>NZ_JAVTSH010000001.1:0-756355 GCF_032678665.1 Pedobacter agri
CGGAGCAAAGGTATAGGTCATTGCAGGATCAGCATCACCATAGGCTTTGCTCTTCGCTGCAGCCGTTACCGTGATGGTTTTTGCACCGATCGTTAAATCAGTACCAACATAAGTAACGGTATAATTGCTGCTTAATGCAAGTGTGCCCTGGTTGATCGCATAAGTACCCACGTTCTCACCTGATATTCTGGTTAAACCTCCGGTGAAAATATCTGTTCCAACTAAAGCCGGAGCAAAGGTATAGGTCAGTGCAGGATCAGCATCACCATAGGTCTTGCTCTTCGCTGCAGCCGTTACCGTGATGGTTTTTGCACCGATCGTTAAATCAGTACCAACATAAGTAACGGTATAATTGCTGCTTAATGCAAGTGTACCCTGGCCTATCGAGTAAGTACTCGCATTTTCACCTGGTGTTCTGGTCAGGCTTCCGCTGAAAGTATCTGTTCCAACTAAAGTCGGAGCAAAGGTATAGGTGAGTGCAGGATCGGCATCACCATAGGTTTTGCTCTTCGCTGCAGCAGTCACCGTAATGGTTTTTGCACCGATCGTTAAATCAGCACCAACATAAGTAACGGTATAATTGCTGCTTAATGCAAGTGTACCCTGGCCTATCGAGTAAGTACCCGCGTTTTCACCTGGTGTTCTGGTCAGGCTTCCGCTGAAACTGTCGCCACTTACCAATGCCGGAGCAAAGGTATAGGTCAGTGCAGGATCAGCATCTCCATAGGTTTTGCTCTTCGCTGCAGCCGTTACCGTGATGGTTTTTGCACCGATCGTTAAATCTGCACCAACATAAATAACGTTATAATTGCTGCCCAAGGCCAATGTGCCCTGGCTGATCGCATAAGTACCCACATTTTCACCTGGTGTTCTGGTCAGGCTTCCGCTGAAACTGTCGCCACTTGCCAGTGCCGGAGCAAAGGTATAGGTCAGTGCAGGATCAGCATCACCATAGGTTTTGCTCTTCGCTGCAGCCGTTACCGTGATGGTTTTTGCACCGATCGTTAAATCAGCGCCAACATAAGTAACGTTATAATTGCTGCTTAATGCAAGTGTGCCCTGGTTGATCGCATAAGTACCCACATTTTCACCTGGTGTTCTGGTTAGACTTCCTGTGAAAGTATCTGTTCCAACTAAAGCCGGAGCAAAGGTATAGGTTAATACTGGATCGGCATCACCATAGGTTTTGCTCTTCGCTGCAGCTGTTACCGTGATGGTTTTTGCACCGATCGTTAAATCAGCGCCAACATAAGTAACAGTATAATTGCTGCTTAATGCAAGTGTACCCTGGCCTATCGAGTAAGTACCCGCGTTTTCACCTGGTGTTCTGGCCAAACTTCCCGTGAAAGTATCTGTTCCAACTAAAGCCGGAGCAAAGGTATAGCTCAACGCAGGATCAGCATCACCATAGGTTTTGCTCTTCGCTGCAGCCGTTACCGTGATGGTTTTTGCTACAATCGTTAAATCTGCACCAACATAAGTAACGGTATAATTGCTGCTCAATGCAAGTGTGCCCTGGCCAATCGAGTAAGTACCCGCGTTTTCACCTGGTGTTCTGGTCAGGCTTCCGCTGAAACTGTCGCCACTTATCAGTGTCGGAGCAAAGGTATAGGTCAGTGCAGGATCAGCATCACCATAGGTTTTGCTCTTCGCTGCAGCCGTTACCGTGATGATTTTTGCACCGATCGTTAAATCAGCACCAACATAAGTAACAGTATAATTGCTGCTTAATGCAAGTGTGCCCTGGTTGATCGCATAAGTACCCACGTTTTCACCTGATGTTCTGGCCAAACTTCCCGTGAAAGTATCTGTTCCAACTAAAGCCGGAGCAAAGGTATAGCTCAACGCAGGATCAGCATCTCCATAGGTCTTGCTCTTCGCTGCAGCCGTTACCGTGATGGTTTTTGCATTAACCGCTAGTGTCTGCTGCACATCCACTGCTGCATTATGAGAGGCATCTCCTGCCTGACTGGCCGTAATTGTTGACGAGCCAACAGCAATGATATGAATTTTACCATTTACAATAGTTGCAACGTTGGTATTGCTACTGGTATAGGTAATCGGAATGCCTGAGTTATTACTCGTGGCTCCAGGATTAAAGTCTACATCACCATAAGTTTTTGCAGGCAAGATATTGAACGTAATCGTTTGAGAAGTGTTTGGCGTACCATCTACCAGTACACCAACAGTACTGCCTACATTATTTAAGGTTGTATTTGTATTATTACCTACCGCATCTCTGATCGTGGCACCATTGATAATTAACGCACCTAAAACAATGCCATCCAAATCTCTGTCTGTACTGGCAATTGTGTATCGATAGACAAGTGCAGAGGTGCCGCTACCTGAAATGTAGTTTGCGCGTACAGTACCGCCAGTATTTAATGTTAGAGCAATAAAAGGTGTATTAACTGTGGCATCTACTGTAACCGCTTCTGAAAAATTAACCGTGAAATCAAGATTTTGTGAAGCGGTATAAGTACCATTAGCCGGAACAGCTACCGAGGTAACGGAAGGTGCAATTTTATCTATATTATATGTTTCTCCAATAAAGGGCAGATTAGTAATTGGGCCAGGCGAGATACCGGTAGAATTAGCAAGATTTAGCCTCATCGTTCCAGAACCTGTGCCCGTATTAATGGTAACCGTATAAGTAGTACCTGAACCGGATACGGAAGGCGAAATACCATTTATGGTACCACTTGTGGTGATGGAAAAATTACTTGTGCTCAAACCTGTTACCGATTTATTAAAAGTAACGGTATAGGTTACTGCAGCAGCATTAGTTGGATTTGATGCCGCACGAACAATTGAAGTTACTGTGGCCTGGTTGATAACGGTTACATTTTTGGTAGCCGTATTACTATTTGCCATACCGTCATTTACGGTAAAACTTATTGTTCTTGTTGCGGTATTTGGTGAACCCGCCGTATTATTATAGATTACTGATCTTAAAGCAGCCTGCCATTGCGCAACCGTAGCCGTAGCACCATTCGACGTTAACGTTAGTACACCTGTGCCACCATTATAGCTACCGGTAATATTGCCATATAGCGCTGAAGAATTATTCAAGTAAGTCAATATATCTTCTCCGGAAATGAAGTTTCCAGTGATACCAACGGTAGCATAACTTAGTGTGATATTATCAGCATCGATAACCGTTAACCCATTATCTATTGCTATAGCCGAACCTGTAAATGCAGTAGAACCATTAGTAGCGGTAACTACAGGGGCTTGCGTGTAGCTAATAGAAAACTGATTAGCAGCAGAGTTTCCATTGCCAGCAACATCCTGCGCCACATTAGCCGCAATGTTCATTGTAACCGCACCATTTGCTATTGGTATTGCGTTGAAAGTATAGGTGGTTCCAGTACCCGAAAGCCCGCTGATTGTGGCATTTCCAGGAGTAATATCCCCTGTTACAAATCCGGTTACAAGTTCTGAAAAGGTAACTGTAAATGGAATTGGAGAGGTACTTGTCGATCCACCTGAGGAACCAGCCGTACTGCTGATCACCACTATTGGTGACGTTTTGTCAAGAGTGTAAGTTTCTCCGGCAAATGGCAATGAGGTACTAATCGACGGAGTAATGCCTGTAGCATTAGCTAGGTTTAAAGTAAGGCTACCCGAACCTGTACCTGTATGTACAGTAACGGTATAACTACTTCCTGAACCAGATACTGACGAGATACTCACGCCTGAAACAGTACCAGTAGTGGTGATAGAAAAATTGCTAGTAGTTATTCCGGTTATGGACTTGTCAAACGCAACAGTATACTGAACAGTTGAGGTATTTATAGGGTTAGAACTGACACGAACTATTGAAGTTACCGCAGCTTGGTTAATAACCGTTACATTCTTGGTAGCTGTGTTACTATTTGCCGTACCATCATTTACGGTAAAACTTATAGTCCTTGTTGCAGTATTTGGTGAACCTGCCGTATTATTATATGCAATTGATCTTAATGCGGCCTGCCATTGGGCAACCGTTGCCGTACTCCCACTTGATGTTAAAGTTAACACACCTGTAGCACTATTATAACTGCCAACTATGCTACCAAAAAGCGAGGAGTTTGCAGTAAATGCTAAAATGTCCTGACCAGATATAAAATTTCCGGTAATAGCTATAGTGGCCCCACTTAAAGTGGTATTGTCCACATCTGAAACAGTTAAGGCATTATCTATCACCGCTGCCGAACCCGAAAAGGTGATTGAACCACCCGTGGCAGTAACTACCGGTGCCTGATTGGCTTGTGTATAGGTAAACTGGTCGCTGATACTGGTCGCACTGGTACCACCTGTTGTAGTGATACGGACATTAACGGCACCTGTTCCTGCCGGTGCGGTCGCCGTGACCTGTGTTGCCGAATTAACGATAAAGCCTGTAGCCGCCGTAGCACCAAAGGTCACCGCTGTAGTTCCGCTGAAGTTGGTGCCAGTAACGGTCACGGTAGTACCTCCGCTGGTCGGGCCGCTGTTTGGACTCAAAGCCGTTACAGCTGGTCTTGCGACATAAGTAAACTGATCGCTGGTAGTGGTCGCACTGGTACCACCTGTTGTAGTGATACGGACATTAACGGTGCCTGTACCTGCAGGTGCGGTCGCCGTGATCTGTGTTGCTGAGTTAACGGTAAAGCCTGTAGCCGCCGTGGCACCAAAGGTCACCGCTGTAGTCCCGCTGAAGTTCGTGCCGATAATGGTCACGGTAGTACCTCCACCGGTCGGGCCGCTGTTTGGGCTCAAAGCCGCTACCGCTGGTCTTGCGACATAGGTAAACTGATCGCTGGCACTGGTCGCACTTGTGCCACCTGTTGTAGTGATGCGGACATCAACGGTGCCTGTACCTGCCGGTGCGGTTGCCGTGATTTGTGTTGCCGAGTTCACGGTGAAGCTTGTAGCCGCCGTGGCACCAAAGGTCACCGCGTTAGTCCCACTGAAGTTAGTACCGGTAATGGTCACGCTAGTCCCTCCACCAGACGAACCACTAGTTGGGCTCAAAGCTGTTACCGTTGGTCTTGCGACATAGGTAAACTGATCGCTCGCACTGGTCGCGCTGGTGCCCCCTGTTGTAGTGACGCGGACATCAACTGTGCCTGTTCCTGCTGGTGCTGTCGCCGTGATCTGTGTTGCCGAGTTCACGGTGAAGCCTGTTGCCGCGGTAGCGCCAAAGGTCACCGCGGTAGTTCCGCTAAAGTTAGTACCGGTAATGGTAACGCTGCTGCCTCCACTGGTCGGGCCGCTGGTTGGGCTTAAAGCCGTTACCGTTGGGGCGGCGACAGGCTGTGCATAAATAACCGAACCATTCAATACGATAAGTTGATCACCCATAGCACTTACCCATGTTCCATTGCCAATAGCAGGAGGATTAGGTAACGTTGCTGTGGTATTAAAAAATGTTGTTAGATATGTTCCGCCATCAAAAAATTGAATTTCCCAACGGTTCGCGGTAAATAAAATCCTGTACGGCGTAGACCCGCCAGTTGAACTTCCCTGACCCTGAAATATATTGCGTCCTGCAGCAGTACTGGTAACATTCATGTTAACAATAAAATTGCCAAACTGTTGTTCATAGCTGTCCTGATACTGGATCTGGGCTTTTGAAACAAGAATAAGCAATAAAAGAATGGTAGTTGAAAATAAAATGCGTAAAGCTTTTTTCATATGATTTGGTTATAGGTACTGAGTTCGGCTGACGGCTACAATCGGCTTTTTCCCATTAGAAATTTTATATTTTTTAATGACTGGCACAACACTCCTAAAAGGTTGTGCCAGAAATCAATTAAGGTCTCCTGGGAAATTCCCCCTGGAAAGCAATCACGTAATTAAGTGAAAGATAAGGTTGCATCAAAGGGACCGGATCATTCCCGCCAGTAACGCCAATTGTTCCAATATTTAGTTGTGTATTTGGTAGATTAGTAGTATAGTCGTTATCCGCCCTTCCTTTATTGGCAAAATAAGTTCCACTTGGCGAAGAGGTAGTGCCAACAGCACTTACCGCATTTACATTATGATTATGTGAGGGCAAGTTATTAACATTAAGCTTTACAGCTTCCGATCCAAATTGTTCGCCAAGTGATAAACGGGTCAAACTTGGGCCATCACCAGCGCCAACCGCTACAGTGCCCTGCAGATTAGGCAATGCAAATGTAGTCTTGCCATCCCCGCCATATGTTGTTCCCAGGAGTGAGAATAATGGGGTATATCTACTTATGGCAAGCAATTGCCCCCGGCAAAACATCCAGCCTGAAGGTTCAAAGTTTTCAGCTACTAATTTAATTTCTCCTATAAAATTCATTGTTATAATTTTAAATTTTGATATCGATTAATTTCTTGATGGAAAATATCCAGTAATGGCGATTATATAATTCAATCCTAGGTAAGGTTGCTGAATAGGTAAAGGCATACTATTTCCCGCGGGAGCAATCGCGTTAGGTGCCATCGTCGTGTTTAGTCCTAAAGTCGAGTAATCAAGATCCGGAGCTACTGAATCCGCAAAATAATTACTTCCTGGCGCATTGGTCGTACCTGGTAAATTATTTGCGAGAAAAAAATGGTTGTGCTGCGGCAGCTGGTTTTGCACCAGCGAAACTGTCTGGCTGCCGTTCGATTGTCCAAGGGTATAAGTCGTTCCGCTGAGGCTTTGCCCAAAGCCCAAGGAAACCCGTCCCTGAAGGTTAGGAAGTGCAAAGGTCGTTTTCCCGTCTCCGCCATACGTTGTACCCAAAAGTGTAAATAAAGCCTGATTCTGTTGTACAGACATTAATTGTCCGTTACATAATGCCCAGCCCTTTGGCGCAAAGTTGATGGCTACAATTCTAAGATCTCCTAGATAAAAATCCATATTTGTTTAGTTGAAATTCTGATTAAAAAGTTAATTAGGAGTTGGATAAATACCCATTAATGAAATGATATAGTTTATTGCCAGGGATGGCTGACTAATTTCGACCGGAATATTGCTTCCAATAAATGAGACAGACTGAACGCCCATAACTACATCCGGGTTCACAGAAACAAGTGCAAAATCAGGATCTTGCGCTCCAGTATCTGCAAAAGCGTTATCTCTTGGTAAATTTGCATTTCCTTCAGCAGTCTGCGCCATTAAAGCATGTGAATGTGCCGGCATCTGGTTTAATGAGATGTTTACCTGCTCCGTTCCTGCCTTTTGGCCTAGCACGACTGGTGTCAAGCCAATACCTGTTCCAGCATGCACAGGTACACGTCCCCGGAGATCAGGAATTCCAAAAGTATTTACACCATCCCCCCCGTAAGTTGTACCAAGCAAGGAGTAGAGAATTTCATTTTCGTTAATAGGCAAAATAGATCCGTCGCAGAATTGCCAGTTGACCGGGGCAAAATTCCCGGCAAACATTCTAATCTCACCAATGTAGTTCGAGTCTAACATAGTTTGTTTTTAATGTGGTTTATATTAATGGTTTAATTGTTTGTATTCAGGATCTGCATCTTCAAATTTATCTCCAACTTTCACCCCTAGAGCAGTTAGTTTGGAACCCGTTAGGAAGCCTTCTTCTAACTTCAATATGTTAATACGCAAAAGTTTGTGATCAAAACATTTTACATATAACCCACTCTGATCCGCATGAATCACTCCCCCGGGAACTACTTCCTGGTTAAAAGTGCCATCGACAGGAGAAACTTCCAGAATTCTAACTATTTGCTTCCGAAAAAAAGTTACCGCTCCTCCAGCACCGGGATTACAAGCATTAACTAGGGCTTCAACTTCCGATGCACCCTGAAGCGCCCAATTAATTTTAATATCATGTTGATTGGCTTTTGGAAAATAGCTTGATATGCGGGAAGAGCCAGGCAATGATGGAGTTCGATTACGCTCACTAAGGCTATTAGTTAATTTTTGAATCATCAGTAGGGCAAGCTGGCTATGTCTCCCAATTGATATTCCAGAGGTTTCGCCTGGAATAAAGACTAAGGGCTCCTGCATTACGAGGGGACCGTTATCAAATTCACCATCTACTAAATGAATACTAACCCCTCCAGAGTTTTCACCATTCTTTATCTGCCAAAAAATAGGATCTGCACCACGATATTCTGGCAACATACTAAAATGTACATTGTAAAACCCCAACCTAGGATGCGTATATAAGAAATTTGGAATTCGATAGGGAAACCCGAACATGATGACGAAGTCTGGCATCAGATCTTCAAAAAGAGCCGGCAGGATATTGGTCAATCCAAGTCTTTCTATCTTTACAAAACGAACTGTATTTAAATTACAGAAATCTTCTATAGGTTTTTCACTCGGAGACTTACCGTCTGCCGTTACTACAGCTTTAATCCATCCCTTTATGTAAAAGTAATGGAGAACAGGAATGCACGAAGCATGGTTCGAGAATACAATTACTTTCAACGGGAGCGCTATTAAGATGAAGTTTTAGTTTGGTTTTGTAAATTTATTTAAAATTTCACTAACTACAAACAAGAATTAAAAAATACTTATAAATCAGTATATTGAACATAATAATCATACAAACAAGATTTCCCTTACAGCTCTATTTAAATGAACATCATGCAGTGGGGCATTATTTAAACTACCTTAAGTTTTTCACAGACATTTTCGAATTGCTTACCAAAGAATCGTAAAGTTAATAGCAAATCCCACCTACGGACGAATGAGAAACGGCGCAGGTCTTTTTTTATAGCTAACAAAAGATTGAAGGTAATAGCGGAGCTGATATGCCTGGTATCTCGGCAATACAAAAATCGAACCCCTCACATCACCCAAGACTTTACATTTCTAATATATTAGCCGCCCAAACTGGCGTAGACTGTACACCCGGCTTTCTTATCGAGTCCAGTATTAGAGTAAAAACATTGTCTATATCTGTAATATAGGCATTCTCACTTTTTTTAGTGGTGTAGGGTAAATTCGAAGTCACTTAATGAAAGATTACCCTTGTTATTATGACACTTTATAAAATTAAAATTTGCAATACTTTCAAAATAATAATTCACCTAAAGTTTATAAGCTCTAATAGAAATACATTAGGATCGGCCTAGTAAATTTTTTACAGCAATACATATTTCGAATAGGGATACCTATGAAACGGAACAGTAATATCATGAAATAAAAAATTAATAGTTTGATCTGACGGGATTAACTAAAAGCGATTACAATCAATAAAGTAAGCGGCAGAATTATAAGTACTGATAAAAAACCTTCGCAAGGCATTAAGTAATAATTCCTAACACCAAATATTACGCCTTAACGGATAATGATGGGCGACATGAAATTAAATTCTCTCAGGGTATTCATCCAAAAAGTAATATTATTGACTAAATATGCGCTTAGTTAACCACAATTGCATTAGCTTTCCAAAGGATGTATCCCAGCCTTCCGATAACACTCAGCCATAAAACCTCGATATCAGCAGGTACATCATTCATGATCTTAAAGCGAATCTTATATTTGGAGTTACAACTAATATAGACTACCAAATCATTCGAAGAGAATCCCCTGCCCGACAGTGACTTAAAATAAACCTCCTGCAATTCCTTTGCTACACGCACCAACCGATCATTCATCACCTTCGCAAGATTCCTATCCGGCTTAAAATCGGTCTCCAGTATCGCCAGTACAGCAACAGTTATGACGCAAAAATGATTTCTTTTTCAAATTCGCAAGCCTGTTATATTATCCATTTGAAAATTAGCCATAATAATTTGAGCAAAAAAGGAAGTGATAGCAGAAATTTTAAACGATAATAATTCTTAAATCGAAGATTTCAAGAATTATTACGACACTACAAGAATTTCGCAATCGACAAATATTGCGTACTTACGAACAGGACACCCAGTTGATCATAGATTTTCTTCTGATTTTTAACCTTAAATGGACCTACGGTTGATAGAGATTCAGCCGACAAATTATGAAATAATAGCTAGGATACCAAAAGTCTTATGTATGGAAAAGAAAGAAGAAATTAGCAATATCCCGCAGAAGAGAAAGCATTCGCTACCACAATCATCAGCGAAAAATTTTGATAAAAGTCACGCAAAGGAATACCGAAAATTACCACCAAAACCATCAATAATAAATTCAAAAAATAGTATCCCCAAACCATACCAGAAGAACACCATACAAGCCAAAGAAAATGTGGAAAGAAGTAATGATAATATTGAAAAAATATCTCGAGAAAAAGAAACTAAATTACTAAATTTAATAGTAAAAGTTATTGTTAAATCAACATTGGAACAGTTGTATGGAAAAGAAAGCTATTAGATATTTAAGATTCAGCGACAAAAAACAGAGTGAAAATTCGATCGAGCGTCAGCGGGTAGTTACGGATCATTATATCCAATTAAATAAAATAAACCTCATAGATACGTTCATCGATCGCGGGAGAAGCGCTAAAACATTTGACCGACCTGATTTTATTAAGTTGCAGGAATTTATCAGCCTATACCACAAGAATGTTGACTACCTACTCGTTGATCAGATGGACAGATTCAGCAGGGATGCCGGTGAAGCCATGGGAATGGTTAAAACTTTACAATCAAAATACGGCATACAGATCATAAGTGTTTCTGAGGGCATCGAATTTGACTATGATAAGCCCGGGAGTTTCTTCAGAGCAGGTCTACAACTTTTATTAGCAGAGGAGGATAACATCAACCGCAGCATCAAAATACGGTCAGGCATATATTCCAAAAAGACGAAAGAAGGAAAATTTGTTTTTCGAATTACACCATTCGGATATGACAAAATAGGTGAGCCTCGTAACCGCAGATTAGTTATCAATGAACCACAAGCAAAAATCGTGCGATTTATTTATGATGCTTATTTAAAAAACGTTCCGCTATACCTGATTAAAGAAAAGGCTGTAGAAATTGGATTTGACAGAAAGGGAAACATGGCGGTTGAAAGGGTTTTAAACAATCCCGTTTATGCAGGACTCGTACATGCCAAGGCATACAAGGAACACCCTGGCGGGCTATTCCCGGCTATCCATGAGCCCATCATTGATATGATTTCGTGGAAAATGGTGCAAAGCAAATTTAAAAGCATATATAAACCGCGTACTATAGTCGATGATTCCCTCCCCTTGCGGGGTATTTTAAAATGCCACTGTGGTAATTTGTTGACCGGAGCACCTTCTCGTGGCAAATCAGGACAATATTTTTATTATTACAAATGCAGGTTTTCGAAACACAATAATATTAGCGCTAGGAAAGCCCATATACAATTTGACGCAGCGCTTGAATTAATGAGCCTACCTGCAAGATCAATTCAGATAATAAAAGACAGTTCAAAAAAAGAAATAGAGAAAGAGCTCGAACATAATCGTAAAATAATAGCAGAAAAAAAATTAGAACTAACAAAAGAACGGGAGCTACTATACGCAGTTGAAGAAAAATGGATTAAAAATGAAATCGATCAGGAGACTTACAAAAGGTGGCACGACAAATATAAAATCACTATAGACAATCTAGAAATTTCGATAGAAAGGCTCAATACCAATCACAGCGAAGCATACGAAATACTCAATAAAGAGTTAGAATTATTGACAGACTTAAAATCAATCTATCACAAGTTTGATACGTTAGAAAAGCGAGAGTTTATAGATCTGGTGTTCGACTCGAATCTCTACTACGAAAACGGCATGTATCGAACACCCACGATGATGAACATCCTATCTTATAACCACCTTAAAATGAGGGAATTAGGCGTGATGATTGTCAATAAAAAAAGGGAAGATTTTTCAATCCTCCCTTCAAGTGCACTTGTAGGGATTCGAACCCCAAACCTTCTCATCCGTAGTGAGATGCTCTATCCAATTGAGCTACAAATGCATTTCCGTTCGTTAGCGGACTGCAAAGGTAAGATTTGAGATTTAAATTCAAAATAATTTTAAAAAAAATATTCAAAAAATCTTGCCTGCATTTTGCTTATGCTTTTAAGACATCATCAATTGCTTTAAAATCAGGCAGATCCTTTGCATCCTCCAAAACTTCTGCGTAGGCAATTTTTCCTTCTTCGTCAATTACAAATGCTGCTCTTTTCGAAACTCCTTTCAAACCAAATACAAATTCAGGATATAAAGCGCTATAAGCTTCAGACACATTCTTGTTAAAATCAGACAATAATGGGAATTGATAGTTTTGAACTTCTTTAAACTTCGCTAATGAAAACGGAGAATCGACAGAGATTCCTAAAACCTGCGCATCTATCCCCTCGTAAAAGCTAAAATTATCACGCATAGCACATAGCTGTTCGGTACACACACCGGTAAAAGCCATTGGAAAGAAATGAATAATTACTTTTTTACCTTTAAATGCGGATAAAGAAACTTCAGTTAAATCTGAGCTGTATAATTTAAAATCAGGGGCTTGATCGCCAATTTGTAGTGACATATATTATATTGTTAAATTTTTGAAATTGTTATTTTTTTTGAAATTGTTAAATTGTTGTAATTGCTAAATTGTTTAATCGGTTAGTGTAACGCAAAGTTTCAAAAAGAAAAATTAGCCTGTTTGCAAATGTTATATCATTATGTCCTACGCATATTTACCACCTGGTCTAAATACTTTTTACTTTCTACTTTTTACTTTTTACTCTTCACTTTCCACTTTCCACGTCTCATCTGCTCATCCACTATCCTCAAGCCTTCTTCGAAGCTATGTGGTTTGTAGTCTAAATCTCTAATCGTTTTATCTAACACGAAGCCAGTTTTTACCGGTCGTTTTGCAGATTGATTTAAACTCTCAGAGCTTATTTCAGAAATTATCGATTTATCGAGCGACCAATAATCGGCAACTTTTCGCACTAAATCGGCAATGCTCATGTAATCTTTACCAGAAACATGATAAATACCCTTAACATTTTTTTCTACCGCAAGCAAACAAGCTTCAGCTAAATCTTCCGCCAACGTAGGCATACGCCACTGATCGTTCACAACATTAATCGGCAAGCCTTTCTCCAATGCACCTTTGGCCCAAAGTACAATATTACTTCTGCTCATATCATTGGTGATGCCATAAACCAATATCGTTCTTAAAATCGCCCAATTGGCAGTTGATTTTCTCAGTAATTGTTCAGCCAAAACTTTCGATTCACCATAATAACTTACGGGGCTAACTGCATCGTCTTCTTTATACGGACCATTTGCTCCATCAAAAACGAAATCAGTACTCAGGTGTATTAATTGAATTTTTCTTTCTTCGCAAAGCGATAATAATGTTTGAACGGCGCTTACATTCAACTCATAACAAAGTGATCTGCTGGCTTCAGCAGTATCTACATTTGTCATTGCTGCTGTATGTATTATTGCGTCTGGCTGATATCTTTCAATTACGGCCCTAACTTCTGTTGCATTTAGAATATCCATTTCTGCATACTCATAACCATCGCTTACAGGATAACGATTAATCCCTTTGGATGTAGCGACTAACTTCACCCTTCCTTCCGCTAATACTTTTTCGGTTAATTTTTGCCCCAAAAGGCCGTTGCTACCTGTAGTTAAAATGGTTTTCATGGATTGATTTTACGCCCCTAAATTACCGATTAAAATCACCTAAGAAAAATTTCCAATATATATTTAAAATTTACTAATAATAACTTAACTTTGCCAACCGAATTGGAGCCCCTACAAACAGCTTTAATTCATTGACTGTAATAAATTTACTCACAACAGATATGCCTAACTTAGGAAAAATAGCACAAATTATCGGCCCAGTGGTTGACGTTAGCTTTGCTGATGATGCCCATCTACCTAAAATTTTCGATGCGTTAGAGATAACAAAAGAAAATGGACAAAAAATTGTTTTAGAAGTTCAACAGCACTTAGGTGAAGACCGCGTACGTGCAATCTCTATGGATTCTACTGATGGTTTAGTTCGTGGAATGAAGGTACTTGATACTGGTTCAGCGATTAAAATGCCAGTTGGCGACCAAATTAAAGGTCGTTTATTTAATGTAGTTGGTGACGCAATTGACGGAATCACTGCAGTAGATAAAGCTGACGGTCGCCCGATTCACGCTACTCCTCCTAAGTTCGAAGATTTATCAACTGAAACTGAAGTACTTTTTACAGGTATTAAGGTGATCGATTTATTAGAGCCATATGCAAAAGGTGGTAAAATCGGTTTGTTCGGCGGTGCTGGTGTAGGTAAAACTGTATTGATCATGGAGTTGGTAAACAACATCGCTAAAGCTTATGCTGGTTTATCAGTGTTCGCAGGTGTGGGTGAGCGTACTCGTGAGGGTAACGATTTACTTCGGGAGTTTATCGAATCTGGCGTAATCAACTATGGTGATGAATTCTTACACTCAATGGAAAAAGGTGGATGGGATTTAAAATCAGTTGACACTGAAAAATTAAAAGAATCAAAAGCAACATTGGTTTTCGGTCAAATGAACGAGCCTCCTGGTGCTCGTGCTCGTGTAGCCTTATCAGGATTAACAGTTGCAGAATATTTCCGTGATGGTGATGGTGAAGGCGCTGGAAAAGACATCCTTTTCTTCGTTGATAACATCTTCCGTTTTACGCAGGCAGGTTCTGAGGTATCGGCTTTATTAGGTCGTATGCCATCTGCAGTAGGTTACCAACCAACATTGGCAACTGAAATGGGTTTAATGCAAGAGCGTATTACTTCAACTAAACGTGGTTCAATTACATCAGTACAAGCGGTATATGTACCTGCGGATGATTTAACTGACCCGGCTCCGGCTACAACTTTTGCCCACTTAGATGCAACTACTGTGCTTTCACGTAAAATTGCTGAGTTAGGTATTTATCCAGCGGTAGATCCATTGGATTCTACTTCTCGTATCCTTTCTCCTGCTGTTTTAGGTGATGAGCACTATAACACTGCACAACGTGTTAAAGAAACTTTACAACGTTATAAAGAATTACAAGATATCATCGCGATTTTAGGTATGGACGAATTATCTGAAGAAGATAAATTAGTGGTATCAAGAGCTCGTCGTGTTCAACGTTTCTTATCTCAACCTTTCCACGTAGCTGAGCAATTTACAGGCTTAAAAGGTGTATTGGTTGACATTAAAGATACCATCAAAGGTTTCAACATGATTATGGATGGTGAAGTTGATGAATATCCTGAAGCTGCATTTAACTTAGTTGGTAGCATTGAAGATGCTATTGAAAAAGGTAAAAAATTATTAGCAGAAGCGAACTAGAATTGAGACATTAGATTTGAGATTTGAGAAGAGATGCAAAATCTTATGTCTCATATCTCATATCTTACATCTATAAAAGAATGAACTTAGAAATATTAACTCCAGATAAAAAAGTTTTCGAAGGTGAAGTAACAGCAGTTACAGTTCCGGGGACTTTAGGTTCTTTTCAAATCCTGAGAGACCACGCGGCAATCATCTCGACTTTAGAAGATGGAGAAGTTATTATAAAAGCAGGCAAAGATGAAGAACAACGTTTTTTTATTAAAGGTGGTGTAGTAGAAGCTATTCATAATAAAATTGTTGTTTTAGCAGAAGGTATTGCTTAATTAAAATTCTTCATGCTGATTGATTCAGCATTTCAACAAAAGCCTTTTCGATTAATTTCGGAAAGGCTTTTTTTATTAGAACTTATCTTACATTAAAACACTAACCAATTAATTAAAAAAATCTGCATGTTGTGCCCCCTTTCAAAAATCAAGAAATCCTAAGAATTAGTGGGATAAAATCCATTTTAGGAAGAAAATCAGAAAATTTATAATGCAAGCATAACAAACATACCGTATACCGTTTTGATATTTGGTCTACGGCTAGCGGCATTAAATCACTAATCCCATCGTAATAACAAACAACATTCTGTTTTACAACCTAAATAAAGAATTATATTCTTATTTCACTTTTTTGTGATTTCTCTTGCAAATTAATGAACCAAAAACTAAATTGGTATTTATAAACATTAAGGAAACATGATTAATCAACGCAATACATTTTCAAACAATTCTACTGCAATTGCAGCTGGAAATGTTGTGTTATTGCCTGTCATTTTACTTAACCTGCTACTCCTAGATATTTTAGGGAAGAAGACGGACTGCTTATAATAGATTTAAAAGAAATTAAATATACCTAAAGCGTCCTGATAGAAACAGGACGCTTTTTTTAAATAACAAAACGTGATGAAATATTATAATTCGAACACGATTATTTACCTTGATGGAAAGTTTGAAAAAGCTGTAGATAGTAGCACGGACCTTTACGGTCAGTCGTTGCATTATGGTTATGCTGCTTTCGAAGGGATTAGAGCCTACAAAACACACAATGGCAATCGCATTTTTAAAGCTGCTGCACATTTTGATCGTTTAGAACGTTCTTGTCAACTGGCAAATATCCCTTTCCCATGGGATAAACAAGAATTAATCAAAGAAACTTATAAACTTCTTACGTTAAATAAACTGAAAGATGCCTACATCCGGCCATTGGTTTTTTGCCACCCAAATATGAAATTGAATGAACCAAGTGGTGTTTCAATTTTAATTTGCGCCTGGGATTGGGATGCCTATTCAGGAATAAAGCTTTTAAAATTAACCATTTCAGATTACGAAAGACCGAACCCTAAATCGACTCCAATGGAAGCGAAACTGAGCGGAAACTATGTAAACTCAATATTGGCAACAACCGCCGCCAACATTAAAGGATACGATGAAGCCTTGCTTTTAGACATGCATGGTTTCGTAGCCGAAGCATCGGGAGCCAACATCTTTTTGGAGAAAGATGGCAAACTTTATACACCATCTTTAGGAAATATTTTACCCGGCATTACCAGGGCTACAGTTAAAGAACTTTGTACCGTTCTAGATATCGAATGCATTGAGCGGAAATTAACTGTAGAAGATTTAAAACAAGCAGACAGTGCTTTTTTATGTGGCACAGCTACTGAAATTGCCGGAATAGCATCAATTGACGATATCGTTTTCCGCACCCCTTGGAGAGAATCGATCGGTTATACCATACAACGGGCTTACAAAAACCTTGTGCTTGAAAAAGTGAATTACGAAGTGATCATTTAGTATCGAGTAGCGAGAATCAAGACTGATTACAAACATTACAACTTTAAAACAATACAACATTACAACCGACCAAAACAATGAGCGAATTAAATAAGTACAGTAAAACATTTACACAAGACCCAACACAACCTGCAGCTCAGGCCATGCTTTACGGAATTGGCTTAACCGATGCAGATATGGCAAAAGCACAGGTTGGAATTGCAAGTATGGGTTACGATGGCAACACCTGCAACATGCACCTTAACGACCTTGCAAAAGATGTTAAAGCTGGGGTCTGGAAAAATGATTTAGTGGGCTTGATTTTTAATACGATTGGGGTTAGTGACGGAATGAGCAACGGTACTGATGGCATGCGTTATTCATTGGTAAGTCGCGATGTAATTGCAGATAGTATCGAAACCATTTGTGGTGGCCAATATTATGATGGGATAATCTCAATTCCGGGTTGCGATAAAAATATGCCGGGCGCAATTATGGCAATGGCTCGTTTAGACCGCCCATCGATTATGGTTTACGGCGGAACAATTGCTCCTGGGCATTACAAAGGCGAAGAATTAAACATTGTTTCAGCTTTCGAGGCTTTAGGACAAAAAATCTGCGGCAATTTATCAGAAGATGATTATCAAGGCATTATAAAACATACTTGTCCGGGTGCAGGTGCTTGCGGTGGTATGTACACGGCAAATACAATGGCGTCAGCAATTGAGGCATTAGGGATGAGTTTGCCTTATTCCTCATCAAATCCAGCGGTAAGTCCTGAGAAAAAACAAGAATGCTTGGATGCTGGGAAATACATCAAAGTTTTATTAGAAAAAGATATTAAACCATCTGATATTATGACGAGAAAAGCATTCGAGAATGCAATTCGTTCAATCATTATTTTAGGTGGAAGTACCAATGCTGTGTTACACTTTATCGCAATGGGAAAAGCGATCGGTGTAGAAATTACGCAGGATGATTTCCAAAGGATGAGTGATGTTACGCCTGTTTTGGCCGATTTTAAGCCAAGTGGAAAATACCTGATGCAAGATTTACATCAATATGGAGGCATTCCAGCCGTTTTGAAATTTTTATTAAACGAAGGTTTATTGCATGGCGATTGTTTAACGGTAACCGGTAAAACAATGGCTGAAAATTTAGCTGACGTAAAATCGATTATGGATTACGACCAGAAAATCATTCAAAAAATGAGTGAGCCAATTAAGGCAACTGGTCATTTACAAATCCTTTACGGAAACTTGGCAGAGAAAGGTTCAGTGGCAAAGATTTCTGGTAAGGAAGGCGAAAAATTCGAAGGTCCTGCTCGTGTATTTGATGGTGAACACGATTTAATAGCTGGTATTTCTAGCGGTCGCGTTCAACCAGGCGATGTCATCGTAATTAAAAACTCTGGTCCGGTTGGTGCTCCAGGTATGCCAGAAATGTTAAAACCAACTTCAGCCATTATTGGTGCAGGTTTGGGTAAATCGGTTGCTTTGATTACTGATGGCCGTTTCTCTGGTGGCACTCACGGTTTCGTGGTAGGTCACATCACTCCAGAATCTTATAAAGGTGGTTTAATTGGTTTGGTTGAAGATAATGACCCAATTTTAATCGACGCCGTTAATAACATCATCAGTTTACAAGTAAGCGAAGAAGTGATCGCAGAGCGAAGAAAAAAATATGTTCAGCCGGCATTAAAAGTAACAAAAGGCGTTTTATATAAATATGCTAAAACAGTTTCAGATGCAGCAAGTGGCTGCGTAACCGACGAATATTAGAATTGAATCAGGTTTGTGGATACAAACCTTGAACATCAGTCATCCCGACTATGAATTAAATATTAAAATGAATTACTATGCACATCATTAAAAGTATTCAAAGTAGAATTTATGAAATTCGGGGGGAAAGAGTAATATTAGATTTCGATTTAGCAACACTTTATGAAGTTGAAACAAGAGTATTGAATCAGGCAGTAAAAAGAAATATAGAACGTTTCCCTGAAGATTTTATGTTTCAGCTCAATAATCAAGAGTTTGAAAATGTTAGGATGGAAATTAATAATCACGATATGTCATCACAAATTGTGATGACATATTCATCCAAAAGACCAAATTCTGCTCTACCCTACGCTTTCACAGAGCAGGGTGTTGCCATGTTAAGTGGTGTTTTAAGAAGTGAAAAAGCGATTAACATGAATATTGCTATTATGAGAGCTTTTGTTGATGTAAGAAAAATCTTATTTAAGCAAGCTAACATCAATGAGCAATTATTGGAAATCAAAGAGCGACTTGGAGAACATGATGTTCAGCTAAATGAATTGTACGATGCTATGGACAATTTGTTAGACGAGAAAATTGCTCAATTGAAGTGGAAAGACAGAGAAAGAATTGGGTTTAAGATTAAAGAATAATAGAACCGCAAAAACATAATTATGGAAACTGCACAAGAAATACAAACCGAGGCAAAGGCAGAAACCTCAAAAACTTTCAAGGGAACGGGCTCACAGGTTTTGTTGAATGGATTAATTGAAGAAGGTGTCACCACCATTTTTGGTTATCCAGGTGGCGCAATCATGCCAATTTATGATGCACTCTACGATTACGCAGATAAATTAGAACACATTTTGGTTCGCCATGAGCAGGGCGGTATCCATGCTGCGCAGGGATTTGCCAGAACAAGCGGAAAAGTAGGTGTTTGCTTTGCTACCAGCGGACCCGGCGCCACCAACTTGGTTACAGGTCTAGCTGATGCGCAAATCGACAGTACGCCTCTGGTTTGTATCACCGGACAGGTTTTCGCTCACTTATTGGGAACCGATGCTTTTCAGGAAACGGATGTAATTAACATTACTACACCAGTTACCAAGTGGAATTACCAGGTTACCGATGCTAAGGAAATCCCCGAGGTTTTGGCAAAAGCATTTTATATTGCTAAAAGCGGCAGACCAGGACCAGTTTTAATTGATATTACTAAAAACGCACAATTACAGGTTGAGGAATTTCCTGAATACGTAAAGTGTAATCATATTCGCTCCTACCGACCAAAACCAAAAGTTAGGGTTGAGTTTATCGAGCAGGCAGCTGAATTGATCAACTCAGCAAAAAAACCATTTGTATTATTCGGACAAGGTGTTATTTTGGGTAGCGCAGAACAAGAGTTTAAAGCTTTTATCGAAAAAAGTGGCATCCCTGCTGCTTGGACAATTATGGGCGATGGCGCAATTCCAACCTCTCACCCACTGAATGTTGGTATGTTGGGCATGCATGGTAATTACGGACCAAACGTTTTAACTAACGAGTGTGACGTATTAATTGCCATCGGAATGCGTTTTGATGACCGTGTTACTGGGCGCTTAGATAAATACGCAAAACAAGCCAAAGTTATCCACCTGGATATCGATCCAGCTGAAATTGACAAAAATGTTAAGGCAGAAGTTGGCGTTTGGGGCGATTGTAAAGAAACTTTACCCCTGTTAACCAACTTGGTTAACGAGAACAAACACGAAGATTGGTTAGCGAAATTCAAAGATTATAATCAACAGGAAATAGACCAGGTGATTACGCCAGAACTTTACCCAACAAGCGAAGAAATGACGATGGGCGAAGTTTTACGTAACATTAACGAAATTTGTGGTGGCGATGCTGTAATTGTAACCGATGTTGGTCAGCACCAAATGGTAGCTTGCCGTTACGCTAAATTTAACAATACCCGTAGCAACATCACCTCTGGTGGATTAGGCACAATGGGCTTTGGTCTGCCTGCGGCAATCGGCGCTAAATATGGTGCGCCAAACAAAACTGTAATTGCCATCATCGGCGATGGCGGTTTCCAAATGACGCCACAGGAATTGGGTACCATTATGCAGTTTGGTGCAGCGGTGAAAATCCTGATATTGAACAACCGTTTCTTAGGCATGGTTCGCCAGTGGCAACAGTTATTCCACGATAAACGTTATTCGTTTGTGAACATCACCAGTCCTGATTTTGTAGCTTTAGCTAAAGCGTATTACATCGAAGCCGATAAGGTTGATGAACGTGCTAACTTAAGAACAGCATTGGAAACCATGATTAACCACGAAGGCTCCTATTTACTTGAGGTGATGGTTGGAAGAGAAAATAACGTTTTCCCAATGGTTCCGCAAGGAATGAGCGTAAGTGAGATTAGGTTGAAATAATTAAGATAAAAGAACAAAGAGCAAGGAATAAAGATTAAAAGCACTGGCACAATGTCTTTTGTCCTTGTTCCTTTATCCTTAATCCAAGAAACATGAGTACTGAAAATACATTAGAACATAAGATAGCAAAAGCCGATTTCGAGGGAAAGCAAGAATACACCATTACTGTGTATGCGGAAAACCGTATCGGTTTATTAAACAGGATTGCGATTATTTTCTCGAAGAGAAAAATCAATATCGAAAGTTTGAATACTTCTCCATCTGAAATTGATGGTATACACCGCTTTAACATTGTGATTACAGAAAGTTATGAAGTGGTTAGAAAACTTGCCCGTCAGATCGAAAAGCAAATTGAAGTATTAAAAGTGTACTTCAACACCAATGACGAGATTATCTGGCAGGAATTGGCTTTATACAAAGTTTCTACTGATGAAATTGCGGAAAAAGTAACCGTAGAACGTTTGCTTAGACAATATGGTGCAAGTGCAGTCGTAATACGCAAGGATTATACCGTTTTTGCAGTAACAGGCCACAGAGAAGAAACTGATGCGTTGGTTAAAGCTTTAGAACCTTACGAATTGATTGAGTTTGTGCGTTCGGCAAGGGTTGCGATTATTAAAGACAGTGCTGGTTTCCACGAAAAACTGAAAGAATTTGAAGCTTTCGAACCTGGAGAAGAATTGGTAGAGAATGAATTTTTAGAAAAGGGGGATAAGATTTTTACGATGTAAATAAGTACTACGTGATAAGTAGTAAGTTATAAGTTCAGGACGTAAAACTAAAGCGAGTTGTCATGCTGAGCCTGTCGAAGCGCACAAATAGCCTTCGATAGACTCATACTGATAGCGGCAAATCAAACAAATATGAAATGTAATAGCGTTAAGCCAATTTTGAGAATGTTCGATTATGATAAAGCAATCGAATTTTATGTGAATTGGCTTGGCTTTAAAATAGATTGGGAGCATCGTTTTGATGACAACGCTCCTATTTATATGCAGATTTCATTAGCTGGTATCGAATTGCATTTAAGTGAGCATCATGGCGATTGTGCTCCCGGTGCACACATTCATATCGATTGCACTGGATTGAAAGAATTTCATAAGGAGCTGATTGATAAAAAATATAAATATAACAGACCGGGTTTGGAAAGAACCTTTTACGGAAGTTGGGCAGTTACGGTAAATGACCCATTCTTTAATAAGATAACCTTTAACCAGCCTTTAGACGAATCGGAGATAGAAGCATAAAAAATGATGAACGAAGTATTTGATTTTATAATAAGCTCACGCAAAGCATTTATTCAGCTTGTTGATGGATTAACGATTGAAGAGTTGAATAAAATTCCTGATGGTTACAATAACAATATCATCTGGAATTTCGGGCATATTGTGGTGAGTACGCAAACACTTTGTTATGTGCGCACTGGAATTTTGGCCGATGCGGGTGCTGTAAAGTTTAATGAATTTTATAGAAAAGATACTCGCCCGACTTATACTGTAACAGCAGAGGAAGTAGCAGAATTAAAGGCCCTAGCACTTGAGAGTATTGAGAAAATAAAAGAAGACTATGCTAATGGCGTGTTTGCGAACATCACTCCATTTTCAACTTCAACCTATGGTGTGGAAATGAAAAGTATTGAAGAGGTTTTGATTACAACCATAGGCCATGATAATGTGCATTATGGATATGCATGGGCGCTGAAGAAAGGTGTAGAAAAGGTTTAGGGTTTAGGGTAAAAACACCAAACCCAAGTTAGATAAACCCGATTGAAGTGGAAATACTTTTTTAGCAGCAACCTTGAATAAGCTGTCATGCTGAGGCACGAAGCATCTGCAACCGATGAAACAGATTCTTCGTTCCTGAATGACAGAAGTTAAAAAAGATTGCAATGTAAAGCGGGACTGAAATAACCGAAAAGTACAGAAAATTACTTTTCAAAAAGAACAATAATTAGAAAAATAGAACCATAAAATAAATAACAAAAACGATGTCAAATTATTTTAACACATTACCTCTTAGAGAAAAATTAAACCAACTGGGTGTTTGCGATTTCATGGATAGCAACGAATTTTTAGATGGCGTTAGCGCTTTGAAAGGCAAAAAACTAGTAATTGTAGGATGTGGCGCACAAGGCTTAAACCAGGGTTTAAATTTAAGAGATAGTGGTTTAGATGTAAGTTACACGTTGCGCAAAGAGGCAATTGAAGGCAAAAGGGATTCGTGGAAAAATGCAACGGAAAACAACTTCAAGGTTGGTACTTACGAAGAATTAATTCCAACTGCTGATGTGGTAATTAACCTTACCCCTGATAAACAACACACTGCGGTAGTGAATGCAATTATGCCTTTAATGAAAGATGGCGCTACTTTATTGTATTCTCATGGTTTTAATATTGTGGAAGAAGGCATGCAAATCCGTAAAGATTTGACCGTAATTATGGTGGCACCAAAATGTCCTGGTAGCGAGGTTAGAGCAGAATATGTTCGTGGTTTTGGCGTACCAACTTTAATTGCGGTGCACCCTGAAAACGATCCGCAAGGAAAAGGATTAGCACAGGCTAAAGCTTATTGCGTAGGTACTGGCGGTCACAGAGCGGGTGTGTTAAAATCGTCTTTCGTTGCTGAAGTTAAATCTGATTTAATGGGTGAACAAACCATTCTTTGTGGTTTATTGCAAACAGGTTCTATCCTATCGTTCGATAAAATGGTAGAAAAAGGAATCGACGCTGGTTATGCATCTAAGCTGGTTCAATATGGTGTTGAGGTGATTACTGAGGCTTTAAAGCAAGGTGGTATCACGGCAATGATGGACAGATTAAGCAATGTTGCAAAAATCAAAGCTTTCGAAATTTCGGAAGAATTGAAAGATATTATGCGTCCGTTATTTCAAAAACACCAGGATGATATCATGAGTGGCGAGTTTAGTCGCACGATGATGGAAGACTGGGCTGCTGGCGATAAAAATTTATTGAAATGGAGAGCTGAAACAGGCGAAACTGCTTTCGAAAAAACACCTGCTGGCGATGTCAAAATCGGCGAGCAAGAATATTTCGACAACTATTTATTGATGGTTGCTTTCGTACGTGCTGGTGTTGAGTTGGCTTTCGAAACGATGGTTCAGGCGGGTATCAAACCAGAATCTGCTTACTATGAATCGTTACACGAAACGCCACTAATTGCAAACACGATTGCCCGTAAAAAATTGTTCGAAATGAACCGCGTAATTTCTGACACTGCTGAATACGGCTGTTACTTATTCGACCAAGCTTGTAAACCACTATTGGCTGATTTCATGAAAAAAGTAGATACTGATTTAGTGGGTAAAAATTTTAACGAAGGCAAAGATGGCGCTGTTGATAACAGAAAATTAATTGATGTGAACGAGGCAATCCGCTCTCACGAGGTAGAACAAATTGGTGCTACTTTGCGCAAAGCGATGACGGCAATGAAGGCGATTAAAACTGCATAACCACCAACCCCCTGAAGGGGGCTTTAAATACAAAACCAAAAACTCGCAGGTTTTAAAAACCTGCGAGGTTTAAAAAAGATTAACAAATGTCAAAAACATTAGTAGAAAAAATTTGGGATGCACACGTTGTAAAAAGTGAAGAAGGATTTCCTGATATTTTATACATTGATACACACTTAATACACGAGGTAACTTCTCCGCAGGCGTTTGACGGTTTGCGCAAAAGAGGTTTACCTGTTTTTCGTCCGCAGCAAACAGTGGCAACGGCCGACCATAACGTACCAACTTTAAACCAATTATTACCAATTAAAGAAGAGCTTTCCCGCTACCAGGTGGATATGCTGACTAAAAATTGTGCAGAATTTGGCATCGAACTTTATGGTTTGGGTCATCCTTTTCAGGGGATTGTTCATGTTATAGGTCCTGAATTAGGTATTACCTTGCCAGGAAAAACGATGGTTTGTGGCGATAGTCATACTTCTACACATGGCGCCTTCGGGGCAATTGCTTTCGGTATCGGAACTTCACAGGTAGAGCAGGTTTTCGCCACGCAATGTTTGTTGCAGTCGAAGCCTAAAACCATGAAAATTGAAGTAAATGGCAAACTTGGAAAAGGTGTTGGTGCGAAAGACATTATTCTTTACATCATCGCTCAAATATCTGCGGCTGGTGGAACCGGATATTTTATTGAATACGCCGGTTCGGCAATCGAGAGTTTAAGCATGGAAGCTCGAATGACGATTTGCAACATGAGCATTGAAATGGGTGCAAGAGGTGGCTTAATTGCTCCAGACCAAATTACTTTCGATTACATTAAGGGTAGAAAATTTGCGCCAGCAGGTGAAGAGTGGGATAAAGCTTTAGCTTATTGGAAAACTCTGTACAGCGATGCTGATGCAACGTTTGATAGTGTGTTAACTTTCGATGCAGCAGACATTGCACCAATGATTACTTATGGAACCAACCCGGGAATGGGAATGGGCATCCAGGAGCATATCCCTGCAACCAGTGCACAACCTGAGAAAGAAAAACTTTCTTATCAAAAAGCATTGGATTATATGGGTTTTGATGATGATGCATCGTTAATTGGTAAACCTGTTGATTATGTTTTTATTGGGAGTTGCACCAACTCCCGTATTGAAGATTTACGTGAAGTAGCTGATTTTGTTAAAGACAAACGCAAAGCGGATAACGTAACGGTTTGGATTGTTCCTGGTTCGAAACAAGTAGAACAACAAGCTAAAAACGAAGGTTTGGATAAAATTTTCGAAGCGGCTGGTTTCCAATTACGTGAGCCAGGCTGTAGCGCTTGTTTAGGTATGAACGAGGATAAAATCCCAGCAGGAAAATATTGTGTTTCTACTTCGAACAGAAACTTTGAAGGTAGGCAAGGACAAAATGCAAGAACTTTGTTGGCGAGTCCGTTAACGGCTGCTGCTGCTGCTGTTACGGGTGTGATTACGGATGTTAGGGAGTTTTTAGCTGAAAGCTAAAAGCAGAAAGATTAAAGCAGAATGTTAACACATCCGTCATTGCGAGGCACGAAGCAATCTCTCTTATAAAATAGATTACTTCATACCTCGCAATGACGGAAAGGTAAAAAATATGATTTTAGAAGTTGCGATGTTAAATGTAAAGGCTGATTTATCAGTTGATTTCGAAAAAGCTTTTAACGAGGCTCAAAAAATCATTTCTTCTATGGATGGTTACATTTCGCATCAGCTGAAAAAATGTTTAGAAGTAACTGATAAATACATTTTGCTGGTAAACTGGGAAACATTAGAAGCACACACGGAAGGCTTCAGAGGTTCAGCAGAATACCAGGACTGGAAAAAGTTATTGCATCATTTTTATGAGCCTTTTCCAATTGTTGAACATTATGTAGAAGTTTAAAGCTGAAATCCTTTGAAATCTCTTAGATGCCCTTAGGTTCTTAGATGATAAAAATTTAAAATAAGTAAAAATGCCAGAAATAGCTTGGGATGCAACATTATACGATAAACAACACCACTTCGTATCTGATTACGGAGCGGATGTTTTGCAATGGTTAGCCCCTAAAGCCGACGAACACATTTTAGATGTAGGTTGTGGAACTGGTCAGCTGGCTGCGCAAATTGCCGAAAGTGGTGCTGTGGTTTTAGGAACTGATGCATCGGCAGATATGATTGCCAATGCAAAAGCTGCTTACCCAAATTTAAGCTTTGAAGTGGTTAATGGAACGCAACTTCCATACCATGAAAAGTTTGACGCAATTTTCAGTAATGCAACTTTTCACTGGATTGAAAACCAGGATGCCCTAGTTGAAGGTTTATACAAAAGCCTGAAAACTGGCGGAAGATTAGTTGCGGAGTTTGGTGGAAAAGGTAATGTTAAAAGCATCACTCATGCGATAAAAGCTGCTGCCGAAGAATTACAACTTGCTGATCAAGTACTGACAAATTTTTGGTTTTTTCCATCAGTGAGTACTTATGCAACGCTTTTAGAATCAAAAGGATTTGAAGTGGAGCAAATTTGGTTATTCGACAGACCAACCAAACTGATTGGCGAAGAAGGCATGTATGTTTGGATTAATCAATTCGCACAGCATGCGTTTAAAAACTTAACAAAAGAACAAGCTGAATCCATTAAAAATTTAGCCGTAGAAATACTGAAACCCAATTATTTTATCAACGGAGAATGGGTGGCAGATTACAGAAGATTGCGGGTGAAAGCGATAAAAAAGTAATAAGTTTTAGGTTATACGTTGTAAGTCTAAACAACCAACAAACCAAAGAACAAAAAAACGACACAATGAAAAAATTCACAAAATTAACATCGGCAGTAGTGCCATTAAACATAGAGAACATCGATACCGACCAGATTATTCCTGCGAGGTTTTTGAAAGCGACTACTCGTGAGGGTTTTGGCGAAAACTTGTTCCGCGACTGGCGTTATGAAAACGATAATCAGCCTAAAGCAGATTTCGTGATGAATAATCCAACCTACAGCGGTCAGGTTCTAGTAGCTGGTAAAAACTTTGGTTGCGGAAGCAGCCGTGAACATGCGGCCTGGGCGATACAAGATGCAGGGTTCGATGCGGTAATCAGTAGTTTCTTTGCCGACATTTTTAAAGGCAATGCTTTGAACAATGGTTTGCTACCGATCCAAGTGAGTGAGGATTTCTTAGCACAAATTTTCAAGGCAGTAGATAACAATGCAAAATCTCCATTGGAGGTTGATTTAGAAAACCAAACGGTAACCATTGTTGAAACAGGTGCTCAGGAATCTTTCGAGATCAATGCTTACAAAAAATCGTGTCTGATTAATGGTTATGATGATATCGATTTCATCCTGGCGCAGAAGGATTTGATTGAGGAATTTGAAAACCCCTAGCCCCCTGAAGGAGGAACTGAAAACCCACAGTAAATACAATTGTAAAAATGGCTGGTCCGATAAACATTAACGATAGAAAATCAAAGTCCCCTTTAGGGGATTTAGGGGTTTTTGTTGCCATTTCAGATTTAAACCTAAAACACCAACAAAAATCGGTGTTAAAGGATTTGAACTGGACTATAAATACTGGTGAACAATATGTTTTATCTGGCGAAAGTGGAAGTGGAAAAACATCCATAGCTAAAATAATTGCTGGCTTACAAAGTGCCATTGGCGAAGTAAAAATCAACTTTAATGATAAAAGCCAGTTACCTGCTGAAGTTTTATTTGTAGAAAGCTGGTATCAGTTTAAAAATTTAGAAGGCGTTGCAAACTTTTATTATCAGCAACGTTACACCAGTCAGCAGGCGAAAGACACACTTACCGTTCATGCAGAACTGGTGAGTTATGGTAAAGAAAAAGGTCTTCATCTAGATCAAGTTGAACACATTTTAGAAGCCTTAAATTTTTCCTCTTTTGCCAGTTCGCAATTAATAGAATTATCAAGCGGCGAACACAAAAAACTGCAATTAGTTAAAGCTTTGTGGCTTAAACCGCAATTGTTAATCATCGACCAACCTTACACAGGCTTGGATGCTGCATCACGTAACAACCTGAATCTTTTAATGGATGAAGTTGCTGAAAATGGTGTTCAGTTGATTTTGATTTCGAACGATACCGAACTACCGACTTCAATTAATCGATTCGCGGAGATAAAAGATGGCAAAATTAGTGTTTCAGATTCAAGAGCTACATCAGCGGTGCGTGATGAAAAACGTTTAAAAGAAATTCCAGATTTCTTGAAAGAATCGCCGCTTTATTCATCAGAAGAAATTGTAAAAATGATTGATGTGAACATCAGCTATGGCGAAAAGCAGGTTTTAAAGAATATTAATTGGGAAGTTAAGGCAGGCGAAAAATGGTTGTTGCAAGGCCACAATGGTTCCGGAAAATCAACTTTGTTAAGCCTGGTAAATGGCGACCATCCGCAATCTTACGCGAACGAACTTTATTTATTTGGAAACAGACGAGGCAGTGGCGAAAGCATTTGGGACATTAAGCAGCACATTGGTTTAATATCTCCTGAATTTCATTGGTATTTTGATGCCAATTCTACTGTTTGGCAAAGCATTGCGTCTGGTTTTTATGATACCGTTGGGTTATTTCAGCAATTGCCTTACAGTAAAAGCCAACAGGTTGATGAATTGGTAGCATATTTTGGACTAACAGAAAGTAAAAATGAGTTGTTAGCCTCGCTCCCATTAGGTAAACAGCGATTGGTTTTATTGGCGAGAACCATCATCAAAAACCCGGAATTATTAATTCTGGATGAACCTTGCCAGGGTTTGGACCAGCAGCAAACGCAGCATTTTAACCAATTGGTTGATGAGTTGTGCAGCAACGGAATGACCTTAATTTATGTTGGCCATTTTGAATCGCAGTTGCCAACCTGCATCGAAAAAAGAATATTATTAGAAAAAGGCGAGGTAAAAGTCGTCGAAAATTTGAATATAGAAATACTAAGCTAAAACATAATTGCCACGGAAACACAGAATACACGGAATCAATTTTTTCCTAATTTCCGAGTCTCCGTGGCAAATGATTAGCCGAAAAACAATAGAAGTCGAAAATGAAGAAGAACATTTTAGTAATACCTGGAGACGGTATTGGACCAGAAGTAACCACTTGGGGAAAAGCAGCACTTGAGAAAATTGCAGAAATTTTCGGTCATGAATTTGAGTTTGATGAAGCTTTAATGGGCCATGCGGCTATCGAAGTAACCGGCGAACCTTTGCCAGACGAAACCTTAGAAAAAGCAAGAAAAAGCGATGCCATCCTCTTTGGCGCCATCGGCCATGCCAAATACGATAACGACCCGAGTTTAAAAGTTAGACCAGAACAAGGCCTTTTAAAAATCCGCAAAGAACTTGGTTTATTTGCAAACCTCCGCCCGATATTACTATTTGATGAACTTCTTCAGGCATCGAGCATTAAACCGGAAATATTAAAAGGAACCGATATTTTATTCTTCCGTGAATTAACAGGCGATGTTTACTTTGGCGAAAAATCGCGTTCCGAAGATAGAAATACGGCTTCTGATTTGATGATTTACCACCGCTACGAAGTGGAGCGTATTGCGCACAAAGCTTACCAGGCTGCTCAGCAACGCAGCAAAAGGTTATGTTCTGTTGATAAAGCAAACGTGTTAGAAAGTTCTCGCTTGTGGCGTGAAACCGTTCAGGAGATTGCAAAACAATACCCTGATGTGGAAACGGAACACATGTTTATTGATAATGCTGCGATGCAGTTAATTAAAAACCCTAAGAAATTCGATGTGGTTTTAACCGCAAATTTATTTGGCGATATCTTAACTGATGAAGCTTCGCAAATTGCAGGTTCGATGGGGATGCTGGCTTCGGCATCTGTAGGCGAGAGCACAGGCTTCTTCGAGCCCATTCATGGCTCGGCACATGATATTACCGGTAAAGATTTAGCAAATCCTTTGGCCTCTATCCTATCCGCAGCTTTAATGCTCGAAATTGGTTTCGGCTTAAAAGATGAAGCTAAATTATTGGTTGATACTGTTGATGCCGTTTTAAAAGAAGGTTTTAGAACACACGACATTGCCGACCAAAGCACCAACCGATTTAAAGTTTTAGGCACTGCCGAAATGGGCAAATTGGTATTAAAATTCTTATCAAAAAAATTAATCAATTCCTAAATAAAAGATTATGATTCACGACCCGAACAAAGTTTATATTTTCGACACCACCTTACGTGATGGTGAGCAGGTTCCAGGCTGCCAGTTAGATACAAACCAGAAAGTAGAAATCGCTAAATCACTCGAGCTTTTAGGTGTTGATGTTATTGAAGCTGGTTTCCCGGTTTCTAGTCCAGGTGACTTTAACAGCGTTATTGAACTTTCAAAAGCTGTTAACAACCCCATCATTTGCGCTTTAACGCGTGCAAATAAAAATGATATTGATGTAGCTGCCGATGCTTTGCGTTATGCAAAACGTCCTCGTATTCATACTGGAATTGGCGCTTCAGATTTCCACATTAAACATAAATTTAACAGCACCCGCGAAGACATTTTAGAGCGTGCTGTTGATGCCGTAAAATATGCTAAAAAATATGTTGAAGATATCGAGTTCTATGCAGAAGATGCGGGCAGAGCAGATATTGAATTTTTAGCGAAGATGGTTGAGGCTGTTATTGCTGCCGGTGCCACTGTAGTAAACATTCCAGATACAAATGGTTACTGTTTACCAGACCAGTATGGATCGAAAATTTTGTTTTTGAAAGAAAACGTGAAAAATATCGATAATGCCATTATCTCGGTTCATTGCCATAACGATTTAGGTTTAGCTACTGCCAACTCCATTGCTGGTTTACAAAACGGTGCCCGTCAGGTAGAATGTACCATCAACGGAATCGGAGAACGTGCCGGCAATACTTCAATGGAAGAAGTGGTGATGATTTTGAAAACGCATAAGGTTTTAGGTTTGAATACTCAAATTGATGCGACTCGTTTTTACGAAATGAGCCACATGGTGAGAAACCAAATGAACATGCCGGTACAACCTAACAAAGCAATTGTAGGTGGTAATGCTTTTTCTCACAGTTCTGGAATTCACCAGGATGGTTTCTTAAAAAACCGTGAAAATTATGAAATTATTAAACCACAGGATGTTGGTTTCCCTGATGCAACAATCGTATTAACGGCTAGAAGTGGTCGTGCGGCCTTGAAACACCATTTAGACCGCTTAGGACATAAATTAGAAAAAGAACATTTAGATATCGTTTACAAACAATTCCTTGTTTTAGCAGACAGCAAACAAGGTATTAACGATACTGATTTGAACCAATTGGTCGCTTTGCATTTGGCTTAAAAGCTGAAAGGCTAAAGCGTGAAGCAATCATTGCGACTTGGACTTTGAATGAAACTCTCCTCCCTACTTGCAAACAGGGGTTGGGGGTTAATTTTTACTTCCCTGCACAGACTAAGGTTTGCTAAACCTGACAGCAATGGAAATACTTTTTGTTTGCAGGTTTTCGACAAGCTCAGACTGATAATCGCAAAAAGATTGTAATGTATGGCAGGACTACAATAACCGAAAAGCACAAAACTTGCTTTTCAAAAAAAATGTACACAATATTAAAAGCCCATATAGGGGTTTGGGGTTAAAAAATGAACGATACAATAAAAAACACTTTCGATTTTGAAAGGGCTTTTAAAACTTTGACTGGCGTTGTAAAACGCACTCCGCTTGAATTTAATGCAGGATTATCGTTAAAGTATAATGCAAACATCTATCTCAAACGAGAAGATTTACAAATTGTGCGTTCGTACAAATTACGTGGTGCTTATAATAAAATAAGTGCCTTACCTGCCGATGAGCTGAAAAACGGCATTGTGTGTGCAAGTGCTGGTAACCATGCGCAAGGTGTTGCCTATTCTTGTAAAAAACTAGGGATTAAAGGTGTAATTTTTATGCCTGAAATAACGCCAAAGCAAAAGATTAAACAGGTAAATATGTTTGGCGGCGATAATATTGAAATTGTGTTGGTTGGCGATACTTTTGATGATTGCCTGAAAGAAGCCTTAATATACTGTGAAGAAAAGTCATCGACATTTATTCCGCCATTTGATGATGAAAAAGTAATTGAAGGGCAGGCGACTGTCGCGATGGAAATTTTTGAGGATTTGCCGGATTTAGATGTGATTGTGGTACCTGTTGGTGGCGGCGGTTTAGCTTCTGGCGTAAGTGCTTATTTGCAGACCGTAAAACCTGATGTGAAAATTTTCGGCGTAGAACCAATGGGTGCACCATCGTTAAGCGAGGCCCTTAAAAATGGTGGGCCAGTTACGGTTGAAAATATAGAACGTTTTGTTGATGGCGCAGCGGTGAAAAGAATGGGCTGGATTACTTACCAATACTGTAAGGAATTGCTGAGCTCGACTTACCTTATTCCGGAAGGGCAAATTTGTACTACTATTTTAAAACTTTACAACGAAGATGCGATTGTAGTTGAACCTGCAGGCGCATTATCAGTTGCAGCTTTAGAGCAGGTAAAAGACCAGATTGCGGGCAAAACCGTTGTGTGCGTGGTGAGTGGTGGCAACAATGATATCGAACGCATGCAGGAAATCAAAGAGAAATCTTTGCTTTTTGAAGGTTTGAAACATTATTTTATTGTTCGTTTCCCGCAGCGTCCGGGAGCTTTAAAGTTATTTGTGAATGAGGTTTTAGGTCCGCAGGATGACATTACCCGTTTCGAATTTATTAAAAAGACAAACAAAGAAAACGGGCCTGCTTTAGTTGGAATTGAATTGACCAACAAAGACGATTATGCAAGCTTATTGCAACGCATGAAAGATTTTAAATTCGAGATTATCGAGTTGAATCAAGACCAGACTTTATTTGAGTATTTAGTATAGTTAGTTTAACCGATTTAACCGCAAAGGACGCTGAGTTTTTCGCAAAGAACGCAAAGACTATTTTAATACATTTCGTCCTGCTGAATTTATTTCAGCATCTTAGTAACAAAAAACACCCTGAAATAAATTCAGGGTGACGTTAAAAGTTAGAAAAATGAATTTCAAAGATTTAACCAACAAAACATTAATAACGGATAACGACCTCGATTGGGATGATTTGGGTGGAGGTGTAAAGCGTAGGGTAATGCCTTTTGATGATAATTTAATGCTGGTTAAGGTTGCATTTGAAAAAGGCGCTATCGGAACAATTCACAATCATCCACATTTGCAATTAAGTTACGTGGCAGAGGGCAGTTTTGAAGTAAGCATGGGTGATGACAAGAAAATACTTAACGAAGGAGATGTTTTTTTTGCACCTTCGAATGTATTTCATGGCGTTGTTTGCTTAGAAGCGGGTTTGTTAATTGATATTTTCAATCCACACCGTGAGGATTTTTTAAAATAGAATTTAACCACAAAGATTAGAAAACATTTTTCTTTGAGACCTTTGTGGTTAATTTTTAGTCAAAAGTCAGCCGTACATTTTTATAGCCTAAACCTTCGATAATCGGCTTCAACACACTTGATGCATTGGTTTTAGTTTGGGCTAGTATGTCGGATTTTTTAACTTCTGAAGATATTTTTTGCTCTGCCGCTTTGTAAGCCTCATCTACCAATTTTGCCTCCCTGAAATAGGCCATTTTGGTATCATAAACCCGTGAACTTTCGTGATCAATTTTTACGTAACAGATCTCTGGCTGTGGTAAATTTACTACAACGGTATCGGCTTCAACTTTGATATCTTCACGTGTAATTTTTGTAAGGTCGATGCAGCCTACTGCCTCTGCTTTAACGATGAGTAAAACGCTGGCTTCGGGCAGGAAATCTGTTTTATTTTTATGCTCAATAACATCGCTAATTTGATAACGAACCAGCTCTAACTTGCCCATAGCCTCAATTTTTTCGACCAATAGCTGATGTTTGCTCTCTACTGAAGTGTTGATACTGAACTTTTTTGATATGAAAAAATAGCCTGCAACCAGCAGGATTAACCAGGGCAAAACTCTAAAAATTATTCTCATACAAACCGAAATTTCATTATTGTGATCCTTAAGATAAACAATTATTAATCCACAATGTGTGATTCTGAATTTTTGGCAGTTGTTTTGTATTATGCACAATACACACACAAATAAAAACTAATCACAATGAAAAAACTTACTATCCTAATGCTTTGCATTGCTACGCTAGGCCTGGCTTCATGCAAGAAAGAAACAATTTATCAAGAGTTAAGGGCAAAAACGTACAACTTTACGATCAATGCAAATGAATGGCAACGTAATGCTAATGGAAGCTATTCTGTTAACAAATCATTAGCGGCAATTGACGGAATAACATTGGACGATGAGGGTATTTTAGTTTATTTTGAACATCCTGTGGAGGTTCCAACGGGCGACATTCAGTTACCCTATACATATAATTATAATGCTTTTAGTTATAAAGTTTACAGTGGCGGTTTGAGGTTCGATGTTCAAGACACTAACAATTTAACCTCCACAGTTCCACCAAATTATAATACCTTGGTTAAGGTTGTTATTATTCCATCAGATTATGCTGGAAACTAACTGTTAATAAAATTAAAACTCTAAAAAACGACTAATGTTCAGTTGAACGTGGTCGTTTTTTTTATGCTCTCCCCTGTTCAGTTGTAACGCCCGAACCGTTACCCCATTTCTTTCTAATAGTAATTCATCGTAAAAACCCTTGTAATAAACATCTTTTACCTCAAAACGCCTGCTGCTCCAATTGTTGCTGATCTCTGCCCATTCCGGGTAGAAAACTACATTTCCCGAGAAAGTTTTAAGTCCTATTTTTTCAGCATCGCCACGAGATAAAACAACAGCATTTCCTAAAATTTGTGCCGTGTAAATGTGTTTTGGATGCTGGTAAATTTCAGATGGTTTACCGGTTTGCAGAAGTTCGCCGTTTCTCAAAATAAGCAACTGGTCGGCTAAAAACAATCCGTCAGCGGGATCGTGTGAAACCAAAATAACCGTAACCCCTGTTTCTGCCGCAACACGTTTAATATCGGCCCTTAATTGGTTTTTAAGTAAAGCATCAACCTGACTAAAGGGTTCATCCAACAATAAAACCTTAGTATCGGCAACCATCGCTTTGGCAATGGCAACACGTTGTTGTTCACCGCCACTTAGCTCTATAATTTTTTTATTTTGCAGCGGAAGTATGCGTAAATGTTCCATTATTGCCAAGGTTTTTTCGGCCTTGGTTTTTAAATCGGTGTTAGATAATTGTGAGGCAATGTTATCATAAACCTTCGCATAAATATTCAATGAAAAATCCTGAGTAACCATTTTCATTTGTTTATGCCCTGGAATCAGTTGTTCATCAGGTCCTAAAACACGCTTATCTTCAAAGAAAACGTTGCCTTCGTCGGTTTTTAACAAACCGAAAATTGATTTTAACAACGTCGATTTTCCACTTCCGCTTTCGCCAATAATGGCAACTACATCACCGCTATTAATGTCAAAACTAATATTTTTTATCCCTCCAGCCTGTTCTGATTGGTATTGTTTCGTTAGGTTTTTTACACTGATTATCGTATCGCTCACAGGGTAAATATAAAGCTTAAAGCAGAAAGACTAAAGCTTTACCGAAAATGTTTTAACAAAAAATCCTGTTTCGCCTAACCGAAACAGGATCTAGTTTTATTTGTGTGTATTAATCGTTAATCAATCATTGGTTCATGAGTTTAAACCAAAACGTTAATGGTGCTAATTTAAGCCAAAAGTTACTCCGAAGCTCATGTTTTTTAATCCTGCCTGAGCCGCTGTATCGAACATATCGTTAAAATAGTATTTGGTAAATAAACCTAATCCACCGTAACCAAACCTGAATGAACCTCCGTAACGAACTGACTGGAAGTGATAGTTATCATATTGTTTTTGCTTGCCAAACTCCTCGCTGATTTGTTTAACCTTTCCACCCAATAAGAAACTAACTTCAGGACCTAAGATAAAGTAGAATCTTTTTCCTTTGCGGGTTTCATTGGTGCGGAACTCAAAATTTAAAGGAATGTGAACATAGCTGCTTGAAAAACGATTTTTAGAAAAATCAACATTTTCTGGAAGAGCCGTTAACGTAGGCAGGTTTTTTTGAATGGTAACATTATCTCTCAACCTGATTAATGTCCAGTCGAAACCTCCAGCTATATAAAGTTTAAAATTAGAGTTAAAACGATAGCCAAATTGCAAAACATCAAAAGAAAATGTACTGGTTTTACCGCCGCGATAATCTAGAAATTCGTTATTTGGAGATAGATTGAAGCTTCCATTATCGATTAATCTGGAGAAACCTAAATCAATTCGGGTAAAAGTTACACCTCCTATGAACCTACCTTTTTTAGGATCTGTTTGAGTACTATCTTTATCACCTCTGGTGATCGTAACAATACCATAATTTAAATCTTTTTTATTTCTTCTGGTACTATCTTGTTGTGCAAAAGCGCTTGGAGCAAAAGCACCGGCAAGTCCGCTTACCATTAGTGCTGTAAAAATTAGACGTTTCATATTTGTGTGTGTTTATATTTTAAATGAATGAATTATTGAATGATAGATTTAACAACCCGATTTTTAAACCTTAATCAATCCTAATTATTTTTTCTTTTTTCCGAATTTGAACGGGCCAATATTAATAGAGGAGATTGAAGAATCATCATCATCGGTACGAAACTGGATAAACTTATCTTTTCTTTTATCAACCTTATTTACGATCAGGTTTACTACATCGCCAACATTTCGGATGCCTTTATTATCTGATTGGTTATCCTCTCCTGTCACTTCATCTGCTTTTATTGCCGTAGCGGTAGATGCAATTACAGTCTCTTGATTAACCCTTGAAACCGCATCCTCAATTTTAGCCTTGATGTCTTCTTTAGGTTTCTCCACCCGAGCAATCATGGTTTCTTGTTTTTGCATTTCAGGAGCAGAAATTATTTTCAGTTTCTCTACTGGCTTAATTGTTTTGTTAACCTCATTTTTCGCAATCGCCTGAACAGGTTTCGCAGTAACCGGTAAAGCTTGTTCAACTTTTTGTGTTACGGCTTCAACAACTTTTGTCGAGTCTCCAACCGGTTGAATTTTGATCGCCGGTTTTTCAGTTTTAGTTGCGATATTATTTGCAAACTGTTTTGGTTCAACAACTTGCTGTTGATAAACTAAAATTCCAACTGTTGTTACTACCAAAACTGCTGCAGCAGCTAACCAGTAAATCGGAATAATTCGTTTTTTCTTTGGTTCAATTTCGCTTTCAATATTTGCCCATAAGTCTCTCGATGGTGTAATCTCTGCATCGTCGAAAGCATCTTTGAATAACTTATCGAAATCTTTATCCTGTATAGGTTGCATAACCAAATCCCTCCATTTTTATAATTTCTTCTTTTAAAATTGCTCTGGCTCTTGATAACTGCGATTTGCTGGCGCCTTCGGAGATCCCCAGCGTTTCTCCAATTTCCTTGTGTGAATAGCCTTCAATGGCGTACATATTGAAAACCATCCGATAGCCATCAGCCAATTTTTGTATCACTTTCATTAAATCCTGCATGCCTAAAGTTCCAAAGTCAAACCCTGTTGATGGTTGCTCATAAGCCTCATCAATTTCTACCACATTCAGGCTTCTTAAATTTTTGCGGTAACTTTCAATGGCCGTATTCACCATTACTCTCCTGATCCACCCTTCAAAAGAACCCTCACCCCGGTACTCTTTAATTTTTTGAAAAACTTTGATATAGCCCATTTGTAATACATCCTCAGCCTCCATTCTATCTTTTGCGTAGCGCATGCAAACCGCTAGCATTTTCGAGGCAGTTTGCTTGTAAAGCAACTCCTGCATCTTCCGGTCGCCTGCTTTGCAGCCCTCCATCAAATCGTTTATCGTATAGCTCCGCGTCAATTTCATTGTGTGTTTGTAGATAGAAGATGGCAGATTACAAACATTGGTTGCATCAGTTAGTAAAAAAAGTTAAATAAAAGTTAAAATAAACTTACAGCAGCTGATTATCAGAAATATAGCTTTTAGTAAAATTTCAAGAAAGATATAATTATTCTGACTTGTAATGTAATAGTAAGATATTTTCTAAACAATATTTTCAATCCAGTGAAAATCGCAGCGTCCATTTACTAGTAGATAATACCTTATTTGTTGTATCTTCAATCTCAAAACCAAACAAAATGCAGTTAGCAGCACAAATTTTCATCGGCTTAGTAGCCGCTATTCACATTTATATCATGTGGTTGGAGATGTTCGCATGGACTACCCGAGCACCTAAAGTTTTTAAAACCATCCCAAAAGATTTATTTGTACCAACAAAAACATTGGCTGCAAACCAGGGCTTATACAACGGTTTTCTTGCGGCTGGTTTAATTTGGTCACTTTGTATCAGCGATCATCACTGGAGATTATACGTTGCGGTATTTTTCTTAACCTGTGTAGTTATTGCCGGCATTTATGGCGCAACCACCGCTAGCAAAAAAATTCTTTATGTCCAATCTATTCCTGCATTAATTGCTATTATTTTATTGCATTTGAAGTAAGGAGAGAGTATGAGAAATTTCACAATCCTCATCAGTGCTTTTATCCTCTTCAGTTTTAAACCATCTTCGAATAATAAAATAAGTGAGACAAAAATCAATGAAGCTTTAGCTTTTTGTAAGAAAAACAAAATGGATATTTCAGTTGCCATATTGGTCGATATGAGCATCCATTCGGGTAAGAATAGAATTTTCGTTTACGATTTTAACAAAGAAAAAATCCTTATCGAAGGGCTTTGCGCTCATGGCATTGGCAATGGAAGTACGGCAACAAAACCAGTATTCAGCAACAAATTGGGTAGCAATTGTACATCATTAGGAAAGTATAAAGTTAAAGGGCGTTCATATAGCAACTGGGGAATTCATATACACTACAAAATGCATGGCTTAGAAGAAACAAATAACAATGCATTTAAAAGAATTGTTGTATTACATTCGTACACGCCAGTTCCTAACCAAGAAATTTATCCGCAAACCCTATTTGGTCAAAGTGCTGGTTGCCCTGTTTTGGCTGATGAAGTGATGCGCAAAATAGATGCGCTTTTAAAAACAAAGAAAAAGCCAGTATTACTTTGGATTTATGTTTAATACTAGCATCACGCTAAATTCATTCCAAGGTCTTCAATGCAAAGCGGATTAAAGTTTCAGACGCTGAAATGAATTCGGCATGACGAGTTTATTACTACAAGTTCAACAATCTTTCTAAATGATGATAACCAATTCCGAAATAAGCTTTACTGTCTTTAATTTTTTGGAGCAATACTTTCTGCTCCTCACTCATCTGACTTCCAACTAAAGACTTCGGACTTTTCTTAATCCCAACGACCAGCACATTCTTTGGGGTATGCGCATCTGAAATAAATTCAAATACTTTGGTTTTGTAGCCAAAATATTCCAGAATCAAAGCTCTAATTCCATCCGTCACCATTTCGGCCTGACGTTCCAAAAAGATGCCATATTTAGTCAGAAAAGAAACGTCGTTTTTCACTTTATTCTGCTCAATTTCCCTCCGGATTTGTTTATGGCAGCAAGGGGCAACCACAATCAATTCAGCGTTAGCTTTAATGCCTTTAAAAATCGCATCGTCAGTAGCCGTATCGCATGCATGAAGTGCAATTAATAAATTAACGTCTTCAGCATGATAGTCTTCAATTGTTCCCTGAACAAAGTTCAATTTATTAAAGCTCGATTTCCTTGCAACACTGTTACATAAATCAACCATATCCTGACGATATTCCACTCCCACAACTTCAGCATCTAGCTTTAAAACGGAATGTAAATAATCGTACAAGGCAAAAGTTAAATAGCCTTTTCCCGACCCCATATCGGCAACTTTTTTTATGGTACTATCGGGTAATTCTTTAATCAGGGAACTTAAAATTTCGATGTAGTGATTAATCTGCCGAAATTTATCCTGTGCATTTTTAAACACTTTTCCATCAGCATCAGTAATTTTTAACTCGGTTAAATATGATTTTGCATCAGTTGTAATTAGCCTTGATTTTTCTTTATCGTGACTCGCTGTTGGCACCTCAGTCGCAGAAGCCTTTGTTTCCCTTAATACAACCTTACCATTATTCAACTGCTCAAGGATTAAATCTTTCACTGTAGTAAACAGCGTACCAATTCTAAAACCAGTATTCAGGTATTCAGCGATTAAGTTAATGCCCTCGTTTAAATCAAAATTTTTAACCACATCACGTGTTTGGTAACGAAAGGTAAAAGCAAGCTTATCTTCTCGTTTGATAATCACTTTACGGATATGAATTTGCTTCAACGCATTTTCTTCCCCTTTATAGTTCCCTAGCGAAACTTTAACAAAATTTTGGTCATTGAGGCTTTGCGTTAAAGCCGATGTAAATTGTTCTAAATGTGCTGAAAATACCATCGATAAATTTTAAACCACAAAGATAAACCAATTTATCTGCAGAACAGACTGCAGAAATTAATGTAACAATTGAGCGACTTTTTGCCAGCGAAAATCTTAAAATCCAAATGGAAAAATATTCTAAAAGCTGGTTTTCGATAAGTTAAGAAAAGATTTAGGTAATACGATTTAGGAATATCAGTAAGCAAGATATTATCTGTAATCATTCCAAAATCACCAATCGCTTTTATTTCAAAAAAATTAACTTTAGCTTAGAATATCAATTCATTTCTAACCAATATTCATGAGTGACTTTCAGATAAAAAAATCGCCAACTGTTTACGATGCTATTATTGTTGGATCGGGAGCAGGCGGTGGCATGGCGGCCTATGTTTTGGCAAATGCCGGACAAAAAGTTTTGATGCTTGAAGCGGGGCAATATTTCGATCCGAGATTAGATGCCCACCAACTAAAATGGCCATGGGAATCTCCCCGCAGAGGTGCAAGTACCGTTCGTCCGTTTGGAGATTTCGACGCTTCATATGGCGGTTGGGAATTAGAAGGAGAACCTTATACCACTAAAAACAAAACTGAGTTTGAATGGTTCCGCTCGAGAATGCTGGGTGGAAGAACAAACCACTGGGGAAGAATCTCCCTCAGAATGGGTCCATTAGATTTCCAGGCTAAAGATGGATTAACAGACGATTGGCCGATCACTTACGATGATGTAAAGCCATTTTATGATAAGGTTGATCGCATGATTGGTATCTACGGAACCAAAGAAGGCTTACCTAATGAACCCGATGGCATCTTTATGAAACCGCCAAAGCCTCGTTTAACAGAGCTTTTCATCAAAACAGGAGCAGATAAAGCCGGAGTTAAAGTAATTGCTGGACGTGGCTCTGTACTTACCGAACCATTACCAAATAACAGCGATAGGGCTCCATGTTTCTATTGCGGCCAATGCGGCAGAAGTTGTAAAGTTTACGGCGATTTTTCTTCCTCTTCTTGCCTTGTCATCCCGGCAGTAAAAACAGGGAACTTAACAGTGATTACTGAGGCTATGGTACGTGAAGTGATTACCGATAAAGATGGTTCAGCGAAAGGCGTTTCATATGTCAATAGAAAAGATTTACAAGAATACCAGGTTAACGGAAAAATGGTGATCCTTGGTGCGAGTGCCTGTGAATCTGCCCGGATTTTATTGAACTCGAAATCTTCGGCACATCCTAATGGCTTAGCCAACAGTAGTGGCGTTGTTGGTAAATACCTTCATGACTCTACAGGAGTAAGTGTGTCGGGTTTTCTTCCACAGTTAATGGATCGTAAACGGTATAATGAAGATGGTTTAGGCAGTGTTCACATTTACTCACCCTGGTGGCTGGATAATAAAAAGTTAAATTTTCCACGCGGTTACCATATCGAATACTGGGGCGGAATGGGAATGCCTGCTTATGGCTTTGGCGGAGGTGTGGCGCAAATGAACGGTATGGTTCCGGGCCGGGATGGTAAGATGAAAGACGCAGGAGGTTATGGAAAATCATTAAAAGATGACTATCGCAGGTTTTATGGTACAACGGTGGGCATGGCTGGCCGGGGAACTGCAATTGCCCGTGAAGATAATTATTGCGAAATAGACCCAAATGCGGTTGACAAATTTGGTATTCCGGTTTTGCGTTTTCACTACAAGTGGGCAAAGGAGGAGATTTTGCAAGCGAAACACATGCAAGATACTTTCTTACACATGATGAAAGAAATGGGCGGCGTAGTAACATCAGAAATTCAAGGCCCTGAAACCAATTATGGCTTACTTCCTCCCGGCAAAATTATCCATGAAGTGGGAACCATACGTATGGGTGATGATCCTAAAAAATCCGCTTTGAACAAATATTGTCAGGCGCATGATTGTAAAAATTTGTTTGTAGTTGATGCTGGCCCGTTTGTACAACAGGGCGATAAAAATGCTACCTGGACAATTCTTGCACTCTCTATGCGCACCGCGGAATATATTTTAGCTCAAAAGAAGAAACAAAACATTTAAAGAATTGCAATATGAACAGACGTGATTCCCTAAAAGCAATTGGCTTAACTGCAGTGAGTACCGCTGTATTGTTAGAGGCTTGCAAACAACCCGATACCAAAACAGAAGTTGCCACAACTCCAGATGAAACTAGTAAAGAAGCCGGACGAGAACAGTGGGAAATTGACCGTGATAAAAAATTAAAAGCAGAAACCTATTTTACTAAGCACGAGATGGCTACCATCACGGTTTTGGCAGATATTATCATCCCGAAAGACGATGTCTCTGGAAGTGCATCAGATGCTAAAGTGCCAGAGTTTATCGAATTTATTGTAAAAGATATTCCAGAACACAAGGTACCTATGAGAGGTGGTTTAAAATGGCTAGATGTTTATTGCTTCAACAAGTTTAGTAAGTCTTTTATCGATGCCTCTTCAGATCAACAGATTTCGATCATCGATGAAATCGCCTATCCTAAAAAAGCGAAGCCTGAAGTTCAGGCGGGTGTAACCTTCTTTAATAGAATGCGAAATTTAACCGCTTCTGGCTTTTACACAACCGAAATCGGTGTAAAAGATATTGGCTATGCCGGTAATGCGCCAAATCAGTGGACAGGCGTTCCAGACGATGTATTGAAACAATATGGAATGGAAAATGTAAAAGTTTGATAACTTATCGTTCGAAGAATGAAATTTAAAATTCGTTCTTCGAACATGCTACTTTGCTTTGGCCACAAGCTTATTGCTGGCTTTAAGTTCTTTAGCCGGATTAACCCCTTTATTTGCATCTGCTGCTTCAGAGATGACCAAATTAAAGTCGAAAACCAATTCATCTCCTTGTTTTAAGTTAATATTTCCAGTGGTAAATTCAGCTAGCATAGAACTACCTTTAATATTGATTTGTAATTTTCCATTGCCATCATTTACCCAGCCGTTCATAATGCCAGCAGTACCGAACATGTTTTGTGCACTCAAGCTCAAATAAAGTCCTAGCTGTTCGGTTCCAATCCAAACCTCCGGCAGCTTTTTGTTGCCATTACCCCAAGTCCACTTTACTGTATCTGCTCGTAAACCAGCTTTTTCATTTAAACCAGCAAGGTATTTCGATGCTGATTTTTCAAAAGGAATGTGAAAATTGATACTGTGAAGCAAAACATCTTTTAAGGCCTTAACGCTAATTTTATACTTAACGAGTCCGTTATCCAACATCTGACCTGTAATTTTTTGTTCTAAATCAGTTGAAGCACTTATTGCATTCCAAATGATGTGATTATCTGATACTGAAATAATTTTAAAATCAGAAACATTTAATTTGATTTGAGCTTTAGGTGTGCTATAATAGTGAAAATGGATGGGCTCATAGAGCAAATTTATTGCCTTACCATCAGCATTTTGTAGATGATAATCAGATTGAATCTGTTTTGGAAATCCGTCAGTATTAATTTCTAATTTTCTTCCAGGGATAGAAATGAAGTGATCAGCAATGGAGATAACTTTCTGTTGCGCTGCACAAGAAAAAAAATAAAAAAATAGGATAATAATCGCAAATGATTTTTTCATGTTGGATGGTTCAATAAAAAACCAATATAAACAAAAAAAGTCCTGCTCTTTCGAACAGGACTTTTAAAATTTTAAAGTGGAATAAATTATTCTCCTTTTGGTGCTTCAGTAGCTGGAGCTTCTTCAGTAGTCGTTTCTGGAGCAGCTTCTTCAGCAGTTTCAGCTTTCGCTTCAGCAGCTTTAGGAGCAGCAGCTTTACTTCTACCACGACGAGTTGTTTTCTTCCCTTCTTTAGCTTCTACATCTTTACCGTAAACTTCGTTATAATCTACCAATTCAATTAAAGCCATTTCAGCGTTATCACCGGCACGGTTATTTAATTTAATGATACGAGTGTAACCACCTGGACGATTAGCAACTTTCTCAGCAACTTCGCGGAACAAAATAGTTACTACCTCTTTATCTTGTAAGTAAGAGAAAACTGTACGACGTGAGTGAGTAGTATCATTCTTTGATTTAGTGATAAGTGGCTCAACATAGGTACGTAAAGCTTTAGCTTTAGCTAAAGTTGTAGAGATTCTTTTGTGCTTAATAAGTGAAGTAGCCATGTTAGCTAACATCGCTTTTCTGTGGCTGTCGGTTCTGCCTAAGTGATTAACTTTTTTACCGTGTCTCATTGTTTTTTAATTAAGTGTATACCGTCTCTGTCTCAGAGGGAATTATACACAGTGAAAATCTAATTATTTTAAAAGTGATAAGTTTTAAGTTCTACGTACTACGTAACACCTATAACCTATAACTTCTATTTATTCTTCGTCTAATTTAAATTTAGACAGGTTCATACCAAATGATAAACCTTTTGATTTTACAAGTTCTTGAATCTCTGTTAAAGATTTTTTACCGAAGTTTCTGAATTTTAACATGTCAGCAACATCGTAAGAAACTAAATCAGCCAAAGTACGGATATCAGCAGCTTTTAAGCAGTTTAATGCCCTAACTGAAAGATCCATATCGACTAATTCAGTTTTAAGGATTTTGCGCATGTGTAAAATTTCCTCGTCAACTTCTTTAGTTTCTTCTTTTGCCTGAGATTCTAATACCAGGTTCTCATCAGAGAATAACATAAAGTGTTGGATAAGAATCTTAGCCGCCTCTTTTAATGCTTCTTCTGGATGGATTGAACCGTCAGTTGAAATATCTAATACCAATTTCTCATAATCCGTTTTTTGTTCAACACGGAAGTTTTCGATTGTGTATTTTACGTTTTTCATTGGTGTGTAGATCGAATCGATCGCGATAACACCTACAACAGCATCAGCAACTTTATTTTCTTCAGCAGGTACATAACCACGTCCTTTATTGATGGTTAATTCCACTTCTAAAGTAACAGATTTATCCATGTTGCAAATTACATGCTCAGGGTTTAATACTGTAAAGTTGTTAGAGAATTTAGTGATATCACCAGCCTTGAATTGATCTTGACCATTAACAATGATGAAAACTTTTTCAGCATCACCAGAATCACCTGTTTTCTTAAAACGAACTTGTTTTAAGTTTAAGATGATATCAGTTAAATCTTCTACAACACCTTTCATGGTAGAAAACTCATGCGAAACGCCTGAAAAACGAATAGTAGTAATAGCATAACCTTCTAACGAAGAAAGTAAAATTCTTCTTAAGGCATTACCAATTGTTACACCGAAACCGGGCTCTAAAGGACGAAATTCAAATGTGCCATCGAAATCTGTAGATTTCTGCATGATCACTTTGTCAGGTTTCTGAAATGCTAAAATTGCCATTTATATTTTTTTAAATTCGTTATTGAATATATAGTAACAAGAAAAAAGTTAATTACCCTTTCGAGGTAATTAACTATCTTATTTATTACTTTGAGTATAACTCGATGATTAAGTTTTCCTTAATGTTTTCAGGAATCTCATCACGTTGTGGGTAAGTTAAGAATTTACCAGTTAATTCACTAGCATTCCACTCTAACCATGCGAACTTGTTAATGGTTCTGCCTGCAACTGAGTTACTAATTGATTCTAAAGATTTCGACTTTTCACGAACCGCAACTACATCACCAGCCTTTAACTGATATGAAGGGATATTTACAACTTCACCATTCACGGTTACGTGTTTATGGCTAACTAACTGGCGTGCACCAGAACGGGTTGTTGCAATACCTAAACGGTAAACTGTGTTATCTAAACGTGCTTCTAATAATTGAAGTAAGTTATCACCTGTGATACCTGCACGTGAAGATGCTTTTTTAAACAAGTTACTGAACTGCTTTTCTAATACACCATAAGTATATTTTACTTTTTGTTTCTCCATTAACTGGATAGCATACTCAGATTGTTTTCCTCTTCTTTTTGAAACGCCATGTTGGCCAGGAGGATAATTTTTTCTGTCTAACACCTTATCAGGACCGAAGATTGGTTCTCTGAATTTACGGGCGATTTTTGATTTTGGGCCTGTATATCTTGCCATTTTTTTCTGTTTTTAAAGTATCATTCAGCCTGTAACTGAAGATTCTTAGCTTTAAAATTAATTAAACTCTTCTCTTTTTAGGAGGACGACATCCGTTGTGAGGAAGTGGAGTAATATCTTTAATAGATGTTACTTCAATACCTGCTACTTGTAAAGTTCTGATTGCAGATTCACGACCTGAACCCGGACCTTTTACAAACACTTCAACTTTACGTAAACCTAAATCAAATGCAACTTTACCGCAATCTGAAGCTGCTTGACCAGCTGCATATGGAGTGTTCTTTTTAGAACCTTTAAAGCCCATTTTACCGGCAGAAGACCACGAAATAGTCTGTCCGTTGTTGTTGGTTAACGTAACGATGATGTTGTTGAAAGTAGCATTGATATGTGCCTGACCAACAGGCTCAATTACAACGATACGTTTTTTTGTTACTTTTTTACTCTTAGCCATTTTATCTTTTAAATTTTAGATATGAGACTTGAGATATGAGACTTTCTCTACCCCGATACCCAGTATCCTAATTTTTTTCTCTTTTATTCCAGATTTAGAGCGGATTTTAAAGATGTGGTGCTCACATCTTAAATCTCACATCTCACATCTATCTATTACTTAGTAGCTTTTTTCTTGTTAGCAACTGTTTTTCTCTTACCCTTACGAGTACGTGAGTTGTTTTTAGTACGCTGACCACGAGAAGGTAAACCTTTTCTGTGACGTAAACCACGGTAACAACCAATATCCATTAAACGTTTGATGTTTAACTGAACCTCTGATCTTAAAGCACCTTCTACTTTAATCTCATCGTTGATCATTGTACGGATAGCTGATAACTCATCATCAGACCAGTCTTGTACTTTTTTGTTAAGATCGATACCTGCAGTAGTTAAAATACGTTGTGCAGTAGTTCTACCAATACCATAGATATAAGTTAAACCAATCTCTCCTCTTTTGTTTCTTGGTAAATCAATACCTGAAATCCTTGCCATATTTATTTATCTTTTTAAGTAATTCCGAACGGCGGGCCACCGTTGTACGGTACATTACAATATTTTCTAATTACCCTTGACGTTGCTTGTATTTCGGATTTTTCTTGTTGATAACGTAAAGTTTACCTTTACGGCGAATAATCTTGCAATCAGCGCTACGTTTTTTAATTGATGATCTAACTTTCATTTTATTTGTATCTATAAGTGATGCGTCCCTTTGTTAAATCATAAGGAGACATCTCTAGTTTTACTTTGTCACCAGGTAGAATTTTGATGTAGTGCATCCGCATCTTTCCTGAAATGTGAGCAATAATCTCATGTCCGTTCTCAAGTTCTACTCGGAACATCGCATTCGATAATGCTTCTCTTATTACTCCGTCTTGTTCAATTGAGGCTTGTTTAGCCATATTTTATTGATTGTTACTTAATTAGCTGCTTCTAAACAGGGTTGCAAAATTAAATAAAAAATTTTAATTATTTATTTTTTTTGTTGTAAAACTTTTTCTATCATCGAAAACGTAGATAGAACATCTGCTTTTCCCTTTCTAATTGCTACTGTGTGTTCAAAATGAGCTGATGGCTTGTTGTCTTTACTGGTCACCGTCCATCCGTCTTTATGAAATTTTACACCTGCAACGCCGGCATTAATCATGGGTTCTATTGCAATCACCATACCCTCTTCAAGTTTCGGTCCTGCTCCACGCTTTCCATAATTCGGAACTTCTGGTTTTTCGTGAAGTTTCACGCCAACACCATGTCCTACTAATTCTCTTACTACACCAAATCCATTTGCCTCTGCATATTGTTGAACGGCAAAGCCAATATCTCCAGTACGCATACCAACTACAGCTTTCTCAATGCCTAACTCCAAACACTGTTTAGTAACCTCAACCAGCTTCTGCTTCTCAGCATCAACCTCTCCAATAGAGAAAGTATAAGCCGAATCGCCAAAATAATTGTTTTTAATTACGCCACAGTCTACTGAAATTAAATCGCCTTCTTGTATAATGTAATCGCTCGGAAAACCATGAACAACTTGCTCATTAGGCGAAATGCATAAAGAATTTGGAAAACCGTTGTAGTTTAAAAATGCAGGAATCGCTCCATTGTCATTAATAAACTCATAAGCTAGCTTGTCTAGGGCTAAAGTATTCATGCCTGCTTTAATAACCTTGGCTACTTCAGCTAAAGTTTTAGAAACAAGCATGGAACTTTCTCTTATTAACTCAATCTCTTCAAGAGATTTGTAATAAATTTTAGACATTCATTTATCGTTTTGAATGAGTGAATTATGAATGAGTAAAACACTTTACCAAGCTTTCACTCATTCTATCATTCAAAATCTAATAGTTTTTTATTACAACGCCGCGTTGCTACTTGCGGCAGGAACTCCCGTTCTACCCGTAACTCTACCTGTTTTCATTAATCCATCGTAATGACGCATTAATAAATAACTTTCAATTTGCTGTAAAGTATCTAACACCACACCCACCAAGATAAGCAACGAAGTACCACCAAAGAAATGAGCAAATTCTTGTTTAATACCAAACTTAACAGCAATAGAAGGTAAAATAGCAATGATCGCTAAAAATACCGCACCTGGAAAAGTGATTTTAGAAATCACATCATCAATAAAAGTTGATGTAGCAAAACCTGGTTTAACACCTGGAATAAAACCACCATTTTTCTTCATATCATCACTCATTTGAGTTGGATTCACTGTAATAGCAGTGTAGAAGAAAGTAAAGGCGATAATTAAAAACGCAAATGTTAAGCTATAAGCCAATGAAGTTGTATTGCTGAACTGAATTAACCATGAACCTTGTAATGAAGGAACAAATTGCGTTAAAGCACCAGGAATAAACATCAATGCCTGAGCAAAGATGATTGGCATTACACCAGCAGCATTAACCTTTAACGGAATGTACTGACGAACACCACCAAACTGGCGGTTACCAACAATTTTTTTAGCGTATTGTACAGGCACTTTACGTACACCTTGAACAATTAAAATGGTAAACATTACTACAGCAAAAAGTGCAACAATCTCTAAAACCAAAGCAACCGGACCTCCACCTTCACTGGCAGAACCCACACGTGCACTAAACTCTTGAGAAATTGCAATTGGCAAACGGGCAATAATACCAACCATAATGATTAGTGATGTACCGTTACCAATACCTTTATCAGTAATTTTTTCACCTAACCACATTACAAATAATGTACCTGCTGTTAATACAAACGTAGATAACACTAAAAATAAAGTATTCGGTAATAAAATAGCTTCTGCCGGAACTTGCGTTTTAACGTAACCTACAGATTGAACGATTGTAATCGCTACCGTTAGATAACGAGTGATCTGGTTCATTTTCTTTCTACCACTTTCGCCCTCTTTTTGCATTTTTTGAAAAGAAGGAACAGCAATACCCAATAGTTGCACCACAATTGATGCAGAGATATAAGGCATTACCCCTAATGCTAAAATAGACACACGAGAGAAAGAGCCTCCGGCAAACATATCTAATATGCCTAAAAGTCCTGATTTTTCGTTAGTGCCTAAAGCAGTTGGATCTACACCTGGTAAAACCACGTGAGATACGAAACGGTATACCAAAAGAATTAAGAGCGTAAACAATATACGCTCTTTTAATTCTTGAATTTTCCAGATATTACTTAAAGTAGTAAATAGCTTCTTCATTTAATAATTACAATTTTACAATTGAACCGCCTGCAGCTTCGATAGCTTTTTGCGCAGTTGCAGAGAATGCATGTGCAGTAACTTCTAATTTTATTTTAACTTCACCACGACCTAAAATTTTAACTAAGTCGTTTTTTGAAGCTAAACCATGTGCTTGTAAAGCAGCGAAATCGATAGTTGTTAGGCTGTGTTTCTCAGCTAAAGTTTGTAATACATCTAAGTTTACGCCAACATATTCTGTACGGTTAATTGGTTTGAAACCAACTTTAGGCACACGACGTTGTAAAGGCATTTGACCACCTTCAAAACCGATTTTAGTGGAGTGACCTGAACGAGAACCCGCACCTTTGTGACCACGAGTTGAAGTACCGCCACGACCAGAACCTGTACCACGACCTATTCTTTTGTTGTTTTTTGTAGAACCTACTGCAGGTTTTAAATTACTTAAATTCATTTTTTTGAATTTGTGTTGCCCTTCGCTTTCACTAAACAGGTACAACGGTAAATAAATAATGGTTGAATTTTGAATGATTGAATGTTTTGCAATATGCACATTCACTCACTCAAAACTCATTCATTTGATAATTTTATTATATTGCTTCGATAGCTACTAAGTGATTCACTTTGCGAACCATACCGATAATTTGCGGTGTAGCTTCTACCTCAACACTTTGATTCATTTTAGATAAACCTAAAGCTTGAACGGTTCTTTTTTGGCGCTCGCTTCTGTCGATAACGCTTTTTACTTGTGTTATTTTGATCTTAGCCATGATATTATCCGTTAAATACTTTGTTTAAATCGATACCACGAGTTTGAGCTACTGTATAAGCATCACGCATTTTAGTTAATGCATCAACAGTTGCTTTTACCACGTTGTGTGGGTTTGATGAACCTTTAGATTTTGCCAATACGTTATGAACGCCAGCACTCTCTAATACAGCACGCATCGCACCACCAGCAATTACTCCAGTACCTACTGCAGCTGGTTTAATTAAAACAAAACCACCTGAAAATTTACCGATTTGCTCGTGAGGAACAGTACCGTTTAAAATTGGAACTTTTACCAAATTCTTTTTAGCATCATCCACACCCTTAGCGATTGCTTCAGTTACCTCTTTCGCTTTACCTAAACCGAAACCAACAACACCGTTTTCATCTCCAACAACAACAATTGCTGAGAAGCTGAAAGTACGACCACCTTTGGTTACTTTGGCAACACGTTGTATACTAACCAAACGATCCTTTAATTCGATATCGGTGGTTTTAACTCTTTTTATATTGATAGTTGACATCTTACTTTTTCTTCAGATTAAAATACTAAACCAGCTTCGCGAGCACCTTCTGCTAACGATTTTACACGACCGTGGTATAAATAGCCATTTCTATCGAAAACAACTTCTTTAACACCAGCTGCAATTGCTTTTTCAGCTACTAATTTGCCTACTGCAATTGATTGATCGCTTTTATTACCTGTTCCAGAAAAATCTTTTGATAAAGATGATGCTGAAGCTATTGTTGTACCAGTTACATCGTTAATTACCTGCGCATAAATCCCTTTATTGCTTCTATATACAGATAACCTTGGACGCTCTTCCGAACCGGTAAGTCTTTTTCTGATCCCTTTTTTAATACGATCTCTTCTTGATAATTTTTTACCTGCCATGATTACTATTTTTTAGATGCTGATTTACCTGCTTTTCTTCTTAACACTTCACCTACAAACTTGATACCTTTACCTTTGTATGGCTCTGGTGCACGTAACGAACGGATTTTCGCTGCTACCTGACCGATCAATTGTTTGTCAATACTTTCTAAAATGATTTTAGGAGTCTGACCTTTTTCTGAAGATGTAGTTACTTTAATCTCTTCTGGTAATTGGAATACATAGTGGTGAGAATAACCTAAAACTAGATCTAATGTATTACCTTGATTTGTAGCACGGTAACCAACACCTACTAATTCTTGAGTTAATTTATAACCTTCTGTAACACCAACAACCATGTTGTTAAGCAATGAGCGATATAAACCGTGTAATGCTTTGTGTTTCTTTTGTTCTGATGGACGTTGAACTGTTAAAATTCCATCTTCTTGACTTACAGTGATATCTGAATCTACTGCTTGTGTTAATTCACCTTTAGGGCCTTTTACGGTAACAACGTTATCATTTGATACCGTGATCGTAACACCTGCAGGGATTGTAATTGGGGCTTTTCCTATTCTTGACATTGTGCTGTTCTCCTAATATTAATAAACGTGACACAATACCTCACCACCAATGTTTAATTTGGCTGCTTCTTTATCAGTCATTACACCTTTAGAAGTAGATAAGATTGCGATACCTAAACCGTTTAATACTCTTGGCATATTTTCAACACCAGCGTAGTTTCTCAAACCTGGTTTACTTACTCGCACTAATGTACGAATAGCAGGAACTTTAGTAATTGGATTATATTTCAAAGCGATTTTGATAGTGCCTTGAACTGTAGTATCTTCAAACTTATAGTTCGCGATGTAACCTTTGTCGAAAAGAACTTTAGTAATTTCTTTTTTAAGGTTTGATGCAGGAATTTCTACAACACGGTGGTTGGCCTTAATGGCATTCCTTACTCTTGTTAAATAATCTGCTATTGGATCTGTATTCATTATTTATTGTTTTTGATAGTGGTTTCCTTCTGCTACCCAGCTGTGGGACCTGCTATCGGTTAAAATTCTTTTTTTAAGCGAAAAGCAAAAAGACTAAAGCCTAAAGCGGGTTTATTCGCTTTAGACTTTAAGCTTTCAGCTCTAAGCTATATTACCAAGATGCTTTTTTAACACCTGGTATTTTACCGTCTAGTGCCATCTGGCGGAATGTTACCCTTGAAATACCAAAGGTACGCATATATCCACGAGGACGACCAGTTAATTTACAACGGTTGTGTAAACGTACCGGAGATGAGTTTTTAGGTAATTTATCTAAACCCTCGAAATCTCCTGCAGCTTTTAATGCTGCACGTTTTTCAGCGTATCTAGCCACCAATTTTTGGCGCTTAACTTCGCGTGCTTTTACACCTTCTTTTGCCATTATTCTGCTGTTTTTTGATTTTTAAATGGTAATCCGAATTGTTTCAATAACTCAAGCGCCTCAACGTCAGATTTTGCCGAAGTTACGAAAGTTATATCCATCCCTAAAATTTTATTGATTTTATCTATATTAATCTCTGGGAAGATGATTTGTTCCGTTACACCTAAAGTGTAATTTCCTTTACCATCAAAACCTTTATCGTTAATACCTTTGAAATCACGAATACGAGGCAAAGCTACAGAGATCAAACGATCTAAGAACTCGTACATATTGTTATCACGTAATGTTACGCGTACACCTACTGGCATACCTTTACGTAATTTAAAGTTAGAGATATCTTTCTTAGAGTTAGCCGGAACCGCTTGCTGACCAGTAATGGTAGTCAACTCAACGATAGTGGTATCCATAATCTTTTTATCAGTAACAGAAAAACGACCCACACCCTGATTGATACAGATTTTTTCCAATTTAGGAACCTGCATTACAGTTTTGTACTGAAATTTCTCTTTTAATGCATTTACAACTTCTTCTTTGTATTTGCTTTTTAATCTAGGTGTAGCCATTATTTAATTTCCTCCCCTGAAATTTTAGCAACTCTAACGATTTTACCATCAGCGTTTAGTTTACGACCAACGCGGGTAGTTTTACCAGATTTTGGATCAACCAACATCAAGTTAGAAATGTGAAGAGCAGCTTCTTTTTTAATAATACCACCGTTCGGATTTGCAGCATTTGGTTTAGTGTGTTTAGACACTAAGTTAACGCCTTCTACAATGGCTCTGTTTTTATCTATTTGTACTGAAAGTACTTTTCCTTGTTGACCTTTTGAATCGCCAGCAATTACTTTAACTAAATCTCCTGTGCGGATTTTAAGTTTTGATGGTGTATTTACTTTGTTTCCCATTTTATAATACCTCCGGTGCTAATGATACAATTTTCATGAATTGTTTTTCACGTAGTTCTCTCGCAACCGGGCCAAAGATACGTGTACCTCTTGGCTCATCCTGTGCGTTCAATAATACAGCAGCATTATCGTCAAAACGGATATAAGAACCATCTTTACGACGGATTTCTTTTTTAGTTCTTACAACAACTGCTTTAGAAACTGTACCTTTTTTAATATTACCTGACGGTAATGCGCTTTTTACGGTAACAACTACCTTATCACCAATTGAAGCATAACGTTTGCCGGTTCCACCTAGCACGCGAATTACCAATACTTCTTTTGCGCCGCTGTTATCAGCAACGTTTAATCTCGATTCCTGTTGTACCATCTTATTTAGCTCTTTCTAAAATTTGTACCAATCTCCAGTTCTTGTTTTTACTCAATGGACGAGTTTCCATAATTAATACGGTATCACCGATACCGCATTCGTTTTTCTCGTCGTGAGCCATAAATTTGGTAGTTTTCTTAACGAACTTACCATAAATCGGGTGTTTCACTTTACGTTCCACGCTCACTACAACAGATTTATCCATCTTGTTGCTTACCACTAACCCCGTTCTTGTTTTTCTTAATTGTCTTTCCATGTCGACTCTCAAATTATTTAGTTTCAGTAGCTGACTCAGTGTTTTTTACTTGAGTCAACGCAGTGTTTAAACGGGCTATGTCTTTCCTTACTTTTGCAATACGCGAAGGATTTTCGATAGCTGAAATAGTGTGTGCGAACTTTAATTTTGATAAGTTCTCTTTTTCTTCCGCAATCTTAGCTACTAATTCTTCTTTTGAAAGCCCTGTGATTTCTGAATTTTTCATTTTTCTTTTTCTTTTACGTTGAGTGTAGCGGTTATAATAAACAAGTATTTACAACATTCACCTCAACACTTTACTATGCTTCTACGTAATCTCTACGTACTACGAACTTGGTTTGGATTGGTAATTTCTGAGCTGCTAAACGCAATGCTTCTTTAGCTACTTCTAAAGGCACACCTTCAGCTTCGAAAATTACGCGTCCAGGTCTTACAACTGCTACCCAATATTCAGGAGCACCTTTACCTTTACCCATACGTACCTCAGCAGGTTTTTTAGTTACTGGTTTGTCCGGGAAAATTCTGATCCATACTTGACCTTCACGTTTCATGAAACGTGTTACGGCGATACGGGCAGCCTCTATCTGGCGACTTGTAATCCAAGTTGCTTCTAAAGATTTGATACCGAAAGATCCGAATGCTAATTCAGCTCCACGAGAAGCTAAACCCTTCATTCTGCCTTTTTGCATCTTCCTGAACTTCGTTCTTTTTGGCTGTAACATTTTATTTTGTTCTAATCGTTAAACGATGTTAATAAATCAATTATTTACGAGGACCTCTGTTAGCGCCTGCGCCACCACCTCTATTTGCACCTGGGCCACCTTGACCTGGGCCACGACCACCACCTTGGTTTCCACCACGTCTGTCGTTACCACCACGTCTATCGTTTCCGCCACGGTTATCTCTTCCACCGAATGCTGGTTTATCTGATGCGCCTTTTGGACCGTTGTTTGTTGAACCAATGTTTGGAGACAAATCACGTTTTCCATAAACCTCACCTTTACAGATCCATACTTTAACGCCGATTTTACCATAAGTGGTTAAAGCTTCAGCTAAAGCATAATCAATATCAGCACGGAATGTATGCAAAGGCACTCTTCCTTCTTTGTACTGCTCAGTACGTGCCATCTCAGCACCACCTAAACGACCAGAAGTCATGATTTTGATACCTTCAGCACCCATACGCATTGTTGATGCGATAGAAGATTTCATTGCTCTACGGAATGAGATCCTTGCTTCTAATTGTTTTGCAACACCTTCTGCAACTAATTGTGCATCAAGTTCTGGGCGTTTAATTTCGAAGATGTTAATTTGAATTTCCTTTTTAGTTAATTTCTTTAACTCTTCTTTAATTTTATCAACCTCAGCACCTGCTTTACCGATTACGATACCTGGGCGAGCTGTGTGGATGGTTACCGTGATACGTTTTAACGTACGCTCGATAACAACTTTAGCAACACCACCTTTAGCGATACGAGCAGAAAGGTATTTTCTTATTTTCTCATCTTCAACTAATTTATCGGAGTAGTTGTTGCCACCGAACCAGTTAGAATCCCATCCTTTGATGATACCTAACCTGTTACCTATTGGATTTGCTTTTTGTCCCATTTCCTAAAATTAGTTTTGAGTTGTTTCTGTACTTTTACTATCTACAATCAGTGTAACGTGGTTTGAACGCTTGCGAATTCTATATCCACGACCTTGAGGTGCCGGACGTAAACGTTTAAGTTGACGGCCACCATCTACCATAATTGTTTTAACAAATAACTCGCTTCCATCAGAAGTTTTGCCATTTTTAGCTTCCCAGTTGTTGATTGCAGATAATAATAATTTCTCAACTCTTATTGCTGCTTCTTTATTGGTAAACTTTAAAACACTTAATGCTTTTTCTACACGTTCACCTCTGATAAGATCTACAACCAAACGCATCTTACGCGGTGAGGTTGGACAATTGTTTAATTTTGCTATTGCTTCCATTGTCTAATTATTTTTTCTTTTCAGCGTGTCCTCTGAATGTTCTGGTTGGAGCAAATTCTCCCAACTTGTGACCAACCATGTTTTCTGTAACGTACACAGGGATAAATTTATTTCCGTTGTGTACAGCAAATGTATGATTCACGAAATCTGGTGATATCATTGATCTGCGAGACCAAGTTTTGATTACAGACTTTTTGCCTGAATCATTCATAGAGTTTACTTTTTTCTCTACGTTATGGTCAATATAAGGTCCTTTTTTTATCGAACGAGCCATTATTTCTTCCTTCTCTCTATGATGTAACGATTAGAATATTTTTTAAGTTCTCTGGTTTTAAAGCCTTTAGCTAAAACACCATTTCTTGAACGTGGGTGACCACCTGATGATCTACCTTCACCACCACCCATTGGGTGATCTACTGGGTTCATCGCTACCGGTCTAGTTCTCGGACGACGGCCCAACCAACGTTTACGACCAGCTTTACCTAATACTTCGTTTGCGTGATCTGAGTTAGATACTGCACCGATGGTAGCAAGACAAGTAGTCAAGATTAAACGGGTTTCGCCTGAAGGCATTTTTAAAGTAGCATATTTACCATCGCGGGCAGCTAATTGTGCGTAAGCACCTGCACTACGAGCCAATTGTGCTCCTTTTCCAGGGTGAATCTCCACGTTGTGGATGATAGAACCTAATGGAATGTTCGATAATTTTAAAGTGTTACCTACTTCTGGTGCTGCAGTATCGCCCGATAAGATTACCGAACCTACTTGCAAACCTTCCGGAGCAATGATATAACGCTTCTCGCCATCTGCATAATGTAATAATGCGATGCGGGCAGTACGGTTTGGATCGTATTCTACAGTTGCAACTGTAGCAGGAATATCGAATTTATCGCGTTTGAAATCGATTAAACGATATGATTTTTTATGACCACCACCCATGTAGCGCATAGTCATTTTACCTGTGTTGTTACGTCCACCAGACTTTTTTGATGATACAACCAATGATTTTTCGGGCTTGGTTGCTGTAATCTCCGTAAAACTAGCACCAACTCTGAAGCGGGTACCTGGAGTAACTGGTTTAAATTTTCTTAAGCCCATAGTTATAATTAATTATTAAATTAAAGAGTTGCGTAATAATCTATTGTTTCGCCGTCTTTTAACGTTACGATTGCTTTTTTGAATTTCGGGCTACGGCCAGAAACAAAACCTGCTTTAGTGTAACGAGACTTCGCTTTTCCATCAACAACCATTGTGTTAACTGCAACGATGGTTACACCGTACAATTTCTCAATAGCAGCTTTGATTTGGATTTTGTTAGCCTTGTGGCTAACAGCGAATGTGAAACGGTTAGATTTCTCAGTTAAAGCTGAAGCTTTTTCGGTTAATATTGGTTTTTTTAAAATTTCCATATTACTTGGCAAATGCCTCCTCCAAAGTTTTAACAGAATCTGCAGTTAACACAAGCACACCAGCGTTTAATACATCATAAGTATTTAAATCTGCTGCTGAGATTACTTTAGTTTTCTGAACGTTTCTGCTTGATAAATAGATATTATTATTTTGTGCAGGTAAAACCAATAAAGTTTTTTGAGTACCTACGTTTAACGCAGCCAATAAACTTGTATAGTTTTTAGTTTTAGCTGTATCGAAGTTGAAATCTTCTAAAACTACCACGCTGTTATCTTTCGCTTTATAAGCTAAAGCAGATTTACGTGCTAATGATTTTAATTTCTTGTTCAATTTAAAGCTATAATCACGTGGTTGAGGACCGAAAACACGACCACCACCGTTAAATAACGGAGATTTAATGCTACCAGCACGGGCACCACCTGTACCTTTTTGTTTGTATAGTTTACGAGTTGAACCAGCAATCTCATTACGTTGTTTAGATTTGTGAGTACCTTGACGTTGGTTAGCCAAATACTGTTTAACATCTAAATAAATCGCGTGGTCGTTAGGCTCGATACCAAATACCGATTCAGGAAGTTGCACCTTGGCACCTGTTTCTTTACCTGAAATGTTTAATACTTTAACTTCCATCTGATTACTTGTCTAAGATTACGTAAGAACCTTTAGCTCCTGGAATGGAACCACTAACTACTAATAAGTTTTGCTCAGCATAAACTTTCAAAACTTGTAAGTTCTGAATTTTTACCCTGTCTCCACCTGTTCTTCCTGCCATGCGCATTCCTTTGAATACACGTGAAGGGAATGATGATGCTCCCAATGAACCTGGGGCACGTAAACGGTTATGCTGACCGTGAGTCTGCATACCAACACCGGCAAATCCGTGGCGTTTTACAACACCTTGAAAACCTTTACCTTTTGAGGTACCTACAACATCAACAAAATCGCCTTCTGCGAATGCATCAACGGTTACAACATCACCTAAGCTAAGTGAAGTAGTAAACGAATCGAATTCAACAAGTTTGCGTTTCGGAGTTGTGTTTGCTTTCGCGAAATGGCCTTTCAATGGTTGAGTTGTGTTTTTCTCTTTTTTCTCATCGTAACCCAACTGGATTGATGAATAACCATCTACTTCTTCGGTCTTTACTTGTGTAACTACACAAGGCCCAGCCTCGATTACCGTACAAGGAATGTTTCTTCCTTCGGCATCAAAGATACTGGTCATTCCTACTTTTTTTCCAATAATTCCTGACATTTTATCTTTTCTTTTTAACACCCATCGAAGCAGTAGGGCTTCGTTCAAGGTGGTTGTACAATCCCCCGAAAGGGACGGCAAAGATAGATAAGAATTATTAATTTTCAAATAGTTAGCAAAATATTTTTTCAAATAAATTGCTGATATGATGGAGTTTAAGATTAATTACTGGATTAATGTGCCAATCCTCCATTTAAACTGATGGTTATGATCGCTAAGATGATAAAACCAATCAATACATAAAGGTAATCTCGCTCCAGGAAAAAGCTAAAAATTGCGAATACAATCCTGGCAATTGGGGTAAATATCAGCATCAGGATGCCGAACTGAACAATGGCATCGCCGTGAAAGGTAGACAGCCCTCTAAAAATTGCCGCAATAGATGAGAACTTGGAAAGCTCGGGTTTGAAAACTTTATAATCAGTAATAACGCCTTTATTGTGAATAAGGAAAACTATACCGCCGATTAAAACAATACTCATTGAAATAATTACACCCGTACGTAAAAGTGTACCCAGTACAACCTGAATATCCTTATCGTTAATATTTTCTTTTTTTGCTGTGCCCATTACAATCCGCTTATTCCTTTATAAATCATTTGCAATGCCAAAAACGTAACCACCACGGCAAATACAATTTTTAACTTATCGGTTTTGGTGCGCAATAAAACCTTTGCCCCAACCGAGGCTCCTGTTAAAACACCAATGCAAACAGGCATGGCAATTCCCGGGTCAATTTGCCCGCGGTGCAGATAAACCACCGCACTTGCTGCTGCCGTAACGCCCATCATAAAGTTGCTGGTAGTTGTAGATACTTTAAAGGGCAAACGCATGATATTATCCATTGCGATAACTTTCAACGCTCCGCTTCCAATTCCCAACAAACCAGAAAGTGTTCCTGCAAAAAGCATCATTACAAAGCCCCCCGGAACATTTTTTACTGCATAAGGATGATCCACACCTTTATCAGGATAGCTACTGTTTAATTTGAAGAATTTCGCCCATTTATCAGTATCATCCAGAGTGGTATGGTCAACTTTTTTCTTCAAAGTCATGATTGCAGAAAAAATCAGGATACAACCAAAGATGATCGCAATGTAGTTTGCATTAAGATATACTGCTACAATTGCACCACAGATGGCACCAACCGTTGTAGCGATTTCCAGAAACATACCAATTCGAATGTTGGTGATGCCTTCTTTAACATAAGCTGCTGCTGAGCCAGACGACGTGGCAATTACAGAAACAATGGATGCACCAATGGCATAATGAATATCGACACCAAGTGCCAATGTTAATAACGGAATAATAATTACACCGCCCCCCAAACCCGTTAGCGAACCTAATAAACCTGCTAAAAAAGCACCCAATAAAACGATAATGGTAAAAAGCAATACCGACATGCGGGCAAATATAAGGCACACATTTTGGCTAAACGAAGGATTTAGCGAATAAAATAAAGTCTATATATTATATGGGGAAAAAGATTTTTGATTACGCTAACTTAGCATGATTGAGGAAATACAGGATTCTAAATTACACCTGCTTCCCTCAGTTTTTGAATCACCTTATCAGCATTAACGGAATCGTATTCGCTCTTTAAATAAATTTCAGCTAGAAATACTGTTTTGTTGTCGATTAAAACATAGGTAATTACCCTCGCTCCTCCTGATTTTCCTTTACTTGTTCCAGAAATGGCTAAACGAATTTTATAAACATTTTGCCCAAGGTGAACACCTAAGTTCGGATTTTCTTTAATTTCATTTGATAATTTAGCTACATCTGAAAGAATGCCACGATGCTTTTTAGCAATCTGTTTTAATTCTTTACCAAAATCTTCGGTTGGAACAACATCAAATTTCATCTTCTAATTCAGACAAAAGTTCTTCAATAGACTTCAGTTTAATCTTTCCTTCCTGATGCAACTTGATTTGCTCAAATGAATTTTTAAGACGATTGTACATCGCTTGTTCAGCTTTATTCAATGGCTCCTGAGTAACTTTACCTTTTTTATCTTCAGCGTAACTCAAACCCAAGGCGTCCAAAACTGCTTTCACGGCTTTTTCAGTCTTTTTATTATTGATATTTACAGTTAAAGTAGTCATAATAACAAAGTTAAAAATTTATCATTAAATTCATGATAACGTTTAGTATTGGCATTTCAAACCAGAGGCGTAATTACTTTCTATTGTAATGTAGTTTAGACTCCTGACCTAAATCGATACCCTTAAAACTTCCCAATAGTTCATAAGCAATTTGCCTAACCGTTTCTGGTAACGGATTGATCGTAGATAAATTACCATCTGCATCCTTCAATTTCCAACCCGAAGTATCCAAATTGATCGTAGATATTCCAGCCAATACTTTAACCACTTTGGCTCTGGAATAGGCAGTTCCGCTTGAATCGACAATCACTTTTTTACTGTTCCACCAGTTTTCTTGAGCTACCTTTGTTAAAAGTGGATAATCTAATTTAGAAAAATATCCCCACCCCTTGCCTGGCTGGTGCTTAAGCGTTAATAAACCTATAAAATTAGTAAGGCTTTTAAAATCATAAGTCTCAGAAGTACAAAAAAGCTGAAAATGACTTAACTTTAGTTGCGCTATTATTGATTTCGACTCTTCTGAATAGAAGATCAATGCTATTTTTTCAGCTATAGCATTTGTAATCAATGTATTGCCTTCATCATATTCGCTACATAAATAATCAATATCCTTTAACAAATTTTGAAGTTGTAAAATTAATTCAGGTTTATTCAAAAGCACTTTCATGGTCGCGTTACTTCCCTAACCTTCTAATCATCTCGGCGCTTAAATCCCTGCCATCATTTAATCGGTTAGCAAAAAACGACTTAGCGGCTTCAAAATGTTCTTTGTAACCTTTCAGATCTCCGTAACCTATAATTGATGCCCATTCATGCACTGCTGTGTGAAACTCCAAATCATCGCCCCGGATGGATTTATCATACAAAGCAGTATGAATTGATTCCTCAAGCATTCCTTCATTTTTGAAGAGATATTCGGCAATACCCAATCTCAATTTAAAAGGTGGTGTTTGACAAATCAAGTTATCGTACGGATTTACGCCCATTTTATACCAGGCATAAACCATGCTTAATAAACTTAAATGAGAATTTGGTTTCTGTTTATGTTCGGCATCAGAAAGACTAAATTCTTTCATAATGTTATCATCTAAAAGCAAAAGTGTTCTGCTTTCATGAAACACAAAATCGCGGGCAGCATAAATTTTTTCCCTAAATTCGGTTTCATTTTCACAGATCATCAACTTGTACAGCTCTGATTCTGCCTGGGCATAATATTTTACCTGCTTTTGTGCATAAGGATTTAAAATTGCTAAACCCGCATAGATGTGAGATTTGTAACTGAAAATCCTCAATGTGGTTAAAATCTTTACATTATCGATTCCACCGGCATAAGCAGGATTATCCCAGGGGAAGAAACCAGCATTTTTCCATGCCGAACCCATGCTTTCAAAACCCATGTGTGTTACGGCCTGCGTATCAGCCACAATGCGGTCGTGCTCCCGGTAATCATCCATCTCGATGATATTCGATTTCAATGATTTGTAAACCTCAAGTGCTCTGGCGTATACCTCATCTGTAGCACGGTGACGAACCACAACCAACGTTTGCCCTTCAGGACTAAAAGCCGGCCCATGCAACGAATGGCAGGTGACAATTTGAGTATCCTCTGGAAGATGTTTCTCAAATGCGGCAATTTCCGGATGTTTTACCGAGGTTTGTCCGGATACGATCGCTCCAAATTTTGTCGAACGGGCAAAAGTAGCCACCACATCATCTATTTTCTCTGCTTCAACACAATAGATAATAAAATCTGATTTCCGGGCAACCTCATGTCCATCAACCAACACCTCAATTCCTTTTGGCTCCAGCTCATTTTTTAAATCTGAAAAGCGTAAAGGCATATCAGCCCCACATACTTTATAACCTGCATTTAAAAACGACAGTGCATACAATTTGCCCATATCGCCTAAACCGATAATTCCTATTTGCATGAAACAAATGTAATCTATCATGAATTAAATCATAATAAAACTTAGATAATTTTGTTATTTAACATGTTCGTGAAATATATTTTTATCTATCATTTTTTTATGATTAGCTAAAATTTATTGAATAAGAAATAGATAAAAATGTAGTTTTACATTTTGACATCAATATTTAAACTATGCAAAAAATTAAACACACCTTATTTTTTTTAGGCGCTATGCTATTTTTAAATGTGGCGTTTGGCCAGGTTTTACCAGACACTACGAAAAATACTGACCCATCTTTGAACGGACAGTATCAGTTTATGTTAAAAAAATCAAAAAGCCTTTATGGTGCAAAGCTGATTAATCCATCAAGATTGACAGGTTTGTGGAAAAGTGTGAATGATACTTTGAGAAAAGAGCGCAAACAGCTTCAGGAGGCCAGGCAAGAAATTAAATCACAAGCACAAAACATCTCTACTTTAAAGGGTGAAGTTACTGGCAAAGAAAGTTCTTTAGCCGATGCGACGGCATCTGTGAATGAAATTAAGTTTTTAGGCATATCTTTTAATAAAGGAACATATAATACAATCGTTTGGGTAATTATTATTGTGTTAGCGGCTGGATTAGCGATCGTTATTTTTCAATCCGGAAAATACAGAAAGGAAGCTACCTATCGAACCCAGCTCTATCAGGAAGTTGCTGATGAGTTTCAGGCACACAAAGTGAAGGCAAAAGATAAAGAGATGAAACTGGCCAGGGAACTGCAAGATGAAAGAAACAAGTGGGATGATGCCAGAGGCAGATAAATAACAGGAAAGCCATTTCGATGAGAGATGGCTTTCTTATTGTTATGGGTTTTTGAAATTGTACCTTAAACCAATTTCAAATTCACCGTTACTGTAATTTTTCATTTGAGCAGTATTGGTGGTGTATTGAAATAGAAGGGCAAATTGATTTCTATAATTGGCACCGAAACCGCCAGTGAAACTATTGGTGCTATGGTAAATGCCATTCAACATTAGCTTATTTTCTAAAAACTGAAGGTTTACCCCGGCATCGAAAATGCCATCATAGTTCTGAACGCCCCGATAAACCAATTTAGGTTCAATGCTGTTCAGCACTTTATCAGTAGTAAATTTATAGCCTGCTGCGATAAAATATATAGATCTATCGACAACGTTCCTTAATATATCTCGTTTGAAAAACCTTTTTAAATTTGGCAAAGTTCCTTGTACGGTCAGTTTATCCATCCGGTAGGCGATACCAAAATCACCATCGAGATAAAGCTGGCGCTCGTTAAAACTATTCAGTACCTCATCAGTTAAATCTCCTTTCACCTTTCCTATATTCACATATTCATTCATGATGCCTGCTGATAAGCCGAAATCAATAAAATTGTTGGCATTATTTAACGGAATGTGATAGGCATAGCTTACAGTTGCCCTAAACCGGCTAATTGCACCTGCAGTTTCGCTGTAAAGCAATGCGCCCAAACCTACTTTATTATTCTTCAAACCATAATCTGCGGTTAAATATTGTATTTTGGGCGCACCATCTACCCCTACCCATTGCGTTTTGAAAGCACCATTTAGTGTAAGTCCATCTTCTACACCAGCCATTGCCGGATTTGCTAAAAATTGGTTTTGGTAATAAATGCTACCCATTGGGTTTAACTGACTAAAAGCTGCTGTAACGGAAAACAACAGCAAGCCACATAAGCAAAATCTCATCTTTCTCATGCTGTTATTTTTTATACAGTATGGATATAAAACCTTTAACAGTTCCATCCACACCTAAATCAAGAATGTAATAATAGGTATCTTCCATAAGCGGCCGGCCGTTGAGGTATCCGTCCCAATCATTCTGGTAATTAAAAGTTGAAAAGATGGTACGTCCTCCCCGATCGAAAATAGTTAGCTTGTTAGCCGGATATTTTTCTAATCCTTTGATAAAGAAGAAATCGTTTTTCCCATCCCCATTCGGAGTAAGAATATTGTTCACAACCGCGATATCGGCAATGGCCTGCATCAGTATCAACGGCTGTAAAAATCCCTGGGTTAGTGTAGTGCTATTGGCCTGAAACGTTTGCACCAGCACCATTTCGCCGATACTAAAATCATACAATTGGTTATTGATTTTTCCATAGGCACCTGCAGTGTTTACGGTGAATGGTAAATCTTGTGCCACAACATCTTTCTTAAAAAAAAGCAGACAGCAGAATAATAACAGGTAAAAAGTATTTTTCATATGCTTAATTTAAAGATATCCATGTTGTACCATCGCTCTGAAGGGTGTAGGTTTTGGCACCGGTCATCGTTGTGGTAGTTGTATCATCATTTAATAAAATGGCATTATTGAAGGTGATGTTACCCGATGATGCCGCCTTAACAACTACATAAATTCTCCCCTTACAACTGGCTGCTGCAGGTAAATTGATGGCAAGTGCCAAACCCGCATTTTTAATCCGTACAGTATAATGTGAGGCATCTAACGTAAGCGCTGTTGCCGATGTATGGGTAAGAATGCTTGCTGAAACGGAACCGTTAACATTTAAAGTGCTTGAACCACTTGGCGCATAAGCGGTAGATGTAGCGGCTGATGAGTTATTAATGGTTAAAGCACCTCCATCAGCGGATAAACTTCCAGACAGCAACGGATAAATTGTACTGGAGTTGGCCACTATCAAATTGTTGCTGACATTGGTTAATGTACTTCCAGCATTGTTTCCGAGAAAAATATTGCCACTTCCATTATTTTTATTCCCTGCAGAAAAACCAAGTGCTGTATTGCTATTCCCATTGTTTGCTTCCAATGCCAAACTTCCAACTGCCGTATTGGCTATACCAGTGCTGTTCGCCATTAAGCCATGTGTACCAATAGCTGTATTGTTCGAACCTACAGTATTAGACAATAATGCCTGGGAACCGAAACCACTGTTATGAATACCACTGAAACTTCGCTGCATCACCAAATGTCCGAATGCACTGTTCTCGTAACCTGAAATGTTTACAGACAATGCTTCTTTACCAAAAGCACTATTGAAAAACCCAGTAATATTGGTTGTTAAAGTTTTATATCCGTAGGAAATGTTGGTATCGGAAGATGTTCCTAACCGACCGGATTTTTGCCCATTGATTAAAAAATTAATGGCAATGTCATCTGTGTTCCCAAGGAAGTTGCTGCTTTGATCTACATTACCCGAATTACCTTTTAAAGACCAGGCATTTGCGTTGGTAAGCGCCGTAAAACTGATCAGTTCTGGCTTGCCGGTTACCGCATTAGTTGCATAAACTTTATTTGCATCACTCACCCCGGCAGTTGTTAACTTAGCAATGGTTACTGAAGCATCGGCTAATTTCGGTGTAGTCACCGAGCCATCGGCCAGTTGCAATGTATTAACAGCTGAATCATCAATGTTTACATTTTTTACCTGCTTATTTCCAATCTTAACTGAAGTTACAGCAGCATCTGCCAGTTTTGGAGTAGTTACTGAACCATCTGTTAATTGCAGGGTATTCACGGCTGCATCTGCTATGTTGACATTTTTGACCTCCTTATTCCCAATTTTTATTGAGGTTATTGCTGCATCTGCAACTTTTGGTGTGGTTACAGCTCCGTCTGCAAGTTTAATGGTCGTTACCGCACCAGCGTTAATATCAATAACTACATCCTTCAAAACAGCGGTTGAACCATTGGTGCTAATGCTTAGGTCGGTAGATGTAATTGCTTTTGCGCCGGCAAGCTGGTTAACATCCAAGGTTACAGGTTTCCAGGCTGTTCCATCAAAAAGCAATACCTGATTATTTTGTGGTGCCGAAGCAGATAGCGTTTTGCCCTGAAAATTTGCGACGGTAGGATTTGGATAGCTTCCGGTCAGATCACCACCAGCTGCACCGGTAGATGGTCCGGCTGGCCCTGTGTCTCCCTTATCCCCTTTATCGCCCTTAACACCAGCAATACCCTGATTTCCTGCTGCTCCCGCTTGGCCGGCAGGACCTTGTGCCCCGGCAGGACCCGTTGGACCATTCGCTGCGTATAATGCATAAGGAACACTTAGTAATTGGGCTGTTCCAGCCAAACTGAAGTTCGAACCATTATCTGGATCAATCTCAACCTTAACAAATTTTATGCCTGAACCCCAGGTTACCGCTGAAATGGAACCGGTACTTGAGTTTGCGCCTGTGCTGCCGATACTTATCGCGTACAATCCATGAACAGATGTAGTTACGCTTCTCACTTCTGAGTATTGTGTAGTACCAGTAATGGAGGCATCGAGAATGCTTATTCTTAAAGAGATGTTTTTGTTAGCAATGGGACTACCATTTGAGTTCCGGGCTGCACCTTGATAATTAAATTGCTGTGGAGCTTGTGCTCTTACAGCAAATGCCAGGCAGAAGCCCAGCAAAGCAGTAAGTAAAGTTTTTTTCATAAATAGGGATATGATCTAATCAGCAAGGCATGCGCAAGTTAAGCATGCCTTAACTCTCAAATCTAATAATTAGTATATCCCTTGGTAATCGATTTACACAAATGACTTTTTTATAATACTCGAATTTATTTAATAATTTGATAATCAAATATTTGTATAAATTTAAAAATTATTTTTTTACATCAATAGCTTATTTTAGCCGATATAAAGACATAATCTTGTATTAAACAGATTGTATTTATGTATAACTAAAAATACGTTCGAAATAACATTAGGTTTCTGAAGGAAAAGATATGCCCTTGATATTGCGATACAAATCAACAGCGTAAAGATCAGTCATACCAGAAACAAAATCTAACACACTCTGTGTCCTTGAATAAATATCAGTCAAATCAGTATGGTATTGTTTTGGAATAAGCTTAACCAACTTTTTGTAGTAGTGCGTATTGTTGTTAATTAATGCAGGAACAAATTCCTCAAGTAATCCGGCCATAATTTTGTAGCCGGCAACTTCCTTTTGGATAACCGATGAAAAATTATAAATGCGTTCCACAGAAACTTTCTCTATTGCTTTCCAGGCGGTGAGATATGGCTCGGGGATTAAATCGGTAAGACTGCTGTTTAAATTGCCATCTAAAAGACTTTCCTGCTCTCGGTAAAATATGCCTGCACAAATGTTGGTTAAAGTGTTAATCGCTTTTGCCCTTAATAAGCCAATTTTTGCATCATCATCTTCATAATCGTCCTTGAGCCTTTTTTCAATCGTGTTGGAGTTGGCAAAAGGTAAAAGATAATTTTTCACTTCCTCGTATGATAAGATTTTTAAACGGTGTGCATCTTCAAGATCGATGATGCTGTAACAGATATCATCAGCCGCCTCTACGAGGTATACGAGTGGATGACGTTTATAAATCAGGTATTCATTTTCTTCTTTTTCGAGATGGAGTTCGTTTGCAATTTTTTTAAACGTTTCTTCTTCTGATTGAAAAAAACCATATTTCTTACGGTGAAGCAGTCCCTTTTGTTTTCCGGCAATGGAAGCACAGGGATACTTGGCTATGGAAGCTAATGTAGAATAAGTAAGTGCGTAAGCATCATTTCCTTTACCTTTAAGCGGATGTGTTAAAATCCTGATCGCGTTGGCGTTTCCTTCAAAATTTATCAAATCGTGCCACTGCGAGTCATTCATCTCATTCTTATAAATCCTGCCATCGCCATCGGTAAAATATCTCGAAATAGCCGCTTCTCCTGAATGCCCGAAAGCCGGGTTCCCTAAATCATGTGCCAAGGAGGCCGCCGCAACAATATTCCCAACCTCACTAATTAGTGGAACACTTTTGATCAAATCAGGATTTTTATCCTCAACATTATTTAAAAAAATGTTCGCCATTGAACGGGCAACACTTGCAACTTCTAAACTATGTGTTAAACGATTATGAACAAAAACACTTCCAGGCAATGGAAACACTTGTGTTTTATTTTGAAGGCGCCTGAAAGGTGAAGAAAAAATTAACCGGTCATAATCCCTTTGAAAGTCAGACCGAGCCTTATCCCGATCGCCTGTCCAGCTTTCCTGACCAAATCGTTTATTTGAAAGCAAATGTTTCCACTCCATTTATTGAAATATTAAAAATTTGGCGCAAGTTAATCAAAAGGAGAAAATCATATTTAATAATTCGAGAAAATGAGGTCAAACCATTTCTTACCTGATCTGTTTTTTATTAAAATCTGAATTATGAAAACAAATATCTATAATAAGAAAGAACATACTGAGGGTTACGTAGGAGAAGGAAAGGATGATAGTAAATCGGATGTTCAGAAAGAATATGAAAAAGGCAATGATGGAAATGTAGTAACTAGTTTTGGGCAGGAAACTGTTGCCGAGAAGAATGCACATGGTTTTAATGAGGGAAATATAGTTGCAAAGGATGGACTTGATAATACTGGTACGCAAGGGAAAGATTCATTGAGTGATGATGCCTACAATAGTGAAGATAAAAATCCAACTGTTGAGAGTGCAGCAAGCGGGACAGGTAGTTCGTCAAAAGATTTCGATCAGCCGATAAAACAGCGTGACGAAGATGATGTACTAAACAATGGTATTTAAACAAAATAAAACAATGGGACTTTTAAAATATGTAGTATTGGGAGCCGTAACAGTTTATGGCCTTCAATACGTTACAAGAAAAAGATCACAGGATGGTAAGTCCAAAATAGCTGATTTTAATCATCACCTAAATGACTTGTTTGGAAAAGTGAGGGATTACAAAGAAAAAGTAAAATTAGACTATCAGCAAACCACACAACTATACTGACAAGCGAGAAGATTTATTTAGACAACTGATTTTGATATATATCAATAGTTATCTTAAAATTTCATTTGGATTTAGCTCGGAAGTTATCATTTTTGCAGCCTAATCAAGATTCGCAGCACCAACTTTACCTTTATTGGCTAAACTAATTATCGGAGCTAAACCAGTTCTGATAGCGCTTATTTGCTGTTGATTTTTGACACTATTCCATCTACCGGAAAGTACATAACTTCTAAATAGGGATTATTTTCATACAATCCCTATTTATAAATCCTTGCCACCTACGCCTTTTTCGTCAGTACTATTTCTGTTTCCAATATCTTCTCCCTGACTCAAGTTTGCATTTTTTAACTCAGGAATAGTTTTAGTATCGTTGCCTTCCTCAGCCTTTGCAACATGTTCTTCGGCGGGCATGTTTTTACGTCTAAACTCGGAGTGGGCAATGCTATGTCCGTAGGTAACTTCGCCATTATCCCACTCAATATTTTGTTCAGTCTTTTTCCCTTGCTGACCTTCGTCTTTACTATTGTCTTCCTTATTCATCGCTTTTGATTTAAACACTTATTTCAATAACAATTTTTAACAAGAGAAGGTTTAAATATTTTACAAATTATTTAACATTTAAAGCCTGATAAAACGGTATTATCACTGTCGCTTTTAGCCGATTTTTGATTAAAGAATGGTATTTAGATGTGATGTATCAACCAGCTGAAAACCATGCTGAAGAAACACGTTCATTCCCATTTAACTCATCAATTACGTTTCAAAATAAAGCCTTCTTTATGATGTCGCCAAAAAGAGTATTAATACGCCTATTTTGAGTATTAACACATATTTTCTACCATTTATTTATTTCGATATTTGGTTTTGACGCAATAGTTTAATAATTGAAAATTTGAAAATCCCGATAAAAGTATTAATCGCTGATAACCATGCAATTGTACGAAATGGTGTAATTTCGTTACTTGAAAAAAAAGAAAATATAGAGATTGTTGCCCAGGCTGCAAATGGCTTAGAAGTACTTAGACTTTTACAAAGTGGAATAGCACCAGATGTTATCCTAACTGATATTGCTATGCCAGAAATGGACGGGATAGCACTCACTGAATTATTGAAATTAAACTACCCAACAATAAAAATACTGATCCTTACCACTGCTGATCAGGAGGAATTTATTATCTCATCTTTTAGCGCAGGTGCTCAGGGCTACTTATTAAAGAATGTTAACATAGCAGAGGTGGTTTTTGCCATCGAACAGTTAGCCGCTGGCTACAAGCATCTTTGCACTGCGATTGGGTTGAAATTACTTAATCATTTACAGGGCAGGTTTATTTTAAATTCAAAAAATCTGAAAGCGAACATCCAGCTTTCAAAAAGAGAACTTGAAATACTATCATTAATTGCCGAAGGTTATACCAATGGCGAAATTGCTGATAAGCTTTTTACCAGCAAATGCACTATTGAAGGCAACCGGCAAAACTTGCTAGACAAAACAGGCAAGAAAAATACTGCGTCATTGATCAATTTCGTGGTTAGAAACGGAATAATTGACTAGTTTTATTTCACCCCTTTACTCTGATTACTAGCTGTAGAAGTATCAAGATCATCTTTGCTTGACCCATTCTCATCTCTATGTTTTGGAGGATGTTCCATTCGGCTTTCTTCTAGTTCAGAAAAATCGCTTCCTTTTTGATTTCCCACTTCGCCATGTGATGAAGGCTTCTCGTTTAATTCCTCTTTAGGATCAGCAAAGTCCTGACCTTCGACAGGTAAACTCTCTTCTTTTTTGATGGGCTTTTTCATATTGATTAAACCCGATGAAGCAAGTTTTGTTTCAAAACAGTTTAAACAAAAAAAGGCCCTGATTTGTATCAAGACCTTTTTCAATTCGATTTAAAATCAATTAAACTTTGATTTCAACCTCAACACCGCTAGGTAATTCAAGTTTCATTAAAGCATCAACTGTTTTAGAGTTAGAGCTATAAATATCCAACAAACGTTTGTAAGCGCATAATTGGAACTGCTCTCTAGCTTTTTTGTTTACGTGTGGAGAACGTAATACAGTAAAGATTTTTTTCTCTGTAGGAAGTGGAATTGGACCACTTACAACTGCACCCGTAGGCTTAACAGTTTTTACGATTTTCTCAGCAGATTTATCTACTAAGTTGTAATCGTAAGATTTTAATTTAATTCTGATTCTTTGGCTCATCTTATTTTTAATTATGATTTCCTGTTAGAGCTATTAACAACAGAAATCGGATTTATCTTCTTGATTAAGGATGAAGGAACAAGGATTAAAGATATGATGCCTAAACATTACGTCTTTTATCCTTGCTCCTTATTCCTTGATCTTACTTAGTCTTCAGACTTAATTCTACCTTTAGATTTAGCGATTACTTCGTCCTGTACGTTTTTAGGTGCTGCTTCATAGTGGTCAAATTCCATTGTTGAAGTTGCACGACCTGAAGTGATTGTACGTAACTGTGTTACATAACCAAACATTTCAGAAAGAGGCACAGTTGCTTTAATTACCTGAGATCCGTTACGGGTATCCATACCTAATAATTGACCACGACGACGGTTCATATCACCGATCACATCACCCATGTTTTCTTCAGGGGTTAAGATTTCGATTTTCATGATTGGTTCCATCAAAGTTGGCTTACATTTAGGTAAAGCCTCACGATATGCCATACGGGCAGCAAGCTCGAATGATAAAGCATCTGAATCGACTGCGTGGAATGAACCATCAATCAAACGTACTTTCATATCAGGAAGCGGATAACCTGCTAACACACCGTTCGCCATTGCCGAAGCAAAACCTTTCTCTACTGAAGGGATAAACTCACGTGGAATTGAACCACCTGTAATTTCGTTTACGAATTGTAAACCACCTTTTTCGAAGTCAGAATCGATTGGAGAAATTACAACCTGGATATCTGCGAATTTACCACGACCACCTGATTGTTTTTTGTATGTTTCACGGTGTTGAGTAGAACCGAAGATTGCCTCTTTGTAAGCTACTTGTGGCGCACCTTGGTTAACTTCTACTTTAAACTCACGTTTTAAACGATCGATCAAGATATCTAAGTGAAGCTCACCCATACCTGAGATTACAGTTTGACCAGTTTCCTGATCTGTTTGTACCCTGAATGTAGGATCTTCTTCAGCTAATTTAGATAAGCCCATACCTAATTTATCAACGTCAGCCTGAGTTTTAGGCTCAATAGCTAAACCGATAACTGGCTCAGGGAATACCATCGATTCAAGAACGATTGGGTTTTTCTCATCACAAAGTGTATCACCAGTTTTGATATCTTTAAAGCCTACTACCGCAGCAATATCACCAGCTCCTACGTTAGGAATTGGGTTTTGCTTGTTAGCATGCATTTGGAAGATACGAGAAATACGCTCTTTATTGTTTGAACGCGTATTGTAAACGTATGAACCAGCTTCTAAGTTACCTGAATAAACGCGGATGAAGCATAAACGACCTACGAATGGGTCAGTTGCAATTTTAAATGCTAATGCTGCAAACGGCTCGCTTTCTGATGGTTTCAATAAAACTTCCTGATCTGTATTTGGGTTAGTACCAACAACACCTTCAGAATCTAAAGGAGAAGGCAATAATTCCATTACATAATCAAGCATGGTTTGTACACCTTTGTTTTTAAAAGATGAACCACAAACCATAGGAACAATTTTAGCATCTAATACCGCAGCACGTAAAGCGTCTAAAATTTCACGCTCAGTGATTGAGTTTGGATCATCGAAAAATTTTTCCATCAATGTCTCATCATAATCAGCTACAGATTCTAATAATTTCTCTCTCCATTCAGCAACCTCATCTAACATATCATCAGGAATTGGCACTTCAGTAAAGGTCATACCTTTATCATGCTCATTCCAAACAATACCACGGTTGTTGATCAAATCAACCACACCTTTAAAGTTATCTTCAGAACCGATAGGCAATTGCAATGGAACTGCATTAGAACCTAACATATCTTTAACTTGTTTAACAACTTTCAAGAAGTCAGCTCCAGAACGGTCCATTTTGTTAACGAAACCGATACGTGCTACATTGTAGTTGTTAGCCAAACGCCAGTTGGTTTCTGATTGAGGCTCAACACCATCAACAGCAGAGAATAAGAATACCAAACCATCTAATACACGTAACGAACGGTTTACCTCAACGGTAAAATCCACGTGTCCTGGTGTATCGATAATGTTAATATGATAATTCTGATTTCTGTATTTCCAACCAACAGTTGTAGCAGCAGAAGTAATGGTAATACCACGCTCTTGCTCTTGTGCCATCCAGTCCATTGTTGCAGCACCTTCGTGCACCTCACCAATTTTGTGACTTACACCAGCATAATAAAGGATACGCTCAGTTGTTGTAGTTTTACCCGCATCAATGTGAGCCGCGATTCCGATATTTCTTGTAAATTTTAAATCTCTTGCCATTATATTTTTTTTGATTTATCTGATTTTAAATGATTACACCGATTATGTTAAAACAACAAATCGGTGTAATTTATCTAATCAGTATAATCTTCTAATTAAATCTGTGTAATCTTACTAATTTGTAAATAAACTACTAGAAACGGAAGTGAGAGAACGCTTTGTTAGCCTCAGCCATTTTATGCGTATCTTCTTTCTTCTTAACAGCAGCACCTTCACCTTTAGCAGCAGCAACGATTTCGCCAGCTAATTTCTCTTTCATCGTTTTTTCACCACGTTTACGAGCGTATAAAATTAACCATTTCATACCTAAAGCGGTTTTACGTTCTGGTCTAACCTCAGTTGGAACCTGGAAGTTAGCACCACCAACACGGCGAGATTTAACCTCTACAGCTGGCATAATGTTAGTTAAAGCACGTTTAAATATCTCTAAACCGTTTTCACCTGCTTTTTTCTCAGCAATTTCAACAGCATCATAGAAAATAGAGTAAGCGATAGATTTTTTTCCATCGTACATCATATTGTTCACAAAACGAGTTACCTGAACATCATTAAATTTTGGATCAGGAAGAATAATTCTCTTTTTTGGTTTTGACTTTCTCATTTCTTATTTCCTCCCGATTATTTTTTCTTTCCTTTAGCAGGTGCAGCAGCAGCTTGACCTGGTTTAGGACGTTTAGTACCATATTTCGAACGACGTTGGTTACGACCAGCAACGCCTGATGTATCTAATGCACCACGGATAATGTGGTAACGTACACCTGGTAAATCTTTAACACGACCACCACGAATCAAAACGATTGAGTGCTCTTGTAAGTTGTGACCTTCCCCAGGAATGTAAGCATTCACCTCTTTACCGTTCGTTAAACGAACACGGGCTACTTTACGCATTGCTGAGTTTGGTTTTTTAGGGGTAGTGGTGTACACACGTGTACATACACCTCTTCGCTGTGGACAGCTGTCCAACGCTGGAGACTTACTCTTGAACTCCAGTGCTACTCTACCTTTTCTAACTAATTGTTGAATAGTTGGCATTGTGCTTTTTTATGTTTTCTATTAAAAATTTACCGCTCCCCCGGCATCCTTGCAGATAGCCCATAAAACGGACTGCAAAAGTAGAACAATTCTTTTTATAAATCAAGGGGTTAGGAGAAAAAGTTTTACAGTTTAAGTAATTAGTTTTAAGTTGAAAATTAAGGAGTTGTATTTAAAGTAGCATTCTCGTTATGCTGAATTTATTTCAGCATCTCAATTGATAAGCTATTAGTATCCGGTTGGTGAGACATCAACCTGTAGGAAAATCTACATAGGCTCGTCATGCTGAATTTATTTCAACATCTTAATCGGTTTATTTTTTTTTGAAAAGCAATTACAGCAGTTCTTTTCCCAGGTTCAGTCCCGCTAATGCTTCAATTTTTGTGCCTCGACAAGCTCAGCATGACAAAAATTTCCGCGTATATCGGGTTTAGATGGCTAAGTCTTCCAGAAACAAACACCTATTAGTTCACCGTACTTCTCGGGTTACTTCTTTCGCTTTTAGCACCTACCTTGGTAATCTTATAGTTTAAAGAAACATAGAAATATCTCGTGATGGTATTAAATCGGATGTCCTCTATCCTACTCCCATTTACCGTTCGGTCAATGTTGGTATTCTGATTCAAAATATCAAATCCTTTCAGGGCTAAAGTGATTCTACGCTCCATAAAATATTGCTCCAAGCCAGTATTCAGCAAAAAAACATTATTATTAAATCCATCGGCCCTGCCTGCTGCTCCGTTATGATTCAATTCTGCATTAATCCTGGTGTTTTTGATAAACTCGTAGCTTAAACTTACACTGTTATAAAAATTGAAGTATTTATTATCAAGAGCACCTGGCTGCGAGTTATTTACTTTACTATATTGCACACCAAGATAAATTCCAGCATTTAATTTGTCATCAATATCATAGCTGAGATTAGCATTTGGACCAATATTATACCGTTTGGTAACATTTTTTTCATTATTGATAAATGAAGAATTGTGTGACATTGATAAATTCATACCATAGCCCATCCGCATCCCTTTCAATTTAGTTGGCTGGCCAAAAAATGTGCCTGCATTAATATAATAATTCCCATCAACATTTACAGGTTTCACAAACTGTACGCCATCAATATAGTTAATGTTATTCCCCACATCATCCAAAGCATAGTTAACCAAAAAGTAACCATTCCAGTATTTATTGTTATCAGCGCTGAAGGTATTAAAGTTAACAGACATGCGATGGCTTTTTCTAGCCTCCAGATCAGGATTACCTATACGTTGATAAAGCGGATTACTATTATTTTGAACGGGCTGTAAATCGTTTACCGATGGCAAATTCACGTTTGCATTATAGTTAAGCTGTAGTGTATGCTTATTTTTATTTCTAAAACTAATATTTAACCGCGGCAAAATGTTGTAATATTTCTTATCTATATTGTTGGTATTTATTCCTGTACTGCTAAATGTAGCAGCATCTAAACCTGTTTCCTGGAATCCTAAGCCGAAATTATAAGTCCACTCGGTGCGGTTATAAATCAATCCCAATCTGGCGGTTTGCGTCCATGTATGGTTTTCAAGCGTATTTGAAAAATCAGGAACTACAGCATCGTAAGTGTTAGTTAAAGGATTATAACTTAACGTCAATTGTTCAGCTTCTACTTTACCCTCATTACGGATGTAGGCAATATTGCTGTTCAGTTTTTTATCAATAATTGGCCTGATGTAATTGACTGCAACACTGTAATTCTGAGATTTATTTTCCTGTTCTGCCTGTTGATTCAAATCTGTAATATCAACTACACCACTACTGTAATTACTGATTAGTGATTTATTCAGCCAGTTTGAATTGAAAGTATTTTGCGATCCATTTAAACCAATAATGATAGATCCCTTTTTTAAACGCCGTGTTGCCGAAAGTTCTCCAAAAAATGAAGGGGTAGAATTCCGCTGATCCAGAAATTGGTTACCCTCATTAATTTTCCCTGATAGATCAAAAGCTGTATTAAAATTCCGGTTATTGATATTTGTTGTATAATTCAGGATAGCATTAGAGCGTAAAGTTATATCCGTTAACGAATCTGGATGATATTCTACCTTGAAATTAAAACGGTGCGCTTGATTATCAGAATTTCGATTTGAAATTTCATCGGTTCTCAGTACGTCATCCTGATTGATATCCTGCACATTTGAAAACCGGTTACCCAAACCTTTGCTAAAATAAGTGAAATAGCTGCTGCTCAAGGTCAGTTTATCTTTGTCACCCCAACTGTTGCTAAAATTCAATCCACCACTGTGTGTTGTTACTTCGCCAATGGCACTGTTGTCAAACACACCAGAACCACCAATGGTTGTACGACCATTATTTACATTAATAGAAAAGCCACCGCCTCCCGGTGGAGCAAAAAGATTACCAATATTTCCACCGGTAAAGCTGTTTAAATCTTCATATTGAAAACTGGCATTACTAACATTATTGCTCATCCCCAAAACCGCAAACTGCATCTTTTTGGTAAAATGATTGGCGCTCAAATAACCACTATAGCGATCAGTAGTTCCGCCTGATAAATTGGCATTACCAAACCAGCCATTCTTCTTATCTTCTTTTATGGTTAGATTCAACACCTTTTCCCGTTGACCATCATCAATGCCCGTTGCTTTAGCCTCTAAAGTTTTACTATCAATTAACTGCACCTTGGCAATCACCTCAGCAGGAAGATTTTTGGTAGCTGTTTTCGGATCCGTGCCAAAGAAATCTTTTCCATCAACAGTTAAGCGGGTTACCTTTTGCCCCTGAACCATAATACTGCCATCTTTAGCAATGGTTACACCTGGTAGTTTTTTTAATAAATCCTCAACTGCTGCATTGGGCTGTGTTTTATACGCGTCGGCATTAAATTCTACCGTATCTTTTTTAATGGTTGCAGATGCATATCGTCCAGCTACAGAAACGTCTTTTAGCGCAATGGCATCTTCTTTCATTTTTATGGTTCCTAAATCCAGGTTTTTTCCTTTGATGCTTACACTTTTCAGAATTGGATTATAACCCATTGCCGAGATTCTGATGGCATAATCTCCACTTGCCAAACCACTGAAAAAGAACAAGCCGGCTTTATCGCTTACCACACCCACTTTTTTTGTAGAATCGATTTTACCTGATAAGATTACACCAACATATTCCATCGGTTGGTTTGTCTTCTCGTCAATAATTTTTCCAGTAAGTTGCATACCCTCTTGTGCGAAGACTTTCGTAGATAAAATACACAGCAATATCAATAAATAGGTTCTCATATCTGAAATTTCGTTTTTGTTTGTCTGGATTTGAGTTGTTTTGCTCAATTCAACTATAAGACACAAGAAAAACTAAAGTGTGACAATGAAAAAGTATATTTTTTTTCGAAAAATAAAAAAGCCTCTCAAAATGAATTGAAAGGCTCATATTTATTGCTGCTTAATCTACTGTTGCAACAGTCTTATATCTTTAGCTTTAAATCGGTTGTTTACAATTTTACCCGAAACCTCTGCTTTACTTACGGCATTACAGAAGCCGTGTTTTCCATGCGCATCGCCAAAATCATCGATATTTTTACCATCAACAAAGTAAGCCTTACCATCAATTCTTATTGCTAAATCACAGCTTTTGCCCTTCATTTTAAACTGGCATTCGCCACAGGCGATATCTACAACCTGTTTTGTAATTTCCTGATCGGCCGCTGATTTTTTAGATGCAGTTTGTGCTTTGCCAGTAAATGCAAAAGCTGAAAAAAGCAAAATAATGGCGAGGTTTTTCATTCTATATTTTTTCTCAAATGTAGGTTTTGACTGGCAAAAGAACTTCAAGACTTTGTAAAATAAACTGATGGAAACGAACCTCACGAATTTCTTGGGATAAAGTGTATAGCTCCGAAGTATGACCTTTGGCACAGACTGAAATTGCCGAAGAATTACTGCGGCAACGTTTTCAAAATATTTTTGCCACGGAAACACCGCAAGCAAGGAAGTTTAAATCTTTCGACAGGGTGAAGATGACAATCAAAATAAAAAAGGGATATGCAAATTGCACATCCCTTTCGATATTTAGCCTCGGACTTCCGACATAGAACTTCCGACTTTTTTAGTAACGATATTCGTCTGATTTAAACGGACCTTCTACCGGTACGCCAATGTAATCAGCCTGGTGTTGATCTAAAACATCCAACTCTACACCGATTTTTTCTAAGTGTAAACGAGCAACTTTCTCATCTAAATACTTAGGTAAAACATAAACTTTGTTTTCGTATTTATCTGTGTTCGTCCAAAGCTCCAATTGTGCTAAGGTTTGGTTGGTGAATGAGTTACTCATTACAAAACTTGGGTGGCCAGTTGCACAACCTAAGTTTACCAAACGGCCTTCGGCTAATAAAATAATGTCTTTACCTTCAATGGTATATTTATCTACCTGTGGTTTAATTTCAACTTTAGTTGAACCATAGTTAGCGTTTAACCAGGCAACATCGATTTCGTTATCGAAGTGACCAATGTTACAAACGATCGCTTTATCTTTCATGGTTAAGAAATGCTCGCCACGAACGATATCACGGTTACCAGTTGTAGTTACGATAATATCTGCTTCTTTAACCGCAGTAGCGAACTTTTTAACTTCGTAACCTTCCATTGCAGCTTGTAAAGCACAAATTGGATCAATTTCAGTAACGATTACACGTACACCTTGTGAGCTTAAAGATTCTGCAGAACCTTTACCCACATCGCCATAACCGCAAACAACAGCAACTTTACCAGCCATCATTACATCAGTTGCACGACGAATGGCATCAACCAATGATTCACGGCATCCGTATTTGTTATCGAATTTAGATTTGGTTACAGAATCGTTAACGTTAATTGCAGGTAAGTGCAATGTTCCGTTTTTCATTCTTTCGTATAAACGGTGTACACCAGTAGTAGTTTCTTCTGATAAACCTTTAATTGCAGCAATTAACTCAGGATATTTATCGAAAACCATGTTCGTTAAATCACCACCATCATCCAAAATCATGTTTAATGGTTGTTGCTCCGGACCGAAGTGTAAAGTTTGTTCAATACACCAGTCGAACTCTTCTTCGCTTAGGCCTTTCCAAGCGTAAACCTGAATACCAGCGGCAGCAATAGCAGCAGCAGCATGATCTTGAGTGGAGAAAATATTACATGACGACCAGGTAACTTCAGCACCTAAAGCCACTAATGTTTCGATTAAAACAGCCGTTTGGATAGTCATGTGCAGACAACCTGCAATACGAGCACCTTTTAACGGTTGTGTTGGACCAAATTCTTTACGTAAACTCATTAAACCTGGCATTTCTGCTTCGGCTAATTCGATTTCTTTACGGCCCCAATCTGCCAGTGAAATGTCCTTAACTTTGTAAGGGATATAAGTTGTCTCTACTGATGACATATTTTATTTGTTTTAAATGTGCTGCAAAGTTACGGCATAGCTTTGTGAAAGCCAAATAATTAAATGACAGGCTGGTTTACAGAGTGTAAAATAGTAAGTGTAGATACTAGCATTTTTGAAAGGTATATTCAGCATTTCTTCGGTTGGTTCAATCCTGCAATTCACTGTAGCTCCGATAAAAAAACCGGAGGTGGCCATTTCTGTCGGCTTAAGTTTACAATACCTGCATCACTTCTGTAAAACCGAGTATCAACACACCACAAGCTTTGATTTTTAGCTTATTATTTATTAAATTCAGTTAACCAAATAAACCAATTATGAAAACTGTTAAACACTTGTTAGATACCAAGCAGGCAAGAATTATCGCAGTGCCTGAAACCATCTCTGTTTTGGATGCCTTGAAAGTAATGACTGATAAAAACATCAGTGCTGTACTGGTAATGAAGGACGAAAGGCTTTCGGGAATTTTTACTGAACGTGATTATGCCAGGAAAATCATTCTTCAGGGCAAGTCGTCGAAAGATACATTAATAAACGAAGTGATGACGCCAAATCCGATCACCATCACCTTAAGCGATTCGATTGATTATTGTATGGAATTGATGACCGAGAAACACATTCGCCATTTGCCTATTGTAGTGAATGAAGAAGTAAGAGGGATGTTATCGATCGGCGATATGGTGAAGTTTATAATTGCTGATCAGAAACAAACAATTTCCCAGCTGGAAAGCTATATAAGTGGGTAGGGATTAAGTGGAAAGTTTAAAGTAGAAAGTTAAAAGTAAAAAGTTAAAAACCCGTCATTTCGATAAACAAAGTCTAAAAAAGATTTCACTGCTTCAGTCGAAATGACGGGTTAAATGAGGTAAGGTATTTTAATGTAAAACTATTTCCAACGCCATTCGCCGGCAATGGTTAACGGCTCTTTTAAATTTTGCGATTCCAAAAAGATCTTTAATTCTTCTTCATTTTGCACACCTACCGGAATTTTTGGTGTGTTGGCCAAAGCGTAAGTAAGCATGGCGCTATAACGAACGGTATTTTTTAAGCCTTGTTCATCAACCAATTTAAATGAATCTCCATCTGAGTGATAAAACGGGCCAGAGTTATTTGGCAATTTACCCCCGGCTCCCCCACCTGTGGGGATACCTTCTAACATGAAAGGCTGATGATCGCTATGCAAACCTGCCCCAGCGTTAAATAAATTCTTAAATCCGGTGTCTATTTTTACAATATCGGCACCCCAGGCGGTAAACAATTCTTTCATTTCAGCTCTCGAAGTAGAAAAACCTTTCGGATCATTGGTCATGTCGTAATTTAGCATAAACTTCACCTGATCTAGATTTTTATCCTTTTTAGCCTGATTGATATAGGCTTTAGAACCTAACAAACCCTGCTCCTCGCCCATGAATAACACAAACTCAACAGTGCGTTTAGTTTTCAAATTCAATTTTTTGAAAGTTCGGGCCATGTCCATCACTGCAAATGAACCGATTCCATTATCAATTGCTCCTGTAGATAAATCCCAGCTATCTAAATGGCCACCGACAACGATTTTATCTTTAGGCAATTCAGCTCCTTTAAAGGTAGCTACCACATTTCTGGCTTTAATTAAGCCCGAAAAATTAGTCATGGCGATATGTGCCATTTGCACCTGACTTTTCAATCTTTCTTTAAGCGCCATTCCATCTTCCAAACCGATACAAACTGCTGGGATTGGAATCAGCTTACCTGTAACCGACGCTGTTCCGGTTAACAATACACCATTTTTTACCGTATTGATGATGATTACACCAATTGCACCGTATTTGGTCGCAATAGCTGTTTTTTCTGAGCGGTGCAGTGATTTTGTCCCAGCTGCTGAGCCAGGCAAAACGCCCAAATAGATTAAAGCAATTTTGCCTTTAAATTTTGCAGGATTGGCTTGATAATCAACCTCCAATCCGTTGCCGGCATCAACGATATCGCCGGTGATGTTTGCGCTAACTGGTGAGTGTGCAAGTGTAACTGCTTTTATTTTGGTTAAACTATTTTGATCGGTGCCAATTTCCACATCAACTGTTTTTCTTGCCCAGCTTTCCACTTCAAATGGTTGAAACTTTACCTCACAGCCATAAGATTTAAGCAAATCATAAGCATACTGTTCTGCCTTTACACCATTTGCTGATCCTGTTAAACGGTGACCGATGGTTTCGGTTTCATGTTTAAGCGTTTGATAGGCTTTGGAATGCTGCTGAACATCAGCATTAATTTTGGAGAAAACATTGCCAAATTGATCTTGCGCATTAGCGAAAAGCACAAAGCAAATAAGTGCGATGGAAAAGAAGTATTTCATGGGTTTTGGTTACTGAATTAATTGCTGAAAATACAAAAATTACATTGAGCAATTAAGCTGTAACGTTTATTTTGCTTTGCGATGTATAGATATTCCCACAGATTTAAGGTGATAGCCGCCGATTTAATAATTCAAATTCCCCGAAAACTTGCATTATCTGCGAGAGAAATTCAAAGCGACCGAAGTACAACCAGCTTAAGTTTATAAACGTGATTGTAGTGGAAATACTTTTTGTTTGCAGAAACTTTAATTACCTGTTATGCTGAGGTACGAAGCATCTGCAGCCGATGAAACAGATGCTTCGTGCCTCAGCATGACAGCCATTGAGCAAAAAGATTGAAACGAAAAGCAGGACGAACATTAAAATAAATTACTGTTTTTGCTTTCCAAATCCTTTCATAAAAAGAATTAACAAAAAACCACAAGCCAAGATGTTCTTACCTGTTTTAAGTGCTTAAAATCCTTTATTGATGCGCTACTTTTTTCGGAAAAACAAGTGATGCGACAATACTAATGACCAAAATACTTAAGATCACAATCAGCGAATGCTCTGTTGTGAAACCAATTTTTTCGAGATAAGTATGCCCCAACATTTTCACACCGATAAACGCCAATAAAACGGCAAGGCCTGTTTTTAAGTAATGGAATTTGTGAATAATATTTACCAGTAAAAAGAACATGGAACGTAAGCCCATGATGGCGAAAATATTGGAGAAAAATACAATGTATGGATCTTTTGTTACCGCAAAGATGGCAGGAATGGAATCGACTGCGAAAAGCAAATCGGTAAATTCTACAATTAATAAAACCAGAAACAACGGCGTTACATACCTTTTATGGTTGATGGTTACGAAGAAATTTTTGCCCTCATATTTTGGATGAATTGAAAATATTTTCGAAGCCCACTTCACCACCGGGTGGTTTTCAGGATCGATTTTTTCTTCTTCTTTACTGAAAAACATTTTTACTCCTGTAAAAACAAGGAAAGCACCGAAGATGTAAAGAATCCAGGCAAATTTTGCAATTAGGGCCGCACCAACAAAAATGAAAATGAAACGCATAATGATAGCGCCCAAAATACCCCAGAACAATACACGGTGGTAATATTTCTCTTCAACAGCAAAGGCAGAGAAAATAAGTACGATCACAAAGATATTATCTACCGAAAGCGCATATTCAATGACATAACCTGTTAAAAACTCCAGGCCTAAATTCTGTCGGTATACCGCCAAACTGGCCTCAAAGTCATCAGGAATAAGTTTGATGTGATGCTGGTGGTTGGTTACGATTTCTTGCAGGTGGGCAAAATCTCTTATTCCATGCAGTTGGTGGCCTTCGGTAAGTAGCAGGAAGTAAAAACCGAGTGCAAGTCCGATCATGATCACACTCATAATACCAGCTTGCTTTAAGCTAATTACATGTTCTTTTTTACTAAAAAGGCCTAAATCTAAGGCCAAAATAAGTACAATAAATAAAAGGAAACCTAAACTGAAGAGTAATTCGCTGCTCATTATTTTTTACGTTCGGTAGTATAAAGTACTAATTGTTCAAGACCGGTTCTTGCCTCTCCGGCCTCAAATTGATGCAAAATATCAAATGCGGCGTTCTGGTACTCCAGCATTTTCTGGTTGGCATAATAAACGCCTTGTTGTGCATTTACAAAATCAATAATCTGCTGAATCTTAACCGGATCATCCTGATGATTTTTAACCAGGTTGATGATCTTTTTCCGTTCAGGTTTTTCTGCCTTATTCAACGCATAAATTAAAGGTAAGGTTACTTTCTTTTCTTTAATGTCTATACCTAAGGGCTTACCCACATCATCTGTTCCGAAATCAAAAGTATCATCCTTAATTTGAAAGGCGATACCCACTTTCTCTCCGAACAGGCGCATCTGTTCAATGGTTTCATCACTGGCTCCGGCCGATGCCGCACCCGCAGCACAACAAGAAGCAATTAATGAAGCTGTTTTCTGGCGGATCACATCAAAATATAAATCCTCAGAAATATCCATTTTACGTACCTTTTCTACTTGCAGCAGCTCGCCCTCACTCATCTGTTTCACGGCCTCAGATACTATCTGTAACAATCGATGTTCGTTATTGTTTACCGAAAGCAATAAACCTTTAGCCAATAAATAATCGCCTACCAAAACAGCAATTTTATTTTTCCATAACGCATTGATGGAGAAAAACCCACGACGTTCGTAGGCATTGTCTACCACATCATCATGCACCAGGGTTGCGGTATGCAAAAGCTCTACCAATGCTGCCCCACGATGGGTAGATTCGGTAATTCCACCGCACAATTTCGCAGCAAAGAATACGAACATTGGCCGCATTTGCTTGCCCTTTTGCTTTACAATATAATGGGTAATCCTATCCAGCAATGGCGCATCGCTGTGCATAGATTCTTTAAAGGTTTTTTCAAACGCTTTAATATCGGCTGCTATAGGTTTTTTTATCTGATCGATTCCCGGCATTAAGTCGAAAAATTTTGACTGCAAACTTAACTTAATTTCCCATAAAAAGGTAATGCTTAATGTCATTATTAGGGTTTTGGAAATGAAAGGAAGCAATCCCTATTTCTGCAGTCCTGCTCTTCGCTTTATACCCGTGTAAGTCAGTGCCGATTGTTTGGCAAAGAATCGGGTATGCCCGCTTCTATCAGGTTTAGTAACAATGTTTGCTGCAAGTAAAAACCCCTCAAATTCAAAACCGCAATGCAGAAATATTCTTTTTTATATCATTCAAAAGTTTACATTTAAAGCAGGTTTGTTTTTAAAATGAAAAAGCGTTACAAAGTCTTAATTGGAATTTCTGCATTACTAGTTGTGAGTTATTTCCTTGGTCCGAAACCAAAAAAACCATTATACGATGCAGCGTTAGTAAAAGTTCCTGATTTACAAGATTTGGATGGTTATGTACAAAATATTGAAAGTTTAAACAAAATTAAACCAGAAAACGAAGCAGAAATTATTTGGGCCGACCCAATACTTAAGCAACAAACAGAATATGCGGTAGTTTATTTACATGGTTTCTCTGCATCAAAAACCGAAGGAAATCCAATCCATCAGAATCTGGCAAAAGCACTCCACGCCAATTTGTATTTAGCCCGATTGGCTGATCATGGTGTGGATACCATTGCCCCGATGCAATTTTTTACTGCCGACCGATTGTGGGAAAGCAGTAAACTGGCTTATGCCATTGGTAAAAAGTTGGGTAAAAAGGTAATTCTGGTAGGTACATCAACAGGAGGCACTGCGGCTTTGAAATTAGCCGCCACATATCCGGAAATTAATAGCTTAATCCTGCTTTCTCCAAATGTAGCCATTAATGATAAAAACGCCTGGCTGTTAAACGATCCATGGGGTTTGCAAATTGCCCGTACCGTTTTAGGCAGTGACGAACGAAAAGTTGATGGCAGAACCGAAGAATATAAAAAATACTGGTATACCAATTACCGCATTGAATCATTGGTAGAATTGCAGGAATTTGTAGAAAGCACCATGCAGAAATCTGTTTTCGAAAAAGTGAAACAACCTGTTTTAATGCTCTATTATTATAAAAATGAATTGGAGCAAGATCCGGTTGTTCGTGTTGATGCCATGCTAAAGATGTTCGATGAATTAGGCACTCCGGAAGATTTAAAAAGAAAAATAGCCATTCCAAATGCAGGAAACCACGTTTTAGGTTCATACATTACTTCAAAAGATTTACCCAGTGTAGAAACTGCCATTGATAATTTTGTCGGCAATGTTTTAAAAGTTCCTGTATTATAAATGATGACTAAAGTTAAACCGCTATTAATTGAATTTGGCTGGCTCCTGTTGTCGGCGTTTATTACTGCATTAATACTTGCATTAATGTTTGGAAAAGAGGCCTTCCAACAAAACCTCAGTATCAACCTTCATGATACTTATTTTGTTACCCCTTCAATACCAGTATACATTACGTTATTCATTATTGTTGGTTTTTTAATCTATTACATTAAAGAGTTTCGAATAAAATTCAGCAGAAAAACACAAAATTTAATAACCATAATTTTGGGGCTGTTATTTATTGTTGCACTTACCCGCATTGGCCAAGCTGTTTCATCATTTAAAGTAATGGAAGCAGCTTTCAATATGCAAAATCAAAATGAATCAACCGCCAAGGGTTGGAAAGTGAACCCGCCCTTACCAAATTTAAAAAAACCAGCGCCTGAAAGCACTGTGTCACTTTATACGATCCTGGAATATTTGGGGATACTTATTCAGGTGATTATAGCGTCATTGCTAATCAAACTGGGTTACGGTTGGGGTAAGTGGCAAAGAGATAAATCTGTACTTTGAATGCGTATTTAAAATCCCTACTAATTTTGTCAGCCTGATTGTATCATTATCCTACAATATTTTTTACGATCATCTCCGCATGTACTCTGGAATTTTCAATGAAAAGCTTATGCGTATCTAACCCACCGCATACTACGCCCGCCAAATACAAACCTTTTACATTTGTTTCCATCGTTTCTTCGTTATAAACCGGACATAAACTTTCCGGCAAATCTATTCCGAACTTCCTCAGCATTGAAAAATCTGGCTGGTAACCTGTCATGGCTATCACAAAATCATTTGGAATGGTTTTAATTCCTTCAGGCGTTTGAATATCAACCTCGCCTTCTCGGATTTCGAGTAACTGAGAATGGAAATGAGCGGTAATTGCACCTTCTTTAATTCTATTCTCTATATCAGGCCGCACCCAATATTTTACATGTGGACCTAATTCTTCACTACGTATAAGCATGGTAACATTTGCGCCTTTACGATAAGTTTCCAAAGCTGCATCCACACCGGAGTTATTTGCGCCCACTACCAGCACATTTTGAAAGGCATATAAATGCGGATCTTTATAATAATGTGTAACTTTTGGCAAATCCTCACCCGGAACATTCATTAATAATGGAACATCATAAAAACCGGTTGCTACGATTACATTTCCACTGGTATAATTTGCTTTTGCAGTTTCTACTTCGAAAATATCAGACTCGTTCTTCTTAACTTCGATTACCCGCTCAAAAAGATTGATATTCAAATCAAATTTTTCGGCCACCCGGCGATAATACTCAACTGCTTCATTACGATTTGGCTTCGGACTAATTGTAACAAAAGGCACACCACCAATTTCCAGTTTTTGGGAGGTAGAGAAGAAAGTCATGAAAACAGGATAGTTGAATAAGCTGTTTACCAAAGCGCCCTTTTCTATAATGAGATAGCTTAGATTGGCTTTTTTTGCTTCGATTGCACAAGCCATCCCGATCGGACCAGCGCCAATAATGATGATATCGTAATGATGGGATTTTCTCAATTTTGCTTATTTAAGTGATAATAGAGATTGGGTAATTGGGAATAGATTAAGTTTGTATTATATGGAAATTGCGGATTTGGAATTAGAAGATAGAAATTATAGAATAGGTGATAGACCTGATCTTCTAATCAGCGCATCAAATGAAATATATTCATTTCCAATATGCGTTTTCTATTTTCTATTCCCCATTTTCTATTTCTATTTCAAACTAAACCTTCATCGCCTTACTCGGGCAGGCAAAATCAGTTCTTTTTAAACCTGTATTTTTAATAGCGCCATAACCTCCGGCAACATCAATCACATTTTCTACCCCACGAGATTTTAAAATCGAGGCTGCAATCATTGATCGGTAACCACCTGCACAATGAATGTAATAAGTTGCTTTTGGATCGATTTCTCCCATCCAGTCATCAATAAAATCTAATGGTCTGCTTAAGGTAAATTCCAAATGTTCTGATTCATATTCGCCTGGTTTGCGAACATCCAGGGCAGTGATTGCATTTTCCTGAACAGCTTGCTCAAAAGCGTCAGCAGAAATGGTGTCAATGGTATCAATTTCCTTTCCAGCATCCGTCCAGCGTTGAAAGCCTCCATCCAAATAACCAATGGTATGATCGTAACCGACCCTGGTCAACCGGGTAATGCTTTCTTGTTCCTTGCCTTCATCTGTAATTAACAGGATTGGTTGTTGCAAATCAGTAATCAGGGCTCCTACCCATGGTGCAAACTGCCCGTTTAAGCCAATATTGATGGAATTTGGGATAAATCCTTTTGCAAAAAGCTGGGGATCTCGTGTATCAAGCAGAATCGCTCCCGTTTGGTTTGCAGTATCTTCAAAAGCCTGAGGCGTTAAAGCATTCAACCCTTTTTCGTAAACATCATCAATACTATCCACGCCGCCTTTATTCATGGCGGCATTTTTAGCAAAATACTGTGGCGGCGGCATGATACCATCCGTTACTTCAGCAATAAATTGTTCTTTGGTTTGTGCTTTTAGTGCATAATTTACTTGCTTTTGATGCCCTAAGGTATCAAAAGTTTCTTTACTCATGCTCTTTCCACAAGCAGATCCTGCACCATGAGCCGGGTAAACAATTACATCATCTGCCAAAGGTTTTATTTTCTCATTCAAGGAATCGTAAAGCATTCCTGCTAAATCTTCCATGGTTAAATTTCCTTTTTGGGCTAAATCCGGTCTGCCCACATCACCTATAAAAAGTGTATCGCCACTGAAAATGCAATGGTCTTTTCCATTTTCATCAGTTAGTAAATACGTTGTTGATTCCAGTGTATGTCCGGGCGTGTGCAACGCAGTGATGGTAAGATTGCCTATTTTGAACTGCTCTTTATCTTTGGCAATGTGCGATTCAAATTCGGTTTTCGCTGTTGGACCATAGATTATCGTCGCACCCGATTTTTCCGCCAGATCTACATGGCCAGAAACGAAATCGGCATGAAAATGTGTTTCAAAAATATATTTGATTGTTGCGCCAGCTTTTTCAGCTTTCTTTAAATAAGTACCAACTTCTCTAAGTGGATCTATGATCGCTGCTTCTCCATTACTTTCGATATAATAAGCAGCTTCTGCTAAACAACCAGTATAAATTTGTTCTATTTTCATATTTTAGATTTGAGAATCGAGATTTGAGATCTGAGAACCTTAACCCTATACCTTTTACTTTTAAACACAAAAATAGCGCTAATTAATAAAAACCGAAATGATTGTAGTCATAATTGCATAAGTTTTACTTATTAATACACGGTAACAATCCTTTTAATTTTCTGAAAACTATCGTTTCAATAATATGGCTCCAGCAGTCCCGCCATTCACTACAATCTTTTAATAAATGGCTGCAGCAAGTTATTAGCGTGTTTTATTCCATCGCCGTTGAGAACGTGGTAATTAGAAGTTGGTACTAATTAAAAGGATTTACGTTACTGTCTGGTTTATTGCCGAACGGTTGTTTAGCTATGCGTAGAAAGCAGTTTCTGTGTGATTAAACCTGATAGCAGTGAAATCCTTTTTTGTTGTAAAATCAATCAGGTTAGTGCTGCCATTCAGAAAAAGATTGAACGTATAGCAGGAAGAACGTTAAAAAATGCTACTGCAATTGCTTTCCGAAAAATTAATCCTTTGTTAATTCTCCACGAAGCGATTCATCCATCAACTTACGACTTTGTTCTAAAGGCAGGTTGAGTCCTAAAACATACATTAACTTAGTAACCGCAGCCTCAAAAGTTACATCGTAGCCACTAATAATCCCCATTTTTAACAGCTCGCGACTGGTTTCATAGCGCCCTAATTGAACTGAACCTTTTTTACATTGAGAGATATCAAGAATAATTTTACCACTTAATATCGCCTGGCGAAGACTATCTAAGAACCATTGGGCAGTTGTGGTGTTGCCAGATCCGAAAGTTTCTAAAATAATGGCATCAACTTTTGAATCTGTGATCGCTGAAACCGCTTGCGGAGTAATTCCCGGATACAATTTCAAAACCCCAATGTTTGAATTGAAATTGGTATGCAGGGTTAACTCGCCTTCAGGCGCTTTCATTACATAGTTGGTATTAAACTGTAAATGCACACCTGCTTCGGCCAATACCGGATAGTTTGGCGATCTAAAAGCTTCAAATTTTTCGCTATTGTATTTAATAGACCGGTTTCCCCTGAATAATTGAGCATCAAAATATATACAAACCTCAGGAAACAGTGATTTACCATTTTCTTTTGTTGCGGCAATTTCCAAAGCGGTAATTAAATTCTCTTTTGCATCTGTTCTGATTTCGCCGATTGGCAACTGCGAACCTGTTAAAACTACGGCTTTACCTAAATTCTCCAACATAAAACTTAATGCTGAGGCCGTAAAGGCCATGGTATCGGAGCCATGAAGAATAACGAAACCATCATATTGATCATAATGGTCGCGGATTAACTCGGCTAAGGTTTTCCAAATTTCAGGATCCATGTTTGATGAATCCAGAACCGGATTGAAAGAATGAACATCCAACTCATAATCTAAACGGCTTAATTCCGGAACATTTTGTTTAATCTGCTCAAAGTCAAAAGGAATTAACATTCCATTGCTGGGGTCGTTAACCATACCGATGGTGCCACCGGTATAAATTATAAGGATCTTGGTCATTTGGTTGGTTGGTTGCTCAACGCAAAGAAAGCAAAAAAATATAAATGATTTGGGATAATTTTAATATTGATAATTATTTAACATACCAAGACGCTTAAATTATGAAATTGATAATATAGAGAGCAAAAAAACGAAACAGTGATTATAACTGTTAAGCAAACGCATATAAATTGTTAATATCTATTCAATAGATCTGATCCCGAGAATTCGGGACAGCAGGATGAAATGGGTCAGGTTGAGCTATATTTGTGAACAATACACATGAACAACTAACACGAACGGTCGTCATCCTGAATTTATTTCAGGATCTTAATAACCTATTAAAAAACTGATCCGGAGAATTCGAGACAGCAGGGCGAAGTGGGTCAGACTGAGCTATCTGTATGAACAACTAACACGAACGGTCGTCATCCTGAATTTATTTCAGGATCTTAATAACCTATCAAAAAAACTGATCCCGAAGCTTCGGGACAGCAGAACGAGGCAATTATTGAAAATCTGCTTCATCCGCGAGAAAACCACAATAACTTAAACCCCAAATACTTTTTTGGAATTTTCAGTAGTTACATCCGCTATTTCTTCTACCGAAACACCATAAATCTCTGCTAGTTTTTGTGCGATATAAATAAGGTAACTACTTTCGTTTGGCTTACCACGAAAAGGAACAGGCGCTAAATAAGGTGAATCAGTTTCCAGAACGAGTTTATCAAGGGGAATATCTGATAAAACTAAATCTAATCCGGCTTTCTTATAAGTAACTACTCCACCAATACCTAAATAAAAATTCAGGTCGATCGCTTGCTTGGCTTGAGCCAAATTTCCGGTGAAGCAATGAAATATACCTCTAAGTTTTTCATCACGTTCGCTTTCCAATACTTCAAATACTTCATCGAAAGCCTCACGACAATGAATGACGATAGGCAAACCCAAATCTTTTGCCCAGGCAATTTGCTTACGAAAAGCATCTTGCTGAATGGCTAAAGTGGTTTTATCCCAGTATAAATCAATTCCTATTTCGCCGATAGCATAAATTTTTCTAGCGGAAATGCTTTTGTAAATTTCATCTAATAGAGCAAGATAATCTTCTTTCACATCGCAGGGATGAAGTCCGGCCATTGCAAAACAATTCTCCGGATACTTAGCTACCAGCTCATCAATCATTGCAATCGATTTCACATCAACATTAGGCAAAAACAACCGGTTAACATCGTTCTCAAAACAACGTTCCATTAATTGTGCTTGCTTTTCGGCATCTTGCTCGTAATATAAATGGGTGTGGGTATCGGTAAAAATCATTTTTGATGATGTATGATGTGAAATGCAAATTTTTCGACTGCCGTCATTGCTAACAATGACGATAGTCTAATCTTTCTGTTTAACTTTTTTGGTGACTTTTGCTTTTTTGACTTCGGACTTTGGATTATCAACTACTGACTGATTGGCCAATTCCCAATCCATTTCCTTCTTCAAAAACTTTCCTGTTAAGCTAATTGGATTCTGAATTAATCCTTCAGGTGTGCCTTCAAAAAGAATTCTTCCGCCTCCGGCTCCGCCCTCTTCACCTAAATCGATTACCCAGTCTGCAACCTTAACCACATCCAAGTTATGTTCAATTACTAAAATTGTATTGCCTTTTTCAACAAGCTCTTGTAATACACCCAACAGCACATTAATATCCTCAAAGTGCAATCCGGTTGTTGGCTCATCTAAAATATAGAAAGTTTTACCAGTATCTTTTTTCGATAGTTCAGTCGCAAGTTTAACTCTTTGCGCCTCTCCACCTGAAAGGGTAACTGATGATTGACCTAAGGTGATATAACCCAAACCAACATCTTTAAGCGTTTTGATTTTTCTATAAATAATCGGAATATTTTCAAAGAAAACACAAGCATCCTCAATACTCATATCCAATACATCGCTGATGGATTTTCCACGGAAACGAACTTCCAGCGTTTCACGGTTATATCTTCTGCCGCCGCATTCTTCACAGGGCACCTGAACATCAGGCAAGAAATTCATTTCGATCACTTTCAAACCCGCACCCTGACAGGTTTCGCATCTTCCACCTTTTACATTGAAAGAAAAACGACCAGGTTTGTAGCCACGAATTTTTGCCTCTGGCAACTGCACAAACAAGTTTCTGATATCAGAGAAAACACCGGTATAAGTTGATGGATTAGATCGTGGCGTTCTTCCGATTGGTGCCTGATCAATTTCAATTACTTTATCTATCTCTTTTAATCCTGTTATTTTTTCGTAAGGGAGTGGTGTTTTCTTCGCCCTGAAAAAGTGATGATTTAAAATCGGATATAAGGTCTCGGTAATTAAACTCGATTTACCTGAACCCGAAACGCCTGTTACTGCAATAAACTTACCCAGAGGAAAATCGATTGAAACTTCCTTTAAATTATGTCCTGTAGCTTTTGTAATGGATAATTTATGGCCATTACCTTTTCTGCGAACTTTTGGCGTTTCGATTTTTTTATCACCATTCAAATAGGCAGCTGTCAAAGTTTTCGATTTCAGAATATCTTTCGCCGTTCCTTCGGCAACAACAGTTCCGCCGTGGATACCTGCTCCAGGACCGACATCAATTACCCAATCGGCCTCCAAAATCATGTCTTTATCATGCTCCACAACCAGTACGGTATTGCCTAAATCACGAAGATTTTTCAAAGCATTGATCAATCTTTCGTTATCGCGTTGGTGCAAACCAATACTTGGCTCATCCAAAATGTACATCACATTCATTAACTGCGAACCAATTTGTGTAGCCAGGCGGATGCGTTGTGCCTCACCACCTGAGAGTGTACGGGCAGTACGATCTAGTGTTAAATAAGTTAAACCTACATCGGTTAAGAAACCAATTCTGGCTTTTATCTCTTTTAAAATTTCTTTTGCAATGATGTTTTGGCGATCAGAAAGGCGATCATCAACATGCTCAAACCAGGCATGAAGATTATTGATATCCATTGAGGCAAGATCAAAAATATTCTTACCATCAACTTTGAAGTGTAAACTTTCTTTTTTTAAACGGGCTCCATGGCACTCCGGACAAGTTTTCAGTTTACGGAAAGCATCCATATCATCAGATGCTGATTCGCTTCGCTTTTCATTCTGCTCTTCGAGCATTTTGATGATACCATCAAACGTAATGTTGTAATTCTGAACGTTCCATTTATTGTACTCTACCTCAACCTTGATTAAATCAGGAGAGCCATTCAAAATGATATTGATTACTTCATCACTTAGCTTTTCAATCGGAGTTGATAGCGAGAAAGCATATTTCTTCGCCAAAGATTTTAACACCTGAAACATCCAGGTATCGCGGTATTCACCAAGTGGCGCCAATCCACCATTTAGAATATTCAATTTAGGATTCGGCATAACCGATTCCTTATCTACCACAAAAATATAACCCAAACCATCACAACGTTCGCAAGCGCCATAAGGCGAGTTAAACGAAAAGCTGTTTGGTTGAGGTTCATCATAAGAAATCCCCGTTGTTGGGCACATTAAAAACTTACTGAAATGCGCAACATTGTTATCTTTATCACTGATTTTAATTACGCCCTTACCCATTTTCATGGCCGTTTGAACGGAATCCAAAAGGCGTTTTTTATCCTTTCCATCAACAATTAAGCGATCAATCACCACTTCAATATCGTGGATTTTATAACGATCGACCTGCATTTTGGCCGTGATATCTTTGATTTCTCCATCAACACGAACTTTTACATAACCTTGCTTACGGATTTGCTCAAAAAGTTCACGATAATGCCCTTTTCTACCTTTTACCACCGGCGCCAGGATATTTACCGCTAACCCATCAAACTTGTTAAAAATATTCTGCAAAATCTGATCTTCGCTCATGCGCTCCATCTTCTCACCCGTATTATACGAGTAGGCATCGGCCACGCGGGCATAAAGCAAACGCATGAAATCGTAAATCTCGGTGATGGTACCAACCGTAGAGCGAGGGTTTTTGCTGGTGGTTTTTTGCTCAATGGCAATAACCGGACTTAAACCCGAAACCTTATCTACATCAGGGCGTTCCATGCCACCCATAAACTGCCGGCTATAAGCGCTAAATGTTTCCATGTAGCGACGCTGCCCTTCAGCATAAATGGTATCAAAAGCCAATGATGATTTCCCGCTACCACTTAAACCAGTGATTACAACCAATTGGTTGCGAGGAAAACTGACATCAATATTTTTTAAATTATGTACCCTCGCACCGTATACTTCTACATCTTTTTGCTCGCCGAGGTCGATAGATTTATTGCTCATATTTTATTAAAAAGTTGGGTGGAAATCAGGCCTTTGAATAGATCAAATTTCAATCCGCAAAAATGCTAAAAATTTTATCAAAAAGAAAGTCTAAACCAATCTGTATTAAGGATTAATTGTCATAATGTCGACTTCGATTTCTAAGGAAACCAGATGACAAACCAAAACGCAAATAGCCATAACGATCCTGAAAATAAATGTTGTAATTATCTTCACCATAATATCCAACCGCAGCCATTAAAAACACATTATTCATAAATGGGAAACTGTAGTTAAAGTTGATTTCAGCATTTAAACGCTTCTGAAGATTCGCTAAATTCTTCGCAGGAATTTTATTTACTGCATAGGAAACCTCTGTATTTAAACGCCAGGTTTCTTTTTCGGTTTTAACTTTCGGCTTGCTTCTGGCATTTCGTTCAATTTGATCGTATTTACGAAGTGAAAAATTGTAAAGCACCCTCGTAAAGCCAAAACCCAGATCTAATGCAGGCTCATATCTAAAAAACTTATACCATTGTAATCCTAAGCGGTGATTAAAGGAGTAAAAACTTTCGTTAATGCTGGTGGGTGTGCGGTGACCAAAACGATAAGATGCCGTAAGATAATTCGCATTGAAATTGCCTGTTAATGTATTTACCGAGCCATCTTGATTGAGCGCCTCCTGATCTTGCCCATTAGAATGATGCGTAAAAGCCAGTTCAGCATATTTGTAATTTTCTGGACTCTTATTTAAACGGGCATAGGCTGCAAAACCCAAACGATAGCTTGGTGTACGAACCCCGGCAGAAAACTCATCCCTCACCCTAACTGTAAAATCGGGAATAATCGAAAATGCAACTGGAGATTTGTAACTGCCCAACAACATATAAGTAGTAGTCAAGCGACCATTGATTACATATTTTGATGGCGCACCCAATTCTCCATAAGGCGATGTATAGGCAAAATCTGAATTTTCTTTATATAGATTTACGTATTGTTTATTGGCATATTCTCTTTTGATGATGAGGGAATCTTGAGCGAATAGTTGAAGACTAAATAATGTTATAATAAGAGAAAGCCGCATTTTCATCATAGCAAATAAACGTTGCAAGATGGTGCTTGGTTTTGTAGATTAGCAAAATATACAAACGCTCACCATTAACCTTTATCATGTGCCATTAATTCATCTTGTTTTCGTGCTATTCAAGATTTCTATCTTAAGTGCCATATATACAACAACCCTTTATTTCTTACTAAGGTTCATTGTTAATAAGAACAAATTTGTTAATCGATTATTTTCCTCTATAAATAAAGCCCTTGCTTGGTTTATGAGTTGGGCAATGATTTCGGTTATTTTATTCACTTTTATGTTCAGTTATTACGGAAGCCACGGACTCGGTGATAGTTATAGAATTCCGATTTCGCATCATAATGAGTTGAGAGCGATCGATTCTCATGCTTATATTTTTATAGATGATGAAAGCAATACCTATAACATAGATAAGTTTGTTTTGACTGACGATTTCGTTTATGGTACATTAGATAAATTCTCAAAGGATAAAAAGACTTCTTATTTTGTTTTTGATCTGAAATCAAAAGGAATCAAAACGTTCGAGAATGAAAGCTCATACAACCATTACCTCACTTCAAAAGGGCTAGATCAAGATACCGAGCGCAAAGAATTCAATTATTATTACAATCAATACTGGAACGGCTGGAGATTTTTACTACTACCATAAAAATCAAAAGACACTCTACCATCCAATAGTCGTTCCGTTTTCTGTAGGATGCCCGGTACAAATTAATCGCGAAAACTACTTTTTGGTTCTCACAAAATATTTACGTTCAAATTTTATATATTTGTACGTACAAGAAATAATATGGATACTAAACTCACATTAAAGCTAGATCAGGAAATCATTGAAAAGGCTAAAAACTACGCATCTAAGCAAAAATTAAGCTTATCTAGATTAGTTGAAAATTATTTCAACTCTTTAACTTCAGGCGAGCTAAACAATGGATTGGAAATTTCTCCTTTTGTTAAAAGTCTTTCGTCAGGCATTCAAATTCCAGCGGATTTAGATTATAAAAAAGAGCGTAACGATTACTTAGATCAAAAATACAAATGACTAAAATTTTCTTGGATACTAATGTAATACTAGACTTGCTAGGACAACGAATTCCATTTTACGATGCCATTGCTAAAGTGGCTACCCTAGCCGATCAAAAGAAAATCACATTAGTTGCCTCCCCGCTCTCTTTTACAACTGTTGAATATGTTTTAAATAAATTCGAATCTTCAGCATCTGTTTTAAGTAAACTCAGAAAATTTAAAATCATTGGAGGATTTGTAGTGTAGACGAAGAAATAATCGAAAAAGGATTAAATTCAAATTTCAAAGATTTTGAAGATGCAGTTCAATATTTCGCCGCTTTGCAGGCTGAATGCTCGATCATTATTACGCGGAATGGAAAGGATTTTAAACAATCCATCATTCCGATTATGACTGCTGATGAATATATTAGTCAAATGCTGTAACAGTTGAAATTTTAAGACGAACAAAGCATCGACATCATATCCTACCATTCAATCGTTGTTCCGTTTTCTGTAGGCCGCCCTGTACAAACCAATACCCTTCCCTTTTCAATCTCATCATCTGTTAGCACTTCATTATAATCCATCCTTACATTACCTTTGGTACAGTTGGCTACGCAAGTACTGCAAACGCCACCTCGACAACTGTAAGGAAGTTTAATTTTATTTTCAAGCGCCACATCTAGAATGCGTTTCGGCCATGGAATATCAAGATTGTAACTTGTACCGTGAAAATTTAAAATAACAGAATAGGTATTTTTATCAACCACTTTTTCTGAGCTGTCATCTTCATCAACTTCATCTTCAGGCAAAACAAATGTTTCCCTTTTAATTTGTTGAATATCGAAGCCCATACCAAGTAAAGTAATTCTACATAAATCCATGTAAATTATCGGACCGCAGGTATAAAACAAGGCGCTTTCTCTTTCGAAATGCAAATGTTCTTTGAGCAACTTCTCTATGTAAAATTTATTTAAACGGGCAGTCATGAGGTTTTTACTATTGCTAAAAACCCAGATGATTTTTAATCTTTCAGGATATTTTCGGTGCCATTCGTTCAGTTCATCGTAAAATAGCGCTTCCTCTTTTGATCGGTTACTATATATTAAGGTAACCAATGAGTTTTTCTCGCGAACCAGTGCTGTTTTTAAAATTGAGAAAAGCGGAGTGATGCCTACTCCTGCTGCAAAAAGAAAAAGATCTCTTTCTAAATGTTCATCCGGAAGATAACTGAAAAGTCCTTGTGGTTCCTGCGCTATCAACACATCGTTTACCGACGTTTTATGGTGCAGAAATCTGGAGATTTCCCCATTTTCCACTCTTTTTACTGTAATGGCTAAAGGTTCGTTTACATCCGGAGAACTGTTAAAAGAATACGAGCGGCGTACTTCACGGTTTTTGCCTTCAAAAATTAATGAAATAAACTGTCCTGCCAAGTAACTAGGATAATTGCCATCAATATCTTCAAATTGAAAAGTAATATTATCGCCGGGCTGATTTATGATTTTATTGATGCGCAGTTTGAACATAGTGAAGAATAAAGATCAAAGATAAAGGAACAATGATGAGGAACAAATAGAGAAAAAAGTCGGGAGTCCGAAGTCAGGAGTCGGGAGTCTGAAGTCTGAAGTCCGGATTCTAGAGTCTGGAGATGAAAAGTTTAAAAGAAAAGCTGGATGACTAAAGCCAAAAGCCACAAAAAATGTTTGGTTAAATACATTAAATCAGTGTAATCCCTTAATCAAGGTAAACAGCTTGAAAATAAAAAAAGCGTCCCGTTATAAAATCGGGACGCCTTACCAAATGCTTTGTTTTTACCTTAATTATGTTATTCGCCGTTGTAGGCCAATAATACACGCTCTTTTTTGTATCCGTAACGTTTCGGATGTTCCATAATCTGTTTCATAGAAATTACTTTATAAACGTAGCCACCGGTTTCGCGGTTTAACCTCATTTTGTAATAATTATCCTGATTTTGATTATTGATTTGCTTACGCAAGCGACCATCGCCCACGTTATAAGCTGCAGCTACAAGGGTCCAGCTTTCTAAGCCTCTATACATTTCTTTAATGTATTTGCAGGCTGCGATGGTTGATTTTCGCAAATTATAGCGTTCATCAACTTTACCATTTACCCTTAAGCCGTAAGTACGGGCTGTACCTGGCATAAATTGCCAAATTCCTGCTGCACCTTTAGGCGAAACCCCCATTGCCGTTCCTGATTCAACTAATGCCAAATACTTGAAATCGTTTGGAATTCCGTAAGCTTCAAGAATGGGTTCGATAACAGGAAACCATTTTGCTGCTTTTTGATGCAATACATTTGTTTGCATACTCTGGAAAGTGTGTGCGGCAAGAATTTTTTTCATTTTTCTCTCTACCTTGTTATCGCCCAATGGCAAGGTTTCATCCGCGAAATTTAACTGAGCCATTAAGGATTGAGGCTTCTTTACCTCCTCAACTTTTACGCTATCAGTTGTTGTTATTGTAGTGTTTAATTTTGCTTCTTTTAAAAGACTTTTTGGTACTAAGGGCATTTGGTAAGTGAACACTTTTGCCAAAAGAAATAGTGTTGCCACTACCGCAAATGGTACGCTGTGTTTCTTTAACATCTTCCTCCTTTTTTTGGTGAACTTATATAAAAACGTCGGCAAAGCTAAAAAATAATAAGCACATTATCAAATAGTTACACGAAAACCACAAAAAATTAGCCCTTAAAGTGCTTTAAACGTGGATTTTAAATTTTGATTTTCGGACGATTTTTTCTATTTTAGAGGCTATTTTTTGACATAAATTTTCGCCTCCTAACAATTGTATTGTTCATCAATTTTTCCTAAATTTGCAGCCCGCATTTTAGGATGCGGTTAAAAGCGTATCATGATAAATAAAAACAACAGGAACAGTCGGGATGACAAGTCCAAATCGGGCAACCGAAGAACAGAAGGCAGAAGTAATGATGCCGGGTCTGACAGAAGAAAATCAGACGATAGAGACAACAAATTCAAAAAATCATCCGATTCAAAAGACAACTTCAGACCTAGAAGTTCAGAAAGCAAAGATTTCAAATCAAAATCTTTCGGAGACAAAAAAGATTTCAAACCAAGATCAGGCGGACGCGATTTCAAATCGAAAGATGCGGAATCTCAAAGCTTCAAATTTGGCGATCGTGAATTCAAATCGAAAGATTCGAATAACGACCAAGGAGCAAGAAACAAAGATCAAAGACCAAGAAACACTAGAACAGGAGATCGAGATTTTAAATCAAGAGAAGGTGGTGCAAGAGATTATAAACCAAGAACAGGAGAACGCGATTTCAAATCTAAGGATGGAGATTCGAGAGATTTTAAACCGAGAACTGGCGACCGTGATTTCAAACCCAGAGAAGGTGGATCAAGAGATTACAAACCAAGAACCGGTGAACGTGATTTCAAATCAAAAGACGGCGGATCGAGAGACTTTAAGCCTAGAGAAGGTGGATACAAGGATTTTAAATCAAAAGGAAAATCTGATGGATTTAGACCAAGTGCTGGAAGTTCAAGAGATGTAAAACCTAGGGAAGCCAGAGAAGGCGATTCTCGTCCGTTTAGAAAACGCGAAGAAGCGCAGCCAAGAGACACAGAGTTCAACCGTCCGGAAAGAACTGTTATCGCCCCTGCCCGTAAAACAAATGAAGATAAAGGCTTAATTCGCCTTAATAGATATATTTCAAACGCAGGTATTTGCTCTCGCCGTAAAGCCGATGAATTAATTGCTGCTGGTGTAGTTACCGTAAACGGCGAAGCGGTTACAGAATTAGGCCATAAAGTAGACCCAGCTAAAGATTTAGTTCGTTACAACGGCGAGCTACTTAAACGTGAGAAAAAAGTTTACGTGCTACTTAACAAACCTAAAGATTACATCACTACAACCGATGATCCTCAGGAACGTCGTACAGTAATGCAGTTGGTTGATAAAGCAAGTCGTGAGCGTATTTATCCTGTAGGTCGTTTAGATCGCAATACAACAGGTTTATTATTAATGACTAATGATGGCGATTTGGCTGATAAACTATCACACCCAAAAAACGGCATCACTAAAATTTACAACGTAGAGTTAGATAAAGCTTTATCACAAGGTGATTTAAACAAAATTGCTTTTGGTTTGGAACTGGAAGATGGTTTGATTAAACCAGATAACATTTCTTATGTTGCAGGTGGAACTAAAAAAGAAATCGGCATCCAAATTCACAGTGGTAAAAACAGAATTGTTCGTCGTATTTTCGAACATTTAGGTTACAGCGTTGAAAAATTAGATCGCGTAGTTTATGGCAATCTGACTAAAAAAGATTTACCTCGTGGAAGATGGAGATACCTGGAAGATCATGAGTTAATCCAAATTAAACACTTAATTAAATAATATTCAAGGCAATCGAAAGGTTGCCTTTTTTATTGCAATGTGTTTTATCATCCACTTTAAAATGGATTAACCCAAAACATTTTTTCTCATATTTGTTTAAACAAGAACGTAAAATGAAAAAAAACATCGCTATACTATTAATGACATTAATATCTCCCATCGCCTTTGCGCAAAAAACTAATTATAATCTCTTAATTGGAACTTATACAGCTCCTGGAAAAAGTGAAGGTATCTACACCTATAATTTCAATACCAACAATGCAGAAGCTAGCTTAAAGCACGTTACCAAAGGAACGGCAAACCCAAGCTATTTAACCCTTTCTCCTGATCACAAATTTGTTTATGCGGTAAATGAAACAGGCAATACAAGTACGGTTAGTGCTTTTAAATACGAAGAAAAAACAGGTATATTAACTTTTTTAAACAAAGTGGATAGCCATGGTGCTGACCCTTGTTTTGTTACAGCTGATGCTAAGAATGTAATTGTTGCGAACTATTCTGGGGGAAGTTTGGCCGTATTTGCCCGCCAGGCTGATGGCTCATTAAGTGAAGCCTTGCAAGTGATTAAACACACTGGCAAAAGCATTGATCCGAAAGGCAGGCAGGAAAGCGCACATGTACACATGGTGAAATTTACTCCTGATCATAAATATTTAATCGTGAATGATCTGGGAGAAGACCAAATCTATATTTACAATTACAACCCCACAGGCAAAGATAAAACCCTTACTGCTAAAAAGGCACTAAAAACCAACGCAGGTACTGGTCCAAGGCATATTACTTTTAGTCCGAATGGTAAAAATGCTTATTTAGTACATGAATTTAACGGAAGCATTACTGTTTTTAGTTATGCTAATGGCGGTTTAACCAAAATTCAGGAAATAGCTACCACGACAAAAGATTTTACCGGCAAAATAGATGCTGCAGATATTCATGTGTCTGCAGATGGAAAATTCCTTTACGAAACCAACCGTGGTGATGCGAATAGCATTTCAACATTTGCCATTCTTCCGGCAGGTAAATTAAAACTGATTGAAACCGTAAGCACCTTAGGCAAAGGACCACGAAACTTTACAATTGATCCCAGTGGTAAATATGTGCTGGTCGGCCACCAGTATACCAACGATGTTATCATTTTCAACCGAAACAAAACCACAGGGAAATTAACTGATAGTGGGAAAAAAATCGATGTAGGCGCACCGGTTTGTTTAGTATTTAACTAATACTCGAACGTTGAAAATTATTAATATGGAAACAGAGCTTAAAACGCCATACACGAAAAATCGTCATCCTGAACTTGTTTCAGGAACTTAATAGCAAGAAAAACCTGCTTTAAAGATGCTGAAATAAATTCAGCAGGACGTACTGGTGGGGTTCAATGCCTAAAACGCCCATACACAAACGGTCGTCATCCTGAACTTGTTTCAGGAACTTAGTGATAAGAAAATCTCACATTAAAGATGCTGAAATAAATTCAGCAAGAGATACTGGTGGGGTTCAATGCCTAACACGCTCATACGTGAACGATCGTCATCCTGAACTTGTTTCAGGAACTTAGTGATAAGAAAATCTCACATTAAAGATGCTGAAATAAATTCAGCAGGACGTACTGGCCGGGGCTCAATGTCTAAAACGCTCATACACGAACGATCGTCATCCTGAACTTGTTTCAGGAACTTAATAGCAAGAAAAACCTGCTTTAAAGATGCTGAAATAAATTCAGCAGGACGTACTGGTGGGGTTCAATGCCTAAAACGCCCATACACAAACGGTCGTCATCCTGAACTTGTTTCAGGAACTTAATAGTAAGAAAAACCTGCTTTAAAGATGCTGAAATAAATTCAGCAGGACGTACTGGTGGGGTTCAATGCCTAAAACGCCCATACACAAACGGTCGTCATCCTGAACTTGTTTCAGGAACTTATCCGCAGGCCTAGTTACAATTCCGTGCTTAATCTGTAAATTTGTTATCTTTAGTAAAATCTTGAAAAATGGAACGTGGAGGATGCGTTTACATCTTAACAAATTCAAATCACACCGTATTATACATTGGTGTTACTTCTAATCTTTTTTCGAGAATAATCGAACATAAAGAAAAGAAATATCCTCAATCGTTCAGCGCAAAATACAACTGTAATAAACTCGTATACTTTGAACAATTTCCATCTATTGATGAAGCTATTGCAAAAGAAAAACAATTGAAAAATTGGAGACGATCATGGAAAATTAATTTGATAAATGATAACAATCCAGAATGGAAAGATCTTTTCAGCACACTTGAATAACAGAAAAAGATGCTGAAATAAATTCAGCAGGACGTACTGGCCGGGGTTCAATGCCGAAAATGCCCGTACACGAACGATCGTCATCCTGAACTTGTTTCAGGAACTCAACAAAAAAAGACCTGCCATTTGGCAAGTCTTTTTCTTTAATTTTATGCTGGCTCTGCAACTTTCGCCACATTGCGGTAAGGATATTCACTAAAAATATGTCTGCGGGCAAAACGACCTGGAGAGTCGGCATTAACCAGTTTCACATAAATTGCTTTAGGCACATCAAAATACTCATAAGCACTACCGTCATAAAACTGAATGTTCAATACTTGTTGCTTGTATTCAAAATCCTGAATATTAGATAAGGTAATGGTCTGCGTATAAGTTTCGATATTTTGCTCACGGGTTTCAGGGGCAATACTCACTAAAAAGTGGTAAGCTTCAATAATTTCTTTACTTCTCGCTTCTGCATCTAACTTTTCTTCTTCCTGCTGAAATTTGTCTGGGTGACAATCTTTCATCAAGGTACGGTATACCGACTTAAGCTCTTTTAACTCAGCTTCTTTATCTACGTTTAAAAGCTTTCTATAATCAACTATTCTTTTCATTTGTGCTAACCTCTTTTTTGTTTCAGCAAATCATTATTTTCTTAATAACCGCTGAATTTAAAGGCGCAAAGATACGATTTATAATCGTTTGATTTTGAGAAAGTTTCTTTTATTATGAAATTGTAAGCTAAGTGCTTTAAATGCATTTCTAAAATGCTTTTTTCAAAGTCCCTTAGTCGAACATTAATATTTTACCTGCAGCGAATTTTCAATCACTTCTTTATAATAGTCGATATATGAAGGCAGTATTTTCTTCAAATCAAAATCCTGAGCTCTTTTAAAGGCATTTTCTTTAAAATACTTCAGTGTTTCATCATTGGTTAAAATCGTGATTGCTTTATTCGCCATATCGTCGATATCACCAACATCACACATGTAACCACAAAAATCGTCAATATTCAACTCCGGTAAACCACCAGCATTTGATGTAATTGCCGGAACTTTGCAGGCCATGGCTTCCAATGCGGCCAAACCGAAACTTTCCGATTCAGATGGCATCAGGAATAAATCAGAAACTGAAAGAATTTCTTCAACAGCATCCTGCTTGCCTAAAAACCGAACATGATCGCCAATACCCAAAGAGCGGCAAAGCTGCTCATCGTAAGCACGTTCTGGCCCATCGCCTACCATTAAAAGTTTCGATGGGATTACCGCTTGTACTTTTTCAAAAATCCGAATCACATCAGCAGTACGCTTAACTTTTCTAAAGTTCGATGTATGTATCAATATGCGTTCATTATTGGGCGCAATTGCTTTTTTAAAGTGATCTTTCGCCTGCAAACTAAAACGACTAAAATCGATAAAGTTTGGGATAACCTTAATTTCTTTGGTAATCTCGAAGTGACTGTAGGTATCTTCTTTCAAATCTTCAGAAACGGTTGTTACCCCATCACTCTGATTAATAGAGAAGGTAACAACAGGTTTATAGGTTGGATCTTTACCAACCAAGGTAATATCAGTACCATGCAGTGTTGTAACAACAGGTATATGAATGCCGTAGCTAGCCAAAATTTGTTTCGCCATAAATGCTGCCGAGGCATGAGGAATAGCGTAATGTACATGTAAAACATCTAGCTTTTCAAACCGAACCACATCTACTAACTTGCTGGCCAATGCCGATTCGTAAGGTGCGTAATCAAAAAGCGGATAATCTCTTACCGAAACCTCGTGGTAAAACAGGTTTGCCGAAAAGAAATCGAGCCGGGCTGGCTGACTGTAAGTGATAAAGTGAACTTGATGGCCCTCGTTTGCAAGTGCTTTTCCGAGCTCTGTTGCAACCACTCCACTACCGCCAAAGGTGGGGTAGCAAACAATTCCTATCTTCATTTATAAATGCGTTGTTATTGGTACAAATGTAGCCCATTTATATCTAAAATACGTGTAAGCCAATTGCAATAAAAATCCCCGTTTATCATTTACAAATAACCATTCGAAAAGCAATTGCTGTAATTCTTCGGCTCGGAAAGTCCTGCCATTCGCTGTAGCCCTCATTGAAAAAATTCGGGGCTGCCGCTGCTGTCAGGTTTAAAATCGAAAAGTTCACCTAAGTAAAACAGTAGCAAGTGTAGTGCACAATGATTTACATAAGCATTACCACCTGAATCTAAAAAAACTTCCCAACAAAAAAACGCCCCATCGCTGGGGCGTAATTCAAACCGAGACCAAGATCTTTATCATTTATAATCGTAAACCAACTGGGGTTTTTTGTATCCCAGTTTTCGTTCTTCTCCTTGTATTTGCGTACGAATATCTTCTACTTTCGAAATTTGCTTGTTATAGCGACTTAAAGCCTTTTGCGATTCATCTGAATCACTTTTTGCCTTTTTAGACAACTTAGCCATATTTTTTAAGTCGACAGATGAACCAGCATCAGTTTTATCAATGTTTCGGCTTGCCTTATCAGCAGATACTTTTGCATTGCCTTTAACTTCTAAAAGTTTTAGTCTCAGCTTTTCCACGTTTGTTTCTTCTTCTGCTTCCTTAATCTTAAGCTCTAAAACTTTCATGTGCATTTTTAGCACATCGACTTTTCCTGTTAAAATACCTAAAGAATCTTTTGAAACTTTCGGACTATAAGTTTGAGCCATTGCCGAAAAAGAACCGACAACAAGCACACAAGCAAATATTATTTTTTTCATGATCACCATAGCTAACATCAAATCAATAAAAATGCCCAATGCACAAAACACGCTTCAAAGCGTCAGTTAAGGGATAATAAAAAAAATAAAGATTTTAAAGCGGTGATATTTGAGAAAAAAATTACCCGAAAGTTATTTTAAATTTCTCATTTCCTCTTTAATCACCAGGAAAAGCTCATTTGGCCTTTGGGTACCAATGAAATATTCTAAGCCATCACGATCGGTAAGTACAACGGCATCTTTTCCTGAAGAGTAAAACCGAATGGTTCCTTTGGTATGAAGATTGTAAACCGGGTTGTTAAAAAAATAACGGCTGTAAGTTGCCTTTCTTACATCAACAATGCTATTCAAATCAATTTTTACACGTTTTGTTGTCCACAGGCCATCTAAAATCATGCTGCCATTCTCAACCACAATCTTGTATTGAATTAAAAAAAGCAATAGCATGGAAACCCCGATAATTCCAAAACCAACCACTAAAAATAAATCTTGTGTGTTATCGCGATCGCGTTCGTAAACATAAGCCGCAAAACAAAATGCAGCCATAATCAACCTGATGAAAATGCGAACATAATCACGACCGATGTATTGTTTTTCGATATAGGCGTATTTGCTTTCCACTTACAAATTTTTGAGCTCGAATATAGCAACTTTTTTCGTTGCAGCGGTTAATTTATATCTATTATCCTGACGCATACCTGCCACCCAAACGATATCGCCATTTCCGTTTACTAGAATCGGCGTGGTCGTCTTCAAATGTAACGGCACTTTTTCATCAATAAAAAAGTCGCTGATTTTTTTAAGTTGCCGCATTCCCAAAGGGATAAATTTGTCTCCATTTTGCCAATGCCTTAGTACTAAAGGAAAAATTAATTTATCTGCATTCACAAAAGCCTTTTTGGGGTTACTTTCGAAGGCTATTGCTGTTGAAAAGGAAAGGTTAAGTGTTTCTGCTCCAACCAAAACATTTGTAGTTGATGGATGAATAAACTGATTAGCTATTTCACTACTATTTTTTGCGGCAATTACCAGGTGTTCCCTGTTAATAATAGCCTGATGGCTGGAGCTAAAAAAATGTGTTCCGGTGGATGAATGCAAATGATTCAGAATCTCCTGAATAATGCTTTCAGTAAATCCGTAAGGCTTCAGTAACTCAAATAACAAAAGCTTCTGCGGATTTAGTTTCGAAATTTCATCCAAAGCAATATAAATACCATCACTGCGATGGTCTAGCATTTTTTCAGAAAGCGCTTGAATATGAAGGTTTACAAGCACTTCAATATCAGCAAAACGGGCAGCATTTTCTGCAAAAGTTTTTTCTAAATGCGGATTAATTTCTTGCAGATGTGGAATCACTTTCAACCTGATTTTATTTCGGGTATAGTTTGCACTCAAGTTTGAACTATCTTCCACGAAATCGAAATTCATTTGATGAACGACCTCGTCAATTTCCCGCCGGTTTAAAAACAACAATGGCCTAATCAAGTGGTTTCGCTTGGGCAAAATGCCATGTAAACCACTAATCCCTGTACCTCTGGTTAGGTTGATGAGCACAGTTTCTACCCCATCATTTTGATGATGCGCCAATGCAACATAATCGAATCCCTCTGCTAACCTAATTTCTTCAAACCATTTGTAGCGTAAATCGCGGGCTGCCATTTGGGTTGAAATTTTATTTTCGGAGGCATATTTTTTTGTATCGAAATGCGTTATGTAAAATGGAAGATCAAGACTGGTGGCCAGCATTTTCACAAAAAGTTCGTCACGCTGTGCCTCATCGCCACGTAAGTTGAAATTACAATGTGCTACACCAATATTAACGCCTATTGCTTTAAACAAATGCAACATCAATACCGAATCTTTTCCCCCGCTAACGGCTAAAAGAATTTTGTTACCCCGAGCAAACAGCTGGTGCTGCGCTATAAAATCCTGAAATTGTTTTACGGGTAACATCCACCAAAAATATTTAATTTTAACTGGTATTCCGAACGTTCGGAACAAAAAACTAACTTTGTAAAGTGCAAAAACTATTTGTCTTTTTATTCTCCATATTTTTCCCGGTATTTCTTTTCGGCCAACAACAGGCCACGAAGATTAAAATTGTTTCTTTTTCAAAGATTTTTGTAATCACTAAAGAAAATAAAACACTGTTAAACAATCCCGTCTTCCAGCAAGATAATGCCACCTTAACCTGTGATAGCGCTGTGTTTTACAGTAAGAGAAATTATTTTGAAGCATTTAAAAATGTACACATCAATCAGTTAACAACTGATATCTATTCTGATCAACTGGAGTATGATGGAAATAAAAAACATGCCCATTTAACGGGAAATGTTGTGATGAAAGATCCTACATCAACGCTAACCACCAACATATTAGATTATAATACGCTGAGTAAAATTGGCACTTATACCAGTGGTGGGAAAATTGTAAATGAGAGTGTTACGCTTACCAGTAAAAATGGCTATTATTTTAGCACGAGTAGCGATGCTTATTTTAGGTATAATGTAGTGGTCGTTACGCCTCAGGTAACTATAAAATCAGACACTTTGCGTTACAATACGCAAACTAAATGGACTTATTTTTATGGCCCGACGAATATTAAAGGTAAAGACGATAATTTGTATACGGAGAATGGTGCCTATAATACCATGACTGAAGATGCTTATTTCGGAAAGAAAAATCTGTATACGCAAGGTACAAGATCTTTAAGAGGCGATAGTCTGTATTATTTTGGGAAGATTGGTTACGGTAAGGCCGTTAAAAATATCGTATTTTCAGATACCAAGGATAAAATGAAGATGTTCGGCGATTTGGGTTATTACTATAAAGCTGATCAACGTACATTGGTAACCCGGAATGCATATTTAGGAATTGGCACCGAAGATTCGGTTTTGGTGAAGGGCAAGAAGCGCCCGGATAGCTTATGGATGGGTGCCGATACTTTGGAAACTCAAATGGTTTTGCAAAAATCTTTGAAACTGATCCCAAAGATATCTGTCAAAGCCGATAACGAAATAGGCGAAGATGATGAGGAAGAGGGCGGAACGAAAGAGACTAAGGAAAGTCCGGAAAGACCATCATCAACTACTAGCTCTCCTGTTGATAAAAAAGCTGAGCCTAAATCTAAAAACGATAGAAAAGCTAAAAACAAAGCGAAGGATGAACCAAAAACCACAGACACTAAAAGTCAGTTTCTGGAGAAGGATTTCGATAGCTTAAATGTTGATTCACTGAGCAAATTACCTCCAAAGGTAAAGGTTGATAGCACTCAAAATGCAATAAAGTTAAAGGCTGATTCTATTGTAAAAAAATTACCCAATTTAAAAACAGACAGTTCAGCCGAAGCACTAACTGCCAAAGCCGGTAAGGCATTAAAAAATATCAAGCCATCAAAAGTAGATACTTTGGCAAAGACCATGGTTAAGAATGTTGCAAAAGATAAATCTTTGCTTGGTTTAAAACCCGGTTTAAAAAATGATACCGCGAAATTTAATCCAGCAGATACGGTACAGGCCCGGATTATTAAGGCCTACCATGGGGTAAAAATTTTCAAGACAAATATCCAGGCAAAAACCGATAGCTTATTTTATACCAGTGCCGATTCTACCTTACGTTGTTACGTAAATCCAATCATTTGGTCAGAAGGTTCTCAACAAATTGCCGATACCATTTATGTTCAGTTCAAAAACAAAAAGCTTAATAATCTTCAAGCCGTTAAAAATGCGTTTTTAGTTAACACGCCTAAAGATTCTTTACGATTTAATCAGATCAAAGGCAGGCTGATGACGGGATTTTTCAGAAATGGCAAGCTTAAAACCATGTATGTAGATGGTAATGCCGAAAGCATTTACTACACTCAGGATGACAGCACGAAGGTTTATAAAGAAATGAACCAAACGTTGAGTAGCAGGATCAAGTTTATTTTCCAGGATAATGAAAATGATATTGAGGATATTATTTACATAAAGGGCGTTGAAGGTGCGCTTAACCCGGAAAATAAAGTAGCAAAAGATAATGTGCTGAAAGGATTTTCATGGAAACCAAAAGAAAGACCGAAGACAAAAAAAGATGCTGTGGGGTCAGCTGGTAAAGCCAAACCAAAAGCAAAGCCTAAAACACCGCCCGCCAAAAATGTTATAGCCGGAAAATCTGGTATCGCTACTAAAAATACATCAGGAATTACAACTGCCAAAAAACAAGTGAGCACGACTGGAAAGGTTAACTTAAACCTGAATAAAAATGTGCCTTTGGCTAGTCCTTTAGATACCGTAAATTTTGGTATTAAACCGATTTTACCTAAGGCGGATTCTTTGAAAAAAGAAATTAAGAAATTGTAGTTTTAAATCCCTGGGATTAAGGCTTTCGCACTGAATTACTAAATAAGATTGCTTCGTACCTCGCAATGACGATTATGATTTACTCAAAAACTCAATCATTTTTCTTAAGGCAATTGCCCTGTGGCTGATCTTGTTTTTTTCAGCCATATCCATTTCTGCGAAGGTGACATCGTATCCCTCTGGCTGGAAAATCGGGTCATATCCAAATCCTTTTGACCCTGATAATGCTGTTCTGATTACCCCGTTAATAACGCCTTCGAAAATATGATTTTCTCCATTTAACATCAAAGAGATTACAGTTTTAAATCTTGCCTTCCGGTTCAGTTTTCCTTCTAGCTTTCGTAAAACCAGTTGGATATTTTCCAAACTATCTCTACCCCCGCTGTACCTGGCTGAATAAACACCAGGTTCGTTATTCAAGGCCTCTACCTCCAAACCGCTATCGTCAGCAAAACAGTCTAACTTAAAGTTTTCTACAACATATTTACTTTTTATACTTGCATTGCCTTCAAACGTATCAGCAGTTTCAGGAATGTCGACATCACAACCGATATCCTGAAGGTTAAGCACCTCATATTGCCCGGAAAGTGCCAAACGTATTTCTTCGGTTTTATGCTGATTATTCGTAGCGAAAACAAGTTTTTTCATGATGGACGATGTTAGAAAAATATGGATGATGGAAAATGGATGATGTACTCACTATCTTGATACCTGATATCAGATCTTGATACTGTATAAAACCGTTATTTAATTTTCTGCAGGTTACTCCACAATAATTTTTTGGCTGTTATATCGCTATCCAACTGATGCAGATTTGGTGCGAAGATGATTTTTGTATGGCCATGGTTAATAATTTCATTTTGCCATACCAGATCTAACTTCAAATCGGTGATTTCTACTCCGAAGGAAAGCATAATAACTGGTTTGAAAAACTCATGAAATTCCAGATAATCTGTTCCCTGGTATTGGGCATAATTTACGATTGCAAAATCAGGTGTACCAAGATCTACTGCCTTCACAATTTTTCTAAGCAAATCTCTCCCCTGTTCGGTACTCACATCATTAAGCTGATCGTTTACTAAAATCAAAACCGATTTTTTATTTCCGCCCAAGAATTTAAAGCTTTTAGGAGCCTTAGGTTCAGCCACAACGGGAGGAATTTCTACACTCGGAACGTAACTTTTAGCTGCTTCTTCGGCTTTATCAACCATGATTGACTCAACTTTTGGTTGTAAAACACTTTGCTGAACTACGTGATCTTCAGCAGAAAAGTTGGCTGAAACGGCATTTTTGCTATCAACAGCAGCTATTTCAACCATTTCATCCTTCACCAAAAAAACATCCTCAGTAAAAAATAAACGTAAAGCATTCGCATTGTTGGTAACCTGGTTTTCCATTCGTATTTTTGCCGGATAATAATTTCTGTTAAAATTAGTTAAATATCTTATAATAGCGCCGCTAATTGTTACTTTTATCCCTTAAAATTTATAGAGTGCTCTGCTTAAAAAAAGCTTGTTGCTTGTTTATTTTCAGTTGTATCTTCGGTTGGTCGTTTGCACAAAACGTAGCCGTAATTAACGGTAAATCAATAAGTGCCAAAGAATTTTTATGGGCATATAAAAAGAGTCACAATGGAAATGTGAATGCTGATTACGCCAATTTACAAAACTATTTAAATCTATACATTAATTTTAAGCTAAAGGTTTTAGATGCCAGAGAAATGGGCTTAGATAAAAATCCCGTTTACCAGGAAGAAGTGAAAACTTATGAAACCGCGTTGATACAACATAAAAAAGCAAACACGACTCATAAGGATCAGGATTTTTTGCTTAATGAATACCGGGAAGGTGTATTGATGTTTAATGTTTCGGAACAAAAAATCTGGAACAAGGCACAAGAAGATGAGCAGGCGATAAATGCGTTTTACAATAAAAACCAAAGTAATTACAATAAACCCTTAAGTGAAATCAGAGGTCAGGTTATTGCAGATTATCAGCAAAGCCTTGAAGAAAGCTGGCTTAACGGGCTTAGACAAAAACACCAGATTAAAATCAATGAAAATGAGTTAAGAAAACTCGCCAAACAGTAAAGCGCATTGATCATAAATTAGTATTAAATTTGCAAAATATAATAAATAGAATGAAGAAGTTTTTTTTAGCAGCAACAGCATTAATTTGCTTATTTTTAAACAGTTATGCCCAACCAGGAAAACATAACATCGATAAAGTTGCTGCTGTGGTAGGTAATAACATTATCCTGCTTTCAGATTTGAACCAGGAATACACGCAATATCTTTACCAGGGAAACCCACCTAATGAAAGTATCAAGTGCAGAATTTTACAAAATACCTTAACACAAAAACTATTAAAACAACAAGCTGAAATCGACTCTGTAATGGTTGAAGACGGACAGGTTGATGATGAGGTTGATAAACGTATGCGTTCGATGATGCAGCGTGCCGGTGGACAGGAACGCTTAGAGCAGTTTTTAAATAAATCGGTTTTGCAATACAAAGATGAGATGAGACCAACCATTAAAGATGGTTTAATCGCTCAAAAGATGCAGGCTAAAATCACCGAAAACATTAACGTAACACCGATGGAAGTTGAAAAATACTTCAAATCGTTAGGCGATAGTATTCCTGAGTTTAACACCGAGGTTGAAGTTGGAGAGATTATACTAGATCCAAAATTATCAAGAGCAGAGAAACAAAGGTTCCGCGATAAAATTGAAGCTTTACGTTTGAGAATTAAAGGTGGTGATGATTTCGGCGTTTTAGCAAAAACTTATTCTGAAGATCCGGGATCATCTGCAGATGGTGGAGATTTAGGTTTCTTCGACAGAAGCATGATGGCAAAAGAATTTACAGCCTGGGCTTTTAAACTTAAGGCAGGTGAAATTTCGCCGGTATTTGAAACTGAATTTGGTTTCCACATCCTCCAGGTAATTGAGCGCCGTGGCGAACAGGTTCACGCCCGTCATATTTTAATCAGACCAGCAACAACTCCAGAAAGTTTAACGCGTTTAAAACTTCATGCTGACAGCGTTTATAATAGGGTAATCGCTAATAAATTATCATTCGCTGCTGCTGCAAACATTTATTCAGATAATAAAGAGTCTAAATATAATGGTGGTATGATGTTGAACGCAGAAAACGTTCAGGCCAGAACTACTTTTATTCCAATTGATAAATTAGATCCAGCTGTATTTTTAGTCATTGATACCATGAAAATTGGTGGCATTTCTAAACCAGATTTATATACTGCTGCTGATGGAAAACAAGGTTATCGTTTGCTTTATTTAAAGTCGAAAATACCACCACATAAAGCAAATATGGCTCAGGATTTTCCAAAAATCAGAGACGCAGCTCAAAGTGATAAAATAAATCGTACTTTAAGCGAATGGTTTGAAAAACGTCGTGAGAGCACTTATATTAAAATCGATGACGAATTTAATACCTGCGATGAGTTAAAAATTTGGACTAAAGCCGCCACAGCCTCAAAATAGTACGAATGCAGTATAAAAACGAAGTAGAAGCCGTTGATGCCTTACACCTTACCTTTAATAAAATTAAAACCGAAATTGGTAAGGTTGTAGTTGGACAAGATGATATCATTAAATCCGTTTTAATCGCCATTTTTAGCAACGGACATTGTTTGCTGGTTGGCGTACCAGGATTGGCAAAAACGCTACTCGTTCAAACTGTTGCTTCGGTTTTAGATTTAGATTTCAACCGGATTCAATTTACACCCGATTTAATGCCAAGCGACATTATCGGTGCTGAAATATTAGGAGAAGACAGGCATTTTAAGTTTATTAAAGGGCCTGTTTTTTCAAACATTATTTTGGCTGACGAGATTAACCGTACGCCTCCAAAAACCCAAGCTGCGCTTTTAGAAGCCATGCAAGAGAAATCGGTTACCGCAGCCGGATTAACCCATACCCTACCAAAACCTTTTTTCGTTTTGGCTACACAAAATCCGATTGAGCAGGAAGGAACTTACCCTTTACCTGAGGCACAATTAGATCGTTTCATGTTCAACATTCAATTGAATTATCCTGCATTTGCAGATGAATTGAATATTGTAAAAAACACAACGAGCAATAAAACCATCCAGCTCGAAAAAATTATTCATGCAGATGATATTCAGTTTTTCCAAAAGCTGATTCGTGACATCCCGGTAACGGATAATGTTTTAGAATATGCCGTTAAACTGGCTTCAAAAACTCGTCCGAACAGTGAGTTTGCAACAGATGCGGTAAACAAATACATCAGTTGGGGTGCCGGACCAAGGGCTTCACAGTTCTTAGTATTGGGCGCAAAATGCCATGCTGCCATTTCAGGTAAATATGCACCTGATATTGAAGATGTGCAGGCGGTTGCCGAACCTATTCTTCGCCACCGTATCGTTAGAAATTACCGTGCTGAGGCCGAAGGATTATCGATCGAAAAGATCATTAAAGATTTGTTATAATCCATATTCAATTCTTTTTGGTTAAGATTAATACAATTGGCTAAATTTAGGTAATGCCTGATCACGATACCAAACGCCTTTCCAGATTAACTGCTATTGTAACGCAATTTCAAACGAAAAGGCTTTTAACTGCGCCAGAGTTGGCAAGCAAATTTGGCGTGAGTATCAGAACCATCTATCGTGACATTAAAGCCTTAGAAAAGGCTGGCGTACCGATTTTGATGGAAGATGGCAAAGGATATTCATTAATGGAAGGATACCGAATCCCGCCCATTATGTTTACCGAAAACCAGGCCAATGCACTTATTCTTGCCGAACAACTGGTCCTAAAAAATAAAGACACTTCTTTTATAAAGGATTACGCCGAAGCTATAGAAAAAATAAAAGCGGTGTTAAAGCATAGCCAGAAAGATAAGGCCAATCTGCTTACCGAGCGCACCAGGTTTGCGGAAAACTTCAACAATGAACGCAGCAGCAACAACTTATCTGATTTACAGTTCGCACTTACAAATTTTCGTTTGGTTGAGGTAAAATACGTTAATGAAAATGGGAAATCATCTAGCAGGTTCATAGAACCGTTTGCTTTGTTAAGCACTCAAAACTGGTTGCTGGTGGCGTGGTGCCGGTTACGTAAAGAATTCAGATATTTCCGTCTAGATCGTATTCAGAAACTCGAGGTGCTAAACGAAAAATTCAGTCCCCACCCACTCACTTTACAACAATTTTTTGATAAATTTTCCTAATTGATTTACACCCCTGACACAGGGCTGTCAATAGGCGTTTTAACTTTGCAGTATAAACGTAAATCATCAAGAAATGAACAATCTTTTTAATCCAAGCGATACCGCTCAAATCCTATCCAGACTGGAAAAATTATCTCCCGATGCACCAAAACAGTGGGGCAAAATGAATGTCAACCAAATGCTGGCGCATTGCAATGCTTCTTTAGAAACGGCGATGGGCATCACTTCATCTGAAAGAGTTGGACTAGTTGCAAGGCTCTTCGGCAAATTATTAAAACCTACTTTTTTTGGCGAAAAACCTTTTCCTAAAAATTCCGCTACGGATCAAAGTTATATCATTAATGGCAATCCTGATTTCGAGGAGGAAAAAGCTAAAGTAATCAAACAAGTTAAACAATTTGCGGAGGGAGGCCCGGAAAAATGCACCACCAATATTCACGCTTTTTTTGGTAAACTTACACCAACAGAATGGGCAACCATGCAGTGGAAACATTTTGATCATCATTTGAGACAATTCAATGCCTAAAAAGCTATGATAAGTGAAGAAATTGAAACTTTCTATCCGACAAGCCGACAAGCGTGGAGATTATGGTTAACAGAAAATCATATTTCTAAACAAGCTGTCTGGCTTGTTCAGTATAAAAAGAGCGCCAATGTTCCAACAATATCATGGAGCGAAGCTGTTGACGAAGCTTTATGTTTTGGATGGATTGACGGTATCAGAAAATCAATGGATCATGAACGCTATATTCAATTTTTCACGAAAAGAAAAGTAAAAAGTACCTGGTCTAAAATAAATAAAGCAAAAGTTTCAACAGTAATTGAGGCCGGACTGATGACTGAATCCGGTTATAAAAGTATTGCTAAGGCAAAAGAAAATGGCTCATGGACGATTTTGGATGAAGTGGAAGAACTATTTATACCCGATGATTTGGAATCCGAATTCAGCAGGAAACCAGAGGCAAAAGTATTTTTTATGAGTTTGAGTAGATCAATTAGGAAAGCCATTCTGCAATGGATCGCTTTTGCTAAACGCCCGGAAACCAAAGCCAAAAGAATTACAGATGTTGTTGAACTGGCCAGCCAAAAGTTAAAACCTAAACAATTCTAATTGGGTTACCAAAAACAAATTAAAGTATTAAAGTTTGCAAATATCATTTATTCATGAAAACTTTAATAAGTAACTTTGACTTCGTTAAAAGGCAGAAAATTTCGCTCATCAGTTTGTCGCCTTATTTTGCGCTTTGGATTTTTTGCTTTAGCTTTTTCCACAGGGTTGCTGAATACCCACGAGGAAGTTGTGGCGCTGCAAACGGTTTTTTGGTCATTTTGATGCTCTTTGCCATGTTGCTTACAACATTGATATTTCTGATTTTAATATTTATTAATCGTGGGCAAAATCGAAAAGATTTCATAAATATACTTTTGCTAACCTATTTACCATTGGCGATCGCAATTATAGATCTGACTAATTAATTTCTATTTAACCAAAAGCGATTAAATTTACTCGATGGTAAATAATGAAAAACTTTCCGGGGCATTTGCCGCATTGATGGACGAATATAAAAAGGCATTAAATGATTTAATTGAGGTGATTAAACCAATTAACTCAGCTATACTCGTTAAAACGATTGTGCCAAAAAGCGCCAATCCAGATTGTATTTCAATTCAAACGATTTTAACCCATGTAACCTCATCCATTTTCAGTTATGCCGTTTACATTGAAAACTCGATTGGTTTGGAAACGGAAAGGCCATTGAAAATACAATATAATCATGTAGATTTATACATTTCCAGATTGAATGAAGCCATCAGCTATGCTGAAAACGTTTTCATTCAAAACCCATATATTCCTTTGGAAGAACTTGATTCTTCAAAAAAAATAAACGCGAAATGGGGCCAACAATATGATGTAGAACAAATGATGGAACACGCAATTGTTCATATTTTAAGGCATAGGCGCCAGATTGAAAATGCATTAATTCAATTTAACAACTAGCGTTTTGAGTGCCCAAACAAAATTTTATAACAGATTTGCAGTGCTGTATCCTTTGGTTGATGTATTTCTAAAACCCCAGAAGAACAGGTTTTTCAAAGAAATCAATCAATTACCCGATGGAAACCTACTGGAAATTGGTGTTGGAAATGGCTCACATTTTAGTGCTTATAAAACTCATCAGATCACCGGAATAGAGCTATCGGATGCGATGTTGAAGCTTGCCCGAAAAAATGCACCTAGTCGAATTAGTTTGCATCAAATGAATGGCGAACACCTTGAATTTGCCGACGCGAGGTTTGATTATGTTGTGCTATCTCACGTCATTGCTGTTGCCGATCAACCCGAAAAACTATTATCAGAATGCTTGAGGGTACTCAAACCTAATGGCAAATTACTCATCTTAAACCATTTTACCCCGAATAATATTTTGGGGAAATTAGATCGGTTGTTTAATTTGTTTTCTGGTATTTTTCATTTGAAATCTTTATTTTTCATGGAAGATTTCGAAACCATTCGCTGTTTTGAACTGGAACGAGAGATTAAGCTACAGCCATTATCCTACTTTAAAATTTTAATTTATAAAAAGCCTTGAGAAAACATTACTGGTATATTATCTTCTCCCTTTTATTTAGCCTTTTTATTTATGTTTTCTACAGAACCGACAAAACATTGATCAACCAGATCATCATTCAATTTGTTTCGGTTACCGAATATGAAGATTTGAAAACAATAATCAGATCATCCCTGCCACTTAACAAACATATCATTTATTCACTACCTGAGGGATTATGGGTATTCAGCATCACATTAACCTCAAAGGAATTTTATTTAATGCTTTTTAATAAGAGAATCCATTGCGTTTACATTCCACTAATGTATGCTATTGGCCTGGAATTTTCTCAACTGTTTCAATTTACAAATGGCAGATTTGATTTTTTTGACATAGGCATTTCCTTTGTTTGCTGGCTAATTGCTGCTAAAAAAATAAATACAAACCAACAACCGCAAAATATTTTTACAATGCCAAATTACAATAGCGCAGTCTGCATGCTGAGTTATTGCATCGTTTACCTTGCCCATGTCACATCAGCATAATCAATCAAATATTTTGTAAATCTGTCAAAATAAATATCTTTGTAACATAATTTACAGAAATGCTACGTCAACTACATACCTCAACAACAAACCTTTGCCTGTCTTTTGGCATTAGGGGCTTGGGTATTCGTATGATTTCAAGTTCCAATCCGTAAAGATTTAGTGGTCTCAAAACCCTAAAAAATCGTATTACAAAATCAAAAAATTATTCAATTAGTAAGCGCTTGCTTACGAAAACATATCCATTATGGACATTTATACAACTGTAGAGGAAAAATATCTGCAGGCCATTGAAGAATTGCATTGGGGCGAATTGCCTAAAGCACATCAATATTTTAAAGAAATTATTGCTTTCGATGAGGAATATGCGAGAGCATATTTTCAAATTGGGAACCTACATTATCATCACTTTAAGGATTATAAAACAGCTGGTTACTATTTTAAAAGATGTACTGAGCTTGAACCAGAATTTCCGGATGTTTGGGAACCTTATCTGAAATTGGTCATCACTTTAAAGATGAATAAACTTATAGATCAAATTGCGGAAAAGGCATTAAATACTGCGGGTGTTTGTGTGGCACACATTTACCAAGATTTAGGATTGAATGCAGAGCAACAACAGCAATATGAAAAAGCGAGGTATTATTTTAAAAAGGCTGAACAGTTTAATGCGGCTTTGGATGAACAAAGCCAACTTCAGGAACATCAAAATCGCATTAAAAACAAAATAGAAAGCGCAAAGGCAATGATTTATAATTTGCAAGGATAAGGGTCAAAACATTATCTGCCTTAGCCGTTAAAGAATAACAAATCCGTACGTTAATTTTAAAATAGTTCTTATCTTTATCGCAATTACAACGCATAATTTTCAAAATAAAAATATTTAACATGTCAGCTCACGATTCACACGCACCAGTTCAGCAAACAAAAGGCATTTGGGCATTACCATTAACAGCTTGGATTATTGTTTTAATTCTTCTTGTGGCTTTCACTAGACCAATCTTTGTTCACGCACCAGAAGGTTCAGGTCACCACGAAACAGAGAAACCACATTCAAAAGCTGAAGAAGCAGAATCATCGCATCACTAAGCTGATTACAAAACATAACAAAGCGTTCTAAAACTAATTAGAACGCTTTTTTTATGTTTCAATTTATTTTAATTGCCCCATCAGGTTTGGAAAATCGGTAATCACACCATCTACACCTAAACTCATAAAATACTTAATATCTTTCAGGCTATTTACTGTCCATGGGATAATTTTAATGCCCATGGCGTGGCAGCGATCAACCAATCCTTTTCCAACCAGAACCGAATACGGACTGTAAATGGATGGTTTGAATCCCAATTTATCGATATAATCTTCAAAAGGCTCTTTCTCATCAATCAACAGCGAAGTTTGTATTTTAGGATATTTTTCATTCAGGTATTGCAATGTCCGCATATCAAAAGACTGGATAATTACACGTTTCGAAATCTTTTTTGCGTTTACGATTTCCATAATCAATTCCACAAATTCAGCAGGTTCCGGATGAAAATCATTATCGCCATTTTTAATGGTTTTGGTTTCAATGCTATACACCGGCTTCGATAGTTTCTTATCTTTTACATAAGCCTCTGCTGCATCAATCGTTTCTTCAAGCAAAGGTTTGTAAGCTTTAAATTTAACCTGACCAGGAAAACGACTGTGAACTTTACTCCCCACATCGAACTTTTTAACCTCATCATAATCCATTTTGTAAATGTTATATTTCTTTTGGTCTTTCAGAGAAATGGGTTTTCCGTTGGGCATTAAAGAAATTTCATTGTTAAAGTAAGGCTCTTGTGATAAAACCACCTTCTTATCTTTTGAGATCACAGCATCCATTTCCAGGGTTGTAACGCCTAAATCTAAAGCCTTAAGCATTCCTTCGACAGTATTTTCGGGCATAATGCCACGGGCACCGGCTTTACCCTGTATATCAAACTTTTTCTTTTGGGCAGAAACTTGTATGAAGATTAATAGTAGCGCAACTAAGAGATGTAATTTTTTATTCATAAACATAAAACGCAAAATGATTAATTCTGATATTTTTTGTAGCACAAAAACAATGCATATTTTAACATTCAAACCGGCGGGCGAAATAAACCCGAAATTGCTTAAGCAAAATTACCGCAATAAAAAAGGGCTTTCTTTTTTGAGAGAGCCCTTTTCAATTCACATTATTAATCTATCGATCAGCAGGTACAAATGCCTGAACAATTAGGTTCCAGCTTGCATCAGCAGCTTTCTCGTAAACAAAAACATAATTAAAGCTTTCGCGTAAATCAGCTTTATAATCAATAGTGGCTACACCATAAGTATAAGCTAAATCACTTCCAATTGCTTTATCTACACCAGTAGTTTTCAAGTTAATTTTACTAATCATGCCATTGTAAAACGAGATGATTTTACCTTTACCATTGATGGCTTCATTGCCAGGAAACAGCAAACGGGCATCTTCAGTTAAGAAACCACCAAAAGCCGCAATTCCATGAGTTTTAAGCAACGTGTTAAGCGTTTTTTCAGTTGTGGTAATAATATCTTTGCCTGCTTTAAGTTCTTTTTCGTTTAAGAATTTTGGGGCAACATGATCTTTAGGTTCTACAAATTTCGGCATTACCTTATCTAAAGGTTTGTTGCTTGAGGTAGCAACATCTATCGCTAACTTCCATTTGCCATTTTCTGCTTTCCAGATAGACAAATATTGTCCGTATTTCTTTTTTGCGCCATCAAGCGTATAAGGACCAGTGGTGAAACCCAAATCTCCGCTACGGGAAACTTTTGCCAGGTTTGGCTCCCAGCTTACTGCATTTTCACCTTTGCTTTGTGCATTATAGAACGTTTTTACATTTACCGGATTTGGTCTGAAAACCAAAGCACTTGCTAATGAATATTCAAGGTAAGATTCTTTATCTCCGTTTTTTGCAATAGCTTTTGCGAAGTCTTTTTCTGCGTTTACCAGCGATTTTGTAGTTCCGTCATTCTTCTGTGCAAATGCACCAATGGCCAAAAGAGATAATATTGCAGTAGAAAATAAGTGTTTCATTATGAGTTATAGATATATGTTTGGCGAATATAAAATTTTTTGAAGGTTGTGCTTTTAAAAGTAATTAACAATTACACATTTTATTTTTCCCTATAGATGGTTTCGAGTACGGTTTGTCCAACTGCTTTTAACGTATTTTTATCAATGTTGGCCAGGTTATCCAATTGTGTATGCCAGTTGATATAGAAGCCACTGTTATCATTATAATGCAGGATATCGATTGACGGCACACCCGCTTTATTCATCCAGAAATGATCATCAACAATATTTCCACTTGGAATACGGACAAAATAAGAGGCATAGCCAATTTCGTTTCCAATATCCCATACCCGATTAACTACCTCGGGTGCCGACTGACGGGAAATCTCATCTTGTGTAAATTGGGCATTTCCACCGCCAACCATATCCAGATTGATGCCGTAAGCAGCTTTGTAACCTGTTGCAATGGCGTTTTTAGCCCAAAACTGTGACCCTAAACACCAGGTGGTTTCATTTGGCGTTTCATCATTAGATTTACCATAATCTTCCAAATCCCACAGCACAAAATCAATCCCTACATTTGGAGCCTTTTGCTGAATCTGGCGAGCCATTTCCAAAATTACACCTACCCCACTCCCACCATCGTTTGCCGCATCAAATGCTTTAGTTTGATTGACAGGATCAGCATCCTGATCTGAAAACGGTCGGGCATCCCAATGCGCACTAATTAACACACGGGTTTTAATTTCAGGATTAAAACTGGCCAAAATATTTTTGAGCGGGAATGTTTTTCCATCATAAGTTTGGGTTTTTTCACCCTGAATTTTTACATCCGCACCGAACGACTTCAATTTCAAAACCAGATAATCAGCACACTTTTGATGGGCAGCCGTACCAGGAATTCGCGGTCCGAAATCAACCTGAGCTTTCACATATTGATAAGCACTGTCCGCATTAAACGCCGGCGATACTAATTTAACAACAGCATCTCCGTCATTTTCCGTCGTTTGGTTGGATTTATTTTTACAAGCCTGAAATCCCAATAATAAGATTAGAGACAGGAATAAAATGTGTTTATTCATTTTTAAAATTTCAGTTAAAAACTAACCTACGCCTTAATCAAAATCAGCAATTAATACAGTGATGATAAAACCAAGACGCTCGAATACAGACGCTCAATGAGCTTAAGCCTTACTCCAGGTAGTTCCTTCTTTACTATCTTTTAACTGGATGCCTAACTCCTGTAAGCCGATTCTAATTTTATCTGATGTAGCATAATCTTTGTTGGCCTTAGCTTCGGTACGCAAATCGATCACCATTTCCAAAACACCATTCAAATCATTGCTACCTGCATCCTCATCTTTTAAACCCAGGATATCAAAAACAAAATCATTGATCAACGCTTTCAATTTTTCTAATGATTCAGCAGAGATTTTTGCTTTACCATCATAAACCGTATTGATAATCCTTACTGCTTCAAACAGTTCTGCAATCAAAATCGGACTGTTAAAATCGTCGTTCATTGCAGCGATACATTTCTCTTTCAATGCATCAATATCGAAATCGTTTTGCTCAGAAACGGTCAGTTTATCCAGTAATCCTGCTGCCGCCATTAACCTGCGGAAACCTTTTTCGGAAGCATCAAGTGCATCGTTAGAAAAATCTAAAGTACTTCTGTAATGTGCCTGCAACATAAAGAACTTAACCGTCATCGGGCTATAACCCTTTTTCAGAAGTGGATGCGCACCTGTAAATAATTCTAAAGGAAGAAAACCATTTCCTGCAGATTTCGACATACGCGTTCCGTTTACCGTAAGCATATTGGTATGCATCCAATAACGGGCAGGCTGTTTGTGGCTGCAAGCTTCCGATTGGGCAATTTCATTGGTATGGTGTGTTGCCGCCAAATCCATTCCGCCGCCATGAATATCAAATTCATCACCCAAATATTTAGCGCTCATGGCCGAACATTCGATATGCCAGCCTGGAAAACCCATGCCCCAGGGCGATTGCCACTGCATCAAAGTTTCAGGTTTTGCTTTAATCCAAAGCGCAAAATCTAATCTGCCGCGTTTTTCATCCTGGCCACCCAATTCACGGGTGTTATTTAACATATCTTCAAGGTTACGATTGGTTAAAATCGTGTAATTATATTCTTTACTATATTTCTCTACATCGAAATAAACGTTTCCATCCACCTCATATCCGTAACCATTGGCAATGATTACTTTAATCATCTCAATTTGCTCAATAATATGCCCGGTAGCAGTTGGCTCAATGCTTGGCGGCAATGTATTAAACATCCGCAGTACATCGTGGAACCCCAAAGTGTATTTTTGTACAATTTCCATTGGCTCCAGTTGCTCCAGTTTAGCACGTTTCGCAAACTTGTCATCGCCCTCATCACGATCGCCTTCCAAATGGCCGGCATCGGTAATGTTGCGCACATAACGCACCTTAAAACCTAAATATTTCAGGTATCTAAAAATTAAATCGAAAGAGATAAAAGTGCGACAGTTGCCTAAATGCACATCGCTATATACGGTAGGACCACAAACATACATCCCCACATGGGCTGCGTTTAGCGGTTGAAAAATTTCTTTTTTGCGTGAAAGCGTATTATAAAGCTGTAAGCCAGTATTCATACTGCAAATGTAATATTTACCAACGTAAAGTTTCAGAAATGCTTCATTGTTTAATTGCCCGGGCGCTTAATTGACAATTTGTAAATTAAAATAAGGATTTGGAAAGGTGCTGAAGTGCAAATCGGAAAATGCAGCCCGTCTTTTCGCTAAATCCCCGATGAAGAAAAAATCGGGGGATATCGCTTCAATACGGTTTATTAAACAAAGTTTTGAGCCATGAAAAGAAAAATGCAAAACTAGATTCGTATTCTGTAAAAAAAAGCTGTTGTGAGATGGCCACGAAACGATGAAAAATCGTTTCTCGCAATGACGAGTGTATTGGTAATACGTGACTTCCCTACCCTTAACGTCATTGCGAAAACATCTCCGATCCTTCAATCGGTATGTTTGTGGCAATCTCCGATTTGCAAAAGCACTAATAACTATGCTTCTAAACGAAAAAAGAATAGCCTTTTAGCAATATGCGAATACTAATTCTTCAGCTTCGCTTTAAAAATCTTTTCAAGCTTTTGCATTTTTGGTAAAATGACCGCTCTGCAATAAGGCTCACTACCATTTTTCAAGTAATAATTCTGATGATAGTTCTCCGCTACATAAAAAGGTTTTGCAGCTTCAACAGCCGTAACCACTGGTTTTCCAAACGCATTGGTTTTGTTCAGCTCCGCTTTATATTTATCAGCCAAAGCTTTTTGTTCTGCATTGTGATAAAAAACTACTGATCTATATTGTGTTCCTGAATCTGCACCCTGGCGGTTTAAAGTTGTTGGATCATGGCTTTTCCAAAAAACTTCCAGTAATTCATCATAAGAAATTACCATTGGATTGTAAGTAATTTCCAAAACTTCTGCATGACCAGTGGCCCCTGTGCAAACCTCTTCGTAAATTGGATTGGCTAAACGCCCTCCTTCATAACCAGATTTTACTGCCGTTACTCCTTTCAATCGTTGAAAAATGGCTTCCGTACACCAAAAACAACCCATACCAAAAGTTGCCTTTTCTGTTTTTTTGCCTTGCGCCTGTGCCTGGTTTAATGCTAAAACCGACAATAAAATTAAAATTATTCGTTTCATGTTGTGTGTGTTGAATTTATGAGCGAGACCTCTCAAACTCAGTATCTATATTACGAAATAAAACTTATCCTAGTTTCCATTCAACCAATAATGGATTTTACATGACAAACCTAACATTTCATAAATTTCTTTGTTTATGTTAATAACTTAAAATACTGTTTATTAATTTTTTAAAGCCATAATATCTCGTCCATCCATACTTATTAACAATTCTTTTTTAAATTCGTACAACATTAAAAATAAAATTATGTCTACACCGTATATTCCTTGTTTGGATTTGGGTTCTTACATCAATGGAACTGAAGAAGAACGTAAAAAATTTTCTGATGAATTGGGCAGAGCCTTCAACGATTCGGGTTTTGTAACCATTACCAACCATGGTTTAAGTCAGGAATTAATTGATAAGCTTTATGAAAACATCAAAGCAGCTTTTTCACTTCCGGTAGAAACCAAACGGAAATACGAAAAACCGGAACTGGCTGGTCAACGCGGCTACACCAGTGCAGGTAAGGAAACCGCTAAAGGTGCCAAAACACCCGATTTAAAAGAATTCTGGCAAATCGGCCAGGAAGTTACCGATGGCGACCCAGTGAAAGACGAGTATCCTGATAACGAAGTTTTGGAAGAGTTACCAGAATTTAACAAAGTTACAGGCGACATCTACAAAAAATTACAGGAAAACGGAACGCATTTATTACGTGCCATTGCAACTTATTTAGAATTGCCTGTTGATTATTTTGATAAACATGTACACAATGGAAATTCAATTTTGAGGGGAATTCACTACTTCCCTATTGAAAATCCGGAATTGATTCCTGATGATGCCGTTCGTGCCGGTGCACATGAAGACATTAACCTGATTACTTTATTAATTGGTGCCAGTGCCGATGGTTTAGAAGTTTTAACCCGCAGCAATGAATGGTTGCCAATTAAAGCACACCATACTGATATCGTTGTAAATGTTGGCGATATGTTGCAACGTTTAACCAACAACAAATTAAAATCAACTACGCACAGGGTGGTGAACCCACCTCGTGAACTCATGAAAACCTCACGTTTTTCAGTTCCATTTTTCCTTCATCCACGCAGCGATATGGACTTGACGAGTTTGCCTTCAACCATTGATGCCGAACATCCAAAAGCCTATAGCGATATGACTGCAGGTGAATATTTGGACGAAAGATTAAGAGAAATTGGATTGAAAAAATAGTTGGAGGTGGAAGTCCTGAGTCAGAAGTCTTGAGTCGGAAGTTCTGAGTCAGAAACCATAGTCCAGATTTGAAATAGAAAAGAATCGATTAAATCGATGCTTTTTTTGTTACTTTAAATTATGCATTCAGTCCATTTGGAAATATTCAGAGAAATTCAAGGCATTGGTTCTGCTTCAGGAATGATCTACCAGCCAAATTTACTTTACATTATTGGCGACAATAGCGGATTTTTAAATGAATACCATCTGAAAAACAACAAGCTAAGAAAAATCCAGATTTTATCTGGCGATAAATTTCAAAGCCTCGAAAACATTCCTAAAGTGCAAAAGCCAGATTTTGAAGTGCTTTGCCAATATGCCGATCAGTTTTATATGCTGGGTTCAGGATCTACTGCAAAAAGAAATTCGTTAATTGCATTTGAACCAAAATCAGGGCGGATTGTGCTCAAAGATTTAACGGAAACTTATCGTAAAATGAAGGCTATCGCTAATGTTGATGATGACAATTTAAATATTGAAGGAGCTGTTTTTACTGGCGAACATTGGATATTATTTAACCGGGGAAATGGAAGTGATGGCAAGAACGGATTGTTCCAGATATTTAATGCAGATTTGGCGAATGCGACAAAAATCGAGTTTAAGCCATTTAGATTACCCAACATTAACCATGTTGAATCAACATTTACAGATGCTGTAATGGTGAACAACGCCATATTTTTCATCTCAACGGCAGAAGATACCAAATCTACTTATGCAGATGGTGAAATTTTAGGCAGTTTTATTGGCAGTATTGATTTGAAATCGCTAAAACTTAATTTTTCACATCGAATTTCGGGATCCCATAAATTTGAAGGAATTTCATTATACCAGGAAACCAATTCGGGAGTAGAATTTTTGCTTTGCGAAGACCGGGATACAGCAGAATTAAAAACGGTGATCTATAAATTAGCGTTATCAATTTAATAGCAAAAATTTATGGTCGATCACTTGCGTGCTTCAAATTACGAAAATCTGTTCAGCCTTTTTAATAACCTCTACCCCTTAAAAGAAGAAATTAAAACAGCCATCATCGCCAATAGCGAAATTATTAAGGTTGGCAAAAAAGTGAAGCTTTTAAGTGTTGGTGAAAGAAGCAATACCATCTATTTTATTGTAAGTGGAGCAGCCAGGATATTCTACCTTAATAAAGAGGGCAAAGAAACAAATACCTGGTTTTTGTTTGAAAACGAGCTTTTAATTTCAGTTTACAGCTTTTACACTGGCAAGCCTAGTTTCGAATATATTGAAACTTTAGAAGACTGTACACTCATCGCTGTGAAAAGAGATAAACTGGATGAGTTATACTTGCAATATATGGAATTCAACTTTTCTGGAAGGAAGTTAACGGAATTTTATCACATGCGTAATGAAATACAAGCGAATGAATTGCGGATGTTAAGCGCCAAAGAACGGTATCAAAACTTATTGGATCGCAATCCCCAACTTTTTCAACGGGTTTCCTTAGGCCACATCGCCTCTTATTTAGGGATTTCTCAAGAAACCTTAAGCAGAATTAGAAAGCAAAAATAATTTTTTGACTTTTGTCAAAAGCCAGCCAAACAACAGCTAATAGATTTGATAAACAAATTTCAAATCTATGTTAGTCATTATTTTTATTGTATTCGGTTTTTGCTTTCTTCTTGAAAGAATTAAACCAGGTTGGAAATTACCAAACGTTTCTACATGGACGATCAGGGTTCTGGGCGTCAATTTCATCCAACTCAGCATTGTGGTTTTAGCAGGCTTCACCTGGGAGAAATGGTTTTCTTCAGTGTCTGTGTTTGAGTTATCTCAATTTGTACCCAACTGGCTCGGAGGAGTTATTGCCTATTTCATTGCTACATTCATTTTTTACTGGTGGCATCGCTGGAGGCATACAGTTGATTTTTTATGGTTAGGATTTCATCAAATTCATCACAGTCCGCAACGTTTGGAGGTAATTACATCGTTTTATAAACACCCCTTAGAAATGACTGTTAATTCCATTATTGGGAGTCTGTTGGTTTATACTCTATTAGGCTTAAACCCTGAAGCTGGAGCAATTTATACTTTATGCACCGCATTAGGTGAGTTTTTCTATCATACCAATGTGAAAACGCCGCAATGGATTGGCTATATTTTCCAGCGACCGGAGATGCATCGTATCCATCATCAATATGAAAAACACAGCAATAACTACAGCGATATTGTTTGGTGGGATATGCTTTTTGGCACTTACGAAAATCCAAAAGAATTTAAAAGCACATGTGGATTTGACAATGAAAAAGAACAAAGGTTATTCGATATGATCAAATTTAAAGATGTACACAAAAGTTAAAATCCTTTAGTTTTTCTATAAGTTGATATCTTTGCCAACCAAGCTAAAATTCTAGCAGCATATTACTATCTTCAGCCAAAATTTAAATTCATGAGAAAACGCTTCTTAACTCTTTTTATCCTTTTATCGGCCTATCACATCTCTTTCTCGCAAACGAAAAGCATTAAAGATGTTTATTGGGACTTTCTGCAAATTAGAATGACAGACACCCAAAAACCTAAAGCAATTCAAATGGCTGAAGAGCTTATTAAAAGAGCTGATGAATTAAATCAAAAGCAATTGGCCAGCGTAACTTATCATTTAGCAAGGCTTTATGAAGAGAACGACCAGATGGCAGCCGCTGTGCCATATTATGAAAAAAGCATTAAATTAACGCCTGGTTATTATGTTCCATACCTGGCGCTAGGTAACCATTATTTCAAAGATTGCCAGGCAATGATTTTAAAAATGAACGCTGCCGTAGATGCGAAGAACGTGGTGATTTACGGCAAAATGGTAGAAGATTACAAAAAACTCAGCACCAAAACGGCCGCATATTTAGAAAAATCTTATGCCTGCGACCCTGATGATTCAACCAAAGGCATCATTACTTACCTCTACCAAACTTCAAAAAATAATGAAGCATTAAAGAATTTTGATGTTAGAGTTAAAAACCTTGCTGCCGATTGCATCACTTTGTTAGATGACGAGTAAAAACAATAAAAGTCCTCGAGGAAGAGGACTTTTATCGTTACGAACATTATTTCTTCGATTCGTCGATTGCTTTATTGATCACATCCTGAATCCTGCCCCTGATTTTTAAGTTTCCGAGCTTATCGCTAACAGTTGGATTAACCCGATTGGAAAGGAAAACATAAACTAAACCCCTTGATGGATCGACCCACACGCAGGTACCTGTATAACCTGTGTGGCCATAAGTTTGTGGCGATGCCAGATTTGATGGATAATGTTTTGTGCTGTCCGGATCCCAGCGATCGAAACCTAAACCACGGCGACTTATGTTTGATTGTTTTGAAGTAAACATATCAACCGTTTCTGGCTTGAAATACTGCGTTCCGCCATACGTACCACGGTTTAAAAGCATTTGATAAATAATGGCTAAATCATTTGCGCTTGAAAATAAACCCGCATGACCGGAAATGCCACCGGCTAAAGCTGCACCCTGATCATGAACATAACCCACCAAAAGTGTTTTTCTGAAATAAGTATCTTGTTCCGTTGGAATAATTTGATCTCTGCTGAAGCGGTTTCGCGGTAAAAATCCTGCGGTTTGCATTCCTAAGGGTTTGTAAAAATTCTCGTAAGTGTATTGGTTCAATGGCTCTTCGCTAATGTGCTCTACAATATCTTTCATCACGTACATACTGATGTCGCTATATACATACTGCCCACGGGTTTTGATCGGTGCATTGAGCATTTTTGGCCACATAAAATCTCTAAAAAAATCTTTTTTAATGTAGTAACCATCGGCAACTTTAGTCGGGAAAGCTACTGTAGAATCAACACTATAATCGCCCGCTTTTACATAATTATGGAAAGGAATATAAGGGATGAAACCTGCCTGATGCAACATCACCTCCCGAACATTGATATTGTTCATGGGCGTGGTGCGGGCTTTAGGAATATATGCCCCGATATTGGTATCTAACTTTAACTTACCTTCTTCGAATAAACGCATCACCGAAGGTGTGGTGGCTGTTACTTTCGTTACCGAAGCCAGGTCAAAAATGTCAGTTACTTTATCTGGAAGATTTGTATCATAAGTATGCGTACCGTAAGCTTTATTAAATATCACTTTACCATCTTTCGCCACTAAAACCACTAAACCTGGCGATGCTTTTTCACGGATGGTTTCTGCCGCTATCGCATCAATCTCTTTCAGGTTATTGGAATTAACGCCGGCATCTTCTGGAACGGTATATTTTAAACGGGTTTTAGTGGTTGTAAAACCTGATCCAACAGTGTATTTTGCTGAAAACGCTTTGGTTAGTTTATTTTCAGCCGCGATACCACCAAAAATATACTGAGGTACAATGGCTGCGGCATCCGCGGTATTCTGAGCGGTCCAGATTACTGGCGACTGCAATAAATCAAATGATTTTAGTGCCGTCCCATTGCCAAAAAGCGCTACAATCACATCTTTTGTTTTCGAAATGCTGTTGATAAAATTAATGTACTTCGCATTATTCGAATTTTGATCATCAATAGAAATTAAAACCGTATTGTAATACTTCAAATCATCTTCAAGATTGTTCAGGTTTACACTGTCTTTGTATAATGCTGCAGAAAATGAGGTCACTTTATCGTACTTATTGGCCAGACTATCAAAAATCAAACTATAAGAAAAGCCTAAATTAACCGAAGCAATATTTTTTTTATCCAGCGATTTTAAGGGAACTATATCATCCTGATTATTCAGCAAGATGGTGCTTTGGCTAATGCTATTGGCTATAGATAGTTTTTTCTCGTTGTTTGCATGCTCCTGGGCACAAGCCATTAAACATAAAATATTAAAGAAACTAGCTGCTGCCAGAATGAATAATCTATTTCGCTTCATATACTTTTTCTCCGTTCAAATAGGTTTTTAAAACTTTGGTTTTTAAGATATTTTGAGGTGTCGACTTCAAAATATCATGATCAAGGATCACAAAATCGGCAAATTTTCCTTTTTCTAAACTTCCTTTTTCATTTTCCTCAAAATTAGCTTTTGCAGCCCAAATGGTCATTCCCCTCAATGCCTCTTCAGGCGTTAGGGCATTTTCCATCTGAAAACCTCCTTTCGGAAAGCCTTTTGCATCTGCCCTCACTGTTGCAGCATAAAACGTTAATAATGGATTAATGTTTTCCACCGGAAAATCTGTCCCCAACGGAATCCATCCGTTTTGCTTTAACAATTGTTTATAGGCATAGGCATCTTTTACCCTGTTTTTGCCTAACCTTTCCCCTGCCCAATACATATCAGAAGTGGCATGCGTGGGTTGTACAGATGGGATCACATTGGCTTTCCCGAACAGACTGAAATCATCTGGGTTTACCACCTGTGCATGTTCAATTCTCCAGCGTTTATCGTTTTTCCCTTTGAGCACTTTATTGTAGATATTAAGCATTACGCGATTGGCCGAATCGCCTATGGCATGGGTACACATTTGAAAATTATGTGCTGCAATTTTTTCTGCCACTGCTTCAAAATGTTTCTGAGTGCTTAATAAAAAACCACTTTTAGTTGGCATATCACTATAAGGATACAACAAGCAAGCACCACGTGATCCCAATGCGCCATCGGCATAAACCTTAAATGAACGCACATTCAGCCGATCGGTTTTAATTGCCCCACGTTTAAACAAATAGTCATAATTTTGCTGTTCATCGGCTAACATCACATACAAACGCATTTTTAACTTATTTTCCTTCTGCAATTTTTCAATAAAATCTACCGCCTGAAATGGTAAGCCACAATCGTCAATGGTGGTTAACCCGGCAGCAAAGCAATTTGTCTGTGCATCGGTAAAAATTTTCTCTGCCAATTTTGCATCGGGCGATGGAATTTTGCGATCCACCAACCCCACGGCATTATCAATTAAAACGCCTGTTAATTTTCCGTTTTGGGTGAGCATATCTCCACCGACCAGTGTTTGCTCGCCTTTTATTCCAGCGGCATCAAAAGCTTTTTGGTTAACCACCGCAGCATGACCATCAATTCTGTTCAATAGCACTGGCCGGTTAGGAAACAGTTGGGTTAATTTTTCATTTGTTGGGAAAGCTTTATTATCCCAATCGTTTTGATCCCAGCCGTTGCCAATTAACCATCCATCAGGATGTGTTTTTGCAAAATCGGTCAGTCGCTTTAAAACCTCTCCCCATGATTTTGTTTCACGCAAGTCAGCAGTTTGCAAGCTTTGCCCGTAGCCAAAAAAATGTGCATGTGCATCAATAAAACCAGGGTAAACTGATTTTCCATCAGCATTAATCTCATCTTTGGCTTCATATTCTGCCTGAATATCTTTTGATGAGCCAGTGGCCAGGATTTTTCCGTTTTTTACCGCAAAGGCCTCAACGGTATCGAAGCTATTGTTAACAGTATAAACAACTGCATTGTAAACAATTAGGTCGGCTTGTTCTTTTTTAACACAAGAGGAAAATAAAGCAACAAACAATGGGATGTATAAAAGGGATTTCATACTGTTAAAGATAGAAAATTGAAATCATTTGCGATTGTAAAATCAAGATGACGCACAAGCCGTCTATTTTCTGAACTTCATTTTAAATCTTTAAGATAAATGGACGATGAAGCAGCAGTTTAGGCAGTCGCCCGCAATTTTTTCACGTTGTTAAGTTATTATACTAACCAAAGAAACCAGCTTAACGAGTGAGATTGCATCCCCTTTCCACACTTCCTGCTGCCAACGTACGGCAAAACCGCCAAGTCATTTACATGTTGAGTTTTAAACAAATCGTCAGCCTTAAGCTTATTTTACATAATTTAGCACATTCACTTTGCCCTAATACATGACTGATATTATTCACTTATTGCCTGATGCTGTTGCCAATCAAATTGCTGCCGGAGAAGTTGTTCAACGACCTGCTTCTGCGGTAAAAGAATTACTAGAAAATTCAATTGATGCGGGCGCAGATAAAATTCAACTGGTGATAAAGGATGCTGGAAAAGCATTGATTCAGATTATAGACAATGGCTGCGGAATGAGCGTTACCGATGCCCGAATGTGCTTTGAACGCCATGCTACTTCGAAAGTTAAAAAGGCCGAAGATTTGTTCGCCATTCGCACCATGGGTTTTCGTGGTGAAGCCATGGCTTCCATCGCCGCAATTTCGCAAGTAGAGATGAAAACCCGCAGGCATGAAGACGAAATCGGAACCTGCATTTCCATTGAAGGTGCTGTGGTAACTGCTCAGGAACCAGTAGCCACACCTGCCGGAACGCAGATTGCCATTAAAAACCTGTTTTTTAATACGCCTGCCCGCCGGAACTTTCTAAAAAGCAATCCGGTAGAAATGCGTCATATTATCGATGAATTTCAGCGGGTGGCTTTGGCTCATCCAGGTGTGTTTTTTAGTCTGCATCATGATGGTACCGAGATTTTCAATCTTCCAAAAGGCAATTTAAAACAACGTATTGTACATCTCTTTGGCAACAATTACAATGAACGTTTGGTGCCAGTTGAAGAAGAAACGACCATCATTAACCTAAAAGGATATATTGGCAAGCCAGCTTTCGCCAAGAAAACACGTGGCGAACAATTCTTTTTTGTAAACAATCGTTTCATAAAAGACCCATACCTTAACCATGCGGTGAGTTCGGCATTCGACGATCTTTTGCCTGATGACAGTTACCCGCTTTATGTGTTGTTTATCGAAATCGATCCATCGAAAATCGATGTAAACGTTCATCCCACCAAAACGGAAATTAAGTACTTAGATGAGAAATCTATTTATGCGATTATGAAATCGGCGGTAAAACGTTCCATCGGCAGGTATAATATTTCACCTACTTTAGATTTTGATCAGGAAACTGGTTTTAGCAATATGATCACGCAAAAAGCGGTTGAGGATATTGTTCCACCAAGCATCAATTTTAATCCCGATTTTAATCCCTTTGCCAGCGACAGCAGTTCGACATCAGGTTATGCCTCATCGCCAAGAAATTATGAAGCCAAACCGAGTGCTAAAAATTGGGGCTCGCTTTACGAAATTGTCGAACAACCAGTTGTAGAACAAACCACTTTTTATGCAGATGAGACAATTTTAGAAACGAAACAGAAGCAATACATGCAGTTGCACAATCGCTACATCGTTTCACAAATCAAATCGGGCTTAATGGTGATCGATCAACAAATGGCACATGAACGTATTCTTTATGAGCGATTTCTTGTACATTTAGATGATCGCAAAGGGGCATCGCAACAAAGCTTATTTCCGCAAACCATCACCCTAAACGCCAATGATTTTGAACTGGCAAAAAGTTTACTGGATGATATAAAAAGTTTAGGTTTCGATGTACGTGAATTTGGAAAAAATACGTTGGTTGTAGAAGGTGTTCCGGTCGATCTGGGTAGCAGCAACATCAACGAAACACAGTTATTTGAACAATTAATTGAAGGTTTTAAAAACTCTCAGCAAGAACTGAAGTTAACTAAGCGTGATAGCTTAGCCAGAACACTGGCTAAAAACAGTGCAATAAAAGCAGGCACCGCTTTAGCACAGGAGGAAATGAATACTTTAATTGATGAACTTTTCGCCTGCAAAACACCAAATTTTAGTGTAAGCGGCAAACCAATAATCCAAACCATTACCTTAGGAGAATTGGATAAAAAGTTTGAGAAGTAGAGTAAGAAGCGAGGAGTAAAGAGCAAGGAGTAAAGAGTAAGGAACAAGGAACAAGGAACAAAGAGTAAGGAGCAAATAACGAGGAATAAAAACCTGATTACAGACAACAAAAATTAAATGAATAACATACATATCCCACCAATAGTTAAAAACCTACTAATAATTAATATTTTATTTTTTGTAGCAACGTTGGTATTTAATGCAAATAACTCCTACCCTTTTGTAGAGTGGTTTGCTGTCTATTTTTATGCTTCTCCGGATTTTAAAATATGGCAAGTGTTTAGTTACATGTTTATGCACAGCCCGGTAAATTACTTTCACATCATTTTCAACATGTTTGCACTCTACAGTTTTGGCAGTATTTTGGAGAATAAATGGGGAGGCAAAAAATTTCTATTTTTTTATTTTATTACTGGATTAGGTGCTTTGGCCTTACAATGGGCAGTTCAATCATTCGAAGTATATCAAAGCGTTGGGCACATTATTACAGATATTACCAATTACATACCTAAAAGCAGAGAGCAGGCCGAGCTACTGTCTAGCATATATTATGGGCCAATGTTAGGGGCTTCCGGAGCCGTATTTGGTTTATTGGTTGCCTTTGGTATGCTATATCCGAATGCCGAGCTGTATATTATGTTTATCCCTGTTCCTGTAAAAGCAAAGTACATTATGCCCTTTTATATTTTACTGGAATTATTTTTGGGTGTAAAACAATTTGAAGGCGATTCAGTAGCCCACTACGCTCACCTTGGTGGTGCATTAATTGGCTTTATTTTAGTTAAAATCTGGAAGGATAAAAACACAAACTTTTATACTTACTATGAATAATACGGTTAGAGATTTAAAATTTAAAATTTTTCAATCAGGTAATCCGCTGTTCCTATATATCGGGTTAAATGTGATCATCTTTTTAGTAACTTCTATTATTGCTGTAATTCTCTTTTTAGGAAAAACAGATTTTATGATGAGTGATTGGGTAAGGGATTATTTTGGTGTACCTGCCAGAATTGAATCATTACCAACGCGTTTCTACACCATAATAACCTACATGTTTTTTCACGAAGGATTTCTTCATTTGCTTTTTAACATGTTGGGGCTGTTTTGGTTCGGCAACATTTTTATGAATTTTTTGAAGAGCCGACAGTTTCATTTTGTTTATCTAGCCGGAGGTTTGGTTGGTGCACTTATCTATATCGCTGGCTTAAACCTTATTCCGGTTTTTAACGGCGGTTTAATTGGTCAAACGGTTATCGGTTCTTCGGCAGCCGTAATGGCAATAATTGTGGCCACTGCTACATTAGTACCTAACTACAGCATTGTATTAATGCTATTTGGCGAAGTTAAAATTAAATGGGTTGCCATTGCCTACTTTCTCATTTCATTTTTAGGCTTATCATCTGCAAATGCAGGAGGAAATTTAGCACATATTGGCGGTGCATTACTGGGTTTTATCTTTATCAAAAGTTTACAAAAAGGCAGCGACTGGAGCAAGATTTTTGAACGCAAACCTAAATTACGGGTGGTAAAACATGAAAAACCTATCCCTAAAAAACCGGTTTTCAATGATGTTTCTCAACAGGAAATTGATGCCATTTTAGACAAGATATCTTCCTCTGGTTATGATAAGTTATCAGCAACAGAAAAAGAAAAACTTTTTAAAGCAAGCAAAGATTAATGGCAAAAAAGAAATACAATTTCTTGGATAAACTGTTATTGCCCATTGCAATTCTGTTGGCTATAGCATTAATACTCGGTACAGTTGCAGGCAATATGGATCCCCGCAAACATGCCCTTATTGCTTTCTTTGGCTTAGCTTATCCATACGTATTGTTTTTTCACATTGTATTTTTAGCCTGGTGGTGCATCAGCAAAAAATGGATTTTCGCCATTGCAAGTGTTATCATTATAATGTTTGGCTTAAAAACCTTAAAAGCCACATTTGCTTTTGGCGGGGATAAAGGTGGGGCAGAGAAGGTAGAGAATAGCATTAGGATGATGACTTATAATGTGCATACCTTTAAACTTTACGGTGGCGAAAATGATGAATCGGTAAAAGATAAAATGCTTAAGGTAGTTAAGGATGAAAATCCTGACATTATTTGTTTTCAGGAATTTTACACCCGCTACAAAGGTAATTTCGACATCATTGATAGCTTAAAAACGGCTTTGAAGCTCAAACATTTTTATTTTGTGCCCACCAATAAAAACGATTATGAAGCTTACGGCTTAGCCATATTTTCCAAATATCCAATCATCAATAGTGGTAAAATTCCTTTTGTTGATGGCTTTAACGGAAACATGAGTATTTATGCCGATTTAAACGTTAAAGGGAAAACTTTAAGGGTGTATAATGTGCACTTTCAATCTATCTCATTTGAAAAGCAGGATTACGAATACCTTGATAAGGTGAAAGAAATGAATACCCAGCTGCAACCTTCGAAACGTATTTTAAGGATGCTTAAAAGTGCATTTTTAAAACGTAGCGGCCAGGTTGACCTGATGAAAAAAGAAATGGCTTCATGTAAAACGCCTTATCTAATTGCCGGCGACTTTAATGATACACCAGCCTCTTATGTGGTTACGCAAATTGCCGAAAATTTAAATAATGCATTTATAAAAAAGGGTTCAGGCATGGGTAAAACCTATAACGGTAAGTTCCCTAATTTTCAAATTGATTATATTCTTACTTCGAAAGAACTGGAAGTACTAAATTATAACATCACTGCGGCTAAATTGTCTGATCACTTCCCTGTTAGAAGCGACCTGAAATTTACCCCATAAAATCAATTTCCCTCTTCCCCACTTTTTTCTTTCCAACTAACTATTTTCCATCTCCTATTCTCCATTCCCATTACCCATTTTCCTATTCCCTAATCTCCAATTTTCTTACCATACATCAACAATACAAAAAATAGTTATACTGATATTTGGCTCATAAAAATTGAATAATCCCATGAGTTTAATAGATGCACTAAATTGGCGTTATGCCGTAAAAAAAATGAATGGTCAACCGGTAGAACAAGAAAAGGTTGATCAAATTATAAAAGCCGCTTCGTTGGCTCCAACTTCGTCTGGTTTACAGCCATTCAAAATAATTGTGATCACTAATCAGGAGTTGAAAGAAAAAATTGCACCGATTGCATTCAACCAATCTCAAGTGATCGATTCTTCTCACTTATTGGTTTTTGCTGCGCAAGAAAATTATACTGAAGAAGGAATAGATGCGGTTTTCAACAGGATGAATACAGAACGTGGTTTACCTTTAGATACTACTGATGATTACAAAAACCAGTTGAAAGGCATGATTCTGTCAAGATCAGCAGAAGAAAACTTCAACCATGCGGCTAAACAGGCATATATTGCCTTTGGTATTGCACTTGCAGAAGCTGCGTCACTGAAAGTGGATGCCACCCCGATGGAAGGTTTTAATGCTCCTCAACTTGATGAATTATTGGGTTTGGGAGAAAAGCACTTAAAGAGCGTTACGTTATTGCCATTAGGTTACAGAGATGAAGCCGGAGACTGGTTGGTTAACCTTAAAAAGGTACGCAAGCCCTTAAACGAATTTGTAATTGAATACAAATAAGAATTTCAAATCTTAAAATATCATCAGCGGGTTACGTCAAGTAGCCCGCTTTTTTTGTGCCATCATTTAAAAAAGTAATTTCCTTTTGTAAAAAAATGTTAAACATTGTTACAATTTAGGCGCTCTATTTTTAATTGGATATATTTACCCATTAGTATTTAATTTCCAATTCATGAAGATTTTTAGATTATCGTTTTTAATACTCTCCATTCTATCATTACTAAATTTATCTTCGTCGGCACAAACCGATACCGTTAGTATAAACACCTTAATCGCGAAAACCAATAAAGTTTTGAACGATTACCCTACTGAAAAAATATACCTTCATTTTGATAAACCTTATTATGCCATAGCAGATACCGTTTGGTTTAAGGCTTACGTTACCGAAAATCAAAATTTTTTATCAGGCTTAAGCAAAATTGTATATGTTGATGTGATCAATCAAAAAGATTCGCTGATTCAAACCCTAAAACTACCCATTACTGGTGGCGTAGCAAACGGAAGTTTCCCTTTAGATCAGGTCAACTACAAACAAGGTAATTATCATATTCGTGCTTACACCTTGTGGATGATGAATTTTGAAGATCCAAGTTATTTTAATAAAACATTTTTCGTTGGTGAAGCCATTGATAAGGAAGTAAAAACCCACATCACTTACAAAAACACGTCGACTGATAAATTGGAAAAAATCGATGCCCGCGTGCAGTTTAAGGATGCCAATAATAAACCCTATGCTAACAGAAACGTGAGCTGGCAGGTAGTTACGAGTTTTACCGTAATTGCCAAAGGACGTGGCACAACCGATGCAAATGGTTATCTAACCATCGCAATGTCGGCAAACCAGAAGGCCGAATACCAATTGAAAAAAGGTGAACTGATAACCTCTTTAAATACCACTGAAAAAGATATCGTTTATAATAATTTTCCGTTAAACAACGCCATTGTTAGCAAAGATTTTCAACTTTTTCCTGAAGGCGGAACCCTGATTGCGGGTTTAACCAATAAGGTAGCTTTTAAAGCCATTAAAAGTGATGGCTTGGGCATCAATTCAAAAGGAACAGTTACCGATAATGATGGTAAACAAGTAGCTACTTTTACGTCGCAACATTTAGGTATGGGAAGTTTTAACTTGCTTGCAGAAAGTGGTAAAACTTACAAGGCCAACGTTACCTATTCAGATGGCACTACAGGAAGCTACAATTTGCCTGAGGTTAAAGCATCTGGAGTAACCGTTAGCATTGATAATAGTAATGCAGAAAATGTACTCGTAAAAATTATTTCCAACGATGCATTTTATGATCAAAACCGCACTAAAAAACTTTATTTGGTGGCACAAAGTAAAGGTGTAATCTGCTATGGTGCCCAAACGGCATTATCAACTAAAGAATACAGCACCACGATTCCAAAATCTAAATTCCCGATGGGTATCGCCCAGTTTACGTTATTTACCGATGCAGGTAAACCTTTAAGCGAACGTTTGGTTTTTGTACAGAATAAAAACACACTAAACCTGGCGCTATCTACCCCTACGCCGACATCTGGAATCAAGAAAAAAGTAAAAGTTAACCTAACCGCTAAAAAAGATGGCGCCCCGGTTGAAGGAACGTTTTCTGTTTCGGTAATCGACGAGAGTAAAGTTCCATCCAGTGAAGATGGCGCAACAACCATTTTAACAGGACTACTACTGAGCAGTGATTTGAAAGGTTATATCGAAAAACCAAACTATTATTTCAATGCACCAGACGCCAAAAAAAATGCAGATTTAGATGTGCTTCTCCTAACACAGGGTTATCGCAGTTTTAAGTACACTGATATTTTAGGTGGAGGCTTGCCAAAAATTACATTTTTACCAGAACAGGGAATTGAATTATCGGGTGTGTTAAGAATGACCAATGGTATCCCGGTTAGAAAGGGAACACTTTTAGTAACTATACCTGATAAACGCTTCAATACACAAATTACTACAGACCCGGTTGGTAACTTCAAAGTGCAAAACCTGGTATTAAACGATTCATCGAAAGTTACAGTTTCTGCAAAATACAATGTAAACTATAAGGCGATGGCCATTAGCTTAAACGGATCGCCGGTACCAGCATTAACCAGAAATTTTAGTGCAGCAGAAGAGGTTGTCAATATCGACAGTGCCCTCACTACTTACTTAGATAATAGTAAAAGGCAATACGCTTACCTGCACACGCTTAAAGATGTAACCATTAAAGCAGCAACCATTCCTAAAGTTAGCCATAAAGATTATCCGGCGTTAAGTGGCTTAAGCCAGATAGCAGATCATGAAATTACTGGCGATAGATTACAAGGCTGTAACTTACTGATTAACTGCTTACAAACTTTAATGCCTGGTGTAACTTTTATGGATAATAATTTTTATGTAAGCAGAGATTATAACCAGGGAAACAGAATACCCATGGGCGTTTTTATTAATGGGATGAATGTGGATGTAAATCAGATTAACACCTTAAACGCAAATGAAATCGAATCTATCGAAATATTCTTAAGAGACCAACTGGGTTTAGTGAATAGAGCCAATAATGTAAACGGGGTGATTGTGATTAACCAGAAGAAAGCGCCGAAAGGCCAAAAAATATCGAAAGCCCAACTTTTAGACATGTTACCTAAAAGCTATGAGCTAACGTTTTCACCCCAGGGTTATAATAAAGAAAGGGAATTTTATTCTCCACGTTATGATGTACCGGCAAACATGAATAGAAATGATTTGCGCACAACGATCTACTGGAATCCGAAAATTATTACCGATGCCACCGGAAATTCATCATTTGAGTTTTACAATGCTGATGGAAAAGGACAGTACAAAGTGATTATTGAGGGGATTGATGGCAATGGCAATCTAGGTCGATCGGTATTGAGATATTTGGTAAAATAAAATTGAGGTTTTTACTGTGGATTAAAAATCCACGGCTCTAAGGTCGAGATTGCAAATCTCGACCAACTATAGATTGCAAATCTCGACCAACTTTGTTAGGACTCAAGTCAGCCTGAATTTATTTCAAGATCTTTCCTGTAAAAAGTACTAAACAAATTGGCACCTACTTGTGGATTGTAAATCCACGGCTCTAAGGTCGAGATTGCAAATCTCGACCAACAATAGATTGCAAATCTCGACCAACTTTGTTAGGACTCACGTCACCCTGAATTTATTTCAGGGTCTTTCTTGTAAGAAAGTACTAAAACAAATTGGCACCTACTTGTCGATTCTAAATCCACGGTACAAAGGTCGAGATTGCACATCTCGACCAACTATGGATTGCAAATCTCGACCAACTCTGTTAGAACTCACGTCACCCTGAATTTATTTCAGGGTCTTCCTGTAAAAAAATACTAAAAAATTGGCACCTACATGTGGATTTCAAATCCACGGTTCCAAGGTCGAGATTGTAAATCTCGACCAACTATAGATTGCAAATCTCGACCAACAATAGTCTCAACCATCAATAATCGGTTAATAAATCGGATACGGAATTTTTTCGCCTTTTAATCCGGCCAGAATATTTTCAACAATCAATCCAGCCATCGCTTCCCGGGTTTCTTCCGTTGCCGAACCAATATGCGGTAAAACTGCCACACTCTCCATAAACAATAACGGATTATTTTTATCCATAGGCTCAGGATTGGTTACATCTAACCCAGCTCCCCAAATTATTTTTTCCTCTAATGCCTGGGTTAAATCCTGCTCATTGTGAATGCCACCTCTTGCAGTATTAATAAAAATAGCATTGGATTTCATCTTCTTAAAAACTTCCATTGAGAATTTCTCTTTGGTTTCAGAAGTAAGTGCCGTATGCACAGTTAGCACATCGCTTTGCGCTAAAAGTTCATCAAATGAAACATAAGCAGCATCTATTTCCTTTTCAGCAACCTCATTTCTTGAACGATTGTGGTAAACCACATTCATATTGTAGGCCGCTTTACATTTTTTTGCCATCTCCAGCCCGATTTTCCCTAAGCCAAATACGCCAAGCGTTTTGCCATTCAGTTCAATTCCTAACTCTTGGGCAGGCTCATATTTTACCCAGTTACCGTCAATAATTTTTTTATACCCAAAAAAGGCTTTTCTTGAAACTGCCAGCATCAGCAGAAATGCCGTATTTGCAGTTGCAGCGCTTAAAACACCCGGTGTATTTCCAACCGGAATATTTAATTTCTTGGCTACTTCAACATCAACCTGATCAAAACCTACAGAATGCAGGGCAATTACCTTTAGGTGCTTACTGGCATTCAAAAAATCGGCATTAATTTTATTCGGACCTACACTTACAAAGCCATCCTGGTCTTTACAAGCTTCAATCAGCTCCTCTGCTGTAATTTGTCGATCTTCATTCCATTGGGTAATGGAAATATTGTTTTCTTCCAGCCGCTGTAAAGCAACCGGAGCAATGTTACCGCTAATAAATACTTTCATTTAAGGTTAACAGCTAAAAAGCATGCGGGTTTTGCAAATGTTATTTTACCGTAATCGACTGCCTTTGATAGGTGTGCGCACTAAAGTAACCCAACGCACCGTTTGAAATATTTGATGGAGGATTTGCAGGCGTTGTGCCCTGGTTTGGCCCACGCCCCGATTGCTGGCTCAAGGTATACCAATAGTCGAATATATTAGAATCTATACCTTTCATCTCAACGATAAGTGCATCACCTGTTTTCAAACCATCGTCATCATCATCGTTCGATTCATAATATAACTGAATGCGCAATTTATTTCCGTTGGTTAACCGGTCGTTATTAACGTAAATTCTTTTCGAAAACACATTATTAACATATAAGTTGAAATGGTAAAAATTGGTTTCGTTTGCAGGATCAACCAGAAAAGCAGCTGCTGTTTTTCTTTCATTGCCAAAAAACGAATTCGTTACTACGCCAATAGAATCGAGTTTTACAGGCTTCGGCATGGTTGAGCTAGCGGTATAAGTTTTTCCATCTACCTTAACACTCAAATTATAAGTATGGCCGGGAATTCCCTTTAACGCTTGCGAATAAACACCTGGACTTTGCTCGAAAAAGGTAACTACCATGCCATTACTAGGATCCGTAACTACAACCGTCGCCCCTGAAACTTTCGGATATATGCCACTTTCATCATAACCTACCGTTTTGCTAATGATTACGGATGCACCACCTGCCTGATCGGTGATTTTTCCTTCAATTACAATTTGTGGCTCGGCATTACTGGTATCTACCTCAATGATTTTCTTGCAAGAGGTAAAACATAAACTGATTACTGCGATATATATGATGAACTTCTTCATGGCATTAAAATTTAAAATTCCAGGTTACTGAAGGAATGATTCCAAATAGTGAGGTTTGTTCGGCAACTGTTTTACTTGGATCGTTAGGATCATTGATAAATTCTATTGAGTAAGGATTTTTTCTACCCAAAGCATTGTATACACCAAAGTTCCAGCTCGACTGAAATTTACCTTTATTTTTCCCTTCAAGCGTAGCACTTAAATCAAGGCGCATATTGTAAGGCATTCTTCCTGCATTTCTTTGGGTATAATAATAAACCGTTTGCCCGCCAACAATATATTTTCCTGCCGGATAAGTTACAGCGTTTCCGGTGCTGTAAATCAAGCTCGATGAAAAAGTCCAGCGTTTGTTTAAATTATAAATCCCTACAAATGATACATCATGCGTTCGATCTTGCCTTGCCGGGAAATAATTTCCATTGTTCAACTCAGCAAATTTTCTTTCTGTTTTGGATAATGTATAACCTACCCATCCATTTAATTTACCAAACTTCTTTTTGAAAAACAGCTCTAACCCGTAGGCCCTGCCCGTTCCGTATAAAAGTTCCGATTCTACATTCGCATTACCCAAAAGTTCAGCAGCATCGCGGTAATCAATTTGGTTTTGCATCCATTTGTAATAAACCTCACCAGAAAATTCATAATTATTCTCATTGAAATTTCGGAAATAACCTGCTGCCACCTGATCGGCAATTTCTGGTTTAATGTTGTTGCTGCTCAATACATACTGATCTGTTGGTGAGCTTGACGTGGCATTGGTTAGAATATGAATGTTTTGTGTATTCCTATTGTATGATGCTTTTACTGAATTTTCTTCATCAAATAGATAACTTACCGAAAAACGTGGCTCCAAATTGAGGTAATTTTTGTAAAATTTCCCGCTGGTTACTTTTTCTGATGACAAAACATTTCCATCTGCATCATAACTTCCAAAATTCCCCGGACCCAAAAGCGAAAATGCAGCTAATCTCGCACCATACAGAAAATTCAGCTTTTCATTTACAGCCCATTCATCAGAAACGTAAACTGCCGTTTCCAATCCATATCGTTTTTCCTGCATTAACGGATTAACCTGCGATTCTTGCGAAGTGGTAATATCAATTGGCGAGATGCGGTGATGGGTGGCATTAAGGCCAAACCTCAAGGTGTGTTTATTGCTGAAATACTGGAAATCTTCCTTAAAATTAAAATCGCGGACTAAGGATGTCGCTTTGAAATTGGTTACATCATTCAGCAACCTTACTGTGTAGTTATAATTGTTGTAAATTAAGGAGGTGTTTGAAAACAGTCGATCATTAAAAATATGATTCAAACGAAAAGTTGTCGTTACATTCCCCCAGTTATTTTCAAAAAGATCCTTTACACCAATATTATCCTTACCAAAATAACCAGAAATGTAGATGGTGTTTTTGTCGTTTATTTTGTAATTGGCTTTCGCATTGATATCGTAAAAATTTAGCGTGCTTCCGTTGATTGATGAATCTGGCGATGCCTGCAGAAATAAATCAATGTAAGTTCTTCTAAAACTAACCATAAACGAACCCTTATCCTTTACAATTGGTCCTTCGGCTTTTAGGCGAGAAGCAATTAAGCCAATGCCGCCTTGAAATTTGAATTCTTTGTTGTTTCCATCATCCATCTTCACATCCAAAACCGATGATAAACGACCGCCGTATTGTGCCGGCATTCCTCCTTTGTACAGACTCACATCTTTGATGGCATCGGCATTAAAAGTAGAGAAAAAACCTAGTAAGTGTGATGAATTGTAAACCACAGCTTCATCTAAAATGATCAAATTCTGATCAGCAGCACCACCGCGAACGTAAAAACCAGTATTTCCTTCCCCACCCGATTTTACACCAGGCAAAAGCTGAATGGTTTTTAAAATATCTTTCTCTCCCAACAAAACCGGAATGGAATTCAAAGCTTTCATGTCAATCCGCTCCAAACCCATTTGCGCACTTTTAACATTTTCATTTTTACGGTTGTTGGCACGGATTACAATTCCACCCAGATCGTTCCCTACCTTTAGTTCTTCATTCAGCTTTGTATCCTTGTTAAGATTGATGTTTTTCGTAACCGGAATAAAACCCGTGTAACTGATGGTTACGGTGTAATTCCCTTCGGGTTGAGTTAATGCAAAGTAACCGTAATTGTTGGTTTGTGTTCCGGCAGAGCTTGGCCCCGATAGTTTAATTGTGGCCCCAATAAGCGTTTCGCCTGAACTCCCATCGCGAATGGTACCACTTAATGTAAATTTATTTTGAGCGAATAATGTGGAGCTGGAAATGAAAAAAAGGAGAATGAGCAAATATTGTTTTATCGACATGCTAAACTGATCTGATTTTTAAGATGGTTTTCAAAGGTACAAATTTGAAAGCGCTATCATTTTATCAAATGTTTTTCTACTGCCTTTTTCCAAATGGCATAACCCGCAGCATTCATATGCAACATATCTCCAACAAACAGTTCCGGGCGGTTTTTTCCATCTTTAGTCAGCATTAACTTAAAAACATCTATAAATTTGGTGTTAAGTTGTTTAGATAGAAAATCTTTAATTAGTGCATTTGATGCGACCGCCTTATCCCTAAACTGATCCCTGCTCGGGCTTGGTTTTATGGAAATATAAACGATTGGCACATTTGGCAGTTTCGCCCTGATGGAATTAAACAATTTAATGGTTCTATTTAATACGCTATCTGCTGTAGTCTTCGGATCTGGAAGATCATTCTCGCCAACATAAAGCACAATTTGACGTGGATTGTAAGGGAAAACAATGTCGTTTAAGTAGTAAGTAATATCATTGGTTACTGCACCACCAATTCCTCTGTTTAAAGCATTATATTTTGCAAAAACCTGTGTCAAATCATCCCACTTTCTTATCGATGAACTGCCCACAAATAACACCGGGTTAACTGGCGGCTGAAACATCTTATCATATTTTTTGATGGTTTGTACATCATCCAAAAAGTTTGGTTTCGATTGCGCAAACGCGGATAAAAGTATTAGTTGGGAAAATAAAAAGGATAGAAATATTTTTTTCATGCTCATTGTTTTAATTTGAATTTTGCAAGATAAGCATCATTGAAAGAACTTTCTATAAAAAGGCTGTGACTGATATTCCATTTACAAGCTCATAATAATCAAGAACAATATGTTACTTTGAAAAAAATTAAATATGAAGTACGCCCTGTTAATAATTCTTTCCATACTTACCTATCCTGTGTTTGCGCAAAAAACGCCTTATATACAATGGCAGGAAGCTGCAAAACAAGATATAAGACTTTTACCAAAATATGGAAATCAACCCAAAACTGAAGAACAACAAAAAGCTGATGAAATTTTAGTTAAGGATTACCTGGCACAAGCTGGTACCCATAGAAAAGCTTCTGAACTATTAATTAAACTCGGATTTAATTATTTGTACAAAAACGACCCAAAAACGGCCATGTTTCGATTCAATCAGGCTTGGATTTTAGACCCAAATAACGAGAATGTTTTTTGGGGCTTTGGCGGTGTATATTCTACATTGGGAGATTTCGACAATGCATTAGTACAGTATGAAGAGGGATTAAAAATAAACCCAAAAAGTTCTAATATCATTACCGATAAAGCTACAATTTTCATGACAATGTACATGAAAAGTGGTAAAAGAGAAAACATTAATGCTGCAATTAAGCTATTTAATCAGTCACACAATATCGATCCAAAAAATCAAAATACCCTTTTTAAAATGTCGGTTTGTTATTATTTAATAGATGATTGTACCAATGCTAAAAAACACTATCTTGAATGCAAGAAGTTGGGAGGAAAACCAATCACAACTGAATATACAAATGCACTAAATGAAAAGTGCAAATAGCAATTTTTTAATTCTAATAATTTTGCGATTTTCTTTATTCGTGGGGCAAATTTGGCATCCTACTTCTCCATAAGCTTCTTTTGAATACCCTGTGCAAGTTTTTTAACTTTCATATATCCAGCCAACGAACTGTTTCGCTTATCAAAAAGAATTTCCAATTTACCTTTTTGCGCTTTCAGATTAAACTTTTCTGTGCCGTTTAAATTCACAAACAGATCAATATTTTGGTCAAGTGGCAATTCGTTATTTAATGCGCTATCTAAATATTTTTCCAATTTATCAGTTTTATCTTCGTCGTATTCCGCTATAAACTTGTACTCGGTTTTGGTATCGATGGTATTTAATGATAAATTATTATGACCGTTTTTGCAGCCATAACTTAGTGAAGCCAGAAAAATCACCATTCCGTATAATATCGTTTTCATATAATATTTATTAAGGTTAATTGTTGTAATTGGTTAATTGTGCATAGTTAATTTTTGTACTGATTTTTCTATAAAAACTCAACCATAAAATTTCAGGGGTAATTCCCGTCTTTTGGAGGGGTGTCCAAACGGCAGAGTGTTTAATCCAATAATTTATCAATTCATAAATACCAGAATTACAAGACATCGGAAAAATAACTGGCCGCTTAAGCGCATGTACATTCTTTTACGCAGCTTGCGCTCGCAACTACAACTCACCCTCTAAACTAGTTGCCTCCAGCCCGGTTTTTAATATCATCCGTTGCCGTATTTCTTGATCTTGCAGATTTCACGTTCTGATTTCCAAAACTATAACTGATATTGAAATTGGCCCGTCGGCTGGTGTATCGGTTCGTCACGTTCATGTTCACATTCTGATAAATCAGGCTTCCTGCCCAATAATTCGTTAAGAAAATATCATCCATGTTTAATCTTAACTTAAGTTTTTTGTTAAGCATGCTTTTCTGAATCCCTGCATTGATGGCATACTGGGTCACTGTTGTCCGCTCCACTCCCGACACTCGAGGTGTATTTAACCAGAAATTTATTTCTACCGAAAAATTCTGTGGCAATGTAAAAGCGCTCGAGCTATATAAATTTACAGCAGCTTTTCCTGCGCTGTAAGCTGCACCTTCCAAATTTCCATCTTCGAATTTACTGTAATAAATGCTGGCATTATTTTGCAAATTCCACCATTTTGCAATTTTAATGGGTACATAAATACCAGCTGAAAAATTCTGGAAGCGACCTAAGTTTTGACGAATAACGCTTATTACCCTGGTTGCATCATTTTGCTGACTAATCTGGGTAATCATATCACGGGTGTCAGAATAGCCCAATGATAACGAAGCCTGTTTGTAACTATAATTGACCTCGAAATTATCAGTAAATTGAGGTTTTAAATATGGATTTCCCTGATCTACAGCCAATGGGTCCATATAAAAAACAAATGGATTAAGCTGCTGATAATTCGGTCGGTCGACCCTCCTGCTGTATGAATAACGAATATTATGATTTTTACTGATTTTCTGATTCAGGAATGCCGTTGGGAAAAGCGACAGATAATTCCGGTCAACCTCTTTATGATCTGTAACCGAATTTCCATTCGAATGTGTGTGCTCTGCCCTTAAACCGAGCTGAATTTGCCATACTTTCCACTCTTTCGAAAAATTGGCATAGGCGGCATTAATGTTTTCTTTGTATACGAAATAGTTGGATTTCCCAAAGTCATTTTGCCAAACACCAGATAAAAATTGTTCAGAAAGAAAATCATTATTGGTAACCACATAACTGCTCTTTAAACCCGTTTCAATTTTCATGGTTTTGGAAAGTGGAAGTGTTAAATCTGTTTTGGCTGCATAAACATTAATTTCAGCATCTGTAGTGTTTCGTAAACTGGTTTGGTTGGTTGCGTTACCAGAAGCATTCAAATAATTCGCCAGAAAATTTTCTTGCTTCTCATTGCTAAAGCCCGAATAATCCACATCAAATGTTAAACTCTTTCCATCCTTATCAAAATCGTGTTTAATGTTGAAATTCGCCGTCAAATTACCCACTGGCGAAGTAGAAAAGGCATCCTGCAAAATCGAAGTCAAATTAGTTGCTCCGTTCTGAACCGCACTGATGTTGGTATTACTAAAATTAGTCAATTTCGTTTTAACCGTATTTGCATCTAACATCACTCCGAAAACGGTTTTCTCCGAAGCGTAATAATCAGCACCAAGCTTTCCCTGAAAACCAACACCCTTATTTTGCCTGTCAAAATTTTGGGTTAAATAACTGGCCAATCCATTTGATAAAGTGGTTCGGTTGAGGTAGGTATTATTAAAATTCGATTTTCTGGCCATCGCACCATTACCAAAAATATTCCATTTGCCTTCACGATGATTTAGGTTCAGGTTAACGCCACCGCGATACAGATCCGTTGGCGAATTTGGCATTATTCCCTGGCCGCCATTAAAAGAAACTGTTCCGTTTGTACCATAGGCTTTGTTTCGTTTTAATTTGATATTGATAATCCCTGCATTTCCGGCTGCATCATATTTTGAGGATGGATTGGTGATCAATTCAATGGTAGAAATTTGCTCTGCACTCATATTACTTAATAAGGCCGTCACATCAGCACCCGACAAAAAGTTGGTTTTACCATCAATCATCACCAACACGCCAGACTTATTATTCAGCTTGATCTGGTCACTTTGCCGATCGATTTGTACGCCTGGTGCTTTTTCCAAAACTTCAAGCGCTGTTCCACCGGTTGCTGTGATGCTGTTTTCAACATTCAGTACAGTTTTATCAATCTGATGCTCAATAAAAGGTTTCTTGCCAGAAATACTCACCTCTTTTAACTGTTTCGTTAAACTTTCGATGTCGATGTCGGACATTTTCAGATCTGCATTCAAAGTAAATCGTTCCGTTTTCTTGGCCTTGTAGCCCACTACTGAAATCGATAACAGGTAATTGCCGGATTTTAGCTGATTGATTTCATATAAACCATCCTGATTTGACGAAACACTTTTTACCAGGCTGGTATCTGGAAAATTCAGTACCCTAACGATTGCAAATGGCACAGGTACAGCCTTTTCATCAACAATTTTCCCTGTAATTTTATAAAGATTTTGGGCAAAGGAAACCCCACACACCATTAGGCATGCCATGAGCACTAAAAACTTTTTCATGATTTTTTTCTTTTAACTCATTCTTTTCTCTTCGCTGTTTTTTTCAGCGTAGCCTGCCTATTTAGATATTGATTTCTCAACATCAAAACGCAATGGAAAAGGCTTCGAGGTAATTTCTTTATTGATTGTCGTTATTCTCTTCTGGTGTAATGCCTAACTCTTCCTTAACTTCTTTAATTCTGTTCAAAATAGAATCCTGGCTAAGCGTATCAACTGGCTTAGTCCTTCTCATCAGCTCCAGTTTACGTAACTCGTCCTGGAGTTTTTTCTTGTTTAAAGCTTCTTCTTTTAGTTGAGCCAGACACTTTATACCTTCTTCAGTCATAATCCAGGTGGTATAACCATTATTGTCGCCTTCTTTATCAGCGCAGTCCCAGGTTCCCCAGTTGTTAATGTAACGGTACGCATCTTCTTTAAAAATCAATCTGGTTCCCACCGGAACTTCCAAATTAAGCCTTACTTCCTGGTTCCTCCAAATGGTGCCTTTTCTTAACTGAAAACGTGGACTAAAAACAATTGCAGAATCTTTTACCACATATTTATAATCGATATTTTGTGCATTTTGAAGGGCACTTTGGAAAGTTTTGCCTTGCGATTCATACTTCTGAATTAAGCGGCTGAAGTTATTTTCACTTTTTTCGATATTGATTCGGATATTATTTGGCGCCACAAACGGACCATTATCAAAATCATCTGTCACAATCTGCCGGCGGCTATTTGCATCAATATTGTACTTAACGCTATCTTCTTTACTAAAATATTTACTTCTGTCGATATCAATAATATAGGTTTTATACGATTTTAGGTCATTGCTTTGCGTAAGCTCTGCATGTTGTTTAAACTCCGATGAAATTTTTGCAGCATGATAACCAGCCGTTGCCACACCTGCTAACCATATAATCAATAATGGAAAAGATATTGTTTTGTTAATGGCCTGCTTGTTGAAAGCAAAGCGAATGGAAAATAATACCAGGGCCAAAACCGGAACAAAACATACGATAAATGCACTAAATAAAATTACGCCGCGGTTACCTTCATTAATGATCGAAAAAGGGAAATACTCGTACACACTCGAATCCCAGAATCCTTGAAATGCTGCAAAGCCTACAATTAATGAGAGTAAAAACAGTATGCCAAACAACACGATAAAACCTGCAACCACTTTAAAAATTACCTTCCCGGTTCCTGAAATGAAACGACCAAGCCATTCGAAAAATTCACCTATGAAAATTCCAATCTGTCCAAAAATAGATCCTGTATGCTTGCCAGCGATAGCCAAACCTTGCTTTACAGCCAGCAGCTCTTCGTCCAAATTCTTTTGAAAACCTTGCAAATTTGCAGGTTCACCTTTCATCTCCATTCTTTCGATACGTGATTTAGCTTTAGGCATGATTATCCAAAGGATAGCATAAACCAAAAAGCCGGCGCCGCCTAAAAACACTGAAAGCAAAGCAGCCAAACGAATCCATTTCGCTTCAGTATTAATGTAGTGCGCAATGCCAGCGCAAACCCCTGCAATTACACGGTCGTCCATGTCGCGGTACAATTTTTTCTCCGCATGAAACTGGTAATTGCTATTCAACACAGGCTCTTCTTCACTCTCTTCAACACCGTCGAAATCCTGAACTCGACCCATTTGCGCAATAACCAGGTTTACATCATTTGCATCAACCACTTGTTTCTTTTGTGCTTCAAGTTGTTCAGTTAATAATTCTGCGATGCGGTTTTCGATGTCGGTTACAATCTCTAAATCGTCAGCGTGATTAACAAAATGTTGTTTTACTTCGTTTAAATAAACTTTTAAGAGTTCGTAGGCACTTTCTTCAATGTGAATAATCGTGTTTCCTATATTTATGATGATGGTCTTTTCCATTTCCTTTTTTAAATTATGATTTGGCTCCTTCTTGTGAAACACCTACAGCATAAGCCAATTCTTGCCAGGTTTGATCTAATTGAGATAAAATATCCTTTCCAACTTCGGTTAAGGTATAATATTTACGGGGCGGGCCTGAGGTAGATTCTACCCAGTTGTAGCTTAACAAACCATTGTTTTTAAGCCTGGTTAATAATGGATATAGTGTGCCCTCAACCACCAACAGCTTTGCCGACCTTAATTCAGCAATAATATCCGAGGCGTAAATTTCGCCACGTGAGATGATTGATAAAACACAGTACTCCAGAATTCCCTTCCGCATTTGTGTTTGCGTATTTTCTGCTATCATAATACAAAGATATATGTTTTATATTGTACTATGCAATACATAGTACTAAACAAAATGAAAATTGTTCCATAATACGCTATTAATCAGATAATTAATTTTATTATGAAATTTTTACGCTATTTATTATGACTACATTTTCTTATATTTTTTGGAAATCAACGGCAGAAATGCTTCAGTTTCAGTAGTCCCGCTATCGCCCATAGTCCCGATTTTTGAAGGAAAATCGGGAGCTATCTGGCTTTATCGGGTTTAAGTAGAGGGGCTTGTGTAACTATAAAAATGATTCTTCGGGAGATCTTATTAACTTAATATTTAATCAGTAGAAAAGTATAAATACATTAAACAAATCACTACAAATAAGGTAGGTTTAATATATTTTGATAATTTTGCAACATTATCTCTTCATTCATGAAAAAATCAATTGCCAGCATTGTTGCTGAAGCAAACGAAAGCGGCGAGGGAACGCTCAAAAGAACCTTAGGACCGATCAATTTGATACTAATTGGCGTTGGTTTAACCCTCGGTGCCGGATTATTTTCCATTACAGGCCTGGCGGCGGCCAATCATTCAGGACCAGCGGTAACCTTATCATTTGTAATTGCGGCATTAGGCTGTGGGTTTGCAGCATTATGTTATGCCGAGTTTGCTTCGATGATACCCGTTGCGGGTAGTGCCTATACCTACTCTTACGCTACCATGGGCGAACTTTTCGCCTGGATTATTGGCTGGGATTTGGTTCTGGAATACTCGGTAGGTTGCGCTACAGTAGCCATTAGCTGGTCGCAATATTTAACCCGTTTTCTAGGAAGTTTAGGCATCTATTTACCGCCACAACTTACGCTCTCTCCTTTCGAAACAGCAAAATTAGCAGATGGTTCAACCGTAAATGGAATTATTAATATCCCTGCTGCATTGGTGGTGGTTTTAATGACAGCTATTTTAATCCGTGGAACAAAAGGCTCTGCAATTGTAAACGGAATTATCGTATTTTTAAAAGTAGGCGTGGTTTTGATTTTCATCGCACTTGGTTGGCAATACATCGACCCGGCAAATTATCATCCATATATTCCAGAAAACACTGGTACTTTTGGGCAGTTTGGCTGGAGTGGAATTTTGCGAGGAGCCGGTTTGGTTTTCTTTGTATTCATTGGCTTTGATGCCGTAGCTGCATCCGCTCAGGAAACCAAAAACCCTGGCCGGGATTTACCTATCGGAATTATTGGATCACTCTTAGTTTGTACCGTTTTGTTTGGTCTGTTTGGCCATGTAATGACGGGTTTAGCCAACTATAAAGAATTTGCAAATAGTGGCGCACCAGTTGCCATCGCAATTGAAAAAACACCATACGGATGGTTGAGCCAGGCCATTATTTTAGCGATTTTAATTGGTTACACCTCTGTAATTCTGATCGATTTAATGGCGCAATCGCGAATGTTTTATTCCATTAGTAAAGATGGCTTATTACCAAAAATGTTCTCTGATGTGCACTCGAAATTTAAAACGCCCTGGAAATCAAACATTATTCTCTGCATTTTCATTGCACTTTTCGCAGCTTTTGTTCCGATGAATGTAGTGGGTGAAATGACAAGCATCGGAACCTTGTTAGCGTTCCTAATGGTGTGTGTGGGCATCTTAATTCTACGAAAAACCGATCCGGATGCTAAACGTCCATTCAGAGTGCCCTGGGTTCCATTGATCCCTATTCTAGGTATTTTAACTTGTGTGGGCATGATGGTATTTTTACCTGCCGATACCTGGATCCGTTTAGTAGTGTGGCTGGCAATTGGCTTAGCCATTTACTTTTTCTATGGAAAGAAACATAGCAAACTCAAAACAAATGAGTCTGAAAATGCCGGTTAAAAAGCCATACAACAATAATTTTTGAAGATCAGGCTGTGTCGAATTCTATACAGCCTGATTTTCAATATTTTGACATTTTTTTGGTTTTATAAGCAAATAATTATCAGGTATTTAACAAAAATTTATAAGTTATCCACAATTCCAGCTTCATTTAAGTTTTTGGCTCATGATTTGAATTAGGAAAATTAACCTATAAAACATTTTCCTATGATTATTAAATTAGACAACTCAGTTTTCAGGCTTAGCCGACAAAAATCAGAAACCATTAAAAAAGTTGCTGCTCCACTAACAAGAGCACAATGGATCAACGCTGATAGAATTGTAATTGCTACCATGTTTATCGCAACCATTATAGCTGCAATTTTATTTTAGTTTGTAATGATTCTTCAAAAATCTTCTGAAATCATTTCTTTGTTCATCATCACAGCAGCCATTGTTCCCGCCGCTGTAATTACCGATAACGACCTCATTAAGGTTGTACAATCTCCTGCGGCATAAACGCCCTTAACGGTTGTTTGCTGCTGCCCGTCTACTTTTATCGTTTTAAACTCAGTAAGCTCAAATCCAAGTTGATCATGAAAATCAACATGTTGCTCCACATCCGCTTTAGCATATATCGCTTTTAAGTTTAATTTTGTTCCATCAGCGAAAATAACATTAGTTAATTTGCCATTAGCATGCGCTATTTCTTTGATTTCTGTTTCGATAATTTCAATTGATTTGGACTTTAACTTCTCAGTTTGTTCAGCTGTTAAATGCGATTTACCGTTGGTTAAAAGTGTTAAATCTTTATTCCAGTGATTTAAGTTTTTAGCCATTTCAAAAGCGATATCACCGTTCATCAGCAGTGCAATTTTTTCCCCACTTACTTCATAACCGTGGCAATATGGGCAATGAATAACCGTTATGCCCCAGCATTCGGCAAAGCCTTTAATATTCGGAAATACATCTTTCAAACCAGTTGCCACCAACAGCTTTCTGGCTGAATAACTAAGCGATTCATTTATCATCACACTGAAACCCTCTGCTGTTTTATTTGCAGCATTCACCGTTCCATCAATAAATTTAACTGTTGGGTATTTAAGTACCTCCGCTTTTGCCGCAGCTGAAATTTTTGCTGGCGCATCTCCGTCATGAGTTAAAAAATTATGAGCATGTGGGGTTTGCCTGTTACAAGGTTTACCAGCATCAACAATTAGTATGTTTCTTTTGGCCCTACCTAAAGCTAAAGCTGCTGATAATCCGGCGTAACTTCCGCCAATTATAATTACATCAAAATCCATATTAAGTTCTTTGGAACAAAAATGATCAAAAATATTTTAAATGCAATATTGTTGCATTAAATAAATGTAATTTTATTTTTGATAGATCATCGCCTTAATAAATTGCCCATAATAGCTTCGCTCTTCAATTAGTTTATAATTTGCATCATTGAAATATGGCAACATATCCACCAAATTATTTGCCTCAACATTACTAATCAAGCCAAAGAATTTATACATCACCTTCAAGAAAAGTTTTTTCCACCACTTTCCGCTTTTAGCTTGAATGGTGAAATCAACAAGAAACCATAAACCACCTTTATTTAGCCTGTAGCTCAATTTTTGAAAAACTATTCTACATCTTTCTACAGAAAAATTATCGAATAAAAATGGTGTTAAAATAATATCGAAATGATCCTCTAGACTGAAGTCTTCAATGCTTGAATGAATAAACAAAAATTCGTTTTTGCCACAATTTCTAGTTTTAGAAAGCGCCAGCATTTGAGCAGAAATTTCCACATAGGTAATTTTTAATCCTGAAGGATGAAGTTTTGCTATTTCTTCCAAAATCCAGCCTGTACCTCCACCAACAATCAGGATAGCACTATTTTCCTTGATGTTATTGAGCTGATTAACCTGAGCAGCAACCTGCGATTTCCCAAATACCAAACGGCTAAGGGAATCATAATGTTTGGCTATTTTATCGTAGTTATTAATCAAGATTGCTGGAGTAACTGAAAAATTTCTGATAGAGCTGCTAGTTAATTACAAATTGCATCCCTATGATGCCACAAATGGCTTTAAATAAAATTAGTCCATCAATTACCATTAGATAGTAGAGAATGTTTTTTCTTCGGTGCATAGAATAGGCTACGTAAATGGTTACAACAAACGGTAAAACGTTACACATTACCTGCGGTAGGCCGAAACCCTTGTAATATGCAAAAATTCCAAGTGAAAATAATCCAATCACTAATAAGGGAATGAGAATCTGGAAAATGGTTTTTCTTAATCCGTAACGTACTACAAAAGTTCTCAGATGCTTGTTGGCATCAGTTGGATAATCTTTAATGTCGAAAATTATTGCATTTACGGTGCAAAACATCCAGTTTTTAATGAATAGCCAGGTCCATAAAACGGAATCATGATAACCTACACCGGTTTCAATTTTGAGCATGATTAGCGGCAGCACATTTGCGCAGCACGCCCAGACAAAACCGATTACAAAAGCTTTTAGCCAGCCTGTACTGCGCAGGTTAAATTTTAAAAAAGATTTGGGCAATAAACCATAATATAACAATGCCGCAACCATAATCACTATAATGGCAGCCCAATAGCTGACTGGGAGCTTTAATAGGTTATCAAAATTATCATAAAGTAGGTTAACAATCAACGAAGTACAAACTGTAAATAATATACTTTGACTCCAATTGATAAGTTTTTTGTGTTTAAAATACCACTGCGTTCTAGGGTTTGAAGCCGACGGCTGAGTAGATACTTTATTATAGGCGTAAGTGTAATAGATCGTTGGCGCTAAAAAAAGTAATAAATAATAATTAAATGAATTAAATGGCAAACGCAGCTGAAAAGTCGCTTCCAGGGTTAAAGCCACTGCAAGAATCCCCACAAAGTAATTTCCAAAAAATATAAACCTAATTATTTTATCCATTTACTTGAGGTATGCCACATAAAATATAAGTGCCAATTTCGGATATATTATTTAAATACAGCGTAAATTAATAACAATCAAACAAGTGGAGAATTGAAATGTTAGCTTAATACAAAACGATAGAGATGGAAAATTTATTTAACAAGCTTACCACTGTTAATACAGAAGATGGCAAAACTGTTTCAGTTGCAGGAAATAACTACAAAACGATTATCTCCGGCAAGCATACCAATAATGAATATGCGGTAATTGACATGCTTGTTCCTTCTTTAGGTGGACCTGGTCCTCATTCACATTCAGATATTCAGGAAGCATTTTACATTTTAGATGGGGAAATTGAATTTACGAGTGAAGAAGGAACCTATACAGCGAAGAAAGGTTCATTTGTGAATATTCCAAAGGGAGGCATGATTCATCAGTTTAAAAACTTGAAGAAAAATCTTGCGCACATGATTTGCATCGTTACTCCTGCTGGTATGGAAGAAATGTTTGAAGAAATCGGAACACCAGTTGAAACCAATACATTTTTGCCAACACCTGAGATTAATGAAGAAACCTTAGCTAAGATCAGTGAAGTTGGAGAGAAGTATGGACAGAAGTTTTATCCGGCAGATTACTTTAAGAAATAAAAAAGCCTCTCAGTTTCCTGAAAGGCTTAGTGTGGGAAATGTGGGGTTCGAACCCCCAACCCTCCCGACGAAATGTCGGGATGCGACGAACCAGCTGAGCTAATTTCTTTTAAACAAAAAAAGCCTCTCAGTTTCCTGAAAGGCTTAGTGTGGGAAATGAGGGGTTCGAACCCCCGACCCCCTCGGTGTAAACGAGGTGCTCTGAACCAGCTGAGCTAATTTCCCTTTGTTAAAGGCTTTAATTTTGTAATCTTTCAAATCCTTGAAAGTGATGTGGGAAATGAGGGGTTCGAACCCCCGACCCCCTCGGTGTAAACGAGGTGCTCTGAACCAGCTGAGCTAATTTCCCTTTCCTTTTGGGAATGCAAATATAGCGCTATAATCTTGTTTCGCAAATCTTTTTTATTTTTTTTCAGCTCAACAAAGCTTCTAATATTTTGTGCGATTGAACTTCGCCAAATGAAGCTGTATGTAAGGTATAGAAAACCAATATCTTATCTAACAAGAAACGCCTTTGTACGTTACTCATTTTTATTTCAGAAATTTTCTCAAGCGGTGTTTTAAAAAGCAAAATAAAGCCTAATGCATCTTCTAACTGAAGATAGTTGGAATGAATTGGAACTCTTGAAACGAACTCTCCTTCCTGTAAATCGAAGTAGTTTTGATCTGTTCTTCTTTTTTCATTCGGAGAAAATCCTAAAAAACGGGTGAGTTTAAGCAAAAATGAAAGGTGAAAATTCGGATTAAGTTCTTCAGTTTCATCAAACCAGGCAATAGCATTAAAAATATAATCAAACAAACTATCATCTGCCGATTGCTGTCGGATACTTTTGTAAAGCACTTCATTCAAAAAAATAACAATGCTGGTTTTAACCATATCATACGGAATACTTTTGAAAACCGGTGTCTGACGAACTTCCGATACCCTCTGGATATTTGTGTTTGCTTTATGGTAAACCACCATATCTAAAAGATGCAGCGATTGCAACATATTCATCTTAATCTTTGCTTTTGGCTTCTTTACACCATTGATCAGGTAAGATTGCATCCCGAATTTATCGGTAAGTACCTGAACAATTACACTGCTTTCGCTGTAATTAGTGGTTTTCAAAACAATCCCCTTGACTTTGTACAACATGTAGCTAAAACATTTTTTCCAAAAGTATGTTATTTGTGCAAAATAAATTGACCAAAAAAGTACGTCAATTTATAAATAAGAGTAGTTTTGCCCTTATCATTATCATTAAAACTAGACAACACATGTGGGTTAAGCTATCGAGGTTTATTCTTCAGAACCGTATTGCGATAATTATATTTTTCGTACTTGGTACAGTTTTCATGGCTTATCAAGCCAAAAATGTCAAACTTTCTTATACCGGAAGCAAAATCCTGCCTGTAACCGACAGCGCCTTTGTAAAATATAATAACTTCAAAAAAACTTTTGGTGAGGATGGAAGCGTGATGGTTGTTGGTATACAATCACCTGATATTTTCAAGAAAGATATTTATAACAAGTGGGTTCAGTTATCTAATGAAATTCAAAAACTAAAAGGAATAAAGGCTGTCTTATCTTCCGGTCGGATTTTCCAACTTGAAAAGGATACCGTTGAGCAAAAGTTTGTATTAAAGGCCATTCCAAATGGCTTAGTGAAAACGGATGCTGAAATGGATTCTATTAAAAGCACATTATTTAACACGCCATTTTTTGAAGGCTTAGTTTACAATAAACAAAATGCCACTTTGATGGCCATTACCTTCGACACAAAAATTCTAAACTCCGCTGAACGAAATCCAATTTTAAAGCGGATTGAGGAGAAAGCGAAAGCCTTTCAGGAACAAACAAAAATACAAGTTCATATCTCTGGTCTGCCCTACATCCGTACTGCGGTAAGTAAACTGGTTAGCAACGAATTCGTTCTGTTTTTAGGCTTATCAATCCTAGTTTCAGCACTTATTTTATTGATATTTTTCAGGAAGTTTTCTGCAGTGTTTTACCCAATCCTGGTGGTAGTGATGGGCGTAATCTGGAGTATTGGCACACTGGTTTTGTTCGGCTATGAACTGACCATTTTAACCGGATTGATTCCACCGCTTATTGTAATTATTGGTATCCCTAACAGTATTTTGCTGCTCAATAAATATCAAAATGAACTTCGGAAAGATGGCGATAAACAAAGGGCTTTAAGCGTTACGATTGAAAGAATTGCTGTAACTACATTGATCGCAAACATTACTGCAGCTATAGGTTTTGGCGTTTTATATTTCACAGGCAGCGAATTATTGATGCAGTTTGGTAGCGTAGCTTCAATAAACGTGATGATTACCTGGTTAATGTGTCTGTGTTTAATCCCAATTATTTTCAGTTACCTGCCTGCTCCTAAACTGAAAGCACAAACACATTTGGAAGAAGGTTTTCTGCACAAGTTATTGGTTAAAACCAATCACCTTGTTCAGCAGAAAAGCAGTCTGATTTATATTGGAACAATCATCATTTCCATTATTGCCTTTATTGGCGTAATGAAAATTAATGTAAATGGTTATGTAGTTGATGACTTGCCTAAAAGCTCAACGATTCTGGCAGACCTAAAATTCTTTGAGAAAAATTTCGAAGGGATTTTGCCTTTAGAAGTGAGCGTAGATACCAGGAAAAAGAATGGTGTTTTCAACCTGACTAACCTAAAGCGAATGGAGAAAATGGAAAAGATGATTGCGGCTTATCCTGAATTTTCACGCTCGATTTCGGTGAACATGGGCTTAAAGTATGCTACTCAGGCATTCTACAATAATGACTCAACATTTTTCCGTTTGCCAGATAATATGGAGAAAAACTTCATCCTGGCCTACATCGCAAGCGGTGGAAAAGGCAATGCAAGTTTGTTAACTAATTTTGTGAGTAAAGGCAATCAAAGCACAAGAATAAGCTTTCAGATGGCCGATGTGGGCTCGAAACGGCTAGATGCAATTATGGCTGAACTAAAACCCCGCATCGACAGCATTTTACCTCCGGATAAATTTGATGTAGAGCTAACTGGCTCCAGCATCATTTTTTCAAAAGGAACGGATTACATGCTCAAACACCTGTTTGAAAGTATTGGACTGGCAATTGTGCTGATCTCGCTTCTTCGCCTGGCTCAATTCAAAAGTTTGGGTATTATGTTCATTTCCCTACTGCCGAACATTGTTCCTTTAATTATTACAGCTGGAATTATGGGTTATTTTGGCATCTCCTTAAAACCATCAACCATTTTAATTTTTACTATTGCTTTCGGATTGGCGTCTGACCAAACCATATACTTTCTTACCCGATACCAACAAGAGTTAAACCTGACAAATTTTAGCGTACCGAAAGTAATAACAGATACCATTACCGAAACTGGGGTAAGCATGACGCACATTGCTTTAATTTTATTCTTTGGCTTTGGAATTTTTACCGCCTCAACTTTCGGCGGAACAGTTATTCTAGGCCTACTCCTTTCAATAACTTTATTTGTCGCCTTGATTTTCAACCTAACTTTATTACCAGCTTTAGTATTGTGGTTAGATGAAAAGAAAGTTAGGAAGATGGTTTCTGATGAAGAATCGGCTAGAAACGCAGGAGATTTTGATCACTAAATCAAACCTATAAGGTTTTTAAAACCTTTTAGATTAATTATATTATCTTTAAGAAAAAAATTGCCATGAAATATTTAGATAAATTTCATCCCGACAATTTTTATCACATCTTTAATCATGCTGTTGGAAAAGAGAACCTCTTTTCGAAACATGAAAATTACATTTTCTTTCTTAACAAATTCGATAGCTACCTAACTCCTATCGCTAAAACATTTTGTTATTGTTTAATGCCAAATCATTTTCATATTTTAATACAAATCAGAAATGAAAGGGTAATAAGAGCGTTAGCTGAGAACAATCTCGCAGATTTCGATTTTCACAAATTTGTAATGCAAAAACTGAGCAATTTTTTAAATGCTTATGCCAAAGCGTTTAACAAGCAAAACAACAGAAAAGGAGCACTATTTTTAGACTTTACAAAAAGAGTGCAAATTAATGATGAATCTTGTTTTGTCAAGTTAATCAACTATATCCATCAAAATCCAGTGCATCATCAGTTTTGCAAATCTCCAAATGATTGGAGTTATTCATCTTATAATTCAATAATTTCAAAAAATAAAAACACAAAATTAGAAAGAAATGCTGTTTTTGATTGGTTCGGTGGCATTGAAGAGTTTGTAACATTTCACAAAAAAGAAAAATTTTCAGATTTTGATTTTCCAACCTATAAGGTTTTAAAAACCTTATAGGTTTAAATAGTTTCTTATTCTAAATGTGGTTATCTAAACCTGATGGCAGCGTGCACGAGCGAAATTTTTCATTGAGCGAGTAAAGCGAACAGCAGGACGAATGTTAAAATGAAATGCAGGTTTTGCTTTTCAAAAAATTATTTAAACCACGTTAGGCATTTAAGAAGATATAAGCTCGTAATCGAACAACAAGCCAATCTACTCCTTCGCGGGCTTTTCATCCTCTTCGTCTACTGGAACAGGAATTGTAGGATCAGTAACAATTTCTGCTTTACCGTCACCATCATTCTTTGCAAAAAGAATTGGATACAACATCCACAGTGCACCAACCATTACCAATACGCCCGCAAGGATTTGCAGATATCTGGCCCAACTTACTTCATAGGCAGATAAAATTCGATAAGCGATAAACGAAAGCACGCCAAGTATAAGCACCAAAACGGCTTTTTGTAATTTGAGTAACTTGATCATGGGTTCATTCGTTTAAGTTTAACAATATGAACTAAAACAAAGATGAGTCCAATTAGTTCGAGTAAGCCACAGAAATAAAATGCATACAACATAAAATCCCGGTTTACAGGATTTGTAACAGCCACAATTGGAAGCGCAATCACAGCCAAAATCATCAACGAAAGTCCGATATTAAATAATTTCACCCCAAAAGTATTTACATCAAAACTACCGAATTTGAGCGAAAAATTTTAACTTTGCAACCTTAATTTTTTGAGGTACTTGATTGATGTATAACGAATTTAAACAATTAGACCTTGCCAAAATAGGGCAAGAAATACTGGATTTTTGGAAAGAAGAAAACATCTTTGAAAAGAGCATTTCTTCACGCCCGAAATCTAATCCGTTTACTTTTTACGAAGGACCACCGTCTGCCAATGGTATGCCGGGGATTCACCACGTAATGGCTCGTGCTATTAAAGATATTTTTTGCCGCTACAAAACAATTAAGGGTTATCAGGTTAAACGTAAAGCCGGCTGGGATACCCATGGCCTGCCTGTAGAGCTTGGTACTGAAAAAGAATTGGGTATTACCAAGGAAGATATTGGTAAAACCATCTCTATTGAAGATTACAACGAAGCCTGTAAAAAAACAGTAATGCGTTACACTGATGTATGGAACGATTTAACTGAGAAAATGGGCTATTGGGTTGATATGGACGATCCATACATCACTTACAAATCGAAATATATGGAATCGGTTTGGTGGCTTTTAAAACAGATCTACGAGAAAGGACTAATTTATAAAGGTTATACTATACAACCCTATTCGCCGAAGGCAGGAACAGGTTTAAGCTCGCACGAGGTAAACCAACCTGGTGCCTACCGCGATGTTACCGATACGACAATTGTTGCGCAGTTTAAGGCTTTAGCTGATACGTTACCGGCATTTCTACAAGGTTTCGGCGAGATTTATTTGATGGCCTGGACCACAACTCCATGGACTTTACCATCGAATACCGCTTTAACTGTTGGGCCAAAAATTGATTATGTTTTAGTAAAAACTTTTAACCAGTATACGTTTTTGCCAACGAATGTTATTTTGGCTAAAAACCTGGTTGCAAAGCAGTTCAGCAAAACTTTCTTTGAAAGTAATGAAGCTGAAGACTTTACAAATTTTAAGGCTGGCGATAAGAAAATCCCTTACCAAATTCTTGCAGAATGCAAAGGAACTGAATTGGTTGGCATTAAATACGAGCAACTTTTAACTTACGCTTTACCATACAACAATCCAGAAAATGCTTTCCGCGTAATTTCTGGAGATTTTGTAACTACTGAAGATGGTACCGGTATTGTACACACCGCTCCAACTTTTGGTGCAGATGATGCTAAAGTTGCGAAAGAAGCAGTTCCTGAAATTCCACCTATGTTGGTACTGGATGACAACGATATTCTTGTTCCACTGGTAGATTTACAAGGGAAATTCACCAAACATGTTGGTCCGTTCGCGGGCAAATATGTTAAAAATGAATATTATAATGCTGGCGAAGCACCTGAGAAATCAGTTGATGTTGAAATCGCGATCTTATTAAAAGAAGAAAACAAGGCTTTTAAAGTAGAGAAATACGTTCACAGTTATCCGCACAGCTGGAGAACTGATGAGCCGCTTTTATACTATCCATTAGATTCATGGTTCATTAAGGTTACAGAGGTTAAAGACAGAATGTTCGACCTGAATGAAACCATTAACTGGAAGCCAAAATCTACGGGAGAAGGCCGTTTTGGTAACTGGTTAAAAAACGCAAACGATTGGAATCTATCGCGTTCGAGATATTGGGGTATTCCTCTACCTATCTGGAGAACGGAAGATAAAAAAGAAGAAGTTTTAATTGGTTCTGTTGAGGAACTATACCATGCGATCGAAAAATCTATAGCAGCAGGTTTCCAGAAAGAGAATCCATTCAAAGGATTTGAAATTGGCAACATGTCTGAAGAGAACTATGATTTAATCGACTTGCATAAAAATGTAGTTGACCAGATCGTTTTGGTTTCGCCGTCAGGCAAACCAATGGTCCGCGAAAGCGATTTAATTGATGTTTGGTTCGATTCTGGCGCCATGCCTTATGCACAGTGGCACTACCCTTTCGAAAACAAAGAAAGTATTGATGGAAATGAGGATTTCCCGGCAGATTTTATTGCCGAAGGTGTAGACCAAACCCGTGGATGGTTTTATACTCTGCATGCCATTTCTACTTTAGTTTTTGATAAGATCGCTTACAAAAACGTGGTTTCGAATGGATTGGTGTTGGATAAAAATGGGCAGAAAATGTCTAAACGTTTAGGCAACGCTGCCGATCCTTTTCAAACCATTAATAAATATGGTGCCGATGCCACTCGCTGGTACATGATTTCAAATGCCAATCCTTGGGATAACCTCAAATTTGACATCGACGGAATTGAAGAAGTGCGTCGTAAATTCTTCGGAACACTTTACAATACTTATGCTTTCTTTGCTTTATATGCTAATATTGATAAGTTCGAAATTGATAAAAACAACTTAAGCAATGTTGCGGATAGAACCGAATTAGACCGTTGGATTTTATCGTTATTGCAGAACTTAATTAACGAAGTTGATGAGGCTTACAATGCATACGAGCCAACTAAAGCAACTCGTGCCATTCAAGCTTTTGTTGATGAGCATTTAAGCAACTGGTACATCAGGTTAAGTCGCCGCCGTTTCTGGAAAGGTGAAATGACTGATGATAAACGTGCTGCTTACGAAACGCTTTATACTTGCTTAGAAACTTTAGCACAGCTGATGAGCCCTGTTGCGCCTTTCTTTGCTGATTGGTTATATAGAAATTTAAGTGTGAATGATAAAAATGCGGAACAATCTGTTCATTTAACTTTATGGACGGCGGCCGACGAAAGCCTAATCGACACAGATTTGAACGAACGTATGGTTTACGCTCAGGATATTTCTTCGATGGTATTATCGTTGCGTAAAAAATCTAGCATCAATGTCCGTCAGCCCTTAGAAAAAATCTTAATTCCATCTTTAAATGGCGATTTCGAGCAGAAAATTGGCAAAGTAGCCGATTACATCTTATCAGAAACAAACATTAAGCATATCGAGTTTATTACCGATACGCAGGGCATCGTGAAGAAAAAGGTAAAACCTAACTTTAAGGTTTTAGGCGCAAAGGTTGGCAAAAGTATGAAAGCCGTCGCTGATGCGATTAATAACTTTACTCAGGAGAACATTTTTGAGTTAGAAAAAGAAGGTCAAATAAGTATTTCAACGGATCCAAAACTTGGTGAAAGTATCAATTACGATGTTCAATTATCAGATGTTGAAATTATTGCCGAAGATATTCCGGGATGGCAGGTTACTAACTTAGGTAGTTTAACTGTGGCATTGGATGTAACGATTTCTGAAGAACTGAAACAAGAAGGAATCTCCCGCGAACTGGTAAACCGGATACAAAATTTGCGCAAGGAATTAAACTTTGAAGTAACCGACAAGATAAAGGTTAGTTTACAAAATGATAATCTTGTTGCCACTGCAGTTGCTAAAAACAAGGCATACATTTGCGCAGAAATTTTAGCAGAGGAGTTAGAATTAACAGATACTGTAACAGATGCAAACAAAATCACCATTGATGATGTTGAGTTAAGCATTTCAGTAACTAAAATATAAATCCATATATTAGAAAACTAAATTAAAAACATGGAAAACAGTAACAAAACACGCTACTCAGACAGTGAACTTCAAGAATTTAAAGAATTAATTCAAGATAAATTACGCATGGCGAAAGAAGAACTTAACGCATTAACATCATCGTTAAGTAACCCTAACGCAAATGGCACAGAAGATACTTCGGGAGCTTACAAAACTTTAGAAGATGGTTCGGCAACCATGGAGAAAGAGCAAATCAATCAATTGGCTGCCCGTCAGAAAAAATTCATTGATAACCTGGAAAACGCTTTGGTTCGTATCGAAAACAAAACCTATGGTATTTGTCGTGAAACAGGCAAATTGATCCAAAAAGAACGTTTACGTGCGGTTCCTCACGCTACTTTAAGCATGGAAGCTAAATTAAAGCAGAGTTAATGAAAGGCTATACAAAACCTTTAATTATTATCTTTTTGGTTTTATTGGCCGACCAGCTGATTAAAACCTGGGTTAAAACCAACATGTACCTTGGTCAGGAATTCAATATTATTGGTAAATGGTTCATCATCCATTTTACCGAAAATAATGGAATGGCTTTCGGGATGGAGTTTGGTGGAGAATTTGGAAAATTAGCATTGTCATTATTCCGCATTGCGGCAGTTGGCGGAATAGGCTATGGATTACACTACCTGATTAAGCATAAATATCATCGTGGCTTAATCTTAAATGTAGCTTTAATCTTTTCTGGTGCGCTTGGAAACATTATTGATTCGGTATTCTATGGCAAAATTTATGGCTATGAAACCTGGTTTCATGGTCGTGTAGTTGATATGTTTTATTTTCCAATTGCCGAAGGGCATTTCCCAAGCTGGATTCCGATTTGGGGAGGAGATGAATTTATATTCTTCAGACCGGTTTTTAACCTTGCAGATGCTGCGATTTCTGTTGGTGTGATCTTGATCTTAATCTTCCAGAAGAACTATTTTAAAGAAGATGTAAAAGACGATGTAAGCATCAATAGCGAGATTGTGGAAGATTAATTAAAATTCGTCATGCTGAACTCGTTTCAGCATCTCACTTAATAAAGACGCTGAAATAAATTCAGACCGACGTTCAAAATCCCATTTCTTAACGGAAATGGGATTTTTTATTTTAACCTCTACTTGTTCACGGTTGTGATTTAGAAAAGGCTAATGCACTCCCGCTCCTGAAAGAGAGGGATTAAATAATACTGCACATTCATAAATGCAAAATGTCATTCTGAGCTTGTCGAAGAACGTCAACAGTTTATACAAATCGCATGTTAAAGAAACATTGGTTTGCAGCAAAAACTCTGTTTCGCTCTTCGAGGAGAGGGATTTACTATACAGATAAAATAATGCTGCCTTTAACTGGGAGAAGTTTTTGAAAAGCAAATCCTCTACTCAAAACAAAGTTTCTTCCCGCTATCCTTACTGCCAATGAGGCCTGCTTGTCAACTATCTTTTTGCTAAAAAACAACGAAAGAGTTGAAACGCATTGGCATTCATACTATCGGGTTTATTAACTTTGGATACTGCAAGAAACAAAAATCGTATGGCGCCAAATCCAAACTTCCTCAATATATTTTACCTAAAAAACGGGAATGAACGGCAAAAGAAAGCTTATCAGGTTTTAACGGAAAATAATGTTTTAGAAAAGCTTAATCGCTTTGCTCCCATTTTGGTTGGCACTATTCCCATCAACATCGCTATAGAAAACAGCGATTTGGACATCATCTGTGATGTGAATGACGAAGAAGAATTTATAACTACCTTAAAAAATCATTTTCAAAATGAAAAAGGTTTTGTAATTTCTAAGAACCAAAACTTCCATGCTGTAAAATCTAACTTCTTGATCGAAGATTTTGAAATCGAAATATTCGGACAAAACATCCCAACACAACAACAAAATGCCTACCGTCACATGCTTATTGAGCATAGAATACTATTGGAAAAAGGCGAGGAATTCAGGCTACAGGTTATTGAATTAAAAAAACAAGGTTTTAAAACCGAGCCAGCTTTTGCAAAGTTGCTGGGATTAGAGGGCGATGCTTACGAAGAACTTTTGAAGGTGTAGATTTTTCGTAATTTAAATGATTAATAAAAATTAAGTTCGTTAATTGCAGCAACCTTGAATATCCTGTCATACTGAGGCACGAAGTATCTGCAACCGACAACACAGATTCTTCGTTCCTCAGAATGACAAATAACTACTCAAATCAATCCCTAAACAACAGACAAATCAAATAACCAACAAAATAAGCCAGCAAATCATAAACAGAAAAGTAAGTGCCTAATACAATACTCCAAAACTTACTATCCTGTAAACCTAACCAGTTTACATAACGCAAAGCCTGCAGAAATTCAATTATAAAGGAAAAAATTAGCACACCCAAGGCTAGCTTTTTATAATTCGTTTTTAAGAATATCCGCAGGAAAGCATAAATTAAAACCACAACCAAAACATCGCCACCAAACGGGCGAATAAAAGCATCATTCAAATACTTTGCGATTAAGATTTCTGCAATAAAAATCGTAATGAAAATGAAGAGAAACTTTAAGTTGAACGTTAATTTCATTTTTGAATATCGTCATTTCGAGCGAAGCCGAGAAATCTTTGAACCGTTGTTAACGAATTTATAAGCACGCTTTCGAACTTTCCGAATGTTTTGAGATCGAGAATACGAGTAAAAACCCAGTATCGAATGAATTTTCATAGTGCTATTATCAAACGGTCGTCACCCTGAATTTATTTCAGGGTCTTATTGTGCATATTTTTATTACCAAGAAAGATGCTGAATTAAATTCAGCATGACGAGGCGGCAAGCCGAAATCCATAGAGCGATGTCTATTATATTTAATGAAAATGTTTTCGTACCCCAAGCCTCTTACCTCGCAATGATGAGTGTCGAAAATAAAAAAGCCTCGACCAAAATGGTCGAGGCTTTATATCTTGAGATGGTTTTAAGACTATACGCCTAATAATAATCTCGCTGGGTCTTCTAACAATTGTTTAACACGAACTAAGAAACCAACTGACTCACGTCCGTCGATAATTCTGTGGTCGTAAGATAAAGCAACATACATCATCGGACGAATCACCACTTCACCTTTTTCAGCAATTGGGCGCTCAATAATATTGTGCATACCTAAAATAGCCGATTGTGGTGCATTTATAATCGGAGTCGACATCATCGAACCAAACACACCACCATTCGTGATTGTGAATGTTCCGCCAGTCATTTCCTCAATAGTTAACTTACCATCACGAGCTTTTAAAGCTAAAGCCAAAACAGATTTTTCAATTTCTGCCAAACTCATGCTTTCTGCATTACGAATAACAGGTACTACTAAACCTTTTGGAGCTGAAACGGCAATTGAAACATCAGCAAAATTATTGTAAACAATTTCTTCACCTTCAATACGGGCATTAACCGCTGGGAAATCTTTTAAAGCCTCAGTTACTGCTTTGGTAAAAAAGCTCATGAAACCCAATCCAACGCCAAATTTCTCTTTGAAAGAATCTTTATATTTTGAACGCAAATCCATAATTGGCTTCATATTAACCTCGTTAAAAGTAGTTAACATGGCCGTTTCGTTTTTAACAGAAACTAAACGTTTTGCAACCGTTTTACGCAATGGCGACATTTTCTCACGACGCTCAGAACGTGCACCAGCCGGAGCTGCAACTTCAGGAGCTGCGGCTTTAGGGCTTTCAGCTTTAGCCTTTCCGCTTTCCGCTTTAACAGCATCATCTTTAGTAATACGACCATCAACACCAGTACCTTTTACCGCACCAGCATCAATACCTTTTTCAGCAAGAATTTTTCCTGCTGCAGGAGATGGCGTTCCAGTTGCGTAGCTTTCACCAGACTTTTCTGCAACAGGAGCCGAAGTTTTATCTTCTGCAACAACTGCTTTTTCTTCTGCTTTAGGGGCATCAGCTTTTGCAGGTGCTGCGCCACCATCCTCAATTTTACAAACTACTGCACCAATGGCTAAAGTATCGCCTTCAGCAGCTATGGTTCTTAAAGTTCCCGCTTGTTCTGCTGTTAATTCGAAAGTAGCTTTATCTGATTCTAATTCAGCAATAACTTCATCCATTTCAACAACATCGCCATCTTTTTTTAACCATTGTGATAAAACAACTTCCGTTATCGACTCACCAACAGGTGGAACTTTTATTTCTAAACTCATAATGTTTAATATGTCTTTATTAGCTTCTAATTTTTATATAATTACCAATGTTCAATAATCAATTATCAAATCTATCGGCACACTTATGTTTGAAATTTGATTATTGTACATTCACCTTAATCGGCTTCGGCCAATTTTTTGCTTGCCTTTTTTGTGGCTTCTTTAACTTCCTCTTTTTTAACCGGAAGCTCTAAAGCCTTTGCTAAAATGTAAGCTTGCTGGTTAGCGTGTTGTTTTGCAAAACCGGTTGCCGTACTGCTGCTTTCTTTTCTAGAAATAACATCAATACCTTTAAGCTCAGTTTTGTAAAGGCGGCGGAATAAATATGGCCATGCGCCCATGTTTTCTGGTTCCTCCTGTACCCAGAAAATTTCATCGGCATTTTTATATTTTGTTTTAATGGCTTCCATTTGATCAACAGGCGTTGGATACAGTTGTTCTACACGCACCAATGCTACAAGCTTAACTTTATCTGCTTGTTGTTTCTCTAACAATTCGTAGTAAATTTTACCGCTACAGAAAACAATACGTGTTACATCTGCAACTTTAACATTTACATCATCAATTACTTCTTTAAAACCGCCTTCTGTAAATTCATCTAATTTAGATACACATGCTGGGTGGCGCAATAAACTCTTTGGAGAGAATACCACCAATGGTTTACGGAAATCGCGTTTAAACTGACGGCGTAAAACGTGGAAGAAGTTTGCTGGTGTAGTACAGTTTACAACTTGCATGTTGTAATCTGCACAAAGCTCCATAAAACGTTCAATACGTGCCGATGAGTGCTCCGGTCCCTGACCTTCGTAACCGTGAGGCAATAACATGACCAAACCGTTTTCACGTTGCCATTTGGTTTCCGCACTTGCAATATACTGATCGACAACAATTTGTGCCCCGTTAAAGAAATCGCCAAACTGTGCTTCCCAGATAGTTAATGCGTTTGGATTAGCCATCGCATAACCATACTCAAAACCTAAAACACCATACTCTGATAAATGCGAATTGTAAATATCAAATTGTGCCTGTTGGTCTGAAATATTTGCTAACGGTACATATTCTTCCTCACTATCTTCTAAAGTTAATACCGCATGGCGATGTGAGAAAGTACCACGTTCAACATCCTGACCGCTTAAACGAACACGTTTTCCTTCTGACAATAAAGTACCGTAAGCCAGTTGTTCGCCCATTGCCCAATCGAAAACATTGGTTTCGTTGATCATTTTAGTACGTTCTGCAAATAATTTTTCAATTTTTTTGAAGAATTTTTTATTAGATGGTAAGGTTGTGATGCGTTTACCAATTTCTAATAAGGTAGCTTTTTTTACCGCCGTAACCGGAGATTTATCAAAATCTTTCGGCGTAGCCATACGTAAATCTGCCCATGCACCGCCAAATTTTATTTCAGCATTACCGGCAACAAATTCTTTAGCTTCATTTAAACGTTCTTGCAAAATGCCACGGAAATCTTTTTCCATTTCTTTTGCTAAGCCCGCTTCCAATTTACCTTCTTTGGTTAATTGCTCGATATAAATTTCCCTTGGATTAGGGTGTTTTTCAATTGTTTTGTACAATAAAGGCTGCGTGAACTTAGGTTCATCAGACTCATTGTGGCCGAAACGACGGTAACATAAAATATCGATAAAAACATCATTTTTATATTTCTGGCGATATTCCATGGCCAAATTAATGGCGTAAACCAATGCCTCAGGATCATCTCCATTTACGTGGAAAACCGGCGACAAGGTCACTTTAGCGATATCTGTACAATATGTACTGGTACGGGCATCTTTGTAATTGGTAGTAAAACCAATTTGGTTATTAATCACTAAGTGAATCGTTCCACCAGTTTTATAACCTTCCAAACCTGCCATTTGAATCACTTCGTAAACAATACCTTGCCCTGCAACCGAAGCATCACCGTGAATTAAGATTGGAGCTAAACGGCTGTTGTCGCCGCCGTATTTGAAATCAATTTTTGAACGGCTCATACCTTCAACCACCCCATCAACCGTTTCCAGGTGTGATGGATTTGGACAAAGACTCAAGTGAACACTTTTACCAGCAACTGTGGTTACATCAGTTGAGTAACCTAAGTGGTATTTTACGTCTCCACCGAATGGGGTATCCGGATTATAGCTTTTGCCTTCAAATTCAGCAAAAATGTCTTTGTAAGTTTTTTGCATGATATTTGCCAACACGTTCAAACGACCGCGGTGTGCCATACCAATTACAAATTCTTCAATACCTAAATCTGCACCTTTTTCAATAACAGAATCCAATGCCGGAATTAAAGCCTCAGCACCCTCTAAAGAGAAACGTTTTTGGCCTAAAAATTTCGTTCCTAAAAAGTTCTCGAAACTTACTGCCTCATTTAGTTTTCGTAAAATGCGTTTCTTCTCGTCGATAGAGAAGTTAGGCGTATTACGTGCACTTTCCATTTTTTGTTGAATCCAGTTCAACACTTCAGGCGTACGTAAAAATTTATATTCTGCTCCGATAGAGCTGGTGTAGGTTTGTTTTAAAAACGCAACGATATCTTTCAATTTTGCTGCGCCAATTCCGATTTCGACACCAGAATTAAAAACTGTTTCTAAATCTGCATCAGACAAACCGAAATTAGATAGCTCTAAACTTGGTTGATGTTTGCGTCTTTCACGAACAGGATTGGTATGTGTAAATAAATGACCGCGACTTCTGTAACCGTCGATCAAATTTAAAACACTAACCTCTTTTAAAAATTGTTCCGGAGTTTCAGCCGTTACTGAAGGTGCTTCTGCACTTCTTCCGAAATCGAAACCCTCAAAAAACTTCTGCCAACCAAACTCAACTGATTCAGGATCTTGCTGATACGACTGATATAAAGAATCTATATATTCGGCGTTTTCGCCACTAAGATAAGATAAACTACCCATTATTAACTGTTTACTATAAGCGTTACAAAATTAGAATTTTACCTTATATAAATGGTAAAAAACTGGATTAATTGCACAAAAAAATATATTTAGAAACATTCTGACTTTCAGTAGAAATAATTCGTCTGACAGAAGAGAAAGATTTATCAAAAGCTAGAGCAAAACACAAGCCAGTATTAATTAATGAGGTAGTTTTAATTAGTGAATTAGCAGATTGATGATTTTTAATTTAATCTTGCAAAATAGCTATCATTCAAAAACCAGTCATTCAATGAATCAAACAATCAATCAATCAATCACTCCATCATTCAATAATTCCTTTAAGAAGCCCAGGTGAGTGCGTAATTTCCTTTGGGATCTAAATTTTTGATGTTTTTATCCAAATCAAAAACACTTTTTGATTTTTGATCGTTTCCGACACCGGCAACATTTGCCCAATTGCCCCAATTGCTTGCAGGATTGTAGTCGATTAATTTTTCTTCAAAATACGCAGCTCCGAAAACCCAGCTCACTTCAAGGTTATTGATTAAATAGAGTGCTGCAGTTTGACGGGCAATGTTCGAAATAAAGCCGGTTTGATTCAGCTCAGTCATCACGGCATCAACCACTGCAAAACCCGTTTGCCCGGTTTTCCACTTATTGAAATTTTCCTGCTCATTCTCGGTATCCACCAAACCCTGGCTTCCAAAACCGTTAGGACTAAAGAAGGTATTGCCGTATTTTTTGAACATAAAGCGAAAATAGTCTCTCCACAACAAGCCGAGCAATATATGGTTAAACATGGCTTTTGTATTTGGAACACCTTCCATTTTTTTAATTTCCCAGTATACTTTTCTCGGCGAAAGACTACCCATAGCAAGCCAGGCCGAAAGTTTAGAGGCGAGGATCAAATTTTTTGCGGTAGCTGCCTGTTGCATGGCTACAATCACTTTCTGAAGATGAGCCAAACCTTCGGCTTCACCCCCGGTAAATTCAAAATCAGCACGCTGATCTTTTTCGTGCGGCGAGAGATGCAATTCTTCTAAGGATGAAAGCGTCCCCCAATCGATTACTTCGGCAACATTAATGCGATCAGGAGCTAGAAAGCAAGGTTTAATGATAGAATCCCGTTCGATTTTTTTCTTAAACTGGTTAAATGCATCAGGTATATCCTTTATTGGAAAAGGTAGATCTTCTTTATTGTATAAGGTATGGCCGATGAAATGCTTCAAATTAACACGGAGTTTCCACAAAGCATTTTCCACCAACGTAGATACATGGGTTTCTTCTCTTGCTACTTCCCGGTGATGATAAACTTCGGTAATTTCGTATTCCTGAACTAATTGAGGGATAATTTCTTCCGGATTTCCTTCAGCAATAAGTAAATTCCCACCAATTTGCTTCAATGATGCCCGAAGCCCTAAAACACTTTCCAAAATAAACTGTGCCCTGATGTTACCGGTTTTTAGTGTTCCATATTTCGTTTCACCAAATGATCGCGAATCAAGAATATAAACCGGCAAAATTGAATCAGATTTGGAAATAGCCTCCACCAGCATTTCATTATCATGCAAACGAAGATCATTTCTAAACCAGACTAAAATTTTTTTTGACATTATTGTTTTCGAAAAGGTTATGAAGAACGCAATTACAAATTTATCTTATTTTTCGTCTGCATCAAAAAGCTGGTTATTTCTTTACATGTACCCAACAAAAAATATTCTGTTATGGAATATCGATAAGTTACACATCCTCTATTCAAATTTTATTTCAACACATAATAAGAAAAATAAATGAAAAAAGGATTTCTGATATTGCTATTCCCATTAAGCGTATTTGCACAACAAATTAAAACAAAGGCTGTACTAGAGGCAGTAACCGTTTACAATAATGGCGCTCAACTTAACCATATTGGCAAGGTAAACCTTCCTTCTGGAACTTCAGAGCTTGTAATTAATAATATCTCCGGACGGGTAATTGAAAATTCAATTCAAGTTGGGGTGAATAGTGGCGTTACCATCCTGTCGGTTCAATTCAATAAAGATTTTTTAAATACAGATGCCGCAAACCCGGAAATTATAAAACTAAATGACAGTGTGAAACGGGTAACTGCAGAATTAACAAAAACCAGAAATGCCAAAATTATTGAAGAACAAACATTGGTATTGTTGGATGAGAATCGAAAATCTGGTGGAACCAACAATGGCACCAATGTAGCGGAGTTGATAAAACTTGCCGAATATTATCGTAATAAAAGCGCTGAAGTGAGAAATGCTATATCTGTGCTGGCATTAACTGAGGAAAAACAAAACCAGCGCTTAAGCGCTTTACAACAACAAATTGCCGAATTAAGAAATAAACCAAATCAACAATTAGGTCAACTGGTTCTTCAGCTGATGGCAAAAGAAAATACTGAGGCAGTTTACAATTTATCTTATGTTACGCCTGCTGCCAATTGGTTAGCCAGTTACGACATCAAGTCGGAGAGCACTGCAAAACCACTTGGAATTGTTTACAAAGCAGCCATTACGCAGAGCACTGGTTTAGACTGGAGGAAAGTAAAGCTTTCCTTATCAACCGGAAACCCGAATTATAACATTACTGCGCCAAATTTAAATCCATGGTTTGTTTCAACTCAATCTCAAATGCAAAATACGTTACAAAGCCGTATACGAGGTTTAGAAAGCAATCAGCTTAATGAGGTGGTAATGATTAGAGGGAACGCCAAAGCAAAACAACAAAATTTAAATGCGTCGGCATCAACAATTAACGATTATACATCAGTTAATGAAAGTCAGCTAGGCGTTACTTTTAATATTGATATCCCCTACGATATCAATAGCGACAATAAACCGCATACTGTTTCCTTTAAAGAGTATGCGGTTCCCGCGAAATATAAATACTATGCAGCTCCAAAATTGAGTAGCGACGCCTATTTATTAGCTGATGTAATGAATTGGGAAAAACTAAACCTTCAGGCTGGCAGTGCAAATATTGTTTTCGAAGGCACTTACACGGGTAAGTCATACATTAATCCGGCAAATATTTCGGATACATTGAGTTTAAGTATGGGTAGAGATAAAAAAATTATCATCACCAAAGAGAAACAGGAAGATTTTAGCAGTACAAAATTAATTGGTGTTAACAAAAAGCAGCTTTTTACCTATCTTATTAAAGTAAGAAACACTAAAAAAGAACCAATTGAACTATCGCTAAAAGATCAATATCCATTATCGTCAGAAAGCGATATTGAAATTGAATTGCTTGAGAATAGTGGGGCTGAAATAAATAAAGAAACCGGAATGCTTTCCTGGCAGCTGAAGATTACACCAAATGAGACAAAAACCATTAAACTCAGTTATGCTCTTAAGGCTCCAAAAGGTAAAATTATTTCAGGGCTGTAAATACATCGTTGGTCTTAGCGTTTAACTAAGGCCAACTTACTTTCTACGCTCCGCTTTTTACTTTCCACTTTTTATTGCAACTCTCCACTTTCTACCCCCTGCTTTTTACTTTCCACTTTCCACTTTCCACTCTCTACATTCTACTTTCTACTTTCTAAAAAAACCCTTTCGTATCTTTCGTGTTTTAAAAATATGGCGAAAAAGATTCTAATTACTGGCGCAACCGGACTAGTGGGCAATGAACTTAAAAAGCGTTTGTTAGGTAGCGGATATCACGTAAATACGCTCTCAAGAAAGAAAACAAATGATCCAAATAATTTCGTGTGGGATGTTTACAAAGGCACAATTGATGCTGCATGTATGGATGGAGTGGATGCCATTATCCATTTAGCTGGCGAGCCTGTTGCTGAAAAAAAATGGACGGATGAACGTAAAAAACAGATTATCGACAGTAGGGTAAAATCAACAGAATTACTTTTTAAAACCATCCCTTCGAAACCGGATCATGAAATCAAATCATTCATTTCAGCTTCTGCAGTAGGTTTTTATGGTGAGTGCGGAGATGAAATTTTAACCGAAGAAAGTCCGAATGGCTACGGCTTTTTAGCCGAATGTTGTAAACTTTGGGAGCAAGCGGTTGACCAAGGAAAAAAGTTAAGCCTGCGAGTTGTGAAACTTAGAACAGGTATCGTTTTCAGTAATGATGGTGGCGCACTGCCACAACTTGATAAATCGGTCCGGTTATTTGCTGGTGCTGCTTTAGGTACAGGAAAACAATGGACACCCTGGTTGCACATTGATGATATGGTTGGTATGTACATCTATGCCCTTGAAAATTTAAAGATGGAAAGTTGTTACAATGCCTGTGCTCCCTTCCCTGTCACTAATGAGGGGTTGACCAGATCAATCGCCAAACATTTGCATCGTCCATTCTGGCCATTTAAAGTTCCTAAAACAGCAATAGAATTGATTATGGGTGAAAGAGCGGAGGCAGTTTTAATGAGCAATAATACATCAGCGCAAAAGATTTTAGATGCAGGATTTAAATTTAAATTTACCGATTTAGATGATGCTTTAGCTGATCTTTATAAAAAGTAAGAGAAATATTTATTACAAGTATCATAATTTTGATGAAGAAACCCATTAACATTTTTTGGTTCCGCCGCGATTTACGTTTAGAAGACAACGCTGGATTATATCATGCATTAAAAAGCGACAATCCCGTAATCCCGCTTTTTATTTTCGACAAAAACATTTTAGATAAGTTGCCAAAAAATGATGCCCGTGTAACTTTTATCTACCAGACTATTGCAGATATAAAAACAACACTACAAAAACAAGGTTCGGATTTGCTGGTAAAATATGGCAAACCTGAAAAAATATGGCCGGAGATCTTGAAAGAATATGAAGTAAAGGAAGTTTTTACTAATCATGATTACGAACCCTATGCCCGGGAACGTGATGATAATATGGCAGAGTTCTTAACAAGTGAAAAAATTGCATTCCGTACGTTTAAAGATCAGGTAATTCTTGAAAAAGACGAAATCCTGAAGGCTGATAAAACTCCTTACACGGTTTTTACGCCTTATTATAAACAGTGGCACGCCAAGTTGAATGATTTTTACATCAAGCCTTACCCTACAAAAAAATACTTTAAGAACTTTTTTGATACCAGGCATTTACCGCTTCCAACACTCAAAGACATGGGGTTCGAAAGAAGCAATATTGAGTTCCCGAAAATCAGCTATAAAGATAAACTCGATGATTATGCGAAAGAGCGGGATTTTCCGGCATTGGAAAGTACTACCCGAATTGGCTTGCATTTAAGATTTGGAACATTAAGCATACGTAAAGCAGCTGCTGATGCCATCGAAGCAAAGTCGAACGTATGGTTATCAGAGCTCGCCTGGAGGGAATTTTATATGATGATTCTTTGGCATTTTCCTTATGCAGCATTTGATTCATTCAAGAAACAATATGATAAGATCAAATGGAGAAATAACGAGCAGGAGTTTAAAGCCTGGTGCGAGGGCAAAACAGGTTATCCACTTGTAGATGCTGGTATGCGCCAGCTAAATGAAATTGGTTGGATGCACAACCGCGTACGCATGGTAACAGCAAGCTTTTTATCAAAACACCTGCTTATTGACTGGCGCTGGGGAGAAGCCTATTTTGCAGAAAAACTACTGGATTATGAAATGGCCAGCAATGTTGGCGGATGGCAATGGGCTGCCGGATCAGGCAACGATGCGGCACCTTATTTTAGGGTATTCAATCCTGAACTACAAACCAAAAGGTTCGATTCCAAATTTGAATACATTAAGAAATGGGTACCAGAATTTGAGACAAAAAAATATGCCCAACCAATAGTTGAGCATACATTTGCACGAGAAAGGGTGCTTAAAGTTTTTAAAGAAGCGTTATCTTAATTGGTAACGCTTACAATTTCCACATCGAAATCTAATACTGCATTTGGTGGAATCGTATAAACGCCGTAAGTTGGATCGAAACTTCCTGTTTGTCCGTAACCTAAATCTGACGGAATAAATAACCTCACCTTAGTACCTACCTTAAAATTCTGAAGAACCAACCATCCTTTAATCGCAGTAGCTAATTCTATTGAAGTTGCAGCGCTTGATGCATCGAATATGGTTCCGCTAAGAAGCCTACCGGTATAATTTACAGATAATGTACTCGTGGCGAATACCGGAGCACCCGTTCCTTGCTGGGTAACAATATAGCGAACTCTTGAAGGATCTTTAACCGCAGTTAGTGAATTGGCCGATAAGAAATTATCCATTTGTAATTCATCAATCTGGTGGATTTTTGATTGAGCATAAACGCCCAATTCCACTAAAATATTTTCGTTAGGCCCCACACCTACTGATTCCAATCCATTTCTACCAAAAGCCATATTCGAAGGCAAAATCAACCTGGCGGTACCACCTCTTTTTAACATTGTCAGTACTTCCCTGATTGGTGTAAAAACATATGAACTTCCTCCGATGGTAAAACGATCAGTATAACCTAAAAAAGTACTCGGAATCGTTACCGTTGATGACTTTGTAAGTTGAGTACCGTTTAGTAATTTAAAAGTATAAGAATAAAAAACCGAATCAGAATTTTTAATCTCTGCGCCACTACCTGGTGTAACCACGCTAAAGTAGTAGCCGCCAGAGGCTTTCGTCATATTTACATTGTTACTTTTAAGGTATGACTGAATAGCATTCTCATCAATCGATTGTATCGTTTCGTACTCTTTTTTGCAGGCAGAAAAAAGAACGGTAGCCAATAAAATTGTTAAGAGGCTAAATTTGGTAAATCTGTTCATTTAGTTTGTAACGTCTGTAAGTGTAATGTTAAAATCAAGGATGGAATTTGCAGGCATTAATGATGATGGAGACCTTGTTCCATATGCATAATATGAAGGGATGATCAATCTGATTTTACCGCCCTTTTGTATTTTTTGAATACCAATTTGCCAACCCGGTATTACGCCTCCTAATGTAAAAGAGATTGGAGTACCCTTCGAACTGTCGAAAACGGTTCCATTTAATAATTTCCCCTCATAATCAGCCGTAATTTTTGTGGCTGTTGTATAAGTGACACTACCTGTTCCTGGCTCTAAAATCTGATAAAAAATACCATAAGAATCTTTCAGTGCTGGAATATTGTTTGTTTTAATAAACGCTCTGATCGCTGTGGTGTCTGCCCTGAATTGTGGTTCAGGATCATAAGTTTCTACAACCTCATCTTTTTTACAGGCGGCAAAGAAACTTACAATGCACACCAAAAATAATATATGTCTGTATTTTAGCATCATCCGCAAAAATAAGCTTTTAATGCGGATGCTACAATTTTTAACCAATTTTAACAAAAAAGCTAAAAACCTTATTGTGTATTCGAAAGCTGAATGGTAAAATCTAAAACGGAATTTCCAGGAATAGAACCTGCAGCACTACTGCCATATCCAAGACTCGGCGGAATAATGAGTCGGATTTCACCTCCCTTTTGAATCTTCGGAATACCAATTTGCCAGCCTTGAATGAGCTGAGCAAGAGGGAAGGTTTGTTCCTTACCATCGCCGTTATCAAATACGTTTCCATTTAATAATCTACCTTCATACTTGATAGTAATAGTCGTATTGCTTGGATAGGCAAAGTTTCCGGTTCCCGGCTTTATAATTTGATAGTAAAGCCCTGATGGATCTTTAACAGCGTTAATTTTATTTTGAGTAATAAACTCGGTGATCTGTTTCTCCGAATCTTCATCTTTTTTACATGATGATAGTACAGATACAAATAATAGGGCGAAAGCCAGCATTTTAAATTTTGACATCATCAAAAGTAAAACTTTAACCTTAAACGAAAGGAAATTAATGCATAACCTTACACTTTAAACAAAAAAGGTTTAAAATTTGAGTTGAGCACCCAAACCTTAAACCTTTAAACCCTAAACCTTTTGCCTTTTAAAAGATATACTTATTCGCATCAATTAATTGCTGCGCAACTCTCTGACGGGCATCTTTAACATTAAATGGTTCTACTTTGGTAAAGCGGCGCAAGCCAACTAACATCATGCGTTGTTCATCACCTTCAGCAAATGCCCAAAGTGCTTCTTTACCAGCTTTAGCAATGCCATCAACTGCCTCAACCATATAAATTCTTAACAAATCCAACTGACCCGCTGAAGCTTCTTCACCTCGTAATGAAACCAATTTTTCTGTTCTCAGCAAAGCTGATTCTAGCACATAGACGTAACCAGCCATATCCGCGATGTTCATGAGAATTTCCTGTTCTTTACTTAGCGTCATCATCAACTTTTGAACCGCAGCACCTGCAACCATTAAAGTTGCTTTCTTAAGGTTTGCCAACACTTTTTTCTCGGCAGCAAACAAAGTAGTGTCTTCTTCGCCAAAATCAGGAATACTCATCAATTCAGCAGCAACGGCAGTTGCAGGCGTCATTAAATCCAATTCACCTTTCATGGCACGTTTCAACATCATGTCTACCGTAAGCAAACGGTTAATTTCATTCGTCCCCTCAAAAATCCGGTTAATACGGGCATCGCGATAAGCCCTATCCATCGGCGCATCTGCACTAAAGCCCATTCCACCATAAATCTGAACGCCTTCATCAACGGTGTAATCCAATGCTTCAGAACCCCAAACTTTTAAAATGGCGCATTCCACTGCAAATTGCTCAACAGATTTTAGTCTGGCTTTGCCCGATTCCATTCCACCGGCAACTAACTGGTCGTAGGTATCATCAATATTTTGTCCTGCACGGTAATTTGCTGCATCAACGGCGTATAGTTTCGACGCCATTTCAGCAATTTTGAAACGAATGGCACCGTATTTTGAAATCGAACGGCCAAACTGACTACGCTCGTTTGAATAATTAATCGCTGTGCTCAATGTTGCTTTGGATGCACCAATTGCCGCAGCAGATAATTTAATACGACCAATATTTAAAATGTTAACCGCGATTTTGAAACCGTTTTCTCTATCGCTCAACATATTTTCAACCGGAACTTCACAATCGTTAAAGAAAACCTGGCGGGTTGATGAACCTTTGATCCCCATTTTATGTTCTTCAGGGTTCATGGTAATGCCACCAAAATCTTTCTCCACAATAAAAGCGGTTAGGTTTTTGTCGTCATCAATTTTGGCAAAAACGATGAAGATATCTGCGAAACCACCATTGGTAATCCACATTTTTTGCCCGTTGATAACATAATGTTTACCATCAGCACTTAAAACAGCTTTGGTTTTACCAGAGTTTGCATCCGAGCCCGAATTCGGTTCTGTTAAACAATAAGCTGCTTTCCATTCGCCAGAGCCTAATTTTGGAATATATTTAGCCTTTTGTTCTTCGTTACCATAATACAGGATTGGTAAAGTTCCAATCCCGGTATGTGCCGAAAGCGCTACCGCAAACGAGTGACCAGCGCCAACTACATCGGCAACTAACATCGAAGTATTGAAGTTTTTACCAAAACCACCGTATTCCTCAGGCACAGAAACCCCAAGAATTCCCAGTTCGCCAGCTTTGGTTAAAAGCGTTGGCATCAATTCTGGGTCTTCCTGTTTATCAATTTTATCTAAGTTTGGATAAACTTCAGCCTCCAAAAAATCGCGACAGGTTTGCGCAATCATTTGTTGCTCTTCATCAAATTCTTCAGGGATAAACACATCCTGATAAGCAGTTTCTTTAATTAAGAATTCGCCGCCTTTAATTGTTTTTTTTTCAGTTGTTTCCATTTTTATGAGATTTTAGAAATGAGATGTGAGATTTGAGACCTGCCCAAATTCAAACTCAAATCGTATTTTTTAGTAGATGTGAGAAACAAGATGTGAGATTTGGGACAGTTTGCTAAATATCACATCTACAGTTTCATATCTTCTTATCATTAATTTTCTTACTCAGCATTTGCTGAAAACCATATGTCATTTTTTGTAATTCATCTATTTGTAATAATAGAGCGTCAAGAATTTCATTATTTAATAATTCAAGCTTATTTGCAACGATTAACTGAGTTTCTAATTCATAACATGAACCGTTTGAAATGCCTAAAAAATTATTAAACTCTTTCGGAGAATTTCTTCCTGCGCCCTCTGCTATATTAGATGGTATGGAGACTGCAGCTCTTCGAGATTGACTAGTTAATCCAAAACGTTCATCTGTTGGAAATGTTGAAGTTGCCTTATATACATCAACTGCTAAATCAATAGCCTTATTCCAAATTTTTAATTCTTTTAAATTATTCATAGGTTATTATTTATTTGGAATAGAACATGAACGAATGCACAGTCTCTAATCTCACATCTAACCTCTCAAATCTAAAAAAGCTCAAAAATCCCCGCTGCACCTTGCCCGGTACCCACGCACATGGTAACCATTCCGTATTTTTTATTCTGTCTTTTTAGCTCGTTAAGCATCTGCACCGAAAGTTTTGCTCCGGTACAACCTAGTGGATGACCTAATGCAATTGCTCCGCCATTCACATTAATGATGTCGGGGTTTAAATCCAATGTTCTAATAATTGCTAACGATTGTGATGCAAAAGCTTCATTCAATTCTATTAAATCAATATCATCTTGTTTTAAACCCGCTTGTTTCAGCGCTTTGGGAATGGCCTCGATAGGGCCAATACCCATAATTCTTGGCGGAACACCAGCCACACCATAACTCACTAACCTGGCGATTGGCTCTGCATTTAGCTCTTTCATTTTCTTTTCAGAAACCACCAAAACGAATGCTGCACCATCAGATGTTTGCGATGAATTACCGGCAGTTACACTTCCAACAGCATCAAAAACGGGTTTCAATTTTGCCAGTTTATCTAAAGTTGTATCTGCCCGCGGACCTTCATCCGTATCCACCACATAAGAACGCGTTTTCTTTTTCAGGTTCTCATCCAGGTAATTTTCATTTACCGTAATCGGCAAAACACCATCTTTCAAATGACCGTTTTTAATCGCATGAATCGCCTTTTCATGAGATTTCAAAGAAAATGCGTCCTGGTCTTCGCGACTTACATTGTATTCTTTCGCGACAGCTTCAGCTGTTAAACCCATTCCCCAATACCAATCTGGGTTGTTTTTGGCAACCTCGGCATTCGGCACCAATTTCCAGCCACCAAACGGCATTCCACTCATTACTTCCACACCACCTGCAATAATGCAATCGGCCATTCCAGCTTTAATTTTTGCAACCGCCGTAGCAATCGTATCCAAGCCCGATGCGCAATAACGGTTTACCGTAACACCCGGAACTTTATCCGTATCCAAGCCCATCAGCGAGATCATACGGGCAATATTCAAGCCCTGTTCTGCCTCTGGGGTCGCATTACCCACAATTACATCGTCAATTTGTTCTTTATCTAAATTCGGAACCGAGGCCACCAAAGCCCTAATTACTTCCGCAGCTAAATCATCAGCTCTTGTAAAACGGAATACGCCACGGGGCGCCTTGCCCACTGCTGTACGATATCCGGCTATAATGTATGCTTCCATTGTTTTAGTATTTAGTAGCGAGTATCAAGTATCAAGACAGGGCTCAAATTTGAAATCGCCAATATTTTATTTTTATTTATAATAATTAGAAAAGCAAAACCTGCATTTCATCGGCTCGGGTAGACCCGCTATTCTTTTCAATCTTTTTTTAAACTTCTGTCATTCTGAGGAACGAAGAATCTGTTTCATCGGTTGCAGATGCTTCGTGCCTCAGCATGACAATTTATTCAAGGTTGCTGCAAAAAAAAGTATTTTCACTTCTATCAGGTTTAAAAGAGATAGGCTTGGTTTTCAAACTCAATTAACACCCCGCCTTGCAGGCACCCCTCTAAAAGAGGGGAATTCCCCTCAGCGTTTTTAATCCCTTCTTAAAAACCCATCTCCTTAAGATTGCTTCGTGCCTCGCAATGACGAGACGGCTAAACAAACCTCAATCATGATACATGATACTTATATCTCGATACTCTATTTTAGTTCCTTAACGGCTTCCCTTTGGTGATAATCGATTGAATCCGCTCCAAACTTTTCCTTTCGCCGGCAAGCGATAAAAATGCTTCTCTTTCTAAATCCAATAAATATTGCTCACTTACTTCTGTTGGAGACGATAAATCGCCACCGCACATTACGTAACCTAATTTTTCAGAGATTTTTTTATCATGCTCGGAAATAAAATGACCCGCGTACATGCTATTTGCACCAGCGTAAACAATTCCTAAACCTTGTTTCCCCAATACTTTAATATCTGTACGTTGCACTGGTTTAGTATAACCGGCATCAGCCAGTTCTATCGCTTTAGTTTTTGCATCGGCCAATAAACGGTTGCGGTTCATCGAAATCGAGAATTTATCTTTTTGCAGGTAGCCTAGTTCATAAGCCTCATACCCTGAAGTTGAAACTTTCGCCATCCCGATGGTTAAAAAACGTTCTTTTAAAGCATTTTGAACAATCTGGTCGTCTTTATATTCATCAGAAGCACGTAAAGCAAATTCTTTCGTTCCACCGCCACCAGGAATAACGCCCACACCAAACTCAACCAAACCCATGTAAGTTTCAGCAGAAAGCTGAACATGGTCGGCGTGTAAACTGAACTCGCAGCCACCGCCTAAAGTTAGATTATGTGGTGCCACTACAACCGGAATCGACGAATAACGGATGCGCATTGAAGTATTCTGGAACATGCGAATCGCCATGTTTAATTCATCCCACTCCTGCTCTACTGCCATCATAAAAATCATCCCCACATTGGCACCAGCCGAGAAATTTGCTCCATCGTTACCAATAACCAAACCACGGTAATCTTTCTCAGCCATATCAATGGCTTTGTTAATCCCCGAAATCACATCACCGCCAATGGTATTCATTTTAGTGTGAAATTCTACATTCAGAATGCCATCACCTAAATCAATAATTGAAACACCAGAGTTTTTCCAAAGGGTTTTATTTTCACGAATGTTATCCAAGATGATAAACTCATCCGTCCCTGGTAAAGCTTTGTAAGATTTTGAAGGTATATCATAGTACTTTTTAATGCCGCCTTCCACTTTGTAGAAAGAAGTATTGCCGGCATCAAGCATTTCATGAACCCACGCCGCAGCTTTGTTTCCATATTGCTCCATTCCTTCAAACGCTTCTTTTATACCAACGGCATCCCAAAGCTCAAAGGGACCAAGTTCCCAACCGAAACCAGCCCGCATCGCATCATCAATGCGGTACAATTCATCCGAAATTTCCGGAATCCGATCTGATACATATTCAAATAACCCAAAAGAAGAGTGGCGGAATAATTCGCCTGCCTTATCTTTTCCTTTAGCAAAAATCTTCATGCGTTCGCGAAGATTTTCAACAGGCTTAGTCATTTCTAAGGTGGCTGACTTTACTTTTTGCTGAGGTTTATATTCTAAAGTTTTTAAATCCAATGCAAGGATTTCGGTTTTACCGTCCGCAGTTTTAGTTTTTTTATAGAAACCTTGTTTGGTTTTATCGCCAAGCCATTTATTTTCCTCCATTCTTTGCACATACTCAGGAAGTTTAAATAACTCGTGTGCTTTATCCTCAGGGCAATTGTCATAATGTCCCTTGGCAACCTTAATCATGGTATCTAAACCCACCACATCCGAAGTACGGAATGTAGCCGATTTTGGTCGGCCCAATGCCGGACCAGTGAATTTATCAACTTCTTCAACTGTTAAATCAAGTTTCTCAACCAGATGAAGCAAAGCCATGATGGAATAAACCCCAACGCGGTTAGCAATAAAAGCTGGTGTATCTTTACACAAAACCGTGGTTTTACCTAAAAATTTATCACCATAATGCATCAAGAAATCTACAATTTCTGGTTTGGTATGTGGTGTTGGAATAATTTCCAATAATTTTAAATAACGTGGCGGATTAAAAAAGTGGGTACCGCAAAAGTTCGCCTTAAAATCTTCACTTCTGCCCTCAGCCATTAAGTGAATTGGAATACCTGAAGTGTTAGAGGTGATTAATGTTCCTGGTTTCCGGAACAGCTCTACCTGTTCAAAAACTTTCTTCTTGATGTCCAGATTTTCTACCACCACTTCAATCACCCAATCGAAACCTGCAATTTTCGACATATCATCGTCGAAATTTCCGGTTTTAATTTTATTCAATACCTTTTTAGAATAAACTGGCGATGGATTTGTTTTTACAGCCGTTTGCAAAGCCATATTTACAATCCGGTTTTTTACGGCTGGTTTATCTAAAGTCAATCCTTTTGCTTGCTCTTCTGGCGTCAGTTCTTTTGGGGCAATGTCTAAAAGCAACACCTCTACACCAATATTGGCGAAATGGCATGCAATACGCGAACCCATAATCCCTGAACCCAGAACAGCAACTTTATTAATGCTTCGTTTCATATTAATCAACAGTATATGCTACAGTTATATCATTTAATTTTATCAATAGATTAATGAATGTTTCTTTCTCCTTTTTGGAAAAATGCTCGTCGAGATATTCATTAAATTTTCGAACAACGCCCTTGGCCAATTGTTTCTTTTCTTTGCCAAAATCTGTAAGAAAAACTTTTACCGAACGTTTGTCGCCAGCTGAAGTTTCACGGTAAATAAGATTGGCATCTTCCATATTATTTAGCATGCGGGAAAGGCTTGTTGCTTTTACACCAAGCAAACCGGCTAAATTTGAAACAGCAGTTCCTTCTTCATCATTAATGTTAATCAACATGTAACCAATAGCCTGGGTAATTCCAAAGCTGGAAGCCATCTGGTTATATTTATTAAACATGTTTTGCCATGCAAACTTAACATGGTAATCAATGGTTTGCTGTTGTTTCATTATATAATTTATTATGCTTGCATAACAAAGCTAATGAATGTATTTTGTTATTGCAATAGAGATTTGAAAAATTTTGTCATAAAAAAAGCCTCCGATTTTCATCGGAGGCTTTTACAATATTTATTTATCGACTAGTATAAAGTAAACTCTACACGACGGTTTTGTTGACGACCAGCTGCAGTTTTGTTGGTTGCAATTGGTTGACCCATTCCGTAACCAGTAGCCTCAATGCGTGATGCGTTAGCACCTTGAGATACTAAGTAAGCTTTAACAGATTCTGCTCTTTCTTTTGATAAACGTAAGTTTAATTCTTTAGAACCAGTGTTATCTGTGTGACCAGCTAATTTTAAGCTGAAGTTTTTCTCTACTAATAAACCAGCAACCCTGTTAAGTGATGCATAAGATTTAGAGCGGATTGTTGCTTTACCTAAATCAAATTCTAAGTTTTTGATTGCTTCGCTAACCACTTTACGATCTTCTTCAGTAATTACAGTTACCTGAGGTTTTGGAGCTACCAATGGACAACCAGAACCATCAACTACAGTACCAGCAGGTGTTCCAGGGCATTTATCTAATTTGTCAGCAACACCATCACCATCGGTATCTTTCAACAAGTCAGCCATTTCTGAACGCAATTTAGCATTCTCTGCTTTTTGTGCATCAAGATCAGATTTCAAAGCATTAGCTGTATTTTTTGCAGCCAAAGCCTCATCGTAAGTTGCAGCTACAGGATTGTGGAAAGCCAATTGTTTTCCTTTACCCAAAGCAAACTCTAAACCTGCGTAAGCGTAGTTGTATTTATCGTTATTTCCGTTTTTGTATAAACCGTCAAGGTTATCACCATCAACAAAATTAATCGTCCAACCTAAATCGATGTTGATACCATCAGATACTTTAAATTTAGCACCAACACCAACAGGGATAATTAATTCGCTAATGGTTTTACCTCCAGCGTAAGCTGATGTTCCGGCTGCAGTTGTAATAGTTGGTTTGTAACCAGCTAAACCCGCACCTACAGAAGTATATAATTGTAATGCATCTTCTTTTCTAAACATATCGATGTTAAACATATTAACCACTGCATTTAAGCTCGCAGCATAGTTTAACTTCGTATCGAATGCAGAAACAGTACTTGTATTTACTACTCCACTTTCGAAAGGCTCTGAATTGTCGGCTTTCAATTTACCCATTGTTCCATCCAAACGTAACGAGAAATAGTTTGTAAATTGTTTTTTGATGTACAAACCATATCCAAAACTAGTTTTGTTGTTACTAAAGTCATTTCTTCCACCAAGTGGAGATAATGGAGTTAAAGCTCCTGCGTTAACACCAATAGACCATGTTCTGAATGGAGTGCTTGCGGCAACCGGCTCCTGCGCCTGAGCTAGTGAGCCAATAAATAAACCAGCTAATGCAACTGGTAATACTTTGGATAATTTTAGTTTCATATTTTTTGATATAACTTTATTAAGCGTTGATCAGCCTATGCAATTGCTATACCAAAACAACAAAAATTTGAAAATACTTATCCACTTTAACAATTAATAGCCGATTGCCACATCATCTCCGCGAGGATCTGCCCCTCCCTGATAGCTTCCTTGTTTGGTTTTTAAAATCGCATCAACCCGACCAATTGGTCCACGATAAACGATTTTGTAACCTTTTGCCTTTAATTTTTCTGTCGCAAGGCTATCCACTGCATCCTTTTCAACATATACTTCATCGGGAAGCCATTGGTGATGAAATTTTTTAGCCGCCACGGCTGATTGCATATTCATATCGAAATCAATCACATTGATGATGGTCTGAAAAACAGACGTGATAATGGTAGAGCCTCCGGGAGTGCCCACTACCATGAACAATTTTCCCTCTTTTTCTACAATGGTTGGGGTCATAGAACTTAACATTCGTTTATTCGGAGCAATGGCATTTGCCTCGCCCCCAACCAAACCATACATATTTGGTGCGCCCGGTTTAACCGAAAAATCATCCATTTCATTATTGAGTAAAAAACCTGCACCCTTTACAACAACCAATGAACCATACGATCCATTTAAAGTTGTAGTTATCGAAACCGCATTCCCATCATGGTCTACTATAGAAAAATGTGTGGTTTCTTCACTTTCTTTACCCTTAATCACGCCAGCCAAAATTTGATTGCTGGGTGTAGTGGCCGACCAATTAAAATCAGCCATTCTTTTTTTATTGTAGGCATGATTAAGCAATGTATTTTGAGGAACATTATAAAAATCAGGATCGCCAAGATGCGTTGCCCGATCGGCATATACTCTTCGTTCTGCCTCTACAATTACCTGAACTGTAGAATCAGCATTATGCCCCCATTTTTTGAGGGGATAGGGTTCTACAGATTGAAGCAACTGTACTAAGGCAATTCCTCCGCTCGAAGTTGGCGGCATGGTGATGATTTTATAGCCACGATAATTTCCAGTTATCGGTTTACGCCAAACGGCGTGATAATTTTTTAAATCCTGTTTGGTCATCAAACCTTTTCCACGCTGCATTTCGGCAACAATAGAATCAGCAACAGCGCCTTCGTAAAAACCGGCCCGGCCTTTTTGCTGAATAAGTTTTAACGTATTGGCCAACTCTGTTTGAATGAGCAAACTTTTCTCTTGCCAGGTACTTTCGAGGTTAACTAAAGCCGTTCCGTTTACATTAATGTCCATTAATTTACGATGCAAACCATTCAGTTCGCTTGCCTGGCGTTTTGTAATTTCGAAACCTTTTTCGGCTAAATCAATAGCCGGCTGAACAACTTCTTTCCATGATAATTTACCATATCTTTGATGCGCCTGTACCATACCGTCAACCGATCCTGGTACACCAGCAGCTAAATGCCCGTATAAACTTTTTTCTACTATCGGATTACCAGCAGCATCCAGGTACATATCTCTGCTTGCCGCAGCTGAGGCTTTCTCTCTAAAATCAAGTGCACTCACTTCTCCCTTTGCCGATCGGTACACCATAAAACCACCCCCACCAATATTCCCAGCATTAGGATAAACCACTGCTAACGCGAACTGAACAGCCACTGCTGCATCAACTGCATTGCCGCCTTTTTTCAGGATTTCAATGCCAACTTTCGACGCTTCCGGATGCGCTGTTACAACCATCCCGTTTTTAAACTCTCCACTATTGTTTTTACCGAGCTGACCACTTACGCAACTCACAAAAACAACTATAGATACTACAAGCGTGGAAGCAATTTTAAGCTTAGTTAGGGGCTTTATAGTTTTCTGCATCTTTATATATTTTTTCAATAATATCGTTGTTTTTCTCGGTGATTATTTTTCTTTTCAAACTTAGTTTTGGTGTAAGTTCGCCACCATTAATACTCCATTCTTTAGGCAATAAGGCGAACCTTTTTACTTGTTCCCACTTACCGAAATCGGTACTGGCAGCCTCGATAATTTCATTGAATTTGGTTAACACCTGCTCATTTTTAATAATTTCTTCATTTGTAGTGAAGTTGATTCCTTTTTTAGCTGCCCAGGTTTTCAGCGTTTCAAAATTCGGAACAATCAGGGCTGATGGAAATTTTCTATTTTCTCCCAGTACCATTATTTGTTCAATGAATATCGACTCTTTATATTTATTTTCCAATATTTGAGGGGCAACATACTTGCCGCCTGCCGTTTTAAACATTTCTTTTTTACGATCGGTAATTTTAAGAAATCTTCCATCTATCAACTCCCCAATGTCGCCGGTGTGAAACCAACCATCGGCATCAATAGCTTCTTTTGTTAAATCAGGACGATTATAATAGCCTTTCATTACCTGATGGCCCCGGGTCAGTACCTCACCATCTTGGGCAATTTTCACTTCCACACCTTTAATAACTTCACCCACCGTTCCGAACATTGTTCCACCAAAATGGTTCACGGTAATTACCGGCGAGGTTTCTGTTAAACCATAACCTTCAAATACAGGCATCCCAGCTGCCCAAAAAATTCTGGCCAACCGCGGATTTAATGCTGCACCTCCAGATACGATGACCACAATTTCTCCACCTAAAGCTTCCTGCCACTTTTTAAAGACTAATTTTCGGGCAATACCCAGTTTAAAGTTATACCATGCACCTGCATCAGTTGTATATTTTTCGGCCAAAGCCACCGACCAAAAGAAAATCCCTTTTTTAATTCCAGTAAGCGATTTGCCCTTCTCCATGATTTTATCATAAACTTTTTCAAGGAGACGAGGCACAGTTGAGAATGCATTTGGTTTTACATGTTGAATATCAGCAACGATGGTTTCCATACTTTCCGCATAATAAATGCTCGTTTTATTGAACAGATACAAATAAATGATCATCCTTTCGAAAATATGCGAGAGTGGCAAAAAGCTTAAACTTTTATTTACGCCTTCAGGCATTACTACCGATGAGTTTACAAAGTTTGCCACCAGATTTGCATGGGTAAGCATTACTCCTTTTGGTGTACCTGTAGTTCCGGAAGTGTAAATCAATGTCAGAATATCCTCCGGCTCAACTTTCGAGCGGTATTCATCCAGATTGATATCCTGACTGTTTTTACCATCTTCAATAAGCTTTTTCCAACAGGTTACACCTTCAATATCACTAAAACTAAAAATTTTAATTGCTGGATTAATGGTATCTGCACAAGGTTTGATTTTTTTATATAGGTCGAGATCAGACACAAAAATGATCGAAATTTCAGCATCTTTTAAGATAAACTGAATATCATGTTCTGCCAACGTAGGATATAACGGTATTTGGTAGGCACCAATTTGATTGGCTGCGAAATCGGCAATATTCCATTCCGGTCTGTTATGCGACATAACCGCCACGCGGCCACCTTTCTTTACACCATGTTTGATCAGTCCACGGCTCAAATGATCTACAGTTGCGCAAAATTCATCTGTACTATAATTAACCCATTTGCCATTAATTTTACCATTGATAAACTCCTGTTTCGGATTCTGCTGGTTATGTCTTAATAGATCAAAGACTCTCGTGATTTCTGCAGCCATATCTTATATATTATTTGGTTAAGTTAAAAAATCAAACATAAAGATGTGCGATGCTTTACGTTTTTTGTTCGAAAAATCTTGCTCTTTTCCAGAAAACCAAAATCTATCGGGGGATAAAATATCTGGAATAAACTTAAGAAATACAACATTACTATGCAAGCATTGTTTTTTAGGACAATAAGATTTTGACGATAAAAACATAAACGGCACCATAGTTGTTAAGCAGATTAAATAATTAAAAATCATTACTTATTAGAAATCTATTATGAAAAAGTTATTTACAATTTTAGGATGCGTTGCGTTATTTGCACTGACCACGACGAGCGTTAAAGCGCAGAATTATAAAACAGGTTTGGGTTTAGGTGTTGACTTTGGTGATGGATCTACACAGGTTGGCCCATCAATTAGACACCATTTTAGCAGAAATACAGCGCTACAAGGTGAGGTTTTATTTGGAGGAAACTCAACAGTATTACAAGCATTTTTGCAATACAATGCTTCCATCCCGGGCGCCAAAGGTTTAGATTGGTATGTTGGTGGTGGACCAAGAGTTCAAATCTATAATGGAAATGCCTTTTTAAATAATGACAACTTTACTGCTTTCTATCTAGTACCTATGGTTGGTTTAGATTATAAGTTTAGCGGAGCACCTTTAGCACTTGCATTAGATTGGAGACCTAGAATTTATGTTGGTGACAATAATTTTATTGGTTCAACCGCTGGAAGATTTGGCTTAGGCTTCAGATATACTTTTTAAGCGAAGAGCAGAAAGCTTAAAGCAAAAAATCCCACTGGAAATTTCCAGCGGGATTTTTTATTGACTTAGAACTCAAAACTGCTGAGTTTATTTACCTGTCCATTTTTTGAACACCGCTTTCTGCGTCGCGGTAGCATTTGAATTGATTGTAGCTTTCAAACGCACATTCGGATTTTCTTTTAAGGTTAAAGAAATCTCTTTCTCTACTCCATCGCGTTTAATTTTAAGTTTCAAAACATCGCCAATATTTTTCTTCGAAACTACCGGCAAAGTTTCCAGCGATAACATCGGGCTTCTTAACCTGATGGTTGCCAATGCATCACTAACGGTTACATCATCTAATGAAATAATTTCATCATTCACATTTAAACCTGCAATCCATGCGGCAGAATTTCTGGTGATGGAAGATACCGAGATGGTTCCGTTGTTAGTCAGCTGCCCGCTTGCGCCGCTTACCGGTTTACCAGGCGTTGCATTTTCGGTAGCCACATCAATACCTGCATAACCAAAATATTTTACGTATTCTGCATCATCTACACCATTTACATATTTCGCCCAGAAGTTAGTGAAACTGATTCCGGATATTTTTTCAACCATTGCTTTAAACTCTGCATCAGTATAACCACGTTTCAAAGTTTTGCATTGCAGGTACATGGCTTTCATTACATCATCCAAACTTTTAGCACCCTTTGTAGCATTGATAATTTCCAGATCCATCAAAATGCCAATTACTTCGCCTTTGCTGTAGTAAGAAATGGAATTATTTTTAGAATTTTCATTTGGGCGATAACCAATAATCCAGGCATCATAACTAGAAGATGCAGCCGATTGGTATTTAGCACCAGGTGTGTTGGTAACGGTTCCAATTGCACCGGCAAGATCATTTATAAAAGTAGCATCATCATTAAATCCAGCCCTGTGCATGTACTTGTTTTCGTAGTACGAGGTAAATCCTTCTGCCACCCAAAGGTTGGTGGTGTAGTTTTCATTATCATAATCAAATGGGCCTAAAGCTACCGGACGTAAACGTTTAACATTCCATAGGTGATGGTATTCATGTGCCACCAAAGCTAAAAATCCTTTATAACCTGCTTCGGTATTGTAAGCATTTCTGGTTGCACCTAATGTAGTAGAGTTTAAATGCTCCAAACCACCACCACCGCGTAAAAAGTTATGAACGATAAAAGTGTAATGTTTGTTAGGATTTTCGCCATAAACTGCAGTAATTTCTTCTACAATTTTAGCCATATCTACTTTCAGTTTTTCTTTATCATAGTTACCACCGCCGTACATGGCCACCTCATGGCGAACACCGGCAGCCATAAATTCAAAAACATCCTGGTTTCCAACCTCAATTGGGCTATCGTACAAAATATCGAAATCACTGGCTTTGTAAGTAAATTGTTCTCCGGCTACAGGCTCCAAACCTGTTGAAACTTTACTCCAGCTATTGAATGGGATAATCTTTACCGTACTTGGCGATTTAATCATTCCATCAGGATGCATAAAAATTCCGGTTGGTGATAAGAAAGCGTGAGAATCATCAATAAAAGGCGTACGCACTGAAATTTCGAAAGCGTAAACGCGATAGTTAATTTTAATATTGGCTGCTTTTGCAGAAAATATTCTCCAGGTATTTTTTCTAACCTTTTCTACTTTAACCTGTTTGCCGCCAGCTGTAGCCTTAAACTCTTCAACGCTTTTTTCAAATTCCCGAACAAGGTACGATCCAGGAGTCCATACTGGCATTTTAACGTCAACATAATCTTTTGCCAAACCAGAAATATTCATCTGAACTTCAGCATAATGTGCCTGTGGTTCTTTAAAAGAAACCTCAAAAGCAATTTTTACCTGCGCCTTTGCTGCCATAATACTCGTTAGTAGTAAAACTAAACTTAAAATTGATTTTTTAATAAACATATTGAAGGTGTTTTGCCTACAAAATTATATTTATTGATGGTGTTTTTGAATTAATTAGAAAAATTAGTCGAGATTTAGAAGAACGAAAGCCCGAAGACGGATACCCGGGGCTGGAAGATATAGTTTAATTATCTAACGCTACCAGCAAGCTTTTACTCAAAAACTAGGGTATCTTATTCAAAAAAGCGTTTTATGAATCACACGCCTTAATTCGAACGTTGGAACAATGACTCCAGCCTTACAAAGTAACATCCTTAATACAACAAATTTAGGACTAAACTAATTGAATATTTTTACACTCTAATATCAGCGTTAATTTTAACGTTCAGATAAGCACGACACAAATATAAACATGAAGAAAAGGTATATTTTTTATGCTGTTTTGGCTATTGGCTTGGCCTATTTAGTATATTACAGGATTAACGCGAACAAAAAACTAGAAGGCAAGGGTGGAGCAGGTGGTGCTCAAACAAAAGGAGGTGGTGCTAAAGGTGGCGGTGCAGGGGCGCCCATGGTGGTAGAAGGCATTGTGGTTAAACCAACCGCTTTTGATACAGACCTGGAAGTAACCGGAGCGATAGACGCAAATGAATCTGTGGTGCTAAAAAGTGAGGTTTCAGGTTTGGTAACAGGAATTTATTTTACCGAAGGAACAAATGTAAGCAAAGGCGCTGTGCTGGTAAAAGTTAACGACAGAGATATACAGGCACAATTACAAGAAGCTTTAACTAAACAAAAACTATCTGGCACTACCGAAAACAGATCAAAACAACTTTTAGAAAAGGGTGCCATTAGCCAGGAAGAATATGATATTTCACTTGCTGATTTAACCTCCCTTAAAGCACAAACACAGTTGATCAGGGCGCAACTTGCAAAAACGACCATTAGGGCTCCATTTTCAGGGCGCATTGGTTTACGCAGCATTTCTGCAGGCACATATTTAACGCCGGCAACCGTAATTGCAAATTTAGTGAGTACGAATCCCGTAAAGGTTACTTTTTCAGTCCCAGAGAAATACGCCGGACAAATTAAAATGGGTTCATCTATAACATTTACTACTGATGGTTCCACTAAACAAAACACCGGGAAGGTATACGCTATCGAACCTGGAATTAATGCGGCGACCAGAACGCTACAAATTAGAGCTTTGGCACCAAATGCCGACAATGCTTTATTACCTGGATCGTTTGCCAAAATAAAACTTGCGCTAAATACTTTAGAAAACGCCATCCTTATTCCTAATCAGGCTATCATTCCGGTTTTAAAAGGCAAAATAGTTTATGTCCAGAAAAACGGAAAAGCACAGGAAGTTAAGGTGGAAGCCGGAACGAGAACAGACGAAAACATTGTCATTACCTCGGGCTTAAAAGCAGGCGATACCGTTTTGACCACAGGCTCAATGGCATTGAAAAAAGATGCTCCGGTAAAAGTTAACCTGGTTAAAGAATAATTATGAGTATCTCCACCACGAGTATAAAGAGACCCGTTCTAGCCATTGTAATGAACTTGCTGATTGTTCTGTTCGGAATAATTGGTTACACATTTCTCGGCGTTCGCGAATATCCGTCTATTGATCCAACAGTAGTTTCGGTAAGAACATCTTATCCTGGGGCAAACTCTGATATTATTGAATCTCAGATTACTGAACCGCTGGAAAAATCAATTAACTCCATTGATGGTATCCGGAATATTTCATCTTCCAGTAATCAAGGTACAAGTAACATTACGGTTGAGTTTAATCTTGATAAAAACATTGAAGAAGCAACCAATGACGTTCGTGATAAGGTTTCGCAGGCAGCAAGAAATTTACCAAGAGATATAGATGGTTTGCCAACGGTAAGTAAGGCTGATGCCAATTCCGATCCCATCCTTTCGATGACCATTCAAAGCGACAAGCGAAACACTTTACAATTGAGCGATTTTGCAGAAAACGTAATTGCCGATCGTATTCAAACCATACCAGGAGTAAGTAGCGTCCAGATTCAGGGCCAACGGAAATATTCTATGCGCATCTGGATGGACCCGAATAAACTGAGTGCTTATGGCTTAACCTCACAGGATATTGTGACGGCTCTGGATAATGAGAACGTCGAATTGCCATCAGGAAAAATCACCGGAGAAACCACAGAGCTAACGGTAAAAACTTTAGGAAAGCTGGTTAATGAAGATCAATTCAATAATCTGATTCTAAAATCAGACAGTAACCAGGTGGTGAAACTGAAGGATGTTGGTTATGCTACCCTTGGCTCTGAAAATGAAGAAACCGTTTTGAGGGAATCGGGTAAACCCATGGTTGCAGTGGCTATAATTCCTCAGCCCGGTGCGAATTACCTGGATATTAGTAAGGAGTTTTATAATCGCTTTGATAAGCTGAAGGCAGACATGCCAAACGACATTAAGTTGAAGGTGGCTTTGGATAACACCTTGTTTATTAAACGATCGGTTACGGAAGTGGCCGAAACAATTGGGTTATCATTGGTATTGGTTATTTTGATCATCTACCTTTTCTTTAGAGATTGGGCAATTGCTTTCAGACCATTAATTGATATTCCGGTATCATTGGTGTTTACATTTTTTGTCATGTACGCTTTCGGTTTCTCTATCAATGTACTAAGCTTGCTGGCCATTGTATTGGCAACTGGTTTGGTGGTTGATGATGGTATTGTAGTAACAGAAAATATTTTCAAAAAGGTTGAAGAAGGCATGTCGCCATTTGAGGCCGCCATAAAGGGTTCTAACGAAATCTTTTTCGCCGTAATTTCCATTTCGATTACACTTGCAGCCGTATTTTTGCCGGTTATTTTCCTTCAAGGTTTTGTGGGCCGGTTATTCAGGGAGTTCGGTGTCGTAATCGGAGCAGCAGTTTTAATTTCGGCCTTTGTTTCGTTGACGTTAACGCCAATGTTAAACGCTTACCTGATGAAAAAGGGCGGACATAAACCTTCTCGCTTTTACAATTGGACAGAACCCTACTTTATTAAACTGAACGATGCTTACGCGTCTAATCTGAACAAATTTTTAGATAGACGATGGCTTTCGATTCCTATTATCGTGGTTTGTATGGGATTGATTTTTCTCTTTTGGAAACTTTTACCAAAAGAAACTGCTCCGTATGATGATCGGAGTGCAATTAACATGACGGCCACTCTGCCTGAAGGTGCATCTTTTACTTCAACGGATAAATTTATTATGAAGTTGAACCAGATGGTAATTGATTCCGTTCCTGAGAAAAATGTAAATATTACCATTACTTCTCCTGGATTTGGAGGTGCAGGTTCTACCAACTCAGGCTTTGTACGTATGGGCCTGATTGATGCCGGAGACCGCAAACGTTCGCAGAAGGAGATCGCCGATATGCTGACTAAAATCACCAAAAAATATACGGAGGGAAAAGTAATCGTAAATCAGCAGCCAACCATTTCCGTTGGTCGTAGAGGAGGTTTGCCTATTAGTTATATTATCCAGGCGCAAAATTTCGAAAAACTGAGAGAGAAAGTGCCGTTATTTATGGATGCGGTTTCAAAAGATCCAACTTTTACCGTTTCTGATGTTAACTTAAAGTTCAACAAGCCAGAAATAAATTTAACTATCGATCGTGATAAGGCGAAAAACCTGGGCGTTTCCATATCCGCGATAGCGCAAACTTTAAATCTGGGTTTGAGCGGACAAAGGTTTTCTTACTTCTTTATGAATGGAAAACAATACCAGGTAATTGGCCAGTTCGACCGTGGCGACCGTAAAGATCCGCTTGATTTAAGTTCGGTTTATGTGCGTAGCGACAAGGGAGAATTGATTCAGTTGGATAACTTAGTTACCGCAAAAGAAGAAAGCAGTCCGCCGCAATTATACCGAAATAACCGTTTCATTTCGGCAACAGTTTCTGCTGGTTTATCGCCGGGCAAAAGTATCGGCGATGGTATCGATGCGATGGATAAAATCGCTGATAAGGTATTAGATGAAACCTTTTCTACTGATTTAAGTGGAGAATCGCGGGATTTTAAAGAAAGTTCTTCAAATACCTTTTTTGCTTTTGGTTTAGCTTTACTATTGGTTTATCTGATTTTATCAGCACAGTTCGAAAGTTTCAAGGATCCGATCATCATCATTTTAACGGTACCTATGGCCGTTGCTGGTGCATTTTTATCGCTCTGGTTATGCGGACAAAGCTGGAATATCTTCAGCCAGATTGGTACCATTATGTTAATTGGTTTGGTAACCAAAAATGGTATTTTGATCGTAGAATTTGCAAACCAGCTGAAAGAAAAAGGTGTGGCTATCCCCGAGGCCATTCGAGAAGCATCGGTTTCACGCTTACGCCCTATTTTGATGACGAGTTTGGCCATTGCCATTGGCGCATTACCTATTGCTATGGCTTTGGGTGCCGCGGCAAAAAGTAGGATGAGTATGGGAACTGTAATTGTGGGCGGAACAATGTTTTCATTGGTGTTAACCCTTTTTGTAATTCCGGCAATTTACTCCTACTGGGCAAAGCCTTATAAACCAAATAAAGAATTGAAAAATGCCGATCGTTATGAACAGGAAGCCACACACATAGCAGAATAAGATGAGCAAGAAATTTAAAATATTCATATTCCTATTGATCTTATCCGTTTCTGGCTTTGCTCAGGAAAAGCTCAGTTTACGTGAAGCGATTTCCATTGCATTGCAAAACAACTATGATATTAGAATTAGCAAAAACGAGATCAATATTGCAAAAAACAATGCCAATATTGGTAACGCAGGCATGTTGCCAACAATTGATGGTACTTATACCAACGGCGGAAGTATTCAAAATACCAGGCAAACGCCGGTAACTGGCGAAGATCGCGTAATTCGTGGAGCCAGGAGTACAAACAACAGTTATGGCGCTGATTTAAACTGGACCATTTTTGACGGCTTTACCATGTTTGCCAATTACGACCGGTTGAAAGAACTGCAAAAACAAGGTGAAGTAAATGCCAGGTTAACCATTTTAACTACGGTTTCGGATGTGATTGCAGCATATTATGATGTGGTGCGACAGCAACAGTTGCTGGTAGCTGCAGATAGTGCCATTGATGTTTCTGTATGGCGCACCAATATTGCAAAAACTAAGTTAGAGTTGGGCCGTGGCTCCAAACTCGATGTTTTGACGGCTCAGGTAGATTATAATACCGACACCTCAAACTATATTCAGGTTAAAAACTTTTTGCAGATTGCAAAGGTGCGTTTAAACCAACTGATGGTTAGAGATATTGGCACAGGTTTTACCGTTGCAGATAGCATTGATGTAGATAGAGGAATATTGTTTAGCAAACAGGCAGAAATTGCTGAACAGCAAAACCCGAATGTTCAAAATGCTTTTATTAATCAAAAAATAGCAGCTTTGAATTTGAAATCTATCAAGGGTGCGAGATATCCGGCAATTATTTTAAACTCTGGTTACAGCAGGGCTAAAAGTACGAGTCCTACTGGATTTAACCAGCGTTTTGCTGCCAATGGATTTACTTATGGTGTTACCGCAAGCCTTAATTTATTCAATGGTTTTTTGCAAAGGCAGCAGGAACGGAATGCTAAAATTGATATAGAAAACTCTACCTTAAATTTAAGCAAAACCAAACTGGATGTAAACTCACAACTTTTAACCGCTTACCAAAATTATGCAACGTACCTGGATTTGATTAAGCTTGAACAACGTAACGTAGATATTGCGAAAGAAAATCTCGACATCACCATGGCTAAATATCGCCTGGGAAGTATTGCTCCTTTAGAGCTCAGGGAGGCTCAGCGCAATGCTATTGATGCGCAGAACAGATTTATTGAGATGCAATTCCAGGCAAAAATTGCCGAGACTACACTCAAAGAAATCAGCGGAAATATAGATTTATCCAATTAATTTTTATATTTATTCCCATGATACTTGTTGCAGACAGTGGCTCATCGAAAACCGATTGGATGGGTTATCTTAATGGCGAAATTCTTAAATTTAATACGCCCGGAATCAATCCTTATTTTTTAAGCGAAGAAGATATTAGCAAATTGATTTCAAAAAATGAAACCATTATGCAATATGCCGATCAGGTAAAAGAAATTTACTTTTTTGGAGCAGGCTGTTCTTCGCCCGATAAACATGAGGTGGTATCGAATGGACTATCGGAAGTTTTCACAAATGCTTTTATTTCCGTTGACCATGACCTTTTAGGATCTGTTTACGCTACTTGCGGTAATGCGGAAGGTTTAAACTGCATTTTAGGCACAGGCTCCAATATTTGTTATTTCGACGGCAAAAAAATTCACGACGGCCATCACGGATTGGGTTATGTTTTAGGCGACGAAGGTTCCGGCACCTTTTTCGGAAAAAAAGTTCTTTTGGCATATTTATATAATAAAATGCCGGCGGCACTGGCTGCAGAATTTAAAAAAACTTTCCCTGCAGAAAAAGAGCAGATTATCACCAATGTATACCAAAAGCCTTTCCCGAACATTTATTTAGCTGGTTTTAGCCGTTTCATGGCCAACCACAAAGAGCACCCGTTTATTCAGAATATTTTAAAAACCGGATTTCAGGAATTTGTAGATACGAATGTAAAAGATTATCCGAAACACAAAAATGTACCTTGCCATTTTGTAGGTTCAATTGCTTACTATTATCAGGAAGCTTTAATTGAAGTTTTACTGGCGAATGGAATTGAGCCAGGTAAAATCCTGCAAAAACCAATCGATGACTTATTCAATTTCATCCTTCAAAAAGAGGGAATTGTAAAGCAGGCGAGTTAATTTTGGCATTTATTCGCCTTATAAACTTATTGTTAAAATATTTTTAAGATTGTAAACATAACCACATACATTTTGTTATAATTTTGGAGGCACATACATTGCGCAATAGAATATGAAGAGAATATTAGTAGTAGACGACGACATTGAGGTTTTAGAAACCATACAATTAATACTCGAAATTGGTGGTTTCAAGGTTTCGGCACTGAACGATGGCGAAGAGGTTTTTAACAGAATTGAGACATTCAATCCTGATTTGATTTTACTTGATATTTCTTTAGGCCATATCGATGGTAGGGTTTTGTGCGAGCAACTAAAATCGATAGAAAGTACTTCAAAAATTCCTATTTTATTGATTTCCGGATTGTACGATGCGAAAGACTTCACTACTTTAAATTATGGCCAGGATGATTTCTTATCTAAACCTTTCCAAATGGATGTATTGCTGAAAAAAATTACCAAAATTCTTAATTTGGAAGAAAGTGAACCTAGCTTCCTATTAAACTAAGAACATAAAATACATGATCCAAAGCCAAAAGACTTAATTGTTTTTTGGCTTTTTTGTTTTACTCCGTTAGAAATTGTGCGCTGCAGATTCAATATTTCGGTTGGTGAGGACACCAACCGATAGGGGTAGTTTTCGTCTTCCTAACCGGTCGTCTTTGCGAGTCCCGATTTTTCATCGGGACGTGGCAATCTCATTCGAATAAACAGCCTTACAAATAAGATTACATTAATATTTCGGTTGGTGAGGACACCAACCGATAGTGAATCTTCGTCCTATCCAGTCGTCATTGCGAGTCCCGATTTTTCATCGGGACGTGGCAATCTCATTCATAAATAGCCTTACAAATAAGGTTACATTAATATTTCGGTTGGTGAGGACACCAACCGATAGGGAATCTCCGTCCTATCCTGTCGTCTTTTCGAGTCTCGATTTTTCATTGGGACGTGGCAATCTCATTCGAATAAACAGCCGTACAAATAAGGTTACATTTCAGCTATTAAGAACCTTAACTAATGGATTAGCTCAACTGTTATGAGTATCTTTCATCTGTCATTTTGGCAAATAAAATCGTTTGGAACAAGCATTGATATGCAAGAGTTAGATTAAACAATTTATTTACATATGAGCATACAGGAAAAAGGAAATATCTCCATACACACCGAGAATATTTTCCCGATAATTAAAAAGTTTTTATACTCAGATAACGAGATTTTTCTTCGTGAGTTGGTTTCTAACGCAGTAGATGCGGTTCAGAAAATAAAAAGACTAGGTTCATTAGGTCAGTTTAATGGCGAAGTTGGCCAGCCTTTGGTGCAGGTTGCAGTTGATAAAGAAGCAAAAACCATTACCATTAGCGATAACGGTTTGGGAATGACTGCCGAAGAGATTAAAAAATACATTAATCAGGTTGCATTTTCTGGCGCAAGCGAATTTGTTGAGAAGTTTAAAGATGCCAAAGATGCAAACGAAATCATCGGTAAATTCGGTTTGGGTTTCTACTCAGCCTTTATGGTTGCCGATTTAGTTGAAATCAATACCTTATCATATCAGGATGGTGCAGAACCTGCCCGTTGGGTTTGTGATGGAAGTACTGAATTCGAGATTACAGAAGGCACTAAAACAACCCGAGGCACGGATATCATTCTTCATGTTAACAAAGATTCTGAAGAATTTTTAGAAGAATCGAAATTGCAGGAAATCCTTGATAAATACGCTAAATTTTTACCTGTTCCGATTAAGTTTGGTACTAAAACAGAATCAGAAGAGGATGGCGAGGACGAAGAAGGAAAGAAAAAATATAAAGATGTAGAGGTTGACAACATCATCAATACCACCAATCCGATCTGGACTAAAGCACCTGCAGATTTGTCAGACGAGGATTATTTAAAGTTCTACCGTGAATTATATCCTTTTAGCGAAGAACCATTATTCTGGATTCACTTAAATGTTGATTATCCATTTAATTTAACGGGCGTATTGTATTTCCCTAAGTTGAAAAACGATTTCGAAATGCAACGCAATAAAATCAAATTGTATTCCCGCCAGGTATTTATCACTGATGAGGTGAAGGATATTGTACCTGAATTTTTGATGCTGTTACATGGTGTAATTGATTCTCCGGATATTCCATTAAACGTATCGCGTAGTTTCTTGCAGGCTGATAGCAACGTTAAAAAAATCAATAACTACATCACTAAAAAAGTAGCTGATAAATTAGCTGAGCTTTTCGCTAAAGACCGTAAATCATTCGAAGATAAATGGAAAGATATTGGCTTGTTCGTTAAATACGGAATGATTAGCGAAGAAAAATTCTACGATAAAGCAAAAGATTTCGCTTTGGTTGGCAATACTAAAAATGAGCTTTATACTTTAAACGAGTACAAAGAAAAAGTTGCGCCATTACAAACTGATAAAAACGGAACAGTTGTTTATTTGTATTCAAATGATGCCTCGAAACAAGATGCTTTTATCCAATCGGCGAATAAAAAAGACTATGATGTTTTAGTTTTAGATTCTCCAATTGATAATCATTTCATTCAGCAGCTAGAACAAAAATTAGAAAAAACTTCTATTAAACGTGTTGATTCTAGCGTTGCTGATAAGTTAATTGAGAAAGACGAAGTTAACGAACATGTTTTAAGTGAAGATCAGGTTAAGGAAGTAACCACCATTTTTGAGAAAGCAATTACCAAACCAGGTATGCAGGTTGAGGTTGTGGCTTTAAACCCTGATGAACTTCCGGTAACCATTACCATGGATGAATTTATGCGTCGCATGAAAGATATGGCAGCAATGGGTGGCGGCATGGGCTTCTACGGTCAGATGCCTGATAGCTATAAAGTGGCCATTAACGGTAACCACAAATTGGTTAGCAAAATCTTAAAAACAGAAGGCGAAGAGCAAAGTAATTTGGCTAAGCAAGCTGTAGATTTGGCGTTGTTGGCTCAAGGCATGTTAACTGGTGCAGAGCTTACTGCATTTGTGAGCAGAAGTGTTGAGTTGATTTAATACTACTAAGATTAACGAGTAAAGGGAGAATCGAAAGATTTCTCCCTTTTTTTATTTAGATCTAAATCCGAGAATTCATTTACATAAAAAAAAGCCCTAATGAATTAGGACTTAATCTCTATAGAATTTTCGGGACTCTTAGATTAAAATAAATATGTTTAACTGGCAATTGATTTTTGCTCCACATTGAAATAATCTTTGTGTTCTTCGATCATTTTTGCAATGGTTGCCGCTTTGGTATCAGTAAGTTTAAACTCAAACAATGGCTCCTGGTTTTTCTTAGATTTTACCATTTTCTCAGTGTAAAAGCGGTAAACCAATCCGTTGGTTAGCAAACCATATTTTGCTTTAGTTTTACGGAAATACTTAGATAAACGTGAATCATGAATATCCAGGTTATCATCGTGATGTTTACATTCTACTAAAATTGTAGGCTCACCATCTTTCATAATGGTGTAATCTACCTTTTTACTTTTCTTAACACCGAAATCCAAAACCGCCTCCGATTGTACTTCAGATGGATCAAATCCCAATATCTGAATAAAAGGCATTACCAACGCGTTCCTCGTCAAATCTTCAGTTTGAACTTGCGGAAGCATTTTCTTAATTCTAACAGCAAACTGGCCGATTTCGTCTTTAAGTTCCATGATTATGTGATATAGATTTTAGATGTTTTTTTAAGTGTTATTAATTCAATAATAGTTTTGCAATCTTAAACGATATACAGTAGTTATGTTTTGTTTAATTTTTGCCAAACCCAGTATTGTATGGCCTGTTTTTAATTATCTTATCTACAGGCTACACAAGCATGGGCAGGCAGATGTAAAGGGTTAATTAATTTATTTACCAACCAAGGCAAATCATATTAATTATCTGTTTTTGGCAAACAGTATAAAGATTATTAAAATTAGATAAGAGAGATATTTTTTTACACGAACCCGTGTGTTTATTACACGAAACCGGAAGTTTTTTCAGACTGAAAAATTGGCTTAGATTTTTTTAATACAGCAGGCAAAATCAATTCTTTTTTTATTTAACTTGCGGTAAAATCACTCCAATATCATATTTACTATATCATGAATCTAAAATGCGTTGTTATTGATGACGAACAACATGCGATTGAGGTACTTACGGACCATATAGCAGAAATGCCGGGCCTAACTGTTTTTAAAACTTTTACAAGCCCTGTTCAAGCCTTAACTGAAATTAGTATTGACGATGAGATCGATCTCCTTTTCATGGATATTGACATGCCCGGGATTAACGGGTTGGAACTTGCTAAAAACATCAGGGAAAAAGCTAAATATTTAGTTTTCACTACAGCCCATCCCGATTATGCGTTACAGGCTTTTGATGTTCAATCAGATCAATATTTACTAAAGCCTATTTCATTTGCGAAATTTGCCTTAGGTATCGACAGGATTTTGAAGAAAGAAGCAAATAATGCTAAAGCTGCTTCAAAAGATGCCGATCAGGTGGCTGCACTTTATATTAAAGGCGACCACAAATACGCTTTTTCTAACATCGCTATTGATGAAATACTTTACATCAAAGCGCTTCAAAATTATATACAGATCATTACTAAGTCTGAAACGCATACCACCTACCTTACGTTAAAGGAAATTGAAAAAGCTTTAGAAAACCACGCCTTTATCCGTGTGAATAAATCGAATATTGTTGCTAAAACTGCGATCAAAAAAGTAGATGGAAATATTATCCGTCTGGTAAATAATGAAATGATCCAAATTGGCGAAGGCTATAAAGAAGCTTTCTTCGCCTATGTACAAAGTAGCTTACTGAAATCTAACAGAAGTCAATAATTACTTTTTGAAAATTTCAATAGTTGATAAAACAGTTTTAGCAGTTACTGTAGATGGATCAGTTTGAAAACCATTTTGATCTTTAACATTTTTGTAAACGAAAACAGTTTTTTTTGATAATTGAGTAGTGCCTTGAGCTTTCATAATATAATGATTTAATGTTGTTGTTATTAATTTCTGTAAAGGTGCGATAGTTAAGCAAGTACCCATATTTTTTTACACAAAACACCAATTTTAGAAGATAAAAGCCCTGTTTTAATAGATTTAACGCCAAAATAATGAGTATTTTTAACATAAAAGAATTTTATAAAAAGTATAAATATCATCTCATCGCGTGGAGTTGCTACATTATTTATGAGGTTTTTATTACAGGCTTGATCAATAAAGTTTTTGGGCAAACTGGAAGTTATATAATTGCATATTCTTTAGCCATAACCATATTTTATACGCATAGTTGTTTATTTAATAACGAGCTAAATCGCAAAAAAAAATCAATACTTTTTTTAACCATACCCATTCTAATCATTGTTGAAATAGCGACCTATACATTACTGGTATTTCTTTTACGCCATATCTTTAGCAGCCTTCATATTATCAAACTGAATGCACCAATAACTTTCGATAGAGATTTTATTGCCAGCAACATTTGGCGATCGTTATATTTCATTGGTTTTGCTACTGGTTACGTATACATCTTAAAATCGTTTGAAGATAGGAAAAAAGTAGAAGCGCTTGAACGTCAAAGTCTTGTTACACAGATAGAAAAACAGGCTTTAGAAAATGATTTGGTGCAATCTCAGAATAATTTTCTCCGCAGTCAGATCAATCCACACTTTTTATTTAACACCTTAAATTTCATTTATAACGATGCCCGCAAAAAGGCACCCATGGCAGCTGACGCGATTATGAATTTAGCCGAAATGATGCGTTATGCCCTAAAGCGGCCAGAAGCATCAGAAATGGTTCCTTTAAGTGAAGAAGTGGAACAGATAGAACACCTGATTAACCTGCACCAGTTACGAACAGCAAACACGCTAAACCTGAAACTGGAAGTAAACGGCGATTTGTTTGGCCTGCGGTTTCCTCCCCTAATTTTGCTAACGTTAATTGAAAACATATTTAAACATGGAAACGTAACGCATTCTACGCAAACCGCAACAATTAAAATAGATTACGATAACAATAACCTAAACATTAGTACCATAAACATGGTGAACGATGTAAAAGGCAAACAACATGAAAGCCATCATGTGGGTATAGATAATATTAATAAACGATTAGCCAACTTCTATAAAGACGACTACATATTTAGGTATTATAAAGACCCACTGAACCGATATATTACTGAGATTGATGTTCCGGTAGTAAACCCAATGGCGAAATTAAATCTTAACCAATAGCGTTTTTACGTTGCATATCTTTTAGTAGAAAATAATACATCACCATTTCATTTGTACGCTGATCGCGGCTAAATAAGCGGTTTACATGCATGTGCATCAAATCTGTAAATAATTTTGCTCTGCGGTTTCCCTCTGTTCTCTCAAGTATTTTTATTAGGGAATTTTTAAACGTATTAAAAGCATCGCTTAGGCGATCATCCGATAAATCGGGATTGCGCCGATACAGCTGATATTGTTGATTGAGTTTCTTAAAATCAGCTGGATCCAGATGATGTTCATCGTTAAAGGAATCAGACATCAACTTAATGATTTGCACAAGTTCTTTAGCGTCGAAAACTGCAGCGTTTTTAAGTTCATCTACTACAGCAGCACACCATTTGTACTTTGTAAAAGCATCAGTCTGATTTTGCAATACCGACAATACAAATTCACTGTCGACTAAAAAGTGTTCTTCTACCTCTTCAATCAGATCCGCACCGTAGCGTTCTATTTCTCGTTTATAAGTTTTGAGCTGGAGATCGGAAACTAAACCGCTTTCCACATACACTTTTAGATAATCGCCAAAAGCGGAAGTTAGTTTTTGGCCGTCTTCTTCCTCATGCAGCAAAACCCTAAAGCGCAAATGGTTACCATTTTCATTGTATCTAATAAAAAACCAGGATTTAATTAAGGAATTAAAATCTTCCAAAAATGCAGGAATAACACCGATTAAAAGTTCGTCGGAGCGCTGCTGATGGCAAAAGATTTCGAAATACAACCATTCCTTTCCTGGCAAAAAAGTACTTTGAATTGTTGCTTCCTGAACATCTAAACTGCCGACACCTTTATAAATACGATTATTATGGTAAAGATTAAGGATGAACTGAGCCAGATATGGTTTTTGATGCTGATCTACCACCGGACTGAATGTTGGGAAAATAACCTCCTCCAGATACAATTTGGTTTGCTTCTGCATAAATAGAATCAGCGCATTCAAATCTTCATCAAGTTCTAAATCAAAGCAAAGTGTTTGGTCGGATAGGCCAGTTTTGAAGAACCTGGAAACACCTAATTTTTTTAAGAAAGCACGACAGTTTTCTACTGTTAATGCATTTTTGGCAGAATAAAAATTTTCCTTACTTACTTGCCATTTCGCAGCGCTCAAAACAATGTTATAATATTGAAAGCGTGGATAAAAAGTTAAGTCAGGAAAAATACTATCTAAAGGTAGCGAGAGACTTGTTTGTAAACCCTGGTGTTGCAAATCGCAAAGTAACCTGAAAACAGAAAGATCAGAACGGGCGTAGTTATAAGCAGAAGCCATGCGGGGAATAAGCCGTTTGTTCAATTGCCTCGATCTCAAAATCACTTCATTATCTCTTACAGCAATTTGAATATCGCGAAGCGAAAGCGGTACATCAGAAGTATCAAAATTTAAGATGGACAACTGATGATTATAAACCAGTTTCCGCCGATTGATATTATCTACATTGGTTTCAACCAGATAAGCCACATCGAAAAACATCACCTCAGGATTAGCATTTTGTTCAATTGCTGAAGTTTCTTTGCAGTAGGCTTCTACCGCAGCATCGGCAATAGAAAAACGGCCGGTTAAGGCATTGGCTGTGGCGCCACCGATCTGATCGATGCAAATTAAATCATCAGCCAAAGACATCAGTAAACTAAATGAATTGGGCAAAAGGCTTTCCCTTTCATTGGTATCAAAAGTTAACTGATTCAGGAAAACTGGTTCCTGGTTTATAAAATTTTCGGCCGAAAGCTTGTGTTTTAAAACCGCCTTCAAATCGTTTTTATCTTTTTCGCTTTCTTTCTTTCCCTTAAACTGCGCTACAAAATCATCTTCACCTGCTTGTTCCAATTCATCGTAACCAACGCCCATTTCCGGATCGAGGGCTACTGACAGTGCAATTTCCTGCTGATCAAACTTTTGTTTAAACCGCCTGATGAAACTCGTTAATGCCTCACGCTCATTTGACTTTAAAACTTTACTTAATAACTGAATCAATCCCGGCAAAGGTTTAAGCAGTTTTTCATCCAATCCTCCACCAATCATTTTTCGCTCTGCGATGAGGTATTGAGGTTTATCTGCGGTAGCAGCAATTCCGAGCCTTTCAAAATAATCCTGTCCTACAATATTAGGGTCGTGCTCACTAAAAATCAGCTGAAGGCTGTGCATATCTTTCAACAGGTTGATAACATTTGTTTCTCCATCCTCATTTAAATCAAGTTTCGCTAATAATACTTTTACCTTTACGGGTTCACTACAAAGCTTAAGAATTTGTGCTACCAAGTCATTGTGGTCAATCTCTGCCAGTTCAAAAACGCCATCGGTACAAGCGATATAACGGATGCCGTTGTTTGTTGCGTAATAACTGCTATTACTAAATAACTGAATATCTGCTGAAAGTAACTGTTCGAAATCAAATTGCAGTTCATTGCGATAAGGCCAATCGATAAACCGGTGGACAACCTGTGCTTCATTGATGATGATTTTACTTTCTGCTGCAGAAAATGCCTTTTCTAACAAGCTGAAACTGGCAAAGGTACCATACGGTGTAGAGCGGTATTTAGCCCGGTTAAAATATTTCCAAATGGTGAAACTTACTTTTGGTGGAAGATTTTTTAAATCATCGGCCTGAACGTCCTTTATCGTTTCGTAAAATGCAGATGATGATATGGCAATTGCATTTTTAAGTTCATCCCAGCTGGAAGCAATATCGGCTTGATAAGAAAATTTTGGTGTTCTAAAAATGAGGGAGGGATGAATATTAAGTTTCATGGAAATCAATTGTCAGGCGAAAATTACAAAGATTAATTTTAAAACAAACCATCGCCCAAACTAAAAAAGCCACCTTCAACATTTGAAGATGGCTTTCAACGGGACTCATTTGGAGTATTTATTTCTTGGTAACCTTAAATTCTGTTCGTCTGTTTTTTGCCCTTCCTTCCGGATTATCTTTTTTCTTCTTGCCTCTTCCCGTCTCATTGGGCGCAATAGGCATCGATTCGCCATAACCTTTTGAAGTCATCCGTGATTCCGAAATCCCTTTACTCACCAGATAATCAACGCATGATTTAGCCCTTTGATTTGACAAATTCAGGTTGTATTCATCGGTGCCAATATTATCGGTATGCGAACCCAACTCAATTTCCATTTCCGGGTTATCTTCCATAATCGGGATTAAAAAATCAAGCACTTTTTTACTAGGCTCGGTAAGTTCAGCGCTGTTAAATTCATAGTAAACGTTATCTAAAGCGATTGGAATACCCAATTTAAACGGACTAATGCAATAATCTTTGTAAATCATGGTATCGGCCTTTGCCAATTCCTCATAAGGATAATTTTTAGTGATGGAAAAATAGTTATCCTTTGCGAAAAGTAACTTTACAGGTCTTTTTGAATCAACTTTGAACAGGTATTTGCCATCTGGCCCCGTAACTACTTTTTGGGTACTTTCTGCATTCGAGAACGAAACTGTCGCGTCGGCCAAGGGCAATTTAGTTTTGCAATCGGTAAGTATACCACTGATATTGAAAAATTCTTTTTTAACCTCAAACACTTCTAAACAGCAAGATGATTCCCGGTCGGAGCTGATATAACCTCTGGTTCCCTGTTCATTTGTCGCAGTAAAGTATAAATCATCTTTTGATGAGTTGAATGGATAGCCCAGATTCTTTGGTTCTGTCCAGGTGATTAAATCGCCTTCAGCTTCAAAAAAATCCAGTCCACCTAACCCCACTCTCCCATCGGTACTAAATAGCAGTTTTTTAGTTACCGTATTGTAATTTGGCGCCCTTTCATCGTCTTCAGTATTTATGGTTGGACCCAAATTTACAGCCTGGCCTAAGGTACCATCTTCACGGATGGCGCAATACCATAAATCGAATTTACCATATCCTCCACTCCTATCCGAAGAGAACAAAAGAAACTTTCCATCGGCAGTTACAAATGGCTGGCTCGAATTAAAATCTTTACTATTAATTTCTAAACCTACCTGTACCGGCTCTGACCATTTATCATCAATTTTAGTAGCGGTATAAATCGAATATCTTTCCCTTTCCCGCCAATAAGTGAAATAAACTTTTTTGCCATCAGGCGTAAAACTTGCCGCAGCGGTTTCCACGTTTCTTGGTAAATTTAAATCCATCATCCTTACCGAAATATCAGCAACACCCAGATCGCTTTTGGTAGTATATAGATTATTGATGAAAGGGTTGGCTTTTGTAGAAATCTGAACTTCACCAGCTTCGGTTTTCATGATATCCTTTTTTCCTGCGGTGGCCACCGGGCGAGAAGAGGTAAAATAAAAATCGTTACCCACTTTAACTGGCGCATAATTAGAACCCAATCCATTTACATTACTCGCTATTTTTCTAATCTGTACCATCCGTGGAAAACGCATTTCCTCTAAAGCAAATTTGCAGGAAGCAATTTCCTTCTGCGCCTCTTTAACCAATGCATCATTCGGATTTTTTCTGATAAAAACCTGAAAGGCATCAATAGCAGGGTTAAACTTTTTATTTGCCCTTAAGCATTCGGCATAATAAAATTGTGCCTTTCTATAACGGGTATTTGTAAAAGTAATGGCTACGGCATAGTATTTTTCTGCTTCTGAAAACTCCCGGTACAAACGGCTGGATTCTGCCAGATTGTAGATAGAACCTTCATAATCCTCAATCCCCTTTTCATCTTTTGCCGATTTTCTTTCTGTTCCGTATGGAAGAAGTGCAAGCGTACTATCGCCGGTTATTTTTAAAGCCTTTTTATAAAATGTAGATGCCGCGTAGTAATCTTTGTTTTCAAAATAAGTATCGGCAACCCTTTTATAGTTTACCACATACTGTGCATTTGCGTAACCAAAAGATACCAATAATAAAAACAGTAATATTTTTTTCATTTTGAATATGGATTATAAACGTGGACAGAAAAAGTTCGGGCCGATAATTCCATTCCGACCGATTAGTGAGATCGATAATTCCAAACCACCATTGCTGTTTGATGCCCTGCTAAAAGATGAGGTATTTACATCGTAACTTAAGCCAAAAACCATGTTACGTAGCTGTAAACCAACAAATGCAATTGCGGCATCTTTTAAGCGGTAATTGCCACCAAACAAGATATTTGATGATGGATTAACATTTAACTGAGCGTAGGCACCAAGGGAAATTTCATTGGTATTTCCCTGGTACATGGCTAAAGCATTCGGCACAATATCCAATAATTCTGAAGCCCTGATTCTGGCACCACCATGGGCGGTAAAACGCATCGGGATGCGGGAATCTGTTCCTGAGAACCGATCTGTTGGCCTGGTTAAGTGAGCAGCACTTGCACCCAGAAAAACGTTAACACCTTTGTTTGGATTACCATCGAAATACATGATCCCGGCATTTACATCAGGAACAAGTGATGATTGCGACTGGAAAGTTTCACCGCTCATCATTCCACCGTCGTAGCCACCAATCGGATTAAACTGATTTCCAAAACGACCCTGAGAAAAATCGAAACTTCTGTTGATAATTCCGGCTTGTAAGCCAAAGTTGATCATCTGCAAACCTTCAAAACCAAATCTCAACCGGTAGGAACCTGATACCAGTGCGGTTAGATAGTTGAAATCCAATTCGCCTGCCCGTTGATTCAAAACGGTGGCACCGAAAGCAAAATTTTTCTTTGGTGCCATATCGAATGAAGCACCTCCGGTGAGGAATGAATTATTTAAAGCGCCCCATTGTTGTTTAAAATTTACACTGGCCCGGTAATCGCCATCTACTACGCCTGTTAAGGCGGGATTAAGCCATAACGGATAAGCATAATACTGCGAAAAGTGAGGATCTGTTTGCGCAAATGATTTAGCTGAGCAAATAACCAAGCCCACAATAGCTACATACACTTTTAAAATCGATAATATTTTCATGGAATTTGATTTTTTTCGTTTATAAATTAACCGGCTCATATCTATCTTAATAATGTAACTGTACCTTTTCTAACCACTGTTGTTCCGTCTGTGAGCTGGGCTTCTACCATGTACACGTACACACCTATCGGCTGGTTCACACCTCTAAAAGTTCCATCCCATCCGTTTGCAACATTATCAGACTGGAATAATAACTGCCCCCATTGCGTGTAGATAGACATTTTTGCACTCGCAATCGTATTTCCATAAATTAAGAATACATCGTTTTTACCATCATTATTTGGCGTAAAAGCGTTTGGAATGTATATCTGGTTTCCTAGTGGATTGCTCGCCTTACCCGTTACTGGCGTTGAATTTGCACTTGTCTGGCAATCTAGCTGACCTTTTGCCCTTACAATAATGGTAACCGATTGGTCTGGTTTTAAACCGATTGCAAGATATGTTGTACCGGTTGCAGCCTGCCAGGTTAATCCATTATCTGTTGAAACCTCGTAACCTGTAGCACCATTAACCGCTGCCCATGCAAAGGTTACACTATTTGGTGTGGTAGATTGAACCACTACCGATGGTGCTATTAGTACTGGAAGTACATTTACGGTAATCGCAGTTCGGGTAGGACTAGCGCAACCACCAACAGCAATACTTTCTACGTAGAAAATGGTTGTTGCTGTGATATTTGGTGTGGTAAACGTAATGCCCTCACCAATTGAAGTCCCGTTTGAACTTGTAGTGTACCATCTGTAAATTAAGCCTGCAACCGGATTGTTAACGGTTAAGATGGTATTACTACCTGCGCAGATGGTTCCGTTTGCCGGCGTTACTGAAGCAGGAGCCACAGGCACTGGTAAAGCGATAACATTTACCGGGGTTCTTGATGATGATAAACATGACCCGTTAGCACCTTCAACATAATAGGTGATATTAGTGGTAACCGCAGGTGTCATAAAGATACTTCCGGTTCCAGCCAGCGAACCGCCAGTTGGTAAAGTATACCAGTTGTAAACAATATTTGCCTGAGGATTCGTAACCGTAAGCGCAGCTGAACTTCCCACACACACACTTACATTGGCAGATGCAACAGTCGGAACATTCGGTTTTTGATTGACTGTTACGGTAACCTTCACCCTGCCGCCGTTATTGTTGCAACCCCCTGCCCCAACCGCTTGCACATAATAATCAGTACTTGAATTGATGACAGGCGTAGTGTATGAAGTTCCGGTGAACAACAGGCTACCACCTGTTGCCGCTGTATACCATTCGTAGGTTACACCTGCTTGCGCATTGGTGATGGTAAGCGTTGTAGGCTCGCCGGCACAAATATTAGTTCCAGTTGTGGCTACCACCGGACTATTTGGAATGGCACTTACTGTAATAGCTACTGCTAATGCATTTGCTGCAGTATTTTCGCATTTGTTATCTCCGCGAACAGTTACATAATAAGTGGTATTACTGGTTAATGAAGGTGTTGTAAATACAGCTCCGGTAAATACTACTGTCGAGAGCGCCGCATTACTATACCAAGTAAATACCGGATTAGTTACGGTGGTGCTTCTAGCTGTTAATGTTGTTGTACCATTCGTACAAATCGTAGTTGAACCAGATACAGCAACATCAGTTGATACCGCTCTCGGATTAACCACCACTGTTACAGCCTTAGCATTTGCTGATGTATTTTCGCACTTGTTAGTACCTTTTACGGTCACATAATAAGTGGTGGTTGTGCTTAAACTTGGTGTTGTAAATATCGGACCAACAAAAGCTACACTGGTTAATGAAGCATCATTGTACCAGGTAAATACCGGACTGGTAACAGTAGTTGAGCTGGCATTGATGGTGGCTGTACCAGAACCGCAAATGATTGCCGGAGTAGAAAGCGTAATGTCAGCAGCGGTAGCAACTTCATTCACTGTTACCGTAACCACTTTAGCTGTTGATGCTGAACTTTCGCACCTGTTACTGCCTTTGATGGTTAAATAATATCTGGTAGTAGCATTTAATACTGGTGTGTTAAATGTTGCACCAACAAAAGCAACCGATGTTAAAGCAGCATCGTTGTACCAGGTAAATACCGGGTTGGTTACTGTTGTGGTACTGGCTACTAATGATGCATTTGAACCTGCACAAATCGTAACATCGCTTGCAGCAACATCAGCTGCGCTGGCAACTGGCGTTACAATTACTGTTATTGGTTTCGCAGTCGCTGCAGTGTTTTCACACCTGTTATCACCCTTAATGGTTACATAGTAAGTGGTATTGGCCGATAGTACTGGTGTTGTGAATACAGCTCCTGTGAATACTACACTTGTTAAGGCAGCATCACTATACCAGGTAAATACCGGGTTGGTAACTGTGGTACTCGAAGCCGTTAAAGTTGTGGTTGAACCATTACAAACCGATGTTGTTCCGGTTGTAGTGATATCGCTTGCCAAAGCTACCGGATTAACCACCACTGTTACAGCCTTAGCATTTGCCGATGTATTTTCGCACTTGTTAGTACCTTTTACGGTCACGTAATAGGTTGTAGTTGCGCTTAAACTTGGTGTTGTAAATATCGGACCAACAAAAGCCACACTCGTTAACGAAGCATCATTGTACCAGGTAAATACCGGACTGGTTACAGTAGTTGAGCTGGCATTGATGGTGGCTGTACCAGAACCGCAAATGATTGCCGGAGTAGAAAGCGTAATGTCAGTCGCGGTAGCAACTTCATTCACCGTAACCGTAACCACTTTAGCTGTTGATGCTGAACTTTCGCACCTGTTACTGCCTTTGATGGTTAAATAATATCTGGTAGTAGCATTTAATACTGGTGTATTAAATGTTGCACCAACAAAAGCAACTGATGTTAAAGCTGCATCGCTGTACCAGGTGAACACAGGGTCAGTAACTGTTGTAGTGGTTGCTACTAGTGCAGCAGATGATCCGGCACAAATTGTAACATCACCAGCCGTAACATCAGTTGCGCTGGCAACTGGGGTAATGGTAACCACTACAGCTTTTCCATTTCCTGCAGCATTTTCACATTTATTATCTCCTTTAACAGTTACATAATAAGTAGTTGTTGTGTTTAATGCTGGTGTAGTAAATGTATTGCCAACAAAAGTAATGTTGGTTAAGGCGGCATCACTATACCAGGTAAATACCGGATTGGTTACACTTGGCGAACTGGCAGTAAGTGTTGCTGAAGCTCCGGCACAAGCAGTTGTTCCACCGCTTACAATGATATCAGTTGGTGTGGCAATTGGATTAACGGTTACCACAACCGCTTTGGCATCTGCAGCTGAATTTTCACATCTGTTGATTCCTTTAACCGTTACGTAGTAAGTAGTACTTGCAGTTAAATTATTTACAGTGAAAATCGGACCAACAAATGCTACGCTTGTTAACGATGGATCGTTATACCAGGTAAATACAGGTTGTATTACCGTTAAACTCGAGGCCACTAACAATGCAGATGAGCCTGAGCAAACCTGAGTATTGGCTACGGTAATGTCTGCAGCAGTAGCAAACTCATTAACGGTAACCGTGATGGCTTTGCCTGTATTTGGCAAGTTTTCACATTTGTTGTCTCCGCTTACTGTTACATAATATGTGCGACTTGCTGTCAATGCACCGGTGTTATACGATGCACCTGTAAAGACTGGCGTTGTTGCGAATGAAGCATCAGTATACCATCTAAATATTGGGTTGATCACCGTAGTTGATGATGCTGATAATGTAGTGCTCGCTCCGCTGCAAACTGAAGTCGTTCCACTTAAAGCGATATCCGAATCAGTTGCGTAAGGATTTACAGTAATGGTTATTGTTTTAGCCGTTGCAGCTGTATTTTCACATCTGTTACTTCCTTTAACTGTAACATAATAAGTAGTTGTAACATTTATCGTAGGCGTGTATGTGTCTGTAGTATTTACAACAGTCGTCAAACTGGCATCACTGTACCAGGTAAATACCGGATCAATTACGCCGTTAGCTTGTGCCCTTAATGAAACTGGTGCACCAGCGCAGATCGATGTAGGTCCTGTTAAAGTAATATCAGCGGCTACAGCAATCGGATTAAATGAAATACTTACTTCTTTTGCATTTCCTGCAGCGTTTGCACACTTGCCGGTTCCGCTAACAGTAACATAATATTTTGTAGCAGCATTGATGGTTGGTGTAGTAAACGTTGCGGTATTTGAAGCCACCAACTGGGTCAGTGCAGCATCGCTATACCAGTTAAATACCGCATTGGCAATTGAACTTGATGCCGTTAATGTTGCTGTTCCTGCTGAACACAATGAAATATTACCTGTTACGGTGATATCGCTAGCCAAAGCTGAATCATTAACCGTAATTGAAATCATTGTTCTGGTTGCGCTCGAACAGCCGTTTGCATTAACCAACTCAACATAGTAGTTTGTTGTTCCAACAGGTAAGTTTGCCGGAGTTAAAAACTTATTGTTATTGGTAACCAGTATATTCCCGACTGTCGGCTGATCGTACCAGTTATAGGTATTTCCAGCCACCGCTACAACACTCAGCTCAACTGGCGTATTTAAACAGGTGCTTAATGGATTGCCTGGAGTTGCGGTTGGTGGTGTAGGCGGTGGAAGAACAATTACCGTTGCTTTAACCTTAACCGTTTCGCAACCATTGGCATTAGCGGTTACAGAATATTCGTAAGTATTTGGCGTCAGCGTTGGATCGGTTGTAAATGTAGGCCCGTCTTTTCCTGCCTGATATACAGTTCCGGCATACCATTTATAAATGATTCCAGGTTGAGGATTTTGAACACTTAAAGTAGCAGCAGCACCTTGACACACACTTACATTGGTTGTGCTTAAAGTTGGCGCCACAATTGTTCTTTGCGCATAATCAAAGTTAATTGATGTTAAAGCACCTAACAAACCAGCGTTTAATCTTAACTCTACTTCATCAAACTGACTTGTTGGAATAATGGTTAGTATACCGGTATTGTTTCCGGCTAATAATCTTAAGCTGATTAATGGATTTGAAACCGTCGTAACATCGCCATTGCTGCTTCCGTTTAAATAAGTAGTGACAGAAACGTTTGGCAATATGCCCAATGATAGCAACTGACCCGGAGTGGTAATTTTCAACCTTAAGGTATCGCCAACATTAGAAGCCGAAGGGAATTTTAATCTTTGGTAAACTGATGAACCTAATAATCCGACAGGAATTACCAAAGTTGATCCTGTATTCACATCGCCATCAATTGCATTGTTTGGATTAACCACGCCAGCACCAACTGCAATGCCAGAAACCCCATTTGTTTGTGAAATTGCCGCACCGCAAGGTGTAGGCACAGGGGTACCTGCAGGAATTACTGTAATATCAACACGAGCTCTTGTGGCCGAAGTACAACCACCAGGAATGGTCGCTTCTACGAAATATGATGTATTGCTCGATATTGGGGGTGTTACAAAATTACTTGTATTTGAATTTATTGTGGTGAATACCGGAATGGTTCCGGTTTCAGTTGTATACCAGTTGATTGTTACACCTGCGGTATTAGAAGTAGCAGTTAGCGCAGCTACGGAACCTGCAGTAATCGTAACTGATGATGGCGTAACGACAGGAACCTGAATGTTACCAATAGTAATGGTTGCTGTTGTTTTAGCAGATGCAGATCCGCAACTGTTTACGGCTTCAACACTGTATGTAGTATTTGTGGTAACATTAGTTACCGTGAACGTTGGGCCGTCAAAACCTGCCTGATAAACGTTTGCATTATCATACCATCTGTAAGTTGTTCCGGCAAGTGGGTTTTTAACCTGAAACACGACTGAAGTGTTGATACAAGTTTCCACATTAGGTGCCAACAACTCTGGTTGCACAGGAGCTGGTGTAACCGTTACATTTACAACGGTTCTATAGCTCACGCATCCTGATGCTGATACTGCCGCAACGAAGAATTTAGTGTCTGCTGTTAAAACAGGTGTGGTAAAAATAATACCATCTTTCCCTGTTAGATAAGTTCCAGCCGCATCATACCATCTATAAGTTAAGCTTGATGATGGATTACTAACTGTTAATTGAGTGGTTTGATTCTCACAGGCGGTTACATTTGATGAAAGCACTGTTGGCGCCACTAGTATGCGTTGCGCATAGTTAAAGTTAAGTGAGCTTAAAGCCGTTGCCAGCCCTCCGTTTAATCTAACCTCCACACCATCGAATGTTGCTGCTGGTACGAAAGTAATCAAGGCCTGGGTGTCACCGCTCAACAACTGAACGTTTAATAAACCGCTATTTAAAGTTCTTGAATCGCCATTGCTGGTCGTTCCAAGGTAAGTGGTAATTTGAGCATTTCCTAAAACGGCTAATGATAGTAATCTTCCCGGAGAAGATACCAATACCCTAACTGTATCGCCTAAGCGGGATACCGAGCCAAAACTTGCTCTTTGAAAAACTGATCCCCCTAAAGCACCTACAGGTAAAATTAATGATGATCCGGTTTGGGTATCGTTATCAATCGCTAAACCTGGATTAAATACACCCGCCAGTACGCCTAAGCCAACCACGCCATTGCTTTGTGCTGTTGCCGCTTCGCAAGGAACAGGATTTGGCGAACCACCAGTATTTACGGTTACTGTAATTTGAGCCCTGCCTAAAGAAGCACAGCCATTTGCAGAAACAGCCTCAACATAATAAGTTGTGCTTGCTGTTAGTGATGGTGTTACATAAGTCGGACCTACATAAACTGGCATGGTTGCCGTTGCCGAGTTATACCAGTTGAAGGTTACATTGGCTTCAGCTGAAGTAGCTGTTAAAATTGCGGTTTGTCCGGGTGCTATTGATGATGAACTTGTAGTTAATGTAGGTAAAGCTGGAGCTGGGTTCACCGGCACCAATACCGTTGCTCGGCTAGCGCTTACACAATTTCCTTGAGATGCTTCAACATAATAAGTTGTATTTGCCGTCAGCGCTGGTGTAGTCACCGTTGCACCAGTTAAAACCGCAGTTCCACCGGTTTGCGCAGTAAACCAATTGTAAGTTACGCCGGCAATTGGATTGGTAACGGCTAATGTAGCCGGGCTTCCGGCGCAGCCCGCAGTTACTGTTGCTACTGCTGGCGTGGCCAATGCAGGTGTAACCGTTACGGTAACCGGAATTCTTACCGGATTTGCGCAAGTTGCTCTTGATACCTGAATGTAATAAACTGTAGTAGCTGTTAAGGCCGGAGTTGTGAAAGATGCACCGGTAGCCAACTGAGTACCAGCGGCATCATACCAGGCGATAGCAGTTCCGCCATTTGCGGTAGCGGTTAAAGTTGCAGTAGCACCTGAGCAAATCGTTTGTGATCCTGCCGTAATCGTTGGCGCCGGATAGGTGATGGATGCACCGTAAACATCTAAGCTGGTTACCGCAGAAACCAATCCGCCGAAACGTACCTCTACCCGATCAAATGCTGCGCCTCCTAAAAGACTTGCAGCAAAACGATTTCCACTTAAAAGTTGAAGGTTAACCAATGATGAACCTAGTTGTACCGTTCTAACAACAGTTGTTCCGTTTAAGATTGTTACTGTGGTGTTATTTAGCAACTGTAAATCCAATAAACCGCCTGGTAAAGCTAAGTCTAAACGAACGCTATCAGTTGCTGTACCCGAAATCGGGAACCTTAATTGTTGAAATCCTGTTGATGCGACACCAACAGCTAAGGTAATTCTTGTAAAGTTATCTGGATTAGCATCTGTTGAATTTCCTGCTCCCGTAATTCCGCATAATACGCAGATTCCGGTGATGCCGCTTGTTTGGCTGTTGGCAGCATTACAGGCTGTGCCGCTTCCGGCAGGAATAACCGTAACTGTTACCGGAACACGACTTGCACTTACGCAACCATTGCTATTGGTGGTCTCTACATAATAAGTTGTTGTTGCATTTAATACAGGAGTTGTAAATGATGTTCCTGATCCCACCTGTGTACCGCCCGTAGCGGCGTCAAACCAGGTGATGGTATTACCTGCATCAGCAGTAGCCAATAAAGTTGTAGATTGATTTGGATTGATGACCTGATTATTGGTGGTAACCGTTGCTAACGTTGCTGGCGGGTTAATAGATACCGTTACTGTTGTTCTTGCACTTACTGCAGTGCCAGAAACAGCCTCAACATAAAAGACGGTTTGACTGGTTACAGCCGGAGTAAGAAATGTACCGTTATTATTGGTGGCCAGAGGTGTAGAGCCTGTGGATGCATACCAATTGTAAGTAACACCGGCAATTAAATTGCTCACTGTTAATGTAGCTGGTGAGCCTGAACAAACGGTCGCATTCGCCACTACCGGAGCAGTAACGTTTACCGTGATGCTGTAGCCCGTTGTTGCGACATTTCCACTTGCATCTCTTGCTGTTAACGAAATTGTATAATCGCCACCAAGGGTTGGTACACCTGTAATCTCTCTGGTATTGGTATTAAAGCTTAATCCAGGAGGGAGATTGGTGGCGATATAAGTATACGGACCAGTTCCGCCAGTAACGGCAGGCAATGTTTGCGTTGGATAAGCTGTTCCCACTATGCCGTTTGGCAATGTTGCCGAGGGAAGGTTTAAAGCTCCAATCACTTTAAGTGCATAGTTACCTGTTGCCGATCTGCCTTCACTGTCAGATACATTTACAGTAACCACATAATTTCCTGCCTGAGCGGGTACACCTGTGATTTCTCTGGTATTGACGTTAAAGTTTAATCCAGGGGGAAGATTGATCGCACTATATGTGTACGGGCCCACGCCACCAGTTGCAGATGGAATGGTTTGCGCCGGATAATTGACTTTTTCAGTGCCATCGGCTAAAGTAGCGGCCGGCAATGCTAGCGGGTCAATAATCGTGATGGAATAGGTCGTGGTGGCTGTTTTATTCGTGGCGTCGGTTACCGTTACCGAAACAGGGAATGTACCAGATTGTGTTGGTGTGCCTGAAATTTCTCTGGTTGCTGGGTTAAATGATAAACCAGCTGGTACACCTGTTGCAGAATAAGTGTACGGTGTGGTTCCGCCTGTGGCATTAGGAATAGTTTGGGTTGGATAAACCATACCATTTGTTCCGTTTGCTAGCGTAGCAGGTGGCAATAATAAAGGATCGGTAACTTTTAAAGTATAGTTTGAAGTAACAGAATATCCGTTAGCATCAGTAACAGTTATTGGGATAATATAATTTCCAGGTTGTGTAGGTATGCCCGAAATTTCTCTGGTTGTTGGATTGAAACTTAATCCCGGAGGTACACCAGTAGCGGAATAAGTTATCGGACCAGTACCACCAGTAGCTGCAGGGATGGTTTGTGTTGGATACAAAGTTCCGGCAACGCCATCTGGCAATGCGCCCGGCGCCAATGCCAATGCCGGTGTTACAGCGAAGGTAAAAATTGCTGTAGTTGAGCAGTTTTTAGTATCGGTTGCGATAACTGAAAATGTTGGATTTCCTGTAGCAGTCGGCGTTCCGCTAATCAAACCTGTGTTTGATAAAGATAAACCTGCAGGCAAAGTACTACCCGAAGCTAAGGCATAGGTAAAACCAGGTGTACCGCCTGTTGCAGCTGGCAATTGTTTGCTGTAAGGAAATGATATACTGGCATTGCTTAAAGTTGTTCCGTTAAATACGATAACCGGATTTACGGTAATGGTTACCGGAGTTCTAGTTGGGTTCGAACAAACCGTGCCGTTGATTAATTTATTAACCTGAATGTAATAGGTTGTAGTTGATGAAAGCGCTGGTGTTGTAAAATCTCCACCATCGGGATTTAATACCGTTGCACTTACCGGACTATCAAAATAGCTAACGGTTGTTCCGGTTACCGGAGTAACCGATAGTTTTGCTGTAGCGCCTGCACAAATAGCCTGTGCACCAGAAACAATAGCAGGGTTTGGATAAATTTGAGTTGCACCATAGATATCTAAACTGTTTAATGCAGAAACTACGCCGCCGAAACTTACTTCAACGCGATCGTAAGTTCCTCCCGCAGCTAAAGTATATGCAAATCTGCCTCCACCCAATAAGGTGAGCGATAATAATCCGCCACTAATCTGAACCGATTTCACCTGAGTTGTTCCGTTCAAAACCCTAACGGTAATGTTATTTAAGACATTAACATCAGCCAGGCCACCTGGTAAACCCAGGTTTAAGCGAATACTATCCGTAGCAACACCAGGGTTCTGGAAAATGAGTTGTTGCAATCCTGAAGCTCCCACGCCTACCCCTAAGGTTAATCTGGTAAAATTATTCGGATCAGCATCAGTAGAATTACCCGCCCCGCTAATGCCGCATAAAATACAAATTCCATTTATCGCTGTAGTTTGACTTCCTGCGGCGTTACATGCGGTGGTACCTGATGACGGAATTACTGTAACCGTAACGGGTACTCTTGATGTACTTGCACAACCCGCTGCACTCGTAGTTTGAGCATAATAAGTTTTTGTTGCTGTTAGTTGAGGTGTTGTAAACGAAGCGCTGCTGCTTACCGGACTACCACCTGTTGCAGCCTCATACCAGGCAATGCTGTTTCCTGCATCAAAAGTAGCGGTTAAGGTGGCGGTTTGTCCGGAGTTAATGGCAATATTGCTAGCGGCTATTGTAGGCAAAGTTGCCGGCGGATTTACCGAAACCGTAACAGCAGTTTTTGCACTTATGGCCGTTCCCGAAACTGCATCAACGTAAAAAGTTGTTTGTGAAGTTACAGCAGGTGTGGTAAAACTGCCTGTAGTATTGCTTTGTATTGGCGTATCGCCCGTAGGGCCGTATAAACGATAGGTTATGGTGATGTTCTGCGGGCTGTTGCTAACCGCTAGTGTTGCACCAGAACCGGCGCAAACTGTTGTTGAGGCAACAATTGGTGCACTCACATTTACATTGAGCGTGTAGGTTGTGGTGGCATTGTTACCAGCTGCATCTGTTGCCGTTAGCGAAATTCCATAAGTACCTCCAACTTCAGGGGTACCTGAAATTTCCCGTGTAACCTGATTAAAGGTCATTCCCTGTGGCAGACCTGTAGCCACATAGGTATAAGGCTGTGTTCCGCCACTTACTGCCGGTAAAGTTCTATTTGGATAAGTTGTTCCAACCGTTCCATCGGCTAAGGTTGCCGATGGCAGGTTAAGCGCACCAATCACTCTTAATGGGTAAGAACGACTTGCTGTTCTTCCACCGCCATCTGTTACCGTAACTAAAATGGAATAGTTGCCGGCCTGAGCTGGCGTACCTGTAATTTCGCGGGTGTTTGGATTAAAAGTTAACCCTGCAGGAACATTGGAAGCCACATAAGTATAAGACCCTGAGCCTCCCGTTGCCGGAAGAATTGTTTGCGTAGGATAAATCACTTTTTCATTACCATCTGCAAGTGTAGCAGGTGGTAATGCCAATGGATCAAGTACGGTTATCGAATAAGTATTAGTAACTGTTTTTCCATCAGCATCTGTTGCGGTAACCGAAACAGGATAGGTACCTGCTAAAGTTGGCGTTCCGGTTATTGTTCTGGTACCAGGTGCAAAAGTTAATCCTGGCGGCAAACCTGTTGCAGAGTAAGTATACGGAGTTGTACCGCCCGCAGCCGAAGGAATAATTTGTGGTGTATAACCTTGTCCGGTAGTACCATTTGCTAAAGTTGCAGCAGGTAAAACAAAAGGATCAGTCACTTTTAGGGTATAATTTGAAGTGATGGTATTTCCATTGGCATCGGTTACCGTAACCCGTACAATATAATTACCAGGAACAGTTGGCGTTCCTGTAATCTCTCTTGTAGTTGGATTAAAAGTTAATCCTGCAGGAACATCTGTGGCGACATAGCTATATGGTCCGGTGCCTCCAGCCGCAACAGGGATTGTTTGCGTCGGATACAAAACATTTGTAATTCCATCGGGTAAAGCACCTGGCACCAATGTTAAAGGACCTGTTACGGTAAGTGTATAAGCGGCGGTAAGGTTACATCCTCGGGTATCAGTAGCTACAATAGAAAAATTATAGTTGCCAGGTACCGTTGGTCTACCTGCAATATCTCCTGTTGACGATAATGTTAAGCCTGCCGGCAGCGTACTGCCAGATGCCAACGCATAAGTAAAACCTGGGGTTCCACCTGTTGCAGGCGCAATTTGCCGATTATAATTGGTTCCGCTAGTTGCATTGGTTAAGGTAGTAGCACTGAAATTAATTATAGGATTTACAGTAACTAGCGCAGGCACTCTGGCCGACTCCGTTGTACAGGTTAATCGCCTTGCCGCAACATAGTACGTTTTGTTGGCTGTTAATCCTGGCGTTTGATAAGTACCGTTAAAAGCAACAGTGGCTAAAGGACTTCCACCCTCTGCCGCCTCATACCAAATGAGTTCGTTGGTATTTGCCGTGGTTGCGGTTAAACTTACAGGTACATTATAACATGCGGCAAAAGTATTGCCGTTCGGGCCTGTAAAGGTTGGCCTCCCGGCAGAACGTGTAACACCATAGATATCAATTGCTTGCAAGACGTTAACGCCTACAAGCGAATTCAGCGTAATTTTAACGCGGTCATAAGCCCCTCCCGGAGAAAATGGAATCGTAACGATGGATCCGTTATTAAGTAAGCCAAGTAAATCAAGGCTCAATAAATTGGGATTTATATTCTGAACGGCAACCACTTGTGTGCCGTTATAAGTGGTTACACTTATATTGTTTAGTAAACCAAGATTTAATAATGACGGAGTGGTTTTAAATCTTAAATTAACATCATCCGTTGGATTTGACAGACCAGAAAAATAAAAAACCTGACTGGCGGTACCGCCAACTGCCAATATACCCAAGCTTAACTGCGAAAAATTATTGGGATCGGAATCAATGGCTCTTTCCGTATTAATCCCCCCCGAATTTCCAAGTTTTAAAGCATCAAGTGAAATACCTGTACCTTCATAACTGGTAGCCAGCGCCTGTGCACAAGGGTCACTTCCTGAAAAATGAAGTGCATAATACACTTTAGTATTATTGTTTGTTCCAAGCAACAATGCACTAGTAGCATCGCGAACAAATATGCGATCGTAAATTTGGTTTGGTGTAATCGCAATGTAGAATTTACCCGCAGCATCTTTAATTAAACGAAGATTATTACTTGAAAACTGCCCGGCACTCGAACCCTCCAGCACGGTTTGGCCTGATGAATTTCTAGCACCAACAGTAAAACTATGATTTCCCAAAGCAACGTTGCCCACAACATTAGCCAGTAAACCACCTAAATTCCCCCCCAATAACGCATTCAATAAATCAGGATCAGAATCAATTCTAATGTAAGCCGTTGTATTTGCCGCTACATTTGAGGGGAATTTCAATTCCAGTTCTCCTTCATAACGCCCACCCCCGAGTAGTAGCCCTCCGTACGAATTTACCTGGGCAAAGGTACTTTCATCAGCATTGGTCGCATTAGTGGGATTGTCGACATTTGAGCTTGCGCTAACACTATTTGCATAAATTGATGTTTGCGCATACGATTTCGAATTTAAGAACGTTAATAAAATGATGACTGCAAATGTTAGCACATTGCAGATTATTCCCTTGAAGGAACGAGAGGTAAAAGTTTTCATCATGTCAGGCGTAATTTGGGATGATTTGTTTTTTGCAGGCGTTCACGATTTTAGAGTAGATGTAAACACTACGATGACAAATCTACATTTCGGATAGACTTCTATTCTATCCATTCCTATTCATTGTTTGGCTTGTTCTTTCATTCATTTTATTCATAGCGCTAATTGTTACGCATTTCATTTCCTGTATTGTGAAAATTTGATGACATTAGCGTAGTCATCCCATAAATTAATGAACGCTAACGAACTCCTTATTGAGCTCAGGAAGTTTGTACTTATCAAATCAGGGTTAAGAAACATCGATCCTGCACATTGTAAAGTAATTTCTGAGTATGTATTCCAGGACACGAAAAACTACGTTAGTGAAACCACTATAAAAAGGTTCTTCGGTTTTGCCAATACGCTGCATAAGTTCTCTCTTTTTACCTTAAACAGCCTCTCACAATACATCGGCTATGCCGACTGGAATGCCTTTTGTAAAGAAAAAGAGAATCAAATTGTCCCCTCGCAAAGTATTTGGCAAACCATTAAGCTCACAGCTAAGTCTATTACAGAATTGGCACTGGTTGCCAAGAAAAACAACTCAGGGGTTCCATTTAATTTTACAGCCAACCGAAATTTTTACTATCCCGATTTCGATTATTTCTTAAAGAATAATTATCAGTTTACGACTATAAGTGCACAACCTGGACAAGGAAAGTCTATATTGATTGCGCACATGGTAGAACATTTTTTTTATGCTGAACAAGCTTTATATAAAAATGACATCATTTTGCTACTCAATGTGAATAGCATAAATACCATCATTCAAAATGGGCTTTCATTAAAAGATTGGTTTCTGAAAGAGTTTAAATTTGAAAGTCTTAGTGCTTTAGTAAGCTATTTTAAAAAACATCCCGATAAAAGAGAGGGAAAAATTGTTATTGTTGTCGACGGAATTGACCCATTCCTGGCCAGAACTGATTTTTTTAAAATATTTGTTGATTTCCTTTATAGTATTGAGGAAAATAGTTTTTTAAAGTTGGTGTTTGGTCTTCGAACCAATACCTGGGTAAATCTACAGCCCATTATTACGGGTTCAGCCTTCTTGACCAAAAACTGGTATAATGGCCTGTTCTATGACATTGATGTGCTTGATAATGTTCCGCCATTAAATGCCGAGGAAATGTTGGGTATCCTTAGTCATCTTGAAGAAAAAGATGTAACCCAGGAGGATGTTCACCCAACGCTTTTGAAACAGTTAAAATCTCCCTTTTGGCTACAGGTTTATTTTCAGTTAAAGAATGAAAATTTTTCGCTTGAATTAGATGATCCACTTTTATGCTATGAACTGATTAATTACTTTCTGGAGAAGAAAATCTTTCTGGCGAAAAAAAGTACTGAAAAGATCTTCCTGCTTAAAAAAATCAGTGAAAACATTTCTAAAGGTAATAAAGGGCTTCGCGTAGCTAAAGAAAACATCCTAGCCTATATTAATGACTATCCTGATGCCTACGACGAACTCCTGTATGATGGGATCCTAATTCAGGAAAAACGGTTAAGTACTGCTATCCCTACAGAAGTAGTTCGTTTCCTGAACGATGATATTTACACCTATTTTCTGTTTATTCAAATTACCGAAAAATTTAATTACAAACCGAGTGCAGCGTTTTTTGAGCATATTTTAGAACACTACACCACAAAAACGTTAATCAGAAATCACATTTTAAACTGGTCTATCAGGTTTTGTATCAATAGAAATGAAATTTTGGAGTTGAGAAACATTCTGAAATTGCCTTTCACAAATGAAGAAAAAAACGACTCGTTTGACTTTATCTGCAGTGTATCGAAATATGAAATAAGTAAGCCTAATTCTAATTTCAATAAACAAAGTATCAATATGGATTTTATTGATATTTTGGCTAATGGCAGAACGATGAGCCCATTATATAAAGAAACCGTAAAAGCGATTTCTGATAATGTGCTCAACGAAGATGTTCAGATCATGCTATTGGTTATTGAGTGTAACATTGCACTCATCGACATTGACAAAACGCTTTTGGTTAATGCCATGCAATCGTTAAAAAGGCACTATAAAAGGTTGACGGAGTTATTTCCGATTAACCCTTATGATTTAATTTTATACTTCCACAACAACCTGATTGGCAAACCAAATGAAAGTAAAACACTTGAAGAAAAAATTATAAGCCTTTGCCAGCAAATTGATAAAAGCGAACCCTTACGAAACAGTCAAATTACCACGACAGAAGTGCTCTCGTACCGGATGGTGCTGCTTACCCTTTTTGCACAAAAAAATTATGCCGAATGCCACCGGTTCATCATGGCCATTTTAAATAGGTATCCGAATATTTTCTACGTACGGTATTCGGTATTCTCCCCCTTCTTGTTGCTTCACCTGGGACAAACTTATTTAAAACTTAATTACTATAAAAAAGCAAAGCGGATTATTGAGTTTGTAGAAAAGATAATTGAGTGCGATTACACTTACTATACCAACTTTATTACCGTTGGCTTTAGTGTTTTTAAGGCAAATTTTTATAACTGTACGCATAACTATGAACAAGCAGTTGTAGAAACCGAAATGGGAATAAAAATGGCCAGCCAGGAAGACTTTAAAATTTATGAGATTGCTCTGCAGTTACTAAAAATAGATTCATTAAAACATTGCGATCGCCCGGAAGAAGTTTCGAACGCAATTAAACAGCTTTTTAATTTTTTATCGTTACATAAAATTTCATTACCTGAATATAGTAACCTGAATAACTTTGAGTTTGATCAGACTTTTAAAGTTTTGAAATCCTATAAAAAATAAAATGTCCTGTTGGTTTACCCAGCAGGACATTTAATCTATTTGTTTTTTGTTACTTAATTAAGTTGTAAAGCTCATCCAGTTTAGGAGAAAGTACAATCTCAATTCTGCGGTTTTTACTTCTTCCATCGGCTCCTGCATTTGAACCTAAAGGCTGAAATTCGCCTTTACCGGTTGCCGTCATCCGCACACTCTCTACCTTTTCATTTTCGGTAAGGTAACGCACTACCGATGTGGCCCTTAAAACACTTAAATCCCAGTTATCTTTGATCTGGCCAAGGTTATTAATCTTCTGGTTATCGGTATGACCTTCTACAGCGATATTAATTTCAGGCTGTTGTTTCAGTACGTTTGCCAGTTGCGTTAACGCCTGTTTTCCTTTATCATCAATAATAATACTTCCCGATGGAAACAATAATTTATCTGTTAAGGAAACATATACCTTACCATTTTTAATTTCTACGGTTAACCCACTTTTTGTAAAACCGAGCAATGCTTGCTGCAATTTTTCTTTTAAAGAATTGGTGGCTTCATCGCGTTTACGCAACACCTCTTCGACCTCCTTCAGGCGTTTCTCGCGGGCAGCAAGATCGCCTGATAGCTTGGTAATTTCTGTAGTTGAATTATTTTTAAGTTTTTTATAACTGGCGTCTACTTCATTGTAGCTGTTCTGCAAATCTCTCAACTCTTCAGCCATCATCGAGGTATCTTTCTTCAGCTTTTTAACTTCGTTTTCCAGGTTCTCAATTTTAACCAAACCCTCGTTAAACGCGGTATACAAAGAATCTTTGCTCCCTAATAAAGCTTTATACTTTTTTGGAGACAATACAACACATGATGTTAGGGATGAAATAAATAAAAGAATGGCAAAAGTTAAAAAGGTATTTTTCATATTTAAGTATCAGGAATTTAGCATCAGGTATCAAACCTGATAAATTTCGAGTTTGATTATTGACTAATCGCGTTTCGTAAAAATGCAATTAATGGTTGTATTGCACCAAAAGAACTTATTAACTTATTAACGAGTTTGGGATCAAAAAATTCATTGTCAGTTAATGAAGTAGTGGCTTCGAAACTTTTCAGTTTCAAATATTCAATGTTCGGATCGGCAGGATCATATCCCTTCGGTGCATTTTTCAGTGCATTGCTGGTACCCAGCGTAAAGTATTTTTTAAAATCTTTAGCAGATATAATTTCTTTAAATTCATCGATATTGTAATCGATTTCTTGTCTGATTAGTTTTAAGTGTGCGGCTTCGGGCATCCAATAACCGCCTGCAATAAAACTTTTACCAGGCTGAATGTGCAGGTAATAACCCGGTTCGTTTCCTCCCTTGCCTTTAGCCGAAAACCAAATACCAAAGTTGTTTTTGTATGGATCTTTATTTTTACTGAAACGAACATCACGGTAAATGCGCATCAGGTTTTTCTTCGGATCAGTTTCGGCAGAAATTAATGGGTCTACTTTGGCAAGTTCCGGAATGATGGCAGAAACTAAATTTAAAACATCCTGCTTTGCTTCCTCATATATGTCTTTATGTTCTGCAAACCATTCGCGGTTATTGTTCTCCGCAACATCTTTAATAAATTTTAAGGTTTCTTTTTTTAACATTCGTAAAATATAGATAGAGTTTTAGTTTTTTTGAAAGCTATTTGATGATGAACATCAAAGTGATAATACTAAATGATAGCGATAGTGTGATTACTGAATAACCTGAAATATGATTGCGTTTTGTAAATAACTGATACAATGAAAACAAGAAAATAACGATCAATAAAATTATAAGCGGAATGGTAATTAACTCTGAGACTGCGCCAATTAGTGTTATCGTTTGTAACTTAGCCAATATACCTGTAAATGCCAGTACAAAATAAATTGAGGTTATTAAGGTTACAAAAAATATATTTTTCGTAAACGATGCATGGTTAGTAATCATAATTAGCTTTTAATTAAAGATACTATTTATCGTAATAAGGTTTGTATTTTATATTAGGCGATAATACGTGAAGCAGGATTATCCTGGAATAACGATAATTGAATGGATACAAAATAAAACAACCAGAAAAAATGGTGATCAGGTAATGCCAAAAGGTAGCGTCAGTTAACGGGCCAAAAATTAAATAGGTAACAAAACTTACCATAAGCATTTCAATCACATTCATGGCGTAACTTACGTACATGGCTGCGTAAAAATAGCCCGGTTCGATTTCTATGCGTTGGCCACAATAACTGCAAATTTCTTTGGTGTGCTGAATGTTCCAACCATACATACTGCCCGTAAAAATATCTCCCCTACGGCAGTGCGGGCATTTGCAATGAACAATTGCAGATAGTTTTGAGGTTTTACCCGACATTTTTTAGTTTAAATGAAAAGGCTCCTTTTTCATGTTTAGGTCTACATTTTTCTTACGGAATTTTTTATACCACACCACACCAACAATCATTGCCATCAGGTAAGGAATAGCCAATAAATATAAAACCCCGGTGTTTAATCCTGCAGAAACCGTATTGCCGTTTTTTACGCCTTGCTCGGCATTGATGCTACACATGGCACATTGCGCCTGTACATTTGCAGCAAATAGCACTACACAAGCGATTGAAAATAAGATAAAAGTGAATGTCTTTTTCATCATTGCAAATATAAGATTAAACGAACGCCGGGTGGCAAAAATTATGTCATAAAAAAACCCCGCTGATGAGGCGGGGTTTTAGGGAGAGATTGTTAATTATTGTAAAGTACCGGTAAATGTAAATGTTGGGTGCTGAACACTTTTAAACTGCCCCAGCGTTGCACCATTTGTTGGATTTGTAAAATAATCCAAAGTGAATTCGTCTACGTTAATGCGTTGAGCAAGTAATGGTGCCATTACACCAGCCAGTGCAGCTGCGTTTCCACCAGCAGTACCTATTGTAAATTTATAAGTTCCGGCTGTGGTTTTCGTATAGGTGTACGGGTAGGTAAGTGTTAAACTTGTTGCTGCATATGGTGTAATCACATTAAGTGTCATGGTTTGAGCGTTTGTGTTAAATATGTAGGTCATGCTACCTAATGTTAACCTACTTCCACCTACGCTAAAAGTAGCCACGCCGGTTGCAGCACTGGCTCTTTGGGCAATAAAATCTGCCCCCCATCCCGGGCTTGTAGTAGCTTGCGGAACCACAATTCTCGAATAATTTAGCCCCATCAATAAATGCAATGGAAGAATTGGTGTTGAAGACACTACAACTTCAACTCTTTGTCCGTCGATAGTGGTGTAGTATACTTTCTTTACCGGATCCCACGTCAATTCTGTTATTTTCTTGCCTTTATAAAACAATGGCTCTTTTAGTACGATGCCAGTAAGCGTAAAAGCAAAGCCAGTGGTAGCCGTATTTACTTCGCCATTGCTATCCCAGATTAAACTGAATATTTTATTGTAAACATCAATGCTGATCTGAACTTTTGTTTGATCACCAATTAATGCGTATAAATTTTTGTTCAATGTAGTGTAGTCTACTGCAGTGGCAACAGAATTATACAAACCTTTTGCATCGTAAGATGCTTTTTCAGCAGCTGTTGCTTTCACTAAAATCAACTTGCTTTTAAGGAGTTTGCCGGTAAGCATAATTGAATCTCCTACCTGCTTATCAAACGTAAATTCGAAGTCAGAATAAACACCCCAACCAGCCACACCACCAAAAGTATTAGGATTTGGATCAGCGAGAATGTGCATGTAACTGTAGGTATCAAACGATAAAGTTGGGTTTTGAAAAGCCTTAACCCTGTAAGTACTTTCCATAATGTCCGAAGCGGGAGCATAATCCAAATCGGCATACATGCTTACCTTGTTTTCTTTGTTAAAATTTAGAAAAAAGGAGTAGCCGCCACCACCATCGGGATATAAAAAAGCTTTCCAGCCTGTTGTACTACCAGTTAAAGCATTGGTGTATTTTGTTACCGCTTCGGTAACCCTTTCCTCTGGTCTTTGTCCATCAATTAAAACTTCCTCTTTTTTACAACCTGCAAAAAAAGCAAGAGACAATAATGAATATAAAAATATTTTTTTCATGTTAATTTCTCCTTTATTAATGGCCCATTGTTCCGTAAAAATATGAATTGGCATTAGTAGTTTTGTAAAAAGCACCTAGTGAACCTACAAAACCGATCTCGCCCGGTATAATCTGGTTAATCCAGTTTACCCTGAATGAGCCCGAAGTAAAATAACTGTTTACGCCAGCCATTCTTGCATTAATAACGCCCATGTTGGAGTAAGGTACAGGATCGACAGCCGGAACGGTTGCCGTAGGCTGCGTAGCATTTAAGGTAAAAGTTGTTACACCAGTAGTTGTATTTAATGCTAAAGTATAATCCGCATCAGCTGAATAAGTAGTCGTACCGGCAGCATTTGTAAATGTATATCTTAAAGTCATCAAATTGGATGCTCTAAAAGTCATTTTGAAATCTTTTAGCACAAAACCACCAGCTGTCATTGAAGTTTTTGCTGCATTCCACAAGCCTAAAAATTCTGCAGACTGACTCGGGTCAGTAGAAGGATTTGAAGTGAGCGTAGTATATCCCACGCCTAAACCAATCATACGCGAAAGAACAGGCGCCGAAACTTTGAACAGAGCCAATTGCACCTCTTTTTGAAGTTTATAGAAATCGATATTAAATGCTGTTTTAAAATAGTCAACAACGAATTGTTCCTTTTTCTTCAATTTAATTTGTGCATCTGCAGGAACCGAAGCTACAATACCGTTATACTGAACGCCACCCATCATTAACATGTTCGATGATTGTTCTGCAAAATCCTCTCCAGGTGATACCCGGGCATATTGTGTAATAAAACCTAAAGAATAAGCCTCTGAGAGTGGTCTTTGTGTCCAGTTTGCCTCGTAACCTCCTCTCGAAACCGTTTGATATTCGGGAGAGAAATCAACAGTTTGATTCAAAATGTGGGTGTATTCGTGCTGAATCACCTGGATCATTTGTTTTACTGATGCCAGGTTGGTTTTATCAAAGGAGTTAATTACGTACAATACGATTTTACGTCCACCTTCTGCTGTACCCAAAGTAATGGATCCATTGCTATTATATTCTGCACTACCTGCTAAAACAAATTGTTTTGGCGATATCCTTTTAATAAAATCGCTGCCACCTGCAGCTTCAAAAGGTCTAATCCAGACATCACGAACCATCTCCATGGCCGGAATAACCTGCCCAACCAAAGGTGGTGTAATATTTTTACCAGATGGGAGTTCAAAACGATCAAAACGATACTTGGTTTCGATGTTATATGGATTTAAAAAATTCTGATCTAACCATAAATCAGTTGCATTTTTATTGGTAATAATATTTTGATCAATCGCATCCAGATTGGCATTTAAGGTGCCTTCTTTTTTACAAGATGCCAGGATTGTAAGCATACCTAATGCTACAACGCCTTTATTAAATATTTTTTTCATAATAATTATCTTGGATTTTGAGCAATACCTGAAAGTGTAACCTGATTTGGCAGTTGAAATAATTTACGCGGATCGTCTGCAGCCAGTGTATTTGTAGTAAAGGAACCGTTTACTGCAAAAACCCTGTGTTGGACAGGTAGTTTATACCTTAAAATATCAAACCATCTTAAACCTTCCTGTGTAAATTCTTTCTTTTTGAAATCTAAAATTGTTGCAATTAAACCCGCTTTAGGATCGGCGGTACCGTAAAAAGCAGCGATTTTAGCTAGCGTTACCGCATGTGTTGTGGCGTTGTAGTTCAAAATTCTGGTACTACAGTAAGTATTCAAGTCAGCAAGCGCTAAAGCATTTTGTCCTGATGATGCATAAGCTTCTGCCCTATTTAACAATACCTCATCAGCAGTTAATACTGGCACAATGGTGTAAGGGAAACCAATAGTGGCATTAGGACTTGTTCTAACAAAATATTCATTCCACTTTAACATGGTATAATGCGGAACACCATAGTAAGCAGATTTATATGCCCAACGTGCTCCAGTAACATTTACTAAGAACATTTCATTGTTTTGAATCTGACCAAAACCATATCTTGGAGAGGTTGTTCTCGCCCATGACGAAGCAGTTTCGATTAATAGCAATGTAGAGGGTTCACTCGCCTGAGTAAAGTTAATCACCTGCTCATCCAAAGTATAAGTATTGTATCTTGTATTCCAGGGTCTAAGTATGGTAGCAAAAGCGTTTCCAGGCGATACTGCACTGGCATACTGAATCACTTTTTCATAATCCTTTTTGAACAAAAAGAATCTTGCTGCAAAAGCGTTCGCAGCAGCTACATTAAAGTGGTATTTAGCAACTTTATAAGAAGTGTTCTTGATTAACGGAAGACCAGCTAATAAGTCTTTCTCAATATTAGCATATACAGAAGCAACTGTTCCACGTGTATACTGAGCTGACACAATTTTCTCTGGTGCAGTTACATACGGAATTCCTGGAGAATCATTGCTGGTTGCCGGATCATATACCTTTGAATATAAGGTTACCAACATAAAGTGAGCATAAGCTCTGGCAACTAAAGCTTCACCTTTATAAGGTAATGCTGCTGCTCCCAAATTATTTACCTCAATCGCTTCTAAAGCAGCATTTGCTGCTGCAATAGCTTCGTAGCAAGAATTCCAATACTGAGTAGGGGTATCGCTACCGTCATCGTCATTATCCAGCCAGTAGTACGGTTGGGTAATTGTTCTGCCCTCGCTGCCAATTCCTGGCCCTTTATCTTCAGCATTGTCTGATGAAGTTTCGGTAAAAGCAATATAGTTACCTTCTGGATATGCGCTGGTTAATAATTCTGCAACCTTTTCAACTGTATTAACCTGAGTTCTTTGATCTGGCGCCTGCTCTAGAAACTTTTTGCAACCAGTTGTCGATATAAGCGCTAAAGCAATTATCGATATATATATTTTTTTCATGATATTATGTTTAGAATCCCACCTTTAAAGATAATGTAAACTGACGAGGGATTGGCAAAGCCACCCCACCAGATCCAAAGAACTCAGGATCCTGGCCATTTAATTTTTTATCTGAATAAATTAAAAACAAGTTATTACCTACCGCACTAATTGATGAGTTGGTTAAACCAAGCTTCTTCGTAAATTTAGTTGGTATGTTGTAGCTTAAAATAATTTGTTTCATTCTTACAAAACCACCATCAGCTACACGTTCAGTAGAATAATTGTAATTGTTGTAAGCATAATTGCTTCCAAATGATTGTGCTTCCAAAACGTCTAAAATAGATGGCACATTGGTTAGCAATTCATCACCTTGTTTTTCCCAACGGCTTAAGAAAGCTTTTGGCATGGCATCTAAATCAGTATAACTTGTTTTAAAAGCTGGTGATAAGCGAACTTTGTTTCCAGCAGCAAATGTTACTAATGTAGATAAGGTGAAATCTTTGTATTTAAAAGTGTTTGAGAAACCACCTGTATATTTCGGATCAATTGGTCCTTCATATTTCAGGTATTTTACCACATCACTTTGAAGGTAAACATCACCACTTACAACACCCTCATCATTTATAAATCTTGGCGATCCATTTAAGGGATCTAAACCTTGAAAATCAAGAGAGAACAAACCTCTTTGCGCATAACCCTCAAGCGGTCCACCATCAGCACCAATTAAGCCAAAAATATTCGGCTGATTTTTTAAGTTGGTGATCTCATTTCGGTTGTAGCCAAAAATTAACTGGGTGGACCAATTGAAACCTGGCGAGGTGATTACTTTTGCTCCTAAGGCTGCCTCTATACCTTCTGATTTCATATCAGCATAGTTGGCCTGTTTAATGGCTTCACCACCAATACCAGAAGTTCTGAATGCACCAATTAAATCGAAACTTTTTCTTCTGTAAGCATCAACCGTTAAGGTCATTCTTTCTTTAAATAAGCCTAAATCTAATCCAATGTTTAACTCGTTTAATTTTTCGAAAGTTAACTCAGAGTTTTCAAGACCAGCAATGTATAGTTTAGTCTCTTTTTCCCCAAGATAAGGGCGGCGTGTACCCATACTTTGTACCACTAAGCTAGAGTTAGTTGCCGAACCCATACTAGCTACTAAACCATATGTTGCTCTTAAAGTAGCACGGCTGATGATGCTTCTAAGTCTTTCACTTTGCATGAAATTCTCAGTGTCGATATTCCAGGCACCTGATACGTTCCAGGTTGGTAACCATCTTGCTGTTGGTGATTCACCCAGCAAGTTAGAGCCATCGTAACGACCAGTAGCATTTAGGCTATATTTTCCTTTGTATGAATAAGCAGCTCTTAACGAATAATTTAAATAACGCTCGTAACGATAGTTCATACTGTAATAGTTAAAACCACCCTCTACGTTTTGTTTAACGATGTTTGGATCTATAAACGGAACACCACCTTTGTCGTATTGATATCCGTAGCCATCAAAAACTTTGTTTTGACGGTTAATGTAACGCATCTCTTGTGTGGCGAACACGTTAAAAAGATGATCTTCATTGAATGTTTTATCGTATTCTAAACTGTTACGAACGTAATAGTTTATGATGTTGTCATCGTTAGTTTTATAAAAACCTCCGTAAGGAAGCACAGAAACCGGTAACGCATTCGGATCATCCGGATTGCTGTACAAAAACTTGTTATTGTTTCTGATGGTTGCATCATCAGGACTTATACCGGCACGGTAAGCCTGTGCCATGTTTGAGTTTTCAGTGATTTTATGCTCCTGAGTAGTCTTTGCGAAACGATATGCACCATCAAATGAATACTTTAAGTTGTTGGTGATTTTGTACTTTAAACCGCCCTGAACTTTAAAATCGATAAGACCTAATTCTAAAGTATTATTTTCCAGCTCATTTAAAATGTTAAACGGCGCATAATTTTGGCTAAAGAACTCACGGTTACCATTTGCATCATAAGGTGTTAGGGTACGGCTGGTATTTAAAGCATAACTGAAAGGATTAATATCGAAATCACGATCATAGGTTCCGTAAACCGGATTTCCGTTTCTGCCTAAGGTACCAGGTGCTTTCTGATCACGAATTGAACCTTGTGTAATTAATTCGAAGCTCAGCTTGTCGCTAATTTCGAAGTTACCACGAAAGTTTCCGGTGAATCTTTTTACGTTGTCACCAACTGTCCATCCATTATCCTGGAGGAAACTTGTTGAAGCATAAATTTTAGATTTCTGCGTACCAGTAGCCACACTTACCGAATGTTCCTGCATTAACGATTGTTTAAACAATACATCAAACCAATCTGTATTCGCATCAGCATAACGCTGTAAAAATTGTTTTTGGCTTTGCGCATCGTTTCTTAAAGCATAACTATCTGTAGCCGGATCATAGATATACATTTGGTTGTACATTTTTGTGAAAACGCCACCATTTGCACTACGAGATGAGCTAGAGTGATTTAACCATCCTTTGTTTTGCATTTCGATGTATACATTCATTTGGTCAGCTGAATTTAAGATATCGAAATTATTATATGATGGTTTCATATAACTGGAGAAGTTTCCCGTGTAAGAGATCAATGGTTTACCCTCAGTATTTCTACCTTTTTTGGTGGTGATGATTACCACACCATTCATCGCTCTGGCACCATATTGTGCTGTTGCAGCAGCATCCTTTAAAATGTTGAAGCTTTCAATATCATCAGGGTTTAGGCCCGCCACAGATGAACCTACCAATGTAGATGGATCTCCTGTTGATAATTGCTCGTTAGAGATATTCACCACATCTTCCAGGATAATTCCATCAACCACCCACAGTGGTTTGTTATCGCCAGAAATTGAAGTCGCTCCACGAACACGGATTTTAGGTGCGGCACCAAATGTACCTGAAACGTTTTGCACTGAAACACCGGCAACACGTCCTTCGAGCATACGACTCACATCCGTGATACCATCACGCTTTACATCAGAAGCTTTTAATGCTGTTGCCGAACCCGTAAATAGTTTTTTGTTCAGTTCCTGATAACCTGTAGAAACCACATTAACTTCTTTAAGTTGTGCAGCATCTTCTTCAATAGAAACATCAATAGTGGTTCTGCCATTCACAACAACCTCAATGGTTTTGTAACCTACAGAGGCAAAAGATAAAGTTGCGCCATCTTTAACACGAATTTGGTATTCTCCATTTCCGTTGGTCGATACGGCATTTGATGCGCCTTTTTCGCGAACACTCACACCCGGCATTGGCGAGCCATCTTTTTTATCTCTAACTCTTCCTTTAATAATGATGTCTTTTTGATTTGACTTTGGCGATTCCTGAACTTTTAGAATTACCTGTTTTCCGACTAATTTATAAGCAATGTTTTTTTGCTTTAACTGGTCTAATGATTCGGTAATGGATGTTAGTTTAGTAGGAACATCCAGAATCATAGTTTTGTTAATTTCAGCTGCATCATACACGAAACTTACGCTGTAAGTTTGTTCAATTTTCTTTAAGTAGCTGTCTAATCTTTCGGGCCGGGCTTTGCCTTGCTGTGCATCAGCACTGGCTAAAACCGTCCAAAAGATTGCACACAGAAGCAGTGCCATACGGCGCAGACCCATTCCCGCATTTCTTTGGTAGAAATTTCTCTCCATAGTTTAATTGTTTGTTTGTTTGATTAGTTAAGGTGTAGTTAGGGTGATATTATCTTTGGTTTCTTTGACTTTTATATTGTATGTGGCTTTTAATACTTCTAAAACTTCATTTAAATTGTTGTTTTGAAACTTAGCATTAAACTTCTCTACAAACTGGTGGTTGGCTTCCAGCTGAATATTCTTGCCATAATAATGGCTTAGTTGCTTGCAAACCTCTCCAAGTGGCGTATCAACAAATACCAGTTCTTTAGTTAGCCATGCATCAGCATTTTGTGATAAACGCGTGGTAAATTCTCTTTTTTGAATACTATAGGTTAGAGCCTGTCCTGCTGTTAAAATTGAAGATGCGCCGTTTGAATAAGGCGAGAAAATCACTTTACCTGTTTTCACATCCAAATCAATTTTACCACGTGAATAGTCGATATTAAAAGAAGTACCCAATACGCTTACTTTTGATTCGCCCATGGTAATACTGAAAGGATGTTGTGGATCTTTGGTTACATTAAAGAAAGCTCTTCCTTTGCGTAAAATAATTTCTCTTGATGACCCACTAAATAATTTGGGATAACTTAACGTGGTATGCTCAGCCAAAATCACAGTCGATCCATCTGCAAGCTTAACCGAATCGATATTATTAGCCGTATTTAAACTCAATAATGCTGAAGTGTTTTTTGTATCAAACCACCAGTAGCAAGTTGCAGCAAGTAAAATTGTTGCTGCTATACCACTCAGCCATTTAACAAGCTTTACCGGGCGCCCTGAAACGCTATTTAAAGCTTTATGGAAATTAGCAACCGCTTGCCTTTCATCCAATTGATCTAAACTGGCAGATTTGGAAGATAATTTCCATACGCGTTCAATATCCCTAAAGTAGGATTCATTGCTTTTGGATTCAGCGCAAAAAGAAATAATTTCAGCATGAAGTTTTTCATCCTGCGGATTATTTAAATACCGAACAATTAAGTCCAGGTATTCAGGTTGGTTAGGCATTAGTTAGTTTGGGTTTGTATAATATAGACAAATAAGTTTCATAAAACCCCTAGTCTATTTCAAAAAAAAGATATAAAGGTAAAATTATTAGATAAAAGGCCTTTTTGTATGCTTAACCTTAATATAAAAATGCATTCATTAGCATCAAATATGCTTTTCCGCGTTTATTTAAGTGAGAATCTTTCAAAAACCGTTCTCTTAGAATCTTTAAAGCATTGCCAATATGGTTTTCGACAGTTTTTTCGGAGATATTAAGTTGCTGGGCAATCTCTTTATATTTCAAATTCTCGAATCGATTCAATTTAAAAATTTTCTTGCATTGCGTTGGCAACTTTTCAATTTCGTTTCTGAGCAGTACGATAATTTCATGCTCCTCGTCCAACTCGAGTAAATATTCATCAGATAATGAGGAAGCTAATTTCAAATGATGTTGCTCGATATTTTTCTGGCGATTGATGTAATTAATAGATGCGTTAATTACCGCCCGGTAGAGATATGATTTAAGAGATTTTACCTCTGTTAACTGGTACGGATTCTCCCAAATTTTCAGAAAAACATCCTGTACGAGTTCTTCTGCTGCATAAATATCTTTTAAATATTTATCACTAGCCAACAAAAGTTTTTGAAAGTACGACGTGTAGAAGCGGGTAAAGATCGAAGTCTGACCTTTCTCAATTAAAGTAATTAAATCACTTCCCGTTTCTATTTCTGCTACATCCATTAATTGTAACGCGTTGACCTGCTAATATCAAATCAATAATACAAATTAATGCGCAAAAAACTTACAGAAAATAGATGCTTTTTTGGAAAGCAGTGTTTTTACTTAGTTTAATAATTGTAATAAGGGGATATCATCAGATAAACGATTACGCCAGTTACTGCAACATAAAGCCACATTGGGAAAGTAATGCGGGCAATTTTTCTGTGTTTATCAAATCGTTGCGCTAATGCCCTAACATAGGTAACCAATACGAAAGGGATGATGATTACAGACAGGCAGATATGGGTAATCAAAATCACATAATAAACATACTTGATTATGCCCTCTCCGCCGAACTTAGTAGAATCTGAGGTCATATGGTAAGCAACATACATACCTAAAAATGCAACAGACAATCCTATTGCGCATTTCATCAGGTTCTCATGTAGCTTCTGTTTGCCGTTTTTAATGGCCCATACCGCTACCACTAATACAACAGCTGTAATTCCATTAATGGCTGCATAAATCGGAGGTAAAAAAGACAAGGGCTTAACATCATAACCAAGCTTTCTTAAATTTACGCCAAACAGTAGTGCAACAACTAACGGGATGGCAATGGATAAAACAATAATCCACTTATTATATTTTTGTTCAACTGATGACTTCATTTTACTTTAAATCGCTATGTTGCCTGGCTCCAATTACCTTTCAACTTTTTACTTTGTACTTTAAACTTTCCACCCTACATTCCCAATTACCTGCCGTCCTTTACATTTCTGAGGTATTCGGCAATCAATACTTTAATTTCGTCTTCTAACCTACCTCTTGCCTCCGGGTTATCAATTTCATAAATGCCTCTGATGCGATGTTGGACATCAATCAGCAAAATCTTATTACCAAAAATAAAGTTAGGTTTATCTTTTGTATCATCCTTTATCACATCGAGCATCAAACCTTTCCTGATGAGTGGATATGTAGATGCGGTATCACCTGTCACTAAATCCCATTTTCCTGGTTTGGCATTAAGCTTGGTAGCGAAACCATCAAGCTTGTTTTTGTCGTCAGGATTTATGGATAAGCTTACGAATCGGACCAGCGGTTTCTTCTCGTAGCCTTCAGATAATTGCTTGATGTACTGAATGACATTGTTGCTCAGCGCATCAGCATAAAAAAGGTTCATCACCACAATCTTATCTTTTAGCGATGCCCAATTGACAACATTTCCTTTTTGATTGCTTAAACTAAAATCAGGAATCTGGTGATAAATGGTATCGGGAATCTTCTTCCCTTTTACGGTATGGAATGTCGATGCTACATTTTTTTCACCAAAGATAGGTAGACTCTTATACCTGTTCTTTGCAAATTGTGGCAATAAGTAAAAAAACAAAAATCCTGGTATAGCTAAAATGCTTACCAGGATTATTACCTTTTTTATAGGATTTCTTTTCATTAATGGCTTAACATGTGGAGGTTTAAGAAACCGCCTTCAATTAACATTAAAACGATGAAGTAGATAATGAAAATGAATGAAACTGTTAATGAGAGTTGAAGCCCAAGCTTTTCGTACTTTAAGTGCATGAAATAGGCAACGATATAAAAAGCTTTAACCAATGTTAATGCAATATAAACAAAGTTCCCTACTCCGTGTGACATATACCCTTTAGGTAAAATCACCAAAGCAATGATAAATTCAATAACTGTTATTAACAATAGAATACCGAAAACCTGCCAAATTTTACTTTTTGTTAAACCAGCATGTTCGTCGTGTTCGTGTCCTTCTGTTGTATTTGAATGATGTTCTGACATGATAATATTTTTATAACGTGATAAATTAAACCAAATAGAAGAATGTAAATACAAACACCCATACTAAATCTACAAAGTGCCAATATAAACCAACTTTCTCAACCATTAAATAGTGACCTCTTTTTTCGAACGTGCCGTTGATGGTCATGATTAAGATGATGATATTGATGATCACACCACTAAATACGTGAAAACCATGGAACCCCGTGATGGTGAAAAATAAATTAGAGAACTGTTGTGCAGCGATTAATGATACATCACCTGAGAATAAGTGTTTCAATTCTTCAGCAGATGGGATTTTTCCCCAACCAAATCCTTCGTGGAACAAGTGTGTCCATTCTAAAGCCTGACAGCCTAAGAACATAAAACCACCGATAATTGTTGCGATCATCCACCAGATTACTTCTTTTTTCGAACGTCTGTGTCCGGCTTCTACGGCTAAAACCATTGTAACCGAACTCATGATTAAGATGAAAGTCATGATACCCACGAAAACCAACGGCGCACCGTGATCCATGATACCAGGGATTGACTGGAAAACCAAATCAGGATCTGGCCATGTTAATTTTGAAAAACGCTGAGCGCCATAATAGATCAATAGCGATGAAAAAGTAAAAGCATCTGACAAAAGGAAAAACCACATCATGATTTTACCATATTCTACCGACCACGGAGAACGACCACCATTCCATGGTCCGGTTTTAACTTGATCTAATTGTGATACTGAATTCATTTGGAAATAGTATAATAGTTTGTTAACAAATTTAACGGTTCAAAAGTAAAAAAACATACAGATATATCCATAATATATCTATAAAATGCCAGAAAATAGATGCGATTTCCATGCGATACTGGCTTTTCGCTAATGGAATATTTCTATAGCTACCTACTAAGGCGCTGATTATTAAGAAAACACCTGCAATAATGTGTAACAGGTGAATAAAACTTACCACGTAAATAAATGATATAGCAGCATTATTTCCCACTAGAGTTGCACCCGTATTAACCATGCTGCCCCATGCGCTAAACTGCATTACGCCGAAAGCTATCGCTAAAATTACAGTTATCCAAAGTAGATTTCTTTGTAAGCTGAACTTCAGTTTGCGTAATGCTTTCGAAGCCAGGAAAAGTGTAATACTGCTTGCAATGATTACAAGGCTTGAGTAAATAAATGCATCAGGTAAAACCAAACCATGGCCTTTTCCTTTCGACGCTGAGAAAACCAGGTAATAACTGGTGAATCCACCAAACATAATGGTTGATGAAACCACAAATAACCAAACGATGAACTTCCTTGGTTTTGGATCAAATGTATCTTGGATATTTTCCATTGTTAGCACCATAAATTATTTTGCGATAAAATTTAATAATAATCCCAGCTGTACAGCAGGAATGTAAAAAAACGAACAGAACATCACTCGTTTTGCATCAATCAACTCCCTGTTCAATAAAAGTTTTAAGGCAAGCCAGCTAAATATTATGCCAGCGATTAATGATAAACCTGCAATATAATAGCCGCCGAAACCATAAATAGTTGGCATTAGGCTCACAGGGATTAAAATTAAAGTACTGATGAAAGTTATCAACGCTGTTGCTTTATCACGTTTCTTGGTTGGTAATAACCTGAACCCGGCTTTTTTATAATCATCATCCAATACCCATGCAATGGCCCAGAAGTGAGGAAATTGCCATACAAACTGGATCAGAAATAAAATAACCGCGATGTTATAATCGATGGCATAAAACATCTCTGCTTTTAAGCTACCAAAGGCAGCCAAATAACCAATTAATGGTGGCAACGCACCAGGTATGGCGCCAACAAAAACCGCGATAGGCGATTTTCTTTTCAATGGTGTGTAGGCAAATGCGTATAGCAAAATCGAAAATACCGATAACAGACCTGTTTCAAGATTCAAGTGCCCCAGTAACCATGTGCCTAAGAAAGCCATAAATACACCAAGAATTAAGCCCTGTCCGGTGGTCATTCTTCCTGCTGGCATAGGACGGTCTTTAGTGCGAGACATCAGTTTATCTAAATCCTTTTCAATAATCTCATTAAAACAATTGGCCGCTGCAGTGACTAAAAAACCTCCGGCTATCAATATACCCCAGTTACCCCAATCAATTGATGGAATATGCCCTCTGCCTACCTGCATTTTCTGACCGATTAAAAATGAAATCGACGCAGAAAACACTACCGTAAACGATAGCCTGAATTTGATAAGTTTAGAAAAATCTGAAATAACTTGTTTCAATTCTCTTTATATTATTGTTTGTAGGTACTCGTTCTGTAAACCAGCAAGTACAAATAAAACTGTAAACTAAATAACAGCGTAGAAAACAAAATATGCACTGCCTGCGCTGCCGGTGGAAACGCAATGTAAGCCAATGCGAAGCCACTTAACAATTGTATGAGAAGCGTGATTAAAATAAACCTTGCGGTTAGTAATGGAGCTGCCTTTCCGCTAAAACGATCGATAACCATTTTATAGATGATTCCATTACAAATTACTACCAGTATGGCTAAATCGCGATGGTACGAAAATACGGCACCTACTTTATCAATCCATGTACCCCTTAATCCATAAGAAACAGATTTTGCAATCACATCTATGGCTTCTCGAACCTCTGTACCTAATACAATTTGCATGATGCTAATAACCAATGTAAAAAGTAAAAACCCCTTTAACCATAATATGCGATACATGATCACAGATGGTGCTTTTCCAAGTTGCTTCGCGTAGTTATAGGTGTAAATCGAAATGGCCAAAATTACAATCGCTAAGAGCATATGTACGGTAACCACCCACTGTGCCAAATTGGTAGATACTACAATCGAACCCAGCCAGGCCTGATAACCCACCACAAATATATTCAGAATGCTAAGGATTATAATTCGCTTTGCGGTTTTTCGATAGGTGAAAGAATAAACAGCGGTTAAAAGCAAAAATAATCCTGCAAATACACCAGTTAAGCGGTTTAAATATTCAACCCAGGTTTTGGCCGGATTAAATTCTTCAGGAAGCGTAATGCTTTTATCATTTCTAATGCTATCAGCCAAGGCTACTTTACCCATACTTTCCAGGTATTTGGCAAATTTTTCATTCTTTTTAATCCTTCCGGCTACATACTTTTCTTTGTAATTTGCTGGAAGTTGCGATACATCAGTTGGCGGAATATAGCGATCAAAACATTTCGGCCAATCAGGACAGCCCATGCCAGAACCCGTACTGCGTACGATACCGCCGGCAAGAATAACCAATAGCGTAACTATTATGGTTATGAAGTTTATCCTGATGAAACGTTGTTCTGATCTACTGACCATATATCTTTTAAGATGAAAAGGGTATCCGGATAAGCAGAAACTTAATCAGATACCCCTTTTAAAATTGTATTAAAGCTTTGCGCTTATCTTAGTTTTCTTTAACCGGATTAGCCAATTCCCAATCCTGTTGAATTTTTTCTGCCTCAGCATTTCCTTCAAAATCATGAGGCAAGTTTGAACTCATCGTTTGAGAAAAAGGTACTGTTTGAGGGATAAAATCAACGTCATGACCAGGTTTGCTATAATCATATGGCCATCTGTAAACCGTAGGAATTTCTCCTGGCCAGTTTCCGTGGATATGCTCAACTGGTGCTGTCCACTCTAAAGTATTTGCTTCCCAAGGGTTTTGAGGTGCTTTTTTACCTTTAAAGATTGAATAGAAGAAGTTAAACAAAAATGCTACCTGAGCCAAGGCTGCAAAAATAGCTGCCCAGGTTACGAATACGTTAACGGTTAACCATTTTTTCATGAATTCGAACTCCGTGAAAGCATAGTAACGACGAGGTACACCATCTAAACCTAAGAAGTGAAGTGGGAAGAATACCAGGTAAGCTGCAATGAAAGTTAACCAAAAGTGTAAGTAGCCTAACTTAGCATTCATCATTTTACCAAACATTCTTGGGAACCAGTGATAAACACCTGCCAACATACCAAAGATAGCTGCAGATCCCATTACCAGGTGGAAGTGGGCAACAACGAAATACGTATCATGTAAGTTAATATCCAGTGAAGCATTTCCTAAGAAGATACCGGTTAATCCACCAGAAATAAAGAATGAAACTAAACCTATAGCAAATAACATGGCTGGAGTGAAACGGATGTTACCTCTCCAAAGTGTAGCCAGGTAGTTGAATGTTTTCACCGCTGATGGTACCGCAATGATTAACGTAGTGATCATAAATACACCACCCAAAAGTGGGTTCATACCCGTCACAAACATGTGGTGACCCCATACGATGAATGAAAGTACAGTAATACCAATTAATGAATAAACCATCGCGTGGTAACCGAAGATTGGTTTACGGGCATTTACAGAAATAACCTCTGATGAAATACCTAATGCCGGCATGATTACGATATATACCTCAGGGTGACCTAAGAACCAGAATAAGTGTTGCCATAAAATTGGAGAACCACCTTCATTTGGTAAAATATCAGTACCCATTACGATATCTGATAGGTAGAAACTTGTTCCAAAACTACGATCGAATACCATTAACACAACACCCGCTACAAGCACTGGGAATGATAAGATACCTAAAATAGCCGTTAAGAAGAAAGCCCAGATTGGTAATGGCATTTTCCAAAGATCCATACCTTTAGTACGCATGTTTAAGATTGTACTTACATAGTTGATACCACCCATTAGTGACGAGGCAACGAAAAGTACCATACTTATTAACCACAATGTCATACCCATACCCGAACCTGGCATTGCTTTAGCAACAACCGATAATGGTGGGTAAACCGTCCATCCGCCAGAAGCAGGACCAGTTTGAATAAAAAATGAAGACATCATGATCACACAAGCCATAAAGAAGAACCAGTATGAAAGCATGTTTAAGAATGGCGAAGCCATATCTCTTGCTCCGATTTGTAACGGAATAAGTAAGTTACTAAAGGTACCACTTAGGCCGGCAGTTAATACAAAGAATACCATGATGGTACCGTGAATAGTAACTAAGGCTAAATAAAAATCAGGTTTGATACGACCACCTTCAGCCCATTTTCCTAAGAAAGTTTCTAAGAAAGGGAAGTTTTGATCTGGCCAAGCCAATTGAATACGGAATAAGATTGATAAACCCATCGCAATTACGGCCATAATGATACCCGTAATTAGGAATTGCTTAGCAATCATTTTGTGATCCATGCTGAAGATATACTTCGAGATCAACGTCTCCTTGTGGTGACCGTGATCAGCGTGGTCGTGATTGTGTTCGTCGTGTAATGCTATTGTTGACATAATTCTTTTCGCTCCTGCTTAATATTATTTATTTAAAGCCATTTGGTTACCTTTCACAGCTGCCGAATCGGTTGCTGACGAATCTCCTTCTGCTGCTGGTTTAGCAGGCGCAGGCGCCACAGGCAAATTAAATTGTTTTCTTAAATCGTCGTTTAAGTATGTTTTTTGTTCTGCAATCCAGGTTTTGTATTCAGCCTCTGAAACTACACGCACATCTTTCTGCATGTTCCAGTGACCAGAACCACAAATTTTAGCACAGAAGAAAAGGAACTTAAAGTTAGGATCGTTTGTTTCCTCCTGCATCTGACGGGTAGTCTTTGTTGGAGTGAATTCAAAAATCGTTTGCATACCTGGAACAGTGTTTAACTGCACCCTGAAGTGAGGCATGTAAAAACTGTGGATAACATCTTTACTGTTTAAGATTAACTTTACTGGCTTACCTACCGGAATAACCATTTCATCAGCCATCTCATCATCACGAGAATTTAAATCTTTGAAATCGATACCTAAAGTATTCGAAGAAGTAGTTAACTTATAGTTTTTCTTACCAACAATGCCATCGGCTCCCGGGTAACGGATAGACCATTTGAACTGTTCAGAGGTAACTTCAATTTGAAGAGGCTTGTTATTCGGATCTTCAACTTTGAAGAAAATCGATCTCCAGGTTAAGAAACCCATCAAAACCAAAACAGTTAATACTAAAGCCGGAACAATTGTCCAGATTTTTTCGATTGTATTGTTGTGTGGGTAATAGTAAGCTTTTCTTTTCGCAGAGTATTTATAGATATAAGCGAATCCAAATAATAAGATGTGGGTTAAGATGAATACGATTGTAGTAATGATTAATGTTAAATTAAACATTTCATCAATCTTCTTTCCATGCTCTGATGCAGCATCAGGTAGCAACATCGATCCATGAACCGTATATTCCCAATACACACCGTATAAACCTAAAACAAGAAACAATGCAAATAAACTTGCATGCACACCGTTCCAGTTAATACCAACTGGCTTTCCCTGTGCTTCGCGGCTTAATTCATATACTTTTATTGATTTACCAATAATAGCGATGAATAAACATACGGCAAGAAAAATCAGAATATAAAATATTACTGATTTATAAACCTCGCCCATATCAACTTTCGGTGCCGCTGCAGCTCCTGCTGCCGCCTCTTGCGCAAATGCGCTGGTGTTTGCAAAAACAGTAAGTAATACTGCTAAAGCCGCGGTCGTTTTATTCGTGATAAACTTTCTTAAACTCATTTTCTTAAAAGTAGTACGCTGTACTTCTATTATAATAATAATTAAATATTTGCCCTATATATCATCTACTAAAGTTGATGATGCAAACTTTCTTGTAATAATGGGTGATTCTTCGCAATTAGAGGTTTCTTGCTTAGGTTGCTTAAAACGGTAAAGGTAAATAAACCTACAAAACCTAATGCTGTACCGATTTCAACGATACCGAAACCATTGTGTCCATCTTCAACTGCACCTGGCATAATCATTTGGTAATAATCTACCCAGTGACCTAACAATACAACGATAGAAACAAATAGCAACTTCGCGTCTGTTCTTTTGTTGTCTCTGTCCATTAATAATAAAACCGGAGCTAAGAAGTTCATTGCAAGGTTTAAGAAAAACCAGAATTTATAATACTCAAAGCGTTTGTAAAAATACACAGTTTCCTCTGGCATGTTTGCATAGTAAATTAATAAGAACTGTGCGAACCATACATAAGTCCAGAAGATAGAGAAACCAAAAATAAACTGACCTAAGTTGTGTAAGTGGCTATTGTTAACCCACTGCATGTAACCAGCTCTTCTTAATAAGATGATGATGATGGCAATGGTTGCTAAACTACTTACCCACATTGCAGCAAAGTTATACCAACCGAACATGGTTGAGAACCAGTGTGCTTCTAATGACATGATCGTATCGAAAGCAAAGATTGGAGTGGTAAAACCATAAATTACTAGGAAGATACAAGCATTTTTAAAGCTCTTACGGTACGAAACCAATCCACCAGCTAAATCTTCGTTATATGATAATTTAGCAAAGCTCATTGCAAATGCACTGTAAACGCCTAAAAATACCACCTGACGACCTAGGAAAAAAGGTACATTTAAGAATACCGCTTTACCTGCGATTAAAGAATCGTAATTAGGGCTATTTGGGTCAGTTAAACCATCAGCATGCCAATGGTGGTATAAATTATGTGTATATAAACCAGCAGAAATAATCACGATTAGGATTATAGAAGCAATAGGCAATGTTTTAGCTAATGCCTGTGGTACACGTAAAATTGAAGCAGACCATCCTGCTTGCGCAACAAATTGAACAGCTAGGAAAAACATACCCGACATACATACGCATGCAAAGTAGTAGCCCATAAGCAACAGGTTAGCAAAAGTACGCTCATGCATTACTTTATCACCAGCTAAGAAACCAAATAACACTGCTGCCACACCGATAACGATGCCAATAATGCTTAAGGTTTTTACTTTACCTGTAAACTCAAACTGTTCACTAAAATTAATATTGTGAGTTCCCATTTATATTCTGCTTTACTATTGTCCTTTTTGTAATTGTTGAACATACATCACTACTTTCCAACGATCTGTTGGCGTAATTTGTGAAGCATGCGAGCCCATGTTATTTACACCGTAAGTGATGGTGTGATAAATTTTACCAGGAGTAAGATCTACCATATTTCCACCACGTGATGAAGCGCCTGTTTGATAAGCCGGAACACCACTAAATTTTTCAATTTTAACTAAGTGACCTTGACCATCGCCTTTCTCGCCGTGGCAAGGACTACAGAAAACACCAAATAAATGTTTTCCTTCTGCTAAATTTAAAGTATCAACAGGTAACGGATTTACCATGCTTACACCTGCAGCTTCATATCCTTCTTTTGTATTAGGATATTCGTCATATTCCGTAAAACCAACAGGCTTTGTATTTGCTGGCGGAACCTGTGCGGTATGGCCTTTGAAACTAGCCAATAACTTATTGGTAGTATCAACCGGCTGATCCGGATTTAATGCTAATGCATCATACATGTTTCTGGCATACTCTAAACCAGTACTGCGTTTATCTTTACAAGCGGATACCGTAGCTGCGAAAGCGATAGCTAAAAACGCTATATAAACAAATTTATTCTTATTCATAGCTAATGTACTTCCTTTCATTATACTTTACTTCTAAAGCACCTGCATCTTTTAATAAACCATCAATAACAGTGTGCGCTGCATTTTCCCTTGCATCAACTGCGATTACAAAACGATCGTCAGTTGCACGAAGATCCATCACTCTTGGTGCTCTTCCCGGAAACAAATGCGTAGAAGCATAATAAGTTAAAACCATACCGAAAGCACAAAACAATACGGTAAGCTCGAACATTATCGGAATAAAATCCGGTAATGCAAATGATGGCTTACCACCAATGTTTACTTTCCAATCGATTACTGCGCAAAAATAAATTAAAGCAAAAGCTGCGCAAGTTCCGGTAATACCAAAGCAAAATGCTGCGATATCGATTCTCGATCTTTTAATTCCTAATTTGGCTTCTATTCCGTGTATAGGCATTGGCGTATAAACATCGTAAATGCTTACACCATTTTCCTGAAGCTTTTCGATGCCATGCATCATTTCATCAGGATCACCAAAACTGCCTAAAATATATTTGATATCACTCATTGTTATATTTTTGCGTAATCTTCTTGTTTAACACTATCAAATTTCTGTAAAGACTCTACGTATTCTGCAACGTACTCTTTATTCTCATGCCCTTCTTTAATCTGTTTCATTTTAGATTGCTCACTTGCAGTTTTCAATAATAACTTAACCTCTGCAATTGCAATTGATGGCAATACCCTTAAGAATAATAAGAATAAAGTGAAGAATAATCCAATTGAACCAACGAATACACTCACATCAACCCAGGTTGGATAAAACATTGCCCAGCTTGAAGGAATATAATCACGGTGTAATGAAGTAACAATAATTACAAAACGTTCGAACCACATACCTACGTTTACCACGATTGATAAAATCCAGGTGGCTTTGATGCTTAAACGGATTTTTTTGAACCATAGTAATTGCGGAGAGATTACGTTACAAGTCATCATCATCCAGTATGACCACCAGTAAGGACCAGTAGAACGGTTGATAAATGCGTATTGCTCGTATTCAGAACCTGAATACCATGCAATGAAGAACTCAGTTAAATAAGCCACACCTACAATTGAACCTGTTAAGATGATGATTTTATTCATCGACTCAATGTGGAACATGGTGATGTAGTTCTCAAGACCTAATACTTTACGTGCTACCAATAATAAAGTTAATACCATCGCAAAACCTGAGAAAATCGCCCCTGCCACGAAGTATGGAGGGAAGATGGTAGTGTGCCATCCAGGAATTACTGATGTTGCAAAGTCCATTGATACAATTGTGTGTACAGAAAGTACCAGAGGTGTTGAAATACCTGCTAAAATTAATGATACTGCTTCGAAACGTTGCCATGTTTTAACACCGCCAGTCCAACCGAAAGAAAAGATGGTATAGATTTTTCTGCGTGTTCCAACTGCACGGTCGCGAATGGTTGCAATATCTGGCAATAAACCTGTGTACCAGAATAATAATGATACAGAGAAATAAGTAGAGATGGCAAACATATCCCAAACCAATGGCGAGTTAAAGTTAACCCAAAGTGATCCGAACTGATTTGGTAATGGTAATACCCAATAAGCTAACCAAGGACGGCCCATGTGTGATACAACATAAGTTGCCGCACAGATAACGGCGAAAATAGTCATCGCCTCTGCCGAACGGTTGATTGAGTTACGCCAGTTTTGACGGAAAAGTAATAGTACCGCTGAAATTAGTGTTCCGGCGTGACCGATACCTACCCACCATACGAAACCGGTGATATCCCATGCCCATCCAACTGTTTTATTTAAGCCCCATGCACCGATACCGTTCCAAAAGGTGTAACTCACAGCTACAACCCAAAGTAAAGCACCTAATGCTGAAACGATGAAACCAATCCACCAAGCCTTATTCGGCTTGTTTTCTACCGGTCCTAAAATATCATCCGTAATTTTTGCATACGTGATATTATCGCCGGTAATTAATGGTTCTCTAAGTATTGATTCGTTATGTCCTGACATAATTTGTATTTTCTTTATACTAAAGCTTACGCTTGTACTGTTGTATCTGTGTTTCTAATTTTTGTCATGTATCCGATACCCGGTTTCACATTGATCTCTTCCAAAACGTAGTAGATACGCTCAGAACGTAATGCTTTTGAAACCTCTGAATTAGGATCGTTTGAATCACCAAATATGATCGCATTTGCTGAACAAGCTTCCTGACAAGCCATTTTGATATCGCCATCTTTTAATGGACGTTTCTCTAATTTAGCTTGCAATTTACCACCTTGAATACGTTGGATACACATTGAGCATTTTTCCATTACCCCACGTGAACGTGTAGTAACATCAGGATTTAATACCAATTGAGTAAACTCATTATTTAAGTAGTTATCGAAACGAGAATCATTCCAGTAGTTGAACCAGTTGAAACGACGAACTTTGTATGGACAGTTATTCGCACAATAACGTGTACCTACGCAACGGTTATAAGCCATGTGGTTTAAACCATCTGATGAGTGAACAGTTGCTAATACCGGACAAACTGTTTCGCAAGGTGCGTGATCACAGTGTTGACACAACATTGGCTGGTGAACAACCGAAACGTGATCTAAGTCTTCCAACTTAGCGATTTCTTTTTCTTTAGTTACATCACCATCTTTAGTTTCGTAGCTGTAGTAACGATCAATACGGATCCAGTGCATTTCACGACGACGGCGAACCTCATCACGACCTACAACAGGAATATTATTTTCAACGTTACAAGCAACGATACAAGAACCACAACCTGTACAAGCATTCAAATCGATTGCCATTACCCAGTTATTTCCTGGTTTTTCGTAAGCATCCCAAAGATCGTAATCTTTGTGCTCACCTTTGTGGTTACCTGCAGAAGCATCTTTCAAGTATTCTTTGAATGTAGCTTCCTTAATTACTGCACGACCTTCGAAAGAGTGGTGCGTTTGTGTTTGTGCCAATTCATAGTAACCTCCTGTTGGAGTAATGGTTACATTGGTGGCATATTGCATGGTTCCGTTTACAAAAGAAACAAAAGGGAAAGCATTTTTACCCACATCGTTACCGGCTTTACCAACTTTGGTACGGCCGTAACCTAATGCGATAGAAGCAGTTCCTTGTGCTTGTCCTGGTTGGATCAATACAGGAAGATCAACTGAATATCCGTTGCTACCTTTAACCGTAACTACATCAAATTCTTTAATCTTTAATTTTTCAGCGTGTTTTGGTGCTAAGGCAACATAGTTATCCCAGGTTACTTTAGAAACCGGATCAGGTAACTCCTGCAAGAATGCATTGTTTGCATTTTTACCATCACGCATTGGGATGTTTTCGTAAACCTGTAACTCGATATCTTTAGCTAAAGCTTTGCTGGCCGAAACAATTTTGCTTGCTACTTCAGTAACAGATTGAGTGAAAGAATAAGCTGCAGCAGTTTTTGGAGTTACCGCAACTACACCTTTTTCTAAAACATCATTCCATTTTAAGCCAAGTGCAGGCAACATTTTGGTTTCCCAGTTACTGCGAACAAACTGATAATAATCTTTAACCGGAGCATCAGCCCAAACCAATAAACTTTCTTCAGCCTGGCGGCTGTTGAAAACCGGATTAATGGTTGGTTGAACGATTGAATAATATCCTTCGTAAGCATTTGCATCACCCCATGACTCTAAATAATTATGGTTGATGGCAATGGCATCACAAAGTGAAGCTGTTTCATCAGCACGATCTGAGAATGAAACTTTTGCAGGAACTTTTGCTAAAGCATCAGTAAATGCTTTAAAATTCATGAAATCGTAAGCAGGGTTACTGTTTAAGAAAAATACAGCACCAACTTCTCCACGGCTCATTTCAGCAACTAAGCCATTAAACTCAGCATCGTTACCAGCGTATAAATAGCAAGGATTATCTAAATCGATCGTAGTACCGTAACTTCCGATAGCGGAGTTAATGGCATTTACTAAAATCTGCGTAGAAACATCATTTGAACCACAAACAACGAGGCCTTTACCTTTATTTTGTAGTAATTCTTTAGCTACTAATTTAATTACTTTATCAGCAGTTGCGTTGTTTCCTAAAGTACCACCAGCTAATGACTGACCAGTAATGGCGTTATATAAAGCAATTAACGCAGGACCTTCTTCAGATAATTTTACAGGAACACGTGTATCAGCATTTGTACCTGTTAAGCTCATACCACTTTCGAATTGAATGTGGCGGCTCATTTTTTTATTTTCTAAAGATTTATAGTTACGGTTAGCAGTATATTGAGCAGTAAACTCTTCACCACTAATCCAGGTACCTAAGAAATCTGCACTGAAACTTACAATTAAGTCAGCTTTATCAAAATTGTATTTTGGTAATACAGCTTTACCGAAGCTATTTTGGTTGGCTTGAATAATACCTGTATAAGAAACAGCATCATACTGAACCAATTTAGCAGCAGGATATTTAGTAATAAACTGTGCTAAAACTGCATTTGTTGAAGGACTATTAACTGTAGAAGCTACTACACGGATTTTTTTGCCACCCGCTTGTGCTTTTGCCAATTCGCCTTTCACAAAACTATCCAGCTTAGCCCAGGTTGTTTCTTCGTTTTTAAGAACAGGTGCTTTTAATTTAGAAACATCGTATAAATCTAAAACTGAAGCTTGTGCTCTTGCATCCGTACCGCAATTGAATTGACCTGCATTAGGATTTGGTTCAATTTTGATCGGACGACCTTCTCTTGTTTTAACTAAAATACTCTGGCCGTTAAAGCTCGAAGTATAATAGTTAGGAATACCAGGCGTAACCTCTTCAGGTTTTACCAGGTAAGGAATAGATTTATGAACAGGGGCACTTTGACATGCAGCTAAAGTAACTGCACCTAAACCAAAACCTAACGCCTTTAAAAAGTCGCGGCGTGGGGTAACGGTACTTAACCCTGCTTCATTTAAAACATCTTCTATTGGAAGTGGCTCGGCAAATTCGTTTTTGTTATTTTTAACAAAATCGGGTGTATTGTTATACTCCTCTAAGCCTTTCCAGTATTTTTTGTTGCTTTCCATTTAAGCTATATTACTGTTTATTCGAACGTTCTTACTAAACTCTATCTATTAATAGTGGCATTTACCACACTCTAAACCACCCAATAACGCTGGTGTAACTTTCTCGCCTTTTTTAATTTTCTCATGCGCTTCGATAACTTTAGCGTAGAAAGCATTATTTTTCTGACCAGAAATATCAGTTTCCTTGTGGCAGTTAATACACCATTTCATGGTTAATGGAGAATATTGATAAATTTCTTCCATCGTATTAACCGGACCGTGACATGCGAAACATACAGGTTCTGTTGGTTGTAAACCTTTTGCTTTACGAATTGCATCTTCTGCAACCACTACGTGTTGAGAGTGATTGAAGTAAGCAAAATCTGGCAGGTTATGTACACGCACCCACTCCATCGGTTTCTCTTTGCTCTTATCATATTGCTGAGTTTCAGGATCGTAACCTAACGCATTGTAGATTTTCTTGATCTCTGGAGAAATCTCACCATCATAATTATCTCTTGCCTGAACAGCTTTGTGGCAGTTCATACAAACATTTAATGATGGAATGGTAGCATTTTTAGATTTAAACGCACCGTTGTGGCAGTATTGACAATCGATTTGATTGATACCTGCGTGTAATTCGTGTGAGAATTTAATTGGCTGTACTGGCTGATAACCGGTGTGAACACCTGTATCCCACATACCCATCCAACCAAATGAACCTAAGCAAATGATCAAACATAAAATGAAGAACATCACGAACTTCTTGTTTTTGAACATTTTACGAACACCTACCGCTAAAGGCACATCTTCTTCAATTTCAATACCTTGTTTTTGCAGAATTAATCGCTCTAATAATTTAGATGCACGACCTAAGATTACTAAAATTACAATACCTACTAATACAATGGCAATGATACCAGCGATAGATAAACCTGAAGTAGTGTCATCTTTCGGAGCAGCAGCGCCTGCAGCACCCGCAGCTGGTTTTGGTTCACCTTCCTTGATATAAGCTAAGATGCTTTTTACCTTTTCCTCATCTAACTCAGGGAAAGAAGTCATTGCTACTTTTCCATTTTCGTTAAACAATTTCACAGCTTCCGGATTACCGGCAGCAATCATACCTTGTGAATTAGGAATCCATTTTAAAAGGAATTCTTCTGAGTGGCGATCGCTCACCCCTGTTAAAGCAGGACCTATTAATTTGGCATCTAACGCATGGCATGATGAACATTTAGCCCTGAAAAGCGTTCTCCCTTCTTTAGCATCCTGCGCACTAACGGTTGAAACCGCCATTACAGTAACTGCTGAAAACACGAATAACGACTTCCAAACGCTTTTTAAAATCATCGAGATATCTCTCATAATGAACACTTTATACTTATTTAATTTACTTTTTGTTGTGAAATTGATGCCTGAACTGATATAGCCCCATCAAAACTTGAACAAAAGTATAACTTATTAATAAATCCCATGACATAATACTGACGTGAAATACAATTTATAATCATTCTAAACAAACGCCGATTCAGGCTCGTCAGCTAAGAAAAATGCCCATTTTCGAATCCATCTCCAACGGGCATTAAGAAAACCAATTTGGTTTTACTAAGATTTATAATTATTGTTTCAATATCCACGCAAACATTAGCGGCGCTACAATTGTTGCATCACTTTCTACAATAAATTTAGGCGTATGAATGTCTAATTTGCCCCAGGTAATTTTCTCATTCGGCACTGCGCCTGAATACGATCCGTAAGAAGTTGTAGAATCTGATATCTGGCAGAAATAGCTCCAGAACGGAATATTTTCCATTTCCATATCCTGATATAACATTGGCACTACGCAAATAGGAAAATCGCCGGCAATACCACCACCAATCTGAAAGAAACCGATTCCTTTACCGTCACTATTAGCAATATACCAATCGGCTAACCAACCCATATATTCAATACCGCTTTTCATCGTTGTTGCTTTTAGCTCCTGTTTCATTACATACGAAGCGAAGATGTTACCCATTGTTGAGTCTTCCCATCCCGGAACAACAATTGGCAAATTCTTTTCAGCTGCAGCCAGCATCCATGAATTTTTTGGATCAATTTCATAGTATTGCTCTAAATCGCCACTTAACAACATTTTATACATAAACTCATGTGGAAAATATCTTTCTCCTGCGGTATCTGCATCTTTCCAGATTTTGTGAATGTGCTTTTGCAAACGACGGAAAGCTTCCTCTTCAGGGATACAGGTATCCGTAACACGGTTATAATGGTTTTCTAACAAATCCCACTCATCTTGCGGGCTCAAATCGCGATAGTTAGGCACACGTTTGTAATGTGAGTGCGCTACCAGATTCATAATATCTTCTTCAAGGTTGGCACCTGTACAAGAAATAATGGCCACTTTATCTTGACGGATCATTTCTGCAAGTGAAATTCCCAATTCAGCAGTACTCATTGCACCAGCAAGCGTGATCATCATTTTACCACCTTCATCTAAATGCGTTTCATAACCTTTAGCCGCATCCATCATTGCCGCAGCATTAAAATGGAGGTAATTACGCTCCATGAACTGAGATATTGGTCCTCTTGTATTGCTCATTTTGTTTTGTATTGTTTTGCGCAAAAGTAGGCATTTAGCCCGAAACGATAAAACATTAAAAGTGTTTGCAGTTGCGAGCTTAACGTTGGGAAGTGATTAAGCAATTCAAATGATTGATAAATTCTCTACGCTATTTTCATCCCGAGGAAAGCCGAAAGATGTTTTTCTCGGAAAGCAATTGTTGTATCATGATTAAAGTTAGTCCGGCTTTTGGTTCAAGGCCCAATGAAAAATTGGCCGCTTTCCCCGTCAATCCGGTTTAGGTGGCCTGGCCATTACTACTGTTAATGATTTCTAAGCTACCGTCATAAAATGCACTAGCAACTGGCAGGAAATAAATCTTAAATAAAAATTCAGTTAATTTGCGGCAATGAAAAAACTTTGCTTGCTCCTGTTATTTGTGATACTATCTGGAAGCTCATTTGCTCAAATGAAGTTGATTAAAAAGCTGCTTTCTAACGAGAAAGACACGTTGCGTAAGGCCAGCTTTTTACCTATCCCATCCTTTGGTTATGCCCAGGAAACAGGTTTTCAATTTGGTGTTGGTGCTATTGTTGGTTTTTATGCAGACCGCCTTGATACCACAAACCGATCATCATCGTTAACACTAAACCTCAATTATTCTACATTGAAAGCCTATAACATGAGCTCGCTGATTGATATTTGGGGTAAAGGAAATAAGCTTCATTATATTGGCGAACTGCGTTTCAAACGCATGCCTTTCAACTTTTACGGCATCGGTAACAGCACAGACGAAGCGAATGAAGACAAGCTGATCCAGCAACAAATTAAAGTTTTGTTGCAAGCCGAAAAACAGTTGTTGCCCAAAGCTTATACCGGAGTATCACTAGGTTTCGAAAATTACGAATATAGAGATGTGGTTGCAGATGGCATTTTCAGTAAAGATCCATATTATAACAACAGAACCGGAAGCGTTTTATACCTTGGCGTTTCGCAGAGTTATGACGCCCGAAACAATAATAACTATACTACCAAAGGCTTTTTTATCAGGGGAACCTACCAATATGCGCCAGATATTTTTTCAGCGGGCAACTTTACCGGCAGTCAGATAAAAATTGATGCCCGAAATTTCTGGAGATTAAACAAAAGCTTCGCTGTTGGTGTGCAAGGCCTGTACAATACCGTAATTGGCAATAACACCCCAATTTATTTGTTGCCACAAATGGGTAATGATGAGATGATGCGGGGTTATTATGGCGGCCGTTACCGCGATAAAAATTTACTGGCTTTTCAAGCTGAGCTGCGTTATCGTTACAGCAGCCGTTTTGGGGCCACTGTTTTTGGTGGTACGGGAACAGTTTGGGGAGTTGACGATTTCTCGAAAGATGCTTTCAAACCCAACTACGGCGCCGGTTTCCGGTATTTCTTCGATCCTGAAAAAGGAATTAGCGTTCGCTTAGATTATGGCATTGGAGAGAAGCGTCCGAATGAAAAACGTCAGAGTGGATTTTATATCAGCATTGCCGAAGCATTTTAGTAGATGGAAAATGTTTGATGGAAGAGTCTAATCATCCTAAAAAATAATCTATAGATATAAATGTACTCTAGAGCGATCGTCATTGAAAGGCACGAAGCAATCTCTTCTCAAAAAAATAGTTTTCACGATGAGATTGCTTCTCCCGATGTAAAATCGGGATCGCAATGACGGGCAAATTGTCCATTTTCTATCCTCCATCTTACCTCTCCCATCATTTACTTCTCCTCCGCTCCTCGTCATTTCCAGCTTTTCTTTCCTGTGATTTGATTTTCTCATTACCAAAATTAAACCGGGCGGTAAAGCGGATTTGTCTCGCATCGTAATAGTTACTGTATTCCTGCCTGATGTTATTGATCAAACTACTATACCGATACTTATTCATTTTAAAAATATCATTTGCATTCAGCGATAACTGAAGTTTTTTATTCAGCAGCAAAGTTTTAAAACCAAAATCAAGATTACACTGGCTTTTATTTTCATTCAATCCTTCTACCGTTGGAAATTGATACCAGAAATTAACATCAGCCAGAATAGTTTTCGATTTATTAAAAGTGAATTGATTTAACGTAGAAAAATACGCTCCGGCGCCTTCTAAGTTTGATAAGGTTTGGATAATGCTTGAGTTAGAAACACTGTAAAAAACATCAAACTGATTGGTGGTTTGCCAGTTCTTAAACGGATTTAGCACAATTGAGTTGCTCAACTGATATTGATACCCGGTGATAAAGTTAACAGGCTTTGATGCTTGCGTATTGGAGCTCGCATCAATAAAATTCACATCATTAAAACCGTTTTGAGTATTGCTAAAAGAGAAAGTGCTGATGAATATACTTTTGTAAGCATGTGAAATTTCGACATTGTTATTGTATGATGGCTGCAAAAACGGATTACCTTCGGCATACACAAACGGGTTGCTGTACCAACGGAAAGGGTTTAATTTCCGGTAAGCAGGTCTGTTAATTCTTCTTCCGTAGTTGATATTCCAGATACTTTGATCTGTTGCCCGATATACTACGTATAAGGTTGGAAACAACTGAAAGTAACTGTTTTCATTCCGCTGGTTAACGGAAACACCATCAATTTGGGTATATTCTCCTCTTAGTCCAATCTGAAAGTCCCACTTCTGAATGGTTTTATTCACATTTGCATAAAGTGCTTGCGTATGTTCCCGATAGGTGAATACATTACTCTGGTTTAAGTCGAGATCATAAACTTCATTCTTTTTTTCGTAGAAGGCAACATCACTTTCATTGTGGATGAAACTCAGTTTAGCCCCAACAGCAAGCTTAAAAGTTTTAAAAGGCAAATCAATATCAGCCTTAAGAGTGTATAAGTCTATATTTTGTTTGCTGGCAGATAAATATTCAGCAAATGAGTTTGGAATTAGCGATCCATCCGAGAAATAACTTTGATTGTTAAAAAAACGACTTTTATCATCATCAAATTTAAACCAATCGGCATTGATGATGAGTTGCTTTCCTATTGAATCCAACGATTGCTTGAGGTAAAGATTTGCTGCATTGAAATTCGATCTGATTTTTGCATTCGCATCAGAATTTAACAGAGAATCTAATTTTCCGTTAGGATGAATAACGTTTGTTTTAATGTTTTCTTCCGAATGAAAATTGGTTAATCCGCCATTGTAGGATAAGCCCAGCAACGTTTTTTTCGAGATTTGATAGTCCAATCCAATTTGTCCGCTGGGCACCGTTCTGAAATTTCGATCCTTATTAATCACATTCCAGGTTTGGTTGGGATAAAAAATGGTGCTTTGCTCAAAAGGTACAATTGAACCTTTGCGAATATTAAAAGTAGAATTAAGTGTGATTTTATCTTTACGATAACTGAGATTTCCTCCAGCAGAAACCGTGGGATGCGTAGCTTTTGTGAAAACCGTATTTATTGATCCCCTAAACCCTTCGACAGTAACTTTCTTAAGTACGATATTGATCAAACCGTTATTTCCCTGAGCATCATATTTGGCCGGTGGATTCGTAATGACCTCAATTTTTGAAATCTGATCAGAAGAAATAGATTTAAGGTAGTTTGATAAATCATCCTGACTAAGCTGAATGAGTTTATCGTTAATCATGACATTAACGGCGCCCTTTCCCACTAATGAAACCTGATCATTCATTACCCTGACACCAGGCACTTTGGACAGCAACTCAAGCGCATCGGTTCCAATAGCTGCAACGCTGTTTTCCACGTTAAAAACTGTCCGATCGATCCTTTTTTCCAACAAAGGTTTCTTTGAATGGATTTGCACATCGGCAAGCATTTGGTTATTTTCCTTTAGCTTAACATTAATGGAAGTATCGCTTCGCAATTGAAAACTGCTTTGCTGGTTAAGGTAATTGATTGCGGAGAAAACCATGGTATATTTTCCTGCTGGCAAATTCACAAAAGCATAATTCCCTAAACTATCTGATTGGGTATAAATTGATTTGTTGCCCGCATTAGTTAGCTTGATGGAAACTGATGCCTGATCTAAATTGTTTTCTTTAAGCGATGTTCCGACGATTTTGAACTGCGCCTGAACACCTGAAGCAATCAGGATGAACAATAAGGTAATTCCGAATAATAATTTATGCATTAGCGATTTAAATCAGCGCCGAATAACTTGGCTTTAGAAGTTTTCACATCGTAGTAAATACTATCTGCTTTGATCTTTTTTTGGTTGTTTGGATAAATTGTAGAATTGGAAGCTTTGAGCAGGCTATTTTTTGAATAATAGATAGCTCTATTAGCCGATATCTTTACATCATCATAAGTAACCTCTACATTTCCAAACATGTAAACAATTGATTTACTTTTATTAAATTTTACAGAATCTGCTCTGTATTCTACCTTCTTATCAAGGTGAGCTTTATCATTTAATACCTCTCCGTTAACATTTCCCGGTGATTTAAGTTCAATCACAGCATCTGCTGAATTCGTAGTCTTATATTTGTTGTCTCCATTAACTGTTGCCAAGTAAAAATCCTTTGGAACTATAGCTAATGAAGTTTTTTTTGAAGTATCCTTTTTTAACGTAGCCACCTTTTGATGACCATCTTCTTTATAAAATTTATAGAACAACTTTTTATTCTGAACGCCAAATGTTCTGATATTTTTAGAGATTGAAATCCAATCATTAATAGCATAAGATTTAGCTCCGGTTTTCACTTCATGCACAAATCTTAACCTCACATCATCACCTTTTTTAAAATCGTTTAAATACGCTAAATCCGTTTGTGATTTATTTACCATCAATTTAAAAATGTAGCCGTTTGCATTTACATTAACAATCCTTTTATCCCCTGAAGAGATTATACTTGTGATTTTTCCGTCGTTAAACCTCACTCTATTTGCCTCATACAGAAATGGGTAAACTTCGGGTTCGGGCATTTGATAAATAAGTTTATTCCCGGCAAAAATTTGCTTCGGTTTAATGCAAACGAAATTTTCACCTCTGGTAAAACCGGTTGAAGCAACAACAATTTTTAATTCATCACCTGTTTCTAAAAGATTTAGCGTTTGCTGCCCCAAATACATTTTTGGCAGAATGTAAGTTATGCCTTGCGATTTGAATAATTTACCATCATCGAAACCAATTTTAGATTTCGACTTATAATTTTCATTTATGATACCATTTAAGGTTTTTCCAATTGCAAGTTCAGAGATTTCCTTCAATTCCAAATATTCTTTAGAGGTAAAATAAGGATCGGTTTGTTTCACATTTGGCAAAGCCAATTCATGATATTTTGGAACTTTATTTTTTGATGAATCCTGTGATGAAACATCCTTTTTTGAAACCGATTGCGCATAAACTATTTCCACTGCGAATAGCCAAACCAATCCCAATGCCACCGGCAATGCCAACAAATACGTTAATTTCTTCATGTTTTTAGATTTTGAGTTAAACAACATTTTAATTCGGTCCTTAATCGGGCTTTTCACAAAATTGTGAATGAGCGGCATATCACTTTTGGCAACAGCCAGTTTCAAAAGTAAATGAGCGTAAGCCTGATTGCCGCAGCCCGATGAAGTAATCTCATCCGCTTCATATTCATGGTTTTGCTCTACCGCCTTATCAAAAAGATATACTACAGGATTAAACCAAAACAAAGCTTTAAATAGCATAAGCAGCAACTTATCTATTGAATGAAACTGCTGCACATGAACCTTTTCATGCCTTAATAAAACCTGCAATTCGCTTTCGCTCAGCTGATCATTTATAAAAACGTAATTGAAAAACGAGCAATTGGTAAAACCTTCGGTTTTGGATATCAACTTTAATCCATCAATTTGCTTAGAACTTTTTGCATATTTCAACAGATCAAACAAACGCCAGATGCAAACCAATAACAGCATTGCAGAAATGCTCAGGTAAGCGTAAAAACCGATTATATTCCAGTCTATTTCAGTTACCTGTTGCGGCTGATAGTCAATTGCCAAAGGCTGCACCATCTGGAAAGGCTCATCACTTAGTGTCTCGTGTTGAGGCTTTTCGCTCCATTCCCTGATTTCCGGCACCAGTATTTCGCGTTTAAGCTCGAACTGTAAAGCCGGGATAATCAAACTACAAACCAACGATCCGAGCAGATAAAACCTGTTGAATTTAAAGAAAGTTAGTTTTTTCAATACCAGCAGATATACCGCAAAAAAACAAACGGTGCAGGCACTTACTTTAAGCAAATATATTAACCATTCCATCATCTATAATTTTAGCAGCCACGTTTAGAAAACACTACAAAACCATCCAAAATCAAATTGCTGATTTTACGCAGATTAGCTTCCTGCTTAATAAAATCCAAACTCTTCTGGTCGGTAATATTTCCCAGTTCAATTAAAACCGCAGGTGTTTTAGATTCCCGCAAAAGAAGCAGACTGGCGTTTTTCAGAGAATCCTGGACGGCGATGCCACGCCCTTGCTTGAGTTTACTTAAAATGCCCGCTCCCAATTCTTCTGCAATTTTAATGTTGCTGTTTAATTTGGAAACGTAAACCTCTATCCCTCCAAAAACTACCGCAGCACCTTTAGGCGTTGCGTTATGGTGAATGGAAATAAAAGCAGTTGCAGCTTGAAGGGGTAAACGATCGCGAAGTGAAACAAATTCATCGCTATTTCTGGTTAGGCGTACTTTTATACCTCTTTTTACAGCTTCTTCTTTTAGAATTTTTACTGCCCTAAGGTTCATATCCTTTTCCCGCTGCCCATCGAGCGCTACCGATGCGCCATCTTTTCCTCCATGCCCGGCATCTAACACTAAAACCACTTCAGTTTCTTTAAATGCTGGTTTTGCATTCGGGTTAAGCACTATACTGGTTTTATAAAACTGATTCTGATTAGCAGCAAGAGATGAGAAAGACTGGTTTACTCCATCAACATTTCGCTGAACAATTATCTCCTTGCGGTTGATGAAGGCTACAATGCAAAGCAAAACGACTGGAACTGCTAAGAAATAAAGCAGCTTGCGCAAACTAGAATTCGGCTTTTTATACATCATCGTAATTCTATTTTTAAGTGGAAGTTTGCTAAAACTGTTTACGATGGTGTTAGTTGGTGGCGTGGCCAGATTCAGCAGAAGCGATGCATACAAATTTCTATCCGCTAATTTCAAAACGGCTTCATCGGCCAAAAATTCGTGGTTATGCGCCATCGCATTTCTCCAGAAGTATATAATTGGATTAAACCATAAAATGCAGGCAATAAAATTGATTAATAATTTATCAATGGCATGGGCCTGAACCACATGAGCCATTTCATGGCTAATCACCAATTTCTGCTCAGGCTCTCCTAATGATTCGTCAACAATAATTTTGTTTAAAAATGAGCAGTTTTTAATCGCTGAATCCGCTGGCACATACACCAAAGTACCAACCTTTGAAGAAACACTTTTTCGTATCGAAAAGCTAACATAACCGATCATCCATAATGTTCGAAGCATTAAGCCTGCTGCAATAAAAAAATATAAAATAGTAAGCGTTTGGCTCCAATCTATCTGATGATTTGTAGTGGCACCGCCGCCTTCAAAATCCGTCTCGGTAGTTTCGCCTTTACCATAAGCCACTTGGGTAAGCAACTCTTGTTTTTGTACCACTACTTCCCTCGTGCTTTCTACGGTTAAAGCAGGAATCAAAAAACTAAAGATAATTGCCGACAGCAGATATAAACGGTTAAGTTTAAAAAAGGTAAGTTTCGATAACAAAACCTGATAGGTAGCGAAGAAAATAACTGTACAGGCTGAAACCTTTAATAAATAAATTAAAATCATGACTTAGCATTTTCACTGATGAGCTTTTTAATTTCTTCTATATCTTTTTCACTTAACTTTTCTTCTTTCACCATAAACGATAAAAGATTTGCCGGCGAACTATCGAAATACCCTGAAAACATCTTTGAAAAAGTTGTTCTAGTGTATGCATCTTTCGTTATTGCAGGAAAATATTCATACGTTTTTCCATAAGCCTTGTAATTGATGTATCCTTTCTTTTCAAGGAGCCTCACAATTGATGAAATTGTATTATAAGGTGGTTTCGGCTCTTCATCCAACTCATCAATAATGTCTTTTACAAAAGCCTTCTGCAATTTCCATAAAACCTGCATAATGCGCTCTTCTGCTTTGGTTAATTCTTCCATACTCAAACTTATAACTTATTTTTCAGTTATACAACTAATTAAAAAGTTATATAACTTATTTTTCAGTTTTAAAATACAATTGATTGATTTTCAATCTATTAATTTTTACCAGAAAATGAAAGCTTCGAGTTTTTGGCTACGAAAGCCCCGCCATTTGCTATAGCCCTCGTGAAAAACTCGGGGCTGCCGCGGCTGTCGGGTTTAAAAACTGAGCAGGGAATTCTTAGGATTGTTTGCCCACCCCTTGTTTCAATCACTATTTTGTTTCTGAATGTTAAAAAAGGTCTTCGACAAGCTCAGACTGACAACGGTTTCGTAAGTAGCACTTAAGTTCTGTACGATGTCGCAAAACATAATAATCTCATTCCGGAAATTCGAATCAGGCAGTGAAATTGTTATAGACCATAAATCGTTTTTGCAATGATGAGCGGGCGATAAGCACCGCCTGCTGTACCTAAACCCGATCGAAGTGAATGCCACAATTTTTCATTGGGGCAGAAACGGGAGCGGGACTGAAAACCGCCATTAACTCAGAACCGTTAATTTCCAAAAATAATCGAAAATTCAATTCAACAGAACGTATTATTTGCTCAACCCAGCCAGAGCGTTTATTGTTAAAGCAACTATAACAGTGTTAAAGATAAAGGCAATAAGGCTATGCAAAAGGGAAAGCCGACGGATTTTTCGAGATGAAATTTCGACGTCAGATACCTGGAAAGTCATGCCCAATACGAAAGAGAAATAGGCAAAATCTATAAAGTCTGGTTCATCATCGCCTGGAAAATCCAAACCTGAGCCTTTATTTGTTTCGCTATCGCCATAATAGAGATGTGCATAACGCATGCCGAAAGTGGTATGCACCAAAAACCACGACAAAAACATTCCGGAAATGGCGACGATGAGATCAACTGGTTCAATGTCTTTATTAATTAATAGTAAAACAACAGCCAATAACCCTGCAAAAGTAGATACCACAACAATCGCAAAAATTTCTCCACGGGTTTCATCCTGCATCCGGGCTTTAAGGTGCGTTTCTGATGCTGAGGTGTTAAAAAACATGTACCAGTGCAATGAAATAAGCAGTAAGCAGAAAACATCCCAACCAAACATGATGTGTGTTAAAACATCCATGTTTAATGCCAGAGAAACTAAATAGCCCAAAATGCCTGCAAAAACACTGATCAGCAAAATGTACATGGCTGATAGCTTCTGAATACCATCAAGTTTAGGTTCAATTTTCATTTTGCTTAAGCATTAAAATTTTATTGATTGAATTTTAACTTAAAATGTTCTTTTGCCTGGCCTTTTTTGAAATACACCAGGCCTATCCAAAATAAATCAACCGTTACCGTAACATCAGGATGGTTTTTTATTTCCGTCCAGGCTTCTTTCATTCCCTCGCTCCAGTAAATATCATCAAAAATCAGCAAAGAATTTTCGGTTACTTTGGGCAGGCACCACTTGAAATAATTTAAAGTGGCATCTTTTCGGTGGTTTCCATCAATGTAAACGAAATCGAGTGTGGGCTGCTTGGCAATGATATCAGGCAAGATCAAATCAAAATTACCTACATGCAACTCAATGTTGTTCAAATCGAGCTGCTGAAAGTTATTTTTTGCTACTTCAGCAGTTTGCGGGCAACCTTCAATGGTAATAACTTCAGCATCAGGACAAGCTTTTGCCAAATAAGATGAGGTAACGCCCAAACAGGTACCCAATTCAATAACTGTTTTCGGATTCGTATCCTGCGCTAAACGATAAATCAACTTCGCCAATCGTGGACTTTTCAAGGCATTTTTAGCAATCTGACTTACTTTTTTAGTTCGGTTTTTGTTAAGATGAGAACCCGCACCTAAATCAGTTACGGTAATGGCAGAATCGTCAGAAAAAAGTTTTTTTCGTTGCTGTTCTATGTTTTGGTATGGAGATTTATCAGTAAAATCGTAAATTACCTCATCAGCTAGCTTATAAACAAATGGTGAGTGCGTTCCATGACGGGTTTTCGCTGTGAAACGGTGTTTAAGATAGTCGGTAATAAATTGAAATAGCATAATATTGCAAAAGTAATTAAACGCGGCAAACGTGTGTATGTTTTATGGAAAATATCGCTGAGATAAGTGCTTTGGTAAAATTGTTGGATGATCCTGATGAGGAAGTTTATCAACATGTGGAACAAAAACTTCTTGAATATGGTGGCGAGGTAATCCATTACCTTGAAAATGCATGGGAACAATCTTTCGATGGTCTGCTGCAGGAGCGGATTGAGAACATCGTACATCAAATTCAGTTTAACACAGTTAAAGAAGATTTAAATCTTTGGTACCTGAGTGGTGCTTTTGATTTGTTGCAGGGTGCTTTAATCATTAACCGTTACCAATACCCGGATTTAGATGAACAAAAAGTAATTAACCAGATAGAAGAAATTAAAAGGGACATCTGGTTAGGTTTGCAATATGAAATGAGTTCGGTTGAAAAAGTAAAACTGATTAACCATATTTTGTACCAGCAATATGGTTTTGGCGGGAATACAAAAAACCACCACGATCCTCAAAACTCTTATTTAAACCAGGTTTTAGAAAGCAAAAAAGGCAACCAGATTTCGTTGGCGATTATTTATTCTACGCTGGCGCAGAAACTGGATTTACCTATTTATGGCATTAACCTTCCGCAGCATTTCATTTTAGGCTTTATTGATGAAAGTAAACAGGAGGGCACTGAATATGGTGTGCTGTTTTACATCAATGCTTTTAACCGCGGAAATATATTCGGCAAACACGATGTAGATCAATTTTTACGTCAGCTGAACTTAGAATCTTTACCAGAATATTACCGCCCCTGCAGCAATACCGATATTATCCGCCGTGTAATTAGGAATTTAATTTCTGCTTATGAAAATGCCGGCGCTACGGAAAAGGTTGCAGAACTCACCGAATTGCAAAATATTATTGCTGAACCATAAAAAACAAATCAACCTTGAACCACCAAACAAACTCCCTATCTCCCCTTTCTTCGCCAATTTTAATCTTAACAGCAGTATTGCTTCTATTTGGATTTAATGTTAAGGCGCAGAAAACCGCTAAGCCTAACGTAATCGCATATTACACAGGTGGCGGCGGTACGGAAATTGAAAGTTATCCCATTGAAAAGTTAAGCCATTTGATTTACAGTTTCGGCCATTTGAAAGGCGATAGCCTGAACATTCACAGTGCAAAAGATTCTGCGTTAATTTCGAAAATGGTGGCTTTGAAAAGCCGCAATAAAGATTTAAAGGTAATGATTGCCATGGGTGGCTGGAGCGCCTGCGGCCCGTGTTCGGAAGTATTCAGCAGGAAAAATGGCAGAGAAACCTTTGCAAAAACCACGAAAGAACTGCTTGATTATTTTCATGCTGATGGAATAGATATTGACTGGGAATATCCTGCAGTTGCAGGTTACCCGGGGCATCGGTACACAGAGGATGATAAACAAAACTTCACTTTATTAATTCAGGAGCTCCGCAAGAAACTGGGTAAAAAGGCAGAAATAAGCTTTGCTGCAGGCGGAACCAAAAACTGTATTGATTCTTGTTTCGAATGGAAGAAAGTTATGCCGCTGGTTAACCGGGTGAATTTAATGAGCTATGATCTGGTAAGTGGTTATGCTACCCAGAGCGGACATCATACTGCCTTATTTTCCACGCCTCAACTTTTATTATCGGCTGATTATGGCATCAAAGAGATGATCAAAAAGGGCGTTCCTGCGAATAAAATCGCATTAGGTGCCGCATTTTATGCCCGTATTTTTCAAAATACTACAGATGCAAATCAGGGTTTATATCAACCTACCAAATTTTTAAGCGGAGTTTCCTACAAGCACTTTCCTGATCAGTTTACGGAAGAAAAAGGATTTAAATATTATTGGGATGAAGCCGCTAAGGCACCGTATTATTATAATTCTGCAACCAAGCAGTTGGCCACTTTTGATGATCCTAAATCGATTGCATTAAAAACAAAATATGTGGTTGACCATAAATTAGACGGCATTATGTTTTGGGAACTAACTGATGATGCGTATTCAAACGGGCTGCTTGGTGTTATTCATGAAACGTTGGGAAAATAAGAAAGAAGATGTACCATTAATCATTTTATCCTTAAATGTTGTCATGTTGAGCCTGCCGAAACACGCTTTAAAATATTATAAACAAGTCCTTCGACAGGCTCAGGATGACATTTCTTGATTATGACGTAATCTCTTGCAATATTTTCGCAATCTCAATTCTAAAAATCGCCTTTTACTTTAAACTTTTGAACTTTCAACCAGCCAGCCATTAAATTAAACCAATCTGTTTCAGAGGTTTTATTAACTAAGCCGAAACCATGGCCGCCTTTTTCGAAATAAAATAAATTGCTCGGAATTTTAGCAGCTAGCAACGCTTTATGCATCAATTCACTATTGGCAACCGGCACCGTTTTATCATCTTTAGCATGAACAAAATACATTGGCGGCGTTTTCTTGTTTACATTTTCATTTGCAGAAAAGTATTTCTTTAATGAATCCGACGGATTTGGTCCTAAAAGATTTTTCATAGTCCCCGTATGCACAGATTCTTCAAAACTGATTACCGGATAAACCAATACCGCAAAACTCGGGCGAAGATCAATCTTTTCAGGATTTGCAATTTTTAAATCGCTGTAATGTGAAGCCAGGGTGGAAGCAAAATGTCCTCCCGCAGAAAAACCCATGATGCCTAACTTGTCTGTTTTGATACCATATTTTTTGGCATTTTTTCTCACTAAATAAATGGCTTTTTGCGCATCTTGCAATAAGGCATAAGTTTTATCCACCATAATCTGATCACTTGGCAAGCGGTATTTTAAAACGAAAGCCGTTACCCCAATGGCATTGAATCGTTTGGCTACATCCGTTCCTTCATGACTGAATGCTAAAGCACCATAACCACCGCCCGGGCAGATAATTACCGCAGTACCTGTAGCAATGTTTTTAGGCGCTTCAAAAACGGTTAATGTTGGTACAGAAACCTTCGTAACACTTAAAGTTCCGTTTGCCCGCGTCTCTGTATTTTCCACATAGGTGGCAGGGGTTGGCTTGGCACCGGGAATACTATCCGCGTACAAGGGAATTACTTCTTGTGCTTGTGAAAAAATGGAACAAAACGACAGCATTAAAATTATGGAGAACTTATTCATGAAGGGATAATTTATTAGGATTAATACATCTCAGCAAAGCTACTTTGGAAAAATCTTTATCATTATCAGCTATTAATGTTAGATCATGTACCAAACAGGTTGCTGCAATTAATGCATCAGGTAATTTAAGGTTATAAGTTTTTCTAATTCTTATGGTTTCGGCAATAACATCATGTTCTAAGCCAAGCACCAATGAAACTGATACAAATTTTTGTTAGATAGTAATGTCTTCTGGATTTAACGGGTTCCATACTTGCAATTCAATTTCAGAGATAAAAGATATGATAGATTCTGCATCTAGAATATTATCCATGTACTCCAAACCTATCTGCGGAAATGTTCCATTCAGATATTTTATAGCCGCTGACGTATCAACTAAATATCTCTCTGCCATTCACTACGTAAATCATTCAATTGAACATCAATAGTATCTGAACTCATAGGACTTTTGATTTGATTACGAAGTGTTGAGGCTTTTACCGAATTCTTAATAACCTTTATGAGTTTTAACTCCTCAAGCTCCTTCAATATTTTATAGGCTTTTTCGTTTGTTAACTCTATCGTTAATGTATTCATAATATCGATCTTATAAAACTATCATCAAATCAAATATACAAAAACTAAAATTTAGCCAGCTAACCGTTTGATTTTAAAATTCCATTAAATATGCTTTCAAAAAGTCATTAATATCGCCGTTTAAAACTGCATCAGGGTTTGAAGTTTGGTAATTGGTCCGATGGTCTTTTACCCTTCGATCATCTAAAACATAACTTCTAATTTGCGATCCCCATTCAATTTTCTTCTTCGAACCCTCTACCGCAGCAATCGCCTCATTGCGTTTACGTTCTTCAATTTCATATAACTGAGATTTTAGCAAACGAATGGCATTTTCTTTATTCTGAAGTTGCGATCTCGACTCCTGATTTTTGATGATAATGCCTGATGGCTTGTGGTATAAACGAACGGCTGTTTCTACTTTGTTTACATTTTGTCCGCCAGCACCACCAGCCCTAAAAGTTTCAAATTCAATATCTGCCGGGTTAATGTCAATCTGAATGGTATCATCTACCAAAGGATAGACATAAACAGATGCGAAAGAAGTATGCCGACGGGCATTGGAATCGAACGGTGAAATACGCACCAAACGATGAACGCCATTTTCGCCTTTCAAATAACCATACGAAAAATCGCCATCGAACTGAAGCGTTACCGATTTAATGCCGGCAATCTCCCCTTCCTGACTATCCTGTTCGGTAATTTTGTAGCCATTTTTATCGCCCCACATCATGTACATACGCATGAGCATGTAAGCCCAATCGCAACTTTCCGTACCACCTGCACCAGCGGTAATTTGTACCACTGCCGAAAGCTGATCTTCCTTATTGCGAAGCATATTTTTCAGTTCCAGCTCTTCAACCGAAGTTTTGCTCAGCTCAAACTGCTCCTGGAGTTCAGCTTCTGATGCATCACCAGATTGAAAAAACTCAAACATGACTGCAGCATCTTCCACCGCATTATTGGTTTGGTTGAAACCATCTGTCCATTTTTTCTTTGAACTGATTTCGGCGAGAATTTTCTCTGCTTTTTTTGGATCGTCCCAGAAATCGGGCGCCATCGTTAATTTTTCTTCTTCACGGATGGCGTATAGTAGCTCATCGACGTCAAAGATGCCTCCTCAGGGACGTTACTCTATCCCTTAAATCCTGAATTTGTTCTTTGGTCATAGTGGCAAATATATAAAATTGGGTTGATCAACCGGCACAGGCGCTTCATTTAATATCAGAAGCGTGATATTAAGGAATTATTTCTTCATGCTCATATAATCCAAAGTCAGGTTTGAAAGCAATTTTACCCCTAATGTAAAGCCACTTTCATCCAGATAAAAATCTGGAGTGTGGTGCGAAGCGGTTTTCAAAGGATCCTTTCCTTTTGGCATTCCACCTAAAAAAACAAATAAGCCGGGCACTTTTTCCTGGAAGAATGAAAAATCTTCAGCACCTGTTACAGGAGGTTTCAGCATCACGTGATCTGCACCGGCTGTTGCCCGCATACTTGGTAGCATCTTCTCTGTTAAAGCGATATCGTTGAAAGTTACTGGATAATGATTGCTGTAAGGGATTTTAACTTCTGCAGTACCTCCACCAGCTTCAGCAGTTTTAATAGCGATGGTTTTAATGCGTTCGATAAACATGGCTTCATCCTCTTTGCTGAAATTGCGGACAGTACCCAGCATTTCCACCTTTTCAGGGATGATATTCGAACGGACACCGCCATTTATGGCGCCAATGGTTACCACACCTGGGTTTTCGGTTACGTTTAGATTCCGGCTGACAATGGTTTGAAGGTTATTGATGATCTGGGCAGAAATCACCACCGGATCAATACTGCTCCACGGATAGGCGCCATGCGCTTGCCTGCCGGTAACGGTAATTTTCATATCGTTAACCGCAGCCATGGTTCCGCCCGGGCGATAAGTCACATTTCCAACTTCCGTTTGCGCATTAATGTGTAAACCAAATATGGCTTCCACCTTCGGGTTTTCCAAAACGCCTTCTTTAATCATTAATGCCGCTCCACCCTCTTCTCCTGCCGGAACACCTTCTTCTGCAGGTTGGAAAATAAACTTCACTGTTCCGGGAATATCCTTTTGCATGGAAGCCAGCACTTCTGCAACGCCCATTAAAATAGCCATGTGGCTATCATGCCCGCAAGCATGCATCACACCAACTTCTTGTCCGTTATATTGCGTTTTAACTTTTGAAGCAAAAGGAATATTTACACGCTCAACTACAGGCAAACCATCCATATCGGCTCTTAATGCTACAACCGGACCAGGTTTGCCGCCTTTCAAAACGCCAACTATGCCTGTTTTTGCCACGCCAGTAGTTACTTTAATCCCCAATGATTCTAAATGTTTGGCAATAATGCCCGCTGTTCTTACCTCGGTATTTCCAAGTTCAGGATGTTCATGAAAATCTCTTCTCCATTCGATTACTTTTTTTTCTATTGCATCAGCTTTTTTTGTAACCGCTGATCGTAAATCAGACTTTTGTGCAAAGGCGTTAATTGATAATAAAGAAAATACAGCGAGGTAAAATTTTTTCATGATTCCTGTCTAGGTTTACGGATGTACTAATCTAACAATTTTCAGGTTCTCCTTAAATAAAAAAGCCGTGCAATAAATTACACGGCCTGATGGTTCCTTAAGTGAGTAATATTTAAGTTAACTCTACTTCCGTTGTTTCGGCTTCCAAAACCCTGCCATCGGTTAAGGCAATAACGATCTTAAATCTGTGCTTTTTATTTAAGGTTGGCATCGTTTGTAAAAAAACGCCTTCGTAAAAATTATTTGGATAAACATCGAATTGATCCTTGATAGCAGCGATATAATCGGCTATGGTAACCATAGCATTATTTCTCTTGGCTTTGAAATATAAACTCAGGTCAGTGTTTTTTGGATGAGCGGCATCAAAATCATTATTGGAAAATATTTTTAAGGATGCAATATTATCTTTGGCAATAAAATCATCTTCAGGGCAACTGCAAGCATATGCAGTTTGCATCAAACCAAATCTGATCTGTTTTTTATTTAAAACGATGATTTCAGTTTGCAATTGGATTTGAATGCCATAATTAGCACCCGAAATTATTGCAGCATTAGAAATTTTAGGCTCTGCCAAAGAAAAATCCATGTTTCTAAGCAATAGGGCTTTATTGGTGTAATAAACGGTTTTAATCGGTAAACATTTACAATCTACACAAGCAACAATAAGCTGCGACATGAGTGCTAAAGCAAAAACAAAAAAGATTTTTTTAATCATGAGATACGTGAATCAGTTGACTCAAAACTAATAAAAAAAGCCATCCGTTGGGATGGCTTAAAGTATAAATATAATCGTTAACTAGTTAAACATTCCTTTGAGTTTATCAAGGATTCCTCCTTCCCCTTGAGCTGCACCTGCTTGATTAGATTGCTGACCACCGCCATTGAACATACCAATGACATCACTCACATCGAATTTGCCATCGCTTCCGCCAGCTAAACTCCCCAAAACATCTTTGATATTAAAAGAACTGTCGTTTGGATCAGCTGTTTTTTGCGTGAGCTTACCAATAATTACAGGAATTACAGTGGCAGCTAACTTTTTAGCGGTTTCTGCGTTAATGCCTAAGCCTGCTAACTTATCCGTAAAATTACCTGCAGCCTGTTGTGTTACGGCCGAACCTTCGGCATTGCCTGAATTGAAAATTTCGGCTAAACCACCAACATTTCCTGATGCAAGCTGATCTTTTAAGCTATCGAAAATAGAGCCTGAGGCAGCTTGAATAACTTCTTAATTTTGTTCGTTCGGAACTTCGCTGTTATTTACAACGGCCTCCTGTACGTTTTCACGCACCAATTGATTTAAATTTTCTAACATAATTGTTTCTGATTAAATAATGTTGAATGCTCAATATCAATAGGGACTTGCCTCAAAGTTACACTCTAAAATCAACAATAAAAATTCTTAATGATTTTGAACATTAAAAAGACAGTTTTAAAAGTTTGCTTTATTACTTTTACAAAAAACAAAGAATATGTTACCAAAAATAAATTTTACTGAAACAGCGGCCTATAAATATTTAGCCGATCATTTTATTGATATTAATCAGAAAAGCATTAAAGATCTTTTTGCTGAAGATGCAGATCGTTTCAATAAGTTTTCTGTTTTTTTTGAAGACATTTTGCTTGATTACAGCAAGAACAGAATAAGTGATGAAACATTGGCGCTTTTAATGCAACTGGCTCGTGAATGTAAACTGGATGAAGCGATAAAATCGATGTATGCAGGTGATAAAATCAATGAAACTGAAGATCGCTCGGTACTTCATATTGCATTACGTAATTTGAGCAACACACCTGTTTTAGTTGATGGAAAAGATGTGATGCCTGAGGTTAATGCTGTTTTAGCCAAAATGGAAAAGTTTAGCAACAGCATCATCAACGGCGATTGGAAAGGTTACACGGGCAAAGCAATCACTGATGTGGTAAATATTGGTATTGGCGGGTCTGATTTAGGTCCGGTAATGGTAACCGAGGCATTGAAACATTATAAAAACCACCTAAATATTCATTTCGTTTCCAATATTGACGGTACACACATTGCTGAAACTTTATCAGGCTTAAATGCGGAAACTACTTTATTTTTAGTGGCTTCGAAAACATTTACCACGCAAGAAACCATGACGAATGCACATTCTGCCCGTTCATGGTTTTTAGAAAAAGGTGGTAAAGAGGACGATATTGCAAAACATTTTGCTGCTTTATCTACGAATGCAAAAGATGTTTCGGCTTTCGGAATTGATACTGAAAACATGTTTGAGTTCTGGGATTGGGTTGGCGGTCGCTACTCTTTGTGGAGTGCAATCGGCTTATCAATTTCATTAAGCATTGGTTTCGATAACTTTAAAGAACTTTTGGCGGGTGCACATGCTACCGATAATCATTTTGCCACAGCAGAATTTGAAAGCAACATCCCTGTTATTTTAGGTTTGCTGGGTGTCTGGTATATCAATTTCTACAATGCTGAAACACAAGTCATTTTACCTTACGATCAATACCTGCATCGCTTTGCGGCATATTTTCAACAAGGTGATATGGAAAGTAACGGTAAACATGTGGATAGAAACGGTAATGAAGTAGACTATGAAACAGGACCGATTATCTGGGGCGAGCCAGGTACTAATGGTCAGCATGCTTTTTACCAACTGATTCATCAGGGGACGAGGATTATTCCTGCAGATTTTATTGCACCGGCACAAAGTTTAAATCCATTAGGCGATCATCATCCAATTTTATTATCTAACTTCTTTGCTCAAACCGAAGCCTTAATGAATGGCAAAACGGAAGAAGAGGTAACTGAAGAACTGAAAAAAGATGGCAAATCGGCAGAGGAAATTGCTAAAATTGCGCCATTTAAAGTTTTTGAAGGAAACAGACCAACCAATTCTATCCTATTGAAAAAAGTTACACCTTACACACTAGGCAGCTTGGTTGCCATGTATGAACATAAAATATTTGTTCAGGGCGTGATCTGGAATATATTCAGTTTCGATCAGTGGGGCGTTGAATTGGGTAAACAACTGGCGAAAAAAATTCTTCCTGAATTGGAAGGCGATCAAAAAGTGGAGAGTCATGATGGCTCAACCAACGGATTGATTAACCAGTATAAAGCCTGGAGATAATCTTCGCAATTGTTACAACCTAATAAAGAAAAGATAAAACCATCATCACCTATAAAATTCAAAGTGGTGAATTCTTCAAAACCGTGTTTTTTGTAGAAGTAGATCAAGATGGTTAGGCAATTTTTAAAACGAAGCTCATGAATAACCTAGGTTGTATATTTCCGGGCATATAGTAGGATTGAAATATTATCTAATCAATTTTGATTAACCTATTATACATGGAGGCTTAGCATGAGGAGTAATTAAAACTATATTTTTTGAGGCGCAACATCATGTTGCGCCTTTTCTATTGAACTGTTCAGCATTTATTAGTATTTTGTTTATGGAATCAATGAAACTTGCACATCTTTAAATTGTTATACAATAAAACACACGCATTATGAAACAATTGAAAGTATTATTGAGCATGGTTTTGATGGCATTGTCAGTGCCATTGTTTGCCCAAACAAATAAGGAAGTAACCGATAAAATCATCAAAGAAAAAAATTATATCTTCATTGCGAACACGGCTATTCCAATGGCGAATCTGGATGTTTCGCGGGTTTTGGAAAGGATGCCCGGAAATATTGGCGGTGGAGGATCAATAAATCTCACTGGTTCCAATTATGATTTTAGAGTTACCAAAGATAGCGTAGTTGCTTACTTGCCTTTTTATGGCAGGGCTTTTACTGCGCCTTACAATCCTAACGAAGGCGGCATAAAATTTACGTCTAAGGATTTTACCTACAATCAAACCACCAGTAAAAAAGGCAACTATACGGTACAGATCAACACCAAAGATGTTAAAAGGGAAAACTACCGTTTTACTTTAAGTGTATCAAAAAACGGCTATGCCACATTGGTTGCAAGTGGAAATAATAAACAGCCCATTACATTTAACGGGGTTTTAGAGGAGCCGAAGAAAAAGGATGAGTAATTTCTTTAAGCTTTGTAGACTATAGTCGAAATAACGGGGAATTAGATACATCTCCACATTTGTCACGCTGAGCTTGTCGAAACGATTAATAATCTCTATCGACAAGCACAGCATGACAATTAATGAATTTGCTATTTCTTACTAATCTGTATCTGGTAGATGTATGGCCATTTTTTCCCCGTAACAAAAAGTCGCCTGGTTGCTTTATCATAAGCAATTCCATTTAACACATTATTTGCTTTTTGATCTTCAGTTTTAAAGTAATCTGAAGGAAATATGCCAGCCAGATTTATTCTACCTTCTACAGCACCGTTTTCAGGATTGATGATTAAAATCTCATTGGTGGTATAAACGTTTGCATAAATTTTCCCGTCAATCACTTCCAGTTCATTTAAATTTTGAATCGGCCCCTTGTTATCATAAACATCAATTGAACCGATCCGGTTGTATTTATCTTTATCCAGAAAAAATATGGTATTTGAACCATCCGTATTTAAAATTTTCTCACCATCAAAGGCTAAACCCCATCCTTCTCTTCCGGTGGTATAAGAAAACTCAGAAAGCTTTTTTAACGTTGCTTTATCATAAACAAAGCCTACTTTTTCACGGTAAGTAAGCTGAATAATTTTATCACCAATTACGGTTATGCCTTCTGCAAAATATTGCTTATCAACAGGTGTAGATTGTACTATTTTACCTGTTGATGGCTCTACTTTACGTAAACTAGAATGTCCATAATCTCCTGCACTTTCATAGAAAAATCCATCATGATATTCCAAACCTTCTACATACGAAGAGGTATCATGAGGTAAAGTCTTGATGACTTTGTAGGTGTATTCAACCGGAGCCTGAGCCGCTAAAACATTAATGTTGGTTGTTAAATCTTCGGCATCTGTGCCCTCATAAATTTTCGCCGTTATAATGTGGCTTCCCAACTTAAGGCCTTCTGTTTTTAGTTTAACTGCCGAAGTATCGGTTTTTGCAGCAACCTTTGTGCTATCAATTAAATAGACAACTGAATCTACCTTTTTCTCTTTACCAAATTGAATTTTTGTTTCAAACTCATTCCCTACCGGAACATTTAATCCAATCATCGGCGACAAGAAGTTTCGGTAAACATTTGGTTTATCATCCTTACATGCGCTTACAAAAGCAACAATAATTCCAACAAATATTAGTTTTTTGATTTGATTAATCTTCAGGCCAAAAAGCATCTTCAATATGATTTAAGTTATAATTTTTATTTTTTGTAAAGGTAATGGCAATTATGTCAAAACGAATATCATTCTGATGATTCATCAGCGCAATATATTCCGCTGAGGCCAATTCCATCTGTTTCTGTTTGGCTTTGTGCACAAATTCTTCCGGCTGACCAAAAGCAACTGATGTTCGGGTTTTCACTTCCACAAAAACCATAATTCCATTTTTGTAAACAATTAAATCAACCTCAGCTTTACCAAACGTCCAGTTTTCATCCAGCACTTCATAACCACTGGCTTCCAGATATTGTTTGGCAATATCTTCACCTGCTTTACCTAAGTCGTTATGACTGGCCATGTTTTATAGTTTTCAGTTGAAAGTTTTCATTTTTCAGTGGGTAATTGGCAGTTTGAATGTCTATTTTCAATTCCCTAATTCCCTTTTCCAAGTTATTTCACAATCACCGACCCCAAAAATTTAGAGATCTCCCGCTCTACTCCTTTGATCACTCCATAACGTTGCATTAAAATCATCTGGTTATCAGTGTCTTTTTCTTCTTTGATCTCCTTCAGCAAATTGGTCAGAATCTTATCTACTTTACGCTTTTTCAGATGAAAAATCCCACCCAAAATTGTCGCTTTAAGGTTCATACTTTCATCCTTCACATAAATCAGATGTTTGTTCAACCAATTTTCACTTAACGCATATTCTGATGTAGAAAGGGTAATGGCTAAATCAGCAATATCTCTATCCTCGTGTTTGATGAAATGGTTTGCAGTAGGCAAGCGGCCGTTACCAATTTCCGTTTTATAGTGATCGATAATCTTTTTACAGAGGATGTTTTCAAATTCCACATCGGCCAGGTTTTGCATAATGAAAGAGCCAATGTACATGTCATCAATTTTATCCCAGTTGACAAATTCATGGCCATAAGCCAACAATAAACGCACAATTTCCTTCTCTTGATTTTCATCTGTTTCGGCAGGGGTATGTACATGGCCAGGCCCGGCATTGTCATCCCACAAATCATCTGGCGGCCCAAGTGGTTCTGGCGAACCCGAAGAATAGGAAGTGGCCTGATTGTTTGAGAAATTGCTTTGTGTTCTTTGATTGCTTTCGAAGTTTTTCTTTACCTTACCGGAGCGCATTTTATTCAGTTCGCTCATTAAGATCTTTTCTTCAATTTCCAACAAACTACTCGATTCACGAACGAATACCGAAGCTTTAATTGGATCAGGAATTTTGGCAATACTCTCTACAATATCCCGAATGATGCCTGCCCGTTTGATTGGATCATCGCCAGCATCTTTTAATAAAACGTTGGCTTTGTAAAGTATAAAATCTTTGCGGTTATTTTCTAAATAGGTTTTGAAAGCACCTGCACCTACGTGATGCATGTACGAATCAGGGTCATGCCCATCAGGAAAGGAAACGATTTTCACATTCAGCCCTTCTTCCAAAATCATATCCAAACCACGCAACGAGGCTTTTATACCCGCAGCATCGCCATCAAATAGAATGGTGATGTTTTGCGTAAAACGACCAATAAGCTTAATCTGCTCTACAGTTAATGAAGTTCCGGAAGAAGCCACTACATTTTCAATGCCCGCCTGATGTACGGAAAGCACATCCGCGTAACCTTCTGCGAGGTAACAGTTATCTAAATCTCGGATGGCTTTCTTTGCATGAAACAAGCCATAAAGCACATTCGATTTATGATAAATTTCACTTTCTGGTGAGTTTACATATTTTGGAACATTTTTATCTGTTTTTAACGTTCGTCCGCCAAAACCAATCACCCGCCCCGTAAAGCCATGAATGGGAAACATCACGCGACCACGAAAGCGATCGTAAATTTTCCCGTTATCATTTTTGATAGATAAACCTGTTGACTCCAAAAATTCAAGTTTGTGCCCTGCATTGGTCGCACTCTGCGTTAGCGCATCCCAAACATCAGGAGAGTAACCAACCTCGAATTTTTTAAGGATATCTTCTCTAAAACCACGCTCTTTAAAATAACTTAGGCCAATACTTTTGCCTTCGTCGGTTTCCCAAAGTTGTTTTACAAAAAATGTTGCTGCAAATTGAGAAACAATGTACAGACTCTCCTTGGCACTTTGGGCTTCGGCATCTTGTGGTGTGAGTTCAGTTTCTTCAACCTCGATATTATATTTATTGGCTAAAAATTTAAGTGCTTCAGGATACGAATACTTTTCGTGATCCATAATAAAACGTACTGAATCGCCACCCTTACCACAACCAAAGCATTTGTAAATTCCCTTGGTTACCGATACGTGGAAAGATGGTGTTTTTTCGCCATGAAAAGGACAGTTGCCAATTAAACTGGTTCCGCGTTTTTTTAAGTGCACAAAATCCCCTACTACCTCCTCAATCCGGGCGGTATCCATTATCTTATCTATCGTTTCGCGGTTTATCATTTTTTGAGTTACAAGTTGAATGTTATAAGTTACATGTGAATTTTATAAACTATAAGCGTCCAGACTTACAACTTATAACCTATAACTTTTAACCTCATTTTACCAATGGCAACAATTGCTCAGCCACCAGTTTGTTTCCTGTTTCGTTTAAGTGAACACGGTCGGTGGTTAAAATGCCTTTTTCTTTATCTTCCGGATTATTTCTGGCCTCATATTCGGCAAATATTTTTCGCAAGTCGCACAGCGGAAGATTATTCTTCTTTGCCAGTTCTCTGATGCCTGCAGCATATTTATTTAGGTCGGCATCTAATTCATTCGTACCGTCCTTTTTTTCTCCTACTACAGATGGCGTAACTAAAATCACTTTACTTCCAACCCCCTGAATTTTATTAATCAGTGCCTGATAAAACTTCAGGTATTTATCATAATCTGTTCCGGTATGAGAAGATTGTTTATGCCACACATCATTAATACCTACATAAATCACCACTAAATCAGGCTTTTTATTTAACACATCATCTTCTAAACGCAGGTATAAATCGTAAACTTTGTTGCCGCCAATTCCGGCACCTAAAACTTCATATTTGGCAGAATCAAGCGACTTTTTAATCAAAGTAACATAACCGTTCTTCGAAACGCCTTGTTGTGTAATGGAATCGCCGAAAAATATGATTCGTTTTGGTTTTAATGTCATCGAAGTGAATGCAATGAAGCAAAAGCTCAGTAAAATACTTGTTCTAATTAATGTTTTCATATGGATTTGGTTAGCTATTTAATCAACCTTTTTAAGGTCGAGGTCTTGAAAATCGAAACTAAAATCGGTTAGAGGAGAAATGGCTTCCATTTTGATGGCTGTAGGTTTCCCTTCAAAATCTAGCGAAAAATTAACAAAGGCATCCGCATCCATACTTCTGTCGTACCATTTCACAATAAAAGTATTGCCTTTGTAATACACCATATCGCCCCTTAATTTAGGAGAGTTTTTTGCCTCGAAATGCATTTTGCCATTCAATTCACTTATGGTAACCATTCCGAACCATTCATCCTGATAGGTACCCAGATAATTTTTAACAGCGGGCTTATTGTTAGCGTTTTTTTGGGTACTAGCTATATCTGCCCAAACTTTGTCGGTTACTTTTTTACCGTTAGCTTTTTCTTGCTTTTCACTATCAGATGCAGCCTTAATCCGGTTTTTTCCGGTGATACCGAAATAACCATCCTTGATAGATTCGGTGATTGCAGTAAAAGCACCGCCAGCTTGCTGATTGGTTAATACAATAATGCCCAATTTTAAATCCGGAATCAGCGTTACTTCACTCACCATTCCGGCAAGGCCGCCGGTATGTTCAGCAACCATATAACCTTTTTCATCACTTAAGAACCAGCCCAAGCCGTATCCAAAAAAATGCCTGTTGTAAGCTCCTTTTCCAGCAGGAATGATACTGTGTAACGTCCACATCTGATTTTGAGCCGCTTTGCTAAACAACGTTTTCTCGAGTTTTTCGCCGTACTTTCCTCCATTGAGTTGTACCAGCGCCCATTTACTTAACTCACTCACGCTGGCATTCATACCGCCTGCAGCGTTACTGTTTTCTGTAAAGTCTTTTGGAATCACAGTTATTTTTCCATTTACAGGAGCATGGGCATCAATAATATTGGTTTTATCTTTTAAACGATTGAATGATAAAGCACTTTTGGTCATCCCTAAAGGCTGCATCATTCGGGTTTCGATGAAATCCTCATATTTAAGCCCAGAAACTCTTTCAATTACTTCGCCGGCAACAATATAAAGCAAGTTGTCATAATCCCACTGGGTACGAAAACTAGAAACAGGCTTAAGATACCTTAGGTTGTGAATAATTTGTTTTTTAGTAACCGTTGAAGAATCTGGCCAGATCATTAAATCGCCGGCACCAAGGCCCAATCCGCTTCTGTGCGACAATAAATCGCTAATGGTGAATTGCGAAGTTACGTAGGCATCATATAATTTAAATTCAGGTATAATGTCTGTAACCTTAGCGTCCCACGTAATTTTCTTTTCGTCAACTAACATACCTAAAGCTGCAGCGGTAAACGCTTTTGTATTTGATGCAATACCAAAAAGTGTATGTTCATCAACCTTAAAATTATTTTTCAGGGAGCGAACACCATAACCTTTTGCATGGATCACCTTGCCATCTTTTACTACAGCAACAGCAAGGCCGGGAACATCAAAAGCTGCTAAAGTTTTCTCGGCAACACTATCAATTTGTTTGGTAGTTAGTACCTGTGCTTTGAGGTGTATGCTACAGAAAATTAAGGCACAGGCGGTTAGCCTAAACAGGTAAGTGGGAATAGATCGCATTGGGTTTGCTTTAAATAATCGTTTAAAGATAATAAATCTTTCAAAAGCGTTTTTAAACTTATTTACCCTTTTCCAACTTGTAATCTTTGTGAACGATCAAAAAGCTGGCCCGTTCTTCTTTTTTAAAAGGATAATCCCAATTGCCTTGATAGGTGATCTTGGTAGGCAATTTATCTTCACCAAAATAACCCATCTCAATGTTCATTTTTACATCGAAATCGAAAAGCATATTTCCGTATTTCATATCTACGTAGCGACCCAGAATGTTAAAATTTCTTTTATCGAAAATGGTAACCAATTCTTTAATCATGATACCATCTTTTGTCCAGCTGGATAAATCTGGCTTTACAGAAACTTTAAAGCGATAGACAGGAATGGAATCCAGATAAGTGCCGCTGGTAAAGGCGTAATCGTAATACTGGCGCATATTAGCCGAAAATATTTCAGTTTTACTACCAATAAAAGGAACTTTTACCGGTCTACCCGGATTGAATATCAAGGTTTTAAGTTTACTTTTATAGCCCTCATTGGTACCGCCTTTGCCATCACCTGCAGGAGCGTTCGGAACAAAATCCGTGTTGTAAGCATTCATGAAAATATAATCAAACATTTCGATGGTATACAACTGATATTTGCCGTTCTTTTTGTAAAGGTTGCCACTTTCTTCCTTTACCAGGTACTCCATTTTATATTTGCCCGCATTGTTGTGTTTGATTTTGCGGTATATTTTGCCATCAACCTTGTTTTTTTTATCGTAGCTGAAAATTCGGTTTTCAGCGATAAAACTGTAACGCTTCATATCTCTGAAAGACTCATAAAATGAGGTATCATTCACCACCTTATTAATGAATGTTTCAATGTTTAAACGCTCTGCTTTAATGTTTACAACAGAATCCAAAGTAATCGTTTTGATGGTATCGGGATTGAAACGTGGAATTTCCTGCGCAAAGCCACTAAAGATGAAAGCAGATGATATTAATAGCAAAAGTATTTTTTTCATGTAAAAATGGTGTATTGAATAATGGTAGATGGATAATGGAAAATGTTTGATGATAATGTACGCTTTAATTCTGAAACTCAATTCCATCTTCTATTCTACATCTTCCCTCTTTCTTTAGTTTCCGAGTTGCTTTAAGGCAATGTAAGCCATTAAACCGGTAGAAATTTTTAGTGCATCTTCATCAATATCGAATTTTGGCGTATGCACAGAATACCGCGTATCCTTTGCTGCATTCCCAGTACCTAAACGATAAAAACAAGCATCTGTTACCTGCGAGTAAAAAGAAAAGTCTTCAGCAGCCATCCAGATATCCAGATCAACTACATTTTCCTTACCTAAAAATTCCTCCGCAAATGATCTGGCATTGGCTGTTAGTTTTTCCTCGTTGATCAGAAACGGATAACCTTTGTGGATATCAAAGTCGCAGCTTCCACCCATTGCTTCTGCAATACCTTCGGCCATTTTTTTCATGCGCTTGTGCGCTTCTGCTCGCCAGTCTTCATCTAAAGTTCTAAAGGTACCTTCAATTTTAACTTCGTTAGGAATAATGTTTGTAGCACCATTTGCCGTCACTTTTCCGAAGGATAGCACCGATGGCAAACGAGGATCGGCATTACGGGAAACGATTTGTTGCAAGGCAATAATAATATGCGAAGCGATTAAAACCGGATCGATATTTTGATGAGGTTGTGCGCCATGACCACCTTTTCCGGTAACCGTAACATACAATTCATCGGTTGAAGCCATATAAATGCCAGAACGAAAACCTACTTTACCGGATTCGATTAAGGGCATCACATGCTGACCAACAATATAATTTGGTTTTGGATTTTCGAGCACGCCTTCTTTAATCATAATGCTCGCTCCACCTGGAAGTAACTCTTCGGCGGGTTGAAAAATTAATTTAACAGTGCCGCCAAATTCATTTTTTAACTGATTGATAATGTAGGCTGTCCCTAACAGAGAAGAGGTATGAACATCATGGCCGCAGGCATGCATTACCCCTGGATTTTGTGAGGCATAAGGCTTGTTGCTATCTTCTAAAATGGGCAAGGCATCCATATCAGCCCGCAAAGCGATCACCTTATCAGATGGTAAATTTCCTTTAATCAAACCAACGACGCCAGTGTTTGCACAGTCGGTAAATTCAATCCCCCAACCTGTTAGTTTTTCTTTTACAAATTTTGAGGTTTCAAATTCTTTGAAGGATAATTCAGGATTTGCATGAATATGTTGACGGTAGCCTACTACATCGTTGAAAATAGTAGCAGCCAGTTCTTGAATTTTATCTTTGATCATCAGTAGTGGTCGTATCTAATTGTGGGGCATTAATTTTTTCCCTAAAAATGAATAATGTTGGAAAGGCCGGACGGATTTCACTCATTAAACGCTGCGCCTCCAGGCGGGTTCTGAAATCGCCTACGCGGATGTAATAATTCGGTTCCTTATAAACCAGGTAGGTGTTATATTTCGGATAAAGACTTTTAAAACGGGCTTGCTGGTTAAATACCTCCCGCCGATCGGAACCGTAAAAAACCTGAACCCTGTAACCATAAGCAGATACAATGGGTTTGCCGATTTTTACTTCGCCAGGAGCTTTGTAAACAGCAGAACGTTTAGCAATTAAACTATCAATTAACGGATCTTTTATAACCGTTACTTCTCCTCTTTGTGCAAAAGATGCCGTAAATAGTAAAAAGCTAAATATAAAAGTTATTGTTATTTTCATTTGTAAGTAACCAAGAGCATTCTCAAATTGTTTAAAAAGAAGAATGCCGAATTCTTTGCAAAAATCGGCATTCTTTATGGGTTGTGCAAATGGTAGTTTGGCCATTAGGTTGAGCCAGCATACCGTCATGCTGAATTTATTTCAGCATCTTTCTAATTACGACCCTGAAATAAATGCAGGGTGACGATGATGGAAATACCTGGCTTAATCAACTTAGCTTGTTCTTACAAATTTGCACCGTGGCAGTTTTTGTACTTTTTGCCGCTTCCGCATGGGCATGGCTCATTACGGCCAATAGCTGCTTCTTTGCGAATGGGTTGTTGTGGTACTGCTTCACGGGTATCTCCAAACTCAACACCTGGTTGCTCTGCACCAAACTCCTGTTTAGTGGTTTGCAATTTTGGTTGTTTTACCGGAGCTGGTGCTTCCCTAACCTCTTCAGCTTCTTGCTGAACCGGAATACCACCTTTATACAAGAAACTTACTACCTCTTTATTTACCGCATTAAGCATGTTTTTAAATAAGTTAAAAGCTTCCATTTTATAAATTACCAATGGATCTTTTTGCTCGTAAACTGCATTTTGAACAGATTGTTTTAAATCATCCATTTCACGTAAATGCTCTTTCCAGCTATCATCAATTAAGGCTAAAACGATTGTTTTTTCGAATGAGCGAACCACCTCTTTTCCTTTATTTTCAATCGCTTTTTTCAAATCAACAGCCACCTGAATACCGCGAATACCATCGGTAAACGGAACTACAATTTGTTCGATATGCTGACCACGCTCTTCGTAAACTTGAGTTAAAACAGGTAACGACTGTTGGATAATCGCATCCGATTTACGGGCATAAAAAGCCTCAGCTTCTTCAAATAATCTTTCAGTTAACTGTGCTGCATTCGTAGAAGCAAAATCCTTTTCACTAATTGCAGTATCCAAAGAGAAGTTTTTAATTACTTCTAATTTGAATCCATCATAATTTGCTTCTTGTTTGTACTCACTTACAATATCTTCAGCAACATCGTAAACCATGTTATTCATGTCTACATCCAAACGTTCGCCAAACAGGGCATTTTTACGTTTAGCATAAATTACCGTACGTTGTGAGTTCATTACATCATCGTATTCCAACAAACGTTTACGAATACCAAAGTTGTTTTCTTCTACTTTTTTCTGAGCACGTTCTATAGATTTGGTAATCATTGAATGTTGAATAACTTCACCATCTTCGATTCCCATACGCACCATGATGCTTGAAATTCTTTCAGAACCAAATAAACGCATTAAGTTATCTTCTAGTGAAACGAAGAACTGAGATGAACCCGGATCTCCCTGACGACCAGCACGACCACGTAACTGTCTATCTACACGACGAGATTCATGGCGTTCCGTACCAACAATGGCTAAACCGCCTGCATCTTTAACACCCGCACCTAACTTAATATCCGTACCACGACCAGCCATGTTGGTAGCAATGGTTACCGTACCTGCCTGACCAGCTTCAGCAACGATATCGGCCTCTTTCTGGTGCATTTTAGCGTTTAACACGTTGTGTTTAATTCCACGAAGTTTAAGCATACGGCTTAACAATTCCGAAATCTCAACAGAAGTGGTACCCACCAATACCGGACGACCTGCTTCGGTTAATTTTACGATTTCATCAGCTACAGCATTATATTTTTCACGTACTGTACGGTAAACATAATCTTGCTGATCAGCCCTTGATATATTTCTGTTGGTTGGAATTTCAACTACATCTAATTTATAAATCGACCAGAATTCACCTGCTTCTGTAGTTGCCGTACCAGTCATACCGCAAAGTTTGTGGTACATACGGAAATAGTTTTGCAAAGTTACCGTTGCATAAGTTTGCGTGGCATCTTCAACTTTTACGTTTTCTTTTGCCTCAATCGCCTGGTGTAGCCCGTCAGAATAACGACGACCATCCATAATACGACCTGTTTGCTCATCAACAATTTTAATCTTTCCTTCGTCGATGATGTACTCTACATCAATTTCGAACAAGGTATAAGCTTTTAACAACTGGTTAACAGAGTGAATACGTTCTGCTTTTACAGAATAATCACGCATCAAAGCGTCTTTCTGCACCACTTTATCTTCTAAAGGCAATGCCGATTTTTCTAAATCAGCAACTTCAGTACCTACATCAGGCAATACGAAGAAATTAGGGTCTTCTCCAGATTGCGTAATCAATTCAATACCTTTTTCCGTTAATTCTACCTGATTATTTTTCTCGTCGATGTAGAAATACAATTCAGAATCAACTTTAGGCATATTCTTAGATTGATCAGCCATGTAGTAGTTTTCTGTTTTTAACAGCAAACCACGAACACCACTTTCACTTAAGAATTTAATTAAAGCTTTGTTTTTAGGCAAACCACGATAAGCACGTAATAATGCTAAACCACCTTCGCCTTCTTCTGTACCGGTATTACCAGCGTTGATTAATTTTTTTGCTTCGTTTAAAGCTTGAGAAACATAAGCTTTTTGTGCATTTACCAAACGTTCGATGCGTGGTTTTAGCTCATAAAATTCATGCTCATCACCACGTGGAATCGGACCAGAAATAATTAATGGTGTACGGGCATCATCAATTAAAACTGAATCGACCTCATCAACCATTGCGAAGTGTAATTTACGCTGCACCAACTGGTCAGGCGTTTGCGACATATTGTCACGCAGGTAGTCGAAACCAAATTCGTTATTCGTTCCATAAGTGATATCCGCAGCATAAGCTTTTCTTCTTTCTTCGGAGTTTGGCTCATGCTTATCAATACAATCAACACTAATGCCATGGAATTCGAATAATGGACCATTCCACTCACTATCACGACGGGCAAGGTAATCATTCACGGTAACGATGTGAACACCTTGTCCGGCAAGTGCGTTTAAATAAGCAGGCAATGTAGAAACTAAAGTTTTACCCTCACCCGTAGCCATTTCGGCAATTTTACCACTGTGTAAAACGATACCACCAATTAACTGCACATCGTAGTGAACCATGTTCCAAACCACTTCTGTACCGGCAGCATCCCAACGGTTAGCCCATTGTGCTTTATCGCCTACAATTTTCACATTGCTTTTGCGGGCTGCATAATCTCTGTCAAACTGTGTGGCAGTAACTTCCAAATAATCGTTTTCACTTAAACGACGGGAAGTTTCTTTCACTACCGCAAATGCTTCAGGAAGAATTTCCAAAAGCACTTTTTCCAATTCTGTATCACGATCCTTTCCTAAGGCATCTACCTGATCATAAATAGCTGTTTTTTGGTGAAGGTCTAAATCTTCACTTTCTGCTTCGGTTTTTAAAGCCGAAATTTTTCCATCAATTTCAGTCAAAAATGCAGAAATGCGCTCTTTGAATTCAATTGTTTTTCCACGCAGCTCATCGTTGCTTAAGGCTGAAAGTTTACTGTAATGTTCATTTATGGCAATAACCAATGGCTGAATCGCCTTTATATCTCTCTCTGATTTACTTCCGAAAATCTTCGCTAAAAATCCTAACATTATATTTTAAATCGTATTTGTTATTAATAAAAAAGTGTATGACAACAACCAATCCATTGGCTTATTTCAAGTCAATTTGGCTGTTTATAGTGTATTGAGGGTTGAAATCTTAAATAAGATTTGCCAAAAAGAAAACTAAGGGCTATTGTTTTTTGGTTTTTTCCGAATGGTTAAATCAGAGATTATTTGATTAACGCATACATACTTAACAATTTTTGAGGGAGCCTGGGTGCCGCTTAAAGCAAGCGCAGTATAAGATAATAAATAAGGATTATGCTCATCATTAAGCTGAACAGTTGGTTTCCCTACATTATTAATGCTGATTTTATGCTCATTACAATATTCACTTAACAGTTTTAGCCCTTCAACGCGTTCGGCTTTCGCCAAATGTGTTAAGCTAAAAAATACGAGTGATATGGTAACGAGGTGTTTCATTAATTTGCCGCAAAGCTAGTTTTAATCTTTTACAATATGAAATTACGCATGCTCAAAAACCATACCTCTATTCCTAAATCTATTAATCGATATCTTTTTGCGCCCAGCAGTACGGTAAATGCAATCAATTTTTAACATTTAACGATACAAAATCGCTGTACATCGTCACATCGCCGTTACCCAGCAATAGGTTTGCTACTTTTATTTTAACGAAGCAAAACAGTATAACCATGGAAAGAAAAAATTTCATCAGGAGTTTAATGATTGGGGCAATCTCCACTCCGGTAATTATCGAAGCTTGTAAAAAAGCCGGCACTACAGAAGGTAATACGACCTCAGGTTCAGGAACGGCAAATACATCAGCAGGAACAAATGGAACCTGTACCGTTGCACCTACTGAAACGGAAGGCCCATTTCCTACAAAAGTTCCGGCATCGTATGTACGTAGCGATATTACCGATGGCAGAAGTGGTTATAAAATGACAGCCAAAATTACCATAGGAAATATCAATAACAGTTGCGCTGCTCTGGCAGGTGCCATTGTAGATATCTGGCATTGCGATGCCGAAGGCAATTATTCTGAATATGGTGGCACGGGTATGCAGTCAACCAACTATCAATCCGTTCACTTTTTACGTGGCCGCCAAACAACTGATGCAAACGGCCTGGTAACCTTTACTTCTATTTTTCCAGGTTGGTACAGCGGGCGTGCAACACATATCCACGTACATGTTTACAGTGCAAGCGGCACCTCATTAAGTGTAACACAAATTGCTTTTCCGGAAGGTGCGGGAAGTGCTGTTGCGCTGGTTAATGGTTATGCAAAGGGAATGAATGGTTATACGTACAATAACGCAGACAATGTTTTTAGTGATGATAAGGCCGGTGTAGAAATTGCTAAAGTAACCGGAACAACTGCTGCTGGTTTTGATCTTACATTTAAACTAAACGTAAAAGCATAATATTTGTCCTATTTTTTTTATTTTGACAGACGTTAGGAATTCCTGGCGTCTTTTTTAATTTTATACCATGTCCCAAAAAATAATTACGCTTTGTTATCGGAAAATCATTGATGACTCTAATTCCAGTCATTGGGATAAGTTTGTTCATGAAGATAGCTTTTTAGAGTTTAAAATGCAATCTCAGTTTTACAATCAAGATGGAAAATACAGCTCATTTGCAGAATTGTTAATGCATGTTCCGGGGGCAGATAAACTTCATTTTTTGGTGAGCGCTGCCATTACAGGTTATTTGCGGCAGCTTAATGGCATTATACCCGATATTCTGGACAACCTGGGCAGGCGTTTTCTTACTTTCGAAAATTTTAAGTTCGAAATCATTAATTCGGATTTTACCGACATTGAAAAACATAAGGTCGCCATCAATTTTTTTTCGAAACCATTGGTGTGGCATGAGAGTATAGATAATCATTTGCTGGTTTCTCAGTTTACTGAAGCTGAAACGGAAGAGACATTTACGAATCTCTTTCAGATTCAACCCTTTGTAAGTATCCATTCAATTAAAACAATAAGTTAGGATGAGTCCAACACCTGGAAAGATTTTTTTAGCCGATCAACGGGGATTAACAGAAAGCAATATTTTAAGGCGATACAGTACCTTTAACTTTGAAAAATATAACGATGAACACCGGCAGCCATCGGGAACATTATTTGTTTGTAATGATGAGTCGATAGCCGCAGGAAAGTTAATTTTTTTCCTATCGAAAGAAGATTCCTACCAAATATTTTTCCCTATTACCGGTGGTTTAGATATTGTTCAGGGCGGAAAGGAATTCGCTGTTGATACCGGACAAGTACAAGTGCTTAATTTGGGTAAAGGTGAAGTTTTGGAGATTAGTAATCCCTACCCTAATGATGTGATTAATTATATTCAAATTGGTTTGACCACAGATCTGTTTTTACTCAGGGCGAGCGAAATGCTTTTTAAGTTCGATTTTGATCAAAACAAGAACCAGCTCATTGAGATCGTTTCTACACCTAAGTTATCATTTAAATTAAGTGCAGGTATTTTTGATGGTCGCGTGGAAGCAACTTACACCTTAAATAATCCTGATCATAAATTCTTTTGTTTGGTTATTGATGGTGCATTTGAAATTGAAGGCAGGTTGATGCATGCCCGAGACGGATTGGCACTTTGGGATGTTGAAAAGGTTGAGCTGGAAGCCTTGAGCAATAATGCCATTGTTCTGGTATTGGAACATTTTTAGATTTTTAAAATTATTTTGATTTAAGACTTAGGTTTTCACCTAATACGACAAAGTCGTATTGCTATTAATGCGCTCGTTAGAAACGAGCGCAAGCGTGAAACGAGCGCAAGCGTGATTGACCACAGATCTGTTTTTACTCAGGGCGAGCGAAATGCTTTTTAAATTCGATTTTGATCAAAACAAGAATCAGCTCATTGAGATCGTTTCTACACCTAAGTTATCATTTAAATTAAGTGCAGGTATTTTTGATGGTCGCGTGGAAGCAACTTACATTTTAAATAATCCTGATCATAAATTCTTTTGTTTGGTTATTGATGGTGCATTTGAAATTGAAGGCAGGTTGATGCATGCCCGAGACGGATTGGCACTTTGGGATGTTGAAAAGGTTGAGCTGGAAGCATTAAGTAATAATGCCATTGTTCTGGTATTGGAACATTTTTAGATTTTTAAAATTATTTTGATTTAAGACTTAGGTTTTTACCTAATACGACAAAGTCGTATTGCTATTAATGCGCTCGTTAGAAACGAGCGCAAGCGTAAAACGAGCGCAAGCGTAAAAATTTCATTGCCGTTGACTTCAGTCAACGGACGAATAAACAGTTTTGATGCAATGGGTTTTGCGTTAGGGATTGTAAGGGTTCAGTACCAATTTTTCATTGGTACCGCAGCGAAGCGGAGCCCTGAAAAGCCCGACCCTTTCCCGATCTTTCTTCGGGATTGGGAACGCCCAAATTGGTTTTCAGTTGACAATTTTCAGTGAGCAGTCTGCATTTTCCACTTTTTACTTTTTACTTTCAACTTTTCACTTTCAACTTTTCACTTCTTCCCTTCATCAAATATGACACCCTGCTTAAATTAATGCAGATTGAAACTTTTATCTTCGATAAATCGTTAATACAAGCACATGAGAGGTTTTCGTTTTTCTGATTATAAGCCTGGCGATACGCCAAAGGGTGGGTTTGATGAGTTGCTGAAATTATTTAGCGAATTGCTAAATTATACGGCAGGAGATGCGGCAGAGGCATTGAGTTGGTTAAACGAGCTCGACAAACAATACAAATTAACCAATAATGATTACGGCATTGGTAATTTCATAGATGATTTAAAGGATAAAGGTTACCTCACTGAAGATAATCAATCTGGCGAATTTAAGATCACAGCCAAAACAGAGCAGACTATCCGAAAATCAGCACTGGATGAGATTTTTGGTAAGCTTAAAAAATCGGGAAGGGGAAATCATAACAGCAATCAATCGGGCATTGGCGAAGAAAAAAATGCCGATCGCCGGGAATATAGCTTTGGCGACAGCCTGGATCAGATCGATATGACCGCATCTATCCAGAATGCCCAGATCAATCATGGAATTAACAATTTCACCTTGACTGACCGTGATTTGGAAGTGGAAGAAAAGGATTTTAAAACCCTGACTTCAACCGTGTTGATGATCGATATTTCGCACTCCATGATTCTGTATGGTGAAGACCGCATAACGCCAGCTAAAAAAGTGGCCATGGCTTTAGCCGAGTTAATTAAAACCAAGTACCCGAAAGACACTTTGGATATTGTTGTTTTTGGTAATGATGCCTGGCCAATCACGGTGAAAGATTTACCTTACCTACAAGTTGGGCCTTATCACACCAACACTTTTGCAGGCCTGGAACTGGCTACGGATTTACTTCGTCGCCGGAAAACCCATAACAAGCAAATTTTTATGATTACCGATGGTAAACCAACTTGCCTGAAAGAAAATGGAAAATATTACAAAAACAGCATGGGTTTGGATAGAAAGGTAATAAACAAAACCTTGAATATGGCCGCCCAATGCAAGCGGTTGAAGATTCCGATTACCACCTTTATGATTGCTAAAGACCCATACCTGCAACAGTTTGTTCGCCAGTTTACTGAAATTAATGGTGGCAGGGCCTTTTACAGCTCTTTAAATGGCTTAGGGGAATACATTTTTGAAGATTACATTAAAAATAGAAGAAAAACAGTAAAGTAACAGGAGTTAAAGGTTGTAAGTTTCGGGTCATGAGTTTGCTACAGTCGCTCATGATTTTTCGATTTAGACATGCGACCACACCCTGTAACTCATAACACAGATATATGCAAAACACAACTTTAGGCCAATTAAAGGCAACAAATTATAAATCAAGATCAGTTAAAGAAGAACTTAGAGAAAACCTCATCAAAGTTTTACGCGATAAAAAAACAGAGTTTGAAGGAATTATTGGATATGACGAAACCGTTATTCCAGAACTGCAGACTGCTATTCTTTCACGACACAACATTTTACTTTTAGGTTTACGTGGACAAGCGAAAACGCGTATTGCCCGTTTAATGGTAAATTTACTGGATGAATATGTGCCATATGTTGCCGGAAGCGAAATTTTCGATGATCCTTTAAATCCTATTTCATGGTATGCCAAGCATGAAATTGAAACCAAAGGAGATGAAACTGAAATCGCCTGGTTACACCGCAGCGAACGTTACACCGAAAAGCTGGCTACGCCAGATGTTACCGTTGCCGATTTAATTGGCGATGTTGACCCGATTAAAGCAGCAACATTAAAGTTAACCTATAATGATGAACGGGTAATTCACTTCGGATTAATCCCAAGGGCGCACCGCAGTATTTTCGTGATCAATGAGTTGCCAGATTTACAGGCCCGTATTCAGGTAGCTTTGTTTAATATGCTGCAGGAAAAAGACATCCAAATTCGTGGTTTCAAATTACGCTTGCCTTTAGATATTCAGTTTGTATTTACCGCAAACCCTGAAGATTACACCAATCGTGGTAGCATTGTTACACCACTGAAAGATAGAATTGAAAGTCAGATTTTAACCCACTATCCAAAAAGCATAGAAGTTTCGCGTAAAATTACTTTCCAGGAAGCGAAACTTACCGTAGAACAAAAAGACAATATTGAAGCTGACGGACTGGTAAAAGATTTAGTTGAACAGATTGCTTTTGAAGCCCGTAAAAGTGAATATATCGACCAGAAATCAGGTGTTTCGGCTAGATTAACCATTTCAGCTTACGAAAATTTAATCAGCACAGCCGAACGTAGAATGTTAATTTCAGGCGAGAAAAACACCTTTGTTAGGTTATCTGATTTGGCTGGAATTATTCCTGCCATTACTGGTAAAATAGAATTGGTTTATGAAGGTGAACTGGAAGGTCCGGCTCATGTAGCCACTACTTTAATTGGCAAAGCGGTAAAAACTTTGTTTGCCCGTTATTTTCCCGATCCGGAAAAAGCCAAGAAATCTAAAACGGCCAATCCATATACTGAAATTACAGAGTGGTTTACAGAAGGGAACAATGTTGATGTAACAGACACCTTAACCAATTCGCAATACAAAAAAGCATTGATGCTGGTGCCAAGTTTGTATGATACCGTTAAAAAGTTCCATCCTAAATTAAGTGAAAATCAAACGCTGTTACTGATGGAGTTTGTATTGCATGGCTTAGCAGAATATTCTCAGTTGAGTAAGAATTATTTAAATGGCGGTTTCGGATTTTCTGATATGTTCGGCAGTTTATTTAATGCCGAATTTGACGAGGAAGAAGATGAGGACGATTTCAGATAGCAATTAAATTATACATTTTACTAGCTTTGATATTTCTTTCTGACAGGAGAGAAATATCAAAGCTTTTTTATTTTAAAATAAACCTCTAAATGGGAAGATTACCTTTCATTATTGCAGCCTGCATACTCATTACCGCCTTCGATATTTATTGTTTCAATGCCTTGATGGCCGTATTTAAAAACTGGAAACCGCGAACAAAGAAGATCTTCGGGATTTTATACTGGACTTTCAGTATGCTTTTAATTGTTGGCATTTTTGCAGGTATCTATCTTAATCTTTTCCTAACGCTCCGGGCCATTATACTCGTGGCTTTCTTTTTAACCGTTGCCTGCAAAATGGCTATGCTTCCTTTTTTGGTGATAGATGATTTACGCAGATTATTTATCAGGCTTTTTAGAAAGAAAGAAGTGGTAAAGGATCAGCCCATCAGTGAGGCAGAACCAATTTCGCGTTCAGAATTTTTGGTGAAAGCTGGTTTAGTGGCAGCGGCAGTTCCGCTAACTTCTTTGAGTTGGGGCATCATTTCCGGGGCTTACGATTATCAAATCCGGAAGGTAAATCTAATTCTCCCAAACCTTCCAAAAGCTTTTGACGGCATCACAATGGCTCAAATTTCTGACATTCACTCGGGAAGTTTCTATAATAAAACAGCGGTAAAAGGTGGCGTAGAAATGTTACTTGCAGAGAAACCTGATTTCGTTTTCTTCACCGGTGATTTAGTGAATAACCTAACCAATGAGGTGAGAGATTATCAGGATATTTTCTCTAAAGTTAAAGCACCCTTAGGCGTTTATTCTTCTTTAGGCAACCATGATTATGGTGATTATTATTTTGGAAAAGAATCATCGCCTGCAAAGGTTAAAAACCTGAAAGATATGGTTGATGTACACAAGATCATGGGTTACGATTTATTAATGAACGAAAACCGCAGGCTTAAGGTTGACGGCGAGGAAATCGGCATTTTAGGCATCGAAAACTGGGGCATGGGTCGTTTTCCGAAATATGGTAAAATGGAATTGGCGGTAAAAAATACCGATGATTTACCGGTTAAACTTCTATTAAGTCATGATCCATCGCATTGGCGTGGCGAAGTGTTAGAAAAATATCCACAGATTGATGCCATGTTCAGCGGACATACCCATGGAATGCAATTCGGTGTTCGTTTAAAAGAGTACCAGTGGAGCCCGGTTCAGTATATTTACAAAGAATGGGCTGGCTTATACCAGGAACAGAAACAACAACTGTATGTTAATGTTGGCTATGGTTTCTTAGGATATCCGGGCAGAGTTGGCGTTTTGCCAGAAATCACAGTTTTCACCCTGAAGAGAGCTTAAGGAAATGAGTGAGTTTTGAATGAGTGAATTCTGAATTTTGAATGAGTGAATTTTCTGCCAAAAGCAAAAAAACATTCAATCATCTAATCAATCACTCATTCAATCAATCAATCATTCATTCACTCACTCAATCATTCAATAAGTTATTAACCTGCGTTAAAGCGGTAACCAACACCTCTTACGGTTTGCAGCAATTGTGGATTATCAGGGTTTAATTCGATTTTTTTACGCAAACGAACGATATGCATATCCAGTGTACGGGTGTTTACGTCAGAATTGTAACCCCAAACCACCAACATTAATTCATCACGATTGATCACTTTCCCAGGATTACGCAGAAAGTAAAGCAGAATGCGGTTTTCCAGAATCGTCAACTCAATTTTCTTTCCATCTCTGAATAAAGTATGAATATTTGGATGATGCTCCATGTTACCAAAACGGTGAATTTCGGCAGTATCTTTATTCACAATGAACTTTACTTTACTCTCCAACATCGCCACCAAAACATCCATATTAAATGGTTTGGTGATATAATCTGAAGCTCCGAAATTATAGGCATCAATTTTATCTACATCCTGCGCTTTAGCAGTCATCATGATAATCAGATTTTCGAAACCTTGTTTACGTACATTTTCGCAAACTTCTGCGCCTTGCTTTCCTGGCATCATCCAGTCCAACAGTACAATATCCGGCTGGTCGGCAATAATCATTCGCTCGCCTGATTCACCATCATTGGCCTCCAATACATTATAGCCTTCAGTCTTCAATCGATGGGCCACTAAAAAGCGAAGATTTTCATCATCCTCAACAATTAATATTTTTACTTCTTTAGACATTATTTGTGTATTTATGTTGTAAAGTTCTAAGGTTGAAATGTTAAAAGTTGTTCAGAAAGCACAACAATCGAACTTCACTATATTTAATTTTTAACTAATCAATTCAAAGTAGACCAAAACTTTTCACTTTCTACTTTCAACTATTATAAGGCAGCACAATTTTAAATTCTGTACCGTTGCCCACTTTGCTTTTTACAGAAATTTCTCCCTGCATAAAGTTAACCAGTTCTTTGCAGAAAGCCAAACCCAGGCCCACACTTCCCATTTGGTTGTATTCATTCTGTATTCTAAAAAACTTTTTAAAGATATTGTTTAATTCTGAAGATGGAATGCCAATTCCTTTATCAGTAAAACGAAAAACCAAAACACCTTTAATTAATTTAGCACTGATATGCAGCTTTTTGTTTGCCGGTTTTGAATATTTATAAGCATTTTCAGCCAGGTTATCGAATAAACTGCCTAACAATACCGGATCGGTGATAAAACTTTTAAAGCCAAGTATCTCATAGGTGATTTTGAAATCAGGATGTTTTAATGTGTGCGATTCAATTGTACTTTCAATAAAATCTTCAATATTAACCTGCTCCTGATTTAACTTTATTGCCTTATTTTCAATTTGAGTAAAGGCTAACAGCTTGTTCATTAAACCATTCAGTTTGTCAGCCTCTTCATCCAGGATTTTGCCATAAAGCTGCTGTTCTTTATGACTTAAAGCTGTTGCACTTTTAATATTATTCCCTGCAATTTTAATCACACTAACAGGTGTTTTAAATTCGTGGGTAAGGTTATTCACAAAATCGTACTGCAGCTTGAACATTTTGCTATTGATGTTCAAATTGCGGTAAATTAAAAAAGCAACCAATAGCAACACACCGTAAACCAGCAAAAGCACTAATGCAATTGGCATGAAATAGATGAATATTTCCTTCTTGATGTATGATTTGGATGAAGTGAAGTAGAGTTTGAAATCGGAAAATGCACCAGGAAGCGCTATTTCAGTGGTCATGTTTTCATCCGAAGTATCAATTGGATCGTAAGTTAATGGCTCAACCTCAATTTTCTGATACAATAAAGGGCGTGTATTTATCACTTTAATTTTGTTCGGATCGAGCTGAAAAACCAGCATATCCTGCTGATAAATGGGCAGCGGATTAAGCTTGCGGCGCATCATATCCTTATAAATCTTCAAATCCTCACGCCTTGGAATATTTAGGTAAGTGATCTTATTCGACTTAACCACCGAAAAATTGGTAAAAAGCTCTTCCTGAGTGGGAACTGCGGCTGTATCCAACTGATCTACAAAAGTAACCAGTTTGTAGGCCATGGCATTAAAATCATCGCCAACTTTGAATGATCGTGTATCGTATTCTGAAAACAGCTTCACCGAATCGGGTGAAACGGTTTTTCCAAACTGAAATATCGATTTCGGACCGATAGATAAATTTCCTACGTTCATTCCATCCTTAACCGCTATATTTTTCACTTCGGTATCGTAGAAAGTAACTTTTGCAATAAACGGATATTTAATTGTTACCGTATCTACAAACTTTGCAGCAGTTGCCGAATCTAAAAACCCGTTGTAGTAAGAAATTTCGGGCATTTTATTCTGGAAGAAATCGTTGTAGGCTTTGATGCTTTGCTCTAAAACATTTACCTTTTCAGATACGAATTCGTTCTCAATAGATTTTTTACTGTAATTAAACGCTAAAAATAAAGAGAGGATGAAAAGAATTGAGATGAGTATAATGAAGGTAACGCCAAGCGAGGAATTTTTCCGGTAACCACTTTTTTTATCCAGGGCCATAACCTATTTCTTACTCAAGTTTGTTTTTAAAAATTCTTCCAAAGCTTTATATAAAGCCGTTCTACCTTGCTGGCGTAATACCGGATTTGGTCCTTCCTCTTTTTCTATGTACGTAACAGGTACATTTCGTTTTTTCAACTCTTTAATGAACTGAACCCCTTCTGCTACGTTTACCCTCGGATCTTTTGGATTTTGTGCGATAAATAAGGGTGACTTGAAACGATCAGCATGAAAAACAGGCGAAGCGAAACGCATATAATCAGTATCGGTTACAGGGTTTCCTAAAATCTCATAATACATCTGCAGGTTCGACTTCAAAAACGGAGGAATCGTTTTCAAGTAACTGAATAAATTGATTACACCTGAATTTGATCCGCCACAGCTATAAAGATCGGGATTTTTATACAAACAATTTAATGCAATATAACCTCCAAAACCATTTCCATAAATGGCTACTCTTTTCGGATTCGCAATTTGCTTATTTATTAACCAGCGTACGCCATCATTCACATCTTCCTGTATTTTATCACTCCACTGCTTAAAACCAGCTGCATAAAAAGATTTTCCATAGCCAGCTGAGCCTCTGTAATTTACCTGTAAAACAGCATAACCACGGCTGGCCAAAAATTGTACCTCAGCATTGTAACCCCAACTGTTTCTTCCGCCCGGGCCGTTATGTGGTAATACCACAACTGGTAAATTAGTCGCTTTTTTATTTCTTGGTAAGGTTAAATAGCCGTTAATGTGTAAGCTATCGCTACTCATGAAACTAATAGGCTTCATATCGCTCATCACTTCTTCATCGATGGCAGAATTGATATCCGTAAGTTTTCTAAGTTTATTTTGGCTGGCGGTATAGAGATAATAAGATCCCGGATTTTTATCTGTAAATGTTCTGATGACGAAAACATTTTCCATTTTATCCTTCTCCATAATGCGCCACTCAGAGCCCGGCAAAAGCTGATCGATCTTACTGTAAGTGTTCCTCGATTGATCATCGAGATAATATTTTTTCTTCTTCCAGGTTTCGCAGGTTACAAATAACATCTTCTTTTGCATACGCGAGTACCTTGCATCAACAACATTAAGCGTATCGTTTGCAAACAACACCTTTTTCTCCTTGCCATTCTTTAAATCTAAAGCTACCAGAGCATTTTTATCGCGATTTACGTTTGAAATGGCGTAAAGTACGTTCGGTTCTTCTTCCGAAAAAGCAATGGGTTGGAAAGTAGTTTCAAAGTTATTGGTTAAAACCGGCTTAAAAGTTTGAGTTTCATTTTCGCGATATAAAAGGGTTTCATTCACTCCATCACTGGCTACGGCAATCTTCAATACCCCTTTATGATCAGTCATCCACTCCGTGATATTCCCCGGATTTTTCGCGGCAATATCCATTTGTCCGTTACGCACATTTAGGCGGTAAACATCAAAAACGGTAGAATCTCTTTTATTTGAAGCAACTACGATGTATTTATCATCAATCAGCTGATCTTCAATTACCCGCAGCCGGGTCTTCTCGTTTGCACTTAGCTGAACTTGTTTGCTGCCATCTTTATTGATAACGAATATGTCTGATCGCCGATCTTTTGATTCATCCTCTGTATAATAAATCAGTTCGTTATTGCTGGTCCAGAAATGAAAACTGATTGTTTTTTCGGTTAAGTGAGTAAGCTGAACACTGTTTCCAGTGGCCAGATCCTCTACGAAGAGGTCTAGTTTCCGGTCTTGTAGCTTCAGGTACGATAAACTTTTACCATCTGGAGAAATGTGATAGTAAGCTTTATCAAAGGTTTTAAAAAAATCATCTACAGGTATGGTTTGCTCATTCCGGGAGCCCTTACACCCCCAAATTGAAGCTACTAATACCAATAAAATAATTCTTCTCAACATAAATATTTTTTCACGGGATGACAAAAATAAATATCCCGATTAGTTAACCATGCATTACACCAACAATGTTACCTATTGATAAAAATCAACCTGCGGCTCAATTTAGTATTTATAAAATGGAGACAAAATAAAAAGCAGGTAACATTATTATTAGAATTAAAACTGCACCGCTTTGCTCTAAACTAAATCCATTTAGGCAACGTTTGTTGTTCAGAGTTTTAGCTTTCGCCGTTTTTAATTACATTTAAAGCTTATAATTAAGATCATGAATCGATTAATCGTCTTTGTATTTTTTCTTTTGACCTTTAGCTCAGAAGCTCAGATTTTGCGATCGAATCCATCTATTGTTGCCGATGAAACTCCTTTAATTATCCAATACTATCGCGATGGTGAATATGAAAAAGCCCTTGTTTTATTAGAGAAGATTTTTGCAAGCCCTAATAATGAAGGATATTTCGATATTTATTTTAATTCACTACTCAAATTAAAGCGTTATGATGTTGCCGAAAAAGCAGTTAAGAAACTGATGAGGCAGCATCCGGAAAATGATGCTTATCCCATTGCTCTGGGAAAACTATATCAGGAGAAGGGAGACGTTCAAAATGGGAACAAGATTTTTAACGATATTATTAATAATCTGCCGAAAGATGAATTTAAGATAAGAAACCTGGCCAATAACTTCTACCGATTTGAAAACTATGATTTCGCCGTGCAAACGTTTAAACAAGGCAGAAAAATCCTGGGAAACGATCAGTTATTTATTTATGAGTTATTAAATATCTATCGTTTTAAGAAGGATAAACCCATGTTGATGCAGGAATATCTGGATGCATTGGCGACAATCCCTCAGCTGCTGCCACAAGCGCAGGCTGTTTTGCCAATGATTTTTGATGATAAAGCAGATTACCAAACGTTTCAGGTCGGAATTCTTAAAAAAATACAGAAAGAACCAGATGCCGAAATTTATATACAGCTGCTCACGTGGAATTATATCCAACAGCAGCAGTACGACATGGCTTTGCGCCAGTTAATTGCTTTTGATAAAAGAACAAAAGCTGATGGAGGCACACTTTTTAATGCCATTTATACTTTTGTGGATAACAGTGCTTATGAAACCGCAATTAAAGCTTACGAATACCTCTTAACAAAGGGTAAAGAGAATCAGTATTATCTTCCGTCGAAAATAGAGCTGTTAAATACCAAGTATAATATACAAACCGCTGGAAAATATACCACAGCAGAACTTGACCTGTTGGCAAAAGATTTTCAGGTTTTACTGGATGAAAATGGAAAAAATAAAAACACGCTATTTGCCATTAAAAGGTTGGCAAACCTGCAAGCCTATTATTTAAATCAAGCGGCACAGGCAGAGAAAGGACTTGAAGAGGCGTTACAAATGCCGGGATTAAATGGACAAGATATCGGGCAGTTAAAGCTTGAGTTAGGAGATATTTACATTTTAACCAACCAACCCTGGGAAGCATTTTTAGTTTATGAGCAAGTAAGTAAACAATTTGAAGGCCAGCCTATAGGCAACGAAGCCCGTTTTCGCAGTGCCAAACTTTCTTTTTATCAGGGGAATTTTGATTACAGCAGCGGTCAATGCCTGGTGTTAAAAGCGGCTACATCACAGTTAATTGCAAACGATGCGTTGAATTTAGGCTTATTAATTTCAGACAATATTCAAACACCAACAGACAGCAATGCTTTGAAAATGTATGCCGATGCCGAAATGCTGATTTTTAGAAATCGTCCGGAACAAGCCATTAAAAAATTAGACAGTATTGCCATTGCCTATCCTGAAAATGGCTTGGCAGATGCTGTTATGATGACCAAATCGAAAATCCTGATTAAATCAAACGAGTTTCAGAAAGCTGCAGATATTTTGAAAAAAATGACTGAAGATTTTAAAGACGGCATCTGGACAGATGATGCACTTTTTACCCTCGGCGACTTGTATGAAAAAAAACTAAACGATGTTGTTCAGGCCAAGCTGTATTTTCAAAAATTGATTACAGATCATCCTGGAAGTATGTTTAGCGCAGAAGCAAGAAAAAGATTTAGAAATTTAAGAGGTGATGGGGTTTCGTAAGCAAAATCTGAATCATCGCCAGTCCCAAACTACCACATTCCACGCTGTGGCTGAGCCATCTGTATAGGTATGTATGGTTTTAAAGCCCAATCTTTCGTGTGCTTTCATTGATCGCAGATTGATTGTCGCAATTTCTGTGATTGCAAATTCGTATTCCTGTTCAAAATATTTTCTATAAGCCTCGTAAGCCTGATCGAATAAACCCTGGCCCCGATAGGCCTTATCTACACAAACCTGCCCCACCACAATGTATTGATATTCTGCCACCGATTTCCCTTTGAACTGAATATGATCAAAACTTTCATACATTTCTACCAGACGTGGGATATCGTTTTTTGATTGTTCAGTCATTCCCAGCACGTAGGCGATTACCTGAACGCCATCTTTTATTATAATATTTGGCACATGCTGGTGCATTTTTTGCAAGTCATCAAGCGTGTGTGAAACAGTAACAAAACCCTGTTCTTTAATTTCTTCAGGAAACAGGCCAGCTTTTAGATTTTTTTGCTGAAGTGTTATGATTCCTTCGAGATCTTCAGTTGAAGTGGAAGTTAAAATTTTAATCATGTATTTTCAAAAAGTAGTTATTGCCGAAGATAAGAAATCCGCTTTCGAACTTATTTACTAACGCACATTTATTATCTTTGCAACATGTTTTTATATAACGTTACCCTTATTTTAGATGATAGTGCAGCCCAGGAATGGTTGCAGTGGATGCAGGAAATTCATATTCCAGAAGTACTGGCAACTGGCATGTTTGTTTCGAACCGCTTGTTAAAGGTTGTTGATTCGCCAAACGAAGGCGTGACTTATTGTGCCCAATACATCGCAGAAACGTTAGAAAACTACAATGAATACCAAAGTACTTATGCACCAGCCTTGCAGGAAAAGTTAAACGAAAAGTTTAAAAATCGATTTGTGGCATACAGAACTTTGATGGAGTTTGTGGATTAATTACTTATTTCAATTTCTCATTATTCTTATGCCTGTCCGCATCGCGGATCGTTTTCTTTTCGAGATTTTTCTCCAGTGCCTCGGTTAAGTTAATTCCGGTTTGATTGGCCAGGCAAATCAATACAAACATTACATCAGCCATTTCATCAGCCAGGTTTACATCCTCATCACTTTTTTTGAAAGATTGTTCGCCATATTTACGGGCCATGATTCGGGCTACTTCGCCGACTTCCTCCATTAAAATTGCTGTATTGGTCAATTCATTAAAATACCTTACCCCAGTAGTTTTAATCCATTGATCTACCGTTTGCTGTGCTTCATTAATGGTCATATTCTATTCCTTATTTTTCGTATCAATTAAAATGGTTGTTGGCCCATCGTTTACCAAAGCAATTTTCATATCTGCTCCAAAAATTCCCGTTTGAACTTTTTTACCAGTTAAGTGGGTCAATTTTTCAATCATTTGTTCGTAAAGTGGAATTGCTACAGCGGGTCTTGCAGCTCTCGTAAAACCAGGCCTGTTCCCTTTTTTTGTGGACGCAAACAACGTAAACTGACTGATCAATAAAATATCACCATTAACATCCGCTAAAGCTTTATTCATTAGTCCATTTTCATCACTAAAAACACGCATGTTCACAATTTTTTGTGCAAGCCAATCTAAATCCTCAGCTGTATCTGCCTCTTCAATACCTAGCAAAACCAGAAATCCGGTTTCAATCTGGCCAGTAACCTGGTTATCTACGGTGCAACTTGCCTGGCTAACTCTTTGTAAAACTGCTCGCATTTTATATTACTTTTGAATCATAAAATTGATATGCGCAAGATAAGTATTTTAGCGGTTTCCATAATTTCATTCAGCTTTGAATAGGCATTTTTGGATTTATAACTGATTTACAAATACATTAACTTAATCTGCAACAACATCACAACATGACAATAATCCGAACTTTTGGAATCATATTAATTTTACTTGGCGGTTTTTTGGCATATGGAATAATCGGATCCTATAAACCAATTTTATTCGGCACAAAAACTGAAGCTAAGATTGTTGCTGTTAAACGTGTTCACAATAAAAGGTTTATCTATGTATATTATCCCGTATTTCAATTCCACTATAGCAATAAGACGATTAGAATTGTGGATCAAAGCAGCGATATTGATAAAAATAGTATCGGTTTAAAGAAATCTATATACTACCACAAAGATTATGGTATCAGCAGAGGTTTTACATCAACACTGATAGTTTTTTTTTTCATTAGTATTTCCTTCATACTATTTGGACTTGTTGCGCTTTTTTCTAAGAGAAATTTTTAAATTGAAACTGACAAAAAAGAATTTGAGGATATTAACTGTAAAGCATAATATCCTCAACTGTTTTTTTTGCTTACCACCTGATTAGTGCACTTGCCCAGGTAAAACCCGAACCAAATGCAGCAAGGCAAACCAAATCGCCATCCTTTATTTTTCCAGCTTCCCAAGCCTCACACAATGCAATAGGTACAGAGGCCGCCGTGGTATTTCCGTATTTTTGAATGTTATTGAAAACCTGATCATCACTTAAGCCCAACAGGTTTTGAACATATTGACTGATCCGTAAATTTGCCTGGTGTGGCACCAGCATATCAATATCTTTTTCTGTCAAGTTATTGGCAGCCAAAGCTTCTTTAATTACCTCAGGAAACTTCACCACTGCTTTTTTGAAAACCGATGGCCCGTCCATATAAGGTAATGCAGCGCCGCTTTCTAAAATTTCAGGCGTCATAAATAATCCGCCCAATTCCTGGTCAGGGAAAGCGGGTTTATCTTTCATCCATTTATTGGCGTGAGAACCTGGATAATACATGGCCAGAATTTCCGCATCTGCACCATCACTATGTAAATGGGTACTTAAAATACCTTTACCTTTTTCATCTGTAGGCTGAAGTACAACCGCTCCTGCCCCATCGCCAAAAATTACTGAAACATTGCGACTGCGGGTTTCGAAATCCATGGCGAAAGAATGTTTCTCGCTGCCTACTACCAAAACATTTTTATACATACCTGTTTTCACGAATTGATCTGCAACGGATAAAGCGTATACAAAACCCGAACACTGGTTACGAATATCTAATGCGCCAATTTCACCCATGCCCATTTCACGCTGCAGTAAAACACCACAACCCGGAAAATAGTAATCAGGACTTAAGGTAGCAAATATGATGAAATCTACATCTTTCACGGTAATGCCTGCTCGCTCAATGGCAATCTTCGCAGCTTCAATACCCATCGTTGTGGTAGTTTCCTCGTTCCGATCGGCAAAGCGACGTTCTTTAATACCAGTCCGCTCTTGGATCCATTCATCATTGGTATCCATAAAACGACTTAAATCTGTATTGGTATATACATTTTTTGGAACGTAGTAACCTATTCCTGCTATTTTAGATTGATGCATGCTCATATTATTTGGTTAACAAATGTATTAAAACAGATGGAACATGTGTGAGGTAAGATGGAAAATGTAATGCAAGCACTAAATATTATTTCATGTCCCAATAATCACAACCATCTTCCATTTAACCTATTACATCTTCCATAAAATTAGTTATTTTTGCACCATGTCTACAGAAACCAAAGAAGAGACCTTTACGCTCGAAGAAATTTTAACTTCCCTAAAAACCGTACACCGCCTTATTTTGTGGAATGATGATGTAAATACTTTTGATCATGTGATTTATTGCATGATGAAATATCTGGATTATAACGAATCTCAAGCAGAAAAAATTGCATGGAAAGTGCATAATGATGGTAAATGCCCCGTACTTGAGGGTTCTTTTACCGAAATGGAAGTTTACCGCAAAATTTTACAACAGGAAGGATTAACAGTTTCGGTTGATTAGCTGAGATATCCTAATGTTTGCAAGCCTAAAAAATCACTAATACTTGTTGTTCAATTAAATATGAGAAACGTTGATAAAAAAAGCTTGGAAAATGCTTTCCGGTTATTTGAAAGTGGTGATATAGATAAAATTGAAATTGGCACAACTAAAGGTCTTCAAAAAATACATGAATACCTGTTTGATAATTTGTATGATTTTGCTGGTAAAATACGAACACTAAACATCTCAAAAGGCGGTTTTAGGTTCGCAACTGCACTTTACCTGAATGAAATTTTGGCAAAAATAGAATTAATGCCAGAAAATACTTTCGAAGAAATTATTGCTAAATATGTCGAAATGAATATTGCGCATCCGTTTATGGAGGGAAATGGCAGAACAATGCGAATTTGGTTAGACATGATCTTAAAAAAACAAATTGAAAGATTAGTTAACTGGCAGTTTATCGATAAAACCCTTTACTTACAGGCAATGGAGCGTAGCCCAATCAACGACCTCGAATTAAGAACCTTACTTTTATCCAATTTAACAAATGAGGTGAATAGTAGAGAAGTTATCTTTAATGGTATAGAACAATCATATTACTATGAAGGATATGAAAAAGATAGTGAAGACTAGCTAATTCTAAATCCCCTTCAAAACTTCATTCAACTCTGCTTGTGTACTTAGCGTTTTATCTTTTGCATACCAACCATGAAGCTTTTCAGCTAAAATTGGCATTTCGGTAGTTTCTTTTCTCCACTCTTTTAAAAGCTCCTGCAAAACTTGTGGTCGTGGTGCCCAGGTTGCCAAAACCTCATCAGCTGCTTCATTCAAAATGATTAATACAGGTATTGCTCTACCACCGTTAGTTAAATGTGCATCAATTAATGGAAGATTTTTGTCTCTCAGCACAAACTTCAAATCAATTCTCCCTAAAGATGCGGTAGCAATTTTATTAATTACTGGAACAATTTGTGCAGCATCGCCACACCAACCTTCTGTAATTACTAAAAATTTATAATTTTCATCGAGCTGATTTATAGTTGCAGTTAAGTCAGCTGTAAGACTAGCAGTTTTATCCACCCGATTCATGCGTTGAACATTCATCTTCGTATAATGCAAATCGTAAGCTACGTCGCCCGTAGCCTTTCCTTCTAACAAAAGTTGATCAACCAAGGCCCGGTAGGTTAGATAATCCATGCCCTGCTCGTTAAAAATCTCGCTGTAATTAACCATGATGTTTCAAATTATGTCGCAAAGGAAAGGAGAAATTTGATCAGATTAATCATTGATTTGCAATTTGATTTGTCAACTTAAATCAAAGCAGATGCTATTTAATCGCAGTAACTTGAGTAATCACTTTTGCGGTATGATTATACACCCTTACTATCGGTTTAATGGTTCCTTTAGAAACATTCAAAACCTCGATACTGTTGCCAGCCAATACAGCTATCGATATCTTATTTTTCACAACAACCTGATCCTTGGTATTGGCTTGCCTAATCATCAAATTACCGTTAGTGGGATTCTCGATTTCCACATTAAACGCTGATTGATCTGCTAGATGAACAGTGAGTTTGTTACCTGATGCCAATGGCGTCATTATAGTCCACGATTTTGGATCAGTTTTCAACGTTGCGCATGAAAGCATGAACAAAGGAAATAATAAAACTGAAGCAACTGCAAATACTTTACTTTTCATCATCTTAAACTTTATATTAATCAGACGATGAATTAATGAATTTGGTTGCATCACCTTCCAATTAACTTTTAAATTCGCTTGTTTTATGAAAGTCGATATCAGGATAATCCTGTTTGGTTAAATTAATCATGTACTCGCTATCAGATAGATAAACCGGATTTGCTTCCTTATCAAAACCGATATGTTGTTGCTTACGTTTCACAAACTCATCTAATTTTTTTCTATCAGCTGATGTTACCCAACTCGAACGTGTGTAGCTCAACGTACGGAAACGACATTTGGCGCCATATTCATGCTCTAAACGGAAGTTAATTACTTCAAACTGAAGTTCTCCAACCGCACCGATTACCTTTCTGTTTCCAGGCTGCATCACGAATAATTGCGCAACACCTTCATCTGTAAGCTGCTCGATACCTTTTTCCAATTGTTTGGTACGCATTGGGTCCATGTTTTCTACCTCTTTAAAAATAGATGGAGAAAAACTCGGAATACCTTTAAACTGTAATTTCTCGCCTTCAGTTAACGTATCGCCTATTTTAAAGTTGCCACTATCATATAAACCGACCACATCACCCGGCCAGGCTTCTTCCACAATGCTTTTTTCATTGGCCATAAAATCCATCGGGTTCGAGAATTTCAGTTTCTTATCCTGACGGGTATGGTAGTAGAATTTATTACGCTCAAACTTTCCAGAGCAAACACGCAAAAAAGCAATGCGATCGCGGTGTTTCGGATCTAAATTGGCATGGATTTTAAAAACGAAACCACTAAAGTTTTTTTCTTCAACCAAAACATCACGTTCTTCTGCTTCGCGGTGGCGGGGACTTGGTGCAATATCAATAAACGTATCTAAAAGTTCTTTGATACCGAAATTATTAATCGCACTGCCAAAAAACACTGGTGCAACCAATCCATCGGTATACAAATCCTTATCAATTTTGCCATAAATACCATCAACCAGTTCAACATCATCTTTCAAGGTGCTGATTTCGTTTTCCTTTAGGTAATCCAATAGCGATGGATCATTCAAATCATTAGCCGCTACAACCGAATCGGTTACTTTTGTTTTATCAGAATTGAATAAATTTAAGTGTTTGTTGTAGATGCTGTAAACACCCTTAAAAGTATGTCCTTGCCCAATTGGCCAAGAAAGCGGGCACAAACTGATATTCAGTTTCTCCTCAATTTCATCCAATAAATCGTAAGCTTCCTTACCCTCACGGTCCATTTTATTCACAAAAATAATTACCGGCGTGTTCCGCATACGGCAAACCGACATTAATTTTTCCGTTTGTTCCTCCACACCTTTCACACAATCTACCACCAAAATCACGCTATCCACAGCCGATAAAGTACGGTAAGTATCTTCAGCAAAATCTTTGTGACCAGGCGTATCCAAAATATTAATTCGCTTGCCGCTGTACTCAAAACCCATTACCGAAGTTGCCACCGAGATCCCACGTTGTTTCTCAATCTCCATAAAATCGGAAGTATTGCTTTGGTTTGCTTTGTTACGTTTTACCGCACCAGCCGTATTAATCGCACCACCAAAAAGCAGAAATTTTTCTGTCAATGTGGTTTTGCCCGCATCGGGGTGACTAATAATGGCAAAGGTTTTACGTTTTTCTATTTCAGGGTTAAGCATAATAAAATTTTGGGTAAAAGATGGCGATGAAACCTGGTTAAAGGAATTTAACAGCGATTAGATTAGAATAATTTTGTTTCATCAGGCTGCAAAGATAAGAAAATTGGTTAACTGTTTGAACTGGTTAATTGTTTAATTGAAAACCAAATGGCTAATCAGTTTTTGAAAAGCAATTGCGGTAGTTCTTCGGTTCGGGTTAGTCCCGCCATACATTACAATCTTTTAAAACTCCTGTCATGCTGAGGCACGAAGAATCTGTTTCATCGGTTGCAGATGCTTCGTTTCTCTGCATTGCAGAATATTCAAGGTTGTTGCAAATAAAAAGTATTTTCATTACTGTCGGGTTTAGATCACTTCTTTAGCAATTCTTAGGAAAGATCTCACCACCCCTTGCCCCTCCTAAATTAGAAAGGGATTAGTAAGAATGAAAGCAAATTTCTGCATTTAATTTGTTTCTGTGGGCTAAATCCAATTCATAAATAAATGCACATATTATAACTTAGCATTGACCGGCTCCCCTTCTTATTTTCAAGGTGGGGTTGGGGGTGGTTTAATTTTAAACAACTCAATTTTTGAAAAACAGTTGCAGTGATACTTCGGTTCGTGTTAGTCTCGCCCTACATTGCAATCTTCTAAATTTCTGTCATTCTGAGAAACGGAAAATCTGTTTCATCTGTTCAGATGCTTCGTTCCTCCGCATGGCAGCATATTCAAGGTTGCCGCAAAATAAAAATTATATCTACAGGGGTTGGGTTTAATAAACCCGGGCTTGTTGCGCCAAATTAAAACCTGTTTTTGAAAAATCCTTTTGCGCATTTTTATCCCACAGCAATTTATTACTATGGTTTAAATGGATAAATTGAATTTTAGCTTTAACACTTATCGGTTCCTGCTCGAAGAGCTTTTGAGTTTCGACAATTAAAGGGTGAGGTACCTCACTAATCGGTCTGTTTCCCAATTCATCTGCAGAATAAAAAGTGGCGTCCAAAAAGGCAAAATCAACCTGTTTAACCATTTCAACAATACTTTTATTCCACTTGCTCCATTTATCAATATCGGGAATAAAGAGATAGTTTTTCGCTCCGGTTTCAATTTTAAAACCTGCAGTTTCTGAATATTCATCGCGATGAGGAACGGTAAAAGCAGTTATTTTATTCTCCTCAAAAGCGATTGGTTTGCCATCTTCTAAGGCAGTAATTTTAATGTTATTCAGTTTTACAAGCTGACTCCATGGACCATTATCTTCTAAAAAAGATTTAAGCTTTGGCAAAACATAAACATTAACATGTTTGGTATTCATTACTTCTCTGCCAAATTCCATTAAACCAGTGTAATGCCCAATATGTGCGTGAGTGATAAAAATACCATCTGGTAAATAAGGATATTGGTTTTTTGTTTGCTTACCAAAATCTTTTAACTGCTGTTTAATGTCGGGAGTGGCATCGAACAGATACCATTTTTTTGCTTTCGGATCAACCAGTGCAAGTGCAACCACCGCTTTTTGCATTGCAGGATTTTGCCAGGCCTTACTACAGCAGATTTTCTTAAAGCCCATGTGTGGATAACCGCCATCCTGAGCAACACCCAAAACTAGAATGTAAGGCTCATGAGTGTTTTGAGCAAAACCAGCTATCGATAAAAACAATAGTAAAGTAAAATAAAAAGAATTTTTTAAGGGCATATTTATCATTTAATGCTCACGAATTTAGCAAAGTAATATGTTACTTTGCTAAATATTGGCTAATTTTAAATCATCCCGCCATATCCATTAATCAATTGCTTTTATCAAGATGCCAGAATTAGAAGAAACTTCTATGCCAGCAGAAATTGCGGCGAAATTTGTTAATTATACCTCTAAACATGTTTTTTTAACCGGAAAGGCAGGAACAGGTAAAACTACATTTCTGCGCAAGCTTGTTCAGTTGACACATAAAAAAGTGATGATTTGTGCTCCAACTGGTATTGCAGCCATTAATGCTTCTGGTGTAACCATACATTCGCTTTTTCAGTTGCCTTTTGGTGCGTTCTTTCCTGATGCGGCAAGTAGCATTATGAATCAAAATATTAACTTCAATTTTAACACACCCCGAACCATTGTGAAGCATTTGAACATGCAGGGCAATAAAAGGCGTATGATTCAGGAGCTTGAATTGCTTGTGATTGATGAGGTGAGTATGCTCCGGGCAGATATGCTCGATGCCATTGATTTTTCCCTGCGTTATATTCGCAGGAATAGAAATGTTCCATTCGGCGGCGTGCAACTGCTGTTTATTGGCGATTTGCACCAGTTGCCACCAGTGGTAAAAAATGATGAATGGCGGGTAATGGCGGGTTTTTACAAGAGCATTTATTTCTTCGATGCCTTAGCATTACAAAATAATCCACCGGTTTATATTGAACTCGACAAAATTTACCGCCAGGATGATGCAGTTTTTATCGATTTATTAAATAATCTGCGGAATAATAAGGTTAGCGCTGAAGATACAGCTTTACTTCGCCAGCATTTCAAACAAGATTTTAAGCCTGCCACCGATGAAAATTATATCACATTAACCACCCACAACAACAAGGCTGATGCCATCAATCGGGAGCGGTTAACACAATTAAAAACTAAATCTTATTTTTTTGATGCAAAGATCACAGGAGAATTCAATGAATATGCGTATCCAAACGAGAAAAGTTTAGAGCTTAAAGTGGGGGCCCAGGTGATGTTTATCAAAAACGACATGACCGCCGACAAACGTTATTACAATGGCAAAATCGGCGTGGTTCACCATATTGAAAAGGATATCATCGAAATTGAACTTCCGGATGAACGTACCGTAATTTCTGTTTCACCATATACCTGGGAAAACGTAAAATACAAATTAAATGAGGCCACCAATGAAATTGCAGAAAATGTTGCGGGTTCTTTTGTTCAATACCCGATCAAATTAGCATGGGCGATTACAGTGCATAAAAGTCAGGGGTTAACTTTTGACAAAGCAGTCATCGACATTGGTGATGCCTTTGCACCCGGACAGGCTTATGTGGCACTTTCGCGATTACGTTCGCTAAAAGGACTGGTTTTAACCTCGCATTTACGAGAAAATGGCTTGCAGCAGGATCAGAATATCTACTATTTTTCGAACACCAAACAACCTGCTGAAGTTTTAACGCAACAAATCAGTTCCGAAAGCTACGATTTCATTAGAAGTTATTTATTAGCGGCTTTCGATTTAAATATGGTTCGGTATTACCTAAAAGAGCATGTAGAAACTTTTGATAAAAGCGAGGCAAAATCAACCAAACAAAAATACGATGGCTGGACAATGGAACTGTACAAGGATTTTCAAAAAATTACTGCTACTGCCGACACTTTTATTAACCAGCTTAAAAACTTATTTGCTACACAAACGGAACATACACTATTTAATGTTTCAAAAAGGGTTGATGCTGCCCTAAAATATTTTAATCCTTTGGTTAAAGAAGTTTCTGATAAATTTCTAACTCAAATTGAGGATGTAAAGGAAGAAAAACAGATTAAAACTTATTTAACTGAATTACTTGAGGTGGAGATTTTGGTTTATGAGCAACTTAAAAAGATGCATAAAAGCAAAGCTTTATTAAAAGCATTTATTGATGGCAAGGAATTTAGCAAAGCTGATACTGATGCTTTATTGAATATTACAGAACGCAACAAACAATTACAAAAAGCTTTACAACTAAAGGGCGAGACAATTAAGGTAAAATCAGTTGCCGATAAGAAGAGAAAAGAACCGAAAATAGACACAAAACTCATCAGTTTTGAACTTTATGAACAAGGAAAAACATTAGAAGAAATTGCGAAAGAGCGTGGATTTTCGGTTGGCACGATTGAAGGCCATTTAGCTTATTATGTATCGACTCAGCAAATTGATGTGCAGAAATTGGTTAAACCCAACAAAATTAAAAATATTGCTGATGCGGTAGAAAGCCAGAAAACAAAATCAATGGCTACCATTCGCGATTTCTTAGGTAAAGATTATTCATTTGGTGAGATTAAGCTGGTACTAGCGTCGCTGTTTCCATCGGAGGAATAGTTTTTAGTTTAACCGCAAAGAACGCAAAGAGAAAGGCGCAAAGAACACAAAGCTAATTTCAGAATTATGGATGAAAATGAATTATCAAGGATTGTAATTGGTTTGGCAATCGAAGTACACAATGCTTTAGGCCCAGGTTTGCTAGAGAGCGCATATAAGGAATGTTTATTTTACAAAATTTCGAAATCAGGGTTATTTGTAGAAAAGGAAAAAATTATGCCTTTACTTTTCGAGGAAATAAAATTAGATTATGGATACAGAATTGATTTACTTATTGAAAATAAATTAGTATTGGAACTTAAAAGTGTTGAAGCCTTAAATGATGTTCATCTTGCTCAAACGTTGACCTATATGAAGTTAGGAAATTATAAACTTGGCTTATTGATGAATTTTAATGTAACTCTTTTAAAGGATGGTTTAAAACGTATTGTTAATGGCTTATAAATTCTTTGTTTCTTTGCGGAAAACTTTGCGAACTTTGCGGTTAAATGGAGAAAGTTAACCTTTTAGCGCAATACATGCCGGCTCAGGCAGCACCGCTAATTGCAAAATGGATAGATTATTTTCAGTGCGAATTTAAAATCGCGAAAACCCGCTCTACCAAGCTGGGCGATTATCGTCATCCCTATCGCGATAAAGGGCATCGAATTTCAGTAAATTTCAATTTAAACCACTATGCTTTTCTGGTTACAACGGTTCATGAGTTCGCCCATTTACTCACCTGGAACGATTTCAAAAATAAAGTAAAACCACATGGTGGAGAGTGGAAGAAAAACTTCCAGCGGATGATGGTTCCATTTTTTGAAATGAATATTTTCCCGGAAGACATTCACAAAGCCATTGATAACTATATGTCTAATCCTGCGGCATCAAGCTGTTCGGATTTACATTTGTCGCGAGCTTTGAAAAAATACGATTCCGATCAAACCGAAACCTTACACCTCGAACAACTTCCTGCAAATACCATTTTCAAAATAAAAGATGGTCGGCGTTTTACCAAGGGCGAACGCATCAGAAAACGCTACCGTTGTGTGTGCTTAGATGATAAGAGAATTTATCTTTTTAATCCGCTGGCCGAGGTTTTTGTAATAAATTAAATAACCAATAGCTCAAGTGGGCAAAAAAAAAGCTTCGATTTTCATCGAAGCTTTTTTTTTAATATTCCCAAAGTCCTTGTTCATAATCAAGAACCGATTTTTTAATCCGTTCTGATTCATACAAACGCTGTCTTGGATCTGTAATAATATCTCTCAGCTTATTATCGCCTGGATTCGACTCTTTTACAATGTAACTGCTAAATAGGCGACGAATAAAGAAATCATCGAAACTCAAAGAAGAAGCGTCATTATTGGTGTTAATCAAACGTTTTTTCGTTAAAATTTCTCTGGCTTCAGGATAGTAAACCCAGAAAACAGGCTGCCATTGTTTCGAAACCTCGTTATACTTCATTGGAGCGATACCAACAATACGAGGTTCGAAGATGGAACGTTTCACATCAAAAATCCAGTCTTCTTTAATTCTGAATTTCAAAAATGATTCTGGATTAAGATCATTAGCTACCGTTTTCACAGTACCTGCTTTAGCATCTGTAACCTCAACAGTTCCTGCTGCAGCCATTCTTGCTGAATCAGCTGTCATTGGCGTATTAAATGCATCATCCTCATTTAAAACACTATCAATTGGTGCATACGCCGTTAATTCTTCCGACTTAATTGCTGATAACAGGACATCTATTAATCTTGACTTTGGTGATTTTAACGCCGAATTCACGGTATCCCTTAAATCAATTTCCCTCCAGATACGTTTTGCATAAAACACATCTTCTTCACGTACATCAGCCAATGGCACCATTTCCGTACTATCGATATCTTTACGAGCGTAAAAACCATCTTTAGGCGGAACCTTAAGCTTTTTCTTAGCAACTTTGACCGGAGCTGCTACGGTATCAGCAACTGGTGCCGTAGTAACAGCCGTTTTCTTAGGTGCCAGCTTGGTTGGTTTTTTTTGGGCAAAAGCTACCGTTGCAAATAACGCTAAAACAATGATGCTTACAATCCTTTTCATCTTTTTCTTATTTAACACTGAATGCTAATGAAGGTAATACGTTCTGGCGACCATCAGGACCAACAGAAACGATATCCTCAAAAAATACTCTGGTACCAGGCGTTACAGAATTGATTGCAGCTTTTACTGCTCCTGCAAAACTACCACCACTACCAGAAATAGTAACCGCGTCTGAACGTGGTTTGATTACCGTTAACTTGTAACGTTGAATTTTAAATTTAACATCAAAAGGAAAATCATCTAAATCTGCTTCGATTTCTGATTCGCTTTTCAACTGAACAGATGCAATATCGCCACCAGCTCTTCCACCAACTTTAGCAACTGGTTTTGGAATAGCTTTAACCCTAAATTTGCTGCTACCTAATGAAACTGTTTTACCTCCACTCGAAGCAGAAACGTTAATGGTTACTTCACCGCCAACTTTACTTCCGTCGGCAGTAACGTTATATTTTCCACCACCAATTTTGCTCATAGAAGCGCCTAAAGCATTTGCATTAACGGTTTCTAAAGGAAAACCTGCCGCAGAAACTGAAAATGGATTAGGAATACCGGCATAAATTACGTTCATCTTATCTGATGAAACGCTAGCTGAAGGCTTTGCTACCTGATATTTTTGAGGCTGAGTTTTGTACTCTTTAACCTGTCCATCAGTTTGGCGAACACGAATCGTACCCACCCAGGTAAACTCACCCACACTGCTTGTTCCGCCAGTATAAGTTCCTTTACCTTCTTTAATAGAAAGTTTATTTCCGTTAACGGTAATATCAGGAGTTGATCTTGAATCGCTTGCAGTTAAAAATACTTCTGCAGTATACGGCTGACCCTGGATTACATAAGATGTAGGCGCTACAGCTACCGCTGCAAACTGATCTAAGTTTACCTGTGCCTTATCCATATTTCCGAAAAGTTTTTTAACTACTTCAGCTTCTGCATTTTTGGTGTCAGCCTGCAATTTAGTTAAAATGGTCATCGCAGCTGTTAAAGGTGTTCCTTCACCAAAATAGGTAGATTGCCAATTCCCTTTTCTTTTTCTTTCAGGATCTTTAGCCTCTAAAGAAAAAGCAACAGTTGCTCTATCTGCAGGATCCAATAAAGAGATTAATTTTTCTCTGGTAGCATTAATTCTTTTCTTTAATTCATCAGCTTTCTTTTGGTTGATCATGATGTCTTGAGCAATATCTTGATTGGATCTGTTTACCAAATCATCAGTTTCAGGATCAATACCATCACCAGCTGTTGTAAATTCTTTTTTAATGCTTTCAATGTAATTGTTCAACTCATCAGCGGCAGCTTGTGCCTGTTTAGCCCTTTCATAAATAGGCTGTGCCCGAGCAGGTTCTTCTTTCAACTTCGAATTTTCGAAAGCAGAAAACAGCTGGTTAATACTGGTGTTTACATTGTTTTTAGAAGTATCCAAACTATCATTGATATTTTTGAATGCATCTAAAATTGTATCTGATACGTTTAAGGCAAGCATGGCCAACAATACCAAATACATGATATTGATCATCCGCTGCCTTGTTGTTTCTTTTCCGCCTGCCATATTTTATGTAGCTTTTTTTCTAAAAATTAAAAACTAGATAAATTATACACGTGGGCCATTCATAGCCGATAACATATTGCCATAAATCGAGTTAAGTGAAGCTAAGTTTTTAGCCAACTTATTCACCTCTTCTTTAAACTGTTTAGAATCTTCCATCGATTCATTAAAGTTCTGCATGGTTAAAGATAGGTTAGAATAGAATTTATTCATCGATTTTAAGTGTGCGCTTGAATCTTGCAATTCTAATTCATACACCGCATTTAAAGCTGATAAATTTTTAGCTAAATTATTCACCTGGTCGTGATAAGCCTGAGAATCTACATTACTGTCGCCCATTGCTTTTAAATTAGCTGTAGCCTTTTCAAAAGAAGCACTTAAATTATCGAAACCAGCAGAAGCTGTTTTTACTTTGCTTGTAAATTCATTTGTAGCAGTTGATGCATCAGCAACATTTGAAATCGTAGCTACTTTATCACCAAACGTACGTAAACCTGATCCTAAACTTTCGATTAATTCTGGTCCAATTTTAGCATCTGATAATAACTTATCTAATGCCGCAGTATTACCTGCTGAAACAGGTGCTGCAACTGGTCTTGCAGATACGGTTGGCAATTCGCCTTTATAATCTTCCTTTAACTCTGGATACACTCTCTCCCATGCAGGCTCTGGTTCTGGTGGAAAAAATCCAGTCAGGAAGAATAATATCGCTTCTACACCAAGACCGATACCAATCATATAGTTACCTACAATTCCTCCGATGTGAAGAATTTTAAATAAAGCCCCTACAATTACAATACTTGCTCCCCATGAAATCGCTACGTGTAACCAGCCTGGTTGTTTCTTTGCTGCCATAAAATTTTGATGTTTTTCTTTAGTTTTAGTTTTTGTTTGGTTTAATTTCTTAAGTCGGTACCTGGATAAGATGACACGCATCTAAAACCAATGTACGATCTTTGGGTATCCTGATACTCGTAGGTTGAAACGGCGTTTTGTAAGAAATAACCTGTATCCTTCCATGAGCCGCCTTTAACTATTTTGCGTTTTTTGTATTTACTGTCTCCAGCACTTGCATCGTAAGTAAAGTTCGGGCTTAAATCGTGAAGTAATGGAGCAGCACCTTTATTATAAGCAGTGATTGTCCACTCCGAAACGTTTCCAGCCATGTTATACAAACCATAATCGTTTGGAAAATATGACCTCACGCCAACGGTATAAATACCACCATCGCTTGAATAATCTCCACGACCCGGTTTAAAGTTTGCCTGTAAACATCCTTTTGTATTTCTAATGTATGGGCCACCCCATGGGTATTTTGTTTTAGTATTACCACCTCTGGCTGCATATTCAAATTCAGTTTCAGCTGGTAATCTATAATCAGATCTTGATCCAACCGGCATTTTTCTAGCCTGGGCAACACCGTCATATAATCTTGTTCTCCACTGAGAAAAAGCTTTTGCTTGCTCCCAACTTACGCCAACAACTGGATAATCATCATAAGATGGATGGCTGTAATAAGCACGTACCATCGGATCGTTCATTGAATAAGAGTAGTCCGTTTTCCAAACCATTGTATCTGGATAAATGGCAACTGTATACCTGTCAATATAATCCTGACGTTTGCTGTTAGGATTTTTATGTCCTAAAGCAGCTTTATCCATATTTAATTCTGCATATGAATACTCCAACTTGCGTACATCGATTTCCTTTTTGCCAGGTAAGGCATCTAAACCTGAATAATACATACCATCTAACTGACTGGCTTGAGCGCCGTTAGCTCCCCTGCCTCTGTTGCGCCAAATATTAGAACCATTTGTGCCAACTTTCCGCCAATCGATATATTTTTCACCTCCAACCGGTGTTGGCGCATTGCCTCTTGGGGTCATCATGAACTGCTGTGGATTACCCATCATTGCAATCGCAACCGAATCACGAACCCAATTGGTGAACTGACGATATTCTGCATTAGAAATTTCAGTTTGATCCATGAAGAAAGCTGGAATGGTAGTCATCCTACTCGGGCCATTCTGTGAAAAAGTAATATCTTCGTCAGACCCGCCGAGTGGCGTGTGACCAGGCGGAATGTAAACCATTCCTAAAGGAATTCTGTTATTTTTGAATTTTCGGTTGTATGCACCAACTAACTCGCCCTGGCCACCATGACCACAACTTGCTAGCAATACAGATATACCCACAATAGCTAGAAGGTAGATTTTCTTCATATTAAATATAGTGTGCAACGCACGTTAGGAGCAATTTTATCAAAAATCATTGAAATTATCAACAATTGCAAATATTTTAAGTTAAATCGTTTGTTTATGGTGAATAGCCATAGTTTGTGGCCATTTATCACCTAATATTTTCGTTACAATAAAAGCGTAACCTTCTTATAACAGCAAAGTTACGCTTTTATTGTGTTGACTGAAAATAAATTATCGAATGTATTATTTATTAGATGTCTTGATGTAGTTTTCTATGGCCATAGTCATGGATGGAACACCCGGGGTAGGCGCCGCAATATCTACAATTAGATCCATATCAGTACAAGCTTTACTGGTATTCACGCCAAACGCGGCAATACGTGTGTTATTTTGTTTAAAATCGGGGAAATTTTTGAACAATGACTGGATACTCGAAGGACTAAAGAAAGCGATGACGTCATAAAAAACCTCCGCAAGATCTGACAAATCGCTTACTACGGTTCTAAAAAGCACGGCTGGTGTAAAGTCGTAACCACTTTTCTCTAAAAATTTCATTGTATCTTCTGTTGCAACATCAGAACAAGGATATAAAAACTTTTCGTTTGCATGTTTCTTCAAAACCTCAGCCAGGTCAGCAGCAGTTTGTTTTCCGAAGAAGATCTTACGCTTTCTATACTGAATATATTTCTGCAAATACAGCGCTATAGTTTCAGACAGACAAAAATATTTTAACTCTGCCGGAACATCATAACGCATTTCTTCACAAATTCTGAAAAAATGATCTGCGGCATTGCGGCTGGTAAAAATTACAGCCGTAAAGTCGGCAAGGTTGATTTTATCCTTCCTAAAGTCCCTTGCAGGCACACCCTCAACATGAATAAAAGACCTGAAGTCAACTTTTAAGTTGTGCTTTTTGGCCAAGTCGTAGTATGGAGATTTTTCTGTTTCAGGTTTTGGTAAAGTCACCAAAATACTTTTTACTTTGCGAATTCTAGAGTCGTTCTTTTCTTGCATTTTCCTTTTCCTGCTACAATCCTATCGTTTTAATTAGTATTAAAATAGGACATATTTCGAGGGCGCAAAAGTACAAAATTAAATGCATTCTAGAAAACTTATTATTAGAAAGTATAGTTACTCCGGCCCGAAGAAGTTGAAAGGCGAAAATAACACCTAACAATAAGACCGCCAATACAATATATACCTCGCCATATTTAAGCGGAGACAACGCAAATGAGACCACCAAAGGGATAAATAGTAGAGAAGCATTGAAATAACTGAGGTATAATATCGAAATGTATTCGCCAACCGGTTTCTGCACATTAAATAGAAAACCTAAAAACCTCAGAACAACAAGCTTTAGCGCATAGAAACCAATAATCGTGAGTGAAATCGTAAAGAAAAACCGAAAGCCCTCCTTCGCCTGATACATATCACGCCACTGCGCTACTAAAAAGAAAAACATTCCAAACACAAAACCGAACTGAACAAACAACAGCAAGAATGGCCAGGAACTAAAAAGATTATCCTCTTTATTAATATTATTTAAAATCCGGTTACTGAAGAATGACTGCACAATCGCCGACAATTGCTTTGAAAATGCATTTTTGAGAATGGCGAAAATAACGAGCATGGCAAAAATAAAGCCCAACAAACCAACATTTCCTTTCGGAATTTGAGATCCCAATTGATAAGGGTTTGCTTTTTTCTTTAAGTGTTGATATTTTTTATGCCATGCAATTAAATTGAGTGAAGGAAATAGATATTCTTTCTCTACACTATCAAGCAAAATAGTTTTATTAATTAAACTATCGGGCAGTGCCCAGGTATGTTTTACAATAGAATCTGTAACAAATTTCTGTCGGGCGAGTGCAGCCGAATCCAGTCGATATCTTTTGTATTGATATTTTACTACCGATGCGGAATCAATATTCACGGGAATTTGTTGTGCAGCTATTATATTTCCACACAATAAAAACGCAAATAAAATGAAAACGAATTTCGGCATGCTTTAAATCAAAACTTTCAGCTTACAAAAGTAGTTGAATAATCATTGTTTACCTAAAGAAAATAAATGGATTTAGAATATGCTGTATCTTTGCGGCAATGTCCGTAATAGAATACCAAGCTAAATTACAGCAAGTTAGAACGTTGAGGTAACAAATAAGCACCCAAAATCATGTCTAGGTCAGTTAGAAAAACTCCGATTTTCGGAAACGCCTATGGAAATTCTGAAAAGCAGGATAAAAGAAAATGGAATAGAGTTTTTAGAAAATTTTGTAGAAAGCTTATCTTGAAAGGCAATGAAGCACCAATAAAAATTTCTGCTGTTACCGATGTATGGGACGGAAATAAAGATGGTAAACGGTTTAGAAGAAACGTAGGTAAAAAAGATATGAGAAAATGATTATTCAAAATATCATAGAAAACAATAATCGAATACATGTTCCATTTCCGCATTGCGGTGATGTAATTTTGAAAGCAGATTATGCCTACAAAACATCCTGATAAATTAATTCTGACACAAGATCCATTTGATAACCTTTGTGTAGTTGGGTTTTCCAGCCGCTTAAGTTTTTTACCGCTGTATTGGCGGTTATGCTTGGAGTTAATGTTACCCAATAGCTTTTGACAGTTCTCGTAGAATTGCTGATTGGCAAAAACTCCACACTAAAAAAATATTTACCAGGCTGCAGGATGATATTGACATCCCTAAAATTAAATTTTAATGTTTTTGGTTCTATTTGAGGTTTTAAGCCCGCAAACTGTTCAACTCTTATCGGAACTTTCTGCCCTAGGCTATCGACAAGATAAAGATGGAGAATGGGTTGTTGAGTGGATGCTTCTTTTTTAAGTGCCTTTATTGAAAATTGTTTAATTCTAACTTTTTTTACAAAGCTATATCCTTTGGCAAATTCAGTCGGGGAGTTAATCAAGAATGCATAATCAACTGATTTAAAAATATTTTCTCTTATAATTAATTTCCTTTCTGTCGACAATTTGAATGAGGGATATACTTTTATTTCTTCAAGGTTTAATCCTGTCCTAAAAATGATTTCGGCATTTTTTGAAATGGTTACTGTGGAGTCGCCATAAACTGTGTGAATACTAATACTTTTTCCAATCATGGCTGTATCAATAACCGCCTTTCCAACACTATCGCCAACTATGTACCTGTTATTATGTTTAATGGTATAATATGGAATGGGCTGTTTACTTTCATCTATAACATTGAGAGTTACGGCTGATTGTGCAGATGCTACTTTAAAGCCAAGTGCCAGAGTGATAGCCAATATCAATCTAAGCAAGCTAGATTTAATTTTCACTATAAATATTTGATGGTAATTAAAATTTAGTTCTGTGTTTACGGATATAAATGTCAGTTTTTTTTGGCAAACAGTATGCAAGCTTCGATATCTAGCATCTCCAAACTTGGATGTTGGCTAACAATATCTTTCTTATTCATCCCAGATTCGAGCATTTCTATGACATCTAATACCACAAATCTCAAACCACGTATTATAGCTCTCCCGATATCTTATCAGGATTTATTTCAACTTTTTTGAGTAACTCAGTATTTTCAATTTCCATAACCATTACCCAAGCTAAGACTTCCAAATTTGTAGAGTGTGAAATTAATATTATTTTTTTGATGAATTGATGAAAAATAAGTTAATTCACTATTAAACAATCGATTGTCCTTCATCAAAAGCTCATCAATTTCTCATCAATTTTGTTTAAAAACGCGACGAATCACATTTTAAATTAAACGGTTGTTTTCTAATAGTCCAAAAAACCTAAAGCATAAATTTCATTTCAATAAACGAAGAATTATACAAAATACTTAAACCATAAATCCTTTGTTCCGCTTAAATGGAAAATATCGTTGAATAATATAAAACAGTAGACATAAGAGTTTTTCCAAAAAGGAAAAACAATAATGATGTTCACCCTGATCATTATATCGATGTTATTTAATGGGGTTGAAAAAGCATAACGCCATTAATAGACTAAAGCTCAGAATCAGCTTGAAAATTACAACGGTTTTGAAACAGCTTATGAAGCTATGTACATCTAAAAAATATCTAATCAAATGCGGAACCATGCATTTTTTTTCTATTTTAGAAATAAAAAATCACCCTCTATTATTAACACTCTTAAAATAGTTTCAATGATTGGATCTACATTTTGTATTGATCATCCCCGTTTTCTTGGATACCTATATTCTTTTTTATTTTGTTTAGTTTTCCAATTCCTTTCTACCAGCTTACAGGCTCAACAAGCGACCGATACCAACGAAACTTTAAAGCAAAAATTTGATCAATATAGCTTTCTGAAAAAAGATGACAAGTTGTTTCTTCATACTGATAAAACACTTTACACCAATAACGAGACGATTTGGTTTACCGGTTATTTGGAAAACTCCCTATCCCATAAATCCAATAATCATAATTTTTTAAGTGTTTATTTATGCCGGCAAGACCACGACAAAATGCTCTTGGAACATCGGTTTTTAATGAAAGATGGCATTTCGTTTGGGAATCTAACTTTGCCTGACACCATTCCGCCAGGAAATTATACGATGTTCGCCTACACCAATGTGCTTGGCTCGGGTAATATACCGGTTGCAAGGTATAGTCAACAGCTAATTATTGCATCCTTAACCGATAATGTATTTAAAACAACTACTACAATTAATAATCCTGAGGCCAAAGATTTTTTAAATGTAGAAATTAAGATAGTCGCTGAAAAAGAGAAAAAAGAGAAAAAACCTCTGGTATCTTTTTTAAACCAAAATGATATCAAAGAAATTGTTAAAGAGGATATCAATGGAAAATACTTTATTAAGATTGCTTTAGCAGATATTGAAAAATATAAGAGCGACCTCGTTATCCGCATTGACTATAAGGATCGTGTCAAATACACCACAGTTAAGTGGCCTAAAGCATTAGATATTTCCACTCAAGTAAAGTTTTATCCCGAAGGTGGCAATTTGATTAATGGAGTTGTAAATCAAGTGGCCTGGGAAGTTAAAAATTCGGTTGGAAAAAATCTAAATAGCAAAGCTGTTTTGTATCGTGGAACTGAAATTGTAGATACGATTGAAACTGAAGGATATGGAATTGGGAAATTTAAAATTATTCCTGACACAAAATATTCATACAGTGTCAAACTGATTAATTCCAGTAAGTTAGATACCAACAAATTTTTATTACCTAAAATAAACACGAACGGAATTACCATCAATTTACAACATGCGGTAGTAAATGACACGCTCAGTGTGAGCCTCCTATGTAATAAACCACAAACTTTAACAGTATTGGTTCATGATTATAATACACCTTATGCGCACTTGCCCATGCAAGTTAGTCCAGGAAAACTTCGTTTTGATGTTGATCTGAAAGCCATGCCCAAGGGTGTCGGTACCATAACCATTCTGGACAGTATGCAGCGTCCGATCATCGAAAGACTATTTTTTGCTCATTACAATCATAAAAATAACATTACGATCTCTACCAATGAGCTAAACTATTTTGTAAAAGATAGTACGAAGGTAAAAATCAAATTGACTAATGAACAATCTAAAGCCTTGCAATCCGGAATTGTATCAATAGCTGTGGTTCAAAATAACAGGATAGGATCTGACAAACAGAAAAGAATTGATAGTTATTTCTCATTAGAAAATGAATTGAAAGGCATATCAACACTTGAAGCCAACTTGAGTTACCAGCAAGCTGATTACCTGGAAAACATTTTAATGGTAAAAGGATGGAGGAAGTATGTTTGGTCGGAACTAGCCGAAGTTCCAACCAGCTCAACTGCAGATACACTTAAAAACTTAACCTTTAGCGGCAGCTTATCGCGTTATGGAGCCCAGATAAAAAGAGCTGCATCAATTACCTTGATCAGCGACAGCTCTTTCAAACTTATCAATACAGATGGAATAGGAGACTTTACACTTGCTTATAACGATGTTCTTGTGAGCCAAAATAAAAAAGTCTGGATGATGGTGAATGAGAAATCAAAAGAAGGCTATAAAATTAGTTTTCAGGAACCCAGGATAAAGATTGCACAGTATTTTGATTCTCAAAACTCAGGTGCGTTCGAAACAGCAGATTATGAATTGATTCCTAAAAACAAAGGAGCTATTATACTGAACGACGTAACCATTAAAGGTAATAAAAGCGATTTACTTTATAAAGCACCCATACCTAAAATAAAGACCAATCTCTGTGGAGATTACCTATGTTCATTTAGGCACTTAAATTGCCAAAACGTAGCGCACCTGTACAATACAACCATACCCAACGACGATAGCTATTATTTGCCTACACATAATCAGACCTTCACAACCAGAAATGGTTATAACAGTACTAAAACAGCAAAAGTAGTAATTACCATCGACCGGGTAAAATATTCTGGTTGTTGGCTAGAGCGCAATCAGGTTCATGAACTTACCAAAATCAGTGGCATTGAAATTTCCAAGGAATTTTATCAAGCCGATCAAGTTGTTGAGGCAGGTCAGGACGATTACCGTTCAACAACTTATTGGAATCATGGAATTTTGGTGAATGATAAAGGTGAAGTTGATTTGTCATTTAAAAATAGTCAACTTGCCGATAAATTCAAGATTGTGATTCAAGGCACTACTGATAGTGGCGTTGTATACGGAGAGCAAGAATTCAACGTAAACGAAAAAAGTAAGCTTTAATTTTTGAACTCTGCTACAAATATTACGTTTTGTGTCGTTACTACATTGGTACTATTTATTAATACTCTTGGCGATATGTTCTTTTAAATGATGATTATTGAATTTGGCAAATGTTGTTCTAACGCCGTCCTTACCAAGTATGTTAAAGCATAATGGTAGTAGGCGATAGATCGATAGACTTAACAATATCTTGTCTCAAAAAACGAAGAAACCTAATTGAACATCTTGTCCCCTAGCCATGTAAATTCTATTATTAAACTCCTCTAATGAGTTTTTTACATTTGACAATTCATTATTATCTTCATTTGAGAAAGCTTAATAAACCTGTTTCATAATCATAACATACGCCTCATACAAAAGTGGATTTATGACATACTGTGTTAAACCCTCTGCTAAAAGCTTATTGACTTTGTTCGCATTATATCTCACTCCACATTTTCAAAAGCAATGGAAATAGTGATAGACTTAGTGTGACTTTTTTATGCATTAGCGGAGCGCATGTAGCCGCACTTTGGACATATCAGAAAGGCACACAGGGGAAGCACATTACTAGAAGACAACCTCCGTCAGCACAGTACGGGTTGGCAAGGGAAGAAAATCTGTGCATATTCGCTATAATAACCTAACCAAATATAATTTATTCAACATGATCGGTAAATCCATTTTTTCTCGAATCTTGAAAAACATACCATTGTTAGTGATATTAATATTATTGCTTCCGATGATCTCTATTTCTCAAGAAAATTTTCCAGTTAAATTGTCGCCAGATCAATGGCACAAGCAAGAAAGAGCATTGCGTTATAAACCTGATGGAGGTGATTTTGTCATTGTTAATGGAGACCGACTTTTTACTCGGGCACTATACGGCACCAACACTACTTTTAGGGTGGAAACTGGCGATCGCCCGGAATTTGCCCTTTACATGCCAGGTATGGGTGGAAACTTCAAACTCGGCATTCAAGTGGGTAATGAAAGCAAATGGTTGACCAATGCTAAAACAATTACAGCAAGATACAGTCCTGGAGCAATGCTTTATACTATTGAAGATCCACTTCTGCAGAAAACAAAGCTATATATCAAAATTCTTGCACTGGCCAATGCAGAAGGATTTATAATTGAATCGATGTTGGATGGGGTTGAAAAAACCGTGATACTCCATTATGCCTTTGGCGGTGCTAGCGGTAAGAAATTTTCCAGAGATGGAGACATGGGACCAGATCCCGAATCAAATTACTATCTCAAACCTGAATATTGTGTTAACAATGACTACAAATTGGGAACAGGAAATTTCAGCCTCAATTATGGCGATGGGCTGATAACTGCATCAAAACAAGTTTCTATACAACAGTTAAATGGACTATTCGACCCCTCATCTACCCTTAAATTAGCTGATGCGAGTCGTTTAACCTCCCCAATAGAATTACATACTTCATCTGCATCAAAAGCCCCTGTAATCAGCGGAACGCTAAAAATTAAGTCTGGAACGAAAAACTATTTTACGGTATATAATCCCAGCAACCAAAAAGAAATCAGCTACTCTGATTTGCCACATCTGTTTAGTGAGGCGGAAGATGCCCGACTTAAACTTGCAAATAGAATCGTAGTGAACACCCCAGATCCGTACATAAATACCATTGGTGGCGCTTTAGGCATAGCAGCTGATGCAATCTGGGAAGCACCAAGCTATCTTCATGGATCTATTGGATGGCGTACGAGGCTAAATGGATGGCGTGGCCCTTATGTGGGGGATGAATTAGGCTGGCACAACAGGGCAAAAAGTCACTTCGAAGCTTATATACCTTCGCAGGTAACTACTCCAGCAAGTGGTCCGATCGTTGCGGATTCAGCAATGCATCTGGCCCGTAGCCAAGAAAAGTTAGGCATTGGTATGTTTACTGAAGGCTACATTAGCAATGACCCTGGAGGAAATCTCAAAGCACACCATTACGACATGAATATGGTTTATATAGATGAGCTTCTTCGACATTATGAGTGGACAGGCAATTTGGACTTTGTAAAGAAAACCTGGCCACTATTAAAGCGGCATCTTGAATGGGAAAACAGAAATTTTGATGTTGACGGGAACGGGCTATATGATGCTTATGCGGTTATCTGGGCAAGTGATGCGCTATATTATAGTGGCGGAGATGTAACTCACTCTTCGTCTTATAATTACTATGCTTTTAAAAAGGCTGCGCAAATTGCTAGGCTACTCGGAGAAGATCCTCTTCCCTACCAAAAGCAAGCTGAGAAAATACTCAAAGCAATAAATGATATATTATGGATGCCAAAAGACGGCCATTATGCTGAATTCAGGGATGCTTTGGGCAATAGAGCACTTCACCCTTCTGCAGCGCTTTGGACAATATATCATAGCATAGATTCAGAGGTACCCGACCGTTTTCAGGCTTTCCAAAGCCTGCGTTATATAGATACAAAAATACCTCATATTCCTGTCAGGGCAAAGGGACTTAAAGATGAGGGTTATTATACGGTTTCTACAACTAGTTGGATGCCGTATCAATGGTCATTGAATAATGTGGCATTAGCGGAGTCGATGCACACAGCACTGGCCAATTGGCAGGCAGGCCGCATCGATGAAGGTTATAAATTGTTTAAGAGCGAGATTCTGGCATCTATGTACCTCGGTGGCAGCCCAGGAAATTTTGTGCAGATTTCCCATTATGATGCTGCCCGGGGCGAGGCTTATCGCGACTTTGCAGACCCTATCGCAATGTTCTCCCGGGCACTAGTTGAAGGGCTTTTCGGAATTGTTCCAAACGCCTTAGATGGGACATTGACTATACGTCCAGGTTTACCTAAAAACTGGAATTATGCAAGTTTTTCCATGCCAGACATTTCTTTCGATTTTAAGCGGGAGAAGATGAACGATCATTATACGATCATTCCAAAACTTCCTGTTAAGCTTGGTTTAAAATTTCAGATTGTTGCCCGTGGACAGGTAAAAAGCATTACTGTCAACGGCACAGCTGTTCAATGGAAAAATTTGGAAGAGGCTGTTGGTAGTCCAATAGTGCAGATTGAGGCCCCCTTAAGTGAAAAATACAACATAAGTATTGCCTGGGAAGGCCTCCCTCCGGCATTGCCAGGTGTGGAAAATACATATGCTTACAATAGCAAAGTAAATATTACCACCCCAGATATAAGCATTATAAAAGTATTCGACCCCGAAAAAGTATTCACTTCAATTACCCACACGAATGATGCTATTAATGCTATTACAGGTAACTCACCTGGTGAGCATACTGCCTTTGCAAAGGTGACCCAAGGTAAATTAACATGGTGGATGCCTTTATGTTTTACCATTTCCCCTGAATTGACACTATTAAAAAAAGAGGATGCTGAAATAAATAGCAATACATTCCGAATAATCAATAATGCTGTTGCTCCAATTAGAGGAACGATCTCAGTAAATGACTTTCAGGCTGTTGTGGCCATTCCAGCAGGTCAATCATCAGCAATCATAACCGTGCCTAAGTCGGCATTAGTAACAGGAACAAATCAGGTAAACTTTATTAATGAAGCTGTCAAAAACAAGGTAGGAACAATTGTCGACTGGAATGCAACAAGCATATCAACTAAGTTGGAACTGATTGATTTAACCCTTCTTTTCAATGACAAAGTCACACAAATCTTCAAAAACAAATACCTCACTCCCCGCCCGAGTGCGACAACGCTACAATTGCCTTGGCAAGGAATTGGCGACTGGCCTAAGCCGTTGCATGAGTTCGATGTTAATGACAGCGGGCTCCGAAAACTTGCGGGAGAAAAAGGGATTATCACTCTTCCGCAAGGTATAACCTTTGCAACACCAGGAAACGTCTCCGATAAAAACATTATTTACACCTCTCAATGGGATAATTATCCAAAGGATAAAAAAATTCCCCTATCAGGAAAAGCATCACACGCTTGGTTTTTAATGGCCGGTTCCACCAATCCTATGCAAAGCCAGTTGGAAAATGGTCAAATAGTGATAAGTTATACTGATGGAACTACTGAGATTTTACCGCTTCGAAACCCGGAAACGTGGTGGCCTATAGATCAGGATTACATGAGCGATGGTTTTGCTTTTTCACTCAAACAACCAAGACCCTATCGTATTCATTTGCAAACCGGAAAAATTGTTTCAGGAGAGGATTCAAAAAAAATGTACAATGGAAAGTTTATACTAGGTGGAGCGGCTACTGTACTCGATTTACCACTGGATCCAACAAAGGTTTTGAAAGAATTGACCCTAAAAACATTGGCAAATGATGTAGTTATTGGTCTAATGAGTGTAACGCTTCTCAGAAACTGAATTGTACAAAAATACTAATTAAAATACACTTCAATAGTTTGCTTTAACGCAACATCCTGTCAATTTTTAGCATGATAATGCGACATACAATGCCTGTGACTTATTTATTCATGACCTGATTAACAGCCAAGAGGTTAGAACTTATGGTTCCACTTTTCAGAAAAAAAATGAATGAAAATTAACCGAAGTTAAGATATACTGGGGATTTCAGGGATAGTAGCCACCTGATTCCGGTGCAAACTGTGCATCCGGCTTTTGTTCCCGGAGTCTGGGATTAGGGCACTGATGTGCGATCAAAGATATCAAAATCATTTTCAGTTCAAAGGTTCGGCAATGCCCCAGCCCTTTGAGTCTCCAGGCAACCTGGACAAGTTTTCAGCGCTGCTGACCGCCTGAACACTCAGCAATCAACTTTCAGTTCATCACCTCAGTGCCTTTGAAAAGCACAGCAACAATCTCCAGAATTTATTTTTGTTTTGAGGCGGTTTTAGACCGCAGGAAAGATTCTAATACCCTCAGACGATAGATGAATCCAGCGGGGCAAATCTAAGGCTTAAAAAGCTTAAAAATCAGCCGACTGCACACTTTAAGGGGTAATCAGTGCACATTTTGGAGTGAAATGAAGTGACCACTTTAGCAGGAAATCTGTGGCCACTTTTGGGATAATCCCCAATTACACGACTTTTCGGATTAGAATAATCCTTATTCACATAAATTCCCAAAAACTCATAATTGCGCTTACCTTTGCCATCAGATTTCATATAGATATCTAAATAGGCACTAAACTTACCAGACTTAAGTTCTTTGTATCTTACACTTATCATTCGTTATTTTTGTTACTCAAAAGATCAACAAATTACTCACATGAGTAACAAAAATAGCATAAACTAAGAAAGAATAAAATTAAAATAAACAAAATTGGAATACATAAAATGCTATCAAATAACATATTAACAACTAAATACTATATTAAGCTATTTAAGCTTATACAAGATTAAAAGCATGTCCGGTATCTACATCCATATTCCTTTTTGCAAAAAGGCTTGCCACTATTGCGATTTCCATTTTAGCACCTCCTTAAAATATGCTGATGAAATGGTTGAAGCCATATGCAAAGAAATTAAAATGAAAAAAGATCGGATACCAGGACAGGTTGGAAGTATTTACTTTGGAGGAGGAACCCCATCAATTTTGTCGCAGCCAGCACTGCAAAAAATTTTCGATGCCCTCACTTTAAATTATCAGATAGATTCGAATGCCGAGATTACCATGGAAGCCAATCCTGATGATTTAACTGCGCAAAAACTAAAAGAATTAAAGCAACTGCCCGTTAACCGCTTTAGTGTAGGTATTCAATCTTTCTTTGATGAAGATTTGATCTGGATGAACCGGGCACATCATGCCATTGAGGCGGAAGACTGCATCAAAAGAAGTCAGGATGCCGGTTTCGAAAATTTGACGCTCGATCTGATTTATGGTTATCCGCTTTTAACTGATACGAAATGGCTGGGTAATATCAACAAAGCGATTGAACTAGCTGTACCGCATATTTCGGCTTATGCATTAACTGTAGAACCCAGAACGGCTTTGGCCCATGCCATTAAAACTAAAAAGCAAACACCCGTTAATGATAGCCAAAGCGCTGAACAGTTTGTAACTTTAATGGACGAATTAACGGCATCTGGTTTTGATCATTACGAAATCTCGAATTTTGCCAAACCTGAATGTTATGCTATCCACAATACTAATTATTGGCGAGGCATTAATTACATCGGTATCGGCCCCTCAGCACATGGTTTTGATGGGCAGAACAGGTATATGAACCCTGCCAATAACGCTATGTATATTGACGCCCTGGAAAGAAATAAGTTGCCGGAAGTTATTGAAACGCTTAGCCTAGAAGATCGTTTTAATGAATATATGATGACTTCCTTAAGAACCATGTGGGGAACTGATTTAAAAAAAATTGCCAGCGATTTCGGGAAAGATTTTTTTGAAGAAACCATGCACAATCTAAAGCGCTTTGAAGACAAGGATTGGTTAATATTTGATTCGGACACCATTAAATTAAGCCAAAATGGAAAGCTTTTTGCAGACCATATTGCCGCTGAATTGTTTATCATTAATGAGTGAGTTTTGAATGATTCGATAATAATGCAAAAATTGAGATCAAACGTTAATCACTCAAAATTTAATAATTAGAGTATATGTCGAAAATTGTTTGGATAACAGGCGCATCATCAGGAATTGGCGAAGCCTTGGTTTATGAATATTTCAAAGCCGGAGACAAGTTAATTATCTCGGGCCGCAACCGCGATGAGTTGTTTAGGGTAAAGGGAAATTGCCAAAACTCGTTCAATGTGCATGTGCTTCCGTTTGATTTAAATGAAACAGAAATCCTGGAAAGCAAGGCTCAGGACGCCATTAAAATTTTTGGTAAAATCGATTTGCTAATTAATAGCGGAGGCGTGAGCCAACGAGGCTTGGCACTTGAAACCGATTTAAAAACAGAACAACAAATCATGAATACCAATTTCTGGGGAACAGTTACCTTAAGCAAAGCTGTTTTACCCAGCATGATCGGGAATGGTGGCGGTCAAATTGTGGTCATCAGCAGTTTGGTGGGCAAATTCGGAACCAAGTTACGATCGGCTTATGCAGCCTCTAAACATGCCTTGCATGGCTATTTCGATTCAGTGCGATCAGAAGTTTTTGATAAAAATATCGATATCACAATTATTTGCCCCGGATTTATCAAAACAAATGTTACCTATAATGCCCTTACCGGAGATGGAAAACCACTTAACGTAATGGGCGAGGCGCATGAAACAGCCATGTCGGCAAAAGATTGTGCCTTAGAAATTGTAAAAGCAGTAAAAGCCAAAAAAGAAGAGGTTTACATTGGCGGAAAAGAAACTAAAGCCGTTTTGCTCAAACGCTTTTTCCCAAAGATTTTTTCAAAAAAAGTACGTGATGCTAAAGTAATTTAGATGTTTTGAAAAAAATTGCAGCAATAAAAAACCAGCTGTTTTTTTTTATCGTAAGTATATGTGTTGATTGAAAAATCATCCATATAAAAGAAACATATCACGTCCCCGTATAATTAATTAACGTTCCAGCCGAAAGCTGGAGCGTTTTTTTATTAATCGTTAGCGACCTTTTTTGTCAATAGTATTTCAAGTTTTCAGCTATTATAGGCGTTGCAGATTTAACTCGTTAATTTTGATGAATTAACAATTTAATAACATGAAGTTCGATTTATCTCCAATAGATGTGGTGGAAGATATTTCCAAAGTAGATTTTGAAAAAAAATATCTTAATCCCCGCAAACCGCTGGTTATAAAAAACATGGCACAAGAGTGGCCTGCATACGAAAAATGGTCGATGGATTACATGAAACAAGTAGTTGGAGAGCAGATGATTCCATTATACGATAGCTCAAAAGCCGACCCATCAAAACCCATTAATGCCGCAGCAGCTGAAATGAAATTTACGGCTTATATTGATTTAATTAAAGAAACACCAACAGATTTGCGCATATTTCTTTTCGATCCTTTAAAATTTGCACCTAAATTACTTGATGACTATATCGCACCGAAAAAACTTATGGGTGGTTTTTTAGATCGATACCCCAATATGTTTTTTGGAGGAAAAGGATCAGTAACGTTTCTACATTATGACATCGATTTGGCGCACATTTTCCATACACATTTTAATGGCCGAAAACATGTGATTCTATTTGATTACAAGTGGAAGGAACGTCTTTATCAGATTCCCTATGCCACCTATGCTTTGGAAGATTACGATGTGGAAAATCCAGACTTCGAAAAGTTCCCAGCGTTAAAAGGCGTAAAAGGAGTTGAGGCTTTTCTTGAACATGGCGATACACTTTTTATGCCTACAGGTTATTGGCACTGGATGAAATATCTAGATGGTTCATTTTCTATTAGCTTACGGGCATGGGATAAAAGCTGGAAGGTGAAAGCAAAAAGTTTATACAACCTAACACTACAGCGCAAATTTGATGATTTTATGAAAGCCAATTACAGAGAAAAATACATGAGTTGGAAAGAAAATCTGGCCATCAAAAGGGCAAAAAAATCACTTCTACATAATTTACCGAAATAAAAAATCGGATGATTTCTAAGGCGAATAATCAGCGCCATAAAATATTCAACCCACAATTAAAATATGCATCCCAACATTTTAAAAATTCAAGAGAACATTGAGCCGCTTAGGCAACAAATTGTTAACCATAAAGTTTATTCAGCAATTAGTGAGCTCGAAGATCTTCAGGTATTTATGGAGCACCACATTTATGCCGTGTGGGATTTTATGTCGTTACTTAAGGCTTTACAAATAAACTTAACCTGTACCACTTTGCCCTGGTTTCCGGTTGGCGACGCCGTTACCAGGCAGCTCATTAATGAAATAGTTGCCGGCGAAGAGAGCGATGTAGATGCAGATGGCAATATCAAAAGTCATTTTGAGCTCTACCTGGATGCAATGGTGCAATGTGGCGCAAATGTTTCACCAGTTAAAAACTTCTTAAGCTCCTTGCAAAAGGGAAGAGATTTTGACATGGCCTTTGAACTGGCACAAGTACCTCAATCTGCTCGAGATTTCGTTAATTCCACTTTTGAAACCATTAATAGCGGCAAAACACATTTACAGGCGGCAAGTTTTACTTTTGGTAGAGAAGATTTAATTCCGAACATGTTTTTTAGCATGGTGAACGATTTAAACAGCACACAACCCGAACGCGTTTCGATATTTAAATACTACCTCGAACGCCATATTGAGGTAGATGGCGACCACCACAGTCATTTGGCTTTGGCCATGACAGAAAAACTTTGTGAAAAAGACGAAAGTTATTGGGCTGAAGCCGAAGAAACAACCAGATATGCCTTGCAAAAACGCATCGATTTATGGGATGCAGCTTATGCAGAAATAATTGGCAGGAAAGTTATGGCCTGATGTTAAGTAATCATTAACGCAAGGCTAGATTAGAATTAAGTAATTTTCGTCACATTTCTTTTGAGGTATATTATTTGTAAAATAAAATTTACACATTTGTTGTTCGGCAACAAAAACCAAAATAAAACGCATGAGTTTCATCTTAAAACCAGTAGACATCGTCGAGAATATCACTCCTGAGGATTTCAAGAAAAACTACCTGAAAACAAAAAAACCATTAGTGATTCGGGGCTTAACAAAAGATTGGCCAGCGAGAGAAAAATGGACTACTGAATATTTGAAAGAAATTGGGGGCGATTTAGAAGTTCCTTTGTACGACAACTCTAAAGCAGACCCTTCTAAGCCCATTAATGCAGCAACAGCACACATGAAATTCGGCGATTACCTGGATTTGATTAAACGTGAGCCAACAGAGTTGAGGATTTTCTTTTTCAATTTATTTAAAAAAGTTCCAAGTTTAATCAACGATGTTAAAATTCCTAAAGATTTAATGGGTGGTTTTATCGAAAGTATGCCAGCGATGTTTTTTGGTGGTTCAAACTCGGTTACCTTTTTGCACTACGACATCGATTTACCTCATATTTTTCATACTCATTTTGGTGGCAGAAAGCATATTGTTCTTTTTGACAACAAGTGGAAAGACCGGTTATATTGCCTGCCAAACGCTACCTATGCTTTAGAGGATTACGATGTTGCAAATCCGGATTTCGAAAAATTCCCTGCCTTAAAAGGTGTAGAAGGGTATGAAGTTTTCTTAGAACATGGCGATACTTTATTTATGCCAACAGGAATGTGGCATTGGATGAAGTATTTGGATGGTTCTTTCTCATTAAGCTTGCGGGCCTGGGATCAATCGATCACGCGTAAAGTTGCAAGTGTATGGAGTTTATTTACCCATGGTGCCGTTGATAGTTTAATAAAAATGACCTTCAAAGAGAAATACGCACACTGGAGAGAGAAAAAAGCAGTTAAAATTGCCGAAAAAGCGTTAGCTAAGGGCAAGCCTTAAAATAAAACATATCAAAATCCGTTTAATGGGTTTTGGGGAAAGCAATTTCAACGGGGAATCGATGTATCGATAGCCCCGTTTTTTTTTATTATTGGTCTAATCAGTTGTTGACGAGGCAAATGAAGTCTAAATTTTGAGATTGGCAATTGTGTCCTTACACCGGTATGAGATTGCTTCGTACCTCGCAATGACGACATGTTTTATAAACTATTACATTAATTCATCATGATAGAAAGATTTTATTTTATAACTTTTCCGAATCAGTAAAACCAAGATCATTTTATGGAAATTAATTTACTTACCGAAAAACAAAAAATGCTTTCCGGAAAAGCTTACCAAGCCGGCGATGCGGAACTGTCAAAAGAAAGGTTAAAAGCTCGTGAAATTGTTTACGAGTTTAACAATCTTGCACCAAAATTTATCAAGCAACGAAAAGAGTTGTTAAAAAAACTTTTTGGCAAAACCGAAAAGATGTTCTACATCGAACCACCTTTTCGTTGTGATTATGGTTATAATATAGAAATAGGCGATAACTTTTATGCAAACTTTAACCTGGTTATTTTAGATTGCGCCAGGGTGAGCATTGGCAATAGCGTTTTTATTGCTCCAAATGTAGCCATTTACACCGCAGGGCATCCGATCCACTCACACTTACGTGATCAGGAATGGGAATGGGCACAAGAAATCAGCATAGGCAATAGTGTTTGGATTGGTGGAAATGTGGTAATTAATCCCGGCGTTAACATTGGATCCAATGTGGTTATTGGCTCGGGAAGTATTGTAACTAGAGATATCCCCGATAATGTTTTCGCGGCAGGAAATCCTTGCAGGGTAATCCGACAGCTTACTGATGCGGATAAAGATTTCTACTACAAAGATTTTAAACTGGAAGAATAGTTAAGTTACAACAAGTAAACCTAAAGTAAAAAGTGCATTTTAAAGTTTTAGCCTTATCTTTCCATGAAGAAAACGCTAAATAATGCGAACCAGCTTCAAGTTTAACCATCACATCAAAACCGGACTTTATGCAGCGATAGTTGTTTTTCTCGCTTACACCATGATTTTTGGTTTTAGAAAATCGTTCACGGTTGCCACATTCGATGGGCTCACTATTGGAGGTTACAGCTACAAAACTGTACTGGTAATTTGCCAGATGCTGGGTTATCTATTGGCAAAATTTTACGGTATAAAATTTATCTCCGAACTAAAACGCAATGGTCGCGGGAAAATAATTATTATTCTCACAGCAATTTCCTGGTTAAGCTGGCTGTTTTTTGCCATTATTCCTCTACCATATAACATCGTTTTTCTTTTCATTAACGGTTTTCCCCTTGGTATGCTCTGGGGTGTGGTTTTCTCCTATGTTGAAGGCAGGCGAAGCACCGATTTCATTGGCGCAACACTAGCGGTAAGTTTTATTTTTGCTTCAGGATTTGTAAAATCTGTCGGCTCATGGTTGGCCATCACTTTTCATCTTTCAGAATTTTGGATTCCCTTTAGCACAGGTTTAGTTTTCGCCTTACCCCTATTGCTTTTTATCTTCCTGATGGAAAAAATTCCTGCTCCAGATGATGAAGACATTAATTTTCGATCAGAAAGAACGCCGATGATCGATTTAGATCGAAAATTATTTGTAAAAGAATTTTTAGGTGGGTTGATCGCCTGTGTGATCATTTATTGCTTTGCAACCATTTTTAGAGACATCAGAGACAATTTTGGTGCAGAAATGTGGAAAGAAATGGGTTATATTAATCAACCAGCCATTTTTGCCAAAACAGAAACGCCAATTACCCTAATTGTGCTATTGCTCATTGGCAGCATGGTTTTAATCAAAAATAATTTCATTGCTTTAAAAACTGCTCATTATTTTATCTTATTTGGATTCCTGTTAGCAGGTACCTGCACAATTGTGTTTAAAGCAAACCTCATCTCTCCGGTTTGGTGGATGACCTTGGTAGGCTTAGGACTTTACATGGTTTACATTCCTTTCAATGCTGTATTTTTTGATCGCCTGATATCGACTTTCAAACAAGCTGGAAACGTGGGTTTCCTCATTTATATTGCCGATTCTTTCGGCTATGTTGGGAGCATAGGTGTTCTGCTGAGCAAAGAGATATTTAAGGTACAGTTAAACTGGGTAAACTTTTTCTCCAACAGTGTAATTCTGCTATCAGTAATCGGTTGTATTTTAACCCTTTATTCACTGTACTATTTCACCAAAAAGTTTATTTCACACTCAAAGATTTAATTACAGAATCCGCAACGCTAAAGTTTTCCTTTTTATCTTTTATATCCACGCTGCTTACAAAGCAATAGGTTTTTCCTTTATAATGAAGCACGGCGAAACTGCCTCTGTTGCGGTTAGCAATTATCCTGGTTTCAAAGTTGGCTTTTAAAACTTCGTGATTTCCTATTTTTTCTACTTTTGGCTCGTTTAACATGCCAAACTCAACCTTGCGTTTAATATAACTCGCTCTGGATTGTTGAATCAAATTTTGTAAAGTTTTAGCTAAACTCACAGAATCGATTCTGGTAATAATTAAATACGTATTTTTTGCAAACGGTTCCTCGTTACTAACTGAAATGAAGCGGCTATTTGCCACACCATCAATAGGCCGGTCTTTTTTTACCTTCCAGTATTTCGGCAGACTGAAGCTCATTCCATCTTTGCTGTAAATTATATTTTGTGGTTTTTTATCAGATGGATTACATGCCGAAACCAGCAACATAAATGCACAAACGAAATATGAAAATCTTTTCATCAGCTAAGAACTGTGATCAACAATTATTTTCCAGATCCCGTTAATCTTCCTGAACAATAAAGTATAATAACCCTGTGGTTCATCTTTATCGCGTTTTAGATGCCAGCTACCCAAAACGAAAGCCACATCGGTATTTAAAAACTCCACTTTTTTTATCCCAAAAGTTAAAATGCCCATGCCTGCTTTTCCCTGATAGGTTTTTTTGTAATTATCAAGCGTTTGTTGCCATCCATAGGTTGGACCACTTTTTCCTACAAAAAGTAAACTATCGCTTTTAACATATCCCTGCATAAAGGTTTCCACATCGCCTTTATTCCAGGCTTGTCTTTGTGTTTCAAGCACATTTAAAATTGCTTTTTTATCATTTGCTGTTTGTGCTGAAGCAACTGAAATAACGCAGCAAAAAAGAAAGGTGAAAATTGATTTAGTCATGATGCTCGTATTAAGTGAGGAAAATAAATTACTTCTGTACTCAAATGTAGAAATACATCCGCAACTAAATGAACAAAACCTTTGAAAATTCAGATTCTCTTGGGTTGATTAAATGGATTAAGATTTGTGGTAGATTTTAAAAGCAAAATAATTTAGTTTTCTTTCCAATTTAGAAATATGAATGAATTTTACGAGAAGTTTCGGAACAGAACTTACTTTAACCATCATCCTGAAGCCATTGCCGATCATTTAGATCAGTATTATGAATCAAACGAAATTACGGTATTTCATGAAATGGTTTCTCCTGATATTCATTTAGATGTTTACTTCATCAATGCTGAAAAACATGCCTTTAATATTTTGTTAACTTCAGGAATGAGTCTGCTGGAAATGACTGTTCCGGAAGCAGTTGAAGAGCCTGAGCTGTATAAATTTGCAGAGTTGATGATCCTGTTGCCTAAGTCAGTTGAATTTGGTAAAACCTTTCCAGGCAATAATGAAAACGATTGGATACTGGAAATGATTAAGGAAACTGCCCGTTTTCCACACCATTACGATACCTGGTTAAGCATTGGGCATACTTTGCAAGCCACTGCTGATATGGAAACGTATAGCAAAGAAACAGATTATGTTGGCCTGGTGGTATTGCCCTCGGTAACATTCGATGAAGAATTTACTGAAATTAAAGCTGGCGATAACCTAATCAATATTTATAGTTTATTCCCACTGTATAAAAACGAACTCGAATACAAAATAGCAAACAATTACAACGCACTTTTAGATCGTTTAATTGAGAAAAACGCACAGGAAATATTGAATAATAGCAGAGAAAATTTATTAGGTTAATTGCAATGGATCCGAGAATCGAAAAACTTAAAGAAATCAATACCATAATTTCCAGCGCAATTTCCAAGAGCAATAAATTTTGTTTCGAACATATTTTACCTTCACAAATGTCATTGCCCTTATTTGAAAAAGCCGAAGCAGAATTGAATGCCATCTTAAAAGATTATCCTACCGACACCAATTTCTGGCGAATGCTATGCAATGTTAAAACTTATACCATGGATTATGCAGCGGCAATCACGGCATTAGAAAAAGTTATCGCCTTAGAAAACAAACAAAAAGATAAATCCCAGCTGGCTGAATTATTGGAACATAAAGATGTTGAAAAGCCAAAAGCAAAAGTCAAAAAAACTGAAAGTAATTTGGAAAAACGGGAATTACCTTATTTCAAGTATCATCCGGAACCCACAGTAACCGGCGCTTTCGAAACAGATGCGGTGGTTACATGTGATTGCTGTAAAAAAACTACTGATGTTTACTACACCAATCCTTTTTTTGCTGTTGATGACATTGAAGCGCTTTGCCCCTGGTGTATAGCCGACGGGAAAGCAGCTAAAAAATTTAAAGGGAGTTTTCAGGATGATATCAGTGTTGATGATATTAATGATGAAGATAAATTGATGGAGTTAGTGGAGCGCACACCAGGCTACAACGGTTGGCAGCAAGAATATTGGCTAGCCCATTGCAACGATTATTGCGCATTTAAAGGTTATGTCGGCTGGCAGGAAATTGAACCTTTGCTCGATCAGTTCGCAGACATAGAAAGTGATTTAGCAAGTGCCGGAGGACTTAAACTATCAGAATTACCAAATCATTTAAGAGATAATGGCTCCTGTCAAGGCTATCTCTTTCAATGTATTTGCTGCAATAAATACAGATTATACTATGATTTCGACTAAATGAAAAATAGCGTAAAAATTTTATTTGGTGGCGTCTTACTTTTTGGTGTAATTACCTGCGCTACCATGAACTTAGATTATGATGCCGATGGTGCCGATCAATATGGCTTTCCATTTAACTTCTACACAAAAGTAAGTGGTTATAATGAGGTAACAATGGAAGGCGGTACCAGCGTTGAATTTGATACGCTAAACTTCGCATATGATTTAACCTTTGCATTGCTATTAAGCTGGTTAATGGTGTTTGCTTATAAAAAATTGCGCCGCCCAAAAAACATTACAAATTGATAATCAAGTTAGATCTTGATCTTGTGAAAGTTTATTTCTCAAAATTGCTACATTGCGCACTTAAATTCTACTATGAAAAAATCAGTTGTGGCCATTGGCGAAATATTATGGGATGTTTTTCCTGAAGGTAAAAAAGCAGGCGGATCATCAATGAATGTGGCTTTGAATCTTCACAAACAAAATATCAATAGTCAATTTATCAGCGCCGTTGGAGATGATGAAAATGGACGGGAGCTATTGGATTTCCTTAACTCAAAAAATTACTCAACTGATTTAATTCAAAAAGGCAACAACTTACCAACCAGCACGGTTGAAGTGAAATTAGACGAACAGCATCAGGCAACTTACACTATTGTACAACCTGTGGCCTGGGATGCGATTGATCTTACCGAAGAAGCTATTTTAGCGGTGACCAATGCAGATGCCTTTGTGTATTGTAGCTTAACCTGCAGAAACGAAAAAAGCAGAAATACCATTTTGGCACTACTTAAACAGGCTAAGCTTAAAATTTTCGACATCAACCTTCGTCCGCCGTTTTATACTATTGATACCTTAAAAGCATTGTTAAGCGAAGCTGACATTTTAAAGGTTAACGAACATGAGCTGGTTTATTTGAAAGATGAACTGCTGCTGACCGGAAATACCGATGAACAGCTGCTAAAACAATTAAGCCACTTATTTACAATAAATATCATTTGCCTAACTGTTGGCGAAAAAGGTGCTTATGTATTGGAAAACGGCAAATTACACCATCATAAAGGTTACCAGGTTAAAGTGGCAGACACGGTTGGCGCAGGAGATTCTTTTCTGGCTACCTTCATATCAAGTTATTTACAAGGTTTTCCTATAGATACGATTTTAGATAGAGCCTGCAAAGTTGGCGCTTTCGTAGCGTCGCAACCTGGCGCTAATCCAGATTATAGTGATGAAGTTTTTAATTAACGGTTTTCAGTTTACAATTACCAGTAAGCAGTTTACAGTTAGCAATTTACAGTTAAGCAATTAGACAATTTAAACAATTAACCTATTATTTAAAAACCACTTCGGTTGCGCCATAACCAAACTTTTCCTTACGTGCATCCATATAGGTTTTAATGTGTGGATTTTTACTAATTAGCTTATGGATTTTATCCCTCAAGGTTCCATTGCCGGAGCCATGAATGAAAACCATTTTATCAAAATGATGCACCACCGCAGCATCTAAAGCATTTTGAAAATAATTTAGCTGTATCTGGAGGATTTCATCAGCTTCCAAAAAGTGATGGTCATCCCTCAGTTTTTCAATGTGAAGATCAATTTCTTTTGATGGTGCGTCAACAGTTCTTTTTTCAGCGGGTGATTTAAAGAAACTTTCTTTTAGTTTTTGCGCATCGATGGTGATCGGAACAAGATCATCTAAACGAACTAACCAGCCTTTGTTTTTTAAATGAGGTAGCTCTTTCTGTTCTGTTGAAAAATCTTTTGCCCTGAATTTTTTCCTGATCACTAAAGGATCAACCGGTTTTACATCAGCTCTGCTGAAGACTAAAATCTGAAAAGTGAATTCCGGCCAAATATCTAAATCTGCTAACGATGCAGAATAGATTAAATTCGATTGGTAAGCTTCAACTATACCGTGAAATAAACCTGAGTATTTCTCCTTCTTCTCTGCAGTTAAACTAACCAAAAGTACATTCGGCGATTGATTTTGAAGATGGAAATGAACAACATTACCCGCTTTCTGATCAGTAGCAACGGCAACATATATTCCATTTTCGATTTTACTGATAGATGGAACGTTAACCTCAATTGGTTTGGGCGCATCGACTTCTTCGGCAGATACCCCATGTCCATGAACGGATGTTAGGTTACTCACCGCCACCGGAATTTCAAAACCATCTTCATCCGTAACGCCTAAAGTTTGGCTGTCGATGATCTTGGTTACATATCCCTCACGTTTTTCATCAACAAAACGAACAAAATCTCCTAGTTTAAATTTCATAACCTCTAAATCCCCTAAAGGGGACTTCTCCTTTCTAAAGTTTAAGCAATATGCCTAAACTAAAATTATTTTTACAGTTTATATTCCACTCAGCTTCCCCCCCTTCGGTGGGCTGGGGCCTTAATGCCTTGTATCGTTATTGTGATAGATACTCAGGTAGCTTTCATAACGCGAAACGGCAATATCTCCTTCATTCACGGCATCAATCACAGCACAGCCAGGCTCGTTTACGTGACGGCAGTTATTAAACCGGCAATCATGCGATGTTTTAAAAATCTCCCTGAAAAAATGCCCCAATTCCTCTTTTTCAATGTCGATTACCCCCAGTTCCCTGATTCCAGGTGTATCTACTATGAAACCACCTTGCGGCAATTCGAACATTTCGGCGAATGTAGTCGTGTGTTGTCCTTTGTCGCTCCAATCAGAAACTTCGCCAGTACGCAAATCTCTATCTGGCAGCAAAGCATTAATTAAACTCGATTTTCCGACGCCTGAGTGCCCAGAAATCAGGGTGATTTTATCGGTGATCAATTCTTGAATAACGGGAATATTGATCCCTTTTAATGCAGAAACTTCATAACATGGGTAACCGATGTTTTCATAAATCTCTTTAAAATCCTGCAGGATTTCCAGTCCTTCTTTGCTAAATAAATCGAGCTTATTAAATACCAAAACAGCGGGCACATCGTAAGCTTCGGCAGTAACCAAAAATCGATCTATAAAGCCTAATGAGGTTCTTGGCGAGGCCAGTGTAACCAGCAAAATGGCCATATCAAGGTTAGCAGCGAGGATTTGAGCTTGCTTACTCAGGTTAATCGATTTGCGGATAATGTAGTTTTTTCGTGGCAACAATTCGTTTATCAAGCCCTGGTTGCTATCTTTCTCGAGGTCGAATTTCACCCGGTCACCAACTGCAATCGGGTTAGTTGTTTTAATCCCTTTGATCCTGAACTTGCCAACAATCCGGCAGTCGTAACGTTTGCCATTATCGGCCAAAACATTGTACCAACTCCCAGTAGATTTAATAATTAAGCCCTGCATATTTGAAAACAAAGGTATGAAAAGGATGGAAGATGTAAGCGGGAAATCGTCATTTCGACTGTAGCGTAGCGAAATGGAGAAATCCTTGTACGATGGAGTTCTTCAAGCGACAAAGATTTCTCAGCTGTGCTCGAAATAAATGGACTTCTTTAAGGTGTTACACAAACGGTCATATTGAATTTAACATTATCTTCGCTAAAAATCTCCCATGGAAAACTTCAAAATTATTGGCATCTCTACCGAAACAACAAACCAGAACAACCAGTCTGCCATAGATCTAGGTAAGCTTTGGCAAAGATTTTATACTGAAGAAATTTCCAATAAAATTCCGAATAAAGAAAGCGACGATGTTTATGCCGTTTATACTGATTATGAAAGTAATTACACGGGGAAATACACCACCATCATTGGGCAGCGGGTAACTACTCTAGATCATATTCCTGATGGTTTGATTGGTAGGGAGATTAAAAATGATAAACTTATAAAATATACGGCGAGAGGTGAAATGCCTCAGGCAGTTGTAGAAACCTGGCAGGAAATCTGGGCAAATGACATCGCTTTATACAGAACTTACAATGCCGATTTTGAAGTTTATGGAGAGCAATCTCAACAAGGAGACAAATCTGAAGTGGAAATTTATATTGGGGTAAGAAGTTAAACCTAAGCCTTTTCGAAATAAGGTTTTAACCGTTTATATTCCTTTCTGGATTTAGATTTTTTAATAGTTACAACCACAACTCCATTTGCCGCCCGAACGCCATATAACGCTGTTGCTGCTGCATCTTTTAAAATTTTTATTTCTTCAATTGTTTCAGTGTTAATCAATCTTTCTGCTGAGTGATTCAAAATATAGCTCTTTTTATTTAATACAACGATCCAAAGCACTTCATCTTTTGAAAATGTTGAGGAGCACTTCATCCTGATTACTGGCGCAGATTGACAAAATGCATGGAGACTAAAAATTGAAAGAAATAGGAGAAGGAAAATAGATTTCATGTACAGGGTTTTTATTAATGATTCTCAATAGCTGGGCATTCCATAACTAATAAATTTTAAATGCATTAATATTTAAAACTAAGTAATGAGCAATCTTGGAACTATGGTTTAAATAGCCAGCGTTTAAGATTGCTTTCCCGAAGGCTCGGGATAAACTGTGCCTCGCAATGCCGAACGCTTTAGACTTTTACGAACTTTACAGGCAAGAAACTCAAATAGTATCACCAATCGAATTTAGCTAAACCTGACAGACGCGGAAATACTTTTTTTTTACTGCAACCCTGAATCAGCTGTCATGCTAAGGAACGAAGCATCTGCAACCGATAAAACAGATTCTTCGTTCCTCAGAATGACAGGAGTTAGAAAAGATTGTAGCAAATGGGAAAAGATTTACTAAAGCACCTTTTCTAATAATAAACTATTAAAGAAGATTCCTAAGCGGTTCCTCCTCGCAACGATTTTCTGATTTAGTTTTCGGTTCAAAACATGCTATCATTTCATCTGGTTAATCGTTTAATTAAAATATTTTCAAAATTTTTAATAAAACATTTGCATTTTAAAAAAATAATCTTCTACTTTACGGTGTACAAAGTACACAAAGACAGCATGAATTTTAACACATCAATTATTACAACGATTATTATTACCACCGGAGAAAATCAGGGAGGCTAATTTGTTGTAAATTGAAAAAAGATAAACACAGAAAGCGTCCCGACACAAATCGGGGCGCTTTTTTTTTAAAACCAAAACCATTGAAACTGCACAAAATAATTAACAAGCAAAACGTGTAAGATTCATTAAAACTAAAAACTGATGAAAGTATTAAAATTCGGCGGCACATCCGTAGGTTCGGCCGAGAACATTAAAACGCTGCTAAACATAGTAGCAAAAGAAAAATTACAAAGCAATCCGGTAGTTGTATTATCGGCAATGAGTGGTGTCACCAACTTGCTAACCGACATGGCAGAAAGTGCCGAACGCGGCGAAAGTTATGATGCCGGACTTAAAGAGATTGAGGCAAAACATTTTGCAGTAATTCGTTCGCTTTTACCGGCAGCAGCACAAAACCCAGTTTTTACCCGCTTAAAAATCTTTTTTAACGAATTGGAAGATTTATTACAGGCAGTAACCAACCTTAAAGAACTGAGCTTACAAACAAAAGACCAGATTTTAAGCTACGGCGAACGCTGCTCCTCGTTCATGATTGCGCACATCGCATCGCAACAATTGCCAGAAGCTTTGTACGTTAACGGTTCGGAATTGATTAAAACAGACAGTAATTTCGGACAAGCAAAGGTAGATACCGAATTAACTGAGATGTTAATTAATGATTTCTACCAGACTAATAAAGAAAAAGTGCTTTTCGTTACCGGGTTTATTGCCAGCAATGCAGCCGGCAGAGTAACAACCCTCGGTCGTGGTGGTTCTGATTACACCGCAGCAGTTTGGGGTGCGGCATTAAATGCAGAAGAAATCGAAATCTGGACGGATGTAAACGGCATGATGACAGCCGACCCTCGCATTGTTAAGAAAGCATTTTCTTTACCAGAACTGAGTTATACTGAGGCAATGGAGCTGAGTTATTTCGGGGCGAAGGTGATTTATCCGCCAACGATGATTCCGGCTTTCATGAAAAAAATTCCACTCGTTATCAAGAACACTTTTCAGCCTGACTTTGCAGGCACCTATATAAAAAGTGATGTTAAAGCATCAAGCTTACCCATAAAAGGGATTTCTTCTATCGACCACATCAGCATTATCAACTTAACTGGTAGTGGAATGGTTGGCAAAGCTGGTTTTAGTGGTAGATTATTTTCGCTGCTTTCTCGCGAGCAGATTAACGTGGTGTTGATTACACAATCTTCATCAGAGCATAGCATTACCTTTGCGGTTAAACCAACAGATGCTGGTCAGGCAATTGCCTTAATTAAAAAAGAATTTGAGCTTGAATTGGATGCCAACAAACTGGCATTACCCGAAGTTGAAAATAATCTTGCAGTTTTGGCCATTGTTGGCGAGAACATGAAACGTACGCCAGGCATGAGCGGAAGATTATTTAATGCTTTAGGTCGTAACGGCATTAACGTTCGGGCTATTGCACAAGGTTCTTCCGAATATAACATCTCGGTAATTATCAGCGCCGCTGATTTATCAAAAGCTGTTAATGCTGTCCACGATGCTTTCTTTACTGATTTGAAGCGTACACTGAACATTTTTTGTTTAGGAACCGGAAATATTGGTAAAACGCTGTTCAACCAATTGAAAGAGCAAATGCCATTTTTGGCGGCAAATAATGATTTACAGGTTAAGGTTGCGGGAATCAGCAACACGCGTAAAATGATTTTCAAAGCAGAAGGATTATCGCTAGAAGATTGGGAAAGCAGTTTAGATACAAATGGCGAACAGGCAGATTTGGCTGGCTTTGTGGAGCGTATGAAGGAAATGAATTTACCGAACTGTGTTTTTGTTGACAATACCGCAGCAGAAGCGCCAATTGAGTTTTATCAGGGCGTATTCGAAAGTAGTATTTCTGTTGTGACCTGCAACAAAAAAGGTAACTCTGCTGATTTTGCGCAATACAAATCGTTTAAAGATACTGCCCGCAAATTTGGTGTAGATTTTTATTACGAAACAAATGTTGGTGCTGGTTTGCCAATCATCCGTACCTTGAGAGAATTGATGATGAGTGGCGATAAAGTAGCCCGCATCGAGGCGATTTTATCAGGAACGATTTCTTACATCTTCAATAATTTTAAAGGCGATGCAGGATTTTACGAAACCGTAAAAGAGGCACAAGAATTGGGTTATACCGAACCCGACCCACGTGATGATTTGAACGGAAAGGATTTTATGCGTAAAATGTTAATCCTTGCCCGTGATGCAGGTTATCCTTTAGAAGCCGCTGATGTAAAAATCGATAACATTTTACCTGAAGCTTGTTTAAATGCAACTTCTGTTGAAGATTTCTATACAGAATTACAAAAGAATGCGGCTTACTTTGAAGATTTGAAAAACAAAGCTGCAAATGACGGCAAAGTTTTACGTTACATTGGTAAACTAGAAGATGGAAATGTAGAAATCAGCCTACAAATGGTTGATGACAGCCACCCATTTTATATGCTTTCTGGAAGTGATAACATCATCTCCTTCACAACAGATCGCTACAAATCTCGTCCGTTAGTGGTAAAAGGCCCAGGTGCAGGCGCAGAAGTAACTGCAGCAGGTGTTTTTGCAGATATAATAAATGTGGGTTCATTAAGTTAGATCAAATATATTTTTGTCATGCTGAGCCTGTCGAAGCACTTTTTATAAGGGTCTTCGATAAACTCAGACTGACAACTCTTATAAACTTAAACACATACCACATATTCAGAGACAAAAAGATCAATATAAGTGAGTCGGCGTAAGGTCTTTAATCCTTGCTCCTTCATCTTTATTCAAATTATGAAAGAAATAAAAGTTTTCGCTCCGGCAACGGTTGCCAACGTAGTTTGCGGTTTCGATGTATTGGGTTTCGCTGTTAACGAGCCTGGCGACGAAGTTGAAATGCGTTTAACCGAAACGCCAGGAGTGGTCATCAAAAGAATTACTGGTGATGACGGTCGTTTGCCCTTAAATGCAGAAAAAAATACGGTGAGCGCCAGCGTTCAGCATTATTTACAACACATTAACCGGTTAGATGTTGGCGTTGAAATCGAGCTACATAAAAAAATGCCAATCGGTAGCGGCCTAGGCTCTAGTTCGGCAAGCACTGTTGCAGGTTTGTTCGCCATAAATAAGTTAATGGGCGATTTACTCACACCAAAGGAATTGGTTCCTTTTGCCATGAAAGGTGAAGAGCTGGCCTGCGGTTATGGTCATGCCGATAATGTTGCTCCTGCCATTATGGGCGGTTTTGTTTTGGTTAGAAGTTACGACCCATTGGATGTGATTTCGCTTCCTACTCCTGCCGGAATGTATGCGGCAATTGTTTATCCTGAAGTTGATGTACCCACAAAAGATGCCCGCCAGATGATTCGCAGCAAAGTATTTTTAAAAGATGCGGTTACCCAATGGGGAAATGTTGCCGGTTTGGTTAGCGGATTATTTATGAATGATTTCGATTTAATCGGACGAAGTATGAAAGATGTTTTGGTAGAACCAACCCGTTCCATCCTAATTCCTGGCTTTGAAGAAATGAGAAACATTGCAATGGACAATGGCGCAATCGGCTTCGGCATTTCAGGTTCCGGACCATCTGTTTTTGCCTTAACCAACAATGAAGAAACCGCAAAAAAAATAACCAAAGCACAACAACAGCACCTACACAAAATAAATATTAACAGCAAAGCTTACGTTTCATCGGTTAACGCCGAAGGACCGAGAGTTATTTAAATATGTAAAATGGGAAATGGATAATGGAAGATGTGTAAATACATTATCCATCATCCATCTTCCCTATTCCATTCTCAAAATGAAACTATACTCAACAAACAATAAAGATCTAAGTGTTTCCTTTAAAGAAGCCGTTTTTAACAGCATGCCACAAGATAAAGGCTTATATATGCCTGTGGAAATCCCTCAACTTGATGCTGATTTTATTCAAAATATCGAGCAATATTCTCTGCCGGAAATTGCTTTTAAGGTAGCCTCAACTTTGTTGAAAGATGAAATTCCTACCGGTGATTTAAAAGCTATAATTGATGATGCGATTAATTTTGACGCTCCTGCGGTAAAACTTGATGATAAAACTTTTGTACTAGAGCTTTTCCACGGGCCATCTTTAGCTTTTAAAGATTTCGGTGCTCGCTTTATGAGCCGTGTGATGGCTTATTTCTTAAAAGATGGCGAGCAGTTGTTGGACGTTTTGGTTGCGACTTCTGGTGATACAGGTGGTGCTGTTGCCTTAGGCTTCTTAGGCGTACCAAATACTCGTGTTACCATTCTTTATCCTGAAGGCAAAGTGAGTCCGATACAGGAATTACAACTCACCACTAACGGACAAAACATCAGGGCAATTGAAGTTAAAGGTACTTTTGATGATTGTCAGGCATTAGTGAAACAAGCATTTGCTGATGACGAATTAAATGCAAAATATCGTTTAACATCAGCAAATTCAATCAATATTTCGAGGTTAATTCCGCAAACGTTCTACTATTTCAACACCTACGCACAGTTGAAAAAGCAAGGTTTAAGTGAAGTTATTTTTTCTGTTCCAAGTGGAAATTTCGGAAATATCGGTGCTGGTTTATTGGCTTACAAATTGGGTTTACCTGTAAAACAATTTATCGCCGCCACCAATATTAATGATACCGTTCCTCGTTTTCTGGAAACCGGTGTTTATGAAACGAAACCATCAACACAAACTTACTCAAATGCCATGGACGTAGGCGCACCTAGTAATTGGGTTCGCATTATGGATTTGTTTAAAAACGATGTTGAAGCATTGAAAAATGTGGTTACGTCTTATCGCTTTAATGATGATGAGACATTGGCTGGTATCAACGAAATAGATGCTAAATTTAATTATGTCGCTTGTCCGCATACTGCGATTGCATATTTAGCCATTGAAAAATTCAGAAAAGAAAATCCAGAGGATGAAAGTGCGGCAGTATTTTTATCAACAGCACATGCTTGCAAATTTCCGGATATTTTCCCTGTGGAAATCGCCGCTAAAATTGAAATTCCAGAACAGGTTAGAGCCTTAGAGAGCAAGCCACAACACGCTGATCAACTAGGTGTCGATTTTGGAGGGTTTAAAAACTATTTACTAAATAAAGCCTAATTGTGGATTACAAATCCACAGTACCGTAGTCGAGATTGCAAATCTCGACTAACATCGTAAGCGCTAGTCGGGATTTGCAATCCCGACTGATGAACTAAGAATTTTTAATCCTTTACAAAATCTGCTCAATTTAGCTTAGCCATGGCAAAAGGGTCGAGATTGCAAATCTCGACCAACATCGTAAGCGTTAGTCGGGATTTGCAATCCCGACTGATGAACTAAGGATTTTTAATCCTTACAAAACCTGCTCAATTTAGCTTAGCTTTCCCGCTCTACGGCGTACGGGTCGAGATTGCAAATCTCGACCAACAACGCAAGTACTAATGAACCAAGGATTTTTAATCCTTTACAAAACCTGCTCAATTTTAACTTCACTTTCATTGCCGGTTCTATCAATTGCTGTAACGGCTATACCCTGTAAATCCTGTTTAATTAATTTTGCAGCATCAGCAAACAACACTTTCGGAATTTGTAAAAACCTGCTCTTATAATTTAAAATGGTATAAGTCCATTTGCCGCCATAATTGGTGTAAACTATATATTTGAACTCGTCTTTCTTGTTTGCTGGTTTCCATTTAATGTATAAATCAGCATCTCTACTCTCCGTTTCTACTTTTGGAGATAATGGTTTATCGTCATCTAACCAGGGCGAAGCAGGAACTAAGGCTTCGTTTTTATAGGGTCCTTTTAATAAATCACGACGTAAGCTTTCATGCATGACCAATGCAGCAATGCTCCAATGGGCAGCACCGGGCGATTTAGGCAAAATCCCTCTGGTGATCATAATTTGGTTAATAATTTCATCGCTGTTTTTGTCTCCGCCACCAATCCCACTGTTCATTCCAGGCCACAGGTGACGCTGCTTGGTGTTTTCTGACTGCCACCAACCCAACAGCACCGGGAAGCTTTGAGGAATGTTATTTACCTGCCAATATAACTGTGGCATAAAATAATCGATCCAACCCTCATTTAACCAAAGCTTAGCGTCAGCATATAACTTGTCATATTGATCAAACCCTTTGATAGATTCTGGAAACCCTGGCCGCCAGATCCCGAATGGACTAATGCCAAATTTAACATGTTTTTTTTCGTCTTTGATGATCTTATAAACCCGCTGGATAAAGGTATTTACCTGATCTCTTCTCCAGTCGCCGACAGCCAGCTTACCACCGTTTTGTTGGTATTCAGCATAACTTGCCGAATCGGGAAAATCTGCCCCGCCGTTGTACTCGGCATAGGGATAAAAATAATCGTCGAAATGTACGCCATCTATATCGTATCGTTTCACAATATCTTTAACAACATCGGCAGATAAATCTTGTGTGCCTTTTTTTGATGGATCGAGCCACCAGTAACCTTGCTTCAATTTATAAACCAGTTCCGGATGTTTTTTTACCACCGATGATGCTGAAGGTTGACCACCAGAGATATGATGGGCCCGATAAGGATTTAACCAAACATGCAGTTCCAACCCTCGTTCATGTGCTGCATCTATCCAAAATTCCAGCGGATCGTAATAGGGTTTTGGTGCCTGACCTTGAACGCCTGTTAAAAAATACGACCAGGGTTCTATATTGCTTTTATATAACGCATCAGCCTGCGGCCGAACCTGAAAAATAACCGCATTGAAATTATTTTTCTTCAAGAGATCCAATAAAGCAATGGCTTCATCTTGCTGCTGCTGGGTAGATAAACCAGGTTTGCTCGGCCAGTTTATATTTGCAACCGAAGCCACCCATGCTGCCCTAAATTCTCGTTCAGGGCTTGGAAGCTGCGGCATTGAAACCTGAGCTTTTGTGCAGAGAAAACCAAAGACAAAGGTCAGTAATAAAAGTAAATGTTTCTTGAGCATGAAATAAAATTGAATGATAAACATACTGGATTTATGTCTTTCGGCCTACAGTTTTTTTAAATTTTTCACCTTTCTTGGTCTGACAAAAAAAAGGCTGGAATTAAAAAACTCCAACCTTTCAACTATAAAACTAAACCTAATTATTTTGATGCCTGAGATTTTAATGAACGTAGTTCATTTTTTAACTCCTCAATCTGTTTCTGCTGTTCTTTAATACTTCCAACCAACAAAGGAATTAAACTTTCATAATCAACCTTGGTAAGCGTTGCCGAATTATAAGCGTTTTTACCTGCCGGATATTGTTTGGCCTGTACCGCTACAACAGATGGAACTGCTGCCTTTGCATCAGCACCTACAAAGCCATACTGTGATGTTGATGGTAGCTTAAGTTTTTCTGCCCAGGCTTTATCATAATTAAAGCTTACAGGTTGTAATTTAGAAACCAATTCCAATGAGTTACTTACTGGTTTCACGTTTGTTTGTGCCACTTCTTGTGCACTGATTTTTAAGGATGCAGCAATTAAAAATACTGCAAAACCTAATGAAATTGCTCGTTTCATATGATTATATATTTAGATTAAAAAATGGATTACCCTTAATTAGGGATGATTTTAGAAAATAATTTCTAAACGGCAGGAGGAGGTGTTAAAACCTCAGGAAAATAGCTTAATTTATCAAAGTGATTTGGGATAATCACTTTGGCAGGCATTTCAAACGCCCATACAGCATCATTAATCATTAGAAAATCTTGAGCGAAATATTCCGTTTCTACTTTCTTGTCTTCTTTTTCTGTAGCATCATTTGATGATACATTTTCGATATCTACTGCAGCATAGCTTAAATACGATAAAACATTGCCCACCTTCAAAAACAAAGCGATTGCCAGGCAAAGAATTAAGATATATTTAAAACCACTAAACTTCATTGTTACAAATATAAGTTGTACGATTTAATTAACAAATATTGTCTGTTAAAGTTCTGTAAGAAAATAAAAATCCATCGCCCTTAATCAGAACGATGGATTAAAATATCATTTATGTTAAACCTAAAATATAGCTCGGGCAATTTGACGCGTTTGTTCTGGCCTGCCCATGGTGTAAAAATGCAAAACTGGTGCTCCAAAATCAATAAGTTCTTTACACTGCTTAATCATGGCGGCAGTTCCAATTTCTTTTGCTTCGGCATTATTCTTAGCATGCGCTAATGTATCAGTCAGTTCATCAGGAAGATCGATGTGAAAAATTTTCGGCAAAACATTTAACTGCGTAAGCGTACTGATTGGTTTTAAACCTGGAATAATCGGCACATTAATATCGTTCTCACGGCATTTTTTAACAAAGTCGAAATACTTTTGATTATCGAAAAACATTTGTGTAACGATAAACTCCGCACCCATATCTACCTTCTTTTTCAGGTATTTGAAATCAGCGTTTAGATTCGGTGCTTCGAAATGTTTTTCAGGATATCCGGCAACGCCGATACAAAAATCACTTTTAAATGTCTCTATATCCTCATGAAGAAACTTGCCTTCATTGTGGTTTTTAATGTGCTCAATTAAATCTGTAGCATAGCAATGCCCGCCTTTAGTAGGAATAAAAGCGGTGTCAGCAGCACGGGCATCACCTCGCAGCGCCAAAACATTGTCGATTCCCAGAAACTGTAAATCGATTAAAGCATTTTCAGTTTCTTCTTTGGTAAAACCACCACAAATTAAATGGGGAACGGCATCGATTTTATATTTATGAATAATTGCCGCACAGATGGCAATGGTTCCCGGACGTTTGCGATAAGAAACCTTTTGCAACAAACCATTGTCCTGCTCTTTGTAAATATAATCTTCTCTTAACGATGTGACATCAATAAAAGGAGGATTAAACTCTAGCAAAGGATCAATGGCATCATAAATCCATTGGATACTTTGCCCTTTAATAGGCGGCAATAGTTCAAAAGAGAATAGCGCTTTGCCATTTGCGTTTTTTATATGATCTGTAATTTTCATTAGTTGGTTAGTTGGTTGGTTATTCGTTTTTTAGATAAATAGGCTCATCCAACCTCATCTTAAAAAACACTGATACCGTAATTATTCTTTATTTAAAAATCTTATGTAACCATTAATCAATTTACCTAATACCTCTATTTGTGAAAGACAATCGTTTAATTGTAATTCAGAGACAAATCCAATATCAAAGGAGACATAAATATGAGTTTCCAATTCATATAATGATCCTCTAGCAATCGCTAAAAATTGAATAGTTTCTTTAGGATGCTGTCTTCCAGATCCCTCTGCAATATTTGAAGGTACTGAAACTGCACACCGTCTGATTTGAGAAACCAATCCATATATCTCCTCTTTTGGAAAGGAGGCTGTTAATTTGTAAATAAAAGCAGTAAATATCCTTGCCTTCTTCCAAACCTCCAATTCAGTATATTTTTGATATGCCATATTGTTAACCAAAAATTAAGTTATCTAAACAACTATAAACTAAACAACCAAAAAACTAATAAGCCAAATTCGGGCTCAACCATCTTTCTACTTCCTCAACAGACATACCTTTACGAACTGCATAATCATCAATCTGATCTTTAGTAATTTTTCCTAAGCCAAAATATCTCGATTCGGGATGTGCGAAGTAAAACCCGCTAACGGCTGCTGTTGGATACATGGCATAACTTTCAGTTAAATGCAATCCGATTTTATTTTCAGCATCGAGCAGTTGAAATAAAGTGCCTTTTTCAGTATGTTCCGGACAAGCTGGATAACCTGGAGCCGGACGAATACCTGCATACTCTTCTTTGATCAATTCCTGATTGCTTAAATTTTCATCTTTAGCATATCCCCAGTATTCTTTACGCACACGTTCATGCATCCGTTCGGCAAATGCCTCGGCCAAACGATCGGCTAATGCTTTGGCCATGATGCTGTTATAATCATCGTGATTTGACTCGAATTCAGCTACCAATTCATCTATCCCGATACCTGCAGTTACCGCAAAGCCACCAAAATAATCCTGAATACCGCTTTCCTTTGGAGCTATAAAATCGGATAATGCGTAATATGGCTGTCCATCTACTTTCTCAGCCTGCTGGCGAAGGGTGTGGATTTTGATGGGTTGCGTGTTATGAGTTGCAGGTTGCAGGTCTTGTAACCCGTAACCTGCAACTTGTAACTCAATGTCATCGCCAACCGAATTTGCCGGCCAAAAACCAATTACAGCCCTTGCTGTAAGCAGTTTTTCATCCAAAATCCGTTTTAGTAAAGCCTGTGCATCATCAAAAAGCTTTTTAGCTTCATCGCCAACATTTTTATCATCAAATATTTTAGGATAACTGCCACGAAGTTCCCAGGTATGGAAAAATGGGGTCCAATCAATGTAGGGCACCAATTCTTCCAAAGGATAGTTATCAAAAACTCTTGTGCCAGTAAATTCAGGAACAGGTAAATCTGATTTAAAATCTATCTTGAATTTATTTTCTCTTGCTTCTTCTATAGTTTTAAAACGTTTATCAGAACGTTTATTTAAATGCGCTTCACGGGCTTTATCATATTCTGCTCTGATACCTGCAACGTAATCATCTTTGGTTTCCGGATTCATTAAAGTACTGCAAACCGTAACACTTCTTGATGCGTCTAAAACATGAATCGCCGGACCAGAATAATTTGGCGCAACCTTTACTGCAGCATGGATACGCGAAGTTGTAGCACCACCAATAATCAGTGGAATGGTAAAACCTTCACGCTCCATTTCTTTGGCAAAATGAACCATTTCATCTAATGAAGGTGTGATTAAACCGCTTAAACCAATGATATCCGCATTAATTTCTTTAGCTTTTTTGATGATTTCCTGAGCAGGAACCATCACACCCATATCAACAATTTCGAAGTTGTTACAGGCCAAAACTACACCTACAATATTTTTCCCAATATCGTGTACATCGCCTTTAACAGTAGCCATCAATACTCTTCCTGCAGAAGAATTTTGGTCCTGATCCGGATTATCCAGCTTCTCTTGCTCAATGAAAGGAAGCAAATAAGCCACAGCCTTTTTCATTACCCTTGCCGATTTTACCACCTGAGGCAGGAACATTTTTCCGGCACCAAACAAATCACCCACGATATTCATTCCATCCATCAACGGACCTTCGATTACCTGAATCGGGCGGGCGTATTTTTGTCGTGCTTCTTCCACATCATCATCAAGGTATTCAACAATACCTTTTACCAAAGAATGCGATAGCCTTTCCTCTACCGAACCCTTTCTCCATTCTTCATCTTTAACAACCTCTTTTCCTTTTGATTTAACCGTATCAGCATATTCCACCAGCCGCTCGGTTGCATCATCTCTACGGTTCAGCAACACGTCTTCTACCCTTTCTAAAAGTTCAGGTGGAATTTCCTGGTAAACTTCGAGCATTCCAGCGTTTACAATTCCCATATCCAAACCAGCCTGAATGGCATGATAAAGAAACGCAGAGTGCATGGCTTCGCGAACGACATTGTTTCCTCTAAAAGAGAATGATATATTGGAAACACCGCCACTTACTTTTGCATAAGGCAGATTTTCCTTAATCCACCTTGTGGCATTAATAAAATCTACAGCGTAATTATTATGCTCTTCTAATCCTGTTGCAACGGTTAAAATATTCGGATCGAAAATAATATCCTCAGGAGGAAAACCAATTTCATTTACCAAAATATCATAACTGCGTTTGCAAATTTCTTTTCTTCGTTCGTAATTGTCGGCCTGACCTTGTTCATCAAAAGCCATCACCACAACCGCAGCACCGTATTGCATAATTTTACGGGCGCTTTCGCGGAATTTTTCCTCGCCTTCTTTAAGCGAAATTGAATTTACAATTCCTTTTCCCTGTAAACATTTTAAACCATTTTCAATAACCGACCATTTAGAAGAATCGACCATAATCGGCAGTTTGGCTATATCCGGTTCGGAAGCAATGAGGTTCAAAAATTTGGTCATGGCAGCTTCCGAATCAAGCATACCTTCATCCATATTCACATCAATTACCTGCGCCCCACCTTCTACCTGTTGCAAAGCGACGGCTAAAGCAGCTTCGTAATCGCCACCCAAAATTAATTTTGAAAACTTTGGCGAACCAGTGATATTAGTTCTTTCTCCAACGTTTACAAAAATGCTATCTGGTTTTATGGTAACCGGTTCCAAACCACTCAAACGCATAAATGGTTCGATAACGGGCAACTTTCTGGGAGATGCTTTTTTCGCATTTTTGGCGATGCAACCAATGTGATCAGGTGTGGTTCCACAACAACCGCCCACAATATTTACAAATCCTGACTGAATAAAATCATCTACCAAATGAGCCGTTTCATGAGGCTGCTCATCGTAAGCGCCAAACTCATTTGGCAAACCCGCATTTGGATAGGCCGAAACATAACAACCAGCTTTATTGGCCAGTTCTTCGATATGCGGACGCATTTCTTTCGCTCCTAAAGCGCAATTGAAACCAATACTTAAAGGTTTTGCATGCATTACTGAGTTTAAAAAAGCTTCAGCTGTTTGCCCGGAAAGTGTTCTTCCAGAGGCATCGGTAATGGTTCCGGAAATCATAATTTCCAGTTTACGACCGATAACTTCTTCGTATTTTTTAATGGCTACAATGGCCACTTTAGCATTTAGCGTATCAAAAATAGTTTCGATTAATAACACATCCGAACCGCCATCTACCAAACCGCGAACCTGCTCGTAATATGCAGCTTCAAGTTCATCAAAATAAACGGCCCTAAAGCCCGGATCGTTTACATTTGGCGACATGGAAAGTGTACGGTTGGTTGGTCCGATTGCACCAGCGACGAAACATTTACGATCGGGATTAGCCGCCATAAATTCATCAGCTGCCGCTTTTGCCACACGGGCACCTTCGTAACTCATTTCATACGAAAGATCTTCCATCTGGTAATCAGCCATCGAAATTCTTTGCGTACTGAACGTATTGGTTTCTATAATATCGGCTCCGGCCGTTAAATATTCAAGATGTATGGCTTTAATAATATCAGGGCGTGTAATGTTAAGCAAATCGTTATTGCCTTTTACATCACATGGATGATCTTTAAAACGTTCCCCTCTAAAATCTTCTTCAGTTAAAGTATAACGCTGAATCATGGTTCCCATCGCACCATCGATTACTAAAATACGTTTTTCTAATTCTTCTCTTATACTCATTTGCTTTGTAAAATGTAAGATGGAAAATGGAAAATGGAAAGACGCGTTAAACATCTTACATTGAACATCTTACATCTCCAAAAAGGCTTATCTTAAAAGTTGGTATATTGATTACCACTAAAACTTATCTGCTCTCGCCACTGCTGAGATTAGAATGTAGCACCTTGTTGGCACAGGTTGCTAAGACTTCGTTGGGTCTAATCCCTCCGTCTTTCTTAATAAGCATACAAAAATGCAACAAAGCAACATCAATTCCAAAAATTATCAGCTGGCAGCCAAATAAAATTACAAAGGCCATGCAAAACTGCACAGCCTTAAGAATATTGTTTCGTGATAACGTTTAAAATCGTAAATCTGATTACCCAGACTTACCATATTATTTTCTACTTCCAAAAATACGAAGTAAGAAAAGGAAGATATTAATAAAATCAAGGTATAACGATAACGCAGCCATAATTGCCAGCTTTTTCGTATCGGCAGATGGAATGGTTTCACCACTTTCTTCAATGCCCTGACCAATTCTTTTAATCTTTTGCACATCATAAGCAGTTAAGGCCGTAAAAACAGCAATACCGATAAAGGCCATGATTAAACTAAATTGCTCACTTTTAATAAACATATTGGCAATACTTGCGATAAATAATCCGGCAACGCCAACCATTAATATTGGGCCGAATTTACTCAAATCAATATTTGTGGTATAACCCATAACGGCCATAATACCAAAAATACCAGCTGCTGCCGCGAAACAGGTAATAATAGATGTTCCGGTATAAATAAGTAAAATAAAACTTAAGCTCACGCCGAGCAAAACCGAAAAGAGCACAAAAACACCCAATAAAGCTGCGTAAGATAATCTTGAAAAACCAGCACCCATAACCAAAACTAAGCCAAGTGGTGCAAACATGGCCACATAACCTAAACCTGTTCTTTGACCAGTTTCGAAATTGATTAATGCCCTGAGTGCTGATTCAGTATTTGAGATATAGAAAGCAGATAAGGTAGATAAGGTTAATGCCACAAACATCCATAAAAAGACATTTGCAAAAAATTTCTTCGACACAGAATTTTCCTGTACGAAAACACTATTGGTTTGATAATTATAATTTTGTTGTTCCATTTTTAATTGAGTGTATTTAATAATTTTAAAAATAACAATTTAGTTCAATCTTTTTGTCAGTAGTTCTTCAACTTTCTTATAGAATTGTAAGGGCTTCAAAGTTCGCCAGGGGAGATGATCAAAAGCGCCACCAAAATTGATGTAGTAATCAATGTTGTTATCCCTGAACTCTGAAATCACATGTTCCTGAAAGTTAACACCAACAATCCAGCCATCTTCTACCTCCTGAAACCATTCTTCGTAGTAACTATCATCAGAAGCATGAAAATTTAAAACATTCTCGCCAATCAAGATGAATTTGTTAATGCCCTCATCCATCATTAACTCCAGAATATCTCGTTTTAATAACATGATATCATTGTTGATGGCATCGTTCCATTCACCAATAAATTCGATAATCGCATAACTCCTATCGTAATCGGCGTAAAGCACCTTCATATAAAGGGTGTTCGATCCAAATTCGTCCCACTGCGGATGCAGCAAGAAATTATAAATCTGTTTATCGAAATAAATTTCCGAATATTCGGTATTGTAAAACGGCGAGCGCTCATCTTCTGCCGAAATATAATCATCTCTCCACTGGTAATAAGGCTCGATTTCGTGCATTTTGAGTTAAAAGTTGTAGGTTAAAAGATAAACGTGTATTGATCCAGACTTTAGTATTGCGAAGGTTTTATGAACATCCAGACTTAAAACGTATATCTTTTAACTTTTAACCCCTTGCTGTCCCGCCTCAACAGCTTTACGAACACTTCCATGTTGCGTAAGCAAATCGGCTGCATCATCATAACCAATGTTCAATTCGTCTGCCACCATTTGTGTCCCACGATCAACCAGTTTATTATTGGTTAACTGCATATCTACCATTTTGTTTCCAACCACCCGTCCTAATTGTACCATTACCGTGGTACTCAGCATATTTAAAACCAGCTTTTGTGCTGTACCAGATTTCATTCTTGTTGAACCTGTAATAAACTCAGGGCCTACAACCACTTCAACCGGGAAATCAGATTCAGCAGCAATTGGTCCACCAGTATTACAAACAATGCAACCCGTTAAAACCCCATGTTTACGGGCGGTATTTAAACCACCAATTACGTATGGTGTGGTTCCTGATGCGGCTAAGCCAACCAAACAATCTTTTTCGTTGATATTGAATTCTTCGAGGTCTTTCCAGGCCTGAACAGCATCATCTTCAGCAAATTCCACAGCTTTTCTGATTGCCGTATCTCCACCTGCGATAATACCCACTACCCAGTCAAAGGGCACACCGTAAGTCGGCGGACATTCAGATGCATCAACCACGCCTAAGCGACCGCTTGTACCTGCGCCGATGTAAAATAAACGACCACCTTTTTTCATTCTTTCGGCTACTGCCGAAGTTAGTTTTTCTATTTGAGGCAAAGATTTTTCAACCGCGTAAGCAACAGTTTTATCTTCATCATTAATGCCCTGCAAAACCTCTAACACCGACATTTGATCGATATTGTTATAGTTAGATTCCTGCTCGGTAACTCTGTTCATAAATTTAATTTTGATAAAATTCGGTAAATTCTTTTTAAAAAGTACCCTAAAAACTCAAAAATATGTCGGCTAAAATTCTTACGGCTAATTTATAGCGTTAATTTATGTTAAATATTAGAAACAAAAGACAGGAAAATGCAGTTAAAAAATATAGTAAACCGCTAAATTTCATAAATTTGCATAGCGCTAATGAAAAAGAATACCCGAAATAACATACTAATTGCAATAAGCTATTCTGTAATTTTAATAGTGGGTATGATTTTGGGCATAAAGTTCATCAAAGATCAAGGTTTCGGTGTAAAAAGAAGTCCACAATTAGCTGTTAACAGTGATGGCAAGCTTGAGGAAATCCTCCACATCATCAATAAAAATTATGTTGATGATATTAATACCGATTCATTTCAAAATCTTCCTATCGATAGCGTTTTACATCAGTTAGATCCACACAGCGTTTACTTGCCTCCAACAGATGCCCAGGATATGAGCGATAACCTGGAAGGAAACTTTGAAGGAGTAGGCATTGAATATTATATGCTTAATGATACCATGATGGTTACGGGCGTGGTTAAGGATGGTCCGGCTTACCAGGCTGGAATAAAATTGGGTGATAAAATTTTAACTATCGATACCGCGACGGTGAGTGGAAGGAATTTACCGAAAGAACAACTTACTGGTCGTTTTAGAGGTAAAGCTGGTAGCGGCGTAAGTGTTACCTTAATGCATAGCGGTACTCAAGTGCAAAGCCGTTTGATGGTTACCAGAGGTAAAGTAAATATTAGTAGTATCGATGCGGCATACATGATTAATTCCGAAACGGGTTATGTGAGGATCAGTAAATTTGGCGCCAATACTGATAATGATTTTGCTACGGCTGCTAATAATCTGAAAGCAAAGGGAATGAAAAAGCTGATTCTCGACCTACGCGACAATGGCGGTGGATATTTTTCTGCAGCCACAGGCCTGGCCGATCAGTTTTTACCAGAAAATAAACTGATTGTATATACGCAAGGTAAACACGAACCCCGTACAGATTACTTCTCTACAGGTTCAGGTTCATTTCAAAACGGAAAGCTTGCTATCCTGATTAACGAAAATACGGCTTCTGCAAGTGAGATTGTTGCCGGAGCCATTCAGGATTTAGGCCGCGGGATTATCATTGGCCGCCGTTCTTTTGGTAAAGGACTGGTGCAGGAACAATTTTCTTTTGGAGATGGCTCTGCGTTGAATTTAACAATTGCAAGATATTACACCCCATCGGGACGAAGTATTCAAAAATCTTACAAAAAAGGTTATGATGCTTACAAACATGAGTTAGATGAAAGAATGATGGATGGTGAGTTAACCGGCGATCGTACTTCGTTTCAGGACTCAATTGAAAAAGCTGAAGGCGTAGCAATTCAAAACAGCAAAAAGCAAAAGCCAAATGGCGGTATTCGACCAGATGTTTTTGTTAAGCTAGACACTGCAGGTTACAACAGATTTTATGCAACGCTGGTAAGCAAAAAAATTCTTTCAGATTACGTTTTTAATGTATTAACCAATAAATACAATGCCGGCTTTGTAGAGCAAAACATCAACTCTTTTACGCTTGGCGATAATGATTTTAAAGATTTTATTGGTTATTTGCAACGAAAGAATGTTCAGATTGATCGTTTTCAATTGTACAATTCCAAATCAGTTATTCTTAACGATTTAAAAGCATTACTTTGCCGTTATTACCTCGGCGATGTAGGCTATTACCGTTCGGCAAATCAAAATGATAACGCAGTGAAGCAAGCTTTGGTGAATTTGCAATAACTTCACCAAATGCATCTTTGAGAGATTTCATCCCGTAACTTAAATAAACTACGCAAATTTTCTTACCAGGAACGCCTCACATGTTAGAAACCGATCGCCTTATTTTAAAGCCTCTTACGCATAATCAACTGTTAAAATACATTAAGGACGATCATTCCCTCGAAAAGGAGTTAAAGCTTTTACCCACAAAGAAAAACATTTCCAGATCATTACATGATGCATTAGCGCAAACCATTTTACCAAATGTTTCTGATCGGGATAAGGATTATTTATACCATACGCTTTGGGCGATAATTTCTAAGCCAGACAACAGGATGGTAGGAGATATTTGTTTCGTAGGCGAACCTGATGCGGAAGGAGAAATTGAGATTGGATATGGAACTTACGAAGAATTTAGGGGGAAGGGCTTTATGACCGAAGCGGTAGGCAGAATTGTAGAGTGGGCTAAGGATCAACCTCATGTAAGATCGATATTTGCGGCTACAGAAAAGCGAAATGTGGCTTCATATTCCATATTAGAAAAAAACCACTTCCTCCATATTGGAGAAGTAGATGATATGCTAAGCTGGAAAATCACTTTCTAAACCCTACATAACGATCTCAAACAGACTTAAACTGATGCCTTCGTAATGCTTCGGTAAACCGTCTGATTGTTGCAGGGTAACAACGCCAACGTACGTGAAACCACAACTGGTATAATATTCCAAAAGCTTTTCATTATCTGCCCAGGTATCCATCCTGATATATTTTATTGTATGTTCAATCGCATATTTCTTTGCCCATTTGATAATTTCTTTAACGAAAGCATAACCCCTGAAATCGGGATGCGTTACAATCCGGTGTATATATAAAGAATCATGATCTCGATCGCCCCAAATCAGCTGATCGGTAAAAGTTACAGCAAAAACGCATGCCACTTTTCCATCAACTAAAATTTTATATTGACGGTTCTCCTCAATTTCGGTTTCCACCAAAGCGCTGCTAAAGCCTTGCCAATGTTTATTGAATACCTTTTTTTGATGCGCAACAGCCATGTCGTAAAAATCAAAGATGGTATCTATATCATTCGGCTGGCTGTTTTTTACTTCAATTTGCATAAAACGAAGATATGAAATTAGCTATTGAGTTAACTAACGCTATTGAGGTAGAAATATCTTGATTTTTCATTGCACTTGAAACAAGAACAGGGCTGCACTTCTGATGAAATACAAGCCCTGTTTTATAAATATTCGTTTCAAAATGCAGAATATTATTTCTGCCTGAAGAAAATTTGAATTGGCGAACCTGAAAAATCGAAATTCTCTCTTAACTTATTTTCGATGAAACGTTTATACGGATCTTTAATATACTGTGGCAAATTACAGAAGAACGCAAACATTGGCGAGGTACCGTTAATTTGCGTGATGTATTTGATTTTAATGTGTTTACCTTTTAATGCTGGTGGTGGGAATTTCTCAATCAATGGCAACATTACATCATTTAATTTTGATGTAGGAATTTTCTTTCCACGGTTTTTATAAACTTCTAAAGCAGCCTCAATTGCTTTGAAAATACGCTGCTTATTCAATACTGAGGTAAATATGATTGGCACATCGGTAAATGGGCGAATGCGTTCGTGAATTTGCTCCTCGAAAGCTTTCATGGTCTGGGTATTTTTTTCAATCAAATCCCATTTGTTAATTAAAATAACAATACCCTTTTTATTTTTCTCCGCAAGATGGAAAATATTGATATCCTGACTTTCGATACCTTCAACAGCATCAATCATTAGTACCACAACATCTGCTTCTTCTAAAGCTTTAATGGTACGCATTACCGAATAAAATTCAAGGTTTTCTTTAACCTTTGTTTTTTTACGCAATCCGGCGGTATCAATAAGCATAAATTCATGTCCAAACTGGTTGTAGTGAATTTTTATCGAATCGCGGGTGGTACCAGCATTGGCCGTTACAATATTACGTTCTTTACCAATTAAAGCATTTACCAACGATGATTTACCTACATTCGGGCGACCGGCGATAGTAATTTTCGGCAATTGATTTTCCTCTTCCGGAATATCTTCAAAGTTTTTTACGATCTCATCCAATAACTCACCAGTACCCGACCCAGTCATTGACGATAATGGATAAACCTCGCCTAAACCAAAACCATAAAAAGTATGAATTTCATTGTACAATGCAGTATTATCTACTTTATTAGCACAAACAAAAACAGGCTTATTACTTCTACGCAAAACCTGGGCAATATCATCATCCAAATCAGTAATTCCAGTGGTAACATCAACCATAAAAACCAGAACACTGGCTTCTTCAATGGCAATCATTACTTGCTCACGGATGGCAGCTTCATAAACATCTTCAGAATTAGCTACATAACCTCCAGTATCAATTACGGTGAATTGTCTGTCGGTCCACTCACCTAAACCATAGTGCCTGTCGCGGGTTACGCCGCTCATATCATCTACAATGGCCTTGCGACTTTCGGTTAATCTATTAAAAAGGGTGCTTTTGCCTACGTTTGGCCTGCCTACGATGGCGATAATATTACTCATTTCGTGTATTATTGATAGTTAATGGCTTATAGTTAAAGGTCTGGATGTTCAGCAAGCTGCTTAAACTATTTGGCTATCAGCCATTGACTATCAACTACTAACCGATTTATTTCGGGCTGCAAAGGTAAGGTTAATTTTTGGAACCTTTATCAATATTAATTTTTATACTTGCTCAGGAGCCCTTTAATTACATCTTCGGTGAGCTGATTATTTTGCAGCAATGGAAAACCTTCCCACCTCACTATACCTTTCGGATCGATCAAAATAGCATGCGGAATACCAGTTACACCAAGTGCACTCTTCACTTTTGCTTTGGTATCAATTGCTTCAAAGTATTCAATTTTTGGGTTGGCAAAAGCTTCTACCTTTTCTGCTGCTTCATCAGATATACCAATGATGACTAACTGATCTGCATATTTTTTCTGAATTTCGTTTAGTGTTGGAATGTAAGCCCTGCATGGCCCACACCAGGTTGCCCAAAAATCAACCAAAACGAATTTACCCTTCGTATTTGGCTGTTTGGAAATCCATTTTTCTACAATTAGTTCTGGCGCTTTTTCATTTAAAACAGATTTTGCCCAAAGCTTTTTACCATTGTTTGATTCCTGTGCTAAAGCCTTAAAACCGGAAAATAATAAGAGCGTTATTAAAAAATTTTTCATCCCTAAATTTCGAAATTAATTATCATAACCGAAGCTCTTCAGGTAATTCTTTTTACTTCTCCAATCTGGAATTACTTTCACAAACAATTCTAAAAATACCTTTGTATCTAAAAACTTCTCTACTTCTAAACGTGCTTCCGTACCCACTTTCTTAAGCATGCTTCCGCCCGTTCCAATTAGAATGTTTTTTTGAGAGTCGCGTTCGACCACGATTTCCGCCATGATGCGCACCATATCGCCTTTACCATTTTTAAGCGCTTCTTCTTTAAAACTTTTAACAATTACCTCTGTGCTGTAAGGAATTTCTTTCTGGTAATTCAGAAAAATTTTCTCACGGATAATTTCAGAAACAAAGAAACGTTCCGAGCGATCAGTTAAATCTTCTTTATCATAATATGGTGGATGCTCTGGTAATAAATCTAAAACGTGTGCCATAATCCCATCAACATTATGTTTATGCAAAGCAGAAATGGCATAAATAGAAACGGGGTTAAGCTTTTCCTGCCAATAGGCAATCTTCTCATCAACCTGTTCTTGTAAAGCTTTATCAATTTTATTTATAAGTACAATAGTTGGAATGTTTCTGTCTAAAATTTTATCCAGTACATCATCTTCATCATGCGTTTCATTGATATCGGTAACGAACAAAAGTACATCGGCATCAGTTAAAGATCCATTAACAAAACTCATCATACTCTCTTGCAAAGAATACTTGGGTTTGATAATACCTGGTGTATCAGAAAAAACAATCTGATATTCTTCTTCATTTACAATACCTAAAATACGATGCCTTGTAGTTTGCGCTTTTGGTGTGATAATGCTAAGTCGCTCGCCTACAAGCACATTCATTAGGGTAGATTTACCTACGTTTGGTTTACCTATTATACTAACAAAACCTGCTTTATGCGCCATTGAAATATTTTTTAAAAAAAATTTGCAGCACAAAGAAACGAATTATATCTTTGCATTCCAATTCGGAAACAGCATTAAGGATTTAATCTAAGCTTAAAACGAGTTGTATAGAGTGCGGGGTGGAGCAGTTGGTAGCTCGTCGGGCTCATAACCCGAAGGTCGCACGTTCGAGTCGTGTCCCCGCTACCAAGTAGATTGACGATGGTAGATTTACGAATTTAGATTTGAAACAATCCTAATTCTAAAATCTAAACTCAAAAATTGAAAATGGCCCGTTCGTCTAGGGGTGAGGACGCCAGATTTTCATTCTGGAAACAGGGGTTCGATTCCCCTACGGGCTACAATCCCGCTTTATGATAAATAAGGCGGGATTTTTTATTCAAAATAATGTTATTTGAGGTTTTAACGGACCTTGTCCTAAAAAAGGATACTCACCAATAATCTCGAAGTTAGGATTGGCTTCCGTAAATGGCCTTTTTAACAATAAAATACGATCTGCAGTTGTACTAGATTCATATCTTAGATTTTCCCAACTTGGCCACGCCTTTAAGAAATCAAACATTGAAATTCCTTTAACAATAGTTAAATGAGCATTTTTTGTATTATAACGAGGCAAGTAATTTTTTACTGACTTCAATATTGGTTTGCAAAATTTCCTAATATATTGTACCCGTTTTGAAAACTCATTTTCATCTTTCAGCTTCACATAAAGCGTATAAGTAGGCCCAGAAAAATAATCAAAACCACAGAGGTTTATCTCAAAGGGTGAAATATTTGAGATATTCCTTTCAAAACATAGAAGAAATCTTTTTTCATTTGAAGTTGGCTGCAGTAAATTAAAGACCGTAAAATGAGCAGCAGAAGACGTCCAGCCATAATCATCCTTACATCTTTTTTTCATACTTTCTATATCAGATTTAACAGACTTGTTTGGACTTATTATACCCAAATACTCATTATATATGTGATCCCCCATATTTAAATTTACCAATTTTCTAATTGCAATAAAACACGTATATTTGGTTATAAACTTACACGTATGACCACTAAGCTTACATTAACAATGGAAGATAGCGTAATCAGTTCTGCGAAGAAATATGCACGTCAAAGAGGAAAGAGTCTTTCAGATATTGTAGAGAACTATCTAAAATCAATTGCTACACCTGAAGATACCACAGAAAAGCTATCGCCAAAAGTAATGAAAATGATGGGGGTAATTAAGTTACCTCAGGATTATGATTACAAAAAAGATTTAGGAAATGCTTTGACAAAAAAACACAAACTCTAGCAATGAAGCAGATCTTTATGGATACTAACGTTGTCATTGATTTTTTAGCCAACAGACAACCTTTTTCCCTAGATGCCGCCAAGCTTTTTAACATGTCGCTAGAAGGGAGAATTAGAATTCATATATCCGCTGTCTCGTACAATAATATCTATTACGTTCTTCGTCAGTCACTAACTAATAACGCAACTATAAAATTATTGGAAAATTTAGCAGAAATAACTGAGATTACAGACGTCAGCAATCAGGTAATACGGCAGTCTTTAAAAACAGATTTTAAAGATTATGAAGATGCAATACAGTATTATTCTGCATTGACAGTACCTAATATTGATTTTATCGTGACTCGTAATACTAAAGACTTTAAGAAAAGCACCTTACCAGTTTTAACACCAACGGAAGCAATAGCTTTACTAAGCAGTAAATAGTGGAATCTTCAACATTACCAGGCCCTACCTGCCGGAAGTTTTTCGTACCCATTTTTTTCAGGATCAACAAAAATCAGCGGCTGCAAAAATAATTCACTAAAAATCAACAAGATAATTTATTTATTTCAAAAATCTTCGAGAAGCCTTTTGAAAACTGAAAATATTATATACCTTTGCACTCCTTCAAACGAGGAATCTTTTGAAGATATAGAGTGCGGGGTGGAGCAGTTGGTAGCTCGTCGGGCTCATAACCCGAAGGTCGCACGTTCGAGTCGTGTCCCCGCTACCAAGTAGATTGACGATGGTAGATTTACGAATTTAGATTTGAAACAATTCTAAAATCTAAACTCTAAAATTGAAAATGGCCCGTTCGTCTAGGGGTGAGGACGCCAGATTTTCATTCTGGAAACAGGGGTTCGATTCCCCTACGGGCTACAAGTTTATCACAAATGAAAAAAGGCTGTAAATTTAAAATTTACGGCCTTTTATTTTTCCTGCCCTCTGGTAGCCTTAAGTTGTTACAGGCAAATAGATTAGCTAGCTATAGCTATAGCCTTTTAGTTCAAATATCGCTTATATAAGTCGAGTGAAAAATCTTGTTCATCATTTGTCCAAATCAACAATTAAATAGATATTAGAAAAGCAATCCATATTCTTTAAAAGTTCGAACCAATAACAAATAGTAATAGCAAAGGCTGCAACCAGCTTATGTTAATTGAAAAGTATATGGCTAATAACCTTTTAATGAATGCTAATGAAAAAGATTTATTACGCTCTGTTAAGCATCCTGCTTTTATTTACCTTATCCAGCCAAAGCGGATATACGCAAAACATTAAACAAAAACCAAACATTATCTACATCCTGGCAGATGATCTTGGCTATGGAGATATCAAAAAGTTTAATCGTAATTCTCAAATAAGCACACCAAACCTAGACCGCCTGGCAAGTGAAGGCGCAATATTTACGAATGCACATTCTGGATCTTCAGTTTGCACACCAACCCGTTACGGCATACTCACCGGGAGGTATGCTTTCAGGTCATCTTTAAAAAATGGCGTGTTAAAAGGTTATGATCCGCCATTAATTGAAGAAACCCGTTATACTGTTGCAAACCTGGCAAAAGCTGCCGGATACCAAACGGCAATTATTGGAAAATGGCATCTGGGATTAGGCTGGACAAAAAATGCGGATACTTCCACAATGTTGCAAAATACAATTGGAAAAAATGAAAATCCAAAGAACATAAATTTCGCTGCTCCGATAAAAAGTGGCCCAAATCAACTAGGCTTTGATTATAGCTACATCCTTCCTGGTTCTTTGGATATGGCACCATACACCTTTTTAAAAAATGGTTTATCTACCAATGCTAAAATGATTCCGTTTGAGGGTAACTCCAGTCCCAGGGGTGTTTTTTGGACTGCAGGATTAGCAGCAGATGACTTTGCGATTGAGAAAACATTGGATATTTTCATTAATGAAGCCAAAAACTATATTACAAAAGCAACTTACGATGCTAAACCATTTTTTCTTTACCTACCATTAACCAGTCCGCATGCCCCGTGGCTGCCAGCTGCAGCCTTCAAAAACAAATCTAATGCCGGCATCTATGGCGACTTCGTTATGCATACGGATGATGCAGTAGGTCAAATTATGAAAACATTAGATAGCCTAGGCATAAGCAAAAATACATTAGTTGTGTTTACTTCTGATAATGGAGCGAACTGGAATAATTCAGATGCTGCGACGTACCCGCTACACCAGGCAAATTATATCTTCAAGGGGCAAAAAAAGGATATATGGGATGGCGGCCATCATATTCCATTTATAGTGAGATGGCCAACATTTGTAAAGGCAAATAGTACAAGTTTACAAATCATTTGCCTGACTGATTTAATGGCCACTATGGCGGCAATTACCGGTCAAACCATCGCCAAAACTTCCGGACCCGACAGTTATAACATATTGCCATTATTAAAAGGAAAAAATAAAGCTGTTAGAAAAAGTATTATTCATCACTCCGCTAATGGTACTTTCGCCATTAGAAAAGGAAAATGGAAGTTGATAGACGGCCAGGGCAGTGGCGCAGAATTTTTGAGCAATAAATTAGATGAATCTTCTGGCCAACTTTACAACATGGAACGAGATGAACGGGAAACCAATAATCTTTACGAAAAATATCCTGAAGTGGTAAAAGAACTTAAAATTTTGCTGGAAAAGCAAAAAGAACAAGGGTATAGCAATCGATAAATTATCTTCAAAACATTAATGTGATGTTATTGGGCTAACAAGTACAAAAAATGAAATGGATTATATGCCCCGATTGGGCCTTTTTCTAAACAATATTATTTATACTCGCAAGATGAGGTATTGCCTAAGCCTCCCACAATCAAACTTCTCCTATTTTTGGAAAAAAAATGCCCTATTTCCTTGCAATTTTATTCAAAAGCTACCCACCCACATAAACACTTGTTTTCAGCGTTATAATTTAGGATGAGCCCGATTGCCTACAGACCTGTCATATCCTTTTGAAGGGTTTTTAAAATAAAAGCCATAACAAATAATTAGGATAACAATGGAACTGCCTAAAATAAGTAAGGTGGCACTACTTTTTAAAATGGTTTGAAGACTAACAATTTCTACACCCCAAATCCTTAAACCTATTATGCCCAAAAAGGCGATAACTAACAGGACGATAATAATTCCAATAACCTTTTTCATAACCAATCTTTAAAATCTACTTAACCAATCTTTCTTTTTTTCATCAAACTCATCTTGCGTAATGATGCCTTCATCAAGCAGAAGTTTGAGCTGCTGTAATTTCAACACCGGATCTGTGGTAGAGGAATCAATCTGGTTATTTCTAATCGTATCGAAGGTTTTCCCAATTTCCATCCCTACTCCAAACTGCAAACCTGCGCCAGCCAGGCCACCTTCGTTTCTTGCAGCATCTCGCAGTGCCCGTAGTTTCTCAAGCTCTACATAAGTTAATCCACCCTCTCCCGCCGCTAAATTATCAGCAGTAATATTTGCAATTCTATCAATTCGCTCTTTTGTTCCTTCATCAAACATGGTTCCGTTAAGCTTAAAATCAGTCAAAAGAAAACCCAATTTGGCTACCTCACCATTGATTTGGTCTTTGATCATTTGCGATAGCTGAGGCAATTGCGCATCAATATTCTGATAGGAAACACCACTTTGCGCAAGTGTAGCTGCTATCCCCTGCGGAAATCTACTTTGCAACATTTGCCTGGCATCTAATACTGAATAGTTATCGGCAGAACCAATCACATTAACAAATAAGTGTTTTGCATCAGAAATTGCAAAAGAAAATGAACCGTTTGCACCAAGCTCTACCGGAATTTTATAAACAGGATCTACATATTTAATTGCCTGAGCCGTTCCCCAACCCTGGTTTACGTTTTCAGAAGTACGATAGAAATAAACCTTAAGCTTATGCTCACTCTCGAAAGCAGTACGCAATTTTAATAAAGTGGTGATAAACGGGTGGTTATCTGTTTCAATGTCATAAATCCCTTCAGTAGTTATTTCGTCCGTTAGTTTTCCTTCATACACTAAAAGAACACCTTGACCGGGACCAACAATTAACTTACTTGCATTTTTAAGCTCATCGTTTTCAGACGGAAATTTATAAACCAAAATCTCCGGATTTTGATTATCCCATTCGATAACTTGAGATAATTGATTTTTAAAAAAATTCATAATTCCCATAACTTATTTGATTTTAAATTCTTTAATTAATTTCCCATCCATTCCAATGGCGAGGAGGAGATTTCCTGCCCTAACCACAAATCCATCTTTGTATCGAGTACCATCATAAAAATATTCATGAGTAGGAACTGGATAGCTAAAAATTAATTTGCCGTTTTTTGCATCAATACATTGAATATTGGTTGGTGATTTATCTGCAGGGGTTTTATTTACAGCAATAACTACATAATCGTTATCACTAAATAAAATTTTAGGATTAAAATATACCCTGCCCGGGGTAAGATCTGTATAAGAACGGAGAACATCCCAAAGAAAATAATTGAGTATTTTTTCACCCCTATAATTCATCCAGCGCAAAGGCACATAATAATCAGGCCCACCCTCATTATCTTTCATCGTATATTTAAACAATTGTATTTTCTCTTCAGGGTAATCGCTGCTAAGCAACGAAAAACTATATTCGGTTTTAACTTTTTCATTTAATTCCTTTTTTTCAAAAGTTTTTCGAACCATGCTTATTTCATCCTTTGTGTAGATTTTATTAACTAATGGATAAAAGAAGATGTTTATACCCTCGTTGCTCATTAAGTTCAAAGCTTCTCCGTCGCTATCATACGCAAACGCTGCGTTCGCAATTCCGCTTGCCAATTTAGGATGATCTTTAAATAATGATTGAGTAACATTATTTGCTGCTAAATTTTCCTTATCAATTTTAAATACAAATGATTTATCCGCTATAGCGTATAAATCGCCATTGCTTAATAGTTTTAACTTGAAATCGTTATTATTCGCAATATTAAATGTTCCTATTTTTTGTGTTTTAAGTTCTTTGTGAGATATCAAATCGTAAAAACTGATATACTCACCAGTTTCATTATCATTATCCGAATACCTTTTAGCACCAAGTACTACCACTATCGGCTGACCATCTTTATTAATGTAAGCCAGAAACTCTTCAGAATACCAACTGAATTCTGCCCTGACATGTTCATTTCGATTAACACTTTTTTTACTGCTAAATAATAAGGGAATAGCGAGCGTAAAAAGAATGAATACCATTACCACACCACCAACTATTAAGCCTACTTTTTTAGCAGTTGATGGATCAGAAAATGGTGAGGGAGAATTATAATTTATATTATGGTTGATATTGATATCATCATTATCCAGAAAATATTCTGTATTGCAGCTGTTGCATTTAAAATGATCGGCTTTGATTTCCGTTTTCCCAATACTTCCGCAATGCGGACATTTAATTGCTTTGATTTGTTTAGCCATGTAATGAGTGATATTGATTCTTTGCTAAATCAGAAGGCAAGTTTAACGCCAATTACAAAGTATTTTATCCATAATTTAAATACGCACCGAACAAATTATTATTCGCAGGGTTTATTCAAATAAGCGTAAATACGGATTTTTTAGATCGAAAGTTCATTTCAAATTAATGTATCAATAATTGGATCGTTTTAACCGTAACGGACTGAATATGGTATATAATTTACTGACTTGCCTGATCTAAGTTTAATTAAGCTTCATCTATGAAACAAAATGCCATTATAAAAGCCTCTGCTCAAGATTATTTACAGCTCATTCAAGTTTGGGAAGCTTCGGTAAGGGCCACCCATCATTTCTTGAAAGAAGATGATATTTTGAGCTACAAAGAATTGATTTTAAACGAATACTTTGATCAGGTTGATCTATATTACATTGAGGAAAATAATATTATTTCAGGATTCTTAGGTTTGGCAGGCGATACCATACAGATGTTATTCATTCACCCTGATCAACGCGGCAAAGGCATTGGAAAAAGATTTATAGATTTTGCTATAGCTGAAAAAGGTACAGACAAAGTAGATGTTAATGAGCAAAATGAACAAGCAGTAGGGTTCTACAAACATTTGGGTTTTTCGGTATCAGAGCGTTTCGCCGAAGATGCAGCAGGTAAACCCTACCCCATTCTGGCCATGGAGCTACAGTAAACGCAACACATTATTCTAATTGTATAAGTATTAGGAAGGAATAAGAAAAAAGGGCAATAAATAGTTCGGAAGAAACTCGACAATTTATGTAATTTTATACAATTACGGATAAATCGCCCTCGTGAACAACCAAACAACAATATCCCGAATCGTATTTTTGTTCCTTTTACTAAGTGGACAAATAACTCAGGCTCAAGCGCCAATAATTGGTTACAAATCGCCAGAAACCTATTTTACTGGCGTTACCATCATGCCATCATCACCAACCAATACAGGCGGTTCAGTACCTCCAAACATTTATCAGCAGGTAAGTACTTTCGCAGGCAGCGGTTCTGCATCATCCTATAACGGAACTGGTTTATCATCTGGTTTCAATATGCCATCGGGTATAGGCAGCGATGCGCAAAGTAATATTTATGTTTGCGATTATGGCAGTGGTCAGATTAGAAAGATAACACCGGCAGGATTAGTGAGTACCATTGGATATGTAGGTACACCCACAGGACTTACTGCCGATGCGGTCGGAAATACGTACATTTCGAGCTTTGATAATTACAGCATCCATAAAATAAATACAGCGGGGGCAAATTCGATATTCGTGGGTGCAACTGCTGGCTTTAGTAGTCCTGGCGGATTAAATTTTGACTTGGCTGGAGACCTGTACCTTGCCGATCAGAAAAACAATAAAATCAGGAAAATATCGAGCACCGGCTTCGTAACCACTGTTGCCGGATCAGGTGCTACAGGCAGTTTAGATGGAACTGCGGCATCTGCAACATTTAACAATCCTGATGGCGTTGCGGTCGACCGTGCAGGGAATGTTTATGTTGCAGATGCTGGCAATAATAAAATCAGAAAAATTACACCTGCAGGTGTTGTTTCTACTTTTGCTGGTAATGGCATAGCAGGCAGCACTGACGGAACTGGAACCAATGCCCGGTTGTATTATCCAACGGGAATTACAATTGATCCCTTGGATAATTTATACGTCGCCGATTACCGGAATAACCGTATTCGTAAAATTAGTCCGGCAGGTGTAGTAACTACATTAGCTGGAAATGGTGCAGCTGGAAATTCGAATGGTATTGGTACTAACAGTAGCTTTAACGGACCAATAATGCTTGTTTTCGATATTCAGGGGAATCTTTTTATTACCGATTTTCAGAACAACCTGATAAGAAAAATATCACTTACAGGATATACCATTGACAAAAATTTGCCCGCCGGGCTTATTTTCGATGCCAAAACCGGGACGATTTCAGGCACAGCAATAACCACCTCACCCCTAACCGATTACATGATTACGGCCTATAACCTTTTTGGCAGTAGTAGCACGGTTTTAAAAATTCAAGTCATTTCTGTTAGTAGCATTGCTTTCCCTGAAATACCAGCAAAAACACCTTGCGATCCGGATTTCGATCCCGGAGCCTCCAGCGGTTTACCAATTACTTACACGAGTTCAAATACACAGGTTGCAGAAATTATAAACGGGCGTATCCACATCAACGGAACAGGTTCAAGTACCATCACGGCGTCTAATGGCGTTGAAACTAAAGAACAAAATTTGGTGGTTTCCGGCTACCAGACTCCATACGCTTTAATCCGTACAATTACCAATACCGTTTGCGAAGGCACTCCCGTAACTTTTAATGCCGCTACCGATAATATTGGAGATAATCCTACATATATCTGGCTGGTTAATGGCGAACAAATCACCAATAATTCGGCAACACTAACTACAACTGAACTTAAAGAAGGAGATCAGGTTACACTGCAAATTATTAACAACGATTATTGTATTCCAATCGCTTCCGGCATATCAAACATTATCAGAATGAGTGTTATGGAGAATGAAGTTACAGCTGTGAACATCGAATCATCGGCAAATGGCGCCGTTTGCTTCGGCAGACCAATCACTTTCACTGCAACAGCTGAAAATGTTAACATCATAGAATCTTACAAATGGTTTGTTAACGGCAAGGACATAGATATGGCAACCAGTTCGGTAACCCTTAATAATTTGAATGATGGTGACGAGGTTAGCTGTACGATAAAAAGCAATGGTAACTGTGTGAGCAATTTAATTGCCTATTCTAATGTAATCAAAACTTCCATCAGAAATGACTGCGAAATTGTTGCACTTAATTCTTTCAGTCCTAATGGTGATGGGATTAACGATTACTGGAAAGTGATGAGTGTAGGCATAAAAGATTTGGTTAAAGTTTTTAACCGCAACGGCGGTGTTGTTTATTCGGCTACAGGTTATGGAAATCCATGGGATGGAACTTTAAATGGCAAGCCCTTGCCTATCGGCATTTACTATTATCTCATTATCGCTGACGGAGGAAATAAAAAGTTATCAGGTAGCGTAGCGATTATCAGATAAACATGAATTACAACAAAATGCAAATTTTTGAACCTTTGGCGAATATTTGATGTTATTATTCAGAACTGATTAATAATTGAATAATGGCAAAAGAGAAAAAGAAAGCTACAAAGAAAAAAGGTGGCAAGAAAAAAGGCGAAAAGAAAAAGAAAAAAGGCACTAAGAAAAACAAACTGGGTGTAAAAAATTCGCTGGTAAATAACATCAATGCCCGCAAAAAGAAAGGCAAATCCCGGTCTAAAAAGAAATCGAAAATCAGCAAAAAAGCTTATAAGAAAATGCAGAAGGGCTGGAAAAAGAAGTAGAGAAATCATTTAGCTTTTTGATTTAGGGAATCAAACCTCGCTATCCAAATAATACTACTTTCCCAAAGGATAGCTATATTCTTTTGGAAAGCTGTAAATTTGTGTCATGACCTTTAGGAACAAAAATCATACAAAAGAAACTTGTAGCGCCAGCTTGAATGCGGTAAAGGACGCACTTTATGTATTAAACGGAAAATGGAAACTGCCGCTAATTATTGCTTTACAGGATGGTCCAAAACGTTTCAACGAAATTCAGAAATCGCTCGGAGAGATTACGCCGAAAATTTTATCCAAAGAATTGAAAGATTTAGAATTGAATGAGTTTGTGATTAGAAAGGTGTTTTCTACCACCCCGGTTACTGTTACTTATGAATTGACAGACTACAGTGGTTCGCTTGATAAAGTAATTGATGAGTTGAGAAACTGGGGAACACAGCATCGCGAACGTTTGGTTTTAAATCGAAAAACAACCAAAATATTGGAAGAGGCCTAACTCCAGGGAACAAAATTTCGATTGCAATCTGCTTAATAAAAAGTTTAAATTTCGTATTTACATGATTATCTGTAATATCGGTTATCTTTGCAGAAAATAAAAGCGATGGCGGTATTACATAAAAAAGAAGAAAAAATTCAGGCAGTGCTGGGTAGGTTGCCTAAAAAATATACAGATGAGCAATTCGTAGAAATGTTTATCAAACTTTATTCGAAAGATTGGGGCAAAATTAAATCAGCCTATATCAAACAATCGCAGGATAAAGAGCCTGGTCATGTGATTAATATGCCAAAGCCGGAAGTTTATTTGAAGCAGATTTTAGCCATCTATTTGCAAAATGTAGATACTCCGAAAGTAGCTGAAGCTAAAGAAGAAGTGGCTACAGAAACTCCTGTTGAAGAACCAAAAAAAGCTAAAGCACCAGCAAAGAAAAAGGCAGTAGTTGAAGAAGAAATTGTTTCTGCTGACTCAAAAAAAACTAAAGCACCTGCGAAAAAGAAAGCTGAAACCCTTGAAGCGCCTTCTGCAGAAGTAAAAAAAGTCAAAACACCTGCTAAAAAGAAAGTGGCCGATGAAGAGGAAGCACCAGCTGTAGAAAAGAAACCAAAGGCTGCTGCGAAAAAGCCCGCAGCAAAAAAATAAAAATATTTTTGACCCTGTATAATAAATTACCTTTTTGGTTGTTTATATATATGAGAGCGTTAATTTAGATGACGGGGATAGGTCGGTATGATTTATCCCCGTTTTTTTTTGGCGGGATTTCTTCTAAAATCGTCTTGCTGAATTTATTTCAGCATCTTAATAGCATCAAACCTTCTGAAATAAATTCAGAGTGATGACTAAAGAAAAAAAAAGCCGTTCCAAATGGAACGACTTTAACAATCAAACTTAACCAGCAAATTACTTATCTATCATTTTATAATAACGAACATAATCTACATCCATTTTTTGTGGCCAGATGGAGGTATCAACACCCATCGCCCCACCCCAATCGCCCCCAACTGCGATATTTAAAAGCAAATGGAAGCGCTTATCAAATGGCCAAACCTTATAACCATTGCCTTCGTTGGCAAATTCAAAAACCTTGACGTCATCAAAATAGCCCCGTACCGCATATGGCGTCCAGTCGACCCGGTACAGATGAAAAGCGGTACTTACCCCATCGATTTTCTTGGTGCTCGATTTTTGAGTGTTAATCTTGAAATAGTAGGCTTCGGTATGCGTGGTAAAGTGAACCACATCCTGATCATAACCCACATGCTCCATAATATCAATCTCTCCTGATTTTGGCCAATCGCCGTAAAAACGATCGGTTGGCAACATCCAAATGGCCGGCCATGTACCTTTTCCCGAAGGCAGTTTTGCTTTGATTTCAAAACGACCGTATAAAGCATCGAGTTTATTTCTGGTAACCATACGAGCAGATGTATAAGCCATGCCACCCATATTTTCTTTTTTCGCCGTGATGGTTAACATACCGTTTGCAACCTGCGCATTGTTAGTGGTATTGGTATAAAACTGCAATTCGTTGTTGCCCCAGCCACTGCCACCGGTATCATAATCCCAGTTACTACTGAGTGGTGCCCCTGAATTGGTAAATTCATCTGCCCAGGTTGGTGTACTTTCAAATGTCCAGCCCTTATCAACCGGAGGACCTGCCGGAGTAGGTGGTACATAAACTGGTCCGTCATCTCCTGTTTTTTTCGAACATGAACTCAATGCAATCACTACAATTGCCAATGCCGCAAAACCCCTCTTCATTAATTCATTCATTGATCTTTTCATAAGGTAAAAATTAAAAGGATCAGTTTATCTTTAAAGGGATAAACTGATCTTAAAGCAGTTCTATTTAAATTCGAAATCATCGATGTAAAAGATGCCCGGATTTGGATGACCTTCGCCACCAAGCTGAACCACAATTTTATCATACAACGTTTGAGCGCTGATGCCAGAGAAATTAAACTCGAGCTGCGTCCAGGTGTTATACTGAACTGTGGTGAGTGTTTTTACAATTTCAGTTTGTGTTTGCCATGCATTACCTCCCAATAAAGAATTTTGTAATTTCACAGAAACTGTTGCAGGTGTTTTAGTAAAATCATTTCCACTTGGGAAGAAAACTTTAAGCCTGATTTTGTTCGTGGTAGTCAGGTTAAAGCGGTAAGGAAGTGTAACATTTAGGTTTCCATACTGCCCGTCAGCACCGGTTCTTTTCTCATAATACCCGACTTTTGCCGAGGTATTTACAGGAAACTTTGCAGGATTATCGTAAGGTCTTACAAAATCAACATTTTCGGCAGTCCAGGCAAAATTAGCAGTAGCTTGAAAATCATCACTTAAGTTGGCTGCCTGCAAAGGTTTTTGAACCACTGGCCTCACGTATCCTTTCTTAACCAGTTTTAAATACCAGGCATTACCGGCATTTGCTTTATCCAGGCAACGCAACCACATTTCATTTTCATTTAACGATAAGATCTGATATTGAGATACGCCCAAATAATAGCTGATAAAACCTCCGCCAGAAATGGTAAGGTATTTCACGCCATTGGTTTCAGTAACCAACCAGGTTAAATTGGTTGGAGGTGTATAGTTTACCGTCGGATCGCTTGATGCTGCTGGTCCGCCAATACCCGGCGCATTCGCTGCATTGGCAAAAGTTGTTCCTTTATTATCGTAGGTATATTTTAACGCATTCATGTTAAAGGTCATCTCGTCATCGTAAAAGCCCAACCCATTTTTTTCATCAGCCGCAGCCTGATACCAATCCGGCCCCTGAGAAGTTACCGGACCAACGCCTAAATGGCCGGCAGATTTCTGATCAATTACCCAGGTAAATCCCGCTGCATTTGATAATCCCCCGGATAATGTCGTAAAAGCCGGATCAGTTAACATGGCAGGATTAGTTGCTGCAATGGTTACGGCTTTGGTGCTTGATACAGAACCACCCGCAGTAACAATGGTTAATTTTACGTTGTATGTTCCAGCCAACGGGTAAGATGCGCTAACCGTATTGCCATCGGCAGTGGCACCGTTTCCAAAATCCCAAATGGCTTTAAAACCAGGTGATTGGTTAACCAAGGTAACGATGTTGGCATTTGTAGCGGTCGGCGTAACAGTAAATTTCACCTGATCTGCAGTTGGTGCAGGATCCAGATCCTTATCTGTATTTTCTTTCTTGCAAGCACTGAAGCTTAATACAAATAGCAGGCATAGAAATCCGGCTGTTTGTTTAATGATATAATTTAATTTCATGATACTTCTAATTAATTATAGCCAGGATTTTGTTTAATAACACCTTTTGTTAGGTCGATTTCTTGCTGTGGGATAGGTAACAATTCACTTTTACCCGACTTGTAACCAACTGAACCCAATGTAGCAACTGCCCTATTCGAACGCACCAGATCGAAGAAACGGTGGCCTTCAAACGCAAGCTCTAAACGGCGCTCGTTGTAAATGTTATCAAGTGTTGCAGGCACAGCCGCTAAGCCAACTCTTGCCCGAACTGCAGTTAACAATTCCAATGCTCGTGTGGCATTTCCACCTGATCTTACTAAAGCTTCAGCTTCCATTAAATAAGTATCAGCTACGCGGATTTCAATTTCATCAATTGGCCAGTTTAATTCTGCGACACCACTGTTTGAGCGATAAGCCTTTAGTGGCGCATATTTTTTAATGAAGTAATCCGTGTTTTGGTAACGGGCGTTGTACGTTCCGCCGGCGGCTTTCAAAGCTGCTCCATCAATAATTGAAGTAGCAAAACGCGGATCAGCTTTCATAGCGTTTACCAAATCCAATGTTACCGGGCAAAAACCCCAGCCAGCAGAATAAGTATCGCCATTATAACTATCCATACCAATAAATTGTGGTGCAACATTACCTTCACCGCCATTTACCCAACCCCAATCGCCCCATGCAGATAACGTAGAATGAGGAATTTCCAAAATCACTTCTGCATTAAACTTATTATCCGGACGGAAAATATCGGCATAGTTTGGCAGCAATGCATAACCATATTCATTGCCGGCTTTATTCACATCATTGAACAATGTTGCAGCCTCAGCAATTTTACCGTTATCATTCTGGTAAAGTAAAACCTTGCCTAATAACGCTTTTGCCGTTCCTCTTGAGATTCTGCCTTTTTCATTCGAAGCTACAGTGGCTGGTAAATTAGGGAAAGCTTCTCTTAAATCTTTTTCTACCTGAGCATAAATAGCAGCAGGTGCAGCCTGGGTTTGCGTGTACAAATCGGCTGTTGGAATTTGTTTTGTGATCAGTGGAACGTTACCGAAAAAACGAACCAGATCGAAATAAAAATAAGCCCTTAAAAACTTTGCTTCAGCAGTTACCCTTGATTTAAAGGTGGCGCTTAAAGTTGTTGCTTTTTCAATTTTCTCTAAAATGATGTTGGCACGATTTACGCCGGTAAAGTTTTTAGACCACAGGCCAACCTGAGGGCCTAATCTTGAATCCATGTTAAAGTTATCATAAGCTACCCAACCCGGTTGATCGGAAGCATTTCCACCACCTGCCCAACAATCGTCAGATGCGGCACTTAACAAAGGTTGCTTCATGGTATAACCGCCACTTGTACCCCATTGCATCACATCATAAACAGCAATTAAACCCTGATAAACTTCAGTTTCGTTGCGATAGAAATTTTCTTCCGTCGCGGTACCTTTTGGTGTTAATTCCAAAAAGTCTTTTTTGCAGGAAACTGTTAACTGCATGATCGCCAAAATGGCTATCGAATATTTTATATGTTTAATTTTCATATGAGTATTATTAAAATCCAACATTAACACCTACAAAGAATGATCTTGCCTGTGGATAGAAACCACGATCGACACCTAAACTTCCACCACCGATTTCAGGATCGTAACCGTTATATTTAGTTAAAGTAAACAGGTTATTAGCCATCACATAAAACTTCAGGTTATCAATTCCTACTTTGTTAACCAACGTCTTTGGCAAGGTATAACCCAACTGAACATTCTTTAACCTGAAATAAGCGCCGCTTTCCAGGAATAAACTCGAAACACGACTGTAGTTTTTATTTTCATCAGCCAATGTAGCACGGGGAACAGTATTACTTGTTCCTTCCCCAGTCCAACGGTTTAAAATATTGGTAGTGTAGTTTGATGGACTTAAATCAAATCTTCTCAAACCATTAAAAATCATGTTTCCTGAAACTCCCTGACCGAAAATCGAAACATCAAAGCCCTTATATTTTGCTGAGAATGTTAACCCATAGGTAAAGTTTGGATTTGATCTTCCAAGGAAAGTTCTATCAGCATCGCTAATCAAGCCATCACCATTTAAATCTAAAAATTTAATGTCACCAGGTTTTGCGTTAGGCTGAATCAACGCTCCGGCACTATTTTTATAATTATTGATATCTGCCTGGTTCTGGAATAATCCGGCAGTTTGATAGCCGAAAAACGAATCAACAGATTGACCAACAGCCACACGGGTAACCTCCAAACTTTGTGGGGTAATGGTCTGTCTGCTCGGTAAATAATCTTTATCGGCTCCTAATAAAGTCACTTCATTTTTAATGAATGATGCATTACCAGCTACACGGAAACTCACCTCACCAACCTGTTTATTCCAGCCCAGTTCAATCTCAAAACCGCGGTTGTATAAATCGGCTGTATTGGCATACGGACCAGAGTTACCTACATACGAAGGAACAACCTGTTGCAATAACATGCCATAAGTTTTCTTGTTGAAATAGCTGGTTGATAAAGTAATGCCTTGAAATAAAGTTGCATCAAAACCTAAATCAAAGGAGGAAGTTTCTTCCCACTTCAAATCGGGATTAGAAAGCGCATTCGGACTTACGCCATTGGTTAAAGCCTGACCCGATGCTGTTCCTAACGAGTAATTACGCCCGCCGCTAACTGTTGCCAGATAACTGAAATCAGGAATCGCATCGTTACCGTTGATACCATAAGAACCTCTGAATTTTAAGAAAGTTACGATGCTATTTTTCGGCCAGAAATCTTCTCGTGAGGCTACCCAACCGGCAGAACCTGAAGGGAAGTAACCATATTTATTGTTCGGGCCAAAACGCGATGAACCATCTCTACGAATGATACCCGTGAATAAGTATTTCTCATCATAGTTGTAAATAATCCTTCCGAAAATAGAGTTTAAAGTATTTTGATATTCGCCGCCATAAAAATCAGAATTGGTTCTGGCTACCGGAAACTGTAATGATGCATCTCTGATGTTATCTACCGGAATGCCTTCTTTAATACCACCGTTGGTTTCGCCTTTATTTTTCTGAGCAGAATAGCCCACCAAAGCGGTAATTACATGTTTTCCAATCGTTTTATCGTAACTCAGTGTATTTTCCAACGACCAGAATAAACCTCTGTTGCTATCTCTGGTAAAAGCGGTTAAGGTTGACTGATTAATTGAGTTTAAGTAATAAATCGGGCGGAAAGATTGTCCTCCCCAGAAAGCCAAATCCACACCACCTGTACTTCTCAGTTTCAAACCTTTTAAAAATTCAACTTCAACAAAGGCGTTGCCAACTACTTTATCGCTCCATGAATTTCCCTGTGCTACTTGTAAAGCAGCAACCGGATTTAATACCTCAGATTGTGCATAGTCAGAAATTCCATACGGGAAACCAGCCTCATTTCTAACCACAGGGTTATTTAAGTATTTTGGCAAACCGTATTTAGCCGGGTCCATTTCAACAACCGGAGTAATCGGATCCATGTTAATCGCCCTGCTTAATGGAGAACCATATTCTGTATTGGTACTTACGCCGATAGAGTTGATTCTGGTGTAGCCAATCGAATTACCGAATTTGATGTTCTTCGTAATTTTATGTTCGAAGTTAAATCGGGCTGTAAACCTTTTAAATTTCGAGTTTGATGTAGCCACAATACCATCCTGATCAAAATAACTGAATGATCCGTAATAGATCGATTTATCATTACCACCACTCATGTTTAAATCGTGGTTTTGAATCATTGCCTTATTATTAAAAACCGCATCCTGCCAGTTTGTTCCTTCGCCATATTGCGCAGGGTTTGGAAAGCGAACCGCGGTGATGCCATCTGCCAGCTGCGATTCGTTGTAAATCGTAGCATACTGTGTTGCATTTAACAGGTTTAAACGAGTAGATGGTGCCTGTGTACCAATGTAATTGTTGTACTCTACACGTACCCGACCTGTGTTTGAGCCTTTTTTCGTAGAAACGATGATTACCCCATTGGCAGCCCGGGTTCCATAAATGGCAGCCGATGCAGCGTCTTTTAACACCTCAATCGATTCGATGTCTGATTGATTTAAGTACTCAATACCACCGTAAATCACCACACCATCAACCACATATAATGGGTTGGCGTTGTTGATATTTGCAGTACCACGAATACGGATGGTTCCGCCATCGCCCGGCTGGCCAGAACTTGTAGTTACGGTAACACCAGAAGCACGACCTTGTAGCGATTGCTCAATTCGCACTACCGGCATATCTTTTAAATCAGTTGCTTTTACGGAGGCGATAGCGCCCGTTACTACACTTTTCTTTTGCGTACCGTAACCAATTACCACTGCATCAGCCAGCAAGCCAGCCTGTGGACTTAACGCAATGGTTAATCCGTTTGCAGCAGTTACTTCCTTGTTTTCGTAGCCGATATAGGAAATTACTAAAGTTGCCCCTTCTGTTACATCCCTTAGGGTAAAAGCACCAGTTTCGTCAGTTACTGCACCTAAAGTAGAGCCTTTAACTTTTACACTCGCACCGGCCATTGGCTGACCTTTTTCATCTACCACTTTTCCCCTGATGTCAACAAAAGATTTAATCATTAAGGGCAATCCGTCAGCTGCTTTGCGATGAATAATGATGGTGTTATTTTTAATGGTATAACCCAAAGTTTGCTCGCTAAAGATGCGTTTAAGCGCTTCTTTTATGTCTGTATTTTTGATTTCAATGGTAACAGGTTTTGCCTCTTTCAATAAATCAAGATCGTACAAAAAGTTATAGCCCACACTTTTGTTTAGCTTGCGAAAAACTTTAAGTAGCGTTGTATTTTTTTCAGATAAGGTTACGTTTTGTGCCTTAACAGCACCATAACTAAGCTGGAGAAAAGAAGTGATTAGCAAGACAAAAGTCAATTTCATAATCAACAGAAATTTAAACAGGCACCCTTTTGGTTGGGGCAACCATTCAGTATAAAAATTCATATATTTGGTTATTAGGTTTGGAATAGTTGTATCTCACAGTTTTACGATTAGAATAAAACCTTAAATATGGCCGGGAGCGTTGCCGCGCTTCCGGTTTTTTTTTCAGGCGCTATTCTAAAATCATCAATGCTTGATGAAAAAAGTATAGGTTTAAGGCATAACTAAAATCCTCCTTCCTTCAATTTTAAAATGAACTGAGCCCGTGGTTTGAAGCATATCTAAAACCTCATTCACACTATTAAACCGCGAAATGCGGCCGCCAAAAGTTTTATTAATTTTGTTTCCACGATAATCGATCTCTACGTTATACCAACGAGATAACTTGTTCATAATCGTTTCTAAATTCTCTTCATTAAAGCTAAAGAAACCATCCTTCCACGCTATTGATTCCTCTGCATCAACAGCTATAATAGAAACCGCTATTGAAGATGCGCTAATAATTGATTGCTGTCCGGGTTTGAGCAGGCCATCGGCGTTTGAACTTAAATTTTTAATGCGTACGCTTCCTTCCAGCAAAGTTGTTTTATTGCTCGGTTCATTTCGGTAGGCATTAATGTTAAAATGGGTACCTAATACTTCAACCTCCTGGTTTCTGCCAGCGCCCAGTTCAGTTTTTACTTTGAAGGGAATACGCGAACCTTTTTTATCCAGGCGTTTGGCCACTTCAAAATAAGCTTCACCTTTAAGTTCAACCAATCTTTCTGATTGATCAAAAGTTGCCGGATACCTTAATGATGATTCGGCATTTAACCAAACCTTGGTACCATCGGGCAGGTTTATCTGATACTGCCCGCCACGAGGCGTTTCTATCGTATTATACAGACCTTTTTTGCCGCCGGAAACTGCAGCTACCTTATAAACCAATTCGCCATTAATTTTGGTAATATTTATCCCGGCCTGCTTTGCAATTATGCCGTTAGCCGCATCAGTAAGCGAAATTTTTGAGCCATCACTCAATGTTAAGGTTGCTTTATTACCACCAGGTAAAATAACTTCACCGTTTACCTTATTGCTTATTTGCTGACTTCCAGGAAATTCTTTTTTAACCTGATAATTTATCACCACGCCGATAAAGAACAGGATTACTGCCGCCGCAGCCAGTTTAAACCAAAGTTGGGTTCTGTTTCGCGAATGTAATTGGGTTTCTTCCTGAATGGCATTCCAAATTTGCTTGCGGGCAGCAATCAATTCGGTATGATCTACATCAGAATGTTTATTGGAAAGTTCATGCAGGTGCCATGATTCTACCAAAGCCTTTTCATCTTCAGTGCAAAGTCCGGCGCTGTATCTTCCTAAAAGTTTTGCAACTTCCTCTTTATTCATTTCAAAATATTTGGCTATTAAATACATGTAGGCTGAGGAATGCCCAGGTAGTAGATGAAATGAAAATATTTTTATTTTTTTTTAAAATCTTTAGAAAAGCAAGGCCTGTATTTCATTTTATTGTTTGTTCCTGCCACCTGCTCATACGCCTGCAGGCCTTAACCACAAGGCCGGTATCCGCAATGTCAGGTTTAGAAATGACTGATGTGCACAGACCCAGGTAACCTAAACGCGATTGTTGCGATAATACTTTTTGTGGCAATAATTTTAACGAAGCACTAACTTTAACAAAAAGATTAAAGCAAAAGCGGGACTGATGAAACCGATAAGCAGCAATTTGCTTTCCAAGAAATTATTTAATCAATAAGATGATGGCCAACAACAAAAACGATGTTAATTTTAAGCGCAAAACCTTAAGCGCATTGCTCATCTGTTTTTTAACCGTTTTATCAGATAGATGAAGGATTTCTGCAATTTCTTTCTGCGTTAAATGTTGGCGGCGACTCATCTCAAAAATCAACCGCATTTTTGGTGGCAACAAGGAAACCTCTTTTTCAATCAAAGCAGCAAATTCTTTTTCCCGGATATAATCGTCTGTAACATAATCTCCTTTCTGAGAAAAATCTTCTAACGATTGTAAATAATTTGTTCGGGACTTATTTTTATCCAGCCAATCGAAAATTTTGTAGCGTACCGCCGTGTACAAATAGCTGGAAAGTTGTGTTTTAATTTGAATGTTGGGATTGCTCCACAGGTAAACAAAAATCTCCTGAACAATGTCCCGGGCATCTTCCCGATCGGAAATCATCTTACAGGCATACACATATAGCAAACCATTAAAGCGCTCGTAGATTTCCTCGAAAGCAAATTTATCTCCATCCTGCATGAGGACGAAAAGTTCGTGATCAGTTAATGATTGATAAGTGGACATTTGGTTAGAATGATTAAACGAATGTAAGAAATAGTTTCGCTTAAATCCTAACAAAATTTAATAATCAGTTTTATGAAAAAACGTTTTACAAACGCTTATCAGGCACTTTTACATAATATTGTAAAATTGAAGTACATAATTGGTATATCGGGAAAAGTCGATATACATTTGCATCATGGATCAAGTAGAGATTTTCAAAGCCTTATCAAATAAAACACGCTTACAAATATTAAGCTGGTTAAAACAACCGGCAGAAAACTTTCCCGATCAGCCAAATGCCGATTTTGAAAACGTTGGGGTTTGCGTGGGTCAAATTCAAATGAAAGCTGGTTTATCTCAAAGTACCATTTCCGAATACCTCTCCATTTTGCAAAGGGCAGATTTAGTTTGTGCTACACGTGTAGGGCAATGGACTTACTACAAACGCAATAAAGAGGGGCTGGAAAAATTAAGTGAAATCATCAATACAGAATTATAAAACAGAATAATATGAACACAGATAGTTTATTTAAGCCATTTAGCTTAAAAACATTAAACGTAAAAAATAGAATTGTAATGGCTCCGATGACCCGGTCGTTTTCTCCTGATGGCGTTCCGACTGATGCAGTGGCAGAATATTACGCAAAAAGAGCTGCAGGTGAAGTGGGTTTAATTTTATCGGAAGGTACCGTGATTAATCGTCCATCATCATCAGCTGATCCAAACATTCCACATTTTTATGGCGATCAGGCATTGGCTGGATGGCAAAAAGTAATTAATGAAGTACATACTGCCGGCGGACAAATGGGGCCGCAAATCTGGCATCAGGGTATTCATGCCAACCATGCTTCTGGCTGGGTACCAAGCGCACCTTTCGAGGGTCCTTCGAGTTTTAACAGTCCGGGATTTGAAAACGGCGTTCCGATGACGGATGCTGCAATTGCAGATACCATCGCCGCATTTGGTCAGGCTGCAGCCGATGCAAAAGCTTTAGGTTTCGATACGGTTGAAATTCATGGTGCACACCAGTATTTAATTGATCAGTTTTTTTGGGACGCGACCAACAACCGCACAGATATTTATGGAGGTAAAACCCTTGCTGAGCGTACGCGTTTTGCAGTTGAGGTAATTAAGGAAGTGCGTAAACGTGTTGGCGAAGATTTCGCCTTGATTATTCGCTTATCGCAGTTTAAACCAGCAGCCTACGATTTTAAGTTGGCTAAAAACGAAACAGAAATGGAGCAGTGGTTAACGCCGCTGGTTGATGCTGGAATCGATATTTTACACTGCTCTCAGCGTCGTTTCTGGGAACCGGAGTTTGAAGGATCTGACTTAAACTTTGCGGGTTGGGCTAAAAAAATTACAGGTAAAGCAACTATTTCGGTAGGTTCGGTGGGCTTAAACGGCGATTTTTTTGGTGCCTTTGCTGGCCAGAGTTCAGAACCAAGTTCATTAGACGAATTGGTACGCAGAATGGATCGCGGCGATTTCGATTTAATTGCCGTAGGTCGTCCTTTATTATCTGATCCGGATTGGGTTAAAAAAATTAAAGATAACCGCATGGATGAATTGAAAGGTTTTAGTAAAGAAGCATTAGCGGAGTTGGTATAATTTTTCTTTTTAAGTATATTAGGTAAAAGCATCTCAGCAATGAGGTGCTTTTTTTTCGCCTGCGCTCGTTTCTAACGAGCGCAAAATAGTTTAGCGATTTAATCGCGTCCCATTCCGTCATGCTGAATTTATTTCAGCAGCTTGTTTGCTGTTTAAAAATTTCGGTGCTTGCTAGGCATTAAAAACATAAAGATCCTGAATCAAGTTCAGGATGACGACCGTTCATATTGGGTTTCACAGGATATCGCAGCGTTTTAATTGTATTTGCCTTTTAACTAGCTTCAAAGATTTCTCCGCTTCGGTCGAAATGACGATGGCCTGTACTGGTTGCCTGCGCTCGTTGCTAACGAGCGCAAACTAGTTTAGCGATTTAATCGCAACCCATTCCATCATGCTGAATCTATTTCAGCATCTTAAAGTGATAGTAATAAAGATCCTGAATCAAGTTCAGGATGACGACCGTTCATATTGGGTTTCACAGGATATCGCAGCGTTTTAATTGTATTTGCCTTTTAACTAGCTTCAAAGATTTCTCCGCTTCGGTCGAAATGACGATGGCCTGTACTGGTTGCCTGCGCTCGTTGCTAACGAGCGCAAACTAGTTTAGCGATTTAATCGCAACCCATTCCATCATGCTGAATCTATTTCAGCATCTTAAAGTGACAGTCATAAAGATCCTGAATCAAGTTCAGGATGACGACCGTTGATCTTAGGTTCCACACAATATCGAAGCGTTTCAATGCTTAAAACTACAAACTAGGTTCAAAGATTTCTCCGCTGCGGTCGAAATGACGAGCAACAGTTAACTCAAGTAAAATTTTATTAAATTCACATTTTAAAACAGCTCAGAATCCCATGTCGAACATTTCCCTTATTATAGAAGAAAGACCAGCAAATATTGGCAACTTTATGGTCGGCAGGCTGCTGCCTTTCAGAGAAAAAAGAATGGTTGGTCCTTTTGCATTTATCGATCACATGGGGCCAGCGGCGATGAGCGACCATGAGAATTTAGATGTTCCACCGCATCCGCATATTGGCTTATCAACCCTAACTTTTCTCTTTGATGGAGAAATTGAACATCGTGATAGCCTAGGAACCGACATCATTATTAAACCTGGGCAGGTAAATTGGATGACTTCGGGAAGTGGCATTGCACACTCAGAACGGACACCGGAATACCTCCGACATACTGACAAATTTCTTCATGGTTTACAAATCTGGGTAGCATTACCAAAAGCGCTGGAGCAAATGGAGCCCGAATTTTTTCATGTGGAGGAAAAAGATATACCAAGCTGGGAACAAGATGGTGTAAACATTAAACTGATTGCAGGTGAAGCTTTTGGCAAAAAATCGCCAGTTCCGGTTTATTGCCCGCTGTATTTCATTGAAATTAAAAGTACTAAAAGACAAAAATTAAACATTGGCGACCAACTTTTTGGCGAAAGTGCACTATACATTTTAGAAGGTGGAATTGAAAGTGACGGGCATTTATTCGAACCTAAGTTGATCCTCATTGCCAACGACGCCAAGCTTTGTGAATTTACCATGCTGGAAAACACTACCGTTTACATTTTTGGCGGTGAGCCCTTTCCCGAAGAAAGATTTATTTACTGGAATTTCGTTGCTTCGGATAAAAACCTGATTGAAAAAGCCAAACAGGATTGGCTGGAACAGAAGTTTAAACCTGTTCCCGGAGAAACTGACTTTGTGCCGCTGCCAAATCAAAATCCGTATCAAAAGAAGTGATGTTTCTGTGATTCAGATTTTGAATTTGCTTCATTACCTGTCTTGCAATTAAGTCCCTAAACAAGTTCAGGATCACGACCGTTCGTGTATGTAGGCGTTTGACAAATGTTTAATCGCTACGTCACTCTGAATTTATTTCAGGGCCTGTCATAATTTAAAGATGCTGAAATAAATTCAGCAGGACGACAAGCCTTCGCATAGTGCCTAAAAAAAATGCCCGGCATTTCTGTCGGGCAAACATATTTTAAATACCAAAACTTAAGCTTCCAACAAAGCCTGTTTAATTTTTTCAGCGGCTTCTGCCAATTCCTCCTGTGTTGGTTTGAGTTTCTCTTTAGCAAAATTCATATCACTAACGCTGTTCATCGGTATGAGGTGAATGTGCGCATGTGGAACTTCTAAGCCAATAACCGAAACGCCAACTTTTTTACAAGGGAAAGCAACTTTCAACCCATTTGCAACAATCTTGGCAAACATCCACAAACCCACATACAAATCTTCATCTGCATCAAAAATGTAATCCACTTCAACTTTTGGAATCACTAAAACGTGACCAGCAGTTAAAGGTTGAACATCTAAAAAAGCTAAATACTCAACAGTTTCTGCAACAACATGCGCAGGTATTTCGCCGGCAACAATTTTTGAAAAGATAGTCATAATGGGGTTGTAAGTGATGAGTTAAAGGTTATAGGTTTAGTTTCACAACTTGTAACCCATAACTTTTAACTTCTATTATCTTGAGATTTCTAAAACTTCGAACTGCATTTTACCTGCAGGTACTTCGATTTCAGCGAATTCGCCAACAGATTTGCCCAATAAACCTTGCGCAATTGGCGATTTCACAGAAATTTTACCTGTTTTTAAATCAGCTTCGCTTTCTGCCACCAATTGGTAAGTCATGGTAGCACCGTTTTTAACATTTTTAATTTTAACGATGGATAATGCCAAAACTTTCGATAAATCCAATTTCGACTCATCAATTAAACGGGCATTTGCCAATGTATTTTTAAGTTTCGCGATTTTCGCCTCATGCAAACCTTGTGCTTCTTTTGCCGCATCATATTCTGCATTTTCCGATAAATCACCTTTATCTCTCGCCTCAGCAATTGCTTTAGATATTAGCTGACGGCCGGTTGTAGTTAGATAATGAACTTCTTCCTTTAATTTATCTAACCCCTCTTGTGTGTAATACGTTACCTCTGTCATTGCTCTATTATTTATTATTCAAACGCTATAAAAAACAAACAAGACTATATAGTTGGTTTGCTACATAGTCTTGCTTCAATTATAACGAAGATAAATTGTGGAAATTACAAAAGCAAATAAATACAAAGGATTTTTATGATTTGAAGCTTTGAAGGCGATGATTTTACGATACAAATATCATTTCATCGCACATTCGATCATCTACCGATTCGTGGTTCTTTTCAGTTCAATCGAAATGAAAATTAACATTAGGCGATATCATCATCCAAAATTCATTCTATAATTATATTTTTAGCTAAAATTATTCTTAAAAATGAAAAAGTTATTTTCAATAGCAATGCTGGTTGCCCTTGGCAGTTATCAGCTTTCGGCGCAAGAGCTATACATGCCCAGAAATATTAAAGCAGCGTACCAAAAAGGTACCCGTTCTATGAATGGAAATCCTGGGGCAAATTATTGGCAAAATCATGGCCGCTACACTATGGATATTAAGGTAGATGCTGAAACTAAAGTGGTGAGCGGGCAAGAAGAAATTGTATACAGCAACAATAGCAGCGATACTTTAAAAACACTGGTCATCCGTTTTGTAAACAACCTGCATAAACCAACTTCTCCCCGTGGCGGTGCCGTTAGTGAAGATTTCCTTACTTCAGGGTTAAACATCTCTTCTTTTTCAGTTGATGGCGAAACTTATAAAGTTGATTCGAAAAATTGGGGAACGGTAGGAAATGTTCGTTTGAAAAAGCCTTTAAATCCAAAATCAAAAGCGACTGTAAAAATCAGTTGGGATTATCCATTATCAAAAGAAAGCGGCCGCGAAGGCCAGATTGATCCTAATTCCTTTTTTGTAGCCTACAGCTATCCGCGTATTTCGGTATTTGATGACTATAATGGCTGGGATCGCATACCGCATACCGACAGGGCAGAGTTTTACAATGATTTTAACGATTATGTGTTCTCGGTGAAAGCACCCAAAAACTACGTGGTATATGCCACAGGCGATTTTTTAAATCCTGATGAAGTATTGCAGCCTGAAATTTCGGCCCGTTTAAAAAAATCGTACAATACGGATGGCGTGGTAAACATTGCTACTGCAGATGAATTAAAAAATGGAAAGGTAACTGCACAAAAAGACTGGAACACCTGGAAGTTTAAGGCAGATCATATTCCTGATGTGACTTTTGCCTTGAGCAATCACTATGTTTGGGATGGTGGAAGTGTAATTGTTGATGCTAAGACTGGCCGCAGGGCAAGTGCACAGGCAGCGTATAATCCAACAACGGGAAAAGATTTTTTAAATTCTGTAAAATATAACATCAATGCTCTGGCTTGGTTCTCTAACAACTGGCCAGGAATTCCTTATCCATATGTTAAAAGCATCGCTTTCCAGGGTTTTGCAGACATGGAATACCCGATGATGGTTAACGATTCCAATTTTGGAGATCCGGTTTTCGCTCAATTGGTTCAAGATCATGAGGTAGCGCATACCTATTTTCCGTTTTTCATGGGCATAAACGAAACCCGTTATGCGTATATGGATGAAGGTTGGGCAACCACTTTCGAGTATTTAATCGGCATTGCCGAACATGGCAAACAAGCTGCAGATGATTTTTACAAAAAGTTCAGGGTAAATAGCTACATCAACGATAAATCTGCAGAGGAAGATCAACCAGTAATTTCGATGTCTGATCAGGTTTCGGGTGCAGGTTATGGCAATAACTCTTATGGCAAGGCTTCGTTGTCTTATCTGGCATTGAAAGATATGCTTGGTGATGATCTTTTCAAAAAAGCGTTACACCACTATATGAATACCTGGAACGGCAAACATCCCATCCCATGGGATTATTTCAATTCGATGAATACGGGTTCGGGCCAGAATTTAAACTGGTTTTTCCAAAACTGGTTTTTCACCAACAACTATTTGGATTTGGCGATTACGAAGCCTCAAATCACTTCAGGAAAGGCAACTTTTGTAATCAACAATGTGGGTGGTTTTGCCATACCTTTTGATATTTTGGTTACAGATACGGAAGGAAAAACAGAAACGATTCACAAAACGCCAGCAGTTTGGAAAGTGAATCAGAAAGAGTTTACAATGACGATTAATACAAACCGCAAAATAAAATCAATCGCCTTGGATAATGGCATTTATGTAGATGCAACACCGAGTGATAATGTTTATACAGTGAAATAGTTAACAGTTTTCAGTCGGCAGTTTTCAGTTTACAAACTGAAAACTGCCAGCTTTTTACTTTTTACTTTCAACTTTTCACTTTCTACTTTTTACTTTTCCCTTTCAACTTAAAAACTGTTTTCTGCTTTACAAAGCCCTTCATGTTTAACAGGGAAGTTTAATGAATTGGCAATGAAACACATTTTGTTCGCTTCTGCATGTAGTGATTCTGCCAGCTCCAGGTGAGCCTTATCGGCGATTAAAACCTGCGGATGTAAGGTAACCTCTTTAAATTTACCACTTCCATCTGCCGATTCTTCCATGGTACCTACTGCCTCATCTTTATAATCAATCACAACGATTTCATTTTTAGAACAAAGGTGCAAATACCAAAGCATGTGGCAACTCGAAATAGAAGCCAGCAGTAAATCTTCAGGATTATATTTTGATTTATCGCCAAGAAAGGCAGAATCTGATGACCCTGAAATATCAGCTTTCCCTTTTACAGAAATAACATAATCGCGGTCGTAGGAACGATAATCCATTGTTCCGGAGCCCTTATTTCCTGTCCATGTTACGGTTGTTGAATATAAATGATCTTTCGGCATGATATAATTTAGTTAGAATTTGTATTCCAATTTAGCAAAATAGGATGGAAACTTCGAGAACAAATGGCGATTTGTTTCTTATTTAGAATAAGATTAAGCTAAGCATAATAAGGTGCAAAAACTTAAAAAGATAATCCTTTTAATTTTTCGGCCAATACTTCCGAAATTTTGCGGTAAGAATCAAAAGTCCAGCCGCCAACATGCGGGGTTAAAATTACTTTTTCACTCTGCTTTAATTCCGCGTACCAGCTTTGTTCAGCAAGTGCCGGAAACTTTTCAGTTTGCAACACATCCAAACCGGCACCTAAAATTTTTCCAGCATCAATTGCATTTAAAACCGCTTGTGTGTTGACAATCTCACCTCTTGCGCTATTGATGAAGAAAATTGGTTTTTTGAAATGGAAAAAATATTCATCATCAACCATCTGCCTGGTTTCTGCCGTTAAGGGAATATGTAAACTTAAAACATCGCTATGTTTTACAATTTCCTCCATGCTTACCTCGCGGGCAAACGCATCAGAAAAACCAGTTTTATACTTGTCGTAAGCCATCACATCCACTTCAAAACCCGCTAACTTTTTGGCAAAGCTTTGCCCCATAAAACCGTAACCAATAATGCCAACTTTTTTACCTTTTAGTTCGTAACCACGATTTCCTTCTCGATCCCAGATCCCGTTTCTAATTTCCAGATCAGCCCGGCGAAAATTGTTCATCAGCGATAAGAGTAAACCTGTGGCATGCTCTCCAACGGCATCGCAATTTCCTTCTGGTGCATTTATCAGTTGAATATTTCGCTCAAAAGCAATTTTATCATCAATATTATCTAAACCAGCACCAGCACGAGCCACAAATTTCAGGTTTGTTGCCGCAGCAAGAATTTCCGCGTCAATTCGAAATTTTGTTCTCACCGCAATACCCACGTAATCTTTAATTTTCGCTAAAGTTTGTTCACGGGTAATTTTCGGCTCGTCATCAACTTCGTAACCCATTGCAATGGCTTGCGTTTTAAAAGCCGGATGTAAATCATCAACGATTAATATTTTTTTCATCTAAAGCAAAAGTAACAATTTAGGTATTGCAGCATATTAATATTGTTCGATTGTTTTCCATTTAACTGCCCTATCAACTCAATATACCTCCAAATCTTCCGAAATATGCCCACAAAAATATTACTATAAAATGGCTGTAATAAAATAGTTACGCCTCCTTAATTAAACTTAGTTGCCGTTACTTTGTCTCCCTTTACAGAAAACACACAACATATATTATATTTTAATGAGAATTTTGAAATCGAGGACGATACAAATTACCCTTTTACTACTAAGTTTATCTTTTAATCTTTTTGCGCAAACTGGCGGGAAAGCCAAAATAACAGGTGTACTTAAAGATGCTAAAACACAAGAAACTATTCCTTTTGCTACAGCAGTTTTAATTGATAAGGCAACTGCTAAAAATGTGAAAATTGCACAAACTGACGTTAACGGAGCCTTTACTATGGCTGATTTACCAACAGGAACTTTCACTTTCAAAATCAGCTTTGTTGGTTACCAAACAATGGTTAGAGATAATGTAGCCATTACCGCAGCAACCGGGACTTTAAACTTTGGTGATATTAAGATGAATACCGCCAAAGGAAATGTTTTGAGCGAAGTTACCGTTACCGGCCAAAAGCAAGGCATGCAGATGGGTATCGATAAAAAGATTTTTTCTGTTGATCAAAGTGTAATCAGTGAAGGTGGATCGGCAAGTGATCTATTGCAAAATGTTCCTTCAGTTTCTACAGATATGGATGGTAATGTGAGCTTACGTGGATCAAGCGGCGTAAGGGTTTTAATCGATGGAAAACCATCTTTAATTGCAGGGGGAAATGTTGCGCAAATTCTTCAATCCATCCCGGCAAGTTCAATTGAAAGTGTTGAAGTAATCACCAATCCTTCATCAAAATATGATGCTGAAGGGCAGGCAGGTATCATCAATATCGTGTTAAAGAAAAACACAAAATTAGGTTTTAACGGTTCTGCGGCGGTAACGGCAGGTAACAGAGATAACTATAATGCCAATACCAATTTGAGTTTCCAAAACAGCAAAGTGAATATTTATGGAAACTACAGCTACCGTTATGGCAACAGAATTGGTGGCGGTTTTCAAGATATTACATATAAAAGTGATACCAGCAGAACTGCATTTTTAAGCCAGAATACAAAATCTACTTCACAAGATAAAGGTCATAACGTTAAAGCCGGTATCGATTATTACCTGGCGCCAAAAAGTGTTGTTAGTTTTTCAGGTGGATTTAATTCCAGGGAAAACGATAGAAATGAATACATCGATATCAGACAATTGGCCAGAAATTTAAGCCCTGTTTCGTATAGCAACAGAAACAACGTTAACCAGGGAACTGGAAGCAGTTATGATTTGAACCTGGATTATTCGCAGAAATTTAAGAAACCAAAAGAAGAGTTAACCTTTAATTTTGGTTATTCTTCGGGTTACAATGATAATGATCAGGCGTATAATACCACTATTACCAATAGAAACGGTACGGATGTAAATATTAATCCGAGTTTACAACGCATTTACAACACTGGCGATAATTCAAATTATAATATCCAGGCCGATTATACTTTACCGGTGGGCAAAACAGGAAAAATTGAAGCCGGATATCGCAGCCAGATCCGTTTGGCTGACAATAATCAGTATGCGGATTCAGTGCTGACCAACACAGAAATCGTAATCAGGAATAATAAATTGATTAACGATTTTAATAGCAAAGATCAGGTTCATGCTTTATACCTTAACTACCAGAACCAGATTAAAGATTTCGGTTATCAACTGGGTTTAAGAGCTGAAGACGCCCGTTTAGATACGCATTTAGAAGGTTACAACGGCAATGTGTTAGTTGGAAGCGATGGCAATATCCGTTATAGAAGATTATATCCAAGTGTATTTTTAACACAAAAATTAAAGGGTGAGCAGCAGGTGCAGTTGAGTTACACCCGTCGTGTAAACCGCCCTCGTCCGTGGGATACCAACCCGTTTTTAGATGTTTCAGAGCCATTTAACTACAGACAAGGTAACCCGAATTTATTGCCGGAAGATGTTCACTCATTTGAATTAGGTTACAGTAAATATTTCAAGAAGGTTACTTTAACCTCGAGCTTATATTTCCGCCAAACAAATGATGTGATCCAACGCGTTAGAAGTACACCTGTTAATGGAATTATTACTTCTACGCCTCAAAACTTAACCAATCAAATCAATACAGGTTTGGAACTAATTGGCCGTTTTGATTTGGTTAAAGCTTTAAACTTTACCACTAACGTAAACTTATACCAGGCTAAGTTTGCCGGTGATACCAGATTTGACATTCCAACCAGCAGCGGATTTAGCTGGAATGCCAATATTACAGCGAACTTAACTGTTGCCAAAGACGTTTCTTTGCAATTGCGTGGAGATTATCGTGCTCCTGAAGTAATGGCGCAAGGAAAGCGTAATGCGATGTATGGAATTGATGGCGGTGCCAAATATGATTTCCCTAACAAAAAAGCTTCTTTAAGTTTCAATGTGAGAGATGTATTCAATACCAGAAGATGGAGCATGACTACCGAAGATAGAGCAACTATTGTTGATTTCGAACGCCAGATGCAAGGTACAATGGGTAATTTAACTTTCTCATACCGTTTCGGAAAAACAACATTCAACTTAAATAAAACTAAAAAGAAAGACGATCAGCAGGATAACCGTCCTGATGAAGGATCATTTTAAATTTTGAAAAAGGCGTTTGAAAATATATTTTTAAACGCCTTTTTTGTAACCGCTAACCAAACATTGAAAAAACGCTTCCCTATATCAATTCTAATTTTATTGGTGCTGTTGTTAGCGACCACTGCTTTTGCGGCTGAGAAAGGAACAATTAGCGGTAAGGTTGTAGAAGAGGTTGGCGGTTTATCTATCCCATCGGCAATTGTTTCTGTGTACATTGACGGCACAGAGCAGCCAGTAACCACTTCAGCAACCGATGAAGATGGATTTTTCAGCATTAAAAACCTGAAACCAGGCAACTATCGGATCAAAATCAGTTTCGTAGGTTATGCACCACTCATCGTAAATGGAATCATCATCACAGAAAAAGATTACGACCGTAATTTAGGTGCCTTAAAATTAAGTTCTGAACAAAACGCTTTACAGGAAGTGACCATTACGGTTCAAAAACCCGCAATAGAATTTGGTGCTGATGGTGTAACATATAATGTGGGATCAACGCTTTTAGCCGAGGGAAGTACGGCAACAGATGTGTTGAAGAACGTGCCCATGGTGCAAGTGGATATTGATGGTAACGCAACCATTACCGGCAAAAAAAGTACCCGGGTTTTTATTGATGGAAAACCGTCTGACTACATGACTTCCAACATCGCTGATCTTTTAAATGTGCTGCCATCTGATGCGATCGAAAAAATTGAAGTGCTGACTAACCCTCCGGCAAAATATAGTGGCGATGGAGAAGGTATCATCAACATTGTAATGAAAAAAGGATTTAAGGTTGGTTTCAATGGAAATATTGGAATAGCAGGCGGGGTACAAGGCAATGGAAATGCCAATACAAATGCATCTTACCGAGGAAAAAACTACGCCATTAACGGAAGTGCTGCCTATCGATATAATGTTGGCAGAGGAGAAAGCAACAGTTACCGGGAAAATTTCTTTCCCGACACTACTTTTTACTATGATCAGACCGGCGCAAGCAAAAGCAAAAGCCGTGGTGCAAATTTTAGATTAGGCTTCGATTGGGACATCACGCCAAAGCAAAACATTCGGATATCAACAAACTATAACGACAACAAATCTTCTTCCAATTCATCAAACGATTTAAGATACTTAAGTGAGCAACTCATTCAAAACCGTTTGAGAAATCAAACCAATACTGGCGATGGGAAGAGCAATAATTTTGTTGTGAATGCAGATTATAAACTGCAAACCGATACCAGTGGCGGAAGCTTATCAATAGGGTTAACTTTTAATACAAACGGCAGTTTAGATTTGCGAAGTTTTAATACCACTTATCAACCGCTCGGGGTATCAAGGGCAACACTGCAACAAAACAACAACGACATTGGAAATAACGGCCTGACTTTTAACCTCGACTATGATAAACCCGTATTTAAAAAGAGAGATCGGGTGGAATTCGGTTTGGCGTACAACTATCGTAAAAATGATAACGATCTGTTGGTCGAAAATTTCAACTTCCAAACGCAGCAGTTTGTAACCAATAACAGGTTAAGCAACCAGTTTTTATATAATGAAAATATTCTGGCCGGCTACGCCTCTTACAATTACCGAAATGCAGGCTGGGGAATTAAAACAGGTGTTAGAACAGAGCTTACTGATGTCGCCTTTGATTTATCCACCGGTGAGAATTATAACGTGAAACCTTATTTGAGCGTATTCCCTAACCTTTCTCTCAACAGATTTTTTAGGAAGCGATACAACCTGGGTGCAACCTATAGTATCCGCATCAACCGCCCGAGAGAAAACACGTTAAATCCTCAGGTAAATAATGTTGATACGTTAAATATTTCTTACGGAAATCCAAATCTGTCACCATCCTATACGCATCAAATGGATATTAGTTTTGGGGCCTTCGGACAAAAATGGTCATTTACACCCCGCCTTTCTTATTCTAGCAGTCAAGGTGTTATTGAACGTTTCAGAACGGTGATTTTAATTCCAGGCTCAACTTCTGCCCGTTCAGAAAGTACATTCGATAACGTGGGCACAAATAACTCGCTTGCTTTGATTTTAATTGGTAACTACAGGCCGACAAATAAAATATCGGCCAACGGAAATTTTAGCGTTATTCAAAGTAAATATACTTCAAAACTTAACAGTGCATTAAACAGAGATGGAATTAGTGTTCGCGGAACCTTTGGTTTTTCTATGCAGCTGCCGCAGAAAACTGCTTTCGAATCGAACTTGAACTATGCCAATAACGTGAGTGCTCAGGGACGAAACAAAGGCTCTGTAACTTCAAGTTTCTCTGCCCGAAAAATGTTTTTCAGCAATAGATTAAACCTGAGGGTAACACTAAATGATATTTTTGGCAACCGAAACAATACGGTTTATAATGAGGGTGAAAATTTCAGGCTTCAAAGCTTTTCGACCAATAACACACAAAATTTTATTTTCAGTCTGAATTACCGGTTTACTAAAATTGCCAAAAAAATTCCACCGCCGCCGCCCGCATCAAAGCCATAATAAGTTTCGTTTCGCAATGGATATTTGTAATTTGCAGCATGGAAGAAATAAATCCCTGGAAAACACTTGAGAGTGATCTAAAATATGACAACAATTGGATTAGCGTTACTGAACACCAGGTGATTAATCCATCGGGCGGAAAGGGCATTTACGGTGAAGTACATTTCAAAAACTTAGCCATTGGTATTTTGCCTCTGGATGAAAATTATAACACCTGGCTGGTTGGGCAATATCGATATCCATTAAAAGCATACAGCTGGGAAATTCCTGAAGGCGGCGGACCATTGGGCGAAGATCCTTTAGAAAGTGCCCGACGAGAATTGCTGGAAGAAACCGGAATGAGTGCCAGAAACTGGAAAGAAATTCAACGCATGCATTTATCAAATTCGGTGAGTGATGAGCTCAGTATCATTTACATCGCTACCGATTTAATTCAAGGCGTCGCCATGCCAGAGGAAACGGAACAACTGGTAGTTAAAAAACTTCCTTTCAATGACGCTTATCAGATGGTTTTAAATAATGAAATTACCGACTCTATGAGCGTTGCCGCCATTTTGAAAACGAAATTGATGATGTTGGAAAATTTGATTTAATTTTTTGTTCACGAAATGTTCCTAACGGAACATGAAAAATATATACATTTTTCTACCCAGGAAATATCCCTACGGGATATGAGATTATTTTTCTACCGAATAATTTCTAACATTTTTTTTAAGCATCAACTACGAAAATGACACCATAAATGTCCCGTAGGGACATATCCTGGGTAGAAAAATAATCATTCCCGGAAAAATGTTTTCGTTCCGTAGGAACGTTTCGTGAAATTAATTATATTCAAATCAGCCAAATATAATTATGCCAAATACGTACACCCAAATTCATATCCAGTTCGTTTTCGCTGTGAAATACAGAGCGTCGCTGATCAATCCGGAATGGGAGGAAAGATTAATGAAATATATCACAGGCATCGTTCAAGCTAATAATCACAAGATGATTCAAATTAATACCATGCCTGACCACATTCATATATTAATCGGTTTACGTACCCATCAATCTATTTCGGCTTTAATACAAAACGTAAAAACTGAAAGTTCCAAATGGATAAACAACCAGGGATTTTTAAAAACCAAATTTTCCTGGCAAGAAGGTTATGGTGCGTTTTCATATTCTAAAAGTGATGTTCCTAACGTGATTCGCTACATCCAAAACCAAAAAGAACACCATAAAAAGGAAAATTTTTTAGGTGAGTACACAAAATTTTTAAAAGCATTTGAAATAGAATATGAAGACAGATACATCTTTCACGAACCAGAATAATTTATCATTATCTTTGTCGCTTTATTTTGAAACCAAATGAGTAGACTTTTCGGATACCTCCTTACACCAATATTTTACCTTTTTTTTGGGTTAATGCTTTGCATTTTCCATCCCATTCAATGGATTTGCCATAAATTTTTTGGCTATAAAGCGCACAAAGTTTCGGTTGATATCTTAAACTTCTTTTTAACTTATTGCCAGATATTTCTTTTCAATTCGATTAGTTTTAAAAACGAATATAACTTACCTACTGATCGGCCAATCATATTTGCCGCCAACCATCAAAGCATGTACGATATTCCATCGCTGATTTGGTTTTTAAGAAGGTACAGTGCAAAATTTATTTCTAAAATCGAATTAACAAAAGGTATTCCATCTATTTCTATTAACCTGCGTTTAGGTGGTGGTGCAAACATCGACCGGAAAGACAACAAACAAGCCATCTCAGAAATTATTAAACTAGGGCGCAGAATGAAAGAAAATAACTGGAGCACCGTTATTTTCCCTGAAGGAACACGAGCAAAAGATGGTCAGGTGAAGCAGTTTCAGTTTGGCGGAATAGCCACACTTTTAAAAGTTGTGCCCAACGCTCTGGTTGTGCCGGTAGCCATTGAAAATTCATGGAAAATTGTTCGTTTCGGGATGTTCCCGCTTACAACTGGTAACGCCTTAAAGTGGACGGTTTTAAAACCAGTTGAGCCTGGAGTAAAAACGCCAAATGAAATCACGTTAGAGGTAGAGACAGAAATTCGAAAAGTTTTAGGACAGGAAATACTTTTGTAATGCCAGTGCGTTAATTTAGAGAATCAGGGCAAAAACAAATTAAGCCTGATTCTCCTCGGCAACATTAAATATTTTTATTTCCAATTACCCTAAAAAATTCATCACGATAGGTATCTCCTACCGGGATAATTTTCTGATTGATGGTGATGCGGCTACGCTCAATACTTTCAATTTTATCAACCGCTACAATATAAGATTTGTGCACCCTGATAAACTGACTTTGAGGCAATGCTTCTTCCATTTTCTTCATACTCTGCAACGTAATAATCCGTTCCTCCTTGGTGAAAATAGAAATATAATCCTTTAAGCCCTCGATATAAAGAATATCGTGCAAATATATTTTCTGAATTTTGTGCTCTGTTTTAACGAAAATATAATCCTGAACCGGATTTGCCGGAGCAGAAAAAGCTGCAGGAGTAATGATTGGCTGTGCTACGCTGGCTGGTGTTTCAACCGGTTTATGCTGTTTGTGAACTTTCTCTACCGCTTTGTAAAACCGATCGAAAGCAATAGGTTTTAACAAATAATCAGAAACGTTTAAGTCATAGCTTTCTAAAGCGTATTGCGGATATGCTGTTGTTAAAATGTAGTGGCATTTAGTGCCAGCAATTTTCAAAAACTGAATACCTGTTAATTCCGGCATTTGAACATCTAAAAAAACCAAATCTATGCCCCCGCCCTGAACAACCTGCAGTGCTTCGATTGGATTTTCACATCTTTTTACCAGGGTTAAAAACGGAACTTTAGAAATATAATCCTCCAAGATATCAAGCGCTAATGGCTCATCATCAACAACAATACAGTTTAAGTTCATTTTAGGTTTAATTTTTATTTAATGATAATATACGATTGGATAACAAATTATATATCAATCATCAGTTCACAGGTGTAATGAGTAGCCGAATTTACAACATTTAATTTATATCTGTCGGGATAAACAAGCTGCAATCTTCTTTCAACATTGGTTAATCCTACCCCACCTTGTGCATCTTTATTTTGGTTATTTTTCTTATTGATTACGCTAAAGTGTAAAATCTTCTGGTTGGCAATGATGTTAATTTTAACAGGATTTTCAGGATCATTTACCACCCCATGTTTAAATGCATTCTCTACAAATGAAATCAACATCAATGGAACAATCTTCTGATCGTCGATTTCACCGTTTAATGTTAGCTCAATAAAAGCACCATCTTTAAACCTGATTTTTTGAAGTTCGATATAGTTGGTTAAATAATCAACCTCTTTGTTTAAGGCTACTGTAGGTGTATTGCTCTCATAAATCATGTAGCGCATAATCTCCGACAGCTTCATAATTGCATCAGCTGTTTTATCAGATTTTTGATAAGCCAGTGAATAAATGTTGTTTAATGAATTGAAAAGAAAATGCGGATTGAGTTGTGATTTTAAAAACTGCAACTCCATTTCCCGTCGTTCGCTTTCCAGGTTTCGCTGAATGCGTTCATTTGAGAACCAATCGATTGTAAATTTTATGATGCAGCTTGAAACCAGAAAAAAGCCGGCAGAAAATGCACTATTCAGTGCAAAGTTATTTACCGACATTTCGTGGGGTTTTCCTTCCATAGTGTAGTGCAACAACTCTTCAGGATTTAACACCGCTATTATAGTTTTTAACAATGCAGCTACGGCAATCAATGCAAAAAATGAGATAATGTATAACCAGTATTTTTTACGCCTTTTAATCAGCCCCGGAATCAGAAAAATATAGTTGATGTAGAAAATCGAAATATTTATAATGCCAAATACACCAAACGATAATAAATAATCTTTCAGCGTGGCAGAATTGCCTCGAAACATCACAATAACAATGATGAACAATAAAATTAATCCCCAGAAAATAGAATGAAGTACAAAAGGTCCTTTACTTTTTTTCATTATTTAACACGTATCTCTGGCTAAATCACCAGTTCTTTTTTCGTCATCCAAATTAAATAAACTTTCTTTTTTAAAAGTACACAATCTACCAACGGGCATTTTTTTTCTACCAACAGGCAAAACCTTAAAATTTATCGATCAACGCCAAAATTTATCGATCAACGCCAAAAATGCCTGTTGATCTAGAATCTTTAACGCTTGGTATAATACATTTTAGCAGGCAATTTGAATGCTGTTCCTTTGAATCATCAAAACGAAACGATCATGAAAAAGTTAGCAAACACATCGCCATTTTTACTATTATTGGTACCAGTATTTATGATGATTATTTTAACACTTACTGTTAACACCAATCAAAACGATGCGGAAGTTGTGGTTAAACCTGCAGCCAACTCAACTACTATTGTAAAACAGGCAACTGCTATTTTCAAATAGGAATGAGCAATTACGCAATCGAAACCGTAGGGTTAAATTTTAACTTTGGTAACCAAACCATTGTAAAAGATTTATCGTTGCAAGTACCAAAAGGCAGCATATATGGTTTTTTAGGACCAAATGGTGCCGGGAAAACAACAACCATAAAAATCCTGCTGAACTTACTAAAATCGCCGGCAGACCAGGTTTTTATTTTTGGTAAGGAGATCAACAGCAATCGCATTGCAACGCTAAAAAGAATTGGCGCATTGGTAGAGCAACCAGCTATCTATGGCCACCTCTCGAGCAAAGAAAATTTAATTAACCGATGTATTTTATTAAGCATCTCCAAAACAAAAGCCAATGAAATGCTGGCTTTGGTGGGTTTAACTGAAGCGGCCAACAAAAAAGCAAGTAAATATTCACTTGGTATGAAACAGCGTTTAGGCATTGCACTCGCCCTGGTTTGTGATCCCGAATTATTGCTGTTAGATGAACCCACAAATGGCTTAGATCCCAATGTGATTATCGAAATCAGAAACCTGATGATTGAACTGGCCACCAAACACCATAAAACCATCCTGGTATCCAGCCATCTACTAGCCGAAATTGAACGTACCGCAACACATGTCGGCATTATAAACAAGGGCCAACTGCTATTCCAGGGGACAATCGATGAGCTTCACTTATTAAGTAAGCCCATGGTCGAAATTGAGGTTGATCAAACCGATGAAGCTATTAAATTTTTAGAAAGTGCAGGTTATGAAGTCACTTCAAAAAACGATAAAAAAATCACTACCCCATTTTCATCATCAACAGAAAGCGGAAAAATTAATACCCTACTCATCAACAACGGTTTTACGGTAAGCAGCCTTTCCAAACAACGCAAAGATCTAGAAAATCTATTCCTCGATATCACGAAAAACAACTAAAATGCGCTCCATATTTATTTCCTTAGTTTCAGAATTTTATAAATCAAGAAAAACACTCGCATTTTGGGCTGCAATTTTACTTCCTGTAGCAATATGTAGCCTGGTTAGCTTCGGTTTTTACTCCGGCTCAGAAAAGGTATTAAAACTTAATGCACCCGGCATGATGCTTTGGGTAAGGTATGCAGGCGCTACCTTAAATGTAATGGGCATGTTGGTCATGCCATTTTACGTCATGTTTATGGCCTTTTCGGTTAACAACATCGAACATAAAAACGATACCTGGAAAACCTTATTTGCCCAACCACTAAATAAATTTTCCATTTACACCGCAAAGTACCTGTTCTCGGTTTTGCTCATCTTCATTTGTCTTTTTCTTTTTGCATCACTAACCTTTGGTTTTGGTCATTTGCTACAGGTTTTGGTACCTAAATATACTTTCAATCAATATAATCCTTCTAATTTCCTAATCAATTCATACAGCAAATTATTTCTTTCCTCGCTGGGCATTTTATCTATTCAGTTTATTTTAAGCTTAATCTGGGGCGATTTTCTTAAACCCATCGGTATTGGTTTTGTAGGTACCATAATGGGTATTGTAACCGGAATGCTCAACTGGACTTATGCCTATTTAATTCCTTACAGTTTGCCGTCGCTGGCTTTGCAGCTTACACAAGTAAAAAAAGGGAAAGATCCGCTCGATTTCGAAATTTTCACACGAGAAATATGGACAAGTTTGGCTTATGCAGCTGTTTTATTTATTGCCGGTTATTTTATTGTAACCAGAAAAAGCATTAAATAATCATTTGAAAAGCAATTTCCGCCATTCATTTTAAGGTTAGTCCTTCTTTACACTACAAGTCCGCTTCAAAAATCCTGTGCTACCGTAAAGCAAGTTTTTATAGGAATCACCAGTGCCAATTGGAATGCGGGCTTTCCGTTTCAATAAGGTTTAGTTAACTCAGGCGAGTGCAGCGAACGAACAAACCATGCAAGCGACCAAAGGCCTTTGTAAAAATATCATGGTAAAGCGATTAACGTTGTGTTTAAGTGTAATTTAGCCATTACAACCAACTAACTTCTTAAAATGATCAAAAGATTTACAATAACGGCATTGGCATTTAGCTTATGCCTATCTGCATTTGCACAAGATGCTCCAGATGCAGCTGTGGTAGAAAAAATTCGCAAAGCCGGTTTAAACAATTCGAAAGTAATGGACATTGCTTTCAACCTTACCGATGTATCAGGCCCAAGATTATCTAACTCTCCTGGTTTAAAAAGAGCACAGGAATGGGCAGTTAAACAACTTACCGAATGGGGCCTGAAAAATGCACATCTCGAAGCGTGGGGAACGTTTGGTAAAGGATGGCAGGTAGATAAATACTATGCAGCCACCACGGCTCCATTTTATCATCCAATTATTGCATCACCTAAAGCCTGGACACCGGGAACAAATGGCCCAATCAAATCTGAAGTAATTTTAATCAAAGCAGATAGTGTTGCTGATTTAGCAAAATACAAGGGTAAACTTGCCGGCAAAATTGTTATGATGGATCAGGGTGCACCGCTTGCCAGTGGCTTGAAACCCGATTTTACCCGCTATGCAGATACTACGCTGGCACAAATGGCAGCAGCAAAGCCAATGGCAGCTGGCGCTCGTCAGCGTCCAACCGGTGGGCCAATGGCCGATCGTATGGCACAAATGATGAAAATGCGTGAAGTTCGTGCTGCGATGAGTGCCATGTTGGTAGACGAAAAAGTTGCACTTATTTTAACGTATGCCCGCGGCGGACAGGGAACTTTTTTTACCAGTAACGGTGCATCATACGCTTTAGATGCCAAACCTGTTTCTCCAGAACTGGAAGTTGCAGCAGAAGATTTTTTACATATCCTTCGCTTGCTTCGTGCTGGCAAGCCAGTTGAAGTTGAAGCTGATATTAAAACATCGTTTTATGATCAGGATCCGCAGGGCTATAATGTAATTGCCGAAATTCCGGGAACCGATAAAAAACTGAAAGACGAAGTTATTATGATTGGCGGTCACTTTGATTCGTGGCATGCTGCAACAGGTGCAACTGATAATGCCGCTGGTTCAGCTGTAATGATGGAAGCCATGCGTATTTTAAAAGCCATTGATTTTAAACCAAAACGCACCATTCGCATTGCACTTTGGAGTTCGGAAGAACAGGGATTATTTGGATCACGCGGTTATGTAGCCAAGCATTTTGGCGACCCGAAAACGATGGTTTTAACTCCTGACCAAAAGAAAATTTCAGCATATTACAACCTGGATAATGGTACCGGAAAAATTCGTGGCATTTACCTACAAGGCAATGCAGCCGCCGGACCAATTTTTCAAAGCTGGTTAGCGCCGTTTAACGATTTGGGCGCAACAACCGTAACCGTTAGCAATACGGGCGGTACCGATCACCAGGCTTTTGATGCGGTTGGCATCCCTGGATTTCAGTTTATTCAGGATCCGGCAGATTATAATACCCGTACTCACCATAGCAATATGGATACCTATGATAGATTGGTGGAAGACGATTTGAAACAGTCAGCTACAATTGTTGCTTCATTTGTTTACAACACTTCTCAACGCGAAGCGCAAATTCCAAGGAAAGAATTACCAACTGCTCAAGCTGCAAGGCCATAAACAGTATAACATACAAAAGCCTGCTTTTTGATTTTTGATCAAAAAAGCAGGCTTTGCTGTTTAGAGAGAGTATTGCGTTAAATTGTGTATTTTTTTATCCTAATTGGATAGTATTCTTTCTTTAAATGCCCAAACAATTAACTGATAAGAGTTTCTTAAGTCGAGTTTTCTTACCATATTTCTTCTGTGTGTATTTACAGTATGTTCACTGATGAAAAGCATGTCGCCAATTTCTTTGCTATTGTAGCCCATCGATAATAACTTCACAATCTCAACTTCCCGTTCGGTTATCGAATTATTATTTTCTTGTAAAAGAATATTATTTATCATGTCAAACAAATTATTAATAGGGTAAATATTCTGTTGTTAGACAAAGGCGACTACCTCTAATATCCTAAATTGATTATTTAGGATGGTGATTTTATTTGGGATAGACAACTTTGGGATGCACAATTTTAAACTTTCGTTTGCTATTGCATTTCAAAAGTAAGTTCAAGTACCGATTTATGAGTAGTATAAATCACCCTAAATAAAAAGGTGTTTTTACGGTATTATAATTTCGTAAAATACTTGCCGAACCATTATTTATTTTCGACTTTTAACTTTAACAAACAAACTATTTAATATTTCATGAGTCGAGAAAAAACAATTACAAATGTTCCTGCAGCTATTGCTAAGGAAATGGTAGCAGCCTATGCTAAAGAATCGAGTAAAAATCCTTCATATACTAAAGCCGTATGGTTTCCGGCAGAACAAATAATTGAAATTGCAAAAACCCTGCAGGATGGAAAACATGATGGACTTAGGATTTATTTCGGCCAATATACTGCTAATGCGCTTGAGGGCTTAACTAATGAATATTTAGGCAGAAACACGGTTTTACTAACACCAACTTTTGCTGCAGGTCAAATTAAAAGCTCGGGCGGTACCACAGGTGAACATGAAGATGACACCGGCGATATTGGAAATAAAGGTAGCCTCTGTCCGAAAGAGTGCGATGGAACTGAACTGTAATGTTTATTTCCTTATCCATAATAACCATTGTAGAACTATTATGCTTCATTTTTGGGCTAATTACACTTTGGAATGATAAAAAGTCTTTATGGCGAGGCACACTTATTTTCTTATTAATTGTGTGTTTAACCGAAATTATCCTGGGCAGGTGGGCAGCCAGAAAGTTCCATAATAACATATTCATTTATAACATTTATACACTTTTTGAAGCTGGCTTCATTTCTGCAGGGATTTATCAATGCCTTAAAAAATATATCAATCCGATGAAAATCATCACCATCGGATTGGTGATTTTTTACGCAACATACATCGCTTTCTTTGTAACTCATGGCATCAGCCCATACAACACCTGGGCTGCAACAATTTTAGCGGTTATTTTTGTGCTGTATTGCCTTTATTATTATTATCTGGTAATTTCAGCCGAAGAACTCCTTGAAATTAACACCAGTCCCGAATTCTGGTGGATGACAGCAGTACTGTTCTTTTACTTTGGGAGCACTACAGGTAATTTGTTCCACGAATTATTTACTTCAATTGTAATAGGTAAATTTTCTATTCGCGGTCATCTTTTTAATGTACTCAATGTGATATTTTACAGCCTTTGGGCATACTCATTTATATGCAGGATCAAACAACGCAGATTACAATCTTAGTAATCATATCAACAACGATATTCTTGCTCATGCCCATATTTTTGGTTTTTTACATCAAAATCAGCATTAAGTATAGAAAAAACCATGTGTTGGAAAAAACTGCTATGAAACAAAAGTTTGATGCAGAATTATTAAAAACACAACTCGAAGTACAAGAGCAAACCATGCAAAGTATTGCTACTGAATTGCATGATAACGTTGGCCAGCTACTCAGTTTAACAACATTAACGTTAAATTCTATCGACTTAACTAATACCGAAAAAGCAGAAAAGAAAATTGAAAACTCACTTGGGCTTGTAAATAATTCGATTAAAGAACTTAGGGAATTAGCCAAACTCCTTCACGGCGAACAAATTGTTCAGAATGGGATAGGGCATGCTATCGAACAAGAATTAAACTGGCTCAACAAAGCGGGGGTTCATCAACTCATCGTTAACAACAATTTACTCGATTTAAGTTATACATCGCCTGATAAGGACCTTATCATTCTTCGCTTATTGCAGGAAATCATTAATAACATCATTAAACATGCAAAGGCATCGATAATTGAAGTAGAATGTTATTTTAAAGACAATAGCTTATTTTTAACTGTAAAAGAAAATGGGATAGGTTTTAATGTTGATGAAACCAGAAGCAGGCGAACTGGGATGGGCTTAAACTCAATTTTTAAAAGAACAGAAATGATTAACGGAAAGTTAACGTTAAATTCGTTACCCAATCAAGGAACCACCATATTAATCGAAATACCTTATCCATAAAAGATGTCAGCCGAAAAAATTTCCATCGCTATTGTAGATGACCATACGCTCTTCCGCTCAGGTTTAGCCAGTTTGCTTGATGAATTTGATGAAATCGAAATCGTTTTTGAGAGCACAAATGGTCAGGACCTTCAGAACAAAATAAAAAACCAGTCTAATGTAGACCTTATTCTGATGGATATTAATATGCCGATAATGGATGGTTTTGCTGCTACCAAATGGATTAGAGAATATCATCCTAATGTGAATGTATTGGCATTAAGTATGCTTGAAGACGAAAAGGCAATTATCGGGATGCTCAGGGCAGGTGCTGGTGGTTACATGCTGAAAGAATCTACTCCTACTGAACTGTTAACAGCAATTAAAACCGTTATGGAAAAAGGATTCTTTGTAAATGATCTGGTTTCTGGCAGGTTGCTTGTTGCATTAAAAGATGGCGACACAAAACCAATCTTTAGTGCCAGAGAACTTACGTTTCTGCAGCATTGCAGCACAGAACTTACTTACAAAGAAATAGCCGACTTGATGAATGTGAGTCCTAGAACGGTCGACAATTACCGTGAATCTTTATTTGCCAAACTCAACATCAGATCTCGCACAGGCTTGGTGGTATATGCCATTAAGAATGATTTAATCGTTATATAATTCCCTGTGTTATAGTTTTTAACATAGAAATATTTTTATAAAAATTTGGATAACTAAATAATTAGTTTTAACTTTAGTTAAGGCAATTGCTTTGCCCGTATCCTTATTATAAAATAAAAATGGAAATTAAAGATTTAACCAAGGCTGAAGAGCAGATCATGCAGGTATTATGGCAGCTAGAAAAAGCATTTGTTAAAGATGTGATTGACGAACTACCTTTACCTAAACCCGCTTACAACACCGTTTCAACAATTATTCGGATTTTGGAAACGAAAGGCTTTATTGGCCACGAGGCTTTCGGGAAGGCCCATCAATACCATCCACTTATTAGCAAAGAAGCGTATAAACGTTATGCAACGGAAAAACTTCTGGGTAACTATTTCGAAAATTCGGTCGAAAGCATGTTCTCATTTTTTGTGAAAGAAGAAAAATTAGACTTGAGCGATGTGGATGAAATCTTGAAGATGATTGATAAAATTAAACATAAACCCAAATGAGTTTTGCACACTACCTACTTCAAGTAAACTTATACCTAATCGTGTTTTATATTTTCTATAAAATACTATTAGATAAGGAAACGTATTTCATGTTGAACCGCTTTTACTTAGTTGCTGCTGGTTTTTTATCCCTTTCCATACCATTTATCCGGCTGGAGTGGCTTACAGAACAAAAGGCTGCTCAGCAGGTTTATGCTACAGTGAACTGGGAGGTTGTATTACAACAGGCAACAATTGTAACAGAAAGTGAAAAAGGGCTAAGCTGGGGAACTGCCCTGGTTTACATTTACGTTAGCGGTATCGTGTTTTGCTTTGGTAGGTTAATGTATAATTTATTGTCAGTTCGAAAATTGATCAAAAATGCTAAATCCGGATCTGCATTCTCTTTCTTTAAAAAGAAGGTCGTCGATCAGGATTTACCATTGGTTGGGGTAATTGATGTACATGAAGAAGCTCATATTAAACAATGGCACACTGCAGACATATTATTTTTTGAGATTTTAGGCATTTTCACCTGGTTAAATCCAGCCATATATTTGTACAAAAAATCAATTAAAAATATTCACGAATTTTTAGCAGATGAACATGCTGCCCGGTTTCAAGGCGATAAAGCTGAATATGCCATGCTTATTTTAAGTCAGTCGTTTGGCATTTCACCAAATCGGTTAACCAATGGATTTTTCGATAAATCATTAATTAAAAAGCGGATTTTCATGTTGCAGAAAGAAAGGTCAAAAAAGATTGCAGTTATGAAATATGGTGTTTTTATCCCACTATTTGCCGTACTAATCATCTTTTCATCAGCAACAGTTCGCAAGAACGAAAAATTGATCTCCATTTCGGAACAAATACCGTTAGAAAAACCTATTGAAATTGTTCAGGATATTGTTGGGCCCACAGATAATTTAACTGATCAGCAATTAACTAAAAGTAAAATCATTCCTTCATCAGAAAATATCGATCCAAACTGGAATAACTTTTATCGCTTCATGGGAAGATCAATAAAATATCCTATTGAAGCCGTTAAAAATAACCTGCAGGGAAATGCGCAAATAAAGTTTAGGCTGCAAAATAATAAAGTAATTAATCTAAGTACGGTATCGAGGTTAGGCGACGGATGTGATGAGGAAGTTATGAAGGCGCTGCTCTCTTACAATGACTTTAAAAATTTGCCGGATGGTAAGTTCAGCTTGAAAGTTGCATTCAGGCTTTCAAATAACGATGCTGAGGTAAAAAATCAAAAAACACTTATTCCGGCTACCTATCAAAAGCTTGCCGACCTTAATATCATTGGCTACTCGGCTCCATCAGTTAATGGATCAACCGATGAGAAAACAGAAAAAATTTACGACTTTGTATCAATTGAAAAACAACCTGAATATCCTGGAGGCATTACCAAGTTTTATCAATATTTGGGAAGAAGCATCAAATATCCTAAAGCGGCACTAGATAATAATGTACAGGGAAAAGTATTTCTATCATTTGTTGTTGAAAAGGATGGTTCGTTAAGCGATATACAGATTACGCGTGGGTTAGGAAGTGGCACAGATGAGGAAGCAGTAAGGGTAATTAGCGGCTCACCTAAGTGGAATCCTGGTCTTGCAGAAGGTAAAGCGGTGAGAGTGAAATACAACATCAATGTTAATTTCACGATAAATAACGATGTCCCGAAGGACCCAAACGCCGATAAAACAAAGGTTAATTATAAAGAAATTCCAGGTCTTGTATTCAGGGGAGCGAAATTTGATGGCCTGGTGATTTTAAATGGCAAAGATGCAGGCTTGGGATTCGATTTTACCAAGCTTGACAATCGTGACATTGAATCGATCTCAGTTTTGAAGGATGTTGCGGCCACCAGTCTATACGGGGAAAGAGGTAAAAATGGCGTAATGGTTATCGCCACAAAAAATAATCTATTCAGAAAAGTTGATGAGATTGAACTAAAGGTAGACAAAAGCTCACCTATAATTGGACTTAGACAGAAATTTTAATGATGAAACGTATAATGATTTTAATAACTGCTTTGGGCTGTGCCTTAAGTAGCTATGCACAAAAAACAGATAGTACAACCACGCCAAAAATTACCTTACGTGGTGTTCCAACTACAACAGCAGAACCGCTTATCGTGATTGATGGAAACAAGCAGTATTTGAGAGGTACAAACGCTATGAGTGGCATAGATCCTAATAATATAGAATCTATTAATGTTTTGAAAGATGCACCTGCCATAACGAAATATGGAAGAGATGGTGATGGCGGAGTGATTGAAATTAAAACAAAAAATGGCTTGGCAGGAATTTATAATACCAAGATCGATTCTAACCGTATAAATTTACTGGGAAAACCGAGTCATGTTAAAGTACGTCCTTCAGGATCAGGAGGTATTATTAAGGATTTGCATCAAAAAAGCACGGATCCGGCAGTTACTTTAAGAAATTTATTGCAAAAAGATACTGATCTGAAAGCGAAGCCATTGTATGTTGTAGATGGTAAAAAAATTACCAGCATTGAAAATTTAAATCCAGAAACGATTGAATCTATAAGTGTGCTTAAAGATTCTGCAGGTAAATCGCTCTATGGCGATGAAGCAGCAAATGGTGTAGTGATCATTACCACGAAAACATCTACAAAAGAATTTCAGAAGAAAAACTAAATATCAAATTTATTAACATTTAACTATGAGAAAGCTAATTATTTTAGCCCTAATGGGCATCGCCATGTTTACCAGTTCGGTAAAAGCACAAAAAATTTACGACTTTGTTTCGGTTGAAAAACAACCACAATATCCGGGAGGTATTACAAAGTTTTATGAATATTTGGGAAAGGAAATTAAGTATCCTGAAGTTGCCAAAAAGAATAAAACACAAGGGAAAGTATTTCTAAGCTTTACCGTAGAAAAAACCGGCAAGCTCGAAGATGTAGTGATTACAAGAGGTTTAACAAAGGAAACAGATGCAGAAGCTGTACGGGTAATTAAAAATTCCCCGAAATGGAATCCAGGTTTAATTGATGGCAAACCAGTAAGAGTAAAATACAACTTAAACGTTAACTTCAATTTATCTCCAGGAACAGAGAAAAAGGCTGCTGTAAAAAGTGGCATAAAACCGGAGTTTCCTGGAGGTACAACTAAGCTTTATAGCTATTTAGCCCGAAATATTAAATACCCTGAACAAGCTAAAAAGAATAACACACAAGGCAAAGTAATGCTTGCTTTTAATGTAGAAAAAGATGGTGCTTTAACAGATGTTCAGGTGATTAAAAGTTTATCAAAAGAAACAGATGCAGAAGCGGTTCGTGTAATGAAATCGGCTCCAAGATGGAATTCGGCTATTGATCAGGATGGCCATCCTGTTAAGGTAAAATACCAAATGGCAGTGAACTTTACCATGAGTTAGTTAGTCATTCGTTCTCAAATCCATTTAAAATCGCAATATTTTTAACTTAATGTTAAGGATTTGCGATTTTTTCATTTGTATGAATAGAAGGTATATATTTGTGAATGAAAAAGCGCTCATTCACACTACTCTTATTGTTGTGTTTTGGAAAGGTCTTACTTGCACAGCAGTCTCAAGCACCTAGCCAGAATTTACTGTTTTTAGTTGATGGAAAATTTATCTCCAAAAGCGACGCTGCCAGAATTAACAGGGACAGTATCGAAACACTCACCATTGTTAAAGAGAAACAACATATAACAATATTTGGCGTAAATGACGAAGCAGGCCTTGCAATCGTAATCACCAAAGCCAAGAAGAATAGTGCTGAAAATCTGTTAATCAGAGAGAAAATTTCAAAAATTAATTTCAAAACTAAACCCGATGCTGTAAAGGCACCTGCGCCTGCTAAACCATCAAGAGATTCTATCGCCAATGGTACATTTGAATTTACTGTCATACAGAAACAGCCAGAATTTCCGGGAGGAATTAAAGCGTTTTATAGTTTCCTAAACGAAAACATCAAATACCCGAAGGAAGCGGCAAAAAGGCAAATTCAAGGACGGGTTTTCCTATCCTTCATTGTTGAAAAAGATGGCAGCTTAACCAACATTAAAGTAATACGAGGCCTTAGTTATGACATTAATGACGAAGCCGTAAGGGTGTTGTCGGCCTCGCCAAATTGGAATCCAGGTATTCAGTTCGGCGTGCCGGTAAGGGTTAGATATAATATAAATATTAATTTTAGTCTTAATAAATAAAGCTAATTACCACAAAACCCCAGCTAAAATTAGCCGGGGTTTTATGTTTTCTCTCCTGTCTCGGAAGACTAAATTTATAAATTTTTTAAAGTATATGCAAATATTACAGAATAAAATTTCTATTAACATATTTTTTTAATATGCTAACATAGAAATATTATAAGTTTCGCAAACTTTTATTTTGGGAGATGGATTACTACAGCCTGTCAGATATTGGATAATATTGCGAATGGTTTAGTCTATCTGAAAGTTTCGGCTAAACATTTTACCTAAAAAATAAAAAGCCCCCACATTGTGGAGGCTCAAGATTCCGATAAAACGGAATGCACAGTATATTTTTTAAACCGTTTCTTCTGAAATGAATTTCGCAGAAGCAAAATCGCGGTTCATACGGGCAATGTTTTCTAATGAAATTCCTTTAGGGCATTCAGCTTCACAAGCACCAGTATTGGTGCAGTTACCAAATCCTTCAGCATCCATTTGCGCCACCATGCTTTGTACACGACGATAACGCTCTGGCTGACCTTGTGGTAATAATGCCAGTTGTGAGATCTTAGCAGATACAAAAAGCATAGCTGAAGCATTTTTACAAGTGGCTACACAAGCACCGCAACCAATACACGCAGCGGCTTCGAAAGCAGCATCTGCCTGCATTTTAGGAATTGGAAGGTTGTTTGCATCTTGTGCGTTACCCGTATTTACAGAGATAAATCCACCGGCAGCGATAACCCTGTCAAATGCAGAACGATCTACCGTTAAATCTTTAACTACCGGAAAAGCAGCAGCTCTCCAAGGCTCAACAACGATAGTATCACCATCATTAAATGAACGCATGTGCAACTGGCAAGTGGTAACCAGGTCTTTCGGACCATGTGGGCGACCGTTGATGAACATTGAACACATTCCGCAAATTCCTTCGCGACAATCGTGATCAAATACAACTGGTTCCTCACCCTTATTGATCAGCTCTTCGTTTAACACATCGAACATCTCCAAGAAAGACATATCTGGCGAAATACCAGCTAATTTATAGTCAACCAAAGCACCTTTGGTATTGTTATTTTTTTGACGCCAAACTTTTAGCGTTAAGTTCATATTTCCTGTACTCATGATATTGAGATTTAGGCGGGGAGCATAGGACATAGGGCTGAAAGCTCCATGCACAGTGCCCTCTGCTATTTATAACTTCTTTGTGCTACTTTAATATTTTCAAACTTCAATTCTTCTTTATGAAGCTCAAAGTTTACACCTTCTTTAAATTCCCATGCGGCAACGTAAGCATAGTTTTCATCATCGCGTAATGCTTCACCTTCTTCAGTTTGATATTCTTCACGGAAGTGACCACCACAGCTTTCGTTACGGTTCAATGCATCGATACACATCAATTCACCTAACTCAATAAAATCTGCAACGCGACCAGCTTTCTCCAATTCAGGGTTAAGTTCACCAACCGCACCAGGAACACGAACATTGCTCCAGAACTCAGCACGTAAAGCTCTGATTTCTTCGATGGCTTCATTTAAACCTTTTTCATTACGGGCCATTCCACATTTCTCCCACATGATGTGGCCTAAACGCTTATGAAAATGATCAACAGATTTCGTTCCTTTAATGTTAATCAGTTTATTTAAAATACCTACAGCTCTTTCTTCAGCTTCTGCAAATGCAGGATGATCAGTTGGAATTGCTTTTATAGAAATTTCTTTCGATAGATAAGCACCAATGGTATAAGGAAGAACGAAATAACCATCAGCCAAACCTTGCATTAAAGCCGATGCACCTAAACGGTTAGCACCGTGATCAGAGAAGTTAGCCTCACCTGTACAGTATAAACCAGGAACCGAAGTCATTAAGTTATAATCAACCCAAAGTCCGCCCATGGTATAGTGAACTGCCGGATAAATACGCATTGGCGTTTCGTAAGGATTCTCACCCGTAATTTGCGCATACATATCGAACAAGTTACCGTATTTTGCTTTAATTACTTCTGTACCTAAACGCATGCAAGTTTCTTTATCCGGATTATGGATACCTGATTTAGAAGCCTCAATTCTTCCGTAACGTTCAGTGTTTGCTTTAAAATCTAAATAAACGGCCAGTTTTGAAGCACCTACACCATAACCAGCATCGCAACGCTCTTTAGCCGCACGAGAAGCCACATCACGAGGAACCAGGTTACCAAAAGCAGGGTAACGACGTTCTAAATAATAATCTCTTTCATCTTCAGGAATTTCTGAAGCTTTACGGTTGTCATCTTTCTTTTTTGGAACCCAGATACGTCCATCGTTACGTAACGACTCAGACATCAAAGTTAATTTTGATTGATGATCGCCAGAAACTGGAATACAGGTTGGGTGGATTTGCGTGTAGCAAGGATTAGCAAAATATGCACCTTGTTTGTGCGCTTTCCAGGCCGCAGTAACGTTACTGCCCATAGCGTTGGTAGAAAGGTAAAAAACGTTTCCGTAACCACCTGTTCCTAAAACAACGGCGTGACCGAAGTGACGCTCAATTTCTCCTGTAATTAAGTTACGGGCAATGATACCACGTGCTTTGCCATCGATTTTTACAACTTCAAGCATTTCATGACGTGTATACATTTCTACTTTACCCATACCAATCTGGCGTTCCAAAGCAGAATATGCACCTAATAATAATTGCTGACCAGTTTGACCCGCAGCATAAAAAGTACGTTGAACTTGTGTACCCCCGAACGAACGGTTATCTAACAAGCCACCATATTCACGGGCTAAAGGCACACCTTGAGCCACACACTGGTCTATAATATTAGCACTTACCTCTGCCAGGCGATGCACATTGGCTTCGCGGGCACGGTAATCGCCACCTTTTATCGTATCGTAAAACAAACGGTAAGTACTATCACCATCGTTTTGATAGTTTTTTGCTGCGTTGATACCACCTTGAGCTGCAATAGAGTGCGCCCTGCGTGGAGAATCCTGAAAACAAAAACATTTTACTTTGTAACCCATTTCGGCCAAAGTTGCCGCTGCCGAAGCACCTGCCAAACCAGAACCTACAATAATTACTTCAATAGTTCTTTTGTTCGATGGGTTAACCAAAGGCACAGAAGACTTATATTTAGTCCATTTGCTTGTTAATTCGCCCTCTGGAATATTTGAATTAATATCTGACATATCTCTTTTGTGCTAAAAATTATTGAATAATACCGAAATAGATTGCAATCGGCATTGCTGCGAATACTATCGAAATAATGATCGAATACCAAACGCCTGTATTTTTAATGATTCCATTGTATTTTGAATGGTTCCAACCCATGGTTTGAAATGCCGAAGCAAAACCATGTAACAAGTGATAGCATAATGAGAACATTGCCAATACGTAAACGCCAACCCTCACCGGATCCTGAAATTTAACTTTCATTACCTGAAATAAATCTTCGTGACCATTTGCATCAACAGTTGGAATACCTGTAAAGCGAGATACCACCCAGAAATCTTTTAAGTGAACAACCAGGAAAATAAGTAGCAAAGTACCTAATAAGCCCATTGAACGGCTGTACCATTTACTGTTAGCTGAGCCATTATAAACTGCATATTTTTCAGGTCTGGCCTTTTGATTTTGTAAAGTTAACCTCAAGGCTTGAAAAATGTGTGTTAACAAACCCAACATTAATACCACCTCACCTGCTCTGATAATCCAGTTGGTTGCCATAAAATGAGCACCAACGTTAAAAGTTAACCCCTGATCATCTAAAAAGATCAAAGCATTTATACCAGCGTGTACAATTAAAAAGAGTATCAGGAATATTCCTGTAACACCCATAATGAATTTCTTTCCTATTGATGAAGAAAGAGCATTTCCGAAACCACTCATTTGATTAGGATTTATATCTAAATTTCTTGCAAAAGTATTTAATTATGAGTTTAATTTATAAACGATTATGACAAAACAGCGATAAATCAGTTATTTAGAAACATTCTAAAGCTGAATGATGAATATTTGGTAAATCGACAATTTTATAATCTTTAGAAATGCAATAGTAATACCTCTTTAAAACATCACATGCTGTAGATATTTGTTTCACCAATACATCATGGTTACAGTTTAGGCTTTGAAATTTCGGCAAAACGCTGATTGACGTGATTCCTTAACGTTAAGAAAGCGTTTTAACGATCAAATACCCAAGCCAATTGCAAAAGTATTTCAACATTAAGGCATTTAGACTACGACCATATCGTGCTGTGCGAAATCAACTTAATTCCTTAATGCCTTAATGGTAAGAAAGCGTTTTAACGATCAAATACCCAAGCCCATTACAAAAGTATTTCAACATTAAGGCATTTAGGCAGTAAGACTATGTAAGTATATGGCTGTGCGAATCAACTTAATTCCTTAATGCCTTAATGGTAAGAAAGCATGATAACGATCAAATACCTAAGTACATTGCAAAAGTATTTCAACATTAAGGCATTTAAACATTAAGATTATGTCCTTATTATGCTTTGCGAAATCAGCTTAATTTCTTAACGCCTTAATGGTAAGAAAGCGAATGGGTTATAACTTCAATGTTAAATACAAAAGAATTCAAACCTAAGGCATTTAGGCATTAAGACTATGTCCTTATTATCCTGTGCGAAATCAACTTAATGCCTTAACGCCTTAATGGTAAAAAATTATTTTAATGATCAGATGACTGAGTAAACTACAATGGTATATCAACATTTAGGCATTTAGGCATTAAGACTATGTCCGTATCTTGCTGCGAAATCAACTTAATGCCTTAATGCCTAGATGGTAAAAAATTAGTTTAATGATCAAATGATCAAGTAAACTACAATTGTATATCAACATTTAGGCATTTAAATTATTTGCCCACTTATAATCGAAACCAGTTTAATGGATATAATTGAAACTGTGAGACAAAACACTTGTACATCAATACAACTTTAGGGTTTAAACACTATCTTTAAGTAAGTATTCCTATTTAAGCCATCCCTTTTCATGAACTTATCATAATGGCTAAATGACAAAAAAACATCTTTCACACCTTTCTTATGAAATTATTGGATGTGCAATTACCGTACATAAAGCTCTTGGTCCGGGGCTACTAGAAAAAATATATGAAAAATGCCTTGTTTATGAATTAGAGAAAAAAGGTTTTAAGGTAGCACAACAGTTTTTAGTTCCTGTAATATATGATGAGTTGGAAGTCGATATAGATCTGCGTGTAGACTTATTTGTGGAGGATACAATCGTTTTGGAAATAAAAGCGATTACTCATATCCTACCAGTTCACGAAGCTCAACTATTAACTTATATGAAATTACTGTGTGCTCCGCAGGGCATATTAATTAACTTCTATACGGACAACATTACGAAGTCTGCGAAATTCATGGTTAATGAGTTTTTCAATGTATTACCAGATGATTAGCACAAAAAAAAAAGTCCCAACTTGCGTTGGGACTTTTTACGATTTATGTGTTCGAGTTTTCTTAAGCTACTTTTACATTTACCGCGTTTAGGCCTTTTCTACCTTCTTCTACATCGTAGTTTACGGTATCATTCTCGCGAATGTTGTCGATTAAGCCTGAAGCATGAACAAAAATTTCGGCATCGCCATTAGATGGAGTGATAAATCCGAAACCTTTAGTTTCATTAAAAAATTTTACTGTTCCTTGTTGCATTATATTGTATTTTAATTTGATCCAAAGGTATGGTTAAATACCTATAGATCAATTTTTTATTTTTAATTATTTAAATTAATTCTAAATATGTTGACTGATTGGACATTAAACCCTATTTCAATGCTTTGTTAAATCCATCATTGCTTGAGAAATCGCCAGGTTTAATGAGTAAGGCACGCTCAAAACAAGCTTTGGCTTCTGCTTTTCTTCCTAAAAAAAGCAATGACCAGCCCAGCATATGGTTTCCATCATAATCAAACGGGTAGGCGCTAACAACTTTTGCAAAGTATTTTACTGACTCGGCGTACTGCTTCTCATTGTACATCATCACTCCCGCCCAATAATTTGCCTGTTTGTTCTGCGGATCGATTTTTAGAATGGCATTGTATTGATCCATCACTTTATCCCAATGGCCTAAAAAGGATAGTGGTTTAATGAGAGCAAATTTAGCTTCAATTGAATTTGAACGGAGGTTTACTGCCCTTGTATAATAGTTTTGAGAAGCGCTATAATTTTTAGCCAAATAATACAGCCAACCTATCCGAAGGTTAGTTTCATAACTTCCTTTTTCATAAAATGGAATAATATGGTCAATCGCTTTGTTATAATTCTTTTTACTTTCCTCGTTATAGCTATTTTGAAATGCCTTTTGTAAAGCTAAATTACTTTGCGCACTAAGTTCGAAAACAGATAAGCTTAAAATTGCAAATACGGTGAGCAGTGTTAAAAATTTCATATCTAACCATCATAAACTGATTATTGTAAACAGCTAAATCTAAATACATTATCAATTATATTCAAATGTATCACTCCGAATGTATAGTAGGATGTGTTTTAACAAAAAATAACAAATGGTTTTTGGTTAAGGATAAAAACCTCGGATAAAAATTTTAGAAAATACCAAAGTGGCCATTGCCATTAACCAGCGTTACCTTTTTGCTGGTTGATAAAACTGCTATACGCATCTCCAATAGGTAATTCTGCATCGCTTAAATTAACCTTTCTGTTATGGATAGATTTGATTTTGCCCAAAGCCACAATGAAACTGCGGTGAATTCTCGCAAATTGCGTTTCAGGTAGCTTTTCCAAAATTTTTTTCAAGGTCATTAAAGTTAAAATAGGCTTATCATTCCCCGAAAGATAGATTTTCAAATAGTCGCCCATACTTTCTATATAAGCAATGTCTCTTAATAAAATCTTAATCATTTTGTATTCAGCATACACGTAAATACTTTCATCGCTAATCGCTTCCTGAGTAGCATTTTTATATTTGTGAAAATCTATAGCCCGTTCTACCGCCGCGGCAAAACGGCTGTAATCAATTGGTTTCAAAAGGTAGTCGATAGCTTGCAATTCATAACTTTCAAAAGCATAATTGCGGTAGGCAGTTGTAAAAATAACCATAGGCCGTGTTACTAAACTCCGCACCAACGCTACGCCGGTAATATCTGGCATGTTTACATCAACAAATAACAAATCAACTGAATTTTGCTTCAAAAATTCTGCTCCTGAAAGTGCATCTTCAAAAACCTGAACCAATTCCAATCCGGGAAATCTGGCAACATAAGTTTGAATTAACTGAAGCGCAAGCGGTTCATCATCAATGGCAACACATCTTAAAATCATAATTTTGCAATTAGCAATCTAATGAAAGCCTTACCGAAAAAAGCTCATTATCCTGGTTAATATTTAGTTTAAACTTATTTGGATATAAATGTTTTAAGCGCCGTTGTGTGTTATCTATCCCTACGCCAGCACGTTCCAACTTTGTGGTATCAGGATAAATTTTATTCTCACATGAAAAATGAACGCTGTCTGCCTCAATGATCAGGCTGATATTGATAACCGTTTTTTCCTTTTTAGTTACGCCATATTTAAATGCATTTTCTATAAAAGTCATCAAAATAATGGGTCCGATTTTCTTCTGTTCCGGTTGGCCAGTAATCTCGAAGTTTATTTCAGCATCAGCGCCAAGCCTCAACCGCTGCAATTCAATATAATCGTGTATACAATTAATTTCATCTTTTAAGAGCACAAAATCCTGTACAGCATCATCCGTTACATACCGCATAATATTCGAAAGCCTCATGATACTTTCTGAGGTATGTTCACTATTCAGTATAGATAACATATAGATATTGTTCAATGTATTGAACAAAAAGTGAGGATTAATTTGAGCTTTAAGGAACGATAATTCTGCCATTGCCTTCTCGGCTTCAGCCTTTACAACTTTCGATTCTGCATTTTGCCAGCGCTGAACTGTACTGGTGGCAATGCTCAAACCCATAATCATGAAAAAAATAAATAAACTAATCACATCAATTCTTATCGGTCTGCGGAAATCAAAAACAGGATCCATCCTTCCGAAACCAGGTTCCTCCATGCGCAAATGTTCATTTGGCAAAGGGCCAAACGGCATTTGGGCATGGGGTTTCTTACTGGAATCATTGCCAAATTGTAGCACCTGATTGAGTCCTTTAGGCGTATCTGATGGCCGGGGCATAACTCCCATCACATTTTTGTTATGTCCTAATAACTTATCGTAGGGCCGTGCATAATAAACAAATGCAAATAAAAGCAATACCACGCCGCTATAAGCCAGGTACCTCTTTTTAAACATTAACCACGGCACCAATACCCATGCGTTTAAGTAAAACATGAGCATGTAGGTAAGGCAAAACAACCAGTAATATGGCGAAGCCAATAACAACAAACTACTTTGCCCAGATTGCTCATTGTTCATGAACACTAAAGGAAAGGTTAAAAACAAAAGCCAACCCGCTACGTGAATGATAAAAGTTGGCGTTTTAAATTGTTGCATGCTACAAATTAATAATAATTTTTAGGCTATTAGACTGTGATGTTTTTAACTATGCAGCAATTGCCTTCTTTGCTGATAATTGATAACCAAATCATCTGTCATTTTAAGCATAAAGGTTTCGTTAAACTGTCCTTTAATGTCGTAGCTTAAAATCAACAAATCGTTTACTATTTCGTGTAAAACCAATTTCGGACCGGTATAGGTAAGCGAGACTACATGGGCTGCTTTGTTCATCAAATCTGATTGATAAATATTCAGTTCAGCCCAATCAAATGATATGGCTTTCCCGTTGGCATCGTTTAAAACAGGCATCTTATTATCCAAAGCCTGTATCGTATCCATCACCGCATAATGAACTTTTTGGTTCAGCTGAACTGCATTATCATTTGCCTGGCACATTTGCGAAAAGGTATGCAAAGTTTGCCTTAAACTAAATGGTTTAGAACTTTTTTGAAATTCTTTGTATGTATCGTGAAAAATTCTGCGTTCGAAATCTGTTCTGCACATGAAATTAAAGTACTGCTTAGCACTAAGGTTGATGTAAGCTAAAGCCATAAATTCGGTTTTAATTGCTGGTTCAAATATGAAATAATAAAACATGTCAATTCATAAAGTGTCGGTAAACGCAGATTATCAATCGGCAAATGCGAAACTAGACGGAGATCATGAATTTAAAATGAACATGTTTTTTTTATAAAACGTGTGAAATAGCAAATTCGCTTCATTAGAGACAAATAAAATGATTTGAAAAGCAAGTTTCTGTGCCTTTTCGGCTCCGATAGTCCTGCCAATCGCTTTAGCCCGAGAAATTCGGGCTGCCCGCTAATGTCAGGTTTAGAAAACTTTAAACAGTGCAGAAAAAAGGCCTCACCCCGGCAAAAACAGTTAAAATTTTACTTACGGTGATTATAAAATCATTTAACCTCTGGCATGACAGCGAAAACTTCAAATTTAAAGCTGACCAGAAAACTTTTCACCGGTTAATCCAGAAATTTTGCAAACACTTTAAATCCTGACTGGTTATTTAGTACAGAATATAATCTAACCAAAATCGAGCGAAATGGAAACAAGAAACAACCATGCCTTAATTCAGGCATTATTAGATTGCGCTATGGCTTGTGAGCATTGCGGCTCATCAAGTTTAAAAGACGAAACGGATATTAACATGATGATTGAATGCATCAAGTTAAATAGAGATTGTGCTGATATTTGCACCCAGGCCGCGAGATTGCTTCAACGCGATTCGGTTATTGGCCGTCAGTATTTATTGTTGTGCGAAGAGATTTGTCGCCTTTGTGCAGAAGAATGTGGTAATCATGATCATGAACATTGCAGGCAATGTGCCGTGGCTTGTGAAGAATGTGCAGATGCATGCCATGCCAACCATGAACCTATTGATCAAGATTAATTGCAAAAAAAAAATGTCCCGATTTTCATCGGGACATTTTTTTTTATTTTAAAAGTTTTTTATTGAGCTGGGAAACTAAAATTATAAGTTCCTTGCTCGCCTACACCAGAAATACTGATCATATTATTTCTTCCCTGAGGAAGTGCTTTTTGCACATCGGCTACTGAATTTACCGGTTGACCGTTTACTTTCGTAATGATTAAACCTTTCTCTACGCCTATGTTATCAAAAGCTTTTCCGGTAACTACTGAAGTAACTACAACACCACCATTAATTCCAAATTTGGTTTTTTGTGCCTGAGTTGCCGGTGCAAATGTTGCACCCAGTTTTGAAACTTCTACGCTTTTTGCAGCGGTATTATTTGCGGTTAAGCCAATGCTCGATTCGCCTTTTAAGGTTACGGTGATATCTTTCAATGAACCATCTCTTAAAACGCTTAATTTCACTTTATCGCCAGGATTTAAACGACCTATTTTTTCCTGTAAATCAGGAGAATCGTTAATTACGACACCATCAACTTTTTTAATGATATCACCTTTTTTAATTCCTGCCGCAGCACCACCGCCACCAGCTACAACATCACTCACATATAAACCACTTACCTCAGAAGTAGTAATTCCTTCTGGTTTCTCATCTCCGCTTAACGGATAGAAGTTAACGCCAATGTAACCACGTTTAACCGATCCGTATTTCATAAAGTCATCAACAATTTTACGGGCTAAGTTTACCGGAATTGCAAAACCATAACCTTGGTTGTAGCCACTTTGTGAAGCAATAGCAGAATTTATACCTACTAACTCGCCATTCGCATTAACTAAAGCACCACCACTGTTGCCAGGGTTAATGGCAGCATCTGTTTGAATAAATGATTCGATACTGGTATTTGCAGGTGCCTGTGGTCTTTTGCCGGTACGTTGATACTCGCGATATTCTTCCTCCGTTATTTCATTGCCTTGTTGCTCACGGCCAATGATACCGATACTTCTATTTTTAGCACTTACTATTCCGGCGGTAACAGTAGTTTGTAAATCAAGCGGGAAACCCACTGCCAATACCCACTCACCAACCTGAACATTGTCAGAATTACCCATTTTAACCACTGGTAAACCTGTAGCATTCACTTTGATTAAAGCCAAATCGGTATTTGGATCACGCCCGATAACGGTAGCTTCAACTTTACGTCTATCGGTTAATACAACTTCAACTTTCGATGCATTTTCAACTACGTGATTATTCGTTACAATATAACCATCCTGACTGATGATTACACCTGAACCTGATGCAGCTTTCGGTTGGCGTTGCATTTGGCGACCTCCTCCTCCAAAGAAATCATCGAACATATCAAACGGCGAAGAACCTCTGCTACCACCACCGCTCTTTGCTTCATAAGTTGTTTTAATATGGACAACTCCTGGTGCAACCGCCGCTGCAGCTTGTGTAAAATCAGCTGTACCAGCCGAAGAAATTTTTAGTGGATTGTTGGCAAAGTATAAATTCTGTTTCTCAGAAATTGTACTTCCAGTTTGATTACGCTCAAATAGTTTGTAACCTCCAATTGCTGCTGCCCCACCTATAAAAGCAGCTAACACGGTAATTCCTAATATTTTTTTCATGTGTTTGTATATTGTTTTTTAGTGGTCATGAAAATAATAAGCATATTGCTAGCGATTTATTTGCTTAAAATAATCATTGTATTTAAATTTTGCGAGAGCATGTATTCACTTTGTTTAAGCAGATGCTCCAGCAGTTTTTATCTGCTCAAATTTTCTTTACTAAGTTTATTCAAATTTAATACCATATAAACGATATTTGCATCAGCAAAGCACTTAAACCCTTGTTAAAAAATGTTAAATTAATATACACAGCCGTTAAACCTGCTTTTTGCAACTCAAATATTGCATTTAAAAATGAAGGTTTCATGAAACCAGTAATGTGTTTTTAATTTTAATGACAAAATTACAGCATATATGAACAGCTTCATTAGCCTAAAAACAACATCAACACATGAAAGTTAATTTCTTTAAATATCAAGGTGCAGGTAATGATTTCATTTTGATAGATCATACAATGAGTCCTTTGAAAGATGTTGATCATGCATGGATTGAACAGCTTTGCAATAGAAGATTTGGCATCGGTGCAGATGGCTTAATGTTCTTAACAAAACATCCTGATTTCGACTTCGAAATGCATTATTTTAATGCAGATGGAAAACTGGGAAGTATGTGCGGCAATGGGGGCAGATGTATTGTTGCTTTTGCTAAAAACCTTGGAATAATTGAAAAGGAAACAAACTTTTTGGCAGTCGATGGCCCGCATTATGCCAGAATATCAGCATCTGGCGATTGGATAGATCTACAAATGATTGATGTGTTTAACATTACCAACGATGGTGATGCCTTTGTTTTGAATACAGGTTCTCCGCATTATGTTCGTTTGCAAAACGATTTAAAAAATTATGATGTTTTCACCGAAGGCAAGAAAATACGTTACAATGATGTTTACAGCGCCAAAGGCATCAACGTAAATTTTGTGGAAGATATGGGCGATCACTTGTTCGTTAGAACTTATGAACGCGGTGTTGAAGACGAAACGTATGCCTGCGGTACAGGTGTAACCGCGGTTGCAATGGCGATGGCTAAACACAAATCGCAAACTGGTCATGTTAAAACGGATATAAAGGTACTGGGTGGCGATATTAAAATCGAATTTGATTACGATGGAACAAACTTTACAAATGTATTTTTATGCGGACCAGCTAAACTGGTTTTTGAAGGACAATTGTAAAACTGCCAAACTACCTCTCAGCATTCTCAGCAAAAATTGTACTTTTTGAGGGTTGATTAAAAGTAAATTGATTTCTGAACGACATCTTAAAATCTGCAGAGTGTACAATCTACACTAACAATGTCATAAAAATGGCTATTTTAGGCATCAGCAAATAATTATTCCGCTCTAATTTTAAACCAATTTAACAGGTTTTAACATGTGTCGCAAGATATTTACACACAACATTAAGTTGTAAAATATCAGTCAAACAACTATATAACAACCTTTTAACCCGCTCTAATGGCGTTTTAATCTCTAAAATAAATCAATCGATTGATTAAATGACAGAATTTGGACAGACATATTTTTTTTTAGGCTTTATTTTTGGGCAGAAATCGGCAGGTTAAAAAGCAAATTTTAGCAGGTTTTCAAACCCCGGAAATTAAATTTAAACACACAGAAATAGTCCATGAGAAAAGTAACAACTCTCTTTTTTAGCATGAGCCTCGCTATGCTTTTAGCATCATGCGGAAATAATGATGAACAAAAGAAGGCAGCAGCAGCTGCGGCCGCTGGCCCACAAGCCTACCCTGTTTTTACGGTTAATGCACAAACAACAGAATTAAATTCAGATTACCCAGCCACCATTGAAGGGATTCAAAATATCGATATCCGCCCAAAGGTTGATGGTTTCATTCAGAAAATACTGGTAGATGAAGGTCAGGTTGTTAAAAAAGGGCAGTTATTGTTTACCATCATGGCGCCACAATATGAACAAGAAGTGCGAACAGCCAGAGCAGCCATTAGCAGTGCAGAAGCCGATGTGAATGCAGCACAATTGCAGGTAAACAAAACCAAGCCATTGGTTGAAAAAGATATCATTAGCAAGTATGATTTAGATGCAGCTCAATTAACGTTACAAAGCAGAAAAGCTGCACTGGCTCAAGCTCGTGCAACTTTAGTAAATGCACAGGTTAATTTAGGTTATACCTCCATCACCAGCCCGGTTGATGGCGTTGTGGGCAGTATCCCATTCAGAAATGGTAGTTTGGTAAGCAGTTCGAGCACTGAACCTTTAACTACTGTTTCAAATACCTCAAAGGTTTATGCCTACTTCTCATTGAATGAGAAACAACTTTTAGACTTTTCAAAAACCTATAAAGGAAATACGTTGGCTCAGCAAATGAAAAATATTCCGGCAGTAAGTTTAGTTCTGGCTGATGGAAATGTATATGCTCAAAATGGGAAAATCGAATCCATTAACGGTCAAATTAATACCGCAACTGGTTCTGCAAGTTTGAGAGCTACTTTTCCAAATCCAATTTCTCTTTTAAAATCAGGCGCCAGCGCTTCTGTTAGAATCCCTCAAAAAGTTGAAAATGCAATTCTTGTACCGCAGAAATCAACTATCGATTTACAGGGAAAGAAGTTTGTTTACGTTTTGGGCGATTCATCTAAAATCATTAGCACTGAAATTCAGATTATGGATTTGGCTAAGGATAAGTTTTACGTGGTGACGAAGGGTTTAAAAGCTGGCGACAAAATCGTTCTGGAAGGTTTCCAATCGCTAAAAGATGGTGCGAAAATCAAACCCGAAGAACAAAGTGCCGATTCAGTTTATGCTGATATTAGAAAATAGTTTTATTGCTAATCGTTCCAAGGGAATCCCTTTGAGATAATTTAATATTATGTTTAAGAAATTTATAGAAAGACCGGTTCTATCAACTGTTATATCCATTATCATCGTTATTCTCGGTGTTTTAGGTTTAGCTACGTTGCCGGTTTCACAATACCCGGAAATTGCGCCTCCAACGGTGCAGGTTTCTACATCATACCAGGGTGCGAATGCCGATGTGGTGATGAATAGTGTAGTTGTTCCGCTTGAAGAACAAATTAATGGTGTGGAAGACATGACATACATGACTTCTACCGCCAGTAATGATGGTACTGCAACCATCACCATCAACTTTAAATTAGGTACCAACCCCGATTTGGCTGCGGTTAACGTTCAAAACAGGGTAGCAAGGGCAACAAGTCTATTACCTGCAGAGGTTACCAGATCGGGTGTAATTACGGCTAAAAGACAGGCCAGTAACGTTTTAATCTTCGGTTTATACAGTGATGATCCATCTTATGATCAAAAGTTTTTACAGAATTATGCCAACATCAATATCATTCCGCAAATTAAGCGTATTAATGGTGTAGGTGATGCGAGTGCATTTGGTACGCTTGATTATACCATGCGTATTTGGTTAAAACCAGATGTAATGGCAACTTATGGTTTGGTACCCAGTGATGTAAATACCGCCCTGGCCGATCAAAACGTTGAAGCAGCGCCGGGCCAGTTCGGAGAACAGGGAGACCAGGCATTCCAGTATACTTTGAAATATACCGGCCGGTTAAAAGATGAAGCGCAGTTTAGCAACATCATCATTAAAACTGATGCCAATGGCCAGATTCTTCGCCTGAAAGATATTGCCAGAATTGAATTAGGTGCACAAAGTTATGCCAGTTCTGTAAGATTCAATGGAAAACCTGCTTTAGGTATCGCCATTAATCAAACGGCTGGTTCAAATGCGAAAGAAGTAATTGAAAACTCCATCACTACCTTAGATGAAGCGCAAAAATCTTTTCCAAAAGGCGTACACTATGCTACTTTGGTTAACGTAAACGACTTCCTCGATGCATCAATTGAAAAAGTAATCCACACCTTAATTGAAGCTTTTATTTTAGTGTTCCTGGTGGTTTTTATCTTTTTACAGGATTTCCGCTCGACTTTAATTCCAGCGATTAGTGTTCCGGTGGCAATTGTCGGTACGTTTTTCTTCCTGAGTTTATTTGGTTTCACCATCAACTTATTAACCTTATTTGCCCTGGTGCTTGCCATCGGTATTGTAGTGGATGATGCGATTGTGGTAGTAGAAGCAGTTCACGCCAAACTCGATGAAGGTTATACGGATGCAAAAAAAGCAACTGTTGATGCCATGGACGACATCAGTGGAGCGATCATCTCGATTACTTTGGTAATGGCAGCAGTATTTATTCCAGTGAGTTTTATTCAAGGTTCATCAGGGGTATTTTATAAGCAATTTGGTTTAACTTTAGCCATCTCAATCATCTTATCTGCGATTAACGCCTTAACGTTGAGTCCGGCTTTATGTGCCTTATTTTTAAAACCCCATAAAGATGATCACGGCAAAAAGAAAAATTTCCTTGAACGTTTTTATGGCGCCTTCAATACTTCATTTGATGCGGTAACAGGTAAATACAAAAAGTCAATCGGTTTCTTGGCTAAAAAGAAATGGATTGTTGGTTTAGGAATTGCATTGTTTACAGTTGTTTTGGTGTGGACAATGAATACCACCCCAAAGGGTTTCGTACCTAATGAAGATTTGGGAACGATTATGTCTGATATTTCATTACCCGCGGGAACATCGCAGGAAGAAACCAGTATTGTAATTGCCAAAATTGATAGTATTGCACATAAAATCCCTGAAATTAAAAACTCGCTACGAGTAGTAGGTCGTAGTATGATTTCTGGTTCAGGTAGTTCCTACGGAATGGTAATTGCCCGTTTATCTCCATGGGATGAGCGTAAACGTGATGTAAAAGCGATTATCGGCGAATTGTTTGCCAAAACAGCAACCATCAAAGGCGCAAAAATTATTTTCTTTGCTCCACCAACCATCCAGGGTTTTGGTACGAGTGGTGGTTTTGAATTCCAGCTTCAGGATAAAACCGGTGGCGACATCAAGAAATTTAATGAGATAGGCAACACATTTCTAGCTGCATTGAGCCAGCGTCCGGAAATTCAGTATGCTTCTACCTCTTTTAACCCTAACTTCCCACAATATCAAATTGATGTGAATGTTGCTAAAGTGAAACAGGCCGGTTTAACAGTTGCCGATGTTTTAGGGGTGATGCAAGGTTATTACGGTGGTGTTTATGCTTCAAACTTTAATAAGTTTGGTAAACAGTTCAGGGTAATGTATCAGGCAGATGCACAATATCGTGCCAATGAACAAACCTTAACCCGTATTTTTGTGCGAAACAAAGATGGACAAATGGCGCCGGTTTCTGAGTTTATCACGCTATCGAAAGTTTACGGTCCGCAAGCAATTTCCCGTTTCAACTTATTTACTTCTATTGCCGTTACAGGAAACCCAAATGCCGGCTTCAGTTCGGGTGATGCATTGGCAGCTGTTCAGGAAGAAGCGGCAAAACATTTGCCTGCAGGTTATGGTTATGAATTCTCAGGTTTATCCCGTGAGGAAATGAGCAGCGGTAGCCAAACAATTTTTATCTTTTTACTCTGCGTGATTTTCGTTTATTTCCTATTGGCCGCTCAGTACGAAAGTTATATTTTACCACTGGCTGTTTTAATATCTCTTCCTGTTGGTTTAGCCGGAACATTTATTTTCGATAAAATTTTCGGTATCGATAACAATATTTATACGCAGATCACATTGATTATGCTTGTGGGTTTACTAGCCAAGAATGCGATTCTGATTGTAGAATACGCTGTAGATAGACGCCGCAAAGGAATGAGTATTGTTAATGCCGCAATTGATGGTGCAACGGCCCGTTTGCGTCCAATCCTAATGACTTCATTCGCCTTTATTTTAGGTTTATTGCCTTTAATGCTTTCTTCAGGCGTAGGCGCATCAGGAAACAAATCAATTGGTACAGGTGCAGTTGGCGGTATGTTAATCGGTACCATCTTCGGCGTTTTTGTAATCCCTGCTTTATTTATCGTCTTCCAATCGTTACAGGAAAGAATAAGTAACAAGTCGCCTTTCGATGAAGGAATTGAAAAAGAGCAAACGCCGGAAGAATACGAATTAGCAACAGCTAACAGTAAACATTAATTAAATCGAACAATGAAAATCACATATAAGCATTCCATTTTTATCGGTTTTACCATCCTTAGCTTAAGCGCTTGCGTAACTCAAAAATACAATCGCCCGCAAGTTAAAAACGAAGGTTTATACCGAGACATTAATACCACCGATACCACAACCATGGCAGATTTGCCATGGAAAAGCCTGTTCTCTGATACAACATTACAATCTTTAATTCAACAGGGAATAAATGAAAATCTTGACCTAAAACAGGCTATCGAACGCATCAGGATTTCCGAAGCTACCTTGCGCCAAAGTCGTGCAGCATTTTTACCAAGTTTGCAGGCTGATGTATCGGTTACTGATGCAAAACAATCACAAGCGGCATTAAATTTTCCTGCCGGGATTAACATTAATCTGGAAACGCAAACTTACCGGGCCGCTTTAAGTACAGCCTGGGAAGCTGATATCTGGGGAAAACTTAGCAGCGCCAAACGTGGTGCTTTCGCAACTTTGCTTCAGAGTGATGCGACAAAAAGAGCCGTTCAAACACAGTTAATTGCCACTATCGCCAATAGCTACTATACTTTGCTTGCTTTAGATAAACAGCTGGCGATTACAGAGCAAACGATTAAAATTAGAACAGAGGATGTTGAAACCATGAAAGCTTTGAAAGAAGGTGCAGTGGTAAACGGAGCTGCAGTTGTTCAAAGTGAAGCAAACTTATACGCGGCTCAGGTAACACTTCCTGATTTAAAAAGAAGCATTAAAGAAGCTGAAAATGCCTTAAGTGTGGTATTGGCTAAGGCACCAGGAACAATTAACCGAACGACGTTAGATCAGCAGTTACCATATACAAATTTACAAACTGGTGTGTCGGCACAGCTTTTACAAAACCGTCCGGATGTGATCGCCGCTGAATTTGGTTTCAGAGCCGCTTTTGAAAATACAAACGTAGCTAAAACTTATTTCTACCCTGCTTTAACTTTAACCGCTACCGGTGGATTAACCAGTTTACAATTGGGTAATTTCTTCGATAATTCTATCTTTTACAACCTGGTAGGTGGATTAACGCAACCTATATTTGCTAAAGGCGCAAATAAAGCTCGTTTAACTACAGCACAGGCGAATCAACAAATTGCTTTTTATGCTTTTCAACAAGCGCTTTTAACTGGCGGACAAGAAGTATCAAATGCCTTGTACGCTTATCAAACCGCTGCTGAAAAAGAAGAAACCAGAGCGAAGCAAATCGCATCTTTAACTAAAGCAGTTGATTTTACTAAAGAGTTATTGCGTTACAGCTCAGCAACAAATTATACTGATGTTTTAACTTCAGAGCAAAGTTTATTAACTGCTCAGTTGAATGGGATAAACGACAGGTTGCAGAAGCTACAGTCGGTGGTTAATTTATACCGTGCCCTGGGTGGCGGTTGGAAATAACCGATTGATTTTAATTTTATAATTACGATTTTAGATTTAGAAGAAATTTAGCGATGGAGTGTAATTGATTCCAATCTAAATTCTTAAATCTAAAATCGTAAATCATTTGTACATACCCTTGCTGTCGATAAAATCAATTACCTTATCCGGCAAAAAGAATTGTACATTTTTTCCTTCTTTAACTGCTTTTCTAATAAAAGTTGAAGAAATTTCCATCAAAGGCGTATCTGTAAAAGTTATCGCCGGATGGTTTTGCCACTCGCTCACATCTGCTCCGGGCCGTGGATAAACGTAAATTTGATAATTCTTGAGAAGTACCTCATAGTTTTTCCATTTCTTAAACGATACCAGATTATCTGCTCCCATAATCAGAACAAACTCTTTGGTAGGGTAACGTTCATGAAGATGTGTTAACGTATCAATAGTGTAAGATGGTTGAGGCAATGAAAATTCAATGTCACTCACTTTTATATTCTCCGTTTTTTCGGTAGCAAGGGTTGCCATTTCCAGGCGGTCGTACATGTTTGATAAACCACCTTTATCTTTTAAAGGATTATGAGGTGATACCACTAACCAAACTTCATCAAGGCCAGTATGGTTTGCCATATAGTTGGCAATAATCAAATGCCCGGTATGTATGGGATTATAAGAGCCGAAGAATAGACCAGTTTTCAATTTACAGTTTTCAGTTTAAACCAAATTCGTCATTGCGAGGCACGAAGCAATCTTACTCAAAATTTCAAATAGAGATCGTCAAATGAGATTGCTTCGTGCCTCGCAATGACGACCTGCAACTACAAACTGCTAACGCTGTAAAAAGCTTCTCACCAACTCCTCTGCCTCAGCGCAGGCTGTAGCCAAATCATAGTTTTTAAGAACTACATCGAATTTATCAGCGTAGGTTAACTCCTTTTCTGCCTTAACAAAACGTTCCTGCAATTTTTCAGGGCTATCAGTTCCCCTGCCGCTTAAACGTTCTTTTAAAACCGCTAACGATGGTGGCTGAACAAAAATAGCCAGTGCATCTTCTTCATATTTTCTTTTTAAACGAAGGCCGCCTTCTACATCGATATCAAAAATTACATGTTTATCATCATTCCAGATGCGCTCAATTTCAGAACGTAAGGTACCGTAAAAGGTTCCGTTATAAACTTCCTCAAATTCCACAAATTCCTGGCGGGCAACTTTGTGAAGAAATTCTTCCTTACTAATAAAATAATAATCGTTTTCGTGAGTTTCTGCACCCCTTGATTCGCGTGTGGTTGCTGAAATCGAAAAGCTCAATTCAGGAAACTTAGCTAATAAGTGGTGTACAATAGTTGTTTTACCTGCTCCCGATGGTGCTGAAAATATGATTAATTTGCCTTGTTTCATTCTGTTTAGCATAAAGAGAAAAGCAGAAAGCCCAAAGTTTTGATCTTTGAACTATAAGCTTTAAGCTTTCTATAATACGTTTAATAACTGTTCTTTAATTTTTTCTAACTCCTCTTTCATGCCAACAACATATTGTTGCATTTGTGCATCGTTCGCCTTCGCACCCATTGTATTAATTTCTCTTCCGATTTCTTGCGAAATGAAACCCATTTTTTTACCGTTTGCTTCTTTACTTGCTAAGGTTTGCAAAAAATAGTCACAATGACTTTTTAAACGTGTTTTTTCTTCTGTAATATCAATTTTATCAATGTAGTAGATCAATTCTTGTTCGAAACGGTTCTGGTCGATATTAACCTTGCCTACCGCATCTTCTAAAAATTGCGAGAATTTATCGCGGATTGCTGCGATTCTTTTAGGTTCCAGCTCCTCAACTGATTTGAAGTAAGAGAGAATATTTTTGATTCTCAATTCTAAATCGGCTTTTAAAACCGCACCTTCATCTTCTCTAAAACTGTTAAAATTTGCCAGGGCCTGAGTAAATATCTGATATAAATGATTCCATTCATCCTCACTCACGCTTTCCTCTTTATAAGAAATTACTTCAGGAAAAGTTAAAGCCGTTTGAAGTAGGTTAGTACTATTTGCCCCTAATTCCGAATTTACTGAAACCAGTTGATTGTAATAATGAGTTAACAACGCAGTATTAATGGTTGCCCCAGTAACTTCTCCACTCGATCGCTCTACGTTTATACTCAAACTCACTTTCCCGCGTTCGATATCTTTGCTACAAACGTTGCGTAGAATTAATTCTTTATCAGAAAACGCTTTAGGATATTTTAAATTCAGCTCAAGAAATTTGCTGTTGAGTGATTTGATTTCGACACTGTACTTTGCATTCGCATAATCGGCTGTTGCTAAGCCGTATCCTGTCATGGATTTTATCATGCGCAAAGATAGAAAAATTAGTTTAGAGTTTGTAGACGAGGTTTGTGCTTATATCAGAACCTGTACCTTCGATGATTGCATGCTACCATTAACGTTTATTTAACAAATTAAAGGTTAACAAATGTTAATTTTACAGAAATATTTAACCTAAATGAGGGCATTTTTTCTGTTACTGTTAGTCTCTTTGCTGATGACAATTGGCGGCAGAATTTATGCACAAGATGTTTTAATTAAAGGCGTAATCATAGAGAAAGGTACGAACATTCGGATTGCTTTAGGTGTTATAACCAATAAGCATTCGGGCAAAGCGGTTGGGAGTAATGATTTAGGCTTATTTAACATCAAAGTGAGTTTGGGAGATACCCTATTGATTGAGAAAAGAAACTTCGTTTCCCAGCAAATTGTGGTGAATAGCAATAAAGACATTTTGGTTTATTTAATCAGATCCAGTATTAACCTTGATGAGGTAACAGTAAAGGGGAAAACAAAAATCGAAGACCTACAGGAAATCAGAAGAGAATTTAAGCGCCAGGGATCTTTTTACGAAGGCAAACCACCTTTAGCTTTGCTTAATCCACTAAATGGAAGTCCGCTGACTTTCTTTTATGAACTGTTTGGCAAAACACCTGCTAAAGCACGACGTTTTAAACGGTACTATGATAAAGAATTGCAGTTGATGCAAGTAGATAATTTTTTTAATAAAACCCTGATTAGTAAGCATACGACACTTAAAGGAAAAAACTTAGACAAATTTATGCTTGAATATTCACCTGCAGCTGAAATGGTGAAACATTGGAACAATTACGATGCTGTAAATTATATAAAGTTATCTGCCAAAAAATTTACGGATACTTTGAAAAATTAATACGAATGAAATTTTTAAAACTTGCAATCTTACCGCTAATATTGATACTCATTAACTTCAATTTAAAAGCACAGGACTTTATTGTTAAAGGTGTTGTTTTTGAAAAGGGAGCCAACATCCGCGTAGCGTTGGCAGAAATAACCAATGAACGTACGCAAATTGGCGTAGGCAGTAACGATCTTGGTTTCTTTCAGCTTAAAGCCCGGGTTGGAGATACACTTTTAATTACCAAACGAAACTTAACCGATCAACGAATTGTTGTGCTTGGAACGCAAGACATCCTGATTTATCTGGTTCGCGAAAGCACGATGTTAAATGAAGTGACCATTGTCGGCAACACAAAAAAGCAGGATCTTGAAGATCTAAAGCGAGATTTTAGAAATAAGGGCGTATACAATGGTGGCAAATCATCCTTTCTATCTGCTATTTTTCAGCCCTTAAACGGGCTTTATAATTTGATTGGCAAAGAGCCAAAAAATGCCAGAAGATTTGGAAGATATGCTGATAATGAATTGAAACAATCGCAGATTGATGTGTATTTTAATCAAACCATCATTAAGAACAATACGCAGTTAACTGGCGATACTCTTGAAAGATATATGTTGGATTGCCGCCCAGACTTTGACAAAGCACAATACTGGAATAGTTACGATTACATCAAATACATTAAAGAATCATCAAAAAAATTTACCGATACCTTGGGGAAAGGAAAGTAGTTTTCAGTTGGACGTTTGCAGTTAGGAATTGGTTATTTTCAGTTGGCCAGTTTAAACAAATAGGAGAACTATAATTAAACGATTCGAACAATTAACCCACTTAAACAAATAGGCAATTAACCTCAAATAGAGAGTGCTTCACAGGCCTTTTCGGCAGCCAGTTTCTCTGCATTCTTTTTGTTATAATCTCTACCTGTACCGTGTTTTTCGCCATCAACAATTGCACTGATGGTAAACAGTTTTGCACTTTCACCTTCTCCATTTTGAACGAGCTCGAAGGTAACATCCTTACCATGGCGCTGACACCACTCGATTAATTTGCTTTTAAAATTGGTTTCGGTAAGTTCTAAGGTATGAATATCGATGTGTGGCTTTACAATTCTACGCAATAGAAATTCTTTGGTAAAATTGTATCCCTTATCCATGTAAATCGCACCTACAATGGCTTCAAAAGCATCACCCAACATCGAATTATGCTTGGTTTGGATACTTACAGAACGCTGATCAAATTGGATAAGCTTATCAAATCCAATTTTCTTAGCCAACTGGTTCAGGTTTGCCCTGTTCACAATTTTCGAACGCATTTCAGTCAAAAAGCCTTCCTCTTTGTAAGGATAATGTTTGAAAAGCAATTCTGCTATCACAGAACCCAGAACCGCATCGCCCAAAAACTCTAATCGCTCGTTGCTACTCCTGCTACCGTTTTTTAAAACTTTAGCCACAGAACGGTGTCTGAACGCCATTTTGTATAGCGTCACATTACCAGGTACAAAGCCCAAAATATTCTTCAGCTTCTTAACAAACTCCTTTTCGGGAGAAAGATAAAGTTTATATAATTTTAATATCGGCATTAAATAAATAACACAATTAGCGGCTAATTAGCATATTTAACTAAGTTATCTATTTTTAATTAGCATACAAAATTATATAGCAAAGCTGAGTATTTAATCTTCGTATTTCTTGAAAATTACTGAAGCATTGTGACCACCAAAACCAAAAGTATTACTTAATGCAGCCCTCACTTCGCGTTTTTGAGCTTTGTTAAAAGTAAAATTCAATTTAGGATCAAAGGCAGGATCATCTGTAAAGTGATTAATTGTAGGAGGTACAATATCATTTTGAACAGAAAGAATTGCAGCAATCGCTTCAACAGCACCAGCAGCACCCAATAAGTGGCCAGTCATTGATTTTGTAGAACTGATGTTTAAACGGTAAGCATCTTCACCGAAAAGATCAGCAATGGCTTTGGTTTCGCTAATATCGCCAAGCGGCGTAGAAGTACCATGAACATTGATGTAATCGATATCGGCAGTAGTTAGACCAGCATCTTTTAAGGCGTTAGTCATTACCATTCTGGCACCTAAACCTTCCGGGTGCGGAGCAGTGATGTGATTTGCGTCAGCACTCATTCCACCACCAACAAGTTCTGCATAAATCTTTGCACCCCTTGCTTTTGCGTGTTCAAGTTCTTCCAAAATAATAGTTCCTGCGCCTTCACCAGCTACAAAACCATCACGATCCTTATCAAAAGGACGAGATGCTGTTTGAGGATCATCATTACGTGTAGATAATGCATGCATGGCGTTGAAACCACCCATTCCTGCTTCGTTGATAATGGCTTCAGAACCACCACTGATAATCACGTCAGCCATACCCAAACGGATGTAGTTGAAGGCGTCAATCATTGCATTGGTAGATGAAGCACATGCCGAAACAGTTGCGAAATTTGGCCCACGTAAGCCATATTTGATAGAGATATGCCCTGGAGCGATATCAATAATCATCTTAGGAATAAAAAATGGATTGTATCTTGGCGTACCATCTCCCTTAGCAAAATTCGAAATTTCGTCTAAGAAAGTTTTCAATCCACCTATGCCAGCGCCCCAGATTACTCCGATCCGGTTGGTGTCTAATTTTTCGAAATCAAAACCACCATCCTTTACAGCCTCTTCTGTTGCAACTAAAGCATATTGTACAAACGGATCAAGCTTGCGGGCTTCCTTTTTCTCCAAAAAGTCTTCCGGATTAAAGTTTTTTACCTCGCATGCGAATTTCGTTTTGAACTTTTCAGTATCAAAACCTTTAATAGGAGCAGCGCCACTCACCCCGTTAGTCAATCCTTCCCAAAAATCAGGAACATTATTGCCTATAGGAGTGAGCGCACCCAACCCTGTTACTACTACTCTTTTTAATTCCATTTATACTGAAAAAGCGTAATTCTATTTAACGTTTTTTTCCAAATAAGCGATTGCTTGACCAACTGTACCGATGGTTTCAGCCTGATCGTCAGGAATAGCTACATTGAATTCTTTTTCAAATTCCATAATTAACTCTACGGTATCTAAAGAATCTGCACCTAAATCGTTGGTGAATGAAGCCTCTGGCGTAACTTCGCTTTCGTCAACACCTAGTTTTTCTACGATAATAGCCTTAACTCTTGAAGCAATATCAGACATAATTTTATAATTTAATGGTTAAATAATTCTGTGCAAAGAAAAATAAATTCTTACAATTTTCAAATGTTTTTATTTCGACACCTATTTTTGGTGTCTTAATAACACAGCGAATATAGAATTAGTTTTTTAATTTCGTTCTGTAAATAATTTATTTCGATTTGAACAGAACTTACCTGAAATTAACGTTAGACCTTGATTTTATACTAATTGCGATTACTGCGCCCCTTAAAGACTATGTGCTTTGCCACAAAATTAATACGAGGTTAAATACGCAATTTGAGAAAATTGATGATCACGAAATATTTTTTAACATTGATGAACCTGCCTGGTCTTTCTCGAAATATTACTTTTTTGTAGAGCAAGGAGAGGTTGAATATTACCTGATTAGCAACAGAAGTAGCGATGGATTACTGGTTCCGGAAATGGGAAACGTTGATTTTTTTATTATAATTAAAGAATTTATCGATAAGGAAGATCTTAATTATTTGATAAACGGATTAAACAAACTACCTGATATTCAGGTAGCTGCAAAAATAGACCCTACTAAATTAAAGAGTAAAGAGAATTTGGTAATATAAAAATTATATACTTGGTGTATTAAATACACTATATTTGAGGGTTATAAACAACGAACAAAAAAACAAAATATATAAAATTTAATGCAGTTTAATTACTTTAGATAATTAATTAGCGCTTTCTGAAACTGCATTGCTAAAATCAATTAATTAAATGAAACCTTTTCATTCCAGAACTAAAATTGTAGCCACGCTTGGCCCGGCATCAGCAAAACCAGATGTATTATATAGCATGTTTAACGCAGGTTTGGATGTTTGCCGTCTGAATTTTTCACATGGTTCTCAGGCAGATCATCAGGCAGTTTTAGACACTATCCGCGATTTAAACAAGAAATACGATTACAATGTTGGTATTCTTGCTGATTTACAAGGTCCGAAAATTCGTATCGGATTGGTAAAAGAAGGTGGAATTAACCTGATTAACGGTAAAACTACCATTATTACTACGCAAGAGTGTATTGGTAATGAAGAGCGTATTTATATCACGTATCAAAATTTCCCGCAAGATGTTCAGGCAGGCGAAATCATTCTTTTGGATGATGGTAAACTGCAAATGAAAGTTTTATCAACCAATCTTAAGGATGAAGTGGTTTGCGAGATTGTTCACGGTGGAATTTTAACTTCAAGAAAAGGTGTAAACCTTCCAAATACTAAAGTTTCCATCCCGTCTTTAACGCCAGAAGATCGTGAAAATTTAGAATTTGTTCTTGAAAATGATGTAGAATGGATCGGTTTGTCTTTCGTTCGTAAGGCTGAAGATATTATCGAGCTTAAAAATATTATTGCTGAACGTGGCAAAACAGCCCGTGTAATTGCAAAAATTGAAAAACCAGAAGCCATTGCGAATATTGATGAAATTATCGCTGTAACGGATGGTATTATGGTTGCCCGTGGAGATTTGGGTGTTGAATGTCCGATGGAAGAAGTTCCGTTATTGCAGAAAATGATTGTTGCCAAATGTAGAGCAGCTTCTAAACCTGTTATTGTGGCTACACAAATGTTAGAAAGCATGATTACTACACCTCGCCCTACACGTGCAGAGGTTAATGATGTGGCTAACTCTGTTTTAGATGGCGCTGATGCGGTAATGTTAAGTGGTGAAACTTCAGTTGGAGAATTTCCATTGATCGTGATCGAAACGATGCAAAAAATTATTCAAAACATTGAGCAGAATAACTATCCTTTCAATCCTGATAAATTCCTTAAACCAAAATCACCTTCGTTTTTAAGCGATGCGATTTGTGATTCAGCTTGTTTCTTGGCTAAGCAAACCAATGCAGTTGGTATTGTTTCGATGACATTGAGTGGTTACACAGCTTTTGAAATTTCTAGTCACAGACCAGAGGCTTTAACCTTCATTTTCACTAGCAATAGAGCACTTTTAAATGCAGTAAGTTTACTTTGGGGTGTTAGGGGTTTCTACTATGATAAGTGGGAGAGCACAGACAATACCATTATTGAAGTTAACGAATTCTTAAAAAGCAAGAAACTGGTTAAACAAGGTGATATTTTAATTAATACTGCTGCGATTCCAATTGAAGCTAAAGGTAAAACCAACATGTTAAAAATTACGGTTGTTGATTAATTTCAACAGCTTTAAAATAATAAATGCTTCCAATTCATTTTGGGAGCATTTTTTTTGAATAAAAAATATATTTTTGCAATCCATTCCGGAGAGGTGTCAGAGTGGTCGATCGAGCACGCTTGGAAAGCGTGTGTACTTCACGGTACCGCGGGTTCGAATCCCGCCCTCTCCGCAAAATGCCGTCTTACAAAAGATGGCATTTTTTATTGGCATAATCCTATCTTAAATTTCAGCCTTCATCATTTGTATTATTCTTGCTAAATTAATCTGATCTGCCAAAACAGTATTAATTTTATCCCAAAGATCAACCAACTAACTATTATGAATAAATATTGGCTATTCTTATCAGCCTTTGCGCTTGCTGCTACAGCAAATGCCCAGCAGAAAGTTTTAACTGCGAAAGATTATGAACATGCTGAAAGCTTTATGGCTTACAACACTTCGAAATACATCGATAATGGCAGTGTTTCTCCGAACTGGCTTGAAGGAGATAAATTTTGGTTTACATTGAAAAATGCTACCGGAACTCAAACTTTCTTAGTAGATCCTGAAAAAAAGACCAAAACGATTTCCACTGAATATGGTAGTGGTACTTCTGCACCAACATCACCAAACAGAAGAAGAAGCTCAGGAAGTGAAGTGCTTTCTCCAGATGGCAAAAAGGCAATCTTAATCAAAGATTACAATTTGTACGTAAAAGATGTTGCATCGGGAAAACTTACGCAGTTAACCACAGATGGAATAAAAGATTACGGTTATGCTACTGACAATGCTGGCTGGAAACATAGCGATGCCCCAATCTTACGCTGGTCGCCAGACTCGAAAAAGATTACTACTTTTCAGCAGGATCAACGAAACTCAAAAGATATGTATTTGGTGACCACAAATGTTGGCGCACCAAAATTAGAGGCCTGGAAGTATCCTTTGCCTGGAGATAAATCAATCGCTACCATCAGACGAGTGATCATTGACGTAGAAAATCCAAAAGTGATTTCAATCAATGTTGCGCCTGACCAGCACCGTGGCACCTTGAGTGACGACATTTCGAGCAGCGGAACATTCGACGATATCGATTGGAAAGCAGATGGATCGGAAGTGGCATTTGTATCTACTTCCCGTGATCATAAAAATGAAAAATTCCGTATTGCAAATGCACAAACCGGATCAGTGCGTGAAGTTTTTGAAGAAACTGTTAAAACACAATTCGAATCTGGACAGGGAACCATTAACTGGAGATATTTACCTGCAAGCAAAGAAATCATCTGGTATTCGGAACGCGATAACTGGGGCCATCTTTACCTTTACGATGCTACAACTGGAAAGGTAAAAAATCAAATCACCAAGGGAAATTGGGTAGTTACCCGTTTGCTAAAAGTTGATGAGAAAACCCGCACCATTTATTTCATGGCAAACGGTCAGGATAAATTAAACCCTTACTTTGGTCATTTTTATAAAATAGGTTTCGATGGTAAAAAACTTACAGATCTAACTCCGGAGCCAGGTAACCACATGGTAAGCTTCTCTCCTTCTGAAAAATACTTTATCGATAATTACTCACAACCAAACGTTCCTGCTGTTGTAGCGCTTAGAGATGTAAACGGAAAATTGATTACTGAACTGGCGAAAACTGATGTTTCCAGATTGAGCGCTACAGGATGGAAGGCTCCAACACCTGTTTCGGTAAAAGCAAGCGACGGCAAAACTGATATTTATGGCTTGATCTTCACGCCAAATAAAATGGAAGCCGGCAAAAAATATCCGGTGATCGATTACATTTACCCTGGTCCGCAAGGCGGAAGTATGGGCAGCTGGTTTTTCTCGGCATCACGTGGCGATCATCAGGCTTTGGCTGAACTGGGCTTTATTGTTGTGGTTATTGAGGGATCAAGTAATCCTGGCCGCTCAAAAAGTTTCCATGATATGAACTATGGGAACATGGCCGAAAATACTTTGCCAGATCAAATCACCGCCATTAAACAACTATCAGAAAAATATCCAATTGATACTGCCAAAGTAGGCATTTGGGGTCATTCGGGAGGTGGTTTTGCCACCGCAGCGGCCATGTTCCGTTATCCTGATTTCTTTAAAGTTGGCATTTCCGAATCAGGAAACCACGACAACAGAAATTATGAGGATGATTGGGGCGAACGTTATAATGGATTAGCAGAAAATGTTGATTATGAAGCACAGGCCAATCAAACCTATGCTAAAAACCTAAAAGGAAAATTAATGTTGGTTCATGGAATGATGGACGATAATGTGCCACCATACAATACTTTGCTGGTTGTTGAAGCCTTACAAAAAGCCAATAAATCTTTTGATTTGGTTATTTTTCCGAACAGTGCTCACGGATATGGCGCCTATTCGCCTTATATGATGAGGAGAAGATGGGATTATTTTGTGCAGCATTTGCTGGGTGCAGAACCACCAAAGGATTATAAGATGCAAGGTACAGTTATCAGATAATAAGAAGGGTTTCGATTAAAAGTCGGAACCCTTTTTTCTTTCCCGGGAAGAGAAACGTTAAGCTTTGTTAAACTTTTACGCCATCATTTCATATCAGTTAACTTAGCATAAAATGAGGTATTTATTCATCATTGCGCTAATCATCACATCCAGTCAGTTACTTGCACAACAGCAAATTAACGGGCAGATTTTGGATCAGGTTTCTAAACTGCCGGTAGAGAACGTTGTAATTACGTACGGAAATCAGGTAAACATTACTTCCGCTACGGGGAAATTCTCATTTGCCAGAAATCCTTCGGTGCAGTTAATCAAAATTAAAAAACTTGGCTACGAAGATTTTGATCTCAACCTAAACAATAATTTTAAGGATCTAGTGATATTGTTAAAACCGGCAGCCATCAATTTAGCTGATATTACCATTTATTCTAAGCGTGATTATCTGAAAGACTCCTTACAGATAAGAGCAGATTTCGCAAAGGTTTTCGCCTATAAGGCCCCGACAATTAAAGATATTGTAGTGAAGAAAGGCCTGCGTTACCCAACTTTTGGTTCAAACCTGGTTTCAAATTCCACATCATCTATCTTGAGTTTAGATATATTGAAAACAGTCGGCTTACTTAATAAAAATAAATCGTCTATTTCAAAACTCAAAAAAGTTCAGCTAAAAGATGAAGGAACAAATTATATCAATAACAGGTTTTCTCCTGAAAAAATCAATTCCATTACTAAATTAGCAGAAGATTCACTGCAGCAATTCATCGACAAATATCGACCGACATTACCGGAAATCAGGAAAATGAATGATTACGAAATATTGATGTATGTGAAGAGAAGTTATGTTGAATTTATTAAATCAAACAAAGAGTAACTTTATAAGTTAATAATTTGAAAAGAAAATTTATGGGGAAAACAAGAGCAACTAATCACGTAATTATCACCGGAAGTACCGGGATGGTTGGCGAGGGCGTATTAATCCAGTGTTTGAATAGCCCGGAGATAGATTCGGTTTTAGTGATCAATAGAAAACCTTGCGGTTACACGCATGCAAAACTCAAAGAAATTATTCATCAGGATTTTTTTAATTTTTCATCTATTGAAGATCAGTTGAAAGGATATAATGCTTGTTTCTTTTGCCTTGGAATTTCATCGGTTGGCGTAGATAACGATACCTATTACAGGATGACTTACACCTTAACACTTCATGTTGCAGAAACCTTAAGTAAGCTGAATGATCAGATGACTTTCTGTTATGTTTCTGGAAGTGGAACCAACGAAAATGGCCGGTTAAACTGGCAGAAAGTAAAGGGTAAAACAGAGAATGACATTACGAAATTGCCTTTTGAGCAGGTGTATCATTTCCGTCCGGGATTTATAAAACCAATTCCAGGACAGAAATATGCGCATAAATTCTATAAATATATTAACTGGATATTCCCAATTGGAAGAAGACTTTCTCCAAATGGTTTCTGTACCATGACCGAGTTGGGTGATGCAATGATCAATACCTTAAGTCATAACAACGAACGAAAAATTTTAGAAGGAAAAGACATCATTAATCTGGCAAATGAGCCGTCTTAGGGATGGGAAATGGAGGATGTAAGAGCGAAGAGGGAATGATGTGATGGAGAAAATGTAAGATGGAAAATGTGGAATGGAACACTGGTCCATCTTACATTTTCCATCTTACATCTCAACTATTTCTTATTATCGTATTTACGCTGATTGTCTTTGTTTGAAGTCTGATCAGAACGTTGACCACCACCATTAGTAATTCCCTGATTTTTTTTATCCACTTTAACATCGTGGTTTGCTCTGTCTGCTATTGAACTTCCTTGTGTAGTTGGATTGTTCTTCGGTGTATTTACATTTTTCATGGCTATAAATTTTAGTTAAACATTATTCAAAGCGTTATTATATTAACTTTTGATTTTGCATTATGTTTTATTTTTTTTTGCAGCCCATGCTTCTTCCACCCAGTTTTGCTGTTTAAAACACAAGCCTTTGTTTTATAAACCTGATTGCCGTGGAAATACTTTTTGATGATTAACGAAAAAGATCGCCACGTCTGTTTGTTACAGCAATGACGATAAAACGAGAACGGCAGCACTGCAAAAAGATTGTAACAGAAAGCAGGACTACTGTTATGGTAGCATTACTGAGCGCCAGTTTTCAAAATTATTTAAGCGTACCTGATGATCATGAATTTCACAACTCATGCTGTTAAATTGTATTAAATCGATTACTTGGATTGGTTTTTGTTTTATTCGATTATTACTTATTAATTTAGCCGTTACAACAAAACAACGTGAAAAAGAACTTAATTCTCATTGCAATATTATGCATTGCTACCTTTTCGGCGCATGCGCAAAAGCCATCCTACTTACAAATGCTGGCCAACCAACCTAAATGGGTTGACTCTGTTTTTAAAAAATTAAACCGCCGGGAAAAAATTGCCCAGATGTTTTTTGTGCGGGCGCATACCAACCTGGGGCAAAAATATATCGATTCTGTTGGTCTGGTTATTAAAAAAGAGCAGTTGGGTGGTGTAATCTTTTTTCAAGGCGGACCTGTGCGACAGGCCCGAGCAACTAATGCTTACCAAAAAGTAAGTCATGTGCCATTAATTGTGGCGAATGATGGCGAATGGGGCTTAGGAATGCGTTTAGACAGTACCATTTCTTACCCTTACCAAATGACTTTAGGTGCGATACAGAATAAAGATTTAATTTACAAGATGGGGCAGGAAGTTGCTAAAGACTTCAAACGTTTGGGTATGCAAATGAACCTTGCGCCCGATGCCGACATTAATAACAATCCTAAAAATCCGGTAATTAATTACCGCTCATTCGGCGAAAATAAATTTAACGTTGCCACAAAAACGGCTGCCTACATGATGGGTATGCAAGATGGTGGCTTGCTGACAACCTTAAAACATTTCCCTGGTCATGGCGATACCGATGTAGATTCGCATTACGATTTGCCACAACTTACTTTCAGTGCTGCCCGTTTGGATAGCCTGGAAATGTATCCGTTTAAGGAGTTAATTAAGCAAGGTGCATCTGGCGTAATGATTGCGCACATGAATATTCCTTCGTTAGATAACACCCCAAATTTACCTTCAACATTGTCGAGGCCAATTGTTACCGGCATTTTAAAGCAACGTTTAGGCTTTAAAGGCTTAATTATTTCGGATGCAATGGATATGAAAGGTGTAGTTAAATATTTTAAAAACGGCGAAGCCGATGTGATGGGAATTATTGCCGGCAATGATATTTTAGAGCTTTCGGAAAATAGCGATCGGGCAATTAAATTAATCAGAAAAGAGATTAGGCATGGCAAAATTGATATGAATGCGATTGATGCCAGCGTTCGAAAAATTTTAACCGCAAAATATTGGGCGGGTTTAGCAAATCGTGATACCGTGGTAACGCAAGGTATTATTGCCGGAGTTAACCGCAACAGCAGCAATGCATTGGTGCAGGAGCTGGCAAATGCTTCGGTTACGATGCTAAGAGGAAAAGATTTTATCAAAAATATGGTTCCGATTAGAAGAACTGCAATTATCAGCATTGGCGTGCCGACGGTAACCAGATTTCAGAAAGAGATTTCGAAAGGATTTTACAATTCTGTTTATTATGTATTGGATAAAGATGCTACTGCCACGCAAATTTCAAATGTTGCCCGTGAAATCGGAGCATTCGATCAAATTATTGTAGGCATTCATGATAGCCGCTCCAGACCTGGTAATAACATCCCTTTGAATGCTGGGGTTAAAAATTTCATCAAAGAACTATCTACAAAAAACACTGTGTTTTCACTGTTTGCAAACCCATATAACTTATCTGCATTGCCAGGTTTAGAAAGTAGCAAAGGTTTGGTAGTGGCCTATCAAAAGGAAGATTACATGCAGGTTTCGGCAGCTGCCGTGATTAATAATCGCCTGGTACCAAAAGGAAAATTACCGGTAAGCATTTTGCCAAATTACAAGTTTGGCGATGGAATGTAAGAGCCGTCACAACCCTCTTCTAAAAGCGAGGGCTTAGCAAAATAAAAAATTAAATGCCAGATTTATTCGTCTGGCATTTTTTGTATAATTCATTCAGTACCCTTTCGTCTTTTCAAGTGGAAATTTATCAATAGAAGATGTAATTGATTGGCTGATTTAGTTTTAAAGATTTCTCGGCTTCGATCAAACTGACGATTTTAATATGATCTGGAAAAGTTAAAACAATTCTACACTTTGAGCCATTATCTATCTATAAAATTTAAAGTTATGATAGACCCAAAAGACGAAGATTATTCGAACGACCCGAACGATGCATTACGCAGAGAAGATGATACCGAAAACATCAATGAACTGGATGGCGACGACACCAACATTGAACATGATAAGGATATGTTGGAGCAAGCTGATGAAGCTTCGAGATCATCATACGAATTAAATGTAGATGACCTCAAAGATGATGAAGACGATTCAGATGATTAAAAAAGAAAGCCGAAAATTTCCAGATTTGTTTCTGAGAATTTTCGGCTTTTCAATTAAGCAATAGTTTCAGCTTATTTCGCCTTTGCTTTATAAGTTTCCGGATTAACAGCGGCGACTGTCCAACCTTTCAAAAATGAAATGGTTTTGTTCACATCATGCCCAACTTTCTTTTTCCCATTGGCACCGATTTCGTCTGTTTCTAAATAGGCCGAATTTTCGATATGTAGTACTTTACCCTTCCCATCTAAAACTACAAAAACCGGATAACCAAAACGATTAGGAAAACCTAAAAATTTCATGGCTTCATCGTTGTGATGTTCTTTATCCCAGTTAACCAAAACAAATTCATAATTATCGTTAATGGTTTGTTTCAAAACGGCAGTGGTATCAATCAGATTATGAAAAGCAATACACCAGGTACACCAGTTTCCTCCTACCTGAACGAGAACATGTTTATTTGCTTTTGCGGCTTTCTCAGTAGCAGCTTTTAGGTCGGCCATGGCATTTGCCTCAGGATTGTAAATGTGAACGCCCCCGGTTTTAGTCTGGCTAAATGCAGCTGTTGATATCAATATCGCAGCCAGTATGGTGAATAATTTCTTCATGATTTTAAGAATGATGAGACAAAAATAATAAAGTCGACTAACTTAATAGATTACCATCAAATTCTTTACAGAAGAAATACATTTTACAAAAGTTATCTTTGTGTCTTGATGGACTTTTTAGATATACATACGCATAAAAGTGCTCAGCGAAAAGGTGTGGCAAGTATCCAAAGTTTATCGCTAACAAGCGATATATTTTTGGCGATGCCGAAAACGAAACCAATCTCTATTGGCTTACATCCCTGGTATGCGTCACTAGAAAAACTGGACATTCAGCTAAAATATTTGAGTGTGCTGGCCAAACAGCCAAATGTGAGGTTGATCGGCGAATGTGGTTTGGATAAGCTAAAAGGCGAAAATCTGGAAAATCAAACCATTATTCTCGAAACTCAGGTTGCATTGGCTGAGCAATTGAATAAACCTTTGATTTTACATTGCGTTAAAGCATTCGCTGAATTGATTGAATTAAAGGAAAGATTACAGGTTAAAGTACCAATGATTATTCATGGTTTTAATAAGAATGAGGCGTTAGGGAAACAATTAATAGCAAAAGGCTTTTTACTATCCTTCGGAACATCAATTTTGAAAGAAAACTCAGGCGCTTCAAAACTTCTTGAAAGTTGTGATGATTTTTTTCTAGAAACTGATGATGCGGGAACCCCTATTGAAGAAATCTATGAAATGGCAGCTAATTTGAAAAAATGTTCGGTTGATGAACTGAAAGCACTTATTTTTGCGAACTGGAAAAATTTGAATTTAATTTAAAATAATTGCCACGGAAACACAGAAATCACGGAAGCTTTTAGAAACTTATTCCGCGTAAATCCTTGTTTCCGTAGCAAAGAAAAATAAAAACTTGAAAGCACTTATTTTTTGCAAACTGGAACAAACTGAGTTTGCTATAACCGTTTTTACCTTCAATTTTTACTTTTTACTTTACACTTTTTACTTAAAAAAATGTCTGATACAAGCTGGCTTTCACGCTCCGCCCTTTTAGTAGGTAACGATGGAATTGATAAACTTCAAGCCAAACACGTTTTAGTGATTGGTTTAGGTGGCGTAGGCTCTTTCGCGGCAGAATTTATTTGTCGTGCTGGCGTTGGCGAAATGACTATTGTTGATGGTGATGTGGTAGACCCAACCAACAGAAACAGACAGTTACCTGCTTTGGCTACCAATCACGGGGTTAGTAAAGCGGCCATTATGCAGGAGCGTTTATTAGCGATCAATCCGGAATTAAAACTCCATGTAGTAAATACCTTTTTAACTCCCGAGAAATGCCGAGAAATTCTGGAATCGAAATTTGATTACATTATGGATTGTATTGATAGTGTGATGCCGAAAATAACCTTGCTTTCTACTGCTTTGGAAAAAAACATTCCAATTGTAAGCTCGATGGGTGCGGGCGGTAAAATGGACCCGACAAAATTACGAGTTACTATGCTACCTGATACTTACCAATGTGTATTTGCAAGTTATGTGCGTAAGCGATTAAATAAACTTGTTGGAGCAGATAAAATCAAAGCAGTTTTCTCTACGGAGGAAATGGATAAAAATTCTATGATTATGACGGATGGCAGTAATTTTAAACGCTCTGCTTATGGAACGGTTTCTTATTTACCTGCAGCTTTCGGTGGTACTTGCGCATCTGTTGTAATCCGCGATTTATTAGGGTTGAAAATCGAAATGGCTGAACGGCCTGCAAGGATTAGCCGTAAAACTTTGATAAAGAGAAAAAAGAAAAGCAATTAAATTTCGGTTCGTGGAGACACGAACCATGACGGTAAAAGAAATCATAGTAGCTTATCAGCACATTGTGGATATCCTGATTTCGGGAAAATTTTAAATTGTTGTAAGTTAGGTTTGGAAAAAGAACCACCCCGCCTTACAGGCACCCCTCCAAAGGAGGGGAATAAAACCCATAGCAAATGAGTCAGTTTATTAACAACCCCGCCAATCTAGGGCCTCAGCATTCCCCTCCTTTGGAGGGGTGTCCGCAGGACGGGTTGGTTAGTAATCAGGAATCTAAAAACTATTACGTAATTAACGATGTAATTGTCCATCATCAACCAAAATTAAACCTGCCTTGTAATATAAAATTAAAAGATAGAGCCAAATCATTACGCTACGCCGAAAACTTAACCGAAGTTCTATTCTGGATGCAAATCACAAAAAGGAGATTTCATAAAATAGATTTCGATAGACAAAGAATTATTGGAAATTACATTGTAGATTTTTACATTAAAAAGTTAGGCTTAATTATCGAAATTGATGGCTCGAGCCATGATGATAAAGAATTTTATGATCAAGCCAGAGAAGCATATTTTATATCTCTTGGCCTAAAGATTTATAGAATTTCTGTTGATGATGTGATGAAAAATATGGATTTTGCACTTATAGGGTTGGAAAATTATATTATTGATGAATATACATAATTGGTGATTTAAGATAGAAAATAACCACCCCGCCTTATAGTCACCCCTCCAAAGAAGGGGAATTACAAATACCAGAAAAACCAGCTAAAAAAAATGCACAGACCTAATAACACATCTGCAAGTTTAGGCACCCAGCATTCCCCTCCCCTGGAGGGGTGTCCGCAGGACGGGGTGGTTACCTTAAAAAGATAAAATATGCCTCAACCCCTTAAAATCCTTCAAGCTTCTGCCGGTTCCGGTAAAACGTTCAGTTTAACTGCCCATTACCTAACCTTGCTTTTTTCTGGTGAAAATAAATACCGAGAAATTTTAGCCGTAACCTTTACCAACAAGGCTACTGAAGAAATGAAATCCAGAATTTTAGAGGTTTTGGTTGGTTTAGCTCAGGGAAATCCTTCGAGTAAAATTGAAGATTACCGTAAACTGATTTTAAAGGCTTACCCGGCACTCGAAGCTGAAAGCTTAAAACAAAAAGCAGATAAAATTTATCGAAAAATCCTCCACGACTATAGTCGCTTTTCGGTGAGTACCATTGACGGTTTTGTGCAAAAAGTAATTCGTGGTTTTGCATTTGAATTAGGTTTAAACGCCGATTATAATTTAGAAATGAATTATGATAAGGTGAAAGATGATTTGGTAAATAAACTCGATGAAGCCTTAAACGATAATAAACAGCTTTTACAGTGGATTATCGATTTAGCGATTGAACGCATCAGTGATAATAAAAGCTGGAATTATAAAATTGAATTGTACAATCTGATTGGAGAAATTTTCTCTGAACGTTTTCAGATTTTCGAATCGGCTGTGGAAGAGTTAGGGCTCGAAAACATTGATGAACTTTTCAAAAAATACATCAGCGTTACCAAGGATGAAATCAAAAATTTCGAAAGTGAAATTATCCAGCTGGCTAAAGATGCGCATGAGGCACTTGAAGTTTTAGGTGTAGAAACCGACCATCTGAAAGGAAAATCCAGAAGTCCGCTTACTAAATTAATTGTTATTGCCCGCGGCGATTTTTCGAAAATAGATTCGATTTTCAATATCATTGATGAACCTGAAGAATGGTTTCAGAAAAATGCTGGCGTAGCTGAAGCCTATGATACGATTAATCCGATTCTACGGAAGATTAAAACGCATTATCAATCGCATTTACCCAATTATCAGCTTGCCATCGCTTTTAACAAAAACCTTTATTATTTGCGGTTAATGCAGGAAATTGCGGTTTTGTTAAAAGAATATCGGGCAGAGAATGATAATCTTTTAATCAGCGATGCGCAAAAATTAATCTCTGGAATTACTGAAGATGCAGGCGATAATCCTTCCTTCATTTGGGAGAAAGTTGGTAACCGATACCGCAACTTCCTATTCGATGAATTTCAGGATACGTCGACCAGTCAGTGGGGAAGTTTTAAATCGCTTTTAACCAATGCCATTGCAACCCCAAGTTTAGATTTGACCGACCATTTAATTGTTGGCGATACCAAACAATCCATTTATCGCTGGCGAAATGGCGACTGGAACATCTTACACAAACATGCCAGAACCGATGTTGGTGCGCACAATGTAATTGAAGATAGCCTGGAAGAAAATTATCGCAGCACGGAGAACATCATCTCTTTTAATAATTTCCTCTATCGCTCTATTCCCATTACCCTGCAAAATGAGTTAAATCAGAATTTAGAAACTAAGCCTGAAAGTATTTCAGACTGGTGGAAGGCTAATCACTACCATTCGATCATCACTGATATTTACGCAGGCTCTAAACAAAATTTCGCCACCAATACCGGTAAAGGCGGAACGATAAAAATTAAAAAATTCGGTAAAGACCATGCGCCAGATGAAGCTCGTTTTTCGGAAACCGTTTATCGCGACATTGCTTTAAACGATGTAATTGAGGAAATTTTTCATTTAAAAAACGAGCAGAACTATGCCTTGAAAGACATCGCCATTTTGGTGCGTTCGAATAGTGAAGCCATGCTCACAGTTCAGAAACTGATGGAGCAAAAACTGCCTGTATTGTCTGGAGATGCGTTGTTAATTTCGAATAACTCGGCGGTTCAGCTCATCATCAATACATTAAAAGCATTGATTGGTTTGGATTCGCAAACCGCATTATACAAGGCCAATTGCATTGCGCTCTACCATTCGCTACAGGAAAAGGAGGCCAACGCAAACCATTACCTAAACTTAAACAACGTTTCATTAAGCACGTTAACGAATGTTTTACCAAAATCGCTTTGCGAAAACTGGCAATCGTGGTTACAACTACCACTACCAGAATTAGTAGAAATTTTGCTCGAGGCTTACGATTTAAAAAATTTTACCCAACACCTTCCCTACTTATTGGCTTTTAGAGATTTAACAGCAAATGCTGGGAAACTGGGCGAAAAAGGCATTATTTCATTTCTAACCTGGTGGGATGAAGATGGCGTTAAAAAGTCGCTTCCGTCTCCGGAAGGTGCAGATGCGATACAGATTATCACCATCCATAAATCAAAAGGTTTGGCTTTTAGGGCTGTTTTTGTTCCTTTCTGCAATTGGGAAGTGAAAGGCAAAACAAACTCAACTTTCTGGGTTTCATCAGAAGATACCGTTTACAAAGAACTTCGCGGCATTCCATTAAAATACAATAAGGATTTAGCCGATTCATCCATCGCGAAAGCGTATTATGAAGAATTGCTTTACAACAACATGGATGCATTAAATATGCTTTATGTAGCCACAACGCGTTCTAAAGATTTTCTTTACATCGCTACCATGGGCAAAGCAGAACCAAAGGGAAATAAAGAGATGAGTTTATCTAATATGGGTGATGTGATTAATCTCACTTTTGAAAACGAGTTTGATGAAAATGGTGTTTATGAAATTGTAGATTATGTATCTATTGAGACCAAACCTGTGGGCTTAAATTTCATTGATTTAAAAAGTTATCCAACAACCTCCCGATTATCTGAACTTTATATTCCATCCGAAGAGAAGCATTTAAAACATTTGGTTAACATCGAGAAATCTGGAAGAAAAGGTTCTTTGCTTCATGATATTCTGGCCAGTGCAACTACCGAAAAAGGAGTAGAAGACTACACCAACAACCTCGTTTTACAGGGAGTGATTAAGGATGAAGAAAAGCAAAAACTCATTGATTCGGCGCTGGAAGTTTTAAATCATGAGGGACTAAAAGAAATTTTGAATAAAGCAACAGAAAGTATTGTAGAGAAGAATATTATTGATGCTAATGGCAAACTTCATCGTCCAGACAGGGTGTTGATTAATGCCAATGAAGTCATTATTCTGGATTATAAATTCACCCTGGAAAAAAGTGAAAAACACGCTGCTCAAGTATTGAAATACAAAGATTTGTTAACAGAAATGGGTTATGAAAATATTCATGCTTATTTATTTTATGCAGTTAACAAAGAGTTGCAAATTGTTTTTTAGCTTCGGGACATTAAGTGGTCACTGCTTATGGAAAATGGAAATTTATTCCATCATAAACCTAAATCATACCCAATATTAAACGCTCCGTGAAAATCTTATACCTAACGCTCTCTATATTTTTCCTGCTCTTTGGCAAAAGTCTTTACGCACAAAATGCGTGTAAGGTGAATGGTCATGTGGTAGATTCTACTCAAAAAGCATTGGAAAACATTACCATTAAATTAATTAGCGATAAAGATTCGATTTTAACTACTTCTGATGCAAAGGGATATTTTTCTTTTGCAAAGGTTAGCGGCAAACAAATTACAGTTAGAATTGGCAGCATGGGCTTTAGAACATACGTGGCTAATTACACGATAAAGCCTGATATGCAAGAGATTGACCTGGGCACAATTACATTAAAAACCGGCGAAATAAACTTACCAGATGTTGTAATTCGGGGCAAACCGATAGCGATCAAATATAAACAGGATACGGTGGAATATGATGCCGCTGCATTTCATGTTCAGGAAGAAGATCGGGTTACGGATTTACTCAGGCAGCTTCCGGGAGTAGAGATAGATGAAAATGAAAATGTTACTGCAATGGGTAAAAGCATGACTAAACTGAGGGTTAATGGTCGTGATTTTTTTACCAGCGATGTTAAAGACTTTATCAATAAACTTCCGGCAGAAATTGTTGCTAAAATACAAGTGATTGACGATTATGGAGACCAGGCAAATTTTACTGGAATAAAAGCAGGTGAGTCGAATAAAATGCTCAACATCGTAACCAAGCCGGGTATGGATAAGGGGAAATTTGGTGGTTTATCTACAAGGGCTGGAACAAACAAACAAATTGGCGGCAGTGGAAATGTGAGTTTATGGAACGGCACAAAGCAATCTAGCGGAAGTTTGGATTATGGCATTGCAAACAACGGGGCCGGTACATCAGAAAATAGAAGTGCTGGCTTATCATACAACAACAAAGTTGGCAAAAACACCAATTTACAAGTGAATTATAACTATAATGGAAGCAATAATGATTCTGAAAGCATCCAGCTTGTAGAGACCGTAAATACACTGGGTAAATTAAACAGTCGACTTGAAAATGCAAGTAGTTCGGCCAATGGCGGACAATCCATCAATTTATATATCAACCAAACAAGTAAGAAAATATATTTAACAGGCGGGTTAAATGTTAATTATAACCATTCCAAATCGCAATCGAACTCTTTTAATTCACAAACTGGTTTTAGCAGACAAGATTTCAAAAACAATTCTGATAATAGCAACAGGTCTCCATCTGTCAGGGCTCATCTTGATTTCTCTAAAAAGCTTAAGAAAAATAGCTTATCAGGAAATTTTTCATTTTACAACGCTACCAATAGTTCTGACAGAAATATATTAACAAATACATTATACTATAGTGCAAGCGGTGTTTTAGAAAAAGACTCACTTTTAAACAGAACAGTAAATACAGATGGAAATAATAAACAATTAAACCTGGGTTTAAATTATAGTTTTTTCTTGAAACGAGATACCATAAGCATGAAAAGCTTAACCCTTGCTTATCGTGGATCTGTAAATATAACGGAAAGCGATTTGCAAACCTTTGTGCTCAATCCGCTTACACTCGTAAGTGCAAAAGTAGATTCGTTAAGTGTTTTCACTCAAAATACATCAGTTAACCAAACCTTAAATTTGGGTTATTATCAATCGAGTAAAAAAGACAGACTAAACGCCGGAGTAAACATTCAACCTAACCAAATCAAGAATTTCTATCCAGAACTAAATAGCACTTTTCAGAATAATTACATTAATTTATCGCCGTCCTTAAACTACAGTAGAACCATAAATTCATCAAAATCATTAGGCATAAATTACAGCGGACAAAATAACAATCCATCAATTTTTCAACTACAACCGGTTAAAAACACACAAAATTTGCAAAATATTGTGGTTGGTAATCCAAATCTAAAATCTTCATTCAGCCATTCTATTTCAGCCAGCTACAATTATTTTGGAAAAAAGAGCAATATTTCCATACAAACGGGTTTTGCATTTAGCAGCACCAGCAATGAAATTGTAAATAATATTATCATTATTCCAGATACGCTCGGTGCCTTTAAACAAGAAACTCGGTTTGAAAACGTAAATGGAAATTATAATACAAGCCTAAATTATAATTTAAATATTCCATTTTCAGAAAGGAAATATTCGCTTTCCATTAGCGGATCTGGAGGAAATTCGAGAAAAACTGCAATTGTAGATAACGAAAAAAGTTTCAATACCGGGATTAATTTTTCACAAAATATATCTGCCTCTTTTAATACTAAAAAATTTAATACCAATGTTGGCATAGGTTATAATTTCACTACAAATAACGACAATGGTTTCGGACAATTCCCAGGTATCCAAACGCCAACCAATTTATTTTTTAATACTGGTCAATCATTTTTTACCACGAAAAGTTTCAATGGTCGTATATCAGCTTCTCTAAGGTTGAAAACTTTTCGGTTAAACTTCAACAGCAGTTATAATAATGCCAAAAACAACAATAATAGCAGTAATGCATCACCAAATTTAAATACACGAACACAATCGCTTAACTTTGGTTCATCAGGTAACTTAACTTTTTTAAAAAGTTACAATCTTGACTTTAGTGCCAATAAGCGAATTAATAAAGGCTATAATTTAACTAACGTAAATCCTTTGCTAATTAATTTGGGGATTGGCAAATCGTTTCTTAAAAGCAAGTCGCTAAATTGTAGTTTAAATGTTAGCGATTTACTCAATGAAGGAAATAATATATCGCAAAGCGTTGTTGGAAACTCAATTATAGAAAGTAGAAATAACCAGGTAAAACGTGTAGTATCTTTAGGCTTAAACTATAACCTTTCAAATTTTGGAGGTAAAAATTATAGGTTGAGAACCGATTAAGCGCAAATAAAATTTTATTGAATGAAACCATTTTTACAAGAAGTTGCAGAAGATTTAGTGACCAGATTTGGAAACCAGCTGGAAAACTGTGCAATTGTTTTTAATAATAAAAGACCAGCCGCGTATTTGCAAAAACACTTTGCCGATATTATTGGAAAGCCGTTTTTTAGCCCTTCATTTTTTACCATACAGGAGTTTTTTGCCTGCTCAACCAGTTATAAAATTGCCGATTTTTATTTGCAGTTTTTCACCTTACATCGAATATATAATCAGCTATTGGCCGAAGAAAAACTGGAAACCATTTCCAGTCATAAGTTTTTTCCGCTAGCAAAAATTATTTTAAGCGATTTTAACCAGATTGATGCAGATTTAGTTGATGCGGAAAAACTATACCGCGATCTTGAAGATATTTCTGTCATCAACCAGGATTTCGATTATTTAAGTCCGGAGCAATACCAGTTTCTCTCTCAATTCTGGACATCCTACTCAGAAGGAAAGCACAAAAAGCAACAGGAGCTTTTTATCAAAATGTGGCGAAGGATGCCTAAACTTTACCATAAATTTCATGCTACACTGAAAGAACAAGGTTATTTAACCAATGGTTCAGTTTATCGCCATTTGGCCGATGACATTACCAGTCACCAGGAATTTATTTCAAATTTTGATAAAGGCAAAATCATCTTCGTTGGTTTCAATGCCTTGAGCAGTGCCGAAGCCAAAATTTTCACACAGTTACAGGAATCTGAAAAAGCATTGTTTTATTTTGATGCAGACAGCTATTATTTAGATGATGTTTCACAGGAGGCAGGTTTGTTCTTGAGAAAAAACTTAAATCTGCTCGGCTTGAAAAATGAATTTGCAGCACAAGCAAGTTCGATGAAAACGCAGCAACATGATGTAAATGTCTTCAAAGTTCAGGGCCAATCGGCTCAGGCGAAAATCCTCAATAATATCTTGGAAGAAGATTATACCAATGCAGAAGCTGTTGGCAAAACAGTAGTAGTTTTGGCTGATGAAAGTCTGCTCATTCCTACTTTACAAACCATTCCTACAAGTTATAAGGGTTCAGCAATCGACCTAAATGTTACTATGGGTTTTGCCTTGTCAACCTCCAGTATTTTTGGTTTGGTAGATTTGTGGTTGACCAGTCAGCTGGAAATTCTGCAAGGCGACAGCGTGACTTACAAAAACGTTGAGGCATTTTTAACCCATCCATTAACAGGCTTAACGCAAAAAATGCGTGATAAGATTCTGACTGCTTTGTTAGCCGAAAATCAGGTTGAAATTGAACATAAACGTTTGCTCAGACAAAGCGGTTTATTTGAGGTTTTCTATAAGAAAATTGAAAACCCACAGTTTGTGGTGACCAATTTATTGGAGGTTTTGGACTTCGTTTTAACCCGGTTATCGAATGCAAAAACGCTTAAAAAAATCGATGCAGAACTATTCGTAAAAACCATTCAGGAGTTGAATCGATTACATGATACCTTCAGCAATCACATCAGCAAAGAAGAAATTCCATTTGTTATTTATTTGGTTCAGAAGTCGCTACAAGCCATCGCGGTACCATTATCGGGCGACCCGCTAAATGGCATTCAGGTAATGGGTTTACTCGAAACCCGGAATTTAAACTTTGATAAAGTGGTTATTTTGGGCTTCAATGAAGGTATTATCCCGAAATCATCCATCGGGAACAGTTTCATTCCCGATTCTATCCGCCGGGTTTATGGCTTGCCGGTTTTGGAAAACTTAGATGCCATTTCATCTTACATGGTTTACCGGCTGATGCAAAGGGCAAAAAACATCAACTTTGTTTACAATAGCCTAACGGATGAATCAACATCAGGCGAAGCCAGCAGAATTTTAAAGCAACTGGAGTATGAAAGTGGTTTCAATTTCACTTATAATGAATTAAATCTCGAAGTAAAAACAGAGGAATTTAAAGAAGTGCATATTGAGAAAACGGGTAATGCATTTATTCAGGAAACCCTGCAAAAATATCTCGACAAGAAGAAAATCCTTTCGCCTTCGGCTTTAACACAGTACATCTCCAACCCTATTGATTTTTTCTTTAACTACATCGCCGGTATTAAAGAACCTAAAGAAATTAGTGCCGTTGTAGAAGCGAACGAAATTGGTTCGATTTTACACAAGGTGATGGAATACTTCTATCAGGATTTACAAAGCGCAGAAATTACTGCAGAGAGAATTAAAGAAAGGAAGAAATTAGTACCTCAATTAATTCAAAAAGCTTTCAATGCGGTAATGTTTAATCATCCTGATCTGGTGATGGAATATAAAGGTATGCAGAAAGTGATTCTTGCCATTGTTGATGCTTATGTAAATATCATTCTAAATCAAGACATTACGCAAACGCCATTTACAATTATAAGTTTAGAACATAAAGTAGAAGCTGAAATCAGTTTCCCTTTGAATGGGAGGGAAGAAAGTGTTAAAATTTTCGGATATATTGATCGAGTGGATGTAAAAGACGGCGTTACAAAAATTGTAGATTATAAAACCGGAAGTGATAAACTGGCTTTTAAGGATGTTGATGAACTTTTCAACTCGGATGGAAAACATATTAATAAAGCGCTGATTCAAACCTTGCTTTATACTTATGCTTATGAGCAATCGGCTAATAAAACCTGTGTTGAACCAAATTTGTATATTGTAAAAACCATGAACGACCCGATATATGGAGGTGTTTGGTTTAAATCTAACCGTCAGGTTTTACGTGGCGACTTTTTAGAAGAAATTAAACCTTTGTTTTTAGCTCGATTAAGAGAAAAGCTAGCTGAATTATTTGGTGCGCCTTATTTTAAAGCCAGCGAGATTCCTGATAACTACAAATATTCTATTTATAAAACGCTGTTTGGGAAGTAGGGTTATTTAACCGCAAAGGAAGGTAAGGAAATACGCAAAGAACGCTAAGCTTTACGAAAGGTTAACCACAGAGCACACAAAGAAATACACCGAGCGCACAAAGCTAATAGCCTAAAAGTGGTAAAAAACATTCTCTAACAGCAATTGCGAGCAGAAAATCGCAAAGAATATTAAGAATGAAGTGAGTACAAATAGATTCGGCTGAAGCCTAGTTTTCTTACTTGCATCCGTTGGTTGAAACCAACGGCAATGAAGGAATATCAATACGCCCTTTGCATGATGATTCCTCTTCAATCAAAATTAGCTAATTGAATTGAGCACATCGCTATAGGCACAATCCATTTCTTTGCCGTTGGTTTCAACCAAAGGCAAGCCTAAAGCGAATTATTAGCTTATCATTATTGCGAGGTATAGCCTGCCCCGATATTTCGGGGAAGCAATCTTTAAGCGAATTTATAAACCTATTTGAAAAAAGCTAAAGGAAATAGACTCGGCTGAAGCCTAGTTTTCTTACTTGCATCCGTTGGTTGAAACCAACGGCAATGAAGGAATATCAATACGCCCTTTGCATGATGATTCCTCTTCAATCAAAATTAGCTAATTGAATTGAGCACATCGCTGTAGGCACAATCCATTTCTTTGCCGTTGGTTTCAACCAACGGACAAAAATTATTCTTATATTGGCTTTAGCCAAAATATTAATTATGTCGTATGTGAAAATTTGGGTGCACCTGGTGTTCTCAACAAAAAACCGACATCCCTATTTAACAAAGAACATCCGTTATAAACTTCAAAATCACATTATCCAAAATTGTCGAGAAAAATCTATTTTTCTAAAAGCTATAAATGGTTATACAGAACACTTGCATTGTTTAATATCATTAGGAAAAGAACAAAACATTGCTAAAATTGCACAACTCATTAAAGGCGAATCTGCACATTGGATTAATAAAAACAGATTAACCGATGAACCATTTATTTGGCAAGATGATTATTTTGCGGTTTCCGTAGGTGAATCTCAATTAGAAACCGTGACAAACTATATCAAAAATCAAGAGGCACATCACGAAAAAAAATCATTTGTAATGGAACTAGAAGAATTCGCAGATAAGTATAAATTTGAAATAAGAAATGAATAAAAAATGCTTATCCTCAACTTTACCAAATTTCCAATTTTAGAAACCGAAAGATTAATCCTTCGTGAGCATGTGCTTGCTGATGCCGAAACGCTGTTTGCCATGCGCACCAACGAAACGGTGATGAAATATATTGACCGCGAAAGACCGAGAGATTTAATGGAAATTAAAACCTTTATCACCACTTTTAACGAAGGCTTTGAAAATGGCGATAATTTAGCCTGGGTAATTGCCCTAAAAGAAAATCCAAATGAAATGATTGGCTCCATCGGTTACTGGCGAACAGATTATGCAAATCATCGGGCAGAAATTGGTTACATGCTCCATCCCGATTACTGGCGAAAAGGAATCATTTCCGAAGCAGTCAAACGGACAATAAATTTTGGGTTTGAAGACATGAATTTACACACCATCAAAGCGAATATTAACATAGAAAATAATGCATCAAGGCAGATGCTTATCAAACATGGTTTTATTAAAGAGGCACACTTTAAACAAGATTATTATTTCAGGGGGCAATTTCTGGATAGCGAAATTTATGGGTTGATTAATCCTAATCATTAAAAAATATGTTCAAAGCCGCAGTACCAATTCTAGCATCACTTAATACCGAGGAAACCATTAAATTTTATACCGAAAAATTAGGTTTCACTTTTCATTCTGAATGGGATGGTTATTTAATTTTTAGTAGAGACGGCATCAATTTACATTTCTGGTCGACCGATAATCCAGACTATCCTAAAAATACAGGCTGCTACATTAATGTCACCGAAGTTGATCAGCTTTATGCAGAATACAAAGTTCATCAGGTCATCCATCCCGAAGGCGCAATAAAAGATATGCCCTGGGAAATGAGGCAGTTTTCAATATTGGATAACAATGGAAATATTATCCATTTTGGCGAAGATATTTCGGAAAAACTATAAACTTTAATACAATTACGAGGTGATTACATGATATCCGCAATATAATTTTCGAATATTAAATAAAGTCGGAAGTTATTGTTGGTCATGCACTAAAAACCTGCCCTCAATCAACCATAATTATTACAAAATACACGCATTATTGCCTTTGGTTTCAATGCTTTTAATAATTATATTTGCCACCGTTATTAAAATTTACAATGAGAGAAATCCAATTTAGAGAAGCACTACGCGAAGCCATGAGCGAAGAAATGCGTAAAGATGACCGCGTTTTTTTATTAGGTGAAGAAGTAGCAGAATATAATGGAGCGTACAAAGTAAGTCAGGGCATGCTTGATGAATTTGGTGCGAAACGTATTATCGATACCCCGATTGCCGAACTAGGTTTCGCTGGTATTGCAACTGGTGCTGCAACTGCAGGCCTTATTCCAATTGTGGAGTTCATGACGTTTAACTTCTCATTAGTAGCCATCGATCAAATTATTAACGGTGCCGCTAAAATTTTATCAATGAGTGGTGGTCAGTTTTCATGCCCTATGGTTTTCCGCGGCCCAACAGGTAACGCTGGTCAATTAGGTGCACAGCACTCTCAAAACTTCGAAAACTGGTTTGCAAACACTCCAGGTTTAAAAGTGGTGGTTCCATCAACCCCTTACGATGCTAAAGGTTTATTAAAACAAGCTATCATTGATCCAGATCCGGTTATTTTCATGGAATCTGAAGTAATGTATGGTGATAAAGGTGATGTTCCTGCTGAAGAGTATTACATCGAATTTGGTAAAGCAAACGTAACCAAACAAGGTACTGATGTAACCATTGTAACTTTCGGTAAAATGTTAACCCGTGTGGTAAATCCAGCTGTTGAAGAATTAACTAAAGAAGGAATCAATGTTGAGGTGATCGACTTACGTACTGTTCGTCCTATTGATTACGATACCATTATCGAATCTGTTAAGAAAACGAACCGTTTAGTGGTTGTAGAAGAAGCCTGGCCACTGGCATCACTTTCTGGTGAAATTGCTTTCATGGTTCAAAAAAGAGCTTTCGATTATTTAGATGCGCCGGTTTTACGTATCACTTGTGCTGATGTTCCGCTTCCATATTCACCAACTTTAATTGCTGCCAGCTTACCAAATGCTGAAAAAGTAGTTAAAGCGGTTAAAGAAGTAATGTACGCTACAAAATAATATTAACGGTCTGCCTTGAGCCCTCTGGTAATATCGGAGAAGTAAAGGATGACTAAAGCATAAAAAAACCTCCAAATGAATTTGGAGGTTTTTTTATGCTTTTTTTAAACTGATTGTATCTTTTACATCAACAATCGATTATCAGGAATAGATATCTTCAAAATAACTTACCACTAAAGATTTCATTAGCATTTCTTGCTCAAGCATGGTATAAGGTGGAATTGCTTTAACGAGTTTCCAATGCGGCCAGCCATCCTGATCTACGCCTTCCAACTCATAAAAATCCATCTCACTGAGCAAACGACAAGTTGCAATATGCATCAGCTCTTCCTTTTGTCTTTTGCTATATTTCTTCGGACCTTTCCCTAGCTCCTGCACACCAATTAAAAACAGCATCACTTTCAAGTCTGGAAAATCAGAATCAAACTCCTGAGCAATTCGCTCTTGTAAAACTTTCCACTTGGCATTAATCTCTGATGGTTTCATGCTGCAAAGATAAGGTTAAAAAGAACGAAGCTAAAAGATGAAACCAGAAAGCCGAAACTTTGACTTTAAAAAGTAAAACTTTTATCATTCAACGTTTTCGATAGCCCGCCAAAAAGTATTTTTGGCTACATTTATCTTTATGAGTACAGATTCAAAAAAAACTATTACAGCGGGCTTATTGGCATACGGCATGTCGGGAAAGGTATTTCATGCCCCGTTTTTAGATACCCACGAAGGATTTTCGCTAAAAGCGGTTGTTGAGCGTAGCAAAAAAAATGCTGTAAACGATTATCCTCAAATTATAAGTTATAATAGTGTAGATGAACTTTTAAACGATGAAGAAATTGAGTTAGTGGTAGTAAATACACCCAACAACCTTCATTACGAGCACTCGAAAGCAGCACTGTTAAAAGGAAAAAATATTCTAGTTGAAAAACCCTTTACAGCTACGTCTGCTCAGGCTAAAGAGTTATTTAACCTGGCCGATGAGGTGAATAAACAGATCATATTTTATCAAAACCGCCGTTGGGACAGCGACTTTACATCAGTTAAAAAAGTTCTGGCAAGTGGCAAGCTTGGAAAGCTGAATGAAATGCATTTGCGTTACGATCGCTACAGGAATGTTATTGGCCCGAAAGCATTTAAAGAACAAGCCATTGAGGCAAGCGGCTTGATTTACGATTTAGGTCCTCACCTCTTAGACCAGGTGATCAGCCTTTTCGGCAAACCGTTAAATTATCATAAAATTTTGGGTAAAAACAGAGCAGGTACAGCTGTTGATGATTACTTCAGCATCCAGCTCACTTATCCTGATAGTGTTTTTGTGTTTGTTACTTCCAGTATGTTGGTTGTTAATCCGCAGGCAGCCTTTGTTCTACATGGCGTTAATGGAAGTTTCATTAAACAAAGAGCCGATATTCAGGAAGAACAATTGCTTGCCGGCATGAAACTTAACGATGAAGGCTACGGCGTTGAGTTGAAGGGAAATGAAGGCATACTAACTACAATCGATGCTGAAGGAAATAAAACAAAAGAAGTCATTCCCTCGGAACTGGGGAGTTATTTGCCATTATTTGATGCAGCATACCTGGCGTTAACCCATGTAAAACCTTACCCAGTTACCAGAGAAGATATCATTACCCAGTTGGAAATTCTGGAAAGTTAAATCGGCTTGAACTGGCTTTGATTGTGACTATCGCTTCCACTCAAAGCCAATTCATCCTTCCCGGTCTCCTCTTTTCCGCAAAAACCCAACTCAATACCACATCAATAAACCAAATATGAATTCACTGCCCTTTGCGTATCTTATCCCTATATTTTTAATTGCGCTTTATCTAATCCTCAAAAAAAAGAAGCCAAAAATTGATCCTTTAACTGATACCGATAAAAAGATTCTGGATGATTACGTAGCGTATTACCACAATTTAGATTCGACAGATAAATTAAGGTTTGAAGAGAAAGTAGCCACATTTTTTGCTACCGTTAAAATCGAACCTGTGGGATTGGAGATGACCACCTTAGATGAGCTTCTGATTGCTTCGAGTGCAGTGATTCCAATTTTCGGTTTCACAGACTGGCAATATAAAAACCTAAGTACAGTGTTATTATATCCTGATACCTTTGACCAGGATTTTCAGTTTGAGGGTGGGGAAAGGCAAATTATGGGCATGGTGGGAAGTGGTTACATGAACGGACAAATGATTTTATCTCGTTCGGCCCTGCGACACGGGTTTTCTAAAAGTGCTGGAAAAGAAAATACAGCAATACACGAATTTGTGCATCTTTTAGATAAATCTGATGGCGCTACCGATGGTGTTCCGGAAAACTTGATGGCTCACGAATATACTTTGCCATGGATAAAAATGATGCATGAGGAAATGCAGAAAATTGAAGATAATAAATCGGATATTAATCCGTACGCCATTACCAACCAGGCTGAGTTTTTTGCAGTGGTTTCTGAATATTTCTTTGAAAAACCAGATTTATTAAAAGATAAACATCCAGATTTGTATCATCAGTTAACAAGGATATTTTCTCAGCAACCTGCTGGCTAAAAAAATAATCGTCATATTTAATCTCCAAAATTTAAAACCATCTGCCCAAATGAAAACATTCAAAATATTTCTTCTCTTTCTTTTATCCCTTTCATTTGGCGCATTTGCACAAAAGCCCTATGTATTAAAGCAAAACTTACCTATTGGGAAAAAATATAATTTTGCTATGGCTTCTGATCAAATTATCAATCAGGAAATTTCCGGCCAGAAAATAAACCTCACCCAAACCATCGGAACTGATTATACCTTCGATATTAGAAATGGCAGCGATTTGGATAAGGATATTGATGTAGTGTACAATCGAATTTTTATGAAATCGTCGGCCATGGGAAATACGATGGCCATGGATTCGGATGATGCCGATACAACCAAAAAAAATCCTTTCCGTGGGATAAAAGGCGCATCTTTCAGAATGGTGATGGCACCTGATGGCTCCATAAAATCATTAACCGGAATTGATGCCATGTTAACCCGCATGGCTTCGAAAATGTCGAAAGATTCTGCGGTGATGATTAGTATAAAGGCATCATTGGCCAAGCAGTTTAATGCTGAAAGCATGAAACAAACCATGGAGTCATCGCTAAAAGTCTATCCGGAAAAACCAGTTAAAATTGGCGACAGCTGGACCGTTGATACCAAGATGCAAATGACGATGCCCATCGAAACGATTACAAAATACACCCTTAAAGATGTGAAAAATGGCATTGCTTACCTGAATATTTCAGGAACACTAACTTCTAAAGGCGATTTTGAAACCATGGGTAACAAGATGCAAACCGATTTAACTGGAACCAACAACGGCGACGCCGAACTCGATTTAAAAAGTGGCTTAATCCTTAAAAGTCATTTACGTATGGAAATGAATGGTACCATGACGGCAATGGGACAAAAAATTAATTTTGAGCTGCAAGGCATTAACAAAATTGTAGGTAAAGAACTCTCGTTATAAACTTCCCGTAAGTGCCACCAAAAATTCTGTAGGTATTTCGATGTGCGGAATATGTCCGCAAGCTTCGAATTCTATAATTTTTGCGCCCGGAATTTTTGCTGCAGTTTGCTTGCCTAAAAACCGATATTGCCCATGTAAAACCTGCTGATCAGGTGTCAGGAGCCTTTTTCCAACAATTGTTTTATCTTCCTTTCCAATAAATAAAACCGTTGGCACTTTCAGGTTTTGGAATTCATAAACCACAGGCTGCTCGTAAATCATGGTAAAGGTCATGGCGGCAACCTTTGCCCAACGTGGATAATCTGCACTAAATGTAACACCTCCGGCAATATTGACCAGATACTCATATTCTGGTTTCCAATACGTAAAGTATGAGCTTTGATAATATTTTCGAACGCTTTCTGCAGTTGTTTTTAATTCGGTTTGATACTGCTGTTGCGTATTTACATAAGGCACAAACGTTTTATAATCCTCTAATCCAATCGGGTTTTCAAGTAATAATTTCTCAGTTGTATTAGGGTAAAGTAAAGCAAAACGTGTGGCCAACATGCCGCCCATGCTGTGGCCAAGCACCACAGTTTTCTGTATGCCCAGGGTATCAAGTAACTTTTTGTTCCAGGCCGCCAGCTGATGGAAACTGTAATGAATAAAAGGTTTTGATGATTTTCCAAAACCAATTTGATCGGGAACAATTACCCGATAACCGATCGCTGTTAAAGCCTTGATTACATTGCCCCAATAGTAACCGCCAAAATTTTTTCCATGAAATAAAATCGCTGTTTTACCATTGGCTGCTATTGTCGGCGCCACATCCATATAAGCCATTTTTATATCTTGACCTTCTGTGCTCAGTGGTAAAAATTTCACAGGGTATGGATATTTCACGTTTTCTAAAGTGATAGAAAGTGTATCTGTTTTTTGCGCTCTTGATGATGTTAAAATAAATAAGGTAAGTGCAAGTACAATAAAAATTTTCTTCATGAGTAAAATATTTTGTGCGATGATGAAAAGCGAATCGGCCTAATTTAATACTTATTTATACTTTTGGGCAACCAAATAGTTTAAATATGCCTGTTTTTTATATTAGCGAACAGCCGCTAACATTAAATGTTTTAAAAGAAATTATTCTGAAAAACAAGCCAATTGCCTTAAGCCAAGAATCTGTTGAGCGCATTCAAAAATGCAGAAATTACCTAAACGACAAACTAAAACGCCATGAAGAGCCGATCTATGGAATAAACACCGGTTTTGGCTATTTACAAAATATAAAAATTGAGGAAGAAAACTTAACCAAATTACAGCATAATTTATTGCTTTCTCATGCCTGCGGTACCGGAACGGAAGTGCCTCAAGAGATTGTAAAGTTAATGTTGCTTTTAAAAATTCAGTCTTTGAGTTATGGTTATTCTGCCATTGCACTTGCTACGGCACAACGCTTGGTTGATTTTTACAACCACGATATTTTGCCTGTTGTTTACACACAAGGGTCGCTAGGTGCATCGGGCGATTTAGCTCCATTGGCACACCTGGCACTTCCGTTAATTGGCGAAGGCGAGATAAATTATAAAGGGCAAAGGCTTAACACTGCTAAACTTTATGAACAGTTGAACTGGCAACCTTTATCCCTTCAATCTAAAGAAGGATTGGCTTTAATTAATGGCACTCAGTTTATGAGCGCTTATGGCATTCATATTCTGCTAAAGGCTGAAAATTTAAGTCGTTGGGCCGATCAGCTTGCTGCCATGTCCATTGATGCTTTTGATTGCAGGGTTGATCCATTTGATCATTTAAGTCATCAAATCAGGCCGCATAAGGGGCAGCTGGAAACCGCAAAAAACATTAAAGATCTTTTGCATGGTAGTGAAATAATCGACCGCAGCGGAAAACAGACTCAGGATCCATATTCGTTTCGTTGCGTGCCACAGGTGCATGGCGCAAGCAAGGATGCCATAACATATGTAAGAACGGTATTTGAAACCGAAATCAATTCCGTAACAGATAATCCTAATGTTTTCCCTGATGAAGACCGAATTATTTCTGCCGGCAACTTCCATGGACAACCATTGGCTTTAAGTCTGGATTTTTTGTGCATCGCTTTGGCAGAATTAGGTTCCATTTCCGAAAGGCGGGTATTTCAACTTATTTCAGGTCAAAGAAATTTGCGGCCATTTTTAATTAAAGATGCAGGATTAAATTCAGGTTTAATGATTGCACAATATACCGCAGCATCAATTGTAAGTGAAAATAAACAATTGTGCACACCTTCATCTGTTGATAGCATTGTAAGCAGCAATGGCCAGGAAGATCATGTAAGCATGGGCGCAAACGGTGCAACAAAATGTTTGCGGGTGGTAAATAACCTCGAAAATATTCTGGCGATCGAACTGCTTACTGCTGCCCAGGCCTTAGACTTTCGAAAGCCTTTAAAATCGTCTCCGAAAATTGAGCAAATTATTTCGGCCTACCGGAAAAGCGTAAGCTTCAACAACGCCGACCGTATTTTGGCAGAAGACATTAAAAAATCTGTTGTTTATATTCAACAGCACTAAAAGCGTAGCTTCCAAAATGGAAGCTACGCAACATTATTTCGAAAGATAGTCGATCAACTCTTTCTTCTCGTATTTTCGGGCGTAATCAAGAGCGGTTTTTCCTTCCCGATTTTTCAATCCAATATTTGCACCGGCTTTTACTAAAGCCTTGGCAGCTTCTAATTCGCCATATTTAGCGGCATACATCAAGGGACTTTTATCATCACAGATTTTATTTACATCTGCTTTAATCGAAATTAAATCTTGTAAAATCTTAATCGACTTGCTTCTGATGCTGATTGCAAATAAAGAATACGGCTTCTGTTCGAGCAATAAACACGAATCTACAACGATTTTATCTTCCTGAAGTGCTCGTTTAAATAAGCTTACATCATCAGTTTTAAACGCTTGTTTTAGGTTGGAAGATATATTTTGAGCTTTAGTTAAAAAGACAGCCAGGATGAGAAAGCTACTGATTATTAATGTTTTCATATTGTTTAAATTTTACTTCTGCAACATCTGTTTCAGGTTAATGATTGGAACCTGAATGGAAGTTGAATTAGAGATCTCTCCTTTTGCGTTGTTAATTTTAATGTTCTCGAAATTAACGGCACATTCTCCAGTCGTTTTAAGCACCAAATTTTCTATGGGTTCAAACGTTTTACCTTGCTCATTGCTCACTTTAACCTTTGTAGTATTAACATCTAAGTCTAATGTGCTGATCGCCGAATCATAAATATTTAACGTCGACCGGTTCAATTTAACATCAAGTTGTGTGATGCCTGAACTGTAAATATTATTATCGACCCAATATTCACTCAGGGTCTGCAAATTTTTGTTGGTGATGGATAAGTGTTTAATTTTTGTACCTTCAGTAATGCTAAAACTTGCGTTTTTACCCAACTCCAATGTTAAGCTATCACTTTCTTTCACAAATAACTGACTGAGATTAACGTCATCGATTTTAATATGCGTTAAAGCTGGAGAAAAGACAATGATTGTTCCCCGGGCATAAACTTCAGATGATGGTAATTTTATCTGAATTTGACCATCCACATTTTCCAGGCTAATCAATTGGTCTGCTAAATCTTTTGTGATTTTTACTGCGAATTTGTTACTCTTAAACACTTTTATTTTTACATCTTTAAAATCAGCTCCCTGGATAAAGATTTTATTAAAAGCTTTGGTGTCATATTTTTTAACGAAACGACTTCCTTCTTTATCCAAATCTTCCTCGCCTAAAATGATTTGATTATATTGTTGATCACTTATTCTGCTTGTTTTGGCAACCAAAACCATTATCGTTAATGGAATGGTAAGCAACGCTACAGCTAAGCAGATTAATATTTTATTACTTGTTTTCATGTTCTAAGCGTTAAAATTTTGTTTAATAAAAGTTTGATAGCGATCTTTTAGCTCATCGAAATTTATATCCAATAAATAGATATTTCTGAACAACTGAGGGAGTTCATCTTCAATAAAAGTAGATTTACGATATAGATTTACATTTGTAATCGCATCCTCAGCCAGGAAAAAACCAATGCCCCTCTTATTGTTGATGATATCCTGCTTCTGCAAAAGTTCGTAAGTACGCATCACCGTATTTGGATTTACCTCCATCTCCACTGCAAGTTCTCTCACCGATGGAATTTTATCATTCAATTTCCATTTACCCAAAAGAATGTGCTCACACACATATTCGGCTATTTGTAAGTAAATAGCTTTGTTATTATTGAAATCCATTTAAACCTCCTTCTCTTTTAATCGAATGTATACGGTAATGTAAAAAGCAATGGTAATCAACAGGCTAGCTATACCAAAAATCTGCATGATATTACGCTCATTCTGCCAATATGAATTACCCACCCAAACCGTTCCATCAGTTACCAATTTCATAGTATAAATAGTAGAGGTTACCCATAGAACCAAAAATAGGATTAAGGTAGTAGCGGTTTTTATATAGTTATAGCGTTTAAAATAAATAGATCCCAGCAAAAAAATGCCCGTAACAGTAAAAGGCGAAACCATGTTATATTTAAAGTAATTAAGCGTTTTAGGATCTTGAAAAACTTCTTCTACCATAGTCTGTGCTGGTTTTAGTTCAGCATTAAGGGTAATCATGTGGTTGATCTGGCCATTAAAATAAGCTACAAAAGCAGCGTCAACTAAATAAAATATCAACAGAAAACTACAAGCACTTACAATGGAAGCATAAAAAACCCCAGTAACAAATTTTTCGAAGGTAGATGCGGGTATCATCAGTTCTATTATCGTATCTGCCTTTTTTCCAAGATTGTTAAAGTAACTGCTGGCAATTATACTGGTAAAGAAAAAGCCAAAAAAAATAAATAATAAATATCGAAAACCTAAATTCGGGCTCTTCCAAATGTTAAGTGAAATATTTTTGATATCAGGCATCAACATCCAGTAAGCCACAACCAAAATTCCAATCAATATAACCAGCGTTCCTAAATAAACTTTCCCAAAATCCAGCCATTGTCTTCTAAGCAATAAGCCAAATCGATTAATATTAAATGTGTTGTTCATGGCTTAATCAAATAAAGGTTTAAATTTTGTTTTCTCAGTTAAAATGGCATTGAAGAGTAATTCTATATCCAGTTTACTCTCTTCCTGATGGTAGTTTGGCATTACCGCATTATAGCCGGAAAGTGATTGCTCTGCATAAATAATACTTGCATCTATTTCCTTAACTTTTTTAAAAGTTAGTTTTTCGGTAATTTCCTCAACGGATGCTTTTAAAGCGATATCATTTTCATCCAGCATTATCACAGTATCAATTAAATTATCTAAATCCCTAACCTGGTGCGTGGAGATGATGATGCAACAATCATCAGTTAAGGCAGAAGCCATTATTTTCCTAAATTGTGCCTTTGAAGGAATATCCAATCCATTTGTCGGTTCATCCATAATGATCAGCTTCGCCTGCGTAGCCAAACCAAAAGCAATAATGATCTTTTTCTTCTGGCCATAACTCATATCAACCAATTTTTGCGAAACCGGGATATCAAATTCCTTTAATAACTCAGCAAAATAGTTGTGATTAAAGTTTCTATAAAAAGGCGCATTGGCTTTGATGTATGCATCAATTTTAACCGCAGGCAGATAAAACTCTTCAGGGATAAAGCAAATTTGTGCTAACAACGCCGGCTGACGCTTTTTAGGATCGAAACCCAAAACATTTAGTGTTCCGCTTTGCGCATATACCAAACCTGCAAGGTTTTTAAGCAAACTGGATTTACCCGCTCCGTTTTTCCCAAGCAAACCATATATGTGTCCGGCATTTAATTGCAGACTCATATTTTTAAATAATGGTTTATGCTTACTGTAACCAAAATTAAGGTTGTTAATTTGAATCATGTTTACTGTATTAGTTAAATAATACACTAAAGTATGTTTTATTTATTTACTTCCAAATTTTTGGCATAAAATATTTTTTATAACGCCTTTGTAAAATCTGAGTTTAATATCCGTTGCATTAAAACATCCTTAACATTTGGATTGTATGTTTGTGTAAACACGATAGATAATGGACAAAAACTGGGCTTACTTAATTAGTCGGTTGGCAATTGGCTTAAGTTTTTTCGGGCATGGCCTGGTGCGGTTGCCAAAACTTGCGGGCTTTAGTAATTGGATGGTTGGCCAGTTCTCCAAATCATTATTACCAGAATTTTTAGTTGTTCCGTTTAGCTATATTTTACCATTTGCTGAATTTATTGCAGGACTGTTAATTATCATCGGCTTGTTTACCAGACAAGGATTATTGCTTGCAGGCCTGGTTTCTTTAGCCCTAATTTTTGGAACAACAATGATTGAAAACTGGGAAGCTTTACCTTCACAATTAATTCACGTGGCATTTTTATCAGTGTTGTTAGCTTACTTACCGCATAATACCTATGCGGTTGATAAAATCATTAGAAAATAATATGGAATACAGAAAAATAGGAAACGCTGATTTAGAACTTTCGGCAATTACTTTCGGCGCCTGGGCAGCAGGTGGATGGATGTGGGGCAGCACAGATCGAAACGATGCCATTAAAGCTATCCAGGCGGGTTACGATTTAGGTGTAACTTCAATTGATACTGCTCCTATTTACGGACAAGGAGACAGCGAAGAAATTGTTGGTGAAGCCGTAAAAGGAATTTCCAGAGACAAAATTCAACTGGTAACCAAATTTGGGATGCGCTGGGATTTAGAAAAAGGTAAATTGGCCATGCAAACCAAAAATAATGATGGTAAAGACATCGACGTTTATAAGTATGCAGGGAAAGAAAGTGTAATTTACGAGTGTGAACAATCTTTGAAGCGGTTAGGAACCGATTATATCGATTTATATCAAATACACTGGCCGGATGTGACGACGCCAATTAGTGAAACTTTCGAAGCAGTTAGCCGATTGATTGAACAAGGCAAAGTGCGGTATGCTGGTGTTTGCAATTATGATGTAACACAATTGAAAGAAGCTGATCAAACTTTAGAAATTATTTCCAATCAGATTCCCTTTAGCATGGTTAACCGGGCTGTTGAAGAGGAAACCGTTCCATTTTGCCTTGAGCATCACAAAGCGGTATTGGCGTATAGCCCGATGGAAAGAGGTTTGTTAACTGGTAAAATGACTGCTGATTATAAATTTGAAGAAGGCGATCATCGCCAGGGAAATAAATTTTTCACCCCAGAAAGTATTCAGAAAACCAATGCATTTTTAGCCAAACTTAAGCCTTTGGCTGAAGACAAAAACGCAACTTTATCTCAATTGGTTTTACGCTGGACCATCGAACGGCCAGGAATTACGATTGCATTGGTTGGGGCGAGAAATGAAAAACAAGCCATCCAAAATGCCGAAGCGATCAATGTGAAATTAACTGCTGATGAAATTCAGTTCATCAATACGGAATTACAAAACGCAGGTTTTTAAATTAATAATAAACACAAAGAGCATGTACAGTAACAAATGTTAATAAGGCTTAATGCTTTGCTACCTTTGTGAAAAACTTTGCGCCCTTTGCGGTTAAACATAACTCAATCATGTCAAAATTATTCTCTCCTTTTACCATAAAGGATGTAACCTTAAAAAATAGAATTGTTATTTCTCCAATGTGCCAATACTCAGCAGTTGATGGCTTTGCCAACGATTGGCATTTGGTTCATTTAGGCAGCAGAGCTGTTGGTGGTGCTGCTTTAATTATTCAGGAAGCTACAGCAGTAGTTCCCGAAGGAAGAATTACACATGCCGATTTAGGCATCTGGAAAGATGAGCATGTAGAAAAACTGAAGCAGATCGTTTCTTTTATTCATGAAAATGGTGCCATTGCCGGTATTCAGTTGGCACATGCTGGCCGAAAAGCAAGTTGCGACCTGCCATGGAATGGCGGAGAACAGCTTACCGAAGGCGAAAATAGCTGGCAAACCGTTGGTCCATCGCCAATACCCTTCAAAAACGGACAGGTTGCACCTCATGAATTAAGTATATCAGAAATTCAAGATATTGTTTTTGCCTTTAGAGCTGCGGCAAAAAGAGCTTTGGATGCGGGCTACAAAGTGATTGAAGTACATGCTGCTCATGGTTATTTATTACATGAGTTTTTTAGTCCGCTGAGCAACACCCGCAGCGATGTTTATGGTGGCAGTTTCGAAAACCGCATTCGTTTGGTAATCGATGTTGTGGAAGCCGTTCAATCGGTTTGGCCGGAAAACTTACCGATTTTTGTTCGTATTTCTGCAACAGACTGGACTGCAGATGGCTGGAATGAGAACGACTCCCTTCAGTTGGCGGCAGTTTTAAAAGATCGAGGCGTTGATTTGATTGATACCTCTTCTGGTGGAAATGTGCCTGATGCATTTATTCCCGCCGGACCGAATTATCAGGTTCCTTTCGCCGATAAAATCAGAAATGAAATTGGTATTTACACAGGAGCAGTTGGCGTAATCGTTGATGCGCAACAGGCCGAAGATATTTTGCAGGAAGATAAAGCAGATTTGATCTTCATTGCCCGTGAATCGTTACGCGATGCCTATTTCCCTACCCATGCTGCTCAAATACTGGGTGATGAAACTGAATGGCCAAATCAGTATGTAAGGGCAAAGAGGGAAACATTTAAGAAATAGATTTACCATTTAAACAAAAAGCGTCCTGAAAATAATTTCCAGGACGCTTTTTGTAGATAGGGGATTTTCCTCGTTATTTCACAAGAGTAAAGGGAACATATAAACCGAAGGTGATGTTTCTTCCAACATTATAAATTCCAAAATTTGGATTTTCGTAATCCAAACGACCAGGTTTGTATCTGCTTAAAGCATCATAATATTTCTGGTTTAATACATTGTTTGCCGAAACAGATAACTTCACCGGCTGTTTACCTAAGTTAAAAGTTGCGCCAATGCCAGCATTTAGCAAAGTATATCCGCTGGTTGGTGTTTCAAAAACATCATCAACACGGGTTTGCTTAAAGGCCGAATTTATTCCAACGGATAGGTAAGCATCGTTCGTACCTTTAATTTTTGGTTCGAAACGCAATTCGTTACGCAAGGTTCCGGCTGGAATAAATGCTAAGGGTTTGTTTAATGAAGTATTTTGCGCATGAACGTATCCAAAAGTATTTTCGAAGTGAATAAATGGAACCGGGTGAATGGTCAACGTAGCTTCAGCTCCGTAAAGGTTAGCATTTACCTGGCCATAACGGTAAACCGGATAGTCGTCGCCCTCAGCGTTAATGATTTCTCCATTGTTTGATGCGTAAATAAAATTATGCACATAGTTGTTGTAGATGCTTGCACTTGCAGTTATCATTTTACCTTCGTACTCCAAAGCAGCATCAACCTGGTAGCTCCTTTCCGGACTCAAACCCGAATTACCAATTTCATACCGGAACGTTCCTTCGTGTACGCCATTTGAAGCCAATTCTGCCGGATTGGGTGCACGAAATGCAGAACCTGCATTGGCTTTAAAGTTCCATTCTTCATTAAACTGATGGGTGAAACCGAGTGCTCCACTTACATTTGAAAACTTGTTTTGGAAGGGAGCAAAAATCTCCTCGCCATCTTTAATAAGTTGTTTCCCATCGTTTTTACGAAAGTCGTAACGGGCACCTATGCTAAACGTACTGTTCTCCCAGTTCTTTTTAGCAAAGGCAAAAACACCAATTCCGTAGGTATCGTAATTTGGAATCAAAAACTCATCATCTGCTTTATTTTCACTGTTACCTGCATCGGCACTTAAGCCAAAAACAGGTTGCCAGCCATTGGTTTCATGAATATAATATTTCAAATCGGCAGTGTAAGTTTTAAGATCGAAGAATAAAGCAGGTTCTGTACTTTCTTCCAGCTCCCGGCGCTGGTTCTGCTGGTAACCAAAATCAGCTTTTAAATTGCCGTTGCCCAAAATAAAATTGTTGTTCAAGGCAATTTTGAAATGGCGAATATCCTGACGTGGAAAATCCAGTTCACGGTTTTTGAAGTCCTGTTTAATAAATGCTTCACCGCTTTCTTTAAGGAAATTTCCGTTATCATCTAAAGCAGGTTCGTAAAAACCAATATTGTTACGGAAACTCGAAACGTTTAAATGAGTATAACCCCAGCTTTTATTCAAACCAACCATTCCACTTAAATCGGTTTCGTTAAATCCCGAATTTGGAAAGTAGCCTGTAGGTGTTTTAAATGAGTAAGCATTTTTATAGGTACCACGAGCCCTCCATACAAAACCGTTTTGATTTCCATTCAACATTAATGAATTTGCGGTTAAACCGTTGTTGGTAGCATAATTGGTAATAAATTCACCTTTTACCTGCTCTTCGGGAGCGGTGCTCGGCTCCAGAATATTAATGACTCCACCCAATGCATCAGAACCATACATTAAAGAAGCTGCACCGCGTAAAATCTCAATCCGATCTGATTTAAACTGATCAATTTCTATCCCGTGTTCATCGCCCCATTGTTGGCCCTGTTGTTTAATTCCATCATCTAAAGTTACAATACGGTTATAACCCAGGCCGCGAATAACTGGTTTTGAAATGGATGGCCCTGTTGTAATTTGCGAAACGCCAGGCACCCTGGTTAATGCATCAATCAAATTGGTAGAGGGCTGCAACAATTGATCTTTTCCAACCACTGCAGATGAAGCGCTGTTTCGCTTGCTGGTACTGCTGATCAAACTGCCGGTAATTACAATTTCTTTGGTTTCAATGGCTGTAGGCTGCAAGGCAAATTCAAGCGTTACTGTACTTGAAAAGTTGACTATTTTTGTCGCCGTTTTATAACCGATGTAATGTACTTCTACCAGGTAACTTCCCTTTGCCGGGAGGTTGTTTAAGGTAAACTGTCCGTCGTTATTGGTTACTGCAGATACCTTTAAATCGGGGATGTAAATGCTTGCGCCAGGCAAAGTCTGGCTGGTACTGGCATCGGTAACCTTACCTTTAATGTCTTTCAAAGCAGATGCAAAAGCGGTGCTGCTCAATAATGTATATAGAATTACTAAGCCAATAAGCTGTAATTTTTTCATGATTTATGATAAATAGAAATGATGTCGAACGCCAAAACACAAGCGTAAACAAGCCTTGTTTTAGATCTGACAAATGAATAATTGGTTTTCCGATTTACGGACAATAAGTTTGAAAAAATTAAGCCACTGGAGGGCCACGCAAACCAGTACTTAAAAGCTCGACATAAGAACTTTTTAAGATGGGTTGCTTTGGACTAATGAGTTTGGCAGAAAGAAATATCCTGTAAATGTGATGAACCTGTACATAGTCTTTTTCAAAACTTGCATTACAGATTAAGCAGGTATCGCCATGTGATTGTACATGACTAACGTGATGGCAATGAATTTCTTTTTTAGGTATTGGTATTTCCTGGTGATGATGAAGCACACTCCAGGGAGTTAAGGCAATAGCAAACACAACCAGCATAAATGCCGATAAATATTTTCTGATGTTTTGCCTATGCTTTTTCAATGTGTCAAAAGTAGCAAATGTTGTTCAATTCTATATCTTTGGAAAGTAACATTGCTTTTATCTATGAGCCAAAATCTAACCAATGGTTTAAACTTAAGCCAAAAACAAACCCCGAACGGAGCCGAATTAAGTTGCAAAGGATGGATTCAGGAAGCGGCATTACGCATGCTTTTAAATAATCTTGATCCCGAAGTGGCAGAACGCCCGGAAGATTTAATTGTTTACGGCGGCCGAGGGAAAGCGGCTAGAAATAAAGAGTCATTGAGTTTGATTGTAAAAGCTTTGAGAGATTTAGAAAATGATGAAACTCTGCTAATCCAATCAGGAAAGCCGGTTGCCGTTTTACCCACTCATGCTGATGCACCAAGGGTTTTAATCTCAAATTCGCAGTTGGTACCCAAATGGGCAACACAAAAACATTTTGATGAATTAGAAGACAAGGGCTTAATGATGTATGGCCAGATGACTGCTGGCTCATGGATTTATATTGGCTCACAAGGTATTGTACAGGGAACCTATGAAACCTATGCTGCCTTGGCAAAAAAACATTTCGGGTCAAGTTTGAAAGGAAAATTAAACGTAACTGCTGGTTTAGGCGGCATGGGTGGTGCACAACCTTTAGCCATTACCATGAATGAAGGCGTTTGCCTGGCTGCAGAAGTGGAAGAATGGCGCATCAAAAAACGATTGGAAACCCGCTACATTGATGAAATCTGTTACGACATTGATGAAGCAATAGACAAAGCAGTAGCTTACAAAAATGAAGGCAAGGCAATTTCTATTGGTGTGGTCTGCAATGCTGTAGAGTTACTAAAAAGATTAATCGATCGAAATATTGTTCCCGATACCTTAACTGATCAAACTTCTGCCCACGATCCGTTAATTGGTTATTTCCCTGAAGGATTGACCGTACAACAAGCAGTAGATTTGAGAAAAAGTAATGCCGAAGAATATATCAAGCAATCGTACGCCACCATGGCAAAGCATGTAAAACAAATGCTTGAATTGCAAAAACGTGGTTCCATTACATTCGATTACGGTAATAATTTACGAGGAAGAGCTTTAGAGGTTGGCGTAGAAAACGCTTTTGATTTCCCTGGTTTTGTGCCGGCTTACATCCGTCCGTTATTTTGCGAAGGCAAAGGTCCATTCAGGTGGGCTGCTTTAAGTGGCGACCCACAGGATATTTTCGAAACAGATAGGCTTATTCTGGAATTATTTCCCGAAAACGAGAGCTTGCACCGTTGGATTAAAATGGCGCAGGAGCGAATCGCTTTTCAGGGTTTGCCTGCCAGAATCTGCTGGCTTGGCCAGGGGGAACGCGAAAAAGCAGGCCTAGCGTTTAATAAACTAGTTGCTGAAGGTAAGGTTAAAGCGCCCATTGTGATTGGACGCGATCATTTGGATACAGGTTCGGTAGCTTCACCAAACCGGGAAACTGAAGCCATGCTCGATGGCTCAGACGCAGTGGCAGACTGGCCTGTTTTAAATGCATTGATGAATACCGCCGGCGGTGCAAGCTGGGTATCATTGCACCATGGAGGAGGTGTAGGTATTGGCTATTCCATTCATGCCGGTATGGTAATTGTTGCCGATGGAACAGCTGAAGCCGAAGCGAGATTAAAAAGAGTTTTACATAACGACCCGGCTTTAGGCGTAATCCGCCATGCTGACGCAGGTTATGATATTGCACAAGATACCGCCAGAAAATTTAGGTTGGGATTGAAGTGATAACATATCGTTATTGCGAGGCTCGAAGCAATGAAGAAATTAAGACAGAATGAAATTTATCAGAAAAAACATATTCAATGCCCTTTTCGTTGCTTTTCTTTTGATTATTGTTTTTGTACCTGATGCAAAAGCTTTGCTAATTAGAGGTTTGATGGAAATTGGACTTTACTCACCTGCTGTTAACCAACCCATCAAAACCGCAATGGATTTAGGCGGGATCAGGTTTCAGGATATTAACGGAAAAAAGGTTGATTTAGGAGACCTAAAAGGTAAAGTGATCTTCCTGAATTTTTGGGCCACCTGGTGCCCACCTTGCCGGGCTGAAATGCCTTCCATCAATAAGTTGTTTAAGCAGTTTCAACATGACCAGCAAATTGTTTTCATTTTTGCCGATGCGGATGGCGATTTACCAAAATCAACAAAATTTATGCGCAATCGCAAATATGAAATGCCCGTGTTTAAGGTAACAAGCAGTATTCCTGAGCAAATTTTTTCGGGTTCATTACCCACTACCGTTATTTTTGATAAGCAAGGGCGACTATCATTCAGGCATGAAGGAATTGCCAACTACGCCGATCAAAAAATTGTAGATTTCCTAAATAAGTTGAAAACTAATCCTTAGCCTTGGCTTTGTAAAGCTTTAGCCGATTGGTTTTTAAGTCAATCCCGCAAACGGCGTTAATTTTGTCGGGCAGTACGTCATATTCGTCGCTGATGTGATAGAGTGTAATAAATTCTCTTTTCCTTATCACAGTTGCCTTATCGCTGGGATCGGGGAAAAACGTAATACTTTGCGATTTTCCTGCGGGAGCAGCGCTGACGATATACTTTACTTTTTTGTTGGTTTTTAAGTAGGTTTTGATGATTTCACTCCCCAAAATGTAGCCATTGGCAAGCGACAATTTGATTTCAAAATCTTTGGTTTTGCCATAATAATACTCAAATTCGAAGGCTTTTTGTGTGTAAGCATTTAAACTCCATACCAAACATATAATTATAAACACAACTCTCATTTTCCAGGGATTTTTAGTTAAGTTAGGCAATTTGGCCCATTTTTCATAGCAGCAGCTTCTGGCATTTATAAGCCTGATTGCCACGTCAGCCCCCGCTCCTATCATCGGGACTAAAGCAGAAAACTCGGTAACAGTGTCGTTTGGTACAAGAGGGTTTTAAACGATTGTTTACAATTTTTGATTTTTTTGAGATCGCCAGATTTAATTATACATCGCTAAATATTTCATTACTTTTGCCGCCATGATTTCATTTTTCGAGGCAAACTTAAAGCAACTTTCTATCCACCATACCGGAAATAAATTGGTAGAGGAATATTACAAATTATCTGATGCGCCATTAAATATTGATGATGAGGTTTTGGGCAATTTATTGATGCAATATTTCCTTAAGCCTTTCGAAAAAGTGAATGAGGTCTATCGTTTTTTCCACCCGAATGATAACCTGAATTTGAATGAGGTTTATCATTTTGCGCATGAAATTTTTGAAAACAATGAACTTTTTCACGAAGATTCGCAGCAACTGGCAAAATACTTATATGATGTGGCCAATCATCCGAAGATAAAATCTGGAGAATTGTATGTAGCGTATTTTGAAAAAGTGCAAATTGAAGGAGAGCAATTAGATGTGATCGGCATTTTTAAATCCGAAACGAAAGATACTTACCTGAAAGTTTTTCCGAAGGATGATGGGTTTAACATGAGTTACGAGCAGGACGCCATTAGCATTAACAAACTGGATAAGGGTTGCCTGATTTTTAACACCGATAAAGAAGAAGGTTATAAAGTAGTGGTGCTTGATCAGGCCAAAAGCAGCAATGAATCTGCCGTTTACTGGAAAGATGAGTTTTTGAAACTGAAGATTAGAAATGATAGCTACAACCAAACCAATAACGTTTTAGGCGTTTACAAAAACTTTGTAACGCAGAAACTGGATGACGATTACGAAATTAGCAAAGCGGATAAAATTGATTTGTTAAACCGCTCAATGAAATATTTTAAAGAGAAGGAAACCTTTGATATTGAAGAATTCGGTAATGAAGTAATTGGTAATGCAGAGGGAATTGAATCTTTTAAAAATTACAAGAAAAGCTACGAAGAGGAATTTGAAAGCCCTATTGCTGATCATTTCGAAATTGCAGAATCGGCAGTAAAAAAACAGGCCAGAGCTTATAAAAGTGTTTTAAAACTCGATAAAAACTTCCACATCTATATTCATGGCAACAAAGACATGATTGAAAAGGGTTACGACGATGATAAATCGATGAACTTTTATAAAGTGTATTTCAGGGAAGAGGAGTAGTTTTTAGTTGACAGTTGGTAGTTTGCAATTTGCCGTTTTCAATTGGCGGTTGGCAATTGGCCGTTTTTAATTAACGATTAACCAGTTAAACAATTCGACACTTAACCAAAAACCAAACACCCAAGAAACCAAACACCAAAAAAACCAAACAACCAAACAACCAAACAACTAACCAACCAAACACCCAATCAAATCCGTTGTTGCGCTTTCAAAGCCAGGTACCTGTTGATTACATTTAGTGTTAAATTTTGAGGCGATGTCAAAATGGATAAAATGCCATGTTTATTTAAGGCTTTCACCATTAACTTCTTCTCATAGATAAATTTTTCAGCGATGGTTTTATGATAAATGCCTTCTACATCTTTTGCGGGCGCATGACTAAGGGTTTTCAGTTCAGTGTTTTCAAAAAATACCACCAGTAACAAATGATATTTCGAAAGTCTCTGCAGGTAAGGCAGCTGCCGCTCCAAGGCAGATAAACTTTCAAAGTTGGTGAAGAAAACCAATAGTCCACGTTGTTTAACAACTGCACGAACACTGCTATACAAAGCTTCCAGATTGCTTTCCAGATACCTTGTTTTTTCTTTGTAAAGCACATTCATGATATTGCCAAGCTGAGCAGATTTACGGTCGGCCGGAACGATTGAGCCAATCGTTTCAGAGATGGTAATCAAACCTGCCTTATCCTCTTTCAGCATGGCTACTTTGGTAAGCGCCACAGTTGCGTTGATGGCATAATCTAACAAACTTAGCCCTTCAAATGGCATCCGCATTACCCGCGATTTATCGATAATGCAATAGATGTTTTGCGATTTCTCGTCAGTATAATTATTAACCATCAAACTGCCTTTTCTGGCGGTTGCTTTCCAGTTAATGGTACGAATATCGTCTCCTCCTACATAATTTTTTATCTGATCAAACTCGCTGCTGTTCCCGATTTTTCTGATCCGCTTAATGCCCATTTCTGTCAGGTGCCTGGAAACGGCTATTAATTCGTATTGACCAAGGTTGATGAATGAAGGATAAACCGGAAGAACTTTGGCCCCATCAAAATTGTAGCGCCGGCTGATGAAACCCAGTGGCGAAGCAATATAAGCCCTGATAAATCCGAATTCATATTCACCACGTTTGGTTGGCCGCAAGTTATAATGGATGGATTTTACTTCAGCTGATTTCAAACTCAGCCTAAAATCCTTATCCCTCAACTGGAACTGATAAGGAACTTCATCAATTACCCTTACGTTTACGCCAAAGCCATACCTGTTTTTAATTTCGATTTGAATGGGATTTTCATCTCCATTGCTTAAACGTTTTGAAGTAAATCTTTGCGCATCTATCCCCTGTTGAATCCGGTAAAGAATAAAAACATCAACAAATAACAGGATGAACACCACAACTGTAGCAATTTCGGGAATGTCACCCAACCAGGTGAAGAAAAATTTCAGTAGAAAAAGTACAATACAAAACCCCAAGGCCGCGAAAAACCGATCCTTTAGGAATAGATTGATGTAATATTGCTGAAAGATTTTTTTCAAATGGTTAATTGTTAGAATTGGTTAATTGGTCAATTGGTTAATTGTTGAAATTGTTCAATTGTTTAATTGGTCAATTGGTTAATTGTGAATTGAAAACTGTTAACCGGAAACTGCTAACCGGAAACCGCCAACAATCTACCTCGGCACTTCTATTTTCTTAATAATCTGATGAACAATATCACTGGTGGTTAAACCTTCCATTTCTTTTTCAGGCGATAACAAAATGCGGTGTGCTAAAACCGGCACAGCAACCGTAATGATATCTTCTGGTGTTACAAAATCCCGGTTTTGGATGGCTGCCAATGCTTTTGCGCTATGCACAATAGCCAATGATGCCCGAGGTGATGCACCCAGATAAAGCGACGCATTGTTGCGTGTTTCATTCACAATTTTCGCAATATATTCCAGCAGCTTCGGTTCCACAAACAAACTGCGGATAATTGCCCGGGCTGACTGAATCTGCTGTACTGATAAAACAGGTTTAACATCGCTGGCTAAAGTTTTATTTACCAAACCGTGTTGCGCCAACAAAATTGCTGTTTCTTCTTCTAGTGATGGGTATTTAACTTCAATTTTAAACAGAAACCTATCCAGCTGTGCTTCTGGCAAACGATAAGTTCCTTCCTGTTCAATTGGGTTCTGTGTAGCCAATACCATAAACGGTTCATCCATGATGTAAGTTTCGCCATCAATGGTTACCTGGCGCTCCTCCATTACTTCAAACAATGCCGATTGGGTTTTGGCCGGGGCCCGGTTGATCTCATCTACTAGAATAATGTTCCCAAAAATTGGTCCTTTTCTAAATTCGAAGTCGCCGGTTTTCGTGTTAAAAATTGGTGTTCCTAAAACATCAGAAGGCATTAAATCTGGCGTAAACTGAACCCTCGAGAATTGAGCAGCAATAGATTTGGCCAGCAATTTTGCACTAAGCGTTTTGGCTACGCCAGGTACACCTTCAATCAGAATGTGGCCATCGGCAAGCAAACCCACAATTAAAAAATCGATAACCTGTTTTTGTCCGACGATAATATTCCCAAGTACATTTCGAATTTGATCTACTGCCTCGGTTAAAGCACTTAAATCTGTACGTTGATTAAATTGTTCTTGCTCCATGCGCCTGTGTGTTATGATAAAAATTTTCTATGCTTTGATTTAAGTTGATGAGTTCATGATCGCTCAACTCACTCATGGTTGGTATTTGTGTAAAATATCTGGTCAGTGTTTTTGCAGAAGGTTCATTAATACCGGTTTTTTCCATTAATAGCTTTGCAAAATCAGCATCAATTTCATTGGTTTTGATGTAGTATCTGCTGCGAAGATATTCTAAAAAGTAATTGATTTGCTTTTTGGCAATATCTAAATTATCTCTTTCGTGGTAATATACACTGCCCACCACATTTGCAAATTCTACAGATGAATTTTTAAGTGGATCGGCAATCGGAATGATGCGTTGCCTGCGTTTAATTTCGTACAGCACGAAAATAATCAGACTAAAAATGGCAAGATAATAAGCCCATCTCAGTTCAGGGTGCTTGAAAAATACCCTTAAAACATCTGTGGTATCTTTTTTCTGGGCAGAGAAATAACCATCGAAAATGATTTGATTACTATTTTGAACGTAGCTGAGCGTTTTGGCCGCGTATTCAGCGCCATATTTATCCAGCAAGTTAAAATTGGTATAAAAACCTGGTTCTGCAATTAAATAAAGGGCACCTTTTCCAAAATTGTACTTAACAAAATTTGGTTTCTGTACATTATTGATGCCTAAAATAATTGCTTTTCTATTGTCGATTTTGCTAAAAAACTGTGTTCCTATCCCACGTTCGAAACCATAATTGGCATCAGTTTTTAAATTCGGATTAGTAAAGTTAAGCGAAGGGCGATCGGCCGACATTGTTGTTGATGTGGAAATTTTAAGTTCTTTCTCTAGTTTTCCAAAGTCGTAACTGGCAATGAATATCGTGTTTCCGGCCTGCATAAATTTCTTCATCTCGTCGAAATCCGTTTTGGAAACATCTACCTTTTGCGCAACAATAAAATATGTTGCATGATTAAAGCTCTTGCCCTTTAACGTATTATAAACAGCCCTTTTCGATTCGCTTTTTGTTGCCTGAGGCAAAATATCCTTTATCCTATCTTGCAAAATAAACGTACCATACGGAATTTTATCAGTTGATAAATAAGTTGGCGCCCAATTGGTTGGGGTAGGCTTATTGTATTGTGCCACAAGGTAAATCAATATGAGGATTACTCCTAACGCGAAATAAATTTTAAACCCTCTCATTTAATTTTGTTGTTAAACTGGTTAAATGACTGGTTAATGGGCTCGAATTTATGTTCATCAACTGGAAAATCGCCATACCAGATATAATCAAACTGAAGCGTAAGCCTGCTGAAATCGTCTTTTAATTCCGGTCTGGTAATTTCAGTTAAATAGTTATAGTTTGTTTTATCAGGCTGCCAATGGATAATTTCGGCATCACTCAGCTTTTTCAACGCTTGCAAATAAAGCAACCGTACGGCCAGCCGATATTTTTGCGCTGCAATTAAACGCTGCAGTTCGGTTTCAAAATCGATCTCGTGAATGTTCTCCGAAATGATATCATAAGGTAAAGCCGCTTCTTTCGATTTTTTGCTAAAGATATTTTCTGTGCCAATTGCTTTGAAGATAAAGTACAAAACCAACGCAACACCCAGACCGATAAAGAAGTACCTTGAAACGGTGTTTGATGCCGCACTGGTAAATAACTTCATCAATGTGTTCCAAAACCACATCCAGAACCTATCCCAAAGCGAAAGTTGCCTGGCCTGAATTTCATCATATTGAAACGCTTTTTGATTCTTGTAATTGCTGATGGCTTGTTTATCGAACTTTGCAGGCACAAGCTTGCTGCTGTCTGTTTGCACAACAGATTTTTCTTGTTTTGGCTGTACTACAACTTGGGCATATGTACTTGCCGACAGAAAAAACAGCAGGATCGCGAAGGCATATCTAAAAAAGAATTTCAGCATGTTAATATTCTTCTGGTCGCGTATCAATTGGTTTTTCAGTGCTGCCGAAATTGGTGATGCGTTCCATTAAGCCTGTGTTTTCTTTTTGCTCCAGCAAACTGAAGTAAGAAAGTGAGATGGTAATGACTGGTATGATGGTGAATACCTGGCAGAGCGATTGCAAAACTGTAGTAGCCATACTTAAAGGCAATGACATGTGTGGGGTTTTGCTGGTGAACATGCCAATCATACCAAACAATGTGGTTGGTAAAACCACCATGCTCATGCAGGCGTAAACAATAATCCAAACTACGATTAAAGTGCCAAAGGTTACCCAAAAGTTATCCTGAATCATTTTAAAGCTTCTGCTAAAGGAATAACCAAATGTACCGTTCTCTATAACCATAATCGGAAACATCATGGCTATAAATGGAAATAGGTAAAACCCGGGAACCAGACAAAAAATAAAGGCAACGATCAACATCAGGATCAAGACGATTGCACTACCGAAAACCCTGAAGAAGTAATACTTGAAGTAACCCCAAACTTCTTCGGTAGTAGGAGCCTGATTTCCTTTTTGAACATACAATGTGATGAATGACAAAATTGCCACCGTCATGCTGGCATAGGTTGCCAGCGAGAAGAGTAAAGAAAGGAAATATTCCAGTCCATAAATGCTGCCAAGACCCAAACCTCTGGTTGATCTTCCATTGCCAATGGTATTAATTATGTTAACCATTTTATATTGATAAACTAGCATAGAAGACATACTCGCCAATACAAAAAGGCCGCAAAACGTAAAATAGGTTTTTATTAAAGGCTTAAAATTCTGACGCATAAAGGTAAATGTGTCGTTTATTACCTGGCCGAAATCTCTGCGTTTTTTAAATTCGATTTTTCCTATCATGTTAACTTAGCTTCTTGATAATTTTTACGGGGTAGATGAATACGTACCAAACGATGAATGCGGCAGATACGGCCAAAATTGAAATGCTTAAGAACAGCGGCATCTCTGTGTGGCGGGTAATAAAACTTTCGAAAAATGCTGCCACGATAAATATAGGCACCAATCCTAAAACTATTTTCAGCCCATCTTTGGCTCCTTTAATAATTGATTCCATCCGGGTGTAGGTTTTTGGAAATAAAAAACTGTTACCTAAAACAAGTCCGGCTGCTCCTGCCAATACAATGGCCGAAATTTCAAGTGTTCCATGTATCCAAATCACCAATATAGATTGTATGCCTAAACCCTTGCTGAAGAAAAAATACTGAAAAGAGCCTAGCATGATGCCGTTTCTAAAAAGTGAAACGATGGATCCAAAGGAAAAAATAATCCCTAAAACAAATGTGTACAGGGCAACGTAAATATTGTTCAGGCCTATCTGTATAAACATCACGAATTCGTTCGATTGTTTATAAACACCAAATGGATCGCCTTTAGCAATATTTTCATTGGTCATGTTTACATATTGATCACCCATAATCAGACGCACAAATGTATCATCGTATTTAGCCGATATTGCTCCGATTGCACATGATATGACAAAGAATAACAATGCGTAGATAACTTGCTTGCGATGTTCGAGAAATAAAAGCGGAAGTTCGCTTTTCCAGAAATGAATAAAACGATTCGATTTTTCTTTTTTGTTTTTATAAACAGACTGGTGCAATTTGGAAGCCAGGCCGTTTAAATAAGCGGTAGTTTTTGATTTTGGATAAAAAGTTTTCGCGTAAGCTAAATCATTGGTAATTTCTATAAACTGATTGGCCACTTCATCAGGATTTGCCTGCTGCATCCGATCGTATTGTTGCCACTTTTCCGTATTCTTTTTAACAAATAAAGCTTCTCTCATGTAAAGGCATTACCAAATCCTCGGTTAAAATAGTTAAATTTTTATGGATATGAAAAATTAAGCTGAAACAGCCTAAATCAATCGTGTTTCTTGGCAAAGGAAATTATTATTGAATTGGAACAGGGTTTAATCAATAACTTACCGGCAATAAATTCATATAATCATTTAGAGGCATATGATCGGTTTTGAGGAATGATTTATCCGTTAAATGCAACAACACGATCCTGGTCAGATTAAAGTCGCGATATTGATTTCTTACATGACACCAGGCAATTAAATGCCAGCTAAATGCATAAAAAATCAATCCGATAGGTTCTACCTCACGTCTGCTCGATTCCTCCTTGGCATTTACATACTCAATCGCCACCACTTTTTGATCAGAAATGGCATTTTGAATAAGTGAAAGGTATTCGTAGTTGAACCTTAAACGCTCGGGAATTTGCAGTTTGATGTGTTGGTTCATTGTTTCCAGCTTCTCTTTCTGACTGGATTTTAATACCGCTTTCACTTTGGTAAGTGCTGCGGAATAATGGGTACGGATGGAATGATCGGCAAAACCATTAACCAAACGTTCGACCAACAGCAAGGCATTCGCCTCCTCCATGTTAAACGATACCGGCGGCAAAAAATAACCCTGAACCAAAAAATAGCCTTTTGGCTGTTCGAAACTCACCGGTATGCCCTGCTCTTGCAAAGCTTTAACATCGCGGTAAACTGTTCTGATGCTGATGTTAAAACGTTCAGCAATTTTATCAGCAGAAATGTATTTCTTTGATTGCAGTAGGGTTAAAATCCCGAAAAGTCGATCAATGCGGTTCATGATTTAGGGTTGCTTAAAGTTAAATAAATTTGATCCGCCAGCAGAAAACACGTGAAACTTTATTTTATATAGCTGGGCCGTCGCCCTAAGCGTTACAGTTATTGCTGTAATTCAGCAATCCCGGTTCACATCTAACATCTTAAATCACTGGAAAAGTTAAAACTTCATTGGTACATTATTTGTATAAATCATCTAAACGTGTCTATTCGTCGAAAATTTTCGTTTAATAAGCATATAAAATCTCCCCATTCATGGCAGCCGCAATACAAAAGCGTTTTTTTCGGGCAATAAAAAGTAAAGTAATTATTGGGTTTCTTTTTGCCTGCTTTGCGTTACTTTTAGCCTGGGGCATTAGCAAATTTGCGTTTACCAGGATGTTGAATACTGTTGAAGTTATTTCGGCACCTAACGATAAACTTCGGCTTGTGAATGACCTGTCGCATAAAATCGCCCGGTTAGATCAGCTTCAGCGAGATGAGGCATTTAATAAACAAGGAGATTATAATTTCCTGAGAGAATCGCGAAAAGTAAGGGTAAGCCTCGATTCGCTTCGTAAACTATACAAGGGAGATTCTGCACAGCTGGGCAGAATTAAATCGATCATTAACCTGCTTGCCCAACGCGATAAGCAGTTCGTTTCCTACCTACAGGTTCGGGAGACTTTGGTAAACACAAAATCATTTTCCAATGAGGTAAAAAAACTGAACGAACTTGTAGCCTCACGCGGTTTACAAACCGATAGTGCCGTTTTAACGACTGAAACAACAACGTCTACCACAACTGTTGCCCCCGAGGAAGATGAAAAATCGAAAGGTTTTTTAAGTAAACTCTTCGGAAAAAAGAAAGCCGACGTTTATAAGATTATCAATGAAGAATTTAAGGTAAGACGTGATACCCTGAATGCTAAAGCAGAAGATAGCATCATGAAAAGCATGACGGGTTCTTTGAAAAACATTGAGCTGGAACAGAAGAAGAAAAGTCAGAAATTTATTAAGCGTGAAGCGGAACTCTCTGGTGCAAGCAACAAATTAACCAGCCAAATCCTTCAGATTTTAAGGCAGGTTGAAGGCCAGGCCGTGGCACAGGTAGATTTGAATGGAATCCAGGCGAAGCAGGTAGTGAATGATGGCATTACACAGATTACTGCCATTATTATTACGTTTTTTCTGTTAACCGTAATTTTGCTTTACCTCATCCTGGCCGACATTACCAAAAGTAATCGCTATCGCCGGGAGCTGGAACTTGCAAAAGATGAAGCAGAATATCATGGAAAAGCTAAACAACGTTTTTTATCGAACATGAGCCATGAGATCAGAACCCCGCTTCAATCTATTTTAGGCTATGCTGAGGTAATTTCCCAACAGGATCATCCTAAGAAAAAAGATATTGATGCCATTTATCAGTCATCCATCCATTTATTGCAAATCGTAAACGAAGTGCTCGATTACAACCGGATTATTTCAGGCGAATTCAGTTTCAATAATCAGGCTTTCAGTGTGAGAAAAATTCTCGACGAAGTTACTGCAGTTGTTCGCCCGCTGGCTGAAAAAAAATCATTGCGATTGGTTAGCCATTTAGATTTAGGCGATGTAGAAGTAGTAAAAGGTGATGCTTTCAGGCTAAAGCAGATTCTTTTCAACCTTTTAGGAAATGCCGTTAAATTCACCTTAAAGGGAGAAATCAGTTTGCATGTTTCCTGCAAAAAACAAATGGATAATCTACATTTTCATTTCATTATAAAAGATACTGGAATTGGTTTCGAAGAGAAAGACATGACCAGAATATTCAATGAATTTGAGCAAATTGAATCTCCTGAGCAGTATGTGCTTAATCAAACGGGTACCGGATTAGGATTGCCCATCGTAAAATCACTTATCGAAGCTCAGGGCGGCAGAATCCACGTAAAAAGCAAACCTGGAATAGGCACAACCTTCAACATTTATTTAACCTATCTGGAAACTTCAGAACGCATTATCGACCCGCTTGACCTTACCCATTATGCGATCGTTAACCCCGGAACAGTTTGGGTAATTGATGATGACCAGCTAATTCTAGATTTATGTGGATTGATTTTCGAGCGCAATAAAATTCCATATAAAAGCTTCAATCAGGTGGCAGATATTTTACATGAAGCACCTGTTGCCCATTTAAAATATGTATTGGTGGATATGCGCCTGCCCGAGATGACCGGCATTGAACTTTGCCACCTATTGAAGAAAAAACTTCCGGCAAATGTGAAATTCTACGCCATTACAGCCCAGGTTTTACCAGAAGAACGTGAAATGGTGTTAAGTGAGGGTTTCGATGGTTTAATTATGAAACCATTCCAGGCCGCAGATCTCCTTTCTATTTTCGAAAAAACTGAAATTTTATCTGCACAACCAGAATTCGATTTTTCTTCCATTGAAAAAATGACCTTTGGTGATCAGCAAATGCTTGAAAAAATCCTGAACAGATTTAAACATGATTGCATTGAAGATGCTGCCGAGCTTAAAAAACATTTGAATGAAGGTAATCAGGATAAAAGCCGGTTGATCGTACATCGCCTTGCGGGTAGAACTGCGCAAATGGGATCGAAAACATTAGCCCACGATTTAAGAACACTCGAAATTGAAATCGCCGAAAAAGGCATCCGTAACGAAATTAAGCTTGAGGTTTTAAAGCAACTGAGAAAACTCGATGCTTTAATTAAGGTGATGGAAGAGATGGAACCGATTGGGGAGAAGTAGTTTATCCTTTTGGTAATCGTCATGCTGAATTTATTTCAGCATCCTAAAAGACCCTGATCCGAATTTTCGGGACAGGGTGACGACCGTTCATATAAAGTGCCAAATTTTATGAATTTGAGAAACCAAACTTGCTATTCAATCCCATATCGTTCCATCTTCGCATAAAGCGTTTTGCGGTCGATGTTCAGCATTTTAGCGGCTTTAGATTTATTATGTTTTGCTTTAACTAACGTTTCGGTGATTAACGCCTTTTCGTTTTGCTCGTTAACTGCTTTTAAATCTGATGAACTTCCGGGTAGCGTTTGCTGGTTCACCGAAATCATCATTTCATCAGGCAATGCCGAAACCTGTGCTACTTCACCAGGCGTTAATAAAACCATTCTTTTAATTACATTGCTTAACTCACGTAAGTTTCCAGGCCAATCGTAATTTAACAATAATGATTTTGCTTCGGTAGAAACGCTCTTTACGTTGCGATCTAAATCGCGGTTTGATAAAGTGATGAAGTGATTGATGAATAGTTCCAAATCGCCACCCCGATCTCGCAACGCAGGCAATTGAATTTTAAACTCATTTAAACGGTGATATAGGTCTTCCCTAAATTCTCCACCCGAAATGCTGTTCAGCAAATCATCGTTTGTTGCAGTAATGATTCGAACATCAACGGCAACTTGTTTGGTACTGCCCAAAGGCTGGATTACCCTTTCCTGCAAAGCCCGGAGCAATTTAATCTGCACTTCGTAACTTAAATTTCCGACCTCATCTAAAAACAATGTTCCACCGTTTGCGGCCTCAAATTGACCTTTTTTATCATTTAAAGCACCCGTAAAAGCACCTTTAATATGCCCAAACAATTCGCTTGCGGCCAAATCTTTCGATAGCGCACCACAGTCAATGGCAACGAAAGGTTTATCGGCCCGTTTACTTTGTTGATGCAGGGTTCTGGCCGCAAATTCTTTTCCTGTTCCGCTTTCGCCCTGAATAATAACCGACATGTCCGTCGGCGCAACAAGCGCAATATGTTCATAAAGCCTGTCTGCCGTGGCACTTTTGCCTTTTATAAAATCGGTATCTGTGGCTTCAATTTTAATTTCTTTCGGATCTTTTTTGCTGAGCGAATTTTTAATCACCATCAAAAGTTCATCCGGGTTGACAGGTTTTGTGATATAATCAAAAGCCCCCATCTGCATGGATTTTACAGCTGTTCGAACATCGTTAAAACTGGTCATGATGATAATAGGCGTAGAAAGCCCCAGGTTTCTGGAATGTGTGATTACTTCAAAACCAATCCCGTCGGGAAGGCGATAATCGATCAAAAACAAGTCAAATGCTTCATTTTCGATTAATTTAAAAGATTGTTTGATATGGGTAACGAGCGTAACCTCATGCTTGTTTTTCGTTAAAAAACCTTCAAGTAATTGAGCAAATGTTGTATCGTCTTCTAAAATCAGGATTTTCGCCATACAACAAAAATAAGAAAAGCCAGTTAAAAACTGGCTTTTCTTATACTAGGTAGATGTAATATTTGGGGATTATTGAACTGGTTTACCGTCTTTATCAATTTTCACAGAACCTGTTTCTGCTTCTTTTTTAACATTGATAAGGTAATATTCTTTTGCGCCTTCTTTAACTGACCAGGCTTCGGTTGCAGTCCAACCTTTATAAGCATCAGATTTTAATGCTGTTGTAACTGGTTCAGGTAATTCTTCCAGTTTCACTGGAGTTTTTACTGCGCTATCTTGAACTGCAACAATTGCAGCATTTTTGATTGTATTTACTTCACTCGCTTGTACTGCTGAGAATCCTGCAAAGGCTAGGAACGCAGCTGATAAAATTAACTTTTTCATGGTATTCTATTTTAATGTGATGAAACTGCCGAAACAATTTCGTGGTTCTATTTTATTTAAAGTGTAGCCGAAGCTACGATCTGGTTGATTATGCCTTAAATGGCAATTATTGTTATTGAACTGGCTTACCGTCTTTATCGATTTTTACAGAACCAGTTTCTGCTTCTTTTTTAACATTAATTAAGTAGTACTCTTTTGCACCTTCCTTAACTGCCCAGGCTTCGGTAGCTTCCCAACCTTTATAAGCATCAGATTTTAATGCGGTGGTAACTGGCTCAGGTAACTCTTCTAATTTTACCGGAGTTTTTACTGCGCTATCTTGAACTGCAACAATTGCAGTGTTTTTGATTGAGTTTACTTCACTTGCCTGTACTGCTGAGAATCCTGCGAACGCTAAAAATGTAGCTGATAAAATGAACTTTTTCATAGTATGATTTTTAAAATTTAATGTTTGTAACAATACTTGCTATGGTTTCATAATGGTGCCAAAGCTGGCACAGATACTTAATTCATTTATTTACAGACGATTAATGCTGTGCCAGAAATTATAAACTGTAGACTTTCTCCACACTTTGGGGGTAATGCCTACAGGTTTTATGGTTTATTCCTGATCTAGCGCATCAAATGGTTCCGTTAATTGAAATGTTCTCACCTTACCAACACTTTTTCGTCGAGGAATTACAGGCGTTGGTCTAAAGGCTGGTGCTGCTGGTATAATACCGCGTTTTTGACTGCAACGTTTTGCACCTGACTTCGTCTTATTATCAGAAAACATTGAAAAACTTAAAATATAAAGTCATGAAAACATTAGCCAAAACATTATTCGCAACAGCATTAACAGCAGTATTATTTGCTTCATCAGTAGCCACCACTTATGCAGCTGATTCAGCTCCACTGGCAAAAACCACATCCGTTAAAAATGTAAACCGCATTTGGGTAAGCGGAAATGTAAAAGTAGTTTTAACACAGGGAGACAAAGAAAGCATTAAAGGTTCTGAAAATTATGATGCCACTAAAACTTCGGTATTCAGTAACGGACACACGCTTTACATCCAGTCGATGGAGTCGCAACAGGTTACAGTAAATATCACCGTTAAAGACCTTGAAAGAGTGGAAGCTTACGGCCAATCGATGGTGGTAACCACTAATAATTTTGAAGTAAAAAACCTGCAGTTATTTTTAAACCAAAGTGCTACTGCAAAAATTAAAACCACCGCAGCAAGTTTGTACACGGTTGTTAAAGAAGATGCCGTATTAAAATTAAATGGTACAGCAGTAGAAAGCACCATGATTGCCAGCAACATGAAAAATGTGAAATTAGTCGAGTTCGCCAGTCGTAAATCTGAATCTTTCATTGCTGATGATTTAATGACAGCCAATAAAACCGCAATGGCATTAGCAAAATAATCCATCCGGATTTCAAAATATAAAAAGCTGCCTTCAAAGGCGGCTTTTTCTTGTTTAAGGGTTTGCATGTTTAGGCCGGGATGTTCTTCCACCATATTTTATTTGCCTTGATTACCGATAATCGAATACTCCGCTCAAATAAAAAAATCTAAAAAAATTTTTATCAAAAGAATATTTTTTTCTATACTTGCAGCCCGATTAAAAGCCTCCTTAGCTCAGCTGGTAGAGCAACTGACTTGTAATCAGTAGGTCATTGGTTCGATTCCGATAGGAGGCTCTTTTAATTTACAATTGTATAATAATGATTGTAGGTTGAAACAAAATCTACAGTTCCCCAAGCATTTTACTTCTTTGCTACGTTACAAATCAAAAATCTTAAGTTTGTTTCATGCTACAATATTTTTCAGCCGATTGGATTTTCCCAGTAAGTGCACCACCTATTAAAAATGGGGTAATTGCTGTTGGTGAGGATGGTGAAATAAAAGAAATTTTTACTGCAGATGAAGCTGAAAGACTTGATGTAAGCGTTGAGAAACATACCGGTGCCATTGTTCCAGGTTTCATTAACACCCATTGCCATTTGGAACTTTCGCACATGTTAGCCCAAATTCCAGAGCATACAGGTTTGGTGGCTTTTGTACAGCAAATTATTAGCAGCAGGCAGGCAGATGCCGTGCAAATCGATATGGCCATGCGAAATGCCGACAAGCAAATGTTCGAAAATGGTATTGTTGTAGTAGGCGATATCTCCAATCAAATTGCATCCAAAGAAATTAAACAGCGCAGTAAAATTTATTACCACACCTTTGTAGAAGCGATGGGTTTTAATCCGCAAAGGGCTAATGTAATAATGGATTACGCCGTGGGAATAAAAAACGAATTTGCCCCCTTGCCTGCTTCGGTTGTGCCACACGCACCCTACTCTGTTTCGCCACAGCTTTTTGCTTTAATAAATGAAGCGGCAGAAAAAGAGGATGCTTTGATCAGCATACATAACCAGGAAACGACTAATGAAAATGCATTTTTTGAAAGTAAAACCGGAGGTTTTTTAGACTTGTACAGGTTTCTTGGTTTAGACATCACTTTTTTTGAACCATCAAAAAAAACTTCATTACAAACCTGGTTGCCGCACATCAAAAAGCAAAAAACACTTTTGGTTCACAACACGGTTTCAAGTAAAGAAGATGTTGAATTTGCGAAGCAAAACCATCAAAATTTATATTGGTGCCTTTGCCCCCAGGCCAATTTGTACATCGAAAATTCCTTGCCTGATGTTGATATGCTGATTGATGAAGAAGTTAAAATCACGCTCGGAACAGATAGCTTGGCCAGTAATAAGCAGCTGAATATTTTATCGGAAATGAAAACCCTGCAGCAATATAAAAATGTATCCTTTGAAAAGCTTTTGCAATGGGCAACCATAAACGGAGCAGAATTTTTAGGTTTAACTAGCTTATTTGGCAGTATTGAGGTTGGTAAAAAGCCAGGCCTGAATCTGATTCAGTTATCTGAAGATTTTTTGATTGAAAATGATCAGGTAAATAAATTGATGTAATAAACTATCAAATGTGCTATTTGTTCAACGATAAGTTTTACGTAATTTTGAATACATGGGCACATTAATCGTACATCCTGAAAACAAAGAACAATTATCAGCATTAAAAGCGTTTATGAAAGCTTTTAATATTTCATTTGAGGAAAACAAGCAACCTTATAAAACTGAATTTGTTGAAAAAATGAAGATCAGTAAACAACAGGCCGCAGATGGTAAGACGGTAAAAGTTAGCCTGGATGATATATGGAAATAGAGTTTACGCTCGTTGCGTTAGCGGATTTAAACTATTTCAAAAAATCTGGAAATCAATCTGTATTAAAAAAGATTCGAAATCTTTTAGAAAGCATTCAGTCGACACCATTCGATGGAATTGGCAAACCTGAAGCATTAAAATATGAACAATCTGGCAATTGGTCGAGAAGAATAAATAAAGAACATCGATTAATTTATGAAGTGAAGGGCTAAACGATATTTGTCTATTCACTTCGAGGGCATTACCATAAATAAGCAATCGCTTATGAACCCAATCTGCAAACTATTCAACATAAAATATCCAATTATCCAGGCTGGTATGGTTTGGTGTAGTGGTTGGAAACTGGCATCAGCAGTTTCAAATGCCGGAGGCCTGGGCATCATTGGTGCAGGCTCAATGTATCCTGAAGTTTTAAGGGAACACATCCAGAAATGCAAACGGGCAACAGATAAGCCATTTGGGGTAAACATTCCGCTTTTATACCCAAATATCCAGGAAATTATTAACGTGGTATTGGAAGAAGATATTAAAATCGTCTTTTCTTCTGCTGGCAATCCTGCAACCTGGACCAAAATTTTGAAAGAAAAAGGAATTAGAGTAGTTCATGTAATTGCGAATACGAAGTTCGCATTGAAAGCTGAGGAGGCGGGTGTAGACGCCATTGTTGCTGAAGGCTTTGAAGCTGGCGGGCATAACGGACGGGAAGAAACCACCACGTTATGTTTAATTCCGATGATTAAAGCTGCTGTAACTATTCCTGTAATTGCTGCCGGTGGAATTGGAAGTGGAAAGTCGATGTTGGCGGCTTTTGCCTTAGGAGCCGATGCCGTTCAGGTTGGTTCTGCTTTTGCTGTTGCAGAAGAATCATCGGCGCACCCATCGTTTAAAAATAAAATTATTTCATCAGCCGAGGGCGATACCAAACTGGCCATGAAAAAGCTTGTACCCGTAAGGTTATTAAAAAATGAATTTGCCGATGCCATCGCCCGGGCTGAGGAAGAAGGCGCCGATCGGACTGAGTTAACAGAGTTGTTGGGCAGAGCCAGAGCAAAACTTGGCATGTTTGAAGGTGATATGGAAAATGGCGAACTTGAAATCGGTCAGGTATCAGCTATGTTGGATAGAATTAAACCTGCTAAAGAGATATTAAAAGAAATTTGGCAGGAATACCTATCGGGATTAAAATCGTTCAGGGATTTGTATGATGAAACAATTTAATGCGTAATCGTTTATTAACTTTGCAACATTAAGATTTCAACTTCTGATACCAATGAAACATCTAAATATTAAAGTAGTAGGCAAAGTACAGGGCGTGTTTTTTAGGGCGAGTACGAAAGCAGTGGCCGATCAAATGGGTATAAAAGGCTTTGTGAAAAATGAAAAAGATGGGTCTGTTCATATTGAAGCAGAGGCTGAGCCGTTTATATTGGAACCCTTTATAGATTGGTGCAAAGAAGGGCCGGATAAGTCAGTAGTGGAAAATGTGGAAGTAACCGAGGGCGAACTTAAAAACTTCCAGAATTTCGAAGTGGTGAAAAAAAACCTGCTTTGGTAGGGAGATTTATGATTTTAGATTGAAGATTCACGATTTCAATGTCTAAGATCAATCAATAATGAGCTAGTGTAAAATAAATTAAACAGATTAAAAATTTTAAATTGGCCATGCCAATCTAAATCGTAAATCTAAAACCAAAAATCCTCTTGTCAGTATATAAAAAGTTTCTGGGTCAAACAATGGTGTATGGCATTAGTACCATCCTCTCACGTTTGTTCAACTTCATTTTAACACCCATTTACACCACAGTTTTTGCTCCGGGCGTGTATGGCGTTTTCACAAAAATGTTTAGTTATGTTTCCATCATCAATCCCATATTGGCATTCGGGATGGAAACCACTTTTTTTAGATATTTAAATAAACACGAAGACAAAAAACAAGAGGTTTACAATAATAGTTTTTTGGTTATTGCATTCATCTCCACCTTGTTTTTAATTACGGCATTAGTATTCACAGATTTTTTAGCAAAATACACCCTAAATGGGAACATTTCTGGCCTTGCAGATCAAAAATCATATATACATTTTTTTGCATGGATTTTATTCGTAGACGCTATAAGTGTTATTCCATTTGCTAAATTAAGAGCCGATGGAAAACCCTTTAAATACAGTTTGATAAAATTTCTAAACATTGGAACATTTATTGGCTTCAATTTAATATTCATATTTGTTTTACCCCTACTCATTAAACATGACATTTTAGCCGACTGGTTAGCTAGCTGGTACAGAGGCAGGTGGGTTGGATATGTATTTGTAGCAAACTTAATTGCAAGTGTTATTACACTTGTTATGCTTATACCACAGTTTTTGGAGCTTCGATTAAAGTTCAGTAAAAGCCTGTTTTACAATATGTTTGGCTATAGCTGGCCAGTTTTGGTTGCGAATTTATCCTTCATCATAAATGAAAATCTTGATAAAATTTTGTTAGGTAAATATTTGCCAAATAGCATTGCCAATCATGATGTGGGTATTTATGGTGCCGTGTGTAAGTTGGCCGTTTTCATCAGCATTTTTAATACTGCATTCAGATTGGGTGCCGAACCTTTCTTTTTTAGTCACGCTAAAAATGAGAATGCAAAGCAAACTTACGCCACCATTTTGTACTATTTCGTATTGGCATTATCTATCTTATTTCTCGGGTTAACAGCCAATATTGAAATCATAAAACATTTTATCGATTCGAGATATTGGGAAGGTTTGAATGCGGTTCCTGTATTGCTCTTCGGTTATGTTTGCCTGGGTATCTATATGAACTTATCAGTCTGGTATCGCCTTTCAGATCAAACCAGATATGGCTTATACATCTCTTTGGTAGGTGCTGTGTTCACAATTGTGATGAACATTATACTCATTCCCAAATACAGTTACATGGGCTCTGCATGGGTATCAATGTTCGCGTACTTTATTATCATGACCATCTCTTATTGGTTAGGCCAAAAACACTATCCAATACCCTATAAACTGAAATCGATGAGTGCCTATATCATAATTTCTGTCATTTTTGTTGGTTTATCTTTCTGGATATTTCATCGTAATATTTACATTGGCAACGCCATTCTAATCGTATTTTTGGCAGGGATATTTTATTTTGAGAAGGATAATATAAAAAACCTACTAAAAAAAGGATCCTAGTACTATAAAATTTAAGGCTTATAAATCATCTTTTTTATTATAGCACTTATTAAAGCATGATAACCAATATGAACATTAAAATCATCAATAAATCAGAACATCCTTTACCTCAATACGAAACAGCTCATGCTGCAGGAATGGATTTAAGGGCGTCGATTTCAGAAGATATTACCTTAAAACCGCTGCAAAGGTTATTGGTACCAACGGGTTTGTTTATGGAATTGCCAGTGGGTTACGAAGCACAAATCCGCCCGCGAAGTGGTTTGGCTTATAAACATGGAATTAGTATTGTAAATTCTCCTGGGACAATCGATGCGGATTATCGTGGAGAATTAAAAGTTTTATTGGTAAACTTATCAGATACGGAATTCAAAATCGTTAATGGAGATAGAATAGCACAAATGGTTGTGGCCAAACACGAAACTGTTGAGTGGGCACCAGTTGATGTGCTCGGTGAAACGGCAAGAGGTGAAGGCGGTTATGGGCACACCGGAAAAGTTTAGATTTCGAATGAATGAGTTTTGAATGAGTGAATGTTTACGCAAGCTGTAAATGCGCTCATTCAGTCAATTACTCATTTTTTCATTTATTTAAAATATGAATAAAGCAGTTATTTTTTTTATCGCAATAACCCTTAGCCTAAAAACTTTTGGGCAAATGCCTGTGGTATCAACTGCAAGCAGAGACAGCAACATGGTAAAGCAGTTGTTTTTTTCGGGTTTGAGAGAAAAAATGGCTGACAACTATTTAATGGCGGCCAGCAATTTCAGTAAGATTGTGGGCATGGATGCGAATAACCACGCTGCATTTTATGAGCTGGCTAATGCAAATATCAGATTGGATAAACTTCCTGAAGCCGAAGAAAACATTAAACAAGCCATTAAATTAAATAACAATAACCAATGGTACTATAGGTTGCTGGGCGAGGTTTATAAACGCAACAATAAAATGCCGGAGTTGGTAGAAGTGCTTTCCCAGCTCATTCGCATCAATCCTGAAAATGATGGTTATTATTTCGATAAGGCAAATGCACTTTTTCTGTCTAACAAAAGCGAGGAAGCCAAAAAAATCTATGATCAGATTGAAATCAAATTTGGCGAATCAAGAGATCTTGCAACCGCCCGGAAGCGGTTACAATCTAACGGGTCAGCCTCTGAAAGTGATATTGTAAAGTTGCTGGAAGGCAATCAGGCCGATGTTAAAAATTATCTCTATGCCGCTGGCTTGCTGTTGCAAAAACAAAATTATCCTGAGGCCTTGAAAGTATTGTCGAAAGCCCAGCAATTAGAGCCCAACAACTTTGAGGTAAACCTCGCTTTAGCAGACATTTATCGTAAGCAAAAAAATGACGATGCCGCGTTTTCAGCGCTAAAACTGGCTTTCGAAAGTGCTGATATGCCACTGACTGAAAAAGTAAAAATTGTTGCCGCGTTATTTCCGAAAATAGATCAACCTGTTGTGGCTAAAAATTTAACCGATTTAAGTAAACTTGTGGCAACTCAAAATCCCGGAGACGCAAAAGCCTTGGCCCTTTATGGTGATGTACTTTACCAGCAAAATAAATTGAAAGAGGCACTGGTACAATACCAGCAAGCGTTAAAGCTAAATGATCAGATTTATGTGGTTTGGGAACAGATTATTAATATTCAAACACTCATTGGCCATTATGATGAAGCTGTAAAAGTTGGCGATGAAGCTCTAACCATTTATCCTAATCAAGCAAGTTTATATTATTACATGGCTTATGCGCAATACAAAACCAATAAGTTGGAGCAGGCGCAAAACAATTTAAAAACAGCATTGCAGCTAGATGCTGATAACAAAAGTTTGCAGGCCCAGGTTTATGCCCTTCAGGGAGATATTTTCATCAATCAAAATAATTTCAATCAGGCGAAAATTGCTTTTGAAAAAGCAATCGGTATCGAACCCGATAATTACCTCATCATGAATAATTATGCCTATTACCTGGCACTAAAAAATGACGATTTAACAAAAGCTGCAAAATATGCCGAAACTGCCGCCAATGCAATGCCCACAAATTCATCTGTTACCGATACTTACGCGTTTATATTATTCAAGCAACAAAAGTACGATTTAGCCAAAACCTGGATCGAAAAAGCGCTCCAAAACAATACCTACAAAAATGGTGTTTATCTGGAGCATTATGGCGATATCCTGTACATGAAAGGTGAAAAAGATGCCGCACTGTTACAATGGCAAAAAGCAAAAGAAGCAGGCAACCATTCTGAAGTTTTAAACAAAAAAATTAATGAAAAGAAATATTTTAAATAGCGCTTTAATTTTAGGAACAATTGTTTTTGCAACGGCTTGTAAGCCCAAAAAAGAAATTGTTGTAGCACCAACCAAACCTACTGAAAAACCTGCCGATAATACAAAAGCGGAAGCTTTAGCCACGCTTAACAGCAAACAACTAAAGTTTAATACGCTGTCGTTAAAGGCAAAAGCAAACTTAAATATTTCTGGCGATGCAAATGAAGTGACCATGAATTTCAAGATGAAAGACAAGGAAACTATTTGGGTAAGCATTACTGCATTGGGTGGTTTAGCTGAGGTAGCCAGAGCTTTAATTACACCTGACAGCATTAAAATTATGAACAGGTTGAAAAGCGAGTATGTAAAAAAACCATTCAGCTACATTTATACTTTCACTAATAAACAGGTAAATTTTAATACGTTACAGAGTATTTTAACGGGTAACGCCATGGGTGAATTTTTAACCGCCCAATCTGATGTGAAACAGGAAAACGGGGTTTGGGTAGTTTCGGGAAGAAAGCAGGAACTCGATTACCGCTTACTTTTCAATACACTGTTAAAGGTTTCGGAAACAAATCTTAATGATTCTAAAAACGGTCAGGCATTAAAGGTGAATTATACCGACTATCAGAAACTTAATGAATCACTTTTTCCAAGTGCATTACAAATTAATACGCTATCTGGCACCAAAAAAATCAACATCGATTTACAATATGTAAAAATAGACGGCAATGTTCCGGTTGATTTTCCGTTTACTGTTCCAAAGAGATATACGGTAATTAAATAATATCTTAGTGATTTCGCTATTAGAGGTTGAGCTTTCTATGGCTCGATGAAGAATGGATGAAGATCATTAACGATTAGGCTGTTAAGGTATAAGTATCTCAATTTTAATATTTTTTCCTGTAAAATTTTTATACTTTTGGCTCAATGAAGCTACATAAACTCGTATTCATCCTGTTTTTAAGCGTTTTTGCGTTTTCTGCCATAGCGCAAACTGAAAGTCAATTAAGAAGAAAAAAAGAAGCTATCCAACGTGAAATTGAGCAGCTTCAAAAGAATTTGAATAAAGCGGCAAGTGGTAAGAAGTTAACTTTGCAGCAAATCAACACCATTAATGCCCAAATTCGCCTACGTCAGGAAAAAATCGGAACCATCAACTCTGAAATTAAAAATCTTGATAATCAAATCTCTCAGAACACGAATACCGTACATACATTACAAGGCCAGTTAGGCGAACTTAAAAAGGAATACGCAGGCATGATCCGCTTTGCGCAAAGAAACAGAAACTCATATGATAAAATGATGTTTGTTTTTGCTTCGAGAGATTTTAATCAGGCCTACAAACGGATTAAGTATTTACAGCAATTTAGCCAATATCGTAAAAAGCAGGCGGGTTACATTGAAAACACCCAGCAAGATCTGAACGGAAAAATTAAGGTTTTGGATAAAACCCTTCGTGAAAAAAGTGAGCTTTTAAAAGAGCAGGAAAAAGAAAGAGAACGTTTAGGTAAAGATAAAAATCAGCAATCTGCTGTTCTGGGCAAACTCAGTAAGCAGGAAAAACAGTTTGCACAAGATATTGCTTCGAGAAGAAGGCAACAGAAACAAATTGATGCCGCCATTAGTGCAGCAATCCAAAGAGCAATTGAAGCGGCTAAAAGAAAAGCAGCAGAAGAAGCAAGGATAGCCGCCGCGAAGCGTGCGGCTGAAGAAAAAGCAGCTGCCGAAAGAGCTAAGGCGGAGAACAGACCTGCTCCAACTGCGACTAAGGCGCCCGTAGTTAAAGAGAAAACTTCGAGTGAAGCATTAAATGCAACACCAGAAGCTGCCCGTTTATCGGCCGGTTTTGAGGGAAATAGAGGCAGATTGCCGTGGCCTGTTGCCACAGGAACTGTAACAGAGCGATTTGGGCTCCATAAAGTAGATCAGGCCACTTATACCAATGATGGAATAGACATTACAACGGCTGAAGGTTCTGCTGTACGAGCGGTTTTTTCAGGCAGCGTTACAATGGTTCAAAATATTATGGGTCGTACCTTTGTGGTTATTAAACACGGTGAGTATTTCACAGTTTATCAAAATTTAAGATCGGTAAACGTAAGTGTTGGAAACTCAGTAGACACTAAGCAAGTGATTGGAGTTGTAGCCAATACCGGTGATGATGCAATTTTGAAATTCCAAATAAGAAGAGGAAATGCAGTTTTAAATCCTGAAGCCTGGATTAGTAAATAAAACAGACAGTTATAAATTGTTTATATTTGTATAAAATAGATTAGTGATGTATCAAGGCACGTTATTAGAATTTTTAAACATGGGTGGATCAGAGATCGTACTCATTTTAGTGGTGGTTCTTTTGTTATTTGGAGGTAAAAAATTACCTGAATTAGCAAGAGGCTTAGGAAAGGGAATCAGAGAATTTAAAGATGCATCTGATGGTGTGAAGCGTGAAATCCATAGAAACATCAATGCGATGGATTTAGACAAAGAAGAAGCAGAAGAGACTGTTGCAAACAATAACAATCAACGCCACCACCCAACCGAAGAAACACCGGTTGATGAAAAAGTGGGGCCGAATTTGAGCAAACCTCATCCCTCAGTTAATCCCATTGATGAAACAGTAACTGACAATCAAAAAGTTTAAACAACAAAGTTATGTTAAATACAACAATAGCAGCAATGCTTGGAACACCAGAAATTATCATTATCGCTGTAGTGGTTTTGTTATTGTTTGGTGGTAAAAAAATTCCTGAACTAATGAGAGGATTAGGAAAAGGTGTTAAAGAATTTAAAGATGGTAAAGATGGTGTTGATGGCGATCAGGTTGATCCTTCGAACCGCGATAAAACCATTTAATTTCAATAATTTTTAGTTTTGAAGAAATACAGCTCTCTCAAAGAGATACAAACGCTCATTTCGCAAAAGCAACTAACTTTAACCGATTTATTGGCTTATTATTTTAAGCAAATTAAAGAAAATGAACACCTCAATGCATTCAACGAGGTGTTTTTTTATTCGGCAGAAGCTCAGGCTAAAGCGGTACAGCAAAAGATAGAAAATGGTACAGCAGGGAAACTTGCTGGGATGGTTATTGGTATTAAAGATAACATCTGTTACAAAGACCATGTTGTTACAGCATCATCAAAAATGCTTGATGGTTTTGTTTCGCCTTATTCTTCAACTGTTGTGCAAAGGTTATTGCAGGAAGATGCGGTCATTATCGGCCGCTTAAACTGCGATGAATTTGCCATGGGTGGCTCAAATGAGACTTCATATTTCGGCGCTGCAAAAAATGCAGCCAATCCTGAATTGGTTCCCGGCGGTTCTTCAGGTGGATCGGCTGTAGCAGTTCAGGCAGATATGTGTTTAGCTGCTTTGGGTACTGATACCGGTGGTTCGGTAAGGCAGCCAGCTGCATTTTGTGGCCAGATTGGTTTGAAACCCACTTACGGCCGCGTTTCAAGGTACGGTGTTATTGCTTATGCTTCTTCATTTGATCAGGTCGGTCCGATTACATCATCTGTTGACGATGCCGCACTACTTTTACAGGTTTTAGCTGGCGCTGATGAAAACGATTCAACTGTTTCACCATTAGCCGTTCCAGACTATCCATCGCTTCTTGAAAAAACGGAAAAACAGAAAATTGCCGTTTTAAAAGAAACAATCGAAAACGATGCGCTCGATCCGGAAATTAAAGCTGCTATATTAAAATCAATTGAAGATTTAAAAGCCAATGGCCATACTGTTGAGTATGTTTCTTTTGATCTTTTAGATTACCTCGTTCCTGCCTATTATATTTTAACCACAGCAGAAGCTTCATCAAATCTTTCGCGTTATGACGGTGTACACTACGGGCACCGCAACACCGAGGCAAAATCATTAACAGCGCTTTACAAATTATCACGTGCTGAAGGCTTTGGCGAAGAGGTAAAACGTAGAATTTTGCTTGGAACATTTGTGCTTAGTGCTGGTTATTACGATGCCTACTATCAAAAAGCACAGCAAGTGCGTAGGTTGATCAGAGAAAAAATGGATAGCCTGTTTATAGATTACGATTTGGTTTTATCTCCGGTTTCACCAACTCCTGCATTCAAAATTGGCGACCATGTGCAAGATGCTTTAGTGATGTATATGGCCGATATTTTTACCGTATTGCCTTCATTAAGCGGCAATCCGGCGATTGCATTACCGTTAGGCAATAATTCGGAAGGTTTACCGTTAAGTATTCAATTTACAGCCAAACATTTTGAGGAAGATAAGCTTCTGGCTTTTTCTCAAGCATTTTTATTAAGCTAGTCCGGAGTCCAAAGTCTGGGATCCGAAATCATCATTGAAATAGCCCATGATTAAAAAACTACTTTTTACCTCTATTTGTGCTTTTCTCGTTCATGTTTCCTTTTCCAATGCACAACAAATCTTAAAATTAGATAGTCTTGCTAAAAAGCAAAACAATATTTTTATCAATACGGATACGGTAGCTGTTCCCTTAATTTATGAAAACCCATTGCTAATGGGTCAAAATTATATTTACAAGCTAAGGTTGGATTCTATCGTGAAAACGGTTCCTTTGCCATACAACGAATATGTGCAGCAGTACATTGATATCTATGCCAAACGAAAAGACATGTTTGGCAAAATGATGGGGCTTTCCAGTTACTATTTTCCTATTTTTGAAAAAGCATTAAAAGATTTTGAGATTCCGCAGGAAATAAAATATTTAACTATTGTAGAATCACAGATGAATCCTCACGCCATCTCACGGGTGGGTGCTACGGGTATCTGGCAGTTCATGTTTGGCACCGGTAAGGCTTACGGCTTAAAGATGGATAATTTTGTTGATGAACGTAAAGATCCCATCCAGGCAAGTTACGCTGCGGCACAATATTTCAGAGATGCTTACGAAGAACTTGGCGATTGGCTTTTGGCTATTGCTGCATATAATTGCGGTAAAGGAAATGTAACCAGGGCCATGATCAAAGCAAATTCCAGAGATTTCTGGGAGATCAGACAGTTTTTACCAAAAGAAACACGGAATTATGTTCCGGCTTTTATTGCTGCGGTGTATGTGATGAATTATTCCAAACATCACCAGATTACGGCCCAGGCCTGTAATATGTTTCTAAAAACCGATACCGTTCAAACCAGCCGTTTTGTTTCTTTAACCAGTTTGGCTCAGGCCTTAAATGTTGATGAAACTGCACTTTTTGCGCTCAACCCTTCATACAAGAAAAAAATTGTAAACGGAACGGAAGATGAACCTAAGCGTATTGTAATGCCTAAACTCAAAGATATTGACTACGCTAATGTTTATGAGGTGTTGTACAATACTGATCTTGATGTGAGCATGCAGGTCATCCAGGCCAGCACCGATGATGTAAGGGATTTACGTAAAAAGGCGGTGAAACCTTTTTCATCAAATACGGTAGTTTATCATAAAGTCACCTCCGGTCAAAACCTGACTGCGGTAGCCAACAAATATGGCGTAGAGGTGCAGGATTTGCGTGTTTGGAATGGACTAAAAAGCAAAACCATTGTTCCCGGACAAAAATTAAAAGTTTTTGCAAAAAACCGAGTTCCGTTAAAGGCTCCTGCTTCTTTTTTAAGTTACAGAGTTAAAACCGGAGATACCCTGTCAGAAATTGCCGAGAAATTTAACGGCGCAACAGTGCAGAGCATTAAACGTGATAACAAACTAAGCAAAGCTGGCTTACAGGCTGGAATGGTTTTGAAGATTAGCAAGGGTTGATAATATTAGGATGGTATATTTGTTATTATTGAATTAATTGCCATATTTAGCAATTTTACGACTGGCATAAATTTAATATTGGCTTAGATCCTCACAATGGGAATCTGATAAACCATTGAGATTTATATGCGTTTTAATTTTAGCGTATGTTTTATAAAAGATTACTGTTAATAGTCCCATTTATCTTTGGAATATATTTGGTTATTTTTTTAATTCTTACTCATCAAAATAATAAAAATTTGACCAGTGTAAATTTTGATGGTGAAATTGAAAAAATTGAATATAGCGACAAGAGTATTGCAACAGTTTGTATCAAAGGCCAAAATTATACCTTAACATATTTACCAAATTTCCGTAAGCAAGTAAGAGTTGGATATTACATTAGGAAAAGAGCTAATGATAATAAAATCGTTGTCACAAATATTATTACTCGTGAAATATATAAATACGAATTATAACTGAATATATACTTGATTTATGGCATCTCTGTAGAGAGTGATAACAAACTAAGCAAAGCCGGCTTACAGGCTGGAATGGTCCTTAAAATCAGCAAGGGCTAAAGATTAGCACGCTGCATTTTTCTGTAACATTATCATCGATTTACATACAATTAACTTTCGCTTCATTTAAATAATGTTAAAATAACTTTAATTTGCTTTAAATTATTTTAACAAACATGGATACCAGAAGAGAATTTCTCCGTAAATCTTTACTGCTTTCAGGCGCAACAGGGTTGGTAACTGTAATGCCTTCTTCAATTCAAAAAGCTTTTGCTATCGATCCTGCTCCAGGTAGCACGTTCCTTGATGCAGAGCATGTAGTTATTTTGATGCAAGAGAACCGATCTTTCGACCATACCTTTGGTAGTTTACAGGGCGTTCGCGGATTTAATGATCCAAGAGCGGTTAGCCTGCCCGATCAAAAGCCTGTTTGGTTTCAAACTGATGCCACTGGAAAAACCTATGCGCCATTTCGTTTAAATATAAAAGATACAAAAGTAACCTGGATGGGCTCATTGCCACATTCAAGGGCCAGTCAGGTTGATGCCTATAACCAGGGCAAATACAATCAATGGCTCATCGCCAAAAAATCGGGTAATAAAAGTTACGCCCACATGCCGCTAACATTAGGTCATTATGTACGCGAAGATTTGCCTTTCAACTATGCGCTGGCCGATGCTTTTACCGTTTGCGATCAGAACTTTTGTTCGGGCATGACCAGTACTACACCGAACAGGTCTTTCTTCTGGACGGGAAAAATTACCCACGAGGAAAATGGAATTTTAAAAGCCAATATCAGAAATGATGATTTTGCTTACGGAAAACACGTTTGGAAAACCTTCCCGGAGTTACTGGAAGAAAATAAGATTGCCTGGAAGTTTTATCAAAATGAAACGAGTTGCGGTGGTGGTTTCAAAGGCGAAGAAAGGGCATGGCTGGCCAATTTTGGTTGCAACTTGTTAGAGTTTTTCAAAGCCTATAATGTTAAGTTTAAAGATAAATACGTAGAAAACCTTCAAAAGCTGGTTGATGCTTTACCGGGAGAGGTTAATAAACTGCAAGAAGAAAGTCCTTCGAGCGATGCTGCGGCGAAAAAAATCCAGAACGACCTTAAGAACAAAATGAAGGCGCTGGATGATGCAACCGCTGATTTGGAAAAGTGGAATGAAAAAAACTTCGCCAAATTAACTGATGAGCAAAAAAGCTTGTTTTACCGTGCTTTTGTAGTGAATAAAAATGACCCGGATTACAGAAGTGTTTCTTCAATAAAATATAATGATAACGGCAAAGAAAGAGAAGTTACCATTCCGAAGGGTGATGTATTGCACCAGTTCAGGGCCGATGTAAATACTGGAAAATTGCCTACGGTTTCCTGGTTGGCTGGTCCTCAAAATTTTTCTGATCATCCGAGTGCGCCATGGTACGGTGCATGGCTGGTTTCGGAGGTGATGGATATTTTAACCAAAAACCCTGAAGTGTGGAAGAAAACCATTTTTATTGTTACTTACGATGAAAATGATGGCTACTATGACCACGTTGTGCCGTTTTCAATTCCTGATAACAATAAACCCGAAACCGGGAAGGTTTCTAAAGGGATTGAAACCGAAGTGGAGCATGTGCGTTTGGCCAATGAGTTAAAGCAGGGCGTACCAGAGAAAGGCGCAAGAGAAGCGCCAATTGGTTTAGGTTTCAGGGTTCCTATGCTCATTGCTTCGCCATGGAGCCGTGGAGGAAAAGTGAATTCACAGGTTTTTGATCATACCTCTACCCTCCAGTTTCTGGAAGAATTTATAAACCGCAAATACAATAAAAATATCCGCCTGGAAAACATTAGCGAATGGAGAAGAACCATTTGCGGTAATTTAACTTCTGCCTTTACGCCATTTGATTCGGCAGCAGAGAAGTTACCATTTTTGCAGCGTAATGCTTTTGTAGAAACCATTTTCAATGCGAAATTTAAGGAAGCGCCCGTAACATCAAGGGCTTTATCTGATGATGAAATAAAAAAAATCGCCAAAACATCCAACTATGCTTCAGTGATGTCGCAACAGGAAAAAGGCATTCGCAAAGCTTGTGCATTACCTTATCAGCTTGCGAGCGAGGGAATGTTGCAAAACGATAAAAAGCACTTCGAAATCAAAATGTCTGCTCAAACCGGTTTGTTTGGAAAATCTTCGGCAGGTGCGCCTTTTACGGTCTATGCTCCGGCAAAATTTAAAGATGAAAAGCTTGAGGAAATTTGCAGAAACTGGTCGTTCGCAGTAAAAGCGGACGATGAACTTACCTACAGTTGGCCACTTCAATCTTTTGAGGATGGGAAATACCACCTTCGCTTAAACGGACCAAATGGTTTTTACCGGGAGTTTATGGGTACAGCAAACGATCCGCTTTTAGACATTTCAACAGAACATGAGTTCAATCGCTTAACGAAAGCACCTACAGGAAATATCAAGGTTTTGATTAAGAATACTGGCAACAACACGATAAACATTCAATTGAACGATTTGGCATACAAAGCAAGTGCTGTCCAGAAAAATATAGCCGCTAATAGCGAAGCAGCGATTATTTTAAATTTAAAACCGAGTTTCGGCTGGTACGATTTCGAAATTACCACTGCCAAAAATAGTTTGTTTGCGCAAAGGTTTGCTGGCAGAATGGAAACAGGAAAAGAAACTTATACCGACCCACAAATGGGAGGCGTATAGGGGACTTGATCCTGCGTTTTGCAAGTTTATGGCAATAACCTTTGTTAATAAACCTTATTGCAGCGATATCCTTTTTGTTGCAGCCACATTGGAGTGTGCTGAAAAAATGAACAAAAAGATTAAGCGGAAAGAAGGACGAACAATTATTGCTTGTATTGCCTTTGCTTTACTGATTATTTGAACGACTCATTATTATACCTTATTTCTGCTCAAACATACTGATGTAAAAGGCATTGGGAATTAGATATTTTGCTTGGATATTTGTTTTTCTGCCTAATAAAAGAATTGTACCTTTGCGGCGTCACTAATAAGTTACTTAATGAGTAATACGAATAGAAAGCAAGATGCGTTGGATTACCACTCACAGGGTCGTCCGGGAAAAATACAAGTAGTACCTACAAAACCTACAACATCGCAAAGGGATTTAACTCTAGCATACTCACCTGGAGTTGCGGAGCCCTGTTTAAAAATAGCAAACAACACGGAAGATGTTTACAAATATACGGCTAAGGGCAACCTGGTAGCGGTAATTAGTAACGGAACAGCCGTTTTAGGATTGGGCAACATTGGTCCGGAAGCCGGGAAACCGGTAATGGAAGGTAAAGGCCTGTTGTTCAAAATATTCTCTGATATTGATGTGTTCGATTTAGAACTGGATACACAAAATGTAGATGATTTCGTGAAAATTGTAAAGGCTTTGGAGCCTACTTTCGGGGGAATTAACCTGGAAGATATTAAAGCACCTGAGTGTTTCGAAATTGAAAGAAGGCTGAAACAGGAGATGAAAATTCCTGTAATGCATGATGACCAGCATGGTACAGCGATTATCTCTGGTGCGGCATTGTTAAATGCCATCGAAATACAGAAGAAAAAAATCGATAAAATTAAAGTGGTAGTGAGCGGTGCAGGTGCCGCTGCGGTTTCTTGTTCTAAAATGTACCTTTCATTAGGCGTGAAGAAAGAGAACCTGGTTATGTTCGACATTAACGGGCTTATCGACATCCATCGTACGGATTTGGATGAGATTAGGATGGGTTTTGCAACCACCCGTAAAGATATCGGCAACATTGGTGAAGCCATGAAAGATGCAGATGTTTTCATCGGTTTATCGGCAGCTAATGTAATTACGCCTGAAATGCTTCTAGGCATGGCGAAAAACCCGATTGTGTTTGCCATGGCTAATCCGAATCCGGAAATTGCCTATGATTTAGCCATTAAAACCCGTAAGGATATTATTATGGCTACCGGCCGTTCTGATTATCCGAACCAGGTAAATAATGTATTAGGTTTCCCATATATTTTCCGCGGTGCGCTTGATGTTCGTGCAACAAGCATTAACGAGCCAATGAAAATTGCAGCGGTGAAAGCCATTGCAGAACTGGCAAAAAAATCGGTTCCAGAGGCTGTGAACTTAGCTTACAATGCCCGCAACCTTAAATTTGGTAAAGATTACATTATTCCGAAACCAGTAGATTTCAGGTTAATTACCGAGGTATCTACCGCGGTGGCTAAAGCCGCCATTGAAAGTGGTGTTGCCCGAAAAATCATTACCGATTGGGATGCTTACACTGAAGAATTAAGAAAACGTTTAGGCCTGGATGATGCAATTATGCGTTCCATTACCACCAAAGCGAAGTCAGATCCTAAACGTGTGGTGTTTGCAGAGGCTGATAATTACAAAATCTTAAAAGCGGCACAAATTGTTCGTGAAGAAAATATTGCCATTCCGATTTTACTCGGTAACCGTGAAAAAATCCAGGCAATTATTGATGAGCATGCATTGGAGCTGGAAGGTGTAGAAATTATCGACCAGATGCAAAATCCGGCGAAAACCAAACAATATGCTGATGCACTTTACCAAAAGCGCCAGCGTAAAGGAATCTCCATGAACGATGCCACCAAACTATTGAGAGACCGTAACTACTACGGTGCATCGATGGTTGAATTTGGCGAAGCCGATGCGATGATTTCTGGTTTAACCAAAGATTATGGCTCTACCATTAAACCTGCTTTACGTGTAATCGGGGTTGACCCAAGTGTTAAGCGTGTGGCCGGAATGTACATGATGATGACCAAAAAAGGTCCGGTTTTCTTTGGAGATACCACGGTAAATGTTGACCCAACGGCTGAGGAGCTGGTTGATATCACTTTATTGTTGGATAAATCAGTGAAGCAGTTTAACATTAAACCTCGCATTGCTTTATTATCGTATTCGAACTTTGGTTCAAACGATGGCGTTACGCCAAACAAAGTGAGAGAAACGGTTAAAATACTTCATAAAAACCATCCGGAAGTAATTGTTGATGGTGAAATGCAAGGAAACTTTGCCATCAATAATGAATTACTGAAAGACAATTTCCCGTTCAGCAGATTAGCTAACGAACCTGCAAATACATTGGTTTTCCCCAATCTGGAATCTGGGAACATCGCTTACAAATTGTTACAGGAACTTGGTGGCGCAGAAGCGGTTGGCCCGATTTTATTAGGATTGAATAAACCTGTTCATATTGTTCAATTAGGAAGTTCGGTACGGGAAATCGTAAATATGGTTACTATTGCAGTTGTAGATGTTCAGGCCAAAGAAGAAATTGCAGGAACATCAAAACGAAAAGGTATATTTACAAAAACAAACAAGAAATAAATCATCAGGATTTATTTCCAATCTAAATTCGTCACGTAAAAATTATTAGTAATGTACGCCTATATCGATGGTAAACTAACATTCAAAAACCCTGCATATGTAGTGGTTGAAGCCGGCGGTATAGGCTATCATATAAACATCTCTTTAAATACTTACAGCGCTTTAGGCGATGCAGAAAGGTGTAAATTATATACCTGGCTGCATGTTAAAGAAGATGCACACACATTATACGGCTTCGCCGATGAGGGCGAACGCCGTTTATTTCTACACTTGATATCGGTATCAGGAATTGGACCAAACACCGGAAGAATGATTTTATCATCTATTACACCTGTTGAAATCCAAACCGCAATTGTTAAAGCAGATTTACCTCTTATTCAACGCATTAAGGGCTTGGGTGCCAAAACCGCCCAGCGTTTAGTTTTAGAGTTACAGGATAAATTAAAAAAAGAAGGCGCAGATTCATTAATTTCTATGCCTCAACACAATACAGTTAAAGATGAAGCGTTATCTGCATTGGTAATGCTCGGATTTGCCAAACAAACCGCCGAAAAAACTATTGATCAGATTTTAAAAGGAACAGAAGGAACGCTTTCGGTAGAGCAACTAATTAAACAAGCTTTAAAAAATTTATAGATCTTACGGCCTTTGAAGAGAATTTCTACACTCCTATTTCTCATCCTCCCTTTCTTATTTGCTAAAAAAAACGCCTTCTCTCAAGTTGTTCCGAGCAAAGCAGATACTGCTACGCTTAAAAATAATTTCAGCTTACGTGAAAAACAAACCTTGGGTTTGGGCGCATCAACCAATCCTTTTTACCCCTTGCCCTCCAATGTGAAAAGATTGGTGGAGTATGATGCGAAAAACAAGCGCTATATTGTTAAAGAACTTATTGGCGATAGGTACGTAACGCAACCACAATACTTAACCATTGATGAGTATTCTCGTTTGGTTAACAGCGAAATTAAAAGAGATAACTGGAGAAGTATTTCAAATGCTGAGGTAAGTGATTATAGAAATACAGGTATTATTCCTAAAATCCAGGTTAACAGCAAGGCTTTCGAAAAACTTTTTGGCGGCACCACCATTGATATTCAGCCACGTGGAGAAGCAGAACTGACGTTTTTGGGTCGAGTGAATAAAAATGAAAATCCACTTTTTAACGAACGTCAACGTGTTCAAACCAACTTCGATTTCAACCAGCGGATCCAGATGGATTTGGTTGGAAACATCGGCACGAAATTAAAAATCAAGAGCAACTACAATACCGAAGCTCAGTTCGATTTTGAGAATCAGATTAAGCTGGATTATACCGGAGGGCCGGATGATATCATCAAAAAAATTGAGGCGGGTAACGTAAGTTTGCCATTAAATACTTCTCTCATTACTGGTACACAGGCACTATTTGGTCTTAAAACCCAGCTACAGTTTGGCAAGTTGAATGTAACGAGTGTGTATACGCAACAAAAATCAGAATCGCGTGAGCTTAGGATTACCAATGGTGCACAACAAAATGAATTCAGGGTAAGTGCAGACAGTTACGAAGCCAACAAACACTACTTTTTGGCGCAATATTTCCGCAACAATTACAACAAACATTTGGCAAATGCGCCAATTATTACCTCTCCTATTCAAATTACCAAAATTGAGGTATGGATTACCAATAAGGCCGGAACCACTACCGATTCGCGTGATGTACTTGGTTTTCTAAACCTTGGAGAAAATCAGCCATTTAACCCTGGTCCAATAACTGGTGGAGGCTCTGCATTACCTGCAGGAACAACTGCTACCGGTTTTCCGCAGCAATCGAACTCTTTATTGGCGAACTTACCTGCTGATGCGAGATTCACCAATTCAAATGCTATTATTCCCTTTTTTCAGGCCAATGGAGGAACCGACCAATACGCAAAACTAACCTATGCCAGAAAATTAACGGAAAGAGAATTTACTTTCCAGCCGCAGCTGGGTTACATCTCGTTAAACAATCCTTTAAATGCTGATGAGGTTTTAGCAGTAGCTTACCGTTACACCTATAATGGAGTAGAATATCAGGTTGGAGAATTTTCTACCGATGTAACTTTCGATGCGGCTAACCCAAAAGTTCTTTATGCCAAATTATTAAAGAACGAAACCATGAAAATCAATTTGCCTACCTGGGATTTGATGATGAAAAACATCTATTCTATTGGCGGATATCAAATCAGTCCTTTAAATTTCAAACTTGATATCTTTAGAATTGATAACGAAACCGGTGTAGAGAAGCCCATCATGACGGAAGGACAAAACACCGCAAATAAGCAGTGGATTGCCCTGACAGAATTTGATAGGTTAAATCAGCAAAATGAAAAAAAACCAGACGGAATATTTGATTTCGTGGCGGCAAATAACGCCTTTGGGTCTTATTTTTCTTCGAGTAGCCAAAACCTAAACAGTCCTTTTGGCTCAAACTTATCAAGTACTGGTTTGGCATCGCTTACCAATAATACCAACACGGGCTACATTACCATCGATCCTGCGAATGGCCGGATTATTTTCCCCATAATTGAACCTTTTGGAAACGATTTGGCAGCGAAATTTTTGCCTAGCGAACAGGCCTTAATTGATAAATATACTTTTACTGCACTTTACGATTCTACCCAAACCATCGCAAAGCAACTGTTTCAAAATCAAAACCGATACATTATTAAAGGTAATTATCAGTCAGAAATATCTTCAGAGTTTAGCTTAAACGCCATTAACGTACCTGAAGGTTCGGTAAAGGTTTTTGCCGGTACCATGCCTTTAACCGAAGGTGTTGATTTTACGGTAGATTATCAGGGCGGAAGGGTGAGTATCATCAATCAGGCACTACTTACCTCTGGTCAGCCGATTAGAATTACCACTGAAAATAACGAGTTATTTGGCCTACAGCAACGATCGCTGTTTGGAACACGGTTGGATTACCGCGTAAATAATAAGTTAAATTTGGGCGGAACCATTATGAACCTCACCGAGAAACCGCTTACGCAAAAGGTAAACCTTGGTGAAGAACCAATTTCTAATACAATATGGGGAGCAGACATCAATTATAGTTCACCATCCCGGTTTTTAACCAAACTGGTTGATAAACTTCCTTTCATTTCCACTAAAGCGCCATCGAGCGTTACTTTTTATGGAGAGTATGCGCAGCTTATTCCAGGGCATCCGCGGGCATTAAATTTTGCCGGAAGCAGAAGTGGTGTAAGTTACCTGGATGATTTCGAGGCTTCAAGATCAATTATCGATTTAAAAAGTGCGATTTCATGGCAACTTTCAGGAACTCCGCAGGATTTTCCTGAATCGCAGCTGGTAGATAATTTAGCCTACGGATATAACCGGGCAAGGATCGCATTTTACAACATCGACCCTACTTTTTACAATTCGGCAGCATCTACCACGCCTGCAAATATCAGAAATAACAGAAATGAACTTTCTAATCACTACGTGAGGGAAGTAATTGAACAGGAAGTTTTCCCGTTTAAAGAAACGGCTACTGGCCAGGCTTTAAATATTACCACGTTGGATGTGGCCTATTACCCAACCGTTCGTGGTCCATATAACTATGTTACTACCGGTTTCCAGCCTGATGGTAAATTCATCGCACCAAGAACCAAATGGGGTGGCTTTCAGCGTAAAATCGAAACGAATGATTTTGAAGCCTTAAACGTTGGCTTTATCGAATTCTGGGTGTTGGATCCATTTATCTACAACAAATCAAATACCGCTGGTGGAGATCTTTATTTCAACCTGGGTAACATTTCGGAGGATATTTTAAAAGATGGCAGAAAATCATTAGAAAATGGTTTGCCTGCGGGAGAAGATCCGTCTAAATATGATGAAACCAACTGGGGAAGAGTTCCTAAACTGCAACCGGTAATTCAAGCGTTTGATAACGATCCTGCTGCCCGTAGAGCACAGGATGTTGGTTTAGATGGTTTATCGGATGCGAATGAAAAAACAAAATTTGCTGCAGCCATTAACCAAATCAAAGCACAGTTAAATGGCACTGCTGCCGCTGCTATCGATGCCGATCCATCATCTGACAATTACGCATATTTCAGAGGACCTCAGCTCGATGCCATCAATGCAGGTATTTTAAAACGTTACGAAAGATATAACGGACCAGAAGGAAACTCCAAAACTTCACAACAATCGCAGGAAGAACTAGGGATTGAAAATTCAGCTTCGACAGCATTACCGGATGGAGAAGATATCAATCGCGATAACAACATGACGCAAAGCGACGAGTATTTCCAGTACAAAGTTTCGATGCGCCAAAATGATTTGGTTGTGGGGCAAAACTTCGTTACGGATAAGGTTACCTCGCAAGTTAAATTGGCCAATGGCAATACGCAGGCAGCAACCTGGTATCAGTTCCGGGTGCCGATTTCTCAATATCAGAAGAAAGTGGGTAACATACAGGATTTTAAATCCATCCGTTTCTTCAGGCTTTTCATGACGAATTTCGCCGACACAACTATCTTACGTTTTGCCAAATTACAGTTGATCCGTGGCGAATGGCGAGAGTTTAATGCGAAAAACGAAGCTGATCAGGTGATTGTTGATCCTTCGTTGCCTGCACTAACGCCAGATAATTCTACGGTTCAGGTTTCAACAGTTAACATAGAAGAAAACGGTAAACGTTCTCCAATTCCTTACGTTACCCCTCCGGGAATCCTTCGCGAAAGAGATTACAGCAATTACCGTGGCGATACCAGGTTAAATGAGCAATCGCTTTCCGTAACGGTAAAAAGTTTACGCGATGGTTATGGTCGCTCGGCATTTAAAACTGCTTATAGCGATTTCAGATCATACAAACGTTTAGAAATGTTTGTTCATGCGGAAGCTGTAAATAACCAGTTATTAAATGATAGAGATGTTTCAGCTTTTTTAAGGATTGGTACGGATAATATCGATAACTACTACGAGTATGTAATGCCTTTAAAAATTACGCCGCCTGGAACAAGTGATCCGGATGCCATTTGGCCCGAAGCCAATAGAATGGATATCGATTTAACTTTGTTTCAGAATGCTAAACTTGCCCGTAACGTAGCCAAACAAGGCAATGGGCAGCCGTGGCCAATCAACGTTCCGTTTACCTACACGGATGGCGACAGAACCATTGTGGTAAAAGGTCAGCCAGATATGAGTAAGGTTAGGGTTTATATGCTGGGGGTTAAAAATCCACTTCGTGGATTAAACAATGCTGAAAGCGATGACGGCCTGGATAAAGATGCTTTAATTTGGTTTAACGAGTTAAGATTAACAGAATTTGATGAACGTGGAGGTTGGGCAGCAACAGCACGTTTGAACCTGAAATTAGCTGATTTTGCTGATGTAAATATTTCTGGTAGTAAATCTACGATTGGTTTTGGTACCATTGATTCAAAAGTAAGTGAGCGTAACCGGGCAGATAATGTTTTGCTTGATGTTTCTTCTGCGGTTGAATTAGGTAAGTTCCTGCCTCAGAAATCTGGGGTTAAAATTCCGATGTTCGTGAATTATTCAAAACAGGTTTCTACGCCACAGTTCAATCCGCGTACACCAGATATTGAACTTAAAAATGCGCTTGATCAATCTACCAGAGAGCAGAAAGATTCCATCTTAAACTTTGCTCAGGATTATACGATCCGTAGGGGAATTAACTTTACCAACGTACGTAAAGAGCGCACCAATAACAGCAAACCTGTTCGTTTATGGGATATTGAAAACTTTGCGGTGAGTTATGCTTTCACTGAATATAATCATCGCGATTTTATCAATCAAAGCAGTATTCAGAATACTTACAGGGGTTCATTACAGTATAGTTATTCTAAAGAAGCAAAAACGTATGCACCTTTTGAAAAAATTATCAAATCAAATACGTTAGCACTTTTAAAAGATTTCAATTTCAGTATTTTTCCAAGTGCCATTAATTTTAGAATTGATGTAGACCGATTGTACTCTGAAAACACGTTGCGGAATAATGATCCTAATAATACCATTCCAATTTATCAGAATGGCTTCGGCACAACATTTAACAAGAACTTCAGAATGAGTAGAATTTACGGTATCGCCTGGAATCTTACCCGCTCTTTACAACTTGATTTTAATGCAACTAATTATTCAATTATTGATGAGCCAGATGGCAGAATTGAAGGTTTAAAACGTGATACCGTTTGGCAAAATCTCAAACGTCTTGGCCGTACCACTGACTACAATCACAATTTAAATGTAACCTATAATTTGCCAATTGATAAAATCCCTGGCTTAAACTGGGTAGTTGTGAAAACGCGTTACGGAACCAATTTCAACTGGCAAACTGAACCACTATCTACATTATTAGATCCGAATATTAATTTAGGAAATACCATTCAGAACAGCAGAAATTTACAGATCAATCCTAGCTTAAACCTGGTTACACTATACAACAAATTTGGCTTTATCAGAAATGCAGGCAACAATGAAGACGGCTCAAAAGTTAAAAACTTCTTCATTAACCTGTTAACCAGTGTTAAAAATGTAAATGCGAATTATGTTCAAACCAAGGGTATATTTTTGCCGGGTTATTTGCCTACAACAAAATATTTCGGTATTGATAATGCTACCGGTGCACCGGGTTTAGGTTTCGCTTTTGGTAGCCAGCGAGACATTAGAGACATGGCTTTAAACAATGGCTGGCTCACTACCGATACTTTACAAAACCAACTTTATGTAAATACTTTAAGAGAAGATTTACAGTTTACCGGACAAATTGAACCATTTAAAGATCTAAGGATTACGCTAAGAGCCAATAAAGCGCAAACCCGAAACTTCTCTACCAACTTTAGGTATGAGGCAAGCGTAGGTTCATTTGAGAATTTGAGTGCAATTACTACCGGTGATTATAGCGTATCTTACATCGCTCTTGGAACAGCTTTCAAAGAGAAAAATTCAAGCATCATTTCTACTTTGTTCAATCAATTTATGGCCAACAGGATTATTGTTTCCAGAAGATTGGGTGCACAAAATCCAAATTCTGGCGGTCAAAATAGTGGCTATGCAGATGGTTATAGCAAAGAAAGTCAGGATGTAATTATTTCAGCATTCATGGCTGCATATACCGGTAAAGATGCGAGCAAAACTAAACTAAATGCATTTCCTCGTATTCCTTTGCCAAACTGGAGTTTAACGTATAACGGCTTAACAAGAATTCCTTTTATTGCCGATAAGTTTTCTTCTGTTGATATTCGTCATGGCTATCGTTCTGCCTATAACATCAACGGTTTTAATTCTTTGTTAAGGTACCAGGAAAGTAATGGCTTCTCGGTTAACCGCGATGTAAACAACAACTTCCTGCCCGAATATCAGTTTGCACAGGTAACCATCTCTGAATACTTCTCACCTTTAATTGGTGTAGATACCCGATTTAAAAATAACCTGAGTGCTACTTTTGAATTGAACAGATCAAGGTTATTGGGATTAAGCTTGGCAAATAGTCAGTTGGCACAGTTATCCGAGAACAATATGGTTTTAGGCTTAGGTTACAGAACAAATAAATTCCGTTTTCCATTTGGCTGGTTTAAAAGCCTGAAAATGGATAACAACATGGATTTCAAATTGGATGTAGCCATCCGTGATAATAAAACGGTAATTTACCGTGCCGATGTGACTGAAGCAGAAATTTCTTCAGGAGCGAAAAATATTACTTTAAGGCCAAGTGTTGATTATGTATTGAACCAGAAATTTAACATCAAGTTATTTTACGATTCGAACATTACCAAACCTTATACCTCGCAAACATTTAATACCGCATTTAGTAATTTTGGTTTTAGTTTGAGGTTTACATTAAATTAAAAACAGAGCGTAGAGAATGGAAGAATTACATTCAAACATTATAGCGGAATTGGCAAACTAATTTAAGACAAGTGAATTTTCCATCAGAAGGAAAATTGCGAGTATTTTCCTCCATTTGCTATTATTTATAAAATCTTTGAAAGCCTTTTAGACATAGTTTGTAAGGCTTTTTTATTTGCTTTGGGATTTTGGAGATTGTTGCTGTGCATTTCAAAGGCACCGTGGTGATGAACTGAAAGTTTATTGGTGACCGTTCAGGCGGTCGGAAATGCTGGAAACTTGAAAGACCGCTTAAGGACTCAACGGCTGGGGGATTGTCGAACCTTTGACCTGAAAATGATTTTGATACCTTTGTTCGCACATCGGTGCACGATCACAGGCTCCGGATACAAAAGCCGGGTGCAAGTATTGTATTTTTCATTACCGATTTTTCTGGTTCATTTTGAAAGCGATTTATTGGCTTTGGCTAACGCTAATTAGTATAGTAGATCTTTCCTCCCATTTGATCAGCCACTTCCTTCATTTTGGCAAACATTATGATGCCATTCTTACGATCGTAGTCCTTTCTTTTTGATTTATCCTGACACGTCATGCGTAATTTATTGTCCATGCACCATATTGTTATCGTGTATTTAGCTAAATCTGGCTTGCCCTCATTTATAGGGATTAGATTAGTTACGATTTGCTTAGGCCCCCTTTTATCCTTGATAAATTCTATCCCCAATCTTACCATCGCTTCTTTAACCAAACGATAGTTTTCAAATTTGGTAAAGTCGTTTTCGACTAACAGAATGCAAGCGTTCGCAAAAATAACTGTATCTCTCACTTTTGCGAAAGGGCCCTTAATCTTTTTGTATTGTAGCGTTTGATCTTGACCAAAACATAGGCTTGCCATGAAGCACAGTGACAAAGTGATAAAAGTTCTCATGGCGCTATTTATTAAATGGATACTCAGGGAATTCCCCGCCAAGTGATATAAATCTTGAGGACCAGATTTCATGTAACTCAGCATGTTTCTTTTTTGATTGGTCTTTTATCATCTCAGCCCAAACATATTCTTGTGCTGCATATAATATTTCTTGGTTTGACCTTTTCATCAGATAAGCCTTTTTGTAATCGCCATAAAGGTCCTTTTTGCTTGATACCAGAAGTTGCGTTTTTATCGCAGCCAAATTGCTGGAGATGTTAAATATGGCTACTAAAACAAAAATGCCTAATATACCTGATATTAGAAGTAATACGTGATCCATATTGAGAGATTGATTTTTTCAAACATAATGATTTAATCAATCATTTGTTAACGCCCTGATTAATTTATCCTCATATCAGCTGCGACAAATTATCTAATCTTCTTTGACTCTGTTCAATAATATAGCTGGCAAAAATGAAGTTCCTGGCAATTTATAATATGGAGTAGTTTCCCATTTAACTACGTTTTTAGAAATAAGGGTAATTTTCATATTAACAAAATTAGTTTTTGTTGTATCACCATCGATTTGGCTTTTGATAATATCATTGAATGTTCCGCTATAAACTGCACGATCTTTATTTTCAATAATGGTGATCGGATCAATGATAAATTTTGAAATGTCCTGACCACCGTAATTATATTGATTTATTTTGAAAAGCAATACATCTGTTTCAAAGTTTAATACTCCTGATTTAATCCTTTTTCTTTGTTTCGAAATGTTTACAGCAATTTTATTCCCATCAACAGTTGCAATCCAGTTCCCGACAAATTTTTTAATCGATGTATTTTGGAAATACTTTCCAGAATTCAACTCCTTAAAAGTTGTTTGTGCATTCAGAGAAAATGATGCTATCATTAAGCATGATAAAATAAATAGTTTTTTCATGGTTTCATTTTATTATATCATTCGTTAATGCAACTCGGGCCATGCTGCCTTGAGTTCGTTAAATCAGTATAAAAAGCAATATCACTATCTAAAGTATCAAATTTATAATTATCGATCGCATCGATTGTTATTTTCAATCCACCTTTAATATTAACAGCGTTATACTTGTAATAAGAGGAAATACAATAGCTGCTGCTCCGACTTTTAACCGTCGTTCCCATGAGCGTTTTTGTAGATTTAGCCTATAATTCTTGCTTTGCTGTCAAAGTCAGATATGCCTTTCACTATCAAGTGCCAACTGCTCCATCTGAAAAGGCAGATATCTGTACATAATCCATTGAAGTTAATTTTAGGTTGATAGCTAAATTATAAATCTATTCTTAGGTTAGCACAAATTTAGCGCTCATGTTTTTTTAACTTTCTTTCAAAACGTTAAAGATAAATTGACTAGTCCACTTTTTGGCACATCGTCATTTGTCATTTTAATTCACCATTGGGAATTTTGGTACAGTCTGTTTTTGGCTACATGGTCCATTCCATCAAGCAAGATGGCGTTCGGAGTAGTAGCTAAAAAAGTAATAATTCCAATTGGATTAGCACTTACTATGTTTAGTTTTGCCTCTTGCCTTTATGCTATAGAATATATCGTACTACACTAATATGAATGTAACTTATTTATTGTTTGGTTTTGCTATCATGATATTTTTTCCAAAAAAGATAAATGATATTGTTAGAAACATTAGAAGTAATGATACCGGCAAACTAAAAGCCAATTCATTTTTTTTGCTACTCATGATTTTAGCAACAATCGTAGTGTTTTTTGCATTATTTAAGCTAAATCAAAGCACCTAAAGTTTTCATTACAGTTGCCCCTTAATGATATGAGTTAGGTGATATATAAAATATCCATATATACTGAGCGGTTAAATGATCGACTCGAGCCAGCTGCAATGCATGATACTGGACTAAATTCGAAGAATTTGATTTTGATGTGAATTTCAAAAAAATCAGCCGGTTTTATTATAAATTGCATTATTTACCATTATGAAAAATCTTATTGGAATATTATTGCTAACCATCATCATGGGTCGTTCAAATAGCAATCAAGCAAATACTGATATTTCGTCAGACAAAAACTGTTTAATTAATTTGATGCTTGGATATCCAGATCTAGTGAAGTTCATTAATAATGGTGAGATTGATACTGTATATCTTATTAAAAACGAACACTTGAATAACGAAAATGTTAATCACAAATTAATTAGAAAGCCAGTAGTCTTTGTTAATAAACCTGTGGGTTATCCAAAATATGGGAAATTCGACAATACTAAATTTCAGATATCATTCGAGTTATTGAAAATAAAGGGTGATGATGCTGAAGGTTCCATCCTGATAAAGTCGGTTGGAGTATTAAGCTTTTTTAAGTTCATACGTCATAATTACAAGTGGAAGGTGTCTGGATATAGCAAAGGAATGATTTAATTTCAAGACTCGACGTCAAGCCATAATCTTAGTAACAGATTGCACTATCAAACTCTAAATATCAATGAAAAAACTATTTCTCACATTAATCAGTATTCTATTATTTAGCAACTTATACGCTCAAAGTCCGACTCTGGAAGAGTCCAATCGAGTTAAGGATGTAGTTATAAACTTTTTACAATGGTATAAAAAAAATGAAGCAAAGTTGGAGTCTGTGCCTATTTTAACCGGATTTAATGAGGATTACACAAAAAAGACTGATAGTGTAGTTAAAGTAGATGACCGTGCTTTAGGTATTTATCTTAATAATTTAAAAAAATCCAATTACTTATCCTCAAATTTTATTGGAACAATTAAATCGGTTTATGATTCGGTTGGTGTCTCTTTAAAAAGAAAACCACTAACTAACTACTTCGGACCTATTCCAGAATTAGAAGCTGATCTTATTTTTGGCTTTGAACCGGATGAAACTTTAAATTTTATTAATAAAATTGAATTCATAAATATTGTAATAATCGCTCACAAAGCGTTAGTACGATTTAGGATATTAAAGCACGATCATAGAATAGTAGCACTGACGAAGGTTGAAAATGATTGGTTAATAGATTATATTGGCTTTGATACAGATTACTATTCGTTACAAGGAAAGAGAAAGTAACTTTTTTTTGACGCTATAACAAAATGCCACCATAGAGATTTGTATAGTTGTGAATCTGATTTGCGAGTGTAAGGCAAGAAAGGCCTATATTGTCTAGTATCAGATATTATCAATTGGGCAAGCGGCCAATATGACGCTACGCGTGAAACAATGTCATTTTGAAGGACCTGTAGATTGCATTTCAAACAATTAAATATGAAAATATCACAACTATTAGTACTAGTTTGTTTATTCCTTTTTTGCTCTTGCAGAGTTTCCCACCAGTATTCAAAATTTGATTTCAATAATGGACCCAACCCATGTATAAATGCCTTCAAAGACAGAGTATTTTTATCCATATTGACTGAGGCTTACAAAGGTACAGATGCATTGAAAGAAATATCAAAAAAGGATGTTGGAAACCCTTATGATGGAATCTACTCCCCTGAACTCTTTAAAAAGATAGATTCTATTGGCCATGATTTTTTTAAAAAAATCCCGCCACCTGAGTTATGCGAGTGTGGAAAAGGTCAAAACTACTTTATGGCTCAAGCGTTGCATTTTTATGCCAGTAGAGAATTAGATTCTGTCGCAAAAATTGAATTGAAGAATTTCTCAATTAATTGTTTCAAAAAATAAACCCTTCAATAAACCCATCCTTATTTATAGAGAACCAAAAACATTACATCCTGGAAGAGAAGGATAAATAAAACTTAATTTTCCAGCCTTTGCGAATGGCTAAACTAAATTGTATTTTTGAGCCGTTGACATACTTAGAATTATGAGCAAATAAGAAAATGTTTGCAATTATGTGTGCAACACTTAAAATTGAACTAACACAAAATACTCATAATCAATAAGTTAAATTATAATGAATTTTCCATCAGAATTAAAATACACTAAAGACCACGAGTGGGTTAAGGTTGAAGGTAACGAAGCTTTTATCGGCATTACTGATTTCGCACAACGCGAATTGGGTGATATTGTTTATGTTGACATCAACAGCGTTGGCTCTGAAGTGGCTAAAGAAGAAGTTTTCGGAACAGTAGAAGCTGTTAAAACGGTTTCAGATTTATACATGCCGGTAACTGGTACAGTATTGGAAATTAACGCTGAATTAAATGACAACCCGGAGTTAGTGAATTCTGATCCTTATGGCAAAGGCTGGATGGTTAAAGTTTCATTATCTGATTTAGCTGAAGTTGAAGAATTATTAACCGCAGATGCTTACCAAGCTTTAGTAGGCGCCTAATTTTAAAGATTTTGTATAAAGCACTAAAACAACAAAAATGGGCCATCTTCTGGACAATTGTTGTTTTGGTGCTTTGTAATATTGAAATGCCCACAACAGAGGGCGAAGGTTTTTTCTTTACAGGCTTCGATAAAATGACCCACCTTGGGTTTTTCTTCGTACTGTCCGTATTGTTATTCTACGGAAAAATAAAATATCAAAATAATTACGGTTTCAGAACGTTAACCATTTTCAAGATCATCCTCATCAATGTTATCATTGGAGGTGGTATTGAGTTATTGCAATGGAAAGTTTTTACCTATCGCTCAGCAGAATGGTGGGATTTCGGTTGTGATTTGTTGGGCTGCCTAATGGCTGTATTTAGCTATATTTTACTTCACAAACTTAATTTCGATGAGAAAAATAATTAGTTCAGTTTTAATTTTGGCGATGTTAAGTTTAAGTAGCTGCAGTATTTTCAAAAAAGACTGCAACTGCCCGAAAGTTTATTACAAAAGTTATCCCGCTCAACAAAAATAGTTACCATTAACGCTCAATTCGCAGCCTGCTCCCACATGCTGTATTTAAAATGTTACCTATCATTTAACACATCTTAACCAAACCTTTTAAACTTAGCTTAGTCTGATAGCTTAGTTTTGTATTAATATATCCAATTTTTTCTAAATGAAGAAGAACGTTCAGAGGGCAATTTTCATTGTTCTCCTATTTTGCGGTTATCTCGCTCAAGCTCAAAATACCGGTGCGATTACAGGAAAAGTAATCAGCGCTAAAGATAAAAAACCAGTTGATTTTGCAACTATCGCCGTGAGAAATCTTAAAGATTCGGCAGTTGTAGCTTCTGGTCAAACCAGTCCTGATGGAACATTTAGTTTCAAAGCCATTGCTCCTGGCAAATATCGCATTTACGCAGCATTTCTAGGTTTAAAAACAGCAACAAAGGATGTTGAGGTGGCAAAAGCATCGGTGAATGCCGGCGAGATTCCAATGGCAGACGATGGTGTAGATCTGAACGATGTAAATGTAACAGCAACTATTCCGGTGGTGGTAAAAAAAGACACTTTAGAGTTTGATGCAAAATCAATCAAAGTACGTGAAAATGCAGTGGTTGAGGATGTGTTGAAAAAACTACCAGGTGTAGAAGTAGCCAAAGATGGCAGCATTAAAGCCCAGGGTGAAACGGTAACAAGGGTTAAAGTTGATGGTAAAGAATTTTTTGGAAGTGATCCACTTTTAGCAACCAAAAATTTACCAGCAGATATGGTTGACAAAATTCAGGTAATAGATGAATTATCTGAACAGGCGCAATTTACGGGTATTGATGACGGCACAAGAAGCAAAATCTTAAACATCACCACAAAAGCTGGCATGAAAAAAGGTTATTTCGGTAACAGTACAGTTGGTTACGGAACTAATGACCGCTATGATGCCAGCTTAAATGTTAACAAGTTCGATAACGACCAGCAGTTTAGCTTTATCGGCCAATTCAACAACGTGAATAAACAAAGCTTTGGCGGCGGTGGAGGTCAGGGTAATGGATTCGGCGGCGGTGGCGGTGGTGGCAGAGGCTTCAATATAGGCGGCGGAAGTACCTCATCTGGAGGTGGTGGTATTACGACGACGAATGCAGCCGGATTAAATTTTGCTGATACTTATAAAGATGGAACACAAATTCAGGGAAGTTATTTCTTCAACAAATCATCTGTTTTTAATGAGCAAACAAGCAACACGCAAACATTATTAGGCAACAACTCACAAAACGTAAGTAACTATTTAAATAGCAATAGTGATAAAACCAACCACAGGTTTAATTTTATGATTGATACTAAGCTTGATTCTACCACCAGCATCAAAATACAACCTAATGTTGCTTACACGGAAAATAATGGCTTAAGTTTGCAAAGGTACAATAGGAATAATGTGATTGGTAACGAAACAACTAATACAGTTGGTGATCAGAATTACACCACTGATAATTCCACTCCAGCGATTACCAACAATATTTTGGTTCGTAAAAAGTTTCAGCGCAGAGGTCGTACCTTATCTTTAAACGTTAACACCTCAATCAATAATAATGACTCAGATAACATTAACTACATCTCTGAAAACAGCACTGTAGGTGGCGTTACCACTCCAAAGCTAACAAATCAACTTAATGATTTAAGCAGCAGGAATATTACCAATACTACGAGAGTGGTTTACACCGAACCCTTATCTAAAACAACAAGCATTGAGTTTAATTACCAAAACGGAATAAACAATAGTACTTCTGATAGAAACATTTTTAACTTCAATACAACTACTGGCAATTTTGATATCGTGGATAACACATATTCTAATCACTATGAAAATCAAACATTAACCAATGCTGCTGGATTGAGTTATACCGTTAACCAAAAGAAGTACAATTTTAATATTGGTGTAGCTGGGCAACAAACGCATAGAGAAAATACAAACTTATCTACAGGTGTTGTGTTTAATCAAAATTTCATCAATCTAACTCCATCTGCACAATTCAGGTACAATTTTAGCAACAGTAAAAGATTATCGGTTAACTATAGAGGAACAACCTCACAACCAACAATTGATCAAATTCAACCCATTCCGGATAATACCAATACACAATCTGTAATTCTAGGTAACCCTAATTTAAAGCCGGCATTTAACAATACGTTGAGCGTAAGGTATAATAACTTTGCCTTTGCTAAAATGCGATTCTTTGCGGTCTTTTTAAATTTAACACAAACATTTAATGCTTTTGCTTCCAGCCAATCTGTAATCACAAATCCAACGGATATAAATTATGGTAAAGTGGCTTCTACCTATATTAATGTTGATGGAAATTATAGTGGAAATGCAAATATAGTTTTAGGTCAACCAATTCTTCCTGAAAATAAACTGAACTTAAATGCAACATTAGCAGCGAACTTTTCGAGAGGTGCAAACATAACCAGTGGTGTAGAAAACATAACAAACAACTGGAGCATAAACAACAATTATAGGTTTGTAACTAACTTTGACAAATTTGATTTAACGGCAGGAATTGGTGGAACCGTTACAAGAGCTACATATTCTGCTACGCCAAATTCAAATACGCAGTTTTTCACATTAAATCCAAGTTTTGACATCAGTTACCTGTTTCCTGGAAACATTCGTTTAGCTATCGATTTGGATTATCTTAAAAACACTGGCCGAGGAGAAGGTTATAACACTAATTTTACCTTGGTAAACTCTTACATCAGTCGTCAATTCTTTAAAAACAGAGGAACTTTCAAGATTGCAGTTAATGATGCTTTCAACCAAAATCAAGGTATTAGCAGAACGGCAACAAATAACACCATTACCGATTTAAATTATAATGTTTTAAAACGATACTATATGTTCTCATTCACTTATTCTTTAACCCGCATTGGCGGAAGAAATATGGGAAGTGATGTTCAAATGCCAAATCAAGGTGGCGGCGGTCAACCACGCATGAGAATGTAATCTACCTTATCTTATTTCAAGTCCCGGTTTTCACCGGGACTTTTTTATTTCCGAAGTATATAACCGTCAAACTGACAGTTATGTATTTCAATTGTTACCTAAGCAGAAATAAACCTTTGAAGTGGGGAGTAGTCTTTATTTTAGAACCAGAAAACTAACCAAATGAAACAACTCTTTACCTTAACTTTAATTGTATGGTCATGTCTGTCTTACGCTCAAAATAGCGGGTCGGTGGCAGGAAGAGTGCTTCAATCAAAAGATAAAAAGCCAATAGATTATGCCTCGATAGCGGTAAAGAATTTAGCGGATTCAAGTATGGTTGGCGCCGTAAGTACTGCAGAAGATGGTAAGTTTATTCTGAAAGGGTTAAAGCCTGGTAATTATCGGCTTTACGCTGCCTTCCTTGGTTTAAAAAACACAGCTAAAGATTTCATCATCAGCACCGATCAGCCTATCGCGAACATTGGCGACATTATTTTGGAAGGTGGTTCAATTGATCTTCAAACTGTTGAGATCAAAGCAGAAATTCCACCCATCGTGGTAAAAAAAGACACTTTGGAATTCAATGCCAGTTCATTCAAAGTGGTGGAAAATGCAGTGGTGGAAGATTTATTAAAAAAGCTTCCGGGCGTAGAAGTTGATAAAGCCGGAACCGTGAAAGCCCAGGGTGAAACCATTACTAAAGTTCGGGTTGATGGAAAAGAGTTTTTTGGTAATGATCCATTGCTGGCAACAAAAAACCTGCCGGCAGATATGATTGATAAAATTCAGATCATTGATGAACTCTCCGACCAGGCACAATTTACAGGGATTGATGATGGAACAAGAACAAAAATCATCAACATCACTACCAGAAAAGATAAGAAAAACGGATATTTCGGTAATACGACCGCAGGTTATGGCTCAGATGATCGTTATGATGTAAATGCAAACATCAATCATTTTAACCAGGATAGAAAATTAAGCGTTATTGCACAATTTAATAACGTAAACAAACAAAATTTCGGCGGCGGTTTAGGCGGAGGTAACGGTGGCGGCAATGGGGGCCGTGGAGGAATCACAGATACTAAGGCTGCCGGATTTAATTTCAACGATACCTATGCCGATCAAACCGAGTTTAGCGTAAACTACTTCGTTAATCAATCTGAGAACTTAATCCTCCGAAACAGTGTTACGCAAAATTTTTTAGGCGATGTAACGACCATTTTTAATAACAACCAAACCAACAATTCAGAGCGGTTAAATCATCGCTTAGGTTTTATGGTCGATACCAAGATAGATTCCTTAACTTCATTACGCATTCAGCCTAATCTGAGTTATACCAATAATGAGGGCAACAATTTTAGTGAGTATACCAGAGATTACAACACCTACCGCATCAACGGTTCCCAATCATTAACTAACCACGGCACTTCTCCATCCCTCAGCAATAACATTTTACTCCGCAAAAAATTCATGCGCCGCGGTCGTACCTTATCACTGAACTTAAATACAAACATCAATAACAACGACGCCGAAAATTATAACAATAACCCTGAAACCAGAATTGAAGGTAATATCACCACGCAAAAACTCACCAACCAGTTAAACGACCAGGAAAGTGAATCGATTAATCACAATACCCGATTGGTTTATACTGAGCCTTTGAGTAACACACTTAGTTTCGAGTTAAATTACCAGAATGGGTATAACCACAATACTTCTGATCGTTTTACCTATAACTTTAATCCGGCAACATTGCAGTATGATTTGCTCGATCAAACCTTTAGTAATTCGTATGAAAACACCATTCTCACTAACACTGCAGGGTTCAGCATCAATAAATCAGCAAAGAAATACAATTGGAACGCCGGCATGGCTGTTCAAAATACCGACAGAACCAATAACAATATTAGCCGGGGATTCATTTTAAAGCAAAATGTATTTAATTATACGCCATCGGCCATGTTCAGGTATAATTTTAGCAACAGTAAAAGATTGGTTTTTAATTATCGGGGCAGAACAAATCAGCCAAGCATTCAGCAATTGCAGCCCATTCCGAATAATACCAATACGCAAAGTATCCCAATGGGAAATCCTGACTTAAAACCTGAATTTGATAATACCCTAAGGGTGGCCTACAATACTTTTACGGTTGGCAAAAACAGATCACTGTTTGTGAATTTAAACCTTACCCAAACTTCAAATAAAATAGCCAATAGCAGCAGCTTAATCCAAAGTGGGCCAGATCAAGGAAAACTAGCCATTACCCCGGTGAATGTAAACGGCGTTTATGCAGGAAGCATATCATCATCATTGAGCCTACCATTAATGGCGGATAATAAACTTAATTTTCATATCAATGTTTCTGGAAATTATGATCGCGATGTGAATTTCACCAATTCACTAAGAAACATCACCAACAGCTGGTCAGTCACCAATGGCTATCGCCTGGTTTCGAACCTCGATAAACTAGATTTAACGGCCGGTGTAAATGGTTCAATTAATCGGGCAACTTATTCTGTTCAGCCCAACTCCAATACCCGATTTTATACTTTCAGCCCTAACATCAGTGTAAGTTATCTTTTTCCTGGCGATATCCGTTGGTCGGTAGATGCAGATTATAACCAAAATACCGGCCGCGGAGAAGCTTTCGATACTCATTTTACGCTGATCAACTCTTACCTCAGCAAACAGTTCTTTAAAAACAGAGGAACACTTAAAGCCGCTGTAAACGATTTGCTGAATGAAAATCAAGGCATTAGCCGAACGGCAAATAACAATACCATCCAGGATGTAAGTTATAACGTCCTCCAACGTTACTTCATGTTTTCTTTTACCTACTCGCTAAACAGAATGAGTGGCAAAAACAGAATAAGAGGCAATGAAGACGGCGAAAGACGGAGAGGAGGCAATGGTGGTGGCTTTGGCGGTGGCCGTCAAAGAAATTAAATCATCGTATAGTAAAAGCTTGTTTCCATCAGGAATGTTAACGCTTGTTATTTGGAATAAATCTAAAGAAAGGGTAACTTGCGCCTAAATTATAGGAATCCACAAGGTTTTAATTTTCATCAATTGGCATCCCTTTTTTTGAAATTGAACATTGTGGTAGCCAGCTTACATCGAAACAAAATACACATATGAAACTTTCCAATCTCAAGGTGGGAGAAAAGGGCACAATCATATCTTTTACAGATCTTGATCTTTCAGTGAAACTGATGGAGATGGGTTGCTTACCAGGTGAAGTGGTGGAAGTTGAACGTTTTGCACCACTGGGTGATCCGATGGCTATTCGTGTTGCTGGTTATCAGCTTTGCTTGCGTAAAAGTGAGGCTGATGTTATTATCATTCAATAAATAAGCAGGTTTGGATATTAAAGTTGCGTTAGTTGGTAATCCCAATACAGGAAAATCTACACTTTTTAACCGTTTAACCGGGTTAAACCAAAAGATAGGGAACTTTCCTGGTATCACTGTAGATAAGAAAACAGGTTTCATGAAAATGATTGACGGCAAACAGGCCGAAATCATTGACCTTCCGGGCACTTATAGTTTGTACCCGAAAAGTAGCGATGAAAGTATTGTTTTCCAGGTATTGGCCGATCAAAAAAACAGCGCACATCCGGATGTGATTGTACTCATTGCCGATGCTTCAAATCTGAAAAGAAACATGCTTTTGTATTCGCAGGTTGCAGATTTGGGTATTCCGATGATATTGGCCTTGAATATGATTGATTTGGCTGAAAAGCAAGGCATTGAAGTGAATTTAGATAAGCTCGCTCAAAAACTAGGCATTCAGGTTGTTTCCATTTCTGCAAGAAATAACATTGGTATTGATCGCTTAAAACAGGCTATTGCAAATACCACCAAAATAGCAACACAGTTTCAGGATGTTGATGTAAATAGCCTAGCACCAGAAGCAATCAATGCCATCAAATCCAAACTAAATTCAGATAACGATTATTATGCTTTGCAGGTTTTGCACCAGCATGAGTACTTAAATTTCTTTTCTGATCAGGAGCAGGAAGAAATTGAGCAGATTGAGCAATCGCACAAGTTTGAATCCGCTAAAGTTCAGGCAGCGGAAACTGTAGTTCGTTACCAGCACTTAAGTAAACTTCTAGCTGATGTAGTAACTGATAGCGGCAAGGCACAGAAATTCTCTTTTAGCGATAAACTGGATGCGGTATTAACCCATAAAGTTTGGGGCTTCGCAATTTTCCTGCTCATCCTTTTCATCATCTTTAATGCTATTTTCGCCTGGTCATCGTATCCAATGGATTGGATTGAGGGAGGGTTTGGCTTTATAACGGAAATGGGACATGAACATCTTCCGGCAGGAATGCTTACCGATTTGCTTTTAGATGGCGTTATCGCTGGTCTCGGTGGAATCTTCGTCTTCATTCCTCAAATCGCCATATTATTCGCCTTCATTTCTATTTTAGAAGATACCGGCTACATGGCCAGGGTTACCTTCATGATGGATAAAATCATGAGCAAAGTGGGGTTAAATGGTAAATCGGTAGTGCCTATGATCGGAAGTTTGGCCTGTGCTGTACCTTCAATTATGGCAGCGAGAAATATCGAAAATTGGAAAGATAGGATGATTACCATCATGGTCACGCCATTAATCAGTTGTTCGGCACGGCTTCCTGTTTATATCCTGATTATTTCGCTGATTATACCGTCCGAAAACCTTTTCGGCATCTTCAATATGCAGGGTTTAGCATTAATGGTGATGTATCTGGTTGGAATTGTTGCTGCTGTCCTCGTGGCCTGGGTAATGAAATTCATCATTAAAACCAAAGAACGTTCGTACTTCATTATGGAGTTACCGATTTATCGCATGCCAAGGTGGAAAAACGTTTTCTACACCATGTACGAGAAATCGAAAACCTTCATCATCGAAGCCGGTAAGGTGATCATCGCCATTTCCATCATTCTTTGGGTAATGGCTACCTTTGGCCCTGGCGATCGTTTTGAAAATATCGAGAAAAAATACGCCTCAGCCTTAGCTGATACGACCAAAAATACGGAGCACATCGAAACGCTTATCGCCACAGAAAAGCTCGAAAACTCCTATGTTGGCATTTTAGGGCATTGGATTGAGCCAGCCATCCGTCCCTTGGGTTACGATTGGAAAATTGGCATTGGCTTAATAACTTCATTCGCTGCCCGTGAAGCATTTGTGGGCACCATGGCTACCATTTATAGCGTAGACGGTGGCGATGAGGATACCTCGACCATACGCGAGCGTATGGAAGCTTCTGTAAACAGCAAAACAGGCCTGCCCGTTTATACATTTGCAACCGGGATTTCGCTCATGCTTTTTTATGCCTTCGCCATGCAATGTATGAGTACGGTAGCCATCGTTTACCGCGAAACAAAAGGCTGGAAATGGCCAATTATTCAGCTTAGCTACATGACGGCAATGGCTTACGTTGCAGCCTTAATTGCTTATCAATTGCTGAAATAATTTTGTAGAGCAGGTTTCTCCGCACCTATTAATGTTTGCACCCGCTTTCCGTTTTACTGCGCTCACAGCAGAAAAAGCTGTGGCTTCGTGCTCACTGCAACCGGTTCTAATCAAAAACTATTGTACAAATATTAAAAGTTCAATTGCCTAAATTTTGAAGTTTCGGTACTTCTGCTGTTAACTTTCCACTTTAGTCTTTCCACTCTGCACTTTCAACTTTGAACTTTCAACTTTTAACTTCCCACTCTTACCCCAGTTCAATCTGCCTTTTAATACTTTCTTCAAGCGAAATTAAAGTCTCCGTACGTTGAATTCCGTTTACAGCCTGAATTTCTTCGTTTAGCACATGTCGCAAATGATTGGTATCTCTGCAGATAATCTTAGCGAACATACTGTAAGATCCGGTGGTGTAATGAAGTTCAACTACCTCTCTGATTTTACTCAATTGAGCCACAGCATCCTTATATTGAATACCTTTTTCCAGGTAAATACCTAAAAATGCACAGATGTCATACCCTGCCTTTTGCGGATCGATAATAAGGTGAGACCCCTTTATGATACCCATTTCCTGCAATTTCTTCATCCTGACATGGATTGTACCACCAGATACGATTAAATCCTTTGCAATTTCAGTATAAGGCTTTGTGGCATCCTGCATCAATTGTTTTAAGATATCAATGTCGAGGTTGTCAATTTCTAAATTGGAATTGTCTTTTTTAAGCATATTTTTGAATTATGATAAGCGAATTTACAAATATTTATCAATATTATAAAAATAAAATTAAATGTTTAAAATATTTGCAAGGTATTGAATGTTCTTTTACATTTGTATCAAGCAATTAACAAAAAGGGAACGTTCTTTAACAAATTGTTTAACATAATGTAGGGTGGTGAAACAGGCAGACACACCTCCTTGTCTCGGTGGCGGAGAATAATGGGAAAACCAGCAATGGCTAACCACTCCTTGAAGGTTCGATTCCTTCCCCTACAGCACTGAAGTTGTAAGTGATAAGTTTTAGGTTATAAGTTTCGAGATTTAACTTATTACTTAAAACGTATAACTTGAGTAATAATGTTGGGTGGTGAAATTGGCAGACACGCCTCCTTGTCTCGGTGGTGGGGAATAATGGGACAAACGCAGTTTATTGGGTTGACCACAATTAATTTTTTGAACTGTAGCTAACTACCCCTTGAAGGTTCGACTCCTTCCCCAACAGCATTTTTTATGAATAATAAGTTAGTTAATCGAGCAATCCTGGATAGGTTGCTCTTTTTCTTTTAAAGGCTAATTCAAAAAATTCAGATCACTGCTGAACCCGGTTCTTATCAATTTTATTCAAATAATTCCTATATTTCCATTTGTTGAATGTGTAGCGCTATTAATGAAGAAAAAAATCCAGATAAAAGATATCGCGAATGAATTGAATATATCTATCACTACGGTATCATTCGTAATTAACGGTAAGGCTAAAGAGAAAAATATCAGTAAAGCACTTACCAAAAAAGTACTCGATCTTGTTGAGAAATGGGGTTATCAACCCAATACCCTCGCTAAAAGTTTGCGCACAGGTAAAACAAATGTAATTGGCTTTTTAGTGGATGACATCTCCGAACCTTTTTTTTCCAGCATTGCACATTTTCTGGATCAGAAAGCATCAGAAAGCGGATATAAAATTTTATTTAGCAGTACGCATAATAACCATAATAAAGCGGTTGAGCTACTCCAGATTTTTAGAGACAGGCATGTTGACGCTTATATTATGGCTTTGCCCGAAGGATTGGAACAGGAAATCAAAAATCTGATTCAAACGAACGTTCCTGTGGTGTTATTTGATCGTTATGTGCCCGACCTGGAAACCGATTACGTAGTGATTGATAATATTGAAGGTACCTACAAGGCCACACAGCATTTAATCAATAATGGCTATACAAATATCGGATTTATCACGCTTGATACTGAATTGCAACAGATGGCAGATCGAGAAATTGGATATGAGCGGGCAATAAAGGAACACAATCTGCCCTTAAAAGTTAAAAAAATTAAGTACCGTAATGCAGATCTCGGATCAATAGCGCAGATGACGAGCTTTTTTGAGAGCGAAAAACAACTCGACGCGGTTATTTTTGCCGCGAATTACATTTGTTTGGATGGCCTAAGAACTTTCAAACAAATGGAACTTAACGGTTCAGCGCCAAAACTTGCTTTGGTATCTTTTGATGATTTCGAACTACTTGAATTTTATAAACCTGCTATCACCGCTATTGCTCAGCCCGTGCAGGAAATTGCTGAAAATTTGATGAAAATATTATTATCTAAACTTAATGCGGACGATAGCGGTAAACATTTTAAACAAGTGGTGCTTTCTACAGGTTTAAATATCAGAGAATCTACGGTGCGGAAAAGTTAGGATAAAAAAAAAGAGGAATAAGTATTTCACTATTCCTCTTTGGTATGCTATTAATGGTGTTAAACCGTCATTACATCTTTTTCCTTAGCTTCGGCATGTTTATCAACCTTTACAATATAAGCATCGGTTAACTTTTGAACTTCTGCCTCACCGGTTTTAATTTCATCATCAGAAACACCTTCGCCTTTTAATTTTTGAATTTTGGTATTGGCATCTTTACGGATGTTACGAACCGTAATTCTGCCACGTTCGGCTTCTTCTTTTACCTTTTTAACCAAATCTTTTCTACGTTCTTCAGTTAGTGGAGGTACCACCAAACGGATCACAATTCCATCATTTTGTGGATTGATACCAATATTTGCAACCTGAATTGCTTTTTCAATAGCTGTTAAAAGTGATTTTTCCCAAGGCTGGATCACGATTGTCCTGGCATCAGGGGTGTTGATACTTGCTACCTGAGCTAATGCCGTAGAAGCGCCGTAATAATCCACAAAAATACCATCGAGCATACCTGCTGATGCTTTACCGGCTCTAATTTTCGTTAATTCTGATTCGCAATGATCGATTGCTTTATCCATCGAAGATTGAGCATCCATTAATTGCAATTGTATGAGTTCGTTCATAATGTGTGTATTTCTACAAAAATATAAAATAAATTTATTTAATGCTGTTATTAATGCATTAGGTATAATTCGTAAGCAAAATTTATCTTCAAATCGTCTTCCCACTCTAGTTTACCATCTACACGCACTCCAATCTTGGGTACAGTCCATTTGGATAAATTTTGTCTAATAAAACTTATCTTATTCTCTTCGCTGGCATATATCACTACCGGGAGGGTGATGTACTTTTTGTCCTTATGTAAATGGATCTGGCTTTTTGTGACGGCTTTTCCGTTGTAGGTTTCATATCCGATGAAGTAATTGCCCTTTTCTAAAAAATAGTTCGTTTTCATTAAATCGAAAACTATTTCTCTTTTACTTCTAATACCTTTTAAATTTAATGGTAGGATTAGTGTATCGGGCTTGCCATTCTTCTCGCTAAACAAAAGAAAACGATAATCTGGCGCCACATCCTTAACTTGCACTTTGCAAAATAGTTTTAGGCGCTTTAGATAGCCACCTGAATCAATAGTAATTGAAATGACCCTTTGAATGTTCGAATTCTGAGGCAAATCACTAATTATACTATGAACTTTGTCTAAAACAGGTTTTTTAATTACGAAATCTGATAACTGCGCATTTGCACTAATTTCATCTAACGGATGGCTTATTTCCCTTAGCCGAATGAAGGAAAGCTTATCAAGCTTATCGCTGTTGATTGAAGTATCTGCGTAACCCATACAATGGATCAGGTAATTAGCTTGGGCTTTCAAAGCCAAGTTAACTATACCTTTTTCATCAGAAATAGCCAAAAGTGTTGGTTTATTATCGACTGTAAAAACAGATACCCCCGAAATGGGGGTATTTGTTTCATTTAAAATTGTAAATATCTTTTGTGCTTTTAGAGATGTAGAAATAAATAAAAGCAAAAGTAGCAATCTCATTAGCCCTGAACCAGTGTTCCAATCTCTTCACCATTGGCAATTTTCATAAAGTTGCCATGTTTGTTCATGTCAAAAACGATAATCGGAACCTTGTTTTCTTCACATAAGGTAAATGCAGTCATGTCCATTACATTTAAACCCTTTGCATACACTTCCCTAAAAGTAATTTCTGCATATTTCGTCGCCGTTGGATCTTTCTCTGGATCTGCAGTATAAATTCCATCAACACGAGTACCTTTAAGCACAGCATCAGCATTAATTTCAATTGCTCTTAAAGCGGCCGCAGAATCCGTTGTAAAATATGGATTTCCGGTTCCGGCACCAAAAATAACTACACGACCTTTTTCAAGATGACGAACAGCTCTTCTACGTACGAATGGTTCACAGATCTGCTCCATTTTAATCGCTGATAACAATCGTGTTTTGATACCCACTTTCTCCAGGGCATCTTGCAACGCCATTGAGTTGATTACCGTTGCCAACATCCCCATGTAATCTGCTTGTGCCCTATCCATTCCGCTTTTCTCGGCACTTAAGCCTCTGAAAATATTTCCACCACCAATTACGATTGCAATTTCCAAACCTTTATCGTGAACAGCTTTGATATCTTCAGCGTACTGCTTAACGCGTTCATTATCAATACCATATTGTTTATCGCCCATTAGCGATTCGCCGCTAAGCTTTAGTAGGATGCGTTTGTATTTCATGACTTCAAAAATATTAACATTTTTTTAATACCTGGCTATGCTTTTAAACAAATGATGTAAATATTTAGATTGATATTTTTTCGCCCTTAAAAATAGTCGACTTTAAATTTAATGCTTCGTCCAAAATCAGAATATTGGCTTCACTTCCGGCTGCAATACCAGATGTTAAATGCTCAAGGCCGATAAGCTTAGCGGGATATTTCGTGGCCATATTGATCGCTTCGCTTAATTCAATCTCACAATGTATCACGGAATTTTTTACCGCCTGTAACATTGTTAAAGAAGATCCTGATAAAGTTCCATCAGGCATCACAAATTTATCGCCATTTTTTACGTGTTGATAAGGTCCTGATGCGCATTCCGTAACCGCATCGGTAATTAAGAATAAACGTTTTTTTAATAGTTTCTTCGCGAATTTTACCACTTCAAAATCAACATGCTGGCCATCTGCAATAATACTTGCCATTGCCCGATCATGATTAAAAACCGCCGTTGGAATACCCGGCTCACGGTGGTGAACCAGACTCATGGCATTGAATAAATGTGTTGTGGTTTGGATGCCACTATTGTATGCTGAGGTAGCCTGTTCAAAAGTAGCGTTACTATGGCCAAGTGAGACCAAAACGCCATGATCAAGCAAATATTGAATCACTTCCTCATCATTGCATTCGGGCGCAATGGTCATCATTTTAATCACACCATCACCGAAATCCAATAATGCTTTTATTTCATCTAATGTTGCCCGCCGTACAAATTCAGGCACATGAGCACCCAAACGTTTGGGGCTTAAAAATGGACCTTCTAAATGTAAACCCAAAAAGTTTTTTGCCTGCTGGCGATATTGTTTTGCCGTTGCAATACAGGCATTGAAAACTTCTGGTGTATTGGTTGCCATACAGGCCAGGAAGCCCGTTGTTCCCTTTTTTAGCAAATCATTTTCCATGATAGCTAAAGATTCCGGAGTTGGCTCTGCCGAAAATAATCTTCCACCGGCACCGTAAATTTGTAAATCAATAAAACCCGGAACAACCAACACATCAGGTGAATTTTTAGATTCCGAATTTTCAATTGACACAATTTTACCATCCTGAATATTTATACTTTTTCCTTCTTGTAACGAATCGTTCTGGTAAAATTTGGTGTTTGATAGATTTAACATAGGTTTATTTTTTATATGGCCTAATTTACTAAGTTGGTAGCGAAGTTTTGGTGTTTATGCAGAAACTGTAATTATAAATCCGATAGCCTGGAAATACTTTTTGTTGCACATTCATAATAGATTGACGCTTCATTTCTTCTCGCAATGACGATAGCGGAAAGGAAAATGAAGCCAAAAAGATTGAAACAACAGCTCCGAAGAAGTGCCCTTGGTACAGGGCTGCAGTTTCCGAAGCATTACATCCCTTTCGCCTTCTAGAAAATAATAAACATAAAAAAACCGCTCTGATTTACTCAGAACGGTTTTCTATAATTTTATAAATGCTTATGCACCTAATTGAACACGTTTGAAAGCTGTTACAGTTAAGCCTTTAGCAGTACTATCTAAGAATTTACGAACATCCATAGAACCGTCTTTAACAAACTCTTGGTTTAATAAAGTGCTGTCTTTGTAGAATTTGTTCAATTTACCAGCAGCGATTTTTTCAACCATTTCTTCTGGTTTGCCTTCTTGACGGATAACGTCTTTAGCAATTTCGATTTCACGTTCGATAGTAGCAGGATCAACGCCGTCTTTATCAACAGCAACCGGGTTCATTGCAGCAATTTGCATTGCAACATCTTTACCAGCTTCAGTAATATCTGCGCCATTAGCACCTTCAAATACTACCAATACACCCATTTTACCGTTAGAGTGGATATAAGAAACGATTTTCTCACCAGAAACATTTGCATATTCCTGAATAACGATTTTCTCTCCGATTTTACCAGTAAGTTCAGTGATGGTTTCTGCAACTGTACGTCCATCTTCTAAAGCAATTGCTGATAATTCTTCGATAGTAGCAGGATTGTTAGCAACTGCAGCAGCTAAAACAGCCTGAGCTAAATTACGGAAATCCTCAACTTTAGAAACTGGCTCAGTTTCGCAAGCTAAGGCAACTAATTTGCCATTTGTACCATCTGCTGAAACAGCGATAGATACCAAACCTTCAGAAGTAGCATTGCCAGAACGAGCGGCAGATACTTTTTGACCTTTTTTACGCAATAAATCAACAGCAGCTTCGAAATCGCCATTAGCTTCAACTAAAGCTTTTTTGCAATCCATCATACCAGCGCCAGTTTGTTGGCGTAGTTTATTTACATCTGCGGCAGTAATTTGTACTGTAGACATCTTTAAAAATTTATAAGTTCCTTAAAATATTAAAAGTTACAGGTTAAAGGTTGCGGGCTTTACCTACAACCAATAACCTATAACTCATAACTTAATTATTCTTCTGTTTTAGTTTCTTCTGATGAAGATGCTTCAACTTCAGCTTCAGCAGCTTTTTTACGTCTTGGTTCTTTAACCTCTGGCGCATCAGCTGCAGCTTTAGCAGCTACTGCTTCTTTTTCTGCCTCATCATCTTTTTCGCGTTTACGCTCATCTAAACCTTCTTCAATCGCTTTGATAATTACATCAGTAATTAAAGAGATAGATTTTGTAGCATCATCATTCGCCGGGATAGGGAAATCGATGTTTGAAGGATCAGAGTTTGTATCAACCATCGCAAAAGTTGGGATGTTTAATTTTAACGCTTCAGTTACTGCGATATGCTCTTTCTTAACATCAATTAAGAATAAAGCTGCAGGTAAACGGTTTAAATCAGCAATACCACCTAATAGTGATTCTAATTTAATACGCTCACGCTGAATCATTAAACGCTCTTTTTTAGATAAGATAGCATAAGTACCGTCTTTAGTCATTTTATCGATGTTAGACATCTTTTTGATTGACTTACGAACTGTAGCAAAGTTAGTTAACATACCACCTAACCAACGCTCGGTTACGAAAGGCATGTTTACTTTTTTAGCTTGCTCAGCTACGATTCCTTTTGCTTGTTTTTTTGTTGAAACAAATAATACTTTACGTCCCGATTTTACGATTTGTTTAATCGCAGCCGCAGCTTCTTCAGTTTTAGTTAAAGTTTTATTTAAATCTATAATGTGAATTCCATTACGCTCCATGAAAATGTAAGGAGCCATTTTTGGATTCCATTTACGGGTAAGGTGACCAAAGTGTACACCTGCATCCAATAAGTCTTGATAAGTTGTTCTTGCCATTGTTCTTGCCTCCTGTGATTAACGTTTACTGAATTGGAATTTCTTACGAGCTTTAGCACGTCCTGGTTTCTTACGCTCAACCATACGCATATCACGCGTCATTAGGCCTTTAGCACGTAATGCAGGTTTTTTCTCCGCATCAAGTTCAACAATCGCTTTAGCAATAGCTAAACGAACAGCTTCTGCTTGTCCTTTTACTCCACCACCTTGAACATTTACAGTGATATCATAACGACCTGTAAGCTCAGAAACTTCTAAACTTTGGTTTACGATATATTGCAAAGGTAAAGTTGGGAAATATTCTTTGTGATCTTTACCGTTAACGGTAATTGCGCCAGCACCATCTTTTAAGTAGATACGTGCAACAGCTGTTTTTCTTCTTCCTGAAGTGTTAGTAACTGACATTTCTTAAAGTTTAATGGTTTTTGGAGATTGAGCTGCATGAGGGTGAGTTTCACCTGCATACACAAAAAGATTGGTGTAAAGTTTTTTACCCAATTTAGTTTTCGGTAACATACCACGTACCGCTTTCTCGATTACACGTTGAGGGTGTTTCGCCATTAACTCCTTAGGAGAAATAAAACGTTGACCACCTGGATAACCAGTATAAGAAACATATTGCTTTTCGCTGAATTTGTTTCCTGTCAATTTAACCTTGTCTGCATTGATAACAATTACGTTATCTCCGCAATCTACGTGTGGGGTGTACTCAGGCTTGTTTTTACCACGGATGATCATAGCGATCTTCGATGACAAGCGCCCCAAAATCTCGCCTTGCGCATCAACAACAATCCACTGTTTGTTAACAGTTTTCGCATTGGCCGAGACAGTTTTGTAACTTAACGTATTCACTTGCTTGTATTTAATTTATTAAACAATTTATTATTCCCATTAAATTTGGGACTGCAAAGATAGATAGAATACTTTTATTATCAAATAGTTGAAGAGAAAAAATTGAAAGTTATGAGTTGAAGGTTGAAAGTTATGATGTATTGCCTGAAGATTTTAGCTGATTTCCATTCAGATTCAAAGATTTCTACTAATTTTATTTAACGCTTATTTAACTCAGTGATGTTTAACATTGAATTTTTATCTTCTTTAGGGAAGAAAACTGAATTGCAAAACCGAAACGGTTTGGAAGTAATTAGATACTGTAAAGAAATTGATTGGTTGCAAGAGTGGAAAAATTATTACCACGCATACCGAAGTAGTGAATATATACCTTATGAAGACTATTGGTTTTTAGATATTTCAGATCATGGAAACAAGCGCAACTTAAATATTTCCTCCAATTATATCGATGAGCGAAAATTACTAAACGAAAACTTAAGCCTGATTGTAACTTTTTCTTGGTATAGTTTAGAGAAAACGGGCTGGCTTACAAAATTCCTAACCGGACGTGAAGAGAAAAAGGTTTGGGATGCAAGGCATTCAAGCGAAATCTCCACCCGGGATTTGGCTCAGATTATTCAATGGTTTACGGAAGGCAATTTAGTACAACTTCATTCGATATTACCAATTCCTGGCGACCATCAGTTTGATGTAGATTAGTGTTAAAATCATTTAGTTCTAACGTCTGTAATTATTCCTCCAGAATTAAATCGACTATTGCTTTTACCTTTTCTTCTCTGTTTTTATAATCTCCGTTAATCAAAATGTAATTTATCTTACGTCTTTCCAGTTCAGCTTTAAAAAGGTGAAACATTTCTAATCTTTTATCACCGAAATCCCGAAGATCATCAGCAATCCACGCTACATCAATATCGAGCAAAAAATATACATCATATACAATTTCATTTTCGAGCCTGCTTAAAATTTCAGGTATTACATTTAAATATAGCTTTGAATAAATTTGAGTGGTGATCACATCTGTATCACAAAAAAGGATTTTGTTGGCAATTTTGGTTTTATCCTTTACCCTTTGAGTTTGTGCTTTTCCTATTTTAATAATGTCATCAACTGAAATATCATTTGAAGTGATCAGTTCTCTAGCTACTTCCGGAACAAATTCAGTTTGATAATAGGAAGCCATCTTTTCAGCCAATGTCGATTTCCCTGTACTTTCCGGACCGTAAAAGCAAATACGCTTTACAAAATGAGGTTTAACTACATCGGGGATATATCCCCAAAATCTGAAAGGATGATTGCGGATCATCGTGGCAGAAACAGGGGTTTTGTTTCTCTTTAAATCAAATAAAATATGCCTGGCCTTCATATTTAACGCAAAGGGCGCTCCATATTCTTCCGAGCTGATAAGGACGTCAATTTTAGGATAAACTTCTTTCATGCGTTTCGCCCAAATCTTTGTTCGGGGTTCAAGCATGAGCGTTTCATCATCAAAATCATCACAAATAATTGCAGGTTTTATTTTGGGTTCATCTTTAAAAATTTCCTCAATCCAGCTAAAACGCAATTTGGCCTCAATGGGATCGTTAAGTGTAAAACTCATCGAAATAATAAGTTCATCACACTGTGAAGCGGCAAAATTAATAAGCGAAATATGCCCATTATGGATAGGCATAAACTTTCCGATTACGAGCCCTCTTATCATGCGGCTTTATCATAACTTTTGTATTCCTTAATCCAGTTCCACAACGCAAAAGCGGCAATAATGGTAAAAACGATATATTCCACACCAAAAAACATCGCTCCTTTTAAAAAATACAAATAGGTGGCTACTATGTCAATCATCAGCCAAATGATCCAGCATTCAATTCGTTTTTGTATCATCAAGAACGTGGTAATTACACTCATTACTAAAATGAATGAATCAACAAAAGGGTATGCACTTGGCAAATTAAATAATAGTGGAAACCAGTTGTGCAACTGGCTAGCTAAGGCACCTATCAGTATTGTTCCGGCAATGCCAACAGCGAGCCAGGTATAAAATTGCTTTCTGGGCATGAAACTCACCTTCAATTCCTTTCTCTTGTCTTCTTCTTCAGGCTTCGGGTTTGCCCATCGCCACCAACCTAAAATATTGGTTACAAAAAAGAAAGCCATTAAAAACATATCAGGATAAAGTTGAATTTGGTAATAGAAAAAAGCCGATAAAAACACATTTACAATTCCTACGGGCCAGCTCCAAATGCTCGCTTTAGCCGAGAGGATTACAGAAAGAACACCCGTTACTACGGCGAAAAACTCCAGGTAACTCATTGGGTAACCTAACACGGTGAAAAAGATACTGTGGGTGTTGAAAAAATCCATAGTCGAATGCCGATTATAAACAAAGCTCTAATCTATAATTTATTAATGGAGTTCAATACAAGCCACAAACAAAAATCAAGAGTGTAATGTTATTTTAATAAGCAATCAACTTTCTAACCGAAATAATTAATTATAGCATACTGCCAGTTCGATAAAATTGCTTTCTTGCTACTATAATTACTGGCAATTTATCTAAGTTTGTACATATTACATGGGAAAACAGAAATTTTATGATACTGCGATTAAGCAGGAACGAGCTGTTTTGGTTGGAGTAGTTACTCCAGGCGAAAAGGATGAGCAAACAAAAGAATATTTAGATGAATTGGCTTTTCTGGTTGATACTGCAGGAGGAAAAGTGGAAAAGGTTTTCACTCAGAAAATGCTTAAACCCGAAAGGGCAACCTTTGTAGGTACGGGTAAATTAGAAGAAATTAAAGCTTACGTTAAATCGGAAGAGATTGATACGGTTGTTTTCGACGATGAGTTATCGCCTTCGCAATTGCGCAATATAGATCGTGAATTGGGCGTAAAAGTGCTAGATCGTAGTAACCTGATCCTGGATATTTTTGCCAGCAGAGCACAAACCGCTCAGGCGAAAACTCAGGTAGAACTGGCGCAATTACAATATGTATTGCCGCGTTTAACCGGTATGTGGACTCACCTGGAGCGCCAAAAAGGTGGTATTGGTATGCGTGGACCTGGTGAAACACAGATTGAGAGCGACAGGCGTATTATTTTAAATAAAATTTCGCTGCTTAAGGAGCGTTTAAGAAACATCGACAGGCAAAATGAAACGCAGCGTAAAAACCGCGGTCAGTTAATTCGGGTAGCTTTGGTTGGTTACACCAATGTTGGTAAATCAACCATCATGAACATGCTTTCAAAATCGGAAGTATTCGCCGAAAATAAACTTTTTGCCACCTTAGATACAACAGTACGAAAGGTAGTTATTGAGAATTTGCCTTTCTTATTATCAGATACCGTTGGTTTCATCCGCAAACTACCACATCATTTGGTAGAGTGTTTCAAATCTACATTGGATGAAGTTCGCGAAGCAGATTTGTTGATACATGTAGTTGATGTATCACACCCGAATTTTGAAGACCAGATTAATACCGTTAATGAAACACTGAAAGATATCGGCGCCATTGATAAAGACATGATTTTGGTGTTTAACAAAATTGATGCTTATGTTTCGCCGGAAGTTGACGATGAAGATGACGACGGTAAACTCAGCATCGACGAGTTTAAGAAAAGCTGGATGAGCCACGGAAAAGTTCCCGTTTTATTTATTTCAGCAACAGGAAAAGAAAATATAGAAGAGTTTAAAACTTTGCTATACGATAAGGTAAAGGCGGCACATATTGCCAGATACCCTTATGATAGTAATTTGTTATATTAGTAAAATTAACCGTCATTGCGAGGCACGAAGCAATCTCCTTAGGTAAGATTGCTTCGTGCCTCGCAATGACGAAAAATAAAATTTATGGAAAGTAAACGTCAGCAAAAATTTGCAGGAGTACTACAAGAAGAGTTAGCACAGGTTTTTCAACGTGAGGGTGGTGCATTTTTGCCAAATACATTAGTCACCATTACCCGCGTACGCGTATCACCAGATTTGGCGGTGGCAAAAGTATATTTGAGTTTTTTCAATACAAACAATACAACACTTTCAATTAATACGGTAAACGCTCATGCTGGCGAGATCAGGTATAAATTAGGTGCGAGAATTCGCCATCAGGTTAGGGTGGTGCCAGAACTTACTTTTTTCGTAGATGATACCAATGAATATGTAGAACGCATGGATCATCTTTTCGATAAGATAGCAAAAGAACCGAGACAAAAAGAAGAGGGCGAAGAAGAATAACCGTGAGGAAATTAAGAGAACCCGTAAACTTTTTTACGCATTTTATACCCGCATTGGTAGCAATACCAGCGGGTTATTTTTTGCTTAAGAAATGTGCATTACCAGTTGAGTTTACTGCTGCCTGGATTTACGGCATTGCAACTTTCATTTTATTTGCAGTAAGTGCAATATATCATGGCTACCCGGCAACAGATTATGGAATTCGCTTTTGGCAGAAATTTGATCACTGCTGCATTTACCTTATGATCGCCGGCTCCTATACCCCTACAGCGTTATTGGTATTTGATGGCTGGTTAAGTTGGGGATTGTTTGCCATTGTGTGGATCATAGCCATTACGGGCTGTTTGCTAAAAATCTTTAACAAATTAAAAAGTACTGCTATCTCACTTTCCATTTACATCTTGATGGGATGCCTGATTGTACCCCTATTACAAAAGATGATGGGCACACTACCAATTGGTGCAATTTTCTGGCTGCTTTTAGGCGGCTTATCCTACATCGGCGGAACCTATTATTACGCAAAAGATAAGCAACTGTACCGATGGATGCACAGCCATGAGCTTTGGCACTTATTCGTAATTGGCGGAGCGCTCTCTCATTATATCTACAACTATGTTTATATTTTCAGGTAATTTATTCATGAAAACTTTCGAACAAATAATCAGCTTAAATGCTTCGGCGATTGGAAAAGTAGTTGATTTTGATGAAGGAAAAGATAAACTTTTAGCACTTGATTTTACATCAGCAAACGAAGAATTAACCAATGAAATTTTAGATGATACGGATTTATTTTCCGGCTTTATCAATGAGAAATTAGCGGCGAATGGTGCTCGTTATGGAATTGGCGGATATGATGAACACCGAACCATTTATTCCAGAAGCACGCATTTTGATATGGAGGAAGAACCCCGTCGTCTACATTTAGGTGTTGATATCTGGGGACCAAGCGGAACGCCTGTTTATAATTTCTATGATGCCAAGGTGCACAGTTTTGCAAATAATAATCATTTTGGTGATTACGGTGCTACCATAATCCTGGCTTATGAAATTGATGGATTTACATTTAATGCACTATATGGCCATTTAAGCGCAGCTTCTTTGGAAGGGCTTAAGCCGGGACAGTTCATTTCAAAAGGAGCAAAATTTGCTGAATTTGGCATGCAAAAAGAAAATGGCGGCTGGCCTCCACACTTACATTTCCAAATAATCCAGAACATGTATGGCTTAAAAGGCGATTACCAAGGCGTATGTAAGTTTAGTGAAAGAGCAAAATATTTAAACAACTGCCCTGATCCAAATGTAATACTCAAAGCTACTTTCAAAAAACGAACATAGCAACAGGTTTTAGATGTTTTCAATTACGGTCAGCATTTTTTAGTAAATTAGTGAAATGAGAAAGTTAATCACCATAATCTTAATTTTTTGCTGTTCAGCTGTGATGGCGCAGTTACAGTTTAAAACGGGCAAAGATGGTTTTACCTCATTCTTAAGAGAAAATACGATATATCCTGCCTTTTCGAAAAATAATTGTGTTCAGGGTACAGTGAACATTAGTTTCAAGCTTGATCAAGAAGGGCGAGTGTATTCATCAAGGGTAACCAAAAGTATTTTAAGTGAATTGGATGAAGAAGCTTTGAGACTGGTTCGTATGAGTAGTGGCAAATGGAAAGTACCTACCGGTTACGATACCACGACCGCGGTTGTGGTTCCGGTAAACTTTAAACTCTCAGGTTATAACTGCGAAGGTAAATCAAGTAAAGAGATGCAGGATGCCATCCGCAGTTATCAGGCTGAAGAAGGATTAACGAACTCAGTAATTAACTTTTATAAGAATATTGATAAAGCAAAGCCAGGCCAGGAAGCCCAGATTATTGCCATTAAAAATCAGCTGGGCATTGATGATGAATATCTTCAGGAAAGAATTAATAACGGTTTAAAGAAAATAAAGCAGGGCGATAAACAAGGTGCCTGCGAAGATTTTTTGTTTGTTAAACATATGGGTAGTAGTTTAGCAGATCAGTATCTAGCCAAATACTGCAAATAAATGAGAATTACTGCCAAGCTTTTTGCCCTTCTTGATGTTATTAGTATTTTACTGCTTTACAAACAGTTTTGGGGTATCATTACGCATCTGAATGAAATTCCAGATCAGGTGCTTTCTCAGGTGAGAGTGATTTTGACCTTGCCGCTATTCGTTTCGCTTTTCATTTCTGCAATCGGCTTGTTCTTATTTAAAAAGTTCGGCTTTATTGCTTATTACATCCAGTTTCCATTCAGATTAATTGTATGGATATTTTCCATTGGTTTCATTACTTTCTTACCCGAGGTCTTAAATTTGGGAGAAAAGTGGTTTGATATGTTGTTTAAAGTCTGCTTTATTGCTGAGTTTTCTAGATTGTATTTCACTATACAAATCCATCGTAATGAATTGAAATAGTTATACTTATTCCTTTTACTATGACCATAAACATAAAACTATTATCTTTGAATTATGACAGTTATAGAAATTAAACAAGAGATTAATAGGGCTTTGGAACATGTTCCTGAAAGGCTTCTTATTGACATTTTGGATTTGATCAAAGAAGTTCAGGCAGAAAAATCTACAGGTTCAAATTTAGCTTCAAACTTAAAGAAAATTCTATCTGAAGATAACGATTTACTTCATAAACTCGCTCAATGATTTCGCTTAAAGAAGCGGAAGTCATTCACAATATTTTAATTGAAAAATTTGGCGGAGGTAAGGGGATTCGCGATATTGGATTACTTGAATCCGCACTAGCCAGACCTTTTGCAACTTTTGGTGATAAAGATTTATATGCAAGTTCAATTGAAAAAGCTTCTGCTATTTTGGAAAGTATTGTCATAAATCATCCATTTATTGATGGCAATAAAAGAACAGCATATACTTTAATGAGATTGATTTTACTGGAAAATGGGTTAGATATTGTAGCTAGTCAAGAATCAAAATATGACATGGTAGTTTCAGCAAGTACTGGGAAACTTCGGTTTGATGACATAAAAAATTGGATTCAAGCGAATCTTAAAAAGTAAGCCTGCAACTAATCACTTTCAACTGATTACAACAGTAATCGCCGCTGGCAAAATCTTCGCCTCAACAGTATTTACTTTACCAATGTACTCTCCATCAACCTGAAAATGCGCTTGATGTTTAGAAGATATTTTCACTTCTGAGATCTGAAAAACTTCAATTTTTTTAGGATTGAAGGGCAGCCTGGTGAGCCATATTTTCAAAATTTCAAGGTAAGAATAATCCTTTACCAAAATAATTTCGAAGAGTTCATCATCCAATTTACCATCTGGATTTATTTTTAAACCCGAACCATACATGGTTGCGTTTGCGATAGCCACCATTGCTGCTTTTGACCGGATGATTTCACCGTTTATATTTAACTCCACTTCCATTCTTTTATGGTTCCACAAGGCATGCCAGGTAGCTTTGGCATAACCCCACATTCCACGTTCAGGTAGCGTATCGAATTTCTTTACTAAATAGGCATTAAACCCTAAATCAGATAAATGAATACATATTTCATCGTTTAGCTTAACTACGTGAATTTTTTGAAGCTTTCCGCTCTCCAATAAATTTAATGCATCCTCAATCTCTGTTGGTATCCCAAGTTCTTTTGCCATTCCATTAGCAGAGCCTGCCGGGATAATTCCGATTGGCGTACCGGTATGGAGCAAACATTCAGCAACGAGTTTTAGCGTACCATCGCCACCTACGGCTACTACCCTATCGGCTTTTGATTGATCAATTTTTGCCTTGATCTTGTCCAAAGAACAGTCGTCAGGAAGTTCAAATAAATCGATTGCGGTTTCTTTGCCTGAAAAATATGTAGAAATTACTTCCTTCAAATTAATATCATGACTACCTGAACCTGGATTGATGATGAATAGTAATTTCATGTTTTAGCTATAAATGCGTTACATCACAAACAACTTTTAATTCACTCTGTTTTAATGGCAATGAATAAATCTGTTAGTGTAAAAATTTATCACGGCTACGGGCACAAAAACAACCTGGTGGTTTATGGTCATGTTTTCAAACGTAAGGCTAAGGCATCACAGATTTATAGCAACAATATTTTCGTTAATATTATTCATCTTTTTAAGCTATTTGTGCTTAAACCCTATCCATCTGTAAGGGTGAGGTTGCAATTTTTTGATCAAACCATTGATAATAAAACCGAGCAAGATGGTTTTTTCAAATTTGAATGGAAGGCATTACAAGACTTGGAAGCTGGCTGGCATTTTGTAAAAGTTGAAGCCGTTGATGAAAATGACAATGTATTAAGTTCGAGCGAAGGAAAGGTTTATGTGCCACATATTACACAATATGCCTTTATTTCTGATATTGATGATACCGTAATGATTTCGCATTCGGCAACGATTGGCAGAAGGTTAAGGGAGTTGTTTATTAAAAATCCACGTACGCGGAAAACCTTTCCTGATGCAGCAAAACATTACCAGCAATTGGCCTTATCGCATACAAGTCAAAATCAACCTAATCCGTTTTTTTATGTGAGTAGCAGTGAGTGGAATCTTTACGATTATTTACTTGAAACGTTCAGGTTTAATAAACTGCCTGATGGTGCCTTTTTATTGAACACTTTGAAACGGTGGAGTGATTTGGTGAAGACAGGAAAAACTGGCCACGAAGGTAAGCTGCTCAGGGTAATGCGAATTTTAGATGCCTTCCCGAACCAGAAATTTGTGTTTTTTGGCGATAACTCACAACAAGATCCAACCATTTACACTTCAATAGTAGAAAAATATCCTGAAAATATCGCTGCTGTTTATATCAGAAATATTCGCCCTGAAAAGGCAGCAGAAACTCAAAGTTTACTTCAGAAAGTGAAGGCTAAAAATGTGAGCGCACTTTTGTTTACTGATAGTTCGGAAGCCATTGAGCACTCCAGGTCAATCGGTCTGATTCAATAGTTCTTGACTGAGATATCATTCCGTATTACACTAAGAAATTGATTTTCCAAAAGGAGTGAAGGCTAAGTTCATCAGCTTAAAATGCTGGCGACCGAATGGAATGCCTATAATTGTGATGCAGAATAAAAGTCCGAAAAGCAGGTGCGTTAAAGCAATCCAGAAACCGCCGCAAACCAGCCATATCATGTTCATTATTGTTGAAAGGCAACCTGTGTTTGAAGAGGTATCGGTTATTTTAACACCAAAAGGAGCCAGACCTACAATCGCAAATTTAAAACATTGAATTCCAAAAGGAATTCCCACGATGGTTAGGCAAAGAATTAAGCCACCAATGATATATTCAAAGAAAATAAAAATACCCCCGAAAATTACCCAGATAATGTTGCCTAAAAAATTCATCTTGTTTTTAAATTAAGATCGGCTTTAGTGATAAATGTTACAAACAGGCAGTTGATTTCCCTTTTTTCATTATTCAATTCTTTTTAACTTAACGTCACACACAAAAGAAACACATCATGAAAAAATTACTAATCTCTGCAGCGCTAGCTGCCTGTTTTGCGTTGGGTAATGCAAAAGCACAAACTGTTAATGGCGTAAGATTGAGTGAAATCAAATCTGATTATATTCAAGTTAAAAGCGTCAAACGAACATTCTCCGATAAGGTTTTCATCTCTCTGGAATATGGTCAAAAAGTACCTTACATCGAAGACAGTTATGTAAAAGATGATGATGGAAAAAGAATGGAATTTGATTCAGCTCTTCAGTTTGTTAATAGCCTAAAGGGCTACAACTTTGAATTATTTCAGGTTTTTTCTGAGCAGGCAGGAGCTGATTCCAGTAGACCAGTATATGTGTTTAAACGAAAATAAATCAGCACTTGTTTCAAAGTTTAGGAGTACATACTAACAGATAGCTACATAAAAGCAAAACGCCGGCAATAGATTATTGCCGGCGTTTTGCCTATTTACTTTAACTAGATTTACTTGAATTTAAATAAAATCCAGGGTGTTAAATTTTTTATTTAAGATATCGGCATTATTTACATCGAGCCATTTATCTAAAATTGTTCCATAAACCTGCCTAAAATCAAGTTGATATTTCAAATCTCCGGTATCTAAATCACCTAAGTTCGGAGCGGAGTTAAATATGCCTTGTTTTTTCAACCTTCCACCAAATACAAACATATTGTTTGCCGTGCCATGGTCGGTTCCGTTACTGGCATTTTGCTCTACACGGCGTCCAAATTCTGAAAATGTAACCACCAATGTATCTTCCAGTTTATTATTGGTTTTCAAATCTTTTAAGAAAGCAGCCATGCCTTCGCTATATTGTTTAAGCAAATTGCCTTGCTGATTGAGCTGATTTACATGGGTATCAAATCCACTCAAAGAAACATAGTATACCCTGGTTTTTAAACCTGAGGAAATAAACTTCGAAACTGTTTTTAACTGATTGGCAAAACCACTTTGAGGATAAGTAGCCTGCGATTTATAAATTTTGGACGTATTTTGAATGTAACTGGCCGAAGATTGCGTTTCGATCATCGTTTTATACAAATAACCCAAATTATCTTCATCTAAATGTTCTTTATCGCTTTGCAGCATAGCTTTGAAAAACGGATCGTTGGTATTGCGGTAAAGTGCAGCCGGATCTTTTAAGGCGATTCCTTTTTTAGTCTGCCCTTTCATGGCCAGCGAAAGTGAATCATCAACCTCAATAGCAGTGTAAGGAAATTTACAAGTCTGACAATTGCTATCTAAATATCTTCCAATCCACCCTGTTGATAGAAACTGATTGCTATCGCTCCCTGTTTGCCAAATATCCATTGATCGAAAATGCGATCGATCGGGATTAGGGTAGCCAACATCATTTATAATCGTCATCCAACCCTGATCATAAATTTCGCGTAAAGCCTGCATATTCGGGTTTAAGCCCTGCATATCGTTCAGCTTAATTACTTCCTCCGGTTTAATAGCAATGCTTTTTCGCTTCTGATAATAAATATCATTTCCAAAGGGCACAACTGTATTTAAACCATCATTACCACCAGAAAGCTGTACCACTACCAAATTTTTATATAGGCTAAGTTCATCCAAAGCCATTGCTTCAAGCGGTTTCATAAATGCCGGAACGAACAACGATCCAGCGGCTACAAAACCAGTATTTCTTAAAAAATTTCTTCTGTCCATTTTAATAGTTCTTTACTGTGATATGGCCAATAGTTTGTGATTTAAATCGGCTATGACCATTTACCATCAAGTTATTTTAACAAAGTTGATATTCGGGCATGCTGGTAATTTCTACAGCCGTACTTCTTAATCCTTTATTATCGCTCACCATTTTTACAATTTTATCGGTCAGCTTAGGTTGCAATAAAAATTCCGTCAGCTGAAGTGGTGTCAAACTTTTTGGAAGCGTATCTAAAAACTTCGTCCAATCTGCATTGGCATTAACGTAAGATTTTGGTTTACCATTGTTCGCGTTAGTGGTGGCGGTTCTACTCAAAGCAATAACGGCCTCGTCTTCAGGATCGGCCTTGCCACTAAAATCTATTTCTCCGTCATTCAGCACCAGTGAAGGAATACGCATTCTTAACATGAGCGAAGAACTGTCAATCCAGTTTTGACCACCTGGCCAACCTGCCACATTGGGTGGATTAAATAAATATTGCCCCAGGCTACTCTGCAGCTGAATAAGAACAGATGGTTTGTTATAGGTTACAAAAAACTCACGGCTTAAACCAATTAAAAACTCTGCAGGAGATTTAATTTTTGTACCCACATTCTCCGGACTGTAAAACCATTCAGAAGTAAACATTTTCTTCATCAACTCACTGATATCGTATTTCGATTGGTAAAAATGTTCAGCCAACTCTTTTACATGGGCTTCGTTTGGTTGATCATTTACAAAAAATTTATAAACTTTCCTGCTGATGAAAGCAGCTGTTTCGGGTTTATCGAGAATAATATCGATAATGTTTTCACCTTCAAAATTTCCAATTTTCCCGAAGAACGTTTTGGTGCCATCATCGTGTTGGTTTTTTCTGAATAGGAACGTTCCATCCTTGTCGTAGCTCCAGCCTGTAAAAGATCTTGCTGATTCCTTGATATCTTTTTCTGTGTAATGGCCTCTTCCCAAAGTGAAAAGCTCCATTAACTCGCGGGCAAAATTTTCGTTTGGCTTACCCTTCTTATTTTGCTGATTATTGAGGTATTGTAACATGGCCGGAGATTTGGAAACTTCTATCAAAAGTGTTCTAAAGCTTCCTAGACCGTGCTGACGCTGGATATTGTTCAGCTGCTGCGCATACATCGGATTGTTGTTCCGGCAGGCAAAATGGCCATGCCAAAATAAGGTCATCTTCTCCCGCAAAGGTGTTTCGGTATTAATCATCTTGCTGATCCAGGCAATGTTCAAATCTCGGCTCACTTCATTTTGCATTTGAACAATCTCCCTACGCATTTTCTTCTCTTCATCTGTCAAATCCTTCTTTGCATAAAGTCCTGACTGTACCAGCATCTGCCTCTTGGATTCAGAATCATTCACTAGCGTGATGGGATCATCTTTTTTCGAATGCTGGAGCAGAGCGTCCACCACTTTATCGATGTTCTTTTTGCTCAGTTTGTTTAAATCGGTATACGAGATACCGAAACCGGCTCTGTTGTAAAGATGCTTTACTTGGATAAAATTATCTTTAGCGCTCATAATCATAATGGACAATTTAACAGTATGACTTAATTAGAACGCTTAGGTTTAATGTTTGTTTTGTTTCTTATTTTTGAGGATGTTTTTCCAACTCTCTGAAGATGAACCTATTTTTCCTGATCCCCGCCTTGCAGAAGCTGATGGTTTGCTTGCTATTGGCGGAGATTTAAGTGTAGAAAGATTGCTAAACGCTTATTCCAACGGGATATTTCCATGGTTTAGTGAAGGAGACCCTATTTTATGGTATGCCCCGCTTGAGCGCTGCGTCATTTATCCTTCCGGGATAAAAATCAGCAAAAGCATGAAAAAGATTTTATCGGAAGAGACTTTTATAATTACTGTTGATCAGGCTTTTGAGGAAGTGATTGCAAATTGTGCCAACACGCCAAGAAAAGGGCAGGATGGAACATGGATTACCAATGAGATGCAAGCGGCATATATCAATCTCCATGAGCTAGGCTTTGCCCATAGCATAGAAGTTTGGATTGATAAAATGCTGGTTGGCGGTTTATATGGTTTGAAGATGAACAAAGTCTTTTGCGGCGAAAGCATGTTTAGCCATGTAAGCAATGCCTCAAAAGCCGCATTGATTTATTTAAGTAAACTGAATATCGATTTAATTGATTGCCAGTTGCCGAATGACCATTTAATGAGTTTGGGGGCAGAAATGATCAGCAATGAAGCTTATTTAGAAATTTTGCAGCAAGAACAGCCTATATAAAAAAACCTGCAAAGTGTAGTTTGCAGGTGTTAAATTATAATTCTCTTACCCAAATGTTTCTGAAACTAATCGGTGGACTTGGGTCGCCATGATCTTGTAGTTTGATTGAAGCCGCACCATGTTTTTTATATTCAGGAGCACCAATCCATCTGGTCTCTCCTTTTAATACGTAATTGTTTTGAAGCAAAATACCATTTAAAAATACTGTAACCGAAGCTGGTTTCTCAACTGATCCATCGGCTTTAAAACGGGGAGCATTCCAGATAATATCATAATACTGCCACTCACCTGGTTTTTTATTTGCATTTGCTAACGGAATACTTTGCTTATAAACACTTCCGGTTTGTCCGTTAACATAGGTTTTATTATTGTAAGTATCCATAATCTGGATCTCGTAACCATCATCGCCACCACCTGTAGAAGCTAAAAACACACCACTGTTGCCTCTAGCCTGGCTTTCGCCAGATATGTTGGTTGGAATTCTCCACTCCATGTGTAGTTGATAATTCGTAAATTTTTTATTCGTTTCAATATTTCCGGTTCCTTTTTTTACGGTAAAAAAACCATCGTCAATTGTCCATGCAGCAGGTTTTGAAGGGTCTTTAACAGAATGCCATTCATCCAGATTTCGTCCATTGAATAATATAATGGCATCCGAAGGCGCATCCTGAGGAAGATTTCCTGGAGTTACCACTTTCGGAACGGGTTCCCAGATTTCAGTTTTCGCTGCCTCTTTCGCCGGATCGGTTTTCTTTTCCTGTGCAAGTGCTGACATGCCAAATAATGTTGGAATAAAAAGTAATGCGTACTTGTTCATAATTGGTATTTAACTTTTTTAAAGTTAACCAGTTTATTAAGAATTGGAAATTTCGTATTGAATTTATTACTACAAATCACCTGAAATGATCGTTTCTTTGATAACGATCTCATCTGGTTCTAAATCCAATTCCTTTTGTTGCTCTGCCAAATCACGCATTGGGCAATAACCGGTTAAACCTCGATATAATAATCCGGCACCAACAGCTGCTCCGGTAACACCAATTACTGGGTGCGAAAAAATACTGGTAATACCTTTGAACAATAAGTAACTTCCAACTATTCCGGATAGGATTCTTTCAGATCTTGAAGTGTTTTGAAATAATTCGGGATATTTCCAAGCCTCTTTAACATTGTTAAGGGCTGTATTTAAATTTTCATTTGTCATGATGGTAGATTTTTATATGCTACCTAATAACAAGTTGAATTGAATAGAGTTTGATTAAAGCAAATATTTCTATCTTACACAAACATCTTTTATGTACTACCTCATTTTTTATCTGATTCTCCTATCTATGCATTTTCGAAGGGAAAGGCAAAATGCAATCGATTTAGAGATTCATTTCCCTTTTAAAAAATTCTTTTTTCAATGGATACTCATTGGGATTTTAGGATTTTCCGCATACATCATTGTTTCACAGCGCTACTACAAACTTGTTGATTATGCCATTAATGATTCAAAAGCAGTTGATTCCATTAGAGCAAAAATTGCTGGAAACTGGAAATTTGAGCATCGGAGAACTTTTATGAGTGTTGGAGGGAAAAGATGGCTCTCTGTTGATGAAGATAATCAAGTCAACAAAGACAAAAATGTTCACATTTTGAAGTTTGGAAATTACTTTATTAAATATCCAAGCGTCTTTTGGCCTCGTATTTATGAGATAAGTTTCACCAATAGTTTAATGAAAACTTATTCTATCCGTACATTTCCGGATAATGATGATGCCCTCAATCAAAAAATCAATATAGAAGTTGATACGATGAAGCTATCACCTGATTGGGCGAATGCAAAACAAGGATCTCAAAATGTTTATCTCCGTATCAGATAAAGTAAATTTATTTCAGCAAATCGCGAATATCATCTTTACTCAATGATTTAAAGAAACTTTCTTCTGTGGTAATGAGCGAACTCGCCAGTGATTTTTTGCGGTTTTGTAACGCAAGAATTTTTTCTTCAACCGTATCTTTTGCGATGAACTTATAAATGAAAACTTTTTTGTCCTGCCCGATGCGATGGGTCCTGTCAATGGCCTGTTGTTCTACCGCCGGGTTCCACCACGGATCGAGAATAAAAACGTAATCAGCCTGGGTTAAGTTTAAACCAACGCCCCCAGCTTTAATGGATATTAAAAATACTTTTAAATCGGTATTCTGCTGAAATTCTGAAACAATTTCGCCACGGTTTCTGGTTGCACCATCCAAGTAAGCGAAAGGAATATTTTCGGCTTCAAAATGTTTCTTGAAAATATCCAGGTGTTTTACAAATTGCGAAAATACCAAAACCTTATGACCGCCTTTTAAAACATTATCAAGGGTATGGATGACGTTTTCAAACTTTCCGGAATCAGATTCGTACTCGTTATCGATCATCACCGGGTGATTAGCCAACTGGCGGAGCGCTGTTAAACCTTGCAAAAGCTGAACTTGTTTTTGAGCAAAAGTGCCATCATCCATGCTTTGCAATAAATCATTTCGATACGCCGATTTTGTTTTTTCGTAATAGGCTGCCTGATTCTCACTCATGTCGCAGTAAATTACCTGTTCGGTTTTCGGCGGTAACTCTGCAGCTACCTGCTCTTTTGTTCTGCGAAGCACAAATGGTTTAATAATAGATTGAAGTTTACGGGCTTTCTCCTCATCCTTTTTCTTTTCTATCGCCTGAACATATTCGTCATAGAAAAATGCCTGGGTACCTAATAAACCCGGGTTCAGGAAAGTAAGCTGCGACCATAAATCGCCAACAGAATTTTCAACCGGGGTACCACTTAAAATTAGCCGATATTTGGATTTTAAACTTCTCACCGATTTGAAAGACTTTGAAGCCGGATTTTTAATGTTCTGGCTTTCATCCAGTATCACATAGTTGAAATAGAAATTTTTCAGTTCTTCTACATCTACACGGGTTACGCCGTATGTGGTAATCACGATGTCGTAATTGGCAAAATTGGCCACATCCTTGTTTCGGTTACTACCCGTGTGGGCGTATATTTTAAGTTTTGGGGTAAACTTTTTAGCTTCCGTTAACCAATTATAAATTAAAGAAGTAGGCATAATAATCAGCGAAGTTGCTTGCAAACCTTTAGCCTGGTCATCTTCTTTCACTTTTTGCAGCATAGCCAAAGTTTGGATGGTTTTACCCAAACCCATGTCATCAGCCAGGCAACCGCCGAAATTATATTCCCGTAAAAAGCTAAACCAGTTATAACCTGCTTTCTGGTAATCACGCAAACTGCCTTTAAAATGGATGGGCATCTGCGTATCGGCAATGTCCTCAAAATCAGTTAACCGTTGAAGTTTACGTTCTAAAGTCACATTGGCCAAACTATCTTCAGCCAGGTCATTAATTAAACCGATGTGGTGTTTCTTAAGCTTCAGATTAGCACCCGTTTCGGCAAGACTAAACAAACTACCATATTGCGTAAACCATTTTTCCGGGATAATGGCCACCTCGCCGTCGGGCAATAAAAACTCACGGCGTTTATGTAAAATATGTTGTTTTAAAGATAAAAACGGAATCTGGTATTTACCAAACCACACCACAGCATTAATATCGAACCAATCGTTACCTTCTTTAACTTCTAAATCTATTTTATTGGCACCGAAAACAAAGCGTTTCTGGCCAGTTGATTGTTCAATTTCAAAACCTGCAGCTTGCAGTATTTCAATATGTTCGTTTACCCAGTTAATTGCGGCATAACTTGGATTTTCTTCCTCGGTAGCAACCTCCAGATTGCTAAAAAGCGAACTTGTCTTTTTTAACCCAAGCGATAAGAGCAAATTGAATTGTTTCTTTTCCCAGTCTGCCGATCTTTTAATGCGGTGGAAAATATAATTATCAGCAGTTTTTTCTAAACGTACCGTTACCTTATGTGCATTTTCTACAGGGAAAGTATATTCTCCATACTTGAAGAATAACTGTATTTGCGATAGCCCACCATCTACATACAAAACTTTGATTACCGGTGTAGCTTCAAACTGCTCTGTTCTGATTTCAAATCCCTCGGCATAAACATGGTGCTTTTCAATCAATGGCGCTACAAATTTCTCAAAATAAGTTGCCTCAGTTGACTTTGGAATCGCAATATATCGTTTTGCTAAAAATGGCTGAAGTTTTTTCCCCTCAATATCTTGGTCAAAAAAGTAAAGCACATCATTTAATAATAACCAGGCTGGTTTATTGCTAATGATTTGCGCTTCCTTAAACATGAATTCGATCCGCAGGTTTTGATATTTGATGGTAGGGAAATACCTCGTTTCGGTCTCGTTTCTGCGGAAATGAAAAAGGATGGACGCGGGTTCGGTTGCCAGTTCTATTTTACGCTCCACCGGCCAGCCGTCTTTATCCATTACATAAAGCTCATTTTTGATTTTAAGTATCTCAAGTGCTTCCGCGAGTTTCTTTTCAATTTTCGGCCTTACGTTTTCATAAAACTTGGTGTCGAAAATCTTTGTAAAGAACTCCGTTGGCCTGATTAATTTTTTATAATATTTTTTGATGATCGAATCTTGTTCAATATCGTCTAAAATTTTAATCAGCTTGTAATCGGTATCTGTTAAACAAGCGCCGAATTCTTCAGCTGTATGCGTAAAAATCCGTTGATAGGTAAATGAAAAATCACCTTGTGGATTTAACTGAACAATGTGAGGTTCAATTAAATAGCCTAAATACTCATGTTTGCACAAGGAGTACACCACTTTACAAGCTTTAGAACTATCGACGCGTAACATTGATGGGGAATAAAATTTTTATAAGCTAACCGCTTAAAAAACTCTAAACTTACAATATTTTAGGATTACATCAAAAGAAGTGTAACATTTTTAGGGAAGAAAGATAATAGCGTTTGAGCCAGTTAGAAAGACACTATTGACTAATCACGATATCATACTTGTGCAACAAGCCACCCAATCCTGCCTGCGAAAATTTGGCTTTTTTAATCCGGTTTTTGTCTGGATCGATAGAAAAGTTAATAGCGCTTCTAAAATCAACTTTTTCCAAAATCGTCCTATCAAAAGTTGCTCCCGATAAATCGCAGTTTTCAAAAGATGAGTTGGATAGATCGCTTTCAGAGAAATCAACTTCGTGCAACTGCGTATTTTGAAAGGCAGTTTTCTTCAGTTTGAGTTTGTAAAAAGAAGAATGATCAAGTTTGCAGTGATTGAAACTGAAGGCTAAACCGAAATCATTACAATTTTCAAAACGTAGGCCTAACATTTTACAATCGCTGAAATAAATATCGTTTAGCGCAGTTTTGGTTAAACTCGCCATACTTAAATTACAGGAACTGAATTCACAATCAAGAAACTTTATGCCGCTTAAATCAGCATTAGAAAAATTACAATTGATGAACTTGCAGTTTTCATATTCTGCCTTTGGTAAAGGCCTTATGGTGAAATCTTCTCTATCAAATGTTTGTTCGGCGATGTAATTTTCGGACATGGGGAAACCTTCGTTGTGCATGCGAAGATAAAAATTATACCCTATTTTTTGCCCCTGAAACAATCATTTTATACAAATGACTGGATAATTTTTTTACTGCCTTGGATGGCACCGAAAATAAAAAAACCCTGGTGTTTTGCACCAGGGTTGGATATATAATGACCTCATAGGTAGAGGGAATTTTTTAATATTATCCTTGTGTTTTTGCTGTGTTTTTTAAAGCATCGTTAGCAACGATTACAATTTCTACACGGCGATTAGCTGCACGACCTGCATCAGTTTCATTATCAGCAATTGGTTCTGCAAAACCTTTACCAATGGTTACCAATCTTGAAGCTGGTACACCTTGTGAAACCGCATAAGCTTTAACTGCTGCTGCTCTTCTTTCTGATAATCCCTGGTTATATTGTTCAGTACCGCGGCTATCTGTGTGCCCAATTACTTTAATATCAGTATCAGGATATTGATTTAATGAAGCAGCTAAGCTCTGAACGTTTGTTTTCGCAGCGTCTTTAAGTGCTGTTTTATCAAAGTCGAATAAAATACCGCTATCAAATTTTACAATAATACCTTCTCCTTCGCGAATAACTTCAGCGTTAGGAATTGCTTTTTGAATTTCTGCAGCCTGTCTGTCCATTCTACGACCAATAAAAGCTCCAGCTGTACCGCCAATAGCACCACCAATTAATGCACCAACAGCCGTATTACCAGCTTTTTTACCAATTAATGCACCAACAACACCACCTGCCGCAGCACCAATACCCGCACCTTTTTGTGTTTTAGTTAAACTATCACAACTTTGGAATGCCATTGAACCTACTGCTAATCCTATACTTAATGTTGCTATTTTTACTTTTGAAATACTCATAATAATCTAGATTTATAATTCTACAACTCGTATTCAAACACAATGCCAAAAAACCCACTGTTGAATTTTTAATTAAATTTTAATGTTGCGGCGTACTCAAAAAAGTTGTTGCGCATAAAAAAAGAGCCTCCGTTAATTGAAGCTCTTCTAGATTGTATCATTCTTAGTACAAATGTTAAGCAGAGAAATAACTCTCTAATTCTTTAAGTGTATTTTCATCTGTTGCAAAATCTTTAATGATCCGGCCTTTTTCAACCAAAATTATTCGGTTACACACATCGGTTACATGATTTAAATCGTGGCTGGAGATAAAGGTGGTCATGTTGCCGGGATATTCCTTTAATAATTTTTTTAATCTGATTTGCGTTGTTGGATCGAGGTTGGCAAATGGTTCATCCAGAATTAGCAGTTCGGGCTTTTGCATCAATGCTGCAGCAATACCGACCTTATTTTGATTGCCCTTGCTAAAATCGCGGATATATTTCCCACTATTTAATATCTCACCATTAAAAAACTCCCCATATTGAGTCAAATAAGTCCCTACATCGGCTACGCTTAAATTATTTAAGCTGCCAATAAATGTGAAATATTCTTCAGGTGTTAGGTAATCGATCAAAAAGCCTTCATCCAAAAAAGAAGCTGTATAATCTTTCCAGCCATCACCATTCATTACGTTTTCACCTTTTGATAAAATGGCACCATCTGTCGGGCGAATCAAATCCAGCAACATCCTGAAAAATGTTGTTTTTCCGGCGCCGTTGTTTCCAACCAGACCAATCGTTTCACCTGGCTGAATTTGTAGATGATCAATGTTTACAACTGTTTTATCGCCGTAAACTTTCTTCAAACTTTTTATTTCAAGTATCATAATTATTCTCTAAAGCCTTCGGCTATTTTATAACGTTGTTTTTCAAATTTTGCTGTAATCAGGTTTACCCAGAAACCCCGCATGAATAGGTTGATTAATCCAAATATTCCAACTGCAAACAAGCCCCAATAGGGTTTATCTGTTAAACCAAATGGCAGATAAATCAATATGGGAAACAATAGGAATGGAAAACCTAATATCCACTGTGTGGCGCCTACACCTTGCCAGTTAAAACTTGCGCTTTTATTAATTTCCAATCTCTTGTAATTTAATGTAGCGAAGTACAACACGATGACCGTTCCAAAACCAATGTTGTATAAGAAGGCAGCCAGATGCAGCAATAATAGTTTTGGACTTACAAATCCGTAAAAACTCGCCAACAATGTAATTACGGTAGATGCAATTGTAAAGAGTAAAAACTTAGCTTTTATAAAATTTTTTAAATCGATTTTATTAGCGAGCAAGCCATCGAAATGAGCACTTTGCCAGGCAAACATAAACTGTCCGTAGGTTAAGATTGAGAAACCGGTCATGAAAATTGCTGCAAAAATCATCATCCCGAAAGAGTCGGCATCAATCATCGGTTTTTTGTAAAAGAAAAACCCGTAGAACAGAAAAAGAAATCCCATGAGTACCGAATTTCGTGGGCGCTTATGGCGAATAACCAGTTTTAATTCTAATGCTGCTAACTCCCCAACTTTACCAAAACGATTTAAGAAAGCATAATCTGTACTCACTTTTTTCTCCTTTTTTGAACCAAGCTCTTCGATATATAAATTACTTCGTAAAAAACTGGAGTTGACATAAAATACAGCAAAAGCCGCCAACGTAAAGCCAAATCCTAAATAAGGCCTTTCTCCAATGGCACGGAAAACAAAATCAGATACGTTGATTAACGAAATAACTTTAAAATACTCCAGGGCGGCAAAAATGGCGATGATAATAAAACCTCCTAGTGTGTAAAACACATTTGTGATCGATTTTCTCTTGATATAAAGTATAAGGTAGTTGTTAAATAAAGTAATCGAAATGATGGAAACAATATACATAATAGCCGCAAAACCGCCATACTCATCAATAATCTCCATGAAAATGAAAGGAAAAAACAGAAAAATCGGCCAAATATTAAAAGCTGAAAAAAGTGCCTTTATATTTAAAAAGCTGATGATTTTACCTTTTGGAACTTTTAAATGCAAATATGGAATGATGCTTAAAGTCGGGAGCTCCTGAAGCTGTAAACGCATTACAAAGTCGAACGCAAAATAATATAAAATGATTCCATTAAAACTGGTTAGAATATCAACACCTTTAAAAATTTCTGGCAAAAAAACCGACATTCCAAAACCCACTCCAACGGCAACAGCCAGGAAATAAAGCATAAAAAAGCCCAGAACAACCTGAGCAACAATACTGCCACCCCGGTTTCGCGAACGCCAGAAAGATTTCCTTTGATGGCTTAAAAAAGTACTCAGCATATTACAAGTTTAGTATTAGTTCTTTTTATTAGTAGCCATTTGCAGCGAAATGTTACACTAATAATTGTATTTGTCTTTCCAGTTTTGTTTTAACTTTTCACGCAGCTTTTCTTCTGCAGGGTTTTTTCCCGGATCGTATAATTTTGTTCCGCTTAACTCATCAGGAAAATATTCCTGGGCCTCGAAGTTTCCTTCATAACCATGAGAATATTTGTAATCTTTTCCATAACCAATATTTTTCATCAGTTTGGTTGGCGCATTTCTAATGTGAAGTGGAACCGGCAAATTACCTGTTTGCTTCACTAGTGCCTGAGCATGATTAATGGCCTCATAAGATGCATTGCTTTTTGCAGAACTGGCCAGGTAGGTAACGCATTGCGATAAGATAATCCTGGCTTCGGGATAACCAATTACATTTACGGCAGTAAAACAATTATTGGCCAAAAGCAAAGCATTCGGATTGGCGTTACCAATATCTTCTGATGATAAAATGAGTAGTCTGCGGGCAATAAATAACGGATCTTCACCACCTTCAATCATTCTGGCTAGCCAGTAAACTGCCGCATTAGGATCGCTACCGCGAATGGATTTAATAAATGCCGAGATGATGTCGTAATGTTGCTCACCAGCCTTATCATATAGTGCCAGATTTTGTTGCGCATGTGCAAGAACATTTTCGTTGGTCAGTTCAATTTTACTCCCGCCAATTCCATTGATCGCAATTTCTAAAACATTCAAAAGTTTGCGGGCATCACCGCCACTCAATCGGATTAATGCTTCATGTTCTTTAATGGTGATGTTTTTTTGCGCCAGAACGGAGTCTTTCTTTATCGCCGTTTGAAGTAATCCAGCCAACTCATCTTCCGTGAGGGATTTGAGGATGTATACCTGGCAGCGGGAAAGCAAAGCGGAAATGACTTCAAAAGATGGATTTTCAGTGGTAGCGCCAATCAGCGTTACTAAGCCCCGCTCTACAGCACCGAGCAAACTATCCTGCTGCGACTTACTGAAACGATGAATCTCATCGATAAATAAAATCGGCAAGCCCAAAAAACTATCTTTAAGCTGGGCTGCCCGATCGATTACTTCGCGGATATCTTTTACACCACTGTTGATGGCACTTAAGTTAAAAAATGGCCGATCTAAAGCCTGAGAAATAATATAGGCAAGGGTTGTTTTCCCAACACCCGGAGGCCCCCAAAATATCATTGACGGGAGCTGACTGCTTTCAATCGCCTTACGCAAAACGGCATCAGTTCCAACCAAATGTTTTTGCCCTACATATTCATCCAGATTTTGAGGGCGCATTCTTTCGGCTAATGGAGCTTGATTTTGCATAATGGTAAAGATAGAAAAATTGAGGTTCTAAAAGCTGCTTTTTGCTACAAATTTTAGCCAGAAAACTCAATGTGGTATTGAAGTTTTATATCTTCAAAATCTGAGTTTCTCCAACCAAACTTATCGATGTTTACATGTTTCCTTTGACATAATTAATCCGGCCATTATAATCCTAAATCAATCCTCTATTTTCGAATGGTGTTTGGTATCTTTCATAGTGGTATATAGAATTAGAGAAATTAAAATGCAGGCAGTAACGTACCAATAAAAATAATTTTCGTGACCAATATTTTTAAACCACAAAGCGAAATATTCTGCGGTGCCGCCGAAAATGGCAACGGTTAACGCATAAGGCAAACCCACACCCAAAGCCCTGATTTCGGCAGGAAACAACTCTGCTTTGACAACAGCATTAATACTGGTATATCCACTTACAATAATCAGTGCGCCAATCATCAACAAGAAAATAATGGTGGTATCGGTGGCAGTTGCAAGGCCCGTTAAAATAGGAACAGTACACAACGTACCCAATACCCCAAAACCAACCAGCAAAGGCTTTCTGCCGATTTTATCTGATAATAAACCGAATAGTGGTTGTAGAACTGCGAAAACCAGGAGCGAGATAAATGATAACGTTGTTGAGGTTTCTTTACTGAGATGAACGGTATTGACCAAAAACTTCTGCATGTAAGTGCTGAATGTATAAAAGGCGATGGTTCCGCCTAAGGTCAATCCCACAACAGTAAAAACTTCTTTTGGATATTTCATGAGCACTGCAATCCCTCCTTTTTTCTCTTCCTTATCTTTGCTTTTAAAGGCCGACGTCTCAGCAATGTGCCTTCTTAGATACAATGCAATGAAGGATAAAATTGCACCAATAAAGAAAGGTATTCTCCAACCCCAGGCACTTAGTTCTTCTGGCGTGAGCAACCAGTTTTGTAAGATCAATTGAATTCCTAAGGCTAATAATTGCCCGCCGATTAATGTTACGTACTGGAAACTCGAATAAAAACCCCGATGCTTCTGGCTGGCCATTTCACTTAAGTAAGTGGCTGAAGTACCATATTCACCACCGGTGCTTAAACCCTGAATTAACCTGGCAAATACCAATAACAAAGGAGCGGCAATTCCGATCTGTTTGTAGCCTGGTGTTAAGCCAATAATTAACGAGCCGATTGCCATGATTAATACCGAAAGCGCCATCGATTTTTTTCTGCCTTTTTTATCAGCTATGCTGCCAAAGAGCCATCCGCCAATTGGCCGCATTAAAAACCCTACCGCAAAAATCCCGGCTGTATTTAGTAATTGGGCCGTTGGATTACTGTTTGGAAAAAAGATAGGCGAAAAGTATAAAGCAAATGCCGAATATGTATACCAATCGTACCATTCTACCAGGTTGCCCACCGAGCCTCCAAAAATGGATTTTAGCCTATATTTCACATCACTCATTTCATCTGGCTTAAAATCTTTCGAGGTTTTATTCATGCGTTTTAGAAAATTGATTTTTTAAGTGATTTAAACACTAATAGATAAGTTTTGTTTATTTGTAAGATAGTGCTAGATTAATTGATTTGCAAGATCGTATTCAAAAAATCACTTATTCAAATTCAATCCTGTAACATGAAAGATAACTTTTCTACTCAAGCGGCCGAATATGCCATTTACCGTCCAACTTACCCACAAGAGTTGTATGATTATCTTTTTTCTTTAGTAAAAAATAAGGATGCTGCATGGGATTGTGCGACAGGGAACGGTCAGGTTGCCCGGGTTTTAGCGCAACATTTTCAAAGTGTTTATGCAACTGACATCAGCGAGAAACAATTGAACCAGGCGCTGAAACTGCCTAACATTTTATACCAGGTAGAATCTTCAGAAAAAGCAAATGTTCCTGATCAAAGCTTCGATTTAGTTACGGTTGCGCAAGCTATCCACTGGTTTAATTTTGATGCCTTTTACGGAGAAGTAAAGCGTACGCTAAAACCAGATGGTGTGATAGCAGTTATTGGTTACGGCCTGATGTTTATTGATAAAAAAGTTGACCAGGCAATCCATAAATTATATGAAGATATTTTGGGGAAATACTGGGATAGCGAACGCCGTTATATTGAAGAAGGTTATAAAACCATTCCATTTCCTTTCGAGGAGATTACTGCACCACATTTCCAAATTAAAACATCATGGAATTTTAACCAGATGATTGGATATTTGAATACATGGTCGTCATTGCAGCATTATAAAAAAGCAAATGACAGAAACCCTTTGGAGTATATGTTTACAGAATTAAAGGAAGCCTGGGGTAATGATGCGGTTAAGGATGTTCATTTCCCGATCTTGTTGCGGATAGGAAGATAGGTTTAACCGCAAAGGAAAGGAAGATAAAAGCGCAAAGAAACGCAAAGTTAGATGTTTAGTTTTTACTTTCAGCTTTGCGTTTCTTTGCGGAAAACCTGGCGTCCTTTGCGGTTATACCCCTATTTCAACACATCCAAAATACCCAAAACCGTCAGCTTCTTTTGCTCACCACTTTGCATATCTTTTAAGGTTAATTCGCCGCTCGCAATTTCATCGCCACCAATTAAAATAACATAAGGAATATTTTTAGCATCGGCATAAGCCATTTGTTTTTTCAGCTTTGCTGATGATGGATAAAGTTCTGCCGCAATACCGGCATTTCTAAGCTGCTGCAAAATCGGCAGGGCATATTTTTCAGCTTCAGCATCGAAATTACTGATTAAAACTTTCGTTCCTACTTCTGCTGATGCAGGAAAAAGATTCAGTTCTTCCAGTACATCATAAATCCGGTCAGCACCAAACGAAACCCCAACCCCTGTTAAATCTTTCAAGCCAAACATGCCCGTTAAATCGTCGTACCGACCGCCGCCTCCAATACTGCCCATGGCTACTTCATTGGTTTTAACTTCGAAAATACAGCCAGTATAATAGTTTAAGCCACGAGCCAAAGTAATATCCAGTTCAAGCTTTGCGGTTAATGGTAAACCGTAAGAAATCAAACTTTCTACATATTCAAAAACCTGTTCAATTTCGGCAATACCCTTTAAGCCAGTTTCAGAAGTTGCTAAAACTTCTTTTAAACTTGCCAATTTTTCCTCATTGCTTCCCTCCAATAAAATTACCGGACGAAGTTTTTCTAAATCATCTTCTGTGAAACCACGTTCCAATAACTCTTTACTCACACCATCCAAACCGATTTTATCGAGTTTATCGATGGCAACCGTCATGTCGATAATTAAATCAGGTTTACCTATAATCTCGGCGATGCCTGATAGAATTTTTCTATTATTAATTTTGATGGTGAAATCTTTCAAGCCTAATCTGGCCAAGGCTTCATTGTAAATCAGGATAAATTCAGCTTCGTTTAGCAAACTTTCAGAACCCACTACATCAACATCGCATTGATAAAATTCACGGTATCTGCCTTTTTGCGGCCGGTCGGCTCTCCATACCGGTTGTACCTGAAAACGTTTAAAAGGTAAAGTGATTTCATGTTGGTGCATCACTACATAACGAGCGAAGGGAACAGTTAAATCGTAACGAAGTGCTTTTTCGGAAATTAGCGGAATGAGAGTATTACTATTATCATCCTGAGCGAAATCGAAGGATTTCTTTTTGGCATCTTTTAAATACTCACCACTATTCAGGATTTTAAATATCAGTTTATCGCCTTCATCGCCATATTTCCCGGTTAAGGTAGAAAGGTTTTCAAAACTTGGCGTTTGAATTTCCGCATAACCATATTTCCTGAAAACCGATTTAATGGTATCGTAAATAAAGTTGCGTTTTACCATTTCAACGGGTGTGAAATCGCGGGTACCTTTTGCTAATGAGGGTTTAATAACTGACATAGCCGCAAAAGTACAAAAATGTATGTTTAAACCTCGCAGGTTTTCAAAACCTGCAAGGTTTGTTCTAGCTAATAATATTTTTATCGCCTGGTGGAAGCAATCGTCATTGCAAAGCACAGTTTATCCCGATTTTTCGGGAAAGCAATCCTAATGCGATCGCAATGATTTGCAATGCTAATGACAAAGATTTCTCCGCTTCGGTGGAAATGACGGTAATGTTATTGCATAAAGAAATCGGAAAATATGAATATTTTAGCGGTTGTTCCTTCTCACAAGATAAACAATCAACCAAACGATTAATCCGACTGGAACCATTAATAAAATGCAAACCACAAGAAGTATGATTATTTCGGGAGTGCCCAGCATTGCTGCGTAAGCGAAGTTTATTAAGCAAACTAAACAGAAAGTTAAATAGAGCGATTTTAGCGTTTTCATGATTTAAATATAATGAATAAATTGAAACGTGAGTTAATCTCACTTCCCTAAAACAGACTTAACACACCCAGTACCGTTGGCTAAAGCCGAACAGCAATGAATAAGCTTGACGCAGATATGCAATGTTTTATTCCTTGCCGTTGGTTTCAACCAACGGTTTTTAAAATCCAACTGTATAGGCTTTAGCCAAAATCTGCACTTGGCAAGTGTTGATCGTAGCAGTTTCGATGCCAACTAAACCGATGGCAGCGGAAATACTTTTTGTTTCAGGTTTTCGGCAGGTCCAGACTGACAATCAAAAAAAGATTCATCTATCGGCTGGTGTCCTCACCTGCCGAAAAACCATTTATTTCCCCAATACAGCTTTTACCATTTCTCTGTTCGGTTTTGAAACGGGGATTTTATCTCCGTTATTCATCAACAACATTCCGCCGTCTTCTTTCAACCAGCTTTTTACAAATTTGGGATTAACCAAATGGCTTTGATGCGCCCGAACAAAGCCCTGCGGTTTCAGCAGATCAGCATATTCTTTTAGCGGTTTGGAGATTAAAATTTTTTCATCACTAGATAGATAGAAAAAGGTGTAAGTATTATCTGCAACGCAACGTATAATATCATCAATAGAAACATAACGGATTTCATGTTGCTGCGGTAATGCAATTTTTGGAACGGCAGGTTCACTTCTTTTGATTTGATTGAGCAGAAAACTCAGTTGCTCGCCATTCATTTTATTTGCAATTCGCTCTTTGGCTTTCAAAACCGCTGTTATTAATTCATCGGGGTCGACAGGTTTTAGCAAATAATCCAATGCGGCAAACTTTACAGCCTGAATCCCATAACTGTCGTATGCTGTAACAAAAATAACTTCGAAAGTTTTATCGCCTAGCTGGTTTAACAAATCGAACCCCGTCTTTTTCCCCATTTGAATATCCAGGAACAGTAAATCTGGATGGTGCAAATTTACTTTTTCAAACGCATCATCAATATTATCGGCAATAGCGACTACTTTAACTTCATGGCAATGCTTTGCCAGCAAAACCTTCAGGTTCTCTAAATTCGCCAGCTCATCATCTACTAAAATCGCCCTCATTTTATAACCATTGTGTTAATGTAATTGTTATTGTTGTGCCACTGGAATTAGATTGAATACCTAAAACAAAAGGCGTGTCTTTGTAAATCGTATTCAGTAAAGATATTCGGTTTTTGCTTAGCGCCAAACCTAAACCATTGTAAGTTTGGCCGGTATCGAAACCTTTTCCATTATCAGTTATTTTCAAAATTAAGTCTGCTTCATTTTTCTCGAAACTAATTTCAATTTTACCTTCATTTCCTTTCTCTGCTATGCCATGTTTAACTGCATTTTCAACAAATGGTTGCAGAAGCATGGCTGGTATTTCGATATTATCAGTGTCTAATCCTGCAGCAGCATTTATTTTGTACTGAAAGCCAAATCGTAATTGTTCCATCTGTAAATAATCATCCAAAAGTGTTCTTTCTTCTGTTAAACTGATAAGTTCTTTACTATCCAAAACATTGCGGGTTAATCGGGCGAATTTGCTCAGGTAACGATTAGCTTGATCGATTTCATTTTTATTCACCAGGTTCTGAATGCCAGCCAAAGCATTAAACAAAAAATGTGGATTTAACTGCGAACGAACGGAATCGAGTTTGAGTTGGGCTAATTCCTTTTGATGTTGTTCGTATTTTACTTTACGTTTGTTTTTGCGCTTAATGTATACACCAATCAGACCAACTACTAACCCTATTAGTGCACCAAAATAGCCAAGGTAAGTAAAGAGTTGTTTAGTGGAGAAAAATTTTTCCTCTTCTAAAGTTACAGAAAGCTTATATCTAGCCGTATATTCTTCGATTTCCTTTGCAGAAATATCACAATTAAGGCAACCATCCAATTTTATCGAGGGCTGAATAATGATTTCATAATCACCTGACTCCCTAAAGAGACTTCTATCGATTTTTAAATATGGTAAAAAGTCATTTCTTTCCACAATACCTCCATATTGCCAAGTTGTAGAATTGAAAATTATTTTATTTGTTTGTTTATCTTTTATTGATGTGCTATAAATATAATCTATCTCTGATCTTTCTTTTACTATGGTTAGTTCATCATCTTCTTCCGAAAAAGTAAGATCAGTATTTTCTTTTGGGTTGGGAATCCAGCTATAGTCCACACCTTTATCAGTTTTAAAACGCTTTGAAAAACTTTTGATTTTAGCTTTAGGAATCGGCTTTGCATAAAAAACAGATTTATCGATATCTAATGGTTTTTCCACACTGTATACCAATACGGTAATCACTTTGCCTTTTATTGGGAAATTACCAAGTGTTAGCGAATTGAATACTTCTTCATCTCCTCCAGCATGAGTTTCGATGAGTTGTGCTTTGTTGATCGATTTATTTACGGCTATGGGATTATCATCTATTAAAATTGTGTACCGATAATTTTCTATATTATTTGTCTTCCTAAAATTTATTTGAAAATTTATATTGTTAACTTCTGGCAAATAATTAAATGTTGCATTTGGTTGATTTGGAAATACAATTGAATAAAAGATATTTTTGGCTGAGCTATCAACTGACATGAGTAATTTTCCTCCGCCGGGATATTTCTTATTAAAGTCTATGCCTTTTTGACTATAAGTTGTAGATATCGCAAAAATGAAACTGAGAAATGTTAAGGTTAACTTTTTCATAACTTTTAATTTTTCATAAACCTCCGCTTAAAAGCTGGTTTACAAAACCCCAAAATAGTAAATGAAACCATCAACCTAGCATTTGAATGGTTTCGGACAGTATTTAAATTTCCATGGTTAGAAGGCGGTCGTCATTGCGAGGGAGTATTTCACGACTGCGGCAATCTCCTTTTTTACTAATGAGATTGCTTCGTTCCTCGCAATGATGGAAAGTGTGCAGAATATGGCACTCGCTAAACAAGCCACAACCAAGAACTACAACAGTAAGTAGCTAAACCCGATGGCAGCGGAAATACTTTTTAATTCGCAGCAACTCAAAATATTGTCATGCTGAGGCACGAAGCATCTGCAACCGATGAAAACGATGCTTCGTACCTCAGCATGACAAAAGCTAATTAAAAAGATTGAAGCGAATCAGCGGGACCGAACCAACGCCAGAAATACTTCAGCACCTTTCCAAATCTAATCTGTGTAATCCCTAAATCTGTGCAATCAACCCGAAGGCACTAGCCTGAAGTAAATATCGAATATAATACCTTGCTTTATAGGCAAAAAACTTAAATTTGCGACAACAAAAATCAAATTATAATGAGTTTCAGAATAGAACACGATACCATGGGCGAGGTTCAGGTGCCTGCCGACAAATATTGGGGTGCACAAACCGAACGCTCACGCAACAACTTCAAAATCGGTCCTGAAGGTTCAATGCCTAAAGAAATTATTCATGCTTTTGGCTACTTGAAAAAAGCTGCGGCTTTAGCAAATACCGAACTTGGCGTACTTTCTGCAGATAAAGCTGATTTAATTGCTAAAGCTTGCGATGAAATTATTGCCGGCGATTTAGACGACCAATTTCCACTGGTAATCTGGCAAACCGGTTCTGGTACGCAAAGTAACATGAACGGAAACGAAGTAATTGCAAACCGTGCCCACGTCATCAACGGCGGTGCATTGGCTGATGATAAAAAAGTGCTTCACCCGAATGATGATGTGAACAAATCTCAATCATCAAACGATACTTACCCAACTGCAATGCATATTGCAGCATATAAATTAACGGTAGAAAATACCATTCCTGGTTTAGAGCAATTGCGTAATGCTTTGGCTAAAAAAGTTGAGGAATTTTCTGGCATTACCAAAACCGGTCGTACCCACTTTATGGATGCTACGCCCTTAACTTTAGGACAGGAATTTTCTGGCTATGTTCAGCAAATCGACAACAGCATCAGGGCCATTAAAAATGCTTTGGTAATGGTTGCTGAGTTGGCTTTGGGTGGTACAGCTGTAGGAACTGGCTTAAATACACCAAAAGGTTACGATGTTTTAGTGGCACAAAAAATTGCCGATTTAACAGGTTTACCCTTCGTTACGGCTCCAAATAAATTCGAGGCTTTAGCTGCGCATGATGCAATGGTTGAACTTTCGGGTGCTTTAAAACGTACTGCAGTTGCTTTAATGAAAGTGGCGAATGATGTACGCATGTTAAGCTCTGGTCCGCGTTGTGGTATCGGTGAAATTGTAATTCCAGATAACGAACCGGGTTCATCAATTATGCCAGGAAAAGTGAATCCTACACAACCAGAAGCGTTGACTATGGTTTGTGCTCAGGTAATTGGTAACGATGTTGCGGTTTCAGTTGGCGGCATGTCTGGCCATTTTGAGTTGAACGTTTTTAAACCTTTAATCGCGGCAAACGTTTTACAGTCGGCCCGTTTAATTGGCGATGCCTGCGTTTCTTTCACGGTTAAATGTGCGGAAGGCATTACCGCTAACTTGCCAGAAATTGAGAAACATTTGCAAAATTCGTTAATGTTGGTAACGGCTTTAAATCCACATGTTGGCTATGAAAACGCTGCTAAAATTGCAAAGAAAGCGCATAAAGAAAATAAAACATTAAAAGCTGCGGCTGTTGAATTAGGCCTATTAACCAACGAACAATTCGATGAGTGGGTTCGTCCGGAAGATATGGTTGGTAGTTTAAAATAACATTTAGAAAAGCAGGGCCATTAGTGCATCGGTTACGAAAGCCCCGCTTTTGCTACAAGTTTTTGTAAAGTTACTAACGCTAATGGGCCAATTGCAGCGTAGCGTTAGTAACTTTTAAATACAAAAAGCTTTCCGCGTCAATCGGGTTTATTTAACACAATACAGCAATTCAAACTCAGTTTGTATGGCGCAAACGAAACAAGTTAAAAATATGGGAAGTTCATTTACCACAACACTATTCAGTTTCATTTCGATTGTTCCACAAATAATCGGTTTTATTGCTTGCTGCTATTACATTTCGAAGCAGGTAAAAGCCGATTCGATACTGCTGATTATTGGATCTGGCATATCATTGTTATTAACAATATTTTACCACTTTGTGATGCCATATTTCACGCAGAATAATGGTCTTTCTATGGTTGATGTCACAAGTTACTATACCATTGCCGGAGTAATTGGCTTTTTCGCCGGGATATGTTTTTCAGTGGGTTTATTCATGTTAATTAACAATACTTTAAACGCCAATAAAAACTTTCCAAGTAAATTCCCCCCGAATGAGTTTAAATAGTATGCTCACAAATATCACATTTAATCCACTAGAAAATAACAGGGGATTTATTCCATTAAGGCGTATTTACCTTTTACCTTTCGCCTTATACCTTTTATCTTTTTTAGCCGCCTGTACCCGCTTGCCAAATGTTCAGGGCAAGGGAGAAGCTTTTATGCAAGGTGTGTGGAATCAGGATTCTGTAGCCTACAGCAACAAATTAAGCAATTACACCAAACATCATTTTAAGTTCAGCTGCGATTCGGTTTACATTGATTTTGAAACCCACAGCAAAGTGAATTTTTACGAAGATTCTTGTTACAACAACGGCATTTGGAAAGAATATGCGAAAGGTGTTTATGGGGTTAAAGGCGATACTTTAATTGTGGGCGCTACCTTTACCCATGCCAATTACAAACAAAAAATTTCAGGCTGCTATCGCATCGGTAGATACGAGAGAAATTTCCTGATCAAAAAAAAATCTGCTGATACCTTGGTTTTAGAAAGCATGAGCGATCAGCGAGAAATTACATTATCCCTAAAAGAAAAAGTTACCTGCGTACAAAAAGAATTATAAAATGAAATTTACATCAATTAAAAAAAAGTTGGCTACTGCCGCTGCCATAGGTCTGTTGGCTTATTTACCAATGCAGGCAAACGCCTGGGGCATGATTGGCCACCGCGTAGTGGGCGAAATTGCCGATAGCTATTTGAAAACCAAAACCCGCAAAGCCATCCAGGCAATTTTGGGTTCAGAAACGCTTGCCATGTCGGCAAACTGGGGCGATTTTATTAAATCAGACTCTACCTACAACTACTTATATAACTGGCACTTTGTAAACTTACCAGCCGGACAAAGCAAAGAAGGAATTTTTAACTTCCTGGAAACAGAAAAATCGCCAAACTTATATAACAAAATTTTGGAGTTAACCGCTGTTTTGAAAAAGCCAAGCAGCACAGCTGATGAAAAGAAACTGGCATTACGCATGTTGGTACACATGGCTGGTGATTTATGCCAACCGATGCATGTTGCCCGTAAAGAAGATTTAGGCGGCAACAGGGTTTCTGTGTTATGGTTTAACGAGAAATCGAATTTACACCGTGTTTGGGATGAACAATTGATCGAGTATCAACAATTAAGTTATACGGAATACGCAAAAGCGATTAATCATCCTTCTGCAGTGCAGTTGTACAACTGGCAAAATACCAGCTTAAAAGAAAATGTTTACGAATCTTATCTGGTTTGCAATAAAATTTACGAAACCACAAAGCCAGATTCGAAATTAAGTTACCGTTACAACTTCGACTGGGTTGATACCTTAAATCAGCAATTACTGAAAGGTGGCGTTCGTTTAGCGAAAATGCTGAATGATATTTACGGATAAAAAAAGAGCCCTAATAGATGTTAATTAGGGCTCTTTTTTATTAAGCAAATCGTCATGCTATCCCGTATGTACGGGATCAGCATCCCTTCTAATTAAGACCCTGAACTAAATTCAGGGTGACGACTTAAGTATTGTTATAAATCAGTTTTGATCTTCAATTCTTTTAATTGTTTATCATCAATTGTACTTGGGCTATCAATCATCACATCTCTGCCAGAATTGTTTTTAGGGAACGCAATTACATCTCGAATCGAATCCAAACCGGCAAAAATCGACGTTAAACGATCGAAACCAAATGCAATACCGCCGTGTGGAGGTGCACCGAATTCGAAAGCATCCATTAAGAAACCAAATTGTTTTTGTGCTTCCTCTGCGCTAAAGCCTAGATGTTTGAACATTAAAGCTTGCAATTCCCGATCATGAATACGGATGGAGCCTCCACCAACTTCAGTTCCGTTAATTACCATATCGTAAGCGTTCGCACGAACATTTTTCGGATCGGTATCTAACAAAGCAATATCTTCTGGTTTTGGTGAAGTGAACGGGTGGTGCATGGCATGGTAGCGTTCTGTTTCTTCATCCCATTCCAACAACGGAAAATCTAACACCCAAAGTGCCGAGAATGTATTTTTATCGCGTAAACCCAAACGGTTACCCATTTCTAAACGAAGTTCGTTTAATTGCTTGCGCACTTTATCTGTTGAACCCGCCAGGATTAAAAGCAAGTCGCCTTTTTCAGTAGCAAATGCTTCACTCCATTGTTTCAAGTCATCTTCATTGAAGAATTTATCAACCGAAGATTTAATGGTTCCATCTTCATTATGACGGGCATAAATTAAACCTGTAGCACCAATTTGCGGACGTTTGATAAAGTCGGTTAGCTCATCTAATTGTTTACGGGTGTAATTTGCTGCTCCTTTTGCATTGATACCCACCACCAATTCAGCGTTATCGAAAACAGGGAAGCCTTTACCTTTTACCAAATCGTTCAGTTCTACAAACTGCATGGCAAAACGAGTATCTGGTTTGTCAGATCCATACAAGCGCATTGCATCAGCGTATTGCATACGTGGCACTTCAGGTAAATCATAATTGCGCACTTCTTTAAATAAAGTACGGATCAAACCTTCGAACGTATTCAAAATATCTTCTTGCTCGATAAATGACATCTCGCAGTCGATTTGTGTAAACTCAGGCTGGCGATCGGCTCTTAAATCTTCATCTCTAAAACATTTCACAATCTGGAAATACCGGTCGAAACCAGAAACCATTAGCAATTGCTTAAAGGTTTGTGGCGATTGAGGCAAGGCGTAAAATTCGCCTTCATTCATGCGGCTAGGCACCACAAAATCTCTTGCTCCTTCTGGTGTAGATTTAATTAAAACAGGCGTTTCAACCTCGATAAAATCTAAAGCATCTAAATAACGGCGAACCGATTGTGCCATTTTATGACGCAAAACCAGGTTATTACGAACAGGGTTACGGCGTAAATCCAGGTAACGGTATTTCATGCGCAACTCGTCGCCACCATCCGTTTCATCATCGATCATGAATGGAGGTAATTTTGCAGCGTTTAAAATTTCCAAAGCAGAAACTTTAATCTCTACGTCACCGGTTGACATTTTTGGATTTTTGTTACTACGCTCTACAACAGTACCCGTAGTTTTAATTACAAACTCGCGACCTAATGAACGTGCTGCTTCGCAAAGTTCACGGTTATCATCCATGTTAAAAACCAGTTGTGTAATACCATAACGATCGCGGATATCGATAAAAGTCATACCGCCTAAATCTCTTGATTTCTGTACCCAACCACACAGGGTTACACTTTCGCCTAAGTTATTGAGGGTAAGTGCACCACAAGTTACTGTTCTTAACATATATTGTAATCTAAATTAAGCGGCAAAAATACCGAATTTGTTTTAAAGTTTTTAAAAGAAGATTTAATGAAATTTTTAGCTGATTAAATCAATCACAATTTATGGATGCTATTGAAAGCAACTAGATCTGGACTCTTTTTCGATCACAAATCAAAAGAGATTGCGAAAATATTACCAATGAAAAATCCGTAATATCTTGGCAATGACGGCAGGCTTAGAAGATTTGGAACTTTAATACTTTTCCTCCAAAACTATTTCAATAGCCAACACCTTCCATTCGCCACCAATATTTTTCCATTGATAAATTTCTTCCGTTTGGATGGTTTGCTTTTTAGAGAAGATCAATAAATTAGGTTTAATGATGATTGATTTACGGGCTATTTTTTCGGTAAAAATTTCGTTTTCGAAAGATGATTTTATCCGGTAATGACTTGTTTCAATACTTTTTGAATTTCTAAAAAGGCGCTGAATATCCGCCTTATAATCCCTCAAATTTAATGTGACCGAATTTGTACCCGTGTATTGAAAGGAAGGATCAAAAATAGAAAAGTAGCCATCTGCATCTTTCGCCTGTAAAGCTGTGTCTTCTTGTTTATGTAATGCATCAATCGCTGAAATGATTAAATCGGTTTCCATGGCATGAAGTTAATGCTTTGTATTTTGTTTTCAAATTTATGATGAAACCATTCATTACATTCCACAAAAAAGCCACCAATGATTAATTGGTGGCTCGTGATTGGATCAGTCTAATTCTTCATTCTTCCCTGCTCGGCTTCCAAACCTGTGCTCCTGTTACGGGCAGGCTTGATTTCATTTTTACCAAAACGATAAGTAAATGTTAAACTCACGTATTGTCTATCGTTAACACCGTATAGTGTGTAATATAAACCGGGAAATGCACTGTTAATATTGTTAATCTGCGTATTGAAAATATCATTTGCAGCAAGCTTCAAACTTGCTTTTTTATTTAGTAGCGACTTGCTAACCCCTGCATCAAATCCATAACGCGTTCCAATTTCCATTACGCCAAAAGTAACCGGACTATCATAGCTAAAATTTAATTCAGCTGATAAACCAGGCTGGATTTTAAAGCTATGCTGTGATTTAAATTGAAATGAAGTGCTTTTGTTATCCAGCTTTTGCCCGGCAATATCTGGCGCTTTAAAACCAATATGAAATAAATTCAGGTTGTTATTGCTGCTCCACCATTTCGTTAAACTTACCGGTACATTAATCACCATTGAATATGCATTTTGTGTAGCAATATTCTGATTGGTTTGATACAAAGCCTGTTTTTCGTTATCAGGCAAAATTACTTCTGTAATTACGTCAATCGTTCTGCTATAATTTAAGGTTACCGAATATTTCTTTTTCAGCAAATAAGTAAACTCAAAATTATTCGTGTATTGAGGATTTAAAAATGGATTTCCCTGGCTGTAGGTATATTGATCCAGGAAATAAACAAAAGGGTTTAGCGCATCATAGCTCGGGCGGTCAATCCGGCGACTGTACGAAAGACTGATGTCGTTATTTTTATCCAAAGTCTGGTTAACAAATACACTCGGGAAGAAGTTTAAATACTCCCGCTCAATAACTTTATTCGTGGTAATCGAATTTCCTTTTGATGTAGTTTGCTCAGCCCGTAAACCCAACTGAACGCTGGTTTTTTTGAACTGCTTGTTAAAGTTCACGTAAGCTGCATTTACATTTTCATCGTACACAAACTGATTGCTGAGCAACTTATTGTTTTGCCAGTTGTTATTTAAAAACTGCTCGGCAATTAAATTATTATCCGTTGTTACCCAACTGCTTTTCAAGCCGGCCTCCAATTTCATCTGTTTTTTTAACGGAAGTGCATAATCAATTTTAAATGCTTTAATGTTGATTACAGATGGGGTAATGTTTCTGGTAATTACTGTTGGCCGAATCAAACTTCCGTTATTAAAAAAGTAATCGCTCACATAATCAGCATCATCGTTGCCTTTGTATCTTCCATAATCCAAATCAATGGTTAATTCCTGTCCGGCACTATCTAAAACTGATTTATAGTTTAAATTATAAGATAAGTTATTGTATTTATTCCTGATGATATTGTTGGCCAACACTGAAGAATCTTGTTGAGTAAAAGATCCGCCAATGCGGGTTCTGTTAACCGAAAATTCTTTATTGCTGCCTTCATAACCAGTTACCAAAACGCCAATCGTGTTATTTTTATTAATGAAATAATCTACACCAGCTTTAAAATTTTGCCCATGGTTTCGTTTACTAAAATCACTTCTTTGAGAGAAATAACGGTTGCTCGGCGATACGGTTGCAATCCGGTCAATCTCCATAAAGGTTTCCCGATCTCTTTGATAATAGTTATAATTCCCGAATAAATTCAAAGATTTTGTTCTGTGATTGATGCTTCCACCCGCACTCGATCTGAATTTTGTACCGCGACCAAAAGCACCTGTTAAACTTCCGTTGGTGCCGCCACCTTTGTTCTTTTTGGTTTTGATGTTAATGATACCCGAGTTGCCCGCAGCGTCGTATTTTGCCGATGGATTGGTAATCAATTCAATGGTTTCAATCTCCGAACTCTGCATGCCCCGAAGTAAATTAGCCACATCGCCGCTGCTCATGTAAGTTTGTTTTCCATCTATTTGAATCAACACACCTTGTTTGCCCTGCATCGAAATGTTATCGTTCTGGTCAACATTTACACCGGGTGCTTTCTGCAATAACTCTAACGCAGTAGATCCCGAAGCAATTGAACTACTGGCCACATTCATCACCGTCCGGTCCATTTTTCGTTCTACCAATGGAACATTGGCCGCAACGGTAACCTCTTTTAAACTTTGACTGGCAGCGCTGAGCTGGGCTAAACCAAAATCAATTTTCTGGCTATCATCAAGTGTTGCAACTTTACTTTTTAAGGTTTTGTAACCCATGCTACTCGCCTTGTAAAAGTAATTGCCTTTCGTATTTACTGCAAAACCAAAAGCCCCGGTTTGATCGGTAAATGCTGTTTTTACAATGCTTGAATCAGCTGCTTTAAAAAGCACAACGGTAACATAATCGGCAGGTTTTTTATTTTCATCAAGAATAATTCCGGTAATATTTGCTTTAGGAGTAGTCTGTGCCGTAACCTCAAAAGAAGTAAAAATGGCTAATATGATAAGTGATAATTTGTAAAAGGTTTTCATCTTTTCTAGTATAAATAGTTTAAAATTTGGGCAAAAGAATTCCATAGCCACTTATTTAGCGCTTTTCAAATTTTGCCTTCTTATTTTAAAGTTTAGTTCGGAAACGAACGGTTCCCATTGTTTAGTTATCAGTAAGACGATGGTTTTTTGGAAAGGTTACAGCAGGATGAAAAAAAGTGAAAATAGCGTAGCTAAAAGCGCTTTAATGATTAGAAAGTTAAAGGCACTGAAAATGGCCGCTGTAGCCCTGCCATTTACTACAATCTTTTAAAAGGTGACCTTTGAGGGATAACGAAAGTAGTGCAACCTTTTAAAAGTATTTTCGTTTCTGTCAGGCTTATGAAACAAAAAACAGTACACAAAAAAACCGCAGACTAACAGAAAAAATCCTGCGAATCTGCGGCTATATTTTATAAAACCGAAGCTCTATTTCACGCCTAAAACATCAACTCCCTGTTCAAAAACAACATCAACAGGAATATTTTTTCTGGTCAATCTATCCAGGTCTTTTTGAAGTTCTGCAGAGATAACCGCTTTTTCTTTTTGTGCTTTTTCTACGGCCACCTTATCACCATTACCTTGAAGGGTGATAATGAAAGCACTTAGCTCATTCATGGCTGTTGCGAATTTTTCAAAATTTACTTTGTAAGTTCCTTTGCTCGTACGTTCAAAAGCACCTTTCTCCTGAAAATAATTAAAACATTGCATGTTGGCTTTGCCATGTGCTTCAGAAACTCCAAAACGAACGGAGCGTAAAATGCCAGCCATGAATGTGGTGTAATAATCTTTAATGTCGCCCGTTAACTCTCCTTTTTTCAAAAGGCCAGTAACCATATATAATCCCAAAACATCTGCTTTGCCTTCTTCCAGCCAGCTATATTGTTCTTTCAAAGCCTCACGTACGAAACCTTTTCCGGTAATGGTTTTTTTAATTCCTAAACCATGCGCTACTTCGTGGAACATCACATTGGCAAAAAAAGCATCGAACTTGATATATTTCTGCTGATCAGCATCAATTAACTCTTTCGAAATGGGAACCAGAATTTTATCAAACTTAGCCTGCATCGCGTTTTTCAATTGTGATCTTCGCGTTCCTTTTTCCTGCTGAATCTTTTCATCATTTGGCAAGTTTACCGCAATGGTTTTCGATCCTGCATTGCAATCACCGGCATAATAAACCACATCGTAAGCATTCAGTTCAGAATCTGTTCCTGGTGTTTCGGTTTTATATTTAGCCGCAACAGGGAGGTTTTTCTGCAATTCTGGAAGCATTTTTACGTATTTCGCCAAACGCTTGCTCCATTCTTTATCTTTAATCAGTACATAAGCTTCGTAACTGGTTCGGGCATTGAAAAGTTTATCTTCATAATTCTCAATTGGCCCAATAATGATATCCAAACCATTGGTCTTCATATCTAACCAGGCGTAATCACTTGCGGTAAAATTATCGGTAACCAAAGCATCAGCTCTTAAGTTCAGGTATTTTTTCAAACCAGCATCTTCCGCAATTAATGCTGCCTGCTTTAGCAAAGAACTTGCTTTTTGTAATTCTGCAGCAAATAAAACATGGTAAGGAACAGTGGTTAACTTACCTGCAGTATCTTTTTGGATTACAGAATAAGCACCAAATTTATCAGCCAAATCAGATTTTTCAATTTCAGCTTTTGTAATCCCGTAAGGATAAAATGAAGCACCTTCTGGCTTGGCACCTACACCAGCAACAAACGGTTTTTCATTATTTAATCGATCCCATGGACCGTAGTTAATGTTTACAAACTCCCTGGTTTTCTCATCCTTAATGGTTGCCAGCAAACTATCGCGTTGCGGATAAGCCTGTTTCCAATACAAATCGTCCATAATTTCGGCAGCCTGTATCAGCAATGGTAAAATTTTTCTATCGTTAATGCTAAGTTGATTCAGGTTTGTGGAAAGCTTAACCTTCTCATAAATAGGCAAACGTTGTGCTACGTAATCAATTAAACTATCGGTTTGAACAGTGGCTTTATTATTATTTTCTGCTTTATCGGTATTGGTGCAGCTAGATAATAATCCTGCCGAGATAGCCAATGCAGATAAATATGAGAGGGATTTGTATAGTTTCTTCATTATTAATGTATATCGCGACTAAATTAGTAAAATTTGAAGGCTTTGTATAAAGTTTGATGTAATGAATGAATTTAACCTAACTTTGTAATCCATCAACTTAAATCAAAACATGTTTTCAGTTAAATCAACATGCCTTAAAACTGCTTTTCTGTTTGGAACGGTGATTACTATTTCTTCCTGTAGTTCGAATAAATATGCCGCCACCGAGAAAATCTACAAAGAAAAAACCAAGGAGTTCGCAAAAATTATAACCAGCACACCGCCACAGGGTCAGCTTTACGACACTTTAAACCCAACAAACCAGCAATGGATTGGTTCTGTAAATTTTGGAATACGCAAGCCAAATTTTGTTATTCTGCACCACACCGCACAAGATAGTTTGGCGCAAACCGTTAAAACATTTCATTCCACCAGAGCAGGCACCAGTGCGCATTATGTGGTGAGCAGGGATGGAAAAGTGGTACAAATGGTGAATGATTACCTACGCTCAAACCATGCCGGTGTAAGCAAATGGGGTAAAGATACAGACCTGAACTCTTCTTCAATTGGTATTGAATTGGATAACAATGGCACTACCGATATCTGGACGGATGCGCAAATTAATAGTTTGATCAAATTATTAACCACGCTAAAAAAGAAATATAACATACCAACGGCAAATTTTATTGGTCACTCTGATATTGCGCCAAAGCGTAAACCTGATCCAAATAAATTTCCATGGAAGAAACTTGCCTTAAAAGGCTTTGGTTTTTGGTATGATGATATACTAAAAAATCCGCCTGCGAATTTTGATACTACAAATGCGCTAAAACTGATGGGCTACGATACGAGCGACATTGGCGCAACCATTACAGCTTTTAAACGCCATTTTATTCAAACTGATATCACGCCAAAACTAACACCTGTTGATATTTTGGTATTGTACAACGTTTACACAAAATATTAAACAAACAACGCCCTTGAAGATAATTCAAGGGCGTTATTTCTATTTAGAAGCCTCGGCAATCGCCCGCTCTAATATTTCATCTCTGCCTTCAATTATCCCTTTTACGGTTTGATTCACATAAATATTTGGAATAATGCCAACTCCATGATGCTGTGAACCATCGTGTTTTAACACCTTCATCCCGGTAAACCACATGTTAAAACCACCAGGAAGGTTTATGGAGTTCACATTACCATTTGTACCAGCAGTTGGTTGCCCAATAATTGTAGCCAGTTTGTAGTGTTCAATAAAACTCATGTAACTTTCTGCATAGCTGATCGCTCGGCCATCAATAAGGAAAAATATTTTGGCATTTAAGTGAGGGGCCTTGGCTTTTAGTGGCCACCGCTCGTTTTGATAGGTAATTAATTTTTCCTGATCTGGGTAAATAATTTGAGGAATCTGCATCCATTTAGATGAGGTATCGTCACCAACCATCAGGTATTCGATTAAACCAGTGTTGTCAGTCGGGTAACCCCGTAAGTCGCAAATAATGGCCTTACTGCTTTTCAACAACTCAATCGATTCATCAATCTTTTTCATCTTTGCATTACTAATACTGATGTAGGTAATATCGTTACCTAATGATTTTATGGCTTCCTGCCTGGAAGCATCAGCGTTATAAGAAGACGCATGAATTTTTCGAGAAGTATTTACTTGCTGCCCGCCTGCAAGAACAATATTGAATGGTGTATCTTTTTCTCCTATTAACGATTCGGTTTTTGCCCGGTGATTGAGGTAGCCAGGAGTAGCAGCAGAAATATGTTCATATATTTTCTGAAAATAGTTACCGGCATCCTGGCCATTAATTTTTTCAACGATATCACCTTTTTTAAGCTTTAGTGTAGAATCCATTACAGATTTGATCACTAACTTGTTTTCGATCCAATCCCATGAAAATGGAGGATAATATTGGCTTTTATTTCCGGTATACCAAACACTTATATGCCCGTCCTTCAATTTTGCAGTCATCTTTTTCAAGATATTGGCATATTCTGCGTCTGAAGTACTTTGATAGCTTGCCTTTAACGATTGCTCCAAATCAGCAGTCCAGTTGGTTTTTGCGACATCGAAATAAGGATAGAAATGTTAAAATATGTTCCATGTATTGGTAATATTTCCTATTCGCATGTAAAGGTTATTCACTGTTAATTTATCTGCCGATAGTGAATTTATTGCTGATAATTGTTTATTTACTTTTACACTATCCGTGAAAGGAAAAGTTTGGGTTTTGGTACCGTAGAGTACAATTGGCACAAATACTTTTAAATTACTACTAATTGGTTTTTCAATATATTCACCAAACTGAGCACGCCGCCCAAAAGGCTTGATGTCCAGGCTTTCGCTTTCAACAATTGTTGGACTGGCAACTTCAACAAACTTATTTTGTTGCGCTACATTCGCGGCAAATACATATTTAGCATTTTCAACACTCGACCTGCCTGTAGAAACCGAAATTGTTTTTGGCTCGCTGCCAACTGTTTCATCCTCAAAATCCCTGTGGTAAATTTCTTTTCCATCAACTTTTAAGATCAAGTCGTCTATCGCAAATTTTCCGCGGTTAACTAAAAAAGCACCCAGCAGGATTTGCTTTGCATCTTCATTAATTGTGCCTTTGATTTCGAAATTTTGCCAGCTTTTGCTTCTGATTGGGCGGCTATCCATATTCTCAAAAAATCCCATCTGCCCATTTTCTCTGTCAACCCTAAGCCAGAATTGTCCTTGACCATCATCACTCAGCATTCTTCCTCTGCCTGATAAAACGAAGCTTTTTCCCTTAATGTCCTTAGCGGGCAATAGTGTACTTAAATTACCAAAGCCTGTAAATTTATTTTTAAAAACGGTTTTTCTATTTGTTCGGGCGCTTTGATATAAGCTTCTTTTATCATTCAATAAACCAACACCTAAATGTTGCCAGGTAATCTCCTGATAACCGTTTAAATTTTTTGGTTTCAAGTTAGCGGGGAAAACAATTTTTTCATTGCCTTGCACTATACTTACGCCTGGCATTAAAATCTGCGCCATCGCGTTTAAATTTTCTTTAAGCGCTTCATCTGTTTTGCATTGATCTACCTGCTGAGCACCATAGATGGCAAATTTATCCCAGTCGATTTTTGCCGCATCATCGCCCGGATAAAAATACCTTACGTAACCGTAAAATTTAGCAAAGGCCATTTGATTTTCAATTTGTCGCTGCGATTGGGCGAAACACGTACATCCTAAAAACAGGAGTAGAGCGGTTGAGATGTTTTTCATAGATAATGATTATTTAATGCAAGGTAATCAACTAACGTTTAGTTATTTGTTAAAAAATGCTAAACGTTTTAATGCCTTAAAGCCAGCAAAGAAAATTTTAAGCATAAAAAAACACGGATAAATACATTCATCCGTGTTAATTGCTTTGGTTTAAAAAATGCTCCTTAGTTGGGTTTCTTAAACGTATCTTTTAAGGTAACCGTTCTGTTGAAAACCAATTTATCTTCAGTTGAATCTTTATCAAGGCAGAAATAACCTTTACGAATAAATTGATAACGACTGTCTAAATCCGCATCTGCTAAAGCTGGCTCGATATAAGCATTCGGCAGAACAGTTAAACTTTCAGGGTTTAGGTAATCCTTAAAATCGCCTTCTTCTGCATCTGGTGTTTCTGATGTAAATAAGCGATCGTACAAACGGATTTCAGCAGTCTTTGCATGTTGTGCACTCACCCAATGAATGGTTCCTTTTACATTTATGCCGCTGGTGTCGTTTCCGCTTTTCGATTCGGGGATGTAAGTACAATAAATTTCGGTTACGTTACCGTTTTCATCTTTCACAAAATCATCGCATTTTACAATGTAAGCGAATTTTAAACGAACCATTGCGCCAGGTGCCAAACGGAACCATTTCTTCGCCGGAACTTCCATAAAATCTTCACGCTCAATCCAAAGTTCATTGCTGAAAGGAATAATGCGTGTACCGCCTCCATCTTCTGCTTCGGGATTATTTTCGCCAATTAAATCTTCCGTTCCTTTATCATAATTGGTGATGATCAATTTAATTGGATCTAATACAGCCATCACTCTATTTGCTGATTTGTTTAAATCCTCACGGATGCAGAATTCCAACAAACTCAATTCTATCAGATTTTCGCGTTTGGCAATACCGATGCGCTCACAAAACTCGCGAACACTTTTTGGCGTAAAACCTCTTCTGCGCAAACCCGAGATGGTAGGCATGCGTGGATCGTCCCAGCCGCTCACCAGATTTTCATTCACCAATTGTAACAACTTCCGTTTACTCATTACGGTAGAAGTAAGGTTTAAACGGGCAAATTCATATTGTTTAGATGGAAAAATTTCTAACTGTTCAATAAACCAGTCGTACAATTCGCGGTGCGAAACATATTCCAAAGTACAAATGGAGTGTGTGATGTTTTCGATGCTATCGCTTTGTCCGTGGGCAAAATCATACATCGGATAAATGCACCACTTGTTGCCGGTACGATGATGTTCAGCATGTTTAATGCGATAAATAATTGGATCACGCATCAACATATTCGGACTGGCCATATCAATTTTAGCACGTAAAATATATGCACCGTCAGCAAATTCGCCATTTTTCATTTTAGTAAAAATGTCCAGATTTTCTTCAACACTGCGGTTGCGGTATGGGCTATCCTGACCAGGTTCTGTTGGTGTACCTTTTAAAGCTGCAATTTCATCTGCAGAACTTTCATCAACGTAAGCTAAACCTTTTTCAATCAGCTTAACGGCAAAAGAATATAACTCATCAAAATAATCTGATGCATATAACTCATTTTTCCAGTTAAAACCCAACCATTTAATATCTTCTTGCTGGCTGTTTACGTATTCGGTTTTTTCTGTTACCGGATTGGTATCATCAAAACGCAGGTTGGTATAGCCGCCGTATTTCTGTGTTAGTCCGAAGTTTAAGCATATTGCTTTGGCGTGGCCAATGTGTAGGTAACCATTAGGTTCAGGCGGAAAACGCGTAACCAAAGTTTCATACTTACCACTATTTAAGTCGTTCTCAACAATTTCTTCAATAAAGTTCAATGACTTTTCTTCACTCATAAAAACCTGTAAATTAGGAATGCAAAGGTAAAAAGATTGAGCGTAATTAAGTAACGATTAGAAAATAGAATAGTGGGAAATAGAGGAATAGAAAATTGGGAATGGGTAATCGATGAAATGATGCATTTCTGTTTCACCTTGTGCTATGACAATAGGAAATTGGAAATGGAGAAAAACCTCTTTTGTATTCCCATTGCACAGTTTTTTAAGCCATAAGAATGATCACATAATTAATTCCCTATTTCTTTTCCCCGTTAACACTAATTAACGGTAGCCTCAAAATCAATTCCCTATTTCATATTTCACATCAACAGATAACTTCAAAATCAATTCTCTATTTCCTAAAAATAAAATTCGATACATTTACTTCAACTTAATATTCATTATGAGCAAAGTATTAAACCGGCCAATACGTGTATTGGTAGCTAAAGTTGGCTTAGATGGCCATGATCGGGGCGCCAAAGTAATTGCAACTTCTCTTAGGGATGCAGGCATGGAAGTAATTTATACAGGCCTTCGCCAAACGCCTGAAATGGTAGTAAATACTGCTTTACAGGAAGATGTTGATGCCATAGGAATTTCGATCTTGTCAGGCGCACACATGACTGTTTTTCCTAAAATTATTCATTTCATGAAAGAAAAACAGCTTGATGATGTGTTATTAACCGGCGGTGGAATTATTCCGGAGGCCGATAGGGCTAAACTTGCCGCTTTGGGTGTTGGAGCGTTATTTCCGCCAGGAACAACTATGGCCAGCATTGTAGAATATATTCAAAATTGGGTTACAGAAAACAGAAATTTTTAAAACATGGCATATCAGAACATACTATCAGAAATTAAGGAAAACATACTTTATGTTACCATCAATAGAGAAAAAGCATTAAATGCGTTAAATGCAGCTACGCTTACAGAGTTGGCTGATGTAATTGCTTTCGCCGGTAAAACCGACGATGTTAGGGGCATAATCATCACTGGAGCTGGAGAAAAGGCTTTCGTAGCCGGTGCAGATATTAAGGAATTTTCTGATTACAGTGGAAAACAAGGAGAAGAATTAGCCAGAAAAGGACAAGAAAATGTTTTTAATGCAATAGAAAATGCTGCTAAACCTTTTGTTGCAGCCATTAATGGTTTTGCATTGGGCGGAGGATTGGAATTGGCAATGGCTTGCCATATCAGGATTGCATCTGACAATGCAAAATTAGGCTTACCAGAAGTAACACTTGGATTGATTCCGGGCTATGGCGGTACACAGAGATTAACGCAGTTGGTTGGAAAAGGTAAAGCGATTGAACTGATTACCACAGCTAACATGATTGGCGCAACTGAAGCTGAAAAAATTGGCTTAGTAAATTATACTGTACCTCAAGCCGATTTAATGAGTAAAGCCAAAGAGATTTTAGATTTAGTGAAACAAAGGGCTCCACTTGCTATAAGCGCAGCTATCAAATCGATAAATGCATCTGTAAATAGCAATATGGGCTACGAGACTGAAATAAAAGCGTTTGGAGACTGTTTTGAGACTAATGATTTCAAAGAAGGCGTATCGGCATTTATAGAAAAAAGATCGCCAAAGTTTTCCGGAAAGTGATACTTAAGTCTAATTAATTCTATAGACGGGAAAAATAACTGTAGAAAAAATTTCCCGTTTTCAAAAATTTTAATTAATTATGTACTGTCTATATTACTCTCTGCAAAGTGCATTTTCTTGTTGATTTCGGGGATTCTATAGTTTATTAAATAGGTTATTCTGAATGAAAAAGAAGATTCTCATAGTCGACGACGAGGTAAACATTGGTTTATTGCTTTCTAAATTTTTAACCAGGAATGGTTTTGAAGTTGAAAATGCGATTACCGGTTCTTCGGCTTTAGACATTATGTCGAATGAAACCTTCGATTTAATTTTATGCGATTATAGGTTAGATGATACTGATGGTCGCGAAATATTAATTAAGGTAAAAGAAAACTATCCCACCACCGGAGTAATCATCATTACTGGTTATTCTGATATAAAACTAGCGGTAGAACTCATTAAGTTAGGCGCTTACGATTATATCACGAAGCCATTATACCCTGATGAAATTTTAAATACCATTAATAAGGCACTCGAAACCCAAAGAGCCTTAAATGAAAACAAGGGTTCTTCAGGCAAAAGAAACGAAACTGATTCTGAATATGTAAACTTCACGGAATACATTGATGGAAATAGCGAGGTTTCGGCTACGCTTTTAAAACAGATTCAGTTAATTGCACCAACATCTTACAGTATTATCTTAACAGGAAAAAGTGGTACAGGGAAAGAGTGTGTGGCCAAAACGATTCACTTGAACAGCTTAAGAAAAGATAAGCCATTTATTGCGATGGATTGCGGTTCATTAACTAAAGAACTAGCAGGAAGTGAGTTTTTCGGCCATGAAAAAGGCTCTTTCACGGGTGCACTTTACACAAAAATAGGTCACTTTGAGCAAGCAAACGGGGGCACACTGTTTTTAGATGAGATCGGAAACCTCTCTTACGAAATACAGGCAACGTTACTGAGAACTGTTCAGGAACGTAAAGTGAAGCGTATTGGCAGTACAAAAGAAATTGATTTAGATGTTCGCATTATTGTTGCCACTAACGAAAATCTAGTAGATAATATTGGTAAAGGTACTTTTAGGGAGGATTTATATCACCGCTTCAATGAATTTTCCATTCACCTTCCATCTTTAAAAAAACGTGGAAATGACATTCTTATTTTTGCAGATAAGTTTTTAGCCATAGCAAATCAAGAACTTAATAAAGATATCAGAGGTTTCTCTGAAGGAGTGAAAAATTGCTTTCTGAACTACAGCTGGCCGGGAAATGTACGTGAATTAAAGAACGTCATCAGACGAGTTGCACTACTTACTGATGGCAACTTAATCCAGGTTGATGTGCTGCCGCTCGAACTATCAAATTATATTAAAGATTTCGACAATGAAGAGTCTTTAAAACAAATGAAACCTAAAGCAGTCGACAAACCTAAGGATTTAAAGAACGCAGCTCAGGAGGCTGAGTATGATACCATTTTAAGAGTACTGAAAGAGGTAAACTTTAATAAAACAAAAGCGGCCCAAATATTAAAAATTGATAGAAAGACGCTTTACAACAAAATAAAAGCCATTAAATTTGAGGAATAGAAATATTTTCTGCAACTGAGAAAACAAAAGCATACGTTTTAACATTAGAAGATTACCAAACATCTATTTTATGTCGGTATTCTCTTACAAACAGCGTAATAACATTAATTTGCTTATCATAATAGCACTTGGGCTATTAATTGCATATTCGTTACAGGGAATTTTCAGTGCCATTTTAAGTACGCTTGTACTTTACACCATCATGCGGCCAGCCTATATTCATTTAGCTGAAGTAAAAGGCTGGAATAAAAGGTTTGTAGCCATTTTTCTTATTACGATAAGTATTGTATTAATTGTATTGCCGTTTTATGCATTAAGCAGTATGGTAATCAGCAAAATATCAGAGCTTAAAAACAATGAAATTTTCTTTAAAAACTTACTGGTAAAACTTCAACACTTAGTACCATTTAAAATTAACGAAGACCTGATACAGGATGGATTAAATCGCCTGGGCAGCTGGGCGACCGATTTGTTTCCTTCATTAATTTCCAGTGCGGTAAATATTATACTTAGTCTTTTAGTGATGTACTTTTTACTATACTTTATGCTCATCGAACGCAAGGTATTTGAACGGTCGCTGATAAAGTATGCGCCGCTGAGAGAACAAAATGCGCTTCGTTTTGGAGATGAAATGCGGAATACCACATACGCAAATGTGCTCGGACAGGGATTGATTTGCCTGGTTCAGGGATCTTTGGTGAGTTTATCTTTTTATATTTTAGGCTATAAAGACCCGGTATTTTGGGGCATAATTACAACATTCATCTCCTTTGTTCCTATCCTGGGTCCGCCGGTAGTGTTTGTGCCGGCAGCGATTCTGCAAATTGCAAACGGAAATAATTTTGCAGGTTGGGCAATGTTAATTTTTGGTTTCGTGGTAATTATTAATATTGATAATGTGCTAAGATTTGTCATTGCGAAAAAAGTTGGCAACATACATCCCATAATTACGGTAATTGGCGTAATTATTGGTATTCCTTTATTCGGAATTTTAGGCCTGGTTTTTGGCCCATTACTCATATCTTATTTTATTTTGCTTGTTAAAATTTACGAAACCAGTACACTGGCTTCAGAAAGATTGGAAAGAATTAAAACAAATAATGAGCATAATGAGTTATAATTTATAGCTTAACAATAAAATAATATAGTAGTTCTTATATTGTGAATGTTAAACCCTTAAAATACATTATTATGAATGATAACTCAAAAGTTGTAGTTGCTCTATTGGCAGGCTTAGCTGCTGGTGCCGCTTTAGGTATCTTATTTGCACCTGATAAAGGTGAAGAAACACGCGACAAATTAAGTCAATCTCTGAAAGATTTGGGCGATTCTATTAAAGATAAGGCAGCAGATGAAATTAATAATTTATCAAGCCTTAAAGATAAAGTGGTAAGCTCTATCAAAACTAAACTGAGAAGTGTTGAAGAAGAATACAGTGATGACGTTGAGCACGCTTAAAAATAAATAATAACTGAGCACATTACTGTGCTCAGTTAAACTCCATCTAAACTATGCAAGAAAATAAAGATAAAAGTATTGAAGATCTTGTTGAAGACGCCAAAGGGTTTTTAGAAGCAAGAATCGAATATACAAGACTTTACCTTGTAGAAAAGGTATCCAAAATATTTGCCGATTTAGTTACAAACACTGCGGTGATTGTATGTTTCATATTGGCTTTTTTGTTTGGTAGCGTAACTTTAGCACTTTTTTTATCAGATGTTTTAGGTAGTTATACCAGAGGTTTTGGCTGCGTTTCGGGCATTTACCTTTTACTTGCTGTTATTGTTTATCTAACAAAAGATAAATACATTGAAAAAGCAATTATAAACGTTGCAATTAGAAAATATTTCGACAAACTTGCAGATAAGGAGGAAGAAGATGAGAAAGTATAACATCAGAACTCTGGAAGATTTGAAGGCCGCTAAGCTAGAGCTGAAAGTAGAATATACCCTTAAACAGAATATGCTTAAAAGTGATGGAAAAACATTTTTAAAGCAATTTACTATCGGCGCCCTGATTAAAAAATATGCTACACCAAATAATCTGTTTAAGGCAGATGAGAAGCTGAACATTAGTGGCACAGCAATGTCATTGCTTCTTCCAATGGTGATGAACAAAACACTTTTTAGAGGTGCGGGCTTTTTAACCAAAGCCGCTGTTGGATTGGTATCAGGTAAAGTCGGCAAATCACTTGATGCCGAACATCTGTCAGCAATTTTCAATTCAGTTAAAGGCTGGTTTGGCAAAAAGAAAGTACAAAAAGCAAAGAAATTCGTTGATTATGGCATTCCGCCAGATAGCGAAACCTACTAATTTACAAGCCTCATATGCAAATTATGGGGCTTTTGTATTATAGAAAATTTATACTTTAACTGTAGCGAAATTATCTTCTCAATCGTTATCATTTAAAAAATATGATGAAAAATTTATTATTAATGTTCGCACTTTGTTTTATGCTTTCCTGCAAGAAAGATTTAGACAAAAAACTATCCAGCAATGACTGGAAAATTGAATCGGCAACAATCAATCCAGCAATCACTATCGGATCAAAATCGGGCACCAATTATTTGGAGCTAAATGGGTGCTGCAAGTTGCGAAGCCACAACAACCTTAACGTTTTCAGAAGATGGCATATTTAATATTAGCGCAAACGGTGCCTTATGTGATATGTTTTATGATCCAAATAGAAAGTCAGTAACCTGGACGCGTGAAAACGATCAAATAAAAGTTTCTTCGGCACCAGGTGCGCCATATACTCTTAAAGGAAATAAACTTATTCAAATTACAACGTTTACATCTGGAGGCAGTACCTATACATTGGTACGTATTTATGGAGCGAAATAAATTTCAATGAAGATCTTAATGGTTTGTTTGGGCAATATCTGCAGGTCTCCACTGGCAGAAGGTATCATGCGTCACCTCGTAAAACAAGGTAAGCTCAATTGGGAAATTGCATCTGCTGGCACCGGCAACTGGCATATTGGTAAAATGCCAGATTCCAGAAGCATTTCTGCAGCCAGTGCTTTGGGCTATGATATTAGTGGGCAAAGGGCGCAGCAATTTGATCACAGTATGTTTGCCCAGTTCGACCTCATTTTGGTTATGGATAGAAATAACTTAAAAGACGTTCAACATTTAGCTAAAACTGATGCAGAGCGAAATAAAGTAAGGTTATTTTTGGAGGAAGACGAAGTAACTGACCCATACTGGGATAATCACTTATTTGAACCTGTTTGTAAACAAGTTGAAGACAGATGTAAAGAAATTATCAAACAACTTTCTTAATTTAGTGACCGTTATAAAACGACTAACCAAACCATTAAAAAATGAAGAAAGCGCTTTCCTTTTGTATCCTTATTGCAGCATTTTTAGTATTTCAAAGTAATACGATTTTAAAAAAAGTTCCGCGAGTTTTAGTTTTTTCGAAAACTAAGGGTTTCAGGCACAATTCTATCGATGCCGGGAAAATAGCCATTGCGAAAATGGGAAAAGAAAAGAAATTTCTTGTTGATACAACCGAAAATGCTGCTCTTTTTACAAGCGACAATTTAAAACAATATGCAGCGATTGTTTTTTTAAACACTACTGGCGATGTTTTAGATAATCAACAGCAAACCGCATTTGAAAGTTATATTAAAGCCGGAGGCGGTTACGTAGGTATACATGCAGCTACCGATACCGAATATGATTGGCCCTGGTATGGAAAACTAGCAGGCGCATATTTCATCAGTCACCCCGTTGTTCAGCAGGCCCGATTTGTAGTGAAGGATAAAAAACATCCCTCTACCAGTTTCTTTACAGATTCAATCTGGATGCACAAAGACGAGCTTTACAATTTTAAAAATATTAACCCTGACATTAAGGTGCTTTTAACTATCGACGAAAGCTCATATGAGGGCGGGAAAAACGGAAAAATTCACCCGTTTAGCTGGTATCATGATTATGATGGCGGGAGGGCATTTTACACATCTATGGGGCATTTAAAAGAAACCTGGACAGATGAAACGTTTCTCAAGCATCTTTATGGTGGCATTACCTATGCAATAGGTAAGAAAAAGTAATGGCTGTATTCTCAATGTGTAAATGAATCTCGCAGTTATCAGCAGCTTAAACAATTCATATAATAATCAGGGCAATACATTTACGCCATTGGAATCAAAGTTTAATGATCAGCCACTTTATAATTAACAAGGTAAATGTAATTCAGCATGCAAAAGGCAGCCACTGCGCCAAAAGTATGCCATAAAAAATGGGTGCCAATGTCTAAAATTTCCCACTTATCAGCAATACGAAAAGTTAGCGCAAAAATGAAAGCCAGTAACGCAAAGCCTACCCATTTTCCATTACGCCATTCGGTTTTCATAAGATAGCCAAAAACCGGGAACAACACCAATGCAGCCATAAATGCATAGTTAATATTAATGAAAATCTGAAAATCACCGTTTGAAAAAAGCCTTCTGACATAGAATTGGAAGAAAGCATAAACCACAACAATCAAAACAGCATAATACCACTTGGTTAATTTGGCTAAAAAGTAAACTCCTGCCGAAAGACAAAGCAACATAATCGGCATCCAATCCATCATAATAAATATTGGCCATCGCCTCAAACCGTGATAGGTTGTTCCGCCAATTCCACCGATATAAAGAAGCACCAACGCTATACTTAGAAATGTGTGTTTTTTATAGTTCCCCCACAATTTGAATGTCCAATAAATCGCAATCATCAAAAAGAAAAAACTTGTAATGGTGTTTAATGGCTCTGGAAATAAATTATCCAAATTCGTTTCTGTGTAAGTTGTTCCGCCATCAGGAGGGTTTTGGATTAAAGCGCTCATATTTATTAATCTTTTGAGTTTGCAATCTGCACTTATAAAACTAAAATCGAAGGTGATTGTAGTATTCTTTGCGTAAAAACTTTGCGACTTAGGCTTAATGTTGAGGAAACACCTTTAACAGCTGCTCTTGACACACACCTTCTTTTAAATGGAGAAAGCAATATATTATCAAAAAAGCCAAACCTTTTAAGCTTGCTCATGTTGAAATAATAACATCAAAACTTATAAAAACATGAAAACTACAACAGCAATAGCAGAGGTTTTAAACGACCTGGTTCAAATTAATAATGACCGTATTGAAGGATATGAAAAAGCACGTAAAGAATTAAAAGATGGTGATGCAGATCTGAAATCGTTATTCTTAAATATGATTGAAGAAAGCCAAAAATATAAAATGGCTTTAGCAACAGAGGTTGCAGCTTCTGGCGAAGATATTGAAACCGGCACCACTACATCTGGTAAAATTTACAGAGGCTGGATGGATGTGAAAGCTTTATTTACAGGTCACGATCGTCAAACTGTTTTGAACAATTGCGAGTTTGGGGAAGATGCAGCGCAAAATGCCTATAAAATGGCTTTGGAAGAAGAAGATTTACCTTCAAACATCAGAGAACTGATTGCTGATCAAAAAGCATCGTTAAGAGTATCGCATGATGAGATTAAAAGATTGCGTGATTCTCAAGCTTAGGATTAGCTTAATTTAAAATAAAAAATGCTCCTGATAAAATCTATCAAGAGCATTTTCGTTTAACAGCTGGTTGTTTTATGATTCCAGTTCTCTGTCTAAATGTTCCGTAACGCGTTGAATGGTATTGTCAATCGTATTGCTTAGAATAGTTAAATACGAACCTTTTTTTGCGTTGTCGATTGCGTCTTGCAAACAAGCTGTACTCTTATTATTGATAATAATTTCTTTGTTTGGATCCACTTCCTTAATACCACTCACCAGAAGATCTATCAGTTCCTGCTGATCGCGGCCACGTAAATATTTTTCCTGGCAGATATAGATTTTATCAAACATTTGAGCAGAAATTCGGGCTGTTTCCCTTATGTCTTCATCTCTTCTATCACCAGTTCCGGAAATAATTCCAACATGTTCGGTAGATTCAACACTGGCAAGGTAAGCTTTCACACCATTAAAGCCGTCAGGGTTATGCGCAAAATCAACAAGCACTTTGAAATCTTTGAATCTAAACACATTCATTCGTCCTGGCGTATGTGCTGCGGAAGGGATAAATGTTTCCAGTGATAAACGAATATCTTCAGGTTTATATCCCCATAAATAGGCGGCTAATGTTGCAGCTAACACATTTTGAATCATGAAATTCACTGATCCTCCAAAGGTTAAAGGAATGTGCGTAGCTTTATCAACCCTCAATTTCCAATCGCCGGTTTTAATGGTGATATAACCATTTTCATAAATGGCAGCAATTCCTCCTTTTTTGCAATGGTCTTTAATCACCGGATTATTTTCATCCATACTGAAATAAGCCACATTACAACGGGCATCACGGGCAATTTTTACGCAGTAACCGTTGTCGGCATTTAAAACCGCCCAGCCTTTCCTTCTAACCGCACCAATTACTACAGCCTTAACCCGAGTTAAATCATCTAGGTTATGAATATCAGAAATACCCAGGTGATCTTCCTGAATATTGGTTACCACGCCGATATCACAAGCATTAAATCCCAAACCGGCTCTTAAAATACCACCTCGGGCAGTTTCTAACACCGCAAATTCGACAGTCGGGTCTTTTAAAATAAACTCGGCACTTACTGGCCCGGTAGTATCGCCTTTCATCAACATCGTGTTGTGAACATATACGCCATCACTGGTGGTAAAGCCAACGCGTTTACCATTACTGCGGATAATGTGGGCTATTAATCGTGTGGTTGTTGTTTTTCCGTTCGTTCCGGTTACCGCAATAATTGGAATTTGCGATAATCTGCCTTGCGGGTATAACATATCTACAACCGAAGCGGCAACATTTCGAGGCAAACCTTCGCTTGGTGCAAGGTGCATTCTGAAACCTGGTGCTGCATTTACTTCCAAAACTACTCCACCATTTTCAGTAAGTGGTTGGGTAAGATTTTGGGCCATAATATCGATACCGCAAATATCTAAACCAATTACCCTTGAAATTCGCTCACAAATAAAAATATTTTGCGGATGAACAATGTCGGTAACATCAATTGACGTTCCACCAGTACTCAAATTGGCCGTAGATTTTAAATAAACAATTTCACCTTTTTCAGGAATCGTTTCTAATGTGTATTCCTTTTTGGCTAACAAATCTAAAGTATCCCGATCAACAGAAATTTCAGTCAGCACGTTTTCATGGCCATAACCGCGACGTGGATCTTCATTTTCTTTATCAATCAGTTCCTGAATAGTATGAATGCCATTACCCATAACGTGGGCAGGATCACGTTGTGCAGCTGCAACCACTTTATGGTCGATCACTAAAACACGAAAATCGTATCCGGTAATAAATTTCTCAATAATCACCCGGCGTGAGTAGGTTTTGGCGTATTCGAAAGCTGCTTTTGCCGCTTCCATCGTTTTCACGTTAATGGTTGCACCTTTTCCATGGTTCCCGTCTAATGGTTTAAAAACTAATGGAAAACCAACTTTATTAACTGATGCCTCTAAATCATCAGGGTTGGAAATGGTAACACCCGAAGCAACCGGAATGGCTGCCTCCGTTAGCAAACGTTTTGTTTCTTCTTTATTGCTGGCAATATCAACAGCAATGCTACTCGTTTTTTCAGTCATTGTAGCCCTGAAACGTACCTGGTTTTTGCCATAACCTAATTGTACTAACGAACTTTTATTTAACCTGATCCAGGGAATATTTCTGCTTACCGCTTCCTGCACAATAGACCCCGTACTTGGACCTAAAGCTTCCAATTCACGGATTTCTTTCATTCTTCTGATGTCATGCTCTAAATCATATTCCTGATTTTCGATTAAAGCTTCTGCAATTCGCACTGCTGCCTCTGCTGCATAAACACCAACTTTTTCTTCCAAATAACTGAACACCACGTTATAAATGCCTTCGGTTTTGGTTTGGCGGGTACGTCCAAACCCGGTTTCCATTCCCGCGATGGTCTGGATTTCTAAAGCAATGTGTTCAATTACATGCCCCATCCATGTGCCTTCTTTTACACGCGTAAAAAAACCACCTTCAACACCTTTAGAACAACGGTGTGTGAACATGCTTGGCAAAAGTTTTTCAATGCGTTCACTGAATCCTTCAATGGTATTGGTTGGTCGCTGCTCCAAATCTTCCAAATCCAGGCGCATTTGAATCAGTTTTTTGCGACTTATCGACCATATATTTGGCCCTCTTAGTACTTGTATGTTTGATATCTTCATGTAATATTTTGTCGTTTTTTATGTTAAACAAGCGTTGGGATGGCCATTTAATTCAATTTTTTAAGAATAAAATTGATGATTGTAAATTATACATTTATTTTTAAAATTGACATCACAAATAGCTAAATCAAAATAAAAGGGTATTTGTTTTAATATCAGCCTGTAGAATAGCCGATTTTCTTAATAATTATTTCAACGATTGTTAATAATTGAGTAATTATTGACAAAAAAAGTCGTGTTTTTTATCTTAAGCTGATATATTTGGGCTTTTTGATACAATAATAATACACAAAGAATGGTTCCAAAGGGCAAACTTATCATCATTGGTGGAGCAATAAACACAGGCAGCTTTGCTGAAACGCAATTTGGATTGCCTGAGAACATGAATTTTTTCGAACGTGGCATTCTGAAACGGATTACCACAGAATCGGTAAAAGACATCGAATCGCGTTTTGAAATTATCACAACGGCTTCTTTGATGCCTGAAAAAGTTGGCGAAGAATACATTAAAGCTTATGCTCAACTAGATGTACATAATTTAGGCGTTCTTAATATCACCAACCGAGAAGAGGCAAACTCTGATGAGAATTGCGCCCGTATTGCTGCCGCCGAAGTAATTATATTCACCGGTGGAGACCAACTGCGTTTATCATCGATTTTCGGTGGTACGAAAATTCATCAAATTTTATTGGAGAAATATAAAAATGAACCTGTGGTTATTGCAGGAACATCTGCCGGAGCCGCTGCAAGTTCAAAAAACATGATCTATCAGGGCAGTAGTAAAGATGCGTTACTTAAAGGCGAAGTAAAAATTACCGGTGGATTAGGTTTTATCGACGATGTGATTGTTGATACACACTTTGTTCAACGCGGAAGAATTGGCCGTTTATTATATGCTGCGGCAAGTAATCCAGGTATTTTAGGAATTGGCTTAGGTGAAGATACTGGCTTGTTTATTTCTGACGGACATGTGATGGAAGCCATCGGATCTGGGATGGTGATTTTGGTAGATGGTCGTCAAATGGCCGATACCAATCTTACTGATGTAGAGATGGGGCAGCCCGTATCTATCAAAAACATGGTAGTACACGTGATGTGCGATGGCGATGTTTATGATTTGACAGACCATAGCCTGGTGATCCACCATCCAAAAGTTGTTCCGATAGGATAATATAAGTTTCCAGTAGGGAGTTTTCAGTTTTGAACCTTGATACTAAAAAAATGAAACTAATTATACACGGTGGCTTTTTCAGTGAGTCATCTACCAACCAGGAGACAAAAAAGGCAAAGCAAGATGCTTTAGCTGAAATTGTTACCCTTGGATATGAATATTTAAAAACACATAGTGCCTTAGAAACAGTAGTTTACACCGTTGCCTTACTGGAAGATAATGAACTTTTCAATGCCGGTATTGGTTCACAAATTCAAAGTGACGGCAAAGTTCGTTTAAGCGCATCGCTGATGGATGGCAAAACGGAGAAGTTTAGCGGCGTTATCAATGTGGAAGATGTGAAAAACCCTATTGAAATTGCAAAAGATTTAATCAATTACGATGACCGTGTGTTAAGTGGAGAAGGTGCTCAAAACTTCGCCCGAAAAAACGGGCATGTGTTCTTTAATCCAATAACGGCACAACGCCAATCGGAATACGAAGCCAAGTTAAATCAACAAAATAATAAAGGAACCGTTGGCTGTGTTGCTTTGGATGATGAGGGTAACCTTGCAGCAGCAACTTCAACAGGTGGCAAAGGCTTTGAAATTCCTTGTCGCGTAAGTGATTCTGCTACAGCTGCTGGCAACTATGCCAACCAATACGCGGGAATTTCATGTACAGGTGTGGGCGAAGATATTGTGAGTAACGCCACCGCCGCTAAAATTGTAACCCGGGTAACGGATGGATTTTCTTTAAAAGATGCTTGTGATAAAACGTTTACAGAACTTAAAGCCTTTGACGGTTTTGCAGGGGTTGTGGGCATTTCATCATTAGGGGAAATTTACCACTGCGATTCACATCCGTATATGGTTTGGGCATCTTTCGACGTTAATTTACAGGTATTTAGCTAAAATTGAATATAAAGTATTATTTTTGTTGCATGTCCAAATATGTATTGGCTTTGGTAAGCCTTTTTGCCTCATTTCAACTGCAAGCGCAAAACATTGATAAAGCTGATTTCCAGGAGCCAAACGGAGGAAGTGCGATTACAATCTCTGTTTCTAAGTTCGATCTGGAAGAAGGAAATTCATTTTTTGAAGATGCTGAAGATTTAGAAAAAAAAGGTGATTTTAACGAAGCACTTACCCTTTTTGGTAAAGCAGCATTTGAGTATAATGCAGCTAAGAACTTCAATAAATACGGTCAGGCGATTATTAAAATGAGCAACATGCATTACCAGTTAGGCCGTTACAGTGATGCCGAACAAATTCTGCTTAATGTTGCCCTTAAAAATTACTCGAAAATGGGTAGCAGGAGTGGCTTGATGAATACCTATAACCTTTTGGGGAAAGTTTACCTCGCTAATAATAAATCTACCCAATCGATGTGGTTTTATACCCAACAGGGTATTTTGGCAAAACAACTAAAAAGCAATAATTCATATATAGAATCTATTTTGGGTATTGTTCAGGTTAAAATTAAAAAGAAAGATTTTACCCTTGCATTGAGAGATTTGAAAACGGCTGAATGGCTGGCCAGCTCAATTAAATCTACGCAATACAAAGGACAAATAAGTGATGCCAGGGAAGCCATTGCAAATAAGACTTCACTAAAAAAATCTTAAAAAGGCCCACTACCTCGTTTAATCCCTTTCCCTCCTGGTAAATAATGCAATTGTAATATTCTATTTCAGAATAGCTTACAGCGATGTTGTCAAAACAAAAGCCATTATATTTCGTTAAATTTCAAGAATTGTTAAATAAAAAGCTTTTAGCTAGATTTGATAAAATTTTAACAAGAGACAGTAATAATGCTGTCTCTTTTTTGTTTTTTCGTTAAAATGGTATCATATTGGCTATATAGAATTGAAAATGGATTTTAAATCGTTTAAAGAGATGTTGAAGAGAATATTTTTTGTAATTTTTACAGCAGCAGTACTTGCCTGCCATGCTGAACCTAAGCCACAACCTATTGTGGAGGGCGTTACAAATGTGATGCCTGATGAGCAACAAAAGTTGGTAATTAAGGAAGTTGTAAATCTCATTGAAAGTTACAACTATAAAAAAATCCAAATCAACGATTCTATCTCATCTTTAATTCTGGATAAATACATCAAATCCTTAGATCCGGGGAAAAATTATTTTCTGGCGTCTGACATTAAAGAATTTGAAAAATACAGAACTACACTTGATGACGATTTCAAAAATGGTGATTTAAGTGGTCCATTTTATATTTACAACGTTTATGCTAAAAGGTTAAATGATTATTTTAAATATTCATTGGTACAGATTAAAAGCAAATTCGATTTCAACCAAAACGATACCTACGTGTACGATAGGGAGAAATTACCATGGGCAGCGTCATCAACAGCCTTAAACGAAACCTGGAAAAAAAGAGTAAAGTACGAATTGATCAACCTGAATTTAGCAGGAACGGCTCAGGATAAAAATGTAGAAACACTCACCAAACGTTATCAAAATCTCCAATCGCAAACTTCTAAAACCAATAATCAGGATGTATTTCAAATCTTGATGGATGCTTTTACAGAGTCTGTAGATCCACATACCAATTATTTCGTACCAACAAGAGCTACTGAATTTAACGAGGAAATGTCTCGCTCATTTGAAGGTATTGGTGCCAGATTACAGCTGGAAAATGAAGTGGTTAAAATATCAGAAATTATTCCAGGTGGTCCTGCTTTTAAAGGAAAACAATTAAGTGCTGGCGATAGAATTATTGCGGTTGCGCAAGCTGATGGAGAATTTGTTGATGTGGTTGGCTGGAGATTAGATGTTACCGTTACCAAAATAAAAGGCCCAAAGGGAACTAAAGTGCGGTTAAAAGTGATTCCAGTTGGAAAAGAAATGTCTTCTAAACCGGTAATTATCGAATTGGTTAGAGAGAAGATCATTCTGGAAGATCAATCAGCAAAGAAAAAAGTAAAAACCATCAATACAAATGGTAAAGATTATAAAATCGGCATCATTTCGTTACCAGCGTTTTATGCAGATTTCAAAGCCGCAAATGCTGGCGATAAAAACTATAAAAGCACCACACGTGACGTAAGAAAGCTTGTTGATTCGTTAAAGAACATCGATAAAGTTGATGCAATTGTGATGGATTTACGTGGCAATGGTGGTGGTTCATTGGTTGAAGCAATTTCACTTACAGGATTGTTTATTGATAAAGGACCTGTGGTACAGGTGAAAGATTCAAGAGGAAAAATTGAAGTAGATGAAGATCAAACATCAGGCGTAGCATGGGATGGTCCATTTGGCGTGATGATTGACCGTTTAAGTGCTTCTGCATCTGAAATTTTCGCTGGTGCAATTCAGGATTATGGCCGGGGCATTGTGATGGGTAGCCAGAGTTATGGAAAAGGAACCGTTCAGTCTTCTATCGATTTAAATAAACTGGTTAACCCAGGCATGCTTCAAAAAATAGCCGGCTTAGTTACCAGAGATAAAACTATTGGAACTTCGCCCAGTACCGCTAATCCTGCCGATATTAATCTTGGCCAGATTAATTTAACAATGGCTAAATTTTATCGTGTAGCCGGAAGCAGTACACAGCACAAAGGCGTTACACCTGATATCGTTTTCCCATCACTTTATCCAATGGATAAAATCGGAGAAGATACGGAACCATCTGCTCTACCTTGGGATGTGATTCCAAGTTCCAATTTTAAAGCTGTTGCCAATTTAAACGCAATTAAAGCAGGTTTAATTAAGAATAGTGAGCAACGTATTGCTAATTCTTTGGATTTTAAATATGTAAAACAAGACATTGCGGAGTTGAAAAAACGCGATACTGAAGTTTCAGTTACTTTAAACGAGAACAAATTAAAATCAGAGCGTGATGCACAAGAGGCAAAATCGTTAGCCAGACAGAACGAATTAAGAGCTTTGCGAGGTCTACCTGCCATTAAAAAAGGTGAAAAGGTTACTAAACAGGACTCATTTGATTTTATTGAAGATGAATCATTAAAAGTAATGGGCGATTTCATGCAACAATCTGGTAATTACGTAATGAATTTGGGCCTTGCAACCTCACCTAAGCTTTAATTAATACATTTATAAAAAAAGCGAGCCACCTGTAATCAGGTGGCTCGCTTTTTTTATAGACAATTGTTTATGAATTTAATTAAAAGATTGCCTGAAAGCGGAAGGTGTGAGATTGGTTTTAGATTTAAATAATTTGGTAAAGGATTGTAAATGTTCAAAGCCTAACGCGTAAGCAATTTCGCTCACAGAAAGATTTGTTGTTGATAGTTTTTCTTTTGCCAAATCAATCAGTTTTTGATGTAAGTATTGTTGTGTATTCTGCCCGATAAGTGTTTTTAATAAACCTGAAAGATAGCCTGGCGAAACGTTAAGTTTTTCGGCGATATACGCCACGGTTGGCAATCCTTTTTTCACTAAGTCGTCCTGTTCAAAATACTCTTTCACAATATCTTCCAAACGATCCAATAGCTGGTGGTTTATAGCTTTGCGTGTAATAAACTGTCGGCCGTAGAAACGTTGAGCGTAATTGAGCAGGAGCTCCAGTTGCGCAATCACCACATTTTGAGTAAAGTGATCAATATTACTATTGGTTTCGGTTTTCACTAGTTGAGCAATTGCATTTAAAACGGTTTCTTCATTTTCGGATACATGTAAAGCTTCAAATAATGAATAATCAAAAAACTCATAATTCTTAATTGTTCTGGCTAATGGTGTATGCCATAAAAATTCGGAGTGAAAGAGAATCATCCAACCCGTTGAATGATGTACGTTATTTTCATTAGTTTCTACGGTAAAAACCTGTCCGGGCGCCATGAAAAATAAAACGCCATCTTCAAAGTCGCTCATTTGCTGCCCGTATTTTATTTTCGCATCCGGCACACGTTTAAGCGCAATGGAGTAAAAATCAAAAATCATTGTTCTTGATCGACCATTAAACGGCATGCGCACATCGTCCATATTCACAACACTCACCAGCGGATGCCCTGGTTTGGGCAGCCCGGCGAGTTTATGATATTCTGATATGGTTTTGAAACGATATCGGTTTGAAGCTTCCATTTTACAATTTACTGAAAATAAACACCATTCTCCAAGTCATGAATCAAACCAGAATGTTTAGGTTCCCAGTTCAAACGTTTACGGGTTAGTTGCCCCGATGCAGGCCCGTCTACACTCACAAAATGTTCGAACCAACCAAAGTGCTCAGTTACCTCATTTCCTGATTTAGACACCACAGGTAAGTTAAGTTGTTTACCAATGGCCTCTGCTATTGATTTAAGCGTAATCGATTCTTCAGCAACTCCATGATAACGGGCACCAGGTGTCGCTTGTTCTAAAGCCAGCCTGTAAAGTACGGCGGCATCAAGCCGGTGAACTGCCGTCCATTGATTTTCTCCCTTGCCAACATAGGCTGATTCGCCTTTTTTACGAGCAATATCAATGAGCATGGGTACGAAACCATGGAAATCTCCTTCACCGTGAACAGATGGCGACAACCGTACTACTGCTACCCGAACATTTTTTTCTGCAAGCTTATCTACCGCTTTTTCTGATGCAAGCCTGGGATTTTGTCCGTTGTAATTTGGCAACATTTCTTCAGTTGCCAAATGACCAGGATTAACAACCAGTGTTCCTGAAGTTACAATGAAAGGCTTATCAGTTCCTGCTAATGCATCTCCCATGGTTTCTATTGCGATGCGATCAATTTCACAAACTGCTGCAAAACGGGTAAAGTCATGAATGAATCCGGTATGAATGATACCATCGGCAGCTTTTGCCCCTTGCCTTAAACTTTCCAGGTCTTCAAGATCTCCCTTGTGTACTTCAGCTCCTGCCAGCAATAATGCCTTTTCTGCTTTTTCATTTCGGGCAAGGCCTAACACTTCATGACCAGCATTGATTAATTCTTTTACTACGGCTGAACCTACAAATCCGGTTGCCCCTGTTACAAAAACTTTCATAATTGATTATTAATGATTAAATATTTATGTTCGATTGTAGATGAATGCTCATCTACATCACCATACAAAATTCAACCAATTTAATTGCAGAAGTTTAGGCTAATCTACTTTTGATTTAGCCAAATCGCTTATCGTTTAAAACAAAAAAAGACCGCTGCTTTTGTTTGCAACAGTCTTTTAGCGAGTAAAAAAGCTATTAATCTTTCTTTATAGGATTCTGGCTCAATTGCATGGCCATCATTTCTTTCATGGTTTTATTCATGCCTTCAGTGCTTCCATCCAAAAAGATGATGTTCCCTTCACCATACTCAGCGAACTGTTTAATGGCTTCTGTCCACATGGTGAATAAAATTACCGAAGTATCAAGGTTGGCTTGTTGCATTTCATGCGCTGCATTGGTCATACCTTTTGCCACCTCTTCTCTAAACAAAGCAATACCTTGGCCACGAAGCTGTGCAGCTTCACGCTCGGCCGTTGCCGCAATTTTGATGGCATTACCATCTGCTTCAGCACCTTTGGTTTTAGTAATTAATAATGCCTGACCTTCATTTTCGGCAGCCGCTTTTAAGTTATTGGATGCCACCACGCGACTCATCGAACGCATAATTTCTTCATCGAAAGTAATATCATTTAATTGAAGATCCTGTAAGTGATAACCCCATCCATCTAAAACCTGATCAATTTGCTCTTTAACGTGTAATACAATTTCATTACGTTGCGCCAATACATTTGCTTGTTTTTGCGTAGCCACATAAGCACGAATTGAGCCTTCAATGGTTCTGATTAATGCCTGCATTAAATTAGTTGCATCTACGAACTTAAAAGCTACATTTTTAATGGTTTCCTCATCCTGATTAACCACAGAATATAGCAGCATGGCCTTGAAGTAAACATTGGCCTGATCTTGAGTAACGGCCTGAAATGATAATTCTACCGAACGGTTTTGAATAGAAATGCGGGAGTAGATTTGTTCAATCAGAGGAATCTTAAAGTTTAGTCCCGGGCGAAGTTGTCTGCGGTATTTTCCAAAAACTGTTACCACCGCTATCGTACCTTGTTTAACCGTAACAAAGGAGCTTAACAGAATAATGAGGAGGAGAAAACCGAGAATGTAAATAGTGTATTGCATAATTAGATTTTTTTATGAAGTTATAAAAAATAAAATACAAACATCACCCTTTAAAGCGCTGCAAAACAAAAGGATTTATTTTTTGTCTATATACTACTTAAAAATCTAATCATGAATGTAAAACGCACTTTCGGAACAGTACTTACCATCTTAGGCATTATTGGGCTAATTTATGCAGGCTGGGGCTTTGTAAATCACAGCCAACAAACCAGAGGATTGCTGGTATACGGTGTAATCGGTTTGATATTCTTCGTATCGGGAATTGGCTTGGTTAAAAATACCAAAGATGAAAGTTAACAGGCAAATTACTGCTTTTTCTTATATCTTATAATTTGATATTGGCTGAAAGCCACCAGGCATCCAGCCAATATTATAATTCCAGCAGACCAGATATTTTTTGGGTTTTCATTGATGTAATAGGCTGCAACCAACACTAAGATTGCTGCAGAAATGGCAATAATATAATGGAGAATTAATCCTTTTTTCATTTGAGATTGAGGCTAAAGTTAAGGTTGAGGCTGAGACTGAGGTTAAGGTTGAGGTTCACCGTTTGAGCTTAATTGTTCTTTCATTGATATTCTGTTATCCTCAAACTGAAGCTGATGGCCGATAAAATCGATATTCGTTAATTCTTTTATGCGCTTAAAGGCCCTGTTATTTCCATCCACGGTTAAACGGTTAATTTTATCCTGCTGTACCGAAACCACATCAGCAAAAAGAAAATCACCTTTTGCATTGATTTTGAGTTGAAGCAGCGGTGCAATGCCGTTATTGCCTTTCAAGCTTAACATACCATAGGTGCAAAAATTACCAAGGCTGTAAGCGATAAATTTGTTTTTATACACCTCAACAGCCCGGGTTACGTGAGGACCATGGCCTAAAACCACATCTGCGCCTGCATCAATAACTGCATGAGCGAACTTGTAAACATTTCCTCTGTTTTCGTTGTAAAAAATTTCATTTTTGCGTGGTACATGCTCAAATCTGGCGCCTTCTCCACCGCCATGGAAGGAAACAATCACGATATCTACCTGTTTTTTCAGGCGGGCAACCAAGGCTTTGGCACTATCAATTTTATTAATTGAAACCGTGTTCTCATTTGGAGCAAAAGCACAGAAAGCGTATTTAACACTGTCTTTCTCAAATATTTCGAAGGGTTTGTTCAGTTGTCCGGCATAATGAATTCGTAGTGAATCCAAAATTCGGGTCGTATTTTTCCGGCCTTTAGCATCAAAGTCTCCAACATGGTTATTGGCAATGCTTAACACATTAAAACCTGCCTTTTTATAAATTCCGGCATAACGTTCGGGCATTCTAAAAGCATAACAATTATTTGGGTTAATGCCGTTGCACTTATTTGAATTTCCTGAGTTTAAAAAGCAACCTTCTAAATTTCCGAAAACAATATCTCCTTTGAGCAAACTGTCTACCGCTTGAAAACTATTTACAGCATCATCTGGTGGTAAATTCGTTTTAGATGGAAATGCAGAACCCAACATGATATCGCCAACAGCGGTGATGGAAATCGTATCTTTTATTTTTCTGATAACGGTATCTTGTTTTTCAGCAGGGGCTGCTACTTGAGCGCTATTACTGGTACAACTTAAAAATACGATTACAATAAGGGAGGATAAGATTATGCTATTGGTTAATTTCATTTATAACTTTTATGGTAAAAAAAATCCTCCAAAATTGCTTAAGGAGGATTATATCTATTCAATCTAAAATCGTATTCCTACAATCGCAAATTGGCTTATTCTACAGTAAATTCTTTTTTAAACGATTCTAAAATCCTTCCGCCTTTATAAAAGTAGCGGCTGTAATAAGGTTCATTTAAATTACTAATAACCACACCGCGTGAGCTGGATGCATGAGCAAATCTGTTATCTCCCAGGTAAATACCAATGTGAGAAATACTTCTGCTTTTTATTTTGAAGAAAACCAAATCACCTTCTTTCAAATCATCTTTAGCTAGTGGGTCAACCATACTAAAAATATCGCGTGAATTTCTTCTGATGGTGGTGTTGAAAACTTTGTCGTAAATCGCCTTTGTAAAAGCCGAACAATCAATCCCTTTTTTGCTCGATCCGCCGTAGCTATATGGCGTTCCGATCCATTCGTACACAAACTTATATAATTTCAAGTTTGAAGTCGCATCAACGGCAACACCCATTACCTGCGAGAAGTATTGAGAGGCTAAGTTGTCGGGATCATTTAATTCTTTACCAGATTCTTTTGTTTTTGTTTGCGCAAATGCGGCTGAGAGCGTGCAAATAGCGATTAGGGATGAAAACAAAAATTTTTTAATCATGTTATACAGTTATGTTTGGGTATTCACTTACACAGTAACGTAAACCACATGGGCTTATTGTTGGTTGCCAAAAGTATTGATTATACAAATGTTATCCAAATGTTACCTGTTAAAAAGTGAAAGTTATTAACATTTTAACGATTTCGACTTGTTAGGAAACGAAATTTAGATTGAAATATTATTTCGAAAATCAGTGTCTGTGACTATCGGTTTCGAAAGTCCTGCTATCCCTGCAATCTTTTGCGATCGTTAATTCCAAGCTTAAAAGCATCTGCCTCAAAAGTATTTTCGTCCCATCAGGTTTAAGTTTATTGGCTTGTTGTCCTTGGGAACATAACCAACCCCGCCAAATTTGTTCTGCAGAACCTGCTCCCCTCCTTATTTTCAAGGAGGGGCCGGGGGTGGTTTAAACCAGAATTAATCAATCGCAATGACCCTAGCAACTCTATTTAATGGTTGGTGTCTTCACCAACCATTCTCTATTTCGTTTGGTAGGATACCAACCGATAAATAAAAGCTCAAATATAAATTTGTTCTGCAGAACCTGCTCCCCTCCTTATTTTCAAGGAGGGGCCGGGGGTGGTTAAACCAGAGTTAATCACTCGCAATGACCCTGGTAACTTAAGCCCGACAGCAGCAATTATCCTTTTTTGTTGCAAGATCTTTCAATTTCAGAAGAAATTCACAAAAAAGATAATGCGAATGGCGGGACTGCGCTAACATAGAAGCTACTGTAATTGCCTTCCAAATAAAAATATATAAATTACGGTAATGGGCTATTTTACAGAATTATATTTCATCATTTATAGAAACCATTACTTTGATAAACTGTGAAATTAAAATATGTGAAATCGACGTTTTAAGTGAAATAGGCAGGGTGAAGAAGTTTTTTCGGCAAAACAACTATTAATTCTACAATTGTATGAAAGTGTATGATGTTTTTACACTGAAAAGTGCCAAAAATTACAATAAAAAAATTAGATTTGCTGTCGCAAAAAAACAAATATCCTAAAATGAGTGCAGTAGAAATAAATAAAGATACTTGGTTAAAATGGTTCGAATCGATGTTGCTGATGCGCAAATTCGAAGAGAAAACTGGCCAATTATACGGACAACAAAAAATTCGTGGCTTTTGTCATTTATACATTGGGCAAGAGGCTGTGGTTGCAGGAGCAATTTCTGCAATGCAAAAAGGCGATTCGATGATTACTACTTACCGTGATCACGCTCATGCTTTAGCTTTAGGTGTTAGTGCCGATAGCATTATGGCAGAAATGTATGGTAAAGCTACTGGTTGCTCTAAAGGCAAAGGTGGTTCAATGCACATGTTTAGCAAAGAACATAATTTTTATGGTGGCCATGCAATTGTTGGAGGTCAGATTCCACTAGGTGCTGGTGTTGCTTTTGCAGAAAAATACAAAGGAACTGATAATGTTAACATTTGTTATATGGGCGATGGCGCTGTACGCCAGGGTGCATTAAATGAAACTTTTAACATGGCCATGTTGTGGAAATTGCCGGTAATTTTTGTTTGCGAAAACAATGGTTATGCAATGGGTACTTCGGTACAACGTACTACCAACATGACTGATATTTATAAAATCGGCTTAGGTTTCGATATGCCATGTGCTCCGGTTGATGGTATGGACCCGGTTGCCGTACACAATGCAATGGATGAGGCAATTCAACGTGCCCGTAAAGGTGAAGGACCAACTTTCTTAGAGATGAGAACTTACCGTTACCGTGGTCACTCAATGTCTGACCCTGCAAAATATCGTACTAAAGAAGAATTAGAAGATTATAAAGCAAAAGATCCGGTTGAACTTGCAAGAGAAACGATTCTTAAAGAAAAGTATGCAGACCAAGCCTGGATTGAAGAAGTAGAAGCTAAAGTTAAGGCTACTGTAGATCAGGCGGTGAAATTCGCTGAAGAGTCTCCATGGCCAGATGCATCTGAATTATACAAAGATGTATACATGACTGAGAACTACCCTTATGTAATGGACTAATTTTAAAAAGATTTCAATTAATTAGATATAATGGCTGATGTAATTAAAATGCCCAAAATGAGCGACACCATGACCGAAGGGGTTTTGGCGAAGTGGCATAAAAAAGTGGGTGATAAAGTAAAAAGCGGCGATGTTTTGGCAGAAGTAGAAACTGACAAAGCAACAATGGACATGGAATCTTATTGGGATGGTACACTTTTATACGTTGGTGTAAAAGAAGGTGAAGCTGTTCCGGTTGATGCTGTAATGGCCGTTATCGGCAAAGAGGGTGAAGATTTTCAGGCTGCTTTAGATGCTGAAGGAGCTGGAAGCGAAAAGCCTAAAGCTGAAAGCGAAGCGCCTAAAGCCGAAGATAAAAAAGAAGAAGCTGCTCCTGCTCAAGGTGGTGGTTTAAGTGAAGAAGAATTAGCAGCAAAAGGTGTTACGGTAATTCGTATGCCTTTGTTAAGCGATACCATGACTGAAGGCGTTATTGCTGAATGGCATAAAAAAGTTGGCGATAAAGTTAAGGATGATGATGTTTTAGCTGATGTAGAAACCGACAAGGCGACTATGGAAGTAATGGGCTATGCAACCGGAACTTTATTACACATTGGTGTAGAAAAAGGTCAGGCGGCTAAGGTTAACGGCATTATTGCTATTGTTGGTCCTGAAGGAACTGATGTTAGTGGAATTTTAGCGGGTGGTTCTGCTCCTAAAGCTGAAAGCGAAAAGCCTAAAGCTGAAAGTGAAGAAGCGCCTAAAACAACTGCTGATGCTGGTTCATCTGCTCCTGTTGCAGAAAGTTCTTCTGATAGCCGTGTGAAAGCTTCGCCTTTAGCTAAAAAAATTGCTAAAGATAAGGGAATTGATTTATCGCAAGTTGCAGGTAGTGCAGAAGGTGGCCGTATCATTAAAAAAGATATTGAAAACTTCAAACCAGCTGCTGCACAAGCAGAAAGCGCAAAACCTAAAACTGAAAGCGCTGGTAGCTCAGCTGCTGCGCCTGTAATTCCAACATTTGTAGGTGAGGTTAAATTTACGGAACAACCTGTTTCGCAAATGCGTAAAGTAATTGCAAAACGTTTGGCTGAAAGTTTATTTACTGCGCCACATTTCTATTTAACCGTAAGTATTGATATGGATAACGCAATGGCTGCCCGTACGGCAATCAATGCAGTTGCTCCTGTTAAAGTTTCTTTCAACGATTTAGTAATCAAAGCGGTTGCTGTTGCCTTGAAAAAACACCCGGCGGTTAATTCATCATGGGGTGGCGATAAAATCCGTTTCAACGAACATACTAACATTGGTGTTGCTATGGCTGTTGAAGATGGCTTATTAGTACCTGTGGTTCGTTTTGCTGATGGTAAATCTTTATCACACATCTCTGCTGAAGTAAAAGATTTCGGTGGTAAAGCAAAAGCTAAAAAATTACAACCTGCAGATTGGGAAGGTTCTACTTTCACCGTTTCTAATTTAGGTATGTTTGGTATTGATGAGTTTACATCAATCATCAACTCTCCTGATGGTGCAATTTTATCAGTAGGTGCTATCCAGGCAGTTCCTGTTGTTAAAAATGGTGCGGTTGTTCCTGGTAACGTAATGAAATTGACTTTGGGTTGCGATCACCGTGTGGTTGATGGTGCAACCGGAGCACAATTCTTACAAACGTTAAAAGGTTTATTAGAAGAGCCGATTAGACTATTAGCTTAATAAGCTGTCATCCTGAGCTTGTCGAAGGATTTTAAATAATATTAAAGCCATTCCTGAAAAGGAGTGGCATTTTTGGTTAAAAGGTTTTCAAGCAGATTTCGAGGATTTTCGCCAATTGATCATAATATTTTTATAGTCCATTATTACGGATTGAGCCAGATTTTGGTGCTAAATTGATCATTAAAACTAAATAAATATTGCGTAAAAGACACTCCCGCAGATCTTGGAGATTTCCGCTGATTGATTATTATAGCTATAGTCCATTCACTTTTCTATGAATAGATTCGGCAATGTTCACAGTATTAAAATTAACAAGCAGACCTAATTTAATGCCTGATAATTTTAAGTAGGTTAGCACTTGTTTGTGATGTACAGCGGCCAGCATTTCAATAGATTTTAATTCAATTATGACCAGGTTATTAACCAGCAAATCAATTCTATAGCCAACTTTGAGCTTCATACCATTAAAAATAATTGGTACTGGAACCTGCCTTTTAACAGTTAAGCCTTTTTCTAGTAAGATATGACAAAGAACCACTTCATAAGCTGATTCTAATAATCCGGGACCAAGAGCATTATAGGTGGTAAATATTGCACCTCTAATGATATAAGAAATTTCATTTTCATCCATAGCTGAATAATTAGTTTCGCATTCGGATGATTATACCAAATTAAGAAAAATCTGCGAAAATCTAATGGATCTGCGGGAGGAAAAAGCTTTGAATTACCATAGTAATATAAACAACAATAGAGCCTGTGTAATCTTTCAACTCTGGAAACAAACAAATCCTAAACCCTTTCCCTAATACTTTGTTAATATTGAAACCCCACAATCATGGACAAAGAAAAATTAATTCAAGAGGCTTACCTTGTTTCACATAAAATAGAAGAGAACGGAAATTTTCCCAACAATCCCAATTTGCCTTTGATGATTTACAAAGGTGCGTTCTTAATTCATCCTGATGAAACAGAAGAAGTAATTAAAAAAGTTTTCGCTCAGAATGGCTATACCAATGCCTGGGTTGATAGCATTTTTGATTACCAACATTACCACAGCAATACGCATGAAGTGATGGGGGTATTTTGCGGCAAGGCCGATGTACAATTCGGTGGCGATCATGGGGTTTGCATAGAATTAGATAAGGGCGATGTTGTAGTAATTCCAGCTGGCGTAGCACATATGAAATTAAATTCAAGCGATGATTTTACCGTTGTTGGTGCTTATCCTAATGGATCAGACTATAACCTGAAATATGGCAAAGCAGAGGAACGTCCGGAAGCTGATGAAGATATTGCCAAGGTGAAAAACCCCGATAATGATCCTGTGTACGGCAGTAAAGGTCATTTGTTTGAGTGCTGGTACAAGCAAAATTGCGCAAATGTTTAAAACTCTTTCCATTTAACCGTCTAAAATTCTTTAATTTTCGGGTTTTAAATACACTATCCTTATAATTAATGAATTTTAGATTTATATGTTCAGCATTAGCACTCTCTTTAACAGTTTTCACCGCTTGCAACAGCAAAAAAGCAGAAGAGCAAAAAGCAGCTGACGCCAAAATCCGTGTTAAAGAAGATGACAAAGCGGATAGTCTGTTAATCGCCTACGATCCAGCTAAGGGAGATAAATGGATAGCCGATTTTGTACAAAATCTTCATAAAAAGTACGGGTTTAATGGCAATATGCTGGTGGCTAAAGATGGCAAAATTCTTTATGAAAAAGCGATTGGGTGGGCCGATTATCTTCATCGCGATAGCTTAAAAATCACTTCTGAGTTCGAACTGGCATCCATAACCAAAACTTTTACCGGAACGGCCATTATGCAATTGGTAGAAGCAGGTAAACTTTCACTGAATGATAATGTAAAGAAATTTTTCCCAAATTTCCCATATGATGGAATAACGGTTAAACTTTTGCTCACGCACCGTAGTGGAATGATGAATTATGTTTATTTCATTGATGACATCTGGCGGAAAGAGAAACGCAATATGAAAAAGGGCGTAAGCAACCAGGAGGTGATGAATGTAATTGCCGAACGCAAACCTAATCCTTACGTAAAACCCGATAACCGCTTTCATTACAATAATTCTAACTTCATGGTATTGGGCGCCATTATTGAGAAAGTTACTGGTCAACGTTTCTCTCAGTATATGATGGAGCATATTTTTAAACCAGCAGGCATGAAACATACCCATGTTTACAGCACCACCGAATACGAAAAAATTCCGGTTGATGTGGTTGGCCATGACCGCACCTGGAGGTATTCTGTAGCCCAAAATTTTCTGGATGGACCTGTAGGCGATAAAGGAATTTACAGTACTGTTCATGATCTGGTACTTTATGATAAATATTTAAAAAATGGTCGTTTACTAACCAAAAAAAGCACAGATTCATCTTATGTGGGCCGCAACAAACCCGTGAATGGTCATTTTAATTATGGTTATGGCTGGAGAATGTTTGATGGCGAGAAAATGGATAAAGTTGTTTACCACACGGGTTGGTGGCATGGTTTCCGCCATATTTACGTACGCGATTTAGATAAAAATATTATCGTAATTTTCTTGGGTAACTTAACCAATGGAAGTTTGATGCATCTTGATGATTTGTATAAACATTTAAATATGCCAATTATCCGCAAAGGAGCTTACCACGGAAATGGAAGTTTACCGGGAAGCGATGAAGACTAAAAAATATAAACCTCGAAGATTTGATTTTCGAGGTTTTTTCTATTTTAAGTGATATTGATCTACATAAAAACACCTTAGTAAAAAACAATTTAGCTTAAATTCGTTTTATAATAAAAACAACAAATTATGTTCGATAAATTATTCGCGGCACAACAAAAAGCCGAAGAGATTAAGAAACGTTTAGATACCATCTCGGTATTTGGCGAGGTTGAAAACGGGGCCATCAAAATTACCGCTACTGCTAACAAAGCCATTACAGGAGTTTCAATTGATGAAGAATTTTTTAAAAATGCTGATAAAGAAGAGCTGGAAGAATTACTACAAACTGCGATAAACAAAGCCCTGGCAAATGCTGAAGAAGTGAGCGCTACAGAAATGCAAGCCTCTGCGAAAGATATGTTAGGCGGTTTAGGCGGAATGTTTGGTCAATAAGCATTCCCTTTATCTGCTCATTCAATTATTCAATCTTAAAACATAACATGAAATATACTTATTATGGCCAATCGTGCTTCTTAATTGAGGCAGATGGCAAGAAATTCCTGTTCGATCCATTTATTAAATCAAATCCACTGGCGAAAGATGTAGATACTTCTAAAATTGAAGCTGATTATATTTTGGTTAGCCACGGCCATGGTGACCATGTTGCAGATTTGGTTGAGTTAGCCAAACAAACCAATGCTGAAGTAATTGCCATGGTAGAGGTTGCCAAGTGGATTAAAGAACAGGGGGTAGAAAAAGTAACAGACATCAACTTTGGAACGCAAAAATTATCTTTCGGCAAACTCCGTACAGTATGGGCAGTGCACAGCAGCTCAAATCCCGATGGTAGTTATGGTGGAAATCCAGCCGGATTTGTATTGGAACTAGCAGGCAAACAAGTTTATTTCGCCGGAGATACGGCTTTAACAGTTGAAATGAAACTATTGGCTGAATTATACAATTTAGATTACGCCATCTTACCAATTGGTGGGCATTACACCATGGACGTTGATGATGCGATTATTGCTTCGAAATATATCGATTGCGATCAGATTATTGGAGTTCACTACAATACTTTCCCACCGATTAGTATTGATACCGAAGATGCTACAGCAAAGTTTAAACGAGAAAGTAAAACGCTGTGGCTCCCTCAAATTGGTGAAACAATAGCACTATAAAACAAAAAAGGGGATTGATTCACATCATCCCCTTTTCCAAAACTATAAATCTAAACCTAGTTCTTTTTAGCAGCCGCTTTGTTTGCTTTGTAACGCATATCAGCTGTTCCGTCTTTTTTTGTAGGACCTACAACCTTAGTTACTGCCTTTGTTTTATTTTCTTTGAAACGCATATCTGGCGTACCATCTGCTTTCAGTTTTGCAGCCGTTGTGGTTGTTTTTGTTTCAACTTTCTTTGCTTCTTGTTTTGCACTCGCTTTTACTGGCGCAGTAGTTGTTTTCACTTCCTTTTTAACAACTTGTTTAGCCTGTGCTGTTGTTGCTGGTGTTTGTGCAAATGCCGTGGTTAAACCAAATGCTGCGATTGCGATTAAACTCAATAATTTTTTCATACTCGTTTTTTAAATTTGTTAATATAAAATTGATTAATCGGGATGAAGTTTCAATGAAGATAGGGAATTCATTTATTTTAATTAAACCAAAAATTAATATTTATGGCATATTCTACATTTGTGGGTTTATTAAATACACGTCCTGGAATCCATTTTGGGGAACTTTGCAAAACCCGGATGGCTTCTTCGCTCAGGGAACGATCAGGCGAAGATACCACCATAATGTCTACAATTTCTCCCTGTTTGTTAATCGTAAATCGCAAATAAACTTTCCCCCGGATGTTATTTAGTCTTGCCTGAACTGGATACCTAACACTACTACCAAGATATTTATAGAAAGATTGAATGCCTTTAGGATACGATGGTGCTTTGAAAATACTATCTTTCGAGATGGCTTTCCCATTTAAATCCAGATAAGCACTATCAACAATTTTACTATTTAAGTCAAAAGTTTCTTTTAGTGCAATTTCACCTGTTTGGTAAATTATCCTCCATTCCCCAACCTTTTTCCCATCAACATAATTTCCCTGTTCCTGAATATTGCCGTTATCCCAATAAGTTGTAAATAGTCCGTTTAGATTATTTGAAGCATACATTTTTGAACTTGTCGCACTTCCAATAGTATCATACGTTATCCACATTCCTACCCGTTCATTGTTTAAGTAAAATCCTTTTCTATAGATTTTCCCACCTTCGTACTCAAGGTAAATTCCATTTAACGTGGTTAGTAATGAGTCAGAAAAACTTTCTTTAAAAATAGGAATGAGATCTTTGTTTGATGTGATCCTAACCCAACTTACACTATCTTTTTTAAAAACCTTATAAATTAAAGTGGCTTTATCTGCTTTTTTAGTTAATGTTCCATTCAAACTATAGGTAACCAACGTATCGCTTTTTTGAGCAATGGCATTAAATGAAAGTATGCTTAAAATAAATATTAAAATTATTTTCATTTTAATGTGCTGCCAGCCAATTTTCTCCCTCACCAATTTCAACTACAATTGGAACGGTTAATTTAATTGCATTGGCCATTTTATCTTGAATAATTGCTTTCATAACCTCTTTTTCTGATTTTACTACATCAAAAACCAACTCATCATGTACTTGCATGGTCATCGTTGATTGTAGGTTTTGTGCTTTCATTTCTTTGTGAATATTAATCATTGCTATTTTAATCATATCCGCAGCTGAACCCTGAATAGGTGCATTAATGGCATTTCGTTCCGCAAAACCACGAACCGTTTGATTAGCCGAATTAATATCTCTTAAATAGCGCCTCCTGCCCATAATCGTTTCTACGAATCCGTTTTCACGGGCGAAGTTCATTGTATCACTCATATAACGCTTAATGCCTGGGTACTGAGCGAAATATTGTTCAATAATTTCTGCCGCTTCCTTACGTGGAATGCCCAAATTTTGAGATAACCCGAAGGCAGACTGACCATAAATGATACCGAAGTTTACGGCTTTTGCATTTCTACGTTGTGTACTATCTACATCTTCAATGGCAATGCCATACACTTTTGCTGCCGTGGCGGTATGGATATCGATGTTTTTGCTGAAAGCGTCAAGCATATTCTCTTCTTTGCTAATCTCTGCAATAATCCTCAGTTCAATTTGCGAATAATCGGCTGATAACAAAATATGGTTTTCATCTCTTGCGATAAAGGCTTTGCGCACTTCCCTTCCACGCTCGGTACGGATTGGAATATTCTGCAAATTAGGATTATTTGAACTTAACCGACCCGTGGCAGCTACAGCCTGATTGTAGGAAGTATGAACACGACCAGTTTTTGGGTTCACCATCAGTGGCAAAGCATCAACATAAGTAGATTTTAGTTTCTGCAACTGGCGAAAATCCAAAATATCCTGAACGATATCACTTTTGCTTGCCAAAGCCGTTAGTACATCTTCGCCGGTTTGGTACTGTCCGGTTTTGGTTTTTTTTGCTTTTGGATCGAGCTGAAGTTTATCAAATAATACTTCACCCAGTTGTTTCGGCGATGCCAGGTTAAATTTGATGCCAGCCTTATCATAAACATTCTGTTCAAACTTAACAATATCAGTTTCCAGCTCTTTGGAATATGCTTTCAGTGTTTCAATATCTATGCGAACACCTTCCTTTTCAATGTCGGCCAAAACATACACCAATGGGTTTTCAATCTCATCAGCCAATTTAGCAGCATTTAACTCCTTTAATTTTGGTTCAAAAACATGAGCCAATTGCAAGGTTACATCCGCATCTTCGGCGGCGTAATCAACTACATCAATTACAGGAACATCACGCATGGTTAATTGATTTTTGCCTTTTGCCCCAATCAGTTTAGTAATTGATATTGGTGAATAACCCAGATAGTTTTCTGAAAGTACATCCATGCCATGGCGGGTATCAGGATCAATCAGATAATGTGCCAGCATGGTATCGAAAAGTTTGCCTTTTACCTGAAGCCCGTACCATTTCAATACTAAAATATCGTATTTGGTATTCTGACCAATCTTTTCAATATTTTCATTTTCAAGTACAACACGGAATTCATCCACGATTGCCTGAGCTTCTTCTCTTATTTCCGAAACCGGAATATAGTAGCCGCTTCCTGGTTTTATTGAAAAAGATAGGCCCACTAAATCTGCCATATTCGCATCAGTTCCTGTGGTTTCTGTATCAAATGATATTTTCTCCTGCGTAAGCAATAGCTTTATTAAATCAGTACGTTGCGCTGCCGTTTCTACTAAAACATAATCATGCGCAGTATTTTCTATTGTTTTGGCAGGTAATTTTTCAGCAGGCTCTTCTTCTAAGGTATTGGTATATTGAATGGTTTCGCCAGACTGATTTCCAAAAAGATCGGTTTGTGTGCCTTCTCCAAATCGGGCTGTGGTAACAGAAAACTCATCGCCAAAAACACGGCGACCTAATGTTCTAAACTCCAGCTCCGTAAAAAGTGGCTCCAACAAGTCACGACTTGGATCGCAAAGTTCCAAACTTGCTTCATCAAGTTCTACCGGAACATCTAATAAAATGGTTGCCAGCTTTTTTGAAATTAATCCCTGCTCCGCAAAGTTCTCTACATTTTCCCGCTGTTTTCCTTTAAGTTCATGAGAATGCGCAATGATATTCTCCATCGAACCGTATTGTTTAATTAAAGCTTTTGCAGTTTTTTCACCTATCCCCGGAATTCCAGGAATGTTATCCACGGCATCGCCCCATAAACCTAAAATATCGATAACCTGTAATACGTTTTCAATTTCCCATTTTGCCAAAACCTCTTTCACGCCCAAAATTTCCATATCGTTACCCATTCGGGCAGGTTTATAAATGAAAATATTTTCAGAAACCAGTTGGGCAAAATCCTTATCCGGTGTCATGCAATACACCTGAAAACCTTTCGCCTCCGCTTTTTTTGCAAGCGTACCAATAATATCGTCTGCCTCGTAACCATCTGAAGTGATTACCGGAATATTAAATCCAGTGATTAACTTAATCACATATGGCATCGCAGCAGCCAAATCTTCAGGCATTGCCTGTCTATGTGCTTTGTACGCTTCGAAAGAAGTATGTCTTTCAGTAGGTGCTTCTGTATCAAAAACGACAGCAATATGCGAGGGTTTTTCTTTCTTCAGCACATCGAGCAAAGTATTGGTAAAGCCCATTACTGCCGATGTATTAATCCCAGTAGAAGTAAAACGAGGATTTTTACTTAATGCAAAGTGTGCCCTGTACATGAGCGCCATTCCATCTAGAAGAAAGAGTTTTTTATTCATGTGATAAAAGTAGCTAAAGTTAGCGATAAGGTTAAATTGCTTTTTCAACAAAAAAACTAAAATTAATTATTGAATTCTGGTATTTTCATCATCATCAAACTAAAACGCCTAATGAGAACATTTTACACCATTATCTTCTGTTTAGTTTTAAGCTTCGCGAAAGCCCAACAGCCAATAGACACCTTAATTACCTACATCACCTTCGAAAACCTGAAGGGTTATAGTAAAGGATACGGCACTTCCATAGATCGCCCGGTTGGTTCTGGTGCCTTTGTAAATTTAGCAGATCGCGGTGCGCTACAAATTTCGTATGGCAAAGCTGGAAAATTCTTTCAGATGGCCTGACGGCTCAGCAATTGATTTTTCGAAAAGAAGCAGTACCAGTGGCAAAAGTGGAATTGTTGATCGTTATACCTTGACAAATCCTTCCACTAAAGCGGTGGTAACAATTTTTGTCGACCCTTATCACTTAGATTCCGCTTTCTATATACCAGAAGGATTGGTGTTGGTAAACAAAGAAAGTTTGGCCAAAGATATTGCTCCTCACCTTAAAAAAATAGAAGAACTTAATGCATCATCTGATCCTTATCTGGAACGGGAAGCTGTGAAACAGGAAATGAATTACGTCGCAATGAAATTCGGTATTGGTGCCCTTGTTAATAAAGAACATCTTCGCAAAATGATGACGGATACCCAGGCCAGTAATGATTTAAAAAACTATCTTTTTAATGCCTACATTTTACATAAGTTTTATGCGATGGGTCGCAATACGCTTATAACAAAATGAAATCAGATTTCTTAAAATTTCAGCAAAAGCATCCTGATGTAGAAGTTGGAAATATCAAAATTAATTTGAACTAGCAAGATTTAAAAATTTGTTGCGTTATTTGTATTAAGCCTTATTGATATGAAATTTCCATTTTTTACATTCATACTTTTTCTTTTCGTTAATTTGGGTTTTGCTCAGGATTTTATTGTTAAAAATAATGATGATGTAATTCGCGGAACCATAAAAGGAACCGATTATTTTTCGGTTTATATCAGTGCTAATGACGAAGCAGATGTAATTCTTCCTGCAAAAGATGTGAAAAATTTCTTTTGGAATGGAAACAGTTTTGTAAGCAAAGGTTTTGCAAACGGAAAAAATTTCGAATACCGTTTTGTAAAGCTGATCGAGATGGGAACAGTAAACCTATATTCTTTTGGTGGCGGAACGCTTGTTCCCGCAGTTAAGGAGAAAAAGGTGAAGTTCAGGCCTTCAGTTGGTATTGGCACCGGAACCGGTGGTTTTGGCGGAATGGGAATGGGCGGCGGAATTAGTATTGGAGGTGGAAGAAGTGCAGAGCCAGAACGCCCTGCCGGAGCTCCTGTTGTTCGTTATTTTATTGAAAAACCTGGGACAGGTCCTCTACAAGAGGTGCCCATGAAAGCTATAACCGATGAAGATAAGAAAGAGAGTGTTAAAGCAATCTTGCTTCAAAAAATGAGCGATAATTTGAGCTTGAAAGCCAAAGTGGAAAGTGGTACTGAGTTTAATAGTCGGGAGGTAATTGAGTGGGTAAAGGAATACAATGCGGCAAAAAAATAAACCAGGATTATGGAGGATTAATTGATTTAAATGAAAGTAAATCAGTTTTCTTTTTTGTTTTGATTATCTCGCACAGCAATTTAGTAAATGATCGTTTACCATTCCGGTGGCCTGCATAAAAGCATAACAGATGGTGGTGCCAAAGAATTTAAAACCCCGCTTTTTCATGTCTTTGCTAATCTGATCTGATAATGCTGTTCGGGCCGGAACATCACTCATTTTTTCAATTTTATTTTCAATGGGTTTCCCATTGGGAATGAAAGCCCAAATGTATTTGGAAAAACTACCAAATTCTCTCTGAATTTCGATAAATAATTTAGCATTAGTGATGGCGCCATTTATTTTTAAGCGATTCCGGATAATTCCTTCATCATTTTTTAACCGATCAATGTCCTCATCATTAAAAGCGGCAACTTTACTCACTTCAAAATCAGCAAAAGCCTTTCTGTAATGCTCCCTCCTGCGAAGAATAGTGATCCAGCTTAATCCTGCCTGAGCACCTTCTAAAATTAAAAACTCAAATAAGGTTTTATCATCATGAACCGGTTTTCCCCATTCTTCATCATGGTATTTAATGTAGAGCGGATCGGAGCCAGCCCAGGAGCAACGAATTGAGTTTTGAGTTTGGCGTTTTGAGTTTGGAGTCTGCATTATAAAACTTAAGAAAATGATATGATATAAGCTGTCGTCATCCTGAATTTCTTTCAAGATCTTAATTAGTTGCAAGAGATGCTGAAATGAATTCAGCATGACGAACGGAAGCAGATTGTTCAATAAAACTCCTAACCAGCCAACAGCTCGTCCCAATACTCCACCGCTCTTCTATAATGTGGAATCACGATACTTCCCCCAACCAGATTGGCAATCATAAAAATTTCATTCATTTCATCGCTGTTTACGCCTGCATCGTGGCATTTACCCAAATGATACTTGATGCAATCATCACAACGTAAAACCATCGACGCCACCAATCCCAGCATTTCTTTTGTTTTTACATCCAGGGCACCATCGGCATATGAAGTGGTGTCAAGCGCAAAAAAACGTTTGATATTGGTATTCGCAGTTTCCATAATTCTATCGTTCATTTTTTCACGATAGCCATTAAATTCTTCTACTAGTTTTCCCATATTAATTAATTATTGATTGAGTGATTTTTGAATGAGTGAATGAATGAATGAGTTGGCGTTAAGCCCGAAATTTTTACGCCCTTAATCCTCAAAATTAATTTCTTCCATTGGATTCCAGAACACCTTTTTAAAATTTACAACCTTATCATTTTTAACTTCAACGCCTTCTTTTGATAAAAGTTCAGCCATCGTTTCTGGTGTTTCAAAATGAAATTTCCCGGTAAGTAAACCACTACTGTTTACCACCCGGTGCGCAGGCACTTTCGGATGAGCCGTTCCTGCATAAGCCATTGCATGGCCTACCATTCTTGATGATTTGGCAGCTCCCAAACTTTTAGCGATGGCACCATAGGAGGTTACTCTTCCCTTCGGAATTAACCGGGCAACCTCATAAACCTGTTCGTAAAAGTTGGTATTCATTATTATTCAAACGAAAATTGAATGTAATTGATATTTTTATCGTGAAGCAGGTATTTCTTCTCATAATAGGTTTTAATCGATAACACTTCATCAACTAAATCCGATGTATATAAATGATCTGTATTTTTATGAACCTTTAAACCAAGCGCTTCAACTTTCTCACAAGTATAGGCATAAAGCTGATCATTATCTGTCTTAAGGTTTACCTTGCCTCCAGGCTTCAATACCGTTTTATAACGCTCTAAAAACACTGGAAAAGTCAAGCGTTTTTTTTCTCTGCTATCTTGTGGCTGAGGATCTGGAAAGGTGATCCATATTTCATCGATTTCGCCTTCAGCAAAATAATCCAATAGGTTTTCAATCTGAATTCTTAAAAAGGCCACATTGTCAATCCCATCTTCAATTGCTGTTTTTGCCCCACGCCAAATTCTGTTCCCTTTGTAATCCACGCCAATAAAATTTTTATCCGGAAATAATGTGGCCAGGTTTACGGTATATTCACCTTTTCCACAAGCCAACTCCAACACAACCGGATTTGAATTTTTAAAATGTTCAGCAGCCCATTTGCCCTTTAGGGTTTTCCCCTGATCTAATTGATATACGTTTGCAAAGGTCTCTATCTCGGCGAAACGTCTAAGTTTATCTTTACCCAAAAGTTTTTTTTCCGCAAATTTACAATTAAATCAATTATGAAAGCAGGTTTTTGCATGCCTATCTTGCCAGTTTTTAGTTAATCAATTGTATTTTTGCAATCGATTTAAAGAAACATCACATTGGAAAAAAGCGCCAAAATTTATATTGCAGGTCATCGCGGCATGGTTGGGTCAGCAATTTATCGTAAGCTTCAAAAAGAAGGGTTCGAAAATTTAGTAACCAAAACATCCGAAGAATTAGATTTAAGAAGTCAACAAGCTGTTGCCGATTTTTTCGCACAGGAACGTCCGGAATATGTTTTTCTTGCAGCTGCAAAAGTGGGCGGTATTGTTGCCAATAATACCTACAGAGCCGATTTCCTTTACGAAAACCTTGCCATTCAAAACAATGTAATTCATCAATCTTATTTAACAGGCGTCAAAAAATTGATGTTTTTAGGGTCAAGCTGCATCTATCCAAAATTAGCTCCACAACCTTTAAAGGAAGATTATCTGTTAACAGGACTTTTAGAACATACTAATGAGCCTTACGCTATTGCCAAAATTGCCGGCATTAAAATGTGTGATGCTTACCGCGATCAATATGGATGTAATTTCGTTTCGGTAATGCCGACAAATCTTTATGGTTATAACGATAATTATCATCCGCAAAATTCGCATGTATTACCGGCACTGATCAGAAAAATTCATGAAGCTAAAGTGAATGATGAAAAGCAGGTAACCGTTTGGGGTTCAGGAACGCCACTAAGGGAGTTCCTATTTGCCGATGATTTGGCTGATGCATGTTATTTCCTGATGCAAAACTATAATGAGCCAAACCTGATTAACATTGGTACCGGACACGACCTGACCATAAAAGATTTGGCTTTATTAATTAAAGATGTGTTGGGATTTGAAGGAGAACTCGTTTTCGACACGACAAAACCCGATGGTACACCTCGAAAATTAATGGATGTAACCAAGCTGCACAACCTGGGCTGGAAACATAAAATTGAGCTAAAAGAAGGTATTGAATTAGCCTACCAGGATTTCCAAAGCAGATATTAAAATAAGATAGTTAAAATTTATATATTTGAAAAGATAAATCAATTTTAGCTATATGACTTTAGTTCAACTCGAATATATTGTTGCTGTAGATACTTACAGAAGTTTTGTTACCGCTGCTGAAAAATGTTTTGTCACTCAGCCTACGCTAAGTATGCAAGTTCAAAAGCTGGAAGAATTACTGAGCGTTAAAATTTTCGACAGAAGCAAACAGCCTGTATCTCCAACAGAGATTGGTTCTCAAATTATTGCTCAGGCGAGAATTATTTTACAGGAAAGTGGAAAGGTAAAGGAACTCATCAGTAGCCAGCAGCAGGATGTATTGGGTGAACTGAGAATAGGTGTAATTCCAACGGTAGCACCATATTTATTGCCACAGGTGATTTCGGCGATGCTGGAAAAATATCCCGAACTCAAACTTCTAATTTGGGAATACACTACTGAAGACATTATTCATCATCTAAAAACCGGCGTGTTAGATTGTGGCATTTTAGCTACTCCGTTAACGGATGCTAACATTTCAGAGACGCCATTGTACTATGAAAACTTTGTAAGTTATATCAGCAAAAACAGCAAGCTTTATAAAAAGAAAGCAGTTGATGCGGAAGATTTAAATGACGAAAATATCTGGCTTTTGAATGAAGGGCATTGCATGAGAAACCAGGTATTAAATATCTGCCGTTCGACTAAAAATAACAGACTGCAAGGTTTAGAATATAATACCGGAAGTGTAGAAACCCTGGTAAGAATGGTTGATTTAAACGGTGGAGCTACTTTATTACCCGAGCTGGCCATTGCAGAATTAAATGCCAAACAAACCAACAAAATCCGTCACTTTAAATCTCCTGAACCGGTTAGGGAAATCAGTTTGGTTACGCATAAAAACTTCATCAAAAAGCGAATGTTAAATGCTTTAAAAGAAGAAATTTTGGCCATTATCCCCAAAACAATGAAGCAGAAAAAGAAGAAAGATATTGTTGGGATCTAAGAACTAGCGTTATTAATCTTCCTATTTTTTATCTACGTGGTCAGCCAATTGATAACTTGTTGTTTTCGGATTTTTATCTTCCAGAAAAATAAGAATCACCAAAGAAATAATTGGAATTAAAAAAGAAATCAGAAACCAGAACCAGAAATTTCTGCCGGTGCGTTTAGCTAAAAAACCAGCCAGTAACTGTGGCGACAACAATAAACCCAGCACAATTGTGCCGAGAATAATTTCAGGCATGGTGAAAAATTATTGTTTTTGAGGAACCAGCGGTGGTGCAGAAAGTAAACCTTTGATATCACTTTCAACTTCTTCTTCCTCGCCTTTTTTCTTCTTTTTCTTTTTGTCTTTATTCGATTTTCCGCTTAGGCGCTCTTCAATCACTTTGTCGTACTCGGTTTGCTGTTCTCCCTTTAATACGTTACGGATATTTTTAGAGGTTTCGTTCTGAAGTTTATAAAATTTATCTACATCCTCTTCCCTAGAATTACCAGCTTGTTGCCTTTTTATTAAGTCTGCCTGTTCCTTAGCCTGATTAAAAGTGAAACGATAGATTACACTTTTCTGCGTATCGTTCAGCTTCAATCGTTTATCCAAATCCTCTACATTTTTCTTTGCAATCTCATCTGGCGTCGGCATTTTGTTTTGCTGAGCATTTACAAGGTTAATTAAACCGAACACCATTAAAAATAAAAATATAATCCGCTTCATTTTGAACATTTTAATAGCTGCGAAGTTACTTAATTATCTTAAAACAAGAAAGTCCCGATTTTCAACGGGACTTTCTAAATTTTATAAAAGGTTGCTTACAAAGCTTTTTTGTAAAGTTCTGCAACTGCATCCCAGTTTACTGCATTCCAGATAGCCGCTAAATAATCAGGGCGTTTATTTTGATATTTTAAATAGTAAGCGTGCTCCCAAACATCGATACCGAAAATTGGTGTACCTTTTACTTCTGCAACATCCATTAACGGATTATCCTGGTTTGGTGTAGATGAAACCTGAAGTTTTTTATCAGCACCAACAGATAACCAAGCCCAACCAGAACCAAAGCGAGTTGCACCAGCATCTTGTAATTTAGTTTTTAATTCAGCAAATGAACCGAATGTTTCATTAATCGCTTTTGCTAAATCGCCAGTTGGCTCACCTCCTTTATTCGGACCTAAAACTTTCCAAAATAAAGAGTGATTATAGTGACCTCCACCATTGTTTCTTACAGCAGCAGGATATTTAGAAATGTTTTTTACAATTTCTTCGATGCTTAAACTTGCTTCAGGCTTACCTTCAACAGCTTTGTTCAAGTTAGTAACGTAAGCTTGATGGTGTTTATCATGGTGGATTTCCATGGTAGTTTTATCAATATGCGGTTCTAATGCATCGGTTGCGTACGGTAACGCAGGTAATTCAAAAGCCATAGTATTATGTTTTTAGATTTTAAAATGTTTCTAATAGCAAATATAACATTCGTAGGTTAAGATTTGTTCATGTAATTATCATCAAATCTTTTTTCACGAAAAGTTTCCAATTAACAAGCCATTTAGGCCTATCTCTTTTTTGCAAAGAAGTTTTTCATAAGCAAGGCCGATTCTTCTGCCAAAACACCACCTTTGAGCTCCGTTTTTGGATGCAATAGATTTGCGTTTTTCGAAATAAATCCACGTTTTTCTTCCCTGGCGCCATAAACAATGCGGCTTATTTGCGTCCAGTAACTGGCTCCGGCACACATTACGCAGGGCTCAATGGTAACATATAATGTACAATCTCTCAAATATTTCCCACCAATAGTTTGAGCTGCAGAAGTAAAGGCCTGCATTTCAGCATGCGCTGTTACATCGTTAAATTTCTCGGTTAAATTATAACCCCGGCCAACAATGCGGTTTTTGCTTACCACAATCGCACCAATCGGAATTTCATCTTCACTTAGCGCTTTCTTAGCTTCTTCCAAAGCCAGTTTCATGTAGTGAATATCTTCTTCCTCGGGGTTGGTATTTTCGAAATTGTAAAAACTCATAGCGCAAAGATAACGAAAGGCATGAAACCACTATTGTTTAATCTAACGCAAATTAGAACGGTTTTCATGCAGATTTAGGAGTCGCTAGCTATTGAATTTGCTTAAGAGCATAGGGGAGCGCAGCGCTATTGCTTATTGGAAACTGTCCTCCTGCTTTACATTATAGCCCCGAGAAAATCGGGGGCTGCCATTTCAATCAGGGCTAAAAACAAAGGATCAGCAAGAAACCAATCCCCGCTACAGCGCTAATTCCGTTGACAACCTAAATCAGTTTACTTCCGTTGGGCGTTTTTTTATCTACAGCTGTCAGAATAATATCACCATTTTCATCAGCAAAACCTGTTACTAAAAACTCTGACATAAACTTGCCAATTTGTTTCTTCGGGAAGTTAATTACCCCCACAATTTGTTTTCCCGGCAACTCCTCCAGCGTATAGTGTTTGGTAATTTGAGCGCTGCTCGTTTTAATCCCAAAACTCCCGAAATCAACCTTTAACTTATAAGCGGGCCTTCTGGCCTCCGGAAACTCGAAGGCTGCTATAATAGTTCCCACACGCAGTTCTACCTTCTCAAAATCATCCCATGTAATTACTTCCATTATTTCTTATTTTGATTTTTATGCAGCTAAAGTATCAATTATGCTTCAATTATTGTATGGTGCCGGCTAGGTTTTAAGCTAATGCAGCCTTAATGTTTGCAGGCTTATCGATTGATCTGCAACCTTAATGTAACAGACAAAAATTTGCGTTTTTGAATTTAAGGCCTATATTTATGCAACCGTTTGCATAACCAGATATTTTAAACCCTCCAAATGTATTTATTAGGTATTGATATAGGCACATCATCTATCAAAGTTGCAGTTGTTGATGTAAAAACACAGAAAAGCATTGCAACCGTTCAATATCCCGAAGAGGAAACAGAAATTAAATCTGTTCAGCCTGGCTGGGCAGAACAATCTCCTGCAGATTGGTGGGAAAATACCAAGCAGGCAATTATCAAGCTTAACGCAACAAATTTATTTAACCCGAAAAATATTGCGGCTATCGGCATTGCTTACCAAATGCATGGTTTAGTTGTGGTTGATAAAAATCAAAACGTATTGCGTGACAGCATCATCTGGTGTGATAGCCGGGCCGTAGAAATAGGTGAAAAAGCTTTTGATCAGATTGGCCACCAGAATGCGTTAAGCAGCCTGCTCAATTCTCCGGGTAATTTTACGGCATCAAAACTCGCCTGGATCAAACAGAATGAACCTCATACTTATCAAAAGATAGATAAAATCATGCTACCCGGAGATTTCATTTCGATGAAATTGACCGGCAATATTACCACGAGTATTTCAGCATTATCTGAAGGTATTTTCTGGGATTTTCAACAAGACAAAATTTCCAAAGCGGTAATGGATTATTATGGTTTGGACGATGATTTTATTCCTGAAATAACGGATTTGTTTTCCTCACACGGATTAGTAACTGAAGAGGTTGCGTTATCATTAGGCTTAACTGCAGGAATCCCGGTGACTTATAAATCAGGAGATCAACCTAACAATGCGCTATCTTTAAATGTAATGAAGCCAGGCGAAGTTGCTGCAACAGCTGGCACTTCGGGTGTGATTTACGGCGTGAGTAATAGCCTGACATACGACCCGCAGTCGCGTGTAAATACCTTTGCGCATGTAACATATTCTCCCGAAGAAAAAAATACTGGTGTATTGCTTTGCATTAATGGTACCGGTAGTATGTACCGGTGGGCAAAAAACACCTTTGCCCCTCATTTAAATTATCAGGAGTTAAACGCTTTAGCAGCTAAAGCTCCTATTGGCAGCAAAGGCCTAAACGTATTGCCATTTGGAAATGGAGCAGAACGCATGCTTAATAACAAGTACACGGGTGCCCAGCTTTCAGGTATCGATTTAAATATTCACAGCCAGGCAGAAATTTTCAGGGCCGTACAGGAGGGCATAGCCTTTTCATTTAGATATGGGCTGGATATTATGCGTGAAATTGGAATGGAGCCGAAAGTAATCCGGGCAGGCAGGGCCAATCTTTTTTTAAGCGATGTCTTTGCACAAACCTTTGTTGATGTTACCGGCGTTCGGATCGAACTTTACGAAAATGATGGTAGTGTCGGCGCAGCATTAGGAGCGGGCATTGGTGCAGGCATTTTCAAATCTGCGGAAGATGCATTTACGCATCACGAAGTGGTTACCACACTCGATCCAAAAAATTCTGCAGATTATGAGCCGATCTACCAGGAATGGAAATCGTTACTAATGAAAACTTTAAAATAGAACCACAAAAAAAATATACAATGACAAAAGTAGTAACAGGAGCAAAAGAGTTCTTCAAAGGGATAAACCAAATTCAATTTGAAGGTTTAGAAAGTGATAACCCATTAGCCTTTAGGTGGTACGATGCCAACAAGATTGTTGCTGGTAAAACCATGAATGAGCATTTCAAATTTGCATGTGCTTATTGGCACTCGTTTAACGGAAACGGAGCTGATCCCTTCGGTGGCGCCACGCACATATTTCCCTGGGATGAAAAAAGCGATGTCATTGAACGGGCAAAAGATAAAATGGATGCCGCTTTTGAATTTATCACAAAAATGCAATTGCCTTACTACTGTTTTCACGATGTTGATGTTGTTGATTATTGCGATAATGTAGCGGAAAACGAGCGTAGATTACAAACGTTGGTAGAATATGCTAAGCAAAAACAAGCAGATAGCGGCGTAAAGTTACTTTGGGGAACTGCAAATTTATTCAGTCATAAACGTTACATGAACGGGGCTTCCACTAATCCCGATTTTCATGTACTGGCACATGGCGCTGCACAGGTGAAAGCGGCGTTAGATGCCACGATTGCTCTTGGCGGTGAAAATTACGTTTTTTGGGGAGGTAGAGAAGGTTATATGAGTTTGCTGAATACCAACATGAAACGTGAGCAGGAACATTTGGCTAGGTTTTTACATACCGCCAAAGATTATGCCCGTCAACAAGGGTTTAAGGGCACTTTTTTTATTGAACCTAAACCATGCGAACCATCTAAACACCAATATGATTATGATGCGGCTACGGTAAAAGGCTTTTTACAGCAGTACGATTTATTAAATGATTTTAAACTGAACCTGGAGGTTAACCATGCTACTTTAGCTGGCCATACCTTTCAACACGAACTACAGGTAGCAGTTGATAACGGACTGTTGGGTTCCATAGATGCCAATCGTGGCGATTACCAAAATGGATGGGATACCGATCAGTTTCCAAATGACATCAATGAATTAACAGAAACCATGCTGATTATTTTGGAAGGCGGCGGCTTACAGGGTGGCGGTGTAAATTTTGATGCAAAAATTCGCAGAAACTCCACAGATCCTGCAGATTTATTTTATGCCCACATTGGCGGAATGGACATTTTCGCGAGGGCTTTAATCACTGCAGATGCCATTCTTCAAAAATCAGATTACAAAAAAATCAGAGCCGATCGCTACGCATCCTTTGATAGTGGAAAAGGAGCAGAATTTGAGCAAGGCAAATTAACTTTAGAAGACCTGAGAAACTTCGCAGCCGAAAATGGAGAACCTGAAATGAGAAGTGGAAAACAGGAATATCTGGAGAATTTGATCAACAGATATATCTAATTGGCAGCATTGGAAAATAATAAATGTCGTTTTAACATTTTTAAGTTAAAAAAATTAAAATTTAATTTTTGATTTCACTACATTTAGCCTTCTAAACCAAATAACTTACTTAAATGAAAGTAACAGATTACATTATTTTTCTAGCCTATTTTGCTGTTGTGGCAATCTATGGTTTCTGGATTTACCACCGTAAAAAGCAAGCACAAATGAGCAGTAAGGATTACTTCCTTGCTGAAGGATCATTAACCTGGTGGGCCATAGGTACATCATTAATTGCCTCGAACATTAGCGCTGAGCAGTTTGTAGCCATGAGTGGTGATGGGTTTAAAATGGGATTAGCCATTTCCACTTACGAATGGATGGCTGCTGCAACACTCGTTATTGTGGCTACATTTTTTATCCCCGTTTACCTCAAAAACAAAATTTATACCATGCCTCAATTCTTGAGTCAGCGGTATAATGGTACAGTTGCCATGATTATGGCTGTGTTTTGGTTATTATTATATGTGGTGGTAAACTTAACCTCGATACTTTATTTAGGTGCTTTAGCCGTAAGTAGTATATCTGGCATTGGTTTCTGGTATTGTATGATTGGCTTAGCCGTTTTCGCCGTGATTATTGCTTTAGGCGGAATGAAAGTTATCGGTTATACTGATGTTATCCAGGTAGCTTTCTTAATTTTTGGAGGTTTAGCCACAACTTATCTGGCGCTGAATTTAGTGAGTGATCACTTTGGCGGAGATGGTGTTTTAGATGGTTTAGCATTTTTGAGAGAAAAAGCTCCAGACCATTTCCACATGATTTTCAAAAAAGACAGTGCCAATTATGCTTCCCTACCGGGTATGACGGTTTTATTGGGCGGTATGTGGATTGTAAACTTAAACTATTGGGGCTGTAATCAGTATATTACGCAACGTGCTTTAGGTGCCGATTTAAAAACTGCCAGAGCAGGTATTTTATTCGCCGCATTTTTGAAGCTCTTAATGCCATTAATCGTGGTTTTACCAGGTATTGCCGTTTACATGTTATATCAGGAAAAAACCGGTATTGATGTAAATTCAATGATGCCAGGTGGCGAACTTCGCCCCGATCGTGCCTATCCAACTTTATTAAATATTTTACCCACAGGATTAAAAGGTTTGTCATTCGCAGCACTAACTGCGGCGATTGTAGCTTCTCTTGCTGGTAAAATAAATAGTATCTCAACCATTTACACTTTAGATATTTTTAAGAAACACATCAGAAAAGAAGCTTCTGAGAAAAGCCTGGTAAGAACTGGTAGATTGGTTGTTATTGTTGCGATGGCCATTGCAATTGCAATTTCTCCATTCTTAGGTATCGATAAAAAAGGTGGATTTGAATTTATTCAGGAGTACACAGGATTTGTGAGTCCGGGTATTTTTGCCATGTTCATTTTAGGTTTCTTTTGGAAAAAAACCACTTCCAATGCAGCATTATTTGCTACCATTGGCGGCTTTGGTTTATCCGTTTTACTTAAATTTTTACCTGGAATGATGGATTTATCATTCTTACATGATTTCGGTTTCTCAGTAGCGAACGCAGAAGGTATTTATGAAATCCCTTTCTTAGATAGAATGGGCTTCGTTTTCGTGATTTGTATCGTAGTGATGTTTGCGATCAGTATGATCGAAAATAGTAAAGGTGATAAATCAAATGGTTTAGAAATTGATTCCAGCATGTTTAAAGTTCATCCTAGTTTCGCCGTTGGATCATTATTGGTTTGTGGTATTCTGGTAGCACTTTATTCTATCTTCTGGTAGATAAAAAACATAATGTAGATAAGGCTTTCTGGTAAAACCAGGAAGCCTTTTTTTTAGAAATACTTTCCTGCTAGCGCTCGTTTAAAACAAGCGTTGGCAAAGGTTGAAGCATTCCTGCCTGCGCTCGTTTCAAACGAGCGCATCAATAAAAAAGCGATTTAATCGCCATTAATATTCGTAAAATACGAAAAGCTATTTTCACGCTCCTTTGAAACGAGCGTGGGCTAAGTTTTAGACAAAGTTTGAAGCGTGTTTATTTATCACTCTTTGAGATAAAATTGATAACTTTAATCAAACGGCGAACGTTAGCACATTAAAATCGCCTCAACAATTGCGATATTCCTTTGTTTCCTAATAGACATAAACGGAAAGCGGTTTCAAATGACTAATAAACTAATTTAGCATGAAATCACCAGATTATTACCAGACAATTATGCCTTACCTCGTGGTAAAGGATGCAGAGAAATTTATAGATTTTTTGAAGGCAGTTTTTAATGCCGACATAAAGTTAGTCGTACCCAGGGAGGATGGCACCATCATGCATGCTGAAGCTGTGATTGAGGGTGGTACCGTGATGTTCACCAATGCAAATGATGATTTCCCGCCGTTTCCGGCCGGTATGTTTATACACTCGCCAAATGCAATGAGTTTCTACGATAAAGCCCTTGCAAATAATGCAACATCAATACAGGAACCTGCTCAAAGGGAATATGGCTTAAGTGCAGGTTTTGAAGATGCCTGGGGAAATGTTTGGTGGGTAACCGTTCCTGAAAAAGAATAAATTATTGTGCACAAGGCCCATCAGGAATTTCTTTACTGATTTTGATCACTTTGGTAACCACCAATGTCGAATCAAAATCAGCTGAAACGGTTGCCGTATCTGATTTGGCAATATAACCTTCCAGTTCTACGTAAACAGGTTCGTAAGGTTTTTCGAAGCCTAAATTGCTGTAAGAAAGCTCCAGGTTTTTAACACTGTCTGTTACCCAATATTCTCTGCCATCTTCGCAAAGGGTAAAAGATTTCATTTCAGGGCCAAAACTATAAAGCCCTTTAACCACTTTTAATTTACTTTTTTCGCCCTCAGCTTTCTCCGTTCTATTACAAGCGGTAGCCGCCACGCCAAGTAGCACAACAAATACAATTGCTTGTTTAAATAACTTCATTCTATATTGATTGATTAATTTGATCGATCTTTTTGACACTTAAATTTGATGACAAAGCAGATGCCAAAAATGAAAAAATACCCACTGTAATAAACACTAAAACAAAATCCTGCCACTTTAATCCAATGGGGTATGCATTTATCATAGATCCTTCGCCCATGCTAATTAGTCCAAATGTGTGCTGAACATAATAGAAAAGCAAACCTATAATTAAACCCAATACGCAACCAGACATGGTAATCATCATTCCCTCAAAAAGAAAAATACGTTTTATTAATTTTTTGCTGGCGCCCAGGCTGCTCAGGATGGCGATATCCTTAATTTTATCGATAACAAGCATGGTTAGGGAGCCAACTACATTAAATATAGCAATTATTAAAATGAATGTTAAAATAATATACACCATACTTTTTTCGGAATTAAATATATGGTGTAGCGAACTATTTTGTTCTGCCCGGTTTTGAACAACATAACCGCTACCAAGCTTTTCTGCAATTTCGTCTTTGTACTGATCGACGTCTACATTTTGATTAAAATCGATTTCTATAGATGAAACATTTTTGCTTTCATCCAACAACTCCCTTGCAAATTCCAACGGAACGATGATGCCGTTATCAAAATCTTGCTGCACCTCAAACACGCCGCTTACACGAATGCTTTTAGCAATAAAATCATCAGTAGGGTTTAAAGAACTCACGGAGATCGTTTTCTTTGGCGAATAAATTTCTAGCTCGGTAAAAGGATCTAAGGTGTTCACAGCCAGGTAACTTTGCAATGCTGATCCCATTACGCTGCTAAAACCACTCTTGTTCTGCAGTATAAATCGCCCTTCTTTAATTGTACTATCTAGCTTGGTATTCTTCAAATAATCAGCACTAACGCCTTTAACTAAGCCCACGGCCTGTTTATCATTGTATTTTAGTAAGGCCTTCTCTTGCAAAACTTCAGAAAATGCATATACATCTTTATTTTTTCTTAATGCATTGAAGTAGGTTGTATTGGGATCGAATGTTTTACCTTTTGCAGGTGTAATTGCAATTTGAGGGGTGATCGTATCAAACATCCCCAGCACTACTGTTTCCAGGCCGTTAAATACCGATAAGATAATAATCAGTGCCGCACTGCCAACCATTACGCCGGCCATTGATATTCCAGATATCAGATTGATGGCATTGGTAGATTTTTTGGCAAACAAATAGCGTTTGGCAATGTACAGCGGCGTATTCACAGGTGCAAAGATAGGTAAAATGTAAGATGTATCATGTAAAACGGTACTTTAAACGCCCAGATTAGCTCATACAGCTCAGATTTAAAAAAACGGATTATTTTGTTTTTCGAAACCAATTGTTGTTGCCGGACCATGGCCAGGATAAACCTTCGTTTCATCTGGTAATACAAATAGTTTATCAGAAATGTTTTGAAGGAGTTGTTGATGATTGCCACCTGGCAAATCTGTTCGGCCGATGCTACCATAAAACAATACATCGCCGCCGATCAAAAGATCATCAGCTTTGCTGTAAAAACATAAGTGTGCCGGAGAATGGCCAGGAGCAAAAATTAGGTCTAATGTACTATTACCGAACGTGATGGTACCGGTTTCTGCCAGAAACTCATCCGGAAGGGGCGAAGTTTCGTATTTGTAAAATCCCATCGATGGAGCGTATCCTGGAACGGCTTCCAATACCACCAATTCTCCTTTATGAAATTTTGGCTTTAACCCATAAGTATCAAAAACAAACTTGTTGCCGAAAACATGATCAAGGTGGCAATGGGTGTTTAATAACAAAACAGGTTTTAGGTTTTGCGCTTTAATAAAAGCAACCAGCTCATTCTGTTCGAAGCCTTCATACATGCCCGGATCGATGATGACACATTCTTTTGTTTCATCGTAAAGAACGTAGGTATTTTCGCTATAAGCGTTAAAGGTGAATATTTTTATGGTAATCATAGTGTGTGATGCCTAATAGAGATAATCGTAAATACCTAATTTTTCCATCTAAAAGTGGAAATCAAAGTATCGATATCTGTTTTGATAAATTTAACAACTGGAGCAATGGAATCATACTGAGGGCGCTCATTAAAATATAAAGCTCCTCTGAAATAATGTTTGGCACTATCAGTTAGAAAAAACTGAACAGAGGATGCTGTATTCCCTTCGATGGCATAATAAATTCCGTAAACCTTTTGTTTAGGATAATTGATGATTCGCTGATCAATTGCGCTTGCTTTTATAGTATGTTTAAAAGCCAGTTTCCGGGCATCTTCTACCATTTGATCATATTCACCTTTGGCTGATACATCATAATAGGTAAGGTGCAGGTAGCCATTAAACTGCTTAAAATGCAGGTTATACCAATTTGCTCTCGCATCGCGGCTTTGATCTTGCTCGATTGTGGCATAAACGGGATATTCAAACTGGTAAGGAACAGATTTGGTGAATGCTGTGTATGCCTTCTTCGGAAACTCAATCCTATAATAACCTTTAGGCTTTGGGCTATAGTCATTATTCTGACAAGCGGAAAAGCACAAGAGCAGCAAAAATGGGAGAAAGACAAAAGATTTTAATTTCATAAAATAACCAGCTTAAAAGATTGCCATATCGAAAATCGGTAATCGTTTTCGCAATAACGACAGATGAATGTTATTTATTCCAAATGGCCCAGGCTTTTTCTGCCTGCTTATACAACATTTCTAAACCGTTTTTGATTTGCGCACCGCGTTCAGCTGCTTTAGCGAGAAATGCAGTTTCCAACGGGTTGTAAACCAAATCGTAAGCTAAATGATCGCTTCCGAGTTGAGTGTAATCGATTTCAGGGAAAGTTTCTGTATGAGGCGACATGCCCAGCGGTGTAGTGTTGATTAGCAGCTTGTGGCTAGCTAATAACTCTGGCGTAATCTGGCTGTATAAAATAGCTCCGTCGGTTGCTTTTCGAACCACAACCTGATATTCAATACCCAACTTTTGCAGTACATATTTAACCGCCTTCGCTGCACCACCATCGCCGAAAACCAATGCCTTCCGATGGTTGGCCGTTAATAAAGGTTTCATTGATTCTTCAAAACCGTATGCATCAGTATTAAAGCCTTTTAAATATGTTTCTCCTTCAAATCGCTTAATACAAATACAATTCACTGCACCGATTTTCTCCGCTGCTTCTTCAATTTCATTTAGAAATGGTAAAACGCCAACTTTATGCGGTATCGTCACATTTAGTCCGCAAAGCGATTGATTTTCAGTAAGTAAATCTGCAAGCGATTTTATATTTTCTATTGGAAAAAGTTCATATTGACGATCGGTGATCCCCTCATTTTGAAACTTTTCGGTGAAATATTTTTTAGAAAATGAATGTGAGAGTGGAAATCCGATTAGACCGTATGTTTTCATAAGCACAAGGTATCTTTATAAAGCATAAAGCAATCTTACAGCGGTAGTAAATAAACTAACATTGTAAGATTGCTTCGTGGCTCGCAATAACGATATATTTTATTTTGTTTGATTCAGGAAATAGTCGAAAGTATCTCCACGTAGGCCCAAACGAATGGTTTCTAATGGAATCACTTCCGCCGGAGCAATGTTCCCCAGGTTTACGTTTGATCCGATAAGTTTGATAAACCAAACCTGTTGTTCCTTTTGTGGCGCCTCCCAAATAATGGTTTCCTCCGGAATTTGCGTTAAAATTTCATCTACCAATCCCTCCCGTACTTCGCCGCTTCCACGGTAAATTCCAACATTTCCACCTTCACGTGCCTCAGCAATAACCTTCCACGATCCCGCTTGTATTTCGGCTTGCATTAACTTAATCCACTTGTATGGAGCGAAAATTTTTGCAGCATCTTTACTTCCAACCTCAGAAATTACAGTTACCTGTTTAGATAATTCGCTGATATAATTACACTTTTTATCATGTTCTATTTCGATCGACCCATCAGAAACTTCGGCATATTCCATCCCGTATTGATCCAAAACACGCTGATAATCTGAAAATTGATTCCTGATGATAAATGCTTCGAATAATGTTCCTCCAAAATAGGTTGGAATCCCGGCACTCTTATATAAAGCTAATTTCTCTTTAAGGTTTGGTGTAACGTGTGATGTTGCCCAACCTAATTTTACGATATCTGTATATACGCCGGCGACTTCAATAAAATCCTCTACCTGGCGCAGGCTTAATCCCTTGTCCATAACCATTGTATAGCCCTTTTGGCGTGGTTTTTCCGGACGTTCAGGAACGTTTAATAATGGGTAATTCATATGCGTACAAAAGTGAAAAAAATTTTGAGATTTATTTGTTAAATTTTTCTCACAAGACTGTTACTTGATATATCGGCTTATAACACTGATAATGGCGCTGTTATCCTGCAGTTGTGGCAAATATTCGAACAGAATATAATGTTTATCCGGATCGGTAGTTAAAGCAGTTTCCAAATATCCCAATGCATCGGCATAATTACCCATTGCAAAAAGATATGCTACCATTCGATAATACAGTTCTGCAGCTTCAGGATTATTTTTGATTGCTTCAGCCATTGTTTCTGATGCCTCTAACAATTTTCCCTGTTCATATAGCACTGTACTGAAATCCAGCCATGCTTCAATATCCAAAGGATTATATTCTAAAACCTTATCGTAAGCAGCAATTGACTCTTCAATCTGCCCAAGTTTGTAGTAAGCGTCAGCCATGGCAAACCAGAAATCAGCATTTTCCGCTTCTAAATCAATCGCTTTTTTATAGAAATGTAACGATTCAAAATAGCGTTCTTCGTGGTTTAATGTTACGCCAATTCCAAACCAGGCATCAGCCATTTTCGGATCCATTTTTACTGACTTTTTATAGTAAGAACGGGCTTCATCCATTTTTTCCAACTTTTCGTAACATTCACCCATTGCACAATAGGTATCGGCATTAGGTTGTTCGTACTCAAAAGTTTGTTTATAAACCTCAATGGCTTCATCGTATTTATCCAATTGAACCAATGCATTACCTTTATTGAAATAAGCAGAGCTGAAATCCTCTTTAATCAAAATAGCGTAGTCATAAGCATCAATCGCTTTTTCGAAAAGATTAAGTTTGTGGAAACTGTTTCCTAGGTTATACCATGCGGCATAAGAGTAAGGATCAGTATCGATGTATTGCTGGTAAAATTTAATGCTTTCTTCCTGTTTATCTAACACATCATAACAAAAGGCCAGTTCGTACAAACCATCCTGATTTTCCATGTTTTGTTCTAAACTTAGTTTGATGTAGGTGATTGCACTTTCATAATCGCCCATGCTTTGATATACATAAGCCATTTGCAAAAGGATTTCATCCGTACTTTCAGCTAAACCCAGAGCTTTATCATAGTTTTCTAACGCTTCACTGAACCGTTCGGTATTTTGAAAAATATTACCACGTAAAAGATAAATATCTGGTTCTGATGGCTCCAATAACTCTGCTTTTTGCAAAGCGATGAACGCCTGCTCATTGTTATTGGTTAAAATAAAAAGGTGTGCTTGTTTAATAAGAAAAACAGTGGCATAGGGATGCTGGCTGATGGCAAAATCAACTACCTGCAATGCTTTAACCGGATCATTTTTCTCAATGTAAAAATCTACAATATATTCGAAAGCGCCAGCGTCGAAAAAATACTGATCCTGATTACGGAGCATTTCTTCGTAACGTTCTACAGAGCGTTGTGCATCTTCGTTGGATTCAAAAAAGAATTCTTCTTCCATATCTAATAACTATTAAAGAACCGTGCCATTAAGCAGAAAAACACATTATAATTTTACCGATTTTAATTATTCATTTTATAAATAATTATTAACATACATTGTTAAAACAAACGTAAATGGCTGAAAATAAAGCTTCTTGCTTGTGATTAAGATGTGTGAATTATGCTAGTATTTTATCAACATCGCGGTTCCTTTCCCCTTCTTTCACAAAAATAATATAAATTTATTGGAGAAACGTAATCAACAAGTCATGAAAAGATGTACAATATTAGCTTTCATCGTACTTTTTTTAAGTACAAAATTGTTTGCGCAAAGTGAGGAGGATAAAATTAAAACCGTTGTAACACATCTGTTTTCGGGAATGAAAACCGGAGACAGTGCACTCACAAGATCAGCATTTGCGAAAAACTGTATCATGCAAACCATTGTAAATAAAAACGAAAAATTATCGGTCCGAACAGAGCAGATAGACGATTTTATTAAGTTTATTGGTTCACCACATAAAGAGAAATTTGATGAAAGAATTGTATTTTCAAAGATTTTAATCGATGGGCCGCTTGCCACTGTATGGACCGATTACAAGTTTTACATCGATGATAAATTTAGCCATTGCGGCGTAAATTCTTTTCAGCTGGCTAAGCTAGATAATCGCTGGCAAATTGTTTATTTAATTGATACCAGGAGGAAGGATAACTGTAGCGTGTTGGTTAAATAAGATTGCACTACGATCAACGTATCTAATCGTGACTGTATAAAATTTGAGCATTTAACTCAGCGAAAATAAAGCATACATTCATTAGAAAATTCATTATAAAGTGACAATAGCTTATTTTAGCAGTAAAAACATTACTAATCAAACAAAAATGTGATTATAAGCGTAATTTAAAATACTTATTATTACATTTGAGTGAAAATAACCAATTTCTATGGATTTTACTTTTGCTATTCCAACAGAAAAGCGAATTGAGCGTTTGCAGTATGAAAATCCCTGGTGGAGAACTGGAGAAGTTCAAGCTATTTATAAAAATATGTCACGGCGCCTATATTTTGATTTGTTCTACCCTTATGTAAAAGAAATCGAAATAAAGCGGGCTCTTGTGCTTATGGGCCCACGACGAGTGGGTAAAACAGTAATGATGTTTCATACTGTTGATCAGTTAATTAAAGAAAAAACAAACCCTCAAAAGATAGTTTTCATTGGTATAGACAATCCTATATACATGCATTTGGGCCTGGAAGATCTCCTCATTCTATCACAAAAAGCAGTTCAACTCAATTCACTTGATGGATGTTTTATTTTTTTTGATGAAATTCAATATCTTAAAGATTGGGAACGCCATTTAAAGGTTCTGGTAGATAGATATCCGACAACAAAATTTATAGTTTCAGGTTCAGCAGCAGCCGCCTTGCGAATACAAAGCTCAGAAAGTGGTGCGGGTCGATTTACTGACTTTATGCTCCCCCCATTAACATTCCATGAATACATCCATTTGAAGGAACTAAATCATCTTATTCAGTTAAGAGAAATATTATATGCCGGAAAAAAGATACCTTATTACACAACGCATGATAACAAAGCTTTAAATAAGGAATTTTTCCATTACCTCAATTTCGGTGGTTACCCTGAAGTTGTATTATCTGAAAAAATCCAAAATGATATGGGTAGATATGTAAAAAATGATATTGTTGACAAAGTACTTTTGAGAGATTTGCCGAGTTTATATGGAATTAAAGATGTTCAGGAATTAAATAGCTTTTTTAGTTATCTGGCTTACAATACAGGTCATGAATTTTCATTCGAGAGAATAGCTAAAGAAAGTGGGATTCAAAAAGAAATCATTAAGAAATACCTTGAATATCTTGAAGCTGCTTTTTTAATTAAGGTAATTTATAAAGTTGATGACAACGCAAAGAAATTTAAAAGGATTACAAGTTTTAAGGTATATTTAACTAACCCATCGCTAAGAACTGCATTGTTTTCTCCTATTGTAGAAACTGACAAGGAAACAGGCAATATGATAGAAACTGCGATCTTTTCTCAGTGGATGCACAGGGAAAACATGGATCTTAAATATGCGAGATGGAAAATGGGAAGATCGGAGGGTGAGGTAGATATGGTATCAATAGACAATAAACTTTTTAAGCCCCAGTGGTGTGTTGAGATAAAGTGGAGTAATCGTTATTTTGATAAAACGAAGGAACTCAATAGCCTCATCTTTTTCTGCAAAAAGAATGGATTTAAAGCTTCACTCGTTACCAGTATTGACATTTCAGGGAACCAAAAAATTGATGATGTCGAATTAACATTTCTCCCTGCGGCAGTTTACGCATATAATATTGGTGCAATCACACTAGAAAAGAAATCATCCTGATATTTAAAAAGCTCCACAAATTCTCAATCTGTGGAGCTTTTCTATTTAAAGCAGGTTAGAAGCTTTATTCCTTACCTAATTCAGCCGCTGCTTTTTTAAATATTTCAGCCTGCTTATTTAAATTTGATTTAACTTCTCCGCTTGCCGATGAAGCTTGTTGCGATTTACCCTGGGCAGTAGCCGTATATGCGCTTGAAAGTTGCTTGTTTAAATAATTTTGCAATTTCAAACGTTCAATGGCGGCACTAATTCCATTCACACCTTTTTCGGTAACAACAGGATTGGTATTGGCCCTTAGATATTGAAAATATTGGCCAATTACTGCGAAAATTTTATTGCGATCGCCATTGGCCATGATGTTTTCGTAAAATGCCTGATGTTCATCTTTCGGATCGCTGATGTACAACGAAGCGATAGAAGAAGCGATATGGTCTTTTGTATCCTGATCCAATGAAGATAGCGCTGTCAATCCTTCTTGCGGTGCAATTTTAGTTAAACCAGCAACCGAGGCTGCAATTACCCTGTACGATCTGTCTTTCACACCATCCAGCAGTAGTGATTTATAAGTTTGCTCCCCTGTTTCCGCCAGTTTAGTAATGGCCGCAGCCCTGGCCTCTGTATCTTTATCCGTTTTTGCCATTTGCAACAATATAGGCAATGCAGCAGCTTTAACTTCAGCATCATCTAAGTTTAACCCTTCAATACTTAAAGCCCTCAAATCACCAGATTTATCTTTCAAAGCAGCTAACAAAATCTGCTGACCACTTTTGGCCTTGCTCTGCATAATAAATTGTAAAGCTTCGATCCTGTTGGCATAAGTCGGTGCATTTTTGTATTGGAAATAATAGTTTTCTGCAACCTTATTGTCGTTAATTTCGCCAACAATGATTTTATCAGCATCAAAGTTGATTAATTCTGGTTTGGCGCTCACCTCAAAAGAAAAAGTTTGCTCGCGGCTATTGATTAATATCTCTTTTGTTATTTTTTGTCCGCCAGCATAAATCACAACTTTAACAGGCAAAGTAAATGTTTGCACGGCTGTATCCTGCGTTTGCTTTACTTTGATGGTAGCCATTCCGTTTTCATAACCATAATCAACTGCCAAAATTGGGTGTCCTCCTGCATAATACCACTGATTAAAATATGGGCTCCAATCTTTTCCGGTAATGTCTTCCATAGCCAAGCGCAACTGATGTGTTTCGCCGTTTTTAAAAGCATTGGTGGTGAGATATTTGTTCAAGCCTTTATAAAAAGCAGCATCGCCCATTTGATTTTTCATGGCATATAAAATCACTGAGCCTTTTGCATAGCTCACATTATCGAACATATCTTCTTTATCATTGTAATAAAAACGGGCTAAAATTGGGCTTTCCCCGTTTTTTGTAGAGCTGATATAGGATTGTAATTTCTCATAACGTGATTTATCTTCTGCATCTGTTCCTTCATCATATCCATGCCAAATGATTTCGCCAAAAGTGGCAAATGATTCATTCATCGTTAGGTTAGACCATGATTCTGCTGTAACATAATCGCCAAACCATTGGTGAAAAAGTTCATGCGCAATTGTACCTTCTTCGTTTCCATCCAGTAACTCACGGTCAGTTTTTTGGATGTGCTCACCATGTAGTGTTGCGGTTGTGTTTTCCATCGCACCCGAAACATAATCTCTTGCCACAACCTGTGCGTATTTATTCCACGGGTAATCTACGCCTAAAACATCACTGTAAAATTTCATCATGGTAGGCGTTTTACCGAAAATTTGTTTGGCAAATGGCGCATATTTTGGTTCCAGGTAGTAGTTAACCTCTTTGCCTTTGTAGGTATCCTTCGTGATTTTAAAATCGCCAATCGCCATCATAAATAAATAGGGCGAGTGAGGTAAATCCATCTTCCAAGTATCGGTACGTGTACCATTGGCGTTAGGTTTTTGACTAACGAGTTTACCATTAGATAAGGTGGTATATTTCGATTGAACCGTCATGGAAATTTCCTGAGTGGTTTTTTGGTCTGGCTTATCAATGGTTGGGAACCAGGCCGATGAAGATTCGGTTTCACCTTGTGTCCAGATCTGGATTGGTTTATTTTTATCCGTTCCATCAGGATTGATGAAATACAAACCTTTAGCATCTGTTATTGCCGCACTTCCCTGAACTTTTAGTTCATCCGGCTTTGCCGTGTAAGCGATGTAAACGGTATATTTTTCGGTATTGGTGTACTTCTTGTTTAAAGTGATGTAAAGTTTGTTGTCGCGATAATCGTACTTTAAAGGTGTGTTTCCCTTTGCGCCAACCAGCGCAACCGTTTTAATATCCATGCCCTGTGCATCAAGCGTTAATGAATCTGTGGCATAAAAATGCGGCTTTAGTGTAACCCACTCCTTGCCGTATAGATATCGTTTTGCGTAATCAAAAGATACATCGAGCTTGGTATGAACGAGGTCGTTTATTTTCGCTGGTGTTACACGGTAAACAGATAACTTTGCTGATTTTTCAACAGCTTTTTCCTGTGCAGATAGCGTGTTTGCCACAAATAAAGAGACAAGCATTGCACTACAAGCCAAAAATTTTTTATTCATATTTTATAATTTAATAAGTCAGTTGCGTTTAAAGCAAGATATTAAGAATTGTGATAAAGTATCGAGTCAAATGTAACTTGCTTTATGGTAATTTTTTGTTTTTTTGTGTAAATCGTTAGATATATGAATACAGATATTCAATCCATTTTAAACAAACTTGGCGTCGCAGAAAGTAATGCCGCTTTCAGCACTGGAAGTATTTGGGGAGGCGAATCGAATGCAGAAACATTGAAAAGTTTTTCTCCGGTTGATGGTGCGCTTATTGGCGAAAGCAAAATAGCTACTTCAGCAGATTATGAAACAATTATTGCTAAGGCTCAGTCGGCTTTTGCAGACTGGAAAACTGTTCCGGCGCCGAAAAGAGGAGAAATTGTTCGTCAGTTTGGTGATGCTTTAAGAGAAAATAAAGACGCCCTGGGTACTTTGGTATCCTACGAGATGGGAAAGAGTTTACAGGAAGGTTTTGGAGAAGTGCAGGAGATGATCGACATTTGTGATTTTGCAGTGGGATTATCGCGACAGCTTTATGGCTTAACCATGCACAGTGAACGGCCAAGCCATCGCATGTATGAGCAGTGGCATCCGCTAGGTATTGTGGGGATCATTTCAGCGTTTAATTTCCCTGTGGCGGTTTGGGCATGGAACTCTGCATTGGCATTAGTTTGCGGAAATGTTTGCATCTGGAAACCTTCGGAGAAGACACCTTTAACAGCCATTGCCTGCCAGCATATCATCGCTAAAGTTTTTAAAGCCAATGATGTAGCTGAAGGTGTTTGTAACCTTATTATCGGCGACAGAACCGTTGGCGAATTAATGACCAACGATGGTCGTGTACCATTGATTTCAGCAACGGGATCAACACGTATGGGCAAACAGGTTGGTGCTGCTGTAGGTGCCCGTTTAGGTAAAAGTTTACTAGAGCTTGGCGGAAATAATGCCATCATTATTTCTGAGCATGCAGATTTAGATATGAGTTTAATCGGCGCTGTTTTTGGCGCTGTGGGTACTGCAGGACAACGCTGTACCACAACAAGAAGATTAATTATCCACGAAAGTGTGTATGATGCGTTTAAGGAAAAGCTGGTAAAAGCTTACGATCAATTGCGCATTGGTAATCCGTTGGATCAAAATAATCACGTAGGACCGCTGATTGATACTGATGCAGTTGAAGCCTATCTTGATTCGATACAAAAATGTAAAGCCGAAGGTGGGAAATTTGTAGTAGAAGGTGGTGTATTAACCGGCAATCATTATAGTAGCGGCTGTTATGTAAAACCTTGCATTGCCGAGGTTCAAAATGATTTTAAAATTGTGCAGCACGAAACCTTTGCGCCGATTTTATACCTGATTAAATATAAAACGCTGGATGAAGCGATCGCTTTACAAAATGGTGTGCCACAGGGTTTATCATCAGCCATTATGACCTTAAATTTAAGGGAAGCAGAACAATTTTTATCAGCCAAAGGTTCTGATTGTGGAATTGCGAATGTTAACATTGGTACATCTGGAGCAGAGATTGGTGGCGCTTTTGGCGGAGAAAAGGAAACAGGAGGCGGCAGAGAAAGTGGTTCGGATGCGTGGCGAGCCTATATGCGTAGACAGACCAATACGATAAACTATTCGAATACTTTGCCATTGGCGCAAGGGATTAAGTTTGATTTGTAACCAAAATATTTTACGGTAAGTTACTAACTTTTAAAAAGTTAGTAACTTTAATCATGGCAGATAAGAAACATTACAATCAAAAATTAGAATATGGATCTTTTTATCACATTTATAGCAGAACAATAGATAAACAGTTGCTGTTTCGAAGTGACGAGAATTACTTATTCTTTTTGAATCAGTACAACAAATATTTAACTCCTTTTGTTGACACATATGCTTACTGCCTTCTTGGAAATCATTTTCATATTTTGATTAGAATTAAAGATGAGGAATTTCTATCATCTGTAAATGAAATTCAAGAGAAGTCTGCACATGACATCATTGCCCATCAGCTTCAAAAATTTTTTCAATCCTATGCTATGGCGTTTAATAAACAGCACCAAAGGATAGGCTCATTATTTCAGAAGCCATTTAAGAGAAGTTTGATTGATACAGAAAACTACCTTACAAAAACTATCCATTACATTCACGCTAACCCTCAAAAACATGGATTAATCGCAGATTTTAGGAAATGGAAATGGAGTTCTTATCATAGGATATTGATCGACAAGCCTAGTTTTCTACAAAAAGATAGAGTAATCAAATGGTTTGGTGGTAAAGAAAGCTATATTAAATTTCATAACGAGGCTGAAATCAATTAGAGTTACTAACTTCAAAAAAGTTAGTAACTCCACTAACAGTAAAATTATCATGGAAAACATATCAGGAAAAAATGCACTAATTACCGGTGCGGGTAAAGGCATCGGGAAAGCGATTGCCATTGCATTAGCTAAAGAAGGCGTAAATGTTGGTTTAGTCGCCAGAACCAAAAGCAGTTTGGATGAACTGGCTGCAGACCTAAAACAATATCATGTTAAAATTGCAGTAGCCACGATGGATGTAAGCAACATCGATTCTGTAAACGAAGCGGTTAAGTCGATACAGTCTGAATTGGGGTTTATTGACATTTTGATCAATAATGCCGGTGTAGGAAAATTTGCGAAGTTTTTAGAAATGGAACCAACAGATTGGCAAAACGTGATACAAACTAATTTATTGGGAACTTATTATGTTACCCGAGCGGTGGTGCCAGAAATGATTGAAAAGCAAAGTGGAGATATCATCAATATTTCCAGCTCATCGGCATTTAGTCCGGCAGCAGTAACCAGTGCGTATTCGGCATCAAAAGCAGCCATTAATGCTTTGTCTGTTTCACTTATGCAAGAAATGCGGAAACACAATATTCGCGTAACGGCTTTGGCACCTAGTACTACCGCTACAGATATGGCTATCGATTTAAAATTAACAGACGGTAATCCTGACAAGGTAATGCAGCCCGAAGATCTGGCTGAACTTATTGTTTCTCAACTGAAATTAAACCGAAGAGTTTTTATAAAAGATGCTTCAGTTTGGTCTACAAATCCATAAATAGAAAGAGGTGCGAATTAATTTTAGCACCTCTTTCTGTTTTGTATAAAAACTTTCTTCAAATAGTCTATTTTCATTTCATCATAGCAGCGAAATTGCTCAATTCATCCGAGATATTTCGAGAATCGTGGCGCAAATTGTAATGATTTAGAGACGTTTGTTAAAAAACGTTAAGGCATAACATACAACTAACATATTAGTTTTATCTTCGGCAAACAAAACTAATCCAAATCCGCTCCCATGAAAAGACTACTACTCTCGGTGTGCTTTCTATTTTTTATCTCATCTTACGTAAAAGCACAAGCGCAGCACATTATTAAAGGCCGAACAATAGATACGGCATCAACAACGCTCTTATCTGGATCAACCATTGCTGTTTTAAATGCAAAAGATTCAACACTAGTCAAATTTACCCGCTCTGCCGAAAATGGTTCATTTGAGCTTAACGGTATTAAAAACGGTAAATTTATCTTACTGGTTTCTTATCCAAAATACGCTGATTTTGTTGATCATTTTACGCTCGACTCTACAACACAGGTAAAAGATTATGGCAAAATAAATTTAACAGGCATGGCCAAAATCCTGGCCGACGTAATTGTTAAAGGAAACCGCAATGCCATTAAAATTAAGGGTGATACAACAGAATTTGATCCAAAAGCATACAATATCGAGCCCAACTCCAAAGTGGAAGATTTGATTAAACAATTTCCGGGGATACAAGTAGATAAAGACGGGAAAATTACCGCTCAGGGAAAAACTGTGCAAAAAGTATTGGTTGATGGTGAAGAATTTTTCGGCGATGACCCTACACTGGTAACGAAAAATCTTCGTGCTGATATGGTTGAATCTGTTCAATTGTATGATAAAGCAAGTGATCAGGCCAGCTTTACGGGGATTGATGATGGCGAAAAAACAAAAACGCTAAACGTTAAGCTTAAAGAGGATAAGAAAAACGGTTATTTCGGAAAAGCACAGGCAGGTTATGGCACTGACGATTTTTATACCGGCCAATTGATGTTCAATAAGTTTTGGGGTAAAAAGAAATTCTCTGCCTATGGTATTTTCGGAAATACCGGAACTGTGGGTTTGGGTTGGGATGATAGGGATAAATATGGTGGTTCAAGCGGTATGACCATGACCGACGATGGCGGGATGTACTTTAGCACCAGTGGCTCAGATGATTTCGACAGTTACGACGGTCAGTATAATGGCCAGGGTTTGCCAGTTGCCAGAACCGGGGGATTACATTTCGATAGCAAATGGAACAAAGACAAAGAATCACTCAATACGAATTATAAAATAGGGTCGATCAGGGTGAGTGGCGACCGAAATACCATCAGCCAAAACAATTTAAGTTCTGGCGTAATCAATAACATATCTGATCAATACAACGACAATGATATGTTCAGGCAAAAGCTGGATGCAACCTATGAAGTGAAGTTAGATTCAACTTTAACCTTAAAAGTTAACATTGATGGAACTTTAAAAAAGAGCAATACCTATAATCAATACAATACCTCAAGCACAAACGGGCTCGATAGTTTACTGAATACCACCAACAGAACACTTACCAATAAAGTGGATGAACAGATGTTTAACGCCAATGCCTTATTTACAAAACGCTTTCAGAAAAAAGGCAGAACGTTATCACTTAACTTTAACCAGGCCATTACGAAGAGCAATAGCGATGGTTACTTAAATTCAGCAAACAGTTATTTCGAAACTACGGGCAGAAGAGACAGTTTGATCAATCAATATAAGGTAAATGATATCACCAACAGTGCTTTCAAATCTAATCTGGCTTATACTGAACCGTTATCCAAAACCTTCACGGTAATTGTAAATTATGGTTTAAGTTTGATGAACGGAAAATCAGACCGTAAATCGTTCAACAGATCAGGCAGTGGCAATTACGATATCTTAGATACTGAATTTAGTAATGATTATGAACTGGATCAAATCATCAATCAGGGTGGTGCCATCTTCAACTATAAAAAAGGTAAAACCATTATCAACTTCGGTTCCAAGTTTAGCGGGGTTAATTTCAAGCAAACCGATCTTTACAACAACAAAACTTACGATCGCGATTTTGTAAACTATATGCCTCAGGCATCTTATCAATATCGTTTTTCGCAACAGAAATCTTTTAGGTTAAGTTACAACGGTAATACGAACCAGCCATCACTCGATCAGATTCAACCTGTTAGGGTGAACACCGATCCATTAAATATTTCATTGGGTAATCCAGATTTAAGACCATCTTTTAGAAGCAACATTAACGCTAATTTTAACTCATACAAAGTATTAACCAATCAATCTATCTGGTTAAATGCATCGTACAGTTTTACGGATAACCCAATTGTGAGCGATGTGTCTACTGATGCTTTAACAGGCAGAAGTACATACAGATCGGTAAACATTAACGATAAAATGGCTACAAATTTTTACGCTTATGCTCAAACCAGTAGAAAAATAAAGGGCATAGATTTAAATGCGGGTATTAGTTTAAGTGGAAATGGTAGTTCATCTTATAACTATATCAACCAGGAATTGAATAACACTAAAAACTATAGCTATAACCTGGGCATTAATCTGAACAAGTATGTAGAGAAAAAGTATAGTTTCTACATCAATAGCGGACCGACTTATAACGTATCAAGAGCGAGTATTGGAAGCTTTGGAAATAGCGATGGTTGGGGCTGGAACGGTTATGCTTCCGGTAATGTTCAACTCCCGGCCAAATTTGAGATAACAACCGATGCACAATATGAATACCGCGGAACCACACAAACTTTCAATGAAACCTTCTCTCGTTTTCTTTGGAATGCCTCATTAACTAAAAAGTTTTTCAAATCAGAAAACCTGAAACTGATGATGACGGTTAACGACATCCTGAACCAAAATGTTGGCTTCAACCGAACAGCTTACAATGGAAATATTACGCAGAGCAGCTACACCACCATCAGGCGTTACTTTTTGTTCTCCGTAATTTGGGATTTCAACAAAATGGGCGGCGGTATTAAAACTCAAAAATAATCATCATGAAAACTACATTTAAATATATCACCTTATTTGCTGTTATTTTCATCAGCAAAACGCTACAGGCACAAAATGTACATTTTGTACAAAACGGCATCATTGAGTTTGAAAAAAGATCGAACATGTATGCCTTAATTAAAAAGAAAATTAACAAGGATAACGAAACGTATCTCAATCCAGCCTTTGATCAATACAAAAAAAACAATCCCCAGTTTAAGGTATCCAAAAGCATACTGAATTTTAATAAAGACAAAAGTTTGTATAAATGGCCAACTGTTGATGAACCCATGAACAATAATTGGTTAAGTACAGATGTGCTTGCCGACTTAAAAAATACCGTTGCTACAAACTTCGATTCCCAGAGCAGCATCATACAGAAAAATGTTTATGAGGATGTGTACCTGGTAAAAGATAGTGTACGTAAAATCAACTGGAAAATAACTGATGAAACACGCGACATCGCCGGTTACGAATGTCGCCGGGCAAATGCCATTATTATGGATTCGGTTTACGTTGTCGCTTATTACTCTAACCAAATCGCGGTTTCTGGTGGTCCTGAAACATTTACAGGTTTGCCGGGCATGATTTTAGGTTTGGCTTTACCTCATGAAAACGTAACCTGGTTTGCCACAAAAGTTACGGAAACAACGGTGCCGGAAAAGGATTTAACTGCACCAGTGAAAGGAAAACCTACAGATAACAAGGGCTTAAAAGCAATTTTACTTTCGGCGATGAAAAACTGGGGCGAATATGCACATCCTATTTTTAAAGCCTTTTCGTTATAGCTAATTTGATTTATTATTATGTTAATTTAGCATAATTGTATATTCAAAAATGTATAGCGCACTTTATAATCACATTAATAAATTTATCGATTTGAGTAGTGATGAACAAGAAATTCTTGCATCGCTACTCAAATCATTCTCGTTTAAAAAGAAAGCCTATTTACATGAGGTTGGCGATATTTGCCGGGCAAATTATTTTGTGGTGAAAGGTTGCTTACGACTTTATTTTGTTGACATTAAAGGTGCTGAACAAACCACTCAGTTTGCCATTGAAAACTGGTGGATTTCGGATTTAACGAGCTTCATTTTTCAAAAACCATCAGATTTTTACATTCAGGCTGCCGAACAAACGGAAGTAATTGCAATTGAACATCGGCACTACGATGAAATTTTAGAGAAAATACCCAAGCTGGAAAAATATTTCAGATCCATTTATCAGAAACTGCATCAGGCTTCGCAAATCCGCATCAAATACCTATACAGCCAAACCGCTGAAGAGCGTTATACCAACTTTAACAAGTTATTTCCAGAGTTTGTTCAGCGGGTCCCCCAATATATGCTGGCCTCGTACCTGGGTTTTACGCCAGAGTTTTTAAGTAAAATCAGGGCTAAAAGATAGGTTAAACCAGCAACGTAAAGACTAAAGTGCAAGAAATCCTGCGCAAACTTTAATCTTTACAGTTAAAATCATTTCTTAAACTACATTAAGTTTTTTGATTATCAGGATGTGGAACTTTACATCGTAATCAAAAAATAATAAAATGGAAAATAGAATCAACATCCAAAAAGCAGAACCAGCAGCTTACCAGGCCATGTACGGTTTAGAAAAATATTTATCAACCAGTAGCGTAAATCCTATCCTTTTAGAGCTGATTAAAATGCGTGCTTCGCAGATTAATGGATGTGCATTTTGCTTAAATATGCACTCCGTTGATGCCCGTAAAATTGGCGAAACCGAACAGCGTTTATATCTGCTCAATGCCTGGCGAGAAACTACATTGTTTACAAAAGAAGAAGAAGCGGTGCTGGCCTTAACTGAAGAAGTAACCTTAATCAGCAACCATGTTTCGGATGAAACTTATGCTAAAGCAGCGAGCTTTTTCGATGAAAAAACCTTATCTCAAATCATTATGGCCATTGTAACCATTAATGCCTGGAACAGGATTGCCATTACCTCTAAGTTGATGGTTGGCTAATTTACCAGTGAATTTTTCCTGTTGGCTTGGCGGCTCACCAACCAATAGGTTTAATCGTCATTTCTCTACCCTAAACCAATCATATTCGGCAATGCCGGAGTCATTGGTTTGGGTATCTCTGATTGCGAAAATGCCAACTTTTGCCCCAATCCACTGCCCTGCAGTTGCCTGAAACTCATCGCCAACATTGGTAAAGTTTATTCCATCCTCGCTATAACTGAACTGGCATTTTGCACCGTTTAAAATCCTCACCCTAAACTGAACGTTACCTGATTTCAGCTTTGCGATTTCCTTCTCGTTTTCTGCTTCTCCTTTATCGGCATTTTGGCAAAGACCGAAAATCAGATATAGGCCATCTTTTTTACTTTTGATACTGATTTTAGCATAACTTCTACCCATTACCACCAAACCGGTTTGCTCGTTCTCAAGTTTTAAATTGGGTTTAAAGTTAACCTTTGTGGTAACCGAAAACTCATCTGCAGGAAACTTTTGCATTAACAAATTAGGAACGTCCCAAAGGTTCTTAGCGTCTTCAGGAACTTTAGCCGTATAAAGTTTAAGCATTCCCTTGTTTGCATCAGTAAAAACCCATGTGGCTTGCGGATTAGCCTGCCATTGCCATTGCAAACCTAACCTGGAAGATCCAAATTCATCACTTTCTACAGGCGTTTCTATCGGATACGTTTTACCAACATTGGGTTTTTTGTAAGTGGAAGCAGGTTCACCAATACCATCTCCATCTTTGTCTATTCCGATAACAGGCCAATTATTGATCCATTTCATAGGCTGTAGATGAACCACTCTTCCATAGGCATCCTTATCCTGAAAATGCAGGAACCAATCTTCTCCTGTTTGGGTATTTATCCAGGCACCTTGGTGCGGACCATTCACTGCAGATTTTCCTTGGTCCATGGCTACTTTTCTCTCATACGGTCCGTAAATATTTTTGCTTCGCAAAACCAGTTGCCATCCGGTAGAAACCCCTCCCGCAGGCGCAAACAAGTAATAATAGCCGTTTCGTTTATACACTTTAGGCCCTTCAATTGTAGGGTCTAGTTCATGCCCGTCATACACGATTCTTCCGGTTTCCGTTGCTTTTAAACCATCATTTGTAAGCGGCATAATGGCCAAAACACTTTTAATTCCGGCTCTGCTTCCCGCATAGGCATAAGCCAGATAAGCTTTTCCATCCTCATCCCAAAACGGACAAGGATCAATCAAACCTTTGCCTGCGGCAACTAATTTTGGAGCAGACCAATCACCTGTAATTGTTTTAGCTTTCGTAACATAAATTCCAAAGTCAGGGTCAGGATAATAGATGTAAAATTCTCCATTTCGATAACGGATAGATGGTGCCCAAACGCCGTTTCCATGCTGCGTTTTTTCAAAATGCTCGAATGGCGGTTGGCGTTTTAAGGCATGGCCGATAATTTTCCAGTTCACTAAATCCTTTGAATGCAGAATCGGTAATCCCGGAATGGCATCGAAGCTGGAAGCGATCATATAAAAATCATCGCCAACACGAATGGCATCAGGATCGGAATAATCAGCGTTGATTACCGGATTTTTAAAGGTTCCATTTCCCTGATCAGCAACCCAAACTTTTGAAACATAATTAGGTTGAGGAGCTTGCGCTAAACAGCTTAGGCAAAGGCTAAAGGTGAAAATGTAAGAAAATAGAAATTTCATGATCAATCTTTATTGGTTAGAAAAGCGATCAAGATATTGTGAAGCACGATAACTTTTGCTTTATTAACAAGATTAAGCCTCTTTTTAATTTCTGCCAAAACTTTAAGTGCAAACGTTCCCAATGTCGTTTGCAGCATTTTGGCGATACTTTTTGTGTGATTCGCTGAGGTTTGATGCTTAAACTTGTTCATCAAATCACTTAAATGATGACTGCGTTTCGAAGTTTTATACTTTTATTTGGCCGGTGTTAATTTAAGCCTAACCAAATTGATGAAAGCAATTCTCTTATTTTTAGTTACGATAGTTTCGTTCACGGCAAATGCCTTTGAAACTAAAGCTGATTTTGTTGTAGCAGCCGATGGAACCGGAAATTTCAAAACGGTGCAGGAGGCCATTAATGCAGTGCCTGATTTTAGAAATAAAATTACTTCGATTTTTATTAAAAAAGGGGTTTACAAAGAAAAGTTAATTCTTGCCGCGTCAAAAAAGAATGTCAAATTTATTGGGGAAAGTTTGAACGAAACCATTTTAACTTATGACGACTGGGCGCAAAAGAAAAATACCTTTGGAGAGGAAAAAGGAACATCAGGATCATCAAGCTTTTATATTTATGGCGAAGGTTTTTCTGCTGAAAATATCACCTTTGAAAATTCATCTGGTCCGGTAGGGCAAGCAGTAGCGGTTTGGGCAGGCGGCGATAAATCAACCTTTACGAATTGCCGGTTTCTGGGCTTTCAAGATACGCTTTATACCTATGGTGCAAACAATCGCCAGTATTTTAAAAACTGTTACATTGAAGGAACGGTAGATTACATCTTTGGTGCCGCCACGGCCTGGTTTGAAAACTGTACGCTATTTTGCAAGAAACAAGGCTACATTACAGCAGCTTCAACAGCAGATACCACAAAATACGGTTACGTTTTTAATCAATGTAAAATTAAAGGCGATGCCCCCGCAAATAGCTTTTACCTGGGCCGCCCGTGGAGACCTTTCGCCAAAGTTGTGTTCCTGAATTGTGAGTTGCCAGCATTAATCCGCCCGGAGGGCTGGAACAACTGGGGTAAAGAAAGCAATGAGCAAACAGCCTATTACGCCGAATACAAAAGCAGCGGCAAGGGTGCAAATCCAAAAAATAGGGTTCCCTGGTCACATCAGCTTACTGAAAACGAGTATAAAAGTTACATTTTGGAAAACGTTTTCCGGGGATGGAATCCGGAAAGAAAATAAGCTTGATAACGCTCTGATTTACAGTTAATCAATAACAGTTCAGCTATTCATTTCTGCTTTCTTTTCCGGCAACGTTTGCATAGATTTCTCTTCGCTTTTAGCGGCAAACAACGTACACTTGTTATTACGATAACCAAGTATAATTTAACAGCGCAACTAATGAAACATATTTCTGGTCATTTATACCGTTCTAAAATAGCCCTTGCATGTATTTTTTTGTTTTCGGCAGGTGCAGCAATCGCACAAAAGAAAACCAATATGCCCGTTATTCAACAGGTAAACATTAAGGCTGATACCACAAGTATTGTAAGCTTTGGTGCGAAAGGCGATGGCGTTTCATTAAATACTGAAAGCATTAATAAGGCAATTGCTGCAGTGAGCCAAAAAGGTGGTGGTGTGGTTTTAATTCCTGGTGGATTATGGTTAACCGGCCCGATCGAATTAAAAAGCAACGTAAACCTGCACCTCAAACGCGATGCTTTGCTTCAGTTTACCGATGATTTCAATCAATATAAGTTAGTAGAAGGAAACTGGGAAGGTCAGCCGGCATGGCGTAACCAAAGTCCTATATCCGGAACCGACTTAGAGAATATCGCCATTACAGGCTTAGGTATTATCGATGGAAATGGTGGTGCCTGGCGCATGGTTAAACGCGATAAGTTAACTGAATCGCAGTGGAAAAAATTAACCTCCTCTGGTGGTTTGGTAAGCGAAGATGGCAAAATGTGGTATCCATCAGAGAAAACTTTTAAAGGGTCTAAAACCAAAAATGCAGGCGTAGTTGCGGCAGGACAAAGTGCTGCTGATTTGGAAAGCATTAAAGATTTTCTTCGCCCTAACTTGCTGGTGTTAACCAATTGCAAAAAGATTCTTTTAGAAGGCGTAACTTTTCAAAATTCACCTGCCTGGAACTTGCATCCGTTGCTTTGTGAAGATTTAACCTTAAGAAATTTGCAGGTTAAAAACCCATGGTTTGCACAAAATGGCGATGGTGTTGATGTAGAATCCTGCAAAAATGTATTAATTGAAGGCAGCACTTTCGATGTCGGCGATGATGGAATCTGCATCAAATCGGGCAGGGATGAAGCAGGGCGCAAACGTGGCAAGCCAACCGAAAATGTAATCATCAGAAATAATGTGGTTTATCATGCTCACGGTGGTTTTGTAGTGGGAAGTGAAATGAGCGGTGGAGCCAAAAACATTTGGGTTTACGATTGCTCGTTTATTGGCACTGATATCGGCATCCGTTTTAAAACTACCCGCGGTCGCGGGGGTGTGGTTGAAGATATTTACATCAATAACATCAACATGATTGATATTCCTGGCGAGGCCATTTTGTTCGACATGTATTACGCTGCGGTTGATCCAATTGTATTGGCTGGAGAAAAACGCGAAGCCATTAAAACCGTGGTGGTTCCGGTTACGGAGGCAACACCGCAGTTCAAAAATATCTATATCAAAGATGTGGTAGCCAACGGCGCTGAAAAAGCAATTTTTGTACGTGGATTGCCTGAAATGAACATCAAGGATATTTATTTGGAAAATGTAACTATTCAGGCAAAGAAGGGCGTAGAAATTATTGAGGGAACTGGCATTTATTTGAAAAACGTAAACGTGATTACCGACGATACCAACCCAGTGGTGAAAATCCAGAATGGAAATAACATCAACTTTAATGGTTTTAAATACAAAGATGGTTCGGCATTATTGTTTGATATTACCGGAGAAAAAACAAAAGGTGTTAAGGTTTCAGGAACGAACGTTTCACAGGCTAAAAAACAATCAAACATCGGAACTGAAGTAGCTAAAAAAGCTTTGGAAATTTCAAAATAAGAACATGAAGAAATCATTTTTATATACAGCCGTTGCATTATTGGGTTTTACCATTTCAGCTCAAAGTTTATTTGCCCAAAAGAAACTCTCTGAGCAGTTAACGCTCACAGCGATGGAAACTTTATGGCAGGATACAACCGTTCTGAAAGGGCCAAAAGGTCCAAGATGGTCTTATGACATGGGTGTAGTTTTGGAGGGTGCTGCAGCGGTTTGGCGCAATACCGGTGATGGGAAATATTTCAAATACATCCAGAGTTCAATGGATGCTTATTTGGATAAGGAAGGAAACATCGCTACCTATAAATCAGAAGATTTTAATATCGATAACATTAAAAATGGCCGTGCTTTATTATTGTTGTATAAAGTAACGGGTCAACAGAAGTATCTGTTGGCAGTTAATAAATTGTACAATCAGATTAAAACGCAACCACGTACAAAAGAAGGTGGTTTTTGGCATAAGAAAATTTATCCTAACCAAATGTGGCTTGATGGATTATACATGGGCCAGCCTTTTTATGCAGAATACGCGAAGCTGATGAAAAAAGATGCTGATTTCGACGATATCGCTAATCAGTTTATCTGGATGGAAAAAAATGCCCGTGATGTAAAAACCGGTTTACTTTACCATGGCTACGATGAAAGCAGGGAAGAAAAGTGGGCAGATAAAAAAACCGGTCTTTCTCCGAATTTCTGGGGAAGAGCAATGGGCTGGTACATCATGGCTTTGGTTGATGTGTTGGATAATTTCCCAAAAGAACATCCAAAGTATAAAGAGTTGTTAGCGATTTTAAACCGTACGGCAACGGCTACAGTAAAATATCAGGATGCAAAATCAGGTGTTTGGTGGGATATTTTAGATATGCCCACACGAAAAGGAAATTACCTGGAAAGTTCAGCATCAAGCATGTTTGTTTATGGTTTAGCAAAAGGCGTTCGCAATGGTTGGTTGCCACAATCTTTTATGGCTGCCGCGAACAAAGGTTATGCAGGTTTGAAAAAAGAATTTGTTGAAAAAGCGGGTAACGAACGCATTAACCTAACCAAAACAGTTTCAGTTTCTGGCCTTGGTGGAAAACCACGTTACCGCGATGGAAGTTTTGAGTATTACATCAGTGAGAAAGTAATTACGAACGATCCGAAAGGCATGGGCGCATTCATTTGTGCAGCTGCCGAAATGGAAGTTGCGGCTTTGCCGAAACCAGGAAAAGGATTAACGGTTACCGTTGATAATTTCTTCAACAACGAATACATGACTGGCCCGGCGGGCGATAAAATTCCTTTCCACTATTTATGGGAGGAAGATGATAACAATGGCTTCTCTTTATTTGGAAAAGTATTTAACGATGCCGGCGTAAAGACAGCTACGCTAAAAACGGCGCCTACTACTGCAAATTTAAAAGGCAGCAACATTTATATTATTGTTGATCCGGATACGCAAAAGGAAACGGCTAACCCGAACTTCATGAATGCTGACCACGCCAAGCAAGTTGCTGAATGGGTTAAAGCTGGTGGTGTTTTGGTGCTTTTGTTAAATGATGTAGGCAACTGTGAGATCACCAAATTCAACGTATTGCCAGAACTGTTCGGAATAAAATTTAATGAAGATAGCCGCAACAAGGTTCAGGTAACAAACTTTGAGCAGGGAGCGGTAAAAATCCCTGCAGGAAACGCAATTTTTAAAACAGCGAAAAAGGTTTACATCAAAGAGATATCGACCATAGTTGCTAAAAGTCCTGCGGTTTCCGCTTTAACAGATAACGGCGATGTACTTATCGCGACAGCAAAATACGGTAAAGGAACAGTTTTCGCCGTTGGCGATCCATGGTTTTACAATGAATATATCGACGGCAGAAAACTACCGGAGGATCTGGAAAATTATAAAGCCACAAATGATTTAGTGAACTGGCTGATTAAGCAGGTTCCGGGAAAGAAATAAAAATAATCCGTTGGTTAAAACCAACGGCAATATAAAGAAATACTTGAATTCATTGCAGTCTGCTTTAGCTGCCTGTTAAAAGATTTGGATATCGGCTTTAGCCAAAATTATGCTATTGACTTAAATTTCCACCGACTCAAATTCAAAGAATTTATATTGGCTTTACAATAACAAGACCTAACAAACATGATAAGAATTAAAACATTACTCACTATTGCCTGCAGCAGCTTGCTGATTTCTTGTTATGCCCAACTGCCAACAGATTCTACTGCAGAAAAAATGCTGGTTTATCAGTTAGGAAATGGTGGCTGGCCTAAGCAACTGGAAGACAAAAGCGTGGTAAATTACGGCGCCAGTTTAACGCCAGAATTGCTTGCCAAGATTAAAGCAACCAAAGATTTGCATGCCACTTTTGATAACAAGGCCACCAGTAGAGAGGTAGTTTATTTGGTAAAAGCCTATAAAAAGACACAAAATAAAGCCTACTTAAAGGCAGCAGAAAAAGGTCTAGACTATATTTTGGCAGCGCAATATGCAAATGGTGGCTGGCCTCAATATTATCCTGATCAATCTTCCTATCGTTCGGAAATCACCTACAATGATGATGCAATGATTAATGTTCTGACTATTCTTCAGGATATCGCGACACAAAAAAATGATTTTGAAGTAGTTAATCCGCAATACATTAAAAAGGCAGAAAAAGCGGTGTCGAAGGGCATCGACTGCATTTTAAAAACGCAGGTAAAGCAAAAAGGTGAACCAACCATCTGGGCGGCACAATATGATAAAGATTCGATGTTGCCTGCAAAGGCGAGGGCATTCGAACCTGCATCTTTAGCCACAGGCGAATCAGCGGGAATTCTACGCTTCCTGATGGACGTTAAAAATCCAACGCCAGAAGTAAAAAAAGCAATTGCTGCTGCTGTAAAATGGTTCGATACCTATAAAATATCAGGTTATCGTTTCGAAAGAGAAAAAGGCAAAACAGCATCCTTAATCGCCGACAATACCAGCATGGCCTGGGCTCGTTTTTACGACTTGGAGAAAAACGTTCCAATATTTGGCGATCGTGATAACAGCATTAAAACGAAACTCGAAGAGTTGAGTCCGGAGAGAAGAAATGGTTATGCCTGGTACGGTAACTGGGGACAAAAAATTATAGAAAAAGAATACCCAAAGTGGTTAGCTGCTAACGGTAAATAATAATTAAATCACACTTCGTGCCTTGGTGCCTTGGTGGTTAAACAACACTAACATGCTTTTAAACAAAGAAAATTTAAAAAACATCAGCGGAGAAAAGGTAATTAAACCAACTGCTGAAATGTTGGAGTTACCAGAAAAGGTAATTCAGTTTGGCACTGGCGTTTTACTACGCGGTTTGCCTGATTATTTTATCGATAAAGCCAATCATCAGGGCATTTTCAACGGCAGAATCGTGGTGGTTAAAACCACTTCTAAAGCTGGCGTTGATGATTTCGCTGATCAGGATAATTTGTATACTTTAAGTGTTAAAGGCATCGAAGACGGCGTTGAGGTAGAAGAAAACATGATCAACTCTTCAATCAGTCGTGTGTTATCTGCAACTTCAGAATGGGCTGAAATTTTAAAAGCCGCACATCAGCCTGAACTTAAAGTAGTTATTTCAAATACCACAGAAGTAGGCATTGTGAAAAGCGAAGATAAAATTACAGACACACCACCGCAATCTTTTCCAGGTAAACTGCTGGCTTTCTTACACGAAAGATATAAAGCTTTCAATGGTTCAGAAGAAAGTGGAATGGTAATCGTACCCACAGAATTGATTAGCGATAACGCTGATAAATTAAAAGAGATTGTTTTAGATTTAGCCGTTCAGAACAAATTGGGCTGGGATTTCGAAAACTGGTTAAGAACAGCTAATCATTTTTGCAAAACCTTGGTGGATAGAATTGTTCCCGGGCGACTTCCGGAAGCTTCACAAAAAGCACTTGAAAATGAATTAGGCTATACCGACGGATTGATGATCATGGCTGAACCTTTCAGACTTTGGGCCATTGAATCTGCCAGCGAAAAGGTGAAAGAAGTATTATCTTTCGCATCTGCCGATAAAGGTGTTTTCATTGTTCCATCTATTGATAAATTCAAAGAGCTTAAACTTCGTTTGCTTAACGGCACACACACCATTAGCTGTGGGTTGGCAATTTTAGCAGGTTTCCATACCGTTAAAGAAGCCATGGCAGATAAAGAATTCTCCAATCATGTGTTAAAATTGATGAAAGAAGAAATTGTGCCGGTGGTAGAAAGTGGCGACATTACAAAAGAAGAAGCCGTTGCTTTTGCCGAAAGCGTAATCGATCGTTTCAGTAATCCATCTTTGGCGCACCAATGGCATGCCATTACTTTGAACTACACGCAGAAATTGCAGATGCGTAACATGCCTTTAATCAGAAGATATTACGCGTTAAAAAACGAAGTTCCTCAACTCACTGCCTTAGGCGTTGCCGCTTACATCGTTTTCATGAATGTTAAGAAAGAAGGCGATCAATATATCTCCCATGTAAATGGCAAAGCTTTCCCGGCGCAAGATGAGTTTGCTGATGTGCTTTACCATTACTGGCAGAACCCTGAAACGGTAGTAGACAGTACTTTAGGCGATAGACGTTTGTGGGATAAAAATTTAAACAACTACCCTGGTTTCAACGCAGCGATTAAATCGTATGTTGAATTATTACAAAATAAAGGTGCAAAGGAAACTTTAAGTAACTTGCATACAGAAGAAAGAACAAATTAAAATGGTTACTAGAATTTTAAAAATCCATCCGAACGATAACGTGCTTGTTGCCCTGCAAAACCTGGCAAAAGGCGAAACGATTATTCACGATGGTCATGAATATACTTTACAAGACGACATTCAGGCTAAGCATAAGTTTTTTATGCAAGACATGAATGCCGGCGACCATATCATTATGTATGGGGTTTTGGTAGGAAAGGCACAACACTTTATCCTAAAAGGCGGATTAATGGATACTGAAAACACCAAACATGCTTCAGATCCTTATGAATTCCGTCCGTACCATTACGAGTGGCATGCACCTGATGTATCGAAATTTGAAGGCAGAACTTTCAATGGATATATCCGTAACGATGGTCGTGTAGGCACAGCAAATTACTGGTTATTTATTCCAACCGTTTTTTGCGAAAACCGCAATTTAGATGTGATCCGCGAAGCCTTGCACAATGAACTGGGGTATGCGGTAACCGATAAATATAAATCTTATGCCCAACAGTTGGTAGAGGCTTATAAAAACGGTGAAACATTAGAAGAAGCTGATCCAAGCTCAATCGGACTGGCAAACCCGGTGGCAAACCGTGTTTTCAAAAATGTTGATGGCATTAAATTCCTAAACCACCAGGGCGGATGTGGCGGAACCCGTCAGGATGCAGCGGTGTTAAGCAAACTTTTAGCTGCTTATGCCGATCACCCGAATGTGGCCGGAGTTACTGTTTTAAGTTTGGGTTGCCAGAATTTGCAGGTTAAAGATTTTGTGGATGACTTAAAACAACGTTCTCCCAACTTCGATAAACCTTTATTTATTTTCGAGCAGCAACAATCGCAAAGCGAAGAGCAATTGGTTAAAGAGGCCATCCGGAAAACCTTTATTGGCTTAACAGAGATTAATAAAATTGAGCGTCAACCTGCACCGATAAGCAAGTTGGTATTAGGCGTAAAATGCGGTGGTAGCGATGGCTTCAGCGGCATCAGCGCAAACCCGGCAGTGGGTTATACTTCTGATTTATTGGTGGCTTTAGGTGGAACTGTTCTTTTAGCAGAGTTCCCTGAACTTTGTGGTGCTGAACAACAATTAATCGACCGTACAAAAGATGAAACTGCGGCCCGTAAGTTTATTCAGTTAATGACGGCTTATAACCAGGCTGCCGAAAATGTAGGCTCTGGATTTTTCATGAATCCATCGCCGGGAAATATTAAAGATGGTTTAATTACAGATGCCATTAAAAGTACCGGAGCAGCTAAAAAAGGCGGAACATCGCCTGTTGAAGATGTTTTAGACTATACAGAACCAGCTACAAAACCAGGGTTGAATTTGGTTTGTACGCCAGGCAACGATGTGGAAGCCACTACAGGTAAGGCGGCTTCAGGAGCTACTTTAATTCTGTTTACCACTGGATTAGGTACACCAACCGGAAACCCGGTTTGTCCGACGATTAAGGTATCAACGAACAATGCTTTAACCAAACGCATGAGCGATATCATCGACATCAACTGCGGACCGGTAATTGAAGGCGAAAAAACCATCGAACAAATGGGCGAAGATATTTTGGAGTATTGCATCAAAGCGGCAAGCGGCGAAGTGATTCCAAAAGCAGTTTTGCTTAATCAGGATGATTTTATTCCATGGAAAAGAGGCGTGAGTCTTTAGCTGGGAGTCAGGAGTCCGAAGTCTAGAGTCGAAAGTCCAAATTTCACAAACCGTCATTGCGAGGAGGTACGACGAAGTTATCTTTATTACTGAATGAGATTGCTTAGTTTCTCGCAATGACGACAGTACAATTAAAACAAAAATCTGTGGGCTGTGTCTTCACAAACCACATCTAAAAATAAGATATAAAAGACTGGCGATTTGAAACACTCAATCGCCAGTTTAATGTCTCAAATCTCAAAAGAATGAAACCTTTTTTAGACGAAAATTTCCTTTTGCAAAACGAAACTGCTGAAAAGCTTTACCATGATTTTGCAAAATCCTTACCCATTATCGATTATCACAATCACTTAATCCCTGAGCAAATTGCAAATGACAAGCAATTTGAGAACATTACCCAGGTTTGGCTGGCGGGCGATCACTACAAATGGAGAGCCATGCGTGCCAACGGCGTAGATGAAAAATATATTACCGGCGATGCTTCTGATTTTGAAAAATTTGAGAAATGGGCTGAAACTGTTCCATACACACTACGCAATCCTTTATACCACTGGACACATTTAGAATTGCAAAGATATTTCGGCATTACTGATATTTTATCTGGCAAAACCGCCCGTAAAATTTATGATGAATGTTCGGCTAAATTGCAAACGCCAGAATATTCCGTTCGTGGATTGTTGGCTAAAATGAATGTGGAAGCTGTTTGTACTACTGATGATCCGTTAGATAGTTTAAACTTTCATCAGCAACTGGCGGCAGAAGGTGTGGCTTTAAAAATGTTGCCTGCTTTCCGTCCGGATAAGGCGATGAACAGCGATGATGTTGCTGGCTTGAATGAATACATCGATAAATTGGAAGGTGTTGTAAATACATCCATTTCCAATTTTCAGGATTATATTTCCGCATTGAAAAGCCGCCATGATTATTTTGCTGAAAACGGTTGTTCGGTTTCCGATCACGGTTTGGAGCAAATTTATGCTGAAGATTATACTGACGAAGAAATCAGCTCGATCTTTGATAAAATCCGTAGCAAACAAGATATCTCTTACGAAGAAAACCTGAAATTCAAATCAGCCATGCTGATTTATTTTGCCGAGTGGGATCACGAAAAAGGTTGGGTGCAACAGTATCATTTAGGTGCCTTGCGTAACAACAATGCCCGTATGTTGCGCCAGTTAGGTCCAGATACAGGATGGGATTCTATCGGGGATTTTAGTCAGGCCAGAATGCTTTCTAAATTTTTAAACTGCCTGGATAACCAGGATAAATTGGCGAAAACCATTATCTACAACTTAAATCCGGCAGATAATGAATTAATCGCCACGATGATCGGTAACTTCAATGATGGATCTGTTGCTGGCAAAGTTCAGTTTGGTTCTGCCTGGTGGTTTTTAGATCAGAAAGATGGCATGATCAAACAGTTAAACGCATTATCAAACATGGGGCTTTTGAGCCGTCTGGTTGGTATGCTTACAGATTCACGCAGCTTCTTGTCTTTCCCTCGCCATGAATATTTCAGAAGGATCGTTTGTAACCTGTTTGGCGAAGATGTTGAGAATGGCGAATTGCCAAATGATATCGAATGGGTAGGTAAGATAGTGCAGGATATTTCGTATTTTAACGCAAAAAATTACTTTACATTTTAGTTATTGCCCTGGTTCGTGTCATCACGAACCGCAATAATACATGGTTCGTGGAAACACGCATCAAAGCAAAACCGATCAAACACAAAAATGAGTGACCAAATATTATCCTTAGCAAAAAAAGGAGAAAAAGTTTTAAGTTTTGGAGAAATCCTGTTGCGTATCTGTCCGGATATGGATGGGCAATGGCTAAAGGAAAGTAAACTGCCGTTTTATGTAGGTGGAGCTGAGCTAAATGTGGCTACAGCTTTGGCACTTTGGAACGTTCCATCAGCTTATCTTTCGGCCATGCCTGATAATTCTGTAACCCGGGAAATTGAAGATTACTTAAAGGTTCGCAATATCGATACCTCGCCAATGGTTTTTGATGGCGATCGTTTGGGTTTATATTATCTCCCGAAAGGAAAAGATTTAAAAAATGCCGGCGTAATTTACGACAGGGCAAATTCTTCTTATGCTGATTTAAAGGTTGGCCAGATTAACTGGGACGAAGTTTTTGATGGTGTAACCTGGTTCCATTTTAGTGCCATTTGTCCTGCCATTAACCAATCCATTGCCGATGTGTGCCTGGAAGCTTTAAAAGCAGCCAGCGAGCGGAATATTACGATATCATTGGATTTAAATTATCGTGCTAAACTCTGGAAGTATGGTAAAGATCCAATTGATATTTTACCAGAACTGGCCAAATATTGCACCTTGATTATGGGAAATGTATGGGCAGCCAATAAAATGTTGGGTACGGCACTTCACGAAGATTTGTTACCTACCGAAGGTTATGCAAAGGAAACGTTACTGCAACAGGCAACGGATACGGCTAAAGAAATATTAAGTTTGTTTCCGGCATGTAAGGCTGTAGCCAATACTTTCCGTTTTGATCATGGAAAAGGCATCAGGTATTACACCGCAATTTACACGGAAGATAAGCTCACCGTATCTGAAGAATATGTTTCAGAAGAAATTTTAGATAAAGTGGGCAGTGGCGATTGTTTCATGGCTGGTTTGATTTATGGTTTTTACAACCACTTACCCGTTGATGAAACATTAAACTTCGCAACTGCAGCTGCCTACGATAAATTATACATAGCAAGCGATGCGACAACCAGCACCGTAGCAGACATAGAAAAAAGAATTATACGCCATGATAAGTAACCAGCACAAGATTTTAGATGCCATTTTAGAGCAAGGAATGCTTCCACTTTTCTATCAGGATAGTGAAGCTGGAAGTATTGAAATATTACGCACTTTGTACAATTCCGGCGTTCGCGTTTTTGAATATACCAACCGTGGGAAATCGGCTTTGCCAAACTTTAAAAAGTTAAAGGAAATCCGCGATGCCGAAATGCCTGATCTTTATTTAGGAATTGGAACGATTAAAACAGCTGCTGATGCGAATGCATTTATCGAGGCAGGAACCGATTTCATCGTAGCACCAATTGTAAACCCTGAAGTTGCTGAAATTGCAAATAAAATTGGAATGCTTTGGATTCCGGGTTGCATGACACCAACGGAAATCAGCATTGCTCAGGAGCACAAAGCGATGTTAATCAAAATTTTCCCGGCTAACATTTTAGGTCCGGAGTTCATTTCATCGATTAAAGATCTTTTTGCCGGGCAGTTATTTATGCCAACAGGTGGGGTAGAAATTAATCTGGATAACCTGAAAACCTGGTTTAAAGCCGGCGTTTGTGCTGTTGGTATGGGCAGCAAATTAATCAGCAAAGATGTAATGACAAAAGGTCTTTACGATGAATTGGCCGAAAATACAAAACTAGCGCTTGAGTTAATAAAGCAAAGTAAATAACCTAATACACCTAACCAAAATGAACCAACCTAAAGTAGGCAATTACAGATGGACGATATGTTTACTCCTGTTTCTTGCTACCACCATAAATTACTTAGATCGACAGGTACTTTCGTTAACATGGACAGATTTTATTAAACCGGAATTTCACTGGGATAATAACGATTATGGAAATATCACAGCATTATTCTCCATTTTCTATGCCGTATCCATGCTTTTTGCTGGCCGTTTAGTTGATAAGTTAGACACCAAAAAAGGCTTTTTATGGGCGATTGGTGTATGGTCGGTCGGGGCATGTTTACACGCATTTTGCGGCATTGCAACTGCTGGAATTATCAGTGGAGACTGGTTTGTAGGTTTTGAAGGCGCAAAAGATGTGATCGAAAAAATCAACGATACCGGAATGGTGGTATCAGTAAGTGTAACATTATTCATCTTCGCCAGGTTTGTGTTAGCTGTTGGAGAGGCCGGGAATTTTCCTGCGGCCATTAAAGCCACAGCAGAATATTTCCCTAAAAAAGACAGGGCATTTGCCACCAGTATTTTCAATGCAGGTGCAACCGTTGGGGCATTAGCCGCTCCAATTACAATCCCTTTCATTGCTAAGGCTTACGGCTGGGAAATGGCTTTCATCATTATTGGTGCTTTAGGTTTTGTTTGGATGGGCCTTTGGGTTTTTGTTTACAACAAACCTGAATTGCACAAAAGGGTTAGTCCGGAAGAATTGGCCTACATTCAGCAGGATGTAATCAACGACAGGAAAATGGCCGATTACGTGGAGGAAACCAAAGAAAAAGTATCTTTTATTGATTGCTTTAAATACAAACAAACCTGGGCTTTCGCCTTCGGTAAGTTTATGACGGATGGTGTTTGGTGGTTCTTTTTATTCTGGACGCCGGCTTACTTAAAATCTGTTTACGGGATGGATTCTACCCAAAGCGCCTTGCCATTGTTTGTACTTTACATGATCACCTTGCTTTCAATCATCGGTGGTTGGTTGCCAACCTATTTCGTAGATAAAAAAGGAATGAATCCTTACGAAGGTAGAATGAGAGCGATGCTAATTTTTGCATTTTTCCCGCTTTTAGCGTTAGCAGCGCAGCCACTTGGTCACATTACTTATTGGATTCCCGTGATCATCATCGGTATCGCAGGTGCAGCACACCAGGCTTGGTCGGCCAATATTTTTTCTACCGTTGGCGATATGTTTCCTAAAAAAGCAATTGCAACCATCACTGGTATTGGCGGTATGGCTGGCGGTATTGGTTCATTCATCATCAATAAAGGCTCAGGTTTACTATTTGATTACACCGGCAAAAATGAAATCGTTTTTATGGGTTTCAAGGGAGAAGAAGCTGGTTATTTCATCATCTTTTCAATCTGTGCGGTATGCTACCTTATCGGGTGGACGGTAATGAAAACACTGGTACCAAAATATAAAGTAATAGAACTCGCTTAAAAAATAACTGAAGATCCGGGCTAAACTGGCTACGAATCTTCAGCCTTAAAATAAATCTATAGTTAAACTATGGATTAACACAATTATAAACCTAATAACCAACCAAATTGAGCACAACTTTAAATCTCGAAAGTATTTTCGTTGAAGAAAGCCAGATTCCGGAGGAATTTCGGCTCAAAGAAGAAATCAATCAAAAAGAGTTTCTCTCCAATGGAGAAATGAAAACATGGACCGGGCCTTTCAATGAGGTCTTTTCTCCGGTTTGCGTGAAAACGCCTGAAGGCTATAAACGCAAACGGATTGGTAGTTTTCCGGTATGTACCGAGAAGGAATCAACTGAAGCATTGGATGCAGCTGTAGCTGCTTACGACAATGGTCGTGGGCAATGGCCAACCATGAGCGTGGCAGACCGCATTACCTGCGTAGAAAATTTCACGCACAAAATGCTTGAGCAAAAAGAAATTGTTGCCAAGTTAATTATGTGGGAAATTGGTAAATCTTATGCTGATTCAATAAAGGAATTCGACCGTACGGTAGAATACATTTATGCTACGATTGATGCCTTGAAAGATATCGACAGACAATCCTCACGTTTTGAAATTGAGCAGGGAATTGTGGCGCAGGTTCGCCGCTCTCCACTTGGTGTGGTGTTGTGTATGGGTCCTTTTAATTATCCTTTGAATGAAACTTTTACCACCTTGATTCCTGCTTTGATTATGGGCAACACGCTTTTATTCAAACCACCTAAACATGGTACGTTATTGCATTATCCGTTATTGGAAGCTTTCCGTTCCAGCTTTCCAAAAGGCGTTGTAAATACAATTTACGGCCGTGGAAATACCATTGTTCCGGGCTTGATGAAATCTGGAAAGATTAATGTGTTGACGTTAATTGGCTCAAGTAAAGTAGCCAATGAGTTAAAGAAACTGCATCCAAAAGTAAATCGCTTACGAGCAATTTTAGGCTTAGATGCTAAAAATGCAGCCATCATTACTAAAGATGCTGATTTGGATTTAGCCGTTTCGGAAACTGTTTTGGGCTCACTTTCATTTAACGGACAGCGTTGTACAGCGTTGAAAATTGTTTATGTACACCGCAGCTTGGCGCAGGAATTTTTAAAACGTTTATCTGCCGAAGTAGAAAAATTAAAATTCGGTATGCCATGGGAAAAAGGTGTAAACCTCACTCCGCTGCCAGAATTAAATAAACCTGAATATCTGAAAGATTGTATCGACGATGCTATTGCTCATGGTGCAAAGGTGGTAAATAAAAACGGTGGACAAACTTTCGAAACTTTTGTGTACCCAGCTATTGTTTACCCTGTAAACAGCAACATGAAATTATATCGTGAAGAGCAATTTGGTCCGATTGTTCCGGTAGTGCCTTTCGATGATTTGGAAGAGCCAATCGAATATCTCATCGGTTCTCCTCATGGCCAGCAGGTGAGTATTTTCAGCAACAACGCTGCGGTAATTTCATCATTGATTGATCCTTTGGTGAATCAGGTGAGTCGCGTAAATATCAATTGCCAATGCCAACGTGGGCCGGATGTATTCCCTTTCACAGGCCGTAAAGATAGTGCCGAAGGAACACTTTCTGTGGTAGATGCCTTACGTTCGTTCTCCATCCGTTCGTTAGTGGCTACTAAATTTACAGATGACAACAAGAAGTTATTAAATGAAATTGTGAATGGAAATGATTCCAATTTCTTAAGTACGAAGTATATTTTCTAGAAGGTGTACTAATAAATAAAGCCACAAATTTGCAGATTAAAACTGCGAATTTGTGGCTTTTTGCTTTGCATTATCCTCGGTGAAATTCGGTTCAAGCCATCGAACTCCCAAAGATACCGTGGTCTTTATTTCAAATGCTTCGCTAAACCTAATTTGCTTTCTCTCATCCCTTGCACTGCGAGGCCTGCAATTTCTTTAGCGCCATCGGGGCTTAAATGCGTATCATCTTTCTTTCCTTTAGGATAATTTACATGACCGGAATCAACATGAAGGAACAATTTAACGGAGCCTTGATCGCCTAAACGATTAAGCAGGTTTTCGGTTTTCAACAGCATATCGATTAACGGAACTTTCAAAGAATCTGCAACTTTTCGGGTTACTGCCGGATAACCACCATGAGAATCAACTAATACCCCGTTTTTGAAACTTCTTCTCGAGATGGGCGTGAGCAAAACCGGTATGGCCTTTTTACTTCGGGTTTCGTTTACATAGTTAACCAGGTTAATTTTAAAATCGTCCAGGGTAACACCCACCGTTGGTTTATCAACCTTTTCATCGTTGTGGCCAAACTCTATAAAAACATAATCACCAGCTTTTAGCTGGTCAAGTATGGGCTGCCAACGATTTTCAGCCCGGAAAGATTTTGTACTTCTGCCATTCAAAGCACGATTATCTACTTTTACTTCATCCTTAAAAAAAGCTTGAAGCGCCATTCCCCAGCCTGTTTCCGGGTAGGCCTTTTCAGATTTATTGGCCGCAGTTGAATCTCCAATGATGTAAAGTGTAGTTTGTTTTCGCGATAAAGTAAAGGCGCTAAATATCGCTGTACCAAACAATAAAACAAGGCAAAGTTTAAATTTCATATTAGTTGCTTTTTAATGGGTTCCATTGATCGGTTCCACTCAGTATATTTTTCAGTGTGTAGATTTTTGCTTCTTTTTCCGATAACTGTTTCGTCCACGATAGTCGGGTTTTCGGAGAAGCACCCTGCCCGGAACTCTTAAATTCAGCGTAAAAAGCAGTTTTTTCTTTGTCAGGAAACATTTTGTCGCCTTTCCATGGATTCCATCCTTCGGGAACAATATGCTTTCCTAAATCGCAGTTTATAAAAACAGTTTTTGCATAAGGCCGCCAGGGTCGGCCGAGATAGGCCCTTTTTACAGCGCTGTCTGCAACAATTTTACAGTTTAAAAAAACGAAGCCATATGGCTGATTTTTCGAGGTGGAAGCAGCGGTTATATAAGAATCGCTCAGGTTTTTAATGATGCAGTTTTGGAATACCGCTGTAGCCTTGCCAAAGATAAAATCTGTTGTTCCCTCAATGGAACAATCCTGGTAAAACTGTCGGCTGTTTGCTGTGGCGGCATAAAGTGTATCCTGGTTTCCGAGGATACTGCAATGCTTTGCCACAAAACGATCGCCCTCTACGTGTAAGGCCACTGCCTGCCCAACCCGCCCTGCTGAGTTTACAATGCTTAAATTTTCAAGCGTAACATCATTGCCCTGAATTAATACCGTATAAGAAGTGTAGGTAGACATTTTTGGCAGGCCAAACGCATCTAATCCGCTAACAATAACCTTTCCGGAAAAATCATTATTGGTAATGATGGTGTGGTCTTTACTCTCGCCAATCAGTTTTACTTTTGTTTTCCAGGAAGGAATGATAATTTTCTCCCGGTAAATCCCATTTTTTATATTGATGGTCACTTCTTTTTCACCCAAATCTCTGATTGAATTGATGGCCTCCTGAATGGTTTTGTAATTTCCATTTCCCTGTTGCGACACCGTAATCTCTGAAGGATATTTAGGATCCTGAGCGTTGACCTTGCTAACTAATAATAGCAATAAAACTAAAGCTGCATACTTAATTGGGTGGGATAGGATCATTTTATAAATTTAAAACCTACAATCTAAATTTCAATAAAAAAGGGCAGATAAAAATCTGCCCTTCCGAAAATAACGGGATTAATTTCTCCAACGGGGATCGCCGATTCCATTTGTTCTCAAATCTGACTGGCTAATGGTAAAATTACCTGCAGCTACATTTGTAAAACCAGGATTTAATGTTGTGAAAGTACCTGTATCATACTTTGCACCTGCCGTAGCACTTCCAGACATATATGTTGCTGAATTAAAATAATTATTGCCTGTAAAGTTTGCCGGTACAATGATCGTTGAGGCTTGGTTAGTCAATATTCCACCAGAATTGGCTACGATGTTTTTTGAAAAATAAATTTCATGTTTAGCTAAACGCACATAAAACAATCTGTTGGCCGCACCATTAGTTACACCATTTAGTGTATTGGTTGCTACCGTAATTACCGATGTAAATGCCGGGAAGTTGGTAGAGCCTGCTGGATCCATCCGGAAAAAATCTCTTGCAATAACCGAATTGTAAACCGTGTTGTTAGAGAAGTTAAGCGTTTTCGCTAGTCCTGCCCTAAAATCAATAAAATCACCACCGTTACATTCAATATTGCTGATGAGGTTACCTTTGATGGATACCGATTCGATTAATGCTTTCACATTTACATAAATAAAACCTTTGGTGTAGTTTCTGATGTTACAATTTTCTACAGATAGGTTTCCGTAGGCAGCATCTAAGGCATCATCATAAATAATTGTTTGGTTACCGTTTAAAGCGCCTGTACCATCAATATCTAGATCTTTTAATGATAAGCCGGCATTCGATTTCATTCTGAAAATCATCCCTTTCACAATTGGCTTATCTGTTGGTCTGGCACCTTTTATCGAAATAGATTTAGAAACCAACACATCAGCATTTACAGTGTAAGTACCCGGGAAAAGTGCAAAAACATCACCGGCATTTGCATTGGCAATTAAGGTTGCCAGGTTATCTGCCGGGGTTACCGCAATGGCACCACCCAGATCAAGTAAAGTTGTAAAAGTAATTGATCCACGAACTTTTGTGCCATTCAGTAATTTTGCTGTGTAGGAAGTTTCTCCGGTTAAACCTGTAATTACCGCCTCACCTGCTGCTACTTCTGCAGCGGTAACATTGCGGGTAATATTGCCAGGCATTAAAGTAATGGTAGACGCCGCTTGTCCGGCAGGCCAGTTTAGCACCGCTGAAGTTGCTGTTAGTTTTGCCGTATTCACCGTCTGGAAAATTTGTTCGGCATCAGTTTTTGCCGTGGCGGTAACATATTTTGAATCTGTAACGCCTTCGCCTATTGCTTTAACCCGAATCGCATATTGCGTATCGCCAGCAAGGCCAGCAACGGTATAAGGCACCTGCAAGAAAGTGATGTCGTTTACGGTTTTTACAGGTGTACCTGAAAAGTCAGGCGTTTCAAAAACCTCAACGGTGTAGGTTTTGGCATTGTTTACCGCTTTCCAAGCTAATCGGATTCCTGTTTTATCAACAACAGTTGCAGTTAAGCCTGTTGGCGAAAATGCCCTGTCAACCTGCAGCTTCGTAATCTCTTCAGTAATGTTATCCTTACAGCTAGAAAAACCAATTACAGTTATCAGGCAGAAAAATAAGGTATATAGATTATTTCTATTCATAGCGCAATTCATTATAGATTCAGGTTTTTATTATTTAACAGACCGTTTGATGAGTCGAGGAAAACTTGCCAGATTGGCCAAACTTGCTGTGCATTCGGGTCTTTAACGGCTAAAGCATCCCAATATGTTGAGGCATCGCCTGAAGCAGCAAGCGACCAGGTTTTATTTGAAGTATAACCCAAAGCAGCTCCCTGTGCATCAGTATCGCCATAATTCAAGCCATAAATTTCTACAGTTTCGCCATTTGCAGCCGTTTTGTAATAAATTTTCAACGGTAACGCAGCATACTTGCCTTGTCTGTTTTCCAATTGCTGTAATTTAGTTTTAGCCTCCGCAATTTTGGTGTTTAATAAATTCCATCGGATTAAATCACCCTTTCTTAACATCTCGCCAGTAAATTCCAGGGCTCTTTCATTTACAATAGCATCAAAGAAAGCTTGCTTAGATGCTGTTGCAGCAGCCATAAATGTGGTTACTTTGGCTGCGTTGCCCGGGAAAGCACGATCACGGATCATTTTTAAATAAGGTGCCGCTGCAGCAGGACCGTCCAGTTCGTTGATGGCTTCGGCAGCCATTAAAACTACATCAGCATAACGCATGTACATCCAGTTTAATCCATCATCATTTGTAGAGGTCACCCTTCTTTTCATCCATTCGTAACGGTATTTACCGAAATACAAACGACCTAAACTCGAAGGTACCTGATAGCCGCCCGTATCACCGGTTCCACCATCCCACTCGTATGGAACAACGGTAACATCTCTCCTTACATCGCCAGTTTCGTATTCATAAAGCATAATTGGGTTGGGTCCGTTTGTACCACCTTTATTTTGCCCGGTATATTTATCGGTTTTTAAATGTTTTACACCTAAATCGAAAATCACGCGGCCTCTTCCTTCGCTAAAAGGAATTTCCCAGATAGATTCTAAACCTGCAGCACCTGCTTCTTCGTTTAACTTTCTGAACACTTCCTCGAAACCAAGCAAGCGCAGTTTGCCACTGTTAATGATATCTACACATTCTTTTTTGGCAATGGCATACATTTTGTCTTTTGATAAATCTGCATCCGAGCTTAAACGAACTGTTCCGTCTAAGCGTTGAGCATATCCACCCGCGGCCAATGCCAAACGAGCTCTTAATCCTTTGGCAAAAGCCTTACTTACCCGCTCTACTTTGGCTGTTGTGGCGTTATCGTTTGGCCATGGCAAATAACCTGCAGCCTCATCCAAATCTTTTAAAAGTTGTTTGTAAATGATATCTCTGTCGTTTCTGGCTAAATAAGTTGTTGCAGTTGTAATTGGCTCGAAACGGGCAGGCACATCACCCCAACCTTTAATTAAATCATTATACAAAACGGCACGAAGTGTTAAAATTTCACCTAAAATTTGTGCCATTTGCGGACTGCTTTCAATTTTGCCATAGGTTCTAATCCCTCTGATGGCCAAATTTGCCCGCTCAATACCTTCATAAAATTTCGCCCATGCATTATTATCGGTATTCATTTGCCCGTTGTTCACATTGGCATTGTAATTCGATAACCTTGATTTATCATCTGATGTAGCTTTTAATGCATTGTTTACTTCAGTATCATTGTTTATCCCATAAAAAACAAGGAAACGACCACGATAGGAGTTGGTTTCACCAAACGACTGAATAATTCCGGCAACGGCCCCTTCTGCCAAACCCGGAGTGGCAAAAATAACCGATTCATCTAACGACGATTTTGTTGGCGCATCCAATGCTTTTTTACAGCTGTTTAAAGTTGTAATCCCTGCAACCATGAACAGGATGTATATAATCTTTTTCATCTTCTTAATAATTAGAAATTAACATTCAATCCAAATACGAACGATTTGCTTTTCGGATAAGCAGAGTAATCTACACCTGGCGTTAAATTTGTTCTTCTTCTGGTCGAAACCTCCGGATCAAATCCTGTATAATTGGTTAATAACCATAAATTGTAAGCGGAAGCATAAACCCTTAGTTTTTTCATTTTCAGCTTTTCCGAAATTTTTAATGGTAAGGTATAACCTAATGTTAAGGTTGATAAGCGTAAAAACGAACCATCTTCAACTGCCCAATCGCTAAGCACAAAGGTTCTCATGTATGGCGACCATAATGTGGTATTTGCATTCATCGCGGTCAACTCTGCCGGATCGTTGCTAATTGTTCCATCAGGGCGAAGGTTATTCCAGCGACTTCCGCTTGCCATGGTAGAAATCATATTTCGCGAACTGTATTTACTGGTTGATGTATATTCGATTTTATTGGCATTATAGATATCATTTCCGTAACTCCAGTTGAAATAGGCACCAATATCAAAACCATAGATACGGGAGTTAACCGAGAAACCACCTGTGTTAAGTGGATTCGCATTTCCAATAACCGTACGATCTGATAAATCAATTTTGCCATCGCCTGAAAGATCTTCTATTTTCATCGATCCCGGACGAAGTGCGCCGATAAATGAAGTGGCATCAACAATGCCTGGTTTCAATGTCCAGGTGCCGGTTGTGGCGTTATATCCTGAAAAATCAGAAACTTCATATCTTCCCGCATTGCGGTAACCATAAATTCTGCCAACTGAGGCGCCTTCTTCAACTAAATAATCTACACCAATCTCAGTAGATGCCCAGCCAGACTGGCCGTTGATATTTTTGATCGAACCAAGTGATACAACTTTGTTCCTGTTAAAATTGATGTTGGCACTGAAACTTAAATCGAAATTGGTTTTTCTAATCGCATTCCAGTTTAGGGAGAATTCCAAACCTTTGTTTTGGGTTTCACCAATGTTGCGGTATTGAAAATCATAACCTGTTCCCGCCACTGGGAATTGTAATAACAAATCTTTCGTTCTGTTCAGGTAAGCATCAACAGTACCTGTAACTTTTGAGTTGAATAATGAAAAATCCAATCCAACATTTTTAGTTACGGTAGTTTCCCATTTCAAATCAGGGTTAGCCATTGTTTTTGAAGCAGCCCAATAGTTGTTGAAACCATTAACCCAGGTGGTAACCGAGTTTTGGAAAGTTTGGTTCATTTGTCCCGGAGGAATATTGTTGTTACCTGCTGTACCATAACTAGCCCGCAATTTTAAGTCGGTTAACCATGATTTGGTTCCTTTCATAAAATCTTCCTGTGAGATTCTCCATGCTCCGGAAACAGACGGGAAGTAACCCCACTGATTTTCGGGAGAAAATTTCGATGAACCATCTGCCCTGAAGGTAGCGCTCAATAAATATTTGCCCATGAAATCGTAATTCGCTCTTCCAAAAAATGAAAGTAGTTTGTCATCAGGAGAAAAGTTGTTATCAATTGAATTGGCTTTTCCCTGCGTGGTTAACACCCGGGCATCCTGAAAACCAAATGATTTAGGAAAACCATGAACCACGTTGGTTAATACGCCGAGCTCTGTTTTAATAAATTCCTGCCCCAACAACACATTTAAATTATGATCTTTACCCAAAACCTTACTGAAATTGTAATTCAGGGTATTGGTATTTCTGATGCTGTTTCTATTGGTATTGGTTAAAATTAAAGCCGGAAGATTTTGATTTTCAGCAGAAGGCACATTTCTCACGTAATAAGTTGTTGTACCATAAAAACGATCCATATCATTTCTAAAGCCATCATAACCAACTTCTGAGCGTAACCTTAAATTCTCAATGATGTCGTAACTGATTGCGCCATTGATATTGTATGTTTTGCGGTGAACATATTGATCGTTATCCGAAATGGAGATCAATGGATTGTAAAGGTTAAACTCATCATCAGTTTCTGTTGTAGTAGTTAAACCCGGCACCGGAAAAGATGGATATAACATCGCGTTTTTTAAGCGTGAATCGGCTGAAGAAACTTCATTCTGTTCGTTAGCACCGCCACCTTTGGTCTTTGTATCTGCGTACCTCAAACCAAAATCAAGTGTAAGCCCTTTATATAATTTATGGTTGAGTTTGAAGTTGATGTTTTGTCTTTCAAATTCTGAAAGCTGCATAATTGCCTTATCTTTCACAAAGCTATGGCTCAGGCTGTATTTAGTTTTATCGCCGCCGCCGCTGATGTTTAGATTCTGGTTAAAAGTAGTTCCGGTACGACCGAAAATAATTTCCTGCCAATCATTCGCAGGCACATTTCGATACAAATCAATGTCTTGGAAATTGCCAAAATACTGCGTATAATCATTTGGGGTTTTATCTAAAAGCGCCCTTTCATATTGCCAGGTTACGTAATCCAAAGGGGTTAATACATCAAGCTTATTTGCCAGTTGCTTAACACCGGTAAATACATTATAGCTTACGGATGTTTTACCATCTTTGCTGTTTTTGGTGGTGACCAAAATCACACCATTTGCACCACGTGAACCATAAATAGCGGTTGAAGAAGCATCTTTTAATACATCGATGGTTTCAATATCCTGTGGCGCAATATCGGCTATAGAGGCCACCGGGAAGCCATCAACGATATATAAAGGCGAGTTATCGCCAGTGATGGAACCGCCGCCGCGAACGCGAACCACTAAATCTGCATCTGGAGATCCTTCGGTAGAAGCAATGTTGATCCCAGCCACACGACCTTGAATGGCCTCTAATGCTGATGATACTGGCGCTGCAGCTATCACATCCGCACCAACTGATGATACTGCACCGGTTAGATCCTTTTTACGAACTACACCATAACCAATATTTACGGTAACTTCCTGTAAGGTATTGGCATCTTCTTCTAACGAAACATCCAGTTTGGTTTGATCAGTAAGGGTGATGGTTCTGGTTTTATAGCCAATATAAGTAAAGGTAACCACGCCACCATTTTGAGGGACAGTAACTTTGAACATACCTTTTGCATCCGTACTGGCACCGGTTTTGGAATCCTTAACGGTGACACTTACACCAACGAGGGCTTGTCCATCAGCCTTATCTTTTACCGTTCCGGTTAACTGCCTGGTTTGTGCCAGCGCTACGGAAAATCCAAAAAAAGATAGAAATGAAAAAACGAGTAAAACTCTGCTCATAATTATGGGATTAAATAAAATATTTGGTTTTTAAAAATTGCGCAATCGCTCGCACGTAGAATTTAATTCTATTCCTAAAGATTATTATGGGTTTATATTTGGTTAGATTGGTATAACAATTTTACAAACTTAAAATTGATTGTAGCTGATTTTAGGCAAAAAACTGTGCAAACGTTCCCAAAAACGTTGTTTTAACGCTTATTAATAGGCGGCTTGGAGCAACCTTAAAAGATATTTTTTTGTAACTTGTACGCATTACCAGAAAATGAGATTTGAAACTTCTACCATAAAAGACATTGCCAAAGCGCTCGGACTATCTACTTCGACTGTTTCAAGAGCTTTGAGGGATCGTTATGAGATTAGCGAAGAAACGAAAAAGCTTGTTTTAGCTTATGCGGAAAAGGTAAATTACCGTGCAAACCCAATTGCCCGCAGTTTAAAGGAAAGAAGAAGTTATTCTATCGGGATTATTGTAAGCGAAATTGCGAACAACTTTTTTTCGCAGGTAATTAATGGCATCGAATCAATTGCCTATGACCGCGGTTACCATGTCATTATATCTCAAACACACGAATCGTATAAGCAGGAAAAACTCAATGTAGAGCATTTGGCATCTCGTTCAATAGATGGCCTTCTGATTGCGCTTTCATCCGAAACGCAGGACATTAATTATCTACGCGACTTGTACGCGAAAGGCCTGCCCATCGTTTTCTTTGACCGGGTGCCTGAAGATTTTGCAACCCATAAAGTGATCGCTAATAACTTTAAAGGTGCTTTTGATGCTACGGAACACCTTATTCTATCGGGGAAAAGAACAGTAGCGCACTTAACTAACTCTGAAAATCTTTCGATTACGCGAGAACGGTTAAAAGGTTATCAAGCTGCACTGGCAAAATATCATATCGAATTTAAACCCGAATTGGTTAAATATTGCCAGCATGGCGGTATGCACAGTGAGGAGTTGGAACAAGCTGTAAAGGAGCTTTTGCCTTACAAACCTGATGGCATCTTTATTTCGAGCGATCGGTTAACCACGGGTTGCATTATGGCTTTGAAAAAAACAAACCCAGAAATTGCACACAAAATTGCCATTGCAGGATTTACCAATTCAAACCTGGTGGAACTTTTTTCGCCATCGCTAACTTCTGTAAAGCAGCCCGCATTTGAAATGGGTCAGGTGGCCACCGAACTATTAATTTCGATGATTGAAGCCAAAAGACCAGTTACAGAATTTGAAACCAAAATATTAGATACTGAATTGGTAAGAATGCAAAAAACCCTTGGAAACAGATTTCTATAAATACGTTACTTGAAGTATTTTGCTTTGAGCTTTGATGAAGACAAAATTCTTCACTGGCCACCCTCGATTTTAATCGCTCAATTTCACACTCCAAACTAATTACTACCTTTGCAGCATGGTAGAAATCGTATTAAAAAAGGGAAAAGAAAAAGCTGCATTACAAAGACATCCATGGGTATTTTCTGGCGCATTGGAAAAAGTAAAAGGAAAACCAGCAAATGGTGAAGTGGTTAAAGTTTTCGCTTTTGATCAAGAATTTCTTGCCTATGGTTATTACAACAGCAATTCTCGTGTAGCCGTTCGCCTTTTAGAATGGGATGAAACGCAAACCATTAATAAAAATTGGTATGAGAGCCGTTTGAAACAAGCCATCGCTTCACGCCAGTTCATTCTCTCTGAAGAAACAAACACTTGCCGTTTAGTTTTTAGCGAAGCGGATTTTTTACCTGGATTAATCGTAGATAAATATGCTGATTTTCTTTCTTTGCAGATATTAAGTTCGGGCATTGAAAGTGTAAAAAACGATATTGTTGATATTTTAAAAGCGCAACTCAAACCCAAAGGGATTTTTGATAAGAGTGATGCCACTGCCCGAACACATGAAGGTTTGCCTGTTGAAAATGGTTTGCTTTGGGGCGAAAATCCACCTGAATTTTTAGAAGTTAGGGAGAACGGAATTGCCTACAACATCAATATTGCGGAAGGCCAGAAGTCGGGTTTTTATTGCGATCAACGTGATAACCGAAAAATTTTAGCCAGTTATACGAAAGGCAAAAAAGTGCTGGACTGTTTCAGTTACAGTGGTGGATTTAGTTTGAACAGTTTGGCCAATGATGCAGCAAGCGTAACAAGTGTGGATAGTTCGGCGCTGGCGGTAGAAACACTTCAGCAAAATGTAGCCCTGAATAAATTCGATTCAGAGAAAGTTACAACCATTCAGTCTGACGTAAATAAACAACTCAGGGCATTTAAAGAGGCCGGAGAATTGTTCGATATAATTGTTCTTGATCCACCAAAATATGCACCCTCACGTTCTGCATTAGATCGGGCAGCAAGAGCTTATAAAGATTTAAACAGACTAGGCATGTTATTATTAGAAAAAGGTGGATTGTTGGCTACGTTTTCTTGCTCTGGCGCTGTGGATATAGAAACATTTAAACAAATTATTGCCTGGGCTGCACTTGACGCTGGAAAAGAAGTTCAAATTATAAAACAGTTCTGCCAACCGGAAGATCACCCGGTTAGAATTTCCTTTTCTGAAGGAGAATATTTAAAAGGACTGTTGTTAAGGGTTTTGTAACGTCAGTTATTGCCATGGACGCACGAAAGTCAAGGAAGCTGGTTTGCAATTTTCCGTGATCTCTGTGCTTCTGTGGCAAATTTTATTTGTACGAAAGCGATTCTAGGGTAAATGATTCGTGAAACACGAAAAGCTATTCACACGCTCGTTAGAAACGAGCGTGGGCTCCGATGCTAAGGTTTGGAAAATTTCATTATTGCCACGGACGCACGGAAGTCAAGGAAGCTGGTTTTTAATTTTTGATATTGAAAATTATAAACGCTAAAAACTATATGTCTTCAGAGCTTTCAGGCAACCGATCATATTCACCTTTCCAGGCGTAGAATCCGAAAATCATCAAGCCTAAGCTAATGGGCAGGAAAATGAAAAGAATAATTCCCCACTGCAACATGGTATTGGTTCTTTCAATATCAGTATGGGTCAGCCCAACTTTTTCAACCGCTTGCATAAACAGAAAAGTCATCGCAACAGGACCTAAGATCATCCAGATTAATCCTAAAAATTTCTTTATCGTATTCATATTTACAATATTAATCGTTAATGCTTTCGTCCTTTTTATTTGAAAGATATATTGTTCCGATGATTAAACTCAACGCTGCAATTCCAATTGGATACCACAAACCAGAAAGTGGCGTTGAGCCTGAAAAACTTGCAATTAATGTCGCAATAAAAGGCACCAATCCTCCAAATACGCCATTGCCAATATGGTAAGGTAGCGACATGGAAGTGTATCGTATTTTAGTTGGGAATAGCTCTACTAAAAATGCTGCGATTGGTCCATAAACCATGGTTACCAATAAAATCTGGAAGAAAATTAGGCCCACAAATTTCCAAAATATTGGTGTAGGCAAAACTTTATCTTTTACGATTTCGGTACCGGAACGAATTCCTTTCTGAACCGAAACCGTGTCAGTTTTAATCACACCGTACGATGCTCCGTTTCTCAATTCTACTTTTGTAGTCATCGTTCTCAAACTATCGGCAGTATTTGCAATTAAAACAGAAGTTGAAGGAGCCGTTTTAGCGGATAAAATATCGCTTTGTTCAACTTTACTGAAATCTGTATCATCTAAAAAAGCCTGATAAATGGGGCGGTAGAAAACAATGCCCAACAACATTCCACTCAGCATAATCCACTTTCGGCCAACTTTGTCACTCCAGGCACCAAAAATTACAAAAAATGGTGTGGCGAATGCTATTCCCCAAAGTAAAATATACCTCGAATCGTTGAAATCAAGCTTGCAGGTGTTTTCTAAAAAAGACTGGGCATAAAATTGTCCGGTGTACCAGATTACCCCTTGCCCCATAGTGGCGCCAAAAAGAGCGAGCAACACCATTTTAAAATTCGCTTTGTTATTAAAGCTTTCTTTTAATGGATTTTTAGATACGTTTCCCTCAGCTTTTAGTTTAGAAAACATCGGCGACTCATGCATTTTCATGCGGATATAAATCGAAACCACTACGAGTAAAATGGAGAGTAGAAAGGGAATTCTCCAGCCCCAATCGCCGAAAGTTTCTGCACCTAAAATGTTTTTGGTAATCACTATAACGCCTAAAGAAAGAAAAAGGCCAAGCGTTGCTGTCGTTTGAATCCAGCTGGTAAAAAAGCCTCTTTTATTTTTAGGTGCATGTTCTGCTACATAGGTTGCGGCGCCGCCATATTCTCCCCCAAGCGCTAAACCTTGCACCAAGCGCAAAATCAAAACCAGAATAGGTGCGGCATAACCAATACTTTTATATGACGGGATGAGTCCGATTAAAAAAGTAGAGCCACCCATTAAAACCAATGTTAAGAGGAATGTGTATTTCCTTCCAATTAAATCACCTAAGCGGCCAAAAACCAAGGCGCCGAACGGGCGAACAATAAAACCTGCTGCAAAAATAGCTAAAGTGTTAATCAGCGCAGAAGCACCGGCATCTTCTGGAAAAAGTTGATAACCGATAATAACGGCTAAACTGCCAAAGATGTAAAAATCGTACCATTCAATTAGGGTTCCAAGTGATGATGCACCAATCACTTTAAAGATGTTATTCTTTGGTAAAGTTTCGCTCATGAGATATTGGGAATATTTGGTTTCCCAATATAAACATTTGCATGACAATCAGCAACCTGCACCGTCTGTGATTAAATTTGTTACGTTTGCAAACATTTCAGCTTCTGTTTTGTATTTTCATTTTCCAATAAACATATATGCTTTTAATACAAAACATTAGACTCAGTAGAATTTTAAGAAATACCTGGCATGTTGATCTGATTATGATCGCTTCCTGTACCGCCGCTTACTTCATCAGGGAATATTTAATTGCACACCACTTTGTTATTCCGACCATTATACCAACCGTTTTGGGTACCGCGATTGCATTTTTTATTGGTTTCAATAATAATCAGGCTTATGATCGATGGTGGGAAGGCCGGAAAATCTGGGGTGCTATTGTAAACGATTCAAGATCATTCGCCCGTGCCTTATTAAATTATATTGATGAAGATCCTGTTTCTGCTAAAAGGATGATTTACCGCCACATAGCCTTCTTATATGCTTTAAAAGCAAGTTTACGGGGGGCTGTCGACGAAATTTATATCAAGTATTTATCAGAGGAGGATTTGAAGGAAGTAACGAAGCATACCAATGTTCATAATGCGATACTGAACATTCAATCGAGAGATTTGCAAAAGCTTTCTAAAGCCAACCAAATCGATGGTTTCAGATTTATTGAAATTAATGAAATGCTGGTGAGGTTTTCTGATTCGATGGGCATGAGCGAACGAATTAAAAACACCATTTTCCCTACAACTTATACCTACCTTACGAAAGTTTTTATCTGGCTTTTTGTAGTTACTTTCACCTTAGTGATTAGCCAGGATGCCGGACCTGCATCTATATTTTTAGGTTGGTTAATCGGCTTTGTTTTTGTTTCAACACAAATTAATGGAATGAGTTTGGTTAATCCTTTTGAGAATAATTCGGCCGGCGTTCCTTTAAATCAGATTACCCGGACCATCGAAATCAATCTTTTGCAAATGCTGGAAGAAACGGATATTCCGGAGCCAATTAAACCAATTAACGAGGAATATATTCTCTAATTTTTAACTGTTTTTTTTCCAAGCCAAATGAGTAGGATAGAAAGCAACCAGAAAAGCACTACGCAGAAAAATGCATTCAGCACTGCTTTAGGATAACCAAGATTAACCACATTAATAAAAGGATAAGGGTATAAGTTGGTTAGATAGCCGCGGATGACAATAAAAATAATGTAGGCGATTGGATAAATCAACCAGTTTAAGGCACTTTTATATGCTAATTTGGATTTATCAACAAATAAAATCCAGAAACTTAAAAAAATAAGCGGACTGACAACATGTAGAACTTCATCGGCTAGTCTGGCCAAACCAGTGGGGTGTAACAAACCACGCAACAAAACATTATAGATCAGCCCGACCACCAAAATATAAACGGTTAACGCAGTGAGGGTAGATGGCTTTGAAAAAAAAACACCCAGGCTTTTTTCTTTCGCTAACCAAAGGGATAGAAAACAGATTCCCAGCAAAATATTTGTGGTCACCGTAAAAAAGGAAAGAAATAATTTAAGCGTTTCTATGAAATGGTAATTTGCCAATTGCAAGCTAACATAAAATTGCAGTAGGATTGAAAACCAGATGATGACTGCGCCAAATGCGACATACGTTTTTGCAGCGGGAGATGAAATCATGTTCAGGGATGTTGATATACGCTTAAAAAACTAAGTTAAACATTTTAAAAAGCAGTTATTCAATTTCATTCAATAGTTTCCGTTCAAAAATGGTTGATTTTTCTTTAAACTTAGGATCGACCAATGAAAAATTTGCCATTGCCATTAAGATTTTGCCGTTTTTCCCGATTAGGATATTTGATGGAAAACCATGATTAATATTCAGTTTTGCAATGGCTGCTCTAGATAAACTTACAATTTCATATCGGTATCCGTTTTTCTTTTGAAATCGCTTTGCCAATGCTGGCGAATCATGGGTAATCCCAACAAAACGTACACCTTTTTTAGCGTATTTTTCAGGCAATTCATTCAGTTCAGGCATTTCTGCAATGCATGGCGGGCAGCTTTCAAACCAAAAATTTATCACGGTTACCTGATTTTTTAAATCAGATTTCGAGAAAATTTTACGATTGGTTTTTAACCCTTTGAAATCAGGTAAGTCTTTGCCTGTCAAATCTTCAAAAAAAGTTTCCTGAGTGGCCCATTTAATCTGTGTATTTTGGCCCATAAGCCGGCTACACCAAAGAGATATCAAAACTATTAAGCAAAATCGCATTAATCGAAAATATAAAAAGTAGATGAAAAACTAAAAGTGCTATTTATTCAACTTTTTGTTGAGAAAATCAATGGAAGTATTTAATGCGGCATCTGTATTCGACTTAAAATCTTTAATTGTGGGGATCACCTCTATATCAGGTTTCACACCATAACCAACAAACTCACGTCCATCTGGGTAAGTATCCTTTTTTGTACAAATTCTTGCACTTCCTCCACCAGGAAGATCAAATAAATATGGCTGGCCGGTACTGCCGAAAGAATTTCTACCAATTTTAGTCATGTGCTTCTGATTATCAGCATAAATCAAAAAATCTTCGGCGGCCGAAGCGGTGTTATGACCTATTAACAAAACAGTGGGAACAACTATGCGTTTAGCAGGTAGGGTATTTTTTAGTGGGTTGTAATCAAAATTATAATAATATTTATCGTTAAAGGTTAAAAAGGCCTTTTTGTTCCATTCGCTATTAGCAGTATCTTTCTCATTGGTATATCGGCCCCAAGCTTTAAAAGCAGAGCTAAGTTGACGGGTGGTGTAACGAGATCCATATAGCAAACTATCATTTGTTAAATATTTTAATATATCGCTTCCAACGCTCGTGCTCCCACCTCCATTACTCCTTAAATCGATAACAATTGCTTTGGCTTTGTATAATTCTGGCAGCTTAGCGGTAAATAATGAATCAATTTTTTCATCTCCGAATGAGTTTAGTGCAACATAAGCTATCTTATTAGGATACCACTTAAAATCCAAAAGTGATGATTCTGACGGGAAAGCCGGAAAAACTTCCTTTTCTTCAGTTCTTTTATGAGTTAATTTTAACACTATAATTTGCCCCTTTGGTTTTTTGATTTTAATCTCAAACTGACTTCCTTCTAGCCCTTGAAGTAGTTTGCTTATACTCCAATCTTGTAACACATAATCAGTAGATGAAGAAATGTATGGCGAAACATATTCTGCAATATATTTAGCTGTAGGACTTCCATTTACCTCAATTATCTCACTACCAACAGGAATTTCTTCCTTTTTGCTTAAGTTAACCCGTGTTATAATCGCTTTATTTTCCACATTCTCGATAAAAAAACGATAGTCGCCAAACATTGTATTCATTGGATCAAAATCTTTACCGTTGGGCATATAAACATTTGTATGCCCATCTTTAAGCAAAGCACAAAAACGTTGCATTTCACGATAATACTCGTAATCTGTTTTAGTTTCAGGAATTGAAATAATCATGGCCTTATAAGTACTGTCCCATTTAACACGATCAATTTTATCCAAGTAAACAAAATTATAGTTTACCTCTTGCCAAAATTTCGAGAGCCCATAAATTTTATCTGCTTTAGTCAGTTTATTTGATTGAGCGAAAACGGTAAATGGCAAGAGTATTAATAAAAGTATTCTCTTCATATTGTTGTGTAGTATTATGGATGATCTGTTAGGAGTTGTAAAACTTGAAAGAATTAATTGAAAATAACAAGAATTGTAAGAAATACACATTTGATTTTAAAAAATCATAAAAAAGTCCTGCCGAAATACTCGGCAAGACTTTAATTTGTTTGGCTCTTTTTCGTCAGCACGATTGAAGCATAGTCCCGAAACTTAGGGAGAGCGATCTTTTTAATTCGCTTTATACAGTATTCAAAGATTTAGCTTATGAATGATTATTTAAAAGTTACAGAACCGTACTCGGTTTTCACACTAACATTAGCGCTACCACCGCTACCAATCTTGCCTGAATACTTTCTGGTTTCATCATCTTTACTTACCAAATTAGAGGTAACATTCGAACCGTATTTAAATCCAGCATAAGAAGTTGAAACATTAAAGTTAGCATTAAAACGATCTGCAAAACCGATTCCAACACTCACGTATTCACCACCAAAGGTAAAGTTTTTACAGGCTGGCGTAATTTCGCTCACATTTAACCTATTGTAATCCATATTGATGTTTGCATCCCCGTTTAAAGTGCCCAGCGTAACGTTTGAATATTCGGCATTAACGGCTAATTTTCCCGCTGATGCGATATTTAAATCGCCGTAAGCTTGTTTAACAACGGTATTTCCTTTAACGGTATTGATATTTACCTTGGCATATTCTGCACTCAACAACAGATTTCCGCCTATTGTTCCTACAGTTAAACCTTTGCCATATTGTACTTTAATATCAGCCGATCTGCGAATGGTATTGATGTTCACACCCACATATTCAGCATCAAGCTCCAATGTACCAACAGACCCAATGGTTACCGGGCCATTGTATTCATGTTTTACTACAGCTGCATTCAAATCCTGAATATCACATTTACCATATTGTACGTTTACGTAATTATTGGTATTGCTTAAGTTGCCAGCAACTAAATTCCCGTATTGTACTTTTAAAGAAGTTGGTCCTGCGAAATTGCCCAGTTCTACATTTCCGTATTGTTGCAAAACAGATAGCGGATTGGATGCTGGCATGTAAACCACATAATTGATTTTAACTTCCCTTCTCCAGGTAGTTACGCCATTCCGAACGCCTCTGCCCCAGCGGCCACCACGATCAGCTAAATTGGTTTTGATTGTAACCAAATCACCACTTTTGTTGGCGTCGATATTTACACCGTCTAACAACTTTTGAACATCATTGTCCGAATTGCTGAAAGCTTTGATATCAATATCAACTTTTACTTCTTTTCGATCCCAGGTTTTTACAGTGATTGATCCATACTGGTTATTAAGATTTACTTTATCACCATTATCTACACTGAAAGTTTTTGAAAAAGCTTTCGATCGTTCGGCATCAGCCCCCGATTCAACATCTTGATTTACGCTAACCGTACCTTTTACTGAAACTGCTGCATAAGTATTATTTGATGCGTTTACCTCCACGCTTTGTTGTGCATTCGTTTTTACGGCGATAAGAGCCAAAAGGCCTAAAAATATTTTTATTGTTTTCATGTTTGTTAATTGTTAAACATTTACTGGCTAACCTGCCGACCGGTTTGCACTGAAATGTAATGAGCGTATTTTGTTAGTAGCTAGTATTGAGTATAAAGTATCAAGATTTGGTTACCTGAACTTTATGCTTTTAGCTTTTAGCTTTAACCTAAATTTGGTTTACCCTTTTATAATCGTCAACCTGATTAATGATAAGCAGCTGTTGTTTTAATAATTGCAGTTGAATTTCGCGGTTTTTCACCATAGCTTTTACCACAAATGTTTGGTTGGGCGATGTTGGAAGTTCTAACCGTAATCGTTCATATTCTTCATCAAGTTTGGCTAAATCAGCGGTAAACTTTTTGTAAAGTTCGGGATTTGCCGAAGCGAAAATGGCCAGGCTGTCTCTCTTTTCCGTAATTAATCCGGTAAAATGAACCTCTTTTTGTGCGTAAGCCGCATTAACGTCAGCGATTTCTAAATCTTTGTTTTGCAACCTTCCGGCGTACAACCAAACTAAACCGAAAACCACTACGATACTTGCGGCCACACTCATCCATAAGTACAGCTTTACTGGCTTTTTTTTATTTTGCGTTTCCTGAATTTTTTTGGCATCTAACTCCAGCTCAATCTTTGCCCATAGGCCAGCTGGTGGTTCCATAATGTCAAAAGCCTTTCGGTTTTCTTTAACAAAAGTTTCTAATCTATTATTCATCTCTCATCCCTTTCTGTTCTAAAATACTTTTCAGTTTTTTCTTCGCCCTCATGTATTGTGTGCGGCTTGTATTTTCACTAATTTTTAAAATGTGTGCAATTTCTTCGTGGTCATAACCTTCTAACAAATACAAACTTAAAACCACTCTGTAGCCATCGGGCAGCTCTGCAATCGCATTCCTCACTTCATCTGCCTGCAGTTTCACGTCATAGTCATCTGCCGATATTTCATCTGGTAATTCAGCAATTTCATCTGTTCCAACAAACTCAAATTTGCGCTTACGCAGATAGTTAATGGATTTATTGATTACAATCTGTTTCAGCCATAATCCGAAGGTCGTTTCCTGTCTGAAATCTACAATTCGGGTAAATGCATCTAAAAAAGATTCTTGTAAAACATCTTCAGCTTCTTCTTCATAATTTAGAATTCGCAACGCGACATTATACATCGCCTTTGCATACAGTTTGTACAAATCAAACTGTGCTGCCCGGCTGCCCTGCATGCATGCTTTTACTAGCTCTAGGTTCTTATCTACGTAAACGGTCTCCAAAATTTTGAATATTCTGATTATAAGACATTAGGGATTTTAAAACGTTGCATCAAGGTAGAAAAAAAATTAAAAACGTTCACTTATGTTTTTGATTAAGCTAAAATCGGGTGTATCGCTCACACATCGCCAGCTAACGGCTTTAAAATGTACATAAGAAATATTACATGAAACTTTACCTTTTTTAATGTCGAGGAATTATCTTTACAAGAATCTAATCTTATCACCCTTATCTAAATGATGAAACCCTACCTTCTCCTGGCACTGCTATTCATATCGTGCAAAATTCATTCTCAGTTTAAAATAAATGGAAGTTTTGAAAATCTTGATAAGAACCGAATGCCTCAGGGATGGCAATTCTCATTTTTTGATGCTCAGAAAACAGTGTATCCTGTAACGTTGGATAGCACAACAAAACAGGATGGGAAATACAGCCTTGTGATTGAGAAAAAAGGAACGGGAGCAGACTTTGGTGTGATAGACTATCCCATTACCCAAAATTTTGAAGGTAAAGAAATTGAACTTAAAGCTTTCGTAAAAACCGAAAATGTTTCCGGTGGTTATGCTGGCTTATGGCTAAGAATTGATGATAAAAACATTAAATCTATTGCTTTCGATAATATGCAGGACCGGGGAATTACAGGAACGACAGATTGGAAACAATACTCGATTAAACTGGATTACAGCAGCGAAGATGTTAGGACAGTGCACATCGGTGGATTGCTGGTAGGCGCTGGGAAAGCCTGGTTCGATCATTTTGAACTTTTTATTGATGGCAAACCCATCGGTAAGGCACCATTGAAACAAATTGTCGTTCTTAAAGCAGATCTTGATACTGCTTTCGCCAAAAGTTCTGGCTTAAAGGAGATTAATTTAACGGATCAATTACACACAAATTTAGTGATAGCAGGGCAATTCTGGGCTTTTATGAAATACCATCATCCGGCCATCGCAAAGGGAAATTACAACTGGGATGCTGAATTATTCAGGTTATTGCCTTCAGTTATTCAGGCTAAAAATAAAAAAGAGCTAAATGCTGCACTTGAAACTTTTTTAGATAAACTACCTCAACCTGCTACTTGCAAAAACTGTAAGTCGATCGCTAATATGACCTATGAAATTAAACCCAATTATGGGCAATTGTTCGATAGCAAATTCATTGACGAATCGCTTTTGCAAAAACTTGCTTTAATCAGAGACAATCGGAATACGGGGCCAAATTATTATGTTGATATGGCCCCAGGGATAGGTAATCCCCTGTTTAAAAATGAGAAACCATATTCGGCCATGACCTATCCCGATGCAGGCTACCGCTTGTTATCGCTGTACCGTTATTGGGCAATGATCAATTATTTTTTCCCCTATAAAAATGTGATTGGTCAAGACTGGAATAATGTGTTAACAACTGCTTTGCCCGAATTTGTAAATGCCAAAAACGAGTTGGATTATGGAAAAGCCGCTTTAAAACTAATTGCATCAGTAAACGATACGCATGCTAACCTTTGGAGTGGCAGCAAAGCAATTAATGATTTTAAAGGAAAATATGCTGCACCATTTCAAACCACATTTATCGAAAAGAAATTGGTGATTACTGCTTTGTATAAAGACACGCTCGATGTGAAAAGTAAGTTAAAGGTGGGCGATGTGATTACAGCGATCAAGGGAAAAGATGTTGACCAGCTTATTAAAGATTTCCTGGCACTTACGCCGGCATCAAACTATGACACACAATTACGTGACCTTCCACACAATTATCTGCTTCGAGGCAATGAGACCAGCCTAAAAATCAAAATTGATAGAGATGGAAGTCAGTTTGATTATGAGATACCGATGAGGGTATTTGGGCGTGGCGGTAAAGATCCAAACTTCGAGAAAGCCGAGTCTTTCAAACTCATCAATGAAAATACGGGTTATGTGTTCCCTGGCAAATATAAAAACGCAATGCTTCCGGATATTAAAAAACTTTTCGCCAACACCAAAGGTATCGTTATCGATATGCGTTGCTATCCATCAGAATTTATGCCGTTTACTTTTGGCAATTACATTAAAAACTCATCTACGCCTTTTGTTAAGTTTACAATGGGAAGTGTAGATTATCCAGGTTCATTTAAATTCGGACCACATGAGGTTAACGGGCAACGCTCATCCGATCATTACAAAGGCAAGGTTGTTGTTATTGTAAACTCAACTTCGCAAAGCCAGGCAGAGTATACCACAATGGCTTTTCAAAGCTCACCAAATGTAAGGGTAATTGGCAGTACAACTGCCGGAGCAGACGGAAACGTATCATACATTGTGTTGCCAGGTGGTTTAAATACAATGATATCGGGAATCGGCGTTTTTTATCCAGATGGAAAACCTACGCAAAGGGTTGGTGTGAAAATCGACAAGGTCATTTACCCAACCATAAATGGAGTAAAACAAGGTAAGGATGAGTTGCTTGATCAGGCAATGGAAACCTTGAACAAAGGATGGTAGAAATTCTTTAAATGATCAAACAATAAAGGGCGATGTTTCCATCGCCCTTTATTGTTATTTACTCAAATACATTGATTTATCTTTGTAAAGTTTACGGAAGTAAGGATCTTCCAAATCTTTAATGAAACGAATCGCTTCACCGGTAGATTTCATTTCCGGGCCTAACTCTTTCGTTACTTCCGGGAATTTCTCGTAAGAGAAAACCGGCTCTTTAATCGCGTAACCTTTTAACTTACGTTCAATGGTAAAGTCTTTCAACTTTGCCACACCTAACATAATTTTTGCAGCAATGTTGATGTAAGGAACATCATAAGCTTTCGCGATGAACGGAACCGTACGTGAAGCTCTTGGGTTTGCCTCGATTACGTAAACCTTTTCATCCTTGATGGCAAACTGAATGTTTAACAAGCCACGCACATCTAAAGCTTTTGCAATTTTGATGGAATATTCTTCCATCGCTTGGGTAACTTTTTCTGATAAGCTGAACGTTGGCAATACCGCAAATGAATCTCCTGAGTGGATACCTGCAGGCTCAATGTGTTCCATCATACCTACAATGTGAACATCATCTCCGTCAGAAATCGAATCAGATTCTGCTTCTTCGGCTCTATCTAAAAAATGATCAATCAATACGCGGTTGCCCGGAAGATCACCCAATAATTTTACAACGGCTTTTTCCAGATCTTCATCGTTGATAACGATGCTCATGCCTTGTCCGCCTAAAACGTAACTCGGACGAACCAATACCGGATAACCCACTTCATTCGCAACAACAATGGCTTCTTCAGCGTTTTCAGCTACACCATATTTAGGATAAGGAATATCCAGATCTTTCAACAAATCAGAGAAACGACCGCGGTCTTCAGCGATATCCATATTCTCGAAAGATGTTCCGATGATTTTAATTCCTTTTTCCGTTAGCTTTTCAGCCATTTTCAAAGCGGTTTGCCCGCCCAACTGAACGATTACACCAACTGGTTTTTCCAGTTCGATGATCTCGCGAACATGCTCCCAGAAAACCGGCTCGAAATATAGTTTATCGGCCATGTTAAAATCTGTAGAAACCGTTTCCGGGTTACAGTTCACCATGATGGCTTCAAAACCAGATTCTTTAGCAGCTAACAAACCGTGTACACAAGAATAATCGAATTCGATTCCCTGTCCGATACGGTTTGGACCAGATCCTAAAACGATAACTTTTTTGCGATCTGACGAAATTGATTCATTTTCTTCATCAAAAGAAGAATAATAATATGGAGTTTGTGCAGGGAATTCCGCAGCACAGGTATCAACCATTTTATATACCCTGTTGATGCCTAGCTCTTTTCTACGGTCATACACGTCATCTTCAGTAACATTGCCCAATAACCAGGCTATCTGCACATCAGAGAAACCTTTTTGCTTTAAGGTGAAGAAGAAATCCTGAGGAATGTTATTTAAAGAGTATCTTTTTAATTCAACTTCTAAAGCAACAAGCTCCTGAATTTGATTTAAGAACCATTTATCAATTTTTGTTACCTTACGAATAGATTCCAAAGGCACACCCATGGCCATGGCATCTTTTATTAAGAATAAACGGTTCCATGAAGCATGCTCCAAACCGTCCATAATTTCTTCAATATTGCGAACTTGTCTTCCATCTGCTCCTAAACCAGCACGGCCAATTTCTAAACTCTGACACGCTTTTTGCAAGGCTTCGATGAAAGTACGGCCAATAGCCATTACCTCACCAACAGATTTCATCTGTAAACCTAACTCTTTGTTGGCACCTTTAAACTTGTCGAAATTCCAGCGAGGAATTTTAACAATTACGTAATCTAAAGTAGGTTCGAAATATGCTGAAGTTGTTTTTGTAATTTGATTTTCGATTTCATCTAAGTTGTAACCGATAGCCAATTTAGCGGCAATTTTAGCAATAGGATAACCTGTTGCCTTACTTGCTAATGCTGATGAACGCGAAACACGTGGATTAATTTCGATGGCAATAATATCATCGTTGGCTGGATTAACCGAGAACTGAACGTTACAACCACCTGCAAAAGTTCCGATGGCTCGCATCATTTTAATGGCCTGGTTACGCATTTCCTGGTAACAACGATCAGATAAGGTCATTGCCGGAGCAACTGTAATCGAATCTCCTGTATGGATACCCATTGGATCGAAGTTTTCGATAGAGCAAATGATAATTACGTTATCGTTGCTGTCTCTTAATAACTCCAATTCGTATTCTTTCCAACCTAAAACAGCTTGTTCTACCAATACCTCGTGGGTTGGAGAAGCTTCTAAACCGCGTTTAAGTGCGGCATCAAACTCTTCTTTTTTGTGGACAAAACCACCACCAGAACCACCTAAGGTATACGATGGACGGATTACCAAGGGGAAACCAATTTCCTGAGCGGCTTCTTTACCTTCTAAAAATGAATTTGCAATTTTAGATGGCGCAACACCTACACCAATATCAACCATTAACTGGCGGAAAGCCTCACGGTTCTCTGTTTTTTCGATAGCTGCTACATCAACCCCAATTACCTTTACGCCATATTTTTCCCAAACACCACGCTCCGAAGCTTCAACGCAAAGATTCAAGGCAGTTTGTCCACCCATTGTTGGCAATACTGCATCAATTTTAGGCAAGTCAGGAGAATCGATATGTTCCTGTAAAATAACCTCAATTGAATCAACTGTTAAAGGGCGAAGATAAACGTGATCGCCAATTACCTTATCCGTCATGATAGTAGCCGGATTGGAGTTGATAATGGAAACGGTAATACCTTCTTCTTTCAAAGAAAGTGCCGATTGCGAACCAGAATAATCAAATTCGCAGGCTTGGCCAATAATAATTGGGCCTGATCCGATAATTAATACTGAGCGTATGGAAGTGTCTTTAGGCATGATAAAGCTTAATACAATAATTAAAATTCTAAAGTTTTTACCCTTTTTAAGGATGAAGAAGCAAGAAGGTTTTCTGCTTTTGATGAGGAAAATCCCAACTGTTCTGTCGGGATGCAAAGATAGGTTTTTTGACTTGTTTTCCGATGAATAAATTAAAATAAATAAATCAGGCTTTACGCACTGCAAAAATCATTTTTTTTCAAAATCCAATCAAAGAATATTTGGCCAATATACTCCAAACTATGTTCATAAAAACTATATCGTTAATACACTTACGAATAATAAAAAATCACCAACGAATAATAAACAGTTGATAATCGAACCATCAAAAATTATTTATTTGTAACATAAAGATAAATAAAGCAGCTATTAAGATTGCTGCCAATTCATTACACAGCTCAAATAAGCAAGAAATGGTTCACGGATACTATTCAAAATTAATAAACAAGCAGCAAATCAGTCAGCTGAAATGTCCGAAATGTGATGCAGAATATGATATGCAATTTGAAACCTTTTGCAAAATTCATCACATGCTGTTTATACCATTTGTGGCAGGCAAAAAAACACCTTATATCGGGTGTGGTAAATGCGGCACGCACTATTATCCTTCCGCATTTCCAGCTTTCGAACAACAAACCATTGAATTTGCCAAACAAACCAAAAAAAAATGGTATCATTTTTCAGGACTCATGCTGCTTTCCATTTTTATCATCGCGGCACTCACGTTGGTGTATACAGGATCTCAGGAAAACAAAAAGCGAATGGAAAACAATCTGGCAACAATACAACCCAACTGCGTTATTTTTTATCACAAAGCAGAAGATGTAAATACCAGCATGCTCGTAAGCAGAGTGGTTGCCGATACTGTTTTTGTACATGAAAATTCACGCGCTACCAATGGCAGCGCTTATCAGATAGATGATTCGGATAACTATAAAGGGCCAGAAACCTTTTTTATGAAAAGTGAATTAAAAAAATGGCTCGCAGATGGTAAAATTAATGACATCACCGAGCCTCAAACCTATGCAGAATAACTTTATACCCTAAGCAATGAATTTAGTTGATCAAATTAACGCATCGAATAAAAAAAGTAATAAGAAATTCATCCTGATTGCTGTTTCAATTTTTGTGGCACTTATTGCGGCTGCCATATTGCCTTTTTTCATCAATCCGAAAGCATTTTACGATGAAAAGGATGGGAAAGTTTATTTCGGCAGCAAAGAACTTACCTACATTAAAGCTGATGAGTTTAAGCCTTTGGATTATAGTGTAGCGGTAGATTGCACAAAAGTTTATTACAATGGAAACCCTGTCGATTTTGTTGACCGTAAAACATTCAGAAATCTGAACAAAGGGTTTTACTTAGATAAAAATGGATTGTACTATGAAAAAACCGCCTTCTATGCTAAAAACAGACTTGAGCCTTTAGCCGGAGATTATGATAAGGCAACTTTTCATTCTTTAGGATATCAAACTTCGCTATTTGCTGATAAAACAAACTTATATGCCATTGAGGTTTTTGCCGACCCACCATTAAAAAAGATTGAGGTTCCTGGTATGGATATCGCATCGGTAGAATCATTACACAACAACTGGCTAAAAGATAAAAACAAAGTTTATTTCGATGATTGGGGCAATATAAAAGTTTGTCCGGAAATTGATGCAGCAAGTTTTGTGGTACTAAATTACACTGTGGCTAAAGATAAAAATAAAGTGTATTACATTACCAGGGGATTGAAATCAGATCAAAAGGAAGCCACAGAAAGGGCTGACTATGCGGTATTGGATGGTGCTGATGCTGCCACTTTTGAAATGATTAATAATAAAGAATACCGGGATAAGAACCGAACATGGGCAATTGCCAGGGAAGGAGAAAAGGTAGAATACAATACGCCGGAGGGGCGTACTAAATAGCCATTAATCTGCCCTGCAGCTTAATGGCTAAAAATTTAAAAACAGCCTATTGCTGCAGTTTAATTTCACCAAGATCAGTTGTTGCGCTGTCTTTAACAGCTACTTTTTCAATCGTGGTATCCTTATAAGGTGCATTGGCTTTTATCCATACCGTATAAACGCCTTCTTTTAAATTGGTAAAAGTAAATGCACCCTGGCTTACCTGTGCCTTAAGGGTATCGGTTCCGGCCACTAATGATACATCTGCAACGGCATCAGTTGGTGTTACCCTTCCAACTATTCCACCAACTTTAATATAACTAAAGGCGAGAAAAAAAATGGTTGAAACCACTAGCGCTGCCAAAAAAACTCCTAACTTTTTCATTTTATGATGGTTTAAATAACTATACAAAAAGATAAACAGGCGGTAAATTAAATTGTTTGTTGCAGAATTAGCACAGTGTCCTTAAGTAATCAAATGTTTGTCTGAATTTTTGTACATCGGTTAATTGAACGCAAAGCAATAATTGGCTCACAACGTTAACAAAGCGTTAAAATGAGATTAGAATGTAACAGAATTATAGTGTTAAACATACACGAAGTCATGTTTTCGTCATGAAAACAGCGTTCTTATATTATTGGCAATAATGTTGTAATAAGCAGAACATATATGCGTTTTGTATATACTTTAGAAAAAGATCTAAAGCTTCCTCCGCGGATTAGTTACCCGCAATGAGGATTTCTTCATAAATAGTTTGTTTGGTTTATTATCCGGTTTGAGGAGCCCTCCTCAACCGGATTTTTTCTTTTAAAGGGTTTTTCTTTTACATTTGGTTCAATTGTTAATCAAACATGGTGAATAAACCAATCAAAAAAATAGCTATCGTCGGACCAGAAAGCACGGGTAAATCGACCATGTCTCAATTGTTGGCAAAGCATTACAAAGTTTCATGGGTGCCAGAATATGCCCGCTATTATTGCGAAAACTTAACCGCACCTTACACTTTGCAGGATGAGGTAAATATGTACTACGGTCAGGTAGCTTTAGAAGATGCGATTTTAGTTACAACAGAAAACGATTTCATCATCTGCGACACCACCTTTGTAACAGTAAAAATCTGGAGTGATGAAATGTTGGGCGAAACCCCACAATTAGTTTTAGATGCCTTGCCAAAAAGACCTTACGATCTCTACTTGCTGATGGATATTGATTTGCCCTGGCAGGATGATCCGCTTAGGGATTTTCCTAATCAACGCGAATATTTTATGGAAGTTTGGCACAAAGAACTGAAGGCCTTAAACGCCAATTATAAAGTTATAAGCGGATTGGGCGATCTTCGGATTCAGCATGCTATTGAGGCAATTGATGAATTTTTAGCTTTATAAATTTGGAAAGCAATGGCAGTAGCTTTTAGGATACACTGTTCCCGCCCCCGCTTCTGCCACAATGAAAAATTGTGGGCATCTCGCTATGGTCGGGTTTAGGTGGCCACATAGCTGCACAACTTTAAGTAAACTAAACCCGATTAAAATGAAAATCCTTTTTATATTTTCAAAGTTGCTCACCCTAATAGGCAAAATGCAATTAGGGTGAGCAACTTAATATAAAAAGATTGTAATGTAAGCGGGGCAAAATTAACCGACAACGGATAAAAATTGCTTTTCAAAAAAGATTATCTACCATTTTAGCACAATCTTCACATATTTTTCTACATTTGCCACATCATTAGGGGTGCCTTGTTTGTTATAAACACAAAAACGGGCTGAGATCATACCCATTTTGAAGCAGAAAGAGGAAAGCAAAAAGCTAAAAGCTCTGGTCAATAACCAAGCTTTAATCTTTAAGCTCTAAGCCTTAAGCTTTAAATGCACCTGATCCGGGTAATGCCGGCGTAGGGATTGGAGTTATGGAAGTTTAACTGAAATCGGGAGTACCCCTATTTCCGATGGGTTTAACTAAAAACAAAAACATTGAAAAATTTACTTTTTGCAGCGCTTGTTGCAATGTTGCCTTTCTTCGCATGGGCACAAAATTCGGTTACAGGAAAAGTGACTGATAACAATCAGAATGCCTTGCCGGGCGCCACGGTTAAAATTAAAAACCAAAAAACAGCAGTGCTAAGTGATGCCAGTGGAAATTACACCTTAGGCAATTTGGCTAATGGAAATTACACCATTGTGGTTAGCTATGTTGGATACAGATCGCAAGAGCAAACCGTTAATTTAACCGCTAATGCTACTTTAAACTTCCCTTTGGTTCAGCAGAATTTTCTTGCTGATGAAGTGGTGGTGAGCGCCACAAGGGCTTCAAAAAATTCAGCCACAACGTTTAGAAACTTAGACAAAGCGGAACTGGCAAAAAACAACCTCGGCCAGGACTTGCCGTATTTGCTCAATCAAACACCCTCGGTTGTGGTTACCTCCGACGCTGGTGCTGGAGTAGGTTACACTGGTTTGCGTATCCGTGGCAGTGATGCTACCCGTATCAACGTTACACTTAATGGCGTTCCTTTAAACGATGCGGAAAGTCAGGGCAGTTTTTTCATCAACTTACCCGATTTGGCTTCATCGGTTGATAACATTCAAATTCAACGTGGTGTAGGGACTTCTACAAATGGTGCAGGTGCTTTTGGCGGGAGTTTGAACATTCAAACAACTACCCGCCGTGATTCTGCTTATGCAGAATTAAATAATACCTACGGTTCATACGACACCTGGAAAAATACCGTGAGCGTTGGTTCAGGTTTAATAGCCAACAAGTTTACTTTCGACGGCCGTTTATCAAGAATAAAATCTGATGGTTATGTCGACCGTGCTTCATCAAACCTGAAATCATTTTTTGTTTCAGGTGCTTATTATGGTAAAAAAGATATTCTTCGTGCCAACGTATTTAGCGGAACGGAAAAAACTTACCAGGCCTGGAACGGGATTAGCGAGGAAATGCTGGTTACCAACCGCAGACACAATGATTTCACTTACGATAACCAAACCGATAACTATCAGCAAGATCATTATCAATTATTTTATACCAGAAACATTACCAATCAGTTGGTAGCCAATGCAGCCCTACATTATACCTATGGAAGAGGTTACTATGAAGAATATAAAGAAGATCGCAAGTTATCTGATTATGGAATCCCGGCTGTTGTGCTTGGTGGGGTTACGCAAAACACTTCCGATTTGGTGAGAAGGCTTTGGCTAGACAATGATTTTTATGGCGTTACTTATTCCTTAAATTACACACCACAAAATAATTTAAACTTTGTTTTAGGTGGTGCCTACAATGAATATAAAGGCCGCCATTTCGATGAAGTGATTTGGGCGCAATTTGCCAACTATGATGGCAGCGGTTCCATTCGCCATCGTTATGATGACAATGATGCTTTCAAAACCGATTTCAACATTTTCGGCAGGGTCAACCATCAGGTAGATCAGTTTAACTTTTTTGCCGATCTGCAGTATCGAAGAGTTTATTATTCCTACTTCGGTATTGATCCAAACGGTGCTCCCGGACAACAAAATGCAAGCTTGGATTTCTTTAACCCGAAAGCAGGCGTAACATATAACTTCAGTGATAAAACTAACGTTTATGCATCTGTTGCGGTAGGAAATAAAGAACCAAACAGACGGGATTTTACCGATTCAAATATTAATAGCCGTCCGAAACCGGAACATTTAACTGATGTAGAAGCTGGTTATCGTACGCAATTTCAGAATGTGAGTTTGGGCATCAATGGTTTTGCAATGTTTTATAAAGATCAGCTGATTAACACCGGAAAGCTGAATGATGTGGGTGGACAAACCCGTCAGAATGTGCCAGATAGTTACCGGGCAGGTATTGAAATTGACGGAAGATGGCAGATTATTAAAAACCTATCGTGGGCTGCAACGGCCACTTTCAGCAGGAATAAAATTAAAGACTTTACTGAATTTATTTATGATGATGCCAACGGAGCCTTAACTACTTTTAATTACAGCAATACGAACATCGCTTTTTCGCCATCGATCATTGCCTCAAGTGAGATCAATTACAATGTGCTGCCAAATGCAAGTGTTGCGTTTTTAAGCAAATATGTAGGCAAACAAAATTTAGATAATACTTCTGCCGATACCAGAACGCTATCGAGTTTCTTTGTAAACGATATCCGTTTGAGTTATAACACACCGCTTGCCGGAATTAAAAATGTTGGCTTGAGTTTATTGATTAATAATGTTTTTAGCACGTTGTACGAAAGTAACGGTGGTACATATCCATATTTGTACGCCGGAGATTTAAGCCGATCTAACTATTATTATCCTCAGGCCACCCGTAACTTTCTCTTGAGTTTGAATGTGAAGTTTTAGGGGCGAGCGTAAATTCACTACATTCGTCATTGCAAGGCAATCAAGTAATCTACTTAGCAAATTAGATTAATTCATGCCTCGCAATGACGATTTTGCATTTAATCACCATATGAAATACATCGAAAAACTTCAATACATCACCCATGATTTGCCTCAGCTAAGCCACATTGAGCAAACACAACTGGCCTGCGAAGCCGGTGCAAAATGGATACAGTATCGGTGTTTAAGTAAAACTGATGAAGCACTTCTGGCAGACATTAATGCCATTGCCGAAATTTGTGATGACTGGGGAACGACCCTCATTGTAACTGATCATATTCATTTCAATGGCAAAGCCGATATTCAGGGTTTTCATATGGAAGATATGAATGCCGATTTCATCACCTTGCGTAAACAAGTTGGAAATGATGTTACTTTAGGTGGTGCTGCAAACACTATAGAAAATCTTGTCAGGCTGGCGAAGGACGGTGCTGACTATGCTGCTTTTGGTCCATACGCCATCTCTGAAACTAAACCCAATGACTTTCTAACCTTAGGTATTGATGGCTATATAAGTGGAATGAACCAATTAAAGGAAGCGAATATTGGGTTGCCAGTCATCGCCGTTGGTGGAATCAAAATTTACGATGTTGAGGCTTTAATGCAAACCGGTATTTATGGCATTGCAGTTTCTGGAGCAATCTATTCTGCCGATGATTTCATTGAGGCTTATCATGATTTCTATGATGCGGTGAAAGTTTAACGAAACTTAGCCGCTGCTAAATTTTATCGATTGTGTAATTGCTAATTTGAAATTCATCCAAATCTAAAAACATGCACTCAACCTCTGATTTACCTTCATGGAGTCCAGCTAAAAAGATTTCCTTTCGTTTCTTTTTCATCATTTTGACTTTGTTCATTTTTCTAAATAACAATGGAGCATTTTTGTACGCGGAACATCTTTTCCATTTTCCAACCCTATGGTTGCACAAAATTATCCCCTGGTTTTCGGCAAATGTTCTAAACTATAATTATGACTTTTCTATATTTCCAAATGGGAGTGGCGATACATCATACAATTATGTTCTTTTGCTTTGTATTTTTTTATTGGCAGTGCTCGGGAGTTTAATTTGGTCAGTTTTAGACAGAAAAAGGAAAAACTACAATAAATTATACTATTGGCTCATTGTTTTAGTTCGTTTTTATTTGGCTTTTACATTAATGCGTTATGGCTCCGTAAAGGTTGTTCAACTGCAATTTCCTCAACCTAGTTTATCGCGGTTGTTGACGCCACTAGGCGAAATGTCACCAATGGGGCTAGCCTGGACATTTCTTGGTTTTTCTAATGGCTACAATATGTTTATGGGAGTCATCGAAGTGCTTTCAATACTACTTCTTTTTAAGAGGACATTGGTTCTTGGAGCATTTTTATCACTAGCTGCGAGCGTTCATGTAATGGCCATGAACTACTTTTTCGATGTACCCGTTAAAATATTATCTACAGCTTTGGTTGTAATGTGTTTATTTATTTTAGCACCTTACATTACTACCATCTTGCGCTTTTTCTTAACCTACCAACCACAGCAATTGTCTCCATTGCAAATTCCTGCATTTAAAAAAAGATGGCAGCTTATTGCTTTTAGGTCGTTTAAATATTTGTTCATCTTTTGGACGATTGGCTTAATGGTTACCAATGCCTTAACCCAGCAATATACTTATGGCACATTGGCTCCTAAGCCACCATTATATGGCATTTACGATGTAGAAAAGTATATTCTCAATGGTAAAGATATTCAGCCTCAGGATACTGATCAAAACAGATGGAAACAAGTAGTTGTTGATTGGAAAGACTACATAAGCATCAGCACAATGGATGATAACAAAGCGTATTTTAATACCACTGTAGATGTAAAGAAAAAGCAAATAGAAATTAATTCTAAAAATACTGAATCAACTCAATACAAGTTTAAATACGCTTTTACAAATGATAGTACTTTAATTTTTAAGGGGTTGAAAGATCAAGACTCATTGTCTGTTACGCTAAAAAAATACAATTTAAAAAATATCACCTTACCTAATAGAGGATTCCATTGGATAAATGAATTTCCGTATAATCGATAAGCGAATTTGAAGAAACTGAGCAACTCAAAAAATCCAAAATCGTCATTCTAAAATCTTAAATTAGTTTATCTTCGCAGTATGTCATCACACCACATCGTAAAAGAAAAACAGGAGCCAGCCTTATATATAGATGAGCTTGGCAATTTCAACGAAGAATATTTAGGTCAGCTTTTGGAGTGGAGTCCAACCCTTTTGGTAAATGGCGAAAACTATGAAAAAATCTTTTCTCTTGGCTTAAAAGTGGATGTTTTGGTGAATGGAAGCAACCAGGAAGTTCAGGAAGACACCAGAATAGTTCAGGGGCCGGTTGATGCTTTGATGGTGGCCATTAACTTTTTATACGAACAAAAATATCCTGCTGTAAATGTGATTACCAGGAAATTTGATTTGGAAAAGTTTGCTGGTTTTGAAGACAAAATTAACATTGTGGTATTTACCGAGCGGGCGAAACATTATCCCATCAAATCGGGTTTTTCGGTATGGAAACCTGCCGGAAGTCAGTTTTTAATTCATGGCAACCGCTACCTGGAAGTAACCAATTTGATGCAAAATGAAGAGGAAGTTTTCGAAGTGGTGAACGATGGTTTTGTAGAGTTTACTTTCTCTGGTCAACCAATTTTTATTAGTGAACCCTTATGATTACCATTAGAAAAGCCAAAGAGCAAGATATAGAAATCATTAGAGATATTGCTGCGGCAACCTGGCCTTCAACATATCTTGATATTATCGGGCAAAATCAAATTGATTACATGCTCGATAAAATGTACAATAAGGGCGAGCTGCTCAATCAGCTCATGGAAGGGCATATCTTTTTGATTGCTGAAGACAATGAAAATCAATTTGGTTTTGCTGGATATTCCATTGTTGATCATGAAGAACGAATTTACAAGCTGCATAAACTTTATGTTTTGCCTTCGGCTCATGGAAAAGGCGTGGGTAAAATACTGATTAATGAGGTGTTTAATCAGGTTAAAGATTCAGGTGCGTCTGCTTTGCAGCTGAATGTAAACAAGCACAATAAAGCGAAAGATTTTTATCTAAAAGGAGGATTCACCATTAAAGAATCGGTAAAAATTGATATTGGCGAAGGTTATGTAATGGACGATTACGTAATGGAGTATCGGTTTTGAACTCAATCAACAAATAGAAATTAAAATCATGTATTTAAAATATTCACAGAATCATATTTTAAATTATGTTGTAAGAGAATTGGGATGCTCAAAAGATGAAGTAAATCTTAATTCTGATTTGGTTAAAGACCTTGGTTGTGATGGAGATGATTGGGATGAATTTTTAACAGCTTTCGCTAAAGAGTTCCATGTTGATATGCAAAGTTACCTGTGGTATTTCCATGCTAAGGAAGAGGGCATGAGTCTTGGCGGAGGTGTTTTTCGCCCTCCAAACGAGCGAGTAAAAAGAATTGTGATTACTCCAACATTGCTACTACAAGCAGCAAATGATGGTAAATGGCCAGTAATCTATCCCGAGCATAAAATACCCAGAAAACGATATGATCTATTCATTAATCAATTTTTACTCGTATTGTTTATCCTTGTTTTAATATACAAATGTTCCAGATAACGTTATTATTAAAAAAAGGGAAGGCCGCAGGTTTGCAGATTAATCTGCAAACCTGCGGCCTTCTTGTTAAAAAGATTTCTCCACTATGGTCAAAATGACGCCCTGATCTGCGGCAATACCGAATTGGAAAACCCTATTGTTTTAACTTCGGTATCCTTGTTGGTGCATCCGTTCCGTTAACAATTGAAGTTGCGCTTTTGGCAATGGCCTTAATGGTTGATAGGATATTTTCTACATCTAAAGTGCTGTATTCATCTTTCACCGTGTGATAAAACTTATCTACATCGATCTGATCGGTACTAATCGTATGTGCCGGAACGCCCAATGCAGCCAATGTCGCATTATCACTTCTGTAAAATAAATTTTGTTCGGTGTAAGGGTCTGGATGGAAAGTAAACTCCGTTCCGGCTAAGTTTTTCTGTAGAATTTTTCCAAAATCAGATTTTTCGTAACCTGTAATGAAAGCGGTGTTCTTTCCGAACTTAGAATCCTTACCAATCATTTCAATGTTGAACATCGCCACCACGTCATCAGGATTTAATTTACTGGAGAAATACTTTGCACCAAAGCCACCGATTTCTTCAGCCGTAAAAGCCACGAAAATTAACGTGCGTTCATTATTCTTTTGCGCCTTGTAATATTTTGCCAAAGCAATCATTGCCGTTGTTCCGGAAGCATCATCATCCGCTCCGTTTGCAATGCTATCACCATTAACAGTTTTTATCACCCCTAAATGATCGTAGTGACCCGAAAAAACCACCAATTCTTTAGCTTTTGATTTTCCCGGAATCATTCCTGCAACGTTAAATAAAGGCATTTTAGAAACCTTACCTTTTAAAGTTACAGTAAAATCGTCGGCCTTGTTGGCACCCAAAACAAAAACCTGAACCGCAGATTTTCCAGCACCCATGTCCTTTTCATCTAAAGTAGCAGGTTTATCAAAGTAGGCTTTGTAGCGCTTAAAGTTTTCAGCAAACTTCTCATCTACCAAAATAATTTGATTTTTACCTGCTGAAAGCATCGACCTGAACTGGTTTACAAATGGCTTTTCCGGATCCAGCGTTACCACACTTGCATTGGATTTATTTAAAGTGATGTTTTCTTCATTCGCACCGGCGAGGATTACATTTTCGGCAGCGATTTCTTTTCCATCAATTTTAATGGCTTTACTTACATTGGCCACTTGATATTTGTAAAAAGCCTGGCGGAAATTTTTCTCTCCAGCTAGCGGCTGTAATCCAATCTTTTTAAATTCCGATTCGATAAAAGTAGCGGCTTTATCAATTCCAGGAGAAAATGTTGCACGACCTTGCATCTCATCGCCACTTAAAGTTTTGATCAGATGATCGGCATACTCTCTGGTGATAATTTTATCGATATTTTGAGCATTTACCTGTAAACCCGCCATCCCGACAAGTGTAACTAGCAATAATTTTTTCATTTTATGTTTATTAAGTTATTATTTAGATTTTACCTGCGAGTTTAACCAATTATCTCTGAAAGTTTGCATGGCCGGCGTTAAAGTTCCGCCAGTTTTTTCTATCGAAACAATTTCCAGGGTCGGATTTTCAGCAAAGGTTAATTTGGTTGATTTATTTTCTCCACGGTACTGGTATTTAATTTCTACCACATCGCCTGGTTTATGCGCCTTAGTTACCTGATCAATAACCGATGCATCTGTTGCTTCCCGTCCATCTATACTCAAAATTACGTCGCCCACATCCAATCCGGCTTGATAGGCTGGCGTTCCTTTTGAGGTTTGCAGTAACGTTACTTTGCCATCTGTTGCATTTAAGTTTCCAAAACCAGCATAAGCTTGTCCTGAATTTGCTTTGCGCAATACTAAACCTGCGTTTAGCAAAAGTTTGGCATAATCATTTTTTTCCTTTCCGTAGATATATTTGGCGAAAAAGGCCTTCGCAAATGAAGCGTTTTTAGTTAATTCGGCTAATGTTTTTTCCAAATCCGGAACCGTATAAGCAATCTCTGGTTTGCCGTAAGCTTTCCATAAAGCCCGCATGTAATCATCAAGCGTAAGCTTAAATTCAGATCGCAATGTAAGATCTAACGCCAAAGCAGTAGCAGCACCATAGGTATAATAAGAAAGAAAAATGTTGCCTTTATTGGTTTGATCGATGGCTACGCCTGCATCAGCAAAAACAGCGTACCGGCTGGCTTCAATAGGTGAAAAATCTTTTGCTCCCGGAGAATTTAAAACCGCGTTAACCATTCCGTTAAAGGCCTGAATGGAATTATCAGCCGTTTTCAAACCTGCCCGGGTCAGCAATAAACCGCCATAATACTGCGTAAATCCTTCAGCCAGCCAAAGTTCATCGCTAATATTTGAATGCTCAAAATTAAAGGGTTCCAGTGTTTTTGGGCGTAAACGTTCTACGTTCCAGCTGTGAAAATATTCGTGAGAAAAAGTGCCAAGTAAATTTGATTCGTAACCTTCTATTTTTGGGGTGCGTTGTACGATAGAGGTCGAATTCCGATGTTCCATTCCATCGCCGGCATTGGCAGGGTAAACATCATTCAGAAAATAATAGTTCCCATAGTCATACACCGGAAAATCTCTCCAAACTGCGTAATGTTCATCAACCATTTTTTTTAACATGTCTGCATATTTGTCAACAGCGGCCTGCGTATCATTAGAATGTGCAATCAAATGAATGGTTTGTACTTTACCATCATGGTTTTTAACCTCCCATTTTGCAGTTTTATAATTGGCAATCTCAATCGGACTGTCCATAAAATACTGGAAATTTGGCGCATAGAAAGTGTTTTTGCCCATCGATTTTAATTGTGTGGCCACTTTCCAGTTTTGTTGATCAGCATATTTAAACTCAACTAAACGTGGTCTTGCATCCATCCCAACCGGAAAAGCAAAAGTTGCTGGAATATTCATGTGGGCATGGGTTTCATCAAAGCCAGCATAAGTTCCATCAATCCAGTTGCCAAATAAAGTATAAGTGATTTTTACGGCATTGCCATGAGCTGGGATTTCATAAACATCGCCAGCGGTTTGTTTAATCACCAATGCTTTTCCACTGGCATCAAATGCTTTAAAATTATAAACGTTTTTGCCGAATTCATGCGTTGCGTAACGCCCCGGAGATGACCTGCTCATTCTCACTTTTAAATTCCCTGCCGGAACATTCGGAATCTCCATCGCAATTTCTGCTTCATGATGGATGGCATTTGGAAATGAAACTACATATCGGACTTCATTTTGAGCAAAAGCACCGAGCGATAAAACACTGAATATAGCAGCGACTAAAATTTTATTCATAAAAAAAATGATTTAGATGGCCGAAAAGTACAAAAAATGTAAGAGGTATCATGTAAAATGGATGATGGACTGAGAGTTGTAAGAGGTAAAATGTAAAATGGCCCGAGGAACGGAAGAGGTATGATGGAAAATGGATAATGGGCTAAGTATTATCGTTATGCGTTGAAAATCATACATTTTCTATCCCTTATTTCTCCCTTTCATTTTCCATTTTCCATTTTCCATTTTCCATCATCCATTTCCCCTTTTCCATCTTCCATTTTCCATCATCCTCACTCCTTATCCCAATCGTATTTTTCCAAATCACGGTAAGCTTTGCCTTTTATAATTTCTTTTTGTTTGGATGATTCTGCATCAACCCGGGTTTCATGAATATTATCAGCAACCTCGAAATGAAAGTCTTTATCTTTTTTAGATTGATAGATCGAAATTTCGTCGGTATCAGCAGTGGCGAAATCGTAAGGACCACGAGCGCTCATCAGTTTTACGAAAACAGGCAAACATTCGAAAAAAATAAATAGTAAACCAATAAAAGTAACAGCGATGGCCGTGTTATCATCTTTTGATCCGTCGACATTAAATTTCAGCTGACCTAAAGCCCAGTTGCGATCGGCAAAACCAGCAATATCGGCCAAACTATCGAGTTGTTTTTTGGTGTATAATTTTTCGTTAAACAAACCGTCAAATTCCTTACGTTTATCTACAAAAACTTCTGATTTATTGATGTTAGCTTTTAACGAATCGAGCTCAGTTTCACGCTGTTTAATTTCTGCTTCTTTGCGTTTGGCGTAAGGGCCATAACCCATCACACCTGATGTTTCCGTCGTTTTATTCCCAAAAATTTCGAAGTTTAGTTTTTGGCGATCGGCTTTGATCCCTTTTTCCAATGAATCGCGTGTGGCCTTCTGTTGGTTCATCCTGCCAAACTCTACTTGGTATTTTTTTTCAAAAGCCTTGTTTAAAGTATCAATTTTTGAGCGTTGCCCGTTCAGGTAGCTTACCTTCAAACGCTCTTTAATTTCCTTATCGAAGATTTTCAATTCAATTGGCCGGGAGATTACCATACCAATCATAATGGCCAATAAAATACGTGGCGTAGCCTGCAAAAGTTGTTTATTGGTACTGACACTTTTATTAATGCTGGCCACAATGTACCTATCCATATTAAAAATGGCAGCTCCCCACAAAAAGCCGAAAATGATGGCGAAAATTATCGCTAAATCATCGCCTTTAAAAACAAAATACATGGCATAGCCGCCAGAAAGTGCGGCAAATAAACCAGTAAAAAAGATGGTGGCACCAATGCCGGTATATTTATTTTGTTCTGTAGGATACTTTTCCAGTGTTGGGATGTGTGCGCCAGAACAAAACCAAAAGAAACGATTCAGTTTGTCCATTGTAACTATTTATAATTAAACGCCTAAGGGTAACAGTTGTTACAGTTTTAATTAAAATATATGGCATTTTTTTGATGATGGGGGTAGAACTGAATTTCCTATATTTGCATAAACACAAAAATTTAAAATGAAAGAGATATCGGTACAAGAATTAAAAGAGAAAATCGATAATAACGAAGATTTTCAATTAATCGATGTTCGTGAAACATTCGAATATGAAGTTTCTAACCTAAACGGAGAAAATATTCCCTTGGGTGGAATTTTAATTGAGGCCGATAAGGTTTCTAAAGATAAGCCAGTAATTGTTCAATGCCGTAGCGGAAAAAGAAGTGCTGCAGCAGTAATGCAATTAGAAGCACAATACGGTTACGATAATTTGTATAACTTAAAAGGTGGTATTTTAGCCTGGCAAGAGGCTTTTGATCCAAATATGCCGGTATATTAAATTGGTGAATTAGTGAATGAGCGGATGACTGAGTTTTGAATGGCGAATGTAAGAACAGAACGCTTATTCAAAATTCAACAGTAATCAATATTATTCACTAATTCATTTCTTCACAAGTTATTCAATTCACTCATTCAACCCCTCACTCATTCAATCAATTCCAATTGTGGGTAAAAAATTCGCACTAAATATCTTTTACAATCTGGCCATTATCCTTTCCATTTTAGGAATTGTATGGTGTTACAATAATAACAAACCACTTCCTGGTGGGTTTTTAGTTGGCGTAGCAGCTTGCTTTGCTTATTTTAAGTATCAGCTGATGAAAGATCTTCGCAAAAATTTTAAAGAAAAAGATCAGAAGTAATTCCTTTCAGGCCTAATCCGGGTTGGTTATTCAAAACATATTTTCCATCAACAAATTCAGGATCGGTAAAAGGATTGTTTGTGGTTAGCCAGGGTCCATCCAAATCTGCCCAGTTACAAAGCGGTGCTAAAGCTGCAGCGGCTAACGTAGCACAACTGGTTTCACTCATGCAACCAATCAACACTTTCATCCCAAAAGAGCGTGCTTTCAAAATCATTTGATGGCCTTCATACATGCCGCAGCTTTTCATCAGTTTTACGTTAATACCGTGATAAGCGCCTTTAAGTCTATCCATATCGGCAAAACGCTGAACGGCCTCATCAGCCAACAACGGAATCGGACTTCTTTCTGTTAACCAGGCATTGCCCTCAAAATCTGTTCTATCCATGGGCTGCTCAATTAAAACAACCCCCTGGTTGTGCAGCCAGTAAATTAAGTCGATGGCTTTTAATCTGTCGCTCCATCCCTGGTTCGCATCTACATAAAGTGGCACATCAGTCATGCTGCGGATGGTTTCGATAATTTCACGATCATTATCTCTGCCCAATTTTACTTTAATTACTTTGAAACCAGCTGCATCTTTTAATTTTTCACGAATCACTTCAGGCGTATCAATCCCGATGGTGTACGATGTAACAGGCATCTTTGAAAGATCGGCACCATAAATTTCGTAACAAGGTTTGTTTAAAATCTTCCCATTAATATCATTCAAGGCAATATCAATCGCTGCTTTAATGGCTGGCTGTCCGGTTGCAATGCTATCTAAATAGGTAATAATTTCTTCAAAATTAAATGGCGCTTTAAAAGGAGATAAATCTACCTGCTTTAAAAATGCTGTAGCCGTTTCGTAACTTTCGCCCATGTAAGGCACCATAGAGGCTTCGCCATAACCAATTACACCCTCATAATCAATTTTTAAAAGCATTAAAGGAGTGCTGGTTCTAGTAAACTTTGAGATAGAAAAAGGATGTTTTAATTCTAATTCAAATTGCTTGCAACTAATTTTCATTATCAATCGTCTAAATAATTAAACAGGCCTAATTTATCGCCTTACAAAGTATATTTGTTTATTAACGCCAAACTATTCCTGCCATGAAAAACATTTCAAGATTACGGTATTTTATTTATTTATCCTTAATAATTTTAGGAGGATGTACCACAGGAAAAAATGCCTTACAAAAGGGAGATTACGATGCCTCGGTTGCGAAGGCAGTGAGCAGATTGCAGAATTCGCCAAAAAACAGCGAAGCCATGCAAGTGCTAAAAACTGCGTACGATTTAGCCTTGCAGGATCATTTGCGTAAAATTAATGAAGCTAAAATGTCTAACGATTTATTCAGATGGGAATCAGTGATGTACGATTATCAAAAAATCAATCAATTGGCAGATGACATTAACAGCTGTCCGGCTTGTTTGGTCTTGGTGCCCAATCCTTCAAAATATTTGAAAGAAGTTGCCGAAAGTAAACTGAACGCAGCCGCAGCGAGGTATGAATCTGGATTGAGTTATCTCAACACGAACAACCGTCTATCGGCAAAAAAAGCTTATTACGAATTTGAAAAAACACAGAATTTACAGCCCAACTATAAGGATGTAAAAGTTAAAATGGAGGATGCTTATTGGGCTGCCGTTACTCGTGTGGTGGTTCAACCTATCATTTTGAATAGAGGTCCGTATAAATTAAGTGCCAATTATTTTCAACAACAAATCGATCAGTTTATCAGCAGTTACTCAAGAAATAAGTTTGTGATTTTTTATGGTGAAGAGCAAGCTACTACTCAAAAAATTGTTCCCGACCAGGTATTAAGTTTAAATTTTGATGATTTTGTGGTGGGACAAACCTATGTTAAAGAAAGGGTAGAAAAACTCAAACGCGATAGTGTAGTGATTGGCGAAACCCGGGAACGCAAACCCATTTATGGAACGGTAAGGGCTACGCTGAGTATTTTCGAAAAGAATATTTCTTCTTCAGGCTTACTGGATATGACAATCATGGATTGGCAAACGAAAAAAATTGTTCGTCAGCAAAAATTCCCGGGCACCTACATTTGGAGAGATAGCTGGGCGAGTTACAAGGGCGATGACCGGGCATTAGACAAAAATCAGTTTGCAATGACCAGAAGAAAGGAGATATTGCCACCCCCACCAAGTGCGCTGTTTCTGGAATTTACGAAGCCGATCTATAGTCAGCTGGTAGATAATATTAGTGCTTTTTATAATAATTATTAGCGTTAGTTTCGGTCTGTGGAGACACAGACCGAGACGTTGACATTTATACTCGTCACTTCCTTCGTCATCTCGAACGAGGCCAATTTTTCATTGGGCGAGGAGAGATCTTTTTCGAAGGATTTTTTGAATGAGCTCTCTCTGGCATGAATATGCCATTCGAGACGGGTGAATAGAGGTCTTTGGAGTTATTTAAATCAAATGATGCCGTAATCTTTGCAGTAAGCCACCAGCTGTTCGTTTTTAGAGAATTCAAGTGAATCTCTCAGGTTACCAAGCCGTTTTTCTATACTGCTTAAACCCGAAGGTTTAATATTATGTTGCTGAAGATAATTTGGAATGTCTTTTTGCAAAGTTCCCTTAGACAGTAAAGAAATTATGGTGACATCATAAGCCGTAAATTCAAAAGCATTTTTTTGCTTCACCGCAGGTTTTAAACTTTCTGACAGGTAGGTTTTATGTTGTGAGATATGCTCAATAGCTTTTTTCAGATCTTGTGCATCGTGGCGGGCTTTGCGAACATAAGCATTAATCTGCCAACCTTTAAAAAGATTGTCGATCAAAGCAGGGTTCGTTTCTGCAGAAAATACCAGCACTTTAATTTGAGGATGAATATGTTTAACCGCTTCAATCAATTCCACTCCTCCGGCAAGCTTTTGTATACGATGGTCTTCCTCGAAAGAAAGATCGGTAATCAACAAGTCAAAAGGCTGCTCATCAGCTAAGCTTTTTTGAATGTGCATCAGGGCTTCATCACAATAATAAGTATATTCCGCATCGGTAATGCCAAAATCTTCCAGCGTTTTTCTAACTGAAATACTTGTGCTTTCGTGGTCTTCTGCTATTAATACTCTTTTAAACATCGCTTTTTAATTAAGAAACCGGGACGGAAATATAAATCTTTAATCCTTTCTCCAATTTCGTTTCAAAGGTAACGGTCCCTCCAATCGCATCTATACGGGAAACCGTATTATTTAATCCATTGTTAAAATTTTTGCTTTCCGCCATACCTACGCCATTGTCGGTATAAAAAATGCTGATGCTGTTTTTTTCTTGTACGAATTTAATCACCACGGTATCGGCCTGGCTATGCTTTTTCATATTAACCATCAACTCCTGTAAAATATGTTCCAGTTCATATTGAGTATTGAGACTTACTTTTTCCCACATTGGCGCATTATTTCCAACGATAATAATTTTGGTGCTCAAGGTTGCGAAAGAAGTTAAAAGTGCTGATATTTTTTCATTGAACTGATGTTTATTTAGTTCAGGTTTGTCGTAAGAAATATCCCTTGATTTTTCATAGAGGTCTTCTATGCGATCGATAATCAGTTCGCGATCGATATCGGGTTGGTTTTCCATTTCGCTCATTACCCGATACAAGCCATTAGCCACCACATCGTGTACTTTTTTCGACGTTTTTAACTGATTTTGCTGGATAGCCTGTTGTTTTTCGAGCTCCATTTTTTGTTGTCTTTTTTTATACCAAAAGAAAGCAATGATGCTTGCCGCAATGAACAGTAAAAAACCTGAAGCCAATAATACTTCTCTTTTAATAAGCTGATTTTGGAGCACCAAATTGTCTGCCTTACTTTTTTCCGACTCATAACGGACAATGGCAAACTGATTTTTAGCTGCATTGCGGGCCGTTTGCACACTATCGTTCAAACGTTGATAAACATCGAAATACTTTTTAGTGGCCGTTGAAGGACTTAATGTAATTAGTTTTTGCAGCGCCTCAAGTTGATCATCAGCACTATTGATTTTTTTTGCAATCTGATACATGCTTATTGCATAAGTTAATGCCGAATCGGGATTTTTACGAGCATAAAAATCGGCCAAATGTGCGTAACTCGCGTTCAAACCCCAATCATCCTTTTCTGCTTTACGCATACTCAGTGCCTTTAATAGCTCGGGTGCGGCATTGTATTGCGAATTTGCCAACCACATGGTTTTTGCCCTATTGGAAAGGAAACGGGCATATTCCACCCGAGTTATTTTTTGGGCAAGAATCTGGTTATAAATTTTAAGAGATTGAGCATATTCGCTTAGTTTTTGATAAGCAAGCGCTTCATTATTTTGAGCGATCAGGGTATCATTTTTATCATCAAAAAAAGAGATTGCCTTATTAAAATAGCTTATGGCTAATGCATATTGTTTAAGCTTAATACTTGTACGCCCGAGTTGATTATAACATGATCCGATAACGGATTGATGAGACTTGTTATTTTCTTTGAGCAATTTCAAAGCTCTAGTTGCACTTTCCTGTGATCCGAAAAAATCGCCATGATCAAATTGAATCAATGACATGTAACAAAGTGCCCTGGCAGTTTCTAAATCATTTGTTTGCTTAGCGACTACTTGGTTAAAATAATAAAAAGCAGAGTCGTTACCAGCATCAAACATAGATTCTGCCTTAGCAAAAGCCATATCATTTTTAAGGTTGTAATTGGTTTTTTCCTTTTTACATGCAAACAAGAAAATAGATAATAGGAGGAGATAACTTTTCACAAGACAGCGTTTTCCCCAAATATAGAAAAAATGGCGGTTTAGATAACCGCCATTTCAGATATTATGGAGGCTATTTAGGTCTAATCGGCCCAGTTTCACCGCCCGTATCATCACCACCTGGGTCTTGATCTCCAGGGTCTTCATCGCCTGGATCTTCGCCGCCATTGCTATTTACGCTAACGGTTGTACCAGAACCGGCAGGTGGGGTATTGGTCGTTGAAGGGTTCACTAAGCCCAATAAAATGGCTATAAATAAAGGAATAAACATGATTCAAAAATTTTAGAATTGAAATACTTGCAGTTCTCCCCGACCATTCGGGGAGTTTGCTGCGGTGTAAATCAGAAGGCCTTCTGAAAATTTTTGGGAAGTGTTTGAGTTCCCGTCGCGGCTGTTTTTTAACTGCTTCCCAAACCAGTTATTGGCAACCGCGATGTTTACTCATTTTACCAAGCGGCGTTTGTAAAGTGCAGTTAATTAGATTGCGCTTCTGCCGTTTGCTGATACAAATATGGAGGGCTAAAATTTTAATATTTAGAGATTTCCGATCTTTCCGACAGAATTCCGATAATGCTTTGGAATTTCCGGAAATTCCGTTTCTTTGTGCCAATTAACGTCTCAATCATGCCTGAAAATCAAGATCATCCTATATTTAAAAAATATCAGAAAAGAAGAAATAACAATAAACTCTCTTCCAATCTTCACAATCCTACCCCTGCTTCTCTAAGAGATGAATGCCAGATTGTATATCAGGAAAAAGGAAAACCGAAAGATGATGTTATGCTGAGGACTTTTTTTGGTGCAATAAATCCTAATGAAGATTATACCAATAAAATAGCGGGATTTGATGTTGATAAATTTAAACCTCTTGTAAATTTTCTTAAAGGCACATCGAAAAGTACAAATTCGATTAATGTTGATCTTCTTAAATGGCTGATGGGTGAGGAGAATGAAGAATTTTTACCACCTCCGGATCCACAGGTTACTTCGAGTTCCTGGTATAAAAGAATTTTTCAATCTTTAAGAGCCAATGTTGCCATTACTGTTGTTTTACTTGCATTGCTTTTACTTGCAAGGCTGGGCCTTTATATCTGGGAAGAAAATGTTTTATCAGTTAAACTGCCTTCCGATAACGAAAAATGCATGTACTGGACTGGCTATCATTATCAACCAATTATGTGTAATGAGGCTAAACCAGGTTTTATCGTTATTCCTTTAAATGAAAATAAGCTTAAACGGATGCAAAAAATTCCGTATTGGGTAAAAGTGACCAAAAGAGATGTTGGCAAGCTTTGGAGAGCCAAAACAGTTGACGGGGTAGAACATTTTACTGATAGCGGGATGCATCCTGTTGATACTTCGAAAAGGTTGTTGCCATTAAGCAGTTATATGGTTGCAAAGTACCAAACGGAGAAAAATTTAATAACGGATATGCTTTACTGGACCTATTATATTGCTATATTTTCACTGACCCTTATCTTGGTGTTCCAATTGAAGAAAGGTAAGTTGAAAATCGCAAAATAATCAGATTTAACCTTAGGTTGTCCGGATAATATGGGCTGTAATTTGCCATAAATATTCTTTACTTTATTTGCAAGATGTTCCGCGTTGCCTCATTCGTGTTCATCAACTTTACGCTTGGCCACACCCATAAAACCTTTCGCTATATTTGTTTTTTCGACCTGAAATTCGTATATTTATGTAAATCAAACATGTAAAAGCCTATAGAAACAACCAGACTTAATTAAAATTGATCACATCAAATATCCCTTATGAAAAGATACATTTTAGCCATTTCAGGTCTGTTTTTTGTTGCTTTTTCACTCGTTTTTACATCGTGGAAAAAGAGCAATATTTTAGAGGAAAAAGCAATCAACGCGAACATTACGCCAATAAGAAATGCTTATCTAAGTTTTGCTGAGCACATTTATGATTCAGCGAATTTAAAGGCTTCCGGCCTTGAATTTCCGGTATTTGAGAAAGCCTTAACAGGCTTTTACAACCTCAAAAAATCTGGCCGTGTTTCCAATAGTCCTCTGTTAACCATTGCCGATTTCGACCAATCCAGTTCAAAGAAAAGATTGTATATCATTAACTTGGCCGAAGAACGCATGGTTTTAAATACATGGGTGGCTCATGGTCAAAAAAGTGGAGAAGATCAGGCGGTTACATTTTCCAATCAAAATGATTCTTATACCAGCAGTATTGGTTTTTATGTAACTGGCGAAGAATATCAAGGTGCTCACGGACGATCATTAAAGTTAGATGGAATGGATCCGGGATTTAACGACAATGCCCGCCTGCGGTCAATCGTGATTCATGGTGCACCTTATGTGAGTGAAGGTACCATCGCCGCCCTGGGCAGGTTGGGGAGAAGCCAGGGTTGCCCGGCAGTAGCGCCAGAGTTTTGTAATAAGGTAATTAACACGCTTGGCTCAGGCAGTGTGCTGTTTATTAATAAATCAGTGGCAGATTACCATTCTCCCTATTTAAATGAAAACAGTGCTGCCGTATTTGCCCAGTTACCGTCGATGTTAAATTCAGATTTGGCCAGCATAAACCTAGATTAAATCCGGGTAAGGTGGGTGTATAAAACAGCATCAAGCCCGTAAACATCTTTAACAAATTTCAGGCTGCCACTATTACTATCTTTCCAACAGGTAAAATAGCTTAGATAAACAGGAATTTTTGTCGGCAATGCAATATCCTCAGCTTTAGGATCATTGCTGGCCATTCCTTTCTCAATTCTATCAAACTTCGCTCCGGTACCGAATAGTGCCTGAGCAAGTTCCAGTGGTTTTTCAACGCGTACGCAGCCATGACTAACAGCCCTTACCGATTGATTGAAGGCAGCTTTAGCTGGTGTATCATGTAAATACACACTGCTTTGATTATTGAATAGGAATTTAATTTTTCCCAGCGAATTATCTTCTCCCGGCCTTTGTTTAAAAGTGTAGGATTTCCCGGTACCAGCGGAGGCAAAATCAATTGTTTCAGGATCATCAATTTTCTTGCCGTTGTAGAAAACATCTATGTTATTATTTGCCAGATAGTAAGGATCTTTGGCCGCATATTTTGTAATTTCATTGGTGGCAATACTTTCTGGAATGTTCCATACCGGATTTACCTGAACACTATGAATCATGCTTTTAAGTTGTGGTGTTTCGCGGTTAAAAGGGCGGTCTTTCTTTAAATCATTTTCATCATATTCTGTAAGTGAAGGCGCCTGATTCTTATTCCTTCCTTCGCCTACACAAACCTTCATTTGTAAAGTGGGTTTTCCATTTTCAATTACCTGAAGGTTATAATCAGGAATGTTAACCCAAACGTACTTATTTTCGGTAGGAAGATTTTTCCAACGCAATCGTTCCAGGTTAACCAGTAAAATGCGGTTGGTTTCTTCGGCTGATAAACCAGGAGCGGCAACCCGATCACGCAGTGCCGTTTGCAACAGTTTGTAATTTTCTGTTTTCGGCTGAATGCTATCTAAAAAAACGGTTAGATTCTCGGTTTCAAAAGGCTTTCTAAAACTGATGGAATCGGGTCGGGTTGTTGCCGTGTAGTATTGGGCATATATTCTTCTCGGACTGATCAATCCAAATTGCATCGCATTACTATAATCACTTAACGCTGCTGCAGATGTTAATTCCAGTGCAATCAAGGCTTCATAAGCCTCATCAACTGTTTTAATTTCTGCTTTATCATAAATTTTTTCAAGAAGTTTGCTGAGCTGTTCGGCCTTAAAAACTGATGGAGATAAACCATGTTCTTCAGCTTTATTGATGATTGCTAGCGCTTGTTTTAAACCACTATCTGCTAAATGTTTCATTACCATTACAGGTTCGAAATTGTGTTGCAAATAAAATGATGTTATAAAACCAGGATTACGAAATGTTTTGCCCTTTGCGGTAATTGCCGCTTTCATCTTCTCTCCGAAAATATCTGAGCTAATTTCTTTAAAAATTTTATTACCCGTTTCTTTACTTAGCGCTGCACCAATGTCAGACTGACTTTTTTTACAACCCGGGAAAACTGAGACGAAAAGTATTAGCATTAAAAACAGCCCTAATAACTTAGCGCTGATCGTTTTCTTAAAATCCATACCGATATAATGATGGTTTTGCTTTATTTGTTTTTTTGCTTGTGTATTGTTCTGATTTACAGCAGTTAATTATGAAGCTTAACTTATAATTTACCGCGTTTATAAAACCTGGCCCGATCAAAATGGTGGTGGTTGTAGAATTGATTTTGATCTAACTCAATTATGGTTTCTTCCATACGTAATGCAGCCGGACTACCGATGGCATTTCTGAATTCATCTTCTGTATTTTGGTCTACTTCTCCAGAAACATAGTAGGGAAGCGCCTTAAACTGGTCGGTATGAATGTTGGGAAGAATCACAATATCATCGTGATCATGCAAATGGGCAAGCCCGATAGGAATGAGCACACCTTTGTTTTCCAAGTCAACGCCCAAGTCATCAAGATCGATAATTAAATATCTTACTGCATTATTTTCCGGATCAAACAGTAAATCCCTAACCTTTCCGATTGATGTCGCTGCTTCGTTTTGAACGGTCCAGCCTTTTATATCGGCCTCTCCTTCGGTTAATTTGTAATCGCTGTGTGCTAATTCTTGTAATTTGCTGTAAGTATTTCCCTGGTTTTCCATATGATGCTGTCTTTTACAAATTGAGTTCTGGTAAGACAACAATGGCTTAAAGCAAAGGTTTTATTCAGTAATGATTGTATTAGAAATTAATAGCCCCTTTAGCTGTTGATTTTCATCATCGTTGATCGGTAATATGTTTCTAATCAACCTTAAAAGATCACCCTTATTACTCAGTTGTGATTTAATTAAAGATAAAATCAATTTTTCCTGCCCCTCATTCAAGCCCTTAAACAGCCTTGGCTGGATGCAGTAAAGTGCTTTAACCAGTTCGATAAATAATAACTTCTGCTCTGCCTTTGTTGCAGCAAATTCAGGCATCGATTGAGTGTTTTCAAATTTTCGGATCAATTCGCTGGCGGCATCGTCTTTTACAAACTCCTTTTGTTTTTGATTGACAATTTTTTGAAGGTCTTTGATGAGCTGTTTGAAAATTGGGCTTTGTGGATTTGAACCGAACATATTTGCCGTTTCCTCGGTATCATTAAATTGAAACAGGTTAAAATAATCTGATTCAACGTAAACACTGTGGTAAAAGTTGATGGCGTTGTTGTTAAAAGAGGTGAGTTGCTTAAAAACTTCCTTTTTATCGCTGTTTAAAAAGTAGTAATAAAACTTATCGCCAATTTTTTGATTCCAGCGGACAAAAGTTATGGTAAAGCTAAACCGGGAGGTGGAGGCATCTACGATTTCCCGCTCGAAAATTTCATGGTCGGCCAAAAGATCCTCGTATTTAATTCGGTTGCCGTTGATGCATAATTGAAAGTCATTTTTGCTGTTTAGCAGCAAAAACCAACCAAATTCCGATTTCAGGTAATTAATGAAAGCTTCGCTGGTAAAGGAATAAGCCGTTACGCCGAATAGGTTAATGAGCTTTAATCGCGTTCCGGTTTGCCTATTAACGGCAATTTGCCTGTTATCATCAGCATAATAATCCTTATTGCTGGCGCTGATCGTTACGTTGTAGTTGATATATTCATTTTCCCCTTCATCAAAAAATGTGGTGTTCCAAATGGCGGTTTGTGCAAAAGCAATAAATGAGAAACGGCCTTTACCTTTTTTACCGCGAACATAGGAGGAACGGTGATCGGAGCCACGTTTCAGCGAATCTAAAAAGGCTCCAAATGTTTGGTGGAGATTGCCCAGGTTAATTCCACTTCCATTATCGATGATCTCGATAGAAGGAATAAAATCTATTTCATTGGTATCAAAAACCAGATCGATTTTTGTAGCACCTGCATCATAACCATTCCATATCAATTCGGAAATGGCTTCCATGTAATCACGGGTGATTCCAGAAAATTCGACACTATTGTTGTTGATGCTGACCTTATTTTCCATGATGCGGCTGGTAAAAAAACAGCCGCAAATTACTAAATTAGTTAGTAATATTTTTGATTGTTAAAAACTAAAATTCAGGTTACGGAGATGCCATTGGTGATAACCGGTTGATCCAGTTTCCAGTTGTTTGCCGCAATTTGTTGTTTGAAACAATTTGTCCTGTAAATCGTATTGCGAAGAATCTGGCTGCTGTGATTCCTTAACCATTCATGCCTTACATTTACATAGTTGGTAACCCATTCTTTTTCCAATCCTCCTTTAGCAGGTACAACTGTTGGAAAACGATTCCGTAAAAACGGAAGTATGCTACCTGAATGAATCTCGCTATCGTATATCACCAAAAAACTTAAAGGTAGGCTAAATCCATTTTTTTTAAACCACTGTTCCGCTACCTTAAAATATTTTTTGTCGAACAGCTCATCCTGGCATTGTTTCATCATAGGGTCAACTTTGCCGGCATCGATAAGTGCAGTGCAAAATATCGAATCAGTAGCCAAACTAGGTTGTTTTCCAATTCTGGAAATATAGGGTTTGAGTATGCTGGCAAACATCCCATTCCGATTAACATAATCGATGATCAGGTCTTTCAAATAACCAAATTCAGTGGTTTGAGATCGGCCATAAGTTACTTGCACAATCCTGGTTTTGCTCACCGGATCATCATAGTCAGCATGTTTGGCAATAATGTGGTACTTACCGGAAATGGAACCTGTTTCAAATACATTCACAACCTGCTCAATCTTTTTCTTTACCTGTGGGGTGATCAATGAACCATCATTTACAGGCGCATCATCTACAAATTCATTTTCCACCAGCTTTAATCCACCACCCCAATAGTAATTATTCTGGGCATCTTTATACCAATCGCCAAGGTCGGGGTTGGTGATGCCTAAAACTTTTTCACCATCAAAAATAAAACCCCTAAAAACTGCTCCGGCCAGGTTTGTTTGATCGGAAAGCGAAGCGGGTACCGATGTTCTTTTGTTCAGCTTGTTTACGTTTACCATAAATTTGCTCATTTTTTACAGCCTCCTGTTCTGTTTAATGAATATGAGTTTTGCGGATGTTACCTGACTAATTTTGGTGGAAATGGTCCGTTGTTAGCGGGTTTTGGATACCAATAACTTTTTTCTCCATCGCTTTCTATGCTTTTGATAATTTCAGCAAGCATTGGTGGTCGGTAGCTTGCATCGTAATAGTACCTTTCCAATACAGACTGATCGATGCTTTGCCTGGTTTCATCATCAAGCTTAATTTCGCGAATGGCCTTCGGGGTGATATTGAAAGGAAAAATAAGTGAACTGTAGAGTTTGCCCGTATACGCATTTGGCGCTACATATCTTTTTAAAAAGTCGGCTTCAAAGCCCAACCCAGCAGCTTTTGCTTTTTCAACCATCCAGCTAAAAGCAATGTCGCTCAAACCTGTTTCTCGATAGCCCCCGCCGATATTGGAGTGTACGCCACAAAACCACCGTTGCTCTAAAACCTGCGGATTTACCTGATCTGTTGCAGCATTTTTGTCCTGAATCCAAAGGGTAGGCGTAAAACTGCTTCGCTTTTCGTCAATAGCTAAAGCGTGGTAGGCAAAATCGATGTAGCTACTCAATGCGGTGTCATGAAATTGATATTTTGATGCATTGTACGGCCTGAAAAGCGAAAGCGGGATGCCCAATGAACCAACAGTGTCCCAAACACCCACAAATTTGATGCGGCTTTCGAAACTGTTTCGCTCCCTAAATGCGGTGGCCTTTTCGCCACTAGGCGCCCAATCGAGTTCCGTACGCCTCCGATAATAGTTGTAGGCCTGGTCAATTAAACTTAAATCGTTGTTTTTGATGATCCCACAATTGCGGATCATTCCAGCTAAACTGCGGGCTGTATACGCTCCTCTACTAAAACCAAAAAGGTAAATCTCATCTCCCTTAACAAAATTCCAAACCAGAAATTTATAGGCGCTAACGATGTTATGGTCTAACCCGAATCCGGTGGCGCCATCCAGATATCTGCGCAACTTACTGCCCGAAGTTCCAACACCATCAGTATAATATTTGATTTGCTCAACGCCTTTATCATCTGTATTGCAAATGCTTTCGAACATTTTTTGCACATTGGTACGGATAGGCAAACCGTCTTCACTATCGCCCGGACTGTTCCAGGTTCCATCGCAACAAATAATAATTCTTTTCATATTAATGATTTATTATTGGTGTAGGTGCTGCGATAATTTGTAGCGTGAAAACGAAGTTTACCCTTACAAATCCATTGTTTATAAGTTGCATTTTTGGGATCATTTAGATTATTCCATGAAAACTATTTATTGCCAAAAACAGTAAGCAAGGAGATGGTTTACTCTATATGCGTGTACCTTAATTTTTAAGAAATGAAAAGTCAGATTAACAGCGGGAACGAATCTTGAACGAAGGATATGGGATAATTAGATTTAAAGATAAATGATAACGAATTGATTGTCAATACCTAATATTCGGTATTCTTGAGATGAGATGAAATTGCAAGGAAAACAAAAATTGTTTAAAAACGAGAAAGCCTCATATCTCTATGAGGCTATATTGAATGTCTTATAAGTATCCACCGATAAAACTAAACCAAACAAACTATATCATAAACACAAGAGTAATGGCTTTGTTTTAAGATTTAAAAAAAAATAAAAAAATGTAATCTGGTAACTCTTTAGGCGTTGATTCTTTTTTTGGATAAATATTTCCGAATAGGAATGTCAAACAGAATCATTGTTAAGTAGGCCAGGGAAACCAAAGCGACTAATCCGCAGCTGATTACCAGTGCCAGTTTTATGCCTTCAGGTTTGTAAGTATTATAATAATTGGCGAATACCCAAATGGCCATATAATGAGTCATGTAAAGCGGATAGGAAATTTTTCCGGAAAATATGCATAGTTTATGCAGGCCTTGTGTGGCCGCGGTGCCCGCACCAAGTGAAACCAGTAAGGGAAAATAGATAAGCACCACAAAGGTTTCTGTTAACCAGTTATACGCTGAGTAGGGCATAAAAAAAGCCAGCAGCAAAAGAATAGATAGGCCGACAAACCCGAGTTTATTTTTGATGATCCAATTGTACCGGTAAATAATTAAGCCTGCCAGGAAGGAATAAAATATTCTGGCTCCGCCTTCCCAAAAATTTTCGCCTGCCCAACCGCCCAACAGCGAACCTGCCTGATAGGCTACACTTATTAAAATCGCAGCGGCGATGAATACCAAAACAATCAGGTATTTTTTTGGCAATCTATAAAGTACAAAGGCGTAAAAGATATTTGCTACATATTCCCAAAATAACGACCAGGCGGGTGCATTCAGGCCAAAATTATTGAAATATCGATCTTCCATGGTAGGGAAGGGAATTAATAAGGCCGAAGTAAGGAAGAGTAAAGTAATTTTGCCAATGCTGTACGCCGCGGCAGTTCCGCTAAAAGGATCGAAAAGGAAGGTTAGTAACCCCAGTACCGAGCCAAAAATAACCAAAGGATGCAATCGGATTACCCTGGATTTGAAAAATTCCATAATGCCCATCTTGCCCAACCGATCGTCATATGCATAAGCGATCACAAAACCTGACAGGCAGAAAAAAAAGTCAACCGCTAAAAAACCATGACCAAGTACGTTTTTGCTAAATTCGAATACCACCTCCATAAAGTGAAATGCGACGATTGCCAGTGCGGCAACACCTCTTAATCCATCAAGGATATTAAAATGTTGTTTTGTTTTTAAAAGGTTTGGGCTTACGTTGGTCATGTTATACGGGCTGCTGAATGCTAATAAGCGAGAGCTGCATAAACAAGGATACAGAAATGGCCAGATTATGCCAAATAAAACTTAAGCAGATTTTTTCATGGGACAAAATAAAAGGACTTTCAGTTTAGTGAAAGTCCTTTTGTATGTTTATTTAGTAACTCCCAAAGTTAATCATCCATTGAATGCCAAATTTATCTTTAAAGCTTCCAAAATAATCACCCCAAAACATATCTTCCATTGGCATTTCGATGGTTCCTCCAGCTGATAAACCATCAAAAAGTTTATCTGCATCTTCCCTGCTTTCAGCCGCCAGATGAACGTACATGTTATTGCCTTCTTTTAACACATGCCCGGCAGACGGAATACAATCAGAAGCCATCAAAATGGTATGCTCATTTATTGGAAGAGCCACGTGCATCACTCTGTTCCGTTCATCTTCAGGTAATTTATCCGATTCAGGCGCATCACTCATTTTCTTAAAAAAGATAAATTCTCCCCCTAAAACAGATTTATAAAAATTAAAAGCTTCTTCAGCCTGGCCGTCGAAGTTTAAATATGGGTGCATGGTTCTCATAACTTATTTTTGTTTATGCTAAGTTATAAAAGCCAAAAAAGTTTAATGGGTGCAAATGAGACAAAAAAGAGGGGTCTTCTGACGGTAACCCATTAATAATAGGCGTCTTACTAAATCAACTGATGCACTTCACCACCTGTTAGCGTTTTCATTAAACTATACGTATCGGCCACCACCCAATGCTCAATTATTTTTTCATCCCGAAAGCGAACAATATTTACTTCCTCATATTCAATCTGTTTACCAGTTGCTGCAATATTCAGGAAAGTTTCCTTGTGGGTACCGCTTACTGTAAATTTGCACATCACTTTGTCGCCATCACCCAAAATATCATCAAATTTTACTTTTAGATCAGGGAAACCGAGTTTGAAAACCTCTACCGTATCATAAAAAGCCTTTGTACCTTCCCGTTGCCATGGAAATGTTTTGTGCACTTTTACGCCACTATCAACGAACTGATCTATTGCATCTAAATTTGCCTGATTGAAAAGCTCATCAAAAAATACTTTGCAAATCGCTTTGTTTTTCTCTACTTGATTATCCATATCTCTTATATTTTTTGTTGAAGATGTAATTATTAAACAAGGTTGATTTAATGTTGTTTCCTCAATTTTAAAATCGATCGAACAGCACCAATAAACTTCCGTTTTGTTTTCTTTTGATAAAAATTATATTACAAATCGTTTCAATTGCTTTTATTTATTAATTTAGAATACATCAATCACTTACTCATGTTCAAAAAAGCTTTCCATCATCTTTACCTGCTAATTTCTATTTCATTCTTCGCCTGCTCTCCCAAAGTTGCTGTAAACAAAAATAATCCGAATGAAATCAGGGTTTTAAGTTATAACATCCATCACGCCAATCCACCATCAAAATCAAAAGAGGGATTAATCGATATTGATGCCATTGCAAAAGTGATTGCTTCCCAGTCGCCTGATTTGGTGGCTTTGCAGGAAGTTGATGTGAATACGAAGCGCTCGGGAAATATCAACGAAGCTGTGCTTTTAGCAACCAAACTAAAGATGAATTTTTACTTTTTTAAAGCTATTGATCACGATGGAGGTGACTATGGCGTTGCCATTCTTTCGAGATATCCTTTGAGTGATCCTCAAACTTATCGCCTTCCGAATAATCAGGATCCAAAAGCCGAACCACGGATTCTAGGAATGGGAACAGCAAGCTTGCCAGATGGCAGAAAGATTCGTTTCGCCGCTACACACCTGGATGCACAAAGACCTGAAGAAAACCGGATGATGCAGGTGAAAGAAATAAACCGGATAACAGAAAGCGAAAGTTTGCCCTTAATCCTGGCGGGAGATTTAAATGCTGATCCAAATTCGGAAAGCATTAAAATTTTCGATCAGCAATTTGTAAGAAGCTGTGAAGCCTGTGGCTTTACCATTCCGGTAATCAATCCGCGGCATACCATTGATCACATCGCTTATAAAAAAGGGAATAATTTTAAAGTGATTTCGCACCAGGTAATTAATGAAACTTATGCATCTGATCATCTGCCGGTTTTGGCGGTGTTCCAACTAAACAGGTAACAGCATCAACTAAGCAAACAAAAATATGAATCGTAGAAATTTACTAAAAACCTTAAGCCTGAGTTTGGGCGCTACAGTGGTGAGTACAGATGTGCTGGCCCGGCTGGCTGAAAATACTTATAGCTACCGCATTCCCGATCATCCCTTGCACCGCCCTTTGGATAAACCCATTACGGCGATAACTTGTGGTGCAGGAAACCGCGGAACAGTTTATGGTAATTTTGCATCGAAATTTCCCGATCAGATAAAAATTATAGGCGTTGCGGAGCCCGTTCAGTTTAGGAATGAACGATACGCTAAAAAGCATAATATTACCGATGCCAACAGGTTCAATACCTGGGAAGACGTTTTCAAAAAGCCTAAAATGGCCGATGCTGTAATCATTTCGATGCCCGATAATTTGCACTACGAACCTTGTATGCAGGCTTTAAAAATGGGCTATGATGTGCTTTTGGAAAAACCCATTGCGCCAACAGAGAAAGAATGCCGCGATATTTTAGCGCTGGCAAAAAAGACGGGAAAAATTGTGGCCGTTTGCCACGTGTTGCGTTACGCTCCTTATTTTGTAAAAATGAAAGAGCTATTGGCCAAAGGCGCCATCGGCGAAGTCATCAGTATTCAGCATTTTGAACCGATTGAGCACACGCACATGGCACACTCTTACGTACGTGGAAACTGGCATAATTCAAAACAAACTACGCCGATTATTTTGGCAAAATCTTGCCACGATTTAGATATCATGAAATGGGTAATCAACAAAAAAGCGCAACGCATTGTGGCCATGGGCGATTTGAAGTGGTTTAAAAAAGAAAACGCACCTAAAGGCAGCACAGCCAGGTGCACCGATGGTTGTGCTGTGGAACGGACTTGCCCTTATTCTGCCATTAAAGAATATGTTGACAGAAATTCGAGAACAGCGGTTTTGGATATTCCTGAAGGCACAACTGACCGGAAAGCAGCGGTTTTAGAAAAGTTGAAAACAACCAATTATGGACGTTGCGTGTATCAAATGGATAACGATCAGCCTGATCATTATGTTACGAGCATTCAATTTAGCGATAGTGTAACCGCAAGCTTTTCAATGGAGGCATTTACATCTTACCATGATCGGCGAACCAGGATTATGGGCTCTATGGGTGATATGGTTGGCGATATGACGGAGTTGGTTGTGCATGATTTTAAAACCAGGCAAGAAACCAAATTTATTCCTAAAGCCGAAGATGTAGATGGTTACAAAAATAGCGGCCATGGTGGTGGAGATTGGTTGCTGGTAAGGGATTTTGTACAGGCGGTGGCGCAGCAAAATCCGGCCTTACTTACCTCAACTATTGATGAATCGATAGAAAGCCATATTATGGGTTTTATGGCAGAAGCAAGCAGGAAAAACGGCAAGGTAATGGACGTGAAAATTTAAACAAGCAGGAGCAATGAAAATTGGTCCTGCTTGTTTTTAAAAACATTCTACTTCCCAAAAGCGTTCCCAGTTTTTACCAGGTGCTAGTAATGTAATTCCTTCCTTGCGTTGCAATTGATGATCGTGGTTCACGCCATCGGCTACGCCACACCAGGGCTCCAGGCAAATAAATGGTGCATCTTTTGCCGCCCAGATACCGAAAAACGGAAAGTCTTCGAAGTGAAAATGTAAACCGTAATCGTTTTTTTGATTCAACAAACTGATACAACTGCTTTGCAGGGTTTTAAAAACCAATGCATCGTTGTAAAATAGTTCATGTTTAAGGTTCAATCTATGCCCATCAAGCTCGATGCTTTCCGTTTCATTGGCTACCAATCCATCTTCCAGTTTCCAGTAGGTTAATTTTTCATCCGTATTAAAAGCCAGGTAATAATCGTCGTAAGTGGTGTTAGGCGTATTTGGAACAGCAAAAGCCGGATGTGCGCCAATTGAGAATAGAAGTTCATCATTTCCTGTATTGATCACCTCATAGGTTAAGTTTAATTTTCTGTCAATAAGCCTGTAAATCAGCCTTAATTCGAAGTGAAATGGATAAACCTTGAGGGTTTCATCGCTTTGCGTTAAAGTAAAAATGGCTTCAGTACTACTTACTTTTTCAACTTTAAAAACATGATCACGGGCAAATCCATGTCTTGGTAATTCATATCGCTTTCCGTTATAATTAAAATGGTCGTCTTTTAAAGATCCAACAATGGGAAATAAAACCGGACTATGTTTTGCCCAATACTTTGGGTCGGCATTCCACAAATATTCTATTTCAGTTTCTTTACTATACAGGCCTTGAAGTTCTGCTCCTTCAGCATTAAGGCTTACTTTTAAATAATCGTTTTCGAGGGTTATCATTACATTTTAAAAGTAACAAAATAGTGGTGGTTTAGAAACAATTTTATTAAATTTGATTCATTCCCTTAGGCAAGACATGCTTCTTTTAAAATTTTAGCTTTGGTTTTAAAATTTTGGGTTCATTACTTCGGGGATGAATCGCGTCTATCTCAAAAAAATTAGCATTGTTATGCCTGTCGATCTATCTAAATTATCAAACTCAAAAGTTAAAACTGCCATTACAGCACTTCAAAATGGCGATGCAAAAACCTGGTTTACGTTATTTACTGATGATGTACAGCTATTTGACGACGGAAATCAGATGCAGTTCAACAATTTTTTTAAAAAAGCATTGGGCCATGAGCGCTTTACCAGCATTGATAGGGTAGAGAATAACGGTTTAGAAGTGTATGGAAATTTTCATTCCGATCAGTGGGGAGATTTTAAAACCTATTTCAAATTTCAATTAGGTAAAGAGGGAAAGATCAGTAGACTGGATATCGGGCAGGCTTCCTTTTAAGCTTGGAGTCTTTAGTCCAAAAATAAGCTAGTCGCTTCATGGCATCGGACTAAAGACTTCAGAAAACCTATCCTTTTTCTTCCCAAATCGCCGCAATGTTGATAATTGTTTGCACTGCTTTTTCCATATCCTGAACGCTTACCCATTCTTGTTTACTGTGAAAAGCATGTTCGCCGGCAAAAATATTTGGGCAAGGTAACCCCATGAATGATAAACGCGAACCATCAGTTCCGCCACGAATACTTTGTGGTTTTGCTACCACGCCAGCCCTTTCAATGGCCTCAATACCGTATTCAACAATTTTCGGATGTTTATCCAGCACCTGTTTCATGTTGCGGTATTGTGCTTTTATTTTGAGCGAATAGGTTGAATTTGGATAATTTTCCATGATCTTTTTTACCGAGTCCTCTAAAAATTTTCCATGTTCGGCTAATTTCTCATCGGTGAAATCTCTGATGATAAAATGGGCTTCTGCTTGTTCTACCTGCCCGCTGAAACTTACAGGATGAATAAAACCTTCTTTTTGATGGGTAGCTTCGGGCGTTAAAGTTTCTTTTGGTAAAGTAGCAATGATATCGGCCAATATTTTGATTGCGCTTTCCATTTTACCTTTGGCAAAACCTGGGTGTGTACTCACGCCATGAATTGATAGTACTGCTCCATCGGCCGAAAAAGTTTCATCTTCAATTGATCCTAAGGTTTCGCCATCAATGGTATATCCAAAATCGGCGCCTAATTTTTCAAGATTCACCTTATCCACACCTCTTCCAATTTCTTCATCGGGCGTAAAAAGGATTTTTATGGTGCCATGTTTTACGTTTTGATTTTTCATCAGGAAACTTGCTGCTTCCATTATTTCGGCTAAGCCTGCTTTATTGTCTGCACCTAAAAGTGTTGTGCCACTTGCGGTGATAATATCATTTCCTATTTGATGTTTTAGGTCTTTATGTTCAGCCATTTTTAACACAATAGTCTGATCATCTGGCAGGATTAAATCCTGGCCTTGATAATTGTCATGAATAATCGGTTTTACATTTTCGCCGCTACAATCTGGCGAAGTATCCATGTGCGAACAAAAGAAAATCACGGGTAAATTTTTATCGCTTGTAGCCGGAATGGTTCCATAAACATAACCATTTTCATCCATTTCAGCATCAGAAACGCCCATTTCCAATAATTCCTGAACCAACTCCTTACCTAAGTTTTTTTGCTTTTCAGTAGAAGGACAAGTCGGTGAAAGTGGATCTGATTGCGTATCTATTTTGGCATATTTGATAAATCTTTGTTCTAAAGATTTGTTAAAGTTGGTGTACTTGCTCATAATTCAAAGGTAAAAGTTATAGATATTGAATAAACATATTATTTTTGTAAAAAAACGATATGACTTTAAGCCCGTTGAAGACTACATCACTCACTGTTTTATTTTTGTTCCTGGTTACATTTTCATTTGCTCAATCAAATTATTTTAAATGGTCGTGGGGCTTGGGTGGTGGTATCAATTATTCAAAAACCGATGTGGTTGAGGGGAATTGGGGTTACACAGTTGCCGGAGAAATTAACCATCATTTTACGCCTTTTGTTACCGGAGGCCTCGAAGCGCAATTCGGAATGGTTCAAGGTGGCGACATTGTAACCGATCCGCACAACCGCCAATTTGTTAATAAATATGCCAGCGTTACCGCAAATTTAAAAGTCCAACTGGGCGAGTTTATCAATTATGATAGAAGGCCTTTTTGGGAAGCTATAAAAGGAGCCTATCTTGGTTTAGGGGTTGGAGTAATTAATAATAACATTACCGATATTGTGCGTTATAAGCCAGATTGGGCTGCTTTCGACCCTGGTTACGGACCATTTCCTGGCGTAGATAAAGGCCTGAATATGATCGTGCCGATTAATCTTGGCCTTAATTATTACATCAATGATGGTTATGGCTACGTTCGTTATGTAATTAACTTCAATGCTCAAAGTAACTTTACCTTTGGCGAAGGTTTAGATGGATACAATGATCCATCAACCAAATTTAAAAACTACGACCCGGACACTTTCAATGTTTATAGCATCGGTGTAAAATACTTCTTCGGAAACATTAAGGCTTACCGCAAGTTTTTTTAATTCCTATTGTCATCTTATTTAAATCACTTTGTATGAGAAATTTGTTTGTCATGTGTTTTCTATTCCTCAACTTAAAAACAATGGCACAAAAAACACCTTTCGAAATTAGTGGTAAAACTGAAACGGCAACTTACGATCAGGCGATTACTTTTTATAAAAATCTTGCCAAAACTTATCCTCAAACAAAGCTGCTAAGTTATGGGAACACCGATTTTGGCAAACCGCTGCATCTTTTGGTTTTATCGAAGGATAAAGTTTTCGAGCCAGCCGAAATCAGGCAAAAAAACAAAAGAATTTTACTGATCAACAATGGTATCCACCCGGGCGAACCCGAAGGAATAGATGCTTCAATGATGTTGGCCAGAGATTTGTTAAAGGCCGGCCAGCTTCCTGAAGATGTGGTCATCTGCATCATTCCGGTTTACAATATCGACGGCAGTTTTAATAGAACAGGAACTTCAAGAGCCAATCAGAACGGGCCGGTGGCGTATGGGTTTCGTGGCAATAGCAAAAACCTTGATCTAAACCGCGATTTCATTAAAACCGATTCAAAAAACTCCGCCGCTTTTCAATTGATTTTTAATACCTGGCAGCCGGAAATTTTTGTCGACACGCATACAAGTAACGGTGCTGATTACCAGTATGTGATGACCCTGATTCCGACGCAAAAAGATAAGCTGAATCCGATTTTATCAAATTATTTAACGAAAACACTCGTTCCCGATTTATATGCTGGCATGGAGAAAAAGGGTTATCCGATGATTCCCTATGTAAATTCGTTCGGCGAAATACCAGAAACAGGAATAGCGGGTTTTATCGAATCACCACGTTACTCTACCGGTTACACCACGTTACACAATACGATTGGTTTTATGCCCGAAACGCATATGCTTAAAGCTTACGATTTGCGTGTGGATGCTACTTATAAACTTTTGCAGACCTATATCGGTGTGGTGCAACGCGATGCCAAACTTATTGGCGAAAATAAGCGCAAAGCGGATGATTTTGTAGCTGCTCAACAAGAATTTCCACTGGCCTGGAAGCTGAACAAATCTCTTGAAAACGATTTACCATTTAAAGGTTTCGAATCGGGCAAAAAGCCAAGTGCAGTTAGCGGAACCGATCGTTTGTTTTACGATCGCAAGAAGCCCTTTACCAAAACCATTAAAGAATGGAACAACTACGAACCTGCAGTTTCCGTGAAAAAACCTGTTGCCTATATTATTCCAAAGGCTTGGGATAAAGTAATTACCTTGCTAAAACTCAATAATGTTAAAGTAGAAGAGTTGAAAACAGATTCGAAAATTGCTGTTGAAAGTTACTATATCACCGATTTTAAAACGGTCACTCGTCCGTACGAAGGGCATTATTTACACTCAGCAGTAACTGTTAATCCCGTCCAAAATACCTTACAGTATTACACTGGCGATTTTGTAGTTTATGTAAACCAGAAAACCAACCGATATATTGTAGAAACCCTGGAACCGCAGGCAACAGATTCTTACTTCAACTGGAACTTTTTCGATTCTATTTTGGATATGAAGGAGCATTACTCGGCCTATGTTTTTGAAGATACAGCAGCAGAACTACTGAAGAATAATCCGGAGCTGAAAAATAAATTAGAGGCTAAAAAGGCTGCGGACGCAGACTTTGCGAAGAATGGCGCTGCACAACTTGATTTTGTGTATAAAAATTCTGATTATTACGAGAAAACACACAATAGATATCCGGTGGCCCGTTTGGTAACAGATGTAAAGCTCGATTTAAAATAAGAAAATGGAATACCTCAGCATTGCTCCAGTAGCATCAGTCATATTTGTATTTACCATTGTAACCAGCCTTTATGCTTTTTACGATCAAAGCCTTTACGGCAAATTTATGCTGCATCCTTACAGTGTATCAAAAGGGCAAAACGTTTATACTTTAATTACAAGTGGGCTTATCCACGCCGACTGGATGCACCTGTTTTTTAATATGTTTACTTTCTATGCCTTTGGCTTTGCTTTAGAGCAAATGATAGGGAGCTGGCAGTTCGGTTTAATGTATTTCCTGGCGTTGATATTAAGCGATTTGCCTACAGTGTTCAGACATAAAGATGATTTTCATTACAATAGCTTAGGTGCTTCCGGCGCCATCAGCGGTGTTTTATTCAGTTTCATTTTATTTAACCCAATGGCCGAAATCGGCATTTTATTTATTCCTTTTGGCATTCCGGCGGTAATATTTGGAGGTTTGTACCTGATTTACTGCGTTTATGCTTCCAAAAATTCGAGAGATAACATTAACCATGATGCGCACTTTTTTGGTGCCTTAACCGGATTAATTTTTACCATTATTTTCGTGCCCGGGATATTGCAAAACTTTTTCTCCATCATTGCCGCTAAACTGGGCATGTAGCTTATCCCGCTTGCGGTAAGCATGGCCTTTCAAAAAAGCTCATCGGGTGGTCAGGATCTTTAATGATTTCGAATTTAACATAACCCCAGGGTTTCCAGAAATTCTCGAGCACTTGCGCATAAATTTTATGTTGCCAAACATCAAACAGGGGCTTGGTCATATTCCCCCGAAGTGGCATGGCCTCAATGTAAGTGGTGCCTTCTACGGGCATAAACGTATACTCAGGCAAGCGGTTAAACAGATAGGCAGAATAATAAAAACGAGCAGTTAATTCTTCAAACTGTTCAGCCGTCAACGCTTTGTCTTTTATTTCATTGATGATTTCCTGATGATATCTTTTGTTTGTTCCGTTATCCTGCAGGCAGGCAACAATACCGAAATCTTTCATTTTTAAAGAAAACGTTAACGTGTTAATTTCATCGCGGAAGCTAAAAGGCGTTTCTTCGTTTTCGAGTTTTACCACGGTAATAGACCAGGGCGTAAAATCTTCAAATTCGATGCTGGTATATAAATTCTGCATCATGAAATTCAGGTTGGCGAATTTCATCATTAAAGATTGCGACATGTTTAAACCATCGGCAGTCATTTCTTTGCGTAAAGCAGAATGCATTTCGATGTATACAAAACCATATAAAAACTTGCCGATCCAGTTAAATAAATCCAGTTCGGGCAAAGCTGAGACTGCATCATAACCCTTAGCAAAAGCGTTTTCAATTTTATCTTCCAGTGGATTGATGAATTGCGCATTAACTTCGCTGTTTACCGGTATAACCAACGTATTGTACGAACGAATACTTTCATCCAGAAACTGGATTTGTTCCTCACCGGTTAAGCCAGCCTGCTCCAATAACCATTTCGGAATCAACGGAACCTGCAATACAGGTGAGTTAAAAGTGTGGCCACTTAAGAAACATTTTTTGTACAGAAAGTCGAAACTTTGGAAAGGATTGTATAAGCCAGTATTCATCGCTGCAATATTAGCCATTATATTTTTAGGGCTCGGTAAGGATGATTTTTTTTAACCTTGGGATTACAACACCACCAGTTTCCCTATGTTTTTATTTCAAAGGAGAAGCCTTTCGCCGACTGTGATAATCTTTTACGAGAAGCATCATGCCGAGTTTTTTAAACCATATGGCCGATCTCCTTACGTCACTGCGAAACCTGTTTTTCACAGGCTGTGGCAATCTTACCGTTTACGCAGCAAAACCATTTGAGTTTTATTAAACCATATAGGTATTTAGAACATATAGATAATTTTCTACTCCATTCGCTCCTTCTCATCCGCCGAATACGTCATTGCGAAGCCTGTTTTTCACAGCCTGTGGCAATCTTACCGTTTACCCCGCAAAACCATTTGAGTTTTATTAAACCATATAGGTATTTAGAACATATAGATAATTTTCTACGCCATCCGCTCCTCCTCATCCGCCGAATACGCCATTACGAAGCCTGTTTTTCACAGGCTGTGGCAGTCTCATCATTTGCCGTAAAACCATTTGAGTTCTATTAAACCATATAGGCATTTAGAACATATAGATAATTTTC
>NZ_JAVTSH010000002.1:0-650984 GCF_032678665.1 Pedobacter agri
AATATTTACTGAACCATATAGGGAAATAGATATATAGTTGGTTTTGTTCCTATATGGTATTAGAAAACAACATATTTGTTGAACCATATAGGCACATAGTTATATAGTTTTGATTGGTTTAAGATCTAATATTTATCAGCTCGGTATTCGCTACCAATGGTGGCCACCTAAACCTGATGGTACGGAAATCCTTTTTGGGGGTAGAAACCTTCGGACATTAGCAAACCATCCCCAAAAAGATTGGAGGGACAGCAGGACTGAAACCGACATTGGAACACTGTATTTGCTTTACAAATACTTATTGTTATAAGAGAAGGGTGTTTTTAAATCAATTTTGAAACTGATTCTCTTCAAAAGTGTTAATAACATGAGGTTTGCCATAATATTTGGTTATCTTTGGCATAACAATATATAAATACAAATAATGAGTTTTTTCGCAGATAAAAGAAGGGAAGTAATGGTGCATATTGAAAAATATATGCTGGAGATGATGGATACCTATCTTAAACCGATTGATACTAACTGGCAACCATCGGATTTTTTGCCTGATTCTACAAGTGAAAACTTTTATCAAGATATTAGAATTTTAAGAGAAAATGCAAAAGATCTTTCTTATGATTTAGTTGCAGTTTTAATTGGTGATACGATTACTGAAGAGGCGCTTCCAACTTATGAATCGTGGTTAGCTATGGTTCAGGGACCAAGTATGAAAGAAGATGGTGGATGGATGAAATGGAACCGCCACTGGACGGCTGAAGAGAATCGTCATGGTGATTTATTGAACAAATATTTGTACTTATCTGGTCGTGTTGATATGCGCCAAATGGAGATTTCGACGCAGTATTTAATTGCGGACGGCTTCGACATTGGAACCGGACATGATCCTTACCGGAATTTTATTTATACATCTTTTCAAGAACTTGCTACAAATATTTCTCATAGAAGGGTAGCTTCTCTTGCTAAAAGAGATGGCGATACATTATTATCAAGAATGTGTGGAACGATTGCATCTGATGAAGCTAGGCATGCAAAAGCTTATAAAGATTTCATGAATCGCATTTTTGAAGTAGATCCAAACGAGGCTATGATTGCCTTCGAGGACATGATGCGCAAGAAAATTGTAATGCCAGCGCATTTCTTACGTGAAGTAGGATTAAAAATCGGGCAGACTTTTGGACATTTTACAGATGCGGCGCAACGTTTAGGTGTTTATACTGCGGTTGATTATGTAGAAATTATGCAATCGTTAATTGAGGATTGGAAAATTGAAGGGATGCGTGATTTGAATGAAGCTGGAGAAAAAGCCCGTGATTATATTATGGCTTTACCTGCTCGTTTGTTGCGTGTTGCTGAAAGAATGAAAAACCCAACAATGGATTATAAATTTACCTGGATTGCAGGATAGAATATAAAATTGCTTAAACAAAAAAGGGTTCTTTTCGACTTGAAAAGAACCTTTTTTTGTTTTGAACCGTCTAAGTAATTACATGTTTCTCCTGTATTGACCACCAACTTCGTAAAGCGCATTACTAATTTGCCCAAGTGAGCAAACTTTACAAACTTCCATCAACTGTTCGAAAATATTATCGCCTGCTATAGCCGACTTCTGCAGTTGTTTTAGTAAATCAGCAGATTTATCACTGTTTCTATCCTGAAACTTTTTTAAAGCAGAAATTTGATATTGTTTTTCCTCTTCAGTTGCCCTGATCACTTCTCCAGGAACAATTGTTGGAGAGCCATTTTTGTTTAAAAAAGTATTTACACCAACAATGGGATATTCGCCTGTATGTTTTAAAGTTTCATAGTACAGGCTTTCTTCCTGAATCTTTCCGCGTTGGTACATGGTTTCCATTGCGCCGAGTACGCCACCACGATCATTAATTCTTTTAAATTCTTGCAGCACTGCATCTTCAACCAGGTCTGTCAGTTCTTCGATAATAAAAGCACCTTGTAGCGGGTTTTCATTTTTCGCCAGGCCCAATTCCCGGTTGATGATCAATTGAATAGCCATTGCTCTCCTTACCGATTCTTCGGTAGGTGTAGTAATGGCCTCATCGTAAGCGTTGGTATGAAGGGAATTACAGTTGTCGTAGATTGCGTACAAAGCTTGTAGCGTGGTACGAATATCGTTAAAATCAATTTCCTGCGCATGCAATGATCTTCCTGAAGTTTGAATGTGGTACTTTAATTTTTGTGAACGATCATTGCCTTTGTATTTGTTTTTGATTGCTTTCGCCCAGATTCTCCTAGCAACCCGACCAATTACGGCATATTCAGGATCTATTCCATTAGAGAAGAAGAAGGAAAGGTTGGGTGCAAAGTCGTCAATATGCATGCCTCTACTCAAATAGTACTCTACAAAGGTAAATCCGTTACTTAGGGTAAATGCCAGTTGTGAAATTGGATTTGCCCCAGCCTCGGCAATGTGATAACCTGAAATAGATACAGAATAGAAATTCCGGACTTTTTCATCAATAAAATATTTTTGAATATCGCCCATCATTCTCAAAGCAAATTCGGTAGAAAAGATACAGGTATTTTGCGCCTGGTCTTCTTTTAAGATATCTGCCTGAACGGTACCTCTAACTGAGCTGATTGCTTTTGCTTTAATTTGAGCATAGATATCAGGTGGTAAAACTTCGTTGCCAGTAACCCCTAAAAGCATTAAGCCCAAACCATTATTTCCTTCAGGAAGATTTCCGTCATAAGATGGTCTTTCTATGTTTTTTGCTTTGTAGATGGATTCTATCTTTCTGTTTGTTTCATCTTCTAAACCATTCTCAATAATATATTTTTCACATTGCTGATCAATTGCAGCATTCATGAAAAAACCTAAAAGCATTGGAGCGGGGCCATTGATGGTCATGGAAACCGATGTTGAAGGCGCACATAAATCAAAACCTGAATAAAGTTTTTTTGCATCATCTAATGTTGCAATGCTTACACCAGAATTACCAATTTTACCATAAATATCAGGGCGGATGTGCGGATCTTCACCATAAAGTGTTACCGAATCGAAAGCTGTAGACAATCTGTGTGCCGGTTGTCCTAAAGATACATAGTGAAAACGTTTATTGGTTCTTTCTGGACCGCCCTCTCCGGCAAACATTCGTGTCGGATCTTCACCATCACGTTTAAGCGGAAAAACACCTGCGGCATATGGAAATTCTCCAGGCAGGTTTTCGGTAAGCAGCCACCGTAAAATATCTCCCCAGTCTTCGTAACGTGGCAGTGAAACTTTTGGAATATTCAATTTTGAGAGTGATTCGTAAAAAAGCGGCTGTTTAATTTCCTTATCTCGAACTTTGTAGATAAAAAATTCTTCTTTATATGCTTTTTTGGTATCAGGCCATTGACGAAGTAGGCGTTTGCATTCTCCATCTAATTGTTCTTCAAAAAATGTATAAGCTTCTACCAGTCCAGAACCGATTTCCAGATTTTTATTTTCGTTAGCCAAATCTATTACACCTTTCAACTGATACATTTTTCTTGCTGTTGAAGTTTGTTTATCAACCCATTCATTATAAGTTTGACTGGATTCAGCAATCTCTGCGAGGTAACGAATTCGATCTGGTGGAATGATGTAAATCTTCTCCGATTGATCGGAGGTCAATTCCATTTTAGCTTTAAAATCCGTTCCGGTTTTGGATTTTATTTGTTCCATCAAAGCCACAAATAAATTGTTCATTCCCGGATCATTAAATTGCGATGCCATTGTTCCGTAAACCGGAATTTCATCATCTTTGGCATCGAAAATATTGTGATTGCGCTTATATTGTTTTCTGACATCACGAAGCGCATCCAAAGCTCCTCTTTTATCAAATTTATTTATCGCTACCAGATCTGCAAAATCGAGCATGTCGATTTTTTCCAGTTGTGTAGCTGCACCAAATTCCGGAGTCATTACATAAAGCGAAACATCACAATGTTCTGTTATTTCAGTATCCGACTGACCAATTCCGGAAGTTTCGACAATAATCAAGTCGTAGCCAGCTGCCTTACAGATATCGATACTTTCCTGAACATTTTTTGACAAGGCCAAATTAGCCTGACGGGTAGCGAGCGAACGCATATATACCCTTGGATTGTTGATGGCGTTCATTCTAATCCTGTCGCCCAACAGCGCTCCTCCTGTTTTCCTTTTTGAAGGATCGACGGAAATGATGGCAAGTGTTTTATCTTTAACTTCTACCAAAAATCTGCGCACCAATTCATCAACCAGCGATGATTTTCCAGCTCCTCCAGTTCCTGTAATTCCTAAAATAGGTGCCTGATTGTTTTGCGATAATTTTTTCAATTCATTTACAAAAGCCTGAGCACCTTCAGGATCATTTTCTGCCACAGTTATTGCTCCAGCGATTGCTTTTACTTCTTTATTAGGGATGGTTTGTAATTCGTTGGTGATTTCGGTTTTGGTTACAAAATCTGTTTTAATTAACATATCGTTAATCATTCCTTGCAAACCCATCTTACGGCCGTCATCTGGAGAATAAATTTTGGAAATGCCATAAGCTTCCAATTCATCAATTTCCGTTGGAAGAATTACACCACCGCCGCCTGCGAAAATTTTAATGTGTCCGGAACCACGTTCCTGCAAAAGATCGAACATATATTTAAAATATTCGATGTGACCACCTTGATAGGAGGTCATGGCAATGCCCTGCACATCTTCTTGTATGGCACAATTTACCACCTCATCAACTGAGCGGTTATGGCCAAGGTGAATTACCTCTGCACCTGAAGATTGCAGAATGCGACGCATGATATTAATGGTTGCATCATGTCCATCAAACAACGCTGCCGCAGTGACAAAACGAATTTTATTTTTTGGCTTATATATTTCTACTTGTTGCATACTATAGGAGTTATGACCTTACAGAATGAAATTCTGTAAGGCTTGTTCCGAATATATTTGGTTCAACAAATGTAGCAAATACTTATAATTTGAGGGTTTTATTATGGTATTGATACTGTTTATAAACAAGAAAGCCACCTTTTTGAGGTGGCTTAATTTTATTTGTTAGTGATTTCAGTGATGGGCTCGCCAACAGTACCATTTGGCATTTGAATATGTAATAATGCAGCCAGGGTTGGCGCAATGTCGGTCATGTAATGTGTTTTATTTGTAGCGCCAGGTTTGATTCCCCAACCCATAAACACCAATGGAATATGTGCATCATATGGATTCCAGTTGCCGTGTGTTGTACCTGTACTGCTTCCATTAAACCAGTTTGGATTTAGAATATAGTACAAATCGCCGCTTCTACGGGCGTTGTAACCATTGGTGATCATCCTTTTTTGCACTTCAGGCAGGGTAGCTAAAGACACGCGAGAAACGTCAACTACATTTGCGAATCCATCTAGTCTTTTCAAAAACTCAATTGAAGCCGCTTTAATCACGTCGAAACTTACGTTCAAGTTATCAGTTTTATCATGATCAAAATGAATTTGGTTATTCATCGATTTTAGAACCACATTGTTAACCTTGAATTTTTCATTTAAAAAAGCATTCAATTTGAAAACTATATCTCTATCGCTTACAATACCAGCCGGAAGTTTATTTTCCTTCATAAAACCGGGAACATGGGCAACCGCATGATCTGCACTTAAAAATATTGTGTAATTCCCTTTACCTACCTTCTTATCCAAATAATTGAAGAAATCTTCGAAATCTTTGTCTAAACGCAAATAGGTATCTTCAAGTTCTACTGAATTTGGTCCGTAAGCATGGCCAACGTAATCTGTTGATGAACAACTTACGGCAAGAAAATCGGTGATGTTATCCTGTCCTAAATCTTCTGATAAAATTGCAAGTTTTGCTAAATCTAAGGTAAGGGTGTTACCATAAGGCGTGCTTCGGATGGCATCGAAATTTTTATCAATGTTTTGCGCTAAGAGGTGAGGGAAAGTACTGTTCTTACCTTCATAAGCTTTTTCATCAGCTGTGCTGCTGGTGTAGGTATTAATTGGATACAATGTTTCCCAATTCTTAGCATAGAACTTGTTTGCAAGCTTCATTTTATTGTAATCAGCAATCCACATTGGGACTTCATTCATATAATAGCTGCTCGTAATCCAGTTACCAGTGCTTCCCTGGTACCAATAGGCAGCATTTGCAGCATGGCCGGCAGGAAGGATAGAGCCTCTATCTTTTAACGAAATACCAATAACTTTTCCTTTAAAATTTGTCGCTAACCTTAATTCATCAGTAATGGTTGTGGTCAGCATGTTTTTTGGCGACATGTTACCTTCTGGAGATGGGCTGCTTCCAACGGTTACCACTGTAGAATCTTCTGTACAGTAAACATTTTTTTTAGTTTCTGAATCGTACCAATCATTACCGATAATGCCATGAACAGCAGGAACTGAACCTGTGTAAATGGTGGTATGGCCAACAGCAGTATAAGTTGGCGTGTATGGAATCAGCGTATTTTCTACAGAGAAGCCTTCGTTTATTAATCTTTTGAAGCCACCGTTGCCATAACGATTGTAAAAGCGGTAAAGGTAATCCCAACGCATCTGATCGACAACAAGACCCACCACCAATTTCGGGCGAGCTACTTCAGCTGGAAAGGCTTTTACCGGAGCCGTGGTTTTTTTAGTTTGGGCGTTTGCAAAAGAGATGGAAAATAAAGATAGGGAAAAGAGTAAATAAGGTATTTTCTTCATTCTGTTTTTAGTTAAAGGCCTAAAGTAACAATTTTTAAATGAAGATATTTTGAAGATTATGTAAAGATTTTATATCGCTTCTGCTACAACAAATGTGCTGCCACCAATGAAAATCAGGTCACTTGTGTTTGCTGATTTAATGGCAACTTCTTTCGCCTCAGCAACTGAAGCGTAAGATTTTCCCATCAACTGGAAAGTTTTAGCTTGTGCTTTTAAATCACGTGCATCAAGCGCTCTTTCTAAATCTGGTTTGCAAAAATAGTAGGTTGCATTTTTTGGCATCATGGAAAGGACCTTCGAGATATCTTTGTCCTTTACCATCCCAAATACAATGTGAAGTTTTTCGAATGGTGTTTGTGCAATGTTTTTAATCACTTCAGCAATGCCAGCTTCATTATGACCAGTATCACAAATTACTAAAGGGTTTTTGCTCAATGTTTGCCAGCGTCCCTGCAAGCCGGTTAATTTTTTCACCTGTTTCAGGCCTGTATAAATGCTATCTTCAGAGACATGAAATGTTGTTGTTTTATTTAATACTGCTATTGATTGCAATACCGTTAAAATATTTTTGTGTTGATACGTGCCGGTGAGATCGCAAATCAGATTTTCATATTTTATTTGATCATCCTGGTAAACTGCCAAAGAAAGCTTTGTATTTCTGATTTTAAAATCTTTCGCAGTTAGTATTGCATCAGCAAATAGGATAGGTGCATTCATATCTTTAGCTTTCGCGAGAAAAACAGGAGCCGATTTTTCCTGCGTTTCACCAATCACTACCGGAATGTTGTTTTTAATGATGCCTGCTTTTTCGCCCGCAATTTCTTCCAGGGTGTTGCCCAGCATATTGGTATGATCCATGCTGATATTTGTAATCACCGAAAGCTCCGGCTGAATGATATTTGTAGAATCCAGTCGGCCGCCTAAGCCAACCTCAATAATGGCAATGTCTACCTGATGTTTGGCAAAATGATCAAAAGCCAGTGCAACCGTAACTTCGAAAAATGAAGGCTCAACCTCGTTGATTAGTTTTTGTTGATTTTGAACGAATGAAACGACTTCCGTTTTACTGATCATTTTTCCATTAATGCGAATGCGTTCGCGAAAATCTTTTAAGTGTGGCGAAGTGTATAAACCTGTTTTGTAGCCTTGCGCTTGTAAAATAGCGGCAAGCATGTGTGATGTAGAACCTTTTCCATTTGTGCCAGCCACATGGATGCTCTTAAATTTTTGTTGAGGATTATCTAAGGCTTCACAAAATATGATCGTATTGGTTAAATCTTTTTTAAAAGCTGAAGCGCCAACCCTGGTAAACATGGGCAGTTTGCTGTATAAATAATCAAGCGTTTGCTGGTAGTTCATCATTATAAGCCAAATATAAGCTGAATTTGCGATTACGAAATGAACTTAGGGAAGATTTTAATCATGTTAAATGTTGTTGGTATTGATATTATATAGAAAACAAAAAAGCACAGGTGGTTAGCCTGTGCTTTAATTATACTTTTAAATACTTAAATTAATTTCTTCTAAAATTAAATACTACTACTCCAGTTTGACTATCATTTGCAACATCAGATTGATTTAAAGTTGAATTCATCACAGCTTCTATACATTTGTTGACTAATATCGTATTTGTTGTTGTTGAACCTTTTAGTTCTTGTTTAGCGCTTGTGATTTTTCCAGCCTTATTAAAAGAAATTCTGATTGCTACTCTACCTTCTTCCTGACCATCATCTTTTGGAACAACTAAATTGGAAAAGCGTCTCAAAGGAATCGGCTTGTTACCAAATCCAGAACCACCTTCACCGTAGTTGTTAGCCAAAGGATCTCCGTTAATTGAACCTTGATTTCCAGGCGTATTCCCTGTTCCATCACCCTGACCCTGACCAGTATTCTTTTTACCCTTGTAGAGTGCATTCTGATTGATCACCGGTTTTGAAGGTTTATCTTCGGTTGCAGGCGTAGGTGCAGTTGTAGTTGCCTTTGTTGGTTTTGTATTTACCGCAATAGCCTCTTCCGTGTTTTGCGTTAGCACTTCTTTATCACTGTTTTCACTCGTGGTAGTAGGCGTAACTTTTTCCTCCGGCGTTACCTTGTCGGGCGCTTTTCCATTTGCATTCGGATCAGCAGAAGGTTCTTCAATACTGGTATAATCATCACCCATCCCTTCGGCTGAGGTTCCATAGTTTACTACCATACCACCCATACCTACTTCTTCAGGTGGCTGGAAAGAACCAATTACAATAAAAAAGCTAATTAACAACAGAAAACCCATTATCCCTGTAGAAATAGCGATAGCCTTCGGATAATTGTTTTCTTCGTTATTTATATTTTGTGCTTTGTAGTTCATTATTTTTTAGGCTCAACGGCTACAACAAGTTTCAGTTTTAACTTATTTGCGATATCATTTACCACAAATCCATCCTGATAAGTTACATTACGTGATACATATAACAGGATAGTCATGTCTGGTGCTAGTTTCTGATAAGCCTCTAAAGTTGGCTGTAATTCTTCAATGGTCACCGGTTTTTTATCAACGGAATATTTTAAATTTTCGTCTATCGTAACGGTAACTGCTTTTTTTGCGGTAGATTGTTGTCCGCTAGATGATTGGGGCAATAAAAGCTTAACCACAGTAGGGTTAACTACTGCCGATGCCAATAGAAAAAATAGCATCAGGAAGAACATAATATCGTTCAACGCTGAAGTATGTACTTCTACTGACCCTTTTGTTCTTTTGCGTAAGTTCATTATTTACCTGGTTCCTCTAATAAATCAATAAAATCAATTGCATCTGTCTCCATTTTAAGGATGATTTTTTCTACCATGATATTTAGGATATGGTAAAGTACATATGCAATAATACCAATAATTAATCCTGTAGCTGATGTGATCATTTTGGTATATAAACCACCAGAAATGGTTCCGATTTCAATCGCACCTTTAATAGATACCTGGTGGAAGATCGTAATTACCCCAACAATTGTACCTACGAAACCCAGCATTGGCGCAATACCGGCAACAATTCCTAAAATACTAATGTTTTTCTCTAATTTAGAAACCTCCAGTTTACCAACATTTTCTATAGCGCCCTCAATCTCTTTAATCGGGCGGCCAATGCGTTTTAAACCTTTTTGCAACATGCGGCTCAACGGAGAATTGTTGTTTCTTAACTGAGACATTGCCCCATCTAAATTTCCCGATTGAATATACGATCTGATTTGCCCCATTAAGTTAGACTCATCTTTAGTGGCCTTTTTGATAGTTAGATAACGCTCAACGAAAATAATTAATGCTAAAAAGGCTAAGAAAGCCAACGGAATCATTACCCATCCGCCTTTAAAAAGTAAATCGATGAAATGCAGTTCCGGCTCTGGCTGAGTTAATGCTTGGTTAACCGCATTTGCTGTGTCTTGAAGTGCTTGTGTGGTGTCCTGAATTAATAAAGTTATCATTATGGTTGTGTGTTGTTTTTTATTTCTTTAACGTAAAATCCTTCGCCCTTCAATCTCTTTTGAAGGATATCTTTTTGTTTGGTGGCTTCATCTTTAGTAGGGAAGCTGGCAATACTTACTTTTTTTCTTTTGCCTTCCATTTTCGCAATGGTTGCATTAAGGCCAATCTTTTTCACCTTAGCAATGTATCGTTGTGCAGCAGCTTCTGTTTCATAAGAAACGGCGATAACGTGAAACATCGTTTTCTCTGGTGAAACCACAGGCGTTTGCTTAGTATTAACGCTGGTTTTGGCTTTTGCAGTATCTGTTTTCATTACACCAACCTGATTTGCCTTCAATATGCTATCAGTTTTGGCGATAGAATCCTGTTTTATTTTGGTGGTATCAATTTCATTTTTAGGTGAATCAACCACAGGAACCGGAACAGATGGGGTAGTTGCTGTTTGGCGACTGAACAAATCAGGCTTGATAAAATAGATGATTACACCAATCAGCAGCAGTGCGAAAATTGCAATAAGAATCTTCGGCCAAAGCGATTTCTCTTCCACTTGGTCAGTTTGGTTAATTATTGGGTCGTGACCAAAACGGTTAGGATGTTCTGCATGTTGCTCCTTAATAAAAGTTGGTGCTTCGATAACAGTTTCTTCTTTTGGCGTTTCTTCTTCGAGGTTGATATAAGTTTTAGGTACTTCTGATTCAGGCGTATGACCAAACCTTTCTGGATTTTCCTCATGTTGCTCAACCAATGCTTCAGGCACCGGAACGTGCTCATTCTGCAAAGCCTTTACAGCTTCTTCATCTTCCGGAGTGTGGCCAAAACGGTTAGGATGCGTAGCATGCTGTTCTTTTATAAATTCAGGAACATCATGTTCTTCAGCCGGCTTTTCTGTATGTTTTAGTGTATTTTTTAAATCATCGTTAACTTCATCCAATTCAATATTTTCAATAATGGGATGAATGTGAGCTGTTGCCTTTGGTTCAGTTGGTACTGAAGGTGCTTCGGCAATCTCCTCATAAATTTCATCATCATCATTTTTTGGCGCTGGTTCGCTTTCTTCAACAGATGCTTCAGCTAATGGAGGAAGACCATAAAATTCGGAACCATAATTGATGTTTTTAGCTGCTTCGAAACTTAAACCCTCATGTTCAGTAAAGAATAACCTGCCAAGATTTTCCAGATCAGCCTCGTGCTCTTCTTCAAGCTTTTGCTTTACTTCATCAACAAATTGTGAAATGTAGTAATCGGCACTTTCTACAGAAATGTTTCTCTGAGCTGAAATGTAATCTGCCAGTGATTGATCAGGCTTTACATCCGAAGAAAAGTTTAAGGTATAGCTCGGTGGCAAAAATGATTGTTTTTCCTTATCATAACGGCCAGGCGATTTCTTTTTATAGAAAGTCCCTAAGCCGGAAATACCAACTTCCTTACGTTGTTGCAAGAGTTCTAAAAGGTATGATAAGATGTTCATCCGGTAAAATTAAGCGTTTAAAGTTAAAAAAATATATTCTACCGTTAAATAGTGTTTAGAGCAGCAATTAAGCATTTCGGCTTTAAGGGGGATGTTATAATGAGATTTGGTTGTTTTTTTAATCATGCAAATTATATTGTTTGGAAAGATATTTTGCTCATCCTTTCAAAGATAACGGTTACAAAGATAGAAATGGTATGTTATGAAGCAAATGGCAATATTTTATGTTGACTGAATTGTAGGTAATCAGGCTTAGCATGGAAATAATATACAGTAAACCAATGGTTACCAATTTAAACCTTTTAATGCGAGCTCATAGTTTTCTTTATCGAATTTATACAGGTGTGGCGCTTTGTGCGCACCGCCTTTTCGTGGCTCATCAAGTTTAATTAGAATATTGTATCGCATTATTTTGCGGTAGAAATTACCACGATTTAATTTTTGGCCCAATATTGTTTCATATAATGATTGAAGTTCTGGCATCGTAAAATGTTCTGGCAGCAAGTTGTAGCCGATGGGTTTATAACTGATGTGTTCCCGCAGAGCAGTCAATGCCTTCATAATAATTGATTGATGATCCATTGCCATTTTTGGTAATTGATTTACAGAAACCCATTCACAGCTGTCAGAAAATATATCGATAACAGGCGTTACGTCACTTTGATTAACCAGGGCGTAATAGCCAATGGTAATGAACCGTTGTTTGTGCCACAAATGATCAGGATAATCTTTAAAATAATCTTCCGATCGGTTTAAATCACCAAAGACACCAAAGTTATTCAGGAAAATTTTATCAGCTCCGCTGCGTTCAAACAGGATCCTTTGCGCAGCATCGTCGATAGATTCATTCTTATTGATGTAGCCGCCGGGTAAAATCCAGTGTTCATCATTTTTTATTTTTAACAACAGTACATTTAAACTGGCATTTTTAAAACCAAATACAACACTATCTATTGACACATGTGGCAATGATAAGTTCCACAATTCGGCACTTGCATCTTGAATCTCTTGAATGATCATTGGCGCTTCGTAAGTTTTTGAGAATACTAAATTAACGATTTGTTTTACTTAGCTAAATTCTCGCTTTTCTATTTCAATTATCGAACAGTTTTAAATCAAAAAAAATGCCTTCGAATTTTGAAGGCATTTTGGTTTAAATATTATTTTGGTGGAGTTTGCCGTTTAAAACGAGTAAGTTAATCCTCCAAAAATGTTAAACCCATTAACCTGATAATATAAATATCTGCTGTAGTTCGAGTTTAAGATATTGTTTGCCTTTGCAAATACCGAAAATTTATTGTTGATTCTATAATCTGCACCAAGGCCTAAATCAACAAAACCTTTAACCGTAACGATAGATTCGATACCTGGATTTGGAATTAAATATTGCAATGGATTTACAGGTTGCTGAACATTTACCTTTGCTTTAACATCATCCTGAATGACAACGCCGGCGTTAAAACTCAATTTTTTATTGTAGGTATAGACGAAATTCGAATTCACTTTCAATCCAGGTTTAAACCAGGAGTATGTTTCAGATGCAGGTTTCCAGTCATCAATGTTTAGTTTACCTGTCCATTTTAATGCATCGCTCACCTGAATCGAAATTTCGCCTTCTAAACCTGTTAACTTTGTTTTACCGAAATCGTAAATTACATCGAACTTATTGAAATCATCGAAATTGTTAATGAACAAAGGCATATCATCAAACTGTTTCATATAAAAACGAGCTTTGTAACCAAAACCTGGTCCGCCGGTACCTTTAATACCTGCACTGATGCTTAGTTTTTCAACTGTATTTTTTACCAGTATGTTGCTGTTTAACCAAGGATTCTCATCCGTAAAACTCTTCATCGAGTTTCTGTTCACATCTCCCTTCACTTCTCCAAAAACCTGTAAATAATCAGGAACCAAAGTAAAATCTGCTGTTACCGATGGGAATAATTTTGAGCTGCTATAAGCGCCAAATTCCTGAACGAAGTTAATTCCTGCGGTAACTTTTGCACCTTTAACCTGTAAACGGATGTAAGGATTTAAACGTAATAAATTATTGCCCACACTGGTTAGCGCATCTTTCGTGTTGCCAAATTCAGTTGAGGCCGCCAACCCTAAATTAAATGAACTAATGCGTTTGTTTAAATAACCGTTTAAGCTTAAATAACTTTCTTTGGCGCTAAATTTATCGTTCCAAAGGTATCCGTTTGCTTTAACCGCATAACTCAATGCATCTTCATCTTCGGTAAAATTCTTAACCAGTTCTCCCTCAAGTTCGATAAGTGAAAATGCCTGTTTCTGAGGATCAGGGTTTAAAGCCGGATTAGCATTGTCAATTCCGTAAAAATAGGTTCCATTGCGTTCCAGATTGATGCGTCCGCTAACGGTGTTTTCTTCTAAAATACTTCTGCCAAAAACACTTAACTGTTGGTTGCTGCTGTTTTGTTTGTTCAGCTTTCCTTCCTGACTAAAGTGTTTAATGTAACCACCAAGCTGAAGACCTTCATCTTTTCCGGTGTTGAAATAAGCTTCGCCCAATAAAGTGGATAACGAACCAAATGCACCTTTTACATAATTATTAACTAAGATACTTGCTTTCTCTTCTGCTAAAGCCTGTGCCTGCAATTTCTGAATATCGCTGTTCAGCTCCAGTTTCCTATCGGTTATGCTATAATTTAATTTTGCTTTATAGGTTTTAACATCATCCAAATTCGGACTTCTTCTCAGTTTTACGGCTTCTGCTAAAATCGGTTTGTAAGGACGTACAACTTCAATTTCCTCGTTTACTACCGTTTTCTCTTCTGGCTTTTTATCCTGCGCCTGAGCAGTCATTAATCCAGCAGCTAAAAAAAACAGTGAACTATATATATATTTAATCGACTTCATAATTCTACTTCTTCTGGTTTAGTTTTTCTAGTTTCTCTTTGGCTGTCGGGATGATATCATCCTTGCCTTCGTAATTATCAATTATACTTAGAAGTGTACTTTTGGCCTGTAAATTATCTTTTAAGGCAACATAATTGTCTGATAAAAGAATAAACGCTTTTGCCACCCAGTAATCGTGAGAGGCCATATTGTTTACAATATCAAAGCATGTTTTGGTTGATGTTTTGAAATCACCCTTGTTGTACTCAACTAAAGCCAGATTGTATTTGGCCTCGGCAGCAGCAGCAGTTTTGGTTTTAGCCACAACATTTTTAAATTCCTTAACCGCTGTTGTCGTATCGCCTTTTAACAAGTAAGCTTTACCCGCAAATAAACCTGAACTGTTTTTTTCTTCTTCAGATGCTTTTTCTGATTCTTTAGTTAACTGCGCATATTTCAACATGTCGTCAGGCATGTTAAGCGCCGTATAAGCCTTTAATAAATTATTGATGGCGAAACTATAGTGCGATTTATAATCGGTAGTAGTTTCCAAACGCTTCAAATAAACAATTGCCTCGTTGTATTTTTTCTGGTTAAGGAATAACTGCGATATACTCACCAATGAACGTTCTGTGTAATCGCTTGTCCAGTCATTTAAAATGAACTCATAATCAGGAATGGCCTCATCAGGGCGACCAAGTTTTACCAATGATTCTGCTCTGATAAATTTCGCTTCTTTTTCATGGTTTGCTTTCGGGAATTTATCGAAGTAAGCATTTACAGCCTGAAAAGCGCCATTTGCATCACCTTTTAAATACAAATTGTTTGCAGCTGAGAAAACGATGTTATCTTGCTCACTACCTGAATAATTTCCAAGCGGCGTCGTATTAGCATAGGCGATAAAACCATTGGCATCACCTCTGTCTACATAAATATTTTTGATGGATTCCATCGCCTGTTTAGCTTCATCAGCCGTTGGATAATCGCGGATTACTTTTTTAAACGACTCCAAAGCCGCATCATCCTGATCCTGATTATATTGAACCAAACCAATGGTAACTAAAGCTTTCGGTACATAACTACTGCGTGGATATTTCGCAACCAAATCCACTAAATCGGATTTAGATTTATCGAAATCACCTTTGTTGAAGTAAGTGTAAGCCGTTTCGAAACCTGCATCATCCGCATAATTCGAGTTAGGGAATGCCTTAAGTAAACTTTGCATCGTCGCAATTTTTGCGTCGTATTGCGTTTCTAAACCCTGAATCATACCTTTCTGAAAAGTTGCATAGTCTTCAGAAGTGGTATGTCTGGCGATGATTTTGTTGTAATTGGCCATCGCATTTCCGTAAGTTTTATTTACGAAATACGAATCGGCTAAACGGATGGTGGCATCATCGATTGTTTTTTGATCTTTATCATTTCCGTTTAAAAACTTCTCGAAGTAATTTGCTGCCTTGCTGTATTTTTCATCCTCAAATGCCGCATAAGCTAAAGCGTAGTTGGCGAAATTATAAACGCCGGTTTTATCTGCGTCAGGCATTTTGAGGAATTTTTCGAAAGTAGCCACTGCTTCACCATATTTACGTAATTCATACATTGCTTCCCCTTTCCAGTAGGTGTTTAATGCATGTATCTCATTGTCTTCCGGGAATTTATCTGAGCGTAAAAACATCGATAAAGCATTTGGAAAGGCTCTTTCGTTGTAAAACTCAAGGCCACGGAAGTAAGTCACTTTCTGATAAGCTTCTCTTGCTTCTAATGTTTTATCAGGGATAGGCTCCAAAATATCAACTGCTGCCTGATAATTTTTGGTGGTCAAAAGTACTTCGCCCAGTAAAGTTTTAGCTTCATTAATTTTACGTGATTTTGGGAAAGCTTTCAAAAATCCTTGAGTAGCTTCTAAAGCCTGTTGGTGGAAATCCAATTCATAACTCAATTTAGCATAACTTAACCATGCTTCTTCCTGAATGGCTTTATCAAAATCTAAACGCGAAGCCCTAAAAAATGCACTCTGCGCTTTTTGTTTGTTACCTAATTGAATAAATGCTTTACCCAGGGTGTGCATACCGTTTTGCAGGTAAACATCATCATTGTTCAACTTTTCTAAAACGGTAACAGATTCTTTGTATTTTTTATTTTGAAACAAAGAGTAACCGTATTGATAAATAAATAAGTTGTTTTTGGTTTCACTTTTATCTTTTGCATAAAACTCAGCGAAATATTTTTCTGCGTTTTTAAATTCTGATTTTGCAAAGTAAGAAGCCGCAACTAAACTTAACATTTCCGGCTCAAACTGTTGTTTCGTTTTTTGTATGGATGCTAAAGCGTAGCTGATTACATCATCGTAACGTTCATCTAAATAATACATCGAAGTGATGTAGTATGGATAACTTGCCTCGTAGGTAGGAGAACCTTTTAATTTTTCAAAATTGGCAAGCGCTGTTTTGTATTCTTTATTCAGGTAGTTGATGTATGCAAAATAATAGGTTGCGCTTTCCTGAAAATCACCTTCTTCTTTTTTTACTTTTTCAAATAAAGGTTCTGCCTTTTCATAATCTTGCATTTCAAAGTAAGCATATCCCTGTTTAAATTGATACTCATTACGTTGTTTGCCAGAAAGGGTAGAAGGATCTGTTTTTTCAAACCACTCTAAGGCTTTTTTATAGTTTTTCTGATTGAAATACGTTTTTCCAACATAGAAATAAGCCAGTTTGGTATTCGGATTTAAAGGATAATCGCGGATGAATGCCTGAAACAAACTTTCTGCATCGCTATTGGTAAGTTCCAATGCACAAACAGCTGCATAAAATTTGGCATTCTCTTTTAATAGGGATAACTCTGCATTACTTTCAGTTTGTGTAGAAGGTTTGTAACGCAGTTGCTCAACAAGTTTGAATTGTTGTGCTGCCGCGGTATATTTTTCTTTATCTAATAATTCTAAACCCGTTTGATAGTTTTTATTGAGGTTTTGCACTGCACTAACTTGTGCATAAGTGCTAAAACTTCCTGCCAAAAGTAGCGGAATTAAAAAGTATTTTTTCTTCATTATGATATCTTTTTTCAATGGCAATGAAAGCCATCTTGTTCTAAACATTTTAAGTTTTAGAGCAATGATGGTTTGCATCGGTTTCAAATATGGTTGGTACTAAATTATAAATAGTATCAGGGTTTATCAACAGAAGTAATTAACATCTGTTAATAACACAAATAAACGAAGGGTTTATTAAATTGGTATTGGAGAAGTTAGAATGTGGAAAAAAACAGGTATGGGTGGTTTATTGGTTTACTAGTTCAATTATTCAGTAGTTCACTAGTTCATTTGTTCAGTAGTTCATTTGTTTATTAGCTCAATTGTTCAGTAGTTGAAAAGCAAAGGATTAGAATTGGCAGTTCTCAATTGGCAGTTTATAGTTACCAATGAACCAATCACCAATGAACCAAATGTCTATCCCTGGCTTGCTAGCAAATAAAGTACAGCCATTCTAACGGCTACGCCGTTTTCAACTTGTTCTAAAATGATCGATTGTTTACTGTCTGCTACATCGCTGGTAATCTCTACACCACGATTAATCGGGCCTGGATGCATCACGATGATTTCCTTATCAAGATTATCAAGGATTTGTTTATTTAGGCCATACATCATGGCGTATTCCCTTAAAGAAGGAAAGTATTTAATATCCTGACGCTCCAACTGGATTCGGAGCATGTTGGCTACGTCGCACCAGTTTAGGGCTTTAATTAGATTATGTTCTACTTTGACGCCCAATTGGTGGATGTGTTTCGGAATCAGGGTTGTGGGGCCACAAACCATCACTTCCGCACCTAAACGTTGTAAGCAAAGGATGTTTGAAATGGCTACCCTCGAGTGCAAAATATCACCTACGATCACTACTTTCTTTCCGGCTACATCGCCCAGTTTCTGACGAATCGAAAAAGCATCAAGCAAAGCCTGCGTTGGGTGTTCGTGTGCGCCATCGCCTGCATTTACGATTTGCGCTTTTACGTGTTTACCCAAAAACTGACCAGCACCTGCATACGGATGACGCATTACCACCATATCTACCTTCATAGATAAGATGTTGTTTACCGTATCAATTAAAGTTTCGCCTTTACTTACTGACGATGAAGATGCAGCAAAATTAACCACGTCGGCAGAAAGCCGTTTTTCTGCTAACTCAAAAGAAAGTTTGGTTCTGGTAGAGTTCTCGAAAAAGATATTGGCAATGGTAATATCCCGAAGTGAAGGAACCTTTTTTATCGGGCGGTTAATTACTTCTTTAAAATTATCTGCAGTTTCGAAAATCAATTCGATATCATTCCGGTTAATATCTTTAATGCCTAAAAGATGTCGGGTTGATAGTTTGTCTGCTGCCATTTTTATATTATAATTTTTCGGATAATAAAATCACTTTGTCTTCACTTCCTTCACTTGCCCAGGTAACTTTTACCTGTTGTGAATTTAAACTATCTACCTGATGACCAATATAATCGGGTTCAATTGGTAAATGTCTGCTAAATCTACGGTCAATTAATACCAACAACTCAACTTTCTCTGGTCGGCCATAAGCTAACAAGGCGTCAAGCGCTGCTCTGATGGTTCTTCCTGTCCAGAGTACATCGTCTATTAAGATTACTTTTTTGCCTTCGATGATGAAATCGATAGAATTGCTACTTGCGGTAACCAGGCCATCCTTGCGTCGAAAATCGTCCCTAAAAAAAGTAATATCAAGGTTTCCCTTTAAAATTTTCTTGTTTTTTAAGATGGTTTCGAGTTCCTGATGAATACGATCGGCCAGAAATATACCTCTTGGTTGGATGCCAATTAAAACGGTATTTGCGAAATCGTCGTGGTTTTCAATTAATTGATGGCAAAGCCTCTTAATTGTAATCTGAATTTTTTGTCCGTCAAGAAGTGTTTTCTTTTGCATTGAAGAAGGATTGGGCAAATATAGAAAAATGTTTTAAGCTAGGAAACCAGAATTTGAAATTAGATGCCTGTTAAAGCCAGATCTCATTTTCGGCAGTAAGAATCATTGGTTTATCTCCGGTTACCAAAATGGTGTGCTCATGTTGTGCTACGAAACCACCTTTGTTACCCGTTAAAGTCCAGCCATCGTTTTCAGTTTCTGCAATATTCGATGCTGTAGAAATAAAGGTTTCAATGGCTACTGTTGTGTTTTTTTTAAATCTGTCGTGATTCCATCGATCATGGTAATTGGCAATGTCGTGTGGCGCTTCATGTAAACTTCTTCCAACGCCATGTCCGGTTAGGTTTTTAATTACCCGAAAGCCCGATTTTCGTGCCTCGGTTTCGATGAGCCGGCCAATTTCTGAGATTCGAATGCCTCCTGTAATATTGTTTATGGCCTTCCTTAATATATTTTTCGATGCATTAACCAGCACATTGTGGTTGTACAAATCGTTTCCTAATACAAAAGAGCCGCCGTTATCAGACCAATAGCCATTTAACTCAGCAGAAACATCTATGTTAACTAAATCTCCTTCCGCTAAAATTTTCTTGGGGTGCGGAATGCCATGCGCAATTTCTTGATTTACGCTAATGCATGTCCAGCCAGGAAAGTTATACGTTAGGCGTGGCGCCGATTTAGCGCCGAAATCTTTTAAAATTTCCCCGCCAAAATCATCAAGCTGTTTCGTAGACATCCCAGGCTTAGCAAAATTTCGCATTTCCTTTAACGTGTATGCCACAGCTTTACTAATCCTCTGCATTCCTAATAACTCATCTTCCGTTGTAATAGACATAGATTTATTTTTTTACTAAAGTAGAGTTTTTGAATATCAAAGTAATAAATTCAATAGCTTTGTGACGATGACTGTAGAAAAACCAGTAATTTTCTTTGATGGTGTTTGTAATCTGTGCAATGCATCAGTTCAGTTTGCTATAAAACACGATAAAAACGATGTTTTTAAATTTACAGCTCTGCAAGGAAATTATGCAAAGACTATTTTACCGAAATTTGATATCAATCTGGAGCGGATTAATTCAATTATCCTGGTAGAGAATAATCAACTTTATACTAAATCTTCGGCTGCGTTAAGGATTGCAAGAAAATTAAACGGATTGTGGCCAATGCTTTATGCTTTCATGATTATCCCGAAATTTATTCGGGATTGGTTTTATGATATTATTGCCAAAAACCGCTATAAATGGTGGGGTAGGCAGGAGAGTTGCTGGGTGCCGACACCCGAGTTAAAGCAGAGATTTTACGATTAATTTTGCTCTTGCTGATTTTGGTTGTTCCTCGGTTTCCACAGCCAAAGTGTTAAGATGATTAAAGGGATAGCAATGCTTAACGCTATCACAATAAAAATACTGCGTTGCTTTACAATATCAGCTTCATCGGTAATGAAGATATTCACTGTTTCCTTTAATACAAACAGGGTGATGATGGTGCAAATAACTGCAAATATTTTACGCATGATTTAAATTTGAAACAAAGATTGGATAAATTTTTTAAATGAATTGAAAAAAGAGCTGATTGATTAAAAAGTGACTCCGCTGAAACGTCAATTTTCCAGATACCTTTTAGAATAAGTGAGTCCCATTAAATCATAACGTTTAAATTGTGTTTTCAATCGTTTTTGAAAATCAGGGTAGTTTCGCTTCTCTTTGGGGCTCCATAAAATTTCACTCAACGCATCTAATCTTGGAAAAAGCTGGTATTGAACTTTGGCGGGATTGGTAATGTACTCACTCCACAAGCAACCTTGTCCACCCCAAATGTATTTCGCCTGTTCGGTATTTAATTCAGCCGGGATTGGCTCGTACTTGTAAACATCAGCTAACAAGGAGGGTTTTCCTGCGGTTAAACTGTCTTCCTTTGCAAATTGGGCATGGTTGAAATAAACTTTATCTTCTGGCGTCATGATGGCTTTATGATTTTGTTTTGCCGCTTCAATTCCACCTTTTTCACCTTGCCAACTCATTACTACCGCATTTGGAGCCAGGCCGCCTTGCAAAATCTCATTCCAGCCGATGATGGTTTTACCTTTGCCATTTACAAATTTCTCGATTCTTCTGATGAAATAACTTTGTAGCTCGCTTTCTGTTTTCAAGCCGTTTGCTTTCATGATTTGTTGCGAAACGGCTGATTGTTTCCACCAAACTTTAGAAGCTTCGTCGCCGCCAATATGAATGTATTGGGATGGAAATAGCGCCATAACTTCGCTTAATACATTTTCCAGAAACTTGAATGTGGTATCTGAAGCTTGCAAAACATTATTGTATTTATTCATCATGCCCCAGGTTTCGGCAACAGCATATTTTTTATTGGGCTCTGTCCCTAATTCGGGATAGGCAGCAAGAACAGCCATGCTGTGGGCTGGCATTTCAATTTCAGGAATGATGGTAACATACCGTTTGGCAGCATATTCCACTACGTCTTTAATCTGTTCTTGGGTATAAAATCCGCCATGTTTAATGCCGTCTGTTTTAATTACAGCGTTTTTCGGAGTAATGTTAATCGCTGTTGGCAAAACCTGATATTTTATATTCTCATTGCCTTTTCCAGGCCACAAACCAATAATGCTGCCATTTCGCCAGGCGCCAATTTCTGTAAGTTTTGGGTATTTTTTAATTTCGATTCTCCATCCATGGTCATCTGTTAAGTGCCAATGAAAATAGTTCATTTTATGTAGTGCTAAGTAATCTATGTATTGCTTTACAAAGTCTACATCAAAAAAATGTCTGCTCACATCGAGGTGCATTCCGCGGTAATCGAAACGTGGATAATCTGTTATGGAAACTGATGGAAGACTAAGTTGATTGATATTTTGAGTTGGAATTAATTGTATAAGTGATTGAATACCATAAAACACCCCGGGTTCTGATGTTCCGGAAATAATAATTCCTTTATCTGAAGTGTTTAATATATAAGCATTGCTGAATTCGCTAATGCTAGTGTCTGATACTAAACTAATAAAGTTCTTATTTGGCGTAACATTAGTTATGTTAAGTTTTAGTTTATAATATTTTTGAAGATAACCGTTGAGGAAATCAGCAGAGCTTAATAATGAAGAATCGACAACTATGATTTGTGTTGCTGCATTTATTGTGAAGGTTTTTTTGGCGGATTCTACCTTTAAGTACGCAGGCTGCGGGATAATACTGACTTCCTGGGCTGAAAGCTTAAAGCTAAAAACTGCCAATAAGATTACAAATAGAAGATTTTTCATAGTTATTCAATTTCCTTTTCAAAAGTAGTCATTCTTAGCTGATGAAAGGAAAAGGTTTGGTAAAACGAAATACTGATGTTACCTAAACCCGATGGTAGGAAAATACTTTTTGGTTTGTAGCAACCCTAAATTATTTGTCATGCTGAGGCACGAAGCATCTGCAACCGATTACACAGATGCTTCGTGCGTCAGCATGACAGGAGTTAAAAAAAGATTGAACGAACAGCGGGGCAGGAGTAACCGATTATTGCTTGCTTGCGTTTTCAAAACCTCTCCCTATTAAAGAAAGTGGTTCAACGCGGTTACAATTCATCCCTCTCCTTGAAGAGAGGGAAATCAATGCTCAGTAAGAAAAACATAAATTTCAGGTTAAAAGTACTTCCTTTGTTCCCTCTCTTTAAGGAGAGGGACAGCAGTAAAGAACACATACTTCTAACTTTCAAAGGGTGAGGTAAAATGAGATTGCTTCCCCGAAGTGTCGGGGCAAGCTATCGGCTGAAAAATTCTGTTCGCACTGATGACCTTGCGAAGTTTCGTGTATGCTGTATCTCCGTGGCCAAAAAAAAATAGGCAAAAAAAAATCCCGATAACTTTCGCTATCGGGATTAATATGTTCAGTTAAAAAGAACTAGCCTTTTTTAGCTTTGCTTTCTTCGCCTTCTAATTGCGATTTCAATTGAGCCAATACGTCTAAATCTCCTAAAGTAGATTTCTCTACAGAATCTTTAACTTTTTTAACTGCAGTTACAGCAGCTTTAGCTTCTTTTTTCTTAGCATTTCTTTCTTCTGCTACAGCTTCAGCTTTAACTTCTTCCCAAATACGAGCGTGAGAAACAACGATGCGTTTAGCTTCTTTGTTAAACTCGATGATTTTGAAGTCGTTAGTTTCTTCAGCTTTAACCGAAGTACCATCTTCTTTAACCATGTGTTTAGTTGGCACGAAACCTTCTACACCGTATGGTAAAGCAATAACAGCACCTTTATCAGTTACTTTAACAACTGTACCTTGGTGAACTGAATCTAAAGTGAAGATCGTTTCGAAAGTATCCCAAGGGTTTTCTTCCAATTGTTTGTGACCTAAACTTAATTTACGGTTATCAACGTCTAATTCTAAAACAACTACGTCTAATACATCACCAACTTTAGTGAATTCGTTAGGGTGGTTTACTTTTTTAGACCAAGATAAATCAGAGATGTGGATTAAACCATCAATACCTTCTTCGATTTCAACAAAAACACCGAAGTTAGTCATGTTTTTAACAGTTGCTTTGTGCTTGCTTCCAACTGGGAATTTAGCAGCAACTTCTTGCCATGGATCGTTAGATAATTGTTTAATACCTAAGCTCATTTTGCGCTCGTCTCTATCTAAAGTTAAAACTTCAGCTTCGATCTCATCACCAACTTTTAAGAATTCTTGTGGATTTCTTAAGTTTTGTGACCAGCTCATTTCAGACACGTGGATTAAACCTTCAACACCTGGGATGATTTCTAAGAAAGCACCGTAATCTGCAACAGTTACGATTTTTCCTTTAACTTTAGAACCAACCTGAATGTCAGTGCTTAAGTTCTCCCAAGGGTGTGGAGTTAATTGTTTTAAGCCTAAAGCGATACGTTTTTTCTCATCATCGAAATCTAAAACAACCACGTTGATTTTTTCATCTAATGATAATACTTCTTTCGGATGCTCTATGCGGCCCCAAGAAATATCAGTAATATGAAGTAAACCATCAACACCGCCTAAATCGATGAACACACCGAAATCAGTAATATTTTTAACAGTACCTTCTAATACCTGTCCTTTTTCTAATTTAGAAACGATTTCTACTTTTTGTGATTCTAAATCGTCTTCAATTAACACTTTATGAGAAACTACAACGTTTTTAAACTCATGGTTAATTTTAACAACTTTGAATTCCATTGTTTTACCAACGTAAACATCGTAGTCACGGATAGGTTTAATATCAATTTGAGAACCTGGTAAGAAAGCCTCAACGCCCATGATATCAACAATTAAACCACCTTTAGTACGGCTCTTAACGAAACCATTGATGATTCTATCATTTTCAAGCGCCTCGTTAATAGCTTCCCAAGATCTTTGAGTTTTTGCTCTTTTGCGAGAAAGGATCAATTGACCGTTAGCATCTTCTGGTGCTTCAACGAATACGTCAACTGAATCGCCGATTTTTAAATCTGGTGTATCACGGAATTCTGAAGTAGAAACTAAACCGTCTGATTTAAAACCAACGTTCAATACTACATCTTTGTTGTTGATTGAAACAACGATACCGCTAATGATTTCACCTTTAGTGATTTGATTGAATGTTCCAGCATACATATCTTCAAACTTTTTGCGGTCTGCGTCATTGTAATTACCGAAAACTTTTTCATCCGCATCCCAATCGAAATCTTCCGTTGGTGTTGCTAATGATGATTTGATCGATTCGATCGAAACTGAATCAGCTTCTGATTCAATAGTTTCTTTTTCAGTTAGGCGTCCGCCTTCTCCCTGAAGCTCAGCTGTTTTTGCTGCTAATTCTTTTTCTGCTACTTGTTTTTTAGCCATTAATTAATTATCTCCTTTTTTCCCTATTTAGGGACTGCAAAGGTAAAAATATTTTAATTAATAGAAAAGATTTTTTTAATAAATGTTGCTGATTTTAAGGTTATTAGAATTCTGTCAATCGTCATGCTGAATTTATTTCAGCATCTAAATCGTAAAATCAAATAATATTTAAATGAATTTTGCTATTAATTTGAAAATCAACGTACAGTAATTCTTCGTTTACAGCAGCCCCGTTATCGCTTATAGTCCTCGCGTCGTTGCACTTCGCTCCGGGCTATTCCGCTCTACCGGGTTTAGATTGAAAGAATCAGCAAAAAAACCAGTAGTTTTTCCTATGGTCTGAAGAATAGTAAGTTTATTCCTTAACTTCGCTTAAAAGTTCAATAAGCTCTTTGTTGGTTATATTATCCTTTTCAGATTTATCATAGATAGACAGTAAATAAACAGTTGAATCGGTAATGATGAAATGGGTGATGATTCTGGCTCCTCCAGATTTTCCCTTGCCTTTCGAAGAAATAGCTATTCGAATTTTATAACAACTTTTGCCTATTGGGTTCCGATCTCTGGATCGATTTTTATTTTTTGAACCAATGTTAAAAGTTCTCCCTTCAGCGAAGGATATCTTTTGAAGAGCCTTTTTGTTTGCTTTTCAAAAGATGATATGGTTTTTACCTTATAGACCATTTAGAAAGGCTTCAGCGTCGTTACCCTTTAACTTTCCCTGTTTTATTAAATTTAATTCTTCTACGGCTTCTTTTATCTCAGCCTTTAATTGCTCCTTAGGTTCAATAATTTTCTTTGTCTTCACGTAGGGAATACTGTTTAATACATCCATTAGTGAAGAAGCCTTATTATCAGGTATTTCAAGTAATACTTTCATAAGATCAAATATACAGATTATAGCTTATTTCTTCGTAAATATCCCTCTGGTAAATCCTTCTCCAACCAAGGTGTTTTCATCCCTGATCAACAATAAAATCATGTTCTGTTGATCATACAATTTAATCATGTCGCCTTCAATTACATATTTCGCTGTGAAGGTAGAATCAGTGTAAGTATCCTTTACAATTACCGAATCATTGGTGTTAAAATCAAAGGTTTTATATTGCGTTTCACTATCGCTTACAAAAGTTCCTGAAACGGTCTTCGCCTGAATGAATGTAACAAAGCAAAAGTAAATTACCACAAGAACGATAATAGCAGATATGCCGATTAAAATTTTATTTTGATTAGAGTATTTAAAGATAAAATAAAGAATGGTACCCATTACCAAGGCCACTACAGCGAAAAAGATAATATTCGAATAATCATTGTCAATTGATGGAACCTCGACAGATATAGCTGGTTTTTGTACGGCTTTAACCGGCGATACCCGGACTAGAAATTCTTTACTTACCCAACCTTCGCCATTGGTTACTTTAATTTTAAAATAACTGGCATCGGCAGAATCAATAACGGCAACGTTTTCATTTTCTGGAAGATACCCAATCACCTTGCTTTTAGGATCGGCCTTTTGCCTAACCCTTAAATTATCAGTAGTTACGCGGTAAATTACATCAGTAGCAGGAGCCGCTGTTGTAGCACTTTGTGTTGCAGGATTAGTTTGGGCTGTATTGGGTTGTGGGGTAGGAGCTGATATCTTCTGAACGAAATCTTTACTCACCCAACCTTCGCCATTTTTAAGTTTAATTTTATAAAATTTATCGTTGCTGGCATCTAAAACCGTTAACTTTTCATTTTGCGAAATATTAGCTATCACCTTACTTTTAGGATCACTACTTGCTCTCACCCGTAACTGATCAGCAGTTACTTTGTAGGTATCTTGGGCATGAATGCCGCTTGAGAAGATTGAAAGAGCAATTAATAGGAATAAAATTCTAGTCATAGTTTTAAGATTGCTGCAAAGCAGTTTGATAAAATTAGCAACGACGCAAAGAGCAAACATCGTGCTATAAGTGCCAAAATTAGGAAATACTTTTAATTACCGCAGAAATGATTCTGTTAATTAAATTTCTACCAACTGCCACCGGTGCCGCCGCCGCTGCTTCTTCCGCCGCCCCAACTGCTCGATGAAGAAGATGAACTACTTCTCGAAGAAGATGAACCGGAAGAAGATTTAGATTCAACCAACATGGCCAATGTAATCCATTTAATAAATTCGACGTTTTTGCAACAACTACATTCGTTTATTAGTTTTGCCTGGCCTTCACGACTATAAGTTGCTGCAGTAACGGTAACTTGTTTGTTCAGCTTATAGGTTCTGAAACTGCATTTCGGACATTCAGTGTAGCTGTTGTATTCTTCAGCAGGCCACTGTTTAATTATGTGTTCTTTATGGTCAGCGCTTTCCCAAATATCATAATCGTAGGTTTTCGCAACTTCTTCAGCTCTTTGGCCACCACTTAAAAATGGTTTGCCTTCAACGTTAACATCCCGGTCTAAACGAATCATTTCCTGATTTTTACTATCAAGAATAGGCTTAAATCGATCAATATTCTTGCCTCTCTTGAAAAGGTAATTAATCAGGGTAATTAATATCAGCGGAGAAAAGATGATCAGCCAGAAATTTTTCTTATTAAAATCCGTAACAGCGTTGAAGAAATTTTTATCGTCGTTATGTGTTTTTCGTAACGTGGAAATATGGAATAAATAACGAAAGAATAGGCCAGTCCCTAAAATCCCATATACAATGAAAGGGGTATGCACAAGTTTTACTCTATCAAATAAACCAAACCCGTTAAAAAATACCATGGCAAAAATACTAACGAAAATGAACATGAGTAATCCGGCACAGCCGCTGATAATCGTTTTCTCATAATCAGTATTGCCCTTAGCTTTTAGGTTTACTGTTTTTTTTGCTTGTTTATTTACGATTTTGAAAATCCCGAAGAAAGCTAAAGCAATTACAAAAACAGGTATCCAAACCCTTTCCAAATCGCTATTGTCATTTTGTTGCGTAAAAAACTGATTGAGCTCCGATTTATTTTCCGGATTTAAGATAATTACTCCAATGGCATTAATCGTATTTATAATGCCAGTTCCGAAATCATTTTGTCTAAAGGCCGGTAAAAGATTTTGCTCGGCAATATGTTTGAGTTTCACGTCAGGTAAAATGCCTTCGGTGCCTGTTCCGGTAATGAAACGATATTTTCTCCGATCTTTGGCAATAAAAAGCAGTAAGCCGTTATTGCTCGTTTTTTGCCCAATTCCCCAGGTATTAAAAAGTTCGTAGGCAAAATCGAAATCTTCCTTGTCCTGATCGAAATTGTTCACAATAACTACTGCCACCTGAACATTGGTTTTGCTTTCAAAATCCGAAATGGTGCTGTTAATCTGCGAAACATCATCTGCACCTAAAATTCCATCGGGGTTACTTACCCAGCCGCCTCCATTTTTTTTTGGATCAGGGATTTCGGAGATGGTATAGGCTTTCTGTGCCAATGCCAGGTTAGAAACCAGTAGAAAGATAACAAAAAAGAAAATCTTGATTGAATGAGTTTTGAGCATCGGATAATTTAATTTGATTGGAAATCGCGTTTACATCATTCTTAACAATAGGAAAGTGTTGTTGTTTACTCCTTTAAAATCCTGGCTATAACCTTATTTAGTTTAGTTTCATCTTTTTCGTATGGCGCAAGGTCAAAAAGCTTAACCGTCTTAAATTCTATAGGGTGGCTTTCGCTCTGAAGTGAAATATAACCCGATTTTAAAGGTGTACCATCAATCTTTATCTTAGGATCATAATTGGTTACACTACCTCCGCCAATTTGTGGTTTTGTGTATTCTAAAACAACTTCGCCGGCAATAATGTGTTTAATAACGGAATCGCCAAGTACCAAAAATTCTGCAGTAACCCATTGGTCGCCATGATAAGTTTTCGATTTAGAATCTAAACAATGTGTGGTAAATAGTTCTCCTTTATAATTGATTAATGTTCCTGGTGTACAAACATTGCTGGTATGACGAACGTGTTCTCCATCGCCACCAAGAATTTGTGCTTCCACGGAGATTGGAAAATCCTGGTCTTTCAACATCGTTGCAGGATCCTGGCCATGTAACATGGCGCCACTGTTTCGAGTTGCCCAACCTTCACCGCCTTTAGCTTGCTCGCCTACAAAACGATAGGTAACCTTTAATAAATAATAGGAAAACGGTTTTTTGTAAAAGAGGTGGCCATACTGTTTGTCGAACGCTGTATAACCATCGTAACTCACTTTCATTACACCATTTTCTACCCTGAAAGTATTGGCATAATTATCTTTATAATCGTGTTTGGAAATTTTAACATTCCAATCTTTCAAATCTTTCCCGTTGAAAAGATTGATCCAGCCTTTTTGTGCCTGGGCTGTAAAAGAAAATAGTAAGAGAAATAAAATAGGTGCTGATTTCAATTTCATAGTAGCATAATGGTTATCAGCTAAAAATAGGAAATTAAACCAACCCGATAAAATTAAAATTATTTAGCTAGAAATGGTTCCGCTCTTTCTAAAGCAAAAGCCAATTGTTCTTCGGGTGTTAAATTGGTATTGTCTAACACAATCGCATCAGCAGCTCTCACCAGTGGACTTTCTTTTCGGGTGGTATCAGCATAATCGCGGTGTGCCAAATTTTCGAAAACTTCTTCTAGTGTGGTGGTATTATTGCCTTTACTTTCCAATTCTCTAAATCTTCTTTCTGCTCTAATTTTCGGATCGGCAGTCATAAATAATTTCAGTGGTGCATCTGGAAAAACCGTAGTGCCAATATCACGACCATCCATTACTATGTTTTTTGATTTTCCCATGCGTTGTTGCTGCTTTACCATTTCGTGGCGTACAATTTTATGGGCAGAAACTTCACTTACATTTTCTGAAACGGGCATTAAACGGATTTCATCAGAAACCTCTTCGCCATTTAAAGTGATGTGTGATTCGTAATCACGTGAATGAAAGTTTAGTTCGATGTGTTGAAGTGCATCAGCAACTTTCTCATCATCAGAAATATCAATATTATTTCTTAAAAAATATAGGGTTACAGCACGATACATCGCCCCGCTATCTACATAAATAAAACCTAATTTTTTAGCTAATGCTTTCGCTAAAGTACTTTTTCCGCAAGATGAATAGCCATCAATAGCTATAACTAAATTCTTCTTCATTCTGCGACAAAGGTAGAAAAACGTATGGATTTACCCGCTTTTTTTACCTGACTATTCTTCATACTTTTGCATCATGTTACCCGCAAAAGAAGATATTTTAAAGTTTGCAACCTTCAAAACCTCCAGAAGCGGAGGAAAGGGCGGACAGAATGTAAATAAGGTTTCGAGTAAAGTAGAGTTGATTTTTGATTTAGAGAATGCCTCATTCTTTAATACAGAGGAAAAAGCCCTGTTAAAATTAAGACTCGAAAATCGTTTGGATACAGATGGGTTATTGCATATTGTTTCGCAAGAGGATAGGAGCCAACTTTTAAATAAAGAAAAAGCAATTGCTAAGTTGATTGATTTGCTGAAACGGTCGCTTCAGGTAAAAAAAGTAAGAAAACCTACAAAAATGCCGAAAGCTGTTATTCAAAATAGATTGAAAAACAAAGCTGTAAACGCCGATAAAAAAGCATCCAGGAAAAAGCCAAGTTTAGATTAACTAAATTTTTCCAAGCCGGTAATATAAACTTAGGCCACCATAATTTTGTGCTTTGGCTATACTTTTTACTTCTTTGGTTTTGAATATAATGTTAAAATCTGCGGTGAATCTTCTTGAACTGTAGTTTACGCCAAATTGCTGTTCAAAAACAATTGGTTTTACGCCGAAGGTCAGCGGGCTATCGTCATTAAACAAACTTCCCTGAATCGTTGCATCATAAGCTACTACGTTTAGCTGCGGTTTGGCATAAAAGAAGAATTCAGATTTATTTAAACTTGATGTTTTGGAATTCCCGATCACAGCATTATGGTATGCACTGTTGAATAGCTGGTTCAATCTCCCTGCTCTAAATAACACAGATGCCCCCAAGCCAGAAAAAGTTGTTCCTAAATTCGCATAACCCTGTCCGCTTAAATCAACTACCTGATCATTGGAACGAATAAGCAATTTGCTGTATTGGGCAGCCAAATTTATTGCTAGCTCGTTTTTAATCTGATAATCCCATCCGGCAGGTGTGTAAAAACCAACAGTTTTGTGCAGAAACTTTTGTGCATCCTGCGCCAGGGAATTTGGTCCGACAGTGCCAATTTCTACGCTTGTTTTTAGAACGCTTTCATTTTTATAGAATATTGAATAAGCACCGCCAGCATAAAGATATCCCGCAAAGGGCCTATCCTGGTCTTCCTTTTTTGCTACCTGACCCCAGTAAGGCGTGTACATTTTTTGCCCAACTGAAATTTCGTAAGTTTTCTTTTCTATTTTATCTGAAAATTGAGCAGAATCAATCGCTCTGCGGAAGTAGATAAATAAACCATTGGTATAATACCGATCGTTCAACGTCGCCAAATAAGCATCGTTTTCAGTTTTAAACCCAAATTCGTTTTTAAAAGATTGGGCAAATCCAGCGAAAGTAGAAAGAAATAGTATCGTGGTGAATAAAAATGATCTCATAAAAAATAGCTCCGATTTTTAATCGGAGCTATAAAAGTATTTATTGTTATCGGATTTTTAACTGCTAACCTAAAAGATTACAATTTAGTTGACAATTGGCGCAAGTTTGATTGTTAAATCCAAAGGTTTTTTAACCTTATTTTTTGTTAATGCCAATTCGATCACCTCACTCATTTCAGTAACATAATGGAAAGTAAGATCCTTGATGTAACTTTCTTTAATCTCTAAAATATCTTTTCGGTTGCTTTTGCAAAGGATAATTTCTTTAATGTTTGCTCTTTTAGCAGCAAGAATTTTTTCCTTAATTCCACCAACCGGAAGTACCTTTCCACGCAAGGTAATTTCGCCAGTCATGGCTAAATGTTGTTTTACTTTACGTTGTGTAAATGCCGAAGTTAATGCGGTAAGCATGGTTACTCCGGCTGATGGGCCGTCTTTTGGAGTTGCGCCTGCAGGAACGTGAACGTGAACATCCCAGTTGTCGAATAGGGTGTAGTCAATGCCGAATTCTGCAGCATGTGCTCTTAAATAAGCTAAAGCAATTACGGCAGATTCTTTCATCACATCGCCTAAATTACCTGTTAGCGTCAGCTTTCCTTTTCCCGGGCTCAAGCTCGATTCGATAAACAAAATATCTCCACCTACACTTGTCCATGCTAATCCGGTTACCACTCCCGCAACTTCATTTCCTTCGTAAAGGTCTTTATCATAAATTGGCGCACCTAAAATGCGTTCGATATCTTCGTTATCCAATGTTACGTTATATTCCTCTTTCATGGCAAGTTTAGTGGCCACACCACGCACCAGTGAACCAATTTTCTTTTCCAAACCACGCACACCCGATTCACGTGTGTAATCTTCAATCACTTTTTCGATTAGCGCAGGTTTAAGATTGATATCTTTATTCTGTAAGCCGTGATTTTCTTTTTGTTTTGGCAGAAGATATTTCTTCGCAATTTCGATTTTCTCTTCGATGGTATAGCCATTTACTTCGATAATCTCCATCCGATCAAGCAAGGCCGGCTGAATGGTGCTTAACGAATTTGCAGTTGCGATGAACAAAATATTAGATAGGTCGTAGTCTACTTCTACATAGTGATCATAGAAAGCGTTATTTTGTTCCGGATCCAGCACTTCCAGCAAAGCTGATGAAGGGTCGCCACGATGATCGGTACCAACTTTATCAATCTCATCCAAAACGAAAACAGGATTATCTGCTCCAGCTTTTTTAATTGATGAAATAATTCGGCCTGGCATTGCGCCAATATAGGTTTTACGGTGACCACGAATTTCGGCCTCATCGCGAATGCCACCTAAAGCCATCCGTACATATTTACGTCCCAAAGCTTTGGCGATAGACTTTCCTAAAGATGTTTTACCAACTCCCGGAGGACCTACCAAACACAAGATGGGCGCTTTCATATCGCGTTTTAACTTTAAAACAGCAAGATATTCTACAATACGCTGCTTAACTTTTTCTAAGCCAAAATGGTCTTTATCAAGAATACGTTGGGCACGTTTTAAATCAAAATTATCTTTTGTAAACTCGCTCCAGGGTAAATCAAGAAGCAATTCAAGGTAATTTAGCTGAACAGAATAATCTGGCGCCGCCGGGTTCATTCTACCTAACTTATCTAATTCTTTATCAAAATGATCGGCAACAGCTTGTGACCATTTTTTCTTTTTTGCTTTTTCCTGAAGGGCATCAAATTCTAAATCGGCCGAATTTCCACCCAGTTCTTCCTGAATGGTTTTAAGTTGCTGATTTAAGAAATAATCACGTTGCTGCTTATCAAGGTCGGTACGTACTTTAGATTGAATTTGATTCCTCAACTCCAGCATCTGCAATTCAACCATCAAAAGCTCCATCACCTTTTGTGCTCTTTCCTGCAATTTACCCATTTCGAGGATTTTCTGCTTATCGGCCATTTCGGCATTCATGTTCGACGAAATAAAATTGATCAAAAATGAATTGCTTTCGATGTTTTTTAATGCAATACTCGCTTCACTTGGAATGTTTGGCGACAATTGAATAATTTGCGCCGACATTTCGCGAATAGAAGCGATAAGTGTTTTAAACTCCTTATCTGCTTTATGTTTCTGTTCTTCAAATTTCTTCACAACAGCCTTGATGTAAGGCTCATTTTGTACTTCCTCAATCAGGCTAAAACGTTGTTTGCCCTGAATAATAACCGTGGTATTTCCATCAGGCATTTGCAACAACTTAATGATGTTTGCAACCGTACCAACCGTATTTAACTGCTCAAATGTAGGGTCTTCAATGGAAACATCTTTTTGAGATACTACCCCAATAATTTTATTTCCTTTGTAAGCTTCTTTAATCAGTTTAATTGATTTATCTCTGCCAACGGTAATTGGAATTACCACTCCAGGAAATAAAACGGTGTTTCGCAACGGCAAAATCGCCAATGTTTCAGGCGTTTCCTCATTGTTCATTTCCTCTTCGTCTTGTTGCGACATTAAAGGGAAAAATTCGGTATCCTCGTTAATTATTGGCATAGCAGAATGGAAATCAAATATATCTTGTTTACTCATTATCACATTTTCCTCTCACGACAAACTGGCAGTTGATCGTATTCACTTCGTTTATTTATGTTGTTAAGGTAGCAATTTCAACTCTTGTGCCAAAGTGAAAATAATATTAATCTTATGTTAAAAAGGCAGAGCAACTTTTAATATTCCGCCATTATCATATAAATTGTTTTTTAGCGTTAAGCTAATGTTTGGGGTATTTAACGCTTATTCACAAAAATTAAAAACTTTTAAATTATCAGAATAGGATTATATTGCAACAAATTTCGTCTTTTTAGACGGTAGATTTACGAAAAAAACATATTATTCATTACATGAACTATTTTAAGCAAGTTATTTTAGGTTTAATTATTTTATCATCAACCAGCAGTTTTGCACAAAACAACTACGAAAGAAGCATGCAGGCAATGATTAAGGGTGATTATAAAACCGCTGTTACGCAACTGGAAAAAGCGGATACAAAAACGCCTGATAACGCTAAAATTCTACAAATGCTGGGTTATTCTTACTTTCAAAATGGACAATATGAGAAATGTATCGAAACTTATAGTCGCCTCATTACTGTTAAACCAACAGAAGTATCTGCGTATTACTATCGTGGCAAAGCGAGACTAAATATTGCAAACGATCCTAAAGAATCATTAAATAGTATGCGGGAAAATTTTTACACCGCCTCAATTAAAGATTTTACTAAGGCAATTGAAATAAATGGGGAGGAAGATACCCAAATGTTTCAAAACCGTGGATTAGCTTACAAAGATTACGCAATTTTTAGATCATACAAGGCAAAGAAGAAGGATGAGAAAACAGCTTGTGTGGCATTGTTTAATAATTCCATTTCTGATTTCCAAAAAGTATTAACCATGCAGCCATTGCGTAAAGATATTATTGATTGGGTTGCTTACGATAAAGCACAGATTGCAAGTTTAAAGTAAGATCTGAATCTAAATAGAAAACGGGCTGTTGAATTTTCAAAGCCCGTTTTTTTGTTATTTAAACTTTCCGGAGATGGTATATTTTTTCTCCTTTAGCAATCGTATTTTTTGCTGTTTTTTTATGAGGTATAAACTATCAGGATAGTAACTCAGTGTATCATTTGATTGAAACAGGATATTTTTATTGGCAATGATAATTTCTATCTTCTGAATTTCAGAACCTCTCTTGGCAACATAAACCCATTTCACAGGGATTTTTTTACTGTCAGAGCTGTATACATCAGCTAAACCAACTTTTTTATTTGTGAAGCTACCCTGCCATGAGGCTTTATTAATATCTGCATTGGCAAAAATAGCAAGTTCTTTTTTCCAATCCGCTACCTTAACGTTGTTACTTTCGTTGATGCCATTCACACTAACCGTTTTGCTTACTGTTGGATTCAGTCTTTGTAGTCGGGCTATCTCTTTTTCGAAATAGCCCTGTAAGTCAAAGTAGGCATTTCCGCTATCTATTTTTGAATCTTTTCCCTGATTACAGGAAATCAATGTTAAAACAAAAAGTAGGATATAGGTATTTTTGGTCATTATACTAAAACGTTTCCTGTCATTTCTGCCGGAATGGCTACTCTTAGTATTTTTAAAACGGTTGGTGCAATGTCGCCTAATTTTCCATCGGCTAAAGTTTTGTAATCCTTATCAATTAAAATACAAGGGACAAGATTGGTAGTGTGTGCTGTATTTACAGATCCATCGCCGTTTACCATATATTCAGAATTGCCATGATCGGCTAATAGAATAAAAGAGTAACCATTTTCTAAACCTTTATTAACTACAATTTCTGCACATTTATCTGCAGTTTCTACGGCTTTTACCACTGCATCGAAAACGCCTGTATGTCCAACCATATCCGGATTGGCAAAGTTTAAACAAATAAAGTCGGCCCAACCGGTTTCCATTTCTGCAGTAATGGCCGCGGTAATTCCAGCCGCACTCATTTCTGGTTGCAAATCATAGGTGGCCACTTTAGGTGAAGGAATTAAGATTCTTTTTTCGTTTGGAAACTCTGATTCTCTACCACCAGAGAAGAAGAAGGTAACGTGTGGATATTTTTCTGTCTCGGCAATACGAATTTGATTTTTATTATTTTCTGCTAAAACTTCTCCAATCGTTTTTGTTAGATCATCTTTCGTGAAAATAACATTTACTTTCTCAAAGCTTTCGTCATAAGATGTCATTGTAACATAATACAACGGCAGTTTATGCATTTGTTGTTCCGGAAAATCTTTTTGCGTTAGCGCCGTAGTAATTTCTCTTCCGCGGTCTGTACGGAAATTGAAGCAGATTACTACATCGTCATTCTGGATGGTTGCAACGGGCAAACCATTATCTTGCGTTAACACAACCGGCTTTAAAAACTCATCTGTAATACCTTCTTCATAAGATCTTCTGATCACAGCAAGTGCATCTTGAGTTTTCTCTCCAATGCCATTCACCATTACATCGTAAGCTTGCTTTACGCGTTCCCAACGGTTATCGCGATCCATTGCGTAGTAACGCCCCACCATTGTAGCCAACTTAGCCGAAGTGTTTTCAATGTGGTTTTGAAGGTCGGTAATAAAACCTAATCCTGAATTTGGATCAGTGTCGCGGCCATCTAAGAAAGCATGGACAAATGTTCTTTCAACATTGGCCTGGTTTGCTGCATCACATAATGCTTTTAAATGCTCAATGTGGGCATGAACGCCGCCGTTTGAAACCAGCCCAATGAAATGAACGGCCTTGTTATTTTGTTTGGCATAATCAAAAGCAGCAAGCAAAACCGGATGAACATGTAATTCTCTATCCGCGATTGATTTGTTAATTCTACCAAGTTCTTGATAAACTACGCGACCTGCACCTAAGTTCATATGCCCAACTTCCGAATTTCCCATCTGTCCGGCTGGTAAACCAACGGCTTCTCCAGAAGCTTCAAGTTTCGAGTTTGGGTAGTTTTTTAATAATGAATCGAAAAAAGGAGTATTTGCAGCATAAGCGGCATCAGAATTATCTTGTCTTCCGTAGCCCCAACCATCTAAAATTATAAGTGCGAGTTTTTTATCGTTTATCATCTTATTTTATAAAAAATTAATTGAACACGTTTAAAACATTTTCTCATGAAACATGTTTTATTGTTTTCTTATGGAGCAAATATAAGTTTATTGAAGCTTATCCAAATGAAGAAATCCGTTTTTTGATAAGCTAATGGCATAATTTTAGCTACAAGGTCATTATAAAATACAGAAATGATCCGGAGCTTGTTTTTACTAATTATTAGTTTGTCATCACTAAATGGTTCAAAAGCCTTTCAGGCTGATATTATTGATGATTTATCCTCGTATTTTAAAACCAGCAATGCCAGTCAGATTGCGAAAAATTTTGCTTCAACAATTGAGTTAATTCTGATTGATGAGGAAGATGTATACTCAAAAGCACAAGGTGAGCAGATCTTAAGGGATTTTTTTATCAAACATCCTCCGATAAAAACAAGTATTTTTCATAAAATTAATACAAATCCTAACTATCGTTTTGGCGTAATTATTCTGAGCACTTCGAAAGAAACGTTTAGGGTATCGGTAACCATGAAAAAATTCAACAATAACTTTTTAATTACCGAATTGCGCATTGAACCCGCTAAAGATTAACACCAATCTTTTCCAATTTTATGATCTGACGAGAATATTTACGTATGGGAATTGACGCTTTAATTTTGTCAGCAGATTGTCTGCTCGTAAATAATTCCTATTTTTGCAGCATAAAATCTCAACTTTGGATATTCAACTGATACAACAATTCATAAAAAATGCACTTGCCGAAGATGTTGGCGATGGCGATCACACTTCATTATCAACCATTCCTGCGGGAACACAAGGGAAAGCAAAATTAATTATAAAAGAAGATGGCATTTTAGCTGGAATGGAGCTAGCTGTTGAAATTTTTGCAACCGTTGATGCAAGCTTAAAAGTAGATGTGCTTTTGCAAGATGGAGCTACCGTGAAGGTTGGTGATATCGGTTTAACAGTTTCGGGGAGTACCCATTCTATTTTAATCGCAGAGCGATTGGTTCTAAATTGCATGCAGCGTATGAGTGGCATTGCAACCAAAACACATCGCATTGTTTCGATGTTGAAAGATACCAAAACGAAAATTTTAGATACCCGGAAAACCACACCTGGATTACGCTATTTAGAAAAATGGGCGGTTCGTATTGGCGGCGGTGTAAACCATCGCATCGGCTTATACGATATGATTTTAATAAAAGATAATCATGTAGATTATGCCGGAGGAATATCTAACGCCATTAATGCTGCAAGAAAGTATTTGGCTGATCAGCAAAAATCGCTACAAATTGAAATAGAAGTGAGGAATATTGAGGAATTATCTCAGGTGTTAGCCGTTGGAGGTGTTGACCGAATTATGCTGGATAATTTCAGTTTTGAGAATCTAAGAGCAGCAGTGAAGCTGATTGATGGTAAATTCATTACCGAAGCTTCAGGCGGGATAACCGAAGATAACGTAGTTGAATACGCAGCTTGCGGTGTCGATTTCATTTCTATGGGTGCACTCACGCATTCAGTTAAAAGCTTAGACATTAGCTTAAAAGCATATTAAAGGTGATTTGCTATAAAATGGAAAGCTTATTTTTTGTATCATTGTAGGCTATGGTTACGGTTTATTCTCTCAGCGCATTATTAGTTGCCTATCTTTTTGGATCAATCCCTACCGCTGTCTGGCTCGGTCAGGCTTTTTATGGGGTCGATGTAAGAGAGTACGGCAGTGGCAATGCAGGGGCAACCAATACCTTTCGTGTTTTAGGTAAAAAAGCTGGTATTGCCGTAATGATCATCGATATTGCGAAAGGCTATACCGCAACCAATCTTGCTTATCTTATCGGCATGTCTGTTACCGGACCACAAAATTCCGTCATCTTTGTGAATTATCAGCTAGCACTCGGCGTAACTGCTGTAATGGGGCACTTGTTTCCCGTTTTTGCTGGTTTTAGGGGTGGAAAAGGGGTGGCAACCCTTTTTGGAATGATTTTGGCAGTTAACTTCGAAGCATCTATGCTTTGTGTTCTGGTTTTCGTGGTGGTGTTACTATTAACTAAATACGTTTCATTAAGTTCCATTTGTGCAGGATTTACGTTTCCGCTAAGTGTAGTCTTTTTGTTCCAGGTTTCCATAAAATCTGAAGTGCTGTACGGCATGGTGGTTTGTATATTGATTTTAGTTACGCACCAAAAAAATCTCGAAAGATTGCTAAAAGGCAAAGAATCTAAAGTGTATTTGTTTAAGAAAAAAACTAACAATTAACAAAAACACATTCACTAAAACTTATTTGTAGGCTTACTGTTTATTATTTCGGTTTGTAAAACGAATATTACTAATCATTTAAAATTGCGTTATGAAAAAATTATTTTTAACAGCAAGTGTTGCTGGGGTTATACTATTTAATTCATGTTCTACTGTTCCCTTAACCGGAAGAAGTAGGCTAAGCCTGGTTGATGATAGTTCTTTGCAACAGCAAGCAGCAATTGGATACCAACAATTGTTAAGTGATCCACAAACTAAGGTAGTTTCATCAAACAATGCAAATTCGGCGATGGTAAAACGCGTTGGCCAAAAAATAGCTGCTGCAGTAACTCAATATATGAACCAGAATGGTTTTGGTGAACAAATCAAAAATTATAAGTGGGAATATAATCTGATTGAAAGTAAAGAAATTAATGCGTGGTGTATGCCCGGTGGTAAAATTGCTGTTTATACCGGTATTTTACCAGTGACAAAAGATGAAGCTGGTTTAGCAACTGTAATGGGACATGAAGTGGCTCATGCTATTGCACAGCATTCTGCAGAGCGGGCTTCTCAAATGCAGGCTGCGCAGGTTGGTGGAGCACTGGTAGGAGCTGCTTCATCGAATTCAAAATATGCTGAATATATTAACCAGGCCTATGGTATTGGCGGACAGTTAACAATATTGAAATATGGCAGAAATCAAGAATTAGAGGCCGATAAGATGGGCTTGTCATTCATGGCAATGGCTGGTTATAATCCGTCCAGTGCTATAGGTTTCTGGCAGAGAATGGCTCAGGCAAGTGCCGGCTCACAAAAGCCACCCGCTTTTTTAAGTACGCACCCTACCGACCAGTCTCGTATTGCACAAATACAAAGAGATTTACCAGAGGCAATGAAATACTATAAAAAATAACGGAAGCTTTAAAAGTTGAAGGTTAAAGGTTGAAAGTGAGAAACTTTCAACCTTTTTTTATGCCTTTTTGTTGATAAATTGCAACAGCTAGTTTAGGTGTTTGTTTTTACTAATGACTAATGACTAATGACTAATGACTAATGACTAATGACTAATGACTAATGAACCCCTAGTACCTTCAAAATAGCACTGGCTTTGAGCAAACATTCCTCATATTCTTTCTCTGGATCGCTTTGATAAGTGATGGCGCCTCCAACCTGAAATGATAAGTATTGGTTGGTAGAATTATAAATAATACTGCGGATAATTACATTGAAATCAAAATTTCCATCGGGGCTAATGCATCCAAACGAGCCGGAATAAACACCTCTTTTTGTTTCTTCATAGTGCTCAATCAATTCCATGGCCTTTACCTTTGGCGCACCGGTCATTGATCCCATTGGGAAAGCATCTTTAATGGCATCAACAAAATGGATAGTTGGATCAAGTTCGCAGGTGATGGTAGAAATCATTTGATGTACCTGTGGAAAGCTGTAAATGCCAAATAATTCTTCAACTTTTACTGAGCCTTTCACCGCCGATTTCGTTAAGTCATGACGAACTAAATCAACGATCATCACATTTTCTGATTGCTCCTTAACATCGTTTCTAAGCTGAGTTTTGATTTGCTTATCTTCTTTCGAATCAGCGCTTCTTCTTGCAGTTCCCTTGATGGGTTGTGATATTAGCTTTGAGCCACGTTTAGCTAAAAAACGTTCTGGCGTTGCCGATAAAATATAATGTTCGTAAACCTTTAAAAAACCAGCAAATGGCGTAGGGGAAATATCATTCAACAAGCCGAATGTTTCAACTGGGTTAATTTTTGCGTTTTCGGCAAAAAACTCCTGGCAAAAATTCACTTCATAAATATCGCCACGGATGATGTGTTCTTTCAACTTTTCTACCTTGTTAAGATATGCTGTTTTTGAAAGCCTTCGCCCAATGCTGAGTTGACCAGTAGATTCACTTTTTTCAGGCTTGAACGCATTTATTTCATTTAGAATAGCATCATCACCAATTAAAACTTCAGCCTTTCCGTTTTTAACAGCAATTAGGTATTTTGGAACAAAAAAATATAACTCCGGAAAATGTAGATGATCGGTATTTTTTGAAACCAAATCTTCGATTTCGTTTTTAAGATCATAGCTGAAAAAACCAAAAAGCCATTGCTTGTTAACTTCCTGGAATGCTTTTAGTTGTTCAAATGCTTTGCCGGAGTTGCATTTAAGTTCTGCCTGAACGTCAGCTGCCAAGATAAAATCATAAGCCGAGTAAAAATCTGGATATTGGTTGGAATCTAATAAACAACAAACATCGAACTGGTTAGCCCAGTGTAATGCCTTTTGTTTAAATTCGGTTATGTTTTGCGTGGTTTTCAAGCTGCGGCAAAGGTAACTAAACCCGACATAAGTGGAAAGCTCCCGCTGCAGATTCTTTGAATTTGCTCAGCCGTAAAAATCGGGACTTGAAACATTGGCGGGACCAACGTTAATAGTAGTAGTTGCAGTGCTTTCCAAAAAAAAAAAAAGCAACCCATTTAAAGGATTGCTTTTTATTAAGATCTCAGGTTTCGCTTGCGACAAAGATCTCTCCGTTTCGCTGCGCTTCAGTCGAGATGACGAAACTATTAACGTAACGCTAAAGTTTGCGCTCTATCTGGTCCTACAGATAAAAATTTAATTGGCACTTCTAATTCTTTTTCCAGGAACGCGATATAATCTGTTAGTTTCGCTGGGATTTCATCAACTGATGTGATTTTAGTAACGTCAGTTGCCCAACCATCAATAGCTTTCAAAACTGGTTTTGGTTCGATTGAAATAATGTCGTAAGGCATGTAATCAATGGTTTCGCCATTATATTCGTAGTGCGTACAAGCATAAATGGTATCGAAAGTATCTAACACGTCAGCTTTCATCATGATCAGTTCGGTAACACCGTTTAACATGATGGCATACTTTAGTGCAGGAAGATCGATCCAGCCACAACGACGGGCACGACCAGTAGTAGCACCAAACTCATGACCTAAAGCACGTAAATTTTCACCAACTTCATTGTCTAACTCAGTTGGAAACGGACCGCCGCCAACTCGGGTGCAGTAAGCTTTAAAAATACCGTAAACGGCACCAACTTTATTTGGCGCAATGCCTAAACCTGTACAAGCACCTGCAGTTGTTGTGTTGCTCGAGGTTACGAAAGGGTATGAACCGAAGTCAACATCCAGTAATGTTCCTTGTGCACCTTCAGCTAGAACAGCTTTTCCTTCTTTTAGGTAGCCGTTAACAAAATGCTCGCTATCTACGTGAGGAATGCTTTTTAAGAATTCAATGGCCTCAAAGAATGATGCTTCTTTTTCAGCCAATTCATATTCGAAACCTTCATAATGAGAAAGGATTTCGGTATGTTTTTCTACTAATTTATTATAACGTTCTTTAAAATCCGGAAGGGTAGTATCGCCAACACGTAAACCATTACGGCCAGTTTTGTCCATATAAGTTGGGCCAATACCTTTTAATGTTGAACCGATTTTGTTTTTACCCATGCGAGCTTCGTTTGCTGCATCTAATAATTGGTGGGTTGGTAAAATCAGGTGCGCTTTACGGGCAATAACCAATTTGCCTTCTGCTACAGGATCATGACCAGCTTTTTTTAAATTATCTAGCTCTCTTTTTAAAATGATAGGATCGATCACTACACCATTACCAATAAGGTTCATGGTTTTTTCGTTAAAAATTCCTGATGGGATGGTGTTTAATACGAATTTTTTACCATCGAACTCTAAAGTATGTCCGGCGTTTGGGCCACCCTGAAAACGGGCAATAAGATCATATTTCGGACTGAGTACATCAACGATTTTTCCCTTTCCTTCATCGCCCCATTGCAGGCCGAGAAGTACATCTACTTGCGTCATTATTAAAAATTTAAGCTGGTTTTATTTTGTGGATTGATTTAATTTGCTTCAAGCTTCGCAGCCTCAGTTTCATTTACTTTTCTGGCCATACTGCAATCTGAGCAGAAGCCATAAAGGTTCAAAGAATGATGTTTAACATCGAACTTTAAAAGATCGCCAACCATGGTTTGAATTTGATGGATGCGAGGATCGCAGAATTCTACTACCTTACCGCACTCAATACAAATCACGTGATCGTGCTGACGGTAACCGTATGATTTCTCGAACTGCGCCATGTTTTTGCCAAACTGGTGTTTGGTAACCAAATCGCATGAAACCAATAATTCTAAAGTATTATAAACCGTAGCCCGGCTTACACGATACTTTTGGTTTTTCATGTGGATATAGAGGGTTTCAACATCAAAGTGATCGTTTCGTGAATATATTTCTTCCAGGATGGCGAAACGCTCTGGTGTTTTGCGTAGATTTTTGTTTTCTAAATAAGCCTCAAAAATCTTGCGAACGAGCTCATTTGTATTTTGTTCTGACATAGTTTTTAAACTCCGTTCAAAGGTAGGTAATTAGTTTGATTGTTTAATTGCTGGATTGTTGAAATGTTGTAATAACTCGGTTGCAGGTTATAAGTTACAGGTTATAAGCTACAAGTTGCAAGTTATACGTTACAAATGCTGTTCAGATCTAAAAAAATAAAACAGTTTTAAACCTTTCCTCAAACGACTTCTAAACCTATAACCTATAACCTATAACCTATAACCTATAACCATTTAAGCATCAAACCTTGTTACACCGGTAACGCCCCTAACTTTTAGTAAATTTCTGATTAAGTTTTCCAGATGCTCCGTATCATTTACAAAAATCATAATTGATCCATCAAAAATCCCTTCATTGGTATCAACCGTAATTGATCGCATGTTTACTTTAAAATCGGTAGAGATTACCCTGGTGATGTTATTGATCAAGCCCACATCGTCAATTCCAACAATGCGAAGCCCGGTTAAGAAAGTTAATTCTTGTTGTTTGTTCCATTTTGCTTTAACCACGCGATAGCCATAATTAGCCATCAGCTGTGCTGCATTAGGGCAGTTCGTTCTGTGGATTTTAATGCCTTCACTTACGGTAATGAATCCAAAAACATCATCTCCGGGAATTGGATTACAACAAGCTGCAAGCGTATAATCAATACGTTGCATGTCTTCGCCAATGAGCAAAATGTCTGAATCGCCTCCTTTAATTTTATTCTTAATCCCATCTACTGAAAGATTTTCAGGGCGCTCCGGGCCGCGGCTTTCTACTTCTTTTTCTGTGTTCAGGTATTCTTTAATGTCTTTGAGCTCTATTTTACCTAAAGCAACATTTACAAACAGCTCCTGAGTAGAAGGAAGTTTGAAGAAATAACTTATTTTTTGAATGTTATCAGTGTTATAAGTGATTTTTAGCGATTTCATTTTGCGCTCTAAAATCTCTTTCCCGTTATCTGCTATTTTCCGTTTTTCTTCTTTTAGCGATGACTTAATTTTAGATTTAGCCTTCGCTGTAACTACAATATTTAGCCAGTCTTCTTTAGGTGTTTGCTTGCTGGATGTAATAATTTCTACCTGATCTCCATTTTGAAGTTTATATGAAATCGGAACCAGTTTGTGATTCACCTTTGCGCCAATACAGGTTGCGCCAACACCGGTATGGATTTCGAAAGCAAAATCTAATGCAGTAGCACCTAAAGGCAGTTGAATTAGAGCGCCCTTTGGCGTGAAAATGAAAATTTCATCAGAGAAAAGATTCATCTTGAAGTCGTCAAGGAAATCCAGGGCATTTGCTTCAGGATTGCTCAGCATTTCTCTAACCTTCTGGATCCATTGATCCAAACCATTATCGTTGCTCGATTCTTTGTATTTCCAGTGTGCAGCGAAACCTTTTTCAGCAATTTCATTCATGCGTTGTGTACGGATTTGCACTTCAACCCACTGTCCGCGAGGGCCCATTACGGTCGTATGTAAACTTTCGTAACCATTTCCTTTTGGCGAAGAAACCCAGTCTCGCAAGCGATCGGGATTCGGCCGGTATAAATCCGTAACAATAGAATAGGCTTTCCAGCAATCAGCTTTTTCGTTTTCGTAGGCACTATCTAAAATAATACGAATGGCAAAAAGATCATAAACCTCCTCAAAAGGAATATTTTTCTTTTTCATTTTATTCCAGATGGAATGGATAGATTTTGGACGGCCATAAACATCGGCAACCAAACCCTGTTCATGAACAATTTCATCAATAGGCTCAACAAATTTCTTGATGAACAAAGCCCTTTCTGCCTTTTTCTCGTTAAGCTTTTTCGCAATAAATTTGTAGGTATCAGGATCGAGATATTTCATCGAAAGATCTTCCAATTCTGATTTAATGGCGTACAAACCTAAACGATGAGCAAGCGGTGCGTATAAATAAATTGTTTCTGATGCAATTTTAAGCTGCTTGTGGCGGGGCATAAAATCCATTGTACGCATATTGTGCAAACGATCGGCAAGTTTGATCAAAATTACCCGAACATCATCTGCTAGCGTGAGCAGCATTTTCCTGAAATTTTCTGCCTGCAGTGAACTGTTGGTGTCAAATACACCAGAAATTTTGGTTAAGCCATCAATAATCTTCGCTGTCTTCTTTCCAAATTCACGTTCAATATCTTCCAGCGTGATGTCGGTATCTTCCACCACATCATGTAACAAAGCGCAAACAATAGAAGTGGTACCTAAGCCAATTTCTTCTGCCGCAATTTGGGCTACCGCAATCGGATGATAAATATATGGTTCACCCGATTTTCGGCGCATATCTTTATGGCTTTCCAGGGCCATATCGAAAGCTTTTCTGATCTCTTTCTTATCGCCTCGCTGTAATGTAGATTTACTTGCCCGTAATAATGCCCTATATCTTTTTAGTATTTCTTGCTTTTCCGCCTCTAAATCAATCACTAACTCTGTTTTCATTTGTTTTTTTTGCGTAAAAATTTTCGTCTTATATATGAATAAAACTTATATTAGTTCTGTTAAACGACTAATATATGAAATAACACCTAACTTTGTGAAAGTATAAATTTATGAAATTTAAAGGGCTAATCATTCTGTTTATTGTCATCATTTTTAGTGTTAAACTAAAAGCGCAAGACCCATCGCAGCCAGTTTTTCCTAAACTGGGTAAGCAGGATACGCTACGTGTAGCCTCAACTAATGATAATGGAGTGATGATTCCCTGGATGCAATTGCAGGATGTTAGCATTTTTGCAAACAGAATCTGGAAATCTCCGGCAGAAAAGGCTGCGTATAATCGTTTGCGTTACAATGTATTAAAGGTAATGCCATATGCTATCTTTGCCAAACGCCGGTATGAGCAATTGGAACAAGATATTGCCCGCACCCCTGAAAAAAAGGAGCAAAAGAAATTGGTTAAACAATGTGATAAGGAAATTAAAGACATGTTTAACCGCGAAATAAAGGAACTAACCATTACGCAAGGGCAAATTTTAACCAAACTTATTGATAGAGAGGTTGGAAGAACAACATACGATATTGTAAAACAAACTAAAGGTGGTTTTGCTGCTTTCTCCTATCAAATTGTTGCCCGGGTTGTGGGACATAATTTAAAAAGTACTTATAATCCAAATGAGGATCGGGATATTGAATCCATCATTCGTACTTCAGGATTTTACCAATAAAAATAATGCAGGATCGCATTCCGAATATTTATTCTTTCAAGGTTAAAAAGATCAATGGCGATGAGCAGCCATTGTCAGCCTTTCGAAATAAGGTTTTACTTGTGGTTAATACTGCATCTGAATGTGGATTTACGCCACAATTGAAAGAACTTCAGCAATTAAAAGACGAGATCAACAATCCTGATTTTGAAATTTTAGGTTTTCCTACAAATGATTTCGGTAAGCAGGAACCGCTAAACGGTTCGGATATTGCTACCTTTTGCGAAATTAATCACGGTGTAAAGTTTCCGGTGTTTGATAAAATTATGGTTCGTGGAGAATCTATTCATCCACTTTATCAATTCTTAAGTGATAAAAAGCAAAATTCGAAACTAAGCTCAAAACCAAGGTGGAACTTTCATAAATACATAATAAACAGGAAAGGAGAACTGGTTGATTTTTATTATCCTTTCACCAAACCTTTAAGCTCAAAAATAAAAAAGAAAATTCAGCAACTGTTGAATGAAAATGCCAATAAATAAGATGAAGTTAGATATTTTAGTTATAGCCGTTCACCCCGATGATGCAGAACTTTGCTGCTCCGGAACTATATTAAAGCACATTGCACTAGGTAAAAAAGTTGGTATTGTAGAATTAACCAGAGGAGAGTTGGGCACCCGTGGTACGGCTGAAACCAGAGATGAAGAAGCGGCAGATTCTGCTAAAATTCTGGGTTTACACGCCCGTGAAAACCTACGCATGCGTGATGGTTTTTTCCAGAACGATGAATTTCATCGCCTGGAGGTTATTAAAGCAATTAGAAAATATCAACCAGAAATTATTTTGAGTAACGCCCTGGAAGATCGTCACCCGGACCATGGCAGGGCAGGCGATTTGGTGTACGACTCCGTTTTTCTGTCAGGTTTACCTAAAATTGAAACAACACTTGATGGCGAAAACCAAACTGCACATCGGCCAAGGTTACTGTTGCAGTATATTCAGGATAGGTATATCAAACCTGATATTATCGTAGATATTTCTGAGCATATGGATAAGAAAATTGAATCGATTAAGGCATTTAAAACTCAGTTTTACAATCCGGATGTTGATGGGTTACAAACTTATATTTCTTCTCCTGAGTTTTTTGAAACCATTACGGGCCGTTCCCGGGAATTTGGTAAAAGTATTGGCGCCACTTTTGGCGAGGGTTTTACTTCTAGAAAGTTGCTTGGTGTAGATAATTTATTCGATTTGAAGTAAATGATTAACCGCAAAGGAAAGAAGTATTTTGCAAAGGGCGCAAAGTTAGATGAGCTAACCTTGCGCCCTTATTTTTTTCGTTGCGTAAGGCTTAGCGTTCTTTGCGGTTAACCTCAACGTCCAACAAAATCATTACTCATTTGTTATTCTCAAAACGAATAATAATGGCGAATATATTTTCTTCACTCAAAAACGCATATAACCTTTTCAAGCATGTAGATTTTGGTAAGCTTGATGCGTTATCAAAAAAAGTTGATTTACCCAAAATGATCGAAACCATCTCAAATCTTGATGATAAACAAATATCAGGAATGATGAAAATGATGGGTGGATCAGGTAAAAAAAGGGAGTTGCCACCAATTGATGGGGATTTTTATCAGTTGGGCGACGAAGCCCTTAATGATGAGGACCGTGAATTACAATTAAAAGTAAGGGCGTTTTTAGAGAAAGAGGTAAAGCCGATTGTAAACGATTATTGGAACAAAGCTGAATTTCCATTCGAAATTATTCCAAAACTTGCCGAGCTTAACATTTGTGGCTTAACTTATAAAGGTTATGGCTGCCCGGGAAAATCTAATTTAATGGAGGGAATTCTGGCGATGGAAATGGCAAGAATTGATACTTCGCTTTCTACCTTTTTTGGGGTGCAAAGTGGTTTAGCCATGGGCTCCATTTATCTATGTGGATCTGAGGAACAAAAACAGCAGTGGCTTCCTTTAATGCAAAAGTTTCAGGTTATTGGTGCATTTGGCTTAACTGAACCTGAAGTAGGTTCTGCAGCCGCTGGTGGTTTAACTACCACATGCAAAAATGTTAACGGAAAATGGATATTAAACGGTCAGAAAAAATGGATTGGCAATGCCACGTTTGCTGATATTTTAATTATTTGGGCCCGTGATGAAGGCGATGGCGAAGTAAAAGGCTTCATTGTTAAAAAAGATAATCCAGGTTTTGCAGTAGAAAAAATGCAGGACAAAATGGCTTTGCGTATTGTTCAGAACGGAATTATCACGCTGACAAATTGCGAGGTTGAAGAGGCAGATCGCCTGCAGAATGCGAACTCATTCAAAGATACCGCCAAGGTTTTACAAATGACCAGGGCAGGAGTTGCCTGGCAGGCGGTGGGTTGCGCCAGGGGTGCCTATGAAAATGCGCTGGATTACACCAGGACCCGTAAACAATTTGGAAAACCAATCGCATCCTTCCAGTTGATACAAAATCATTTGGTGGAGATGCTATCCAATTTAACAGCGATGCAAACTTTATGCTTCCGGTTGTCGCAATTACAAGATCAGGGACTTTTGAAAGACGAACACGCATCTTTGGCGAAGGTTTTCTGTTCACTACGTACCAGAGATGTTGTAAGCAAAGCCAGGGAGGTAATGGGTGGAAACGGGATTTTGCTGGAATACAATGTTGCCCGTTTCGTGGCCGATGCAGAAGCAATTTATTCTTACGAAGGTACGAAGGAGATTAATACCTTAATTGTAGGTAGGGCAATTACCGGTTTCTCAGCATTTGTTTAAGTGATTTATTAGTTCATTAGCTCATTGGTTCATTAGTTCAATGGTTCATTTCTTGCGTAGTTTATTTGTTCAATAGTTTTTTATTGGGAAATGAATGAGTTTACGATTGTAGAGAAATGAATTATCATTCGCATTTGAATGCGATGAAATCGCATTTTCACTCATTTCCTTTAAAGGACGGTGTTGCTTAAATTATTAGGCACTTAATATTTTGATACCCAAACTTTGTTAATAAACCCGATTGAATGAAAAGCCACAATTTTTCATTGTGCTTGAAGGGAAAGCGGGGCTGATGGAGCCAAATGTGCCGAGCCATTCGTTTCCAAAAAAAGATTCTAAAACGGATGCTTGTTAAATGCAGCCTGGCTCATCGCACTTTTTTCATATAATGCAATGCATGATGGATTAAATTGGGGATCAAAGTTTACCTCTCCAGGTTGCAGTGTTTTGGGCACATCTGCATTTTGCATGAAGAAGTAAACTTTGGTATTCCCGTATTTAGTATGCGGCATTAAGTTGCCGTAATCTTCCATCTCTTTCCAAACAGAATCTTTAACGGTTACCACATAAATGCGTTGTACCGGACCGGTATTATTGGCATTTCGATATTTTGCAATTTCCGTAAAACCAGCTTTCATATCTTTTGTGCCAGGCTGGTTAAAGGTATCTTTTGCTATAAAAAATATCAGAATTAAAACGAAGGCTGATATGAAATAGATTAGGGATTTTCTGCTCATGCCTACAATAAAGGCAATATTTTTTCCATCACCGTCAAACCTTCGTCAATATGTGTTTGCTCTATACAAAGTGCCGGACGGAAGCGGATGGTTTTCTCCCCACAACCTAAAAACATCACATTGTTTTCCATGCCTTTGCTGATGAAAGCATTGCGCATTTCCTTGCTCGGGAAATCGAATGAGCATAACAAGCCACGTCCTCTTACATTCGTCATTTTGTCGAACTTATTTGCGAAGTCTAACAGTTGCGATTGAAGATAGGAGCCAATTTTTTCTGCATTTTCGCACAACTTATCCTCCTCAACAATTTGCAAAATTTGCGTAGAGCGAACCATATCTACCAGATTTCCACCCCAGGTGGAGTTGATGCGGCTTGGCACCTTAAAAACATTGGTATCTATTTCATTAACCTTATTGCCGACTAAAATTCCGCATACCTGCATTTTTTTACCAAATGCAACAATATCGGGTCTGGCTTTTTCGCTAAAATGCTGATGGCACCAAAACTTGCCTGTTAAACCTACGCCGGTTTGTACTTCATCATAAATCAAAAACGCCTCGTTTTCATCAGCAATTGATTTTAACTGGATCAAAAATTCTTCTCTTAAGTGATTGTCGCCACCTTCTGATTGGATAGGTTCCACAATAATGGCACAGATATCATCTTTATTTTCGGCAAAGGCTTTTTTGATCTGAGCAATTGATGCTTCTTCGGTTTGAATGGCGTGTTGCAAATGATCTCCAGAGAGTGGAAATTTTACCTCAGGAACCGAAACTCTTGGCCAATCGAATTTGGCGAACCATTTTGTTTTATCGGGCAAGGTGTTGGTTAAGCTTAAAGTGTAACCTGATCTTCCGTGGAAGGCTCTTTCAAAATGCAATACTTTAAAGCCTTTTTCTGTGGTATATCCCTTGGCGAAGTTCTTTTGCACTTTCCAATCCATGGCTACTTTAATGGCATTTTCAACTGCGAGTGCACCTCCGGCAATAAAAAAAGCATGAGGTAAGTAATCAGGAATGCCAACTTTTGAAAATGTTTCTATAAACTGCGCATATTGTTGGGTGTAAACATCAGAATTTGATGGATTTGCCATTGCCGCAAGCAACAAATTTTTCTTGAAGTTTTCATCATTCACCATTTTAGGGTGATTATATCCTAAAGGAACGGATGCGAAACAGGTAAAAAAATCGAGCAGTGTTCTGTTGTATTTCGAATCGTAAATATAAGCCCCATGACTTTTTTCCATATCATAGGTTAGGTCGAAACCATCGGCTAAAATATGCTTGCTCAAAGTTTCGTTAACGCGATCGGCAGGTACTGTTAATTGGTACATAAACTTGGATTTGGTATAATTCAAATTTAATGAAATGTGCCTAAAATCAAAATTTAAGCACTTTTTGTACCGAATGCTAAAAAAATAGGTTTAAACAGTTTAAAGTATGATTATAGACGAAAATTGATTTTAGACTTCACGAGTGTGGAAAACTTTTTTGATTCAATCGACTCAAAAATTAATTTGACTGTGGAATTTTTGCGTGAACTTAAGGTTAAAATTTGTCTTTCATTCCAAAAATACCCAATAAGCCACCCGTATGGATGGCTAATATTTTATCCTTCCCAGTAATTACGTTTTTTTGATGAAGATCGACAATGGCATAGAACATTTTTGCCGTATAAACAGGATCTATAAGCATGCCCGTTTTCTCCGTAAACGTTTTAATAAAATGCATCAATTCTGGAGTGGTTTTAGCATAACCACCAAAGTGAAATCTGGTATGTAAGATGAGGTGATCAGAGATGGATGTATATTTAGAAATCTCATCTTTAATAAACTCGCCACCTTTTAAAACAGGAATTACATGAAGTTTGGTATGTAAATGTTTGTCTTGTATAGCCTTCAATACACCTGCGGCAGTAGTTCCTGTTCCTGCTGCAATGAAAATATGATCGTAAGTTTCGGTTAATTCTGCTATGATTTCCATACAGCCTTTTACCGCTTCTTCAGATGCGCCACCTTCATCAATAAAATACGCATTTGAGTCACCTCCAAAATAATTTTGAAAGAGCAATGTTTTGTTTTTGTAGCTTTGCCTGTCTACAAAAATTAACTTCATTCCAAAAAGAGAACAAAGCAGCAGCATCTCATTTTGCACTTCCTCTCCTCTAACAAATGCTGTTGATTTAAAACCAAACCTTGCAGCAGCAGCAGCGGTTGCTACCAGATGGTTTGAATAGGCTCCACCGAAAGTGATCAGGTGTTTTTTATTTTCATTTGAAGCCTTTGCTAAAATGTGTTTTAGCTTCCTCCACTTATTTCCAGAAACATAAGGGTCAATCAGATCATCACGCTTAACAAAAAAATTATCAAACAGATCTATTTCTATTTTCTGTACAGGACTGTATATTTCTTGAAACACATGTAAAAATAAAAAACACCTGCACAATGCAAGTGTCTTTTGGGCGTTTTCTTTAGATTTTTTCTACTTGAAATAGATTTTCCTCATTAGATAAGGAAAAAAATTAAGTACAATCTTAACGTTTTGAGTAAAATTTTTCATAATTGTTATCGATTAGATCTAGGTGTTAACAAAAAATAAGCCAATATTGTTTTAAGTTATAAGGAAAATAATTTCTTAACAATAAGTTAATGTGTTAATAGCCTGTTTCTTGAGCGTGATAAAAAAAAACACTTTAAATCATTTATCAAGATTAAACAATACAGGTTGATTTTTTTGTTGGATACTTTTTGCTAAAACTTAAGTCATTCGAAAAATCTTGGTCTTAAAAGTTTATTTTTGCACCATGGAAAATGTGGTCGAGTTACCAGAATCAGAAGAACAGGAGTTATACGAACATTTAAAAATTGTGGTAGATAAGGGGCAATCCTTATTGCGTATTGATAAATTTTTAATGGTTCGTGTAGAGAATGCTTCGCGTAACCGAATTCAGAATGCCATTGATGCCGGCAATGTTTTGGTTAATCAAAAGCAAATAAAGGCCAGTTATAAGGTTAAACCATTCGATGAAATTTCCATTGTTCTTCCGCATCCGCCACGTGATACAGAAGTTTATCCTGAAGATATTCCATTGGATATTATTTACGAAGACAGTGATTTGCTGGTGGTAAATAAGGTTGCGGGCATGGTGGTTCATCCGGGTTTTAATAATTACACCGGCACTTTGGTAAATGCTTTGGCTTTCCATTTTGAACAGTTGCCGCAATTACCTGGAAATGATGGCCGGCCTGGGTTGGTTCACCGAATTGATAAAGATACTTCCGGACTTTTATTGATCAGTAAAAATGAAAAATCAATAACCCATTTGGCCCGTCAGTTTTTTGATCACAGCATTACCAGAAAATATATTGCACTGGTTTGGGGCGATATTGAAAATGATGGGACGGTAACGGGTTTTATTGGCCGAAGCGTAAAAGATCGCCGGGTGATGGATATTTATGATGATGAAGAAAAGGGTAAATGGTCAGTAACGCATTACAAAGTTTTAAAACGTTTAGGTTATGTAACCTTAATTAGTTGCGAACTCGAAACGGGCCGTACACATCAAATTAGGGCCCACATGCAACATATTGGACATCCCTTATTTAGCGATGCGATGTATGGTGGCGATAAGATTCTAAAAGGAACTACGTTTAATAAATATAAACAGTTTATAGATAATTGCTTTGAGTTACTGCCAAGGCAGGCATTACACGCACAAAGTTTGGGTTTTATTCATCCCACAACAAAAGAATACATGCATTTTGAGTCGCCACTTCCGGCTGATTTTAAAGCTGCATTAAACAAATGGGAAAATTACATCGCCGCATCTTAATATATGTCTCAAAAGTATCTTTTATTTAATGATGAATTTCATGCGGTTGATGCTCCGATTTTAACGGCTTCGAACAGAAGTTTTAAGTTTGGTGATGGGCTTTTTGAAAGCATGCGCATGATTGATCATAAACTTCAGTTTGCAGATTTTCATGCCGATCGTTTGGTTGGCGGAATGAAAGCGCTTAAAATGGATGGTCATGCTTTGATGGATGATTATTTTTTGCGCCAAAAGACTGCTGATTTAGTGAAGAAAAACAAATGGAATGGTAATGTTCGTTTTCGTTTATCGGTTTACCGTGAGGGTGCCGGAGTTTACACGCCTGAAATTAATAAAGCTGGTTACGTTTTGGAGGGGATGCCACTCACAAGCAATCAGTATGAGCTAAATAGTAAAGGTTTAATTATTGATGTTTACGATGAAATAGCCAAGCCGATTAACAAGTTATCGAATTATAAAACATCAAACGCTTTACCTTATGTAATGGCCGGGATTTTTAAAAGTCAGAATCGTTTAGATGAGGCGATGATTTTAAATCAAAATGGTTTTTTGTGTGAGAGTATCAGTGCCAACGTTTTTGTTGTATATAACGATCAGATTTATACACCGGCTTTAACAGAAGGCTGTGTGGGCGGAGTGATGCGAAGTGCAGTGATGCAGCTTTGTAAAATGAATGATCTGGCACTGGTTGAAGCGCAAATTAACCCTGAAATTTTAAAAGAAGCTGAAGAGGTTTTCATCACCAATGCCACACAAGGCATTCAATGGGTAATGGGTTACGGTAGAAAAAGATACTTTAATGAGGTTTCGAAGTTTCTGATTGATAAGCTAAATGCGCTCTAGTTTTCGCTGGTGAAAATGTAAATTAGCCTAAACCAATTTACAGCCTCATTCCACGAAGAAAATCTTCGATAAGCATGCGTTTTTTTCCTTCGTATTGAATATCTAAAAGTTTAATAAAGCCATCTTTTGTGGCAAATTTCAAATAAGTTTTTCCATCGGTTAGAAAACCACCGGCTACTATTGCAGGTTCCTTATCTTCTAGTTCGGCTTTAAAAATTTTGAGGGTTTTATCATTCAATAAGGTAAATGCTGTTGGATAGGGACTTAATCCGCGGATCAGGTTATAGATCTGCTGTGATGAGTTGTTCCAATTGATTTTGCAGTCATCTTTAAAAATCTTTGGAGCGTGTTTTAAAACATCATTTTGCGGTTGTGGCTGTTCGGTATAATCTCCTTTTTCAATTGCCGTAACAGTTTGCACCAATAAACCGGCGCCGATGTGCATCAGCTTGTCGTGAAGGTCTCCGGCGGTTTCTTCATCTGAGATAGGGGTTGATGCACTTTGAATAATGGCACCCGTATCAATTTCATGCGTCAGGAAAAATGTTGTAACGCCGCTTTCTTTCTCTCCGTTAATGATGGCATGATTAATCGGCGCTGCCCCGCGATATTGTGGCAACAGCGATCCATGAAGATTAATTGTACCTTTCGGCGGCATATTCCAAACCACTTCTGGTAACATCCTAAATGCTACAACTACTTGTAAATCGGCCTGATAAGATTTAAGCTGTTCCAAAAATTCCGGATTTTTTAGTTTTTCTGGCTGTAACACCGGGATGTTCTTTTCTACAGCGTACTTTTTTACAGCACTTTCATTCATTTTTTGACCACGACCTGCCGGTTTATCTGGAGCAGTAATTACTGCAACAACATTAAAGTTGGCTTGCACCAAAGCATCTAAAGAAGCAACGGCAAAATCGGGCGTACCCATAAAAACTATTTTCATACGAAAGGTGTTGTGTTTTAAATTAACGAGAATGTGCGCATTAAGTTTTTACAAAATAACTAAAAATAAATCATCCTTATAGGTTAAAATGGTACAAGGCAAAGATGTTGTTAAAGCAAACGGATTGGTTTATGTAACCGATTCAATGCCCGGGATTTATCGAAAAGGAAAGCCTGGTAAATTCCATTATGAGGATAAAGATGGTCATAAAATAAGTGAAGAAAAGCATTTAGACCGCATAAAATCGCTGGTGATTCCACCAGCCTGGCAACAGGTTTGGATTGCCAATAAACCAAATGCCTACCTGCAGGTTACCGGCATTGATGCTGCCGGAAGAAAACAATACAAATACCACCCAAAATGGACGAGTCGACGTTCTGAGGATAAATATTTCCGTTTGTTTGAATTTGGGAAGGCTTTACCTGAGGCCAGAAAAAAACTAGCAAAAGATTTAAAAAGAAAAGAACTGGATGAACGTAAAGTGTTAGCCATTTCTGTTGATGTACTTCAGAAAACACTAATCCGCGTTGGTAACGAAAGTTATGCCCAGCTTTATGGTTCTTTTGGTTTAACCACTTTGAAAGATAAACATGTTAAAATCAGCGGCAGTAAAATCAACATCAATTTTATCGGCAAAAAGGGTGTAAAGCAGAATGTAGAGCTTAATGACCGTTCGCTGGCCAAATTGGTAAAGAAATGCCGTGATATTCCTGGTCAAGATTTGTTCCAGTTTTACACAAATAGTGAAGAACATAAAGGAATTGACTCAGGAAAAATAAATAACTATATCAAAGAAATAACCGGTAGCGATTTTACGGCTAAAGATTTTCGTACCTGGGGAGGCACGTTGGAAGCATTACGCCAGTTTTCTAAATGTGCTGCGGATAAGGATTGGGAACTCAACACAAAAAAAACCGTGGTGAGTGTGTTGGATTGTGTGGCAAAAAAACTTGGGAACACCCGGGCGGTTTGCAAAAGCTCTTACGTTTATCCAATTTTAATTACCGCTTATGAAAATAACGAATTGGAGAAATATCTAAAAAAAATGAATAACCATAAGGCCATCGGAAAGCTTGGCCTCGAACATGATGAGAAAGTGCTGTTATCATTTCTAAAAGCCAATGGAAGTAAGTAAAACAAATTATATTTGTTCAGTTTTATGCAAATAGATTTACAAGATAAAGTTTCTTTATTTAATATACTTATTGAAGAATCGGAGATGCCTATTGGCCTATATGTGGGCGAGGATTTCAGAATTGAAGTGGCTAATAAAGCCATACTTAGAGCTTGGGGAAGGGATGCTTCTGTGATTGGAATGACATTAATAGAGGCATTGCCTGAGCTGGATGGCCAGCCCTTTCTAAGAATTTTACAAGAAGTTTTTCAAACTGGGATACCCTATGAGGCGAAAGAGGATAAAGCAGAAATAATAAAAGATGGCGTAGCACAAACATTTTATTTCGATCTTGTCTACAAGCCACTAAAGGATGGAAATGGCAAGGTATGGGCCGTGTTAAATAACGCGACAGACGTAACCGAACTTGTAGATGCCAAAATTAAAGGCAAAGAAAGCGAAGAGCTTTTCAGGCAGATGATTTACGATGCGCCGGTTGCCATTGGTATTCTGCGTGGTCCAGATTTTGTGATCGAAGATGCAAATGATGACTTACTTCACATCTGGCGCAAAGATAAAAGTGTACTGGGCCTTAAACTATTGGAGGGCTTACCAGAAATCCATAACCAGCCTTTTCCAGAATTGCTGATGCAGGTTTATCAAACCGGGATACCGCATTATGGATATGAAACCCTTGCAAAGTTAGAGCACAATGGCATACTAACCGATTACTATTTTAATTTCGTATATGATCCTGTTCGCGATAAAAACAATAATGTAACAGGAGTGATGGTGGTTGCCAATGATATTACCGCTCAGGTAAAATCGCGTAACGCATTTATGGAAAGCGAAGAGCGGTTCCGCAATTTGGTGCTCGATAACCCAATGCCTACGGCGCTTTACGAAACCGAAAACATTGTAATTAAAATTGCCAATAATGAAATGCTTAAACTTTGGGATAAAGACGCAAGTGTAATTGGTAAAACCATGGAAGTTGCCATTCCGGAATTGGAAGGACAGCCCTTTATTGGGATTTTGAAAGATGTGTTTCGCACTGGAATAGCGTACCATGCCGATCAGCAAGCTGCAGAACTCTTGGTGAACGGTACCCTGCAAAAATTTTGGTTCAACTTTACCTACAAACCGTTAAAAGATGCTGAAGGTAAAGTGTATGCCATTTTACATGCAGCTATTGATGTAACCAAACAGGTTCAGCTGCAAAAACAAAAAGATGAGTTTTTAGGCATTGCCAGCCATGAATTAAAAACACCAGTTACCAGCATAAAAGCTTATGCACAGGTTTTAGAACGGATGATCCGGACTGAAGGCGATGAGAAAAAAGCCAATATGGTGCATAAAATGGATGTACAATTAAACCGTTTAACCGGGTTAATTGGCGATCTTTTGGATGTAACAAAGATACAGGCTGGTAAAATGACATTCAATCCTGTACATTTTGATTTTGATTCATTGGTTCAGGAGATGGTTGATGAAATGCAGCACACTACTTCGCAGCATTTGATTAACATCAGTTTAAATAGCCATTCTACTGTTTTTGTAGACAAAGAAAGAACTGGGCAAGTCATCACCAATTTCCTTTCAAATGCGATTAAATATTCAACTGATGCAAACAGCATTGATGTAACCAGTTATGCAAGCGATGGGGAAGTAATTTTAAGTGTTCGCGATTACGGCATTGGTATTTCTACCGAACTTCAACATCTGGTCTTTGATCAGTTTTATCGTGTGGGCGGCAATTTTCAGCACACGTATCCTGGTTTAGGTTTAGGATTGTATATATCTTCAGAAATTGTAAAAAATGAAGGCGGAAGAATTTGGGTGGAGAGTGAAGAGGGCAAGGGTTCTACCTTTTATTTTGCGTTGAAGATCTGATTACGCCTTCATCAACGCAATCAGATCTATTTCAAACTTTATTCTTTAGGTGCTTTTTTTATAGGATCAACAGGCTGTTCCTCATTTTCCCGTTGTTTAGCCGGGTTTTCAGTTTTTGGTGGCTTGTTAGGTATGCTGTCATTTGGCTTCCTAACTGTTTTATGATCTTCAGGCGCTCTTCCTTTCGGAACTTCTTCCTCATAATTGCTGCCTGGATTGTCATTCGTTTTTTTTGGTCCGCTCATGATGTGAATGATTGAATTTGCTACAGAATGACAAAAGGCCATTCCTGATGGTAATAACAAAGTTTTTTATAGGATTGTTTGAACCTTCCTGTCATTGACTCACTCACACAGTCATTATTTATAAAGCAGATACTTCAGGCGCATCTTTTTATACGCACTTAAACCTGGTTCCCAACTCGCCCTAATTTCTTTCTCGCTTTTTCCGGCAATAACTTGTTGCCTGAAATCGCCAACACCAACCAATCGCTCAATGGTTCCCATTTCCTTGCTTAATTTGCTGTTAAAGAAATCTTCTTTTTTCGGCGATGCATTGTATAATTCAATTAACCAGGAAATGTTCACTTGTTTTGATTCACGAAGTTTTTTTGTATCGTAGTTTCTTAAATCTAAACCATAACAAAGCTGGTCTTGAAACAGCGGCGTCTCTGACATTCCTTTTATGCTTTTAGGCGTAAAACTGAAATCGAATTTTCCTTTCAGGTAGGGTGCACCTACAATTGTAAAAGGAAACATGGTACCGCGGCCATGGTTTAGATAGGTACCTTCAAACAAACAAGTTGATGGGTACAAAAGAATTGATTGTGCTGTATTCAGGTTTGGAGATGGTTTAACAGGTAAAACATACTCCATATCGTGATTGTAATTTGCATTTTTAATTACGGTTATTTTGCATTTCACTTTATCCTTCAACCAACCTTCGCCGTTTAGCATTTGGGCATATTCGCCAACCGTTAAGCCATGTGCGATAGGAATTGGCTGAATGCCTATGCCAGATTTGAATTGAGGATCGAGAATCGGGCCATCAATCAAATAACCGTTAGGGTTCGGACGGTCAAGAATCAGAAGTTCTTTTTTATTAACAGCACAAGCTTCCATAACATGCTGCAAAGTATTGATGTAAGTGTAAAAACGAACACCTACATCCTGGATGTCGAAAATCATGATATCGATATCTGCAAGGTCTTCAGCAGTTGGTGTACTGTGTTTACCATAAAGCGAAACCGCTTTAATGCCAGTTTTGGTGTCAATAGCATCATCAATTTTAACGCCCGCACTGGCATCGCCTCTAAAACCATGCTCCGGACCAAATATTTTCTGAATTTTCACGCCACGTTTTAACAAGCTATCAACAGAGGTTTGATTGCCAATAACCGATGTCGGGTTTACAACCATTCCAACGCGTTTGCCCTTTAACAACGGAAGATATTTCTCTGTTTGTTCTGCTCCGGTTTTAATCGTTGTAGCTGCAGGATCGTTTTTTTCTTTTAAAGGAGTTTCCTTAATTAGGGAATTTTTTCCTCCATCTTCCTCAGTAATTTTCGGGCCCTGGCCACAGGCTAAAAAGGCAATGAGCGATGTTAAAGCGAAGCTGATGTATTTTTTCATTGTATAGGAATTTTAAATCGGTTATCGTTAGTCAGTCAAGCTTAAAACAATTTACCAATTTATTTGATTATTGTATTTAAACAGGATTCTTTTTTCATGACCATTATATTCCAAATATATACCATTTTTAAAAAGGATTTAAGCATTTTTGCTGTTACAAAATAATCAAGTTGAATTTCGAATATTTCATAGCCGGGCGTATTGCCATAAAATCAGAGCGTACTTTTTCAAAGCTTATCGTTCGTATTGCCATTGTTGGTGTGATGCTGAGTCTGGCGGTAATGATCCTGTCTATCGCCATTATTAAAGGCTTTAAAACGGAGATCCAGGATAAAGTTCGCGGGTATTTAGGTGATGTTCAGATTACCCGCTACGATCTGAATAATTCTTTCGAACATTCGCCTTTTGTATTGGATAGCGAAACCGCGAAGAAACTTAAAGAAAATCCAGATGTAGAATACTTTTATCCTTTCGCTACCAAACCCGCTATATTATCGGCTAATGAAGAAATAGAAGGAATTAATTTTAAAGGGGTTGATAAAAGCTACAATTGGGATTACATCAAACAACACATCATTAGCGGAACCATTATTGATTTTGCTGATAGTACGGCGGCCATGCAGGAACTATTGGTTTCAAATTATACCGCAAACCGTTTGAAACTGAAAACCGGTGATGATTTCATCATGTATTTTGTGCAAAACCAGTTACGGCCACGGAAATTCAAAATTGTAGGGATTTATGATATTGGGGTAGAAGATATCGACAAAAGTTTTGTGCTTGGAAACCTGAATATCATTAAGCGCTTAAATAATTGGAACGCCAATCAAATCGGTGGCGTTGAAATCCGTATAAAAAACTTTAAAGATCTAAATAGGGTATCATCAGCGATTTTTGAAAGTTTGCCTCAAAATCTGCGTTCATTTTCCATTGTAGAAAACTTTCCGAACATTTTTAACTGGATGAGTTTACTTGATGTAAATACGAACGTGTTACTGATATTAATGCTTATTGTTGGCGTAATTAACATGGTTACCGCACTGCTGATTATGATTCTGGAAAAAACCAATATGATTGGAATGCTAAAATCGTTCGGTGCAAGCAATTGGAGTATCATGAAGATATTCCTCTACAATGCGGCCTACTTAATTGGTATCGGTTTGTTGCTGGGCAATATTCTTGGTTTAGGCCTGGGCTTTTTCCAGCAGGCAACGCACATTTTTAAACTCAATCAATCGTCGTACTTTTTAGCTTATGCGCCCATTGAAATTCATTTTATCGATGTACTGGGGCTGAATGTATTAACTGTAGTGGTTTGTTTAATTGTATTGATTATTCCTTCGCTGTTAATTAGCAAAGTTTCTCCGCTAAAAGCGATCAGGTTTAAATAAATAAGCTTCTCCCCATCCAGGGAGAAGACCTATTGTTTTTAACTAACCATTCCAAAACTGGAACAGAACTAAGAATTAAGATTTTTATAAGATGTAATATGAGCCTACCTGAGCCAATTCCGTTTGCGGTTTGTCTTCGAGGATTTTATTATCATCTATCATTTGGCAAAGATCACGTTCAATGGTTCTACAAATGGTTGTAGTTGGCGTATCTGTAGGTTTATTTTCAAAAGGATCTTGCAGGTGGACCGCCATTTTTTCTACCAAAAGGAAGAATGCAGCAATAGCAACCACTAACGGAACTTCCATGTAACCGAAATACTCAATCAACCCAAATGGCAAAAGCACAATAAACAAATGGATTGACATGTTGATGTATTTGCTGTATGTTACTGGGAAAACCGTATTCTTAATGCGCTCGCAGCCACCCATGTGGTTACATAATGCAGTGAGTGTTTTATCAATTTCAATTTGCTGATATTTGTTAATCCATCCTTCATTTAAAGCTTTTTTCAAATCCATAGCATGCAATTCCAAAATCGATGTGGTTACATTTTTACGTTTTTTGAGGAATGCTATCTCATCAGCAACTAAAAATTCTTCCAGCCCTTTTCTGGGATTAAAACCTCGTAATGATTGACTCAATGCGTAAGTCCAGGCAATTTGTCGTTTGATAAAGCGCTCTTTAAAAGCTTCAACCTCATGCAAGCCGTAAGGATTTTCTACAAACGATAAAATCTGACGTGAAACAGATCTCGAATCGTTTACGATGGCACCCCACAGAATACGTGCTTCCCACCATCTATCATAAGCCTGGTTCGATCTGAAAGCCAGCAATAATGAGATAATTGTTCCCAGCAATGCTGGTACCGTAATTGGGATTGAAATTCTGGTAACGTGAAAGTTCTGATAAAGAACTACAATTCCTATTGAATAAGCAATTACAAAAAGCAGCTCTTTTTTGATCTTTCCGAATATATAAGTAAGCGGAATATTATTTCGTAACAGCATATTATTAAATTTATTTCGTGAGTAACTAAGCGTTTGCAGCTTTTAATTCATGCTCCTGAATTTTAGTTTCAATCAGGTTTTCCTGGTTATGAAGCGTCATGATGTTTAATTCCAATACTTCGCAACCACAACGGGCTGTTAATACTTTTGGATCGATACTGTATTTATTGATCGCTTTAAAGCTGTAGTCTTTCGGGTAGGCGATGGCATCTACATCAAAAGCTTCGATAAAATTTTTGAATGCTGCAACTGTGCTTCCATAAAAATACTCTATACCAATGTTATCAATCTGATTGGCATATTTCGTTTTATAATTATTCAGCGTTTGATAAAACTCATCACTAATGTTTTCGTAATCTTTGCTTCTGCGGCTCAACATTAACATATCCGTAATCGAATCTGATAGTTTGAAAGCATGGACAAATATGATATTGAAAGTTTCGTTGGGTTGATGCTGCGTTAAACCATCGATAATTTTGGTACTCGCTAAATTAAAATCTGTTGGTACTAATACTGTTTTCATGGCTTATCTTGTTAAATGAATAAATATTTATACAAGTTTAGCGCAATGAGATTACAGCGAATTAAGAAAGAGATTAGAGCGAGATTAGAATTTAGAAACTTTAGCGTTTCAGGTTGTAAAAAATGGGTTTTTACCTATTTAGATGGGCGAAAATATAAATTTTCATTTAAATGGTGAAGAATCGTTTAATAAAATTAATAGATGCTGGTTAATGGCAGTAGCACTTTGATTTCTGTTCCAATCCCTTCCTGCGATTTGATGGCAATGCTTCCCCGATGTAACCTGATAATGTTTAGCGAAAGGGGTAAGCCGATTCCATAACCTTTAAATGAGTTTGTATTCGATGCCCGGTAAAATGGTTCAAAAATGTGCTGAATATCCGTTTGAGGAATGCCAATACCCTGATCGGTTACCGCAATTGACAGTGAATTAGCGCTCGATTCAATGGCGATGTTTACTAACTTATCATTCGAATACTTGCATGCGTTACTCACAATGTTTGTTAGGGCAAGTTTAATGAGGTTTTTATTGATCTTCAAACTCAACAATTCATCATCATCAGGAAGTTTGGAGAAATCGATTTCAATTTTACTTTCTGGATGAACCTGATTTACTGAGGCCTTGATTTCCCAAAGTAACTCATCCATTCTAACCAGTTCCCAGGGTTGGTTTTTGCCATTAAAGCCCGACTGAGCCAATCCCAATAAACTCGTTAATATATGTTCCAATCGTTCGGCCTCATCTTTAATTTTGGCTAAGGCCAGATGTTGCTTTTGTGCATCGCCATTTTTTAAAGCCAGTTCTACCTCGCCGCTAATAATGGTTAGTGGTGTTCTTAATTCATGCGAAGCATTGCTGATAAAGTTGTTTTGTGTTTCAAATGCCGTTTCCAGTCGGTTTAACATGTTGTTAAAGGTTTGTGCCAGTTGCGACATTTCATCGGTACCTTTTTTTACATCTAAACGCATGTGGAGGTTTTCTGCCTTTATTTTTTTTACGCTTTTTATCACGTTTCGCAGCGGCATCAGCATGTAATTGGAGAATCGCCAGCCGACAACAAAAGATAGAAAAACAGAGAGGAAAAAGCCAATGATCAATATTTTTTGAAGATCCTTTAACTCCCGGAAACCAACGGGATCATTGGCAGAAACAATTACGATATATTCTTTTGTCCCGTTTTTAAAGAACTTACCTGCGTAAAAATGATTTTCAACGCGATACCTGGCTGTAGAACCAGAATTTATCCTGTCGTAAAAACTTTTTGGAAGCTCACGGTCAACTTTATTCTCTGTTTGATTGGCATCAAGAATAAATTCTCGTTCAGAAGGCAAACGTTCCAGGTATTGGTTGCGCATTTGGGCAACCACACTGTTGTTATCGTCTTCGTAGAGCTTTATCTGGGCGGCGATGTTTACCCTTGCCTCTAATCGTTTATAAAAATCTTCAAAGGCAAACTCATTAGAAAAATACCAAACAAAACCACTTAATAATGAAATAATTACTGCAGAAAGTATTGCAAACAGAAGTGTGATTTTTTTGGCAATATCCATCTGTTATCCTTTTAAAACATAACCCAAGCCTACAGCGGTGTGTATCAGTTTCTGATCTGAGTTTTTATCAATTTTTTTGCGGAGATAATTTACATAAACATCAACTACGTTGGTGCCAAGGTTAAAATCAATATCCCAAACACTCTCTAAAATATCAATCCGGGAGAGGATTTTCGATTTATTTTTAGCCATGTACTCCAGCAAACGGTATTCAGTAGCGGTAAGCACCACCTCGGTATTGTTCCGTTTTACGCTCTTGGCACTTAAATTTATCTGCAAGTCAGCCACGTTAATTACCTGATCGAGGTTTGCGGATCCTGTATACCGCCTCAATAACATTCTGATGCGGGCAAAAAGTTCTGCAAATTTAAATGGCTTAATCAAATAATCATCGGCACCATTATCTAAGCCATTTACTACATTTTCTGTTGTGCCTAAAGCCGTAAGCATAATGATGGGCACATTTGGTTTTTCGGCCTTGATGATTTTGCACAGTTCCAGGCCATTTATCCCGGGAAGCATAATATCCAGTATAATTAAATCAAACTCATTTTCTAAAGCAAGCTGTTTGCCAATGAGGCCGTCGGGCGCTACACTTACCGTAAAACCTTCTTCAGTTAAGCCTCTCGAAATAACAGAAACTACATTTGGCTCATCTTCTATTAGTAATAAATTCATGCCGGGCAAATAATCTAAAAATAAGGATATAACAAAATCTAATGATGATAGATTTTTGAAATTAAAGCTTTTTAACGCAATAACGACATAAATGTTTATTTATTAAAAGTTCAAATGAAAATAAAGAGGCTGTATCATAAATTAGTTTACGCCTGAACTTTGTTAATTGAACCTTTTAAAAACGCCTTTTAAAGCGATTTCTGCAAGTCAGTAAACAGGCTCAGGATAACATTTTGATTTATGATACAGCCTTAATAATGAGGCTAAAATTGACTACTTTTCTTTTTCTGATTTTTCTTTCAGGCTCGCTAGTCCGCTTTCAAAATCTTTTCCAATCATGCCGTCCATACCGCCCATAAATACGCACATCCATTTGCTGATCATGTTATTGTCGCCGCTCATGGTCCAGGTTACTTTTTGGTTGCTGCCTTCCGGGCTAATTTCAAATTTGGTATCCGCTACACTTTCGAAAGGTTCAATGAATTTTAATTCTATATCTACCTTTTTATTAGGATCGAGCGATTCTATTTTCATATAACCTGAGCCGGTTTCTTTACCCACCCAGTTGTATTGATGCCCCGGTGTTACAGGAGTGCCTGAAAATGTAGTTTTGGCAGAGGGCTCCATTTTCGACCATGGATTCCAGGTGTAAAATCTGTTAAAATCGGCAATGTTTCTGTAGATTACACTATCAGGTGCGTTGATTACTGTAGACCTTGAAACAGAATAAGTTTTTGGAAGGAAGAAACTTCCGACAACGAAGATGATTGCCAATACGACAATGACTCCGATAATAATTCTTAAAGCTTTCATATTTGATTTGTTTGGTTAATTAAAATTAAAAAGAAACCAGATAAATCAAAAAAACATTAAACAATGTTGATATTGGGTTTTGGAGCGTTTATTTTGAAATCCATTAAATCGGCAATTGATTGCGCTTTTTGTTTAATGGTTTCTGCATTTTCGCCGGCAAAAAGCTCGTCGACAGTTTCCATGAAGATGCTTTTCCAGGTGTTAAATTCTTCAGCCTTTAAAGCTATTTTATCATTTACCGCAAAGTGGGTTAACATCGGGTTGCCTTTGTAGGTTGCTGTACCAAACAAAACACTTTCCCAAAAATCATACATTTTCGGCAAATGGTGCGACCAATCTACCTTTGCAACATCAGTAAAGATCGGCCCGATTTTGGAGTTGAGCTGCACTTTCGTGTAGAAAGTATCAACCAGAAGGATCAGGTCATTTCTATCAATAATGTCGTTTTTCATGAGATGAAATATCTGCTACAAAGATCTGTAAAAATGATTGTTATGATTAAAATGCCACGTTTATTTATAGAGCCGCAGGATTAGCTTTTCATAGTTAATTACCGCTTTATACTGCATTAAAATATCGCCACCGATAATTCCTATAATTGGTGGGTGACCGAATCGTTGGTATGTCTCTGTAACGGATTGAAGATCAAAAGCAACGGTTTCATAGTTTTTTAACTTCAGCGGCCCAATTTTAACTTCAGGAATGGTGGCTTGTATGGTAGTAGTGGTGGTAAACAGGGTAGCGGCATTAATTTCTTCTGATACATGGAGTGTCTCTGCAAAATGCCTTTCGATTAATAATTTGTCAAATACACTTCTCGATGCGCCCGTATCTAAAACAGCGAAATGTTTTTCTTTAAAAACAACAACTTCCACCAAAAGGTGGAAGCCGTCATCCTGTAAGTTCAGTAATTTTAATGGGATTGAAATTGATCTCATTTATACCAGTTTCATGTCGGCCAAAACACTGTTCATACTTCTAACTGCATCGGCACTTTTGTTAAATGCAGCCTGTTCTGTATCATTTAGCTTAAAATCGATGATTTTTTCCCAGCCCGATCTACCAATAATTACGGGTACCCCTAAGCAAATATCTTCCTGGCCGTATTCACCTTCTAATGATACGCAGCAGGTAAACAGTTTTTTCTCATCGCGAAGAATGGCTTCAACTAAAGCTGCGCCGGCTGCTCCAGGTGCGTACCAAGCCGAAGTTCCAAGTAAACCTGTTAGTGTTGCGCCACCAACCATTGTGTCAGCTGCAACTTTATCTAAGGTAGCCTGATCTAACAAGTTGCTTACCGGCAAGCTTTGATAAGTTGCCAGGCGGGTTAATGGAATCATTGTCGTATCGCCATGGCCACCTATTACAAAACCCTGCAAATCGCCTGGGTTACAACCTAAAGCCTGAGATAAGTAGAATTTGAAACGGCTGCTATCTAAAGTTCCGCCCATACCGATAATGCGGTTTTTAGGAAGTCCTAAAGATTTTAACGCCAGGTAAGTCATGGTATCCATTGGATTACTAATCACGATAATGATTGCCTCTGGAGAAAATTTTAATATATTTTCAGCAACACCTTTAACAATTCCAGCATTAATGCCAATCAATTCTTCGCGGGTCATTCCAGGTTTGCGTGGCAAGCCTGAAGTAATCACCACCACATCAGAACCAGCCGTTTTGCTATAATCGCCGGTTACACCAGTAATTTTTGTATCAAAGCCCAAAAGGGTAGCCGTTTGCATCATGTCAATCGCTTTACCTTCGGCAAAACCTTCTTTGATATCTAACAAAACAAGTTCGTTTGCTAATTCTTTTCGGGCAATATTATCTGCACAGGTAGCGCCAACAGCGCCAGCACCTACAACCGTTACTTTCATATACTTTTATTTAATGGTTTGCTCATTTAAATATTAATCGAAGGTAGAAATAAATATAGGGTTAAAAAATCCTTTTCAAAACTTTATAATGGTAGCCATGCAGTCGCGAGTTCAAGCATCGCAGCTGCTCATTCAATCAGCGCAGTCGCAAGTTTAAGCATCGCAGCTGCTCATTCACTCAGCGCAGTCGCAAGTTTAAGCATCGCAGCTGCTCATTCAATCAACGCAGTCGCGAGTTCAAGCATCGCAGGTGCTCATTCAATCAACGCAGTCGCGAGTTCAAGCAACGCAGCGGCTCATTCAATCAGCGCAGTCGCGAGTTTAAGTATCGCAGCTGCTCATTCAATCAACGCAGTCGCGAGTTGAAGATTTTACAGGCGGGTGTGGAGGAATGTTTATTCTTTTAGGGAATAGATTTTCTAAAAAAAAACCTTATCAGCCTGAAATTGGTTATTAATTAAAATGATAAGCAATGGAAAATAAGCCCCTTACCCACATCGATTATAAAGCTTTTGAAGGCAAATGGTATTCTTTATATTCTATCCCAACTTTGATGGATAAAAATTGGAAACAAACCACTGAAACCTATACATTAAAGGATGATGATCATTTCGACGTGCTCACTACCTATCATAAAGAGGGTAATCCGGAAGAAAAGACAATCACATCGAAATTGTTTTTTGATGAGGAAAAGCCTGATGGCGATATGAAAGCGCAGTTTTTATGGCCCTTTAAAATCGGTTATTGGATTATTGAGATCGCAGCCGATTACAGCTATGTGGTTGTTGGTCATCCAGATGAAAAGTATTTATTTATTATGGCCAGAGAACCAAAAATGGAAGCCGCATTACTGGTAGATATTATTGAGAGATGCCGGGAAAAAGGGTATGATGTGAGTGAACTGGTGAGCCAGGAGCATTTTTAATATTGTGCTGTCATGTTAGTCGGGATTTGCAATCCCGACTTTTGATTGTGGATTTTAAATCCACAGTATGTATGGACGAGATTACAAATCTCGACGAGCTTAAGTTTGTGCTGTCATCATGTTAGTCGGGATTTGCAATCCCGAGTTTTGATTTGTGGATTTAAAATCCACAGTATGTATGGACGAGATTACAAATCTCGACGAGCTTAAGTTTGTGCTGTCATCATGTTAGTCGGGATTTGCAATCCCGAGTTTTGATTTGTGGATTTTAAATCCACAGTACGTATGGAGGAGATTATAAATCTCGACCAACCTTAGCGCTCGTCATTGCGAAGCCGATTTTTCATCAGCTGTGGCAATCTCATTTTCGAATTGTGGATTTAAAATCCACAGTACGTATGGACGAGATTACAAATCTCGACCAGCTTAAGTTTGTGCTGTAATCATGTTAGTTGGGATTTGCAATTCTAGCTTTTGACTTGTGGATTTTAAGTCCACAATACGTATGGCCGAGATTATAAATCTCGACCAGCTTAAGAATTTAACTCAGCGATTTTAGCCACGCTTCTAATTCTTGATCATTCATATCTGATTGTTCGGACTTATCATAAATGGATAATAGAAAAATTCGATTTTCAATTATTTGTAGGTGCGTGATTATTCTTGCTCCGCCCGATTTTCCTTTGCCTTTCGATGCAATCGAAATTCTAATTTTATAGCAATTCTTACCTATAGCCTTACCTTGTTCTGGACTTTTTTTAAGTGATTCTATCAATTGTATGAACTCCGTTTTCAAGGATGGAAACTTCTTAACCAAACGTTTAAGCTGCTTCTCAAAGAAATGAGTGAGTTCTATATTATAGCTCATTAATCAGGTCTTCTACCGTTTTTAACTTTAATTTTCCTTGTTTTGCCATTTCTACTTCCTCAACAGATAATTTCAGTTCTTTAAAAAATTGAGCTTTTTTTACACTAATCGCTTCTGCTTTCACAAATGATAGATTATTTAATAATTCCATTACAAAATCTGCTTTGCTGTCCTTGATATCTAATAAAACTTTCATCTTAAATTTTTAATAAAGATAAGGAAATTGGATTGAAGTTAATCCATTGTAATCGGAATTTGTCATCATGTTGGTCGGGATTTGCAACCCCGACTTTTGATTTGTGGATTTAAAATCAACAGTCCGTATGGACGAGATTACAAATCTCGACCAGCTTAAGTTTGTGCTGTCATCATGTTGGTCGGGATTTGCAATCCCGACTTTTGACTTGTGGATTTTAAATGAACAGTACATATGATCGAGATTACAAATCTCGACCAACCTCAATAAATCTCAAACTCTCAAAGGTTAAAATCACCAACAACAAAAACCATCAAGGCTTTATTCTTTTGTTGATAAAATACTGACAACATCAACTTGCAAATTCCTTATTTTTGAGGAACCGTTATTCTTCTGCAACGGCTAATTCTTTTAAAATACAATATGTACTTAATTTTTGATACTGAAACTACGGGTTTGCCACGTAATTACAATGCACCAATTACCGATACCGATAATTGGCCACGTTGTATTCAAATTGCATGGCAATTGCACGATGAGATGGGAAGGATGGTTGAACATCAGGATTATCTGGTTAGGCCAGAAGGATTTAACATTCCTTACGATGCAGAAAGGATTCACGGGATTTCGACCGATTTGGCTTCAGCGCAAGGAATTTCGTTCGACGAAATGCTGGCTAAATTTAATGAGGTTTTAGCTAAAGCAAAGTTCATCGTTGGCCAGAATGTTGGCTTTGATGTGAACATCATGGGTTGCGAATTTCATAGGTTTGGTGTTGCAAATCGCCTGGCTGAACTGCCGGTGCTCGATACCTGTACCGAAGTGACTGCACAGCTTTTGCAATTGCCAGGCGGTAGGGGTGGTAAATTTAAACTGCCAACTTTAACAGAATTACACTCGTATTTATTTGGTGTTCCTTTCAATGAAGCGCACAATGCTACTGCCGATGTGGAAGCTACTACACGTTGTTTTTTGGAATTGGTAAAACGCGAAGTCTTTAAAAAAGAAGAACTTCTTGTTGATGCAGAATATTTTCCTCGTTTCAGAGAGATAAATCCAGCTTTAATTGAAGGTGTTGGTTTAAAACACATCAACCTAAAGGCTGCCTCTGATGAAATTCGCAAACGGCTGCAAAAAACAGAGGGCGGTGGTGTTTCAAAACAAGAACTTGCAGAAAACAAGCAAGAACTTGCTGCGGCAACTTTTGTGCATTTACACAACCACACCCAGTTTTCTGTTTTACAAAGTACAATCAGCATTCCTGCTTTGGTAAAAGCGGCTGCAGCACAAAAAATGCCGGCAGTGGCCATGACCGATCATGCCAATATGATGGGCGCATTCCACTTTGTAAATGCAGTGCTCAATCATAACAAAGCCGCAGAAGCGAAAAACGCAGAAGCCATTGAAGCTGGGCAGCGGCCAACTGAGGTGGTGATGACGCCGATTGTGGGGGTAGAATTCTTTGTTTGTGATGATCACCTGAACAGAACAGCGAAAGACAATGGTTACCAGATGGTATTATTGGCGAAGAATAAAAATGGCTATCACAACTTAGCCAAAATGTCTTCTATTGCCTATACAAAAGGATTTTATTACGTTCCCCGCATTGACAGAAATGTAATTGAGCAGTACAAAGACGATATTATCGTTCTATCAGGAAACCTCTCCGGAGAGATTTCGAACAAGCTTTTAAACATGGGTGAAAACCAGGCTGAGGAAGCTTTGGTTTGGTGGAAAGAAAAGTTTGGTGATGATTTTTATGTGGAAGTGATGCGCCACAACCAGGAAGATGAAGATCGGGTAAATACATCTTTAATTTCTTTGGCCAAAAAGCACGATGTAAAGTTAGTTGCCACTAATAATACCTATTACATCAACAAAAAAGACGCAAATGCGCATGATATTTTGCTTTGTGTAAAAGATGGCGAAAAACAGGCCACCCCAATCGGACGTGGACGCGGTTACCGCTATGGTTTACCTAATCAAGAATATTATTTCAAATCGGGTGATGAAATGAAGGCACTTTTCGCCGATTTGCCTGAGGCGATTTTAAATATACAGGAGATTGTAGATAAAATTGAAACCTACAAACTCGCCCGTGAAGTACTTTTACCAAAGTTCGATATTCCAGAACAATTTCTGGTTGCTGAAGATGAAGCCGACGGCGGTAAACGTGGAGAGAATAAATTTTTGAGGCACTTAACATATGAAGGTGCCAAAATCAGATACGGCGAATTGACGCCACCGGTTATCGAGCGTTTAGACTTCGAGTTAGCCACCATTGAAAAAACCGGTTATCCGGGTTACTTTCTGATTGTTCAGGATTTTATTGCCGAAGCCCGTCGCAGAGATGTATCTGTTGGTCCTGGTCGAGGTTCAGCTGCGGGTTCAGTGGTTGCGTATTGCCTTTGGATTACCAATATTGATCCAATTAAGTACGACCTCCTTTTTGAGCGTTTCTTAAATCCCGATCGTGTTTCCATGCCCGATATTGATATCGATTTCGATGATGAGGGCCGTGGCCGCGTAATGGAATATGTAATCAATAAATATGGTTCCAGCCAGGTAGCACAGATCATCACTTATGGAACCATGGCAGCGAAGTCATCCATCCGTGATACGGCAAGGGTTTTAGATTTGCCATTATTTGAGGCCGATAAAATCGCAAAGCTGATTCCGAACATGAAGCTTGCTAAAATCTTCAATCTTGATGAAAAAGCGTTGAAAGATGCTTTGCGTCCGGATGAATATGAGCGAGTTGTCGAACTTAAAAATTTAGGTAGTTTAAAAGATCTGAGTGCCGAAACCATTCAACAGGCGCAGGTTTTAGAAGGATCGTTAAGAAATACAGGTATTCACGCCTGTGGTGTAATTATTACGCCAAGTGATATTACGAATTTTGTTCCGGTTGCTACGGCAAAGGATTCTGATTTGTATGTTACCCAATTTGATAACTCGGTAGTGGAGAGTGCCGGATTACTGAAAATGGACTTCCTGGGCTTGAAAACCCTTACCTTGATCAAAGACACTGTTAAATTGGTGAAGAAAAGGCATCACATCAACCTCGATCCGGATACTTTTCCAATTGATGATGTGATGACTTATGAGCTTTTCCAACGTGGGGAAACCATTGGTATTTTTCAGTATGAGAGCCCGGGTATGCAGAAATACATGAAGGAATTAAAGCCTACGGTTTTCGACGATTTAATTGCCATGAATGCTTTGTATCGTCCAGGACCAATGGAATATATTCCGAGTTTCGTACGCAGAAAAAACGGTGAAGAAGAGATTCAATATGATTTAGATGCCTGCGAAGAATATCTTAAGGAAACCTACGGGATTACGGTTTATCAGGAGCAGGTAATGCTTTTATCGCAAAAGTTAGCTGGTTTTACCAAAGGTGAGGCCGACGTTTTGCGGAAGGCGATGGGTAAAAAACAGAAAGATGTTCTGGATAAAATGAAGCCTAAATTTGTGAAGCAAGCGGCTGAGAAAGGCCACGATGCCGCAACTTTAGAGAAAATCTGGAAAGATTGGGAAGCCTTTGCATCCTATGCGTTCAACAAATCACACTCTACCTGTTACGCCTGGATTGCTTATCAAACGGCTTATTTAAAGGCGCATTATCCGGCTGAGTATATGGCTGCGGTACTTTCCAATAACATGAGCGATATTAAACAGGTAGCGTTCTTTATGGAGGAATGTCGCCAGATGGGCGTTACGGTATTGGGCCCCGATGTAAACGAATCTGATCTAAAATTTTCGGTAAACGTGAGGGGAGAAGTGCGCTTCGGCATGTCGGCGGTTAAAGGGGTAGGCGAGAAAGCGGTAGAAAGCATTATCGAAGAAAGATTGTTAAATGGACCATATGCCTCGGTTTATGATTTTGCTAAGCGATCAAATACCCGTATCGTAAATAAAAAAGCTTACGAGAGTTTTGTTTACAGCGGCGCATTTGATGCCTTTGGTGGCCACAGGGCACAGTTTTTTTACATCGGTCCACATGATAAAATGAACGGAATCGAAAAAATAATCAAGTTTGCCAACGATTTTCAGAATAATGAAAGTACTTCACAGGCTTCATTGTTTGGCGGTTCAAAAGCTGATTTAATTTTGGAACCAACTTTACCGGTTTCTCCTGAATGGGCTTTGATGGATCGACTGAAATATGAAAAAGATGCCATCGGAATTTTCCTGTCCGGGCACCCATTGGATAACTATAAACTGGAGCTTGATAAGTTTTGTACACATGGCGTACGGCAGCTGAGTATCATCAATAAAGTTAGAATGGGCGATACCAATGAGGAAGTTTTAGCTGAATTTGCCAAGCTTCAAAACCGTGAACTTTGCGTGGGTGGTTTAGTTGTTGCGGCATCGCAAAGGATTACTAAAACGGGTAAACCATTCGGCACATTTGTTTTTGAAGATTATGATGATGCCTGTGAAATGGCGTTGTTTGGTGAAGACTTTTTAAAGTTTAAGTCGTTTTTAACTGAAGGTTACTTCTTACAGATTAGAGGCAGGGTTGGAGAACGTTTCGGTAAAGCCGGCGATTGGGAATTTAAAATTACAGCAATTAACCTGATGTCTGAATTGCGGGATAAACTGGCAAAAAGTTTAACCATACAGGTGCCCATTGAAAGGGTAAATGAAGAGTTGATGCGAGAGATCGAAGCCATATTAGCAGACAATAAGGCAAACTCCGAGCAGCAAAACTGCCAACTTAACTTTGCTGTTTTTGATAGCGAGAAACAGATCATGTTGGATTTACCTTCCAAAAATTTGAAAATTAATCCCAACAATAAGTTCCTAGAACAATTGGTAGGATTGAATGTTGTAAATTACAAGTTGAATTAGGTTTTTAGTTGTTTAGTTGTTTTGTTATTTCGTATTTGTAATTGTGCCTAAAAACTAAACAACTAAAAAACCAATCAGCTAACAAACCACAATAGTGTCAAATTGACATTACACTGTAGTTGGCATTACAATTGAATACATATATTTGAACATAAAAAAAATAATTATGGCATTAGAAATCACAGATGCAAACTTTGAAGAGCTTGTATTAAAATCAGATAAACCCGTATTAGTAGATTTTTGGGCAGAATGGTGTGGCCCTTGTCGCATGGTAGGTCCGGTAGTAGAAGAAATCGCAAAAGAATATGATGGAAAAGCGGTAGTTGGAAAAGTGAATGTTGATAACAACCCTCAAATTTCTATGCAATTCGGTATTCGTAACATTCCAGCTTTATTATATTTCAAAGATGGTCAAGTTGTTGACAAACAAGTTGGTGCGGTTCCAAAATCAGTATTGGCTGATAAATTAAACAAGCAGTTGGCTTAAAAGTATAAAAGATTAAAGCAAAAAGCTGCAAGGCTTGTAACATATTTAAAACCCGGGTTCATTTAATGAATTCGGGTTTTTTAATGAGCAAATATTTTTGTTCCTTTAGTATTAAATCTCATTATTCCTATGAAACTCATTACTAACAAAACACTGGGTATTTTAATTACAGGATTTACCTTGAACTGCGTAAATGTTGCCTGCGTTTCAGGCCAAAGTCCTGTTGAAACGGAAAAACCCACCGCTGATTATAAACCTGCTTTCGAGGGCCAAACCCGTGTTGCGGGTGTTAAAACTTCCACTCCGCTAGATATCTCAGTCATCAACGGAAAACTGGAAAACCCGTGGGCCATTGCTGTGCTTCCAAATGGAGGTTTTCTAATTACCCAAAAGCAGGGAACCATGGTTATTCTGGATGCCAGCGGAAAACTCACTAAAAAAATTGAAGGTTTGCCAAAGGTTGATGCTTCTGGTCAGGGCGGACTGCTGGACGTAACCTTAGATCCTGATTTCGCTAAAAACAGAATGGTTTATTGGGCTTATGCCGAGCCGCAGGCCAAAGGTTCGCTTTTAGCCATTGCGAAAGGTAAGTTATCGGCTAGTGAAACTAAAATTGAAAATCAAACCATCATTTATCGTGCTACACCGGCACATACTGGCAAGTTGCAGTATGGTTCAAGAATCGTATTTGATAAAAATGGAAATCTGTTTGTGAGTACTGGAGAACGATCAGATCGCGAAGTTAGAATTCAGGCACAGCAGTTAAATTCATCGTTGGGTAAAATTCTTCATTTAACTAAAGACGGCAAAGCAGTTCCGAGTGGGCCGTTTGCTGGCAAAGCAGATGCTAAACCAGAAATTTATGCTTACGGCCTTCGTAATCCTGACGGGTTGGCAATTAACCCGCAAACGGGCGATTTATGGGAAGCTGAGTTTGGTCCGAGGGGAGGCGATGAAGTGAACCTGATAAAACCAGGTAAAAATTATGGATGGCCGATTATTACTTATGGTATCGAATACAGTGGAAAAGCTGTAGGAGAGGGCATTCAGCAAAAAGAAGGTATGGAACAACCTGTTTATTACTGGAACCCTGTGCTATCTCCTGGTTCAATTGCTTTCTACAACAGTAGCGTTATTCCGGAGTGGAAAGGTAATTTGTTTGTTGGCGGATTAAGCGGATCGCACATTAGCCGCTTGGTAATCAAAGACAACAAGGTAGTTGGCGAAGAACGACTACTTGCTGGAAAAGGAGAACGTTTCCGTGATTTAGTGGAGAAAGATGGTGCTTTTTATACGGTTACGGATAATGGTAATTTGTATAAAATAGCGAAGAAATAATATGTTTCGGCCGGTGAGGACACCAGCGGATAGATGTAACGCTTTTTGATAGATCGTCATTTCGACCGAAGTGGAGAAATCTTTTAACTAATGCTTTTACCTTAGTGGTTGGTGTCTCACCAACCATTTTTTTATGCATCATTCGGTCGGAAGCTCAGGCTATAATCACTAAGACTTCTTGATCAATCGTCATTTCGACTGAAGTGGAGAAATCTTTTGCTGATGTTTTCCGGCAGGTGAGGACACCAGATGTAAAGTGAAAAGATTTCTATTTTCCGCTACCGATATAAAATCGGTACAAGTTATGCTCCAATTGAAATGACGACGCTATATTGGCAACAGCATTATATATTATAACTAATGGCTAGTGTCTTACTCACCTCAACGCTCTATTGGTTGAAAAGTTAAAACACTAGCCATTATAAAAATTAATACTTGCCAAATTTGTAAGTCAAGCCAACACCCAAAGTTTCCTTAAGCTGTAGTTTGCCAATTTGGTTGTCATCATAAAATAAATCTGCTGTAATTTGAGTAGAAATGAAGCGATTCACTTTCATGTCTAAAATGGCCGAATAGGCCATTACCAGGTTTTGTGGTTTTTTCAAATAATTGCTAAACACACCAAAACGATTATCCAGTAAAATATTATCCATCAATTTGGTTTTGTACCTGCCGCCAACATAGGCGCCTAATTGATATACTAAATGTTTTCCCGGCGTAACGCCAAAAGCTTCTGTTAAAATGCCATTGTTGTCTGGATCAAAAACAGCATCATCCGTTACAAAGGTGAAACGTGAAGTAAGTGGATGAATGCTGAGCTGAAAGTTATCATTTGGTATATAATCTACACCAAAACCTGCCGTAATGTAACCTGGCGATAGAAAATTAGAAAGATAACCTTGAGTGGGTTTGCTGTAATCGTAGCCTTTGCTAAACTGGGTTTTGAAATTTAAAGCAGCTGCTGCAAACCAGTTGCTATTGTTAATCTGATAACCGTATTTCGAAGTCAGGTCTATTACATCCTCAACTTTGGTGGTTTGTTGTTTCTGTTCAGAGCGTAAACCATAACCCAGTAAAATTCGGTTTTCCCAAAGGTTTTTACCCTTTTTTAAATTGAATTCATAATCGGTACGGGCAGTTAATGCCACCGAATTTATTCCACCAGCTACCCAATTGGAAAAGGCTGCCTGGTTTAATAATAAAATGTTCGTTCCTCGAATCGTCCAGCCTTCTTGTTTCTTTGCTGTATCGAGCTTGCTTAAAATTTTTGTACTTTCTGTGTCTACTTTTCCTCCTTTAACGGTTTGACCAAAACTATAAATACTAATCAGGGATGATAGAATTAATAGTGTGTTTTTCTTCATTATTATTTTTTAAATCATGGCGCAAAAGTAATATAATTGTGTAATTGTAGAAATATGGCTAAACATTTTGTTTTATTTTCTGCAATTGAGGGCAGTTGCGGATAGCAGAAAAATGCTGTCATTCTGAGGCACGAAGAATCTATTTCATTAGTTGCAGATGATTGCTCGAAAGCCGGGAGCGGCAATAACTACCATTGGCGTTTTTATTTTCTGTCTTTGCGATTCCGATGCGCTACCGATTGCAATAAACTCGTTCCTGATAGGTGCACTGTGGCTGCCACCTAAACCCGATAAAGTGGAAAACCCGGATCCCGATTTTTCATCGGGAGAGGATTTGAAACGATAGCGGGAGCAAGCTGTAATAAAGTTGACAGCCCTTGCTTTCCAAAAACAAAATACAAGGTGATTTATAAACAATTAATTCGTAAATCTTTTTAGCTTTACCTTATGCAGACGGTGAACTACGAAAATGAATCGGGCTTCGGGAATTTAGAACTATTGGCGCAACAAGTTGTTGAGGGTTTTATTACAGGTTTGCATAAAAGTCCGTTCCATGGCTTTTCTGTGGAGTTTGCCGAACACCGCCAATACAATAACGGCGACAATGTGAAAAATATCGATTGGAAACTTTACGCCAAAACCGATAAACTGTACAGTAAACGTTTTGAGGAAGAAACCAATTTGCGCTGTCAGTTTGTGATCGATGTTTCTTCATCAATGTATTTTCCTGAACCTAAAAACAATAAGCTTACTTTCGCCATTCAGGCCACTGCTTCACTCATGTATTTGCTAAAAAAACAACGTGATGCTTTTGGATTAAGCTTATTTACTGATGAGGTTTTACTGAATTCTCCTGCAAAATCTACCACTGTGCATCAAAAATACTTGTTTACACAGCTGGAAGATTTGTTGCAAAAACCAAAGGTGAATGCGCAAACTAATTTAAGCGAAGCCTTACACCAAGTGGCAGACCAGATTCATAAGCGTTCACTGGTGATTATTTTTAGTGATTTATTTAATACGCAAACCAGCGCCGCGAAAACGGATGAGTTTTTTGATGCACTGCAACACCTAAAATTTAACAAACATGAGGTAGTAGTTTTTAATGTGGTTGATCAATCGAAAGAAGTAAATTTCGAATTTGAAAACCGTCCGTACCAGTTTATCGATATGGAAACCGGCAACACCATTAAAGTGCATACCAACCAGGTTAAAGACAATTATAAAGACGCCGTATCTGTTTACCGGGCACAAATTGCGTTAAAATGTGCGCAGTATAAAATTGATTTAATTGATGCAGATATCAATAAAGGGTTTTATCCTATTCTTCAATCTTATCTTATTAAAAGACAAAAATTGGGTTAGCGCCGAATTTATCATCGCAAACAACTGGCATCTTGAGATGTTAACTAGGAAAGATTTTCAAACTAAACTGTATAAACATGTTAGAAAAAGGTACGAAAGCACCAGATTTTGAGTTGAATGCTACTCCTGATCAAAAGATAAAACTGAAAGATTTTCTTGGTAAAAATGTAATCCTGGCTTTTTATCCGGCAGATTGGAGTCCAGTTTGCAGCGATCAAATGGCGCTTTACAATGAAATGCTAAAGTATTTTTCAAAGCATGATGCACAGATTTTTGGAATATCGGTTGATAGCGTGTGGTGCCACCTGGCTTTTGAGAAAGATAGAAAATTACACTTTCCACTATTGGCAGATTTTGAACCCAAAGGAGCAGTATCAAAAGCCTATGGGGTTTATGATGATGAAGTTGGAGAAAGCAAAAGGGCATTGTTTGTGATTGATAAGGAAGGCATGATCGCCTGGAGTTACTTATCGCCAACGGCGGTAAACCCTGGTGCCGATGGTATTTTAGATGCGTTAGAGGAATTGGATAAAAAATAATATGAGCAATTTAAAACCTGAAGTAAACAATAGCGATCACGTGCAAGGCACTGACACAGCAGCCATTACCATTGTGGAATTTGGCGATTACCAATGCCCGTTTTGTGGCGATGCTCATCCCATCATAAAAGAAATTGAAGATACATTTGGCGATCAGATTAAATTCGTATTCCGGAATTTCCCTTTACAGGAGTCTCATCAGTTTGCTTTTTCGGCCGCCGCTGCTGCAGAAGCTGCAGCGTTGCAAAATAAATTTTGGGAAATGCATGATGCATTGTACGAGAACCAATATCGTTTAGATGAAAATCTTTTTGAAGAATTGGCCGAAAACCTGGAGCTGGATATGGAAAAATTCCATGGAGATTTTACTTCAGATGCTGTAAAGCAAAAAGTGGAAGATGATTTTGAAAGCGGGGTGAGGAGTGGCGTTAACGGAACGCCTTCATTCTATGTAAACGGAACCAAATTTGATGGTGATGCCGCCGCTTTACACCAGATGCTAAAAGAAAGCACAGAATAAATAAAAAACCTCATGTATTTTGCAATACATGAGGTATCAGATAAGGGTAACCGGAAAACTAAAAAACTAATTATGAGTTTTTAGAATTTAACAAAATAGAAATCGCTTCGTATTTTGTTGATGTAAAGGTGCGTTTCAATTATGAAGTTTTAGTGAAGAAACGAGCGCATTTAATTTATTTCGAAAATTGGTCTGCTCCAAGTCAGATTAGGGTCCTTTCCTTCCAAAATATAAAACAATATTTCTGATTCAGGTATTTATAAGATGTTAACATCACGATGATGTTGATCAATTAAAAATACGTTCATGGGTAAAAATGTTGCAGAGCAACTGGTAGAAATGCTGGTTGAAGTTGGTGTTAAAAGAGTGTATGCCGTTACCGGCGATAGTTTGAATTATTTTAACGATGCGGTAAAACGTAACGGAAAAATAAAATGGATTCATGTTCGGAATGAAGAAGTTGGTGCTTTTGCAGCTGCAGCTGAAGCTGAACTCGATGGAATTGCTTGTTGTGCAGGGAGCTGCGGACCCGGCCATGTGCATTTGATTAACGGACTGTATGATGCACACCGCTCTCACGTGCCGGTTATCGCTATTGCTTCCACCATCCCGACAGGAGAATTTGGAACTGACTTTTTCCAGGAAACCAATACCATTAAGTTATTTGATGATTGTAGCTATTATAACCAGGTAGCCACCACTGCAGAACAGGCACCGAGAATGTTGCAAACGGCTATTCAACATGCCATTCATAAAAAAGGTGTTGCTGTATTTGGTTTACCGGGTGATGTTTCAGAAATGGATGCCGTAGAAAGCGTTACATCCATGCAATTGTTTAATAATAAACCGGTAATTCGTCCTTCTGATCAGGAATTGAATGCCTTGTCAACAATATTGAACGAAGAAAAGAAAGTGATGATTTATTGTGGCATCGGTGCTGCCGAAGCTCACGATGAAGTTGTAGCATTAGCTTCAAGATTGAAAGCACCTGTAGGGTTTTCATTCCGTGGGAAAATGGGCATTCAATACAATAATCCATACGAAGTAGGGATGACCGGGCTTCTAGGGCAGCCTTCAGGTTACCATGCCATGCATGAAGCTGATCTGGTTTTACTCCTGGGAACTGATTTTCCTTACGTGAATTTCATGCCGGTTAAAAATAAAATTATTCAGATTGATGAGCGACCTGAACGTTTAGGTAGAAGAGCTAAATTAACAATGGGTTTATGCGGCAATATTGGCGACTCAATTAAAGCGCTGCTACCATTATTGGAAGAAAAAACGGACGACAAATTTTTGAAATCGCAACTTGAATTTTACGAAAAAGTAAAAGAGAACCAACAGGTTTATGTGAAAGATCAGGGTGAAGAAAATAAAATTCAGCCAGAGTTTGTAGCCGAAACCATAAACCGATTAGCTGCGAGAGACGCTATTTTTACGGTAGATACCGGAATGTGTTGTGTTTGGGGTGCCCGTTTTATTGATGGCACTGGAGAACGAAAAATGCTGGGCTCATTTAATCATGGTTCAATGGCAAATGCAATGCCGATGGCCATTGGTGCTGCTTTGGTTCATCCAGAAAAACAAGTGATCGCGTTATGCGGCGATGGTGGATTATCGATGCTTTTGGGCGATCTGGCTACCATTAAACAATATAACTTACCAATTAAACTTATCGTCTTTAACAACCGATCTTTAGGTATGGTTAAACTGGAGATGGAAGTAGATGGTTTGCCAGATAACGAAACCGACATGATTAACCCCGATTTTGCTTTGGTAGCCCAGGCAATGGGTTTCAAAGGGATAACGGTTTCTAAACCCGAAGAGGTAGAAAATGCTATTAGCCATGCCTTAATGGAAAGTAGTCCCATATTACTCAACATCATGACTAACCCAAACGCCTTGGCAATGCCACCAAAAATTGAATGGGCTCAGATTAAGGGTATGACAGAATCTATGGCTAAATTAATGCTAGGCGGAAAAATGACTGAGGTTTTTGATACGATAAAATCTAACTACAAGCACCTGGGCGAAGTACTTTAGAAAAACATAAAATCGATCGTCATTGAAAGGCACGAAGCAATCTCATACTAACATAGATTGCTTCGTATCTCTCAATGACGATATTAACTAAAGTTCCTATAAATTCCCCCTCAACTCTTGTTCTCTTTCCAAAGATTCAAACAAGGCTTTGAAGTTACCTGCACCAAAACTTTGTGCACCTTTACGCTGAATAATTTCAAAGAAAAGAGTTGGACGATCTTCTACTGGTTTAGTAAAAATTTGCAATAGATAACCTTCCTCGTCACAATCAACCAAAATACCCAGACTTTCCAGTAAAGAAATTTCTTCATCAATTTTGCCCACACGTTGCGGCATCATATCATAATAGGCTTCTGGTGGTGCACTTAAGAATTCAACCCCACGAGATTTTAGTTCCTTTACCGTTTTCACAATATCTTTTGTGGCTACGGCAATATGTTGTACGCCTTCGCCTTCATAATATTCCAAATATTCTTCAATCTGTGATTTTTTCTTGCCTTCAGCTGGCTCATTGATCGGGAATTTAGAAAAACCATTCCCATTGCTCATCACTTTACTCATCAAAGCAGAATATTCTGTGTTGATTTGCTTGTCGTCAAACGAAAGGATATTAACGAAACCCATCACATCTTCGTACCATTGTACTGCTTCATTCATTCGATTCCAGCCTACATTACCTACACAATGATCGATGTATAAAAGTCCTGCATCTGCAGGTTGATAATCGCTTTCCCAAACCCGATAACCAGGCATAAAAGTGCCGGTATAATTCTTTCGTTCGATAAACATGTGCACGGTTTCGCCATAAGTGTAAATGCCACTCATTTTTACTTCGCCATGTTCATCGGTTAAGGTTTTAGGCTCCATATACGGTTTTGCACCACGTTTGGTAGTTTCTTCAAAAGCGCTATAGGCATCATCAACCCATAAAGCCAATACTTTAACGCCATCGCCATGTTTTTTCACATGCTCCGATATCGGATGTTCCGATTTTAAAGCAGTGGTTAAAATCAATCTGATTTTTCCCTGCTGCAAAACGTAAGAGGCCCGATCACGAACCCCGGTTTCAGGGCCAGCATAAGCTAAGCTTTGAAAGCCGAACGCCGTTTTGTAGTAATGGGCTGCCTGCTTTGCATTACCCACATAAAATTCTATATAATCAGTTCCATTAATAGGCAGAAAATCCTGTGCTTTAGATATTTTTTCTGCAAATGTTAGTGTTTCCATATTTTTAAAATAGTCCGGAGTCCGAAGTTGGATGTCCGGTGATTAAAGTTTTTAATAATTCCAAAGTCGAGTTTCCGAAATCAGAAGGTTTTGTTTTTAAGATAGTGTGGAGACAATTTTTATTGACATATTACCCAATTGCTGATGATCGGACTTCGGTCTCCCAAGCTCCGACTAATTTATTCCACATTTATCTGCCAGCTTTTGTGATAGTTTTCATCTTCGATGTCAATCGCCTCTTGCGTGAGCATCAATGGTTTAAAAGGATCAATCATTACAGCAAGTTCATCTGTTTTTTCTTTTCCTATTGATTTTTCAACCGTTCCGGGATGTGGGCCATGAGGAATGCCTCCTGGATGCAAAGTAATCTGTCCTTTTACCACACTTTTCCTGCTCATAAAATCGCCGTCAACATAATAAAGCACTTCATCACTATCTACATTGCTGTGGTTGTATGGTGCCGGAATGGAGTCAGGATGGTAATCATATTTGCGGGGAACAAAAGAACAAACTACAAAATTGTGCCCTTCAAAAGTTTGGTGAACGGGTGGTGGCTGGTGCAAACGACCGGTAATGGGTTCAAAATCATGAATAGAGAAAGCGTATGGATAATGATAACCATCCCATCCCACATAATCAAAAGGATGCGTACCATAAGTGTAAGGATAAATTAATCCTTGCTTTTTAATGAGGACTTTAAAGTCACCATACTCATCATGTGTCTGCAAGTTCTCTGGCAAACGTAAATCACGCTCACAATAGGGAGCATGTTCCATCAACTGTCCGTACTGGTTCAGGTATCTTTTTGGCGGTCTCAGCGGACTAAAACTTTCTACGATGAACAATCTGTTTTGTTCGTTGTCAAATTCCATCTGGTAAATCGTTCCCCGTGGAATAATCAGGTAATCGCCATAAGCAAATTTAATTTCCCCAAAGCCCGTTTTCAATTTTCCCGATCCCTCATGTACAAAAATCATCTCATCTGCCTGGCTGTTTTTGTAGAAATAATCCGTCATTGATTTTCGTGGAGCTGCCAATACAATATGCAAGTCGCTGTTTACTAAAACAGGTTTACGGCTTTTCAAAAAGTCGTCTTCTGGTTTGATATTAAAGCCAATCAAGCTCGTATGTTTGAGATGCTTTTCTCTGGCAATTTTAGGTTCAACACTATAAGGTTCTCCTAAGTGTTTAACAATGGTAGGCGGGTGGCAATGATAAACGAGCGAGTATAAACTTGAGAAACCTTCTGTTGAAACGAGTTCTTCAGCATAAAGCTTTCCATCAGGTTTACGAAAAATCGTATGACGTTTTGCAGGTATTTGCCCCAATTTATGATAAACAGGCATAATGTATATTTTAGGTTAGAAATAAAATCTAAAAGAATAAACAATCAAAACGCGAAGGCGTTTCAATTAATAGGAAGAATACTCAGAATTACAGAGAATATTGAGCCATGATCAATTTAGATAGCATTTTATAGCGACGTGCTGCGATGGCATCGTTCACTAAATTGATATGTAATGCTTTTAAAATCATGGTTTTGATGGTGCTAAAATAGTGAATTTATTTTGAACAAGAAATTCTTTATCTTTAATTCTAACCAAAATCAACATGAAGATATTCTTAACGCTCTTATTTTGTATAACCATTTGTTTTACTGCTTCAGCGCAAAAGAAATGGAAGTATAAGATTAAAATTTTTGAGCATAGCGGTAAAAGGCATCGAGGTTTTTTTTATGCGGCTGAAGACACGCAACTCATTTTAGTAAAAAGCAACGGAGATACCAGCAGGTTGAGCGCCGAAAAAATTAGCAGGCTATATATTCACAGGAGAGGGATTGTAGCACCATTTGCAATTGCGGGCGCCTTGGCATTTTTTGTTTTGGCTGTCGAAACTCCCAATGCTTTAGAGTCTGCCGTTTTGATTTTGGTAGGCATTCCAATAGGCGTTTCGTTGGGCTTGGTCACTGGTGAATTATTTGCAAATAAGCGGTTTTATAAAAAATTAGAGGCGAAGGACTTTCCGTTAATCAAAACTGATCTGCAGAAGTACACCGAACTGAAATAAGTTGATCGTGTTTTATTTCCTGCCCTAAATCACTAGCTTTACCCCGTATTTTAACCAAATTTATATGAAACTTGTAAGTTACAAAACTGAAGACCGAGAGCATTTAGGGCTGTTCATTGATGGCCACATTTACAATTTAAACAGTTGTGATAAATTGCTGCCAGACAATATGAATGAATTTTTGCAAGGCGGAGAGGTGCTGATGGAAAGGGCAAAAAAAGTTGATTTACAGATTAAAGACGAAAGCTTATCTGCTAAGGAAGAGATTTTTTATGAAATTTTAGCTCCTGTTCCGCATCCAACCAGTTGCAGAGACGGTTATGCTTTCAGGCAACATGTAGCGGCAGCCCGCCGGAATCGCAAGGTAGATATGATTCCACAGTTTGATGAATACCCGATCTTTTATTTTACCAACCACAATGCCATACAAGGAACTGGCGAAATCGAGTGTATGCCCGATCATTTTGAAAAACTTGATTTTGAGCTGGAACTGGCCATTGTAATCGGTAAAAAAGGAAGAAATATAAAAGCTGCAGAAGCTGATGAGTACATTGCCGGTTATATGGTGATGAATGATATGAGCGCCCGAACCTTACAAATGGAAGAGATGTTGTTGAATCTCGGTCCTGCGAAAGGCAAAGATTTCTCAACTGTTATTGGGCCCTGGCTGGTTACGCCTGATGAGCTGGAACAATATAAAGTAGCGGCAAAAGAAGGCCATGTTGGCAATGCTTACAATCTGAAAATGACTTGTCGTGTCAATGGCATCGAAGTTTCAAGAGGCAATGCAGCCGATATGGATTGGACATTTGCAGAGATTATTGAACGTTGTGCTTATGGTGTCGACATTCTTCCTGGCGATGTTATCGGATCAGGAACGGTGGGCACAGGTTGTTTTCTGGAGCTTAACGGAACGGGTTTATTAAACGATCCAAACTACAAAACACAATGGCTGCAACCCGGCGATGTAGTGGAAATGGAGATCACAGGCTTAGGTGCTTTAACAAATACCATCACCAAAGCTGAAACTGATTTTTCGATACTGGCTTTGAAAAAATAAAATTGGTTTGTTATTCAAAATTGGAATGTTTCAATGTTGAAATGTTCACGTTGCAAATGACAATGCTTATAAACTGAGTATTTGAAATTTAGCTATTGCAATTGTTTTTTGTTAAAAATTGAAATGTTTGAAAGTTGAAATGTCAAGTGTGCAAAATGACAGTGCTTATAAACTAAGTATTTAAAGGTTTGGTTATGGCAAAAATTGAAAAGTTTGAGGATTTGGAAATCTGGCAATTGGCAAAACAAGTAGGGGTAGAGGCTTATCGAATTTCTGATTCTGAACCAATGAAATCTGACTTTGGCTTGAAAGATCAGTTTCGACGAGCAGCCATGTCAATGTCTGATAATGTTGCCGAAGGTTTTGAGTATAATAACAACCCAGATTTTGTTCGATTTTTAACATATGCCAAAGGTTCTTCCGGTGAGTTTAGAAATAAGATAATAATACTACAGGCAGCTAACAAACTTTCGCAAAATGATTTCAATTTTTTGTATGATAAGTGTGTTGAATTTTCAGCAAAAACTAAACGGTTTATTGATTATCTGACAGATTTTGAATTAAAAAAAAAGAACTTAAAGGGCAAAAGGTAGAATCTTAAACTCGTTTTATTTAGAATTAATTGCTATAACATGAAACATTACAACTTTTCCAATATCAAGTATTGCATCCTTAAAACTTTCCAACATTAAAACATCTAACCTTCCAACATTAGAACATTAAATCATTCAGCGTTCCAACATTAAAACATTTAACCTTAAAACCTTTACCGTGCTAACCCTAAAAACTGAAGATCTATCTGCCGTTCAATTACAGGATTATCTGCAATACGCCATCGCTCCGCGGCCAATTTGTTTTGCATCAACTATTGATGCTGAAGGAAACATTAACCTGAGTCCGTTTAGTTTTTTCAATATGTTTAGCACAAAGCCGCCGATTTGTGTTTTTTCGCCGGCCAGGCGTGTACGTGATAACACCACGAAACACACTTTGGAAAACGTTTTGGAGGTGAAAGAATGTGTCATCAACATTGTCAATTACGATATGGTTCAGCAAATGAGCCTTGCCAGTACGGAGTATGCAAAAGGTGTAAACGAATTTGAAAAAGCAGGTTTTACGATGTTACAATCTGAACTGGTTACCCCGCCAAGAGTTGCAGAAGCACCTGTTCAGTTCGAGTGCGTGATAAATCAGGTGATTCCCTTGGGAGATAGTCACGGTGCCGGAAACTTAATCCTTGCAGAAATCAAGCTGATTCACATCAATGAAAACATACTTGATGAAAATGGTAAAATTGATCAGCAAAAAATAGATTTAGTTGCCCGTTTGGGTGGCGATTGGTATTGCAGGGTTACGGAGCGCAATTTGTTCAAAGTAGCTAAGCCTTTGGCTAAACTCGGTATCGGTGTTGATGCTTTGCCAAAATCTGTCCGGTTATCAAAGGTGCTTACCGGAAACGATTTGGGTATGCTGGGTAATATCGAGCATTTACCAAACGAAGATGAAATTGATCTGGTTTCAAATCATCCGGAGGTAAAGGAAGTTTTGGATGCTACGATAGGAGATGTGACTAATAGAGAACGTGAACTTCATGAACTGGCGAGAAATTTTCTTAAAAATGGAAATGTAGATCTTGCATTAAAAGTTGTTTTACTTTAAATTTAATTTCTAAAACCAAACAACATGCATACCATCGTTCAGGTCGATCAATATATTATCAATTCAGCTGAATTTGCGATTCCAATTCTGGATCATCTAAGAAGTCTAATTCATAAAGCAGATGCCAGAATAGAAGAAAAAATGAAATGGAGTATGCCTTTCTTCGATTTAAAAGGCTCCGTTTGCCATTTTGCCTCGTTTAAAAATCACTGTGCTTTTGGCTTCTGGAAAGGCTCCTTAATGAAAGATGAGTACAACCTTTTTAAAGACAGTAACAATGCAATGGGCTCCTTGGGTAAAATTACATCCGTTAATGATCTTCCCGCCGACGAAATTCTTATCGCCTATATTTTAGAAGCCATTCAGCTCAATGAGGCTGGGATTAAACTTCCACCAAAGCCAAAAACTACAGAAAAACCAGCGCTTGTAGTGCCGCAATACTTTATCGATGCGCTACAAGAAGATCCATCCGCTTTAAGTATTTTTCAAAATTTTAGCGAATCGAACAAACGCGAATATGTGAACTGGCTGGAAGAGGCAAAAACCGAAGCGACCAAACTAAAAAGATTGGATACAGCCGTTGAATGGATTGCTGAAGGAAAACCCAGGATGTGGAAATATCTGAAAAAATAAGTTTAGATAATACTTACAATTTTCATGAAACGCGTTTTGTAATGCCCGTTTAATGGTGTAATCGTTACTCCCTTGGCTTTTCCTGAGGAAGCGTGAATGAATTTAATACCATCGGCATCAACCGAATAAACAATTCCCACATGCCCGACTCTTCTAACGCTGGAGTTGCTGCCAGTAAAAATCAATACATCGCCCACCTTTGCATTTTCTAAGTTGGTTTCTTTGCCGGCACCACTGAATTCTCTTGATGAACGCGGTACTTTGAAACCAAAATTGCTGAAAACGTAACTAACGAAGCCCGAACAATCAAATCCTAATTTCGGATTGCTCGTTGCGTATCGGTAACGAATACCCAACATGCTTTTTGCAAAATCAATTAATGTTTCTGATTTGGTTTCCTTTTGATTATTGGTTGATTTTGCGTCTTTTGGAAGATTGGCAACCAACTTTTTTACCATTTCCTGGTATTGTGCGGGTATTATGGTTTGGGCTTTTACTGCAGTAGCAGACAAAATGAAAAACAGAATTGGAATTATTTTCTTCATATGTTGGTGCCAAAGATATAAAAATATTTTAAGGCACATTAAAATGTTGAAAACCAGTTGAAACAAAAAGCTCAGGTATGCACTGCCCCCAAAAAGTTAGACGCTATTTAGGGGAAGTCCAGTATCACCTGAGCTTTATTTAAGTATCATTTGCAATAATTAAATGCCTGGAAATAAGGTTTGAGCTTTTTCGCCGATAAATGGAATGGGCTTTTTTTCTCCCTGGACAGCGCCTATTAATCCGATAACCCAAAGTACAAAAAATCCTAATTGGATAATTCTTAGCAGGTAAACACCGCCAAGTACGCCTGTAGAAAAGATAAGTGGAATTAACAATATTCCTAGAACCCAGCTCACCACTGTGCTACAAAGATGAAATAATAGTGTTTGTCTTAGTTGATAACGACTCAAATCGGTCTCGTTATTTTTATACATTGCAAAGTAAGCAATAAGCCATCCGATAAACCAAAAGTAGCTTACAATGGATGCATTTTTTCCATTATCTGTTGTTTTAAAAGGCTGATAGTTTTCCATATTTAGATTTTAGATGAGTCCTAAATTACTAAAAATTAAGCATTTTACGGCGTAGTTACCGCTACCGGTAAGATTTTTCCGTTAAAAAATTTTTGTCCAGTTTTAGCAAAATCGGCTACATATTTTCCCATTTCAAAAGCCATTACCGGGCTTTGATAACCTGGAAATGCTGCCTCTAACATTTCAGTTTGCGCAGAACCTAAAGCCAGGCAATTTACCTTTATCCCGGTTTCGGCCAATTCAAATGCCAAACATTCTGTTAAAGTGTGTAATGCCGCTTTGCTGGCCGAGTAAGCCGATAAGCCAGGAAATTTTACGCTTCCTTGAAAACCACCCATACTACCGATGTTTACAATATGGCTGCCGCTTTTCATCAATGGCAAAGTGTTTTGTATCATTCGGAAATGAGAAATTACGTTGCTTTGCAGCATTTCACCCAAATCCATCTCTGTGGTTTCTAAAAAAGGTTTGTTAATTAGCGAACCTGCATTGTTTATCAAAATATCAATATGACCCAATCTTTCTTTCAAAAAGGGAAGTAAGGCCGCGTAATCATCATTAACAATGTCAAATTCAACGGGTAATAGCGTGCAGTCAGGGTTAATACCTTTGGCAATTTCTAACAGTTTGCGCAATTTTTCTGCGGTACGGGCAATGGCAACAATTTTATTTTCTTTGTGTAAGCTAAATTCTAAAGCAGTTTCAAAACCAATTCCACTGCTTGCTCCTGTAATTATAATATTCATTTAATATTGATATGCTTGAATGCTTGAAGGTTATGTTTTAGAAGCTAACTTATCCTAGCTCCATTAAATTTTAAGTAGAGGTTTTTTAATCTCTAAATTAAAATAAGTTCGATGTCGGGTATTGATTTAAAACCTTTATCAGATGTTACTAGTGGAAGTTGTAAAAACTTTGAAGTTGCAGCGATTATGGCGTCAGGGGTTTTTACTTTAAATTGCTGTCGAAGTGAGATTGCTATAGTTTTAATCTCATTGTTTAATTCAATAATTACGCAATCATCCAAAAGCAATTCAAGACTTCGCTTATCATCTTCTTTAAGTAAATGCCACCCTAATAATTCGATTTCGGAAATGACAGAAACTATTGCGGTGCCATCCAAAAATGGCTCAGTTTTTTCTAAACCTTCGTGAACATTAATGAGGAAGTTTGTGTCTGCGACAAAACTAAATGAACTCATCTCTTATTTGTTGTTGATAATTAACACCATCCAAACCGCGTTTTAACTTGCCATAATGTTTACGTAGCGTCTTTTTTGTAGTTCTTTCTGATACCGTTTTAATTGCATCAAGAACTTTTTCTTTGGTAACCGGTTGCTGGATCTCAATTATCATAATCAAATTTAATTAAATTATATCAATTTTCACAGTTGTAATGTTTAGGCGACATGCGTGAATAAACAATTTAAGGCCACAGTTATTCTTCAATTAATTGGCTTACCGGATTTTTAATCACATGTAATCCATCGTTAATTAATTTATGATGATCTGCTTCTCTGTTGGCTTTAAGTTCCAGGTAAATTTGAACTTCTTTTTCCAGCTGGTGGTATATTTTCTTATGATAAACAATTTCTAAAACTTCCAGAGCGCAAAGCCAATCATGCCTGAAGTTGTTTTTTAACTGGTTGAAAATTTCTGGCAACCGGTCTAAATGCTCATCGCTTTCCCTGATTTCGCGAACCGATTTGTATAATTGATGAAGTTTTACCGTTTTCTCATCGTAAAGAATGGCATGCGTTTTCTCCTGGCTAATCAAAGTAATTTCCTCAAAGGCATCTTTGTCGGCTGCACCATTAAATACTGAAACAATTTTTTCACCAACAGCCATGTCGTAATTTCCCCATTCTGGTTTGAATAGAATATTGCCATTGCTTTCTGTCACGGTACAATCTCTGAAAACAATTAAAATTACCTTTCCAGCTACCTTTACAATCTCCGCTACATTACCTGCCACAGTGATGCCGCTTTCAAAAACCAGTTTTGTTTTATTGCCGACGAAGCAACCTAAAGCAATCATTTCCGCTTCAGTATAATCTTCCAGAGGTTTAATGGCATCCTTTAATTTTCCTACGGGAGATGAAAAACCATCCTGATGATAATTTTTGCCATGCCCTTCTAGTTGTTTGCCATTAACAGCCAGTGCAGACGGGCCAGTTGTTTTAATAAAGGTTAAATCATCATTGGAAGCAATACCGATATCGGTAAACACCCCGCTCACCTGTAACCCTGAGCTATAAACAGCGGTTGCTACGTTTTTACAGGCAATGGCTTTCATTACACTTTCTGCGCCACCAACCCTAAAAGCCATGGTATTGGCAAATTGTTCCAAAACATCAATCAAATTTTGAAAAGTTTCGGTAACAAAAAGTTGTGGCTGTGGCTGCGTAATGTCGTAGGGATAATTAATAGTATCGATGTTATACCAAAGTTTTTCAACCTCCGGTTGCATACAAGTAGCACTTTCGCCAATTGATGATAACAAACCTGCGCCATAAATTTTTGGATTTTCTAAACTGCCAATTAAACCATATTCTACCGTCCACCAGTGCAAACGACCAAGTAACGCCATTTCAGAAGGCTCGCCCATGTTTTCGTTTATGTAACGAAGCTCTTTTTCCGCTTTGGCAATTTGCACATCATCCGCATCAGCAGCTTCCTTCAAAATAGAAAGTTTTCTAATGGCTTCATAAAGTTCAAAATCTTTAGCCGAAAACATTGCCTTCGCTCCAATTGAACCGAAATAACTGAGATAATTGTTATAATCCGTATCGGCAATAATGGGTGCATGGCCGGCACTTTCATGGATAATATCAGGGGCTGGAGTGTACTCGATATGATTGATTTGTCTGATGTCGGCGGCAATCACCAAAACCCTGTAAGCCTGATATTCCATAAACGCTGCCGGTGGAATAAAACCATCAACAGTCACAGCACCCCAGCCAATTTTGCCTAAATTATCGTTCATGGTTTGCAAATCGGGAATGTATTCGATGCTTAAACCCGCCCGTTGCAAACCCTTAATGTAGGGGTAATAGGCAACATTTTTTAAGTAGCTGTAGTTTTGCCGCATTACATAACGCCACACCGCCTGATCTATTGGGGTATACTTTTCGTAGTTCTGGGCTACAATAAATTGTTTTAAATGCCGGGGTAGTTTTGCTACTTGCGCATTATTAAAGTCATTAAAATGGCTCATAGGTTATGAAATAAGTTGGTCGGAAGCTAAGATATGCTGTTGCTTTTATGTTAGCAAATTAGCGACTGCCTAAATTAACAGCCTAACGTAATAAAGGTTTGATGTGCTAATTTCTAATTTTTAAACCATAGGATTTTTGATTAGGAAAGCTAAGCCTGTATTTCATTTTTAGCTTAAGCCGGGCTGTTCGCTAAATTCCCGATGAAAAATCGGGAGATATCGCTGCCATCCCGTTTATACACCCGGGCTGCTGCAAAAATTAAAAAGGCAGACCGGCCGGTAGCATGAAAACTCAAATCATATTACAACATTGGCCACTTAAACCCGACCAAAGTGAAAAGCCCGTAATCCCGATTTTTCATCGGGAGCGGACTTGAAACGGGGGCGGGGCGGCAGTAACCTAAACGCCACTATACCTGCTTTCCAAAATATTAATGCTTCCTGTCAGCGGTCTTATTGCCGATTTTTTTTACACTGAAAGTAAAATAATGTTGGTATAGATAGCTAAAGAGCGCCATCAATACTGAAACCAATATTCTCGAAAGCATGGATAAGGTAGGGTAATCTCTCAAGAGTTCCAGTAAAAATTTCAATAACACATAGTTTGCCAAAATGTTAATGAATTGAAGGTTAAGAAATCGAAAGAGTTGTACCCGACCTTTCAATTCGCTATGTGTAAAAATTATATACTTATTTAATAAAAAACTTGTGGGTATTGCAACACAATAATCTACTATTAATGAAGCAGTTTCTCTTTGCAATACGATAAAGCCAAAGTTGACGGCTTTGGTTTTAAAAATGAAAAAGTATGCAAAGTAATAGCTAAGTATTCCTAATAGCAGCGTCCCTCCGCCGGTAGCCAAATACCTGAAATTATGTAAGGAAATAAATTTTTTAAACGGGGGATAAAAAAAATCTATAAAAGCTAAAATCGCCTTGCGCATTTTTGAAATAATTTCGCCAAAAATATAAAGATTTGCCGCAATAGTTAAATATATTCCGAAATCATCAAATCTTACTGCTGGTTATTGGTATAATAAATGGGCTGTGATACAAAATCAATTACGGCACACCAGGTGTAAGTTGGGTGCCTTTGAATACCCACGCCAACGGTATTAAACTTGTTCTTTTGATCGAGAATGTTAAACCGATGCCCCAACGATGGTACGCCGCAGTCTAAAAGTAAATGGCAAACGATATCAAGGCTATTTGAATAGCCGAAGTCGATATTTTCACTCATGGTTTTGTTGGGGAAATACCTGGACAGGCGTTTTGCAAACTTAGTTCCATCGCTGCTTTCATGTGTATCAATGTTGTTTTTGTTTAAATCCTGCGCATGGTTTTTGCTCAATAAAGTTAATTTTTCATCAGGATAATACAAGGGCAGGTTTTTTACAGTTTGTAAATGTTTAAGCAGTGAAACGTAATAGGAGTTATTTCTGGCAATTTTAAGCTGATTATAATTGCGGTACTTTTTAACCTTGGCATTGTAGTTATTAATATAGTCTTCCAGGAATGTATAGTAAAATTTTTCACCGTCTATCCTGATCAAATTCATGTACATCACTATATTCTTTTCCTCGGTGCTTAAATACGGAGCATTGGCAGCCGTATTTGCGCTTCGAAATTCAGCATCGGTCCAGGTTTGTGCCGATACACCAGCGCTCAACATGGTGAAAAATAAAAACGGTAGTAGCAGTTTGGTCATCAGGGTAATTTCATCAATAACGCCTGTAAAACGTATTTATTTTCAGGCGAGAAACTTAATGCAAAAAGCATGGAAGTAAGTAATTAGTTACAGCCTGCAAGGTTCGGGCAATTGAAATATTACTAATTTTAAAATATGAAAAAACTGGGCATATTCACTTTGCTTTTAACTGTGGCAACTGCTTTAAAAGCACAGGTTGATACTACTGCAATTTACGCAATTGCAAATGCTGTAAAAAAGGAATTTGCTCCCGATAAACGATCTGTTTATTTCGGCTTCCACATTAAAGGTGATACCGTTTTTGTAGAAAGCAGCTCGGAAAAAGCTTTGGAAGCTTTTAATACAAAAACCAAAACGCTGACCAGCATAATTAAAGTGAGTAAAAGTCTTCCTTCGCAATTACTGAACGGAATGGAATACGGATTAGCCAATTTATCGGTTTGTAACAACAGGGCAGCGCCTCAAAATGCCGCAGAGATGATGACGCAAATGACGCTGGGAACACCTGTAGAAGTGCTTAAAAAACAAGGTGGTTACTATCTGGTGCGAACACCTGATGGTTATTTATCTTATACTGATGGTGCTGCGTTAAGTTTAATGAACAGGGAAACATTTGAAAAGTGGAAGAAGGCCAAACGAATAATTTACCTGGCAGATTATGGACATGCGTATACCGAAGCAGAGGAAACATCAATGCGTGTTTCTGACTTGGTAAAAGGAAATATTTTAGAAGTAAGCGCCGAAGATAAAAAGTTTTACAAAGTGATATTTCCAGATGGAAGAGTTGGCTTTGTGAAGAAAACTGACGCTACCTTATTTGCTGATTGGAGGAAACAGGTGAATCCTGGCGCCGAGGCCATATTGGCAACAGCCAAAACATTAATAGGTGTGCCTTACTTGTGGGGTGGAACATCAATAAAAGGCGTGGATTGCAGTGGATTTACGAAAACAAGCTACTTTCTAAACGGAATTGTGATACCCAGAGATGCGTCGCAACAAGCTTTGATTGGTGAAAATATCGATGTACTGGAAAATGATTCGACAAGCCTGGAGAAATGTTTAAAAAATTTGAAAGCTGGGGATTTACTTTTCTTTTCGGCGGCCAAACTTAGAGGAATAGCAGATGGCAAAATTACACATACGGCAATTTACATGGGTGCTGGAACTTTTATACAGTCTGCAGGCATGGTCCGCATCAATAGTCTTGATCCCAAAGCATCAAATTTCGATGAGCGGGAGTTTAAAACACTGGTGAGTGCCAGAAGAATTCTCAATCAGATTGGTCAGCCTGAAATCACCAGAGTTGATCATCATGACTGGTATGGAAAATAACTGGCAGAAAACCAAAAAGGCATCGGAATTATAAACCTGATGCCTTTTTGATTGAAACATATTTTACAAAAACATGCCGCCTGAAATTTCAATGCGTTGAGCGTTGATCCATCTTGCTTCTTCCGTACATAAAAACGCAACTACTCCGCCAATATCATCTGGTAAGCCCACGCGGCCCAAAGCGGTTTGTGAGGCAATCCCGGCATTCATTTGTTCGTTGTCGCGAACCACGCCTCCGCCAAAATCAGTTTCAATAGCGCCTGGTGCAACAATATTCGATCTGATTCCTCTTGAGCCTAACTCTTTTGCCTGATATTTTGTTAAGGTTTCCATTGCACCTTTCATTGATGCATAAGCGGCGTAACCTGGTAAGCTAAATCTGGCCAAACCAGTAGATACGTTAATGATTGCACCGCCGTCATTTAAATGAGAAAGTGCTTTCTGCGTTAAAAAGAATGGCCCTTTAAACTGGATATTTACCAGCGTGTCAAATTGTTCTTCGCTGGTTTCCGCAAAAGAAGCATGAATGCCTATTCCTGCATTGTTCACTAAAAAATCAAACTGATCTGCATTGAAAACAGATTTTAAGATAGATTTAACTTCAGTAAAGAAGGTATCAAATGATGCAGATTCCCCAACATTTAATTGCACTGCAGCGGCATTTACGCCCAACTGTTTAATTTCAGCAACAGTTTCTTCTGCTTCTTCTTTTTTCGAATGATAAGTTACAATTACATCAATTCCCTTTTCGGCAATTTTTAGCGCTGCATTTTTGCCCAAACCACGGCTTCCGCCAGTTACTAAAGCAATTTTATTTTGTGTTCCCATTTTTCTTTTTTATTTGATAAACAAAATTAAAAGTAAATGAGCTAAAAAAATGGTGATACGTTAAGGAAAAATGGTGAGCATTTAAGTTTTATATGGTGATAATTTCCTTTTTTTCGGCTAATGATTTGAAATAAGCTTCGCGGTACTGCTTAGGGGTTTGGCCTGAAAAATGTTTAAAAAATTTAGTGAAATTTGAGGGGTCGTAAGTTAAAATCCTTGCAATTTCGGCAATGGGCATACTTACATTCTGCAGCATTGATTTAGAAATTTCCATCAAACGATCTTCAAAGAAGTAACATGGAGAATGTCCGGTTGCTTCTTTAATGGTATTGCTTAAGTGTGTGGGGTGAACATGAATTAAACCGGCAAAATCCCGAACCTCGAACATTTCAGTCGCTCTGCCAGAAACAATATCATCTAAATGTTTATCCAGTTCTTTTAAATAGTCGGCGGCAATTTCATGGCGGCGGGCAAAGAATTTTTGTGGAATTTTCATTATCGATGATTTGATGTATACACAAATATAAACTTCAACCCATTCAACTTACTGGCAAATGTGAAGATTGCGTTTTTTTTACTTTGGAATTACCACTGCATGTTCAGGAGATTTGAAGTTGAAAATTTCTCGTGATGTTTCGTCACACTCATTTCCTGAACATAAAAAAGTCGCAGGCTTATCACCTGCGACTAAATATATTATTCATAAATGCCGAACAAAATCAGCATGATTTGATTATGCCAATAAATTTTTCCAGCTTACCGCATTACCTACAATGCTGGCTAAATCAGCAATGGCAACACGTTCCTGGTCCATGCTGTCGCGATGGCGAATGGTAACGGTGTTGTCTTCTAAACTTTGGTGGTCAACAGTGATACAGAATGGCGTACCAACCGCATCCTGGCGGCGATAGCGTTTACCAATTGCATCTTTCTCTTCATAAATACAGTTGAAATCGAATTTCAATGCATCCATAATTTCACGGGCTTTTTCTGGCAAACCATCTTTTTTAGTTAATGGGAAAACAGCAACTTTATAAGGTGCCAAAGCCGGATGTAAGCGCAATAAAGTACGGCTATCCTGTTTGTCATCGGTGCTTAAATCCTGCTCTTCAAAAGCATTAATCATCGTCAACAAAAACATACGGTCTAAACCGATTGAAGTTTCAATAACGTAAGGCACATAGTTTCCGTAAGGTTTACCATCCTCATTTAAATCGTTATCGAAATACTGCATTTTCTTCCCAGAATATTCCTGGTGCTGTGTTAAATCGAAATCAGTACGGCTGTGAATACCCTCCACTTCCTTAAATCCAAATGGGAATTCAAATTCAATATCAGTTGCAGCATTGGCATAATGCGCCAGCTTCACATGGTCATGGTAACGATATTTTTCAGAAGAAGTGCCTAAAGCTTTGTGCCATTTCAATCGGGCTTCTTTCCAGTACTCAAACCATTTTTTATCTTCACCCGGACGAACGAAAAATTGCATTTCCATTTGCTCAAATTCACGCATACGCATAATAAACTGGCGGGCAATTACTTCATTTCTAAAAGCTTTACCTATTTGTGCAATACCGAAAGGAATTTTCATTCTTCCCGATTTTTGAACGTTCAAAAAGTTTACAAAAATGCCTTGTGCCGTTTCCGGGCGAAGGTAAACTTCGTCGCTTCCTTCTGCCATAGCACCAAACTGCGTACTAAACATCAGGTTAAACTGGCGAACATCTGTCCAGTTTGATGTTTTAGAAATCGGGCAAATTACTTTATAATCAACAATTAAATCTTTCAGCTGTGCTAAGTTTTCTGATTTAAGTGCCAAATTCATCTCAACTTCAAGCGCCAGGCCTTTCTTTACAAATCTCCAGCTTGCTTCATCAACAAAAGGATACTTTGTGCTTTCCAAAATTCCCTCTTCATCTTTAAAGCTCGGAATCCAGCTAGCCTGACCTTCATCACTTAAACCTAAAATTTCTTGTTGAAATTCTTCGAATTTAGCTTTGTTCTCTGTACTGAAATTTGCTAACTCAGAATACAACTCATCAATTTTATTTTCCAATAACTGGTCGGCACGATAACGTTTTTTCGAATCCTTGTTGTCAATCATCGGGTCGTTGAAACCGTCAACGTGTCCGCTGGCTTTCCAAACTTTCGGGTGCATAAAAATTGCAGAATCAATTCCAACAATGTTTTCATGCATCTGTACCATGGCTTTCCACCAGTACGTTTTAATGTTATTCTTCAACTCGGCACCCAGCTGGCCGTAATCGTAAACGGCACTTAAGCCATCATATATTTCGCTGCTTTGGAACACGAAACCGTATTCTTTAGCGTGTGATATTACATTTTTAAATTGTTCGTCGTTATTCTTTTGAGCCATAATGGAGGCAAAGATAATAAAAAGGTGGAGGGTTTAAAGGTATAGGGTTTAAGGTTTTTGGCTGAAGTGTAAAGGGTTTTAAATTTAAGATTCTGGTTAGCGTAAAGCGGATGGTATTTTCTTTACAGTTTCAGGATTTTTTAGAAAAGCAGTTGCGGTGCTCATCGGTATATTCAGTCCCGCTTTCCGCTTCAATCTTTTTCAAACCTAAAAGGTTTTAAAAACCTTATAGGTTTAATCAAAAGTATTTCCGCTTCAATCTGGTTTAGCTTGGCCAAGCTTGTAAATCTATTCAGGGTTGATTGCAAAATGCCAACAATTCCATTTAACATATTACATCTTCCATTTTTTCCTATTTTTGAAACATGAAATTCCATCACTTACTTTTCCTGGCTTTAATAGCAGTTTTTGCATCATGCAAACAAGAGGACAAAGTTCACCATCATATCAAATTTGATAAAACCGAAGATTTATACAAGTTTTTAAAATGGTCGCCAGATAATCGTTTTCCGTTAATTAGTGCTCACCGTGGCGGCCCAATGCCAGGCTTTCCTGAAAATTGTATCGAAACATTTGAAAACGCCACCACTTATAACCCAATGGTGATTGAATTTGATATTGCTTACAGTAAAGATTCCGTAATGGTGATCATGCATGATGATCAGTTAGACCGAACTTCGACAGGGAAGGGAAACATTGGCAACTACACTTACGAGGAGTTAAAAGCTTTTAACTTAAAAGATGATGATGATCTGGAAACCAATTTCAAAATCCCAACTTTAGATAGTGTTTTAAGCTGGAGTAAAGGTAAAGTACTACTTACAATAGATTTAAAGAGAGGTGTTTCCTACGCGAAAGTGATTGAGAAAGTTCGACAATATCATGTAGAAAGCAATTCAATTATCATTACTTACACGGCAAACCAGGCCAAAGAAGTGCATCAGTTGGCGCCCGATTTGATGATTTCTGCATCAGTACAAAAGAAATCAGAACTAAAAAGGTTGAATAGTTTAGGCATTCCGAACAATAGGATTGTTGCTTTTGTTGGTGTTGCTGCTCCAGATAAAGAACTTTATCAATATCTGCATGATAAAGGTATTACAACGATACTGGGGACCATGGGCAATATTGATAAAAGTTCAATAGCCAATCCGGTAAAAAACGTATATTATCATTTGGTAAATAATGGCGCCGATATTTTATCATCAGATAATATTGCTCAGGCGGCAGAGCAATTAGATAAGTTTAGGTACAACAAAAAGTTGAGTTCATTGCATGTGAATTAGAATATTGTCATTGCTTCGTACCTCGCAATGACGACTAGCTTTTTTTTAAAACTTCGTGTACTTTGCGAATAACTTTGTGTTCTTTGCGGTTAGATATTTCATATGAGTATTTCAGTTAAAAACCTTTCTAAACATTACGACAAGCAAAAAGCTGTCGACGCCATTAGTTTTGAAGCTAAACCTGGGCGCATTTTAGGTTTTCTGGGGCCGAATGGTGCAGGGAAATCGACAACAATGCGTATGCTTACGGGTTATCTCGAGCCTACATCGGGTAGTGCCGAAATCTCAAATCAGAATATTTTAACGCAAGCCATTGAAGCGAAGAAAAACATTGGCTACTTGCCTGAAAATACACCGCTTTACACAGATATGTATGTAAAGGAGTTTCTCAACTTTGTTGGCCAAACCTATGAGTTGAAAAATTTAGTTAACCGCGTTGATGAAGTAATTAAACTTGTTGGATTAAGTCCTGAGCAGCATAAGAAAATTGGCATGTTATCAAAAGGCTATCGTCAGCGGGTAGGTTTGGCGCAAGCCATTATTCATAATCCTGAAGTTTTGATTTTGGATGAGCCTACTTCAGGTTTAGATCCAAATCAACTGGTAGACATCAGGGCTTTGATTAAAGAACTGGGCAAAAATAAAACCGTGGTGATTTCCACCCACATCATGCAAGAAGTTGAAGCCATTTGCGATGACATCATCATCATCAACAAGGGTAAAATTGTGGCAAATGATACGTTGGATGGAATTAAAAAAGCCAATAATCAAGATTCGTTAGAAGATATTTTTAGAAAACTCACTGCGTAATAATCATGTTTAAGCTCCGTTTCATTTTACTTTTACTTCTATTTTTTACTGTAGGAAATTTAAAAGCTCAAAATTCAACCAGTATTAGTGTTGGTGCCGAATTTGGACTTCCTTCAGGGAATTTTGTTAGTCTATCCAGCATCGGGTTAGGCGCATCTATCAAAGCAGAATTTCCAATATCTTCCGAATTTGCCTTAACCGCTAACGGTGGCATCATGAATTTTTTCGGAAAGCGAAACCAACTTATTAATGTACGCGATTTGGTCTATATCCCATTAAAAGCTGGCTTGAAATATCAATTGGGTGAGCATTTTTATGCCGAAGGTCAATTGGGCGCAGGTTTGCCTGCCAACAACGGACAAAAAACCGTTTTTGTGTGGTCACCCGGTATTGGCAACCAATTTAAACTGTCGGGAAAAAACAAACTTGATTTAGGTATTCGTTATGAAGGTTGGACAGGGAAAAATGAAACTAGAATAATTGGCATCAATAACACCAGTACTAAAGGTTTTGTAGGCATTCGATTTGCTTACGTGTTCGGGTTAGGATTAAAATCTAAGCAACCTTAAAATCTTTTTCCGTTAACTAAACATTAATTTTCTATCGTAACGGCTTAAAGTGTACAGGTTTTTGTAACTTTCAGCGTCTAAATAAACGATATGAAAAAAATATTTACCACAACACTGTTGTGTGCCATTTGCACTTTTACCTTTGCGCAAACTAGAATCGGTGTAAAAGCTGGCGTAACTTTGCCAACAATGTCGTCTTACAGTACGGCTCAAAGTTTTGATGGTCCATCAGAATATAACTTCAAATCCACTGTTTCCTTCTACATTGGTGGAACAATCGATTATCCAGTTTCCGAGAGGTTTGCCCTTCAACCGGGTTTAACATTAACTGGTAAAGGTGGAAAAACCGAGGTTTTCGAATCGAATTTTGAGCCGAACAACTTGTTTTCCTTTCAAGGCACCTATGAATTATCTACAATGTATCTTGAGGTTCCTGTTAATGCAATGTTCAATTTCAATTTAGGCGCTGGAAAAATATTTTTCGGAGCCGGTCCTTATTATGCATTTGCAATAAGTGGTACGGCAAAAAGAAATGGGATGGCAACCTCAAGTTCAATAACTACAATTTCATCAAAACAAGATGTAGACTTTGGAAGCAATAAAGATTACAAAAGCGGAGATTTCGGATTAAACTTTTTGGCCGGGTATCAACTGAAAAGTGGATTTAACATTCATACAGGTTATGGTTTAGGATTAACGAGTATCGATACCGATGGCTTCGATGAAACATCGTTAAAAAACCGTGTGTTTTCGGTAGGCTTAGGTTTTTCGTTTTAAATTCGATAGGCCTTCAGGGTTTTATTTAAACTCTAACCTCCTTTTATTCCATGTATTTGGGTAAATTAGCTTAAGCAAAAATATGTTCCAGTATATCTTTTTCCTGCTCATCTACCCAGCGTTACTTTTATTAAGTGTTTCTTTGGGTACGCGTTATGCTGCGCACCGAACAAAATTAAACAAGTCATGGACAAATATTGGTCTTGAATCGAGTTTAATGAGCATTTATGCACTGTTGCTTTCTTTTGCTTTGGCAGGTTCCAGCAATCACGCCAGCCAGCGAAATGAAGAGATTTATTCAGTTGCCGATAAGCTTTCATTGGTTATTAAGAAATCGAAATACTACGAAGACGAACTTAAACGTGGCGTTCAGAAATATCTTATAACCTTTTTTTCTATCCATCAGCACAACCTAAATCCGAATGCTAAAGAAAGCGAATATGTTGTAAAGCAAATTCTCCACAATGATCAGCAACTGGATTACTTTTTAATAGACTATCAGAAAAAGCATATTGAAAGCAGAGCGGAAATTTCGGAGATCACTACGAATTCCAGCGCTTTGCGATCTGCGTATATTCGCCTTACTCAAAACTATGGTAAAAACACACCCACATTAATTATCAGTATTTTAATATTGTATTCTTTTTTGATGGGATTTTTAATTGGGTACATGACTAAAATTCATAGTAACCAAACATTTATAGTCACTACCATCTTCATTGTAATCAGCGCCGTTATGATTGGTGCAATATGGGATCAGGATAATCCTGGCATAGGTTTCATCAGACCTAATTATGAAAGTATAAATGATGTAAGCGATTTATTCCGGGCATATTTACTTCGTGATCGTATTTAATTTGCTGGAATAAATGGCTAACTTCGGCATTTAAATTTTCTATGTACGCAGTATTTAAACGCGAGTTATTCAGTTTCTTAAGTTCGATGGTTGCTTATATCACCATCGGCGTTTTTTTATTGGTTTCGGGTCTTTTACTTTGGTTTTTTCCTGATACCTCTTTACTAGATTACGGATATGCAGATTTAGCTGGCTTTTTTAGTTTGGTGCCTTATTTGTTTATGTTTCTGATCCCAGCCATCACGATGCGCTCTTTTGCCGAAGAAAGGAGAGAAGGGACCTATGAGCTGCTCATCACCAGGCCTATTACGGTTTGGCAAATCGTTATCGCAAAATATTTGTCTAGTTTGGTATTGGTGTTGTTTTCACTAATTCCTACCATCATTTATTATTATTCCATGTCAAAACTTGGATTTCCGGAAGGCAATATCGATGCCGGAGCAGTAATTGGTTCTTACATTGGTTTATTCTTGTTGGGCGCTGCCTTTACATCAATTGGATTGTTTGCATCTGCTTTGACCAAAAATCAAGTAATTGCTTTTGTTATTTGCGCCGCTTTATGTGCCTTTGCTTTTCTGGGTTTTGATTATTCCAGTCAACTCATTTCACTGCAAAATATATCCGGTTTAATTTCTGGTTTGGGCATCAATCAACACTATAACTCCATTAGCCGAGGTGTTTTAGATACCCGTGATTTGATTTATTTCATCACCTTTTCGGTCTTATTTTTATTATTCACCAAGTTAGTAATAGGAGGGAAGCGATAATGGCAAAAAATAAATGGTTTGGTTTTATCATGGTCATTATCGCTTTGCTAGTATTTAACATTGTTGGTCATTATTTTTTCCATCGATTTGATTTTACTGCCGATAAGCGTTTCACCTTAAGTGAGAAAACGAAAGCGTTATTGAGCAACAACCAAAAGCCAGTTACCATCACCATTTTTTTAGATGGACAATTGCCGCCGGCTTTGAAGCGGTTGCAGGCAGGTGTAAAAGATCTGCTGGCTGACTATAAGGCCTATGCAAATGCCGAAATCAAGCTTAACTATGTTGATCCGCTTGCTGGATTAACTGCTGCTGAGCAGGATACAGTAATATACAATATGGCTCAGGATGGGATTGAGGCTACACGTACAGCGTTAAAGACGGAAAGTGGTACTACCGAAAAGATCATTGTCCCTGCCGCGGTGATAGAGGCCGATGGAAAGCAGATGCCAGTTAAACTGCTTCAAAACTTCAATGTGGCGGGCGGTTATGAAGAAAATATCAACAGATCCATCGAGAATTTAGAATACATATTTACATCAAGTTTAAAAAAGGTGTTAAATGGTTATAATCCCCGTATTGGCTTCACAGAATCAAATGGTGAATTGACGGATTTGCAGCTGGAAGATGCAAGAGTGACTTTGGCAAACAACTACATTGTGGGTCGGGTTGATTTAAATACAATTACCAAAGAAGGTTTGGGTAAATTAAATATGATGGTTATCGCCAAGCCTCAAAAGCCATTTTCAGAAACTGAAAAATATAAAATCAATTATTTTGTAATGAACGGCGGTCGTGTGCTCTGGAGTATCGATCAAAATAATGCAGCACTAGAAAACCTGCGAACGCAAAACGGGCAGTTGGCCACCGCAATGGATTTGAATCTGGACGACATGTTATTTATGTATGGCGCCAGGGTTAATTACAACATCATTGCCGATCCGGCAAACAACGCAGAAATTCCGGTTTCTACAGGTGCTGTTGGTGCGCAAAGCCAGATGCAACTCTATCCCTGGATTTACTATCCGATTTTACTTCCTGATACGGCACAAAGTGTAGTTAAAAAAATAGATGGCATTAAATCAGAATTTCCCAGCACTGTTGATACCATTGGTGTTAAAGGCGTTAGCAAATCCTATATTTTAGCAACTTCGCCATACAATAAAGTGTATAACTTGCCAAAACCCTTCAGTTTGCAGATGGTTGCAGCACAACTAGACCCAAGGGAATTCCAAAGCACTCCGCAGAATGTAGGTTTAATTTTGGAGGGAAGTTTTCCATCGGTATTTGCCGGTAGGCCATTGCCTCAAGGGATCAGCCAACCTTTTACAACCGTACTAAATAGCAAACCCACAAAAATGATTGTGATTGGTGATGGTGATATTTTTAAAAATCAGATCTCTGAAAAAGACGGCTCAGCGTTTCCTTTGGGTTTTGATCGTTTTTCGCAACGAACCTTTGGCAATAAAGCATTACTATTGAATATTGTTGATTATTTCACCGATGATGATAATCTGATTAGCTTAAGAAATAAGGAAGTGAAGATTAGGTTGCTGGATAAAGCCAAAATTAAACTGGAAAAAGGTAAATGGCAATTTATAAATGTGGCGGCGCCCTTGCTATTGTTAATATTCTTTGCAATTTTTCAACATTATTACCGCAAATACAAGTACGCTAAATAATTTTTATATTTTTGAAGAAGACTAATTGATATCATGAGATTTATTGTATCCACATCAACTTTATTAAAACATTTACAAACTGTGAATGGTGCCTCGAGCAGCAGTACAGTTTTACCTATACTTGAAAATTTTCTTTTCGAAATTAAAGACGGAAACTTAACGATCTCTGCTACCGATTTACAAACCAGTATGACTACTGCTTTGGCTGTAGAATCAAAGGAAGAAGGTAAAGTTGCCGTTCCATCTAAAATTTTACTAGATACGCTTAAAACTTTGCCCGATCAGCCGATTGCTTTCAATATTGATGATGCAACTTTTGCCATCGAAATTAGTGCTGGCGATGGAAAATATAAATTGAGTGGCGAAAATGGTGATGATTTCCCTAAAATTCCTGTCGTTGAAAATGCTTCTTCGGTAAATTTACCAGCTTCGGTGTTAACAGAAGCCATTACCAAAACTATTTTTGCGGTAAGTAATGATGAATTGCGCCCGGCAATGACTGGTGTTTTTTGTCAGCTTTCTCAACAACACATCACTTTTGTTGCTACCGATGCACACAAACTGGTTCGTTACCGCAGAATGGATAGCAAAGCTGATAAAGCAACCTCATTCATTTTGCCTAAAAAAGCCTTAACGTTATTAAAGGCAGCTTTGCCTTCTACAGATATCAATGTTTCTGTTGATTACAATGCCACAAGTGCTTTCTTTAAGTTTGAAAACATCAATTTAGTGTGTCGTTTAATAGACGAACGCTATCCTGATTACGAAGCAGTAATTCCTCAGAACAATCCAAATAAACTGGTTATTGATAGAGGCTTGTTTTTAAATACACTTCGTCGCGTAGTTATTTTTGCCAATAAAACAACACACCAGGTAAGGTTAAAAATTAACGGAAGCGAGTTGAATATTTCTTCGGAAGATTTGGATTTCGCTAACGAAGCTCATGAGCGTTTAAGTTGCCAGTATGATGGAGAAGACCTTGAAATTGGTTTCAACGCTCGTTTTTTAATAGAAATGCTTAGCAACTTAAGTGGCGATGAAGTAACATTAGAATTATCGACACCCAACAGGGCAGGACTATTGATCCCTCAAACCAATGATGAGAATGAAGATGTATTAATGTTGGTGATGCCGGTAATGCTTAACAATAGTTATTAGTCTACTAACGTTTTAGTCGAAGTATAAGAAAATGGCTTGGTTTTTGACCAAGCCATTTTTGTTTACCGACCAAATACATTCTCTATGAAAATCTTTACTAACCGCTCTATTTTTCTTCTCTTTCCACTATTTTTCATTGGTTTAACGTCCTGCAAAAAACATGATCCTGATGTTGTGGTTAATGGCGAAGCAAAGGTTAAAATGATTAACGCTACACAAACAGAAGCAGACCAGGATGTATATGTTGATGGGGGAAAACGTTCTATAACAGCATTGGCTTTTGCCCAAACAACAGATTATTTAAAAGTTGCCTCTGGCAGCAGAAGCATCCGTTTTATCGGTTCTGCTAATCTGCCAACCGAATCTGCAATTAATTTCACGCCTTCACTTACCTATTCTACATTTCTGGTGAGCGACAGAAATGGTGCCAGACAAATTGTAAGTTATGAGGATAACCTAAGCAATACCGAGAGTGGAAAAGCAAAGATTAAACTTATTAATTTAACGCCCTATTTTACCACAGGCATTAATGTGAGTGTACAGGCAGGTACACAATTTGTTAATGCTTTGCTTTTTAAGGAAGCATCGAGCTACTTTTCGGTAGATGCTGATCTGAATTTAAGATATAACGTAGTTGGTTCTGGAAGCATCAAAACCATTGATAATGCAAATTTTGCTGCGGGTAAAATTTACACCATTTGGTTTAGCGGTACAACAGCAGCAAATCTCGAAGCGCACATTATAACTGATAATTAAATGCATCGGTTTATATGCTTTCTCTTATCTTTACGTTTTATTAGAACAGTATAATTTTTATGAAAAAGCGTAATTTTTTGAATCCTAAAATACTTTTTATCCTTTTTGCAATTGTTCTGTTTAGCTCATGTATTAAAAACGATAATTTTATTGTAGGAGACTCAAAAGTTAGGATTTTCAATACGATCATTTCCGATACCTCTATAAATTTTTATTTCAACGAAGCTTTATTTAATAGTGTATCTGGCGTCACAGCGCTCGCTTCCAGCACTAATTCATCTTACTTTGTGGTAGAGGCTGATAAAGAATACAAAATAGATTCTCGTAATAGTGTTACTGGCGCCTCCAATAGTGAAATTAAAGAAAAGTTTACTTTAGGAAAAAATTATTCGATCTATTACACTAAAACAGATAGTTTGCCTGGAACGAAACCTAAATTGATTATCTACCAAGATACGGTTCGCCAAAATTTGGATATGGCTCAAATTATGTTCATTAACTATGGTTATACTTTGCGTTCAAAGGTGATAATTACTGATAGAAAGAAAACCTTTACTGAAACTATTGGTTATGGTGAGAAAACCGGTTACAGACAAATTCTTAATGTAGATAGCAGCAAATCAACAATTTTCTTAAGCCTTGTCGATTCTACTGCCGTTCGCGATTCTATTTCCTTTAGGAGTTTAGCCAAAGGAAAGGTTTACACCGTTATTATCGAAGGTGCAAAAAATGGTAAAATGAAACAACGTTTGGTACCAAACAATTAAATTTTCATACACTACTTATTTATCACTTCGATATTCATACTTTTGTCCAAAATATAAATTAACTACCCTTGGAATTTTTCGACTTACTTATACAATTACTTACTAATACAAAAGAAACATTAGAAGTAATTATGCAGGAATATAAAACCTGGACGTACCTTATTCTATTTCTTATCATTTTTGCTGAAACTGGTTTTGTAGTTACGCCTTTTTTACCTGGCGACTCGATGTTATTTGCTGTTGGTGCTTTAGTTGCGGGTGATGGAACAGGTTTAAATATCTGGTTTATGCTGTTGATCTTAATTGCTGCAGCTATTTTAGGTAATTCGGTGAATTATCAGTTGGGTAAGTATTTTGGAATTAAGGTTTTCAAAGAGAATAATAAGATCTTGAAGCTCAAATACTATCATCAATCACACGAATATTTTGAAAAGCATGGTGCAAAAGCCATCATTTTCAGTCGTTTTTTACCGATTATCAGAACCATTGCGCCTTTCGTAGCTGGAGCAGCGAGGATGTCTTTCGGGAAATTTACCTACTATAATGTTATTGGTGGTATCGCCTGGATCAGCAGTTTGTTGTTTGCTGGTTATTTATTAGGTAAAATTCCATTTGTAGAAAAAAACTTCGAAATATTAGTCTTAATTATCGCAGTAGGTACATTTGTACCGGTAATTTATGGTGCACTGAAATCCATCTTTTCAAAGAAAAAAGTGGAAGAGATTATTGAGGAAGAAATTAAAGAAGACTAAAGTTGAACAGCTTTCAAAATAAGCCGCACTATACAGGTTGTTCCTGTTATTGTGCGGCTTTTTTAATGTAATATATTTAAGAAGAATTTCTCTAATAGGCTAAAGTTCTCGACCAATCACAACACCGTTTTTATACTTCTTTTCTATATCTTCCTGTATCTTCTTTTCTTCGGCTGCTAAATCTACTTTAATTAAGTTTTTGAGTTCTGGTTGCCCTGCATCAACCCAGGCAGAATACCAAAATGAACCGATTTTTAGTATCGCCGACCGCATTTGTCGTTCCACCATTTTATTCATTTGATCATGATAGGCTTTCGAATACGCAAGAGAATATTGCTTTAAAACTGTATTGTTTCGTTCTGAAAAACTGAATTTTTTATCAGTAGGGAATGAAGCGGCGAGTTTGGCTTCTAAAGTTAAAACGGTATCAACCAAACTATGAGTGTGTTTTATGATTTTCCAGGCTTCTTTTAATGGATTTTCGATATAAATGGCTTTGCCGACAATGAAATTGTAGCGGGAAGAAAAAAGCTCAGGTAACCTGCTTTCCCAAAAGGCATGAATGCCCACTTGGTTGGTTAACTGGCCATTATGATTGGCGGTGGTATGCAATGGAACATGTGCATCGCCAATATAGTGACCTAAATCTGCAGAATATTTTAAAATTTTTATTGAATCGCGATTAGCGAATGCTTTTACTAGACTAAAGTAGGTGCGTTGAATTTGCCAGGGAACAATACCATTGGCATTTAAATGTTTTTGCCCGTATTTTGTTAGTGCATCATTCCACTTCTCAGGGATGCTATCTATGCTTTTTTCGTAATTTTCTACATCCAGATAATGCCGTGGAGCTTCCAGCGTATCAGCATATCTGCGTTTATCAGGGTCAACTGCATGTTCCGTAATATATTTGACATTCTTTTTGTAGAAACTAATCATACCATTTGGCAAGGTGAATATGGCTAGATTATTAATTCTTTGGTGGGCAAAGAAACCCCAGGAAGTACAAAAAAGAATAGGGATGATTAACGCGATTATTACCGTTAATCTTTTCATAATTAAAGATAATAAATCTTTGAGTGATTTTTAATCTTCTTTCTTGATTAGAATACCTTTATTTAAGCACCAAATTGGCTTAGGTGATGATCTAAATGTTTATAAAACATATTGTTCCATTCCGTTTTTGTTAGCTTTCCAAACGAATGAGATTCTTTTCCATCGAAATGTTTTTCGCCCAATTCCAAGGTTTTGTTTAAGTAATCAATCAATCGTTGTTTCTCAATTGCAAATTGCTTTTCGTCGGTAATTACAAATGATGGGGCTGTTTGACTATTTCTCTTATAAGGTTTTTCGCTTACCACAATGTTCTTTACAAAAGCTTTCATTACCAGTTTCATAAAAATATTTGGCTTTGGATGTTTACCATCGTAAACCAGTTCATAACTTACATTGCAATGCGCCAGCATTTGTGAAACATTCATTTTACCCCAAAGTTGGGGGCTAGATGGCGTAAGTTTGTTGATCCGTTCAATAACTTCGCTGGTTACAGCGGGCAGAAAAATATTTTTCATATGCATTTTTATTTGTTTGAAATTTAATTCCTCAACATTTTAAATGAAAACCAACCCAACAATGCAATAATCACTGCCATTAAAACCCATAGCCAGGCTTTATTTTCAAATAACGGCTTTTCAGTTACGATTGCGTAGGCAGGGTTATTTTCTTCTTTCCCTATCGTTAAAGCGGTTAAATTAGTTGGGATTTTGTTTTCAAATTTATCAATTTCATAACTTGGGGCATTAACCTGATCATTGCCATAGTACAATGCATAGTTTAATTTGGGGTCATCAAAACGGCCTACTAATTCAAAAATATTTCCTTTTAACTCAATGTTGTTTATACGTAGCGGTTTGTTGTCGTTGTTTTGAATGGTTATTTTTATTTGCGAGGTAATGGTGTTGGCAAAGTTATATTCTGATTTTTGCAGTGAGCTAATCGTTCCTTCGAACAGATCGGCATAATTATATTGGGTGCCTTTATCTGTTTTAAAACTATCAGTTGCATATTCAATTTTTATCGGGCGATAAAAATCGAAATCACTTTGCGCATTTAATTTTAAATAAGAAACAGGAAGCGGATTTTCTAATCCCAAAACCACGACGGTTTCCTTGTTAGCAACACTGTTTTTTAAATTTAGGGATTTATATTTAACGTTTTGATATGTGCCTTTTATCGTGTCGGTTTTATTAATCAAAGCCTCTAATAATCCAGGTTTGATGGAACTTTTTACCATCAGCCTATAGTACTTATACTTCGAATCGGGAAAACTAAGACTGGTAAACTGATAATCGGTATTACTGTTTTTTATCGATAAAATCCGATAATCCTTTAAAATAGTAAACCATTCGGTATTGGCATTGCTACCCTCCAGGGTTACCTTCCAATCGAAGTTGGTTTCCTTAAACGAAAGGTTTATCTGATTGATGATGCTGATATCATTTAATTCAAATGTAAAATAGTAGCCATCAGCGTTTGCACTCTCATTAACGGGTCTAAAATCGACCTCTTTCGAAATCACTTTGTCGGCCCGTTGTTTTAAAAGGTAGGGCACTTCAACGGTATCTTTCCCTGAAATTCCGAAAATTCTTAAATCGTCGAAACCCGAATTTGCGTTTTTGTACAATTGGTCTGGCAATTTTAAACTGTGCCATTTAGCAGTTATGCCGGTTAGGTTTCGTTTAAATTTAAAAGTATTGGTTTGTGCTTTTACCACAATTGCAGAGAGCACCAATAATAGAAATATATTAATTTTCATTCTTAGCATCATCGATAATTAAATGTTTGTACTTGTTATAAAGAAATGAAATGATAAGCAATAATACCCCCAGAGATACGAAAACGATTGTTTTTGATATGGTACTTAGTGAATAGATATCGTAAAAGAAAAGCTTAATTAATGTGATTCCAAAAAGAACCATTGCGCCAATTCGGAGGTGTTTTTTGTTCTTTGCCAAACCCATGCCAATTAAAAATAACGAATAACAGCCCCATAAAATGCTCAAACCGAGTTTATAACTGGCTTCTGAATGCGATAATTCAAGTATATTAATTAATTCACTACTTATTACCCATAGTATGGAAATATAAAGCAAGTAATCGAACATTATTTTGAAGTCTTTTTTTAATAAAGCTGATTTTTGCAATTGATAACATTGAACAATCAACAGTGCGAAAAAAGCAATTGAAATGTACCGGATGCCAATATTGAAGACACCAACGGTAAAATACTTGTTTTCACTAAACAGATAAGAATCTCTCAAATCACTCAAATTCAGCAAGCCGAGTGTTAAAAACACAGAGATAACAAGCAAATTGATGGATAAATTCGCAACAGCTAGTTCTTTGTTTCTAATTTTTCTGACATTTATCAGTGTTAAGGCAGATGCAAAAAACAGCGTATAGATATAAATCCAGGCACTTTTAAGGCTATAATAATTGTAATTATACTGAACATTGTAATCAACATATTTCCCCGCCTTTGTTGTAATCTTTGTAGTATCTAACAGATTACCGAAGTGTTTTTCAATCTCAATTCTAAACGTGAAATAGATTACAAAGAGTAATATTGATGGGATGGCGTAGTTTAAAATCTGGCGCATCCATACCCATTCTGCCGGTTTTTCGCTTTCCTTTTTATTTACCCTGAACATCCAGGTGAAACAAGCAATAAATATGGCAGCGGTTAGGAAACCTACATTTATAATGGGCTTGATCGACCCATTAGCAGTGGGCAGGTTGCTATAAGTAAACCAGTCTTGTAGTAAACTAATGAACGCTAAAAATATAATAGGGAATGATAGTTTCTCATAAATTAAGATCACTTTCACTCTACCCAGGTAAAATAATACTGCAGCTTCTACACTCCAGAAGATGGTTACCCAGCCGCCATCTAGTTGAACAGGAACGGCCATGGTAATAAATGTAATCACCATTGCCAATATCAGGTAGAATAAATTTCTATCGGCAAGTTCCTTTTTATAGATAATTAAGCTTACGATAAAATGAATTACTGCGTTGGCCAACGTAAACAAACCTAATAATTCAACACTGTTTTTATTTTGCGATAGGATGAGATAACCAATTCCATAATAAACAAATGAGTTTAAAAGTATAATCACCACATCACTAAAGCCAAAAATTTCTTTCTTGGTTAGCTTATAAGCCAGGTTCGTAATATAAAATATGACAAAGAATAGAGTTGAAAACAGCAATGATAAGGCGAAAAACTTATTGTCATTACCGAGGTCGAGCCTCCAGGCTAAAAAGATTATCCATGTTAAGCCAAAAGAGGCATAAAATAGCGGCTTCCAATATTTTTTGAAGCTTAGAATCAGAATTCCAACATTAATAATGGCCATGTAGGTGAACAACACGCCAACTTTACCAGATCCATCGCTTAATAAAAATGGAACGGCATATGCACCAACCAAACCGATATGCGCAATAACCTGTTTGTTGTATTTTATTGCTGCCACAACAGTGAAGGAAGTGAAGACCACCATCAACAAAAAGGCAAGAGCTTGTGGAATCAGTGCATAAAAATCATAAGCAGCATAAGTAATAAAATACATGATGGCTATTGCTCCACTCACTAAAACCGCCGAAAAGTTTTCATATTTTTCTTTCAGCCTAATGGCAAACGCCATTAAACCTGCACCAACTGCGTAACCTAAAATTATCCGTGTTAGTGGGCTGATCATGTCATGGTCGATGGCATATTTTGCACCAATTGCTACACCTAAAATTAGAATCAGTATACCAATTTTACTAATTAGGTTCTCGCCAATGAATTTTTCAAAGTCAGATTTAACCATGTTTTCACGCTTAAACCGATCGGAAAAGTTACTTTGCGGTTGATTTGAAGGCGGTGGAAATGAGGCCGGAACTGGCTGCGGTGTTGCAGATTGTTGACTTATAGTGCTGGGAGGTGTATTTCTTGGCGGCGGCACAATAGCGGGTTCAGGTGCCTGCACGGGTTTTGTAGGCGTAAAGCCCGGCGATTGCATGGCCTTCACTTCCTGTTTTAGCGCCTCAATTTCTGCCTCAAAACCTTGTTGCCTAAGTAATAAATTTTCGAGCTTAACTAATAGTAAATTTAATCTTTCGGAATTATCCATTCTATATTTTTGGTGCGTAACTTATTTAATAAATATAGGAATGAATTTTACAAGGTTAGTGAAAAATTATCGCTTACTTTTAGATGTGAAATTATTTTTCATCTTGTGGAGCATAAGTAACGATATCAATTCCAACTCCATTTGGGTCTTCAATGGCAAAATGTCTATCGCCCCAAGGTTCGTTTCTAATCTCAATTTTGATGGAAATATTTTGCTTTTTTATGCGCTCATATATCTCATCAACGTTATCAACCTCAATGGTTAAATACATTCCCTTACCAAGAAACGGCTTATGAAAAAATGATTGCTGACTTGGGTGATTAGGCAAAAGAAAACTAATTTCAGAGCTTTTATCTGGCGTGTGCAAAAGCAAATAAAACTCGTTTTCGAAAGTGATTCCAAAATTTAAAACTTTAGTATAAAAAGCCTTGCTTTCGGCTATTTTATCTGTTACAATTCCTGCATTTAGTTTCATGGTGTGCTGCTTTTTTATATTTAACTTGTTTTGCGAAAATACATTGCCACATAAGAACAATAGTATTAAAAGAGTTAAAATTCTATTTTTCATCCTCTTAATTATTTAAATCAAAGTTGATGAAAATGAAAGCACTAAGATTGTAAAAAACGGACAAACTTATTTTCGGAATGCATGATTTGGCGTTACACCATAGAAATTTTTAAAATTTTTGATAAAATGAGCCTGGTCGTAGTAGCCTTGCTCCAAAAATAACTTATTCGATTTTAAACTTTGGATGGATGGTTTCGCCTTTAAGATGTTTTGAAAACGAACCACCTGGCTAAACGTTTTCTGGCTATCGCCGATATAAAATTCGAATAATCTACGGAGTTGCCTGGAGCTTAACCCAACATCTAAATCTTTTTCGATATTCAACACACCGAAATTTTTTAATATGATATTTATGGCATTCTGTACCCTGTTATCATAATTAAAAGAATGTTGATTGATGTAATTTTTAAAAAAAGTATTCAACAAATGAGCTCTTTGAGATTTGTCTAATTCATTGGAAAAATTATCAGAAATAAACTTAGAAATTGATGGTGCAACAGCATCTAGATTTTGAGCATGATTACTTAAATCTTTAGCGTTGATGTTAAAAAGCGCCGGGAACATCGTTGGTAAAAATCTTATACCAATATAATGAAACACATTCTCTAACTCAAACTCTGTATATTTTTTGCAAAAGCCCATTACAAAACTTTCATCAGGATTATTTAAGTCGAAAAAAATATCAATACATCCATCGGCCACAACTCTATAATTAAATTGCTCCGCTAACGGTTGATTTGTTTCTAATTCCCAAAAGCAATAAATGTACGGTTGAAGCTGGATATCGGGAAGAATCTCATTGTAATTTACAGCATCGGCCATTTGTTTAACGGTTGGCTGTATGGGCGTGTAAAGATTCCTAATATTAAATTGACTTTCCAATTGAGATAAAATCGATGTATGATGACTTAGAAAATCTAAATTTCGTAAATTCGAATTAAAAAAAACACTTTATGGATTTATCTTGTCCAATTTCGGTAGAGAGAATTAATGAAAATGTAGTTAGGATTATTGCTTTTATGGTTGCAATAATTGCGGTTTGCTGCATTTTATTTTCGAACTATTGGGCAATATTTTTTTTGGCATTCGATTTTGGGATGAGGGCATTTACGAATGGAAAGCTTAGTTTTTTGAAGTTTTTTGCAATGAAAATTTCGAAGGCGATGAATTTGAACCCAAAACTGACAGATTTGGCACCTAAAAAATTTGCGGCAACCATGGGCTTTGTTTTTTGCCTTTTGATTACCGCTACATTTATATTCAATTTTTTTCCAGGAGCAATTATTCTCACATCAGTTATGACGATTTTTGCCCTACTAGAAAGCCTTTCTGCTATTTGTATTGGTTGTTATGTTTATACTTTTTTACAAATACTGAAAAACGATAAAGCATAATTTACTTCTTCAAAGCTTCTCTAACTTTTGGTGCAATCTGTGTCCCGAAGATTTCAATTGATTTCATCATGGCTGCATGAGATGGGCCACCAACATCCATGTGTGCTGAAAAACGCGTTAAACCAAAGCTTTCCTTCATGGCCAAAATCTTATCAATTGATTCATTAGCGTCGCCAATAATTAAAGCACCATTGCTTCCTCTTCCGGCCTCAAATTGGCTTCTTTGAAATGGTGGCCATCCACGAGTTTTGCCAATTCTATTCATTTGTGCAGAATATAAGGGGAAGTAATAATCAGAAACCTCCTGGCTATTATCGCCAAATAACGAATGCATGTGTACACCAACTTCAAATTTATCCATATTATGGCCATAAGCCTGATATACTTTTTTGTAGTAATCGAATAATGGCTTAAATTGTATCGGCTGTCCACCGATGATAGCAAACATTACCGGCAAACCTAATCTGCCAGCACGTTCAACTGATTCTGGTGTTCCGCCAACGGCCACCCAGATTTTTAAGTTATCATTAACTGCTCGTGGTAAAATCTCCTGATTCGCCAATTCAGGACGGAATTTTCCTTTCCAGGTTATTTTTGGCGCTGCGTTTATTTTTAAAAGCAGTTCTAATTTCTCTTCATAAAGCTCGTCGTAATCCTGAAGATTATAACCGAATAATGGAAATGATTCGATGAAACTTCCCCGACCAGCCATTAGCTCTGCTCTGCCGTTCGAAATTAAATCTACGGTAGCAAAATTTTGGTAAAGTTTTACAGGGTCTGAAGAACTTAAAACCGATACCGCACTGCTTAATTTAATGTTTTTGGTAACTGTTGCTGCTGCAGCTAAAATAATTTCAGGACTCGAAACGGCATAGTCTGGACGGTGGTGTTCGCCAATGCCGTAGAAATCTAATCCTACTTCATCCATTAATTTAATTTCTTCTATAATTTCCTGAAGCCTTTGTTGTGCGGGTTGAATTTCTCCTTTTGCATTTATTTGCAAATCGCCGAACATGCCGATACCTAATTCCATATTGCTAAAATTTGTTAAACAAAGTTAATAGGATAGGAGCAGCGAATTTTTGATGTATGGTAAGAAAGTAAAATCAAAACTTGTTAAGCAATCCAGGTATCTTGAATTTGATCAATTATCCATTTTTCATTCCTTTTTTTGATGAAAATTGTAAATCCTTCCCCACATCTACTGCCACAATAATAAGCAGCAGTTAAAACGCCAAAATTTCTTTTTTTATCAAAATAAATCCTTGAGATAGCGAACGAACCAGAAAAGCTTGAACCATATTTGCTGAAAACGCCATCATCCTTATTTATTTTAGGCATTTTTAATGAATTTCGAAGTCTGAATTTCTTTTTTGTCCTGAAGTTTTGATGGAGAATTGTTAGCGACTCATTTCGTCGCTCTCCCTTTTCATTTTTGATTTTAAAATGAGTAAATAATTCCTTTTTATATTTTTCATTAACATCTTCTAAAACAGGATTAAACTCCACGTATAGGGTACTCGTGTCCTTATCTAAAGAATCCAGTCTTTTTTTAAAAATAATTGAATCCTTTGCTAAATCGGAAGAATCAAATCTGATGAACTTATGATTTTTATCATAAATTGATTTAGGTACAGGTGGTCGAAATTCATAGACCCTCAAATCCATGCAGGCTGTGTCAATTAGCGTAGGGAGAAGTGCAATTATAATATTTTCTTCCTCCTTATCCTTATCTTCTTTTGTTTGGCAGCTTGCCAAGAGAAATAATAAGAGCATAACAGAATATAAACTTTTCATGTTAGATTTTATGGAGTGATGAATATATCCACATTTTTCCATAAATAAATCAAATTTGAAACGAGACATAAAAGGTGATGACGTTAAAATGCGTTAGCAGATAATATCATCAGACTTCAGACTGCTGACCTCTAAACTAATCTATCTTCTTCCCCTTCATCGCGGTAGAGATTGCGGCATCCATCACACGCTCTGCAAACGGACGGGTAAATTCGTTCAGCTCATCGGCTTTTTTCAAAATTGTATCTTTTTCTTGTGATGCTAAAGCTGTTTTCAAAGCCTCAATATGAACTTTAGTTTCAGAAATTTCTTCTGAAGTTAAGTGCTCTGAATGTTTTTCAATGAAACGTTCGGCTGTGTAAAGCAGTTGCTCGCCCTCACTACGGGCTTCAATCAGCATCCTTTGTTCTACATCACTTTGTGCGTGTTCAATGCTATCCAACAGCATTTTCTCCACAGTATCATCGCTCAAGCCATAGCTTGGTGTAATTTCAATTTCCTGTTTCACTCCAGAACGTAATTCAATCGCCTGAACAGTTAAAATTCCATCGGCGTTGAGCAAAAAATTAATATCTACTTTCGGTAAACCCGCAGGCATCGCCGGGATTCCTTTCAAATCAAATTCAGCCAATTTGCGGTTCTCTTTCACCAAATCGCGTTCGCCTTGATAAACCGAAATTTTCATGTTCACTTGTCCATCAACAGAAGTGGTATATTGGCGTCCGGCTTTAGTTGGAACTTTGCTGTTACGGGCGATAATGACATCCATTAAACCACCCATGGTTTCAATACCGAGTGATAGTGGAGTAACGTCCAATAGCAAGATATCAGAACGATTTCCAGCCAACACATCAGCCTGAATGGCTGCGCCTAAAGCTACAACTTCATCAGGATTGATATTATCCTGAGGTTTTTTGCCAAAGAAATTTTCTACAGCTTGTTTCACAAATGGCGTACGGGTAGAACCACCAACCAAAATCACTTCATCAATATCAGCAGCAGTTAAATCGGCATCTTTCAAAGCATTTTTACACGCCGTGATGGTTTCTTCAACTTTTGTAGAAATCAATTGTTCGAAAGTCTGTTTATCTAAAGTACACCAGATTTCGCCAACTTTTTCGTTGTATAAATTTTGGGTAGATAATGCTTTCTTAGCGGCTTCTGCCTGCAAACGCAGCGTTTGCATCAAAATAGTATCTTCAGCTAAAGCCTTAATATCTAAGTTGTTTTTTTCAATCCAGTGATTTAAAATCGCCCTGTCGAAATCATCGCCACCTAAATAAGTATTTCCATTAGTTGCCAAAACTTCAAAAATTCCATTTTGAATTTGCAGGATAGAAACATCGAAAGTTCCTCCGCCCAAATCGTAAACTGCAATGGTTTTTTGCTGCGATGGATCTAAACCAATTCCGTAAGCCAAACTTGCAGCTGTAGGTTCGTTTACAATACGCATCACATCCAGGCCAGCGAGTTTACCCGCATCACGTGTTGCCTGGCGTTGGCTATCGTTAAAATAGGCCGGAACAGTAATCACCGCCCTGTTTACCGGAGTTTTCAAAGCATGTTCCGCTCTTGCTTTAAGTTCCTTTAAAATCTCTGCCGATAACTCGATTGGGGTATAAAAACGGTTTCCTGCTTGGATTTTTACCAGTGAATCCGAATCATCATCAATAATTTTGTAAGAGAAAATATCTTTATGTTCTGCCACATCTTTGTAAGAACGACCTAATAATCTTTTTACAGAAAATATGGTATTTGATGGGTCGGTAGTTAAAAATTCTTTCGCCTCGTTACCTACAACGGTTTCATTTTGACTGTTGAAATACACCACCGATGGCACCAAAATTCCTTTGCCAGAATCGTTAATTACTTGTGGATTTTTATCAGGATTAATGAAAGCCACCAGACTATTTGTGGTACCTAAATCTATTCCAACTATAATTTCTTCCTTTTGAAACGAACCTGTAGCAAGGTTAATTGATATTTTTGCCATGGGGCGAATTTACGGAGATTGTTGCAATGTTTTAAGGTTGAAATGTTTTAATGTTGTAAAGAAAGTCTGAAAGTTCCTAGGTTCAAATTCTAAAAAAAAATAGCTTAAAAACCTTAATTCATCTTATGATTCAAGAATTTTAGTTGGAAATGATTGGTTCGGTATTCCTTAGGAAGCTGTAGCCCTGCTGTACACTATAGCCGCTCCCGATTGAAAATATCGGGAGCGGGCTGCCGTTTCCATCAGGTTTATAAACAAAGACAGCGGCTTTTAGGGAAGAAAACCACTCTAACCATTCAAATCATGTTTTAAGAATTTTATCTTAACCTCATCGTCGCTGAATTTATTTCAGCATCTTTTTTGTATGAAAAGCCTTGAAATAAATTCAGGGTGACGAACACCCTAATTAAATAAAAAAAAATTCTTAACGCGAACTATATCTTCGGACTTCAGCCTAAAGACCTCGGACTACCTCTTATTTTTCTCCTCAATCCACAACGACATATACTTTGTACTTTGAACCGTATGATGATTCAAAATCTGGCCAATAAAATTCTGCTTGCGATGTGAAGTTAAATCCAATTTTTCAATTAGGGTAATAAATTTATCAGCAAAATGCGAAGCAGAATAGCGCTCATTAATAATTTTCACTCCATTTTGTTGCGCTGATATCCAGGCAGCTTTATCATTGTACAACAAAACTGCTTTCTGAATAAAATCATCCAAATCATCTTCAATAAATCCATTCCAATCTAACGAACCTTTCATCGCTTCTGCACCTACAGATGTAGTGACCGATGGCGTACCAACCTGCATCGCATCAATAAATTTTCCTTTTACACCGGCTCCAAATTGGATCGGAGCAAGCAAAATCCGGTGCTTTGAAATTGTCTCCTGAGCATCAGCCGCTCTTCCGCGGATAAAAAATCTTTCGTTTTTATTCTCCAATTGCAGAACTTTTTGTGAGGGGTAAGCGCCATAAATATTCATGCTTACACCAGGCAATTTCTTCCTTAATGCTGGCCAGATTTTAGTTTTTAAAACCTGAACAGTATTCCAGTTCGGTTCGTGGAGGAAATTTCCGATGAAAACAAAATCTGCCCGGTCTTCGAACAAATTCCAGCTTTTAACATTATCTGCGGTAATTTCATTTTCCAGAAATGGGAGGTAATAAAGCAACGAGGAATCGATTTTAAAGGTCTCTTCCAGGATTTTCATTTCCACTTCCGAGATGATTAATGAAAGGTCGCAACGTAAAATGGAAGCAATTTCTCGTTTGGCGGTGTCAGAAAATAAATCAATTTCTGTTTGTTTTTTATCACTTTGCTGACGGGCATTTCGCAGGCAATGTAAATCTTCGGTATCTAAAATTTTAAGTGCATCCGGACATTCCTGCTGTACCCGCCATCCGTATTGTTCCTCCACCATGAATCGATCGAACATTACCATTGTTGGGTTCAATTCTTTTAAAAATGAATTAAAGCTTCCGTCGTTGAGTTTTATTTCTTGTTCGGTAACAGCAATGCCAGAGAAATCATAACTAAAATCACTTTTTGAAGCTGCAGAGGCAAAAGTGATTTCATAACCACTGCGCAAAAATAAATCAATTAATTGAATCATCCTTGTTCCTGCAGCCGAAGAGGTGGGCTCAGGCCAAACTAACCCAATAATCAATAATCTTTTTGTACTCATGGTTTAAAATTTGTGCAAAATAAAGGTTTTTTATTTGGGGTGAATTCATTTTTCGCAGATTTGAGCAAATAAGGTTCGCAGATGAGCGCAGATTTAATTAAGGATAAAATTCCATTTCAATCAGTGGTTTTTAAATCTCCGTTGATCTGCAGGAAATTCTTAATTTTGCAGCTCAAGTACACCACCACATGTTAGGATTAAAATTATTGACAGACCCCCGTTGGGCAAATATTGCAGAATCGAATTTAGAGGAAATTTTGTCTGACCATGCCTGGTGTGAACAAAAAGCAGCCTCGAACGCCATTACTTTAATTACACAAAATTCTGAACATCAGGATTTAGTGGATGAATTAACAGCTATCGCGATTGAAGAAATGCAGCATTTTCAGATGGTAATTGAAATCATTAAGCAACGCGGATATACGCTTAGCCGAGAGCGTAAGGATGATTATGTGGGTCGTTTAGTAAAGTTTAGCAAAAAAGACGGAAGCAGAAACCAGGCATTTATTGATAGGTTATTGTTCGCTGCAATGATCGAAGCCAGAAGTTGCGAACGTTTCCGTGTACTTTCTTTAAACATTAAGGATGAAGAATTGGCTAAGTTTTATCATGAGTTAATGGTATCTGAGGCTGGTCACTATACAACATTTTTGAATTTTGCCCGTAAATATGCTGTTGATGTTGATGTAGAAAAACGCTGGAAAGAATGGTTGGAGTTTGAGGGCGAGTTGATCCAAAGTTTTGGAAAGAAAGAGGCGATACATGGGTAGCGTGTTGCGGGTTACAGGTTACAGGTTTGGAGACCCAAACTTTAACCTTAAACTTTCAACTTTCAACCTTTAACTTTCAACCTTCAACTTTCAACTCATTCCTATGTATATTCCACAGCCAAATTACAATATCTTGATAGCTGTTGATTCCTTTTTTCTGGTTATTGAGTTTTAAAAAACTGTCAAAAGCGGCATCCATATAGCCGAACATGTCGCCGTTATATTTTCTCCAGAACTCTTTTTCGGCTTTAAAATCAGCTAACACACCAGCGGATAATTTATCATGAAGAAGCTTGTAGTCATCGGGAGATTTCATCCTGATTTCGAACAGAATATACCTCAACATCTCGTAATTGGCAGAATATTGATAATTTATATCAGGGCTATTGCTTGCCGTTAAATAACCCAAAAGGTTAGCTTCGTCTTCGTAGGCAATACCCAATTGGTGCGCAATTTCATGGCAGGAAACGTAAGGTTTTACAAAATCAGGAAGATTCATATTCATATTTGCCTCGCCTGTTAATGGCGCATAATAGCCCTCAATTCCAATTTTGCTTATTATCCAGGAGTTTAAAACTGATTTTAAACATAGGTTTTGATAACGAAATAATGAATTTTGTTTCTCCATCAAATTGTAAGCCTTTGCTGAATTCGTCTCTAGATCACTAATGGAATATGTTGGGACTTTAGTTTGTTTCAGTTTTAAGTTATTCGTTTTATTGACAAAATAATCACCTAATAAAACCAATTCTTTTACGCTATATTTTTCGTTTCCGATTCCTAATTCATCACTTATACTTGGTCTGCTGTAATTTAAACCCCAAACCAATTTGAAGATGATGTAAAGAATTAAACAAAAGTTTAAAATTTGAAGCGGAACGATAACTCTGTGCGCTCTAACTAAGTCTTTTCTCCTTTTAACAAACTTGATGATCTTGTAAAGGATAAACCCGATTATCAAAGCGTAAACGATATCGCCGATAGCAAAAGGAAAAATTGTTGAGATAAACCTCAATGAAGAAGATATGTATGGATAGATGCCTGTTGAATAATATTTCTGGACGTATGCAGGGAAGAGCCCGAAAATGAAAATCAGAATGGATGTACTGACTACAATGATTGTTTTTTTTAATATTGAATGGTTTATCATTTACTATTTGTAATGACCTCTTAAAGAATAAATATTTAAAACATTGTTTATTACATCGTATATAATTCTATGTTCTTCATTTATTCTTCTTGACCATTGACCTGACAGGTTATATCTCAATTGTTCTGGTTTACCAATGCCCGTGTAAGGATTTTCTTGAATGGCTAGGATTAATTGTTCAATCTTTTTTTGAATTGCCTGATTTCTTCCAGAATTCAAAGTCAACAATTGCCTGTTCATGTAATTCTATTTGCATACCAATAGCTAGATTAATTGGGATGCAATAAAATAGGGTAAGACTAGAAGATTATTTCCACATAGTTTTAGTATCGATAATTTTTCCCGACTTGCCAGATTTTCTGGCATTTACTCCTTGTAAAACTTTATTTACAAACTCGGGATTATAAGGGCTTTCTTCAGTTTCAAAATCAATTTTTAAAACTTTCATCACTGCTTTCAGAGCAGTAGCTTGTTCTTCGTTTTTAGGATGTGCGATTAAAGTTTCCATTTTGATATTGCTTAATAAACAAATATAACAAATCTATCTGGCAAAAGTTAGGCGCTTACCAATCTGGTCGGTAGTGAATTTGCCTTTTTGATAGGCTAAATTTCCTGATACGAAAGTGTGTGTAATGCTGGCTTGAAAAGTATCACCATCAAAAGGACTCCAGCCACATTTGTAAAAATTGTTGAGCTTGGTAACTTTCCACGAGTCTTTCAAATCAACCAAAACCAAATCTGCCCAATAACCTTCACGGATGAAACCACGTTTTTCGATATCAAAGCAAATGGCCAGATTATGGGCTGTTTTTTCCACAATTTTTTCTAAAGAAATTTTGCCTTGCAAATGCATTTCCAATAAAGCAGGCAAAGCATGTTGAACCAACGGGCCACCCGATGGAGCCTGTGCATAAGGTTGGTTTTTTTCTTCTAAAGTATGTGGTGCATGGTCAGTAGCAATAACATCGATGTGATCACTCAAAACACCAGCTAATACTCCATTTTGGTCTGCCTCTGTTTTAACCGCAGGGTTCCATTTTATAAAATTTCCCTTTGTGGCATAATCTTGATCATTAAACCAAAGGTGATGAACGCAGGCTTCGGCGGTAATTTTTTTATCTTTTAATGCGATGGTATTATCAAATAAAGCAATCTCTTTAGCCGTGGAAATATGTAAAATATGTAAACGTGTCTGGTATGTTTTTGCCAATTCAACGGCTAGCGATGAAGATTTATAACAAGCCTCAGCACTGCGGATGAGCGGATGCATGTCGATGGTTAAATCATCGCCGTATTTAGCTTTAAATTCTGCCAGGTTATGACGGATAGTTGCCTCATCTTCACAGTGTGTAGCCACCAAAATGGGTGCCTTGCTGAAAATGTTCTCTAAAGTTTTTTCATTATCAACCAGCATATTCCCGGTTGATGAACCCATGAAAACCTTAATGCCGCAAACATTTCTGGCGTCCGTTTTTAAAACTTCTTCAATATTATCATTGCTGGCGCCCATGTAAAAGGAATAGTTGGCTAACGAAGTTTCTGCGGCAATGGCGTATTTATCGGCCAGTAAATCTTGCGTTAAAGTATTCGGAACAGTGTTTGGCATTTCCATAAAAGATGTTATTCCGCCCGCAACTGCAGCCATGCTTTCGGTGAAAATATCGGCCTTATGTGTTAAACCCGGCTCACGGAAATGAACCTGGTCATCAATCATTCCTGGTAAAAGATATTGGCCCTCGGCATTAATTTCCGTTGCACCTGCAGCAGAAAGATTATGACCGATTTTTGCAATAAATCCATCTTCAATTAATACATCTGCCACAATTTTTTGTCCTTCGTTTACAATTGTGGCGGCTTTTATCAGGTAAGAATTCATGGTTTCAAAGGTAGTGTTTTAGTAGAAAGTGGAAAGTAAAAAGTGGAAAGTAAAAAGGCGAAAGTAAAAAGTAGAAAGTATAAAGTAACGAGATTGGGCGGATGAAAGGTGCGGATTAGGTTTGATGTTGCTGTTTTGAGTTAAATAAACCTGATAAAGTGGAAATACTTTTTGGGGCAGGTCTTCACGATGCTTGCACAAACAATCGCAAAAAGATTGGAACGGTAGCAGGACTATCGAAGCCAAAGAATCACTGGAATTGCTTTACCCTTAAAACACTTTAAAGTGTTCGTCTTTATATTTCAGACTCGCGACTTCAGACTCCGAACTTCAGACTAATTTAAGCCTTTCGGCTTAAAAAACCTATCTTTGTGCGCTATGGCAAAATCGTTCGAAGAATTTAAGTTAAACAGGCAAATTTTAAATGCAGTTGCCGATGCAGGTTATACCGTTGCCACACCTATACAGGAAAAAGCAATTGCACCGGTTTTATCGGGACAGGATATTTTTGGTATAGCTGAAACCGGAACCGGTAAAACTGCCGCTTTTGTTTTGCCAATTTTAATGCAACTGAAATACGCTCAGGGCGAAAATCCGAGGGCTTTGATTTTATCGCCTACACGAGAGTTAGCGATGCAGATTGCCGAGCAGGTGAAGTTATTTTCCGTTTACACAGATTTACGTTCGCTGGTTATTTTCGGCGGAATTGGTCCGAAAACGCAGAAAGAACAAATTGCCAAAGGCGTAGATATTCTAATTGCCACACCGGGAAGATTCCTTGATTTATATTTGGCAGGAGATATCAATACGCAAAGTTTAAAATTTTTGGTGTTAGATGAGGCCGATAAGATGATGGATATGGGCTTTATTGGCTCCATTCACCGGATCTTAGAAATCGTTCCACGTAAGCGTCAAAACTTATTGTTCTCTGCAACCATGAGCGATTTAGTTCAAAAAATTGCAGGAGATTTTCTGAACAATCCACTGGTAATTGAGGCATCGGCACAAGCTACACCAGCGGCAAACGTAACGCAAACTTTATATTACGTTCCGAATTTTAAAACCAAAATTAACTTATTGCAGCATTTGCTAAAAAATGATGAGACTTTTAACCGTCTGATTATTTTTTGCAAAACGAAAACAGTTGCTGATAATATTTTCAGTTTTATTGAGCGAAGATATGGTGCTGATAATGTTCGCGTAATACATGCCAACAAAGGGCAAAATACCCGGATTAATTCGATTAATAGTTTTAAAGAAGGCAATATTAGGGTTTTGGTAGCTACGGATGTGGCCAGTAGGGGCATTGATGTGAGTGATGTGAGTCATGTGATTAATTTTGATGTGCCGATAATTATCGAAGATTACGTACACAGAATTGGACGTACAGGTAGAGCCTTTGCCAAAGGAGATGCGATTACTTTTGCTACCGATGCGGAGAAATATTACATCCGCAAAATTGAAAAATTGATCCGCCAGTATATTCCTGTTGCTGAAATTCCTGAAGGTGTGTATGTTGAAGAAACACCTTACGAGGAACGCCAACATATCGCAAGGGAAATTGATATGCAAAAACGCAAGGAAGATCCTGATTTTAAAGGCGCTTTCCACGAGAAAAAACATGCTGCAGCGATTGATAAGAAGGCTAGAGAGAAAGCGAAGGCAAAAGCGGGAAAAGAAATCAAAAGTTTTAAAAAAGGTAAACGTTTCGATAAGAAAAAGTAATGAAATTGAGGATTACACCTTTGAATATTATTGGTGCTATAGGTTTAGGTTTAGCGGCATTTAATATTTTAAGTGAAAAGGATACAGCACCACGGCAGGTAGATATGAGCGGTTTTTACCTGCTGATATTAGGTTGCCTGATTCTGGTCACCTTTGTTACCGATTTGATTTTTCGTTTTACGCTAAAAGATTTGAAAAGGATCTGGATTGTTGAATCTGTTTTTATTCTATTTACAGCAATACTGATCTTAATCATTCAAAAACTAACGTAAAATATTTGTAATCATTAAACGCTGCAGACTATTCAATCTGCGGAATCGCTAAAATTTAATCATCTTTGCACCCGTAAAGATAAACCGATAATCTGTGTAATCCTTTTATCGGTGTAATCAATTCTAAAAAAAAATGAAGACAGCAGAAATAAAACTAACAGTAGAATTAGATGAGGCCAACAATCCCGATAACATTCTTTGGGAAAGTACAGATTCAGGAAACGCTGATAAAGTGCCGGCAAAGGCCATGTTTTTATCGGTTTGGGATCATAACTATAAAAACACTTTGAAAATAGACCTTTGGACAAAGGATATGCCTGTTGATGAAATGAAACGTTTCTTCTACGAAACTTTGCAAACCATGGGCGATAGTTTTTTAAAGGCTACAAATGAAACTTTGATTGTTGAAGATTTACGCGATTACTGTGCACACTTTGCAGAGAAGATGGGGATTATTGAGGGACAGTAGGTTGAAGGTTGAAGGTTGAAGGTTGAAGGTTGAAGGTTGAAGGTTGAAGGTTGAAGGTTGAAGGTTGAAGGTTGAAGGTTGAAGGTTGAAAAAATAAGCCAAACAAGTTAGTCAATTTTTGTTTACACTAAACAACTAAACAACTAAACAACTAAACAACTAAACAACTAAACAACTAAACAACTAAACAACTAATCAACCAACTAAAAAACAAAAACAAAAATGTTAATACTAAATAAATTCAGGGCTTGGTTAGGCATTTTATTATGCGTTATTGCAAGTTTCTGCCCGATGTTAAAAGTGCCTATAAAAGGCAACTGGAACTTGTATCAGTCTGATGCTCGTTTGTTTATAATTACTTACGCGATTCTTGCACTTTCTGTTTTGATACTTTTTATCAGAAAAGCCGGAGCATTTCGTTTCATGAGTTTTGTAATGGCAATCTGGTATGTTTTAGCGGTTGGGGCAGTTTATTTTACAGCAAATAATTATACCAAATATGGCTTCGCGAATAAGCTAATAGGCAAAGTTGTTCATTTCCAATGGGGATGGATTGTACTCTTAGTTGGTGTAATTTTTATGCTGTTCAGCACTAAACGAGGCGAAAAAATCGTAGTCCAGAATACTAGTCTTTAAATTGTGAAGTAAGCTTATTCACTTCATAACCTTTGGCCTTACAACGGGCCACAATTTCATCATGAGTTTTTTTCGGCATGGTTTGATTACGGCTCATGATGAACAAAAACTTATGATCCGGATGGCCAACAACTACATAAGAATAATCATCCGCCAGTTCAATAATCCAATAATCTATCTTTATTGGCCATACAAATTGAGCTTGTAACTCTCCATTATTTCCCTCTTCCGATGGAAACATTTTTGAATTTCTTGAATAAACCTTCTCATCGTTAGGTTTCTTATAGGTAGTTAATACGTTATAATAACCTTCCTTATTCAGCGTATATTTTGTCGTGGTTTCTCTACTTCCTTTATCGAAAATTGTTGGAATGGAGTATAGTGAATACCAGGTGCCGGAGTATTTTTTCAAGTCGAGTTTAGCTACAGGAGTATTTTTCTCTATTGGTAAATAGGTAAGCAAGATTAAAAATATTGAGCATATTGTTTTCATAACATCGGTAGGTTTTGATGTTACTTACGCATTATTGCAATTTGTGGTTCTAAACAGTGTAAAATTTATGCTGCTTTTTTCACAATTGAGATACAGTTTTGACTTTATGGTAAGATATTGTTGACTAGCTGATTAAATTAGGGTAAGCAAAATTTACCCATGACTTTTGACGAAAAAAAAGATTTAATCGGCTGGGACATTACGAATTGGTTTAAAGCTATTCCATATTGGGAGAGGCATATTAAGATTGAAACGAGAGATAAGGTATGTTTGGAGCTTGGCGCCAGCAATGGCGGCTTGTCGCTTTGGATGGCAAGACATTTTAATACCGTAATATGTTCTGATTTAAAATTGCCAGGAGCAGCTGCTTTGAAAATACATTCGAAATATGAATGTAAAGACCGCATTCGCTACGAAGCTGTTGACGCAACAAACATTCCTTACGAAAACTATTTCGACGTAGTGGCTTTTAAATCAATTGTTGGCGGAATAGCTGGGTTTTATGGCAGCAATGCATATAAAGCCAAAACCATTAAACAAATTTATAGGACATTAAAACCTGGAGGAACGCTGGTTTTCGCTGAAAATTTAAAAGCAACCAGGTGCCACGCATTTCTAAGAAAGCATTTTGGAACCAAAAACTGGAATTACCTGCACCTTGATGAATTAAAAACTGTGTTTTCTGATTTTAAACAGGTTCAATACACCACAGTTGGTTTTTTTGGTTGCCTGGGAAGAACTGAAAAACAGCGAAATATCCTCGGAAAAATTGATTCATTTATTGAGAGATTTATACCATGCAGCTGGCATTATATCGTAATTGGTGTTGCCAAAAAGTAAATTAATGGGCAGTAAAATAATCTTCAGCTTCATCTGCCAAAGGAATGTAAATCCGTTCCCATTCATTACCATCTAAAATTTCCCAGCTATGGCCATCGCCTAATGTATCTGCGGCTATTAAAATTATTCCCGGCTCAATGATAAAACTCTCTCCATTGGTAACTGAAAATTTAAGTTTACCCTTTATTGTAATCACATACTGTCTTCGAGGTGCCGGATGTGGGCTATGCTGTAGCGCAACATCATTTTTTGCGAAAAAATGGCTGGCATTGATGTGTTGCAGCACAGGTATTTTTCCAATCTCGAAACTGCATTTGCCATCTTCGATATTGATTAAACGAATTGCTTTTAAATAATTTTTGGTATCGGCTTGATCTAATGTATTCATGTTAAAATTTTAATGCTGTTTGTCCTTGCTGTGAAATCTCGCGTTCGTGTTGTAATAGCCACTGTTTTCTCCATAAACCACCAGCATAGCCTACCAGTTTTCCGTTGCTGCCAATTACTCTATGGCAAGGAACCACTATCGCTATGTTGTTTTTTCCATTGGCTGCGGCAATGGCTCTGATCGCCAAAGGGTGATGTGCCGAAAATTTCGCGTATGAAATGGTTTCGCCAAAAGGAATGCTCAATAAATTCTGCCAAACGCCTTGTTGAAATTCAGTGCCTTTTTGATTAATGGGAAAATCGAAATCTTTTAGATCTCCACGAAAATAAGTCTCTAATTGCTGTGCAGCGTTTTTAGTTAATTCATTTTCGCTTAATCCATCAATGTTTTCTTCTGAAAAAGTGATTGCGCATACGAACTCATCATCAGCTAAGATGGTTAACTTGCCAATTGGCGATTCAATAGTCGATGCGTATTTCATAATTTTTTGCCACGGAAGCACGGAGGTCACGGAATGAAATAAATTAATTTTCCGTGTATTCTGTGTTTCCGTGGCTAATCTTTTTTGACTAATTTTTAAACAATGTTACAGTTTTTTGCCACGAAAAACACTGAGCTGACGGAATTAAAAGAATATTTTTAAGTGTATTCTTTGTTTCCGTGGCAACCATAACAAAGGCCAAAATTCCAAACAATATTACAACAATCCAACAAATTACCCTCGCAATATTTATCAATAAAAGTATCTTTGCGGTTATGCAACTGGCCAAAGAGGTTAAATATTTAATCCACAAGGAAGTACTGTTAGAGTGGCGCTCCAAATATACCATCAATGGTGTATTGTTATATGTGGTTTCTACTATTTTTACCTGCTATTTATCTTTTGTCAGTTTAAGCGATAAACTTGCCTGGAATGCTCTTTTTTGGATAATCCTACTTTTTGCATCAATCAATGGCGTTTCTAAAAGTTTTCTCCAGGAAACCAAAGGACAACAATTATACAGTTATATCCTGGCTAGTCCAGCTGCGGTATTAATTTCTAAAACAGTTTATAATATCATATTGATGCTGGTATTAACCACCATTGCATTGGGTTTTTATACACTGGTTTTTGATTCATTTACACCTCCCGATTTATTGCTCTACTATGTTGCTGTCGTACTGGGAAGCATCAGCTTTTCAACGGTTTTCACCATGGTGTCGGCGATTGCAAGTAAAGCTGGCAATGGGGGAATGCTGATGGCAATTTTAAGTTTTCCTATTATTATTCCGGTATTGATCCTTCTAATAAAATTAGCTAAAAATGCTGTCGATGGCTTGCCATGGGAGAATAGCTATGATGAAATAGGGATGCTTCTCGTTGTGAATGTGCTTACAGTTGCCACTTCATTATTGCTATTTCCTTACCTTTGGAGAGACTAAAAAATTAGTGAATGAGAGAATTAGTGAATGAGAGAGTGGGAATATAAATGAGAGAATGATAGAATGAGTGAATTTTGAATGAGAGAATGGGAATACAACATTCATTAATTCAATCATTCACTAATTCAAAAATAAATACATATGAATAAAACTTGGTGGAAAATTTTAGGTTCAGTACTGGTAATTTATACTGCAATTGCAGGTTTGTTACTTGGCGTGCCCCGTTTGCCTATTTTAAATGAATCAATCCGCAATTTGTATTTCCACGTACCGATGTGGTTTGCAATGATTGTATTGTTCTCAATTTCTGTTTTCTACAGCATTAAGTCGTTAAGTTCTAAAAGTGAAATTGATGATTTAAAAGCAGTTGAAAGTGTAAATGCAGGTATCATTTTCGGTCTTTTAGGTTTAGTAACCGGAGCCATTTGGGCAAAATACACCTGGGGCCAATTCTGGAGTTTCGATCCTAAACAAAACTTTGCCGCCATTTCCGTTTTACTGTATTTTGCCTACTTAATTCTTCGCAATGCGATAGACGAGGAACAAAAAAGAGCTAAAATTTCAGCGATCTATAACATTTTTGCTTTCCCAATGATGGTGGTTTTATTGTTCGTTTTGCCACGGTTAAAAGATTCGTTACACCCTGGTAACGGCGGAAATCCAGGTTTTAATAGTTACGATTTAGATAGCCGTATGCGCATGGTTTTTTATCCGGCCTGCCTGGGTTGGATATTAATTGGCTATTGGGTTTACACCATTCGTTTCAGATTACGTTCTTTAGAAAACAAACAACAACACAATTGAAGGATTAAGGAGCAAGGACAAAAGATCAAGGATCAAAGATAAAAGACAAAAGATCAAAGATTAGTCTTACAATCATTATACGTTAACTTTTCAACATTACAACCTTCACAATAACCTTTCAACATTTAAACATTTCAACTCAGCACAAAATCAACATGAAAAAGATAATATTCTCACTAATATTAATGTTAACCACCATCCAACTTTTCGCTCAGGATAATGGCGTAGAGATGGCCGATACACTGCGTAGCAATGGTAAAATTTACGTTGTGGTAGCCTGTATCGTTATAATTTTAGTTGGTTTATTGGCTTATCTATTCTCGATTGATAAAAGATTAAAAAAAATCGAAAAAGAAAACTCACCTAAAAACTAAGTTTAAACTGTTTAAAGCTGTTTTTCTTTAACAAACTTACTGGTGTTTGCTATACACTAAGTGTTTTTTCATTTGGATATATGCGGTTTTTTTAGGCAATTTTGCGGCATACTTAATTCATAAAAAATAAAAAATGGCTAATCTAGCAGACGAGAACAAGTTTTTTGCAGATGTATGCAAAAACTTTGACAGTGCGGCTCAATTCACCAACCATCCTGAAGGTTTATTGAACCAGATTAAAGCGTGTAATAGTGTGTATCGTTTCCAGTTCCCAATTCGTCGTGGAAATGGTTTCGAAGTAATTGATGCATGGCGTGTAGAGCACTCGCATCACATGAGCCCAACCAAAGGTGGTATTCGCTATAGCGAAATGGTTAACGAAGATGAAGTAATGGCGCTTGCAGCCTTAATGACATATAAATGTGCCATCGTAAACGTTCCATTTGGTGGTGCAAAAGGCGGTATTAAAATCAATACTAAACAATATAGTGTAGCTGAGTTAGAAACCATCACCCGTCGTTACACTACAGAATTAATTAAGAAAAATTTTATTGGCCCTGGTATCGATGTTCCTGCTCCTGATTATGGATCTGGCGAACGCGAAATGAGCTGGATTGCAGATACGTATATGACCATGAATCCAGGTCAGTTAGATGCTTTAGGCTGTGTAACGGGTAAACCAATTGCATTACATGGTATCCGCGGACGTAAAGAAGCTACCGGTCGTGGTGTGGCTTATGCCGTTCGTGAGTGTGTAGATGTTGCTGAAGATATGGCTAAAATCGGTTTTAAGGCTGGTTTGGGCGATAAAAGAGTGATTGTTCAGGGTTTAGGTAACGTTGGTTATCACTCTGCAAAATTCCTTGCTGAATTTGGTGCAACAATTGTTGGTTTATGTGAGTACGAAGGTGCAATTTACAATCCAAATGGCTTAAACGTTGATGAGGTTTTTGCGCACCGCAAAAATACCGGTTCAATTTTAGGTTTCCCTGGTGCAACTGATTTCAAAAATTCAATGGAAGGTTTAGAGCAAGATTGCGATATCCTGGTTCCTGCAGCTTTAGAAAACCAGTTCACAGAACACAATATTCGTAACATTAAAGCTAAAATTATCGCTGAAGGAGCAAATGGTCCAACTACGCCAGAAGCAGAAGCAATTTTTACGGAAATGGGCGGTATCATTATTCCAGATATGTATTGCAACGCCGGAGGTGTTACAGTATCTTATTTTGAGTGGTTAAAAAACCTTTCACACGTGGCGTTCGGTCGTATGGAAAACCGTTATGCGGCAAATTCAAACGCTAACTTAATTGCAACGTTAGAAAATTTAACGGGTAAAACCATCCTTCCTGAACACCGCTTAATGATTGTTAAAGGTGCTTCAGAAATTGAATTGGTAAACTCTGGTTTAGAGGATACCATGATTCATTCGTATCACGAAATTCGTGAAACCAGAATGGTTAAGCCAGATACGAAAACATTAAGAACAGCTGCTTTTGTGAATTCAATTGATAAGATTGCAGTTTCATATATGAACTTAGGCGTTTGGCCATAGCCTAATTGCCTTCATTGCGAATCTCGATTTTTCTTCGAGATGTAGCAATCTCATTCGAAAGCGTTGTAGAATTATCTGCAACGCTTTTTTATTTTGAAAATGGATGGTTCCGTGTTTTGTAGGGTAGGGCTGGTCCCGCTTTCGTTCCAATCTTTTTAAAACAAATTCTGTCATTCTGAGGCACGAAGAATCTGTGTCATCGGTTGCAGATGCTTCGTACCTCAGCATGACAATGATATTTGCGCCACTAAAATTTAAAAAGTATTTCCACATCAATCGGGTTTAAGATCAACGGTCAGTTTAGCAAATTCACCATGAATGTTCGTTATTGTGAGGGACCGCTTATCCCGTCTATTTCGTGAAAGCAATTTCTTTTGCCAAAAAAATGTTTCGAATGAGATTGCTTCGTCGGCCGAAAAAGCCTTCTCGCAATGACGACCGACTAAAAATGCTAGTCCACATATCAATCGTGAAATTATAACACACAAGCGAAACGATTGCGCCAGCAGTTGATTCAAACTAATCTCCTTAATCCGAAGAAGAAATACTCAATTCCTCCAGATCCAGTCGCCATTCTTCTTTCCTGATGATATCATCATCATAATTTTTGTTGCTTTTCAAAAGGTGCAATTCATCCCGTTGAACCTGGATCAATGCCAACATAATTTCATGATAAGCTTTTAAGTCTACCTGATCGATTTCCCCATTTTTGAAAGCTTTTAAGGTGTCTTTTTTCTCCGTTAATGAATGTTGAAGTTCAGCCTTTAAATTAACCATCAATTCATTGTGTGTACACTGATACTGATAGTCGGCCTTCAATTTATCCAGGGAAAGATCAATTAGTTTAAGCTTAATCTGGCTGGTTTGCTCCTGTTCAGAAAGTTTATGTTTTGGTTCAGGTATTTTTAGCCATTTAATAAATAGGGGTAAAGTTAATCCCTGAACCACGAGCGTAACAAAAATCACCACAAAGGTGATAAATAAGATCAGGTTTCTTAATGGGAAAGGAATTTGCTCCGATATCATTACCGGAATAGAAAGTGCTGCCGCTAACGAAACCACGCCCCGCATGCCTGCATATACAATAACCAGGGTTGAATGCCAGGTCATATCCTGATAACGTATCCTTGTTTTTTTATTAAAGAGTGCAGTAACTCGTGAAGTAGAAAAAATCCATAAAAAACGGACGATGAGTGCCAGAATGCTGATGCCAACACCATAACCAATCGCCTTCGCAATTGGATAATCGGGACCTAATCCAGCCACGATATCTGGCAAGGCTAAACCAATTAAAATAAACACTACACCATTTAATAAAAATATCAGAGCAGACCATACAGAAACAGTTTTTATCCTTGAACTGGAAGTAAGGATAACGTGTTGCTGGCTAGAAAGCAGCAGGCCACCTGAAACCACAGCCATCACTCCTGAACCGTGAAAATGTTCAGCAACGATATACATAAAATATGGCGTAATTAAGGTAAGTACCGTATCGATGTTTTCTGTGGTAGGCAACCAACGGTGTATGGCATAAAATATTCCACCTATCGCTAAACCCACTAAAACACCACAACCAGCTACCGAAACAAAATCGATAGCGGCATCATGAAGTACAAATGTTCCGGTTGCAACAGTGGCCAAAGCGAATTTAAATACGATTAAACTTGATGCATCATTTACCAGGCTTTCGCCTTCCAAAAGCGAACTAACCATTTTTGGAATTTTCAAGCCCTTAAGTACAGCTGCGGCAGCTACAGCATCTGGCGGAGAAACAATTCCACCCAGTAAAAAACCCAGCGCCAACGTAAAACCCGGAATAAAAGCAACGGATGCATAAGCTATGGCAACTGAAGTAATAATGACTAAACCTACTGCCATTAAAAAAATAGCACCCTTGTATTCCCAAAAATCCTTCCATGAGGTAAACCAGGCCGCTTCGTAAAGTAGGGGAGGCAGAAATAGTAAGAATACAATATTAGGATCTATTTTAAGATGAGGTATTCCAGGGATGAAACCAATAATTAAGCCGGCTAAAACAAGGAATATAGGATAAGAAATTTTTAGTTTCTGGCCAACCATCACTAAAATGGTTACGCCAAGAAGCAATATGAGGATTAAAATAAGGTTATCGTGAAGCATGAAATAGATATTGTTTGTAGGTTTATGCGCTAAATTTATTAAGAAATCTGGAATTTGAAAGGATAGCTACATAACCTTCAGGATTTGGTAGAGCGTATTGATGTTTTCATTTACGAAAGTCAACGTTCCTTCTATTCGAATTTTATTATTACTGGTAGCTTTTCCTACAACATTTAAATGCTTAAAACTTTTGAAGTAAGGTTTAAAGAATGGAAAGCTTGCTTGCTTATTTAAAGGCTTAAAATTGATGTTCAATCCAAAAAAAATATTTGAAGAAATAAAGTTTGAATTGAGATCAGCAGCCTTTTTAGTGCTTAAAATTAATTTTTTATCGGCTTCACTAACAAAAAGTTTATAGAGCGGGAAAACAGATTTATTAATTGTTCCGCTATCTAAATTCATCACATTTTGTCGGCTGAGATAATTTTTAAATCCCTCGACAGCATCAATACTCATCACTAAATTTGGTATTTCGCGTTTTTGCACTGTTATTTTTTCAACCTTTTCGAAATCATCATTGTATTCGTAAGTGATAATTGAATCCAGCTGATGTGTTGTTCCTGTCCATTCAAAATCCATATAGCCATTATAGTATTTTGTTAAACTATCGCTATCCAAACTTATATTTTTAAGCCTATGAGTTTTATTAGAAGTACTAACGAAATCTGCATTGAACCACATATTCATTACACTTTGATTATCAAATTTTCGGTGTGTTGTTTTTTTTTGTGGCACAATTGTTTCTGATACAAAGTCATTTTCGAACTTCAGTAACCCCTTTTCGAAATTGATCGACGCATTATTTTTAATATTGTAGAAAGCAATATGGTCTGTTGATTGCGATATATATTTAAATTTACTCTTTTCAAGCTGGATTTGATTTTTCTGGTTTAATATTTCGGTTAACGTAGCAACATACTTTCCTGCTTCATTTGAAAAAACAATCGCTGCGTTGTCGGCATTATATAACACTTCTAAATTTCCTAGCTTGGATTTTCCATGATTTAGACCATCTTTTTTGGAAAGCTGCAACTTCAACGTGTTTTTAATAAAAAGTTCAAATTTCTTAAAATCATCGATGATTAACCTGGAAAACAAAGCTGTTGTGGGCTGGTCTTGAATCGTGTATAGGTAAATGCTTGATGGAATTTTTAGGCCGTGATCAAATTTATTAGTTTTTGAAAGGCTATTTTTCTTCAGATCTGATTTTAAATAAAAACCCGGATGGGTAATCATATTCAAGGCCAAACTTTTATACATCTCATCAACACTAATTTTAATTAATGTCGTAGTGTTCTTTGGTATCAATATCTGACTGGCCTTATACTGCCTGTATTTAAAGGTGCCGACAAAAAAAATAAGCAGTGATAATACAATCACTGCCGTTATCTTTAAAAATTTCTTCATGGTTTATTTTTGCCACAGATTTGTACAGATGAACAAATGGTGACAGCTTAAATCTGTCTTCATCCTTCTGATCTGTGGTTAATAAATATTATTTCGCTGCATTCTCGATTAGGGAAAACAAATATTTCAAAGCATTTTCATGCCCGTTAGGAATTTCGGCGCTAATATCTGCAGAAACGACATTTCCTTTAATCGGGTTGGATTTCATGTACACATTCCCCATTTTACCCAAAGTTTCATTAAATTTTTTCGCTGTTTCTTCGCCGCCAATTTCCGAATCAGGTACTTTTCCGACTAAATTTTTAGCGTTGAACAGGAAGCTGAAATTGTTTTTAGCCAATAACTTTTTGTGCATTTTGCTTATGCTCGAAACGTAGTTATTATTGCTGATACCTTGCATTTCGGTAAGCGAATTTCCAAAGAATACAATACCATCTTTGATCATAAAGTAAATGTCTACCGGGCTTTTCTTCTCTTCGATTTTATAAATGTTGTTGTTAAGCGTAACATAATTTTTGTTCATGCCATATTTAATCAACTTATTCATCAAACGATTATCTTCTGATGAAAACATGAAAAGGAAATCAGGTAGGGTTTCTTTTTTTGTTTTCGTTACTTCTTTACGGTTGTAATCATCATCATAATCGTAAGTGGTGTAAGTAACATCTCTTGTATTTAAGCCGTTAATTACAAATAAGGCATCTCCTTTAATTACCTGGCTCACTGCTTCCTCATCCAGTAAAAGCGAAAATAAATCGGTGCCCAGCTCAATTTCTTCTTCCATATTCTTACCCAGAAACGAGCCATAAGTTTGTTTCATCAACTTAGGGAATTCTTCTAAATAAGCTTTCGTATCGATGCTATATCCCATAAAACCAATTGCTTTCTCACTGTTGATATATTTTAGAAACTTCTTATTCAACTTCCGGTTCATGATTTTTTTATAAGCATCGGCTTGCTCTTTAGCCAGTTCTAAACCTGTTGAAATCCTAAAACTTTTATCATCCATAAAAAGTTTAGCACCTAAACTACCGTAACCTTTCATCAAACCATTTTTACCATAGGTTCCTAATTCTGGAGAAATTGAATTGTAGGCGTCTTGCAGGCTCGAAACCCAAATTTCGGCAATTGCTTTGTTGTCCAAGCTTTCTGAGTATGATTTATTGCTTTCGATGGATTCGTAATTGGTAGTGAAAATTTTATTGGCTTCGGCAGTCATCCAAACCATTGCCAGTTCTTTTTTCATGCTATCCTGCTTTGCTCTCTCTTTTTGATATTCATCATATCGATCATCAGCAGCTCCGGTTTCTGTTTGCATCACAACATCCTCAGCTTCCTGGTATTCGCCCGACGTCGCAACATCAGTTATTTCAACCTCTTTTATTTCTTCAATTTGTTTAACAGGAGGATTTTTCTTCGCTGGTTTCTTTTTGCCTGGTTTCGTAGAGGATGCTTTTTTGCTTGCCTTTTTTTGATTTACTTTTTTATGCTGATTGTATGGTTTCGATGAAACTGGTGGTGGTGGAGCAATAATTACATCAGCAACCATAGGTTCTGTTGTGGTGGCATAAGCAGAATCTACTACAACAACCGTACTGTCGGCTATTTGATCATCATAATTACCTTGATACCTGATTTCCTTAATTCCGTAGCGAGCAGAATTTGCTGAATCGGCAAAGAATGAACCCTTGATGCTTCCGGTGATGAAATACATCATATCGTTATTCCATTTGATGATGAGCCCGCCATTATCAGGCATGTTTAAGGTTCTAATATCACCCGCTCTTTTAATTTTTTTATCCTGATCAGTAATTAGGCTTTCGAATTTTGCGGCATCCTTTAGCGGAATAAGAAAGCAATTATAGCTGATACTATCGCTCAGTTGATTGAAATAGTACATGTTTTTCTCCAGATTGATTCCGAAATCTTCAATGCTGGTCAAGTTTCTATCCAATGATTTTGAGGTTTCCGTCAGTAATTTCTTTCCTAAGAACGATTCGTTAAAATCTTTTACAAACATGAGTTTGAAAACATTATCGCCCTTTATGGTGGCCACGGTAAAAGCGTTGGCTGGAATCTTTTTCACCAGGTCTTGAGCGTAAGTTAGCTTGGTTAAAAAGAAGAGAGCGGTTACAATTAGAATTTTTTTCATTTTATCTAGATAGTTGTATTTGATTGGAAACGTTAACTTTCCCGTTTATTAAATCCATAATGCTGCTTTTCAGCATTACAGCTTTTTTCGATTTTGATACATTTGATGCCGGATTGCTGGTACTTGTTACAAGCGACTCAAAACGAAAAATACTGGTATAATTTGCGCCATTAAAAACAGCCTTATCCTGGCTTTTTAATTTATTAAATTCGGTTTTAGCAGTAGCTACAGGCTGATATTTTCTAAAGAAAGTTTTGGTGACTTTATTGTAACTGTAAGTTGAAGTATTGGTTGCCTTGATTTTTTGTTTAGCCAGGATGTTTTTAGTAATGTTATTGATGTTTGCTACATCTTTAAATGTAAAACTAATCGTGGCGATGTAATTGTTAAAGTCACTCGTGCTCTTCACATTTGAAATTCCTTCCGTTTTACGTAGGTAAGCTACAGCTTCATTTAGTTCTTGTTGAATTTTCTGTTTACTGGGTACTTTATATCCCTGAACGCTATCCAAAAGCATTACAGATGCTATTTTAGTTTTACTTTGACTTAAGTTAATGGTTAATAAAACATCGCCTGTTCCATCATTTTTCATCGTAATTTCTTCAATTACTTGAAAACAAGAACTTAAGGTTGTTGTCAGCGAAATAAATAAAATAAAAACGTAGAGCTGCTTACGGTTCATATCGAAGAATTTTGAATTTTACGAGGATGTAAAAGTGAGAATGATCTGATGCCTCAAACATAATAATTTAATGTGGAGTTTTGTTTATCCCGTACAACAGAAGATCTGTTTTATCCTCAACTCAAAAAAACTAAGATGCTTTTTAAGTCATTCTTCAGACCGATTATTGATTACCATAATAAATCAGTCCAGATCATGGAAAATAATCAGCTAATTGTCAATATAAAGACAAGAAAAATGTTAATGAATGTTCACTATGCCTATTTTTCTATCTTTGTTGCCAGCTTTTACAACAATATACAAAATGAAAAAAAGTGCAATCATTGGTCTGATTACCATTGCAATTTCTGTGGGAATCTTATTTAGCTTAAACGCAAATACTGATACTTATTCTAATTTTAAAGAAGCCTCAACTTCTGGTAAAGAAGAACACGTAATGGGCTACTGGGAAAAATCGATGGGCATGTATTATGATGCGGTAAAAGATGCCAATCACTTTTCATTTCACATGAAAGATGAAAAAGGAGAAATCCGTGAGGTGATTTATAGTGGAACTAAGCCTCAGGATTTTGAAAAATCTGAAAAATTGGTGCTAATCGGAAAGATGGATAAGGACAAATTTTATGCGTCGAAAATTTTAATGAAATGCCCATCTAAATATAATGATAATCTTGTTGAAGTAAATAAAGATGGGAAAGTGGATACAGTAGACCAGAACGGCGATAAAAAATATAATTAATTTTAATGGACATTCAATTTGTAGGCGAAAACCTGTTACCGGGTAAAATCGGACAGTTTTTTATTGTGTTGGCTTTTAGTGCATCGTTACTTTCAACAATTGCATATTTTTTTGCCAGTCGCAAAGAAAATTTAGAAGATAAATCCTGGAGAAATCTCGGTAGAATTGGATTCTTAGTTAATTGGGCCAGTATTGTTGGTATAGGTATCACCTTATTTTACCTTATTCTTGGCCATTATAACGAATATAATTACGTTTATTTTCACTCTTCAAAAGCACTTCCTATTTATTATATTGTTTCTGCCTTTTGGGAAGGACAAGAAGGAAGTTTCTGGCTTTGGGCTTTCTGGCAATCATTTTTAGGTGCGCTATTAATCTGGAAAGCTAAGACCTGGGAACGCCCGGTAATGACGGTAGTTGCTTTTTCACAGGTTTTTTTAACCTCGATGATGTTGGGCGTTGAGATTTTCGGCGAACGCATTGGAAGTTCTCCTTTTATTTTATTGAGAGATGCTGTTGATTTAAAAGCAATGGCTCCAGTGGTATTTGCCAACCCTGAAAATTTTGCAAAATATTTAACTTTCATAACCGATGGAAGGGGATTAAATCCATTGTTGCAAAACTACTGGATGGTTATTCACCCACCAACCTTATTTTTAGGTTTCGCCAGTATGGTTGTTCCTTTCGCTTATGGGATTGCTGCTTTATGGCAAAAACGTTATAAGGACTGGATTAAACCTGCAATGCCCTGGACGCTTTTTGCGGTAATGGTTTTGGGTACAGGTATTATTATGGGGTCGTTTTGGGCCTACGAAGCGCTAAACTTTGGTGGTTTCTGGGCTTGGGATCCGGTAGAAAATGCATCACTTATTCCATGGCTAACGCTTATCGGCGCCGTACACGTAATGATCGCTTACAAAAACACGGGTCATGCTTATTTTACAGCCATTGCACTCGTTTTCTTAAGTTTCTTATTGGTACTATATGCTTCATTTTTAACCCGAAGTGGTATTTTGGGCGATACGTCTGTTCACTCATTTACGGATATGGGTATGTTTGGGCACTTAATCTTGTACAACGTGGTGTTCGCAGCACTAGCGGTTTACCTGATTATCAAAAGGTGGAAAGAATTGCCAATTACTACAAAAGATGAGGAAACATATTCACGTGAATTTTGGATGTTCATTGGTGCGTTGGTGGTAACTGTTGCCTGTATTCAAGTGATTTTTTCTACATCAGTTCCGGTATTTAACAAAGCATTTGGAACAAACTTTTCGCCACCGATTGATGCTGTAAAATACTACAACAAATGGCAGGCTCCGTTTGCCGTTTTAATAACGTTGATTTCAGGTTTTTCTCAATATTTAAAATATAAAAGAACAGATCCACGCAAATTTTACAGCAGTTTAATTTCTGTGGTGTTGTTTTCAATTGTTCTAACCGGGGGTTTGGTATATGTTGCAGACATTTATACCAATACCATGTACATTTTGATTACGTTTAGCTGTTTGTTTGCGGTGTTTTCAAATGCAGCAATATTGTACCAGGCATTCGGTGGCAAAGCAAAATTGGCTGGTTCAGCCATTGCGCACATCGGTTTCGCCTTTTTAATTCTGGGCGCACTAATTTCAGCCGCAACCAATAAGCCACTTTCTATCAATGCCAATAAGTTCATTCCGGTTAAAGATTTCGAGAAAACGGAGAAACCCGGAGAGAATATCATGTTATACAAAAATGAGCCTAAACAAATGGGCAAATACACGGTAACATATGTAAGTGACACCACTAAGGCGCCAAATACGATTTATACTTTAAACTTTAAAGTTTTAGATAAAGAAGGCAAGGTTAAAGAAGATTTTAATCTACATCCACATGTGCAGGATAATGAGAAAATGGGATTAATCGCTTCGCCGGATACAAAACATTATTTAACCTATGATGTGTATACGCATATTACAAGTGCGGCAATAAAAAAGGAATCTCACGATGATCATGAAGGTCATTCAGATGATGAGAATTACAAAGCGCCGAGAATTGTTAAAGTAGCGGTTGGAGATACGATCCATACTTCAAGTGGTGTTGTAACGGTAAAAGCTTTAAATAACAAACCAATTGTAAAAGATTTAGTATTGGCGCAAGGTGATTATGCAGTAGGTTTGCCATTGGAAATTAACTCGGCTGGTAAAATTTATACGGCAGAGCCGATGTTCTTAATAAAAGGAAACAACACATTCGATTTTGCCCGTAAAGTAGAGGAGCTGGATTTGAAATTCAGGTTTGCGCAAGTTTTACCCGATGAGAAAAAGGTAGAACTTCAAATTTTCGAAAAACCACAGCAAGCCAAGGATTGGGTTGTTTTTAAAGCGATTGAATTTCCATTCATCAATTTATATTGGGCAGGTACCATCATAATGGTTGTTGGTTTCTTACTTTCTATTTTTAGAAGAAGAAAAGAAGCTAAAATCGCGTAAATCATGAACATTGTTTTACTAGGTTCGGGAAATGTAGCCACGCATTTAGCTAAAGCATTAAAGGCTAATGGTGAAAACGTATTACAGGTTTATAGTCGGAATCTGGTAAATGCCAAATGGCTTGCCGATCAGTTATCTGCAGAAGCGGTTGATGACCTGTCACACATTAATCAAAGTGCTGAATTATATATCATTTCAGTAAAGGATGATGCGATTGAGCCTGTAGCGGCATCATTAGCTCATGTGAATGGACTGGTGGTTCATACATCTGGCACAACTGATATTCAGGTGCTTGCTTCACATGTTAAGCAAGCTGGAGTTTTTTATCCGCTACAAACATTTTCTAAACTTAAAGATGTTTCATTTTTGAATATTCCGCTTTGTATAGAGGCTACAGATCAAGCTACGCTGTTAATATTAAAGCAGTTGGCTGCTAAACTAAGCGAAAAGGTTTACGAACTGGATGGGGAAAAAAGAAAAGTACTTCATTTAGCAGCCGTTTTTGCTTGCAATTTTCCTAATCATTTATATGCCATGGCGAATGAAATTCTCCAGGAAAATGGTTTAGATTTTGATATCATCCGGCCGCTTATCGCCGAAACTGCCGATAAGGTAATGAACAATTTGCCTGAAAATGTGCAAACCGGACCGGCAATAAGAAACGACGAAACCACTATGAGTAAACATTTAGGGATGTTAGAAAGCAAACCTGAAATGAAGCACATTTATCAAACATTAAGCAATAGCATAAAATTAATGCTGAAATAGCATTATTACGGCTTTTGCTTCTTACTTTTGCAAAATAATTATGAGCATTTTTAAACTAAAAATAAATTTTGAAGAAGCAGATCACGCCCCTGTAGAATTACCTATAGCTGCTGGTGAATCTGTTTTAGATGTTTGTCTGGATAACGGCATTGAACTTCAGCATAACTGCGGAGGTGTTTGCGGTTGCAGTACTTGCCACGTTTACGTTACGAAAGGCATGGATAATATCGAAGAAATCTCAGATAAAGAAGAAGATTTTATTGATAGAGCAGTCCGTCCGAGAATCACTTCTCGCCTGGGTTGCCAGTGTGTGGTTATCGATGGCGATATAGAAGTAACCATTCCAGATCAATCTGGCTTTATGGGGCACTAGTTAGTCCGGAGTCTTTAGTTCGGAGTCCGATAATTTTGAGACTGATTTTCAACTTCCCAGCTAACATTACAACATTTAAACTTTAAAACTTTTCAATCTAACAAACATGAACAACGATAAATTTGCCTTACCCTTTTACTGGAATGATTACGAAGATATAGCAATGTCTTTATACGAAAAGTTTGGCGATGAGTTTGGCGAAACTAAAATCTACCGAATCCGTTTTACTGAACTTTTAGAATGGGTTTTGGAATTACCAAACTTTAAAGGCACTCGTGAGGAAAGCAGCGAAGGCCATTTAGAGCAAATTCAATCTGCCTGGGTTTACGAGTGGAGAGATAACCAGGATTAATTGAGTTACAAGTTTCAGGTTATAAGTTAGCGGTTTGGATCTATAATTTTATAGCCCTAAACAGTATCCCTTATCTTATAAATAGCTAATGTGATACGATTTAATGACTATGCCTGCAAATCTGATTTGTAACTCCAAACTCCAAAAAGGGAGTATCAAGATATTAAATTAAAAGTATTATGACCGCTGGAAATTCAAAGTCCCCTTCAGGGGATTTAGGGGTTATGTTTCTTCAAAAGCTAAAAAGTATCACCACTTTCATTTTTGATGTTGATGGTGTGCTTACAGATGGTTCTGTTCAGGTAACTGATAGTGGCCAATCTTTACGCACATTTAATATCAAAGATGGTTATGCCATGCAACTGGCCGTGAAGCGGGGGTATCATGTTTGTATCATTTCCGGTGGTGATGGCATTGCAATGGGGAAACGTTTTTTCAATCTTGGTATTACCGATGTGTTTTTGGGTACGGGAGATAAGGTTGCAGTTTTTAATCAGTATCTTATTGATAAGCACATCAATGCAGCAGAAGTGCTTTACATGGGTGATGATATTCCTGATTTAAAAGTGATGAAATTGGTTGGCTTACCAACTTGTCCGGCTGATGCCGTAGAGGAAATTAAAGCCATTGCTACATTTGTTTCTCCTTACAACGGAGGTAAAACTGCCGTTCGCGATATTATCGAAAAGGTAATGAAAGTGCAGGGAAGGTGGCATGATGAAAACCCGGCAGCCTCCGATTCTGGTAAATAAAGCATCAGCAAAATTGATCAGTTTAGCGCAGGCAGAGCGCTGATACCACCAAATATTTTAACGCCAATCTCACTAATTCTGCAACAAGGAAGTTACACCATCAGTGTTAAACTATCCAGCTAGGATTTACTCCAACAAGTCTAAATTTCAAAACAAAAAACATGAAAAAATTAATGATGATTTGTGCATTGTTATTCTCGGTAATAACTTATGCAAGTGCGCAGCAAGGTGGTGGTCGTGGTGGTATGATGATGAAACCTGAAGACAGGGTAAAACAGCTGGACGAAAAACTGAAACTGAGCGAAGAGCAAAAAACAAAATTAACTGCTGTTTTTACTGAACAAGCAGACGCAATGAAAAAAATGCGTGAGGAAGCGCAAGGCGGAGACAGAGATGCGATGAGAGAGAAAATGCAAAAATTTCGTACAGATAGCGATGTTAAAGTGAACGCAGTGTTAACTGAAGATCAGAAAAAAATGTACAAAACCTGGCAGGATGAGCAACGTGCTGAAATGCAGAAACGCATGCAGGAACGTGGTGGAAACAACTAATTTGATAATAATATCAATAACAAAAGCGGCTTATCGGCCGCTTTTGTTATTTTAGCGCTTTTTAAAATTCGTAGTTATGCTGTACAACACACCAATTATCCTTGCTTCAAAATCGCCACGCCGTCAAGAACTTTTAACATTGATGGGATTAAATTTCAAAGTTGAGCTTAAAGATGTTGATGAAAGCTATCCGGAAGCGTTAAGTCCGGCCGAAATTGCAGTTTACATCTCAGAACAAAAAGCCAAAGCATTTAAAGCAAACGGTGAAATCGTAATTACTGCAGATACCATTGTGGCTTTGAATGGAGAAATTCTGGGTAAACCACGCGATCGGGCACACGCACAGGAAATGCTCGCGAAACTATCGGGCAGTAAACATGAAGTTTTCACAGGCGTAACGCTTGTTAAGGGAGCGCAAATGGTTTCTTTCTATGATCGTACCGTTGTTTCTTGTAGAAGTGTTACAAGCGAGGAAATTGATTTTTACATCGATAATTACAAACCATTTGATAAAGCCGGCAGTTATGGGGTACAGGATTGGTGGGGAATTGTGGTGGTGCAAAAAATTGAGGGTTCTTACACAAATGTTATGGGCTTACCAACGGAAAAGCTATATGCTGAACTTCAAAAGCTGGTATAATTTCAAATCAATTATGGAATCGTAAAATATTTTTCATCATGTAGGCAAATACTTCAAAGATGAAAAACACGCAAGCCATAGTTACGATCGATAAACCTTGTGCCCAGAACTGGGACGAAATGGAAAAAAAAGATGGGTTTAATTTTTGCGAAGCCTGCAATAAGTGCGTAATCGATTTTACAGGTTACACTAATGCCGAAATTATAAAAACATTGGCCAATGCTTCATCAGAAGTTTGCGGAAGGCTTAGTGAAAATCAACTGGCTCAGCTCAACTATCACTTAGCTGTGGTTCCGCCAAATAGAAACTGGATGAAATATTTAGGTGTTTTGGCTATTGGTGTAAGCATATTTGGTCAAAATTTAAACGCCAGTGCTGCCAATTTTCCGGCTCATACAGAAATTTTAAGTGAGTTAAAGGGTAATCCTGATGAACTTAAGCCGATTAACATCAAAAAACTGAGTGGCAGAATTATCGGTGCCGATAAAAAACCCTTACAAGGCATCAAGTTAATAATTCCAAACACAAAATATTATGCCTTAACGGATAAAGATGGGCGATATGAAATTAAATTCGCCCAGGGTATTGATCCAAAAAACAATATTATCGTTGTGCAGAGTTTGCGGTTTGCCGGTGAGATATCAATTAATTTTTCGATGGAAAAACAAAGAGATTTATTGGCTCAGGAACGGGAGAAGATCATTATGGGCGGTATGGGTTATCGACCTCTAAAAACGAGCGATAAAGTTATAAAAAGTTAGCCAACGATCCCATTTTTAAATCGTAGGTAGATAATGTTAGCTGATTTATTTTAGTACGACCAAGAATATAATTGGTGATCAGTGCAGCCATCACAATCATATCTACCCGTAACGGGATCATTCCGGGCAAGGCAGCCCGTTCACTGTGGTTAAGATTTAAAAGCCGAATTGCAACTTCGATATAATCATCAAAATTGAAAACGTAGGTTTTAGCTTTGCTAATATCAACCTGTTGATTTTTTTTATTGATGATTAATTCTGCGAAAGTTTCGAATGCACCAGCCGAGCCAATTAAAGTTTGTGGTTGATACCGTTCGCAGATCTCGAAAAGATCAACCAGTTCGCTCTGAATGTGATATAGAGTTGCATTTCTGTCATTATCACTGATTGGATCTGAATTGAAAAATTGCTGGGCCAGGCGAGCAGCACCAACATTGTAACTTTTTTTCCAGATGAGCTTCTCGGTATCGCAAAGAATAAATTCTACACTGCCGCCACCAATATCCATAATTAAGGATAAATTTTGAATCGCCCCACTTAGTTTTACTCCCTGATAGATCAATTCCGCTTCATCATCACCGGAAATTATCTCAATAGTAATACCTGTTTTTTCTTTTACAGCTTGTACGAAATCCTGCCCGTTTTGTGCGCTGCGAACAGCTGAGGTTGCAGTCGCTCTAACCTGATCTACCTGATACGCAGCCATGGTTTCACCAAAACCCGTTAAACACGCCGAACCTCTTTCGAAAGCCGCAGGAATAATTAGGTTCTCATTTATTTTTCCTTCCCCCAGCTTAACCGGAACATTTGTTTTATAAATAACTTCAAAGTTATTTTGCTTTATTTCGGCAATTAACAGGTGAAAGGTATTGGTTCCGAGATCGATAACGGCAATGCGCATATTTTGAAATATGTTTTACGGTGCACTATAAAAACTTAAATAGTTGCAATGAATGATGTAAACTAAACCGGATTGAAGCGATATCTCCCGATTCTTCATCGGGAATTTAGCGGAAAGCCGGGCGGTTTTAACCTAAAAGTGATGTGCCTGCTTTACTACATCAAAACAGATTTCTTAAGCCATCAAAAATACTTTCGAAAAATGTACCGATATTTAATCCACTGCTATGGTTAAAGTAAACAAATATCAGGAACGCCACTACTACAAATATGATTAGTTTCCGGAAGGCAAAAGCGATAATTACTAATGCGATTGGAATGATGAATAACCATAAACTGTTGATGGAATAGGGCGTTAGATCGGTATCTTTTTTGTAAACGTAAACCAATTTGCTGTGTGTACCGGTATCGTTTTGGTGTTTGATGTACACGAAAGTAGATTTATCAATTGGTAGCGGTAACACAGCGATTCCATCATTAAATTTTAAAATTTGTGTAAATCCGCTCACGCTAAACGTGTATGTGCCGTTGATATTCTCGTTGGGTACATTTAGCGAATCGGCTGCAATTATGGCCAGCTTATTGTTTTTAAGCAGGTTTTCTTTAACCAGAAAATTATTAATGGCAGCAGTTTGAGCAAGGCCTAAGCAGCTAACTAGGCAGAGCGAAAATATGAGAAGTATTCGTTTCATTCGATAGAACGTTTATTGTATATGAGGTAACCGATGTGCAATAATACACCATTTCTTTTTATTGCGTCATTATATAAATTATAGCTTAAGCTCACGGGGCCAACTGGTGTATGGTAAACTAGTCCGGCTGTAGCAGCATAGCGTATTTTACTGATGGCTTTCGCGTAATCTATATCTTGAAAATTATTTAGTTCGAACTCTTTGTGCGGTAAAAATAAATAACCTTCCAATCTAAAGTCTAGATTTTTTTGAAAATTGTAAATGTTTTTGATTCCGCCGGCGGCATAAGTAGTGGCCCTGAATTTATCTAAAAACAACGAGCGGCTATCTTGCAATGGGTAAAAAGCCGGAGAAACCAACAAGGTAGAATAGTAGTTGTTAAATAAAGGTTGATTAGAAATTACGCCTTCTACAATATAACCCAAAGTATATTTTTTAATGTGAAGGAAGTAGTTTTCCTGAGTGAGTTTAATGGCTCCCCATTGCCGTAAATTGCTTGCGCCTGGAGCTTTAATCAAACCTGGCGTATTACGAAAAATATTGCCGGGATTATAGTTTTCCCTGCCGGTGGTGTAATTTACACTTAACGAAAAGCTCTGGCCATTTGTGGCATACTGTTTTCTATTTAGCGAATTTTTCTCCAGGCTTATTGATCCTCTAAAGCCGTTGAAAATGGTTTGATCGAGCAAATCGCCTACGGCAAAGGTGTTATTAGGGCTATAGCGATCATTATTGTTTATAAAACTGGCGTGAAGCACTACCTTAGTATTATAATTTAAGGGTGCGCCCATGGCTAAATCTATCTTCCGATCAGATTGTTCGATGTAGATGGGGCGGGGGTTTTCGATAAAAATTTTACTGGTATTGTAGAAATTCCAGTGGTTGTAAGTGAGTTCTGCAGCCAGGAACAGCGGTAGTTTCGTGGGATAATCTATGCGTCCGTTTACTTGCACAGATTCGTAAAAGCGTCCGGAATAAAAGCTGGTTCCAAATGTATAAGCCTTTCTGTTGAGATAATTGTATTCAGCGCCTAAAAAAACATTGCTGATTGGCCTGGTGGAGATATTGCCTCCCAGGTCGAGTTTAAAACTTTTTTTGGGCTGAGCCACCACTTCGAAGGTATAACTATCGCTAAGCGGCTGATAAGTGATTTTCGGATAAATGGTTTCGAAGGTTTGATCGGCAACGAGCTTATAATACCCACGTTTAATATCCTGAAGATTAAAAGTAGCTTTATCGCTTTTAAAAAGCCTTTCTACATATTTCTTTTGCTGGCTGTTAACACCTGAAACAGTGATGTTGCTGAAATTTAAATCTGGTTTTTTAGCATTGAACTGCGCTCTTTTCTTTTCCAGCGCCGCTGGATCAACCCTGTTTTTAATAAGTGCTTTGATCCGGGGCATGTCGGCCATTGTCGCGTCGTAACCTTTTTTAATCAAATCTTCAACAGGAGCAAAATTGGTTACGCTATAATCGCCCAGATCGGGTTGAATATAAACGCCATTTTTGCCAATCATTGTTGAGTCAGACTTGGATAAAAACATATATACCAAAAAACGGTTCATCAGGCGGTCATCAATATTTTTGGGGTATTCATTATAGGTTTTTGAGGAAACATTTACACCAATTACATAATCTGGCTTAAATTCCTTTTCCATTACATCGGCTGGGAAATTATTGTATAAGCCTCCGTCAAACACATATTTGCCATCTAATTTAATAGGACGATAGATGATTGGGACGGTCATTGTTGCCCTAACGGCCTCAGCCAAATTCCCTTTGCCGACAGTAATACTTTTTTGCGACAATACATCGGCTACCATGCATCTGTAAGGCACAAATAAATGGTCGAAATTATTTTTTGAAACTGCCGAAGCTTGCGAAAACAATTCGAGAAAGGCAAAGTTTAAGGGAATATCGTTGATGATATTCGAACGAAAGCTAAAATGGAATCCGGTATCAATAGCGACTTTAGCGGTAAGCATTGATGCATTTGGTGCGTTTTTTTGAAAATAATAAGTGTAGTCGCTGGTGTAGCGCCCATTTACCCAGTTTTGGAAATCCTTGCTTATGGCAATTTCCTCAATTTGTTTTGGAGAATAACCCGCTGCATACATGGCACCCACAATACCACCCATTGATGTACCTGTAATATAATCTATTGGGATATGATTTTCTTCCAGGGCTTTTAATGTTCCAATATGCGACAAACCTTTGGCGCCGCCTCCGCTAAAAACCAAACCAACTTTTTGTGCATGCAATTGGGTACAGCACAAAACGAAAAGGATCAGCAAAAGTCTCTTAAAAGCTACCACTCTTCTAAAATAGTGTTTTCTTTTAAAATTAATTCAATATGAAAATGTTATAGGTTAAAAATGATGCAAAACTTACCCAGAGTATATAAGGAATAAATAGATAGCCTGCCCATCTATCTATTTTATAAAATGTTATGGCATTGGCAATGATGACCATTAGTAAAAGGATGATTTCGAATAAAGCAAATCCTATCTCATGCAAATAAAAGAAAATGAAAGACCAGGCCAGGTTTAAAATAAGCTGAATAAAATAAATGGCAACTGTTCTGGGCAGGTGTTCAATTTTGTCTCGCTTAACCCAAACCAGATACGCAGCAATGCCAATTAATATATACAAGCTTGTCCAAACAGGCGCAAATAGCCAATTTGGCGGATTAAAAGAAGGTTTATGAAGTGTAGGGTACCATGTTTTAACAGACTGTGCTGTTGCCCAGCCACCTAAGGCACCTATACCCAGTGTAATGGCAATATTAATAATAAATGCTACTGGCTTAAATTTCATGATTCGAGTTTGGGATTAAACACTGGCAGAACCCGAAAAGTTTAACGCCCTATTCCTGGAACCACAGGTAAACTCTCATTACCATCCTGGCCAACGCTTTGTACGGCAAATAAATAATTGTCTTTACTGTAAGGAATCCGGAGTTCGGTTGTTGTTGTAAAAAATTTCTTTTCCCAAACGGCACTGCTGGTTTCACGCATTAACACATAATAACCTTTTGCAGTGCCGTTAGCGGGTGCTTTCCAATACAAATAAGATGAATTGCTTAGGTTTTTAACATCTATCTTTACCTCTGTAGGTGTAGATGGCGCTGTTGCCAGATTGGCTAAAACTGCAATATTTACTGCGGTATTTTTACGTAAATATTCAAAATCCATAAACTCTTGTAAATCTCCGTAGCGTACGCCGTTTTCCGTTCTTAAATCCTGGTGCTGATGCTCGAAATTTTCATTCATTTCTGTAATGCGAACTGCTGGGAATCCATTTTCTACAAAAGGCGTATGGTCGCCGCCACGTAAAAAACGATCATTTCTGTAAATCAGTTTAATTTCGAGCTGATCTACATATCTCTCTCCAATTTCCTTTACATAACGTGCCAGCTGACGGCTTTTTCCGTCGTTTTCCAAACCAAACTGGCGAATTGATTTTGCATTTTTATCCAGTTCGTAGCTTGGCAAACCTTCGCTAAAAACCCTTAGCCTGGTGTTGTCTATAATTTGTGTTTCGCTACTATTGTTGCTGCCAATCATGTCATTGTTTAACATGGCATCAATATTCCAACCTTCTTTTTTTGCCTTTGCAGCCATAAAGCCAGAGCCTAATAAAGATTGTTCTTCGCCACTTACCGCAACAAAAATTACGGTGGCCGCAAATTTATGCTTACTCATTATTCTTGCAGCTTCGATTACGCCTGCTACGCCACTGCCATCGTCATTGGCGCCAGGTGCATCACTGGTTCGGTTCATCACATCCGTTACGCGACTGTCGAGGTGGCCACTTACTACATAAACACGTTTATCATTAGCATCTGTCCCTTTTAAAACCGCAACGGCGTTGCCAAGCAGGGTAGCTTTGTCTACCCTTTTTCCATCCGGCTGAAAAGTGGTGGTGTCTAAAAAAGCAGTTAATCTTCCGTCACTCTGTTTAGCGAATTGATTGAACTTGGCTACAACCCAGTTCCTTGCTGCGCCAATGCCTTTAGTTTTACTTTTAATATCGCTTAAAGTATTACGGGTGCCGAAAGCAACCATTTTAGTAATGTACGATTTTAAAGAATCCTGGTTAACCGATTTGACCATATCGTTGATGTCGGCACTGCGGCTGATAATGGTTTGCGATTGAGCAGAAATGCCAATAAAGGCTAACAACAGGTAACATAAGAATTTCTTCATCGAGGAATAATTGAGGAAGCTAATATATTGAATGATTAGCACAACTATAACTAACTAATCGTAATACCTGTAACATTTTTAAACAAAAAAGCCCTTTGGTTTTATGCAAAAGGCTTCATGTTTTAAAAATAATTCGGGACTATTTTGCTAGTGCATGATTTTGTTTATGGTTATTCCATGTGGCAAAAGCTTTTTTTGCAGCTATTTTTGCAGCATCTAATTCTATATTGCCGGCTATCGTTAAATAGGTTTTCTCTGGAGAAATTTCGTTATAAAATTCTTTAACATCATTTAGCGTTAAATTACCAATCGACGTTTCATTTACAGTTTGATCGTAATCATAATCCTGTAATTTAATGCTGGTTAAAAGTTTTGCTTTAGCGGTATTAAAAGTTTGCTGATCAATGTTTGCATTTTGTAAAATGGATGCCATGTTGGTTAATTCCTTATCGAAATCAATAGCGGGTACCGCCAGTTTACCCCCGTTATCTCTAAAATTTAAAACACTGTTTTTTGTGGCATTTTCATTTAACACGGCATTCAGCATTTCAACAATGCCATCTTTTTTATTACTGAAGGCTTTATTATCTAATGTGAAACTTGCGTAAGCTTTTGGCGAACGATTGCTTTCAGAAACAATGATGTTCATTCCATTCTTCAATTTGAAACTTACAGGTTCTTTAAAGGTTTGAGCGTAGATAGATGTTGTTAAAATTACACTGAAAAGTGAGAGAGAAAGTGTTTTAATGGTATTCATTTGATGTGTATATGTTTTTTTATGAATGATTTTATGGTTTCAAAATTATTTCTAAACGCTTGATTACTATAGAAGTCATCGCTAGAAAGGCATTTTTACCAGATGAAAGGGCATATATACGGGTTTAAATTTCACCTGGATTTTCAAAAATGAAAATTTATTCATTTTATTCATTATTATTCCGAATGGACTGATTGCAAGTGGATATTGCTAGTTTTATTATCAACGCTAATCTGATAAAATGAATTGCCTGATTGTTGATGATAATCCGATTGCTTTAAGTACGCTTAAAAACTTGCTTAAAATTGAGGAATCTTTACGGCTTGTTGGCGAGTGTGAAAATGCAACCGATGCCTACAAAATATTAGCCACACAACAAGTTGATTTATTGTTTCTGGATGTAGAAATGCCGGGCATTAGTGGAATTGAATTGGTAAAGGGCTTAGGTGATAAAAAACCACTTATCATATTTATTAGTACCAAACGTGATTACGCTTCTGATGCATTTGACCTAAATGTAATCGACTTTATTGCCAAACCAGTAACACCAGATCGCTTTCTAAAAGCTGTTATTAAGGCAAAAGAGATCTTTAAGAATCACAATTTATTCGTGGCTTCAAAAAAAGATGAATTTATTTTCATCCGTGAATCTAATATTATCAGGCGTTTAAAATTCAGTAATATTAATTACCTGGAAGCCCAGGGCGATTATGTTAAAATCTATCTGGAGGATAAAAGTTATTTGATTCATTCCTCTTTAAAATCAGTTGAAGATAAATTACCGATGGATATGTTCTCCAGGGTTCACCGATCTTTTATCGTAAATATTGGGAAGATAGACACCATGGAAGGAGGAACTTTAATTATTAATCAAAATTTTGTTCCGGTTTCTGATGCTTACAAAGCATCATTAAACAAAAGGATGTTGATCTTATAGTACCTGGATAATAGTAATTGTGAAGATTTATGATGCAGCAAGTTGACGTATTAATAGCAGAAGATAACCTGATCGATCAAAAAATATTATCCACTTATCTGGCGGAGTATGATATCACCTATATGGTTGTAGATAGTGGCGAAGCGGCCTTGAGAAAACTACAGTCCGTTGCTTTTAAACTGTTGCTTTTAGATATTTCTTTACCGGGAATTGACGGCTATCAACTTACAAAAATGATACGGGAAGAGATGGAGATAGATACGCCAATAGTAGCCATTACGGCTTACAGTATTGATGAAGCCAAGGATAAATGTTTTGCTAGTGGCATGAACGCTTGTTTTAGCAAACCCATCAGTAAAATTGAATTGGTGGGTATGCTTACTCAATTTCTACCCAAAGAAAAATTAACTTCAGCTCAAAGCCGCAAATTCGAAGTGATTAACTTAAGCTATTTAAAAGAAATAAGTTTAGGAGATCTGGATTATGAAATGGAGATTACCGATAAATTTGTTGAAACAATTGAAAGTGATTTGTTAGACCTGGAAGACAGTTTTCTGAGCAAAAACAGAAAGCAGCTCAGTATAGTAGCACACCGTACGCTATCAACAATATACATTATGGGCTTAAAATCGAAATTAGAAAGCACACTATGTGCGATAGAGCGGGCAGATTTATCCTATAATGAATTGAAAGATAATTTGGAACATGTTTACGAAATATGCCAAATGGCTAAAATTGAAGCACAGCTATTTATCGAAGATCTTAAAATTTGTAGGCATTACTAAGTGTAAAGTCTATTGGTTGATCATTAACCTTTTTACCTTCAATAAAATCTTTTATTTCCCTGATGGTTTCTTTTGGTTCACTAATATGCGGAAAATGACCTGTTGCCTTCATAACCACTAAAAAATTATCTCTGGTATTTTGATGTATATATTCTCCCGCCGACTGGGGTGCCATCATATCATTGCTGCTTTGAAGTGTTAAACTGGGCACGCGAAGGTTTTTTATTTGGTGTCGGTAATCAGCCTTGAATGTTGCCATTGCAAATGCTAAGGCGATGCTTGGCTCAGTTTCTTCAAAGCACTCTTGTAAAAAATCAGCAAGTTCGGGCTGTTCAGCTTTATCCATCACAGCAGGTGAGATGCCTTTTGTCCAGCCTACATAATCTTCAGCAATCTGGGTAAAAATAGATTCAATATCTGCCGATTCGAAGCCGCCAATATAATCTCGATCGTTTAAGTATCTGGGCGATGGCCCGATAAAGATAAGTTTCTTAAAAGATTCGGGTATCTGTAAAGCGGCGATCATTCCAATCATACTGCTCACCGAATGACCAACAAAAATAATGTCTTTTAAACCGAGTGCTTCAATTATATCGATAACATCGCAGGCATAACCTTCTAAAGTGGAATATTTATGATAATCATACTGGTTTTGATCCGATTGTCCGGAACCCACGTAATCAAAAAGAATTACCCTGTAATCTTCCAGAAAAGCATCTGTAATATATTTCCAGGAACTTTGTGCACATCCAAATCCATGTGCAAACATAATAACCTGACTACCTTGGCCAAGAATTTTTACATTATTTCTAATTAATATGGTGTGCAAAGCTCAGAAATTTAGATGAATACATAGCGAGTCTACATTTGAATTTAGAGAATTGTTTTCCCGTTTAAAAAATTAAAAAAAAATGAACAGACAAGTTCGTTTAAAGCTAATCAGGGTAATTTTTTGAGTTTTTTAATACACTTGATGTATGTTGTTCATTTTCTTAATCCTTCGGTCTGAGCTGAAATGATAAAATAAAAACGCCAGGTAACTCTCTGAAGTTATCTGGCGTTTTATTTAGCAACTTAAATTTACTTTTGTACTTTAATTTCAGTTCTTCTGTTTACAGCTCTTCCTTCTTCGCTGGCGTTTGAAGTTATCGGATCTTTTTCTCCATGACCAACAATCTTAAATTTATCGCCGCTTAAACCAGCATTTACAAAATACGATTTTACAGCATTAGCCCTGTCAACAGAGAGCGACATATTGTGTTCTGGTGTACCTTCAGCCGAAGAATGTCCATGTAGTTCAAACTTAGCATCAGGCGCTTTTTTCATCTCAGCTACAGCTTTATCTAAAATAGCAAAAGAAGATGTTTTAAGAACAAATGAGTTAAATTCGAATTGAATATTATCTAAATTGAAATTTGCTTTTTCAACAGGTGCTTCCTCTTCTTTTGGTGGGGGAGGTGGCGTTGGTTTTTTTTCTTCTACTGGCGGAGTAGGTTTCGAAACCGGAGCTGGATCTGGCTTGGCAACTAATTTCTTCGATTTGCAGGAGTACATCATCAAAGTAGATGCGCCAATCAGTGCGGTAAAAAAAAGTTTTTTAGTGATGTTCATCTTTTAAAATTGGTTTTAGGTTAATTTGTGTTTGGTCAAAACTACAAATAATGATTAAACCTATAACGCAAGTTTTCAAAAGAACTTATGTTAAGCTACGTGAGGGAGTCCTGCTTTCTTATTTTGCGCTTCCTATTTGTGTAATAAACTGCGCTATAATTCGATATCCATTCTGTTGATCAGGCCATTTGTAAAAGTATAGATGTGTTTCACATGGCCATCAAAAATTAATGTACCGCTTAAATCTTTAACCAATTGATGTACCAATACCTCCAGCGTTCCATTTTCCCGTTGATGGAATGCAACCGGTTTAACAATGGGGTTAATTTCATTCCATTGCCTTGTCCAATATTCCCTGATTGCTATATGCCCGCTAATGTAACCCCCTTCCCAGGCTTTTGACCATTCTACATGTTCTTGCATGGTTGCCAATGCCTTATTGATATTACGTTCATTAAATGCCTTGTAAGCTTGTTTAATTGTAGGCTGGTTTTGCATCATTTTATTTTATAATTCGGTGTTAATTTTTTCGTTGGCCAGCTCGAGGTCTTCATTGGAAGCTTCGGGAACGTCATTTTTCGTCGCCGCTTTAGGGTTGTACTGTAAATCTACACACATCGGAAAATGATCGGAGCCGCAGCTTGCCAAACGATTAATGCTGCTTAGGGTAAAGCTTGGCGAACAAAATATATGATCAAGCGGAAAACGCAAAAAGAAATATTTTGCGTTAAAGCTGTTGAAAAAACCCCTTCCCCTGCGGGGATCTAACAAACCACTAACCTTACCAAAAAGTTCAGTGGTATAACTCCAGGCTACATCATTCAAATCGCCCATTACGATCACAGGATATTTTGATTCCTTTGCTTTTTTAGCTACCATCAAAATTTCCATATCCCGCTCTGTCGATCTGGGGTTTTCTTGTGGTACCGGAGGTTCGGGATGGAGGCAAAATAATTTTACCAATTGTCCCGACGGTAATTTCACCAGCGTCTCAATAGAAGGAATATCTGATTTTACCAGATACTTAATTTCACCATCCTGAAGTTCGAATCTTGAATATAACAACATTCCATAAGTGTTGGCTAGTGGAATTTTCAATTGGAAAGGGTAACGTTTTGTCAGCGTATCCATTTGTGTTTGCCACCACTTATCGGTTTCAACCATCAATATTACATCCGGATCGCATGTGTTAATTTCTTTATGATATTCAGAAGCTTTTTTGTTTTCTTGATAAACATTGGCAATGAACACTTTCAAATTGTTATTGCCTGATCTCTCTAAGCTGCTGATAATTTGTTTTTTACCGAAAATGGTGAAAGGAAAAATCAAATAAACCAGATAAGAAATGTTTATAAGCATTGCAACGAAAACGAGGTAGTCGGTAGTTTGCTGCGGATATGCAAATATTAAAATTGCTACAATGACCAAAATATTCAATACCAGTTTTTGTAACCTTGGATACTCAAAAATCCTAAAAACCCAGAAATCATGTCTTATAAATGGAACAAGGGTGGAAAGAATAACGGCAATACTCAGGTAGAAAAGGATTTCGTGAATCAATTTGTTAGATTTAGCTTGTTCGTAATTGATTGAAAATTTTAATATTCGTTAAAGTTGAGTAACAAACGTATGTTGCTATAATATTGTTTGCCGAGAGGCTGTCAAAAGGCATTTTTATGGAAACTACTTGATTGCCATCTCGTGTTAAGCCGATATCAATATAAAAAATAATTGGATGAATATGATTACGGGGCACCGTTGACGATGGTTTTTTATTATCATACATCAATGTCTGGGGAAAATACAGGCACTATTTTTGAAAATCATTTACGGGAAATTAATTTAACTAAAACTGATATCAAATGAGAAAATTATTTTTTGCGCTTCCTGCGCTTTTACTCCTTGCATCATGCGGTGGATCTTCAACTGATAATGCAAAAACCACTAGCGAACAAACCGCTGCAGAACAAAAAGGGGAAACCTTAACACTTGATACTGTGGCAACAAAAGTTGATTGGAAAGCAACCCACAAAGGAGGTTTAGCTCCGCGTTGGGGAAAGATTGGTGTTACTTCTGGATCGGTTTCCATCAGTAATGATTCACTAAGTGGTGGCGAGTTTACCATTAATTTGGCTTCACTTTATGTTGATCCGGCTTCTGTAACAGAGAAGGATAAAAAATCTACTGATTTGGAAGGTCACCTAAAAAGTCCCGATTTTTTTGATGTGGCAAAATTCCCGACGGCGAAGTTTGTGATTACAAAGGTGGCACCTTTTACAGGTTCACAACCGTCGAGTTTAATAACTGATCCAAACTACTTAATCAGTGGAAATTTGACCCTTAAAGACAGTACGTTGAACATTACATTTCCATCGAAAGTGGCCATTGCTGGATCAGATGTAACGGCTACCGCAAAGTTTATTATCGATAGAAGCGCATGGGGAATTAATTATAAAGCAGAAGGAAGTCCGGAAAACTGGATTATTTCGAAAGATGTTGAAATTGGACTAACGCTAAAAGCTAAAAAGAATTAAATTTTATTGAGATTGTTTTGCAGACAATCACCGTCTCGATTACAAATCATAAAAGCGCCCAAAATAAAAATGGAGCGCTTTTTTTACTTATAATTTTTTATTGCGTTCTAATTTATTCATTTGGCTTATTTGCCGTTAACAACGCACCAAGTTTTTTGCCCCGTTCTGTTTCCTTTATACTTGAGCTAAAAGATGAAAAGATTTTCTCGTAATCCAGTGCTTCGCTGTATTTGATAAACATCTCATTAGTTCTCAGTATAAACAAAGCGTGTAAAAAAGTTATGGAAATCGGCGAATCTGTATGGGAAACAAAAAAATCGTTATATTTTAAGCTTTTTATGGCAGCTTTCATATCTAAAAGATCACTATTCAACTTTCCACCCTTTACAATGGCATCATCAATGGAACCCGAAATGAAAATTTTAGTACCTTCTTCTAAAGCGATTTGGCGGGTTTCCGGATCAACAAAGGCAAACCTTCGCCTTGCATCCGCAAAGGTACGGGTAGAATCTTTTCCAAAATAAAGACTCACAATTTTGTTTTCTAAATCGGAATTTTTCGAAAATATAAATTCAAATTTTTTCTCAATAATTGGTTGGATATACCGGGTTTTGGTATCCGCATCATATAAAAAGGCATATTTATATTCTGATAATGAGCTTATCTCTCCAGATAATAATATGCTTTTTGTTTGTGCGAATAGCTTTGATGTTGTTACGATAAGAAGAAAGAGGAGAAAACGTTTCATTTTAGATTATTTAATACTTTCTAAAATAGATAAAATATTATTTACCTGGGCGCCCATTCCGCATTTTGTTTTTTTGCGCTTGATTATTTATTGCTTTTTTTTGAATAGCAATGCTTCAACAATGTGAAAATTTATGACAATAAAAAAGGAGGCAACACGACTAATGTTGCCTCCTTTTGTGCTCCCGACGAGATTCGAACTCATATCGATGGTACCGGAAACCATAATTCTATCCATTGAACTACGGGAGCGCGGGTGCAAATATAGAAAATCAAAATGTTAGTTTCTTGTAATAAGAAGCCTAAAATCAACTTTGTTTGTGTCAAGTTCAAACAAGAGGTTTGGTTTGCTGTTGGTTTTTGAAGATAGCATGGTAATAATGTGGCAGATAGAATGCCCAGGTATTAATTTCTGTTGCATAAAAAGGTGGCTTTAATTGAGGTTTTTGATGAGCGCTGATGGAATTTCATTAGTTAAGGAATTGATTTTCGCTAACCGAAGCATTCAAAAGACAATCTGAAGAGGCGAACTAAACCTTATTGCAGCGATATCCTTTTGAGCCCTTCAGCGAGAAAGATAAAGCGGAAAGAAGGACTGCCGAAACCGAAGGGTTAATGGCCTTGCTTTACTAAAAATTAATGTGCGCTTAACTTCGAAATTGGCATTTCTAAAAATAAAAACGCACCTTTGCGAACCGTTAATGAAGGTTTTGGCATGTAAAAAAAATAAAAATTGTTTATGGAAGAATTGGTTGTAGAAGAGATTCAGGAACTGCTTGAAAAGGAGAATGATAAGGCGCTTAAGCATTATCTGGATGAACTGAATATCTCGGATGTTGAAGAATTAATTGACGAACTTCCGCAATATGCAGCCAAATTTATTGAAACCATTTCACTGAACCGGGCGGTTAATGTTTTCCGAATCCTCGATTTTCCAACTCAGGAAAGAATTATTAAAAAACTTACGGGGAATAAGCTGAATCAGATTATTAAAGATTTGCCACCAGACGACCGTACGGCACTTTTTAGTGAGTTAAAAGGCGATGTGGTAAAGAAAATGATTACGCTTTTACCTCCCGAAGAACGAAAAGAATCGCTTGCGCTTTTGGGCTACAACGAGTATAGTATTGGCCGGTTAATGACGCCTGATTACATTGCGGTTAAGCCTGAGTGGACAATAGCAAGGGTTTTGGCACACATTAGGCGTTACGGTAAGAATTCGGAAACCATTGATGTGGTTTACGTAATTGATAAAGATGGGGCGCTACTGGACGATATCCGAATAAGGGAAGTTTTATTGGCCGATCCGGAAGCGGTTATTGGCGAATTAACCGATAAGCGATTCATTGCACTAAAGGCAAACGATCCACAAGAAGATGCAATTAGTATTTTTAGAATGAATAATCGGGTGGCTTTACCCGTAGTTGACGAAAATAATATTCTTTTAGGTATTGTGACGGTTGATGACATCCTTTGGATTGCCAATGAAGAATATACAGAAGATATTCATAAAATTGGTGGCTCGCAGGCTTTAGATGAACCATACTTGGATGTGCCTGTTTTTGAACTGTATAAAAAACGAATTGTTTGGCTCATCGTTTTATTTTTTGGTGAGCTTTTAACAATTGCAGCCATGTCTAATTTCGAAAACCAGATTGCACAGGTGGTTATTTTAGCCACATTTATTCCTTTGATTATTTCGAGTGGCGGTAACAGTGGTTCTCAGGCAGCAACGCTTATTATCCAGGCCATGGCCCTTGGAGAGGTAACGGTTAGAGATTGGTGGAACGTAATGCGAAGAGAGATTTTTTCGGGAATTTTACTGGGCTGTACTTTGTGCCTGCTTAGCTTCGCTGTAATTGGTGCATGGCAATTGTTTTGGCCAGGCTTTACTGATCATTACATCAGGATTGGCTTAGTTGTAGGCTGCTCATTAATTGGCGTGGTGCTTTGGGGTACTTTAATGGGCTCGATGTTACCACTATTGCTCAAAAAAGTTGGTGCCGACCCGGCGGTGTCTTCTACACCTTTTGTAGCCACCCTTGTTGATGTAACCGGTTTAATCATTTATTTCTCATTCGCCATCCTGTTTTTAAAAGGCGTTTTACTTTAAACTATTATGCAAAAGAAAATTACCACACTTTTTACCGATATCGGCGGCGTATTGTTAACGAATGGTTGGGACAGGCAAGCGAGGGGAGAAGCTGCAGTACTTTTTAATCTCGATTCTGTTGATTTAGAAGAACGCCATCATTTAACCTTTGATACTTACGAGGTAGGTAAGCTAACGCTTGATGAGTATTTGGAACGCATTGTTTTTTTCGAAGAACGTTCGTTTTCTTACGATGATTTTAAGGAATTTATGTTCAGCAAATCCTTGGATTATCCAGAAATGATTGCCTTGGTTTGCGAATTAAAGAAGAAATATAATTTAAAAGTAGCAGTAATTAGTAACGAGGGAAGAGAATTGAATCAATACCGCATCAGCACTTTTAAACTAAATGAATTTGTCGATTTTTTCGTGTCATCGAGTTTCGTTCATTTTCGTAAACCTGATGCTGATATTTTCAAAGTAGCGATTGATATTTCGCAAAGCGATGTAGAGACGAGTTTATACATTGATGACCGAATGCTTTTTGTTCAGGTTGCTGAAGGATTGGGTTTGAAAGGAATTCACCACACCACTTATGAAGATACCAAAGCGCAATTAGCGGGTTATGGATTAGAAGTTTAAATGGTATCCCGCAGATTTAGCTTAATTACGCAGAGGAGATCATGAAGGATATTGGCTTGCAAAATTTAAGTCATTCATCTTTCCTGATTTACAAAAGTTTAGAAGGTATCCCGCAGATTTAGATGATTTACGCAGAATAGAGAACTAAGGATATTGGCTTACAATAATTCACCTCACTGATCTTTCTTGATCTCTAAATAAAAATCTGCGGAAATTTGCGTGATCTGCGGGAAAAAACATAAAAAAGAACCAACAAAAAAGCCACTCTCTCGAATGGCCTTATACTTATCAAATCCTCCTTCAGGGGTTGGGGAATTATACGTTAAACCTGAAATGCATGATGTCGCCATCTTCTACCACATAGGTTTTACCTTCTACACCTAGTTTACCAGCATCTTTACAAGCATTCTCAGAACCTAAGGTTACGAAATCATTGTATTTTATTACTTCAGCACGGATAAAACCTTTTTCAAAATCGGTATGGATTACTCCAGCTGCTTGTGGCGCTGTAAATCCTTTGGTAATTGTCCAGGCTCTAACTTCTTGCACACCTGCAGTGAAGTAAGTGTAAAGGTTTAATAATTTGTAAGCTGCACGAATCAATTTGTTTACGCCAGATTCATCCAAGCCTAAATCGGCTAGAAATTCCTGACGCTCCTCATAGCTTTCTAACTCTGCAATTTCTGATTCAATTTTTGCAGAAATGACTAACACCTCTGCATTTTCATCAGCAACATTTGCTTTTACCAGATCAACATATTTGTTTCCTGTAACAACCGATGCCTCATCAACATTGCAAACATACATCACCGGTTTTTGAGTCAAAAGACCTAAATCTTCGATAAAATCAAAATCTTCCTGTGCCAATGGCGCAGTACGGATCGATTTTCCACTTTCTAAATGTGATTTAACAACAGTTAAAATTTCATAGGTACGTTTTGCATCTTTGTCTCCGCCGGTTTTAGCCATCTTCTCAACTTTTTGAATGCGTTTTTCAACGGTATCCAAATCTTTAAGCTGCAATTCTGTATCAATAATTTCCCTGTCGCGAATCGGGTCAACTGAACCATCTACGTGAATTACGTTTCCATCATCAAAGCAACGTAGAACGTGTATAATTGCATTTGTAGCACGGATGTTTCCAAGAAACTGATTTCCTAAACCTTCACCTTTTGAAGCACCTTTTACTAAACCTGCGATATCGACAATTTCAATTGTGTTTGGTTGTACCTTGTTTGGTTTAACCAGTTCAGCAAGCTTAGTTAAACGCTCATCAGGCACAGTGATTACGCCAACATTTGGTTCAATTGTACAAAACGGAAAGTTTGCTGCCTGAGCTTTCGCGTTTGATAAACAGTTAAAAAGAGTCGATTTTCCAACATTTGGTAAACCTACAATACCACATTGTAATGCCATTTATATTATATTGATTTTATTATTTAAGATTTACGATTTACGATTTCACCTTTCACCTTTCACCTTTCACCTTTCACCTTTTTCAGGCGGCAAAGATAAGCTTTTAAACCTTTATTTAAAGATGGCAATTTGTGGTACATGGATATTTTATCTAAGTTTATAGAAAATTAAAACACATTATGGAAGAATTTGAGCAGCAGAAAGCGGAAGAAGTAAAATTGGTGGTTACCGAAGACATGCGCAGTTATCTTTACGATATTACCAAATGGGCTAAGTTTCTTTCGGTTGTAGGTTTCGTTATTTCTATTTTTATTATTATTGCTGCATTCAGTATCCCTGCATTGGTAGATAATAATCCGGCTATAGCGGCACAAATGGGGCCACTAGGCGCTAGTGGAGCAACAATTATCACCGTAATTTATTTTGTAATGGGCTTGCTGTTATTTTATCCGAGTATATTATTAAACAGAGTGGCGAACAAAGGAAAACAAGGTGTATTATTTGGCGACCAGGAAAACTTAAATCAGGCGGTATCAAATTTAAAATCGCTTTTTAAATTTTGGGGCGTAGTAACGATCGCCATTATCGCATTTTATTTTTTAATGATATTTTTGGTTGGTGCCGGAATGGCCGTAGCCTAGGTATATTTGATCGATACACCTCATGCAAATAAGAAAGCCTTTGTCGATGTAACAAAGGCTTTTTTATTGAAATTATATTTACTTAAAATGAAAAATCATCGGTTGCTTTAGTGCTGTGCTCTCCGTTTTCAGAGTACTCGTAACGTTTTTCAACAACATCCTGGTGAGTTTTAATGTAATCAACAGTTTCGTTTAAACCTTCTGCAAATTTCTCGAAATCTTCCTTGTATAAAAAGATTTTGTGTTTAACGAATACACCGTCTTCTAATCTTTTCTTGCTCTCGGTAACTGTTAAATAATAATCACCTGAGCGAGTAGCCTTCACGTCGAAGAAATAAGTTCTCTTACCTGCTCTTACTTTCTTTGAAAAAACTTCTTCTCTTTCCTTGTTGTCGAATTCTCCCATGGTTGGTATTGATGTTGGTTTTTGGTTTCGGTAAATATAAAGCAAATATTTAAAGTACAAAATACAATTTTAATACAATTTAAATTGTTCTTGTTTCTTCTTCCAGGAGTTGATTGTTATAAAGCTCGGTATAACTGCCATTTAAGCTAAGTAATTCATTGTGTGTGCCTTGTTCAATGATTTTTCCGTTGTCGAGAACTAATATTTTATCGGCATTTTTTATAGTAGAAATACGGTGGGCAATTAATATGCTGGTTCTGCCCAGCATTATTTTACCTAAATTTTGTAGGATTTCTTCTTCAGTTTTGGTGTCAACAGCCGATAAACAATCATCAAATATTAAAATTTTAGGCGATTTGATTAATGCTCTTGCAATGGAAACCCGTTGTTTTTGTCCGCCAGATAATGTAATGCCGCGTTCGCCAAGCATCGTTTGGAATTTTTCTTCAAATCCCATAATGTTATTGTAAACCGAAGCGTTTTTCGCCGCATTAAAAACTTCCTCATCCGTTACCTGATCTAAACCAAAAGCAATATTATTTTTAATGGTATCTGAAAAAAGAAAAACTTCCTGGGGTACAAAACCAATCTGGCTGCGGTAATTCTTAAGGTTAAGCGATTTTAGATTTTCTCCGTCAATGTTAATACTACCGTTTTCAACATCATACATTCGCATCAAAAGATTCGCCAATGTTGATTTTCCTGAACCTGTTTTTCCAATTATGGCAACAAATTCTCCACTTTTAATTTGAAAGTTAACGTTTTTCAATGCTTCAATTCCGGTATCAGGATAGGTGAAACTTACGTTTTCAAACTTGATATTGCCGTTGATTTCCTTTTCTGCTGTATTTGTAGATTGAATATCAGATGGAATATCCAAAAATTCGTTAATACGCTTTTGAGATGCAGCCGCCCGTTGAATGAGCGAAGTTACCCAACCCAACATGGTTACAGGGAAGGTTAACTGATTAATGTAAATGATAAACTCTGCAATATTTCCGGCAGTAATGCTTCCATTCATCACCTGGTTGCCACCAACGTAAATGGTAAGGATGGTACTTAATCCTATTAGTAACAACATGGTAGGATAAAAAAGCGCTGAAACCTTCACCAGGCTCATTGAATCTTTTTTATAATCATTACTTTGAATTTCAAACATATTTCGGGTGTAATCTTCTCGTACGTAAGATTTTATAATCCGAATACCTGAAAAACGTTCTTGTACAAAACTCGATAAATCTGATAATCGCTCCTGTATTTTTCCACTCTTCTTAAATATCAGGGTATTTACATAGTAGATGATGATGACCAGAAAAGGTAGTGGGAGCAGGCAATAGATTGCCAGTTTGGAATTCACATCAAACATCGACCAGATGATGAGTACAGATAGCACAAACGTATTGATGGTATACATAATTGCCGGGCCCACATACATTCTAACACGGTTTACATCTTCAGTAGCACGGTTCATTAAGTCGCCGGTATTGTTCCGGCGGTAAAAACCTAAACTTAATTTTTGATAGTGCTGATAGATGTCATTTTTCATGTCAAACTCAATATGCCTAGACATGAGAATGATCGTTTGACGCATGAAAAATAGAAACAATCCCCGTAAAACATATAATGCGATGACAAGCAAGCCAAAGTATAAAAGATTGCTGCTGAAAATATCGTAAATAATTTGCTGGCGGTTAAAACCATTAAACAAATTGTAAACCTGAACATTTTCTGTAATTAAATCAACAGCATAACCGATAACCTGCGCTGGTACCACGCCGAAAATATTCGAGATCACCACGAAAATACTGCCCGGAATAATCCACCATTTATATTTTAAGAAGTATTTGTTTAATCTGCTCAGATGTTTCATTCCTGACAAATTTAGCCAAAGCAGAGATAATTTTGTTATAGTTTCGTGAAATAGGTGTAATAATGGTTTTTTATTTTAATTTTGCAGCAGGTTAGCCGAACGTTCATTATGCCAGCAAATTCTTCGTCAGATTCATCCATTCTAGAGCAATTGAGTGCTTACGGGCATAAAAAATTGGTTTTTTGTAATGATCCCGATACAGGTTTAAAAGCTATTATTGCCATTCATGATACAACTTTAGGGCCTGCTTTAGGCGGAACCAGGATGTGGAGTTATGCAACCGAAGGTGAAGCGCTTGAAGATGCGTTACGCTTATCTCGCGGTATGACTTACAAGTCGGCCATTACAGGTTTGAATTTGGGTGGCGGAAAAGGTGTCATCATCGGCGATTCTCGTAAAGATAAAACTGAAACTTTAATGCGTAGCTATGGCAGGTTTATTAAAAACCTCAATGGCGAATTCATCACCGCTGAAGAAATGGGAACCAATACGCGTGATATGGAATATATTCGTATGGAAACCAATTATGTAACCGGCGTACCAGAATCAATTGGAGGTGCAGGTAATCCTGCTCCCTTTACTGCTCAAGGTGTTTATTTAGGTATTAAAGCAAGTGTAAAAGAGGTTTTCGGTACTGACATGTTAGCCGGTAGAACCATTGTTGTACAGGGGATTGGAAATGTTGGCGAACATTTGGTTGCTTTATTGAGGAAGGAAAATGCTGAGGTATTAATTAGCGACATTAATCAGGAACAATTGACTTATGTAGCCCGTAAATACAAGGCAAAACCTATCGAGGCTGACAAAATTTTTGGTTGCGATGCAGATGTTTACGCCCCTTGCGCAATGGGTGCCACGGTTAACAACAAAACCATCGAAAGGATGAAGTTTGCAATTATTGCAGGCTCAGCAAACAATCAGTTAAAAGATGAAGTTTTAGATAGTGAGTTACTGCTGAAAAAAGGAATTCTTTTTGCCCCGGATTATTTAATTAATGCCGGCGGATTAATTTCCTGTTATTCGGAATGGACTGGTTTTGGAAAGAAGCGTACTGTTCAGCTTACGGAGAATATTTACGATGCTACACGCAGTGTGATCAAATTGAGTAAAACTGAAAATATATCAACAAATATTGCTGCAAACCGTATCGCTGAAAAGCGTATTGCAGATGTTAAAAAAATCAAATCATCATATTAAATAATTATTAAAACAGGTTTTATAAACCGCACTCGTTCTTACATTCATGTTAAACAGAAGGCACTTAAGAATCAAAGCTTTGCAAAACATTTTTGCATGGCACATGGCAGACAAAAAAGACATTAAAGGTGATCTTAAAACTTTAATGCAAAGCATCGATAGCGTGTACGAAATGTACATCTGGATGTTATCACTAATGGTTGAAGTTACCGAGTTCACAGCCAATGATGCTGCAGAACGTGCTAACAAACACCTTAAAACAGCTGAGGATTTAAATCCGAATATGAAATTGCTACACAATAAGTTTAGCGTTTTAATGCAGCAAAATCCTGAGTATGTTTCAGCAGTAAAAAAGTACAAGGTAGATTGGGGTTTCGATCCGGAAATTCGTAAAACGGTATTTAACTCTTTAAAAGCATCAAAAGAATATGCAGATTACCTTGCCGATCCGAACGAAAGTTTAGAATCATCAAAAGATATCATCAAATATATTTTCAGAAAAATCATCCTTAAAAACCAGGGAATTATTCAGGTTTTTGAAGAGAAATTTATCAACTGGCAAGTAGATCACGAAGTGATGAAAGGTATGGTTGCCAAAACACTGAAGAACTTTACTTTTGATGATCCTTTTAAAAACAAATTAACTGAAATTAGTGCCGACTGGATTGAAGACAGCAAGTTTGTTCAGGATTTATTTGTTTACACTTTGCAAAATGATGCAAAATATCAGGAGTTGATTGCAGAGCGTACAAAGAACTGGGAGTCGGAGCGTATTGCGCTAATGGATACCATTTTAATGAAAATGGCGATTTGTGAGTTGTTAAATTTCCCATCAATTCCGGTAAAAGTTACCATCAACGAGTATCTTGAATTATCAAAAGATTACAGTACACCGAAAAGTAATTCGTTCATAAACGGTATTTTAGACAAAATTTTAGGTGATCTTAAAAAAACGAATACGATCAAAAAGATCGGTCGTGGTTTAATTGAAGAGTAAAATGAAAAAAATATTCATCCTTGCCATTGCGGCTTTATCATTTACTGCTTGTCGCAATGCTAATAATTCAACAACAGCAGTTGCCGGAGGTGATTCATCGGGCACCACAATTGCTTCACCAGATGCAGCAGTAATTGTGTTTGAGAGCGATATTTTTGATTTCAAAAAAATCAATCAGGGCGAAAAAGTTCAGCATGATTTCAAATTTAAAAATACTGGTAAAAGCCCTTTAATTATTTCGAATGCTACCGCTACTTGTGGTTGTACCGTTCCTGAAGTTCCAAAAGAACCAATTTTGCCTGGCAAAGAAGGTGTAATTAAAGTGATTTTTAATAGCGAAGGCAAAGAAGGCATGCAAGATAAGGTAGTTACGGTAACTTCTAATGCAAACCCAACCATTGCCACCGTACATTTGGTAGGAGAGGTACTTACCAAAAAATAATAAATTGAATGATGATGAGTTAACTACAATTAGCCATAATCAACTTTATAAATATAATAGATAAGAAATGACATCAACAGTAATTTTACAAGCAACAGGTGGATTTGGCCAGTACGGACAATTAATCATGTTAGGTGCTATCGCGGTAGTGTTCTACTTTTTCATGATCCGTCCTCAGGTTAAAAAAGCAAAAGACCATAAAAAACTAATCGAAGGATTGAAAAAAGGTGATAAGATTATTACCACAGCGGGTATTCACGGCCGTATTGCAGATATGAATGATACCACTTTCTTAATTGAAGTTGAAGGTGGAGTTAAAATTCGTTTCGATAAATCAGCAGTTTCCTTAGATGCCACTAAAGCGGTTGTAGCACCAGCGGCAAAAGCATAATTTAAGCTTATCTTTTTTGAAGAGGGTGTTCAGATGAATTGGACACCCTTTTTTATTTTATAGTGTTGATAAACTTCAAAAAGAGTTAGTTGATTAGATTATTTTTGAGCCACTACTTAATTTGCTACATTTGAAACAATTGTTACCTGAAACAGAAACTTAAACGCAGTTTGGTTTACTTTACAATATGCCCTTTATTAGATTAACTCAAGTCGAGAGACGCCGTGCACTTACACTTTTAGCCTGTTTATTTCTGGCTGTAGCAGCATGGCTTTTTATGGCGTTGAATAACAAATACAATTATATTGCAAAAACGGTTATTGTCTTCAAAAATAATCCAACCAAGCGGGCGTTTTATCCTTTACAATCTGATACTGTTGATTTAGAAGTTGAAGGAACGGGTTGGCAACTGCTATTCGCCAGATTGAGAATCAGTCCTCCATCTATTTCTGTCAACCTGAGTCAGCTGAATACTAAGGATTTCATCGTGTTTTCTGATCAGCTTTACCAAGTGAATAAACAGGTTGGCAGTGCTCAAAAAGTTATTTCCGTTAAGCCAGATACGCTTTATTTCGATTTTACCAAAAGGGTAGTGAAAAATGTTGATGTTAGGCTGGTTAGCAAACTCGAATTTGCAAAGCAGTATGGTTTGGCTAAAGAAACCATTCTCAGCCCGAGGAAGATAAAAGTAGCCGGTCCGATGGAAGAATTAAGCAAAATTGAGTTCTGGCCAACTGATACTTTGAAAATCAGTAACCTGCAAAATAGTAGTACTGTTAGGATAGGGTTGCAGCACAGCATTCATAAAAATGTAAGTATTTATCCATCGTCAACGGAAGTGAAATTGTCGGTTGATGAATTTACAGAAAAAACTGTTGAAGTACCTTTGAAGATCATTAACAATACAAACTATAATAGCATCAAATTATATCCCAAAAAAATAAAAGTAACATTTCTGGTTGCGCTAGGTAGTTATGCTGAAGTGAATGCAAATTTTATAACAGCTACTGTAGATGTAGATGAGTGGAAGAATTTAGGTCATAAACAATTCGCAGTTAAAATAACAGAATTTCCGGATTACTGTAAGCTGGTTAGTATCAGCCCGTCAAAAGTTGATTTCGTTGTAGAAAAATAATGTATAAAGTTGGTATAACAGGTGGCATCGGTAGTGGCAAAACTACCATTTGCAAAGTTTTCGAGGTTTTGGGTATCCCTGTTTTTTATGCGGATACCGAAGCGAAAAATATAATGGTTCAGGATGAACTACTGATCGCGGGAATTAAAAAAAACTTTGGTAAGGATAGTTATTTTGACGATGGAAAACTAAATAACAAACATATTGCGGGCATCGTTTTTAATAGCGAAGCTGAATTGGCAAAATTAAATGCCCTGGTTCATCCTGCTGTGTTCAGGGCGTTTGATAGATGGGAAGAATCAATTGATCCGAATGTTCCCTATACACTAAAAGAAGCAGCATTACTTTTCGAAAGTGGTTCTTACAAAATGTGCGATACGACGATTTTGGTAACTGCTCCGCTTGAAGTAAAATTGGCAAGGGTAATGCAACGCGATCAGGTGTCAGCAGAGCAGGTTAAAGCAAGGATAGACAAGCAGTGGAGTGATGAAGAAAAAGCAAAATTGGCCAATCATTTCGTTATCAACGATGAATCCAATTCAATTATTGAACAGGTTTTATCCCTACACCATCTTTTTCTGAATACTGCTGCTGGTGTGCAGATTTAATCTTCATCTTATCTTTTATCAATGTATTTTCTCCAAGTGATGTTTCAACTAAAATCATGTTTATCCTTAAATCTTAAAAATCCTGATCAATGATTTTAGACGATTTTATAACCATCACCCCAACAGGTCTATACTGTGTGTATGGCGATTTCTATTTAGATCCGCAACAACCGGTTAATGAGGCAGTGGTATCTCATGCCCATGGCGATCATGCCGTAGGGGGAAGTCAGCATGTGCATTGCACTGCGGCGACACAAAGTTTCATGAAACATCGTTACCGTAAGTTTGCAGCTGGTGATTTTTATACCAGAAATTACCACGAAACGTTTAAAATTAAAGATGTAGCCATTACTTTTTATCCTGCCGGCCATATATTGGGTTCGGCGCAAGTTTTGATGGAATATCAAGGCACAAAATACCTTTATACCGGCGATTATAAAATTGAACCTGACGTTACCTGCGAGCCTTTTGAATTTATCGCTGCTGATGTGTTGATTACGGAAAGTACATTTGCAAATCCTGATACCAAGCATCCATCTCCAATTGAAGAAATTAAGAAACTCAACGAAACCACTGCGAACATTATGTTGGGTGCTTATGCATTAGGTAAAAGCCAGCGGATTATTCATTTACTAAACGAACATTGCCCAACAAAAAATATAATGGTTCACCATAGCATTATGCCTTTTGTGAAAATTTATGAAGATTACGGAATGAAGATCGGCAATTATAAGATGTACGATCGTAAGGTGATGAAAAACCAGCATGAACATCAGGTTTATATCGTGCCTCCTATGGTTTTTCATAGCTACCATAAAGCCATTAATGTTGTTCGTGCTTTTGCTTCGGGGTGGAAGAATCTACAGCAACAAAACGGAATTTCACTTTACATTTCAGATCATGCAGACTGGAATGCAATTTTAGACACGATTGATAAAGTGCAACCGAAGCAGGTATGGACTCTGCATGGCGATGGGAAACAACTAAAGGATTACTTTAAAGGCAGGCTAGAAATCAAGATCATGAATGAATGATAGAATGGGTATGTGATTGAATATTTTGAGTGCGAATGGTAGTAATTAATTCACTATTCAAAATTCAGTCATTCAATAATTCAAAATTCACTCAATAATTTTTTATGAAAGAGGGCGAAGATTTTTATTTTAACGAAGCGGGCTTGATGGTTTTTACAGAAGCTTATCATTTGAAACGGGGCTATTGCTGTAAAAATAAATGCAAGCATTGCCCCTGGGGTTACGGTAAGAAAAAAGAGAAGAAATGAGTAATCTTTCTAAAATTTAACCCGTTTGTAGATATCACTCAATTTAACTTCAAATCCCATTGAAACAAACTTTAAAGCATCTTCAATTGCTTTATATTCAATTAATTCCCAGTTTTGTTTGTCGTTAAGGTAAAAGGCCTCAACCGATATAGATTCAGAATCAATTAGGATGTATTCCTTTAAGGAGGGAATATCTTTATAAAGATCGAATTTATGACCTCTGTCATAATTTTTAGTTGATGGCGATAGGATTTCGATGATTACCGTCGGTTCAATAAAAGTTTCATCATCGGCATTACTTTGTTTGACATCGTTGCAGTAGATAGAAATATCAGGATAAGTGAATAGCGTATTATTTGGAATGTGCATACGCATGTCGCTTCCAAAAGGCTCACAAGTTTTACCTTTTAACTTATTGCATATTTCTCCAAATAAATTGCTGAAAATTCTATTGTGATTTATACCTGCACCAGACATGGAAAATATCTCACCCTGAAAATACTCATGCTTTTCTTGTGATGCTTTTTCCATCTCAAGGTATTCTGCGACTGTAAAATGCCTTTTTTTGTATTCTATATTTGGTTCTTTTACAATTTCGTCCATGTACTAATTTACATAAATTTTAACAAACTCATGTTAACTGCAAACGACAAATTATTAACTCAATTAATGCGCATGTCCGGCGAAAAAACCGATCAAGGCCACACCAATACCCAGTAAAACAGCGATCATTTTTCGGGTGTTGATTTTGTGATCGGCACTTGATTCGAATAAAATTGTAGTAGAAATGTGTAGGAAAATACCGATTACAATACCCATAATTTTATTGAAATAGGCATCTATACCACCTATGGTTCCGTTACTTAAGCCAACGCTTACATAAAAACCAAGCGGTGCCATCGCAGCGAAGATGAGCAAATAGAAAATTATACCTCCTTTTTTAAAATGGTTTTGCATTAAGATGCTTGCCAGTGCAAATGCTGCAGGAATGTGGTGCAATGATATTCCAAAGATGAGTTCGTTATGCTGGTCCTTTGCCAGCGGCATTCCTTCCAAAAATGCATGTAAACATAAACTAATCATGATACCAAAGGGAAACACATGGCCATCATGGTGTTTGTGGATATGTCCATGCTCTACACCTTCTGAAAATTGCTCTAAAAATATCTGAAGTAAAAACCCAATTAAGATAAAAACACCGATTTGCCATTTATCTGGTCCGCTATACGCATCTGGAATTAAATGAAGTACGGTAATGCCAAAGAGATAAGCACCACTAAATGATAAAATCAGTTTAAGTAATTTCGATTTATCGCTTTTAACTAAAAATATAGACGAACCTCCTAATAAGGCGCAGAAAAAAAGTACGGCAAATTTCCAAGCTTCCATTAAAAATCAGGTTGTAGTTTTTTAAAAATTTGTGCACATGTAAAACCGATTATCGTACCCAGTAATGCACCTGTGGTAACATCTACAGGGTAGTGTACACCTACATAAACTTGTGCAAAACTAATAATTGCTGCCCAAAATATGCCAAGTGGTAAAATCGGTTTCCAGCGGCTGTAAAATAAGCAGATCAAAAATACCGCGATGGCAAAATGATTGGTTGCATGTGCTGATGGAAAACTTAATCCGCTGCCGCATGGAACCCGGTGGATAATATCGTTTGCCAGACTTAAATCATTACAGGGTCGAACTCTGGCTACTAAAGGCTTAATCAACCTCGATGCAGTTAAGTCGCCCAAGGCAAATGTAAAGAGCAACATCGCAATAATATAATAGCCTTGTTTTTGGTATTGCTTAATGCAAAAAATAACAATAAATAAGTAAAGTGGCGACCAGAAAAAACGGTTGCGCATTAAAGGCATCAGCCAATCGAAAAAGCCATTAGAAAGTCCACGGTGGATTTTCAAAAACAACTCAACATCAAATTGCTGTATGCTTTCTATCATGCTTTTTTGCAGATTAAAATTAAACGGTCAGAAACGCATTCGTCGAATTCTTCAAGCGAATAACTTCCAAACGTTTTTTCGATCACTATACCCGCCTTAGCCAACATTCGCCGAAAATCTTCGAATGAAAACGCCTGAACCCGTTCTTCAAAGTTGAAAGTCTTGCCCTGATCTTCAAAATTTATCTTCTTGATAATTTTTCCATCAACTACATTTTTGGTAATGTTGAAAGTGATGCCATCAAGTGATTTCACTTCGCAATGGTTTAAATTCCTGATGATTTTCTCTGTGTTGAAATAATCTAATACCAGTGTTCCATTGGCTTTTAAGCACTTCCTAAAAGTTTTTAGTGCATTTACGTGCTCTTTTTCGGTATCAAAATAGCCGAAACTGGTAAAGAGATTTAACGCAACATCGAAATAATTGATGTAAAAAAGTTTGCGCATATCATGCACCAGGAAATGTAACTTATTGTTCTCAAACTGTCTGGCATATTTTATACTTTGCTCTGATAAGTCAATGCCGGTAACATCAAAATCTTTTTTGTTCAGATAAATAGAGTGTCGGCCCTTGCCACAAGCAATATCCAATATTTTTGAATCGGGTAGTGGATTAAGGTATTTGGTAAGGTTGTCGATAAAAAATTCGGCTTCGGCATCGTTTCTTTGTTGATAAAGAATATGATAATATGGCGAATTAAACCAATACTGAAACCACTTGCGCTGCATAAAGAAAAAGCCTTTTGTTTTCGAATCTGCAAACTTAGATAAAATTGAGATAAACAAAGTACATTAATTTCACAGCTACGCAATTTATACTTAATCTGGTTGGAGATCTGGATTTAAATTTTGGAAATCAAGGCTTGGTTTTCCGTTTGGGCATGCAGCCTTACAAGCTTAACTGCGCTAAACCCGACTTAGTGGAAAACCCGCAATCCCGATTTTTCATCGGGAGAGGATTTGAAACGAGGGCGGGACTGTTGTAACCGATATCATGCTGCAACTGCTTTCCGAAAAATTAAAAATCAGTCACACGTTTGATTAAATGCCGTAACTAATTTCTACAAAACATATCGTATAAATAGATATAAAAACAATGTAAATTAACCAACCAGGCAGCCTAAAAATAGCTGCTATCTTGTTTTTTTTCTTATTTTTGAAACCTAATAAAATACACAAAGTGACTTTAATAAAATCAATTTCAGGAATAAGAGGAACCATTGGTGGACAGGCTGGAAATGGCTTAACACCCCTAGATATCGTAAAATTTACAGCAGCTTTCGGTAGTTGGGTTGTACAAAAAACAGGTAACAAAAGAATTGTTTTAGGTCGTGATGCACGCATTTCTGGTGAAATGGTAAACAATTTAGTCATTGGAACTTTGCAAGGTTTAGGCATTGAGGTAATTGATTTGGGATTATCGACCACACCAACTGTTGAGGTTGCGGTACCTGATGAACAAGCCGGTGGTGGAATTATTTTAACGGCGAGTCACAATCCGAAACAGTGGAATGCTTTAAAACTGCTAAATGCAAATGGCGAATTTATTAGCGATTTAGATGGTAAAGAAGTTTTAGATATAGCTGAAAGCGCAAGTTTCGAATTTGCTGATGTAGATAAACTGGGTAAAGTAATTAAAAACGATACTTACCTGCAAAAACATATTGATAAGGTTTTAGCATTGCCTTTGGTAGATGTTGAAGCGATTAAAAAAGCTGATTTTAAAGTCGTAATTGATTGTGTAAATTCAACTGGTGGTATTTTTATACCTGCTTTGTTGAAAGCTTTAGGGGTAACCAGAGTTACAGAACTTTACTGTGAACCAGATGGTCATTTTCCGCATAATCCGGAGCCGCTTCCAGAGAATTTAACAGAAATTTCGAAAGAGGTACAAAAGCAAAACGCCGATTTAGGTATTGTGGTTGATCCGGATGTTGACCGTTTGTGTTTCGTAAATGAAGACGGAAGCATGTTCGGCGAAGAATATACTTTAGTTGCTGTTGCTGATTATGTGTTGAAGAACACGCCCGGAAACACCGTTTCAAATTTATCATCAACACGTGCTTTACGCGACGTGACTGAAAAAGCCGGTTCAGCTTATAACGCATCGGCAGTTGGCGAGGTTAATGTGGTGAACAAAATGAAAGAAACCAAGGCCATTATTGGCGGCGAAGGTAACGGTGGAATCATCTACCCTGAATTGCACTATGGAAGAGATGCTTTGGTGGGAATTGCCTTGTTTTTAACCCATTTGGCTAAATTTGGTAAATCTATTTCATTACTAAGAAGCAGTTATCCGCAATACCACATTTCGAAAAATAAAATTACGCTTACGCCAGAAATGGATATCGATAATTTATTGAAACAGGTAGAGGAAAAATATAAAAACCAGCCTTATAGCACTATAGATGGATTAAAAATTGAATTTGATAAAACATGGGTACATTTGCGCCGTTCTAATACAGAGCCGATTATCCGTATTTACAGCGAGGCTGAGAATGAAACTGTTGCCGAAAACTTGGCCAACAAAATCATTTCAGATATTAAAGAAATCCTTAAATTGAACTAGCAAATGAAGAGAGTTTATTTAGATAACGCAGCTACAACGCCTCTGGATAAGGAAGTGATTGCAGAAATGACAAATGTGATGGAGAACTCTTTTGGTAATCCATCGGCTATTCATGCGCTTGGTCGCGAGGTGAGAACTCTGGTAGAAAAGGCTCGTAAAACAGTTGCCAATCTTCTTGGCGCCTCTCCATCCGAAATATTTTTTACTTCGGGAGGTACCGAAGCTGATAATACGGCTATTCGCTGCGGTATTTCCGCGTATGGAATTAAACATGCCATCACTTCAAAAATTGAGCACCATGCAGTTGAGCATACCTTAAATATGATGCTTAAAAATGGCGAAATTGATAAATTGAGTTTTGTTAATATCGATGAGAAAGGTAATGTTGATTATGCGCATTTGGAGGAATTGCTTGCCAATAATGAACGCACTTTCGTTTCATTAATGCATGCCAACAATGAATTGGGTACCTTAACCGATATGATTAAAGTTGGCGATATCTGCGAGAAATACAATGCCATTTATCATGCCGATACGGTTCAAACCATGGGCCATTACACACACAATGTACGAGAACTGAAAGCTCATTTCATCGTTTGTGCGGCACATAAACTTCATGGCCCGAAAGGCGTGGGTTTCCTGTACGTAAACAGCAACATTAAAATACCACCGATGATTTATGGTGGCGCACAGGAGCGTAACATGCGTGGCGGAACAGAAAATGTTTACGGCATTGTAGGTTTGGCGAAAGCTTTGGAAATTGCTTATGCAGAAATGGAGCAACACCAAAACCATATTCAGGGTTTAAAAGATTATTTGAAAGAGGCTTTAATTGCCGAAATTCCTGGTATTGGTTTCAACGGCGAAACAGATGCAGATAAAAGCCTTTACACGGTGTTAAACGTGTCTTTCCCGGAAATGGATATGGCCGATATGTTGTTATTCAATTTAGATATCAACGGCATCTGTGCTTCGGGCGGTAGTGCTTGTTCTTCAGGATCAAACATTGGTTCACATGTTTTAAATGGCATCAAGGCCGATCCGAATCGTCCTTCTGTTCGCTTTTCTTTCAGTAAATACACTACAAAAGAAGAGTTGGATTACGTTATTGAAAAAGTAAAAATGGTGGTTAAGCAAAATGCTTTAGCCTAAAATATCATTAACCAAATAGGAACAGTCTCGGAGTAATTCGGGACTTTTTTTATGCCTATTATTTCATCGCCGTTGTCATGTTGAGCTTATCGAAACATAAAGATTTTCTGTTTATTGGAAAGCAATAGCAGCCCTTTTTTAATTTTAGTCCTGCTTTCTGTTCCCACAAAAGTAGAAAAGCTTTTTATTTCCACGTCAATCAGGTTCAAGATTACTAGGGTTTGTGGTGCTTGGGAATATAAAAATTACCCGCCTACTGAGCGGAAAACATTCGTAAGATTGCCACTGAGACACAGAAAGCGCTGAAAGATGAGGTAGATTAAACAGTCTGTGGGCAAACTTCCAAAACATCAGCAACGTTTCAAAATACCCCTTGCATATCCCAAAACAAAAACTTATATTTAATTAAGATAAAGGCAATCCAAAGCCAATAACAATTAGTTCCTCAACGAAACCTTATCAAAATCCCATGGTATAAGGTTAGACAAATTTTACAACAGCTTATAAATTCCTGAGTTGCAACTCAAGAATACATTCGTTCTAAAATTTATTCAACCCACGAAAGCAACCAAGCTTTCTATAAATCTTATCGTTATGGAAAATTATGAAATCACTCCACAATCAACAAATCTTGAGACTGGAAAATCTTTAGCAGACAGAAAACACATTTATAAGTTTATTCTGACGCCGTTTTCGTTTGAATCTTCCCATCACTTCAATAAAATACATAAAAGGAAATTTAATTCATTTGGATGTATACACGATTTCAGGAAACTATCGGGATCGATGCTTTGAATTTATAGTTTTAAGTGAGTTTGCGCTTTTGAAACGAGGGCATGGCAAAACTATGTTAAAACTCATTCTTAAAACAACTATCACAAACAAAATAAATTTTTACTTGTTCCTATAATACATCAATTGAAAATACTATGGGAACTGATAAAGAAAAAGGCAAAATCATTGAGAATGAATTGCTAGATAAAACAGCCGAGGATATCAAAGAAAATAGAAACCTTGATGATAACAAGTCATCAAAAGTTGCTACTAATTTATTTGATAAAGATAAAGGACGTAAGAACAATGCTTTTGGTCCGGGTCACGAACCAGGAACTACACCAGGTTCAGGAATCTAACCAATTATTACAAGCAAGTTTATTAAATTTAAGCCACAGCATTTGTTGTGGCTTTTTAAGTTAATTTGAAAAATGGAAAGAAGAAATTTTATTAAAAACTCAGCATTAGCAATGGCCTTGCTATCAATTTATAAAAGTGATGCATTTGCGCAGCAGGAAATATTCCGGGCATATAATTTCAAGCCGCTAAGAAATAATGTTGGTATTTTTACTGAGCAGGGCGGAACCATTGGCTGGTTAAATTCTTCCAACGGTTTTGTGGTGGTAGATTCGCAATTTCCGGCTTCTGCGCCACATGTAATTGAAGAATTGAAAAAACTGGGTGAAAAGCCATTCAAGTATTTGATTAATACGCATCATCACAGCGACCATACGGCGGGTAATATTGCTTTTAAAGGTTTAGCAGAGAAGGTTGTGGCACATCAAAACTCGCTGGTTAATCAAAAAAGAGGAGCCGAGAAAGCCAATAATTTAGATAAGCAGTTGTTACCTGATACTACCTTCGGCACAGGCTGGAAAGCGCCCGTTGGGAACGAAAAAATAAGTGCTTATTATTATGGTTCTGCACATACCAACGGTGATGCCGTTTACCATTTCGAAAATGCAAATATTGTGCATGTGGGTGATTTGGTTTCCAACCGGAAATATCCTTATATCGATAGAGAAAACGGAGCACATATCGGAAACTGGATTGCCGCACTGGAAAAAATTCACAATCAGTTCGACAACGATACACTTTTTATCTTTGGTCATAGCCGCGAGCCGGAGAAAGTAACCGGAAATAAAGCTGATATTAAAGCTTTCCAAAACTATCTTCAAAATTTATTAACTTTTGTGGGTGCGGAAATCAAAGCAGGAAAATCGAAAGAGGATATCTTAAAGGCAACCGCTATACCCAATGCTCCTGAGTGGCAGGGAGAAGGAATTCAGAGAAGTTTAACAGCAGCTTATGATGAGTTAAAGGGCGTATAGGATTTACAAGATAACCACCCGGACCCCTCCTTGAAATAAGGAGGGGAGTAGCTCAGTGCTCTAAATAAGCGTTCGTAAGAACACAAAATTTCCGATTAACGCACCCGGCATTAGAAAATTTGGCAGCAAAGGCTAATTAAATTTTGTTGCATTACCACTCCATAACCGATCGAATCAAGAAATCCTACGAGTGAAGTAGAATCTTAAATACATCACAATTGTTCACACGGCCTAGGATTTCGGATAAAATTTATTAAGTATTTGCAACAAAGGTTCGAAAGCCTTGATTTTTGCTCCACTTTTTATCAAGAAAAAGTGGAAAGCCTGTCTGGCTAAGACAAAAAATAACTATCAAATCTTTTTTCAATTTATAAACATTCTATATTTAAAATAAATCCTAACCGTAGTATCTAAACTACTTAAGCTTAGGCCTTATCTGTTATATTTGCGTTACACAAATCCAAATCAGATATGGATGATTTTTTAGCAGCCCGCTCCCAGATGGCCTTATCATTAGGCTTTCATATTATTTTCTCATGTATCGGAATGGTAATGCCCTTTTTTATGGCCGTATCGCACTACAAATGGCTAAAAACAAATGATGAAGTTTATAAAAATTTAACTAAAGCCTGGAGTAAAGGTGTGGCTATCTTCTTTGCCACAGGAGCGGTTTCCGGAACAATGTTATCTTTCGAACTTGGCTTGCTTTGGCCAAAGTTTATGGAACACGCCGGACCAATCTTCGGAATGCCCTTTTCTTTGGAAGGAACAGCCTTTTTTATCGAAGCAATTGCCTTGGGGTTTTTCCTTTATGGTTGGGATAAGTTAAATAAATGGTTTCATTGGTTTACGGGAATGGTTGTTGGTGTCAGCGGATTGGCGTCGGGAATCTTAGTCGTGGCTGCAAATGCCTGGATGAATAGTCCGGCAGGATTTGATTTTGTGAATGGGAAATACCTGAATATTGATCCCATCCAGGCCATGTTTAATAAAGCCTGGTTCTCGCAGGCATTACACATGTGTTTGGCTGCATTTACAGCTACAGGTTTTGCCGTTGCGGGGGTTCACGCTTTGATGATTCTTCGAAATCAAAACAAAGTATTCCATTTAAAAGCTTTTAAAATTGCGGCAGTATTTGCTTGCATAGGTGCTTTACTTCAACCCTTAAGTGGCGATATTTCGGCTAAAGATGTGGCAAAAAGGCAACCCGCCAAGTTGGCTGCTATGGAAGCCCTTTATACTACTGAAAAACCTGCTCCATTACTCATTGGTGGAATTGTGAACGAAAAAGATAAAACCGTAAAAGGTGCGATAAAAATACCCGGAGCATTAAGTTTTCTGGCTCATGGCGATTTTAAAGCAGAAGTAAAAGGCTTGGATCAAATTCCCGCAAATGAGCAGCCACCAGTAGCCATCACACACTATGCATTTCAGATAATGGTCGGTATCGGAACTTTGCTGATGCTCGTTTCCTTAATTTACTTTTTCATCCTGTTCAGAAAAAAACCACTATTGGAAAAGAGGTGGTTATTAAAATTGTTCGTGTTAGCTATCCCGTTGGGTTACATCGCCTTGGAAGCCGGATGGGTGGTAACAGAAGTAGGGCGTCAGCCATGGATTATTTATGGAATTATGCGTACTAAAGATGCCGTGACACCGATGCCGGGTATTGCATTTTCATTTTACATTTTTTCCGCTATTTACCTTTCACTAAGTGTTATCGTAACGTTTTTACTTTATCGGCAAATTAAAATGGTTCCGGTGTTGTATAATCATCCAGGCTCAAAAACCTCAACTCATTAATGATGGAATACGTTGTAATTACCTTTTTATGTTTAGGGATTTTGCTTTATTTCCTATTGGGTGGAGCAGATTTTGGTGCTGGTATCATTGAGCTTTTTACCTCGACGAAGAATAGAAGTAGAACCCGCAAAACAATGTACCAGGCCATTGGGCCCGTATGGGAAGCTAACCACATGTGGCTAATTATCGCAATTGTGATTTTGTTTGTAGGCTTTCCGCACATTTACACCACCATGTCGGTTTACCTCCATATTCCTTTGCTCATTATGCTTATCGGCATCATTGCCCGAGGCACAGCGTTCGTATTTCGCCATTATGATGCCATTAAAGATGATATGCAATGGCTATACAACCGGATTTTTAGGTATTCGAGCTTTGTTACCCCGCTATTTTTAGGCATCATCGCCGGAAGTGTGATATCAGGTCATATCGATACCGATGCGAAGGATTTCCTTTCGGCTTATGTTTACAGCTGGTTAAACTGGTTTTCAATTGCAGTAGGCTTATTCACCGTAGCGCTCTGCGGTTTTCTTGCGGCCATTTACCTTATTGGCGAAACGGATAACGATCATGATAAACGCAGGTTCATCAAAAAAGCAGAGTACATGAATATTGCTGCTGTAATATTTGGTGCAATGGTCTTTATCGCCGCCCAATTCGACCACATCCCATTAATTGATTGGGTTTTTAAAAATACGGTTGGGCTTACCGCTATTATTTTAGCAAGCCTATCTCTGATTTTGCTCTGGTATCTTTTGATTAAAGGTAAAACTCAGATATTAAGGGTTTTGGCTGGTTTTCAGGTGACGATGATTCTAGTAGCTATTAGTTATGCGCATTTTCCAAATTTTATCCGATTGAAAAATGGTGAAGCAATTTCCCTTTTTGAAACCGTTGGCCCACCGAAAACCATTTACAGTTTGGGTTTAGCACTATTGTTGGGCAGTATCTTGATCCTTCCTTTTCTCGGTTATTTGTTTTATAAGTTTAAAAAGAAAGAAGAGTAATAGCTTTTTCACATTGCGAGGTACAGCTTGCCCCGACAGTTCGGGGAAGCAATCTCAATGCTATTAAAAATCAAAAAAGCTTTTGAAAAGCAAATGCAGTAATCCTCGGCTCCGATAGTCCCGCTATCGTTCCAATCTTTTTTAACTTCTATCGTTCGTTTTTTCATCGTCATTGCGAGTAGTAACGTCGTGTCATTCTATTAAATTCAGATTAATAAAAAAGTATTTCCACTTTATCGGGTTTAGGAAGAAAGCGCATTGCATGGAAACCACTCAAAACGGTGATGCATAAAGTTAAATAGGAACAGAACCTAAGCCAAGAATAACAGGTTTTGCGCTTCAAAATAAAATTAGCAATAATTACATTTCATTTAGGGTAACCCGAGAAAAGGTCTTCCAGTTTAGTTAAATGTTTCTAACTTGTTAAAAGATTTCTCCGCTACGGTCGAAATGACGATCGCCCGATTTTTAAATTTTAGCCTAGACAAACTTATCTCTTGCGAAATGAAATAGAGTACTTGCTCTATTTTATAATGGAAATGTTAGCCACGCATAAAAAAAGAGCACCTGTTTCCAGATGCTCTTTCAAAATATGTTTAATTTCTACTACAAACCACCTTTTCTGGTTGCTTTTCTGGCTTCTGGCCAGGCAGCTGGTTTTCCAGTACGTTCGTTTACAGGTAAATCAGTAGCTTTTTCTGTCGAAGTTTTTTCTGGATCTTCACAAGCCATATAAACCATAATCGCAGCTAAAATTACATTGCTGCGAATTTCATCAAAAACTAATTTATCATAGCTATCACGATTGGTGTGCCAGGTATAAGTTCCGTAATCCCAGCTGGTAGAGCTTAATGAATAACCCAAGGCACCTGCCGCTACAAATGATGCAAAATCAGAACCTCCGGCACCCGGCATACCTGGGAAACTTGTTTTAATCTGGTTTTTAATGGTATCAGGAACGGCAGCCAACCAACGTGTAATGTAATCTTTAGATTTAGCAAATCCTTGTCCGCCGATATTAACCACTCGACCAGTTCCATTATCCTGATTAAATAAAGCCTGTAAGTTTCCTACAATTTCCGGATGATCTTCTACAAAAGCTCTGGAACCATTTAAGCCTTGTTCTTCACTTCCCCAGTGCCCAACTAAAATGGTGCGCTTTGGATTTGGATAGAATTTCTTTAAAATGCGCATGGCTTCCATCATCATAATTGTACCTGAACCATTATCGGTTGCGCCACTTGCGCCATCCCATGAATCAAAATGAGCGGAAAGCATCACATATTCTTTAGGTTTTTGCTTGCCTTTAATCTCTGCCAAAGTATTAAAAGTTGGTACTACGCCATGTTCTTTCGATTCTGATTCAATCTTTAGCGTTGGTTTGTTTCCACTTTGTGCCAAACGGTAAACTAAACCATAATCTTCTACAGATAAATCCAATGTAGGGATCTTCGTGGTATTTGCACCGAAAATTTTATCTACTCCAAATCCTTGCGACCAGTTATTGATAATGATACCTGCAGCTCCATTATTTTCAATGGCTAAGGCTAAATTTTTAGCATTTAAACCCGTTTTTGCCATGCCAGCACTCCAGGCTTTCAAAGCATCTGCTTTATCTTTTTTATATTTTTCAAATAAGTCTTTCGTAGCGAATTCTTCCCAGTTTTTTTCTGGTCGACCAGAAAGTTGGTTCATAGAAATTAAAACCAACTTACCTTTTACATTTGGCAACCATTTTTGAAAAGAAACTGAATCGGTAATTGCCGGAAGAATAATGGCTTCAGCATTAATTGCTTTTCCGTTTGTTGATGGACTCCAGGCCAATTGGGTACCTTCTAAAGTTCTTAATCTTGGACTAACTAAATCGATGTGCGTTACGCCACGTTCCCAGCCACGCCATTCGCCCCATTTTTCATTTTTTGCCGAAATTCCCCAATCGCTGTATTTTTTAACTGCCCAGTCGTTGGCTTGTTTCATTTGTGGCGAACCTACTAAACGTGGTCCAACAACATCTAAAAGCTCGTGAGCAAGTTTCTCTAATTGTGAGTTTTCGTTAACCTCTTTAACAATGTTGTCGATTACTTTCTTGTCTTGCGCAAAAGCAAAAGAGGAAGTAAGCAGAAGTAAGGTTGGAAAAAGTAGTTTTTTATTCATTTCAGTTTGCTTAATTGATGGGCTAATTTACGTAATTGAGCAATGGGAGCGCTAATGTTAATGGAAATGTTGCAGTCACCAAGCAGCGATCTTTCTCCTTTTAGCTTTCTCTGCTTTAGGCTTTCAGCTTTGCGCATAATTAGCTATTTTTGGGCTTTTAATATAATTCATGAACATTTCCACCAAGTACAATCCTGCAGAAACAGAAGATAAATGGTATAGCTATTGGCTATCGAAAAAGTTTTTTCATTCAGAACCTGATGAGCGTGAGCCTTACACTATTGTAATTCCGCCGCCGAATGTTACTGGAGTGCTGCATATGGGGCATATGTTAAACAATACGATTCAGGATGTTTTGATTCGTAAAGCCCGTATGCAGGGTAAAAATGCTTGCTGGGTTCCAGGCACTGACCATGCTTCCATCGCTACGGAAGCGAAAGTTGTGGCAATGTTGAAAGAGCAGGGGATCAACAAAAAAGACCTTTCCCGTGAAGAGTTTTTTAAATATGCCTGGGAATGGAAGGAAAAATACGGCGGTATTATCTTGGAGCAGTTGAAGAAACTGGGTGCCAGTTGCGATTGGGACCGTACACGTTTTACAATGGAAGAAGATCTTTCTGAAGCCGTAATCGATTCGTTTATCCATTTATACAAAAAAGGTTGGATTTATCGCGGTATCCGTATGGTAAATTGGGATCCTGCAGGTAAAACAGCGGTTTCTGATGAGGAAGTGATCCGTAAGGAAGTTAATCAAAAGTTATATTACATCAGGTATAATATTGTTAGTCCGAAAGTCGGAAAGTCGGATGATATAGATGCCAAATCTCCAGACAAAGGACTTCAGACTCCCGACTACCTTGTAGTTGCAACTACTCGTCCGGAAACCATTATGGCCGATGCAGCAATTTGTATCAACCCGAACGATGAACGTTTTGCGCACTTGAAAGGTAAAAAGGTTTTCGTTCCACTTGTTAACCATGAAATTCCGGTTATTGAGGACGAATATGTTGATATTGAATTTGGTACAGGGTGTTTAAAAGTTACACCAGCGCATGATTTAAACGATTATGAGTTGGGTGTGAAACATAATTTGCCTGTTACCGATATTTTAAATGATGATGGAACTTTAAACGAACTGGCGGTTATTTTAGTGGGCGAAGACAGATTTGTTGCCCGTAAAAAGATTGCCAAAATGTTGGAAGAAGCTGGTCATCTGGATAAGGTTGAAGACTATAAATCGCAGGTTGGTTTCTCTGAACGTACTGATGCGGCCATTGAACCAAAACTTTCGATGCAATGGTTTGTGAAGATGAAGGAAATGGCTCATCCGGCTTTAGATGATGTTTTAAACGGCGACGTAAACCTGATTCCGAATAAATTTGAAAATACTTACCGCCATTGGATGGAAAATGTTCGCGATTGGAACATTTCTCGTCAGCTTTGGTGGGGACAGCGAATTCCAGCCTGGTACGATGACAAAGGAAACTGGGTTGTTGCTAAAACAAAAGATGAAGCTTTAGAGGAATTCTGGAAGAAAAAACATTTGGATGAAAGCTGTTCAGAAACGGAAAAGGCAGGATTTAAACATCAACTGGAGCCTTTTTTAAGGCAAGATGAAGATGTAATGGATACCTGGTTTTCATCATGGTTATGGCCAATTTCTGTTTTCGATGGTTTTAAAAACCCTGATAATAAAGATATTAATTACTACTACCCAACCAATGATTTGGTTACCGCACCGGAGATTTTGTTTTTCTGGGTGGCACGTATGATTATGGCCGGACATGAGTTTATGGGCAAAAAGCCATTTACGAATGTTTACTTAACGGGTATCGTTCGCGATAAGCTGGGTCGTAAAATGTCTAAATCGTTAGGTAATTCGCCTGACCCAATTGGATTGATTGAAAAATACGGTGCTGATGCAGTTCGTGTGGGCATGTTGATGTCTTCTCCGGCAGGAAACGATTTGATGTTTGATGAAAGCTACTGCGAACAAGGACGTAACTTCGCTTCGAAAATATGGAACGCTTTCCGCCTGGTTAAAGGTTGGGAAGTAGATGAAAACCTAGAAAATCCGAATACACAGGCGATTTCCTGGTTTGAAAACCGTTTCAACGAAGCTTTGGTAGAAATTGAAGCAAACTTCAAGCAATACCGTTTATCGGAAGCTTTAATGACAACCTATAAATTGGTTTGGGATGATTTCTGTGCCTGGTATCTGGAAATGGTTAAACCTGCATACCAACAACCGATCGACGCGGAAAGTTACAAAGCAACGGTTGGTTTCTTCGAGCAAATCATCAAGTTATTGCACCCTAATATGCCTTTCTTAACGGAAGAATTATGGCATGATGATTTGTTTGGTGAACGCGGCGAGCTGGATTGCTGCATTGTTGCCGAATTCCCGAAAGGTGGAGCAATCGATGAGCAATTGCTAAAAGATGCGGAGGTAATCAAAACCGTTATTGCGGAGATTAGAAATGTGCGTAACCAGAAACAAATTTCGCCAAAAGAGGCTTTGCCTTTGAGCTTGAAAGTGAACTCTGATATTAATTACGAAAAATGGCTAAACATTGTTTTCAAATTAGCCAACGTTTCTGAAGCTGAAATTGTAAATGATAAAATTGCAGGTGCAGCGGCTTTCATGGCTGGAAAGGATGAGTTTTTCATTCCTTTAACCGAAAATATTGATGTTGATGCAGAACGCATCCGCTTAAATGCTGATTTGGTTTACCTGCAAGGTTTCCTGAAATCAGTTGATGCAAAACTGAGCAATGAACGCTTTGTACAAAATGCTAAACCCGAAATTATTGCCAACGAACGCAATAAAAAAGCAGATGCAGAAGCAAAAATCAAGATAATTGAAGAAAGCCTAACGATGTTGGGATAAAATACGTATCAAATTTTTTTTTTTTGATAAACCCTTTAGAATTCAGTTTTTAAAGGGTTTTGTTTTTTAGGCGCTCGCTAAGGTCAACCAAACCTATTGCCTTAGTTCCGGTGATGAGTTTGTTAAACCGTTTCTAAATTGTTACTAAACCGTTTTACAATCTTTCATCTAAAAGCACTATTTTGTGGTAGAAAAAGCGCTCAAACGCTGCTAACCAAATTTCAATTCATTATTCACATTTTGCCGTTAATGAATACTTAACTTAATTGAGAATGAGCGTAAAAACTGTAATCATCCTATTTCTCCTTTTGCCTGTAGTTTTTAGTTTTCAATCAGATAAGAAAACAATCATGCCATTGGGAATTGTAGCATCGATAGAAAAAGACAGCCTCATACATGCATCTGGATTTAAATTGATGGGAGAGTCGGTGGGCAAAATGATTTCTCCTTCACTAACTGAAGAAAAGTTTACAGAAAATTTAGCACGAATTGAAAAGCTTAAGACTAAACTATACATGTGCAATGTGATGTTTCCTGGTGATATGAAAATCGCTGGTCCAAATGTAAATGATACAACTGTACTTGCTTACGCAGATCGGTTATTTGCCAGAGCGCAGAAAGCAAAAATAAAGGTAATTGTGCTCGGGAGCGGAACAGCCCGGCGGTTGCCAGATCATTATGATGTGAAAAAAGCAACAGCAGACTTTGTGGCTTTGAGCAAAAAAATAGCAGTAATTGCCGCTAAATATCAGGTGAAGATTGCACTCGAAAATCTTCAGAGCAAAGAAACCAATTTTATCAATACAGTGAAATCGGCAGCGGAAATTGTAAGGTCGGTCGACCATCCAAATTTTAAACTTAATGCTGATATTTTCCACATGCGACGAGAACATGAGCCGCCTCAGCATATCATCGATGCAAAAGATTTGCTAATTCATTGCGAAATCGCCGAAGATGCCGAACGGACACTACCAGGAATTAGAGGAGATGATTTTACACCATACCTCGAAGCTTTAAAAAATGCCAGCTACAAAGGGCCAATATTTGTCGAAGCCGGAAGTAATTATTCCGAGGCGCAAATGGCTTTTTGCGTTCAAGTTTTAACCAAACAAATCGAAAACGTTTACAAAAACTAATCACATCAACCCTTGCTATTAAACCAACATTATGGAAAACTCCAGAAGAAAATTCATTAAACAATCTGCCATATTCGCTGCGGCTACCTATGCGGGTAGTATGGGCATGAGTGCGAAAAGTTATGGCAGAATCATTGGTGCCAATGATCGCGTACGCGTAGGTGTGGTAGGCTTTTCAGATCGTTTTAAAGATACTTTGCTGCCTTGTTTTTTAAATCACAACAAGGAGTTGAACTTTGACATTGTTGGCCTTTCAGATCTGTGGAATTATCGCCGGGATTTAGGCATTGCCCATTTGAAAGAAAAATTCGGGCATGATATTAAGGCCTGCAGAAATAACGATGAACTTTATGCTACAAAAGATTTAGATGCCGTAATTATCAGCACAGCCGATTTTCAACATGCGTTGCATACCATTGAAGCAGTTAAGGCCAATTGCGATGCTTATGTGGAAAAGCCATTCGCAGAAACCATGGATGATGCTAAAGCGGCGTTAAAAGCAGTAAAAGCAACGGATAGAATTGTGCAGATTGGCTCTCAACGCCGGAGCGGTGAAAACTATGTAAACGCAGCAAAATTCATTCAGGATGGAAAATTTGGGCCCATTACCGCGGTAGATTTGGTTTGGAATGTAAATCAGCCTGGCCGTTGGCGCAGACCAGATTTAGTGGCTAAACTTAAGGAAGAAGATATCGACTGGAAAAGATTTTTATTAAACCGCCCCAATGAAGCTTTCGATCCAAGGAAATATTTAGAGTATCGTTTATTCTGGCCATATTCTTCAGGCATGCCAGGTCAGTGGATGTCGCACCAGATTGATACCGTTCACTGGTTTACCAATTTAAAGCATCCAAGAAGTGTAGTAGCCAACGGTGGCATTTACACCTGGAAAGATGGCCGTAGAAATTGGGATTCGATGGTCGCAGTTTTTGACTACGGTCAGCCAAACACCGAAGATGGGTTTCAGGTTACTTTCACTTCAAGAATGCAAAATAGTGTGGGCGATGTGGGCGAAGTGTATTATTCAAACGGAGGAGAATTAAACCTGATCACCAATAAAGTATCGCCAAAGGGTGGTTTAAAGGAACGTGAAGCTGCGGCAATGGGCATGAAAGCTAATTTGCTGCCAGAATTTGACTTAAGTAAAACCGAAATTAAAGCCGCAACGGGCGCAAACATGGGTGGAGATTCACTGACATCCGGTCACATGAGAAACTGGATGGAATGCGTTCGCAGTCGTAAAACACCTAATGCACCAGTAGAAGCAGGTTATTCGCATTCTATTGCCAATATCATGACCAATGCTGCTGTGCGAACCGGATCGAAAGCAACTTTCGATGAAGGCAAACAGGAAGTGATTGCCAATGGAAAAGTTTTTAAATATTAATCATTCAATCCATCGTCATTGCGAGGTACGAAGCAATCTTACAACGATCGCTATCTAAGCGCAAAGCATTTAGGTTGCTTCTTACCTCGCAATAACGACAAACTCAAAAACATGTTAAACATCAGAAAATACAGTATTCTTGCCCTTTCCTTTATCAGTTTATCCGCCGCTGCGCAAAAGGTAAAACCACTTTTCGATGGCAAAACCTTAACCGGCTGGAAAGCTGTTGCCGGAGCAGCACCCTACAAGGTTGAAGATGGAATGATAGTAGGTACCATGACTAAGGGAACACCAAATTCATTTTTAATTACTGATAAAGAATACGGAGATTTTATCCTTGAGCTCGATGTGAAATTGGAGGGTGAAACCACCAATTCTGGTATCCAAACCCGCAGTCATATCAAACCAGAGGGTAACAATGGTAAAGGTTTGGTTTTCGGCAGGCAGGTTGAAATTGATCCTACGCCCAGGGCCTGGACCGGTGGAGTTTACGATGAGGCCCGACGTTTATGGCTTTACCCGCTGGAATTAAATCCTACAGCAAAATCATTATATAAAAATAATGAATTTAATCATTACCGCATCGAAAATATCGGCAATGAACTTAAAACGTGGGTGAATGGAAAACCTGTTTCTTACGTCATCGATACCCTTGATCAGGCTGGATTTATAGGTTTGCAGGTTCATGGGATAGGGAATAATCTAGAGAATGATGGAAAAAAAGTGTACTTTAAAAACATCAACATCCAAACAGATGGCTTGAAACCCAAAGCATTTCCTAAAGGGATTTATGCCGTGAATTTTACGCCAAATACGCTATCGTCTTATGAACAATCGGAGGGATATAAGCTGCTTTTTGATGGAAAAGGTAACGCTGGTTGGGTAGGCGCACATAAAAATGCCTTCCCTGAAAAAGGCTGGAAAATTCAGGATGGCATCATTAGCGTGGAACCTTCAGGTGGTGCGGAATCAACCAATGGCGGAGACATTGTAACCAAAGAAGAATTCTCCGCTTTTGATTTATCGTTCGAATTTAAATTAACTCCGGGCGCCAATAGTGGCGTAAAATATTTCGTTACTTTGAATGAAAAAAGCGCTGGTTCGGCTATCGGTTTAGAATACCAGGTTTTGGATGATCAACTGCATCCTGATGCCAAATTAGGTAGGGATGGTAACCGCACTTTAGCTTCGCTTTATGATTTAATCACATCAAAAAAAGAAGCCCGTTACCTTCGTCCAATCGGCAGCTGGAACAATGGCCGTTTAATCGTTTATCCAAATAATAAGGTGGAGCACTATCTAAATGGTGTAAAGGTTTTAGAGTATGTTCGTGGTTCAGAAGAATTTAAAAAGCTTGTAGCCATCAGTAAATACAAAGACTGGAAAAACTTTGGTGAGGCTGAGAAAGGGCATATTCTACTTCAGGATCATGGAAACAAAGTAGACTTTAGAACCATAAAAATTAAAACATTAAAGTGATGGCCGTATTTGTTTTTTGAAAATGAGCGCATGCTTGTAATGGCAGGCTGCAGCCCCGCTATTCGCTGCAATTTTTTAAATTACTTTTGTCATTCTGAGGAACGAAGAATCTGTTTCATCGTTAGCAGATGCTTCGTTCCTCAGCATTGACAGCATAGTTGCGTTGGTGCATATTTAAAAAGATTTCCGCTGCTATCGGGTTTAATATGAACGTTGCTGCATTAAATCCCACCCAAAGGCAAATGCCAGCAGTTAAATAGCCCCGACATAAACGGATTCCGATTTAAGCATTGTCTTAAATTTTTGAAATTATGCTTGCTTATTTCACAGGTTTCATCGGAAGAAGTATTGGCGGGACTATCCGCTCAAAAGGACTACAGGTTTTGCGCTCCAAAAAAAAATATATTTATCATTAGCTTTCATTTAGAAAAAGATCAAAATTCATATCATGCACCGTCGTTCGTTTATTAAAAAGTCAGCACTATTGGGTTCCGGTTTATTTGTTGCCGATGCAGCGTTTGCAAACCTGGGTTTAGATCGAGAAAAGATAATCAATATTGCGATGATCGGTTGTGGAGATCGTGGCAAAGGAGTGCTGTCAGTGATCAAATCCATGCCCATGAAATTTAATATTTCGGCCTATTGCGATGTACTCGATTTTCGATTAAAAGAAACTGAAAAATATGTTCCTGCGGGCGCAAAACCCGTTAAAGATTACCATAAAGTACTGGATGATCAAAAAATCGATGCTGTTTTCATCGCAACACCCTTAAGTGAACACTTTAAGATTGCCAAAGATGCTGTGCTTGCCGGTAAACATGTTTATGTAGAGAAAACCATGACTTACAATATTGCTCAGGCCATGGAACTAAAAAAACTGGTTAAAAAATATCCGAAGCAGGTTTTTCAGGTAGGTTATCAATACCGGTATTCGCCGCTGTATTTCAAAGTGAAAGACATGATTCAAAGTGGCTACCTGGGCAAGGTTTCGCAAATCGATTGCCGTTGGGATAGGAACTGGAATTGGCGTCGTGCAGTTGCTGATCCAGCTTTAGAAAGACAGATCAACTGGCGCATGTACAAAGAATATTCAGGCGGGTTGGCTGCCGAATTGTTATCTCACCAGATTGATTTTATCAACTGGGCTTTTGAAACCCAGCCAGATGAAATTACTGGGACAGGAGGGATCGATGTTTTTAAAGATGGTAGGGAAACTTACGATAATATTCAGGCAACACTTAGGTATAACGAAAAGGGCATGATCGGAAATTTCGGCGCAACCTGTGGCAATGCCCGCGACGGCTATCTTTTTAAAATTAAGGGTACCAGAGGTTCAGTATCATTACTTACCAGCACCGGCTTGTTTTATCCTGAAGAAAGCACCAGAAAAGAATTGGGTATTGTAGACGGGGTAACCGGAGCCACTAAAATTGTTGTTAATCAGGATGGTGGTATCCCGATTCTGGATAAAGCCACCCAGGATGGAACAACGTATGCATTAGATGAATTTTACAAATCGATAATGAACCAGACGCTGCCTGCTTCAAATATTAACACCGGCACCCAGGCTTCAATTTGTGTGGCCATGTGTAATGAAGCCATTTATACCGGAAATAAACAGCTCTGGAAAAACGAATATGATTTATAAAGTTATCTCATCATCATTTCGATTGGAACGCAGCAAAACAGAGAAATCTTTATAATCAGTTTCTATTTCTCAACTTGTCATCCTGAGCTTGTAGAAGGAGTTGTAGAACAGGTCTTCGACTACTCGGGCCGAAACTTCGGGAAGCTCGGACTTACAGGCTATTCAACTACAGCGCTAAATAATCAGGCATTTCAGGAACAAAGACAAAACTTCCCTTATCAAAATCCATTTTGGCGTATATATGTTGTAAACCATTAGTTAAAACAATCCATTTTGCCTGATGAATGGAATTATATCTCGATGCCTGTTCAAAAACGGATGGCGTGATTTTAACTTTTGGTGCCTTGCATTCGATTAACATCAGTTTTTCTCCTGCAGTGTTGTAAACCAGGATATCGCTGCGCTTCTGTAACTGATTTAAAACAAGTCCACCTTCGATTTGAATTAGTGTTTTAGGAAATTTCTTGTTGGCTATGAGGTCTTGTATGAAATGCTGACGAACCCATTCTTCAGGAGTTAAAACCAGGTGCTTTTTCCTTAACTCATCAAAAATGAAAACCACATCATCTTTTTTACTGATTTTAAATGGATACGGTGGAAGGTTAAGTGGGGTAGGATTAAACATCTTGGGTTTTAAATAAGCAATTACCAATCATCAATCGAACAATCATCAATCAAACAATTAAGCAATTCAACAATTAAGCAATTCAACAATTAAGCAATTAACCAATTAACGAATTAACCAATTCACCAATTGAACAATTAAGCAACAAGCGCCAAAGTTAATATTGTTTATAAACATTTGCTCAATTCATAAAAGCTAAATTGTAATTTTACGGCAATGACTGCTTCCGAAATTATCAAAGACATCAAAGCCCGTAAATTTAAACCGGTGTACTTGTTGCATGGCGAAGAATCGTATTATATCGATCAGGTAACCGATTTCATTGAAGATAAATTGTTGAATGATGCCGAAAAAGGTTTCAATCAAACTGTTCTGTACGGGAAAGATACCGACATGGCAACGGTTTTGGGTGCTGCAAAGCGATATCCAATGATGTCAGACTATCAGGTGGTTATTGTTAAGGAAGCGCAGGATTTGAAATGGGGAAAAGATGATGGTGGGAGCAAGGAAGCTGAATTTGTACTGAGCTATTTCGAAAAGCCTCTGCCAAGTACCATTCTGGTATTGGCTTTTAAATATGCTAACTTCGATAAACGTAAGAAAATATACAAAGCCATTAGCAAAAGCGGTTTAATTTTTCAGTCAGATCCGGTGCGTGATTACAAACTGGTTCCCTGGATAGAAGAATTTATTAAGGAAAAAGGTTATAAAATCGATCAGCAGGCTTCAGCTTTGATGGCAGAATATTTAGGGACTGACCTTTCAAAGATCGCCAATGAAATTGAAAAGCTGATGCTTAATGTACCGAAAGAGGTTACGATTAATGCAGATCTGGTTCAAAAAAATATTGGAATTAGTAAGGAATATAATGTTTTTGAACTCCAGAAGGCTTTAGCCATTCGCGATGTTTTGAAATGCAATAAAATCATTAACTACTTCTCAAGTAATCCAAAAGCCAACCCAACGGTAATGGTACTCGCTAATTTGGGCGGTTATTTTACCAAACTTTTAAAATACCATTATATTCCCAATAAAGCAGATGCGGCATCTGCACTTGGTGTACCACCATTTTTTATTAAAGATTACGAAGTGGCCGCAAGAAACTACAATACAGGTAAGGTTTTTCAGGTAGTGAGTTTATTGAGAGAATATGATTTAAAAAGCAAAGGGCTAGATAGCTCTGGAAATGTAACCGACGGCGAACTTTTAAAGGAATTGGTTTTTAAAATAGTACACTAATGCTTTAAATATTTCGTGAAAAACGATGCTTAGCCTTTAGTTAGAGTGTTATCAATGCAGAAATTCCCGCTAGTACAACAATAGCGCCTGCAATAATGACATATTCGCCCGCACCTTTTCTGTGCGAAGTTTTACTATAAGCAAAATTGCGATAAGTTTTAACGTAGGCAGAATCTCTTAACAAAGTGGTATCTGAAACGTTTTCGACTCTTGGCTTGAAATAATCAGAGGTTCTGCCACTTTTCCCTTTTCTGTAAATTTTCAGGTCCGATTTACTTAATTTAAAATTTTTAACGTCATTTCGGGCAACTTCTTCTTGTCGCAGAAGTTTTTTATGCGATTGTGCAAAAACATGGCTTCCGATCATCGAAAGCAAAAGAATTAAAAGCGTATATTTTATTTTCATGGGAAGGGATTACTGTATCAAATTTAAATAAATTTTTTGTAGTATAAGTACTAATTGCATGTAGTTAAACGCATTTTTTGTGTAAAATGTTTTATATAAAAAAAGCCTGTTTTTCCCATCATATATTGATGATTAAAACATTAATTTATCGTGGAAATTGTAAATTTGAGCCTTAAATAAATAAAGCAAATGAATCATTGGTTAGTCAAATCAGAACCTTTTAAATACAGTTGGGAGAAATTTAATGAAGATGGGCGTACCTTTTGGGATGGCGTTCGCAATTATCAGGCCCGTAACAACCTGAGAGAGATGAAAGAAGGCGATTTAGTGCTGTTTTACCACAGTAATGAAGGTAAGAATGTGGTAGGAATCGCGAAGGTGGTAAAAGAGTTTTATCAGGATCCAACAACCGATGATAAAAACTGGGTTGTGGTTGATTTATCGCCTGTTGAAACTTTGAAAAAGCCTGTAACTTTGGAGCAGATTAAAGCAGAACCTAGCTTAGCCGACATTTCGCTCATACGTCAGGGACGTTTATCGGTAATGCCGTTAAAAGCAACAGAATTCGATAAAATTCTAGAAATGGGAAGTTAGTTTCCTTTATATTTTCTGAAAAATTACTCGAACAACAAGCAATTTCAAGTCTATAAAATTGCTTGTTGTTTTTATGCCGTAGTTTCTTCCACTTTCCGTTTACTCAACGCAATGCCCAAAGTCATTACCAGACTTGATCCCAGTACCACCAGGAACAAAAAAGATGTGCCTACCTCGGGTATTTTCAGCGAAGCTGGCAGGTTGAAGTACAGCAATATACTGATGAGTCCCCGTGGAGCAATATATAGGATGGGTGCAATAGAATCTTTCTTGAAAATTTTGAGGAAAAATATTCTGATCACATAAATTGAAGCGAGGATGAATAAGCCATTTCCTATAATGGGTAAATTGTTCAGCTCCTGAACGTTCATGGTAAAACCGAAAATCACAAAGAAGAATGTGCGTAAAATAAATGCACTCTCGGCTGATAACTGGTAGAGTTGAGATAAATCAGCCGATAGGTTTTTGTATAAAAATATACTTCTAAACCATACATTCTGTATTGCATCAGCATTATTTAAAAACAAACCTGTACTTAATATTAAAACAAGCGACGATAGGTGATAGGATTGCCCGATTGCGTAAACTAATATTAAGATCGATATGATCAGGAAGAATTTAATGTGATGTACCAATCTCCCCATAATATACAACAACACCACACAGGCTATTGCTGAAAGTAAAATAATTAAGAAGGTACTTAAACCAAGTCCAATAAAGGCCGAGGTTGTAATGGAATGATTGGTTATGGCAAAGTTAAAAATAATGATCCCCAGAATATCGGAAAAAGACGATTCATAAACAACAAATTCTTTATCTTTTCCGCCCAATGCCGCTGCAGATGGGATAGCAATGGCCGAACTAATTACGCTAAAAGGAATTGCATTGGCAATGCAGGTATATAAATCTTTGTGAGATATCTGGTAGATAATAACCGTAATTAACGTTGCTGTACCCAACAGAATCGTGAGCGCTGAGAAAAATGCACTTTTAATGATTTTATTTTTATTCTGGTCGTATTTAAGTTCCAGCGATCCCTCAAATACAATCAGAATTAGCCCTACGGTGCCAAGTGTAGGTAAAATAGACAGAAAATTAAAGGTGTGGATATTCAGGTATTCTACCAAAAACCTTAAGCCAATACCAAGCAATAGCAATAGTAAAACCGACGGTATTTTGGTTCTACTCGCCACTAAATCAAACAGATATGAGAAAATTACTAATCCGCTTAAAATAATCAGAATGGTGTATGTAGTCATAATTTCGAGCGAATGATGAATTGCTAAAATAAAATAAACCTTTTAAGCACCAAGAAGTTTTTTGTAAAAATTACGCTTTAAAGAAGAGCGCTTTCAATTCACTGGCATCATCTGGATGCATTTTGCCACCTAAAACCAGTCGCAATTGTCTGCGTCTTAACGCACCATCAAACAGATCGATTTCTTCGGGTGTTTCAGGTACTAATTCAGGAACCGGTATCGTTCTGGCACTTTGATCAAATGCTACAAAAGTGTAGTAAGCCTCATTACTTTTCTGGCGGGCACCACTCGGAATATTTTCAGCCCAAACATCTAAACGAACTTCCACCGAAGTATTAAATGCTCTGGTTACTTTAGCTTCGATGGTGATCACATCGCCTAATTTTATAGGATGTTTAAAAGAAACATTATCTACTGAAGCGGTAACTACAATGCGGTTACAATGTTTTTGCGCCGAAATGGCTGCAGCGATATCCATCCAATGGAGTAAGCGGCCACCCATTAAATTATTTAAGGTATTGGTATCGTTGGGCAATACCAATTCATTCATAATGGTAAAACTCTCTTTGGCAAATTTCTTTTTCCGACTCATATTCGAGCGCAAAAGTAAGTAAAATGTAACTTAAAATTTCAATCTATTAATGAATGGGCGTTGCCTTCCTGTTGAAATTGAGTTTACTTTTAATTTGTAAACAAAAAAAGCTGGACTTAAAATAACCAAAGTTATTTAAGCCCAGCTTTTTGTATGATACTTCAAATGCCAATTAGTCTATCCGTTCAAATGAACCACTGACTAATGAACTATTGATCAACTTAATTATTCATCATCTTAATAAAAGCGCCTAATTTAGCTTTCATGGCTCTTCTATCAACAATAAAATCAAGGAAACCATGTTCCAATACAAATTCAGAAGTTTGGAAACCTTTAGGCAAATCTTTTTTAATGGTTTCTTTAATAACCCTTGGACCTGCGAAGCCAATTAAAGCACCAGGTTCAGCAATGTTGATATCACCAAGCATGGCATAAGATGCTGTAACGCCGCCAGTTGTTGGGTCAGTTAATAAAGAAATATATGGAACTTTAGCCTGACTCAATAAAGCAAGTTTTGCTGATGTTTTAGCCATTTGCATTAACGAAAATGCAGCTTCCATCATACGGGCACCGCCTGACTTTGAAATCATCAGGAATGGAATTTTATGTTTAATGCTGTAATCAATTGAGCGGGCAATTTTTTCTCCCACAACCGAACCCATTGAGCCACCAATAAACGCGAAATCCATACAGGCGATTACAATATCCTGACCTTCAATTTTGCCTACTCCCGATCTGATTGCATCTTTTAAACCTGTTTTAGCCTGGCTTTCAATGATTCTATCAGTGTAAGGTTTATTATCGTTAAAGTTTAATGGATCGCCGGAAGTTAAGTTAGCAAAAAGCTCTTTAAATTCATTGTTATCAAATAAAACTTCAAAATATTCTTTAGAACCTACTCTCAAGTGATAGTTACAGTAGTGGCAAACGTATTTGTTTTCCTGAAGTTCTGCCTGATGAAGCGGTTTTTTGCAATTTGGACACTTATTCCACACGCCATCTGGTGCCTCTTTCTTCTCTTCGGTGGTGGTAATGATACCTTTATTTTCTCTCTTAAACCAAGCCATATAATTTTTTAAAGAATTGGATTGCAAAGAAACGAAAAATATAATTAAGATAAAGAATTACCAATGATCAAATTAGAATCAAATGCAGATCATTAATTAACAACCAATAATCAAATTTCAATGATCAGACTGGCAAGCGCACCAACAATTCGTATAAACCAATATATCATCAAGCATCAGCAGGCTGAGTTTTCTAAAAAGCGTTGCCGGGTTTGATTATTGATCATTGTGAATTATTTATTCCACAAGTGTGTGTTTTTTACACTAAGGATAATGTGCTATTTACACTAAACAGCCCTTATTTGGTTGTAAGGCAAATAATTCTGTTGTTACAAAAGCTTGGAATGTTAATTTTTTTTTTAACTTCGGACTTAATAAAATTAACAAGAGATGAGTTTAAAAGGCTACAAAGGCGTAATTTACGGAGATGCCGTTCAAGAATTGTTTGAGCAGGCTAAAAAACATCAGTTTGCTTTACCAGCAGTAAACGTAACCGGTACAAATACGGTTAACGCGGTATTGGAAACTGCTAAGGCAGTAAATTCGCCTGTTATGATTCAATTATCAAATGGTGGTGCGCAATTTTACGCAGGTAAATCTTTAGATAATGAGAAATTACAGGCATGTATTTTAGGTGCTGTATCGGCAGCTAAACATGTACATTTATTGGCAGAACATTATGGTGTTGCCGTGGTTTTACATACCGACCACGCCGCTAAAAAATTGTTGCCTTGGATTGATGGCCTTTTAGATCATGGTGAAAAATTCTTCGCTGAAACAGGAAAACCGTTATTTTCATCACACATGCTTGACTTATCGGAAGAGCCGATCGAAGAAAACATGGAGATTTCTGCAAAATATTTTGAGCGCATGGCGAAAATGAACATGACGATCGAAATTGAACTTGGTGTTACAGGTGGCGAGGAAGATGGTGTTGATAACAGCGATGTAGACAGCTCGAAATTATATACACAACCAAGTGAAGTTGCTTATGCTTACGAAGAATTAAGCAAAGTTTCTCCACGTTTTACAGTTGCTGCAGCGTTTGGTAATGTACACGGCGTTTACAAACCAGGTAATGTGAAATTACAGCCAGTTATTTTGAAAAATTCTCAGGATTTTATCAAAGAAAAATTCAACTTAACTGCAGAGAAACCTATCAATTTTGTTTTCCACGGTGGTTCAGGTTCTTCTCAGGAAGAAATCAGAGAAGCGATTTCTTATGGTGCAATCAAAATGAACATCGATACCGATATGCAATGGGCATTTTGGGAAGGAATTTTAGAATATTATAAAAAGAACGAGGCTTATCTTCAAGGCCAAATCGGTAACCCTGATGGTGATGATAAACCGAATAAAAAATATTACGATCCACGTGTTTGGTTACGTAAAGCTGAAGAAGCATTTGTTAAACGTTTAACGCTTGCATTTGAAGACTTAAACTGTATCAACGCAAACGATAAACTTTAATATTTGAATGTTAAAGTGTTATAACGTTGGAACAAGCTAACTTTACAACGTTACAATTTTTTTAACATTCAAGCTCAGAACGAAAGCGCCATTGGTAAAAAACCGATGGCGCTTTTGTTTGTTTATGATTATATTTAATCAAATAAATGTGATGACAAAAGCTAAAAACCATATCAAGAAAAATAATTTTTTTGAGAAATTCGCCAATGCTGCAACAAAGTTTACAGGCAGTTCAGTTGCATTTATTGCTGCTACAGCTATCGTAATGATCTGGGCGGTAACTGGTCCGGTTTTTCATTATTCAGAAACCTGGCAGCTGGTGATTAACACAGGCACAACAATTATCACCTTTCTGATGGTATTTCTAATTCAGAAAGCGCAAAATAAAGACGGAAAAGCAATCCAGCTAAAATTAAATGAACTTATAGCCGCTCAACAAGGCGCAAGCAACCGTATGGTGGATATTGAGGATTTAAGCGAACGCGAACTGGATCAGTTGCATAAATTTTATGTTACGATTGCCACACTTGCCAAGAAAGAGGCCGATATTCATTGCTCGCACTCCATAGATGTGGCGAAAGAATTAAACGAATCAAAATTAAAAACGAATAAACATTTTAAAAAGCAGAAGTAATGAGTTTACAGGTTCAAAAAGTTATCCATCCCGAAGATTTAGACAAAGTATTTGCTATACGTAAAATTGTATTTGTAGATGAGCAAAATTGCCCGCCTGAACTGGAGTGGGAGAACGAAGATGTGTCTACTCATTTTCTTGCTACCCAAAACGGACAACCTTGTGGTGCTTGCCGCTGGCGTAAAACAGATAAAGGATACAAGCTGGAACGTTTCGCAGTATTGAAAGACTTTCGAGGTCAGGGTGTTGGAAGGGCATTAATTGCCGAAGCGCTTTCTGATTTACCTGAAGATGCACATTATATTTACCTCAATTCTCAGCTTGATGCAGTAAGTTTATATGCTAAGTTTGGTTTTGTTTCTGAAGGTGATCAATTTGAAGAAGCCGGAATTCAGCATTTTAAAATGGTAAAGAAGGTTTAGGTTTCTTCGTCATTGTGAGGTACGAAGCAATCTTAAAGCATTAGCAATAATATTGAAGTGTTTTAATTGATTTAAATCTTACCCAAGTTGTAGGATTGCTTCTTACCTCGCAATGACGACTCAAGTAAAATTTATTATTTACCCAAAAATTCTTCCTGATAAAAGCATTGCCTCATTCCACTTTTCCATGTTGAGATTGAGTTCTTCGCCTTTTGAATTTAAATAACTGATGACATCTTCCGTTGCGATGTTTCCTGTTAAGTCATCAGCAGCCATTGGGCAACCTCCAAATCCCTTCAAAGCTGAATCGATTCGCTTTACACCACAATCGTATGCAGCTTCAATTTTTTCAAACCTTTCAGTAGGAGTGGAGTGTAAATGAATGCCAATTTCTGTGCTTTTAAATTTTGTAATCAACTGTGGCAAAATCGCTGTTATCTTTTCGGGAGTAGAAATTCCTACTGTATCGGCTAGTGAAAGAATCTCCACACCTTTGCTAACCAATACATCTGCCCATTTCTCCACAATTTCATAATTCCATTCATCTCCATAAGGGTTGCCGAAACCCATTGACAAATACACTACAGCTTTTTTGTTGTTTTTGGCGCAGAGGTCGAGCATTTCTTCTACAGTAACAAGTGATTGCTCAATGCTAGAATTGGTATTGCGCTGTTGAAACGTTTCTGAGATCGAAAAGGGAAATCCGAGGTAACTAATCTCCTTATGCAAAACAGCCTGCTCTACACCTCTTAAATTGGCTACAATAGCCAGTAACTTTGTCGCGGTATTACTCAAGTCTAAGTTGGCTAAAACTTTTTCAGTATCTGCCATCTGTGGAATGGCTTTTGGTGATACAAAACTCCCAAAATCGAGCGTATCGAAACCAACCTGCATTAATAAATTTAAATATTCTGATTTTAGTTCGGTAGGAACAAAGTCATGTAATCCCTGCATGGCATCACGAGGGCACTCTACTAATTTGAATTTGTCTCGGCTCATATGATCTGGTTTAACCGCAAAGTGCGCAAAGTTTTTCGCAAAGAAAAGAAGTTATGGGGAAACATTTTTGTTGAGGCCGTAGTCGATAGTCCATAGTCTGTAGTTCATAGTCGATAGTCTATAGTTCATTGACCATTAGCGATCAACTATAGAACTTCCTTAACTTCCTCCCGGTAATCAACACTTCTATCCTTGGCAAAGGTTCTGATAATTAGCCTTGTTCCTCTATCGTAACTAAAATAGCTCCATAACCAGTTCACAAACACAATGATTTTATTTCTAAATCCTACCAAGGTCATCAAATGCACAAACATCCAGGTAAACCAGGCGAAAACACCCTGGAAGCGAATTTTGCCAAGATCTACAACCGCTTTATTTCTACCCACTGTAGCCATGGAGCCTTTGTCGAAATATTTGAATTTTTCTAACGGTTTATTTTCTACAATGTTTACTAAATTCTTTGCCAGGTGATGTCCCTGTTGAATAGCCGCAGGAGCAACTCCGGGATGGCCATTCGGCGTTTCTTCATCAATAATTGCTGCCACATCGCCAATGGCGTAAATGTTCTGATAACCCACTATCAAATTTTGAGTATCAGTTTTTAATCTTCCTCCTCTAACAACCTCTGCTTTGTCCAAGCCTGGAATCACTTGTCCTTTTACACCGGCGCTCCAGATTACTGTTGAGCTTACAATGGAAGGTTTTTCCTGGAGTGTAAGTGTGTGCCCATCGTAACCTAATACGCGGGTCTCGTTCATTACTTTCACACCCATCTTAAGCAAAAATTCTTTTGACTTTTCCTGTGCCTGCGGCGACATTGGTCCTAAAAGTTCCGGAGAGTTTTCTATCAAATAGATGTTTACTTTACTTAAATCCATCTCTGGATAGTCATTTGGTATAACGTGTTTTTTCAACTCGGAGATTGCTCCGGCAGTTTCTACGCCAGTAGGGCCGCCGCCAACTACAACAAAGTTTAATAATGCACTCTTTTTTTCCGGGTTAACCTCAATCAGTGATTTTTCGAAATTCTGCAATATCAAACTTCTTAAATCCAAAGCTTCCGGAATTGATTTCATTGGCATCGAATTGTCTTCGATTTCTTTATTCCCGAAAAAGTTGCTGGTAGAACCTGTGGCCATAACCAGGTAATCATATTTAACGTTTCCGATATCGGTTTGTAAGCAGTTTTCACCGGCATTTATCCCTGTAACCTTCGTTACCCTAAAAATGAAGTTTTTTTGTCCTTTAAATATTTTTCGAAGCGGAAAAGCGATTGATTCTGCTTCTAAACCTCCGGTTGCTACCTGATAAAGTAATGGTTGAAAAGTGTGGTAATTATGTTTATCCAGCATGACTACCTGAAAAGGTTTGTTTTTTAGTCTTTTTGCTAATTCAATGCCACCAAATCCACCACCAACAATTACTACTCTTGGGTATTCACTTTTTGGAAGTTGTAAATCCATTTTATCTGCTTTTTTTGTTTGCAAACGTAACAAAAAGATAGCCAAAAGGTTTAAGTATTGAATTTTCAATGATTATTGAAAATAATATAACTTTAGCATGACGCGAAGGGTTTTCCGAGGTTTTGACAATACATTGAGTGAGATAAACCTGATGGAAACGAACATGAAGCGCAGCGGAATAAAGTGTACAGCAGGGCTGCTGTCTCCTATGAAATACCGGAACTGATTTTCAAAAAATAGAGGATAAGTTAATTCTTGTAAACAAAAAACGCCCCGATAAAATCGGAGCGTTCGTTTTATTAAGATTTTGACGTTTACTTTTTCTTTTCTTCTGAGCTACCCAAATCGATTACGATAGGAGTAGAGATACATAGTGATGAGTACGTACCGATCACACGACCAATCAATAATGCGAAGATAAATCCGCGGATGCTGTCTCCACCGAAAATAAAGATTACCAATAACACGAAGAATACCGTTAATGAAGTTAAAATGGTACGACTTAATGTACTGTTCAACGCGAAGTTGATTAATTGGTTACGCTCTTCGCCATGTAAATCTTCTTTACCAGCTTCTTTCAAACGCTCACGGATACGGTCGAATACAACAACGGTTTCTGTCATGGTGTAACCCATTACCGTTAAAATTGCTGCAATGAAATCCTGACCAATTTCTAATGAGAATGGCATTAAACCATCTAAAATAGTGTAGAATGATAGTACCATTAAAACGTCATGCGCTAATGCCAATACAGCACCTAAACCATATTGCCACTTTTTAAATCGTACTACGATGTAGATAAACATGAATACACATGAAATTAATACCGCATAGAAAGCACCATTTACAATATCGCTGGCGATAATTGGGGTTACTTTTTGCGAGCTTACAATTTCATATTTAGATCCAGTTAATCCTTTGTTTAAAGCATCTTCAACAACTTTATCAGTTTTGATATCCTGATCTTCGATGTGGAAAGTAGTAGTAATTTTAACCTGGCTGGCTTCACCTGCTGTTTTAACCTCAGGCGTTTCGTTACCAAAAACTGGCGTTAACTGAGATTTGATATCTTCAGTATTCACTGCTTTATCGAAGTGAACCAGATAAGTTCTACCACCTTTAAAGTCAACACCAAGGTTTAAACCACCATTTTTAAAGTACATTCCAATACCTGCAAGGATAATTACGGTAGAAATGATGTAATAAATTTTACGGCGACCAACAAAGTTGAACGCTAGGTTTTTGAATGCGTTACGGGTAAAGTTGTTATCGAAACTGATTTCCATTTTACGATCTAACATCGCTTCGAAAACCACTCTTGAAATTAATACAGCTGCAAACAATGAAGAAAGGATACCAATACACAAAGTAGTGGCGAAACCTTGAACTGGTCCGCTACCGAAAGCATAAAGGATAGCACCTAAGATAAATACCGTAATGTTAGCATCTAAAATAGATGGCATTGCATGTTTGAAACCTTCTTTTATTGCAGTTGGAATGTTTTTGCCCAACGCAAGTTCCTCACGTACACGTTCGAAAATCAGGATGTTCGCATCAACTGATAAACCGATGGTTAGCACGATACCAGCAATACCAGGTAAAGTTAAAACCGCACCTAATGATACCAAAATACCAATGATGAAGAATAAGTTAACCAATAAAGCGAAGTTAGCAACCCAACCTGCACGGTGATAATATAATGCCATGAAGATTAAGATTACGATAAACGCAATCACAAATGAAATTAAACCATCGTGAATGGCTTGTGCACCTAAAGTTGGTCCAACTACGTAGCTACCAGCAATACGAGCTGGAGCTGGCAATTTACCTGCTTTTAAAATGTTTGATAAATCTTTAGTATCGGCTTGTGTAAAGTTACCGGTGATTGATGAAACACCACCACCAATTTCATTCTGAACTGTAGGAGCAGAATAAACCATGTTATCTAATACAATCGCGATAGATTTTTTATTGTTTGGATCAGCAGCAGCTTCAGCAGTAATTTTTTTCCATTTCGCAGCACCTTCGCTGGTCATGTACATGGTTACTTCTGGTTTGCCTTTTTGATCGAAATCAGCACGTGAATCGCTAATTGCATCACCACCTAAATCTGGTTTGCCATCAGCACTGGTTACTTTAATTGCATATAATTCGAAAACTTTAGAACCTTCTCTCGGTTTAACGCTCCACATAAATTTCATCGTAGATGGAATTGCAGCCGCAACTTCTGGAAGTTTTAAGTATGAATTAACTTTAGCAGTATCTTTTTGTAACGACATACCCACAACTGCACCCGGCATTAATTGTTGTTGTCCGTTTTCTCCCTGGTAAATTGGAAGACTTAAAACCGCATATAATGGGTTAGATTTTGCTAATTCGGCTTTAACCGCTGTAGAATCTTTTTTCGCTAAGCCGGCAAGTTTGCCTTTATCAGTAGAATCTTTAGCTGCGTTTTCTAAACCCGCTAATTTACTTCCAGCTTTAGCAGCAGTATCAGTAGTTGTAGCAGGTGCTTCAGTTTTTAAAGTTGATGCTAAAGTTTTATTGATGTTTTCTAACAAAGGTGCAACTTCCTGAACCTGGTAAACCTGCCAGAATTGTAATTCTGCAGAACCCTGTAAAAGTTTAGCAATACGCTCTTTATCTTGAACACCCGGCATCTCGATTAAGATGCGGTTACTGCCTTCTTGCTTTTGCATGTTCGGGCTCACAACGCCGAAACCATCAATACGAGAACGTAAAACAGTAAATGAACGGTCGATAGCGCTTGTTGCTTCTTTTTCTAAGAAAGATTCAACCTCGCCATTGCTTGCGCTAGGTTTTAGTTGTGATGCATTATCCTGGTTTGAAAAATAATCAGCAAGTTTTACACCCGGGCTTAATTTTTCAAATTCATCAACAAAAATTTTGATGTAGTCTTTACCACCAGCATTTAACTGGATTTGTGCATTTTGAACTGCTTTGTTGAAGTTTGCATCAGTAGGGTTGCCCGCTAATGATTTAACCAACTCCGCTAACGATATCTCCATCGTTACGTTCATACCGCCTTTTAAGTCTAAACCTAAATTAATCTCTTTCGATTTAACCTCGCCATAAGTAAATCCAACAATTGGATAAACTTTTTCGGTACTCATCGAATCTAAATAAGCCTTTTCTTTGGCTGCATCACCTTTCGCATAGTTTTTTGCGTCTTTTTCCACCTTGGATGCTACCAAAGTAAAAGAAAGTGCATACGCACAAACGATAGCCAATACTATCGCTATAAACTTAATAAAACCTTTTCCTTGCATTGTTTGTTTAAAATAATTTGTCTTTCGCTGTTTTTTAACAAGTCGGCAAATCTAATTAAATTTTTAAATTATAGAACCCCTTAATTGATAATTTATTAAGATTAATTTTCGACAGAGAATTATCACTATAGATTCGTTACATCGAACATGTTTTAGCGATAAATCATGCGTCGATTTATTTGGAAAGCAATTGCAGTAGCATTTGGCTTTGGTTCGGTCCCGCTATCGTTCCAATCTTTTTTTTCCACTGCTGTCATGCAAAGGCACGAAGCATTTGTTTCATAGGTTGCAGCTGCTTTCCCGAAAGGTCAGGACATGCTGTACCTCAGCACGGCGGTTCACCAACATTTGTGCAAAAAAAAGTATTTCCACTTTATCGGGTTTAGGTGGCAACTGTACAACTAATATTGTTGGCTACTAGCCTAATGCACTCGTCATTGCCTCGTACCTCGCAGTGACGACTTTTGGGTTATTTCCTTTTTAAAACCTCAAAAGTATAATCGTATTTATTCTTTTCATCGGCTTTGTGGGGTTCAGCACTCACAAGCTCCCATTCGTTTCGATCGATCTCAGGGAAGAAAGTATCTGCATCGAAAGTATGATGGATGGTAGTCAAATAAAGGATATCTGTTTTTGGCAAAGCCTGACGGTAAATCTCGGCTCCACCCACAATGAAAACTGGTTTATCTTCGTCTTTAGTGATTTTTAACGCTTCATCCAGGCTATTAACCACCTCAACACCCTCAATTTTTAGGGCTGAATCTCTGGTGATTACAATGTTTCTGCGGTTTGGTAGTGGTCTGCCAACAGAATCAAATGTCTTGCGCCCCATTACAACCGCATGACCTGAAGTGGTTTGTTTGAAAAACTTTAAATCGGCAGGCATGTGCCACAGGAGTTGGTTGTTTTTGCCAATGGCAAAGTTTTCGCCAACTGCAACGGCGATGGAAAGGTTTTTTGGTTGATTGGTCATTAGTTCATTAGTATAAAGTAGGGAAGGAAATTTTAAGATAGCGAACTAACTTAAAATGAGATTGCTTCGTCGTTCCTCCTCGCAATGACGACAATCGGTGCGTCATTGCGAACTGGAGTGTGGGGATTTGAGCCGGAGTGAAGCAATCTGATTTTTACACTCCATAATTTCCATTTTGCTTTTAGCTCCCCGTTTAGGGGGTTGGGGGGGTTAAACCGCCACCACTCCTTTAATATGTGGATGTGCTTCGTAATTCTCCAAAGTAAAATCCTCAAACTTAAAATCAAAGATGCTTTTCACGTCAGGATTGATTTTCATTGTAGGCAATGGCTTTGGGTCACGGCTTAACTGTAAATGAGCCTGCTCAATGTGGTTGTTGTATAAGTGTGCGTCGCCTAAAGTATGCACGAAATCGCCCGCTTCTAAACCGCAAACCTGTGCCACCATCATGGTTAATAAAGCATAAGATGCAATATTAAACGGAACACCAAGGAAAATATCGGCACTGCGTTGGTATAACTGACAACTTAATTTTCCATCGGCAACGTAAAACTGAAAGAAAGCGTGACAAGGAGGCAAAGCCATATTTTCTATCTCTGCCACATTCCATGCAGAAACAATAATTCTACGCGAATCAGGATTGTTTTTTATTGTGTTGATGATGTTAGTAATCTGGTCGATGTGTTGTCCATCTGGTGTTGGCCAGCTTCTCCATTGCGAACCATAAACTGGCCCTAGATTTCCGTTTTCATCTGCCCATTCATCCCAAATTCGAACGCCATTATCTTTTAAGTATTTAATATTGGTGTCGCCGGTTAAAAACCAGATTAATTCATGGATAATAGATTTTAAATGTAATTTCTTAGTGGTAACCATTGGAAAACCTTCTTGCAAATTAAAACGCATTTGATAGCCAAAAACACTAATGGTTCCAGTTCCTGTACGGTCGTGTTTTTGTGCGCCGGTATCCAACACGTGCTGCATTAAATCTAAATATTGTTTCATAACCCCAAACCCCTAAAGGGGCTTCTAAAATCTTAAATAAATAACTAACTACAAATATCTAAAATTTATGATTTGTTGGTGCGCCTTTTTATGCACACTTAATATTTACTAACATTGCAATGATTTTAGGCGTTACGGTTTTTTGAAACTTAAATAGTTGTACAAATTTTGCGATATAGCCCTGGGTGCAGCGATACCCTGCAGCGAGGAGGCACGACGAAGCGAAGCGTAAAAGCGAAACACAGGAACAGACTTGAATAGGTTTACAGGCTTTGCGCTTCAAGTTCGGCTGGAGAAATTCTGCAGAAACATCAATCACTAAAAACACTTTTGTATGTTTGTGTGCGTATCGATTTTAACTTTGACGGAAATCGTAAATCGTAAATCAAAAATCGTATATCAGCATGTTATCCTTTCCAAACGCAAAAATAAACCTGGGTTTAAACATCACCGAGAAACGCAGCGATGGTTACCATAACCTCGAAACCGTTTTTTACCCGATAAATATTAAAGATGCAGTTGAGATTATTGATGCTGATGAAACATCTTGCAAAATTCATGGCATTGATATTCCAGGCGATGCTAACGACAACCTTTGTTTAAAAGCATTTAAATTAATAGAAGCTGATTTTGATATTCCTGCACAGCAGATAAATTTATTGAAAAATATTCCCGTAGGTGCGGGTTTAGGAGGCGGCTCTGCAGATTGCGCCTTCGTTATCAAACTGATCAATGAAAAGTTTCGGTTGGGTTTATCTGTTAATCAAATGGAAAATTATGCCCGACAGTTAGGCGCAGATTGTGCTTTTTTTATCGAAAATAAGCCTGTTTACGCTTTTAACAAAGGCGATGAATTTGAAAAATGTGAAGTCGATTTGTCAGCGTGGTTTAAAGTTTTGGTAAAACCGCCCGTACACGTAAGCACAGCCGATGCTTATGCTTTAGTAAAACCTCAAAAGCCTTTGCAATCCTTAAAAGAAATCATACATTTGTCGCCAACAACATGGAAAAATAAGGTTATCAACGATTTCGAGCCATCGGTATTCGCAAAGTATCCCCAAATTCATCAAATAAAAACCAGTTTATACGATGCAGGCGCAACATTCGCTTTAATGAGTGGTAGCGGTTCGTCGGTTTTTGCAATTTTTAACGAACCCGTTAAACTGCCCGAACTGGAAAAAGACAATTTAGTTTATTATAATATTTAAATGGAGCTGAAAGGTAAAAGCAGAAAGCAATTTGTCTTGATACTTTATACCGACTACTCGATACTAGAATACTAACAACATGAATATAAATCTCATCCGCAAAAGCGGAAAGTTTAATTTCGAGGCTGAAAATGAAGGCGGTTTTACCGTCGAATTAGATGCAAAAACGGCAATTGGTGGCGAGGGAAAAGGTTTTAGACCGATGGAAATGCTATTGGTTGGTTTAGGTGGATGTAGTGGAATTGACATGATAAATGTGTTAACGAAACAAAAAGAACCTTTAGATGATATTAAAATTGCCATCAATGCTACACGTAAAGATGAAGAAATGCCTCCGATTTTCGATGTAATTGATATTCATTTCGAATTATCTGGCGATTTAAATCCGACAAAGGTAGAACGTGCTTTAGCGATGACCTTTGATAAATACTGCTCGGTGTCGAATATTTTAGGCCGATCTGCAAAAATTAACTTTACATATAACATAAATAAGGTTTAGGTTAAGGGGTTTAGGGCTTAGGGTCTGAATCGCATATCACAAATCTCAATACTCATATCTTAGTAAAAAATGAAATCCGAAAATTTTGAAACCATAGCAATACGCACCCAGGTTGAACGCAGTTTACACAAAGAGCATTCAGCACCCATATATTTAACATCGAGTTATAAATTTGATGATGCGGAAGAAATGCGGGCGCTTTTTGCTAACGAGAAAGAAGGGAATGTGTACAGTCGATATGCAAACCCAAATACTTCAGAATTTATCGAAAAAATGTGTTTGCTGGAAGGCGCTGAAGATGGCTTTGCAACAGCTACCGGAATGGCCGCAATTTTTACAACCTTTGGCGCATTTTTAAAAAACGGCGATCATATTGTTTCCAGTCGCTCGGTTTTTGGTTCTACACACCAGTTGCTAACCAATGTTTTTTCTAAATGGGGCGTAACTTTTGATTATGCTGATTTGGATAAACCTGAAGACTGGGAAGGTTTGATTAAGCCCAATACAAAAATGATTTTTGTGGAAACGCCGTCGAATCCTGGGATCGATATTATTGATTTAGCATTTTTAGGTGATCTGGCGAAAAAACACAATCAGCTTTTGGTGGTGGATAATTGTTTTGCAACGCCATATCTACAGCAGCCACTTGCCTTGGGTGCTCATATCTCCATTCACTCGGCAACGAAATACATTGATGGACAAGGGCGAGTTTTAGGAGGTATAATTTTAGGTTCGAAAGCCTTAATCACGGAAGTAATGAATTTTGCCCGTCACAGCGGACCATCTTTATCGCCGTTTAACGCCTGGATTTTGTCAAAAAGTTTGGAAACATTGGCTGTTCGTATGGACCGCCATTGCGAAAATGCCTTAAAAGTTGCCGAATACCTGGAGAAACATCCTAAAATCAAATTGGTGAAGTACCCGTTTTTGCCGTCGCACCCACAATATGAAATTGCTAAAAAGCAAATGAAACAGGGCGGTGGCATTGTTACCATCGTCATTGAAGGTGGCGTAGAAGGTGCCCGCAAATTTATGGATGGACTGAAAATGTTCTCTATTTCAGCGAACCTGGCCGATACACGTTCCATCGCAACACATCCGGCAACGAGTACACATAGCAAGCTGACCGAAGAAGAGCGTAACATTGTTGGCATTGAGCAAGGTTCTATTCGTTTATCAATCGGTTTAGAGCATATCAATGATATTTTAGCTGATATTGAGCAGGCGCTGACCTAAGCTGGCCGTCATTCTGAATTTATTTCAAAATCTTAATTAGAAAAGCAAATACAGTGGGGCTTCGGTTACGATAGCCCCGCTTTTTGTTTCAAGCTTTTTAATACTCACTGTCATGCTGAGACACGAAGCATCTGTTTCTTCGCTTGCAGATGCTTCGTGCCTCAGCATGACAGTGCTTTCAGGGTTGCTGCAACTTAAAAAGCCTTTTCACTACAATCGGGTTTACTTAACTTAGGTAATTGCTAAAAACCTAAATTAGTGTTATGAACGATAGAAAGTTAAAACCTCTTTCAGTGGATTCTGGGTTGGGCGATAGAAAGTCAAAGTCCCCTTTAGGGGATTTAGGGGTTACAGACTTTATCCTATCCGAACTAAAAGCCATCAGTGAACCTGAATATTTAAAAAAGATGGCGCATTTTGGAATTGATACCTCAAAGGCTTTTGGTATCCGTGTGCCCAATATTCGAAAGTTGGCCAAAACCATTGGTAAAAATCAGGATTTATCTTTACAGCTTTGGGAAACTGAATTTCACGAAGCCAGGTTGTTAGCCACCTTTATTGGCGATTATAAACTCGTTACAGAAACGCAAATAGATTCCTGGACAAAAGATTTTAATTCATGGGATATTTGCGACCAGGCCTGTGCTAACCTTTTTGTTAAAACGCCGTATTTTAAATCAAAGGTTTTCGAATTTGCACAAGCTGAAGAACAATTTGTAAAACGAACAGGTTTTGTTTTGATGGCAACATCAGCTGTTCATCTCAAAAAAGAACCGAATGAAACTTTTCTGGAGTTTTTGCCAATCATCGAGCAGGAAGCTTATGATCATCGAAACTTTGTTAAAAAAGCCATTAATTGGGCATTGAGGCAAATCGGAAAAAGAAATGCTTTTTTGCATCCGTATGCAATCGAAACTGCAAACAATATCTTAGCTAAAAACAATAAAAAAGCCAATTGGATAGCTTTAGATGCACTGAGAGAACTCAATAGCGATGCCGTTTTAGCAAAATTTAATCGTTGAGAAATTAAAACTGCAGACTTCGGACTCCGGACTTCTGACTAAACACTTCAGACTTTCTTACCCTACATCAATGCACAGGCTTGAAACCTGCAGTAAATTTGTATCATAAACAAGAAAGGAAATTTATGTCACAGTTTATTTTGCACAAAGAAAACACCAGAGGCCATGCAAATCATGGTTGGTTAAACGCTCACCACTCTTTCAGCTTTGCTAACTATTACAATCCTGAAAGAATGCACTTTGGAGTTTTGAGGGTTTTAAATGATGACTTGATTGATGGTGGAATGGGTTTTGGAACGCATCCACATGATAATATGGAAATCATCACGATTCCATTAGCCGGAGCCATTGCACACAAAGACAGCATGGGAAATTCAGCAGTAATTAAAAGCGGAGAAATTCAGGTGATGAGCGCCGGAACTGGTGTTAGCCATAGTGAGTTCAATGCTTTGCCTGATGAAAAACTAAGTTTATTGCAAATCTGGTTATTTCCAAACAAGAAAAACGTTACACCACGTTACGATCAGTTAGCATTAGATGTTGAAGCTCGTCGCAACAATTTCCAGCAAATTTTATCTCCCAACCAGGATGATGCTGGTGTTTGGATTTATCAGGATGCCTGGTTTTCGTTAGGTAAATTTGATGAAGGCTTCGAAACCGAATACAAAATTAAAAAAGAAGGAAACGGTGTTTACGCTTTTGTAATTAGTGGAGAAGTAACCATCAACGGACAAACTTTAAGCAAAAGAGATGGTTTAGGTATCTGGGATGCAGATAGCATTAGCTTTAAAGCAAATACCGGCGATGCTGAAGTTTTGTTAATGGATGTTCCGATGGAATTATAATAATTTAGTGATGTGTTAAAGGTTGCGGGGGCTAAATGCTTTTACTCGCAACTTTTAACCTTTAACCTTCAACTTAAAATTATGCAAACAACCATACTTTACATCGGAAGAGATACAGAAATAACAATTGTAATGAACCGCTTGCTAAACGCCCGACCAGAATGGAAGGGGATTTGCGTTTGTACCGATGAAGAAGCGCTGTCGATTTTAAAAGCGCAGGATGTCGATTTAGTGCTTTTGGGTAACGGTATCGATCCAGAATGCGAAAAAGCGCTTAGAGTGAATATAAATACGCTAAAACCCGAAGTTAAGATTATTCAGCACTACGGTGGCGGAAGTGGTTTGCTTTACGGAGAGATTATGACCGCATTAGGCTAGTTGTCTTGACTAGGATTTTTAAGATTCAAGGATTCTAAGATTTGATTTTTTAGTATTTAAGCTAGTTGTCTTTACTAGGATTGTTAAGATTAAAGAGTTCTATGATTTGCTTTTTTAGTATTTAAGCTAGTTGTCTTTACTAGGATTGTCAAGATTAAAATATTTTAAGATTGACTGCTCATATTAAAGTTCTATTATCTGGATGGCTAGTGTTGTAAACTCTTTTAAATGTAAGGCTTTTGCTTCCAAAGTTTATAAGCAAGCCGATTGGAAGTTTATATGCTTCCAGATAATTTATTGCTTGATTCAGGTGTAAGTCACTAAGCTCGGAAACTGCCCTTAATTCGACCATTATAATATCTTCTACAAAGAAATCGACTCTTCTTATGCCGATTTGAATGTTATCGTAGAAAATTGTCATTTCCATTTCTCTACAAAAACTCAAATTTTGTTTCTGCATTTCAATTGCAAGCGCTCTCTGATAAATTACTTCCTGAAAGCCCGAGCCCAAAGCTCCGTGTACTTTCATCGCACAGCCGATGATTTTTCCTGTTAAATCGCCATATTTCATTTTAGAAAAACTAAATTTTACTATTTAGAAATAGGGATACGCTAATATCGATTAAATTTTTTAATCAGTTACACATTGTTTTGAACCTCTAGCAACCAAAAGATCCTAAAATCATTTAATCCTCAAAATCCTGGCAAGTCTTCGCTACTTGTCTTTAAGAAATATAATCTCTATCTTCATCACTCAGTTCTTTTTTTGTCGAAACCGGTTGATTTCTTTCAATTTCGGCATCGTAACTACTCACTGTTTTTCTTGGTCGGCCGACAATGAAACCGATAATAAAACCAATGATGATGCAAATGCCAATAACCAAAAGTTTAGATACCGCTACGGTTGATACGAGGAAATCGAAATCGACTGGCTCGGTGTTCACCATCAAAAAAATGGTTAACAATGCTGTTAGGATGATGATGAAGATGGTTTTTCCGCTCATGGGTTTAAAAGCTATAATTAAATGAAAACTCTAATATCGGATTTTGATTGTAAATCTTGTTAACAAAAACCAATCTCGCTCCTACATCAACAACAGGTTGATACCTCAAAATGTTTAAGCTACTGTTCAATTCTATGCCATAAGTTTTAGGTTCGCCAAAATTGGTGCCTGTGCCGATGTTTTCATAATGGCAAAATAAGCCAGCCCTGAAATTGCGCACATAAGCGAGTGAACTCAATTCCCAATCGGGAAAGGCAAAGGGAAAGCGATAGTTGAAAAGCATGCTGTTTTGCAGTTTGCTTTTCGCGGGGATATTATTGTAACCATAAACCGTGGCAATTTCTGTAGCATATTGATTTACGCCGCTTGCTTTCTGATAATTGAAACTTGCCAGAAAGGAATGGTTTTTTGCAAATCCTGGAAAATAAAAGAAACTTTCCAAAGCCATAATTTCTCCGCCCAGGTTTTTATCGAAAGGTTGGTGGTTGTAAGTTGCCCTGAAAACCTGAGCCCATTTCGGAGCAATATCTCTTTCGGTTGTGCGCACACTATGATTGAAAGTAAAATTGTATTCCAACGGGAATTTTAATGTGCGGATAAAATTAGTTGGCATGTTCTCTGGCAAATATCGTTGTGTAAAACTGGTAGCCGCATTTAGGGTGAAAGAATAGTTTTGGTTTCTGGCATTGAATGATAAAGGAACAGCTGCATTAAGTTTAATGTAGTGCTCTCTCCAATCGCCCTGCTGAATCGCATTTTTAGCCCGATAGAACGTTCGTTTTGGGCGGTTGCGATACAGAACACTAAAAATAGGGTAGAGTGCTTTATAGCTCACATCTGCTGTGTACTCAAAACGTTTTAAATCCCGGTGATATTTTGCACCGGTGTAAAAATCCATGGTATTCAATAAATTGTTAGATTGTAGCTCCAGTCCAAAAACATACTCGTTATCGATCACTGGAATGATACTGTGAAAGCTAAATAAATTTAAGCCCTGACGAAAACGTTTTGATTGGTACGTACTATCAGGAATATTTTCAAATACATTGCCTGCATGCTCTTGCTTTTCTGCTGCTGAAGAAAAATCAACGAAAGTATTTTCACCCACTGGTTTTTCAGTAATTGTTTTCTCGGCAATTTCATAACCGTTGATTTTGTAATCGTTGAAAATGATTTTTTCATCATCAGTTTCTGTCGGATTGAAGGCGCCATATTTCGAACTTGTTAATGCGCTGATTTTTTTGGAAATGGTGTCAATGCCGTAGATATTATCGATGCCGTTAAAGTGTGCATTGAAAACAATTTTATCCTGAATAAAAATTGGTCGGCTGAGCTGTTGCCTGCTGTTTGATATGAGTGATGTTTTTTTTGCTCCACTCATTAACCATAAACTTTTTCCTTTTTCGCTAACGCTGATGTATGCAATCTTGTTTCCGCTTTTATCAAATCCCGATGTCTGCAAAATTTCATTCTCCGGGTTAGGATAAGTTTTCAATACCTTGCCCGATGAAGCATCGATTTCTACCAAATTAAATTGATTGCTAAGTTCAACTTTTACCGCAATAATTTTTTTGCCATCTTCTGAAAGGGTAGGAGAGAAGAGCCGGCTCCGGCTACTTAATTTTTTGAATTTCCTGGTCTTTAAATTATACGAACAAATCACGCTATAACTTCGTTGTTTATATCGCGGATCATAACGGATTTCATCCCATACCAAGACACCATTTTTATAGCTGAACCAGGGCTGTTCCTGATAACCGATTCCGAACAATCTTTCCTCTGTTTTGTCCTGATTGATGATAGTGAAAAACCGGGCTTCCTGCTTACTTTCTTTAAGGGTTAAAATTTGATTTTTATTTAAACGAACAGGGAGAAAATAATTGCTTGCGATTGATGTTTTTTTATTCAAACTAATATAATTTTCCGCCTGATTTTTTTCGTCTTGATCTTTCCAGTTTTGTGCTAGTTTTTCCTGTGTCGAAAGGAAATATTTTTTGGTGTTTTTTCCGGTGATTTTTTTCAGGCTTTGTGAAAATGGATAAAGCCTCAGCGGTCTTTTTCTGATGTCGCCAAGCAAACTGTCGGAAATGAACTGGCCATATTTTTCTTTCATGTCGGCGACCATTAAATAACCGGTTTGATAGTAACCCGGAGTGACATCTTTGTTCGAGCCAAAATAGGCTTTGCTGTAGCTGAATTTTTTACCCTCTAAAATTGAAGTTCGAAAAGGCATGATCCAATTGGGTTGTCGGCCACGGCCTGACTGGGTCAAAGCGGTTTCGTTCACTACGGCATCTCCCTCGAAAAACCACGTTGGCAAGCCAGCACCAAAGTAAGCAAAGTAAACCAACTCCGGGAAGGGATGTGCTTGCGTTTCTGTCAATTTGTCAAACTGTGCGATGTGTCGGAGTTCATGTACGGCAAGGTTATTCAGCCAGTCTTGGCTATCGAAATATTGAGGTGGCGTGGCATAGAACTCCGACTTCTTCGGACCGAGCTGAACGAAGCCATTTGCAATGGTTCCGCGGTTCTGAAGCAGCACTGGAATGGTGGTGTTTTGTTGCCTTAAACCCAGACCAATTTTCGGGTAGATAAAGGGTAGGGTATTGGCCATTCGTTGTGCTTCATTTTCAAGTTCTGCAGGGTAGATGATTTTGAAGCCTCCTGAATGAATGTAGTTCCATTTTACACTAAGTGGGTTCTGTGCACTGTTGAAAATCTGACCAAAAACTGATAGTGAAATGAAACTTAATGTTATAAAGCATAAGTATTTGATAATTAACAATTTATTTGATTGTTCTAAATTCATCTGTATTGAATGCTAAAATATTTAGTTTTATTAAATTTTTTATCTGTCGTTTAACTCTCGTTTTAATTTATTTAAAATTCATAAAGTACTGATAGATATAACAATGTGAATTTTATATAAATCGATATTATTTAAATTATAATATGGATTTTATCGCCTATCTTACGCAAGAAATCGATAGATAAGGTGATTTGTTTTTATCCTATTTTATGCGCTTAATTTACACTTAATAATCGATTTTCTTTGAAATTTTTTAGAGCAGATTTGTGTTTTTGTATACTCAATTGTTCATATGAGGTTGACGTTTTTCCGAAATTTTAATCATTATTTAGGCGAAATTTTTCGAACTAATATTCTGTTTTTCGTAGCAATTTCGCTTCCAGGAGCTTGCGGATTTAGTATCAGATTTTGATGGTTTTTTCATTTATTTCGCTGCTCAATCTTGGTGTTTAAGGCTTACGGTAATTGCTAAAAATCATGAAATTTTAACAGATCGATTGTCTCGGAAATTTTAATGGAAATGATCAATGGTGACTTAATGGCAGTTTGTAAGGATCAATTTTTAAGTCAGAATAAGAGCGGTCTAATAAATGATTGCTATTTATCACAACCTTTTGTAGTGCTGGAGGCAGAAATTTTTGTTAGCAATTAGCTTGGTTTTACCACAATAAATCTACGTTCGAGATCATCGAAATCACCAAAAAATCTTGCAGTTTGAGGTAGCAAATAAATCAAAAACGTATGTTTTTGAGTGTTTTTTCAGCTAAAATTCACTTCAATTTGATGCTCATAATGGCATTTCCTTCGCATATTCGACTGTGAATAGTCGAATTTTAATTTTTAGGCTAAAAACTTTAATATCTGTAGAACGTATTGTTAATCAGTATTATATCTCGTTATTTTCAATATGGTATGTTATCCAATTTTTTCAAGCCTTTAGCGTGCGATAGGCATACAAATCGTAAGTTTTTAGGTAGGTAATGCTGTTTTAAGCAAGTAGAATTTCGATAAAAATGTCCAGATTCAACTGCTGAAAAAATTGAGATTTGTGTCTGTGAATCTTCTTAACTGATTCTGGATTGTTTAATATGTCAGTAAATTTATGATCGAAAATCCATCATGTTCAGGCTAATGTCTGCCGATATATTGCCTCGTTTTTCAGTCTGTTATTAGGTGTTTAAGTGGCTAAAAATCCTATTGAATTTAATTGAATATAGCGTCAATTAAATCAGGTTTGGGGTGAGTTGATATGCGATGATATCTACCTTGTCTTGAAGGCGGTTTTAGTCTGTTTGTTGTCTGAAGTCTAGGCCCTGAATTACTGCTTATTCTTTCTTTTTTTATAGATAGGATACAGGAAAATAGAACCTAAAATAATCAGTGCACCAATGTAAAATCCCCCTGTCATTTGCTCTTTATCTTTAAAGAAAAAGAAGGCTAATATAATGCCGTAAACAGGTTCCAGATTGGTAACTAAAGCGACACGAAAAGCTGATAAAGTTCTCATTACGGATACCCCTGCTACATAGGCTACAGAAGTGCAAAGTGTTCCTAAAATGCCGATGTAAAACCAGTTTTTAAGATCCAGATTAAAGGGCAAATTGATCAGCGACCCATCGTAGAACCGATACAATGTAATCCAGAATAATCCGCCAATTAATTCATAAAATCCGATAATTGAAGGTTCGCTTTTTTGAACCAACGTTGAGTTTATAGTAGAAAAAAGACTAGATGCTACGGCGGCCAGAAGGCCGAAAATTATCCCCAACGTGTACTGACCTTCGAATTTGAAGATCATATAAATTCCCAAAATTATTAATAAACCAATTAAAATATCACCCATTTGAATGGGCTGCTTTTTAATTAATGGTTCTAAAATCGCCGTAAACAATGTGAAAGAAGAGAGGCAAACCAGCGTGACAGAAACGGTAGAAACTTTGATGGCGTGAAAGAAAAATATCCAGTGAATGGCTACAATTCCGCCTGTTAGAAAGAACTGAAAGAATTGCTTTTTGGTTACTTTGATGTTCTTTTTTGTAACTAAAAACCAAAGGAAAAGTGTTGATGTTGCGATCAAAACACGATACCAAACGAGCGGTACAGCATCAATTGTAATCACTTTCCCAAGTACTCCTGTGAAGCCCCAGATCAGCACAGTTAAATGAAGAATAAGGAGATTTTTTTTATTGATATCCATTATTACTTTGGCGCTTTTCTCAACAGGTAAATGCCCAAAGTACCAAACACAATCGTTGGTAAAAGTACTGCTATAAATGGTGGGAATCCACCCTTTGTAGAAAACATCTGTGTGAACTGATTAAACACGATATAAGCAAAGCTAATGAAGATTCCTATACCTAATGAAACGCCTACACCACCACGTACCTTGCGAGATGATAGTGCCACGCCAATAAGCGTTAAGATGTATGCAGAAAGTGGGTGCAAATAACGCTTAAATTTTTCAAATTCCAGGTCGTTCATGATGCCAGTTCCACGTATTTTTTCTTTCTGAATTTTCTCTGAAAGTTCCTTTGTAGAAAGGTTTTGTATTACATTGTCGTATGCTGAGAAATCATCCGGGCGCATGTCTAAAATGGTATCTTTCACCTTGCCGCTGCCATAAATCATAGATTCTTTTAGTCCGTCAATTTTTCTGATGGAGTAATTGCTTAGTTGCCATTTGCGCTTCAATGAATCCCATTTGATGTTATCGGCAACTATCTTTTTTACCATTACATCGCCATTGAAATTATCTAATGTGAAACGGTAACCATAATTGGTTTTGTTATCAAAACTTTCGATATAGATGTAAGTTTTGTTATCCAGTTTCATGTGGATATTTGACTTCGTTGAAGGGTCATTACGCTTAACGTACGTGTTTTCAAAACTGTTTTTAAGCGTATTGGTGTACGGTAAGATGTAAAGGTTAGAAACTAAATTGGCAGAAAAAATTACCGTTGCTGAAACAAAATATGGGAAAAGAAAGCGGTTAAAACTTACGCCGCCACTTAATATCGGAACGATTTCTGTCTGATCGGCCATTTTAGCGGTAAAGAAAATTACTGCAATAAAGTTGATCAAAGGCGAAAGCATATTCACATAAAAGGGAATGGAACCGGCGTAATATTTAGTTAACACGCCCCAGAAACTGAGTCCGCTTTTCATAAAATCATCCATCTTTTCTGATAGATCAAATACCACGATAATGATTACGAAAATCGCCAGGGTGTACACAAAGGTGCCCAGATATTTACCAATAATATATTGATCGATGATTTTTACTTTTCCCTTTAAGAAACCCATTTTACAGTTTTTGGCCTAAAACTTTTACCATTTTGTTTTTCCACTCATAGAATTCTCCGGCAATGATTTTCTCACGAGCTTGTTTTACCAACCACAAATAAAAGTGCAGGTTATGTAAGGTAGCAATCTGTGCGCCAAGCATTTCTTTGCTATGAACCAAATGCCTTAAATAAGCCTTACTAGTCACTTGATCGGCATGTAAATCACTTTCAGCATCCAATGGAGAGAAATCATTTTCCCACTTTTTATTTCTAATGTTGATAATGCCGTTTCGGGTGAATAACATTCCGTTACGGGCATTACGTGTTGGCATTACGCAGTCAAACATATCAACGCCTAATGCAATATTTTCTAATATATTAATTGGCGTTCCAACACCCATTAAATAACGCGGTTTTTCGTAAGGTAATATGTCGCACACAATTTCAGTCATGGCGTACATTTCTTCCGCCGGCTCGCCAACAGATAAACCTCCAATGGCATTTCCCTCACGATTCATACTGGCAATAAATTCTGCCGATTTTACCCTCAAATCTTTATAAACAGAACCTTGAACAATAGGGAATAGGGTTTGATCAAAACCGTATTTCGGTTCTGTATTATCAAAATGAGTGCAGCAACGTTTTAACCAACGGTGGGTCATTTTTATCGACTCAGCCGCATAAGTATAATCACAAGGGTAAGGCGTACATTCATCAAAAGCCATTATAATATCGGCTCCGATAGTTCGCTGAATATCCATGGCATATTCTGGCGTAAAAAGGTGTTTCGAGCCATCAATATGCGAATGAAAGGTAACGCCTTCTTCTTTAATTTTACGAACTTTGCTTAAAGAATAAACCTGGTAACCACCGCTATCTGTTAAAATCGGGCGATCCCAACCGATAAATTTATGTAAGCCGCCAGCCGATTCCAATATATCTAAACCTGGTCTCAGATAGAGATGGTAGGTGTTTCCAAGAATAATTTGTGCATTAATATCTTCCTTTAATTCCCGTTGATGAACGGCTTTCACTGTTCCAGCGGTGCCCACAGGCATAAAAATAGGTGTTTGTATTTCGCCGTGAGCGGTGGTTACTGTTCCAGCCCTGGCTTTTGATAAAGGGTCGTTAGCCTGTAAAGTAAATTTCATATAGGATGCAAAAGTAACAAATTTAAAACACCTATATATACTGTTAACTCGTTTAATGGCGCAAAGCAAACAATAAAATATACCCGGCGTTTATTTATTAAAACCCTTTATTATGAGATCATTTTTTCATCAGATATTATTCTTATTTTCAGGCATTATCATTGGTTTGCCAGCGATTGCGCAATATGATGCCGGAGCAACCCTAAGCTTGGGAATGGGGCATGGCTATAATGCTTTAAGTCAAAGTGTAATGAGCAATGCTTTCAAAAATAACGGTAATCATGCGGTTAGTAAATCAGATAACGCAGATTATATTTATTTAGGTGCAAGTAATTTCAGCAGGTTCGAAGAAAAAATTGCGAAAAGTTTAACGGACAGTAATCCAAAAAACGATAAGGGTAAAGTAAGAAGTTTTCTTTCCAGCACCAGAACAATGTTTCATTTCAATACGAAAAGCAGAGCGTATGGGTTAAAAGACACTTATCTATCTGATCTGCTTGCAACCGGTATTGCATGGAATTGGGAAATGTATCATCAATCCAAGGCTGACAATAAAAAGGTAGTTAATCTTCGCAACGCGATCAAAAATAATATGGCAAAAAGTACAGTTAAAGGTCAGCTTGCTAAATTATCAGAAGATCAGCGTCGTGAGTGGATACTAGGTTTTATGTATAATCATAGTATGTTGGCTCAAACCATCAAACAATCGGGCAAACTTTCTGCTACGCATAAGCAGCAATTGGCAGAAATGGCAAAAAATGCTGGTGTACCGAACATTGCAACTGTTTCTTTATAGTAATATTAGGATGTTTTTTTCAACATAGGGTGTATTGCAGATTTAAAATGAGAAATTTGCGCCTATTTATTTTACCATCGTGATATTAACCCTACTTGAAATTGTACTGCTTTCCATTTTAGCTTTTTGCTTGATTGTTCAGTTATATTATGTTCTTTTCGTACACTTGAGGCTGGCAAATACCAGCGTTGAAGAAGTTCCTGCAGCTGCCAGAAAACCCGTAAGTGTAATTGTATGTGCCAGAAATGAAATCAAGAATCTGGAACAATACTTACCATCAGTGTTAAATCAAAATTATCCGGAGTTTGAGGTGGTGGTAGTAAATGATCGTTCTTGGGATGGAACGGAAGAGTTTTTAGAAGCCTGGGAGAAAAAATACAGTAACCTTAAAGTTGTTAAAATTTTAGACAATGAGAAGTTTATTGCAGGCAAAAAATTTGCAGTTACCATGGGAATTAAAGCTGCAAAACATGATTGGTTAGTTTTTACAGATGCTGATTGTATGCCCGCTTCAACAAATTGGTTAATGGATATGCAGCAGCCAGCTAATGAGGATACCGATATTGTACTGGGTTACTCGCCATATTTGAAGCGCAGGGGTTTATTGAACGCTTTGATCCGTTTTGAAACCTTTTTTACGGCGGTAAACTATCTCGGTTTTGCGATAAAAGGCATGCCATATATGGGCGTGGGTAGAAATATGGCCTATAAAAAATCGCTTTTTTTCAAGAGTAAAGGTTTTGCTGCGCACATGCATATTCCCTCAGGTGATGATGATTTGTTTGTAAACGCACACGCCAATAAATACAATACCGAAATTAGGTTAAATCAGGATAGTCATGTATGGAGTGAACCTAATCGTACCTGGGGTGGTTATTTAAAGCAGAAGAAGCGTCATTTCGGAGCTGGAAAGTTGTATAAATCAAAACATAAATTTATGCTAAGTCTTCAAATTATATTTCAGTTCTTGTTTTACGGATTTTTTGTAGGATGCATGTTTCTGAGCAGAGATGCGCAATACTTCGCAGGAGGAATCCTCTTGCTCAGCATTATTATCAGGTGTTTTGTATACCCGAAATTGCTGAAACGGTTAAACTATAGCGATTTGCGTTGGTGGTTCCCGATATTAGATATACTTTTGTTTTTATTTCTAAGCCTGAACGGATTCTTGGCAATGTTTGGTAAGAAAAAAGTTAGCTGGAAATAAGGAATTAAGATTTACAATTGACCACCACCTAAAATTAGATTTATAGTAACATGATGCAATTTGGAGCATTTGACTTTAAACTTTTAACCCTCTAATTTAATTTACAAATATGGCTGACGTAAAACCAGATATCATTTTAAAATACTTTCCTGATTTAACTAAGAAACAAATCGATCAGTTTTCGCAACTATTTGATTTATACGTTTTTTGGAATGCACAAATCAACGTAATTTCTAGAAAAGATATTGAAGAATTATATGAACGTCATGTTTTACATTCATTAGGCATAGCCAAAATTTGCACTTTTAAAGTAGGAGAATCCGTTTTAGATGTAGGAACTGGCGGTGGTTTCCCTGGTATTCCGCTGGCCATTTTATTTCCTGAAACACAATTTTATTTAGTTGATTCCATCGGCAAAAAAATCAAGGTGGTTAAAGAGGTGGCTTCTGCTCTTGGTTTAGAAAATTTAAAAGCTGACCATTTAAGAGCCGAACAAATCAAAGAAAAATTCAATTTTGTAGTTTCCAGGGCTGTAACCCGCCTTGGAGAATTTTACCCGTGGATACAAGGCAAGTTTAAAAAAGAATCAATAAATGCCATTCCGAATGGAATTTTATATCTAAAAGGTGGCGATTTAGCTGAAGAGATTAAGGAATCAAAACTGAAAGCAGAATTATATCCGCTTTCAGAGTTTTTTAAGGAAGAATTTTTTGATACGAAATATGTGGTTTATGTGCCACAGTAAGGGTTAAAATTTATTCACTTTCTGAGGATTATCCCGCATCAGCATTTTATCTTTTAATGTTTGCTGTAAACCTGTCTGTTTATCTATGCTGATCACTACATCCAAAACGGTTTTTGCAGCATCGCTGAAAAATTGTTTGGTGATTGTCGAATACTCATCGGTTGCTTTGTGATAATCTTTATGATCTTCTACACCAAAATATAAAAAGGGAATATTTTTGGCATTAAATGCACCCTGATCACTTTGATTTGTCCAGTCGTCGTGGCCCAATTTAGGATCATCGTGGCCCAAAATTACTTTGATTTCCTTTCTTGTGGTATCAATATATTTTTTTAACTCCGGATATTTGAAGGTACCTGCCACATAAAGTTCACCTTTATCGCTGTGGCCAATCATGTCCATGTTCAGGTTAACAGCAATGGTGTTAATGTTTACTGGCGGATTAGCCACAAAAGCTTTTGCACCCTGTAAACCCATTTCTTCAGCATCAAAGGAAGCAAAAATGATGGTGTTATTGGGCTTGTTTTTTGCAAAGTAAGCCGCGATTTTCAATAATCCGGCTGTGCCTGATGCATTATCGTCGGCGCCATTAAAAACCTGATCTTTTACCACACCCAGGTGGTCGTAGTGTGCTGAAACCACAATCACATTTGTGCCTTTGCCAGGAATATAGCCAATTACATTTGTTCCGTTAACTTTTGCGCCACCTCTCGAATTAAAAGTAAATTCCTGTGCGTAATTTACATTTTGTGGGTAAGATTTTAAACCAAGTTTCTGAAAACGATTAATAATGTAAGCTCTTGCCATCTCTGCACCTTTTGTTCCGGTTTTTCTACCTTCGTAGGCATCAGACGACAATACCTCAACATCTTTTAAGAGTTGATTATCTAATTTGCCAGATCCGGTTTGAGGTTGATTTTTAACTGATGAACAGCAACTTAGCATCATGGCTAAGGGAATGATATATAGAATTTTCATGTTATAAATTTTTGTCATTTAGCGATACAACGCCATCTTAATGATTATAGCTGTTTGAAATATTTCTTGCCTCGCCGTGACATGATGTTTAATTGAGTTTAAAGATATTAATTATTAGCTTATTGGAAGGGAAACGTGGATTTTTATGCTGTATTGCGTAGCTGAAGCTTTGTCAGGCAGAGGATTAGTTTATTATACAAATCTCCTCGCTAGAAAGTCATTCGAATGATATGCTTTCAGCTTTAGTCTTTAAGCTCTTGGCTCAAGCTTAGGCTGCAACTTCCCTTAAATCGACCGCTACAACCCTCGAAACCCCTTGCTCAACCATCGTAACACCATAAATAATATCAGTGCTGGCAATGGTTCGTTTGTTGTGTGAAACGATGATAAATTGAGATTGATCGGAGAATTTCCGGATGATGTTGTTGAATTTATCGATGTTGGTATCGTCTAACGGCGCATCTACCTCATCAAAAATACAGAATGGCGCAGGTTTTAATAGATAAAGGGAGAATAACAAGGCTGTTGCCGTTAATGTTTTCTCTCCTCCGGATAACTGATTGATGGATAATGGCCTTTTGCCTTTCGGACGGGCAACAATATCAATATCGGCTTCTAAAGGGTTGTTAACATCAGAAAGGATTAAATCGCAGCTATCTTCTTCATTAAAAAGCGAACGAAAAACAATGATGAAATGCTCACGTGCCTGTGTAAAGGCTTGCATAAATTTATCTTTTGCAGTATCATCAATCTCTTTTATGGTTTGCAAAAGATCCGTTTTGGCCGCGTTGAGGTCTTTTTTCTGATTTTGGATGAACACGTAACGCTCTTCCATTTCTTTAAAAGCTTCCATCGCCATAGAATTTATCGCCCCGAATTCATCCAGCTGGCGTTTCATTTTTTCCACCTTCTGTCTGATTTCAAACTCGCTTTCCAGTGCCTCAACTTCCGTTTCTGTTTCCAGAAGATCGTTGATATCAATGTTGAATTCCACAGCCAGCCGCTCTTTCAATGAGTTCAAATCTATTTTCAACGTATTCTTTTTATCCTTGATTTCGTTTAAAAGGAAATCTGTTTCCTCCCGGTTTTTGCGGATATTGGTGAGGCTGTTTTCCAGTTCATTGATGTTGCCCTTTTGCTCAAAATACTCTTTTTCAACATCAGCAAGGCCTTTCTCCATGTCTTCACGTTGCTGGTACATCTCCAAAAGTGTATCATCACTCAGATCGGTATGTTGCAAGGTAGCCGTAATTTGCGTCAGCGTTTCCTGCAATTCCTTATCATTCTGTGCAACCCGTTTATTTAAAGCTTCCTCTTGCACAAACCGGTAGTCCAGGTCTTTTTCTAAACCGGATAATTTGTTTTGCTGCTGATGAAAACGAATATTATCCTGATTATACTTCCCTGCGGATTCATTTACCTGATCAGCAAGATCCTGATAATTCAATTGCTGTTCCTGCAGGTTAATATGTTCCTGTTGTTGCTTTCTCTGCAATTCTACCAGCGCTGGTAATTTTTCTGCCAAAGATTTTTCTATCGAAACAATTTTCTGTGCAATATCTGTTTTACGGTTTTCGCTCGTTGTAATAAATTCCTGGTATTGATCGCGACGGGTTTGAACTGAAATTTGTTCATTAATCAAACGGTTCAGCTCCTGCTGTAGCGTATTTATCTGACTGATTTTTGATGCTTCTTTCAGATTAGAAATTTGATCTGTTTCAGTAGTAATTGCCTGATTGTATTGATTAATCAAGGACTCGGACACTTTGATTTCTTTCGCTAAATTTTCAAGATTTTTAGCCCGGCCAATTCTTTTTCCTTCGAATAAACCAACAGAACCGCCTGCCAGAGTGAATTTGGTTTGTGCATATTTTCCATTTTTTGCCAGAATGGTTATACTTTCAGTTGGTGTTTCTTTGAAAATATTTTCCTGCTCAGCAATGGCGATGTATACGTTTTGTAATAAGAGGTTACAAAGTTGCTGGTACTTTTTGTCTACTTCAATAACTGATAAGGCAGAAATCAAGCCTTCATAAGTTGCCAGCGTTGCATTTTTATCCGGAATGTTTTCTAAAATAAAAAAGTTCGCCCGCCCGCGACTGGAATCTGTGAGCAGGTTAATCGCCTGAACGGCATCAGCATAATGATCCACCACATAGTGATTCATTACTGGTTCGAGATAATTTTCAATGGCGATTCGGTAATCCTCATCACAGAACAAAATATCTGATAGGAGTAAGGCGCTTTTTGAAAATGCACTGTTCTTTTTAAGGAAACGTATAGATTCCGGGAAGCCCTCCAGGCTATCTACAAGTGATTTTGTAAGGTTGTATTCATTCTGTTTGGCATCCTTTTTACGGTTTTCTGCCGTAAGTTTCTCCTTATTAACTGCGAGGTTAATTTCCGATTTCGCCAGGTTTTCCTTTAAAATTTCTTCGGCTTCTTTAAGTTGTTTAATGTTCGTTTGCTTTTCCGAAACCTGGATGTCAAGTTCGGCTAAGGCATGATCAAAAGCCTTTAGTTCTGATGTTTTAGTTTCCGTATCATCAACATTTCTGCTGGTTTCCTGCACCAAAGCATCTTTTTGAATGTTTAAAATATCAATTTCCTTTTGTGATTGATAAACCTGGTTTTGTAAATCGTTCACTGACTTTACGAGGTCGTCAATTCGGTTTTTTTCCGTCTGCTGTTGCTCACGAAGTGTATCAAGCGAAGACTTTAAGCCTTGCAAATCTGACGCTACCTTATTAAAAACTTCTGTTTCAGTTAAAACCTCTTCATTTAAACGCTTGATGTTATATTTAATGTGGTTGAGCTGATTTTTATCCTTTTCCAATTCGCCCGACAAGCGGGTTTCCTTTTCCTGTAAAAAACGCATCTGCTCATTCTTGACCTTTTTCTCACTTTCATAAGCACGGATTTTGGATACCAACTCATTGGTGGCTTTTTGCTGAACAGAAAGGTTTTTTTCCTGGTTTATACTTTCCAGTTTAAACTTTTGCAATTCCGCCTCTTGGGTATCAATTTTAGTGCTTAATTCAGTTCTAAAAATCTGCTGATTTTGCTCTTGAGATTCCAGTGCATTTAAATCGGTGCGGAAAAACGCAATGCGATGCGTTGCCAACTGAACGCTTAATTCGCGGTATTGCTCTTTCAGTTTGTAGTAACGTTCAGCTTTTCGGGCTTGGTTTTCGAGTGTTTTTAAGTTTTTTTCGATCTCAAAAAGCAAGTCTTCTACACGCTCTAAATCGGTTTCTGTATCTTTTAATTTGTTGAACGTTTGCTTTTTACGCAACTTATATTTCGAAATTCCAGAGGCTTCTTCAAATAACGAGCGGCGGCTGTGTTCCTTATTGGTTATAATTTCATCAACCATTTTCAGCTCAATGATGGAGTAACTATCAGAGCCAATTCCCGTATCGAGAAATAAATCTGTAATATCCTTTAAGCGGCACTGCACATCATTTAAACGATATTCGCTATCACCGTTCCGGTACAACTTTCGGGTAACGGTAACCTGAGAATAGGCCGTAGACAGAATGTTCTTTGTGTTATCAAAGCTCAGAGAAACCTCAGCCAGTTGTGCCTGTTTGCGGTTTTTTGTACCATTGAAAATGATGTTTTCCATCTTTTCAGAACGTAGTGCTTTGGTGCTTTGCTCACCCAAAACCCAACGCATGGCATCAATAACATTTGATTTTCCGCAACCGTTAGGGCCCACAATAGCCGTAACTCCTTCATTAAAATTGATGGTCACTTTGTCGCCAAAGCTTTTAAATCCTTTAATTTCTAACTTAGTAAGTTGCATGGTTTGTGATAGGAGGAACCGAGCTCAATAATAGGTATAAATTTGCTTTTTTTCAAGGCGATATACCGAATTTAACCGTTATTGATACTTAATTTAACACAGCTTCAAAAGGGATTTGCGATGGAGTGCATTGGCTATTTGAAAAGAATTGCCACGGAAGCACGGAATACAAAGAAAGTTGTTTAGGTAAGAAAACTTTCCACCTTAGTTTTGAAATTTTTGAATTTGATGGTGCTCTTCATCACCTGAATCATTTTAGGATTTTAAAATAAAAAAAGCACAAATTACTTTGTGCTTTTAATTTTTTGTGGTGAAAATTACGGCTTATTTGCTATTAAGCTTACTTTACAATCATTAGCTTAGCAAACTTTAATAACAATTGCTTGTTGCCTAAACCCTGAAAAAATACGGTTGCTTTTACATCGGGCAAAGCACCTTCGAGGCTGATAATTTTTCCGAAACCAAATTTTTCGTGTTCCACTTCCATTCCACCCTGAAATTCGTGTGGTTGTGAAGGCGCAAAACCAGGCGTTGGTACATGGGCTTTCGCCAGTAACGAAGTCGTTTTTGGGCGAGGTGGTGGGGCAGAAGTTGTACCTGCTGGTTTTGGTTTGCTAAAGAAATCACGGGGTTGCGAAGTCCATGTTTTACGTTCATCATCAAAACTACCTTCAAAAACATTACTCTTAGCAGGTTTAACATCCAACTCTAAAAACTTTGGGTTAATTTCATTAATGAAACGGCTTGGTTCGCAGTTGGTAAGTGTTCCCCAGCGATAGCGGGAGGTAGCGTAAGTGATCGTTAATTTTACTTCAGCCCTTGTAATCGCAACATAAAATAAACGGCGTTCCTCTTCTAAATCAGATCTTGAATTAACCGACATTTGAGAGGGGAAAAGGTTCTCTTCCAAACCCACAATAAAAACGTTCTTAAACTCCAATCCCTTCGCGGAGTGGATTGTCATTAGAGAAACTGTATCCTTGTTTTTATCGCCATCTTTATCATCATTGGTTAAGAGCGCCACATCCTGCATAAAAATATCCAGTCCTTTTTCTTCAATATCTTCACGCTCGGCAAACTCCTTAATACCATTTAACAACTCCTGTATATTTTCATATCTCGCTCGTCCTTCAACGCTATCATCGGTATACAATTCTTTTAAAATACCAGCATGCTGAGCAATAAACAAAGCAGAATCGTAGGCATCAAGCTTTTTTGCTTCCGCTTGAAAGCTCTGAACCATCATCGAGAAATCGTTCAGCTGGTTAGCCAAACGGCCATCTACATATTGGTGTGCATTCGAAATCACATCCCACATGGTGATGTTATTTTGATCTGCGGCTACAATAATTTTGTCAATCGATGTATCTCCAATTCCACGCTTTGGATAATTGATTACCCTTTTGATGGCCTCTTCATCCTTCGGATTAAAAGTTAAACGGAAATAGGCAATTAAATCTTTAATCTCCTTACGCTGATAAAAAGAAGTACCGCCATAAATTTTATAGGGAACATTGAGTTTGCGTAAACCTTCCTCCATGGCCCTGCTTTGGGCATTGGTGCGGTATAAAATCGCAAAATCATGGTATTGGTAACCCTTTAAACCACGTTCCTGGATAATGGATTCGGCAACTAATTTACCTTCCTCATTATCCGTAAACGCTCTGGAAACCTTAATCCGGTCTCCCTCAACATTTTCTGAAAAAACATTTTTCTCCAGTTGATTTTTATTATTGGCAATGATGCTGCTGGCGGCATCAACAATATTTTGGGTAGAGCGGTAATTTTGCTCCAGTTTATATACTTTTAAATCAGGATAATCGCGTTCAAAATTCAGGATGTTTTGAATGTTTGCACCACGGAAAGCATAAATACTTTGCGCATCATCACCCACTACACATATATTTTGGTAAGCTGCAGCCAGTTTTTTTACAATGGTATACTGCGAAAAGTTGGTATCCTGGTACTCATCCACCATTAAATACCTGAATTTTTGCTGGTATTTATTCAAAACATCCGGATGTTCTTTAAGCAGAATGTTCGTTTTGAAAAGTAAATCATCAAAATCCATGGCACCAGCCCTAAAACAGCGTTTAGCGTATTGCTCATAAATCTGCCCCATTAACGGACGTTTATTTTGAATATCTTCAGCCTGTATCTGGTCGTTCGATTGATATTCGCCCCATGATATCAGATTATTTTTTGCAGAAGAAATACGACCGTAAACAAAGTTTGGTGCATACAATTTATCATCAAGCTGCATTTCTTTCAAAATGGCACGAATTACACTTTTACTATCATCGGTATCGTATATGGTAAAGTTATTCGGATAACCGATTTTTTCGGCTTCAACACGCAAAATTTTTGCAAAAACAGAGTGAAAAGTACCCATCCAAATATTTTTAGCCTCCGCACCAACCACTTTCGAAATACGCTCTCGCATATCTTTACTGGCCTTATTGGTAAAGGTTAACACCAAGATATTAAAAGGGTCGGTTCCGGTTTGGATCAGATGTGCTACGCGAAAAGTAATCACACGTGTTTTGCCCGAACCAGCACCCGCAACAATCATTACCGGTCCTTTTGTATTCTCTACTGCTGCTCTCTGTTGTGGGTTTAATCCTTCTAAATAATCCAAATCGATTCCTGTTTTTTTGAGGTTCAAAAATAACAATTCTCAAGTCTTTTGCGAAAAGTGTTAGTAATTACTTTAATACTCATTGCAATCCTGTCTAGAATATTTTAGTGTTCTTAATCGTCCGCTAATAAATGTCGTCAAGCTGTTCTGAAATTTCGGAATCAACGTTATTTATGGAAGCAAACATTAATATTAACGCCGAAATAATTAGGGTGACGACCATTCAAACATTTTTGAGGGCGAAAACTTACAATTATGCCAAAATTACATATTGTTTTTTTAGGAATGGATTTTGATATACTGCTGTTATGGATGATAATAATATTAACAATAATATAGAGTTTACGGATATCCCAGAAGGATCGAGTACTGATATTTATGCTAATTTGAAAGAGAAATTAGAGAGCGTAGAAAAGTTTCCGGGTATTTACAACTTTAAGTTCATTATTACAGGCGGACTAGATAAAATTGAAGAGTTGCGCAAAGTTTTGCCTGATGATGAATTTATAGAACAGCCTTCTAAAACCGGTAAGTATGTTTCTATTACCGTTAAAAAGCAAATGCAAAATGCTGATGAGGTAATTGCCATTTATAAACAAACGGCAGACATTAAAGGCATTATGACACTTTAGGTTTTTCCGCAGATCTCGTAGATTGTTGCAGAACATTTGTGAGGTCTGCAGGAAACAAAGTAGGGTTCAGTTACATCCAATTTTCACTGCCACTTTCTACCTGGTAAAGCCAATAATTTACAAGACGTTTGATTTCGGTGTAATTTCCATATTTAAAATGGATTCTACCCGCCGCGGTATGCAGGCATAAATGGCCAACATCTACAGCCTTGTGCCATGGATATTGCGAAGCCGTAATGGCTTGTATTTTATGAGGCATGATAATTTCATTGGAAATATCCCAAATGCCGCTTGTTTTAATGATAAATTCCTGGTTTACAGCAATTCGATGTCTGCGGTAACTAATGTAAATCATGAATCCCCCAATAATGAAGTAAGCAAGACCAAATCCGATAAAAGGCTTCACTTCCGGAATATTAACTGCTACCAGTAAAAAGATTGCCAAGGGTAAAATCAGTTTAAAAAAAATCGGCAGGTTCAGGAAACGCCAGTCTGGAATAAAGGTTTTTCCTTTAACCGGAACCTGGCCTAATATCATACGCAGCAATTCATCACGCTCCACTGCATTGCAGCCAACAATTTCAAGGGTGTTGCCCTGCATTTCCTTTCCGTTTTTACTCACCCCGAAATTAGCCTGCTTTAAACTGATGTTGAGCATATTCAATTTCTTTTGAAAATAATTCTGGCTGTGTTTGGTAATCTGTACCTTATTCGGACTGATCATCGTATTCTTTTTCGCAACTAAACCCGATGACAGGATAAGGGAATGTTTGTGCTGTCCGATTTCAAGATCGAAATATTTATAAAAAGTTCTAACCAGATTGATAACCAGCAAAGCTACCAGAAGCACTACAATGATAATGGCCACAGAAAACAACGTAGCTAAGCCCATCACGGCACTTTCTACATAACCTTCTTCAAGTTCTAAAAGATCCATGATGTGCCTGGCCTCCTGAATGAGGTATATAAAAAACAGGAACATCAGTGCTAGGCTTTGCCCGTAGTTAGATGTTAAGCCAACCTTTAACAAGGTAAAAGTACTAATCTTTAAAACAGGTGTTGCCATTTCGGGCTCAGGTGCAAGTTCAGCGGTTTCATTTACCGAATTTGTTTTTCTGTTTAATAGATGTTCTTTCAGGTTATATGCTGAAGCTTCGTCTATCGCGTAAATAACTACTTCTTCTCCGCTGGCGCCGGCAGTATCGATCTTTAAACCATAAACGCCGAAAATTTTTTGCAAAACATTTTGGTTGATGTTAACCTGCTGTATCTTTTCGAGATGTATAATTACCTGATCACGGTTTAAAATACCCTTATTCACCACAAACTCTTGATTTTGTTTGTTAAGGAAAAAAGTAAAGTTGCGGTACCATAAGTAGGAGATGATAACAGCAATGATTAAAAGGGCTAAAAGACCTAACAAAAGGTAGTGTTTATTTTCTGATGTTCTGAAAAAAGCAATGATGATAGGAATAATAAGTGCCTTAATTACCCGAAATGAACCATGTACCACAATTACAATAATACCTGTTGCCGATTGACGCTGCGGTTTACTGAAATCGTTATTCATCAAGATTCGTTTCAGTTTCCACAGATTCAATTAAATCAAGTTTCCTGAGAATTATATCTCTGATGCTTTTCGCTTCATCAATCGGTATTCCACCAATTCGCAAATGGCCGCTTACTCCACCTGCAGTAAATATTTGTAGTGAGCCTAATTTAAACATCCGAGATAAAATACCTTCATTTAGTTCGATATGCTGAATCCTGTTCAGCGGTACAATGGTTGTCGATTCTGCAATAATCCCGTCTTTATAAATTACATCATGGGTTCTGATGGCGTAACCACGTTTGCTAAAACTCGCCCAAAAAACCAAAAAGAAAATAATCAGCAAAATAACATAAGCCGAAACAACTGCTAGGAGGTATGGCTTAATCTTTTCATTAAAAACTAACAACAGGCCAGCAATGATTCCAATAAATAGAAAGCAGATGATCAGATTAATACAAATGACTTTCCAGTAACTGGCGTGAGGTTTTTTTAACGCAATTTCCTGATACTTGGGAAGTGAATCAATATCAATTGCATCATTTGTAAAGTTTTCGCTAAGCATGGCTTAAATATTAAAGCTAATAAATCCTTATTCAGACGGATGGTTATACCTTTTGTTACCTCGCTACAATAAACTTTTTCGCAGCATTATATTGGCCTGAATCAGAAGTTAGTTTTAAAAAGTATATTCCGGGAACAAAGGTTGAAGTATTGATCTCTAAAGTATGTTTACCGATATTCAGGTATTCATTGAGTACCGTTTTGACCAGCCTTCCCATCATATCGTAAACTTGTATGGTTAGCTTATCAGTTTGTGGCAATACAAGATCTAGATAAGTTTGGCTTCCGGCAGGATTTGGATAATTTTGCGACACCACAAACATTAGAAATCTATCAAAAATAGCCTTGTTAATTGAGTCGAAGATTACATAACTAATCAATCGGTATCCTCTGGCATTCGGGTGAAATGCATCCTGGTACAAAGTAAAATCACGCCTCATGGCAGCATTAACATCGGCCAGGTAAATTTTATACTCCGTAACTAATCTCCTGTAAATCACATTCAAAGCCCTGATGGTGTTATTAACCGCCACTAGAGAGGGTGTACTGCGGTCGTCAGCGTATTGAAGTGTACAAAGAATAGGAACTAATTTTTGCCTCAAGGCTGTAGAAATCAGCGAGCGCATATTGGCTTCCGTTTCGGCAATACTGCCCCGGTTATTAGCAATGGCCAGCGCATCATTAATGCCCATAGAAATCACGATGAAACCGGTTCTGTCTTTAATGGCATTATCAATCCTTAGTAGACCCTGAAAGGTAGTTTGTCCCCCAATACCATGATTGGTAATGTCTACAACTTTGTTTGTATAACAGTTAACGAAATTGTTTTTCAGCATGGTTTGAAAGCCGGCACCATTTACCCCCTCAACAGTACTCGCACCGAAGGTTACAATATTAATACTGTCTCTAGCGTAAAATTGGGCAGCTTCCGGGCAACTTACTCTGGGTGGAGTAGTAGTTTGAGAAAAAGCAGAAATACCAAAAGAAAAAAGCAACACCAAAAGGAGATAAAGTCGCGTGCTAATTTTCATTACAATTGATTCATTCGGATTTTAATTATGGATATCTCTTAAATGGTGCAATTTAAGAAAAAATGGTTTAAAATATATTTCAATAAGTTGAATTTTATTTAAAAACAACAATTAATTAACAAATCTGGTTTGTGTGAAATGCTCGGGCTTTTATGATATAAAAATGGTAAGACCTGAAGTTGAAAATTATATCCAATTGACTTATTCCCTTATGCCTTTTGTGCTAAAATCATATATTTGCCCAAATTCATTTTGTTATGCAAGAGATTAAAAATTATGTAGAAACGCACAAAGAACGCTTTTTAGCAGAGTTGTTTGAATTATTGCGTTTTCCTTCGGTGAGTGCTGATCCAAAATATAAAGACGATGTTTTAAAAACAGCGGATTATGTGGCGCAAAAACTGAAAGATGCCGGAGCAGACCAGGTTGAGATTTGCCCTACAGCAGGATATCCTATTGTTTACGGAGAGAAAATTATAGATAGCGCTTTGCCTACGGTTTTAATTTATGGCCATTATGATGTGCAGCCTGCAGATCCCTTAGAACTTTGGCACACACCACCATTTGAACCAACCGTTCGTGATGGTAAAATTTATGCCCGCGGTGCCTGCGATGATAAAGGCCAGTTTTACATGCATGTAAAAGCATTTGAATTGATGATGCAAACCAATACTTTGGCTTGCAACGTTAAGTTTATGATTGAAGGTGAAGAGGAGGTAGGTTCTGCAAACCTTGGTATTTTTGTTAAAGAAAATGCGGAGCGTTTAAAAGCTGATGTGGTGTTAATTTCTGATACATCGATGATTAGCATGGAGCATCCATCTATCGAAACCGGTTTACGTGGCCTGGCTTACATGGAAGTTGAGGTTGTTGGTCCGAACCGCGATTTACACTCTGGCGTTTATGGCGGAGCAGTGGCCAATCCGGCAACTATTCTTTGCAAAATGATCGCTTCTTTACATGATGAAAATAATCACATCACCATCCCTGCGTTTTACGATAAAGTTGTAGAGCTCACCGATGAAGAGAAGAAAGCATTAAACTCTGCGCCTTATGATGAAGCTGAATACAAACAGGATTTAGCTATTGATGAAGTTTGGGGTGAAAAAGGCTATTCTACATTAGAGCGTACAGGAACCCGCCCTACGTTAGAGGTAAACGGAATTTGGAGCGGTTACATTGGCGAGGGTGCAAAAACTGTATTGCCGAGCAAAGCCAATGCAAAAATTTCGATGCGTTTGGTTCCAAATCAAAGTTCAGAGGAGATTTCAGAAATTTTTGCCAAACATTTTGAAAGCATTGCACCTAAAAATGTAAAAGTTAAGGTTACGCCACACCATGGCGGAGAGCCAGTAGTAACACCTACTGATAGTATCGCTTACCAGGCTGCTGAAAAAGCTATTGAAGATAGTTTTGGTAAAAAAGCTATTCCAACCCGTGGTGGGGGCAGTATTCCAATCGTTGCTTTATTCGAAGATGTTTTGGGTATTAAATCTGTTCTTTTTGGTTTCGGTTTAGATAGTGATGCCTTGCATTCGCCAAACGAGAAATACGATATTTACAATTATTACAAAGGGATAGAAACTTTGCCTTTGTTTCATAAATATTTCGCTGAATTAAGCAAATAATCGATTTATCTTCCAAGCAAGATAACCTAAAAATCCCTGTTTATTTTAATAAACGGGGATTTTTTTTTTGGGGAATGAATACTTTTTTTAATTGATCTGCAACCCTTGTGGTTCTTATTTACTAAATGTTTTGGAGCAGAAAACGACTCCAAAGCCCTCCTCGAAGACAAGACAGGAAGCTGGATCATACAGTTATTGGAGGGGGGAAGGATTCTAAAACTTTGAGGGGAACTCCCCTCCTAATTTAGGAGGGGTTGGGGGTGGTTAAAAACATTCATAGCAAAACAAGCCAAGCCACCTAAACCCGACCTGAATGTAAAATCCTTTACCGATTTTTTTTCGGTAAAGATTTGCAATGGGGGCGGGACTGAATTGAGCCATAAGCACAGCAACTGCTTTTCTAAAAAATAAAAATCGTTTTTGGCTATTTTTTTAAAGGGTTATTCTGGAGCAGAAAACGACTCTTAATCCCTCCTCGAAAACAAGATGGGGAGCTGGATAACGTAGTTATTGAAGAGGAAGGGGAAGGATTCTAAAACTATGAGGGGAACTCCCCTCCTAATTTAGGAGGGGTTGGGGGTGGTTAAAAACATTCATAGCAAAACAAGCCAAGCCACCTAAACCCGACCTGAATGTAAAATCCTTTACCGATTTTTTTTCGGTAAAGATTTGAAATGGGGGCGGGACTAAATTGAGCCATAAGCACAGCAACTGCTTTTCTAAAAAAGAAAAATCGCTTTTGGCTATTTTTTTAAAAAAAATATTTTGGAGCAGAAAACGACTCCTAAGCCCTCCTTGAAAACAAGATGGGGAGCTGGATCTACAGTTATTAGAGGGGAAGGGGAAGGATTCTAAAACTATTAGGGGAACTCCCCTCCTAATTTAGGAGGGGTTGGGGGTGGTTAAAAACATTCATAGCAAACCAAGCCAAGCCACCTAAACCCGACCTGAATGTAAAATCCTTTACCGATTTTTTTTCGGTAAAGATTTGAAATGGGGGCGGGACTGATCTGAGCCATAAGCACAGCAACTGCTTTTCTAAAAAAGAAAAATCGTTTTTGGCTATTTTTTTTTAAATTGTGCACATGAAATACCTATTCTCATCTCTTTTACTTTTGGCAGGATCTGTTTCTTTTGCTCAAAGTACTAAATCGATTAAGCAATCCGGAAATCCAATATTTCAAGGTTGGTATGCAGATCCTGAAGCTGCTATTTTTAATAACAAGTATTGGGTTTACCCTACCTACTCTGCAAAATATAGGGAACAGGTTTTCCTTGATGCTTTTTCGTCTGATGATTTGGTAAAATGGAAAAAACATCCCCATGTTTTAGATACGGCGGCGGTAAAATGGGCGAATAAAGCCATGTGGGCACCATCAATTGTACAGAAAGATAAAAAGTACTATCTGTTTTTTGGCGCAAACGATATTCAAAGTGATAACGAAGTTGGTGGAATCGGTGTAGCTGTGGCCGATAAACCTGAAGGGCCTTACAAAGATCATCTGGGAAAACCGCTGGTAGATAAGTTCCACAATGGTGCGCAACCTATTGATCAGTTTGTTTTTAAAGATAAAGACGGACAGTATTATTTAATTTATGGTGGCTGGAAACATTGTAACATTGCCAAATTAAATGCTGATTTTACAAGTTTTGTGCCTTTTGAGGATGGAACTACATTTAAAGAAATTACGCCAGAAAATTATGTAGAAGGGCCTTACATGTTTATTAAAGATGGTAAATATTATTTTATGTGGAGCGAAGGCGGCTGGACTGGTCCGGATTATTCTGTAGCTTATGCCATTGCCGATTCACCTTTCGGTCCGTTTAAAAGAGTGGATAAAATTTTGAAGCAAGACCCGGAAGTAGCGAGAGGGGCAGGACATCATTCTTTACTAATTAACGAGAAAAAAGGTACCTACCATATTGTTTATCACCGCCGTCCTTTAAGCGAAACAGATGGAAATCACCGTGTTACCTGTATTGATGAAATGAAATTTGATGCTGATGGAAAAATCCTTCCGGTAAAAATTACAAATGAAGGTGTTAAAGCGCAAAAGGTTAAATAAATTCTCTAAAGTCAGTTCTTAGCTTTTTTAAAAACTGACTTTACTTGCTTTCTGACACATTACCCGCCTGATTTTTATCTAACAAACTGAAGCCGTAAGCACAAATTAAAAGGATGCAGGCCAATCCGAACCAAAGCCAATTATAACCGAGGTGCTTTGCGATAAAAAAACCTGCCATTGGACCAACTACCTGCGCACAACTCCAGCTTAGCGTATATCCTGCAGCATATAAACCTCTATTATGCTCGTTACTTCTACTAATTACCACCGTATTTATAAAGGGAAGTACGAACATTTCGCCAATGGTAAAAGTCACGATGGTTAGTATTGCCGTAAAAACGTGAAAAATGATCGGTGCACTAAGCAGCAAATATGAAACTGCAAAGAAAATGGAACCGATTATGATAAAAAACATCGGCGACCTTTTCTTTTCAATTTTATTGATCATAATCATTTCAAAGAGGGCAATTATCGCTCCGTTTATGCCAATGATTATGCCGATGGCGAACTCATCAATATGCCATTGCTCCTTAAAAAATACCGGAACAACCCTAAACATCAGGAAAGCACACGTAATAAAGAGTGTGGTTAACAGTATGAAGCGAACATAAAAAGCATCTTGCCAGGGTTTCAAAATAACCATATTGCTGCGGTTTTCTTTTGCTTTTTTTATAAAATCTTTAACCTGAGGTAGTAAAAATAAAATGGCTATACCTACTAAAATGCTTACGCCGCCTTCTACAACAAATAATAGCTTGTAATTTATCGAAGCAATTATTCCCGCCATACTTATTCCCGCCGACCAGCCAATGTTTACGGCAAGTCGGTTTAACGAATATGAACGCGTTATTGTACCTTCCTTAGCGTAATGCGCTACTGCTGTAAAATTGGCCGGGCGAAAAGCTTCGGAGAAGAAACTGATCACAACTGCCAAAACACAGAGTGTAGAAAAGTGCGTTATGGTCGAAAATAAGATGAACAGCAGTCCGCCAATAACTGAAGAAAGTATTTGAACTGGTCTGAAACCAATGATATCAGTAAGCTTTCCCCCGGTAGCCGAACCCAAAATAGAACCGACACCAAACAAGGTAATGATTAAACCCGCATCGATTTCACTACGGTGCAAACTTTGGGTTACGTACAAACCCATAAACGGAACGGCCATACTGCCGCATCTGTTAAACATCATTACAATGCTTAGCAGCCAGGTTTCCCTGCTTAAACCGCTGAAAGATGATTTGTAAGTATCAAAAATAAGTTTGAACATAGAGATATTTGGTTTGCAAAAGTAGCGAAACCATTATCAAATAGATCAGCACAAAACTGATAATTTTTTACAAATTTGCAGTTGAATAAACTATGCCTCCAGAAAAAAGAAAGCCTGCTGTTACCCGGAAACCCGCAACCCGAAAAACCACGGTACGCAAGAAGAAATCAAAACCTTTTCCTACACAATGGAAGGTAGCTATTGCAGGTTTACTGTTGATTTTACTTTCTCCGTTTTACTACGGATATATTCTAAATGGATTTGTTTCTACCTGGCGATGGATAAAAGACTGGGGGCAAGATCCCAACTACCGGACTTACGAGAGTTTCAATATTAAGATACCCAAAAAATATGTAGTGCATGGCATTGATGTTTCTTATTACCAGGGCAAAATTAACTGGGGAAAGGTGAAGGCGATGAAAGAGGATGAAGTGAAAGTAAGTTTTGCTTTTATTAAAGCCACCGAGGGTATCTTAACAGTTGATCCGTATTTTCAGCGAAACTGGAGGGAAGCCCCAAAAGCGGGTATTGTTTGTGGTGCTTATCATTTCTTCAGGCCTAAAAAAAGCGGTAAAGCACAGGCAAAATTCTTTTTGCAGGTAGTTAATATTGAGAAAGGGGATTTGCCACCTGTAGTAGACATTGAAACTTTAGATGGTGTTTCGCCTTTAAGGATGCGTTTAGAGCTATCTGATTTCCTTACCTATGTCGAATTGAAAACTAAAGTTCGCCCCATCATTTACACCGGGCTTAAATTTTACGAAGATCATTTAGAAGGAAAATTAGATGATTATCCACTTTGGATTGCCCATTACTATCAGCCAAAATTACGACTGGATGAAAGCCGATGGAAGTTCTGGCAACATTCTGATAAGGCCAAAATTAATGGGATCGGCCATGTTGTGGATTTCAATGCCTTCAGCGGTGATAGTACAGCGCTGGCGGAGATGTTGGTGAAATAGAGCAACACTCATGGCAAGGGTGAAAATGACTAGGATTAGAAATCCTGTTTTATTTTTAAATTCGGTGAAAATGTAAAATAGGATTAGAAATCCTATTTTATTTCTAAGTTCGAGATGCGCTGCGCTAACATCTCGAACAGCAGCCTTTAGCGGCGATAGCAAAGCGCTGGCGGAGATGTTAGTGAAATAGAACTACGCTCCCGGAAAGGGTGAAAATGCGTACTAGGATTAGAAATCCTATTTTATTTCTAAGTTCGAGATGCGCTGCGCTAACATCTCGAACAGCAGCAATAGCAGCAACAGCAGCCAGTGGTGGCCATAGCAAGGTGCATTGGTAACTAAACAACCAATGAACCAATAAACTAATGAACTAATGAACGAATGATCTCGAACAGCAGCATCCTTTTCAATTTGCTAATTAACTAATGAGCCAATCAACCAATGAACTAATGACAAATCATCTAAATCGTCCAGCTTTCGCATTTCTCCAGGAAAAATTCATCCGCTTCGGCGCCAATGCCTATTTCATCAGAAACATCTAAAAAATACCCGTTATAGGTTAATCCACCAATGCAAGGATCGGCCAAATGGCCTAAAAGAGCGGTATCTAAATCAAAAAATTCTACATTAGGACTGGCCAAAGCAAAGTGAAGATTTGCCGTCAACGCAATTCTGCTTTCCAGCATACTGCCAATCATACATTTTACTCCTGTTTGTAAAGCTTCTTCGTGTATCTTCTGGGCTTCCAAAATGCCTCCCGATTTGGAGAATTTAATGTTCAGGTAAGTGGTTGATTGGCTATTGATCAGTTTACGTGCGTCATGATGATTGTAGCAACTTTCATCAGCCATTAACTTAATAGGTGAGTTTACATTTAATGCTGGCAATTGATCATCGTACCAGGTACGCATGGGTTGTTCGCAGAATTCAATGTCGTATTTTTCAAGTTCGCCCAATGCGAATAATGCATCGTCAAAACTCCAGCCCTGGTTCGCATCTAGGCGCAAAGTAATGTCGTTTCCAACTGCCTCGCGGATGTGTTTTACCCGTTCAATATCATCATGAATTTTTTTACCCAGTTTAATTTTGATGATCCTGCAGCCCTTTTCCACATATTTTAATGCTGTAGCAGCCATTCCCTCCGGACTGTCGATGCCAATGGTCATATCCGTTTCGATGGTTTTTTTTGAGCCACCCAAAAATTTATATAAAGGTAGTCCGGCATTTTTCGCTGCGATATCAAAAAGCGCCATATCAAAAGCACTTTTAATGGTGCTGTTATGATCTGCATAGCCCAGTAATTCATTCATCCGCTCGGGTATTTCCAGTGGATCTTTTCCTTTTAGAATTGCGGCGAAATCTTTGGCCATGGCAATGCAGGTTTCCTGAGTTTCACCCACAATCATCGGAAAGGCTGAGCATTCACCAATTCCGTGAATCCCGGCATCAGTATAAATTCTGATCAGCACATTCTGGGCAAAATGCATGGTTCCTGTAGCAATTACAAAAGGCTCCATCGGGATGCTGAAGCGGTATATTTCGGTATGTGTGATTTTCATGGTTGTTATTGATTGATGGTATAAATCAGAACATCTGGGATTTAAAATATATACTTGTTATCGATATATTATTCACCTGTTCCATTACTCAATAGATTTCCAACTAAAGTATAAAAACAAAACTAAAACAAAACAGCTTTGTAGATAATTAATAGCTTTACCAATTCATTTTTATACCGCAAATTCATGTCAAACGTACATTCTGAACCCAATAGCCTAATTAATGCTTCATCGCCATATCTACTGCAACATGCTTATAATCCTGTTCAATGGTACGAATGGGGCGAAGAGGCATTAGAAAAAGCCAAAACTGAAAATAAACTTATTTTAGTAAGTATTGGTTATTCGGCCTGCCATTGGTGCCACGTAATGGAACGTGAAAGTTTTGAAAACTTTGAGGTAGCCGAAGTGATGAACAAACATTTCGTTTGTATTAAGGTAGATCGTGAGGAGCGCCCGGACATCGACCAGATTTATATGTACGCCATCCAGTTAATGACGGGCAGTGGCGGCTGGCCTCTGAATTGTATTTGCTTGCCTGATCAACGCCCAATTTACGGTGGAACTTATTTCAGGAAAAATGACTGGATTAATATCCTTGAAAATGTGGCTGCGCTATGGACAAACGAGCCTGAGAAAGCCATTCAATACGCAGAGCGATTAACCTCAGGCATCCGCGATAGCGAAAAAATAATTCCATCGGTTACAAAAGAAGAGTACACTGATGAACATTTAACCGAAATTATTGAACCCTGGAAACGCCATTTTGATATTGGTTTTGGTGGTTATAACCGGGCGCCTAAATTTCCATTGCCTAACAACTGGGTTTTCTTATTGCGTTACGGCTACTTAAAAGATGATGAATCGGTTTTTACAGCGGTTTGCCATACACTAGAGGAAATGAGTAGGGGCGGAATTTATGATCAGATTGGCGGTGGCTTTGCCCGATATTCCGTTGATGATAAATGGCATGTGCCGCATTTCGAAAAAATGCTATATGATAATGCACAGCTCATTAGTTTATATACCGAAGCTTATCAATGTACCAAATTCGATTCTTTTAAGCAGACAGCTGTTGAAAGTATTAATTGGGTTTTCAATGAGATGACATCTGCTGAAGGTTTGTTTTTTTCGGCATTGGATGCAGATAGCGAAGGGGTGGAAGGTAAATTCTATGTGTGGGATAAAACTGAATTTGATCAAATATTAGGAGATGATGCATCACTATTGGCTGATTATTTTAATATTACAGAAGATGGTAACTGGGAAGAAGAACACACTAACATCTTAAGAAAAACCCTTACTGATGATGAGTTGCTATCTAAATATGATATAGATGCAGCAGCCTTGTATGATCGGGTAAACGCAGCAAAAGCGAAATTAATGGAAGTTAGAAACAAGCGGGTACGGCCAGGTTTGGATGATAAGTGTTTAACCGCCTGGAATGCCATGATGATTAAAGCACTGGCTGACGCGGCAACCATTTTAAGCCATGATTTATATTATCAAAAAGCAGCGGCAGCAGCCCGGTTTACTTTAGGTAATTTAAAAACAATAAATGGTGGTTTGTATCGTAATTATAAAAATGGAAAAGCTTCCATCACTGCTTTTTTAGATGATTATGCATTTTTAATAGAGGCTTTAATTGCGCTTTATGAATATGACTTTGATGAAAACTGGTTGAATGAGGCAAAATTATTAACCGATTATGTTATTGAAAACTTTAGTGATCCTGATTCACCAATGTTTTTTTATACCTCAGCAACCGGCGAAAGCCTGATTGCCCGTAAACATGAGGTTATGGATAATGTAATTCCAGCATCAAATTCAACAATGGCACAAAATTTAACAAAATTAGGTTTGTTATTCGATTTGGAAGACTACGCCAATAAAGCCTTGGAAATGCTGGCTTCGGTTCAGCCGAAAATTAAAACTTATGGCTCAGCCTATTCAAACTGGGCAATACAACTGCTTAATGAAGTTTATGGAATCAATGAAATTGCCCTCTCCGGCTTAGAAACAGAGGCCATTAAGCTGGAGTTAAGTATTTATTATATTCCCAACAAAATTACATTAGGCGGAACAAAAAGTAACCTGCCGCTGTTAAAAGGTAAGCAAAGCAATGAAACAAAAGTTTATATTTGCCGAAATAAAGTATGCCAGTTACCGGTTAACACTGTTGAGGACGCATTAGCATATTTACATTAAAAAAGATTAAATGAATATTTCACCAAACTCAGTAGTCGCAGTAACTTATGAATTGCACACTACAAACGAAGAAGGACAACAAGTTTTTGTTGAAAAAGCTGATGAGCAAAATCCTTTAGTATTTTTATATGGCGTTGGCATGATGTTGCCTAAATTTGAAGAGCATTTAGCTGGTTTAACTACTGGTGCTGAATACAGCTTTGAACTATCTGCTGCTGATGGTTACGGAGAAATTGATCCAGGCGCTTTCGCTGATCTTCCAAAATCGATGTTTACAGAAGCTGGCGGTGAAGTTCCATCTGTTGGTGATGTAATTCCTTTACAAGATAACAATGGTAACCAATTCAGAGCTGGGGTTACTGCTGTTCATGATGAAACAGTTGCAGTTGATTTAAACCACCCTATGGCTGGTAAAAATTTATTGTTCGCTGGAACCATTTTAAATGTTCGCGAAGCTACGCAAGATGAGTTGGCTCATGGCCACGCTCACGGTGCTGATGGCCACTCAGGTCACTAGAATATCTTGATTTTATAAATAATCAATAAAAAAATCCCGATGATGAATCGGGATTTTTTGTTTATAATAATTTTGATGTAGATAAGAGCACCGGAGGATTATCCATCGTGTTGGTGGTGCTCAATTTCAACACACCTTTCACCGTAATGGGTTGATAAGTGAACTTAATTGGTTCGGCCATTTCCACTAAAACCATAATCGGAATCCCATTTTTACCACAATAAAAACACTGATTAATGGGTAAAGTAGAAAGCATAAACTTCGTTTGCTTCATGCCATCTTTAATGGGGACAATATACCCCGAAAGCTCAAACGGTTTGTTTTCAAATTTTTTAATGCCCGGTGAGTAAACAGCATATTTTTCTGTCGGCTTTACAGTTTTAAAAGTGATGCCGCCAATTACATCCCAGTTTGGAGAATCCATTTGATCGCTGGGATCATGCTGTGCCTGGGCATTAAAGCCAATAAAAATTAACAATATAAATGCCAGTGCTTTCATTATTCCTTTTCTCATGTCAGCACAAATATAAGAAAGATGTAGGTTGGCTAGTGTAATTCATTTATAACAAAATCAACGTAACTGCTGCTGTAACAGGGGTTGAGTAAGGTTGCTGAATATGTTATTCCTTAGGTTTCGATATCAGCATCTTCCTGCGTATACAATCAAAAGACTTAGCAGATCAATTAAAAAACTTAATTTTTGATCCGCAATGAATTTTAAAAATCAATTTTTAGCCTTAAGCCGCCATTGGTTAGGTTGAGGTTATCATTCGAAAAAGTTTTCATTGGCACCCTCAGAAAAGGTTCTATGGCAAAGTCAGTTTTCTTCGATATTTTTTGCTTGTATCCTAAAGAGAAATTATAGAAGCCAATATATTTATCAGTTACACTTGATGCCTGGGCTTGCGGTTCAGAGATCCGCTCGGTAACAATAAGCATTCGCTGTTCAGCTACGCCCGCTGTGTTGGCTACGGTAACATTTTTTCCACTGCTTACCAGGTAATTATTGTCTTGCCTGTTGTTTAAAATGGCCAGTGCCGAAACACCAACTCCTGTATAAACCTTTTTGCTGATGTTATATTTTAATTCCAGTGGGATGTTTATTCCGCGAACACTGGCATTAACCGATTCCAGGCTTCGGGCATTATTAGACGAATATGTTGCCAGTGCCGCCGAACTTGGTACAGCACTCGCCATTGCATCATTACTGTTTCCATTTTGTGCCGATGGATTGCTTGTTGAACTCAACGATGAATATGCAATACCAGAACTGATGGAAAGTTTTTCGGCCAATTTGTAGGAAAGCGAAAAGCCATAATTCATGTTCACTTTATTGTCATTCCCCATCGCAGGCGCCACATACACTCCCGGTTCCCATTTTGCATTTGCCTGGGTTTTACTGGTATTTTTCAACTCATTTATTTTGCTGTCTTGTGCCAGCAAATCTTCAAAGGTTGGCTTTTTAAACGGTTTTTCTTTTTTAGGTTCGGCTTTAATTTCTAATTTCCTATCACCGTAAGAAGCAAGCGGTATGTTGATTAGCGCATTAGCTAACACGTTGTGGTTTTTAATTTCATTAACCGGATCATTTGTATTTGAAATTTCGGTAATAACCTGATCCGTTATCTGGCTATTTAGGCTTGCCGGGGCAACTCGAGCATGGCTATTTTTGATGCGGGGCGTATTTAATGATGTAACCATTTCAACCTCATCATTCTTAATCGCCGGTTTGTTATTTGGTGCTACAGGTTTTTCTTCGATCGTTTTTTTATTTAGGATGACTAAATCCTGTTTATGATTTTGATTATTTAATATCAAAAATGTACTGCTCAAAACTAAAATCAATGCAGCAGCTATCCATACAGGCCAAAGAACAAAACCTTTCGGTTTATTTTCCTTTTCAGCAAAACGCTCCCATGCACCCGGAGAATAAGATTCCTCATGGTGTTGAAGCTGTGTAGCAATATGGTCTATTAATTCTTTATCCATTTTTTTTATAGGAACCAACCATTGTATTCAGGTAAAGTGTACGTAATTTATTTTTCGAGCGGGTTAAATACACGCGGCTTGAGCTTTCGGGAATGTTTAACATTTTCGAAATTTCATCATGTGCGAAACCTTCAATTTCATATAAATTAAAAACCAGTCGTTGCGTATCTGGTAAATGATTAAGTAAGTTTAAAATATCATTTACATGTAACTCAGAAGCGATTGAAACCTGCGTTACAGGATGTTCGTCTTCGCCAAGGTCATCTACATAGTACTGTGTTTTTGCGGTCCTGATTTTATCAATTGCAGTACGCGATGCAATCTGCGCAATCCAACCTTTGAACGATCGTTGCAATTCTTCCGGGTTTTTAGGCGATTTAAAATTGCCGACATGTTTAAAAATTTTGATAAAACTATCATTTACAAGCTCTTCGCTATCTGAAGCATTTTTGGTATACCTTAAAATAATGCCCATTAAATAGCCATAAAATGATTTATACATCATTTCTTTACAGCTACTGTCGTTTTTTACACAGCCTTTTAAAATTTCCTCAAAACTGAGTATCTTTTTTATCACTCCTGTAAAGGACTATTTAAAGTTTGATTTTTTTATAAGCGTTTTAAACCCTTATTCAAAATTAACGAAATAACACCATTCCAGCTTTAGAATGGTGCTTATTTCATAAGTAGATATTATTTGTTTGTCATCACAGCTAGTCCAAATTTTGTGCTATCTGTTTTGCTGCTCAATCCTTTTGCCCAAATGGTGTAAATTTTTCCTTTTTCGATTTTTACTGCGGGTAAAGTTGCTTTTACCGTTGCCGATCCTGCTTCTTTTACCTGGAAAGTATAACTTTCTGATGGGTTGATGGATGCAAATGGGGTAAATTCTTTAAATGCTTTTGCAGTAAATAACGCAGTGGCATTTCCTTCAACAGCTAAATCTAAGGCGGTGGAACCTGGACTTAAGTTAATGAAACGTACTTTAGCTTTATCTGCATCCGGTGCTTTCAAATCATCTTCAACCAATAAAATTTTAGTCGATTTAAGAGTATCTACTACAAAAGCAGAATAAAAAGCACCTTGTTTCAAAGTTCCTGTGCCGCTGGTTAGGTATTTTAACGAATCTTTCTTGGCAACGCCGATAATCCTGTTTCCTGGATATGCTGCGTAGTAACCGCGATCGTTAGTGTAAGTAAAGCTGCCGATTTTTTGATTATCTAATACAAAATCAAGCGCAGCTGTACCTGGCGAAGCATGAACGAAGCCAATGCCTGCAGCTTCAATCGGATCATTATCCCAATCTTTTTTACAGGCAGAGAATATGGTGGTTATAGCGAGAAGAGAGAGTGCAATTTTTGTTGTTAAGCTAAAGTTTTTCAAATGAGTTTTCATGTTTTAAATCAATTTTAGAATTAAAATTGGTTAACGGCCATTAACACTTTTTTCTTCTAAAACGATAAACGGGGCGAAAACGCTACACAGACATAGAAGTTTTTAATTTATTGTTAATTTAGTTTCCCATACGAGGGTGCTAGGTACCGGTTTCCCATTTTTAATCGCTGGTGAAAACTCAAAATCTTCTTTTCGAAGTTTATCTAAATTGATCACATCAATTCTATTATAAACTGAAGAGGCAACTTTTGTTTCAAATTTTATGAGTTTTCCTGTATCATTTAAGGTAAAAATATAAAATAAGCTGGCAACTCCTGCTGCCGTTCTTAGCTCAAGCGGTGCTTTAAACTCACGCAATAAATAATATAATGAGTAAGTAAATCCGCCAATTTTAACGGGGTAGATTATTCGGTCATTAGTTTTTACAGAATCGATATAATATGTGAAATCCTTATTTGGTGCATTATATTCTATTTGTTTTGATGTATAGTTATATACTTGTTCTAAACTATCTTGAAGATTAAAGAACCTCCATCTACCAATGCGTTCATTATTTTTATAGATGCCAGAAGCAATAACTTTTCTTCCAGAAATCATTTCGCAGAACCCATTTTTGATATTTGGTTTAGATTTTAGTACAGTTTGATGCGAAATTATACCACGAGTGATCCGATAATGCATATGTGTTGAATCACTTTTTTGAGCAAATGCCGTAAAGCAAAGTGCAAGCAATAGGAATGTGTAGAGCGTTTTCATTATTTTAGATTATTTTTTTGGATGATTTAGAATATTCTTTTTACTGCACAGTTAGCTTAGCTTTTAACACGATCTTACTTTCTTTGGGTTTGCCATTCACATATGCTGGTATGAACCTGAACTCATCATTCAGAAATTTATTCAACTTAAGCGCAGTGGTTTTTGTGTTGTAATCTTTTGATGAAACCTTTTCCTCTACTTTGGTTAAAATTCCTGCTTCATTAACTGTGAAAATGTAGAACTGATCGTAAATTGCTGGGTTGATTGGAATTCCGTAATGGTGTGATTCCTGGAATATCGCCTTAAATGCCATTCTAAAGCCGCCAATTTTTACAGGTTTTATCACACGGTCTCCTTCCTTCAGGCTATCAATTACGTAAGATATCGTATTTATCGGGCGATTATAATCAACTTTGTTTAAATCATAATTAAAGATTTGTTCTACACTATCCTTGTGTTTAAAAAAACGCCATCGGCCAACCCGTTTATCATTTTTATACAAACCATAAGCTAATATTACTTGGTCTTGAAATATTTGAGTTAACCCATTTCTAATGCCAGGTTTAGAGATTAATTCAGTAAAATTCTCCTTAAAACCAAAGGCGTTCTTTTTAGAGCGTACTTTTGTCGAATCGCTTTCCTGAGCGACGGCCAAAAAAACAATAAAAAAAAGTAGGAGCGTAGAGAGCGTTTTCATCATGTTTGATTAGGCTATAAAGAAAAAGGGTTTTGACGTAATATCAAAACCCTTTTGAAAATATATTTTAGCAAAAAGTTAAGCGTACATTTCTTCGCGAAGTTTTGCCACATCAGGACTGTTGATGTACTCATCGTAGGTCATTAATTTATCGATGGTGCCTTTCGGTGTAATCTCAATAATTCTGTTGGCTACGGTTTCAGTTAACTGGTGATCTCGTGAAGTAAACAAAATCGCACCTTTAAAATCTTTCATACCATTGTTCAACGCTTCAATTGATTCTAAATCCAGGTGGTTGGTTGGTTCATCAAACATTAACAGGTTAGCTTGCTGTAACATCATCCTTGAGAACATACAACGCATTTTTTCACCTCCTGAAAGCACTTTTACATTTTTCAGAACTTCCTCACCCGAGAATAACATCCGACCTAAAAAGCTACGCACAAATTGCTCATCGGCATCCGTTCCAGAATATTCACGTAACCAATCTACCAGGTTTTCATCCTTGCCCGCAAAATATTCAGAGTTATCATTCGGAATATCAGCAGTGCTAATGGTAACACCCCATTTAAATTCACCTTTATCAGCAGGGGCTCTACCCGTTAACACATCATAAAATGCTGCGGTTGCTAAACTGTTTTGAGATAAAACGGCAATTTTATCGCCCTTATTTACCATAAAAGTCACTTTGTCGAACAACAGGCCATCGTTTCCAGATTTACCTAATCCATCAACCTGTAAAATCTGGTCACCCGCCTCACGACCGGTATTGTTGAAAATAATGGCCGGGTATTTACGGCTCGATGCTTTAATTTCAGTAATATCAATTTTATCTAAAGCCTTTTTACGTGAAGTTGCCTGCTTTGATTTCGATGCATTCGCACTAAACCTGCGGATAAATTCCTGCAACTCTTTCACCTTATCTTCCATCTTTTTGTTCTGGTCGCTACGTTGTTTTAACGCCAGCTGACTCGATTCATACCAGAACGTATAGTTACCGGTATAAATGCTCATTTTAGCAAAGTCGATATCAACAATGTGCGTACAAACTGCATCTAAAAAGTGCCTGTCGTGAGAAACCACCAATACTATGTTCTGGTAATCAGCTAAGAAATTTTCCAGCCAGGCAATGGTTTCAATATCCAAATCGTTGGTAGGCTCATCCAATAATAAAATATCCGGATTGCCAAATAAAGCCTGAGCCAATAACACACGTACTTTTTGTGTATTATCCAGTTCCTTTAATAATTTATAGTGGTTATCTTCCGTAATACCCAAGTTGCTCAACATGGTTGCAGCGTTGCTTTCCATGTTCCATCCGTCCATTTCAGCAAAAAGATTTTCCAATTCTCCGGCACGTTCGCCATCTTTTTCGGTAAAATCTTCTTTCATGTAAATGGCATCTTTCTCTTTCATAATGGCATAAAGTTCTTTATGGCCAATCATAACAGTTTCTAATACCGAAAACTCATCAAATTCGTAGTGGTTTTGTTTTAAAACCGCCATTCTTTCTCCTGGAGTAAAGGCTACACTACCTGAAGTTTGGTTCACCTCTCCCGATAAAATTTTAAGGAAAGTAGATTTACCTGCACCATTAGCCCCAATTACACCATAGCAGTTGCCCTGGGTAAATTTTAAGTTAACATCTTCAAATAATGTGCGTTTGCCGTATCGTAACGATAAATTAGAAACTGAAATCATATTAAATAGAAATAAGCCGCAAAGATAGGGTTTATAGTCCGAAGTCAAAAGCCAATAGTCGGTTAGTGTTTGCTTTTATTTGAAAATGAAGGCTCGGCATTTTATGGCAGTTGCAGTCCCGCTTTCACTTCAATCTTTTTGTTGTCGTCAGTCTGAGTCTGTTGAACACTGCAACAAAAAGTATTTTCATTCAATCGGGTTTATTTAACAATGGTTTGTGCTTTTGGCTAGAAAGAAAACCCAAAGTACTATTTTGCCTAAAGCCGATTTGGCAAATGTTTTTATCCGTTGGTTGAAACCAACGGCAATGAATCGCGTTAGGTTTAATGATTTAAAACCAACGGCAATGAATAAGCCATTGCCTGTACATTTAGCCATTTCATTGCCGTCTGCTTCAGCTGACGGAATTTTTTTTAATTTTATCATTCATGCGAATGTTAACAGATCTCTTACAAAAACCAGTTGGCAAAATAGAAGTGGAGCAGTTGGCCGCAAAGGCATCTGCGCAAACTTTTTCTGCAAAAGATTTGATCGATTTAAGTTTCCATCAAGATGAACAAATTGGTTTCAGGGCCGCGTGGATTTTGGAACGTATTTATTCCAATCATCAGGATCGGTTTTTGCCTCATGCTACATATTTCCTCGAAAAACTTCCGTTGCAACAAAATCTTTCTGCCTTACGCCATTACGTTAAAATTCTGGCTTTTATTACAAACAGAAAAACATCACCTGATATTAAAGCCATCATCACAGATTATGAAACTGACACTATTGTAGAAGTTGTGTTCGCCTGGTTAATTGATGAAAATATTCCCGTAGCGGTAAAATCACATTGTTTAAATATTCTCGCCAATTTGATTCCAAAACATCAATGGATTAAAGAAGAATTAATTGATACTATGGCGTTTCTGGTAGATAAAGAAAGTATCGCTTTTTTTGCAAAAGTTAAACAAATCAGGAAGCAGCTTAAGGTAAAAAGTTGAAAGTTTAAAGTGAAAAGTGCCAGCAGTAGAGCGAAATATTTAAGGTTTAAATTTTGCTTTCAGCATTGTCGTATACTATGGAATCCTTGTCTGGCAAGACATTAAAACGTCAAATCTTTTTGTTTAATACGTTTTATCAATTGCTTTCAACTTTAATCTTTTTGCTTTTAACTATTTTTACAAAATGAGCAATTATGAAATCGTATCTCAGGTTATAAAAGAACGACGCAGTATTTTTCCTGCCAGTTATATCAAAAAAGAAATTCCTGTTGAGGTGATCAACCAAATTTTGGAAACGGCAAATTACGCACCTACACATAAGCTAACACAGCCCTGGCGGTTTACTGTGATCAGAAAAGCAGGCTTGGCCAAACTTGGGAAAGAACTTGGTAGGTTATATAAAAATCTTGTTTCGCCACAAAATTTCCTTCAGAAAAAATATGATAGTTTCGCTGAGAAAACGGCGCAGGCAGATTGTATTATCGCCATTAATATGGCAGTAAGTGGTAAAATTCCGGAATGGGAAGAATTGGCAGCCGTTTCTTGTGCTGTACAAAATATGGCAATCACTGCCGAGAGTTTAAAAGTTGGTACTTACTGGAGTTCGCCACCCTTAATTCATGATTTGGGCGAATTTTTAGGTCTTGCGGAAAATGAAAAATGTATCGGCCTTTTTTACATGGGCTACCATAATGAAAAACCCTGGGCGCCTAACCGTAGCTCGATTGAAGAAAAGGTGAAGTGGATGGAGGAGTAAGGTTTATTGGTTCATTGGTTCACTGGTTTATTTGTTCATTGGTTCACTGGGTAACTGGTTCATTGGTTCATTGGGGAATTGATAACTGGAAACTGATAATTGGAAACTGAAAATTGGTAATTAGTTGAAAATGTCCAACAATTTAGCAATCAAACAATATATCCAATCTTTAAAAGATGCTTAATCCATTAGATAATTTCTTTGAGGAAAAAGATGAGCCAATGAAAGGCTGCCTGCAGTATTTAAGGCTGCTGCTTACTGGCTGTGAAAATATCACGGAACATTGGAAATATGGTTTGCCGTTTTATTATCATAAAGGAAAAATGTTCTGCTATCTTTGGATTCATAAAAAATATTATCAGCCTTACATTGGTTTTGTTGATGGAAACAAAATAGACCACGAAGACTTGCTACAGGAAAAAAGAGCTAAAATGAAAATTTTATTAGTCAATCACCTCGAAGATATATCAGAGGATAATATAAAATCTATGCTCAAGCAAGCCTTGGCCTTACGCAGTTAATCCATTTCCCATTATCCATTTCCAATTTACATTATCCATTTACCCTTTTCCACCTTCCATTCAAAATATGTCTACCTTAAAATCTCAATTGTATCAGCTTTGCCTAACATTTATTCAAAACCGAATTGAAAATATTGAGTATTCATTGCAACAGGCTAGGCAGGCATCTAACGACGACACCAAAAGTAGCGCCGGAGATAAGTACGAAACCACCCGAGAGATGATGCAGCAGGAAATGGATCGGAACAATAAATTGCTTTATGAAGCTGGTCAGCAGAAAATAGCATTACAGCAGGTTGAAAATGTTGACGCTGCTAAAGTGGTAAAAAATGGAAGTCTGGTTTTAACTTCCAAAGGAAATTTCTACATCAGTATCAGCGCAGGTGAAATCAAAGCAGATGGACAAAGCTTCATCGCCGTTTCACAGGCATCGCCTATAGGAAGGCTTTTTATTGGAGCCAAAGTAGGAGATGAGCTGATTCTTAATGGAAATAAATATGTTGTAAAAGAGATTCTGTAAATTTCTTCGATGGCTAGTCGAGATTTGTAATCTCGTCTTACGGTATTGGATTAAAAATCCACTGTTCGAGCATCTGGATTGCAAATCCAGACTAACACGACCAAAACAATGTCGCTAGTCGAGATTTGTAATCTCTTCTCACAGTATTGGATTAAAAACCATAGTTCGAGCATCTGGATTGCAAATGCAGACCAGCATTTTTGGCTAGTCGAGATTTGTAATCTCGTCTTACGGTATTGGATTAAAAATCCAAAGTTCAAGGATCTGGATTGCAAATCCAGACCAACACGACCAAAACAATGTCGCTAGTTGAGATTTGTAATCTCGTCTTACGGTATTGGATTAAAAATCCAAAGCTCGAGGGGCTGGATTGCAAATGCAGACCAGCATTTTTGGCTAGTCGAGATTTGTAATCTCGTCTTACGGTAATTAAAAACCGTAGTTCGAGGGTCTGGATTGCAAATCCAGACCAACATTTTGGCTAGTCGAGATTTGTAATCTCGTCTTACGGTATTGGATTAAAAATTCAAAGTTAGAGGATCTGGATTACAAATCCAGACCAGCATTTTGGCTAGTTGAGATTTGTAATTTCGTCTTACAGTATTGGATTAAAAATCCAAAGTTCGAGGATCTGGATTACAAATCCAGACCAGCATTTTGGCTAGTTGAGATTTGTAATCTCGTCTTACGGTATTGGATTAAAAATCCAAAGTTCGAGGATCTGGATTACAAATCCAGACCAACATTTTGGCTAGTTGAGATTTGTAATCTTGTCTTACAGTATTGGATTAAAAATCCAAAGTTCGAGGATCTGGATTACAAATCCAGACCAGTATTTTTGGCTAGTCGAGATTTGTAATCTCGTCTTATAGTTTCACACCAATTCTTTCCGCAAAGGCAGGAATTAAGTAATTTTTCAGTTCTGAAAAAGGGATAAAAACTACAATTTGCCCTTGTGCATAACTTGCTACCTCGTAAGGGTTGTACATAAATGCTAATCCGTTTTTATTGAAATAAAAGTTTTTATTAGGTTTCAGAAAGTTATCAAACAATACTTTAGTTAACTGATCTTGCGGCTTAATGTTATATTGCTTTCTCAAGTTTTGCTCAAGCAACTTTTGTAGAGAATTAGAATCAATTTTAACCACATCGTTCAATAGCATCTGTTTTTTATTTTTAACATCAAGGCAAAACATGGTGCTGGCATAGTTTCCATGGGCACCGCCGGTATACGCATCTGTAAGGTAATCTACTACAACAAATCCATTCTCATTATAAACAATACTCTGCTGACTGTCATCTGTATAATTCATCCAGGCTTCAAAGCCACGGTCAGGACCATCTTTTTGCTGCTTGGAAATCTGTTGTTTATAATCAGCAAAATATGCCGTAGCCATTTTTTTAAAGCCAGCCTCCCGGTTTTCATTCCCTGATTTCACTCCAGAAATGCTTTTCAATTGATCATTTAGCCAATTTCCAGCATCATCAGTTGATTTTGCCTGTAAGTATTCAAAACTAATGGATGCCTTTGGTGATTTTTCCCGGTCAGCGAATGCTTTCACCGAATCGGTGTAAACACCTGTGGTAAATTGATAACTGCCTTCAGGATATTTCTCCGTTAACTGAATTGGAAAATTCTTTGTTCCCTTACCGTCAGACCACGTCCCTTTAAAGCCATTTCCTGTCCATTTTAGCGCTAAGTGATTTTGCTTGGCGTCCTGATCAAAGTAATAATCGTAAAAGCTATTTTCAAACAGAACGAGGCTATCTTTACCCACCAGCGTATCAGTTGATAAATTTAACCATGGACCATCGTAGTAATAATTACCATCATATTCACCATCTAGTTTTTGTAAATTCATAACCACGCTTTTTCCGGCAATGGTACCTTCCAATCTTTTATAAAAATTTGCAGGCAACTCCGTTACGGCAGTAATTGTGCTATCGGAAGTTCCTTCGGTATCTTGGCTGTTTTTTGAATTGGTACAAGATGCGAGAATCAAAAAACTAAAAACGATAAGATGAATGTATTTTCTCATGAAAAGATGATTAAGCAATAACTTAATTTACATCTGAAACTATGATTTTGTTTTGTTAAAGCTTTTGTTGATACTATAATAAAGGTTTTTGGCTGAATATCTGCCCGGATCAATTATCCTGCGGATGGTATAAAGCGGATAGTTTTCATCACGGGCGGTAGACAAAATAAAGGCAGCCTTAAAGCCATGTTCTTTTAATTTATGCAAATTCGCAGCCTTGAATACACCATAAGGATAGGCAAAATATTCAACTTTTTTTCCAGTGATTTCTTCCAGCTTTTTAGTGGGTTCATCTATTTGGGTTTTCCAGTCTTCATCTTTAAATTGAGCAAAATTTTTATGATCATAAGTATGACTCGCAATTGTATTGCCTTCATCAGCTAGCTGTTTGATGTTTTCTTTGGTCATGTAATTGATTCTTCCTTTTCTGCCAATAGAAACCGTCATGATAAAATAAACCCCTTTGAAGCCATATTTTTTTAAAGTGGTGTTGCCGACTGTAAACTGATCCATGTCGGTATCATCAAACGTAATCATAATCGGCTTTTCAGGTAGTTTAGCGCCATAAATCAGGTAATCATAAAGCTGATCGGGTAAAACGGTATGGTAACCGCTATCAGCCAGCATCTTAATATGATCTCTAAATTTGTCTGGCGAAATAATGTCATCACCTGCTCGCTTACTGTCACTCGCCAAAGCATTTCTAATTTGGTGGTAGCATAAAACAGGCACTTCTTTGCGAGCCAGAATGGTTTTTGCATCAGCAGGTTTTCTTTTTGTGCTATCTGTTTTTAGGGCAGTAGTAGTTGTATCTTCTTTATCTTTTTTTGTTGCGGTTTGATCGCCACAGGCAGAAATAAATAAGCCTGAAAATAAGATGAATGTTAGGAGATGGGGCGCTGGTTTAAATTTCTTGTTCAATTTTTATCAATTATTTCACCAAAGATACTGCGTTTTCAGATAAAATAAAGTCCCTCTCAAAGGTGTCCCATTCTTTTGTTGATATACCTGATTTTAGTGCATTGCGTTTGAAAAAGCTATAATCAGTTGCCTCTGTTTTGGCCATTAAGCAGGTATTTAAAAATTTAAACATTTGCTTTTCTCCGACGATTTGTTCAAGACCCCGCAATAAAAACGGGCCATAGCTGTAGCGGTAAGTGCCAGAGATATCGTTCATGTTTATGATGGCATTTAAGGGTTTTGCCTTGAAGTTTTTAAGCTGTTTGCCTCTATCCAGAAAGTATTTCGTAGCAAATGTTTTTCCGAATTTTTCTTCACTGGCTTTTACGGATAAATATTCTGCAGTAGATTCCAGAAAAAACCAAAATAGGGTAGAATTGGGTTGCAACACATTTCCGAAATAATAATGGCCAATTTCGTGGGCGATAAACGGATAATCCGTAGAATCTTTCAGTTGCGGTTTTTGATCATCAATCATGTCACCAAGCCTGATTCCTGCAAAAGCGATGGTTGGAAAAGCGACAAAGCCCCAGCTGCGGCCTTTATTAAATTTTTCTACTGGTTCATGTTCCATAAAAACATTTTTCGTATCGTAAGGGATTTTAAGGTTTTTAGAAAAATAAGCTTTCATTTCGCCAATATTTTGTTCAAAAATAGATAACTGCCGCTGATCCATGTTGGTGTTTAAAAATAAGGCACCATTCGTTTTTTGTACGCCATAATCGCCAACAAACAACATCGGAGCAATGGCAATATCCGATTTAAACCTTGCGGTTGGCCCCGCTTGTGGTAAATCGCCATTCACAAAAATCGTTTTGGCACCATTAGCACTCACCTGAATATTAAAAGTAACCTGCTCAATCAGCCGATCGTTTTTTACATCGTAAATAATCGGATACCATTTTGATTGGTCAGCCGCTCGCATCGTTTTGCCATTGAAAGCGATTAAACCTTTAAAATCTATAAAGTTCAACGTGTCAGTATAAATTGGAAAAGCGCCTGTGTAGGTAATATGAAGCTGCTTCGGATTCACCATCGTACTATCTTTGGATAGTGGTGCGTAAGTTAAACCTTCGCCACGCATTGCTCCTCCGTAAAAACCAGAATATTTCAAGGTATTGTGATCAGCATCCTTAATCGCTTTAATATTGAAACCTTTATTCAATACTATCTGATAATCTTTACCCAGATCTGGAATTTTGCTTAATACGAAATCACAGGTAATCTGACCGCTTTTCATATCAATATTAACCTGGCCGTTAAGATGCGGTATTTGAGCGAATGTTATACCTGAAAGCAATGAAAGGATGAGGAAGGCGATTTTTTTCATTTTATTTTTCGTTTAAAAAAGAAAACCCCAGACAATGCCGGGGTTTGAATATTTAAAAGCTATTTTTAATGCTGTTGCTTAGCGTTTTTGGACTCCAGTAACCACTGGCAATAATTCTGCGAATGGTGAACAACGGGTCTTTTTCATCACGTTTAGTAGATAGTTGATAAGCCATTCTGAAACCACGTTTTTTAAGTTCAGGAATTCCCTCTGCGTTCCATAAGCCGAATGGATAAGCAAATTCTGTCATTTTTTTGCCGGTGATTTCTTCCAGTCTTTTCGTTGGTTTATCTAATTGTTCTTCCCAATCCTTGCCGGCATATTTCTTAAAGTTTTTGTGGTCGTAGGTATGAGACCCGATTACATTGCCTTCATCAGAAAGTTGTTTAATCTGATCGCTGCTCATATAATCTACAAATTTCCCTTTTTTACCAATAGATACAGTCATGATAAAATACACTGCTTTATAACCCAGTTTTTTTAGTGTTGGATTTACGATTGTGAACTGATCCAGGTCGGTATCATCAAAAGTAAGCATAATGGGTTTGCTCGGTAATGCAGCACCGGTGTTTAAGTAAGCATAAAGCTGATCAGGTAAAATGGTATGATAGCCACTATCAGCCAACATTTTCATCTGGTCTTTAAAGTTTTGAATCTCTACAATGTAATCCTTGCCTACTTTTCCATCTGTAGGTTTCCAGTTTCTTACCTGGTGGTAGCATAAAATAGGCACCTGCTTTCTGGCTAAAATGGTCTTGGCATCAGCCACCTTTATTTTTGAAACATCAATAGGTGTGGAGGTGTTCTCTGCTGTTTTAGTCACCTGCCCGATAGAGTCGGTTCCTTCGATATTTCCGGTTTGAGAGTTGGATTGACAGCTGGTGAATAAAATAATGCCAGCAGCTATAATAGTAAGTAATTTGTAGTTCATAGTATTTTAATTGCTACAAAACTATAAATTCTGGCAATTTATTGTACACCCAATGAACTGGTGTTGATAACTAATTAAGCATCTAGAAAATTTGATAAGCTAACTGTTTTATTACAATCTCCACCAATCATAATCAGCTTTTATTAAATAATTTAGCGCCTCAAACCAATTTTGATGAACAAACTTTACAAACTTTTTCTTTGTGCTCCGTTTCTATCCCTAACTGTTGCGGCACAAAATAAAACCTTTACGCTAACTGAAAATATCCAGGCGCAACCAAAGGCAAATTATCAGCTCGCTTCGCGATTTTCTCCAAATAAATTGAAGAAAATGGTTTATTCCACTTCGGTTGATCCACATTGGCTGAAATTGAGTAATCGTTTTTGGTACACTTTTGAAAGCCCAAAAGGGAAATTCTGGTACCTGGTAGATCCGAATGCGAAAACAAAAAAGTTGATGTTCGATAATGCGAAAATCGCTGCTGATATCACTTTGGCAGTTCGCGATCCATTTGATGCCGAACATTTGCCTTTAGAGAACTTAAAGTTTGCTGCAGATGAAAAAAGTATTTCTTTTGAAGTGAAAAGCACAATTGATGAAGTAAAGCCTGATCGCAAGGATAAAAAAGCTGCCGATTCGTTACAAAAGAAGATTTTCTCTTTCAAATATGACCTGGCTACAGCGAAGTTAACTGAAGTGCCAAATTTCAGCAAGCCTAAACCAAAACCAAGCTGGGGTTCCGTTGCTCCTGATTCATCTGCCATTATCTTTTCACGCAATTATAATTTGTATTGGATGGATAAAGAGAACTACAAAAAGGCGGTTAAAAACGAAGAAGACAGCACCATTGTAGAACATCAACTTACAAAAGATGGTGTAAAATTTTACTCTTACGGAAGTGATGGCGATGGTGAGAATAATGTTGAGAATGAAAAAAATAACAAAAAGCGCCGCGGTGCCTATGTGCTATGGTCGCCAAATTCCAGGTACTTTGTATTAGATCGTACTGACTCCCGTAAGGTTAAAGATTTATGGGTAATTAATAGTGTTACAGCTGGCCGGCCAACTTTAGAAACTTATAAATATCAAATGCCAGGAGAAGCAGAGGCACCACAAGATGAAATCCTGCTTTTCGATTTCCCGGCAAAGTCATATAAAAAACTGAATGTATCGGCCTTTAAAGATCAAAGCATTGGCGTTTGGGGCAAACCATCACTCGCTAAAGATCGTGATAACGAATTTCGTCCTTCGATTTGGCTAGGTGATGATAGCAGATTTTATTTTTCACGAACAAGCCGCGATTTAAAGCGGATTGATATCGGCACCGTTGATATTGCTACAAGTAAAGTAACACCCTTAATTGATGAGCGTTTCAATACTTATGTAGAAGTGAATCGTCCGGGTTTAATCAACAACGGAAAAGAACTGATTCACTGGAGCGAACGTGATGGCTGGGCTCATTTCTATCTTTTTGATGGAAACGGAAAGCTCAAAAATCAAATTACCAAAGGTTCTTTCCACTGCGAAAGTATCGTAAATATTGATGAGAAAAACAGGGTATTATATTTTACAGCAAATGGGAGAGAAGGCAAAGAAGATCCTTACTATTTGCACCTGTATAGCATCAATTTCGATGGTTCGAACATGAAACTGTTAAACGCCGGTAATTTCGATCATGCAATTAGTATGAATGATAACAACAGCTTTTTTGTCGATAACTACTCGAGGGTGAACACGGCGCCAAAATCTACTTTGTACGATAAAAATGGTTATAAAGTAATGGAACTTGAAGCTACTGATCTATCGTTATTAATGGCTGCAGGTTACAAATTCCCGGAGCCGTTTACCGTAAAGGCTGATGATGGGGTAACCGATTTGTATGGCGTAATGTACAAACCGTTCGACTTCGACCCAAATAAGAAATATCCTATTATTGAATACGTTTATCCTGGTCCACAAACGGAAGCTGTAAATAAAGCTTTTAGTAAAAGCATGGACCGTACAGAACGTTTGGCGCAGTTTGGTTATATTGTTATAACAGTAGGTAACCGTGGTGGAAATCCTTCACGTTCGAAATGGTACCATACATATGGCTACGGAAACCTGCGTGATTACGGTTTGGCCGATAAGAAAACTGCTATAGAGCAATTGGCATCAAAATTCAGTTATATTGATGATACTAAAGTGGGTATTACTGGCCACTCAGGTGGTGGTTTTATGTCTACCGCGGCCATGTTGGTTTACCCGAATTTCTTCAAAGCAGCAGTTTCTAATGCAGGTAACCATGATAATAGCATTTACAACCGTTGGTGGAGCGAGAAACATCATGGTGTGAAGGAGGTAATTTCTTTGAAAGGCGATACATCATTTAAATACAGCATTGATAAAAATCCTGATTTGGCTAAAAACCTGAAAGGGCATTTATTATTAATGCATGGCGATGTTGATAATAATGTGCACCCGGCAAATTCTATTCGTGTGGCAAATGCCTTAATGAAAGCTGGTAAACGTTTCGATTTTCTGATTATCCCAGGTCAGCGCCACGGTTTTGGCGATATGACAGAATATGCTTTCTGGAAACTGGCCGATCATTTTAATAAATATTTAATCGGAGATTTTTCCAGCCCGGAAGATGTGGATTTGGTAGAAATGGATCGGGATATCGAAAAGACCGGAAAGTAATATTTACCTATCCTTTTAAATTTTAGTGATGATTACAGCGAAGGCTTGCGTTAAAATGCAAGCCTTCGCTTTTCTAGGTTTTAAAAACACTGCAAGTTTAAAATCTAAATAAAAATAAGCTGATGGGTAGTTATATAGTTTTATTTTGATCAATAAGTTGTACCATATTTTTGTTGAATAAAGATAAGTTGGTATTTAAAGAAGCAAAGAAATCCTTATCCGCATTTTCTACCTCAACAAGTCCTTTCTGCAAAACATTTTCACCATCAGGAGTAAGCCGAATTGTTTTCGCTCTGGTGTCAGTTTCGTGTTCTTGTCGCGTGATAAAACCTTTCTCCTGTAATGTTCGTAAAACCTTCGAAACCATCATTCTATCGGCGTTACTCTGGTTTGCGATGTCAATTTGCGTAACCGCACTGCTTGTTTTTGAAAGCCAGCCCGATGCAGCAAGTAATACGAATTGGGTCTGTGTCAAATCCAACGGGTCTAAAACTTTCTTTAATTTACGTTGCCAAAGCATGGTAAGCTGCCCGAGCAAATAACCCGGACTATCGTTCGGGGTTTTAAACTGAAATTCTATTTCTTTCGCCATATTGATGTTGAAGCATTTTTGAAGATATTAACTTAAAATCGTTTTGCTTAATTTCAAAGAAACCAAATCGAAATGGATAACCCCAACTTTTTTTGTTTGGAATGAAATCTAAATCATCTATCAGCGGAAGAATTGAGACGTTCTTACATTCAAAAAACTCCATTTCACGTCGGGACGGGCAAAAGTCTTCCGAAACTTTAACTGTATAAGTTTCTTCAGTTATTACTTTTCCAATGGCCGTAAATTCCTGACATTTATCTGGTTTTCCCATCGTTTGTTTTCCAGAATAATAGATGACGGAATCTCCTTTTTTCATTCTCTTTAAAGGTGAAGATTTTCCGTGGCATGCCTGAGCAATCCCTTGTGCTACACCTACTTCAACATGATCTTTGGATGCCACAATTATCCAATATTTTGCTTTATGATCAATCATTACAAGCGTTTTAAATGGTTTCCAAAAATGTAATCACATAATCGTCGGGATCTTTCGCCATTAGCGTTCTTCCAAAGGGCGTATTGTTAATCGTTCCAACCAATGTTACTTCTTTAGCGATCAGCTGCTCTTGTAACTCCTCAATTTTCTCATCAATAGCAAACCAAAGCGAGGTGCCAATACCTAATTGTTTTCCTTCAATATCTCCAATTGGCGTTCTTATTGCAAAACTAGCTTCGCCTTTATTGTAAGTGAAAACACAGGCATGTGGATTACTCATTTCAGAAAGTTCAAACCCTAGTTTTTCTGTATAAAATACTTTTGATACCGCTAAATCCTTAACCTGAAGCGATGCAAATTCTAATCTTCTCATGATAAATTTATTTTGTTGTCACAAATATAGTAATCACGACAACAAAATAATTAATTTTTTTGTTTTTATTTTAATGAGGTGTTGTTCTTTTTTTAAATGAATAGAATAGACGTTGATATTACAGCAAAGGATTGTTTTCAGAAAAGGGCCAAAACAATATCCTTGAGAATAAAAATTAAGCTTCCTCAATCAAAGCCTTATGTTTTTCTCCCCAGTTTTCTAAGGCCTTAATAATTGGTTTTAATTCGTAGCCGATGGCGGTGAGTTCGTATTCTACCCGTGGAGGTACTTCTGCATAAACCGTTCTGGAAATAATTCTATTTTCTTCGAGTTTACGTAACTGGAGCGTCAGCATTCGTTCTGTAATATTGGGCAAATTTTTTTTCAATTCGCTAAACCTCAACTTTCCCTCCAATAGCCAGGAGCAAATTACCAATGTCCACTGGCCGCCAATAATATTAGATGCATAAGCTTCGGGGCATTCATCTGCCAGTGCTTGTTTATTGGCGAAATTGGTTGATGTCTCCTTAATCTCTGTCATACTTACATTTTATATAGTACATTACAATAGGCTGTTGATACAACAAAGCTACGGCCAGGGCATTACTTTTGTTTCAAATAAGTTAAAATTTTAATAAGATGCAAACATTAATTATTGTCACTCATCCAGATATTAAGAACTCTTTGGTAAATAAAAGATGGATTGAAGCACTCCGCCAATTTCCTGATCAGTACGTGGTGCACCAACTTCATGAAGCCTATTCAGATGGAAAAATAGACGTTAAGGCAGAACAGAAACTGATGGAAAAATATGATAAAATCGTGTTTCAGTTTCCTTATTATTGGTTTAACAGCCCATGGTTATTAAAAAAATGGTTTGATGAAGTTTTAACGCATGGTTGGGCTTATGGAAGTAAAAGTGGCTATCCATTATCCGGAAAAAAGATTGCGCTGGCGATCTCACTGGGTGTTGGTGAAGATGAACTTCGTCCTTCAGGAACATATAAATATCCTTTAGCAGAACTTACCCGTCCGTTTGAGCTTAGCTTCGAATATGTAAAAGCAGATTACCGACCGTGCTTCGCCTACTATGGAATAGAATATCAATCCACGCCAGCGTATATCGAAAAAAGTGTTCCACTCTATCTGGAATTTTTAAAGGCTTTGTAATTTAGTATTCCGCGTATTCTCTTTGCTTTAGTTAAAGATGAAAGGTCAGCTTGTAGGATGCAAACATTTGATTTGTTCTAATGTTATTTTAATATGAATTATAAAAGCACAATTATGGCAGCATTTCTCTTAGTTGGAGGAATTGCCAGTAGCAATGCTCAGGATATAGATCAAAGTAAAGTTCCTGCTGCGGTAAAAGCCGCTTTCGCAAAAGCCTATCCAAAAGCAACCGATGTAGATTGGGAAATGAAGGGTGGAAATTATGAAGCTGATTTTGATCTGGCTAAAGTTGATCACAAAGCCACTTATACGGGTAGTGGTAAAGTAGTTTCATTTGAAAAAGATATTCCAAACGGGCAGTTACCGGCTGCAATAGCAAAAAGTATCAAAGCTAAATATCCAAAGGGTAGGATAGATGATGTAGACTGGGTTAATACCGGAGGTAAAATTACATACAAGGTAGATATTGAAGGTACTCCTGATGTAAACGTTTGGTACGGTGCTGATGGCAAGTTTATTAAAGAAGTTGCTGATTAATTAGCTAAACTGCAGCCATTGACAACTTAATGGCTGCGGTTTTTTCAGTTTATGTTATTATCCTGCGGGTTGATCTGTCGGAAATTTAGACATATCCATAAAGAAAATTTCCCAGGTATGTCCGTCAAAATCTTCGATGGTTCGTTGTTGCATAAAACCGTAATCCCTGATTTCATTTGGTTCTGTTCCGCCGGCTTTGAGGCCATTTTCAACAATATTGTTTACTTCATCTACACTGTCTACAGCTAGTGAGAAAAGTCCTGCTACCGCCGATTTGGTATCGGCGATGGGTTTGGTTGCAAAAGATGAAAATTTTTCGTGCGAAAGCAACATCACAAAGATGTTTTCGCTCCAAACCATGCATTTGCCGGCATCGTCTGAAAACTGAGGATTGTTTTCGAAACCCAATGAGGAATAGAAATCCATTGATTTTTGAACATCCTTTACTGCTAAATTAATGAAAACTTGTTTTGCCATATCATGATATATTTTGGTTTACGTTTTACAATTTATAAAAAAAAATCATCGGTTTGTAGTTCGAGATTTCAATTTTGCATGACTGTTATTATAGATTTTACCTTTTTTAGGGTGGGTGAATTTGATGGCAGACCAGGTATCGTTTATACTTAAGCAAGTGCTTTCTACCAATCCAAATGCATAACCATTTTTAATCACTTTCGGTAAAGACAAATCTGTATGCAGTTGGCCGCCTTTGGGCCATGAAACCCAAAGCATGCCATCCAGTTTCAGGTGCGCTTTTAACTTAGCGAAAACAGCTACCTGTTCATCGCTTTGCGTTACAAATAAGTGAATATAATCGAACTCGCCGGTTAAGGTTTCAATCAATACTATATCAGGGAGAACAATTGATTCCATTGCATCTTCAGGAGCATTCATTAAAAACGTTTTTGCGTTTTCTTTAATTCCCATTTTTTGTGCTACCGTTTTCATTTAATTCAAAAATTATCAAAATAACTATGTTGTTGACTCACAACTTGTACCCTTACGCTAATTTAACAATAATTGATTTATTTGGGAGAATTGAAATTTCCTCCTGAAAGTTGATGCGCAAAATTCTTTTCCCGAAATACCGCCTAAAGTAGAATATACCTTAACAGATTTGGGAAAATTATCGCCTGTGATCAACCAAATTATTCAATTTGGCCTGCAACATCAGTTTCGATTATCCGGTAATTTTCAAAGATTCAATCAAATCATTTTTGATTTCCAGATGGTAGGATAAAACAATCGGGCTTCCCGGGAAATTTCCTGAAACTTCTGCTTTTAAAATTTCTTCCGCAGGCAAGTAATCGATTGGTTTCATTACCGCCTGATATTCTTCATTGGCTTTTTTAATCCATTGTTCGATTTCTGCTTTTCCTTGATGTGTTTTTCCTTCATCAAAAACTACGGCTGTTTCGGCAAAACAGCTGGCGTATGCCTGGCTGTCGAAATTGTTCTGCGCCTCTGTTAAATTTGCGATTACTTTTGGTAAGTTCATCTTTTCTTTTTTTTATGTTTATTAAATGGTTGGTATTGTTCCGCCGTCAATTACATATTCGGTTCCTGTTAAATAATTCGCCCTTGGCGAAACTAAAAAGCCAACAAATTCCGCTACTTCTTCCGGTTCGGCCGGTCTGCCGTACGGTATGCCACCCAACGCAGCTACTACACCTTGCTGCGCTTCCTCAACAGAAATTTTTGAATTTTCGGCAATGGTTTCCAGCCACACTTTTACATTTTCTGTCCTAATCCATCCTGGTGAAACCGTAAGTACGCGAACACCTTTTGGTGAAACTTCGTTGGATAAACTCTTACTGTAATTTCTCAGTCCCGCTTTTGCAGCTGCATACGGCAAAGTAGAATCATACAGCGGTAGTTTACCCTGAATGGAAGCGATATGAATGATCACGCCACTTTTTCGATCGATCATTTGTGGTAAAAAACCCCTGTCTAACCGTACAGGAGCAAGTAAATTTGCCTGTAATGTCGATTCCCAATCTTCATCGGTCAACACGGTAAAACCACCCGCTGGCGTTGACGAAGAACCAAGATTATTCACCAAAATATCAAGCTTTCCATAAGTTGATAGTACTTCGCCGATTACTTTCTGTGTTCCTGCTGCCGCACTTAAATCAGCAGCAATAAAGTGCAGGTTGCTGTTTTCGTTTTCAGGCGCATTTCTTGCCGTGATGATAACGGTTGCTCCAGCTTTCTGCAGTCGTTCGACAATGGCTTTGCCGGCACCTTTGGTACCACCTGTCACCAATGCTATTTTGCCTGCTAACTCATTATTAAAATTAAATTGCTGTTCCATGTTTGTCTTTATTTAGCACAAAATTGGGGCATACAAGCGGTTTAGGCAAGTACGGAAAATCGAATTGCATAGGGATAAATTTTTCCCCTATTGCACAATTTGGAACATAGGATTACTTTTGTTTAATGAAGGATAGAAAAATTCCGTTAAACCTAAATTGCGGGCTCGATTTGATTGGCGAAGTGCTTTATGGCAAATGGAAAATCCGTTTGTTGTGGTTTATTAACCAGGGCCATCAGCGCCCAAGCGAACTGCAGCGCAAAATTCCAGATGCTTCCCGTCGAGTCTTAAATATCCAGCTAAAAGAACTGGAGGAACATGAACTGGTCTCAAAAATTATTTATCCGGTTGTACCTCCAAAAGTAGAGTATTCGCTAACAGAATTTGGAAAAACGTTAATTCCGATAATTTCCGCTTTAGGTACTTGGGGCGATAAAAACGAAGAGCGATTGAGAAATCTAATTTTAAATGCACCTAATCGATAGCTGTATAAGTAGCGCTTAATTTTATAGAAATCTTGAGATTTTTTAGTTAAAACTTGATCGAAACTCCAAAGGGGAACTAGCTGTTTTGCTCTTAAATAATTTGTTAAAGCTCTGAGAGTGCTCAAAACCTAACTGATAAGCGATTTCGGAAACTGATAACGCTGTTGTAGAAAGTTTTTCTTTAGCCTTTTCGATAAGTTTTTCATGGATGTGTTGCTGCGTCGATTGGCCGGTTAGTTGCTTGAGTAACGAGCCCAAATACTTGCTGGATATGTTTAATTTTTCAGCTATAAATTGTACGGTAGGCAAACCTTTAGAAGCTAAATCTTCATTATTGAAATAGTTGTCTAAAACGTCTTCCAACTTGCCTAAGATTTGATGATTGGTAATTTTCCGGGTAATAAACTGGCGCTCGTAAAAGCGTTGTGCATACGTAAAAAGTAATTCCAATTGAGCGATGATCACATCCTGGCTAAATTTATCGATATTGGAATTGTATTCACTTCTGATGTTTTCGATAATTCCAGTCATCATCGTTTCTTCCTTGTCGGAAAGAAACAAGGCCTCGTTAGTTGCGTAGCCAAAATATTCGTATTGTTTTATCTTTTTCGCTAAAGGTGTGTTCCATAAAAAGTCGGGGTGGATAAACATCATCCAACCTTCCAGTTTTGGCGGTAACCCACTTTCTTCGCCACGCAGAATTTGCCCGGGCGCCATAAATGCCATCAAACCTTCATCAAAATCATATTGCTGTTGACCATACAACAAATGATCACAACCTCGCTTTAAGGACACTGCGTAAAAATCGAAAATAACAGCGTTTACATTGGTGTCATTGCTAAATTTAGAAACATCTACAATGCTAATTAAGGGGTGGTTGGGTTTTTCTATTCCAGCCAAACGGTGAATTTCTGTGATGGATTTTATACGGTGGAGGCTGTTATTTTCCATTAATAAAAGTTCTAAAGCCTGAGAATTTGATAAATTTAATTTTTACTTTTTTTATTGTTTGTTTTATCTGTTGCATCTTGCAAATTAAGGGTTGTTTTTGCATTCAGCGATGTTACTACTTTTTTACCCGTTTTGGCCTCCAATTCCATTCGGGCAACCTTGGCGACATTCCCACCTTGTCGAGCTACTTTTTTACTTTCGTTAAAATCTTCTGGGTTCACAGCTTGCGAAATATCTTTTGTGGAAGCTTCCGCAAGCATATTTAAAATCAGCTCTGTATTGGTCATATTATCTCTTAGGCTTTCTTTTTTCAAACCTTTAAGTATTTTATATTCTTTGGTTGTTTTGCCTGCCCAAGTCTTAGTAATAATATCAGTTAAGGTGGCAAATTGTTGCCCTTCTTTTAATCCTAGCTTTTTCCATTCGTTGGTAAGTTCTTTGCGAATTTCAATACTTTTCAAGCGTTGATTAATCCAGTTTTCTGAATAGCCTAGTTTTAGATATTGTTCCAAAGCTCTATCAATAGTAATTTCCGGGTCTTCCATTTCGTCCAATCGCTCAGATGCTAATTGTGCTAACCACAATTTAAAAGGTTCCGCTTTTGGAGACGGAATGGACTGGATGAGTCGGAAAATCTGCTCAGTATCAGCAACATCTGTAAGTCGCATTTTACCGTCTGGTGCAGTCATCTTCAACTGTCCGATTTTTTCGGACAGTTCACTTCCTTCTCTTTTGAGTTTGGTTTTTAGGTCGTTCCAGTATTTTCTGGGCCTGTCTGTTTGCGTCAGTGCTTCTATCACATCAATTATAGATATGTACCAAAGTTCTTTCGTCTCATCCCAATGAGTACGAACTTCATTTTGTTCGAATATTTTGATGGCGTTTTCTTTTGTCATTTTACGTTTTGCATGATAGCTAATCTACAAAAAACTCAAGTACTTTTTTGAATAAGTATCTATCTATTCATGATTAAATAAGACAAAGAAACATCAGGTCAGGATTTCAAAAATGGATATTTCAACCAAATTAATACCAAAGGCATAATTAAAAAAGGAATTTCCATTGCGACCATTTTAAAATTTCCAGCTCTTACGGCCAATGCCATAATTACCACAATGGATAGGGCATTGAGCACATTACCTAAAAAGAAAGTTTTCGGAATAAGCAACAAAACACCGATTAATAATGTGAGTCCACCAAACACTGGAATCATCGCTTCGCTGATGCCCAGCTCATTCATCATTTTTAAAGATTCAGGGTGTTTTTTATAATTCAGCGTGTCCCAACCGTGTTTAAATGCCAAATATACTGAGGCTAATAGTAGTGCTAAAGAGATTATACTTTTTATCATTTTTTTAAAATTTGAATACCAATTTATTGAATTTCTTATTAATTTTTTTGAAGTTTTTTAATTGCCTTAAATTCCCGGTGTCCAAAATTTAACAAGACATTGGGAACTAATCGTGTAGCCAATTTTATAATTCTGATGGGAAAAGGTTTCAGTTCCTTTTTGTCTTTTAAAAGTCTTTCGATGGCAACTTTTACCATTTTATCGGCAGTCATCATCATTGCCGGGTTAGGTTGTTTAACCCATTCGTTTTGTAAATTGGTTTTTACCCCTGGCGGAATCATCTCAAATACTTTAACATTTGTGTCTTCCAGTTGCAGTCGCAAAGCCTGTGTGTAGGCACGAACCCCAGCTTTTGTGGCGCTGTAAATAGGGGCAGGAGAATAGCTCATAAAAGCGATGCCTGAAGTAACGTTTACAATGCCTGCTGATTTTTGTTTAAGCAAATGCGGTAAAAACTGATGCACCATTTGAATTGTACCCGTAAGGTTAGTGGCAATTTCCTGGTTGATGTTTTCCAAATCCAGCGATTGATCCTGCAGGTCTATCAAACGCATCATGCCTGCATTATTGATGATGATGTTTAAGTCTGGGAAGAGCGGAGTCACTTTATCAAACAATTCTTTGATGTCTTTCGGATTACTTACATCACTTTGAAAGGTATGTACGTTTGGAAACATTTTTTTCGTTTCATTTAACGCTTCCAGTTTACGTCCTGTCACAATTATTTTGGCTCCAATTTCGGTGAGTTGTTTTACAAATTCTAAACCCATTCCGCTGGTTCCTCCGGTAATGAGGATGGTGCTGTTTCTTAAATCCATTTTTCTGATCTTTTGTTAACCCAAAGTTCTGCAGAAAATAGAAAGTAGATGTAGCCAAAAGTCGCATGGTTGTAGTAGAAAGGACGAAAGCGAATTTTGTTAATTTAATGTTCAAACAAAAGCATCTACTTCATACTAGAGCTATAGATTATGTTGTATCGTGACAGCAAGTAGCTGATTTTAGTATTAAACATTATTTTGAGTTTTTCTTAATTACATAAACTCCTTTTTTTCCGTTTTCGTGAAAATTGGTGCTGTAATCATATGTCAGAAAGCCAACCTCGCTTTCTTTGGCGTAATTTAAAGGCAAGCTAAAAAGATAAATATCACTCTGTGTACTTTCTCCAAAGCCATTATGCTGGTAAGCTACCGTTTTAAAATTTAATACGTTGTTACCCATATTTAACTCATAGTAGCCTGTGCCGTAAAAAGTATTAGGGATGCCGGGATTGTAGTAACCTTCGGTGGTATACTTTTCCTTAGCAAAGGCCAGTGTGTTTAGCGCTCCAAACGTTTGATATTTAAGTTTTTGGTCGGGAAAAAATGAAAAATCTGAATTGTAAGGCGTAATGTACTCGTCCGTATGGCGAAGTTCATTAGAATAAGTTGCCTTTGCTACATCTTTTAAAAAATGTTCTTCCTGCCATTTATGTGGTATTCTTTTGTTCCCTATTTTACATTCGATTTTTGGACCTTCGGCAAACACATACATCGGACCATCGTTTAAAAAACTGTAAAGTTTCGTCCATTTGCCCTCATTTCGAAAATAAACGCATTGCGCATTTTCCATATCGGTATGCCAGCCATAAAGCACTATATCTGCAGTTTGGAACCGCTCCTTAAAGATGTTCTCCCATTCTTCTGGCGTTGTATTTTTATCACGATTGAACACTTCGCTAAATGGTATCGCAACAGGTTTATCGGCAGAACAATCGTAAATGCCATTGGCGCCGATAACGAAACAGTTAATCGCTTCTACAAAATTAAAAGCATTTGTTTCTTTGAAATTGAGCTCAAAAACATTTTCTCCTGCACGATCTATTTTTATTAGATGGAACTGCCCATTGTTTTCGAAATCGCTAAGTAGAAAGAAATTTTGTTGAGGGAAATAGCGAATGTTCACATTTCTGGTTTCAGTAAGCCGGTTCATCACATAGTGGCTTCCCCGCAGTTCATCACCTAATTCAGAAAACTGCTTATATTTTGCCTGGTTAGAAAGTAATTTGGGCGACAAATTTATAACTGTGAAACGGTCAACGATCAAGATGATCAGAAGAAAAAGAAATATGAACAATATCATTTTTTTCATTTTGTTGGCGGATAAATTTTTTAATATACTTTACTTCCGGCAATGGTAAGTATATGTTCTGTTTTAATAGAAGGGCAGCACCTTCCATCAGTTTCGGCATAAGCTAGTTTTTCTACGTAAATTTTTCCTTTTTTTATTTGTACGAAACTGAATAAATAATCCGGTTCGTAACCTGCTATTACTTTAACTGCAGTTCCTGTATTTTTATAAAGCGTTAAACCCTGCGCAACTATGGTATTTCCTCCTTCATTTGGCGCCAGCGAAAAATAGATGGTAATATCTTCTATACCGTCTCCGGTAAAATCGCCGGTAAAAGTATCTTGACTATCTACATAAGCGTGGTGTGCATTAAGCATTGTTGGCAGATATTGCTTAAATTTCGTTTCTGCTAACTGGGTTGCTTCCTTTAAGGTTAATTTGTGTTTCTTTTCAACCGTTACCTGTATTGGCTTTTTTGCCTTCAATTCAGTATCTTTTTTATCCGCTGATGGATGACAACCTAATGCCATAAGGGTTGCTAACATTAAAGTAAGGAAACGTTTTTTGGTGATCATCAGTGTTTTAATAATACTCAAACTTCATTTTTTTAACCATTATACCATCTTTAGGGTTTATGATGATATAAACAATGCAATTTTGCTGTTGATCAAACTGTTTATAAACTTTTACGCTTTTATCATATTTACGTTTAAATACTTCATTTTTTTCTCCGCTTTTCGAATGCCAAATTTCTTTGCTTACATCGCCTAAGTGATCATATTCAAACTGCACACGGTTTTCTAAGCTTCCATCTTCATTGTAACGTTGACTTTCAATTTTTTGTCCGTATTGGTTATAGGTATATGTATTGTCAAATCGAAATTCACCATCTTCAGTATGCTGTGTGCGCACCTGATTTTTATCATCGAAGTAGCTATACAGCCAAATTTGTTTGTGATATTGTTGTTTAACTAGATGGCCTGCACTGTTGTATTCAAATTTTGTGTCTCCGGCAAAGTCGAAATCATCGCCAGATAGCCTACTCCTAATGACGCTTAATTCGCCCTTTCTATCGTAAATTAAAGCGTCGATGTTTATGCTTTCACTACCAAATCTTTTGCCAAAAGATTTTCTTTTAATCACGTTGCCATTTTTATCAAAGTCAACTGTACAGTCGTTATCCATTTCGGCCAGCATGGGGTAATCAGCTTCTTCATTTCTATCAAATACCTCGTATTTACTTATGTCAATAACCGAATCTTTCGGCAGATAAACCGTTCGTTGCGTTACTGATTTCAGCTTTCCTTTTAACCCATATTTTTCGGCCGTTTGATGAATTTCATCTTTAGTTGCCTGGTAAATACTTTTAGGCTGAAGGGGAATGTGTTCCACTTTGTTTTGAGCGCAACTTTGCAGGCAGATTATTGTAAATACGGCAGAGATAATTGTTTTCATCTTTATATGCTAGTTGACAGTTTTGTAATTAGGGATGTTTTTCAGGCATCACCATAATTAAAAATAAGCATAGCATTTTTAAGAAAACCAGTTAATTATAATCCGCGGCAAATTGTAAGCTTTCTGCCGAGTTTAAGCTATTATTCGCAACAAGAGGAAGTTGACGAAATGATTAAGCAGTAGTGTTGTCTTTTGGTAATTGAAGAATTACTTGCTGGGGTAGATTTTTTATGGAGTTATTTTTTCTTGGCTGTGATTATGGTATGAATTTCAGTTTCCGCTACTGTTCTTCGATATTCTACTTTCAGCACATGAAAGTCTCCATATTTGTGAGCTGTAAGCTGTTCTTTCAAGTCATTGAGATGATGGAAATAAAAAAAACTTCTTTCGCCATTGCTTGCTATTTGAAAGCCCGATTTATTTGGCTCACCTTCTACAAAACTTATATAAATGATTCCCTTAGCTGCTTGCAAATTACTGCAGTTCTTAATGAACTTTAAACTATCCGATTGAGATAGGTATGGCAAACAAAAACCACAAACAATCCCATCAAATTTCAATTTTATTTGGTCAATTTTCCTAACGTCCATCGATTGAAAACTTGCCCTTGGATTATTTTTTCTGGCAAGTTTTATCATATTAGGTGCAATATCAATCCCTAAAACATCAAAGTCTGGTCTTTTCGATAACAGATACTTGGTAATATTGCCCGGACCGCAACCTATTTCTAAAATTTTAGCGTTTTTTTTTGGAATGGAATTACAAATGAGGTCATAACTTTCGTTGTATAAGTCTAAGTCCATGAACTTTTCCTGATAGCGTATTGCTACTTTGTTCCAGGTTTCAAAAGTTTCTTTGTATCGATCCATCACAACTCTTTTTGTAAACGTTTTGGTTTCTACTTGTATTTTTTGATATAGGTTTGAAATCGGGTAACTTCTTATCTTTGTAAATTTCTACAAACTGCGAAAATTGGATATATCCATATTTACGAGGGTCAGACGCAAGTTTGCTATAATTTTCGGTAATATATTTTTTATAGTCTTCATGCTCAGGTACAGGATTTTTTAAAGTTTTGAGCATCTTTTGCGCATAGTCGTAACATTTTTTTAAATTTTTCTTTTCTTTTACTGATTGCCAGTACAAAACAGCAAACTTATTGGCTTCATACTCACTATCATAGGAATTGTCAAACTTTTTGCCTGCAATAGCAAAAAAGGAATGTCCCAATTCATGTGCAAGGTAAAACCCGTTAAAAAATAACCCGAAAACCTCTTTACCTTCGGTTTCCCCAACAGCAACGTCATGAAAAAATTTTTTTTGCGGGGTGATAACTTCATCCCAAAATGGAAGATTTACCGTGTTTTTTTTATAATTAATGAAAATGAGGTTTGGTGTTGTGTTTTTAACCGCAAAATTTTTGCTTAGATCGATTTTAACATCCGCTTTAGAAATTTTCTCTGCCAGTTGCTTAATAATTTTATCAGCATCTGTTACCAAAGCAATAGAGTCGCGATAGGTGCCAAACCATTTATCGGTCTGCGCAAATGAAAGTTTGCATAAACAAACTAGCATTAAGAGGGTTAATGTTCTTTTCATCGTCATATTTGGTTTAAAATTTCGTTTTTTAAATGATGTCGGAAGTTACTGCCATAGCGAAGCCAGAAACAAATCTTAATTCTTTCAAGTACCTTTTTTAAGTTTTGTTATTTAGCTCGCATGCTAGGAGGGGGCGGCTTGAATAAGAGAGCGGATCGGAGCGAAGACTGATATCTAAAATACAAAAAAAATATCCGAAGCACAAAGCATAAATTTAAAGCCTTATTCCCCATTGCAAGGGTAGAAAAAATAGGAGGGAATATATTAGGAGGACGCAGATGGAGAATGGCAAATCTTCAATATCGTCATTTATGCCTTGAATGTGAATAATTTGGAGCTGGGTGATGTGGAGCGGAACTTGAAAAGTTTCTTTATCCCGCCTGATGCCAAAGCCTTATGAGTGAAAAGCTTTTTAATTGTAGATTTTCTGCTCAAGTTTACAACTTTCTCTTTTCGCACTCAATGGCAATAAATTCCGGTAAATAGTCGGGGGTACAACCTTTTGAAACCATTTGTTCTTTGTAGAGTCCTGTTTTTTCTCCTATTGCAACACAACGATTTCGATGTTTTTTTTCATAAACGCCAATCCAACCTGTTGTAAAATTCATTGCCCACTGCACTTCTGGTTCTTCGTTTTCAATTTCCTTTTCAATTTTAAAAAGTAATTCTTCACTATCTGGTTGTATTTTCCCCATCCAACGCAAACGAGCCTGATAGTACCAATAAACCCTTCGCTTTAGTGAAGAAGGGTTATTTTCCCAACTTGTTATCAAAGCAGTGCTTGCTTTGTCTTTCATCAGTTGGTTTGCCATTAGCCAGTCTATAAGTTGCAGTTTTTCACTGTCTTCATGTTGATTAATGTCACTGATTAAATCGTCAATCGCCTCCTCTGAAAGTTGTTTTTTGTCCATGATGAGGATTGCCAATTGCCTGGCAAAAAAACCTGTTGTTGCCCAAAGTTCCATTGCCAATTCATGGTCATTTTTAATGTCTTTAGCAATGATTCGCAAATCCCCAAGTTTGGTATTTATCCCACCAATTTGGGTCAATATTTTTTGAGCTTTGGTTGAAGGTTTCATTTCAAGGTCGGTTTATACGGTTGAAGCAAACGTTTTGAGGCTTTGCATTAGTGAGAAAATACATAACCTGTCAATCTTACACAAAAGTTAGTTAGCACTCCGAATATCCGAATTTAATTTTTCTGGGCCAACTTCACAAAACACATATGCTGATAAGTTGCTTCTGTGTGCTGTCGCTTTCAGAAAAATTATTTTAATCTTGCTACTTCAGTTGGTGCATAACCAAATTGCTTTTTGAAAGCGTAAGAAAAATGGGATAAGCTTTCAAATCCAAGTTCTAAAAAGATTGAAGATGGTTTTTTGTTATATTTTACAATTTGGTAGTGTGCTTCCTTAAGCCGTTTGTGCTGTAACCATTGTCGGGGCGGTAGTTCAAATGTTTTTTGAAAATCGCGTTTAAAACCCGCAAGGCTTCTGCCCGTTAACTTTGCAAAGTTTTCAATCGGGACGTTAAATTTAAAGTTGCTCTGCATAAATTTTTCTAAATCAATTTTATGTGGCTCAGATAAGTCGAAAAGAAAATTTTTTAGTTCAGGTTTTGCAAGCAATAAAAGCTCTATGGCTTCTTTTATCTTTAATTCACTTAAGGGATGGTTAATGTGTTTCGGATTTAATGTATAAGGGATTAATGAATTAAAAAAGCCTTTTAAATAGGCGCTTTCGGGCAGAAGAATATTTGACTTGCCATGATATTTAGCTGTGGTATCCAATTGTTTTTCCAAAGCATATTCCCGCAAAATATCTTCTTTCAAGATAAACATCAAAGCCTTGTAATACTCGTTGTTTTTTGGCGTTTTAGTAGTTTTTACAAATTGGTGCTTTCTTACCAGGTATATTTCGCCAGACCTTGCCGTAATTCTATCGCTGGAAGTCTCAAAAGTCATCTCACCCGAAAGCTGTAACAATAAAACACTTTCCATAAGCAAGTTATCATATTCCGTTTCTTTTGCGGTTTCCAAAGAATAAACTATGGCCTCTGTAAATGGGTTTTCTGTATGCTTTTTCATCTTTAATCAGTTTTCTATTCAGGAAGCGCTACCATTTTGGCACTTTCTATCCATAATAAATCCCTTATGCTGTCGTCTTGTGCAAGATGAGAAATATTTGGAAATGTAAGTTTCCCTTTTACAAGTGATGCATAAATTTTGTCGCCTGGTAACGTAACTTTTCCTAATGCAAGTTCTGCCAAAGCCTCGCCAGAACGTTTTGCTGTGCCCATAAAGAAAGCAGGCTTAAACATACTGATAAAATAGAATAATGGGCGAATGACAGGTAGCAATATCTTTGTAAATGCCGATTGTTTGCCCATTAGGGATGTATCTCCAGTTAAGCCCGGGTTATAGGCAATTACACGAACACCATTGTTGTGCTTCGAACCAATGGCTAAAAGGGAACGTGCCGTAAGAAGATTACAAAGTTTCGTAGCTGCGTAAAAACGCATACCTTTCGGACTATTTTCATCGGGATAAGCCAATGCTTTAATGTCTAATGTTTTAGGTCCGAAAAAAATAACTTCAGGGTCGTGGGCATCACTTGTCGTGATCACGATTTTACCACCTTTTGCCAAATTTGGAAACAGTAACCTGGCCAGCAAATAATGAGCGAGATGGTTAGTGGCAAATGTCAGTTCAAATCCCTCGTTACTTTTTTGTATATTGTCAGTTGCCTGAATACCTGCATTTAATATTAAAATTTCGATTTTAGTATTTCCCAATTGTTGTTTTACTTCTTCGGCAAAATTACGAACGCTTTCTAAAGAAGAAAGATCAAGCGGAATAACTGCTGTTCCTTTGGGTACATCACGCCCTTTTCCACGTGCACCAATGTATATTTTTGTGTTAGCTAATGCTGCAAAATGTTTTAGGGCTTCAGCACCAATACCTGATGTTGCCCCTGTCATTACTATTGTCATCGTTTATTAGATTAGTTCGATACAAAGTTGCAGTTAAAGTGCTTGATAAACTTTCCTGTATGGCTCAATTTTCTATCCTGTACGGCTCATCTGGCATAAACTTTGGCAGGGAGCAACCTTTTCAAACATAATTTTTTTATTCTGCTGCGTTTGCCAATGGCCAGATTGTAGCTCACTGAATGGGAGGGGATTGGAGCATAGCTTTTAACGATTTTAGATCGGGAAATTTTCAAATTTAACTCGAAGCTGCTTAACAAAAAAAGCTGAAGTTTTCGCTTCAGCCTCCGTAACGCAAGACCTAAAGCCCTGTAAAGATGTCTGTAATTGAATTGCTAAAGATATATAAAACAGAAATTACCGTAGCTGTAATTAGATACGATTTTGAACGCCCGATTTCAAGCTTTTTAAAGTTATAATACATTGCTATTGTACAAAGCAATAAAATAAGAATTAACGCTCCCCAGTTTTCGATAAAGATATGTATGGGCATTTCAGATACCTTATCAAACGACGCACCTTCTCCATATATTGCCCAATATATTAGTGGAACGCCAAGCATATATAGAAAAACACAAATGAAAAGAGCTAGGATGAAGACAATTGATAAATGTCCGAAAGAAGTTTTTGCATTAATAATTTCCTTCATTTGTATTTAGGGTTAGAGATTTTGCAGTTGTTTATAACATTTCTGGGCTTTGCGAATGGTGCTTCATTTGAAAACCGTCAGCCCAACCCTGCACAAAAAGCCAAATAGGATTACAAATGTTGAATTTACAACTAGCTACCCCACTATTGCCAAACCGATGTTATGTGCTGTACATCTTTTGTTGATTGACTAAAACATTCTAAGCGCCTTGTCGGAACCCGCTTTTAAACCTTTTTGTTCCATTCGTTTGATAAACGCTGATAATTCTCTTTTTTCCTTTTCTTCATTAAGTGGCTTCATATTTCGGTCAAGTATTTGTCCGCCCAATCGCCTATGACAATATTTGACAGAGTTTAGCATAATCTCATAAATATTTTTAGGGTCTGCACTTCTTGGTATTGAAAATCCGAAAACTAAGTTTTGTGGGTTCATATTTCCGTCCTTTATTTCTTCGGGAAAAAAATAACCTGGCTCGGTCGTTGTCCAAACGCTAAAGTGTTGGTCGTGTCCATAATTTTTTTCGTTGCTCCAATGGAACAAGTCTCCATCTCCCCATTTTAAGCCTACACTTTGTAAAGCGTCCCACATTTCCAATCCTTTGAATTGTTTGTCGGCTTGCAAGACTATAACAGCGTCAAAATTGAATTCTTGATTTAATTGTACAAGTTTTTTTGCTTTTAAAATTGCTGATTCAAGTGTTTCAGTTTGCTCAATGCTTAATTTAGTTGGATACTTTTTTATTCTTTTTTCTAATTCGTCAATATAGCGTTTCAGTTTTTGAGGTTCATAGGTTGGATTTTCTTCATTAAATACTTCTTGTACATCAACTGCTACTTGAAGTTTGCTATAAATTTCAGGTGTTCCACCTGCATCAGCATATGTCCATCTATTTTCTTCATTTGAAAAACCATAAATTGTTGAAGAGAATTTGCTTCTCCAATCATAGTCAAACATCTTATTAAAGTCTTCCTTCTTAAATGAAGCACCATCTGCTGAAATTAAATTGATTATCCACTCTCTTTCAGGGTCAGCTTTATATTCAGCTTTTTCTTTCTGCTTATTTATGTTGGGAATTGAAAGTTTATTAGTGTCCAAAATATATGAAGCACCTTCTGAGGACTTGTTAAGATCTAAATTTTTAAGTCTGTTGTCGCTTTGTGATTGTGGCGAAATGAAATAATTGTCTAACCCTGATTTTGGCTTCTGTCTGAAAAAAAAGTAGGCAATAACTGCCAACACTAAAAGTCCTAAAAGAATGTATAGCGTCATTCTGTTCATTTATTGTAGGGTGTCAAATTGTATAGCATACAACGGTTTCGGGCTTTGCAATGGTGGGGCAATCGAAGCACAAAATCATCAATTTTGCACCAAAGATAAATAAAATTACTAAAGTTGAGCCTATGTTGGTCAGCCCCTAAAATGCTAATACCTTGTTGGCGTTATTACAGTTAGTCGGGTCTATTGCTCTTTATTGTCAAAATATGAGATAAAAAAACAATCGGAACGATGAACGCAGGTAAGTAGGTAAACGGAAATTGCAGTAAAGCAATATTAGGTTGGTCGAACGCCAATTGTTGTAGAGGCAATGGCGATGAAAGTATGGCAATGGCAACAATGATTATCAAGAATACGAGTCCAAACATATTCCAAACTAAAATGAATGTTTTGGAAAGTCTGTTTTTGGTAAGCCATAAATACACCAACAAAACTATTGAAGAGATGCCCATTATAATATCAAAATTGTATCCTTTAAAAGTCATTAAAATAGGAACTTGCTTCTGCAGGAATAATTGATAAAGCACCAATTCAATTGGCAGTCTAAGTGTATGGACGGCTATTAAAAGGTTGGCATTTCGCTTGTCCTTGTTAACTCTTTTAAATAGAAATACGGATAACAAAACCGCACCTAACAGCACTAACAAAAATCTTGGTGGTTTTGCCAAAGTGTTTGTAAAATATCCGCTGTAGGAAATTACACCAACAACGAGTATCCATAAAATACTCAAAAGCAAAACCTTTTTGTCTTTTCCTGTTGCATAATAAAACAACAGTAGCGACAAAAGAGTGATGCCAATAAAAATGAATGGTAACATCGTAATTTATTTAATTCCCAAACTGCCTTAAATGATGGTCGGTATGTTTGTACACATAATTCCCAATTTGTTCTGTTGTCATTTTCCCGAAAAACGGATGAATGAATTTATTGTTTGAAAACCTTGCGTAGCCTTGTAACAATTCAATCCATTTTGCCTTTTCTGCATCAAAGTTTCCTGTTCCCGTAATTTTCATTTCGGGATGTGTCGGTTGGTTTTTCTTCATCGGATCTTCGTTTTTGAGAATACCTTTTAAAGCCATAACGCCAAATAATCTGCCAATAAACAAACGCTCATACTGCTTCTTTCCCTGAAACATTTCTTCGCTCAAGGTGCAATGTTTCAGCATTTGATAAGCATCCATTTTGCCCCATTGAGCTTGGCTGTTTGCTTGTAGTGAGTTTATTCTACCCACCAATTCGCCAACGGTTTTTGTGTCAAATATCGTCTTCATTTTCAGCGGATTTAAGATTGCATTGGTATGGTATTTCTAACTTCTACCGAGCCGCCTAAAGCTAATATCGGACAGCCTTTGGCTATTTCGGTTTCCTCTTGTAATGAGGTAGCTTTTACCACCATATTGCCTGTTAGGGTTTCATTGTTGGCAACGCTGATGCCATTGGTTACAGCCAAACTGCTGTTGATTAGATTCCCCTCGAAACCCAATCGGCTGGTGCTTACGAGTTTTGCCTGAGCTGCAATACGACCAATGTATGCACCCCACTGTTGTTGCATAGTCGTCAATTGTTCTGCTGTTGGTTGTTCGTTACTTGGTTGCATACGGAACAATAACATAAAGTCTTGTAGATTTTCCATTTTTTTGAAAGTTTTATTTTTGAAGATTAATGATGCAAACCTACATTCATCAAAAAAAATAAAACTTGTCATAAGGCAAGAAAAGCTATTCGCCTGAAATTTCTTTTCGTATTCGGCTCAAAGAAGTGTCAGTTATGCCCAAATAAGTAGCAATATGTTTGAGGGAAATGTTTTGAATGATATGTGGTTTTTCTTTCAATAACCTGATGTATCTTTCTTTGGCTTGGTCGGCAATCATAGACACACTTTGCTTTTTCAAGGAAAAATAACTGTTTACAAGTGTGGTTCGTCCTTGTTCTCTAAAACTTTGTATGCTGTGAAAGAGTTGCTGAAAAGTTTCAAAGTCCAAAGCCCAGCAAACACAATCTGTCAAAGCCTGAATGTTTTCTCTTGTCGGGTTTCTAAGAAAAAAAGAAGTCCAATCAATAACGATGTCACCAACGGCATAAAAATTAGTGGTGATGTCGTTGCCCTCGGTGTCCACCACGTAAGAACGCACAAAACCACTTTCAATAAACCAATAATGATTTTCTGTTTTACCCTCGCTCAACAGATAATCATTTTTAGAAAATGTTACTTTTTTGAATTTTGGGATAATGGTGTCCAACTCTTCTTTCGTAAAGTCTTTCGCCTTAAAAATATTTACCAAAAAATGTTCTTCTGTCATTGTTTTGTTTTGTCGTAGGGTGTCGGGTTTGTTTTACCGCCAACGTTTTGCAGGTTTAAGTTGAGCCTAAATTTACCAGCACAAATTACCCACAGCACTAAGCTAAATAAATAACATCAAATTCTTGTGTTCGCACTTCGCCCGAGGCTTAACTTGAACCTGTTGTTATAGCCAGTTTGTTAGACCCACATCTTTCTTATATACAATACAGAAAGCTTCGTCAGCTTCTCCATAGAGCTTTTCAAAACCAACTAATTTATCTAAATATTTAATCAACTTTTGGTTAGTCAACGTATTTTCCGATTTCAATTTATTTAAAGCCCAAGGAAAGTTGTCGCGATTTGGATTTGGCGTATGCAGATATAGGGCGTCACTAGCGCTGTCGTTATCGAGTATTGTCGCCCAAATTTGATAGTCAGTTTTCAGTTCCGAGGCTTTTTGTTTTAGTAATTCGAAATGTCTGAAAAGTTTGTCGAGGTGTGGCTTTCGTTTGTCAAAACTATGATTGCCATAACCAAACCAGTCGAAATGAGTATGCCATAGGTCAAACCAAGTAAATTTTTGATCGGTAAAATTTAATCCAGACCAATCGTCAATCTTTGATGCAAGGTTTTTGTAGTAGCGCTTAAGTCCTCTACGCTTTTTAAATCCGTTCATTTACTTTATTTCGTTCATTTACAAATTGGCTATAACGTTTCGGGGCTTGGCGATGGTGGGGCAATCGAAGCACAAATCTTCAATTTTTTACAAAAGTTGAACCGAAGAATTCCGTACGTACGAGATTGATCTTTGCAGATCTTGTTCCGATCCTTCGGGATTCGCCCCGCTATTGCAAACGGCGAAGTCCTCACTGAAGGTTAACCCTTGTTACCTGCCGTTTTTGTTTTCATTTCGTCAGTTTTCTTGTTTGTAAGTCGCAGTCAAACTTAATTTCTCTTTTAATTTTGTCCGATAAAACTTTGTTCTCAATAAGAATTTCTACAATTCCTTTTCTGTGGATTGCACAATTCATTTTGTTGTACAAAATTTCAAGTGGCTCTGTACATTCTTTTGTTTTATTCGCTTTGTAGATTTCCGAATATATTCCTGCTAATTGTTCTATTTTATGTTTGTCGTTTGTCTTTTTTGCAATTGCACTTAAAAGTTTAATGTCACCACTTTTGTAGTTAGAAACTAAAATTTCAAAATAGTCAATTGGATTTTTAGTGTTTTGAATTTTGTCCAAGGCAAAGTTTCTAATTTCTTTGCTTTTCAAATGCTTTAATGCGTCAATAGCATTTTCAACTATTCTGTTCTTACTCGTCCGCTTTTGTTTTGCAAAGTTTAAAATTATTTGACTGCCGTATGGAAATTTGTAAAAGTCAAAAACGTCTAAAAGACGTTCAATGTTAGATTTGTCTGTTTCGTCAATCAGTCGTTTAGCTACTTGGTTTATTTCTTCGTCAGTTAGATTCCTTTTTCTTATAAATGAAATAAAAGGTTTACTGTTTAATACTTCGTCAATAATGTCTTTATATTTTGTAGGCTTGGTTCTGTGATTTTCTTGACTTGTCTTTGTTCGTTTTATGTTGTCAAGGTAAATGTGAATGAATTTATTTGTCTTGGCTTTCTTTTTAAGTTGTTCGGAAACTTTTATTTTTTTGTTTTCTTCTTGAAAACGTTTTATTATCCAATCGTCCTGCCAATCGTCAGGATTTTGTTCAATGTGTTTTCCAAACTTTTCGGCAACGTAAAATAATCCATTCAGCCCGTCAAGTTCTAATATTTCATAAGCACCAACCCAATCAGAACCTTCAATCGGATTGTTTAAAAATCTGTCGTAAATTGCTTGCTTTACTTCTGTGTCGTTTTGTTGTGCGTAAAGTTTGGCAATTGCAAATAAATGTGTCAAATTCCATGTGTCATTTTGTTCTGTTGCCAAACCTTGCAAAACAGCTTTACGAATTTTGTCTTTCTGTTTTGAAATTGAAATAATGTCAAAAATATATTTTGCTCGGTCGCTTTCACATTGTCCGTCATAAGCGTAAATGTTCAACACTCCTTTTATAATATGATTTGAAAAGTCAATATTTGGATTGCTTTTCAGTAATAGATATGCTTCGCCTGTCCCACGTTTTAGCGAGTTTAAAAATTGTCGTTTTATGTTTGTGGTATCGTTCATTTAAAATGACCGCTAACGTTTCGGGGCTTTTGCGATGGTGGGGCATTCGAAGCACAACTTGTCCCGATTTTACATCGGGAAATTTTCATTTTTGCACTAAAGTTGAACCGAAGAATCCCGTACGTACGGGATTGAACTTTGCAGATTTTGTACCGACCCTTCGGGATTCGCCCCACTATTGCAAAACCCTTGTTACCAGCAGTTATTATTTGGTTTTAACTTCAATTGTTGCTTCATTACTTTCAATTCCTTATTTGGTTCTTTAAGTAGAATAAGTTTTTTATTTACATATTTTGTAAAGTCTTTTGAATAATATTGTTTTTGTCCTAAAGCACTATCTGGAACAATTTCAAAACTCAAAGTTTTTATTGAATTTCCACCGCCAATTGATGTTCCGAAAAAAGTTGAATGATTAAAGCCAACAAGATTTTTGTCAAGATTTTTTCCATCTAATTGTTCAACTATTGGTCTTGAATATGTCTTGTTAAAAGTCCATTCATTTATATACCCAATTCCGTTGCTGTCAACAGTCAGAATGTTGTCTTTTACGTTTGATAAAACGAGATTAATTTCTCCTTTATATCCGTTTGGAACTTTAATTGTCAAAGTCGGGGAGTAAAGTTGATAATGGAATGCTAAAAATGAAATTGTTGTTGTGATAAATAATATTGTCAAAAACGATGTTCGCTTAAAAACTAATTTCAAAATTGCTGTCAAAATTAAACAGCCAATTATAATCCCGACTATCATCATTCCGCCTAAAAAAAGTCCAGATAAAATCATTCCGCCTGGAATATTTGTCAACTTAAAGAGTAAATTTGTCAAAAGTCCAACGGATAAAATTCCGAATGTAATTTTTAGTTTACGGTCTGTTGTCATAATTGCTGGTAACGTTTCGGGGCTTTGCGATTATGGGGCAATTGAAGCACAACTTGTCCCGATTTTACATCGGGAAATCTCCAATTTTTTATAAATGTTTAACCGAAGAAATGCCGTTGAGCTTTGCAGATCTTGTCCCGACCCTTCGGGATTCGCCCCACTATTGCAAACGGCGAAGCCCTCACCGAAGGTAAACCCTTGTTGTGCGTTCGTTTTTTTATGCAGTTACAGGATTTATGTGAATTTGTCCTCCAACAGCTTTCAAAACTTTCATTATGGTAGAAAATTGAGGTTTCGCTCCTTCAGACAATGCTTTGTACAAACTTGGTCTGCTCATTCCAGTTTCTTCTGCTATTTTGGTCATACCAATTGCTTTGGCAATATGTCCAATTGCAGTAACAATTTCAGCATCGTTTCCTTCTTCCAAAACTGCATTCAGATATTCAGCAATCATTTCATTGCTGTCCAAATAATCCGCAATATCAAATTTTGATGTTTCCATTTTCTATTTTTTTAATTTTTTCCAAATATTTTTTGCTTTTTCAATGTCTCTTTGTTGAGTTGATTTATCTCCTCCAATTAGTAGTATAATAACTTTTCCATCAGTTTCTTTGAAATAAACTCTGTAACCTTTTGCGTAGTTTATTTTCAATTCTCTAATGCCGTCCCAACAGGTTCGCAATCTCCAAAGTGTTCGTCTTTTTCCAATTTTTGAAGTCGGAACAAAATTTTAGCTTTTGCTCTCAAATCGTTTAATTTCTTAAACCACTTATCAAATTCTGTTGTTTTTTCAATAAAGTACATTTTTCAATGTGTATTCGTTTGGATACAAAATTATAGATTTTTTTCAATGTCACAAGTTTGATTTTGGAAGTTTCGTTTCAGTAAAATGACGCACAACGTTTCGGGGCTTGGCGATGGTGGGGCAATCGAAGCACAACTTGTCCCGATTTTACATCGGGAAATCTCCAATTTTTTACAAAGTTAAATCGAAGAAATACCGTTGAACTTTGCAGTTTCGCCGCACTATCGCAAAACCCTTGTTACCTGCTGGCTTTTCTCAGCAGTTCATTTTTTATAAGTTTAATTTTTCCAGTTCCTATTAATGTCTGACCTTCTAAAAATTCAAATGTCATTCCTTCTTTCAATTTGTGTGCAAAATGTTCCACTGCAATAATTTTTATTTCAGCATTTACAGTTTCTCCTGGAAATATGATTTCTCTTTCTATGAAAGTTTGTTGTCCAGATGTTTGCATTTCATCAAAGTCGAATTTAATTTGAGGTCTATAATTTGAGATTGCTGGTGTTTTTCGTCCACCATCTTCGGCTGTCAAGTAAGTTAATGTCGCTATAAAATCCGCTTCCGAATTATCAAACTCAAATTTATGATTGTGAAAATATTCATAAGCTTCTGCTTCAAGTTCTCCACAGTCTGAGATTAAATTTTCTTGTTCGTCATATATTTTAAAAACTTCTTGATTACTGTTCCCAATACTTGTCGAACCATCCAGTCCTAACAAAACTGTATAAAAAGTATCCGTTAGTAAGGAAGAAATGATATGTTTTAATTTTTCAGTCTGTTCAGTGTCGAGTTGTAACTCTTGGATTTTTGTTGAAACGTAAGTCATATTGTTCGCTTCAAAATCGAAAGAAGATTTTAATAAATTCTTTTTCTCTAAATAAAAATTTTTTGCGAATTCTTCTGTTGTCATTTTTTGGCAGTTGTTTGTTTAAGCTTGCAGGTAACGTTTCGGGGCTTTGCGATGGTGGGGCAATCGAAGCACAAATCTTCAATTTTGTACAAAAGTTGAACCGAAGAACTGTCGTTGAACTTTGCAGTTTCGCCCCACTATTGCAAAACCCTTGTTAGCGGTAGTTTGTCAATCACTATTGCTCCAGGTCAGTATTCCCTTCAATTCTTTAGGAAATCCCTCTAACAAGTATAAATTATTTATTTTAACGTGTATCCAAGCTTCGTGGGATTTTTCCATTTTGGATTTATTTGTGTCAATACTAATAAATTCGTTAAGTGAGTATATACTCAAAATTTCGGTAATGATGGTTGTGTCTTCTTCGTCAATACCTTTTGTCGCACCACTACCCATATATTTTTGTCCTACAAAATGCTTCATCAAGTCATTTTCTGGACTTATGAATTGTTTGTCGGTTTCTGAATAGTCATTGTGTAGGGGAACGTATATTCCCTCAATGCTTGGATGCTGGCAAGATGTTCCTCCAGTCTGATTTGAAAAGAATATTCCTGATGGGTACTCAATTATTAATCCAAGTCCCACTGTGTCCCAAAGTTCTATTTTTGGCCTCATTGGCTGTTCTGTTACGTTCTCCATAAAATTACCGCTAACATCTAAATCTACGCATTGCGTAAATCTAAATTATGATAATCAATTACGTAAAGCCATAAAATATTTCTGGCTTCACGCATGTTTAATTCAAATTCTGCAGTACATTTTTAATTCAAATGCGCAATGGCTTCCTTTGTTTCCTCTAAAATATAAAATAAATTCACTCCAACGTTACGGGAAACGGTATAGCGGTTTGCATTTAGAAATTCAGTATTTCGCTCCAAATCCTTCAAAATCATAAATCCCCAAAAATTCTTAAATTACCATCCTAAAATATCTTAAATGAACAAAATTTTATTTTACGGGGTGGCAATTGCCTTGTTCGCCAGTTCTTGCCAGCAAGCATCAGAAAGTGAAACAGGCGGGCCAGATTCTTTGGCCATCAAAGCAATTAACGATTCGAGCCTGACCAAATATTTGTCAGCCATTGCTGCCGACAGCCTGGAAGGGAGAAAACCTTTTACCAATGGCGAAACCAAAACCATTAATTACCTAAAACGTGAGTTTGAGCAACTTGGTTTAGAACCAGGAAACGGCAACAGTTTTTTTCAGGAAGTGCCAATGGTAGAAATTAAATCGATACCTGAAAGTAAAATGGTCATCAAAGGGAAAACGGGCAGTTTAAATTTAAATTACCTGACCGATTTTGTTGCCGGATCTCGCCGGGTGCAAAACGAAGTGAGTATTGCAAGTTCGCCTTTGGTTTTTGCCGGTTATGGCATCGTGGCTCCAGAATATGGCTGGAACGACTATAAAAACCTGGATGTAAAAGGTAAAATGGTGGTGGTGATGATCAACGATCCGGGTTTTGCCGATTCAACTTTGTTTAAAGGTAAAAACATGACTTATTATGGCCGCTGGACCTACAAATTTGAAGAAGCTTCGCGGCAGGGTGCGGCTGGAGTTTTGATTATTCATGATACGGAACCTGCTGCTTACCCATGGAGTGTGGTGAGGAGTGGCTGGTCGAAATCGAAACTGACACTGCAGTCGACAGACAATGGCATGAACCGGACCATTGTAGAAGGCTGGATCTCGCTGGATAAAGCCAAGGAACTTTTTAAAATGGCCGGACAAAGCGAGGCCTTATTTGAAGCCGCCAGGAAGAAAGATTTTAAAGCGGTTGATTTGAACGCAACAACATCGCTTGTGGTAAAAAATAACATCAAAAAATCGGTTACATACAATGTTTTAGCTAAAATACCGGGCGATAAAAAGAAAGATGAAGCCATCATTTATTCGGCACACTGGGATCATTTAGGTGTGGGCGAAAAAATTCAGGGCGATTCAATTTACAACGGTGCGGTGGATAACGCTACGGGTGTAGCTTCGTTGTTTGAGCTGGCTTCGGCATTTAAAAAGTTGCCTAAAAAACAGCAACGAACCATTTTGTTTATTTCTTACACCGCCGAAGAGCAAGGTTTGCTGGGATCGGAATATTATGCTAAACATCCATCTTTCCCGCTGGATAAAACCGTGGCCAACATTAACATGGATATGATGGGCATTGCCGGTAAAACAAAAGATATTGTGGTATATGGCTTCGGTCAGTCGGAGTTGGAAGATTATGCTGCGGCTTCGGCCAAAAAGCAGGGAAGGGTAGTGGTTCCGGATCCGGTTCCTTCTTCGGGTTTATATTACCGTTCTGATCACTTTAACCTGGCTAAAGTAGGTGTACCTTCTTTATTTACCGGTTCAGGGGTCGACAATGTGAAAAATGGCAGGGAATGGGGTTTGAAACAAGTGGCTGATTTCACCAAATTCAGGTATCATTCACCACAGGATAATTTCGATGCCAAAACCTGGGATTTATCAGGCATTGTGGAAGATGTAAGACTGGTTTTTGACATGGGCTATCGTTTAAGCAACGAAGATGTGTATCCGAAATGGAAAGAGGGCTCGGAATTTAAAGCAATAAGGGAGAAGAAGTAAAACATTTCGTTGTTCACTAGGGAAAAATTCATTTAAGCATTTGATATGAACTGTCGTCATCCTGAACTTGTTTCAGGATCTTAATAGCGGTTTCGAAAGTTGCATCGGTAGTTGGTGAGGACACCAACCACTAGGAATCAATATGAGTGACGTTCTTGAATATCTGTCATCCTGAGGCACGAAGGATCTCTGACCGATTAGCACTATCTCTGCCACTAAAGAATCGTTTTTTGTGGTGTTTTAACATCAGTATCTTATCGCTTGCAGATTCTTCACTGCGTTCAGAATGACACAAAACTTAATACCGTCCTCCTGAACTTGTTTCATGATCTTAGCTACCGGTTTTCAAAGACTAAACCTCGCTTACCCTAAAACAAAAAAGCCTCAGATCAGTAGATGAATCTGAGGCTTTTTGACTATAAATTCCAATTAAAAGTGGAACTGCACACCTAATTTCGGAGCGAAAGTATTCGCTTCTAAACCGAATGAATTTGCAGAAACCTCAGCACCAGTGATTTCATTTTTAACGTTAAGGTTGCTATAACCTAAACCGTTAACTGAAACCTCGATACCGATTCTTTTGGTTGGGAAGAAAGCAAAACCCGGTGCGATATTTACACCAATGCTGGTAGTGGTTGCTACTTTAGCACCCGTATCGCCATTGTTATTTACGATTTTATTGTTTCCAAAAGCCATTGGAACTGATAATTGTCCGAAGAATTTGAATTGATCTGACAAACCAACATAGTAACGCCCGAACGGCGCTACAACGAATGCCTGATTCAACACATTTTCACTTACTTGTTTGTCATAGTTGTAACCTACACCCGTACCAATTGCAAAGTTGTTGCTTACGAAATAACCCACACTTGGAACCACGCTGAAACTTACATCAGATTTTGCTGCAGTTTCTACTTTTGTAGAATTGAAGCCCACATTACCACCTAAAATTACTTTACCTTTTTCTGTTTGTGCATTTGCTCCATACACTAAACCTGCAACTGCTACTACTGATAATAATAGTTTTTTCATCTTTTTTATTATTTATTTGTTTGTAAAAAATAGCCAGTTTTTACAATTTTAATATCTGACTATATTTGGCTAAAAGTCAATACTGATGCCAGAAAACCCTGCCAGCGTCATCAAAAAATCAGGTTTCTTCCAACTCCTTAACTTTTAGTTAGATATGAAATTGCTGTTAAATCAATATTATTTTTGTGTGACTAAAAATTAATCGAGTGATTAAGTTTTGGAGTCTGTCAGATTGACAAACTGACTTTTTTTGTATAAATGTCAGCTTTTAACCGGAAGGTTTGACACCTTTTGAGAATATCACAAATAAAAAGAGCCACTTAATTTAAGCAGCTCTAAGTCTTTTTATGTATAGGAATTATAATTTGTGTTTCAATTTTCGCCTGCTTGGGGTAGCTTTTCGCCTGGACTATTTAATTCAGCCAATCATTATACTTTAGCTGCCACTATCAAATTTTCAATTTTCCTTTTGATTAAACTAATGTTTTTTTCGTCGGTTAAGTTTCCTGCTTCATCAAACTTTGTTTGTGCCTGTGCAATGAGTACTTCGGGCTGTAAAACAGGATTCATATTCAGGAAAGTGAAAACAGGGAGGAAAGCTGTTTGCATTCTTACCGTTCCCCACATGCCCTGCGTAGCACCCAGCATGGCTACCGGTTTGTGCATCAGTGGTGCATCTTTTCCACGGCTTGCCCAATCAATCGCATTTTTCAATCCACCCGGGATGGAATAGTTATATTCAGGCGAGGCAATGATAAAAGCATCTGCCTGAGCCAATGCATTTCTGAATTTAACCACACTTGCTGGCCGTTCGGCTACCTCTGGCGTATCGTCATCAGCATTGTAAACCGGAACATCATCAAAGGGAACAATTTCAAAATCAATGCCCTCAGGGACCAATGTACCTGCAAATTTGAGTAACAACGCATTGTACGAGCCTTTTCTCAAGCTTCCGCACAAGCCAACAATTTTTCTGTTTTTTTCCATAACGATAAAACCACAAGCTAATGAAAATGTTTGATAGCAGCGAGGACGCTTCGTTCGGGAGAAAAAAATATAATCCCTATTTTTGTGTACAATCAATTCCCTTATGACAGATCAAAATCCTTCCAAAGCAATTATCGAAAAAACAGTATTCCCGATTTTATTTGCGCTAAGTTTTTCCCATTTGTTAAATGATACCATTCAATCGTTAATTCCGGCGATTTATCCCATTATTAAAACCAATTACCACTTAAGCTTTTCACAAATTGGATTAATCACCCTCACGTTTCAGCTGGCGGCATCACTGCTTCAGCCTTTTGTAGGTTTATATACCGATAAAAAACCACAACCGTATTCACTGGCTATTGGAATGGGCTTCACCTTAATTGGATTGATAACATTATCTCAATCTACTCATTTTTATACGATGTTAATTTCTGTAGCCTTAATTGGCGTAGGTTCATCCATATTCCATCCCGAAGCCTCAAGAATGGCGCATGCCGCATCCGGCGGTAAGAGAGGTTTGGCGCAATCAGTGTTTCAGCTCGGGGGCAATGCAGGCAGTTCATTAGGACCCTTGTTAGCCGCGTGGATTATTGTTCCTTACGGGCAGTTCAGCGTCGTTTGGTTTTCAATCATCGCACTTTTAGCCATTGTAATTTTGAGCTATGTTGGCAACTGGTATAAGGGCTTCGTGTTGGCTAGAAGCAAGAAAACCTCCATAACGGCAATCGTAAATCAATTCTCCCGAAAAAAAGTAATTTTTTCTGTGGTGATTTTGTTGCTGCTTATTTTTTCGAAATACTTCTACATGGCCAGTTTAACAAGTTATTTCACCTTTTACCTGATTAACAAATTCCATGTTTCCGTTCAAACCTCACAAATTTATTTGTTTGTGTTCCTATTTTCAGTTGCAGCAGGAACATTATTGGGTGGGCCAATAGGCGATAAAATTGGAAGAAAATATGTGATCTGGGCATCGATATTAGGCACTGCACCATTCGCCTTGTTGTTGCCACACGCTAGTTTATTTTGGGTTGGTGTGTTAATTGTTCCTATCGGAATGATTCTGGCATCGGCTTTTTCGGCCATTTTAGTGTATGCACAAGAGTTGATACCTGGTAAAGTAGGTTTAGTGGCGGGATTATTTTTTGGCTTTGCTTTCGGAATGGGTGGAATAGGATCTGCCTTGCTGGGTAAACTTGCCGATTCGACCAGTATTGAATATGTATTTAATATTTGCGCTTTCTTGCCATTAATTGGATTGCTAACAGGCTTTTTGCCGAATATTGAAACAAAGAAGAAATAAAAAAATCCCACCAATCAGGCGGGATTCTTATTTAAAGTGGAAGTGAAAATCAGTTTACAATTTCCAGTTAATGATTTGCAGTTTTATTTTCCTAAATCGAAGGCTACACCGATGTTAAAAGAGAACTGATTGTTTAAACGCTCATAACCAATTGCATCCGAATTGTATTTCGCGATTGGGAATTGTGCTTCGGTAAATAAGCCAAAACCTTTGTCGAAAAATACCCTGCCACCAACATGACCGCCAAAGTTTTTCAGGCCAAGGTTTAAACCTGGGTACACATCTACGTTTGATGGTAAACCGATCACATTGCCTAAGTTGGCATTAAATCTAGCTTTAAGATCAAAACGGTCGCCAAAACCTGGCTTGTCAATGCCTGCGAAAGATTTAACGCCTAATAAATATCCAGCCTGCGCACCGATGGAAAAACTTTGCCCCAAGCCGTAATCAAGCGAGGTAACAATTCCTGTTCCCCATTTTTGCATATTGGCTCCAATCTGGAATCTTAAATCATCTTTTCCTTTATAGGCATCGATTTGAGCATTTGCTTGTGTAAAGCCAATAACCAGTAAAAATAAGCTTGTAATAATTTTTTTCATTTCTAAACAATTGATTTTATGGGTAATTAATAAATTCTCGTTCAATCTTTTAAAACCGGTTAAATACCGAAAACATGACGCATCGATGCCTAACTTTATTTCGTTATGGAAATAAACAGTCTTGAAAGAAATTTTAATTTTTTTGCAGCTATAAAAACAGCTGGTATTACAGGATGTAAATTGCTATAAGGATGTTTAGCAAGCCGATTTGACGCTGCAAATATATAAGAAAAGATTACGAAAGGGAATTATTACGATAAAATTATGTAGTCATGTTGTCTGAAAAGCTATTTGTCGGAACAGAAAGATGCTGCCTCATCAATACAAAATGTACGCTGGGCAGTGCTTGATGAGGCAGCTTCTTCAATTTTAACAAAGTTATTCTATTGCCGGTTGAGTTTTTCGATTAGATAATAGGTGTCTAATGCTTCTTCTGAAGCAGAATCTTCTCCATCATTTTGAATTGACTTTATTTTTCCATTACTTTTTGATGTAGATACATTGTAATACGCAAACCGGATATTGCCAATTGTTTTGAGCTTGCCATCTTCAGAAGGAAAAACTGAATTATAATACGATACCCGAACATCTCCTAAAGATTTAATTTTCCCGTCTTCTGAAGGAAAAACGCTGTTGTAATATTCAATACGCTTGTCGCCAATGGATTTAACCTTGCCATCTTCTGATTTAAAAACGGAATTATAATAGGTAATGCGAGTGCCGTTAATTGATTTAATCTTCCCATCTTCTGATGGAAAAACACTGCTGTAATATTCAATCTTGCCACGGAAACGTTGTGCATGAACTTGTAGGGAAGATATGAATATAAGTATGATTGCAAGGCTGCTATAGCTTGCAATTTTGATGATTATATTTTTCATGAGATGATAGTTAGAAATGGAAATTAATGGTGAAAGTAGGGGTGAAGTTGTCGAGCGCTAATCTTAAATTATTCTTTTTGTCGAAGTTGTACAAAGATTCCTCAGCGTAATAGTTCTGATGAAAAAATGCGACTATCGGGAAAGAAAATTCGAGGCTTGAGTCATCAGAGAGCAGATAAGTAAAGCCGGGAGTTAAACTTGCGCCCCATCCTTTTGCTCTGGCATCTGTTCTGATTAAATAACCTTCATCATCTATTCTATTAAAAGTATTGATTTGCAGCAGTAAATTAGCTTGTGCGAAAAACTTGAAACGCGGCTTTAAATCGACATACTTTCTGATGAAAGGAGATAGACCAAAACTAAATTCTTTCGGACCATAGCGATCTTCATATCTGCCATCTTCTTCATCCCAGGAAATGTAACTCTCGCCACGAAGTTTTGAAAGGTTTAAAGGAATTTCCAGTCCGATGGCAAGATTATCCTTTAGAAAATAACCACCTCTGGGTGTTGCAGTAAAAGTGTTAATTGCCGCTGTTGAATTGTTTTGCTTCGAAGTGCCAAAGCTTAAGCTGATGCCGGCGAAGCCACTGCCTTTTTCAGTTTGCGCATAGCTACGCCAACTGACGGCGCACAGCAGCGCCATGATGATTAATTTAGGTTTCATTGTGTTGTGTATTTGTGTGTAACCAATAATAATCATTATCGAAATAAAAAACAAGAGGGGAATATTGTTCATGCCAGCACTGACGTTTATATTCCGTCATTGCGATACCGATTCTTCATCGGGAGAAGCAATCTTGTTTTCGAGATTTACTAACAATCGCATTAAGATTCCCATCGGCGTGGGAATGACAACAGACTATAAATTGGCTATCACAGAACATTAGCCTTCCACACCACCAAACAAACAAAGGCATAAAAAAATCCTTCAGAAACTAATCTGAAGGATTTTCAATTGTATTTTTTAGTCCTCTTTTTGGTTCAGGAACACAAAATTATGATCGAACATGTCTAACTTAATTTTGCTGTCTTTATCTATCTTACCCGCCAGTATCTCTTTCGACAACTCATTTAAGATTCTTTTCTGGATGACCCTTTTCAATGGTCGTGCACCAAATTGCGGGTCGTAACCGAGTTGTGCCAGCCAATCTAAAGCTTCATCGCTTGCTTCCATTTCAATGCCCATTTCGGCAAGCGTTTGTTGTACATGTTTAAACTGCAAGGCAACAATATCCCTGATTTCACTGCGGTTTAACGGCGTGAACATAATCAGCTCATCTATCCTGTTTAAAAACTCCGGGCGAATGGTTTGTTTCAACACCTCAAACAATTCATTTTTGGTCTTTGCAATTACCTCATCACGGTTTTCATCACTCAAATTTTTGAAGTTATCCTGAATTAAGTGCGCACCGATGTTCGATGTCATGATGATGATCGTATTTTTGAAGTTTACCGTTCTGCCTTTGTTATCCGTCAAGCGGCCATCATCTAACACTTGTAACAAGATATTAAATACATCCGGGTGAGCTTTTTCAATCTCATCGAGCAATACAACTGAATAAGGTTTACGTCGAACGGCTTCGGTTAATTGTCCGCCTTCATCGTAACCTACATAACCCGGAGGCGCTCCAATTAAACGTGAAACGGCATGGCGCTCCTGATATTCACTCATATCAATACGCGTTAAAGCATTTTCATCGTTAAATAAAAACTCAGCCAGGGCCTTTGCCAATTCGGTTTTACCTACTCCGGTTGTACCTAAAAAGATAAATGAACCAATGGGTTTACGCTTATCCTGTAAACCTGCACGAGAGCGGCGAATGGCGTCAGAAATGGCTTCAATGGCCTCGTCTTGCCCGGCTACACGTTGGTGTAATTCCTGTTCAAGGTTCAATAATTTTTCACGCTCACTGGCAATTAATTTCGTTACCGGAATACCTGTCCAACGCCCAACCACACCGGCGATATCATCAGCAGTTACTTCTTCCTTCAGCATTCTGCTGTCTGTTTGCTGATTTTCCAGATCAGTTTTTAACTTCTCAACCTGATCTTGTGCTTCTTTAATTTTACCGTAACGGATTTCGGCAACCTTGCCATAATCTCCGGCACGTTCAGCTTGTTCAGCCTCTAATTTAAAATGCTCAATTCGTTCCAGTTGATTATTAACTGCATCAACCAGGTCTTTTTCACCCTGCCATTTGGCTTTAAATTCGTCACGCTCTGCAGATAAATTGGCGATCTCTTCAGACAACTCCTGAACCTTGCGATCGTCTTTTTCGCGTTTAATGGCTTCACGTTCAATTTCCAAACGCATAATTTCCCGGTCAAGCGCATCAACATTTTCTGGAACGCTATCCATTTCCATCCGCAATTTTGATGCAGCCTCATCCATTAAATCGATGGCTTTATCTGGTAAAAAACGGTCAGAAATATAACGCTGGCTCATTTCTACCGCTGCAATAATGGCTTCATCTTTAATCCTTACCTTGTGGTGGGTTTCATAACGTTCTTTTAAACCCCGAAGAATAGAAATGGCATCCTGCGTATCCGGTTCTTCCACCATCACCTTTTGAAAACGACGTTCCAGTGCTTTATCTTTCTCCAGATATTTTTGATATTCATCTAAAGTAGTTGCACCAATTGCTCTCAATTCGCCGCGGGCCAAAGCCGGCTTTAAAATGTTTGCAGCATCCATCGCACCCTCGCCACCGCCTGCACCAACTAAAGTATGGATTTCATCAATAAATAAAATGATATCTCCATCGCTTTGCGTTACCTCTTTTACTACAGCTTTTAGGCGCTCTTCAAACTCGCCCTTATATTTCGCACCGGCAATTAAAGCACCCATATCTAATGAGTAAACCGTTTTGCTTTTTAAGTTTTCAGGTACATCGCCCTTAATAATCCTAAACGCAATTCCTTCAGCTATGGCAGTTTTACCTACGCCAGGCTCGCCAATTAAAATCGGGTTGTTTTTCGTTCTACGAGATAAAATCTGGATGACCCGACGAATTTCTTCATCTCTGCCGATCACCGGATCGAGCTTTCCGCTTTCGGCGTACTCATTTAAGTTTCGGGCATATTTATTTAGTGCCTGGTAGGTGGCTTCTGCGTTTTGGTCTGTAACACGATTATCGCCACGTAATGCTGTAATGGCTTTTTTAAGGTCTTTTTCGCTAACGCCCTGTTCTTTCAATAATTTGGATGTGTTGTCGTTAACCGCCAGAATCCCTAATAACAAATGCTCTACAGAAACAAACTCATCTTTAAATTCTTTCAAAAATGTTTGCGCTTTCTGCAAAACGCTATTGGTATTTGATGACAGATAGACATTGCTTCCGCTCACTTTTGGGAACCTGGCAATTTCTGCGTCTAAATTTTGGTTTAAAGTATTCAGGTTTACGTTCAGTTTCTTTAGTACATAAGAAACCACATTTTCATCAACAGTAAGCAAACCTTTAAGAAGGTGTGCCGTTTCAATAGCCTGCTGCTGATTGCCCTGGGCTATTTCAGAAGCCTGTTGAATTGCTTCCTGGGCTTTTATTGTAAAATTGTTGAAGTTCATATAACTGTTTTAGTCAAAACAAATGCCACAGCAATTTTGATTTTCTAATCGGAAATTTTGTCGGTTAATGGTCTGTATTCATGACTAAATTACTGATTGCTAACGTTTTGTACTGAAAAATTGGCGGATTTGTTTGAGAATTTAGGTTCAACTCCGTTATTAGATATGAAAAATAACTTTATGAATCTTCTCTTCGCAAATAGCTAATTATAATGGTTTTATGTTTACCTCAATTTATGTTCGATAAGATATTTACCTGCTACTAAATTAATTTTTCCGTCCTTGGTTAGTTTTCCATTCACAAAAATATCCATTTGGCTCACTATATCCAGGTTAATTGTTCCAGTGGAGTTTGGAGGAATTGTGATATCATATTGAATGCCTTTATTTGTTCGCTGCCAGGCACTTGTAATTTTACCATATGGACCAATATGACTGGCTTCAAAAGAATTTAAGCCATCCACAGTGTGTGGATCTAAGATGACATGTTTAAATCCAGGCTGATTTTCATCAGGCCTAATGCCACCTGGAGATTTGTACAACCAGGCGCCAATTTCCCCAAACATAATGTGGTTCATGGAGATGTCGGATTTGGCATCAATCGGCCAGTTTTCATATAAGGTTGTGGCGCCGTTTTCCATCCACCAACCCCAGCTAGGGTAGGTTTTTTGAGCCGCCACCTGGTAAGCCGAATTGCTATAGCCATTTTCGCTTAAGGCGTTTAATATTGCCTTAGTGCCAAGCAAGCCCACATCCAGGTGATAACCATCGGCCGCTACACGTTTGGCTAAATTTTCTGCTACCAACTGCACTGACTCTTCCGGAACAATTTTCCAGTAAAGCGGCACACTCATATCTGTTTGTATCCCCGAACCATATATGCCTTTATTTTTATCAAGGTATTTTGCATTGAAGGCTAATTTAATTTTATTGGCCAACCTGGTGTATCTTTCACTATCAGCAGTTTTCCCCAATATTTTAGCTGCTTTTGCCAGGATCACTACATCAGCGTAATAATAACAAGTTGAGGTAAGTTCTACCGGAGATTTTGATTTTACAGGAATCCAATCTCCCAGCCCCCAGCTTGTTAAGCCTGTTGGATAGGTTTCATCAATATGGTTTACATATTTACGGATGTTTTCGTAACAGTCGGAGAGCAGCTTTTTATCGCCATAAAACAAATAAATATTCCAGGGAATAATTGCGATGGTGCTCGTCCAGTCTGGTCCGTTGCCCCATTCGTAACCCCAGCCATCCGTTGGAATAATAGAAGGGAGGACGCCATTCGGCTGCTGCTCATCGCGATGATCGGCCAGCCATTTTTCGTAAATGGTAATCCCATCAAAACCATAAAGCCCGGTTTCTATTGCAATCTGTGCATCACCCGTCCAACCGTTTTTTTCACGTTGCGGGCAGTCAGTAGGGTAGCCAAAAAGATTGGATAGGTAAGAATTATTTGTAGCGTAATATATTTTGTTAATGATGGGTTCCGATGCCTTAATATTTCCAGTTTGCGGCACATCGCTATGCATAAAATAGCTCACTAAATTCTCTTTTTTCAACTCGAGCGGAGTGGAACTTGTCACTTCTACATATTGAAAACCTTTATAATTGAAATGTGGCATAAAACTTTGCTCACCTTTTCCATTTAAGATCAAAATATCCATTTGAAAAGGGTCGGTATTATCGGTAGGACGATAATGTGCATCAATGTTTGAAATATCTAGTCGCCCGTTTGCATACAATCTTTCACCATGTTTAAGGCGAACAGTTGTTCCGGCGGGGCCATTTAAGGTGATTTTACTTACGCCAGAAATGTTCCTTCCTAAATCAAACAGGTAAGTGGTATCATTAATTTTTTTGATGGATTTTGTTGCAATCTCTTCCACATTTCGAATAGGATGTAATGCTTGTGCAACAATATTTCTTGATGGCGCAGAGCGATACATTACCGCCTTCCAGTCTTTATCATCAAAGTTTGCGGTGTTCCATCCTGGCTTCTCCATACGTGCATCATAATGTTCGGCCGTATAAATGCTGTTAAAAACGACGGGACTTAAAGCTGTTTTCCAATCTTTGCCTGATTTAATGGTTTCTGTGGTCCCATCTTCGTAGTTAATCCGAACATCTAAACAAAAAGTGGGACGGTTGCGCCAAGGTGCACGATCGAAATACCATACCGCGGTTGACTGATGATTGTACCATCCATTGCCTAACAGGACGCCAATACCATTTTTGCCCTGCTGGATGGCGCTGGTAACATCATAGGTTACGTATAGGGTACGCCTATCGAAACGGGTATACATCGGATCCATACGATGATTGCCAATCTTCTTTCCATTGATAGATAGTTCGTATAAACCGCCGGCGGCGATGTAAGCTCGTGCCGATTTTACTTTTTTTGTTGCGTTAAAGGTATTTCTGAAATAGGGTGCAGGTTTAAGTTTGATGTTTTCGTTGTCTGATATCCAAGCGCCCTGCCAGTTGGCCATGTTCATCATTCCCATTTCAAAACTGGCAATTTTGCTTAAAGTTTTTTTGCGACCGTTTGTAACATCAACCCTCCAAAAATACTTGGTAAAAGGTTTTAGTGGTTTTCCAGAAAAAATAACCAGGTTGACATCAGATTTAGCCCAGCCTGAATTCCAGCAGCTCGCTTTTTCTTGCGTCAGTGCAGCAGAATCAACATCGACCAAAATACGATAAGCTGTTTGTTTGGCGCCCATACTTGCATCATTCATTTGCCAGGTAAAACGCGGCTTGGCATTGTCTAAGCCAATGGGGTTTTTCAAATATTCTGTTTTAAGCGCAGTTAAAGATTGTGAACTTGCACTTAAGTAAATGAATGGTGCAAGAAATAACATTAAAATTCGAGGGAGATGAAATTTCATAGTTTGTGGTTATCAAAAACTAAGGTATCAAAATAAAAGGCTCGTGAATAAATATCAATGGAATTTTTACGCATAAAAAAAGCGAAGAGGAACCTTCGCTATATATTTTGAAATAATTGCCAGAAATTAGCCCGGCGTGTATTTGACTATCCTAAAATTTCTTTTAGCTTTTGCGTTTGATGATCAACCAGTTTTTGTAACGGACCTGAAGCCAACATTTTCATCATCATATTTAAATCTGCTGAGATGATGTGTTTTGCTGTAGTTGTACCGTTTCCATTGTCAGTAACTGTCCATTTTAGCTCTACCTCAAAAGGTGCTTTTTCGGTTGGGATGGCTGTTAATTCCTGATTTTCTACACGATTAGAGATTTTGATTGCCAGTTTAGCCATGTTTTGGATGGTGAAACGTGCCTCATCTTCTGTAGATTCCCAGTTGTAAATGTTTTCCGGCATCAATTGCTGATGATTGTTCATGTCAGAAAGAAAAGTGTAAACCTCTGAAACGGGTTTATTTACCTCTACAGCGTTTTCAATAATCGTCATTATATATTTTATCGGTTAGTTTTTTCAGGTATTTATGATTTGGGACTTACTGTTTGTCCCCATTCAGATGGATTTAAACGCCATTTGCTTAATAACTCCATATCACTTTTGGCGATAATACTGTGCTCAGCAGCATAATCAATTAAAGCGGCATAATTTGATAAAGTTAAATAACGGCATTTTGCAGCAGTGAAGTTCTCATCAGCTTTTTCAAATCCATAAGTAAAAATAGCAGCTAAACCGGCTACTGATAAGCCAGCAGCTCTTAGTGCTTCAACCGCCTGCAGGCTGCTTTTACCTGTGGAAATTAAATCTTCGATCACTACAACGCGTTGTCCTTCCACAACTTCGCCTTCAATTAGGCTTCCAGTTCCGTGTTCTTTAGCTTTAGCTCTAACATAAATAAAAGGTAAGCCCAATTCCTGCGCCACTAAAACGCCTTGTGGAATTCCGGCAGTGGCTACTCCAGCAATAACATCAACTGATCCAAATTCTTCCTGAATCGCTTGTGCTAACTTCTGACGGATGTAAGTTCTAACCTGAGGATGTGAAAGGGTGATTCTGTTATCGCAATAAATTGGCGACTTCCAACCCGACGCCCAAGTAAAAGGATTATTAGGTTGTAATTTAATTGCCTTTATTTGTAATAAAAATTCCGCTACCTTTAATTCAATATCACTTTTATTATACATGGCCCAAAAATACAGAATTTATATTAACGATAACACCCTCTTTATATCAGATGTTTTGCCTGAACAAAAAGAAAAAATTCAACAGCTTGAATTTCAGGATTTTGATTTGCAGACATTTTACAAAAAATTAAAAAACGGGTCTAAAAAAAGCTACATTTTTTTAACTAAAAACCCTCAGGAAACCTTTAGAAGGCTAAAAAAGAACTGTGAAATTATCAAAGCTGCCGGTGGCCTGGTGGAGAGTGTAAACGGAAATTACTTGTTTATTTTTAGAAATAAGAAATGGGATTTGCCAAAGGGAAAGCTTGAAGATGGCGAAAACATGAAAGAAACTGCCGTTAGAGAGGTAGAGGAGGAGTGTGGGATAAAGGTTGCTAAAAGGGAAGAGAAGCTTTGCAAAACTTATCATGTTTATCCGATGGGCTCAAAAATGGTAATTAAAAAAACCAACTGGTACAAAATGAAAGTGAAAGGCGAACCGAAACTGATTCCTCAAAAAGAAGAAGGTATTGATGAAGCGGTTTGGTTAGATAAAAATCACATCGGACCAGTGGTAAAAAACACTTTTCCTTCAATTATGGATGTGTTAAGGGCAGGTGGGATTTTGTAATCACAAAACCTTCCTTTCAGCTGAAATAGTGAAATTCTTTATGCTTTTTTTAATTGCGATGTAATCGCTACCCTATGATGCGCTCGTTTGAAACGAGCGCAAGCAAATTATTTATTCATAATCCAATTCATCAACCACTTTTTTAACCCTGGCTAAATACTTTCCATAATAATACCAAGCCCAGAGTTCGGTAATCAGGCCAATAATCACGATGGTTATAAAACAGTTTAATAGTATGTATGTGGGCGAAAGCTTAGCTAAAACCTTATTTACCGCACCCGTTTTTTCAATAAGTAAATAAACCGCTATAAAACCCACCCATATAAAAGCAATAATGTAGGTGAGTGCTTTGTATAACTCGATATTGAGTTTCATTTCGTAGAAAAACCAAAGGATACTTTTTCTACTATCCATGGTCATGTCGCATGAATTCTTGTAAAACCGATAGAATTTAAAAAAATAATGAGCGGTAAAACCACACGTTATCGCATAAAAAGCTAGATATACTAATTTCATTTGAGGAGAGAAACCGAATAAGTAAGGAAATGCAGCCATTAAAATTAATGCAACAATCTGGTACTTAAATTCATGTTTCATCTTTTTACGAAGGATATCAATAGGCGTTTTGGCTTGTTTTGTTTCAAGTATATCTTCTGAGATGTTTGGTTCAGCTGATTGATCAGCCTGCCAATCATTTTTTAAATCGTCAAAATTCATAACCGTTTTTCTTTATGATGAATTGTAATTTTTCTTTTGTTCTATTGAGTTTTACCCTGGCGTTTACTTCACTAATTCCGAGATTTTGGGCAATTTCCCGGTGCGATTGATTTTCCAGGAAAAGAAAGATTAATGCCTTTTCTACTGCATTTAATTCCTGAACGGCTTTGTAGAGATAAGCTAACTTTTCCTCTTTCGCTTCGCTATCGTCGGCATCAATAACATCAATATTTTCATTAAGTGGTGTTTTATCCACTTTCCGATGATCTTTTTTGAAATAAACTAAAGCCGTATTCAGGGCTACACGGTACATCCAAGTAGAGAATTTGCTGTTGCCCTTAAAAGTTGGATAAGCTTTCCAAAGCTGCATCACAATTTCCTGAAACAAATCCCGCTGTTGTTCAGCATCGTTCATATACATTTTTGAAACTTTATGTATAATCGCTTTATGCTGATTGATGAGAGAAAGAAATAGGTTTTCAGTTTCTTTCATTTCCAGCTTTTGCATGGGCTAGGTAAAAAGCTTTAGGGTGCCTGACTGTTGCCACAGCAGCGAGAATGACCAATCGAGTTTTCATACTTCAGTATTTTTACTCCATATGTAAACTATTTTGGAAAACGTTACACCAGTGGTAAAAATATTTTTAAGCTCAGGGTTTATACAAAAAATCCAACGCCTCTTTAGGCACAAAGGGACTAACATCACCATGATTTCTTAAGATGTCGCGAACGATGGTTGAGCTAATGGCAGAATATTCAGGTTTGCTTAATAGTAGAATGGTTTCTACTTCAGGCATCATGGTTTGGTTAATTTGAGCGATTGCTCTTTCGTATTCAAAATCTGATGCTGAGCGAATACCGCGAACCATGTAGGTCGCATTTATTTTACGGCAAAAGTCGACAGTTAAGCCTTCGTAGGTTTGGATTTCGATATTTTGGTAACCTTGGAAAACTGTTTCTAAAATATGTAGCCGTTGTTCGGCGCTTAGGAAGTTTTGCTTAGCACTATTTAAGCCAATTCCGATTACAATCTTATCAAAAAGGGGAGTGGCACGTTGTAAGATATTAACGTGTGCAATGGTGATTGGATCGAATGAACCTGGAAATAGCGCTACCTTCATATTCAAAGATAGATTTTTAAGCGGAAAGGTGAAAAATTAAAGTTTTATGCTTCTTGCAACCGGCATGTCGACCGGAGTGTAACGGAGCAGAGAGATTTTTTCCTACGGTTTATATGGTTCAAAGATTTCTCGGCTTCGCTCGAAATGACGGTGATTTTAATAGTAGCTTCTTGCAATCGTCATCTCGACCGGAGTACAACGGAGCGGAGAGATCTTTTTCGGCTGTCATCTCGATGGAATCGCAGTCCCGAAACTTTGGGAGAGTGAGATCTTTTCCTACTGTTTATATAGTTCAAAGATTTCTCGGCTTCGCTCGAAATGACGGTGATTTTAATAGTAGCTTCTTGCAATCGTCATCTCGACCGGAGTACAACGGAGCGGAGAGATCTTTTTCGGCTGTCATCTCGATGGAATCGCAGTCCCGAAACTTTGGGAGAGTGAGATCTTTTCCTACGGTTTGTATAATTCAAAGATTTCTCAGCTTCGCTCGAAATGACGGTAATATCTTATTGTTACAACTTTGCGTCCTTTGCGAGAACTTAGCGCTCTTTGCGGTTAACTAAACTCAAAAAAACTGAACGACGAATTACCGTATTTACGGGTTTCAGTATAACCCGGCTGGCTATTCAGTTTCATATTGCTTTGGTGTTCTACAACCAATAAACCATCGGGTTTAAGCAATTGCTGTGCGGCAACCATCACTGGAATTTGCGGGATATTAGGCATGTTATAAGGTGGGTCGGCAAAAATTAAATCATAAGCACCAGTCATTTGTTTTAGCAGTTTAAAAACATCGCCCTTGCGCACTTCTACCTGGCTAAATTCATATTTGCTGGCAGTTGTTTTAACCCAGTTTACACAGCCATAATCCATATCTACGGCCAAAATTTTTTCAGCATTACGCGATGCAAATTCAAAAGTCAGGTTTCCTGTTCCACAAAATAAATCCAAAACAGTGCAGGTTTCAAAATCAAACCTGTTGTTTAAAATATTAAAAAGCGCCTCTTTTGCCATATCGGTAGTTGGGCGTACAGGTAAATTCGCTGGCGGCTGTAAACGAATTCCTTTTAATTTGCCTCCAATTATTCGCATAAATCCAAAGCAAGCAATCCGCTAAAATAGTGTTTAGGCATATCAGCCAACAACTCACTGTTTTGTTTTCCTGCGGGAAAAAAGAAATATAGATTATTGAAATATTTTAGAAGCGTACTGTAATAATCATCGTCTTCATTGATAATGCCTTGCAGGTATACCGGAACTGATTCCGTTAACCCTAACTGCTCAATAATTAACAACAAAAAGTAATTAAATTCTTCAGCAGTTTCTGCCTCATAATGGTTTTGAAAAGTGATTTTATTGTCCTTTACAAACAGCACATTAAATGAAGAAGCGGTGAAATCAACTAGTAAAGCATCGCCCGATAAATGGCCAGATAAAGCAAGTAAGGGCGAAGATTGAGGATAAACAACCGTACTTTCAGGGAGTTTTTCTTGTACCTTTTCATCCAGAGAAAATAGGGTGTTAAAGCCTAATTGATCATGATGTTTGGTGTGAATTTTACGCTCCGAACCCATGAATTTGGCATAAACGGGCAAATTTTCCTTGTCAAACCATTCATCAGGAATAAAAATGAAGTTTGACGTATGAATTGCAGCCTTAATGGCGCCATAGGATTGTGATAAATGAGCATCAGTTTCAAAAGCAAACTTCAAATCCTGCTCCACATCATCACACCCTTGCTTATCGAAAATTACATTAATCTCATCTGACTCCTTATTTATTACCGCATAAGAAAAACTGTCATTCGTTATTTTTAACAATAAATGGCAATTTACTGATGCATCAGCTTTAAAATTCGGATCGACCAATAAAAGACTGTTGTTACTCATTGAAACAAAAATAGAGTTTTTTAGATATTAACCGCAAAGGCTACAAAGTTTTTTCGCAAAGGATGCCAGGTGGAAAGGATCAACTGGCGTAGGCCGCAAATAAAAAGATAATATACATTGTGGTCTTTGTGCCTCGTTGGTGATCAATTCTCTTGTGTTCTTTGCAGTTAAATCAAACCCAATCTTTTTACCAAAATCATACCTTTCCTTTATCTGAAATTTGAAATATTCAGCTTAAATTCGAAACATGAGTTACAAGCCTACTTATAAAGCAGCAAACACAGTTGCAGCTAAAATTGAGCAACATTTTGTTAAATTACATGCAAATGCAAAGGCGCAAGGAGAGTTAGATTTGGCTACGCAACCCGAGAAGAAAACCATAGAGGCGCTGATTGATGTTGCTTTTTGGAGTAGCTTGCGGAAAGAGGAGGGGCATTCACCTCGCATTTCTATTGCTTTTTTACCGCCCTCGCAAACCTCGAAACCGTTAAAATTTGCCAAACCTTTGCCGCTAAATGCCAATACACTAACTAAAATAGCACCTGGTATTGAGCGTTCGGGAATTCACCTGGGCGTTTGGGAAGAAGATGGTGAACTGTATATTTGGGGCACTACCTTAAATATTCCCAACTTTTGCTTCGTTGTAGATGTTTCGGAACCCGGGCTGATTGTAATTAAACACCGCCGGATTTATGGCATCGGAAAATATACCAATGTTGCTGTACTAAAAGGAGAGCAGATTAGAATTGTAGACGATACTTCATGCGGAAACCGCGATTGTCCGCCGATTTTAAAGGCGTTGCTCGATTTAACAGTGCTGGCAAGTTGGAACGATCCGATTAATATTTTAATCCAGTTTTCTGTTTCCATGCGTAGCCATGGGCGAGGTGGTGCATTATTAATAGTACCAAAAAATGATACCAAGTGGGAAGAGTCGATTATTCATCCGATACAATACTTGGTAGAACCTCCGTTTTGTGGACTATCAAATCTGGCAAAACAGAGTGGTAACCAGAGTGAAATTTTTTCTCAAGGTGCTTTGCGTAGAGAGGTGGAGCATCTTGCCGGCTTAACTGCTGTTGATGGTGCTACCATTATTAATGAAGAATTTGATTTGATTGCTTTTGGTGCGAAGATTGGACGAGCGAAAGGGAAACCAACGGTTGAACAAATTGCATTCTCGGAACCAATTGTGGGTGGCGAAGATAAGATTTTGTATCCTGGGCAATTGGGCGGAACAAGGCATTTTTCAGTAGCACAATTCGTTAACGACCAGCCGCAGGCAATTGGTTTGGTTGCATCGCAGGATGGGCATTTTACCATTTTTAGCTGGAGTAAACAGCAGAAAATGGTTATGGCACATCGGATTGAAACATTGTTATTGTAACATAAATTGTTCTATTGTCTGATGGTTCGATTGTTAAGCTGTGTTGCCGCAGACTTCATTCATTTAGCCATTTCGCAGGAGCTGACAATAAAAAGAGCTGCTATCTTTGCATGCTAAACCGTATTGCAGCGGCATCTTTTTGTTGCGATCTGGAGCGTAGCAGAAGGGCAACAAAAAATATAGCGGAAAGACGGACTGCTGCAGCCGATGATTGCAGCAATTGCTTTTCTAATAATTAATACAGGCGCTTTTCAAAACAATTTACCAATAAAACCATTCACCATACATGTACCTTAACAAAACTCATATAATAGCCGAAGCTTATGAACACATGCCCACTAAAGAGCAATTGCTTTTTTGCGAGCGGATGTCGAGGTTTTTGCAGGAGGACGACGAATACAGGTGTTTTGTTTTAAAAGGCTACGCAGGTACGGGTAAAACCACCTCGGTAGCGGCGTTGGTGAAGGTATTGGGTAAATTTGGTTTAAAAAGCGAACTACTGGCGCCGACAGGGCGGGCGGCTAAAGTGATGAGTCAGTATGCACAGCGGAAGGCCTTAACCATTCACAAAAGAATTTACCGGAAACGGTCGGCTGCATCGCCGGAAATGCAGTTTCAAATTGCGCCAAATTTATCAGAAAATACGCTTTTCATTATTGATGAGGCCTCGATGATTGCCGATGAGTTTAACGAAACGGGCTCTTCAATTTTAAGGGATTTGCTGGAATTTGTATACAACACTAAAAATTGTTTTTTACTTTTTGTGGGCGATACGGCACAGTTGCCGCCAGTTGGGAGCTTGGATAGCCCGGCGCTGAATGAACAATATTTGAAAGATAAATTTGCGCTAACGATAACTTCTGTAGAGTTAAAGGAAGTGGTTCGGCAGGAGAAAAAATCGGGGATTTTGGCTAATGCGACCATGTTAAGGAATCAGATTGCTAAAAATCCCGAAAATCCGTTGCCTAAATTTCTAACTAAAAGTTACCAGGATATTTACAATATGGCCGGCGCCCGGCTGGTTGAAGGGCTTGAATATGCCTACCGAAAATTTGGAATAGAAAATACCTTGGTGGTTTGCCGTTCAAATAAATCTGCAAATATTTACAATCAGCAAATCAGGGCGAGATTGTTATACCGGGAGGAAGAATTAACCGGTGGCGACCAGATTATGGTGGTTCGGAACAATTATTTTTGGTTGCCCGAAAATGAGGAAACCGCTTTTATTGCCAACGGCGATATGGCCAAAGTTATTCGCGTTCGTGGTGAAGAGGAACGTTATGGTTTTCGTTTTGCCGATGCCACGCTGGAGTTTTTAGATTTTCCGGCTGCGGGGCAAATTAGTTGTAAGGTAATGTTGGATACTTTGAATCTGGAATCGGCAAACCTGCCTTATGAGCAAAATAAAAAACTTTTCGATGGTTTAAATGAGGATTACGAGCACATTGCCAACAAGCGTGAACGAATGCTGGCCATCAAAGCCGATCCGTTTTATAACGCTTTACAAATCAAATTCGCGTATGCGGTTACCTGCCATAAAGCACAGGGCGGGCAATGGGATGCTGTATTTGCCGACCAAGGCTACCTAACGGAAGAGATGATTGATCTGGATTTTCTCCGCTGGTTGTATACCGCCGTTACCCGAGCCAAAAAGGAACTTTACCTGGTAAACTTTGCGCCACAGCTGTTTGCCAAAACGGCTCAGGCAGATTATTTTTAAAGCCTAAACTTTGCCACGGAAACACGGATTTACACGGAATCTTTTTCCTGATAAAATAACACTAATTGTGAACACAGCATTAAAGATATGAGCATATTTTAAACAAGTTGAAGATGTTGATCCCGAAGATCCTGAATAGCGTGAGTGTGCTAAATATAAAATTCTTATCTTGAATAGCTAACCAAATAACCCTATGAAATTCGCATTTAGTCTTAAAAATAAACTGAAAATTGCTTTTTTGCTGTTCTGTATCATGTGCTGTACGTTGCTTATACGTTTTCTGGAAGATAAGAGCGTAACTAAAATAAACGAATCGTTTATTTCGATGTACAACGATCGGTTAATTCCGGCAACGGATTTATATTTCATTGCTGAAAACCTCTATCATAAAAATGCAATCCTGCAAGATGCTTTGGCAGGTAATAAATTTCACCCATCGGCTAGCCTATCAAAAATCGACAGCCACAATCAAAAAATCGATTCGGTAATTAATAAGTATGAATTAACGTTGCTGGTGAAACAAGAAAAAACTTTTCTTGATGATTTGAAAATTGCTTTAAGTGCTCAACAGCAGTTGGAGCATAAAATATTAAGTTTAGCCGAAAGCGAAGGAAAAGAAATTTATGAAACGCTTGGAAGAAATGCTTCAAAACAAACACTCGCAAAACTTTCAGCATTAATTAAAATCCAATCGAAAGTAGGTGATGAGTTAATTAAGGATTCAAAAATATTCGTGTCAGGAACTAAAATTTATTCTACTTTTCAGGGCATTTTAGCCGTAATCATCGGTATCATGATTGTGTCGATTATCTCAGCTTCAAATATGGTGAAAATTCAAAATGATAAGTTTAACTTAAATTAGGTTTAAGCCGTTAACTCGCCATATAAGACATCTGAATCCGAATGTCTTATATGGTTTGAAAGTATACGTATTTATTCTGCGTCATCATCGGTTAACAACCTTATCGAATCATCAGAAAGCACAATTAGGCGCTCTTTGTACAAAGAACCAATCGTTTTTTTGAATGCACTTTTGCTAATCTGGAAACGATGATAAATTTCTTCAGGAGAACTTTTATCACCCAACTCAATTACGCCACCGCTTTTTTTCAGGGCTGCCAAAATCATTTCTTTCGAATCTAAAATGTGGCCATAACCACTAGGTTGTAAAGTTAAATCGATTTTGCCTTCTACTCGGATTTTTTTAATCCAGCCTTTACGTTGATCGCCAACCTGAATGTTATCAAAAACCTCATTGTGGTAAAGCAAACCAATGTAAGTGTTGTTTATAATTGCATTAAAGCCTAAATCCGTTTCTTCGGTAATCAACAAACTTACCTCATCACCTTCCTCAAAATCAAAATCTTCCTCTTCAACAAAATCGTATAATTTAGATGAAGCCAATAGGCGGTCGCTATTTTCATCTAAATACAAATACACCACATATTTGTAGCCTTTTTGCATGGGCCTTTTTTGTTCTTTGGTGGGTACGTAAACATCTTTATCAATACCTAAATCAATATAGGTGCCATCATCACCATCAGAAACCACTTTCAAGAAAGCAAAATCGCCTACCTCGGCATAAGCTTTTTGGGTAGTTCCGGTTAAACGACCGTCTTTCTGGATGTACACAAAAACGCTTACGTTATCTCCAATTTCCAGTCCTTGTGGTACATATTGGTACGGCAAAATGACCAGTTTATCGCCATCGGTTAAATTTAAGCCAGCTTCAGTTTTGCTTAAAACCCTTAATTCGTTGTATTTTCCTATTTCAATCATCGTGTGGGAACCATTTTCTTCAATGGCTATGTTACAAAGGTAGCAATGTTTGTCCGTAATCTATTTTTAATTATTTGGAAAGGTGCTGCGGCATTTCATCGGTGAGTTCAGTCGGGCCGTTCGCTAAATCTTTTATTGGTAAAACCAATAAAAGGATATCGCTGCCATCCCGTTTATTAACAAAGGCTAGTGCAAATGGCAAGCACCGCTCTTTTTAGGCACTGCTTACATCTAAGATATTTATGTTATCGCAATTTTACATTCCTATCAATCTGTGTTTATCTGTTCGCAACTGTGGTTAATAAATAAAAATAAACCTCCCATCTATCAGATAATTGGGTTAAATTTGATGTTTACAAAGTTCATATCATCACATGGCAAAACCCAAAGAAGCTAAAAAACCAAGTGTTTTTAGCTTACTTGCATCCTATAAAGGCTTAATTTTTTTATTGATTTTGTTTGCTCTATTAAGTAATGGCATCAACCTGTTATTACCCAAAATCATTGCCCACGGAATTGATTCATATACCAACAAAACGTTTGATTTAAATTCAATTTTATTTCAGTTTGCGTTGGCAATTGTGCTGGTTTTTATTTTCACTTATTTGCAGAGCATTGTGCAAACTTATGCATCTGAACGTGTAGCCAGAGACCTCAGAACCAAACTGTCAGACCAGATTTCGCGTCAGAGCCATGCCTACATTATTCAGGCCAATCCATCAAAACTGCTTACCAACCTTACTTCCGATGCGGATTCCATTAAACTTTTTGTTTCGCAGGCAATTGTTTCTCTGGCCTCATCTATATTTTTAATTGTTGGTGCCAGCATTTTGCTGCTCATGATCAACTGGAAACTCGCTCTCTGCATCATTGCGATCGTTCCGATTATTGGAGGGGCATTTTTCTTCGTATTGAAAAAGGTGAGGGTTTTGTTTATCAAAAGCCGCGAAGTTATCGACTGGTTAAACAAGGTAATCAGCGAAAGCATTTTAGGCTCCGCAATTATTCGGGTAATTAATTCGCAACAGCTCGAATACAATAAATTTTTAGATGCAAATGCAAAAGCCAGAGATTTAGGATTGTCTATTCTTCGTTTGTTTGCAGGTTTAATTCCGATAATTGTTTTCGTCGCCAACCTGGCCGGATTATCCATCCTGGTACTTGGAGGTCATTTCGTTATTACCGATAGCATGACTTTGGGTGAATTCACCGCTTTCAGCAGTTACCTCTCGCTGATTATTTTTCCGATCTTGGTTATTGGTTTTATGAGTAATGTGATTGCACAGGCCACGGCATCCTATCAACGGATTGAAAGTGTGTTAAACGCACCCGAAATTAAACACCCCGGAACTTTAAAAGATGAACTGACAGGTAATGTTGAAGCTAAACAAATATCATTAACCATTGGGCAAAAGCCAATACTAAAAAATATCTCATTTACTGCCAAAGCGGGTTCTAAAACTGCGATCATCGGCCCTACAGCTGCTGGAAAAACCCAGTTGCTTTATATCTTAACAGGTTTGATTCCGCTCGATAGTGGTGAAATTCTGTTTGATGAAAAAGAAATCAATCAATATCAACAGGAAGATTTTCACCGGCAGGTGGGTTTTGTTTTTCAGGATAGTATTATGTTTAACATGAGTATCCGCGAAAATATTGCCTTTAGCGATACCGTAACTGATGAATCGCTGGCAAAAGCCATTCAGACGGCAGAGTTAAAAGACTTTGTTGATCAGCTTCCGGAAAAACTAAATACCATCGTTTCTGAACGTGGCAACAGCCTTTCGGGTGGACAGAAACAACGTATCATGTTGGCCAGGGCTTTGGCTGTAAATCCAAAAATTTTATTACTGGATGATTTTACGGCACGTGTAGATACCAATACCGAGAAACGAATTTTGGAGAATATCCAAAAGAACTATCCAGATCTTACTTTATTATCAGTTACTCAAAAGATAGCATCTGTTGAAAATTACGATCAGGTGATCTTGCTGATGCAGGGCGAAATTATTGCTTCGGGAACACACCAGGAATTGTTAAAAAGCAGTCCGGAGTATGTTCAAATTTACAATTCACAACAGAGCACCAGCAATTATGAACTACAATCTTAACCAGCTTACTCAAAAGGAGGAAAAGCAATCCACCTATCAGGCGCTTAAGAGATTGCTTCAACTCATTTCTGCAGAGCGAAGAAACCTCTGGTTAGCACTCATAGCCATTTTATTAAACTCAGGTTTGCTCTTGCTCGGACCACTTTTAATCGGTCATACCATTGATGCCTACATTCGTACCAAGCAATTTAATGGCGTGCTCATGTTTGCCGGAATTATACTCGTGATGTATATCATTGCCATGGTTACGGGTTATATTCAAACGAAAATGATGGGCGGTATCGGGCAAAGGATGCTTTATACTTTACGAAATGCAATTTTTAACAAGCTACAAGAACTACCTGTTTCATTTTTTAATCAGAATAAGGCAGGTGATTTAATCTCACGGGTAAACAACGATACCGATAAGCTGAACCAGTTTTTTTCACAGTCGCTGATGCAATTTATTGGCAGTATCGTCACCATGATTGGAGCCGGCTTTTTTTTATTAACCATTAATTTTGAACTCGGCGCTGCGGCATTATCACCAGCTGTGGTTATTGTCATTTTTACCATGGCATTATCTCCCTGGGTTAAGGCGAAAAATGCTAAAAACCTAAAAAGTGTGGGCGGCATGAGTGCTGAAATTCAGGAAAGTTTAAACAACTTTAAAGTAATTATTGCCTTTAACCGCCGCGATTATTTTAGAAAACGTTTCGATGAAGCCAACAGAGAAAACTACAAAACAGCGATAGGTGCTGGTTTGGCTAATAATATTTTTGTTCCTGTTTATGGCTTGCTTTCAGGCGCCGCACAATTAATTGTTTTGCTTTTCGGGATTTATCTTATCTCCATCAATCAGTTCTCTCTGGGTTTATTGGTGAGTTACATTTCCTATGCTACCAATTTTTATAATCCGTTAAGGCAGTTGGCTGCATTGTGGACGAGTTTTCAGGTGGCTATGGCCAGCTGGGACAGGATTTCACAAATCCTTTTATTACAAAGTGATCTCGCTCAGGTTGATGGTGATGACCCAATCAAATCTGATTCTTTATTAGAATTCCGAAACGTTCATTTTTCTTATGATGATTCGAAGGAGATTTTGCACAACATCAATCTAAAATTCGAAAAAGGAAAAACTTATGCTTTAATCGGCCCGACAGGTGGTGGCAAAACAACCACTGCCTCCTTAATTTCCCGCTTGTATGATGCAACCAAAGGCACAGTTTTTTTAAATGGAAAAGATATTCGTTCCTTTAGTGCTGAAGAGCGTACGCAGAAAATAGGCTTTATCTTACAGGAGCCATTTCTTTTTTCAGGCACAGTAAAAGACAATATTCTGTACGGAAACAGCCAGTATAAAAATGTAACCGATGAAGAATTAACTCAAATAATAAACGATGCCCATCTTGATGCATTGTTAGCGATTTTTGATGAGGGATTGAAAACACCGATCACTTCAGCTTCTGATAGTATCAGTTTAGGGCAAAAGCAGTTAATTGCTTTCATGAGAGCTGTGTTACGTAATCCTGAATTATTGATTCTAGATGAAGCTACTGCAAATATCGACACCATCACCGAGCAATTGTTAACCAGTATATTAAATAAATTATCGAAAGAGACAACGCTGGTGATTATTGCACACCGCCTGAATACCATTGAAAACGCTGATGAAATTTATTTTGTGAATGAGGGCGAAGTACAAAAAGCAGGTACCCTGGATGATGCATTGAATATGTTGTTAAAAGGAAAGCGTGTAAGTTAATGGGCATTGCTGAAACAACGTTCGCTTTCAATCCTAAAGTATAATTTTCACCTCACAAGCCAAATATCAATTAATGAAAAAGTGTTTTTTGCTTTCTATTTTAAGTTTAATTTGTTTGTTGTGTAATGCGCAAAGTCCAATTTTCGTCCAGGATAGTTTAAAACTCATTTCCTCACAGTTTAAATTTACTGAAGGCGCTTCTGTAGACAAGGAAGGTAATGTCTTTTTTACCGATCAGCCGAACAATCAGATTTGGAAGTATGGCACAGATGGAAAGCTGAGTTTGTATCTGGATCAATCGGGCAGGGCAAACGGAACTTATTTCGATAGAAAAGGTAATCTTATTGTTTGCGCCGATGAGCAAAATCAGATCTGGTCTATTGATCAACACAAAAAGATAAAAGTTCTATTTTCTGATTTCGAGGGCAAGAAAGTTAACGGCCCGAATGATCTTTGGTTGGATGCAAAAGGTGGCATTTACTTTACCGACCCTTATTACCAACGAGATTACTGGACAAGGCAAAAAGCCGAAATTGAAAAACAACGCGTTTATTATCTTCCAAAGGGAAAAAAAACTGCCATCATTGTTGCAGATGATGTAATTAAACCAAATGGGATTGTAGGTACACCAGATGGAAAATTTCTATATGTTGCAGATATGGATGCTAATAAAACCTATCGTTACCAGATTAATGTTGATGCTACGCTAACTAATAGACAAACCATTTGTTCTCAGCACTCTGATGGAATGACCTTAGACAGCAATGGAAATATTTATCTTACGGGCAAGGGTGTAACCATCTATAAACCAACTGGTGAAAAAATTGGCCACATTGATGTTCCGGAAGAATGGTGTGGAAATATTTGTTTCGGCGGTAAAAATAAAGATGTTCTTTTCATTACTGCGTCTAAATCTATTTACCGGATCCAGACTTCTGCAAAAGGGGTAGAGTAGTTGAAGATAAAATTTAGCTGCAAAAGCAATATTTTGTTTTAATATTTTATTTTCAGTAAATTTTGAAAGTTTAAGATATTGTAATTATGTTTGTTCATAAATTAATGCAATATGAAAACATTTTTAAACAAACGGCTATTAGGTTTCATCATTCCAAATTTCATTGTACTATCCATAATTGGAATCAATAAAATGATTAACCCTTTGAGCGGGGGAATGCTCGTTTTTTCTGAATTTGTGATTCTGCCTATTTTGATGGGGATAATGAGTTCTTGGTTTTGGAAGGAGCTGAAGCTAAAAAGCGGGAGTTTAGTTGGCTATTCCATTTTAAATGGTGTGGTTGCAATTTTGTTGAGCTTCATTTTTTTAGGAGAAGGGAGCATTTGCCTGATTATTGTATCGCCGCTCATTTTCGCTTTTGTAATTACAGGCGCTTTTTTAGGCAAAGCCATGTTCAATAGAAATCATAAAACTTTAAATGTAAGCTTCGTTACTTTGTTGCTGGCAATATTTATTGTCGATTCAATTTCCGAACATCATTATGAGAATATGGTATCTGATGAATTGATTATTAATGCAAAGCCTGATAAAATATGGAAAAACGTTGTTGCCTTCGAGAAAATTAAAGCTCCGGATCAGTATTGGTTATTTAAAGTTGGGATGCCAAGCCCGATGCAAACCACCGTTACCGCGAATAAAATTGGCGCAGGTAGAAAATGTATATTTAGCAATGGTTACACTTTTGATGAAAAAATTGTAGTGTTTGATGTGAATAAAAACCTAACCTTCGATATTATTAACCAGCCTAAAGATCCTGAAATTATGGGGCATATTGATATCGATAGAGGACAGTTTATTTTAAAAGATAATGGAAACGGTACCACCACACTAATTGGTAACAGCTGGTACAAACTTCATGTTTTCCCGGTTTGGTATTATGATCTCTGGGCAGAAAGCGTTACAAGAAATGTTCACTTGCGGGTGATGGATCATATCAAAATTTTAAGCGAGAAGTGATATTTCGGTTTGTGGTTAAATACCTCGGTTTTTTAAAATCGATTCCTTTGCTTGCTTTAGTTTACGATAGTTTATTGAAGCTTCATTTAATCGTTTTTCAGCCTGAAAAGCTGAATTGGTTCGATGAATTGGAAGAAGAAATATCAAAGTGGGAGGGAACAACTATTCAATTACATAAATTTGGAGGAACGCAATTTAATTTTCAGCATAAGGAATTGGGGCATCTGCATAGTAATGGTGTCTTAGATATCTTATTCAATAGAAAACTGAAGGCGGAACTGATCGCTGATGGCAGGGCATCTGAACATCATGTGTTTATTAAATCCGGATGGGTAAGCTTTCAGATTAAAGCTCACGCTGATGTGAAAAAGGCACTGGAGCTGATGCAATTAGCCTATCAACGCACTCATAAATAAGGTGTTAGCTATTGTTCTCTATTATTCATTTTACCAGCTATTAATTATATTCTGTTCAGTTTATTCAAGCGGCAGAAATGTTAAAGCCAATATATAAATTTGTGTTCCTAACATATAGGGATAGACAACTAAAAAAGCCCTTTCAGGATTGAAGGGCTTTTTTAATTTAATTCGGTTGTTTCAGATATTCCGATATGAGATCGCGTGTTTCCTCGCTACATTCCTTTTTACTATGATTAACCAGGCGATGTTGCGAAGAATTGTACTTCTCAATAAAGGTTGCTTCAGTATCACTGAATTTCAGGTAGCCTTGCTCAAAATATCTCTCCTCTATTTCTGCTGATGAATCCATTGACCTAAACCAAAGTTTAACCATAGAAGAGGTAAGTCTATCAAAATATAACCAATGGTAAATCTGTGAAACGTCAGCATCATCAGAAAGATCAAGTCGCTGAATTTCCATAATCAGGGTATCCGCGTTTTCGAAAAGATAGCGTATTTTATAGTTAGAAGACATTGCTGGCAAAAGTAATACAAGAATGATAACTTATTTCAGGATGTTTTCAACATCTTGTGAAGTGTCACGGTTTGGTTCAACAATTACTAGAGCCAAGATAATTTCAAATGGATTATGGAGAAATTAATTAGGGACGCAATCTGTAAACAAAGCCATTCATGATTGTTTATTACAAATTATCAGATATTGTATTAGTGATAAGACAGTGAGTTTGATTATTGTCAACACAAATATTTCATTTTGTCTTCAAAATTGTAATATTAAACATACAACCTGTTCATATTTGGATTTTGTATTCCTATCTTTGTCGAAACTTAAAATAAATGAAAATCGTCCCATCAATTGCTTTCTTTCTCTCAGTTTTGCTCTCAGTTTTATCCGCTTCAGTTAATACTTTCGGTCAGCAGATTCGTAATGTAAATCATACACCATTAGCTGAGGTATCGACTATCATTGATGGCAATAATCTTATTGAGAAATTACTTAATCAAAGAGATGCTTTTACCAAAAGTTTAAATAAATCTAATGAAGTTGTAGCACTTCCACAGGCAGAATACATTATTGACAGAGATCATCAAACTACCATTAAATTTAATGGCCTTGACTTTATCATCAGAGATAATGAAGTATTGGCAATTAAAGGTTTAGTTCTTTCTAAAGAAGTGCTTGCACAAATCACTAAAAAATTAGTTTTCCTTGATCGGGTTCAGTTTTATTACGCTCAAAAATCAAATATGACTTATTTAACTCCGAATGCTGATGTTCAGGAGGTTAAATTTTTAGATAAGCAATTTATTTCTTCATTGAAGATTTTTAACACTACACTTAGAGATATCGCTGCTTTAACAAAAGCAGAAAATCCATCATTTTCAGTTGAAACAAATATTTCGAAAATGCGCCAGCCAAACATTGATAAAACGATTGAAAAACAAACGCTTCAATCGTTGGTACAACTTGCTAAGTAAGAGGTTACTAATAAGATATTTTTTTAAAGATCGATTTTTTGAAAGCCATTCGTTAGGATGGTTTTTTTTCGTTTTGAGCCATTTTATCGATAAATCGTGGATAATTGGTTGGCTTTGGCTTGTTTTTTGTATATTTGTTGTTCTGTTACGTGTAATAAACATTTAATGGAAACTGGGGCCGTTCTTGGATTTGACAGGGTGGCGAAGGTTATGTTAGCATGCAGTGCGTTGTACGGAGAGCACTTAAAGTGAACGTTCACATTTTAGTTGGCGAAAATACTTACGCCTTAGCTGCCTAGTTTAGAACTAGCATAGCTTTTGTCCCTCTAACTGCTGCATTGTTGGGTTAGAATCCGGGGCATCGAAACAACAAAGCTGGCTTCAAAGCGATGCGATTTGAAGTGAGATGAAGCATCTAAGGATTTAAATAAGGTCGGTTTTCAGCCCGTTTATTTCCCGAAAATTAATTGAAAAATAAGCATGTAGAAGGTATAGGTTATCTCACAACTGGACAAGGGTTCGACTCCCTTCGGCTCCACAGGAATTAATTCAAAATTCAAAAAAAAACAAAAACCCTGCAAATCATTGATTTGCAGGGTTTTTGTTTTTGCGATTTAGTGGCTTTTTCGCCTGAATATTGCCTATGGAAGGTGAATCATTTGCTACAATAAAAATGAAGCTTCTTTAAATTTAAAAGTTGCTATCTGGCTTTTCTTCCTTGACGAGGATATTTTAAAAGCGAGTCTTTTGAAATATACTATTGTGTAACGTGGATGTTTTTATACAAGGTTGCCCAAACTATTATAATTAGATCAATAAAGATTACCATTCGCTAGTTTAACATCACTTTTAGTAAAATTTGGAGTATGATTATCCGCTTTGGCACTAAACGTTTATATTTAAAAAATGCTAAATTTGTTCGAATTAGCAAATGTGTATGAGGTATCGGCTAATTTTATTAGTATTAATCTGTATCCCTTTTAACCGCCCTTATCCCTTAAATTTTAAACTTAGGTACTTCCAGCGCCTTATCTAATTACTTATGAATAAAAAATTACTTTATTTATTTTTATTGACTCTATTGCTTTCCAATTTACTTTATGCCCAAACTCGAATTCTATCAGGAACCGTTAAGGAATCAGAGAACAATTTTGTTCTACCCGGTGTGACGGTAAAGATACAGGGAACCAATTTGATAACTGTAACAGATAAGAACGGTTATTATCGAATTTCGGGTGCTGCTAATGAAGGTATAATCATATTTTCAGCAGTTGGAATGCTAACGTATAAAGAAGCAATCAATGATAAAACTTTCATTGATGTATTACTGAAAGCTGATTCTAGACAATTATCAGAAATAATTATTAATGCCATTGGTGTAGAAACCCAGCGGGATAAGTTTGGCTCCTCAGTTTCTACGGTGAAAGGTGCAGCTATTGCCAGTTCTGGTGAAACCACTTTGTTAACAGGTATCAGCAGTAAAGTTTCGGGAGTTCTAATTACCAGAAATGGTGGCGATCCGGGTTCGGGTGGTTATATACAAATCAGGGGGCAGAATACGATTAACGGGAATGCCCAACCGCTATTTATTGTGGACGGGATGCCGGTAAGTAATTCAAGCGATAATGCTGGTACTGCTGCAGGTAACGGGATTATCCAGCAATCCCGGATTAATGACATCAATCCGGAAGATATCCAGAGTATGGAAGTACTCAAGGGCGCATCAGCTGCGGCACTTTGGGGAACCAGGGCCGCAAACGGAGTAATCATCATCACCACTAAAAAGGGAAAAAATTCTGATGGAAAGGTAAACATTGCTTTCAAATCTACCTTATCGCTCGACAGGGTGAATAAGTTACCTGAGCTTCAAAGTACATATGGTCAGGGAACATCTGGATTTTACAATCAGGGCGATAAACTGAGTTTCGGCGATTTAATCTCAGGCCGGGCAGGCGGAGCTGATAACTACATCACTAACCCTGGCGCAAGCGGTTATCAGGGCTATACTTTGCTTCAGGATGGAACAAGAAGGTATGCCATTGCTGCTGGAAATGCTGCTAATCCACATGGAGGAAAAAATTCACGGGAGGTATTTGACAGGTACGCTGATATTTTTCAGACTGGTCACTTCCTAGACAATTCACTTGCTCTAAGTGGCGGAGATGCCAAGTCGAATTTTTTTATCAGTTATGCCAATCTCAGTCAGGATGGAATCATCAAAGCTTTTAGTGAGTATGACCGCAATACGGCCCGAGTGAATGCGGCTACAAAATTCAATTCATGGATCAAAGCATCGGTAAACCTGGGCTATACGAAAACAAAGGCATTCAGGGTACAGGAAGGTGATAATGTAGATGGTTTATTGTTGGGCGCCACCAGAACGCCGGCAGATTTTAATAATGCATTATACCAGGGAGTTTATACAAATGTTGCTAATGAGGTGTTGCAGAATGCACACATTTCTTACCGTAATCCCCTTGGAAAAGATCTAAGTACCATTTATTCCAATCCGGTATGGAACATCAATAACAACCGCAACAGTAGTAATGTTGATCGTTTGACAGGTGTTGTAGAACTAGGTTTAACGCCGCTTTCATGGCTGTCAATTACCGGTCGCTCGGGAATTGACAATTATGTAGATGATCGAACGGAACGTTTTGCAAGAAATTCCGCCTTGTTCTTGAATGGGTTTTTATCTAAAAACCAGATTTCGGAAAAACAGTTTAATACGGATTTTTTTGCTGCAGCCAATAAAAAATTTAATGAAGATTTTGGCGGTACATTATTGCTTGGTGTTAATTACAACAGCAGAAGAAGAGCCACACAATCTGACGCCATATCCAATCTAATTGTACCTACAGCCCCAGATATATTAACCAATGCATTGAATTCGAACCTTTCTGCAAGTAACTATAGCTCGCTGATCCGTACTTATGCCTATTACCTGCAGGCAGATGTAGAGGCGTATGACATGTTATTCTTAACACTTTCTGGAAGATCTGAAAGCGCTTCAACCTTTGGTACCAATGCCAACAGCAGTTTTTTCTTCCCATCTGCAGCATTGGCCTGGCAGCTTACCAAAATTAAAGGACTGGATAATATACCGTTTCTTGATTTTGCTAAGCTTCGCCTAAGTTGGGGACAGGTAGGAATTCAGCCTCAGCCATATCTTAATTTCACCACTTTTAGCCCTGCGATTTATGGTGATACCTTCACCCGTGGTTTATCTTCGGTGAGCAGTCTGTATGGCGGAGGTTATGTAAGAAGTTTGACCGAAGGCAACGATAACTTGCGCCCGGAACGCAAAACTGAAAGTGAAATAGGTTTAGATTTACGATTGTTTAATAACCGCTTAAATGTTTCCGCAACTGCTTATACCAATCAAACCAAAGATGTAATTCTACCATTAAATGTGCCTAGCGAGACGGGTTTTACCATCAAAAATGCAAATGCTGCGGTGCTTTCCAATAAAGGATTAGAGGTAGATGTAAACGGAGATGCCATTAAAATTGGCGCCTTCCGTTGGAATATCTCTGCAACTTTTGCCATGAACAGAAATGAGGTAAAATCTTTGGCAGGTGCCACCGTTTATACTTTGCCGGATAGCTATATGCAGAATGCATCGCTCATTCCAGGTCAGCCGTTTGGGATATTTTATTCAACAGATTTTTTAAAAGACAGTAACGGAAAATATATTCTGGATGTTAATGGTTTTCCGCAGGCGGGTATCAGCAATGAAATTATTGGTAATCCCAATCCCAAATGGCAGGGAGGTTTAGGAAGTACTTTTTCTTATAAAAATATATCGCTATTTGTACTTTTTGATCGCATCTCGGGTAACGATTTTTTCAACGGAACCAGAGGCTCGCTTTATAGTATCGGTACCCATGCCGACCAGGGGCAAACCGTTATTGCACCTTTAGGTGGATTAAAGGATGTGAATGGTAATTTAATCGCCGCAGGCACTTCATTTCAGGGACAGATTAAAGACTTTGGCGCCGGACCAGTTGCAATTAACCAGGCCTGGTGGCAAGGAAGAGGATCGGCATCCAATTCAGCTTCTTATAAACAATTTGTAGAAGATGCCAGTACTACAAGACTTCGCGAAGCAACCTTGAGATATTCAATTAATGTGAAATCAATTAAGTTTTTATCCAGTCTTTCTTCCATTGATTTAAGTGTAACCGGAAGAAATCTTGTTTTATGGACAAAATATACTGGTACAGACCCTGAGGTTAATATCTCTGGTGCAGGTTTGGCCCGGGGTCAGGATTGGTTTACCAATCCAAACACGAAATCTCTTCTCTTTTCAGTTCAGGTAAAATACTAACTAATAAAGCCTTTATGACAACGAAATATATACGAAATACTTTATATGTACTTTTAATGGGATGTACCATTGCCATTAGTGGTTGCAAAAAGTTATTTGATCAACCCGATATCAATAACAACCCGAATGCAGTCACAAATATCGATCTGCCTACGCTTTTTAGTGGAACCTTATTGGGCATTTCGCTATTACATGAAGATACTGACGTACGGATTGCAAGCATGTGGTCGGGTCAGCTTAACGGACTTAACAGGGCCCACCTTGGCTATTCTCAATATATTGTTTCTTCCCAAAACTTCTCCTGGAATACGATTTATGCTGTGGCCGGTCAGGCAAGATTGATCCAGCTTAAAGCAGATTCTGTAGGCAATAAGTGGGGGAAAGGAATAGGTCAGATTCTTGAAGTTTTCGCCATTCAAAAAGTTACGGATCTGTATGGTGATGTGCCTTACAGCCAGGCATTTGATGGTAAAAGATTTCCAACACCAGTTTTTGATCCACAGCAGGATGTTTACAAGTCACTTTTAAATGTGTTAGATGATGCCATCAGCAATCTTTCAGCTAGCTCTGGCTCAGCTTTTCCAACAAAAGATTTTATTTATAAAGGGGATGTTGCCAAGTGGAAAGCAGCCGCAAATACATTGAAAGCCAGGTTGAATCTTCACTTAAAAAATTATGCCGCTGCAGCAGAAAGTGCCAGGTTGGGAATCGGTACAGCAGGCGATGCTTTGGTACCTCACGGAAACAGTATTGGTGTAGACATGAACCAGAACTACGATTTTTTTGCAGTTTCCCGAACCGGAGATACTGGTTTTGATGGTGCTTATCTGCCGGTTCTGCTTAAAAGCCGCATCAATTCTTTAAATACAAAAACCGACGAAACCGCCATTTATAACTATTTCTTTAAAACCGGGATTACCGCTACCGGTAGTCTTGATCCGAACACAGTTGATGGCGCTTTTGTGGCCAATGCCGCTCACCCGATTTTGACCTATTATGAAAACCAACTGATCCTGGCGGAATCTCAGGCCAGACTGGGTATGTTGGATGAAGCTGTAGCGGCGCTGAATAACGTACGCTCCAGATTAAATAGTGGTGTTTTCAATGGCAGAACCTTGCCTGCCACTGGGCGAAAATATGACGCTTATACCTTGTCTGATTTTAATAGAAATGGTTTGGCAAATCCAACAGGATCGGGCAGTGTGCAGTATGCACTGCTGTACGAAATTATTGCTCAACGGTATATTACGTTATTGATGCAATATGAAGTTTTTAACGATTATCGCAGACTTTCATCAGGGGTGCCAGTGGTAGAACTACCAGTGCCTTTAAAAACAGGGTCTAAAAAACCCAATCGGTTTATCTATCCGCAAACAGAAATCAATACCAACCCCAATGTTCCAAAACCTTTGCCAGATCAGTTCACTAAAGTAGCCATCTACAACTAAATGCAGATCGTAAAAAAAACAAAATTGCCAGCATTGGCTGACAGTGCGGTGTTGCGGTACTTTAATTTCATCGCCCTTTATTTTGCTGAGGGATTGCCAATGGGTATGTTGTTTATAGGCATTCCAGCCTGGATGGCCATGAACGATAAAAGCATCGTCGAAATTGGTAGTTTCGATGTGGCATGTGCCTTCCCATGGACCTTTAAATTTTTCGTTGCGCCATTAATGGATCGTTACACTTATTTACCAATGGGACGTAAAAGACCCTGGGTAATTATTTGCCAGACGGGATTATTTTTGAGTATGGTTGGCTTTGCTTTTGTACCAGATCCACTCAATAATGTTCATTTGCTGGTTATTGGCGGCTTTATCGTTTCAATCTTCGGCGCCTCGCAAGATGCGGCTACTGACGGGTTGGCCGTAGATACCGTTCCAGCAGAAGAGCAGGCAAAAACCAATGCCTACATGAATGGATCCCGGATGATTGGAAGTTCATTTGCACTCACCATTGGAACCTGGTTGCTCACAGATTATAACTTCAAAATTTCTGTATTGGTAATTGCGATACTGATTGGCCTGATCATCTTTGTACCCTTATTATTGCGGGAGCGAAGTTCCGAACGGATTTTCCCATGGAGTTCAGGCGCACCTGATGAAGACAATGAGAAACTGCAGATCAATAGCTGGGCGGCGATGGTTAAGTCATTGTATATGGCTTTCAGTCTGAAAAACTCTTTTTTGCTTGGTCTTTTGCTTTTTACCTCTCAGGGCGCTTACAATTATTTTGAGAAGTTACTTCCCATCTTTGCCGTTAAGGTAAGTGGTTGGACGAATGTATATTATTCCCATGTCTTTTCCATCGCAGACCTTACTGGTGGCATATTAGGCATGTTGGTTGGCGGCTGGTTGATAGATAAATTTGGAAAGAAGCGAATGATCTATACTTATTTATTTTTCATTTTCTTTGAAACGTTATTGCTTGTATTTCTAAGTGAATATTGGACCAATGTTCCATTTCTATACAGCTTTATCATCATTTACAGATGGGTAAATGCCTTTGCTAAAATCGGAGTATTTGCAATTGCGATGCAGTGCTGTTCGAAAAAGGTTTCAGCGAGTCAGTTTACGTTTTATATGACGATTGGCGCATTAGGCTCAATGGTTGGTGCTTCCCTGATTGCGCCTGTGAAATCTTTTTTCAGCTGGGAAGTGTCTTTTGCGTTGTTTGCTTTGATGATGTTAATGAGTGCTTTTCTTTTACGCCTGTTAAACTTTAATAAACTGGAACAACAAATATCTGACATGGCTGAAATTGATGCTGAAGAAGACTATCAGAAAACAGGCTCAGATGCCTGGCAAATAAGTAAGCCTTAAAAGTTTTTCGATAACGAATCCCATTTACAACTGCTGATTATGAGGTGATTTTTCAGTTCAATTTTATTAAACAGAAAGCGCAATAACAATCAATACGGATGCTGGGAAATAGCACTTTCTATTTGCCTGGCGGAAGGTTTTTTAAGCACCGTAATGCAATTGGTAGCGTCAATTTTTATTAAGCCCATTTGCTCAAATGCTTTCAGCCAACGTTGCATAGGTAGAACCTTCCATTTTTGCTGGTAACGGAATGCGTTTTCGATAATCGACTCAAAATAATTTAATGGTGGATCGTATTTTTCGTGATATTGGTGGAGGATATAATCCCGAACGAAGATCAGGTCAATATGAGCCTGATGAAACATCATCGCGAAATCTGTATCCTCTGCACCATAACCTGTAAAGGATTCGTCAAAGCCACCAATTTTTTCGAATGTTGTTTTTTGAATCGCAAAAATTAAAGACCAGAATTGTAAATGTTCAACAGGCTCGCCGCTCGGTATTGCTTCCCTGCTGGGGTGTGCCACTGCCTGGCGCTTCAGGTCAGTGTAATTACCTGAATCTGGAAGCATGGGCAGATAAAGCGGGTAGGCCGTCACGATATTTTCTGCAGATAAATCTTCCAGCAAATTTGAAAATAGCGTTGGCGAAACAATGCAATCCACATCGATAAATATAATGTTGGTGGTTTTAGTCGCATATATTCCGACATTTCTTGCGGCAGCCAATGGCAATTCATGCGTTTCTTTGATCCTATGAAAGTTTACAGTCAAACCATCCGTTATAGGCAATTCTTCCAGATCATCCATGCAAACCACCTGAACATCGAATGGAAGCACAACCGATAACCGTATAGATTCAAGCAGATTAGCCAATTGCTTTCTTCTTCCTTTTACAATAGTTACAATACTAAATTCAACCATACCATTCCTGCATTTTTTGTGCTACACCTGCCGCTGCAGCAACGTTTACTAAATTTTTATAAGCTGGAGTAAATGCTTTCGTTTGATGGAGTAGCATTTGCCATTGCGCAGCGCTAAAGTTTTCCTCGCCTAAAAGGGCGATTTTCTGATCAGATAACATTTGAGCATGCACCTCTTGCTCCTCATAGGGCCTGGGTTCAGGAAGCAGGATCAATCGTTTATTCATTGATAATAGTTCTGCGACGGTATTTTGCCCGGCTGCTGAGATCACAATATTACCTGTTATGGCCTGACTGATATCCTTCACCAGTCCAAGCTGGTTGCAGTTTTTACCGAGATCGTAATATTGCTTATTTCCAATAATGGTGAAGTGTGTGTCCGGGTCCTCCGTCATTTTTGTAACCACGGCCTGATCGTAATTATCATAGCCTAACAATATGGAAACCTGATGGATATTTTCAGAAGTATCTGGATCGGATTTGCCGCAATCGTATTTTGACATATATCCACTGTAAAAAGTTTTAAATGAATATTTGTAGTCGGGTTGTTCAAGTATAAGAGGAAAATGAGCGATGATATGGTCAGCTAGCTCATGTGCAAATACCTGGGTGGGGTCGTTCGAAGTATTTCCAGGCAAGTGAACCAAAACAACTGGTACACCCATTCCCCGAACCATAACCGCCAGTTCAGGAACGCCATCGCAATAAAATGCTTTTGGTTGATGGCGCAATATTGCTTCAGCCAATGATTTTGTTCGCTCTGCAGGCTCCTGGGCATAAGGCGTAACTTCAAAAGCTTTTGAATAGGTGTGTACAGGGATTTCGTAGTCGGCTGGATACTTTGGCGGCAATTCAATGACTTGTACCTGGTGTTTATTTTGTAAATTGTTGGTGATACCTGAATGCGTAGTAATTGCAATCACCTCAAAAAAGGCTGACAATTCTGGATACAGCATACTGAACGTTGCCTGATGACCATTGCCATGCGCATGTACAAAATAGAATATTACTGGTTTATTCATGGCGTAGTGTTTTTGATAACCATTGATAAACCTTAACATAAGCTTCCGAAGTTTTTTGCATGTCGAAGGAATTGGCGAAGTCTCTACAGTTCTGCGGTGTTGCAGCCCCAACTTTCTCTAAGGGCTTGATTAAATCCTTCCAGTCATCTGAATCAACCGCAATAGCTACCTGCTCATCTCTTAATTCAGGAGGGATAGCGGTATAAAACCCTACAACGGGCAGGCCACATGCCAGCATTTCTAAAGTGCTCAGGCCAAAAGGCTCTTCCCACAGGGCAGTAGCCAGATAAGCTGAAGCACCTCCGGCCAGGTCGTTTAACTGCTGCTGATTTACATGGGAGATGTACTGAATTCTTTCGCTAAGCTTTGGCTCTACATGGATGCTGAAATACTGCTGATCGAATATCGGGCCGATGATTTTAAGTGGTCGCTTTAGGTGGTTAGCCAGGTGAATTGCGGCTTCAACGTTTTTTTCTTTGGTGATTCTTCCGCTCCACAAGAGGTAGCCATCGTTATTTCGATGATACAATTTCCACTGCTGAAGCACAATTCCATTTAAAATTACCTCTACCTCTTTGCCTAATGATGATGCCCATCCTTTGCTCATTCGTTCAGAAATGCCAATAGGCAAGGCTGGTGCATGTTTTAAGAAAAATTTGTACACCAGTTCAAATTTTTCCGTTGGTGGCAAATGTAAAGTTAATACGCTGGGGATGTTGAGCAGGGCGCCAACGGCATAGATTTCCGGTATAAATGAGTTGTAGTGAATAATATCATACTTACTCACGTCCAGCATTCCAAACTGTAAACTTTGATAGTGTTGTTGTCCAAGCCACTCGGGGCAGGGCCGGTATGCATCATCTTTCATGCTCAGAGGACTTTCCGGGAATTCAATCACTTGAAAGAGATTTTTCTCATCAGCATCTTTTGCAATCACATCAACAGTGTGTCCCAATCGTACCAATTGATTTGCATGCGCAACAACAAAGGCTTCAGTGCCTCCATTATAGGGTTCACGAAGGGAAATAAACGGTCCGGCAACTAAGAGTATTCTCATATCAGTTCCTCGAAGTAGTGAATGTATTGTTTAACCATTGCCGTTAAAGAAAACTTTTCGGCATGCAAACGAACCTTATGGCTTTCAAGCGGTATTGCAGATTTTATTGCTTTAACAAGTGATTGCACATTTCTTTGGTCTGAAATCACGCCGCTGTGTATGTCGATTAATTCGGGAAAAGCGCCCCGGTTAAAGCCGGCAACCGGTACACCCGAAGACATTGCTTCGATGTTGGTGAGGCCAAAAGGTTCTTCCCAGCGAACAGCGTTTACCACTACCGCTGCGCCGCTCATGTGCGCATGGATGTCGGACTGGTTTAAATGGCCAAGGTAGGTGTCGTTTTCACACAACCTCGGTTTGATCTGTTCATCAAAATACTTTTGATCATCAAGTGGCCCGGCAAACATTAAAGGCATATCCATTTCATGTGCTGCATCCAGCACAATATCTAGTCCCTTAGCATGGACAATTCTTCCAAACCAGAACAAATATTCCTGGCGGTTTCGAATCATTGGCCACTTCGCTAAATCAACGCCATTGTAAATAATTTTTGCACGCTTATCCAGGTATGGCCGCCAGGTTGCCTCAAATGATTTCGAAGGCATGACGAAATGAAGGTTTTCAGAACCGGAACAAATCTTTATTGCCGCTTTTAATTTGCTAATCGGCGGCGTGTGTAATGTCGTAATTACTGGGATTGATGCCTTTACACCCCAGAATATTGGAAGCTCATGCGTCGAGTTGTTGTGAACAAGATCAAATTCATTTTCTTCAATATTCTTCAATATCGAAAGGTATTCATCCTGCTCATAGATTTCATAATGTTTATCTTCCCGATGCTCATCACCGTAAAATCCCTTAATATGAAGTTTTGGATCACTATTCGCATGGGCGTATAACGTAATGGTGTGGCCCTGCCTGATATATTCTTCGCACAAGGAATGGGTAAATGCTTCAAGCCCGCCACGAAATGGCTCAGCTACAGGAAGTCTTGTTTTGGCTATCACAGCAATCTTCATATATTGGTAATTGCTATAATGTTTGAGGTTTAGATTGCGCTGCCGTTAACGTCCTCTGTTCTCCACTGATTTCCTGCGACAGCACTTCGCGGTATAGTTTAAGGTAACTTGCAGTCATTTGCTGAATACTCATGGAGGAAGCGAACTTTCTGCAAGTGTCGGCGCTGATGCTGTAACTTTCTTCTACCAATTTCACCAAGTCTTGCCACTGCAAGGAGTCGGTTATCAATACGCTTTCATCTGACCAATCTGGTGGAACAGCTGTACTATATCCAACAACAGGTATGCCGCTGGCCAACATTTCCAGGGCAGCTAATCCAAAAGGTTCTTGCCAGGTTGCCGTAGCGAGATACGCCGCTGCCTGTTGACTTAATTTGCTAAGTTCGGATTGTGTCAGGTGCCCAACATACTCAATTTGGCCGTTGAGATGGGGCTTAACCTGATCGTCAAAATAAGATTGATCTACAATTCTGCCAGCGATTTTGAGCGGTAACTGCATGTGTTTTGCCAGTTTAATGGCGTCAGCTACATTTTTCTTTTGATTAATTCTTGCCGACCATAGTAGATATTCACGTTTTCCTGAAGTTTTTGCCGGCCAAATATCCATGTTAATGCCATTATTAATCAATGGAATATCTTGATCTAATGCTTCATCCCATTGAAACTTAATTCTTTTAGATATGGCTACGAATTTTAATTTGCCATCGCTGGAAAGTTGCTTGTATGTCGACACCCGAGTTTCATCGGCTGGTGAATGCAACGTAATGAATGATAGCTTATCAAAATCCTGACCTGCTTTCAGCAAATGCGGATAAAACATATTGTAATGGATGAGATCATATCGATCAATTTGCAGCGCTGCAAATTGTCGCTCTTCTTTAGTACAATCGACAGCGTTTGGGCTATCAGATGTTGATTCAGTAAATGGGTTGATCAGTGTAAATCTAGAATTAGCATCCGCTTCAGCAGCAATAACATCCACAACATGGCCTGCTTTAATTAATTGGTTTGCAAAAGACACCATAAAAGCTTCTATGCCACTATTAAATGGTTCTTTAAGTGATATGCCAGGACCTGACACAAGTAATATCGTCATAATAAAAATCGGCAATCTTAAAAAAACAGTTTGTTAGCCAAACAAGCGATCCAATAGAAATCATTTAATAGCTTAATGGTACAGTTAAACGGCAGCTTTATACTATACATTATTTATAACAGATAGTTTGTATTCATCTGGTATTTTTTGCAAATGGAATGGTTTGATTTATTGTCATATTAGTTAAGGGTTCAGAAAGCAATTTAAGTTGGTAGGGGTGGTGCTTCGATGGGTAGTATTATTAAACAACCTTTTGATTTTTTGTAATCACTGCTAAAATTAACCTTAGGTTAAATTTTTCTAAAATATTCGTTGCAGTTATACTTTTCAAAATTCTGTCCTGCTTAGATGAATTTGTTAATTACCTACATAACAGTGTTTTAATGTTGTGATCCGGTGTTTTTAAGGGCGCCGTGGTTTTGTGTTTGTGTTAATCTTGAATTAACATTTTCTTGATCTTAAAAGTTAACCTTTGCGGCAAGGAAAGGATAACTAATTAAAACACAAACTGATGATGAAAAATTTACATGAAAAGTGTAGGAAACACCAATATGTTAAACTGCGGTTGATTGCAGTGAGCGGTGTGATCATGCTTTTTTTTGCCCAGCCTTTTACCCTAGTTGCTGGTGGAAAACTAATCTCAAATTACCAAACCCAACAAAATGTTACAATTAAAGGCAAAGTGGTTGATGACGCCGATAATTTGCCATTACCTGGAGTAACCATAATGGATGGAAACAAAAGGGTGTTTGGTATTACCAATAACGATGGGGAGTATGCCATCAGCGTGCCTTTAGGAACTGAGTTAAATTTCAGTATGTTGGGTTATACGGTAATTAAACGCCAGGTAACGCAAAATACAGGTACCCTAAACATTCGTTTAAAATCAGGAAATAACACCTTAAATGAGGTTGTGGTAACCGCTTTAGGTATCAAAAGAGAAGAACGTTCACTTGGATACGCGGCTACTGTGGTAGACAGCACGGCACTTACCAATGCTGTAGCCAGTAACTGGACTGAAGCCCTTTCGGGTAAGGTTGCTGGTTTAAATTTAGTTCGTAATAGTGGTCCTGCTGGCTCGAACAAAATTATTTTACGTGGAGAAAATAACCTTACAGGCGATAATGAGGCCTTAATTGTTATAGATGGTGTGGTGGCGAGCAGTAGTGCCCGACGCAGCAGCCCAACTGGCGGTGGCGTGTATGGTACTTCGGGCGATATTATGCCTGCCGATTTTGGCAGCGGATTGAACGATTTAAATCCAGATGATATTGAAAACGTTACAGTATTAAAAGGACCTGCAGCTTCGGCTTTGTATGGTCAGCGAGGAGCGAATGGCGCCATCATTATCACTACTAAATCAGCAACGCTAAATAGAAAAAAATTGGGCATTACCTTTACCTCAAATAGTGCTTGGGAAGAGGTAAACACTGGTCCGGACAGGCAACAGGAATTTGGCGCAGGAGTTTATGGCAATTCATATTTCTCTTATGGTACCAGTCCTGATGGACCAAGTACAAATGCAACAAGTTCTACCTGGGGTCCGCCTTTTTCTTTAGGAAGTTATTACTATCAGTATGATCCTGCTACCAAAGCAAGAGGTGTTGAGCGTACACCGTGGGTGGCTTACGAAGATCCGGTTGATGCTTTTTTTACAACGGGGTTCGAGTCGAGCAACTCATTAAGCTTAGATGGAACCTACAAGGGTGTTGGTTTGCGCCTATCGGCCAGCCACGGAAACAATGAGTGGATTGTACCCAATACAGGTTTGGAAAGGACAACGGTAGCCTTGAATGCTAATACCACAATCGCTAAAAAACTAACCATCAACTTTAAAGGACAATATAGCAACCGGCATAGTGATAACTTACCGGCCACAGGTTACGGTAATCAGTCGCTGATGTATTGGTTTATGTTTGCGCAGCCAAACGTAAACGTAGATTGGTACAGGGATTATTGGGCTCCGGGAAGAGAACTACTACAATTCCAAAATATTACGACAACCAATCCAGAAAGTCCTTATGCAATTTCAGAGCAATATTTGAACGGGCAGCGAAGAAATGGGTTTTTAGGAAGTTTATCGGCAAACTACAAAATCACTTCTGATTTAAGTTTAATGGTAAGGGCATCTGGTGATTTAAACAATGATGTACGTGAAACGAAACGCCCCTGGGATGCTTCGGGAAATAAATTTGCGCAAGGTTCATTCAGGTTGGCTAACATCCGCTCATATGAAATCAGTGCTGATTTCATGTTGAGATACAATAAAAAAATTGGTAAAGATTTCCAAGTTACGGCAACCGTGGGCGGAAGCCAGTTGCGTAACAGTTATAACAGGTTAGAAACACGTGCCGATGGGTTAATTATTCCAGGAGTTTATGATTTGAATAATAATAGAAGCCCATTAGTTTATGCCCCAGATACGGCCAGGTACAGAATCAACAGTTTTTATGGAACAGGATCACTGGCCTACAAAAATTATCTTTATTTAGATATTACAGCTCGCCAGGATTGGAACAGTACCCTGGCAACCATTACCAGAACCGATAATGTTGGCTTTTTTTACCCGTCGGCGAGTTTGGCCTTTATTGCATCAGATTTCTGGAAACTTCCAGCATCCATCAGCTATGCTAAATTAAGAGGTTCGATTGCTCAGGTAGGTAGCGGAAGTACAACACCTTTCCGAACAGAGTACACTTACCTTTCGGCAGCCGATGGAATTTATCCTGATGGCGCATTGAACAATACCAGAATTTTACCAAATCCGAATTTAAAACCTCTAATAACAACTACGGTAGAATTGGGATTAGACTTAAGGTTGTTTAAAAACAGATTAAACTTCGATCTTGCAGTATACTCCGGAAACACCAAAAATCAAATTCTGAATAGAATTGTAGATAAATCAACTGGTTACAATGTTCAGGTAGTAAATATTGGGCGTGTAGATAATAAAGGAATTGAGTTAGCTGTAAATGGTACACCCGTTCAAACTAAAAACTTCAAATGGACACTGAATGGAACTTTTACCGCGAACAGAAACAAAATTAAAGAGTTAGCGGATAGTTCTTTGGTATTGAGAACAGGTGCCTTGGGTAGCGGCCAGGTAGTGGCTAACGTTGGTGGAAGCATGGGCGATATTTACGGGAGGGGTTACCTGCGTGCACCTGATGGACAAATTATTTACAACCCAAGTACTGGCGTAGCTTTAGAAAACCCTGATTTAATTTATTTAGGCAATACCACTCCGCAGTTCAGGTTTAGTTTTGGAACAGGGGTAACGTATAAACAATTTAGCCTTTCTGCTTTATTCGATGCGCAATTTGGCGCTGTTGGTCACTCCTTAACTTTCTCGAGAATGGCCTCATTAGGGAAACATGCCATTACCGTTCCAGGCCGATATAATGGTGTAATTGGCGACGGCGTGCTGCAAAATGCTGATGGCACTTACCGTAAGAACGACGTGATCGCCACTGATATTGCGGCATATTACGAGTCGCTTTATGGAAGTGGCCAGGCAGAGGGCAGTATTTTCAAAACGGATTATTTGAAATTCAGAGAAGCTAACCTTACCTACACATTCGCCAGCAAATTCACTAAAAAATTAGGCCTGAACAAATTATCATTAGGTGTTTACGGCCGTAACTTATTCATCTGGTCTGAGTGGCCAGCCTTCGATCCGGAATTTGGAACACTTGCTGGTTCCGATATCGTACAGGGATTTGAAGTGGGTCAGTTACCTTCTACCAGAACTTATGGTGCCCGTTTAGTTGTAGGCCTTTAATTTATAGATATCATGAAAAATAATAAAAATATATTCTACTTTTTGTTAACCTTCCTTTGCTTATCCATAGTATCGTGTACAAAGGATTTCACAGCGGTAAACACAGACCCAATTGGCAGAAGAACTGCTGAAGCACACCAGTTGCTTACACCTGCATTGGTTAACGTGCTAAACGCCAACATGGTACGCAACTGGAATTTCAACAACCAGCTAATGCAGGTAACGGTTGAAATCAACGATTCTGAAGGCAGGGTATTTCGCTATGATGTACGAAGAAATCAGGCCGATTATACCTGGAATAACTGGTACACCAACCTGACGGATTTAAGAGACATTTATACCATCGCCAGCAGGCCAGAATCTTTAAATAAATCCTATCAGGCCATATCCCTGATTACGCAAAGTTGGGTTTATTCTTTACTTACTGATACCTACGGTGATGTGCCTTATTCGGATGCAAATTCTGGCAAGGCAGATATCATGGAGCCCGCATTTGATAAACAACGGGCAATTTATGAAGATATGTTTCTGAAACTGGAGCAGGCCAATCAACTTTTGAAAGAAGGTACTGCCATTGTGCCGACCAGTGATCCTGTTTTTAAAGGAGATGTTTCTAAATGGAGACGTTTTGGTAATTCTTTGTACTTAAGGTTGTTATTACGAGTAGCTGGTAAGGCTGAAGTTTCGGCAACTACCATCGCTAAGATTAAACAGTTGATAGATACTGCACCTGCAGAATATCCGGTAATGGAAAATAATTCCCATACTGCCAGAATTTTATGGAACGGAACAAACAGTAGTACGGCTGTATTTTCTTCCCCATTTATGGTAAATATCAGGGCCGTTGATTTTAGAAATATGCCAGTTTGCGATTTCTTCTTGGGGAAACTGGTAAACTGGGATGATCCTCGTGTAGATCCGGCTTTAGGTACGGCAAGCGTACCAAGGTTCGGGCTTGATAGAGGGCCTGATGGCTGGGTTGGCGTTTCAAGTGGTTATTCTCCAGGATCTGGAGTGGTGCAACAAACGCATTTTAACTCAGATACGGAAAACAAATTAACCTTACAAACCGACGTAAACACGGGCATTATCATGAACAGTGCCGAGGTTGCTTTTATAAAAGCTGAAGCTGCGGCTAAAGGATGGATTTCAGGTCCGGTTCAAAACTACTACTATAAAGGAATGGCCGATGCCATTAATTATTGGATGCCTGCGTACATTACCAATCCTACAGACGCTAATTTTCAGAATTATATAAATACTGCTGGCTTAACCTGGGATGCTTCTTTACCATTAGACGCCACTGCTTTTGGTAGCAAAAGCCAGATGGAATCTATTCTGGTACAAAAGTATTATGCAATGTTTCTGGTCGATTTCCAACAATGGTTTGAATACAGACGCACAGGGCACCCGATTCTTCCAAAAGGTCCTGGTTTGGTAAACGGCGGCCGGATGCCAGCCAGATTAAATTATCCATTAATTACACAATCTACCAACCCTACGAGTTACAGAAACGCTGTGGCTGCCCAAGGCGCTGACGACATTAATACATTAGTTTGGTGGCAAAGACCTTAAGCTCAATTTTATCAGATATGAAAAAGATCTTCAAAATAAATTTACTTTTTACAGGCGCATTGCTATTAATTCTGGCGGCCTGCAGTAAACAAGATCACCAGTTTGTGATCAGTACACCGAGTCCATTTATGTCAAATTTGGATATTCGCAAGCTTTATAAAGGGAGCGATGTTACCCTGACTAAGGAAGTAATGAGAGAAGCAACAGTCATTGCTGGTCAGGTTACCTCAGATCACACTGGCAAAAACTTACCAGAAGGATTACTTTTTGTCCAAAATTCAAGAAAAGTAAGTGCAACCATCGATTCGTTGCGGGGAATGGCCATTAATATTGGCGCTGCGGCTGCAAATTATCTTCCGGGTGATTCGGTACACATCAGAATTGAGGGTGGTGTACTCAAAAGGATAAACGGCATACTTCAAATTACGGGGATCCCAGCCTCAAACGTCGAAAAAGTAGCCAGTGGTATTAATGTGATCATGACTCCGGTATCTGCTGTAACCATGTTAGCTAAACCTGAAAATTTTGAGGGTTTATTTGGTGTTGTTTATAATTCGAACTTCGAACCAAATATTGGCGTAGAGCGCATTGAAGGTGTTAAAACTTTCAATGAAGGATCGGGCGATATTCAGATGAATGTGAATAGTACCGCCACTTTTAAAACTGAATTCCTCCCGTATTCGGCAAATGTAATGGGTTTAGTTATTCCTTCTGTCACTGGCGTACCGCAAATTTGGCCTCGAATTAAGTCTGATTTTATGGCGACAAGTATTGTTGTAGATCCTTCAATTCCTCTTGGTCCAAATCCTGCAATTATCACTGGTTATTTTGCAGACCCAGATGGAACGGATGCCAACTATGAATACATTCAATTAATGGCAACACAGGATCTCGACTTTAGAAGAACCTCGTTTAGTGTTTTTACCACCAACAATGCTGGTGCTTCTACACCAACAGGTGCACCAACAGGCGGTTGGGCTACGGGCGGTTTACGTACCTATAAATTCAATATCACCAGAGGAACTGTTGCAAAAGGTACATTCTTTTATGTAGGCGGATATAAGGTAATTGGTGGCACAAACTCAACAGATATTAGCCAGGCAAACTGGGTGGTTAGCAAGTTGTATAACAACCTGCCTGGCGATGATGGCGTGGGTGATGTTACTGCAAACTTACTGGCCAACAGTGGTAATGCAGCCGGAATGGCCGTTTTCGCAACAACTAATGTTGGTTTGAATACTGTCCCATCTGATGTTGCATTTTATGCAGGAACAGGAAATGCATTTGCAAGCGGAGTAGGTTATGCCATTGTTGACAACGATTTTTACAAAAGAAATAATGGAACAAGTTTCCAGCCTTTTTACCGTCAGGGCACCAATACCGATAAGGTTGGCGCCAATCCGGAAGCCGCCCAGTTTAGTTATTTAGGTGGTGTTTATAATGCCACAACCAAAACCTGGACCACCAAGCGCAGCCACAAAACGGTGGCCGTTCCTAAAACATCACCGCTCGCCGTGATTCAGGAAATGACCGGTGCAACAAGGGTAATTAACTAAATATTCAAGCTGCCTCAATTGGGGCAGCTTTTTTTTGAATTGAATTTCAGGTGCTATAATTTCAATAACAGTTTACAATGAAAAATATAATTTTACTTGGAGCGGGGATGATCTTCTCGTTGAGTGTTTTCGCACAGCAAAAGGTAACAGGTTATGTGTATCACGATGCAAATAAAAACGGAAAGCATGATCGGTCAGAAAAAGGATTATCCAGAATTTCTGTAACAAATGGCGTGGAAGTGGTGCAAACTGATGAGAAGGGCAGGTATGAACTTCCCATCAGCGATGATCAAATCATTTCAGTCATTAAACCCAAGGACTATAAAGTGCCGGTAAATGATGACCGGTTGCCTCAATTTTTTTATAATCACAAACCAAAGGGTTCCCCGGTTTTGAAGTATAAAGGGGTGTCGCCAACAGGTGAGCTGCCTAAATCAGTTAACTTTCTGCTCACATCATCTCAGGAAGATCCAAATTTTACAGCATTGATCTTTGGCGACCCACAAGCGTATAACCTAACGGAGATCGATTATTTTGCAAAAGGCGTAGTTGCTGAGGTAGAAAATATAAAAAATGTTCAATTCGGGTTAAGTATGGGCGATTTGGTTGGAAACGATCCATCATTATTTACTCCATATATTAAAGCTGTAAAAAAGATCGGTATTCCCTGGTATAACCTCATGGGTAATCATGATATCAATTTTGATGTAAAGGAAGATCAATATTCAGATGAATCTTATGAGGCACACTTTGGTCCGGCAGATTATGCTTTCAATTATGCAGATGTTCATTTTATTGTACTTGATGACATCATTTATCCCGATCCCAGAGGTGGAAAATCGTATTGGGGTGGCTTAAGGAAAGATCAATTAGACTTTGTTCGAAATGATTTAAAATTTGTTCCAAAAGATAGACTGATCGTGATTGCTTTTCATATTCCAATTGGTTTTGCTGGCGAAAATGACGCTTTCAGGGAGGCTGACAGAATAGAGCTTTTCAATTTGATGAGCGATTTCCCGAATACCTTATCTATGTCGGCTCATACCCATAACCAAAAACAAATGTTTTTTACTCAAAAAGATGGCTGGAAACAAGCCAAAGCTCATCACCACTACAATGTGGGCACCACCTCAGGCAACTGGTATTCTGGAGAACTTAATGAAATAGGCGTTCCCGTTTCTACCATGAGCGATGGTACGCCAAAAGGTTATGCCTTTATAAATTTCAATGGAAATAAATATAACGTTGATTACAAAGTTGCGGGTAAAGCGAAAGATTACCAGATTGAAATCTATGCACCCAAAGTGCTGGAAAAAGACAAAAAAACTTCAGCAGGAATTTATGCCAACTTTTTTATGGGTAGGGAGGAAGATGAGGTGCTTTTTAGAATAGACAATGGTAAATGGAAGAAAATGAGTTATGTGTTGGAGCAAGATCCGAATTTTCTTTCCACCCTGCACAAGTGGGACAACACGGAAACCTTACTTACCGGCAGAAGACCTAGTACTGCCGCGGAATGCAAACACCTGTGGAGAGCAGCCATCCCTATGAATTTGACGGTAGGAGAGCACCTTATTGAAGTAAAGGCAACCAACATGTATGGGAAAGTTTTTAACCAGCGCAAAACATATAAAATATTGGCAAACTAATTGGCGTTTGCTGTAGCAGGAGAGAAGATTATTTAATGTCACATTAAACTTGAGTTTATAGTGAATAGCTAGCTTTAGCACTGTATATCCGATTATACTTTTTCGTTTTGTTAAAAAGCGGTTGCAATGGACTTTGCAGCCACTTTTTATTATAAACCTAGTAATGGAATGTTACGTTTGGTGAAGTAGGAACAAAAAAAGCTCGCTGCAGGCATATTTCGGAGGCAATTAAGGTCTGCAATAAGGCATCATACTTGGGTAAGCACCTGTTATAATTTCGTACCCAATTTAACGAAAGGTGATAGAATAGCGAATCCACATGAAAGGCTTCCAGCGAAGTTTCTTGGTCCGCTATTTTTCCAGAGCATTAGCATAGAAAACGTTCCGTTGCATAAATGTAGATTTCTTTTTTGCAGGTTCACACTTCCATTTTCTACTGGATATCGGGAAGCAATTAAAGATAGCAACATTGCTATGTACGTCAGCACTGTCAAACGCTGACTTCATAACACTAATTTTATAGATCTTATCGTGATTGAGAATGCTATACCAGAAATAACCTTTGTTTACAAATTTGTCGATCAGCTTACCTTTGATTACCTGGCTGCCGGGTCGAATAGATTGACGAGGATATTTGCCCGACTGATAAATTTGCTGGCCAAAGGCAAATACTGAAACAGTCATGAGCATGATAAATAATTTGATTGTGTGAGCGTACATCAATTAGGGATTTAAAATTCCCTAAAGGTTGTCAGATCTGCTTTTATTATAAATGGCCTTTTTGGACTATAAGGTTTAGGTATCGGGATTGGTTAGAATACTATTATTATCTGGTCTGGCACGTTAAGAAATGGTATTTATTTTATCGCACTCGATGAGAGATTGATTGATTTGCGTTATTTCCTACAAATCTTTTGTTTTTAATGATCGGCAATACAATCTATTTGATCATCTCTAACATTTAGGTCTTCGTAAATAACTACAATTCAGGCGAAATTATTTCTATACTTTCAGTATTCCATATTTGTATGCAAATGAAACCAGTGAAGCAATGTTTTTTGTCCGCGTTTTGCTAATGAGGTTTTTTCTGAGGTTTAAAACCTTACTTGTTTTCAGATTGAGTTTTTCACTAATCTCAATATGCGTAAACCCATCTGCAATCAGTTCAATCATTCTGATTTCGTAATCATCCATCCCCATAATATGTGCTGAAATTCGTCTATCTTGATTCATATAGTAAAGCTACTATTTTGGTAGTATTATTAGTGTTTATTTGACTACCTACGCTTACAAATAATCATTATTTTGATATTTGTCATCACAATTCAATATCGCCTATCATGTCTGGTCAGATTCAGTGCAACAAATAAAAGTAATCGTTTATCTATAAAAAGGGGTAAAATAGATGGACTTGAGGTCAATGAATTTTATGCAGACATCCATCGCAGCATAGTATATTCATAAAAAAGGCTCACAACAATTGAGTTGCGAGCCTTTCTATTTTTTTCTTAGAATTATATCATTCTTCCGGGATATTGTTGAAGCGCAATTTCCAAGCAATCCATAGCTTTATTCAATTCCTCCGTATTCAATACGTAAGCCATTCTTACTTCATTTTTTCCTGATCCTTTGGTTGAATAAAATCCGGTCGCTGGTGCCATCATTACCGTTTGGTTTTCATGGCTAAAATCTTCTAAAATCCATTGACAGAATTTGTCAGCATCATCAATAGGGAATTTCGCAACCACATAAAAGGCACCTCCAGGGTTCGGGCAAAATACACCTTCAATATTGTTTAATCTGCTCACTAAGGTATCTCTGCGTAAAGTATATTCAGTATTTACTTTTTCGAAATAGCTATCTGGTGTATCAACAGCTGCAGCTCCGGCAATTTGTTCAACCATACCCGGACTAAGTCTGGCTTGAGCAAATTTTAATCCTGAAGCAATAACTTCTTTGTTTTTAGTAATTAAACATCCCAAACGGGCACCACAGGCACTGTAACGCTTAGAAACAGTATCCATAATTACCACATGCTCATCTAATCCATCTAAATGCATCGGAGAAATAAACTCACGCCCATCGTAACAAAATTCGCGGTACGCTTCATCTGAAAATAAAAACAAATCGTACTTAACACAAAGTGTTTTTAAAGCTTCCAGCTCTTCTTTCGAATATAAATAGCCTGTCGGATTATTTGGGTTGCAAATAATGATGGCCTTAGTTTTCTCTGTGATTAACTTTTCAAATTCAGCAATTGGGGGTAGGGCGAAACCATTTTCGATGTAAGATAAAATTGGTTTAACGACTACGTTGCTCATGCATGCAAAACCGTTATAGTTGGCATAAAACGGCTCCGGTATAATGATCTCATCACCCTCATTTACGCAAGTTTGCATGGCAATGGTGATGGCTTCAGAGCCACCAACGGTTACCAGAATATTTTCAGGCTTAATGTTGTAGCCCAGTTTGTTATAGTATTCAGTTAATTTTAAACGGTAAGCTAAAGTACCTTCAGAAGGTGTATATGCCCAAACATTAAAATCAATGTTTTTGATTGCATTCAACATCCCTTCCGGAGTTTCAATATCAGGCTGACCTATATTTAGGTGGAAAACTTTTTTACCATTTTGTTTTGCTTGATCAGCAAATGGGGTTAATTTTCTGATTGGTGATGCAGGCATCTGCAAACCTTTTTGTGAAATTTTTGGCATGGTACAAAAATAAAAAAGTCCCGGTGAAAACCGGGACTTTAAATGCTATTATTAAAAATATTACTTAGAACTTGCTGAGCTTGCAGCTACTGTTTCGCCTTTTATGTAAAGTACCTTAATTGGCGTTTTAGCATTCGAAGTAATGGTTACGGCTTTTGAAAAAGGAGATGGACCAGCAGCAGCATTGAAAGTAACCGAAATTACACCAGATTCACCCTTTTTAATAGGCGTAGTGGTATATTTTGGAACAGTACATCCACAGCTTGCTTCAGCTTTAGTAATAATTAAAGGCTCTTCTCCAACATTAGTATATTTAAAGTCGAACGTAACGGGTTTATTTAATGTGATTTTACCGAAATCATGTGTTTCAGCTTCAAATTTAAATTCAGCAGGTTTAGCCTGTGCATTTGCAGCAATACCAAAACCTAATACAAAAGCGAATAATACTAAGATCTTTTTCATGTTATGTTTGAAATTATTTATTTAAAATTTATTAAAACAAATTTAATGTTTTCAGCTTAAAACAAAAACTATTCCACTTATATTTTGCTCATCCATATATAATTTTACAATTCAACTTTAAGGCAAACTTTTAATTTTGTATATATTTGCCGCAACCAATATTTGATTATGACGCAGAATGAAAAATTTATAACCAACTCTATTGACCGTTCCGAATTAAGTTTTAACGACTTTAAAAGTATCGTTATTAGTGATTATAAAATCGCCTTTGAAAGCAGACAAGCTAGCATTTTAGGGCGTAGGGAAGTGTTAACGGGGAAGGCTAAATTTGGTATTTTCGGCGATGGTAAAGAAGTTCCTCAGTTGGCCATGGCGAAAGCTTTTAAAAATGGCGACTGGCGTTCTGGTTATTACCGCGATCAAACTTTTGCCTTTGCGGTAGGGATTTCTACAATAAAGGAATTTTTTGCTCAATTATACGCAAACCCAACAGAGGGCGCCGACCCTTTTTCTGGAGGCAGGCAAATGAATTGCCATTTCGCTACCAAATCAGTAAATGAAGATGGTAGTTGGAATGACTTAACCCAAATTAAAAACTGTTCCTCTGATATTTCTCCAACTGGTGGTCAGATGGCCCGACTGGTAGGTTTGGCCTATGCATCGAAGTTGTTTAGAAACAATAAAGAACTGGAGTACCTGAAGAATTTTTCGGTAAACGGAAACGAGGTGGCCTTTGGTACCATTGGCAATGCCTCAACTTCTGAAGGTGTATTTTTCGAAGCGATAAACGCTGCTGGCGTATTGCAAATTCCAATGGCTATTTCTATTTGGGATGATGCTTATGGTATTTCTGTACCGGCCAAATATCAAACTACAAAAGAAGATATTTCTGAGGTTCTTAAAGGTTTTCAAAGAGATAATAAACAACCTGGATACGAAATTTACAAAGTAAAAGGCTGGGATTATCCCGCTTTATGCGAGGTATATGAAAAAGCAATTGCGGTTTGTAGAGAAGAGCATGTTCCTGTGCTTATTCATGTTACAGAACTCACGCAACCTCAGGGGCATTCCACTTCCGGGTCTCATGAGCGGTATAAGTCTAAAGATCGTTTAACCTGGGAAAATGAGCATGATTGCATACTGAAGATGCGAGAATGGATGTTGGATTCAGCAGTTGCTACCGAGGAAGAAATTTTAGAAGTTGAAAAAAATGCAAAAATATTTGTTCGGAATGCGCAAAAAGAAGCATGGAATGAATTTTTAGATAGTATTAAACCAGAGCAAAAGCAGGTAGTTGACTTGATTAGTGGCATGGCGAAACACCAACCACAATTGGCAAAAATTTCTGCCCAGCTTGCTTCAACCGCTGATGCGCAAAGAAGAGAGGTTTTTTCGGCTGCCCGTAAGGCTATTCGGCTTTCTGCAAATAACGCTTCTGCAGAAAGGGATGAAATGTTGAAATGGTATCAAGCTCAGGTTGCTGTAAATGCCGATAGGTATAATTCTAAACTCCATACGCAAGGTAATGAAAGTCCCGATAAAATTGATATAGTTGACGCAGTTTACGATGACGTTTCGAAAATGGTAGACGGTAGAGAAGTTTTAAATGCCTGTTTCGATGAAAATTTTGCCCGTGATCAAAGACTTGTAGCTTTTGGAGAAGATTTAGGAAATATTGGCGACGTAAATCAAGGTTTTGCAGGTCTGCAAACCAAGTTCGGAGAATTAAGAATTACAGATACTGGCATCCGTGAAATGACCATTATGGGACAAGGCATTGGATTAGCCATGAGGGGTTTAAAACCAATTGCCGAGATTCAATACCTGGATTATTTGATATTTGCTTTAAATGTATTAAGTGATGATCTCGCATCTTTATCTTACCGTACAAAAGGCATTCAAAAAGCTCCGGTAATTGTTCGAACCAGAGGACATCGTTTAGAAGGAATCTGGCATTCAGGTTCACCCATTGGCATGTTACTGGGTTCTTTACGTGGCATGCATTTGTGTGTGCCCAGAAATATGACTCAGGCTGCCGGGATGTACAATACGCTTTTCAGAGCAGATGAACCTGCAGTAGTTATTGAGTGTTTAAATGGTTATCGTTTAAAAGAAAAACTTCCGAATAATGTTGGGGCGTTTACGGTTCCTCTAGGTAAGGCTGAGGTTTTAGAAGAAGGCACTGACATTACTGTGGTATCTTATGGCTCATCATTAAGATTGGTTCAGGAAGCAGCAGAAGAATTGGCAGGCATGGACATTTCGGTTGAAATTATCGATCCACAAACCCTTTTACCGTTTGATACCACCAATATTTGCGCAGCTTCATTATCAAAAACAAATAAGTTATTGGTTGTGGATGAAGATGTTCCAGGTGGAGCATCAGCATATATCCTGCAAAAGATTTTGGAAGAACAGAACGGATATTTCAATTTAGATGGACAACCTAAAACATTATCAGCGAAGGCACACCGCCCACCGTTTGGTTCAGATGGTGATTATTTTAGTAAGCCATCGGTAGATGATATCATTGAAACAATCTATGGAATGATGCATGATGCGAATCCTGTAAAATACCCGTCGATTTTTTAAAGGGTTATAGATCAAAAAGGAATATTCTGGCCTGATACTAAAATTTTAGTAGAAAAAATTCGATTATTCGTTAGTTTTGTAATAAAACCTTTATATTACATTAAGTTAACGTCTGTCATCCTGTTTTATGTTTCCAGTTTATCCCATTTGCTTCAACCGTATATTCTTTTTTTTCGGCAATAACCTTTCTTAAAATTAGATGTTGAGTAAAGGACTAACATATTGTTTCGAACATTTTTTTTCTTGCAAAAAAGATATCAGCAGGCAGTTTTACGTGTTCTTTTTATTATGCTTTCTGCTACAAACATCTAGCTTTGCCCAAACAGCTGATCAGCAAAAACGATTGGATAGTTTATTGCTTAGAAACCAAAGTTACAACCGGATTGATTCGACCAAGGTTAAAATTTTAACAGAAGTTTATCGGCAATACATGCGTATGAAGGATGCAGATCATGTGGAGGATTATGTCGACCGCACCATTCAACTTGCGCAACAACTTAAACTGAATGCCTTTTCGGCAATGGCTTATTACCGTAGAGGACTGTTTTATCATGGGCGGACCGACTATTTAAAAGCAGAAACAAACTACAAAAATGCAATTGGTGAGTTTACCCTTACAAAAAATTTAGACATGATCGCGGGTACTTACCTGAACATGGGTGCAATGTATGCCAACATACCTGATTATGCCAAATCGTTAGAAGTTAACCAGAAAGCCATAGCCATTTACGAGAGATTAGGGAATGACCTGGATATGGCAAGTTGTTATACCAACATATCAAGTATCTACCAGGATTTAGGCAAAGCCAGCCAATCTTTGGTTTATCTGCAAATGGCGCTCAAGGTATTTGCTGAAAATGAGCCTAATGGAAGAGGAGTTGCAGTTGTTTATAATTTAATCGGATCCGCTTATCTCGATGCATCGAAAGATGAGTTAGTGAAAATGGGAACTAATGAAAAGGATCGCCTGCAAATAGCCCTGTTTAATTTCGAAAAATCATTGTCAATTGCTGAATCGTTCAACGATAAAGGGTTAATTGCATCTAACAAACAAAATATAGGAAACGTTTATAATGAACTGGGCGAAGATGATTTAGCGCTCAAATCTTACCAGCGGGCAATTCAAATTAGTAAGGGCGGCGATGATAAAAATTTATATGCTGATTGTCTTTTCGCTTTGGGAAGTTTTTATCTAAAGCAAAAAGATTATGAAAATGCACTGGTGCTTTACGCTAACAGCTACGAAATTGCCAAGCAGAATAATTTACTAGAAATTAAAAAACAAACCGCATTGGGTTTAAGTGATATTTATGAGAGGTTAAACAAATACGACGAGTCTTTATCGTTTTATAAGGAGTACATCATAGTAAAAGATCAAATTTTTAACAAAGATAAAGAGAAAGAAATAACCCGGCGACAAATGCAAATTGATTTCGGGTTTAAGGAGAAAGATTATCAATTTAAACAAAAAATAACTGATATTGAACTTCAGAAACAGGTTTTACTTGCAAAACAGCAACAGCAAGAGCTATTTTTAAAACAGCAGCAATTGGCTTTAAGCGATAAAGAAAAATCACTTCAGCGCCTCACTTTTTTAAAAAAACAGGTGGATTTGGAGATAGATCGCGAAGTGCAGAAAAATAAATTTGAGCGAGCAAAGTTACAGTCGAAATACGAAACCTCACTGAGAGATAAACAAATCGTAAAACAGGATGAGCAAATAAAATTCGACTGGCGTGTAAAAATTTTCCTTACGGTAGCCATTACACTTGTTCTGTTAACCGCACTGGTTATTTTTCTAAACCAGCGGAAAACTACACGTTTAAACAAAATTATCAGCTCGCAAAAGAGAGAACTCGAGCAGTTAAGCCGTGTAAAGGATAGAATTTTCAGTGTGGTAAGCCATGATTTACGAACTCCGGTAAATTCAATTATTTCATTTATCCAGCTGCTTGAAGGTGGTACGATTGAGCAGGCTAAGTTAACGAAATACGCCTCATCACTAAGAAATAACCTTACCTATACTTCTACCATGATGGAAAATCTGCTTAATTGGGCAGCTAGCCAAATGCAGGGATTTAGTGCGCATCTGGAGTCGCTTGATATTGAGAAAGTGGTAGCAGATGTTATTCGGTCATTGCAAGAACTAGCCAACCAAAAAGGTATTGTCATAAATAATAACCTAAAAGAATGTGTGCATTGCAAAGCCGATGAGAACATGCTGTCGCTCGTAATTAGAAATTTACTAAGTAACGCAATTAAATTTACGGATACCGGTGGAAGTATTTTTGTAGATGCAACTGTTGTTGGTGATCAGCTTGCAATCAAAATTACGGATACTGGTGTTGGGCTAACAGCTGCGCAAATTACTCACTTTAACAAACCTGGCTATTTGGGTGCAGGAGTGAGCAGTTTAGGAACCAACAAAGAAAAAGGTACTGGGTTGGGGTTGATGCTTTGCCGAACGTTTATCGGTTTGATGGAAGGGGAAATTCAGGTTCAACAAAATCCATCAGGAGGAACTACTTTTACAATTATTTTGCCCAGGTAATTATGTTATCTCTACGATAACCTTCTTAAAATCTACTGTTTGCCTTAAAATAATCAACTTTTCACACGTGTTGTAACATATAGTTTGTGATTTCGACCTGTAAATAATACGTAATCAGTCACCTCTCACAAAAAATGTTATGCCTCAATTCAGAAAAATTGTTTATTTCAGTAAATTGAGTTGCAGTTTTATGGTTTATCTTCTAGATCAGGGATTAAATAAAGATAAATTAGAGCGCAAGGTTAAATCATAACTATTTAATAAATCTTGATAAGATTTTCTTGTCGATAGACTTTTCCATTAACTCCTGCCTGTTTGATGCACTAATTGGAACGATGAAATTATAATCTAGATGCACTTCGTGATTAGTTAATGTAGCAATATGGTTGGTGTTGATAATGTACTGTTTGTGTACCCGTGTAAAAATCTCTTCTGGTAGTTGTTTTTCAAGGTTTTTTAAGCTAACGAGTATTACATGTTTATCGTTACTGGTAAACAGCTTTGAGAAATCACCCATGCTTTCAATATAAACCACATCGCTATATTTCAGCTTGGTTATTCCTTTTGTTTCTCTAAAATAGAAGAAATCTTCATTATCTTTTTTAAGTTCTAGTTGATCATTTCCATCAAAAGTCACTTGTTTTTTAAGCTCTAAATACTCAATGGCTTTATTGGCTGCTTTTAAAATGCGCTCAAAGGTTGCTGGCTTTACAATGAAATCGATGGCATCTAAATCATAACTTTCTACCGCATACTCACTATGTGAGGTTATAAATATAAATAAAGGTTTGTTTTTCACACTTTTTAATAAAGCCATGCCAGATAGTTCGGGCATATCTATATCAGAGAAAACAAGATCAATTTCGGTAGTAGAAAGTACCTCAGCAGCTTCGATACCATTTGTACATACCTTAACGATTTGTAGTGATGAAATTTTTTTCAGATGCATTTCTAATGCGTCTCTTTCGATTTCATTGTCATCGACAATTATACACTTATATAACATTGGGATAGATTATTAATTTAGTATATACAGGTTTTTAAATTGTATTGTTTTAAATATACTCTAAAAATATGCCCTAAAAAATAAAATATTCTTAAAATAATGTTTCTAAGAGAAATGTATTACCTCTTGTGCTTTTTCTCTCCGGTATAAAGTTTTTCCCCCGCTTTAATCTCTATTGATAAATCATTTTCCTCTGGCGGAACCGGGCAACGGTAGCCATCACTATACGCACAATAAGGATTATATGCTTTATTAAAATCGACCTCAATTTTGTTATCGATGATTTCTTTCGAACTCAAATCAATATATCTTCCACCGCCGTAAGTTTCCTTGTTATTGGTTTCATCAGTAAAAGGCAGAAACAATAAATCTCTATATGCAGGATTACTGGCCAAAGCAACATTTTTATACAATGTCATTTCTGTATCTTTCCCATTTAAGCTGAACTTTATCTTCGCAAAGCGATAAAATTCCTTGCTTGTGCCATCGTAGGTTGGCATTTTAAACACCTTTTCATTTTTTAAAGGTTCAACAATTGCTAAAACTTTATAGCTACTATCAGCATCATAAAAATGAAGATTTTTTAAATCAGCTTCTTTAAGCGGGGAATTGGATTCTTTAATAAAATCCTGCATATAGCTATCGCGATGCTTGCTGATTTGTGCTGAATAGGATTGAGCAAAAGTATTGATGCTGATGAAAAGGAGTAGGATGGAGAGAAGTTTCATAATTGATTATAATTGAATGAAAGTATATGTTTTCATCATTGCGAGGTACGAAGCAATTTTTTTCTGAGTGAGATTGCTTCGTGCTTCGCAATGACGGATTTTAAACCACGCTCACTTTATTTCTCAAAAACTGGTCGGCTAACACTAATGCTGCCATTGCTTCCACAATAACCACTGCTCTTGGCACCACGCAAGGATCGTGGCGGCCTTTGCCTTTAATTTCAGAAGCTTCGCCTGCGGCATTTATGGTTTGCTGGTTGTGCATAATGGTTGCTACGGGTTTAAATGCTACTTTAAAAGTAATATCCATTCCGTTTGAAATGCCACCCAATATACCTCCAGCAAAATTTGTGGTGGTTTTGAAAACTTTTGAATCAGCAGCTTTTGGTTGAGGAATATCGTTGTGTTGAGAACCTCTTAGTTCGCTTCCGGCAAAACCAGAACCATATTCAAAACCATGAACAGCATTAATGCTTAACATCGCTTTGCCTAAATCAGCATGTAATTTATCAAATACCGGTTCGCCCAAACCCGCCGGGCAGCCTTTAATTATACAGCCGATTTTCCCACCAACGGTATCGCCATCTTTTCTAACTGAATCAATAAACTCTATCATTTCATGAGCCGTTGCCGGATCTGCACAGCGTACAATGTTTTCCTCTCTGATATCCAGCAAAGCTGATAAATCATTACTTTCTAAATTCGGAGCTTCAATGGTTCCAACGGAAGTGACATGAGCAAAAATCTCAATGCCTTGTTGTTTTAAGAACAATTTTGCGATCGCACCTGCAGCTACACGGGCAGCTGTTTCGCGGGCAGAAGAACGTCCGCCACCACGATGGTCGCGGATGCCATACTTCGCATCGTAAACGTAATCTGCATGGCTTGGGCGGTAAACATCTACATTATGGCCGTAATCTTTCGAACGTTGGTCTTCGTTAGGAATTAATAAAGCAATTGGTGTACCCGTACTTTTCCCTTCGAAAACACCCGATAAAATCTGAACGGTATCGCTTTCTTTCCTTTGTGTGGTAATTTTAGACTGACCTGGTTTACGTTTATCCAATTCTGATTGAATAAAATCCATGTCGATATCCAATTGCGCCGGACAGCCATCAATAATTACCCCAATGGCTACGCCATGAGATTCGCCAAAGGTGGTGATGCGAAATAATTGTCCGAATGAGTTGCCTGCCATTTTAAGTTGAAAGTTTTAGGTTATAAGTTATATGTTTCGTAGTCTTTAATCTTTGCTCTTTTATCCTTGTTCTTCTACTGAAAATCCCGCCTTTTTCAAATCTTCCCAAAAATAAGGATAAGACTTTTCTACCACCTGCATTTCTTCAATTTCAAGTTCGTTGATTAATAGCGCAAGTGGAGCAAAAGCCATGGCCATACGGTGGTCCTCGTAGGTAGCAATGGTAATTTTTTCAGGAAAATGAAGTTCATCCGTATTTAGGGTATAAACAAGATTATCTTCAGTTAAAGTAACACCGATTTTAGCCAGCTCGTTTTGTAAGGCCACAATTCTATCAGTTTCTTTAATTTTCAAGGTTTCCAAACCTGTAAATGACATGTTTTTGCCCAACGCAGCAGCAATAACTACAATCGTTTGAGCCAAATCAGGACAAGTTTTTAAATCCAAAACCTGATTGGTTTCTAAAGATAAACCCAGGTTTGTAATTAGAATTCCTTTTTCAGTTTTTTCAGTAGCAACGCCAAAAATCTTCATGATTTTTTGAATCTGGCTGTCGCCTTGTAAACTTTTTTCCTTTAAAGCTGGTAAGCTGATTTCTGCTTCATCAGCCAAAGCAGAAATGCTATACCAATAAGATGCGGCACTCCAATCTGGTTCTACAACCAAAGTTCCTGGATTGAAATTTTGTGGTGCTATCGAAATCGAATTGCCATTCCATGAATGTTCAATACCAACTTCGGCTAACATATCCAATGTCATATCTACATATGGTTTAGATGTTAATTCGCCCTCAATTTCCAGGGTTAAACCTTGAGGTAGGATAGGAGCAATCATCAGCAATGCTGAAATATACTGACTACTTATATCGCCCTTGATTTTAACTTGAGCAGTTTTTTGATGTAGGGGGCCACTAATATTTAGGGGAGGAAAGCCCTCAGCTTCTGCATAAGAAATATCGGCACCCAATGTTTTCAACGCTTCTGCTAAAATTCCAATCGGGCGTTGTTTCATCCGTTCGGTTCCGGTTAATAAGAAGTTACCGTTTTTAGCCGATAGGTATGCGGAAAGAAAACGCATTGCCGTTCCTGCCGGACCAACATCTACAGTTTTCGATTCCTGAATTTCTACTTCAAGTTCTTCTTCTAAAATATTCAGAATGCTATTTAACGTTACCGTATCGGCAGCATTAGATAGATTTTCTACTTTAACTAGTTTTTTACTCAGTGCGCTTATAATTAACGCTCTGTTACACTCGCTTTTTGAACCTGTTAATTGGATTTCCGTATGAATATTCTTGGTTCCTTTAAAAGAAACTAAGGCGTTTTTTGACATTTTATTCTGGTTTTGTTCTCAAATGCATTGTCAGATGCTTCCATCTGACAATGCATTGTAATTTATAGTATCACTTTGATTTTGTAGCTACCGTTTTAAGATTGCTTCGTACCTCGCAATGACGTGGTGCAGAGGACTTGCTTTTCGCTTTAGTCTTTCTGCTCTAAGCGTTAACCTTATTTTGAAACTTCAGTATGTTGTTCAGCAGCGATTCCTTTTTCAGCTTTACCAGCATTCATAATTTCAGTTTGTTTGCGGATCGATTCGCCGTGTACCAATTCTAAGAATTTCTCAGTAAAGTTTAAGTCTAATTTCAAAGCTTTTGCAAAAGCGTGACCTTTTTTGATAATTGAATCCCAACGATTAACCTGTAAAATGGTAACCTGATTATCGCGTTTGAACTCACCAATTTTTTCTACAATCGCCATACGTTCAGCTAGTTTCTGTAATAAAATATCATCAATTTTATCAATGTTTTTACGCAAATCAGCTAATTTATCAGCGAAAGCTTCGTTTGGTGCTTCAGGTTCGCGAACGGTTAAACGGTCTACCAATTCAGCTAAAGCAGCAGGCGTAACTTGTTGTTTAGCATCTGTCCATGCAACTGATGGGTCAACATGAGATTCAATCATTAAACCTTGCATATCTAAATCCAAAGCTTTTTGAGAGATGTAAGGAATTAACTCACGGTTACCACAAATGTGACTTGGGTCGTTAATGATTGGCAATTCAGGACATAAAGTTTTCAATTGAATCGCCATTTCCCACATTGGTTCGTTACGGAAAGAGCTTTTTTCGAATGATGAGAAACCACGGTGAATTGCACCGATTTTAGTAATACCAGCACCATTGATACGCTCAATTGCACCAATCCATAACTGTAAATCAGGGTTTACCGGGTTTTTAATTAATACAGGAACATCATGGCCTCTTAATGCATCGGCAATTTCCTGAACCGTAAATGGGTTTACTGTAGAACGAGCACCAATCCAAAGGATATCAACACCTGCAGCTAAAGCTTCTTCAACGTGTTTTGCATTTGCAACTTCAACAGCTGTTGGTAAACCAGTTTCAGCTTTAGCACGTTTTAACCACTCTAAACCAATACTTCCGATACCTTCGAATTCTCCCGGACGGGTACGTGGTTTCCAGATACCAGCTCTCAAAACTGATACTTTGCCAGTTGCAGCCAATAAATGTGCTGTAGTTAATAATTGCTCTTCAGTTTCTGCACTGCATGGTCCAGAGATGATTAATGGTTCGTTGTTAACAGTTAACCAAGTGTTTAAAGGTTGGATGTTTAAATTAAGTTTCATGATTTATGGCTTGTTTTTTAGTCCGTATTCGGTTGTTCGGAGTTATATTTTGATTTTAATTATTATACTTCTTACTATTTATCTTCGGACTCCTGACTCAGGACTTCCGACTTATTTATACTTTATCGTTCTTTAAATATTCTCCGAGGATGTTGAAATTCGAAGTATATTTTAATGCTTTTCTAACGGCTTTATCATATTTTTCTGTGCTTGGCCACTCTAAGTCGACATAAAAGTAATATTCGTTTCTTTTACCAAGCACTGGCATAGATTGTATTTTTGTTAAGCTTACCTCTTGCTCTGCGAAAATGTTGAGTACAGTTGCTAAAGAGCCAGCTTTATGACCAACCTGAAAACAAATTGATGCTTTGTTTATTTTCTTTCCCTCATCTGTTTTGTCTTTTTTAAGGATAAGGAAGCGGGTGTAATTTTTTTTGTTTGATTCAACGCGACGCTCTAAAATGTTTAAGCCGTAAAGTTCTGCAGCTAAGTTGTTTGCAATGGCCATCGTGTCGGTCAATTTTTCTTCCTGGATGCGTTTTGCGCAAGCAGCGGTATCATTGCTTTCTACAATTTTAATATGCGGGTAATCATAAAAGAAATCGATGCACTGACGAATTGCAATAGGATGGGAGGTTACAATTTTAATATCCTCGAATTTTACACCAGGTAATGCCATTAAGTGTAATTGAATAGGCAAATAAACCTCACCAACTACCGAGAAACCGTAATCGCGGATTAAGGTATAGTTCGGTAACAAGCTACCGGCAATAGAGTTTTCAATAGCCATTACTACGAAATCTGCATCATTTTTCTCCAGCTTGTCGCAGGTTTCTTTAAAGGAGTTGCATTCTACCGTTTCGATGTTTTTACCAAAGAATTTGTAGGCTGCTTCTTCATGAAAAGATGCTTTAATACCTTGAATTGCTACTCTTTTTGTCGTTTCCATTTTTGCGTAAAACAAAAAAGTCCCGGCTGTTTGCCGGGACTTTTTATACATTTTAATATTGTTATATATCTTTTTGCATATTAGCCCCGGCTCTTACTAAAAAAGTAAAAGTAACCAAAGTAATATGTGTTGAATAATTTCATTTTCGTTTTTGAATGAGCCAAATGTAATAACAAAATTTAATTTGTCAATAGGAAAATGAAAATATTTTTAATAAAATTTAATTTTGTTTGATTTAGGCTGTTTTTGAGATGGGTATGAAATGAGGTAGGGTGATGATTGAGAGCGATGGTGGTTTATGGTTTAGGTCTAAGCCCAAACGTTGACTTTAGGCACAGCTATAATAAACTATCAATAATTTTCTGAATATCTTGTTTTGAAATCGTTGCTTCTTCTGATTTATCATAGATGTAAATCATTGTGATTTCATCTTCAGTTTGTAAATATGTGATAACTCTATAACCACCACTTTTTCCTTTCCCTTTACTTTTAATGGCAAGCCTTATTTTAAAAATGCCATTACCCAAGTTGGTGCCAGTTTTTGGGTTAGTTATAAGTATCGACTCTAGTTGAGTTAAATCGCTAACTAATGATAAATGTTTCTTTTTGAGTTGTTTTGCTTTTTTTATGAAGATAGGGGAATAAATAATTTTGATTCCCTTTATCATATATCGCTTAAAGATAAAGGAGCAATTTTTCCGCTTTTAATTTCTTTCGCCTCTTTGATACCCTGTTTGATTCCATCAAGCAATTCTTGCTTTTTAGAACTTTGGATAACTTTTGCGTCAATTCTTTTTAAAACCTCTAAAAGAAATTGAGTGTCATTATCCTTTACTTGTATGGTTAATGTTGTCATAATAAAATCGACTTTAGTCAAAAATACGAATTAAATTACCGAATTGTAGCGTTGCATTAGTTTTTCTAAAGAAGCAGTTTCCTTACTTCCTAAACTTGATAGTAATGAAAATACTTTTTGTTGCAGCAACCCTGAATATGCTGTCATTATGAGGAACGAAGAATCTGTTTCATAGCTTGCAGATTCTTCGTTCCTCAGAATGACAGAAGTTTTTAAAAGATTGTAATCCCCAACAATGTTGGGGAGGGCTGCATAAGCCAAAAGGACTAAGCCATTCATTTCCAATATCACTTTAAAACAAAAAAACGGCCTGTAAAATACAAACCGTTTATAATATTATCCTGTCGAACTTAATGTTCGCCGTTTTTCGTTAAAATCTTTAACATTGCTATTTTTTGCTGCTTCTTCTGCTTCATGCAGTTCTTGTTGCATTATCTTCGCAATTTTTGTGCTTCCATCGTGGCTCCATCCAGGAGGATTGAAGAGATACTTCAGCTTATCCATAAATGTTGGTGCTTTTTTAACATCGGCTGTTAATGCAATAAACTCATGGAAAATAATGTTTACTGGTCCAGTATCTTTTGGTTGTGTGGTTAAACCGTATTTAATCTCATCTTCAGGTAATTCTGCCTGGAAAGTGCCAAACATTCTATCCCAAAGAATTAAAACCATACCCATATTTTTATCGAGGTAGCGAACGTTACTGGCATGATGAACCCGATGGTGCGAGGGCGTTACGAAAATATACTCGTACCATTTTGGGAAATTGATTTTGTATTGCGTGTGGACCAAATTACCATAAATCTGCGTGACAAGGTATGCAAAAAGAATATCCATGGCAGTAAAGCCCATAAATGCCAGAGGCAAATAAAAGAAAACACGATACAATGGTTCAAAAACAGTAGAGCGGAAACCAGTGGTTAAATTAAAATGTTCTGACGAATGGTGGGTAACATGCATCGCCCAGAAAAAGCGAACGTAATGCCCAACAGTGTGTAAAAACCAGTATAAGAAATCTTGTGCTAAAATTAAAACCAACCAATAAATCCAAACATTTGAGATTTGGAATAATCGGAATTGATAGCAATATTCTAACAAAAAGAATGTTGCTGTTTTCATGCCGAGGTTAATTACAATTGCTGAAACCATTAAGTAAATATTGGTCCAGGTATCTCGTTTGGTATATAACTTTCTATCATGCGCATAGCTAAAATACATTTCAACTAAAGTTAAAACGATTACGAAGCCAAATAGTGCGCCAACAGAAATATCACTTCCAGTATACTTCATTTTATAAACTATTATAGTAATCTAAACTGCTCAAAATTTCGGCTGTGCTTACACGGCAGTTAAATGTGCATTTGCCTGTGGTTTCTAAAAGAGAAAACAAAATATTTCCGTCTTCATTCTTTTTATCGCTTTGCATTAATGCTAAAAGCGTTTCGAAACTATCTTTTTTGATATGATATTTAGGATACAACGATAAAATATAATCGCTGATATCTTTCAGTTCTTCTTTTGTTAAACCACTATTTTTGATGGATAAAGCTGCCTCGCAAACAAAACCAATAGCAATTGCTTCGCCGTGTGTAAGTGGGTTTTCATCGTTTGCTAACGAATAACTTTCTACCGCATGGCCAATCGTATGACCGAAATTTAAAATCTTACGCAGGTTTTTTTCATGCGGGTCGATGGTTACTATCTCATTTTTAATTTCAACTGAACGATAAATATCTAATGCAGCTGGCGTTAAATAATCGGTAGTTTTTAGTTTTTCGTAATAAGCTTTATCATAAATTAAACCATGTTTAATCATTTCGGCAAAGCCTGATAAAAGCTCACGCTGTGGTAAGGTTTTTAAAAATGCTGTTTCGATGAAAACCATTTGTGGAAGGGTAAAAGTGCCCACCATGTTCTTCACGTTATCGATATCGATACCTGTTTTACCACCAACAGAAGCATCAACCTGCGAGAGTAGAGTAGTAGGAACGTTAACGAAATCGATACCACGTTTATAAGTTGAGGCAATAAAGCCACCCATATCAGTAATTACGCCGCCACCTAAGTTGATCATTAAACTTTTACGGTCGGCCTCAAAATCCAAAAGTGTTTTCCAGATGCCAATGCAAAAATCGATGTTTTTATTTTCTTCACCTGCTGAGGTTTCAATCAAATCGAAATCAGCAAAATCATCCATCATCGCCTGAAAAACCGGCAAACAAATTTCGCTCGTATGTTCATCAGCAAGAATAAAAACTTTGCTGTATTTATTGCTTTCTAAAAGGGTTTTTAAGGCGTCTAAATTGCTTTCGAAATAAAGCGAATGGCCTGCGCTTGTTAAGGTTTCCATTAAATTACTTCGATTTTATCTTGTTCAAAAATGATGATATCGCCAACCCTAACTTTATAGCGTTTGCGAAATTCTACCTCACCATTACATTTTACCAAGCCATCCATTACGGCAGCCTGGGCATCGCCACCGGTGCCAACTAAACCTGTTGCTTTTAACAGTTGGATCAGCGGAATAAATTCGCCTTCTAATTTGAATTGTATCATTATTGCTGCAAAAATACGATTATTTAGCTGTTTTTAATTTCTACAATCAATGCTTTTTATAATTTTGCATCCATCTGACTTATTACATAACAAATGATTGATTCATCTCCTAATAAACAACCCAATTTCGATAATACTGAAGTTGCCTTCCGTCAAAAAACCAATGCAGAATTAAAAAAGGCTTACTGGCTTTTTAAAATGATTGGTAGCAACTTTTTAACCAAGGTTGGTCCGCCGATTACCAATTTCTTTTTGAACATTGGTTTACCCATTCAGGGCGCTATAAAAACAACCATTTTTCAGCAGTTTTGCGGTGGCGAAACCATTGCCGAATGCGACAAAGCGATTGCTCAGCTGGCAAAAGGTGGCGTTGGTACCATCTTAGATTATTCGGTTGAGGGCGAAGAAGAAGAAATCGTTTTCGATGAAACCTGCCAGGAAATCATTCGCACCATTCTCCGTGCCGATGGCGATAAAAACATTCCAATTACCGTTTTTAAAATTACAGGCATTGGCCGTTTTGCTTTATTGGAAAAACTAGATGCAAAGCAAGCTTTAACTGCAGATGAGAAAGCGGAATTTGAAAAAGTGAAATTACGTTGCGAAATGATTTGTCGCACTGCTTTTGATAAAGGCGTTCCGGTTATGATTGATGCCGAAGAGACCTGGATTCAGAATACAATTGATGAATTGGCTTTAGATATGATGCGTAAATTTAACCAGGAACATATTATCGTTTACAATACTTATCAAATGTATCGCCATGATAAGCTGGCCGATATGAAAGCCGACCACTTGATTGCCAAAGCCGCCGGTTTTATTTTGGGTGTGAAAATGGTTCGTGGAGCTTACATGGAAAAAGAGCGTAAACGTGCCGCCGAAATGGGTTATCCATCGCCAATTCAACCTGATAAAGAGTCTTCAGATAAGGATTATAACGAATCGCTACGATATTGTGTAGACCATATTGAAGAAATTGCCATCGTTTGTGGTACGCACAATGAAGATAGCAGCCGCCTGTTAACTTATCTTTTAGAAGAGAAAAAAGTAGCCCATAATCATCCTCACGTTTATTTCGCACAGCTTCTGGGCATGAGCGATAACTTGAGTTTCAATCTTGCAGATGCCAATTACAATGTGGCCAAATACGTTCCTTATGGGCCGATAAAAGCTGTTATGCCTTATTTGTTCAGACGGGCACAGGAAAATACTTCTGTTGCTGGTCAGACGGGTAGGGAATTGGGTTTAATCGAAAGGGAATTAAAAAGAAGAAAACTATAGAAGTTTTGTCATTCTGAGGAACGAAGAATCTGTTTCATAGGTTGCAGATTCTTCGTTCCTCAGAATGACAAAGTGAGCGTAGTTGCAGCAAAATTACCTACTATATTTTTTTGAAAATGAAAGCAAGTAATTCTTCGGGAAATGCAGTCCCGCTTTTCGCTCCAATCTTTTCAAACCTATAAGGTTTTTAAAACCTTATAAGTTTAATCAAAAGTATTTCCGCTACAATGGGTTTAGAAACAAAGTTTTTGGCTAAAGCAGCCTGCAATGAATAGCGAATAACATTATACTTTTAATTCATTGCCGTTGGTTTCAACCAACGGATTATTATTTCTGATTATTTTTTCACCACAAACCCTTCTTTTCCAGTAAGCAAATCGTAAAACAGAATAAAATCGCAGGCTAAGCTATAACGCGGATATTTAAAGGTAGCAGGTTTATTTTTTTCGAAAAAGAAATGGCCAACCCAGGCAAAACCATAACCTAAAATCGGCATCGCCAGGAAAAAACGCCACTCATGAGAAAGAAACCCAGTAAAAAAGGCCAATATAACTAAGCCTGTTCCAATAAAATGTAGCACACGCGAAGTTGTATTGGTGTGTTCATTTAAATGGTGCGGATAGAACTGTTTAAGGGAATTAAAATTTTTATCTGACATTTGCGATTATTTAATAATTTTAGAATAACGAATTATTTTTCATGAAAAAATTGACGCTCCTCTTCATTTGCTTAGTTGCAATAATAGATGTTTTCTCTCAAAATATAATATATGGTAAAATTATAGATTCTGAAACTAAACAACCCATTCCTAGTGCTAGTGTTTACCTTAACAATACCACATTTGGTATGAAAACCAATGATCAAGGTGCATTTAGGTTACATAATGTAAATGCGTACAGCGAATTAGTAGTTTCCGCAGTAGGTTATGAAAAAATAATTACAAAAACTACAGGTGGCCAATCTTCCTATACTATTTTAATGAAACCGAAGGAAAATATTTTGGAAGAGGTTAATGTAAGTACTAACAGTAAAGCTTGGGAGAAATGGGGAGGATTATTCTCAAAACTGGTTTTAGGTTATGGTGCAGGCGAGCATGGATATGGTATCATTTCGAATCCAAAAGATATACATTTTTATTATAACGATGTAGAAAAAACACTTGAGGTAAGCATGAATAAGCCCTTGATCATTGATATCAAAGCTTTGGGCTATGAACTAAATATAGATATGGATTATTTTGTATATTCATTTGAAAATGAAGAGTTGAAATACAGCAGTACCATTCAATATAAAAATAGCTTTGATAAAAGTTATGTTGAACGTATACAGTACCTTACTGATTGGGTATATTATGGTTCAAAGATGCACTTTTACAGGTCTCTTTTTTTTAATCAATCAAAGGAGGAGGGTTTTTACATTTACCAGTATCATTCTGTAAGAAATCATGAAAAGGAAAGAGTAATGAAGACGGTAAGAAAATGGGCCTCTGAAAAGATTAACCTGAACTCATCTAAAGAAGATCTCTTCAAATTATCAGAAAATAAAGACTCTTCACGCTATTACAAAAAAGTGATGATGCAAAAAGATGTTTTTACGATAGATACAATTCCTGTAGACATAAAAAATTATGTTGCCTACAATAGCGATAGTAAAAAGCTAAACATTAATTTTAGCGAAACCTTGATGGTAGTATACAGAAGAAATAGGAACACAGCGACACCAAATTCGAATAGGTTTCCACACCAGCGTTTAAAAGTAAATACGTTAATGTTTTTAACAAATAAAAATGGAATTGATATATTGGAGGATGGCCGAAGTACAACCAATGAGCTCTATATGACTGGAGATATGGCTAACAGACCTCTTTCTAAAACACTTCCATTTGATTATGATCCAAAAGCTGGTAGAAAGTTATATGATGTTGTTGGCTTTTAAAAACGCTTCCAATTGAGCAGGTTTTTCAGTCATTAAAAGGGTGTTCAAACCAACTTTTTTTGCACCCTCAATATGCTGCGGACTATCATCAATAAACAAAGTTTCAGCAGGATTTAAGTTGTTATCTTTTAAAACTTGTTCAAAAATATTGGTATTGGGCTTACGTAATTTCATGTGCTGAGAAAAATAAGCTTTCTCAAAATAATCGTCGTAATTGTTAAGCTCGAAAGTTGTTTTTAGGTAATTGATAATCCAATCGTAATGGATTTCATTGTTATTGCTCAATAGAAAAGTTCTGTATTTCTCTTTTACAGCCAATAATAAATTATGATTTTGCTGATGGGTTCCAATCAGCAAGCTGTTCCATGCTTCGTCAATTTGCGCATCAGTTAATTCAGGTTTATGGGCAGCTTTTCTAATGCCCTCACGAAACGCTGCCGGAGAGATTGCACCAGTTTCAAAATCATCAAATAGCTGATTATGACCTTTGTGCGCAAAGAAATTTTCGATATCAGTGATACCTAATTTTTGGAAAGAAGCTTGGGCAATTCTAAAATCGATGTCGAAAATTACGTTTCCGTAATCAAATATGATGTTTTTAATATTTTGCATGGGACATAATTTTTCCGCAAATATCCTTAAATATTTCTAATGCCCAATAAATAAAGCGTTTATTTAATCACGAGAATCGTTCCGTCATTTTTGATCTTGTAATAGTATTGCGTTTCCTTTTTTCTATTCAAAATTTCTATGTCGGCAACTTCACCTTTTTTTCCGGTATCATCCTTAATGATGTCGCCCTCTTTAACTTCATTAAGTTCTTTTGTCGAACTTTTTTTATTTACATTTTTCATAGCGATGATATTAAACTCTTAAATAAACGTTTAAACTATTATTAAGTTTTAACTATCATCATCAACTAATCTCGTTTGGCAATTCAAATTTATCGCACACTGTCCGGTAATCAACTTAAGTATAAATGATATCTATTTATTGTTATTGAATATCTACTGCATTAGTTTTTTTAGCGTTAATCAACTATATTTATGGTAATAAACGCTCAAAACTAAACATAATGAACGGTGTCATCACGGCTTACAACAAGCAGAGAGGTTTCGGATTAATCTCTCAGGAATTAGTAGTTCAAAGTATTTATTTCGATATTTCAGATTGTAAAGCAAAAGGGCTTTACATAGGGAGCTCGGTGGAATTCGAACTTGCTATAACAAAGAAAGGGAAGGTTGCTAAAAACATAGTTGGTGTAACCAAAAAAAGGCTCAAGCTGAATACGGTTTAGTTTAAAAGTTCACTAAATTCTACGAGCAAGCTGTTTTCTAAAGCAATCACCTCCATTGTAATAACGCCAATGCGCTGAACTACAGTTTAAAGATTAATTGGTTTTAATCTCAATCCATTGAAACCATTTTAGTTGCCTTGAAATTGTGCGCAACGAATTATCTTAACCCCTCAGGTTGTATTTTATGTAAATCATCTGAATGTCATCTAAATTTTTGTAGCTTACAAAAATGGACGATAGGATGAACTTAATACTTGGAGTTATTTTTATAATTAGTGGGATCACTGTGTTTTGGATAATATTCGCAAGTAAAAAGATATAAACCATATAGAATTTTGTTCATGCAAATCTGATAGGCATCATTTCATAAATCTACATTGATTTTTGGAGTGAACTGCCAAAATCCAAGCTTCATCTATTAAAATGCTATCAAAATCTATTAGATTTTATAAACTTTTTTCAATTTGCTATGTTTAGAAATCTAAACTTTCTAAATTAAATGCAAGGAACAGTAAAATTTTATAATGAATCAAAAGGTTTTGGATTCATTAAATCTGAAAACGGAGAAGAGATCTTCGTACACATTACGGGATTAGTTGATAAAATTAATCAGGACGATCAGGTAGAGTTCGAAGTAACTCAAGGTAAAAAAGGTTTAAATGCAGTTAACGTTAAACTAGTATAAAATACCATGAGACTCGGAACTGTAAAATATTATGATGATGAAAAAGGGTTGGGATTGATTACGCCTTCTAATGGAGGCAAAGACCTAATCGTTTCAGCAAATGGTTTAATTGATAAAATTCAAACGCAAAATATCGTACTTTTCGATCTCAACTTTGCCTCAAATCATGTTGAAGTGGTAAAAGTTACCGTATTAAAATCTTAACAAAACGATTTCATTTACCGGAAAAGCAAACTCATTTATAAGTTTGCTTTTTTTTTGCGTTCTAAATCGTAGTTAAAATCTTACAAGTTAACAAAAAGTTGATTTAAGGATTAATATAATAATATCTATGTTTGCGACAAATCTTATTGAACCAATTATATCATAATGAAATTGAAACTTTGGTTCGTGGTAACAATTTATTAATGTAACATTTTATGTGCTCGGGTAGTCATAAAAATCACTAATATTTATAATGATAAACGATCTCTCACCAAACACTTTAAAATCTAGGTTGATATGATACAACTTGAGGTGATTAAAGGATTTTTTAAAAGGGAAAAAGCATTGCCGGCGGCTTATCCGATGCGTATTTTGGTTATTAAGGAAGCAGAGGGGTGTCTCCACATGAACTCTGGCGATTATCAATTAACTGCAGGACGCATATTTTTTATACCTGAAGAAGGATTGGTAAGGTTAGAAGGCGAGATACAATCTGCTTATTGGTTAACATTTAGCAGTGTGCTCTATGCTGAATTTTTATTGCAGCACCTGGATCCACTCGCCAAAAATTTATTTTTAAAACTTTCTTACAGAGATTTGGGTGCAAATGAGGTAAAAAAAACGCATAGCCTCATTGAGCAATTACGTAAGGAGGTAGATGCGAGGAGAGATGCAGCTTATTTATCTCAGTATTTATCGTTATTTTTAGGCTACACTGCAGATCTGGATGGCTATTTGGCTGCACTTTCATTAGATGAGTTACAACAGGTACTTCGTTTTAGAGCAATATTGGAACAGTTCTACAAAACAGAACGCTCAATCGAATTTTATGCAGAGGGAATGGGTATCAGTAGCAGGAAACTCAATTTGTTTTTGGGTAAGGTGTTAGGCAAAAGCCTATCTGGCCTTATTAAAGATAGAATCATGAGGGAGGCCGAAATGCTATTGCTTCATTCAGATTTTACGGTTGACGAGATTGCAAAAATGCTAGGTTTTGAGCAGACTTCGAATTTTCATTCTACCTTTAGAAGATACAAAGGCATTACAATTGGTCAATTTAGCCATCTAGGATAAAAATTAATGCGACCGTCAAAGAAATGATAATCATAATGATAAATTTCTTCCAAGAAACCAGGTTTTCCGTATCTCACAACATATTTTGCCTAAGCGCCACACGCGTAAAATATTGCTAACTGCTTCATGCTTTTATCAGTCGCATTAATTTAATGCTAAATTAAAAAAACTAGAACAAATTGGAAATAATATTCCAAAATCGATTAAATATGAGTAGTAGTACCAAGTATTTATGGTAACTTTTCGGAGTGAGAATGAAGTTTTTGTAACACATAATATCATTCTATAGCAACTATTTCCTGGAAAAATATTATTTTTAGAAGAACAAGTTCATGCAGGTTAAAATAGTCTGCTACGGCTTAAAGATCCCTAAATCATTCGTTAATGAAAGCATTATTTAAATCGATTTTATTATTGATTCTAGCTGGGAATTGTGCGTTTTCGTACGCTCAACAAAAGCGAAAGCCCAATGTAATATTTATTCTTGCTGATGATTTAGGATATGGAAATGTTCAAAGTTTCAATCCATCCTCTAAAATCCCGACACCTAATTTAGATAGGATGGCGAAGGAAGGAACCAAATTTACCCGCTTTTATTCCGGAAATACAGTTTGTGCACCATCACGCTGTGCACTGATGACCAGCAAAACCATGGGACATGCATGGGTTAGGGGAAATGCTAAAGGGAAAGATGGTTTAGGTGCGCTGCGAAAAACAGACACTACATTAGCAGAAAGATTAAAAGAAAATGGTTATACTACTGGAATGTTTGGAAAGTGGGGCTTAGGTGATGAGGACAGCCAGGGAGCGCCACACTTGAAAGGTTTCGATCGGTTTTATGGCTATTTGGATCAAAGCCATGCACACGACTATTATACCAATCGATTGTACGAAATTGTTAACGGTAAAACAGTAGCTGTGCCAGTTGATAGTACTAAATATACTGAAGACCTGATTATAAACAAGGCTGTTAATTTTATTGAAGAAAATAAAGGCAAACCGTTTTTCTTGTACTTGCCATTAACTGTACCGCATGCAGAATTAAAAGTGCCGGCTGCATTGTTGATACCTTTTCAAAATGCAGATGGATCAAGCAAATTTCAGCCAGAAACACCATTTGTTAAAAAAGGCAATTATGATAGCGCATTACAGCCTCATGCCACTTTCGCGGCGATGGTAAATAAACTAGATACCGATGTAGGTACAATTTTGGCATTGATTAAAAAACTGGATCTGGATAACGATACTTACATTTTCTTTAGTAGCGATAATGGTCCACATCAGGAGGGTGGAGCAGATCCAGAATATTTTAACAGTAGTGGGCCATTTCGAGGAATAAAACGAGATCTATATGAGGGTGGAATCCGGGTTCCAACTATTGTTAGGGCACCGGGTAAGGTACTTGCGGGACGAAACAATCAATCGCCCTGGGCTTTCTGGGATATTTTACCTACTATCAGTGAACTTACTGGCACGAAAGTTCCATCGAATATCGATGGCTTATCTTTTGCACCAGTTTTAAATGGTAAGCAGGCGTTAAAAGAACATGAATATTTCTACTGGCAATTTAATGAAGGCGGCTTAAAAGAAGCCATAACCAAAGGTGATTGGAAACTCATTCGTTTTAAAACAAAAGGCGTTGCAGAAAGATTCGAACTCTACAACCTTCAAAAAGATATTGCGGAACGTGTAAATCTGGTTTCGGAAAATCCCGCGATGGTAAAAACGTTATCCGCCTTGATGAAAAAAGCAAAAACGCCTTCAGAGAATCCCAGGTTTGCCTGGTTAGAGGTTGAGAAATAATATTTCCGCAGCTATTTGATATAATGTGGAAAGCTAATCATCAATCTTCAAATAAATAACCACTGTAAGCCAGGCCTTTCGCCACACTTTTAAAGTTATCTCCAGAATTTAAAGGGATATGCGGAAACTTACGTTTAAATAGTTGCTGTATGGCTGAAACCATCGATGTTCCTCCCGTTAAAAAAAGGCAATCGATTTCTTCAGGATTGATGTGATGTAAGGCCATAAATTGATTAAGATAGGCTTCAATTTTTAACACATCCTTTTCAATGATGGCATTGTATTGATCTAATTTGATTTGCACATCAATCTCTATCCCTAAATTCGAATATTCAAAATTAGAAACTGATGAGTCAGAAAGCTCGATTTTTGTTTTTTCTATTGATCTGAATAACGAATAGCCTAAATTATTTTCAACCAGCGTAATCAGATTTTTAAACTTTGGATCATTTCCAGAATAGTAGTAGTATTCTTCTATTTCCTTCTGGATTTTTAGTCCATTAAAAAAGTTCATCTTATCCCAGGTGCAAATATTTGCGAAAAGCGATTTCGGAACATTTAAAACCTTCCCAGGTGTGGCTTCATAAGTGGTGTTTTTTCCGAAGTAAGGTGTTCCTTTATCCCACATAAAAGCAGAATCTAAACTGTCGCCACCAATGTAAATGCCACCCGAAGCGATCATATCATTTTTTCGGTCTTTACTTCCTACTTTCTCAGGATCAAGAATTAAGTAAGTAAAGTCAGTTGTTCCGCCACCTAAATCGGCTACTAAAACGCGTTCTTTTTTCGTTATTGTTTTTTCATAAGCAAAGGCAGCACCAATCGGTTCAAACTGAAAGCGAACATCAGTAAAGCCTGCGTTTTCAGCAGCTTTCTTCAGCCTCGTTTGCGCCAGGGTATCTCGTTGTGAATTATCATCATCAAAAAATACCGGCCTCCCGATGACGGCTTTGATACAATCTTCGTTAATAATTTTGTCTGCCTTAGATTTCAAATCTTTCAAAATTAGCGTCACTAAATCGGCAGCGGTGTATCGTTTATTATGAATTCTGGTTTCAGTAAATGTGGTTCGCGACAAAATCTGTTTAATCGATTTGATAAAACGCCCCTTCATCCCGTCATTTAAATAACTTTCAATCGCTTTCTCTCCAACAATATGGTTTTCGCCATCAATGAAACTTTTCGTTTCAGTAAAATAGATTAACGAGGGAATGGAAATCGTATCTACAATTTCTTTCTTTTCTTGATCATAAATAGAAAGCGCAGAATTGGTTGTGCCAAAATCAATGCCGTACAAAAACTTGCTCATGGTAAACGAAATATTTTAATGTTTGGAAATCCTTATTTTAAGCAGGATTTTGGTTCAGTAAATCTGAACAGGTGGTTAAGCCGAAGTTCAAAGGCTTGTGTGTTTGCAGAAACAAAGTTGCTTTGCAAGTCGCAAAGGTTGTAAAAATAATCTTAATACAATAATCCGATTTAATATTATACCATTATACTTCTCAATTTGGAGGTGGTTTTCTTTTCCAAATTCAACACAAATCCATTTTGTCATTATTTACCAGATGAGGAAACGACTTGATAAGTGCTTTAAGTTTCGGACTTACAATATTTTTGCAAAAAGGCTTATCCTTATTACCATAATAGTAATTTAAATATCGACTTTGATTAAGCTTAAATTGCTTAAAGGGAATTACTTTTGTAATGATAGGCTGTGTAAAATCAGACTGTAGTATTGCGATGGCATTTTTAGCTAGTTGTTGCTGTGAACTATTAAACACATAAATTGCCGAACGGTATTTGCTGCGCATAACATGCTGTGCGGTGCAACTGTGTGTATGGAGGTGTATTTCAATCAATGATTTTAACTTAATTTTTTCTTCTTCGTAATGAACAATAACCGCTTCTGATAGTTCGTGGTCAGTGCCTGTAGATGAGATCCAGCCTTGTTCAACCTTCAATACGCCATGAATTGATAAAAATATAGCTTCAGTGCACCAATGGCAGCTACCTCCAAATCCAATTTTTTCCATAGCGTAAGCAAAAATTAACTAATAACATTATTTTTCTTTGTCAATAGCTTCTTTTAAGGCTTCCCAATTTTCAAAACCTAAAAAATTGCTAATGGCATTTTTTACAAACCTCGAAGAGTCTGACAATGTTGGCGCTGTTCCAAAAATACGTTTTATCGTAGACTTGCTAACGTAATGGCCAGTGCTTATAAAGATTTGCACTGATATTTCAGAACAATCGCCTGGACCTAATGAGGTAGAACCAATTTTTTCAAGTAAACGATTTCTCAAAGCAGAAAGTTCGTGATTTGGATACATGAGAATTTGATTTTAAGATTAACAATTGCCAAAGGATAATAGTTATAAGCAAAAGCATTCCTAAAAAGAGTTTTTGTATTTGAAAGCAGTATTAACACGTTACTTAGCATTTATAATTTTAGTATTTGTTTTTGGGTATGAATATTGTCAACCTTACCGAACAAGATATTTATTCGTTAATTAAAACGATTTATCAAAAGGCCGAAAAATGGATGAAAGACAAAAAGATGTGTTCTTAAGATTTAAACAGGATGACTTACTGGCACAACATATCAACCTTTTAAAAAGCGTATTTCACTCAAATTTTGTAGAAATCAACATTTACAAATATGCTTCGAAAGCTCCATCTCTTACAGCGGAAAATTATCTACGAAAGTCTTTGATTGATGCCTCTGACCAGTTGATAGGAGAAATTATAATAAAGGATATTAGCGCAAAAGGTTTAGAAACACATGGAAAAGAGATTTTAGACATCATTGCAGCCAATTTTATCAAGCAATATGAGTTTTTGGATGAATATTTTGCAATGAACCAACAGGTTGACATCTCGGCAAAAGAACTGGAAAGCCATCGCCTTGAGCTCGAAATGTTGTACGAAGATTTAAATTTGGCGCATGAAGAACTTAGTCAGGCGTTTACGGCTACCTTTCAATTAGGGAAAAGTTTATCTCAGTCGAAAAACAAAATAAGTGGCTTTTTGGAAAAAGCACCTATTGCCTTCGGTGTTTTGCGTCATCGTCAACTCAAAATTGAGATGGCCAATAATTTAATTCTTGAACTCTGGGGCAAAGATAAAACCGTTTTAGGAAAACCTTTAGCAGCTGGTTTACCCGAATTGCAAGGACAACCCTATCTTGAAATACTTGATCGTGTTTACACCAGCGGTGAAAGGTACATTGGCAAAGAAGCCAAGGCTATTTTAGAAAAAGATGGGCAGAAGGTAGACTGTTATTTTAATTTCATTTATGAGCCGCTTAAAAATGACCGGGGTGCAACAAATTCAATTATGATCATTGCTACCGATGTTTCTGATTTGGTTCGAAGTAGAAATGAATTGTTACCTAATTAGCTTTTATTCAATTAAAATGCAACGATTAAGTTTAATTTAAAACTAAACAATCTCAATTTACGTTCATATATTTACACGTCATCTAATTTAAGATGCGCATCTTGATGAACTCGGAGTATCGCCCCTGTGCAGCGGGTAAGGTAAACGAGAAATATGAAAGTCATCACAAAATTTCCTGCTTCAGGAAAAGTTAATTTTTATTCAGAAATCAGGCAGCGGGTAAACGAACAATTTCGCAATCGGGAATTGGAAGTTAATGCAAATAGTTTTATGTGGGTGAAAACTTTCATTTTCTTAAGCCTGTTCATCATCTTATATTTTACTATTCTACTTTCTGGGTTAAACTGGACATATTTGGCTCCACTTACTTTGGCCTTAGGAGTAACCAGTGCATTTATTGGTTTTAATGTATGCCACGATGCGATTCATGGTGCCTTTTCTCCCAATAAGAAGGTAAATAAATCATTAGGGATGATTTTTCATTTGCTTGGCGCTAGTCCTTATGTATGGAATATTACCCATAACGTAGTTCATCATACTTATACTAACATACCGGGGCATGATGAAGATATCGAGATTGCACCTGGCCTGATCCGTATTTGCAATGAAGATGAATTGAAACCACATCAGCGTTTTCAGCAATGGTATGCGTTTCCGTTGTATGGTTTAGCCTCAATTTCATGGGTGCTACGCAAGGATTATAAGAAATTTTTTCAGAAAAATATCGGAGCGAGGGAAAATATCCATCCGAAAATTGAATATTTTAACCTTTTCTTTTACAAGTTTCTCTATTACTTCCTCTTCATTGCGCTACCAATTTTAGTGATCGATTTAGCCTGGTGGCAGGTATTGATTGGCTTTGTTCTGCTTCACGTAGCCCAGGGGGTTACGATGGGATTGGTTTTTCAGTTGGCGCATGTTGTAGAAGGTACAGCTTTTCCAGTACCCAACCATTCGGGCAACATGGAAGAAGCCTGGGCTGAACATCAAATGAATACTACTGCAAATTTCGCTACCAATAGTCCCATGGCTGCGTTTTTTCTCGGTGGTTTAAACCGGCAGATTGAACACCATTTATTTCCGAAAGTATGTCACATTCACTATGGATGGATAGCTGTCATCGTGAAAAAAACAGCTTTGGAATACGGCCTTCCTTACCACGAAAATGCAACATTTTTATCGGCTTTGGCTTCTCATTACCGAATGCTGAAAAAAATGGGTAGCCCGGCGGCCTAATGCTATTTTATCAGAATTTTTTCCGTTATGGATTTTCCTGTGGTCAAATCACTTCCTTCAATTAAGGCATACCTTACGTTCGGTAGCCAAAATGATCCGCCCACTATCCGAACAAAAAGACGATTAATTTTAACTGTTTTGCCGTTAACAGCGATTGTAACGATATATTTTTGATCTACTTTGCTGAGGTAAATCGGTAATGCCTTATGTGAAACAAATTTTAATTCGAACTTATCTTTAGCGATTTCTTTGGTAATTAACCCATAAGCAAATTTCTTTTGGATGTAACTCAATTCTTTTTTTTCTCCATGTTCACCATAGCGAATCCAATAAATAGCAACAGGCTGCGAATGGTTAATGCTTCCATTCTCCTGCATATTTAGTGCGTAGATAAGTGTATTGGTATTCGGATCTCGCTGTAAATAGAACAGCATATTATCTATATTTTTTGGTGTAGGAAAATTGATGGGAGAGGGATCGGCCACTTGCGCCCATAATTTGCCAACCCTAAGTATTACCATTAGCATGAGGATAGCCAGGCCAAAGCAAATCTTTTTAAACGGCCTGGGTGCGAACATTATTTTCAGGATTTTCATTCTGGTAACTAAAGGTTTTCTGACTTTTTTTTGGTTCGGTTTTAAATACCCATAATTTCATAAGCGGGTAATTAAAGCCATAAGAAACCACACTATCAATTAACAATCTCCCAATACGATAATCTATATTGAAACTCCGGTGTAAAAGATATGTTCCGGTTGATTTCAATGTAATACTGCTGATTACCACTCCAAAAAAGCGAATGAGTTGCATTCGAGCCGACGTAAGGTAGGCCGATTGATCCCTAAAAGCCCAATACCGGTTGATGCAGAAGTTAACCACCCCGCCTAAAGCACCAGAAATCAGAATTGATACGGTAAAATGAATACCCAGCTTTTCGGTCAGCAAGATCATCATTCCATAATCTGTAACACCACCTGAAAAGGCTGACAGCTGTGCCTTAAGAAAAACTTTTACAGATTTTTTTTTAACCATTCGTTTTATCCTTCCCATCACGTTCGTTCCCGAAACGAAGCAACTCCATGGTGTCCGACACGTTGACTACAAATAAGGTAATCGTAATTAAAGCTGCAGCATAAATGATTGATCCGGGTATTATAACTTCGGTGAGCAGAATAAATGATATGATGATCCGAAGTTCTGTAGGACCAAATGATCCTGAATCAATGCGGTATACATCTGTAATTTTGTAACGAAGCAACGAAATAAGCATCGACCAGCCGTAAAACACCACGAAAAAGAAAGCTAAAACTTTTGCCGGTGCTTCAGCATAATAATAATAACCCAATCCAATTAAGACAATGCTGGCCCAATCCATGATAATGTCTAATGCAAAACCATACCATTTCCTTGGCGTTTGGCGATAGTAGGCGAGTCTTCCATCAAGCGAATCGCCAAACCAGTTGATTAATAATCCAGATATTCCGACAAGTAAAAAGTGCCTGCCAAAATATACTGCCAATAAAAATGATGCAAAAACTAGTACAGCGCCTAAAAATCCTAAACCTGTTAATATATTTGGAGAGATGAATTTTGGAATCCTTTTTAGTAAAAAATGGATAAACTTTTGTTCCGCATTTTTTAGCACATTGGTTCTTTTTCGGTCTGCAAATATCTTTTCACGCTCTTTTTGTATATCGCTCATTATGGGCTGTTTAATAACCTAAATGCATTATTCCTAAAATAATTGCTGCCTCAGGGCGAAAAACTTTTAAACTAATCTTTTTTTGAAAAGCTTTAAAATTAGAAACCTGTTTTTTTAGTTTTCCGGTTTTAGCCAGATAGCTGAATATTAATATAAATACCATGTGATTACTTTACAATTCCAGCGAAACGCTGATAAAAAACGGTTGGACTATTTTCATTTTTGGGTGCATACTTACCAGCAATAATTGGAATGTAAATTACTCGTCTGCGACTTTCTTCTCCACGGATAGCTGATTGCGCAACGCGATGCCACAACCTTCCATCGTGGATGGTCAAATCGCCAGCCTCGGGTAAAATCGAAACTTCATCCTTATCTGCCTTATTATCTAAAAAGTATTTCTTGCGGAAGAGCATTTGGTAAACACTTTGTTTGTGGGTGCCGGGGATGATCTTGAGACCACCATTTTCCTCTTTTTGTGTGCTCAAATGTATGCCAACGTTCAGCATTGGATTAAGCTTTCCGCCATAAAAAATGTCTCTCAATCCGTCGGTATGCCAGCCCATTTTGGTAAAAGTACTTTCAGGACCATTGATGTAGTGATTAAAAACCATTCCATCTTTTTCTTCTGTGCCTAAACGAGAACCATCACCTGCAAGTGGCAGTAAAGCGGCAATACGGGGATCTAATAGTAAGCCTGCTAATGTCATATGATGCTGGTTAATAAAGGCAAACCTTTGCACAATTTTCGCTCCATCTAAATCTTTTCCATATTTAATGGGCACGCCATTTACTTTTTTGATATCATTTTCAACCCAGTTTCGCTCTACTTCTTTTGAAGCATGGATAATAGAGGAGACTGTAGATTTTGTAATAAAATTCTTGAAATGAATAAAGCCGTGAGTATTGAAAAACTCAATTTGTTCGCTGCTTAATTGATCAGATAGGGTAAAGGTTGGATACGATGAAGCCATGGTTCAAAAGTTTAGGTGAAGAAATATAAATTGGTTGGAAGAAGAAATTATGCGCAACAACAGCACATTCGCATTCGCGAGTGGTTCTGTGCTGAAGTGAAATAAAACGAGATTGTTTTATTATACATAATCTATAGATTTAGTAGTATTTAATACAAACGTAACATTTTTTTAATATTCCAAAGCATATCGGGCAAATTTTTTTTAAAAAAAAATTGTTAGGTTTTATAAATTCCCGCCGCCATTTTTTCGATGAAGGCTTTTGGCAGAATCCGGTTAGCGAAAACGCTTATCCAGTTTGTAAAACCTGGAACAATTTCCGATTGCTTGGCAAATAAGCCCTGCAATGCAATTCTGGCTACTTCTTCTGGTCGCATATTAAACTTTTCGGCCATTTTGCTAAAGGCATCAAGTCCTGCCCGCTGCGCAAAACCAGTATCAATAGGGCCTGGGCTTAAACAACTTACTGCTATTGCCGTATTTTTTAGCTCAAACCTGATTGCCCTGCTAAATGAAAGTACAAATGATTTTGTTGCGGAGTAAATTGCCAGGGTTGGAACGGCCTGGTAGGCGGCAGTGCTTGATACGTTTAAAATATATGCCTTATCAGCCCGGGATAGGCGGGGAATTATCAAATAAGAAAGTTCAACAACAACATCGATATTTAAGTGGCACATGTTGATTTGATCTACGAGCGGTAACTCATCAAATCTTCCCCATAAACCGTAGCCGGCATTGTTGATGAGTATCGAAACCGGAAAGTCATTTTTTTCCACCCATTCGCTTACCGTTTTTGCGGAAGCTGCTTGCGAAAGATCAATTGGAAAATAAACTGCTTTTATCCCATAACTGGTTTCTAATTCATCAGCCAGTTTAGCCAATTCATTTTCCGAACGTGCTACCAGTAAAAGATGGTAACCTTTTTTAGCCAGTTCAGTTGCAATCGCTTTGCCCAATCCTTTGCTTGCTCCGGTAACCAAGGCAAATGTTCCTTGCAATGTAGTCATATTGTATTTCTAGTAGACGTCATGGGCGGATTCGAACCGCCGTAAAAGGTTTTGCAGACCTGTACCTCAACCACTCGGCCACATGACTAGGTAATCAAATATAGAAGAATCGTATAGAATTAAGCAGCTTCTATCAGATGATGGTTCAAAGATATAATAAAAAAATATAAAGTCTATAGATTTTGTAGTCTTTTTATTTTTTTAATACATTTGTTCCAGAAATTAACTAATTAAAATAACATGGCAACAATCGGACAATTTCAAAACAACTTAAAGAACAAAGCGAAGCGCAGCTTAATAGAACATGAATTGGGAAAAGATCTCATTCAGCGGATTGAATTAGCCGGAGGAGAACTTAAACTTTCTAATGGAAAGGAAGCATTTGAGTTTTTGAATATTTCAGCGGATCTTCAAACGGAACTTGAGAAAAAAATTCCAGGTGTACAGCGAGGTTTGCAGAAATGGCGACTTGATTAATTTTGAATGAGCTCTGTAAAATTAACGCTTGATAGGGTTTAGGCTTCTTCCAATTTCATAGATTAGCCACAAGAAAAATTATTATGGCAAAATTAGAAGTCTGGCAAAGAGGCCCTTTACCTGATCTTGAACCTTTATTGCAACCCGTTGGGCATGCCATTTTACAAGCGCAGGAAGAACTACATGAATATTTAACAGATTTTCCAGTCGAGCTGTTGTGGATTAAACCTGCAGGAATGGCTTCAGTAGGCTTCCATTTACAACATCTTTCCGGCGTTTTGGATCGTGTTTTTACTTACGCCAGGGCAGAGGCTTTGACTCCTTTTCAATTCGAACAATTGGAAGAAGAGGGGAAAGATTGTTTAGCCGGTTATTCAGTGCAGCAACTGGTAGATCGTTTTGACCAGCAAGTTGAAAAAGCAATGAAGCAACTTCGGGAAACCGATACAACCACGCTGACAGCATTTAGAGGAATCGGGAGAGCAGGTTTACCTTCAACCGTTTTAGGTTTGCTCTTCCATGGAGCTGAACACACCATGCGCCACCTTGGCCAGTTGATGGTTACCGCAGCAGTAGTCAAATCAAATTAATCGAACATACATCTAAGAAAACCATCCCATGCCCATTTCTGTAGCTGATCAACAATTAACCCATGATGATCAAATTACTCCCAAAAAACCGTTTTTAAATTTCCTCACCGAAGATTGGTGGGCGGTAATATTGGGCGGATTTTTAATTGCTGCTATTGTTTATTTCCATACGCAGGGGCTAAAAATTGATTTGCCGGTTTACAAGTGGGCAACGGTAAATGATCTTTCAGAAAAAATATTTACTGCAAAAAACATTTCGAAAATATTAGGTGTTTGGGCGGTGTTTCTCTCCTTAGCAACAATCGCAATTGCTTTATCAGGAGGTAAGGTTAAACGATTCATGCTTGGTTTTACTTTTATTTATGTGGTATCTATTTTATCATTCCTCATTGGTGGAAATAAAAACGTTTCTTACTATGGTTTGGAATATGTTGTATTTGCGCTGCTCATAGGTATTCTGCTTGGCAACCTCGTTCAGCTTCCCCTGGGGTTGAAAGAAGCTGTTCGGTCAGAATTTTACATTAAAACTGGCCTCGTTATTCTAGGCACAACAATACTTTCAGCTGATTTAGTTAAAGCTGGCTTACCCGGAATTTTACAGGCTGTTGTGGTGGTTAGTGCAGTTTGGTTTTTTTCGATGTGGTTGAGCCGGAAACTGAAGGTAGATGATGAATTCGGTGTGATTTTGGCATCTGCGGTTTCTATCTGCGGCGTTTCGGCTGCTATTGTAGCGGCAGGAGCCATCAACGGAGATAAGCGAAAACTATCTTACGTAACTACACTGGTTTTAATCATAGCCATTCCGATGATGGTTTTGCAACCCTGGGCAGTTAAATTTTTTAATATTCCCGAAGTTATTGGTGGTGCCTGGTTAGGCGGAACATTGGATACCACGGCAACCGTAACCGCTGCGGGAGATTTGATTGGACCCATTGCCGTGAAAGCTGGGGTAATTGCCAAATTTTCTCAAAACGTTTTCATTGGTGTCGCCGCTTTTTTTATCGCGATATGGTGGGCTTATAAAAAACCTAAAAATACAAATGGAGAAATTGCTGTTCAAAAAAAGAACGGCATTGGAATTGTTTGGGAACGATTTCCAAAATTTGTAATCGGCTTTATTGCCGCATCACTCATATTTTCATTTCTCTTGACTGCAGATACCTCCAAAGCAGTTGTTCCTACATTAAGTGGTTTGCGAACCGTTTGGTTTGCTATGGCCTTTGTATCCATTGGCATGGAAGCCAAGCTTTCATCGCTGGTTAAACTTCAGGAAGGTAAGCCCGCCGTGGTATTTGGTGTGGCACAATTGTTTAATATATTTTGGACATTATTATGGGCCTACATTTTATTTGGCGGATACATTTTCGAAGTGCCCGATTTTAAATAGGCTGGCTCATAAATATTTTTAGGGATCAATTGAATAAAAAACCTTTTCAACTGATCCCGATGGAAAACTTTAAATTGTATTTGCGGCTACTCTTGTCGAATTAGTTAGAAGGAACTAAATAATTTTCAATCGTTCTTCTTCTAAATCAATTTGATACAATTGCTGGCGAATAATTTCCTCATCTATTTTTGGATCTTTATTTAGTTCAACCAAATATTCGCGTTGGCTATCTAAAAGTTCCACAAAAATGGTTTTGGTGTCGTCATTCATCCAGCTGTCATCAGCAGCCTTGGCCCGTTCTTCCCATTGTTTCAGTATTTTTGCGATCTTCTCATTGCCCTGTAAACCATTTTCATATTTGTTTTTGAGCTCTTGATAAACATGTTGTTTAAGGCCTTGCTTCATTTTCAGCCTGGTTGCTTCTTCATTTTCGAGGCCAAATACACCATCAAAAAAACGTGTGCGTTTAATAAAATAGGGCAGGGTTAATCCTTGAATTAATAGCGTTAACAATATGACCACAAAAGTGATAAAGAGAATTAGATTTCTATGTGGGAAGGCAACGCCATTGAGCGTAACCGGAATGGCTAATGCTGCTGCGAGTGATACCACGCCCCGCATACCCGTCCATCCCAATAAAAGCGGCATCATCCAGCGTCTTATCCGCGAGGAGGCATGTGGTCGAACACTTGGCCGGAAGATGGTTGTGGCTATCAAAGCCGCATAAGAGCTGATCATCCTGGCGCCAATAAGTACAGCTGTAACCAACAAGCCATAATTAATAGCCGTGCTTAAAGAAATGCCTTCAGACCTAATACCGCCAACAATTTCCGGCAGTTCTAGGCCGATAATCATAAACACCACGCCATTTAGTATGAAAACGAAACTTTCCCAAACGCTGTATCCTTTTATCCTACTGGCGCTGTTTAAAAATACGAGTCGTTTCGCTGACATGTATAGGCCACCACATACAACTGCCATTACACCTGAGCTATGCACCTGTTCCGCTACCCAATACATAAAATAAGGCTCAATGAGTGTTAAAGCAATGTCAGATGGTGCATCGGTTGGTAAGCGTTTATGTGCCTGAACAAAAATCCATGCCAATACTAAACCTATCGCAGCACCTCCAAGTACCATCCAGATAAAACTTGCTGCAGCTTCTTGCCAAACAAATTGCCCTGTGCCTACTGCTACCAAGGCAAAACGGAAAATAATCAGCGATGAAGCATCATTTAGTAAACTTTCTCCCTCTAAAATGGCGGAGGTAGACCTTGGAATTTTCACGAATTTCATGATGGCACCGGTACTTACCGCATCTGGTGGCGAAACAATACCACCCAATAAAAAACCTATCGCAATGGTAAATCCAGGGATTAAATAATTGGTAATCAAAGCAACTGACAGCGCTGTAAAAAATACAACCAGGAAGGCGAAGCTGCCAATTATACGCCACCATTTTTTCATTTCTTTAAAAGAAATTGACCAGGCGGCTTCAAAAAGCAAAGGTGGCAGAAATATAAAAAAGATCAGGTCTGGATCAATTTTAACCGTCGGCAAACCCGGAATAAAACTGATGAATAAGCCTGCGATAACCAATAAAATAGGATAGGCTACTTTTAGTTTGGTAGCCCACATGTTCAATAGAACAATGGCGGCTATCATTGCTAATAAAAAGGGTAAAAGCGTATGCATTAATTATGTTTGTTTAATTTTTTTTGGAAAGATTTTACTTACATTAAAATGTCGTTAACAGGTTGTATGGGTTGTGGCAGTTCTGTTTCGCCCAGCATTTGCAACAGATCGATTTCGATGGTGCGGCAAATGGAAAGCATAGGGATGTCCGTTCCTAAACCTTCAAATGGGTTTTCAGAATAGTCACCAATAAGCTCCATTACTACATAAATCCAGCCCACAATGGTTCCAAAAGGAATCATTAACCAAACTCCTGCTTCTTCTAATTTTGCAAATTCTGCCACGATGCCCAATGGCAAAAGGAAAATAAAAATACAGGTAAAAATAAAACTCATGTTAGCGTATTGGCGGGGAATAGGGAATTTTTTAATGCGTTCTGCTTTACCCTGATGATCGTAAAAATCAGATAATACCTTTTGGAGCTCTAATTGTCTTCGCATGTGTAAGGTTTCAGCTTCATGAAGCTGCGCTAAATCCTGCGACTGTAAGTTGATGATTTGTGTGGCTTTATTCGCTGCCGAATCCCATTCAGCCGCGTCGGCATAATAGTTTGCCTTTTGCTTTTCGTTTAAGTAATTTTTAAACTGCCCAACACCAAATCGCTCTCTGCGTTGCAATGCAATTTTCCCGAAAAGATGTTTGAGGTTAACGTGTTCCCATTGTGTGGAAACCAATAATTGTTCTCTCAAAATATATAGCCAGGCAATATGACGGTAAATTAATCTGGTTTTGATCTTTTTAATTTCCTCGTCGGTGAGCTGACTGTTTAAGATGAATGAATTTACCATCACACCCCAGCTTCTGCTACTGTTTACAATGCCACCCCATATTTTCCGTGCTTCCCAAACTCTATCATAAGATTGATTGTTTTTAAAGCCAAGATAAAATGCTACGGCTGTACCAATTAACGATACGGGAAGCCATGGAATAGAAATCCACTGCCAGCCCACTACTTTGTACAATACGGAAACGATGAACATGTAGGCAATGAGCCAATAAATGTGGTGACCAGCAAATTCGAAAATGCCTTTGAGTGTTATGGTTTTTTTTACTATCATTTCTTAAAATAATCTTATAAATAAACGCCGGGCCTAATTGTTTACTTAAAATTAGGCTTTTATTTAACATACTGAAATCTCATTATTAAATGATTTTTACAGTATTTGGGATTAGAAATTAATAGGGAAAACCAAATTAATGGTGCTTGTAACGAAGTTTTGAAGCGTACTAACTCATATCTAAGCTAAGTATGTCTTCAGATTTAATACTATGCCTGGTTTCAATTTGCTTTTTGGCCTTCTCAAGTTCATCAAATTGGTCAGAAATTTGCTTAAAAAATAACTCACATTGCTTAACCGCTAAGAAAGCATAAATTTTAAGCCGAATCTGGTCAGCGAAAAATATTTGAATTGCAATTAACGAAATCAAAAAGATGTAATGTGAAAAAATTAGTGGGCCGGAGCCATTAATACCAATTTTGGAAGCAATGAAATCTAACAAAATAGGGATCACCAACATTGGCAATACTGATAACATTTTTGATCGCAATTCAGTTTGTTTCTGGGCAGTTTCAACCTGTGATAATTCTCTTTCTAATTTCGCTTTCAATGGAATTTCTCGATTTGATCTTGATTGATCGATCTCAGCCAGTTGTTTCCCAAAAGCAACATCAATCTGGCTCATGCTGTCGAGCAACGAAAGTTCATCTTCATTAAGTTTCTCCTGATCGGCAACGATGGCTTCTTGTTCAACAATCAGTTGTTCCATTTCATCAAGATCATCAGGAATACCTAAATATAGCTTTTGCTCAACAATCAGAATCCTGTCATCAATGGTTTGGCGAATATCTTTAAGTTTTTGGTGTTGTTTTTTAACAGCATCTTTTTGCAAATCGTGATCACCCTGAATTTTTAAAAGATTAACGGCAAATTCGAGTTTTTTTAATTCAGCTTCATTAATGGTTAAGCGTTGATGCAATTCTTTAATTACCGCAAAACTATCTTCGGTGTTGCCGAGCTGTGAAATTTGCTTTTGATAGGTTTGCAGATCTTTTGGTGAAAGAGAAAGGATTGGCATCAGGTATTGTAGTATTAGCTGGTAAAATTATAAAATTTATTGAATGGGCGATATTTATATAATGCCATATTTTTAAATATAGTTTTTGACATTTAAAATTTTGGGATTAACGGTGTTGTTTCTACTAAACTGGTTTTTAGGAATAGCTATAAAAATTAATCTTCAAAAACTTCATTTTATCGCTTCCAAGGCTATATTTCTATTTTGAATCCACATTTGTTATAGCTTTAGAAACAAATTTTATACCTGTTCCAATCTCAAAGCATTAACATTGCTCTAGTTAAATCTTCTACAGATTTGACACGACTAACCACTTATAAACTCATCTCAAATTATGAAGAAAAGGCGAAAATCTATTCTGAACTGCCCTTGTAATGGCAAGTTTGCTCTACACTCCGCTAACCAAAACCAAATGTAAATATTATGAAAAAAAGAAATTTACTCAATCTATTTCATGTTCATCAGGTTGGTAACCTAAAAGGAATACTTGCGCTGCCATTTGTTGTAGCTGCAATAATCTCTCCAGGTTACACCGCTGCAGCAACAGTAAACGCTTTTGAAATTAAGGCAAATAAATTCGACACTCAAATTACAGGAACCGTAAAGGCTGCTACCGGAGAAACCTTACCGGGCGTTTCAGTAAGTATTAAAGGTGTTGGAAGAGCCGTTGTAACCGATGCAATGGGGAAATATAGTATTTCTGTCCCCGAAAATGCGACCTTAGTTTTTAACTATATTGGCTTTACACCTAAAGAGGTTGCGGTAGGTAGCAATATAGTTGTAAACGTTACACTTGAATCATCTGATACCGCTTTAGATGATGTAGTTGTGATTGGTTATCAAACCATCAGAAGGAAAGATTTAACAGGTGCCACCGGTTCTGTAAGCACAGGAAATACAGAGAAATTGGTTTCCCGATCTCTTCCGGAGGCACTCCAGGGGCAAACACCGGGTGTTGCCGTAAGAAATGGGGGTGCACCAGGGCAGGAGGCTGTTGTTAACATTCGTGGTTTGGCAACCTTTGGTAATGCAAGTCCGCTTTATGTGATAGATGGAATGATTGCCGACCCGAATACTACCGTTAGTCCTAATGATGTGGAAGATATTCAGATTTTGAAAGATGCATCTGCAGCTGCAATTTACGGTTCAAGAGCGGGTAACGGTGTGATTTTAATTACAACTAAAAAAGGTAAAGAAGGACCAGCTAAAATTAATATTACAAGCAGATATAGCATTTCTCAAGTTCCAAAAACTTACGATATGATGGATGCTGCAGAATATGCTGCAACCAATACACGTGCTTATCAGGCATCAGGCATGGCTATTCAGCCAGGAGTGGCCAACTACAATGGCAGAATTAACACGGATTGGGTAGATGAAACCCTAAGAACGGGTTCTGTTCAGGATTATAATGCCAGTATTTCTGGCGGAGGTAACAGCTCGAAATACTTAATTTCAGGTGGTTATTTTAAAGATAAAGGTGTGCTTATTGCCAGAGAATTTGAGCGTGCATCTTTTCGTGTAAATACAGAAACTACAAAAGGACGATTTAAATTTGGAGAAAACCTCGCATTCTCATCATCTACATCGAAATCACCATTTCAAGGTGGCGCTTTTGCTGGTAACCCATGGTATGATATGTTTTCAAGTGTGCCATTAATTCCGGTTCAGGATAATGCATTAATCAGTACCAATAATCCTGGTGGCTGGGGTTACGGATCAAACGGTAACATCAATACTTTTTCGCGTAACCAGGTAGCAATTGCCAATATCACTTCAGTAAAATCGAACTTTGCGAAATTAATAGGTAATGCTTATGTTGATTTTAAGATCATTGATGGTTTAAACTATAAATTCAATGCAGGTATCGAAACCAGTTTTGATAAAAGTAAATCGATCAGAAAAGATGGTTCATGGTACCAAAATCAATCGCCTGATTTTAGTCAGCTGAGCGATAACCGCAACCAGTTTTTAAGTTACCTTTTAGAGCATACTTTGAACTACAACTATGTTATTGGTAAACATAGCGTTAATGGGGTAGTAGGTTATACGCAACAAACTACACAAACCGATAACACTTTTGGTAGTGGAATTAAACTGGCTCAGTTTGGAGGTGAATATTTTGATACTTTGACTTCAACAGCTGGTGAAGGTCGTACATCTTCAGGAACCAGATATAAAAACCTGTTAGATTCTTATTTAGGTCGTTTAAACTATACCTATGATGATAAATATTTATTAACCGCCACTTTCCGTGCTGATAAAGATTCCCGATTCTCTCCTCAGTTTAGAACGGGTTATTTCCCTTCAGGCGCTTTAGGATGGAGAATTTCTAAAGAGGATTTCTTTAAGGTGGATTGGGTTTCAGATTTAAAATTAAGAGCTTCTTATGGTGTGCTTGGTGTAAATACTTTAGGTGCATATCAGTTCATTGGTTTCCTTAACCAGGCACCAGATGTGGTTTTAGGCAGCGGACAGGTAACCAATCCAGGTGCAATTCAGGCTAAACTGGCTTCTGGCGATTTGAGATGGGAAAAGAAAAAAACAACCAACTTAGGTTTTGATGCATCGCTCTTTAAAGATCAGTTTACAATCAATTTTGATGCGTTTCGTTCTGTTTCAGAAGATGTACTATTAAGCCAACCTTTGCCAGGATACCTTGGTAATTTACAGGGAGATCCAATCGTTAACATCGGTTCGATCCAGAATAAAGGTTTAGAATTAAATTTAGGTTATCGCCCAAGATTAGACGGCGAATTTAAATGGGATATCGCCGGAAACATCAGTATTGTTAGAAACAAGGTATTATCATTAGGTAATTTAGGTATCGATACTGAAACTGGTCAACCTAAAGATTACATTCAATCGGGCAATACCAGAACACAGGTTGGCAGATCAATTGGTGAGTATTACGTATTGAAAACTGATGGAATTTTCCAAAATCAGGCAGAAATTAACGCACACAAAGCACAAAGTGCTTATGCCAAGCCAGGAGATATCCGTTATGTAAATACCATTGATGGTGGTACAAATGATGATATTAATGACAAAGATCGCGTTTTTGCAGGTTCAGCTTTTCCAAAATTCACTTCTGGTTTACAATTTAATTCGAGATACAAAGATTTTAGTCTGTCAATCCAGTTGTATGGTGCTTTCGGACAAAAATTATATAATGATGTACTAAGAGATTTAGATAGCTACGGAAACTCAAATTACAGAAGAGCAATTAACCCCTGGACACCTGGTAATACCGATACCACTTTCCCAAGATTAGGCTATCAGTTTGCTGCAAATGATAGAGGAATCAACGAAAATGCAAGAGGCAATACCGATCGCTGGATTGAAGATGGTTCATTTTTAAGATTGCGTAATGTAGAGTTAGGTTACAGTTTCCCTCAAAAATTAATCTCAAAAGCTAACATTAGCAGTGCAAGATTATACGTGAGTGGACAAAACTTATTCACCATTACTAAATACAGTGGTCTTGATCCTGATGTTGTGGGTGCAAATCCAAATCTTGAGCCAGGAGTTGATAATGGAAATTATCCCTCATCAAGAATTATTTCATTTGGTTTAAGCGTAGGTTTCTAATTAATTATAACAAATCATGAAAAAATACATATTCATATTAACCGCAACCATTATTGCACTGGCAGGTTGTAAAAGAGATTTTGATGCGGTGAACCCGAATGCACCAACCATTGCAAGTTTTTGGAAAACCGGAGACGATGCCACAAAAGGTATCAATGCCGTTTACAGTACATTCTACCGTACAGCAAGTTTATATTCCCGTTGGATGTTTTACCACGGAATTTTAAAATCTGATGAAGGTTTTGGATCTGGCGGCGACGGTGGATTAAACAACTTGATGCGCTTTAATCAAACCAATTATAATGATGGTTTAACAGCGCAAACCTGGCAAACACTTTATGTTGGCGTTTTTAGAGCAAACCAGGTGATTGCAAATGTGCCTAACATAGCGATGGATGAAACTACTAAAAAGAGAATTGTTGCTGAGGCTAAATTTTTAAGAGCGTTGTTCTACTTTAACCTTACGCTATACTACGGCAGACCGCCTTTAATGTTAACACCTTCGCAGCCAAAAGATGTTCCTGCGAATGCAACAACTGCTCAGGCTTATGCACAAGTTGCCAAAGATTTAACTGAAGCTATAGCTGATTTGCCAGTAAGTTATCCTGCTGCTGATTTAGGAAGGGCAACCAAAGGCGCCGCTTATGCGTTATTGGGTAAAACCTATTTACAACAAAAAATGTATCAGCAAGCTGCAGATGCTTTCGCTTACCTGGTAACCGGTGCCGGAAGTTCAACATATGCTTTAACTGCCGATTATCGTGATAACTTTATCATTACCAAAGAGAATAACAGTGAGTCTGTATTCGAAATTCAATTCAGTGAAAACCAGTCAGAAAGTACTGATGATGATGTGGATGAATCAAGAATAAATAACACAGGTACTTCCATTTCTCAGTTCTTTGCGCCTCCGGGTGTTGGTTTTTCTGATGGTGCTGCCCGCAGATGGGTGATTGATGAATTTTTGCAGGAAAGAACGGTTAGCAATGCTCAAGATCCTCGTTTAGCTGCATCATTCATTTTTAATAATGCAAACCCTGTTGGTCCAACTGCTACTATTGTTTACGGCCAAACTTTCCAAAGCAGATATGGAACTGGTCCTGATGCGAATGGTGTATGGTTCCGTAAGTTGTTAAATGATCACTGGAAAAATCAGGAAGGATTCCGTTCTCCAAATAACTATCGCTTAATTCGATATGCTGATGTATTATTAATGTATGCCGAATGTTTGAACGGTTTAAACAGAACTGCTGAAGCTTATCCATTGGTTGATAGGGTAAGACAAAGAGCTGGCTTAGCTACCTTAACAGTTGCTAAACCGGGCTTAAACCAGGCACAGTTTTTAACACAATTAAAACACGAACGTTTAACAGAACTGGCCGGAGAAGGATGGCGTTGGGCTGATTTACAACGTTGGGGCGATTTAAGTCCTGCTTTAGCTACAAGAGATGCTGATTTTACAGGGTTTATTGTTGGCAAGCACGAGGTTTATCCAATCCCACAAAGTGATATTGATTTAAACTCGAATTTAACGCAAAATCCTAAATATTAATTAAAAAAGGTTAGTGGCTTGCTTCTAACCTTTTAAACATTTCCTATTATGAACAAATTCACCCCAAAGGGATTAAACCTTCACATGCTTTGGCTTGCACTTTTTATTTCCGTAAGCCTTTCCTGTGGAAAGTCAAGTAATCCAACACCTGTTACTCCTGAACCGCCGACCACAGTAAGTACTTTTTCCAACCCGCTGATGAATGGGGCAGACCCTTCCGTTTTTCAAAAGGATGGTGTTTATTATTACCTTCAAACCAACGGCAGCTCCATTAATTTATGGAGTACTACGGCGATGTCTAAGTTGAGTACTGCAGTACCGAAAACCGTTTTTACGCCGGTAGCTGGCGCAGCAAATTCAAGGAATGTGTGGGCCCCGGAACTTTACTTTTTTGATGGTAAATGGTACATCTACTACACCGCAGGCAATGGTGCCGACCTGAGCCAGAGAACCTGGGTTTTGGAAAATAGCAGCCCCGACCCAACAACAGGAACCTGGGTTGATAAAGGCAAAATCTTTAGTCCAAGTGCTGACTTTTGGGCAATAGACGGTTCGGTGCTGGAGGTAAATGGAAGCAGGTATTTTCTTTGGTGTGGAAGGCCTGACGTAACAAATGTGAATTTGACACAAAATATTTACATCGCCAAAATGACAAATCCTTTTACCTTAGAGGGAACGGCAACAAAGTTAACAGAGCCAGAATTTACCTGGGAGAAGAATGGCTTTGGCGTGAATGAAGGCCCGCAAGGTTTAGTTTCTCCAGATAATAAGGCTTTTATTATTTATTCTGCGAGTTACTGTGGTACAGATGATTATGCTTTAGGACAGCTGGCGTTAAAAGCCGGAGGAAACCCATTGGTAAAAGCAGACTGGACAAAATCAACCCAGCCGGTATTTACTAAACAACCGCAAAGTAATGCTTTTGGTCCAGGTCATAATTCCTTCTTTAAATCTCCGGATGGCAAGGAAAACTGGATTATTTACCACGCAAACTCTGCAACCAACCAGGGTTGTGCCGATCAAAGGAATGTGAGGATGCAGAAATTTACATTTAAGGCCGATGGCAGTCCTGATTTTGGCGTGCCAGTGGCTACCGGATTACAAATTAGCAGACCTTCTGGAGAAAAGTAATATGAATAAACACCTAAAAAAAATAAAAATTGCCCTTGCTTTTTTAGTTCTTTTTATTGCTCAGGTAAGCATTGCGCAAACATTCACCAATCCGTTGCTTCCCTCTGGAGCCGATCCTTGGAGCATTTATAAAGATGGCTATTATTATTATACCCATTCCATGCAAAACAAACTGGTCATCTGGAAAACTAAAAATCTGGCTGATTTGAAAACAGCGGAGAAGAAAACCATTTTTGTACCACCTCCCAATACAGCATATTCAAAAGAGCTTTGGGCACCGGAAATTCATTATATTTCGGGTAAATGGTATGTTTATTTCGCTGCTGATGACGGCAATAACAACAACCACAGAATGTATGTACTTGAAAATTCATCAAAAGATCCGTTAAAAGGTGATTGGGTTTTTAAGGGCAAAGTGGGCGATGCCACAAATAAATGGGCCATCGATGGATCAGTATTTACGTATCAAAAACAGCTTTATATGGTTTGGGCCGGATGGGAAGGCGATATTAACCAGAAACAGGAAATTTATATTGCTAAAATGAAAAACCCCTGGACAATTGATGGTGCAAGACACAAAATCTCGTCGCCACAATTTGAATGGGAAAAACATGGTGATTTGAACGATCCTGGAAACCCACCGCATGTTGATGTAAATGAAGGCCCGCAGATATTAATTAACAAGGGCAAAGTTTTTCTGATTTATTCGGCCAGTGGTTGCTGGACAGATTTTTATGCACTTGGCATGTTAACTTTGAAAGGTAAAGATATTTTGGATGTAAACTCATGGGTAAAGAATACCCAGCCCGTTTTTAAGCAATCGCCAGAAAATGGCGTTTATGCACCAGGACATAATTCATTTTTTAAATCGCCAGATGGGAAAGAAGATTGGATTTTGTACCATGCAAACTCTGGCCCAGGTCAGGGCTGCGGCGGACAACGATCGCCGAGGGCACAAAAATTTACCTGGAATGCTGATGGATCTCCTAATTTTGGTATTCCCCTTAAAACTGATCAGGCACTTAAAATTCCATCACAAAACAAATAATATTTCCGGCTGATGATCAGCTAAATTTTATATCATATGAACAGATACTTTAAATACTTATTACTGGCACTGTGTACCATTACAACAGTTGCAATCGCTCAGGAAGCAACACCTGTTGTGGGCAAAGTTTGGTCGATAGAGAAAGCTAATGCCTGGTACAAACAATACAAATGGATTAACGGGGCAGATTTTTTGCCGAGTACAGCCATCAACCAGTTGGAAATGTGGCAGGCAGATACTTTTGATGCTGCTACAATTGATAAAGAACTTGGATGGGCAGAAAGTATTGGTTTCAACACCATGAGGGTGTATTTGCACAGTTTAGCCTGGAAACAGGACAAAGAAGGATTCAAGAAAAGAGTAGACCAATATTTAACCATTGCCGATAAACATAAAATCAAAACGGTTTTTGTGTTTTTTGATGATTGCTGGAACAAACAGGCTAAGCCGGGTAAACAACCAGCTCCGAAACCAGGGATTCATAATTCTGGCTGGGTGCAAGATCCGGGCGATCCTGATTCAAAACAGGAAGCAAATTTCCCTGCTTTGGAAAAATATGTAAAAGATGTAATGACTCGATTTAAATCAGATAAACGTATTTTGTTATGGGATTTATACAACGAACCAGGCAATTCGGGGAAACTGACAAGTTCGTACCCACTACTTAAAGCGGTATTTACTTGGGCAAGAGCTGTAAATCCGGATCAACCAATAAGTGTAGGGCTTTGGGCCTGGGATTATAAGGAACTAAACGCCTTCCAAGCGCTAAATTCTGATGTGATTACTTACCACGATTACGAAGAGCCGCAGTGGCACCAACGCGTAATTGATATGTTAAGATCACACGGAAGACCGATGATTTGTACGGAATATATGGCCCGTACCAGAGGCAGCCGTTTCGAAAACGTAATGCCAATATTGAAAAAAGAAAACATTGGCGCCATTAACTGGGGTTTGGTTGACGGAAAATCAAACACTAAGTATGCGTGGGATACGCCATTGCCAAATGGCGAAGAACCTAAAGAATGGTTTCATGAGGTTTTTAGAAAAGATGGAACACCGTATAAAAAAGAAGAGGTCGACCTGATTAAGAAACTAAATGACATAAAATAGTTAAGCAGCATGTTAAAGATTACTATCTTGTAATCCCTATCTAGCCATTTATGAAAATCAAAAAATTAAGCAGGGCGATAGCCCTGCTACTTTTTTTTGGTGTTTTTTTTACACCAATAGCCGAGGCGCAAAAAATATTTTTCAGGCATTATACTGTTTCCGATGGCCTGTGTGCCAACACCATTTGGGATATTGAGCAAGATGAGCAAGGTTACATGTGGTTTGGTACCAAATATGGCTTGAGCAGATTTGATGGCTATGATTTTAAATCTTTCCAATACCAAAAAGGTGTTTCGGGCAGCATTGGTAATAATTTTATCCGTAAAATATTTAAGTACGATGCAAAAACTTTCTGGATTGGTACCGATGAAGGGATTTACATCTTCAACCTGCAAACAGAGAAATTTACCCTTTTTAAACCACTTCAAAATTACTTTGTTAATGATATAATCCGGTCAAAGGATGGCAACATATGGATTGCAACGAAAGAAAAAGGAGTTTACTGCTTCTCTGCCAAAACACAACAGTTAAAACATTTCTCAACCTCATCGGCAACTAAAATATCTTCTAACGAGGTGCCAAAAATACTGCAGGATGATGCGGGAGATATCTGGTTGGGTACTTATGGAAAAGGGATTGATGTACTGAATCCTAAAACAAATCAAATACGGCATTACAGCACTTCATCCAGCTCAAAGTTATCAAGCAACGTAATTCTTGATTTGTACAAAGATAGTAATGGCGACATCTGGATCGGAACGATGGCAGGTGGTTTAAATCTCTGGAATAAAAAGACCGGTAGCTTTACCATTTACCAAAAATCTTCTGGAAATTCCATCAGTGATAATATTGTTAGAACAATTTATGAGCCAAAGCCTGGCTACATTTGCCTGGGTACTGAAAAAGGCTTAAACATATTTGATCGCAAAAACAACCGCTTCACGGTTTATCAGAATAAAAATAATGATCCATTCAGCATCAATGATGATGCAGTTTACAATGTTTTTAAAGATAAGGAAGGTGGCATTTGGGTAGGGACCTATTTTGGCGGCTTAAATTATTATCATGAAGGCAGTTCCGGATTTGAATTTTATTATCCTTCGGGAGTGAAAAATTCCCTTTCTGGAAATGCGGTTAGTGCTTTTTTAGAAACCAAGCCTGGCCAAATGTGGATTGGAACGGAAGATGGAGGCCTAAACTATTTTAACGCGATTGACAAAACCTTCAAAAAATTTCCCTTTTCAGCCGGGCAAGACAGTCTTTCTTATCATAACATTCATGCGCTTTATAAAGATAAATCGGGTAACATCTGGGTAGGCATGTATACCGGTGGTTTAAATATCCTCAACCCGGCAACCGGACGAATTAAACGATATAAAAGTGACCCTGCAAATCCGGCTACGCTTAGTGATAACAGTGTTTATTCCATTGAAGAAGACCGGCAAGGTAGAATTTGGGTTTCAACTATTTCTGGCCTAAACCTTTATGATCAGCAAAATGACCGGTTCATTCGCATCAAAGGAAAAAATCTGGATAAGAGCTGCATTTATCAGGTTTATCAGGATAAAGATAATGTGATCTGGATTGCCACCTACGATAATGGCTTGATTAGGATGGATACCCATAACCAGCTTACACAATATGCCTACTCCCGAAAACCGGGTTCCATCAGCTCAAACAAAATCATTTGTATGCTTGATGATGGCGAAGGCAACTTGTGGTTGGGAACAGATGGAAGCGGCCTGAATGTGCTGAATAAAAAGACAGGCAAATTCAAATCATCAGCCGACGAAAACTGGATAAAAAGTGCCGTAATTTATGGCATTGTAAAAGATAATGCAGGCAAGATGTGGTTTTCTACCAACAGCGGTATTTTTGAATTTGATCCGAAAACGAAGGTAAAAAGGAGCTTTGGGAAATGGGATAACCTGCAAAGCCAGCAATACAACTACAAAGCTTTTTACAAAGATTCATCGGGCAAGCTTTATTTTGGTGGGATAAACGGTTTCAATGCCTTTTACCCTGATCAGGTGCAAAACAGTACTTCAACGCCAAAGGTTTCATTTACTAACTTTCAATTGTTTAACAAGGATTTAGATTTAAACGATGAACAAAGTCCGCTGAAAAGTTCCATAAACTATACCAATGAAGTGGTGCTGGATTACAATCAATCTGTATTGAGTATTGAATATGCTTCACTAAGTTTTATTGCACCTAATAAGTTGCAGTATGCTTTTAAAATGGATGGTTTTGATAAGGGCTGGAACAATGTGGGTAGCCAGCGGAAAGCAACCTACACCAACTTGCCTGCAGGTGAATACAATTTTCAGGTCAAAGTAATTGATGATTTAGGTGCTGACATTGGCAAAGTTTCGAGTATTAAAATCACCATTCTTCCACCATTCTATAAAACTATACCTGCTTATATTTTTTACTTTTTAGTTTTCATATTTGGCGCATTCTGGCTTCGCCGGTATGTATATGAAAAGGAGCGTAAACGCAATGAAATTAAACTGGAAAGACTTAAAAATAAAAATGAGCAAGATTTTTATAAACAAAAGATTGAGTTTTTTACAGCCATGGCGCACGAAATCAGAACACCGCTGTCGTTAATTATTGCGCCACTGGAAAAACTTTTGTCGCGGAAGGAAAAGGATCGGGAAGCAATGGATCAGCTGCAGGTAATGGAAGAAAATTCTGACCGTTTACTTACTTTGGTGAACCAGCTACTTGATTTTAGGCGTATCGAAAGTGATATTTTTGAAATTCATCCAGAACCTGTAGAACTCATTTATCTGGTTAACAGCATTCGCGATCGTTTTTCGCCAATTGCTACCAAGCGAGGCCTGGAATTTTCGATAGTAAGTGCTTTTCAAAAACTTGATATTGATGCTGATCCGGAAGCTTTAATGAAGATTTTGAGTAATTTGTTGATCAATGCTTTTAAGTTCGCCAGGAATAAGCTGGAAATAAAAGTGAACGAGCTGCATACCGCTGATGATGGACAGCAAATGATTTCGATCAGTGTGGAAGATGATGGAATCGGCATTCCGAAAGCCCAGTTGGATTCGATTTTTAAGAAATTTTTCAAGGTTTCTACCGAGGAGCATCATTATACCAATCTTGGAGGCACCGGTATCGGATTGGCACTTGCAAAATCTTTGAGTGAGAAACATGGCGGCAAGCTTGAAGTAAAAAGTGAAGAGGGCGTAAAAACCATTTTTACCGTTTTGATTCCGTTTATGCAAAACGAAATTGCCCTGAGCAGCGATTTTGAAGAAATTGCAGAAGAGCGGGAAGGAAAACAATCTGTGCTCCTGGTAGAAGATGATCCATCATTATTGGATTTTCTCTCGAAAAGTTTCCTGGCCGAAGGTTATCATGTTTTAAGGTCAAAAAATGGAAAAGAGGCCCTGAAGCAATTGGATAATCACCAGGTTGATTTAGTTATATCTGATGTGATGATGCCGTTTATGGATGGCATTGAGCTGTGTAAAATCATTAAAAATGATATTGCTTACAGCCATTTACCTGTCGTTTTATTAACTGCAAAAACCAATACCGAAGCCGAAATACAAGGTTTGGAAAGTGGGGCAGATGCCTACATTTCCAAGCCTTTTAAATGGAAACAGCTTTCGTTGATTATTAAAAACCTGCTCGAACGGCAATCGAATTTAAAACAGCGTTTTGCGCAAAGCCCGCTTGAAGGCACTGAAATTTTAATTAGCGGTAATCGGGATAAAAAGTTTCTTGAAAAAATAACGCAGATTATCGAAGCCAGAATTTCTGATCCTCAGCTTTCTGTCGAAGATTTGGGTAGGGAAGTGGGCTTAAGCCGATCGAGTTTATACAAAAAAATTAAGGCCAAAACCGGGCATGTACCCAATGAATTTGTGCGATTGATCAGGTTAAAAACTGCCGCTAAACTGTTGGTAGAGCAGGAGTATACCATTGCAGAAATTGGTTATATGGTGGGTTTCAACTCGCACTCGTATTTTAGCAAATGCTTTTTTACCCAGTTCGAATTAACGCCTACAGAATTTGCTGAAAAGCATAAAAAAGATATTCCGGTAAACTAGTTTACCGGAATATCTTCATGGAAATAAGTTAGTTAAAGTTTTCGAGCTGCCTTGTTCCCGCTTTGTAATACAATTCGGCAATGGTTTTTTGATAACTGGAAATCATACTTTCCTGCTTGATTTTCATATCAATTAACTTCGTTTCTCGGCTGTTAATCAAAAACAGGGTACTTTCACCCAGTGTAAATTTCTGATTTTCTCCGGTTACTAAAATCTGTTGATTTTCGATGCTTTTTTGCTGTACCGCCAGCTGTGCGGAATAGGCCGAAAGGTCGTTGTAAGAAGCCAAAATATTATTTCGGATTTCCCTGCCCGATTGCTGCAATTCGTAACTTAACTCTTGCTGCTTGATTTTTACCTCACGAAGTTTCCCCCGTTCAGACCTCAAAAAAAGTGGAAAGGCAAATTCTACACCCAGTTTATAATTGCTCCAGTTAAAATCATAATAACCAGGAATATTGCTGTTGAAATTTGTGCGGTTGGAAATCAGGTTGCCAATTACATTTAGTTTTGGCTTGAGCAGTTCCTGGCGGTAGCCTCTTTCTATGGCGAGTTGCGCTCCCTTGGTTCTCAATTTTACCAAATCGGGATGTTGATTCGCCGACTGGCCCAATAAAGTATCTAACACCAGGGGATTTAGGCGATTGGGTACTTCTGTAATATTTTGCGGCAAGGCATCTGCTGGAAGTTCCAACGGGTTTCCGTTTTCGTTCCATAGATGGTTTGACAATACCAAACGGGCATTCTGCAGTTCAATAGCCGTTTTCTCTTTCTGAATCATTCTTTCCTGTACCGTAATATACGCTTCCACTGAATCTATTCCGGGTTTATCGCCCAATACCGTTTGTGTGCTCAGCGCTTTAAAGCGGCGTTCGGCCAAATCCAATCCTTCTTCAATGAGTTCAAACTGCTTGTAAGCATAATACCAGTTCCAGTAATCTTTGGCTACGCCGTACCACACGCTGTTAATTTGTTTTAACTGATCGGCTTCCGCATACTCAACCATAATTTTCGATTGCCTTAAGGTATTTCTACGGGCATCAATGATCAATCCCTGACCTAGGGGAATGCTGATACCAATTGCTGATAAGCCCGGGTTATTTGTTCTGGTTTCAGGGTTTACATACGTCCCGACATTGCGATCATAACCCACTTTTAAGTCGGCGCCGGCAAGCCATAAAGGAATTTTAAGCTCGCTATCCCATTTATTGTAATACTCAGTATTTCCGAATAGTTTTCTGGCGAAACCGGCTTTAAGTGTTGGGTCGAAATAACCCAATGATTGCAATACATTTGACCGTGCTGCCTCGCTCAGTAATGCAGCTTGTTTTATAATTGGATGATATTTGAATACAAGCATTTGCAAATCTTCCAAAGAAAAAACCCGGGCGGTATCGTAATTTTTTTTGATTACTGCATTCGGTTTCAATTGTGCAGCGGCAAGTTGGCTGATTAACATCATCCATATCAAGCAAATGCCAAAGCTTTTCAATTTTATATTCATGTTAAATTGTTCTTATTTTGCATCTGTCAAACTCTTAGCAGGTTCTCTGTCCAAACTTGGTGGAAAACCATTAAGTTGTCGCCAGATTTCATACCACAATGGAACCGATCTAAGAATAATTCGGCCATAAACACCTGATCCCTGACGTAGCTGAGGTGGCCAGGGTTCATCATTCTCCGGTACAGGGTTGGTTTGACTAATTAGCACACGATACTTCCCATCGGAGCTACTCACTTTATCAATTGAAAATATTTTTCCGGCGAATGTACCTACTGCTACCGATGGCCAGCCCGAAAACTGAACCGAAGGCCAGCCTTCAAACTGTAAACGAACATTGCTCGTATCTAAAATCAATGGAACATCCATGGCACTCACATATAATTCTGCCGCTACCATAGGCGATTTCGGTTGCAAAGTGGCTACTGATTCACCTTCTTTAATATTTTCGCCAATACCCGCTTTAAGTGTTTTTACAACATATCCACTTTGTGGTGCACGAACAACATATAAACTTCTCCTTACATTAATATTTGAGATATCATTTCTTAGTTTTGAAATTTCTCCCTGCGCACTGGCCCGGCTTGAAATTGCCGAACTCATGTCTGATTGTGCCTTTGCTAATGATTCCTGATATTTTGCCCTGATATTATCCAGTTCGATAATCGAATTCAATAAATTTTGGCGTGAGTTGCCTAATTTATTTTGCTGACTGATTACTTTGGCATTATCTTCCTGCAGTTTTAATCTTCTTGTTTCAATATCTGTTAGCGAGAATAATCCATTTTTATAACCAGCTTCATAGCGCTCTAAACGCACTTTTGCCGTTTCATAAAATTTTTGAACAGCCAACAGGTCAGCACTATCTATGCTTAAATAATTCCTGGCCTGGAGCACCTTATTTTCTGCAGCCTTTATCTGGAAACGTAAACCGTCGCTTAATGCATCGATCTGAGAACGTGTAGCATCCATTTTTTGTGCTGCTGCGGTTTCGCTACCCCGTTTGGCATCGAGCTGTTCATTAAGTCGTGTTGGTAATTCCGGGTCAAAATACGACTGACTGGTTTCTGAAATAACCAGGATGGTATCACCTTTCTTTACTTCCTGCCCTTCTCTCACTGCCCAATGTTCTATTCTACCGCCAATTTGATTTTGTACGGTTTGTGGCCTGTCTTCAGGACGCAGGGCTGTTACGGTACCACGTCCGGGTATGGTTTGCCGGTACGGAAGGAAAAGTAAAATGATAAAAAATACAAGTACAAATAACGCTACTTTACCTAACCTTTTAGGGCCTTTAGCGTCAATGATTCTGCTGTTAGCATGCGTCGAAAGTTCTTCCCAATTTTTAATCTGAGCCAAATTATTACTCATTCTACCCATTTTTCAGCTCTCCTTCCTCTAATTCCAAATCGGTTACAATGGCTAATTTTTCACTTCCTGTAACCATATCAAAAACCGTATTTAAGTTTGTCATCAGTTTTTCAATGGCATAACTAATTTGTACAATAATTACCTCTGCGGCCACAAACTGGCCAAAAGTCATTTGTCGCTCCACTACAAAATAAGACCCCATTAATAAAAGGGCTCCCATCAAAATGGTTCGTAGGGCTACAGCACTCATAAAAAAGTTCCTCAATACCGTAAAATGGTCATTACGAGCTTGAATATAATTTGCAGTAATTTCATCCGTACGATCGATGATTTCTTTACGTTTAGCTTTGCTTTCGCGGTAAGTGTCTAAATCTCCGGCAATTTCTTCCAGATAGGCTACAACTTCGTATTTATAGCTCGATTCTTCCATGCTCGTTTGTACGCCACGGCGGTAGTATAAAACTAAAACCAGTATAATTACCAGCAATACAAATGTGCCGAAAGCCATAAACACCGGGTGATAAAAGGATAGTAAAATCACACTAAAAAAGATTTGCACACCCGCCGCAATAATATCAACCAGTAATTTGGTTAAACCTTTCTGGATGGTGAGAATATCAAAAAAGCGGTTAATCAATTCTGAAGGATTTTCACCTTCCAAAGCTTTCTTTTTAATACGTGGCAAGCGAAATGCGAATTCTAAAGCCGCTTTGGTGAAAATCTTTTGCTCTAAAAACTCAACCAGGGTAAGTTGGCCAATTAACAAAATACCGCCCACCACAATACCTACTAATATTACGGCAATTAGAATATAGGTAGAGCTATACACCGCACCATTAGAAAGTAAATTAAAAACAGCACTGGTTCCTAGTGGTAACGATAAGCCAATTAAACCAATAAGCAAGGCATAGATGTAAATGTAATTAATGGTTTTACGCTCCAGGTGCAGCATACGTACCAATCTTTGCCAGGGCGTTGGCGCACCGACAATATGATGATTTTTCATTTGTGTATGATAATTTTTTAAAAGTTTGGGATGAAATTTCTGGGGATGAAATCTTTAGCTGACAAAATTAATCAAAAAATATAATTTAGACTTAATTTGTGTCAAAAGCTGGCCTATCCGGAGGCGGTGTAGGCACATTTTTGGGTGGAAAATTACCAATCCGATCGCGGTATGCCCTTGTCCTAACCGGTAAATGGTTGGTCCACAGTGGATGTTCGTGATTCATGATAGACGATTCATAAAGTAGCAGCTTCTTTTTCGTGGTATCAAATGATTCTTCTTCCTTGTCGTTTTTCTCTTCTGCATTTTTTTCAATGGAATAGGTTGCAGATGATGATAGCGAGGTAATGGAAAAACTGAAAAATTTAAGCATGAAGATGCCCAATAGCAAAAAGCCAAATATGCACTTCAAAGAATTTTTTCTTAATAACCTAATCATCGAGCCGCAAAGATATAACGACAATCGATTCCTTGACCCGCTTTTACTCATTTTAAAGTCACTTTCATCCGTATTTTTAAAAGATTAACCTAAATATTATACTATTATTAAAACGAAATTAGAAAAATCTGCATTGTTATTAAAACTCACTCGCCTCCTGATACCAAATCCAGTTTCGACCTGATTCGGCTAAGGGTTTCAACCCTCATCCCAAGATAACTTGCCTGAAATTTCACGGGCAAGCGATCGATGTAATCAAACCCTTTAGTAATAAACATGCTGTATCGATCTGCAGCGTTCGGAATTCTCGCCAGTATGGCACGCTGCGATGCGGCATAATATTGAATCGCAAAAAGTTTCCGCCCGATGATGTGGGCTTCAGGATACTTTGCATATGCCATTTCTACCAAACTATACGGAATACGGATCAGATTACAATCTTCCAGTGCCTGCAGGTATTCTGTAGAATAAGTTTCTCCACCATCAGGATGCATGATTGCGCCAATAATTTCATCCTCGAAACTGAAGCGAGTCGTAATTTCCTTGCCATTATTCCGGATAAAACCACGAACCAGCCCGCTGGTGATAAAAAAGAGATAGGCATTATGATCCAATGGGGAAATAATAAACTTGTTTTTCTTTACCAATAGCGGAGTGCAATGGGCGCTATAATCGTTCATCAGCTCTTCTGAAATAGCGTTAAAGCTTTTAAAGTAATCAAAAAGGGGTTTAATAAATACGTTTGGGTCGGAACTTTGCATACTAATTTGGAAACGGCTTTTATCTTCAAGATTTAGTTCATTAGATTTTATGGTGTCATTTACGTAATATTCCCAAAAGTGGTTTTTAACCTGTTTGATAAAATTTGAGATAAATTAAGGCGATTGTGGCAAATTATTTTGGCATAAATGACTTGATTGTATTTTATCGAAAAAAAAATTAGGTTGATGAAACACAAACCCGGATATTTAATTTTCAATAATCGATTTTCAGGTAATAAAACCTTCTACCAGATATGCGAAATTTTCTGTTGATAGTGATAACGGCATCTTTAATCATTTCCAATCTCCAAGCTTTTGCGCAACACATTTCTATTTATGATCAGGAATTAATGAGGTTAAAATCTGCAGCCAGAGAAAAATTGGCTCAACAGGTTGATGTATTCAATGAATACAAAAATCGTCCGGAATCCGACGGCCCGTATCGTAAAGAAAATAATAAAGAGTTTCTGCTTAACAATGTTCCGTTTTTTGATTGTGCCGATACGCTTCTGTCGGAAGTTTACAATTATCGCTGGTGGATGATAAGCAAACACCTTAAAGAATATGATGATCCGTATGATCATAAAAAGTATTGGGTGGTGACGGAGTTTTTTGGGGTAAAGCCCTGGGCATCGAGGAGCGGAGCTATTACTTGTCCGGCAGGACACCAGTTTTACGATGTGCGATGGCTAAGAGATGATCAGTACTTGAAATCCTATACCGACTATTTTATCAGTGGTTCGGCTGCTAACTTAAATCAAAGGGAAAACGCGAACTTTTTAACTTATTTAAGCAGACCGGAGAGTCACCACTTTTCGAGTTGGATGATTAACGGCGTGGATGCTTTCTTAAAAATTCATCCTGATAAAACATGGCTGAGAGCAAAGCTGCCCGATTTGGAACGTCATCAACAGGTTTGGGACAGTTTATTCACTGTGAAAGATAAAAACTCACCCACTTCAGGAATGTATAAAATTCTTGATTTGTATAATGGGATGGAATTTAGCCTTTCTGCGGTAATGGGATTGATTAAAAGCGGCGGCCCTTATAGCATTTACACAAATGAATCATGGCGGAACTATTATTTGGGTTGGGAAACTACCAATCGGGCCGCTCAATCGTTGCAGGCAAAACAATACCCTAAAGCGTTTCGCAGCGGATATCCTGACTTTTACATGGTCAGGCCATCTGTAAACAGTTATATTTATGGCAATTTGAAATCCTTAGCTGATCTTTATCAGCAGGATGCGCTTAAATTTAACGACCAACATTCAGCAGGTAAGGCAGTGAGTTATGATAAAATTGCCGGCAATCTTCAGAAAAAGATACTCACAGTTTTGTGGAATGATGAGGATAAATTTTTTAATTCGGTAACTGCCGGAGATAATGAATTCGGGGTTCGGGATTACGAAGCAAGGGTTCGCGAATCTGTTGGTTATTCACCATGGTATTTCAAACTGATTCCATTAAAAAGTTATCAAAAATTCGGTGAATCATGGAATATGTTTTCCGCCACAAAAGGTTTTTACCATACAAAGGGAATGACGACTGCAGAACGGCAGCACCCTTTTTATAATGAACAGGCTTACGCCTGGAACGGTAGGGGTTGGCCATATGAAAACTCGGTGGTTTATAAAGGCTATGCAAATTATCTTCGCGACTATAAAAAGAAAGCCTCGTTAGGCGAGAAACAATTGTTGATAGATTACGTGATGAAGCTTGCCAGAATGCATGGTTCGAAAGAAAAAAATATTGGCGAATGGTACATTCCAAGCGATGGAGAATCTTTCGGTGGAGAAAAAGATTATTTTCATTCCAGTTTTCCTGACATCATTATTGAAGATCTTATTGGCTTCAAGGCTTCACATGCAGATGAATTTGCTATTGAACCACTGCTTTCTGATGATCTTTGGAGCTATTTCTATCTGGGAAATATTAGATACCATAATCACGATGTCGATATCGTGTGGAAAAGAGATTGGGATCTTGCTAAAACCGGAAATCAAAGTAAAATATGCATTTGGGTAGATGGAAAGCTAATGGATTCAAAAAAATCACTATCTGATAGCATGAAGATTAAGCTTTAATTGGCAAAAGCTTTAACGTATAAAAAACCCTTCAGTTTTGCTGAAGGGTTTGGTCTATCTGGCCTCGAAATTATGAGTATTTTGTTGTGGCTTCGAAGTTTTTGATATTGGCAATACATCAGGTTGGGATACGTCGGAACAACTTTCTCAATTAATTTTTTCATTAAGGTGCTTTGTTCTCAAATTCTTTTCCTTGCTATATTTTTTCAGCACTTCTGCGCTTTCAAAACTTCTATCACTCGAAAGTATATCAGCGCCCTTTTCAATAAGTTCCTTGTAAAGTTTATCTCCATTTGTGGCTGCACTCTTGTCAAGGTTGCCCATTGTTCCAAGAATGCACCAAATTTGCTTACTATGCAAGAGTTCATACACGGCAGCATCAGCAGATGATGTACCAACAAATGCTACGATTCTATTATTAGGAATTCCCATTTGGTTTAGTCGTTCCAGGTCAGCCGCACTTCTGATGGAGGCAGAAATCATCATTTCCGGAGCGAGGCGATGAACTTCAGCAGCCTGTGTTGCGCTGTAAGTAATGATCACACTGTATCGCTCGGCTTTATTTTTCCGTACCGCTTCGATAATCTTTTGATATGGAACACCTCTCTTTACATCGATTGTGTAAACTACTTTATCTTTCCCCCAGGCCAGAACCTGATCTAGAGTGGGAATATGGAACGAAGTTAAAACCCCACCATTGTCTTTCAGTTGGAGTTTTTTCAATTCTTCATAAGGTTTGAGGCCAATTGGTCCTGACCCATTCGTGGTTCTGTCCAGTTTGTCGTCGTGCATCATAACCATTACCGAGTCGCTACTAAGGGCAACATCGCATTCAATAATTACTGGATGATGTTTTAAACTATTGGCGAAGGTCTCAATTGCATTTTCGGGAAATCCGGCAACTGGCCCACCCCGGTGTGCACTAATCAAAGGGTAGCGTTCAGGGCTCCATTGAAAAAACTGTTGCAGGGCTTCAACGTTTTTAAATTTTAAGGCAAATTGCTGCGCTCTGGTGGTAAAAAAACAAAGTGTTACGATTGCGGTAAGTAAAATTTTATTTTTCATCTTAATTAAGTATTTGATCTAAAACCTCGGCTTTACCATCAATTTGTTCCTGTATGGGTAACCCAAGTATTGTTGCAATCATCGGATAAACATTTACATTTTCAAATGATGGAATTTTGATTTGTTTTTTAAAGGCCGGGCCCCAGGCAAAAAATGTTGCATGCATGTCTTTGACGCTTAAAGGATCAAATCCATGATGGCCAATTCCAGGTTTACGGTTTGAAAATACCTTTGGCCATTCCGGAATCAGTAGAACATCACCTATTCTGCCCATTCTATCATCTTTGGTACTATAGTGGAAATTTGGCGGCATGTTGGTTTTAAGATATACCTTATAATCCTTTTGCTCTGCCTTAAGTTTTTCATATAAAGGCAATATATCGGTTTTATTTTTAGCATGCACATCCATTAGTGTGCCCGATGAGGCGATGATATACTTGGTGGTATCAATTGCCTTTGGTGTTGCAATAGGGTTTTCACGGTCAACAGCTGTCATACCATGATCAGAAACAAATACAAAATTTACAGGCAGGTGAAGCGGTTCAATTGCCTTGGTCAATTGATTAATTACGGAGTCGACCATTTTAACGGCCAATTCTGTTTGTTTTGCTTCAGGCCCAAAACTATGTCCTGCATGGTCAGGTTCGGATAGATAGAATGTGATTAGATGCGGCCTTGTTTCTTCGGGAAGGCTTAGCCAGTTTTTAACGATGCTTATCCTTTTATCAACACTGATTTTTTCGGTATAGTCATAATAATAAGTTGGGCGTAAGCCTTTAATTTCGGCCTCTGAACCTACCCAGAACATACTTGCTGAAACCATTTTTTGTTGCTCGGCTAATACCCAGAGTGGAGTGCCGCCATACCATTTCCCGTCTCTTACTTTAGCTTTGGCGCCCATTGAGTATCTTTCACCCGATTGCTCATCCAAAAAGCTGTTGTTTACAAGCCCGTGGTGCGAAGGATATAATCCGGTAACGATACTATAATGGTTCGGGAATGTAACCGATGGGTAGCTTGGAATCATCGATTCAGCCTGAACACCCTGATCACTTAATGCCAAAAGGTGTGCTGCCTGATATTTGCGGGCGTAATCATAGCGGAATCCATCTGCAGAAATCAGGATCACATAAGGTTTTTTCAACTGCGAAGCATTATTTTTACGACCCGCTGCCACATGTTCAATGGTGTCCGTTTGCGCATTAGCGTGATTTTGGAAAACAGCAAGGTACAAGCCTAAGATCAGTAAGGTTAAATATCTTCTTTTCATATTAGCGATAAATTTCATTTAAAACAGCTGCCAGCCGAATACCTGCTTGCGCAAGGCGTTTTTTTACGAGATCAGCGTGATGAGGATAGTAGTCATAATCAAAATCAGGATTTTTCGCTGCCTCGGCATAAAGCTGTTTACTCAATTCGTAGGATTCAAAAGCCCATTTCGCAATGTCATCTTTCACCCATATCTTCGTATCTTTTTTCTTTGTTACATCGCATGCTGTGGCAAGTTCCTGATAGCTCATTCCTGCATAGTCGATTAATCCACTATCCCACAGGCCATGTAGATTACCCTCTTTTCTCATGAGTTTAATCTTAATTCCGTTCCCGCCCGAATCTTCTGAATGTCCGGTATGCATAGGCTGATGAATATCTCCAACCAGATGAACCAAAAATTTGAGGGCAAAAACTTGCTCTTCTTTACTTTTAGATGGGTTTTTAAGATCAGCTATACAGTTGTTCAATGCTTTATAGATGTTGGGTTTCTCCATAGATTTCAATTGGCTACTGAAATCATTGTAGTTTAATCCTTCCGGCAGATTAACATAATGCCAGGGAGCGGTATAAGCGTATTTTGGATAAGGTCTGATTTCATCTGGATAAGTACTAACCATTGCGAGGCTTTCTGACCCCAACAAATGAACAACAGCTTTTTTAGCTTTATTGGTAAGATGACTCTCGGCAATTTTTCCGATTGCACGATGGCCAATTACACCCCAGGAAGTCAGCAGTACGCTGGCAAGCAAAAGGATTGGAATGAAGGTTTTTCTTAACATAAGGATGGGAGCGAAGGCCTAACCGACCTTCGCTTATAATGATTAATTAATTAAAAATATAGCGGAAGCCAAATTGCATTTCATAAGTAGATGCGTAACCTACAACATCTCTGGTTCCATTAACGATAGGGAAATTCCTGTCGGTTTGGATTCTGAAAGTTGGTTTGGTTGTACCTCCGGGAGTTAAGGCTGAAACATTCGTTGGTGTTAAGATTGAAGTGCTTCCAAAGTTTCTTTGCATGCCCCAGTCTTTATTCAAAAAGTTACCAAAGTTTTTGATATCAACACTAAATTGAATGGTGTTGCGTTTTCCCCCAACGTTGGTAAAAATGTCCTGCATAAATCTAAAATCCCATTGGCCGTTAAAAGGAGTGATGGCTGCATTTCGCTCGGCATACTGTCCTTTTCTTCCGCGAAGATATTTATCCTGATCCACATAACGGAAGAAAAGATCACTCTGTTGTTTAGGTGTGAAAGTAATGGCCTCTGTACCAGAACCAATGGTTAGCGGAACAAAGGTAATCTCTGATGCATCCTTTGGAACATAAATTAAATCTCCGTTTACGCCATCTCTGTTAATGTCTGTTGAATAGGTGTAAGATGTGCGTCCGTTTGAACCATCATAAACTAAGGTAAACTGGGTTCCAAGGTGTTTGATAAATTCTTTACGGTAATACACTGATGCAATAATGCGGTCAGGAGATACAAAGCCAGAATAGCCTAAGGTAGGATGATTGGCTCCGTCTACACTGCTGGTTCCCTGCCATGCAGATAGCGTCTGATCGCCACTACCTTCATAAAGACTTTTAGCTGCACTTCTCACATATGATATTGTTGCCCCAAATCCATTATCAAATCTTTTGCTCAATGTTCCTGATAAGGAGTAATAGTAACCTTTGTTGGAATTTCCAAGCACAATTACGTTAAATGCATCTGGTTGTCTTGCTCCTGTTCCCGGAATGATAGTTCCATTTGGAACTGCTTTTCCATTAAGAATGGGGTTGATAAATTTATCAGTCGCAGCATTAGGGTAGATCATTCTATTATCCGGATAACCAGCAACATTTAATGGTTTTGGATCAACCAGGTTTGCATTGCGGAAAAGAACAGTACGAAGATCTTTATTGTAGATTCCTTCAATAGAGGCTACTATACCGTAAGGTAGCTTGAAATCTGCCGCCAGACTAGTTTTGAAAGCCGCAGGCATTTTTAAGTTTTTATCCATTACTGTAATCGGATTGGGCAATACCGTTCCAGCAACCGGGACAACGGAAGGGCGATAGGCGCCTATATTTGGGTTGAAGGGACCTGGGGTATTGTTTTGTCCTGAATAAGTTTCAGTAATCTGCAACATTCCGGCATCACCTGCCTGTGCCACAATCCATACGTTTGGTATTCTTCCGGTAAAAATTCCGGCGCCTCCTCTAAGTTGTATAGAGCGGTCGCCTTTTACATCCCAGTTAAAGCCAACACGAGGTGAAATGGCCACTCTCGATTTCGGAAGATTTCCAGTATTCAGTCGTTCACCACCCGAAAAACTAAGTGCTGAAACCAATGGGTGTTCCTGCAATATATTCGGGTAAGTTCCTAATTCAAAACGGATACCTGCAGTTAGACGAAACCTTTCAGTTACCGAAATTTCGTCTTGAGCGTATGCCGAAAACTGCCAGAATTTATAGGTTGGAAAAGCCTGTTCATAGTTTGGCGAAAGAGAATAAGTTTGCGCAAATTCTATTGGTTTAGCGCCATTTTTGAAATCATCCCAGGAGTTAAATGTATAGTAACTTGTTCCAAAACGCTGGAAACCATTTTTCGTAATACTATAATCTCCCTGTAAACCTGCGGTGATATTGTGTTTGCCCACAGACCAGTTAACGTAGTCGTTCAGTGAATAAACCTGTACATCTCTTAAATTTCCGTATGTAAAAGGTTCATACCCAAAAGTTGTGAAAGGTGTTGGTGCAGTATTTCCATCTGCTTTAAGAATATCTACAAGTGGGAAAATATCACTGTCTGAACTTCTTGGGTCGTTCTGGTTGGTGTAAGATAAACGGAGCGTATTCGCGAAGCGATTGAAAACCTTGCTGTTTAGTTCTGCGGTAATGGAATAGAGGTTGCTTTCCTGGTAATAATTCGAGTTTTTGAAAGCCAGGGCTGTATTTCCTGTTCTTGAACCTCCACCCGGGAAAGCACCTAACGGGCTTCTGGATGTGCTTACAAAAGCTGGATTTTTAGTTTTTACATAACTTCCACGAATGTTAAAGCGGTTATCGTTATTAATGTTCCAATCCAAACGTCCAACCAGGTTGGTTCTTTCGCGTTCGGTGGCATAACCCTGATAAATACCCGGATCATAACCATAGGTTGTTTTTAAGTAATTACTGATTTCATCGAGTTCGGAAACCGTAGGGCGTACCACGTTGGGTATACCTGAACCGAAAGGGGCTTGAGGAGTTGCCGCAAGCCTGGTTTGTCCGGGGCTTACCTGGTTCTCCCGTTCAGCATTTAGAAAGAAAAACAATTTGTTTTTGATAATTGGTCCGCCTATTCTGGCTCCAAATGTCTTATAGGTTTGATCGGTAGGGTCGACCAATTCCGGATAGTTACTCACCTTTTTACCAATCTGGTTCTGATTTCTAAAGTAAGTATATGCAGAAGCCGAAAAGTCATTTGTTCCCGAACGCGTCACTGCATTGATCGAAGCACCAATGAAACCTGTTTGCTTTACATCGTAAGGCGTAACGTTTACCGATATTTCCTCCAGAGCATCAATGGATACAGGATTTCCATTTCCAGGAAGATTATTTCCGATTCCGAAATTATTGTTAAAGTCGGCGCCATCCACCGTAACATTGTTTTGGCGGGAGTTACCTCCTCCAATGGCTGCACCATTTGATTGAGGAGACAATCGGATCAGATCGCTTAAACTCCTGCTTAACGTAGGCAAGGCATTAATTTCTTTTTTGTTCAGGTTTGTCGAAGTGCCTGTTCTACTTGCATTCAGTGCCGAGTTTTTTGCTGCTCCCTTAACATTTATTTCACCAAGCTCATTTCCGTTCGAACTCAGGGTTAAGTTCAAGACGTAGGTGTCACCAAGCGGCAAGGTGATGTTTTCTACAGTTTTCGGATCCATACCCACATAGCTTATTATAACTTTATATGGACCTCCGGGGCGCATGTTGGAGATGGTAAAGCGACCATCTTCGTTACTGATCGCGATGTAATTCGTTCCCGATGGAACATGCAGGGCTTTGACGGTAACCCCTGGAATAGTTGTTTTGGTATCTTTTATTGTACCAGACATCGTGCCCGTTGTAACCTGTGCATGGGAATAAATCATGGCAAATAATAAAGACAAAAGCGTAAAGAGTCTTTTCATGTTAATCTTTTTTTAATGAATTAGTTGCGGCAAATTTCATTTTGTAGCTTGAAGCGTAGATTAACTAAAGGTTATCTTAATCTAGGATAGCGGTATTATATGTGTGACAACCAACATCATTGTAAAGCCAATATTTACCCAGAGATAATTTTGTAAGCCGTTTGAGTAACAGTTGGGATAGATAAGTGGCTATCAAATTGTGTTACAGGTGATAGGGATGGCTATTACTTCATACTATGATTTAAAAGGCGGAACTAGAAACCGCCCGTATGGTTTTCAAGATCACCCATACACGAATGGATCTGCAGATTCTTAAATTTAGCCTGACTGGCTTTATACAAAAATCGCCGAAATGAATTCATATAGCTAACTTGACAAATTAACAACAGGCTTTGATTTGCGCATGATGATTTGTTCAATTGTTTTTCCTTATCATTGCGTTTTAGATGAATTTACCTTCAATCAGGTATAATTATTCAATATTCCCTTAACTTATGCATTACCTAGTCAGATCATCCTTCCTTTTAGGAATATTATTAATCTCGCTCAATTCTATGGCTCAGAAGCGTTTCACGCCCGAATGGAGCAAGGGGATGGTGTGGTACCAGATTTTTCCGGAACGTTTTAACAATGGCGATCCCACCAATGATCCCAAAGCTGAAGACCAGGACGGGGCTTACCCGTTTAATACCACATCGCCTTTTCAAATCCATCCCTGGACGAGCGACTGGTATGAGTTGCAGCCTTACGAAAAACAAAATGGTAAGGATATTTACTATAACCTGCAACGTCGCCGTTATGGTGGGGATTTGCAGGGCGTTATTGATAAACTCGATTACATTAAGTCTTTAGGGGTCGATGCCATTTACATGACACCAATTTTTTGGTCTCCATCTTCTCATAAATATGATGCCCTGTGCTACCACCACGTTGATCCAACCTTTGGGCCCGACCCTAAGGGCGATATCGCCTTAATGGAAAAGGAGAATCCGCTGGATGTAAAAACCTGGGTATGGACAAAGGCTGATTTATTAGCCTTAAAACTTATTAAAGAAGTTCATGCCCGCAACATGCGCATTATTTTCGATGGTGTTTTTAACCACATGGGCGTAAAAAGTTTTGCCTTCCGCGATGTAGAAAAAAACCAGCAGGCTTCGCCATACGCGGATTGGTTTGCTGTGAATAGCTGGAATGATGCCGCCAAAGGCACCACTTTTGATTACAACGGATGGTTTGGCGTTAAAACACTTCCAGAATTTAAGGAAGATGAGCATGGTATCGTGGCTGGCCCTAAACAATATATTTTTAATGCCACTAAACGCTGGATGAACCCTATGAACAAGGGTACAAAAGATGGAATTGATGGATGGCGCCTGGATGTAGCTTATGATGTGGGGCATCCCTTTTGGAAAGACTGGAGAAAGTGGGTGCGCAGCATTAGCCCAACCGCTTACATGACAGCAGAGTTGGTATATCCTATAGATCAGACAAGGCCATACCTTGAGGGTGATGAGTTTGATGCGACCATGAACTACAATTTTGCGTTCATTATGCATGATTTTTTTATCCAGGATAAAACCGGGTCTTCGGTAACGGCGTTTGATACCCGTTTAAAAGAACTACGTGAAGCCTTTGGCAATGATGTGGCGCTAAATATGCAGAATCTGATGAACAGCCATGATGCCACCCGCCTGGCAAGTGCGGTTGCAAATCCTGACGGTATGAAATTTGGCGATTGGGGAAAATACTTTAACTGGAGCCAGAAGAGTAATAACAAAGATTATAACGCCCGCAAGCCTACAGCCAGTCAGATACAGAAACAAAAACTGATTGCTGCTTTCCAGATGCTGTATCTAGGGTCACCAATGATTTTTTATGGAGATGAGGCTGGGATTTGGGGCGGCAATGATCCTGACTGCCGTAAGCCCATGATTTGGGAAGGCAAAAAATATGATGCCGAAAGCTATAATCCGAACCAGACCAGGCATGATCCTGACCAGGTTGCATTCAATAAGGACCTTTTTGACTGGTATCAAAAATTTATGTTATTGCGCAAAAAGTATAAATCATTACAACTTGGAGACTATACTACCATTGAAAAAAATGATGCGCAAAGGTTTTACGTTTTTAGCCGTAAATACAATAGTGAAGAAGTACTTGTGCTGGTAAACCGATCAGATAAGCCTGTAAAATACGAAAATTCAAGATTGGCAGGTGGCAGGTATAAGGAAGTTTTCTCTAAAAAAGCGCTTAGGTCTGTAACGATTGAGCCTATGAATCTCGTAGTGCTTGCTAAATAAATGTTTAGGCTGTTTACCTTTAAACTTGTTGAAGACTTTAGATGACCTAAAGCAATTTTAACCCATAAAAAAACCCTTCAGTTTTACTGAAGGGTTTGTGGGCCCAGCTGGGCTCGAACCAGCGACCAAAAGATTATGAGTCTTCTACTCTAACCAACTGAGCTATAGGCCCTGAAAAAACATTCGTTTTTTTGCGAGTGCAATGTTACAAATTTGAATTCAATTTTGGAAAATGTTTTTAGCTAAAAATTAAATATAGACTCATTTTGAGCAAATTAAAATCAAATAGCAGTTATCAAAACAAATCAATCAGTAAAACTTTTCCAAAGCGATAACGAGTATCGGCATATCTTGAAATTAAACGCATATTTTTAACCAGCAATCTATTTTTGTGGAAACATATTTTGAACGAAATTAAATCGAGTTTGCTGAATGAAGTTAGATTTTTGGAAACTTCGAAGTCAATTTCCTGACCATTCGAATCCGTAATAACTCCTGTACCTAACTGATGATCGTATAATTTCAAAATTCCAAATCTCATTTTATAGTAATGTGCTGTAATTTAAGCCTTTATTTCATGATAAAAGCCAATTAAATTTTATTTATGAATATTGATGATTATTGGTAATGATATGCGAATTGTAAATTTGATGCGGTGATTTGCTTACAACGGTCGGTTTAGCCGCTTTTTATAAAATTTAGCGTAAATTTATCATCTGTAACCAAACAATTTTGGTTAAAAAGTATTTAAAGAAAATGCATTTCTTCCAAACAAATAATTTATATCAACCAGAAACACATTCATGAACTACAAACAATTGCAGGAAGATGTAGAACAGCACGTTAGCGATTACTTCCATACTCACAACGATCCGCGATTGGTTTATCATAATTTGGAACATACCGAGGAGGTTGTAAGTGCAGCCCAGCAAATTGCAAATCACTATCAATTAAACGAACAAGACTATTTTACCGTAACTGTTGCAGCATACTTTCATGATACAGGTTATTTTGAAGATGCATTTAACCACGAGGTTAAAGGTGCAGAATTGGCTGATCAGTTTCTGCTCACCCATAAGGTGAACGATGAAGTTAGGCAACAGGTGAGAAGTGCAATTCTGGCTACAAAAATTCCACAAACTCCTAAAAGTCAAATCGACAAAATTATTTGTGATGCCGATCTTTTTCATTTAGGATTAGCCGATTTCCGGAAAAAAGGAAAGCTCATGCATAAAGAAGCTGAGCTAATCCATAAAAAAGACATTAGTAAATTAGATTGGCGCAAAAGAGATATCCAGTTTATGGAATCTCATCGTTACCACACTGATTACGCCATTCTTTTGCTAAACGATCAAAAACAGGCCAATATCACCAAGCTAAAAAGCAAGCTAACGGCTCAACAGGAAATTAGTACCGAACTTGCCGAGCCACGTAATTTTGCGCCAACTATAGATCTCGGAAAGAGCAAAAAGAAAGATAAAGATGATCGGCCGGATAAAGGTATCGAAACCATGTTTCGCATTACATCGGCCAATAATCAGCGGTTAAGTGATATGGCAGATAACAAAGCACATATTTTAATTACCGTAAATTCTATCATGCTTTCCTTAATTGTGAGTTTGCTTTTACGCCGGCTGGAAGATCATGGAAACCTGATTATTCCAACTTTTATCCTTCTTATTGTGAGTTTAACCTGTGTGGTGGTTTCTATCTTGTCAACACGTCCATCTATCCCTAAAGGAGAGTTTACGCAGGAGGATATGGATAATAAAAAGGTAAACCTCTTATTTTTTGGTAATTTCTATAAAATGAGTTTACCAAGTTATACTGATGGGATGATCAAGGTAATGAATGATAAAGATTTTCTTTATGGAACTTTAATTACCGATGTGTATTCGCAAGGGGTGGTTTTGGGAAGAAAATATAAATTGATTCGCCTGGCTTACAACATATTTATGTGGGGTTTAATTGCTGCGGTATTTGCCTTTGTAATTGCATATGCAGCTTACGGTAAACTTTAAAGGCATAAAATGATTGAAACATCTTTTTTTAACAGAGATTTAAGCTGGCTGAAATTCAACGAGCGGATTATCATGGAGGCCGAACGCGATACGGTTCCATTGCTCGAAAGAATTAAATTTCTCTCTATATTTTCTTCAAACCTTGATGAATTTTATCGTGTGCGTATGCCTGTGCTTTTGGCTTTAGAAAAACTGAGCAACCGGGAAGATAATGATATTCACATTGAGGAGGATCTTTTAAAAACGGCTAATCAGTTTATTTCCGATCAGCAGCAGCGTTTCGGAAAAACTTTAAAGTCGAGCATTATTCCTGCGCTGAAAGAAAACCACATTACTTTGGTTTATGGCCATGCTTATCCTAAAGCGATTGAAAAACCTGTTACGCAATACTTTTTGAGTCAGGTACTGGCATTTTTACAGCCTGTTTATATTGATGGAAATACCAGTTTCTTTCCTGCTAACAATGAACTTTATTTTTTGATTACGCTTAAACGTGATTCGGGAACAAAAGCGGTGGTACTGAATATTCCATCGAACGAATTACCTCGTTTTTATAAAGTTGAAACCCCGAATGAAACTTTTGTTGTCTTTTTAGATGATATTATTCGTTTCCATTTGGATCGCATTTTCCCAAACGATGAAGTCTCTGGCTGTTTTAGTTTTAAAATTACACGCGATGCTGAGATCGATTTAAAAGATGAATATTCCGGAAGTTTGTCTGAACAGTTGGAAAAACAGTTGCAGAAACGGGATTTGGGTTTAGCAACACGTTTTCTGCACCAGCCAGGAATCCCACTGGAGGTTTTAACACTGGTAAAAAAAATATTTAACCTCAAAAAAGCCAATAATATCGAAGGTGGTCAGTATCATAACCTGAAAGATTTAATGGCTTTTCCGGTAAAGTCAGATAAACTTTCAAACGACTCATGGCCCAAAATATGCAATACTGACTTTATCGATGGAACGCTAACAGAGGCAATCGAAAAGAACGATATCATTGTACATACGCCTTATCAGAGTTACGATAGTGTTTTGCGTTTTTTTAATGAGGCTGCAATTGACGAATCCGTACAAGAAATCTATGTTACACTATATCGTGTAGCAAGCGATTCAAAAATTGTTAATGCCTTAATCAGCGCAGCTAAAAACGGTAAAAAAGTTACGGTTTTGGTGGAGTTAAAGGCTCGTTTCGATGAAGCAAACAACATCAAATGGGCAAAAAAAATGAAAGCCGTTGGTATAAACATTATTTATAGCGTTACGGCACTAAAAGTACATGCAAAGGTTGCTTTAGTGAAGCGAAAAGTTGATGGTAGAATGCGTTATGTAGGTTTATTTGCCACTGGTAATTTCAATGAGACTACAGCGGGTTTTTATACCGATCATATTTTAATGACAGCCAATAAGGAGATGCTTCGTGAGGTGGAATTGCTTTTTATATTCCTGGCTAAACGTATTAAACCTACCGCAGATAATTTCATAAACTTTAATGAGTTGTTGGTGGCACAGTTCAATTTGCAACAGCGTTTTCTTTCGTTAATCGATCGGGAAATTGAATTTGCGAAGCAGGGTAAAGCAGCAGTCATTACCATTAAAATGAACAATCTCGAAGAGAAGGTACTCATTAACAAACTTTACGAGGCATCACAAGCTGGTGTGAAAATCGAATTAATTGTTCGCGGAATTTGCCGCCTGGTTCCTGGTGTAAGCGGAATGAGTGAGAACATTAAAATTACCAGAATTGTAGACCGCTATCTGGAACATGGTCGGGTTTTTATTTTTAACAACCTCGGTGAGGAGGAAGTTTATTTGGGCTCTGCCGACTGGATGAACAGAAATATTTATCGCCGGATTGAGGTGTGCTTTCCAATCCATGATCAAAAAATAAAAAAAGAAATTTTAGATATCATCAATATTCAAAAACAGGATAATACACAAGCTGTTATTATTGATGATTTGATGAATAATGTGCCGATTAAGGATGGAGAAATCCCAATTGCGTCACAACATGCCATCTATCAATATTTAAAGAACAAGAATTAAATTTTTATCCAATGAACAAGAATAAAACAAAAATAACAACAGTTGCTGCATTAATGGCTTTAGCTTTTGCAGGGGTTTCATGTGTAAACGAAAAACACGAGGATAAAACGGCTTCAACTGAAGAAAGAGCAAAAACAAGTACTTCGAAAGCTGATTTGCCATACGATTTAGCTAATCCGGTAAAATACAACATGCCACAAAACCTGTTCGAAATTTCAGGAATTGTATTTCATAAAGGTGATCCGAGCAGAGTATTTGCCATTCAGGATGAAGATGGCGATTTATTCTATTTAGGTTTAGCGGATAAAGCATCTAAATTCACCAAATTCGGAGGTAAGGGCGATTACGAAGATTTAGCGATCATCAACGATCAGATTATTGTATTGAAGAGCAATGGAGAACTGCATACATTTCCAATTTCAGAAATTAGCAAACCAGAGGCGGCGAATGTGGTTAAAACGAAAGACCTGGTTCCGAAGGCAGAATATGAAGGTTTGGCTGCTGATGAAAAAGCCGGGATGGTTTATGTGTTAACAAAAGAAGTGAAGAAAGGTAAAAAAGATGAAACGGAGATTTTTGCCTTTAAATTCGATGGAGGTAAGTTTACACCAAGCGGAACCTTTGCACTGTCATCCAAAGAAATTGCTGATCTGGCTGGAGAATCAAAACTGAAATTTCGTCCATCAGCGTTGGCTAAAAATCCATCAACGGGCGAATGGTATGTACTATCCTCGATGAATAAATTATTAGTAGTTACCGATGCTGATTTCAAAATTAAAGCTACTTATCCGCTTAAAGGGAGCGCATTTAACCAGCCGGAAGGAATTGCTTTTGATCGGGATAACAATCTTTACATTTCCAATGAGGGCGGCACCCTGGCGGCAGGAAACATCTTAATGTTTAAGCTTAAAAAGTAGTCAGCCGAAAATTATCTATCTTTATACAAACGCCAGGCTATGATTAAAAGATTTACCCTTTTAGCAATTTTATTTTTAACTCATTTTATCACCTTTGCGCAAAGCGATGTCAAATATCGTGTTATTCTTTTTGGCGATGCAGGGGAGATGAATCCGGCGCAAGTGCAGGATTTAAAGCATGCGGCCAAACAGATTATCCCCAAAAAAACAACGGTAATTTACCTCGGAGACAATATTTATCCAACAGGGATGGGTTTGCCTGGCAGTATTGAAGAAGAAGAAACCAAGAAAATTCTTCGCTCGCAGTTTGAACCGATGCGTAAAGCTGGTGCTCCAGTTTATTTCATTCCGGGTAATCACGATTGGGATAAATCTGGTCCGAAGGGTTTAGCTAAAATCAAGGCGCAAGATGATTTTTTGAAAGCTCAGGGAGATCCGCTATTGAAATTGATTCCTGACAACGGTTGTCCGGATCCGGTAGCGATTAAATTAACGGATAAATTAACCATTATCGCTTACGATAGTGAATGGTGGTTGTTTCCATACAATAAGTCCAATCCGGCTGGCGAGTGCGAATGTAGAACCAAAGATGAGGTTTTAGTCAGGATGGAACAATTGCTCGAGCAGAATAAAGACAAAGTGATTTTGCTGGCTTCGCACCATCCGTTTCAAAGTTACGGACCGCATGGTGGCTATTTTAATTTGCGAAATCACCTGTTCCCATTAACTTCCCTAAATAAGAATCTTTATATTCCGATGCCTGTTTTAGGCTCGGTTTATCCGTTTTTAAGGTCTACATTATTAAGTCCTGAAGATTTAAATCATCCTGCTTATAAAGATATGATCAGGTCGGTAAACGGCGTTTTTGGAGATTATCCAAATGTCACTTATGTTGCTGGTCATGAACATGGTTTGCAACTTATCAAAGGAAAACAGCTTCAAATTGTAAGCGGCTCAGGTTCGAAAGTTTCGCCGAATAAGCAAGGTAAAACATCTTTGTTTCATGAAATGCAGCAGGGTTACGTGGTAGCAGATCAGTTGATGAATAACGATATGCGATACGATTATTATGTGTATTCAGACAGCAGCGTAAAAAAAGTTTATAGTTATACCAAGAAATTCGAATTGCTGCCAACAAAAGTGAGGAACAGGGACAAACCGATCACAGCAGATAGTATTTTCGTAAAAATTAAACCAGAATATGATAGCGTTGGTCGTTTTCATCGATATGTTTTTGGTGAGAACTACCGTAAAGAATACGCAGAGCGAACCAAAGTTCCGGTATTAAGGGTTTCAAAAATGATGGGCGGTTTAAAAGCTACCCAACGTGGAGGCGGAAACCAGTCACGCTCTTTACGCCTGGAAGATAACAACGGGAAAGAGTACGTATTAAGAAGTGTAGAAAAGTTTCCTGAGGTTTTATTACCGGAAGGATTGCGCAACACTTTTGCCAAAGATATTATTAAAGATAACATGTCGGCGCAACATCCTTTCTCGGCTCTGGTTGTGCCAGAACTGGCAAAAGCGGCCAATATCCCACATTCTAATCCGATCATTGGCTGGGTTTCTCCTGATGATGGTTTAGGAGAATTTGAGTCAGCTTTTGCCAATACCTTGTGTTTGTTTGAAGAGCGTGAACCCGTTGGCGAATCAGACAGTTCGCCGAAAATGGATAAGAAACTAACCGATGATAACGACAATAAGTTAGATGGTCCGGCTTGGGTGAGGGCCAGAGCGCTCGATGTTCTGCTGGGCGACTGGGACCGACATGAAGACCAGTGGCGTTGGAAAGAAACCAAAACGGAAGACGGTTCAAAATATACGCCGGTTCCCAGAGATCGCGATCAGGTTTTTTACATGGGCGATGGTAAAATACAACGTTTCACGCAATCATCATCTTTGCTGCCAATGATGCAGGGGTATGAGCGCCCGATTCAGAATATTAACTGGTTTTTATGGGAGGGGAGAGAGATTAGCAGCCGTTGGACTGCCAATATCGATGAAGAGGAATTTGATAAAATTATCAAAGAATTTTGCGCTAAGTATAATGATGAAGTTTTTGAAAAAGCATTAAAAGCGCTTCCTGAACCAAGTTATTCGCTTCATCACGATGTCTTTCTGGCAACGCTTCGGGAGCGGATTGCCAATATGCCAAAGATGATGAATGATTACTATCATTTCTTTAACCGTATTGTAGATATTGAATTGACCAACAAACATGAGTTAATTAAAATTTCAGATACCGATAATGATGGTTTAAGGGTAAAAATCAATAAAATATCCAAAGAAGGAAATATTAAGGAAGAGTTATTCGATCGCAAATTCGATCCAAAAGTAACCAGAGAGCTTCGGATCTACATGCATAACGGTAACGATAGCTTACTTCTTGATAATAAAAAATCAAATATTAAGATCAGGATTATCGGTGGCAAAGGTGATAAGTTTTATGATTTTGCCAATAGTAACGGAACCGTCAAATTATACGGAAGAACAAATAAGGCAACCTACCAAGGTGAGGATCAGAATAAAGTAAGTAAAATTATCTCCAATGATACCTCCAATTTCAGTTATATTCCAAAGGATATGTACCGCAGACGTTCGTACAACTTAAATGCAGGCTATAACCGCGATGATGGAATTTTATTAGGCTTGGTTTACAAGCAGACTAATCCTGGTTTTAGAAAGCAACCCTGGGGCAATTCTCAAACGGTTTCTTTTTTACACTCTTTCTCTACAAAAGCTTTCAGGTTTAATTATAAAGGCGAATGGTTAAAGGCGGTAGGCAAAGGAGATATTGTAGTAAACGGAAATGCTTATGCACCCAATAATACACAAAACTTCTTTGGCCTAGGAAATGATACACACTTTGATGAGCATGGCGATGATATCCGTTACTACCGGGCTCGTTTTAACCTCTACCAGGTAGATGCGGCAATCAGGTGGCGCAGACCCAAATCTACTTTTTCAGTTGGACCATCTTATCAGTATTATAAATTTAACAGGGAAGATAATGATGGACGATTTATCTTAAACCCGGGGGCACTACATTCTTCTGACAGTCTGACTGTTAGGAATGAAAAAATGTTCGCTGGCGCAATTGTTAACTTTACCAACAATACCCGTGATAATGATTTGTTACCAACGCTAGGCAGTTTTGTTGATTTTAAATTGTTGGGTTATAAAGGCGTAAATAAATATTCCAATTCAATTGGGCAATTTACGGCCAGCATTTCGCTTTACAAAAACCTCGATGGCCGGAAAAAATTCATTTTGGCCGATCGCTTTGGGGGCGGTGTAACCGTTGGACAACCAGCATTCTACCAGGCTTTGTATCTTGGTGGACAAGGAAATCTTCAAGGTTACCGTCAGTTTAGGTTTGCAGGTGAACACATTTTCTATAATAATTTAGAGTTAAGAGCAAAACTTGGCGATTTAGTGAGTTATGTTTTACCCGGACAAATTGGCTTAACAGGATTTTGGGATGTAGGAAGAGTTTGGAAACGAAATGAAGCATCGCAAACATGGCATCATGGTGTTGGTGGAGGGGTTTATTTCGCTCCGGCATCACTCACAGTTGTTCGATTTGTGATGGGCCATTCTTCTGAAGGCTGGTATCCTTACTTCTCACTAAATTTTAGGTACTAAATTTGTGTAACATCAATATAGATGTTTGATCCAAGTATTACGTTGTGCAGACTATTGTTGCTTCATGGAGTGCGTATCTTTGCTAAGCGTTTAATCATAAATCGATCACTATAAAATTTACACTATAGATAAACTTATACCATGAATACCAACGTAATAAAAATTCATAAAAATGAATGTATAGGTTGCCAGGTAGAATCTGCATTATCTTTTCGCCCCCTTGTGGAATATTTAAAAGATAGGCTTAAAACAGAAAAATCAGTTAAATCAGAATTTTACAGGTTTTTACTTGAGAAGATAGAAAAAGACGAGGTGCTTTTAAATAGCATCGATGCTGAAGAATTATCGAAATACAAAGATACATTAGAATTAATTTTTACCATTTTAACGCCTTTAATGGGCGATGAAGATGATTTGTTTTGGGCTTTAAGTACCCCAATTCCTGATCAGATTTTCTTCAGTACAAATGCTTTTTACAAGTTTTTTAAAGATCACGATCCTAAAAATAAAGTAAATAAAGACAGCGAGCCGGTAGAGAAAAAGCAGCTGAAGTTTATATACAATATTATTTTAAACCGTTTCTATAACTTTACTTATGTGCTTAAAAATGAAATTATTTATGCACATGTAAATGAAGAAACTAAACTTACCCAATATTATAATATCCAAACAGATACTAAATTTGTTGATATTAAACATAAAGGGAAATTGCCTGAATTAAATTTCGAGGCATTGGCTCAATATTTTCAGGAAGATAAGGAGTTGGAATACTTATTGGATAATCTGCCTTTAAAAGATTTCAAATTCGACGGTTTTAGTATCATTTCCATCACTGATGTAACGTTACAGCATTCAATTGATGGAATTCGTGATGCTTTGGTGAATCACAATTATCAAACTGAGGCCTATACACACGTGATCCAGGCTTTAAAAAGTTTGAGTGGTGATGGAGGTTTAGAGTTTGGTTTAATGCCTTTCTTAACCGTTAACAATAAACTGGTTTTCGATAACAAGGAGTTTTCGCAAAGTATGCTGATTAATTCGGCAAAGGCGGCAAACCTTGAAGAAGAAGTGTTTTATTCTTTGGTTGATAAATACAAAGAAAATCCAAAGGCGATTTTTGTAAGTGCCATCAATGACGATCAGATTACCAAAGATCCATTTTTACGGGTTTTAAAGGAAGCCGGTGTTTGCTCATATTCGGTACTACCCGTGTATTATAATAATCAACTGGCTGGGGTTTTGGAAGTTTATTCAAACCATGAGGTTCAGGTTGATGACAAGTTGCTTTCCAGATTACGTCCGGCGATGCCATTGATTGGACAGCTTTTTCAATACAGTATTGAAGAGTTCGATGCAAAAATGGATGAGGTGCTGATGGATAAATTTACCGCCTTGCAACCTTCGGTTCAGTGGAAGTTTAATGAAGCAGTATGGCATTTTCTTCAGAGCCAGAATAGCAATAGCAAGGTGAAAGAAATTGAAACGGTTACCTTCAAACACATGTATCCGCTGTTTGGCGCTGTTGATATCCGTAATTCAACTACGGAGCGTAACATTGCACTGAAAGATGATTTGAATGTGCTTTTAAATCACTTGATTGATGCTTTAAAGGCAATGAAAAAAACCGTGAAGCTCGATTTGATTGATAAACTTCTGTTCAATTGTAAAGATTGGATTAAACAGATCGGAAGTTTTGCATCGTCGAATGAAGAGAATCAGTTAAGAGAGTTTTTAGAGCTCGAAGTTTATCCTTTTTTATCAATTATTAAAGGTAACCATCCTGAAACTGCAGAAATTGTTGATCAATATTTCGAGGTAATTGTACCTGCTACCGGAGCAGCATACGCCAACCGCAGACAGTTGGAGATATCAATGCAATTAATTAATACAGAAGTCAGCCAGTATCTCGAAAAATCTCAGGCAAATTTGCAGGCTTCATACCCTTGTTATTTTGCAAAATTCAGAACGGATGGGGTAGAGTACGATATTTACATCGGGCAGGAAATAGCGCCTGAAAAACCATTCGATTTATTGTATCTGAAAAATATTCGCTTGTGGCAATTAACGTCAATGGTTGATATCGCTCGTTTATCAAAAAGTTTAATTGGCGAGATGCCTCGTAAATTAGAAACTACGCAGTTAATATTTATCCACTCAAATGCTATTGATATTAGCTTTAGAAATGATGAGCGACGTTTTGATGTGGAAGGTGCTTATAATATTCGATATGAAGTGGTAAAAAAACGTATTGATAAAGTATTAATCAAAGGAACAAATGAACGCTTAACTCAGCCACATAAAATTTCTATGGTTTATTTCAATCCGGATGAAGCGAAAGAATACATGGAATATATCAAGTACATGCAGGTTCAGGGTTATTTGAACGATGATTTAGAACAGCTTGATTTGGATGAACTGCAAGGTGTTTCAGGACTAAAAGCTTTACGTGTGGGTGTAAAATACTTGGATGCTAAAAAAGATGCGACTAAGAAGTTAAAACCAACGGAACTGAAATCAATTGAAAAAGAGATTGCAAAAATGCTGCAGAATTAAAAATAAGGTCAATAGAAAAAGGCTTTCTGTTAAATCAGAAAGCCTTTTTTTATGTGCTTTTTAATTAGTTTATAGATGCAATTTCTTTTTCAACCGCCACAGTTTCTACTGAGCTGATGTTAGTTCTTAAAGCCGCAAATTTATCTATGGTTAGTTTCTGAGTATTTCCCATTACTAATGTGTGGTTATCTGTCGATCCACTTAGTTTAAGGTCTGCATTGTCATTAATTACGGTATATAATCCTTCTGTGCTGGTATTAATTTCTGCATGCGCATTTCCTTTTAAAAAGATTTGAAGGTATTTAGAAGTTATTTTTCCTTCAGTTTTCACCACTGCATTTTCCGAGGCTTCAATTCTAAAAATGTCGTTCACATAAACCACTACCTTTGTTAAACTTTTATTTGGTGATGAAATTTTAAGGTTATCTCCATCCTGCATAATTTTTGCAGTTCCGGCATTATCTTCGGCATAATTAACGCCAGTTGTCGATCTTTGAATTAAAGTAACTTCCACATTTCCTTTTACAGAAATTCTTTTAAAGTTGCCAGTTTTTGAAATTTTTACGGGTGCAATTTCTGTTGCAGAAACAGCGGAAGAAAATACAGCTGTTGATAAAATAATTGCTGCTAATGAAGATGTGATTAGGGTTTTGATTGAGGTTTTCATAACGTTTTTTATTTAATAATTAAATGTTAATTAATTGTTATTGAATTGTTTAGGTGATTTTGTTATTGTTTTGTAGATAAGACGCAACCTGTAGTGAAACGTTGCAGCCTGTTAGTTGATTTTATACAAGCCACAGTTAATTCTCGACGAACAGGCTTTAATTCAAGACAAAAAGATTTGAATTTTTATAAACCTGAAGTAAAATATTTTTGAAATGATTATTCAATTATTCTTTTTCTTATATTTATAAATAATATTCCTATATAGTTTATGAAGAAAAAGGTTGTACTTGTTCAGGATAATAAGGATATCCTAGAGATAATGGATCAAGTATTGGAGGAAGAGGGCTTTGATGTAACGGCTTCGTTAACAACAGAACCGATTGAGAAAATTGATAAAATCGAACCTGATGTGGTGATTGTAGATGATCACATCAAGGGAAAAAAGAAAGGTTCAGAAGTGATTAAAGAATTAAAATCTGATCCAGAGACGGAAAATGTAGGCGCTGTATTAACCTCAACGTCTAATGATTTACCTGAAACTGCCAAAGAATGTAAAGCCGACGACTACATTGAAAAACCATTCGATATCGATCATATGGTAGAGGTAGTTAAAAAAAACGCCTAACTATCTGTTAAGCGTAGGTTCATAAGTGTCTGTATTTACCGTTGCACTCAATTCATGTAAAATTTGATATAAACCAAAGTTTGTACGGTTTACATAAATAAAATGCTTTACGCCACGTGCCTGTTTAAATTCAGGCATCTTTGAAATTTTTTCGCCGTAAGCATATAATTGATCAAAAAATTCTGGTTTGCTAAAGTCAAAAATCTTATTAATGTATGGTTTTGCAAAAAGGCTGATCATTTCCCGGTAAGACTTATAATAAAATTCTACCTGCTCTTCGGTATCATCAGCATGTATCATATCGAGTTTTCTAAAAGCATCGATCGTTTTTGCTTTATCATTAATCACATCAGTTGATATCAACGAGAAAAAAGGATAGTAAAAGTCGTTTGGCATTTCTTTGATACAACCAAAATCGATTACACCGAGATCCTCATTTGGGGTTATCATAAAATTACCAGGATGTGGATCGGCGTGTACCGCCCGCAATTCATGTTGCTGGAAATTGTAAAAATCCCACAATGCCTGGCCAATTTTATTTCTTAACTCCTGAGACGGATTGGTTTTTAAAAACTCCTTTAAATGCAATCCTTCAAGCCAGTCCATCGTAATGATACGCTTTCCTGACAACTCCGGATAATATTTTGGAAACACAACATGATCAAGATTCTGGCAATCTTGCGAAAACTGAATCGATCTTTTTACCTCCAACTCGTAATCGGTTTCTTCTAATAAACGTTCCTCAACTTCTTTGATATAGATGTTAAGTTCACGTTCAGACATGCCCAATAACCGAAATGCGAAAGGTTTAACCAGTTTTAAATCTGATGAAATACTATCGCCAACGCCAGGATATTGGATTTTGACAGCCAATTTTTTGCCATTTAATGTAGCCTGATGAACCTGGCCAATTGAAGCAGCATTGCTTGATTTAAGGTTAAAAGTATCGAAAATCTGCTCTGGAGTTTTACCAAAGTTTTTGGTAAAAGTTTTTACAATCAGCGGTCCGGAAAGGGGAGGAGCATTATATTGCGATTGCGTAAACTTATCTACATAAGATTTTGGCATGATATTCTTGTCCATGCTCAACATTTGTGCAATCTTTAACGCACTACCTTTAAGCTCACTCAAAGATTTATAAATATCAGTCGCATTATCTTCATTAAGCTGTTCACGATCCATATCGGGATTAAAAAGCTTTTTAGAATAATGTTTGATATAGTTACCGCCGATTTGGAAACCTGTTTTAACAAACTTAGCTGATCGCTCTACCTTGGTAGTTGGAATACTTTCTTGTGCCTTCATCTACTTTAAAATCCCATCTTTTCTTTAAACTTTCCATTTCGAGATAAAAACTTACCATAGTCAATTAGGTTGTCAATTGGCGAGTGCTGGAAAAGATCAAAAGTGACATTAATTCCCTTTTCAATTGCCTCATCGCTTTTTTCAAAACCGTCACTATCATCATTAATCCAAAAATTTACGATAAAAGCAAATTGAACCCAAAGTGCATCCTTGTAACGTTTGGTTAAAAATTTACGTTCAGCGAGTTCACCGGTATCTAAACCTTCATCAATAATTTCTTGTGCAAAATTTTCGAAGATGGGTTTAACGCCTGCTAAAACATTAGGCGTAGCAAATTTGCCCTGATGATTTTTTAAACTGTAAATAACGAAACTGCGATCTTTTTTTAAATTTTCGAGATAGCTGTAGAAAAAAGAAAGGATCTTTTCTCTGGAAGTGTACTGTTGCCACACTTCCTGTTCTTTAATCTTGCTGATGGTTTCAAAAGTAAGTTCAAACCAGATGGTTTTTTCAATGCTTTCGAAAGATGAATAAAACTGATAAAAGTCTGCTTCGGTAATTTTAAGCTTTTTTGCAAAACTATAAACCGATTTAGGTTTTTCGTTGTTGCTTAAAACATAATCTATATAAGCTGTTCTGATTTGCTGCGCAGTTGCCATAATCACTGTTTTTTACAATGATAACGTTTTAATCATTTGCTTGTTTTGTAGCACATAAATTTGTTAATCACAATTTTGTAATAATAGCTTTCAAAATAATTGAAAGTTGTTTTTTGGCTAAATTACTTAGTTTGTAAAATGATTTTGTGTAAAATTTTATTTTAATTAAGCTAAAAATATTAGTATAATTGTTTGTTAATTTTTTGATAGGATACGAAAGAATATGATTGAGCTAAACGATTTTTTATATGGCAAACTAGAATTTCCACAAATATTTGCCGAGCTTTTAGAAACAGATGCCATGAAGCGTTTAGCAGGTATTCATCAAAGTGGAGCCATTTTCTTAGTGAATCCGGATATTTGTCATTCCCGCTTGGAGCATGCAATTGGGGTTACCATGTTAATCAAAAAAATGGGTGGATCAGAATTGGAACAAATTGCTGGTTTATTACATGACGTTTCCCATACAGCATTTTCTCATGTTGGCGATTATGTTTTTGATCATGCTGATGAAGATTATCATGAAAAGGTTTTCGCGGAAGTGATTTATCGTTCACAAATTCCTGATGTTCTATTAAGGTATGGTTATGATGTAAACCAAATCCTTTACGGCGAATTTTCTATTTTAGAACAACCCTTGCCATCGCTGTGTGCCGATCGTTTAGATTATACGCTGCGTGATGCAGTTTACGGTGGTATTATATCCAGACAAAAGGCACGCGAGTTTCTTAACACAGTGGTATTAAGCGATGGAAAAATAGCGGTTACTGATGATGTTCAGGTTAGCTGGATTAATGAAGTTTTTGAGAAACTGAATAATGAAGTTTTTAAACTTCCTCTTCATTTATATGCCAACGGTAAAATGGCAGAATTAATTAGGAGTTTCCTTAAAAAAGGGTTATTAAAAGAAAGCGATATGTTTAAAACCGACACGCTGTTACTGAATAAAATCAGAACTACTTATGCCGGTTATGAAGCGATAAAATCCATTAAGCAATTACGAGGTTTTGCCGAATATATGCGATATGGTGCCATTCCTAAAATTAAATCAAGAACATTAAAGGCACTTTTGGTTTAACAATTGTTTATCGGCGCAAACATTATCAACCGTTTTATCGTATATTGTGAATAAATCTATTGGATATGTCGGCTGTTGAAATCATTTTAATTGGGGTGGTAATTTTGTTAATATTTGGTGGTAAGAAATTACCCGAACTCATGCGGGGAATAGGAAAAAGTGTGAAAGAGTTTAAGGATGCGAAAGATGAGCCATCAAAATAATCCGGCAATTAAAACTTTATAAGTTTCGGCATGTTTTCATTACAAATATTTTTATAATGGCAAATCCAACACAAGACCCAAATAAGTCAGAATCTGTAAACAAAAAACCAGAAAAACCGGCCCACGGATTAGATAACTGGAATAATCGCCTTGATGAAAATCTGGAGCCTGAAGGTCATAATGATCCTGTAGCCGATGAAAATGCAAAAGACTTTTCAGAAAGGCAAGGTAGCAGAAATCAATCTGACGATGCTAACGGATGAATATACATTGTTTAGGCGCTTTTGCTAAATTCATAGTTGTGTCTACATATTAATAGAAAATACCAGGTTGATATCAGATAAAATCCTCGTCAATTCAGTAATATCACATAAATGCCTCACAAGTTTTTTTATTAGGCATTCCAACTGATTTCTTTCAGCTACTTCTAAACTGGTTATTAATTAACTATAATCCATCATTAACAGCATCGCAGAGATGCTTTTTTAGCAAGGAAAAAGTATTTTCTATAATTTAATAACAAAGATTCATCGTCGGTTTCAGCATTTTCTAACAGGAATTGTGCTTTTAACAGCGCTTTATAAAATTGCATTTCTACTTTTTCGTTTGCACGAGCAGGATAAATTCTTCTGATAAAGTAATCATGTAGAACTTCAAATTTCTCTACCCTAAACTAATGTTTTAACCAAAATATTGGGATGGATTAGTATTGCAAAAATAGAGAGATTACCAGGTGAGCCTTGTATGGAAGAGAAGTTTATTTTACAGATTCGTTTTTATAAAAAATTTTTTACACGAACAACATGATTTATTATAGGAATAAGTGTTTTTAACTTAAAAAATGTTAATTATTGGATAGCTATTTTTCTTGTATGCTAGAAATGGTATATTGCATACCTATTAAATTTCCAAATGAACTACTTTTCTTAATTAGCTAATATCGATGAAACGAGCAGGATTATTAGCTTTACTGATATTTTTATTGGTTTCTTGGCGATCTTATGCCCAAAATGTTTCTAATGAAGGAACAGATTTTTGGGCAGTTTTCCCTACTCATGTTCCCAGTCAAAACAGCTTGGCAAACATTGCCGTATTTGTTACCTCCAAATTTAACACAGAAGTTACGGTAAGTTGTAACGGAACAGCTGAAACTAAAACAATTCCTGCAAATACAGCAGTTCAATTTAATGTTCAAAGAACATCGGCTTATGTGAATGAATATGAGTCAAATACCAATTTACCTAATAGGGGAATTCATATTAAGGTTACAGATGGAATGCCCAAAGTTTCTGCCTACACCCATATTTATGGCAGGGCAAGATCAGCTGCATCATTAATTCTACCTTTTGAAACCTTAGGCCAAACCTATTATTCGATGAATTATACCCAATCTGTTGAGGGTAAAAATTACATGGCTATCGTAGCGGTTGAAGATAATACCAGTATTCTGATTCATCAAAAAAGTGGAGTCGTTTTACCGGTAACATTAGCTAAAGCTGGTGATGTTTACGAATATATGTCTGGGAATAGCGATTTAACCGGCGTTTATGTAGAAACAGATAAAACAAAATCTTCATGTAAAAGATTTGCAGCGTTTTCAGGTGCTTCTGTAATCATGATTGGTGGCTGTACGGGTTCACAAGATCCCTTATATCAGCAACTTTATCCAACGGTTAGCTGGGGAAGAAATTATGGTGTGGTACCTTTTAAAAATAGAAGGTACATTTTGAGAGTATTAGCGCAGGAGGATAATACAACCTTCACCATGAATGGGGTGTCAACTACTATAAATAAAGGACAGTTTTTTGAAAGCAGCACATTAACACAATCAACATTTATTTCTGCTGATAAATTGATTAGTGTTGCCCAATATTCACTTACGCAAAATTGTTCCTCCATAAATGGAACAGCCATTATCGGCGATCCGGAAATGGTCATGTTAAATCCGGTTGAATTCAATATTAAAGCCGTAACTGTATTTTCATCATCTTTAGAGAATATTACTGAGCGGTACATCAATGTGCTGATTAGAAGTACTAAAACCAGCACTTTTAAAATTAACGGTATTGCGCCCAATACAAATTGGTCTGCATTGGTGGGAAACAGTTCGTATTCGTTTGCCCAAATTCCGGTATTGGAAGAGAGCCTAACCTTAACTGCTGATGATGGTTTTAATGCCATTGCCTATGGATTTGGGAATGCAGAATCATATTCCTATTCAGCGGGAACAAATTTATCATCCAATAATTATTTAACCGTTATTGATGAGACTAGAAAAGAGGAAAGTCCTAATGGTTGCATTGGCCAAACAGTAGATTTTAAAGTCAATCTCCCTTATCAACCCGACCGGATTACATGGACTTTAGAAGGAAGTGTTCCAGAAACCGTTACCAACTTAGTCCCGGAAACTAAAACCATCAATGGGCAAACAACTTACGTTTATAGGTATCCGATAAATAAAACTTATACGGAAGTTGGCGAATATCATTTGGAAGTGGTCGCACACGTTCCATCAAATGAATCGAATTGTACCAGTGGCGACATCACCACAAATTACGTGTTTAATATTTATGATCTTCCTATAACGGCGTTTGAAGCGCCTTCAACAAGTTGTGCAAGTTCTGAAGTCCAGTTTACTGATAAAAGCGATTCGAAAACAAAAGATTTCTCCATTACCAACTGGCTTTGGGATTTTAAAGATGGAAGTACATCAACTGATCAAAACCCTAAACATACCTTTACCAAAGAGGGAAAATATAAAGTACTGCTAACCGTAAAATCAGGTACAGGTTGTTATTCAGAACCGGTAGAAAAGGAGATTGAAATTTATCCGTTACCAGTTGCCGATTTCAAAGCGCCAGCTGTAACCTGTACCAATACCGAATTTACCGTTCAGGATTTATCTTCAATAAGCAATTTAATATCAGTAAATACTATTAAAAGCTGGAAATGGGATTTTGGAGACAGCTCGCCGGCAGTAACTGATCAGCATCCAAAACACAAATATGCTACAACGGGGAAATATACCATCTCATTGGTTACAACTTCAGCCAGAGATTGTGTTAGCGAGGTTAAAAAATGGGATATTACCGTTACCGAATTGCCAAAAGTAGGTTTTACTATGCCCGATATTTGCTTGAAAGATGCTGTTGCAACTTTTACAAATACCACGTTAAATGATAATGGCTCAACTTCTGGACTAACTTATGCATGGGATTTTGGTGATAAATATTTAAGCGGGAGCGATTTGGTTAAAAATGCCTCAAATGATAGAAACGGAACGCATACCTATACCAAAGCAGATGATTATGATGTTACTCTGACGATAACCAATGAGAACGGATGTGTTACAGCCATCAGCCAGAAATTTACTGTAAACGGATCGGTTCCAAAAGCGAATTTTGAACCACTAACAAACAGTACATATTGCAGTAATAACGTGTTTTCAATCAAAAATACTTCTACTGTAGATTTTGGAAAAATTACTAAAATTGAAGTGTACAAGGATGTTGTTAATGATCCAACTAATTTTGAAACATTTAACTATCCTATTCCGGAACAGATTGATTTAAATTATGAGGCTTTTGGTTTGCCGGATAGTAAAGATTATCAGATAAAGTTAATTGCTTACTCTGGTGGCCAATGTTCAGATTTTATGATTAAACAGATCACTTTAAAAGCCTCGCCAATAGTAGCTGTTGATGAAATTTTACCGATCTGCGAAAACGATGGCAATGTATTGTTGAATCAATTTCGTGAAACTACTGGTATTGCCGGTAATGGTGTATATTCAAGCGATGGAAAGGGAATACAAGAAAATGGAACTTTTAATCCGAAACTAGCTGGTGTTGGTGCGCATAACGTAAGTTATACTTTCACAGCAAGTAATGGTTGTACGACTACAATAACCAAATCTGTTTTTGTTAATAAATCTCCGATAGTAAATGCTGGGCCAATTATTTATATATTAGCGGGAGGAGAAATGCGAATTCCGGCAGAGGCAGTTGGAGATGGACTAACCTATGAATGGCTGCCTGCAACCGGGTTAAATAATAATAAAATACTTAATCCGATCGCTTCGCCAGAAAAAGATACTGAATACACCTTAACTGTGACAACAAATCCGGATCAATGCATGGCCGTAGCGAAAGTTTCCGTAAAGGTTTTACAATCGGTGAATCCGCCTAGCAGCTTTACGCCCAATGGCGATGGATATAATGATGTTTGGAACATTAAGTATTTAGAAACCTACCCAAATGCAACTGTCGAGATATTTAACAGGAATGGTAACAGAATCTTTTTTAGCAATGGCTATCAAATTCCATTTGATGGAAATTATCAAAATGAACAGCTTCCTGTTGGTGTTTATTATTATATGATCAACCCAAGAAACGGAAGGAAGGCAATAACCGGACCACTTACTATAATCAGATAAAATTGAAAAAGTACATCTTTATATTAGCAATTCTAATTTCAGTGAATGCTTTTTCACAGCAGAAGCCGCAATACACGCAGTATATTTTTAATCAATATCTCCTAAATCCGGCACTTTCTGGTATTGAGAACTATATCGACTTTAAAGCAGGGTATCGCAAGCAATGGGCGGGGATAAATGATGCGCCTCAAACCTCTTTTGTTTCTGCGCACTGGGCACTAGGCGATAACCAGTTATGGAGCAATGCATTAACATCTTTTCCTGAACAAACGGGTAACCCAATGGACAGAAATTATACCCAAAACTATACCGCATCTCCACCTCACCACGGAATGGGGGTAACCGCTGTTTTAGATAAAACAGGTCCAATAAGAAGGCTCGATGCAAATGTTACATATGCCTATCACCTCCAATTAAGCAATAACTTTAATTTATCGGCAGGTGTTGCGGCGGGATTATCAAGCATATCACTGGATATAAATGCATTAACTTTTGAAAATCCTAATGAACCCTCATTAAATCGGGCCATCACCAGCCAATTACGACCAGACTTGAGCGTTGGGCTTTGGTTATATGGCTCAAGAATGTTTGCAGGCATATCAGCACAGCAGATTTTATCACAAAAACTTAGTTTTTCTGGTGATGATTCTTATAATTTAGGAAAGGCGGTTCCGCATTTTTTTGCAACCGCGGGTTACAAATTTTTCCTGGATGAAGAAATTGCAGCCATCCCGTCGGTAATGGTTAAATATGTTCAGCCGAGCCCGGTTTCGGTTGATTTGAACATGAAACTTGCATTTAGAGACAAAATCTGGTTGGGTGGAAGTTACCGCAAAGATGATTCATTTTCAGCAATGGCCGGATTTAACATTGGAAAAATGGTGAATCTTACCTACTCATACGATTTTACAACTTCAGATCTGAATCAGGTAAGTAACGGAAGCCACGAAATCGTTTTAGGATTATTGCTGAACAATATTTATAAAGTACCGTCTTATATCAGAATGTGGTAGGTGATTTTTCCTATCGGTAATTGACGGTAATTAACCATCAAAAAAGCAATAACCTAAGCCAAAAATTATAGTTCTTTTCTAAGTCGGGCTACAGGTATATTCATTTGCTCTCTGTATTTAGCAACTGTTCTGCGGGCAATATTATAACCTCTTTCCTTTAAAATCTCCGTCAGTTTCTCATCGGCTAAAGGCTTGCGTTTATCTTCATTTCCAATGCAGTCTTCCAAAATTTTCTTTACCTCTTTGTTTGATACTTCTTCTCCATTTTCCGTTTGAATGGCTTCAGAGAAAAAAGATTTTAATAAAAATGTACCAAATTCTGTTTGAACGTATTTGGAGTTTGCCACCCTTGATACGGTAGAAATATCCATATCGATTTTGTCAGCAATATCTTTTAAAATCATTGGGCGCATTTTACGTTCATCAGCAGTTAAGAAATACTCATACTGATAATGCATAATTGCATTCATGGTTTTGAGCAAAGTTTGTTGCCTTTGCTTAATTGCATCTATAAACCATTTGGCTGAATCAAGTTTTTGTTTTACAAACTGAACAGCTTCTTTAAGTTTCTTATCTTTTGAAGAAGCTTTGTCATAATGCTCAAACATCTCCTGATAAGAACGGCTAACCTTCAGTTCAGGAGCATTCTTTGAATTAAGGGTTAAAATTAAAACGCCATCATTATTGCTGATATGAAAATCAGGTATGATTTGCATCTGCTTCGTAGTGACCTGGTTTGCATCACCGGGTTTCGGATTTAACCGTAGAATTTCATTAACAACTTCTTTAAGCTCTTCACTATCCAGGTTTAAACTCTTTTCCAGTTTATCATAATGCTTCCTGGTAAATTCATCCAGGTAGTTTTCTACAACATTCATTGCTTTAACGATTACCGGATTGTTCTGGTCTTTTCTTTTAAGTTGAATGAGCAAGCACTCTTTGAGATCTCTGGCCCCGATTCCCGGAGGATCGAAACTTTGGATTAATCTCAGCATTTCAAGTACATCTTCTTCCTCAACCATTACGTTTTGAGAAAATGCGAGGTCATCAATCATTGAACCGAGTGGGCGGCGTAAATAGCCATCATCATCCAGGCTGCCGATAATTTGTTTCCCAACGATGAAATCCTGATCTGATAAAGGAATGAGGTCTAGTTGTTCCTGAAGGCTTTCGAAAAAAGTACTTTCAATGGCAATGGGTGTTTCTTTTTTCTCCTCATCATCATCTCCGTTATTGTAATTGGTACTGTAATCGTTGGTGTTGTCGTCTTGCAGATAATCATCTACATTAAACTCATCCATACTATTATCTTCCGATGGTCCATCAAAATCATCGGGTCCATCATTCAGGTCATCGTATTCACTTTTTGGTTCGTCTTGGGTCATTAAGCTGGGGTCTTCCAAAGCAGGATTATCTTCTAATTCCTCTTTAACCCGAGTATCTAAAGCAACGGTTGGCACCTGTAACAACTTTATAAACTGAATTTGTTGCGGTGATAACTTTTGAAGTAATTTTTGTTGTAAATGTTGCTTTAGCATATTTTAATCTAAGAATAGGAGCAAAAATAAACAAATCATTTCAGATATTCTTTAGAATTGATCTAAATGCATTTGAATGTTTGGTTTTAAATTGTTTGCTAAACATTTGTATTGCGTATAATGTTTGTTACTTTTATAAATTATATAAACTAAACAAAAATTTATGAGTATTGTAAAAGAATTTAAGGAATTTGCTATAAAAGGAAATGCCTTCGATTTAGCCGTAGGGGTAATTATTGGCGGCGCTTTCGGTAAAATTGTTACTTCTGTAATTGATGATTTAATTATGCCGGTTGTTGCTGCTATGGTAGGTAAACCAGATTTTAGCAGTATTTATTTTGCAATGGGTAAAGGCGCTGAATTAATTCCAAAAGGTGCATCGCTAGCAGATGCGAAAAAAGCAGCACCAGATGCAGCGATATTTGCCTATGGTAATTTTATAACTGTAGCCATTAATTTCTTATTGCTGGCACTGGTTGTTTTTATTATGGTAAGAACCATAAATAAAATGAAAAAGAAAGAAGAGGCAGCTGCAGTAGTTGCTCCGGTAGCACCACCGAAAGAAGAGGTTCTACTAACAGAGATCAGAGATTTGTTAAAAGCAAAAGCATAAATAAAGAAAGATCTGCCAAGTTTGTTGGCAGATCTTTTTACTTAAAAGCTTCTTTTAACATTCGAATCTGTTATGATGATATAATCGCCTAGATTTTTATACTGCTCCCAATCTGGATGGTCAAAATCATCACTGCTGAAGGATGAAATGTTCAGGATTTTTAGTTTTGGCGCATACGTTTGAAGTTTTGCTAAAGTGCCTAATTTCTCGTCACTATGAAAACGGCCATTTAAATGGAAAATCTTATTGCCATTATTAATTTTTACGTATTTAGCAATTGACCAGGCCATTGTCGCATCCCAAAAGTTTTGGGTTTGGTAAACTTTCATCGAACCCATGTTGTGGCCACCCAATAAAGCAGTAAACTTCTCTAAATATCGGCCTGTAGCGGTATCTATCGGTAATGGTGGCAGTAATAAAAGGGATGATTTTGGGAAATTTTTTAAGATGCCCAAACCTTCTTTTGTTACGGCATTGCTATAGCGTGTTGCCGCATTTGCTGCTATTACCGATAATTGGTTTGCCTTCGCATATGCTACCAATGGTTGGTAATCTTTATAGTTAGACCACGCCCTTCCTTCCTTAATAAAATTCTTTTCTGATATCAAACCAGCCAAATATTCATCAACAATGGTTTGAACGTCAGTATGAAACATTTCTAAACTTAGCGTAATTTTGCCGGGATAAACTTCATTAAGTTTTTTGAAGATTCCGACTTCTAACAGGTGTCCAATTGAATCATTGTGTTCCTCGCCAAAAAATAATACATCATTATTTTTCATGTCCATAACAATTTCATCAACGGATATCTGTTTTTGTTTCTTGCTGTCGTAAATTTTATAGTGTAAACTAACCTCCTGGGAAAATGACTTTATCGAAATTAGAGTGAAAGTAATAAGTAGTAAATATTTCATGGCCTCAAAATAGGAAAATAATTTCACCGATGAAATGATGCAGCTTACCGCCTTTTCCATCATGTTCATCATAAAGTTATATACACAATTGCATAAAATAAATATGTTTGATTATTAATAATTCAACACATGGAAAATATACACGAAAATAAGCCAGTTAAAAGTTCAGGAAGAGTTTTAAGTGGTTTAGTAATTATCATTATAGGCTTAGCATTTCTTTTAGATAACATAGGTTTGAATATTCCTCATTGGGTGTTTAGCTTTTGGACATTTTTAATCGCTTTAGGGATTTTTATTGGGGTAAGGCGCAATTTCAAAGGTGTTGGCTGGCTAATACTAATCCTGATAGGTGTTTACCAAACGGTTGATGACATGGGTTTTGACTTTGATGTATCAAAATACGCACTTGGATTTGGCCTGGTAATTATCGGTGCGTTTTTAATATTGAAGCCAAAGGATAAAAAATCTTTTAAAGATAATTTGAAAAGTGAATTTGGGGGTGAAGTGGGTGAAGATGCAAAATTCAATGCTTCAGATAAAAATGCAAATTCGAACGATATTATTGATGTTACAGCTGTTTTTGGAGGATCAAACCAAACAGTATATTCCAAAAATTTTAGGGGTGGAGATATTACCACTGTGTTTGGTGGAGCTGATATCATTATGACCCAGGCAGATTTTAATGATTCAGTTTCTCTTGATGTTACCGCCGTTTTTGGAGGTATAAAGTTAATCGTTCCTCCGAATTGGGCAATAAAATCAAATGTATCAGCAATATTTGGAAGTGTAGAAGATAAAAGGGGGCACATGCTTCCTATTGATCAAATGCAAAAAACATTAATTTTAGACGGTACGGTGCTTTTTGGAGGTATTGAGATTAAAAGCTTCTAAACCTTAATCTAAATATGTAGCGGGCTACTCGCTCGCTACATTAAATCTAAACATTAACTAATCACATCTCCCTTGACAACTAGACCATTATCCATACCCCGAATACAGAAAACCGCTATGGCAATTGCCCTTGCGTGGTTTATTTTATGTAGCGTAGGTTTACATTATGTGGTAAACTTTTCATGGTTAATTTCTTTCGCTGATAGCTTTTTAAGTAATTTTTTATTGGTAATGGCTTGTATTGCCATCAGCAATATGTTGGGTTATTATCAGCCAAAAAACGAAAGGATCTTGTACGTGCTGATTATTACTTTGGCACTAACTTTTGTTATCATTTATGCGGCAAAATACGCCATGTTCTATGTATTTGCTGATTATAAGGAATATCTGGATTTTTATAATTTCTCATTTGCATTTCGTGGCTTAATTTCATTCATGTGTTTGGCTTGGTGCGCACTTGCTAATATTTTGTGGTACCGGTTAGAGGAACAATCTGAAACGCATGAACGGCTTTCGGCGGCTAAAAGCCTGGCTAAAGAAGCCGAACTAAATAAGCTAAGGCATCAGCTTCAGCCTCACTTTTTGTTTAACAGTTTGAATTCGGTATTTGCACTTACGATGGTAAATCCCAAAGAAGCAGGGGTAATGATTACGAAACTGGCTTCTTTTCTGCGTGGAACTTTAAAACGCGATGATGAATTATGGGTTTCGGTAGAAGAAGAAATGGAATACATTCAGCTGTATCTGGATATTGAAAAAGTGAGGTTCAGCCACCGTTTAAATATTGAAGTTAACGTTGCAGAAGAAACGCTCAATTTATCTTTGCCTGGAACTTTATTACAACCAATTGTTGAAAATGCCATAAAGTTCGGTTTATACAATACATCAGCCGGAATTACGATTAAAGTCGATGTAACGGTAGATCGTAATATTCTGGAGTTACGTGTTCAAAATCCATTTGATCCAGAAATGAAAGCTGCAGGAGGAACGGGTTTTGGATTAAGTGCGATTAAAAGAAGATTATATTTGTTGTTCGCAAATCCTCACTTGTTGCAAACAGAAATTGAGGCAAATAATTTATATATTACCACCCTAAAAATTCCCCAAGCAAATGATCAGAACGATACTAATTGATGATGAACCTTTAGCGAGAGATATTGTTAAATTTTATCTAACCGATCACCCTGAAATTGAAATTGTTGCGGAGTGTTGCGATGGCTTTGAGGGATTAAAAGCAATAAGCCTGCATAAACCTGATTTAATTTTTCTGGATATTCAAATGCCTAAAATTAGTGGTTTTGAAATGTTGGAATTGGTGGAAGATAAGCCAGCAGTGATTTTTACTACCGCTTTCGATGAATTTGCCATTAAAGCTTTTGAAGTTAATGCGGTTGATTATTTGCTTAAACCCATCGATAAAAGCCGTTTTGATGCCGCCATTAAAAAACTGCCTACAAGATTAAATCAATCTGAAAACACCGAAGCAGTATTGGATGCGGCAGCCTTAAGCCCGGCGCAAAATAATAGGGTAGTAGTTAAAAAAGATGGTGTAATTAAAATTATTCCAACTGGTGATATCAATTATCTCGAAGCGGACGATGATTATGTTAAACTAAGCACAGCTGATGGTGTTTTTTACAAAAATAAAACCATGTCATACTTCGAGCAAACGCTGGATTCAACGCAATTCATACGCATTCACCGCTCTTATATTATCAATTTAGCACAGGTTACCAAAATAGAACTAAAGGAAAAAGATAGTTATGTAGTACTGCTTAAATCGGATATTTGGTTGCCAGTAAGTAAAACAGGTTATGTTAAACTAAAGGCAGCTTTGGGTTTATAATAATTCAATATAAGTTTGATGGCATTAGAAACCGATTTTTAAAAAGAATTATTACATTTGTTTTTCAAATAAAAATAAAAACTAAACAGACTTGCATTTGTAGAGAAATCGCTTTATATTTGCACCTCTTAATTTTGAAATTATAATAAGATAATATACAGTCATGAAAAGAACATACCAACCTTCGCAAAGAAAGAGAAGAAACAAACACGGCTTCCGCGAAAGAATGGCAACAGCTAACGGCAGACGAGTATTAGCATCACGTCGTGCTAAAGGAAGAAAAAGATTAACAGTTTCTGACGAACGCAAGCATAAAGCATAATTTTTGATTGCTTTTCCGGGCAGCCGGAACTGGCAGATCAAATCTGCAATTATCAATCAAAAATATATGTACACATTCAAAAAAGAAGAACGGTTATGTAGCAGAAGACATTTAGATCTGCTATTTAAAAACGGTTCTTCTTTTTTATTATACCCATTTCGTATCTCTTACCTTTTTGTTGATGAGGCTTCAAGTGTTCAGGCACAAGTGGTGATCAATGTGCCAAAAAAGAGATATAAGCGAGCAGTTGATCGCAATCTGCTTAAACGCCGCATTCGCGAAGCATACCGCTTAAACAAAAAAGATTCTTTTTATACCCAGCTACCTACAGATAAAGGCTTGTTGCTTTTTTCAATACAATTTGTTGGAAAAGAGAAATATGAGTTTACTTTTATAGAAAAAAAGTTATTGGCTACTTTCAAGCGTTTTAAAACCTTAGTTCTTCCGAATGAAGTTCATCAATAGAATTTTTTCCTGGTTCTTTTTAGGCTTGATCAGGGTTTACCAATATGCCATTTCACCTATGTTAGGTGCAAATTGCAGATTTACCCCTACCTGTTCACAATACGGAATTGAGGCGATCCGCAAATACGGTCCATTTAAAGGTGGCTGGATGGCGCTAAAACGTATTGGTCGTTGTCATCCCTGGGGAGCGCATGGGCACGATCCGGTACCTTAATAAGTTTCTTCTTTATCAAGTATTTGGCGTATTATTATTGTTCCGTATTTTTCGATGGTTTTAATTCTGATCATCTTCCTCACACAAATCCGTTTTACATTTTTTAATATCTTTGCCGCATGGCTACAATACTTCAAATAGAAACTGCTACTCAGGTTTGTTCAGTTGCGTTATCAATTGATGGAAAAACAATTGGCTTAAAGGAAGAAATTGGACAAAATCTTCACGCCAGTAACTTGACGTTGTTTATTGATGATGTAATTAAAACTGCAGCACTAACCTATCAGGATTTGGATGCGGTAGCCGTAAGTAAGGGGCCTGGTTCATATACCGGATTGAGAATTGGGGTATCTACCGCTAAAGGTTTGTGTTATGCATTAGATAAACCTTTAATCGCTATTGAAACCCTAAAAATGATGGCTGCAGGTTTTGTAGTTGAGAATCAGTTTTCAGGATTAATCTGTCCGATGATTGATGCCAGAAGGATGGAGGTTTACACCTCTGTTTTTGATGCGGAACTGAATGTTTTCGAAAATACTTCCGCAAAAATTATCGACGAAACAAGTTTTGCTAATTTGTTAGCAACCAATAAGATTGCCTTTTTAGGTGATGGCGCTGCAAAATGTGCTGATACGCTACAACATGCCAACGCCAGTTTCAGCGAAGCCAATTTTAACTCAGCGAAATACATGTCGTCATTGGCAAATCATGCTTTTCAGCAGGCAGATTTTGAAGATGTTGCCTATTTCGAGCCTTTCTATTTAAAAGATTTTGTAGCTACTCAACCTAAAAAGAAAATTTGATTATTTTCTCTTAAAAATTGAAAACAAGTTTTTAAAAAAGCTGCCCTCGTTTTGATCATTAATGCCAGGCATGATATCGCTAAATTGAGGGTGATTTACCACATTCCCGAACTTAATTCCGATACCCATGTAAATGGAAGCACCATTCGGACCTTTACCAACATCTGCGGTGCTATTAATTATTCCTCTTGCCTGGTTTACGGTTGAGAATAGGTTATCTGTACCACCAAAAAGTTCGAAATTAGGTGTTTGGTACTTGCCTTGTAGTCCAACCATAAAAATGTTGTTTAAGTTATAAGTTGGGGTAACACTGGCAGAAAGGTTATTGTAATTAAAGGTGTTTATAAATGCAATATCTCCACCTTTGTAAAATAAGTTTTTAGATACCACTAACCCAGGTTTATAAAAACCATAGGTTTTGGAAAGGTATACATCGAGTTTTGCATTCGTAGCAGCCAAAAACTTTTTGCTTTGCTGCGAGAGAAGAAAAATATCTTTAATCTCCTGATTGGTATTTGATCGATTGTCGTTCAGTTCGTCAATAAATTTTTGAGTATTAACAGTTGTACGTTGCGTTCCGCTTCTCCACCAAATGAATCCAAGATCTTTAACATTTGCCATTAAAAATAATCCCTTCTTGGTGGTATAATTTGTACCAAAACTTAAAGATAAACCAGGGTTTTTGAAGTTAGGGAAAAATGTCTTTTTATCAACTTCATCTAAATCATAGAAGTTGCTGGAATAAGTTCCATTTACACCGATTAGTAAAGAGTTGGTTTCAGGACTGATATACAGATTTGAATTGGAGATATTTAAATCGGTATAAACAATTCCACTTAATAAACTTGCCTTAACACCGAAAGCGAGCCTTTTATTGTAGTTTTCTCTGTAGGTAAAACTAAATTGATGGTAAGCTTGCTGATACCCTTTTGTATTAAAAATATCCCTCAAATCGGTATTGGTAGGGAATCGGGTAAAAGTATCAAAAATGGCAAGGGTTTCGTTGGTGTAATCAATATGGGCATCAGATCTGATCTGCCATGCAAAACCCATCTCCTTTTGGTATTTATATGATTTGAATAATCTAAAGGTAGCTACATAAATATTACTGTTTGTATACAGATTATTGATTTCGCCATTGCCAATAGATAGTGATTCAGTATCATAAACTCCCGCCTGTGAAATTCTTCTGACAGAATAGGCTGAATTGCCTCTGTTTGCAGCATTCGTTCCAAAATAGGGTAGAAAAAAATTGGAAGAAAATTTTCTCGACGAATCCAGTGTAAATGACTTTTGAGAGGGGTTTTCAAAGGCATCGAACATGGTTTTTGTGCCAAAGAGCGCATACTGTTGGGCATCTGCATTTTTGAAGCTGGCAATAATGACTAAGGCAAGTAAGAGTTTCTTCATGTATAATTTAGGTTTCTGGCAATTTCTTATTAACGGATACTTAACGAATCTGGTATTGTAGCTTGTACATATTTGTTTAACAGTACATTAGTGATGAATTTGTTTTTATCGGCAACCAGTTGATAGCAAAACGTATCAAAACTTCTCAAACCGCTATCTGCCCGAAGGTGCTTGTAATATTTTAAAGATAAATTGTCTCTTAAAATGTCGCTCGAATTTTTCAAGTTGATATAATATGTAACATTCGATGTCGACGAAATTTGATTCATGGCATCAAGATATTCGGCCTCCTGAATAAGAAGTTTGTTGTTTTTATAACTGTTTAAAAAAGATTGTAAAGTGCTGGCGTTATTAGCCACAATCATGTAGTTATCAATAACGATATAATATGGTCTGCTGAAATGTTTGAAAGCCTCTCCATAATAACTGTAAAGGATATTAGACGATTTGAAAATTTTAATATCTTCATTGTAATCTGTACTAACATCAAACAAAAGCTGTTTAACCTTTTCTCCATTGCTAAGTTGAATGGCCGCTAATTTTTCTGAAGTACTTAATTGGAAGGTTGCAAATTGGTTTTTAGTGTAAACCGGCAATATAGAATTTAGATCTGTACGGTATTGATTTTTAACATCATTAATTATTGATTTTGCCCGATCAAGCTCTTTTGTTTGCGTTTGAAACAGGTTGAATTCCTTGTACCATGATGAGAAATCTTCAAATGCATATATCGTGTAATTTGCCGTATTATCTGGTAAGATATTTTGAATATTGGTAACCTGGGCTGCACTCGTTTCGAAAAGTTTCAGATAATTATCTTCGTTTTTTAGTGTTGTGTTTCCGTTAAAGAGAATTCGTTCCTTACTGAAGTTATAACTTAATGAGGCAAAACCATTTTGTTTATTGATGAAAGCAAGATTTCCGTTTAAATTTCCCGAGAGGACATTTTTTAGTAATAAAGGAGCCTGGTTAAAGTTCAGGTAAACCTGTGCCAATGCACTTTTGGCAGTGCCGCTGTGTTCCTTTATATAATCGGTAAATGGATTTTCCGATAGGCGAACAGCTGCATCGTTAATTAATTTCAGTGAAGTAGAAAGGGTAATTACCCGATCCTTTATTTGGGCGTAGGCAGAAATGGTATCGTTCAGGTTGATGCGGTACAGATCATTTTTAATTAATGAAAGGTATCGTTTTGATTTGATAATTTTACCAAGCCTGCCTTCATCTTCATCAGGTTTAATTTGAACAGTCAATAAAAAATTAATTGTTTGGTTCGAATCCGGAAGCAGGCTAATGTAAATGTGTTGATCTTTAATGTAACCATTCAAAGTGTTATCATCAATAATTAATGCTTTCAGTTTGTTTAAAAGGGCGGTTTTCTCTTCCCCCAAAACTTTTTGAATCAAACTCTGCGCTTTTATAATTTCGTAAAAGCTTTTATCATTTTGAAAGGAAACCACCAATGAGGCATTGTTGGTAGCACACTGAAGGGCCAGATCTTTCGCATTATTTTCCTGTCCTAATTTCGAAAAATATAGGTACGTCATGAAAACAATTCCAAGCAATAAGGCAACTATTAAAATTATGATCTTTTTCATTTGCTGTGCAACAAATTTAATTTATTACATTGATTAGAGCGAAGTTCTATGCCAATTTATTAATTTAGCGATTGCTTCAAGCAAAAAAATATGAATAAACGAATTATACTTACTGCTTCTTTTTTTGGTGTAGTGGCTGTTTTGCTAGGTGCTTTTGGTGCTCATGGTTTAAAAGCTTTAATAGATCACTCGTCAATGGAAATTTGGCAAAAGGGAGTTGACTATCAATTCTATCATACTTTCGCTCTTCTATATCTTTCTACTTTTGCTAGATACAGAAATAAGCTGATCAATATTGCTTATTTCTGTTTTACTTTCGGAATTATTTTATTTTCAGGATCTTTATATCTACTAGCCACCCGAAGTATTTTACACTTAGATTTCATTAATTTAATCGGCCCATTAACGCCAATTGGCGGATTGTTGTTCGTTTTAGGGTGGATCATGTTGTTTTTTGCGGCTTTTAAAGACAAATAATGGATAGTTTTGGAAATGATATTTTTGCAGAAAGAGAAACACTTTTTGTGGAAGTTATTTTGCCTTTATCTTTGGCAATAAACTATACTTATCGGGTACCTTTCGATTTGAATGACCAGGTTGCAGTAGGCAAAAGGGTTGTTGTTCAGTTTGGCAAACATAAAATTTATACGGCGCTAATCAGTGCGATTTCGAAAAAGCCACCCGGGGTATACGAGGCGAAATACATTATCGATATCATTGACGCAGAACCAGTGGTTACCTCAACTCAATTGAAGTTCTGGGAATGGATGAAAAATTATTACATGTGCAATGAGGGCGACGTAATGTCTGCCGCTTTACCCGCCAGTTTAAAACTTGCAAGTGAAACCATTCTCATTCTTCGTGATGATTTTAATGATGAAATTGCCCTTACAGAAAAAGAGGAAATCATTGTTTCTGCATTAAAAACGCAAGAGCGACTTACTGTTAATGATGTTTCAAAACTTTTAGGGCAAAAAACAGTTTACCCGATTATCAACGATTTGCTGGATAAAGAGCTTGTTTTAGTTGCCGAAGAAGTTGTGCAAAAATATAAGCCCTTATTAAAGTCTTTTATTCTATTAAATGATTTTTACGCTGACCAGGAAAATCTGAAACAATTATTTTCTGTTTTAGAAAGAGCACCTAAACAGTTAGATGCTTTACTTGCTTATCTAAAATTGCAAAAGTCAAACCTCCCGATCTCTAAAGAGCAACTGTTAGAGGAAAGCAATTGCGGACCTGCAGCACTTAAAGCACTTACCGATAAGGAAATTTTCATAGTAATGAAGCGTCCGGTGAGTAGGTTGGCAGCTCATGATGAAGCCTTCAGTGTAAATTTCCAACTCAATGATGGTCAAAAGGAGGCACTTGTCAAAATTCAAAATGCATTTGAAGATAAAGATGTAGTACTGCTTCATGGCGTTACTGCTTCAGGTAAAACCCAGGTATACATTAAGTTAATCGAAGAGGTTATTCAAAATACTGATGGACAAGTTTTGTTCCTGTTGCCAGAAATTGCTTTAACAACACAAATTGTAGAACGTATTAAACGTTATTTTGGTAATGCAATTGGTGTTTATCATTCTAAATTTAATAATAGCGAAAGGGTTGAGATTTGGAATAAAGTAAGAACCGGGGCATATAAGGTTGTACTTGGCGCCCGTTCAGCAGTTTTTCTGCCTTTTCAGCATTTGAAGCTAATTGTTGTTGATGAGGAACACGAGCCTTCTTACAAACAATATGATCCGGCTCCCCGATATCAGGCAAGAGATGCTTCAATTTATTTAGCACACCTGCATCAGGCAAAGGTTATTTTAGGTTCTGCCACGCCATCTCTGGAAAGTTATTACAATGCTTTGCAAGGTAAATATGCTTTGGTTGAAATGAAAGAGCGTTTCGGTGGAGTGCAATTGCCAAACCAACAAGTGGTGAGTATTTCGGAAGAAACAAAAAGAAAAACCATGGTTTCGTATTTTTCCAGTGTGTTGATCAAGGACATCGATCTGGCGCTTGCTAAGAAGGAGCAGATTGTACTTTTTCAAAACAGAAGGGGATATGCAACCATTTTGATTTGTGCGACGTGTGGCTACACCCCAAAATGTGTTAATTGTGATGTGAGTTTAACATACCATAAAAGTAGCGGTAAATTGCACTGTCACTACTGTGGCTATCAGCAAAGTAGTGTAAATATTTGCCCGGCCTGCGGCTCAGTACATGTTGAACAAAAAGGCTTTGGAACCGAGCGCATTGAGGAGGAGCTTAAATTGCTTTACCCGGATATCACTATCGCTCGTTTGGATATGGATAGCACACGCACTAAAAACGGTTTGCAGCAAATTTTAAATGATTTTCAGGAGAAGAAAACCGATATTCTGATCGGTACCCAGATGGTGGCTAAAGGTTTAGATTTTGATAATTTAAACTTAATCGGCGTAATCAATGCCGATACACTTTTAGGTTATCCAGATTTTAGGGCTTACGAACGCAGTTTCCAACTTCTGGCTCAGGTTGCCGGACGAGCGGGTAGGAGAGCAGACCAGGGCAATGTATGTATTCAAACTTATGACGCGGATAACCGAATTATCAAACAAGTTGTAAATAATGATTACGAAGGAATGTATAACGATGAGATTGCTGAACGTGAAAAATTTCAGTATCCGCCATTTTCAAGAATGATATTCCTTTACATTAAACACAAGGATTCCCACGTCTTAGATCATGCCGCGTTGAGTTTGGCAAATATCTTAAAAGCTAAATTCGGTAAACGGGTTTTAGGGCCCGAGCAGCCGTTGATTAGCCGTGTTCGTAACCTTTACATCAAACAGATTATTATAAAGGCAGATAAACACACTGCCATTCAAAAAGTTAAAGATGCCCTAAAGGAAACACTCACGCAGTTTAATGCCACTAAAGAATTTAAAGGCGTTTTTACCCAGATTGATGTAGACCCGTATTAATTTTTACTGTTGAAGTTAAACTGAATGCCAGCCGAAACAGGATTTAATAAAAATTCCCATTTAGTATAAGTGTTTACGGTTCTGTTTGCCGGGTTAGAGGGGGTGATGTCCTGTTTTTCATATGAGTAATTAAAATCTAAACTGCTCTCCGCAAAAATCGATAAATTCGGGATAATGTTGATTTTAAAACCTAAAGAAGGGGTGATTACCATCCCGTTTTTAGTAGCATCGGCTGATTGATTTGTATTGCCTGCAATAGGGTCAATCGGCGTAAGCGTTCCTGTAAACCGATTCGATCGGTACCCTAAATCAAAAGCGAAATAGGGTTGAATTCGTGAATAGTTGAAGTTTTTTTCAAAACCAATTTTGAATGAGTAATCAGTAATCTTGCCTCTTCCTATTTCGCAAGTTTCACACGTGTTTTGAAACTGAAAATCAGTACTTCTGTAATAGTTGCCACTTATCCTATAGCTTATCTGATTATCATTAAATTTTAAAATGCCACCATTTCCATACATTTTCGTGTAATCTTGTGTATTTGTTTGATTTAACACTTTCGGTAATTGCATTAAACTAAAACTCCTTATAGAAACTGAATAGTTATAATCAGCCCCAGTTTGAGCGTAAGTTATAATGGAGACACAGGTTACAAAAACAATAAGTAATATTTTTTTCATATATGATGGTGGCAAAAGCGCTATCGCAATTGATCTCAAAAGTAAAAATTAATTCTGTAATACACACAATTGATGTTTTCTGTGCCGATATTAAACATAACCTTTTAGTTTTGATTTACTGCTAGTTAAGTTAATGTTGATTTCTTTATCTTGTAAGAAAGTTTAAAAAAGCTAATTTTGAGACTTCATGGCCTATAAATTTGTTGATAATTACCGAGAGCGTGGTGCGAGAAAGAAGTTAGTTGAATTACTGAAATCTCGTGGAATTGAAGATAGGAACGTATTAGAAGCTATGGGCAAAGTGCCACGTCATTTCTTTTTCGATGAAACATTTTGGAATCAGGCTTACAAAGATATTGCATTCCCAATAGGAGATGGACAAACTATTTCTCAACCTTACACCGTTGCCTATCAAAGCGAATTATTGCACATTAAAAAAGGCGATAAAGTACTGGAGATTGGAACAGGCTCGGGCTACCAAACTTGTATTTTGATGGAACTTGGTGCGGAGGTATATACCATCGAAAGGCAAGAAAACATCTACAACAGAACCATTCAGGTGCTGCCGGGAATGGGCTACAAACCCACATTTTTTTGCGGTGATGGTTCAAAGGGAATTGCCAAACATGCACCTTATGATAAAATCATTGTAACAGCGGGTGCGCCTTTAGTACCTGAAATTCTTCTCAAACAGTTAAGAATTGGCGGTATCCTGGTTATTCCCGTTGGTGATGAGAAAACGCAAAAAATGGTAACAGTAATCCGCGTAAGCGAAACGGATTACGAGAAAATCGTTCTAGATACCTTTAGGTTTGTTCCGTTGGTAGGCGATCAGGCCTGGTAATCGTTGGCAATTGACAGTTTGCAGTTAACAGCTGTAAGTTCTAACTTGAAACTGAGAATGGGAAATTGAAAACTGGAAATTGAAAACTGAACTACCTTTTCATCGCCCGGTCCAATTCGCGTTTAGTGTCTCTATCTTTAATACTATCCCGTTTGTCGAATTCTTTTTTACCTTGAGCCAGGGCAATTTCCATTTTTGCAAATCCACGCTCATTAATGAAAATTCTCAAGGGAACAATGGTATAACCTTTTTCTTCGCCTTTTAAACGTAACTTTCTTAGTTCTTTCTTTTGAAGTAATAAAGCCCGGTCTCTTTTAATATCATGATGGTAAAAAGAACTGTGGCTATACTCAGAAACATGAAGATTTCTTACATATAAAATACCTCCAATAAACATGCAAAATGCATCTGTCATGTTCGCCTTGCCTTGTCTAATCGCTTTAATTTCTGTTCCTAAAAGTGCAATTCCGGCTACATATTTATCAAGTAAATTATAGTCGAAGTATGCTCTTTTGTTCTTTATATTGATATCGTTTTTCAAAATTGAAGTAAGTTATTGGTAGATAAAATCTACGTGGTGTAATTCGGCAAAAATGCCGGGCTGCAAATATCTTAAAATTTGATGTTATAATTTTGTTTTTCTTTATTTCAACATCAGGTATTGTCAACAAATAAAAAGTTCATCTGTTTGTAAAAGCTAAATGAATTATCAATTGGGTGAAAATTATTATTTAAGTTTGATTTTTTAAAAGTAAATATGAAGTTCAGAATCCTATTTTTAGTATTATCGCTATTCGTTTCGTTACAGGTAAAAGCCCAGCAACCTTCAATTTTACCACAGTTCACCTTTTTTAAATTAGATGGTAAAGCATTTTCTAACAAAAATTTAGTTCCTGGTAAAAAAAATCTTTTTATCCTTTTTGATTGTACCTGTGAACATTGCCAAAGAGAAACCAAGTTGCTTAATACCAACTATGCCCAGTTTAAGGATGTGAATATTTATATGATCACCCTGGATGAGGCTTATATCATCCCACAGTTTTTTAATACTTACGCAAAAGGTTTAAATACCAAACCTAACGTTACTGTTTTGCAAGATAAAAATCAGCTCTTTATTCCTTCTTTTTTACCTAAAATGTATCCGGCGATGTATTTGTATTCTCCTGCCGGTAAACTTTTGGTTTACAATGCCGGTGATGGTGGAATTAAAAAGCTGATACCAGCCGTAAAAAAATAATTATCGGATAATTAAGACAGGTATATCTACTTTGTGCCGAACAGAGTCTACTGTTGTGCCAAAAATCAAATCTTTTAAGCCTTTGTGACCGTGAGCGCCCATTACCAAAAGTTCTAAGTTATTGTTGTTACTAATTTCTGCTATTGATTTTGCGGTACTTCCAAAGCCTATGAAAGGCGTAGAATCATAACCCAGGTCTTCAAGATTTGTTCTATATTTTTCCAGGTTTTCGCGGTCACTCTGCGTTTCATGATCCATTACATCATTTCCATGATAACGGGCGGCGGCAGTTTCGACCACATGGATTAAAAAATAATGTGCGTCTTTTCCCCCTTGAATTAAAGCATGGCGAATGGTGTTTCGATCATTTTTCGAGAAATCAACAGCAATACCAATTTTCGAGTAACTGATCTTTTCGATTTTCCCAATATCCAAAGCATTACCATGTGGAACCATTTGACGTTCACGATTCTTCTTCTCAATCATGGGGTGGAAAAACACATAAAGCAGTAAAAAAACAATAAAAATTAAAGCCGGAAAAACAATTACATAAATCCACCAGGTATTGGCATCCTTTGCCCAACCACTTATTTCTTCAATAACCAATTTTACATTTAGTGCAACAATGGCAAAAGCACTTGCCCAGGCTAAAACCTTTACCCAGGTTTTAATGGCAAAGTCTTTCATTAGTTTTTTATCCGAATTGAAGTGAATCAATGGAATCACAGCGAAGCCTAATTGTAAACTTAAAACCACCTGACTTAACACCAACAGTCCTCCTAATGCATCATCGCCATAGTGGAGGATGGTAAAAAATGCAGGAATAATAGCTAATAGTCGGGTAATTAATCTACGTAACCAGGGTTGTATTCTTAAATTGATATGCCCTTCCATAATGATTTGTCCGGCTAAGGTACCGGTAACGGTAGAGCTTTGACCGGCAGCAATTAATGCGATAGCAAAAAGGGCAGGAGCTACATCACCGAAAATATTGGAAAGTAGTTTATGGGCATCCTGAATTTCTGCGACTTCATGCAATCCGTTTTTATAAAATGCTGCTGCTGCTAAAATCAAAATTGCCGCATTTACAAAGAAGGCCAGATTTAAGGCAACAGTAGTATCAATCAGGTTAAATTTTAAGGCCTCTTTAATTCCCTTGTTGGTACGTTCTATTTTTCTGGTTTGCACTAATGATGAATGCAGGTAAAGGTTATGAGGCATCACTGTTGCGCCAATAATTCCGATGGCAATATATAAGGCATCACCACCTAAAACTGAAGGTTCGAAACCCTTAACCACTTCCTTTAAGGAAGGTTCAACAATAAACATTTCCACCAAAAAAGATAATCCGACGATGAAAACCATCGAAACGATAAAACCTTCCATTGCTCTCATGCCCTTATTAAGCAGGAAAAGAAGCAAAATGGTATCAAATATGGTGATTGAAATCCCCCAAATTAAAGGAAGGCCAAACAGTAATTGTAAACCGATTGCCATGCCGATGATTTCGGCTAAATCGCAAGCAATGATTGCCGTTTGCGCCAAACCAAATAAAGGGATGTTTGCCCAACGTGGGTATGCATGTTTAGATGCCTGCGCTAAATCCAATCCTCTTACAATTCCCAATCTGGCACTAAGTGATTGTAGCAAAAGCGCTATTAAATTTGACATGAGTAAAACCCAAATCAATTGATAACCAAATTTACTGCCACCTGCTAAATCTGTCGCCCAATTTCCCGGGTCCATGTAACCAACGCTAATTAAATATGCTGGTCCAATGAATGCTAAAATCCTTCTCCAGCCTTTTCGCTTATCGGTACTTACACTTTGATGTACTTCACTTAACGATTCAGTTTTTGCCATTACTGCTAATTAAAATATGCTTTGCAACTTCTCTACTAATATTAATCTGTTTATCGGCTACCAGAATTTCTACTGAACCATCGAAATCCGTAACATCATTTATTTGAATTTGTTTGCCAAGGGTTAAACCTAATTTTTCTAATAATTTTAGAAAAGCAGAGCTGTGCTGACTTACTCCGGTTATCGTTCCGCCGTCGCCAACTTGTAGATCAATTAGCTTAGTAAAATGCGTTTTTGCAAACCGCCCATTTTTATCCGGTATCGGATCGCCATGAGGATCTGATTTAGGAAAGCCCAAAAACTCGTCTAATCTTTCAATTAATGTTTCTGATTTTATGTGTTCCAACTCCTCCGCAACATCATGAACTTCATCCCATTTAAAGTTGAGCTTATCTACCAAAAAAACTTCCCAAAGCCTGTGTTTGCGCACAATATCTATTGCAGCATTTTTCCCTTTTTCGGTTAAGGTTACGCCTTGATATTTAACGTAGTCTACATAGCCCTTGTCGGCAAGCTTCTTAATCATGTCTGTAACCGAAGCAGGTTTGGTTTGCATCTGCTCTGCAATGGCGTTAGTTTGAACATTGTTTGAGCTTTCGGCAAGATGATAGATGATTTTGAGATAATTTTCCTCGGTAAAACTCTGCATTTATGTTTATCTAATTTTATTTTTAGGTAAATCTAAAAAAAAATTATTAAAATATATTAGATAAATTTTGTTAAAATATAGAATATAATTTGGTTATGTTTGTGTTCTCAATACCTTTGAATTTATATGGCATCAGAATTAGATAAAATTGATTTTAAAATTTTAAGAATCTTACAAGAGAACGGTAGAATTACCAACTTGCTTTTATCACAAGAAATAGGATTGTCGCCAGCGCCAACATTAGAACGTGTTCGTAAACTGGAAATGGCAGGTTACATCAAAAGTTATCATGCTTTAGTAGATGAAGAAAAATTAGGACTGGGAATTAAAACATTCATCCAGATTCAGCTAGATTTCCATAAAAACAATACCATTCAAATCTTCTTAGATGAGGTTAATCAGATTAAAGAAATCACTGAATGTCATCATGTAACCGGTCAGGCAGATTTTCTGCTTAAAGTTTATGTGAAAGATATAAAATCATACGAACGTTTAATTATGGAGAAAATAAGCAAAATTTCTGTGGTTAAGACTTTTCAGACCATGATGATTATGTCGACTACGAAAAAAGAACCTATTGTTCCTTTGGAGTATTAATTGCTTTAACCACCTAAGAAACTATAGAACATCTTAGTCAGTTGTTATAATTGTACATAAATTCGCTAACAAAGGATTTTTTTCCATTCTGTACAATATTAGTACAGTTGAAATTTATTATCAATCCTTTGGGTGCCTTAAACAGTTTCATGTAGGTTAATATCTGAGCTTCATGTATGGGATGTATTTTCTCAACTGATTTTATTTCTAAAAGTAGACAGTTTTCAATATATAAATCTGCTCGTAACGCTGTATCGAGTAGTACATCTTTGTAAGTGAATAGGACGGGTTGTTCTGAAGAATAATGGATATTTTGTAGCTGCAGTTCTCGTATAAGACATTTGTGATATATACTTTCCAATAGGCCTGGACCTAAATTTTTGTGCACCTCTATGCAGGCTCCTGTAACTCTATTACTCTAAATTATCAATAAAGGATTTGTTTTTCATAAAAATCATCTAAAATGTTATGTTATCGGGGATGATTTTTTGGACTTTACTTAGATGTTCTAAGATGTCTTAGATGGTAAATTCAAATGTAAACTATTAATAATTCCTGAGATTTCTCCTGCATTTTGATAAACCATAAAATGTGTTCCATTTTTGATTACGAAATCGGGCTTAGCTGATTTTGAGTATAAAATTCTATCATTTGTGCCATGGATGTGGTATAGAGAATTTGGCCTAACGCTATTTCTCCAGCTTAAAATACTGCCGATAGCCCATTTTAAAAATCGAGAGTCAGTATCAGCTATAATTTTGCGAAGCAACTGCTTTTCACTGTGTGATTTTGTGCCAAAAAAGAAATTTTGGGTAAGCGAATTTGATGATTTGATCAACCAGGAAGGAATTAATTTGACTAACTGAAGTTTACCAGCAAAGCGATAAAGCAAGGGTAAATCTTGGCTGTACAGCGTACTGGATATGATAATGGTACACCGAGGCGCTATAAGTTTAGAGATTTCAACTGCAATCATTCCTCCAAAAGAGACGCCTACAAGTATAAAATCATTTGAAACATCAATTATAGAACTCAACCTTTTAGCGTAATTGCGTAGCGATTCATTTTTGATAGGGACAATCCATTCGATGTGAATGACTTCAATTTGAGGATCAAGTTTCAATTTCGAAAATATCCTTTTGTCAGCACCTAAGCCGCTAATAAAATAAGCTTTCATCTAAGCCGGCAAATTCCAATCGATAGGTGCAAGGTTATTCTGGATCAATAACTGATTAGCTTTAGAGAAATGTTTGGACCCAAAGAAACCACTATATGCCGAGAATGGAGATGGGTGTGCCGCGGTTAGCACATAATGTTTTTTCTGATCAATTAGCGTCGCCTTTTGTTGTGCATACTTTCCCCATAGCAAGAATACCAGATGTTCTCTCTTGGTTGATAGTGCTTTAATAATTTCATCGGTGAAAATTTCCCAGCCATGGTTTTGATGTGATGCTGCTTCTGAAGCGCGAACAGTTAATGTAGCATTCAAAAGCAGCACACCTTGTTCCGCCCAGTGTGTTAAATGGCCATGGTTTGGCGTTTTAAAACCTTCAATGTCCGTCTCCAGTTCTTTATAAATGTTTTTTAAAGATGGAGGTACTGCTACACCACGCTGAACGGAGAAAGATAATCCATGTGCCTGACCAGCACCATGATATGGATCTTGACCGAGAATAACAACTTTAACCTGATCAAACGGAGTAGTATTTAGCGCATTAAAAATATCAGCACCTTTTGGATAAACCGTGGCGCCGTTTTGTTTCTCTTCCTGTAAAAAAGCCTTTAGGCTTTTCATATAATCTTTCTCGAATTCGTCTTGTAAAACGGCTAACCAACCTGGTTCTAATGCAGCTGACATAATTAATTTTATTATGGATTTAGTTAAAGGTATTAGCTATTAACTTGTGAGCACGAAAAAATGTTTACGATTTCTTTTGGTAGATGGCTAAAAGATCTCCCTCAAGGGTTGTTTTCGGATGTTCCACAATTCTGCCCAGTTCTTTTCCTTTTTTATCATACACAATAAACGTAGGTACACGCTGAATGTTTAAGCCATCAATAATACCATTTTCAGCTTTTTTGGCTCCATCTACCGCAATAATTTCAACATTCTTTTCTTTGAACTGAAGGTTATCTAACACTTTGAAAAAGTTCGGAACGTTTACTTTGCTATCGCCGCACCAGGTTCCGAACACAATTTTAATTTTCTCTTTTTTAACCAGTTTTTTTAATTCAATCATTGTTGCAGCATCAGGAACATAAGCTGCATAAAGTGGATCGTACATTTCCTTAAATTCAGGAAAAGTAGTTATGCCTTCTCTGGTACAGACATTAATTAAAACATCTTTATTTCTGGCCTGATCGTGAATTTTTTTATTTAGTTCTTGTGCAGAAACACTCATGGCGATTGCGATTAAGGTGATTGATAAGAGGATTTTCATATTAAATAGATGAATTGTTTAACCTGTGAAATTTTTAATGAAATTATTATTTTAAAATCTAATTTCTGCCATTTAAAAACGATATTTGCAAAAAAAAATAATTAGAATAAATTTTTATGCCAAATATTATCAGATTAATTGCGGGGTTTGCTTTACTGGGTGGCGCAGTTGCTTTATTTGTTTTCGGTTTCTGGCCTTGGGGAATTGTGGCCATCTTATTAGGATTAATTGTGTTGGTTACATATTTCTTTAACGAGAATATGCTTTTAGCACAATGGTTTCTTAGAAAAGATAATATGCCTAAAGCAAAAGCTTATTTAGATAGAATAACAAATTACGAGAAACAGTTAATTAAAGTGCAGCATGGCTATTATAACTTACTTGTTGGTTTAATAGAGAGTAGAACTGCACCTTTAAAATCGGAAAAATATTTTAAAACTGCACTTAACTTAGGAATGCAAATGGAACATAATGTTGCGCTTGCCAAGTTAAGTTTAGCAGGTATTGCAATGGCAAAACGCAACAAGCGTGAAGCAACGATGTATCTTGCTGAAGCTAAAAAAGCAGATAAAAATAAACTACTTGCCGATCAAATTAAACAAATGAAAGATCAGATGGGCATGATGGACAAGCAACAGCAAGTTCGTTACAGATAGGATAAGATTAATAAGAGTATAAAAAAGCCGGGCATTCCCGGCTTTTTTTATGTAAACGTATCTCGTATTTAAGTAATAATCTAAAATTTAATTTAGGCTAGTCGAAATTTTTAGGTATTTTGGGAATTTACTGATCCTTTAAACTATTTATGGAATTATATTATTCATTCTCCGTTCTCATCGTACTTGCTTCATTTTTTTCTTACCTCAATCTGCGATATCTAAAACTACCTTCTACTATTGGAATCATGATTATTGCCATGTTAAGCTCCATCGTTCTGGTGTTTACAGGTAGTTTATTCCCCAAAACTTTTGATCATTTCTCTACGCTGCTTCAAGATGTTGATTTCACAGAAGTATTGATGGGCGCTATGCTAAATTTTCTGTTATTTGCGGGTGCCATTCATATTAACCTGGTCGATTTGAGAGAACAAAGGGCACCAGTAATTATTTTCTCGACTGTAAGTGTGGTTATTTCAACTTTTGCGGTTGGTGCCTTAGTGTTTTACATTACGCCGTTGTTTGGCTTTCAGATACCTTTTATCTACGCTTTGTTATTTGGTGCGTTAATTTCTCCAACTGATCCTATTGCGGTGATGGGTGTTTTAAAAGATGCAAATGTTAAAAAATCGTTGGAAACCAAGGTTGCAGGTGAATCGCTGTTTAACGATGGTGTTGCGGTAGTGATTTTCGCTGTAATCCTTCAACTGGCGCAAGGCAGTGATATTGATGTAAGTTTTACCAATATTTCCTGGTTACTCATTAAAGAAGCGCTTGGCGGCTTTTTGCTAGGAACACTTTTAGGTATAGGTGCCTCAAACGCTATGCGGAAAATTGATGACTACAAAGTTTCTGTTTTGATTACTTTATCGGTGGTAATGGGTGGTTACCTGATTGCTCATTCCATTCATATTTCTGGTCCGCTAACGATGGTTGCAGCGGGGATAGTAATTGGTAATTATGGTAAACGTACGGCTATGTCGGCAGTGACCAAAGATTACCTGAATAAATTTTGGGAATTAATTGATGAGATTTTAAATGCAATCTTATTTCTATTCATTGGTTTCGAGTTATTAATTATCCATAACATTACCGATTACTGGTTGATTGGAATCTGCTGCATTCTCATCGTACTTTTTTCCCGGTTCCTGTCAATTTATATTCCTGTAAAGCTAATTCCTTTTAAAAATAAATTTAGCAGTGGCACTATAAAAGTTTTGGTTTGGGGAGGCTTACGTGGCGGTGTTTCTATTGCGCTCGTATTATCAATGGATGAAGGCCCATACAAACCTTTACTGGTTGGAATTACTTATTTTGTGGTTGTGTTCTCTATCATTGTTCAGGGCCTAACTGTTGGCAAGCTGGCTAAAAAGGTTCTTTCTGTAGAAGAGGTTTAGCGTTCAGCTGTACAATAATTCACAGTTTGTTTAGATAGGCTTTTTGCTTTATAAGCACAGGTTTATGTGTATAAACCTGATAGAACGGCTATACTTTTTGTTGCAGTAACATTAAATTGGTTGAGTTACACACCCAAAAAGATAGTAGTGATAGCAGGGCTGACTTTAAGATGAGCAGCAGCTTGCTTTTCAAAATATTAAAACCAAAATGGATTTGCTTTTGTAGTATTTAGAAAATCTACATTATGGCAACATCACAAGAAGGAAGTACTAACAATACTCAGGAAGAAGACAATATTAAAGATTTAGGTGGCAACGACGCCATTGAAAAACTGCGTGATTTAGCAGGAAAAGCAGAAAGTTGCTTTTTTTGCACCAATATTAAAACCGGGGTACCATTATCAGTTAGGCCTATGGCTATTCAACAGGTTGATGATGAAGGTAATATTTGGTTTATGAGCATGAAAGATAGCCATAAAAATGACGAAATTTCTTCGGATCCATTTACGCATTTACTTTTCCAGGCGGGTGCACATTCTGGCTTTGTAAATATTTACGGCATTTCGGAAATCAGCAGGGATCAGGCTAAGATTGATGAATTGTGGAGTCCTTTTATTAAAACCTGGTTTCAGGGTGGAAAGGAAGATCCAAACATTACTCTGATTAAAGTAATTCCATCTGAAGGTTATTATTGGGATACTAAAAATGGAACTGCCGTAGCTTTCCTTAAAATGGCAGCTTCAGTAATTACCGGAAAGACAATGGATGATTCGGTTGAGGGAACGCTGGATATTGATTAGTAAGTTAAAAGTTAAAAGTTAAAAGTTAAAGGTATGGACTCACAACCCGTAACTGATAACTTTTAACTTACTTATCTTTCAAACTGTCGTATCCTTCCAGTTCTTCTCTTTGAGATCTTTTGCTGAGGATATCATCTTCTTCAACCTGAGCTCTGGAGAAAAACAATGCTTCGGCCTGGATTCTTTTGATCAATTGACGCACTAGGGTTAAATCAAATGCATCTTTACTTAATTTGATGCAGTATTCTCTTTCGTTAATTTCTAAACTTGAAGTATTCATAGGTAATTGTATTTATTTTCAATTACCGTAAATATAGAAAAGGCTTGCTAAAAAATTGTTAGCAAGCCTTTTAAGTTTATGTTATGTTTTTGTTAACCGATCTATTTATGCGACAGGAATAAACCATCATCTGTTTTAGATACTTTCAGAATTCCCTTACCAGTTAAAGCCTTCAATGTGGTATCCCACTTTTTGTTGCTCCAGTCTGTTAGCTTAGCTTTTACATCTGTTAAAAGTAATTGTTCGCCTTCGGTTACCAACGCAAATAATTCTGTTTCTTCAGCTGTTAGTTCAATTTTCTTTTTCTCCGGGCGCATTTGCGGGAAGAATAATACTTCCTGAATGGTGCTTTGGTTGGTCATTAACATCACAATTCTATCAATACCAAAACCTAAACCTGAAGTAGGAGGCATACCATATTCTAAAGCACGAACGAAATCATCATCCATTGCCATTGCCTCTGCATCACCGCGGTCAGCCAATTTAAGCTGATCTTCGAAACGCTCTTTTTGGTCGATTGGATCATTCAGTTCTGAATATGCGTTACCAATCTCTTTACCATTCACAAATATTTCGAAACGTTCTACCAAACCTTCTGAAGAACGGTGTTTTTTAGCTAACGGTGTCATTTCGATTGGATAATCTGTAATGAAAGTCGGCTGAATTAGATTGGCTTCAACTTTTTCACTAAAAATTTCATCAACCAATTTACCGCGACCCATTGTTGAATCGGTTTCAATTCCTAATGATGTACAGGTTTCAATCAATTGTTCTTCGGTCATTGCCGAAACATCAATTCCAGTGTATTTTTCAATTGAGCCATACATAGTTAATTTTTCGTAAGGACCTTCGAAATTGATTTCGTTTTCGCCAACTTTAACTACAGCAGAACCGTTGGTTGCAATGGCTACTTTCTCCAAACATTCTTCCACCATCGCCATCATCCAGATATAATCTTTATAGGCTACATATATCTCCATGGAAGTATATTCCGGATTGTGCGTACGGTCCATGCCCTCGTTACGGAACATTTTACCGAATTCATAAACACCATCGAAGCCTGCCACAATTAAACGTTTTAAATATAACTCATTTGCAATGCGCAAATAAAGTGGCATATCTAATGTATTATGATGCGTGGCAAACGGACGGGCAGCTGCACCACCGTGAATGGGTTGTAGGATAGGGGTTTCCACTTCCATCCAGCCCTGGTTATCAAAGTAATTACGCATGCTATTAATTACTTTGCTACGTTTAATAAAGATTTGTTTGTAATCTGGATTAACCGTTAAATCTACATAACGCATTCTGTAACGCAATTCCGGATTAGTAAACCCATCATATACATTGCCTTCATCATCGCGTTTAACAATTGGAAGGGGACGAAGAGATTTTGCTAGAACTTTAAACTCAGTAACGTGAATAGAAATTTCACCGGTTTGTGTTGTAAAAACATATCCTTTAATTCCAATGAAATCTCCAATATCTAAAAGCTTTTTAAATACGGTATTGTATAATGTTTTGTCTTCGCCTGGGCAAAGTTCATCTCTTTTTAAATAAACCTGAATACGAGCAGTAGAATCCTGAATTTCGGCAAAAGATGCAGCTCCCATGATATTTCTACCCATGATACGACCAGCCAAACTCACCGTCTTATAAGCCGTTTTATCCTTTTCGTAATTTTCTAAAATATCTGCGGCACTTACATTTACTTCATAAGATTCTGCAGGGTAAGGCTCAATGCCTAATTCGCGTAACTGTTTTAGCGACTCACGTCGTAATATTTCTTGTTCTGATAATCCTATACTCATTTCAGGTATTTTTTGCAAAAGTAAGAATTTTGCAAGTGGTTTAATAATTGTTTTTGCCCTTAATAAGGAGCTAAATTAAATTATTGAATGTGGGAATGAATTCTCTCAATTTTAATCTTCTTCTTCATATCGGGGGAAAAACAATAGTAGTATGAAATATGCTATAATAGGGCTTGTAAATATTGCTAGTAAAAGCGAACCTCCAAATCCTAAATATGTATTGCTCCCGTAATCTGCAACAGCCCAGTAAAAATAAATAATGATGGAGCAGATTAATAGTCCAAGAACTATTACTATGATTTCGGGTATTCCTATCATTGAGAGCATATATTTTTATTAGGGATGAAAATTATAGGGCTATAGCTTAAAATATGAAAACTGTACTAAAAAGCGTTGATCAGCAGTATTAATGCTATAACATTTATTTAAAGTGATAAAGAAAAACCACATTTCCGGTATAAGCGGTTTTTGTTTGACCTTTTATATCAAGATTAGCCTCGATAACCACTTTTGTAATTCCCCGCAAATCTGAAATGGCTATGAGTTTGGCTCTTAACTGTACCTCATCATCCACCAACACGGGTTTGTTAAATTTGAATTTTTCAATTCCATAGTTTACTTCCATCTTCACGTTTTGGATGTCGGCAATTTGTTTCCACAAATAAGGGATAAGCGATAAGGTTAGATAACCGTGAGCAATGGTTGAGCCGAAAGGCCCCGTGGATTTGGCTTTCTCCTGATCACAATGAATCCACTGAAAATCTAAAGTGGCTTCCGCAAATTTGTCTATTTGCTCCTGATTGATTTTATGCCATTGAGAGGCACCAATTTCTTTGTCCAAATATGATTTGTACTCTTCAAAACTATTAATTATTACCATAAGCTTAATCCCAGCCTCGCTCCGTTTATGAAGGCTACTTTATTGCCGAACTTTATACCTGACTTAATTCTGACAGTTGGAAGGTAACTAAATTTTAAAGATTTTAAAGAAAATTTAATTTTTAAGAGGTTTAATTTATATTATTGAAGATGAAATCTAAACTAATACTTTTAGGCTTATTAATGCTATCGCTTAATCTCCACGCTCAATCTGGCAGTCGAAAAGAAATAGCTTCATATATCAATAAAATCCTTAATCAGGGTTTGAACATAAAATTTACTGATAATAACAAGCGCTCCCCATTTAATTATATTAGATTTGTAGAGCGGAAAGGTGTGGTTATTTTAGGTTTTTGCGAATCAGATAATTCTAGTGATATCCGTGGACTACTATATCAATTTAACCCTGCTGATATTTTATCTTTTGAAAAGGTGTCAGAGATTCGATCAAATCCCATGGCTATATTGCGATTAACTTTTCCAGGTAAATCCGTTAAGTATAGCTATTCTTGGAGAATAAAGAAAAGCCGGGATTGGTTTTTTATGTTGACAGAATGCGTTGAAATTCCATATTTATCAATTGATGAATTGCAATATGATAATTTAGTTCAGGCCTTCAAAAATCTTCAGATTGATTACAGAAATACTAGAAATAAAAGATAGTCATAAGGAAATGATTTGTATAATTATTTTCTGATTGTAATTAACAACGGCATTAAGATTCTGCTTCAACGCCCTCTTCGTACATTTCATTGATTGCATCAGTATATTTTTTCTCTACAACCCGGCGCTTTACTTTCATCGTTGGCGTGATTTCTCCTTCATCAATGCTGAATGGATTACGTTTAATTTTGAAATTTTTAATGCGCTCAAACTTGGCCAGTTCGTTAGAGATTTTTTTGATGTCTTGTTCTATCCAATCGATAATTTCTTGTTCACGAATAAAAGGATCGGTATTTTCAAAAAAAGATGCTTTGAGTTTGAAAGTCTCTTCTAAAGTTTCTCTGTTTGGGATAATGATCGCGGTGATAAATTCACGTTTATCGCCAATTAAAAATAACTGATCTATTTTCGGACTTTTTAAATAAATATTTTCTACCGGTGTTGGATAAACATTTTTGCCATAGGCATTCACGATCATGTTTTTCAAACGATCGGTAATTTGGAGATTTCCTTTGTAAAAGCGGCCAATATCTCCGGTATGAAACCACATGTCTTTGTCAATGGCTTCAGCAGTTTCAGTAGGTTTGTTAAAATATCCTTTCATTACACAATGCCCGCGAACAATTACTTCACCTTCAGCGCATTCAAATTCTTCATTGAACGTATCGTGGGTTTGAATATTAATCATTTCTTTTGTTTCCACATCCTGGATTCCAACTTCAATTCCTGGAATAACACGTCCGACTGTTCCGTAAACTTGCCTGTGGTATTCCGTAACCGACATTACCGGAGAGGTTTCAGTTAAACCAAAACCCTCAAGAATTTTAATTCCTAAGTCGCCAAAAAACTCACCTACATTTTTAGGAAGCGCTGCTCCTCCGGAAATCATAAACTTTAATCGGCCGCCCGTTTTTTCTTTAATTTTACTAAATACCAGTTTTTCGGCAATGGCTTTTTTAACGCCTAAGATCAATCCAGGATTTTCACCCGCTTCTTTTGCAATACGATATTTATTTCCTGTTTCTAAAGCCCAGGTAAATATTTTGGCTTTGGTTCCGCCACCCGCTGTTCCCGATTTTATGGCTTTATCGTGAATGCGCTCCAATAATCGTGGTACGCAGCTCATCACCGTCGGACGAACTTCGCTCATGTTTTTAGCTAAAAGCTCTAAACTTTGTGCAAAAGCAATTTTACAGCCTTGAGCGCAGCAAACATGGTAGGTTGCAGTACGTTCAAAAACATGTGATAAAGGCAAAAATGATAAGAAAGTTTCCGTTTGATCTATTACTGGGATTTGCTGCAGGCAAACCTCAACATTCTTCACAAAATTACGGTGGGTTAGCATTACACCTTTTGGCGTTCCGGTGGTTCCTGATGTATAAATCAGTGAAGAAACATCATTCGGTGAAACTAAACTTCTGCATTGATCAATCTCCGCCCGTTCAGCGGCAGTAACCTGATGTTTAAGTGCTAATATATCAGCGAAGGCAATAATTTCAATGTCTAAATCTGCGGGCACATTTACTTTTTCGAAATCTTTGAAAGCCGGAATGATATATTGTAACTCTTTACAATTCGAAGCAACTTTGAGCACTTTGCGATAAAGAAAATTATTTCCTACAAGAATTCCTTTTATACCTGAATCATTAATAATATAAGCAACTTCCTGCTCTGATAAAGTTGGATATATGGAAACATTAATCACACCGATTTGCTGAATGCCCTGATCATAATAAACATATTCCGGAGAATTTTCGATCATTAAACCCAATCGGTCTCCTTTTTTAATCCCTTTTTCCAGAAAAAATGCAGAAACCGCATCAGCTCTTTTCAGGGTATCTTCAAATGAAATTTCAGCCCATTCTGCCCCTTGTTTGTGAATTAAAAAAGTTTCTTCAGGTTTGTGAATGTTTTTTACAACATTTCTCAACAGGGTAGGGACGGTTGAAAATTCGTTAATTAATGGCATTGCTCTTTATTTGGTGTTCGTTATAATTAACAATAATAATGCTTTTTGGTTTAAAATTACAAATTGATGTTTGTTGGATTTTAATCGTAGTAATATTTCCCGCAGATTTAAAAGGATAAGAAACGCAGATTTAAGCAGATTTATCGACGTTGCGAGGCACGAAGCAATGAAGTATTGATAAAAAGAACTTGAATTGACGGAACAGCGTTTATTTGCCAGAAATAAAAAATAGCCTAAAAAGGAAAAGGCTTCGAGATTTTCGAAGCCTTTAAATATTTTTTAAATGATCTTTAAACGGAGAAACTTTCACCGCAACCGCAACTTCGACTGGCATTTGGATTGATGAAGTTAAAACCTTTACCATTTAATCCATCAGTAAAATCTAACTCAGTTCCTGCCAGATAAAGGAAAGATTTCATATCCAATGCGATTCTGATTCCTCGATCTTCAAAAAACTGATCGCCTTTTTGCTCTTCATTATCAAAATCTAAGTTATAGGATAATCCAGAACAACCGCCGCCTTTTACAGAAACACGTAAGAAGTAATCAGCACCCATTTCTGAATCCTGCATTAAATGAACGATTTTTTCTTTTGCTTTATCTGTTATTGTAATCATGATAATTTACGATTTTAGATTTACGATTTTAGATTAAAGACAAATTGCAGATCGTAATTTGTCAATCTAAACTCAAAATTCTGTCTAGTGGTGCGATTTTTCCAAAACAATTGCTTCCAAACCATTTTTAACGCGGTAATCGTTAATGGCAGATTTAATTGCATCTTCTGCTAACACCGAGCAGTGAATTTTTACCGGAGGTAAAGCCAATTCTTCAACAATATCCATATTGTCGATTGATAAAGCCTCATCAATCGTTTTTCCTTTTAACCACTCTGTAGCTAAAGAAGAAGAAGCGATCGCCGAACCACAACCAAATGTTTTAAATTTAGCATCAGTGATTACGTTATCTTCACTAACTTCAATTTGTAAACGCATTACGTCGCCACACTCAGGTGCACCAACTAATCCGGTTCCTACAAATTTGCTGTCTTTATTTAATGTACCTACGTTACGTGGGTTATTGTAATGGTCAATTACTTTTTCTGAATATGCCATGATTTTATTTCTTTATATCCCTATCGGGATGATTATAATTTTTGTTGTATGTTACGAGTTATGAGTTACAAGTCATGTGTTTCAACCCTAAAGCGCTCTCACCAAAACTTTTAATTTTTTCCCTTTGCTACAGATTGTAAATCAGTGATTTTAAACGTATCGTTTAAGCTCCCAAACTTATAACTTTCAACCTATAACTTTTAACACATTAATTTGCTTTGCAAATTAATGTTCTGCCCACTCAATTTTACTCAAGTCAATTCCTTCTTTAAACATTTCCCAAAGTGGAGAAAGTTCTCTTAAGTGATTAACCGCTTTTTGAGTAACCGCAATGGCCTGGTCAATTTCTTCTTCCGTAGTAAATCTTCCTAAACCGTAACGGATAGAAGAGTGTGCTAAATCATCAGATAAACCTAAGCTTTTCAAAACATATGATGGTTCTAATGAAGCCGAAGTACAAGCTGAACCTGAAGATACAGCTAAGTCGCTCATAGCCATCATTAAACCTTCACCTTCAACATATTTAAAAGAGATATTTGCTACGTGTGGTAAACGGTGTTGTGTATTACCATTAACATAACTCTCTTCCATTTTGTTTAAAGTCGATTCTAACTTATCACGCAAAGCTGATAAACGAATAGTTTCACTTTCCATCTCTAAACGGCAAAGTTCGCAAGCTTTACCTAATCCAACAATACCAGGAACGTTCAAAGTACCAGAACGCATTCCACGCTCATGGCCACCGCCATCCATTTGTGAAGTAACTTTAACTCTTGGGTTTTTTCTACGTACGTAAAGCGCACCAACGCCTTTCGGACCATACATTTTGTGTGCCGAAAAAGCCATCAAGTCAATTCCATCTGCATTTACATCCACCGGAATTTTACCAACCGCCTGTGTAGCATCAGTCATAAACAAAGCGCCATGTTTGTGTGCAATAGCCGAAATTTCTTTAACCGGTTGAATCACGCCAATTTCGTTGTTGCCGTACATGATCGATACTAAGATCGTTTCAGGTGTCATTGCAGCTTCTAATTCAGCCAAATCAATTAAACCATCTTCTTTAACACCTAAGTAGGTCACTCTTGCACCGTTTTTTTCAAGGTGTTTACAAGTATCTAATACTGCTTTATGTTCAGTAACCGCGGTAATAATGTGGTTACCTTTATCTTTATACATTTCAAACACACCTTTAATCGCTAAGTTATCAGCTTCAGTTGCGCCTGATGTAAAAATTACTTCTTTTTCAGTACAGCCGATTAATTTGGCTACCTGCTCACGAGCATAATCTACTCCCTCTTCAGCCACCCATCCAAAAGCGTGATTACGGCTTGCGGCATTTCCAAATTTCTCAGTAAAGTAAGGTAGCATCGCTTCCAACACTCTAGGGTCTAAAGGTGTTGTTGCGTTATTATCTAAATATATCGGCTGTTTCATCTCCATTCTGTTAATTATGATTACAAAGATACAAAAAAAGTTTTCTAACAATTATAATTAATCACTATGAGGTTATAGAGAAAACACGCATTTTTACATTCAACCAACCTTTCAAAAAGATGAATAAGATAGAACATATCGGAATTGCCGTAAACAGCCTCAATAAGTCTGTTCCGCTCTACGAAATTTTATTGAATACCTCATGTTACAAAACCGAAATTGTAGCTTCAGAACATGTAAGTACCGCATTTTTGAAAACCGGTGAAAATAAAATAGAATTGTTAGAAGCTACATCTGAAGATAGCGCAATAGCGAAGTTTTTAACCAAAAAAGGAGAGGGGATTCATCATATTGCTTTTGCTGTAGATAATATTCTGGAAGAAATGGAGCGACTAAAAGCCAATGGTTTTACCCTTTTAAATGAGGTGCCAAAAAAAGGTTCAGATAATAAAATGGTTTGCTTTGTACATCCCAAAGAAACAAACGGCGTATTGATAGAACTCTGCCAGGAGATTAAGTGGGTTTAGGTGAATGAAGTGGAATGGGAAATTGAAAATAGGGAATGTAGCATAGATAATTGAAGAGTTGTTAATTTTGTAATGATTCTTTTTTATTTGAAAATGAAGGGTTCAGCTTCTCATCGCTTTGTAAAGTCCTGCTATCCACTTTATCCCGAGAAATTCGGGATGCTCGTTTCTATCAGGTTTATCTCACTTTGTTTGGTGTTTTATGGCAAAACCACAAACCGTATTAAAATTTAATTGTGAACACTATTAATTCTCTTGTAAAAATTATCAGCAATGATTTCGACATTCCAAATGAAATTAACGAAAATCAACTGCGGGAAGCCATGATAGATGCTTTTGCCTATCTCATTGATCATGATTTCCCTAAACTTATTCAAATCCTTTACAAAGCCGATGTAGACCAATACAAGCTGAAAGAATTATTGGAAACAACTGAAGGCAAAAGTTCTGCAGAAGTTATTGCTGATGCTTACCTCGCAAGGCAAAAGGCAAAAATAGCAACCTGGGCGAAATACTCTAAATAATAAACTTGTGAGTAAAACGGATGATTAATATTTAAATAATGATTTTCGCCAGTTAATACCTCGTATTTGTCATTTTAGGCTTTGGCATAGGCGAGTAGTGTTGCTGAAATAAGCAAAGCTGGTAAAGGTTAACACTTAAAACACTGATAACACAAGTGGTTACTATGTTTAGAAATATCCGCTAGAGGTTTGGTTAATGTTAATAATGCAAATGACGAAAGCTTATTTATTAACGAAGGGAAGGCGTTTGTTATCATTGATACCGATCAGGTTCGAAGGCAATTTTAATGTTTAAAATATTTATTCAAGTTGCTTGTAAATCAAAAATAAAATTAGGATATTTGCATCCTCTAAAATAGAGGTAGAAAAGACTAATAGAAAATGTCATAAGCGTTGTTGCCAGCAAATTGCAAAAATGTTCTTGATGCTTTCACACAAATGACTTAAAATAATATTCAAATGAAACCATCGAAGCACTAGCGAGATAGCTTCATCACAATTAAAAGAAAATAAAAACACGATGAAAAAAGATTTGCACCCTACTAGCTACAGACCAGTTGTTTTCAAAGACATGTCTAACGAATATGCTTTCTTAACAAAATCTTGCGTAGATACTAAAGAAACTATTAAATGGGAAGATGGTAATGAGTATCCTCTTTATAAATTAGAGATTTCTCATACTTCACACCCTTTCTATACTGGTAAAATGAAATTGGTTGATACTGCAGGACGTATTGATAAATTTAAAAACCGTTACGCTAAGAAATAATTTTAGCTGTAAAAAGCATTTTTTAAAGTCCCTTTGCCAAAAGCATCGGGACTTTTTTTATTTTTGCTGCTTATGATAATCAATCTATTTGATGATACTTGCTGGGCGTCTCTTCGTCCGCTAACGTTTACAAGGCCTGTTGCTGATTTACGTGTTGGTATTTTAACAATTGCTGAAAAATGGGCAAAATATTTAAACGCCGATTTCGGTTTTAACACTCAAGATTATCTCTCGATAAAATACGCTCCAAAATCAAACGCAGAATTATTTATCAACGGTGCCATATGTCCTGATCAGGAATTGCTTACTGCTATTTCTGGACTGCAAACAGGAGAAGTTCTTTTATCTGGCGATGATGTAATTGCTTACGCATGTAGTGAAAGTTTAACATATGAACAAGCTAAACAACAACTCAGGCCAATTAATTATCCAAGTAATTTTCTAAAAATCATTTATCCTGAAAACATTTTTACGCATAATCCTGCTGAAATAAGGAAAGATTTTGAACTTTTAACAAAAGGACGTACATCGGCCCAAATTAGTAACACTAACCAGTTGTTAGGCGACGATATCTTTTTCGAAGAAGGTGCAAAAGCCGAATGTAGTGTGTTAAACAGCGGTTATGGACCAATCTACGTGGGTAAAAATGCCGAAATTTGGGAGGGAAGTTTAATACGTGGATCTTTTGCACTTTGCGAAAACTCATCTATTAAAATGGGCGCAAAAATTTATTCAGGTACAACCATTGGCCCTAACAGTCGTGCCGGTGGCGAAATTAATAATTCGGTAATTTGGGGCAATTCGGCTAAAGGTCATGATGGCTATTTAGGCAATTCGGTATTGGGTGAGTGGTGTAATATTGGTGCAGATACCAATAACTCAAATTTAAAAAACAACTATGCCGAGGTTAAGCTTTATAATTATGAAAGCAAAAACATGCGTAATACGAACTTGCAGTTTTGCGGCTTAGTGATGGCTGATCATGCGAAATCTGGTATCAATACCATGTTTAATACAGGAAGTATTGTTGGGGTAAGCGCCAATATTTTTGGTGGAGGCTTACCACCAAACCACATTCCAGATTTCAGCTGGGGTGGTGCTGATGGTTTCGAACATTACAAACTGGATAAAATGTTCGAAACAACAGCAAAAGTTTTCGCAAGAAAAAACAGGGCTTTTGAAGATACCGAAAAGGAAATTTTAACTAAAGTTTTTGAATTAACAGCTCCACACAGAAACTTTTAATTTTAACCTTGATTTGAAAAAATCATCAAACCAATAAAATAAAATACAATGAGAAAACAAATCGTAGCAGGAAACTGGAAAATGAATTTAGACTATAACGAAGGCGTTTCGTTATTCAGTGAGATTGTAAATATGGTTAAAGATGAGCGCAAAGGCAATCAACTGGCTATCATTTGTTCTCCGTTTATCCACTTAAATAGTTTGGCTAAATTAGGTGGAAACGACGTGAAAATTGGTGCTCAAAATATCAGTGACAAAGAAAGTGGTGCTTTTACTGGCGAAACTTCGGCTAAAATGGTTAAATCTGTAGGTGCTGAATATGTAATTTTAGGGCATTCGGAGCGCAGACAATATTTTGCAGAAAGTGATGCTTTATTGGCAGAAAAAACTAAAGTTGCTTTGGCACATGGTTTAACACCGATTTTTTGTATCGGAGAAACATTAGATGAACGTGAAAACGGAAGTTATTTTGAAGTATTAAAAAAACAATTGGTAGAAGGTGTATTTGGTTTAAGCGATACTGACTTTTCGAAAATTGTAATTGCCTACGAACCAGTTTGGGCTATTGGAACAGGTTTAACGGCATCGCCAGAGCAGGCTCAGGATATTCATGCTTTTATCCGCTCGGAAATTGAAGCAAATTATGGTTTCAACATTGCTGATGATACTACAATTCTTTACGGTGGTAGCTGTAATCCTGGTAATGCTGCTAGTTTATTTGCCCAAAAAGATATTGATGGCGGCCTGATTGGTGGTGCATCATTAAAATCTCGTGATTTTACAGATATTATTAAAGCCTTAAATAGCTAAATGCAATATATAAAAGCAGTATTTACATTCGAAAATATTGAAGATTATCAGCAAGATTTATTGATTAGTGATCTTGCTGATTTAGGTTTTGATACTTTTGAAGACAGTGAAAATGGTTTCACGGCATTCATCATCAAAGATAATTTCATCGAGCAGGAATTAAAAGGTTTACTTTTTCGCTATGCGGATGATTTTGCTTGTGATTATCTTTTAGAAGATGTAGCAGATGAAAACTGGAATGCTGAATGGGAAAAAAACTTCAGTCCGCTGGTTATTGATGACGTTTGTTACGTTCGGGCAACCTTTCATGAACCACAACCATCTTTTCCATATGAGATAGTAATCGACCCGAAAATGTCGTTCGGCACCGGTCACCATCAAACCACTACCATGATGATGCAGTATATTTTAGCTGCAGATTTAAAAGATAAAGCAGTTTTGGATATGGGCTGTGGAACGGCGATTCTTGCCATTTTGGCGGCTAAACTAGGCGCTAAAAGTTTGGTGGCAATCGATTACGATGATGTTTGTTATGAAAGTACCATAGAGAATGCTGCATTAAATCATGTAACCAATCTGAAAGCGCTCTGCGGAAGTAAAGAAGCCATTCCTGATGAAGAATACGATGTGATTTTTGCAAACATTAACCGGAATATTCTATTGGATCAGATTCATCGCTATGCGGAAGTTTTGAAGCCTGAAGGAAAAATATTCTTTAGTGGATTCTATCTTGATCCTGATTTAGGAATGATCACTGCAGAATGTGCTAAATATGGTATCAAATATCTTGATCACAAGCAAAATGGAGACTGGGTTGCCGCTCAGTTTGAGAAAAAATAGTAGTGAGTTTTGAATGAGTGAATGATTGGATCAAACGTCATTCACTCATTCTTTCATTCTCAATTCAATCATTTATAAATATGCGCATACATTTTATTGCGATTGGCGGAAGTGCGATGCACAATTTAGCCATTGCATTACATAAAAAGGGTTATCAAATTACAGGATCTGATGATGTGATTTTTGAACCAGCTAAATCTCGTTTAGATAAATATGGCTTATTGCCGTCGGAAATGGGATGGGATGCAGAACGAATTACTACAGATCTGGATGCCATAATTTTAGGCATGCATGCCCGCACTGATAATCCAGAATTGTTAAAGGCACAAGAACTGGGTGTAAAAATCTATTCATATCCCGAATATATTTACGAGCAAAGCAAGAATAAATTAAGAGTTGTTATTGGTGGTAGCCACGGTAAAACAACCATTACCAGCATGATTTTGCATGTGCTAAACTATTATAACCGCGATTTTGATTATTTAGTTGGAGCGCAATTGGCAGGGTTCGAAACGATGGTTAAGGTTACAGCAGAAGCGCCGGTCATGATTATTGAAGGAGATGAATACCTTTCTTCTCCAATTGACAGAAGACCTAAATTTCATCTTTATAAAGCCAATGTTGCAGTGATCAGTGGTATTGCCTGGGATCATATTAACGTTTTTCCGACCTATTCCGATTACACTTCACAATTCGATAAATTTATCGATACCATCACAGAAGATGGCGTATTGATTTATTGCAAAGCCGATAATGATTTAAACGAGATTGTTGAACATTCTACAGCAAGGATAAATAAAATAGGTTATGCCATTCCTGATCATGAAATTGATAAGGGCATCACTTATTTATTGCCAGAAAAAACAGCTTTAAAAATATTTGGCGATCATAATCTGATGAACTTAAATGCGGCCAAATTGGTTTGTGCACAACTGGATATCAGCGCAGTCGATTTCGATACTGCAATTGCCTCGTTTACTGGCGCTGCCAAACGTTTAGAGGTAATCTCCGCTGATGAATCAACAAATGTTTACAAAGATTTCGCCCACTCTCCATCGAAATTAAAGGCTACGATCGATGCTGTTAAATCGCAATTTGCTGATAGAAAACTTACAGCTTGCATTGAATTACACACTTTTAGCAGCTTAAATAAAGACTTTCTGCAGGAATATTCCGGTTCAATGGATAAGGCCGACAATGCAATAGTTTTTATCGATTTAAAAAGCTTTGAACAAAAAAGAATGGAGCCCTTTTCAGAGGCTGATGTTCGTGATGCCTTTGCTAATCCAAACTTAAAATTCTTCAACGATGCATCCGAACTAAAAGCATACTTGCTGAGTTTAAATTACCAGAATACAAACTTATTAATGATGAGTTCTGGTAATTATGCAGGTTTTGATTTGCCTAAGTTAGCAGCCTCTTTGAAAAAATAATGAAAAGCATTGGTGATCATATTAAGAAGTGTAGGGTAGAAGCAGGTTTGAGTCAGGCTGATGTAGCGAAACTTCTCGAAATTTCCACCCCAGCATTTTGTAAAATAGAAACAGGCCAAACCGATTTAAACATTTCCAGATTACTCCAAATAGCTAAATTATTTAAAATTTCGGCGGCAGAATTAATTACAGGAATTGCTGCCGGACCTGAATCTTCAGAAGATACAACAGGTTTAAAACAACAGCTTCTGGAAAAAGATGAAGAGCTCAATAAACTTCGCAAAAAGGTTATTGAGCTTTATGATAAATTGGGGATGTAGCGGCAGGAGCAAAGAGCAAAGAGCAAGGAACAAAGAGCAAGGAGCAAAGAGCAAGGGGCAAAGAACAAAGAGCAAGGAGCAAAGAATAAGGAGCAAAGAGCAAGGAACAAGGATAAAAGAGCAAAGATAAATCATAAAAGAATAACGGATTTACCTTTCTAGATTTTGAATCTTTATTCCTTGCTCGGTATTCCTATTAAAAAACCTTTCTCATTGTTAAATGCTTTTTGCCGAATGTGGCGCCTGTTGCTTTATGGATGGCAAGCATCTGCTCATTAAAATCACCTACCCAGCTTAATTCCAACTCCTTATATTGGTTTTTCGGCAATACATATTCGCCCAACCTGATGAATAAAACCGATTCTAAGCCGTGCTTTTGAAATTTAGGTTTAGTGCCCATTACAATGGCCCGCATGCGGGTTACACCAACCCAGCGGCGATAGGCAAACCTCAACTTTTCTATCAGGCCGAGCTTACCATCAAACCCTTTAATCATTTGGTTCGCGTCAGGAATTAATACCACGAATGAAGCGGGTTCTCCATTAAAATAGGCAAACTGAATCAAATGTTCATCCATGATCGGTTCCATGCTTTTGAAACTCTCCTGTAAAGTTTCTTTTTTTATCGGAACAAAATTTTCGAAATTCTGCCAGCCATCGTTATAAATTTCCATTAAATCATCAATGTACTTTTCCGAATTGGCCTTGCTAAAATATTCGAAAGTGTAACCCGGTTTATTTCTAACCCAGTTGGCAATTTTGGTAAAACGTTCAGGAAACGGGATGGTTAAATTGATGTGGTTGGTTAATTGTTCATATTCGGTTACGAAACCATATGCATCAAAGAATTTCTGGTAATAAGGAAAATTGTAATTCATTCCGAAAGACGGCGGCGTAAAACCTTCAACCAGCAATCCCCAAAAAGAATCATTTTCACCAAAATTTATCGGTCCATCCATTGCTTTCATGCCGTTTTCAGAGAGCCATTTTTTTGCGGTATCAAATAGTAGAAATGCGGCTTTTTCGTCATCAATGCATTCGAAAAAACCTATCCCGCCAGTTGGCTGGTCATAATTAAATGCCTTTTTCTCGTTGATGAAAGCAGCGACACGACCAATCAGATTCCCCGCATCGTCTTTTAAAACCCATCGGGTGCACTTGCCATGATTAAAGAAATTGTTTTTCTCAGGATTGAAAACATTTTCAACTTCACTATCTAAAGGACATATCCAGTTTTTATCGTTTTTATAAAGAATTTTTGGAACTGACAGGAAATCCTTTTCTAGTGATGGAGTGCTTACTGGTATAACTTGCATGGGCAGATTTTAAAATTAAAAAGCATCCTACCAAGCGGAGGGATGCTTCTTCAAATATATAGTTTTTAATGATTAGTAATCGTCGTCGTCGTCATCGAAGTTGTCGAAATTGTCAAGATCGTCTAATGGCATGTCAAAATCATCTTCGTCTTCATCTTGAGATTTCTTTTTCGTAGTTTGAATATCGTCATCTTCAAGATCATCATCTTCATCTACCTGTTTCTTGGTAGTCGGCTTAGTAGGGAGTTTCTTTGGCGCTTTCATAACACAAAAATAAAAATTGCTTTTATAGTTTAAAAATACAAAAAAACTTTTTTTAATAACAAGCTGAAATCAAATAAATTAATTTGTGCTATTCAATATTTTCTCCAACCGTATTCTCTTCTCTGGAGATATCTTTAAGCTGTGGAAGTTGATTTAAATGGTTTAAACCGAAATAATCCATGAAAAGACTGCTGGTGCTATACAGGATAGGGCGTCCTGGTGTTTCTGCTTTTCCATCAATGCTGATCAATTCTTTTTCCAGTAACCGTTGCACAGAATAATCGGAATTTACACCTCTTATTTGCTCAATTTCGAGCTTGGTTATTGGCTGGCGGTAAGCGATAATAGCCAACGTTTCCATCGCAGCCTGGCTCAACTTTTTCTTTGATCGATGTAATTGAAGTTGATTAACTGTGGCGTGATATTCTTTTTTGGTTAAAAACTGGTAACCGTTGTTTAAATTAACCAACTCAATAGCAAATTCATCGGCACTATATTTTTCTTTGATTAAATCCAGGATCGCAAAAACATGTGTTTCATGATATTCTTCTTCAGCAACGGCGTTTAGCGCCAGTATCATTTCCTGAACACTTATACTTTGAACAGATGAGAAAATAAGGGCTTCAATGTGCATGGTAACATCAAATTTGGGCATATACAAAAATATAATTTTCGGACATAAAAAAAGCGGTCTCGCTTTTTAAAAAACAAGACCGCTTTCAACACACAAATGAAACCTGAATTAAGATATAGTTTTAGGTTAGGTTATTAAATATCTATATCAATTCTATAAGAACGTTTTGATAAACACTATCGTTTATTTCTATTACAAGTTTAAGGCTAAACCAGGTGCTGCGTTACTTCTATTTAGTGAGTGGTATTAATAATTGAGTAAACGGTAAAAATGCTATTTCAAGGGTATAGCTATTGACACAATTGTACCATTGGTAGTCATTTGTTTAACGCTAAGGTGTATAGGTTTTGCTGCAATCTGGCCAAGCAAGTTCAATCTTTCTCTGGTAAGTTGCATTCCTTTGCTAATATGTGTGCCGTTTTTATTTTTCAACGAATTCTCAATACCAACGCCATCATCAATAATTTCGATATTCAAATAGTCGTTATCTTTAATTTTGATGTTGATTTGAATTTCACCGCCCGTTTCCTTTGGCATAATGCCATGCCATATTGCGTTTTCAACGTAGGGTTGCAATAACATCGATGGAATCAAAGTCTCTTCTTTATCTATTTCTTCATCTACAGCAAAAGAATATTTTAACTTTTCTCCGAAACGATTCTTTTCGAGTTTAAGATAGAGATTTAAATATTCGAGTTCCTCTTCCAGTGTGATATAGCTTTTGGTGCAAATCTCCAGGTTCTTCCTGATTAAACGGGCAAAACCTGTTAACACACGGTTTGCTGACGCCGTATTCTGTGTGTTGATGTAATGCTGGATCGAATTCATCACATTGAATACAAAATGCGGATTCATCATGGCCTGCAAGGCTTGCTGCTCCAACATCAAAACCTTGTTTTTAAGCAAGAGCTGTTCTTGTTCTTTGTCTTTTTGCTTTCTGGTGATGTAAACGGCAACCTTATAGAAAATATAGGCAACCAATAATATTAAAATGGATAAAAACCAAAAGCTTTGCCAGAAGTGTTTGGTAATAGAAAAGGAAATTTTTGCCGATGGACCCCAATTTCCATTCTGGCTTTTTGCAGAAACTTCAAAAATATAATCGCCAGATTGCAGTGAAGAAAAATCGAGGCGCCTTGTTCGGGTTTCTACCCAGGCAGAGTTTTCATTTAATCGGTAGCGATAGGTAATGTCGCTTGTGGTAAAATCAACAGCGCTGAAGGTGAATAAAATGGTATTATTTCCGGTTTCAAAAGTGAAGTTTTTCTGGTTTACCGGCAACCGTTCATTATCTTTTATGATGGAGGTAACATATACTTTTGGCAAATTTCTACTGATATTTTTGTTGTTATATTTGAATAGAATTAAACCTTTGTTTGTAGCAAAATAAGCTGTACTATCATCAATAAATAAACTGTTTATATCGTCACTGAGTAAATCTTTACCATAATCAAAATTGGCCACACTTGGTTTTGCAGGGTAATCGGCAATTTTGTTAACTCCTTTGTTTGTCAATACCCAAATCTCGTTATTCTTTACAAAGATCTTTGTGCAGATGTTATTAGTTAAGCCATCCTTTTGCGTAATTTGTTTCGCGATTTGATTATTTTTATAAAACAGAAGGCCATAACCATCCGTAGCTAAAATTAATGTTCCATCTGCCAGTTGCTGAATATCATTGATTCTTTTGGTGAGCAGTGGATGTTTTTCAAAATGTTTAATCAGTTTCCCGTTTGCAAACTGCGACAAACCATTGATGTTGGAGAACCACAAAGTTCCATTCCGATCATAAAAAACATGATAGGAGCGATCTTTAATGAAATCTTCCTTTTCCCGGTATTTTAACGAATTAAACTCCAAAGCGTTTAACCGATCTGATAAGAAAACAACACCAGAAGAAAGCGCCAATGCCAGCCTGTTACTCTTTTCATCAACGCTAAAATGTTTAATTACAAACATGGAATTGTTCGTTTCTTTCAAATAATTTACTTCGTTAATGCTGTTGTAAATATTTTTAAAAACGCCCATTCCATAATCAGAAGAGAAATAAATCGATTGATTTCTCGAATCGAAATTAATCTGTTTGATGGTTTTGTATTTTTTGAAATCATCTAAACCAATTTCATTTACCTGATAATTGTTGATGCTTAGCACATCAATCACCGCATCATCAGTTCCAAGCCACAAGCGGTTTTTACCATCTTTAGTGATGCTTTTAATAACATTACTACTCAAACCCGATTCCGCATCGATAATGGAAAGCCGGTTGTTTATGTTTGGTAACATGTAAATTCCGGTATTGGTAGCAAACCACATGTTCTGGTTATTGTCTTTTATTACCTGATTAACCGGAATATCCTGCAAATACTGAACAGTTTTTCCATTTTTGTCTAAAGCAAAAGATCCATTTGCATTGGCAATCCATACCTCTTTTGCAAGGTTGTCATAGTAAAAATAACCCGACATATTTTTAATCAGGTTTTGTGGAATAGGAATGATGTTGTGGATTTTTCCGCTGGATAATTCTTTTAATCCACCTTTATCCAAATACAATAATGATTTGTTAGCCGTATTGGTGGCAGTCATGTAAGAGAGCGGTTGAACACCAGATTTTATGATGGAAAAAGTGTTTCCGTTAAATTTTTGAACACTTAAATCACTGTAAGAGAAAATGTTTCCCTGTTCATCTTCGTGGATGAAGGCGTTGATGAATTTATCTTCAGGATTAGGCGAAACGTATTTTTTTATTCTTTTTCCATCCCAGCAAGCAATTAGATTAGAATTTGTTCCCAGCCAGATTCTACCTTGCTTATCCATCAAAAATGAAACGATAACGGTATTAAAACTAAGTTTTTTTAAAAGCTCACTGTTATCACGATTGTAAAATTTTCCATCTTGCAAATAACTCAGCTGGCCATTTAACGCAAAAAACCAAATGCGTCCGAACTGATCTTCTTTCATTTGAAGAATTTGCGTATCGGGCAAACCATCTTCAATTGTAAAATTTTGAAAATTGGTACCGTCAAAACGACTGATGCCATTATCGGTTGCTATCCAGATAAAGCCTTTTTGATCTTGAAGGATGAAGTAGCAGTTGTTGCTGGCAAGCCCGTTTTTAGAAGTGTAGTGTGGCAAATAGGTCATTTGCGCCTGAGCGCTCTGTATATTTGTACAAAAAAGTATCGCAAATAAAAAGGCAATGAAAAGGCTTTTCCCAGTGGATAGGAGCGAAGCGCTACAGGCTACTTTGGCGTATCGTTTTATCACATTAATGATCACTGCCGGCTTTTGTGAATGATTTTATTTTGTCGAAGAAATCGCTTGCCCTTCTTCTGGAAATATTGATGCTTTCTCCATTTTTTAAAAAAACCTGCAAACCATTTTTAGAATTATATTCTTTCAAATGATTTAAATTGATGATGTTCGATTTATGTACCCGAACAAATTGTTCTGTAGGCAATAGCTCCTCAAACTCTCGTAAAACTTTCGAAACCGTTATTTTTTCCTGGTTACTTAGGTGAACAATTGAATAATTACTATCAGCCTCAATGTAAATGATATCATCAACATCGATCATCTTGAAACCTTGTCCATAAGGTAAAGTCAGTTTTCTTATTTCTGATTTTGATGCCAGGTTGGAAGCCAGATTGCTGATTCGCTCATCATTTCCATTTTGATTTTTAAAAAGCCTGATGTGTTGCGAAACCTTTTCTACAGCAATTTTAAGCTCATCGATATCTATAGGCTTTAATAAATAATCTAGCGCATTTGCTTTAATTGCTTTGAGGGCATATTGATCATAAGCTGTGGTAAAAATTACGGCGGCGTTATGCTTCTGCGCATCAGGTATTAAATCAAAGCCATTTCCTCCAGGCATGGCAATATCCAGGAAAATTAAATCGATGGCATGGTGGGCTAAAATATCTTTCGCTTCAGCCACAGATCTTGCTATGCCCGTAATTTCTACTTCCGGACAATTCTGTTGGAGCAGAAAGAACAATGATGATCTTGCAAACTCCTCATCATCAACAATAATGGCTTTTAATACAGTCATAGTTACAGGTTTGTGAATGTATCAAAATCGATTAATAAAAAAAAATGTAAAAACAAAAAAACCGGGTTCATAATTGTCACGTATGTATCATCAAATCGCATACAAAAACCCTAAACATAGTTACTATGAAAAACAATGAACTAGAAACAAAAACTGAACTTCAAGAGGAAAGTTTATTAAAAAGCACAGTAGGCAGGAGATCCTTCCTTCAGTATGCTGGTGCAAGTGCAGCCGCTTTAGCTTTGGTAGCTGCAGGCTGTAGAAAAGATCGTAATTACACCGATCCTATGCTTGGTGCAACACTCGATTTCAAGGATGATTTTGGTGTATTAAATTATGCTTATGCTTTAGAGCAATTAGAAGCAGCATTTTACATTCAGGTTGCCAACTCTAACCCGTCGGGTTTCACAACCGCACAAAAAGCTTATTTTCAGGATGTACAATTCCACGAAATTGCACACAGAGAATTTTTCAAAAAAGCGTTGGGTACAGCTGCAATTGGTAGTTTAGAGGTTAACTTCTCTTCAGTAGATTTTACCAGTGGTGCAAGTGTATTGGCTACAGCAAAAACATTCGAAGATTTAGGAGTAGCGGCTTACAATGGTGCTGGTGTAAGATTAAAAGAAACAGCGTATTTAGTATTGGCTGGTCAGATTGTTTCTGTTGAAGCACGTCACGCAGCATACGTTAGAGATCAGATTTCAAACGGAACATTTGCTGATTTAGGTACACTAACTGCATTTGGTGCTGTAGATGCAAATGGATTAGATGGTGCTTTAACACCAGATAAAGTGTTGCCATTGGCTGCGCCATTCATCAAAACAAAAATTAACGTTGTAAACCTATAATCTTAAACTCAGAAATCATGAATATCATAAATATATTAGACGAAATTGAAAAAGTTGATGGAGAGATCTATGAAAGATTAAATCCACGTAGAGCAGCAATGAAGAGTTTCTTCAACGTTGGAAAGAAAATTTCTTTGGCAGCTTTACCATTGGCTTTAGGTTCTATGTTCCAAAAAGCTTACGGACAATCAAATCCGGCAAACGTGACTGAAGTATTAAACTTCGCGTTGGCTTTAGAGCATTTAGAATATAACTTTTACAACAGGGCACTTTTAAGCACTGGCTTAATTCCCTCAGGTGCTGCTACAACTGCAATTACAACGATCCGTACGCATGAGATGGCTCACGTAAACCTGTTAAGAAGCGCAATTACTGGTGCTGGTGGTACGCCAATTGTATTAGCAGAGGCTAACTTTGATTTTACAGCAGGTGGAACTTTCGGAGATGTTTTCACTAATTATGGAACATTCTTAAAGGTAGCTACAGCATTCGAAGATACAGGTGTTAGGGCTTACAAAGGTCAGGCGCCAATATTAAAAGGTATGCCAGTATTGACTACTGCATTGCAAATTCACTCAGTTGAGGCTCGTCATGCTTCTCACTTACGCCAGATGACGGCAGCATTTTTAAATGTTCCGTTGAAACCATGGGTTGGTTTAGGTGCTAACGGTGTATCAAACGATACTGGTGTTTCTCAGGTTGATCCGGTTTATGCTCGTGAAAACAACACGATTCAGGCAAACATCGAAATCACTGGAATCAATGGAACTGCAGTAACAAGAGCAGCAGCAGCAGAATCATTCGATGAGTTTTTAACTGGTGCTGAAGTGAAAACAATTGCAAACTTGTTCATCAGAACGGGTTCGAAATTAACATAAGCCAAAAAGAATTTACATTATTGATTAGGTAATGTTTAGTTTAAGGTAGGGAGGCAGAACAGGGTTCTGTTTCCCTTTATTTTTGACCAGGATTTTTTAAGATTTAGGGATTTTAAGATTAGAGTTTACCTCTTTTTTAATTGGAAAATCAGGGTTCTGTTTTTCAATTTATGTTCGTCCTGCTTTGCGCTTCAATCTTTTACTGGCAAAGTTACTAACTCTAATTGACTAGAAGCAGATAGAGTTAGTAACTTTAAAAATGCCATTAAAAGTATTTCTGCTGCAATCAGGTTTAGTTGGCAAGGCAAATAAAAATATCAGAGGTGTATACCAGATGCTTCACTATTTTTTCTTACTCACTTTATATAAGTAATAAAGGCGACTTTCTGTTAGAAACACCAATGTATCATTGTCACTTTTAGGCTCATTAAGTTCAACACTATACACTGCAGTATGACCTTTTCTGTTGTCCTGCTTAAAAAAGGTTTTTAATTTATGTAATCTCAGTTGGAAATAATCAAGATAAGTCTGCTCAAATTTTGGATCTAAAAGCGGGCCACTGCCGCCTCCACTTCCAGCACTCCCACGTGTGTAAATGCCAAAACCAGAATCAAAAGTATTGGCAACAATAATGCTACTATCGGGTGTAGATATATGATTGGCTTTAGTTGGTTTACTCTTATCATCCCTAAACACATCATCGAAAAAGTTTCTACACAACATTTCTATACTTTCTTTATCAGAATAATCGATTTTATAAATTACCCCATCTTGATCTGTTTTTACGTATGATGAATTTCTATAGCCACCTTGTTGATCATCATCAAATGGATATAATTCATGAAGTCCATTTAGAATATTTGCAAGTTTTGTATACTTTTCCTTAAAAAGGGCCTCGGTTTCACCAGGTTTTAATTCGATTTGTGTTTGCTTAACACCCATAATATCCGTTTTTACCCCACGCTCTGTTTTTGAAAAACTATCGAAGCTTTGATCTATTTTTACATTCCTTGATCGGGCAGGGATGCGTTTAAATGTTTTAGCATCATAAGCTGTAAATATCGATGAATCGCGACTGTTGGAATTCTCTGCAATTAAACGGTTATGATATTCATCAATGTAAATCGTTGTATAATAACCAAGATCAATAACCAGTTTGCCATTTCTGCTCATTACCCCATATGTATTGTTTGCTGAATCAGGATTTTTATAGTAAATCAACAGTAAATCACTTTTAGGAATTGTTGCAAAATTTAAAATTTCCTTTTTGTCTAACTGTATTACTAAATCTTTGTTGGAATGATTTGGATATTCCGGCCAATCTTGATGCTTATCTTTTTGAGGTATTTTGTAGCCCCAGTAAAAACACATAAATACGATGAATGCGCATAACGCAGAACATATTATAATTTGCTTTGGATATTTTTTCATGCCCAAAAAAGATCAATATCCCGAAGGAAATAAATTAATGGGATGAATTTAAAGGGAGAATTTTTTTTAATAGGTAATAACCTGTTCTTCTAAGTGTTCTGGTAAGTCTCTATAATTATATTTCTGACCACGCAACTGAGGTTCAAAGCCAGCAGCCCTGATAGATTGTTGAATTCCATTGGCTGTGAAACGGTGTGGTGCACCCGCTGCTGAAACTACATTTTCCTCAATCATAATTGATCCGAAATCATTAGCGCCTGCATGTAAACAAAGCTGAGCAGTTGTTTTACCAACTGTTAGCCAACTTGCCTGAATGTTTTTAACGTTTGGTAACATGATTCTGCTTAAAGCAATCATTCGGATGTATTCATCAGCAGTTACTGTGTTACTTATGCCTCGTAAGCGTTTTAATAGTGTGCCATCATCCTGAAAAGGCCATGGAATAAATGCCAGGAAGCCATTTGCGTCAGCAGGTTTTTCACTTTGTACCTGGCGAATCCAAACCAAGTGTTCAAAACGCTCTTCAATGGTTTCAACGTGTCCAAACATCATGGTTGCCGATGTAGTAATATCCAATTGATGACAAGCCCTCATTACATCAAGCCACTCTTGTCCGCCACATTTTCCTTTAGAAATTAAGCGACGAACACGATCATTTAATATTTCAGCTCCAGCTCCTGGAAGTGAATCCATGCCGGCATCTTTTAAGGTTTGTAAAACTTCAGTGTGCGAAATACCTTCCAGTTTTGCAACGTGTGCAATTTCCGGCGGACCTAATGCATGGAGCTTTAAATCAGGATATAATTCTTTCAGTTTCCTGAATAGATCAGCATAAAAATTTAAACCCAAATCGGGATGATGCCCGCCTTGCAACAATAACTGATCGCCACCTAAACGGAAGGTTTCTTCAATTTTAACCTTATAAGTTTCAATATCAGTAATATAACTTTCGTCGTGGCCAGGCCTGCGGAAGAAATTGCAGAATTTGCAATTGGCAATGCAAACGTTAGTGGTATTTACATTGCGATCTATTTGCCATGTTACTTTACCACTCGGCACCTGGATTTTCCTTAACTCATTGGCTACAAACATCAACGATGCAGTATCCGCATGGTGGTATAAATGTACACCTTCTTCAAGGCTTAAAAAATCGAAATGTAGTGCCCGTTGCAGTAAATCGGCTGTATTCATAGCACAAAGATAGTTAAAAGTCCTAAGTCCAAAGTCTAAAGTCGTCAGTGTTTAGTCAAACAATTGGCGATCAAATTAAAGTATTTTCAATCCCATCTTTTTTGTGTCTTCCATCTTACATTTTCCATCCAACATTTTACCCTAAAAGTATATCTTTACGGTTCTAAAAAATTATATGGTAGATTTTAATCGTTTTACGCTTGCCAATGGATTAAAGGTTTTGGTTCATGAAGATCCAACTACGCCAATGGCAGTTTTAAATATTTTATATGATGTAGGTGCTCGTGATGAAAACCCGGAAAAAACCGGTTTTGCGCATTTATTTGAGCATTTAATGTTCGGAGGTTCCATCAACATTCCAAGTTACGATGAGCCTTTGCAAAGGGTAGGAGGAGAAAACAATGCCTTTACGAGCAACGATATTACAAATTATTACATAACCTTACCTGCCGAAAATATAGAAACCGCCTTTTGGTTAGAAAGCGACCGGATGTTGAGTCTGGCTTTCTCTGAAAAAAGTTTGGAAACGCAGCGTAATGTAGTGAGTGAAGAATTTAAACAAAGGTATTTGAACCAGCCTTACGGCGATGTTTGGTTAAAACTGCGCCCGTTGGCTTACAAAGAGCATTCATACCGTTGGGCAACCATTGGCAAAGAACTTTCGCATATTGAGCATGCCACGATGGAAGATGTGAAAGCCTTTTTTAAAAAGCACTACACGCCACAAAATGCAATTCTGGTAGTTGGCGGAAACGTGAAAACTGAAGATGTAAAAAAACTTGCCGAAAAGTGGTTTGAACCAATTCCCGCAGGCGAAAGGTATGAGCGTAACTTAATCCAGGAAGCGCCTCAAACTGAAGAAAGACGTGAAACAGTTAAAGCCAATGTTCCTTTAAATGCAATTTATGTCGCATTTAAAATGCCGGGTCGTTTAGATCCCGATTACTATGCTTTTGATTTATTGTCTGATATCATGTCTAGAGGTCAATCTTCCAGATTGTACAACAGCTTACTCAAAGAGCAGAAACTATTCAGTGATATCAATGCGTATATCTCGAGTAGTTTGGATCCCGGATTATTTATCGTTGAAGGTAAACTGGTGGAAGGTGTAACTACAGAACAGGCTGAAAAAGCAATTTGGGCTGAACTTGATAAATTAAAGGCAGAATTGGTATCAGATAACGAACTCACCAAAGTCAAAAATAAAGTTGAATCGGTGTTGGTATTTTCAGAAATGAGCTTGTTGGATAAGGCAATGAACCTGGCTTACTACGAATTGCTTGGCGACGCAGCGTTATTAAACCAGGAAGCCGCCGAATTTTTGAAAGTTAGCGCCGAAGACATCAAACGCATCTCGAACGATACCTTTAAAAAGGAATCGTCATCTACATTGTATTATTTAACTGAAGAAAATGCTTAACAGACAACAAGCGCCTGATTTTAAGCAGGTATCAACAATAAATTTCATCCAGCCACAGCATAAAAAACTAGATAACGGGGTTCCTGTTTATATTGTGTATTCGGGAGAGCAGGATTTAGTTCGAATTGAATTTTTGTTTAATAATGTAAACTGGAATCTGGAAAAACCTTTGCAGGCCATTGCAGCGAGTGCGATGCTGAATAACGGGACCAGCAAACGCTCATCAAAAGAAATAGCAGAACAGATTGATTTTTATGGTGCATTTTTTCAAACGGAATATGCGCAAGACCAATCAACCGTAACGCTTTATAGCTTGAATAAACATCTTGCATCGGTTTTACCAATTGTTAAAAATGTATTGAGCGATAGTCAGTTTCCACAGCATGAACTTGATCTCTATATCCAAAATCAAAAACAAAAATTACAGGTAAATCTTCAGAAAAACGATATTTTATCCCGGAAAGAATTTGCGCATGCGCTATTCGGCCATACTGCTTATGGGGTTGATATTCAGGCTAAACATTATGATGAACTGAAAAGGGAAGACCTTGTTGATTATTTTAAAGCGGCATATACTCCGAACAATTGTACCATAATTGTTTCAGGTAAATTTGATGAAGACAGTTTAGATTTACTGAACCAGCAGTTTGGAAATAATTGGGCAAGCAGTGATGCTGTTGTAAATAAATTCACATTTGAAGATTCAAATAAACAAACCGTTTACAAAGAAAGAGCAGAAGCTATTCAATCTGCCATTAGAATTGGAAAGATAGCGGTGAACCGTAAACATGAAGATTTTCCTGGATTACAGATTTTGAATACAGTTTTGGGAGGCTATTTTGGTTCAAGGCTGATGAACAATATCAGAGAAGATAAAGGCTACACTTATGGTATCGGATCTGGGATTTCTTCGCTGCAAGATGCCGGCTACTTATTTATTGCAACAGAAGTAGGTGCCGAGGTTTGTGCAGATGCACTTATTGAAATTTACAACGAAATAGAATTATTAAAAACCGACTTGGTTGGCGAAGAAGAGTTGACACTGGTTAAAAACTATATGCTTGGTTCGATGCTCGGTAGTTTAGAGAATATTTTTTCGCATGCTGATAAATTTAAAAACCTTCACTTTTTTGGCCTCGATTATGATTATTATGATCGTTACATTAACAAAGTAAAAAGTATAACTGCAGAAGAAATAAGAGATTTGGCTAACAAATATTTAACCACTGAAGATTTTACCGAAGTGGTGGTAGGCAAGAAATAGCATCTTTTCAGTTCGCAGTTCTAGTTGGCAATTATCAATTTAGTTGGCAAGTAACAGTTGGCAAACTTGTGAATGACTGATGCAAAAAGCGTATTATTAAGGAGCAGAGATTTAATCTGCTCCTTTTTTGTTATCGGTATTGGCAAAGATACGCTGTTTGTGTTTCTGCTTTAACGCTGAAAGACGCATTCGCAGGTACTGTAAAATGATCGCCAGCAGTAACCGTAATCCAGTTTTCAGTTTCAGGAAGTAGCACCAACAATTCACCCTCGATCACATGCATGATCTCCAGCTGTGCCGTACCAAATTTATATTCCCCAGGATTGATGATGCCAATTGTTGACTTTCCATCTGTGGTTTCATAACCTAAAGATTTTACATTGCCTTCGAAGTATGTGTTTTCTGTAATCATTATTTTAGTTTTCTGTTGTAGATCTTTTCTTGTCAAAATAAAAGTTTAAATCTAAAGGCGTTTGAATTTGTGTAAAAAAATCTAAAATAGAAATTATTCATAATATATAATGTGCGCCTTTTCTTGAATTTCAAATTAAATAAAGATTAATGGTTGTGATTTGCTTTCATTCTTTGAACTACTGATATTTACAACAACGCTGCATGCTGTATTATGTACGGTGTACCAGTTGTGATTTGCTTTCACTCTTTGAACTACTGACATTTACAACAACATAGTGGCGGCATTGCCATCATTGTAATTAGTTGTGATTTGCTTTCATTCTTTGAACTACTGATATTTACAACAACTTCAGGAATCAGGAAACGTTACAGGATACAGTTGTGATTTGCTTTCATTCTTTGAACTACTGATATTTACAACAACGCAATTGCAATTACCCATACCAAAGGTGTAGTTGTGATTTGCTTTCATTCTTTGAACTACTGATATTTACAACAACACTTAAGCCCAAATAGCCTTAGTTCAATTGTTGTGATTTGCTTTCATTCTTTGAACTACTGATATTTACAACAACTTATCGGCGAGGGAATGGTTGATAAGGAAAGTTGTGATTTGCTTTCATTCTTTGAACTACTGATATTTACAACAACTTTAGGCGCAGCACTACCGTTAGTATTCGGGTTGTGATTTGCTTTCATTCTTTGAACTACTGATATTTACAACAACAGCTATGCTACAGCAATCATCATGAAAGCAGTTGTGATTTGCTTTCATTCTTTGAACTACTGATATTTACAACAACAGATCGATTTCCACAATCTCACTTCCAAAGGTTGTGATTTGCTTTCATTCTTTGAACTACTGATATTTACAACAACGCGTATAGTAGAATTTGTTTACGGAATTATGTTGTGATTTGCTTTCATTCTTTGAACTACTGATATTTACAACAACCGGAACGGACAGAATAACAATGCCGAAAGCGTTGTGATTTGCTTTCATTCTTTGAACTATTGATATTTACAACAACAAAGAACTTAAATTGACAAAACCAAAAGCTGTTGTGATTTGCTTTCATTCTTTGAACTACTGATATTTACAACAACAAACTGTTGTTTTATAATCCTCGAAACGCTGTTGTGATTTGCTTTCATTCTTTGAACTACTGATATTTACAACAACAAGCTATACAACTCCTTAGTTCCGTTTGTAGTTGTGATTTGCTTGCATTCTTTGAACTACTGATATTTACAACAACGCTAAGGATGAAGACAAAGAAGAAGCAGAAGTTGTGATTTGCTTTCATTCTTTGAACTACTGATATTTACAACAACATTGATATAGTTGTTACTTTATCCATTGTAGTTGTGATTTGCTTTCATTCTTTGAACTACTGATATTTACAACAACTTTGAAAAACAAGTTCAACATGGCTTCTACGTTGTGATTTGCTTTCATTCTTTGAACTACTGATATTTACAACAACACAGAAGCTGAATTTAAAGCTTTCAAATCACGTTGTGATTTGCTTTCATTCTTTGAACTACTGATATTTACAACAACAACGAGAGATGCCTAAGTCGTTTACTTCTAGTTGTGATTTGCTTTCATTCTTTGAACTACTGATATTTACAACAACCTAAGGGAAGTGGAGAGTCTGCCTCAAGCAGTTGTGATTTGCTTTCATTCTTTGAACTACTGATATTTACAACAACGTTTAATGCACAAGAAAATATTATCCATTGTTGTGATTTGCTTTCATTCTTTGAACTACTGATATTTACAACAACGTCAGAATACAAATGCCACTTGTATGTATTGTTGTGATTTGCTTTCATTCTTTGAACTACTGATATTTACAACAACAACTAGACTTAGGAATGAGTATAGAAGATGTTGTGATTTGCTTTCATTCTTTGAACTACTGATATTTACAACAACATGGTTTACGTTCACGCCAACTCACAGGATGTTGTGATTTGCTTTCATTCTTTGAACTACTGATATTTACAACAACTAAACGAGCAATGGGCATCTAAGGAAACCCGTTGTGATTTGCTTTCATTCTTTGAACTACTGATATTTACAACAACCTACATATTCTTCACATCATTCGGAATCTGGTTGTGATTTGCTTTCATTCTTTGAACTACTGATATTTACAACAACCCCAAATCCTGAATTTGCGCCGCATATTTAGTTGTGATTTGCTTTCATTCTTTGAACTACTGATATTTACAACAACTATCTTTAGCGTTTCTTAAACTCCATGTATGTTGTGATTTGCTTTCATTCTTTGAACTACTGATATTTACAACAACAACCGTATTGCTATATCCCGACGTTGGTGCGTTGTGATTTGCTTTCATTCTTTGAACTACTGATATTTACAACAACTAAAACGGTTCCATCAGTAGTAGTCATCTCGTTGTGATTTGCTTTCATTCTTTGAACTACTGATATTTACAACAACACACAAAAAATAATTCCTTTAGCCTTGTATGTTGTGATTTGCTTTCATTCTTTGAACTACTGATATTTACAACAACATCTTTTGGATAAATGAGGCTGTTGAAGCCGTTGTGATTTGCTTTCATTCTTTGAACTACTGATATTTACAACAACGTGGCTTTGATTATAAGCTCGTTAAAAGAAGTTGTGATTTGCTTTCATTCTTTGAACTACTGATATTTACAACAACACCTATTTCAATGATCAACTCCTGATCTTGTTGTGATTTGCTTTCATTCTTTGAACTACTGATATTTACAACAACTAAAACTTCTGTTTCCGTTGCCTGGCCAGCGTTGTGATTTGCTTTCATTCTTTGAACTACTGATATTTACAACAACGGATATGTTTTTAAATCTATTATTTGGATTGTTGTGATTTGCTTTCATTCTTTGAACTACTGATATTTACAACAACCAAGACTTCGCCAGCAACATAGGCATAGTGTTGTGATTTGCTTTCATTCTTTGAACTACTGATATTTACAACAACGTACACCGCCGAAGATATCGAACTTATAGCGTTGTGATTTGCTTTCATTCTTTGAACTACTGATATTTACAACAACGGTGGAGAAGTTAGAGAAAACTACATCAAAGTTGTGATTTGCTTTCATTCTTTGAACTACTGATATTTACAACAACCAACGAAAACGAAGCAATAATTCTTATGTAGTTGTGATTTGCTTTCATTCTTTGAACTACTGATATTTACAACAACCGTTACTTGACACTTTGATTAATTATTGAGTTGTGATTTGCTTTCATTCTTTGAACTACTGATATTTACAACAACTCTTTCGCGGTAAATACAATATTGAAGCCCGTTGTGATTTGCTTTCATTCTTTGAACTACTGATATTTACAACAACCCGCCGAGGTAATGAATTTGGTGGAGCAAGTTGTGATTTGCTTTCATTCTTTGAACTACTGATATTTACAACAACTGTAGCGGCTATGCTCATATCTAAATCAGAGTTGTGATTTGCTTTCATTCTTTGAACTACTGATATTTACAACAACCGCGATTTTAAAGGCTACTGGTTGCCGAAAGTTGTGATTTGCTTTCATTCTTTGAACTACTGATATTTACAACAACCAACATTTTCCAAACCGTGCCATTTGCCCCGTTGTGATTTGCTTTCATTCTTTGAACTACTGATATTTACAACAACACCGCATCGCCAATAGCCTGACCCAAAGAAGTTGTGATTTGCTTTCATTCTTTGAACTACTGATATTTACAACAACTCATTATAGATTTCCCCGTTTTGGTCATAGTTGTGATTTGCTTTCATTCTTTGAACTACTGATATTTACAACAACTTTAAAAGAAAGAGGTATACTTGTCGAAGAGTTGTGATTTGCTTTCATTCTTTGAACTACTGATATTTACAACAACATAGCATAGTTCAAGAAATTCATTATCAAATAGTTACAGGGAAAATTAGAATTAAAAAATCCGGTGGTTTTATTGCCACTGGATTAAGTTCTACTAAGAAAAAATATTTCTGCTAAAATAACTCCAGCTGCTGCGGTGTATCGGGCAATGCTTTCTCTGCCTTGCCGTAAAATAGTTCCATTGCACCAAATTGTTTATCGGTTACTGTCATAATGCCAATATGCCCTTTTGATGGTAATAGATTTTTTACCCTTCGAATATGGACATCTGCATTCTCTCTACTGCTGCAATGACGCAAATAAATAGAAAATTGAAACATGCTAAAGCCGTCCCGTTGCAGCTCCTTCCTAAAGCGGGTATAAATCTGCCGCTCTTTTTTGGTTTCGGTAGGTAAATCAAAGAAAACTAATACCCACAAAATTCGATATTGGTTAAAACGCATAACCTAAAAAGGTAAATTCTGCTCATCGTCTAATTTTTTATCGTAGAATCCTTGATCTTCTGCAACTTGGTTTATTGCATGAATTGATGTCTTATCACGATGAACTAGCCGTTTTTCAAATTCCATCATCTGCGGATATACAATTTTTCGTAATACACCTTCATAGCATTTGGCTAAAGATGAGGTGGTTTGCTGCAGCCCAACCATTAATGGACTGGTGCCTCGTTCCATTTGCACATCTACAGTGGCAATTCCTAGCAGCCTGCTTTTAATTTCTGTTCCAAGTTCTAAAAAATTCAAACCTTCATCAATAATTTTTAATACTATTTCGTCTACATAAGGACGATAGGGTTCCATAATGTCATCAGCTAAACAGTAAGCATTATATTTATTTCTATGATGAATGCCGAGCGTAGGGAGTAGGCCAGATGAAACCAATCCACGGGCAACAATTGCCCTTAAAATGGCATACCCATAATTCAGCAAGTTATTCGGAGGATCGCCTTCTCTACCTCTAAAAAAATCGATTTTTTTAGGAAAAATATTTTTCCAATAATAGGCAGCCGCTCTACCTTCAAAATTGTCAGGATCACCAGAACGCACCGATTTTGCCCAATGTATCAGGTTTTCGAAAGCAATACCTCTTTTAGCTAGCACCGCAGCTTGATTAAGTATTTTGTATTGTATGGTTTGTTGCCATAAATTCTTTTTCAGAGGTTGCGAAGCATCAATTTGGTAACGAAATCGTTCGCTTTGAGTATGACCACCATCTAGGGGTAAAAACATACCTGTTGGATGATGGGTGTTGTTGCAGATTATAATGGCAGCATTATTGCCTAACAGGGCTGCCATGCAGGAGTGTGTAATGGTAATCTGCTGATGATCTAAGATGATTATACCAATATCTTCTATAGGGACATATTTTTTACTTTCTTTTTCACCGAGTAGCTTTAAATGTGGCAAATCAATTTGCAATTGTTTGTCTTTTAGATTGAGATAAGCAGGGTTGCCGAAGTGGAGTGTACGTTTAATCATAGCTTATGCTTCTGAAATATAGCCTAAACGGTCAACTTTTAGTTTGATGCAAACATCCTTAATTTGCTTTCCGTCTAAGCTTGCAGTTTTTGTGTCGTAAGAACCTGTTAGTTTGTTTTTCTTTGCATCGTATTTCATATCCACCTCTTTTGCAAAGATTGCCTTTGCAAGTGTATTAGGGTAAAAATAACAAGTAGATGAAAAATCATTCACGTTATACAAACGCTTAATTTGACTAATAGACAAATTTCCAAATTCAATGCTACTTTCATTTTCAATCTCCTCGTGGGTTGGAATATATACTAAGTCGTTCGGAGAAAGTGAAAATACAAATTGCCCATCTAGCCAAGCTTTAGGTATTTTTAAGATATTTTTCTGTTCTTCTTGCGTCAAAGTCGCTCTCCACTTTAAATGCTCAACAATTTCATCAAATGGAACTGAAGAAAATTTTCTTTTATTATCGCTTCCCAATACAACCGCATAAAACAAATTAGGAGAGCCTTGTACAAATTTTTTATGTTTACAGCCTTTTTCGCCTAAAGAAAATCTACCATTACCTACTTCATACATTCTTACTTTAAGGATTGGCTGATGGTATTTTCCTTTATTCAAAGCGATAATATTTTTATTCATATCCTCGATTCCTTCAGGAGAAAAAGCAATATCCGGGTTGTTATCACAGTTTACTAAGTGTCTGTTCAATATTTTTTGAATCCCTGTATCTGTAATTTTTGATATTTTCTCCATAGTAAAAGTATTGTCCAGACTTTTGCGAGTTGCTGTAATAAAATTACCTTTATCTACTTTTAGCCAAGGCAAATCTATTTTACCCGAAATAGTTTGTTCGTGTAAGGTCTTTCGTATTGCCCATCCTGCATTTTTTTGAGGGATGATTTCCTTCTTAGGTTTGCCATCTCCTCCAATTCTCAAGTTCCCATTCTCATCATGATAGCTTTCATAGTAGTTTGTGGCTTTATTGATTACTCTCAGGTTCTGTTTAAAGCTTACAATAATTTTTTCAAGATTATTTTTTGCATCAATGGTAAAGCTGCTCCAAGGCTTTAAAAATTGCTTTGGTATATCTCTTTCAATTCTTTCACCTGATTGAGGGTGATTATACACGGCTTTTTCAAACTGCATCAGCTTGCGTTTCAAATCATAGCGCTTGGTATCCGATTTTGCAGATTGGTTGTTGAGCAAATTCACATGATCTTTGGTAGCGCAGGCAATCACTAAAGCATCCAAAGCATGGTGACGATGGTCAATTCTTTTCTTTGAAAATCCTTTGGACAATTCAATCGGAACTGTTGGCAGAAACTTCTGATGATTTTCATTCCAGGCGGTGAAGTGTGTAGCATTGGTCAGTTGGTTTAGGCGTTCAAATCTAGGCAAAATCAAGTCATTCCACACATCATTCAAGCCCCAGTCTTGCTTAAGTTGAGAAGTTATTTTACCATTTCCGGGTACAATATTTTTAGAGTTTACCCCTTCGTCGGAACCGTCTTCTACACGAACAATGTTTGACAATACACCCGAAATGTATTTACTGATATGGCGGGTATCATTCAATTGTCGCTCAATCATTTTTTCAGGAATTTCATCCAGCATTAACTTATTTCGTTTACCGCGGTTCTTGGCGTAATGCTGTTTTACAAAATCTTCATAAGCTTCTTGTTTTAATATTGTAACCTTTTTCCCCATTCCACATTCTACAACAGAACCTCCAAACTTTTTAATAAAAGCCAAACCGATGAAGTTGTCTTTCAATTTGTTTACGGCTGCTTCGCAGATGATTTTGTTGCTAAAGCTATCATCAAAATATCGGCTCTGTGGGATAATATGTTCAATTTCATATTCAGGCGTAAACAATCTGTTGAGCGGTATGATTTCACCTGTGTAAGGCGAACGATATTTTTGCTCCAGCCAAAGTTTATACCGCTTCAAATCGGATGATGAGGGTTGTGCCGTTTTACTAATCTTTAAAATATCATCTTCAATTTGTATATCAGAATTTAAAACGCCATCCTCATATACTTTCAATATCTCTTGCTGCATTGGCGAGACCGGAAGTACATTTTCCACCGTTGTATCATTTAACATTTCAGCCAATAAAGCTTTTATGCGTAAATTGGTATTTTCATTTTCGCTCATTCTTTTCGTAGCACTTTCTCTTTCATCTTTTGTTAGCTTCATCTCACGCCCCAACTCAATATGGATCTCGTCAAAAAAATCTTTGGCGCCATTTCCATATTTTATCCAAATGTCTTTTACGACACGAAGCGTTTCAGTTATTACCTGTTCCACTATCGGGTTATGAAGTGAATGTTGCTTAAAGTCTTTTAAGAATGCTTCCAAATCATCGGCACTATTCCATTTGCCGGTTATTGCGGCTTCCGAATGTCGACCGTAAACAATATACTGTGCCAGCCACAATTGCAATCCTTGAAAATGATTTTCACTTGTAAGATTGATGGCTTTATCTCTTACCTTGTCCTTAATGTTTTCATCGTACTCTCCGGTAATAATTTTTTGAATGCGGTCTTTCGATTGTTCATTAATGGCATCATAGTTCCAGTATTTTCCCAACCTCATCAAAGGCAATAATTTTTTAATCGCTTTTTCTGAAAAAGAACCATACTCACTTTTGAACGGTGGAAATTTTTTGAACGCTTCGAAGAAAGAATTCTCATTCAAATTGTTTTTAGTGGCAAAGGATTTTAATGCTTTTTCATATTCTGTTTTATCATTTACAGAATAGATGATGTGCCAGATTTTCTGTTCTATTTCTCTCGTCAAAAAATCATCATTAATGTTTTCTACTTTATCTAACCTTGATGAAATCATTGTTTTGGTTTCGTTGCAAGGATACTTTTTATCCTCAACATAATTCCAACGGTATTTTTCAACTTCAGCATTCAGCAGTTTTCCTTTATGCCCTTTTTGTTCCAACAAAAATTTAAGCAAAGGTTTTTGCTCTATTTCTTTTCTGCTATTTAAGAACGTAAACAAGTTTTCAAAGTCTTCAGTCGTATTTAAAAATTCGTTGGTAAGGTTGGTAGTATCATCATCCTTTTTGTAGATGTTTAAATTGTACAACCATTGCCAGATGCGGAATTCCTGATAATAGGGATTGGACTTAGGAATAGCCTTTAGGTACTGCGTATGCTCCACGCCGTCACCATCTTTGTATTTTCTAAACTCCAAAGTGCAATTGGAAATGGACGATTTTTGGCTTCTCAATGGTCGCTGATAAAAAATAATATCCTCCACAAAAAGATGAACGAAATCTTTTTTACTCAGCGTTAATTGATGTGCTTCGTTATTACGGTATAGTTCACGCACACAATCATTATACAAATCTTCATTTTGTAATTCAGGATGAAACTCTTTTTGCTTTTCTAAAATCTGTTTGAGCTCCTGCTTGTAAAATTTCCGTTCGATAGTACGAACGAGTTTGCCTTTTATTTTTTGTTTCGGATTTTGAAGTAAGGTGTCATAGATATAGGTGCCTACAGTTTTTTGAGAATGATCAATTTCCTGTTCAGTTTTCTTTTTTACCAGTGTCCAGTCAGTTTCAGCAGGCGCTCTGAAACTGCGCTTTACATTACCTTCTTTATCTCTCTTTTCCGAACCGTCATCATTCAAGTCTGTAGTAACAATAAAATCCTTTGTTTTACCTTTCCAATCAAATAAAGGTATTTTGCTTGAACGCCTGTAAATCCAGCCATTTTCCAAAACCAACGAATACCAAATATCTGACTTGCCTTTTTGAGGTTCATCGGCCAAAACATCAACAACCTTTAAGGAATAAAACTCCAACAATTTATTTGGGTTTTCTTCTTCCTCTTCACCACGCAGTTGATAATAGCCACGCTTTTGATTAAAATTCAAAAGTATCCAGGCCAGTTCTTCCTTGTCAATTCGCTCACTTAGTGCTTTTTTGCGGAGATAATAAATTGTCCAGTCGTATGGCACTAACTTTTCCTCTCCTTTATCATTTTTCAGGATTTGTGGTTGATGCTCTTTACAATCTTCCAACATTTCATTGAATGAAATTTTGAAAACAAACCCTTCATTATTGTACGCCAATTTCGGTTCTGTTTCATCTAAAAACTTGCCCAGCCGTTTTTCAAAATCAATTTGCGAAGCATAATGTTTTGGAAGAAAATCCAAAACATTTAAAATCCTCTGCAATCTTTCCCTTCTTAAAAGAAATCTTTCACGCAATCTTCTCACGCTTCTATATCCTGTACGTTCAGCAGTTTGAGAAACGGAGTTTCCTTTTCCAAAATCTCCTAAAATATCTTGCGCCATCGGAATAACTCTGCTTCCCATCCCAAGAATTTCGCCCTGTTTATTGTCAAAATATTGTTGAACCAACGCCCAACCGATGCTATTAGTTCCTAAATCTAATCCTAAAATTTTTTTCATGTTAATTCAGATTTCCTTAAAAATAGAAATTAAAAATATTTAAAGATTACGGTTTCCCGTATTCTCCATGTTAAAAATTAATTCTATATTTGTTTCGAAAGCAAATCACAATAAGGATTATTCCGTTGTGAAAACATTTGGGTTGCCTCTTGTCCACAAATCAGGAGGCTTTTTTATGCATAAACATTTCCTTTGTAGATTTTAAGGCAGGGCAACTCGCCTTTTTTATTTTTAGCTTTTTACACTTTAAAAACATATTGCTGTTTTTTAAATCAACTTATTTCGTGTATCTTTGCCTGGCAAATAATAAATCGTAATTTATTTGCTATGCAACTCGACTCCACAAAATTTATTGCTACAGGTTTAACTTATGACGACGTACTTCTGGTACCCGCATATTCTGAAATTCTGCCTCGTGATGTAAATACTGCCACTTTTCTAACTAAAAAAATTAAGCTTAACGTTCCATTGATTTCTGCTGCAATGGATACCGTAACAGAAGCTGAACTTGCCATTGCGATTGCGCAAAATGGTGGGATTGGAATGTTACACAAAAACATGACCATTAACAGACAGGCCGAAGAGGTTCGTAAAGTAAAACGTTCTGAAAGCGGAATGATTCAGGATCCGGTTACTTTGTTGGAAACAGCTGTTGTTGCAGATGCTTTTAAAATCATGAAAGAGCATAAAATCGGCGGCATACCGGTGGTAAGTAATGATAATAAACTGGTAGGTATTATCACAAATCGCGATTTGCGTTTCCAGAAAAATATGCAACGCCCTATTGCAGAAGTAATGACTAAAGATAATTTAATCATTGCTCCTGAAGGAACTACGCTGGTTCAGGCAGAAGAAATTCTTCAAAACCATAAAATTGAGAAACTACCAGTAGTTTCAAAAGATGGTTACTTAAGCGGATTAATTACTTTCAAAGATATTTCTAAAGTTAAAAACTACCCGGTTGCGTGTAAAGATGAGCGTGGGCGTTTACGCGTTGGTGCTGCAGTGGGTGTTACTGCCGATACTTTACAACGAGTGGATGCATTAGTTAATGCAGGTGTTGATGTAATCACCATCGATACTGCACACGGACATTCGAAAGGCGTGGTAGATAAACTGAAAGAAGTGAAAGCCAAATATCCTGATTTGCAAGTGATTGTTGGTAATATTGCAACAGGAGCAGCTGCTAAATTTTTAGCCGATGCTGGTGCCGATGCTGTAAAAGTGGGTATTGGCCCAGGTTCGATTTGTACCACGAGAATTATTGCAGGCGTTGGTGTTCCGCAATTATATGCCGTTTATGAATGTGCCAAAGCATTAAAAGGTACAGGCGTTCCGGTAATTGCCGATGGAGGCATTAAACATACCGGCGATATCGCAAAAGCAATTGCATCAGGTGCAAGTACTGTAATGGCCGGATCGTTATTTGCAGGAGTAGAAGAATCTCCGGGCGAAACGATCATTTACGAAGGACGTAAATTCAAATCTTACCGCGGAATGGGTTCTATCGAAGCGATGGAGCAGGGATCTAAAGATCGTTATTTCCAGGATGTGGAAGATGATATCAAAAAACTGGTTCCTGAAGGTATTGTTGGTCGTGTGCCATTCAAAGGCACTTTAGCTGAAGTGATGTATCAATATATCGGTGGTTTACGTGCCAGTATGGGTTACTGCGGTGCTGCAAGTATTGAAGCACTACAGGAAGCACAATTTGTTCAAATTACTGCTGCGGGTATGCGTGAGAGTCATCCACATGATATTACGATTACCAAAGAAGCACCGAATTATACGAGGTAAGTAAAAAGTAGAAAGTGAAAAGTAGAAAGTAAAAAGGTTTGGGTTTAGCCGTCATTTTAACCGAAGTCGGGAAATCTTTTTAATTATAATAAAGAAACGGGGTATCGCTAAAGATAACCCCGTTTTATTTTTAGAGCCAAATTTTAATCTTTTGTAAACGAACGTTATCATTAATGGCTTTTGCAGTCCTGCCATTCGCTGTAGCCCTCGTAAAAAACTCGGGGCTGCCGCTGCTGTCAGGTTTAGGTACTAAATACCTGCAATTCCTGACTCAAAATTTTTCAATTCAACACAGCTATAATTCGTCGTTTCGACCGCAGTGGAGAAATCTTTTAATTGCAATAAAGAAACGGGTATTGCTAAAGATAATACCGTTTTATTTTTAAGTTCAAATTTTAATGTTTTGTAAATGAAAGTTATCATTAATGGCTTTTGCAGTCCTGCCATTCGCTGTAGCCCTCGTAAAAAACTCGGGGCTGCCGCTGCTGTCAGGTTTAGGTACTACAGACTGTGCATTTTGGCTGGAAATACCTCGAGTTCCCTAGCTCACAAATTTTCAATTCAATACAGCTATAATTTGTCATTTCGACTGCAGTGGAGAAATCTTTTAATTGTAATAAAGAAACGGGTATCGCTAAAGATAACCCCGTTTTGGTTTTAGACCCAAATTTTAATGTTTTATAAATGAACGTTATCATTAATGGCTTTTGCAGTCCTGCCATTCGCTGTAGCCCTCGTCAAAAACTCGGGGCTGAAGCTGCTGTCAGGTTTAGGTACTAAATACCTGCAATTCCCTGACTCAAAATTTTTCAATTCAACACAGCTATAATTCGTCATTTCGACCGCAGTGGAGAAATCTTTTAAGTCAGGTCTGAAAGGATGATCACCCATTTATTTCTAATGCTAAATTTCAATATTTTGAAAATGAATGTTATCATTAATGGCTTTTGCAGTCCTGTCATTCGCTGTAGCCTCGTAGAAAAACTTAGCACAGCCGTTGTTTTCAAAAAGTTACTAAACTTAATAAACATCATGCCTGTCAGAGTTAGTAACTTTATCAATAGTTTAGTGGAAAGCCAACTGATATCATAAGCTAAGCAATTGCTTTTCAAAAAAAACATCACATCGTTCGCGAATTTTAATATAGTGAAGATGCCGATTTAAGAAATTAAGTCGTTGATAATCCATTTTGAAAAACTATTTGCAAAATAAAATTTGGCTGCTGCTTTTTTTTAATATATTTGTCGACTAAATCCATAGATTTTATATAATTAAACATGAAACAGATCGCTCAAAATTTAAAAATATGTTGTTGTTGTACGCTCAGTGCCCAAATCAAACATTTCCGAACGGATAAATAATCAAAAATCTAAACCAGACATTTATAAATCATCATGAAACAAAGTTTACTCATCTTATTTTCAATTATACTCTCTGCAAGTACTGCATTCGCTCAAAATACAGTGAAAGGAATAGTAAAAGGTGCTAATGGCATCACAATACCAGGCGCAACTGTTACGGTAAGGGGAACAAAAATTGCGACCATTACCGATACGAATGGCGCTTTTAACATCGATGCCCGACAACAACCACCATTTTATATCCGCGTAAGCTACGTAGGTTACAAACCACAAGATTTTCAAATTTTACAGCTTCAGGAAAGTCCGATAGAATTAACGTTGGTAGAAGATACCCAACTTGATGAGATTGTGGTAACTTCAAGACGGCGATCGGAAGTTTTACAGGATGTGCCTATCCCGATCACCGTAATTGGCGGTCAGGCTGCAGAAAATGCAGGTGCTTTTAATGTAAACCGCCTAAAAGAATTAGTTCCATCGGTACAATTATATGCTTCAAACGCCAGAAATACAACCCTTAACATTCGTGGTTTAGGTTCTACATTTGGTTTAACAAATGATGGTATCGATCCTGGAGTAGGTTTTTATGTCGACGGCGTTTACCATGCCCGTCCGGCAGCAACCTCCACAGACTTTCTTGATATCGAACAAATCGAAGTAATTCGCGGTCCGCAGGGAACATTATTTGGTAAAAATACTACTGCCGGTGCATTTAATATTACTACTACAAAACCTACTCAAACGCCAACAGCAAAAGTAGAAATGAGCGTAGGTAATTATAATTTCATTCAAGCTAAAACTTCTGTATCTGGTGGTGTAGCCAAAAACCTGGCGGCAAAAATTTCAATTTCTGGTACGCAACGGGATGGTACAATTTGGAATACACGCGAAGAGCGAAAGTATAGCGGACAAAACAATCTGGGTTTTAAAGGGCAGTTGTATTTTACACCATCAGATAAATTGAAGATTTTATTAAGTGGCGATGTAAGTATTCAACATCCGGCAGGTTACCCTTTGGTAATTGCAGGAGTTACGCAAACCGAAAGAAGTGCTTACCGCCAATACGCAAGAATTGTTTCCGATTTAGGCTATCAACAACCTAAAATTGATCCATTTTCAAGAGAAATCAATACCAATACACCATGGAGACATAACCAGTCAATCGGTGGAATTTCATTAAACGTTGATTATAAAATTGGTGGCGGAACCTTAACTTCAACTACCGCATGGAGGTTCTGGAACTGGGATCCTACCAATGACAGAGATTTTTCTGAATTGGCTGCATTAACCAAATCTCAGGGTAATTCCCGTCATGATCAGTATTCGCAGGAAATTAGGTATGCCGGAAACATCACTGAAAAACTGAGTGGTGTAGTGGGCGTGTTTTTATTGGGCCAAAATTTACAGGGCTTAGGTCAAACGGAAGAAGTGGGTAAAGACCAGTGGCGATTTGTGCAAACCGCTAACACAGGCGCTCAAGCTTTATATTCAACACCAGGTTTATTAGACGGGTTCGGAATCAAAACCAACTCAACAATTAAATCGTTAAGTGCTGCGGTTTTCGGGCAAGTTGATTGGGAAGTGTTAAAAAACTTACACGTATTGCCAGGTTTGAGATTCACCTACGACAAAAAAGATGTGGATTACGATCGTAATACTTATGGTGGTTTACAAACTACCGATGCAGCATTGTTAGCGCTTAAAGCCGCTGTATACGCCAATCAGCAGTTTACTACTAATGTAGATAACAACAATTTATCTGGAAATATTACGGTATCATATCGCCCAACGCCTAAGTTAAATGCTTACGCAACTTTTTCTACGGCTTACAAACCAGTAGGTGTTAATGTTGGTGGTTTGCCAACTACGTCAAACGGACAAGCTGATTTATCAGTTGCTGTAGTTAAACCAGAATATGTAGAGCACTATGAGTTGGGTTTAAAAACAAAGCCATTTAAAGGGGCAATTTTAAACGTTACCGCATTTAATACCGACATCAAAGATTATCAAACAAATGTTCAATCGCCACAACTAGGGGTAAATAGGGGTTATCTGGCAAATGCCGAAAAGGTAAACGTAAAGGGCTTAGAGATTGATGGAACTTATCAGTTAGAAAGATTTTTAACTTTAAATGCAGCATTGGCTTACCTTGATGGTAAATATGTAACCTTTACCAATGCACCACTTCCATTAGAAGAAACCGGCCATACAGAAATAATAAATGGTGTGGCAACGCAGGTGGCATTTAAAGATGCATCGGGTGGTCGATTGCCGGGTATCTCGAAATGGAATATATCTGGAGGTGCGGAGTTTAGTACGCCGGGAAACCTCGCCACTAAACCTGGTCGGTATTTTATTGCTGGTGACGCGAGTTACCGCTCAACTTACTCTTCAAACCCTACGCCATCAAGTGTGTTAAATGTTCAAGGTTATTCATTATTGAATGCCCGTTTAGGATTTAAGTCTGATAAGTTCTCGGTATTTGTATGGAGCAGAAATATTGCTAACAAAAACTATTATGAACAACTGCAGGCGGCAGCAGGTAATTCTGGTTTATATGCCGGTGTACTTGGTGATCCGAGAACTTACGGTGCTACTTTCCGTTATAGTTTCTAATTTCTCTCACATATACATTGTTCAGGAAGGGTAGTGGAAGCTACCCTTTTTTTATATGATACGATTTTACTCATGGAATTTCATAATGCTGCCAAATGAGGTGTAACAGCATTGTGTAGAATTTGTATTTACAGAAAGCTGATAAAATCTTAACTTCGTGAAAAATTTTTTAAATGAATAAACTTAATTCTGTTTGCGTTTACTGCGGATCAAATTTTAATGGAGACCCGGAATTGCGCAAAGCGATTAAACAGTTAGCCGATGTTCTGGTAAAACAAAACATTAAAATGGTTTACGGAGGTGGAAGTGTTGGGGTGATGGGTGTGATTGCTGATGACATTTTGCAGGCTGGGGGTACGGTAACAGGTGTAATTCCGCAGTTTTTGATGGATAAGGAAGTCGGGCATAAAGGGGTAACTGAAATGATCATTACTGAAAATATGCACCAGCGGAAACAAAAAATGGCCGATTTGAGTGATGGGTTTATTATTTTGCCCGGAGGTTTTGGTACCCTCGAAGAATTTTTTGAAGTACTTACCTGGCTTCAATTAGGATTGCACAACAAACCAATTGGTGTATTAAATGTAAATGGTTTTTACGATCCTTTGTTTGCACAGATGGAAATGATGGTGCAAAGCAAATTTTTAAAATCAGCTAACCGCGATTTGGTTTTCAATGAAGCTGATGCCGAAGTTCTTGTTGATAAAATGGATCATTTCTCTGCCGTTCCGGATGAAGTTTGGTTTAGGGATAGAAATTTAACTTAAGAATTATTAATTTCATATAAACAATTTAAAAACCGCCAATCTTAAATACTGGCGAAAAGATATTTCCTAATGCAAATCATTACTTCACACGCAGAATTCGAACAATATTTAGGCAAAGAGCTTGGAGTTTCATCATGGCACACCATCACTCAAGAACAAATTAATAAATTCGCTGATGCTACCCTCGATCATCAATGGATTCATACCGATGAAGATCGGGCAAAAAATGAAGGGCCGTTCGGCGGTACCATTGCACACGGATATTTGACACTTTCATTAATTCCATTTTTATGGAAGGAAATTGTAGATATCCAAAACCTAAAAATGGAAATTAACTACGGTATTGAAAGTTTGAAGTTTGCGCAACCCGTTTTGGTTAACAGCAATATCAGGTTGAAAGCTAAGTTGGCTTCAATTGTGAACTTACGTGGGGTTACCAAAGTGCACATGGCAATAGAAATGGAAATTGAAAATCAGAAGAAACCTGCCTTTACCGGCGAAGTCGTTTTCTTATATCACTTCATTACGGCTTAACTTCTGGTGAATTAATAGATTGAAAAGACTATTCTTTTTTGAATTTTTTCTTGATGAATCCGCCAAGTGATTCCTCTTCTAGTTCTTCTAGTGTGCTGAGTTCCAGTTCTAATGCTTTGGTGCTGATTTGAATCTCGATTAAAGAGATAATCAACGATATCATAAAAAATATCAGGCTTAAAGCGAATAGGATTTCTGCAATAACATTCCATTCTAAATAGATAAAAAACATGCAGAACAAACAAAGGCAGAAACTCAACACCCCAAAAGCCTGCATGTTTTTGATCAGTCGCAAGCGATAGCGCAGGTTTTTGATTTGGTTTTGCAATCCAACATTTCTTTCTGTTTCTTCATATTTTGCTTTCAAACTTCTAACCAATGCCGCCAAAGCCAGAAAACGATTAGTATAGGCCAGCATAATTAAACTAATTGCGGGAAATAATAAAGCAGGAATATTTACGGTAAGTTCCATTAGGTAGCGTTTGCCTCAAAAATATTGTTTTAAATGGATATTTGTTGATTTAACCGCAAAGATCGCTAAGTTTTTCGCTGAGTGCGTTAAGTTTGGTAGTTTCAATTAACCACAGCGTACACGGAGATTTCACAGAGAAAAAAAGTGACAACGCCTCAATATTTGGAAGAAATAATTAAAATCTTTCTCTTTGAGATTAACCACAAAATTCATTAACTTTTTCGCAGCGTATGCAAAGTTGCGTGGTTGGATCGTTTAAAACTTCACCACAAAAAACATTTATATTTAGAAACGTAGCTCAAAGCGATGATGACTATTTCTGAATAAAATTTGAATTTTCCTCTTTGATCCGCAGCGTTATTTCTTTGTGTGCTTTGTGGTGAAAAAACTTTGTGTATTTTTCGAATGATCATTACAATTAAACTAATCAGGGATTTTTAAATTATATGGACTAAATCTTTCACTGTGACCCTCTCTACTATTTTCTTCGTATGCTTTGTGGTTAAAAATCTTTTGCGCACTTTGCGTTTTCCCTTCCCGAACTTTGCGGTTATAAAACGAGGTAGACCAGAAACCAATTCGGTCTCCACGAATTTTCTAAAATTAAATTTAAATTGCCTCCATGAATATCGAATTCAACAAAAACGAGGATGTAAATAAACAGTTGGTTTACGAACTGAAAACAAAACTTAAAAAAATCTATCAGGGTGGTGGTGAAAAAAATGCCGCTAAGCAGAAAGAAAAAGGAAAGTTATTGGCTCGTGAGCGTATTGCATACCTCATTGATAAAGGTTCAAACTTTTTAGAGGTTGGTGCTTTTACTGCCGATGGCATGTATGCGGAGCAAGGTGGTTGTCCTGCTGCTGGTGTAGTTTGCGGAATAGGTTATGTGAGCGGCAGGCAGTGTATGATTGTAGCCAATGATGCCACAGTCAAAGCCGGTGCCTGGTTTCCAATGACGGCGAAAAAAAATCTGCGGGCACAGGAAATTGCAATGGAAAACCGATTGCCTGCGATTTATCTGGTTGATAGTGCCGGCGTGTATCTGCCCATGCAGGATGAAATTTTCCCCGATAAAGAACATTTTGGTAGAATGTTTCGCAATAACGCCATCATGTCATCAGAGGGAATTGTACAAATTTCAGCCATTATGGGGGCTTGCGTTGCGGGTGGCGCATATTTGCCCATTATGAGTGATGAAGCGATGATTGTTGATAAAACGGGTTCCGTGTTTTTAGCAGGTTCTTATCTGGTAAAATCTGCTATCGGCGAAGACGTAGACAATGAAACACTTGGCGGTGCGACTACACACTGCGAAATTTCGGGTGTTACGGATTATAAACATCCTAATGATGAAGCCTGTTTAGATAGTATTCGCAACATTATGAGTATGCTTGGTGCACCTGAAAATGCAGGTTTTGATAGAATAAAATCCGTAAAGCCAAAGGAAAAAGAAGAAGAGTTATATGGCATTATTCCTGAAAACAGGGATAAACAATATGAAATCATGGATATCATCAACCGCCTGGTTGATGGATCTGATTTTGAAGAGTACAAACAAGGCTACGGGCAAAGTATCGTTTGCGGTTTAGGCCGTATTGATGGTTGGGCAGTTGGAATCGTGGCCAACCAACGTAAGGTAGTGAAATCAAAAAAAGGAGAAATGCAGTTTGGGGGCGTTATATATTCGGATAGTGCCGATAAAGCCAGCCGCTTCATTATGAATTGCAATCAGAAAAAAATCCCTTTGGTGTTTTTACAAGATGTAACAGGATTTATGGTTGGGAGCCGTTCAGAGCATGGCGGGATTATTAAAGACGGTGCTAAAATGGTGAATGCTGTAGCAAACTCTGTGGTACCTAAATTTACCATCGTGATTGGAAATTCATACGGTGCGGGTAATTATGCCATGTGTGGTAAAGCTTACGATCCAAGATTAATCTATGCCTGGCCGACAGCAAAAATAGCGGTGATGGGCGGGGCTCAGGCAGCGAAAACATTACTTCAAATCCAGGAAGCTTCACTAAAAGCGAAAGGCGAAGTAATCACTCCGGAGAAAGAAGCAGAAATGCTGAAAGAAATTACAGATAAGTACGATAGTCAAACAACACCATATTACGCCGCATCACGGCTTTGGGTTGATGGAATTATCGATCCTTTGGAAACCAGAAAGGTAATCTCAATGGGTATTGAGGCTGCAAATCAATCGCCAATCACAAAGAAATTTAGTGTAGGCATTATTCAAACTTAATTAAGCCAAAATTTTAAAAAAATAACTAAACGACCTATGTTCGGACTATTCAGAAAAAGAAATAAAGGCGTAACTGTATATGATAACATTTGGATCTCTGAGGAAGCTAAATTTCGTGCTTGCCTGGAGATGAATAAGGCCAACCCTACAATCGTTTTCATTGCCTGGTTTGAAGAAACCAGAATTGCATTAGAAAATTTTTTCCAGAAAAATAGTGTGGTCAAGCAGGTTCATCTAGCCGATCGCTTGAATGCAGGTTTTGCAGATAAGAAACTGATATTCGTAGAACATCATCCATTATCAAGCGAAGAACAGCGAATAGCAACGGAATTGGGTAAAAATGAAATTACCGTTTTATCTGCTTTATCAGAGCCCTTGTTCCAATTGTTTAATAGTGAAAAGATTATCGAGATGATGAAAAATATGGGGATAAACGAGGATGAAAAACTTGAAAATGAAATGATCAGCAATTCGGTAAGAAGAGCTCAGGAAGAAATTGCCAAAAAGAGAATAATTAGTGGATCGGCCCGATCGCAGGCAGATTGGATGCTGAATGCAGGAATAGGTCAACAGTTCAGTTAAATGCCATTGCTTTAATATGATGAAAACTTATGTTGTAGGTCTGCTGGTTAGTTTCAATAGTATCTGTGCCTTTGCTCAAAAATCAAATAAAATCCATCAGGAGGCTACCGTAATTGATACTCATGGCGATATTATTTTCAATCAGATTAAGTCAGGAATCGATATTGGAAAACCTCAGCCTAAAGGAAATTTTGATTTAGTTCGGGCAAGGCAAGGTGGTTTGGATGTTCAGTTTTTTTCTGTATGGTGTGATGAAAATGGCGGTTATGCTATCGCAAATCAACAAATAGATTCGCTTTATAGCTTGATTAAAAGATATCCGGATATGATTCAACTGGAAACAACGGCTAAACAATTGGAACAGGCAGTTAAAGGCCAACAGTTAGCTGCAATGATTGGGGTTGAAGGTGGGCATATGATTGAAAACCGTTTGGATTATATCGATAGTTTGGCCAAACGGGGAATGGCCTATTTAACACTAACCTGGAACAACAGCACATCCTGGTCGAGCTCAGCAGCAGATGAAACATCTGAAAAAGTAAAACCTGAAAATGCCGGATTGAATAACTTCGGGAAGCAAGTTGTTCAGCGATTAAATAAATTGGGCGTGCTGGTTGATTTATCACACGTAGGTGAAAAAACATTTTATGATGCCATTGCCACAAGTACAAAGCCCGTAATTGTTTCTCACAGTTGTGCTTACAGTATTAACCCTGTTCCCAGAAATTTAAAAGACGATCAGATTAAAGCCGTTGGCAAAAATGGTGGTGTGGTATGCATCAATTTTTATAGTGGTTTTTTAGATCCTACCTTCGGTAGTAAACAAAAAGCCTTTCTTGCAAAACATGATAAAGAATTGAGGTTGCTGTCCGTGAAATATGGTAGGAGTAATGCCATTGATACGCTAATAGCTATTCATCAAACTGAAGCCGATGCTATCCGGCCACCGGTAGCTTTAATTGTCAAACATGTCAATCACGTTGTGAAGTTGATTGGCATTGATCATGTTGGTTTAGGCGCTGATTTTGATGGGGCAGAATCTTTTCCTTTGGGAATGAATAGTGTGGCAGATTATCCAAAAATCACAGCAGAACTGATAAAGAATGGATATTCAGCAACCGAAATTAAGAAAATACTAGGAGGTAATGTGATCAGGTTGATTAGAGCGAGTAGAGGAAGTTAAATTAGAATTCATAATATCAAATTTCTTCGATCCTAGAAATGGCGAATTTGATGTTAATAAGTAAACTATGTTGACAATGCCTACTTGTCAACAATTGTTTAATGCATTAAATTTGCACTACAATTAATGAATTTCAAACACACGATATAATGTCACAAGAAAACGAACACGTTCAGTGTTTAATCATAGGTTCTGGTCCGGCAGGTTACACAGCAGCAATTTATGCTGCCAGGGCTGATTTAAAACCAATTATGTACACCGGAATGCAAGCTGGTGGTCAGTTAACACAAACTACCGATGTAGAAAATTTCCCTGGTTATCCGCAAGGGATTATGGGACCTGAAATGATGGAGGATTTTCGTAAACAGGCAGAACGTTTCGGTACCGATATTCGTTTTGGGTACATCAGTTCGGTAGATTTTTCTTCAACTCCGCATAAAGTTGTGGTTGATGAAATTAAAACCATTACCGCAGATACCGTAATTATTGCAACTGGTGCAACTGCAAAATGGTTGGGTTTACCAAGCGAGCAACAATATAATGGATTTGGTGTTTCAGCTTGTGCAGTATGTGATGGCTTCTTTTTTAAAGGGCAAGATGTTGCCATTGTAGGCGCTGGTGATACAGCTGCTGAAGAAGCAACTTATTTGGCTAAACTGTGTAAAACAGTTCACTTATTGGTTCGCCGTGATGAATTCAGGGCTTCGAAAGCAATGGTTAGTCGTGTTTTGGCTACTCCAAACATCGTTGTGCACTACAATACTGAAACTCAGGAGATTTTGGGTAATGGCAAAAATGTTACCGCTGTAAAAGTAATCGATAACAAAACAAATATTTCTTCCGAAATTCCGGTTGAGGGTTTCTTCGTTGCGATCGGTCATAAACCAAACACCGATATTTTTAACGGGCAGTTAGATATGGATGAAACTGGCTATTTGTTAACTAAGCCAGGCTCAACATTAACGAATGTAGAAGGGGTTTTTGCTTGTGGTGATGTTCAGGATATGTATTATCGCCAGGCAGTTACCGCTGCAGGTTCAGGATGTATGGCTGCGCTTGATGCGGAAAGATATCTGGCTGCGAAAGAGCATCCGGTAGAAGCTTAAAATAATTTATACCTCATATCAAAAAGAGAAATCAATACGGTTTCTCTTTTTTTATGGAGTTTTATTTCCGCAAGAATGCGATGATTTACAATCAGGCAAACGTTTGTGTTTGATTGTAACAAAAAAGTGAAATTATGGATGGGCTTGGAATTTCTATCTTGTATTAAATAACCTAATTCATCTTAAAAAATAAAACATGAACAAAGCATTATCGATTTTTATTGGAGTATTAATCAGTACAAGTGCGTTTGCGCAGAGCGATCCTAACCTCGGAATCATACCTGCACCCGTGTCCATTACCCGGGCAAATGGTAATTTTATTTTAGACAAATCAACAGTATTAATCAATCAAAGCATCGATGGCGCAAAATCGGCTGATTTATTAAATGCATTTATTGTAAACAAAGCTGGTTTTGCTTTACGGGAAAGCAAGGTTTCTCAGCCCAGTCAGAAAAGTATATTGCTAACCTCAGCCGGATCGGATAAATTACCTGCTGAAGGTTATACGATTAAAGTAACACCAAATCAAATCACGATTGTTGGAAAAGGAGCCGGCTTGTTTTATGGCGTTGAATCTGCCATGCAGATGATGCCGGATAAAATTGCTGATAAAATTTCCATTCCTGCTGTAACTATTGAGGATTATCCTCGCTTTAGCTATCGCGGAGCGATGCTCGATGTATGTCGTCATTATTTCCCGCTTTCATTTATCAAAAAATACATCGATCACCTGGCATATTACAAAATCAACACCTTTCATTGGCATTTAACCGACGATCAGGGTTGGAGATTAGAAATTAAAAAATACCCTAAATTAACAACGGTTGGTTCTTCCAGAAACGGATCTATTATTGGTAACTATCCGGGCAATGGTAATTACTTAACACCGGTGAAAGGGTTTTATACACAGGATGAGGCCAAAGAAATTGTAAAATATGCCGCAGAACGTTTTGTAACGGTTATCCCTGAAATTGAATTGCCGGGTCATGCTTCTGCTGCAATTGCTGCCTATCCCGAGTTAAGTTGTTTTCCTGATCGGGATACCTTCGTGAGCGATAAAACGCCTTGGGCTGGATCAAGAAAAGGAAAACAGGTGCAACAAACGTGGGGCGTTTTTGATGATATTTTTGTACCATCAGAAAATACTTTTACCATGTTAAATAATATTCTGGATGAGGTAATTGCCATTTTCCCTTCAAAATATATTCACATTGGAGGAGATGAGGCGCCAAAAACCTACTGGAAAGAATCTCCGTTTTGCCAGGCTTTAATGAAGGAAAAAGGTTTGAAAGATGAACATGAGTTGCAAAGCTATTTTATTCAAACCATAGAAAAACATGTGAATGCTAAGGGGCGTTCAATTATCGGTTGGGATGAAATTTTAGAGGGCGGTTTAGCACCCAATGCAACTGTAATGAGTTGGAGAGGAGAGGCCGGAGGAATCGCAGCAGCACAACAAAATCACGATGTAATTATGACACCAGGTTCAATGGGTTTGTATATCGACCACAAACAATCTAATTCTCCGGATGAACCTGTAACCATCGGTGGTTTTGCACCTTATCAAAAAATATACGCTTACGATCCCATTCCAAAAGTTTTAACAGCTGATCAGCGTAAATATATTAAAGGTGTTCAGGCAAATATGTGGACAGAATACATCAAAACGCCAGAGAAAGCTGAAAATCATGCTTTCCCTCGTCTGTTGGCGCTATCTGAAATCGCGTGGAGCCCGGTTGATCGGAAAGATTTAAAAAACTTCTCTGAAGAGCGTTTACCAAAACACCTGGCTCGGTTAGATCAGATGAACATTAACTATTGGGTTCCAACACCGATTGGGCAAAGCGATAAACCTTTAACAGGCAGCGATTTTACTATTGATCTAAAAGCTCCGGTTAAGGGTTCGAAAATTTATTATTCATTAGATGGATCAAGGCCTTCGGAAAATGCATTTTTGTACACCACACCAGTTAAGGTGACTGTTCCTCAGGGAGAAAAAAGATTGCTAAGAACTATCGTAATTGCACCAAGCGGAAAAAGAAGCGTAACCACTGAAACACTTTTAAACAACGGCGCTCCTGAAGATAAAACTCAAACCAAGAAGTAATAAATCGCTTGCATTGAAAAACTAAAATCATTAATTTGGGAGAAAAAAAAGTCCCAGCAAATGAAATTTAGAAGATATACATGGCAGCATCTCTTGTTAATTACAGGGATGCTGTTTTGTTTTGCATGCAGTGAAGATAAACCTGTAGAAACTAAAGCTGAAGTTCCGCCAGTGGCGAAAAATCCCTTTAAGTTTTACAAAGATATAGAGGTAAAGCCTGGGTTAAATATTGAGGTGCTAAGCTGGGGTAAAGGCCCTGATTCCATTGGCGGCTATCAGCTTTTGATGTCAGATTCGATTCGTAATAACTATAAATCAGAGGCTGTAGAGCGAAAAGGTATAATTACCGATGCCTGGAATATGGATTTAGACAATGATGGTAACCCGGAGTTTTATGTTCAGTTGTTAAGCAAAAAAAATGTTTCTGACCTAAATGTTTTCGAATTTGCCGGTGGAGATTTTAATAAAATTAATTTTCCATCGTTAAACAGTAGTCAAAAGAAAGGTTACGCTGGCAATGATAAGTTCTTCATTAAAAACGGGGATTTGTTTAGATCGTTTCCTGTAAAAGATGAAAGCGACAGTACGAAATCTACCTTAAAAACTTATCAATATAAATTGAGCGGAAATAGTTTTTCTACAAAGGAATTGGACAAACAATAGAGGTGATGGGTTTAAGCTCGTATTAGGAAGTAGATTGCCTATTGGCTGGAGACGCCCTCTCGAAACGACGACACATTAAGTCAAAGTGTTAAAACATATATCAACTGTCGTCATCCTTAATGTATTTCAGGATCTTTATAAAAGCTATTATGCAGGAAAATCGAAAATTCTCGATCATGGATAGAGTCAAAAGTTTCAAGTATGCCTTTAATGGCTTGAAACTTTTCTTCACTAACGACCACAATGGACGTATTCATTTGTTTGCTGCGGTAGTTGTTATTGCTTTGTCGTTCTATTTGAAGCTTTCCGGATTGGAGTGGATCGCTATATTATCAGTAATTTCAGCAGTGATCATAGCAGAAATAATCAATTCCTCCATTGAAAAACTTGCAGATGTAGTTTCGCCAGAAATTCATCCTAAAATTAAAATCGTGAAAGATCTGGCTGCTGCGGCGGTATTGTTTGCCGCTTTTCTGGCCATTGCAGTGGGTTTGATTATTTTTCTACCAAAGCTATTTTGAGTTATTGGCTAAGGTTGCTGCTCTTGATTCTTCCATTTTATCGCTAATGATCTTATCCCAGCGAGCCTGCATTTTATGATTGCTGCCATGTTCGGTTTCCTCATCGTAATTGCGTTGCATGGTATCGAAATAATTGCTGATTTCGTTGGCCAGTTGCGAGATTTGTGCCTTGTAGTTTTTAACGGAATAATTTCTGTTTTTTAAAACGCGTTCCGCTTCAGATAGTAAAATGTACTGTATATTCACATGGCCTTGTTCATGGTGTAGTAAGCTTGCACGAACATCAGGATCTTTGATTTTATCCCACTTCACCCATGATCTATCCTTATCAATCGTAACCTCATTTCTTAGATTTATGGCTACCCGGTTCCGATAAATGGTTGATTCGTAGCTGTATTTCCAGGTCATTGCAGTTAAAGCAAAAAAGGGCGAATTTTCTACCGCTTTGCCTTTAAAATGCGTTTCCCATTGTAGTTGCACAGGTTCAATAAAGTCCTGCTTAAAGCCAAAGGTAATTGGCAATATCAAAAGCAGTAATATGGATAAAATCGGTTTTTTCATGTGTGATTTTATCAATGAAAAAACCGTGCCTAAATTTGATCGATGGAAGAAATCTGACTGCTAATGCGTTCGAATTTTTCTATTAGTAGCGAAATTCTCTCTTTCTCTCTTTTAATTACTGCCTTTCTTAAAATGGTTGAACAGAAAAGAATCCATAGTGCGGTTGATCCAATTGCCACCATTTTTTGGTAGATATTGAAATGCCCCAAAATCTCAACAAAATAAAATATGATACCCAATGATAAGGCTACCGTGTAAAACCAATAAAGTGAATTATAAAGTTTATAACGATTTAACTGATAGCTTTTTAGGTTGTTTAAATATTCGTTCGGATGAAGTGTGTAGTCTGTTTTGGAAATTAGCCTGTGGTCGCGATATAAGATTAAAGTATAAACGCCAATCGCAATCATGGTGATGCTAATCCCAACATGGGTTGTCCATGAGTTGAAATGATAAAACATCCATAAGGCGGCAATTGCAATAAACGATGCAAGCATGCCAAAAATATTCAAGGCAGATTTGAACTTCAAGCCGTTCACTTCTTTTTTTGCTTGTTGCAGCATTTCATCAGCAGAAAGTTTAACTTCTACATCGTGTTTTTGCCACAACTCTTGTATTTGATCAAACGCTTGCATATTGGTTATATAGTTCTGTTAATTTTTGTTTAATACGATGAATTTTAACCCTCAAGTTGCCTTCGCTTATTCCGGAGATATCAGCAATTTCGTGGTAGGGGAGCTCATCAAGCACCATGGTGATAATCAAACGATCATTTTCTTCAAGCTTGGAAATGCATTTGTAAAGTAATGCTACCTGTTCATTCTTTTCCGAAAATTCTTCTATTTTATTCTCAATGATATTTTCGGTCAGCTCATCCTTTGCTTGCCTTTTTTCCGATCTTAAGTAAGTTAAACAGGTGTTAACCGCAATTCTGTATATCCAGGTCGAAATCAAAGATTTGTTTCTGAACTTATCCAGATTCTGCCAAACCTTTAAAAAAGTTTCCTGCAACAGATCGTTTGCGGCATCGGTATCGCCAGTATAACCATAACATAAATGGAATATTTTCTTGGAATTCGAATCGAAGATTTCTTTAAATAACTTGTCTTTTTGTTCCATTTACGGGATGATAAGTGCTTTTTAGATGGAGATTTGCGTTTTTTGTTACAGCGAAAATAGAAATTAAAATAATTTTTAAACAGCTGATGAATCAAAATTTGTTACACGCCTTAAATATCGTAGTTTTACCAAATTAACAGAGCCACAAACTTTTTATATTCATGAAGAAAAACAAACTCACGCTTTTCATTTTCCTGGCGCTGATCGCCGGAGTTGCATTAGGCTACATTCTGAACGTTAATTCGATCGATATTTATAATCAGAAAATTCTAAATGCTGATGCGAAAGTGAAAAGTATTGAAGTGAGCATTAAAAAAACAGCTGATACTACATCTGCAGTTTATGCTCAGCTCAAAGCCGAACGAAAAGTAAATGCCCAGATTAAAAAAGAAAATGAAGATATCAGGGAAAAAAAGCTTGAATATTTTACGCTGCTGAGTGATATCTTTCTGCGTTTGATTAAAATGATTGTAGCGCCATTAGTATTTACCACTTTGGTGGTAGGCGTGGCAAAAGTAGGAGATATTAAAGCCGTAGGACGTATTGGCGGGAAAACACTGGGCTGGTTTATGGCCATGTCGTTAATGTCACTTGTATTAGGTCTGGTTTTAGTAAACCTTTTCGAACCTGGAAAGCACATGCAATTGACTTTGCCAGATCAAATGGTAAATACTGGAATACAGAAAGCAGCGATGAGTATTAAAGACTTTATTGCACATGTTTTTCCTAAGAGTATCGCCGAATCAATGGCTACCAATGAAATTTTGCAGATTGTAGTTTTCTCTTTGTTTTTTGGCGTAGCCACTGCTGCCATTGGCGATTTGGGCCAGGTGGTAATCAAAGCTTTTGATGCGATAGCGCATGTGATTTTAAAAATGACGGGTTATGTAATGAACTTCGCTCCATTGGCCGTTTTTGGTGCCATGACCGCAATTGTTGCAAAGCAAGGTTTGAATGTATTAAATACTTATGCCATTTTCATCGGTGAGTTTTATCTGGGTTTAGGTATTTTATGGGCTGTTCTAATCTTTTTAGGCTTTTTAATATTGAAAAAACGTGTTTTCCGTTTGGTAAACGATATGAAAGAGCCAGCGATTTTGGCTTTCAGTACCGCAAGTAGTGAAGCTGCCTATCCAAAAACAATGATGCTTCTGGAGCGTTTCGGTTGCAAAGATAAAATTGTGAGTTTCGTTTTGCCATTGGGTTATTCATTTAATCTGGATGGCTCGATGATGTATATGACTTTCGCATCGCTATTCATCGCCCAGGCTTATGGCATTCATTTAGGTTTTGAACAACAAATTTCGATGTTACTGATTTTGATGTTAACTAGTAAAGGAATTGCAGGTGTGCCAAGAGCCTCACTGGTGGTAATTGCCGGAACCATTGCCAGCTTTAATATTCCGGAAGCTGGATTGGCTTTGTTAATCGGTATCGATCCGCTATTAGATATGGGCCGCTCTGCTACAAATGTAGTTGGAAATAGCATTGCAACTGCTGTAGTAAGTAAGTGGGAGGGAGAACTGAAAGATTAGTAGGGTGATGTTTAAGTGTAGACGATCTAACTCACAAATGATTTTGGGATGTCTTTACGTTCGGTAAATTTTTTAAACTTTGCATCGTTTTACTCATATGTCAAATTCACTCATTCAATAGTTCACTCATTTAATAATTCATTCATTCAATAATTAATCAAAGTGTCAAGTAACGCAAAAAAGATATTCTTAGCCATTACCATCATCGTTCCGATGATCATTTATTGTTATATCTATTACAAACCCATTATTCAAAATGCGCCTTTCCGCAAGGCAGATTTTGTTTCGATGCAGTTTAGCTATGGTTTAAAAGATACTTTAGAAAACAATTATGATTCGAAAACCGGCGTTTATCAATATGTGAATAACAGAGATTCGGTAATCACCAAGAAGTTTTTCTTAAAGAGCGACGACATCCTATACATGCATAGGAAAGCAAATGAAATCGGGCTTTGGAATTTTCCAGATACCATCGGGCAGAAGAGTGCAAAATCAAAACTGGTTCCCCGCTATGACATTACCTTTAATTATAAAGAGAAATCAAAACATGTGGTAATTTTTGGCGATTTTGATGGCAATCCGAAGCTGTTAGATGCTGCTGTTCAAATGCGTAAGGTTATCCAGGAAACTTTAAACCAGGCAGAAATAAGATCAGGAAAGTAAATTTATTTCAAATATTAACTAAGACTTTATTAAGATGCTAAAATTTAGTGTTTTAATAAAGTCTTTTTCTTTTTCGGAGATTTCGTATATTTACGATATATTCGTAATTGATGGAAAAGTTAACTATTCAGGAGGAAGAAGCCATGCTCGCGGTTTGGCAGGTAGGAAAGGGTTTTATCAAAGATTTTATGGATGTTTTGCCTGAGCCGAAACCGCCATACACCACACTGGCATCTACGATAAAAAACCTGGAAAAAAAGGGTTATCTGATTAGTGAACGCTTTGCAAATGCCAATCGGTATAGTGCAAAAGTGAAAGAGGTTGAATATAAAAAGCGTTTCATGAGTGGCTTCGTGAATAATTATTTTCAAAGTTCGTACAAAGAACTTGTTGCTTTTTTTGCGAAGGATAAAAAAATCAGTGCAGAGGAATTGAAAGAGATAATTAATCTGATCGAAAACCCAGAAAAGTAATGCCATGCCATATTTCTTCCTTGTCTTATTGAAGATTAACCTGGTGCTGATTTTATTTTCAGCAACTTATTATCTCATTCTTCGAAGATTAACATTTTACTACCTTAATCGAGTTTTTTTGATCTTTGGTATCGCTTTTTCTTCAGCATATCCATTCATCAATCTAACTAATTTCTTTGCTGGTCAGCCATCTGTTCCTGCCTTTATCCCGCAATTAAATCAAAATGTGAAGCAGTTTGTGCAACAGGATTCCATTTCTATCCTTTGTCAAGTGCTAACTGTTGTTTTTTATATCGGTGTTCTGCTCATGGCAGTAAGGCTTTTAACCCAATTCATTTCACTCAGGCAGATGCATCAAAAATCTGCTGCTGGCAAATTGCAAAATTTCAATGTCCGCATTTTGACAGAAGAAGTAAGTCCTTTCAGTTTCTGGCAAACCATTTATATTAATCCGGCCCTGCACAAGGCCCAGGATTTAAACAATATTTTGGAGCACGAAAAAGTACATGTGGAAGAATGGCATACGCTAGATATCATCCTTGCAGAAATTTGTGTGGTTTTTTACTGGTTTAATCCAGGAGTTTGGCTGATGAAAAAAGCGGTGAGAGAAAATATCGAATTCATCACTGATGCCAAAATACTGAAGAAAGGAATTGATAAGAAAGCTTATCAGTATAGCTTATTAGATGTTGGTAGCCTACAGCCGTCTATTGCGATTGTCAATAATTTTAACCTTTCGGATCTTAAAAAGCGAATTATAATGATGAATGCCAAACGTTCATCAAAAGTGAATTTGTCTCGTTATTTGTTGGTTTTACCAATTTTGCTTTGTATTACACTCGCCTTTACCATCGACAAAAAAAGTATTCATAAAACGATGGTGCCGCTTACCAATATGATTAAAAGCACTTTGCCAGATATTGAAAAGCAAATGATCATTAACAAGCCAGCAAAAAACAAACAAAAAGTTAAAATTAAAGCTGTCCGGGAGTCAGCAAAAGGAATTGACTCAGTTAGAAAGATGACTTTCGTTTTTAAGACAAATTTTGAAACTGCTGATACCACGCAGCAGTCGATTTCGAGTGAGTTAAGCAAGCTTGTTGGCAAAGTGATTGATTTGAAAACCGCAGAAGGAACAGAGATGAAAACCACGGTGCAGCGCTTTACTTTTAAAGATAGTTTGAAGATTGACCAGGCTACTATGGGCATATTTTTAAGAGATGCAAATTTAAAACAGACGGACAAACCTATAAAAGGTAGCATTCATAAAGTGGTGCTGATTAAAGCCACTGCAAAATCATCAGATGATAAAATAGAGGTGAAATTAAAAGGAAACCCAGCCAGCGAAATTGACTATTACATTAATGGCGACAAGGCATCGAATGCTGATTTTAAAAATCTTGATGTTAATAAAATAGCTGACATAAGCATAACTAAAGGAAGTCCCGGAATCATACACATCACAACCAAGCCTTAGCAAACAGCAGCGTAGATCACCAATGCCCTCAAAGTTTTATTGGATGTAATTTTAAAATCATGATCACAATTGGCTTTTAATACTTCTTATTAACCATCGTTTTAACCGAAGTCGAGAAATCTTTAAACTTTTATCGTTCGAAGATTTCTCAACTGAAGTCTTAAGCCATCCCATCAATCGAAAAGAGAGCATTTCCTAATTCAAGTGAAGCCTGTTTCATTCTAAAAATTGAAGGTTGCTTTCAGCATGGCTACTCGTCCGGGAATTAGATATGTTCCTGTTGTTAATGCGTTTGCTGATAGATAAATCGCATCAAACTGTTTAATATTCGCCAAATTCGTGATTCCAAACTCCAGATCGGTTTTCATCTTTAGCAATTTATATTTCACATTGGCATCAGCAAAGAGGTATTTCAGATTCGGCTGATTGGCCTGATGTGTAAATAGATGTTCGGCTGATAGATTGAGATATACATTTTGCACTGTGGTAATGGCCAATGTAGATTGTTGCCTTAACTGTCGAAAACTCGTTTTAATTGCATCGGCAACTTCAGCCTGATTATTGGTCACAGCATAAGTGGCACCGTACGACCAGTTGATGAAATTGTTAAGCTTGGCTTCAATGGCGGCCTTGTATGTAATCGTTTTCGTATTAAACGGCAAAAGTTCTCCATTTTGAAGTTGGCTATATTTGCTCTGCGAAAAATTTACACCTGCGTTAACAGTGCTTCTCAATGCAAACAGATATTTGCTTGCGTTTGCACTCGCTGATAAGCTTTTAATGTGGTTCTCTAACGGCAGTACAATTCTTTGCTGAATATTATTGCTCAGGTTAAAAGATGAAATGGTATTAAGTTCGGTATTGCTGTAACCGGCAGAAGCGTTAAAGAAAACCATCTGCATTGCTTTCCTGAAATTAAATTCCCCACGAAAGCTATGCGTTTTTGTTTCAGAAATAGGGGCATTGTTTGCAAATAACGATCGGTAGTTCTTCAAAACTGTTCCGCGGTATACGTCATCAATTCCACCCAGATCATTCTTATAAGAATAGTTAGCCGATACATAATTTTCTATTCCTGTTTGATATTTTATATTCAATGATGGATTGATGAAAAGCTTGTTTAAACTATTGTTCAATGCATTTCCAGGGTCGTTATAGTTAATGCGGTTATAGCTTAATGGTAAACTAAGTCCTGCTTTTATTTTATCATTGGTGTATTCGTAAGTGGCATCTGTATAAATTCTCCCTTTAAACCAATTTAAATCATTCACAGCATTTTGCGAAACCAGTTCAGAAGTTTGATCGTTTTGGATGCGATAAAGCTCAGCGTTTAAATTTTGTTGCTGAAGATTAAAACCCGCCTTATAAGTTTGAGCAAAGCCACCATTTACAAAAGCGAATGATACATAATTGTTGGTGTACCAGGTTGGTAATTTGATGTATTGGCTCAAACCTAAATAACTATTGCCATTATTCAGAATATCGGCATTTAAACCTGGCGTAATATTCAAAGTTTCAGGTTGCGAGGTTCTGTTTAAGTACGAATACAGCATTATTACATTTTCCGATTTAAGTTTCTTACGATAATTGAACTCGTTTGAAATATCGAAAGTCTCCTGTTTTAAAACCTGGTTTGCCGCCACGTTGTTAATGGAAAATGCTGAATTGGTTTTGAAAGGGGTGTAATCTACCATGAAGCTATTGTTAAAATAGTCATTGGCTGCATTTTTATTTAAGTTGAACTGGGCTCTTATTTTTTGTGGGTTAATTTCATTGTTTTGAAATTCGGCATAACTGATGGTTTGATCTGCTAAATACGTTTGCGAAAATTTATTGTATTGCTGCCTCCGCTCATCAAACAGATAAGCAATATTAGCCCTCAGCTGCAAATCCTGATTAAACTTGTATAGGTTATTTAAATTCACTACACCCGCTTTATTGAATAAATACCTGTTTTGTGGCAGGGAAGGTACACCAGCTGCGCCCGTAGACAATAAACCGCTGGGTTTGTTATTATCTACACGCTTTAAGTAATCGGCTAAATTGTGCGAGGTTAAATCGATACCAGGATCGTTACCGATGTTATTCCCTTTAATGTTATTGATGAATTTAAGTTTTTTGTTAAACAGCATGGCGGTCAGGTTTTCATCAAAACGGTTTGGCATTCCGGCTCCAACGGTAGCGTCGCCCATTACCTTAACTTTTGCGTCGTCTTTAATTACCAGGTTCAAAGCAACATCATCGCTCATGTTATTTTTACGCATCATTTTAATGGGCTGATCATTTTGAATAACCTGTACTTTATCAACAGCACCCTGAGGGATACTTTTTGTGCCAATGTTATACTTATCATCAAGTAAATTATCGCCGTCTACATATAAATTAGAAATGGATTTACCGTTGTAGCTAATTTTCCCATTTTCTGCAACCTCAATGCCGGGCATTTTTTTAAGTACGTCGCCGATGCTACGGTCTTGTTTGTCGGCAAAATCAGAAGTTCTATAATTTAATGTATCTCCTTTCGAGCTTAGCGACGGACGGTTTTTAACTGTTACCGTTTCCAAACTGGTCTCACTTGGTGTTAAAGTCAAATCCTGATTTTTACTTACATCTAAAATGGAAATGGATTGTTTTTTATAGCCAATACTTGATGCTTCAAGTCTGTAGCCCGTAATTTGATCATTTTTAACAGTAAGATTAAACACACCATCTTTATTTGTTCTGGTAAAACTAATGATGTTGCCTTCACTGTCTTTCAGGTTTACATTTACCGATTCAATGCCTTTGCCTGCGGCATCTTTCACGGTACCTTTAATTGTTTTTTGAGCGAAAGCGAATGTAATCCCCCACAAAAATATCAAGGTAGTTAAAGTAGCCTTTCTCATTTTTTCTCAGGAAGTTCTATAGGATTGTTAATTTCACGTTTAGCTACTGGCTGACCTGATGGTGTTGATACGCTTCTTTTAAATGTTCCCTGAATACCGTTGGCTGCCATTTGTGCCTGCATAAAACCCTGTGGATCTTTATCTCGTGCTGCTTTTAGCTTATCAAGGTCTTTTCGGGTAGTTTTAATGGCATCAGTAGGGAGTTTAATTTCCGAACCCAAATAGGCTGTGCTTGTTTCCATTCCTGCAATTTTTATTGTTCCAGGCGTACCATTTGGCATTATAATTTTCTGATCCCCATCTGAAGCGTTTTTGGCGTCGTCTGCAGTTACATTTTCTAGTCCGGCAAACTCAAACTTTACTTCGTTTTTATCATCATGAGCGGCTACAATTAAGCCAGGCAGGCCATTCAGTTTCCATGGACCACTTTGAAACGGAATTTCGGTAGCGAACCAGGCGATCCAGTTTCTACCTTTGAATTTAGCTGTAGCTTTCTGGCAGGAGATACCCGAAAAACTCATCGTATCTTTTGCTATTTTCCAGTCAATTTGTGGCGTATTTTCTTCAATAAGGTAATTGTTATATAGTTTTTCTTTGCTAAACATTTTACGCTCATTGGCAAAAAAGAAATAATCAACAGCGGTGGTTGGCGATTTCATTTCGCTTTTAATTTCTATTTTCATGGTGCCGCTGCCGGTCTGATTTCTGAGCTGTTCTTCAATTTGCTTCTTTGCATTTACCGCTTGATTCAATTTATCGTAACTGGTGTAAACGGAAGCGTTTTTTCCTGTTACCAGCAACATGTTTTCTTTATGTGGTTTTTCTTTTTGTGTGGTGTCTTGAATGTGTATATAGGTATACCTCACCCGGGCTAAGGCCTGGTCAGGGTTTTGTGCGAAAGATGAAATGGCGGAAAATGCCGCAATCGAAGTAATTAAGATACGTTTCATAAAATTTAAGTGTTTAGGTTGTCTATTTAGTTTTCGTAAATCTACGAAATATTCGTAATAACAAAAATGCTTTAACATTTTTTAACCATTTGTTTAGTTTACTTTGGAAACGAATGTTTAGTGTGCCTTGGCAGCGTGCTGTCCCGCTTTCATTGCAATCTTTTTGTGAGTGGTAGCGCTTAATGCTGTCACGCTGAGTTTATCGAAGCGCCTGCAAATATGGGCGAATCCTTCGACAAGCTCAGGATGACGGTGCTACAAAAAGTATTTTCATTCAATCGGGTTTAGTAACAAAGGCAGCACTAACCCAATGCAATTTGCCAGGTGCTAACAATAATAGAAATACCAACCTGCGTAAAATAAACCTGACAGAAGCGGGCATGCAGCCGAATTTTTATGAGGCAAATAAAGCGGATGGCAGGGCAGGAGCAACCTATATACACTTTGCCTTGCTTTCCAAGTTACTAGAGAAATGGCTGCAAATTGATTTTAAAACCTAAAATTTTAAAAATACTGGTTTCGGAGGATTATAGTTGAAAATATTTTCGATATGTGTTTGTGTGTTAATTGAATTTGTTCTATATTTGCACCTCGTTAAATAAAAATTAAAAAACTAATATTTAAACAATGTACGCAATAGTAAATATAGCAGGGCAGCAATTTAAAGTTGCTAAAGACCAGCACCTTTTTGTACACAGATTGCAAGGAGATGAAGGCGCTAGTATTGAATTTGATAATGTATTGTTGGTTGATAATGGTGGTGCAATCACTGTAGGAGCTCCTGCAGTTAAAGGTGCTAAAGTTTCAGCTACTATCGTATCTCATTTAAAAGGTGATAAAGTAATCGTTTTCCACAAGAAACGTAGAAAAGGTTACAAAAAGAAAAATGGTCACCGCCAGTTTTTCACAAAGATTCAGATCTCTGATATCACGTTATAATTAATTGTTAACCCAATAATTCGCTTTTAGCGAGTTAAAAAATATAAAATCATGGCACACAAAAAAGGAGCCGGTAGTTCGAAAAACGGACGTGAATCGCATAGTAAGCGTTTAGGTATTAAAATTTTCGGTGGTCAGTTAGCTATCGCTGGAAACATTTTGGTACGTCAACGTGGTACAAAACACCATCCAGATAAAAATGTTGGTTTAGGAAAAGACCATACATTATTTGCTTTGATTGATGGTACTGTTGTTTTCAGAAAGAAACAAGATAACAAATCTTATGTATCTGTTCTTCCTATCTCTGATGCTGAAATTGAAGCAGCATTAGTTAAAAAACCAGCTGCTCAAAAAGCAACTGAAGCTAAAGAAGTTGTTGCAGAAGCACCAGCTAAAAAAGCACCAGCAAAAAAAGCTGAGAAAAAAGACGAAGCTACTGAAGAAGCTGCAACTGCAGAATAATTAGTATCAACCGATATTCGAAAAGTCCTGATGAAAATCAGGACTTTTTTTGTTTTTCCATAATAGATAGGCTAGTTAGGTAACGTATTTCGGGACTTGTCAATAATAAAAGAAGCCAATGCTCTAGCATTGGCTTCTTTTGGTACATCGTCATTGCGAGGTACGAAGCAATCTTAATGGGCTAATTTTTACAACGCTTCTTCGTAGCTTGCAATGAGAATTTGTAAATTTTAATACTCTCTAGCCATTAACTGATTGGTAAGCGTTAGCAGATTGCTTTTTTGTTCATCGCTTACATTGATTTGCGCAAATAGATTCAAGGCATTATCCAAATATTTGTTCATGCTCTCTTTAGCGATATTCTGCACATTAAGCGTATCGTAAACTGATCTTACGGTGGCAACTTTCTCTTTAGTGTCGAAATCTTTATAGCTGGTCCAGGTATCCAGTGATTCTTTAATATCGCCTTCTGCAAGTTCAAAGGCCTTTAAAAGTAAAAATGTTTTCTTATTTGCAATAATGTCTCCACCAACCTGTTTGCCAAACTTTTCGGGGTCTGCGTAAACATCTAAAATATCATCCTGCAATTGGAAAGCAATGCCGATGTTTTCCCCGAACTGATAAATTAAATCGGCATCTTTAGCGGAAGCACCTGCAATGATCGCCCCCAGTTTTAAGGCACCACCCAAAAGCACGGCTGTTTTCAACCTGATCATATTGATGTATTCCTCGATACTCACATCATCACGACTTTCGAATTCCATATCGAGCTGTTGCCCTTCACAAACGCCTTGAGCGGTCGCATTGAAGGTATCCAATACATCTTTAAGGAAAACAGGATTAACTTTAGCGAGATTCTTGTTAGCTTCTACCATCATCACATCGCCACTTAAAATAGCAGTATTAGTGCTCCATTTTTCGTGAACGGTTGCTTTGCCTCTGCGTAGTGGTGCGTTGTCCATAATGTCGTCATGAACCAACGTAAAATTATGGAATACCTCAATGGCCATTGCGGCATGAATAGAATCGTTCGCATCGTTGCCAAAAAGTTCGGTAGCCATTAAAACCAAAAGCGGGCGAACACGTTTGCCACCCAGGTTGATAATATAAGTAATCGGATCGTAAAGCTGCTTAGGCTGATCGGGAAACTTTAAATTTTGTATTGCTGTATCTAGAATTTGTTGTAATTGTTCTGTAGTATGCATGCTTTGCGTAAACACTGTGTTATGATGGCACAAATGTCTTAATTTTTAATCAGGAATAAGTGTAAAATCAATCTGACGTTTAGAAAGATCAACTTTCTTTACACGGATCATCACTTCATCACCAAGTTGATATTTTTTCTTTTTTCTTTGTCCTACAATGCAGTAGTTTTTCTCATCGAGTACGTAAAAATCATCTGAAATATCACGCAGACGAATCATGCCTTCGCATTTATTTTCTTCAATTTCTACATACATGCCCCATTCGGTTACGCCAGAGATAATTCCTTTATACTCTGTACCAATATTTTCCTCCAGATACTCGGCCTGTTTGTATTTAATCGATGCTCTTTCTGCATCGGCAGCACGTTTTTCCATCGCAGAAGAATGTGCGCAAGCTACCTCGTAAAATTCTGCATCAGCAGATTTGCCACCATCTAAATAGGTTTGCAGTAACCTATGTGCCATCACATCTGGATAACGACGAATAGGAGACGTAAAGTGGGTATAATATTCAAAAGCTAAACCGTAGTGACTGGTTTTTTTGGTGGAATAAATTGCCTTTGCCATTGAACGAATGGCCAATGAGGTCAAAATGTTCTGTTCCTTCTTACCTTCAACATCGGCCATTAAGTGGTTTAACGATTTTGCAATTTCCTTATCTGATTTGGTGTTGATTTTATAGCCAAAGCGTGAAGCAAAAGTGGCAAAAGTGTTTAGTGTCTCCATATTTGGCGAGTCGTGAACACGGTAAACGAATGTGAGTTTCTTTTCTCCTTTTTGTTTTTTGGCCACAAATTCTGCCACTTTACGATTGGCCAAAAGCATATAATCTTCAATGAGTTTGTGGGCATCTTTACGTTCTTTTACGTAAACACCTATAGGTTTGCCTGATTCATCGAGTTTAAATTTAACCTCAGTACTTTCGAAACTGATGGCGCCATTTTTAAACTTACGATCGCGGAGGATGTAAGCCAGCTCGTTTAATTTTAATATTTCTGTTGCGTAATCGCCTTCTTTATTTTCGATTACTTCCTGGGCTTCTTCATAGCTAAATCTTCTATCAGAATGAATTACTGTTCTGCCGTACCATTCAGATTGGATATTTGCATGTTCATCCAACTCAAAAACAGCAGCAAAACACAATTTATCTTCATTCGGGCGAAGTGAACAAACGCCATTGCTCAAACGCTCTGGTAACATCGGAATCACGCGATCGACCAAATAAACGGAAGTTGCACGACTGTAAGCTTCTTTGTCTAAATCTGTTCCCTGGATCACATAATGAGAAACATCAGCAATGTGGACCCCAATTTCATGGTTTCCATTTGGGAGTTTTTGATAAGAAATGGCATCATCAAAATCCTTGGCATCCGCCGGATCGATGGTAAAAGTGAGTACATTTCTAAAATCTTTCCGCTTGGCAATCTCAGCAGCCGGAATTTCTTCAGGGATGGCATTCGCTTCTTTCTCTACCTGCGGTGGAAATTCTAAAGGAAAACCATATTGCGCCAGAATGGCGTTCATCTCGGTATTGTTTTCGCCTTGGTTACCCAACACGTGTTTCACAATACCAATTGGATTTTTAGCACTCTCAGGCCAATCAGATAAGGTTACCAAAACCCGCTGTCCATTTTTTGCCTCTAGCGTATCGGCCAATGGCACAAAAATATCATGCATCATCTTTTTATCATCAGCGATAACAAATGCGAAGCGATCAGATATTTTAATCACGCCTGTAAAATCCGATTTTGCCCTTTTAATGATTTCCACTACTTCGCCATCGTTTTTGCGACCGCTTTTCTTTGCAAAAACATAAGCCTTAACGGTATCGCCATGTAAGGCATTTTTTAATTTCCTTGGCGCAACAAAAACATCTTTTTCAAATTCATCTTCCGGAACGATGTAAGCAGAACCATCTGCGGTCATATCAACCGTTCCAATAATGAAGTTTTGCAGCTCTTTAAGTTTGAATTTGCCTTTTTCGGGTTCAAGATAAATTCCGGCACTTTTTCCATCTTTTAATATTTCGAGAATGGTTTCTCTTGATTCCTGATCATTCAGATTTAATTTGGCCGAAACCTGTTTATAATTGAGAAGCTGATTATTGTTTTTTTCAAATACATCACTAACCAATTGATTCAGAACCAATTTTATATTACCCGATTTCTTCTTTGCCATATGTTAAAACTGAATTTACCGAAGATACAGAAAAGATGTAAAGGAAGGAAAGATGGGGATGGAAAATGGTTGATAGCTGACGCAAAGGGATGGGAGATGTAAGAGGGATGATGGTTGACGGAAATGGAAAATGTAAGATTGGAAATGGAAGATGGAGATGGAAAATGTAAAAGGGAGGATGGTTGATGGAAAACTGTTCATCTCACATCATCACATTACCACCTTATCACATTTTCCATTAAGAACCTGGTATAGCCTCAATTAACTTCTTGGTGTAGGCGGCTTTCGGTGCGTAGAAAATTTGTTCCGGAAAACCCTCTTCTTCGATTTTACCTTTGTTCATTACCAAAATACGATCAGAGATATGTTTTACAACGGCTAGATCGTGGGAAATGAAAATATAGGTCAGGCCAAATTCCCGTTGAAGATCTTTAATCAAATTTAATACTTGCGCCTGAACGGAAACATCCAAAGCAGAAACGGATTCATCACAAATGATAAATTTTGGTTCCAAAGCCAAAGCTCTGGCAATGACCACCCGCTGGCGCTGACCACCGCTAAATTCATGTGGGTAACGATTAAAATGTTCCGCTTTTAAATCTACCTTATTTAATAACTCCAATACTTTCTGCTTCCTTTCGGCATCGTTTTTAAATAGTTTATGTACTTGTAGCGGTTCTAAAATAGATTGGCCGATACTCAATTTAGGATTCAGCGAAGCATAGGGATCCTGAAAAACGATTTGAATGTCTTTCCTTAATTTTCTGAGTTCCGTTTTACTAATATTTGTAATGTCTTGTCCGTTAAAAATAATACTGCCCGACGTAGGTTGAATTAACCTTAAGATCGTTCTTCCAAGTGTGGTTTTGCCACAGCCAGATTCGCCGACTAGACCCAATGTTTCTCCGGGAAAAACTTCAAAATTAATATGATCTACCGCTTTAACATAGTCGGTGGTTTTGCCAAACAGTCCGTTGTGAATAGGATACCAGGTACAAAGATCTTTCACTTTTAGCAAAGGTTCTTGCGCATAAAGTAATGTTCTTCGTGAGGCGATTTCCTCATCAGTAAGTTGGTTCGATGTTTGCAGATGAGCATTTGCATCATCAATTTTTCCCGTTAAAAAATCGGCAACCACGGGAAGTTTTTTTAACTGCAAGCCTGGAGATGGGCGACAGGCTAATAATCCTTTTGTGTAAGGATGTTGAGGATTTTCGAAAATAGCTTTCGCAGGGCCCTGTTCTACAATTTCGCCTTTATACATCACAGCAACTTCATCGGCAATTTCATTAACCACGCCCAAATCATGAGAAATAAAAATCATGGCCATTTGTCGCTCTTCTTTCAATTTTAGAAGCAATTGAAGAATTGTTTTCTGAACAGTTACATCTAACGCAGTAGTTGGTTCATCGGCAATAAGAAGTTTTGGATTGCAGCTTAAGGCCATCGCAATCATCACCCGTTGCTTTTGTCCGCCAGAAATTTGATGTGGATAGCTGTCGAATATTTTCTCCGGTCGTGGAAGCTGCACTTCATTAAATAGATCGATTGTTTTGCTTTTTGCAGTTTGTTTATCTACTTTTTGATGCAGAATAATTGCTTCTGCAACTTGTTCGCCACAGGTAAAAACAGGATTTAGAGAAGTCATGGGTTCCTGGAAAATCATCGAGATTTGGTTTCCCCTGATTTGACGAATTTCGTTTGAACTTAAGTTTAGCAAACTAATGTCTTCAAAATCAATATCTCCAGTAATTTTTGCTGATCTTTCATCATGCAAGCGCATAATGGAAAACGAGGTAACAGACTTGCCCGAACCCGATTCGCCAACAATACCTAAAACAGTTCCTTTTTTAACATTAAAACTAATAGTTTTTACAGCCTTGAACCAGGTTTTTTCATCCTGGTTGTAGAAATCGATAGTTAAGTTTTCAACGTTTAGCATCAGGATACAATGGTAATGTTTTCTGCTGAAATTATGTCCATCCCTTTAAATTTTAATAATACCTGCGCTGTGGTAACCACGTCTTTTTGACAATAAGTAACTATTCGCTCCAAATTTTTCTCTTCATAATAAACCTGTCTTACCTGGCTTCCATCAATATCATCTTTCGGCGTGGGGATGTTGAGGCTACAAGCCAATAAATTCAAAGAAGTATAATGTTTGTGATCACCGAATTTCCACATCTCCATCGTATCCAAATGATTGACTTCCCATGGTTTCTTGCCTGAGATATCGAGCTGTGATGGAATTTCTAAGCCGTTAATCAATAGTCTCCTACAGATGTAAGGGAAATCGAATTCTTTTCCGTTATGCGCACAGAACACTAAATTGGGTGTTTGTTTATTCAATAATGAAGAAAATTGCTCCAAAATTTTCTGTTCCTGCTCACCGTAAAAAGATTTCAGCCTTAATGAGTAGGTTTTATTATTGTAACTGAATATTCCGAGACTGATGCAGATGATTTTACCAAATTCAGCTAAAATACCTGCCCGTTCATAAAATTCGTTAGCCGTTTGCTCGGGTTTTCTTTGAAACTGAGTTTTCTGTTCCCATAATTCCTGTATATGAGGAGGCACATCATCAAAAGAGGGATATTGAGGAACAGTTTCAATATCTAATACAATTACCTGACTGAGATCTAGCGTCTTTAGCATAAAACAAGATAGTAAATTAATTTCCAGTTGTCAATTTCCCATTCTTTAAGCAGATTTATTTTTAAGTTTGATTATGGCAAAAAGCAAGTTTGAGCAATCTTTAGAAGATGGTGCTCATTACAGGATTAACAGCATTGTTGGCGATTGGAAAGGAACAACTAAAACCTGGTTCGAAAATGATGTTTTAGTTGATGAAGCACCAACAGAAGCAGAAATTAAGCCGATTTTAGGTAGCCGTTTCATTTCTTATGATTACAAAAGCAGTTTAGAAGGTAAACCACTAACGGGGAAAATGATTATCGGCTTTGATATCCCATACCAGAAATTTACGTTTAGCTGGATAGACAGTTTCCATATGGGTACGCAAATTATGCAGGCAAGCGGAGCGGCGACTGAAAAGGGTCTTTCAATTTTAGGTAGTTATGGAAACCCTGAATACGGCGATCAGTTATTCGGTTGGCGTACCGACCTTGAAATTATTAGTGGTGATGAAATTGTATTTACAGCCTATAATATTATGCCTGGAGAGGAAGAAACCAAGGCAATTGAAACAATTTTAAAAAGAGTTAATTTTTGAGGGTTGTCATATTGAGCTTGTCGAAATGCCATTATGAATTATTCGACAAGCTCAGAAAGACAGCAATTATCTAAAACAAAGTTGGTCCAGGGGTATTACCATTTCCCATTACCGGAATTTTTAAATCTGTTCCGATGGCTTTATTAAGTTTTTCTATAAAATAAGCAGAAAGTAACGGAGAGGCCAATTCTACATTCTGGTGTACAAAGAAATATAAGTTTTGTAAACCTTCTGCTTTCCATTGGGTAATTCGCTCTACCCATTCATCCAGTCTCGAGTAATCGCTTTCATGATTTGCACCAACATAACGCACAAACGCGGTAGGCGTTGTCAATCGCATGTGTAACATGTCTCTTCGGCCAGCCGTATCTACAATGATATTGGTAATATTGTTATCTTGAAATAATTTTTCAAATTCAGCAGCAATTGTTGCATTTGAAAACCATTCACCATTTCGAACTTCTACACCTAAAGGAATTACTTTAGGGAATTCCTGAATAACAGTTCTCAAGCGATCGAAATCCTTTGGTTTAAAGTTATCATGTAACTGAAGAAATGCCATGCCTAGCTTATCTTCGAAATTACTGATCGCATCGCAATATTGCTCAACCGGTTCCTTAACATTTATTAGTCTTTTAAAGTGACTAATGGTGTTGGTCAATTTAGGGAAAAATTTAAAATCTGCAGGCGTTTTTTCTGTCCAGGTAATTACTTGTTCGCTGCTTGGCATTCCGTAGAAAGTTGCGTTTAATTCAATCGAATTAAACTGTGTTGAATAATAAGTTAACTCATCTTTTGTTCCTTTCGGATAAAAGCCTTTTAAGTCAGCTTTATTCCATTTGGCGCAACCTACATAAGCTTTAAAATCCTGATGTAGTTTATTTGCTTTAAGAATTGCTGCCGTTTCTGGCGCATCAGCAGGAAGTGTGAAATCTATAATCGATGGGTCGTCTACTTTACCGAATTGCATGTTTAATTTTTAAGTGGTACTAACCATATTAATTTCTTCATTATCATTCAAGAGAACCTCCAATGCAGAATTGATCCAAGGTTCTAGCTTACGCCAGAATGTTTGATTTGAACAGTTTCCAAATTTAATTAATATTAATTTAGGCGGTGCCCCAAACCAATCAATAATTTCTACAAAATCCGAATCTTTTGAGATGATAATAATATTGCCATGAATCTTTGCTAATTTATATATCGTCAAATCTTGTACTGAATGAAGTTTTAAGCTGTAAGAGGATCTTGTTTTGAACTTTGTGTGCTCAGAAATCCATTTTGCAATAATAGGGGAGATATTGGTGTCAGTCCAAATTTCCCAATTATTCATACATTATGTCCTCATCAACTTTTATTGCACTAAAAAGCAAAACAGCTCTTATATCTTCCTTTTCAAGGATGGGATGTTCCTCTAGGATTTGTTCCTCACTCATACCGCTTGCTAATAGTTCAAGTACATCAGATACAGGAAAACGCAACCCTCGAATAGTTGGTCTTCCACCCATCAAGCCATCAGTAGCCATGATGCGATCAAATAGTTTAATTTGTTCTTGTCCCATATTCAAATATAACAAAAAAACTTTTCAATTAGAGATGGCAAAATTTCACAAAAAAAGCGCCAAGTATCATCTCAGCGCTCTTATCGAAAAACTTAAAGTTCCCTTTACGGGATTTAGGGGTTAATAACCCAGAATCTTCAAAACCTGCTTACTATTTTGTTCCTCTCCAAAAACCTCAAAATTAAAGCTTTCATCGCGGTTTCTGCGGATCAAAACATGCTTCGGGCTTGGTAACAAACAATGATGAATACCACCGTAACCACTTAATACCTCCTGGTAAGCACCTGTATGGAAGAAGCCCAAATACTGTACCTTACGTGTTTTAGGCATAAAAACACTGTTCATGTGGGCTTCCTGGTTGTAATAATCCTGACCATCGCAAGTGATACCACCTAAGTTTACTCGCTCATATTCAGCATCCCAGTTATTGATTGGTAATAAGATATATTTTTGGTTCAGAGCCCAAACATCGGGTAAGTTAGTGATGAAAGAACCATCTAACATTAACCAACGCTCACGGTCATTTTGCTGCTTTCTGCCGAGTACTTTATATAAAATTCCTGATGCTTCAGCAACGGTATATTTACCAAATTCGGTAATAATATCTGGTTCCATTACATCATGGATGGCACAAATTTCTTTAATCCGTTTTACAATTTCGTTTACCATATACTCGTAATCGAAATCGAAAACCAATGAATCTTTAAATGGCATACCACCACCAATATCCAAAGTATCTAAATCAGGATTAATCTTTTTGAACTTGCAATAAAGTGTTACATATTTTTCCAGCTCATTCCAGTAATAAGGCGAATCGGTAATACCAGAGTTGATAAAGAAGTGCAACAACTTTACGCGGAAGTTCGGGTTATGAACAATTTTATTGTTGTAAAAATCAATAATATCCTCCATACGCACACCCAAACGCGAAGTGTAAAATTGCGAATCAGGTTGTTCCTCAGCCGCAATACGGATACCTAAATTACAAGGGGTATCAATATCAACTTCGTCATCAAACAGGTTAAATTCCTCTTTATTATCCAATACCGGGATGATATTGGTATAACCATCATGCAACATATCAATAATATATTGCTTGTACTGGTAGGTTTTAAAACCGTTGCAAATAATTGTAGTATCCTTAGTTAAATGCCCTTTTTTCTCCAAAGCATCCACCATTGGCATATCAAAAGCCGAAGAGGTTTCCAGGTGAATATTGTTCTTTAAAGCCTCTTCTACAATGTGGCGGAAATGGGAACTTTTGGTACAGTAGCAATATTTGTAATCGCCACGGTAATTGTTCTTTAAAATGGCAGTCTGGAAAAGAATCTTCGCTTGCTGAATCTTCTTAGTTACCATTGGCAAGTACGTGAAACGTAGGGGAGTACCGTAAGTTTCAATCATTTCCATCAGGTTCAAATCCTGAAAATATAATTCATCATCTATTACATCAAAGCCTTCTTGTGGAAAGCCAACGCTTAGATCGAGAAATTCTGAGTAACTCTGCATTTACTTTTAAATAATTTTTGCAAAAATGTAATTTTAAATCGAGAATTAATCTTTATTGAAAATATTTTTACTGTATGGAAACGCTTTAGTTTTACACAGATATTTCCGCATTACCTCACTAAACACCGTTTGATCAAATGTGTTTGGTTAATTTTGGCAGTAGCGAAATGGTTTTCCGGAGATTAATAACATTAATTAGATTTAAAGCAGTCGGTTTTGCGTAATCATTTTAAATCTGGGGCAGAATTTTTTAAGAATTGGAAAGCAAAACCTGTGTTTCATCGCAGAGTTAGTCCCGCTCTCCGTTTTACTCACCCAATGAAGAATCGGGTTTCGTGTTCACTCCGCTCGGGTTTAGTACAATTAAGCTTTTGCTACTATTAAGGCTCTAACCTTAGTCGTGTGCCATATTGTTTTTCTTTGATTTCAGTATCTGATAAAATCTCAAATTTGAATTTGGTTTGGTCGGTGCTTACCGTTATATTTTTACCACTAATTTTGTAAGTTCCACGGTAATAAATATCACCACCTGGTATCACTTCGGCTACGCCATCAGGTTTAAGCGTTAATCCCCATCCGCCATTAAATGGAAATGAAGGATCGAATTTAAAATCTACTTCCGAAAATCTCTTTTCCTGATCGATAGTTAACTGGTCCTTTTTGCAAGCGCTCAGAACCAATAAAAACGAAATAATAAAGATGCTTGAAGTGATTTGTTTTAAAGAGATAATTTTAGATTTCATATCCTGAAGGTTAGTGTTTTACCAAAACGATCTCAACTGTTTAAACGCTACACACTAGCCTGGATTGATTTTTAATGTTCAGAAATCAGTTGATTGAAATTTTTATTAATTTTTTTTAGAGTAATTTAAAAGTTCATCCGTTTTCCTGAATGAAACCTTTACAAATTGTAAAAATACGTTATGATCTCTATTTTTAAAACCAATATTCAAACAGGAGTGGAACTCAATAAAATTGCGAATCACTTAAATAATTTGCTTTCTGGCGCAACATGGAGTGTAGATCTATCCGATTCGGATAAGATATTGAGAATAGATTCGAGTGTAGATAAGATTGGCGATGCCGTATCCTTATTAACCAAATTCGGTTACGATTGTGAAAATTTACAGAACTTCTATGCACCACCGGTATGGTAATAAGTTTGATCGTCATTGCGAGGCATGAAGCAATCTCATTTGTAAATAGATTGCTTCGTGCCTCGCAACGACGAATGGCTAGCCTTTCCTCAAATATTTGGTTAAAATCACGATGGTTTGTCCTTCTACCTTGCCTTCAATTTGTTCGGTATTATCATGAACCAACCTGATGTTTTTAACTACGCTACCCAGTTTGGCGCTTAATGTAGAACCTTTAACGTCTAACGTTTTTACTAAAACGACCGTGTCGCCTTCGTATAAACGCGTTCCGTTGCTATCCTGGTGAAATTCAACTGTACCATCTGATTCATGATCGCCTGTTTTTTTAGCCCAATCTAAAGTTTCATCGTCTAGGTATAAAATGTCTAAACTATCTGATGCCCAGCCCTCATTTCTTAACCTGCTCAATATCCTCCAGGCCACCACTTGCACAGGCGCAAATTCGCTCCACATGGTTTCGGTTAAAACCCTCCAGTGTTCCGGATTAATCTGTTCGGTTTTTTCAATTTGATCTAAGCAAGTTTTACAAACCAAAATACTATTATCGCTATTTGCATTACTAGCTGGCGGAACTTCATAAACACTTAACGTATTTTCTGATGTGCAAAGTTCACATTGGTTTCCCGAGCGTATTTGTAATTCTTGTACTAAAGACATATTGATTTTAAATTTCCGGCGAAAGTAACAAAACTTCTCGGAATAAATTCGAAACGTCGTCATTGCAAGGCACGAAGCAATCTTATTACTATAGGTTTAACTACTTTCGCATTAGGATTGCTTCGTGCCTCGCAATGACGTGAAGGTTATCAGGCAGCCTGTAAAATATTTTTGGAGTTATTTCGGCAGGTGAGGACACCAGCCGATAGGAAAATAAATTCGAACACTTCGTCATTGCGAGGCACGAAGCAATCTTACTACTATAGGTTTAACTACTTTCGCACTAGGATTGCTTCGTGCCTTGCAATGACGTGATGGTTATCAGGCAGCCTGTAAAATATCTTTGGATCTATTTCGGCAGGTGAGGACACCAGCCGATAGTCGTTAAATCATTCGTCATTGCGAGGCGCGAAGCAATCTTACGACTATGGGTTTAGCTACTTTCGCATTAGGATTGCTTCGTGCTCGCAACGTTTCGGCAGGTGAGGACACCAGCCGATAGAAAAAGGTTATTTCACAGGCAAATGAATTTCTGCCAGCATACATCTTGCACTGCCGCCACCATTTTTTTCAATGGTATAAATTGGTGCATGAACAATCCTTGCGTATTTTTCCAGTGAACTGATTTGATCTTTTGTTAAGGATAGATAAGCTTGTTCCGACATCACCAATAAACTTTCTGCGCTTTGGTTTGCAACTTGCAACATATTACCGGCGAAGTGGTTCATCTGATCTAAAGTAATTTCAATAACCTCTTTTCCTGAGCTGCTTAAGCTCATTGTCACCGCTAGTTTTTCCTCCTGATCCGGAATGGAATCCAGACAAATCACCGCAAAGCGATCGCCAATACACATCATCACATTAGTATGGTATATTGGGAAGTTTGTGCCATCAACTGCCTGAAAAGAAACCGGCTCGTATCCTGTAAGCATGCAGAAGTTATTCAACACTTCCTCATCTGTACGAACGCTCAAGCAAGCATAAGCTATTTTATTAACGCGATCCAAAACCATACTGCCTGTTCCTTCCAGAAAAGCATACTGCATTTCATAAAAACTTAAATCGCTTACATGGTTTACCTCGAACTTGTCTTTCAATCCTTCTAATATTTCCTTCTTTCGCTCCAGTCTGCGGTTTTCAGAGAACATAGGGTAGAGGTAAATCGATCCATCTTCATGAAAAGAAACCCAGTTATTCGGAAAAATAGAATCTGGCGTTTCGGGCTGTAAAGTATCATCCACTACGGTAACGTCAACGTCGTTTTTTCTTAATATTTCTACAAAACCATCGAACTCTTTTAGTGCCTGGCTTTGCACATCGCTTTCAGTTGAAGCGACCTGGAATTTGTTATTTCCAGCTGTTTGCTCGTTGAACTTAAAGTCAACCGGGCGAATCATTAATAGGTGGTTAGTTATCTGGTTCATTAGTTTAGTCGTTTATTAATTCAATGGTTCATTAGTTTTTGTAATTCATTCTATCATATTGCACAGTGCTTGAACGCTGTAACCAATGAACGAATGAGCCAATGACAAATAAACTATAAATCGTCTCTCCATATCGGTAAACTCATACAATGGAAACCACCGCGGGCCCGGGAAAGTTCTGCCGATGGCATTAAAATTAGAGTGTCAGTCATGGTTTCCGCATCGGCTTTACCACTTTCCAGATCCTGGATTAAGTCTTTCACATCAACTACGTTAAATCCGGCGGCTTTAAAAGCCTCAACAGTCTTATCGTTTCGGTCGTAACCCAAAACAACCCCTTCTTTTATCGCTAACAAATTACAAGAATCTGTCCATTGTTCTCTCGAATCGTAAGGAAACTGATTATTTCCACTGTAAATAATTTTTGTGGGTTCACTGTTATTTAAATCGTTCTGACTAATATCATTCAGCAATGCCTCTACATGTTCGAAGTGTTTTGGTTCTTGCGGATTGGCTTTAGTAAACTGAATGGCAGTGGTCGCTTCCAGTTTTTCCGGCTCTTTTAAGAAATTAATCGGTTCGTATGGATTGTATTTTGGCGAATGTGCAATGGAGTTTAAAATGACCCATGTATTGCGTTTTACTTGTGTGAAAACCGTGTCTAAATGCATATAATCGCGTTTACTTGGGATTTTCACCACCGTTACTTTTTCTACCACATTGTTGTCGAACAATAACTTGATGGCTTCATTTGCACCATGTTCAGATGTTCTTTCACTGCAACCAATCAATACATGGTTCGGGCTCACCATCATTACATCGCCACCTTCTAACGTGGTGCTGAATGCAGGTTCATCTCCCGGACGTAAGAAGTGCATCGTTACATCAGGAATTTCGAGTACATTGTTTTGGTAAGCGGCAAATAGAGGGTGGTTGAAGAAAATATAGCGCATTAAAAGCGTTTCGCGAACACGGGCTTTTTTTGCAGGTTTGTTTAATAAAATATGGTTATTGATGGTTGTGCCCACATCTCTGGTGAAAATTAAATTCGGGATGGGTGCAAAAATCATCGTGTCGTTGGCCAACGTTCCGGAAATAAATATCTCTGCCAGTTCCTTCGGATCGGTATTCGTCAATTGCATCTGAACTTTATAAGTACAACCTTCAATGGCAGAAACGGCGGCTACTAATTTCTTTCGAATGGATTCATTTTCCAGCATCTCGCTTAAGAGATTTTGAATTTCTATTACCGAATTTGAGTTATGGAAATCGGGATGATTGGGTTTGTAGAAATTTCTATTTCCTTCTTCTGAATCTATTTGAGCGAGCTTTCCTTTGATCTTTTCAGGATCTAAGAAATACATTAGCAGTTTGATGTAGTAATCGTATTCGCCCTTGCGGATGGTATCTAGGTGTACAATGTCTTCGAAAAGCCAGTCTTGTGCTTTCGAGGGTACCACTTTCCCCAAGCCGCTGTCTGGGCTATGAATTAGTAACCTGCGCAACCTTCCGATTTCGGTGTTTACGCTCACTTTAAAATTTGGATTTTGCTCGCTCATAAAATAAGTTAGTTATTGCAAATCTATCAGAAATATTTAGATATGGGAATCGGGATGAAGGATTTGCGCCAGACCTGCACCCTGAAGTTTGTTTCTTTGCAAAAACCTGACGGTTTAAACCTCATTGCAGCGGCAGCTACCGATTTTCGATTTTTCATCGAAATCAATCGGGACTTACAGCGGAAAGGAGGACTGTGTTGGCCGATTTGCAATACAGTACCTTTCCAAATGAAATAATTGCAATCGGCATTTGAACTTAGGACTGCCGACTGCCGACTTTCGGACTTTTTCCTTATTTTTACGCCATGAATTTTATTATTTCCGAAACACAAAAAGCCATCCTTGAACTTTATCAGGAAGAAGTTGCTGAAAGTGTGATCAATATACAAGAAACACGTAAAGAGTTTGAAGGACAAGCTACGATTGTTGTTTTTCCAATCACTAAAATATCTAAAAAGTCGCCCGAGCAAACTGCTAATGAAATTGGTGAATATTTAGTAGCAAACATTGAAAACGTTACCAAATTTAATGTTGTTAAAGGCTTTTTAAATTTAAGCATTGCTGAAAGTTATTTTTTAAACCAGTTTAACGAGGAAATTCTAGCGGAAGATTTTGGTGTTTATCCATCAAACGGTAAGAAAGTGATGGTTGAATATTCTTCGCCAAATACGAATAAACCACTCCATTTAGGTCACGTACGTAATAATTTACTGGGTTACTCCGTTTCCGAACTGCTCAAGGCTTTTGGCTATGATGTGGTTAAAGTGAATCTGGTTAACGATCGTGGAATTCACATCTGTAAATCGATGTTGGCCTGGCAAAAATGGGGCAATGGCGAAACTCCCGATTCATCGGGGTTGAAAGGCGACCACCTGGTTGGAAAATACTATGTGATTTTTGATAAGGAATACAAAAAAGAAATTGATACGCTAAAAGCGGAAGGGCAAACTGAAGAGGAAGCCAAGAGAAATGCACCTTTAATTAAAGAAGCACAGCAAATGCTTTTGAAATGGGAGCAGGGCGATGAGGAAGTGGTTTCGCTTTGGAAAACCATGAATGAGTGGGTTTATGCTGGTTTTAACGTAACTTATAAAAATCTTGGTGTAGATTTCGACAAGTTTTATTACGAGAGCAACACCTATTTATTAGGAAAAGATACGGTTGATGAAGGACTGGCGAAAGGTGTTTTCTTTAAAAAAGAAGACGGTTCGGTTTGGATAGATTTAACTGCCGATGGATTAGACCAAAAATTGGTTTTACGTGCTGATGGTACTTCCGTGTACATTACACAGGATTTAGGAACCGCTGAAATGAAATACGACGATTTCCATATGGATGAGTCGATTTACGTAGTAGGTAACGAGCAGGACTATCACTTTAAGGTGTTGTTTCTAATCCTTGAGAAATTGGGTAAAAGCTGGGCAAAAGGTTTGTATCACCTTTCTTACGGCATGGTTGATTTACCAAACGGTAAGATGAAAAGTCGTGAGGGAACGGTTGTTGATGCTGATGAACTAATTGAAAGCATGGTGACCACTGCCCGTGAAAAAACGGAAGAGTTGGGCAAAACCAACGATTTTAGTGAGGCTGATAAAGCAGAACTATATCAAAACATTGGTTTAGGTGCCTTAAAATATTTCCTTTTAAAAGTTGAGCCTAAGAAACGCCTGCTGTTCAATCCTGCTGAAAGTATTGACTTTCAGGGTAACACCGGGCCGTTTATTCAATATACACATGCGAGGATCAAATCTTTGCTGAGCAAAGCTGAATATAAGCCGGCAGTCGGCAATCCAAAGGCTGGGGAAATGTTGCCTGTGGAGTTGGAAATGATTTTACAGTTGGCTAAATATCCTACGGAAATTGCCATTGCGGCGAAAGCTTATAGTCCGGCGAGTTTGGCGAATTACTTATATGAACTGGCGAAGTTGTTCAACAAGTTTTACCATGAGGTTCCGCCGATTGTGAAAACCGAAGCAGGTGAAACCAAACAATTCCGTTTAAACCTTTGTAAGAAAACGGCTGACATTATTTATTCGGGCATGCTGATTTTAGGAATTACTTCTCCGGAGCGGATGTAAGGTGGAAAATGGAAATTGGATGAAGAGGAGTGGATGATGTGGAATGGGAAATTGAATAAGAGAAATGATCTTAAAATCCTTTAATCCTGACAATCTTGATTAATGAATTGATTTTACTTTGCCTGGTTGCCTTTGCAGCAGGTTTTATAGATGCTATTGTAGGTGGCGGTGGGTTATTACAAACTCCTGCCACCCTTTTAATTTTACCACACTATCCGGTAGCTACCTTATTGGGAACTACTAAAATTCCTTCCATTGCCGGCACTACATTGGCGGCATTTAAATACTCAAAACAAGTTAAATTTAACCTTAAAGTATTGGCGGCCTGCGCCAGTTCGGCATTTTGTGCTGCATTGCTTGGTGCATTCTTGGTTAGCCGTATAGATAATTCGGTAATTAAGCCCGTCATTTTGGTTGTGTTGATTTTGGTTGCACTTTATACTTATTTCAATAAGCAGTTTGGTATCCATCAGGAGAAAAATCATTCGGTAAAAAAGCAGGTGCTAATGGCTGCGGTTTTTGGTTTACTCATAGGCTTTTACGATGGATTGATTGGCCCTGGAACGGGATCTTTTCTCATTTTGGTCTTCATTGCAGTGTTGGGTTTTGATTTTATTGGTGCCAGTGCTCACGCAAAAATTGTCAATATTGCTACTAACCTGGCGGCAATCATCTATTTCAGTTCCACCGGACATATTCTATTTCAATATGCTATACCAATGGCGGCTTTTAATTTAAGCGGAGCTTATTTCGGAACGCGATTGGCATTACTTAAAGGAAATAAATTTGTGCGGATATTCTTTTTAATCGTTGTTTTTGGAACGATATTGCGGTTTGCGTATGATATCCTATTTAAATAGCTATGTTTCCTGTTTTCAGTGCCGATAACTTTCATCAGCTCTGCAATCTTCTTGCAGAAAAAGACGATGATCTGGCTTTCATTCTAGAGCAATACGGATATCCTCCTTTCTGGAGCAGACCAAATAATTTTGAATCTCTGGTCCATATCATTCTTGAACAACAGGTTTCGCTCGCTTCAGCTTTAGCAGCTTTAAACAAACTTAAGGCAAAAATCGGTGAGATCACTCCAACGAAATTTCTGGAGCTTAGCACGGATGAATTGCGGGCATGCTATTTTAGCCGGCAGAAGACTATTTATGTTAGAGATCTCGCTGAGAAATTAGTGAGCGGTCGTCTGGATTTATTGTTATTGGAAAGATTTTCTGATATTGAAATTCGAGCTCAACTTAAAGAAGTTAAAGGAATAGGAGATTGGACAGTAGATATTTACCTGATTTTTATTTTGCATCATACTGATGTTTTTCCCACCGGAGATTTAGCTGCTGTTAATGCTTTGAAAAGTTTGAAAAGGCTTCCTAAGGAAACTGCTAAAGAGGATTTATTAATGAGAATATTGCATTGGAAGCCTTACCGAACAATTGGTTTAATGATGTTATGGCATTATTATTTGGAGAAAAGGAAACCTTTAAAACGCAGAAATAATTTCTAAAATCAGTTGAACCAACGATGCTTTAAGCATTCCGTCTTAACGACTAACGACAAGAACTTTGCGTCTCTTCAATATCTATATTGAGATCAAGTCGGCTTTTACCTCTTCTCATGGCTTGCCTCGGCTAGCCGCCGAAAGGCTTTTACCTTTTTCTTGATAAAAAGGTAACCAAAAATCAAGGCTTGCATCCTTTTTTGAATTAAGGGATCGAAATTCTTAAAGCGGAAATATGAGGTCCCGAAGAAAAATCGGGACTGTATATTTCCTTGGTTATTCGAAGATGTAAATTTGTGCGAGAATTTCAATACTTAATTCTGCAAAAATCTGCTAGGCCGGATAGCATGATGCAGATAGCAAAGTGGAAATAGCGAGTGCGAAGTAAAGGCGTGTTGTAATTTTAGAAGGTTGATAGCAACCATATTTCCATAGAACAGTATCGCTGGTTAAGTGCTTGCTCGGCTAGCCGCTGAAAGACTTTTTCTTTTGGCTTAGCCCAAAAGAAACAAAAACCCAAGGCTTGCATCTTTTTTTGAATTAAGGGATCGAAATTCTTAAAGCGGAAATATGAGGTCCCGAAGAAAAATCGGGACTGTATGTTTCCTTGGTTATTCGCAGATGTAAATTTGTGCAAGAATTTCAATGCTTAATTCTGCAAAAATCTGCTAGGCCGTATAGCACGATGCATATAGCGATGTGGAAATAGAGAGTGCGAAATAAAGACGTGTTGTAATTGTAGAAGGTTGATGGCAAACATATTTTTCATAGAACAGTATCGCTGGGTAAGTGCTTCCTCAGCTAGCCGCCGAAAGATTATTTCTTTTGGCTTAGCCCAAAAGAAACAAAAACCTAAGGCTTGCATCCTTTTTTGAATTAAGGGATCGAAATTCTTAAAGCGGAAATACGAGGTCCCGAAGAAAAATCGGGACTGTATATTTCCTTGGTTATTCGAAGATGTAAATTTGTGCGAGAATTTCAATGCTTAATTCTGCAAAAATCTGCTAGGCCGGATAGCATGCTGCAGATAGCAAAGTGGAAATAACGAGTGCGAAGTAAAGGCGTGTTGTAATTTTAGAAGGTTGACGGCAACCATATTTTTCATAAAAAAAAAGCATCGCTGATTAAACCAACGATGCTTTAAGCATTCCGTCCTAATGACTAATGACTAATGACTAATGACTAAATACCCAAATCGTCTTTAGCGTACTCAGCTCTTTGAGCGAAATCATTTTTATAGCCTTTTGCTTTTTCGATCCATTCAGGAGCCTGATCTTTAATATCATCAACGATAGATTTTCCAGTAATTGGATCTTTTTTAGTTACATATTTAAAGCCGGCGTAAACTGCGGCACCTAATATTGCTGTTTTTAATAGTCCCATTTTCTTATCAATTTAATTTAATAATATAACATTAGATTAAGCTAAACAGTTTTAATTACAAAATTTTTAATATTAATTTTCTACTTTGATCTTCAAACTATCAGGCACTACAATTCCGCTCACATTTGTAGCGTTGTATTTGATGGTATAAACACCGGCTTTACCAATGGCGTATCCATCCATTAGATTGAAATTTACGCTGGTACTATCTCCCTTTTTTAAGCTGGTGTAACTGTCAGCAGGTGGCGGCATTACCCGTTTGGCCATAGCGCCCTGATATGGTACTTCTGTGTAATCTTCCAAAGCAACATCCAGGTATTTGCTTGATAGTCTTTCGAAAGGTGTATGCCACTTACAAAATTTGGCCACCGTATCGGAGTTGTTATAAACAGAAAATTTAATGTTGATGGGTTGTCCGAGTTTGGCCACACCCACCAAAGCCAGTTTTCCAATAATTGGATCCGGTATTTTTTCTGTAGCTGCCTCTGGCATTAAGGTAGTGTCATTTTCACCGCCAGCTTCGTTCTTTTCGTCTGATGAGCCGCAAGCAGAAAGCATGGCGGCAAAGAGCATCAGTATAGTGGTTATCTTTTTCATGTATTGCTAAATATTTACTTATCCTTTTTCAATTCCTGTTTTAGTAGCCACATTCTTTCTTTTCCTAAAAGTAGGGAAGGTCATCGGGCTTTTTGCCGGACGTTCATCGCCCAATAAAACTCCCCATTGTTTAAAAATTTCAGTACGATCGAAGATGATTTTCAGCACCGCTACAATTGGCAATGCCAGGAACATACCCGAAATACCAGCGATACTTCCGCCAATGAAAACGCCAAGGATAGAAAACAGTGCATTGATTTTTACCTTCGAGCCTACAATACGGGGCATCAAAATATTGTTATCTAAAAACTGCACCCCTGCGATTACGCCTAATACCGTAATAACAGGCCATAACTCCTGCGATGATGCAAGGGTTAATAACACACCGATTACGTTTCCAATCAGCGCCCCAACATAAGGTATTAAATTTAAGATGGCGAAAATTACACCAATTAATAAGGCATGTTCGATGCCAATTAACATTAAAATTCCGCCCAATAGTATTGTCATATAGGTAATCTGGATCAGCAAGCCAATCAGGTAACTTTTTATAATCGATTCAGTTTCATAAATCGCCTCTTTCACTTTAGGGTGATGATCTGGTTTAAACCACATGAAAATGAAACGTAACAAGATATCTTTATAGAAAAGCATTAGGTAAATGTAAATTGGCAACAAACCAATAAATACAAAAATACCGCTTAATGTTACAGCCGCACCGCCGGCCATTGATGTTCCCATATTCATCAGGTCATCACTCTTATCCTGAATAAAGGCCTTTTGTTCTGCAGAATCGTATCGGGTAATCCTGCTGATCCAATCGCTTAATGAGTTGATGTGCTGGGTGACATTGGCCTTAATTTGAGGGAAATCCTGTACGAGAACACCTATCTGATTGGAGAAAAACCAAACAATTAGTCCGACAAATATAGCAACCAATAAAATCGGTAAAATAATGGAAAATGATTCAGGAACTTTTTTTCTTTTTAGAAACCGGTAGATTGGCAGCAGCATAATGCTGATAAAAAATGCCATCAATATTGGCATAATAATATCGCGGCCTATCACCAATACGGCTACGAGTGCAATGAGACCAAGCAGTTCAATTGATCGCTTTACAGTTAGTGGTATAGTATTCATCATAAATGTTGTATTCGGATTTGTGAGATAAACAGCATGTGTTTAAAAATGTTTTAAATTCCCTATCTATACTGAATGGGTTATGATGTTTCGGCTATTTACCCTAGCTGATGTTTCTACCTACCAACCAAAGTAATTTATCCGTATTTCTTAATTGCAATGCAATGAGCTTTTTTAGGTGGTTATACAGGGTGGTTTTGAAGGAGTCAGGGCTCCGAAATCCCGAAGTGTACGTTATAAAATTAAATAACAGCTCATAAATTTGGCTATTGAGCTAAACTACAGTGTGTAAACTTTAAAGGTTTTGTTTTGTTAAGCTATAGATATGATTGAGCCAATCGAAAATGATGCGGGCAATTTCTTAATTGATAGATGTCAGTGATAAAAGAAAAATCTTTGAAAACATTTATTCGGGGTTTGACATTTCAATAAATAGTTTAGGTCAATGTTTTTCATTAGCAATTAAACAATGTTTAAAATCATAGGGATTAATTTATTCATATTTGCATTGTATGCCTTTCTGATCGTTTTTAGCTCGGCTGCAAGTGATCGGGGATTCAGTATAGCCATTGGCATGGGCTTTTGTATGTTTATACAAGTCGTATTGAACATTATTGCCGGAATTGTTTTTTTAATTATGGACAAGCAAGAGTGGGTTAAATCCTTTTTTATCAGCGCAGCAATACTGGCGCCAGTGGGATTCATCACCTGGCTAATATTACTGAGTATTTATGGCTAATGTTCTAAAAATGGTTTAAGTCTTACATTGAAAGACTTAAACCAGAGAAATAATCAGGGTGCCAACCTTTCCTAATGCATCACCTCATTATAGTGCTCTTCACTAATAATTGCATTAAGGTTTTCAGCGTTATAATAAATGTTTACCTTATCACCGTTTTCTTTTGTTGGAAGCGCATTTTTGTCCATTGTCGCGGTAACAACTTCTCCTTTTACGTTTTTGAATTGCATTGTCCAGATGGTATTTGCACCTTTTCCGATACGACCGTTACTTTCCTGACTAACAATCGTGGCTTCTGTTTTAACATAATTCTGGTAAGCCTTTTTTGCCTCATTATTCATTTCGGCAAATGGGCCATGGTTATAAAACCAATATGCACCAATTGCAAAAGCAATTAGTATTACGATAAATGCGATTTTTGCTCCTTTACTTTGCATCGTTTTAAGTTTTATTTGTGAATGGTTACGCTGTCTAGATGGTAGTCTTTTCCGTTGTAGATAATTATTCCGCTAAATTTTAATTTACCGTTTACAATTTCCTGATAATCATCAGTTATAAATTTTAGTGTACTGTTCTCGAAAGATTTGTCGGCTTGGGCGTAATTACGAAGCTCTTCGCCACTTAATGGGATCGAATTGCCTCCAAAGGCGATCTGGGCATCAATCAGTTTATCTCCTTTGCAAAACCCATCTGCATAAATGGTCATTTTGTTTTTTTTGCCCACGGTAACGCTACTAAATGCTCCACAAAAAGAGGCATATCCTTCTATGGTAACCAATTTCCCGTTCATTGATTGATTGATTGCCAATGTTCTAATTTGTTGAGGAACTAATATTTCGCCAGGCTTGTGCGGTTCGCCTTTACTGGTACAGCTTGCCATTGTAGCTGCAAGTGCGAAGCTCAAAAAAGTTGTTTTAATTGATGTCATAATACCTTCTTCATCGTAGGTTTTTATTGCTATTCTGGATTCTGTACCCTTGTGGTGGCCTGGTTGTCATGCTAAATATATTGTAGCAACTATCATGTATAAAAGGCCCCTGATTTACTTAAGCTTTAGGTTAAAAAAGTTTAGTCAACTTTGTAAAGGTTGTTATGGAGTTTCTACAGCTACTACTTTACCACGCTCATCTACTGCAAAGTTAAACTCGTAATAGTTTGTTCTTACCATTCTTCCTGTTTGAGTTTTTCCCTCACCTTTTTTGGTTACGTTAATTTTGAAGTTCTGTTTAGCTTTTCCATCCTTATCAAATGAAAAGCTATACTCATATAAATTGTGCGTATCACTTTCTTTAGGTAAGAGTAAAATGGCTTCGTTAACTTTGTTTGGGATTGGCTCTACATCAAATTCTTTTACAGCCATTGTTTTTGTTTTTTGCAACTGAAAATTCATTTTACGCTCAGAAGCAAAGGTTTCTTTAGGCGCTTGAAGTCCTTTTTCTACACTGTACACATGTTCCATTTGTTTTTCGCCCTCCCAGTAAACAATTTTTATCTCGCCTAACTCACCATAAAGCTCTTCTTTAGCTTTAATTTCTAATTCTTGTACTTGCTTTTCCGGGTCGAAGTTTTTTGCAATAATTTCTTTTACTGCTTTTCCTCCGCCTTCGTTTTGAATAATTACAGTGTCTGATCCGCAGGAAGATAGCGTAGCAGCCAGTGCTATGGCGCTAATTAAAAGGTTTACTTTTTTCATTTTTGATATATTTTGTTTAGTTATTTATTTCTGGTTACTTTTTTGATGATTCAGTGCATCATTGGCGATCGCCTTATCTTTTTATCAAGTGATAGAAGTCTGCGAACTGCGCTACTTCTTCTTCCTGATCTATTGCAATTTGGTTTTGGCTTAACATTGCGGTGAGGTTACCAGTAAATTTCGAAACGTTCATGGTAAAGCTGTTGTCGTCATTGTCTACAAATACATAACCTTGCGCTATAAAAGATTTCTTGAATTGTTGCAGATTATCTGGAAGCAGGTTGATCGGGTCACCAAACTGAGAAAAATCATTTTTAAAGGGAACGAGGGTTAAATAGGTCCCAATCTTGTTAAAACCTATGATGTAGCTGTTTGCCCAGTTAATTTTAATGAATGGAATTTTTGATTCTCCTTCGAAATTGCCATATAATATGATGATATCACCAAGTTCGATTTTGCCGGTAGATTTTAAAAAGATCTCCTTTAGTCGTTTTTTAGTTTCTGCATTTTGTGCTGGATTTGGTTTTATAATGCCCGAAAAAAAATCCTTAATACTCATGTCTGGTTTATAAATAGTTTGTTTTGTTTGTAATTCCTAAAAGTAGGAATTAAATTTATTATTCCTAATTCTTGGAATTATTTTATTTTTGTTACTCATCATCATCATTCCTAACCCATGAGCAATCAAAAAAGTGAACATCAGAGAAAGGTGGCTGAAGGCCCCATCAGAAATAAAGAGCGCACCAAGCAAAAAATGATTGATGCGGTAGGTGAAGTACTTAAAGAGAAAAGCTACGCCGGATTAACGATGAATAATATCGTAAAAAAGGCAAATGTAGATCGGAAACTGGTGGTACACTATTTTGGCAACCTTAATAACCTTATTGAAGAATATCTGAATAGCAGGGATTACTGGATGACTAAAGTGGCTCCGAAAGTGCGGGAGATTGCGGCCACATCAGAAAAAAATCTTGGCGAAAAGGAAATTGTACAAATCTTACATACGTTATACGATGCGGTAGATGGTTCCGCAGATTTGCAAAAAATGATTTTGTGGCAAATTAGTGAGTATAATGAAAACTTAAGTGCACTTTTAGAAAACCGGGAGAAATTAGGCGAACCACTCTTTAAAGCTACAGATGTTGATTTTAAAAACACAGACATCGATTTGAGGGCAATTTTAGCCGTTCAGATTGCAGGCATTTATTACCTAAACCTGCAATCAAAATCCAATAATGTCGCCTTTTGCGAGGTAAATCTTGGCACTGAAGAGGGAACAAGACGCATTAAAGATGCTGTTGCCAAAATGATTCAATTGGTTTACCAGCAAAGAAAGTAATTTAAACTCACGCTGTTAGGTTTTGCGAAGTTAATCGCCACAAATTAGCGACGGTTTTTAGCTGGTTCTGCGTTTTTTACAAATGTAAATCACTAAAACGAGGTTCTTAAGTTTAATATTAATAGCCAATTAAAAGCATTAATTTCTTGTTATACGCTTTGTAAGCATTCGAAATGATTTCCGGTTTAGTTGGCCGAAAAATGCGTATCGAATGCTTCGGTTATTTCTCTTAATTTTTTCAAACTGAAAGAATGTTTGCCCGTTAACCATCTCGAAATTTCATCTGGATTAATATCTACAATTCTGGCAAAATCATTAGCAAGTAGATTTTTCTCTGCCAGTAAATTTGACGTTTGATGCGCTACTTCAAGGTTTTTATTCGTTAATTCTTCAATTGCCGGGTTTCCACTTTCTTCCAACCAAATCGACACAAAGTCATTCTCTTCCATTATTTAATTTTTTATTCAGTTATCCTGATCTTTCCAAAGATTCGGCAAATTTAGAAAAAGTATCAACTTTTAATTGATGTTTTATCAAGATAAGCAATCAGGAAATGATTCAAAATTGCATGTATCAAACAGTATTGTCATTGTTAATGAATTTTAAAAACTTGATAATCAATACGTTATTTTTAATTGTGATTTTGAGAAAACCAGTATTTGGTGCTTATGCGTAAATGAGGACATAACAAAAACAAAAACCATGAAAAAAATTTTCTTATCTGCAGTGGCTATAGTAGCTATTGCTTTCGCAACAAATACAACAGTTCAGGCACAATCAACTGAAAAAACCAAAATGGTAGGCGGAGCAGCCATGTATCCATCAAAAGATATCGTTGATAATGCAGTAAATTCTAAAGATCATACTATTTTAGTGGCAGCAGTTAAAGCGGCAGGTCTAGTAGAAACCCTTAAGAGTGCAGGTCCTTTTACCGTATTTGCACCAACAAACAGCGCATTTGATAAATTGCCAAAAGGTACGGTTGATAATCTGGTAAAACCAGAAAACAAAGCAACCTTAACAAAAATTTTAACTTATCATGTAGTGGCTGGCAACATGGACAGTAAAGCAATTGCTGCAGCAATCAAAGCTGGAAACGGCAAAGCAGAGTTAACAAGCGTAGAAGGTGGTAAACTTTGGGCTTCAATGGATGGCAAGAAATTGGTATTGAAAGATGCAAAAGGCGGAATGAGTACCGTAACAATTGCTGATGTAAATCAAAAAAATGGTGTAATCCATGTAATTGATACCGTATTAATGCCTAACTAATTGGCTCTTAAGCGTAAAAAAAGACCGCTTTGAATGTTCAAAGCGGTCTTTTTTATGTATTGAATGTTCAGATGGTCTACCTATAAAGCATTTCTAAATGCGGTATGCCATCTTCTATAAACTCGATTTCGGTATCTTCAAAACCAAGCCCACTATAAAAGGCTTTGGTGTAAGTTTGTGCACCAATACGAATCGGAACATCTCCAAAAAGCCTCTTGCATTCCGCTATTGCAAGTTTCATTAATATTTTCCCGGCGCCTGTTCCTCTAACTTCAGCACTGGTAATCACCCTGCCAATCGATACTTCGTTAAATGAAAGTCCGGCCGGAACTAATCTGGCATAGGCCACTAAATTTTCTCCATTTAAAAGCATCACATGGTGGCAGTGCTGGTCTTTGTCATCCGCATCCTGATAGAAACACTGCTGTTCAATGATAAAAACTTCGATACGAAGTTTCATGATCTGGTAAAGTTCCTCAGGGCTCAGCTTTGCGAAAGATTTGATGCTGCTCGTGTATTCCATTAACAGGTAATTTTTATTAAAATATTTTAGCCAAAGATAGCCATCGAAATGAATGCCGAAAATTACGGGTTCATCATATTAAAATAATCCTGAATAATCTCATTATTTGCTTTTGTTCGGTCGGCACTTGTACCAAAGGTAAGTTCGGTTTTTCCTTCTTTCAATTGTTCAAAGATGGATGTTACGAAATCGCTTACTTGCGGGAAATCGTTGTGTAAGCCAGCTGCACCTAAATCAGTATTCAAGGCAGGAGGAATCATTTCAATCACTTCAATAGCTGATGATTTTAAGCTGTGTCTTAACGATAGGGTGAAGGAACGCATAAACGCTTTTGTAGCACAATAAACCGGTACTTTTGATAGTGGAATGAACGCCAATCCTGAGGTAACATTGATAATGGTTGTCAGAGCGCTCAATTGCATAAACAATTTTGTTAAATGAACCGGAGCCAAAACATTTGTGGTTAGTTCATCACTTGCCCGATCATAAAAGTCATCATCAGTGATGCTCATCCAATTTTGAATGCCCGCATTGTTGATTAAAACATTTAAATCGCTGTGATGTTGCGAAATCCAGTTAAAAAGTGATATGCGTTCCGCTTCATTCGATAAATCACAGGTTTTAACAATTACTGAAGGATACTGTTCAACTACCTGATTCAACAATTCTTCGCGTCTGCCGCAAATAATCACTTCATTTCCTTCTTTTAAAAATCGTTCGGTAAGTCCTAAGCCTATGCCACTGGCACCGCCTGTTATTAAAATTTTATTGTTTGATAATTTCATCTTCTCTTTTTTTATTCAATTACAAAATTAAGGCTGAATCGTTTTCTAAAATGGTGAGTAGTACAGTTTCTAACGGCCGTTTGTAATACTTCACAATTTCTTAATGATTTGATAACCAGACGGAACTTAAATCCAACGTTGTTCAGTTCTACTTTTGCGATTCAGATATTAATGTAAACCATGAACCGTAAAAAACTTTTTGTTGCCTTGCTAATGGCTGCAGTAGCCATCAGCGCTTGTAAAAAAACCTCAGAACCAATTGACGAATCCGAGCCAATTGTGGCAGAAGATATTGCCAGTTTCAAAGAAACTGCTTCTATTGATTTGGGTGGTGAAACTTCAGCTGAAATTTCTGCATACGACCCCAGTACAAAGAAACTTTTTGTGGTAAGTAATGAGGGTGGCGCAAAGGTTGAGGTATTGGACCTGACCAATTACCCAACGGTTACAAAAGCAAAGACACTTAGCTATCCAAGTAATGCCGGTATCAACAGTGTTGCCGTAAATAATGGCTTGTTAGCCATCGCTTTAGATGGTGCTGATAAACAAGGTAACGGCGATGTGGTGGTTTTAAAAACATCAGATTTATCAGAAGTAAAAAAGATTACAGTTGGCGCAATGCCTGATATGGTTACTTTCAGTCCGGATGGAAATTACATTCTTTCGGCGAATGAAGGCGAGCCAAATGATGATTATACCATCGATCCGATTGGAACGGTTTCGATCATCAATGTAAAATCTAATTACAGCGTTAAAACTTTAGATTTTGCAGGATTTGAATCTCAGAAAGCAGCGCTGGTAGCAGGGGGTTTCAGAATTTATGGACCTAAAGCCAGCTTTGCTCAAGATATCGAACCGGAATACATAACGGTAAGCAGCGATTCGAAAAAAGCCTATGTTACTTTACAGGAAAACAATGGCGTGGCAGAGGTTGATATTGTTTCAGGTACCATCACTAAAATTAATCCTTTAGGAACTAGAGACATCAGCCTTGCTGAAAATGCTTTTGATGTTAGTGACAAGGATAACAAAATTGCATTGGGTACCTGGCCAATTAAAGCCTTTTATCTTCCTGATGCGATTTCGTATTTTACCACAGGCGGCACCTCATATTTAGCTTTGGCTAATGAAGGCGATACCAGGGCCTGGAAAGGTTACGATGAAGAAGCCCGCGTGAAGAGTTTAAAATTAGATCCAGCTAAATTTCCAACTGCTGCCAGCTTACAGCTTGATGCAAACCTGGGTAGATTAACGGTAAGCAAGGCTTTTGGCGATACAGATGGTGATGGAGATTACGATGAACTTTATGCAACCGGTGGAAGAAGTTTGAGTATTCTTAACGCCAGCACAGGGGCTTTAGTTGCCAATATTGGAAAAGATTTGGAGCAGCGTGTAATCGATGCTGGTAAGTACGATGATGAACGATCGGACAATAAGGGTGTGGAAGTGGAAGGCGTAACTGTTGCAGAAGTAAACGGCAGAACGTTGGCATTTATTGGTTTAGAACGTGTAGATATGATTGCAGTTTACGATGTTACCAATCCGGCGTCTGCAAAGTTTGTACAGTTATTCGCCACCGGCGATGCGCCAGAAGGTGTATTGTTTGTTAAACCAAAAGATAGTCCGAATGGCAGAAGCCTTTTGGTTGTAGCCAGTGAGGGCGATGGAACCGTAAAGTTCTTTCAACCCAACAGAATATAACAAATTAAAGCCCCGAGAATATCGGGGCTTTAATTTTTAAGGTCGATTGCTTTGTATTCTTTTCGTTGCCTAACATTTTCTTAATATAAAATGAACATAAAAGGCATTTAGGCTGGATACCTTCGCCCAAAAATACAATTCATGAAAAAGAAGATTGGTGTAATATTTTCATTATTCCTGTTATGGGGATCGGTTTCTGCACAAGAAAACCATGTAGTGTTAATTAGTGTTGATGGTTTGCGTCCGGAGTTTTACATGGATGCACAGTGGGCCATGGTTAATGTTCGCCAGGGCATGAAAACAGGCGCTTACGCAGAAGGTGTTCGCGGAAGTTTTCCAACAGTAACTTATCCCTCTCACACCACCATAGTAAGCGGCGTGTTACCAGCCAAACATGGTATTTATTATAACACACCTGTTGAACCTTTAGGGATTTCGGGCAAATGGTTTTGGTATTACAAGGATATTAAAGTTCCTACCATTTGGACTGCTGCAAAAGAAGCCGGATTAACTACCGCAGGGGTAAGCTGGCCGGTTACAGTGGGTGCACCGATAGATTACAATTTGCCGGAATTTGTCATTCTTCCAAAAGATAAAAGTGAGAAAAAGGATGAGATAAAAGCGATGTACCAGGAGTCGAACCCGAAGCAGCTTTACGAGGAAGTGCAGGATTATGCCATTGGAAAATTTGGCGAATTTGGTGCAACCATTGATTATTCAACCAATGATCAAAACAAAGCCAGGATGGCCGCTTACATTTTAAAAAGGTACAAACCTGCTTTTTTGGCTGTACACATTGCTTTAACTGATCATTTTGAACATGAACAAGGCCGTGATGGCGACAAAGTCAGATCGGCAGTCCAAGGTGCTGATGTGGCCATTAAAACCATTATTGATGCTGCTGAAGCTGCTGGGATTAGCAAGAACACCACATTTATCATTACCGGCGATCATGGCTTTGTTAACATCCATACGCAGTTCAAACCAAATGTAATGCTGGCAAATTTAGGATTGTATGATGATGCTAAGAAAGAAAACTGGAAAGCATATTTTCAACAAAGTGGAGGTTCTGCTTTTTTACACCTCAAAGATGCCAAAGACAAAGCTACGCTTGATAAAATAAGAAAAGGATTAAATGAACTTCCTGTTGGTATACGCAATATGTTTCATGTATTGGATAAAGCTGCCGTTGCCAATGCTAAAGGCGATCCTACAGCGGCTCTGGCGCTCGCAGCGAACCAGGGTTTTAGCTTTGGCGCATCAGCCAAGGGCGATATGCTGGCTTCAGTAAGCGGCGGTACGCATGGCTATCTGCCAACAGATTTTAAAGAGATCCAAACAGGCTTTGTGGCTTTTGGAAAAGGAATTAAATCAGGTACAGTTTTACCATTGATGGGGCAGGAAGATATTGCACCATTAATTGCCAAACTCTTGAATTTGAAACTTCAGACAGATGGTGTCTTATATCCTGGCATTTTAGCACCTGTTAAAAAATAACCAAACAAAGCGCCTTAATGTTTAAGGCGCTTTGTTATTTAAGCCCTTTCTAATTCAAGCTTCTGTATTCATTTGGCGATACGCCAACATACTGCTTAAATGATCTTGAAAAATGCTGCGGATATTTAAAACCAAGTTCATAAGCGATCTCACTTACTGATTTCCGGGTATCGAACATTTTTTCTTTAGCAACATCCATCAGCTTTAACTGAATGTATTCCTGAGCCGATTTTCCGGTATCTTTTTTAATTAAATCGCCAAAATAATTGGCCGATAGGTTGAGTTGTTCAGCACAATAAGCTACGCTGGGCAGGCCTATTGATTGCGGTTTGTCTGATAGCAGATATGAATCAATCAGATTTTCAAAACGCTCCAGGATGCCCTGGTTTGCCGATTCTCTCGTAATGAATTGCCTGTCGTAAAACCTGATACAGTAATTCAATAATAATTCGATATTGGTTGCAATTAATGTTTTGCTGTGTTTATCAATAGATTGATTTAGCTCATACTGAATTTTTAAAAAGCAATCGATTACCAGTTGCCTTTCTTTTTCTGAAAGATGCAGCGCTTCATTTACATCGTATGAAAAAAACGAATAATCATGGATATGCCTGCCCAGGGATGTTCCCTTAATTAATTCCGGATCGAACAATAATGCCCAGCCTTTCGGCTCAAAGGTTTTAACCTTTGGCTGTACACCCAACACTTGCCCGGGTCCAACAAATACTAAAGTTCCTTCCTGGTAGTCGTAATGATTGCGGCCATACTTAAGCTCTCCACAATTCAGCTCTTTCAGGTAAATTGCATATAAACCAAAATTGAATGTTTGTGCCGGCATGGCTTTCGCCTTCGCTAAGTCAATAACCGTAATTAAAGGATGTTGGGTTTCCATGCCCCTCATTTTATTGTATTGATCTACACTTGCAATGTGTACAATGCTTTCCATAATCATAAAATCTTTTGTTAAACAAAAATAACGATTTCACAGCAGCGCACCATGCAATGTGGTCGGTATCAGTAATAATGGTATGAGATGCAGTAATTGGTATAACGATTTGCTCACCAATGATCTCGAACTTTGTCTTATCAATTATCGTAATCCATCACAAGTATAGATAAGGATGCATCTTTGGAGGATAATATCGGGGATTGTTAGGTTTATCTGAGGAATAGTATATAATTTTTAAAAAATAGAAATGAAAAATATCACACTGAATAACGGAATTGAAATGCCAGTTTTAGGATTTGGCGTTTACCAGATTAATGATGCTGCAGCATGCGAAAAGGCTGTGATCGATGCGATTGAAGCGGGTTACAGGTTAATTGATACGGCATCAGCTTACGGCAATGAAGAAGCTGTTGGTAATGCCATTAAAAAAAGTGGTGTTGCCCGGGAAGAATTATTTATCACTACCAAACTTTGGATCTCGGGTGCGGGTTATGATCAGGCTAAAAAAGCTTTTGAAGTTTCCCTGAACAAACTACAGCTCGATTATCTCGATTTATACTTAATTCACCAGCCTTATGGAGATGTTTATGGAAGCTGGAGAGCCATGGAAGGGCTATATAAAGAAGGAAGAATAAGAGCCATTGGCGTGAGCAATTTTCATCCGGATAGAATTATGGATTTGATTGTGCATAACGAAGTTATACCCGCCATTAATCAGATAGAAACACATCCATTCAACCAGCAAATAGAAACACAAAAATTCCTGCAGGAAAACGATGTTCAGATTGAAAGTTGGGGTCCATTTGCAGAAGGAAAAAATGATATGTTCAGTAATGAATTGTTGACTTCTATTGGTGCAAAATATAATAAAAGCGTTGCTCAAATCATTCTACGCTGGTTGATACAAAGAGGCGTAGTAGTTATTCCAAAATCAGTAAAAAAAGAGCGAATTATGGAGAATATCAATGTTTTCGATTTTGAGTTGGCTACTGAAGATATGAACGCAATTATGGCATTGGATACGAAACAAAGCGTGTTTTTTGATCATCGCGATCCTGCAATTGTGAAATGGTTAGGAACAAGATAATCAGCTTAAATAAATAACAAAATGGAAAAAAGAATATTAGGAAACCAGGGATTAGCGGTTTCGGCATTGGGATTAGGTTGTATGGGTTTAACATTTGGTTACGGACCAGCAACAGATGAAACAGAAGCAATAAGTTTAATTAGAAATGCTTTTGATTTAGGCGTTACATTTTTCGATACTGCTGAAGCCTACAGCCAGGGTGGTAACGAGATGCTTTTAGGGAAAGCAGTGCAGCCGTTTAGAGATCAGGTGGTAATTGCCACTAAATTTGGTTTCCAGGATGGCGATGCCACCAAAGGTTTGGATAGTCGCCCGGAAAGAATCCGTCAGGTAGTAGAAAATTCGTTAAAATATTTGCAAACCGATTATATCGATTTACTTTATCAACACAGGGTTGATCCAAACGTACCGATTGAAGAGGTCGCGGGAACTATACAGGAGTTGATTAAAGAAGGTAAAATTAAGCATTGGGGCCTTTCAGAAGCAGGCGTGGAAACCATTCGAAAAGCACATGCTGTTCAGCCAGTGGCGGCCTTACAAAGTGAGTATTCGATGTTTTTCCGTGATGCTGAAAAAGAAATTATTCCAACTCTTGAAGCGTTAGGAATTGGTTTTGTGCCCTTTAGTCCATTAGGAAAAGGATTTTTAACCGGTGCAATCAATGAAACCACGCAGTTTGATAAAGACGATTTCAGAAATATTGTGCCCCGTTTCTCGGAAGAAAACAGAAAGGCTAACCAAACATTGGTTGATTTATTAAAAAACATTGCTAATGAAAAAGAGGCTACGCCGGCACAAATTGCACTGGCCTGGTTACTGGCTCAAAAATCATTTATCGCACCCATTCCTGGAACCACTAAACTACATCGCTTGAAAGAAAATGTTGGCGGTGCGGCTGTTCAGCTTTCGGAGCATGATTTAGCTAAAATCCAGCAATCGCTAACGGAAATCGAAATCGTTGGCGAAAGATATCCACAGCATTTGCAAAACAGGGTAGGGAAATAATCATCAACTCAAATCAGCATAGAAACCGAATTAATTTAAAACACATGGAAAATCAAAATCGCAGAAATTTCCTGAAAGCCGGAACCGTTTTAGGCGGTGCAGCATTGCTTTCTCCGGCATTAAGTTTGGCAGCTTCGCAAGCGCAGGAGAACACCGATAACCTTGACCGTTATCCTTCAGGTTTACAGCGCCGTACTTTGGGTACGGGCAAGAATAGTATTGAAGTATCGGCATTAGGATTAGGTTGCATGGGCATGTCGTGGAACAGGAGTTTTGTTCCTGATCGCAAATACATGATCGAAACCATCAGGAAGGCTTATGAAATGGGCGTGAATTTTTTCGATACTGCCGAGGCTTACGGACCATTTATTAATGAACAATTGGTGGGTGAAGCCATCAAGCCGTTCCGTAAAAAAATCACGCTGTGTAGTAAGTTCGGATTTGAGATTCAGAATGGTAAATTCATTTCGGGTGCTTTAAATAGTAAACCTGCTCACATCAGAGATGTTGTAGAGCAATCTTTGAAACGTTTAAACACTGATGTGATTGATTTGCTTTATCAACACCGCGTTGATCCAAATGTGCCGATGGAAGATGTTGCAGGAACAGTTAAAGATTTGATTAAGGAAGGCAAGGTAAAGCATTTTGGTTTAAGTGAGGCTGGGCCGGAAGACATTAGAAAGGCACACGGTATTCAACCATTAACCGCCATTCAAACGGAATATTCCCTGATGTCGAGAGATCCTGAAAAGGATATTTTTCCGGTTTGTGAAGCGTTGGGAATCGGTTTTGTACCTTACAGCCCTCTGTGTCGGGCATATTTAACAGGTTATATCAATGAAAGAACAACCTACATTGATGGAAACGATAATCGTGGCAGCTTACCACGTTATGCACCAGAAGCAGTAAAAGCAAACTGGCCATTTATTGATGTACTTTCCAAATTTGGAAACGAGAGGGGACTAACCGTGGCACAAGTGGCGCTGGCGTGGTTACTTGCCCAAAAACCATGGATTATTCCTATTCCAGGCACTACAAAACTGGCACATCTTCAGGAAAATTTATGGTCAATAGATTACAAGTTTACTGCCGATGAATTATCACAACTTACTGCTGATGTTTCTAAAATCAAAATTACAGGAACCAGATTAGCACCACCTAAAAAATAAACTATTAACACAACACCATCAAATGAAGGCAATAAACATCATTACTCCGCTGCTCATGTTCTGTATTTTATTTTCCTGCACAAATGCTCAGGAAAAACCTGTTCAAAAAACAATCAGGAGTAAAGGTGTATTGATTGTTTATTTGTCAAGAACGAATAATACTAAAGCCATCGCCGAGATGATTCAGCAGCAGGTTGGCGGAGACTTGGTAGCCATAGAAATGCAGAAGCCTTATCCGGCAGATTATAAAACAACGGTAGCGCAGGTTGCGAATGAGAATGAATCTGGATTTCTTCCCTTACTGAGAACCAAAATTGAAAATATAGATCAGTACGATACCGTTTTTGTAGGTTTTCCAACCTGGGGAATGGCATTGCCACCACCAATGAAAAGTTTTTTACGCCAGTATAACTTCAAAGGAAAAACGATTGTTCCATTTAATACCAACGCAGGCTACGGCATTGGCAGTACTTTTGAAACCGTTAAAACATTGTGCCCAGAAAGTAATATACTCGAGGGTTTTACAACCAAAGGTGGCATAGAAAGAGATGGAGAACTGCTGGCAATCAAAGATGCAAGACGTAAACAAGCGGAACAGGAAGTATTAAGATGGCTTCAGAAAATCAATATCGTAAAACGTAAAAATTAATCTATTGATGAAAAAAGTAATCGTATTTGGTGCAAGCGGTAGCCTTGCTAAAGTTGTAATTGAAGCACTGCAAGTCATTTCGGATATAGAACTTACGTTATTTGTTCGTGATCAGAGAAATTTGTCAAAAGAAATTATCAAAGAAAATCATATTGTAGAAGGTGATGCCATGAATTTTTCAGCTGTAAAACAAGCAGTTGTCGGGCAAGACATTGTTTATGTAAATTTAGCTGGAAATCTCGAAGTGATGGGCAGCAATATCGTAAAGGCAATGGAGGAAACCGGGGTCAAAAGGATTATTGCCATCAGTTCAATTGGTATTTATGAAACACCTTTGAAACCTGTTTTGTTGCCATATCGAAAGCTTGCCGATCTTATTGAAGCTTCAACATTAACCTATACCATTTTGCGGCCAGACTGGTTTACCAACACAGACGAGATCAGTTTTGGATTAACCCAAAAAGGAGAACCAGAGGTTAGTACAGCAATTTCAAGAAAGAGCATTGCCACATTTGTGGCGACAACAATAGAAAATCCCGATTTACATCAAAACGAAAATTTGGGTATCAGTAAACAAATATAATCATGGAAAATTTAATAAATAGTGACTTTACACCTGCGCCAGCATCGTATTTTACCGGAAAAGCATTTCTAAAAACACTTGTTGCAGCCGATGAAATTACGAATTGCAACATCAGTGAGGTGGTTTTTGAGCAAGGTTGCCGAAACAACTGGCATACGCATCCTTCCAACCAGATATTAATTGTGAAAGAGGGGACCTGCTGGTACCAGGAAGAAGGAAAACCGATACAGAAGTTTTCAGCGGGTGAAGCGATTAATATTTTGCCGGGAATAAAACACTGGCATGGGGCTTCGCCAGATGCACCGATGGTTCACTTTGCCATCAATATCAACACTGAAAACGGCATGGTGAATTGGCTTGAGCCTGTAACCGATGCGCAATATCAGGCTTAGCCAGGTTAGTTTATTTGCTGGGAAAAGCTTTTAACAATGCATTGGCTTCGGCAGCTGATAATCTGGAAACACTTCCATGTCGGGCATCATCTGGCATAGAAGTGTTTTTTTCTAATTTCCAGTTAAATAAATCTATCGACGAGGAGATGCCATATCGGTCAACCATCGGGTAATCATACAACAATAGCCAACCATTTTTTAAAGGGTCTTTCATCACGCTCGGTCCTTCGGTAATGGTCGGGGCGATTTGTCCTTTATTCAAAGGTCCTTCGTAAACTTGGTAAGGCCCTTCGATATTTTTGGCCGTTGCCACCCGAATGCCTCGTCTTTCACCAGTTTTTGCGCCAAACTCTTCTTCTTTATGGAAAAGATAGTAAATACCTTTGTGCGTAATCAGCGTTCCATCTATGACCGAGTAGGGCGGATCGAACATTAATTTGGCAGGGCTGAACGATTCCCAATCCTTGGTTTTGCAGTACCATAACCTGCTTTCTTTCCAGCCCGCATCTTTAAAGGTAGATGACCAGAAAATGGTGTATTCCCGTGTTTTTTGATCGTAATAAAATTCCGGTGCCCAGATGTTTCCAACAAAATTTCCCGCATCGTCTTTTACATCTTTCATTAAGTGGATGTATTTTTCAAATTTCCAGCTGATTAAATTTTTGGAGGTGGCATAGGTAACGCTTGGCCCAAAGTTTTTTCTGTTTTCAGTTCCACCACCACCTCCTGTCGCAATCAATCGCCAGGTTCCGTCTGCTCCGCGGTGAATAAATTGATCACGCATAAAACGATCCCAAACTGGTTCGTTGTTATTTAATGCTTCCCAATGGCGACCATCTTTTGATAGCGCAATATGGAGTTTTGCACTCAACATTGGGTTTGGTAAAGGAACTTCTACGGTTTCACCTTTTTCATTAATCTCTATTTTGGTAGGATATCGCTGGCGGAAATACGTTAACATCCATACACTATCAGTTTTAGTGGCTATTCTTTTTATTACGGTTTTTTTGTCTTGTACGAATGAAAGTTGAATAAGCGTAAATAGCAGTAGGGTTAAGGCAAATATTTTTTTCATAGGTGGAAGTCTGATTGGCTAAAAGTCAACTTTGTAAGCAATTACCGAATTGGCATTGAACGTAGGAACGTAAAGCATCTTATTCCATTGATCGTAACAAATGTCTGCCGTATTCATCTTCCCCTGAACATCTAAAAGCTTATGTTTGGTGCCGTCTTTTTGGATATGGTAAATAATTCCGGCCCAGCAGGTTACAAGGAAGTCGCCATTGCCAAGAGGTTCCAAACCATCACCCGATTTTTCCAATCCTTCAGCTATTACCGTTTTGCTTTTATTTTTATCAAATTTAAGGAGTTGAAAACCTGATAAAACATGAAGTTCGTTATTGATAAATTTAATTCCATTGGCTGCGGTTACCTGATCGAGATAAACGCTGCTTTTTCCCTGCGTAATTTGATGAATTTTATTTGTCCGGGTATCAGAAACATAGACTGCTCCTTTTTTATCAATGGCAATGTCGTTAAGGAAAACGGCATCTGACACTTTCACGGTTTCCACTATTTTTGCTGTCTTTAAATCAATAGTGTGTACCACATCCAGATCGGCAACATACAGCTTACCATTATAAGCCGCCATTCCTTTTGGCGCATTCAGGCCAGTAACCCAGGTGGCGTTTTTGATTGTTCCATCTAAATTCAAAATGGCAACACCGCCTTTGCCATCTTTCACATTTCCCTCGCCATCGATAAGAGAAACGTATAGTTCTTTTTTATCTGTTCTGTAAACTACTGATTCTGTCACCGGAAGCTGTTTTGTTGATTCCCACTCTTTTTTCAAACTGATGGTTTGTGCATCGATTTGATTTGAAAGAAGAATGCAAATAAATAAAAAGAAATTTTTCATAAGGATTTAGCTAAAGGATGATCAAGCAAATTAGCCAATTTAACAAAGGGATACAAATTGTTATCAAAATCACCTCCTGACGTGTCGCTAACCTCACAAGGTGATATGCCATAAAAACCAGGCCATAAATTTTGAAAATAAATCAAGCTGCTAATACCTTTTCAGGTTTAATAACAAAGGTTAAGGTGATCATTCTGAAAAAGGATAAATTTGAAGATTGGTCAACCATTCCAACGATATCACTATTACAACCAAAGCCAAAAATTCTTTCGATGAAAAACTCAGGGTGATTAAACTAAACATCCTTTTTTATTGCACGAATGTTTAAGCTATCTTTGTTTTCCATAGAAAATTATCCTGGATAAATTGATGAACGAGATTGGAAAACTGCTTAGCAAAATAATTGCTGAAGATCGTGTTAAAACAAGATTAATTGATTTGGTTTCTTATGCCTCGGATGCGGGGTTTTATTACCTTCGGCCTAAAGCGGTCGTTCAGCCAATAGCTATAGATGAAGTGATTGCTCTTTTTGCGTTTTCGCATCAAAATCAAATTCCAATCACTTTTCGCACGGCAGGTACCAGTCTCTCAGGACAATCTGTTTCTGATGGTATTCTCGTAGACTTAAGCCAGTATTGGAATTTGGTTAGGGTTGAGCACAATGGTGCACAGGTTCGGGTACATCCGGGTGTTACAGGTTCGGTAGTTAATTCAGAACTCAAAAAATACGGTAAAAAAATAGGTCCTGACCCGGCAAGCATTAACTCGGCCATGATGGGAGGCATTCTTTCCAATAACGCCAGTGGAATGTGCTGTGGTGTAAGTAAAAATTCTTACCATACCTTGAAATTTATCAGGTTTGTGCTTCCTAACGGCAAGCAATATACAACGGAACAAGCCGGAGATTATCAACGTTTCGAGTTTGAATGTCCAGAACTTTTCAATGGTATACGATCATTAAAAGAAGAAATTACCACTAACCCGGAAATTTTTGAGCTGATCAGAAACAAGTATAAAACTAAAAATACGGTCGGTTATTCGGTAAATGCTTTTATCGATTATGAACATCCTTTAGATATTTTGGCGCATGTACTTGTTGGTGCTGAAGGAACTTTAGGTTTTATTGCGGAAGCCGTACTTCACACTGTTGATGATTATCCACGAAAAACTACAGCGTTATTATATTTTCCAAATATTTTTGCCGCTTGTAATGCCATCGTGCCCTTAACAATTTCAGGTGCGGAGGCCGTTGAATTAATGGATCGTGCTTCGTTACGTTCGGTTGAAGATATTAAGGGTGTTCCATCTGTACTGAAATCGCTGCCCGAAGAAGCTGCGGTACTTCTGGTAGAATATCAGGATCATACCCAGGCTCAACTCGACGCAAAATCGGCACAATTTCTTTCAGTTGTAGATCAGTTAGCGCTGATGTTTGCACCTGAGTTTACGAATGATCCGGTAGAGCAGGCTTTTTTGTGGAAGATCAGGAAAGGTATGTTCCCTTCAGTAGGTTCGGTTAGGGCAAGTGGAACAACCGTTATTTTAGAAGATATTGCCGTTCCTGTAGCCGAATTGGGCAATGCCATTTTGGATTTACATGGATTGTTTAGCAAATATCAGTACGACAACGCGATTATATTTGGTCATGCAAAAGACGGCAACATCCACTTTGTGGTTACCCAGGCATTCGATACCACAGCTGAAATTACGCGGTATAACAACTTTTTAAATGAAGTTGTAGTGCTTGTTACCGAGAAGTATAAAGGTGCGCTAAAAGCAGAACACGGGACAGGGAGAAATATGGCGCCCTTCGTTGCAACCGAGTGGGGCGAAGGAATATACCAGGTGATGAAAGCCTTGAAGGATTTGATTGACCCACATCATCTTTTAAATCCAGGTGTGATTATTAATGAAGATAAAAATGCCCATATCAAAAATTTGAAAGATCTGCCTCAGGTAGAGGAAGAGGTTGATAAGTGTATGGAATGTGGTTTTTGCGAATATAAATGTCCAAGCAGAAACATTACCCTAACCCCACGCAGGCGCATTGTAGTAAGAAGGGAATTGTTGAAGTTAAAACGAAATAACGAAAACAGTAGCTACAAAGAATTGCTTGATGAATATCAATATGATGGTTTAGATACCTGCGCCGTTGATGGGTTGTGTGCTACTGCTTGTCCTGTTGACATTAATACGGGTTCGTTAGTAAAGCGTTTAAGGAGAGAAAACCACAGCAAGTTTGCAAACGGACTGGCCTTAACTATTGCTAAAAACTTTAAACCGGTAACATCGGTCGTTAAACTCGGGATTACGGTAGCTTCAGGCATTAATAACGTTTTTGGTGCAAATGCAATGACTAATCTTACCAAAGGGTTTAAGAAAATCATTCCTGGCGTACCTTTATGGTCAAACCAGATTGTACCCACCCAATCATTTGCACAATATCAGCATAAAATAAACGCACAAAATGCGCCATCAGTAGTATACTATCCCACCTGTATCAGCAGAACGATGGGTGGAACGCTAGAAGGACAAAAAAATATCATTGAAACTTTTATAACAGTTTCTAAAAAGGCGGGCATCGATTTTAAAATTCCTGATAACATTGCAGGCACTTGTTGCGGGCAGATTTTTTCTTCGAAAGGTTTTAACGATGCTTTCCGTTTTACGGTGAATGATACCATCAGCAAATTATGGGAGTGGAGCGGAAACGGGAAAAGTCCGGTTGTACTTGATATTACTTCCTGCACTTATACCTTGCAAGAATGCAGACCATCCTTAACAGATGAAAACAAAAGGAAGTTTGATGCGCTAATCATCATCGACAGTGTGGACTACATTTTAGATTACGTGCTTCCGCATGCTAAAATTCTCAAAAAGAAAGATAGAGTTGCATTGCATCCCGTTTGTTCATTACAGAAGATGGGATTGGAAGGTAAATTTGTAAAAATCGCGAACCAATTGGCCAATGAAGTGATGATGCCGCTCCACGCAGGTTGCTGCGGCATGGCCGGAGACCGGGGGTTCTTATTTCCTGAATTAACTGCATCAGCCACGCTTCCAGAAGCCAATGAAGTTAAAAAAGCTGAGTATGATGGTTATTATTCTTCGGGCAAAACTTGTGAAATTGCCATGTCTGAAGCGGTAGGAAAAAACTATGAATCTATCGTTTACATGCTCGATGAATGTATATAAAACAATTGCAAATAAATGAAACTCCTACAATACTTATCAATCACCTTTATATCTTTTTACAGTCTCTCATCTGCAGCTCAGGTTGAGCAAGATGGTCCTTATGTTTCCCGCTCAGGGACTAAGATTATTTCTCGTTATATATTAAATGATGTAAGCAAAATAGATACTTTGAATGTTGCCAATTTTGCGGAATGTTTATACCGGTAAATACAAAAAAAGCAGATCCTAAAATCTGCTTTTCCATTAGTTTCTAAATCGTCCCGTTGATTTAATTCTAACTGCAATAAAATTAGCGTTTTCAAATAAATAGGCATAGGGTAAAAACACCTTAATTTATGCTGATATATGTATGAGTAATCATATGTAAGTTGTAATGCGAGTTTTATTTCTCTGCCTGTTATTTTGTAATTTTAATTGCTGATGCAACTTAAATTCTGCTTAATGTAACCTTAATACACGTTGCTGACTAAAAATATCTTCTGATGTCTTACCTTTGCGGCACTAACTGAAATAAATTATTCTAACTTGATTAAACACGGCAAAAAAGCAATTGCATTAAATATTAGTTACTTTTTTCTTGGAGAATACTTCTCAGATGCCCTTCGTACAACATTAACTGTTCTTTTTCCGATTATTTTATTTTTCTATTTGGGTAATCAGGAGGCAGCAACCGGAATTGGGGTTGGGGCTTTGCTTATAAGCTTGACGGATTTACCCGATAACAGATTAAACAAGCTTAAGAATGCACTGATTAGCATCGCAATTTTCTTTTGCACTACGTTTCTGGTTTCTCAAATATTGGATAATAAAATCTGGTCAGCCTTAATAATTACTTTGCTGGCTTTTCTTTTTTCCATGTTTGCCGTATATGGGCAAAAAATGAGTTTGATTGGAACCATGGCGCTAATTGTTTGCACTTTCGTGATGGGATTACATCCGGCCCGGCCGCTTTATTTTAGTGGCTACATGTTAATTGGCGGCGTCTGGTATTATTTAGTTAGCGTTATTCAAACTTTAATCCGTCCGTATCGTTCCTTAAATCATGCTATTTTTGAATGTTTGCTGGCCAGTGCAGCATTTTTAAAGGCAAAGGCCAAAAATTATGATCCTAAAATTCCGTTAGATCATCAGCAAAGGGAGATTATTAAACTGCACATTCAGGTAAATCAAAAGCATGAATTAATTCGAAGTTTATTGTTAACAGATCGCTATGCCATGGATCCTGACAATAAGAAGGGCAAAATTTTATTGGAACGGGCTGGCTTGTTAATTGATCTTTACGAACAACTTAACGCAGTTCATTTCGATTATGAATCTATCCAGAAGTCTTTATCTGGAGGCAAAAGTTTGGCGCTCATTGCCGATTTAATTCGGATCCTGGCCGAAGAAATTGAAGATCTTGGCAGGCATGTTCGAACCGTCAAAAATATCGAGTCAAAGTCAAAAATAAATTCATCATTCATTGCCGATCAAAAAGAATTGATCTCAGAGATGGATCACTTGAACGTGGAACAAAAGGAATTTATCGGAAGTGTAATTTCTAATATTGATGAAATTACGCAGATTATTATGGCTATCCGGAAGAGTGAGATTAATGATCAGCAACATGTACAATCAAAAGAGGTCATCGAATATCCACTCTTTGTAAGCTCAGATCGCCTTTCACTTAAAGACCATTTGGGTTTAAAATCGCCAATCTTCAGATTTTCACTTCGAATGGCAATTTGTTTTCTTTTCGGCTTCCTGCTGATTAATCAGTTAGAAACCAGCAGATACAGTTACTGGTTATTCCTCACTTTAGTAATCGTGGCAAGACCCAAATTCTCCATCACCTGGAAAAGGAATTTTCAGCGGTTAAAAGGAAGTTTAGGTGGCGTTGCCATCGGCTTATTGCTTATCTATCTGGTTAAAAGCCCTGCGATATTGTTGAGCATTTCTGCGATTTGTTTACTTGGCTTTTATGCTTTTAATAGAATTAATTACACCATTAGTGTGATGTTTATTACCCCAGCCGTAATTCTGACTTTAGGCAGTTACCATGGTCATTTTGATCATATTGTTCACGATAGGATAATATTCACATTGATTGGTTGTGGCATTGCAATTCTTGCCACTTATCTTTTCCCGATTTGGGATAGCAAACAAATGCACCAGAAAATTAAGGAAGCTGCAAATGGAAGTTTGAAATATTTTTTGATCACTGCAGATCAGCATAAAATGCATAACGAAAATATGGCCAGGATGGCTCGGAAAAACGCTAATTTGAGTCTTTCTGCTTTATCAGAATCCATTGAATCTGCAAGTCAGGAGCCCTGGCAATCGAGTCTTAATCTTCAATATTTGTATGAGGTTCAGGTAATTATTTATAAAATCAATGCCATGATCACCTCCATTTATTTGGCAGGAGAAAGACTTGATATCAATAGCGAAAACGACTTAATCATCCCGATCATAGGGAATTTAAAACTCGAAAAATCGATTCTGCCCGGAGAATCAGTGAGTGATAGTTCTCTCGAGTTAAATGATGGAAAAAAATCTGATCTACTCAGTCATAAATTGAGTGATATAAAAACATTGTCTTCAGCACTCTTCGCCGAATATCATTTGCATCATTAGTCAATCCATCAGGTTAATTTTTACATCTGTATGCTTTTTCTGATAAACAGATCAATCAAGGATTTGTTATCATTACATATCTAAAAGATAAAAGCTAAAATGGATTTACAATTAAAAAATAAAACTGCTTTCATCAGCGGATCAACTGCTGGGATAGGATATGCAATTGCCGAAAGTTTACTGAAAGAGGGGGCACATGTAATTATCAACGGACGATCGCAGGAAACGATAGACACCGCTATTGAGCAATTGAAAAAAGATACAGGAAATGATGCTGTTACTGGAATTGCAGCCGATTTCGCAAAAGCAGAAGAAGTAAACAAACTCATTGAAAGTTTACCTGATGTAGATATTCTGGTTAACAATGCCGGTATTTTCGAGCCGAAAGCCTTTGAAGAGATTAGTGATGAAGATTGGTTTCGTTTTTTTGAGGTTAATGTAATGAGTGGTATTCGCTTATCGCGGTCTTTGTTTCCGAAAATGTTAGCCAAGAATTGGGGGAGGATCATTTTCATTTCCAGTGAATCTGCAGTTTTTATACCCGATGAAATGATTCATTATGGAATGACCAAAACTGCCCAACTCGGCGTGAGCAGGGGTTTAGCAGAGTTAAGTAAAGGCACAAATGTAACGGTGAATTCAATTTTACCGGGACCAACAAAATCAAAAGGTGTTGGAGGTTTTATTGAAGATTTAGCCAAGAAAGGAAATATCAGCATTGCTGAAGTGGAAGAAGATTTCTTCAAAAATATGCGACCAACTTCACTAATTCAACGGTTTTTAGATGTTAGTGAAATTGCCAACGCTGTAACTTATTACGTTAGTCCACTGGCTTCGGGAACAAATGGCGCTGCCATAAGGGTAGAAGGTGGTTTAATCCGTTCAATATTGTAAAAAAAATAAATTCAAAAAATAAAACACATAAATATGAGTACTGAAAAAGCAATTTTAGCTGGCGGCTGCTTCTGGGGTGTTGAAGAATTAATTCGTCACCAGCCTGGTGTAATTTCAACTGTTGTAGGCTACACCGGTGGCGATGTTCCAAATGCCACTTATCGCAACCACGGCACACATGCTGAAGGAATTGAGATTGAGTTCAATCCTGAAGAATTATCGTATCGCAAATTACTGGAGTATTTCTTTCAGATTCATGATCCTACAACAAAAAACCGCCAGGGTAATGACGTTGGAACGTCTTATCGCTCAGCCATTTTTTACCTGAATGAGGAGCAAAAAAATACAGCACTGGAATTAATTGAGGAATTGGAAAATTCTGGCAAGTGGCCAGGCAAGTTTGTAACGGAAGTGGTGCCTGCTGGTGATTTTTGGAATGCGGAAGAGGACCATCAGGATTACCTGCAAAAGGTTCCGTATGGTTATACCTGCCATTTCGAACGACCAGATTGGAAATTGAGTTAATTTAAAAGAGTTTGCATGTCAAACTCTTTTTTTGTTTCCAGCCATTTTCTTACGGAAACATGCAGCAATTATAATCGATTCTTATTGTTATTTTTACGTTGATAAAACCAAATGATATGAAAACAATAAGATTATTAACCAGTTTATTGGTGCTGATGGCTGTATTTAATACAACGAAGGCACAAACTACTCCTGCTGATGTAGTGAAAGAATGGGAGCGGGCAAAGGCTTACACTAAAGAATATTTAGAAGCCATGCCTGAAAAAGGTTACGCGTTGAAACCTACCCCTGAAATGCGATCATTTGCAGAACAAATGCTTCACCTGGGTGCAGATAATTACGTTTTTACAGCAGCAGCTTTAGGTGATAAAACACCTGCAGGAATGGATCAGTTAGAGAAAACCAGCGAAAAAACAAAGGCCGCAGTAACTAAAAATGTATTGGATAGTTATGATTTTGTAATTGCAGCCCTTAAAAAATTAAACGCAGCCCAGTTAAATGAAAAGGTAAAACTATTTGATCGTTTTGAACTTTCAAGGGAGGCCGCTTTCGAAAAAGGTTTTGAACATCAAACACATCACCGCGGTCAAACAACTGTTTATCTTCGTTTGGCAGGAACTAAACCTCCGCAGGAGAAATTATTTTAATTAAACAACGAAGCCTTTCGAAAATCGAAAGGCTTTGTTTTTAAGCTTGTGCCGGGTTAATTTTTTGCACTTTTTTATTATACGACCAGTAAAATACAATCGGATAAACAAAAAGGTTAAATAGCGTATTGGTAATCAAGCCACCAATAACCACTATTGCTAAGGGTTTTGATGCTTCTGAACCAATTCCGGTTGATAGTGCTGCCGGCATTAAACCTATAGCAGCCATCAGCGCCGTCATTAATACGGGCCTGAATCTGCTGGCAATTCCATCACGCATGGCATCGGTGAAAGTCCATGTCTCGTGGTGTTTCAATTCTGCAATATTCGTTTTAAATCTGGTAATCAAAATTACACCATTTTGAACACAGATTCCGAACAGTGCAATAAAGCCAATACCTGCCGAAATATTAAAGTTTACGCCAGCAATAAGCAGCGCCAAAATTCCACCAATCATCGCAAAGGGAACATTGTTTAACACCAATAAGGCATCTCTGATATTTCCAAAAAGCACAAATAGAATGAAGAAGATTAACAACAAACTCACTGGAACGGCTTGTGATAATCGGGAAATGGCTCGTTGTTGATTTTCGAAATCTCCTGCCCATTCTAATTTGTACTCTTTTGGAAGTTTTATTTGTGCATTTACTTTTTGTTGTGCTTCGGCAATGACGCTGCCCATATCTCTACCACGGATTGAAAATTTAATTGCCCCATAACGCTTGTGTTTATCACGGTAAATCATACTCGGGCCCGTAATTTTTCTAATGCTTGAAATTTCTCCCAATTGCACATTTGAACCCGATAAAGTGGGGATGCGCAGTTTGCTGATGGAACTTTCATCATTCCTGAAATCTTCAGGATAGCGGATGATCAGATCAAACTTTCTTTCGCCTTCATAAATCTGTGTAGCTGCTTTACCACCAATGGCCATTTCAATTACGGCATTCGCATCAGCTGTGCTCACACCATAAAGTGCCATTTTTTTCTGATCGAGGTTAATTTGTAATTCTGGCTGTCCGAGATTTCTTAAAATCCCCAGGTCTTCAATACCATCAACAGTTTTCAAAATCTTTTCAATTTTTTCTTCTTCCTGCTCAATAAATTCGAAGTTTTCGCCAAACATTTTAACCACAATAGAACCCTTAACACCCGAAACCGCTTCCTCGACGTTATCGGAAATAGGTTGAGAGAAATTTAGACTGATGCCAGGGAAACTTTTGAGTTTTTCCTGCATGCGTTCAATCAGTTGTTCTTTGCTTTGTTTACGCTTCCATTCTTTGCGTGGATAAATATCTACATGGAATTCCATATTGTAAAAACCTGTTGCATCGGTTCCATCATTTGGGCGACCGGTTTGCGACATTACCTGCTTCACCTCTTCAAAACTCAAAAAGATCTTCCGCATATCGTTCGAAAGTTTTTTGGTTTCATCTAACGAGATGCTTAGCGGACCAGTCGCCCGAACGTAAATTGAGCCTTCATCCAGACTTGGTAAAAATTCAGTTCCTAAAAATTTAAAACTAAATGCACCCGTAACCAATATGATGATTGATATGAAAAATACAGTTCTTTTTCTTTTGAAACAGATGTCGTAAAACTTAAGTGTAACCTTGGTCATCCATTCGAGAAAAACATTGTGTTTCTCCTTAACATTCTTCTTTAACAAAACACTGGCCATTGCCGGTACCAGCGTAAAAGTTAAAATTAAGGCACCAAGAAGTGCAAAACTTAGTGTCCAGGCCAGGGGAGAGAACATTTTCCCTTCTACTTTTTCGAAAGTAAAAATCGGCAGTAAACCGGTGATGATAATCAGTTTCGCAAAAAGAATTCCTTTCCCGTTTTCCATGCAGGCTTTTTTTATAAAGCCAAGCTTGCTCATTTTATTGAAACGGTCCATTCCCAGCTTTTTGGCCTTCATATCCAGGGTTACGAAGATTCCTTCCACCATCACGACCGCACCATCAATGATAATTCCAAAATCTATCGCACCCATAGATAATAGATTCGCCGGCATCCCTTTTAATTTCAAACAGATGAATGCAAACAGAAGTGCCAGTGGAATAATGATGGATACGATTAGTGTGGTGCGCCAATCAGCCATAAAAAGGAATACGATCAAGGTGACGAATAAAATCCCCTCAAGCATATTACCCATCACCGTATGAACGGAATAATTCACTAAATCCTCACGGTCGTAAAATGGTTTTATCTTAACATCATCAGGCAAGATGCTGTTATTTATCACTTCTATTTTTTCTTTCAAACGGGCAATCACTTCACTCGGGTTGCCACCTTTTCGCATTACAACAATGCCTTCAACCACGTCAGGATCATGATCTCGGCCCACCTGACCTAATCTTGGCAAGGCTGATTCGGCCACCTCTGCAATGGTTTTAACATAGATTGGTGTTCCGTTTACATTGTCTACCACCACATTTCTAATCTCATCAATGTTGTTGAGCACACCAATTCCACGTACCACATAAGCCTGCCCACTTTGAACAATAACATCGCCACCTACATTAATGTTGCTCTTTGATACGGCTTCGAAAAGTTCATTAGCGGTAACGCCATATTGAATCGATTTTTGCGGATCAACAGTGATTTGATAGGTTTTTACCTCGCCACCGAAACTTACTACATCGGCAATGCCAGAAACGGATAGCAATTCGCGTTGGATGACCCAATCCTGCAAGGTTTTAAGTTCACGAACCGATTTTTGATCGCTGCTTAACGTATAGCGGAAAATTTCTCCGGTAGGGCCATAGGGTGGTTGTACTTCTGGCTGAATGCCTTCAGGTAAATCAGCTTCATCGAGGTGGTTGTTTACCTGTACCCGGGCTTCGGCATAATCAACATCATCTTCAAAACTTACTTTTACAATCGACAATCCAAATAGCGAAGAAGAACGGATGCTGGTTCTTTTTTCGGTAGGGTTCATGGCAATTTCAAGCGGGCGGCTTACGAATTTCTCCACCTCTTCGGCACTTCTGCCCGGCCACTGCGTAATGATGGTGATATTGGTATTGGTTACATCCGGAAAAGCATCAATAGTTGTGCTTTTAAAACTTAAGTAACCCGCTAAAATGAGAATGAAAGTGGCAAAAAAGATGAAATATTTATTCTTCAGCGCAAAGCCGATAATGCTTTTGATGAAATTATTCATGATATAAAATCTAGTAGATGAAAGGGATTTACTGCGTTTTTAAGTTCTCAAATAAGAAAACCTGTTTCGATGCGATCACCCGATCTCCAGCTTCAACACCTTTACTAATGAAAATTCCATCAGCGGTTTTACGGCCGATTTCTATTTCCTGAATCCTAACCTTGTTGTTTTTGTCTAATAGAAGCACATAGTTTTTGTTTTCGTCAAAAATGACGGCTCTGGCATTTACCACAGGCAAATTAACGCCAGAGCTTGCAGAAACCTTAACCGTACCCAACATGCCTGGCTTTAACAAAAAATCAGGATTTGAAATCACCACACGGGCATTCATTACTTTGCTGTCCTGATCAATCAGGTTGTAAATTTTATCTATTCTTCCTTTGAAAATTTGTTCCGGATAAGACAAAGTAGATAAATTAACTTCATCGCCTGGTTTAACCCTGGAGATATCTGATTCATAGATGTTAATCATTGCCCAAACATTTGAAAGATCGGCGACGGTGAACAAACTCTTATCATTGTCGCCTCGTAACTGCATGTTATCATTTACGTTTTTCTCGATCACAAATCCATTTAGCGGTGATTTTATGGCGTATAATCCTGTGCTGCTACCACCGTTAATTTTTAAAACTGAATTGGCTCTTTTTAGCTCGGCTTTTTTTATCTGATATTCGTTTTTCGCTTCTTCCAGCTCTCTTGCTGATGATAAACCACTTTCGAAAAGCTGCTCGGCTTGTTTTAAAATTCTATCAGCGGTTTTAAGTTCAGCATTTGCGGCAATTACTTCTTTATCAAATCCAGCCATTTCAGCACTATTTACTGTTGCCAGTGTTTGCCCGGCCTGAACCTGATCGCCTAAACGAACATTTACACGATTTACGGATCCGCTTACCATCGGGAAAAGTTCTGATTTCCGATCTTCATTTGCCGAAATTTTAGCAGAGAAAATAATGTCAGCCTTCCCGTTAGCTTGCTGTACGGTATCAATAATCAACCTGCTCAACAACGAATCGGTAATCGAGAATTTTTCAGTTGGTGTTTCTACCTTATTGTTGCTACAGCCAATGCCGAAAACTATTGAGGTGAGAATTAATCCTTTTATAATGTTGTTATGGATAGTATGCATATTAATTATTTGAAGATGTTTGTTCCGGTTACGTAGTTTAATTCTTCTCTAGCGTTCATTCTTTCGAACTGGAGGTTGTTGATTTGAAGGATATTTTCTTTATACGATTCGTATAAGTCGAGAAACTCAATCAGGCTGATGTTCCGCTCTCTAAAGTTTTTAATCAGCCCGTTGATAATTTTATTAAAGTCATCATTGAAGGAAGGATCGATCTCTGAAAAAAGCTTTTCATTCCTCATCGCAGTGCGATAACTGTTAAAAACCTCGTTCGACAATATGATTTCTTGTTTTTTGATGTTTGAACTAGCAGCATCAATACCAACCTTGGCTTTTTTAATTTCGCCCTGGTTTCGGTTAAAAAGTGGAATTGGGATTTTCAGGCCGATACCGGTGTATTTCTCCGGATAATTTCCTTTTAAATCGTATGCCAGAGAAATTTCAACATCAGGAATGGCCATTGCCTTTTGCAGTTTTAAGTTCAGTTCATTGTACTCCAAATCTGTTTTTGCAAGCTTTAAGTCTGCCCGGTTGGTTCTTGCAGAATCGAGTAGCCTTGCATAGGGAATTTGATCTACGGCAGTTGCTTTACTTTCTGCGACAGTCAACTTTAGATTTGCAGAAGGCTCCAGTCCGCATAACAATCTTAAATCTTTGTAGTGATCTTCTAAATCATTCAAAAGATTTGCCTGTTCTGCTTTTAAACTGATGATTAAAGATTTGATTCGGATCACGTCTTTTAAGGCAATGTTCCCAGCCTTCAGCTGAATTTCATAAGCCTTTAGCAAGCTTTCGGTTGATTTGACCTGATCATTATAAACCTGAACAGATTGAGTGGCGAAGTATGCTTTGTAAAAGGTGTTGCGCAGTTCAAATTTCAGTGTGCGCATCAAATCGAAATATTCCAGTTCGGCCAATTTAACGCCTGTTTGCGCCAGTTTTATATTCTTATTTCGCTTTCCGGCAAGCTTAATAAGCTGCGAAATAGAACCTGCGTACTGGCCGTAAGCATAAGAGGTTTGCAGAAATTTTTTGGTTTCGTGATTATAGAAGAGGTTTTCATATTCCAGTTCCGGATTATCAAAAAGTTTAGCCGTGATCACTTCAGCCTTTGCCTGATCAATCTGATAGTTACTGGCGAGTAAATCGAAATTATTCTTTAAAAAAAGAATTTCAGCTTGCTTTAAATCTAATGTGGTGGAATCGCTTTGCGCAAAAGTTGTTTTTATCGAAATTGTTAAGAGTAACAATACCAACTTACTAATTCTGGTCATACGGCAAAGCTATTCTTGCCGAATTAAATGCGAATTAATTGGAAATTAAAAGCGGATTAAATTGAGGGATATACACTGAGATCATGCTTTTATTTAACTCAGTTGATGATATTTCTATTTTGCCCTTAAACAAAACGATGATTTTTTGGGCCATGTACAATCCCATTCCTTCTCCTGTCTGACCTATATCAGCTGATCGGGAATAAAAGGGTTTAAAAACTTCCTCCTGTTCCATCAGCGGAATTCCGGGACCCTGATCAATTATTTCAATCACAAAATCTTCGTCAGACTGCTCCAATTTACATATTACACTTTGTTGGTTAGAAAACTTGAAAGCGTTAGAGAAAATATTATCCAGTACAATTTGCAGGAGAATTTCGTTGGCTAAAACCTGCGGATTGACTTCCGATAAATCATTTACAATTTCTACATCAAGGTTTTTACGCTGTTTCCATTCTGCCTGAATTTTGAACAACAATTGATCTAACCGGATAGGAGAGAGCTGAGCGTTTAGCAATTCCATATCCATCTTAGCCAGGGTAAGTAAACCAGTAATAATATGATCCATCTTCTCGGCGTCGTCTAATATGGAATAGATTACCTTTTGATAAGCTTCCGCATCACGATTTTTTGATAAAGCCAGTTCAGTAGCCATCATTATTCTCGTTACCGGCGTTCTTAATTCGTGAGAGGCATTTGCCACAAATGTTTTCTGAAGGATAAAAGCTTGTTCCAGTTCATTCATTAAGTGATTAAAACTTTTGGCGATGAGGTTAATTTCATCCTTCGTATCAGTTTCCTCCACTCTGAACTCCATATTTTCAGAGCCAATCTGCTTTACCTCCAGCATGAATTTTTTGAGCGGCTTTAACATTTTTTCGGCTATCCACCTGCTCAAAATCAACACAACCAGCGAGATGATGATAAACACGAAAACCATAATTTTAAGCAGTTTCGTTAATCTATTGTGCGATCCCTGATCGGATGCTGAAGCCAAAATGATGAAATCGCCTTGGTTATCTTTGTAATAAATACCTACAACCTGTCGTTCACCATCCGTATATTTAATCTGTTTGCGCTTTCTAACCTGTTCTATTGTTGCTTTCGTCCAGTATTGGGTTGTATCTCCGATAAAAGTTGCCCGGTTTTTATAATCGTAAATTCTGGTTACCTCGCCGTTAAGCTTTTGCAAATACTTGTGGCGAACATCATTCAACGCATCACGGCTAATTTCATCGGCTTCAAGATAAAGCTTTGCCGTAACCATTGTTCGATCGGTTAAGCGTTCAAAAAAATCGGCCTCCAGAAATTTCATGAAGGTAAAATAAACCACACAAAGCACAGCGAAAAGCATCGAAGTGCTTATCAGTGTAAAATAGAGTGCAATGCGATCTTTTATTTTCATTATTTTAGGATATAACCCATATTGATTTTGGTATGGATAAGCTTCCTGTCAAAGCCTTTATCTATTTTTTTACGGAGAAAGTTAATGTAAACATCAATTACATTGGTGCCGGTATCGAAATGGATATCCCAGGCGTGTTCAGCAATGTATTGTCTTGAAAGCAAACGGTTGGGGTTGCGCAGAAAAAGTTCCAGCAAAATAAACTCTTTTGCACTAAGCTCGATGTTTTTGCCCGCTCTGAATACTTCTTTGCTGTGTGTGTCCAGAACCAGATCTTCAAAACAAAGTTGATGATTGGGTTTGCTTATTACTGGAGATTGTCTTCTTAACAGCGCTGAAACACGGGCAAGTAGTTCTTTTAAATGGAAAGGTTTTACCAGGTAATCATCAGCTCCTGCCTCCAGGCCTGTTACCTTATCATCTACGGTTCCCAAAGCGGTAAGCATCAGGATAGGTGTCTGACTATCAATTTCGCGAAGACGTTTACACAATTGGATGCCGTTTAAACCGGGCATCATAATATCAATAATCAGCAAATTGAATTCCTTATTGGCAAATTGTTCCAGTGCATCTATTCCATTAAATACAGTAGATACTTGATAGCCGTTTTCTTCCAGCGCCGATTTTAAAAGATCAGCAATTTTGATATCATCTTCAGCTATCCCGATTCGCAGCATCTAACAAAAATAGGAATCTCATCTTAAATTGAGATTAAAATTGCGCTGTTTTCGTTAGGGTTTTAAATTGGGAATAAGATTCAGAAAAGCTTGAAAGTTAGCGTTGTATTTCTTTTTATCAACTTTGAAATAAAATGCGCCTTTCTTAGAACCCGATTTATCCTTTTCTGCCAGCTTAATTAATAACCCTGTTGAACCGATTTTTCTGCTGAAATTGCGGGTGTCGATTTTGGTATCGTTCACTTCTTCAAACAGGATCTGCAACTGGGGGATGGTGAATTTCTTAGGCAACATTTCAAATAAAATGGGATGTAATGCTGCTTTATACCGGAGTTTTTTCCTGGCATCGCTAACCATTTGATCATGATCAAAGATGAGTTTTGGCCGGTCGTTAATCAGAAACCATTCAGCATGATAATCATCATTTATCTGTGTCTGATATTTATGAATGTCGATCAAAGCAAAATACCCAACAGATAATGTTCTTTCAATCGGATCGCGGTTGGGTTCGCCGTAAATTTGAAGTTGTTCCAGGTAAATGCCTTCTAAACCCGTATTCTTTTTTAAAACCCGGTTTGCAGCATCATCCGGACTTTCGTTAGCCCCCACGAAACCACCGATTAAACTCCATTTATTTATTTCTGGCTCCAAACCTCTTTTAACCAGCAAAATTTTTAAATGCTCTCCGTCAAAACCAAACACAATGCAATCTACAGCAAGGAGATAATGTGGTTGACCAGAATATTCTATCATTTTGTTCGATTTGGCTTTTGAAGATCCTTAATTTTCTACGAAAATAGAAATTAATATATAAATTATTAATTGTCTTTTTGACAATTAATAATTTATCGATAGGTTTGCCAATACCTTTAGATCAAAGTTAGTAGGGGCAACATTATGTAATTATGGATATACAAACATTAAAATCTTCGTTTAGAAAAATTTTTCAAACGGAGCCTGTTTTAGTAAAATCGCCGGGAAGAATTAACATTATTGGTGAGCATACCGATTACAATAATGGCTTCGTTATGCCGGCTGCGATAAACAAAGCCATCTACGTGGCAGTTTCGCAACGCGATGACCAGGAAATACATCTCTACGCTGAAAGCTATCAGCAAAAACATGTTGCTTCAATTGATCAGATTGAAAAATCAGATAAAAGTTGGGCAAATTATATTTTAGGCGTTGCTGATCAGATCAAGAAGAGGGGTTTTGAATTTTCGGGTTTCAATTTGTATCTGGATGGGAACGTGCCTTTGGGCGCAGGCTTGTCATCGTCGGCAGCATTGGAATGTGCAACCGCTTTTGCTATTAACCACTTAAACAATCTTGGTATTTCACAGATGGATTTGGCGCTGATTTCGCAAAAGGCAGAACATGAATTTGCGGGCGTAAACTGTGGCATTATGGATCAGTTTGCCTCGGTTTTTGGAAAAAAAGATCAGGCAATGATGTTAGACTGCCGTTCTATGAAATACGAATATATTCCGTTAAAACTGGATGGTTACAGGCTTGTGCTGTTGAATACAAATGTAAAACATTCACTTGCAGATTCGGCTTACAACGAAAGAAGATCACAATGTGAACAAGGCGTAGCCTGGATTAAAGAATATGAACCTGAAGTTAATAGTTTGCGTGATGTAAGTTTGGAAATGCTTGAAAAGTACGTTAAGGCCAAAGATATGGAGGTTTATCGGAAATGTACTTTTGTTGTTCAGGAGATTGCAAGGGTGATTAAAGCTGCTGATCAACTGGCAAATGGTGATTTGACTGCTTTAGGTAAATTGATGTTTGCCACGCATGAAGGCTTGAGTAAGGATTATGAAGTAAGTTGTAAAGAACTCGATTTCTTAGTTGATTTTGTGAGAGATTTTGATGGTGTAATAGGCGCCAGGATGATGGGGGGCGGATTTGGTGGTTGCACCATTAATATTGTAAAGGACGAACAGATAGAAACATTAATCGATAAAATCACCATAGCTTACCAAAATACATTCAATTTGAATGTAGAGGCTTATGTAGTAGAAACCGGAGACGGTTCGTCGCTGCTCGGTTAACGGTGATTTAGAAGACTTAAAAGGACTTGGATTATAATTTCATCCTGATTGCTCAGCAGGATGTTTTAAAAAGCAATTAACAGAAAATAAAGCTGATGGCTGTTCTCAAGCTGCAAAACATTTTCTAGTTTAGAATTAACGCTGCACCCTAGGGCGTTTGCTTTTTGGTGGTTGAGATCCCGAAGGCTTTGGCTTAAACACTTTTTTGGGTGCTTCTTCTGCGCTTTGTTTAACGGTAATCACGTTGCCTTTAAAGGTTTCACCATTTAACATAGAAATTATGTTGCTGGCATCGGCTTGATTAATTACTTCTATAAATGCGTAACCTTTACATTTTCCGGTAGCCCGATCTCTTACCACCTTAATGGTTTCAATCTTTCCATGTAAGCTGACAAAAATTGCCAAATCCATTTCCTGAATATTGTCTGCAAGACCACCAATAAAAAGCTTAATCATAAGGAGATTGTTAACTTTAATATGAGGCTATTTTTAACTTCAAGTAGTAAAAAAAGCCATTTGTATCAATAAAGCTGCAAAATAACGATAATCGGTGCATAAAACAATGATTTTTTTAAAAATATAATCAGATTTATTGGTATATCGAATTCTAAGTATCAATTTCTTCTTTTAATTAAGCGTTAGAAGTAAAATATTTTGCATAGTTCAAATACAGACAATGTGTATATGGATTTGCCAGTCAAAAAATAAAGAAGCATTTTGAACCAAAACATCTTATAGGCAAACTTAGCGTTCTGGCTTGATTGAATTTGTAGGCTTTAAATACCTGTAGAGGCCCTTCGAAACATTACGGCAAGGAATTTGTTAAACGTTTAATCTAAAAAATAATATTATGAAATTATACAAATCATTTCCAATAGTACTTCTGGCAATTGTATTAATTTCTGGTTGCGTAAGCAATAAGAAATATACAGAACTTCAGGATACCTACGCTAAGTTAAGAGAGAGAAATCAGGAGTTGAGTAATAAATATCAGGATAGCCAGCGTGAACTTACCGGCGCAACAAGTCGTGTTAAAAGTTTAGAAGAACAAATTGCATCAGAGAAAGCTAATGTTACGGCATTACAAGATGCTTTAAACAAATGTTTAAGTTCAAGTAACCAGGGCAATGTTAACATTTCAAAATTGGTTGATGAGATTAACAGTTCAAATAAATACATCAAACAGCTGGTTAATGCAAAAAATAAAAGTGATTCACTTAATATGGTGTTAACAAATAACTTAACCCGCTCATTGAGCAGGGAAGAGTTGAGCGATGTTGATGTTCAGGTTTTAAAGGGAGTGGTTTATATCTCGTTAGCTGATAATATGTTATATAAATCAGGTGGATTTGAGGTAAGTGATAAAGCTGGCCAAACGCTAAGCAAAATCGCTAAAATTATTCAGGATTACAGTACCTACGACGTGTTGATTGAAGGTAACACCGATAATGTGCCGATTTCTCAACCTAACATTAGAAATAACTGGGATTTAAGTGCATTACGTGCTTCGTCTGTTGTACAGGTATTGCAAAACAAATATTCTGTTGATCCGAAACGTTTAACCGCTGGAGGTAGAGGAGAATATAATCCTGTTGCAGATAATTCAACGCCAGCCGGAAAAGCTAAAAACAGACGTACGCAAATCATCATTACGCCTAAGTTAGATCAGTTTATGGATCTGATTGGTAAAGCGCCAGAGGCATCTCAAAAATAAAATCGATTAAATATTTTATAAGGCAGCTTTTTAAGCTGCCTTTTTTTGTGCGTAATAATTGTATGATTGCTTTTGATTAAAAGCACACCATCTAATCAAACGGTCAACTTTAAAATCTTCCAAACTTTTTTTACCATTTATCGCTTATTCATAGTAAATATCACATTATGGAAGAGCTGATCAGTCAATTAAAATCTTTTTTAGGAAATAGAGTAGAAGCGGTTAGGGCAAAAGGGCCTGCAGAACTAGAAATAGTTATTGGCGAAATGGAAGATGTTGAAAGATTATCTGCCGAACTTAAGGAACATATTGTAGAATTAGCCGACGAGAATACCCTTGCTAAAATAGATTTTGTAACTGCCGAAGGTAGAGAGATAGACAGTTTTTCGCTTACTCAATAAAACCTAAATCACAGATGGAGATAAACATCCGGGAGCGAAAGATTGGATTGAACTTTTCAAGTGCGGGAAAGGCCGAAGTTTGGCTTTGGGCACCCTATGCTGCGATGGTATCTATGTTCCTTGTAAACAAGAAATTGAAATTACCAATGCTGAAACAGGATTTCGGTTACTGGTTTTTGAGTACCAATGAGATTGCGGAAGGAGATGAGTATAGTTTTGAGATATCAAAATTTTCCGAAGGTGGTCAAATTCTTTCACAAAATGAATCCTTTAATCGGGCCGACCCAGCCGCTGCATTTCAGGAAAAAGGTGTTGACGGAAATTCAACCGCAATAAATTTGAAAACATTCCCTTGGACAGATGAAAGCTGGAAGGGAATCCCGATAGAAAACTATATCATTTATGAACTGCATACCGGCACATTTTCACCATCTGGCGATTTTAAATCTATAGAAGAAAAGCTGGATTATTTGCTCGATTTAGGAATTACTGCTATAGAATTAATGCCGGTTGCGCAATTTCCAGGCAATAGAAACTGGGGTTACGATGGCGTTTTTCCGTTTGCCGTACAAAACAGCTATGGCGGACCAATAGCTTTACAACATTTGGTGAATGCTTGTCATAAAAAAGGTTTAGCGGTTATCCTAGATGTGGTATATAATCACATGGGGCCTGAAGGAAATTACTTTCATGATTTTGGCCCTTATTTCACCGATCAGTACCACACGCCGTGGGGAAATGCCATCAATTTCGACGATGCTGATTGTGATCCGGTGAGACAGTATTTTATAGAAAACGTACTGATGTGGTTCCGCGATTTTCATATTGATGCGCTGCGACTTGACGCTGTTCATGCGATCAAAGATTTCAGCGCCACCCATATTTTACATGAGATTAAAAAATATGTTAATCAGCTTTCAGGATTTACAGGACTAAAGCATCACCTGATTGTTGAACTCGATTTAAATGACAATAAATTCATTAACCCCTTTAAACAGGGCGGTTATGCTATGGATGCGCAATGGATTGACGAGTTTCACCATGCTTTGAGGGTAACATCTGGTCAGGCAAAAACAGGTTACTATGCTGATTTTAATGGTATCGAACATTTGGCGAAAGCTTTTACTGATGCTTATGTATATGATGGACAATATTCTGCCCACCGACAAAAGAAGTTTGGAATTGAAGCAAAAGGCAATGCAGGAAAACAATTCATCGTATTTTCTCAAAACCATGATCAGGTAGGCAATAGAATGCTTGGTGAACGAACGAGTAAGCTGGTTAGTTTCGAAATGCTGAAACTCCTGGCTGGAGCTGTTTTCTGTGGTCCCTATCTTCCTTTAATTTTTATGGGAGAGGAATATGGCGAAATTAATCCCTTTCAGTTTTTTATTTCACATGGTGATGAAAAATTGATAGAGGCTGTGAGAGAAGGGCGTAAGAAAGAATTTGAAGCTTTCCACCATGAAGAAGATACGCCTGATCCGCAAGCTGAAGCCACTTTCAATCGTTCCAAACTGAACTGGAATAGCTTAAATGAAAAAAAACACCAGCTAATACTGAAGTTTTATACCGCATTGATTAAACTTCGAAAGTCATTAACGGCACTTGCAACACTCAACCGAAATCAATTAAAAGTTGATGTTTTTAAAGAACAAAATTGCCTGATACTCAAACGATGGGAAGGCAGTCAACAGGTGCATTGTGTGATGAATTTTTCTCCTCAGCAACAAGTGCTACCAATCCTAAATGGATTGGATTACGAACTTCAATTAAACTCTGCCGCAATAGAATGGGGTGGATCAGGTAATCATCCCTTGGTTTTTACCGAAAATAATATCACTATTTCTCCAGAATCGATCCTAATTTTTACTAGCTCAAATGTTTAAACCGACCTCAACCTACCGAATTCAGTTTCATAAAGATTTCAATTTCAAATCATTCAAACAGATAATTCCATATCTTAAAAATCTTGGCGTAGATACCATTTATGCATCGCCAATATTCGAAGCAGTTGAAAGCAGTATGCATGGATACGATACGATTAATCCACATCGCATAAATCCTGAAATTGGTACAGAAGCGGAGTTATTCGAAATATCCAAAGCACTGACTTCATCAGGCATAAGCTGGTTGCAAGATATTGTTCCAAACCATATGGCCTTTTCGCCAAAGAATGAATGGCTGATGGATGTGTTGAAGAAAGGAGATCAATCTGAGTATTCTTCGTTTTTTGACATCACTATTCAGGATAATGCAAAATTAATGGTTCCATTTTTAGGTGATGACCTTGATCAGGTAATCGAAAAAAATGAATTAAAAATAGTGGCTGTTGATAATGAATACTACTTAAATTACGGTGATTCAAACTGGCCGTTAAAATCTTCATCCAATAAGAAATTAAAAGATAAAAGCCTAAAGGAAATTAAAGAAAAGCAATTCGTTAAAGAAATTGCAAACGAACAATATTATCGCCTTTGCAACTGGAAAGAAACCGATCAGGCAATTAACTACCGTAGATTTTTTACGGTGAATAGTCTCATTTGCCTGGCTATACAGGAGGAAGACAATTTCAATCTTTATCATCAGTACATATTAGATTTAATTGATAAAGGTATTTTTCAGGGCTTGCGTATTGATCATATTGACGGACTCTATGATCCAAAAGGTTATCTACATCGCCTGAGGGAAGCTGTTGGCGAAAATGTATATATCGTAGTAGAAAAAATATTAGAGAAAAATGAGCAGATGCCTGGAGACTGGCCTGCGCAGGGAAACACAGGCTATGATTTTCTGGCGATGGTAAACAATTTATTCACCAATCAGGACAATCGGGAAAAGTTTAACCAGATTTACAATGATGTTACAGGTAAGGTTCTTGATCCCAGCGAATTAATAGAGGTTAAAAAGAGTTCGATTCTCTTTGAGCACATGCAGGGCGAATTAAATAATTTATTTCAATTATCCCTCTCACTAAAACTTGTTCCGGCTGCTGAATTAAATTTAGTGGGCGAAGAAAAGTTTAAACAAGGCATCGCCGAAATGTTGATCCAAATGCCGGTTTACCGATATTATAATTACACTTTTCCACTGCCCGAAGTTGATGCAAAAAATCTAACCACCATTATAAAAAAGGTTGGCGAAAAGCAAAATTTAAAAGAGGTCGCTTCCATATTGCTACGCATTTTCATTGAGAGGCCAATAAAAGGAAGCATTGATCAAAATCAGGCATTAAGTAGTTTTTATCAGCGATTGATGCAGTTTACAGGGCCACTCATGGCGAAAGGCGTGGAAGATACGGTGATGTTTACTTATAATCGCTTTATTGGCCACTCAGAAGTTGGTGATTCACCAGATGCTTTTGGTTTAAGTGTAAACGATTTTCATGATAAAATGATCAATCGGCAGCAAAATTGGCCGCTTTCTCTTAATGGTAGTGCTACACATGATACCAAAAGGGGTGAAGATTTTAGGGCAAGGATCAATGTGCTTACTGATCTACCGGAAAAATGGAAAACAGCGGTTGATGATTTTATCAAGGCTATTAAACAATCAAAACAACTTCATCATATTTTCACGTCCGTTCATAATAATGATGCCTATTTAATTTTACAGACTATTTTAGGTGCGATGCCAATGCCGGGAGAACCCGATGATGATCTTCATAACCGACTGGAATTGTATATTGAGAAGGCGCTTAGAGAGGCGAAGAAAAGATCAGACTGGGCAGAGCCAAACGAAGAATATGAGCAGTTGGTTAAAAAATTCGCGAGCCAGCTGATCAATGAAAAAGAAGATACTTATCAAATAATAACGCACATTTTAGCTGATATTGTCGATTTTGGTATTCTAAACAGCTTGTCGCAGCTGCTACTGAAATTCACTTGTCCGGGTATTCCGGATTTGTACCAAGGCTCCGAATTATGGGATTTTAGCCTGGTAGATCCAGATAATAGAAGACCTGTTGATTATAAACGTCGGAATAATTTTCTGAAAGCAGACGCTGCCATAAATCAGCTATGGAAAGAAAGATATTCTGGCGGAATAAAACTGTGGCTCACTAAAAAACTACTCAAATTAAGGAAAGAAAACGAGGATGTTTTTGCATCAGGTGAATATATCCCGCTGAAGGTAGTTGGAGATTATCAATCGAACATTTATGCCTTTGCTCGAAGGTATCGCAACAAATATATTGTCGTAGTGGTACCTGTAGGTTTAGCATCAATTACATCGAAAGAGAATATTGAGGATTTTGATTGGCTAAACACACAGGTTATTTTACCGGGCGATTGGCCTAGCTCCTGGAAAAATCTCCTTGATGATAAGGATGGTGTAAAAGATGTACTGAATGAAGGAGTTTTGATTAATCAAATCTTTACGGATGTTCACCTCGGAATCATAGAACTGAAAGAGAAAAAAAACAAAAGAAGTGCTGGAATTCTGATGCACATTACTTCATTACCCTCTGCATATGGAATTGGTGATTTTGGCAAGGAAGCACGAGAATTTGTTGATTTTTTGAGTGAAACTGATCAAAAATACTGGCAACTTTTACCGCTTAATCCTACAAAAAAGGGTAATGGACATAGTCCGTATTCGAGTAATTCTTCAAAAGCGGGAAATATCTTATTGATTGATTTACAACAACTAGCTGACGAAGGCCTATTAGCAAAGTCCGATTTGAAGACCGCCGAAATTCCATTTAGTAATACAGTTCGTTTCACAACGGTAGAGCGTTCAAAAACTAAATTCCTACATCAGGCTTATCAAACTTTTAAAAAACTTTTACCAAAAAAATTGGTCGACGCTTTCAGACAATTTTGCGAAACCGAAGAGGAATGGCTTGATGATTTTGCTTTGTATACGGCAATTAAAAACCATCATCAGCAACTGGAATGGTATAACTGGCCATACGATTTTAAATTCCGCGATGCGAAAACAATCTCAGCTTTCGGAAATAAATTTGATGATGAGATTAATGAGGTTAAATGGCAACAGTTTGTATTTTTTAAACAGTGGCATAATTTAAAGGATTACGCTAACCTAAATGATATAAGTATTATTGGTGACTTGCCTTTTTACCTGGACTATGATTCTGTAGAGGTTTGGTCGCGGCCCGAGCTTTTTAAATTGGATGATCAACTGAAGCCAACTCATGTTGCAGGTGTTCCGCCAGATTATTTTAATGAAAAAGGCCAGCTTTGGGGTATGCCGGTTTTTAATTGGGAAATATTAAAACATAGCAATTATGAATGGTGGATTGGGCGGCTGAAGAAAAATATGGAAATGTATGATCTTTTGCGTTTAGATCATTTTCGGGCATTTTCGTCTTTCTGGGAGGTTCCAGCTGCAGATAGTGATGCCATTAACGGATCTTGGCAAATTGGACCAGGTAGCAGCTTTTTTAAAGTTATTAAAGGCAATTTCCCTGATATGCCATTCATCGCTGAAGATTTGGGAGAGATAACTGACGACGTTGAAAAATTGAGAGATGAGTTTATGTTACCTGGAATGAAAGTGTTGCAGTTTGCTTTTGGCGCAGATATGGTGATATCGCCGCACATTCCTCATAATTTTGAAACCAACAATTGCATTGCCTACTCTGGAACGCATGATAACAACACCTCGATAGGTTTGTTTAAAGATGAAATAGATGAGCAAACCATGCAAAGGGTACAGGCATACTTAGCTCATCCGTTTCTCGAAAACCAGTTTCATCACGAAATCATTCGCCTAACCTTTTCCTCCTCAGCAAAAACCGCTATTCTTCCAATTCAGGATTTGCTGGGCTTAGATGGGAATTCCCGAATGAATATACCCGGCCAGGCGCAAGGAAACTGGGTATGGCGATTAGACACAACACAGCTGATGCCAATTAAAATTTGGTTTAAGGCACAAACTGAAATTTATGGCAGGAAAAAATAATCACCTATGGGTAGACAAGTGTTTAATGTTATGTTGGTCAAAATAACGTGCTATATCTTTTAATGTCACGCATCTTGTAGCTCTGATAGCAGATTTTAGTACTTCCGTGGTAACTCCAAGTCTGGTTGTCCAATATCTGCAATCTTTTTCCTCTGAAACTTCTATGATCTCAGGTTTTTCGTCGATTTGGTGAAATGTATTGTTCATAATAATTTATTTTGAGGGTTTATTATAACAATTGATGATAAAAGCCGTCGCTTTTAAATAGGTATATGCTAATATAATAAATTCTGAAAAATTTTATATCATAATAGCGGTAATTTTATTTAGTAACTTTATCAGTGCTAACATGTTAAAATTATTTAAAAAAGATACTATGTTAACCAGAAGGTACAAAAATTATTTATTTTAGAGCTTAAAGTTGTTCAATAAATTTAAATTTTGTATGTTTAATTATACTTATATTGGTATAATTGCAAAGTTTTATTTGTTTATTCCAAATGGGTCAAAATAGGGTAGGAGTTGTATCCTGCATCGATATCGAAAATAATTGCGGTGTTATCCTCGACGAAAATTGTCAAGACATTGGTTTCACGCTAGAGGGTTTATCAGAAACAATTGACCTTGATAGCAGGGTTTCATTTGAAATTGAATTAAGCAGTAACGGTTTAGTAGCTACAAACATTTCTCCACTTGATTAATTTTATTTTAAGGTAATCAAGAAATTAATTTTTCGGACATTCCTAAAGGAAGTAATTTACTAAAACTGTTCGTTCTAAAAATTAAAACATTATCTTCACGGTTATTGTTAAAAAAGTATTCAATTATCATTTAATTTAACGGCTCAATCAATTACTTGCAGTTCCCTAAATTAAATTAAATGAATCCCGAAAGAATTTTTCCAGAAGATAAATGGTCTGAGTACGGAGGTTTTTCTCCGCTTATATCTGTTTTTCGTAGTTTTCACGACCTTTCCCCGGAGATCGAAAATATTATCAATAAGGAAACGTTTCCGGTTGCTTTCAAGAAAAATAAATTCATTTCATCTCCTTTGCATCGTAATAAGTTCATATTCCTTTTATTGAAAGGTGTAGCCAGAGGTTACATGAAAGATGAGCATGCGGAGATTACTACATGGATAGCTAAGGAGCACGAATTGATTGGAAATATCAGGAACTTATGGGAGGAAGATCAGCCGACTGAAGATTATGTTCAGGCATTGGAAGATGTTGTTGCCATTGCAGTTCCGCATGCAATGTCAAGACATTTATACAACAATTTCGATATTGCCAACTATGTTGGGCGAAAAATGACTCAAATCCATTACCTCCACGCCTGTGAACGAGCTTATATCTCCAGGCTTCAGACTGCAGAAAGCAGATATCTTCGTTTCCTGTATTCCTATCCTGATATTATTAATCGTATTCCACTTAAATATGTAGCTTCTTTTCTATGCATGCGTCTGGAAACACTATGCCGCATCCGGTCAAAACTCTCGGTAAATAATCAAAATTAAGTTTATAAGTAAGATTAATTCTACCTTAAAGATTGAATTTATCTAAGATAATAGGGTGTTTATACCTACTTAACTGCAGCATTTTAGTTCAATTTTTAGGTAAAAGCTAAGTTCTAATACCATTCAACTTATAATAAATGTTTTTTTATTGGTGTTAAGTGTTTGTAAATCAACTGTTTGTAATTATATTTTGAAAAAATAGGTCGATTTGATGGATTTAACACTTCTACATTATCTTTTTTTAAAAAATTATATATATTTGTTCTTACCCTTTCGGGGGTATGTTTTTCATAGGTAGATGTAGGGTCAGAACTTTGTTCTGGCCCTTTTTTGTTTTTAATAATGCTACTTATAAAAGCTATTTTTGTGCTATGAATAAAAAGAAAGTTATTGTTGCTGTAACTGGTGCTAGTGGTTCGGTCTATGCAAAAGTATTATTTGATCAATTAGAAAAGCTGAAAGATCAGATTGAAGCAGTTGGCGTAGTGATGAGCGATAATGCAAAAGAAGTTTGGCAGTTTGAGCTTGGTAATCAAAATTATAACGACTATAAAAAATTCACTTTTTATCATAAGAATGATTTTAATGCACCGTTTGCATCTGGTTCTGCTAAATACGATACCATGATTATTGTGCCGTGTTCGATGGGAACATTAGGTAGAATTGCTCATGGAATATCTAACGATTTAATTTCGAGAGCAGCAGATGTGGTTTTAAAAGAACGCAGAAAACTGATCGCTGTTGTTCGTGATACGCCGTTTAGCTTAATTCACATCAATAACATGAAGGCCGTTACAGAAGCCGGTGGCATTATTTGTCCTGCCAATCCCTCATTTTATAGTCTGCCAAAATCAATTGAAGAGGTAGCTGGAACTGTGATTAGCCGGGTTTTAGATTTGGCAGGCTTTGAACAAGATAGTTATCGTTGGAATGAAAAATAATCTATTATTGATTACGATTTTATTTGCAATGGCTTCAAATTCTGAAAATTTACAAATTACAAACTGACTAAAACTCGAAAGCTGCTAACTGAAAACTAATTTTGCTATCTTTGCAGGCTCAATGAAAAAGGTCGCATTTTATACATTAGGTTGTAAGTTAAACTTTTCTGAAACTTCCACAATTGGTAGATTATTTACTGATGCAGGTTATGCTGTAGTAGAATTTCAGGATCAGGCTGATGTGTATGTGATTAATACTTGTTCAGTTACCGATCATGCTGATAAAAAATGCAGAAAGGTAGTTAAGGAAGCGCTTAAATATTCTCCAAATGCATTTGTAACCATTGTTGGTTGCTACGCTCAACTTAAACCTCAGGAAATCGCCGAAATTGAAGGCGTAGATATGGTTTTAGGTGCTGCGGAAAAATTTAGAATTGTAGAATATATTACCGATTTAACTAAAAATCCGAAAGCTGTTGTTCACCAGCAAAACATTGAAAAAGTAAATCATAACTTTATTGCATCTTACTCTATCGGAGATAGAACACGTACTTTTTTGAAAGTTCAGGATGGTTGTGATTACCCTTGTACTTATTGTACTATCCCTCTAGCTCGTGGTGCAAGCCGTAGCGATACCATTGAAAATGTGGTTAATCGTGCTAAAATGATTGCGGAAAGCGGTGTTAAAGAAATTGTGCTTACCGGTGTAAACCTTGGCGATTTCGGGATCCGTAATGGGGAACGTGAAGATAAGTTTTTCGATTTGGTAAAAGCGTTAGACGAGGTTGAAGGAATCGAACGCATCCGAATTTCATCCATCGAGCCAAACCTGTTAAGCAATGAAATTATCGAGTTTGTATCTACCTCGAAACGTTTTGTTCCTCATTTCCATATTCCTTTACAATCAGGTTCTGATAAAATTTTAGGCTTGATGCGCCGTAGATATCGTACAGATTTATATGTTGAGCGTGTGGCTAAAATTAAAGAAGTGATGCCACACTGTTGTATTGGTGTTGATGTTATTGTTGGTTTTCCTGGCGAAACGAAAGAGGACTTTCTTGATACCTATCAGTTTTTAAATCAACTGGATATTTCTTATCTGCATGTTTTTACTTACTCTGAGCGTGAATTAACAGTAGCTGCAGAAATGAAAGGTGTAGTGCCTGGTAGCCAACGCAATGAACGAAGCAAGATGCTACATATTTTATCTGATAAGAAAAGAAGGGCATTCTATGAGTCGCAAATTGGCAGCAATGCCGAAGTACTTTTTGAAGCTGATCAGAAAATGGGATACATGCATGGTTTTACCAAAAACTATGTAAAGGTACGAGCTAAGTATGATCCAATTATGGTGAATGAACTTAAAGCTGTTAAGCTTATGGAAATGACTGCCGATGGTGAAGTGGAAGTTGCCGAATTGGAAACTGCCTACGCACATCACTAATCCATTTAGCCTTCGCTTGGAAGCTAAACTTATCGGGTTTGCTGTTGATAATTTTGCCTTGAGCGCATAGCTGCAATTTCATATTTTAAGCTTGTATCCTTTCTGCTTCAACCTTTAATCTACGGTCTTCCGGCAATCATCTTAATGCTTTCAGCTTTAACCTTTGTTTCCTATCTTCGCAACAAATAATTTTTATGTTTCCTACGGTTTCGCATTTTTTAGAATATTTATTTGGCATTAATTTGCCGCTACCCTTTAATACTTTTGGCGTGTTTGTAGCCATAGCATTTGTTGCTGGTTATTGGGCATTTACAAAAGAACTTAAACGTAAAGAAGCGTTAGGTGTCCTTCATCCGATAAAGAAGACTATCGTTATCGGCAAACCGGCCACCACTTCTGAGATCATCATGAATGCCCTTTTCGGCTTCATTATTGGTTATAAATTGGTTTATGCAATGCTAAATTATGCTCTTTTCGTTAGCGACGCACAGTCGATTTTAATGTCAACCAAAGGAAATTTGTTAGGTGGATTATTTTTTGCAGGTTTGTTTGCTTATTGGGATTATAAGGAAAAAGATAAAAATAAATTAGATAAGCCAAAAGAAACCCAAGTTACTGTACATCCGTACCAGATCATGAGTAATTTGATTGTTTGGGCAGCAATTTGGGGCTTTTTAGGCGCAAAATTCTTCGATAATTTAGAATATTGGGATGATTTTGTTCAGAACCCGATAGAGCGACTGCTATCTTTTAGTGGCTTAACATTTTACGGTGGTTTAATTTGTGGTGGTGCAGCAGTGCTGATCATTGCCAAAAGAAACGGAATTAAGCCTTTGCATATGCTTGATGTTGGAGGACCAGGAATGATGTTGGCTTATGCAGTGGGCCGTATTGGCTGTCATTTATCTGGCGATGGAGATTGGGGAATTGTAAATAATAATCCAAAACCATTTTCGTGGTTGCCAGATTGGTTGTGGTCTTATAAATATCCAAATAACGTAGTAGGCGAGGGCATTCCCATTCCCGACTGTACAGGCAAATTTTGTAATGAGCTTGCTCAGGGAGTTTACCCAACGCCAATTTATGAAGTAATTGTTTGTTTACTGTTTTTTGCTTTTTTATGGAGCATTCGCGATAAAATAAAGGCGCCAGGTTTAATGTTCGGTATTTACATGATCCTGAATGGCATCGAACGTTTCTGTATTGAATTAATTCGCGTAAATTCAAAATATCATGTATTCGGCTTATCATTTACACAAGCTGAAATGATCTCAACTTTTTTGGTGATTGGTGGTATTGCCTTAAGTGCCTACGCCTTAAGAAACAAGAATACTTTAGCGTCCTGAGATCCTCTCTAAAATCATATTAATTCCAACAACATCCCCAGGTTTTTGTTAAATAGCTATGAATTACGAATTATTATGCAATAAGGTAATCTCAATTGTGAAACTTACCGGAAATTTTATCCGTAAGGAATCAATGCAATTCGATGCCAGTAAAATTGAGTATAAGGGTTTAAATGATATGGTTTCGTATGTGGATAAAACAGCAGAGCAGAAACTTGTCCAGAACCTGGAAAAACTTATCCCAGATGCTGGATTTATTACCGAAGAAAAAACGATCAGCAGAGAAGGTAAAAATTTCACATGGATCATTGATCCACTGGATGGAACAACTAATTTTATTCATGGCATCCCGGCTTACGGGATTAGTGTTGCCTTATATGAGGATGGCGTGCCCGTAATTGGGGTTGTTTATGAACTTAACCGTGGCGAGATGTTTTTCACCTATAAGGGTGGAAAAGCTTTTCTGAATAAAAAAGAAATACGGGTTTCGGTTAATCCTGATTTGAAATCAAGTTTATTGGCAACGGGTTTTCCATATTATCAGTTCGATAAACAACCGCAATATTTAAAGCTATTGGAAGAAATGATGCAGAAGAGTCATGGTGTTCGTCGTATCGGAGCTGCTGCCATTGATTTGGTTTATACAGCATGTGGGCGCTTCGATGCTTTTTTTGAATATAATTTGCAGCAATGGGATTTCGCAGCGGGTTGTTTTATTGTTCAACAAGCCGGAGGAGAAGTTTTTGATTTTTCTGGTGGAGATGAATACTTCAGCAAACGGGAAATTCTCGCCACCAATGGAAAACTGACAAATGAAATGCTTCAAGCAATTAAAAAATATTTTTGATAAGAAGATTAGAACTTCCTACAATTAGCTTTTTCCTACAAGATCAACGGTGAACATTACCAAGAAAAAATGAATTAAAAAAGAATGGCCCGCTAAATCAGCGGGCCATTCTTTTTGATAAACTATGAAAAATGCTCAATTATAGTGCTTCCGAAACAACGTCAGTTACTTCAGGAACCATTCTTTGTAAAAGGTTTTGAATACCTGATTTAAGGGTAATTGTAGAAGATGGACAGCCACTGCAAGAACCACGTAACTCAACAGTAACCACACCTTCATCAAAAGATTTATAGGTGATGGCACCACCATCTTGCTCTACTGCAGGACGAACGTAGTCATGCAAAATTTGCTGGATTTTAATCTCAGTTTCAGAACCTTCAAATGCAGGAGCTTCTTCTGCAGTCGCTTCTTTAATCTTTAGTTCCGATTCCACCGCACCTTTAACAAATTCCTTTAAAATAGCTTCGATATCTGCCCAGTCTGCATCATCTGTTTTAGTAATGGTTACAAAGTTGCTGGCGAAAAATACACCAGAAACAAAGTTGAACTTAAATAACTCCTTCGCGAACGGAGAGTGCTCCGCACTTTCTTTTGTTGCAAAATCTTCACTTCCGTTTATTAATAGCTTATTCACCATGAATTTCATGGTAGCTGGATTTGGAGTTTGTTCTGTATATACGTTAATGGTCATGTCTTAATCAATTAGAATAAACAAAATTAACAATTAGTCGCCAATAAAACTTTTGCCTGCTGTCTGTTTAGCGTCAATTTAATTCGCCTAAAAAACGCCGGTATAATTAAAAGGTGTGATGGTTCTTAATTGAACTTTAACATCTTCTGAAACTGCTAAACCTTCGATAAAATCTGCAATACTGACTGCATTAATTTTTGAATTTGTTCTGGTTAACTCTTTTAATGCCTCGTAAGGATTTGGAAAGTTTTCTCTACGTAAAACAGTTTGAATAGCCTCTGCAACTACCGCCCAGTTATCATCTAAATCAGCATGTAAAGCGGCTTCGTTTAATAAGATTTTATTCAATCCCCTTAAAGTGGAGTTGATTGCAATAAGCGTATGGCCAAATGGAACACCAATATTTCTCAGCACCGTAGAATCAGTCAAGTCTCTTTGTAGTCTTGAAATTGGAAGTTTAGCTGCAAAAAATTCAAATAATGCGTTCGCTATTCCGGCATTTCCTTCCGCATTTTCAAAATCAATTGGGTTAACCTTATGTGGCATAGCCGATGAGCCAATTTCTCCAGCTTTGATTTTCTGTTTGAAATAATTTTTAGATATGTAGGTCCAGATGTCTCGATCTAAATCAATAATAATGTTGTTGATGCGTTTCAAAGCATCACATTGTGCTGCGAACTGATCATAATGTTCAATTTGCGTAGTATGTTGAGCCCTGCTTAATCCTAAAGTTTCATTTACGAGTTTGTTCGAAAAATCTACCCAATTCACTTGCGGATAAGCAATGTGATGGGCGTTGAAGTTTCCGGTTGCTCCGCCAAATTTGGCACTGTTTGGTATAGCTTTCAAGGCTTCAACTTGTATCGCTAACCGCTCTGCGAAAACCAAAAACTCTTTGCCTAACTTAGTTGGCGATGCAGGTTGGCCATGCGTATGTGCCAACATTGGAATATCTTTCCATTCAGTAGCTAATCCATTTATTTTTTCAATTAAGGAAGCAATGGCTGGATAATAACTTTCGTTTAGCGCCAATTTAATGGAATAGGGAATAGCAGTATTATTGATGTCTTGAGAGGTTAAACCGAAATGGATAAACTCTTTATAATCCTGTAGGGAGAGCGCATCGAATTTAGATTTGATGAAGTATTCAACCGCTTTAACGTCGTGATTGGTTACTTTTTCAGTTTCTTTGATTTCTAACGCATCTGCTTCCGAAAAATTTTCATGTATCTGACGGAGTTTTGGGAAAAGATTTTTATCAAATTTTTCTAAACCCGGTAAATTAATTTCGCATAAAGAAATGAAATATTCAATTTCTACAAAAACACGGTATTTTATTAAAGCTTCCTCAGAAAAGTAGTTGGCTAAATTTTCTGTGGTCTTTCTGTAACGACCATCAACAGGTGAGATTGCTTGTAGCGATGTTAAATTCATTATGCGGATTATAATTTTGCCGCAAATTTACTACAAATGATTGATTTAGACGTTTTAAATCAGATAAATTTTAAAGCAGTAGGGGAGATCGAAAACTTATAAAGCAAAATAACAAAAAAAGGCTCCAGAATTTCTGAAGCCTTTAAATATTGTTCTAAATCTAATTAGTTTTTTACAACAGTAGTGTCAGTTTTAACAACTGTATCAGCAACAGTAGTATCAGTTTTAACAGTTGTATCAGCAGTGATTGTAGTATCAGCGCCTAAAGTATCAGTACTTTCGCCTTTTTTCTCTGAGTTACAAGCAGCAACTGATAAAGATAAAGCGATAGCTAAAAAGCCTAATTTGAATGCATTTTTCATTTTAATTTTGTTTTAGGTGTTTAATTAATTTAACCTTTATACTGAAAAATTGAAAAGGTAACCCAATAAATTATTTAAAAATAAAAAAGCCTCAATTTTATTAAAATCAAGGCTTTTTATATATTTCTATTAAACTAGAAACTAGTGTTTAACAACAGTAGTATCAGTTTTAACAACTGTATCAGCAACAGTAGTATCAGCTTTAACAGTAGTATCAGCAGTGATTGTAGTATCAGCACCTAAAGTATCTGCACCTTCAGCTTTTTTTTCTGAGTTACAAGCAACAACTGATAAAGATAAAGCGATAGCTAAGAAGCCTAATTTGAATGCATTTTTCATTTTGAAATTTCGTTTTAGTGATTAATTAATTTACCCTTAATACAGGAAACCTGAAAAGGTAACCCGAAAAAATAAAAAAAAATAAAAAAAGCCTCAATCCTGCTGGAATGAAGCTTTTTTATATTTTAATTAAGCTATTGACTAGTGTTTAACAACAGTAGTATCAGTTTTAACAACTGTATCAGCAACAGTAGTATCAGCTTTAACAGTAGTATCAGCAGTGATAGTAGTATCAGCACCTAAAGTATCTGTACCTTCAGCTTTTTTTTCTGAGTTACAAGCAACAACTGATAAAGATAAAGCTAAAGCTAAAAAGCCTAATTTGAATGCATTTTTCATTTTTGAATTTTTTTAAGTAATTAATTTTCTTGTTAATGCCGCAAAGGTAAAAAGGTAACCCGACTATTTTCGAAAAAATAAAAATATTTTTTTTTAGTGCTTTTTGGGTTACCGATTTGATTGAGATTGTATTAAACATTCATAGCGGCTATAAATAATTTTTTATCTAATATTGGGTTACTATTTTTAGAAAAACGTATTAACGAGTGAATAACAGTTTAAAGAGTTCAGTTCCAACAGATAGAGAAGTTATTTTAGGTATACTAAATAACTCAGAAGATACGCTTAACAAGTTATACAAGGCATATTATGCAATGGTTTTGCAGTTCATCCTAAATAACAATGGAGATGAAGATGATGCAAAAGATGTTTACCAGGAAGCGATAATAGTTTTATATAACAAGATTAAAGAGGGGAATTTTGAACTAAGTAGTAAGCTCAAAACGTATATTTATTCAGTTTGTCGGCGAATTTGGCTTAAGAAATTAAGTCAGAATAGTAAGAAAGCCGGTAACATTACGGATTACGAAGATGTGCTTATTGTGGAAGAGGATGTTGAGGAACATGAGCAGAAGGATTTACAATTCGTTAAGATGCAATCTGCTTTAGATCATCTGGGCGAGCCCTGTAAAACCATTATTCAGGATTTTTATATCCACAATTTGTCCATGCAGGATATTTGCGAAAAGTTTGGTTATACCAATACCGATAATGCAAAAACACAAAAATACAAGTGCCTGCAGCGGTTAAAGAAAATATTTTTTCAACCATAATAATTGAAATGAGAAACGATTTGGAGTTAGATGCAATTATTGAAGATTATCTTTTAGGTAAACTTAATCCACAGGAAACTGAAGCTTTTGAAACTTTGCGCCGTAATGATGCGTCTGTAGATCATAAAGTAGTTTCGCATAAATTCTTTTTAGAATCTATGGAAATGTTTGCAGCGCAATCGCGTTTGAAAGATCAGTTAAATAGTATTCATGCTGAAATTGATGTTGAAACGTTAGCTTCTGCATTGAGGCCTCATCCATCTAAAGTGGTGCAATTATGGCGTAAGCACAAATCTGCCATCGCAGTAGCCGCTTCATTTTTGGTGTTATCGCTGGTTTCTGTTTACTCTATCCAACACAATAGCAAACAGAAAGAACAATTGGTTTTATTGAGCAATCAGGTTAACAAGGCAATTAAAACTCAGAATAGTCTAATCAGAAAAATTAATAATTCAGTAACTCCTGCAGGAAAACCTGTTGTGCAAAATAGTATTGGTGGTACCGGTTTCGCAATTTCCACAAACGGATATATTTTAACCAACTATCATATTATCAACGGTGCCGATTCTCTTTATGTTCAGAATAGCAAAGGGGAATCGTTCAAAGTTAAAGCCACTTATACCGATCCGCAAAACGATATCGCAATTTTAAAAATCAGCGATAAAAATTTTGCTAATTTATCTTCTATACCTTATACCATCAAACGTAATACGAGTAGTATTGGCGAAATGGTATACACTTTAGGTTATCCGAAAGATGATGCAGTATTGGGCGAAGGTTACGTGAGTTCTAAAAATGGTTTTGTGGGCGATACCACCCAATATCAGGTAGCTATTGCAGTTAACCCTGGTAATAGTGGCGGACCTGTTCTTGATAATGATGGTAACCTGGTTGGTATCATCAGCGGAAAACCAGATCAGACTGAAGGTGCTGCATTTGCGGTTAAATCTAAATATATTTTAGAAGCAATGAGAGCGATACCGCAGGACTCTTTAGGCAGGAACAAACTTTCAGCCAATAAAAAAAGTGGCTTATCTGGTTTAAAACGCACAAAACAGATTGAAAAAATACAAGATTATGTATTTATGATTAAGGCTTTCAATTAATTTACCCAAACAAATTAATATTCTTGAAACCCTGTTGATTAACCTCTTCAGGGTTTTTTGTTGTGAAAACAATTTCATGGCATAAAAATTATATTATGCCTATGTATTTAGTATAGTATTGTTTAGATTTGCTTATATCAACTTAAAAATAGAATATTATGAGTATAAGACTAGGCGATACCGCACCTAATTTTCAGGCAAACACATCCATTGGAGAAATAGATTTTTATGATTATCTGGGCGATAGCTGGGGTGTTTTGTTTTCGCACCCTGCAGATTATACCCCTGTGTGTACTACAGAACTTGGACGTACAGCCGCACTGAAAGACGAATTTGAAAAGCGCAATGTGAAAGTGCTGGCAATAAGTGTTGATACTGCCGAATCGCACAAGGGCTGGATCAACGACATCAACGAGACACAAAATACTTCGGTTGAATTTCCGATTATTGCTGACCCTGAAAAAACGGTGGCGAACCTTTACGATATGATTCATCCAAACGCTTCCGAAACATTAACAGTTAGATCACTTTTTGTCATCAGTCCTGACAAAAAAGTAAAGTTAATCATCACTTACCCAGCCTCCACAGGAAGAAACTTTAATGAAGTGTTAAGGGTGATCGATTCGTTACAACTAACAGCTAACTATAGCGTGGCCACGCCAGCAGATTGGCAGGATGGCGAGGATGTAATTGTCGTAAATAGTATTAAAACAGAAGATATACCCGCTAAATTTCCAAAAGGGCACCAGGTAATTAAGCCATATTTGCGTACAACACCTCAACCCAATAAATAATCAATTCATTTCGCAAAACTTTCGCAACTTTGTTGTTGAATTATGGAAAAAGGATTGCATTATATGCGTAAATTATTATATTTGATAGTTTTGTTTCAATATTAACGCTTAATCTGATTGTTTAATTAGCCTAGATAATAAAACGATTGATTAAAATGCTGATCAAAGCGTAAAAGTTTATTTATTTTATACAATTTTTTTATTTTTTATGGCAACCGGAAAAGTTAAATGGTTTAACACTCAAAAAGGTTTTGGATTTATTGTTCAGGAAGACAATAAAGACTTATTTGTACATTTTAAAGACGTATTAGGTGGAATTGATAGCCTAAAAGAAAACGATGCAGTCGAATTTGAAGTAGCTGAAGGCAGAAAAGGTTTACAGGCCGTAAACGTTAAGAAAGTTTAGCAATAATTATACAAGTTTTATCATCCCTACATCAGGCCTTTCTATGGAAAGGCTTTTTGCATTTAATAGTATTGTATGATTGTAGCTTGTAAAATAATATTGTTGCCGGCATTATCTTTTGCAAAAATTAAAAACTGATCGTCGGATGGCTTTATTTTGTATTTTTTGGCTAATTCTTCAGGTTTTGCAGGATAGTTTCTCACAATTATATTTCCCTTCAAATTTTGCATTTTCTTCAACTCAGCAGAGGTTAATATAGCTTGCACTTTAAATACTCTGCCAGCAAACGCTGTATTTAATTCTTTTGAACAATATAAATGTGTTTGCGGGTGTAATTTCTGTAGTCCGTATCTCGATCCGATTAAGTTAAAAGCTCCAGATTTCAGCAAAGCTGCATCTGGTTCGTATAAATAGTCAGCAGTAGAAATGCTTTCAGCGTAGTTTGCAGGTACATCTACTTCATCTTGTTGAAATACAAACTGTTTTTGCGAATCATTTATGGTTACTGCTATAAACTTTGTTGTGCCCTTAAAATCACGATCTATAACCCAAAGTAATTCTTTACATTCGTTTTTCAAGCTAACGATATGAACCTCACTTACGTTTTTCAATTCTGAAAATCCGGCTTTTATATCGAGCAAAGGAGCGGTTTTAATTATAATTCGGTTAGCTTTTGTTAAAAGCATATCGAGATTTGCAGCTACATCTGGCATACAATCTTTAAGCATAAACACTTTGCCAGTTTCAGATCGCCTTGCCGGATCGACGAAAATTGTATCGAAATTTTCGGAGCTTGAACTGAGGTATGCTATTCCATTAACTGGAAGAAAATTTATATTGTCAATCCCTAAAACGGCTGCATTATACTTGGCAATACCAGATAAATCTTCATTTATTTCGCAATGCGTTACAGTTTTCGCCTTTTTAGCAAAATAGTAAGCATCAACGCCAAAGCCACCGGTAATGTCAATCAGCGAATCTCCTTTCGCTAATTTTGATTTATACTTCGCAGTAATTTCCGAAGAAGTTTGTTCAATAGATAATGTTGGCGGATAATAAATTTCACTCGCATTAAACCAGGTAGGGAGTTTCTTTTGAGATTTTTTTTTCGAACCAATTTGTGTCACAATTTCTGCAGATGAAATGCCATCGAACGGGCTTTTAGCCAAAGCAATTTGTGCTACATCAGTATTCAGATTCGAATCGATATATTTTTGTACATCCTTGGCTAAAATTTTTTTATTCATCTACGGCAACACTAGGCGATTTTATTTTTCATTACCATCTGGCAGGTATGTCTGCTTTTTACTTCTAGCAAAATTTCTTTGTCAACGCTAACACGATCGATGGTATTTTGATTATAATACCTGATCGTTACGAGTTCTAATCCTTTATTATATTTTATGGTAAATTCTGTTGAAAGATCATTAATTAACTTTTCAATTTGAACAGGGCGATCATCAACACTCACCGAAAAGCTGATGGCAGAGTTCAACATGGTGTTAATTTTGATGTTGTGTTTATGAAAGAGCTCAAAAATTTTACTCAAATTTTCTTCAATAATAAAGGAATAATCTTTCGGGAAAATTGATATCAATGCCTGGTTAACTTTAAAAATAAAGGAGGGGACAGGGAGTGGATTATTATCCTTCGTAATGGCTGTGCCAGATCCCTCTGGTTGGATAAAAGACCGCACAAATAATGGAATTCCCTTATTTTGTAAAGGTTTAATCGTTTTTGGATGGATCACAGTTGCGCCGTAATAAGTCAGCTCAATGGCATCATGATAAGATAACTGCGCAATTTTCTCTGTTTCATCAAACCATTTCGGGTCGGCATTTAACACACCGGGAACATCTTTCCAAATGGTTAACGCAGCTGCATCCAAACAAGATGCAAATATTGCTGCTGAATAATCAGAGCCCTCTCTACCTAAAGTTGTGGTATAATTCTCACTCGTTCCACCTATAAAACCTTGTGTAACGATAATATTTTCCTGAAGAAGTGGAACCAGGTCTCGCTGGATGATCTGACTGCTCTTTGGCCAATCTACTTTGCCTTCTTTATAAGTGTTATCCGTTTGAATGAAGTTTCTGGCATCAACCCACAATGATTTGTTACCAGTTTCGTTCAGCCAGGCAGCTACAATTTTCGTTGATACCACTTCACCAATCGAAACAATCTGGTCATAAATATAATCAACATCATTGTCCGGTTCATCTTCAATTAACCAATCAATTTCTACGAAGGTATTGGCCACATCATCATAAACGGGGTTTGTTTTTCCCTCAAAAAGGGAATCGATAATCTGAAAATGAAAATCTTTAATTTCATCAAAAATGGCATGAGCTTCATCACTTTGTGAAAGGTAGGCGTGAGTCAAATCTTCCAGTCTGTTCGTAATTTTTCCCATGGCAGAAATCACAACTAACAGATCACCATTTTTATAATCGCGAACAATGTTGGCCAGATTTTTAACACCAGCGGCATCTTTAACAGATGCGCCACCAAACTTGAAAATATCCATATATTAAAATGCCTTTACTTGTTCTTGCGAGAGTGCTGCGTTTAACCAACCACTTTCTAAATGTGCTTTATATTTATTGTAAAAATTGATTGCTGGCTGGTTCCAGTCGAGCACCTGCCAAACCATTCCTGTATACTTTTCGTTTTTTGCTTCTTCGATTACCTGCTCAAAAAGTACTTTTCCAATTCCTTTGCCACGCATTTGCTCTGTAACAATAAAATCTTCCAGATACAATCTGCATCCTTTCCAGGTAGAATATCTGGTGTAAAACAAAGCGAAGCCTACAATTTGCTTATCGACTTCTGCTACAAAAGCCTTCCACACCGGATTTTGCCCAAAACCCGCTTCAATAAAATGATTTAAATCTACCGTAACCTCTTCAGGAGCTTTCTCGTAAACGGCCAGTTCATTAATTAACTCTAATATCCTTGGGCAGTCATCTGCCTTTGCTATCCTGATATCTAAATTCATCTAATTTGCCGAAAGGTTTTTAAAGTGTTTGATTATTCTTTTTCCAAAGATGCTACTGCCAATGCGTACCATCGTGCTTCCTTCTTCAATAGCAATTTTGTAATCGGCGCTCATACCGGTTGATATCTCTGTAAAACTATCTTCCTTGCGGAAAAAGCTGGCCTTTATGCCATCGAAAAATACTTTGAGTTCATGAAATTCAATAGTGATTTGTTTTTCATTCTTAGTATTGGTAGCGATACCCATTAAGCCGATAATTCTAACATTTTTCATTTCCTGAAATTCATCCGACCTAAGAATTTCGATCACTTCATCATAACCTAAACCAAATTTGGTATCTTCATCAGCAATATACACCTGTAAAAGGCAATCGATTACGCGTTTATTTTTTAGAGCCTGCTTATTAATCTCCTGCAAAAGTTTCAGGCTATCAACACCATGTATCAGTTTCACAAAAGGGGCAATGTATTTTACTTTGTTGGTTTGCAGGTGCCCGATTAAGTGCCATTCAATATCTTTAGGAAGTTTGTCTTCCTTCTCGACCATTTCCTGCACATGGTTTTCTCCAAAAATACGTTGTCCCGCGTCGTAAGCTTCCTGGATCGCTTCTTCTGTTTGTGTTTTTGAAACCGCAATCAGTTTAACTCCATCAGATTCTACTTCGCTTTTATATCGCTTAAGATTATCAGCTATGCTCATTTATAACTATTTTTGGGTAAAATTAACAACCTTGCCGCAATTTGGGCAAAAAAATAATGTTTAATTAAAAATGAAGAGAATAGTTTGGGCGTTTGTACTGGTGGTTTTAGGCTTTGGATGTAAAACGAAAGTACCCGAGGGCATTATAGATCGGGAGAGGATGGAAGGAATTTTATTCGATATTCATTTAGTTGATGGCTATTTGTCTTCCATTTATGTTCAGGATTCTGCCCGGAAAGTAGGTGCCTCCTATTACACTGGGATCTATAAAAAATATGATACCGATTCTGCCCAGTACGCCAAAAGCTTAATTTATTATAACCACAATCCGGAAGTACTTAAAGAAATGTATACTGCTATTTCGGGCAAAATTGAAAAACAAAAAATAGGTCTTAAAAAAGCAGATTCTCTGTGGCAAAAGAAAAATTTCAGGGCAGATTCACTTAAAATTATTAAAACTTTTAAAGCAGATTCGCTTGCGCTCGTAAAGAAATCGAAAACCGATTCCGTTTCGAAGGCGAGGACCGCTACACAAATTAAAAAGAAAAAGGCAAAAGCTGATTCATTGATTAACACCAAAAGAAGTAATGTTAACCTAAAAATTGCTTCGCCCACATTAGTACAATAATATGTTATATCCCGAAAATTGTTTAGAACGTTTAGGATTTGTAGAGATAAGAGCGTTGATTAGCAAACATTGCTTAAGCCCAATGGGGCAGGCAATGGTGCAAAAAATGCAGGTGATGAATCGTTTTGATCAAATCGACAAATTTTTACGACAAACCAACGAATTTAAGAGTATCCTGCAAAACCAGGAGCCGCTACAAATTAATTCATTTTTTGATATTAAATCTCTGGTAGAAAAAATCAGAGTAGAAGGAACTTACCTGCAGGAAGAGGAGTGGTTTCAGGTTTACACTTCTCTCCAAACTGTTTTTTCGGTGCTCCGGTTTTTTGAGGAGCGGGCTGAGGTGTATCCAACACTGGAAGCTTTATTTGAACATTTGCCAATCGAAAAAAATATCCTTCGCAAAATAGAAACAGTTATTGATCCGAAAGGCAAAATCAAACCAAACGCTTCGAAAGAGTTGCAGGAAATTACTTCGGCAATTTCTAAAACCGAGCAAGATGTTCGTAAGCGGATGGATTCCATCTACAAACAAGCCATTGCAAATAATTGGGTGGCTGATGGAAGTTTAACTATTCGCGATGGGCGGATGTGTATTCCCGTTCTGGCTGAAAATAAAAGGAAGTTGAAAGGTTTTGTTCATGATGAATCAGCAACTGGTCAAACCGTTTACATTGAGCCAGAGGAAGTTTTTACGCTGAACAATAAACTCCGTGATTTAGAATTTGATAAACGAAGAGAAATAATCAAAATTTTAATTGCCTTAACTGATGACCTGAGGCCATATTCACCGCTTTTACTTTCTTATCACGGCTTTCTAACAAAATTAGATTTTGTTCGGGCAAAAGCATTATTTGCTTTGGATATTGAGGCAGAAATGCCTGGCCTACTTAAAGAGCCGAAAACGAAATTGATTAATGCCCGGCATCCATTACTGGCAATTTCTTTCGCTTCAGAAAAGAAAACAGTTACACCTTTGAACATCCATATTGATGCTGAAACCCGGGTGGTATTGGTTTCTGGTCCCAATGCAGGAGGTAAATCGGTATGTATGAAAACGGTAGGTTTACTGCAGATCATGTTACAGACAGGCTTGTTAATCCCAGTTGATGCGAATAGCGAAGTAGGAATATTCGAAAATATTTTTGCCGATATCGGGGATGATCAATCTATTGAAAGTGATTTAAGTACTTACAGTGCGCACCTGAAAAAGATGCGTTATTTTGTGGAACACGCGTCGCCGAAGACGATGGTATTAATCGATGAATTTGGTACGGGAACCGATCCACAATTTGGTGGGCCAATGGCTGAGGCTGTTTTGGAAGTTTTAAACAATAAAAAGGTTCGCGGCGTAATCACTACTCACTACTCTAATTTAAAGTTGTTTGCCGGCAATACTCCTGGCTTGGAAAATGCGTCGATGCTATTTGATAACACTAAAATGAAGCCGCTTTATATTCTGGAAATGGGCAAACCTGGAAGTTCTTATGCATTCGAAATTGCCCAAAACATTGGTTTGCCTAAAGAAGTTATTCAACTGGCAAAGGAGAAGACGGGCTCAAATCAGAATCGTGTAGATACGATGTTGGTTGATCTTGAACGGGAAAAGAAAACGATTTACGATGCCAAAGTAAGTTTAGCGAATCAACAGAATAAGGCCAAAAACCTGGTTGAAGAAAATGAAAAACTTAGGGCATTTCTGGATGAAAACAGAAGGGTTTTAATCAAAGAAGCCAAACAAGAGGCACAGAATATTATCAAAAATGCCAACAAACTGGTTGAAAATACCATTGCTGAAATTAAAGAGAAGCAGGCTGATAAAATCGTAACCAAAGAACTCCGCCAGAATTTACAGCGTGAATTGGTGAAAAATACCGTTCCTAAAGAGCGTCCAAAACCCGTTCAGGTTGTTGTTGGAAGTGAAATTGCCGTTGGCGATTGGGTGAAATTTACAGATAGTGAAACTACCGGACAGGTATTGGAGATTAATCGCAATGAGCTGGTTTTAGCCATAGGTGATTTACGATCGAATGTAAAGAAAACCCGTGTTCAGAAAATTAGCAACAAAGAAGCGAAAAAGGTTATTCAAAGTAGTGGAGGTTCTTTTGCAGGCAGGATGAACGATGCCGTTTCTGGTTTCAGGGCCGAACTCGATCTTCGTGGCAAACGTACAGAAGATGCTTTATTCGAAGTAGAAAAATATCTCGATAAAGCCATTATGTTAGGATTTCCTTCCATCAAAATTATTCACGGCAAGGGAGATGGCATTTTACGTAAAATGATCAGGGAGTATTTACGAAAATATAGTCAGGTAAATAGGATGGAAGATGAGCATGCTGATAGAGGCGGGGATGGAATCACTTATGTTTATCTAAACTAATAACAACTATAGTACTATAAATTTTATGGTGCTATAGTCACTATGATTATAGATAAAGTGAATAGCGAATCCCAGAAAATTGGTATCGACAGGCTAACAAACTCGTATTGAATGTGGTTGAAGTATCTTTAATCGTAGAAATGATGCAGGATGAGGATTACTAAGTCAGGGCTACTTTTTCTTATTTCCCGGGCATTTATTGCAACGCTTCCCCTTCTTAAATTTTTCACAGCATTTTTTGTGTTCAGCAGTGCAGCTGAAAATATATCCCATGCCCTTCTGAAATTCAGGATCGGTTGGAATAATAAATGTTTTGTCGTCTCTCTCGTAAATCATTGCATTACAAAGGTAAGCGTTGTTTAGAACAATTCCAATTAAATAACACTCCCTGGAGATTTACCAACTAAATCTACCAGAAATTTGAAGGCAATTGTTAAATTAGCAAACTAACCAATAATTCATAAAATGATAAATAAGGTGGTATCAGGCGCTGAAGAGGCGATCAGCGATATTTCAGATGGGGCAACCCTAATGCTTGGAGGATTTGGGCTTTGCGGTATTCCAGAAAACTGCATAAATGCTTTGGTAACTAAAGGTGTGAAGCATTTAACCTGCATTTCTAACAACGCAGGGGTAGATGATTTCGGTATCGGGTTGATGTTGAAACAACGTCAGGTTAAAAAAATGATTTCCTCTTACGTTGGTGAAAATGCTGAGTTTGAGCGCCAGCTATTGAGTGGAGAACTTGAGGTTGACTTAATCCCTCAGGGAACTTTAGCCACCAGGTGCCTGGCCGCAGGATATGGTATGCCTGCAATTTTTACTCCAGCTGGCGTAGGAACGGAAGTTGCCGAAGGAAAAGAAGTTAGGAATTTCGATGGAAAAGATTATTTAATGGAATATGCCTTTGATGCTGATTTCGCCATTGTAAAAGCCTGGAAAGGCGACACGGCCGGAAATTTGATTTTTCGTTCTACCAGCAGGAATTTCAATCCGGTGATGGCCATGGCTGGTAAAATTACCATCGCTGAAGTGGAAGAATTAGTCGAGGCCGGAGAATTGGATCCGGATTATATCCATACGCCAGGGATTTACGTTCATCGCATTTTCCAAGGTAAGGATTATGAAAAGCGAATTGAGCAGCGGACAGTTAGAAAATTTGATTAGTGAATTTGATAATTAGCTATTTTGAAATTCCACGCATAATTTAATTATATATGGATGATGAAAAAATTAATAACAACCTAATTGTCAAGTTGAGTTTTGAGTTTGCTTTACAAATTTTGAAATACACCGAGGTTTTAGAGGAGCGGCGGAAATTTGTTTTGTCAAATCAATTATTGAAATCAGGCACAAGCATAGGAGCTAATATTTGGGAAGCTCAAAATGCTGAGTGCAAAGCCGATTTTATACATAAGATGAAGATTTCAACAAAAGAGGGTGAAGAAACCAAATATTGGCTTTTATTATGTAAACATTCGAATCAGTATCCAAATAGTGATGATTTACTCGAAAAATTAGAGATTTTACAAAAGATATTGAATAAAATCATCTCTACATCGAAACGAGTAATTAGCTAATTGACTAATTATCAAATTAACCAATTAATATGTTTAATAAAGAAGAAATAGCGCAGCGTATTGCGCAAGAAATAAAAGATGGTTTTTACGTTAACCTGGGCATTGGAATTCCAACCTTAGTTGCCAATTATATCCCAAAGGGGATTAACGTAGTTTTACAATCAGAAAACGGTCTTTTGGGAATGGGGCCATTTCCATTTGAGGGCGAAGAAGATGCAGATTTAATTAATGCCGGCAAACAAACCATCACCACTTTGCCCGGGTCATCAATTTTCGATTCGGCAATGAGCTTTGGTATGATCAGGGCTCAAAAAGTAGATCTTACTATTTTAGGGGCAATGGAGGTTTCTGAAAATGGTGATATTGCAAATTGGAAAATCCCTGGAAAAATGGTTAAGGGAATGGGCGGTGCAATGGATTTGGTTGCATCTGCTAAAAACATCATCGTAGCCATGCAGCATGTAAATAAAGCAGGGGAGAGCAAGCTGCTTCCATCATGTACTTTACCGCTTACCGGTGTAAAATGTATCAGGAAAATCGTAACCGAATTAGCTGTTTTAGATGTACTGCCAGAAGGGGGCTTTAAGCTTTTAGAACGGGCGCCTGGCGTAAGCGTTGAGTTTATCAAGCAATCAACTGCCGGGAGATTAATTGTAGAGGGAGAAATACCTGAAATGAAATTGAATGCATAAAAAGAGCGGCCAATTCAAAATGGCCGCTCTGTCTCTATTTTTTAGTGAATATCAACCAGGATACTATCTCTTAAGTCATTTGAAATAGCCTCTGTGATGGCTATAATCTCATCCGGCTCGTTCGTGTTATTCATGATCACCTTGTGACATTGTTCCCTGTAAGGAAGTAAATATTCCTTATAAGCCGGCACAACATGATTGTGCCATTTGTAAAGTACATCATCTTCAGGATAGCCACGTTCCAGGCCATCGCGTTTAATGCGGCGATCCAATGCTACCTGTTCATCGGCGTCTACAAAAATAGTATGATCCAGTAAGGCTGCAATTTCTTTGAAATGGAGGATGAAAAGTCCTTCAACAATGATAATGGGAGCCGATTTAATTTCCAGTATTTTTACAACTGCAAGCGGATTGTTGAAATTATATTCTTTTTTATAAACTACCTCACCACTTGTTAATTGTTTAATATCTCTTAAAAATTGTTCGCTATCAATAGTAGAAGGAAGATCAAAGTTGTATAATTTGTTCTCTTCCTGGGTCATGTCTCCGGCAGGAATGTAATAATCGTCCTGAGAAACAAGGGTAACCTCATCTTGTTTAAAGTGATGTAAAAAACAGTTTAAGAAAAATGTTTTACCTGATCCGCTACCGCCGGCAATACCAATTATAAATGGCTTTTTGTTCAAACTCATTGAGCACTATATGTTAAATTGCAGAAAAAACGTTTGTCTAAAGCGCCTAATGAATCGGCCACAGCTTTAGTCATCACAATAATAACATCTTTTGTTGATTCGTTTTCAGTGAATTTACCAACAACTTTTGCAAAAGTGGTTTTGTTCGTCATCGGATTAGTAATTTTAATCACTCTGCCAACAGGTGCTGTGCGGTGTAAAACCAACATCTTCGAGCTGTCCAGGTCTGCATCTGCAATCCATACTGCAGCACCCTTCTCTTCAATTTGGCTTAAACCATATACGCTTGGATCGCGACGTAGTTTTGGATCCTTTACCATGGTACTATCCGGCTCACTTTCCTGATCCTCTTTAGATGCCTCATTTACCGATTTAGGTTGAGGTGGTTTTGGAATCACTAGTTTTTGATCAACCTTAATTGAATTATCCGATAGTTTATTTGCCGACCTAATTTGATAGGCCGTAAGGTTATACTTTTTAGCTATGCTGAAAATATTTTCGCCTGTTGCTACCGTATGGATGAAACTTTCTTCCTTTGAAGTATTAACCGGAACTGCTACTGCTGGTTCAACCTGTTTTTCTTTCGGAACCTGAACATCAGTTACAATGCCTCCGGGTACTTTTAAAACCTGTCCGATGCTAATGGCATTATCTGGCAGATTATTTAACTTACGCAATTGGTAGGCTGTAACACCATATTGCTTCGCTATCGTAAAAATAGTTTCATTCCTTAGAACAGTATGTGTGCCAGCTGCATTTACAGGTTTGGTATCATCAGCAGGTTTTTCTTCAGCAACACTAACTACTTTACTTTCTTCTATGTTTTTCGTAGCCGGAATCTTTAGTTTCTGACCAATCCGGAGATTATTACTCGAAAGATTATTTGCTTTTTTTACCTCCTCTACCGTGGTCCCGTATTTCTCTGCTATTTTACCCAAAAATTCTTTCGGTGCAACAGTGTGTTCAATCATTGTTTGATCGGTGACGGTATTCTCCTGGGCAGGGATTGGTGTAACAACCTTTGCTGGCTGACTAGGAGCTGGATTTGGCGTTTCAGCAACGGCGCCTTTGGTAGCAATTTTTAGCACCTGCCCAATACTTAAGTTATTGCCGCTTAAGTTATTCAGGCGTTTAATTTCGATAATAGTGGTCCCATACTTTTCGGCAAGCATGTTTAAGTTTTCTTTGGCTTTTACCGTATGTTCAATTATACCGCCATCAGTAGATGAAGAAACCGGAGTTGAAACATTTGTAGATCCCCATGGAAGATTTGTTGGAACTTTGATGATTACGCCAACCTGAAGGTATTTATTCTCATTGTAGGCCATAATATCTTTGGGCGATACATTGTACCTTCTACCCACAGAATAATAAGTGTCTTTGGCTACGATTTGATGAACGATAAGTTTCTTGCCATTATTATTTTCAACGCCGATAGAGTCTCTACCTGTGTTTGCTTTGGCATTTGCAATGTTTAGAGCAAATAGAACAAAAGCAGATAAGTATATTTTGTGCATTTATTTTCTATAATTTTCTTAGTCAAAGGAAGCAATTATACGAATAATATTATTAACCATATTGAGTTTTATAACCGCTTCGATAGTAAAAATGATATGATCAAAATTTACATCAGTCTATATGTTATTCATACACAATAAATTGTAATAAGTACGGATTGGCTTCTTAATGCTTAATAAACGCACTTATAAATAAGGTATTGTATTGATGAAGATTTAGATTAAAACTTTTATAAATCTGAATTGTTAGGTACACATTAAAATCACATAAAAATTATTAAAATGGACGCCAAGGAAATAAGCTTAAATGAAAAAGAGGTAAAACCAGTAGTAGATCTTTTGAACGATTATTTGGCCAATTACCACATCCACTATCAAAAATTAAGAGGTTGCCACTGGAATATAAAAGGACAAAATTTTTTTACGCTTCATGTTAAATTCGAAGAGCTTTATACCAATGCCCAGTTAACTATTGATGAAATAGCGGAACGCGTTTTAACATTGGGTAAACCACCGCATAGCCGTTTTGCTGATTACATTAAAGAATCACAAATTAAAGAAATTGATACCATTGGAATGAAAGATCTTGATATGGTTGATGCCGTTTTGGATGATATGTCAAAGTTAATTGAAATTGAGCGGGAAATTCTTGACGCTACCGCTGAGGCAGGTGATGACGGATCGAATGATATGGTAAACCGTTTCATGCAGTTTAAAGAGAAAAACACCTGGATGTTGCGCTCATTCGCAGGGAAGAAATAATTTATAGCGTAGGTTAAATCAGCCTCAGTTAAATGGATGAATTGTCAAATCTGTTTATCTGAGGCTTTTTTGTTTTATAGCATAGCTATTTATTTATCTTTGGACATGGCATATAAAAGTTTAGCAGCATGTGTTTCCGACCTTGAAAAACATGGTCATTTAATCAGGATTAAAGAAGAAGTAGATCCATACTTAGAAATGGCAGCCATCCATTTGAGGGTTTATGAAAAACAAGGTCCGGCATTATATTTTGAAAAGGTAAAAGGAAGTCCCTTTCCGGCTGTTTCAAACTTATTCGGGACATTAGAACGCTCAAAATTTATCTTTAGAGATACGTTACCAAAGGTACAACAATTGGTTTCGTTAAGAAACGATCCGATGAAAGCATTGAAAAATCCTTTCAAATATGCAGGTTCGGCTATGTCTGCATTGTCAGCTTTACCGATGAAAACACCATCTGCTAAAAACAACTTTCTAAAAACCACGATTGATCAATTGCCTCAAATCGTGAATTGGCCAATGGATGGTGGTCCCTTTGTTACGATGCCGCAAGTATATACTGAAGACGTTGAAAAACCAGGCGTTTTAAACGCTAATTTAGGGATGTATCGTATTCAGCTTGGTGGAAATGATTATGTTCAAAACAAAGAGATTGGATTACACTACCAAATCCATCGTGGCATTGGCGTTCATCAATCAAAGGCTAACAAACTCGGCCAACCATTAAAGGTGAGTATCTTTGTGGGCGGGCCTCCATCGCATCCACTAGCAGCCGTGATGCCACTACCTGAAGGTTTATCTGAAATGACTTTTGCCGGTGCTTTGGGCGATAGAAGATTTCGGTATTTTTATGATGATGAAGGCTTTTGTATTTCAGCGGATGCTGATTTCATTATCACCGGAACAGTTTATCCCAACGAAAATAAGCCAGAAGGGCCTTTTGGTGATCATTTAGGTTATTATAGCTTAACACATCCATTCCCTTTAATGAAAGTGCACAATGTTTATCATAAGAAGGATGCCATTTGGTCGTTCACGGTAGTGGGCAGGCCGCCACAAGAAGACACCAGTTTTGGTGCATTGATTCATGAAATTACAGGTTCTGCCATTCCTCAGGAAATTCATGGCTTGAAAGAAGTTCATGCTGTTGATGCAGCAGGCGTTCATCCCTTATTATTTGCTATCGGAAGTGAACGTTACACGCCTTATCTAAAAGAGCGAAGGCCACAGGAAATCCTTACCATTGCCAATCACATCTTAGGGAAAAACCAATTAAGTTTGGCAAAATATGTTTTTATTGCAGCAAAGGAAGATGACGAAAAATTAAGCACACATCATATTCAAGCGTTTCTTACGCACATACTCGAACGGTTAGATTTAACCAGAGACATTCATTTTTATACCAATACCACCATCGATACTTTAGACTATAGTGGAGATGGACTGAACAGTGGTTCAAAAGTTGTTATCGCGGCGGCAGGAGAGAAGAAGAGAACATTATGGGATACGGTTCCCGAAAGCTTGAAAATGGGAGATGGATGTTATCAGTACCACGTTGCCATTCCGGGTATTTTAGTTATTGAATGCGACAAATATATTAGTGCAGAGAAAACGGCAGCTGAAATTGCGTTATTAAACATCTCTTTAATCGACCAGGATTTATCTGGCTTTCCGCTAATTGTATTGGCAGATGATTCAGCATTTACTGCAGCAAATATTGATAATTTAGTGTGGATTACCTTTACCCGAAGCAATCCTGCGGCCGATATTTATGGTGTTAATGACTTTACGATTAATAAACATTGGGGCTGTAAGGGTTCATTGATTATTGATGCGAGAAAGAAACCTCATCATGCACCGGAATTAATCAAAGACCAATCAATTGAGTTGAAAATTAATCAGTTGGCAAAAGAAGGAATGCCGCTTTACGGAATTATTTAGTTGGATGAATGAAATAAAATCATGATTTTTAGGCATACGCTAAATTATGCTTCCCAAAATCATACTAGTTTATTTCTTTATGCTTTTCGGCTACATCACCAGGGCACAAGTTCAAAGTGTTGATGTTGTTGCAGAAAATTTAAAAAGCTACCATTTACAACACAACCGCTCTACACTTTTTATCCATTTTGATAAAAATGTATATACCAATAATGATCAGGTTTGGTTTACTGCTTATTTGTTAAAGGCTGCTGTTAAGTCTGATCAATTTCACACGCTTTACCTATCGCTGGTTAACACGGCTGATAGCACAATAATTTTACAGGAAAAATTTCTGATAGAAGAAGGTATGGCTTTCGGCAGTTTCACCCTTCCAGATTCACTATTGAGTGGTCATTATAATTTTGTGGCCAATACCAACATCAAATTGAACAACGATTTTGATGGCGTTTTTACGCAGCCAATCATAATAAAGTCTACCACTATTAATCCACTTGTGCCACAGGTAGCAGTTTTTAAAAGCTACGATGAAAAAACAAAAATGGGAACAGCACTACTGATGGTACTATCAGGTGATAATCGCTTTGTCGAAAATGCCGAGATAAACTATAAAATTGGTAGAGGCAAGAATATTCTTCATGCAGGAAAGGCAAAAAGTAGTGTAATTGGAGAGCTGATGATCGATTATAATGCAGATCAAATTAATGAACAAAATAACCTGCTGCAGGCTTCTGTAAGGAAAGGTAAAGATGTTAGGCATTTGACGTTCAATCTTCCTGTCAGGAATGCGAAGAAATATAAAATCAAGTTTTATCCTGAAAGTGGTTATCTTGTTGATCAGTTGTATAGTAAAGTTGGTTTCGAGGTTAAGGATGAAAGCGGAAACGCAATTAAGGGAAAGGCTGTGCTTTATGATGGTCCTAAAGCTATCGATACCCTAAACACCAACTCGTTAGGTATGGGAAGTTTTATGCTTCAGCCTGATAAAAATAAAAAGCTGTACGCGAAAATTTTGGGTGTCGATTCGGCGGAACGGTTTGAATTACCATCAATCTTACCCAAGGGCTTGGCAGTTAGGGCTCGTAGTTTAGTTGTAGATAATGATTTGCGGGTTCAAATTGAAAGTAACGTAGCTTCAAAAATTCACCTCGTTCTTCACGATTTTTCAACGATTCACCTCCAATCCCATTTAGACCTTGATCCCTTTACTAGCAAAAATGTTCGATTTAAGCTTGATTCTGTTCCGATAGGGTTGTACGCATTAACTATTTTAAACGAAGCCTTCCAACCTGTTGCAGAGCGTATATTTTTTGCTCATTACGATCAAATTAATAAGGTTCAAATTGGTACAGATAAAGAAGAATATCAAACCAGAGATCGTGTAGAGATTGCTTTAAATGCTTTGGGTAAAAAGAACAAATCCATTAATGGCCTGGTTTCAATTAGTTGTGTTCAGGCAAATCGGCTTTCTCAGCCCAATAATCAAAACATCACTGATTTTTATTTCTTTCAGCAGCATTTGGTTGACTTACCGCAACATCCTCAAGGGTTAAAGTATATGAATCCTGAATATTTAAATCAGGTATTACTGATAAAAGGGTGGAGAAAATACAAATGGCAAACTGAAAAATTGGCATCAACTGAATTTATTCAGTCTTCTATGGAGTTGAGTGGCACTGTAAAAAGAGACATCGGCCGATTGAAAGCGCCAATGGCATTAAATACAATTGGAGGAACAAATATTAATGTGTTGGTGACAGATAGTGCTGGTCATTTCACTATTCCCTCAGCCAATTTGTTATCGACAGACCAGGGAAGGGTTTGGTTAAGTTTAAGTGATAAAAGAAGTTACAAATATGATGTGCTGGTAAATGATCCCTTAGTAGAAATTAAAAAATATGTTATAAAAAATGTTTCTAAACCGATGGAAACTGGAGTGAAGGTGCTTGAAGATAACGTTTTAAATATTTCTGCTTCCTCAGGAATCAAATTGAAAGACGTGATTATCAAAAGTAATAAGGATGATAGGGTTAATTTTGCATTAAGGGGAGCAAATAAATGTGGCGATTATGTGTGCAGGTCTAATATTTTAAACTGTGGCAATCATATCGGTGATCCTGAGAACAGGCAGCCTGAACGGGGCAGAACTTACAGACAAGCTGCGGGATCAGGTAGCATCATTTATTCAGGTTGCACAGACGATGAGGATAAGGCAAATTTTAAGATTTTGAAAGGCATTCGTCTCGCCAAAGATTTTTATCAGTCAGATATTTCGAATATGAACGAGCCTATCAACTTTGCCACAATTTACTGGAATTATCAAGTGGCAATAAGGCCATCTGACACCAAAGTTGTATTCAATACCGGCGACATTAGCGGAAAGTTTAAAATTATTGTTCAAGGCATTACAGCCGAAGGTGTGGCGTACGGAGAGAAGGAAATTACAATAAAGCAAAAATAACAAAGCCCTTAATTAATTAATCAAGGGCTTTGTTATTATCGTTGAGGAGTATTAAAACCTTACACCAAATGTTAGAAATACATTGTTTCTGTTGCTTTTTACATCAGCAACTGGTTCTGAATAGTCATCTAACAGGTACGGACTCGAATTGAAGTTCGTTTTGTAGTTCTGATAAGCTAAATCGAAATAATAGTTATCAATACGATAACCAATACCACCAGTAATAAACTGGCCCTGGTAGAATGAATTTTCTCCACCTTTAATGCCGTTTCCATTTACCGCATAACCACCTCTTAAACTTACTTCGTTGGTTACTTTAACTTCAGCACCAAGTCTGTAATTTACAGCCTCTTTATATGATGCTTTTATGAATGCATTATTATCATTAATTGTTGCAGAACTGCCGCCACCATCAGCAGAGAAACGCATTGATGAGTAATCGATATAATCTACATCTGCAGAAATTAATGCAACATTTCCAATTACATAACTTAAGCCAGCTGATGCTTTAAGCGGTGTACGGAGATTATAAGTGAAGTCGTAATATCTGCTCGGGTTATTAATTGACTGAGCGCTATTTGTTGCATTTCCAGCTAATCTTGCCTGTAAAGTTTCAGTCGTATTATCTTCAACACTCATCCACGTTGGCGTTTGGAAATTTAATCCAATTCTAAGCTCCGGAACCGGACGATAAATCATACCTAATTTCAAATTAAAACCATTACCTCTGGTTTGTTGGTACCGAAGGTGAGTTAACGAATAGTTCTCATTTCCGGTGTAAGCTGGTACTGTAAGTTGATCATCAAACGTGTTCACTATCCCAGTTTCAGTAAATGATGCATCGCTGGTATATTTCACATTTACAAAACTTGCAGTTGCTCCCAGATATAATTTATTTGAGAAATTCAGTGCGCCAGCGATATTAAATTCTGAGGTAGAACCTAATCTGCTTTCACTCCAGTTTTGATTAAAGTTAGCGTTGTTGTATGGCTCGGCAGAAAATCCATTAGGATAATTTGGTGCGTTTCTATTGATTAAATAGCTGTTGTAAGCATCACCAGCTACTGAATTGTCAGTACCGGAACCGTTCGCCTGGTCTACATATGCATCTCTGATTGAGCTATTGGTATTAATTCCGTTGTAATCAATATTGTTTAGGAAATCGTTGTTTCTGGTATAACTTAAGCCGAAAACAGTACTTACAAGTCCTTTGTTTACATCAGAACCTTTCATTTTCGCTGCCGGATTGTAAAATACAACCCCCAGGTTATTTAAATTGATTTGACTTTTATCGGATTTGATATTGTTTCCCAGATAAGCACTCTCATTAGAAACGCTATTAAATTCTGGCGTGATGTTAAATTCTGATTTTGTAAACAAACCAAGTCCTGCAGGGTTGGCATTAATGGAACCGATATCTCCACCCACACCAATCTGTGCGCCACCCATACCTTTAAATCTTGCAGAGCTTCCGTAATTTGTTTGCGAAAAGCGGAAAGCATCAGGAGCGTAACTTTGGGCGTATGTTGTTCCTATAGTAGCTACTGTAGCTACTATGGTTGCTAATATTATTTTTTTCATTTGTGTATCTGCTAAAAATTATCCTCTTCCTGCTCTTGATGGTCTTGAGCCACCGCCTCCACCGCCGCCATTAGATCCACCGCCGCTGCTTCCGCTCGAAGATGGTGGAGGTGAATAACTTGGTCTGCTCATCTCTGTTCTTTGAGGAGGAGAGTAAGATTCATTTCTGGTCGGTCTGCTACTTTGAGTGCCTTGAGGCGTATATCTTCCAGCACCGTTTGATGAACCAGATTGTTCATTACGTGTTGGTCTGCCCGCATTATAGTTTGGTGTATAACCTTGTCTGCCTTGTCCGTTTGGATTTGCAACACCAGATCTGCTTGGTCTGCCTGCATTTCCTGCAGTAGAACCACCGTATGATCTTGGAACACCTCTGTCGTTGCTACCAGGTCTTGGTCTGTAATTGTTGTTTGTGTAAACGCCACCACCATAGTAGCCGCCGCCTACACCCCAGCCACCGCCGTACCAACCACCGCCCCAGCCGAAGCGATCATAGTAAGAATATGGACCCCAGTTATTCCAGCCCCAGTTGTTCCAGCCAAATCCCATATTACCATAATAAAATGGGTTGTTCCAGATGCTGCCGTAGCCAAAACCACCGCCCCAGCCGAATCCGCCGCCCCAGCCACCTAAACCGTAACCGTTGTTCCAGCCCATGCCATAGCCTAAATAATTTGTAGCGCCGTAACTGTTTCCGTAATAAAAGTTTTCATAGTAAGGATCATAATAACCACGGAAACTGCTACCGTTGTAAAAACGGTTGATTCGTGAAGAATAATCCATGTCGTAATATGGATTGCTGGTTCCGTAATATTCGTCGTTGTAATCTGATTGTTCCTGTGCCTGAACTTGATTTTGAGGTGGAACGTAAGCTTCTACCTCTCTCGCCTTCGCAACAGAATTATAAACATCGTCATTGGCTTTGGTTTGAGCCAATTTCGTTGTAGAGCATGATGCAACCAACCCAGCGGCTGCAATCATTACAATGGGTAAAAATTTAATTGGTTTCATTGTGTTTATATTTAGTTGTGTGTGTTCACTAATTTACTAAAAATGGATCAAATTTACTAAAAATCAACTATTTCATTAGTCAGATTTATGTATTAATATAAATGCCTGCCTGCTATAATCGTTTTGTAGGCATAAATTTATAAATTTGTGATCTTATTTCACATATTTTAACACACAAATTACGTTCCAAATACATAATATGAGCAAAGAAATTACAAGCAGAGAGGCAGATTATTCTCAATGGTACAATGATATTGTTATAAAAGCCGATCTCGCTGAACACTCAGCAGTTAGGGGTTGTATGGTGATCAAGCCAAATGGCTATGCTATATGGGAAAAGATGCAAGCAGTACTTGATAAAATGTTCAAAGATACGGGGCATCAAAACGCTTATTTTCCATTGTTCATTCCGAAGTCATTTTTCTCAAAGGAAGCATCTCATGTTGAAGGTTTTGCAACGGAGTGTGCAGTGGTAACACACTATCGTTTGAAAAATGATGGTAATGGTAATATCGTGGTGGATGAAACAGCGAAGCTGGAAGAGGAACTTATCGTTCGTCCTACATCAGAAACCATCATTTGGAATACCTATAGAGGTTGGATCCAATCTTACCGCGATTTGCCGATATTAATTAACCAATGGGCAAATGTTGTTCGATGGGAAATGCGTACCAGGCTGTTTTTACGTACGGCTGAATTTTTATGGCAGGAGGGGCATACAGCACACGCAACTGCCGAAGAAGCAATTGAAGAAACTGAACGTATGTTACACATTTACGCTGATTTTGCTGAAAATTGGTTAGCCGTTCCGGTGGTAAGGGGAAGAAAATCCCCAAATGAGAGATTCGCGGGAGCGTTGGATACTTACTGTATCGAAGCGCTTATGCAAGATGGGAAAGCCTTACAGGCAGGAACTTCGCACTTCTTAGGGCAAAATTTCGCGAAAGCTTTTGATGTGAAATTTACGGGTAAAGATGGTAAGTTAGATCATGTTTGGGCAACTTCATGGGGTGTTTCAACCAGGTTGATGGGGGCTTTAATCATGGCACATAGTGATGATTCGGGTTTAATTATTCCACCAAAACTGGCACCAGTACAAGTAGTTATTGTGCCTATTTATAAAAGTGATGAAGATTTGGCGAAAATTTCTGCCTACGTTAATGAGTTAACCATGCGTTTAAAAGGACTAGGCGTTTCTGTTAAATATGATGATCGTGATACGCAACGTCCGGGCTTTAAATTCGCTGACTATGAATTAAAGGGTGTTCCTGTTCGTATCGCCATTGGGGGGCGTGATCTTGAAAACAAAACGGTTGAAATTGCCCGCAGAGATACCAAGTTGAAGCAAACTGTTCCTCAGGAGGGATTGGATATTTATATCGTAAAGTTATTGGAAGACATCCAAACGAGTATGTTCAACAAAGCGCTGGCTTATAGAGATGATCATATTACCGAGGCCAACAGCTATAATGAGTTTAAAGAACTGCTAGATGGTAAAGCCGGCTTTATTTCTGCGCACTGGGATGGAACTCCTGAGACTGAACAAAAGATCAAAGAAGAAACAAAAGCAACCATTCGTTGTATTCCTTTAGATAATCCTTTGGAAGATGGTATTTGTATTTATTCAGGAAAACCATCTACACAACGCGTATTATTTGCAAGAGCATATTAATTAGCATGTAAAATGTAGCGAGGTAAGGTGGTAAAAACTTACCTCGATACTTGATTTTTACATCTTAATACTAATAAAATGAAATTCGGAACAAAAGCTATACATGCAGGCCAAGAACCTGATCCAACAACAGGTGCAGTGATGACACCAATTTATCAAACCTCTACCTACTGGCAGAAATCTCCGGGAGATAATAAGGGGTACGAATATTCTAGAGGTACAAATCCTACGAGAAAGGCTTTAGAAGATTGCCTTGCTGCATTAGAAAACGCTAAATATGGTTTAGCATTTTCGAGTGGTATGGGCGCTACTGATGCAGTTTTGAAATTGCTTCAACCAGGCGATGAAGTAATTACAGGAAACGATTTATATGGTGGATCTTATCGCATTTTCACTAAAATTTTCACCAAATACGGCATCAAATTTCATTTTCTGGATTTATCAAAACCTGAAAATATGTTGCCTTATATCAATGATAAAACAAAGCTGGTTTGGATTGAAACCCCAACCAACCCGACCATGCAAATCGTTGATATTGAAGGAGTGGCAAAAATCACTAAGGAAAAAAAGCTGATTTTAACAGTTGATAATACTTTTGCTTCACCTTATTTACAAAACCCGATTGATTTAGGTGCCGACATCGTAATGCATTCGGTAACTAAATACATTGGCGGTCACTCTGATGTGGTAATGGGCGCTTTAATTACCGATGATGAACAATTGTATAAAGATCTCTGGTTTATCTACAATGCTTGTGGTGCAACACCTGGTCCACAAGATTCATTTTTGGTTTTAAGGGGGATTAAAACTTTGCACCTGAGAATGAAAGCGCACTGTGAAAATGGTGAGCGTATTGCGCACTACCTTAAAACACATCCCAAAGTTGATAAAATTTACTGGCCTGGGTTTGAAGACCATCCAAATCATGATGTTGCTAAAAAACAAATGCGTGGTTTTGGTGGCATGATTTCGATTACTTTAAAAGATGCCGATCTGCAGGAAACTTTTCGCATTTCATCCAATTTTAAGGTATTTACCTTGGCAGAATCATTGGGTGGAGTTGAATCCTTAATTAATCACCCTGCAACAATGACTCATGGTTCAATTCCAAAAGAAGAACGTGAGAAAGTTGGCGTTACCGATAATTTGTTGCGTTTAAGTGTTGGTGTAGAAGATATCGACGATTTGCTTGAAGATTTGGAAAATGCATTGAGATAAATATAAACCTTTACTATTGCTGCATTTGCAGATCATTTTGTCATCCAGTCGTTAAGCAATGTGCCTATCGGTTGGATGACATTTTATTATAAACACCAATGGATTTTTTAGACCTTAAAAATTTTCTGGATAGCAAAGTACAGCAATATAATCAGCCAGGCTTTATCGAGAATGATCCAATTTGCATTCCGCATTTATTTAAAAAGAAACAGGATATTGAAATTTCCGGTTTTTTTGCAGCGATACTGGCATGGGGGCAACGAAAAACGATTATTAATAAATGTAAGGAATTGCTAGCCAGGATGGATAATTCTCCTTATGATTTTGTATTAAATCATCAAGATCAAGACCTCAAAAAGCTGTTGAACTTCAAACATCGGACGTTTAACGATACCGATTTGCTTTACTTTATATCTTTCTTTAAGAATCATTATAAGGCGTTTGAAAGCTTAGAACAAGCCTTTATTCCAAAAGAAATTAATGATATCGAATCATCAACATCCTACTCAGTAGGAGCGCCTGGCTTCAACGTTGAACATGCGCTAAATCATTTTCGTGATTATTTCTTTTCTCTAGAAGATTTTCCTCACCGTACAAAAAAACATATTTCCTCACCAAAGCAAAAGTCAACCTGTAAACGTTTAAATATGTTTTTAAGGTGGATGGTGAGGAAAGATGAAATGCAGGTCGATTTCGGAATCTGGAACACGATAAAACCAGCACATCTAATTTGTCCTTGTGATGTTCATGTCGATCGGGTAGGACGTTTGCTGGGGTTAATAACAAGAAAACAAACAGATTGGCTTACAGGGGTAGAACTCACCAGTAATTTACGCCAGTTTGATGAAAATGATCCTGTTAAATATGATTTTGCACTGTTTGGTTTGGGGGTTGAAAAAGTCCTGTAAAACACTAAAAAATTGAGAAAAGTCAAAAAAAACTTCTTTTTATCGATCAATCTTCCTATTATTACGTAGTCGTTCTAGTGTTAATTAGAATATTGTCTATCTCCCAATTTGTTATAAATGATTGCAGTTAATTTATCTGATGAAGATAGGTGGAAGAAATACAATAATTTTTCTCCCCTAATTTCGATATTTAAAAAATTTCATCCACTCAATGATGAAATTGAAAAGCGCATCAATCAGCATACTTTTCCTATCAGCTACAAAAAAAATAAATACCTGGTTTCTCCTGTTGATCGTAATAAATATTTATTCCTTATTGTAAAAGGTGTAGTAAGAGGATTTATTAAGGATGGCGTTTCGGAAATAACGACCTGGATTGCTCAAGAAAACGAAATTGTAGGTACCATCCGTAACCTTTGGGTTGATGGTGATTCTGATGAATATTTGCAAGCCCTGGAAGATGTAGATTTGATTGCAATTCCCCATGTTTTATCCGAATACCTATACGAGAATTTTGCTGAAGCAAATATAGTTGGCCGAAAGATGATGGAGCTTTATTATCGGTCAGCTGAAGAAAGAGCCTATCTCTGCAGGATTTCCTCAGCAGAAAAAAGATATAAACGATTTTTAGTTTCTTTTCCTGATTTGATCAACCGTGTTTCATTAAAATACATCGCCTCATTCCTCGCTGTGCGACTGGAAACCTTAAGCCGAATCAGAGCTAAAATATAGTTCAGAAAAATTCATTCATATTTTACCTAGTACAAAAAAGGGCCAATTCCTCACAGGGAGATTGGCCCTTTTTCGCTATATAGGGTTATAAGTTTTCACTTTAAATTTGTACTATAAATACTACATGGTGTTAGAAAGTTGTTGATTATTATCAAAAAAGTAAATGCTCCGAAACTGGTCATTCATACTGATAATGGAATCAATTGCTTTTTTTATTTGCTTTGTAGTATTGATAATACAGTTTTTGACATTATTTGTACAATCAATCGCTCTAGAATCGACTGAATTTGCCACTTGTAGATGTCTTTATTTTAACATAGTTTTGCCGCCCTTAAAATACCATGATTTATAGTTGCTTTTTATGCTAAAACTTATTTCAAATCAGCTAGATAAGGCATTATTGAAATTAAACTTTTCCTAATGTAAATTGAATTTTAGGAAGAATTTTAGGGATGGTTTGAAAAACGAGGAATTACAAAAATAAGACAACGCTCACAATATCTATTAAAAAATGAAAAAACGTTTACTGCTGGTTTTGAGTCTTACATTAAGCATTTTAGGTGCTTTCGCTCAACAAAAAATGAAAGATGGTACTGTTGCGCAAAATAACTTGCCAAATAAAGACGCCATACTTGAGTTAGAAAGTACGAACAAGGGATTGCTATTTTCAAGAGTCTCCCTGAAGGGCTCCAAAGACCCATCGCCACTTGCTGCTCATACAGCAGGGATGATGGTTTATAATACGCAGACCGTAACTGATGTTGTTCCAGGTATTTATTATAATGATGGTACAAAATGGATTCTGGCTCGAGGAGGACAAGCATCAGCTATAGCGTATAATCCAGTAACGTATACCATAACTTTTACCGATCCTACTACAAACTTACCAGTGGTGGTTGATTTGAAAGATGTAGTGAAAAAGAATGAGACGCTTACGTTTTTAGTGAAGCAGGAAAACGGAACCTATCTATACACTTCTGAGAACGGAAACAAAACGATCATCAACGTACCGGCAGATGTTATTAATAACTTCCAGGCCATTGCCAATGATAATTCAGTAAGAACTATTCTTGAGAATATTTTGAAGAGTACTGGCGGTAATGTTTCTTACGATGGTACTAACTTTACCTACATTGATAACGCCGGTGTTAAACAAACCATCAATATCTCTCAACTCGTAAAAGCCAACGAAACAATCACTACTTTAATAGATAACAAAAACGGAACTTACACGTATACTGCTGAAGATGGTAAACAAACCATCATCAATGTTCCGGCTAATGTGATTTCAAACTTTCAAACCATCGCCAATGACAATTCGGTAAGAACGATTATCGAAAATATCGTTAAAAACACTGGTGGCAACGTTTTTTATGATGGCGCTAATTTTACCTATGTAGATAATAATGGTGTAAAGCAAACCATCAATATTTCACAACTCGTAAAAGCAAATGAAACGATCACTACTTTAATAGATAACAAAAACGGAACTTACACTTATACTGCTGAAGATGGTAAACAAACCATCATCAATGTTCCGGCTAATGTGATTTCAAACTTTCAAACCATTGCAAATGACAATTCGGTAAGAACGATTATCGAAAATATCGTTAAAAACACTGGTGGTAACGTTTTCTATGATGGCGCTAATTTTACCTATGTAGATAACAGTGGGACGAAGCAAACAATAAATATTTCACAGATTGTAAAAACGAACGAAACCAAAACCACTTTAACTTACGACAATACTAAAAACGAACTGACCTACACAGGTGAAGACGGTGTTGCGAAACTGATCGATTTGAACGATGGTGCTTTGGTTTACGATAAAGCAACCAACACGTTAAACTATACAGATGGCAAAGGTGTCGTAACTGCTTTACCCTTAAATACCACTGCTTTGGTTTACGATAAAGCAACTAATGCTCTAACTTACACAGATTCAAAAGGTGTTTCAACTACCATCGCGATTAAAGATTTAGTTGCGGCGAACGAAACCAAAACCATTTTAACTTACGATAACACTAAAAACGAACTGACCTACACAGGTGAGGACGGTGTTGCGAAAGTGATTGATTTGAACGATGGCGCTTTGGCTTATGATAAAGCAACCAATACGTTAAACTATACAGATGGCAAAGGTGCGGTAACCGCATTGCCTTTAAACACTACCGCTTTGGTTTACGATAAAGCTACCAACGCTTTAACTTATACCGATTCAAAAGGTGTATCAACCACGATCGCGATTAAAGATTTAGTTGTGGCGAACGAAACCAAAACCACTTTAACTTACGACAACACTAAAAACGAACTAACCTACACAGGTGAAGATGGTGTTGCGAAACTGATTGATTTGAACGATGGTGCTTTGGCTTACGATAAAGCAACCAACACGTTAAACTATACAGATGGTAAAGGTGTGATAACTGCTTTACCCTTAAATACCACTGCTTTGGTTTACGATAAAGCTACCAACGCTTTAACTTACACGGATTCAAAAGGTGTTTCAACTACCATCGCGATTAAAGATTTAGTTGCTGCGAACGAAACCAAAACCACTTTAACTTACGACAACACTAAAAACGAACTGACCTACACAGGTGAAGACGGTGTTGCGAAAGTGATTGATTTGAACGATGGCGCTTTGATTTATGATAAAGCAACCAATACGTTAAACTATACAGATGGCAAAGGTGCGGTAACTGCATTGCCTTTAAACACTACTGCTTTGGTTTACGATAAAGCAACTAATGCTTTAACTTATACCGATTCGAAAGGTGTTTTGACAACCATCGCGATTAAAGATTTAGTTGCGGCGAACGAAACCAAAACCACCTTAACTTACGACAACACTAAAAACGAACTGACCTACACAGGTGAAGATGGTGTTGCGAAAATGATCGACTTGAACGATGGTGCTTTGGCTTACGATAAAGCAACCAACACGTTAAACTATACAGATGGCAAAGGTGTCGTAACCGCTTTACCGCTAAACACCACTGCTTTGGTTTACGATAAAACCACCAACGCTTTAACTTACACGGATTCAAAAGGTGTTTCAACTACCATCGCGATTAAAGATTTAGTTGCGGCAAACGAAACCAAAACCACTTTAACTTACGACAACACTAAAAACGAACTGACCTACACAGGTGAAGACGGTGTTTCGAAACTGATCGACTTGAACGATGGTGCTTTGGCTTATGATAAAGCAACCAACACGTTAAACTATACAGATGGCAAAGGTGCGGTAACTGCATTGCCTTTAAACACTACCGCTTTGGTTTACGATAAAGCTACCAACGCTTTAACTTATACCGATTCAAAAGGTGTTTCAACCACGATCGCGATTAAAGATTTGGTTGCGGCGAACGAAACCAAAACCACCTTAACTTACGACAACACTAAAAACGAACTGACCTACACAGGTGAAGATGGTGTTGCGAAACTGATCGACTTGAACGATGGTGCTTTGGCTTACGATAAAGCAACCAACACGTTAAACTATACAGATGGCAAAGGTGTCGTAACCGCTTTACCGCTAAACACCACTGCTTTGGTTTACGATAAAGCCACCAACGCTTTAACTTACACGGATTCAAAAGGTGTTTCAACTACCATCGCGATTAAAGATTTAGTTGCGGCAAACGAAACCAAAACCACTTTAACTTACGACAACACTAAAAACGAACTGACCTACACAGGTGAAGACGGTGTTTCGAAACTGATCGACTTGAACGATGGCGCTTTGGCTTATGATAAAGCAACCAACACGTTAAACTATACAGATGGCAAAGGTGTGGTAACCGCTTTACCGCTAAACACTACCGCTTTGGTTTACGATAAAACCACCAACGCTTTAACATACACGGATTCAAAAGGTGTTTCGAAAACCATCGCGATTAAAGACTTGGTAGAAGCAAATCAATTAACTTCCAGTGTTGTGGAAAGCATGACTACGAGTATAACTTCCGCTGCGAGTGCTGCAAATAGTAAAAACACTGAGTATAAAGTTGAAGTAAAAGATTCAGCAATTACAACTGCTAAATTAGCCAACAATGCTGTCACAACGGACAAAGTTGCTGATAAGGCGATCACCGCTACCAAACTAGATGCCGGAGCGGGAACCATTGGAAGAGTAGGGGTTGCGGATGCAAATGGTGTAGTAACTTATCAAAATCTCAGCCCAGCTACTTTAACAGGTAAAAAAGACATCACAACTGATGGAATTATCAGCGTAAACAATTCAAATTCACTGGCTGGTGCAGTTTTAGAAACAACTGATCTGAAGATTAATGATAACTCCATTACAACCAAAAAAATCAATGCCCCAGCAGGAACCAATAAATTGGTTTTAGGATATGACGGCGCTGGAAATGTAGTATGGTCTACCGTAGATGGAATTGCCGGAAGTACATCGGTGAGTAATAACATCACGGGTACCGCTCTAACCACTACAGTAAATGGTACAACTGGTGCTGCGGTTGATCTGAAAGATGCGATTCAATCAGGACAAAAAACTTCGGTAGTAGCGGCGGGTTCAGGTACAACGGTTACAACAGCAACCGCTGGCAACGTAACCACATATACTGTTGCAGCTGATTTGGCAAACATTACTTTAGCTGGCGATGTAACTGGTGCTGCTAACGCAACTAAAGTTGTGAAATTACAGGGAACACCTGTAAGTGCTACCGCTCCGGCTGCCAACGAGGTGTTAACTTTTGAAAACGGAGCTTGGGTAGGCAAAAAGCCAACTGTCGGTGCTAATGATGTGTTGAATGCGGGTAACCTAACATCTGATCAGATCACATTTGCTGATGGCAATGGTGCGACTTTGAAAAATGTTGTGGCAACGGTAAAAGCTAAATCAATTACCGCAACCATGTTAAATTCTGACAGTGCTACTGCTGGTCAGTTAGCAACTGCAGATGGAACAGGAGGTGTAACTTACAAAACATTTGACGCAACATCCCTTGCGAATAAAAAAGCAATCACTGGAGATGGAATCACAGTAAATAGTCCGGCAGGTGATGGAACAGATGCTGTTTTAAAAGATGTGAAATTAGGTATTGCTGATAATGCGATTACTACTGCAAAAATCGCTAACGATGCGGTGGAGACAACAGATATTAAAGATAAAAACGTAACGGCTGCTAAATTAACCGCTGGTACAAGTACAAGTTTAAATAGAGTAGCAACGGCTGATGCAGCAGGTAATGTAACTTATACGGATTTAACAACGCTGGTAACAGGTTCAGAAACAAAAATAATCAATGGTACAAATACAACTGTTACAGGTTCAGGTACTGCAACTGATCAGTACAAAGTGAACGTTGCAACTGCAAATGGTACTGCCTTAGGTGTTGTAAAACAAGGAAATGGTTCAGTAATGGTAGCTGCAGATGGTGCGCTTTCTGTTGATGCTGCTGCAATTACAACTGGTAAAGCATTAAATTCTACAGATTTATCATTATCTGCTAATGCTGGTATTTCACTACTGAAAGATGTAACCATCAACATTAAAGATAAAGCTGTTACTGCAACAAAGTTAGGTGCAGCAACTGATGGAACGGATGCAAATAAAGTAGCTACCGCAGATGCAACCGGTAATGTAACCTATAAAGCCATTACTGATGCGAGTGTAGTGAGTTCGAAGGTGCTTTCAGGCATTGATATTATGGTGAATGGCGGCAACGGAGCAACTTTAAAAGATGTAAGCCTTTCGATAAAACCAGGTACAGCAGGTCAGATTTTAACAACCAATGCAGCTGGCACAGCTACAGAATGGGTTAATAAAGCTGATGCAACTTCGGTAAGCAATACATCTTCTGCAAATAGCTTAACCACTACAGTAAACGGTAAAACAGGAACGGCAGTAAATATTATCAATTCCAATACTTTAGCATTAGATGCTGACAAAAAACTAGTAAGCACTGTTAACGGTGTTGCAACAACACCGGCATTGGATTTATCACCAGCCATCGCAGCAGCACAAAAAACAACTTCAGTGAAAAATGCTACAGATAAAGTTTCGGTAGTGACAACGGGTGCTGGAACTGCTGGCAACAATACAGAATATTCAGTTGATGTAGTCGAATCAAAATTAACGTTATCTAACATAGGAGGGAAAGTAACCAATAACCAGATCACTACTGGTGCTGCCAATCAGGTATTAATTACTAAGGCAGATGGTACAACAACCCAATGGGTAGATCAATCAGCATTATTTCCTGCTACCACCAATGAACTTACTTTAACTGGCAATACCTTGAAAAGTAAAGTAAACAACGTTGAATCGACGGTAACACTGACCGATGCGAATTTAACTTCAACAAAAGGAATTACAGGTACCGGAATTACGGTAACCAACGGTGGAAACTCAACATTAAAAGATGTGAATGTGGCCATTACGCCAGGAACTACAGGTCAGGTTTTAACCACTAACAATACAGGTACAACAACCTGGGTAAATCCATCAACCCTGATTCCAGCAACTACAAACGTGTTAAGTTCATCAACAAATACGTTAACAAGTAATGTAAATGGCGTTTCGCAAACAGCTCCAATTATTAATACAAATACTTTAGCGCTAGATGCCGACAAAAAGTTAATAAGCACGGTTAATGGTGTAGCCACCACACCAGCTTTAGATTTAACACCAGCAATACAAGCCGCTCAAAAAACTACTACGGTATTGGCAGGCACAAATGTTACGGTATCGCCAACTACTCCGAGTACAACCGGCAATACAGCTTATACGGTGAATGTTGCTACGGCAAATGGTACAGCTTCAGGAGTGGTGAAACAGGGGAATGGTTCAGTTGTAGTGGCTACAGATGGTGCACTTTCAGTAAATGCTGCTGCAATTACTACCGGTGCAAATGTTACGGCTAACAGTAATAAAGTGTTGTTGGGTGGTAACCCAACTGGTGCTGCTTTAAAAGCTTTTTCAATAGATGTGGATGAGACTAAATTGAATTTGCAAAACATGGCAGGTAAGGTTACAAATAATCAGATTGCCACTGGCACAACGGGTCAGGTTTTAATTACAAACGCTGCCGGGACTACACAATGGGTAGATCAATCTACATTAGGCGACAATACAACTGCTAGCAATGGTTTAAATAAAACGGCTAACAACATTCAGTTGGGTGGTGCTTTAACTACACCAACTGCAATTACTACCAATGGTACAAATACTCTAGCTATCGCTGGCTTACCAACAACAAGTGCCACTACCGATAAACTAGTTGTAGCGGACCCAACAAGTGGGGTTTTAAGGTTGGTAAATGCTGCTACACCAAAATGGTTTTATATGCCATCAATTGTGTTAGATGTGGCAAGCATTAGTAACGGTAAAACGGTAGATCTTTATAATCTTTACAAGGCACAGTTCGAAAACGTACCTGCCGCTATGAATAGTACTGGTACACAAAAAAGCATTCCATTTTTACCAAATGCAACTGACCTCGAATACTATGTTACTTATGTAGATCCTGCGGTTATTACTGTAACTTCAGTTACAACTTCAGGAGTAATGACCTACAACGTAATTGGTAAAGCAAAAACTACCTCATTTGCTAACATTGTATTCGTTGTTAAATAATCAAGACCATGAAAAGATCAATTCAAATCCTATTTATATTATGCTTTTGCTTCACTTTGGGGCTAAAAGCACAAATTACAAAGATAGATACGTATAGCAATAAAATAAAAGGCTTAACAACTTCACAAAAAGAAGATCTTGAATTATTGTTTTTTGGCACTGTTCCTAAAATCTTCATCTCTCAAGAAGAAAAGCCTATTATCCTTTGGGCAGAAAAAGGCTCCGTTAGCGCCATAGAATTAAACTACAAGCAAATTGCGGCACTGAAAAATGGAAATTTATTAAATTCTTTCAAAAGTGTAGAAGTTATTTCATTAGCAATAGAAAAAAGCAAGTCGTTTACATTTGATGATAGTTATCTAACATACTTCCCGAACCTTAAATATCTGCTTATTAATTGCAAAGGTGAGCTGAGTATAGACGAAGTGAAAATATTGCTTGGTAATTTAAAATCGTCTTCTTCTGTATCAAAAGATATAGAGGTTATAATTAACGAAACCCGTACTTCTTCGTAATGTATGCAGCCATGAAAATCAATTTTAAGATCAACTTAATTGCTGCATTAAAAATTATAGTAACTATCGGGTTACTAGGCTTAAGTTTTAACGCATTTTCTCAAGCAATAATTAAAAAGGCATTTACGCCAAGAACTTCGCAATTAGCACCTGGTAGTTATCAAGGAAAGTCTATTTATAATCTTCAAGGAGATTTTAACATGATTGGAAATTCAAATGCTAAAAGTGCCACAGGACCAGATAATGGCTATAATATGGTGTTTAATAAGCTGGTTGGAGATTTACTAAATACTAATATTAAAAACTCGTCATCTGCCGATTTCGTTTTGCCTTCAAATGCTAATCTCGCCTGTACAAAAATTGTCTTTGCCGGCCTTTATTGGACTGGTCGAGGAGATGATAATTCTGGAGATATACTTAGTAAAGCAGGAAATGCCGGTAATGGAATGAACAAGAAAAATGTAAAATTTAAAGTTCCAGGTGCTGCAAATTATGTTGACTTAACGGCTACCGATATTTTTTATGGCGCATCGGATGTTTCCGGTATGTACACTGCATTTTATGATGTAACCGATTTGGTTAGTGCAGCAAAAACCGGTACTTATTCTGTCGCTAATATTGCAACTTTCGAGGGTTCAGATGGACTAACTAACCCAAGAATCGGCTATTATGCCGGATGGGGACTTGTAGTTGTTTACGAAAACGCTGCTTTACCATGGCGAAATATTACCGTTTTCGATGGTTTTGGATATGTGAAAGGCTCTTCATCCAGTAGTAATTATGGAACATTAAATGTATCTGGTTTTCAGGCTGTACAGAATGGGAATGTTAATATCAAAATGGGATTTATGGCTGGAGAAGGAGATCGTTCTGTTACCGGAGATTATTTCAGTATTCAGCGTAGGTTAACCTCTAGTTTTACACCACTTTCTCACGCATCTAACAGTACTGATAACTTCTTCAATTCATCCATATTTACGGGAGGCAATAATAGAGTTCCTAATAATGTTGATAATGACGGGATAGATATCGCTATGTTCAATCTTAACAATAGTGATAATGTCTTGATAAATAATAATCAGACTACTACATCTTTTCGCTATGGTTCTAGTGGTGATTACTATAATATTTTTAATATCACTTTTGCTGTTGATGCCTACATCCCAGAAGTTCAGGTTTACAACGCCAATGAATCCAGTGTTCCTAATAATGGAACTGTTGGTCCCAATCAAACCATTGACTTTACCTCAAATATTTATAACAAGGGTACTGAACCCATAACCAATGGGGTGGTTGAAATCCCTTTACCTCATAATGTGCACTATGTAAGTTCGAACGTAACTATAGGTTCAGGAACTTCAGTTGTTTGGTCGCACCCGTCTGGCGCAACTGATCCAAACATTACACCTGGAGGAAAACTAACCTGGACGGTGGGTAACTTAATTAAACCTGCTGATCCGAATACCATATTAGCCCAGTTAAAATACCGCATTAGGGTAACCAACGATTGTACCATTTTGACAACTGGAGGAGCTTGTGGTCTGGTTATTAATTTAGATGGTAGTTTTAAAGGTACAGGTACAAATTCCGGTATTGCGATTAATAACGGCTTCGTTATTGGATACAATCCAGATTGCGGCAATACACCTATCCGCGATCCATTCCAAATGAACATTGTACCATCGCAAGCTTTTATAGATAATTGCCCGGTAGGAGTGAACAATGGAATAAAGCAGTTTAAGGCCTTTTGTTCATCACCTGGAAATGCAATTCCACGCAGTACTATTACTTCAGCTTATCCATTGGGTAGCAAATTTTATTCAGTGAGTCCAGCGGTTGCAGGATATGAAAGTTCTTTAATTTCTGGAAATTTTCCTTTAAGCAATGATGGCAATGCAACACCATATTACGCCGTGTTAGAAGGCATGACTTCAGGGTGTTTCCTAAAGTTAGAAACTTCGCTTGAAAAGGTAACTACACAGCCGATAGTGAATAATCTTAACTGGTGTTCTGGAAGTCCGGTTGCTTTTAATAATCAATTGTCACCAGCAGGCGCAGCAAATGGTAATCAATTGTATTACTTCAATAATGCAAATGATACTAATCCGTTATCATCTGTGCCAAACCCAACAACGGCAGGTACCTATAATTATTTCGTTGCTGAAGGATTAACTAAAAATGGAACGACATGTTTTGGTCCAAAAGTGCCTTTCAGGGTTGATATTTATGCGTTGCCAGTGATCACTCAAGACTTGGCTGACAATTTCTTCGTGTGTGCTGACGACGAAAAAACGATTAGCCTACAAAGTAATGCAGCAACAGTGGTTTGGGAATATTTTAATAAAACCACATCTACGTGGTCGTCTTTAACTGTTAATACTTTTGTTAACGAGGTAACGCCTAATGGTTCAGCGGTGAAATTCACCAGTCCATCAATTGATCGCGATCAACTTAAAATTCGGGCAAAATTAAGTTCAGCAAACAGTTGTACAATTTATTCAAAAGAAGTTTCTATTGAAGTGCGCTTGTGCAACATCATCACCAATCCAATGCTTCCAGCTAAAATTATCAAGAATTAAGAAAATGAGAAAGAAAATTATCCCTATTCTACTTTTGATTTTTCTGTTCATCAGCAGTTCGAAAATTTATGCGCAAACGGGGGCGGGTAGTAAAACTGTCGACGACTCTGCCGTGATTGTATCGGTTGGAAATACTGAAACACGATATGCTGAGGGAACATATTTTGGACCCAATGCCAATTGGGTGATTAATGGAATATTAGAAATTTACAGCAAAAATATATGGATAGCTCCGGGCGCCAAGTTTTCTGGTTCGGGAAAAATTGTAATCTACAATCCAGCTGATAATCCGTTTTACCCAGACATGCCTGCCAGTTCAACCATGATCGATGGTAATAACAGCAATTTTATTGAGTTGATTATTGAGCATAGAAATAGAAATAACGCCACATTAACTGATGTAGCTGACCCGGGTTATAACACCGCAAATCCATCGGGTGTATTGGCTGCAACCTTAAATATTGGCGGCACCCTCGATCTGGCAACAAATGGCGCAAACATTATTTTAAATGGAAATAATCTTGCTTTTAATGCTGCGGGTAAAATTACAAACTATAACCAAAACAGAATGGTGGTTACCGGAAACAGCATTACCGGGCATATGGTAAAAGAATTTTCAGGTAGTACCGCATTTGTATTCCCGGTAGGTATTGCCGAAGGTGATTATACTCCTGCAACATTAACACCTCAATCGGCCAGCAAACTTTATGTAAGCGTACAAAATTATTCAGCTGCTAACCTTCCGGGAATTACTTCTGTACAAGGAATGGATCGTACCTGGAACATATATTCTTCAGCTCCTGTTCAAACCACGATTACGTTACAACATAATCAGAATACAAATGGCTCCAAATTTGTTGATGCGAGCGCATCGATTACCCGCTATTTAGGTAGCTCAAATTGGGATGTTGTATCTGGAACCAATCCTGCCCTTGGAATTCATACACGATCTAATGTATTGGTTGGTAATGATATGGCGGCGAACGGCGCATACTTCACAAAGTATTCTGTTGATGGAAGCAACCTTTTTGTTCCAAACTTATTTACACCAAATGGTGATGGGATTAATGACTTGTTTGAAATTCGCGGACTTAACCTGTTTGCTCAAAATGATTTAGTGATTGTGAACAGATGGGGTAATGAGGTGTATAAATCCAATAACTACCAAAACAACTGGTCGGGTGAGGGACTAAATGAAGGAACATATTATTATTTACTTCGGGTTAAAGAAAACGCTTCAGCGCCTTGGCAGGTATTTAAAGGATATATTACGCTAATTCGTGCATTTAAAAATTAAGGGCAAGGTAATGATGAAGAAACTATTATTGTTAGTTGGGTGTTCCATTTTATTTTTTGCAAGGCCGGTTTCGGCTCAGCAAGATGCCCAGTATAGCCAGTACATGTTTAACGGCATTTACATTAACCCGGCTTATGCAGGTTATAAAGAGGTATTGAATGTGCACAGTTTTTACCGTAGCCAGTGGACAGGCATCACAGGGGCGCCGAAAAGTATGTCGCTTGCCGTTGATGCGATTGCCAACAGCGGAAACGTAGGTTTGGCGCTTCAGGTATCGAGTGATAAACTGGGTGCACAAACCAATCTAGCCGTTTACGGAAACTATGCTTACCGGATTCGATTAAACGATGATGGTAGCTCCCGACTGGCTTTAGGATTGGGTGTGGGCATGGCGCAGCTGGGCATTGATGGATCAATGTTAAACCCTAATGATCCGGAACCTTTCCAACCGGTGGGTGTTCAAAGCACCATTGTGCCCGATGCCAGGGCAGGGGTTTATTTTGCCAACGATAAATTTTACGCAGGTTTTTCTGCTGATAACCTGATTGCAACTTACATCAATATCGATCGTTATGCTTTTATCCCTCAACCAAAACCACATTATTATTTAACAGCTGGTGCCTTGTTTCCGATTAACGAAAACTTTCAGCTAAAACCATCATTTCTGATAAAAGATGATCGGGGCGGGCCAACCAGTTTGGATGTAAATGCGTTTTTAATGATTAAAGAATTTTTATGGATAGGTGGATCTTACCGTACCGGAGTTAAACTTTACGATAAAAGTTATTTACAAAAAGATTTATCACAAAGAAATTCTGCTGTAGCAGCCATTCAGATTTTTCCATCTGAGAAATTAAGGATTGGTTATGGTTATGATTTTTCTATCGGGCCATTACAAGGTTATAGCGGTGGAACACATGAAATTTCAATTGCCTACTCATTCATTAAACCAAATATAAGGATAGCCACGCCACGCGTTTTCTAACTGTATAAAAGTGTAAACTTATGTATAATAAAGTTTACACATTGAATTGTGCAAAGGTAGTCGTTATTTGAATAAAAAGATTTACAAAATTAGTTAAAAACGTTACAAATTATTAAATTGCAACATAATCGTTAAACATGAAACCAAAGAATACAGGGAGTACATTTACGGTACTGATTGCCGATGACCACGAAATTATTCGCAGAGGCCTAAAAAGTTTAATATCTGACTTTTGGGCTGGTGTAGAAATCATTTGTGCCGGAACACTCGAACAAGCATTGGTTGAAACCGAGAAATCGCCAAATATGATCATCATCGATGTAAATTTACCTGGCGGAAATAATCTGAGGGTGATTGACCAAATCAAATTGGTTCAACCCAATGCCAAAATATTGGTTTTTTCTTCCTTAAATGAGAACATTTACGCAGTGCCTTACCTAAAATCGGGCGCATCAGGTTACCTTACCAAGAATGCAGAGGAATCTGAAATTGTTACGGCAATAACCACCATATTAGCCGGTAGCCGCTATTCAAGCAGAAATGTTAAAGAAAATATGTTTAATAGCATTTTGGGTAATGATGCAGATAATCCATTTACCAAACTATCAGGTAGAGAGTTAGAAGTTGCAGAATTGTTAACTAAAGGTGTTGGTGTTCTGGAAATTTCTAACCAGTTGAACCTACAAATGGGAACGGTAAGTACTTATAAACTCAGACTTTTTCAAAAGTTAAAGATCAAAAGTATTATCGAACTTGCTGAGAAAATGAGTATCTACGAAAAATAAGGATTGCTCAAAGCACTCCTTATTTTCGATTTTTATTTGTTGTACCAGCGCCTTCTTCCGCTTGCGATTCGTTTGGCGTTTCGCCTGCCTGGCCATATTTCTCCGAAGCACCTTTTCCATTCTGATCAAAACTAGCTTTCTCTTTAGAGGTTCCTTTCGTTTTAGCTTTATCGTCGCCGTTTTCTTTATTTGCCATATCCTTAGTGTTTGTAATATACAACACGGTGTTACTTACAAAGTTTTATTTCTTTGCATTTCGGCGTTCATTGAGGGCTAAGCAAGGTTATCGCTGCCAGTTGCTCCAATCAAAGCGTATACCTTAGTCAACATCACTTCCACGTCAAACGGTTTTTCAATAAAATCATCAGAAAATAGGGGCTTTTCTGCATCCTTATAAAATCCGTTTACAACCGACATCAATAATACCGGAATGTTTCGGTGTGGAGAATTTTTAAGTTCCTTGCAAATGTCACGGCCGTCAATTGAACCCATAATCACATCCATTAAGATGATGCTTGGCGAAAATCTGCTTATGGCCTCGTAAAGTTGCATACAGTTTTTCAAACCTAAAACCTCATATCCTTCCATTTCAAATAATAATGTGATTACATCAAGTGTCGAAGGATCATCATCGACAACCATTATTTTTTTCATATCGAGGCATTTAGGGGTTTCTAAAGGTAGTATTTACAATTCCTGGAATGAGGTAAAATCTGTGTGTTGAAGTATATTGGGTATTTATACCTCGAAAGAATGGCAAAAGCACAGCAATACCATCTATTATCAGCTTGGGTTTCGTATCTTTACTGCTCATTAAAACTCTTTTCGATCACGCTAAACTGTTTTTTGCAGTGAATCTGCGTGCAATATTGTTTCGATTTTGACTGATATTAGGAATAGTGCTTTGGCAATTGCTGAATGCTTGCTATCTGACTTGAATGTTATTTATTACAAATGAATAATGCCGTGCGAATGTGGAGAGCCCTTATTAAATATTATGCAAAAAGACAGTATCGCCCAGGCGGCAAAAGTATTTTTATTTCACCTGAATAATTCTAATGATGAAAATGGCATTCTTGCTCACGAAGGATGGAAGATCCATCAGGTAAATGAAGCCGAAAAGACGAAGATAGAACATGAATATTATCCAACAGTATCTGTTGAGGTTGATTCGAAATTCATCAATGATTTTTGTGATAGCGTGCTCACCAATATGAAAGCTTATGCAAAAATAAAGTTAACAGATGCATTGATTAGGGAATCAGCCGGTTCATCATATCTCATCGCTTTTTCACCGGCACGGATTAGAAGATAGCCAGGCATAACCACAATTTTTAGATTGGTCTATTTATTATGGCTTTTGATCGACTTGTTGATGTTTCTTACCACGTTGTGGTTATTTTTATGTTGTTAGAATAAATCAACGGGACGATTTAATTAACATGATTTATCAACCATTAGGTTGAGCATAAGTCAGTGAATGCCCTCCAGTTTTGGGGGGCATTTTCATTTAGGTTATTTAAGTAAATGATGTTAATGGATCTTCGAATAATCGACTAACAATTTATTGAACATTTAACCTTACCTTACCCAACGGGAAATGTATTCCGATCGGTTATTTAAAAAATATGGAACAAGGAAAAGTTAAAATGTATAACAGCGAGAAGGGCTTTGGTTTTATCACGCCCGATAGCAATTCAGAAGATTTGTTTGTGCATGTTACCGGGTTATTGGTGAAAGATTTAAAGCCCGGTGATACCGTGGAATACAATAGCGAACAGGGTAAAAAAGGCTTAATCGCTATTAATGTTAAGAAAATATAACATTTGTTTTCGGCTAATCGGTTGGGTTTTTTAAAAGATTAACTCGCTTAATGGCGCATCTCAATAACGCCCTTTAGCGGTTCCATGGTTTCGGCCGATGTTTAATAACTGATTTTTCTGGGCATAAAACAAGCCCAAAACCAATATCAAAAAAAGCAGGGCTATAATCACCCACTTCGGCATTCTAAATTATTGTATCATGAAATTATGCAATCAGACTATCTTAGAAAAGATAGTCTGATCATTTTTTATTTGTTTTTGATTGAATCGCGGGCTTTTTTCTTAAAGAAACCTCTAAATAAGAAATTGCTTTGCAGTGCTTCAAGGTCTTCATCAAGCTTTTTGCTTCCTTTTTCCAGGTTGGTCATAATGGCTTTTACCTGTTCTGCAGTTTTTGCATCATTTAGTAATAAGCCTGCGGCATTATCACTTGTATTTAGTTTGCCTGAAGCTTTTTCGAGGTTTGCGGCCATTACTGATGCAGATTGAGCAGTTTGTTGCAAGGTAGTGGTAGACCTTTCCAATTTGGCAAAAATGGCCGTGTCGGTCATCATTTTATTCACCAAGCCATCCTTGCTGTTCAAAGTTTTTCCAAATGTGTTCAGGTCTTGAGCCGTTTGGGCTGTTGAAGCGGTGATGCGGTTCAAATTTGATACCATGGTTTTAAAGTTCATGGCTAGTTGTTCATCAGAAAGCAAAGCACCTGCTGCACCTTTCCCGTCTACCAAATTTCGGGCAAGTATTTTAAAATCGCCGGTTACATCGACCAGATTTTTATTGTTCACCTGCAAGGTTTTCATCATGTCATCGGTAGATAATGAGCTGTTCACTTTTAACACATCGCCATCTTCAATAAAAGGGAATTTTGGATTTCCTCCGGTTAATACCACAATTTTATTTCCAATTAAACCATCAGCGCCAATACTTGCGCCAGCATCTTTATGGATATATTTGTGCACATCTTCTTCAATGCTTAAAAATACGCGAACCTGCGAGGTGCCGAAAAATTCAATCCGTTTAATGGTTCCGATTTTTACGCCCGAAAACCATACATTATTGCCTTTTTTCAATCCCTGAATATCATTAAAAACTACACTTAGGGTAAAGCTTTTTACAAAGGTTTTCTTTTGGCTTCCTAACGTAAAAATGCCTAAAACGAATATTAATATGCCAATGGCGATAAATATTCCAACCGTTATTTTCTTTTTATTGTCGTTCATGGTTATTGTATAAAGTTGTAATCAAAAAATGGTTGTGCCTGCGGATCTCCGGAATTGAAGATTTCATCAAAGCTTCCCTGGCGTTCAAAGCTGCGTTCTACCAGCATGGCAACCCGGTTTCCGGTTTCTTTTGCGCAGGTTAAATCGTGGGTAATTACAATGGCGCTGGTGTGGTAACGCTCTTGTACAGTATTAATCAATTTATTTATTTCTTTCGAGGTTATGGGATCGAGGCCTGCAGTGGGTTCATCGTAAAGCATAATTTCTGGTTTTAGCATTAAGGTTCTGGCAATACCAATACGTTTCCGCTGCCCACCAGAAAGCTCCGATGGCATTTGATTTATGGTTTGAGAAAGCCCTACTGCATCCAACATTTCTTCTACCAATGCATTCACTTCATTTTTACCCATGTCTCTCCGGTTTCTAACCAATGGAAACTCCAGATTTTCTTTTACCGTCATGCTATCATAAAGTGCACTGTTCTGGAATGAAAAACCAACCCTCAAACGTAAGGCAAGAAGTTCTTCATAAGATATTTCATCTACAACGTTGTTAAGCACTTTAACCAATCCGGAATCGGGGCGAAGTAAACCAACAATGATTTTAATTAATACCGATTTTCCTGTTCCTGATTTCCCCAATACCACGAGGTTTTCACCCTTGTATAAGTTTAACGAGGCATTTTCTAACACCTGGTAGCTGCCGAAAGCCTTATATAAGTGCGCTATTTCGATTACCTTTTCGGCATTTGCATGTATGTTATCTTTTTGTACCATTGGCGATTAGGTGTTGAATAAACTAAAAATCTGTACGCATACCACTTCTTCAATAAAGATGAGAAACATGGCAGTTACCACAGATGAATTGGCTGCTTTACCTACACCTTCAGTCCCTTTTGAAGAGTTGTATCCCTGGTAGCAACCGACAATTGCAATGGTGAAACCAAACAAAATGGCTTTAAAAGTTGAGGCGATTACATCAAGGAAGGTGATGCTTTCCAGTGCACTTTGAAAAAACGTTGTTGCACTTGTTCCTTCGTTTACGGAAACATTTAATAAAGCACCCAACATGCCTACCATTGCCGTGTAAAAAGTTAAAATGGGCATGGTAATGGTGGCTGCAAGCACCCGTGTAGTCACCAAAAACTTAAACGGGTTGGTTGCCGAAACTTCCATCGCATCGATTTGCTCACTTACCTTCATCGAACCCAATTCTGCGCCAATGCTCGAACCAACTTTTCCGGCGGCGATGAGGCCGGTAAGAAGGGGAGCCAATGTTCGTAAAAGGGCAATGCCAACCAAGGATGGCAACCATGATGTGGCACCGAACTCAGAGAGTGATGGGCGTGATTGTTTGGTGAAAACCAAACCTGTGATAAAACCTGTGGTTGAAATGAGCAGGGCAGAGCGGTAGCCAATTTCATAACATTGCCGCATCAGTTCTTTAAACTCGTAAGGCGGAAGGAAAGCTTCCTTAAAAAACCGTCCGATAAAACTAAAAACCTCATAAAGGTTAATGAATGTTTGAGCGAATTTGCCAGTTGGTTTAGGAGCGTCGTTACTATTCTCTATTTTGTTTATTCCCATCTTGGAGCTTTGTTTGATTTTATGGAATCTTTTTCAGCAGCCATTGCCCGCTCTTTCTGATAGGTTGCAATTTTTAAGGTATCGGCTGCTGAAAGGCTATTAAAAAGAACTTTAAAGGTGTTTTTAATCATCGTGTTTTGTTCGTTATAAGCCGTTTCGGTGATCTTTCCTTCGCTCAGTTTTTTCTGAAGCGCATATTTCTGATCAATGAGGGCCTTGGTCGAATCTACAATGGCATCATTTGATAGGGTAACCGGCTCATCAACCTTAATTCCTCCGGCGCCCTGTTCGGGGTTGGTGTTGTGGCATCCGATACCAAATAAAACGATCATTAACAGCATTAAAAATCTCATGCTCATAATACAGATATCTGATACAATTGTTTGTAACCGGTTGTTTTATTGTGATTTATTTTTAGCGCAAGTTTGCGTTTAAGAAATATGGGTTATGAATGTTCGTCTTGTATTAGGTGATCTCTAAACTTTATCGTAATCTTATAAGAAAAATCATTTATGTCCCTTCGAATCCTTTTCAAAATTGTCTTGGTCTTTATGGTTATGATCGGGCCCGCTTGTTCGCAAAGCCCGGCAATATCAGCCAAAAAAGATGTCGCCATGTTGCTAAATCTTGTGAAAATTAGTTTAAAACAGCAGTACTTTGATCAGGTTATGGCAAGCAAACTTGTAGATCAGCTGACCGCGATGGAAGACCAAAAAAAGTTTGAGCATGTATCTGCTGAAAAAGCCGCTCAAATGATTACCGATTTTCTTCGAAGCGAAACCCATGATAAACATTTCAACATTTCGGCATATACTTCCGAATCCATTACTCAAGAGGTTAGTAAAGGCCCGCAATTATCTGCTGCGGGAATTAGCGACTACCATATAGAAAAGAATAATATTGGTTACATCAAATGGAATTCCTGCATTGCAGGCGAAGCTGCCTTCCAGGAATTTAGAAAGGTGTTGGATAAATTGGCGGGATGTTCCAGTTTGATTTTTGATTTGTCGGAAAATGCTGGCGGAGATGGTGCAAGCAGTGCTTTTGTAAATCAGTTTCTTTATCGTGATAAAAGCTACCAAACGCTACTTCGAAAACGATGTAAGGGCGAGAAAGACTGGCATCAAAGTGAGGTGATCTTTAATTATACCGAAGGGCCAACTTTCTTCGATAAACCCATTTATATCATTGCTTCGAAGCAAACCTTCTCTGCAGCAGAATATTTTATTCTTACGGCAAAAGAAATGAAAAGGGCAACAATTTTAGGTGATACTACGGCAGGCGCCGGCAATCCGGGCAGCTCACAGGGAATTCGTTCGCCTGATACTGATACCATTTTCTGGCTTTTTATCCCTAACTGTGAAATCATTACCCGAAACGGGCATTCGATTGAAGGGGCAGGTGTTAAACCTGATGTTGTACTTCGAGGCAAAAACTGGCTAACACAAACCCTTGATTATGTTGCCAAAGCGACCAGGTAATCAGCGTTTTTATATTTCCTGTTGTTTTTTTGCAAAACGGTTAACGTTCCGTTTCTGAGTCTTTTGTGAAGGTAAGTTCTGCAAAATTTATGTGGTAAAGCAGAATGTGGTGCCATGGCATAAACATTTTTTGTAGCTTACCGCTACACACAAAAAGAAACGTTATGAAAATTACATTTGACTTTAAATCGCTCGCCATCGGTGGGCTTGCTGCTTCCCTTTGTCTGGTTCTAGTTAGCAGCAAAGATGCCCGTGAACAATTTTATCCTAATCGGTATTTCACCACCACTGGTGCGGCAAATATGGTGGTAATCGTTGATACTTATTCGGGAAGGTATCTTATTGCACCTGATGTTCGGGAGGTTGGGAAAGTACAGTGACTAAAAGGTAGTTTTGACTCGACTTATCAAAGCGCCAAGGACAACAAAAGAGAATAACCATTCTTTTGAATGTCATCAGGCGACAAAAACAAAATGGGGAACAAATCTATGTTCCCCATTTTTATTTTAATGAGTTATCGATTTTCGTGTCGATGTATTTCCTTTAATAGATTGATATTAGTTTCCACTATCTTTCACTTTTTCTACCACATCCTGAATGTTTTGCGGTAGGTTGGAAAGCAGGTTATAACCTGTTGCACTTTCGATATCACGTACAGAAACAATATAATCTTTCCAGCTTGCACTGGTGCTGTTGATGTTAGGTGTATTAATTGCAATCACTCTTGTTGAATTGGTGACACGGCTAATATCATTATCTCCGGTTTTCAATAACACTGCAACTTTCCAAACATTTGCCGGAACAGTTACCTTTCCGTTGTTAATGGTATTCACTACCGATGCACTTGCCGAACCAATGCCACCTGTACCATAACTGCCCATAATTACATAAACTTCGAAACCATTCAACGCCTGCGCACGCAGGTAACTTTCAAAAGATTCCCAGGTTTTTTGGTTGTTGTTTGGTGCCTGGGGAATCATGTTTGTCATTAAGAAAGTAGCAGAGTTGGCGTTACTTGAACTGGTACGGTCGCCACTTGGACAATTGTGCCCCCTGTCGAAACCGGAGCTTGAATAGCTATTGCTTTGCACCTGGTACCAATTGGTTGGCAAACCAGTAAATGAAGCAAAATCATTTTGTCTGGTTGCTGTACCATTGAAGTTATTGGGATCTAAATGCCAGCTAACCCAGTTTGGTGTACCACGAGACATGCTGTAACTTTCTACATAATATTTTTGATCGATCAGGTAATTTTCGGCGGAAACAACGGTAGCCTGGGCGCCAGATGGATTACCAAATAACAAATTTGAGTTATCGCCACCTGATGGAGGTGCATCTGCACCAGCGTCTGGTGTTCCTCTTCCAGGCGTTGGGGTGGTGGAGTTACCATTATCAACTGGGTCAGTATCAGGACCGCCAACGGTGATGCCGGGATCACCAGTTCCTTTAAAAATTATGTCATCGATATTAATCCTTGTGGTACCGGCTTTTTTAATCTGGAAACGGATTTTACCTGTGGTACTAACCTTAAAGGAATCAGTTACCAGGCTTGTACTGGTTTCTGCAATATCTGTGCCTAGCTGGGCATAGGTTTTACCGCCATCTGTTGAGGCCAGCAGTTGCCAGGTAGAATTGGCATCGGTACCGTACTTGGCGTGCGAAACGTAAATCATTTTTGCACCTGCCACATCAAAATTCATGGAAAGGTAACCTGTTCTTAACCTGACAGATTTTGCGCCATTTTTGGCATCTGCTGCCAGGTTACCTATCAGGGCATCGCTCATTGTCCATTTTCCGGTTAATAGCTGAACGCTGTCTAATGCATACGCACCTTTCGTACCAGATTCGAAAGTTTCGGTAATTGCATAAGCAGTTGGAGCTTTTGGCGGTTCAGCGGGAGTTTCTTCTTCAACGGCAGTTTTTTTCGAACAGGCGGATAGCGACAGGATTCCAATAAATCCTGAATAGATAAGGATGTTTTTAAATTTCATTGCTTTTTAAATGTCTAATGGGATGCGTTAACTAGATCATTTAAGTTTGGGCGCTAAGGTAGGAAGAAATGGCGTTAAGCAGGGTTGGTTTTTAAATAAAAATAGTGAGGCGAGATGAGCAGATTTGCTGGTTTAAGTGGATAACATTACTTGCAAATTTCTATTTTATTTTGAGACGTGAAAGGATCAGACCTTGCGGTAAATTTGCCTTTGAAATATGCTTTTAGCTGCTCATACGAAATGAAAATCAAGATGTATGGATATCATTTGCTAAACGGGAAGTTGAACTATGTCGAAGATTTGTCCAAATTTAGATCTGGAAGACGAGGATTAGAGCTGTAGTTTATTAGGCTAAGTTGAAATTCAATAATAAAAACACAACCAAAAGTTGTAAAATAAAAATTGACATAAATCAACCTTAGGTCTTGTTGGAAATTAAATAAACAGCCTTAAATAGTCAATGAACGTCGCCATTATGTCGAACAAAACAAATTTTTATTATTTTGTAGAATAAATAATACACAAAAATTAATCCTTGCATTAATTTGACAAAGCAATGTAATATCTTCGTAACCGAATTGCTATACCTGTGGGCAATGGTGGTAAAAGTTAATGCTTTTAAAACCAAAAGGTTTGAAATTTCGTAAAAGATTTATAGCCAACAGACTTGAAATAAATTGCATCATCCCAATTGTTGCAGCTCTTATCGTCCCGTATATGAATAAAACTTTACCCTCTTCGTGTGGCTTCACACGAAATTATTCTCGTCGTAACATTAATTTAACGCAAAAATTCGTTAAATGTTTTCTCCTACCGCTTATTTATTTAGCGTTTTTGAGCACTGCTGATGCGCAAATTATCTTTCCATATAAGAATACTTTTAAGACAAATTCTCAAACAGGTATAACTTTGGGCGAAAGTGCAGTTTTGACTAGTGGTAACGGAACAGATCCCGCGGGAGAAGGTGTGTTAAGATTAACTACTAATGAGGGAAATAAGAGAGGCACTGCATATATTAATCAATCTTTCCCTTCCAATAGGGGTATTCATGCGGAATTTGAATATTTCACTTATGGCGGGACGAGAGCTGATGGAATTGTTTTTTATTTATTTAATGCTACTTCTAGTTTTGATCCTGGGCAATTTGGAGGAGCTTTGGGATATGCTCAAAATGCTAATAGTGCCGCTGGTCAGGGGATGAATGGAGCTTTGATTTCTGTTGCATTAGATGAATATGGCAATTATGGTGTAGCCACCGAAACGAAAACCGGTGGTATACTAAATACTGCCAATGCCCCGATCACAAATAGGATAGATGTTAATGGCATTATTGCTGTGCGTGGCGCAGTTGGACCTAACGGAGAACGATTTGGTGGTGGTACGGGTAACGATGCTCCGTATCTGTTTTTAGGTGGTAAAGTTACCCAAGTTCCGCCTACGGCAAGCAATGTAAGAAATGATCAAGTACTTGCTGCGGCAGACCGATTTAATGTGTCTGTTTCAGGTAGGGTCACAAATGAGTTGAGCAATGGGTATAGGAGAGTTAAATTAGATATCGATCGTAACGCAAATGGATTTCTTGTAAATGCAGAAGTTTTCGTTGGCGAACTAAATAAATGGGTTTCTATTTTAAATAATTTCCAATATACAATTGCGAATGCAAGGATACCAGCTAATGTTCGGGCTGGATTTGCTTCATCTACTGGCGGTAGTACCAATTTTCATGAAATTAGAAATATTAATATTACGCCAGCTGCTACTGTATTAAATACTCCAACCGCTAATAATGATGTAGCAACAGGTAGTGCTAATAATAGTGTCGTATTGAATCCACTTGTTAATGACAATGATAAAGTAAACGCCGCCGATCCAACATTCGGCTATGCTGCTGGACAATATGCACAAGGTACCCTCGATTTAGATCCGACTACAGCCGGTATAGAAAATACATTTTTGGTTTCAGGGAAAGGAACTTTCTCTGTAACAGATGCTGGTGTAGTGACCTTTGTTCCGCTGACTAACTGGTCAGGTATTGCTACGGTAAATTACACATTTCAAGACACTTATCTGAAGACGTCAACGGTGGCAAGCATTACCGTTA
>NZ_JAVTSH010000003.1:0-612845 GCF_032678665.1 Pedobacter agri
TTTGTCAATATTAGCAGTATATTTTCACATAATCAAATGCTGTCTTTTTAAAAGGATCGGATCATAATCGGATCAGAATCTAATCATTTGCCTTTCAACAAGCGAAATCCCAATCTTGATCGAACTGACCGACATCAATGTCGGTCAGTTGTGATACCATATTTTAAAATTTTCTTAATCTGATTGTTACTTGGATCAAATACATCAGAAATGATCTAAGGTTGACAAGAGAAATTACAACCGATTTCCTGTTACATTGCCAGCAATCTACCTAAAGAGCTTCATAACTTTCATATCACCAGTACCGACGAGAATCGAACTCATATATAGAGTTTATTGTTTCCGTTTCGTGTATAGCACCTTTTTGGAATTGGTCACTAACCAGTGTTTTAGTAGTTACCGAAAAGAATTGAGTTTCTTATTTAATATATAGTTGTTATACTGATGTCTAACTTTTCAGAAACAGGAATTATCTCAAAAAAACTTTTGAGTTGATCAGATCAGAATGAATATTAAAAAACAAAGCTGACGAATAATATAGACCACTTTGTTATTGCCGTTTGTGTAAACGAAAATATTACAGCAAATTTAGGTTTAGGTTGATTTGTATAACTTTTGTTAGTGTTACTGTTCTTATTTTTGATTGGAGACCAGAAATGTCCACTACCAACTTCCGTCTGATAAGTTTGCTTGTGATTTACCCACCAATAATTCATATTACGCTAGGTTTTAATTTACTGGCACTATCTGAATGATTTTTTCCTCAAACTGCTTACTCTCACTTCCGTCTTTATTTAGCTTCGGAACTTTTTCGTAAGTTATTTCAATCATATTATTGCTAGGTATCTTTGGAAAAAGGTGGCCTATTGATTTTAGGTTTAGAGCTTTCACTAAAAGAGGAAGGTGTCTAATGCTATATTTATCTCTTTGGCTAAGGTCTTCAACCTTACCAACAAAACTTCCAGCCAGTTTTAGTTTTGAACTAAGTAGCGCTTTTGAGATACCCATTTTTACTCTTAATGCTTTAACTTCTTCTATTAATAGGTAATCTATTTCAGAGATTACTTTTTTCTCCATAATTTTAAAAAAAATTAACCAACATGTTGGTTAATAAATAAATTATACTTATCTTCGTTATCAGTTATTTATAGCGACAAATAGAGTTGGGATATAACCCGGCTTTAACGATGTCTCTCGTGGTAGAAAACCGTCAATTTTCGCATGAGTCGATCGTGAGTTCGCCGTATCTATTGAGTTTTGCTATCTTCGTGATATCTTATTCAATAGGGCGGACTTCATGTTAGTCTTTTGCGAACTCAGATCTTTGTCTGAGCGGTTCTTGACGGTACCTCTACCAAAAGCTTTGAAGTTCGCCTTATTGGTTTTTAACCAATCTGGTTGCCTATATGCTTTTACTGAGCCTGCATCGTTTTACATAAAAATTAACCCTTTATGAAAACGAAAAAATTAACCGTCATCAAAATGATTCACTTCGATGAAGTGATTGGTAATTATTCCCTACAACTATTATTAAAGAACGTCATCTGTTCTCCATCGTAATACGTGCCAGAATTCCAAGTCAAAATATAGCCCAAATGAGCAGAGGCTAGTGTGAAGAGAGCACACAAAGTCCCGGCGGGTTAATTCAGCTTGGTACCAGCCCTTTATTGCTGTTCAGGCAAAGGTGCAGTACATGGTTTTTCGCAATCCCAAGGTAAGTATCTTTTTCCTAATAACAAATACGATTTACCGTATCCGCATGATTTTATGGGGGAAGGGTTGGTTTTTGCCTGAATTTTCAGCACACCATATAATTCAATTTTAGATAACATGAGCTTAAGCAACCACTATCCCTTCGATAGGCTTTATGCTTTAAAGCCTAAGAACCCGGTATAACCTATCAAAATCAAGGCAGGTAAACTGAATGGTTAAATAGAAATAGGTTCTTTAATGATAACCTGCCTTGGTTTTCTATGAATAAATCTAAAAGTTCCTTCAACTAATCAAACAAACTCATGGAAAAACCAATAATTATAGCCGTGATGGCTGTGCCATGCCTTTTACTTATAAATTGTTTTTATTTAAATCTCAAAAACAATGACCGTCCAGGGACACTCATGCAGTTACTGTTGCAAGTGATGTATAAATTCAGGCTACTTATTTTAAAAAATCTTGCCAAAACTTTTCTTTTTTTCAACATATGTCTTTTCCTGGCATTAGACTCAAGCGGACAAATTGCACAAAAGCAAGTCCTTTCCATTGGAGATACTGTTCCAGGTAGCCTGTGGAACTCGAACAATACTGTTTACAAGGAGGGAAAGATTGTTAATCATAGTCTTGAACAATACAAAGGAAAACTTTTGATATTGGACTTCTGGAGCACATGGTGTGGTCCATGCATAAGGTCATTACCTGAACTCGATTCAATAGGAAAAATGTTCGGAGATAAAGCACAGGTAGTACTTGTCACAAAAAACACTAACGAAATACTAAGCAAATTCCTGAAAAATAACGATTATGCCAAGGGAATAAAATTGCCCTTTATACTCAACGACTCCATTCTCAACAGCCATTTTCCTCACAGAAGCATATCACATCAAATCTTTATCGACAGTAAAGGGATTGTTAGGGCGATAACTGGAATTAATGGAGCCACAATCAAAAATATTCAGAAAATAGTTAAAGGAAATCCGATTAATTTTCCGCTCAAGGATGACTTTGCTCCACGCTCTAATCTTAATAAAGAATGAAAGAATTAATATATAACCATTGCATGCGTGTCGGTTTTTCGGCTACGCTATTCATTTTAACCTACTTTTGCTGTCCTTTTAAAACGCTAGCACAGCAAAGAGAACGACTTCTTTCTGGAACTGTTATCTCTTCCAATGACCGCAACCCTATATCCGGAGCCATACTCACTATAGGTAAAAAATCGACTAATACTAATAGCGATGGAAAATTCTCTATTTCTACCACTACGGAAATAGGAGAGTTGAAAGCATCCTTTGTTGGGTTCAAGACAAAATTGATTCCTTTTGACCTAAGCAAAAGCACGGTAACATCAATAGTCCTCGAAGTAGATTCACTTGATCTTGGCTCAGTCGAAATTTCCACCGGATATGAACGAAAAGCAAGGGAACGGGTGACCGGCTCCGTCGACCTGGTTGATAACAAACAGCTGAATGCACAATTTGGTCCAAACATCTTGAACAGATTGGAAGGCATGACTCCGGCAGTGTCATTTGATAGAGATGGTCAGCGTCCGGGGTTAACGGTAAGAGGAATCAGCAGTATCAACGCCTCAAAATCTCCCCTTATCATATTGGATAACTTCCCATACGCAGGTGAAATCAGCAACATCAATCCAAACGACATCGAGAGCATTACGGTCTTAAAAGATGCAGCTGCATCTTCTATTTGGGGGGCAAGGGCTGGTAATGGTGTTATCGTGATCACCTCGAAAGCGGGACGCAAAAATCAGGAAATGTCCATCTCGCTGAACAGCAATTTGAGCATAACATCTAGGCCGGATATTTACAAAAACCAAAATTTTATATCCGCTGCCGATTATATTGATCTTGAAAAGTTTCTATACTCAAAAGGCTATTACCAATCCCTGCTGGAGAACACTAGTAATTATCCTGTAGTATCACCGGTAGTGGAACTGCTCAGGAAACGATCTGCCGCAACAACCGAAGAACAGGTCCAGATTGATAAACAAATTGAAGATCTGAAAGGAAATGATTTAAGAGGGGATATCGAACGCTACTTATATTCCAAAGGTTACAATCAGCAGTACGCGCTTAGCATCAACGGCGGCAGTGAAAAAAATACCTATTTTTATTCAGCGGGATACGATAAGGGAAAGAACCAACTGTCTGTCACAAACGACAGGTTATCAATCAAAGCCCAAAACGCCTTTAATCTGAGCGACAGGCTCTCCCTGAGAACGGGTCTATTGTATACCGCAACCACAAACTTGTCCGGAAAACCGGATCCGTCTTCGATCAGATCAGGAGTATCTCAAGGGCTATACCCTTATGCATTGCTTGCTGACAGGGAAGGTAATTCTCTTGCGATCCCCAAGATCTATCGTGAAAGTTATGTTGCTACAGCTGGCGGTGGAAAACTGCTGGACTGGAGGTATTACCCACTGGAGGACTATAAAAACGCAGAGAGTTCGAGAAAATCACAGGATTTTCTGGCGAATGTTAATCTGGAGTACCGGATTCTACCATGGCTGAAAGCTGGCGCGAGATATCAGTTTGAAAAACAAATCACAGAGGGGAAAACGCTTAATACGGAAGGAAGTTTTTTCACCAGAAACATGATTAATCAATTTACCCAACTCAATCAGGTGACTGGTGTCGCGAAGTACATCATTCCTAGAGGTTCCATTTTAGACCTCAATAAGATTGATCTATCCTCTCAGAATCTCAGGACGCAAGTCGATGTTGATAAATCATGGAGCGATCACAGCATCAGCGGAGTAATAGGTGCTGAGGTAGGCCAGAGCCGGACTAATGGTAATGCTTACCGTACCTTTGGTTATAATTATGAACTTGGCGTGGCAACAGGACTTGTCGATCCGGTCAACAGTTATCCGTTATTTTATGGAGGGACGGCAACTATCGGCAACAACAATACCTTTTTCGGAACAGATAACCGATCTATAGCCTATTATGCCAGTGGGGCATATATCTATTTAGGCAGGTACAGTTTCTCCGGAAGTATCAGAAAGGACCAGTCCAATATTTTTGCAGTAAAAACGAACCAAAAGGGAAGACCTTTTTGGTCAGCAGGGTTAGCCTGGGACCTGACAAAGGAAGCATTTTTTCCGCCTTCGACCTTTTCCTACTTCAAGGTCAGAGCCACTTATGGAACCAGTGGGAATGTTGATAATTCGCTCTCTGCCCTTACGACGATGAGCTACACAGGAAGTCCAAATTCGCTCACTGGGTTTACCCAGGCAGTGATCAACAAATTTGCAAATCCAGATCTAAGATGGGAAAAAACCGGCATGTTTAATATCGGAATCGATTTTGCGACTTCCGGCGGCAGGATTTCCGGAAGCCTGGATTACTATCAAAAAAGAGGAACAGATCTTTTGGGCGATGCTTTAATTGATATCACAACCGGGCTGAAGGTCACTACTGTGCGTAAAAATGTCGCTGCCATGAGTGGTAAGGGGGTCGATCTGACATTGAATACATTAAATATAGACGCCAAGATAAAATGGAGAAGTACATTATTACTGGCTTACAATAAAAACCGGGTCCGGAATTATTACCTGAGCACTTATCAGGGATCTAATTACATTACGCCTCAGGGTAACCTCATTACCCCGGTAGCGGGATACCCGGTATATTCTATCTTTAGTTATAGAGCAGCCGGCCTTGATCCGGCAAATGGAAATCCACTGGGATACATTGGGGATAAGGTCAGCACTGATTACACAGCGATTACAGGTAGTGGAACCCAGGTTGCGGACCTTGTCTATAATGGCCCATCAACACCGGTTGTCTCCGGTGCAATCAGAAATACGCTAAACTATAAAAATTTTGAACTCTCCGTTAACATCACCTATAAACTCCGCTATTATTTCCGGAAGAACTCAGTATCATACAGTTCACTGTTTGCGGGCTGGGTACAGCATGCGGACTATATGAGCCGATGGCAAAAAGAAGGTGATGAACTTTTCACCACCATCCCTTCCCTTGTATACCCGGCTGATCCAAACCGGGACGCTTTTTATGCCGGATCAGAAACGCTGGTAAGGCGTGCCGATCATTTGAGGCTTCAATATGTATCTATAGCTTACAGTGTTCCTGGTATAAAGTTAAAAAAACTACCGATCAGGGATCTTAGCATAACAGCGAATGCTTCAAATCTTGGAATGCTTTGGGCCGCCAATAAAGACGGCATCGACCCAGACTACCCTTATGACATCAGCCCGCCAAAAATGATTTCATTTGGATTAAGGGCTCAATTTTAAAATAAAGACGATGAGAAAAAGATTAAAACCAACCGAAAACTACGCTAGAATTTTAACGTTTTTTCACCTTGTGGCAATATTGCTCCTATTTGGCAGCTGCAAAAAATACCTGGATGCAAAACCGGAAAAATCCATTCAGATCCCTAAAACTATAGCAGATCTGCAGGCACTCTTGGACTATGCCGATGATATGAACAACATTTCTGCGCCCGCTCTTGAGGTCTGCTCTGATGACTATTATCTTCCTGATAATGTCTGGAATTCCCTTACCTCAGTATCCAGAAAAAATCTTTATATATGGGAAAGGGATGTGTTCAACGATAATATAACTCCGGGAGAATGGGCTTCCACTTACATTCCGGTCTATAAGGCCAATGTGGTGCTGGAGGGTTTAGAGAAACTAGAAAGGATTCCCTCCAATGCTAGTGAGTATGATCAGATTAAGGGGTCGGCACTTTTATATCGTTCTAGGTCTTTTCTTGAAGCGCTGCAGGTATGGGCATTGCCCTATGATCATAACTTGGCAACTAATACTTTAGGAATCCCGCTGCGGTTAGGATCAGATTTTAATGAAGTCTCCGTACGATCCAGTATCCGCCAATGTTATGACCAGGTTATAGCGGATCTGAAAATGGCTGCAACGCTACTTCCTGTTACTCCGCAACATGTGATGCGTCCTTCTCGTCCTGCCGCATTTGGTTTACTGGCCAGGACCTACCTGGTGATGCAGGATTATGAGAATGCAGGACGCTACGCAGATTCGTGCCTTCAATTAAAAAATACACTGATTGATTATAACATTTTAAATAGCACTGCCGCTTTTCCATTGCCCCGCTTTAATGCTGAAATTGTGTTCAGCACTGCCATTATCCCACAGACCAACTCTGTCAATGGCCGGATTGACAGTACGCTTTACCGTTCCTATTCAGAAAATGATCTTCGAAAGAAATTATATTTCAAGGCTTTCACGGCAGCTACGGGCGGAGGATTTGGTTTCAAGGGAAGTTATTATGCTGCCAACAACCTTTTCAACGGGATTGCAACAGATGAAATGCTGCTGATACGCGCAGAAAGTAAGGCCAGGAAAGGATCTGGTGCAGAAGCACTGGAAGACTTGAACGTCCTGCTTTTAAAAAGGTACGCCACTGGCAAATTTGTTCCATACTCTATTACCAATACAGCAGATGTACTGGGTCTTGTACTCACTGAAAGAAGGAAGGAATTGCTTTTTAGAGGTTTAAGATGGGCAGATCTGAAAAGGCTTAATAAAGAAAGCCGGTTTAGGAAAACCCTCAAGCGAAATCTCAATGGGAATATTTTTGAATTGCTGCCCGATGACCGAAGGTATGCGCTGGCAATACCAAATAGTGTAATCGAGCTGAGCGGGATTCCCCAGAACTGAGCCTAGAAGATGGATATGATTAGTTTACATGAATTTCCAGGCGAAAACTGTTGCAAAAAATCAAACCGCTGGCGTGATTGGGCGCCAACGATTTGATTACTTGAAAATTAAGGTTGCAGTTGACGCTTGGTTTGGGATGCATCAATCTGAGATAGATCAGGTCTTACGGTGCCTGAAACGGTTACCGGCTCTGCATAAATGGCGCAACGCATTTCACCACCACCACAATCCTCAGGCTCTCCACCAGCGGTATATTCGGTGTAATTCAGCTGATTGCTTTCACCAGCTATGTCGCTTCCTGTATACACGAACCATTGTTTAGCTCTTTTTTCTTCTACGGTTTTTAGGTTTTCAGGTTGAGTAAAGGCACTTAAGCCAATCACACCTGCAAGGGAAAGTATTGCTGCTACAGCAATGTTTCTAAAATTGAACGATCTGTTCATATGTTTTGACTTTTTATAGAATCAAAAAAGTGTTCCAAAAACTTTTGTTTTTTATTTATTTAAGGTTGTCCTTTGGCGGACCTCGCCGGAAACTATTTCATAACATAATGACCAAGGTTTCCATTTCCCGGATAATGTTGCCGGCATCATCCGGGATAACCTTGAATAGGCCATGTTTACGGTTGTGAATGAATTTATGAATAACCCTCTTTTCGGTATTGCAATCAGTCAAGGCTAGTTTGCACAGATGGATATCAATCCGGATCAGCACAATGATAAAACAAACGATAAATCCGGTAAGCAGCACCACCATATAGGTAGGTGTGGCCACGATGGAAATGATCCTTGCTACCTGTGTCATCTTTGCTGTGTCTAAAATTTTCATTTCTTTAGCCTGATTTATTTTTCTTTTAAAAAAGCGGTGCAACCTTTGAACTGCCCTTCCCGTTTTTTTGCACTTTATGGTTGTCTCCACGTTCCCTTTACCAGATGCCCGGCCTTTTCCTTTCCAGCACCTCGGGCTTTATCAATCATCTGCAGGCTCAGTCTCGGGGACCTCGCCAATCCTGTTTCTGGTATTTCCCAGGAAGGTCACCGAGCCGGTATTGCTTAATTTGATTAGTCTTCAATGATATTATATTTTCTCATACCCCGATTGTAACGAATATCAAATCCACTTTTTCGTAACCGGGCAATATCAGATTTTATAGTGCGGTCACTGCAGGCCATCAGTTCCCCGGTTTTAACCGAAGTACTGACCATCCCTCGCCTAATGAGTGAGAGCAGCCTTTCCAGGCGTGCAGTTTTTGTAACTATAGACATATATTAACTGATTGTCTATACAAAGTTTGCTGCTGCGAGGGAAAACAGCAGTTCAAATTTTAAAGAAACAGCAAGCTTATTTCTTTGAACTAAAAAGTAATGATTTGATAATCCCGCTCATTGTAGATTCTGAAATACCCAAATAAGAGGCAATACTTTTCTGGCTGACCAGCATGGAAAGATTTGGATGATGTTTCTTTAGCGATAAATATTGTTCTGTGGTAGATGAGGTTCTGATTAACTCATTATAATCAATGAGTTTTAGTAGTTCATCTGTTAATATTTTTTTGGTTAGTCGTAAAAATTCTGCCGATATATCTTCCAATGCTCTCCAGTCATAATAGCTCACCCTGTAAACTGTTCCCTCTTGTTCGCATAGAATGCCCTGTTTACTTTTTTGTTGTTTGAGGTAACTGGTTGTTAAACAGCATAATTCTCCGGAACCAAAAAAGCCCAGCGTCCTGTCAAAGCCTTCTTCATGTGTAAAACTTCTGAAGAACCCAGAGGCGATAAAATAGGTATATCTGTTCACCTCTCCTGGTAAAAGCAGGAAATTACCTTTACTGATTGTAAATTCCTTTGTCCTAAGTTGTAGTTCAGCCAACAGATTTTCATCTAATGGAACATGGCTGGCTAGATAATCTTTAAAAATTTCAAAACTCATTTTCGCAATAATTTAGGTAATCAACTTTTTATTTATTCATCTGCAAACTATTTTAACCCATGTAATTTTATCTATGCTCACCTAATGCATTTTCCTATGAATGAAGACATCATTAAAAGAATTGACGAGCTGATGAGAGTCCAGCAGCATATCCTTTTGAAACTCAATTCATTTGATATCTATCGGAAAAGCCTGATAACCAATTGGTACGATAGTGCAGATATCAAACGTCTACTAAATATTAGTACAGCCACACTTTTCAGGCTTAGAAGGTCTAAAACCATTCAGTCCGCCAAAATCTCAGGTAAATGGTATTATAGACTTCCGGATTTTGAAGAATTCAAATACAATGGATAAAAACATCTTTAAGTGAGTTTACCTCAGCTGCGGAATTTTAACATCTTTTTTCTCAGCAAAAGATAAAAGTGGTATAAAGCCATATTATCATGATGGAAGCAGAATATTTAAGGATGGAATTTGTTCAAAGACCAAAGATCTTAATTTTTGTGTGATAAAGTAGGCGCAAATATTCCTGTAATTGCTAATTTTGCTGAAAAACTATTGTTCATTATGACCACAAAACTTAAATGTGTTGCTGTCGATGATCAAACTCATGAGTTGTCAGTAATACAAAAATTAATACGTGCCCATCCGGATTTAATCTTATTGAAGACTTACTCTTCTTCACTTAAAGCGCTTGCTGGCATTAAAAAACACCACAACATTGATATCGTATTTATGGATGTTGAGATGCCGGAACTGGACGGAATAAATCTCGCGAAACTTATAAGAGCAAATACCAGGCATCTGGTCTTTATCACAGCATTCGAGCAATATGCGCTGAAATCTTTCTCGGCGAGTCCGGATGATTATTTATTAAAACCGGTCAGTAAGCTGGCTTTCGTGGAATGTATTTCTAAATTGATTTCCAGGTCAGCTCAGCCCCTGCAATCGAATAGCGAGATCGATGATGACCTTTTCATCCCTACAGAGATCAAAGGAATCTCAGCGCGGGTCCGCAGAGCGGATATTGTTATGTTTGAACCACTGACGGGTACGAACTATACTAAAATATATACGGAAGAAACAATATATGAGATGAATGTGACGCTAAACGCTATCGATCAATATCTCCAGCAGGATAGCAGATTCATGCGGATTAGCAGGAGTTGCATTATTAACTTAAAGCACATTGTTACCCTCAGCGCGGGAAAGGTAATTATGGGGCCGATGAAAAAGAAGATGTCCATCGGCGCCGATTATGCGGAAATTTTCCATGCCTATCTATCAGATCGCCTATTGGGCAAGCTCGGTTGATTTTTAAAGTCCTGCTAAACATGGGTCAGCAATGTGGTAAATACTGTCGTAGGGTCAGTTGTCTTTACATTCATGTTACCCCTTTGTCTAAATACAAAAACTGTTCTTGCATTAAGCTTTGTGATGATCTTTTGTTTCATGCAGTAAACATGTGATTCATCGTTATTTAATGCTTTGTTTAATTGTATAAGCCCTTTTTTGGGGGGTGAAATACCAATATTGTGTATATGGAAAAAAATCCCGGACCAGCGTATAATGTGATATGGCACATTGCATTATGGGCTGGATATTTTACTTTTGAATATTTACTCGCCTGGGGCTATGTAGGTGTGATGCCCCAAATCATGAGTTCTCTTTTACACTTCACAGTGAATATTGTGCTGTTTTATGTGCTTTATAAGATAACCTTCCCCAGACTGTCCTGGTCAAATCCTAAAAGTATTGCCATTTCAGCAGCGCTGATATTACTTGTTGCATCAATATTCGTCGCAATGAAACTGGTGGTAGATATGCTTTTGATGCTGGGAACTGGCCGTGAAATCGGTCAGCAACTGTTAAGTATGCAAAGTATTACCGGGTATTTTTATCGTTCGGCTGCTTTCGCCTTTCCTGCCATCGGGATATATAACTTATTAAGGTTTGAAAAGGAAAAGCAAAACAAGCTGTTGTTTATTCAGTCACAATACAATAAAATGCTCGAGGATCAAATTACCCAGAGCTTACTGGACCGGCATAAAGGGACAATGTTAAACGATCACATTGACTATCACTTTTTTTTTAGTATGATGAGTTTTATCAGTAGCCGACTAATCAAAACAGATCAAATTGGTCGGCAAGTGATCAATCAATTTGTTGAGGTTCTACGTTACACGACTTCGAGAAAATCCTCTGCAACATCTCTGCGCTTATCAGATGAATTAGACCAGTTAAATATCAGACTTGAACTTAAAAATATAATTGCGAGTCAACCCATTTACTTAAAAATAAGTCGGCCAAGTACAGACTACATCATTCCAAAATCGCTAATTATGCCATTATTTATCACGCTGCTTAAAAACTGCGAATTTACAGGTGAAAAGCTGGTGCCGACGCTTTCAGTAAAGGAAACTGATCAAATGCTGTCTATCATTTTTGAAAACCTAAAAGCTCATTTTCTCTCTGGCGAATTAAAAACTGAATTCGCCAGTCTTGATGCATACCTCAAAGGGCGATTTAAAGAAAAAGGACAGTTGAGATATGAACATAGAGGTAGAAATCTTTTTGTTGAACTTAGATTTCCCGCGCTAAGATCAAAGTAAAGTGCTAACCATTTAACCCTGGCTTGAATCAAATGTGGTCAAAATCATTCAAAACATTTCAGCCACACGCTCTGGCTTGTATCACAATGATTTTATATTTCTTTTGCAGCGTGCAACAGTTGGCGGATGATCATCAGTAAGGATTTGGCAAGTTCCAAAACAGCGGATGTGATAATTTTACTGCATAATTTTTCGAAATGTTCACTTCACAGCAATATGTGACTTGCTGGATTGTTCCGCCTCATCGGCCCTTATTAACTGGTCATCGGTGCATATATTGGAAAGTTAATTTTTTCTACTCAGATTTTTGAATGATTAAATTAAATATTATGTCTGGTTTTTTAAATGTTAATGAGATCAAGGAGAAGGTATCGCTAATTGATTTTCTAAGGAATCTGGGTTATTCTCCACAGAAAGTAGCTAATAGCGAACATTTTTTCCGGAGTATGCTAAGGGAGGAATATACAGCCTCGCTATGTGTTTACGAAAAATTTGGTGTCTGGTGTGACCATGGTGGAGCAGGGGTTTCAGGGATTAGGAGCGGAAGTGTAATTGATTTTGCGCTGGCCTACTGGTATCCCTCTGGTCTTGAAGAAGTGTTGCACAAGATTGTGGAGTATGGCCAAGTCGACATTGATTGCTTAAAAAGCGTGCCCTCCGGTGAAGTGAAAAAGGAAAGACCGGTTCGGTTTCAGCGTTATGAATTCGAAAGGGTTGATGAACTGGGGAGTAATGCTGCAATAAATGAATATTTAGATAGCAGGGGGATTGGCTCGGTAGCGAAGGGCCATCTGTATGAGGTTTATTATTATGCTTTGGATGACCGAAATAAGCTCCGGCGATATTTTGCACCTGGCTGGCCTAACGAAAACGGGGGATGGGAGGTGAGGAATAAAAAGTTCAAGGGTTGCCTGGGCCATAAAGGCATGAGCTTTCTTGAAGGTTCAGCGAAAAGGCTCTGCGTATTCGAAGAATATTTCGATTTTTTGAGCTGGAGGGTATGGCATCCGAAGGATCCTGCGGCTATTCTGGTGCTTAATTCTCTCTCTATGTTGCAGACGGCAAAAGCCAGAGCTATTAAGTATGATAATATTGAACTATACTTTCATCATGATCGGGCGGGGAGGGCGGCGACCAAAGCATTTATATCCGATCTGGATATCAGCAGGGACAGCTCCTGGATTTATGCAGGGTTCAAGGATTATAATGAGAAGCTGGTTGCAGATATCAGCTCGGGAAAGATTACCATCGCCCCAGCAGGATTTTCTGGTAATGCTAGGGAAGGACTAACGTTGTAACGCCTGGCCGCGTATTTTGCTATAAATATATCAATAATCACTTATTCATTTGATGATCATCTCTGTATGATGGATTTATCATCAGAAGCAGTGGCTGATTCTTTAACATTCTTTATTTTTTGTTTATGGATACTAAATTTGTTGATGGATTATATGATAAGCTTGAAAGTGAATTACTTGAACTGGGGAGCAACACTGAGTTTTACCCACGCCGCCTTGCGGCTATTTCAGGCGCATTAAAAGAATTGAAAGCGCATGTTGTCCGGTCGGGTTTTTTAACTGACTTGGATGAAGTGATGTTTTTTAAGTTTGTGAAGCCCAGGTTCTATATGCTTTATATCTATGAAGTGGAACTTTTTAACCTGATTTCAGGTGTTCCCGTTGGCACAGATGATATGATCCGGGATTATTATATCTCCGAGCTCAGCTTTATAAAGCGCTTTTATTCGCTACATAGTTTTTTATATAGTTATTATTCCAGGGAAGAAGAGGCTATGGATGATATTTTTTTTCTTCGCCGTAACCTGGATTCGCTGCTGCCTGACGTGGCGGGAATCGGCGTAATCGGGGTCTGTGATGACGGTTTCTCCACGAATCACGATTATAATTTCGCTAAATTCCGGGCACTGGAGAAATTACAGGGATACATCTTGGAAAGAATCAGGCTGATTTACGTTCGTGCTGAGCCGGTTATTCCTGATGCGCTTCTGTTAAGAGGAAAGCTTAAGTGGACTGATGAAAAAATTAAGCTGGTGGAGCTTGCTTATGGAATTTTCCTCTCTGGTTCACTAAACAATGGGAAGCTGGAGATTGCAGAGGTGGTACATTGGCTAGAGCAGAGCCTGAATGTTGATCTGGGAGTGGCATACCGGAAATTTATTTCGATAGGCAGAAGGAAGAATGTAAGCTACACGAAATATCTCGATGAGATGAGACATAAAATAGTAGGTTATATTTCTGAGAAAAATAAATATGTGCCCAAGTCTTTTAAAGCCTGATCATTGTTTTAGAAACTTCTTGCTTTTCTATCTGTTGATTGGATATGGAAACACATCAGAAATTTATGCAAAAGGCGATTTCGTTATCCCAGAAAAATCTCAAAACCCTGGATGGCGGCCCATTTGGTTGCGTCATCGTCAGAGATGGGAAAATATTGAGTGCGGAGCAAAATACCGTTACCCGGGACTGCGACCCTACTGCTCATGCTGAAATCAATGCCATCCGATCTGCTTCAAAAAAAATTGGTAAGGCTGATTTAAGTGGATGTATCATGTATACAAGTGCTGAACCCTGTCCAATGTGCCTGAGTGCAATTTACTGGTCAAATATCTCTCAGGTGTATTATGGGAATACCAAGCGGGATGCTGAATGGGCAGGATTTGGTGATGAATTCATAATTGAACAGTTAGGGAAAAAGATAGAGGAGCAGGATATCAGCTTTGAGCGAATGATGGCTAGTGATGCAATCAAGGCTTTTGAAGAATGGGTGGCGGCAGGACCAGAATTGAAAGAGACAATAAAAGATGGTTCAATGTAAGCTGCCGGGGTTTGGTATTGAAGAACCGCTGGAATCCTGCTGGTAGTGATGATCAGGGTGGAGTATTAACCTTGATTGGTTTAGCGAATTTTCCTAGTATTAGTGTAGTACCGTTCGCTATGCAAAACCCTGATTAATATTAAACAAGGGTAAAATCAGATAAGATGGTTTCCAGACATCTGGGATAATTAATAATTCCTGGGTAAATTTCAAGTCTTCGCGAGTGATCAAACGTTGATCCTATTCGTTTCTCTAGCCTATCTCTTTTTTTAAAAGGCTTAATATACTTTTAAAAAACTTCAGCTTTATCCTAACCTATAACTTGACTGGCCTTTGATAATTTGGATAGGAGAATGATAGCATATGTTCAAAATATATTTGTTCCTTAGCTCTTGATACGGCTTTTTGATAAATAAAAATAGCAAGTGAGCACGATGCTTTGAAAAATAGAATGGAAGAATTTATAGCGTTCATAAAGAAAATGGTCTGGATTGAAGAGTCAAATCTAAATCTGGTTATTTCAAGGTGCAGGGAAAAAACGGTTTCCAAAGGAAAGCTTTTGCTTCGCAAGGGGCAGATTGCCAATCAATATTTTTTTATTGTTTCGGGAGGCGTGCGCTTTTTCTATGACTTAAACGACCAGGAAAATACAACCTGGGTGACTTTTAAAAATGAGTTTTTTACCGAGATTTCGAGTTTAAACCCTCAGAGGCCTTCCAGGTTTAATATCGAGGCGATTGAGGAAACCAGGCTTGTGGTAATAGATAAGAATGATATGGATTTTTTATACGCGCATATCAGCGCCTGGGAGGCTTTTGGAAGAAAGATCTGGGAGGAAACCTCGGTCAGGATGATTGACCAGATCCTTAATTTTCAGACCCTTTCTTCTGAAGAACACTATCTGGAGTTTATGAATAACCCGGAATTTCTTCAAAAGGCGCCCGTAAAACAGCTTGCCGCAGTTTTGGGCATCACACCGAATGCCTTAAGCAGGATCAGGAAAAATATTCGCTAATGTATTTTCTACCAATTGGTAGTTTCAAATGCGCTTGAGGGAATTACTTTTGGATCATAAAAAATTAAGAATTCAAATGGATAATCAACATGCTTTAGCTGTAAACCAGTTCGCTGATGATGAGCTGATCAAAAACTTTCCAGGTTTTACCAACCACCACGCAAATGTAAACGGAACTAAACTGCATTATGTAGAGGGCGGGAGCGGACAGCCTTTAGTCTGTTTACCGGGATGGCCCCAGACCTGGTACTCTTATCATCCTATTGCCACGGAGATGGCCAGGTGCTACCGCGTGATTATTGTAGACATCAGGGGAATGGGCAGTTCGGAAAAACCGGCTTCGGGCTATGATAAAAAGAACATGGCCAAGGACATATTCGAACTGATTAAATATTTAGGACATGATCAGGTAAATATTATGGGACATGATATTGGCGGAATGGTAGCGATGAGCTTTGCCTTTAACTACCCCGAGTATACCAGAAAGGTAATTGTTGCCGATGGTTCGCACCCAAGTGAAGGGATGCTGCAAATGCCCCTGATTCCTGCCAAGGGAACTTTTGGTGAAAAAATGGATGGCGATATGCCTTATGCCTGGTGGATGGGATTCAATCAGGTAAAGGCCCTGCCCGAAAAAATATTAGAAGGAAGATTTAGCTATCTGCTGGATTATCTTTTTAGCTATGTGATGATAGATGAGGGTAAAATGAGCGAATTTGACAGGCAGGTCTACACTTACCATTACAATGCGGCGGAGAGCATTCGAGCATCTAACTGCTGGTATCAGTTTTGTCCAAGATATAGCGGATTCTAAAACGTATCAGATGCTTTCGATGCCCGTTTTAGGTATCGGGAGTTATGTGAGCTATAATTATATGAAAATGGGACTTCCTTATGTATCAAGCAATGTGGAAATTATCGGTATATCCGATAGCGGACACTATATGTTCGAAGAGCAGCCTGAAAAAGTCTTAGGCGCTGTTCTGGATTTTTTAGCTTAGTAATTTTATAAAGGTTTAAATCATAGATATGAAAAAAATAATATTGGTTGCTGGTGCGAGCGGCAATCTTGGCGGCAGGATCTGCAGGGAACTAATCAAACGAGGTGGCCGTGTAAGGGCGGCTGTACGACATTCAGCCGATCCGGAAAAAAGCCATGCTTTGATTAAAATGGGATTAGAGCTTATCGAAGTGGATTATAATAACGCATCGGAAATCGAAAATGCCTGCAAAGATGTAAACTGCGTGGTTTCTGCCCTTGCTGGACTTAGCGAAGTGATCATAGACCTGCAGAAAAGACTTCTCGATGCATCGCTCAGCGCTGGTGTACCAAGATTTATTCCATCTGACTTTTGTACCGATTATACTAAGCTGGTTGCCGGTGAAAATAGAAATTTTGATCTGAGAAGACAGTTCAGGGATATTTTAGATCGCAGCTCCATTAAAGCGTGTTCTATTTTCAACGGGGCATTTGCCGATATACTTAAATATAATACCCCGGTTTTTAATCTAAAAGACAAAAGCATCTCTTTTTGGGGAGATAGACAGGACTGGAAGCTTGATTTCACCACAATGGATAACACTGCTGAATTTACTGCTGAGGCGGCCATGGATGATCAGTCGCCAAGAGCGCTACATATTGCAAGCTTCCAGGTTAGTCCAAAAAAGATCCATGAGATTGTTGGAGAAGTAACCGGAAGAGAATTTAAACTACAGCAGCTATCTTCCTTAGGGGACTTTGCGGAGACGATACAGAAGCTTCGCACTGCGTATCCAGCGGGAGAGCATGAGCTGTATGCCAAGTGGCAGCAAGCGCAGTACATGTATTCGATGTTCACTACCCAGCACCCAAAACTTGATAATACGCGATATTCTGGCATTTCCTGGACTCCGGCGGCTGTTTACATTAATTCGTTTGCGAAATAATGGAAATTTTTTTGCGGGATCAGGCAGAGGATGCGCTTGTTGGACCCGTTAATATTTCCGGCAGTGCACTTTTAATGACGGATTTAATTTTGGGCAATAAGTCGCTATTTGTTCGCCTTGAAGACAATAGTGATGCGATTAGACCCATGAGCTCTGGTATCCCAAAGGGTTTTTCGAGTACCGCATCGCAACCGTATTCAGAGAGCGAAAGCAGAATTTTTGCGTATGCTGAGGTAATGATAATAGGAATATATTCAAAACGGTCAATGGACCGTATCGCGCTGCAAAGTTCTCCGCCGTTCCATTCAGGAAGCATGTAGTCCAGTATGACCAGATCAGGATGATAAGCTTCCATTAATCGTAGTGCATCTTCCGGATGATAGCATCCCTGGCAGTCATAGCCATGATCACGCAGAATATCCTGGATAGTTTCCAGAAGCATGAGATCATCCTCGACGATGAATATCTTCTTTTTTGTCATTGTTTTTTTGCTGATTGGATTGTGTACAGGAAATTTTGTCTTTAGATATGGTTTTCACAGCTGGCGTTCTTCTTCATTATTCCGGGCGCCGATGCCAATTGCTAAATGCCATCTGGTGATTTCTGTTTATTTGAGTGGAATGATTTCACCCTCTTCGAGCTGGGATATGCGAAAGATTTCTCGGGAAATGACCGAAACATTTTCCTTTAACTCTTCAAGGCTGCAATGGATCATGCCTATTGGAACGGGAAGTCCGGTGATTTCCTGAGTAAGGTTCATCTGAATGGAGCATGAATGCTCGGACCCACCTTTACCCTTTAGCATTGAAAATATTTGCATTGAGGACGCTTTGTCCCTGCCAAGGCTGAATTTTCCATAGGGAAGTTTTTTATCTCGCAGATTGAGCGTGACCGTAATTAAAAATGCGGTTTCCATGGGCTTTATCTTTTAGCTTTGGTGGCTTTCGGTTTTATTTTGGTGCAATAAGAAAATCCCGCCCGGGGCGGGATTTTCTTGTCTTTGGCGATTAGCTGATCTCAATCTGTCTGGATACCGCTTTGGCTTCCTCCTTTTTAGGAAGGATCAGCTTCAATACCCCGTCAGTATAGCTGGCATTGATCCTGTCTGTATCTGCGCTTTCAGGCAGCGTGAATGACCTGGTGAAAGCGGCGTAGCTGTATTCACGCCTGTTGTAAGTTTTGCTTTCTGAGCTGTTCTCCTCGGACCTTTGGGAAGAAATACTCAGTATATCTTTTTCAATAGATACCTTAAAGTCTTCCTTTTTAAGCCCGGGTGCCGCCAGTTCAATCTGGTAGGCTTCTGCTGATTCTGAAATGTTAACCGCAGGAACGCTTGCGGTGCGGCGATCGGTGAAAAATGTGTCGCCAAGTACGGATTCGAAAATGTCATTAAAGCCTGGCAATAATGCGCTGTTTTTCTTTTCTGGATTGAATTTAACCAATGTCATAGCGTGTTCTCCTTTTTAATGGTTTAATAAAAAAAATGGACTATAAATCAATTAACTTACGTGGGGACTTTTACTTTAGCTGCCCCGCTACTTATTGTTCAACTCCTGTGCCAACCATTTTTAAGGGCTTTTCAATGGCGGTTTTCTGAATTTTTTTCATTTTCTCTGCATTTTTTTCAGCGTGAAGCTGAAATTTTTTCAGTTCCTTTTTCTGGCGTCGGGGCCAGTGCTCATTCAACTCCAACTTTCTTTTGCTTCCATCTTTTCGATAGACTTGATTTTTTTTGAAAAATCGCAGGCACTTTGGCAATAGTGTCAAATCCCTAATGATTCCATCATGATTTTTGACCAGCAAACAATTGGTCTTTGACATTTGGGAATGAAATATTATCCGGCGAAAGCCGGAAATTTTGCGAAGGCGGAGGTGAGAGTCCCGAGCTGAAAACGCATTGGCAGGCGAAGGCCCGGTTTTTAAAAACTGACTTGAGTAATTCCGGAAATATGTTGAGGCTTTATCCTCATCCAACCAGGTTTGTTGCATGAGGCGGCAAACCTGTTTTTTTATGAATGATATATGAACAGTTATCAACCGCTTTTCTCCTCCAAAGTACTGACATATGGAAAATCCCAGATTTGATTTGAACCAGATCAGAGCAAGCATTACGCTAATCGAAACTTTAAGCAGGCTTGGATATGAACCGTTGAGAAAGAGTGGAGGAGAACTTTTTTACCTATCCATGCTGAGAGACAATGATTCCGCTCCTTCTTTTTGCGTCAATGAAAAAGCTGGCCTGTGGTATGATCACGGTATGGGTAAAGGGGGGACCGTGATAGATTTTGCGCTCCATTACTGGAGTAATCTTTCTTTCAGGGAAGCGATGGAGGAACTGATCAAAGTTTCAGGGAATTCGGTCAACGAAATTCAGGGCAGACCATTTGTGCCCAGACAGACCGAACTGATACTCCACTCGCCCGGCTACATCATCCGGGAAAGCAAAGAACTGGGTGGTAACAGGTCCATCAGGAATTATCTGCAGGGAAGAGGGATACTGGATGTCTCAGCTAACTACCTGAAAGAACTTTATTACAGTGTAAAGTTAAACGATGGTACCAGAAGAGAAATGTTCGCCGCCGGCTGGCAAAATGAGCTAGGCGGATGGGAGGTGCGTAATGCTTATTTCAAAGGATGTTTAGGTAAAAAAGCAATGAGTTTTATGCCCGGTAATCCTGAGTTAATCGTGCTTTTTGAGGGCATGATGGATTTTTTAACCTGGAAAAAGCTTTCTCCGTTACAGGATGCAAGTGTACTTGTACTCAATTCGCTTTCTTTTCTCCACTCCGCAATACAAAGAGCAGGTGAATATAAGACCATTGAGCTCTTCTTTGATCATGACGCCGCCGGAAAAAAAGCGACGATGCTGGCGTTGTCCGAGCTTCCCCAGGCGATGGATCAATCCGGTAGATATGAAGGCTATAATGATTTCAATGAAAAGCTAACCGCGATGATCAATGCTGGGAAAGTTCCTGACACAAGAAAAGTAAACGCTGATAACATTTCATTACGCAACAGGTAAAGGAAATTAGAATGGAAAAACGAAGAAGTGGAAAGCGGGGCAACCTTGTCAGGTGTTATCTCTCAGATGAGGAACTCTCAGTGGTCAACAGGACCTGCAATGATCTGGGCTGGAATAAATCTGAGCTGGTGCGGAACCGTCTTTTGCATCCGGATATACTCAATATTAACTCAGCCAAACTGCTCTTGGCATTAAGTGAAATTGGAATGCAGATGAGCCAGCTTAATGCCAGTATTGATGGTCAGCAGAAAGGGATTGACTTCAAAATTTTAGATACTGCAAAGTTTGAGACGCTTATCATTTCCTACCAGCTGCAACAGAAAAAATTGGAGCAACAGATTCGTAAGTTATTGATGAGAATAGAACGAAAGGGCTAAAATGAGATTGATTGTCAGGCTTTTTACAACTTCAACAGGTTTTCCTGCGGTAAGATACAATATGGAAAAAGTTAGTAGCGGATGCGCGGAGCTACTTTGCTATAAAAATTTTGGTGTGGTTCATGGGCTAATCAAGCCGACTTGTGCAGATTTTGAACACTATCTTGGCGCGGTATCATCGCTAAATTCACTCAGCCGTTTCGATCAGTTTCATGCAGTTTTATCAGTTAGAGGAAGATCGATGTCTGTAGATATGCTGGGAAATCTCGCTGAGCGATGGATGGATGAAATGGGCTATGCTAACCAACCCTATTTGATTTTTTCTCATTCAGATACCTCTAATACGCATCTGCATTTAGTATCCACTGATGTCAGATTGGATAGGTCAAAGATTAGTGACAGTTTTGATCGCCCACGGGCGCTTGCAGCGATCCACCGGATTTTAGGAGTAGATTTACAGTCCGAATTTAAACGGGATATTTCGCCTCTACTCACTTACCACTTTTCAAACCTTCACCAGCTTAGCACCCTACTCAGGCAGAAAGGTTATCGTGGATTTTGCAAGCGCGGATTTTTTTACATTGTAAAGTATGGGCAGGTTTTGCTTAAAATCAGTGAAGCTAAAATTGAGCATATGGTAGTAAAACCCCGGATAGAGACCAAACATCTGGATGAAATCAGGTGGATGATTAATTCCAATTTGCTTACCAAGGATAATACCTGCATTCCAGTGTACCAGTCATTACCGCATGATTCATCCAGAAAACTCAGGGCATTTCGTTCAGAGCTTTCAGATCACCTACTCGCTAAAAAAATAGAAATTTGCTACCACTTCAATAAAAATCAGATCACCGGCTTTACCATCATCGATCATCTTAACCGCCGTGTTGTGGCTGGAAGAGATATCATGGGTCTGGATCGGCTCATTTCTCCGCTCAGGACTGAAAGTATCACGCGGCAAATCCGGTCGAGATAGGGTCTCTTAAGCTAATACTTTGAAACATGATTATCGCGCTAAGTAACCTAAAAGGTGGGTGCGGCTGCACAACAATTGCTCTTTTATTGGCCCACTATTTTTCCCAAAAGAAAAAACAGGTCTTTCTCATCGATCTGACATATGACGGATCCCTGGAAGTATTGTATTCTAAATCTATGCTGTTAAACGAGCGGCTTCCCTTTGAGTTCTTTACTTCGGACCTAAGCAAGATTGGATTTTTAATTGGTAAGCTAAAAACTGAAAAAAATGCAATTATTTTGCTCGATCTGCCAAAGTTATTCGCCAGTCAGTCGCTGATGAGTTTAATGACGCTTGTGGAAATCTTCATTATTCCCTTTCACTATGGATTATTGAGCACGACCGCTGCATGCAGATTTGCCATTCTGAGCTCGAAGATTTCTCCGATGTCCAGCCGTATATTTCTCCCCAATATGACCTCATCTGGTAGCCTTGATGATGAATGCTTCGAGCAGCAAAAATCTTTGCGATCACTTGGCGTTCTTTCAAGCGCGATTTCCCTTCATCCGGCCATGCTTGAGCTCAGAAGCATGAACCTGCCACCTTCATGCCTTTATGAACTGGCAATTTCACTTAACCTGCTCTACTCCAGCTATATCGAACCTAAACGCTAAAATGCAAATTATGTATTGGACCAACTTTATTTCCTATCTGGGAATGGCTTATATTATTTATTATGCCCTTAACTTATCGCTAGACCTGTGGCTAAAAAAAACTGAACGCTCCCAGTCAGATCCTCAAAACCTGTCTTTCCAGGTTGTTGATCTCCAGGAAGCTATAGACAGCTCGGAGCTGATTGACGATGAGTTGCCCGGCGATCATACAAGTCTTCAAACAGGACCCCTTAGCGCAACAGGTGAGCAGGATTTCGAAGGACTGATGGCCGCGGCCAAGAGTGAATCAATTGAGTGTATCAAAAAAATTGCCTATTAAATGGGCCCGCGTGTCGCAGTTATCTTTTCGGTAACTAACCTGACTATCAGCATTCTGGCCCAAACCAGCGCTGCTCAGGTGCCTGGACTGTCAGAGTTTCACCAGGCCAGCGCTGAGATCAGGCATTATTATTTTTCCTTGTCAGATCTCATTTTCGTCATCGGCGCCATTACAGGACTATTAGGTGGCCTCAGGGTTTTTGCCAACTGGCAGGCGGGACGTCACCATGTTGATAGTCAGGTTACCGGTTGGTTGTTCTCCTGTATTTTTTTAAACCTATGCGGCGTATTTCTACGGGGATTATTCGGACTGTGATCTATTAAGAATCAAACAAAATCAGAGATGAAAAAAACAAAAAAAAGCGCAATTATCATTCTAGGAATGACCGCGATTGCTGTTGGTGCACATGCACAAACCGGGGGAGGAACCACCGGAATCAATGCCGCAACCTCTACACTGACCAGCTATATCGACCCGGTATCCACACTCACGCTAGCCATAGGAGCGGTAGTGGGTATTATCGGTGGGATTATGGTCTACATCAAGTGGAATTCGGGTGATAGGGATATCAGTAAAGAAGTCATGAGCTGGGGAGGATCATGCATTTTTTTGGTGCTGGTCTCTGTAGTCATCAAAGCCTTCTTTGGCGTGTAAGGAATAAACCATGGAGCGTTTTTCAATCTACAAAGGTCTCCAGCAGCCCTTAAGCTACAAAGGATTAAAAGGTAAATACATCGGTTGGGGTATTGGCTCACTGGCCTCGGGAATATTTACCGGTGGGCTATTCGGAGCGATCTTCAACATGTATCTGGGTGTTTTTTTAAGTCTGCTATTAGGGGGTGGAATGTTCGCATATACCCTACACCGGCAAAAGAAAGGTTTGCATGATAAAAGAAAAGATACCGGGATTTTTGTACATCAAAACAAGATCAGGATATGAAAACGAAAATTTTCGAATTGCCCTACATTGGTTATAGCAGTATTGCCGGGATTGATCTGCTTTACACTGCGGCGGGGGATTTCTCGGTGATCATGCAAATAGAAAATCCCGTCACTTTCCTTTGCGCTGATGAGCCGGGCTATTTAAATTACCATGAGCTGCTGATAAAAGTAATTAAAATCATGGGAGAGGGGCATCTGCTACAAAAGCAGGATGTTTTCATCAAAAGAACTTACAAGCCTGCCGAAAGCCGGGAATATCTTCAGCAGTCTTATGACGCTCATTTTTCCGGCCGAAAATATCATGAGATTAAAACTTACCTTATTTTAACCAGGCAGGTTGATCGCGGCAGATTTTATGTCTTCGATGCCAAATCTCTAAGCACCTTTTCCAGGACGGTCTTTAAAATCCTGGATTTGCTGAAAGAGTCCGGACTAAACCCAGCATTACTCAATAAAGGCCAGATGGACCGCTATATCGGCCAGTGTTTGGCGATGGATTTCTCTTCGCAGCAAGTGGCCAGAGAAAATATCTCTGCGAGAGATAACCAGATTGATATTGGAAAACAATCTGTTCGCTGCCTGTCACTGATCGATTGTGACCGGATGGATTTGCCTGGTTCCATAGCCGCCTACCAGCTCAAAAATGATGGAAAGGGCATGCGCGAATTTGCAATGGATAACCTGGCCTTCCTCCATCAAACTCCTGGTTATGATTGCATGATCTATAACCAGGTGATTTCCATTCCTTCCCAGCGGTCAATTATCTCCTCTTTAACCTTAAAGCAAAAACGTCATTCAGGGATTCCCGATCCAGCAAATAAGCTTTGCATGGAAGATATCTCATCGCTGCTGTCTCAGGTGGCAAGGGATAATCAGCTATTGATTCATGCGCACTTTAACATCATGCTTTGCGCGCAAGCCTCGAGGATCGATGAGGTTTCCAACTTTATTGAATCCTCCCTGTTTTCTATCGGAATTATCCCTTCTAAAAATGCTTATAACCAGCTGGAGCTTTTCAGAGCTTCATTGCCTGCAAACGCGACCACGCTTAAAGGCTATGATATGGTATTGTTGCCCAGCCAGGCAGCGATATGCCTAATGTTCAAAGAGCAGCTGCAACGAAATGAAAAATCAGATTTTTCGATCCGCTTCACTGACCGGATGGGTATTCCCATCGCCATAGATCCCGCAGACCTGCCAATGGAATCGGGAAGGATTTCCAACCGGTCCAAATTTGTGCTTGGCGGGTCTGGATCCGGAAAATCATTTTTTATGAACAGCCTGGTAGAACAATATCTGCTTTATAATATGGATGTGGTCATCGTAGATACCGGGCATTCTTACAGTGGCCTCTGCGCTTATTACCAGGGTAAATACCTCACTTATTCTGAGCAGAAGCCCATCACCATGAATCCTTTTGCATTTAGTATCGATGAATACAACATCGAAAAGCGCGACTTTTTAAAAACGCTCGTTTTTTTATTGCTCAAAGGGCCACAAGGCGAGGTTTCTACGGTAGAAGATACCGTAATCTCCGGCGTCATCGCTTCGTTTTATACCGATCACTTCGCCAGCAATGATAATTCTGCACAGCTGAACTTTGACGTATTTTATCACTATTCAGTTGCCCGCATTGAAAGCATTTGCCAGGAAGATCACATCTCTTTTGATTACGTCTCTTACCGCTTTGTGCTTAAAAAGTTTTGTCTTGGGCAAGAATTCGGGGAGCTGCTTAATTTATCCACTGATGCATCTTTACTCGAAGAAAGACTTGTTGTGTTTGAAATTGATTCCATCCGGGAACATAAAGTTCTTTTTCCCATAGTCACCCTGATTATCATGGATGTCTTTCTGCAAAAAATGCGGCTTCGACACCACCAGCGCAAAGCATTGATTTTAGAAGAGGCCTGGGTGCGACGAGAAGTTGCATAAGTGATTGTCTGGCAATGTGACCAGACCTGCTGTTTCGTCAGCAGTAACCTATCGGCACATGCATTATTGGTAACGGTTTTGTATGAAGCTGCCGAGTAAAAAAGCCCTTTCGGATGAAGGAGCATAAGCCGTGAGGCTTAGCAACAATCTTTAGTATCATAAGGTTGGGGCTCAAGGTTGAATGGTATGGCTAACATAAGTGAACTGTCGATTGAACCATCGTAACTTCGCACTAGCCAAAGATACTGATAGGCTATAACCCAAAAGGGAAGCAGTCGGTTATCCCAGTCCAAGCATGGGATACACGAACATTAGCACTGCCGGTGGATAGACTGAGCCTAACCCATTCATTTGTCACTTATGTAGAACTCGGTAAGCCCGTACCGTTCCTGTTTTAATCAGGAAAGCGAACCGCAAGGGAAGCCGATAGCGGTGCGGGTATAAGAACGCGGAAAAAGCGAAGGCCATCCTGTAATGGGCTGGATAGGGGTTTCAATGTCACCCCACGCGAAAGCGGGCAGACTTCCGTATAGTAACTTATTACAATTAACTATTAGAACTTTCAAAAGGAGGAAAGCAAATGAACGTAATTGAAAAATCGTGTGCGCCTTCTGACCAAGTTTTCCACTGGAACAGTATTGACTGGGACAGGTGTGAATCAGAGGTTAGAAAGCTACAAGTTAGACTTGTAAAGGCTCAGAAAGAGTTCAGGCATAACAAAGTGAAAGCTTTGCAATGGCTGCTGACTCATTCGTTTTATGCCAAAGCTTTGGCAGTAAAGCGGGTAACCTCTAACAAAGGTAGGAATACGGCGGGAGTGGACAACAAATTGTGGTCTACCCCAATTGCTAAATTTCGGGCGATCAACGACCTGAAAAGGAGAGGTTATCAACCTCAACCGTTAAAACGGGTTAATATTAAAAAGAGTAATGGTAAAGAACGTCCTCTGGGAATTCCGACTATGAAAGACAGGGCAATGCAGGCGTTGTATCTATTGGCCTTAGCGCCAGTCGCTGAAACAACAGCGGACGGACCATCATATGGTTTCCGTAAGGAACGTTGCGCTCAGGATGCATTGCAGTTTGCACATAGCCTGCTATCAAAGAGTTATTCTCCAGAGTGGGTACTTGAAGCCGATATCAAAGGATGCTTTGATCTCATCAGCCATGAGCGGTTACTTGCTAATGTTCCAATGGACAAAAGCATTCTCCAAAAGTGGCTGAAATGTGGTTTTATCTTTAAGAATGAGCGCTTTTCCACTGACGAGGGTACTCCGCAAGGAGGTATCATCTCACCAACTCTGGCCAATATTGCACTGGATGGATTGCAGTCATTGATTGCAAGCAAGTTTAAAATCAGAAAAGTCAACAAGGTGGCAATTGTACCTAAGGTAAAATTGATCCGCTATGCTGATGATTTCATTATCACGGGTAGAACCAAAGGACAATTGGAAACAGAAGTGTTGCCGTTAATTAAGGAATTTCTTGCAGAAAGAGGTTTATCACTTTCGCACGAGAAAACCAAAATAATGCATATTACTGACGGATTCGACTTTTTAGGCTTCAATATTCGTGAATATGATAATGGTTCTGTTATGACTACACCATCAAAGGCAAGTCTTTTGAAACTATCCGAAAAGATTGGAGGCATCATTCGTGCCAATAGATCCAGTCGCCAGGATGTTCTCATCAGACAATTAAACCCTGTAATAACTGGTTGGGCGAACTACTTTAAAACTAGTTCAGCCTCAGATACCTTTAGAAAAGTTGATTTCCTGATGTTTCACAAGCTATGGTCTTGGGCATTAAGGAGACATCCTAAAAAGGGAAGATACTGGATTTCAGAAAGGTATTTCCGCAGTATCAAGAATAGAAATTGGTGTTTTGCGACCGATACGCCTGGACACGAAGGAACAAGCGAAGTCTTTTCCCTTAAACGAGCGTACGACTTTAAAATACTTAGGCATATTCAGATCAAACAGGATGCAAACCCTTTTGACCAGGAATGGGAACCTTACTTTCAAAAGCGCAAAGTATTTAGAATGCTTGAAACTTTGGATGGTAAAAAGACCCTGTTAGCATTGTGGTTGAAGCAAAACCGTAAATGTGATTTATGTGGTAGGGATATAAATGCGGATGATGAATGGGCTATTAACAAACGCAGGTTTGGTGAAGACATTCCCATCACATTGGTACATAAACCCTGCCGCAGAAGCCACGACCAACTAAAGTTGAGGTTAACATGAGCCGGCTCATATATATGGGCTTTAAGTTGCTTGAGCCGTATGAGGGGAAACTCTCACGTACGGTTCTTAGGGGGGAAAGCGGGAGTAATCCCGCCGACCTACCCGATAAAGCAATCGCCTCGGAGCTTATGGCCTCCTACCTGGTCTACATGTATAAAACAGTTAGAAAGTTCTATGGAGAGGCGATTGTAGTGACCCAGGAGCTGGAAGATATTATCTCGAGTAAAACCGTAAAAAACAGCATCATTGCCAATTCCGATACCGTCTGTCTTTTAGATCAGGGCAAATTTAGAGATGATTATGAAAAGGTTGCCTCACTGCTTTCGCTGAGCGAAGGAGAACAGAAAAAAATCTTTACCATCAATCAGCTCGACAATAAAAAAGGGCGCAGTAAATTCAAGGAAGTGTATATCAAAAGGGGCAGCACCGGGGAGGTGTATGGCGTAGAGGTTTCTTTAAAGCAATACATGACTTTTTCAACCGAAAAACCTGAAAAGCGGGCCCTGGAACGATACCTTAGTCTGCATGGGGAATACAGAAAAGGCCTGGATGCTTTTATTTCAGATTTTCAGGCCGCTAATCTTTCTTTAAGCGAATTCATCAAAAAAGTTAACCTAAACCAGTAGACATGAAACCAAGATTCTTATTTCTGCTTATGATCCTCGGATCAGGAAAGCTACTAGCGCAGATTTACGTAGACCCTACCACCTCAGCTGCGATGGCCACTCAATCAGTGATGATCAACAGCCAGCTGAGCTCTACTGGTGAAAAACTCACCCTCTTGCAGCGCGCGCAACTTGCGGTAAGCGCTGAGCTGGGCATTGCCAATGAACTGCAAAACCGGATTTTTCGCGGCTTAAGTGAAGTTTCCTCCGCGGTGAGTTCTTTACTCGCTGTAGCTGACATTTATGATATCACCCAAGATATTATTCGTGATGGGCAGAAAGCCATTTCTGTTGCAGGTAAAAATCCGGCCCTTTTGCTCTTTGCCCAAAGCGGGGCAGAAGAATTTCAAGCCAGGGCGTTGCGTTTATCTGCACAGGTGAGCAGTTTTGTGCTGCACGGATCTAAAGATAATTTGATGGATTCCGGTGAGCGCGCCAAACTTCTCGGGAAAATTGTGACCGAGCTTTCCATTATCAGGGGAGTGGTTTATGGAATCTACCGGGTGATGTATTGGGCCTCGATACGCGGATTCTGGAATTCAATCAATCCCTATGCAGGCTATATCAATTTAGATAAACGTATTGCAGATGAGGTGTTGAGCAAAAGTAAACTTTTGAAAAGATGAGAAGGGTATTCATCCCGCTATTAATGCTGATGTGGACCAGTAGTTTGGCGCAGATCAATGTCGCTTTGCTGCATCAGCTTGTGGATAACAACCGCTCGGAGTATTCCAGGCAAACCGAGCTTAGAGGCAAACAGGCCATTTCCACCGCCACTGAAGAGATCAACAGATCGCAGGCGAGCCAGCTTAAAACAACTTACCGCAATATCCAGAAAAAGTTTTCTGCCGCAGGTATGGTCATAGAGGGTGTTCAGATTGGAATGGAAGCCATTCCCTTGGTGGATAAAATTAGCGGCGATCAGCAGCGGCTAATGCAGCTTTTGCGCGACTCACCCGGCTTATCTCTGCTGGCCATCGAAAGCGAAATTGATTTTGCAGACCGCTCACAAATGCTACTTCGTTACCTCTACGGATTAATATTAAGCGCCGGAGAATTAAGCGCCATGTCCCGGTCCGATCGTCAAATGCTAAGCAGCTTTGTCATCAGCGAACTTCATTCCATTTCGCTTAATCTTTCTGGCTTAGTGAATGCCCTGCTGGCTGCCAAAAGAAACATCAAGCCTGCTGGTAAACTCTTCTCTGATGCCGGCAAGCGGGATAAACAGCTGGCATCAACTATTCTTTCCAGGCTCAAACAGATTAACAAATGAAAAAGTGGATATTGCTACTCCTGAGTGCAGGACTTTTCGGCCCTTCCGGCGCGCAGATGATCGTTTTCGATCGCGATCATTTTCTGACCGTAAACGAAAATGGTATGGCGAGGATTTCTGCTGAAATGGTCACCCATCATTACTACGATACCATTCATGATCGGCTTTCTGATATAAAAATAAATATCGGAGCACTGGTGCTGACCGAGGATCTCATCTACCGCTCACTTACCCAGGTAGATCAGGGACTCAAAAGTATCCTTGCGGTGAGGGAAATCCCCACACTTATCGCGGAGGTTTTTTCGGAAACCGATCAGATGATCGACTTTGCGGCCAAACATCCACATCTGCTTCTTTTCGCAGAGCAGGTATCTGGACAGCTTCGCCAGCGGGGTGCAGGGCTGGTTGAAAATGTATCCTCAGTTGTGCTTTCAGAAAAAAGTGACCTGCTGCTAAATTTCGAAAAACGCGACGCGCTGCTTAAAAAGATTTCTCTTGAATTAAGGGTGATCAGGGCTCTGGTTTATTCCATGCGAAAAAGTATGTACTGGGCCTCACAACGTTCACTATTCGCCCAACTAAACCCTTTCAAGGATTTCATCAACATTGACAGGCAACTGGTTTTAAAAATCATTAACAACTATAAAACGCTAAAAAAATGAAAGCTTTAACTTTTTTATTCTGCCTGCTCTGGTTACCACGGACCATTATCGCTCAAAGGGCCATTCATGATCAGGCGATCATCAATCAGCAGGAACGCATGGTGTTTAAATCCTGGGACGCTGATAAATTTACGCCCAAACCCGGATTTTTAGGACTCAATCCCATGTACTGGATAACCTGGGGACTGCATCCCAATTATCCCGATACTGACCTTCGCCCTTTGGGACCCGCCGGGCCTCAGACGCTCCGGCTTGGACTGATTGCGGCAATGAAATCTTCTGAAGATGCCTATAAACTGCATGCTGATACGGTGCGCAATACAGCGCTATCCAACTATACCGCTTATTCCGCAGCACTATCCGGCGCTGACCCTTTATGGCATATTTATTACCGCTCAGCGCTATCGCCGCTCGATAATTTACCGCAAATTCCTTTAGGCTCATTAACATTGGCGCAAAGAAAATACTTAAGCGAAACAGGCATGATCTCCTGGTATACCCAGCAGCATCAGGCATTAGCCGAGCGGCTTCATCTGGCCAGGACAACCCATATGGAAAGAGGCTCAAGAATCCTTTTATACCACCGGTTACTTTTAGAATACCGCAAATTACAGGCTGCATGGGAAGATAAAATTCGGCGAAGCAAAACTTACCTGAATCTTTCCGTGCAAAGACAAAAGATCAAAGAAAGGTCTAAGGGATTTAAAGACCAGCGTTTAAGTGACATAGCGATCGCGGATAAAGTACTCAAAAACTCAAAGTTATGAAAACAGCATATTTTGTATTTTCTTCACTCGTCAAGGTAATACTTTAGCGGCTGACGTGCCGGATTCGTTTAAAGAAACTTTCAATTATCTTCAGGGGAACGGCGTATACGAAGAAGGAATGATGCATTTTTTAAAAGGCATGAAGGATACCATATGGAGTCACTACGATGTATTTTTAGCAGACGCGCAGGCTCTGAGCGCGATATTCATGCTCATTTTTTTCGCTGCCAGAAGTTATGGGATGATTTCGGGGGATAAGCGGCTGGAAATTATGCCCCTGTTGCGGCCTTTTGGACTGGTCATGGTGATTCTCTGGTGGCCTGCTTTTACCAAAGTGCTTGCCTATCCGGGCGAGCTGGTCGAAAAAAGAACCGAACAGCTTTTTGATGGCAGCCAGACGCAGATCAATGACCTTCGTTTGCACCGGGCAAAACTGATGGTGGATGTTGCCGATGAACTCTTCAAGCTTCAGGCGAGTACCGAAGTGGCCAAAACAGAAGCGGATACCTGGTATGAAAATGCCTGGGAATCGGTAAAAAGTTCGGTCAAGGACGGCTTTGCTGAAGTCTGGAACCCGGTAGTAGAGATGCGGAACCGCTTGCAGATTAGCCTTCAGCTTCTGGCCAGTTCACTGCTTGAAACCCTGGCCATCTGGGTGCTGAGAATTAGTGTATATGTGATTTTCATCGTGCAGATTATCTTCTCCACCATCTTAATTATCCTGGGGCCTTTTTCAGTAGCGGCCAGCATTTTGCCCTGGTATCAAAGATCCTTTACTGAATGGATCGCCCGGTTTATATCAGTAAGTTTATATTCAGGTATTGCATATCTTGTGATGTATGTAGCCTCGCTCTTTCAGCAATATGCGCTGGAAGCTGAGATTTCCAGATACACCGAACTGCTCAGTGGCGATGGCGAAAGTATCGAAAAATTAAGCTGGTTTGCTGCAAATGGTGTACTCTCTTTCGGGGTGGTCATCATTACTTTTATTATCGGCGCACTCACGATGTTTACCGTTCCGAGTATTTCCACCTGGATTGTGAATACCTCGGGCGTAAGTTCTGCAGCGAGCGCAATGGGCAGCGGGGCGTCGAGGATGAGTCACATGGCTACGGCTGCAATCGCGGGAGGATAGCAAAGATGATCGTCAAGAATATTGAGGCTAAGGTACGCCTGGCTACATTTTTATCTGCTACAAGTTTTTTTTTAGCTTTAGCCATCTGCTTTGCCGTATCTTATTTTGCTTACCGGCAGGTATCTGATTCCCGGAAATCCATTTATGTGCTTCAGGATGGTGTCAATCCCATGCTGGCTAAAAGGACGGATATTGAACTCAACAGGGGAGCTGAGTACAGGGCACATGTCGCCAGGTTTCATACCCTGTTTTTCTCGCTCATTCCTGATGAGCGCTTTATTGAGTCTCAGATGCGTGAGGCAATGTACCTGATTGACGAAAGCGGCGCCCAGCAGTATAATAACCTAAAAGAGCGTAATTTTTTCAGCGCTGTGCTTTCTTCTTCTGCAGTACTCACCATCCGTATGGATTCGATCACCCTTGATGAAAAACGCGGTTATTTCCGGTATTACGGCACCCAGCGGATTGACCGGAAAAGTTCGGTTACCCTCAGATCGCTGATCACCGAAGGACGTCTTAGGGACCTGCCTGCACGCTCAGAACATAACCCCCATGCGGTGTTAATTACCGCATGGAAAACCCTTGAAAATCAGGACCGTTCGACGGTCGAAAAAAATCCACTTTAATCCGATTATCTATGAACAAACCAAAAATTTATCTGGCTGCTGCCCGGACGGGCTTTGCCATGTTTTTTTTCCGGGCAACCGCTTATCTGAAATCAAGAAGTGAATCCCACCCCAATTTTTTTTTCGCTGTGATGGTGCTTGCCATGGCCTTCTCAGCACTGCTGAGTTTCACTGTACTTCGCCAGCCAACGCTTTCTAAACCGATGCTTACTACCCTCCAAACTGCGCCCGGGCTTAAACTCCCAGCGGGTCCTGCAGCATTGATTGAGGTAATGGCTTTGCAAGCAGAACTTAAAACCTTTTTGGATAAAAAGATACCGGATGCTCAAGATAGCTTAAGGATGGAGGAAATACTAGATAGAATCCAGCAACTTAATTCAAAGTTAATACGGCCATGAACAAAGTAGACTTTAAAAAGCCCCGCTACGTCATCCCTTTGATTTGTCTGCCATTCATCCTGCTCTTGTTTTATGTTTATCGAAGTATCTCCTCATTACAAAAAGATTCCGGACCGCCGGAGGCTGAATTACAGACCGGCATTTCAGGGGTATCTTCTGAGGTTAGCGGCAAGGGAATTGAAGATAAGCTCGAAGCATTTAAGCAGCGGTACAAAAAAGGGGATGGATATACCGCCCTGGAAACCATAGAGCTTGATAAAAGTGAAGAGGAAACGACATCTGCTTACAATAGTAAGGAAAAAAGAATGCTTGATTCCATTGGCGCCGCCCTGAAATCCCGCAGGAATGCTTCTTTAGCACATGGGGCAAATCTGTCCGCAGCAAGGGCAAGTTACCTCGATAGAAATCCACGAATGCAAAACAGAAGCTCCAATCAAAAAGAGCTGGAGGAAATTTTGTCCGCCTATTATCGATCAGTAAAAAAAGCGCCCGAAAAGCCCGCTGATCCCATGGCGCTATTCCGCGCGCAGATGGCCATTGTGGATAGTATGAACAAAGCCTCACTCGCGCCAATAAAATCACCTGTAAAACCAAAAACGGGAATGGACAACCGCCCCTTAAAGGAAGATCCGCCGCCACTTCAGGCCAGAAAGCAACAATACCTGCCTGCAGATTCCCTGACGCTTTTTGCACCGATGGAATCTCCAGAACTGATGCAGGCGATGATTGAACAATCACTGACAGGATTCAATGGCTCACGCGTTGGCATCAGGTTGCTGGAAGATATCCGTATCGGGGGACAATTAATAAAGAAAGGCACTCTAATTTATGCCCTAATTACCGGGTTTTCTGCGCAAAGGGTAATGATGAGCATCACTTCAATTGCAAACCGGGGTGCTGTTTTGCCCGTGAAGCTGGAGATTTATGATCTAGACGGGATTAAGGGAATCTATGTGCCAGCATCAGCTTACCGTGAATTTAGCCGTGAGCTGGCATCTAGCTCGGTTTCCGGAATAACTATGGAATCATCAATTGATCAAAACCAGCAGCTCATGAGTCTACTCGGCCGGATGTTTCAATCGACTACCGGAGCGGTGAACCGACTGATCCGTTCCAACAAAGCAACGATACGCTATCCTTCAATGGTCTATTTGATAGATGCATCAATCACTAAAAAATAAACTTCTGTTATGAAAAAATTAAGTGCCACCATCATCATTTTTTTTACATTCTGCTGTCGGGTTTTCCCAGCTGAGGCATGCTCAAATCCATTGCCCATTATTTACATCAGCGCTAAAAGCGCTGTTCATTTACGCTCACCGGAGCCCATCAGTTATGTCGACTTACCAAGTAGCAGAATTTCTGGAGATTTGCCGCTTAAAAATCTGCTTCGCCTTCGGATTTTGCGCCAGGACTCTTCTGTTATCTATCCCCGTGAACTGGGTATTCTGACTGTTACCGGGGAACAGTTCCTGGCCCAGTATCGCATTATCCTGATTCCATCAGATGCAGCGCAGGCCCACAGCGAAATAGAAATACTTCCCCGAGATATGCTTCCCCTCGTGCCTGCAGTACCATCGTTATCGACGCCTCAGATCAAGGCAAAGGCGATAGAAGTGATAACAAATAAACCCAATAAGTCGCTGGCCACGGCAAGCAACCAAGGCATCAGCATCAAGGTCCATCAGATACTGTGTTGCGGAGAGCTGATTTTTTTGGATCTTGGCTTTGAGAATGCTACGGAGCTGGAATATCAGATTGACCGGATAAGCTTTACCATCAGTGATAAAAAAATCATGAAGGCCACCAACTTTCAGCAGTTTCCCCTGGAATTAAAGCAAGCATTGCATCCCCTGGAGAGATTCTCCAAGCGGGGGAGAAACATATATGTCTTGGCTAAAGCTACATTTTCCTCAGATAAGAGATTAGTCATTGCCTTAAGCGAAAAGCAACCCTCATCCAGACTGGTCAGCTTATCATTAGCTTATCGCGACATCCTTTCGGCAGACAGCTTTTAAGCCTTTTTTGCCTGCTCACTCACCAGAGAATCCGCTGCTTTCCAAGCCAAAGTTTGAGCACGCAAAGTTAGCTTCATTTTAAACTCTTAATTCGACATGGAAGAACGCAGCGAGCTGATCGGGCTACACCGGTTTTTGCAGTTTAGCATTTATTTTTTTGTATTCCTGGATCTGTTGTATTTTATTATCATTCCGGCCATTCCCGGGATTCATCTGCAATCGATGCTGGCGCTGGTGAATCTGCACCAGGTAATGGGCCGGGTTCCGATTTATAAGCATCCATTGTACAGCAGGATTTTTATGATGCTGCTGGTGTTGCTGGTGTCTATTGGAACAAGGAGTAAAAAGCAAAGGACGCTTTCTCCCAAGCGGCACATCCTTTTTCCGCTATTTATTGGTCTTGTACTACTGTATGCTGGTATTCTGCTTTATTCAGTGGAGGTTTCCTGGAGATTTATCTCACCTATGGTTGCCGCTGTGCTATACGGTATGCTGCTTTTAAGTGGGACAATCGCACTGCAAATATCGATGGATAACATTTCAAAAATCATTTCTTCCGAACTGGGAAAAGATAAGTGGAACGTGGAAGGGGAATCGTTTATGCAGGAGACCAGGCCAAGCAAGATCCCGCACGCGGTGAGTATTCCTATGCTGTTTTACTATAACAAAAGAGTCAGAAAAGGATTTATCAATATTGAAAATATATTCAGGGGAACCCTGCTTATTGGTACACCCGGCTCCGGAAAGTCTTTTGGTGTAGTAATTCCCTTTATCCGCCAACTGATCGATAAGGGATACGCGATGTGTCTTTATGATTTTAAGTTTCCCGATCTGGCTTCGCTGGCTTACCGGCGCTACTTAGCTGCGGAAAAGGTTTCCCCATCCGGGCGTAAATTCAATGTAATCAACTTAAACGAGGTTGAAATGAGCAGGAGGGTAAATGTTTTCCGGAGTGATTATATTGCCACCCTCGCAGATGCTGCAGAAACGGCTGAAGCGCTGGTAGAAGCACTAAAAAAAGGGGACAAGTCAGGGGGTAGTGATCAGTTTTTTACCCAAAGTGCTATAAATTTTTTAGCCGCCTGCATTTATTTTTTTGCCCGCTATGAATCGGGCCGCTATTCCTCGCTTCCTCATGTGCTCGCCTTTTTAAACCGGTCTTATCAGGAAATTTTTGACTGCCTGGTCAGCAATATAGAGCTGGCCTCACTATTATCACCATTCATGAGCGCTTACCAAGCCAAGGCATTTGATCAATTAGAGGGGCAGGTGGGCACTTTGAAAATATTTATTTCCCGGCTCGCCACCCTGGAAACATTCTGGGTATTCTCGGGCGATGATTTCTCGCTTAAAATCAGTGATCAGAATTCACCATCTATACTGGTGTTAGCAAATGATCCCTCGACTCAGAATATCAATTCCGCCTGTTATTCAGTAGTGCTGAACAGGCTGACCAGATTAATTAATTCCAAAGGCAATCTGCCAAGCGCGCTGATACTGGATGAGCTTCCGACCATTTTCGTACACCGCATCGAAAACCTGATTGCCACGGCACGCTCAAATAAAGTAGCGGTACTGATGGGTTTGCAGGAGCTTCCGCAATTCCATCAGCATTACGGGAAAGAGGTCGCCAATACCATCTGTTCGGTCGTAGGAAATGTGCTTTCAGGATCCGTGAGGAGCAAAGAGACGCTGGACTGGCTGGAAAAGCTTTTTGGAAAGATCAAACAGGAATCAGAAAGTCTCTCCATTGACCGATCAAAAACCTCCCTTTCTTTATCTGAGCGGCTGGAATACCTGATTCCCTCAGGTAAAATCGCCTCACTTGGCACTGGAGAAATGGTAGGGATGCTGGCCAGAGAAGCCGATCATGCATATAAAGGCAGTTTTTCTCCCTCAGTGGTCAACTGCAAAATCAATTTGGATCTTAAAGCGATCGCCCAGGAAGAGTCCCAGCCAGTAGAACTTCCCAGGTATTATGATTTCAAAGGCCATAAATCAAGGGTTCTCACAGAGAATTTTGCAAGAATTAATAAGGAAGTGGCCGGCGTGGTTTTGCGCTGCCTGAGAACAAACGGCTAACTCCAAACTTCAACAAAAACTTTATGGAAAATTTCAATGGAACAATCGCAATGGTCAGTGACAGGAGTGATGGTGAATCTAAACAGATGCAGATCGGTATTATTTCCGCAGTTGACCAGATGCTGGGAAGAGTAGATATTACTTTTGCCACTCTGGAAAAAGAGCAGTTTGCCTTTGATCAGGTCCATGTGCTTAAAGACAGACATGCGCTTTATCAGCTGCTGATGTCGGCTTCCGGCAGCATACCTTTAGGAGATTTTAAAACCCTTTTCAAAGTAAATATGCTTCAGGATCGGGGAGACCCATCTGCTTTGCTGGATGCCTTTCAGCTTTTAAAGCATTCTCCATCTGCCGCCGCCTTGGCTACTGATACGCTTGGTGAGCGTATGCATTTGGCTGAAAATCTGCAGCAGGCCAATCATCATCCAGGGCGATGAGAACCCTTGCTTCCGTCTTTCCACTTTCTGTGCTTTTAATTTCGCTATGCTGCAGTTGCCCGCTGAAAGCACAGGTAAGTTGGCCGTTGAACACAATAATTCCAACCAGTGGCTTTGGCCTGAGAAAACATCCCATTACTAAAATATGGCAGTTTCATTCCGGAACAGACCTGCGCGCTCGCTATGAGCCGGTGATGTCGGTAATGAATGGAACGGTGAGTGATAGCGGAGAAAACAGCATCCTTGGAAGATATGTGAAAATTAACCATGGATGGATAGAAAGCATTTATGCTCACCTCTCCAAAGTTTTTGTCATCTCCTCTGAGCAGGTGCACGGTGGACAGGTACTAGGCATCTCAGGAAACTCCGGCAGATCCACTGCGCCTCATCTGCATCTATCGATCAGCGTTGCCGGAAAATTCATTGACCCCTTGCGAGCCCTTAAAATTCTCAAAACTATAAACCAAAACAATCTTATGGAAAATCTAGTGCCCATTCAAAACGATGAGCTGCCATTAGCTGTGCTGCTTTCATTACTTCATCACGACACTTCAGTCTCATTATCTCCGCTTCAGGCAAAACAGTATGGTGTGGAAGTGGCAGATCAGTTACCAACAGAAGAGGAGGCGAATGATGGAAAGTAAACTACGCCCCTTGCATGAACAGGTTGCATCAACACTAATTGAGCAACTGAAAAAAGGGACTGCTCCCTGGCAAAAGCCTTGGAATACAGAGGGAATCCCTATTCAGATGCTGCCCTATAATGCGCAAAGTGGTAACCGGTATAGGGGAATTAATGCCATGAATTTGCTGCTTTCCGGTTACGAGGATCCCAGGTGGCTAACCTTTAAACAGGCCGAATCCATGGGCGCCAAAATTCTCAAAGGCGAAAAAGGGACTTTGATCCAGTTTGTTAAAACCCATGAGCAAAAAACGATGCGTGATGAGAAAGGTAAAGTCGTCTTTGATGAGCTGGGGAATCCAATCAAGCAAAGGCTTCCACTATCCAGGCCTATAGTCTCATGTGCCTGGGTGTTTAATGGCCAGCAAATATCAGGACTTGAAGCCATAGCGAAAACAGGCACTAAAGAAATTTCCTGGGATCCTATAGAACGGGCAGAAGCGCTGATAAAAAACAGCAGTGCAGAGATCGATCACCGTTACATTGATTCGGCTTACTATGATGTGAGGTATGATGCAATTACTTTGCCTGATCGGTCCCAGTTTGCAGCTGCAGAACTGTATTATGCCACTGCGCTACATGAACTGGCGCATTGGACAGGACACCCCTCCAGGTTAGACCGGGCAAGTCTACTCAATAATGGCATGGTCGAATATAGCAAAGAAGAGCTCAGGGCGGAAATTGCGTCCATGATGATCGGATCAGAACTTCGAATCGGGCATGATCCCGGACAACATGCGGCGTATGTGGAAAGTTGGGTTTCAGTGCTAGAGGATACTCCTTTTGAAATTCATGCTGCGGCGGCTGATGCGGAGAAAATCTTTGAATATTTATTAGCCATCGAGCGAAAACAAAGTATTGAGCTTGATCCCACGATGATGCCAACGGCAATGCAAAACTCAAAACCTTTCCTTTCAACGGGTGATGAGATCCTTTACAAGGACCGCATATATCGGGTCGATGGGCATTTGAAACAGGGGCGGCTTCGCATGGAACAACTGCCTTCTGGCATACAATTTACCCTTTCCAGCTCAGACCCCTTGTACGCCGCGCTGCTGGAAAAAAAACTCGCTCAGCACCCATTGATCTCTCGTGAGCAGATTTCAGGCGAAACATTAAAAAATAACATGCCATCACCAACCAATAAAAGATGAAATTATGAAAACACCATTTGATGTGAAGGAGCTTCCGCTTTCCAAGCTTGAAGCATTAGGAATTTATCATGATAAACAGTTAATGCTTTCTCCTGCCCAGATCCAGGCCCTGCTTGCTGGAAGACGAACGGATCTGATCTCTCTGCATGAAATCAAAGGAGAAGATTTTCTTATTGAGCGGTTAGATGCCAGGCTTTCGCTAGCCAGGCAGGATTCAGGCGAAATAGAACTATTCATTCATCCTATCTACAAACAGCCGCGCGTTCATCCTTTGCTCAATCAGCAGGAAACTCAGGACCTGATCAGCGGCAAGCGAAGTTTTATAGGCAAAGCTGTCGAGCAGGAAGAGGGCAGGTCAACCATGTTGAACGTTGAATACGATCCGGTAACTAAAGACTTTGTTAGCTATGATGTTTCCAAAGTACAGGCTCCTGACCGTGTGAATGGCATGCTGCTATCGGAGGAGGAAAAATCCACTTTTCGCAGAGGAGAAGTATTGGAACTCGAAGACGGTACCCGTTTAAGGCATCGCGCTACAGCGACCCATGGCATACTCTCTGACCGCAAAGCGCTGGTGCTTTCGGTGCTGCTTGATGGCGGTATCAGCTATCTGCTTCTCCGGGGCATTGGTGCGCTCAAAGAGAACGCCCAGCAGCTCGATCACCGAACGCCAGCGTTTAATCAGGCGCTTTCAGAAATGGAGGGTGCAGGAAAGTTGAGGCACCAGGCCGAAGGTATCCCTGCCCGGCAGACAGAACCTGCGATGAGAAAAATATCAAGATGAGTCAGTTCATTTCAATTACCAATTCACTTAAAACAGAAAATCCATGGACCAGAATAACTTAGCCTATTTGCAGAAATCACTCGACTATCTAGGCTTTGGGACACGCTTAAATTCGGTATTGGAGGATGCGATTTACAAAGGATCCCGCTCATTCTCTATCGGTATCAATCAACGCTATATCCCGGCAGAATTTCGCTCAGACCCTTCAAAAGGAGTTGACACCATGCACTTTGAGATTCACTTCAGCCGCTCAGCGACCAGTGAGGTCTATTTTTTAAATGCCGTTGAGGCTAAACTGCAACGCTATAATTCCCCTGAACCGGTAAATAAACGATTCGACATCGTACAGGATCATAGAATGACCGCCCTTCAGTGTTATAAGCTCATGAGCGGGCTTTCTTTGCAAAAGGACATTTTTGTCAAGGATTTGGATAACTTAGAAAAAGATAGCCGGAAAAAAGTGACCGTCTGGTTCAAGCTCGATCTTGGAGTAACCGATAAAAGTGGCGAGCATCCTTTAAAATGGTTTTTTCCTGAATATGGCTTTAACCTACAGCAAACCGTTGAAAAATATCCGTTTATGGATTTTCAGGATGAGGAGAAAAAAATGGCGAGCATTAAGGCACTGAGTTACGGCAATTTAATTTCTCTATCTATGGAGCTTGATGGAAAGAAGATTCCTGTCTATGTTTGCGCAAACCCGGAGCTTAAACGCCTGGACGTCTTCAATACTGAAATGGTTCCCCTGACCAGGCAGCAACTGTTTCCAGACTTTTCAGAGATGCAAAAGACCAATCTTCAGTCTTCAGCCGTTCCATCCACTCAGACGCCGGATATCAATGCGGAAGTTAATGAACGCACAAATTCTGCTAATTTTAAAAGATAACAATTTACCTTTAACTCAGGACTGTATGATTGATGTCTAGGTACTGATTGCTTTATAGACCGTGAGGAAATACAAAATCGCTATGTAGGTTTGACAAAGTTTATATTAACCATGCTTTCTGCCCATCAATTTAGTTTTATCTGTTTGAAAAGGAATGTGATTCGTTTAGAATGCTTTTCAGCGAGGCTATAAAAAGAGAAAGCCCCATATTTCTAAGGGGCTATATTTTTATGTTCTATTGACATCCGTCTTTAAAACTAAACCAAACAAACTATATATTCAGACAATCTATTCCGAGAATTGTTTTTAACCATTTTTTATTCTTGAGGTCCAAGTGATTTTTGCGCAATAGAAAAAAGTTTACTGGCCTGGTGCCGCCAAGAAACTAATTATTGCTTTAAGGAACGCTTCAAAACTCATATTTTAACGCCCATTGGCCTATTATTCCAATCTGATTTTTTGCACGACTGTTAAACTTAACGATCAACTATAACAGAGTCATGCTGTTTTCAGTCGTAGCATTTACAGGTTTTTCACACCTATTCCATAACCTGCATGATGTTGATAAATTAAAATATCTGATTGATTTGCAAATTATTCTAAAAAATATTCATTGTCCATGCAACACTTTCAATTTTTTTGCATCTAGTATATAACAAATCGCATATAGCCGATCAGACAAAACTATTTTATGAGCAGATACTTATTAACGCTATGCATTGCCTTTCAATGCATCCTCATCTCAAATCAGGCTACGGCCCAGCAAAACAAATTTCAGCTTTCAGGAACGCTAATAGATAGCGTTTCGGGTAAACCAGGAGAATTTGTTACCATAGCGCTTAGCAAGGATTCAACTGTGATCAAAAGTGCTGTTTCCAATGAACAAGGGAAATTTTCTTTTTCCGGAATTGTGGAAGGAAACTACAAAGTTATTATTGGCGCCTTAGGATATAAATCCAAAACGATTCTGTTGAAGCTCAGCCGTGATACGGATCTGAATAAAATTCTAGTGGTTTCATCAGGTAATGAACTTGGAGAAGTTGCTGTCGCAGCCAGCAGGCCGCTGATTAAGCAGGAGCCGGACAGGATTGTTTACGATATTCAGGCAGATGCAGAAAGTAAGGTGCTTTCGGTGATGGATATGATGCGAAAGGTTCCCCTATTATCAGTTGATGCGGATGACAATGTTAAACTCAAAGGAACAGGTAATTACCGGATTCTAATTAATGGGAAGCCCTCAGGCATTCTGACACGTGATCCAAAAGAATATTTAAAAAGTATGCCTGCAGCCGGTGTGCAAAAAATCGAAGTCATTACCACACCACCATCGAAGTATGAAAGCGAAGGATTATCAGGGATAATTAATATCATCACATCCAGAAAGATGGACAATGGCTACAACGGAAACCTAAATGCCCGTTACCAATCTCCAGGTGGACCCAGCGGAAACATGAACTTTACCATTAAACAGGGTAACTTTGGCGCAAACTTGTATGCAGGTACCGGCGTTTGGCAGGTAGATGGCGTAAAAATCACGGATGCAAGAAACAGCCGCGGCGTAGCGATCCCATCAAGCCTGAATTCGTTAGGTTTTCAGCAAACCGACAATAAGTGGGCCTGGGGTGGAGGAGAACTGAGTTATGAGATCGACTCGTTGAATCTGATAACAGTAGAAATTAATCCATACGGCGGTTATAATCAACAAAACCTGAGTCAGCATTTTGATCTAAGGGATGGTTCGGTATTATCTTCCTATGATCTCGATGGGAAAACCCGTTATGAATGGGGAGGAACAGATTATACTTTCAATTATCAAAAAGGTTTCAAGGATAAAAAAGAACACCTGTTAACTTTTTCCTATAAGTTTTTCGACAGTTCAGAGCCGCAAACCAACGATGTAATGTTTAACAATCGGTTAAATTTTACAGGTGTAAATTACAGGCAAGATAATGTGAGCAGCTCGCAGGAACAAACAGCGCAGATTGATTACGTAAATCCCTGGAAGAAAGTAACGCTCGAAGCCGGAGTAAAGGCAATATTAAGGCGTGGTGATAGTGATTTCCAATACCTTGGTTTTAATTCAGCACAAAACAGCTACATCATCGATCCGGCTCAGAGCAATGTATATGGAAATGATCAGAATATATTTGGGGTTTACAATACCTATACACTCAAACTCAAAAACTGGACTTTTAAAGCAGGCGCCCGCCTGGAAGGAACTTATGTTACAGGCAATTTTGAAACTACGGGCACAAGTGTAAAAACCGACTATTTTAACCTGATCCCATCGGTATCTTTTAACCGGACTTTGAAAAACAGTCAGAGTTTAAGCCTTGGTTTTACCCAGAGAATCCAACGACCAGGAATATGGAACCTGAACCCATTTGTAGATAAATCGAGACCTAATTTTGAATATTTCGGGAATCCTGATTTAGAGGCGACATTAAGTAACAATTTCGAACTGACCTACAGCAACTTTAAAAAAGGATCGTTAAACTTAAGCTTAAGCTATAATTTCGCAAACAATACCCAACAGGAAGTTTCGACCTATTTCCCTGCAGAAAACCTGACCCGTGTTACTTCATTTAATATTGGTAAAACCAGATTATTAGGTACCAATGCCAATTTTAATTATCCTTTAACGGCGAAATGGAATCTGAACGTTAGTGCCAATATAAATTACATTTGGCTGGAAGGCATGATTAATGGAGTGCTGGCACAAAACAGTGGCCTAACCGGATACTCTAGTTTTACTACCAGTTATAAATTTGAGAAAACCTGGAAAACAAGTGTGTCTTTTAATTATGGAGCACCAGATGTAATGTTGCAAGGGCAATCAAACAATTATTATTACCTGGGATTTAGTGGTAGCAAGGATATTATAAAAGATAAATTAACGGTATCTGCCATGGTGGCGAACCCTTTTCAAAAAAACCGGGAATACAGGAGTTTTACAGAAGGCGTCAATTTTACACAGGAGCGCATTCGTGAAAATCCGTTCAGACGTGTAAGCTGCTCACTGAACTGGAAATTTGGAAAACTTAAAGGATCAATTAAGAAGAGTGAGCGCAGTATTAATAACGATGATACAAAAAAATCGTCTAATTAATGCGTGTTAACTTGAAGCATTATTCGGTTTAAAAAAAAATGTATATCATTCAATCAGAGCTTTCATTATCATTTGGCATAAAAAAAGCAGATACAACTGAATGTATCTGCTTATAAATCCCTTTTAAATTGTGTGTTAAAAGTGATAGTGCGTTATGTTATATTTCTCAGGCTTAGCCTAAGGTAACCTAAGTTATACATCAGTTAGTTCCAGATGTACAATTAGAGATACGGTATTAATCCTAATTAGGTTTTTAATTAATTACCCCTTTTATGAGTTTGATTTGACACAGATTTTACCACTCTATCTAATACAACTATTCACGATAAATATGTTGTCCACACAGAAGTATTCGGTTACCACTTAATCTTCGTCAAAGTCTCCGCTTTTCTAAAATTGACTATTCATTTTCTGTTGGCGATACTTATCTGCCGATATTTAGGTGGCTATTTACATGATGATCAAAGTAATACCGCACCAGGATTCAACTCGTACGGGGCTTTACCCTGCTCGAAAATGCGGGTTAATTCAGTTCCTTCTACAGTAATTTTTTCGCCCACTTTTCTAATCCAGTTTCCTTCCCTCAAACCAATTACTTTAGTATCGTTTTGAGTCAAAAATTCTTTTATACGGGTTTCCCTGGTCTCTCCATTATGTTTTAAGTCCGGATTTGAATCTAGATAGTGTGGGTTAATATTAAAGGGAACAAGACCCATACAATCTAAAGATGGAGGATAAACAATGGGCATATCATTGGTGGTTTTCATGTTGATTCCGCCGATGTTACTGCCTGCACTGCAACCGAGGTAAGGTTTGCCACTTTCAATGTTTTCTTTTAAAACTTCCATTAACCCTAGATCATGCAGCTTTTTCACTAAAAGGAAGGTATTACCTCCGCCGGTAAAAAATCCTTTAGCCTGATTAATTCCCGCTTTCGGATCTTGCAGTTCATGCAATCCGGTTAATTTTATATTTAATGTTGCAAAGAAGGATTTCACTTTTGAAGTGTACTCATCATGTGAAATTCCTCCTGGTCTGGCGAAGGGAATAAATACGATTTCATCGATATTCTGATAAAGCGAAATAATTTCTGATTTAAGGTATTCCAGATAGTTGCCGCCAAATAGGGTGGAGGTTGAAGCAAGTATGATGTTCATGATTATAATGGGTTAGTTTTCCATTGGAACAACTATTTCAGAATTTCGTTGATATCACAAGGAGGGATTGATGGACTTTCGGCATAGAATAATAAAATAAAACAGATTTTCTTTTTTCCCAATCAATGAAATGACAAATTATTTTGAGAAAACTAATTCATAATTTATTTAAAAATAAAACCATATTAACAATAATTCTGATGAACATTAATACAATAACTGGTATTCTGTAAGCTTAACGAAATGAATTTAACGACATTCTCAATATAATTTATCTTATTTTCGGGTCCCAAGTTATAGATTTAGTGTTTCTGAAGTTAAATAGCAAACTAAATCTTAATGTGTTGGCTAGTGGACTTTGCTGCTGACTAGCCACCAAGTACGACAAGTCAACATTAAAAACATTATATCGAAGACCAGCACCGGCAGTAAAATACTTTGTATCGCCTTTTTGTGGATTCTCATAATAATAGCCAGCGCGTAGAGCGAACTTTTTGTCATACATATATTCGATCCCTGTAGAAATGCCAACTTCCTTGAGTTCTTCACTGAAACCTAAAGGGGCATCACCAAATGAACCAAAAATTCCCGCAGGTACTGAACGGTTTGGATCTTTTCCTTTTATTATATTACCGTCTATATCATATATAGGCTGGGTTGGCACGAGCAGCTTATTAAAATCAAGGGCAATCGTGAATTCACTTAAAGCATCAAGTTCAAAAGTAGTTGCTCCTCCAAGCTTTAAATTAGTTGGAAGAAAATAGTTTGTTCCGCCATTAGAATAACTCATTTTGGTTCCAATATTTGAAATGTTTCCTCCAAGAGAGAGGGTAGCATCGGTATTTAGAAATTGCGTTCTAGTTTTGAAGATTCCTGAGACGTCAACGGCAACAGCCTGGCCGGCAGAATTTTGCTGCGTAGTGCCGAATAAGCCAGAGGATAGATTTGACCGAACATATCGTAGTGTTGTCCCCAAAGCAAACTCCTCACCAAATTTTCTGACAAAAGAGGCATCAACGGCAAATTCACTGGGACTAAAACTTCCTAAGTCTTGTTGATTTTCATCAATTATGCTCAGGTTTCCAAGCGAAAAGTAACGCATGGAAGCTCCTATGGTGTTACGATCATTTAACTTATAATAGCCACTTAGGTATGAAAGATTAATGTCTGGTACAAGATTTTTTAACCATGGACTGTAAGATATGGCAAAGCCATAATCTTGAGTCAAATAGGCGAGTTTAGAAGCATTAATACTAGAACTATTTGCATCGCCCTCAACAGCTACCCCGGCATTTCCCATACTACCCGCACGAGCATCAGGTGTGATCAATAAAAAAGGTACAGCTGTTATGAGGTTATTTGATTGACTCCCATTAGTTTGAGTTTGCGCATTTGCAACTAATGACACAAAGAATGTTATAAATTTTATTAAAGTTGTTGTTTGGATCCAGCTTTTGAACATTTCCAAAATTAAGAATTAAAATATTAAACGAGAAGCATCGATTGAAGGAAAAAACCGAATAACAGATCCGAATAAATCAGTACAGATGGAATCCATTTGCCAATATCATTGATAACGCATTAAACCAAATATGCAGATAATAGTGTAGCTGATAATTATTACTTTCTATTGAAGTGCTTCTTAACCTAATCTCATTAATTTCGTTATGGAGAGAATTGATCATTGCTAAATTTTTGGCAAAGTTAGAAGCAAATTCTGGTTCAAGCGTACCGAAATGTTTTATTAAATTATGGTTTTCAATAGTGGATATCTGTGATAACCATTTGTTAATGGAAGTCAAGAAACGAACGTATTTTTTAACAAACATTTGAAATTGTCTTTTATTTGAAAACTGTACAATTCAAAAACACGTAAATAGCGGTAATCAGACAAAAACTACTAAAAGCATGTATTATTATCGCAAACTTATTTTTCAATAGTCCTTAATTCTATGTTAAAGTTTATTGATAACTGTCAAGACAATAATTTATTAAATTTACTCCCTGAGCAATAATTTCACTATTTTTGTAGTGTAACTATCGTCCCCTATTTATGGCAAAAAAATCTACCTCGTTCAAGAAATTGTTATGCTTTTTATTTTTATTTATTTCATTCTCTATTCAAGTTAGGTCGCAAGCTATAAGTAATTACACATTTACTGCTTCCACTGCCACTTTTGTGTCATTAAGCCCATCTCCTATAGTAATTTCTACAGTAACTACTGGAGATTTAAATAGTGGAAGGTTAAGTGGTATCCCCATTGGTTTTGAGTTTTGGTACATGGGAAATCGTTTCACGGAGGTTTCGGCCTCAACCAATGGATTTATTAGTTTTGATAATATATTAACTAATAACAACTATGGGGCGCCGAATAATTTAACAAATGGTATTCAAAGAAATGTCTTAGCACCTCTGTGGGATGACTTATCATTAACTGGAAGCACAGTGTCCTATATGACGTCTGGGACGCCTGGATCCAGAACCTTCACGATTCAATTTCTGTCTGTTAGGTGGGATGCAACTGCAACTGACGGTAGGATGTCGTTTCAAATCAGATTATATGAATCAAATGGATCCATTGAGTTTAATTATACTCAGGTAAATGCTAGCACCGCCCTTTCTAATCCAAGTGCTTCAATTGGTATCAATGGACCAAATGCAGGAACGTTTAGGTCGGTAACTTCTGCTGGCGTACTTACGACAACCGAGACCAGCAACATTAATACGAGGCCTGCTAGTAATCAGAGGTTTACATTTGTTCCGACTTTGCTTGCTGCTCCAGCTGCGTTGACATTTTCAAATATCAGTCAAAGCGGAATGACATTAAATTGGCAAGCGGTGGCAGATGCGACAGGTTATGCCATATACAAGTCTTCCGATGGTGGAGCAACTTTTACCTTCGAGTCAGAAGTATTAGGCGGGGTACTGTCGTATACTGCCACCGGACTTGACCCTAACACATCTTATGTTTGGCGAATATATACTGTTAGGGAAAGCATTAGTTCAACTACGTTTCGTTCCGGAATCCAGAATACCAGTTTTTTATTCGCATATCCCTTTTCTGGGAATGCACTGGATGTGGCTGGTAGCAATAACAACGGAACACCCCAACCTTTTTCAGGAAGTCCTGCAACTCTTAGCACAGACAGATTTGGAAATGCAAATAGTGCGTATTCATTTGATGGAGTTGATGATTACATTAGTACATCAACCTCTATGAATGGGCCGCAAGTTTTTTCCATTAGTATTTGGTTTAAATCAGGGGTTGCTGGGGGCAAACTAATTGGCTTCGGTAGTAATCAAACGGGATCTAGCGGAAGTTATGATCGACAATTGTACATTGGTAGTGATGGAAAGCTGTATTTTGGCGTTTATCCGGGTAGCGTGGTGACTATTCCATCTATTAATCCTGTAATTGACAATAAATGGCACAATGCTATTGCGATGATGTCCAGCACTGGTATGAAACTCTATGTTGATGGGGTATTGCAGGGAACCAATCCGAATACAGTTGCGCAGTCATATTCCGGGTTTTGGCGAATAGGATACGATAACACCAATGGCTGGACAAATATAGCTACAAACTGGTGGTTCAATGGATCATTAGATGATATACAGATTTCTAGTTACGAGCTTTCACCTGCTGAGATCGCATCACTTAGTTCTTCAGCATATACTAACTATGGTTATACTTTGCCGGTAACCTTAAATACTTCAGGTATCATCTCAGGTACTCAAGTGAATTTTCCTTACTTGATATCTATTGTTGACGATAATTTAAAACTATCCGGTGATTGTGATTTAAGTGCACCCACTCCAGTCTTTGGAAAAGTCACTTCATCCACAGGTAACGATATATCGTTCACTGATGAGTTTGGTGCTGCACTCAGCTACGATATAGAAAAATATGTGCCTGCAACAGGATCGCTTCTGGTGTGGGTTAAACTTCCATTTGTTTCTGGATCAGCTAATAAAAAGTTAAATATTTTGATTGGTAATCCCTCAGCTCCTGCAAATGTATCTTCTAATACTTGGACAGCTGATTATAAGGCAGTTTTTCATTTTAACGAATCTACTTATTCCGGCTCAACAGTTGATGCTACAACCACAGCACTTGTCGGAACAGCATCGAATATGAATGCATCTAATCTCATTACTAGTGGTAAGGTCGGGAATGCTTACACTTACAATGGAAGTAATCAACAGATAAGTGTGGCTGCAAGCCCTGTATATGCCGTTACTGGCACATCTTATACAATTTCTGCTTGGATCAATCTTTCCGGAGCTGCAAATGATCAAAAGGTGGTTACTAATCAGGAGATAGAATCTGTCTCCAATACTGACCCGGATCTTCCTGCAAAAAAAGGAGGCTATAAGATTGGACTAAATAACTTGATTCCAGAATCGGAGAACAGAAGTACTAATGGGACTACCTTCAGTAATAGAGATACTTATCCAAACGTTTCTGGTACCTCAACAAAATTGAACTTAAATAACTGGTATTATGTTCAGAGTGTTTTCAATGGAGATATTGTCACCACTTTTGTGGATGGAGTTGAGCGTCAGAGAAGAAGTAATTCCCTTCCTGCCACCTCAGGAAGAAATTTGCTTATTGGTGTTGGAGAGGGCGGAAATCTATATTGGTTTAATGGTATTATTGATGAGGTTCGCATATCTAATATTGCTAAATCTACCAATTGGCTCTTATCAGAATTCCGTAATCAGAATAATCCATCTGCGATTACGAAAGGCAGTATTGTTGCAAACCTTTCAATTGCCTCTGGTTTTCCTGGTTTAATTTACACCTTTACTGGTAACAATACCAATTTCACCACTCCTGGTAACTGGACGAATTCGATTACGAACGTATCAGGTGCACCTTCAGGAAACTTTGCTTCAATTATAATTCCTGCAGGTAAGGCACCAGTATTGTCCGCAGATCAAAGTGTCTATGCCATCTCAATCGCAAATGGTTCTTCTTTAGGTTTGCAAGGAAAAATCCTGAATGTGGGATGTAATGTGTACAACAGTGGACAAATATTGAATTCAGCAAATTCAACATTAAATTTCAATGGTAGTATACCATCACAGCAGTACTTCGGTTCTTCAGTAGTGACTACCTTAGACAATTTATCTATAAACAATAGCTCAACTGGAACAGTTAACATTAGTTCAAACAGTAGAATAGATGTTTTGAAACTGATTTCAATCACTCGCGGCACACTTAACACAACTGGGATTGGTGCGGGCGGGGTAACCCTGAAATCCACTGCTTCGTCAAATGCAAACATCGGCCCGCTGATTTCGGGGACTTCAGATATCCTCGGCAATCTCAATATTGAGTCTTGGTTTACCGGAGGATTAAACGGGAGTACGCCTTTACAAAACTACTGGCGGGGCACCCGGCTCGTTTCTACGCCGATCAATGATGCTACACTCACAACTAAAACCTATAAACAGTTGCAGTCCTCTATCATCATCACTGGTAACAATGGGGGAGGTTTTGATATCGGAAACAGTCAACGTCCTTATGCGACTACCATTACCAAATTTATAGAGTCTACTGCCACGCAATCATTTTCACCACTTACCAATATTAATAATCCAGCTCCTGCAGGGGACGGCTTCTTTTTGTTTTATCGTGGGGACCGTTCAAATTATTCAGTTTCGGGAGGTTTTGGTGTAGGAACTAAAATTGATGCGGGCAGCACTACCAACCAGATTTATGCAGTTCCTGAAAGCTTCGCGGTTACATATACCGGTCCGATCAATAAATACACGATCTCTCGTACTATCTTTAATAGTAATATTTCAGGGGATATCTATAATGGCTACTACGCTCTGGGAAATCCCTATCCCTCCACGATCAGTTTCAGTCAGTTTTACAATAGCAATAGCGGTGTAATAGACAACTTTGTTAATATCATTAAGCCAGGTGGTGCTGTTGCTACAATGAGCGGCGGGGTATATGCGAACTGGGGTTCTAGTGCTGCAGACCACAGCTTTGATGGCTATATACAGACTGGCCAGGGATTCTACGTTAAAAAGAGTACTGCAGGAAGCGGAATAGTAAACTTTAACGAAACACATAAGCTGGCGAACATCAATGCTCCTGCACGTTTATTATCGGCCCCAGAAAACTCACTGGGAACGATGACGCTCATGAGTGCTGATAAAACCATGGGAACACCAGGCCCTAATATTTCACCGCAACCGGTGATGCGGTTGTCGATCTCAAACAAACTCAGCTATGAGGAGACAGCTCTTGTATTTGGATCTGGCAATAGTGCAGGCTTTGGCGGTTATGATGCAGTTCATAGTACGAACAATATTGTCGAACTCTCTTCAATTAGTAGTGATGGGAAAAATCTTGTGATCAATTTTCTTCCTGAGGTAGAACAGATTAGAGAGGTAAAGCTATATGTTAATAACAATGAAACGGGGGAGGTAAAAATAAATTTTACTGATCTTACTCCGGTATATGACTATAGAGTAATCCTCAGGGACAGCTATCTGGGTAAGGATATCGATGTGTTGAATAAAAACGAATATAGTTTTACAATAGATAAGTCCATTGAAGCGAGCTACGGCGCCGGAAGGCTTTCCCTGATCTTTGACAGGGAATCCCAACCTTATAAATTGCTAAGTTTCACGGCCTCGAAATCCGGCGAGTCAGCAATACTTAAATGGCATACACAGCACGAAAAGCAGACTCTGAGCTTTGATCTGGAGAAATCGGTGGACGGAGTTAACTTTGCCAGTCTGAGGATGATAAATGCCAGTTATGTCGGTTCGGCGTTCGGGGATTACAATCAGACTGATGTGAATACCAATAAGAATGTTAACTACTACCGAATAAAACAGGTTGAACCTAGCGGGCGAGTGACTTACAGCTCGATCGAGATCCTGGATTTCAGCAGGAGTGGGTTAGCGTCTCAGTCGTTCAGTGTTTATCCGACGATTGCCGAAAGACAGATTAACATTAAGCTCGACCGTTCTATACAGGACAACAAGGTCCAGGTAAGCATATATAATATGGTTGGAAGTATAGTCCTGTCAGGAAGCGGAACGGAACATACGGTTTCCCAACTTCCCTCGGGGATGTATGTGGTCGTGGTGAAGGATGTGGTCAGCGGCAACCAGATAGGTAAAAGCAAGTTTATAAGAAAGTGATAACAGGATAAGATGAGAAGTACATTTTCCAGATTTTTGATGATAGTTTGCGTGGTGGGCATGCTTTCCTTAATCTCAGCTACAGCAACGGCACAGATCATATGCGATAATCCCTCTGATCCTTTTGATTGCTACGATCCCGATGACTATCCGATAGATGATCATATTTACTATCTTATTGGGGTAATTGGATTTGTAGCCTTTGTGAGGATTAAGTGGACAAACAAAACTTTTGTAAATGCAAATGGCCCAGTTTGAAATAGGCTAGGCCATCAAGAGTCTCAAAGATTACTTTATCGATCTGTGTTTTATTTTTGTGGCCGGGTTTCCCTGGTAAATGCCAAATGCCTCTAGATCTTCTGTCGCAGTACTTCCAAATGCAAGAACTGCATGTGAATATGCTGTGACCCCTGGTGCAATATTTGATCTTGCGCCTACCCAAACACCGTTTTCAATACATATGGGTTTTGTGAAAAGATCAAATTTCTTACTAGCAAAATTGTGATTTCCGGTCATCAACATAGCCTGCTGAGATATGCAGCAATTATTCCCAATATACACCCAATCTAGATTTTCAATATAGCAATCAGCAAGCCAACTGGAGTCTCCGACTTTTAATTTCCAAGGATATTTAATGTGGATTCCTGGCTTAATCCTAACTTGATTACCAATTTGAGCCCCAAACAATCTTAATATAAAAACCAGCACTGAACTTAGAGGAATTAATTTAGATTTAAATAAGCAAACATCTGAGAAGTACCACAGAAATTGTTTCAACCATGATGCGCCGACCTTGAATTCTCCGGTGTCAAAATTTTTTTCTAATCTTACTTCCAATAATGTGGATTTAATGTGAATTTATGAGTTATGCAATTCCCTATTCGAATTTCTTTTGATCCAAAAATACAGTAGAGAGAATATACATATGTATACAAAAATGTTAAATATCTCATGGTGATATTTAAAATTTTGACGTTGTGACGTGAAAAAACTCATCAAAACTCCAAGAATTGAGATCCTTAAAACATTTAGAATATATATCGAGAGTATTCCGAGTATGAAAATTTTAATTTTGGAGATCGCCTTTGCCGGGTATGCCAGCACGAATGCCAGCAAAAAACTCATTACTCCAAGTCCTAGACATGAATAATTAATTCTCATGTAAGGTCCATCAACAATCAATATGTCACTATTATTGTGAATCGGGTAAAATCCGAATACTTTAATAATTGACACGGATGGTAAAATAATTGCCATTCTCAACCATTGTATGTAATTAAAATTTTCGGCAAACCATGGCATATAATATTTTCCATCATAGCTTGTTACACTATTCATGAAGAGATTCGCCTGACTAAATATCAGATAAAATAATAATAGGCTAACTACAAATTTTAGTGCCTTTTTATCTTTAATCATTGTTTTTTCTGAGGTTCATTATCTTTTGGTCAATAAGCTTCCTAAACCATAGCCCTTGCAAATAGTGAAATCTTCTTGCTGTCTTACTATCAAAGATACCAAATTTAAAAATCATTCTGTATCCATAATATAGATAGGGTCTCATTCCTAGGGGTAATTTCCACCATAAACGTTTGAGCCAGGCCTTTTTTTCATCCGGATTTCCCAAAAGCTTAGGTTTGATGGTTTGAATTCTGAAATTTTTACTTCGCTCAAACTCTTCTCGCGCAACTAGATCGCTGTATCGCTCATGTTTGGTAAACCAAAAGTTAATATCGTTCTCCTTCAGGTTTTCTTCGATAATATATCCTCTTTTCCATATCGATGTCTTCCCAGTAACGATAAATCGATGATCCATATTTTCATTCAGATCAGAATACCCGATTTCAGTACGAAACATTTTGAGCAGGTAAATAGGATAATAACCTCCATATTTAATCCAATGGCCTTGAAAGTAATTTTTACGATTAAAATAAATCCCGTTGATATTTTGATAAAGCCTATCATTAAAATTTTCGAGCATCTCATAAAGCTCTGGACTCACCACCTGATCAGCATCCAGACCTATTGTCCATGGAGTGTTGATTTTGAACGCCTTAAGTGCAAAATCCCACTGTCGCGGATGATTAACAAATTCGTTTACCATTACCTCTGCACCGAATTCCCTTGCAATTTTGGTAGTCTGATCGATGCTTCCGCTATCTAAAATGTTAACCTGCGCATCTAGCCCATGAATTGATGCCAAAAGACGAGGCAAATGAATCTCTTCGTTAAAGGTTAGTATGATGAAGGTAAAGTTCTTATTCATTGTTTCACTATAATCCAGGTCTTTCTGTATACAGTACTAGGTATATCGTTATGCTAAAATCCCGTAGTAAAGTTGCAAATATTTCCTAACCAAGACCTGATCTTTGAAATCGGCCCTAACAATAGTCGGAGCAGTATTTCTTATAATTTCTCTTTTATTTAAATCCAGGTAACTTGCAATTAGTTGATCTTGTATACTTTTAGTTGTAAGCTCACAAACCCAGCCCAAATTCTTATCTTGAACATAATCTGATAATCCAACCTGTTTAGAAATCAAAACAGGGGTTCCGACACTTAAACTTTCAATAACCACATTGGCAAAATTCTCATTGAACGAAGTCAGTACAAGTAAATCATGTACTGACATCAGTTCAAACTTACTTCCGTTACCTATTGGTCCCAGCCAATCAATTTGTTGTTGAATCTCCAGTACTTTAGCTTTTAACTTTAAACTTTCTATATATTTTTCTTCTCCTCCTCCAGCAATTGTTAAACTCCATGGGAATTCAAGGAGGCTTAATACATCAAACAGAAATTCTAATCCTTTTTTTTCTTCGATACGAGATAAGAAAATCAATTTGAAGAGATTGCTGTCAACACTCTTCGATTTGCATTCTTCCGCTTTTGCAATATTTACCAAATTGGCAATCACATGAATACTTTTAGGTTTGACAATGTTTAGTATCTCTATCTTTTCTTGCTCACTTGTTGCATGTATGTGGCATTTTTCGAGAAGTCTTTTTCCAATCAATTTGTGAATGATAATCTTGGCAATTGAATTTCTATTATTTTGGCTATAGGAGGTTAACATTCCTCTGGGAGATAAGACAATAGTCATCTTCTGCAATACGGCAATTAGGCAACTTAAAACAGAAACGAGATTCCACCACGCATGGATGTGAATGATTATCTTTTCATTGTCAGGTTGTGGCTCTTTGACCGTTCGCCATAATCTCAATAATAATCCTGGCGATAAATGGCTATGATCTTTAGTCCATCTTTTGAAATACGTTACTAAAACGTCATCAACAAGAACAGGTTTATCTGATTGCACGTTAAGCTCATTATTGCCATTAGCCGATGTCGTCAAAACGATGATACTATTCTCAGGCTCTCCACGTTCTGAATCAGTCTTTTGTAATGCCTCGCATAGTTTTCCCACACTTTGTATCGGGCCTCCGTAGGTGTATGCTGGCTTATAGGAAGCTGTGATGTGGATAATCTTCATTAGTTAGTGATATGTAATAGAACTACTGGGAAGCGAATAGATCTTGCTTAAGTTAGAAATTGCTCCTTTTTTAAAGCAAATCTAGGCATCAATATTTTCAACACGATTAACAACTTACAAAGTGCAATCATAATCAGAGCACTGTAAAAAAAGTTATTGATCATAAACTCAAAATTATTGCCCCGCCACATCTGTTGAAACAAACTGTTAAAAACGATCACACAACCCAATTCATAACTGCCAAACAATTCTTCGCCCAAATTGCACATGCTTTGCATAATAATACCATAAAGCAGCATGGTGAAAAACACGCCTGGAATGCCCCAGCTTAAATAAGCATCAACAATAGGCCGCGTTTTGGCAGAAACATTCGAATATCTACTCACAACTCCTGCTTCATAAACCCTGGCCATCGAAACTTCCTCCATATTAGGTTTGTTTCTCCAGAAGATTCGTGGAATCAGTGCCTCAAACGAATCAGCTAAAATTTCCGAACCGTAGTAATCCCGGTGTGCCGGCACATACTTTACAAACTTGGTAAACATGTCCATTTCACTCAACCTATTGGTTAAAAAGGTCCAGTTGGTTTCTTCAATCACTTCCTGGTTTTCATTGCCAAGCAGGGTTTCAAAAGCTTCTGTTCTGGCCTCTTCTGCCGAAACATCGCCAGACCAAGATTGCCTGACAACAGTGTTATAAGTAGGTAAAAAATAAAGCAAAATATACGCGATGGGAATAGATCCCCAGATAATCACTTTTTTATAATAAGGTAGAAACAGGCAGCTTAATATGATGATGTTAATAATAATGGGTTCTTTGTAGCCACTCAAACTGGCGTTTAAAAAATTCCCGATAAAGATGAACGATCCAACCATCAAATAATTCAATTTTTTTTTCTGGATGCCCCGAACCAATAACACAGCGCCACAACTAACCGCTACAGCAATAATAGGATAGGCAACCTGTAATAAACCTGGGATATATTGGCAAATAAAACCGATAACATAACTGATTAAGCTTAAACCAATTAAATAGTTATGATTGGTGAATGTAGCATAGTTTTTCACTACCGTGGGTTCATTCTTGATTTTATAAATGATTCCGGTTACAATCGCCGCATGGGCTAAAAGGCACATGCGCTGACATTGTGCAATTAAATAGGTTTGTTCCGATCCCTGAAATTTCAAACCCTGCTGCACTTCGGTCAGATATCGATAGCCCAGGTGGTCCATAAAGTAAAAAATGGAGGTGCAGCACATAAAACCTGCAAAGATGAATTGCGTTAAAAATATGGGACGCATAATCTGCCGGTAAATGGGTAAATCGGTTTTAAAATAAACGGATGGCGAAAACCAGGTCCAGTAGAAAATAAAAAAAGAACCCAGCCAGGCAATCAGGTAAGAAATTGTGGGTAGCCCGCTAAAAAGATAAGCCAGCACTACCGGTAGGTAAAGTGGGACTATCGTTTTTGATTTTTCTTGCCTCATAGTTTATTTATCGCTTCCATAATTGCTTCCACTTGCAATTTAAAACTCCATTGCTTTATTTTTTCAGCAGATCTTTTACCCATTTCTGCTAATGCAGCCTGATCCTCTACCAAAATTTTCAAGTTAACCAATAAATCATTTTCATCCTGAGCCTTAAAGATATATCCATTTTTGCCAATTTCCACCAGGTCTATTCCACATCCAACACGGTCAGATATCAACACAGCTTTAACCGCAGCCATTGCTTCATTAACAGCAAGTCCCCAGGTTTCTCCCGGCCCTTTTGAAGGCAAGCAGAATAAATCACAAGCCTGATAAATCACGGGCATTTCGCTTTGGTTTTTAAAATCCAAAAAATGAATCCTTTCTTTCGTTGATGAATCTTGTCCCCCTTTGGAGGGGGCAGGGGGAGGATTTGTGAAGGATTTTACCACACTCTTTAAATTTTCCTCCAACTCCCCATTACCCACAAATAATAAGTGAACATCATCCGCATTCAATTCCAAAAAAGCTTGCAATAGTAGGTCTGGACTTTTTTTTCTTTCCAACTTTCCTGCAAATAATACTAATATTTCACCGTCTACAATGCCTAATCTATTCCGTAAAGTTTGAGCCTCATCAAACCGATACGTCCCAAATCGGTGGTTATCAACAGCATGTGGGGCAAAAATCAATTGTTCCTTTGAAAGCCCGGCTGCCCGGAAGTAATCAAAATTCTGCCGGCCAACATAAAATGCTAAATCTACATTTTTATAAACCATTGCCAGTGAAAATTTTCTGAGAAGTTTCTTCCAGTAAGGTTGCCGGTCCAGTAAGGTGCTATCGCCTCTAAACCATACCGGAATTTTACGGTGAAAGTACCGCATCACTTTTAGATGGCTGGAATATGCCCAGCCATAAATTAATAGGGCATCTGGTTTAAATGCATTTATTTTGCTGATGAGATCAGGATTTATGATGCCTTTGTAATGATGACTGCCAGGATTTTTAGAAACATTTTCGATAAATTCATGTGGATATCCTTCCAATAAAGGAATGTCCCAGATGATGTTTTGTTTAAAACCCTGGTCAGTTTGATTTTCGGAACCAAGCGTGTAAAAAACCATCAAATCAATATCGTGATTTGCAGCGATCAGTTTAAATACCGGCGCATAATATTGAATAGGATGCGAACAAATGATGGAGAGTTTTTTAGCCATCAACAGAAGATTTTCGTTTATTCAAAAATGAATGTGATAAGTGAAGCAGGTAACTCTATAAGTCTATAAAAAACATAGCTTACTAAGATAGAGGTAAATAATGCTACGATGATAACGGCTATTCTGGCTTCAATGCTTTCAAAAAAATTAATACTGAAGTTGATTATTTTACCACCAATTGGCACATGAATTAAATAGAAAGAGTATGATATTTTACCCATCCATGTAAATTAGGTCTTTTTTTGCGATTTTGAACCAACAATAAAATCAGCCAGGTAAATGTCGATGCATAAAATTCAACTCTTGAAAATGTAAACCATATTATAACGATTAACGAAAGTTCTGCAAAGGTGCTTAGCTTCGTTGACCATTGCTTGATTTTTCTGAAATATAAAATAATGCCTAAAATAAAATAAGGTAAAAAATGAAAAATAAATCCAGCCGACTTTATGAAATAAGCTGAAACCAGTAGCAGTACTAAAATAGAAATTTGAACATATTTTTTAGTTCTATGAAGCATGGGAAATAATAATTCCATTAATAAATAAAATTGAAATTCGATAGCTAATGTCCAAAAAACCGGATTAAGCCATCCATGTCCGAAAAAGCCATTTAAGTATCCTAAATGGAGTAAAAGGTTGAAATAATTAATGTTAAAATCTTCTCCTCTATAATAAGGGGAAAGCGTTCCTAGATAATTGACTGCAAGAACAAAAAAGATTGCCGCCAAGTACGGTGGCTCAATTCTCAATAATCTTTTAAGCATGAAATGCTTAAATGTTTTATAATGGTAGTGACTTCGGTCAAGTGAATAAGGAATTATAAATCCAGAAAGAATAAAAAATATTTCAACGCTCGTCCACCCGATACTGCCAATCTGCTTTAGCCAGTTGCCATGATCAAGAAAATGTGAATTGCCGTTAGTGAAATGAAACAGACAAACCAGGAGTGCTGCAATTCCTCGTAAAAAATCTACTGAATATAGCCTTTCCAACCTCGAAGGCTTTTCAAAAAATATATCCTTAGATAGCTTCATTAAAAACATGAAAAGATTTAGCCGCTTTTACTTTGGCAGTAACGGTTTCTAAATCGCGGATATAAATGGTATTGAAATTCCCATAGCGATCCAGTTCTTTTAAAGAACGTTCAAATGGTTGTTAGCTATAGGGTTTGAAATTCTTGGCTAATAATTTCGAATGGATCTCATGGTCGCTATAACCATATTTGCCACCACTTCCATTTAATTCTATGATAATCGTCTTTAATTTCTCATCATCTAATATTTTTTCGCCACCATTTAAAATCTCTGTTTCGAATCCTTCCACATCTATTTTCATTAGTGTGGGCTGATCGTTCGGATAATAACTGCTCGAATCTGTTACAGGCACTTCAATATAACTGGTTTCCTTTTCATCAGCAGCAATCACATGATTGGTCGTGTCTTCGTTTGCCGAAAATTTAAGTATTCCAGGTTGGCTTCCAATACCTTGTTCTCTAATTTGACTAGATCATCAAGACGATTTAATTCCATATTTTTTTGTAAAATACTGAAGGTTTCTGGTAAAGGCTCAAAACTGAGGCTTTTTGCGCCGCCAACACCTGACGCCAATATCATATATGATCCTACATTAGCGCCAATATCAAAAAATACATATTCGGGTTTCAAAAAATGAAGTAGGAAACCCATATCGTGAAACTCATGCAAGCCCGTATAAATGTTTCCGTTTACGCCTGTCAAACCTTTTTTTGCCAGAAAACGGGTGTTGCCGATAAATTTAACCGGCTGTAAATCCTTTTTAAGCAATAACCTTATTTGCCAAGTTATAAATTTACAGTATGCCCTAAACAAGGGTTTTTGAGCCAGAGGATGCTGATTGATAAATCCGAAAGCTCGTTTAATGGATTGCATTTAATACTTCATTGAAAAGTTTGCACTGTTTTTCTGTCATGGTTTTTGCAGAATATGCTGCAATTGCATTATGATTCAGCGCTGATATGGTATTTACTTTTTTAGCGGTGTCCTCAAGAAATTGATAAATCCTGCCAACTGATTCCATCTGCCTGTTCAGATCCGCAAATAGGCCAGTGTTGCATTGATCCATAATAATCTTTACGCTACTGGAAGCATTGAAAATGGCCAGAAGCGGTTTTTGAGCCAGAATGTATGGAAATATCTTCGATGCTGTATAATCAGGATCATTGGATCCTGGAACAATTAGTGCATCTGCATTCAGCAAATTATGGAGGCTTTCATAATAGGAGATCCGATCCGTTAGTTCGGTAACATAATGTTCAACTTGGTGCTGTATGGCTATCGGTTCGATCGTTTTAATTCCCGAACCAGCTTTGGCATAACTCGTCCCGATAAAATAAAACCTCAATTTATTAAATACTTCAGGTTGGGTTTTCAGACCGTTTGTAAAAGCTTTAAAAAGAAGTATGATGGCTTCTTTCATATCATGGCCAGCCCTTCCAACATATACCAGATTAACAAAACCGGCCCCTTTTTTAAAAAACAGCTGAAGCTGATCCTGATGTTGAGCAGCAATTTGAAAATCGATATCGCTCACCGAAAATGGAATAACTGCCTTTGGTATGATCCTCACATTGGGATACCGGTTTTTTAAGGTATTGATGTAGCCTGTGGAAACAGAAATCAAACCGTCAACATGCTTCATGGCCAATGGTTCAAGGTATTTATTCAACCGATAAGAAAACCAATGTTTTTTAGGCCTTTGATGTTTAGGTTTATCCTGATAATATTCGGAATGCCATGGGTCTTGCATGTCGATGACATAAGGAATGTTGAATTTCTTTTTCCAATAACTGCCCAGAATAAGGACTGGGAATTGCGTCGTGGAAAAGTAAATCAGATCAAACTGCTCCGTTTTTAAGAGATGATTAACATATTTCCTGTAGAAAAGCAGTGATCTTAGGGCAATACTGCCCAATCCAATTTTAGTGGTCCACTTTTTCGGAAAGGCTGCCACACGATGCAATTTGGTGTTTTTTGGTATACTGGACGATAAAAGGTTGTCTTTAACCATGTCGCTAAAACGATCCTCAACACTTACAACATCGGCATTCCAGCCAAACTGCTTCAAATAAGGTAAACTCGTGCGAACGCGTTGCATATCTGCAGCATTACTGGGAGCAAAGTAGGGCGAAATAATCAGAACTCTTTTCAAATACCCAAAGTTTTACTGACAATGGAGATGAATTTTTCACGTTCAGTTTCCCAGTTCATAGTGGTTTGCCCCAATTCATAGTTGTGTAATTTTGTCTGATTGAGGATGTCAAGGTGGTTAACATAGTGGTTTATAGCATCGGCAAGTGCTAATGGATCATTTTTCTTAAAAAGAATTCCAACATTTGGATTTTCCTCGCAGAATAACGATTGGGCTCTGGTGTCACTAAAAATAACGGCCAACCCACTTTGTATGTAGGTGAAAATTTTATTTGTGAGACAAATATCCCTATTCAAAGGCCTGCCAATCTCTGAAGCGATGCCAATATCAAATTTTGATGCAAATGTTATAATTTCCCATGGAGCAATTGGTGGATGAAAAATAACCTGATCAGTCGATAATCCTGATTTTTTTGCTAACACGTTGAAATAATTGTGGTTCAAATCATCAGAATTCCCGAGTAAGTGGAGTTCTAAATGCACAGGGCAAAGTCCCATTGCTGTAATTATAGCTTCAATACCCCGATCTTTTCCTATGGTTTGTGAAAACCAAAATAGTTTTAGGGTATTTTTTTGCGTCTCAACCTTTTCCAGTATTTGTTTTGGAAACACATTGTTGAGCAAATATGGATGGAGATAGAGATAGGTGTTTTTATATTTCTCAGCAATTAACGGACTAGCTGCGGTAAAATAATGAACGCTGGGAAAATATTTTGCTTCAATATATTTATTTAATACATAATTTGGATTATCTAAGTGCTCAAATTGAGCTGAATGCATGTCTTCCGCATCATATCCAACTTTTTTACCTCCATGTTTGGCAGCTTGGACAGCTGCCGGTAGCGCACCCAGATTGTGGGCAATGTATAAATCTGCCTTTGTTTTTTTTGCTGCTCTCACTGCGTTATAATGCGTACGGCTAATGGCGTTTTCGGCGAAATTATATTTTTTAACATACTTTGCCAGAAAATTTGAAAGTTTAAACCTTGCTCTGGATAGTAGGTAAGTGATGCGATTTGATTTAGGGCTTCCTCCGCAAAGGTGATAAACCGTAGCACTGGATTGGGTATAATGTTGGTCAAATGCTGTAGCCCAGTTTTGATAATAACAATAAACAACATTCACCTGGTAGCCTAAATTTATTAAGGTATCTACTTCCCTTACCAATCTGGGGTTGGTACTGGGCTGCCCCGTTGTAATAAAAGTGACTTTTTTCAATTCTTATTGGGTTATAGCAGTAAGGTATAAATGCTCGTACTGTTTAGCTAGTTTTGTTGAGCTAAATTTTTCAGAAGCAACATCTCTACAGGCTTTGCGGCTTATTTTATCAACTTTGTGTACAGCATTTACCATGTCTGTAACCCCATCACAAACAAAACCGTTAATACCTTCTTCAATAACTTCAGGAAGTGCACCTCTTCTAAAGCCAATCACGGGTGTTCCACAAGCCAGGGCTTCAACCATTACAATGCCAAAAGGCTCATCCCAGGTTACAGGCATGAGAAATGCCAGGGTTTTGCCAAGTAAATTATTTTTTTGTTGATCATTAACAGGCCCAACATATTTAATTTGTTCTCCATCAATAAATGGTTCAACATACGCTTTAAAATAATCCTGATGAATTTGCTCGTTAGGAATATTGCCAGCAATAATTAACTTTTTATTTGTCCGCTTTGCAACATCAATGGCAATATGTGTGCCTTTGTCTACTTGTATTCTGCCTAAGAAGAACAAAGGTGCATCTTCTGTTACAATTTGAGAAAAAGTGTAATCGTTAATGTTAACACCGTTATAGATTGTCGAAGTAGGAGTGAGCGTTCTAATTTGATTAGCAATAAAATCAGAGCAACCCGTAAAATGTAGCGAATTTTTTCTGCTAAGCTTTATAGCTTTTTTAATTTGACTTAAAGTTGGCGGCAGTTGATAAGAAATAATTTTTGTTAGTTTGCTTGGCATAAGCAATGCAATATTACTCATTCTCCCAAAAGTGTGTACAATATCGAATTGATTAAAAATAATCTTGGCGGTAATCGCATTAATTTTAACAAAGTCTTTAAAATTAAAGTATTCACTTCCGGTGTAACTAACGAGTTTACAACCTGCAGCAGAATCAGGATGTGCAAATAAGGTGATATCGTGCCCGAAAGATTTTAATTCCTGAATCAACATGTAAACAATCCTTTCGATGCCTCCATATTTCTCAGGGGGTACAGGAATTAGCGGATTAACGATTATGGCAATTTTTAGTGACATTTTTCAGGCTTTGGATCAGAAAAAAAGCGTTTCGAAGTTTTTTCTAATAAATAAATGTAGAGATCTTTTTGAGATGCTAAATAAGCCTTCATGTTTTTAAGGTTAGCCACATTTTTAATTAGCCATTTGATAATATTGAACCAGTCTTTGAAATTAAAGAAGAAATACAGTTTATAATTTTTGAGGTAAAAAATATTGCAAAGGAAGAAATTTGCTATGGGTGTCGGTATTTGATCCCTGTATATTTTTAGTAGGTGATTAAATTTCTCTTCCCTTTTTTCGGATGCGTTTATAAAACTAGTAAGAAGCAATACTTGGTTACTCGTCCATTTTATTGAATTTTTTTCTCGGGTTGTTTCTCTTGTTATGGCGTAGTTTGCCAATGGATCATTAACCAATAAGATAGGGAAGGCATAAGTTCGCTCCCTCACTGCTTCCATAATATTAAAATCACACACGTTTGGAATTATATATTTAGATGAATCTTTCGATCTAAACATCATGGCACCATTTGAATGTAATGCGCCCATGGCTTGTAGGTCATTTGGTTCTAAAAATAATGTGTCCTGTTTATCTATTGGCCATACAGTTGTATTTGTGTTTTCCCAAAAGCCTTCAATGGTTTCTTTCCAAACAAACATATTAGTCCAGGCCATATTGACATGATGATTCTTTTCTAAAGTATCGATCATTCTTTGCAAAAAGGTTTCCTCCCACCAATTATCATCTTCAAGTATAGAGATGAATGTTTCCTGGCAAGGTTCAAAAGCAAGATTAAAACTTTTGGTGGCTCCTAAATTTGAGTTATGGTTTTTGACAACAAATCGGTTATCATTTAGTGATTTGATGTATTGCTCTGGAAATAAGTCGTTTGGGTCGTCGTTGTGTACATCACAGGTCCAGTCGCAAAAAGTTTGATTGCATAAACTTTGAATTGCTCTAGGTAAAAGGGATGGTCGTTTGTAGGTAAACAAATAGATTTTACAAAGCGCCATTATTTTTCATTAAGATTTTTTTTATTCTTTTTGTTAGTTTCCAGCCTAAAATACCAACTACAAATTTAGTGGCTCCCCCTGATGGAAAAGTAATTTTTGTGCCACCAAGTGCACTAACCTTATCCTCTGCTGTGCTTATCAAAGCCGGGAAATGTGGATAAAAATCAAATACAAAGTTTTGAAAACTATCAGCTGCAACTTGTCGAACCCGATTGCTACTTTCAAATTTTAAAAGGTTATTAGTTCCCTTTTCTATAGATGAAAAAGCTGATTTAGCCGCTTCATAACTTTTAATTGATGACAAAGATTTCTCTACACCACTTCGATAATATACTATTGCGTCATCAACAAAAGAAATGGAATCTGCATGCAAAATTACCCGTATAAAAAATTCAAAGTCATTGATTAAGCTCAAGGTCTCATCCCATAAACCCGAATCTTCCAAAATTTGGCGAGGAATTAACCAAAGCGCACATTGAAGCATCACTTGTTTGCCACTCATTGATAAGACCAGCCAGTCGATAGGCTTTGACTCGTCAACTGAATTTCTTATAATCGGTTGTGAATCGTTTATATTCTTATAAAACCTTTTCCACGAAGCACCTATAATTTGGTTTGTTTTGCCAGCTAATTTTTTTACTTGTAATTCAATAAAATCTTTAGAAAGTAGATCATCTGCATCCATAAATTTTATTAGCGATCCGGTTGAGTGCCGAAATGCGAGATTAGCTGCTGCACACTGCCCCCTGTTTTCGGTATGAATAATTTTAATTCTTGAGTCGTTCAAATTATCCAATAAAGATTTAGTTTCATCAGTCGATCCGTCATTTACAATAACCAATTCAAAATGCTGATAGGATTGGCTAAGTACTGAATCTATTGCATGTAGAATATACTGTGCTGCATTATATGCAGGCATGCAAATAGAAACTAACGCTTGTGTTAAAAGAATTTTCTCCATGCAAGGTTAAAATATTCTTTTTTTGAGGTAGATACGTAATGGTGTAAACCGCTAGGCTCATTTAATTCCTTTTGACTTGGATTTACGATATAAGCGGCGGGTGGTAGGGCAATGCATTTTTGTTTAGCCACAATCATTGCAGACAGGGCCTGTTCTAAATAGTAGGTTTTTCCTTCTTTTTCCTCCAGTTGCTCAATCCAGCTTTCAATTTCGTTCCAGTTTATTGTTGCTGATTTTATTCCCAAAACCCCTACATTTAATAACTTTGGAATGGATGACCCAGATAAATCTTCCATTAATGCATTAGAATACCCGTAAGATTCTTCACAATCGATCATGTGAATCGGTGCTGTCGGTTTTTTAAGCCATTTGATAAGCTCTATCGGGTTACTCCAAAACAACATATCCGAATCAAGAACCAATTTCCATTCTTTGCCATTATCAACATGTACATCCGTTAGTTTACGGATATGTGGGTAGGTATATCTTTTTTCCCATATTCTTTTGAAAACGCTTTCCGGCATTATTTTTTTTAGGTAAGCTTCAGTATCAGCATTAAAACGAATATGTGCATTAGGCAGCAATTTGTGTACCTTTTCTATTAAAGCATTATTAAAGCTACCATCATCTATTAGGATAAAATTAAACTTCTCATCTGTATTTCTAGTTAACGAAGTAATACAGAAAAGAGTTTGATACAAATATTTCTCCCCAGTAAGAAAATAAACAGGCAAACCTTCGGGATATGATATTACAGGCTTTAATTCTAATGATGCTTTTATCATGAGTCTTTGATTTTTTTGCATTTTCAAATAAGCAAAGTAACCACCAAAAGAACTTACTCTGTTAAAAAATGATTTTGGGTATCTGTATAAGATGTTAATGATGTATTGTATCAAATTATTGGCTATTGATCAATGTTATTTTATTAATTTCTTTTTTCCATAGTTTATAGCTGGCTGCTCTATAAAAGTATAAAGTCCCCATGCAAATAGGCTGATTACAACAAATACACAAAAGTCGTGTATCATATTATAAAATGGAACAGTTTGGGCCCGATCACTTTCAAACAAGCCGAGAATAAAAACACCAATCGGTATATGGATTAAGTAAATGGAGTAAGAATGATTACCTAATTTAGAAAAAAAACTTCTTTTAAGGGGATATTTAATGCTTAGATAAAGTAGGGTTATCGTTATTGCTGTTGCAATCAGATGCTCAGGTTTATCAGTATGCTTGACGAATAACGAATAGCCATTTACAATAAATAATAAACCAAAATTTACACCTTTTTCTAAGTTAGTTGCTTTGAAAAAATAATAAACTGATATACCCAAACCGAAGGCAGGCCAATGATCAAGAAAAAAGAACAAGCTATAGTCTTGCTTTACAGCAAATGCAGAAGCGATTGAGATTGCTAATATAAAGTACAAAAGATACTTTTTGTTTAAAAACATACCCAAGCCAATTAGTAGATAAAATGCCACTTCGCAGGTTAATGACCAGTATACCCAGTTAATTGTTTCAATTCTTGAAAAAGGAGCAGTACCTAATGTAATATTGGCAATAATCGCAGTTAAGCTCTTTGGCAAGTTGTGTACCGAGTTTGTTCCAAGGTATACCTTCTGAAAAACGGCACTAAGTAAAACGATGATTAAACTAAACCAATAAGGTGGGAAAATTCTGCAAAAGCGTTTTGTAAAAAAAACCACAGCACCTTTTGTGTGCTCTGCAGATGCGATAATACAATAACCACTGATCACAAAAAATATTGGTACACCAAGCCAACCGTAGTTAATGGTATTTCTATACCAATTATGAATTGGAATAATGGCTTGATTTAGATGAAATAGCGTGACCATTAATGCAGCAATAAATCGTAACAGGTCGATACCGTAATTATGTGGTCTCAATTTTTTTAAAATTGGCTAATCCATTAAATGTTCCGCATGTACCCTGCCATTTGATGTAGTTGACCTCATTTTTCCATGCCCTACACTTTATCCATGATTTTAGTTTTCTAAATGGTAAGCTTAATGGCAGAATGGTTTTCCATGGACAAATATTATGTTTCAATAAAAATAATACCCATGACTCCTGGATCTGAAAGTTTAATTTAGCAAGATATTCTTTTTTTGTCCTAACTTCTGGTATAATATGTTGCAGCTGCAGCTCGGGAAAATAGCCAATGGCCCAGCCAGAATTGATGATTTCCCAAACCATTTCATTATCGCCAGAAGAACTTAATGAATTACCTTTTCGATCGGAGATAATGTTTTTACCAGCAACAATCTTCGATACATAAGTACAAATTGATGACTTTCTAAATGCCATTCCGGCACCGACAGGTGCTATGGAAGGGTAGCTTTCATTATTTGTGCAAATCTGTATGTCTTCTCCTAAATCCCTCACGGCAAGAAGATTCTCAAACATCAATGCGAGTTGATTATTGCTCCCCTCGAACATAGGTGTAATTTTTCCTCCAATAGCACCTAAGCTTGGATTCGAATTGAAAATCTGAAGAACTCGTTGCAAATAATCACGTTTTAAAATATTATCATCATCAACCATTACGATAATAGCTGATGATGCCATTGCTATTCCCTTTAATCTGGCATAGGATAAACCTGGTTCCACTTCAGTAACAACTCTTGCTCTTGGGTGCCAGGAAAGATCTATAAGTGACTCGAAACCAGAAGTTGAATTATTATCAATAACGATGATTTCCCAAAAATTAAGCTCCAATGTTTGTTCGGCAAGCGCTGTGAGAACCTGGTGTAATCTTTTTAAATCCGGATTGTAAGTGGGTATGATAACCGATATCATCTTGATAGGTTGCTGCTATTTTTGTCGCTTTTTGCCCATCCTGGGTTGCTTTTCCTTGAAATAAAATTCAGCAAGATGCTATAAATTATTTTGAATGCTTTTCGAAACTGTTTAACCATATTACTTTCTGTTCTTGGCTCAGATTTTTAGGGTGTTTATATAATTTGTTTTCTATAATAAGATAATCAATATCAGTATGTACAAAACAATTCCAGGCATCATTTGCGGTGCGTACAATAGGTTGCCCATTAACATTGAAACTCGTATTGATTAAAATCGGAACACCTGTCAGTTTGAAAAAATGTTCGAGAAGTCTATGCATTTCAGTATGTACTTCGCTTGATATCGTTTGTAACCTCGCTGAAAAATCAACATGCACAATACTTGGTACAACACAACGGGGATAATTTAACTGCGCTTTAAAGCTTTTGAATTCACTAGGTACCTTATACCTTAAATGTTGTTTCAGGTAAGCGGTATACTGCATATAGTAAGAAGGCTGTTGGGTATCAAACCAATTGGCCTGTTCTGCTTCAAGTATAATCGGTGCAAAAGGCCTGAATGATTCCCTGAATTTGATTTTAAGGTTAAGCTTAGTTTGCATTTCTGGATCTACCGGATTAGCAAGGATCGATCTGGCGCCTAAAGCTCTTGCACCAAGCTCCATCCCGTTTTGTACCCACCCACATATATAACCTTGGGCAAGTAATTTCGCCGTTTCGGTAAATATATCTCCTTCTATAGCAACCTCATGTTGTAGAGCTTCTTCAACGGTGAGCTGTCCCGGAGGAGATCCAAAATAAAAGTTTTTTTTGTAAAAGTTAGGTGTTGATAATCCATGCTCTCTCATAAACACCATACAAGCCCCTATAGCACTACCCATATCTCCGCCAATTGGAGAGTTAAATACATATTCAAAAATCTCTGAATCTCTAATTATCCCAGCTGTAACACAGTTTTGTGCACAACCACCGCAAAAAATAAGGTTTTTAACCGATGGGTATATGCTTTTGGCATAGCTAGCCATTTTTAACAACTCTATCTCAAATATTCTTTGCAAACTAGCAGCTACATCTACCTGTTCATTAGAGAGTTCAGCATTTTTAGTCGCCCTTGGTACACCTGTTGCTTTTTCAATGAGATAAAAATATTCATGAGTAGCAGTAGGATTGAAACCAGGATCAAATTTCATCTTGAATGAACCCTTTTCATTGGTGTCGCCGAGCTTGTATAATTGTTCGACATAATTCGGTTGCCCGTATGGGGCAAGTCCCATTACCTTATATTCAGAACCAAATGATGTAAAACCAAGATAATGCGTAACAAAAGTATAAAACATCCCCAGGCCGTTTTCATATTCTAGCTCTCTTTCAAAAATAAGTTCTCTGTTGCTGATATATCCAATGGATGCATTGGTATTTTCCGATTTTCCATCAACACAAAGGAAAACGCTTTCTTTAAGGTTTGCTGAATGAAACGCGGCCGCTACGTGTGAGGCATGATGCCACGAATATTTAAAGGCCGCATTTTTGAAAAGCTTTTGGGCTTCTTTTTCAAAAAGTGTTTTTTCAAATAAATGACTAACTTTTTGGATCAACTTTGTGAAAAAAGAGGGCTGTTTTTTTGTGTAATTAAATACCGACTGGAAAAAAGGCTTCTCAGCAAATATACAAATGGCGATGTCATCATTTGTAATACCTGCCAGCGATAAACAATCATTTATTGCATTTATCGGAAACCTGTAGTCATGCTTTTCAAATGTGAAACGCTCTTCTTGCGAAGAAGCAACCAGTTGATCGTTCTTAAACAGTGCAACGTTAGCATCATGACCAAGTAAACCACCTATTCCAATGATATACATATTTTTGTTCTCGTGGTGATATTAATTAAGAAATGCGATTAACTAATGAATTCATTTAACAGCCGTTTGGCGTAGCCCAAGCCATAATCCTGATGATTTTTGTCTTCAAAATTCAACACATCACAATAATATTGCAATGAACAAACTTCTGAAATTCTGGAATAACAGGGCTGATAGGTTTTGCCTAAAGGATAAATTTCCAGAATTTTCGTTTTAGGCTTGCATAAATAAACATTGCTTAACCCTGCTCCATGCGGCCCTATAATGTGCGTAGCTTGCTGTAGTTTCTGAATTGTTGTTTCAACGTCCATTGAAGAAAGATCTACTATTTCAAATTCAGGAAAATGATGGAGAATTTCTTTTTCCCATTTGATATCCCTTTCTAATCCTCTTCTTGATATCCAAATTATCTTCGGATCAGCACCGGAAGGTAATGTTTGAGATATTGAAAAAATTTCGTTTAACGTGTTTACACACCAATGATTTATTTGTTGATCTGAAATTAATCTGTTTGTGAAAATCAATTGCTCACAATCAAAATGATCTGTATTTGTCATCCATATAATTTTGGATTCAGCTATTCTTGCTCTTCTTATCCATTTAAGTTTCCACTCAGTCGCAGGGCCATTCAGTAAGATCCAGTTTGTATATTTTAGTATCGGTTCGTATAATTTTATTTTAATGATCGATTCAAATATAAAATGATAAAAACCACCATCTGAACCATTTGTTAAACATGAAACCGTAATGCCACTGAGTTTTTTCTTAGCCGGGAAATTAATAATGTGAGTATATGGCGATTCTTTTAAATTTAAGAGCCATTCTTTTGCAGATTCATCAATAAATGTTCTTTTCTCTTTATGGTATATTAATCCTATCTGGCTAAAAATACTTCCACCCGAAAGACTGTAAACATAGCGATCGGGACTTCTAAATAAACCCGTATTCAAATATCTTTTTTCCCCTCCAATGCTCCTGTCCGGAATATGATTGTTCTTTCGTTTATTGTTTGGAGAATAATAGATCAGCTCACCTGATCCAGCCTTATATTTAAAGTTACGATGTTCTGCCAAATCAATTTGTTCTCCAATACGGCTCCCGGTAACCTCACAAAAAGTTTTAACCTTATATGGATTTTGAGTAAAGAGAAGTATCCAAAGTTTTTTTACAACATTTTTTATGGAAGGTATTTTCAAAGCTCTACTGATTTATGCTGAAATATATTTTAAGAATAGAATTCATTATATATTTCGGTAAAATTTTATCAAGATAATAAAGAAATCCAATCTTGAGTGTATTCATTCCCAGATTATGCCGCTGGTTCATTACTAAAATTGCCTTTACTTTTTGAAGATTGTTATCTTGAATATATGAATTTTGCACTCTTTTAATCTCACGTATAAAAATTTCTGGACCTAATCTGGGAAGATAATGCTGTAAATAGATCTCGATAAATTTAAGCCTGCAATCCCAGCACCAATTCTGATTACTACTTATTCCATTATTATGCCTGATGGAGTAGGCTAAGGTTGCATCGATTACTGCAATTGAGGAAGCTTCAGCCGCCATCCTGATGTTTAAGTCAGAATCTTCCCAACAGTTAATTTGCTCATTAAAACCGTTAATTTGCAAAAAAAAATCTCTTCGGTATATTGTGTTGATTACACCTAATGGGTTTTTAATGAAATAGGCAAGAGGATTTTTAGTTATTTCCAGATTATTGTAAGACCATTTAATAATTGGCTTTCTGGATGATTCATCTACCCAGTCCGCATTGCCTAATATCAAGTCAGGCGTTTTATTTTGGAGAGAATTCTCTACCAGAACTAAAAAATCAGGGTTAAATTCATCATCAATGTCATGAAAATGAAGGTATTCTCCTCTGGCCGCTTTTGCTAATTGATTTCTTGCATATCCCGGACCTTTATTTACAAGACCAGAAATTACATCATATCCTTTCTCAATTAATATTTTTTCTGTTTTATCGGTACTGGCATCATTGTAAAAAATAATTTCATCAAATGATTGGTTTAGTGTCTTAATTTCGTGTATAAATTTGTCAATATAGCGTTCTGCATTATAACAGGGAATTAATAAAGAGAATTTAATACCTTTCATTATACTTTCGTTTGTAACCACTCTTTTGGAATGATGTCATTTGGGTACTCCTTTTGTATTTTGAAACCAAGCCAATGCTTTGGACAAAACACTTTTTTATCCTGGTTTCTATTTAAATAGGCTGCCCACCATGAAAATGAACTATTTGATAGAATGCAAATATTGGCATTCATCAAGATCTGAAAATCTGTGATCATATCATGTTCTGCAAATATTGCGTTTTTGAAGTTACCAAAGACATTTTTTACATATCCTATGTCGTCGCTTGTAAAGATTATTTTGTATGAATCTACATTTTCTATTTGAGCCAAACATTTTTCGAAATAGGTTATGGGTAGCGATAAGTTATCGCTGCCAAGGTTTTCAAGCCACCAATAATCAAGATTCAGGTAATCACCTCTCCTAATGTGAATGGCGATGACTTTATCTTTATCAAATAGTTCGCCATAAAGTTTATTAAATATAGAAAGGTACTGCGGTTTAACTTTAATATAAGTTGCTAGTTTAGTAGCTATATTTTCAAAAAACAAACCCGATTGAAAGTAACCGGAATAGACATTATTATCAGAAACAGGAGTAGTAGACAACTGAATTTCTGTTGCCTGAAGGCTTTTAAAAAATGATTTGTTTTTTATTTTATAGATGATTTTTCGAAAAATATTAAGTGGCTTACTATAGCCTTCCAATTCGAAATATTTTGGTAAAACGAATTGTTCCTCACCTTCTATTAGAAAAAAACTGGTATTTAGCTTTTCAGCAGAAGCCTTTGCGAAAGCATATTGAAAGAGCTGATTGCCAAGTCGGCACTGTATTGAAACACCTATCACGAAGAAAAATTTTCTAAAGATTGAACCATTTATTGATTTTTAAACGGATACGATGAAGAAAAACCACGGCATGCCAGTTCTCCACATTTCCGTGAGCTTCCATTGAACAGATTAACTGATGATCTTCATCCCATTTTGCCTTCATTTTCGGATCAGATGTTTTAGCATCGCCATGTATATTAGCTACTGCAAGGGCATCTTTTATAATTCCTTTTTTACTGTCTTTAACCAGTCTTAACCAAAGCTCGTAATCTATGGAGCAATGTAATTCTTCCCATATGGGCTGATGTATGGCTGCCTTCCAGAAACAGGCAGGCTGGGCGAGAGTGGGCAAACGAAGAAAGTAGTCTTTAACAGGTAATATCTTGTTAACTGGATTGAATTTATTTTTCTCTACGATGAAATCTGTTACATAGCCGTAAACAAAATCTTCGTTTTTTTGTAAAAATCTTTCCATCACCTTGCAGAAAGTGCCTTTTAAATAGTAATCATCACTATTAATCCAGGCATAGTAAGTGCCCGAAGCCAAACTAAATCCTAAATTTATGGCATGGCCTTGTCCCCGGTCTTTTTCACTCTGCCAGTAACTAATCCATTGACTATATTCCTCTATAATTTCTTTAGATCCGTCATTACTGCCACCATCTATCACAATCAATTCTAAATTTGGATAATTCTGGAGCAGGATAGCCCTTAATGTTTGCGCTAAAAATGCCGCCTGATTGTAAGAAGGAACCACAATACTTAATTTCGGCCAGTTAATTCGATCTGAATATAAGCATGGATCATATTCCTGGCTCCAGGGCCAGCCTTTCGGTTCTTTAATCTTTGGTAAATCGGCTAGTAATCCCAATTTCTTAAACGGAACTTTTTCCAATGGATAAATTACTCCATTGGTTTTAAATACCTCACGGTAGTTTTCAAGATCTGGTAATTTAATATTAAAACTCAATGCGATATTTTTTCATTAATAAATGGCTGCCAGGTTATTGGTTCATACTTTTCAAAGGCATGGCAACCAAAAGGTAATTGATTGTCCAGTTTATTCAATGAGTTTGATGGCTCGCTCTCAATTGAAAAGCGAAGTGCAACAGCATCGCTAGGAAGTTTTACAACGGGATACAAAATATTCGCCCAATATTTAAAAAAACCATCTTCATTATTAGTACCCCAGTTCTTTACGCTGCGCTTGAAATATTTAACCAGCTTGTAGCAGGTAGCAGTTTTCCTTAGCGAGAGCCCACCATTTCCAACATTGCTGATTTTGTGATTAATATTAAAAAGTCTATTTATAAAACTAACTATTTTACCATAGCCGTTTAAAAACTGTATTTCGTTTTTATTGTTTTCGTGAGGTGGGTGAGGTGCTCCGATAAAATCGTATCCCTGTTTGCACCAGTAAACTAGTTCATCTTCAAAAACATACGCATCCAGTTGGTGGATCAGTATAAACTTATAGGCTAGAAATTTTTTGTAAAACAATGTTGAAAGCATGAGACGGTTGTAACCATCAATATTCTTAAAATAATCATTACTAAAATTTACCACTTCGAATTTGACTTTATCTTTAGCATGATGCTGATAAATGCTTGTATCTAGATTTTCCGGACTGATAAAAATAATTGGATAGCTTGACAACACTTTTAAGCATTGTTTAAGAGATATCTGCTCATTATGATTCAACTTCTCCTTATAAATCGGAATGATTACCGCTACCAGATTTTTCATTTGATGATATGCAAGAGCCTTAATATCTTCTTAACTGCGGCCTTTAATCTACCCTGGTAATAAGCAGATGCTGTTGGTATTAACATATGAAATCGTTCATAGCGATCTGCTTGTTGATTGAGTACTATATGCCTGGGATGGGTAATGGTTTCAAGTTCGTATTGAGTCATCTGCGACTGTTCTGATAAGGCATCAAGCGTATGTGTCGCCCTATTGCCAAAGCCGATGTTAGAAATGGTGTTTTTCCAGGGAATAATAGTTAGACCATTATTTTTCCAAATCCAATACATCCACTGATAATCCCAGGCATCTAAGCCTCGCTTAATAATGCCCATGTTGTACGCCCACAACTTACGCTCTCGTTTGTTTGAAAAGGTTTGATTAATTACTGCCGATATCGTAGGGGTCGCTTCATTTTCGAGTGAATAAGCATACGTATTCCAGGCACTTCTCCATGTGGCCCAACCCCAGGCATGTGCATAATTCGAAAAATAATACGTATTCCCATCTAGTGGTTTGGGTTGATAGCTGGTTCCACAAATCATCATGATTTCTTCTGCCAAAGCATAACGATGTAGTAGTGTTTCGCAAAACAAAAAAAAGCTTTTATTGGGTAGACAATCATCTTCCAGAATAATTCCGGCTTCTACCTGATCAAAAAACCAGGTGATCGCATTAGCAGGCCCTTCTCCACAACCAAGATTTTCATCCCTGAATAATGTAATTAATTGGCAATCCCAATCTATACTCTTTACAATATCCCTGCATTTACTACAAAGCTCAATATCTTCCGAAACTCCTTTTCTTGGTCCATCAGCAGCGATAAATAGTTGACTCGGACGATGCTTCCTAATCTCATTAAAAACCCGTTCTGTTTCTTCCGGACGGTTAAAAATTAGTAAAAGAATAGGGGTATTGAAATTCATGTTTAAATTAAGAGATTAACATGGAATGTATTTTCAATTTAGAGTATGCCAGTAAACAAATTAACCTGGGAAAGCCACTAAGTGACGAAGTTTTACTTAAGGCTGCTTGTTGTACATAAAGTCTTGCATTTATAAATGAGCTGCCAAATATTCTTCTTCCAAAATAGCGGTATAACAATGCTCCACGGTGTTGATGAAAAACTTTATCTTCAACAAGGGTACTTTGCCCGCCCACATAAAAGTTTGCAACAATAACATCCGTGTAAAGAAAAAGACTATTAGAATAACACCTCATATTGAAATCAAAATCGGCATTTGTAACGTATTTTAGACTGAAATTCCCATTCTTTTTAAATACAGATCTTTTGAAAAACATGGCCTGATGACAGATGTTTCTATCAATGAACTTTTCAATACTGTATTCACCATCAAAAACTACATTGTTTAAATTCCACTGATTTTCGCCCCGCATCATCACATTGCCATATACCACTTCTTTGTCTTTCGATGCATTAATGGTTTTGGCAATATTGTTCAATACGCTTTCATTGAATAAAGTGTCGTCACTACCTAAGAAATAAAGCCACTCACCTTTTGATAGGTTAATCCCTTTATTCATGGCATCGTAAATACCCTCATCTTTTTCACAGATTAAGTTAATAAAGGGATATTCCTGCTTATAATCAGTCAGTATTGTCAGAGTGTCATCGCTGGAATTTCCGTCGATAAACCACACTTCGTAACTGGTAAAGTTTTGCTTAATAATGCTATCTAAGCAACGCACAATTGTTTTTGATGAATTATACGTTGGGATAATAATTGAGAAAAGCATTTTTATATTATTGATTTTCAGGAGTGCTTTTAGCAAAAGCTTTGATCAGCCTAAAATTTTTATCCATGTGTTCGTATTCCCAACCAAACAGGTTGTAAAGATTTAGTTTTTCTTCACCAAGTAGGGGCTTAGATAATATTTTCTTTAAGATTGCCTTTATCAATAATGCTAGCTTTCGTTTTAACGGACTAAAGTGTACATGATAAAACGCAGAGTATAATTTTAAAATTTCATATGCCTGAACAAATCCTACTCTTAGGTTATCATTGTATTGAGGAGTCAGTCGTTCTTCGGAAATAAAGTGTTGAAACTTTAACTGATCAGAATAATATAACCTGTAACCCATAATCATAAACCTCAGGCACATTTCTGAATCTTCACCTGCACTTAAAGTTTGCCCTTTTCGCCCGGTAAGCAGGGAAGGGAACTGTTGATAGGCTAACTGATAAATACTTTTCCTGATCACAATACCACTTCCCCATAAAAATTCACGGGAAGTTACATCACCAGTTTCATCTGCCTGTTGACCAACTGCATAATTTGATTTTGAACCTTCAAACCAGTCTGGTATTGCTATTGATGCTGTTGCTGTACTTTGACCTCCAAGTGCAGCAATTTTAGGATCACCAGAAATAATATTGAAAGCGGTTTCAACATAATTTTTATCTAACCAATTATCATCGTCGCAGAAAATAATATATTCGTAATTCGCCTCGTCAATTCCTTTTTGGCGGGCAAAACTTAGCCCTGGTTGATGTTCCTCGATAACCCTAAAACTTGTCCAGGTTAAACTATAATTATTCCAGTTTTCTAGAGTTATTTGACGAGTGTTATCCGAAGAATTATTATCAACCACAATGAGTTCACATTCCAAAAGATTAGTAAATTCTTGTTGAGCCAGATGGTTTAGCGTTTTCTCCAAACGCATTTCACCGTTAAATGTGCAGATGATTACGCAAGCACCTTTAGTCGATTTCAAATTATATATGATTAATAAATGAATTATTCGTGTGATTTGATAATCATGGATTTCAATTGATAATAAACTAACTTTTAATTCCGCTAGGAAATTTACAGTTCGAAATATTTCTAAATTTTCATTATATTCATTAATTAAAAATCTACCGTCTTTTACAATTCGGTATATTAGATAGTCCTCATGTAATAAATACCAGAAATCCTGAAAAAATGTATTTGAATCAATTGCTGCTCCTTTAAATTCAAATTGTATGAATCTGATTTTTCTATTTTTTAATAATTTTGTTGCACCGGCCAAAACAGCATATTCATGCCCTTCGACATCAATTTTAAGTAAATCAATTTTTTCTATATTGTGTTGAGCACAGAATGAATCAAGCGTTTTTAGTTGAATTTGCCCTTATAATTTAAAATCGATTTTGAAATGATCCAGCCATCTATGATATACCGATGAAATACCAGAAATTGCATCATTCCCGTACATCATACTTAGTGATTCGCTGTCGCTCAATCCAAAATTAAAACATTGTACATTTGATCTGGAATCGAATCGCTTTTCCAATTTATCAAAAATATGTTTTTGTGGCTCGAAGCAAAATAATTTCAAGTTTTCAGAGAATATATTTAATGCCATTTTAGCAAATGAGCCTTCGTTTGCTCCGACATCAAAGACTATACACTCACTATTAAGATTTTTGTTAACAAACATTAATGTCTCAATTTCGCCACTGTCTAAAACGTTACCGCTTGTACCATAATTCATGGCTTTTAAGCATTCGGTATGTAACATAGTAAAGAAATGTTGATAGGCAGCTTTATTTGCTTTAGCTTTAATAATGAATATGAAAATATTTAAGATTAATTTTTGCATCTGATCTAGTAATTTTTAGAGATATCTCATATCTGTTATATTTTGGATAGGCTTTGATTTGTGGTTTAATCGGAATACAGCTCCTCAAACTATAAAATATGTGTACTCCAAAAGGCAGTATCATATTTATCCCAACCATGGCATCCAAATGGTAATTTTTTGTTCATTAGGTTATAGATTTTTTCTGCATTTGTTTCAGTAGCAAATTTTGCAGCTGTAATCATATCAGGGGCTTTAAACCATGGGTAGTTTCTTTTTATGATCCTCCCCCAGAAAACATCCTCGTTTATTTCGGGTTTACCTAATAAATAATGAGAATTATTTCCAATGGTAAGGTTTCTTATCATATTCCAGAATGTACTGAAAGAAGGTTTGGATGTAAATGCCTTAATAATTGTATAAGGCGATATGACATAAGAGAACTGGTTAAGAGCCTTTAAGTGGCTTTGGATGTTTCTTAACGAAAAGCCACCATTTCCGATGCCTAAGAAATGGGGTAAACCTTTATTTGGATTGTCTGATGAAAACCAAGGCGCTCCTAAATAATCATAATTAGAATTACACCATTTATTCAGTTCATCACGAAATACCCATGCATCTAATTGGTAGATTAATAAAAAATCGTATTTCCAGAATCTTTTATAGAATGTTAAATTAATTAGTAATTTATTATAACCGTTTAGGCTTTCAAAATAAGATTTGTCAAAATATGTAAGCGTATAACGGTCGTTTTTCAGGAGATGAATATAATTTGTCATATCAATTTCTCTAAATGTAATTAAGCAAATCGGATGATGGCCTAAAACACGAAATACCTGCTTTAACGAGGCCGTCTCTCGTAAAGATAAATTTGATTTATAAATCGGAATGCCTATCACAACTTGACTATTCATCATTAGAAATACCTGTTTTACATAAAAACTGGTTACATATTTTTCTTTTTAACTTTGAAAATGGTCTAAATATAATTGTTATCATTTTGAAGGAAGTGGAACTTTTCAGAATATGGCTTTCGTTTTTTAGTTCATGGTTTTTGAGTAAAGTTGTAATTGGAGAAGGAAAATATTCAATGTAAATTTTTATATGCTTCATAAATATTTTCCACCTAACATTTTCCATATCTTCAATACGCATGTTTTTAATCATTGAAGATTCACTGGTTCTGTAAAAAAACAAAACTTTTGGTATTTGATAGACAATTGATTTAGGGGTTAAAATTTTAAGCCAAAAATCCCAATCTTCCCATCCATTTTTTAAACTCTCATCATATTTAGTGGAAGTTTCCCAATCAGACTTTCTGTAAATGGCCGAACAAAAAATACAGTTTTCGAGCAGCAATTTTTTGAATGAATATGCAGGTAATTCCCAATCACGATTTTCTACTCCAAATTTTTTTGCTTTGCAATAAATCAATGAAATATTTTCGTTACTACTAAAAGCTAAAGCCGCTTCTAATAAATAATCAGGTGAAATGATATCATCTGCATCTAGCGGTAAGATATATTTACCTTTAGCTTTTGAGATACCGGCATTTCTAGCACTTGAAAGCCCTAAATTCATTTGTCGATAATAATGAAATCTATTATCTTTCTCCACCCAATCAAAAGAGATTTCCTCTGTCTTATCAATTGAACCATCATTAATAATAATACATTCCCAGTTTTTTAACTTTTGAGCTAAAATACTTTCCAATGTTTCCTGAAGAAATTGGCCTTGATTGTAGCATGGGACAATGATTGAAAAAAAGGGAGTCAATTTTTGTTAATTTGAATCAAATTTTAATTCTTCCAAAATTCTATCCACAATTTTTACAGATGATTTGCCATTGCCAAATGGATTGATAAATTTATTAACTCTGAAATTATCATTTTCTTGAAGTTTTTTGAAAGAGTTAACTATATTATTAGTTTCTGCACCAACAAGTATGCCCAAACCACAATTTAATATTTCTGGCCTTTCTGTTTCATCTCTTAATATTAAGATCTTTTTAAAGAAGGCACTTGCTTCTTCTTGTAGTCCACCAGAGTCTGAAATTATTAACTTAGCTTTTGCAATTTTCTCTATCATATCTGGATACAATAGCGGGTCAGTAAAAATTAAATTTTCGGGAAAGGGTTTGTTTTTAAAAATCATCTTTTTTATTGCCATATTTGGATGAAGGGACCAATGAAATTTAATATGAGGATATGTTGTAGCCAGGGTTTTTACAGCCAAGGATATTTTTTCAATGGGTACTCCAAGATTTTCTCTTCTATGTGCAGTTATAAAAACTAATTCATCATAAGTAATAGATATTTTTTTTTCTCTTATTATTTCTTGGGCAAGATCAATAATTGAGTTTCCGGACATTAAAATACTCTCTTTATCTATACCTTCTTTTAAAAGGTTATTAGCTGCGTGTTTAGTGGGTGCAAAATGGGTTGTTGTACCAATGGATATAACTCGACGATTATATTCCTCTGGAAAAGGTGTGCCAATTTTTGATGTTCTTAATCCTGCTTCAATATGATAAAATTTAACTTTTGATAAAAATGCACAAATACTAGCCGATAAGACAGAGAACGTGTCACCTTGTGCAATTACATGCTTAATATTTCTTTGAATAATAATATCAGAAACTTTTTCAATTAGGAATGATATGAGTTTATTATTTGTATAGCCAAGTTGCTGAACCGTTAGTTCAATGTCTGGTTTTATATTAAATAAAACTTCTAATTCTGATACAACTTCTGAGTGCTGTCCTGTATTAATTATTAATATACGTTTGTTTTTTTTGCCAAATTGGTTAATTATTGGAATTAATTTTAATAATTCTGGCCTTGTGCCGTATATCAATGCAATTTGTGTTTTCAAAATAACTTTGATTTTAGTTTCTTTAATATCTTATGTAATAGATAATGAAAAGCAATTTTTGTAGAAATCAAATTTCTCTCTTCTAATTTTCTTAGCATTTGAATTTCATTATTAAAAGTAGAGCTAAAATTGGCTAGAATATAGTTTTCATTAATCGTTTTCTTATATTGATTTTGATATCCTGTAATCCAACTGCCATTGAAATGGTGCACTGCAAAGTTGGGTGGTATATCTAAACAAAAGTGAGTCGCAGGGTATATTGCGATGTTTTCATCTAAAAATTGCACTTCTGATATATCTAAATCAACTTTGTAATCACGTATTAAGATTTCTGATACTATTACTGTGTTAGTTTTTTCTGAAAATTTAGTTTGATTGTGATAATACTCTAATACTTTAGTTGGCCATGGATGATTTTTTTCACTACCCCATAACGCAGTAAATGGAAGTTTATCTGCTTCAAATCCCGAGAAGGCTCCATGATGTAGAAAAGAGTTTAAAGTGTTTCTTATTTCAACATCAGTATCTAAATAAATGCCTCCAAATTTCTTTAAAGCATGAGCCCTCACATAATCCGAAACAAAAGCCCACTTTTTATGCGAGTATGCCTGTGAGACAAAATTGCAACTTTCAACATCAAAATTAGTTTCGTTCCATTCAATTGTTTTATATTCTGGCAGATATTTTTTCCAGCTATTAATACAGAAGTTTGTTAACTCTGTTTTTGGCTTTCCACCAAACCAACAGAAATGAATAATTTTTGGTATCAATTTTTTTTAAGAAAATTAATTTCTGGAACTAATGCTATTGGTCCCGGAAAACTGCCACGGAAGTAGTCGCCATTTCTAAATCCATCATCAGTAATTATAAATGACCTACAATTTTCAATTACTTTGAATAAATTACCAAATTTATCATTAATATGTAGGTTGATAAAATACTCACTAACATTTAATATATACTTTGGAATCGTTACCTCCATAAAATAATCACCTGGAGTTGTTTCTTTAATCTTTTGATTAATATGATAAGTATTAATTCCAGTAATTATATCTCCGTAGTCATTATATAGCGCAATGCAAAATCCAAAATTGGAATTATAACTTTTAATTTTTATCTCAATTTTTATAATAATTTGCTCACCATTTACAAAAGAAACTGCTTTTTTACCATCCTTATCATATAATTCTAATCCTTTTAGAATCAATTCTTCAGTTTCGAAATATACAGAATCTATTTTTTCATTATTTTTTAAATACTTCTTAATACTAGTATTTGTATCAGTATATTTTGTTATTGTGCCGGACTCCAAAAGAATGGTATTTTCGCAAAACTCTTTTATACTATTTAAATTATGGCTTACAAATAATATAGACCTTCCTTCAGCTTTATTTACTTCACCCATTTTACCCAAACACTTTTTCTGAAATTCTGCATCGCCTACCGCTAAAACTTCATCAACAATTAAAATTTCTGATTCTAAGTGAGCAGCGACAGCAAATGCCAAGCGAACATACATACCGGAGGAATAGCGTTTAACGGGTGTATCCAGATATTTTTCAACTCCCGCAAAATCAACTATTTCCTCAAGTTTGCGTTTTATTTCTTTCTTACGCATGCCTAGAATAGCACCATTCAAAAATATATTTTCACGGCCAGAAAGTTCGGGATGAAATCCTGTACCAACTTCTAATAAGCTTGCAATACGGCCCTTACCACTTACGCTTCCTGTTGTAGGTGCTGTAACCTTACTCAATATTTTTAACAGCGTACTTTTTCCTGCACCATTTTTACCTATAATTCCAACAGCTTCTCCTTGCTCAATTTCAAAATTGATATCTTGTAAACTCCAAACAATATTGCTCTCACTTTTTGTGTTCTGATCATTACGTTCACCAATCTTAAGAAACGGATCTTCTTTTCCTCTCAAACGGGCTAACCAACGTTCAAAATCCCGACTAATCGTACCCGTTCCAATCTGGCCAAGTTGATAGGCTTTACTAAGATTTTCTGCTTTAATTGCGATATTACTCATTATTTTGAGCTTGTTATTGCGTAGTCATTAATCATATTAATTTTTTTCTGTCTGATTTTTTCAATCGGCCTTGTAACAAAATAAGTTAAAAATATGCCTGCTGCAATGCATAAAATTACTGCGGTTAAGCCCCACCCAAATGGTTTTGGGAATATTTTAGCCCCAGTAACCATAATAATTAACGATTGAGATATATATATTGGATAAGATAAATCACCCAGGTACTTATCGATTTTGCTTTTTGCAGTTAAATTAAAAAGACTAGGTATGGCCAATGCAGTAAATACAAAAAGAAACACCTCCTTTATGAAATTATTTGGGAAAAACTGGTAATAAAAGATAATTACAATAGCGTATGCAGCTGAAATAATAAAATTTATTTTTCCTGATAATTTAACTTTTTTATAGAGATAGTAAGAAAGTCCCCCCAGCATGAAAAATAGTATTTGGGTAGGGAAAAACATGTAATCCCAGGGTACATGGTTTAGCCCATTCTCGTTGAGCAGTAATCTTAAGCCCAAGCTTAACAGCAACATCATTACTATCCATAGAATATTTTTACGCATAATAAATGGTGCGATCAGATAGAATAACAATTCTAAACCAACAGTCCATGCAATGCTGTTGAAAGCGAAAGTATAAAAAGCAGGTTTTTGCGCATTAAAGTCAGTAGTAAAAAGCATATTGCCGTTTTCAAGTTTGAATAGAAATATCCAATCTAATCCAATAATGAAGATATTAGATAAGATGAGATATGACCATGTAGCTAATGATAGCGGTGAATTGTCTGCATATTGTTTAGCCACTCCCGGATAACCAAATTTATAAACGGTTAGGCTCCAAATTATTGATGCGAATAGTATAATCCAATATATCGGGTAAATTTTTAGTGCCCTGTTGAGATAAAATATTTTATTACCATTTTGTCCGGTATATTTTTCATTTAAAATCATGGTCATATAAAAGCCTGATATAATGTAAAAACATTGAACGGCTGTATTTCCACTAACTGGCGAAAAACCATATATAGAAGAGGTATGACAAAGTACGACACCTACTGCTAACAAAAATCTGATAAAGCCCATTTCTATTTATTTACTCGTGCTTTATTAAGGTTTTTTTTCAATTTGAGAAAGTGTTTTTCAAAATAGTAATAAGAAAAATAGCTTACAATAAATGTTAATAAGAAGTTAAATGGCACTGGTAACCTAGGTAGCACTTCCACCTTATAATCTCTTGGGAGAATAAGTAAGTTGTGCCATATATATAAACTATATGAAATAATGCCAATACTGATTAGGATTTTGGTATTCAGTATTTTATAACTGATTCCATCAAGGTGCAATATAGATACCAAGATTAAAATGCAAATACTGAGATCAGAGATTAAACTTCCAAATGGAAGTAAAATTACGCCCATTAATCCTCTGTGTATACAATAGTACACCCAAAAAATAATTAAAGCCGAAACAAATGGAAGTAAAAAGGACTTCCAAAGTTTACTATTCTCATACATCAAACCTTTAAAACATGCTACAGATAACATACTACCGATAAATATGCCATCGGCTCCTTGTAAAAATGGCCTAAATGTTAATAAAGATGTTGCTGGGTAATAATACCATAATACATGTAAAAATGGAATGAACAAAAATAAAATTGAAATCATCCATGTTTTTTTTGTTAAATAGCTAATACAAATGGCCAAATCAAGTAAAATTGTTCTTCGATAGATAACGTCCAGGTATGGCCAGTAATCCATGTACCCTGGGCAAAATAAAATAAAATGTTGGTGATGTAAAAAGCCGGCCCTAAAAAATCGCCATAAGTTAGGTCAAGTTTGAGATAAAAGTTGAGGATTAGTATAACCAATAAATAGAGGTATAAAACAGGGAATATTCTCAATGATCTTTTAATAAAAAAGGTTTTGATACTTATTTTCCCGTTTGAAATATATTCTTTTATTAAAAGTGTTGTGATTAAAAAACCGCTAAGTACAAAAAAAATTCTTACACCTAATTCTGGGTATATAAAAAATTCAGCAAAATGATAATATAAGAAGCTTTTATCTACACTGTTTTTTAAATGCCCAAATATTACAATTAGAATGGCAAAGGCACGCCAGCCATTAAGTGAAGGAAAATAATGCTGACTAAGAAATTCTGGTGTACAGTAATCACTTTGTATTTTATCAACGATTGATGAGAAATTGGTCTTCATACCAAATTTTTTAACTTGTTGAGTATTCACAATTAATTATACAGTATCCACAAAATTCCGTTCCACCTTATTGAAAATCACAATGCCAAAAATCAGGATTAGGAAAGTAACCGTGCTAACATAGCCTAAACTCATCCAGCTAAAACTGCCCTCGCCTAAAAAGCCATATCGAAAAGTTTCTATAATGGGGGTCATCGGGTTGTATTCAATAATCCAGGCATATTTTGGGTATTTTTCCAATGCGGTAGATAGGGGATAGATCACCGTTGTGGCATACATTAAAAGCTGAACACCAAAGCCAACCAGAAAGGCGAGATCACGATATTTTGTGGTCATGGCGGAAATGATCATGCCCAGGCCTAAGCCTAAAAGTGCCATTAGAACTACAATCACTGGAAACATTAGAATGATGGGGGTAGGGTTGAAATTTGCGCCACTAAAATAATAATAGGCAAATAAACAGAGAAACAAGATCATTTGTACCCCAAAACGAACCAGGTTGCTCACCACAATACTAAGTGGAACAATTAACCTTGGGAAATATACTTTTCCAAATATCCCGGCATTATCTCTAAAAACGGATGAGGTTTTATTCAAACAATCAGAAAAATAATTCCAGGCCGTAATGCCCGCCATGTAAAATAGTGGTTTAGGCAGTCCATCCGTAGAGATGCCTGCTAAATTCCCAAAAATAAATGTGAAAATAATCGTGGTAAAAAGGGGTTGAATAAAAAACCAGAGCGGACCTAAAATGGTCTGTTTATAAAACGACACAAAATCACGTCTCACCAGTAACCAAAGCAAATCCCGGTATGCCCAAACTTCATTTAACTTAAGGTCAAAAATAGAAGCTTTTGCCTCAATTGTCCAGTGATATTCTTCTTTATGCTCCATTATTTTTAAAAGATCCCGCTGCGATTGAGATGAAGGATTTGCCACTATCACTAAAAAGTCTGCTTAGGGTTCCAATTCCGCTAATTGGTCTTCAGTTTTAGTTACCTACTTCAGGATGCTGATCATTATTGGAATTGTAATTTGGTTTGATTAAGTAAACCAAACACCTTTTCACGATAAACCTCGTAATTAAAATGATCAAGGCATTTCTCTTGCAGTTGTCTGGCTTTATCTTCAGTATGTTTAACCTTAAAAAAGCCTGCAATGGAATCTGCAATTTCTTTCTGATGATCAGGATTTACAAGTATACCCAGTTCGCCATTAAGCAAAGCGTCACTGCTCCCGTCCTGGTTTCCGGCCATAACCGGGCATCCGCAAGCAGCTGCTTCGATAAACACGATTCCAAATCCCTCTTTCTTGCTTGGCATCACAAAAAGATCTGCCAGTTGGAAATAATCTGCCAGCTCTTGGTCTGAAATGTAATCCAGCAGGATAATTTGATGGTAAAGTTGCTGATTTTTGATGAGTTGCAACAAACGTTGTTGTTCTGCAAAATCAGCCTTTCCAGCCAGGAGGTATTTCAGGTTTGGGAAATCTTTAAGTAACGGCCTGATGCATTCAATAACTGTATCATAACCCTTATACATCTCAAATGATGATAACCTGCTCACCGTTAAAATGATGGGGTGTTCATCTGTAAGCTGATGGCGCTTTTTTAAATAGTCCGGTTTTTCGAATGATTCCGGTATATTAAAATAGGGGTCGATGCAGTTGTTTAAAACTTTAATTTGCGATGGATGAAAACCGTGTTTTTCGATGAGCACATTTGCCGTATACTGACTTACTGCCCATATTTCCACATTTTTTTTGATGAAGGAAATTTTCCAGGGCTTCAAATCCCGCCAAACTTCGATGCCATGAGCCAGCAAAATAAAACGTTTATTTTTACTGATCATTTTAATCAGCGCCACAATCATAATGAGATTGATGTGGCTTAGAATGATGATAGTTTTTTGAAGACCTTGTAAAAATGCAGTGATACTGAAAATAATCTTATTTCCGTTGAAACCTTTAAAATGAGCTTTCGGACAATAGCGTTGGTCAACATCGGAACTTTTGTCGCAAAGAGAAATCACTTTTAGTGCTAATTTAGGCTGATCGTCTTGAATGGAGTATTCCTGGAGCGCCTTTGATAAAATACGGCTTACTTTTTCGATTCCACCGGTAAAACTAAATACTTTGAGCGTGAGTAGAAGCATTTTCTATATCATAATTAATAAGTGAGAGATGAGATTATGATAGGGAATTTTGATTAAATAATAAGTAAACGGCCAATACTTTCGACCAATGCACTTCTCCGTTTCTAAAATCAGTAATGAGCTTGTCCGCCATTTTATTGTTTGTTTGAATTTTATCCAAACAGGATTCTTTTTGCAGCCATTTTTGGAAGGGAAAAGTAAAACCCATCTTGGGCCTTGCCCAGATGGGCTTTGGTAACAGTGCCTTGAACGAATCAATCAGTAACTGTTTTGGCTGTTTTCCATTGAATTTTAGGTCACTTTTGATTCTTCCGGCAAGGTTAATTAAGTCTTCATCCAGAAAAGGAACCCGAACCTCCACACCGTGTTGCATGCTCATAGCATCAGTGTCTTTGAGCAGCTGATTTTGCATGTAAAGGTTAACTTCCAACCAGCTGGCTTCCTCTTCTGGTTTTAAATGATCAGGTGAGGACACATTAATATTCATGAGCACTTGATCAACCTTTGTAATAGGGAGATTTAAAAATTGTGAAATTTCTGCAGGGGTGAATATGCCCCGAAGAAAAAGATATTTTCCAATCGTGTTATTATAACTTAAATAATGCGCCCTTTTAAAAATAGGTTTTTGAAACCATTTGCCCTTTTTAAGGATCACATTAGGGATTTGTTTTAAAAGGTTAACAAATTTCATTCGCTTGAATGATGGATAACCGCCAAATAACTCGTCAGCACCGATTCCGGATAAAACGGCCTTAAGACCACGTTCCTTTGCGAAATAGTTTACAAACCAGGCATTTACGCCATCCGTACTTGGCTGATCCATTGCGGCTAGTGCTTCGGGGAAAAGTTTCGAAAACAGTAATTCATCTATGGTGAAATCACTGTGTTTGGTATCTGCCTGGTTAACGATTAAGGATTGATAATAGCGCTCAGAAAATTGATCTTCATCGAAATTGAGTGACAGGGAATTGATCTTCTGAGCATTTTTGGCAGACTGAAGTTGATCAGCCAAAAGTGTAATAATGCTGCTATCGATACCACCACTTAAAAAAACGCCGATGGGTGCATCTGAGATCAAATGCTTCTGAACAGCATTTTTTAATACAACATAAATTTGATCAGCCGATTCCTGCCGGTTAATTATTTTATCTTCTTTCTTATTGTTCTTATAGTTTTGAATTTCAAAGTTTTGTTCATCATGATTCCAGCAAAGGTAGTGTGCTTTTGGCAAACTATTAATTTCAGTATAGGTGGTAAAAGGTTCTGGAATATGCCCGAACGCCAGGAAATAAATTTTCCAGTCGGGATTTTCAGTGTATGGATACGATAATTTTTCAAATGCTTTTACCTCCGAAGCAAAGGATAGTGAATTGTTAATCGTACTGTAATACAATGGTTTAATTCCAGATTTATCCCGCACTAGATAGGTTTTATGAATCAAAAGATCATGAAGTGCGAAAGCAAACATGCCATGCAGCTTATCGAAACTTTCTACGCCCCAAGCTTTATAACAGGCTAAGATCACTTCAGTATCGCTCTCGCTATTAAAATGCATCCCCAACGCTTTAAGCATGTCTTTGAGTTCAATGAAGTTGTAAATTTCGCCGTTAAAGGTGATGACCAAATGATTGTGATCATAGAACATAGGCTGATGTCCGGTAGGAGATAAGTCAATCAGGGCGAGGCGTCGATGTCCAAAAACGACACAATTAGTTTCATCGGTATAGAAGCCTTCATCGTCAGGTCCGCCATGTTGCATACGGTCGCACATGCCCCGAACTTCTTTTGCAAGTTTTGCTGGCTTTTTGCTTTTATCAATTATACCTGCAATGCGACACATTTTATTTTACAATTGCTCTATTTCCCCGTATCTATACTCCATTCACTATTTCCAATCCCTGTTTCCCCCTTCGCACAGGTTAATTTCCTTTTTCCTTGCCTATTCTATCTTTTTACGTTAGAGGCCGGGCACAGCTTCGCCCCCTCAGTCACATCTTCTTTTAAAAAATGACTAATTACGCTACCGCGTTGTATGCTTTCCAGCAAAACACACGATTTATATTTTACAAAATTAAATAGTTTCTATCAACTATTCAATCTGTGATTTTTTGTTCAACGGTTATCCCAACGACATTTTGTATAATCGTAATCTCGAACAACATTTTTCATGTTGGAGAGATCTCATTCCGAGTACCTCTTTAAAAAGATCTCTCCTCGTACCTCGTTCGAGATGACGTGACCGAAGCCTTGTCAATTCCCCATCCCTTACAATGGCTCCACAAATGCCATCGACGTATTAATCTCAATCGAATACCCGATATTATCTAAACGTAAAATAATACGTTGTTTATTATGAAAAGAAACCATTTCTGCAATCATATCCTTAAACGGACCAGCTTTCACAATCACTTTATGTCCAGGTTTGATCTCGTGATCAAACACGATCAAATCCTCATCAGTAGCCAATAATAATTTGAGATGCTCAATTTGCTGCTCAGGCATGGATGCTATTTTTCCTGAAAAGTAAAGAAATCTGGCGACGCCATTTGTCATTAAAACCTCGGCATATTCTTTGGACGAAATATACACAAAGAGATAAGATTTGATCAGCGGTTCTTCAACAATCTTTTTACGATCACTCCATTGTTTAAGTGTTTTACGCAAAGGTAAATAGCTCACAATTCTCTTTCGGACTAATTCATCATGCGCTTTTTTTTCTGCCCTCGATCGCGTGTAAACAGGATACCACCTGTAGTTTTGATCAATCATAATGCAAAATACGGGTTTGTGATGAATAACGAATAGCAATTTGGTATAAACCTGAAGGCTTAAATGAGAGATGATGCAAAAATTGTATATAATTGGGACGAGCAATCATCAATGAGATTGTTGTTTTTATACGGTAAATCTGTTCGGGATAATGCAAAATCAAAACTACTTAAATCTTATAGCAATATCGGTTTTTATTCAAGTTTATTGTTGCGAAATGTCAATTTATGACTTGCACCCTCTCAAGATTAAGAACATGCTAAATCGACAGCAGTTTAGGATCTAAATTACTCATTATTTCCCGTATAAAAGGTATAGCTTACATGGCTTAATTCGCTATATATTAATTGAAATATTTACAAGCATTTATGGTGTAAGTGCAATGATTTACTCGGGATGTGGGGAAAAATAAAGGTTCGCTGAAAATCTATATCCTCTATGCTTCTAATCTGGTTACTTAAATTAACTAAAAGGGGTTTCGTGAACTCTACCTAGCCACCCAACCAACCAAAAATCAACTTACTTTTTCTGCCAAAACATCCACCATTTTCTATCCTCCTGATCGTAATAGCCGCTATCACCATTGCCAGTGTAGCTGGAATAGTAATACGTCCCCGAGCCACTCTGCGTATAATTGCTTGTATGCATATTAGAATGCAAAAGCTCATTATCAAATGAGTTTAAGATGATTGATATGTTATTTAAAGCATATTCTTTTGATAATCTTTCAGGTACAGATGCAGCGCTAAATTTAGAAACGCCTGATCTAATGATGAATAAATTGATGTCTGCCTGTTTAATAATTGGGATAGAGTCTGAAACCAAACCTACAGGAGCAGTATCGATAATTACATACTCATATCTTTTTCTAAGTTCATCAATTAAAGCCTTCATTCTGTTACTGTGCAATAACTCTGATGGGTTGGGAGGCACCGGGCCAGAAGTGATATAGTCAAAATGATGGGCTTCGTCTTTTTGAATGACACTATCGAGATCACTTTGTGCAGAAAGATAGGTGCTCAATCCTGTTAGGTTTGGAGAGTCAAAAGCTTTGTGAAGCTTAGAGCGGCGTAAATCGGCAGCAACCAAAATAATATTCTTATCAATGATGCTTAATGTGCCCGCCAAATTTAAACTAACGAAAGACTTTCCCTCACCAGAAATTTCAGAAGTAATACAAATGACTTTGTTTTCTTTATCAGAGGCTAAGAAACTTAGGTTTGTTCTCACCGATCGAACTGATTCAGCAAAAATCGACTTTGGTTTTTCCAGCGATAACATTTGCTGCGTTTCGCTGGTTAGCTTTCTCTTAAATTTCAAGATCACGCCAATAATCGGAATACTGGTCAAACCTTCAACAGTTTCGACATCATAAATATATGGATTAATGACCCTAACTAAAATGATCAGGCCGATTCCGAGGATTAAACCACCCATCATATAGGTAGAATAAATCTGACTGGCAACAGGGGCAATCGGGTAAAAGGATGGTTGAGCCTCATTAATCACGCTGGCACCAGGAGTAACCGCTGCCGAGCTAATTTGTGCAGTCAGTTTTTTCTCAAATAAAAGGGAGAACATTCTCTGGTTAATATCAAAGTTGCTTTGTAGTTTAGCAAAATCGTTCTCTTTTTCAGGTAGTTGATTCAATGAACCATTAACTTTGGCAATTTCATTGTTAATCAGATCGATGGTTTTTTGATTCCTGTTCTTCAAAGATTTGATGTTGCCGTAAATCAATTGTTTTACATCATTTATCTGCTCATCAATCTGTTTAACAGGTGCTGCATCTGCATTAAACTGATTAAGCTTTAGCTCACGGTTAGCAATAAGACTACCCAATTGAGAAATCAATGCAGGTAATCCCAAACTGGCAACCCCGTCTATATCTAGGTTCAGCCTGATTTTTTCTTGATTAGCCTTTACCTGCTCTTCCAGTTGCTGAATGGAGAACTTCTGAAAATCGAGCTCGGTTTTTTGAGTTTGCAGGGTAGACAGTTTTCCAATATTAAATTGCTTATCGGTTATCGGGTCAACTATGTTGCTTCCTGATCTGTAGTTTGACAGGTTTTTGCCCGATTGATCAACTTGTTTATTTAGAAAATCAATCTGACTATCCAGATAAGCAATGGTTTGTTTGGCTGATCTTTTTTTCTGTTCTGCATCATTAATAATATATTCCTGAATAATGGCATTGAGTATATCTGCCGAAAAAGTTGGATTGACATCGGTATGGGTAACGTTCATGATGTTGCTATACTTTTCAGCTTCAAAAATATTCAGTCCTCCGGCAGCCCGTCCGTAAAAATCACTTTTCGCATTAAACTTAAAACTATAATCTCCAACGGATGGAATTGAGCTGTTGATTCGGAAAAGCATATTTCCAAGGGATATATCTGCACCGTATTTAAATTTCATTCTGTTATCAGGCTGATCTTTGGTACTGATCTCGAAATGACTGCGATCTATTGGTTTTACCACATAAATGGAACGGGAAAAGTTAACACTATCTTGCGCAATAATTTCAACCTTAAAAGGAATATTGGGGTACAATTCAGAGGTCAGAATCCGTCCGGTTAAATAATATGATATCTTATAATCTAAACGGGTTATTGCTTTATTAATCACATCTTGGGAACGCATTACGGTAGCTTCCGTCTGGATATTATTACTTTGGTAATAGCGACTATAATTCCTCATGCCATTGGCATTTCCAGCAACTTCTGATTGATCATCATCGAGTTTTAAGGATGCACTAGTGGTGTAAGTGGGTGGAATTGTTCTGATGTATAACCAGGCAATGATAAAACTAATTATCACACAGCCGGCTATCCAATACCATCTGCTTAAAAATATACGGACAACCTTCCAATAATTGATCTGTTGATCTACAAGTACACTTTTTACTGGCTGAGTTTCCATTATTTAGTAATTGTTAGAATCAAAAGCGCCAAATTTATAACCACCAACAGAGGCTGTACAAGGTTATTTATTGAAGTCATTTTTTCAGCTAAAGCCGCAGATTTGGTAGTTTGAAGATAAATAATATCGTTGTTTTGAAGGATTAACTTTTTGCTGGCCAAACTATTAATATCGTTTAAATTGACATAAATAAGCTCTGGATTTGCCCGATCTCCTCTTATAATTTTTAATGTTTTTGGATCAGCTGCTTTGTTAATACCACCTGCTTCTCCTATAATGTCAATTAAGGTGGTATTGTCTTTTTCAAGAAGAAAATTCCCTTGTCGAGCAAATTCACCAAGTAATGTCACTTTGAGGTTCACCACATTAACCTCTATAATAGGATCTTTTAACAACTTCTCTTTATAAAGCGATTGCAGTTTTATTGCGGCTTCTCTTCTGGTTAAACCAGCTATTTCCACCTTTCCTATGGCAGGAAGATCAACCTTTCCATCAAGGTCAACTGAATAGGATTGAACACCCGAACCATTTCCCGATCCCCCTGATGTTTGTGCTATAGTGGCGCCAATAGCACCAAATTCCTTGTTTTGCAAATTCCTCACAGCCAATTGGTCATTTGCTTTGATGCGATAATATAGATCGCCTATCCCTTGGTTATTAACCACATAAACTTGCTTTAGAGTATCCGTTATGATATCTGTAGGAGCATTAAATAAAGTTTTTTCCTTGCGTACAGCACATGAGGAAAGTAGCAAAATAATAGTTAAAGGAATAAACAGTATAAATAGCAGGTTTCTAAGCATATCTCAAGGCTGGACTGATTTTTTCTGTGTCTTGTATTCACTAAGCAGCATCAATTGTCTTGCTAGCTTAGACAAAGGCAAAATTACATCATTATTGATTTAAATGAAACATCATATGAAATAAACTCAAATGTAATAAAATGATAGTATGATAACGTCCTTTATAATAATTCTGCTACCAAAGTTTAGCATAAAACATTTGTAAAGTTTTTACTCCTTCGAAATTTCAAATATGAATGAACAAAGTGAACGCAGGTTAAATTCATTTACGAAGTTAAATTTGTGATACAAGCTACTTAAAATATGAAATGTATTAGGGTATTAATCTTAATCTCAGTATTTTCTACCAATGCGTTTGCACAGGGTAGTGCATCCGGCTGCTTATTAAGTGATAACAGAGTTTATACAAGCTATACATCATTATTGGGAGCTAGATTATATGCTTCAGGACCGTCCATTTCTTTATCTCCCAATTATTGCTCTTGGTCTGGTCCGAAAAGTGTTAATTGCAATGTATGTTTTGGCGCAATTAACGCCGCAGGTTTATTATGTATCGGTGGACCAGTCCTACAAGGTCATCAGGGCTTTTATACAATGGTCGAATGCAGCATTGACGACTATTCTTGGGCTTTAAGTGCTTTTGCTGCTGCTCTAGGCTTAATATTCATTAGAAAGAGAAAAATTACTTGAACCATCTTATCCCAAAATCATTTTAACTAAAAAATTAATAACTGACCAATAGATTCTCCTTTTAAACATTACCATGAGTGTTTAATTAATTAACATTAAAAGTGGAATGTTTCAGCTCTGATGAAGTACTTGAGCAGCTATCATTATGGTCCAATTAATATTAAAAATCCGATAAAACTATGAAAAGTCCATCAATAGAAGTAAAATGTGCACTCGTTGTGGTGCTAAATTTTGAAGTGTGTAGAATCCCAACAAACGAAAGCGCTCAAATATTACTCAGCTGAAATAAGAATTTGGCTCATTCCATCTTATGGCTTGCAATCAAATTATTGATTAATGGTAAATTTTGCCAATTCAACTTATACTAACATATATAGGTTTAAAAGATATATCTATGTATCTCAAATATTTCTTATGATGAATAGGGATATCACTGTTACTTTTAGTAAAATTAGGTTTATCATTACATTTTAGTTATCGCTCTATCCCAAAGAAAATTTTCCGAGTTTAGATACCTAATCAGGTTATCAATAATTATTATCGTATCAATACCCGTCTAGGGTGTTTTCAATAATCGTTTTATGTGCTTAATATTAACCATAAATAGTTCCTAAATCTCATATTGGCTAGCCTTGGTTGAGTTTTTACTGTGGGCGGAAAAAGGAGGCCTATTGTATTCATAGTCCCATCGATAATTATCTCTCACTAATTCATATCTTTACCTCAGGTATTGGATTTTTGAAAATAAGAAAAAGGCAAGTCAGAGTTATAGATGAAGATTTCAATTATTACAGTAGTTTATAATGGAGAAAGATACATAAAGGACTGTATTGATTCTGTTATTCACCAATCTTATCAAGATATCGAATACATTATAATTGACGGTTGTTCTACCGATTCTACTCTGCAGACAATAACAAAATATAAGCGATACATTACTCATTTTGTGTCTGAAAGAGACAATGGCTTATACGATGCCATTAATAAAGGAATTAAAATAGCCACGGGCGAAGTGGTTGGAATACTTAATGCGGATGATACTTTGGTAAGCAAAGATGTTATTCAAGAAATTGCAAATGCTTTCAATAATGATGAGGAAATACAGGCCATTTATGGTGACCTCAACTATATTAATCCAATAAAAAATACAATTGTGCGGAAATGGAGGTCTTACAGGGCCGGGGCAAAGGATATAGAAAAAGGTTGGATGCCCGCCCACCCTACGCTCTATATCAAGACTGACTTGTTTAGGAAATACGGTCATTATGCATTGGACATGGGCACAGCTGCTGACTATGATCTTATTCTGCGATACTTTCATACCCATAATATCAAGGCAACTTATCTCTCGATGCTAATGGTGAGTATGCGAATAGGGGGGGTTAGTAATAAAAATTTTGCAAGCATTTGGCGGGCAATGGAAATGGACTATAAGGCATTAAAACGGAATAAAATACCAAACGCCTTATTGGTTTTGGTCAAGAAAAAGCTTAATAAGTTTAGTCAATTTTGCTGATGGTTGCATTTTACTTTCAACTATTTATCAGTCTTAAATGCTGGCATCGAAGTCAATTAGTAAATAGAACACAATAAATAGAGTCTAGGTCTTGCGACTAATTCTAAATTTATTGCCTTAATTTACTAATGGTTATTCATTTATCTTATAGTCTACACCAACATCCCTAACAAACAAACCTTCAATCTCGCCCAAGAAGGAGACCCACAAATGAATCGATTTTTTTGACGATGTTGATTTAATTCATAATTTACTGACGCAAAAACCAATATCAATTCCTATATTTGTTTTAAACCGTTCCCGTTTTGTTTGTAGATTTAATCAGCAGTTATCCACTCATTTTTTATGGTGCGATAGCTTTTTTGTCATTTTTGATTGTACTGGTTAGTATTCCATCGATCATCTTTACCTCGCTGAAATATAATTTATTCGATAAAAATGATTTACACCGTAAAAATCATAAGTTAAATATATCCCGACTGGGGGGGGTATCTATTGTGGCTAGTTTTATCGTTTGCATTTTATTGTTTTCAGCAATGATCAACTTTAAGGAGGCAAACTATCTAACCGTTTCATGCCTTATACTTGCAGCATTAGGATTAAAAGATGATGTTTATGGCACTAATACTCGAACGAAGTTTACTCTTCAACTTCTTGTGGCAGCAATATTGGTTTTCTTTGGTGGCTTTAGGCTGAGCAGTTTGTATGGTGTTTTTCATATCGGTGATATGGATTTGCTTTGGGGTGGTCTTTTTTCAATTATACTTATCATTTTTTTGAATAACGCATTTAATCTGATTGATGGCATTGATGGACTGGCTGCAGGCATAGGGATTTTAGCAAGCATATGTTTCGGAGTCGCATTAGCAATTTCACAATATATCCCTTATGCTTTTATCGCTTTCGCTTTAGCTGGTGCAATTGCAGGGTTTTTAAAGTATAACTGGTATCCTGCAAAAATCTTTATGGGTGATACCGGGGCATTGATTATCGGCCTAACAACTGCTACCTTGGCTATAAAATTTATCGAGATCAATAAATTCACCGGCGAGAATAAACCGACTTTCTATTCAGCGCCTGCTATAGCTGTTTCCATTCTAATCGTGCCGATATTCGACTCACTCAGGGTGTTCACAATTCGCATATTGAGAGGTAAATCTCCGTTTTCTGGCGATCGGGATCATATCCATCATCGATTAGAACGCTTAGGTTTGAAGCCTAACCAAATTGTTTGGATAACCGTTGCACTCAATATCTTCATTATAACCTCGACGGTGTTACTTCAACACTTCGGTAATTTTTTATTAATTGTGCTCTTAATTCTCACTTGTGTCATCTACAACTCTTTTATTACCTGGCGCTTAAGGAAAATATAAAGTTTATTTACTGTAAATAAATAACGGCATGTGATCTCTGTAACTTTAATGTTAAAATAAAGACTAATTTTGCGTTTTAATCATAGAAAGAATGAGGCTCGCAATTAATGGTTTCGGTAGAATAGGAAGAACGTTTTTACGTTTGGCTTTGGCAGAGGGTTTTGACGTTGTTGCAATAAATGATCTGGCTGACGCCAAAACAATGGCGCACCTTTTCAAATATGATAGCGTTCATGGTGTTTACCCAAAACAAGTTTGTGCAAAGCCTGACGCTATAGTGATTGGAAGCTTGTCCATTCCTGTCTTTTCAATGAAGGATGCAGGTAATCTCCCCTGGTCCGCGCTAAGAGTAGATATAGTCATAGAATGTACTGGCAGAAACCTGACAACAGAGGCTGCAAAAGCACACGTTCAGGCTGGCGCAAAGCAGGTGTTGATTTCTGCCCCTGCGGCCGATGATATTCCAATGCTGGTTTTGGGTGTCAATGATGATAAAATTGATCTATCAAGCCTGGTGTTATCCAACGCAAGTTGTACAACCAATAATATTGCGCCTATGATCAAAATATTAAATGACAATTGGGGTGTGGAAGAGGGTTATATTACCACGATTCATTCCATGACTGGTGATCAAAACCTGCATGATGCCAATCACAAAGATTTAAGACGCGCAAGAGCTGCATCATCTTCCATTATTCCAACAACTACGGGGGCAGCTAAAGCTATTACCCATATATTCCCCGAATTGGATGGACGTTTGGGGGGGGCTGGAATTAGGGTGCCTGTTTTAAATGGTTCACTGACTGATTTCACCTGTTTGTTAAAAAGCAAAACTACGATAGAAGAAATCAACGCGGCATTTAAAAAGTCCGCGGAAAATGAGATGAGTGGGATTTTAGCTTATACAGAGGATCCCATTGTTTCGGTTGATATCATAGATAGCCCGTATTCTTGTACGTTCGACTCACTACTAACCTCAATCGTTGGAGATATGGTGAAGGTAGTAGGCTGGTATGATAATGAGTTCGGATACAGTAGCAGACTTATTGATGTTGTAAAAAAAATAGACATTGTATCTCAAGGATAATCTTTTCTGCACACTTGATAATATAAAGTCATACCTTTTGTTTAGCTTGATGCGATTTTTTCCAATTCATTCTATAGTAATCGGCAACATTGATTCCAGCGTTGTGCGAGCAATCGCTGAATTAATAAAATCCATTTTTAGGGGTATCGCATATTGTATTTTTTTACAACCATTGGTTGTGAAGACGATCTTCATAATGAGACAGGAATAAGTTATCTTCGGGACGCTTGTCTATATTGTCCCTATGGTGAGATTAACGAATTGAATACAACGATTGCTCCAACAAATATTGATGCTTTAGTTAAGGATCATATTTATATAAGTCGTACTTCAGAAGCTCTGATAAAGATCCAGAATCCTTTCAAAGCACAGCGCTGGCCATTTTTTACGATTTTGTTCTCAACAGGAGAAGAAGTATATCATTGTATTGAGAATGAAAAAGTTCACATTCCTGTGAATCAGTTTCTTTTCATCGGTCCAGACCGTCACCATTCCTTTTTTGATAGTGAGAGCGAAAAGCTCTGGATGATTACTTTTGATTATGGTTTTTATGCAAGGACACCAGCTGACGCAAGTTTTATTCAAAACACGCCGCTATTCTTCGATCAGAATAAAGTCTATTTAAGCAGCCCATCTGTAGATATACTGGAATATGTAGAACTGCAGGTAAAATATATGCAACATATGCTCTCTCAGCTGTCTAATCCCATGGTGGTGGATATTATGCACAATGCTGTTCAGGCTATTTTGCTAAGGTCAACTTATTATCATCAGGGCTTAACGAGTCCAGAGATTCATGCCAACACCCAGGAAGATAAAAAGATTGCTACCCGCTTTAGGGAGATATTACATCTTAATTTTCATCATGCTAAGAAACTTGATTTTTATGCAGAGGAACTTCGTATCAGCCCCCGGAGACTAAATCAGGCAATTATCAATATTCATGGTCGATCAGCAAAACAGCTGGTTACCGAAAAAATCTTTGAAGAGGCGAAAGCGTTACTGGCGCATAGCGCCCTTACGATAAAAGAAATCAGCTACCGCATCGGGTTTTCTGAAGAAAATAATTTCAGCGCTTTTTTCACTAAGCATTCTGGCTATAGCCCAAAAAAATACAGAAATCTTCAAATGAATCTAGGCCTCTAGCACATTTCCCAATAATTCCTAATCAAATATTTTATAAACTTTGTCTTCTTCTGAAGTCAAATGTGCTTTCCGTGCTTTCCGGTGCTGACTTATTTAGTTACATTTTAACGTGTTATTCGTCTGTTTAGTCATACAAAAGTCTTGTTGTTGATAATTGTCAATAGTATCTTTTTATTTTTAATAAATTGTAAATGAGTGTTTTAGCGTATCTTATACTAAGATGTAGATGCTGTAGTTTTTTTAATACTTTTTATGTCTTTTTTAATATTTTTTCGATGCGCTATTCGAAATACCTTTGCACTCCGTTCAAAACAGAAAGTAACTGAAAAATTACAGAAAATTAAGTGGTGATTTTTTGATGAAGGGAAAACAAAAATAACATAAAAAACAAAAAAAGCAAACTATAAAAGACATGAGATCACTTATTACCATTTTCGCAACTATCATTTTTTTAGCCTTTCAACAAACAGCTTCAGCACAAACTGATAACGCAACACTGAACATTCGCCTGTATCCAATACAGACTATCACAGTAAATGCTACCCAGAAATCTGTTAACTTAGATTATAAAACAACTGCGGATTACGCAACTGGCGTAAGCTCAACTCAGGCAGATCACTTAACGGTTTATTCAACGGGTGCTTTCGTAGTAAAAGTAAAATCAGCAGGTACGACACTTCAAGGTCAAAGATCTACAATTGATGCTAGTGATGTTGTGATTACACCAATCGCTGGTACCACTAATCAACTGGCTAACGTTACTTATAATGCACGTAACCTAAGCAACAGCGATCAGCCTATCATCACCAGTACTACAGGAAGCGTAAATAAAAATTTCAATATTACTTACAAGGCTTCAGGTGCGGATAAATATGTTGACAAATATTTCAAAACTGAGAACCCGACAGTTTACACCACAGTGGTAACTTACACAATAGAGGCTAACTAATAGTCTTGATCAGCTAAAATAGGGCAACACTGGAAATGTATCCATTGTTGCCTTTTTTGTATATTTGTATTTCTATATCTGCCTCCATGAAAAGACAAATTATTCTGTTTCTCCTTATCCTTTCGCTGTTGTCATTTAAAGTTATTGCGCAAACAGGTCTTTCTGTTACTCCGCCGAGAGTGTATTTTACTGTAGACAGGGGGCAATCTCAGAAACAGGTGGTAACAGTGAGTAACGTTAGTAAGACTGCTGCTTTAGACTTAAGTGTTTCTTTGAATGATTGGGATTATGATTTGAAAGGAAATAATAATATATATGAAGCTGGGAAAATTACTTCATCATGCGCGGCATGGGTGTCGGTATTACCTTCATCATTTTTTTCGCTTGCGCCTGGAGAGCAGAAAGATATAGAAGTTCAGGTTTCTCCCCCTGCAAATTTGACTGATACCCTACCGGTTCATACCGCGATGTTATACATCACCCAGCTTAATCCTTTTGACGACGTAAATGAGAAAGGAGCTAATATAAAAGTAGCCATTAGAACCGGGATCAAGCTTTATCAACGGTATCCCACCACCCGGCGTGCAGACCTCGATATTACTGGGTTTTCCCAAAAACAAAATCTGCTTACTTTGAAATTTATCAATACCGGCAATGTCTGGGCCGATGGAACTGCAACCTGTGAACTGCTGGAACAAAAATCAGGCAAAAAAACAGTTCTAAAAGATATTGTCTTTTACTCACTTCCTGGTAATATAAGGGAACTGTATTTTGACTTGCCAAAGGATTTGCAAAAAGGGGATTATGTTGCCTCAGCTATTCTCAATTATGGCGAAGACACGACAGTGAAATTAGCAGAATTGGAATTCAAACATGAATAGATACCTTTTACTTACCCTCTTCTGTGTGTTTTCGTTTAGCGGGAGGATTTTTGCACAGGCAAGAATTTCAGCGAGCAATCAGAATTATATCTCCGTGTCCACTTCCAAAGATCAGACCATTGCCAATACCTTTCAAATACAATTGGATGTACTGGGGTTTAACCGGAATTACCCTGATTGGAGTTTAGGTATGATTCTGCTGCAACCTATTACCAATTCAGAAGGTAAAACTTTTCCCTTTAACAAACTCAAATTAAAGTTAAGTGCGGTAAACGGAACTACGTTTGCCCAGATTGGAAGCGGGACAGTTCCCGTACCGATATCTGCTCCTGGAGTGAGATCAATGATGATTACCTCCTCTAATTATCCTTTGAGCACAGGTTTTTTTGGCTTTTATGACATCATCGTTTTTAAAGTGGATCTGATTATCGAAGGGGGTACATATATGGATGCGCTGAAATCGTGGCAAGCCTACGCGCTGAATATGGCATTTGTACTGTTGGACAGAAATGGAAATGAACTGGGCAGATCTAGCGCTGTTAATGGAATGCAGGTCAGGCCAGATGGAAGTTATCAGTCTCCGGTTAGTTATGGTATTCAGGTGCAGGACAATGCCCGCTCGGCATTGTTGGAACTCAAAACAATGAGTGATTATGCCAATGGTGCATCAGTAAGTTATGCCAATGGACTAAGCGTCACCGCAGCTACCCCTTTTGCTGTACAGGTGAGAATGGGTAGCGCAAATTTCAGCTCAGGAAGAAATGCGCTTCCAGTGTCAGTTGCTAATGTTAATCTATCCCCATCAACCGGGGGGACAGGAGGTAGCATTCAATTGTCGGAAACATCTCAGACAATACTAAATGGTGGCAGTATTACCGGATCTTCTCAGGTTTACCGCTATAATTTACGATATTTTACGACAGCCAATGATGCCAGGCTGATCAATGCAGTGCCGGAATCTTATACTGGCATTGTGATTTATGAAGTCATTCCGCAGTAGTAAGGCATGTTTGGATTCATTATACGGGTTTTTTTATTCTGCTGGCTGATGGTATTTGCTCAGGCATCCTCCACGCATGCACAGCAACAAGGATTGGTGGAGATTTCTGCCGATACCGTTGTAGAGCTCGGTAGTGAGAAGCTTATTTCCTTAAGCGTAAAGGTGACCAATGCTTCACCTTTGTCTTTCGACGGGGTTGTTTCTCCTGAAACACCCAAAGGATACAAAAAGGTCGGTGAACCGTCTTTAAAGATTCATTTGGACGCAGGTGCTCATGCTTATTTTCCTTTTAAGTTTTTGATACTGAATTCTGCCATGTCTGGAAAAGGAGAGATTAAGTTCAATCTCGCAGATCAAACAGGAAAGATTGTTTCGCGATCTACGGCTCTATTAAATCTCCCGGCGGTCCGGGCCAGCGGATTACTGATCGCCACGCCGAATCTGCTATTAAAAAATATTGGGGATTCTTTAAACGTAAAAATCATTGTTCGCAATGCTGGCAATCAAAAGGAAGACCTAAAGGTTGTGGCTGCTTTTCCTGCAACAGAAGGAGAGGGGAAACAGATCGTTGAACAGTCCTTGACGCTGCTTCCTGGCAGTGAAAAAGAAATTTATTTTTCACGAATCATCACCAAGCAAATACACGAGCTCAGTAGTTTTTACATTAATGTCGCTGGCCTATATAAAAACGGAGATTTATTTGCTAACGGGGTTGCATTTGTTCAAAACGCAGCGCAGGAAAGGCAATTTTCTGCCCCCGCCCAAGATCGCCTGCTGACATCACGCTTTGCGACAGATCAGATTTCGCTCAATGGACAAAACTTATTTTCTGACTCTCAGTCATGGCAGTTAAGTGGTGGCGGCGCAGCTCAGGTTGGTTCAGGGTTGCTGGCTTTCAATGTAGATGCCTATCAATGGAAAAACATATCCAACAAACCTTTGATCAGTAATACATGGGTGAATTATGAAGAAAAGAGATATGGCGCTACAATTGGGAACATTACAGAAAACTTAGAGAGTTTCATTAACGGTAGAGGCATCAAAGTTTATAGCAAAAAGGAAGACGATATTCATGGAATCGAGTTTGGAGCAGTCGAACGTTCATTTAATCTTTTAGGCGATAATTTTAACTATGGATATGCGGCTTATGCAAAACTGAATTCATCCTTATTAAATCCCGGGGCAATGAATTCGAGCATTATTTTTGATTATTCCCCGATAGACCAGACCCGATCGATATTATCATCCAACACTGTTTCTGTATTTAACCGAAAAACTTTCTCACTTAACTTTATGGGAGGCGGAGGTCTTTCGCAAAATCTTTCAGACCCGCATGATATTAAACCCTCCCTGGCTTTAGGATCAAATATAAATGCTTCACTTGGAAAGTATACGTTGACAAGTAATAACTACTACTCAAGTGCTTACTATCCTGGCATCAGACGAGGAGTGATGCAGTTCAATGAGCGCATCAGCCGATATCTGGGCAAGCAATATATTTGGATGGGCTATAATCATTACAGTTTCGATCCTCAATATCAGCGTGGATTTAACTTTTTCCAGCGTGATTACAGACTGCAAAGGCTGGAATTAGGATGGGCTCGCCCCCTTGGTACTACTGCAAACCTTACGCTTACCATGTCTAACGAGCGGGAGCAGGCTTCTTATAATTTTATAAATAGCGGTATCAGTAAGTTAAATTCTTTTCGGTTAAATGAATCTATCAACTGGCATAGTACGAATTTTAAACAAAACATTTTTATTACACTGGAAAACGGTTTCGCAAAATACTTGTCGAAAAACGAATTGCAGCTCAGGTTAAATGCCAACTGGTCTCATCCCTTTTTTAATTTAAATGTATATTATCAACGTGGTAGCTTTTTAATTGCGGAGTCAATTCAGAATAACCCAATCGATGATATATCAAGGCTAAGTGTTTCTCCCGCTTTACATCATAGATTCTTTAAACAAAAACTAAGACTCGAAGCAGGACTGGTCTATTATCGAGATGCTATTTTTGGCAATAATATCACTTATACCATTCGTTCAGAAATGCAGATCACCCCTAAAAGTTCATTTTACCTGGGGAGCTACCAATACCAATACCGTAATCAATTTGCCCAGTCTACCTTCCGCAGTTTGCAGGCTGGGGTTACTCAGAAACTTCCACAGCCCAAAGCTCACACTCCAGGAAAAAAGGGTGATTTGGAGGTGTTGTTTTTTATCGATCGAAACCAAAACGGCACTTTTGATGCGGGTGAGTTACCTGCTCAAAATTTTAATATTCTGATCAATCGTACCATATTTGTAGTTCCAGCAGATGGAAAAATCAGGTATAATAAGATGCCTTATGGAAATTATGTGGTGAGTATGCCGATACAGAACGGGTTTCAGGTCGATCCGCAGGAAATCGCTATAAATGGGAAAAAATTAGCGTTAACTATTCCGCTTCAGCGTAATGGAAATGTCTCAGGAAATGTGAAAGTTGACTATCAGGAAAATAAAAGTGTAGATGGTGCATTAACACTTGCCGGAATCAATATTGTATTTGTAAATGATAAAGGAATGATTAGAGCTGTAAAGACAGGAGATCAGGGGAATTATTCGATAAGCCTTCCTTTAGGGAATTATAAGGTTTATCCCGAAAATAGAACGCTTCCTCTAAATACTTCATTCGATTCCGCTCCTCAGTCAATCGCTGTCATCAGTGAGCAAAATACGCAGGTTGGCGAAATAGTTTTAAAGGTTAAAGAGAAAAAGATCGAAATCAAAAGGTTTAAGAATTAAAAAATCATATGTCAGTTGAGGGATTGTTTTTTAGGGAATCCGCCGTTTGACATATGATTCTTGATATTTTTAGGTACTAATCTTATCACCTGGTGAATGGGTACAAATTTCTAACAATACAAGCGCAATATTGTTTTTTTTACATGAACCCATATATTTTTTTACACCAAGTCAGGTTTTCGTTATTTTGATACCAAACTTCTAAAAGGATTTAGTGAGCCTAATTAGTTATGGTACACAATACTATATATTACATGTTTCAGCTAAACCCAATTAGTAGGTAATCGTAAATAAAATTTTGTGCTAAAATTCTTCTATTGCTTGAGGTGGTTTCAAATGCTTTACTAACTTTGCAATCGTGTGCATGACCTTAAATTCGTGTATAAAGGTTGGTTATCCTTGTAAAATAGATAAAGCAATGGTTAAATTTATTCTACCAGAAGAAGTTCTCCCTTTAAGAAGTTTGGTTTTAAGAAATGGAAAGCCATTACAGGAGTGTATTTTTGAAGGAGACACAGCTTATGATACCTTTCACCTTGGCTATGTTGAAGATGGGCAAATCAGATCGATAGCCAGTTTGATGAGAAACGATTTTTTTCCCGATGATGGAGAAGGTTATCAATTGAGAGGAATGGCTACCCATAGGGATTTTGGTGGAAGAGGTTATGGCGCTGCATTAATTAATTTTGCCGTAGAATACCTTAAGGAATACAATACAGATTATTTATGGTGTAATGCACGTTCAACTGCCGCAACATTTTACAAGAAATTGGGTTTTATTAATGAGTCGCCCGAGTTTGACATTCCGGGTATTGGCTTCCATTATGAAATGAGACTTAAACTAAAATAATATATAAACATGAAAACAATAGATCAGTTAGACTTTAAAGATAAAAAAGCGCTTATTAGAGTAGATTTTAATGTTCCTTTAGATGATGATTTCAAAATCACAGACGATAAAAGAATGCGTGCTGCATTGCCAACGATCACAAAAATACTAAACGATGGTGGCTCAGTAGTCTTAATGTCTCACCTGGGTAGACCAAAAGATGGGCCTACAGATAAATATTCTTTAAAGCACATTTTAGGTGATCTTTCCCGTATGCTGGATCTAGAAGTGAAATTTGCAGATGACTGTATTGGAGAAAATGCTGTTGAAAAGGCAAAAAATCTATTTCCAGGAGAAGTGCTTTTATTAGAAAACCTTCGTTTTTATAAAGAAGAAGAAAAAGGCGATGTTGCTTTTGCTGAAAAGCTATCCAAGTTAGGCAATGTATATGTGAATGATGCTTTTGGTACCGCTCACCGGGCGCATGCTTCAACATCGATCATTGCACAATTCTTCCTTGATGCAAAATATTTTGGATACCTGATGGCATCAGAAGTTGAAAATGCAGAGAAAATCCTTAACCATGCAGAACGCCCTTTTACAGCTATTATGGGTGGTGCAAAGGTTTCTGACAAGATTTTATTAATCGAAAAATTACTAGAAAAAGTTGATAATATCATCATTGGTGGCGGCATGGCTTATACCTTCGCCAAAGCGCAAGGTGGTGAGATAGGCACTTCGCTTTTGGAGGCTGATAAGCAAGAGCTTTCTTTGGAATTAATTGAAAAAGCTAAAGCAAAAGGGGTAAAGCTAATCCTTCCTGTTGATACCGTTATAGCAGACAAATTTGCCAATGATGCTGATAGAAAATCGGTAGATTCTGGTCAGATTCCAGCAGATTGGATGGGGCTGGACATCGGTCCAAAGTCAGTAACTTTATTTCAGGATGTGATTAAAAATTCTAAAACTTTATTGTGGAATGGTCCGATGGGCGTTTTCGAAATGGAGAATTTTCAGGTGGGAACAAAAGCAGTGGCTGATGCGGTAGTAGCAGCAACAAAAGACAATGGTGCTTTTTCATTGATCGGTGGTGGTGATTCTGCTGCGGCAATAGCTAAATTTGGCTTGGAAGATGAAGTAAGTTATGTTTCTACCGGAGGCGGTGCTCTGCTGGAGTACATGGAAGGTAAGGAGTTGCCAGGGGTAAAAGCCATTAACGAATAAATTTATCTTCAGTTTCTGCTGAAAAAACAATGCGAATGGGCGTGGATTAATTCCTTGCCCATTTTTTTTGAAAGCTAGTTATTGCTAAGCAGTGTAGAATTTTTACAGCATTGCTATATTTGCTAATCATTAGCCTTATCTTAGCATCGTATCTTAATGCTCCCAATGAAATTAACACTACAGTATTTTGTTAATATTTTTTTTATATCCTTTTTCTTTTTTCAGGTATCTGCGCAAAACAGTCAAATTGTTGATAATGGATCAGTCACTACTCCGTTAACCTTTTCGCAGGGTATCTGTGGGTATCGGTGGACAAATGATCAACCCGGGATTGGGCTTCCAGCAAGTGGCACTGGTAATATTCCCAGTTTTGCCGCAGTAAATAATACGAAGGTCCCTATCGTCGCCACTATTACAGCAGTACCTGCATCTTCTGGTTATGCTTACATTGCCGATGTTTACCTAGATATTGTATCGGTTATTGATATTAACACCAATAATATTGTTGCAAGGATCCCTGTGGGCAAAGGTCCGACGGGTGTCGCTGTGAGTCCCGATGGAAGCAAGGTTTATGTGGCCAATTACGATTCGCATACTGTATCGGTAATTGATGCCTTGGAAAATAAAGTCATTGCAACCATTCAGTTGGACAATGCCCTTGGTTCAATACGCGTCAGTCCCGATGGCAAAAGAGTTTACGTCGTTGATCTTAGTGGTAAATTGATTACCATCGATGCGCTCACCAACACCCGGATGGCCAGTCTTTCTGTTCCGGCATCTACTTATTTTATGTCGATTAATAAAGATGGTAGCAAAATTTATCTTCCAAATGCTTATGGCAATGAGCTCCATGTGATCAATACTTTAACAAATACCATTGAGGCAACATTTTCTATAGGTTCAGGCTCCAATGCCGCTGTGTTAAGTTCTGATGGTTCGAGACTTTATGTAAGTACACGAAATCAAACTGTTTTGGTCTTGGACGCCGCAGTTGGAACACTAATTTCAACTATCAGTATTAACTACCCGAATGTTATGACAGTGGGTGCTGATGGTAAACAATTATATGTAACCTCGCAAGGAGATAAGGTAGTGATAGTGAATTTAAGTAACAATAGTATCATTGCCAACATAGCGGTAAATCAATATGCTGAAGGTCTATCTTTAACAAAGGATGGGAGCCGTCTTTATGTGATCGGTCAGGTTGGAAGCACTGTGTCAGTAATAAATACCGTGAACAATACAATTATAAACCGAATTAGGGTGGGTTCCAATCCTTACTCTATGGGCGATTTCGTTTCTGGTTGTAACGGTGCTTCGATAACCTTTAAAATTACCGTTAATCCAACTATACCGGTTCCATCTCTTTTAGTCGAAGGTCCAGTGACTACCTTAAGTACGAGATATGGTATGCCATCAGAACCTGCTTCGTTCTCTTTGTCTGGGTCAAACCTAAGTTCCGATGTAAAGCTTAAGGCTCCGGATGGCTTTCAAATTAGCACTGATGAAGTCAATTATTTCGACGAGCTTAATGTGTCTCATTCCGGGACACTCATTGGTAAAAAGATTTTTGTTCGTCTCTCGGCCAAGGCTACAGTAGGCAAATATAATGGTGCTCTTCTCATTAGCTCTGATGGTGCTGCCTCAATTGGCCTGCAAATACCTGAAAGTTCCGTTTCTCCGGCAACACTAACGATCATGGTAAATTCCCTGTCGAGGTATCAATACAGTGAAAATCCAGTTCTTACAGCCCAATATTTTGGGTTTGTAAATGGAGAAACTCCGGCAAATTTGATTACTCTTCCCTGGCTCAGTACGCTTGCGGTTTTGGATTCGCCAGCGGGAGATTATGTGATCAGCGTCTCCAACGCAGCCTCTACAAATTATGAATTTTTATATATTCCGGGTTTGCTCAGCGTTCTGGCGGTTGAACACGTTGCGCTTGTTCCAAGTTCATTTAGTCCCAATGGGGATGGAATAAACGACTATTGGCAAATTAAAAATCTAGAAACACATAGTAATTGCACAGTTCAGGTATTCAATAGAAATGGTAATAAAATATTCTCTTCGGTAGGTTATCTTGCTACCTGGAATGGCACTTACAATGGGAAACCTGTTCCTGTTGGTACTTACTTTTATAAAATTGCTTTTGCAGATGGAAGAGCAATACTTTCAGGAAGCATAACTGTATTGATGTAGTTAAAGACCATTTTGGAAAATAACCAATCTTCTTTTTAAGGGTGTAGTATTCGCCCTAACACGCATGTCGACTTCAGATTTTCATAACGCAATAACTTGGAATTTTGGGGTATGTGAGATTTAAACTCCAATCTTTCAGATCTTGATGTGCTTTTTAGTAGCTTTAAGCCCGCATATGGCTATTATATGAATGTGTTTCTCCCACTATACCAATAATTTGGGATCTTCTCCTACTTTTAAATAATAAGGTTGGAATCGCTTAGTTATCAGTGTTTAAGCATTGATATGCAGTAGGCTAATTTATCATTTAGCCTTATTTTATGGGTAAAATGTAACAAAAAGGGTGTGGAAAACTTTTTTGTGGTAAAATGTGGTAAAAAGTGGTAGAACTCTTTACTTTTACACTAGATAAAAAGTGTAAAGACCACTATGACCCAACTTTTAGGAGAATTCGATTGTAAACTTGACGCAAAGGGACGCCTTATGGTGCCAGCTGCGCTTAAGAAACAATTGCCTAATGCGGAGAGTGAGGGACTTATTATTAATAGGGGTTTTGAAAAAAATCTCGTTATCTATCCAAAAAATGTTTGGGATGCTGTAGTGGCAGATCTGGCCAAACTGAATATCTATGATGAAGAGAACAGAAGGTTTGTAAGGGCATTTACCCGTGGAGCTACTGAAATCTCACTGGATGCTGCCGGGCGAGTGCTGTTGCCAAAATCCCTAACCGAATATGCAGGTATCGGAAGTGATTTGGTTTTGGCTTGTCAGTTAGATCGTATCGAGGTATGGGATAAAAAATCATACGAAGATATTTTTGACGATGTGCCTGAAAACTTTGCCAACCTGGCGCAAAAAGTAATGGGTAGTAAGAAAGGAGGTGCTGATGTCGAATAATTACCATGTTCCAGTCATGCTCCAGCCATGTATTGATGGTTTAAATATTAAGCCGGATGGTGTTTATGTAGATGTTACCTTTGGTGGTGGTGGCCATTCAAAAGAAATTTTAAAGCATCTCGGACCAAAAGGCATTTTAATTGCTTTTGATCAGGATCCGGATGCACAAGCCAATATTCCCGCTGATGAGCGTTTTGTTTTTATCGATCAGAATTTTGGCTTCTTAAAAAATAATCTTCGCTTAAAGGGTTTCAGGCAGGTGGATGGTATTCTGGCTGATCTAGGTGTGTCTTCTCACCAATTCGATGTGCCGGCACGTGGTTTTTCTATCCGTTCCAATGCGGATTTAGATATGCGTATGGATCAGCACCGTGATCTTACAGCAGCACATGTGCTCAATACTTATTCGGAAGATAAATTACATAAGCTTTTCGGGATTTACGGAGAGGTAAAAAATGCGAAATCATTGGCTCGTGCCGTTGTTACTGCTCGCCTTGATAAACCTTTCACGGATATTGATAGCTTAAAATCAGCAATTTCAGCACATATCCCAAAAGGAAAAGAAAATAAATATTTGGCGCAAGTGTTTCAGGCTTTGCGCATTGAGGTAAATGCCGAGATACAGGTGTTGGAAGATTTTCTTCAGCAGGCAGCTGAGGTGTTAAAGCCAGGTGGTCATTTAGTAGTGATGTCTTATCACTCGTTAGAAGATCGTCCGGTGAAAAATTTTATGGCAAAAGGTAAGTTTCAGGGTGAGGTAGAAAAAGATTTTTTCGGAAACCAGCAAAAGCCATTTAACGTGATTACGCGTAAGGCCATTATTGCTACTGACGAAGAAATTGCGCAAAATAATAGGGCTCGTAGTGCGAAACTTAGAATAGCGGAAAAGATATGAATAAGTTCAGAGAAGAGGTAGAAGAAGAGGAAGAGATCGGGCCTGAACCGGAGTTGAAAGCTGCGCCCAAAAAGCCACGTACAGCTGAAGAGAAAATGGATAGCAATTCGTTCATCTCTAGGTTGTTTAACGATAAACTGGTATCAAAAGAGGCGGCAACTGATGCTTTGCCTTATTTGTGTTTCCTGGCTTTTTTGGGAATGATTTATATCGCTAACAGCCATTTTGCTGTAAACAACGTGCGCAGCATTGATAAGCTGAATAAAGAAGTTAAAGAGTTGAGATGGGAGTATAAATCCTTAAAAGCGGAGCTGATGTTTAAAAGTAAATTAACAGAAGTGGCTAAAAAGGTAGATACCCTCGGGATTAAAGAATTAATTGAACCACCGAAAAAAATAATTGTTAAAAGCGATGAATATTAGAGCAAACATCTTGCTTCGTGTATATCTGGCATTTGGCTTAATTGTGCTTTTTGCTTTGGCGGTGTTTTTACGCCTTGGTCAGGTGCAGTTTGTACAGGGTAAAAAATGGAAAGCCATGGCAGATAGTTTATCTACCCGTTATGTTAATGTAGAGGCTACCCGTGGAAACATTTACTCTAATGATGGCAGCTTGCTGGCAACTTCTGTTCCGGAATACGAACTCCGTATGGATATGTTTGCCGGTGGTATTGCTGATGATAAGGTTTTTAATGAAAAAGTCGATTCACTTGGAATCAAATTAGCACAGATTTTTCAGGATAAGTCAGCAAAAGATTATGCCCGTTATCTAAGGAAAGGCCGTCAGGATAGTGCCCGTTATTTATTGATACACCGCAAAGTTGGTTATTCTGATTTAAAAACGATCAGAACTTTTCCGCTGTATAATATTGGTAAATTCAGTGGCGGATTAATCGCTGTTCAGCAGAATAAAAGAATTCTTCCTTTTCAGGCGCTGGCCGCCCGTACCATCGGTTACAAAAATGAAAATGTAGCAAATGGCGTGGGTTTAGAAGGAGCTTATAAAGAATACATCAACGGAGAAACCGGAAAAAGATTAATGCAACGTATTGCCGGCGGCGTTTACATACCGGTAAATGAAGAGGCAGAAGTTGCGCCAAAAGACGGAGCAGATATCATTTCAACTATTGATGTGAACATGCAGGATTTGGCTCAAAGTGCCCTTGAGAAACAATTAATCAAGTATGATGCAGACCACGGGGCTGTAATTGTGATGGAAGTAGCTACAGGAGAGATCAGAGCAGTTGCTAATTTCTCAAAGGTAGAAGAGGGCGTTTATAAAGAGAAATTCAATTATGCCATCGCTGGAAATCAGGATCCAGGCTCAACTTTCAAACTGGCCTCTTACATGGCTTTGCTGGAAGATGAGTTGATTGATACCAATTTGATGGTGGGAACAGGGAATTATAAAATTCCAGGCCACATGATTAAGGATTCTCATGGAAGTATTGGTGTAGTAACGGTGAAAAAGGCTTTTGAGCAATCTTCAAACGCGGCGATCGCCTATTTGATCAATAGTAAATACGGTGCTAATCCCAGAAAGTTTACAGATCATTTGTATGACTGGCATTTGAACGAAAAGCTGGAATTGCAAATTCCCGGAGAAGCGAAACCGGTAATTAAAAACCCTTCAAACAAAAGCTGGGGAAAAATGACATTGCCTCAAATGGCTTATGGTTACGAAATGCAGTTGACGCCGTTAAAAATGCTTTCATTTTATAATGCGGTAGCCAATAATGGCAGGTACGTAGCGCCGATCTTTGTCAAAGAGATTAGAAGGTTGGGTAATCCCATTGAGCAGTTTAAAGCAAGAGTAATCAATGATAAGATTTGTTCTGATGTGACACTTAGTAAAATAAGAAGCATGTTGGAGGGGGTAGTAACCGAAGGAAGTGGAAAACAATATGTGCATAACCCATTATATAAAATAGCCGGTAAAACGGGTACTGCACAGGTTGCTGATGCGAACAAAGGTTATCGGGCGAAAAAACAATACCAGGCTTCATTTGTGGGTTATTTTCCAGCAGAAAAGCCAAAATATTCCATGATTGTGGTGATTAACGATCCGAAAGGTGGTTATTACGGTGCGCTGGTTTCTGGTCCGGTGTTTAGAGAGGTTGCAGACAGAATTTACGCCAGCGACATGCAGATGTACAATGACGTGCCAACACGTTTGGTGGGAAACACAGGTAATCCTCCAACCAAAGCGGGACAAAGCAAAGCCACTCAAAAAGTTTACAAAGCATTTGGGTTTAAGCCCCTTTTTGCTTCCAAGTCGGAATATTACAACATCGTAGATACCAGTGCAGGAGAAGTTTTCCAGGAGAATACCGAGCGTAAAGGTGTAATGCCTAACGTTTCCGGCATGGGATTAAAAGATGCCTTGTACCTATTGGGTAATGCAGGTTTAAAAACCAAAGTGATTGGATCGGGTAAGGTTACAAGCCAATCCATTGCTGCAGGCACCAGGGTAGGAAAAGGATTAGGTGTACAGATAGAATTGAATTAGAAGAAAGTCCGGAATTTGAATTTAAAAGTCTGGAGATAAATAATAATAGAGTGAAAGTCTAATGCTTGTTACTCGCTACATAATATTAAAATGCAATTACAGGAATTACTTTACGGCATTACGATTAAAGAATTGGTTGGTAAAACCGATAGGGAAATCAATGGCCTGAATTTTGATTCGCGTAAAGTAGGGAAAGACGATGTCTTTTTTGCTGTGGTTGGAACGCTGGCTGACGGGCATCAATTTATTGAGCAAACGATTGCTCAGGGTGCCTCGGTAATTATCTGCGAAAATTTGCCTGAAGTGCATGATTTTACGGTGACTTACATCAAAGTAGAAAATACTTCCGTGGCCCTTGGCATTATGGCCGGCAATTATTTTGGTAATCCATCAGCAGATTTAAAATTGATCGGAATTACCGGAACCAATGGTAAAACGACTATTGCAACCATTTTATTTAAACTCTTTAGGGATCTAGGCTATAAAACAGGCTTGTTGTCAACAGTTGAAAATTATATTAATGATATTGTTGTGCCGGCAACCCATACCACACCGAACCCAATTGCTTTAAATGAACTTTTGAGCAGAATGGTAAATGCCGGTTGCGATTATTGTTTCATGGAAGTAAGTTCTCATGCGGTTTCACAACACCGGATTGAGGGTTTAACTTTTTCAGGTGGTGTATTTTCAAATATTACACATGATCATCTCGACTTCCACAAAACCTTTGATAGTTATTTAAAAGCGAAGAAGGCCTTTTTCGATATGCTGCCAAAATCAGCTTTTGCATTAACCAATACCGATGATAAAAACGGAATGGTGATGTTGCAAAATACAAAGGCACATAAAAAAACCTATGCGCTAAAACAACTTGCAGACTTCAAAGCAAAAATTATCGAAAATCAGTTTAGTGGTTTACATCTGGATATCGATAATAAAGAAGTATTTTTCAAGTTGGTAGGCTCGTTTAATGCTTATAATCTTTTAGCAGTTTACGGAACAGCCATTTTGCTTGAGCAAGACAAATTAAAAGTGCTGACCCTTCTTAGCCGCTTAACAGGTGCGGAGGGAAGGTTTGATTATATTACTTCTGAGGATAAAATTATAGGCATTGTCGACTATGCGCATACGCCTGATGCAGTTCAGAATGTGTTGAGCACTATTGCCAATATCCGCAAAGGAACTGAACAGGTGATTACGGTGATTGGCTGTGGCGGAGATCGTGATAAAACCAAACGTCCGGTAATGGCACAGGTAGCTTGCGATTGGAGCGATAAAGTGATTTTAACTTCAGATAATCCAAGAACGGAAGATCCACAAAGCATTATTGCTGATATGGAGGCGGGTGTATCGCCAAGTAATAAACGTAAAACATTATCCATTTTAGATAGGAGAGAAGCGATAAAAACCGCTTGCCATTTGGCACAAAGTGGTGATATTATTTTGGTGGCCGGTAAAGGTCATGAGAAATACCAGGAGATCAATGGTGTAAGGAACCATTTTGATGATAAGGAAATTTTACTTGAACAACTAAACCCAAACAGCTAATGTTATATTTATTATTTGAATACCTGCATAAGCATTACGATATTCCTGGATTAAGGTTGTTCCAGTACATCACTTTCCGTGCCTCAATATCCATTATTTTATCACTGGTGATTACTACGGTTTATGGCCGCAGGTTAATTGATTTTCTGCATAAAAAGCAAGTTGGTGAAACTGTGCGAAACCTGGGTTTAGAAGGCCAGATGCAAAAACAAGGTACACCAACAATGGGAGGAATCATCATTTTGTTGGGTATTTTAATTCCAACCTTATTATTTGCCAACATTACAAATGTATATGTAATCCTGATGATCATTACTACCGTCTGGATGGGTGCCGTGGGTTTCTTAGACGATTATATCAAAGTATTCAAGAAAAATAAAGAAGGCTTAGCGGGGCGTTTTAAAGTAGTAGGACAGGTTGGTTTAGGCTTAATTGTGGGCTGTACCATGTATTTCCATCCAAATATTGTAGTAAGGGAAACCGTTCAGGATGATGTAAAACCAACCTCAACGGTGCCGATGGTGTTGCGTCAGAAAGGAGAAACCTTCTACTATACACAGGATGTAAAGTCGACCAAAACCAACATGCCTTTTTATAAGAACAATGAATTCGATTATGCAAAGGTATTTAAGTTTTTAGGTGGCGATTATCAGAAATACGCCTTCCTGGTTTTCATACTTTTTACCGTATTTATTATTACCGCAGTATCAAACGGTGCAAATATTACTGATGGTATTGATGGCCTGGCTACTGGAACCTCCGCGGTAATAGGAATCACTCTGGGCATTTTGGCCTATGTATCGGGTAATACGGTAATGGCCGATTATCTTAATATCATGTACATCCCCAATTCTGGTGAGCTGCTGATTTTTGCCGGTGCTTTTGTGGGTTCGTGCGTAGGTTTTCTTTGGTACAATTCATATCCTGCCCAAATTTTTATGGGTGATACCGGAAGCCTTGCTATCGGAGGAATCATTGCCTCATTTGCGCTGATGATTCGTAAAGAGCTTTTGATTCCGGTGTTGTGTGGTGTCTTTTTAGTAGAACTCGTTTCGGTGATCATGCAGGTTTCGTTTTTCAAATACACCAAGAAAAAATTCGGCGAAGGACGAAGGATATTTTTAATGTCTCCGCTTCACCACCATTACCAGAAGAAAGGTTATCACGAAGCAAAAATCGTTACCCGTTTCTGGATTATCGGGATTATGCTGGCGATTATCACAGTTGTCACGTTGAAATTAAGATAAAAGAAAGTTAAAAATAGAAAGTTAAAAGTTACAAGCTTAAAGTAAATAAAAGATCTCATGAGCACAAATCAGAATAATATAACAAGCACCACTTCGTCAGCAATGGCAGGGCAGGGCCGTGTTGTTATTTTAGGTGCTGGTGAAAGCGGTGTGGGTGCGGCTAAATTGGCGCAGCAGAAAGGATTTGATGTTTTTGTTTCAGATTTTGGAACCATTGCAGACCAATATAAGTCGGCACTGGAGAAGCTAAATATTCCTTTTGAATCAGAAAAACATACTGAAGAACTTATACTAAATGCTACTCAGGTAATCAAAAGTCCAGGCATTCCTGCTACGGCTCCGATCGTTAAAAAGCTGGTTGCCCGAGGTACACCGGTAATTTCGGAGATTGAATTTGCAGGTCGCTATACCGATGCCAAAATGATTTGTATTACCGGCTCGAACGGAAAATCGACCACCAGTTTGCTTACTTATCATATCCTAAAAAATGCAGGATTGGATGTAGGTTTGGCAGGTAATATTGGTCATAGTTTTGCAGCCCAGGTTGCAGCAGAAAGCTATGATCATTATGTACTTGAAATTTCGAGTTTCATGCTCGATGATATGTTTGATTTCAAGGCAGATATCGCTGTTCTTTTAAATATCACTCCTGATCACTTAGATCGTTACGATTATAAACTGGAGAATTATGCTGCATCAAAAATGCGCATTATCCAAAATCAAAAAGCCGATGATGTTTTTATCTATTGTGCTGATGACGAAGAAAGTTTGAAGGCATTAGAAAACGTCAGCCCTTTGGCAAAAACATTGCCTTTTTCGATTACTAAAAAAATCGATGCAGGTGCTTATTTAGAAGAGAATACAATACACATCCTTACTGAACCAAATAAAGAACTAACCATGTCTATTTCAGATTTAGCCCTACAAGGCAAGCACAACATTTACAACTCCATGGCTTCGGGCATCGTAGCGAAGGTTTTAGAGTTAAGAAATGACACCATCCGCGAAAGCATGGGCAATTTCAAAAATATTGAGCACAGGTTAGAGCATGTGGCCAAGATTTCGGGTATCGATTTTATCAATGACAGCAAGGCAACCAATGTAAACTCTACCTGGTACGCACTAGAAAGCATGACCAGCGACGTGGTGCTGATTATGGGCGGCGTAGATAAAGGTAACGATTATACGATGCTTAAAGATTTGGTGAAGAGCAAAGTAAAGGCGATTGTTTGCCTGGGCAAGGATAATAAACGTATTCACGATGCTTTCGAAGATGACGTGGAAGTAATTGTTAATACGTTCTCTGCTGAAGAAGCTGCACAGATTGCTTTTCATTTAGCAAAACGTGGCGACGCGGTATTGCTTTCGCCAGCATGTGCAAGTTTCGATTTGTTTAAAAATTATGAAGACCGCGGCAACCAGTTTAAAGCGGCTGTAAGAGAATTATAAAAGGAGGGTAGATATGTTCCAAACATTACTCAATAAAACAAAAGGCGATAGATGGATCTGGTTGATCATCATCCTGCTTTCGCTTATATCTGTAATGGCGGTTTACAGTGCCACCGGGACTTTGGCCTATAAAAAAGGGGAGGCGGTAGAAAAATTATTGCTAACCAAACACCTGATTTTCGTGTTGATGGGTATTGGAATGATTTACATTGCCCATTTGTTGGATTATCGGTATTACGCAGGTATATCTAAAATATTGATGATCGTCACGGTACCGCTATTGGTTTATACATTAATTTTTGGTACAAATTTAAATGATGCCTCCCGTTGGGTTAAAATTCCGGTAATCGGCTTAACGTTCCAAACTTCCGATTTGGCAAAACTGGCATTGATCACCTTTTTGGCTAGGATGCTGACCAAAAAGCAGGAAAACATCAAAAACGTGAGGGAGTCTTTCCTTCCGATTATGGGTTCAGTATGTGTGGTGTTTGTTTTAATTGCATTAGCCAATCTTTCTACTGCGTTGATGTTATTTGGCGTAAGTATTTTGTTATTAATCATCGGGCGTATCAGTATCAAACAAATCGCTATTGTTTGTGCCGGAGGATTTGTATTACTCATGTTCGTTTTCTTCTTAGGTCCGAGGAGAAAAACGTATATGTCGCGTATTAACACATTTTTGCATCCAGAGATGCAACATTCAGATAAAACTTTTCAGGCTGACCAGGCAAAGATTGCTTTGGCCACTGGAGGGGTTTTTGGTAAAGGGCCAGGTAACAGTACGCAAAGGAATTTCCTACCACACCCGTATTCGGATTTTATTTTCGCCATTATTATTGAAGAGTGGGGGACACTGGGAGGAATTATAATCATGGTACTTTACCTGGTGCTTTTATACCGATGTATTAAAATAGTGACCCGGGCTCCCAAGGCGTTCGGGGCGTTATTAGCAGCTGGGTTGAGCTTTAGTTTAACCATTCAGGCTTTTGCAAACATGGCGGTTGCAGTTGGTTTAGGTCCGGTAACCGGAGTTCCATTGCCATTGGTAAGCATGGGGGGAACTTCGATGATCTTTACCAGTGTGGCTTTCGGAATTATTTTGAGTGTAAGCAGAGACGTTGAGGAAAACTCAGGAGCAATTGTAAAAGAAGATAAAGAGAAAGTAAAAAATAAAGTAATTGTTGGAGAGATTCCGGCGTTTGGGTAGTTGTGGTAAATAACCACAGCGTACACAAAGAGGATGCACAAAGAAACACAGAGAATTAAGGTAAAGATTTAGTTTACGCTGTGAAAAATCGATGTCCTCTGACTTAATAGAAAAATAGCTCAGTGCACTCGGTGAAATCTTAGTGCACTCGGTGGTAAAAAAAAAATAATAACAAATGAATAATTCCCCAAAAATTATCATATCAGGTGGTGGCACCGGCGGGCATATTTTTCCCGCCGTAGCCATAGCCAATGCGCTAAAGCGCTTGGTGCCCGCTTGTGAAATTTTGTTTGTGGGTGCAAACGGCAGGATGGAAATGGAAAAGGTTCCGGCAGCCGGATATAAGATCATCGGTTTAAACATCAGTGGCATGCAAAGAGGTTCGATAGTAAAGAACCTAGCTCTGCCGTTCAAGGTTATTGGAAGTGTGCGCAGAGCAATGCAAATCATTAACGACTTTAAACCTGATGCAGTAGTAGGTGTGGGCGGTTACGCCTCCGGACCCTTATTGTACGCAGCATCTCTAAAAGGAATTCCATACCTTATTCAGGAGCAGAATTCTTATGCGGGTGTAACCAATAAATGGTTGGGCAGAAAGGCATCTAAAATTTGTGTGGCTTTTGATGAAATGGATCAGTTTTTCCCGGCAGACCGCATCCTGAAAACCGGTAACCCGGTTCGTAAAGAGGTGGTTGATATCAAGGGTAAACACCATGCAGGGGCCGAGCTTTTAAAACTTGATCCACTTAAGAAAACCATTATGGTGACGGGTGGCAGTTTGGGTGCAGGTACTTTAAATAAAGCAATTGAAAAACATTTGCCAGAAATAATCGCACAAGATGTGCAGGTAGTATGGCAGACAGGTAAATACTATTACAAAGGAATTATTGAACGCCTTGGAATGGAATATCATCCAAACGTTCGCATTCTGGAGTTTTTAAATAAGATGGACCTGGCTTATGCAGCAGCTGATGTCATAATTAGCCGGGCAGGGGCTGGAACGATTGCTGAACTTTGCCTGATCAAAAAGCCTGTGATTTTGGTGCCTTCACCAAATGTGGCCGAAGATCATCAAACTAAAAATGCTATGTCTTTGGTTAAAAATGGCGCAGCCTTGTTAATCAATGATCGCTCTGCTGAAGACATCCTGGTAAAAGAAGCGCTGGAACTTTTAAGTAATAAAGAACAGTGTGAAAAATTATCTGAAAACCTTGGAAGGATGGCTTTGCCGGAGGCTGATGGAATTATAGCAGGTGAAGTGTTGAAACTGATAAAAGCTTAAAGAATAAAGCTGAACGACCAAAGCGAAATCGACAGTTCGTCATTTGCGTGGTACGAAGCAATCTTAAAGCAAACAAAATATATAAACGATAGAAAGAGCCGTAAACTTTGGTCTTTCTACTTTTAGCTTAAAGAAAAATGGAATTAGGTAAAATTAACAGAGTATTTTTTGTGGGTATCGGCGGTATCGGCATGAGTGCGCTTGCACGTTATTTTGCCAAACGCGGTCAGGTGGTTTGTGGTTATGATAAAACCAGAACGAAACTTACCGAAGCGCTTGAACAGGAAGGAATTTTAATCACTTATCTCGATGAGTCATCTGCCTTGCCATGTGCTTTTTTAGATCATCATGATGATACTTTAATTGTTTATACGCCTGCCATTCCAAAAGATTCGAAAATATTAAATCATTTTAGAGATAAAGGCTTTAGCCTAAAAAAACGTTCAGAGGTTTTAGGCATCATCAGTAAGGGGATGTTTTGCATTGGCGTTGCGGGTACACATGGTAAAACCACTACCTCATCAATCGTAGCGCACATTTTAAAAGATACCGGTTATGATTGTACGGCGTTTTTAGGTGGCATCACCAGCAATTATAACAGCAACGTGCTTTTCGGAAAAAACAATGTGGTGGTAGTTGAGGCAGATGAATACGACCGTTCTTTCCTTACGTTGCATCCGGATATCGCTGTGGTTACGTCGATGGATGCCGATCATTTAGATATTTATGGCGACAAATCTCATTTGGAAGAGTCCTTTCGCCTGTATGCTGGTCAGTTAAAGGAAAACGGAACGTTATACGCTCATGAAGGATTGCCTTTAGATAATAGCATCAGCTATGCGGCAAGCAGCACGGCAAATGCAAAAGCAGAAAATATAAGAGTAGAAGGGTCGAAGTTTGTTTTTGATTACAAAGATCAAAACAAATCTATTCATGATATCAGCCTGATGTTGCCTGGAAAACATAATGTTGAAAATACAACCGTTGCCATTGCGATAGCGTTAAAGTTAGGCATCGCCGCTGAAAAGATTAAACAGGCAGTAGCAAATTTTAAAGGCGTAAAACGCCGTTTCGAGTATATAGTTAACAACGGCAGCCAGATTTATATTGATGACTATGCGCACCATCCGGAAGAATTAAGCGCCTGTTTTCACGCTGTTCGTCAACTGTATCCTGATAAAAAACTAACGGTTATTTTTCAGCCGCACTTGTTTACCCGAACCCGTGATTTCGCTGATGAGTTTGCGAAAGTTTTAAGCACAGCCGATGATCTGTTGCTATTGGAAATATATCCAGCCAGGGAATTGCCTTTGGAGGGGATAAATTCAACGTTTTTACTCGATAAAATTACTTTAGAAAATAAAAAAGTATGTGGAAAAGATTTTGTGCTTCAGTATGTTAAGGATGCCAAACCTGAATTAATTTTAACGGTTGGAGCCGGAGACATTGATACCATCATCGATCCACTAAAAAATATATTAAACAATGCTTAAAAGGGTTAACTGGAGCGCAATATTTACTGGCTTTGCCTGGCTAATTAGTCTGGCGGGTGTGGTGGTGCTTTTAAGTTTCATCAATGTTAAGAAGCAAACGGTAAAATGTACCGATGTTAAAATACTCATCCCGGGAGCGGATAATTTTATTGAGCGGGAAGAAATTGATGCCATTTTAAGAGAAGATCAGGGGGTGTTGCTAGGCAGAAATATTGAGCGCATCAACATTCATCAGATTGAAAAGAAATTACAGTCTAACCCTTACATCGCTTTTGCGAAGGTTTATGTGGAGATGGATGGTGTGTTGCACATAGAGGTAAAACAAAGGCAGCCTGTAGTACGGATATTGAACAATAACGGTCAGGATTTTTATATCGATAATGATGGATTAAAAATGCCAATATCGTCTAACTTCACCGCGAATGTTTTGGTGGCTACCGGAAATATTACCGAAGTTTTCGGAAGCCGGGTAGATACGCTCCATACTCAGCTGGCACGTGATCTTTACAAAGCTGCGCTGTTTATTAGAAGGGATACCTTATGGGATTCACAGATTGAACAGATTGTTGTAGATGGTAAAGACGATATTGAATTGATTCCAAGAGTGGGCAATCAGCGTATTATTTTAGGTAACGCCGATTCGTTGGAAAAGAAAATGACCAATTTACTGCTGTTTTATAAAAAAGCAATGCCACAGGTAGGATGGGATACTTACCGCACTATCAGTATTAAATATACCAACCAAATTGTGTGTGAGAAAAGAGATTCTACTGAAATTGCCAGAAGACCAAAAACAATTTCTTCGGCTGACAGTTTGAGAATACAACAAAAAGTTTCCGATTCATTAATCAACGCTGTAATTGGAAAAACTGTGAGTGAACAAACAGCCAAAGTTATACCTAAAAAGGTTGAAACGGTTAAGAAACCGGAACCCAAAAAAGCTGAAGCTAAAAAGGTTGAGGTGAAGAAGCCGGAAGCTACTAAACCGAAAGTAAGTAAACCAGCGGCAACTGCTGCAACCAAACCAAAGGAATCAAAACCTGCGGATAAAAAACAAACGACTTCGGTTGTTGCAGATAAAAAGAAAACCAAAACTGCTGCGCAGCTAAAGTTAGAAAGAGAAAAAGAAATCAGATCCCTAGAAAAACAATATAAAACTCAACAAAATTAACGAATATGGACAAGGCAAAATTTACCAGTCAGTCGCCCATTGTAGTAGGATTGGATATCGGTACTACAAAAATATGTGTTATCGTTGGTCGTAGAACCCAACACGGTAAGATAGAAATTTTAGGAATAGGAAAGGCGGAATCGGCAGGTGTAACACGAGGTGTGGTTTCTAACATTCAAAAAACTGTTCAGGGCATTGCTCAGGCAGTTGAAGTGGCAAGCGGACAATCCAATGTAGAAATACAGGTGGTAAATGTGGGGATTGCAGGGCAACACATCAAAAGCCTGCAACACAGAGGGATTTTAACAAGAAGAGAATTAAACAACGAAATCGGTAAAAAAGATATCGACAAGTTGATTGATGATATGTTTAAACTGGTAATGCCTCCGGGTGAGGAGATTATTCATGTATTGCCACAAGAATTTACAATTGATAATGAACCAGGTATTAAAGATCCGATTGGTATGGCTGGGGTACGCCTTGAGGCTAACTTCCATATTATTTCTGGTCAGGTTACTGCAGTAAAAAATATTATCAAATGTGTAAACAATGCGGGTTTACAAACTCAGGATTTGATTCTTGAGCCATTAGCATCTTCTGAGTCGGTGTTGAGCGATGAAGAAAAAGAAGCTGGTATTGCATTGGTTGATATTGGTGGGGGTACTACAGATATTGCTATTTTCCACGAGGGAATTATTCGCCACACCGCTGTGATCCCGTTCGGAGGAAACAGTGTTACCGAAGATATCAGAGAAGGATGTTCTGTCATGCGTAATCAGGCTGAGCTTTTAAAAACACGTTTCGGTTCAGCTTTAGCGGAAGAAAACAAAGAAAACGAAATCATTTGTGTTCCGGGTCTTCGTGGTCGCGAGCCAAAAGAAATCTCTGTAAAAAATCTGGCCTATGTTATCCAGGCCCGTATGGAAGAGATCATCGAACATGTTTACTACGAAATCAAATCTTCAGGATATGAGAAAAAACTAATTGGTGGAATCGTAATTACGGGTGGTGGTGCTTTATTGAAGCATTTGTCTCAGGCAGTTGAATATGTGACTGGTTTAGATTGTCGTATTGGCTATCCAAATGAACACTTATCTAAATACGAAGACATGCCAAAGGCGATTTATGATGATTTAAAAAGCCCGATGTATGCTACCAGTGTTGGCTTGCTGATTAAAGGAATTCAGAAAGCTGAAGAACTGATTGAGGAAATGAAACAGCCGGGCGTATTTGTAGAAAAACCAAAAACCGTTAAAGAAAAAGAAAAACGCGGACCAGGTTTATTTGATAAGTTACTGGCTAAAACTAAAACTTTCATTCAGGATGATATGAATGTTAGCGATGAAGATTATCTAAAAAGCTAAGTTATTTTTCAACAAAAGATGAGTTTTCCACATTCTTAACACTTGTGGAAAACGTCTGTTGAAAAAGTGTTAATATTACGTTGAGTAATGAACAGAATTTAAAACTTTTTAAACAACTGATTCATAAAGATATGCAGTTCGAAATGTTAAAAGATAAGTCATCAATCATCAAAGTAATTGGTGTTGGAGGCGGTGGCGGCAACGCAGTAAACCATATGTACCTGTCGGGTATTACTGGTGTAGATTTTATTATTTGTAATACAGATGCGCAGGCTTTAGAGTCTAGTCCTATCCCTAACAAGGTGCAATTAGGTGCTAGTTTAACTGAAGGAATGGGTGCTGGATCTATCCCTGAAGTTGGAAAAAACTCAGCAATAGAGAATATTGATGATATTAAAGCCATGCTGGGCAGTACCACCAAAATGCTTTTTATTACAGCAGGAATGGGTGGCGGTACAGGTACGGGTGCATCTCCAATTATTGCCAAAGCTGCTAAAGAACTTGATATTTTAACGGTTGCAATTATAACCACGCCTTTTTCTTTCGAAGGAAAAAGACGTAGGCTTCAGGCTGATGAAGGATTGGAAGAACTTAAAAAGTACGTAGATTCTTACCTGGTGATTTCTAATGATAGATTACGTGAGATTTTCGGTAACCTAACCTTAGGTTCTGCATTTGGCCAGGCTGACGATATCTTAACAACGGCTGCAAAAGGTATTGCAGAGATTATTACAGTTCCGGGTTATATAAACGTAGATTTTAAAGATGTGCGCACCGTAATGAAAGAGAGTGGTGTAGCCATCATGGGTAGTCACGCTGCTGAAGGTGATGACCGTGCTTTACAAGCCGTTGAAGGTGCATTAGCTTCTCCTTTATTAAAAGATAATGAAATTGAAGGTGCCCGTTATATTTTATTGAACATCAGCTCTGGTGCCCGTGAGGTAACTATGGATGAGGTTTCTATTATTACAGATTACATTCAGGAAAAGGCAGGTTTATCTGCTGATTTAATCTGGGGTAACTGTACGGATGAATCTTTGGAAGATAAATTGTCTGTAACCATTATTGCTACAGGTTTCCAAACTTCAGAAGAACGTGTTCACGAGGAAAAAAACAAGAAAAAAATCTCTCTGTTAACACCTGAAGAAGCACCATTGGTTCGTCCGGTGGAGCCAGTAAACTCTTTTATACAGCCAAAAGCTGCGCCAAGTTACGAGCCTGTGATGAAAGCGAAAGAAGAAGTTTCACAAGCAGATCTTTTTGGTGGAATGTTTGCAAAAGCAGAAGCCCAGAAAGTTCAGGAACCAGAAAATAATGTCATTCGCCATACTCTAATAGAGGAAGAACCACAGGTAGAAGAGCCTCAGGAAACTGGATATGAATTCGAAGTTAAATTAGCTGAAACTAATTTTGTTTTCGAAACACCGGTTGTACAACCTGCGCCTACGCCTGAGCCAGAACCTGAGATGCCTGTTGTTGGTTTAGATGATGATAAAAATGATGAATCGATGGAGGAGCAATTGAAAAAATCTAAAGAACGTATCTTACGTTTAAAAGATTTGAGTATGAAATTGCGTACCACCAATGGTTTACAGGAGTTAGAAAATGAGCCTGCTTATAAGCGCAAGCAAATGCAGTTGCAACAGGTTCAACATTCGTCTGAATCGCAAGTAAGTCGTTTCACATTAAGTAATGATCAGGATGGCGGTACAGAGATTAGACCAAACAATTCTTTCTTACATGATAATGTTGACTAGATCAAACCAAATATAATTATAAAGCCTCGATTAATCCTCGGGGCTTTTTTAGCATAAATTTAGATTGTTAAAAAATCTTAATTGACAGCCAGCAGATTAATCTGGTTGATTTTAAGACGAATAAACCGTAAATTCGCAAAAATTTATTATAAAAAACACATAATACATTGGATATATTTGATAAGATAGCAAAGCACATGGGGCCACTTGGTCAACACCAGAAATGGTCTCATGGGTATTTCTCGTTTCCAAAATTAGAGGGAGAAATTGCACCACACATGCAATTCAAAGGAAAAGAGCATTTGGTTTGGAGTTTAAATAACTATTTAGGCCTGGCCAATCACCCAGAAGTCAGAAAAGCAGATGCTGATGCTGCTGCCGAATTTGGTATGGCTTACCCTATGGGTGCCCGTATGATGAGCGGTAACTCAAAATATCACGAACAACTGGAGCAGGAACTTGCCGAGTTTGTAGGTAAGCCAGATGCGTTTTTGTTAAACTATGGTTATCAGGGGATGGTTTCCATTATTGATACCTTGGTAGATCGGAACGACGTAATCGTTTATGATGCTGAATCTCATGCCTGTATTATCGATGGTTTACGTCTGCACATGGGGAAACGTTTTGTTTATAAACACAATGATATCGAAAGCGCCCGTAAACAGCTAGAGCGAGCTACCAAACTAACCAACGAATCTGGCGGTGGTATTTTATTAATCACCGAAGGCGTTTTTGGTATGAGTGGTGCGCAAGGTAAGCTTAAAGAAATTGTAGATCTGAAAAAAGAATTCGATTTCCGTATTTTGGTTGATGATGCACATGGTTTTGGAACAATGGGTAAAACTGGTGCCGGAACACATGAAGCGCAGGATTGTATTGAAGGTATTGATGTTTACTTCGGTACATTCGCTAAATCGATGGCTGGAATTGGTGCCTTCGTAGCTTCTACTGAGGAGATTACCAATTTCTTAAGGTACAATATGCGTTCACAAACCTTTGCTAAAGCATTGCCTATGCCAATGGTAAAAGGATTGATCAAACGTTTAGAGTTGTTAAAAAGCAAACCTGAGCTTAAAGATAAACTTTGGGAAATTGCAATGACACTTCAAAAGGGCTTGCGTGAACGTGGCTTTGATTTAGGGGTGACAGATTCAGTAGTTACACCTGTGTTTTTAAAAGGAGAATTAACGGATGCAACCGCTATTACCTTCGACTTACGCCAAAACTACGGTATTTTTTGTTCGATAGTGGTTTACCCTGTTATTCCGAAAGGAATGATAGAATTGCGTTTAATTCCTACTGCTGTTCATACACTTGAAGATGTACAACGTACATTAGATGCATTCAGTGAAGTATCTGAAAAGCTTGAAAATGGCTATTACAAGGAGAATCAATTCGCGATTGTATAATAATAAATAAGCATATTTTTGTAAAGCCCTTTAATCTAGTTTAAAGGGCTTTTTTTATTTCTTAAATTTTTTAATCACCTCATTTATAGTGTTTTGCTTGTTGTTTGGCAGTTGTAGGTGTTCATAAATCGTTTAATTGTGGAAAAAAACGCTTTAAAGGCATCTTTTTATTCTGCTAAAAATTTTTGTTTATACAACAAACAGTTTAAATTAGAGTTAGATAATTAAAACTCAAACCTTTAAAATTATAGGAGTACTAAAAAAATGAAAAAATTTGAAGAAGTAAAAAGTTTAGTTGCAGCTTTGGAAGCTGATGCAGACAAGTTTTATAACAAAGGAAACAGCGCTGCTGGAACCAGAGTTCGTAAAGGCATGCAGGATTTAAAAAACTTGGCTCAAGCCATTCGTTTAGAAGTGCAGGATACTAAAAACAAAGCTTAAACCTAAAGATATTTATAAAAGGAAAGTCCCGATATGCATCGGGACTTTCTTGTTTACAGGATAAATTTGTAATCATCGCTTCGCTCTGATTGCTCATAGCGTACCAACTTACCATTATAAAAATAGTAGAAGGAAAAATACGGTGCATTAATGGAATCAAAAGTTCGTCTTGAAACGCGATAGATCTTATTTCCATCAGCTGAAGCCGAAACCAGTTCTGCTGTTTTCTTTGATTGCTTAAAAGTTGTCTCCGTTGTTCCGATTGGAACAATAGCAGGAACTTTGCAGCCCAGCAAGATACCTGCCAGGGTTACAATAAATAATTTTCTCATGATGTTTAATTTGTGTGTAGTGATCGCGATTCAATAATGATGCCTGTATCATTATCTTTGTTTCGTTAACATTGGCTATACTCAATAGCGCAATTTCCAAACTTGTAATCTGTTGATCCTTATGGTTTTGAAAATTTGTAATTTTTCAATTACCCACAAAAAAACAGGTCAATACGAATGCGATGTGTCGCAAAAGTTTAACCTGTTTTTCATCGGAAAGAAAACCGAATATTTTTTAGCGCAGTTTATGCTGGCTGGCTTAGTTTTTCCAATTCTAGCGCAATAGCTTGCTCTAAGGATGATGAGGCTTTAATTAACGGTAAACGCACTGTATCTCCACATATACCCAATTGTTTTAAAGCAGCTTTTATTCCTGCCGGATTGCCTTCTGCAAAAGCCAAACGGGTAAATTCTACCAAACTTAAATGTGCCGGTGTAGCACCTTTAAAATCGCCAGCCATGCACAATCTCACCATATCTGAAAACTGTTTAGGCAATGCATTTCCAATGACAGAAATAATGCCTGATGCGCCCAAAGCCATCATTGGTAGCGTAACAGGATCATCTCCGGAGATCAGTAGAAAGCCTTCAGGTTTATCTCTCATAATCTGATTAAACTGATCAAAACTTCCTGATGCTTCCTTAGTTGCAATGATATTCTTGAAGTCATGGGCAAGCCTGCAAGTCGTTTCAGGACTCATGTTACTCATTGTTCTTCCAGGAACGTTATACAACATTAAATCTAGTGGAGAAACCTCTGCCAGGTATTTGTAATGCTGGTAAATTCCCTCTTGTGTTGGTTTGTTATAGTAGGGGCTTACCGATAGAATTGCACTGTAGCCATTTGTATCGAAATTTTTCATTTCCTCGGCAACGGCTAAGGTATTGTTTCCGCCAATTCCTGCAACTAAAGGTAATCTGTTATCATTAATTTCAGCGGTATATGCCCACACCTTCTTCTTCTCTTCCTTAGTCATTGTAGCGGTTTCGCCGGTTGTGCCTAAAGAAACGAGGTAATCAATTCCTCCTTCCACCAAATGATTAATCAGGTTTTTTAAACCGTTATAATCAACTGATCCATCTGTGTTAAAGGGCGTAACTAATGCTACCCCTGTACCCTGAAATTTGTTCATTATATGTTGTTATTATTGAATTTTGAATGACGGAATGAATGAATGTTCATATTCTGTCATTCACTAAATCTATCATTCATTCATTTCTATTGTATCATTGCTAAAAGTTCCGTATCACTAATGATTGGAATATTTAGCTTTGTAGCTTTCTCTAGTTTTGAAGGACCCATGTTATCTCCTGCAACAAGGAAATTTAGTTTTGCAGAAATGCTGCTTAAAATTTTTCCGCCATTGGCTTCAATAAGATCTTTTAACTCCTCGCGACTGTATTGCTCAAAAACGCCCGAAATTACGAATGTTTTTCCAATAAGTGTATCGCTATCAAGTGTAATTACCTTTTCTTCAATTTCAAAAGCCAATCCTGCTAATTTTAATAATTCTATCTGTCTTAAATGCTCAGGATTTGAGAAATATTCAACAATGCTTTCGGCAATACGTTGCCCAATCTCATCAATGGCAATCAGTTCTTCTACAGTGGCAGTCGAGAGTTTATCAATATTCTTCACTCCGGCAGCTAATTTCTTGGCAACAGTTTCACCAACATATCGAATGCCTAATCCAAAAAGAACTTTTTCAAAAGGCATCTCTTTCGATTTTTCAATTCCTGCAAGCATGTTTTCAATAGATCGTGCTCCGAATCTTTCGATTTCTTTTAACTGATCAGCTTTTTGATACAAAGTGTATAAATCACTGATGTGGTTAATCAGGCCTCGTTTGTAAAATGTTTCAATGGTTTCATCACCCAATCCATCAATATTCATTGCTTTTCGACTAATGAAATGCTGAATTTTACCCACAATCTGCGGCGGACAGCCCTCATCATTTGGGCAGTAGTGGACCGCTTCTCCTTCTTTTCTAATCAGTTCGGTTCCACATTCCGGACAATTGCGCAAATAATGTACTTTAACTGACCCAGCTAGCCGCTTCTCTAAATTCACCTTGATGATTTTCGGAATGATTTCTCCGCCTTTTTCTACAAAAACCGTATCTCCTTCATGCAAGTCTAATCTTTCGATCTCGTTAGCATTATGTAGTGTGGCTCTTTTAACCGTTGTTCCGGCCAATAGTACAGGTTTTAAGTTGGCCACCGGCGTAACGGCACCTGTACGGCCAACCTGGTAAGTTACTTTTTCTAAAACTGTTTCAACTTCAGCTGCTTTATATTTATATGAAATTGCCCAACGTGGAGATTTGGCCGTAAAACCGAGCTCCTGTTGTTGCGCATAGCTATTTACTTTAATTACAATACCATCAATATCATAGCTTAATTTAAAACGTTCAGTTTCCCAATGATGGATGAATGCCAATACATCATCGATGTTATTCACCAAGCGATTGTGCTCGCAAACATGGAACCCCCAATCTTTCACAGCATTTAAGCTGTCCCAATGGTTTTTGAATTCGTTTTTATCGGTGTATAAAAAATAGATAAATCCATCCAAAGGGCGTTTTGCCACTTCTTTGCTATCCTGCATTTTTATCGTTCCTGAAGCAAAGTTTCGTGGATTTGCATAAGCAATTTCACCCAGTTCTTCACGTGCAGCATTCAAGCGCAAAAATGCAGCTTTATGCATAAAAATTTCACCACGTATCTCGAAGTGCTCGGGTGCTTTTTCAGTTTTAATTTGGTGCGGAATAGTATGGATAGTTTTAACGTTATTGGTTACGTCATCGCCTTTGGTACCATCACCACGGGTTACTGCTCTAACTAGTTTTCCATGTTCGTAAGTCAAACTGATCGATAGTCCGTCAAATTTGAGTTCACACACATATTGAAAATTATCGCCAATGGCTTTGCGAATACGCTCATCAAAGTCGCGGAGATCTTGTTCATTGTACGTGTTACCCAATGAAAGCATCGGGTATTTGTGCTGAACGGTAATAAAGTTTTTGGTAATGTCGCCACCAACACGCTGGGTAGGAGAATTGGGGTCGGCGAAATCAGGATTTGCTTTTTCTAAATCGGCTAAATGCTTTAACTTTTTATCAAACTCATAATCGCCAATGGTTGGCATCGCCAAAACATAATAATTATAATTGTGCTGGTTCAACTCGGCAACCAGTGCATCCATTTCTTCTTTTATTGCAAATAGCGACATAGGAGCAAATATAAAAAAGAGAAATAGGTATTTTGCTAATTCTGAAATTTGGAGGGTTAAAAAAGTGCTTATTTGCCAACTAAAAATTTTAAGAAATCTTTAGCATTTGTTTTTCCAACTAGGTGTCTGATTTGCTTTCCGTTTTCATCAATGATAACAAAGTATGGTTGAATATTGGTTTTTAAAACTGAAACTTGAATATCAATTGATCTTGCTCCCACAGTTAGAACCGGCTTTTTGTCTAATTTGGAGATATACTGCTCGGCTTTGGGGATTGGTGTCTTATCATCTACCATCGCCTTAAAAGAACAATATTTTTGCTTTAACAAGCTTTTTATATTTGCATCACCAAAGACATTTTCCTTCATCATTTCACAAATAACACTACCGTATGCTGAAAAGTAGAGCAGTGTTAATTTTTTATTCTGTTTTGATTCTTGTAAAGCATTTTTATGATTTAATAGTGGTTTAAATTGATATGTTTCTTCTACTGATTGATTTTTATGGATACCAATGCCAAAAAATAAAAATAAAATTAATGCTCTCATACCAACTTTCCCTCAATTTCCTCAAAAATTTCCATAAAATCCTTTTCCAATACAGTTTTAAAAATCGATAACTCAAATGTTAGCGACTCTAATTGTTTTTCACTTAAAGTCTCAGGCCATAAGCGCATGCAAATCCTGTTGAGGGCGCAACTGATATTTTCCAGTTTTTGATAACTCAACAGGTATTTACTGCCGATAAATCCGTCAAGAAACTTAAAGAAAACAGCTTGATCTTTTAAACCACAATGCTCCAGGAAATCCGCAAGCGATTCCTTTTTTACAGCAACCAGTTTTTCATAAAAATGGTTGACCTGAATCCGGTTATGTTCAACAAGCAAATGATCCAGTAAAAGCTCTAAACCTATGTGGGCAAGAAATGAAGGTCGAACAGGTGTTCCTTCTACCACTGGTTTGATGAGGTGTTTAAGTGCCGTTGTTTTTTCGAAAAAAAAATGGGAAGAGTGAAAAAGCAAATCAACCTGTAAATGTCTTTTCCAGCCTTTTAAAAGCGATTCTTCATCAGGATTACCATGAAAAAGAAATTCATTTTTTTGAGGATATAAATTTGCTTCCTTCGATGCGTTTTTGATTAAATCTGGCAGCACAATTCCCATAACCACATTGGCATCATCAGTTGATTTATCGAAGTAGTAATGAGACAAAAAGTTCATGGCACAAGTTAATGTTTTCTTTCTTGCCTAAAAACTCCAAGTAGTGGATATTAGGTCGGAAAATCGTATTGTTTTGTAAACTAATTATTTATAAATTTAATTACCCTAACAAACCCGTCATGCCTAATTCAAAAACCTACAGGATCCTGTCTTTAGATGGAGGTGGATCCTGGGCGCTGATTCAAGTAAAATGTTTGCGTAAACTTTTTGCGGAAACTTTCAATAATCCTGACCCAACCGGGCATGAAGTGTTAGCCAAGTTTGACCTGGTAGCCGCCAATAGTGGTGGCAGTTTGGTAGCCGCGGCAATGGCTGAAAATCTTCGTTTATCTGAAATCGAAAAGATATTCGGTGATGAAAAATTAAGAAGCAGGGTATTCTCCAGGTTGAGTTTTTGGGAGAAAAGTTTACTATCAAGCGCCGCCAGATTATTCAAAATTGGGGCAAAGTATGCCACCAAAAGAAAACACAAGGCATTAAAAGAAATTTTGCCAAAAATATCGCAGATTGATTTAATGCATGTTCCCAAACACGTTGCCATCAATAGTGAAGTTAAAACCCAGTTTTTGATTATTGGGTATGATTACTACCGAAACAGGGCAGAGATGTTCAGGACTGATTGCGATAGTATGGCATCTACTTCAGTAATCGAAAGAAAACTTAAAAATCTTCCTCCGATTGTGCAAACACCCTCTGATTGTTTGGTGAGCCTTGTTGATGCCATTCATGCTTCGAGTACGGCTCCTGTAAACTATTTCAATGAGCCTGCTACCTTTAAGGTAAATAATAAATTAAAATATTACTGGGATGGTGGGGTAACCGGTAATAATAATCCGGTTCTGGCTGCTGTAACAGAGGCCATCTGCAACCGTCAGCAATATCAAATTGAACATATTCAGGTGCTTTCTATCGGTACAGGCACAGTTTCGCAGTTGCAGTACGATGAGGAAATCCCGACGAGGTACAGTGAATTAAAAGCCAAACATGAAGAACCTGGTTTGATACAGGATATTCAAAAAATGGGAACCAGTATTTTAAATGATCCACCCGATACCGCGGCCTTTGTAGCTTATATGATTTTAAATTCAGCCATGCCCGCAAAACCTGTTGATTTTATAAGGATGAATCCTGTTTTACGGCCAATGCTGATTAATGACGCTACTGGTAAATATTGGGATTTACCTCCCGGCATTACTAAAGATGAATACGCTACCTTAAATGCCATGGATATGGATGCAGTTGAAGATAAAGAAGTTGCGCTTATTAATAAACTTTGTGATAATTGGCTGAATAATGCGGGGGTGCCAAACCAGGCCATTAGAAGTGATGGTGCACTGAATTGCCTGATTGGACATGCTGATTTTAATACCGCCAAGGCTGATTTTATAACCTGGTTTACCGTTGCCAACTAATTTGCTTTAAACTAAGCTAAAATTTTATCTTTGCAGGCATATTATAAAAGTGTTTGTACAATGACGAATTTTGTTGAAGAGTTAAGGTGGCGTGGCATGCTGCATGATATTATGCCGAATACGGAGGAAAAATTAAAAGAGGGTATGACTTCTGGTTATATTGGCTTTGATCCGACTGCCGATTCATTGCACGTTGGCCATTTAACGCAAATCATGACTTTAATTCATTTCCAGAAAGCCGGGCATAAACCTCTTGCTTTAGTTGGTGGTGCGACTGGAATGGTTGGCGATCCATCGGGAAAATCTGATGAGCGTAATCTCCAAACTCCAGAAATGATTGAACACAATCTTAAGGGAATGAAAACGCAACTGGCCAAGTTCTTAAAATTTGAAGATGGTGGCAATGGTGCTGTAATGGTTAACAATGCCGATTGGTTTAAAGATATGAACCTTTTTACCTTTATCAGGGATGTAGGTAAACACATCACCGTGAACTACATGATGGCGAAAGATAGCGTAAAGAGACGTTTGGAAGGTGATTCGGGATTATCGTTTACGGAGTTTTGTTACCAGTTGATTCAGGGTTACGATTTTTATCATTTATGGAAAAATGAAAACTGCCTGGTTCAGATGGGTGGCTCAGATCAGTGGGGGAACATTGTTACCGGAACAGAGCTCATCAGAAGAAAAGATGCGGGAACAGCTTATGCCATTACTACCCAACTTATAAAAAAAGCAGACGGAACCAAATTTGGGAAAACCGAAAGTGGTGCAGTTTGGCTAGATCCTGAAAAAACTTCACCTTACAAATATTACCAGTTTTGGCTAAATGCTTCTGATGATGATGTGAAAAAGTGGATCAGAATTTTTACCTTAAAAACCAAAGAAGAGATTGAAGCTTTGGAAACTGAACATGATGCAGCGCCTCATTTGCGTATTTTACAGAAAGCATTGGCGGAAGATATCACCATCAAAACGCATTGTGTTGAAGCGCTTGAAACGGCTATCAAAACCTCTGAATTTCTTTTTGGAAACGGATCGCTGGAGTTTTTGAAAAGTTTAGCTGAAAAGCAGGTCTTAGAAATGTTCGAAGGTATTCCACAGTTTAAAATTTCTAAAACCGAACTGGCAGCTGGAATTGATGCCGCAACTTTGCTTGCTGAAAAAGCATCGGTATTTCCATCAAAAGGAGAAACTAAAAAACTCATCCAGGGCGGTGGCGTATCAGTAAATAAAGAAAAAGTGGCTGAGGCTACTCAGGTATTCAATGCTGATCATTTGATTAATGATCAATTCATAGTGGTTCAAAAAGGAAAGAAAAATTATTTCTTACTCATAGCCGAATAGTATTAAAATTTCAATGATAAAATCCCGGTCAAATCGATTGGGATTTTTTTTGTAGTCTTTTCTAAATCAGACAAAATGTATATATTTGAGTATATTTGTCTGATATGAAAAAGAAAGTTGATGATTTAAAAAATGCAGCGGAACCAATGGTAGTGTACAGAGGTGTTAATTACACCCCTATGGTTGCCATGATGGGAAGTCAGTATTCAAATCCTTCTGATTTTGACTTGCTCGAGCTTGCCCGAAAAGGGATCGCAAAGAAATCTTTAACAGCTTTGGCGCAACAAATTTCCTTAACCATGGAGGAAATTGCCGGCATTTTACATATTTCAGATAGAACGTTACAGCGTTACACAGCAGATACCCTCGTTAAAACGGAATATGCAGATCGAGCGATTGCACTGGCGAAATTATACGAACGCGGCATCGAAGTTCTGGGTACAACAAAGGCGTTTAATTCCTGGGTTAGGCATCCTAACAAAGCACTGAATAATGAAATTCCCTTAGCTTTATTAGATACCAGCATTGGTTTCGAAATGGTTTTACAAATTCTAGGTAGGATAGAATACGGTGTTTTTAGTTAAATGATTTTATATCGCATTAGCAATTGTAAATATGCTAAATATAGCAGCGGAACTGGTGCTAAAATGTTTGGTGGCCGATGGAATTCCATTGGTACACCAATGCACTACATGGCAGAAAACCGGGCATTGGCGGCCCTGGAGGTATTAGCCAACATAGATAACATTAGCGATACAAATCAATTATGCTTAACAATTTTTGAACTTAGTGATGAAAGTATTGAGGTTTGCAACGTCAATCAACTTCCTAAAAACTGGAGATCCTATCCATCATCTTTTGAATTGCAAAGGATCGGCGATGAATTTGTAAAAACAAACAAACACTTATTGCTAAAAGTGCCTTCAGCTCTCATTGCAGATGAATTCAATTTCTTAATGAACGTCAGTCATCCGCTGGCAGAAAACATTAAAATTTTAGAAATCAAACCTTTTAGTTTCGATAACCGGTTGCTGTAAGTTACTGCACCAATAAATTACAACCTCTAATATCGGCATTGTCAAACCTGCCTAAAACTTCAAAACTTCCATCTGGGTTAATTTTGCCTAAATCTTGTGTAGCAATAAATGAACAGGAATTGATATTCGCCAAATCAATAACATTAATTCCTCCGGTTTTGCCATTATGAATTAAACTTAACGGATCATTGGTGTCTCTAATTAAAACCTTCATCCAATTGGGGCAATTGAAAACACCATCACCTAAAGAGTAGGCCTGGGAAAGCAATTCGGTCATGCCGTATTCACTGTGAATGGTTGGTACACCAAAGCCCTTTGTTAATTGCTCATGTAATTCTTCACGAACCATTTCCTTGCGTTTACCTTTCATACCGCCGGTTTCCATCACAATTAATTCAGGGAAATCAATCTCAAATTGTTCAATAAAATCAAGCAGGGCATAAGTTACCCCAATTAATACTGTAGGTTGTTTTTTTGCTTTCAAAGCCAGCAAAGTTTGTAAAAGGTCTTTGTGGTTATACAAAAAATAACCGCTTTGCGGATGACCACTTTTTTCAATCAGGTCATTTACCATGTAAATTAATGACGAACCTGAGCGCTGTTGGTAGGATGGGAGTAAAGCAAGGAAGCAATAATCAGTTACTTCAGCATAAAAATATTCGAATGCCTTTAAATAGCTTAACTCATATAGGCTAACATCTGTAACGTGGTGACTGCTTTGTACCATGCCTGTGGTGCCCGAACTGCTGAAGGTAACTTCAACGGGGTTTTGGCTGCTTAAAATGGTATGTGTTTTGAAGAAACCGATCGGTAAATACGGAATCTGCTCCATCTTTTTTACCTGATCAACATCAATTTTTAAATGATGGATGTATTCTCCGTAGACCTGACAATGTTTTGCCTGATGTTTAAAAATGGAAAGGGCATGAGCACTAAACTCTTCTGCAGTCTTTATAGCGAATAAATCTTCCTGATTAAGCATTGTAGTGCAAAAGTACGAAGCCTTATGCTATTTTCTCGTCAGTTTTTTTAGCAAGCATGGCCATTCTGAAATGGTAACCACAAAAACCACTAATGCCTGCAACCAATCCGCTTAAAATTCCGGTAACTAAAAGCAAAGCCCACCACAATTTAATGCCTGTCATCACCGCAACGCGGCCTGCCAACACATTATCGTTAGGTAAACTTTTAAATAAGGCATAACCAATCCACAATAAAAAGATGGCAAAAAACGATTGCCAGAAAGCGATTTTCCCTGTTTTGCCAATGATGCCACAGGTAGCAAATGAAATTACAACGATCACCCACCAAGGTGCAATCATTTGAAGAAAGAAACAAATTATCAGTATAACGATGAAAACCATGTTAAGCTATTTTGAAATTTTTAAACGAGAGATTATTTTGCCCGACTGGTCATCGGCACTTTTCATATAAAATAAGTCGTACAATTGACCATTTGCCCAGGTATCTACCATGTTATCGTAGAATTTGCTTCCTGGGTTTCCAGATTGGCCACCTGGATAAACGCCATGACCTTTTGGGGTTTTACCCAATTCAATCACCATACGCCATGAAGGTCCATTGGTTTCGCTGATGGCATTAATCGTGCTTTTCGCTCCCCCGATTTGTAAGACTTTCGAACCCATTCCCGGGATTTTTGCTAAGTGAGGTACATTGGTTTGTTTCACATTACTCCATCTCCAATCTCTGTTAATCGGGCCAAACCTGCGCTCTAAACTGTCGCAGCTGTATCTAAATGCTTCATTTACCAGATCAGCAAGTGATTCTTTTTGATTGGTATTCACATTATCGTACCATTTGGAATTCGGCTCCTTTAAGATCATTTCTACAGTGCGATCTCTGGATGGATAACGCATGGGAATGCCTTTAACTACAAATTCATCATTCCAGATATTAAAGGATAAGCGCTTGGTCCAGATTTCAAAAATGCTGGCCGCAATTTCATCCGCATCGTAACGTTTGTTCCATTTGGATACATAACTTAAAGCTTCCTTCTGGGTGGCGTTTAAGCTTTCATTATTTAGCAGAGGCACTATGGCTGGAACCAGATTTTGAGCCATAATGCTGTAATTGTCGCTTTGCATGAGTCTGATGCTATCCATCGTCGCTTTGCTCATCGCACCTAACCTGTCGTTGATGCGTTTTCCTCTTTCATAGGGTGAAAATTCCCAATTGATGTAATATGGATAAGTTTTGTCGGTAGATGATTGGTTGGCCGAACTTACAAAACCGCGTGGTGGATTCTTAACCGTTGGATTCTGAGCAGCCGGAATCCATCCCTGCCAATCGTATGCCGGATCGGTTCCATCCAAAATAAACTTTCCCTGATCTTTCCACTTCAATGGAAATTTACCGTTTGGCGTAATGGCAATATCATTATCAATGCTGGCGAAAACGAAATTTTGCGCCGGCGCAGTGTAATAAGTTAAAGCTTTACGGTAATCGTTATAATTGCTGCCACGATTTAGCTGATAAAATGTCATCAACTCATTCGATTTTTCATGCGCAATCCATCTCAGGGCATCGCCAACCGGCACATTATCTGCTCTTCCGTATTTTGGTTTCTGGAAATAAACAACCGGACCGTGGTGGGTATAATAAACGGTATCAATCTCAGTTTTACGGCCACGAATGTTGATGGTTTCTAATCGCCTGGTAGTTTTATTCCATTTATTGTTATACCAGTATTCATTGTGCGATGAATCTTTAAATTTAATCTGATAAAAATCGAGCACGTCGGCAGCCACATTGGTTACACCCCAGGCAATTTTCTGGTTAAAACCAATGATTACACCTGGTGCACCGGGTAATGAAACCCCGTAGGTGTTAATGCCTGGCGCATGCAACTGAATCTGGTACCAGATAGATGGCAAGGTTAAATCCAGATGCGGATCATTTGCCAAAATGGGATAACCTGAAGCTGTTTTTGAACCTGATAAAGCCCAGTTGTTACTGCCTATACCTTCAATTTTTTCTTTAGTTTTCACTTCTCCTGTTAGGGCTTGTGTAAAACTTTCAGGTGTTTTTGGTGTTGGCAGCGGCGTAAAATCCCATTTGGTTCCTACCGGAATAATCGGATCTTCTCTAAACGGGTAATCGGGAAAAAGATCTTTAGTCACCTCAGGACCGAATTTTTTAAGGATGTTGGTCATGTAGAACTCATCGGAACCCATGGCCAGTACTGCAGACATTTGCTTTAATAAAAGCGCACATTTTACAGGTGTCCAGTTTTCAGGTTTAAAATCAAGTAGTTTATATTCAAGCGGATAATTGGCTTTAGAAAGCGTTTTGATATAGGCATTAATTCCATCAGTATAAGCCAGGATCATTTCCTTTGATTTAGGATCGGCCATCATCCCTTTCAACGAATTTTCAGCACCATAAACCATCCCCATTCTACGCTGATAGCGATCTACTTCGATGGCTTTTTCGCCAACCACTTCACTAATTCTTCCAGCTGCAAATCGGGTTTGAAAATCCATCTGCCAAAGCCTGTGCATTGCCGTAACATAACCCTGGGCTAGATAAAGATCGTGGTCGTTTTGAGCAAAAATATGAGGGATCATCCGGTCGTCGAAAACAATCTCAATCTTATCAAAAGCACCTTTTATTTTCACCTTATGGTTAAAAATAAAATGATTGTTTTCAGCATTTTGCCAAAAACCCATAAAAGGATTCAAAAACTTTAAAAGGGGAGGGTTTTGACCAATTTTCGTATTAAATAAGAAGGCGAGGGCTATGGGGATAACTACACAGAATAGCGCTTTAATTTTATTCATAAATAATGGTTAGCTAAAAACTATCAGTTGACTAAGTTACGAGTAAAATGCTGATTTTTATGAGATGAAAATACAACAAACTGACTATCAATCAAAATTATAAAATGAATTGAAATTATTATGCAAACATAATTTGTTTAATTCGAAAAAAGCATTTAAGTTTATCCTAACTAATAATACAACTAACCAAATTTTAATCATTTATGAGAAGAAACTTTACACAGATCTTGTATGTGTTATTTTTAGTGTTTGCGATAAATATTGCAGCACATGCACAAAACATCACGGTTAGTGGAACCGTTAAAGATAAGCAATCAAAAGAAGGCCTTGCCGGCGTGAGTGTTACCATTAAGGGGCAAACCGGTGGTACAGCTTCATCAGGCGATGGAAGTTTTTCATTTACAACAAGCGCAAAAGTTCCGTTTACCTTAGTTGCCTCTTATGTGGGCTATGGAACTGTAGAACGCCAAGTTACGGGGAATACTTCCGGAATTAATATCGAGTTGGAAACAGCTGTTACCTTAGGTGGTGATGTGGTAGTTTCGGCATCAAGAACACCGGAGCGAATTTTAGAATCGCCGGTTTCAATCGAAAGAATGAGCGCTGCATCCATTCGCGAAATTGCTGCGCCATCGTTTTACGATGCCTTGAACAACATGAAAGGTGTAGAAAGCAGTATGCAGAGTTTAACCTTCAAATCCATCAACACCCGTGGTTTTAACTCCAACGGAAATACCCGTTTTAATCAATACATCGATGGAATGGATAACCAGGCACCTGGTTTAAACTTCTCGGTGGGTAATATTGTTGGGATTACAGAACTCGATGTAGATAATGTTGAACTTTTACCAGGAGCTTCTTCTGCTTTATACGGTGCAGGTGGTATTAATGGTACTTTATTGATGACTTCTAAAGATCCATTCAAATATCAAGGAGCGAGTTTTCAATATAAAACCGGTGTTAACCATGTAAACGATGATAACTCAAGTGTTCAGCCTTTTAATCAATTGGATGTTCGTGTGGCAAAATCGTGGAATAATAAGTTTGGTGTGAAAGCGGCTTTCTCATTTTTGCAAGCAAAAGACTGGATGGGTACAAACTATTCTAACTTTGATCGTAATGCAAGGATGTTTAAATCAGGCGATCGTAACAGCGATACCAATTACGATGGTATTAATGTTTATGGAGATGAGGTAAGCCAGAATATGCGTAATGTAGCGTTGAGTGTTCAGAATGCAACCATTTCAGGCATTAATGCAGGTTCTGGGGGTGCCATTCCGAACATTAAGGCGCTAATGGATGGTGCTTTTGGTGCTGCCATTCCAAATGCTGCTCAGCAAACGGGTTTTTTAGCAGGGCTGCCAGCGGCATTGCGTCCGGCAGTTCAAAATTATCTTCCATTTTATGTGGGATTAAAAGCAAATTTGATTCCTGATCAAAATGTTTCAAGAACTGGTTACAATGAACAAAATCTGGTTGATTATGATACCAAATCATTGAAAGCATCAGGCGCAGTTTACTATAATATTACCAACACCATTCAGGCTGTGGCACAAGCCAACTGGGGAACAGGAACATCAGTTTATACCGGTTCTGATCGTTATTCGTTGCGTAATTTCAATATTGGTCAGTACAAGTTAGAGGTTAAAGGACAGGATTTCTCCATCAAAGGTTACACTACCCAGGAGCGTTCAGGTGATTCTTATATCTCATCTATCCTAGGAAGTTATATTAATGAGGTTTCAAAACCATCCACTACCTGGTTTCCACAGTATATCGGCAATTATGTAGGTGCAAGGGCAGCAGGTCAAAGTGACGCGGCAGCACACGTTACAGCAAGAGGCGTAGCTAACCAAGGCAGGTTTGAGCCAGGTAGCCCGCAGTTTGAAACGGCTAAACAAAATATCATGAACACCAATATCAGTGCTACAAATTTTGGTACGGGTGTTTACGGTGCTAAGTTTGATGATAAATCGAATTTATACCACTACGAGGGAATGTACAATTTTACCAATGCCTTCAACAATGTGGTAGAATTTCAGGTGGGTGCTTCATACCGTTTATACGATTTAAATTCAGCAGGGACAATTTTTAACGATTTGAATGAATCAATTGATATTAATGAATATGGTGCATTTGCACAAATTGGTAAAAAACTATTTAATGATAAAGTGAAGTTCACTTTTGCTGGCCGTTACGATAAAAGCATGAACTTCGAAGGGCGTTTTACACCACGTATCACCGGGGTTTTTACAGTAGCTAAAAACAACAACATCAGGGCTTCTTATCAAACCGGTTACCGTAATCCAACTACCCAAAATCAGTATATAGATTTATCTGTGGGCGGTGGTTCTCAGCGTTTAATTGGTGGTTTGCCTGAGATCATGTTTGGCAAATACAATTTAAATGGCAATAAAGCCTTTACTGATGTAAGTTATCGGGCATTTTTAGCTTCAGCAGCTACAGGCACACCAAACCCAACCTTATTACAGCAATACACTTTTGATGATCGCGGCGTTCGTCCTGAAAGTGTTCAATCGTATGAATTGGGCTATAAAGGATTAATCCTCCCAAATTTATTGGTTGATGCTTACGGCTACTATAACATCTATAAAGACTTTATCACGGCAGTTGATGTTTATCAGAATGTAGGTACATTGGCGGCTCCAACTTTTGTTAAATTTGGTGTTCCGGTAAATGCTGCAGGAGAAGTAACTTCTTACGGTGCAGCTTTAGGACTGGACTATCTGATTGGCAATTATAACATCAGTGGTAATGTTTCATACAATCAAATTGGCGATCTTCCGGCGAATTATATTAATGATTTTAATACGCCGAAAGTACGTTTCAACCTGGGTTTTGGAAATAAAGAAATCTTTAAAAATGTGGGTTATAACTTATCTTATCGCTGGCAAGATAAATTCTACTGGAATTCATCATTTGCATCAGGAGAAGTTCCGGCTTACAGTTCATTAGATGCACAGGTTAGTTATAAAATCCCATCGGTAAAATCATCAATCAAATTGGGTGGATCGAACGTAATGAACAAATATTACATTACTTCTTACGGTAACCCTGCCGCAGGTGCAATTTATTACCTGGCATTCTCTTTTAATCCATAAAAATTTAAAACATTCGCTTTCATGAAGCCCTCGTTACCTTAAAGTAATGAGGGCTTTTATTTATAATTTAATCCCCCTGTTTTATAAAATATTTGTATTATAGTACTTTCTTAAGCACATCCCACTTTAAGGGTAATTAATTTAAAATTTTGAATAAATAAGGATGGAAGATACTAACGACAAGACAAGTGAGGTAAACGACCTGATTGAGAAGGAACAAGAGATTCAGCATTTAAATAATCCTGTTGATATATCGGTTAAGCCAATCGTTAAACAATATCTTGGAGCAGTAAAAAAGGTAAAAAAAGAGGGGAATCGTTTTTATTTTTCTGATGGCGATGCCAAGGTGGAAATTAGGGTGGTTAGTGATGAGATTATTCGCGTTCGCCTCGCACCACACGGTGTTTTTCTGGATGATTTTTCTTACGCTGTCCCAGAGGTTGATCAAAAAGTTTCAGTTTTTAAAATGCAGGAACATGAAGATCACTATACAGTATCCACGCATTCTGTAACCTGTAAAATCGAAAAGGCTAATTTCCATATATCTTTTTCTGATAACATTACCAATCTGGTAATGGTTGATGAGGCCAATTCCATGCACTGGGAAGAGAATGTCGATTTTGGCGGTTACTACATTTATGCAACCAAAAAATGTCATCCCGAAGAGAACTTTTTCGGCTTAGGTGATAAATCCGGAAATTTCAATTTACGCGGTCGCCGTTTCGAAAACTGGAATACCGATGCTTATTCTTTCGGTTGGAACCAGGATCCGCTGTATCGAACCATTCCATTTTATATTGGTCTTCACAATCAGGCCGCATACGGAATCTTTTTCGATAACACCTTTAAATCTTATTTCGATTTTGGTAGTGAAGATTTAAGTAAAACCAGTTTCTGGGCTGATGGTGGCGAACTGCAATATTACTATATTCATGGTCCGCACATTATGGATGTGGTGAAACGTTATGCCAGTTTAACGGGCACACACCCAATGCCTCCAAAATGGACTTTAGGTTATCAGCAATGCCGCTGGAGTTATTATCCGGAAACAAAAGTTAAGGAAATTGCCAAGCAGTTTAGAGATAGAAAAATTCCATGCGATGCCATTTACCTGGATATCGATTACATGGATGGTTATCGTTGCTTTACCTGGAATAAAAAATATTTCCCTGATCCACGCAAAATGATCAAAGAACTTTCTGATGATGGTTTCAAAACCGTTGTGATGATTGATCCGGGAATTAAGGTAGATGACGATTATTGGGTTTTCAAAGAAGGGAAAGACAATAAATACTTCTGTAGAAGAAGTGATGATTATTTTATGGAAGGCCATGTTTGGCCAGGCCGTTGCCAGTTTCCTGATTTTACCAACCCTAAAGTTAGAAAATGGTGGGGTAAATTGTATGAGGAGTTGGTGGATATGGGTGTTGCTGGTTTCTGGAATGATATGAACGAACCGGCAGTGTTTGGTTCAGGCACCTTCCCGAATGATGTGCGTCACAATTACGACGGCTACCGCGGTTCGCACCGCAAAGCGCATAATGTTTATGGCATGCAGATGGTTCGTTCAACCTACGAAGGCTTGAAAAAACTGATGCGCAATAAACGTCCGTTTACCATTACCCGTGCAGGTTATTCTGGTATGCAACGTTATGCCAGTGTTTGGACCGGAGATAATATTGCTACCTGGGAACATTTGAAAATCGGGAATATTCAGTGCCAACGTTTATCGGTATCTGGCGTTCCTTTCTGTGGAACAGATATTGGCGGTTTTAGCGGCGAGCCTGATGGCGAATTATTTACCCGCTGGATTCAGCTGGGAACTTTCTCGCCGTTTATGAGAGCCCACTCTGCTGGTGATACTGCAGAACGTGAGCCATGGAGTTTTGGCGAATTTTTTGAAGATATCAACCGTAAATTTATAGAGCTGCGGTATCGTTTAATGCCTTACCTGTACTCAGTTTTTTGGGAGCATCACCGTTATGGTTTCCCGATTTTACGTCCTTTGGTAATGTTGGAGCAAGAAAATATCAGCAACAGTTTCCGCCAGGATGAATTTTGTTATGGCGATAAATTGTTGATTTGTCCGGTTTTAGAGCAAGGCGCAATTTCAAGAAAAGTGTATCTCCCTAAAGGAACCTGGTACAATTTCTGGACCAACGAAGTTTTAGAAGGTGGAAACGAATATACCGTTGAGGCTAAAATTGACAGCATGCCGATGTTCGTTAGGGCCGGATCTGTCATTCCGGAATACCCGGTGATGCAGTATGTTGATGAAAAAGCAATTACGGAAGTGGTATTGAATATCTATCAAAGCGATTACGAAGTAAACTCTTACATGTATGAGGATCACGGCGATACTTTTGCTTTTGAACAGGATATTTACCTGGAGAAAAAGTTTACGGTGAAAGCTGATCAGCAAATATTTAAAGTGAATCAACGTATTGAAGGCTTATATACCCCAAATTATCAATTTTATGTTTGTAATGTGATGGGCTTGAAATTCCAGGTTAAAAAAATCATTGTTGATAATAAAGAAGTAAGTGATTTTTATACTGATGATCAAAACATTTTACACTTCAAGTGTTTAAAAACCTTTAGTGAAATTCAGATTTTAAGTCTGTAAATCTTTTAGCCCCAAATGTTGTTTAGCATTTGGGGCTTCATTTATCTAGCCAAAATCCACATGCCAAAAACGAAAAAAGTTTCAGAGAAAAAAACAGCAATAGCCAAGGTTGATACCAGTAAATCAGTTTGGGTACACAGTTTGTTTACCGATTACGACATCGATCTTTTTTTAGTTGGCAAGCATTTCCGGCTGTATGAAAAATTAGGTTCGCACCTCATCAATGTCGAAAAAACAAATGGAACTTATTTCGCGGTTTGGGCCCCCAATGCCATTAGGGTAAGCGTAGTTGGAGATTTTAACCAGTGGGATAATCATGCACATCAACTTAACAAACGCTGGGACAAATCGGGCATTTGGGAGGGATTTTTACCAGGCATGGCAAAAGGAGACATTTATAAGTATTTCGTTAAAGGTTTTGATGAGTCGGAACATTTAAAGGGCGACCCCTATGCCCGAAGATGGGAGCATCCTCCACAAACGGCTTCAATGGTTTGGGATACCGATTATTCCTGGAAAGATAAAACCTGGCTTTCTAAAAGGGCGAAGATGAATGCCTTGGATCAGCCGATTTCAGTGTATGAAATACATTTAGGATCATGGGAACGCGACCCTGGTAATCCGGAACGAGTTTTAACGGCAAGAGAAGTTGCTGGCAGGCTTGTTCCTTATGTTAAAGAAATGGGTTTTACACACGTGGAGCTGATGCCGGTGATGGAATTTCCTTTTTTTCCGAGTTGGGGTTATCAAATTACAGGCTATTTTGGAGCAAGTTCTCGCTATGGTTCTCCTCAAGACCTTATGTATTTAATTGATGAACTGCATAAAGCAAACATTGCAGTGATTCTAGATTGGGTTCCTTCTCATTTTCCTGGCGATAGACACGGATTATATGAGTTTGATGGAACGCACCTGTATGAACATGCAGATATGCGTAAAGGATTTCATCCAGATTGGAAATCCTATATTTTCAACTATGACAGACCCGAAGTTCGCTCTTTTTTAATCAGCAACGCCATCTTCTGGATCGATCAATACCATGCCGACGGCTTGCGGGTTGATGCCGTGGCTTCCATGTTATATTTTAATTTTTCGAGAGAAGACGGCGATGCAGCTACCAATGATCAGGGTGGACCAGAAAATTTTGGTGCCATTCAGTTTTTGCAGGACTTAAACGTTGCTGTTTACGGCAATTTTGAAGGTGTGCAAACCATTGCTGAAGAAAGCAGTACCTATCCTGGCGTTACCCATCCGGTACATGCTGGTGGTTTAGGTTTCGGTATGAAATGGATGATGGGCTGGATGAACGATACTTTAAAATATTTTAAGGTAGATACGCTGGGTAGAAAACATCATCATCACCAGTTAAGTTTCAGCATGACTTATGCTTTTACCGAGAACTTTATGTTGCCTTTCTCACATGATGAGGTGGTGCATGGAAAATCGCCGATGCTTTATAAAATGCCCGGAGATGAATGGCAAAAGTTTGCCAATCTGAGAGCACTTTATGGATACATGTTTACCCATCCGGGCGCCAAGCTTTTATTCATGGGTAATGAATTTGGCGATACCAATGAGTGGAATTTCACCCAGTCGCTAGATTGGCATCTGCTACAGTATGCACCTCACAAAGGCATGCAGGAAACGGTGAAAGCCCTGAATTTCCTATATCGAAAGGAACCAGCTCTGTATCATTTCAATTTTAGCTATGAAGGTTTTGAATGGCTGGATGCGGATAACGCGAACGAATCGGTTTTTGTATTTATGAGAAAAGGACCAAAGGCTAAAGACACCTTGGTCATCGCATTAAACTTTACGCCGGTTGTTAGGGAAAATTACAGAATCGGTGTGCCATTTAAAACCAAATGGAAAGAAATTTTCAATACGGATGATATTGTGTATTATGGCAGTGGAATCAATAATAGAGGTGATATTGTTCCATCAACGGAGAGTTTTAACAGACAAGAATATTCAATTGAGATCACGCTTCCGCCACTGGCCTTAGTGGTATTTAAAAGTGTTAAATGATAAAATAAGAAAAGCCTCTCATTGCTGAAAGGCTTTCTTAATCCTTGGAGTGGAAGCTTCCAAGGAGGGTGCAAAGATACAATAACTCTTTGTACTCGCAAGTTTTATTTAATTATTACAACTTTAATTTAATTCCTCCATTGAAGGTTCTGCCTTCTGTGTGCGTCCAGATATCATCAAAAGTAGGGTTTAGATGTGATCCGTTCACTACGCTTTTATATCGGCTTTGCCGGGTATCCGTAAAGTTTTCTGCGTTAATGAAAACAGAAATTTTTCCGAAAACCTTTTCTGCCATAAAGCCAAATTCCCAAAAAGGGTTGGTTTGCTGGTTGTTGTAAAGGTATTGTTTGTCAGTGAAATAGCCTTCCAGCCCCATTTTAAAGTTGCTTTCCTTTTCATAAAGCAGCGCCAGATTAAGTTTGCTTTTCGGTAAAAGCCTTATGGTTTGAATCACTGGGAGGTAATTCGCTTTTGCATCAGTAAAAGTATAACCCGCAAAAAGTTTAAAGTACTCATGAAATATTAGCTTCGCATTGGATTCAAAACCAAGGCTCCGTACCGCGTCTTTCGTGTTGCCAAAATAAAAATCGCCATTATTGTTTTGTAAAAGAATAGTTGAATTATTAATTCGGGTAAAGAAAAACATTTGATTAAAGCTAAGCAACCAGTCATCACCAATATTTGTTTTGTAGTTGATGTCAGCGGTTCCGCCATAACTCCGCTCAGCCTTAACATTTGCCAATGGCAGGAGGTTTTGATACTGAAAAGTTTCGGTTTGTTCAGTAAAAAGGGTAGGGGTTTTGTAGCCTAAGCCACCGCCGATTCTCGAACTCCAGTGGTCATCGAATTTATATAAAGCAGAAACACGTGGCAAAACGAAAACCTCATTTTGCTTGTAATTGGTATTGTAATAGTTTACAAAATCTATTCTCAAACCACTTTCTAATTTGAAATTTTCTGTTACATCCCAGGTATGTTGCGCATAGGCCCCGGCAGTTCGGGTAGTAAAATCTTTTTTAAGAAGTGGTTGTTGATTGCTTTCTGAAAATTTATCATACACGGCATTTGCCCCGAAAATTAAACTCTGATTCTTCAGCGTCTTGAGATAGCTTAAATCAGTATAAGAGTTGTAATTAACCCCATTGAAAACATATGCCGGAATAGATATCCCACGTTTGAAGTAGTTAAAACTGGTTTTTACTTTCAATAGATCTTTTTCAGCAGTTTTATAACTGAAATCTAAAGTCGACGTATTTCTGGTGCTATTGTTTGTTTCAAAGTATTGATGATTGGCATCAACACCATTATTAACTACAAAAATATCGCCTCCTGTACGATCGCTTTTTGTAAACGCATTACCAATAATAATTGTAGTCTTATCATTTGGGTAAATGAATAGTTTGGGGTGAATGGTGAAATCTTTCGTTTTTGGAAGTTCAGTGAAATCATCCTGATCCACATCATAAGCCTTTTGGAAATTGGTCAATGCAAGTAAACTATATCCAATTTTTGCACCTCTTTGCATACTGAAAGCTCCCACATTAGTTTGGCCAACATTCGATTGGTTAAGGATAAAATTCAAGTCTGCTTTCTCTCTCGGCGACCGTGAAATAAAATTGACTACGCCGGCAATGGCGCCTGCACCAAATAGTGTGGATGATGGGCCTTTAATAATTTCTACCTGTGCCAAATCAAGCGGTGGAATTTCTAAAATGCTCAAGCCGCTGGCGAAGTTGCCAAAACTGGCATAACCGTCCTTTAAAAGTTGCGTATATCTACCGTCTAAACCCTGAATCCTGATGCTGGCATTTGCACTTGTTGCCGAGGTTTGTTGGACAGCAATACCCGTACTTTCGTGTAAAATCATCGAAACATTGGCGGGACGCATGTTGCTTTTTTCGTCAATTTCCTCCAGTTCGATGGTTTCTACCCGGGTTGGCGTGTTTTGGATGCTTCTGCTGGTTCTGGTTGAGGAGATAATAACATCTTCCAATTCATCTTCGGCTGATTCCATCAAAACTTCAAATGATTTATTTTGAGTGAGTGGAAAGTTTAAAGAGAGTTTATATTCTTCGAAACCTACATTTCGTATCAATATCGTTTGAGGTCCGTTGGGAATGCTATTCAAATTTGCGGTTCCGTCGGTTGCAGTTTTAAGGATGATATTGGTGCCCTTCACTAAAACTGTTGCATCGGCTAAAACTGTATTGTCTTTTTTGTCTTTAACTGTTAATCTGAGTGAATTTTGTGCATAAGCACTGGCCATGCACACAAAGGCGCATAGCAATAAAAATATTTTTCGCATGTGAAATGTTTATAATTGAATAAATGGATCCTGTGATCCTTAATAAATCGGTTATCCGATATAAAAATTACTCAATTTTGGCGGCTGCCAGATGTTTTGGATGTAACTGGAAATAAACTGGTTATTGTATGCGATCAATTTATCTTTAGGAGCTTGTCGCTTTGATGTATTTGCCATTGAAGCAATTGAAAAAACTAATAAGGGCTGTCCGCAACAATTGCAGGTGCATAGTGGAGAGCAATTATCCTGATCTGCTGAAGTGCTGGACTTTTCTACAGCTGCTGAGGAAATTTCTGATGAATTGGCGGCTAAAGAAACGACATCCTCGCAGGTAATGCAGGATAGGCCGAGTATCGCGAAACTCAATATATAGATCAAAAATTTCATATTTAAGCAAATGTACAAATCATCGGCAATTCACGGGGAATAATTCATGGTTAATAATTGGCATTTCAAATCGATTTACAGAAAAAATCACATTTATATCCTGTATTCCAGTTAGTTGTTTGAAAATGAGATGTGAAAAGAACAAACCTCAAAATACGGTGTTATAAAATTATTAAGCTATAAAATGCAATTGTCAATCCCTCTTTCTGCTGATCATGATCATCTGGTAAAATCAAACCTTAAAGTTTGGAGTTCAGATTATGAATTTTTCCTGAACAGGTTAAGGAATCATGATGAAGTGGCATTTAAAGAGTTGTATCATCAATATTCAGGTGCCATTTATGGAAACATTAAAAGAACGGTGCACGATGATATAAAGTCTAAACAGATTCTTGAATACACTTTCATAGAGATTTGGAATTCTATTTCTTCGTTTGATGAAACACGAACCAGATTATTCACCTGGATGAATCAAATTGCCAATAAACAAAAATTAATTTCTTCGTAAGCTTTTTAATTGAACTAGAACTAACTACAGCTGAAAATTAATTCAATTTTCGCTACAACATTACCGATCTGATTTTATTTTGACCTGCTGAAGTTGTGCTGGTAACATTTCTTTTGATTTTCCTGATGAATTAATCAACCCCTTAAAAACATACTGTAACATGTCATACGATCTTTTCAGTTTGCAGGATGGTTTTCAGGTTTAATCATATTTCGTTACAACTCATATCCGGAATGTGTTAATGTCTATTTTGATATAAATGATCTTCTAAAAAAGTTGTATAAAGAAAAAGGAGACCTCATCCAAGCGTCTCCTTTTTTTCTAACCAAATATAAACCTGTTATGAGCCAGGCTTTGTCTTTAATCCTCTTCAAAACTTAAAGTTTTTCGAGAATGATTTTTCTTTTTACTTGTTAACAAACATCGTTCCGTTTATTACTCTACAAATATAGTAAAAAAGTTGTTAGTGTAAAAAATACACTAAGATTTTTTTTAATATTTTTTTTGTCATTTTTTATTTACAAATGTTTTTATCACGTTTTTGATGTTTTAAAATGATAGCGATGCAAATGTAGGGTGAAAATATGTTAAGTAAATGTTAAATATTATTGAAATATGGTGGCGGATAGCAGAAAAATCTCCTAAAAATCGATTTAACATTCTTTTGTTTGATTTTTAGGTACGTATTAAGCTATTTTTTTAAATCTTAAGGGTAAATTCATGATAAAAAATACAGTAAAACTGAATTAATCGATATTGAATTTATTTTATTTATTAGTGAAGGTTCTTTTTACGCAAAAAAGCGGCAAATGTTTTCACATTGCCGCTTTCCATTTTAGTAATTAAACTAAAAATTATTTTAAACTTGCGTAGTATTCCACGAATTTTGCAAGTGCAGATGAATATCCCCACTCATTATCATACCATGAAACCACTTTTACAAAGTTATCGTTCAATGAAATACCTGCACCAGCATCAAAAATTGATGCATGATCGTTACCAATGAAATCAGATGAAACAACCTCATCTTCAGTATATGCCAGAACACCTTTAAGGTAACCTTCCGAAGCTTCTTTCATTGCTGCTTTGATTTGCTCGTAAGAAGCTGGTTTTTCTAAACGGGCAGTTAAATCAACAACTGAAACATCAGCAACAGGAACACGGAATGACATACCTGTCAGTTTTCCTTTTAATTCAGGAAGAACCATACCTACCGCTTTAGCAGCACCAGTTGATGAAGGGATGATGTTTGAGAAGCCACCACGTCCACCTCTCCAGTCTTTTGCAGAAGGCCCGTCAACAGTTTTTTGTGTTGCCGTTACAGCGTGAATAGTACTCATTAAACCTTCAACGATACCGAAGTTATCATTTAATACTTTAGCAATTGGCGCTAAGCAGTTTGTAGTACAAGAAGCGTTAGAAACGATCGTTTGATCAGCTGTTAATTTATCGTGGTTAACACCCATTACATATGTAGGGATATCAGCATCTTTAGCTGGCGCTGAGAAAACTACTTTTTTAGCACCTGCAGCAATGTGTTTTTCTGCATCAGCACGTGTTAAGAATAAACCAGTTGATTCAATTACTACTTCAACGCCTACAGCATCCCATTTCAAATCAGCAGGATTTCTTTCTGCAGTTACACGGATTGTTTTGCCATTAACTACTAAATTTCCATCTACAACTTCAATTGTTCCATCAAACTTACCGTGGGTAGTATCATATTTTAACATATAAGCCATGTAATCTGGCTCAATTAAATCGTTAATTGCTACAATTTCTAATCCTCTTTTTAATGCAGCTCTGAAAACCAGTCTGCCGATACGGCCAAAGCCGTTTATTCCAATTTTGCTCATTGTTTTGTTAATTAGTGTAATGTTTTAATAAATTAAGTATTGGTTCTTTAATAACTGTTTTAATTTTAAGTTTATGTCGTTCTGCTGTCAATTGCAAACGATCTTCCATTTCTGCAGCCACCTTGCCAACAAAATGAATTTCCTCATCACCATATTTATTTACAGTTGGGATGATGTAGTTCTGGAAGTATTTTTCAAATCCATCATCAATTGACTTGATGATGTACTCATGTTCAATATTCTGTGTAAAAAAATCAAAGAAAGACGTTAAAAATACATTGGCCTGTGGCTTGTTGTAAATTCTTTCCAATATTTGAGGGCGATCCAGATTATAATTTCTGATAAATTTCGTCTCCAAATCTTTCGGTAATTTTTCACTTAAAAAATCTTTCAAGAGCATTTTTCCAAAGTAATTTGAAGAACCTTCGTCACCAAGGATATAACCTAAGCCGAAGTTATTTCTTAATGGTTTTTTGCCGTCGAAATAGGCGCAGTGTGAGCCGCTTCCTAACATGCCTACTATTCCGGGTTTATCGTAACAGGCTGCTTTTGCTGCGCCGAATAAATCATCTTCTACAAAAACCTTACTGTATCTGAAAAAAGATGAAAGGGTTTTTGCCAATTCCTCCTTACGATCGGCAGAGGAAGCGCCGGCTGCGAAGAAATAAATCTTCTTTATATTTTCTGCATGATTTACCAGAACAACTTTCTTGTTTAGTATCTGCAAAAGTGTTTTCGGATCAACAAAAGTTGGATTTATCCCCGTTGTGTTGCAATGCGCAACAACCTGTCCATTTTGGGTTAATTTCCAAAATGCCGTTCTTGATCCACTGTAAACAACTGCTATCATAATTAAATGGATAAAACTTCGGTCATTTCCATTAAATCGGGCTCTAGTTTAAAGCTATGCGATGATAACGCCTCTTTAATGCTAGTCAACTTAATTTCGTTTCCTTTTAATCCTACCATTTGTTCCGTTTCTCCTGCAATTAAAGCGTTAACTGCGGCAAAGCCTAAACGGCTGCCTAAAATCCGATCGAAACTGCTCGGACTTCCGCCACGTTGTAAATGGCCCAGTATCGTAACCTTAGTATCGTAATGATCGAAAGTTTCTTTTACCTTTTTTGCAATATCATAAGCACCACCTTGTTTATGACCTTCGGCAACAATTACAATACTTGATGATTTTTTAGTTGCGGCACCTAAAGCAAGTTTATCAATCAATTCATTTACGCTGGTTTCTCTTTCAGGTAAAAGTACCGCTTCAGCTCCGCTTGCAATTGAACTTCTTAAGGCAATACAGCCAGAATCTCTGCCCATTACCTCAATGAAAAATAAACGGTCGTGTGCGTCGGCAGTATCTCTGATTTTATCAATCGCTTCAATTACTGTATTTATGGCGGTGTCATAACCCAACGTAAAGTCAGATCCAACTAAGTCATTATCTATTGTGCCAGGGATACCAATTACTTTAACTCCAAAAGTTTCAGAAAATCTTTTGGCACCGGTAAAAGTACCATCTCCGCCAATTACCACTAATCCATCAATGTCATTTTTCTTTAAGTTGTTGTATGCTATTTGCTGCCCTTCGTCAGTTTTAAATTCAAGGCAACGTGCGGTTTTTAATATCGTTCCGCCCAAGTGTAAAATATTGCTTACAGATCGGGCGTCCATTGGTTTTATGTTGTCAGTGATTAGTCCTTGATATCCTTGCATTACACCAAACATGTTAATGCCATGATATATTCCGGTACGAACAACAGCTCTGATTGCGGCATTCATTCCTGGGGCATCGCCACCAGAAGTAAGTACAGCTATATTTTTAATATTTGGCTCCATCTATGATACGAATATAGTGTGTAATTTTTACACTAAGTAATTTTTTTTATTTTTTTTACTTAATATTGAAAGTCATACCTTTATCTGCTTAAAATAACTAAATTTTACCTTGGAACAAATTTTACCTCATTTAGATTCAGTATTCTCGATAGATTGCGTTTTGTTTGGATTTGATGGTAAGGAACTTAAAATCCTGCTCATTGAAAGGAATGAAGAACCATTTAAAGATTGGTGGGCACTGCCCGGTAACATTGTTGGTGCTGATGAAAGTTTAGATCAATCGGCCGCTCGGATTTTATATGAACTTACTGGTTTGCGTGGTATTTTCATGGAACAATACTATGCCTTTGGCGATCCTAACAGGCACCCTCAGGGAAGGGTAATTACTTTAGCTTATTATGCTTTGATCCGTTTGGGTGGTGATAAAGAAGTTCGCCCGATTAGTAATTACGCAAAACGAGCCAACTGGTTGCCGATAACAGATTTGCCGAAGCTTGCTTTCGATCACCAAAAGATTTATGATAAAGGCCTTGAGAAAATTAAGCGGCGTATTAAACACCAACCCATTGCATTTGAGTTGCTGCCAGAAAAGTTTACACTCACGCAATTGCAACATGTTTATGAGTTGGTACTCGGTAAAAAGCTCGACAAAAGAAATTTCAGAAAAAAGATTGTAAGCTTTGGTGTATTGAAAGAACTGGACGAAAAACAAAAAGGCGTTTCTTACAGGGCTGCTACTTTATATCGTTTCGATAAGCGGAAATATGCCAAGCTTTTCGGTAAGGAAATTTCTTTTTAAGCTGGAAGTGGAAAGTAAAAAGTAAAAAGTTGAAAGTGAAAAGTTGAAAGTAAAAAGTAGAAAGTGAAAAGGCATTGAGCCGAGAGTTTTTATACAAAATAAGCCCGATTTGAGATTTCAAATCGGGCTTATTTGTTTGTGACTATCGACTATCGACTATTGACTCGAGACTCCGGACTTCGGACTTCGGACTCAAGACTTATTTCTTCGGTGCCAATTCTAAATGGTAATGAACTAAATCATCTATAGGAGAGCGGATGATTTTGCCCACGCCCATTTCATAACGGTCGGCAACAATACTCAAAATATCACGGAAACTGTAACCTACAGAACCTACACAATTTAACTTGTGATCTTTATAATTCGGGTAGTGAATAACCAAAGCCTCAAAAAATGAAGTAAATGCATAATCGATTGTGCTGAAAGCGTAATCTTCGTAGTTATCTTTAAAATCGTATAAAAATTTACTAAAACTTGCGCAGAAACGGTTTGGCAATGGTTTGTTGTAAATGTTATCGAAAATATCTTCGTTAGTTAAGGCATAGTTATCATAAAATGCTTCACGTAAACCTTTCGGCATATAACCTTTCATGTAATCGCTCAAAATACGCTTACCAATGTAAGATCCACTACCTTCATCACCTAAAAAGTAACCCAAAGAATCAATATTTAAGGTGATGTCTGTTCCATCATATAAGCATGAATTGGTTCCCGTACCTAGAATAGCGGCAAATCCTGGCTCGTTTCCAAGAAGTGCTCTGCAAGAGGCAAGAAGATCATGACCAACAAAAATTTCAGCATTCGTAAAAACCTGCTTCATTGCATCAGCAACAATTTTTACATTGCCTGGGGTTGAACATCCGGCACCGTAATAGTAAACTCCCGTCAATTTTTCTTTTTCCAAGTGGTCTGGAAGCGTTTCATTTAAAGACTTTACAATATATTCTCCCTTAGAAAAATAAGGATTGTATCCCTCAGTATTAAAGTAAATTTTTCTGCCGGCCTCGTTAATCAAACACCAATTTGTTTTGGTAGATCCGCCGTCTGCAATTACTATCATTTTATTTATTTTTGGTTTTAGCACGATAAAAGTATAAAAACTCTTATATTTTGTATCTTTTTTTTTAATAATTTTTTAACAATTTGTTGTTGTGAAAATTTAAGTGTGTAAAAAATACACTATATAAGCCGCTTAATGGGCTAAAAAGCTTAAAATTATACTCGAAAAGGCATTGGTCTTTTTTTTAATCGTCAGAAATATTTTACAATTAATATCAAAATGAATAGCAGATTTTTAGACTTTAGGAGTGACACGGTGACCAAGCCAACAGCAGGTATGCTGGATGCGATGATGAGTGCCAAAGTGGGCGACGATGTTTTTGGTGAAGATGAAACGGTGACGGCACTTGAACAAAAACTGTCTACAATGTTCAACATGGAGGCAGGATTATTCTGCCCGTCTGGCACCATGACTAATCAGATTGCCATTAAATGTTTCACCCAGCCAATGGATGAAGTTATCTGCGACCAAACTGCCCACGTTTATCGCTACGAGATTGGCGGTATTGCATTTCACTCTGCAGCTTCGGTAAGGCTGCTGAATGGGGAGCGTGGTATATTAACACCTGAGTTAATCGAGCCAGAGATTAATGAAGACAATATTCATTACCCCAATTCGAGTTTGGTGGTTTTAGAGAATACTGTAAATAAAGGCGGCGGCAAGTGTTATACCTTAAGTCAAATCGCACCTATTCATCACTTATGTAATATTAAAGGTTTGAAATTGCATTTAGATGGTGCCCGGGTTTTTAATGCTCTGGTGGCCACAGGCGATAAGGCAAGTGCTTATGGTAAGTACTTCGATGGAATTTCCATTTGTCTTTCTAAAGGACTTGGTGCTCCGGTTGGATCTGTTTTGCTTGGCAGTAAAGATATGATCAGGAAAGCCAGGAAGCTTAGAAAGGCCTTTGGCGGCGGTATGCGCCAGGCCGGATTTTTAGCTGCAGCTGGTATTTACGCCATTGATCATCACGTGGAACGCCTAAAAGTAGACCATGACCACGCAAAAGCCCTGGCGGTAGCGCTGGCCAGAACAAGTTATGTAAAATCAATTATGCCTGTTGAAACCAATATTTTGGTTTTTGTTGTTGCTCCGGGTGCTGCGCAAAAAATCGTTGATCAATTAAAAGAAAAAGGTTTACATTGCAATACTACGAGTGCAAGTACCATTAGGTTAGTAACGCATTTAGATTTGAATCAATCGATGATTGATGAAGCCATCGAAATTATTTTGCATTTGTAAAGATTGTTGTAATAAAGTTTTTAGTGAATAGCCAAATGTTTAAAAGATCCAAAACTCAAATATCTAAGCTTCTTATAGCCAATCGTGGTGAAATTGCGTTGCGTATTATGCGTTCTGCAAAAGAAATGGGCATTCGAACTGTCGCTGTTTTTTCGGAGGCAGACCGCGAAGCCTTGCATGTGCGCTATGCCGATGAAGCCGTTTGTATCGGTCCGGCCCCGTCGAATCAAAGTTATTTAGTTGGAGAAAAAATTATTAAAGCTTGCCAGGAAACCGGTGCCACAGCCATCCATCCTGGATATGGATTTTTATCGGAAAATGCAGGTTTTGCTCAGCAGGTTGCCGATGCAGGATTAATTTTAGTTGGACCCTCACCAGCGGCCATGCAAATTATGGGCAACAAACTATCGGCAAAAGCTGCGGCCTTGAAATACAACATTCCGATGGTTCCCGGAACTGAAGAAGCAATACAAGATATTGGTGAAGCCAAACAGCGGGCAGTTGAAGTAGGTTTTCCGATTTTAATTAAAGCCGCTGCTGGTGGTGGTGGTAAAGGAATGCGGATTGTTGAGCGTGTGGATGATTTTGAAGAACAAATGCAATTGGCTGTAAGCGAGGCCACTTCAGCTTTTGGCGATGGCGCAGTTTTTATTGAACGTTATGTAACTTCTCCACGGCATATCGAAATTCAGGTGCTAGGTGATGAACATGGAAACATTGTTCATCTTTTTGAACGCGAATGTTCCGTTCAAAGGCGCCATCAGAAAGTTGTTGAAGAGGCACCTTCATCAGTGTTAACACCAGAAATCAGGGCAAAAATGGGGAAATGTGCTGTTGATGTGGCTCGTTCGGTTAATTATACAGGTGCTGGAACAGTAGAATTTATTTTGGATGAAAACCTCGATTTCTTTTTTCTGGAGATGAATACGAGATTGCAGGTGGAACATCCTGTTACCGAACTGATCACAGGTATTGATCTGGTGAAAGAGCAAATCAGAATCGCATCAGGAGAGCCCTTGAGTTTCAGCCAGGATGATCTAAAAATCAGCGGTCACGCGGTAGAATTGAGGGTTTATGCCGAAGACCCTAACAATAATTTCCTTCCGGATATTGGTACATTGCAAACCTACAAAACACCAAAAGGAAATGGCGTAAGGGTTGATGATGGTTTTGAACAGGGCATGGAAATTCCTATTTATTACGATCCGATGATTGCCAAACTCATCACCTACGGGAAGGATAGGGAAGAGGCAATCAACAGAATGATCAGGGCAATTGAAGAATATGATATTACCGGGATAGAAACAACGCTGGCTTTTGGTAAATTTGTGATGCAACACGATGCTTTTAAATCAGGCGATTTTGATACGCACTTTGTCGGTAAATATTTCAATCCGGAAAGTTTGAAAGAAGCTGATGAGCAGGAGGCAATGATTGCAGCAATAATTGCCGCCCAACTTTTCGATCAGAAAGAAAGTACCTCATTGAGCAGAAAAGCACATGCGAAAACCTCCGATTGGAGAAAAAACAGAATTAAATACTAAAAAATGTTTACCGGAATAATAGAAAATCTAGGCGAGGTGAAAGCCATCAAAAACGATCATACTAACATACATTTCACCATTGCATCAGCCATTAGTCATGAACTTAAAATAGATCAAAGCGTAGCACATAATGGTGTTTGCTTAACGGTGGTAGCGTTAAACGATGATACCCATACGGTAACGGCTATAGACGAAACGTTAAAAAAAACCAATCTAGGGGATTTAAAAGTAGGTAGCAAAATCAATCTGGAACGTTGCATGCAAATGAATGCCCGCCTTGATGGACATATTGTTCAGGGACATGTTGATCAAACAGCAGTTTGTATAAAGCGGGAAGAACTGGATGGCAGTTGGGAATATCGGTTTAAATACGATGCTACTGCCGGAAATGTAACTGTTGAAAAAGGTTCTGCATGCGTAAATGGAATTAGCTTAACCGTTGTCAATTCACAAGATGATGAGTTTTCAGTTTTCATTATACCTTACACGTTTGAACATACAAATTTGCACCAGGTACAGGTTGGCGATACCGTAAATTTAGAATTTGATATCATTGGAAAATATGTTGCCCGTTTAATGGGAAACAAATAAACGAAAGTAAAAATTTGGTAGCAAAGGAAGCCCCGGTTATTGCTAACCGGGGTTTTTACTTTTAATCATAACAGTACAGGACGGTTTGCCGTTTGATATTCGCCATTATCGTATATTCAAACCAAATTGAGCCAACCTATATGAATTTATTTTCTTTAATAATCAGATTTACAGCTGTTTTTACTTTTGTTGTCTTCGCTTCAGTGGCAGGATTTTCACAGAAAATTGCGGTTAAAGATTTAACTGTTGAGCATTTAGTAAATCCTTTTACTATAGATGAAGCGCAACCCAGGTTTAGTTGGAAGATAGTTTCTGAGATCAAAAATACGATGCAAACTTCTTATGAAATTCGTGTAGGATTGGATGAATCAATTGAGAAAAAAAAGGTTTGGAGTACTAAAGAAAATAATGATCAGTCGGTACTAATAACTTATAGCGGCGCCGATTTAAAATCTAATACCAGATATTATTGGCAGGTGAGGGTGAAAGATAACTATGGAAATACTTCAAAGTGGTCTCCGGTACAAATTTTCCAAACGGGTTTAAAGGCAGCAGACTGGGTTTCGAACTGGGTGACCGTTGCGGGAAATGATACCGCTGCAAGCAGTCCGATGATCAGAAAAGAATTCAATGTCCGAAAAAAGGTTCGAACGGCTATGGCTTTTATCACTTCTAAAGGACTTTATGAGGCCAATTTGAATGGACGCAGAATCAGCGATCATTATTTCGCCCCCGGCTGGACCAGCTATAAAGATCACATCCAATACCAGGCTTATGATTTAACAAAATCGTTAAAAATCGGATTAAATGCTTTTGGTATTTCATTGGGAAATGGATGGTATAAGGGTAATATTGGTTTTTCTGGGCAGAATAAGTTCTACGGCGATACCAGGGCACTGCTTTTTCAGTTAGAAGTTACCTATACAGATGGAACCAAAGAAATTTTCATTACTGATGATACCTGGAAAAGTGCGAATGGCCCCATCTTATATTCTGATATTTACAATGGCGAAACCTATGATGCCAGGCAAGAACAGCCCGGTTGGGATCGGGTTGGTTTCAAGGAAAATGCATCCTGGAAAGCGGTGAGAATTATCCCGAAAGGAAATGAAAAATTGGTTGGCATGAGTGGCCCGCCTGTAAAAAAACATGAAACTTTTAAACCGGTTAAAATTTTTAAAACGCCACTTGGAGAAACCGTTGTTGATTTCGGACAGAACCTTGTTGGTTGGGTGATATTAACTGCAAAAGGACCTGCAGGTACAAAAATTAGCATCAGCCACGCTGAAGTGTTGGATAAGGCCGGTAATTTTTACACCACCAATCTTCGCTCTGCAAAACAGACCAACCAATATATTTTCAAAGGAAATGTATTACAGACCTTTGAGCCACACTTCTCCTTTCAGGGGTTCAGGTATGTGAAGATAGATGGTTATCCTGGCGAACTCACTGCTGATGCGCTAACCGCTGTTGCATTGTATTCTGATATGAAAACGACCGGTACTTTTACCAGTTCAAATGCTTTGATTAATCAATTACAGCACAACATCCAGTGGGGGCAAAAAGGCAATTTTGTAGATGTGCCTACCGATTGCCCGCAAAGGGATGAGCGTTTAGGATGGACAGGAGATGCGCAAGCGTTTGCCAATACCGCGGCCTTTAATATGAATGTGGCTGGCTTTTTTACCAAGTGGATGAAAGATGTTGCTGCAGATCAGCTAGAAAATGGCAGCGTACCTTATGTTGTGCCAAATGTACTTAACAAAAGAGATGCTGGTTCTGCCGGCTGGGCAGATGTGGCCACCATTATTCCCTGGGATATGTATGTAGCTTATGGCGACAAGGGCATTTTATCAGCACAATATCCCAGCATGAAAAAATGGGTGGATTACATTTCTTCCGTAGCAAAAAACGATTTGTGGAACACGGGTTCTCATTTTGGGGATTGGCTTTTTTATCGCCCGAATGATGACAATGATGGCAGAGCAGCAGTAACCGACAAGTATATGATTGCACAAACTTTTTATGCGCACTCTACACAACTTCTCATCAATGCGGCAAGGGTTTTAGGGAAAAATGATGAAGTGAGCAAATATGAAGGGCTTTTAAAACGAATCAAACAAGCTTATGTGAATGAGAATATGACCGCCAATGGTAAACTCGCATCCAATACACAGACGGCTTATGTTTTAGCTTTGCAATTTGATATGCTTCCAGAAGCAAGCAGGAGGCAAGCTGCAGAAAGGCTGGTTCAAAACATTAGAGATTATGGCAACCATTTAACCACAGGCTTTTTAGGGACACCTTACTTATGCCACGTGTTAAGCAAATTTGGTTATGATAACGTGGCTTACGATTTATTGATACAGGAAAGCTATCCTTCCTGGTTATATCCTGTAAAAATGGGTGCAACCACAATTTGGGAAAGATGGGACGGAATTAAACAGGATGGAACTTTCCAAACGGCGGATATGAACTCATTCAATCATTACGCTTATGGTGCCATTGGCGATTGGATGTATAAAAATATTGCAGGGATTAATCCGGTAGCAGAAAATCCGGGTTACAAAGAAATATTAATTGCTCCAAAACCCGGTGGAAAATTATCCAGCGCAGCTGGCGAACTGGAAACTGTTTATGGTAAAGTTAAATCATCATGGACTTTGCAAAATGGCGTTTTCAAACTTGATGTTTCCGTTCCGCCAAACTCAAGGGCCACCTTGTTGCTACCCAATACCGATAGAAAAGAGAAAATCGGTTCGGGAGACTACCATTTTGAATACAAATATTAATGTTTTAATATTGCAGGTCGCTAAAAGCTGGTAGTAATAGCTGTGGCGATAGCGATAATAATATATGTATAGTAAAGACGAAGCAGCGAGGCTACGGCAACAATTTTGGATCAGTTTTGGACAGTATATGAAGCCTGTTCCTTCTGCCAGTGGCTCAACTGTTCATTGGGTAAACTACAAAACAGGCGTAAAAAACATCTTTTTTAAAATGGATGTGACCAATAAACAGGCGATTATTGCTATTCAGCTTACCCATCCGGATCCTGAAATCAGACATTTAATATTTGATCAGTTTGAGGAGTTTAAACTGATGTTTACGAACACATTAAATGAGGAGTGGGATTGGAGCCGGGATTTTACCGACGAATACGGTAAAACCGTTAGCCAGATTTTTTTAACACTCAACGGCGTAAGCGTATTCAATCAGCAGCACTGGCCAGATTTGATCTCGTTTTTCAAACCCAGAATTATTGCCCTCGATGAATTCTGGGATCATGTAAAGCCTGTTTTCGAAGACCTTATTTAGTGAGCAATGCCATTTGTTCGATTCTTGCCTGCACAAATTTGATTTCATCTGCATCATCTTTGGGGTTTGGTTTGCTCTTTAAATAAAGCTGATAATAGTTTAGGGCACTTTTACTCCGTTTAAATTTTGTATCGTTTAATGTCGCAAGGCGGTAATACAAGTTGGGGTTTGATTTAAATTGTAGGCCTTTTTTATAAGCTGTTTCAGCAAGCGTAAATTTTTCGTCTTCTTCGTAAGCCAAACCAAGTAAGGCATAATAGCTTGATGTATTTGGCGAAATGGCTTCTTCAATTGTTTTCTTGGCATAGATGGTTGCCATTTTGTAGTTTTTCAAATTCCGGTAACATAACGTGGTAAAATAAAGCGTATTCTCATTTTGCATAAGCATTTCCTCTAGCTGCCTGAAGAGCGTAACGGCTTTATCATATTTTTTTGTGTAGTAATAAGCTTTTGCTAAATCCTTAATTACGCTAGCATCTTTATTATCTTTCAGCAATGATTCACCGCTAACAATTACTTCGTCATATTTTTTGAGCAGATTTGCTATTGGCAGCTTGGTCCGTTGAAGAACTAAATTTTCAGGATCTGCCCTTATCGCTACATTCAGCACGTCATAAGCCCGATCATAATTCTGATAAATTGAATGTACGGCAGCTAAATCAGCCGCTACATCTCCATCTGTTGGTACCAATTTATTGGCCTTGAGTAGATAGACCAGTTTTAATGAATCTTTATCTGAAAGGTAAAGGTTAGCTAAAAGTTTATACACCATGAAATTATTGCTGTCAATCTTTACGATATTTCCGTAATACAATTTTGCTTTTTCAGTATTTCCTCGTCGGGTGTTGATACTGGCCAATGAAAAGAGGATGGGCAAATTGCCTGGTTGAGTGGCATCAGCCTTTGCATAATACTTTTCAGCTTCTACATTATTCCCGGCCATTAAAAAACAATAACCTATCTGCGTTAAAGCCTTCAAATCTGTTGTTTCCGAACCATAACTTGTTTTCAAGTATTCTCCTGCTTCAGCATAGCGCTGGTTCTGATAAAAATCAAAAAGTTTCTCTTTATCAATGGTAACTAATTGTGCCAGGCAAATCGTTTTGATGGACAATAAAAGGCAGGTGATCAGGAGCTTCCTCATATCAGAATAATTTTAAACTAATTTATTAGTTGTTTTTCATAATTCCAAATGAATCGAAATAAAAACAAATTGAGCAGGTAGGGGTTTAATATAAAACAGTTTAAAAATTAAAAAATAAGACCTATGAATACTTTAAAGAAGTTTGAATTAATGGAAAAGATTGTGCGTGAGCTTGAGGATTTACAAAATTCACAACAGGCACTTATTCAGAAGATTGGTAAAATTGAAGTGGATAACATTGAGTTGGGCGATAGCAGACTAGAGAAAGATGCCGGAGATATGCACCAAAGATTGGCAGACAACTTAGACACTATTGTTGCAATTTTAGACTATTTTGCAAACAAAACGGAAAATTTTGGCAATAAAAACAATGTTGAGGCCTTGAAAGAACAAGAAGCCATTAACAATGCAACCAGCTAAATAACCTTAAATCATTCCTAATATGAAATTTTTATCTTTAACAGCAGCCATGCTTATGGTTTGCTTTTTTGCGAGTGCGCAAGTATTACCCTCAGTTCAATTCGGATTAAAGGCTGGAGCCAATTTTTCGAAATTCGATTCAGAAAATACCTTTGCAAGTGATAACAGGGCAGGATTTTATGGCGGTGTGTGGGCAAGAATAGGTGCAGCGGGAATTCATTTCCAACCAGAACTTTATATTTCTGGTAAAAAAGCAGACCTGATTAGTGAAGCTACTGGGGAGATAAATAAAGTAAGGTTTACCAGTCTTGATGTACCTTTATTAGTTGGAACTAAATTTGGTGCTGCCGGAATTGGAGTGCGCTTAAATACAGGACCAATGTTCTCTTTAATTTTAGATGAAAATCAGAGTTTCGGACAAGCAGCAGGAAATGTGTTCAGAGCAAATTTCAAAAATCAGGCAATTGCATGGCAATTTGGTGCAGGGGTTGATTTGAAAAAATTAAGTCTTGAAGCGAGATACGAATTGGGTTTATCTAAAATTAATAAAGCAGGTTATCCTGGAACAAAGTTAAACCTATTTACGGTTGGTTTAGGGTATAGATTGTTTTAAACGAACTGCATTTCAAATAAATTAAAAAGGCAAATCTATCATGGATTTGCCTTTTTAATTTAATCGTTTTTCTCCAGCTCAACTTCTGTCATCTCGTAGGCAAATGAGCCATTTTTAGGAATAATCGGAGTTTCCCTTCCGATGCTGAGTGCTTTGATATAGGATGCACCAAAGTAAAAAATCAGCGAGGAATAAAAAACAAATAACATAATCACAATCAATGATCCGGCAGAGCCGTAGATGTTACTGATGTTGCTGAGTGGTAATAAAATCCTTAAAATATACTTTCCGGCAGTAAATAAACAACCTGTGAGTAATCCGCCAGAAAGTGCAGCTTTCCAGGTTGGCCTTCCATTAGTTAGAAACCGGAATAACATGGTGAACCAAGTAGTTACAATAAATACGAAAATCAGCTGATTCAGTATAGAAGTCAGTATCAATCCAAATGAGGGAGAATTGGTGTTTAAATAGGCGCCGATGATGGCCTGAATACTATCAGCCAGTAATCCAATAAAAAATAGAATACCGGCAAGCAAGATAATAATCACTGATATCGCCCTTGACTTCATTGTATTCAGAAATCCTTTTTTATCTTTTTGCCCAATGTTCCAAATCTGCTCCAAAGAGTTTTTGATCACGTTAAAAAGGGTGGTGGCCACGAAAAGGAAAAATACAAAACTGAATAGTGTAATGTACCAGGCCTGATCAATACCGCGGATGTTCCTCAATGTTGATCTGATTTGTTGAATGCTGTCTTCATCTAAGATATTGGCCAAACGCTCAAATAAATGCGTGGCCAACATTCTTCTATCGGTAAACATGCCAAACAAACGAATTAAAATGATGAGGATTGGTGGTAAAGCAAAGTTGGTGAAAAAGGCCGTTGCGCCCGCTAAACGTAAGGGATCATTCTTTTGATATAAGATGAATGCATTTCTCGCCGTGGAGAAAAAGAATTTTAAATCTTCTTTGATGGTTATTGGCATCCTTTGGAAATAAACTAAAGTCCGAAATTACTTAAAATAGTTTGTTTCGGACTCTTGTATATGATATTGTTATCAATCTAATTTTTTAAATACCAATAATTTTTGTGTTCCATTAGATAAAACGAGTTGGTTGCCTTCAATTTTTGCTGCGTTTACCTGATTGATAGCCTGCAAATAAGCTCGTTCTGCAGCATCCGTTTCCTGACAAAACATTTTAGTGCTGAAAAGATTCTTAAGGGCTAGTTTATTATCAACAATCTCACCCTGGCCTCCATAGCTATTGCAAAAAGATTTGCCACTCACTTTTAGGCTATCTCCAAAATTTAAAGTAGCCTTTGCCGATGCTGGTAAGGTTAAGCCAGAAAGTTCAGTAAGTTCCCATTTGGTTTGCGCAAGTTTGTTCTGGTCTATTTTTTCCAGGCAAGAACTAAATAAGCATAAAACTAATCCGCAGATAAATAAATTTTTCATGATGTGTAGAGTTTTGTTTTTCATCAATCAAAAATTAATCCAAATGGAGATTTTAGACTTATTTAAAAGCTGGATATTTCATGAATTACCCAGTTTTTCATTATGTATTTCTGTATGGAAACTATAGCGCTTCCATACAGAAACTTTCCATTATTTTTTATGTTCTTCCAACCACTGAATCAATTTCTCGGCAACGGCTACTGATGAGCCTGGGTTTTGTCCGGTAATCAATTGTCCATCCTGTAGTACATAACTGCCCCAATCATCAGTTTTGGAGTAGATTCCACCCAATTTTTTCAATTCATCCTCTACCAAATAAGGAACGATATCGGTTAATTTTACAGCCTCTTCTTCGGTGTTTGCAAATCCTGTAACTTGTTTGCCTTTTACCAATGGTGATCCGTCTTCATCTTTTACAAACCTTAATACGCCTGGTGCATGACAAACTGCAGCCACAGGTTTTCCGCTGCTGTAAAATGCCTCGATAAGTGCTATCGATGCTTGATCATTGGTTAAATCCCAAAGTGGACCATGGCCACCAGGATAAAAAATGGCATCGTAATCTTCAGCGTTAACTTCGCTGAGTTTTAATGTATGCGAAAGTTTTTCCTGTAAGGCTTCGTCAGCATCGAAACGTTTAGTTGCTTCCGTTTGAAATTCAGGAAGTTCACTTTTTGGATCAAGTGGCGGACGACCGCCTTGCGGAGAAGCCAATGTGATTTCAGCACCATGTTCGGCCAATGTATAATACGGACCTGCAAATTCTTCAGACCAAAATCCTGTTTTAAGACCGGTATTGCCTAATTGGTCGTGTGAGGTGAGTACGATGAGTACTTTAAAAGTGTTTGTACTTGTCATGATTTCTTAATTTTTATTTTCAAATATTTAACCCTTTTTCGAGTGGCTTGTTTTGATGAACCAAAATTGATTTAAAATCGGCACATTGCTGCGTGACCTAGATCACAATAAATAGGGTGTCGATTGTTTGTGATGTAGGTCACATGGTGTACCGCTTTTAGGCTTGATGTGAATGAATAGCCGGTTTGTTATCTTTGTCTGTACAAACATCTCTATGAAAATGACCGCACAGGATATTTTGAAAACACATTTTAGCAAAACCATCAACCTTTCGGAAAAGGAATTTGATTATGTGTTTACTCATTTTAAACCCATGTCCCTAAAAAAAGGGCAATCCATCATTAATTTAGGTGATACGGTTAATGAGGAATATTTTGTGTTGGATGGCTGTATCAAAACATTTTATCTTAATGACGAGCAAAAAATGTTTATCCTTCAGTTTGCCATGAAAAATTGGTGGGCTTCGGATTATAATGCTTTGTATTTGGATGCTAAGGCAACTGTTACACTCGATTGTGTGATTGATTCGGAGGTATTGTGCCTGTCAAACGAAGATCGGGAGAAACTTTGTAAGGAGCTGTACCCAATGGAATACTTCTTTCGGTGGCGATCCAATAAAGGATATGTGGCTGCTCAAAAAAGGCTGCTTTCGTTAATGAATAATGATGTAAAATACCGTTATGAGGAATTGATGCACATGTATCCACAGCTATATAATATTGTACCAAAGCAGCTTATCGCGGCATATTTGGGTGTTTCAAGAGAAACCCTAAGCCGGTTGAATCATAAAAATCAATAAGCAATGCTAAAAGGCATGCATCATTTACGATAATTGTCAATTTTAAACCAATGATGATCTCTTCCCTTATAATCGAATACATTAATTTTTTGCAGGCCTAATTTTTCAAGGACATGAATAGAATCTTTATTTTCAACATCGGCAATGCCGATGATTTGCACCAGATTTAATTCCTTAAAGCCATAATCAATGGCAGCTTTTGCTGATTCAGTGGCATAACCCTTGCCCCAAAACTTCCTATTAAGCCGATAACCGATATCGTAATAGTTGCTGTGGTTGTTATTGATATCTTTTATTAGTTTCAACCCACTCCAACCGATAAACTGATCGGAATGTTTTTCGATCACCGCCCATCGGCCAATCCCATTTTCCTTGTATTGCACTTGTATAAAAGCAATATCGGCAGCGCTTTGATTGATGTTTAAAACCGGGCTATTCCCTAAAAAGCGATGCACCAAAGGGTCTGAATCCATTTCAAACATTCCTTTGGCATCGGTAATTTTTAATTCTCTGAGTATTAATCGTTCTGTTTCTATAAAAGCATTCATTTATTAAATTATTATTTAGCCTGCATGGCTTGCTCATCTTCAAAAGTTGGTCCGTATAAGCCCGGTACTTTACATCCGTTCAGGCGAAGATAAACGATCATTTCACCCCTGTGATGGTAAATGTGGTTCATTAAAAATCCGCGGATGATTTCTGCCCTTGGCGTTTCTGGAATAGCAACCTGGCCTCCAACGGTCATCTTCCACAAGTCATTTAAATTTTCATCGTTAATGGTTTCCAGGCTTTCCTTGGCTTTGCTAAAATTACGTTCAAACCTTTCTTTTATTTTCTCAATATCCGAATAATCCCTTTCTACGTCCTCATATTCATCCATATTAAATTCAGCACCCTGAACGGTGTAAGGATACCAATTATAAATCTCGGAGATGTGCCAGGCCAATTGCCCGGTAGTCCAGGAGTTTTCAGAAGGTTTATATTCCAAAATATGTTGAGGAATAGCGTTTAACAATTTTCGGGTGCTTTCTGCTTCCTGAAGAAATTCGCCCAGCAGTGCTTGTACTAACATAATTCTTAACGGTTAGATTTTCAGTTGTTTATCTTACTTTAAATAGTCGTTTATTGGATTTGGTTTTAGGATTATGGATAAAATTTAAAATAATTGACATTGTATTTTTTCTGTTAAGCAAAAATTTTATCAGCCATTTCTTGTATCACTAAGCATAAACATAATAAATTAGCTAAAAATTAAAGCTATTCCTTTTTATGAAAAACACAATCATCGCCTTTTTCCTGTCTATTTTTTTATTTAGTTGCTCCGGGAAATTAGAAAAAACATTAACCTCAAAGCCATTTACCGATCAGGATGACTTTAATGAGTTTCCTAAATTCAAAGACAAAATATTAACCATTGAAGATGTTTACGATAAAAATCCAGACAGTTCAGGTGGTTTCAGCGTGAAATTAAAAGATACTACGCTTTACGTTCAGGAGGGTTCGAAGCCAGTAGCGCATAAATTTCGTGAGGCTAGATTTGTGAATTCACAAAAAACCGCTGTATTGGTGCAGATTGAAGATGGTGCTGGTAGTTTGTCGCCATTTTATATCATCACACTTAAAGATGGTGTACCAAATGCAGTTACTTTAAATATTGCATCCAACGGAAAAGGAGATAAAGATTTTGCAAAGGGATTGCAGGAGATTACCCGAACAACTTTGGTAGTGAATAATGATTTTGTGGTGGCTACCGTTAGAGGAAAAGTTTATCAGATTAATAGAAAAAACCCCAATGAACTGATTCAGGGAAATTTTATCCTTTATTCGTCGGATAAAACAACGTTAGTTTTTGCTGTAAAAGATGGTTTGTACCAGGTAAATTATCTAACTGGAGAAACACTTAACTTACCTGTTCCTGCAAGTGTACTGAATTCGGCAACAATGGTTAACGAAATTCAGCAGAACTACAGCTGGGAAAAGAACAGCCGTGGAACTTCGTTTTTAAAGGAAAATCCTGACGATGACCGTATTATAGATATTAGCGAGTTTAAAAAATAAGAAATGCTGATGGTTGTTTAGGTACAGGCTTAAACAACCATTGTTCTGAAGGTTAAATTTATCCGTGGTGTGGTTACTCTTGTAGTTGGTGGTAAGCGGTGTAACCAATTGCTTTGTGTTTCATCTTTCATCACCAACAAACTTCCATGTTCCAAAAATGTAGTAATGGTTTCTTTGGTCTGCTTATGCTTAAATAAGAATCTTCTTTCTGCACCAAAACTCATTGATGCGATAGCCGTATGTTTACCTAGTGTTTTTTCATCGTCACTATGATAAGCCATTCCCTCATCGCCATTATGATATAAGTTGAGTAAACATGAGTTGAACAATGTTCCTGTTTTTTCTTCTGCAATATTTTTAAGCTTCAGTAAAGTCTCTGTCCAGGGTAAAGCATGTTTGGTGCTTTTTGAATAAGTATAAGCATAATCCTGATCGCCATACCAGGCTACTTTTCTTTTGGTAATGATGTGTTTGCCCATAATGAAGGCTTCATCATTTCTCCATTCGATATGCTGCATTAGTTCATCGAAGTAAACATTGGCTTGTTCTAATGAAAAAAGCTTTCCATAATAATTTACCGTGCCGTTGTATGGCAGTAAGTTTTTGGATGGATCTACTGCTCTGCTAAATAATTCCATTTTGTATATTTCATGATCAATATTTTAACAAAAGTACTTCAGATTTAAAAGCTATACCACCCGAAACTTGCTTTGTTTAATATTAACCTGATTTCTTTTTGGTTTTCTGGGCAGCTTTCTCCAGGTTTTGAGCCACTCTAAACAACGTAATTTTGGTTACTAAATCTGTTGGTATGGGTTGAGTCAATGGGAATTGCACCGTTCCTTTAGAAGTTTCATAGGTCGAAAGTTCTTCCTTAAATACTTCAATTGCAGCACTGCCCGGGTAAAAACCAATGTGGTTTTTATATCCAGCAAAATGCACCAAATTTCCTTTCAAATCAAAAGTCGGGATGGCGTAACTTATTTTTTCTGTAGCGTCAGGAGCAGCTTTTTGAATTACTTCTTTAATGAACTGAAGTTTTGCTCGTGTTTCCTCCGGAAAGTCTGCAATGTAGCTTTCAATATCGGTTTTGTTTGTATTCATCGCTGTGCTTTTTCTTGCTCAAATTTAAATGCGCTTAAAGATATCTGAAAGGGTAAAAGCGGCAATTTTTTGGCGGCATTTAAGATAATTGCGGGTAACTGCTACAATAGCTTTATTCCAAGTCCAAAACTTAGTGTGCCGAAATCTTTGCCAGATAATTTATCCCGGTTAAAAATGTTAATGTAAGCGAGCTTTGCCGTTATCCTTTGCGATTTTGAAAAATAAAAGCCAACCGTCGGTTTAATGCCGAGTAGAACTTTATCACCAATAAAACTCGGACCGGTAGAGATCATGGTATAAACCTCATGAATAGGGGAGAAAGTTGCGCCTGCGAAAACATTAATCATTTCATTCACCGTATTATCCTTCACTGGGAAACTTCCGTCAGGGTTTAACCTTAAAACTTTATCATCTTCCTGATACCAATCTCCGGTAACTTCGAGCATAGGTTTAAGTTTTGTTTTTGTGTTGGCCGTTGCCTGCAATCCTAATCCAAAACCCCAGGGGTTATTGCCTTTGGTTTGATCGGAAAGGGTTTTGTTGTATTGGGAAAAAAGATAAAGTGAAACTTTTCGTTGCACCTGGCTAAATGCCGGAGACATTGCAAGACTAAATAGTGAGAGTAAGATAATTTTTTTGAGCATAAATTATATGTTAAAAAGTATCAAGAATACTAAACTTTCAATACACCACGAAAACCTCTGGCACCATAATAAGATTCTGCCCCGTTGTGGTAAGTGAACACTTTATTATATCGTCTGTCGCAGAAGATAGCACCGCCTAGGTTTCTGATATCTTCCGGGGTTTTCACCCAACTTGATGTTTTTAAATCGAATTTCCCGAGTTCCTGTAATTGGCGATATTGCTCTTCGGTGAGTATTTCTATACCCATTGCTTTTGCTGCCTCTAACACGTTGTTTTGTGGTTTATGTTCTTTTCTCGATTCCCATGCATCACGGTCGTAACAAAAACTTCTCCTTCCTTTCGGACTTTCAGCGACAAAATCGAAGAAAATATATTCGCCAGTATTATTATCAAGGGCTACAACATCTGGTTCACCACCGGTTGCTTCCATCTCATTTAGCGACCATAATTTCTCAGGATGAGCCTGAAGCCTTGCCTGTACATCATCCCATGAGATATGCTCATGACGATTTTTGTTTTTTTCAAACCGGGCTTTTAAGATGTTCAATAAATTTTCTATTTGCTCTGGCAAAAGTGTTCTCTCATTTGAGCTCATGATAGTTGGTGCAAGTATTTTTGGTTTAAATAAAATTAACAAAATTATTTGTAGCCCACAACCTGTAGTTGATTCAGGAATTAACTGAAAATACAAAATCATCTTACAAAAAATGCCCTGCGGATGTTCGCAGGGCATTATAAGTTTTATTGAAAGATTAATCTACCATGGACTAATTCCTGACTCATCTTCAATATCGTTGCTGAAAAACTGTCCGGTTGGTCCGTTTTCATCCGTTAAAGTATGTTTGATGATGAAACTGGCTGCGCTTTCTACCGTTCCGGGTCCGCTGTGGTGATTAAAATCTGTTGCGGTATAACCCGGATCAATCACATTCACTTTGAACGCTGAATCTTTCAATTCGTAAGCCAATACAATGGTGTAAGCATTTAATGCTGATTTCGATGGCCCATAAGCTGCTGCTTTAACCTGATAATATTTCCAGCTTGGATCGGCATGCAACGTTAACGAACCCAATCCTGAAGTGATGTTGCTGATGCGTGGCGCATCAGATTTTTTAAGCAGATCCAAAAATGTTTGTGTAACCTGGATCACGCCAAAAAAATTAGTTTCAAAAACTGCTTTAATGTCATCAACAGCTGTTTCTGTTGCGGTTTGCGGATTTACACCCAAAACGCCCGCATTGTTAATTAATATATCGAGTTTTCCCTGTTCCTGCTCAATGGTATTTTTGGCGGCAACAATTGAGTTAGCATTTGTCACATCAATTTCAATGGCTTTGATGTTTTCAAATCCTTCTTCGTTTAACGTACTGATCACTTCGTTACCTTTTGCAAGATCACGACTACCTAAATAAACGAAAATACCTTGTTTTGATAATTGTTTGACTGTTTCTAAACCGATACTTCTATTGGCTCCTGTTATTAATGCTGATTTCATTTTTTTATCTTTTAATTAATGAGGTAAAGCTGCGGCTTTAAAAACTGAAATCATTTGCCATTTGGCAAAAAGCGTTTTAGCGGATATTTTTTCTAATTCTGCTGAGCGAGGATTGAGTAACACCCAAATATGACGCAATATAAGAAAGCGGAATGCGGTTAACCACAGTAGGATAGATTTCTAAAAACTTCAGGTAGCGGGTAGTTGCATCTTCTGAAACTAAGGGGCTTCTTCGCTCTACTTTTTGCATTAAAGCTCTGGTGGTAATTTTATTTACGATGGTATCCCAACCTACAATGGTTTGCAGAAGCTCCAGCCAGTCTTTCCGCTGGAAAACAATCATTGTACAATCAGTAACCGCCTGAACGTAGGCACTGGAACAAATTTCATTATTGAAACTTTCAAGATCGACTACAAGGTTATTTTCCTCAATAAAATATTTCGTGATTTCCTCTCCCTGGTTATTGTAATAGCAAACGCGTAAAATCCCATCTACAATGAAACCAACCTGGCGGGCAATTTTTCCGGCTTCAGAAAAATATTCATCTTTTTTAAGTTTAAGCGTTATCGATTTACTGCCAATAAAATCTATTTGCTGCGGATTAAGATTTCCAAACCTAAGGATGAAGTCAAACAATTGTTTCATGCGCACAAGGTAGCTAAAGAAATATTTAAAGCATTTGCCATTTGGTAAAAAATGGGTTTTTAGTTTTTTGGTTGGTTTGTTTTTTTATCTGTTAGTTTTTTGGTTTTTTAGTTTGTTAGTTTTTTAGACGAAGGTGGCAACGTTTTCAATCCAGTTAAATGTTTTGCACATCATCAACAAAATCAGTCAACTATCCAAACACTCAAGCTCCTAACTAACTAAACAACCAACCATCCAAACAACGAACCATCCAAACAACGTCAACTAATCCTCAATGGCTTCAATGCCCTGATCTTTGAGTTTTGCCAAAGCTGCTTTCATGGTATCAATCTGTGTCTGAGGATGTCCATGCCAGATGGTGATCTGGGCGATCACTTTAAACGGATCTTTTGAACGGTAAGATTTAGTTGGATTACCAGGAAACTTTTTATCCGTCAAATTAGGATCATCCTCGATGGCACCGGTTGGTTCAACCACATAAATTCTTTCTTTTGCATCGCCCAAAGCAAGTTCTGCACCCCAAATGGCAGCATCTAAAGTAGCAGAAAGGTAAATATACTTTGCTGCTTTTTGTTGTCCGTAATTGGAATTAATGCCCACAGTAATCAAATCTCCTGGCTTTAAATCGGCTTTGGTGCCATGAAAATAAGCCTGGGCAAAAGGGCTGTGAATGGTTGTTGATTCAGTTTCCATATTGTTGTTAAAAACTTGAAATTATCGTCTTCGAGAAATATGTTCGTGTACCCATTTTGCTTCCTCATCCGGGCTTGTGTTTTCCAGGGTACTGCTTACTCTGCTAAAAGTTGCCTGAGGAAAATCATAGGGTTTGCTATCTTCAAAATAAGGACCAACTACACCTAAAATCCATCCGTCTTTTGCTGCCCAATGTGGCTCGTGAGTTTTATATTTAAAAACTTCGTAAAAAACCATGTGACTTTTTCCATCGAAATCAATGCCCACCCGCTTAATGTGTTCAATTTCATCAGGACATGCATCTAGTTCTGTAGGAAATTCTAACCAGTTTGCCAGATTACTTTCAGCTGCTTTTTCAATCGTAATTAATTCTCTTGGGAACAGCGATAATTTTTGGTGTTCACTTAACAATTGATAAGTCGTTTCTCGGGCAAGCAAATTTTCGGCGAATGGCTTTACCTCCTCCTGCGTAAGTTCCGCCCCGGTATTGAGCTGATCATAAAGGGGCTTCACCCTGTTAAAACGAAGATCGTTCAGTTTTCGGTGTTGTCTTTTTATCATGATCATGCGATAAAATCCAATGATAATTACCGCTAGAATAATCAAACCCAATATGGGTAAAAATGAATTCATTCGATTTGGGATAAATATTCTGATCTCAAAATCTAAATGCTCAAATTTTGATTATTCAGTGATAAAGATAGGCAAAATGCTGCATTTAACCGCCACTTGTACCGGTTTTCACATCTCCCGCCCTTGAGAAATTAGCCATAATTAATCCCTTTGGCGTAACAACACTTTCTTTCAGGGTGAAAGATGCTGGGATGGCACCATCAACAAATAATTTTTTCCCTTTTCCGAGTGTTAGAGGATGTATAAAAAGCCACAGTTCATCAATCAGATCGTTTTTTAACAATAGCTGAATGAGTTCGCTGCTGCCCCAAACCTGTATGTCTGATCCATCTGAATTTTTGATTTGTTTGATATCTTCGATTCCGTTAACAAAAACTGTATTTTCCCAATCAGATTTTGTGGTGGTAGTCGACAAGACATATTTTGTTACCGTATTTATGCTTGGCCAGTAGTTGGTGTGATTAGGCCAGTAATCTTCCCAAATTTTGAACGTTTTTCTGCCCAATAGCAAATCAGAAGGCTGCATCAATTTTTGCATTACCTTCCCCGATTCCTCATCATTGAAAGGTGCACTCCAGCCGCCATATTCAAAACCGCCAGATAAATCTTCTTCAGGACCACCTGGCGCTTGCATCACGCCATCTAAAGTGATCATCGATAACACTGTAATTTTCCTCATGATATTTAACTCCTTATTTTTCTATGTTATTGATTTAGAAAGTATAAGTTAAATATCTGCAAATAACAGATGGCTTCAACTGTGCAAATACGGCAATATTGAGGGTTAAATGCGACAGGTTTGTGTGTCTCCTGTATTAAAAACTACTTATTGTTCTTATCATAAAATTCAAAAAAATCATTCAGCCTGAATATTTTAGCTAGATAGGCATAATCTTGATTAAAGCGATCGTAATTCTCAAAAGCAGGTTCCTTATCATCAATATTACCTTTTCCCAGGGTTCTGTCTGGAATAAATAATGCTGTTGTCACTTCTGGCTCCCCAAGCAGGGAATAAATTTCCTTGCCTTCTACCTGATAGGCTTTGAATTTGCTGCTCAGGTCTTTTTTTGTGTAAATGATGTTGTAAATAACGTATTTCGATTTTGTTGGGTTAATTACGCCATATTCAGTAGGGTCGAGGTGCAAATCCTGATCGGCGATTTGATAGGCTTTACAACTAATTTTGTGATGACCGATTTCCAGATCGATTTTTTCAAAAGAATTAGCAGGAATTTCATAATCTTTTCCATCGATGGTTACAGCAAGTGGCTTGCCGGTGGGGTTATCAATCAGGGTGGCGCCATTAAGTTTTGTCTTCCATACCACCTCATAAAAACCATAAAGAATAAATGCCGCTAACACACCCACCATTAAGAAGATGTGCGCCTTTGTTAATTTTTTATTTTCCGGGTTTGCTGCATTCGCCATAACGATAAATTAGAATAAGTTTAACAATCCTAAAATAAAGGTTCTATTTCAACCCTTGAGGCTAAACTTTAAATTCGCTTCATTTGCCTAATGATTCGTCAGGGATGAATTAATATTCGAAATAACCGGGGAAGAATATTTAAGCAGGCTTTCTATCAGTGGTCAGTCTTATTTAAAACTTTATATTATAGGGGCTACCAATTACTGATGTTAATATTAGTTTTGAGCCGCTTGCCAATTATACTGCCGGCTCAAAGTTTATCATCCATTCAATTCCAAATTTATCTCTGAACATTCCAAAATACGAACCCCACATGCTGTCGTCAATCGGCACTTCAACAGTTCCACCTGCTGAAAGTGTTTGAAAAAGCCTATCTGCTTCTTCACGGCTTTCTGCACTAACAGAAATTTTCGATCGGTTTTCATTTTCATCAACCTTACCCATAAAAGCCGGAACATCATTGCCCATCAAGGTATTTTGACCGATCGATAAAGCGATGTGCATGATTTTCTCTGCTTCACTTTCGTCTACCGGAAATTCTTCACTTGATAAATCCTTAAAACGTACAATTCTTTGGAACTCGCCGCCAAATGCTGATTTATAAAAATTAAAGGCTTCTTCGGCATTGCCATTGAAGTTAATGTGTGGATTGATGATTGCCATGATTAATGAAATTAGTTAGTTTGTGTTACTTGTTCTCTGTGTAAGCCAACGTAAAGATATTAAAATCAGAATTTTGCTGATCAGTTTTGTTCGATAAAATAAAGTTGAACTTTGCCAATAATTTAGTTGAATGCTGATTACGATGATGGGTGTAGGCCAATATTTTTTGAACTTTTAAGGTTGTAAAAGCGTAGTCAATAACTCTTTCTATTGCCTCGGTCATGATTCCTTGGCCTTGAAATCTCGTGATGAGTTCGTAGCCAATTTCAACACTATTTTTATCATTCGAAAAATCAAACAGACAGATGGTGCCAACAAATTCTCTGGTTTCTGTGAGCGTAATTACCCAATAAACCGAATTATTGTTTTTGATGTTTTCATTAATAACATTGATAAAGCTGATGGCATCTTCAATCGTTTCGGCTGGTTTCCTGTCCAGATATTGGTTAATTTCTTTGTCAGAACGTAAGGAGAAAATATCCTGCTGATCTGTCAATGATAATTGCCTGAGTGTAAGTCTTTCACTTGTTAAAATAGGAAAGGAGTTAAAATTAATATCGGCCATTTTTTAGCTTTGAAGCGTTTGTAACCTATTCACCAAAATAAGTAGAATAATAATGATGCTGCCTAGAAAGAAGATGGATTCCTTCAATAGATTTAAGTCTTTTACCTGCATGAACATTCATTGTGCTCACTAATGTATTTTATTGAGTCCAAACAAAGGTCTTTCAAAACCTCGAGGTTAATATCAGAAAGTTTTTTAACGTAAATACAAGCTTTACTCATTTTGAATTTGCCAAGGTTTGGCAGCAACAATTTACTTACTTCTGTTTCAGCACAAACATATAAAGTAAGTGCAGTTTTTCTGGGCGAAAAACCAATAATTGGCGCATCTCCTTCATGTCCGCTGGCGTACTTGTAATGATAATTTCCGAAGCCAATGATGCTCGGACCAAACATTTTAGGTTCTTCGGCTGACCATGCTTCCATCAATTTAATCAGTTGAAAACTATCAGTCTTTTTCTGCTCGTTATCAACATAAGAATTTATAAAATCTGCTACATTTTGCCCGGTATAAGTTGTTTTTGTTTTCGCCATAATATTGATTAAACTAAGTCCTTAAAATTTTTTCCATCTTTTTTCCTTTCGCTAACTCGTCAATTAGCTTATCTAAATACCGTATTTGTTTCGTTAATGGCGTTTCAATTTCTTCGATACGGTAGCCGCAAATTACACCCGTTATTAAATGTGCATTTGGATTCAATTCTGCTTTATTAAAAAAAAATTCAAATGTGGCTTTCTCTTCTATAAGTTCTTGCAGCTTTTCAGTGTCGAAACCTGTAAGCCACTCAATAACCTGATGTAATTCTGCCAAGGTTCTGCCTTTGCTTTCCGCCTTTTTGATGTAATGTGGATAAACCGATGCAAAAGTGATGTTTGCAATTCGCTTGTCGTGTTCAGGAGTTGTTTTCATATCCGATAGTCAATGCCTGTTACAATTTGATGTTGTTGGCATATTAATATTCTTTTAACTAAGATATTGAATTTACGAATTTTTACGATTTCTTTTGCTTGTTGAATTCGAGGGCTTATTTATTTAGTCTGAAAACTTATCATAGAGGTGTACCTTATTTCATGGGGATAAATATGTTCAGTTTCTTTTCCGCAGAGCGACACCAGCGCAGCTCAACCGAGAGTTAATCCATTTATTTAAATACTGTTTTGAAATATTTATATTTTTTTATCCATTCATTATGCTCATAAACTTCCTCGTAGCCTTTCACAATGAAACTATTGTCTGTTTTCCATATAATTTTTTCGACTGCAAAATCAGCAGAGAGATAGCTGGCATATTCACTTAAATAAGTTTCAGGATTTGATTTATCATTTATTTTTAAGATTCCAATGTCGCAGTTTTAATGATCATAAACCGCGTTGTAGAAATAAACAAAGTATTTATTATTGATGGATGGAACAGGTAAGGACACGCTTGCATCACCAAACGAAATGATATTATAGTGATAACCATTCAAACTATCTAATAAAAACAACTGACTAAAGTTTAAATTTTCGGATGTTGAATGTTCTGTAATGGCATAAAGTTTAGTAGCCGGATAATATCCTGAAAACTCAAATCCGCTCCAACTTAGTTTGCCGCCATAATCATCATATTTTTTGAATTTATGCTTTTTTAACCTGCTTTGAATGTAGAAGAAATTACCTTTTTCTTCAGGCTTAAAAGTTTCAATATATCTTTTCTGTTCAAGAGCTAAAAATTCAGCTTCATCGGCAGTTTCGAAAATTAATTTCGGCAACTTTTGGTAATTTTCATCATATCCAATATTAATATGCTGATTACGGCTTGTTTTTAAAGCAGGTTTTTCCGGTGTCAAACTATCTTTAGCAAATGTGCCGTTACTTTGAACGGTATGTATTTTTTCCGGTTTCCTGTAGCTACAAGAAATTGTTAACAGGATCAACGATATAAAAAGCATCGGTTTCATTTTAGCTTTGATTTTCTGTTGTTTTAAATTAATGCCTATCGCTTGAGCATCTGTTTTGTATAATATCCCACGCTTTGGATTCATATGCAAAAGCAATTTCCTCAGCAGTTGTAATTTTTTCATGGGTGAGAAGCTGACCGCTTAATGAAAGTGGTGGTGGCGTTTTATAGTTAACTATAGATCCTTCCAATTTCAGTGCCGTGGTCGATAAAATCGTATTTATCTGTGAATATCGAATATATGTGATTTCGTTGAGTGTCTTTACAAATGGTTAGATGAAATGTCTTTGTTTTTTTATTAATAACGGTTAACAACATACATTTTCCATAGTTAGAATGACCTGAATTATGATCGTTAATTTTCTTTATTTCATTTTTAAGTTCGGTTGATGATAATTTGCCATAAGTAAAATCTTCTTGATATATTTCAGTAGCTGGATCCTTCATAAGGGTTGCGATCTCATCTCTAATGTTGTTATACAATTTTGTGTAGATGCCTAATGTGGCAAAACCCCAGAAAATGGCATTGAATATTAATATTAACCCAGTTTTTTTAAATTTTAAAAACCTCATTTCGAATTGAGATACAAAAGCTATTAGCCAACCCAATAATCCCAGAAAGACTGAAATACCGAAAATTATGCTTGTGATTTCATAAAATAGGGCATATTTTTCAAGGTTCATTTTTGGTTCGTTTTTGGGTCTTCATACCATTTTGCGTAAAAAATGCTTTTAGAGCGGTGTAGGTATTGTTACAATAATCTTGTAAGCCAGCTATTTTCTGTGGTTCTGCTAACATCTGATTACACTCGAAACAGATTTCCAAATACTCAAAAACTTCGCCTGAATCATTATAAAACAAGATGGCGTTTCGGGGATTGTAACATCCTGATTGATAATAACTGTAAATGCTATATTTTGAACAGGTATTGTATAAAATGTCTGTTAATTTGTTAATCGAACTCAATGTGAGTGTTTTCCTTTGATTAATCCCGTCTAAATTTTTTTGCGCAATTAGCGTGGCAAGTTCTATAAAAACTGCATTGTCTGTCTTTTTATCATCTTTAACAAAGCTATCTTTAGAGATTAAAATGGGAACATCCAGCTGTCTATCAGCTTCAAGGTTGAAGGAAATTATATCGACTTTTGATGCATTTTTAAATGGAAATTTCGCCAACCTGTTTTCTAATAAAATAGGCTTATAACCAGGGTTTTTATTTGAGACCTTTTTTGAAGATGGTATAGGTGGTGGAGGTATTTTTTGCTGAGCAAATGAACAAAAAGAAAATGAAAGCAATATTGCGATCGAAATTTTTGACATCCACTTAATGCGAAAAAGATTATTCCGTTTAACTGATCTGTTCATACTCGTAATCATTTATTGAATTCTTTTTTTATAAACTTTACTTTTTTATCGAAGTATTTCCATTCGCCCAGCTGCTTTCCATTTTTAGATTGTCCGACGCTTTCTAATTGCCCATTATTGTGATAAGTTTTCCATTCGCCTGTTCGCTTTCCACTCTCATCATATTGCCCAGTTTTTTCCAATTTTCCATTTTCGTGATAGCTACGCCATTCTCCTGAGCTTTTTCCTTGAATATAACTGCCAACTGTTTTCATTTTACCATTGTCGTGGAACCACTTCCACTCTCCGGTCTGTTTGCCATCTTCATACTTTCCAACAATCCACAATTGGCCATTTGTATTGTATCTTTTTGATTCTCCTGATAATTTACCATCGTTATAGCATTCTAAGCTTGCAGTTTTTCCGTTTTCATAATATGATTTCCATTCGCCGACTTGCTTTCCATTTTGATAGGTTCCAATTAAATCTAACTGACCACTTTCGTCATACCATTTCCATTCTCCTGTTTTATGATTGTTCTCAAATTTTCCAATAGATAAGAGCTGTCCGTTTTCGTGATACTTTTTCCATTCGCCAATTTCATTTCCGTTTTCAAAATTTCCTATTTCCAACAATTGACCGTTCTCCGAATATTCTTTCCACTCATTAATTTTATTTCCATCAGCATACATTCCTGTACTCAATAATTTCCCATCAATGTTATAGCTTTCCAATTTTCCTGAGCATTTACCCTGATCCCAGTTTGATATCTGAGATAATTTACCGTTTGGGAAATATTCTTTTCATTCGCCTGTTTGCTCATCATTTTTATAATAGCCTATTTTTTCCAGTTTCCCATTGTTGTGATACCATTTCCATTCACCGGTTTTTCTTCCATCATCATAATTTCCGATGATTTCTAAACCGCCATTATCATCATAACTTTTTGATTCTCCGATTAATTTTCCATTGTTATAAAATTCTACACTTGAGGGTTTCCCGTTTTCGTGGTAAAGTTTCCATTCTCCAATTTCTAATCCATTGAGGTATTTTCCGATTTGCGCTAACTGACCATTCTCGTGATACAGTTTCCATTCACCAGTTTGGAGCTGATTTGCATCTAAGAAACCAACTTGTCTTAATTTGCCATTGCTATGAAAATTTTTTTGTTCAACTTGTCCGAAAGCAAAAAAATGTACAAACAATAGTGTGATGAATGCTAGGATTTTTTTCATTAGTTGTTCTTAGACTTTTGTTGCTTCTTGGGTATGGTAATCAAATATTTACCGTTATCCAATCATGCCATTTTCAAATCTTTACCTTATCCAAAATATCAGGTCTAATCAAATCTATAGTCATATTCCCTAAAAATTCAGATTAATTAGAATTCGATTAGGTTTTACAAAAAAAGTGTCGGGATTAAATTTTTATTCGTTTTATATTTTCGGCTGATAGGCACCTGAAAATTGATAGGGGTGAGTAAACCTTGGTTAAGGTGACCATATTTTTTCTTCACTTTGGCGTGGCAACGCCCGCTTGCTGCAGGTAGGGAAGTGCAACGCTTACTGATTTTACATCGGGAAATCTTCAACATTGTAAAAAAGTTGAACTGAAGATTCCCGTAAATATGGGATTGAATTTTGGGCCATGTGCATCACTTTATGACAGTTTCGCCCAGAATTGCAAACGGCGAAGTCTTCAGCGAAGCTAAACTCTTGTTAGCTGTTCGGACTTTTTTGTCACGGATATTCAAATCCAAATTCAAATTTTTCTAATCTGTCATTCCATAATTTATAACTCGCAAAATATTTAGGCATATTATTATTTTCTAAAATTTTCGACTTGCTGTCTTTTGGTTGTTCAACTACATAATAGAGTTCGATATAACCTTTTGTACTGTCAATTGGTGTATAACAATTCCCAAGTTTTTCAATAATTTGTTTTTTTGTCAATCCTAATTTTATTCCTTTTTCTGTTTGAAAAGCATCAATGTTTAACTCTTTAAATCCATAACTTGCTTTATTCGATTTCTCAACTTTAATAATTGAAATTTGGTTTTTACTATCTCCAGCATGTTGTGTTAATGTTAGCGTTTCGCTTTCAAGTTTTGAATAAAATCGATAACGGTCTAATTTGTCAATAATATTTTCTGAACCAACAATTTTTGTAGCACTTTCAGAATTTCTTAAAATTATTCCAGAAATAGATTTGTCAGGTTCGCTAAAAATGCAATTTGTTTGCTTTAGTTTTTCAATTGCTTCATACTTTAATCGTTCCACTTTGTCTGGTTCGGGAATAAGCGCAGTTCTTTCATTTTCGCCCGTAGTTTGTTTTTGCAATTTATTGCAGTTAGTCAACAATGTTAATGTCAAAATTATAATTAAAATATTATTCATTTCTTCTGTTTTTGACGTTTCGCTTTTGCCTGACCGCTAACGTTTCGGGGCTTGGCGATAGTGGGGCAATTCCTGCCTGCGGTATGCAGGGAAGCACCAATTTAATTTACAAATAAAGTTAATCAAATGTACACAGTTTGCCTATGTACTTGGCTGATTCAAATCTAGGAAAGGATGTAATTATTTTTTACTCTTTAATTCTATTTCTTGCCGCAAATCTGAAAATTTATACTCCTTCAAACTCACAATATTTCCATTAGTATCATATTTGAATTCGATGGTATTATCTTCATTAAGATTATTTTTTATTTTTATTACCTGTCCAAGTTGGTTATAGAAAAAGTAATAGTGATAAGGTAATTGCGAACAACGCATACATGGCGAATATTTATACGAAGTGACCCGAGATTGAGCATCGTAAGTTATAGTATAACTCCAATTGTTAATAAAATTGCCAATTTTGGCCGTGTCATTCGATATCGTCACCGTATCATTTTTATGGTTTGGGTCAACCATTTGTTGCGGGTAGTGATAAGGGGTAAAAAAGTGTTTTCTATAGAAGTCAAAGTCTAACTTTCCCGAATGGTCAATAGTCATAGTTTTTACTATCGGACCATATATGGCTTTTGGCGTAGTTATTCTGAATCGAAGGATTTCCTGCCCGTAAACAAAGGTCACTGCAAAGATCAATATACTTGTGGCAATCGTTTTCATTTTAATTATTGCTGATAATTTGGTAATTGGTGTGCAATCAAACTAAAACGTAGTTTTGGTGTTTTACGTTGGCTGGAAAGCTGATGCACACCGTTTCGGGGCTTTGCGCAATTAGCCGTTTGTAAACGTTTAGAACCGTTTATAATCAGTTAACAGTTTGAATTTAGCCAGCCTGTTTTAAAAAAAATCCAACAGTTTAAATTCGATTGTGTTCAACCCTGAATGTGTCTGGATTCAGTTATTATCCGCTTTCCTCATCACGCGGTATTTGGGAAAATGTGATACAGTTTAGTTGCTTTACTTTAAATGCAACCAGCGGTTTTCAGTAAATCAGGTAAGCCATAATTTCTCTTCACGTTTTACGAGCAGGAGTTCAACATCATTTAGCAGCAGAAAACCATATTCATAACAGAATTGGTAGGTTTTACCGGCCTGAGTGATATAGATATGGGTATGGTAGTCAAAATTAAATCCTACGGAAGCGAGTTTGCCTTTCTTTATTTTTACTTTGCCATCGGGATTGAATTCAGCCAAAATCGCACGGTTTTTTTTCAAAATCATGTTTATTTTTTTAACCACGATAGAATAGTCACCCTTTATGCGGTTATTATAATTGTTTCGACAAGAATCGTCGCAGAATTTTTTATCGGCTCTGCCAACCAGGGCTTTGCCACAATCTAAACAGAAGCGTTCCATAATAATTTTATTAATTTATTATGGGATGATGGTTAAAACTAAAAAGAATTGTAAGCATTTCAAAATTGATCTTCGAAAATTTAAATTTTCCGGGGTCAATTAGCCCGCAGATTACGTAATATTCGCACATTATCCGTTTTAAACGCTTATACCCGACTATAAATACTTAAACTCCGGCTAAGTTTCACCGCTTGTTGCAACTTTGTTCTGTCGGTAGTCGTGGTGGCTACTGCTCGTTAAATATCAAGTTATTTAAATTTTGAAATTATGGAAAGTGCAATTAACAAAGTGGTATTAAGTGGATTTGCAGGAGCAGATGCAGAATTAAAAAACCTATCGGGAAATCAAAAATTAGCAAGAGTTAATTTGGCGGTAAATGAATATTTTAGAAGCGCTTCGGGCGAAGAGGTAAAGAAGACGCAATGGTTTACTTTAACTTTTTGGAATGCAAAAGCAGAGCTGGCTTTAGCTCAGATTAAAAAAGGAACACAATTAACCATTGAAGGCAGGTTACAAACTGGTAGTTACGAAGCAAAAGACGGTTCGAAAAGATTTACAACAGATATTGTAGTAAATGAACTAATCGTAAAGGAAATGGCGTTAACGAACTGAAAACCGGCGCCGATTGAAATGCAGTGCCTAAAATGGTGACTGCATTTCAATCAAAGCTTACAGTTTTACAGCTAATCCCGAATAGAAATTGATGCCTGCCGCCGGGTTGTAATACCGGTTACCTACAGCATTTAAATCGTTGCCCAGGCTATATTTTTCGTTTAGGAGATTATTTATGCCTGCAAAAAGTTCGATTTTTGTTTTGCCTACATTTAAATCGCGAATACCTGTTTTTAGCTCTACCAAATGATATTTTGCCGCAAAAGCTGTATTGGCATCATTTAATGGAATCATACTCGTATAATTATGTTGTGCAAAGAGATAAACTCCAATTTTCGATTCGAACAGTAAATGACTAACGATCACATTTGCTGGCACTCCTGTGAGTTTGTTTCCTGTAAAATTAGTATTTCCATTTTGGAAATTACTGAAACGAAAATGACTGTAGCTATAACTGCTTCTTAATTGAATGCCCGTTAAAAATGATTCTTCGTTTTTTATAATCCAAAGGGATGTTTCTAACTCAACGCCTTTTTGCCTGGTACCGCCGGCATTAATGAAAAATTCAGTGTCATTCGCATTTAACCTTCTCACAATGGCATCACGCAATTCAAACTGGAAAACATTTACATTGGCATAAAAACGATTGTTTCTGCTGTTAAATCTTAGGCCAGCTTCATAATTCCAACCCAATTCGGCCTGGAGATTGTTATTGATGTTATTATCAGATGATCTTACCTCAGCAATGGTAGGTGGCGAATAACCTTTACTGATAGAAGCCCGTAAGGAAAGACTATTGTTTAGCAGATAGGAAGCGGCCAGTTTTGGCATCCATTGTTCGCTAAATTTACGTTTTTGCTTTGCAACAGGGGTGGGGAAGAAGCTTTCATATTGGTAATTGTAAAAGTTTATGCTTGAAGCGAGCTCTATTAAAAGTTTTTGGTTGAGGTCAAAATTCAACCTTAAGAAAGCAAAATCCTGGTTAGCGTTTAACCAGTCTGATGCTTGCATTGATGTTGCCTCGCCTGCATTGTTATTAAAATTTCGAACCTGTGTTGTGGTTCCTGCACTTTCAATACCTAGCTGGGCATTTACTTTAAAGTTTTCCTTTGCATGTATATATTCGAGGAATGTCCTCAGGCCCAAAGTACTTTCATAACGTTTTTCGTAATTGGTTATAAACGGATTTTTGAAATCAGTATAAGTAGTGAAAATTGAAACTACATGTTTTAGATTTTGAGCAAATTGATAAGTATTGGTCAGCCCTGCAAAAGTGGTTTTGTTGTAGATTCCGGCTTGCTGGGTAATGGCACCGGGCAATGTCGGGGTAGCTGGCCTGGCAGATCTGGGGTCTTGCATCAATTGAGCTGAAGTTAATCCTCCCGGAGTATTATAACTTAAATCGCTGTAAAAGGCGAAAAGTTTCAAACTGCCTTTGTTGTTATAATTCCAACGGTGCGAAGTTTGCAGGTATTTGCGCTCCATGCCACTATTCTGGCGGTAGCCATCACTTCGCTGATAACCTTCAACAACGCTAAAACTGTAATTTTTAAAGCTCCTTTCGATATTTGCGGTTTGGTGAAACAGGCCATAAGATCCAGCTGTGAGTGATACTTCTGCTTTATTCTGATCTAAATTTGTGGATCGGATTAAGACCGCTCCGCCGGTATTGGCGCCGAAAATATTGGCCTCCGGGCCTTTATACACTTCAACAGACTGGAGGGCCGTTGGATCAAGGGCATTTAAATAGGTATTTCCGCCAGCATCAGTTAAGGGAAGTTCATCAAGATAAATTTTGATGTTTCTAATGCCAAAAGGTGAACGCAATAAACTTCCACGCAAAGATAAACGGTAACTTCCCGGCGATCTTTCTTCCATTCGCACCCCTGTAATGGTATTGAAGGCACTTACCAATGAATTGTTCTGCTGGTTTTTGAGCTGATTGCTGTCCAATAAACTTACCGCAGATACTGATCTTAAAAGTGGTTGGGTATTATAATAGCCCTGGATAACTACCTCATTAAGTTTTCTGGTGCTGTCGGTTTTTGTGATTTGAGCGAAGCTAATGCCGCAACAAAGCAACAGAAGTGTAGTAAATGTATATTTCAATATTTGTTGGTTTAAAAAACAGAAAAACATCCGCAGATAAAATTAATCATAACTGCGGATGTTAGGGTTTAAATTATTTTGCAGCTACTCGCCACACTATGCCACTTACATCATCAGCAACAAGCAAAGCGCCATCTGGTGTTTGGGTTACACCAACCGGTCTTCCGTAAACTTCTGCTTTATCTCGATCAGCAATAAAACCAGTTAAAAAGTCTTCAGGTTTTCCTGCCGGTTTTCCATCTTTAAAAGGAACAAATAAAACTTTATATCCTGATATGGCCGAACGGTTCCATGAACCATGTTGCCCGATAAAAGCACCCCCATGATATTTTGCAGGGAATTTATTGTCTTTGTAAAAAGCAAGGCCTAAAGAGGCAGTATGTGAACCAACCGGAACATCAGGTGCAATGGTTTTTTTGACCAATTCTGGGTTTTTACCTTTCAATCTTGGATCTTCATTTGGGCCGAAATAAGCATAAGGCCACCCATAGAAAGCACCTGGTTTTACACTGGTAATGTAGTCAGGAACTAAATCATCTCCTAATCCGTCACGCTCGTTAACAGCCGTCCACAACATATTGGTTCCAGGCGCCCAATCTACACCAACCGGATTTCTTAAACCAGAGGCATATATCTTTTCGCCGGTACCATCTGGGTTAATCTCCAGAATATTAGCACGTCGAACTTCGTTTTCCATGCCATTTTCACCCACATTACTTCCTGAACCCACTGTTATATAGATTTTGCTTTTGTCTTCATTGGTAATCAGGTTTCTTGTCCAGTGATTATTGTAACCTCCAGCAGGCAAACTTAAAATTTTCTTTCCTGTGCCAGAGATTTTCGTGTCGCCGGTTTTGTAAGGATATTGCCACAAGCCGTCGGTATTGGCTACATAAAATGAATTACCAATAATGGTTACCCCATAAGGTTGGTTAAGTCCAGATAAAAAAGTGGTTTTAATTTCTGCTACGCCATCTTTATTGGCATCGCGGTATAATAAAATGGTATTGGCACTGGCACCGGCTACCTCCGATTTTGCTTTTCCGGTTACGGTGTTGGCAATCTTTTCTTTGGTACTGCGTTCAGAATTACTTAAAACAATCAATACATCCCCATTCGGTGCAATGTAGGTATTTCGCGGACTTTTAATATCGGATGCAAATTTAGTCACCACAAATCCTGCGGGTGCAACCGGAGTTTTGTTCTCCGGCCAGCCGAGCACCTTACTAAACTTGTCTTTTGATGCTGTGGTGTCTGGTGCTGGCAGTTCTACTTGCTGAGTTTCTGTACTTAAAGTTGTCGAATCGCCTTGCGGCTCGGAAGTTTTGTTAGAATTCGACTGGCAGCTGACTAAAACTGAAGCCGATAACATTGTTGCGTATAAAATCTGATTTTTCATAGTTTATGTTTTTCAAAAAAATGGGATATGTTTCACAGCAATTACAACAGAAAAAATGTATAGATGTTTTTGAATAAACAATACTGGATTAAGTTATTAGAAAAACAAGCAAACCATAAATAACATTACAATGTTCCTTAATTCATTCGATTATTTTATCTTTAGGCGATTTTAAAAAATACCTGGTTTACAACCTAAATCAGGCAAAATGTTAACCTTTTAAGCAAAATCAATATAAATATGTCAAATACATCAAAAATTATCTACACCAAAACCGATGAGGCGCCAATGTTGGCAACTTATTCACTTTTACCTATCGTACAAGCTTTTACCGCATCAGCTGGTATTGATGTAGAAACCAGAGATATTTCTTTAGCAGGAAGAATTTTGGCTAACTTTCCGGAGTATTTAAAAGACGATCAAAAAATTGGCGATGCTTTGGCTGAGCTTGGTGCATTAGCAACAACTCCAGAGGCAAACATCATCAAGTTACCAAATATATCAGCATCTATTCCGCAATTGGTTGATGCCATTACCGAATTGCAGCAGCAAGGTTTTGCGTTACCGAATTACCCGGATAACGCTCAAACTGAGGAAGAAAAAGTAATCAAAGCTAAATATGCTAAAGTTTTAGGTTCGGCAGTTAATCCAGTTTTACGTGAAGGAAACTCTGACAGAAGAGCGCCTAAAGCGGTTAAGAACTATGCTAAGCAAAACCCACATTCAATGGGTAAATGGTCTGCAGATTCGAAAACCAAAGTTGCCAGCATGAGTGAAGGTGATTTCTATGGTTCAGAAAAATCTACAACTGTTGAAGCGGCTTCGCAGTTTAAAATTGAGTTTGTTGCTGAAGATGGAGCTGTAACTGAACTAAAAGGCCTTTCGCCATTGAAAGCAGGAGAGGTGATTGATAGCTCTGCACTTAGTTTATCAGCACTAAAAACTTTTGTTGCTAAAGAAATTGAGGAAGCTAAAGCTGCAGGCGTATTGTTGTCAGCGCATTTAAAGGCAACCATGATGAAAGTTTCTGACCCGATTATTTTCGGTGCCATCGTGGAAGTTTATTTTGCAGATGTTTTTACAAAATATGCCGATCTTTTTAAAACGTTAAATATTGATACCCGCAATGGTTTAGGTGATGTCTATGCTAAAATTGCAGGCAACGCTCAACAAGCGGAAATTGAGGCTGCCCTTGCTCAGGCAATTGAAAACGGACCAGCTTTAGCCATGGTGAATTCTGATAAGGGAATTACCAATTTGCATGTGCCAAGTGATGTAATTGTAGATGCATCTATGCCTGCGATGATTCGCACTTCAGGGCAAATGTGGAACAAAGATGGACAACCAGAAGATACCATCGCTTTAATTCCTGATCGTTCTTACGCTGGTGTTTACACGGCTACAATTGATGACTGCAAGGCAAATGGTGCTTTTGATGTTACGTCGATTGGTTCGGTTCCAAATGTTGGGTTAATGGCACAAAAAGCTGAAGAGTATGGTTCTCACGATAAAACTTTCCAGGCAGCTGCAAATGGTGTAATCCGTGTGACCAATGCTGACGGAAAAGTTTTCTTCGATCAAAAGGTTTCCACAGGAGATATTTTCCGCATGTGCCAAACTAAAGATGCACCTATTCAGGATTGGGTTAAACTGGCAGTAAACAGGGCTCGCTTATCTGAAACGCCAGCAGTTTTCTGGTTGGATGAAAACAGAGCACATGATAGAGAAATCATTAAAAAAGTAAATCATTATTTAAAAGACCACGATACCACTGGTTTAGATATTCGTATTCTTGCTCCAATTGAAGCAACAAAATTTACTTTAGCTCGTATTCGTAAGGGGGAAGATACCATTTCTGTTACCGGTAACGTATTACGTGATTACCTGACGGATTTATTCCCAATCTTAGAGTTAGGAACTTCTGCTAAAATGTTATCTATCGTTCCTTTGATGAATGGTGGCGGTTTATTTGAAACCGGTGCCGGAGGTTCTGCTCCGAAACACATTGAGCAGTTTATCCACGAAGGTTATTTACGTTGGGATTCATTGGGAGAGTTTTTAGCGCTTCAGGCTTCATTAGAGCATTTATCGCAAACACAAAACAATGCAAAAGCACAAGTTTTAGCAGATGCATTAGATGAAGCAAATGCTAAATTTTTAGCTGAGGATAAATCTCCAGGTAGAAAATTAGGTACAATTGATAACCGCGGTTCTCATTTCTATCTGGCTTTATATTGGGCTGAAGCATTAGCCGCACAAACCAAAGATGCTGAGTTGCAGGCTAGATTTGCGCCACTCGCAAGAGCGTTAACTGAAAACGAATCAAAAATTAAAGAAGAATTAATTGGTGCTCAGGGTAAAGCGCAGGAAATTGGTGGTTATTATCATCCAAATGATGAATTGGCAGGCAAAGCAATGCGTCCTAGTGAGACATTAAATGCTGCATTAGCTTCGTTATAGTAAAAGATTTATTAGTGTTAAATCCCCGGTTGATTAATTTTCAGCCGGGGATTTTTTGTTATCTTATTTATTTGCGTGGAATTTATCCATTTCCCATTTAGCGGCATTATTTAAAATATAATTGGAAATATTTTCGAATGCTTGCTGGTCACGAATGATATTATCGTAGAAGCGGGTTTGCCAACCAAATTCAATTCCCAATCTGTTACAATGTTTGGTTACGGCAGATTTATAGCCGCCAATGATAGATGAGACGGAATTTTTGCCCTGGTTTTGAAATCGTTTTTGTCCAGGTGATTTTGGGTTTTCGTCGATGGGATCGGGTGGGGGCGGTTGGGGCGTTTGGGCGCTAGAGACAGGGCATGCCCTGTCTCTATATTTTTCATGCCATTATCATTCAAAATCAATATGCCGTGTATATGATTAGGCATCACGATAAATTCGCCCAATTCGATGTTTTTATTGTGATGTTTGATTTCATGCCATAGAATATCGGCAATTACCCCAGCATTTGTCAGCACCATTTTGCCATTAATCACCTTGCCAAAATAGTGGTGTCTATCCTCTGTACAAATGGTAATAAAATATGCCCCTGCATTGGTATAATCCCAAGATTGTAATCGGGCAGAGGGTATTCTGTATTTATTTTGAAATTTATTATTCATGAGAGCGGCAAATCATCTCATGAATTTAAAAAAAAAATAAACATTTGTGATAATGATGGGGGATGGCAATATGGATTTAAAATGCAAAAAAAATGGGCGATCGTTATGATCGCCCATTCACGAAAAAGATTGGTTAATTTAGTAAGCGCCTAAGTAAAAGCTGCCTGATTGATTTTTCAATTTTGCACCTTTTGTGATGGTTTTCGTTTTGTAATTAATTACATATAAGTTTCCATCAAGGCCATTTGGTGTTAAAGGAACATACACATTATCACCTGCAAGACCAATATTTTGGAATTGACCAAAAGTACCAGTTAAAGCAGTTCCTCCGTTTTGAGCTGCTGTTAATCCAGAGTACCCACTATTGTTTTGATTTTCTGTAGTTAACCTGGTAGCAGTTTTGGCATTTAAATCTATTAAAGCCAAATATCCGCCCTGAACGCCTGTTTCTGTAAATAAAACAATTCCGATTCCATCTTTTATATACCTCCAGGCACTGATTGCCACATTGTTCGATGTACCAAGCGCTGTTTTCAGGTTGAAATTATAATTGTTGTCGTACTCGTTTGTTGACGCGTTGATGCGTAAAATCTGACTACCGGAAGTTGCCGTGGCCTGATAAACGTTTCCATCAGTACCTACATATTGTGTCATGGTGCGATAAGAGTGGTTGTTTATTTTACTGATGTTCGGATCAACAAAAATTAATTTAGGGTTAGCTAAAGAAGGATAATCTACAACCAATGTAGCTGTTCCCAATTCTCTTGTGCCTGTAGACCAGGTTTGAGCGGTACCCGCAGTGTTGACACCAGATTTTTTAGTTACATCTGTTCTGGTCAGGTTACAGCCAATAAAAATTTTTGTTTTAGCTGCATTTAATACCGGTACATCGATGCGGCCGATTTGATAACCTGCCTTAGTTTGTTCTGCGGTAAAAGGAATGGTAAATTCCGTCTGACGGGTAATCTGAGGATCATTTAAGTTCAGTACCGCTATTTTCGCTGTGCTTTTCACATCAACAAAGTCTGCACCCGCACCTGTAGCCGGAGCACCTGTTATTACTGAAGAGGCAAAAACGCCAATACCAATACCGTCAGCAGCTACTACCCAGCGAGGCGCAGTACCCAAAATTGGCTCGGTGTTCACCTCCTCACGCGTATCTACAAAGTTTTTATCACCATCTACTTTATATTTGTTGAAGATACCACCATCTGTACCTGTATATTGAATGTTGTATAGAAAATTTCCATTAGCAGAACCCTGTACACGGGCAGTACGCTGCGACCTTAGCCCATAACCATTCGTAAATACATTTACTTCGAAGTTTGGATTAATTGCCTGCGCTGTTGTAATGGCAAAGGCCCTCGTGCCTCCATTTCCTGCGGTACCTTCAGCATCTGGGAAAGCAGCAGTTAATGTGATGTACTTTCTGTCCCAGATGTCAGCCCCAGAAACTCCTGTTTCTGAGGTGTCTCCACCATCTTTTTTACAGGCAGTAAGCGCACCGATAGCTAAAACGAAGATTGCGGTTTTTAATAAATTAGTTTTCATACGTTATTTATTTAAAATTATTTATAGTGTAGTTTAATTTGAAATAGAATGCCCTTCCGGGTTTTTGAACGCCGAAATTGTCATACACTTCCGCGTTCAGCATATTTTTACAATCTAAGCTGGCTACGAGTTTTCCGCTGGGGAAACGGTAACTTGCACCCAGGTCATGCGTAAATTGATTTGGCGTAGTAAACCATTCTGATTCGATCCAGATGGTGCTGAATGAGGCTACATAACCGGCGTTATAATACACGTTCATTACCGATTTCTTTTGAAAAACATTGTTGAAACGATATTGAAGGTTACCATTCACGGTAAAGAAGGGTTCGTTTGGAACCTGTTTGTTATATAAACTATTTGGATTTCCACGCTCATCAAGTTCTACTTTATAAAGCGAATTGAATTTCGAGAAGTTCAGCATAGCATTCAGCCGGTTGTTGTAGATGTAGTTGACTTCAGCCTCAAAACCTACCGATTGGGTTTTCGAAAGGTTAACAAATTGAGTCACCTGAATATCTTCTACCTGATTTTCCCGTCCCTCAATTACCGGATCGATTCGCGTTTGCTGAATAATTTTATCGTAGCCATTCCTCCAAAACGCGTTACCATAAAGAGAGAATTTATGTTTATCAGCTGCGACGAACTGGTAGCGTCCACCAAGGTTATAGTTAATTGCGAGTTCAGGTAGAATGTTGGGGTTTGCTAGAAGGTTGTTTTCCGGTTCACCGTAAATGTGTCTGTCAGTCGGCATGATGAACGATTTCTCAGCAGACAGGATTAAAAAGCCATTGCGTATGGCTTCATAAGAAAGTGTACCGCCAAATCCCTTATTATCTCTGGTGGTGCTGCTATTTTGATAGATTAATTGCCCGTTAACTTCATTTATCGGTCTGTTCTGATCTGTTTGATAGATGGCATATTTACCGAATATGTTGGTTTTGAGCTTGCCTTTGAACAGTTCGGCTTCATAGTTCATCGCAAAAATGTTGGTGGTTAATCCGTTTTGAGTGATCCACCTGCTTCTCTCCGGAATAAGTAGATCCTGATCATTGCGGTCAGATTGTTCGAACTTATGATTAAGGGACAACCTGTGACCTGAAACAATCGTGTAGGCCAGGTTAGATCTGATATTAGAAATCTGCCGCTCGATATTACTCATTACCGCTGCTCCCTGTTGTCCCTGCCCTGGGCTGTAACCATAAGTTTCTGGTGGCCCTTCAGAATTTTTTACGAGTAAAGTGCCATCCCAATTATATTTCAGGCTAACGGTATCTTCTAGATAGGTTGTTCTTCTACTGTGAACCGCATTTACGGTAAGCGCAAGCCCATCAACCAAAAAGTTATTTTTATTATAATTTAAACTGAAAACATGCGCCTGGTATTTATTAAATCGGCCGAAATAGGGCTTAGTCATGGTTATTCCATGAGGGATTTGTTTGTAAGAATCAGATACATTATAGCCAACAAAAAACTGATCGGCCCATTTTACATTGGTAAAGCCAGCCTCAAAACGCCCGCCAACAGTTTCAAATTCATCATTTGGTCGTTTGGTTCTATAGTTTCGAACAATTCTTCCGCCAGGTAAAGTATATTTGGAAAATTTACCCCACATCTCATAATTGTTATCAGAGTGACTGTAAAAACCGGAAGCCCTAGCAGTGAAACCATTTTTCTGATTGCGATACAAAGCACTCACATCAGCCCGGTAAGTATTAAATGAACCATAGGAAACTGCCGCGGTAATGTTATTGGCAGAGGCGTCTTTTTTCATAATGACGTTGATGGCGCCACCAACATAATTACCGCTTAAGTGAGATGGGAGCACACCTTTGTATACTTCGATCCGTTCTATCATAGATGGCGGGATATTATTCAAATTGAAGGAAGATCCGTAGGTGGAAATTTCAATTCCATCGAGAAAAAGCCCAATCGTACTGCCCGACATGCCGTTTAAGTTGTATTCTATCGGCGAACCTTCGCCGCCGTTCTGCCGAACACGCACACCAACTGCCCGGTCTAAAAGTTCATTGGTGGTAAGATTTCTGAGCGATGCCTCTTTGGTTTCGATAATCGACATGGCAAAACCGCTGGTTTCCATTTTTCGTTTTTCTGTTTTACCTGCCACACTTACCTCTTGCAAATCGCGATCTACATGCTCTTTTACCTTGGCGTTAAAAATTACGCTGGCTGAATTAATATTTACCGTTTGAATTTTTCGCTCGGAAATTACTGAGCTAATTAATAGGGTGTAAGTGCCGTATTTTAAACCACTGAATTCATACCTTCCTCTTTCATCTGTCATGGTACTGCGGTTCAGCTCCTTAATATTTACTGTTGCCCCATCCAATGGCTGCCCATTATGATTTGTTATTTTGCCCGATAACGTAGCCGTTTGCGCAAATGCAACAAAAGAAAAGCAAAGAAAAAGCGTAGAAAGAAGAAGTAATTTCATTGATTAGTTTGTAACTTTTTCAAGTTGTTCTTTAGAATAGGTCTTAATAAGAATAACTTTGCGCAAAGATAAAATCTGAATATGACGCAATCGGAAGAAATAGTAACGCAGGAGGGAGTTTTTAATGGGAATTTGGAGAGTGTGTTTCTGTATAATCAAAATATGGAAGTGAGCTACCGAAATTATATTAATGACCGGACGAAACTGGAGATCAGGCTAAGTCACCCTGACGCTTCGCGGTATGTTACCTTTCAGATGATTTTCGTTCTGCAAGGGGCCGTTAGACTAAGCAAGTCGGGCGCCATCGAAACTTACAGTCAAATTGATCAGTACCAGCATAATATTTATCGTACAGCTCTTAAATCGAGCAAAATGTTGGTAGGTGCTGACGATGATATTATCTGTATCAATATCAGCCCTGAATTTATAGATCGGTTTTTGCCAAGCGATCATGCTGCGTACCAACGCTTATGGTTCGATGATCAATCGGGCGCCCCATTCCCGTTATCAGAAGCAAACATGCAAATTAGTCCCGAAATCGCTGCGGTTCTGCAGCGTTTGGGTAATTCATCGCAAAGCGCATTTTCCGACCAGTTATTGCTCGAGTCGAAGGCGATTGAACTTTTTGCGCTGCAAATTTCACAATTCGAACAGCTGCAAACCCATAACGCAGGGGCGAAAATTAAAAAATTAGAGGTGGAGCGAATGTATCAGGCCCGCGAAATTCTAATCGCTCAAACCGGTAATCAACTTTCCTTAAGGGCATTGGCACACTTGGTTGGCACAAATGAGTTTAATTTGAAACGCGATTTTAAAGCAGTTTTCGGTAAAACAGTCTACGCTTATCTGAATCAGCATAAAATGGAGCAGGCAAAAAGTATGTTGATTGAAGAAGATATTACAGTGGCCGAAACCTCAAAAAAAATGGGCTACAAACATGCCACTCATTTCACCAATGCATTTAAGAAGTACTTCGGTTTTCTGCCCAATAAAATTAAGACCGGTAAATTTTCAATGCTACTTTTCTGTGAGGATTTTACAGCTATTTTAGAGAATTTAAATTTTCTGGCGATTTAATTCTTCGTTACAGATCACAAAATTTTCTCCCTGAAAAACCATACGAGTAGGGAATTGTTATAACTTTAACTAAAATAGGAGAAAATACCATGTCAATTAACGAGAACAAAGGATCACAAGATAAAATACACAGTACTACGGAAAACCCGGAAATTAATAAGGAAAATCTGGCTTATGATAAAAATAAGCAGAGTTACGAGTTAGACGTAAAAGGTACAGATAAAGATTATGATCATCCAATGGGATATGAAACAGTTGCTGCAGGTGCCCGTGATGACGATTCGACTTATGATGAGGCAAACCCTTATGTTGGTGACGAGTACGCCCGAAATGAAGAAATTGCTGAAGATAATCTGGATGAGTTAGGCATGCATGTGGATAATGGAGAAAGCGTAAAGCTGAGTCCGGAAGATGAAATTTTGGCCCGTACCGATGAAGATAATCGTGACGATTTAGATGAGGAAGGTTATCCAATTAATGATACACCCCAAAAATAGCCAGAAAAAACCATCCTAACAATGGTTTGAACGGGCAATTCAATTTGGAATTAAAATCAGGCTAACCTATAAATGTTTTAGCCTGCTTTTTTTTATGATGGTTGATTTTGCATCTGTGCTGTGATTGCCGTTTTCCACAAACTTCTGTTGTTCACTACAAATTTCTCTTCATCGCCATCTTTCAGGATCAGTTTCAATCCATTGGGTACTAATCCTAATGTGTTAAAAAAGATGACTTCTGCAATCTCATCAGTATTAATGATGAATGCATGATTCTGAATGTTGAAGCCGTGTGATTTAAATTCCAGTTTATTTTTAAGCAGATAAAGTTTTCCACCAACGGCCTCTGCGTTTTTAAAATGATTGGCACCGCCCGAGTAAATGATGTCGCTCTCTTCAACACCAGTAATTTGGGTTTGCTGTTTTACTTTTTTTGAGTTGATGAAAAAGTACATCAAAAGGCCCCACAGTAAACCGGCAATTGGTGCTGCAACTAGCGCATAACCCATTCCATTCATCAATGCCATGATTACCCCAAACAAAACGGTAAAACCAATTGAGGAAATGACCAGCGCCTTTAAGGTTGCTTTTTTATCATCATTCATAAATTATGGATTAATGTCTAAATTGAACCTTTTGCGTAATTCATCAAGTTTAGGGTTTTTGTTTACCAGGTAATCATATTTTTCCCGATTACCGTAAAGCCTGTTCTCAATTTTCCGCTCCACTTGTCTAAAAGTAATGTCTACTGCGAAATTTTGAAGGGTATTCCTTAAATAGTTCATCAGTTCAACAGATTCCTGAACCACGAATTGTTCCTGAGTTTTGCTCTCTACCGAAATCTCAATTAAAGTAGGATTGACAAGCGTAGGGGCAAAGTTGTTTAAGATCGTAAAAAGGTTAATCTTATCTGCCTCTTTTAGTATCTGAATATAGTTATTCCATACTTCTAATAACCGGTCGTAAGTAAAAGATTCGCGGGCTTCTCCGGTTACGGTTTTCGGACTTCCATCATCTTCACCAGCTGCAAGTCGCTCCAAATCATTTAAAGATGGAATCAATGTGCCAACCGTCTTTTTAGGAATATTGATGCTGATCGAAGTAGCAGATGAAATTGCAGGTTTAGGATTTTCCTTCGGTTTATCTAATGGAATACTTACCGGAACTTCTGTTTTTGGAGGGGTTATAGCTACTGGTGGTGTGTTTTCACTTTCTGTCTTAGGCTTTCCGCTTTCTGCTTTCTCAGCTACGACATTAGTTTTTTTTTTATCCTGATCTCCGTCAGTTGCTGTGTTACTTGTGCTTAAAGGTTGTTGGGCTAAATGTACTACCGATCGGATATGGCACATTTTAATTAATGCCAGTTCTACCTGCAGCCTTTGGTTTTTTGAGTTTTTATAATTTAAATCGCAGGTATTCGCCAGATTTAAAGCGGTTAACAAAAAAGACAGTTCAGTTTGCCTGCACTGATCTAAATATTTTTGTTTAATATTTTCACTAACCTCTAAAAGTTTTATGGTTGCAGCATCTTTCCCAACCAGCAAATTACGGAAGTGGGTAGCCAGTCCATTGATAAAATTATTCCCATCAAAGCCATTATTTAATATCTCATCAAATAATAATAATGTTTGGCTTACTTCTGCCGCAGTTAAAAAAGAGGTAAGCTTAAAGAAATAATCATAATCAAGAATGTTCAGGTTATCGATTACGGCTTTATAAGTGATATTCTTGTTAGCGTAACTGGCAATCTGGTCAAACATTGAAAGGGCATCACGTAACCCTCCGTCAGCCTTTTGCGCAATAATGTGTAAGCCATCACTTTCAAAAGCAATGTTTTCACGCTGGGCGATTTTGGTCAGATGATTTGCAATGTCTTCAACCTGAATGCGATTGAAATCAAAAATCTGGCAACGTGATAAGATAGTTGGCAGAATTTTATGCTTCTCAGTGGTTGCTAAAATAAAAATAGCGTACGATGGTGGTTCTTCCAAAGTTTTCAGAAAGGCATTAAATGCACTTTGCGATAACATGTGAACCTCATCAATGATGTAAATTTTGTATTTTCCGGCTTGTGGCGGTATGCGAACCTGTTCAATCAGGCTGCGGATATCATCAACAGAGTTATTTGATGCCGCATCTAATTCATGAACATTAAATGAATGCCCGTTCTGAAAAGAAAGGCAGTTATCGCATTGGCCGCAAGCCTCCATTTCTGGAGTAGGGTTGGTACAATTAATCGTTTTGGCCAGGATACGGGCACAGGTTGTTTTACCTACACCTCTTGGTCCACAGAATAAAAATGCCTGGGCAAGCTGATTATTTTTGATGGCATTTTTTAGTGTTCCGGTAATATGCTGCTGCCCAACTACGGTTTCAAACGTGGCCGGACGGTATTTACGGGCAGAAACAATAAAATTTTCCATCGCCACGAAAATAGGAAAATTTTGTGGAGTTAAAATGTCGATTTCTGGAATGTTGAAAAGTTGACTATTTGGGCAGTTGCATTACTTTTTCCAGTAAAGGTGGTAAGCCGCTTTCATTGATTTGATCGTTATTCCAAAAGCTCATTACACAGCTCACGTAATTATTCCTCACCTCACAGGCAACATAATAAGCGGTCAATGTTTTTCCTCCCGAAGTTTTAACTGCCAAATTGGTGAGTCCGGTGAAACCATAAACCACTTTCCGGGCTTTCGCAGGCGTATGTTCAAAAATAACATCAACTTCCTCTTCAGATATGAGTTTGAGGCCTTTTCTGGTTTTGGTGAGTGCCAACTGATTTTGAATTGCTTTTGTGGCGCTTTCGCGGGTTTGGTGGACAGACCAATTCATTTCTCCATAATAGGGGCATTGCACCGTGTTCACATTGGTCCAGTAGCAACTATTGCTTAATTGGATTTTTCTGCCTGCAAAATCGATACTGTCAATTCTTTTATCTTCAAAAACATTCATAGGGATTTTATCCTCAACAATTAAATCGATAAAGCTATGTTCAAACTGTTTGCCGGGGTTTTCAAAATAGCTAAAGCAAATTACGGTAACCATTTTTTGCTTGTCTTCAATAAAGTAGTAAGATGAGGTTTCGCTTAAGCTATCAGTTATCTTTATGCTTTTTACAACACTATAATTATTGTAAGGCAATGTGTTATCTTTTACTTTAGCATCTTCATTGCCAATAGCATATTTTCTGTAAACGTATTTTAAATCCTTTTCTGTAAATGCATTGGTAAAGGTTTGGCTGGTAAAATTAATTCCATCAGTATTATAATAGGTAACACCATTATTATGGATTGCTTTTAGGCGTTTAAAGAGATCGTCTTTTTTCTGAGCGAATACTGCAAAAGGTAGCAGATAAAAGGTTAAGATATAAAGTTTGCCCTTGCCGTTGAAGTTGAGAATCGTCATCCCACAAGATACGATTTACAGAAATATTATTCGGTAGTTTTTGATAGCTAATTATTTAATAATTGATTTTAATTCGTTTCGATATTCTGAGGCACTTTTACCAGTGAATTCGTGAAAAATCTTATTAAAATGGCTAAAGTTGTTAAAGCCGCTTTCTAGCGAAATGGCGGTAATGCTAATGCGTTTTTCGGCAAGGAGTTTTGAAGCATGTACCACACGGTATTCGTTAACAAAACGGGTAAAAGTTTTTTTGGTGATTTTTTTAAAATAGCGGCAAAATGAAGGTACGGTCATTGCAGACATTTCTGCAACATCTTCCAAACTAATCTGCTGCTGAAAATGATCTTTTACATAGTTGAATATCATATTAATCCGATCATTATCCTGGATCTGCATTTCCATCGAGAAACCGGTGGCATTTAGAATGGTGAAATCTTTAGAAGAATCTAGTGATTTCAAAACAGATAATAGTGTAATTAACCTTTTAAATGGAGGCTGGTCGGCCATTCCCTCAATTTTATTGCCTACAGCTTTTTTAGTCGCCTCACCAAAGGCTATGCCACCTTTAGCTTTGTTAAACAAGGCTTTGATCCATTTGCTTTCTTGCAGATTTAGAAATTCAGCACCTAAAAAGTCTGCTTTGAATTGAATAACGGTTTCATTTTTATTACCCGTGTTGTTATCAGTAAAGCCACAATGTGGAAGGTTGCTGCCGATCAGAATTAAATCTCCATCGGTATAATAAGAAACATGGCTACCAATCTGCCGCTTTCCGGCACCACCATTTACAAAAACCATTTCAATTTCTGGATGGTAATGCCATAAATGCGCTTTGTTATTTTCATTCTCGACATATTTCGAATAATAAAACGAGCTTCCGAAGGAGGGTTCAACGATTTCGAAGCTCGGTTTTAAAGTTTTCATGACAATTTTATGTTAAATTAAGATTAAATAATATGCTTAATTGATGATCGGATATAAAATTAATGATAACAGGGGTAATTTTACATATAAATTTGAAAATATAGCGCAATTTGCGTGTTAATTCTCATTGTAATTTAGCGGTATAAAATAATTGTTCACCCATTAATTGATTTAGTTATGAAAAAGTTCTTTAAAATCGGTTTAATTGCTGCATTATCGCTAACTGTTTCCCTTGCTCAGGCAAATGACAATGAATTTTCTTTGAAAGTTAAAGATGAAAAGCAGAAAACAATTAGTTTTTTGATGAGAAATAACAAAGAATTTAATTTTTCTGTTTTTTCTGATAATAATGATTTAGTTTTTGAACAAAAATTTAACGGCATTGCTGGCCTTACCAAAACATACGATCTAAATTCTTTGCCTGATGGCGCTTATCTGATTAAAGTAGAATCTGGTGCTACGGTTGCAGAATATGCCGTGAAGATTTCAAGCAATAAAGCTGCAATTTCAACAGCTAAAATCACTGAAGTGATTAAACCTAAAATCACAAAAAATAAAGATTTAATTACTTTGGATTATCAGGTAAAAGATAATATGCCAATTGAAGTTGCGGTATTTAATGAGCGTAACGATGAACTTTACTCTCAGGTTTTTAAAGATAGAACAAAGCTGATTAAAAAATTCAACATCGGTAAGGCAGATGGTGATTCGCTAACATTCGTGGTGAAACACAATAACGAATCTTTTACCAATACAATACAAACCCGCTAATTTTTAAAATAAACCAAACTAACGAAGGAGATGCTCATCAAGTCATCTCCTTTTTTGTTTTACTGCTGATTTAGTTTTAAGCAACTGCAAAAACAAATTCATTCATGATTAATCTATTCTCTATTTTTGCGAGGAAATAAACAACTTATTGATTTTTCCTGCGTATGGAACACGGTTTTTCAGGTTACAACTATGTTGAGGTGGTTTCATCTTTTTCTGAGTTGATTGATTTAGAAATGAAAGGAGAAGTAAATGCAGTTTGCTGGCATCGGAATTTAACCGGAGATTTTTCAGAGATCGTTTCTAAGCTTCAACTCAAGGAAGATTTAACCGAAGTTTCGATGGGAGAACTCAGTGCCTTGCAGTTGTCGAAGGAGGGGAGTAGAGCCAGGGAAATCATCATCAGCGATTTTCAGTGCCTAAGTGATTATGGGGCGTCGCCTTCGCTTAATTTGATTAAAACCTATCAGCGTGATGAGGAACTGGATTTTATTTCAACAGATGTATATTCTTTTCATGTAGATCGTTCGCCCATTGGTACCGATACTTTTCTCTGCACATACTTTGGTGCTGCCAGTGAAATTTTAGCCAACAACGAAGCAGAACAGAAAATCCTGATCCCGGAAATTCGCGAGCAGCTTAAAGCGCTATATGATGGACCAGAGGTGGGTTTTGATACATTCCTGAGCGAACATTTTTTTGACTTGCATTATCAGGCGAAACAAGAAGCTTCGACCTTGAGTTTGGGTTTGGGTAATTTGTGGAGGTTGGCAACAGACTCTCCGGAAGGAAAGGTTTTGCCTAGCATCCACCGGGCTCCTCAGGAGAAAGAGGGTGAATATCGATTGATGATGATTTGTTAAGGCGCCTTACAAGGCAGAGGCCGTAGTTATTAAACCCGATTTAACGGAAATACTTTTTATTACCATCAACGCAAATAAGCCGTCGTGCCTCAGCATGACAGGTGTTTATAAAAAGATTGTAGTGAGAGCGGGGCTGAGGGAACCGATTGGTACTAAAACTGCTTTCCAAATCATTTGTATTTTGCATCTTAAATATGCGCACTGTATTACACGCCACTAGCTAACGACTTTTTTCTGCTCAATCATTTGATTTTAAGAAATATATTGTTACTTTTGCAACCCCGTAATATACCTCGGGATTAAAAAATTAAAAACATAATTTATAACAATGAATCAGTACGAAACTGTTATCGTTCTAACCCCATTGTTATCTGAAGAAGCAGCGAAAGAGGCATTAGCTAAATTCAAAGCGGTTCTTGTAGATAACGGTGCCGAAATTATCCAAGAGGATAATTGGGGTTTGAGAAAATTAGCGTATCCAATTGAGAAAAAATCAAACGGATTCTTCAACTTAACTGAATACAAAGCTTCAGGAGATTTGATCGCAAAATTAGAGCTTCAATTAAAACGCGATGAGCGTGTGTTACGTTTCTTAACTATCCGTTTAGATAAACACGCTGTTGCTTACAATGAGAAAAAACGTAGTGGTGCGTTTAACAAAAAAACTAAGGAGGTTGCAGCGTAATGGCAAGAGAACAAATTCAATACGTTACTGCCCCTAAAGTAGAGGATAACCGTAAAAAATATTGCCGTTTTAAGAAAAATGGTATTAAATACATCGATTACAAGGATGCAAACTTCTTGTTGAAATTTATCAACGATCAAGGTAAATTATTACCAAGACGCCTTACTGGTACTTCGTTAAAATTCCAACGTAAAGTTGCTCAAGCTGTTAAACGTGCTCGTCACATCGGTTTGTTACCATTCGTTGCAGATCAATTAAAATAGGAGGCTCAGAGATATGGAAATTATTTTAAAACAAGATATTAAAGGCCTTGGTGAGAAAGATGATGTAGTTACAGTAAAACCAGGTTATGGTCGTAACTATTTAATCCCTCAAGGATTTGGCGCTTTGGCTACTTCTTCTGCTAAAAAAGTTTTAGCTGAAAACTTAAAGCAAGCTGCTTTTAAACAAGATAAAATTAAGAAAGATGCTGAAGGTATTGCTGAGCGTTTAACTGCTGTTAAACTTTCTATCGGTGCTAAAGCTGGCGAAAGCGGAAAAATCTTTGGAGCGGTTAATACCATCCAAATCGCTGAAGCATTAAAAGCGCAAGGTTTTGATGTAGATCGTCGTCGCATTACTTTCGAAACTGAACCTAAATTTGTTGGCGAATATGTTGCTAACTTAAACTTACACAAAGAAGTTAAAGTTCAGGTTCCTTTTGAAGTAATTGCTGAATAAGCATTCTTAAACGAATCAATAAAAAGTCCTTTCAGTTTTCTGGAAGGACTTTTTTTATGGGCGATACTGTTGAATGTTTTTCACGTTTCGTGAAGATAACGTGGTATTTTATACCCATTTACAATGACTTTAGGTGTCAAATGATTGTGTAGTAAAGGTTGTGTTTTATGGTTTTATTTTTGTTTATGCGAGATAAAATCAAATATGAAACTGAGACTTACCTTCTTAATTTTATCAATTTTTGTTTGTGCAAGACTAAATGCGCAAAAAATTGATCTCGATCGGGCCTATGCCACTTATGCTTATACGCTGCTGCCTACAGCTCCACTACCTCCCGAATACAAAACCTTTAACGTATCTGCCACTTTAAATTCATCGGCAAGCAATGTTTCAACTGCCGAAATTGAAGACCGGGCGAGTATTGCCGGATTCCAAAAAATTAATAAAGGTACTAAAGCCGACTTATCTCTTTATTTAACATTTGGTGATTTTATGATTGATGGTGCAGAAGTAAAAGAGCGTGTAGAAATTGTAAAAGACAAAGCAGGAAAGGAAACCGGAAGGAAGTATTATTACTGGTCGGTAATTACCTATTCATTTTCAGGTAGTATGCGTTTAGCCAATAATGTTTTGGGAAAAGATTTGTTAAATAACGTTCTACAATCTCCTTCATCCAAATCTACACACAGTTCAAGCGAATATGCGAACAGAGCAGACGCTGCTGGTTACTGGAATAACAATAAAGAAGCAATCAAATCGAAATTGTTAACTGATGCCATTAAAGGTAGGGTAGATCAGGCTAGCAACACTTTGACTAATCTTTATGGATACCGCCAAACTAAATATAACTATCTTATTTGGTTTCAGGGAGAGAAAAAACATCCTGAATATGAGCTTAATAATAAGATGATTGAGCAACTAAAAACTGCTGCATTATCAATAAAGGCAAATCAACCCATTACCCCTGAAATCAAAGAAAATTTTAAGCCTGTTATTGATTATTTTAATGATGTTAAAGTACGTTTCAATAAGGATGAAAAAACGGATAAGAAAATGCGTTATTCTGCTTTCTTTAATCTGGGATTTATTTATGTAATGCTTGAAGACTATACAAATGCAAGAAAAGAAGCAGATGGCCTTTTTGAGAATGATTACGATAAAAAAGATAGTAAGGATATTATTAAAGAAATTGATTACGCTGAAGGGCAGATGAAAACCAATAATACCAATACCCGACATTTTGTTAATCCACGCGTACCTGCTGATACGCTTTAAAAAAAATAGCCTCTAATTTTATTGGAGGCTATTTTTTTTTATCCTTTCGGTGTAGTAGGTCTGATCTCCACTTTGCTAGGCAACGTTCTCGCTGGCATCGCCAAAAGATCAACAATTAGTTTTCCCATATCTTCGGGTTGAATTTTCCAGGCATCATTTTCAGCATCGGGATGATGGTCGTTAAAATGACTGGCTACTGAACCCGGCATAATGGTACTCACTTTTACTCCATATTTTCTTAAGTCGAGCATTACAGATTGTGTAAAACCTGTTAAGCCAAACTTGCTGGCATTATAAGCGGCGCCGCCAGCAAAAAAGTTTGTGCCTGCCAAACTGGATATGGTAAAAATGCTTCCTTTGGTTTTTTTAATTTCCTCTACACTGGCTTTTATGCTGTAGAACACCCCGGTAAGGTTGGTGTCGATGATATCATTCCAGAGTTCAACATCCATCTCATCTATTGGTGCAAAATTTCCTACGCCTGCATTAGCAATGAGTGCATCGAGCTGTCCCCATTTTTCAATCACCAGGTTTACGGCACCTTGTTGAGACTGGAAATTTTTTACGTCAGCTTCGATGGCTAAAACATCTCCAAACTCTACTAATTTTGCTGCTGCCTCATTTGCGCTATTGATGGTTCTGCTTGTGATGGCAACTTTATAGCCATTTTTTAAAAGTGATTCGGCAATGCCATAACCAATACCTTTACTTCCTCCTGTTATCAGGGCGACTTTTATACTCATGATTTTTTTGTTTTTATCTTCTCAAAAGACAACAAATATGTTTCCATACGGTTTTCTGTTTCCGGATAAAGATCGTAAGGCCCATCATTCGAAATAAATGTTTTCATATTTTGCTACCTTTGCGCCATGGCTAAATCGCGTTCTACCAAATCAAAAAGCAAGCAACCTTTATTAAAAAAGATTACCAATATTGCCACGAAGGTATTTTTGTACTTTTTGATGGTTTCGTTTTTATGGGTATTGGCCTATCGCTTCATCAATCCGCCAATTACGTTGTTGATGGTGTTGCGGAACATTGAGCGCAAATCTGACGGTAAGTCTTTTAAAACCGAGAAAAAATGGGTTGATTTTGAAGACATGTCTGATAATATGAAACGTGCTGCGGTTTCGGCCGAGGATCAGCTGTTTTTAAAACACATTGGTTTCGATGTTAAAGCCATCGAGAAAGCCTTTGCCGCAAATGCGAAAAGCAAAAAAGTTAAAGGCGGAAGTACCATATCGCAGCAAACGGCAAAAAATGTTTTTTTATGGCCAGGCCGATCATGGGTTAGAAAAGGTTTCGAAGCGTATTTCACTTTACTCATCGAAATGTTATGGAGTAAAGAGCGGATATTGGAAGTTTATTTAAACGTGATTGAAATGGGGGATGGGATTTACGGTGCCGAAGCAGCAGCGCAAAGTTATTATGGTAAATCATGCCATAAGCTTTCTAAAGCTCAGGCGGCATTAATTGCGGCTTGCTTCCCTAATCCCATCAGGTGGACACCCAAAAATCCTACACGATATATCAGACACCGCCAATATTTGATTTTAAGAAATATGAATAGGCTGGGACCACTGGATTTTTAGTATTCAGTCTTTAGATGTTTGGTTTTTTAGTTGTTTCGGGTGTTGAGTTTTTTATTTGTTTAAACCCAAACAACCAAAAAACTATCAAGCCAAAAAAACAGAAAGGACTAATCATGATCCTTATTCCACCTGATTTTGATTCCACCTTTTTCATCATCAACCGCTTTTAAATGCAGTACAATTCCCCGCATTCTGGCCTCACGCTTTTCCTGACGGGTAAGGTTCTCATCCCCTTTGGGATTTCTCAACGGGATATCTAAAGCTACATTAGTTCCGTTGCCTAAAGCATAAACACCTTTAACATTAAAATTCATGGCGCTTGAGTTAATCTGCATCGGACTGATGTCTATCTTGTCGCCACGGATGTTTAGGGTTCCATCCAGGTTTTTAATTTCTACATTCGATAGGTTTCGGTTAGCAAAAGCAAACTTACCAACCTTTACCATTGGTTCAAAATTTACTAACGCCGCATTATTTAAGTTAAAAACAACCTTACCATTAATGGAACGAGGCAATATTTTACCTGTGTGAGAGATTCTTCCTCCTATGTTTACAGTTGAAGATAAGTAACCTTTTAAATTTTTATTGGTGATCGTTTTCTGACCGAAATTATCAAATGAATAAAAGAAATCTTTTACGCTTACGTGGTTAATTTTCGAGTTGATTTTGAAACTGTTTGAACTCGGTTCCTGAATAATGTTTCCGGTTAAAGCCAATGTTCCGCCTGCATGCGCCACACTTATTTTGTTGAAGTAAATTCCTTCACCACGTAAAGAAATATCGGCAACCAGATTTTTCGCCAGGAAGTTATCGTATATCGCTTTTCCTACGGTAAGGTTAATATTCATCTTCGAAACCTCTAAAACATTGCTCAGTTCTTTTGATGCTGTTTTAATTGAACTGCCTCCGCTCGTTTTTTTCTTGCTTGTTCTTGGGCCTAAAAAAGGCAAAAATTCGTTTAAATATAGTTGCGGACTGTGCATCTTCAAATTCACCAGAATTTTATCCGGATCAGTATAATACAGATTGGCAAAGTTTGCGATGTTACAGCTTACATTCAATTCACTTTTACCTAGCTGAAAATGACCGTTCTGAATAGATAAATCATTTTGATCGAAGTTGATATTTAAGGCGCTTTTAACCAGTCGGAGTTTTCTGGGGATGTAAAGAATATCAGCATTATCGATTTTTATTTTCCCGGATACTACCGGTTTGGTGAAGCGAAAATTATCAATATCGGCCTTGCAATATAATCTTAAATCGGCTGTACCTTGTTTAAACTCAAAATCTTGTGTACCCAAAGAATTATTTAGGTTTGATAGCGGGAACTGCGAAGTTACCAATCCCGTTGCAATTGGTCTGGCCAGGTTTGTTACGGTGAAAGTATCAATTTTAAGGGGCGCATTGTAATATTTGGCTGTTAAACGATGAAATTTTATAGCCGAATTTTCATCACCAATAATTCCGCCGGCGGTGTCAAGGTTAGTAAAAGACCCATCGAAGTTAGCAGCCGTGAGTTTGCCCGCAGGAATAGATATTACATTATCGCGAACAGTGATGCCAACATTAATTAAGGGATCGCCGTATTTTCCTGATCCATCATCAATAATTTTTCCCCTAATATTGATGGGTTTCTCAATGCCAAATTTCAAAAGCTTCGACGAGATGTTTGGAGAAAGCAACATGGCTACATCTTTAAATAAGATATCATCAACGGCAATGCTAATTGCAAAAGCTGATTTATCAAGTTCAACTTTAGCGCCGATTTTGAAAGGATGACCTCCGATTTTCAATATTTCAGGATCCAAAATAATAGCATCAAGCTCTCGGGAATAGTGTGCTGAAAGTGTTCCCTCTAAAGATTTATCTTTTAAAAAGCTTCCTTTTCTCGTATTGAAAGCAAAGCTATTTACCTGGGTCTTCAATTTTATTTTACCAGTCCAGCCACTATCCGGGTATTGCATTCTTCCTGCTACCTGATCAATATTAAAATTAAAAAGCTTGTGCCTTTTTTGATTGTCGAGTATAAGCGTAACACGATTGAGATCGATTTTTTTTACCGCTAAATCTGGTGTTTTTGAATCTGATTTTTTAGTTGTATCGGTTTTTTTGCTTTTAAAGATACTGGTGTTGCTGTAGCCGTTCGAATCGGTATAGATGTAAATTGATGCATCATTAATTGCGATTTGATTAATGTTAACATTTCCAACGATTAATGAGAGCACATTTAGCGAAACATTAATATCTTTTGCTTTGATTAAATCGTGTTTATGTTGCGACCATAAACTATCTCGCAGTAAAATGCCATTTAGTGAAACGGAAACACCAGGGAAGCTTTTTAGTAAAGTAGGCTCCATCCCGGTAGCCGTAATTTTACCGTTTAAATTTTTGTTTAACTGGCCCAAAATAGAAGTTAAAATTTCTTTTTTGTTTCTGCTAATGTAAAACGCCCCCGCAAGCCAGGTAAGGATTACTAAAATAATCAGACCAGATAATATACCTAAAGAAATTTTCAGCCAGCGTTTCATAAACATTATTTGATATAAGCAATATAATGTTATTTAATGCATAATTGTTTTATGCCGCTGCAATTTAAAAGATTAAACCGGGTGCTAACGACCCAAAGAAAAGGTTACCTCTAACGCAATTTATGTATTTTTCAGTTTGCGTGAATTTTTATGGAATTAGGTGTGCAAAAACAGTAGAGTGCCAGCTATTTTTAAAAGGCACCTCCCATTTGTTTTCCAATTCGGCCAGGGTTTGCACCATATTATTAAATACGATCGTTTCTGAATTGATTTGCTTAATGTTGATCAACGTTTCGAAATCTTCTTTGCTATTTACCACCACATCATTGCCAACTTTATAAGCCATGTTGAAGCGATTAAATAAATCTACCTGATATTCTTGTTCTATTTCTTTGATTAACCTGACAGAGCTATCAATAGAGCAACCGGTCACGTTAGCCTGCGATTCATCAACAGTAAGGATGATGAAAAATCCATGTCTGATTTCTGCTTTAGCCAGCAATTCATTTCCATGTGCTTTCCATTGGTTGGTAAAGGATGATAACTTATCTAAAATTGCAATTTCTTCAGCAGGAGTGAATTTGCGATCACTCTGGTAAACCCAAACTCTTGATTGTGGAGAAAAACTCATATACAAATTTACTATTTTAATTAAATTGCTGTGTTTAAAACGACATCCCAATGAAAAAGTTTACAATCGGCTTGGAAATATCCTTTCTTTCAGCTCTATGCATCATTTTATGCGCTTTTTCAGATCCGGAGTCTATTGAACAGTATGTAGGTTTTTTGCAAAAATCACTAACCGATCATTACGATAGTGGCCAGGAAAATGGCAAAATTAAACGTTACGAACTCAACATTACTAACAATGGCTTTTGTCGTTACAAAAGATATTTTAACAATGGTAAAACGGAATATTTTGCCTTTAAATTATCAAAATTTAAAGATATGGACTACCTCGGAAACACAACTGCCGGGAAACTGTATTTGAAAACCAAAGGCGATGATGTAATTGTTCAAACCTACAAGGATAGGGGTGGCGATGTAGATTCTATGGCCACGCAGGTAGTGATTCCGTTAAAAAATATCGAAGCTGAAGATCTTAATCTGATTCGTGATAATCTGGAGCGAATCATTAAACTGCCCTAAAATGAAATAAGTCTCAGCTTTTGACTAAGACTTATCCCTTTTGATTTTATTTGCAGCTTAAAGTCCGTTTGCTCTGGCGGTAATTTCTGCAATATCCAGCACCTTTACTTCCTGTTCTTTATCTTTAAGTTTAATGCCATCACTTAACATCGTCATACAAAACGGGCAACCTGCTGCAATAAACTGAGGATTGGTTTCTAGGGCTTCGTCAATCCGTTCTACGTTAATATCTTTTTTGCCTTTTTCTGGCTCCTTAAACATTTGTGCGCCACCTGCTCCACAGCATAACCCATTGCTTTTGCAACGTTTCATTTCCACCAACTGTGCATCTAAAACCTCCAGCGCTTTCCTTGGTGCTTCGTAGATCCCATTTCCACGGCCCAAATAACAAGGATCGTGGTAAGTAATTTTTTTGCCTTTGAAGCTTTCGCCGCCTTCCGCTTTTAACTTGCCTTCATTAATTAAATCTTGGATGAGTTGGGTATGGTGGATCACCTCGTAAGTTCCGCCCAATCCCGGATATTCGTTTTTGATGGTGTTGAAGCAGTGCGGGCAGCCAGTAACGATTTTTTTAATATTATAAGCATTTAATACCTCAATATTGGTCATGGCCTGCATTTGAAAAAGGAATTCGTTGCCGGCTCTTTTTGCCGGATCTCCGGTACAACTTTCTTCTGTGCCTAAAACCGCGTATTTAATGCCCACGTGATGCAGAATCTTACAAATGTCGCGGGTGATTTTTTGCGCCCGTTCATCGTAACTCCCTGCACATCCTACCCAAAATAATATTTCTGGCTCTTCTCCTGCGGCCATCAATTCGGCCATTGTTGGTACTTTAAATTCCATGTTTAAGTATCAAATATTTAGTGTCAGGCATTTAGACCTGAATTTTTATAGTTTTATTTTATGGAGTTTCGAAACTCACTTCATCAATGATGGCTTTCAGCTGAAAACTATCTTTCCTGTGCCCAGTTAAAACGATCAGCAGGAGAATATTTCCAAGGTGCCTGATTGTTTTCGATATTGCCAAACATTGCATTAATACTTCCAGGTGCCTGAGATTCTTCCATTACTGAATAACGACGCAGTTCAGTAATAATCTGCAACGGATCGATATTTACGGGGCAAGCCTCTACGCAGGCATTACAGCTGGTGCAGGCCCAAATTTCTTCTCTGGTAATGTAATCATCAAGCAAAGCTTTTCCATCCTGATGTTCTGCGCCGTTTTTATCAATGTTTTTTCCGATCTCAGTAATCCGGTCGCGGGTATCCATCATAATTTTTCGGGGCGATAAAAGTTTTCCTGTGATATTTGCCGGGCAAACTGAGGTGCATCGGCCACATTCTGTGCAGGTATAGGCATTCATCAGGTTTACCCAACTTAAATCAGTTGCATCTTTTGCCCCAAATTTTCCAGGTTCAGTTTCAGCATGAACAAATGAAGGATCGAGCATGGCTTTCACCTCGTTTGTAACCGAAGCCATATTTGTAAATTCACCCTTTGGTTCCAAATTAGAGAAATAGGTATTTGGAAAGGCAAAGAGAATGTGAAAGTGTTTAGAGTATGGCAGGTAATTTAAAAAGGCCAATATTCCGATGATGTGAAACCACCAACATGCCCTTTCGATCGTAATCAATGCGCCTTCCGATGAAGGCAACAAATCCATTAAATACTGACTTACCGGAAACGATCCTGCAAGCGTATAGTGCGATGAACCTAAAAATTGAAGTTTTGCATCGGCAGCATTCATTAACAGAAAAGCACTCATCAGCAAAATTTCGGTAATTAAAATATAGTTGGCATCAGATTTTGGCCAGTTCGTCATTTCTACACCGCGGAAGCGTTTTAGTTTCAACACATTTCTGCGGATCAGGAAGATAACGCAGGATACCCAAACGGTTAAGGCCAGTATTTCAAATGACCCGATTAAAAAATTATAAAGTCCGCCAAGGCCATGAAATATACGGTGAGTTCCAAAAATTCCATCGATCATAATTTCCAACACTTCGATGTTAATGATTACAAAACCGATGTAAACAAAAAAGTGAAGGAAAGCGGGGATTGGACGCACCACCATCTTCGATTGGCCAAAAGCAACCCTTAACATGGTAATTAATCTTTTTTGAGGCTGATCACTGCGATCAACTGATTTTCCCAAGCGGATATTGCGGATAATTTTGCGAAAATTAACCGTAAACAGCGCAATTGCTGCAAGTGTTATTACTAGAAATAGGATCTGAGCCACCATGCAATATTATATTGTTTATGCTAAATTAGGATATTAATCTAAATAAAATGCTATGCATGCATAAAAAAATCATTTAAATTTATTGTTTGTATTGATTCTAAGCGGAAAGATTAGGCGTGTTTTTTCCTGATAAAAATTAATTAATTGATAATCAGCATGCAACTGAAATAATGGAAAAAAAGTTTTGCTTTTGCAAAAAGAACACTACATTTGCAATCCCAAACGGGAGGTGCCATAGCTCAGTCGGTAGAGCAAAGGACTGAAAATCCTTGTGTCCCTGGTTCGAATCCAGGTGGCACCACTTCCAAAGCCTTTCAGTAATGATGGGCTTTTTTGATTAGCGGGATCTCAGCGATTGAGAAAAAAATTAAAAGACGTTGTTGCATTTGATAAAAAGAATCTTACATTTGCAATCCCAAACGGATGGTGCCATAGCTCAGTCGGTAGAGCAAAGGACTGAAAATCCTTGTGTCCCTGGTTCGAATCCAGGTGGCACCACATCAAAAAAGCCTCTGAAATTAATTTTTCAGAGGCTTTCGTTTTTTTATGTTTCGATGTGTGGTTTTTCAGCCAACTCTCTTACTATAGCCAATGCTTTTGGCCAGGTTTTTTCAAAATAATCTTTCCACTCGGCAGTAATATTTAAATCAACCAGTAGCGCTGTTTTGCCATCCTTATCTTCTAAAGTGTAATTCTCAAAGGCAGGGCCCCAATCTACATCCAAATTCTCTTTACCATCTTTTATTTCTCCAATATGTTTGATGGATAGATATTTATTTGGAATATTTTCTTCAATCGTGGCAACCATGCCATTGCCAGAACCATCTCCAAATATAGCTTTGCTTCCTTTCTGCCAATCGGTTTCTACTGAAGAATTTTCAGCAAATGCTGCAGTCCATTTAGGATAAGTATCGGTTCCTAAAAGTATGTTCCAAACTTGTTCCGGACTGGCGTTAATTTCGGTTTTGAATTCGATTTTTTCCATGGTATTTGAATTTAGTTAAGAATTTTCCATTAATGTTACCCAGGCGTTTACGGCTTGTTCTAAATCTTTTCGGTGTTTATTCACATCATCCATACAATAAAACTTTGCATATGCTTTGCCTTTCGTTTGCGCTTCCAAAAAGTTAAAGTCATCTTCGAGCAAAGCAGCTTTATGAAAAATAACCATTACATACTTTGTTATTTTTGGATTGATTGTGGCCATGTCGCCGTTAAAACTAAAGCTTGGCCCGCCCCACTTAATATGTCCTTCAACTTTTGAATTGGCATTTAAGATTATTTCAATAACTTCCTCCATTTCTTTTTTTAATGGATGAGTTAAATTAGCCATAAATTCAGTTATTTTTTCATTTTTGCTCATCGTATTTTTCTTTACTCAAATATCTGTAACGCAAAGTAAAATGCTACGGTGCAAAAGCGACATTTCTAATGGCCTAATCAGCCTACTATTAATCTTTAAAATAAAATGGCGGAAATAGCAGGTGCTATATTATTATTGAGTAGGCGTTTTGCTTTTTCACCTCATTGTAATTTAATCGGTAGATTTGAGTTATTCGACGGTACATCAAGACTGAACAACAATATTTTAATTTAAATTTAGTTTGTTGATACAGAAAAAGTTATGCGCTGACAACCACTCTCGATTAATAAACGTATATCACAAAAAAATAAGCAAACAAAACACACATGATAAACAAAAATTTTTGCTTCCATACGGTTGTATTGCTAAGCCTTTTTGGCTTTATTTCCGCTTGCAAAAAAGATGCTACTGCCCCGGCAGAGACGCCGGGAACAACGACAGCGGCAACGGCTTCCAGAGCTGAGTTGACAAAGGATTCTATTTTTCTTTATAGCAAAGAACTATATTATTGGAACACTTCTCTACCTACCTACGCAGCATTTAACCCACGCAGTTATAGCTCAAATGAATCCGAACTTTATGCCTTAACGCAGTATTCAACTGATCCTACAACAGGTAAGCCTTATGAATATGTTAGTAATGCTGCTGAGCCTAAATATTCTTTTTTAGATTACACCGCTACGAATGGAAAGGTTTCGGTATTGAATTTAAAAGCTGATGTAAACGGAACAGCTAACGACTATGGCTTTTCAGTAATGTACAATACTACTAATGATTTAAGGGTGAAATATGTTTATCCAAACTCTCCGGCCAGCCAGCAAGGATTAACAAGGGGTTGCAGAATCACCAGTATTAACGGAAGAACCAGTTTAACTTATAGCACCACCAGCGGCATTATCAGTTTTTTAAACGAAGCGATTTTTGGGAGCAGTCCTTCAGTTAGCTTAACATTTACTGATTTAAATGGTGCCAGCAAAAGTGTAGTGGTGAACAGCAGCAGCTATACGGTTAACCCAATTTTATTTACCAATGTTTACACCGTGGGCAGCAAAAAAGTAGGTTATCTTGTTTTTAATAGTTTCACTAATAACGTTTCCGCAGCTTTGAAAACCGTTTTCGCTAATTTTTCGTCGCAAGGCGTAACGGAGTTGGTTGTGGATCTTCGTTATAACGGCGGCGGTTATGTTTCTACCGCTACAGAGATCATTAATCTGGCAGCGCCTGTTGGTCAGAACGGAAATACCATGTACACCACCTTTTATAATAGCTATTTGCAACGACTGACAACAGCACAACGGAAGGCATCGGTACTAGCGCATCAGCCTTTGCTCGATGCAAGCGGTGATATTCAAAGTTTTACCACAGGAATAAACGGCAAATACGCCACCTACGCAGATTTAAATTATTCGGCTAGTGCAGCGGATAATATTGAAAAGTTTGCAAAATCAGGTTCTTTAGCCTTAAGCAGGATCTATTTTATTGTCACCGGATCTACGGCTTCTGCCAGCGAATTAACAATTAATAGTTTAAAACCGGTAATTGATGTTAAGCTGATTGGAGAAACCACTTACGGGAAACCGGTTGGCTTTTTCCCCATCAGAATTGATAAACTCGATTTGTATATTCCCGAGTTTGAAACCAAAAATCAGCTTGGCGTTGGCGGATATTATGCTGGCCTCAGCGTAGATAAAAGTGCCTTTGAAGATTTAACCAAGGCATGGGGTGATGAAACGGAAACTTTATTAGGGTATGCATTGCTATATGCCAGAACAGGAAGTTTCGTAACAACGGCTGCTAAAACAGCCAGCCTCTCTGCAACTTCTACCACTATGCCTGATAAATTATCATCAACGGAGATTAAGGTGGTAAGGGAAAATCTTGATCCGATCGGGATTAAAGGCATGATCATGGTGCCTGACCATAAATTTTAAACGAAAAAAAACTCCCGTAAGTAAGCTTAAGGGAGTTTTTTGTTTAGAGCAATATCTTGCTGCTAATGTCTTTATTTATGGTAATGTAACCAGGATATTTCACCGGTGTATTCCCAAGCATAAAAGTTGGCTTAATTTTAATGGTTAAAAGTCCTAGTTTTTCGTCTTTCGAAGCAGATCCTCTTTGAGCGGCCTTTAAAACATCGTTGAAAACATTTCCATTTGAAACCAGCCCGTAAATGTTACTGATTAATTGAACGGGTACAGTAACGGTTTGCCCTTGCGCAATGCTTACATTTTGGTTCACAATACCCTGAGCCAAATCTGTATTGTTAACCAGGATTTTATATTCAAACTGATTAATGGCTGCCAAATTTGCCGATGGATTGGTAATCTCTAAATTAAGGTTGGCCTTTAACGGGATGTCTTTTCTTAGTAACCCAAGTGCAACACCCGGCAAACTCGTTAAACTAAAACTTTGCTCATCCATTAGCTTCTTCACATCTGTTCCGGCAATGGAAACCTGTTGAATGCCTGTGATTTTATAAGTACAATCTTCGAGCGCTTTTATTTGCTGCGCTTGCCTGTTTATCCCGCAACTAAACAGTGTTAGTGTGAACAGGCATAGCAATAGTGTGTTTTTCATGTTTATCATAACGCCAAATTAGCAAAACTATTTCAGCGTGTGTATTGGTTTAACAAAAATTACCATTAAGCACTTGGGGTGATGGTTTCGATATTGCTGCGCTCATCGTTCGCATCATCATCCTTTGAATCATCATCACCTGATTCGGATGCCGCTTCATTATTTTCTGGTTTGTCGTTCTGGCTCCTATCATCCTGTTGTTCTGTAGATGGATCATCTTCTCCTTCAGTAACTTCTTTGCCTTCGCTTTCCGGCGATTTGCTTTCTGCTCCAGACTGCTCTTTACTCGCTTCTGTTTTACTTTCAGGAGATTCACTTTCATCATCACGATGCTCGTCAGGGTCGTTATCAGTAGTTTTTTTTGGAGATTCATCTACCGGTTTAGAAGGATCAACCTCTTGTTTATGGGCTTCAGGCACAACCGTTTCAATATCCAGTTGCACATCATCTGTAGGTTTGGGTTGTGCGTTCGTATTTTCCTGTGGTGTTTTATCTTTTTCGTTTTCCATAACTTTTCTTTTTCTTAATTAAATAGAATCAATAGCCGTTTTGTTTGGATTTTCTTAAATGTTAGCTTTGAGAAAAAAAGCCATGGCCATCACTTACAGAAATATAGAAGAAAAAGATAATCAAGAACTCGCAGCAGTAATCAGAACAATATTCCGGGAATTCAAAATAGATCAGCCTGGTACGGTTTACACCGATCCGACTACCGATCACTTATCTGAAGTGTTCAAAACAGAACAATCAATCTACTGGGTGGCTGAAGAGGATGGAAAAATTATTGGCGGTTGCGGCATTTATCCTACCGATGGCCTGCCTGATGGTTGTGTGGAGCTGGTGAAACTTTATACATCAGCCGCAGCAAGAGGTAAAGGTGTTGGCAAAACATTGATGCAGAAAAGCATTGAATCCGCTCAGCATTTTGGCTATAATGAAATTTACCTCGAGTCGTTTCCTGAGTTAACCACCGCCATATCGATGTATGAAAAAGCAGGATTTAAATATCTGTCGGCACCGTTGGGCAACTCTGGGCATTTTGCCTGCAATGTGTGGATGCTGCTATTACTTTAAAATATTTAGAAGGAAATTAGGGATTAGGATAATTTTTTAACCCGTTGGGATAACAAAATCGGAAATTTTAAGGTGTTAGGCTAAGTTTACAGGATGAAAGGAACCAAAGTTATATTGATACATCTCATCTGTTGGATAACAGTTTTAGCCTATTTTTATGGCGAGGCATTAATTAGAGGCGTTACGTTACGCCAATCGGCCTTTGATATTTCCATGAATTTTATTCAGATTGTGGAGTTTTACATCTGTTATTTATGGATTTATCCCCGTTTTTTAAAACGTGAAAAAATTCCTCAGCTAATTGGAGCCATAATTTTTACCATTGCCGTGTTTATCGCTTCGCGGTATTTAATTGAGCAAGTGTTATACAAAAACTGGTTTGGTATGCAAAATTATCCAGATGAAACACCGATATCTAGATACATTGCAGATAATATTTATTACAGTCTGGCATTCCTGGTGGTTCCTGCAGCAATTTATAGTGTTCAACAAAATTTTAAAACCGAAATTGCTAACCGAAAGCTGAAAGCTGAGGTGGTAAAATCAGAACTTGCTTTCTTAAAATCTCAGATAAATCCTCATTTTCTTTATAATACTTTGAATTATGTGTATTCACTGGCGATTCCGGTTTCTGATCAGTTGGCGAGTGCTGTATTAAGGCTTTCTGATTTGATGCGATACACTTTAAACGAGAGTCCGGATGGAATGGTAACCCTAAGTAAAGAGGTTGAATATCTGGAGAGTTATATTGCACTTTTTAAGATGCGTTTTGAGCCTCATTTCTACGTAGATTTCAGCACAGACGGTATTGCCGAACAAAAAATTGCTGCACTCATGCTCATTCCTTTTGTAGAAAACGCATTTAAACATGGCGTAGTGAGTGATGAAAAACATCCGATACGGATTAAACTTAAATTAAACGGGAAACGATTGAGTTTTGAAGTGAGTAATAAAATTAGTCATGCGCAGAAAGACCATTCGAGTGGAGTAGGTTTGGTGAACGTACACAGAAGATTGGATTTAATATATCCTGAAAAACATGAATTGCTGATTTCGAACAATGGCAATACCTACAAAACCACTTTGATTTTAAGTATATGAAGACGGGTTCATTAAATAAAGCGATTGCTGCTGTTTTGATTTTAATTGGATTATTCATTTCGGCTTGTGCGCCCATCAGGGCGGTAAGGTGGTGGCAACCCGATTTGAGTGATAGCAGCAAATTCAGGAAAGCCAGAATAATGCCGGCTAAAATGCCATTCCGGTTTATCGCTAACACCAGGCAGCTAAAACATCAGCAGCTGAAAAACTATTTGGACACTTTCCTCAAAAGAAGCAATACAAATGCATTTATCATCATTAAAAACGATACGATCATTTACGAGCGCTATGAAGATCAGGTCAATCAGAATACGCTACACTCCAGCTTTTCAGTTGCCAAATCTTTTGTGGCGACTTTAATCGGCATTGCCATTGATAAGGGTATAATCTCATCTCCAAATGATTTGGTTATTAAATATCTTCCGGAGCTGGAAAAGAATGATCATCGCTTTAAGAAGTTAACCATACAACATGTTCTTGATATGCGTTCGGCCATTGATTATGATGAGAATAAAGAAACTCCATTTTCTGCCATCACCAAATTGTATTATGGAAGCTCCCTGAAAAATCAAATCGCCGGGTTAAAAATGAAAGGAGAGCCAGGCTTAAAGTTCGAGTATCAAAGTGTAAATACGCAACTTCTGGCCAATATTTTAGAAAAAGCAAGTGGTAGAAAAATTCAGGATCTTTTTGCTGAATATTTGTGGCAACCTTTGGGTGCAGAATCGAATGCACTTTGGAGTTTAGATGGCCAGGGAACAGCAAAAGCCTTTTGTTGTTTAAACGCTACCGCAGCAGATTTTGCTAAATTAGGTAGACTTTACCTGAATGAAGGAAACTGGAACGGGAAACAAATCATCTCGCAAAGATGGATTGAAACGACTACAAATGCCGATACGCTGGATGCCTTAGGTTATAAAAATCAATGGTGGGCATGTTATGATTATCGTTATTTCAAAGATTCGTTAAGTGCAACAGCTGCACTAACAAAAGTCGGGGCTAGCGTACCGATTAAAAAAACAAAATACAATGGTTATTATTTTAAACTAAAAGCTCATGACTATACCGCAGAGGGGATTTTAGGTCAGTTTTTGTATGTTAATCCTGAAAATAAGGTCATCATTGTCAGAATGGGAAATTATCCTAACAAGAGAATGAACTTTGAAAATTTTATCCCAAAAATAGGCCGACAATTATAAACCATAACATGATGATCCGCTGTTTAGCTGTTGATGACGAATCTTACGCATCAGACATTATTGCAACATTTATTAATAAAACGCCTTTTCTAGAGTTGGTTGGCACCACGACAAATGCGTTCGAGGCGCTTAACCTGGTACAGGAGGGAAAGGTGGATTTGGTTTTTCTGGATATCCAGATGCCTGAACTCACCGGAATCCAGTTTCTGAAAATATGCGGAGGCAAATGCAAAGTAATCTTAACCACCGCTTACCCCGAATATGCCCTGGAAGGTTTCGATCTGGATGTAGTAGATTATCTTTTAAAGCCAATTTCATACGAGCGTTTTTATAAAGCGGCAACAAAGGCACAGCAAATCATTTCTCCTGCACAATATGATGTGGTAAATGTTCCTCCTCCAGCAAGCAGCAATGGTTTTATTTTCATTAAAGGTGATACGAAGAATAAATTTATAAAGGTTAATTATGATGACATCCTTTACATCGAAGGACTAAAAAATTATGTTTCCGTTTACACCGCTTCTCAGCGAATTATCACTTATCAGGCACTCCGAGAATTGGAAATAGACTTACCCAAGCCTCCGTTTTATCGTATTCATAAATCTTATATCATATCATTAGAAAAAATTAAAATGATAGATGGCAATACCGTTTATATTAACGATCAGTCTATACCAGTCGGAGATACTTACAAGGAGGAGTTTTTCAAAGTTATCAGGGATAAAAAATAAATCTAAATGCTTGCAATGGAAAGTGCATCTGCTTAATAAACCAGCCATTTTCTGAAAGTGAACAGCTAAGTCACTACAGCAATTTAACAATAGCGCAATATTTCTTAAGTTTGCCAGCCTAAATACAGATCAACAACATTATGCAGGAAACGAACTCATTAAACCAGGTTGCAGAATTTCATACTACTTTTAAACATCCAATTTTAGAATCACCAATTATTCCATCTCGCCAACGGGCAAATCTGCGTGTGGCACTTTTAGCAGAAGAATTAAAAGAATTACAGGAAGCGATTGAAAACGATGATTTAGTTGAAGTTGCAGATGCACTTTGCGATTTGCAATACGTTTTGGCAGGTGCTATTCACGAATTTGGTTTGGGCGGCAAGTTCAAAACCTTATTTGATGAGGTTCACCGCTCCAATATGAGTAAAGCCTGTAAAACCGTTGAGGAGGCGGAGTTAACGATTAAACATTATTTCGATAAAGATCAAACCGAATCTTATTACAAAGAAGTTGATGGATTGTTCCTGGTATTTAGAAAGGCGGATGATAAAACTTTGAAATCCATCAATTATTCACCTGCTGATTTAAAATCGCATTTAGTATAATTTTGCTATACCTAAAAGTTGGCGGTGGTTAACTTGCGTTTTCTTACGCAATAAATTACCGCTAACCATTATAGATTGGTTCTTAGGTTTCCCATACCACCATCAATATTAATAATTTGGCCGGTCATCCAGCTGCTTTCGTCCGAAAGTAAAAAAGCAATTGCCGAGGCAATATCTTCAGGCTGTCCGTATTTTCCCAGTGGATGTCTTTTGGCTGAAGCGGTCTTTTTATCATCGGTATTGAGCAGGCTCGAAGATAACCGCGTTTCAGTTAGCGATGGTGCCACAGCATTTACCCTGATTTTCAAAGCTGAGAATTCTGCCGCAAGCGATTTTGTCAAACCTTCTACGCCAGCTTTTGCTGCAGCGATGCTACTGTGAAAACCCATGCCTGTTTGTGCGGCAACAGAACTGATGAGTACAATGGCAGATGAGCCTGAATTTTTGAGCGGCTTAAGTGCCTGTTGAATAATCTTTGCAGCCCCAATAACATTTAGCTGGTAATCATTCAAAAAATCTTCTGGCGCAATCCGGCCGAATGGCTTTAAGGTAATACTGCCTACTGCATAAACCAATCCGTGTAATGCTTCCGGCAAAAAATCAACTAACGAATCAAGATTGTCTAACACGTTCATCTCGCTGTGTCTTATGCCTTCTGGCCATTCCTCGCTACTGGTTCTGGAAACATTATAAACCTGAGCGCCTTTTGCGGCTAAATCTTTTACCAAAGCCAGACCTATTCCTGAGCTGCCACCTACTACTAAAATATTCTTGTTTTTGAAATCCATAATAGCTATACCTTGAAAAGACAGATAAGGTTTGGAATGGCTGAATTTTAGATGCTCATCAGGATGAATGTTCAGCAATGAATATTTTACAAAGTTCCAGAACAAAAAATTAACTTCCATGAACTTGTTATTAAATGCTTTACATAATTTAGGTATATAACAAAACATGATTTAAAGGTCGGCTTGTTCGGTATCGGTCTGGATACTTATTGGCCGCAATTCGAAGGACTGGAAAATCGCCTGATTGGTTATCTCGATCAGGTGGCGGAAAAATTGAACAGTTATGGTGCAGAAGTGTTGAATTTAGGTTTGATTGAAAATGCTGAAAAAGCATTCACGGCAGGGCATGATTTTCGAAAAGGGGATGTGGATATCATTTTTCTATATGTTACTACTTATGCGCTTTCTTCAACAGTGCTGCCGGTGGTGAGGCGGGCAAAAGTTCCGGTAATCATATTAAATCTATCTCCATCTGCTGCTATCGATTATCATAGTTTCAATAAATTGAACGACCGCACCAAAATGACTGGCGAATGGCTGGCATTCTGTTCTGCTTGTCCGGTGCCGGAAATTGCAAATGTTTTTAAACGGGCTGCTATTCCTTTCGAGCAGGTTACCGGAACCCTAACCGATCAACAAACCTGGGAAGAAATTGAGCAATGGGTAGATGCGGCAAAGGTTGCGCACCTGATGAGTCATAATACATTGGGTTTGATGGGAAATTATTATAGTGGAATGCTTGATATCTATTTAGACATCACCTTACAATGTGCTGTTTTCGGAAACCATGTTGAAATTATCGAACCCGATGAACTTACCGCTTTGGCTGAAGGCGTTTCAAGTCAGCAAATCGATGACAAACTGAAAGAATTCAACGCTGTTTTTGAAATAGATCCTGCCTGTGAAGAAAATGAGTTGAAAAAAGCAGCCAGGACTTCAGTTGCGCTTGATCAATTGGTTGAGCAATATGGCCTCGGATCGATGGCCTATTATCATAAAGGTACTGGAAATGCTAACGGCGAAACCATGAGCTCCATCATATTAGGGAATTCGCTCTTAACTGCCGGTGGGGTACCTGTTGCAGGTGAATATGAGATTAAAAATGCACAGGCTATGAAAATTATGGATGGTTTTGGTGCCGGCGGTTCATTTACTGAATATTATGCTTTAGATTTTGATGATGATGTGGTGTTGATGGGGCATGACGGACCGGGGCATTTGGGTATCGCCGAAGGCAAAATAAAAGTAAAACCGTTACAGGTTTATCATGGCAAGGTGGGAAGTGGCCTTTCAGTAGAAATGTCGGTAAAACATGGCGCAGTAACACTACTTTCTGTTGTAGAAAATAAGGGGAAAATATTTTTTCTGATCGCTGAGGGTGAATCAGTAGCCGGTCCAATTCTTGAAATCGGAAATACAAATAGCAGATATCGTTTCGAAATTGGTGCAAGAAAATTTGTTGAAGAATGGAATAACGCTGGTCCTGCGCACCATTGTGCAGTTGGCCTTGGACACATTAGTGGCAAAATAAAAAAGCTAGCGAAACTGCTAAGCGTAGAGGTGATCCTCATTTGTTAATGAATGATAAACTTTAATTTTATTTAACATTAAGTTTAATTTTATTTCATAATGTTGTATAAAATTTCAGATACATTAGGCTTCCTATAAGATTTTCATATTTAGAATACTATCTTTAGTTAACCAAATACTACAAAAATCGATGATTTAATTCGAATTAAACATCTATTTTTTAAAACCAACTGAAGGTTGATTACAAACTAATTTTATGAGAACGAAAAAAAGCCTACTATTTTTCTTATTTCAATTTGCTTCGATTTTTACATTTGCTCAGAACTTGAGTTTATCGGGATTAACCTTAAACTACAAATCAAACCCCATTGGTATTGATACGGCTGCAATCAGGTTTGGCTGGAAAATCAAAACTAATTTGAGGCAGACGATGCAAAAATCATATGAAATAAGGCTGGCCCGCTCACAAAACGATCTGTTAAACAACAAAAATCTGGTTTGGAATACGGGAAAGGTTAATAGTGATCAGTCTACTCATGTAGTTTATAACGGACCCAAGCTGAAAGACAGGCAACGCTATTTCTGGCAGGTTAAAATTACCGATGAAAAGAAAAACAGCTCTGCATGGAGCGAAGTTCAATTCTTTGAAACAGGCATGCTTAGCAATGCAAATTGGACGGCAGATTGGATAGAAAGTGAGATTGCCACTGAAGGTAAAGTAGGGCCAGCACCCATATTTGCCAGGCAATTTGAGCTGACCAAAAACATCAAATCTGCCAGGCTTTACATCACCTCACACGGTTTGTATGAAGCCACTATTAATGGTAAACGCGTAGGTGATCAATATTTTACACCTGGCTGGACCAGTTATCACAAACGACTTCAATATCAAACATATGATGTTACTTCGCTTTTAAAAGCAGGAAGCAATGAAACTTTTGTTACAGTAGGCGACGGTTGGTACAGGGGAAACCTCGAATTTAAGGGCAAAAGAAATACCTATGGTAAGGAGGTAGGATTGCTTTATCAGCTTGAAGTTACCCATGCCGATGGATCAGTAACCACAATCAATTCAGATGGCAGCTGGAAAGTATCGTTTGATGGGCCAGTAAAAAAATCAGATATCTACAATGGAGAAACCTTTAATGCGCTTTTGGTAAAAACGGCTACAAACCTAAAATCCTCTTCCTGGAAAACTGTAAAAGTAGCAAGTTATAACAAAGATAACCTCGTTGCTCCTGTTGGACCTGCGGTGAGTAAACACGAAAACATATCACCCATTAAAATATTTAAAACGCCAAAAGGCGAAACGGTTGCGGATTTCGGTCAAAACATGGTAGGCTGGGTGAAACTGAAATTGCATGGAAACAAGGGAGATACCATTACGGTCAACCATGCAGAAGTGCTCGATCAGCAAGGGAACTTTTATACCGATAATCTTCGTGCAGCCAAACAGGAAAATAAATACATTTTAACAGGGGGGAGGGAAGATATTCTTGAACCACATTTTACTTTTCAGGGCTTTCGCTACGTTAAAATTTCAGGCTATAAAGCAGCATTGGATAAAAATGACTTAACAGGAATTGCCATCTATTCGGATATGAAACCTACGGGTGAATTTACCTCTTCCAATCCGCTGATTAATCAGCTGCAAAGCAACATTCAATGGGGGCAAAAGGGAAACTTTTTAGATGTGCCTACTGATTGTCCGCAAAGAGATGAGCGTTTGGGCTGGACAGGCGATGCACAGGTCTTTTTTAATACAGCGGCTTTTAATATGGATGTATCAGGATTTTTTTCCAAATGGCTGCTCGATTTGTCCGTTGATCAGCATGAGAATGGAAATGTTCCGGTAGTCATTCCCGATTGCAGGGCAAAGGTAAATGCTGGTTCTGCCGGTTGGGGCGATGTGGCGACCATTATTCCTTATAACTATTATCAGGCTTACGGTGATCGAGATTTACTGGCAAGGCAATTCAATAGTATGAAGGCCTGGGTGGGTTATATCAAAAGTATCAGCAAAGAAAATTTGTGGAACAGCGGTCCGCATTATGGCGACTGGCTTTTTTACACCATGGCCGATGACCGCGATGGTAAAGCAGCTTTAACCGATAAGTTTTTAATTGCCCAGATTTTTTATGCTGCCTCCACACAGAATGTGATTGATGCAGCAAGGGCACTGGGTAAAAATGAAGAGGTTAAAATTTACGAAGCACTTTTAAAAGACATCAAGAATGCTTTTATGCGAGAATATGTAACGCCTTCGGGAAGATTGGTGTCGAGCTCACAAACCGCCTATGTATTGGCGCTAAATTTTGATATGTTGCCCGAAAATCTAAGAACACAGGCTGCGGCAAGGCTAGCCGAAAATGTAGCTTCATATAAAAATCACCTCACTACAGGCTTCTTGGGTACACCTTATCTCTGCCATGTTTTAACGCGTTTTGGATATAATGATGTGGCCTATAAACTGCTTCTTCAGGAAACTTACCCATCCTGGTTATACCCCGTTAAGAAAGGTGCCACCACCATTTGGGAGCGTTGGGATGGAATTAAACCAGATGGCAGTTTTCAGGCCACTTCCATGAACTCCTTTAACCATTATGCCTATGGCGCCATCGGAGATTGGATGTACAAAACCGTAGCCGGAATCAACATCGATCCGAAAAGTCCGGGATATAAAAAAATTGTGATTGCGCCACAACCAGGTGGCGATTTTAAACACGCTACAGCAAAATTTGAAAGTTTATACGGCGAAATTTCATCCGCTTGGAAAACCGATGGCGATAAGTTTATTCTGGATGTCAGCATTCCAGCAAATACCACGGCAACCGTAATGCTACCTGCATCAGAAAATGCAGTCATTATAGAAGGAGGAAAAGAAGCAGATGGATTGAATTATCTTAAAAAGATTAAATCACCATCTAAAAACAAGTCCTTTGAGCTTGGATCTGGCACATACCATTTTGAATATACCCTTGATAAAATAAGCCGCTAATTTCTTTTTGATGAAACCGATCGACCGACGTAAATTTATTCAGCTAGGCAGTTTAACTGCTGCCAATATTGCCATTTTAAGTTCAGTAAACGCCGCTGAGTTATTGAATTTTGATCCTGCGTCAGATAATTTAACAGCACTTGAAAATGCTTTTTTATCACCTCCGGATGAAACCCGGGCAGGTGGCTACTGGTGGTGGTTTAACGGATTGGTTAATAAGGCAAGTATCACCCGCGATTTGGAAGAGTTTAAAGATAAGGGAATTGGAAATGTCTTACTTGTGAACTCTGCTGGCGGTTTGGGTGGCGTTCCCTATCCGCAAGGAGAAAAATTTTTATCCTCAGGATGGAAGGCACTTTATCGCCATGCGCTCAAAGAAGCCGATCGTTTGGGTATCGAAGTGGGCGTAAACCTAAGTTCGGGCTGGTGCATGGGCGGACCCTGGATTAAACCTGAAAATGCAGGCCGGTGGTTTTTGCAATCAACCTTAAATTTAAAAGGGCCTCAAAATTTCTCAGGAAAACTGCCGCTTCCGGGTGGAAGAGATGGCTATAAACATGTTTTTAATCCGCCAGGTTACAAAGATTATATCGATCTCCCTCTGGATCAACTCGACTATCAGGATACTTCAATTGTTGCCATTTTAAATCCAAATGGCGATCAAGCCAAAATATCAGGTTCCCGGCAGGCCGTTTTTTCAGCAAAAACAAATCGAAAGGATTCTAGCAATTTTGCCAAGGCAAACGATGTAATGGGACCAACACTTTTTGCCTGGGAAAATCAGCTTGGTGATCAGCCAGTTGATGTTAAGCAGGTAATTAATTTAACGGACAAAGTCGGTATAGACGGAACTTTGAATTGGGAAGTGCCAGCAGGTGATTGGACCCTCGTTCGTACCGGGCATAGGATGACTGGATCGAAACTCATGATTGCCCAGCCTGAAGCCGATGGATTATCTATTGACTGGCTGGACAGCAGAGGAGTGGAGATTCAGTTTGAAAACCTGGGGAAAGTACTTTTAGAAGAAAACGCAAAAGCAAATTCTAAGGCGCTAAAATATTTCTGCGATGATAGTTTTGAGGATGGCTTTCCAAACTGGACACCCAAAATTATTGATAAGTTCAAAGCCTTTTGTGGCTATGACCCGCAACCCTATTTTCCTGTTCTGGCTGGTTTTATTATTGGGAGCGCCGAAATTTCCGATCGTTTTTTGCATGACTACCGCAAAACGGTAGCCGATTGTATGGCGAACGGGCACTATAAAAGATTTGCAGAATTGTGCCATGAAAATGGTTTGAAGGTTCAAAATGAATCTGCAGGTCCAAGCCGCTCAGGAACGATGTGTATGGATGCTTTAAAAAACCTGGGTAGGAGCGATCAGCCGATGGGTGAATTTTGGTTAGGTGCCAAACATGACGAGCCCGGTGGTTTGGATGATGATCAGCCTTATGGCGTGTCAAGGCTAGAGTACGGGCAAAACAAGGTGACTAAAATGGTAGCTTCTGCCGCTCATATTTACGGCAGAAAAACCGCTTCGGCTGAATCATTTACCTCTTTCAGACATTGGAAAGATGCGCCTGAGCATTTAAAACAAGCTTTAGACCGGGCTTTTTGTGAAGGAATCAATCGCGTAGTCATTCACACCACCACGGCCTCCCGACCAGAAGACGGTTTGCCGGGATTTGAATACGGAGCCGGAACGCATTTCAATCCTAATGTTACCTGGTGGGAAAAATCTTCAGCCTTTCTTACCTACATTTCAAGGTGCCAGCATTTGCTCAGGGCCGGTAGATTTGTGGCTGATGTGCTTTTTTACAATGGCGATGCGGCACCAAACATTGTATTACCCAAACATGTGCCACCGAGCCTGGGCAAAGGTTATGATTACGATGTTTGCAATGAAGAAGTTTTACTGACCCGTTTAGCCGTTAAAGATAAATTTATTGTGCTACCAGATGGTATGCGTTACCTGGTGCTGGTGCTTGCAGATGATCAACGCATGCCTGAAAAGGTAATTGCAAAACTTGAAGAATTGGTCAAGGCCGGAGCAACGATCATTGGCCCTAAACCCAACAAGTCGCCAGGCCTGGGCGGTTATCCTGCATGTGACCAGTATATCAAAACTAAAGCAAATTTACTTTGGGGCAAAGCCAATGGAAAATCAATCAAACTCAATCATTTTGGCAGTGGCCGGGTTTTTTACAATGAAAATGTTCGTAATGTGCTGCTTAACGACGGCATACTTCCCGATTTTGAATGTTCGGGAAAGGAGAATTTCATAGACTTTATCCACCGGAAAACCGCCAGTGAAGATATTTATTTCATCACCAATCGCTTGGATCATGAGGTTAGCTCAAGCTGTACTTTCAGGATAAACGGGCAACCTCAGCTTTGGGATGCGGTTACCGGAGAAATCATTAAAACTGTTCCATTTAAAAAGAGTGGAAACCGGATCATCATCGATCTTCAGTTTGCCCGGTTTCAGTCTTACTTTGTTGTGTTTCCAAAGGCGAAGGCAGGCCAAACTGTTACCAATAAGCGCCTGTTTCCAGTATTTACTCAAAAGCAAATGTTAACAGGCGCATGGGAAGTAAACTTCGATCCGAAATGGGGAGGACCGAGCAAAATTATTTTTGATGAGCTGATTGACTGGAGCAAACACAGCGAGGAAGGAATCAAATTTTATTCCGGTAAAGCGGTATATCGTAAAAATTTCAATTACAATTTATCAACCCATGGAAAACGTGTTTTTTTAGATTTGGGAACAGTTAAAAATATTGCCTCCGTAAACTTAAATGGTAAAAATTTAGGTACAATATGGACCAGTCCGTGGCGGGTAGATATTGGCGATAGTTTGAAGTCTGGTGATAATATGCTGGAAATTGAGATCATTAATCAATGGCCAAACAGACTGATTGGAGATGCTGCATTGCCCAAAGAAAAGCGTTTAACCAACACCAATATCGTATTCAAAAAGACTGATCCATTGTTGCCTTCGGGTTTGCTTGGGCCAGTTCAAATCATGAGTGAGTAACATAACAGTTCATAACAGTTAAGCATTGGGCTATCTTTATTTTAGACCAACCAAATATTTTAATCATCAGAGCATGCAGGCATTTTTAGGCGTAATTTTTCACTTCATCGGCGGGTTCGCGTCGGGCAGTTTCTACATTCCATATAAAAAGGTAAAAGGTTGGGCTTGGGAGAGTTACTGGATTGTTGGCGGCATTTTCTCCTGGTTAATTGTTCCGCCTTTAGCAGCCTATTTAACCATTCCGAATTTTACTGATATAATTTCCTCAACCAGCGGTCAAATCCTAACCATAACCTACTTTTTCGGTATTCTTTGGGGTATTGGAGGTTTAACTTACGGTTTGGGTGTTCGCTATTTAGGGGTATCATTGGGCAGCAGCATTATCCTGGGCCTTTGTATGGTTTTGGGTTCCATCCTGCCATCCATTTATTTCGATGTTTTTCCGCAGGAAGGCAAAGATACCTTTACCATGTTTTTAAATACCGACTGGGGGCGCATGGTGATGCTGGGACTTCTGGTTTGTGTGCTGGGTATTATCATTTGCGGTAAAGCCGGGATGATGAAAGAAAAAGAAATCAACACGGGTGTTACCGATCCACATGGATTAGAGGTTAAAACCGAGTTTAAATTTGGTTTAGGCTTATTTGTTGGAATTGTTTCAGGGGTATTAAGTGCCTGTTTTAACTTCGGTATCGAAGCCGGTAAGCCAATGGCCGATGCTGCAAATTCCATCTGGAAGGCAGCAAATCCAGCTGAAACCGGAAATTTCCTTTTTTCGAACAATGTAACTTATATCATCGTATTATGGGGAGGATTAACCACCAACTTTATCTGGTGTATGATCTTAAACGCCAGAAACAAAACATTCGGCGACTATACCAATAAGAAAACGCCACTTTTAAAAAACTATATCTTTTCGGCATTAGCCGGAACAACCTGGTTTCTTCAATTCTTCTTCTATGGAATGGGAGAGAGCAAAATGGGTAACGGCGCCAGTTCATGGATCTTGCACATGGCCTTCATCATCTTAATTGCCAACGTTTGGGGGCTGGTTTTGAAAGAATGGAAAGGCGTTTCCAGAAAAACATTAATTACCGTATTGGTTGGTATTCTAACCATCATCGCATCCGTATTAATCGTGGGTTACGGTAATTCACTTAAAGGTTAAATCATATAAAAAAATCAAAATACTATAATGTCAATCGAAACGAAAAATTATAAGCATGTAAGCTATTTGTGGAATGAAGAGGAAGCCGCAAAGCTAGCTGGAGATGAAGTTGCATTGTTAATTTATCGCTCTAATTTACTTGGCGCCGATTTACGCCTAACCAATTATGGTGGTGGAAACACTTCATGCAAGTTATTAGAAAAAGATCCTTTAACCGGATCTGAAACAGAGGTAATGTGGGTGAAAGGATCAGGAGGAGATTTGGGTACCTTGAAAAAAAGCGGTTTGGCAGCACTTTATGTAGATCGTTTACGCAGCTTAAAAAATATTTACCGTGGTGTAGAACATGAAGATGAAATGGTTGAATTGTTCAATCACTGCATTTTCGATTTGAGTTCGAAAGCACCATCAATTGATACACCACTACACGGATTTTTACCTTTCGCACACATCGATCATTTACACCCTGATGCAGCAATTGCAATCGCGGCAGCAAAAGATGGAAAAAAAATCACTGAAGAACTCTTCGGTGGAACCATTGGATGGGTAGAATGGAAAAAACCAGGTTTCGAACTGGGCTTAACATTGAAAAAATGTTTGGATGAAAATCCAGGTATTCGTGGAATCATGTTGGGTTCTCATGGTTTGTTCACCTGGGGCGATACTGCATACGAAAGTTATTTAAATACCCTTGATGTAATCGAAATCTGTTCTGAATATTTAGCACAGAATTACGGTAAAAAAGGTCCGGTTTTCGGCGGACAAAAAATTGAAAGTGCTGAGGCAGCAAGCCGTAAAAAACAAGCCGCTACTTTAGCGCCGATTTTACGTGGTTTATGTTCTTCTAAACAACACATGATTGGTCATTTTACTGATGATGCCCGTGTTTTAGAATTCACTAACTCTAATGATCTTTCTCGTTTGGCTCCGATGGGAACCAGCTGTCCTGATCACTTTTTAAGAACTAAAATCAGTCCTTTGGTTTTAGATTTGAAAGCAGACGCTGATTTATCTGATACAAAAGCGATAAAAGAAACCTTGCTGCCAGCTTTCGAGGCTTACAGAGCCATGTATACTGATTACTACGAAAATTGCAAGCACGATAATAGTCCGGCTATTCGTGATACAAATCCAGTGGTGATTTTATATCCTGGAATTGGTATGTTCACTTTTTCGAAAGATAAACAAACGGCAAGAGTGGCAGCTGAATTTTATATCAATGCCATCAATGTAATGAAAGGTGCTGAAGCGATTTCAGAATATACTTCTTTGCCGCACCAGGAAGCTTTCAACATCGAATACTGGTTGTTAGAAGAAGCAAAATTACAACGCATGCCTAAACCAAAACCACTTACCGGAAAAATCGCTTTGATTACTGGTAGCGCTGGTGGTATTGGGAAAGCCATTGCTAAAAAGTTTGTTGCTGAAGGTGGCGTGGTCATATTAAACGATATGAATGCGGAGCGTTTGGCTGAAGCTGGCGCTGACTTTGAAAAACAATTTGGCAAAGATTCATACGCTACTGCAGTATTGAATGTAACTTCTCAGGAAGATATTGATGGTGCTTTTGATGCTGCGGCATTGGCTTTCGGTGGTGTAGATATCATCGTAAACAACGCTGGTTTATCAATTTCAAAAACCATTGGCGATCATACTGAGAAAGATTGGGATTTATTGTATGATGTTTTGGTTAAAGGCCAGTTCTTCATTACCCAGGCTGCAACAAAAACGATGCAAAAGCAGGATATCGGTGGCGATATCATTAACATTGTAAGTAAGAATTCACTGGTTAGCGGACCAAATAATGCAGGTTATGGCAGTGCGAAAGCTGCACAACTTCACTTAAGCAGATTAAATGCTGCTGAACTGGGTGCCGATAATATTCGTGTAAATGTGGTAAATCCGGATGCAGTAATCAGCGACAGCAATATCTGGGCTGGTGGATGGGCGGAAGGCCGGGCGAAAGCTTATGGCATTACCGTTGCCGAACTGCCTGCTTATTATGCAAAACGTACTTTATTGAACCAGATTATTTTACCAGATGATATTGCAAATGCATGTTTTGCCTTTGTTGGTGGTTTGTTAAGCAAATCGACTGGAAATATGCTAAATGTTGATGGCGGCGTAGCCATGGCATTCGCAAGATAATATTTTTATGTCCGTCATTGCGAGGTACGAAGTAATCTCCTGATTTAATTAGAGGTAGCCGCATTCAGCAGTGACCATAAATGTTTTCCCGGTTTGTGTCCTCACAAACCGAAGTTAAATTTAGTTTTAGTAAGTTGTTCTCTCGGTCTGTGGCTTGCCACAGACTGGAAATGACTTTAAATAATTTTCATCGTTTTGCGATGATTACAACGAGGCGAATTTTCGTTTTATTTATTAACCTAACAAACCAAGTATTCTCATGAATATCGAGCAGAACCAAATTGAAAAACATAACGACTCCCTGTTAACCGCTCATCAACGCAAGCTTAATTTTTTAAAAGAAGATTGGTCGCATGTTGATTTAGAAAGTGTAATCCAAAAACTGGTTGATTTTCAAATTGCGATTCCATCTTGGGCTTTAGGTACAGGAGGAACACGTTTCGGGCGTTTTGCCATCACCGGTGGAGAGCCGCGTACCATAGAAGAAAAAATTGAAGATGTGGGTTTACTGCATGCCTTAAACGGTGCAAGTGGTGCAATCTCGCTTCATATTCCATGGGATATTCCACAAAATGCAGAAAGCTTAAAATCTTTGGCTTCAAGCTACGGTTTAAAGTTCGACGCCATGAACTCAAACACCTTTCAGGATCAGGCAGGTTCAGCACATAGCTATAAATTCGGCTCTTTACAAAACGTAAATAAAGCGGTGCGTAAGCAAGCCATTGAGCATAACATCGAAGTAATTAAACATGGCATTGCATTAGGTTCTGATGCCTTAACCGTTTGGTTAGCCGATGGATCTTGCTTCCCGGGTCAGTTAAATTTCCGTAAGGCTTTTGAAAATACTTTAGAAAGTTTAGAAGAAATTTATGCTGCTTTACCAAGCGATTGGAAAATGTTCGTGGAATATAAAGCTTTTGAACCGAATTTCTATTCAACAACAGTTGGCGATTGGGGCCAATCGTTACTTTATGCCAGCAAATTAGGTAAACAAGCTTATACTTTGGTTGATTTAGGTCACCATTTGCCCAATGCCAATATCGAGCAAATTGTAGCTTTACTGTTAATGGAAGGAAAATTGGGTGGATTCCACTTCAACGATTCTAAATATGGTGATGATGATTTAACGGCTGGAAGTATCAAGCCTTACCAGTTATTCCTGATTTTCAATGAACTGGTTGAGGGAATGGATGCCAAAGGGATGAATCACGCTAAAGATTTAGGTTGGATGATTGATGCATCTCACAATGTGAAAGATCCATTGGAAGATTTATTGCAATCAGTAGAAGCAATTATGATCGCTTATGCACAAGCTTTACTGGTTGATCGTAAAGCACTTAATGCTGCTCAGGATAATAATGATGTGGCTGGGGCACAGGAAATTTTGCAAAATACTTTCCGCACTGATTTAAGGGCATTGGTTGCCGAGGCAAGATTAAGAGCAGGTGCTGCCTTATCGCCAATTGGCTTATACCGCGATTTAGCCGTAAGAAGTAATTTAGTTGATCACAGAGGAAATACTGTAGCTACAGGTTTATAATAGGAGCGAGAGAAATGCCAAAACCGGTTATTGCAATATTTGACGTTGGGAAAACGAACAAAAAGCTTTTTTTAATTGATGAAAATTATCAGATCGTTTACGAACGTTCGGCTCGTTTCGTAGAAACGGTAGATGAAGACGGCGAACCATGTGAAAATCTGGAAAGCCTTAAATCATCCGTTTATGATTCATTGCAACAGGTTTTGCAGATGAAAGAGTTTGATATTAAAGCGATTAATTTCTCAACTTACGGGGCTAGTTTTGTTTATCTTGATGAAAAGGGCGAACCTTTGACACCGCTTTATAATTATCTTAAAGAATATCCGGAAGCGCTGAAGCAGGAGTTTTATGCAAAATATGGTGGTGAGGAAAAAATCTCTTTAGAAACAGCCTCACCAATTTTAGGAAGCTTAAATTCCGGCATGCAGCTTTATCGCTTAAAGCATGAAAAACCTGCTGTTTTTGATAAAGTAAAATGGGCTTTACACTTGCCGCAGTACCTGAGTTATCTCATCACCGGAAAAGCTATTGCTGATATTACCAGTATTGGTTGCCATACACAGCTTTGGGATTTCAACAAAAATGAATACCACAACTGGGTAACATCAGAAAAAATTGATGAAAAATTTGGGGAATTTACTCCGGCAGACTCCAGCTTGAAAACGGAGTTTAATGGTGCGACTTTCCAGGTAGGCGTGGGGCTTCACGACAGTTCCGCGGCATTGATTCCTTATCTGGCAAACTTTAACACACCTTTTATCCTCATTTCAACCGGAACCTGGTGTATTAGTTTAAATCCATTTAACCAGGAACCGTTAACCAAGGAAGAATTAAAGCAGGATTGTTTGTGTTACATGCACTACAAAGGCAAACCGATTAAAGCTTCAAGGATTTTTGCTGGTTATGAGCATGAAATACAGCTCAAACGCATTGCAGAACACTTTGACCGGGCGGCTTATCTGTTCAAGCACCTAAAGTTCAATCCTTCCATGATTTTGAAACTGGCGAACAAAGTGCCAGAAAACTTAATTCCACAAACTGAATTTTCGGCTGTTTCTGCCTTTCCTGAGCGTGATCTGAATTTATTTCAAACTGCCGAGGAAGCGTATCATCAGTTAATATTTGATTTGGTTAAACAACAGATTTATTCTTTAAACCTGGTTTTAAATGCCGGCGTAAAAAGGGTTTTTGTAGATGGTGGATTCGGTAAAAATGCAATTTACATGCACTTGTTAGCAACTTCTATTCCCGATATCGAGGTGTATGCTTCTTCGGTATCACAGGCTACTTCTATTGGAACCGCGTTGGCTATTAATGATGCCTGGAATGAAAATCCCGCACCAACGGATATGATTCAACTGAAATATTATTCGGCTATCCAGCGAACAATCGAATCTTAAAATACAATTCAATAAGCTTTACCGCGGATGTTTTACGTCAATCAATTGATGAACTAAACATCCGCGGTTTGTTTTTCAGGATTTTTTTCGACCGCTGTATCTTGTTTTTCACTGCTGAAACAGAGATTTTTCTTATATTCGAATCTCCACGTGAATCATTTTGAAAGCAGACGACGTAATTTCCCACATCCAGATTGATGAATATTCATCAACACCTAAGTATAAACAGCTTACCAATGCCATTTTAAGCGGTATTGAATCCGGTAAGTTGAAGAAAGGGAGTTTGCTCCCTTCTATAAATGAGTTAAGTTTTAGTCTGGAAATGTCTCGCGACACTGCCGAAAAAGGCTATCGTAACCTTCGTAAACTTGGCGTGGTCGATTCGGTTCCGGGCAAAGGTTATTTCATCATCAACACCGATTTTTCAAGAAAATTGAAGGTATGCCTGCTTTTTAACAAGCTGAGTACGCACAAAAAAATCATTTACGATTCATTCATTAAAGCGATTGGGGAAAGCGCTGCGATCGATTTTTATATTTACAACAATGATTTTGTATTTTTTAAAAAGATGATCACCTCTAAAATTGATGATTATACGCATTTCGTGATTATTCCTCATTTCCTGGAGGGTGGCGAAAATGCTCACGAGGTAATCAATACCATCCCGAAGGAAAAACTGGTTATTTTGGATAAGTTGTTATCTGGCATTACCGGCAATTTTGCTGCAGCTTACGAAAACTTTGCCCAGGATATTTATGCAGCTTTAGAGCAGGCATTGGAACAGCTATCTAAATATCACACCATAAAAATCATTTTTCCTAAACAGAGTTATGTGCCACAGGAGATTTTAACTGGTTTTTACCGCTTCTGTCAGCAGTATGCTTTTAATCACAAAGTAATCCACAACATTAAGGAAGAGGAGATAAATTCCGGCGAAGTTTTCATCAACCTGATGGAAGATGATTTGGTAACTTTAATCGAGCGGCTGATTGTTCTCAAACTTAAAATTGGAAAAGACGTGGGTTTAATTTCTTACAATGAAACTCCTTTAAAGCGATTTATTCTTGATGGCATCACCACCATTTCTACTGATTTTCATCGGCTGGGCACCCAGGCTGCAGAGTTTGTGTTAAATGGTAAGACTGAAAAAATTGAGGTGCCATTTTACCTTAATCTCCGCAAGTCGCTATAATCCGATTGTTAGTTTATTACGAAGTAAGTAATTCCGTGGGCAGCTTCTTTCAATTTAATTCATGCTAAAGGCGTTCATTATGCTTCAGCTGTAGTGTTGTTATTATTGCTCATCTATTCTAAAACTAAATCAGGCAAACGGGTGTTCAATGTATAAACAACCAGCTATGGGATTTATAAAAAACGCCATTATCGGCATCGCAATATTCGAAGGTATAAAATATCTTACCAAAAAAGATGTATTGGGAACATCAAACTTTGACAAAATCAAGGAGCAGCTTCCTTCCTATATCGACAAGGCAAAAGAGGTATCTCAAGATTTGAAAGCCGGCAAAATGCCGCAGGTATAGTGATATTTCTTAAAAAAAATGATTAGCCAAGACTCATCAAATTGAAACAATTTAAGCTCCTCATCATCTGTAACTCCATCTGATTTTAATGGACAAAACGCTTAAGTTTTTAACGGAGTTAAAGGATAACAATGACCCGGGATGGTTTTTGGATCATATCGGGGCGTATGAACAGGCTAAAACCGAAGTTTCTGACTTGACTTATTTAATTCTGGAACAATTATCGCTCCTGGATTCAGCGCTAGACAGCGAAATAGATGTAAATAGGTTTATATCAACCCTGGTTGTTATTAAGCCCAAGAAGAAACCTCCTTATCATACTTTTTTTAATTTGTCCATCAGTCCGTTATTGAATGGTGGAAACGAACCTGTTTACCGGCTTCACATTAATCCTGAAGGAAGTTATATCAGTGTACTTTTTGAACCAGATGTGTTTGGACTTCAGGTAATCAGAAGTTTTATCATTAAAAACTTTGATTTACTGCAAAAAGCCCTAACCGAAGCTTATTCAGCTGGTTTTATGTTAAACGATGTCCAGGCCGGTGTTTTACCCAAAGGTTATCAAACCGGAGTTATCGGAGAAAATTATATCAAATTACCATTTTATGAGCTCAGGTGCCCGGTAGATTTGTATAAGAAAAAAAGTCATCTGATCGCGGATATCCTGACATCTTTCGAGTTGGCCATACCATTTGTCGAGTTTTTTCGAAAAGGGCTTGGGCTTCGCTAACGATTGAAAGATGTCTTTTTATCTTCCCTCTGGAAGCTGATGATCGCTAATGATTTTTCGAATTCCAAAAAATGAAACCAATCCAATGGTTATCCCTACAATTATTGCTGCTTTAAATGCCATAATGAATCAACACCTGAGCAGCGAGATTGTTTAAATCCAGCTCATTATTCTAGCGTATGTTTTTTTTTACGCTACTCATTTCTGAGCCGGATAAACGCTACCCGGCTCAATTGCTTATTCTGCTTCTTCTCTATTTGGGCGGCAAAGAAAAACAAGCAGACCAAAGCTACTTACAAGCATAAAACACCCTGCAATTAAATTGTATTTTTCCATTTGGTTAGTTTTAGTTAGTGATGATCTAATTTATAATAAGGCTGTTACAAAATCAATAGCTAAACCAAATTGGAATACTTTTTATGGTGGAGAAGAAAAATCTGTTGCATACAAAAGCCTTAAATTCTCGTATTACTTAAGGTTTTAAATGTAATCAAGCCGCTCACAAATAAACTTTACCCCCTGCTCTTCTAATGATGACTATCATCCGTCACTGATGTACAAATGATTTATCTATATCCACAACACTTATTTGATTTGCATTATTGCTTCTGCTAATGTCGTACTATGACATGATTACAATAAGTTAATAGTTTCATAACATTTCTTTTTACTTTTATTTTGTTTTATAAACTTTAATTTAGTTAATTTGATAAAAGGTTTTTAAATCTAAACCAATTGCTTATAAACTGATGTGGCTAACCGAACATCAGTAAATCAACCTTACTAACCAAATTATGAGTGTACAAATTGATTCACAGAATTCACTGCTCAATCGGGTAGGAATTCCTAAAAACCTGGCCTGGGGTTACCTCGGTATTTTAATTTTTATGATGGGCGATGGGCTGGAAGGCAGTTGGTTGAGTCCTTATTTAATCGGTCGTGGAATGAGCATTCAGCAATCTGCTTCGCTATTTACGGCTTACGGCGTAACCATTGCCATCTCATCCTGGTTTTCGGGCGTGTTGGTAGAAAGTTATGGACCGAAAAAAACGATGTTGATGGGGTTGATCCTTTACATATTAGGAACCGCCGGTTTTGTAGGTTATGGCGTACCTAAACTGGATTATGTCATCATGTTATTAACCTATGCCATCCGTGGATTTGGTTATCCGTTCTTTGCTTATTCATTTTTAGTTTGGATTACCTATAGAAGTCCGCAGAAAAAACTGGGCACCGCCGTGGGTTGGTTCTGGTTTGTTTTTACCGGTGGATTAAATGTTTTCGGCGCTTACTATTCCAGCTGGGCCATTCAAAACCTTGGCTATTTAAGTACCCTTTGGAGCTCAATTTTCTGGGTTTTAGTTGGTGCTTTTTTCGCTCTGGTCTTGGTTAAAGATAAGTTCAAATCTGATTCAACAACAGTAAATAAATCGGAAGAATTAATGAAAGGCCTAACAGTGGTTGTCGAAGAACCAAAGGTGCTTATTGGAGGAATTGTGCGCATCATCAATACCACGGCGCAATTTGCTTTTCCGGTTTTTCTGCCTACTTATATGGCTACACATGGTTTCAGCACAACCGAATGGGTACAAATATGGGGAACAATTTTTATTGCCAACATCGCCTTTAATTTAATTTTTGGTTTCGTTGGCGATAAACTGGGCTGGAGAAATACCATCATGTGGTTTGGCGGTTTTGGATGTGGCATTACCACGTTGTTATTCTTTTATTCGCCTGTGCTTTTTGGCAGTAGTTTCTGGATGATCATGTTTTGTGGTGTATTGTGGGGAGCGATGTTGGCGGGTTATGTTCCGCTTTCGGCACTGGTTCCATCGTTGGTAAAAAAAGATAAAGGCGCAGCAATGTCTATCCTTAACCTGGGTGCTGGGCTGGCTGTTTTCGTAGGGCCACTAATTGTCTGGATGTTCATCGGCTCCATTGGTAATGAAGGAGTAGTCTGGATTTTAGCAGGAATGTATTTTCTAAGTGCAGTATTAACCAGGTTCATCACCTTACCCTTAAATGCCAAAACTGCTCAGGTGAGCGAGCCGGAGTTACAGGCAATAGTTACAAATTAATTGATAAAAATAACACATATATAGATGAGGATTTTAGTTACCGCTCCGTATAATGATCAGGGACGAGAAATATTGGAGAAAAATTTTGGAGAAGTGATTTACAAAACCTGGAAAGATCAGGGCCGCTCTTTTAATGAGTCTGAATTGATTATGCTACTAGGCGAAAGTAAAGCCGATGCATTGATTACTGAACATGATCATGTAACAGAAAAAGTAATTGACAGTTATCCAAATCTGCAATTCATAGGTGTTTGCAGGGGAACGCCATCAAATGTAGCGCTGCATACCGCCGAAAAACATGGTATTCCGGTGTTTCATACACCCGCCAGAAATGCGCAGGCTGTTGCCGAAATGTTTGTGGCCAATGTCATCAATCTTTTGCGCATGACCATCCCAAGCTGGCAATGGCTTAGCGGCGAAAACTGGGAAGCAGGTGCGCATACATCGTATCTTCAGTTTAAAGGAAATGAACTGGCGGGGAAAACGATTGGAATGGTTGGCTTTGGTGCAGTAGGGCAACGAATTGCAGAGATTTTGAAATGTTTTCCATGCAATATTCAGTTCTATGATCCATTTCTGGATGAATTTGATCCGCTTTACCGCAAAACTACACTCGAAGATATTTTTGAAAGCAGCGACATTGTATCAATACATTTACCTGTAAACAGCCATACTGTTGGAATGATTAACAGTAACTTAATATCCAGAATGAAACAAGAGGCTATTTTTGTAAATACGGCCCGGGCAAGCGTGGTTGACCGCGATGCGCTGCTCGATGCCATACAAAACGATAAAATCAGAGGAGCGGTTTTAGATGTTTTTGACCACGAGCCGCCTGATGAAAAAGATTATCTGTTGATCCACTCTCCGAAAGTTTTGGCTACGCCGCATACTGCTGGAGCCACTCATGAGGTAGAAGATCATCACGTAGATATTCTGAATGCCAAATTGTTAACTTGGTTAAGAGAAAGTAAGTTGGTGGATCATCAGGTTAAAAATTAGCATAATGGCAATAAAAGAAGAAGTTTACTTGGTTGTTGATATTGGTACGGGCAACGTTCGCGTTGCCCTGGCCAAGCCTAATGGCGAAATAATCGATATTGAAAGAGAGAATTTAATTTACCATAAAGACTCTGCTTATCCTGAAGCTTTATATTTCGAGCCATCGGTATTGTGGCAACAAGTCCATCGTTTGGCTCAAAAAGTCTTGATGCATGCCGCATCTTACCAGGTGGTGGCCATCACAGCTACCAGCCAGCGGGAGGGAATCGTATTGGTCGACGCTGAAGGTAAAGCCTTAATCGGACTGCCCAATATCGATCACAGAGGTCGCGAGTGGGAAGGTATCATCAGTGATAAATCTGCCGTTTATAACCTAACAGGACGTTACCCCACTTCACTATTTTCGGCCCTAAAATTAGTAGGCATCCGAAACAAAAGAAAAGATATCTGGGAGGCTTACCAAACTTTCATGAGCATTAGTGATTGGGTGGAATTTATGTTCTCCGGTGTATTGCATTACGAACATTCGCAGGCATCAGAAACGCTGCTTTATGATGTGGCAGAGAAAAGCTGGAGTGAATCGCTTTGCGCCATTTTCGATTTAAATATCGCAACTTTAGCACCATTGACTGATTCTGGTACCATATTAGGGAAAATCAAAAATGATGTAGCCGAATATTTCAACGTTAATGATCAGGCGGTAGTGATTGTGGGCGGAGCGGATACGCAGCTTGCCGTAAGAAGTACGCAGCCTGCTGAAAACGATGTAGTAATTGTTTCAGGAACGACAACGCCGATAATAAAAATTACCGGGGCTTATGCGCTTGATGCGCAGGAGCGAACCTGGACAGGAAGGCATATTGATGCGCACAATTTTATGCTGGAGGCCAATGCAGGGGTAACCGGTCTAAATTATCAACGGTTAAAAGAAGTTTTTTATCCGAATGAAGACTACGAAGTAATTGAACAGGAATTAGAAGCCCTGGGCTGTTTTAGTTGTGTGGCCTCTTTGGGTTCACTTTTGGCGGATGAAAAATCGCCGCTCACCCGTGGAGGATTTTTATTCGATGCACCCGTTTCACACGAACTAAGCAGAGCAAGTTTTGTTTGGGCAACACTTTGGGATATCGCCTGTAGCATCAAGGGCAATTATGATAGTCTTTGCGAAGTTAGTGCGCATGAGCATGATTACATCTGGGCCTGCGGTGGCGGTGTGCAAAGCAAAACGCTCCGCCAGTTTATTGCCAACTTACTCGGCAAGAAAATTATCATTTGCGACAGTTACCGCCAGTCTTCTGTAGTGGGTGGAGTTTTGATTTGTAATGACGCTTTGGGGAAAACGCAGCCTCAACTCACCATTATGGAAACCATTTATCCGGAAAAATCTGCTACCGATGAGAAGAACCTGGCGGACTGGAAAAAAACACGTTCATCTTTTAGAGACCTACTATCGCACTAATGGAAGCATATTTTTTAGGCATTGATATCGGAACGCAGGGAGCAAGAGTTGTTTTACTTTCTGCGCAGGGAGAGTTGATTGGCGAAGAGGAAGAAGTATTTCCCATCAATGAGGGGTCAAGGGAAGAGCAGTCGCCGGAAGCATGGTGGCAATCGTGTTTATCATCATTAAAGAAATTGCTTTTGAGCGTACAAATCGATCGAACAAAAATCCTTTCGATTTCCGTAACTTCCACTTCCGGAACAGTGATTCCGTTGGATGAAAATCATCAGCCACTGCATCAGGCCATTATGTACAGCGATAAGCGATCGGCCGCTCAGGGAGAGATTTGTACCGCTACTGCGCTCAAGTATCACAATAAAGGTTTTACTGGTTTCAATTCATCCAGCGGGCTTGCAAAAATGCTTTGGTTCATGCAAACTTATCCTGAAAAAGCAAAAAAAATTCACCAATGGGTTCATGCAGCTGATTACATCACAGGTAAATTAAGTGGTGAATTTGGTATTACGGATTACACCAATGCCTTTAAATCAGGATATGATGTTGGCGACTATTATTGGCCGGATTATATTTCAACTGAACTGGGGATTAAAAAGGAATGGCTAGCAAAAGTTGTGCCTTCTGGTACTGTAATTGGAACCATTGATGTTGCATTAGCAGGGCAATTGGGTTTGCCTTTAAAGGTAGCGGTTACGGCCGGAATTACTGATGGCTGCGCCTCGCAGATTGCTTCTGGTGCCATGAAACCTGGCGATTGGAATACCACAATTGGTACCACAATGGTAATCAAAGGCGTTACCAAAAAAGAAATCATCGATAGCGAGGGACGGATTTATTCTCATCGTCATCCAGCCGGTTACTGGATGCCGGGCGGCGCAAGTAACACCGGTGCCGACTGGGTTTCTGCAAAATTTGGCAATGACTTGAAAATGCTAAATGATGCTGCGGCGAAACTTATTCCGACTGGAAAAATTTCTTATCCTTTAATACAAAAAGGAGAGCGTTTTCCAATCATGGCGCCAAATGCTTATGGCTTTGAGGATGGAGATCTATCAACAGAAGAAAAATTTACTGCCAGTATGGAGGGCGTGGCCTACCTGGAAAGATATGCTTTTGAACTGATTGGTCATTTATCAGGAGAAAAAATTAACAGCATTTATACTGCCGGGGGCGGAAGTAAAAGCGACGTTTGGCTTCGGATCAGGGCAAATGTAATGCGCTGCCCAATCATCAAAATGAAACATGTTTCCGGCGCAGTCGGAGCCGCAATTTTGGCCGCATCGGCAGTGTATTATGATGATATTATCCAGGCTGCTACTGCGCTTACCATTGTGGAAAAAGAATTTTTACCAGAAACAGAACTGGCAAACCAATACGATATTTATTATCAGGAATTTTTGAGAGAATTAGTGAAAAGAGGATTTATCAAACAAGAAGAAATTTATGCTTAAGGTATATTTATTAAGGCACGGAGAAACGGCCTACAATGCGGATGGCAATCGTTATTGTGGCAGAACAGATATTGAACTGACCACAAAAGGCTTGCGGCAGGCAAAATTTGTTTTCGAGCAGCTGCGTGATACCAAAATTGATGCGGTTTATTCTTCCCCGCTTTTTAGAGCAAAACGAACTGCAGAGATTGCTTCGGGCGAGAGGGATATTTTTATTGATGAACGGTTAATTGAGGTTGATTTCGGTAACTGGGAGGGTAAAACCAAAGAAGAATTTATTGCAGAGAACGCAAAACCATGGGATAACTGGATGAACGATCCTGAAACAAACAGGGCAGGGGAAACCGGAGAATCGGGAGCAGAAATTGTAAGCAGGGTTGCAAGTTTTTTCGGTGAAATGATTGGCAAACATCAAAACCAAACCATTATGGTGGTGGGGCATAATGGCATTAACCGGTTATTTATGGCCAGTAAACTTGGGATGCCACTTAAAAACTATCGCCAGCTGGCCCAACAAAATTCATCATTAACCGAAATAGAATTTGATGAAAATGGTGTAATGACTTTAAAACTGCTAAACAGTAAATTATAAAACCAATGAAGCTTAACTTAAAAGGAATTGTTTTTTCGCTGGGATTTTTTTCTTGTCTACCTGGTGCCTTTGCGCAAGCAAACATCAACACGCTAAAAATTAAAAATGTAGCCGAGCTCCAGCAGTTTTTTAAATACACCGGAAAAACTACGCCAATTATCAGCGGACATAGAGGAGGAACAGTAAAAGGTTTTCCTGAAAATTGTATTGCCACTTTCGAAAATACATTGAAATATACTCCGGCTTTTTTTGAGATCGATCCCCGGTTAACAAAAGACAGCGTAATGGTTTTAATGCATGATGCCACCCTGGAGCGAACAACGACAGGAACAGGCAAAGTATCTGATTATACTTTTGCTGAACTCCAGAAGTTCAGATTGAAAGACCCTGAAGGACATGTAACGGAATACAAAATTCCAACGCTAAAGGAAGTAATTGACTGGAGCGCTGGCAAGACAGTGGTAAACCTCGACCGCAAGGATGTGCCGCTGGAAATGCAGGAACGGATTTTAAAAGAAAACCCAAATAAAGTTATCATGATTACCGTTCACGACGCCAAGCATGCTAAATTTTATTATGATCAAAATCCTAACCGAATGTTTTCTGCCTTTGTGAAAACTAAAAAAGCATTGCAGGAATATGAAGCGGTGGGGATTCCGTGGAAAAGCATGATCGCATACATTGGCCCAACCAATAAACCTGAAAATAAGGAACTTTTCGACATGCTCCATGCCCGTGGCGTTATGTGTATGATTTCTGCCGCACCAACATACGATAAACTTACTGACACAGCAGACAGAGCAAAAAATTATAGAGAAACCTTTGAACAGGGGGCCGATATTCTAGAATCTGACTTACCTATCGAAGTAGCTTCAGCCATAAAAAACTTGCTTCCAAAAGATAACCCTAAAGCTAAATTCTTCGGAAAGTTGAATCTTCCGAAAGGCAAATAAAAAAGATCTACTTATAAATGGCTTCAGTACTTGCAAAACCCGAACGTAGACGTTGGTTTATCATTTCAGTGATATTCCTGGCCATTGTTTTCAATTATTTCGACAGGCAGATTGTATCAATACTGAAGCCTGTCATTAAAAAGGAATTTGAATTAGGTGATGATGGTTATGCTTTCATCCTGAATATTTTTACCATTTGTTATGCCTTAATGTATCCGGTAACCGGATGGCTGGTCGATCGTTTTGGAGCGAAACTCACCATGTTTTTCGGTATTATTGGATGGTCGGTGGCCTGTATTGGCGGCGGCATTTCGCGTAGCGTTGGGCAGTTCACCTTTTTTCGTGGCATGCTCGGCATGGCAGAGCCGACCAATTTTCCGGCGCAACTGAGAGTGGTTACCATTTGGTTCCCTGGAAAACTCCGGGCAACGGCCAACAGTCTTTGCGTGGCAGGAAGTTCCATCGGAGCGATCATTGCACCGCCGCTGGTGGCATGGCTCGCCATCACCTACAACTGGCATACGGTTTTTATCGTAGCTGGTGTTGTTGGGCTCATCATCGCCGCACTTTGGTTTTTCGTTTACCGTGAACCACCAGCTCATATTTTGGCAGAATCCACTGGCAGCACTTCTATTAATGAAGATGCAGGTTTTAAATGGTCAAAACTTTGGGGTACAAGAAGTTTGTGGGGTGTTTTACTTATCCGTTTTGTTACCGATCCGGTTTGGTATTTTTGCCTGTTCTGGCTGCCAGGTTATCTTCAGGAACAATCTGGACTTAGCTTAAAAGAGATGGGATTATACGGATGGATTCCATTTTTAGTGGCCGATTTAGGTGCCATCGGAACTTCTGCCTGGTCTGATTATATGGTGAGAAAAGGCAAAAAACCACTTCAAGCTAGGAAAATTATGCTAAGCTGTGTGGCCGCCCTTGCGCCATTCTGCATTTTAACACCTTATCTGCCCAGTGCATTTTCTACCTTATTAATTTTTAGCACGGTAGCGATTGCATGCTTAAGCTGGCTCTTCACCATTAGCGTTGTGGTTGCAGAAGCATTTCCTACGCGGAATGTGGCCAGTGTGCTGGGCATTGCGGGCGGCTTTGGCGCCTGCGGAGCGGTGTTGTTCAACTATTTTGTGGGGCAGTGGATGGGAAAAATTGGTGCCGAACAAATTTTCATTGTAATGGCATTTCTTCACCCGATTGGGGTAATCATATTGTGGACCATGATTCGGCCTGAAAAGCCAAAATTGATTTAACAGATTTTTTATTTATTGATATGGAAAATAAGATTTTAACAGTTACAGAACCCGCTAAGGAATTACCGATCCGGGCAAATGTTGATGTTTTGGTAGTTGGTGGTGGACCATCTGGCCTTATCGCGGCACAGGCTGCTGCAGATGATGGCTTAAAAGTAATGCTGATTGAAAGCAGAAGTTTTGTCGGCGGTAACATGACCATCGGACTTCCAATCCTTGGCTTTTTGGGCCAGAAAGGAAACCAGATTATCAAAGGCCTGCCGCAGAAATTCATCGATAGATTAAAAGAAAAAAATGCATCCAGCGAACACCGGCCTTGCCCTTTGCACATGAGCCTTACTTTGGTAGAGCCAGAGGCAGTGAAAAATGTAGGGCTGGAAATGCTTTTGGAAAGTGGTGTTGATGTATTGCTCTATGCCTTTTGCGCAGGGGTAATTAAAGAAGGAAATCAGCTAAAGGGTATCATCGTTGAAAGCAAATCAGGGCGGGAAGTGATTCTTGCCAAAACCATTATCGATTGTACGGGTGATGCTGATGTAGCTTTCAGATCGGGTGTGGAGTGTGAGCAGGGAAATGAACAAGGTGGTGTTCAACCTCCAACGCTCATGTTTGCGCTCGGTGGCGTTGATACGGAGAAATTGCGCTTGAGCATTTCAGAAGAGCCGAGAACTTATCTTACTGATTTTATTCCGAATGAATATTTCGGGCAGAATAATCAATTCATTGTGGTCGGACTTCGTTCGCTCATTCAAAAAGCGCAGGAAGATGGTTTGAAATTGCCAACAGAAAGAACAATCGTAATCACCGGTTTAAGAGAGGGAGAGATCTGGGTGAATATGACACGTGTGAACGGTGTAGATGGAACTGATCCTGCAAGCCTTTCCTTTGGTGAAGCAGAAGGACGCCGGCAAATTCATGACATCCAGAAATACCTGATCAACTATGTTCCTGGATTCGAAAACGCTTATTTTACCAAAATGGCCCCATTTATCGGCATCAGGGAAACCCGAAGAATTGTTGGCAAATATGTGATGACGGCACAAGATGTTTTAAGCTGTGCAAGATTTGATGATTCAATTGCTGTAGCCAGTTATCCGTTGGATTTACATCATCCACAGGGAGGTGGTTGTACTTTGGAATGGTGCGGCGATTGTTACGACATCCCATACCGTTCTCTGATTCCCGAAAAAGTCGAAAACCTGATTGTTGCGGGAAGATGCATTTCAACCACTCATGAAGCGATGTCGGCCATTAGGGTAATGGCACCATGTATGGCAATGGGCGAGGCTGCGGGAAGAGCCGCTAAACTGGCGGTTCGCCAAAATGTGTTACCGTCTCAACTGGATGTTGACCTGTTACGTAGAGAACTCATCGAAAAAGGTGCCTATCTCAATTCAATGGAAATGGCTCAATCTTAAAAATATGTCTGAATTTTCTAGAAGAAATTTTGTTAAGGGACTTGGAATTGCATTATCTGCTTCAGTTATCGGGAAGCAGGCAGGGGCAATCAGTCAGTATGCTTCAAATCAAAAATTTGAAGACATTCATCGCATTTTAGGCTGCAACATCAGGGTGGCATTGCCCGAAGATGATGCCTTAGGGCGAGGATGGAAGGCAAGGAAAGAAATCTGTATCAAGATTATCAAAGCGCAAAAACCAGATATTATTGGTTTGCAGGAAGTGTTACGGATACAGGCCGAAGATATTCAAAAAGCGATGCCTGATTATTTTGCTTTCGGCTTCGATGGACCTGAAATGGATATCAACAAAGACACCTATAACGGAATCGCAAAGAATCTGGTCGTTTTTTCAAAGAAAAGATACAGTATGATTTCTGCCGGTTGCTATTGGTTATCTGAAACGCCGGAAATTGGTGGCAGTTTAGCCTGGGGCACAGCCCGGGCAAGGCACGCCAACTGGGTTCGCCTGCTGGATAAAAAATCAGGAAAGGAATTTAGGGTAATTTCTACTCATCTTGATCATAAATCGCAGGAAGCCAGGAATAAGCAGGGTGAATTGATTGTAAAAGAAAGCAATCAATACCAGAAAGATTTTCCACAACTGCTTATTGGCGATTTTAATGTGGATGCTAAAAACCCGGTATTTAAAATTATTACTGATGGGGGCTGGAACGAAACTTATTTAGCGATACACGGTAATGCTGAACCCGGACTAACGGCCCACAATTTTATCGGCGAAGAATATGCAAAAACTAAAAACACCGGCAAAATAGATTTCATTTTTACCCGTGGGAAAATCAAAACCTTATCGGCGAAGATTATAAAAGATCAAATCAATGGTATTTTTCCAAGTGACCATTTCTTTGTAAGTGCCGAAGTGAGTTTAACTTAATCTGCGATGATAACTTTTACGCCCTTTTCTTCAATTTGATTAACCACAAATTCTGAAACTGCGCTATCAGTAACGATGTAATGAACCTGCTCAAATCCGCAGACTTTTCCTAGTCCGCGTTTATCAAACTTGCTGCTATCAGCCATGATGACCACAGTTTGGGCAGTTTCAATCATCTTTTGATTTAGGGTTGCCTCCGCCAGGTTGGTGATGGAAAATCCGAAATCAAGATCGATCCCATCCACGCCTAAAAAAAGCACACCGCAAGATATTTCACTCAATACACGTTCTGCATAAGAACCCGCAACTGATGAAGAGTTCGACCTGATTAATCCGCCGAGTTGTAGTACTTCTACATTTGGTCGGTTGCTTAATTCTAAGCCTACTTTTAGGGCAGGAGTAATAACGGTTAAGTGTTGATTCGGATATAAACACCTGGCCAGCTCAAAAACCGTTGTACCAGAACCAATGCTAATGGAGTCGCTCTTTTCGATTAAAGCAAGTGCCGCCTTTGCAATCTTCTGTTTTTCATCAGAATTGATAAATGCTTTTTCGTTAATGCTGCGCTCATTGGCGTATGGATTACTAATTGATCCTCCACCACGGGTCCGGAATAAAAGATTTTTGTCTTCCAGTAACTTCAAGTCTTTTCTAATCGTTACCCCAGATACTTCCATTAAATCGGTAAGCTCAATGATGCTTACTTTTCCATCTTCTTTTAATTTTTTAAGGATAAATTCGTGTCTGTCGGTGATGTTCTTCATAGAAAATCTATCTGGTTATGAGCTTAATTTAATCAATTTATATGGCAAACATAATTTAAAATTTGATGATCTGAAATTATATTTAGTTAAATTACCTTTCAATGTGTTTACATTAAATTAACCTCCAGTTGCGGCTGTTGGTAAAAAAATAAATCCGCTGCTACCATTGTGCTTTTTGACATGTATTTTTATGGCTTAATAATTTTGATTTAAATGAACGAAGGAGCAGAAAGCCAGAAGGGACCAGGTATAAATCCATACGATTACATATTGCATGATTTTAATCTGAAAGACCTGAATGCAGTTTTCATTCTCAGGCATTTAAACGGTCAAATTCACACCAGCGAAAAAGGTTTCTATAATATCTATCCTGAACAGCTGGAAATCGATTTTGGCGCTTTTAGTCACCACGAATCTGCCATTCTTTTTCCAATCGTTCAGCTACAGCAAAATGAAAATTCAGTGCGGCTTTCCTGTAGGTGTGAAACCTCGAAGGTGAAACTTTGCGAACATCAGGCGCAGGTACTGTATAATATTTTGCAAAGAGATGATTTGCGGATTTTCTTTGATGCGCACCTTAGGCGGCAGAAACTAGCCAAGATTGCGCTGGACTATGGGTTAGAAAAGGAAAGCAATCTTGATTCACTTTTTAATCTGAGCTACACAAACGGGCAATTGGAAATTAAACCGAAAATAGAGGCCTTGCAATCCTTTAATAAAGAAGCCCAGCAACATTTACAGCAAATGCTTTTGCCAGGCAATCTTCAGAAAAAGGTGAGTCATGATACCAGTAAGTTAATTTTAGTCATTGGTCAGCATCGCTATTACAATCACCTTACGCTTGAACTTTTTCAAGCAGATACCACTAAGAGTGGGAAGGTGAAAAATCCATTAAAGCTTGTAAGTGCTACGGAACTAATGTTTCAGACTGAAGATCATCAGGCTTTGAAATTTTACGGTGGTATTGCCGCTTTTGGACAAAATTTTAACGATGAACAGCGTGAGGCAGAAATTGATGCACTGAAAGCAGTAGTTAAAAATCCTTTAAACATTCCAATTTATCTTCAAAGTACCAAACAATCCGCAACTGTTCAGGCAGCTACCATATCGCCGGTAAAAGTTCATTTCTTAGATCCGGATTTACGGCTGAGCGTGAACCAAAAGGACGACTTCTATGAGATCACCGGCAGATTGATGATTGCAGAAAAACCTTATGAGTTGGATAGTTTAATGCTCGTTCATCAATATTTTATTCAACTTAAAGATCAGCTCTATTTAATTCCAAGGCTCGATTTGCTTCGGGTAATCGGGTTTTTTAAGAAACAAAGTAACCGGTTAATTTTACACCAATCGAAATATCCTGAATTTCAAAAGTCGATTTTAATTCCCTTAGAAGGCAGCATTCAGGTCGATTATTCTTACCTCAAGCCTGCTACAAAGAGCCAGATCGAGGAGAAAGGTTTTGATCTGGAGAATGAGCAACTCATTTATCTTTCTGAATCAGAAGACTTCATTTTGATAACGCCTGTGATGCGATATGGTAACCAGGAAATTCCGGTGCTTTCCAAAAAGCAAATTCAGGCGCAGGATAAATTAGGCAATGTATTTACCGTTTACCGAGACGAAAAAGCGGAACTCCAGTTTGTTGGGAACGTTTTGAAACAACATCCGTTTTTCTACGAACAGGAAACCAATGATTCTTATTACCTGCACCGTAAAAGGTTTTTGGAGGAAAGTTGGTTTTTAGATGCTTTCGAAAACTGGAGAAACAAGGGTATTCATATTCTGGGTTTCAACCAGCTCAAAAACAATAAGCTAAATCAGCATAAGGCCAGTATTAACATTGAGGTTTTGAGTGGTACAGACTGGTTTGAAACCAAAGTCAAAGTGAAGTTTGGAAAGCAACAAGTGGCGTTAAAGCACCTGCATAAATCTATCCGGAACAAAAGCAAATTCGTTACCCTCGATGATGGAACGCAAGGGATTCTACCTGAAAACTGGCTGCAAAAATTCACCGATTATTTTAATGCCGGTGAGGTTACGGAAGAAAGTATTTTAACGCCGAAAATAAAGTTCGCCACCATTAATGATCTTTATGAAGATGCATTGCTGGATGGGGAAGTTAAAAATGAACTTATATCATACAAGCAGAAGTTTCAAAGTACAGATGCCATACAGGAGGTTGAGGTACCAAAAACTTTGCTGGCTACCTTGCGCCATTATCAAAAAGATGGACTAAACTGGCTTAACTTTTTAGATGATTTTAATTTCGGTTCTTGCCTGGCAGATGACATGGGATTAGGTAAAACCATTCAGATTCTGGCTTTCATCTTATATCAAAGACATAAAGTAGCGCATAATACTAATTTAGTTGTTGTGCCTGCATCTTTAATTTTCAACTGGAAGACCGAGGTAGAAAAATTTGCCCCATCGATAAAAATTAAAACCATTTACGGCAATGAGCGAACGAAAACGACGGATAGTTTCGACCGCTACGAGATCATTTTAACCTCCTACGGAACATTGCTTTCTGATATTCGTTTCTTGAAAGATTACAGGTTTAATTACATTTTTCTGGATGAATCGCAAAATATCAAGAATCCTGAATCACAGCGTTATAAAGCCGCGAGGATGTTGCAATCGCGAAATAAAGTGGTATTGACCGGAACTCCTATTGAAAACAGCACATTCGATTTGTATGGACAATTATCTTTCGCTTGTCCGGGTTTGTTTGGCAGTAAACAGCAGTTTGCTGATTTATATTCTACACCCATCGATCAGTTTAAGGATAAAAGGAGATCAGAAGAACTGCAACAAAAAATCAGGCCTTTTATTTTGAGGAGAACTAAGGAACAGGTCGCAAAAGAACTTCCGGATAAAACGGAAATCATCTTATACTGTGAAATGGGGGAAGCGCAGCGGGAAGTTTACGAAGCGAATAAAAAAGAAATTCAGGATTTTATTTTGAATAAATCGGAAGATGAATTGCCTAAAAGTTCCATGCATGTGCTTAAAAGTATTACGCAGCTGAGGCAGATTTGTAACTCTGCGGCTTTGTTAGCCGATGGAAAGTCGTACCTGCAGGCATCTTCGAAGGTTGAGGTGCTACTCGAGCAAATCGAAAGTAAAGCTGGCAAGCACAAAATTCTGGTTTTCTCGCAATTTGTAACGATGCTTGATTTGCTTAAAAAGCAGCTTGAAAAACGAGGAATCAACTATGCGTATCTAACTGGTCAGACAAAAAATAGGGAAGAGGTTGTTCAATCCTTTCAGCAGAACGATGATATTCCTGTTTTCCTGATTAGTTTGAAAGCCGGCGGCACTGGTTTGAATTTAACCCAGGCCGACTATGTCTATATCGTTGATCCCTGGTGGAATCCAGCAGTAGAAAACCAGGCCATCGATCGGGCTTACCGGATTGGTCAGCAAAAAAACGTGATGGCGGTACGATTAATTTGTCCCGACACCATCGAAGAAAAGATTATGAAACTGCAGGCCACAAAAAAGGATTTGGTTAATAACCTGATACAAAGTGATGGTAGTTTTTTCAAGGGATTAAATAAAAAGGAATTGCTCGGCTTATTGAGTTAAGCTGATTGCTGAATTGCTTGCGCTCGTTGCTAACGAGCGCATAATAGCTTAGTGGTTTCATCGCTGACGAATATTGCGTAAATACGCAATGCTATTTTCACGCTCGTTAGAAACGAGCGTGGGCGCTTAGTTAAATTAGCGGTTTGTCATTCTGAGCGCAGTGACGAATCTGTTAGTTCAAAGCATCCAATTTTAATAGCTTACGAATTTTATATCAGGTGTTGCAGCTAGTAGGCGGATGATTTTAGGTTGAGGAATCTTCGCTGCGCTCTGAATAAGAGATTTAAAACTAAAGGGCAACCTGAAAATCGTAACCCAAAAACTCAGGAACATTCAAACTTTCTACAACCTTCCAATTTGTTTTTTCCGCTATAAATTTAGGTTCAATCAAGCCGGTCGCATTAGCTGCTGCGGTATAGAATACTTCTTTGGATGGATGATCAGGTGAGCAGGCATTATAAACCCTTCCGAAGGCTTGCTTTGCTAAAATTGCCGTAGCAATACCAACTGCATCAGTTTGATGAATAAGATTAACCGGAGCAAGGCCGTTTGGAACATCAGTTTTCCCCGCAAAAAATCTCCCTGGGTTTCTATTTGGGCCAATTAATCCCGCGAAGCGGATAATGGTAAAATGCTGCGGCAAACTTTCTTTTAAAATATCTTCTGCAGCTAAAACCATTTTACCCGAATCAGTGTCGGGAAGGGTAGCGCTAGCCTCATTTACGATCTGGTTTTCATCCCCATAAACACTTGTAGAACTGATCAGAATTACCTGATTGGCTTTATGTTCAGAAGCCGTTAAAATTGCTTTAATCTTTTGCGGATAACTGTTTAATTCTGTAGAATTTCTTTTGGGTGGAATACAGATGAAAAGCGCATCGGTTTCGAAAAATTCAGCGTCTGCAATAATCTGCTCGGAAGTAAAATTTACCAGATAAGGTTTTATTTTTTCATCAGCTAACAAGCTTAGTTTTTCCGGAGAAGTGCTCGATCCTTTAACATCGTATCCTAACTCAACCAGCTTCTTTGCGAAAGCGAGCCCAAACCAACCGCAACCTAAAATGGAAATCGTTTTCAATAAAGTTCAGCTATTAGTTAATAATTTCAGTTTGCATTCAACAATTGAGTCATTAAGTAGTTTGATCAATTAACCGGAAATTACCCTTTGCCGATGTTATAACAAGCCCGGCAACGAGGTTCATAGCTCTCTTTTTCACCCAACAGAACCGTATTTTCATCCGCTACCGTTCGATAACTGAAAAGTGCAGGATTGCCACAGCAAACACAAACTGCATTTACTTTGGTTACATGCTCGGCAATAGCCATTAGTGCTGGCATCGGACCAAATGGCTTTCCTGTAAAATCCATATCAAGTCCGGCAACAATTACACGAATTCCTCTCATAGCCAGTTTATTGCAAACATCAGGTAATTCGTTGTCAAAAAACTGAGCCTCGTCAATACCTACAACCTGGGTATTGGTACCTAATAACAAAATAGCCGAAGCACTATCAACAGGGGTCGAGTTAATGGAATTTAAATCATGCGATACCACAGCAGATTCATGATATCGGGTATCAGTTCGGGGTTTAAAAATCTCTACATTTAGCTTGGCAATTTGAGCTCTTTTTAGCCTTCGGATGAGTTCTTCGGTTTTACCAGAAAACATAGATCCGCAAACCACTTCTATACTTCCTGAAAATTCGCCCCTTCTTCTAAAATTTTGTTCGCTAAATAACATGTCCGAGTTTTTATATTCTGATGTGTTTTCTTTGATTTTTAAACCGAACAAATATCATAATTATGTGTTATTTTTGAACACATAGTTACCAACATAAATCAACCAAAAATTCGTTATCTATCTATGATGAACCAACAAGATATCTTCAAAAAAGTAGGCAATATATTAGGAGAATTAAATGAGCAGTATCAGTTTCTGGCTCAAAATCCTCAGCAATTAAATGATTTAGAAGTAGAGCTTTTTTTAGCAAATGCCGATTTTTTAGCTGATCATGTTCGTATCGTCCAGAAATTAAGTAGCAGTGCAAAAGAAACTGCACAACCTCAGGCAGCCGCCTTAGTCGCTGAAGAGCCGATCAGTTTGGCAGATGAGATGGAAGCTGCGAAAGGATACAAAGAAGCTGAGGAGTGTTTCGATCCGGCGGAGTTGGAAGAGGTAGTTACTGCCGAAGAGGCGGAGGAGCGTGTTGATGTGAAACAGGAGCACGAAGTTGAGGATGATGAGGAAATACAGGAAGCTACTGCCGAAAAAATATCAGACAAAGACTTTTTTAAACCAGATCAGGACGATCACAGTTTTGAGTTTGTATTGGGTAATCATAGTATCGATGATAAGTTTGATTACGAAGACAAATCGGTAGAAGAAATATTCGACAGGCCTTTAAGTAAAGATGAAGAAGAGGTGCTGGCGCAGAAAAAAATTATTCATGAAAAAGTAGCAGAACATTCACCACTTGAAGATGAGGTATCTGCAGCAGAAGATGATGAGATTGGTCCTGAACCTTTTTTAATTCCTCATGACGAACAGCCAATTGCTGTTGAAGAAACAAAAAAAGAAGAAATTGCTTTGGAAGCACCTGTTCCTGCCAAACCAATTGAAGCACTTAGAGATGTAGAAATGGATGAGCCAATTATCTCGCCGCCTGTTGTTCAGGAAAAACCTATTTTTACACCTGAAGCCGTTCCGGTTAGGCCACCTGTTCAGCCTATTTCTTCCTCACCTACACCTAGCCTGAATGATTTATTGGCTAAAACACATGCGCAAGGTGAAGAACCTGCAAAAGCCCCAATAGCTGATTTAAAGCAGGGCATTAGCCTGAATGAAAAATTATTATTTATCAAAGATTTGTTTAAAGGTTATAACCTGGCTTATTCGGAAGCGATCGATATTGTTAATAAGATGAACAGTTTTGAGGCGGCAGATAGTTTTTTACAAAGCAATTATGCCGTTAAAAATGATTGGGCAAGTAAACAATCAACTGTTGATCAGTTTTATGAATTGCTGAATAGAAGGTTTAGGATTTAGGTTGTAAGTTATAGATTATGAGTTATAGGTTATAAGTTATAGGTTATAAGTCTGGGATCATAAAAATAAAGCTTCGGTTAGTCGGGATTTGTAATCCCGTCATGTGAGTTGTGGATTTTAAATCCACAGTTAGTAAAGTCGAGATTGCAAATCTCGACTAGCCACGGCTGCAAATATCAACTAACAAGTCATTGCTCTTTGCTCCTTGATCTTTATTCCTTATTTCGGTTAGTCGGGATTTGTAATCCCGTCATGTGAGTTGTGGATTTTAAATCCACAGTTAGTAAAAGTCGAGATTACAAATCTCGACTAGCGGACGCATCAACACCAGCCAAATTCGTCATTGCGAAGCTGCTCCTTCATTTGCTGTGGCAATCTCTCGTTTAATTAAAAATTTGGTTAGTTGGGATTTGTAATCCCGTCATGTAAGTAGTGGATTTAAAATCCACAGTTAGTAAAGTCGAGATTGCAAATCTCGACTAACAGGCGCACCAACAAAGCGAAATTCGTCATTGCGAGGCTAATTCTTCGGTTAGTCGGGATTTGTAATCCCGTCCTGTGAGTTGTGGATTTTAAATCCACAGTTAGGAAAGTCGAGATTACAAATCTCGACTAGCGGAGTTGTGGATTTTAAATCCACAGTTAGTAAAAAGTCGAGATTACAAATCTCGGCTAGCCACGGCTGCAAATATCAACTAACAAGTCATTGCTCTTTGCTCCTTGATCTTTATTCCGGTTAGTCGGGATTTGTAATCCCGTCATGTGAGTTGTGGATTTTAAATCCACAGTTAGTAAAAAGTCGAGATTACAAATCTCGGCTAGCCACGGCTGCAAATATCAACTAACAAGTCATTGCTCTTTGCTCCTTGATCTTTATTCCTTATTTCGGTTAGTCGGGATTTGTAATCCCGTCATATGGTTTGTGGATTTTAAATCCACAGTTAGGAAAGTCGAGATTGCAAATCTCGGCTAGCCACGGCTGCAAATATCAACTAACAAGTCATTGCTCTTTGCTCCTTGATCTTTATTCCTTATTTCGGTTAGTCGGGATTTGTAATCCCGTCATGTGAGTTGTGGATTTTAAATCCACAGTTAGTGAAGTCGAGATTGCAAATCTCAACTAACCAAGGCGCACTTAACTTATCCAAATTCGTCATTGCGAAGCTGATCCTTCATCAGCTGTGGTAATCTCATTCGTTGAATCAAAATGCGGTTAGTCGGGATTTGTAATCCTGTCATTTGGTTTGTGGATTTTAAATCCACAGTTAGTAAAAAGTCGAGATTACAAATCTCGACTAACCAAGGTTGCAAATGAACTTGCAGGTTTTTGCTCTTTATTCCTTGTTCTTTGCTCCTTAATCTTTATTCCTTGCTCCTTTATCCTTGCTCCTTAAAAGAATCCCATCCGGTTCGAATCCAGTTTGAGGAAAATAAAAAGTAATATCGTAAAGCTCCAAAGAGATGAACCTCCATAACTAATCAGTGGAAGTGGAATACCAATTACCGGAATGATGCCAATGGTCATGCCGATATTGATGAAAACGTGGAAGAAAAGGATACAGGCTACGCTATAGCCATAAACCCTTGAAAATGTCGACCGCTGCCTTTCAGCCAGGTTGATGATACGCAGCAGTAAAAATATGTACAGGGCAATAACGATGGTACAGCCTACAAAACCCCATTCTTCGCCAATAGTGGAAAATATAAAATCGGTGCTTTGTTCCGGAACATAACCGTATTTGGTCTGTGTTCCTTCTAAAAATCCGCGGCCTGTTATTTGTCCGGAGCCAATGGCAATTTGCGATTGAATGACATTGTACCCCGCACCCTTATTATCTGTTTTTAGGCCAAGCATCAATTCAATCCTGCTACGTTGGTGCGGAGCCAGAACCTTTTCGTAGGCCACTTTAATCAGAAAAAGGTAACCGATGGCGAAAACCGTAACCAGGATGGTAGAGAAAATGATTTTTTGCTTTCTGCGGTTATTGTAAATGAAGAGTCCGGCAATAGCCGTAATGATGGTGATCAATATCCACGTAGGGACTAAAAAATCTGCTACGAATAGTACAATCATCCCTAAAAATATTAAAAGGAAATAACCTGATAGTCCTTCGCGATACAAAGGAAACATAAAGGCCAGGAAAACCAATGCAGAACCGGTATCTGGCTGAAGCATAATGAGCACCAAAGGAGCCAAAACAATTAATGCGGCAATGGCAATAGATTTGAAATCCCTGAACTTCGGATTGAAACTTCCCACATATCTGGCCAGAAGTAGCGCCGTTCCAAACTTTGCAAATTCTGCAGGTTGCAGTTTAAAAGATCCAATAGCAATCCAGGCCTGATTACCTGCGACTTTATTACCAATTACTAATACCGCCAGCAGCAATACCAAGGTTCCTCCATAAATAAAAGGGGAGAAGACATTGAAGAGCCTGCCATCAAACAATAAAATGGATAATCCTAGTATTAAACCTGAGATAATGTAGATCAACTGTTTGCCGTAGCTGCTGCTGAAATCGAAAACGCCTGCCTTATCAGGATTGTAAATGGATGCGTAAATATTGGTGAAACCAATGGCACAGAGGGCAATGTAGATCAATACTGTAATCCAATCTACATTAAAAAAGAAACGATTTCCCTGTTGTTGTTGCATCTTATTTTTCGCTCGCAGGCTTTTCGGTAATTACTGTTTTGCTTTGTTTGGGCTTTATTGCAACACTTTGTTTAATTGTCGCTGCCCTGATCTGAATGCTATCTTTAACCTTTTTTGTTGAATCCGCTTTTTTGATCAATAAACTATCTGCCTTAGTCATCACTTTCACCGGCTTGGTTTTATCTTTCAAAACTGGTAAAAGATTTTGGTTTTTCATCCATTCTACCTGTGCAGCTCTCGAACCCGTTACGGTACCTTTTAAATATTTCTCAATCATGTAACTGGCAATCGGTGCCGCATAAGTACTTCCAAATCCAGCGTTTTCTACAATCACTGCAATGGCTATTTTAGGATTATCTCGTGGTGCAAAACCAATAAAAACCGAGTGGTTTTTGCCATGTGGATTTTGAACCGTTCCCGTTTTACCACAAAGCACCACATCAGGTATTCTTGATAAAATTGCAGTTCCCCAACTGGTGTTAACAGCATCCTGCATACCGTCAATTACAGGCTCAAAGTGTTTAACATCAACGCCAACATAATTTTTATCTACATATTCCTTTTTAATCTTATCGCCCATGGCTCTGATTAAATGAGGCTTGATATAATAGCCACGGTTGGCAATAACGGCCATAGCGTTTGCCATTTGCAACGGCGTAGCCGTAATCTCTCCCTGACCAATGGCTTGAGAAATTACGTTGGTATATCCCCAACGTTTACCATAAATTTTATCATAGTGATCTGCCGGATAAAAATATCCCTTTCTCTCATAAGGCATATCAATATCCAGTTTTTCTCCGAAGCCAAATTTTGCAATTTTATCACGCCACTCCTGATAAGTTTTACGCTGATTTTTCATGCCATTTTTGGTAATCAGTTTCTGAAAAACATAACAAAAATAGGTATTGCATGATCGGGCGATGCCTCTCCGCAAAGAAATAGAACCATCAAAGTGTTCGCATTTTATTTTTCTGTTTCCGGCCTGGTAATAATGCGGACAGAAGAAAGTGGTGTTAGGATCGATTACTCCTTCCTGAAGACCAACCAATGCATCAACGGGTTTAAAAGAGGAACCTGGAGGATAATAACCCATAATTGGACGAACCAATGAAGGACGATAGGGGTTACCCACAATAAATTTCATATAATTGTTTCCCTGATCTCTTCCTACCAGGAGGTTGGGATCGTAACCTGGGCTACTAATGAATGAAAGTATTTCGCCCGTTGCAGGTTCAATGGCCACGATAGCACCAACTTTATTTTTCATCAGCTCCTCGCCAAGCTTCTGAATCCTCATGTCGATGCCTGAAATCAATCGTTCGCCCGAAACTGCGTTTACATCATATTTTCCATCGGCGTAACTGCCCTGAGGTGTATTATGAGCGTCGTAAACGGTGTTGATTACGCCTTTTTCTCCCCTTAAAGTTTGCTCATAAGAATATTCCAAACCGCTTTTTCCTTTATAATCGCCTGGCCGGTAGAAACCTTCCGATTTGGCAATATCAGCGCTGTCAACCTCTTTTACATAGCCGAAAAGCGCACCACCAACACTATCAGGATAATGCCTGATGGTCCGGTCCTGCGTTCTAAATCCCGGGAAACGGTAAAGGATTTCTTGTAAACGGGCATAACTTTGTACCGAAATCTGTTTTAAAAACGGGGTAGATTGGTAAGTAGATTTTCCTCTGGCCTTTCTTAAATTCTTGCGCACATCCTGAATGGAAATTTCCAATGCCTGGGCAAGGCCTAAAGTATCAAACTCTTTTACCTCATTGGGCGTAACCATTAAATCGTAAACAGGTTCGTTTTGTACAATCACTTTTCCGTTTCGATCAAGAATAGCACCGCGGGCGGGGTACTTGTAGATTTTACGCAGTACATTACTTTCAGCAGAAAGGAAGTATTTATCACTTGCAATCTGGATATAAAATAGCTTTCCGAGTAAAATCAGGGCGATTACAATAAATAATCCTTGAACGATATATTTTCGGTTAAATAATTGATCCATTAGCGGGACGTTCTTTTATAGAATATAAACTCTACCAATAAAATAATAAGCAGTGTAAAGATACAACTTAAGCCGCATCTCATTAAGGTATAACCAATTTCAGTTACCTTAAATGTTTCTAAAAAGAACAGCACCAGGTGGTGTGCGATGACACAAAGAAAAGCATATAACGAAAACCATTGGAAACCCATATAACTTAACGAAGGTTCAGGGTCATCAATTGCGTCTCTGTTTAAACTTATGGAAATAAAAGAAATTCGAACGAATGCCAAAACCACACAAGCCGTGGCATGAACACCCATGGTATCGTAAAACGCATCTAGTGTTAATCCGGTGGCAAAAGCTAAAGCGTATAACAAGATATTAGGAATCCCGAAGGGAAGTAATAACAAGAAAAGAACGTAAATAAAAGGGGTAGATAGATCATAGAAACCCATGTTTTTGAGCAGGAACACCTGAACAAAAAGCAGCAACACCCACCTGATGATATTTACAATTATTATTCTGCTATTCATTTGGTTTAATCAAACTTTCTAAAGCCTTTTGTTCTTCGGCTCTTTTGTCTTTTACCACGTAAACATATTGTAACGTGCTAAAATCGGTAAATAAATTTAATTCGCCAGATAGGAAATTATCGTTAGTGGCCACTTTGGGTTTGATGATTCTACCCACTAAAATGCCTGCAGGAAATGAACCAAATCCCGATGTTACAATCGAATCACCCACATTCATTTTAATGTGATTGGGTACCTCTTTAATTAAAGCTTTCCTGATATCAAAATTCCCATCACCCCAAACCAGCGAGCCCAAGGCATTATTTTTTTTCAATGATACACTAATGCGGGTATCTTTATGCAGGAGCGATTGTATGGTGGCCAAATGTTCAGAAACATCGCGTACCAGGCCAACAATACCGCGTTGAGGTGCAATTACAGCCATCCCGGCTTTAATTCCATCTAAACTCCCTTTATTAATCGTCATGACATTATTGCGGAGCGTGATTGAATTTTTAACAACTTTGGCCGCGAGATAGGTGTACTGCTGGTTAGTCAGGGTATCAATTACTTTAACATCCTTTGAGGTATCAACGGTTGTCAAACTCAGGAGCCTGGTTTTGAGTCTGGCATTTTCCGCCGCCAAACTATCATTTACCATTCCCAGATTGAGATACCTTTTAAAAACATTCAGTCTTTCATAAGCCGTACCCACAATTTCATTAGAAGAATTTAGGGTAACACTGCGCTGATAAGCATTATTTTTTACCGTAAGATAAATTCCAATGATAAAAAAAATGATAAACAGGAAAAATGCGTTGTATCTGCTGATGAAAATCCAAAGGTTACGCATTTAGTGATAGGTTATAAGTATTACGTTGTAAGTTACAAGACTTAAAACTTATAACTTACAACGTACAACATGATTTATTGCATTAAAAATTTATAGCCACCAATGTTTTTAAGGGCGATGCCTGTTCCGCGAACAACTGCACGAAGCGGATCTTCAGCCACATGAACCGGTAATTTGGTTTTTGCCGCAACACGTTTATCCAAACCTCTCAACAAGGCACCACCACCGGTTAAATAAATGCCGGTTTGATAAATATCTGCTGATAATTCAGGAGGAGTGATTTCCAATGCTTTTAAAATTGCTTCTTCAATTTTAGAGATCGATTTATCTAAACAGTGTGCAATTTCTGTGTATGAAACGGTGATTTGTTTCGGAACGCCAGTCATTAAATCACGACCTTGAACCGCGAAATCAGCTGGTGCATCCTGTAATTCAGGTAAAGCGGCACCCACTTCAATTTTAATTTTCTCAGCTGTACGGTCGCCAATCATAATGTTATGCTGGCGGCGGATATAATTTACGATATCAGAGTCGAAGTTATCTCCCGCAACGCGGATAGATTGATCACAAACAATACCAGATAAGGCAATAACGGCAATTTCCGTAGTACCACCACCGATATCGATAATCATGTTACCCATCGGTTCTTCCACGTCGATTCCAATACCAACAGCAGCGGCCATAGGTTCATGAATCAAGTAAACTTCTTTAGCTCCGGCAATTTCAGCTGAATCTCGTACGGCACGTTTTTCAACTTCTGTAATACCCGAAGGAATACAAATTACCATACGTAAAGATGGGAACATCCAACCTTTACCACCGTTTAACATGCGGATCATGCCTTTTATCATCGCCTCTGCGGCATTGAAATCGGCAATTACACCATCTTTTAATGGGCGAACGGTTTTAATATTATCGTGGGTTTTACCCTCCATTTGCATCGCCTGACGACCTATAGCGATAACTTTATTTGTAGTACGATCAAAAGCAACAATAGATGGCTCATCTACAACTACTTTATCATTATGTATAATCAGGGTATTCGCAGTGCCTAAATCGATGGCAACTTCCTGCGTAAACCAATTGAATAATCCCATGTATGAGTTATATTTTCTTTAATTTGTTAAATCTATACTATTCCTAATGTAAAAATAGGTTTTTTATTGTTCTGTAGATTAGATTGTTGGTTTTTTAGTTATTTGGTTTTTTAGTTCTAGTTATCCAAACACCAAATAACTAACCATCTAAACAACTAAACTAGTGTTTAAAATGTCTTACGCCGGTAGTTACCATTGCAATTCCTTTTTCATTTGCTTTTGAAACCGAATCAGCATCTTTAATTGATCCGCCTGGCTGCAAAACAGCAGTAATGCCAGCATCAGCCGCAATTTCCACGCAATCAGGGAAAGGGAAAAAGGCATCAGATGCCATTGCAGCTCCTTCAACGCTAAAACCAAAAGATGCCGCTTTTTCAATCGCCTGTCTTAGTGCGTCAACCCTCGAAGTTTGGCCAACACCACTTGCAATCAGCACATCGTTCTTTACCAGAACAATCGTGTTTGATTTGGTGTGTTTCACAATTTTATTCGCGAAATGCAAGTCTTTTAATTCCTGTGCAGTTGGTGCTTTATCCGTCACTGTTGTCATTTGCTCAGGACCTTCAATAATTAAATCTTTATCCTGCTCAATTACACCGTTTAATAAAGTTTTAAATTGTTTTTTGCTCAACTCAACGTTATTGCGTTGCAAAATTACACGATTTTTCTTTTTGCTGAATAATTCAACCGCTTCAGGTTGATAAGACGGCGCAATTAGAACCTCGAAAAACAGGTTGTTAATTTCTTCAGCAGTTGCTAAATCAACTTCAACATTGGTAATCAATACACCACCAAAAGCCGAAACCGGGTCACAAGCCAAAGCATCAATCCAGGCTTGCGTAACAGTAGGGCGTGAAGCAATGCCACAAGCGTTTGTATGTTTTAAAATGGCAAATGTCGGGTCTTCAAATTCATCAATTAATGCCACAGCAGCATCAACATCAACCAAATTATTGTATGAAAGTTCTTTTCCGTTTAGTTTGGTAAACATGGCATCTAAATCGCCATAAAATACCGCACCCTGGTGAGGGTTTTCGCCATAACGCAACGTTTTCGCTTCCGTTACACTCTGTTTAAAAACATCAAGCGGTTCTTCCTGATTAAAATAGTTAAAGATTGCCGTATCGTAATGCGAAGAAGTATGGAAGGCCGTTTTGGCAAAGGCTTTACGTTGTGCCAATGTGGTTGCTCCATTTTGCGCTTCTAACTGAGCTTGTAGGGTAGGGTAGTCGTTTTTAGATGCGATGATGACTACATCGTTGAAGTTTTTCGCAGCGGCACGAATTAATGAAATGCCACCAATATCAATTTTCTCGATAATTTCTTCTGCAGTTCCGCCTGCTTTTACGGTTTCTTCAAAAGGATACAAATCCACAATAACCAAATCAATTTCTGGTATTTCGTATGCTGCAATTTGTTCCTGATCGCCAGCCAGCGCTCTGCGATTTAAAATGCCACCAAAAACTTTTGGGTGCAATGTTTTTACGCGACCACCTAATATAGAAGGGTAACCCGTTAAATCTTCAACAGCCGTAACCGGCAGATTTAAATCTTTAATGAACTGTTCAGTTCCACCGGTAGAAAATAAGTGCACACCTTGAGCGGCTAACAATTTTACCAATGGTGCTAAACCATCTTTATAATATACTGAAATTAAAGCGTTTTTGATTTTAATGGGTTGACTCATTCTACTGTAAATTTTGAGCCGCAAAGGTAGTAAAACAGGATTGTTTTTTTGGTATGTTAAGCAGGTAAAAATTGATTATGTTATTTTGATAGGTTATCTAAGCAATCTCTCTTTAAGTCAAAGCAAATAATTTTAGTTTATTTCGCAAACCAAGCCATAAATTAAACAAAGCGCAATGCATTATTCCTTCCTGATGACATTATAGTTTGGAGATAAAAGCTCGATACCTGCAGCATTAAGTTCGTCTTGAATATGCTCTAAAAGGCTGCTATAAATTAAGGCTTGCTTACCTGCTTCATGTGTATAGGCATTAATTTGGTAGGAAACGTAGAAGTCGTTAAGTTTTGTCTGCAGTACAAATGGTTTAGGCGCTGGTATGATGAAGTCGGTTTTTAACGCTGCATTAATTAGCATTTCATAGGCTTTTTGCCAGGGAACATCATAACCAAGCGTCACCTCGTAATGTATAATCAGTCCGTTGGTTTTGGCCTGACTAGAGTAGTTCACTGTGCTGCTGGAAAGTACCATTGAATTTGGGACGGTCACATCTTCATTTTTGATGGTTCTGATGCGGGTAACGAGCATTGTCTTTTCAATAATATCGCCGGTTACCTCACCAATTTTTACCCTGTCGCCTATGCGAAACGGACGCATATAAGTAATTACCAATCCAGCTACGATATTGGTGATGGCACTTGATGAACCCAGAGAGATTAATATGCCCAGGAAAACAGAAACCCCTTGAAATGCAGCTGAACCTGACCCCGGTAAATAGGGGAAAATGATGACCAGCATAAAGGCATAAAGAATAAATCTTAAAATGTTGAAAGTTGGAACTGACCACTCAGGATGGAAACCGTTGATTTGTATGTTACTTCGTTTAACTTCATTGAAAAAATACCGGATTGCTCTTAGCGTAAACTTAAAGATAAAGTAGATTACTAAAATGGTAAATAGGTTCGGTAAATAAGTTACAATACCATTTAAAGCAATTTTTAAAGGACCTAAAATCCAGTTTAATAAGGTGCTTGTCCAGCTTTCTGTTTCCGGGAAAACGCTAAAAAGCAGTGGCAATGATAAGTAAATTAAGATGAGGGTTACAAGTAATCTTACCGCACTGTTTATTTTTAGAAAAATGAGTTCAAGGTCTTTAGCGGGGATAACTTTAATGGAACCAAGTTTTAAACCGGCTTTGAGCTTTTGTGTATGGGTACTGATGTAATGCTGACTTTGTTTAAACACCCAATTAATTAGCGCCACCATGATGATGAGTAGGATGAGAATCAAAATTACCAATCCAATTCTTTTCGCCCAGTTTACCAGGCTATGCGATTCTCTTTCGCTCTGTATGGAGCGCTTAATCGTGATCAGGTATTCTGCCGCCAGTTTCGCATTTGTTTTACCAAACCATAAGCCATCCAGGTTTGAGATCGTCATGATAATTTCCTGGTTTTTATAAACGATATCGAAATTATCTGTAGAGGATTTTATTTGTAACGAATCTGCCGCATAAAAGGCATCCTCATAAAGGCTGTTGATTTTTTTTGCAATACCCGATGCCCTTTCACGGGCACTGAAAGACCCGGTTCTGGTATATATACTAAATAAGGTATCATGGTTCAGTACCACGGGATAGCCCTGGGCATGAACTTTAAGTTTCTTAATTTCTTCTGCCTGTGCTATATTTCTGAGCGAATCATTAATGGCAATTTTCCGAAGCTTTTCTTCAAGCTCACGGGTTTTAGATTTATCGCCAACCGCATTTTTGAGTTGCGCTTCCAGTTGAATTTTTACCAGTGAGTCTATTTGCTTTTGTTGCTGATCTTTGATGAGTTTAACCTCGTTAATGGCTAAACTTTCTTTAGTTACCGTGTCTGTTATTTGCTGCGCCAACAAGTTAAAGCCTATTGAGCCTGTTAAAAAGAAAAGGAAGATCAGCTTTTTATATCTCATTTGATTTTAGGTGTTAGTATTGTTCTCGGTAAATCCCTTTGTCAGATTATTTCACAACAACAAAGGTAATGGTAATTGTTTCAGCCCACATGACCAGACCAATTTTTTTGCAATGCACCTCCATTATATTAGTGAAAATGTTTGCAGCGAAGTGCCAAGGAAAATTGCGATTTTTTTTGGCACAGCAGGGGCAAGCCCAACCAACTTCGGTTGATTTCAAAACATGCAACAGCTACTAAGAGTTGTTTGTCAGGCAATAAGAAGATAAAGCCGCAAAACCTGCGAAAACTTATTGTTTAATTCATTTTTGGTTTTCGAAGTGGGGAATATTTGACCCTTGTTGTGGATTATTTTTCGCAGGAAAATTGCCGCGGCTGATAATGCCTTGAGGATGAATTGTTTTGTTTTGAAAAAAAACCATTTCGTAAACTACAGGCCATTTTTTTCATTAACACGGTAATCATGTAAAGTTAGCTTGGAACATCCAATTATTCATCATACATGGGCAGGTGTTTAGATTTTAAGTTTTAATAGAAAGCGGCATCATATATCTTTTATTTTTCTTTAGGCACAGCAGGGGCAAGCTCAGCCAACTTCGGTTGATTTCAAACCATGTAACAGCTCCCAAAATTTTTTTGTCTGGCAGTACGAAGATAAAGCCATGAAACCTTATTGTTTAACGCATCTCTGCTCCCAAAGTGGGGAATATTTGACTCTTGTTGGGGATTATTTTTCGCAGAAAATTGCTGTCGTTGGTAATGTCTTGAAGATGAGATATTTTATTTTAAAAAAAAAACAATTTGTAAACCTCTGGGCAGTTCTTGCTAAAAATCGGCCAAATTGTACCATTAATGATACAATTAAGGGAGGTTCTGTGCAACAGATTTCATCCAGCTGCTCAAAAAACAGGTATGGCATTTTTTCATTTTCAGCTAACAAGCGCTTGTGGAATACCTTTTGAAAGTCTGGGTTCGAATATACCCCCTTTTTCTCTACAGATTCAGGTGGTTCATCATAGTTAACACTTAGAATTACATATTAGTATGAAACAATTTTCTACAAAAACACTACTGGTTGTTGCTTTTGTAGCTGCTGCACAGTTTGCAAAAGCTCAGGTAAAGATTGGTGAGAATCCTACAGAAATTAATAAAGCTTCCATTCTGGAGCTTGAGAGTAACAATAAAGGTTTATTGTTTCCACGTGTAAATTTACAGAATACCACTACCTGGAGTTTAGCAAGTGGTAGCGTCGCTACTGCGGGTATGATTTTGATAAGTCTAACATCAGGCCGGATGCTGCAATTGAACTTGATAAACTGGTAACGATCATGAAGGAAAATCCAACCATCTGGATTGAGCTAGGCTCGCATACTGATAGCCGTGGTAATGATCAATACAATCAATCGTTATCACAACGGAGGGCAAATGCTGCTGTTCAATACATTATCGGCAAAGGAATTGATAAAAGCCGGATTACCGCTAAAGGTTATGGCGAAAGCAGATTGGTTAATGGCTGCTCGAACGGAGTGAGCTGTAGCGTAGCAGATCATCAGCTAAACAGAAGAACCGAATTTACGATTACGAAACAGTAAATCTTAAAGAAGGAATATCAATAAAAAAAATAGCCCGTGATGATGAACGGGCTATTTTTTTATCTAAAGAAAGTGCTTTTTACTATCTATCTGCTCAGTCAATAAAAACCGGCCGTATTCGGAATAACGGATTGGTTGAAAGAATAATGTATTATTTTTTAATTTTCTTCACCAGTGTTTCAACAATTCGTGGGTAATGTAAATGCTCCAGCTGCTGGCCCTTAAATTTGATCATTTCCAGGTTATCACCCTTATCGATTTTGTATCGGGCCTGGTATATGTATTCACCTTCGTCGTAATTTTCATCCACATAGTGAATGGTTATTCCACCTTCGGTTTCGCCGGCCTCAATAACGGCGTTGTGTACATGATCGCCATACATGCCTTTGCCACCAAATTTTGGCAGAATTGCAGGGTGGATATTTATGATTCTTCCAGGGTATGCTGCAATCAAATTTTGCGGAATTAGCCACAGAAAACCCGCAAGTACGATAAAGTCGATGTCTAAATTTTTAAGGAGGTCGATAATTTCTTCTGTTTTATAAAACTCATGTTTGTCGAAAATGTGACTCGGAATTTCGAAATTATCTGCTCTTTGAAGTACGTAAGCATCGGCGTTATTGGTTAATACCAAAGCAATTTCGGTATCGTTACTGCGCTTAAAATGTTCCATTAGCTTTTGGGCATTGGAACCGGAACCGGATGCGAAAATGGCTATTCGTTTTTTCACTCAAAAATGGTTTTGCCCAAAAATAGTATTTTTACGCATGTTTTCTCTAAAGAACTAAATTTTTATTCAGTGATGTAAATGTGTTATTAATGAATAAATTAAATGTATTTTTGCGTCTCGAAACGGATCAGATATTTTAGTGAATAAAAAAGTTAAATTCTTTTGTAATTTAAAAACATTAACTCTATATTTGCAACCCGAATTATAGGAAACGATTAAAGAAAAATAAAAGGCTAAATAGAAATGGCAAATCATAAATCTTCATTAAAAAGAATTAGAGCAAACGCTACAAAACGTTTACGTAACAGATATCAGGCAAAAACTACCCGTACTTTCATTAAGAGATTACGTGCTGCAGAAGATAAAAAATCTGCTTCAGATTTATTGCCTAAAGTAATCTCTATGTTAGATCGTTTAGCTAAAAAGAATATTATCCACAAAAATAAAGCAGCTAACAATAAATCGAAATTAACGAAATTCGTTAACGGTTTAGCATAAGCTAACTTTTTTTACGATATTAGTAAAAGGCATCCCAACCGAAAGTTGGGATGCCTTTTTTTTGCGTAAAAAATTATGGAAGAATACGATCAAAAATTGGGCATAAAACTGTGGGCTGAAGAAGATCGCCCCAGAGAAAAGCTTTTACAACACGGTCGCAGGCATTTAACTGATGCTGAATTGATCGCCATTTTAATTGGCTCGGGAAATAGAAATGAAACCGCTGTTGATTTAAGTAAGCGCATTTTGGCATTTTACCAAAATAACCTAACAAAACTTGGGAGGGCATCCATTCAGGACCTTTCTAAATTCAAAGGTATTGGTGAAGCCAAAGCCATAGCTATTGTTGCTGCTCTTGAACTTGGCTTGCGCCGAAAGGAGACTCATGAAGAGCAGCTTACACAGGTTACTGCTTCCAGCGATGTTCATCGTTATCTGCAGCATACTTTTGCTGATCTTAATCATGAGGAATTCTGGATTTTGTTGCTTAACCGGTCCAATCATATAATTGGTAAGCATTTAATTAGCAAAGGTGGTCAGGCCGGAACAGTTGCCGATCCAAAAATTATATTCAAAGTGGCCCTGGAAAACAATGCAGCAAGTATAGTCCTGGCGCACAATCATCCATCAGGAAATTTAAAACCAAGTGAAAGTGATAACAAACTTACAAGAGATTTGGTCGCCTCAGGGATAATGTTAGGACTTTACGTGGTTGATCATTTGATTTTCGGCAATAATAACTACTATAGTTACAAGGATGAAGATGTAATTTAAAAGATACTTAATCATAAAATGGGATTAACACTAAATTTTGTATCATCGCATATTATTAATTTTAGCATTTACAATGAAAACCATTAAATTACTATTCCTTTCGATGTTTTTTGTATCGCTTTCTTTTGCGCAGAAAAAAGGATTTCCAATAAATATCATCACTTATAACATTCGTTTAAATGTCGCTTCTGATGGTGTAAATGCCTGGCCAAACCGAAAAGATAATGTGAAAGCTTTGGTTAAATTCCACGATGCTGATATTCTTTGTGTGCAGGAAGCCTTACCGGAACAGTTTGATGCCTTATTAGAAAATTCGAATTTTGATGTGGTAGGTGTTGGCCGTGAAGATGGAAAACGCAAAGGTGAATTTTCTGCAGTATACTTTGATAAAGATAGATTCACTAAAAAAGATGGTGGCACATTTTGGCTTTCAGAAACACCCAATGTACCATCTAAAGGTTGGGATGCTGCATTAAACCGCGTTTGCAGCTGGGTGCGGCTTTACGATAATTCCAATAAAAAAGAATTCCTGGTATTCAATACACATTACGATCATGTTGGCGTAAAAGCCAGGATTGAATCGGCAAAACTAATTAAACAAAAAATACAGGAGATAGCGCCCAAACTACCTGTGGTTTTTACCGGCGACCTAAATGTTACACCCGAAACCGAAGCCATCGCAACCATAAAATCATTTTTAATTGATGCAAAAGAGATAACCCTGGAGCCAGCGTATGGCCCGAATGGAACATTTAACGCATTTGATTTCAATAGCGATTTAAAAAATCGAATCGATTATATTTTTGTAAACAAAGGTTTTAAAGTGCAGAAGTTTGCAGTGTTATCTGATAGTAAGGATAAAAAATATCCATCTGATCATTTGCCTGTTTTTGCCAGGTTATGGTTTTAGTTTCTCCCGCTGATTTCGGCAATCATCGCAGATTTTTCTTCTTCATACCTCATTAGATTGAGTAGAAAAATGATTTTGGAGATAAACTTTCTAGAAAGATTTAGTGATGTTTAAAAAATAATTTCTTCCAAAAATACTTTAAGGTTTGGAAGTTTATTGATTATAATATCTCAAACAATATCATAATCAACACCAAAATATTCATGGATGAGTTTATTTCTCGTATTCGTAATTTTCCGCCATTCAATGTGTGGATGTAGCGATCGGAACTCTTCATCTAATTTTGAACTGGCTTCTCCAATAATCTCAAGACTCCTGATCAGTGCTCTGGAAAGAACCGGGTCAAGGGTAGCTTGCTCTTTACTTTTTGAATATGTCGTTGGAGAATGAAATTGATTTCATCTAATATGTGTTTAATCAGTTCATGATTAGATGCTAACATATTGAGTTTGTTTTAAAATATGCGGACCTATATGTTTGCTTAAAGATTGTGGGGTTACGATTTCAACTTTGCGATTGAGCAGTTCTTCCAAGTAAAAAGACAACTCAATAAAATTATCGAAGCTTTTTTTAGTGGGATCAAATTCAACAAGAAAATCGATGTCGCTATCATTCTTCACCTTATTTGTTGTGAAGGAGCCAAAAACACCTAACTTACTCACGCCGAAAGATTTAATTTTTTCAGCATTCATTTGCAATTGACTGAATAGAATTGCTTTCGTATTTACCTTGATAGCCATAAACAAATATAGTCTTAATAAGTAAATTATAAATCATTCAATGTTTCCGATTTTTAAAACGTTTCATCTTTAAATATTATCTTTGCGTTTTATAATTCTTGAACAGCTATTTTAGGCATGATATATCTCAAATCTCATGGCTCGAATCTCAAATCTCAATAAATGAAAATATCATATAACTGGTTAAAACAATTCGTTCAAATAGATAAAACGCCACAAGAGCTTTCCTTAATCCTGACTAATGTTGGTTTGGAGGTAGAAAGTGTAGATCAGGTTCAGCCTGTTTTAGGCGGATTGGAGGGCCTGGTTATTGGCGAGGTTTTAACCTGTATTCAACACCCTAATGCCGATCGTTTGCGTGTAACTACGGTAAGCATTGGCGGAAAAGAAAATCTCCAGATTGTTTGCGGTGCACCAAATGTTGCAGCAGGGCAAAAAGTAGTTGTTGCTCCTGTTGGAACAACTGTTTATCCGCTAGAAGGCGAGCCTTTTAAGATAAAGGAATCGAAAATCAGGGGAGAAGTTTCTCAGGGGATGATTTGTGCAGAAGATGAAATTGGTTTAGGTAAATCTCATGATGGAATCATGATTTTAGCTGAGGATACCGAAATCGGGATTCGTGCTAAAGACCATTTTAAAATGGAGGATGATTTTGTTTTTGAAATTGGTTTAACCCCAAATCGGGCTGATGCTGCTTCGCATTTAGGTGTTGCAAGAGATTTAGCAGCTTATTTTAGAAGTGAATATGAAATGCCAGATTTATCAGCTTTTAAAACTGATAACGAAAGTTTGGTGATTCCGGTTGACGTAGAAGATACAGCAGCGTGCCCACGTTACAGCAGTGTTACCATTTCTGGTGTTACGGTTAGCGAATCTCCAGATTGGTTAAAAGATAAATTAAAGGTGATTGGTCTTCGCCCGATTAATAATGTGGTGGATATTACCAACTATGTGTTGCATGGTTTAGGTCAGCCGCTTCATGCCTTTGATGCTGATAAAATTGCCGGTGGAAAAGTAATCGTTAAGAAAGTAGAAGGAGGAACACCTTTTGTAACACTTGATGATGTTGAACGCAAATTAGATGTCGATGATTTAATGATTTGCAGTACTGAAGCGCCGATGTGTATTGCGGGTGTTTTCGGTGGTAAAACATCTGGTGTTGACAGCGAAACCAAAAATATTTTCCTGGAGAGCGCTTATTTCAATTCAGTTTCTGTACGTAAAACATCAAAAAGACACGGACTGAAAACTGATGCATCTTTCCGTTTTGAGCGTGGAACAGATCCTGAGATTACGGTTACTGCTTTGAAATACGCGGCATTATTAATCAAAGAACTGGCCGGAGGCGAAATTTCATCTTCGGTTTCTGATATTTATCCAAGCCATATCCGCCCGTTTGAATTTGAAGTGAGTTATACCAACATTAATAAGTTGATTGGCGCAAATATTCCATCTACGGAAATTAAGCACATCATCACGGCTTTAGGCATTACGGCTACCAGTACTTCTGATGATACGCTGGCATTGAGGGTTCCTTCTTTTAAAGTAGATGTAACCCGCGAATGCGATATCACCGAAGAGGTGTTGCGTATTTATGGTTATAATAATGTTGAAATCCCAGCTAAAGTAAATGCATCACTTTCTTATAGCGTAAAGCCAGAGAAAGAAAATACACACAACACAATTGCCGATCTTTTATCAGCAAACGGTTATGCAGAAATAATGTGTAACTCTTTAACCAAATCAGCTTATTCAAAAAATCTGGATGAGGCCGTATTTGTGCTGAATCCCTTAAGTAGTGATTTGAATGTGATGCGTCAAAACCTCTTGATGCCGGCTCTGGAAAGCGTAGCTTACAACCAGAACCGTAAAAACGCTGACGTGAAGTTTTATGAGTTCGGTAAAACTTATCATTTAATTAATGAGAAGTATGTTGAACGTCCGAGATTGTTATTATTAATCTCTGGTGCAAAACAAAGTGAGCAATGGAATCAAAATTCAAAAGCAGCTTCTTTCTATAATTTGAAATCAGCTGTTGACGCCATCATTTCCCGTTTAGGCATTTCGGGTTATCAAACCGATAGTTTGGATGACGAAAACTTCGCCTATGGCATAAAATACTTCCGTGGAGATAAAACCCTGGTGAGTTTTGGTGCGGCAAGTAAAGCCGATCGAAAAGTGGCAGATGTGAATGCCGAAGTTTTCTACGCAGATTTTGACTGGGCCGGAATTCTTGATATTGTAAAGAAAAACAAAATCGTTAATAAAGAAATTTCTAAGTATCCGCAGGTACGCAGAGATTTGTCGTTGTTGATTGATCAGGCCGTAACGTTCGATACGTTAAAAGGTATTGCTTTCAAAACGGATAAAAAACTCATTAAAGAGGTTGGCGTTTTCGACGTTTACGTAGGTGATAAATTGCCGGAAGGGAAAAAATCTTACGCCCTGAATTTTATTCTGCAGGATGAGGAGCAAACCCTTACAGATAAGCAGATTGAAAATACGATGCAGAAGTTAATTGCCAATTTAACCCAGCAAGCGGGTGCAGAAATTAGGAAATAAAATATAAATTCGTATTTTTAGAAATAAATTCATGACTTCTGTTGCAGATCAATTAGATAAAGTACTAGAAAAAACAGCTCGATTAATTGAGTTATGTAACGCTTTACAGGAAGAAAATGATTTATTAAAGCTTGAAAATCAGTCGTTAAAAGTTGCCGTTGATACCTCAAAAGCCAAAACTGCAGACCTTGAAGAAAAACTAAGGGTAACAAAACTGGCCAAAAGTATTGAAGGAACAAGTGAAAAGTCGCTTGACATTAAGCAAAAAATTAACGATTTTGTGCGGGAGATTGATAAGAGTATCGCATTACTTAAAAAATAAATAATGCGAAGAAATCAGAAACTAAGCTAACAAATGGGAGAAATCTCGATTAAAATAACCATTTCCGACCGTATATATCCATTAAAGGTGAATACGGAAGAGGAAGAAATTGTGAGACGGGCGGCTAAAATGATCAATGAGCGCATAAAAGATTATCAAGATAATTATGCGGTTAGAGATAAGCAGGATCTTCTTTCTATGGCAGTTTTGCATTACGCAACCGCCGTATTGAGGACGGAAAATAAAGTACAAAACCAGGATACTGCCGTTGCCGATAAAGTTGAAGAATTGGATGTTTTACTCAACGGTTTCTTTAAAAAATAAGGTTCGTTCTTTGGGCAATTCGTCACTCTGAACTTGTTTCAGAGAGCTTAATGATAAGATTCTGAAATAAATTCAGAACGACGGTGCTCTAAATTAGCATAAAAACATAGCCGCGGCTAGTTTTTTGAGTTTCAAATTTATAAAACTTAACACTTCAATATCTATGGGGTTAAGAGGGCGTATTTCATCTGCTATGGCACCTGAAAATGGCTTAAATCCCAATTATGCTTAGTTGAGGTTTAAAATGACGAGACTTAAAAAAATTAGCTGCGGTTTTTTTTTACTTAAAAAACAAAATGGAGATAACGGAAATTCTAGGATACATATTTGCCCTAATAGCAGGCTTAGGTATCGGTATAGCGGTGGGCAGGTTCCTACTGCGCAACTTGTTAAAAGGGCAGGAGGTTGCTGCGCAGAACAAGGTTAAAAAGATTTTAAAAGATGCGGAGAACAACGCAGAAATCTTAAAAAAGAACAAGCTTTTAGAAGCCAAAGAAAAGTTTTTACAATTGAAAGCAGAGCATGAACAGGAAGTAAATGCTAAAAACAATACCATTAACCAACGCGAAAATACCATTAAGCAGAAAGAGCAGTCGGTAAATCAGCGTATGGAAAACTTCAATAAAAAAGAACAGGAGCTTGATAAGCAAAAAGGTAACCTAGAAAAGCAAACCGAATTGGCTGTTAAGAAACAGGAAGAAGTTGAAGTATTAAAAAATCAGCACCTGAAACAATTGGAAACCATCGCTGGTTTATCGGCTGAAGAAGCTAAAGAGCAATTGGTAGAAAACTTAAAGCAAGAGGCTCGTACGCAAGCCATGATGCAGGTGAAAGATATTGTGGATGAGGCGAAATTAACGGCAAGCAAAGAAGCTAAAAAAGTAGTTATTCAAACAATTCAACGTACAGCTACAGAGGCCGCTATTGAGAACTCGGTTTCTATTTTTCATATCGAGAGTGATGAAATTAAAGGTCGCGTAATTGGTAGAGAGGGTAGAAATATCCGTGCTTTGGAAGCCGCTACCGGTATCGAGATTATTGTAGATGATACCCCTGAGGCAATCATTCTATCTGGATTTGATCCGGTAAGAAGAGAGATTGCCCGTTTGGCTTTGCACCGTTTAGTAACAGATGGACGTATTCACCCTGCCCGTATTGAAGAAATTGTTGCTAAAACCAAAAAGCAAATCGAGGATGAGATTGTAGAAATTGGTGAGCGTACGGTAATTGATTTAGGCATTCACGGCTTACACCCCGAGCTAATTCGTATGGTAGGACGTATGCGTTACCGCTCATCTTACGGTCAAAATCTTTTGCATCACTCACGTGAGGTAGCCAACTTTTGTGCAACCATGGCTGCTGAATTAGGCTTAAATGCGAAGATGGCTAAACGTGCTGGTTTATTACACGATATAGGTAAAGTGCCTGATGATAACCCTGAATTGCCTCACGCAATTTTAGGTATGCAACTGGCAGAAAAATATAAGGAACATCCTGAAATTTGTAATGCCATTGGTGCCCACCACGATGAAATTGAAATGACCTCAATGATTTCGCCAATTGTTCAGGCTTGTGATGCCATTTCTGGCGCCCGTCCGGGAGCGAGAAGAGAAGTGGTGGAAAGTTATATCAAGCGTTTGAAGGATCTTGAGGAACTGGCATTATCTTATCCAGGTGTGGAAAAAACTTTTGCAATCCAGGCAGGTAGAGAATTACGTGTAATTGTAGAAAGCGAAAGAATTACCGATGCACAAGCCGAATTATTAGCTGCAGATATTTCTACACGAATTCAAACAGAAATGACTTATCCTGGTCAAATTAAAGTGACGGTAATTCGTGAAACACGTTCGGTAGCATTTGCAAAATAGATAAAATCGTCATCCTGAACTTGTTGTTTCAGGATCTTATAGCAGAAAAGATGCTGAACTGAATTCAGCATGACGATCGGTTTAATAAAAGAAATATCAAGCGATGGAAAGTTTCCATCGCTTTTTTTGTTTAAGGTTTTTTCTGAAAATTAAGATTATTTGAATAGCTGCTCATCGTCATTTCGACCGTAGCGGAGAAATCTTTAAAGATGTAAAAGTTCAAATATTTCTAAGCTTAGCTACACTTTAATCGGCATCACGCCTATACTCATCGTTATTTCGACCGTAGCGGAGCAATCTTTTAAGTTGTAAACGTTCAAAGATTTAATCTCCCAAAGTTTCCGGTCTGCGCTGCGGTTGACATGGCGGTATATCTAGGACACAACAACGAGGTATCATGCAATATAATTTGCAACATAGATTGCGTCGTACCTCGCAATGACGATATGCCTATGATAACGGTATCTCCAACATTTTTTTATAATTTTACATCATGAGCAAGCCAACTATCCAAATTGAACCAAAACGCACTGTTGATGTACTTTTTGACAAGTATGCCGAGAGCCATCAAAATCCGACCAACAAATTAGTCCACTGTATTTGTGTTCCGTTAATCGTATTCAGTTTATTGGGTTTAGTTTGGCAAATTCCATTTCCTCATATCGGTTTCTTAGGTAGCTATAACGGCTTTTTTAACTGGGCGTCATTTCTTCTGGCTTTTAGTTTATACTATTATTTTACGTTATCTCCTGTATTATTTTTTCTGATGATTTGGGTAGTGGGCCTGATGAGTTATATTATTGTTAAAATTGAACAAGCTGTTGGTTTAGGTAGCGGAACCGCTTATGCCATTTATGCCGCCATATTTGTAGCCGCCTGGGTGGGTCAATTTATCGGGCATAAAATTGAAGGTAAAAAGCCCTCGTTTTTAGATGATGTTAAGTTTCTGTTAATCGGGCCAATCTGGTTATTGCACTTCATCTGCAAGAAAACAGGTATCAGGTACTAATCAGAAAGTAGCTAACATTAAATTAACCTTTAGCTAAACAAAGCTTAATTAACATCTAACATACAGCTAACATTGTGGTAATAGCTTTGCCTAAAATAAAACACAGGCAAATTGGACTTAATCACAATTTTAAAAAAGTCGGCATTAGTCATGCTGATTTCGTTTCTAAGCATAGCAGCCTATGCACAAACCGGTAAAATTTCTGGAACGGTAACCGATAAAAAAACCGGCGAAACCTTAATAGGGGTAACGGTTAGAATCAAAGGTACCACTAAGGGAACATCAACCGGGCCGGATGGAAAATATACCATCGCAGCGCTCGCAGATGGAAAACACATTATCGAAGCATCTTACGTAGGTTATACCACAAAAGAACTTCCAGGCGTAGAAGTTAAAGGTGGTGGTAATACCGCCGTAAACATCGTATTGGATGAGTCTAATTCTCAAACGCTGGGTGATGTTCAGGTAAGAGGTGTTGCCGGGAAAGAAAGTGAAACTGCCTTGTTATCTATGCAGAAAAATGCCATAGAAATTAAGCAAGGTATTGGTATCCAAGAGCTTTCTAGGAAAGGTGTAAGTGATGTAGAAGAAGGTTTAACCAAAATTACAGGTATTACTAAAGTAGATGGCAGGGGCTTGTTTGTACGTGGTTTAGAAGATCGTTACAATAACTTATTGATCAACGGTTTGGCTGTTCCATCTAATAATCCTTTTAAAAAAATAATTCCGCTTGATCTTTTCCCTACAGACATCGTGTCTGTTCTTGAAACTTATAAAACTTTTAATTCAAGTTTATATGGTGATTTTGCCGGAGGTACTTTCAATATTGTAACGGCTAAAGGAGAAAAACCTGTTACAAAAATTAATATTGGAACGAGTTTTATATCTAACAGCACTTTCAAAAAGTTCTTAAGGGCTGATGATGCCATGTCATTTAGCGATTACTTAGGGTTTTCAGGTAAAGAACGCGAGTTACCAAAATCTTTTGGTAAAGTTCCTTCTGCATATACCATGTCGGCAAGTGAGGCCGGCACGCAGTTTGGTTCAGGATTTAATGTTGATGAAGGAAATGCTCCTTTAAATACAAATGTAGGTATTCTTCATACGCAAAAAATAAACCTGGATAACGGCCGTTCGTTTCAATATTTATTCTCGTTAAATACCGATAACAATTTCCAGGTTAGAGAAGGTGTAGATCGTTTTTTCAATACTGCCCAAGGTATTTACGATAATAATTTATATACCAGAAGTTACAGATTTTCTACAAACTCATCCGTTTTGGGCGCATTAAACTATGCAAGTCCGAGATTAAGTTTGAATTTGAATGCTTTTTATCTAAAAGGAACTGAAAACCTTATTCAAGATCAGTTGGGCTACACAAACAGTCAGGCAACCGTTAACAACGCATTCATTAGATTAAATCAATTGCAGAAAACCGATTTCTTCACTGGACAATTGTTTGCGAATTACAAACTTACTGCAGACGACAAACACAGTGTTAAAGCAGGAGTTTCTTATTCAAAAACGCAATATCAACTGCCAGATAGGAAATCTTTTAAGGGTTCGCAAATTGATGCCAATACCACTGCGTTGAGTTATTCTGGCAACAGTATAGTAAGGCAATACATGGATTTTAATGGTGATTTCTTTGCTTCAGGAATGTTAGAATATAGCTGGAAATTTGGAAACAGCGACTTAACAAAGGCGCACAAGCTTTCGGCAGGTTATAATGGATCATTCAACAAAATCCAATCTGATTTCAGGTTCCTGGTATCTCAGAATCTAGCCTCTAACTCAGCTGTATTTCCAACCAATCAACCTGATGGCATATTAGGTGGGCAGATTTCAAATGGTGGCTTTACTTACCGCGAAGGAACGAATGCCACTTACAGATCAAAAATGCAGGAGGGTGTTAATGCTGGTTATCTTGATTTAGCATTAAATCTAAATGAAAAGCTGCAGGCCAATGTTGGAACAAGATTTGAGCAATCGCAACGAATCAGTCGCTATAGAGAATCTGGAAGTTTTGCGGATCCGTTTAGAAAAATTACCAAAAACAATTTTGATGTACTTCCGGCAGCGAACATAAAATACGCCATTACGGAAAAGGCAAACTTCCGTTTGTCAGCATCGAAAACATTAACCAAGCCTGTGGTTATGGAAGCTTATCCGCTTGAATTTGTTAATCCAGATGCAACAATCGAGAATGGTAACCCTAATATCTCAAATAGCAAGAACTATAATCTTGATCTTAAATATGAGTTCTTCCCTACAAATAAGGAGATGTTTGCAATCACTGGCTTCGCTAAATACATTCAAAACCCTATCGAAAGATTGTTTCTGCAATCGGCAGGAAGCGGTGGTTTAGTGATCACTTACGATAACTCAAAAAAAGCAACTTTGTATGGTGCTGAAATAGAATTGTTATTGCAGTTAAGCAGAATTAACGAAGCGCTTTCTAACTTCTCATTTGGTTTCAATACTTCATTAATGGTTACGAAGGCAACAATTGATCCTTTGAGAAATGCTTCTGAGATAAAATCGCTGGGAAATAAATTAACACGTAAACTTCAGGGTGCTTCTCCATGGTTAATCAATGCCGATATCAAACACGAAAGTGATTTTACTAAGAAATGGAAAAGTACCATGACCCTGGCTTACAATATTTATGGTGAACGTATTTATGCCGTTGGAACAAATGGTTTAGATAGCTATTATGAAAAACCATTCGGTAAACTCGATTTTATCTGGAATAATAAAATCGCAACAAAGTGGGATTTAAAATTCGGGGTAGAAAATATCCTAAATCCAACTTACCAAATTGAACTGGGTGGTGATAGCAAAATAAACGTTTTCGAGAACGATTTAACAGTGAAGGATTACAAAAGAGGCGTTGGGGTATCACTAGGTTTAGGCTACACTTTTTAAGCTGATAATATTAACTTAATAATAGGTTGACATAAGCTTAAAGCTGGGTTAACCTGTTCAAAACATTCGAACTTTAACTTTGCATTATAAAACATATTAACATGAAAAAATTACTTTACGCAGTTGCGATCTCAGCTACGATTTTTACAGGATGCTCTGATGACGATGATGATTTTTTACCGCCAACTAAAGAGCCTGTAGTAGGTGAAATTACAGGTGATATTACTGCTAACAGAACTTTAGCGTTTGGAAACTATACCTTAAAAGGATTGGTGAAAATTCAACCAGGTGTTACTTTAACAATTGAAAAAGGATCTACCTTCACTGCCGATAAAACAGACGGAGAAGACGGATTAGTAGTTTTAAAAGGCGGTACTTTAATCGCTAACGGAACAGCAGATGAGCCAATCGTGCTTACAGAGAAATCTAAAATTGCAGGTTCTTGGGCTGGTATTATCATGTATGGTGATGCGCCAATTATTGCAAGTGGAGGAACTACAACTTCAAGATCAGAAGATGGTTTAAATCAGGAATATGGCGGTACAAATGCTGCTCATAGCAGTGGTTCATTAAAATATGTAAGAGTTGAATATGCTGGTCAGGTAATTACCACAAACAACAAAGAGCATAATGGTTTTTCTTTTTATGCGGTTGGTAGCGGAACTACTTTAGAGAATTTAGTTTCTTACAGAGGTAACGACGACGGATTTGAGTTTTACGGTGGTACAGTAAGTGCTAAAAACTTAATTTCTTATGGTAATGCTGATGATTCATTCGATTGGCAAGATAGCTGGAGAGGCCAGGATAACACAAACTGGTTTGCTTATCAAACAGGTTTAGGTAACTACGGAATGGAAGTTGAAGCTAAAAGTAATAACAATGCTTTCTGGCCAAAAGTTACCAATATCACTTTAAAAAGAGCTGCAGGTACAACAACAGAATCACAAGGTGAAATTCAGTTAGATGCCATTCAATTTAAAGCTAATGGTAATGGCGATTTCAGTAATATTGTTATTGATGGTTATGGAAGCCAGACAACTCCTACAGCATTTAATGGTGGTGTTGTTCAAATCTTAGATTTATTAACTTACAACAACCAGGTTTTAACAGGTAAAATCAAACTAACAAATGTTAAGGTTACCAATTCTCCAAATCTCTTCATTTCAGGTGCAAATACTTTCACTGTAAATGCAGCTAGCTTTGGTGCAAACTGGTCGGCTTCTACAACTGCAACAGGTGCTTCATTAGCTAAAGGCAAATGGGCTACGGTTGATGGCGTTGATTTGTTAGCTAACTTATAAGATAAATAAAGCGTTTAACTAATATTAAAAGGGCCAGAAAATTAATTTTCTGGCCCTTTTTTTTATGCGGTTTCTTTTTTATCTGCTTTAATTTTCTTTCCAGTTGCCTTTTTGCTTACTGCTTGCTCAGGAGTTTCTGGTAACAATTCGATTTCCTCTTCCTTAATAAAGGGTGTGATAGAATCACTTGGATTAGCAATATTGATTTTCTTCGAAAGTTGTTTTGCAAATTTCTCGATCACTTTATCTGCTTTCTTTGTTTTGCCGTACTGGCTTACAACTTCGTTAAATGCAAGGGCTAATTTCGACTCTAGTTCTTTACGTAATTTTTTGCTTGTCGATTCAGATTTCGACCTGGATTTATTCTTTTTCATTTAACTCTTGGGGATTTTCCCAAAGATAGAATTTCAAGAAGTTAAATTAATATTATGATTATGTTAAGCAAGCATTTACGGGTTAACATCAAGAATATTTAGGCTTATATTTATAGTTATTGATGATTACTAAAAGAAGAAAATCATGGGTATAAATCTGCCAGTTGTAATTGTAATAGTGGTACTTGTTGTTTTACTTATTGCTTTTCTGATCAAAAGAAATCAGAAAGACAAAAAGAAATTTGAAGAGGAGGTAATTGATGCTGAACTTCCACCAGAGAAAGATGATAAAGAAAGCCTCTAAAACTTACTGCCTTCAGCTACCTCGCCACCCAAATCCAGTGTGTTTTGGAAAGCTTCCAGGTAAGCCAGCAAATGTCTTTCTGCATTGGCATAAGAAGTAAAAGTAGAGGCTGGCTCGCTTTCATCAGCATTGTGCTTACTTTTGAAATATAAGCTAATCTGAAACTTGAAACTATTCTCATCATTAATTGGTGAAAGAATCCTTGCCTTAACCGGATAGCCATGGATCTCAACAAAAAATTCTTTAATCACATTATAAATTACTGCTGACATAGGATTGTTTTTAGATTACAACTGATAATCGAAATCGAAAATACCTCAAAAGACCAACAGTTTTACTTCCTTAGCAATAACATTACATTTTGTTAATATTTGCTTAATATCAGATTTTGCGAATGATCAGCGCTTAATGGGTTCATAAGCGTAAACAATTTCGTACGGCTTGTCTTTTAAGTCAGTTGAAATTTGCCCGATTTTTAAATCCTGTGTTTGGGGAGTGGGTTCACAGAAAGAGTATTTCCTGTCTTTGTAAACGATGAAATTTCCAACTGGCTTATCAAACTGAACGGCCATCGTCAAATGGGTGGGATAGAGCAGGGCAATCATTGGTAAATTATATATTTCCTTAACCAAGAAGAAAAATAAAGCTGCCCTGTCATCACAATCGCTATATTTATTTAATAAAGTTTGCTCAGGCGATAAGCGTTTTTCTTTTCCGAAATTTAACCCATCGTCTTCATAAAGAAATGCATAACGGGTAAAGCGCATTAAATAATCAACACCTTTCTTCTGATCCATTTTTTTAATGTTTTCCTTTAAAATTGGAATTAAGGAGCCATAGGTTTCCCTGCTCAATGGAATGTTAAAGTAGCTGGCATAATCAACCACCGGATAATTTTTAAACAATGATTGAATTTCCTGATTAACCTTCAGCCTGAAATGATAAACTTTTTGCCTGTAACTAAACTGAACATCTTTCTCTTCATAATTTTCAGGCTTGAAATCAGGCATCCGCGTTACTTTGTACGAAAAAGAATTTATAGCCTCGGGTATTTTGATTTTAAGCGGGATGTAAACACTTTGTTGGAAAAGCTTTCCATAATCGTGATAATTCAAACACATATACTTTTGCTTGTCGATCATAAAAAACGGAACATCACTGATATCTTCATCATTCCTGATGTAAAAAATCACTTGTTCGTTACCGATGGCGATTTTGGCGTCATATCCGCATTTACTTAGTAAAAACCATTTGTAAAGCGTGTAACGGAAATAATTTTCTGCCTTCGGACTGATCTCTTCAGCGGTTTTTCGGATGAGTTGATAATAAACCCAATCGTTTAGCTGATATTTTTGCTGATAATTCTGAAGTGATTGAATAAGTTCTTTAGTATCCTTCGAAGCAATCGATTCGTAAAATTTTATGGCTTCAGCTTTTGATGGTACCGAGTTCACTGTGATATTTAATGAAGGATCAACCTCGAAATTAAATGTGCTTTCGTAGAATTCAAAAGCATGTTGCTGCGCCGTTACCTTCATGTTCAGAAGTATCAAACTGGCAAATAAAAAGCTTTTGAATAATATTTTCATAGCAGGCTCATCAACGCAAACGATTTGGTAACTTTAAATTTACATCATATTAACCTAAAATCAACAATTTCTTTATGTGAAGAATCGGTTTGTTGCTTTACATTAATTTAACATCATTTGTATTGTATCGTTAAGAAAAGTGAAATAACCTAAATTTAAATTTGGAAATTAAATTCAAAGTCTTACTTTTGCCAACGCAAGGGGTGAGAGCCTTGCATCACAATCATAAAGATTGAGAGCGTTAATTTAGATAAAGGTTACAACAGCGATTGTTGTAACCTTTTTTTGTTTAAATTAAATCTGCGCTGAATTAAAATTAATTGAATGATGCTAATAAAAATTTTCCCCGCTACTATAACCGATTTTAAAACAATACAAGAAGTTGGTAAAGAAACTTTTTTTGAAACCTTTGCAGCAAGCAATACTGAAGAAGTAATGCAGCAATATCTGCAATCAAGTTTCAGCACTGAAAAAGTAAAATCTGAATTAGCTAATTCTAACTCATTATTTTTTATAGCCTGGGATGATCACATGCCAATTGGTTACCTCAAGGTGAATATGAACGGTGCCCAGACAGAGCTTCAGGAAAATGAATCGTTGGAGATTGAGCGCATATATGTAAAGGCCGATTATCATGGTAAAAAAGTAGGACAGTTACTCTATGATCAGGCTATAAATGTGGCCATCCAACATCAGAAAAAATCAATGTGGCTGGGCGTGTGGGAAGAGAATCCTAAAGCGATTCGATTTTACGAGAAAAATGGTTTTGTGCCTTTTAGTAAACACAGCTTCAAAATGGGCGAAGAGGAGCAAACGGATATTTTGATGCGAAAATTATTAGTATAAGTACTTTTAGCAATAATTTTGTGATTTGGTTTCAGAAATCAAAAGTAAATAACAAGAGTTTTTTATAGATTTTATAATGATTAGTTAATTTATTCTTAATACTGTAACCTCATATTTGCGCTATAAATATTTGGTTAGTATTTATAAAGTTTAGGTTAGTTGATAACAAAAATACCCAGATGGATGTCTGGGTATTTTTATTTAAAAGCTATAAATTTTTGCCAAGTTTTTCTAACATTTCTGGCGGAATATTATGTGTGTCTACCACCAAGAAACCATCTAAACAATCAGAAAATTTCGGATCGATATTAAATGATATGATCTTTGCATTCAGGTTCATATACTGCCTTAACAACACAGGAATTTTGATATGCGAGTTTTCAATGTCGCCAATAATACTGTCTAAATCTTTAAACGATTCGCTGCTATCTACCAAAGTGTCGGTAGAAATTGGTAACAAATCGGCTTTGAATTTATTTCTTGGTTTTACATACTTGGCCATTTCATAGTCGAAATGATTTTTGGTAATGTAATCTACAATCAGTGCTTTACTAAATTTCGAAAAACTGTTGCTAATACTTACCGGACCAAACATATAGCGGTACTGCGGATTATCAATGAGGTATTTTAAGATACCTTTCCATAATAAAAATAACGGAAGTGGTTTTCCCTGGTATTCTTTTCTAATCCATGATCTGCCCAATTCTATCCCTTGCCTAAGCATTGGGTAAAATTGATCCTTCATTTTAAAAAGTTCAGAGAGGTAAAAGCCGCGTCGCCCCATGCTTTCTAAAATCTCATCGCCTTTACCAATGCGATAAGCGCCCACAATGTTTTCAAGTTCTTTATCCCAAATAAAAAGGTGGTTGTAATAAATATCGTAATTGTCCAGATCGATTTTTTTGTTGGTTCCTTCGCCCACTTCGCGGAAAGTGATTTCTCTCAAACGACCAATTTCTCTTAAAATATTTGGTATCTTAAGTGTCGGAACAATATAAACTTCATAATTTTTTTCTGTCCAAACTTTAAAGTCTTCCAATGTTTCTACTTCACCTTTGATCAGGACCCTCGAAGTTTCTTCAATAACTTCTGCAGGCTTTTTCTTAATCTTAAACAGCTTCAGCGGATTAAATAATCTTTTCTCCTCATCTAAACCTACACCTAGTGCATAGGTGCGTGCCCGTAAAAAGTCCATCAGCTTATTACTGCTGTTCATATGCGAAACCTCTGATGGTGCAATAGCCTTACCGATTCTAACTTTAATGGTTAAACCTTGCTTATTTAAAAACTCTGAAGGAAGTTTTGCTGTGCGTAAAGTAGGGTGAATAAAACTTAAAATATTGAAGAGCACACCATTATTTCCGTGGAAATAAATAGGAACCACAGGAACTTTTGCTTTTGCTATCAGTTTACCCACCACCGGATGCCACATCCTGTCGGTAACCTGTTGTGCATCTAATTTGAAGGTAGATACTTCACCAGCAGGAAAAATTCCAATCGGCGTTCCGTTTCTTAATAAATCAAAAGTTGTTTTTAAACCACTGATGCTCGATGAATGTTGAACATTTTCGAATGGATTTACAGCTACGAAAAATTCATCCAGATTGGGGATTTTTTTCAAAATGAAATTAACCATCACCTTTGCATCAGGGCGAACGGTGCACAATAATTTAACCAATGCCAAACCTTCAACACCGCCATAAGGATGATTGGCTATGGCAATAAAAGGGCCTGTTTTTGGAATGCTTTTTAAATCATCATCATCAAATTCGATAGAAACACCTATGGTTTCCAATATTTTATCTACAAACTCTAAGCCTTTAAAGTGTTGGTTTTGAGCGAAAACGTCGTTAATGTCATTCAGTTTCATGATCTCCATCATCAAGCCTGCTAAACCCGGCACACCAAGTTTATCTATCTTGGTCGCTTTCGCAAACTCAGAGGTAGTTATGATCTTCATATAGTAATTCTTAGATTGTTGATAGCCAAAACCCGCGAGCTTTGCAATCCCAAAAATAAGATTTATATTTATAATACACACGTCATATCGCACATGAGAATTTGGCTTAATAAACATTTTGGCTTTAGCAAAGGTGAATTTAATGGTTTACTAATGCTTATAGTTATTATTGTTCTGCTAAAAGCCATACCTATAATATATGGTCATTTCCTTAGGATAGAAAAAGATGATCCCAATTTGCTCGCGAAGATTCAAAAACTTGAAATCACCGAACAGCAAACTTTTTATTATACCAGAGATAGGAATGAAAATACAGAACCAAGGAAAGTTGCTACCCTTTTCATCTTCGATCCTAACGTATTAAACGCCGATGGATGGCGAAAATTAGGCTTATCAGCTAAGCAGGCTCAGTCTATTATAAATTATACTCGTAAAGGAGGGAAGTTTTACAAAGCGGAGGATTTGGAGCGGATGTACACCATTTCGCCGGAAATGTACAAAAAACTTTATCCCTATGTCAGGATAGCAAATCAGCCTGACAATTTTAAAGACAGAGACCTGGTTTATGAGAAGAAAGAATATGTGAAAAAACCTGCCGTTATGGTTGATATCAACACAGCCGATTCTGCGCAGCTAGATGAAATTAAAGGAGTTGGTGGAACTTTTGCCAATCGAATTTTGAGATACAGGGAACGCCTGGGAGGTTTTTACAAAAAAGAGCAACTTATGGAAGTATATGGTTTGGATTCTTCAAGATATAATGAAATTAAAGATCAGGTTACTTTGAGTAGAATAGTTTTAAGAGTAGTTAACATTAATTCTGCCCAGTTTAACGATTTGAAAGGCAATCCGTATCTATCGTATAAACAAATCAATGCCATCATTCAATACAGAAAGCAGCATGGAAATTATACATCGCCGGCTGACTTAAAAAAAGTCTTAATTCTTAATGATCAAGTGATAGAAAAGATTACACCTTATATTTCTTTTTAATTACCAAGCCTTAAAGGTTTAATTGGTGTTTTTTTGCCAAAATCTTTCAATGCCCACCACACATTTTATTTTGTCTGATTTACGCAGCCAATAAGATCTTTGCTAAATAATTAAAAAAAATATGGAGCGATTTTTTTGAGACTATATGGAGCTTTAAAATTAACCGAATAACTTATTGAACCAAATACCATTTCATTCTGTAATTCTGCAAATATTTATTGTGAATGAACTATGAAATATTTGTTTATAATTGCCTGAATCAACTAAATATAAACTATGAGCGTAAGCTTTAATTTTTCCGAAACGGAGACTCAGCAAAGTGTAAAGGCGATGGTTCGCGATTTTGCTGAAAGGAACATTCGCCCGAATATAATGGAATGGGATGAGGCACAGCACTTTCCTGTGGCATTATTTAAGCAGCTGGGCGAATTGGGTTTGATGGGTGTTTTGGTACCTGAAGAATATGGCGGTTCAGGATTAGGTTATCAGGAATATGTTGACGTAATTGTTGAAGTAGCGAGAGTTTGCGGCTCAATAGGATTATCGTTAGCAGCGCACAATTCATTATGCACCGGCCACATTTTGGCTTTTGCAAACGAAGAGCAGAAACAAAGATGGTTGCCAAAATTAGCATCTGCCGAATGGATCGGTGCATGGGGTTTAACCGAAGCCAATACGGGTTCTGATGCATTAAGAATGATGACAACTGCAGTTGAAGATGGCGACGATTACATTATAAACGGCGCAAAAAACTGGATTACCCACGGTAAAAGTGGAGACATCGCGGTGGTGATGGTGAGAACGGGTGAGCAGGGAAGTTCAAAAGGAATTTCTGCCATCGTGGTAGAACGTGGAACACCGGGATTTTCAGCAGGTAAAAAAGAAAATAAGCTAGGCATGCGGGCATCAGAAACTACTGAAATGATTTTTGATAACTGCCGTGTTCCAAAAGCTAATTTACTAGGCAATGTTGGCGAAGGATTTAAACAAGCCATGAAAGTTTTAGATGGCGGTCGGATTTCAATTGCGGCTTTGGCGTTGGGCATTGCGAAAGGTGCTTTTGATGCTGCGGTTTCATATTCAAAACAACGCCAGCAGTTTGGTCAGCCTATTTCGAGTTTTCAGGCCATCAGTTTTAAACTGGCTGATATGGCTACCGAAATTGAAGCGGCAGAGTTACTGATTCGTCAGGCTGCCGATTTAAAGAACAGGCATTTACCTATGACGAAGGAATCGGCAATGGCGAAATATTTTGCTTCGGAGGTTTCGGTAAAAGTAGCCACAGAGGCCGTGCAAATATTCGGAGGTTATGGTTATACCAAAGATTTTCCGGTAGAGAAATTTTATCGCGACAGTAAGTTATGTACAATAGGAGAGGGGACTTCGGAAATCCAGAAGATTGTAATCGCTAGAGAAATATTAAATTAAGCTAAAAGCTGAAAACCGAAAGGTTAAAGCGGAATTTAATCAGAAACAACAAACCAAATATATTTTATGAGTAATCCGGATGGCTTAATGCATCCGGATTTTTTTTAAATAAAATTTTAAAACCCATGTCCACGATATAAGTTTTCTACTATGGACTATGGACTATGGACTATGGACTATGGACTATGAACTATGGACTATAGACTATGGACAATAGCCCATGAACAACCTGCCAACGTTACTTCGCCGTCAGGATGCTATCTACAACATAAACACTAAACCCCCGCCAGGGCAAAGGATTTTTGTATTCTTTATAATGTAATTCGTAAAACTTGCCACTATTGGCCATCATCTTTTCAGCAATATCTTTATTAGAGATTGAGAACTCAAATTCGTTGCTTTGTACAGTGCCTGTTGTTCGCGATCTAATTCCACTTTGGATAATTTTGCCCTCGTAAGTTTTAAAAATGTATCCTTTCTTTACTACATAGTTTAGTTCGCCTGCTTTTACGCCTTCACCAAAAACGAAGAAGTAACGGTAGTAGCAAAATACTGCTAACAAAAGAATCACTAAAACAGCGACTATTGAAATAACTTTTTTACTTGTTGTCATATATTATAATGTATCATTAAAAGTAGTTAAAGAATGTAATAAATCAATTATCGCAAAGCACAAAAAATCTTTTTAAAAATCTTTCTCATTTTCAATTATTTGCTTACATTTGCAGCCCCGATAACATGGGAAATTTAAAAACCACGAGAGGAGGTATTTCAGCGTTATGATCATTATCAACATTAAAGACGGCGAATCATTAGATAAAGCCCTTAAACGTTTCAAGAAAAAGTTTGAAAAAACTGGTGTATTGAGAGAACTACGTAGTCGCCAAGCATACGAGAAAAAATCCGTTGCTCGTCGTACTGAAATTAAACATGCTGTTTACATTCAGAATATGAATCAAGATACAACTTCATAGTTGTTCACGATATAGTTATTATTGAAGTCTCGATCTTTAGATCGGGACTTTTTTGTTTTAAGCCCTATCGAAATCTTTACAGTAAACAATTAATTAATGATTTCTTTATATCAAAACAATTTGTAACTTCATATTTATACCGAGTAAGGAGATATTGAATGTTGCTAAAAAGCTTTATTACCTATTTAACTCACGAGAAGCGCTATTCTCCGCATACCGTAACCTCTTATCAAACGGACTTAACTCAGTTTGAAGAATATATCAATAGTACTTTCGAAATCAGTTTCCCGGAAATTAAACATACGCACATCAGAAGCTACATGGTCGATTTGATGGAGCAAGAAACATCAGAAAATTCCATCAACAGAAAAATATCAGCTTTAAGAAGCCTTTATAAGTTTTTATTGCGGGAAGAAAAGGTGGAACACAATCCTACTGTATTAATTAAGGCGCCCAAAATTCCCAAACGACTGCCTGTATTTGTCGATTCGCAACAGATGGATGATTTGTTAGATTCTGAGCAATACTTTGATAATAGTTTTGCTTCAACCCGCGACCATCTGGTGGTTGAATTGCTTTTTGGTACCGGTATGCGTTTAGCCGAACTTATCCAATTAAAGGATACCGATGTTGATACCTATTCAGGAACAATTAAAGTTTTGGGTAAGAGGAATAAGGAGCGAATCATCCCAATAAATAAACAGCTTATCAATCAGGTGAGTAGCTATATTGAACAAAAAAAGTTGCAGAATTTTAATAACAATTTGCTTAACTTAATCGTTACCAATACAGGTAAACCGGCGTATCCGAAGTTAATATACCGTATTGTAACCTTATACCTAAACCACATATCAACCAATGACAAAAAAAGCCCCCACGTATTGCGGCACAGTTATGCGACTTCCCTGTTAAATGCAGGCGCAGATTTAAATGCCATTAAAGAACTTTTGGGTCATGCCAGTTTAGCGGCAACCCAGGTTTATACCCACAATTCAATCGAAAGATTAAAAACAATTTATAAACAAGCCCATCCAAAGGCGTAAAAAAAGGAGGAAAAATGAAAATCGGAGTTCAATCAATCCACTTCAGTGCAGACAGTAAGTTGTTAGACTTTATACAGAAGAAGGCAAATAAGCTAGATCAGTTTTTTGACCAGATTATAAGTGGTGAAGTGTATTTAAAATTAGAGAACGTAGAGGATGAAGCCAATAAAATTAGTGAGATCAAACTCATTGTGCCGGGTGGAACACTCTTCGCTAAAGAACAATGTAAATCATTTGAAGAGGCGACAGATTTGGCAATTGAGTCGTTAAGAAAACAAATCACCAAGCATAAAGAAAAAACTCGTGCAAAATTAAGCGAACACAAAGCAATTTTAAGTGAAAGCGAAGCGTCTGATTATTAAGTGAATATTAATTTAAAACATAAATAAAGGGATAGCGAACAAAAAATGTTCGCTATTTTTTTTCAAATTTATTTTGAAGTGAAATATAAGTGTGTATATTTGCATTCCCTTTCGGAAAGGGCGTTACGCCAGGAAGAAAAGGTTAGTTCTTTTAAAAGATAAAAGTTTTTAAAAAACACGTTAATAGTATGAAAAATGAAGATTTTTCGTATCATTGCACAAAATTAAAAGCCTCCTTAGCTCAGCTGGTAGAGCAACTGACTTGTAATCAGTAGGTCATTGGTTCGATTCCGATAGGAGGCTCTTTTTATTTTAAAGTGTTAGCGTTTTAAGATAAAAGATGGGGAGATTCCAGAGCGGCCAAATGGGACAGACTGTAACTCTGTTATCGCAAGATTTCGAAGGTTCGAATCCTTCTCTCCCCACCAATAATCGGCTAATTCACTAATTTGATAATTAGCTAATTTAAAAGCGGAAGTAGCTCAGTTGGTAGAGCGATAGCCTTCCAAGCTATAGGTCGCGAGTTCGAACCTCGTCTTCCGCTCCAATAAAGTTGAGCAGTTCGCAATTAACAATTACAGTTACTCTTAACTGGCAACTGAAAACTGTTAACTGAAAAGCCGAAGTAGCTCAGCGGTAGAGCACTTCCTTGGTAAGGAAGAGGTCGTGGGTTCAAGTCCCATCTTTGGCTCAGGTATAATAAAGCTTTGTTAAATCTGTTAAATACACAGAAGAGACAAGGTTTTTTGTGTTGAAATAACAAAAAATAAAAATAATAAAAAGTTAACCTACTAATTAGTTATAAATAAAATGGCAAAAGAAAAATTTGACCGCAGTAAACCGCACTTAAACATCGGTACAATCGGTCACGTCGATCACGGTAAAACAACTTTAACAGCAGCTATTACAAAAGTTTTGGCTGATGCTGGTTTAACTGAGGCACGTTCATTCGATTCAATTGACTCTGCTCCAGAGGAAAAAGAAAGAGGTATTACTATCAATACAGCTCACGTTGAGTATTCAACAGCTAACCGTCACTATGCACACGTTGACTGTCCAGGTCACGCGGATTACGTGAAAAACATGGTTACTGGTGCTGCTCAAATGGACGGTGCAATTATCGTTGTTGCTGCTACTGATGGTCCAATGCCACAAACTAGAGAGCACATCTTATTGGCTCGTCAGGTTGGTGTACCTTCATTAGTTGTATTCATGAATAAAGTGGATATGGTTGATGATCCAGAATTATTAGAACTAGTTGAAATGGAAGTTCGTGAATTATTATCTTTCTACGAATTCCCAGGTGATGATATTCCAGTAATCCAAGGTTCTGCATTAGGTGGATTAAACGGTGATGCTAAATGGGTTGGTAAAATCATGGAATTAATGGATGCTGTTGATAGCTACATTCCAATTCCTCCACGTTTAACTGATCTTCCTTTCTTAATGCCTGTTGAAGACGTATTCTCAATCACTGGTCGTGGTACTGTTGCTACAGGTCGTATTGAGCGTGGTGTAATCAACTCTGGAGATCCAGTTGAGATCTTAGGTATGGGTGCTGAGAACTTAAAATCTACAGTAACTGGTGTTGAGATGTTCCGTAAAATTTTAGATTACGGTGAAGCTGGTGATAACGTAGGTTTATTGTTACGTGGTATTGAGAAAACTGATATCCGTCGTGGTATGGTAATCTGTAAACCAGGTTCAGTAACTCCTCACACTGATTTCAAAGCTGAGATCTATGTATTATCAAAAGCAGAAGGTGGTCGTCACACTCCATTCTTCAACAAATATCGTCCTCAATTCTATTTCCGTACTACAGACGTAACTGGTGAGATCTCACTAGCTGAAGGAACTGAAATGGTAATGCCAGGTGATAACGTTACAATCACTGTTAAATTAATTAACGCGATTGCAATGGAAAAAGGTCTACGTTTCGCTATCCGTGAAGGTGGTAGAACAGTAGGTGCTGGTCAGGTAACTGAAATCTTAGCTTAATTTTAAGCTATAACATAAAAATTAGCTAATTGGCCTAGGCTGATTAGCTAATTTTATCCACGGGAATAGTTCAACGGTAGAATAGAGGTCTCCAAAACCTTTGATCAGGGTTCGAATCCTTGTTCCCGTGCTTAACATAATGATTGAGTTCCAGAATGAGTGAATGATTGAATTTGAAACTAAGCTTTCGAATAATATCATTCACTCATTTACTCATTCACACATTCAATAATTTGATATGGCTAAAGTAGTTGAGTTTATAAAAGAATCATACGATGAAATGACAAGTAAGGTTACATGGCCTACTTGGGGAGAGTTGCAAAGCTCTGCGATTCTTGTTTTAGTAGCTTCTTTAATTATTGCATTGGTTATTTTTGCAATGGATAAAGGTTCTACATTTGTGTTAGATACTTTTTATAAATCACTTTCTAATTAATATTTACTAATGAGCGATCTAAAGTGGTACGTTGTAAGGGCGGTTAGCGGTAAAGAAAAGAAAGTAAAACAATACATTGATGCTGAGATCAGCCGTTTAGGTTTCTCTCATTTGGTTCCACAGGTTTTAATACCGATGGAAAAATACTACCAGATGAAAGACGGTAAAAAAATTGCCAAAGAGCGTAACTTTTATCCTGGTTATGTTTTAATCGAAGCTACATTAGACGGAGAGTTAGAGCACATCATTAAAGGAATTAATAGTGTAATTGGTTTCCTTGGTGATAAAGCTGGCAATCCAATTCCAATGCGCCAGGCAGAAGTAAACCGCATTTTAGGTGTGGTTGATGAAATGAGCGAGCAAGGCGAAACAATGAACGTTCCTTATTATGTTGGTGAAAACATTAAAGTAATGGACGGACCTTTCAACGGTTTCTCAGGCATTATCGAAGAGGTAAACGAAGAGAAGAAAAAACTAAAAGTAATGGTTAAGATTTTCGGTCGTAAAACACCATTGGAACTTAACTACATGCAGGTAGAAAAAGAGTAATCAGATTTACGATTTTTTTAAGATATATAAAAGCTTTCCTCAAAAGGGAAAGCTTTTTTGTTTAAGGTATTTAATTATCTTAATAATATTAAAATATTTTCACTAATCTATTGTAGTACTGCAACATTATCCATATCTTTGCAGTCCTTTAAGCTTTATAGGAGCGGTAAGGAAAATAAATGTTACATGCTTCCAATATTTAACATTGAGTTTTAAATAAACAAAAAACACAAAATGGCAAAAGAAGTCAGTGCAATGATCAAATTACAGATCAAAGGCGGAGCGGCAAATCCATCGCCACCAGTAGGACCTGCATTAGGTGCTAAAGGGGTGAACATTATGGAGTTTTGCAAACAGTACAACGCTCGTACCCAAGATAAAGCAGGTAAAGTATTGCCAGTTGTAATTACTGTTTATGCTGATAAGTCATTCGATTTCATCATCAAAACCCCTCCGGTAGCTATCCAGTTAAAAGATGCTACTAAATTACAGAGTGGTTCTGCTGAGCCTAACCGTAAAAAAGTTGGGTCGGTGACCTGGGACCAAATTAAAGTTATTGCTGAAGATAAAATGCCTGATTTAAATGCATTTACAATCGAATCTGCAATGAGTATGGTTGCTGGAACAGCACGCAGTATGGGAATCACCGTTTCTGGTGACGCACCCTGGAACAATTAATTAAAAAACAGTTTACAACAGTGGCGAAATTAACTAAAAATCAAAAAAAGGCACATGCTAAAATAGAAGCTGGTAAAGCTTATACTTTGAAGGATGCTGCTGCTTTGGTAAAAGAAATCACTACTACTAAATTTGATGCATCGGTTGATATTGATGTATCTTTAGGAGTAGATCCGCGTAAAGCCAATCAAATGGTACGTGGTATTGCTACTTTACCACACGGTACAGGTAAAACTGTACGTGTTTTAGCTTTAGTAACTCCTGATAAGGAAGAAGAAGCAAAAGCAGCTGGCGCAGACTTCGTTGGTTTAGACGAGTATGTTGCTAAAATTGAAGGTGGTTGGACCGATGTAGACATTATTATCACTACACCAGCTTGTATGGCTAAGGTAGGTAAATTGGGCCGTGTTTTAGGTCCAAGGAACTTAATGCCTAACCCAAAATCAGGTACAGTAACTAACGAAGTTGGTAAAGCTGTAACTGAGGTTAAAGCAGGTAAGATCGATTTTAAAGTAGACAAAACGGGTATCATACACGCCTCGATAGGAAAAGTATCATTCCCAGCAGACAAAATTTATGAAAATGCACTTGAGATTATTCAAGTAATTTCAAAATTAAAACCATCTGCTGCAAAAGGAACTTATTTTAAAAGCATTCACGTGTCTTCTACAATGAGTCCTGGAATTGCAATTGAAACTAAATCAGTAGCGGGGATTTAATCATGAACAGAGAAGAAAAAAACGAAGTAGTTTTAGAACTACAAGGACAAATGCAAGAGTTTGGCAATTTCTATATTGCTGATACTTCTAGCCTTTCTGTTGAGCAGATCAATAACATCCGCCGCAAATGTTTCGAAGGTGATATCGTAATGAAGGTTGCTAAAAACTCTTTAATCCGCAAAGCGATTGAAGGATTAGACGGCGATGCTTCTGAGATATACGAAGCGCTTAAAGGTTCATCATCATTATTATTCTCAAAAACAGCAAACGCTCCGGCTAAGTTGATCAAAACTTTGAGAAAAACTTCTGATAAACCTGTGCTTAAAGCGGCATACATAGATTCATCAGTATACGTTGGCGATGACCAATTGAATAACTTAGTAAGCTTAAAATCGAGAGAAGAGCTTATTGGCGATATCATTGGATTATTACAATCACCAGCTAAAAATGTTCTATCTGCGCTTCAATCAGGCGGTAGCAAAATTGCAGGAATTGTTAAAACTCTTCAAGAAAGAGAAGGTTAACGAACACCTTAAGTTCGCAAATTAAACAAAATTATTACACACGTAAATTTTTAAAATCTTAATAAAATGGCAGATTTAAAAGCGTTTGCTGAGCAATTGGTAAACTTAACAGTAAAAGAAGTTAATGAATTAGCTCAAATCTTAAAAGATGAGTATGGTATTGAGCCTGCAGCTGCTGCTGTAGTTGCTGGTCCTGCTGCTGGTGGTGATGCACCTGCTGCTGCTGCAGAAAAAACATCTTTTGATGTAATCTTAAAAGAAGCTGGTGGTCAGAAATTAGCAGTTGTAAAACTTGTTAAAGACTTAACTGGTTTAGGTTTGAAAGAAGCTAAAGACTTAGTTGACGGTGCACCAAAAGAATTAAAAGCTGGTGTTGCTAAAGACGAAGCAGAAGCTCTTAAAAAACAATTAGAAGAAGCTGGAGCAGTAGTTGAAATTAAGTAATCACTTAATTTAGCTAAGCTAAAAATGTATTAGACACCGACTGAAAATGTTGGTGTCTTTACCTGTTTATAAACATCTCATTTTGTTTGGTTAATGAGCATGTTTGAAATCCGAACCAAACAAATAGTTTATTCTTAAACTAAAATCTTTTAGTCCATTGGCAAAGACAGTCGAACAAAGAGTAAATTTTGCAACTAGTAAGCACATTATAGACTATCCGGATTTTCTGGATGTGCAATTGCAATCATTCAGAGAATTTTTCCAGATAGATACCACATCAGACGATCGCTCTAGCGAAGGTTTGTTTAAAGTGTTTGCTGAAAACTTTCCAATAACAGATTCGAGAAATATCTTCGTATTAGAGTTTCTTGATTATTTTGTTGATCCGCCACGTTACGATATACATGAGTGTATTGAGCGTGGATTAACCTACAATGTTCCATTAAAAGCAAAGCTTAAGCTTTCTTGTAACGATGTTGAACATGAAGATTTTGAAACCATTATTCAGGATGTGTATTTAGGTACCATCCCGTATATGACACCAAAAGGTACATTTGTAATTAACGGTGCAGAACGTGTTATCGTTTCGCAATTACACCGTTCTCCAGGGGTGTTCTTCGGCCAAAGCCGTCACACCAACGGAACCAAATTGTATTCTGCCCGTGTTATTCCTTTCAAAGGCTCATGGATCGAGTTTGCTACTGACGTGAACAACGTGATGTATGCTTACATCGATCGTAAGAAAAAATTCCCGGTTACCACTTTATTACGTGCTATCGGTTACGATTCTGATAAAGACATCTTAGAACTTTTTGATCTTGCTGACGAAGTAAAAGTTAGTAAATCGGGTTTAAAGAAATATATCGGTCGTAAACTAGCGGCAAGAGTTTTAAAGAAATGGGTTGAAGATTTTGTAGATGAAGATACAGGTGAAGTAGTTTCTATCGACCGTAATGAAGTGATTCTTGAAAGAGAAACCGTTTTAGAAGACGAACACATTGATATGGTTATCGAAGCTGGCGTGAAAAGCATCATTTTATCGAAAGAGGATGGCGCTAGTCAGGCAGATTATACCATTATTTATAATACATTACAAAAAGATACCTCTAACTCAGAGAAAGAAGCTGTTGAAAACATCTATCGTGCTTTGCGTAACGCAGAACCACCTGATGAGGAAACTGCTCGTGGTATCATTGATCGTTTATTCTTCTCAGATAAACGTTACGATTTAGGAGATGTTGGTCGTTACCGCATCAACCGTAAATTGAAAATGAATACTCCTGATGAGGTAAAAGTTTTAACAAAGGCAGATATTATTGCTATTGTTAAATATCTGATCAAATTGATCAACTCTAAAGAAGAGGTGGATGATATTGACCACTTATCGAACCGTCGTGTACGTACGGTAGGTGAGCAGTTGTACGCACAATTTGGTGTTGGTTTAGCCCGTATGGCTAGAACCATCCGTGAGCGTATGAACATTCGCGATAACGAGGTGTTTACACCAACTGATTTGATTAACGCCCGTACGTTATCATCAGTAATTAACTCATTCTTTGGTACAAACCAGTTATCTCAGTTCATGGATCAAACAAATCCATTGGCAGAGATTACGCACAAACGCCGTTTATCAGCTTTAGGTCCAGGTGGTTTATCACGTGAACGGGCTGGTTTTGAGGTACGTGACGTTCACTACACTCACTACGGTCGTTTATGTACTATTGAAACACCTGAGGGACCAAATATTGGTTTGATTTCATCACTTTGTGTGCATGCAAAAATCAATAATTTAGGTTTCATCGAAACACCATACAAACGTGTAGAAGATGGTAAGGTTGTTGTTGATTCAGATGTTATTTATTTATCTGCTGAAGATGAAGATGGTAAAACCATTGCGCAGGCTAATGCAGAATATGACGATAAAGGTAACTTCATTACACCACGCGTAAAAGCACGTTATGAAGGTGACTTCCCGATTATCGAGCCTGAGAAATTAGACTTGATGGACGTTGCCCCTAACCAGATTACGTCAATTGCTGCTTCGTTAATTCCGTTCTTAGAACATGATGATGCGAACAGGGCTTTGATGGGATCGAACATGCAACGTCAGGCCGTGCCATTGTTACGTCCTGAAGCACCAATTGTTGGTACAGGTTTAGAAGGTCGCGTTGCCCGTGACTCAAGAACTTTGATCAACGCTGAAGGTAACGGTGTTGTTGAGTATGTAGATGCTAACGAAATCACTATTAAATATGAGCGTAACGAAGATGATCGTTTGGTTTCATTTGAAGGTGATAGCAAAACTTACCGTTTAATTAAGTTCAAAAAAACCAACCAGAATACTTGTATTAACTTAAAACCAATTGTTAAGAAAGGTCAGAAAGTTACTAAAGGTCAGGTGCTTTGCGAAGGTTATGCAACTGAAAATGGTGAGTTAGCATTAGGTAGAAACCTGAAAGTGGCATTCATGCCTTGGCAAGGTTTCAACTTTGAGGATGCGATTGTAATCAACGAGCGTATTGTTCGTGATGACGTTTTCACTTCATTGCATATTGAAGAGTTTGAATTAGAAGTACGTGATACTAAACGTGGAGAAGAGGAATTAACACCAGATATCCCGAACGTTTCTGAAGAGGCTACTAAAGACCTTGATGAAAACGGTATTATCCGTATTGGTGCTGATGTAAAAGAAGGTGATATTTTAATTGGTAAGATTACTCCAAAAGGAGAGTCTGATCCATCACCGGAAGAGAAATTACTACGTGCAATCTTTGGTGATAAAGCAGGTGATGTTAAAGATGCGTCTTTGAAAACCCCTCCTTCTATCCAGGGTGTAGTAATTGATACGAAGTTATTCAGCCGTGCTAAGAAAACTACAAAAGCTGAAGAGAAATCGGCGATTGAGAAATTAGACAAAGGATATAACAATATCACTGAGAAATTAAAAGCAGAATTAGTAGATAAATTATTCACAATTGTAAACGGAAAAACATCTCAAGGTGTATTTAACATTTACAAAGAATTATTGGTTGCTAAAGGTGCTAAATTCACTCAGAAAATTTTAGCAGATCTTGAATTTGCGCATATCAGCCCTAACAAATGGACTACTGATGATGACAAAAACGAGATGATTAAAATGTTGCTTCACAACTACGGTATCCGTGTTAACGAAGAACTTGGAGCTTACAAACGCGATAAATTCGCCATTAGTGTAGGTGATGAGCTTCCATCGGGAATTGTACAAATGGCAAAAGTTTATGTTGCTAAAAAACGTAAATTAAAAGTAGGTGATAAAATGGCGGGTCGCCACGGTAACAAAGGTATTGTTGCACGTATTGTACGTGATGAAGATATGCCTTTCTTAGCTGATGGTAGCCCGGTTGATATCGTGTTGAACCCACTGGGTGTACCTTCACGTATGAACCTTGGTCAGATCTACGAAACCGTATTGGCATGGGCTGGTAAAGAATTGGGTGTGAAATTCGCTACTCCGATTTTTGATGGTGCTACGCATGATGAGGTTGAAGAGTGGATTGCTAAAGCCGGTGTTCCAGCTTCAGGAAAAACTTACTTATACAATGGTTTAACTGGTGAGCGTTTCGATCAGACTACAACTGTAGGTATTATCTACATGTTGAAACTAGGTCACATGGTTGATGATAAGATGCACGCCCGTTCAATTGGACCATACTCATTGATTACACAACAGCCATTGGGTGGTAAAGCCCAGTTCGGTGGTCAGCGTTTTGGTGAGATGGAGGTTTGGGCATTAGAGGCATTCGGTGCTGCTAATATTCTTCAGGAGATATTAACCGTTAAATCGGATGATGTTATCGGAAGAGCCAAAACTTACGAAGCCATTGTTAAAGGTGAAAACCTACCAACTCCAGGTGTTCCAGAATCGTTTAACGTATTGGTACATGAGTTACGCGGTTTAGGTTTAGATATTACGTTAGATTAACTAAGCAAAAAGCTAAAAGCTGAAAGCAAAAAGATGAAAGCTTAACCGCCTAGTCTTTGAGCTTTGAGCTTTGAGCTTTAAGCTTTAACCTTAAAGAAGTATGTCTTACAAAAAGGATAATAAATTAAAAAGCAATTTCACATCAATCACGATTAGCTTATCGTCTCCGGAAATTATTTTGGAGCGTTCAAGCGGTGAGGTGTTGAAACCGGAAACCATTAACTACCGTACTTACAAACCAGAACGTGATGGTTTGTTTTGCGAGCGTATTTTTGGTCCGGTAAAAGATTACGAATGTCATTGCGGTAAATATAAACGTATCCGTTATAAAGGAATCGTTTGTGATCGTTGTGGTGTTGAGGTAACTGAGAAAAAAGTACGTAGAGAACGTATGGGACACATCGCTTTGGTGGTTCCGGTTGCGCATATCTGGTATTTCCGTTCGTTACCAAACAAAATCGGTTATTTATTAGGTTTACCTACTAAAAAATTAGATTTAATTATCTATTACGAGCGTTACGTAGTTATCCAATCAGGCTTAATGGCTGAAGAAGGTATCAATTATATGGACTTCTTAACAGAGGAAGAATATTTAGATATCTTAGATAAATTACCTAAAGAAAACCAATACTTAGACGATAAAGATCCTAACAAATTCATCGCCAAAATGGGTGCTGAAGCATTAGAAGATTTATTGAAACGTATTGATTTAGATACTTTATCTTACGATCTACGTCACCAGGCTGCTAATGAAACTTCTCAACAACGTAAAAATGAGGCTTTAAAACGTCTACAGGTTGTTGAAGCTTTCCGTGGTGCTAATACACGTATTGAGAATCGCCCTGAGTGGATGATTGTTAAAATCGTTCCGGTTATTCCACCAGAATTACGTCCTTTAGTTCCATTAGAAGGTGGCCGTTTCGCTACTTCAGATTTAAATGATTTATACCGTCGTGTAATTATCCGTAACAACCGTTTAAAACGTTTGATCGAGATTAAAGCACCAGAGGTAATTTTGCGTAACGAGAAACGTATGTTACAGGAAGCTGTAGATTCGTTATTCGATAACTCACGTAAAGTTAACGCGGTTAAAACTGAAGGTAACAGGGCTTTGAAATCACTTTCAGATATTTTGAAAGGTAAACAAGGTCGTTTCCGTCAGAATTTATTAGGTAAACGTGTGGATTATTCAGCTCGTTCGGTAATTGTTGTAGGGCCTAGCCTTAAATTACACGAGTGCGGTATTCCTAAAGATATGGCTGCTGAGCTTTACAAACCGTTCATTATCCGCAAGATGATTGAGCGTGGTGTAGTAAAAACAGTTAAATCTGCTAAGAAAATCGTTGATAGAAAAGATCCATTAGTTTGGGATATCTTGGAAAATGTATTGAAAGGTCACCCGGTATTGTTAAACCGTGCACCTACATTACACAGATTAGGTATTCAGGCTTTCCAGCCAAAATTAATTGAAGGAAAAGCGATTCAGTTACACCCATTGGTTTGTACTGCATTCAACGCCGATTTTGATGGTGACCAGATGGCTGTCCACTTACCGTTAGGTAATGCAGCAATTTTGGAAGCCCAGGTATTAATGTTGGCAGCACATAACATTTTGAACCCTGCAAACGGTACGCCAATTACAGTACCTTCTCAGGATATGGTTTTGGGTCTTTATTACATTACTAAAGGCCGTAGAACAGATGAAACCAGAGTGGTAAAAGGTCAGGATTCTAATTTCTATTCTCCAGAGGAAGTAATTATCGCTTACAATGAGAAAGAATTAGATCTTCATGCTTTCATTAAAGTAAGGGTAAATGTTAAGCAAAACGATGGTTCTATCGTTAATAAATTAACAGAAACTACTGTTGGTAGAGTATTATTTAACCAGTTGGTACCTGAAGAAGTTGGTTATATCAATGAATTGTTAACTAAAAAATCGTTAAGAGATATTATCGGTGAGGTAGTTAAAATGACTGGTATGGCTCGTGCTTCTCAATTCTTAGATGATATCAAAGAATTAGGTTTCAAAATGGCATTCCAGGGAGGTTTATCGTTCAACTTACAAGACGTAAACATTCCGGTAGAGAAACATACTTTATTAGAGCAGGCAGCTGCTGAAGTTGAAGAGGTGAGAAACAACTATAACATGGGTTTCATTACCAACAACGAACGTTACAACCAGATTATCGATATCTGGACCCGTATCAACAACAGGTTAACTACTTTCGTTATGACTCAGTTATCGTCAGATAACCAAGGTTTTAACTCAGTTTACATGATGCTTGATTCAGGTGCACGTGGTTCTAAGGAGCAGATTCGTCAGCTTTGCGGAATGCGTGGTTTGATGGCGAAACCTCAAAAATCAGGTTCAGGTGGTGATATCATTGAAAACCCGATCTTATCAAACTTTAAAGAAGGTTTATCCGTATTAGAGTACTTTATCTCTACTCACGGTGCTCGTAAAGGTTTGGCGGATACGGCGTTAAAAACGGCGGATGCGGGTTACTTAACTCGTCGTTTACATGATGTTGCGCAGGATATGATTGTTAACGATAATGACTGTGGTACTTTAAGAGGTATGTATACTACTGCCTTGAAAGATCAGGAAGATATCGTTGAACCATTATTTGATAGAATTTTAGGTCGTACTTCACTACATGATGTTTACAATCCTTTGGATAACACATTATTAGTAGGTGCTGGCGAAGATATCAACGAAGAAGTTGCCAAATTGATCGAAGAATCACCTTTAGAAGGTATTGAAATTCGTTCAGTATTAACCTGCGAATCTAAACGTGGTGTTTGTGCATTATGTTATGGTCGTAACTTGGCATCTGGTAAACGTGTTCAGCGAGGTGAGGCAGTTGGTGTTATTGCTGCACAATCGATTGGTGAGCCGGGTACACAGTTAACACTTCGTACTTTCCACGTGGGTGGTACGGCATCGAACATTGCTGCAGAATCAAATATCGTAGCTAAGTTTGATGGTGTAATCGAATTCGAAAATATCCGTACTGTTGATACGCAAACTGAAGATGGTACCGTACAAGTGGTATTGGGCCGTTCAGGTGAGTTCAAAATTGTTGAACCAGGTACAGGTAGAGTGATCGTGACGAATAACATCCCTTATGGTGCTTTCTTATTCGTTAAAGAAGGTGATAAGTTATCAAAAGGAGATAAAATTTGTTCATGGGATCCATACAACGCGGTTATTCTTTCAGAATTTGCCGGTAAAGCGCAATTTGATGCAATTATTGAAGGTGTTACCTTCCGTGAAGAATCAGATGAGCAAACTGGTCACCGTGAAAAAGTAATTATCGATACACGTGATAAAACTAAAAACCCTTCAGTTCAAATCGTTGACAAGAAAGGTGAATTTATCAAAGGTTATAACATTCCGGTAGGCGCTCACGTTTCAGTTGATGAAGGTGAAACTATTCAAACTGGTCAGATTATCGCTAAAATTCCTCGTGCAACTGGTAAAACCCGAGATATTACAGGTGGTTTACCTCGTGTAACGGAGTTATTCGAAGCACGTAATCCTTCAAACCCAGCTGTAGTAACTGAGATTGATGGTGTGGTAACTTTAGGTGGTGTTAAACGTGGTAACCGTGAAATTACTATCGAATCGAAAGATGGTGAAGTTAAAAAATATCTTGTTCCATTGTCTAAACACATCCTTGTACAGGATAATGACTTTGTGAAAGCGGGTATGCCTTTATCAGATGGTTCAATTTCTCCGGCAGATATTTTATCAATTAAAGGTCCGGCAGCGGTTCAAGAGTACTTAGTAAATGGTATTCAAGAGGTTTACCGTTTGCAAGGTGTGAAAATTAATGATAAACACTTCGAGGTAATTGTTCACCAGATGATGCAGAAAGTTCACATCGAGGATCCAGGTGATACCATTTTCTTAGAAAACAACGCTGTAGACCGTTGGGATTTTGCAGAAGAGAACGATGCGATGTACGACAAAAAAGTTGTGGAAGACGCAGGCGACTCAACTGATTTAAAACCAGGTCAAATTGTTTCGTTACGTAGATTAAGAGATGAAAATTCTCAATTGAAACGTAAAGATTTGAAACAAATCACGGTTAGAGATGCAAGACCAGCAACTGCAAGTTCTATCTTACAAGGTATTACACGTGCATCATTAGGTACTAAATCGTTCATTTCTGCGGCTTCGTTCCAGGAAACTACGAAAGTATTAAATGAAGCAGCAATTGCAGGTAAACGCGATAACATGTTAGGCTTGAAAGAAAATGTGATCGTTGGTCACTTAATTCCGTCAGGAACTGGTGTACGTGGTTACGAAAGAATCATTGTTGGTTCTCAGGAAGAGTACGATAAATTATTAGCTTCGAAACAAGAAGAAGTAGAAGCATAAAATTTAGATACATTTTAAGCTAGTCCCCCATTAATACTGGGGGACTTTTTTGTTTGGAATAGATTTTGTAGTTTTATATAAAAATAAGTGCATGAGTGTTACCGAGATACAACTTTTCCAGATCTTAAAGGCTAAACTTGGCGAACAAGAAGCAGAGGAATTGGTTTCTTTTGTAAAAACCGAAGTAAAAGCTGAATACGAGAATAAACGTGAAGTGTTAGCCACCAAAGAGGATTTAGCAAATTCAAAAGCAGATATCATAAAGTGGATGTTTATTTTTTGGATTGGGCAGATAGCAGTTACAGTTGGTATTATTTTGATGTTTATTAAAAAATAGCTTAATAAGAACATTAACTTCGACTAAATATTACATTTAATTCCGCCATTAAGCAGCGGATTTTTTTATTTTTGAGCTATTATGGAAGAACAACAAAACGAAAACCAATTAAATATAGAGCTATCAGAAGAAATCGCTGAAGGGATTTTTTCGAACCTTGCTATCATCACGCATTCAAATACTGAATTTGTATTAGATTTTATCCGTGTGATGCCTGGAATCCCCAAAGCCAAAGTAAAATCGAGAATTATCTTAACCCCAGAACATGCCAAGCGCCTGTTAACAGCTTTAGATGATAACATTCAAAAGTTTGAAGCAGTGAACGGCAGAATTAAAACACAAGAGGAGCCCCCTTTTCCAATGGGTTTTGGTGGGCCAACGGCTCAGGCATAATTTTTTCAACCTTATACAATAATTCTTAAAAACAAATTTTTGCCTACTATGTTAGCATAGTAAGCGTTTGTGCTATAACCATTTATAATGATGAAAAAACTTTTATTGAGCGTATTACTTTCTGCTCCTTTATGGGTATTGGGGCAGGGTTTCCAGGTTAATTTACAGGGGCAAAAGCAAATTGGAATGGCGGGAGCCGGATCGGCATTGGCGTTAGACGAAGCATCAGTATTTTTCAATCCAGGTGCGGTATCTTTTCTGGAGAAAAATTCTATTTCTGCAGGTGTAAATCCACTTCTTTTCAAGTCAGCTTTTCAACAAAGCGGATCAAATATTACTGAGAACGTTAAGAATAAAATCGCTCCGCCTTTTGAGGCTTATGCAGTTTGGGGTCCAAAATCAAACAAGTGGAAATTAGGTTTAGGGGTTTATACACCCTTTGGTGGTTTGGTTGATTGGGGAAATGAGTGGTCTGGCAGGTACGCTTTAACATCCCTTAACTTAAAAGCTATCTATTTTCAACCTACTTTGAGCGTTAAAATCACCGACCGTATTGGTATTGGTGCAGGGTTTGTTTACAATCATGGAGATGTTAACTTACAACGTGCTCTTCCAGTAAATTATCCCGACGGCCGATCAGGACATGCTACTTTAGAAGGAACGGGTAGTGGTTATGGCTGGAACGCTGGTTTATATATTAACACACTAAGTAACATCACTTTTGCCGTTGTACACAAATCAAAAGTGGTGACTAAATTAAATGATGGAACGGCAACATTTGATGTTCCTGAATCACTAAGATCTTCATTTCCTGCAGGCAATACATTCAACGCTGAATTACCTTTACCTTCTACAACAACTTTAGGTATAGGCATTCCACTTTCGCAAAGTACAACTTTAGCATTTGATGCCAGTTGGGTACAATGGAGAGTTTATGAAGAATTGGCATTTGATTATGCTGTAAATACACCAGTTCTGGCCGATACAAGGTCTGCCCGCAATTATCGAGATGGATCTTCGTTTAAATTAGGGGTCAATCATAAAGCATCAGAGAAATTAGCACTTAGAGCTGGGATTGGATATGCATTTTCTCCTGTTCAAGATGGTTATGTAACTCCTGAAGCACCCGATGCAGACCGTTATATTTTAAGTGCTGGTGTAGGATATGCACCAACCAGTCGCTTTGAAGTAAATGCGTCCTTTTTCTTCGAAGATGTTAAATCGCGTAAGCAAAAAAATATTGAAACGGGTTTGGATGGAACATTTAAAACTTTGGTTTATGCTCCTGGGCTTTCATTAACTTATAAATGGTAGGAGAAATTTACATGAAAAAATATATATTAAACAGCTTTTTTGCTGCCGTTTTACTTTTTGCAGCATCTTGTAAACCAGAAATTGATACCCCTGCGGGCACCAGCGCTGGTCAGGCAAATTTTGGTAAATATATTTCGGTTGGTAATTCGTTAACAGCAGGTTTTGCCGATGGCGGGTTATACCTTGAAGGACAAAAGGTAGCTTACCCTAACTTGCTGGCTGCTCAAATGGCGTCAGTGGGAGGGGGAACATTTACTTCTCCTTTTTTCTCCGATGCGCAGGCAAACGGATCGGGATATTTAAACCTTTCTGCTTTGATGAATGGCAGTCCGACTTTATCAAACGTTACTACAAATTTAGCCTATCGGGATGCTACACACTTAGCAAAATATTCAGGAGAGATACAGAACCTTGGTATTCCCGGAATGCGTGTCGATTTAGCCTTCGCTGCACCATACAGCGCCGCAAATATGTATATGGAACGTTTGATTACGGATAGCCAGGTAGGTACGACTACTTATTTTCAGTTTATACAAGGTAGAAATCATACGTTTTTCTCTTTGTGGTTAGGTAATAACGATGCATTAGGCTGGGCAACTAATGGTGGTGTAACTACAGATGCTACAAATGTGCTTACTGATAAGGCAACTTTCTCGATGTTATTTTCTAATCTTGTAAATGCTTTAACGGCCGGTGGTCAAAAAGGTGTAGTAGGTACAATTCCTGATGTTACTGCTGTTCCTTACTTCAATACCGTAACCGTTCCAGCGTTATTAGCAGCGGCAAAAGCCATCAATCCGGCGGCGGTTGCGGTATTCATTCAAACGACAACTGGTGTAAGGGCAGCAACAAGTGAGGATTTAATTCGTTTGCCTTTTCAATCGGCTGGCTTATTCGGAACCGGTACAATTCCTTATGGTTTGGATCCGAGAAATCCGATAGCAAATAACTGGGTACTTGATAAAGATGAAGTAATCAGAGTAAAAGACTACGTAAACAGTTATAATAGTACAATTAAATCGTTGGCAAACAGTAAAGGTTTGGCAATTGCTGATACTTATACTTATCTGAATTTAGTAAAGGCCGGCGTTGCAATTCAAGGCATTAATATCAATTCATCATTTATAACTGGTGGTGCTTTTTCTCTGGATGGTGTGCATTTAACGCCTCGTGGAAATGCGGTAATCGCTAATGTTTTTATCGATGCGATAAATGGTAAATACGCATCTACGATACCAACAATTGATATCACAAAATATAGAGGTGTTAAATTTCCGGATAAATAGTCAGAAATAAAGCCATAAAAAAGGGATTCATAATTGTGAATCCCTTTTTTTATAACTGATTTTTAATAAAATTGATGATCTTTTTATCATCCGCTGGTTCAAACCACGTGATTTCCTCATCACGCCTGAACCATGTCAGTTGTCTCTTCGCAAAACGACGGGTATTTTGTTTAATTGCTGAAATTGCCTGCTCTAATGGGATTAAGCCATCTAAATAATCAAAAATCTCACTGTATCCAACCGTTTTCAAAGCATTCAGTTCTTTGAATTTTTCAAGCGACTTTACTTCTTCCACCAATCCGTCACTGATCATTTGATCAACTCTTTTATTAATTCGATCATATAACACTGCCCGATCAGTGTTCAAACCAATTTTTATGACTTTGAATGGTCTTACTTTTTTTGTTGCAGAGAGCATTGATGAAAGTTTTTGGCCAGTTGATAACACAACTTCTAAACCCCTTATCATTCTCTGGGGATTTTGCTGATCAACTTTTGCAAAATATTCAGGATCGAGCCTGGCCAAATCTTGTTGAATACTTTCTAAACCAGCTTCTTCAAATTGTTTATTCAGTTTTTCTCGTATAGAGAGATCAATTTCTGGCATTTCATCAAGACCATTTAGTAAGGCATTAACATACAGCCCAGACCCACCCACCAGGATTGCCAAATTATTATGCTCAAAAATCTGTGCTAACTTTTCCAACGCTTCTACTTCAAAATCACCTGTGCTAAAAAGCTGTGTTACCGCGTGAGAATTGATGAAGTGATGAGTTGCGGCAGCTAATTCTTCGGCATTTGGTTTTGCGGTACCAATTTCCATTTCTTTAAAAAACTGGCGTGAATCGGCAGAAAGAATTTCAGTATTAAAATGTCGAGCCAATTGTATAGCCAATGCCGTTTTCCCAATAGCAGTAGGACCAACAATAGCGATTAAGGTTTTTGTGTTTGGCATGTGGTGTGTATAAAATAAAAGCTGTCAAATTTAAAATTCTGACAGCTTCTATAGTCTTTTATTATCGAGTTATAAACTAATAATCATCTTTTTGGTCATCATCGTAACCATCGTTATCAGAAAATTCATCTCCGAATTCGTCCTCTTCGCTTTCATCTTCATCGTCACTTTCTTTTTCATTGATACCCATTTCGCCCATGGCCTCTAATTCATCGGTATCTTCTGGTACGAAATTCATTTCATTTAGAAAATCGAATTCGCTGGCAGAAGCGATGTCGCCACGTGGATCAACTGAAGTAGGACTATTCTTTTCCATAATTTTTGGAGCCTCACCGGTACTTTTAGCCAAAAAAGGATATTCAATGTTTGGATCAGGATCAAGCACAATTTTTACCAATTCTACATGGAAATCATATGGTCTTTCAAAATTATAGATGTAGTAAAATTTTTGATGCGGATCTTCAATAAAGCCACTTAATTTAGAGTTCTCCATTAATACCACTCTATCTTTTTTTCGCTCGCTAGGTAGATAGGCAATTTCATCACCCTTTAGCCAATTGTCGGTACTTACATAGAATGATGAAGATTTTTCAGCGTTATAACCTGTAGATTTGTGAATGGCCTTATGCAGGTCTTCAAATGTTTGGTTTGATTTAATGTCGATCTCTCTCACAACATCATCAAAATCTTCGAAAGTAATTCTAAATTTATAAATAGCCATTAGTGTATTTTGGAACCGTAAAAATAAAGTTAATTTGTATTACCTCAAACATCAAATTGTACAAAAGGCTGGCTTTATTTGATGGATGGGCAATTAAATTATTTATTAACAGGATTTAAACCCATTTGTTTTGCCTGATTTAGCATAAAATGAAACGCCTCATCATAATCGTTTTTGATCTCGCCCTCCAGTATCGCTTCGCGGATTGCATTTTTAATTAAACCAACCTCTTTACCCGCATCCAGGCCAAAAGTTTCCATAATATCGTTGCCGGAAATAGGGGGTTGCCAGTTGCGGATTTTATCACGCTCTTCAACATCCCTTAATTTTTGCTTAACCAGCTCAAAGTTGCGTCGGTACTTGGTTTTTTTATATTCATTTTTGGTGGTTACATCGGCATTGCAAAGCATCATTAAACTTTCGATTTCCTCGCCGGCATCAAAAAGTAATCTGCGTACTGCCGAGTCTGTTACAGTTTCCTGTGCCAGTACAATAGGACGGAGATGTAGTTGAACCAGTTTCTGAACAAATTTCATCTTTTCGTTTAAAGGAAGTTTGAGCTGAGCGAAGATTTTGGGAACCATTCTCGCCCCGCGGTCTTCATGGCCGTGGAAAGTCCATCCATGACCCTCTTCAAAACGTTTGGTAGCAGGCTTAGCGATATCATGTAAAATTGCCGCCCAGCGCAACCACAAATCATCTGTAACCGCACAAATATTATCTAAAACCTCCAGTGTGTGGTAAAAATTGTCTTTATGTCCTTTTCCTTTGATGATATCAACACCATAGAGTTGAGCCATTTGAGGAAAGATAATTTCAAGCAAACCAGTATCAAATAAGTGTTTAAAACCTACTGACGGAACTGGAGATAAAATGATTTTATTCATTTCATCGGTAATGCGCTCTTTAGAAACAATACTGATGCGTTTTTTTTGAGCTTTTATGGCTTGTAAAGCTGCAGGATCTATGTTGAAATTTAGTTGCGAAGCAAAGCGGATAGCCCGCATCATGCGTAAAGGATCATCAGAAAATGTGATTTCCGGGTCAAGCGGAGTTCGGATTAATTTGTTCTCTAAATCTTTAACCCCCTCAAAAGGATCTAACAATTCTCCGAAATGTTTAGCATTTAAATTAAGTGCCAAAGCATTAATGGTAAAATCTCTGCGTAGCTGGTCGTCTTGTAACGTTCCATCTTCTACAATTGGTTTGCGGGAATCAGAACGGTAAGACTCTTTCCTTGCGCCAACAAATTCTACTTCCAGATCCTGAAACTTAATATTGGCGGTGCCGAAATTTTTGAATACGGCAACCCTTGTATTTAGCTTCCTTCCCACAGCTTCCGCATAATCAATTCCGCTGCCAACCACTACAACATCAATATCTTTTGATGGCCGATTGAGAAATAAATCCCGTACAAAGCCACCAATTACATAGGCTTCATTTTTATTCTGATCAGCAATAGATGATAGTGTTTTAAATATGGAATGTTGAAGATGTTGTTGCATAGTTTTGGAGTCGTCAAACCTCCCGAATAGTTCGGAATTAGCAATTTTAATAGAGCGCTAAATAATTTCAGCGTGACAACTAGTTTAGTTAGTTATACAAAAGTACTAAAATTTACTTACGAATAAATTCAAACTGGCCACTAGGTGTAAGCTTCATAATGGTTGATGGTTTTTTGATATTGCGGTTTTCCTGCTCAAAATCCACCACATAATCAACAGCATCCAAGATTTCGGGATCAATATCATCAAAGAATTTTGGTGACGGTTTACCGCTTAGGTTTGCCGAAGTAGAAACTATGGGCTTCCTGAAACGTTGAATTAATGGTGTACAGAAATCGTGTTTAACAATTCTAATACCAACGCTTCCATCAGCATTAATCACATTGTCGGCAAGATTTTTAGCATCTGAAAAAATAATTGTTAGTGGGTTTTCAGCATATTCAATTAAATCATAAGCAACTTCAGGAATTTCTTTAACATAACTTTGAAGTTTACTGTCAACATCTAACAGTACAATCAGGCTTTTTTCGGCGGGTCTGTTTTTAATCTTTAGTAACTTATCAACTGCTGCTGCATTTGTGGCATCACAGCCTAATCCCCAGATGGTATCTGTAGGATACAAGATCACGCCACCATTTTTGATCACTTCTAAGGCTTTATTAATTTCATCTTTAAGCATGTTACAAAGTTATTATTTATTAAAATGTTAAATGTTGTTAATCTTCAAATTTTGATCTACACAATACTTATTTTTATCAGAACGTCTAAATCATATGAAAAACATCATTTCTCTCCTTTTATTGCTTATATTTTCTGTGCTAACCTTTGCGCAGAAAAAAGTTATACTTCATTTCAGTTACACTCAGAATTTAGCTGGAAGAACAGCTACAAGTTTCTTCGATCAATATTATGACAAGGGTAGGTCAATAGAGTTTCCTATCGTCCGGCAAAAGATGAATGATACTACAATTTACAATGGATCTTCTGTAACGAAGAATATTTATCTACCAGGAAACAAGAATAAAATTCCATTTCTTTTAAAGAATCCTGCTAGCAAAAGTTTAATTTATGCCGAAAGTATTTGGATGAAAGCACCGGTATTGGTTATCGACTCATTAAATAATTTTAGGTGGAAAATATCAAAAGAAACTAAAAGTATTAATGATGTATTATGCGTAAAAGCTGAAACTTTTTTCAGGGGCAGAAATTATTTTGCGTGGTTTAAGTATGATCATGACATACAAAGCGGGCCCTGGAAATTTGGTGGCTTACCTGGAATAATTTATGAGATAGCCGATGCGAGTGGCTCATTTAAATACACCCTGACTGGTTTTGAATTCACTGAAGACTTTGCAGCCAAACTTAAAGTTCCAGATGCATACGTAGATGATCAAATGATGACACACCAGGATTTCATCAGCCTTTGGAAAACGGTTAAACAAGATGCAGAGCAAGATAACGGCAAAGTAGATCATACTTTAATGGGTTCGAGCAGTATGAAACATTTTGTGGCACCCCTGAAAGAGCTATACTAATTTCCTTCAAATGTTAAATTTTGTAATAAGCTAAACCAAAGCGCTATATCGTAAAACTAATTCAAATTTAATTCGTTTTTTACATAACAATAAAATTGTAAAATTATCGCATGTAGTAAATTTTAACATACAAATTCAGTATATTTATTACAGGTTATTCAAATAAAACAACGCACAAATGAAAACATTTAAAACATTATTAATGCTATTTACAGTTGTACTGGCATTATCCGGATGTTCCAGTCTTCGGACCGCATCTGACTACGATAAAAACGTAGATTTTAGCACCTACAAAACCTATAATTTTTATGATAAGGGTATTGCCAGGGTAAAGCTTAATAATTTAGACAAGCGTAGATTGATGGCTGCAGTAGAAGCTGAAATGAACGCTAAAGGATTTGTTAAAGCTGACAAACCAGATTTATTGGTTAATTTAGTTGTGGTTGCCAGAGAAAAAACTGACGTTTATGGCCCTGCCTATTACGGTGGATGGGGTTGGGGCGGCGGCTGGGGCTGGCGTGGTGGCTGGGGCTCTCCATTCTGGGGAGGTGGACCAAGCTACGTAAACCAATATATCGAAGGTACAATTATCATCGACTTCTTAGATCCGGCAAAGAAAATATTATTCTGGCATGGAAGAGGATCAGGCTTTAATCTCGACAATCTAAATAAAAGAGAAGAAAGATTATATACTGGTGTGAGAGAGATTTTGGCGCAATATCCACCAAATGCAATTGCTGCTAAATAATTAAGCTAAAACTTTTTGATAGCAATTCATTAATTGCTGCGTAACTAAAGGGCTGTTGAATTTCTGAACGAATTCCAGCCCTTTTGCTTTCATTTCAGTTTGTAAAGGAGGATTAGCCAGGATGCTATTGATTGATGCCGCCAGCTGATCAGCATCGGTTGGTGAAACATAAATACTATTTGGTCCGCCGGCTTCTTCTAAACATGATCCTGTTGCAGCTACCACAGGTACGTTGCTGTATAATGCCTCAATAATTGGGATGCCAAAACCCTCATAAAAGGATGGATATACGAAAACACTGGCCATTTGGTAGATGCCTGGTAAATCGGCAAATGGAATATCTTTCAAAAAAACGATCCGATCTTTTAAACCCAAAAGTTCAATCTCTTGTTCCACTTCTTTAAAATAGCTGGTTTGTTTACCAATTACAACTAATTTATAATCAGGATTTACCTGTTTTAACGCCTTCACGATCAGTTTTAAATTTTTACGCGACTCGATGGTACCAACGTTTAAAATGTAATTTTCGGGGAGGGCGTAAGTAGCCCTAATATTGTTTAGTGTAGATTCAGGAAAAGTGGTTTTGAAGCTGTCGTCACAACTTTGGTAAATCACTTCAATTTTATCTTGATTGATGCCATAAAATTCAACAATATCCTGTTTCGTTTTTTCGCTAATTGCGATAATTCTATCTGCTCTTTTACAAGCAGATTTGCTTTTCCACTCGTAAAGTTTTCTGTCGATAAATTTATAGTATTCAGGAAAACGAAGAAAAATTAAATCGTGAATCGTTACAACAGATTTTATCGGCGTATGCTCAATATAAAACGGAATTTCATGACTTAAGCCATGAAAAATCTGAACGTTATCTCTTAATAAATCTTTTACAACATTTAGCGTTCGCCAAAGAAAATGTGTATCGTTTGGTAACTTCAGCTCTATATTGTCTTTTTTGAAGAAATTATCAATTTGTTTTGCCGATTTAAGTTTTGGGGAGTAAACAAAGTATTGATTTTCGGGGTACTGCTCGGCGAGGTGTTCAATTAGCGAACGGCTATAATTTCCTAAACCAGTTAAATTATTAGCCGCCCGCTTACCATCGTAACCGATGCGAAGCGGAAAGCTTAAAGCCGAAAGACTAAAGCTCGATTGATCAAGCTTTAGTCTTTCGGCTTTTTGAATTTGTTTTTCACTTTCAACTTTCACCTCTTGGCTTTAAGCTTAAACAGCTACATTATTTTCTCTTAACGCATCGTTAAGGGAAGTTTTTTTATCTGTGCTTTCTTTACGTTTGCCGATAATTAAAGCACAAGGAACCTGGTAATCTCCTGCCGGGAATGATTTTGTATAACTTCCTGGAATAACAACAGAACGTGCCGGAACCACACCTTTATATTCAACCGGCGTAGGGCCAGTAACATCAATAATTTTAGTTGATGCTGTTAAAACAACATTGGCACCTAAAACCACTTCTTTTTCTAATTTTACACCTTCAACTACAATTGCTCTCGAACCTAAGAAACAATCATCTTCAATAATTACCGGTGCTGCCTGAACAGGCTCTAATACACCACCAATACCTACGCCGCCACTAAGGTGCACACGTTTTCCAATTTGAGCGCATGAACCTACGGTAGCCCAGGTGTCAACCATTGTACCTTCATCAACATAAGCACCTATGTTTACGTACGATGGCATCATGATCACGCCTTTGGCTAAGAATGAGCCGTAACGAGCACTTGCCATTGGTACCACACGAACACCTGTTGCTTTGTAATCTGTTTTCAAATCCATTTTATCATGATAAACAAACGGCCCGCTTTTAATCTCCTTCATCTCACGAATCGGGAAATATAAAATAACCGCTTTTTTTACCCATTCATTAATGCCCCAAGAGTTTAAAACAGGTTCAGCAACGCGAATTTCACCTTTATCTAACCCTAAAATTACGGTTTCAATGGCTTCGCAATAGTTACTGTACTGTAAAAGGGTTCTATCTTCCCAAGCGGCTTCAATTAATTTCTTTAAATCTGAATACATGATGTTTTTAAATTTTACGCAAAATAACTCAATTTTTTTGGTTTTGAGTTGAGTTGTTTTGTTTTTTGCTTTTTAATTGTTTGCTTTTTGCATATGTGTCACGGTATAAATTCGATGCTTATCCAGATGATTGGTTTATTAAATTATGGTTCCTTAACTTTGTGGTGTAGATTTTAACGTTTTAGTGTTTCGAATTTAGTTTCATCTAACTAACAAAAACCGAATCAACCAAAAAACAAATTATGGCAGAAGCAGAGAAACTTAGGATAGATAAATATTTATGGGCAATTAGGTTGTTTAAAACCAGAAGTTTGGCTACCGATGCCTGTAAAGCGGGTAGGGTAAAATTGAAGGGCCAGAATATTAAGCCATCTGCAATTGTTAAGATTGGTGATGTTTACCAGGTATCAAAAGGAATTGAAAAAAAAGTGATTGAAGTGGTGGAGTTTTCCTACAACAGAACTGATTCACCAACAGCGCTTACGAAATACAAAGATTTAACACCAGTTGAAGAAACACATGCTTTTAAATCTGCCTTCCATGCACCGAGTTTGAAACGTGATCGCGGCAGCGGACGGCCAACTAAAAAAGACAGGCGAGAAACCGACGATCTGATCAGTGGTATGTTTGATGATGAAGATTAATCGATTCTCAGTTGTCGGTTTTCAATTTTTTCAGCGCTAATCACTCCATATTGTACATTGAAATAACGCATTCTGTAGCTCATCATGGCTGTTTTGCCAAGCTTATCAATCAATTTGTAATTGGCTACGGCACCCACGGCTGCGCCAACAAAAGGTAGCATTTGAGCCAGTTTCGCCAAATCAATATAATCGCGATATTGTTGTTGAAAGGTTAGCCAGTCAAATTCATCGATATTGGTTGGCAACTGATGTGCTTGATTATCCCAATCTTGCATTTTGACAAAAATGCTTTTGCTTTCTTCTTTACTCGAAAACGCCAGTTGAAATATATGGAGGATAAACAAGCGTTCTCTGTAATCCTTAACATCATAGCCGTAAACTGCTGCAATATCAAAAAGCATTTTCATTTTAATGCCTAGTAATAAAGGAAAATCGGCCAGGCTCATTAAAAAACCGCCAGCACCCGTTATGCCACCTTCGGCAGCACCTGTTTTTTTATAATTTTCAATCTTTTGTTTAATTAATGCTTCGCGATGCATTAAAGTTAAATCGAGTATCGGTTTGGAGGTGGTAAATGTAGAGCCAAAAAGTACTGCTTTAACCATTTGCTTTATCGCTGTAGTGATGGCGTTATGCACCTTTTCGGGTATGTAGCTATTTATTTTCTTCTGAACAGTATTAGTAACCTGGTTAAAAAGCGATGGTTTCTGTAAAATTTTAAATTTCCAGAAGTCTACATCGTTAGTAATTTTTTGCTCGTAAGTCATACCGCATATCCTTCAAAAATTGTTCCTTAAAATTTTAATAGATATTGATATTTTGAAATATAAACTATATATTTAGTTATCTTAAATTCTCATTTAAATCTTTCATTATGAAAACATTAAAACTTCTTTTTTTATTAATAATTTTTGCAGCAGTTGTGAAGGCTCAAGGGGTAAAATTCTCTCCCGAAAAACCAGCCGCCGGCGGTAAAGTCACATTTACTTACCAGCCAAAAGGAACCAATTTGCAAAACCTAACCGACATAAAGTGTTCAAGTTATACTTTTTTTTCCTCGGCCAATCCAAAGGCTGCAAAGATAGAGTTGGTAAAGGATGGGGAATTATACAAAGGGGAGATCACTACATCTGACAGTACTACATTGGTTGGACTTGCTTTCTCTTCCGGCGATCAAAAAGATGAAGCGCCAGAAGGCTATATCATTCGGTACACTAAAGCGGGGAAAATTTCTCCTGAGACCTACATCAACGAAGCATTTCTTTATGGATTGGCAGGTAATTACTATTTGGGATTAACGCTTGATCCTGAAAAATCAGCATCTCTTTATAAACAAGCATTTGCATTAAAACCTGAATTGAAAAAGAAAAATCTTTCTTCTTATTTGTCGATGGAGTACAAGGCCGATAAAGAGGTAGGTACAAAACTGATTAATGAGACGATTAAAAATTTGGCAAACATTAAAGATCCTAAGGAAGAAGATTTGGTTGCTACAACTTCACTTTATACCCTGCTAAAGCAAAAGCCGCAGGCAGATTCAGTTAAAGCCATTACCTTAAAAAAATTTCCAGCTGGTAACTATGCCTATGGCCAGGATATGAACAGCCTTTACGCCACAAAAGATTTTAACCTGCAGGAGCAAAAAGCAAATGAATTGATTGCGAAATATAAATTTGACCTGACCAAGAAAGCGGATCAGAATAAAATAAATTCGGTGTATAACATTCTTGCCTCTGCCGCAAGTAAGGCTAAAAACTATGAAAAGTTTGAGCTTTATGCCAATAAAATTGACAGCAAACTTTCAAGAGCGGGGCTTTATAATTCATTTGCATGGCCATCAGCAGAGAAGAAAGAAAACATCGAACTTGCTACGAAACTTTCAAAAGAATCATTAGCATTGGTTGAACAAGCAAAAAACGATCAAAAACCAGCTTCTTATAATACAAAAGAAGATTATTTGAAAACCTTGGATAGAACCTGGGGCATGTATGCTGACACTTATGCTTTGTTGCAATACCATCAAGGCAATTTTAAAGAAGCTTTGTCGCTACAGGAAAAGGCTATTGAGTTATCAGGCCCTTCTCCTGATGGATCTGGTCGTTTAGTGACTTACCTGATAAAAAACGGACAAGATGAAAAGGCTTATGTGGAAGCAGAAAAACTATTTAAGGATGGCAAAGCAAGCGATTCATTAAAACGCGAATTTAAAATGCTCTACACGAAATTAAAAAAACCAGGCACCTATGAAACATATGCTTCAAATTTAGAGAAAGAGGCTTTAGAAAAAGCTAAAGCAGAATGGACAAAAAAGATGATTAACATTCCTGCGCCTGCGTTTTCACTTGTTAACTTAAAAGGAGAGAAGGTTAGCCTGTCGGATTTCAAAGGTAAAGTGGTTATTTTAGATTACTGGGCAACCTGGTGCGGGCCTTGTGTTGCTTCTTTCCCAGGTATGCAGAAGGCGCTTGCCAAATATTCAACTAATCCAAATGTGGTGTTTTTGTTTGTTAACACATGGCAAAACGAAGAAAACAGAGAAAAAGTTGTGACTGATTTTGTTGCGGAGAAAAAACTGAATTTTAATGTTTTGTATGATACTAAAAACACTAAAGATCCATCAAAATTTGATATTGTAAGTGCTTATAAAGTAGAGGGCATTCCAACCAAATTTATCATTGATGGCGATGGAAATATTAGATTTAAAGCCATTGGTTTTTCTGGTTCGGATGATGGTGTAGTAAAAGAAATTGATTCAATGGTTGGTTTGTTATTACCGAAAGAAACCAGTAAATAATAAAAAATGGGTTCAGTGTATTCCTTACTGAACCCATTTTCTAATAATCTATTCTCATAGCCGAATCACCCCATAACGAAAACGCTTCCATTGCTTCATCACGCATCATTTGTACCACAGGTAAGGAACGTTTATCCATAGGCTTATCCAATTCATCATAAATAAATTTATCGCTAAAGCCAATATTTTCAGCATCAACTTTGGTGTTGGCATAATAAATGGTTTCAATTCTCGACCAGTAAATTGCGCCTAAACACATCGGGCAGGGCTCGCAGCTGGTGTAAACTACGCAACCACTTAAATCAAACGTATTTAATTCCTGGCAGGCTAATCTAATTGCCGAAACCTCTGCATGGGCGGTGGGGTCATTTGTTGAGGTTACTTTATTTGCAGAACCTGCAATAAATTCCCCGTCTTTTACAATAACTGCCCCAAATGGTCCGCCTATGCTTTCCGTAACGTTTTGTACAGATAGCGCAATGGCCATTCTCATAAATTTTTCGTGTTGTGTATTCTCCATGCTAAAATTTAAGCAAAAAAAATGCCCCGATTATCGGAGCATTTCTTTAAAGTTTTTATTTGATTATTTTTTAGTGTATTGCGCATTTAAGCCTTTAATCACTTCAGAAGTTACATCTAAAGTTTCATCAGCAAATAAAATTGCGCTATTGCCTTTAGAGTAAGTTAATACCATTTTATAACCTTTTTCCTTCGCATAACCTTTCAAATAGTCAGCCACTTTATCGTAAAGTTTTTCGTTTTCAGCTGCCTGCTCATTTTGTAAAGCCGCACCAGCATTTTGTTGGTAAGCTTGTAATTCTTGTTGCTTACGTCCTAAACGCTCTTCTGTAGATTTACGTTGATCGGCTGATAAAGTTTGTGCCGATTGTTGATATTGAGCCAATTCTCTTTGGAAAGCCTGACCTTTAGCTTGCATATCTGCCTGAGCATTTTTGGTTTTGCCTTCAAATTTCACTTTCAAATCTTTGAAATATTCATATTTCGTAAGTAATGAATCTGAATTTACATATACAATTTTCTCGCTAGGTGCTACTGTTGCGGTAGTGCTATCTGTTTTTTTAGTCTCAGTTGTTTTAGCTTCTTTGTTTTGGCATGCAGAAAAAGCTGTAATTAATGCAGCTGTAGCAAATAAACCAAAGGTTTTAAAGGTTCTTCTTTCCATTATTGTTTAATAAATTTTAGCAAAGATAAAAATGATAATTAAGTATGCAATAATAGTTTTAAAGCATAAACTTTTCAATAATAATCGTTTACCGTTTCCATAACGAAGTTTAATTGCCAAATATTATTTGAAAAGCAAATGCAGTAATTTATGTTAACAGTTACTCCCGCTAACCGCTTTACTACACAAACAGCTGAAAAAGCTGCTTGCTCCGTGTTCGCTTATATCGGGTTTAAATGGCTCAGCCGGTGCTTAAATTTGCAGTTGCATGGTGCAAACCATCAAACGTTCTTACGGAACGAAACGAAAAAAACACGTTTTTTTATACCGAGGAAACGTCCCGATGGGATGTTTTGTAGATGAAAGCATTGGGCGAAAATACAATTATGTCCGCTGCATCCTGCCGTGACGCAGCCTTGATAGCAGCCATAATTAAAATGCAGATTTTGCATTTCAAACCTCATTTAAACAACTTAAAGACAACTATTCGTCAATCTATTAACAGGTCAAAACTTATCCACATATTAGTGTATGTGCCAAAATTTCCGTATTTTTGATACTTATAGTTTTTAATTAATATATGAGCGAAGAACAAGATTTAAAGTCAAATTATTCGGCAGATAATATACAGGTTTTAGAAGGTTTAGAAGCGGTGCGTAAGCGCCCTTCGATGTATATAGGTGATACTGGTGTTAAAGGTTTACACCATTTGGTATACGAAGTTGTAGATAACTCAATTGATGAGGCCTTAGCTGGTCATGCAGATACGATTGATGTTAGGATTTTAGAAGGAAACTCAATAAGAGTAGAAGATAACGGTCGTGGTATTCCAACCGGTATCAATAAAAAAGAAAATAAATCAGCGCTTGAAATCGTAATGACGGTTTTACACGCAGGTGGTAAATTTGATAAAGATACCTATAAGGTTTCTGGTGGTTTACACGGTGTGGGGGTAAGTTGCGTAAATGCCTTATCTACACATTTAAAGGCAGAGGTTCACCGTGAAGGTAAAATCTGGATGCAGGAATACAACATTGGTAAACCATTATACGATGTTAAGGAAACCGGTGTTACTGATAAACGTGGTACCATTGTAACTTTCAGTCCAGATGCTACCATTTTTACACAAACAACTGAATATAAATACGATACATTAGCAAGTCGTTTGCGTGAATTAGCTTTCCTGAATAAGGGCATTACGTTAACACTAACTGATGAACGTGAAGTGTTGGAAGATGGATCATTTCTATCTGAAGTATTTCACTCAGAAGGCGGTTTAAGAGAATTTGTGAAGTTTTTAGATGGAACGAGAGCATCTTTCCTTCCTGATCCCGTGTATATCGAAGGAATCAAAAACGGTATTCCGGTTGAATTGGCTTTCCAATACAATGATAGTTATTCGGAAAATGTTCACTCATACGTAAACAACATCAATACCCACGAAGGTGGAACACACATTGCTGGTTTCCGTAGAGGTTTAACACGTACTTTAAAAGCTTATGCTGATAAATCGGGCTTGTTAAAAAACCTGAAAATGGAAATCACTGGTGATGACTTTAGAGAAGGTTTAACTGCAGTGGTTTCAGTAAAGGTTCAGGAGCCGCAATTTGAAGGACAAACCAAGACCAAACTGGGTAACAGTGAGGTAATGGGTGCAGTTGACGTTGCCGTAGGAGAGGCTTTGGGTATTTACCTGGAAGAAAATCCGAAAGAGGCCAGGATGATTATCAATAAGGTAATTTTGGCGGCTACTGCCCGTGCTGCGGCTCGTAAAGCTCGCGAGATGGTTCAGCGCAAAAGTGTAATGGGTGGATCTGGTTTGCCAGGTAAACTTGCCGATTGCTCTGACAGTGATCCTGAAAAATGTGAAATTTATTTAGTAGAGGGTGACTCGGCGGGTGGTACCGCCAAACAAGGTCGCGATAGAAATATTCAAGCGATTTTACCTTTGAAAGGTAAAATTTTGAATGTGGAGAAAGCGATGGAGCACAAAATCTACGAAAATGATGAGATTAAAAACATGTTTACCGCTATTGGCGTAAGCATTGGTACACCGGAAGATGATAAGGCTTTGAACATGACTAAACTTCGTTATCACAAAATCGTAATCATGACGGATGCTGATATTGATGGTTCACACATTACGACTTTGATTTTAACATTTTTCTACCGTTACATGAGGGCTTTAATCGAAGCAGGTTATGTTTATATCGCATCGCCACCACTTTATCAGGTTAAAAAAGGTAAAGAGTTTGAATACTGCTGGAACGATGTACAACGCGATGCTGCTGTACAACGTTTAAAAGGAGCCGGTAAAGAAGATAGCGTACACATTCAACGTTATAAAGGTTTGGGTGAGATGAACGCCGAGCAGCTTTGGGATACAACCTTAAATCCTGCTACCCGTACGTTATTGCAAGCAACCATAGAAAGCGCAGCAGAATGCGACCATACTTTCTCAATGTTAATGGGTGATGAAGTTGCTCCACGTAGAGAATTTATTGAACGTAACGCAAAATATGCAAAAATTGATGCTTAATTGAGCTGAAGCTTAAGGCAAAAATCTAATATAGAACCTCTTCGAGTTGTAACTTGAAGAGGTTTTTTGTTTTCTATGACAATGTGCAATTACATTTTAACGATCTGCAACTTTACTGTCTTTTTCACTACAGCCTTTTCAAAATTGTTGTACGGACTTACTTCAAGTAGTTTTATCTTATAATTGGTGCTCGCAATAGTGAAAGTTTGTTGGTCTGATACGCCAGATCGGTTACAATCGCCACCAATACATAAAGTTAAATCTTTTGTTTCTCCTTTTAATTTTACAGTTAAATAGGCCTCGGCTTTACCAGCCGTAATGCAGTCAGCATTTATTGGACAACGGTTATCGGTAATATTGGAAACTGTAAAGGTGGCATCATTAATTGTTTTGGATTGATTCAATGCGAATTCAATATTCGAATCGTTTTCAAGATGTTTCTTTTTACAGCCAAGAATGCCCAATAAGGCTGCAAAAATAATGTAGGCGAATAGTTTCATAATTATGTAATTGTTTAATCGTAAAACGAAACTCAGGTTCAAAGCGCTACACCTTCACCGAAAACCAATCTGTTCCTTGAGTTGCCGTTAAAAACTCGGTTCTCGGTTCTAAATTTAGATAAGGGTAAGTTACCTTCGAGAGATAAAGACCTGTTGGGTGAGCTGGATCTAAAGTTCGAGGCGTTTCTAAGCTGATCAATAGATTTTCAAATTCATCCAGCGACAATTCGCCTTGCCCAATTTTGATCAGTTTTCCCATTAAAATTCGGATCATTTTACTTAAAAAACGATTGCTCGCGATATGAAAACGTATCCTGTCGGCTTTTGCATTTATAAATAGATCGGCTTCCATTACATTACAAATTGTATGTTCGTATTTGTTTGGCTGTGTGCAAAAAGCCCTGTAATCTTTATATTTTGGTAAAAGATCAACAGCCTTTTTCATATTATTCAGATTGAATTCGGTTTCTAAATAAAACGAACTTTGATTGGCCAGAAACGGATCTTTGTAGGTATGCAGGAAATAATCATACTTGCGCTGAACTGCATCGAAGCGGGCATGAGGCAATCCATCCATTTCAATGATATCAAAAATGGCAATGTTTTGCGGTAAAGTTTTATTTAACCGGTAAAGTAAATCGAAGTCAAATTTTACTTCAATATCTGCATGAAAAAAAAACTGACTGGCATGGACATGGGCATCCGTTCTTCCACATCCAACTATCGGAATGTTGCTTTTGAAAATTTTGAATAGTGCTTTCTCGATAACTTCCTGCACACTAATCGCACCTGGCTGCTTTTGCCATCCATTATAGTGTTGCCCCTGATAGGCGATGTGAAAGAAATATCTCATGGTTTTAGCTGCAATTTTACGGAAATTTTAGCAGAGCAAATATTTAATCCTAATTTTGTTGATACCTGAAAATAGAATGATGATTTGTCCCTGCGGAACCGGATTGCCTTATGAGCGTTGTTGTCAACCATACCATTTAAAAGCGAGTATTGCGCCAACTGCTGAAACCTTGATGCGTTCGAGGTATTCGGCATTTGTAATGGCAGATGCAGCTTATCTGTTTGAAACCACACATGCAAGCAAACGCAAAGGGAATGCTAAAGAAGCTTATTTGATGAGTGCAAAAAATACCAGGTGGCTTAAACTCGAAATTATTTCCACGTTTTTTGATCAGGTAGAATTCAAGGCCTATTATCTAAATAAAAAATTCCAAACAGAGGTGTTGCACGAAAAATCGAATTTCAAACTCGAAGATGGAAAATGGTATTATGTTGATGGGGTTTTCTATTAAAAATCGATATCCAAAATGATTTCTATTTTACCCGCATTAGTTTGATACACATCTAGCGCAACTAAATCCAAACCAGAAATATCAAATGATTCGTCAGCTATTTGCGATAAGGCTAAAAATTTCTCCCTGATTTCTATCAGTAACAGCTTTCTTGAAAATCCAATAGATGAGTATAAATTAAATGAGGTTGGTGTGGCTAAAGGATGATCAATTGAAACGGTGATTTCATGTTCAGGAATTACAATTTCATCGGCATCTAATAAATTTAATATATCCTCATTGGCCTTGCCAATATTTACCCAGGGGATAATTCCGCCATCAACAGAATTTGTGGCGGTAACATTGAAAGTAATAATGTTTTTTAAGTTTTTCGGAAGCTGATTTTCGTTTTCTGTAGTAGCCATGTTTATAATTTTTTCGCCTCGTTCCAGTAAATATCCATTTCACCCAGGGTCATATCTGCTAAAGCTTTCCCGTTCTCCTGGGCCTTGCTTTCCAGGTACTGAAAACGTTTGATGAACTTTTTATTTGTTTTTTCCAGCGCATTTTCAGGATTGATATTGATGAACCTTGCATAATTGATCAAAGAGAAAAGTACATCGCCAAACTCCGACTCTGCTTTTTCTACATCAATAGCGCTGTGATCTGCAACATTAAATTCTGCTTTAAACTCTTGTAATTCTTCCTCTACCTTTTCCCAAACCTGACTTTTATCTTCCCAATCAAAACCAACACCGCGGGCTTTTTCCTGAATGCGTGATGCTTTTACCAATGCCGGTAAAGAAGCCGGAACTCCAGCCAAAACAGATTTATTGCCCTCTCTTAACTTTATCTGTTCCCAGTTACGTTTCACATCTTCCTCATTTTGCACCTCAACATCCCCGTAAATATGTGGGTGACGGTTGACTAATTTATCGCAAACGCCATTCAGTACATCAACAATATCAAAATCATTGGTTTCTGAAGCAATCCTCGAATAAAAAACCAGGTGCATCATTACATCGCCTAATTCCTTTTTTATTTCATTTAAATCACCTTCTAAAATCGCGTCGCTTAATTCATAAGTTTCTTCAATGGTGAGGTGTCTTAAGGTTTCCATTGTTTGCTTTTTATCCCATGGGCATTGCGTACGCAAGGTATCTAAAACAGTAAGCAGGCGGTTGAAGGCATCAGCAGGATTATTGGCAGTTGCAGGAATTGGGTTATTAGGCATATTGTAGTATTTATCGAACGCTAAAGTACCAAACCCAAGCCATTAAGAAAAGCTGAAAAGGAATTCTGAACCACAAATATTTTAAACCCGGGCCAGGTTTATATAAATCTTCGTAATTGATTTTATGTTTTGCGGCATAAATGTTTGCAGGTAGAATGAATAAAAGGAATACAATCAGTGCAATGCCGGTGTAATAACGTGTATGTTCAAAAGCTAAGCCTAAAGCAAAAAGAATCTCAAGAATACCCGTAAGGATTACAATTTCTACTTTTTTAGGTATGAATAGTGGAATCATTGCCGCCATTGAAGTTTTAAACTTAAAGTGGCCAATGGCTGTAAAGAGCAACATCACGCTCATGGCAATGTTACCGGCAAATATGTTTCCTTTATCAAATGTGCTATGGCTACCGAAAGCCAACAATGCCACATAAACAATGAGTAAAACGAATAAGGGTTTCATAAATCTGATATAACCTACTTAAGCCTGACGATAACATTACGAGATCAGGTTGAAAGCAATTAAAATTGTAGCTACAAAAAGAATGATCAATCCTGATAAAAACACAAAATCAGCAATTTTCTCCAGCTTCTGGCTTTCATTTCTTTCTCTTCGCATGGAGATGAAAGATAAGATGCAACTTGTCATAAAACACATCACCGCTGCAACGGCAAATTCATCGATTAAGGAATCATCTACCAGGTTTAGTTTTTTCAAAGAAGTGAGTACGATGAAACATATCCCAAGCAAATTGGCAGATGTACTTAAAATATGAGGCGACCTATTTTCAGGCATCAATTAATCTTTTTCCTCTAATTTAATCTTTTTTGTGATGCGGTAAACACGTTTCTTTTTCTCGGGTTTGTGTTCTTCGCCCATTAAAATGCCCCACGGTTTTAGCGTATCCACACGATCAAAAATAATTTTCAGCATGGCCAGGTAAGGGATACATAAAAACATACCCGAAATACCCCAAATCATTTCGCCAACTACAATACCAATAAAAGCAAACAAGGCATTTATTTTAACTTTAGAACCCACTACAAGCGGCATCAGGATATTTCCATCTATCGCGTGGACACCAATAAAGGCAATCAAAACCAGCAATACCTTTCCAGCACCAGCTGTTGCAAAAGTGATTAAGCAACTTACCAATAAGGCGAAAAATATTCCCAGATACGGAACTACGTTAAAAATTCCTGCTACTAATCCTAATAGAACAGCATATTTAACACCAAGTAAACTTAAAACGGCAATCATTAAAACCGTTACAATTAACATTTGCAAAAATAAACCGATGATGTATTTTTTTATGATATACTGAATTTGACTAACAATTTCAGTTACTTTCTCTTTGTGCTCTTCTTTAAAAACCGAAGTTAAAAAGGTAAAGAGTACCCTTCTATAATTTAAAATAAAGAATGTAAACAACAATGTGAATCCTAAAAATAACAAGGTTGACGACAATGTTGCCAATGTAGTGGCTACAATGGCTGCACTGGTAGCCAAGGCTTTTTCGGTGCTATCGTTTAAATAAGCGAGTTGTTTTTCAGAATTTACATGAAAGGTTTTTGAGATCCATTGCTGTAATTCATGGTAAGAAACATTTGCCTTTTCCTTCAAAAGTGGCCAATCTGCCCATAAATCGCTCAATTGATTTCCAAAGAAATAGATAATGCCGCCAATTACTGCAATCATTAATATTACGGCTACAATAGTAGATAGGCTTCGTTTGAATCTGAATCGCTGCTCTAGAAAATTACCAACCGGGAGCAATAAAATCGCCATCAAAAAGGAAAAGAGGAGCGGGGCCAGTAAGGTTTGACCTAAAATTGCGATGTAAGTTAGGCTAATTAAACAAAAAAGTACAAGTGCTAACTTGGGTAGGAAGGTCAGTTTTTCTCTCATGGCATTTTAATCCTGTTTAATACAAAATGCCCGATTAATTGTTTTATTAATCGGGCATTTAAATATAATGGATTATTTCTAAATGAATTTATATTTCATATTTTGTTGAAATGTTATAATTTTTATTTCCAGATTCATAAAATGCGTTCTATTTTACTGCTATTAGTTTTAGGTTTTATTCATGCTTTTCAATCTCATAGTCAAGAGAAATCTATGCCACTATTGTTGGATGTGATTAAACTATACCAATCACAATCTTTGAAAAAAGCTTCCATTTACTTTAAAAATAACGAATGGAAAATTTCAGAAAAATTGGTTTCTGATGCGCCTGAACAGGAATTAAAAGAGTTCGAGTATACGAAAAATAATGAGCGATTATGGTTTGCGATAGAAAAGAAAAAAATTGTTAGAATATTGCTCTATCCCACATCTAAACAAGAAGTCTTTTTAATGGAGAATCAGTTACAAAATAAGATGAATTTTGAACGCTATAAAAGTAGTTCAGAGAAAAATTTAAATCTAACCATTTCAAAGAATACCTATAGAAAGAATAGTATAGAAGTAAAAATTCTTTCAGTTGAAGATAATAGGGGCAGACCAACAAAATATATGATATTTATAGCAGATAAGGAGAGTAAAACTACTGGCGATCCGTAAAGCCCGATTAATTGTTTTATTAATCGGGCATTTAAATATAATGGATGATTTTTAATAGATACTAGCTTTATCTAAAAGTGAAATATCTTCGGCGGTCAGTTTTAAATTGGCAGCCTCGGTAAATGATTTTAACTGGGTTAAATCAGTTACACTGGCAATGGGGGCCGTAATGGATGGGTGGTAAATTAACCATGCTAATGCTACCGAAGCTTGCTCTACCTGGTGTTTAGCCGCCACTTCATCCAAAGCTTTCAAAATCTTAAAACCTCTCTCTGTTAAAAACTTCTTCACGCCACCACCTCGCTGACTTTTCTTTAAATCATCATCGCTGCGGTATTTTCCGGTTAAAAAGCCACTGGCTAAAGAATAGTAGGTAATTACGCCTAAACCATGTTCCAGACAAATTTTTTCGTGATCTCTTTCAAACTCCTCACGGTCAAACAAATTATAGCCTGGTTGATAAACATCGTATCGCGGTAAATTATGGTTTACCGAAGCCAATAACGATTCTTTCAATCGATCTGCCGAAAAGTTTGAAGCACCAATCCATCTGATTTTGCCATCTTTAATCAAAGTTTCGTAAGCACTTAGAGTTTCTTCAACAGGCGTTGTTTCATCATCAAAATGCGAAAAATATAAATCGATGTAATCGGTTTGTAAACGTGATAATGAGTGCTCAACAGCATTAATGATATAATCTTTTCGCAATGATTTACCACTTCCCATGTCTGAACCAACTTTGGTTGCAATAACAACTTCCTGACGCTTGTTGTTATTTTTCAGCCAGTTACCAATAATGGTTTCCGATTCGCCACCTTTGTTTCCCTGCACCCAACGCGAATAAACATCGGCAGTATCTATAAAATTGAAACCGCTTCCAATAAAGTGGTCTAATATTTCAAATGATTTTTGTTCGTCAATTGTCCAGCCGAAAACGTTTCCTCCAAATACAATGGGCGCAATATTTAAATCTGTTTTACCTAAAATTCGTTTTTCCATGATATGCAATTTATTCATGGTTTAACAATACAAAGCAAAGCCTGGTTTTCTTTAGGCAGTCTGTTTTTTGTCAGAAATAATTTAAAAAGCTTGGAAAGCAACTCACCGTTCCATTTTTGCATCAGGCCCGTGTTTCGCTATACCTTTTAACTATCTTTCGCTGAAGCTCAAGATTATAGTTAAAAGGGTGCCGCTACACCCAGGTTTAAATACACCGGTGCTGGCTACTATGTAAGTTTTCCAGCCATGGCGTTCATAAAAATTCCTTTAGCTATTAATCCAGTGCTTTCACTGCTCTTAACATTTCTCTTTTTCCAGGTGCTCCGGATAACTTTTCAATGGTAAAACCATTTGCTTTCACAGCACGTTTAAGTTTTCCGGTTATGGCATAGGTAACAAAAGTGCCTCCCGGCTTTAAGAAACTGCAAGCATGCGTTATCATTTCATCGCTCCACATTTCGGGTTGATGTTGCACCGAAAAAGCATCATAATAAATCACATCGAACTTCTTATCAGCATTGAATGCTGCCAATGTAGTGTGAGGAATTTCTAAAGTGCATAACGAAGATATATTTTGAGGTTTTATTAAAGCCTGGTCATAATTTGTTGTAAAGTCATTCCAGATTTCAGGAGCAACATATGCTGCATAACCGGTTTGGTTAATTACATCAAGCGTTAAAGGATAGGCTTCAATACTGGTATAATCCAGTTTGATGTTATTTTGAGTACAATATTCGAAACTTAATATAAAATTTAAGCCTGTGCCAAAACCAACCTCCAAAATCGAAATATCTGACTTTCCTGCCGAAGCAAACTTTAAACCTGCATCAATAAAAACATGTTTGCTTTCTTGTAAAGCACCATGTTTGCTATGATAGTGTTCGCCAATGGTTTCATTGTAGAGTGTATTTGAACCGTCGGCAGTTGGGGTAATAATATTCATTTGCAAAGGAGTTTGATCAGGATTAATAAGATGATGAGATTTCAAGATTCTTGTGAGAATTACTACTTTCGTTTAGAATTACAATTTTGCAAACATAGTGAAATTCGGCATTGTTTACCCTAAACCCTAAACCCTAAACCCTAAACCCTAAACCCTAAACCCTAAACCCTAAACCCTAAACCCTAAACCCTAAATGGATATCGAATCTTTCAGAGAATATTGTTTAAGTCTGCCGGGCACAACTGAGGGCATGAAATGGGATCACCTATGTTTTATGATAGCGGAAAAAATCTTTGTTATTGCAGATGTTGATACTGGAAGCAGCTTTTCTATCAAATGTAATCCGGATGATTTCGACGCATTAACTGCCAGGGATGGAATTGCCCAGGCGTATCATTTGGCCAAACGGCAATGGATTCAGGTTGAAAATCTTGATGTTTTAAACGATAAAGAGTTAAAAGCAAGAGTGGCAGAATCGAGAGCATTGGTTTTAGCCAAGCTACCAAAGAAAACCCAAGCTAAATACGCCTAACTTTCATTCAGTTTCATTCCGCCGAATCCGTTCATTTACTGTTTTGAATCATCTTTTTTTATGCCTGCATCGGCATTAAGCTCTTTGGATTTTAAAATGTTGAAACGGTACATTTCCTCTATACCAACCAGCTTTCTGCTGCTTTTTTCTATATCAGTATCTTTTTGCCATAAATAGGGGCGGAAACTGTAAGTTTTAGTGCCATCCAGATTTGCAATAAACTGATCCCAGCTGCTCCAGCGTAAACCTTTGTAAAATTTATTAAGATCGCTATCAAAACAAAAAACTAAAAACTCTCCGTAGCCTGCACCAAGCGGTTGCCAGGTTAAAGTGTTCGGTTCGAGATAGTAAACATTTTTTACATCTGGTCCCAAGCCACCATAATTAATGGCGAAAAAGCCACCAATGGCATCGTCAGCGATTAACAAATAAGGAATTTTGTCGCCATATTCTTTTATTGTTTTCTCCTTGTTCCAGCTGGCAACATCTCTGCTTAACCGCTCGCTACCTGATCCTAAAATCCTGATCCAGCCATTATCAACCATAATACCACCAGTATTATAAATTACTGAGCCTAAAGTTGCGTAAGTAGATACCTGGGCGTTATATAAAGTTTCCTTTGCCTTCGCCGAATCAACGGGTAAAACTTCTACTTTATTTTTAGCAGACTCGATCCATTTTTTTACCAAAGGCCAGGCCGGATCGGTCTTGTTAATCAGCGCATCTAAACTTATTAAGTTATTCTGAGCGAAGCCGGATAAGGAGGTAAACGACAAGGCTATGATAAAGAATGATTTGGCGATAGAATTCATGCGAAGGGAACTTAAATTTCTCAAAGATAGAATGATAATTAGGAATTTCAGAATTGACGGTCATTAATTCAACGCAAAAAACGTCCCGAATAATCGGGACGTTTGCATTATAGGTTTGATGTTCCTCTCTGGGATGAAAACTTTTGAGGTGTTAATGGATTTATGAAACCCCTTCACCCTAAACCTTAAAATCTTAACCTTAAAACTACCACATTCTAATTCTGTCTTCTGGTTTTTTGTACAATTTATCACCAGGTTTTACATCAAATGCATTGTACCATGCATCCATATTTACTGGTGCACCAATGGTACGGTATGGTCCAGGCGAGTGTGGGTCGGTTTTAATCAACTGAGCAGCACTTTCTGGTAAAATATTGCCTCTCCAAACTTGTGCCCAGGCTAAGAAGAAACGTTGATCTGGTGTAAAACCGTCAATTTTCTCATTGCTTTGACCTTGTTTAGTCATTTTGAAAGCGGTGTATGCTGCATTCAAACCACCTAAATCGCCGATGTTTTCGCCCATTGTTAATTTACCGATAACATGAACGGTATCTAATACTGTATATGCATCAAATTGCTCACCTAGAGCTTTGGTTTTTTCTTCAAATTTTTTGCGGTCTTCAGCAGTCCACCAGTTTTTTAGGTTTCCTTTGGCATCATACTGGCTTCCGCTATCATCAAAACCATGGCTCATTTCATGACCAATTACTGCGCCAATACCGCCATAATTCAAAGCATCATCCGCATTTGGATCAAAGAATGGAAATTGTAAAATTCCGGCAGGGAAGGTAATTGAATTCATTGTTGGGCTATAAGAAGCATTTACCGTTGGCGGCGTCATACCGAAACGGGTGCGGTCAACTGGTTTACCCAATCTGTTTACGTTTTCATTGTAACCCCAAACGCTGGCGTTACGAAGGTTTTGAAAGTAAGTAGCTCTGTTGATGTTTAAACCAGTATAAGTTTCCCATTTGGTGGTGTAACCTACCTTTGGTTCGAAAGCTGCAAGTTTTTCAAGCGCTTTTTTCTTGGTTTCATCACTCATCCATTCCAAACCTTTAATCCTGATTTCGAATGCTTTACGTAAGTTCACAATCATGGCGTCCATACGGGCCTTTGCTTCAGGTTTGAAATATTTAGCCACATAAAGCTGACCTAATAACTCGCCAATGGTGCCATCAGTTAATGATGACATGCGCTGCCAGCGAGGCGTTTGCACTTTTTGACCGGTTTGTGCCTGTGTAAATGCGAAACTTGCTTTAACAAACGGCGAGCTCAAACTGCCTGCAGAACTTTTTAATACGTTCCATGTTAGGTAAGTTTTCCAATCAGCAACAGAAACCGATTTTAACATGCCATCAAGGCTAGTCATAAATTTCGGCGATGATACCAATAACGTATCTTGCCCTTTAATTTTAAACTTGGTTAAATAAGTTGACCAGTTTATTCCCGGTGTTTTGCTGTTCAGTTCTGTAACTGTTAATTTATTATAAGTTGCATAAGGATCACGCATTTCCAAACGGCTCATTTGTGCTTCGGCAAACTGTTTTTCAATTTTGAAAACTGTTGCAGCCTTCTGTTTTGCTTCTTCCGGCGTACTTCCTGTTAAAGAAAATAAGGTAGTAATGTAAGTATCGTAAGCTTCACGGATTTTGACACTGCGGGCATCATCTTTCAAATAATAATCACGATCTGGCAAAGTAGTACCACCCTGGCCAATGTTAACCATGTATTTGTTAACGTTTTTACGATCCTGACCAACACCAAGGCCGAACATTGGGCTACCAATGCCACTCACACGCATGTAAGCAACCTGATCTAAAACGCCCTGAACATCTTTAATTTGCTTAATTTTTTCTAAGTCAGCTTTAATTGGCGTGTAGCCTAATTTTTCGATGGCAACAGTATCCATTGCTGCGGCGAAGAAATCGCCAACACGGCGTTTTACTGATCCTGCCGGTGCAGATTTATCAGCAGCAGCTTCTTCCACAAGCGATTTTACCGCGTTGATATTGAAATCACGAAGTTCGTTGAATGAACCCCAGCGTGTTTCTTTTGCCGGAACAGGATTGTTTTTTACCCATGTGCCACTTGCATAGGTATAGAAATCATCGCCAGGCTTAACGGATAAATCCATGTTTGCAGGGTCGATAAATTTTTTGGTGGTTTGTGCATTTGCAGAAAAGCCAGCAGCGACTATACCCAGTGCCGCAAAGTATCTTTTCAAATTTTGGTATTTCATTCGCTTAATTAAGTTAGTTATAACAGCGAAATTTATGAAATACTAATTAATACTGGAACAATATATTAAGAATATTACTTGTTAAACCAGTAGTAAATTTTTGCTAAACCGAGGCGTCTGATGAATTCGGCAGGCGAGAAATGGAATTTTAAGGATTTCATGGTTTTTGAATCTTATTACAGTATTAACATTTTTTAACATCTTTTATTGTGTGCTTGTAAAAATTTTGATTATTAAGAATGATTCAGAATAAAGCGTTAATTTTGGTAAAAGGCTAATGTTTTTATAAGCTTTGCAAATGAGAGTTTAGCACTTCATCGCATTTTAAGTCCCGCTTTTTGCTACAACAAAAGCAGAAAAAGCTTTTGGTTTTCGCGTCAATCGGGTTTATTTAACTTAAAGCAGTACACCTATTTTAGCTACCTGACCCGACAAAGTTATCGCGATGTTAAACTGGAAGAAATGGTAGCAGGAAAAATAAACCGAAAAGCAATATAGCGCTTTTCAAAAAATAAATAAATGAATCATCCACACCATAAAGAAGATAGCTGTTGCACCAGCAAGGCACACCAACACCAGCATGACCATAGCCACGAAAATGGCGATGAGCATGACCATGAACATGGTGGAGATCCATCATCACTTAAAACCTATTTACCTGCAATAGTTACTTTGGCTATGCTGCTCATTGGCATTGCCTTCGATAATATTTTTAAGTTAGAAGCTTTTAAAATCATCAGGCCATATTGGTACATCGTGGCTTATTTGCCAGTGGGTATTCCCGTTTTAAAAGAAGTTTGGGAAACATTTAAAGCGAAAGACTTTTTTACGGAGTTCTCATTAATGTCAATTGCTACCATCGGAGCCTTTGCCATAGGCGAATATCCCGAAGGTGTAACCGTAATGCTTTTTTATACCATAGGCGAATTGTTTCAGATGGCGGCAGTAAACCGGGCCAAAAGAAACATTTCTGCACTGCTTGATGTTCGAGCCGAAGTTGCTCACGTGCTTCGCAATGGCAAGTATGAAAGTGTCAATCCCGACAAAGTTGAAATTGGTGAAACCATTCAAATTAAAGCAGGTGAAAAGGTTCCGTTGGATGGCGAAATGCTTTCTGAGAAAAGCAGCTTTAATACCTCGGCGCTTACTGGTGAAAGCAAACCAAAAAGTATCAATAAAGGCGAAAATGTTTTAGCTGGAATGCTGAATCTGGATAAAGTTATCGAAATACAAGTCACCAAAGCTTTTGCCGATAGTGCATTGTCTCGCATCCTTGAAATGGTTCAAAATGCCACGACCAGGAAAGCCAAAACTGAACTATTTATCCGAAAATTTGCGAAGGTTTATACACCAATTGTTTTCTTTTTGGCACTTGCCTTAGTAACCTTACCAATCGTAGTTTTGGGCAGCGATTATCATTTTCAAACCTGGCTATATCGTTCATTGGTTTTTCTGGTGATTTCCTGCCCCTGTGCCTTGGTGATTTCGATTCCGCTAGGCTATTTCGGTGGAATAGGTGCAGCATCTGCGCATGGAATTTTATTTAAGGGCTCCAACTTTTTAGATTTAATTACCAAACTGAATACCGTTGTAATGGATAAAACCGGAACACTCACCAAAGGTGTTTTTAAGGTTCAAAAAGTAGAAAGTAAGATCAATCAGGAAGAATTGTTGAGTCTGCTGGCCGCTGTTGAAGCTAAATCTACGCATCCAATTGCAAAAGCAATTGTAGAATATACTGGTGAAAATGAAATTCATCCTGCAGAAAATATTGAAGAAATAGCGGGAATGGGGCTGAAGGGAACAGTAAAAGGTAAGGCTGTTCTTGCTGGTAATGTGAAGCTTCTCGAAAAATTTAACATCAGCTTTGATCCTGAAATTGCAACAATTGAAGAAAGTATTGTTGTGGTTGCCGTTGACGGTCAATACGCTGGTTACGTTTTAATTGCTGATGAAATAAAAGAAGATGCTGCGGAGGCGATTAAACAACTGCATGCCAATGGTGTAAAACAGGTGGTAATGTTGAGTGGAGATAAAACATCCATTGTTAAAAAAGTTGCTGGCGTTCTAGGCTTAACTACATACTTCGGCGATTTACTACCAGAAGATAAAGTGGCAAAGTTAGAAGAGCTAAAACAGGATAAAACCAGGGTAGTTGCTTTTGTTGGTGATGGTATTAATGATACGCCGGTATTGGCCATTAGCGATATTGGCATGGCAATGGGCGCAATGGGTAGCGATGCAGCCATTGAAACCGCAGATGTTGTGATTCAAACTGACCAACCTTCAAAAATTGCTACAGCAATTAAAATTGGCAAGGCTACAAAAAATGTTGTGATACAAAATATCGTGCTGGCTTTCGCTGTAAAAGCACTGGTGTTAATTTTGGGTGCCGGAGGTTTGGCAACCATGTGGGAAGCTGTTTTTGCAGATGTTGGTGTGGCATTGCTGGCTATCTTGAATGCTGTTAGAATTCAAAAAATGAAGTTCTAACTTACTATAGATTTTAGTATATTTGGTTATGGCTGATCCGATTCCATATCCTATCTTAAAGAATGAACCTGTTCGGGAATTTAATGATATTGATGCATCTTTAACTTACAGCTACGCAAACTATTTAAATTGGCTTTTTGATGACCGGGTTGAATTGATTAAAGGGAAAATCTTTAAGATGAGTCCTGCACCCTCAAGAATTCATCAAGAAATTTCCCGAAACATTTCAAATCCGTTAATAAATTTTCTTAAAAAACAACCTTGTAGAGTTTATTGTGCACCTTTCGATGTTCGTTTTCCAAAAGAAAGTAAAGAAGATAAAGATGTGTTTACGGTGCTACAACCTGATATTTGCGTTATCTGCGATAAAAGCAAACTTGATTTTCGTGGCTGTGTCGGTGCTCCGGATATTGTTGTGGAAATTTTATCACCCGGAAATACCAAAATGGAATTACTACATAAATATCAGGTTTACGAAGAGTTTGGCGTAAAGGAATATTGGGTGGTAAGTCAAAGCGATCAAAGTATTTTAATTTACACCTTAAATGATCTGGGCAAATTTCAGCCATCAAAAATATTTACCTTAAGTGAAACAATCACCTCATCTGTTTTGCCTGGCTTCGAATTGCTATTGGATGATGTTTTTGCAGATTTAGATTAAAGTTTAGCATTACCCACACCAATATTTCGCAAAGCTATTTTCTCAGCCAAAAATCTTTTTTGAACTTTTACCTATCCTATTTTCGGAAAGTAATACTTGGCGCCCTGGAGGAAGAATTCCAATAAAACAATTAATCTAAATCCATGTTATCTTAACTTAAAATTTAGATTAATGCAAAATCAGACGATTATACAATATTTCCATTGGTATTATAACGAAGAACAAAATTTATGGACTAAAGTAGCACAAGAGGCTGCGCATCTTAATGAAATTGGAGTAACGGGAGTGTGGTTGCCGCCTGCTTATAAAGCGAGCACTGGTGGTTATTCAGTTGGGTACGATGTTTACGATTTGTTCGATTTAGGCGAATTTGACCAAAAGGGAAGTGTTAATACACGCTACGGTACAAAGCAGGAATATATGGACGCCATAAAAGCTTTGCAAGATCAGGGAATTTCTGCTTTGGCCGACATTGTTTTTAACCATAAAGCTGGTGGCGATGAGCTGGAAAAAGTGCCAGTTAGAACAGTAAATCCTGATAACAGGAACGAATTTACAAGTGATGTTTTCGAAATTGAAGCCTGGACTAAATTCACCTTCCCGAACAGGGCAGGTAAATATTCAACTTTTATTTGGGATCATCAATGTTTTAGTGGTGTTGACTGGGCCGAAGATTTAAAAGAAACAGCCATTTATTCTATCCAAAATCACGTGGGCGAAGGTTTTGAAGAGGTTCCTTCAACTGAACTCGGCAACTACGACTACCTCATGTTTAGCGATATCGATTACCGAAACCGTGCTGTGGTTGAGGAACTTAAATATTGGGGAGAATGGCTGGTAGAAACCACCAATATCAATGGATTCAGGCTAGATGCAGTTAAACACATCAATCCTGATTTTATCAAAGAGTGGATTGATCATTTGGAAGAGAAATATCAGCGTAAGTTTTTTATTGTTGCTGAAGACTGGAATGTCGAAAATACCGAATCTCAGGAAGAATATCTCAGGTTGATGGAGGGCAAAACTCAAATTTTCGATTCGCTGCTTCACCATAATTTCTTCCTCGCCAGTAAAGATGGGAATGGATTTGACATGCGTACCATTTTCGACAATACCTTGATTTCTATTTCGCCAGAATTGGCAGTTACCTTTGTTGATAATCATGATTCTCAGCCGCTACAGGCTTTAGAAAGTTATGTAGAATTTTGGTTCAGACCTATAGCTTATTCCATTATCTTATTAAGAGAGCAAGGAATTCCATGCCTGTTCTTCCCAGATTTATATGGTGGAATTTACGATGATAAAAATCCAGAGGGAGAAGATACACATATTGATTTAGCGATTTTGCCAGGTTTGGAAACGATGAGCAAAGTTAGGGCTAACCTTTCTTATGGAGAACAACGCGATTATTTCGATCATTCAAATTGTGTAGGTTGGACCAGGGCAGGAGATGAGGAACATGAAAATAGCGGAATTGCTGTATTACTAAGTACAGGCGATGAAGGATTTAAAAAGATGGAAGTCGGACAAAATTTCGCTGGAAAAACTTTTGTAGATGCTTTAGGTCATAGAGAACAGGAGGTTGTCATCGATGAAAATGGCTGGGCAGAATTTCATTGTGATGCGGGGAGTGTTTCCGTTTGGGTTTTGAAAAACGATTAATTTTTAATCGCTGCGATTTAGTTTGGTTTGATAGCGGATTGAAAATCCGTAGTTCAACAGTCGGGATTACAAATCCCGACTAACGGTAGGATTACAAATCCGTAGTTCAGCAGTCGGGATTACAAATCCCGACTAACACCCGACTAACATTAAATTTGTTTAATAGCGGATTACAAATCCGTAGTTCAACAGTCGGGATTACAAATCCCGACTAACACTTTGATGAATGTTGGTTGGGATTTATAATCGATTGTTGGTCGGGATTTGTAATCCCGACCTTCGAAATGTCGTGAATATTGGTCGGGATTTGCAATCTCGAGTTCGAAAAATTACAAGAAATTATCTTCCTGTCGGTAAGCTTGAATAACAGCTAATTCACCAGCTTTATCTGGTTTTGAATTTCCGTGTTCCATGCCCATTACACCTTTGTAACCTTTACGGTGTAAGTGCTTAAATATGTTTTTGTAGTTGATTTCTCCGGTTGTTGGTTCCTTTCTTCCAGGATTGTCTCCGATTTGAACATAGGCAATTTCATCCCAACAGCGATCAATGGTTTTAATTAAGTCGCCCTCGGTGCATTGCATGTGGTAGATATCGTAAAGAATTTTGCATGACGGACTTTTTACCGCCTTGCAAACTGCATAAGTTTCATTCGTTTTTTGGAGGAAAAGTTCGGGCGTATCACTCAAAGTTTCCAGAACCATAATTAATCCATGCGGTTCAAAAATTTCGGCACCTGCCCGCATCGCATCAATTACGTTTGCAAACTGATTTCCGTAAGGTAAATTCCTTTCATAAAACCCGGGTACAACGGTTAACCATTTGGCATTACATCGCTTTGCCGCCTCGACTGACTTTTTACAGGTTTCTACAAATTTATCTTTAAACTCTTTTTTTCCGGTTGTTAACGATGTTTTCCAGTTATCTCCTCCGTCAACCACGAAAACTCCCATCCGCATGCCAAGTTTAGCTAATAAATTGCCAATCTTTTCCTGCTCATCAACTGATCTGCCCAAAAATCCATTATCCTCAATAGAACGAAAACCTTTATCATACATGAATTGGATCTGATCGAGGAAATTTTTTCCGGCATGGTTCGCAAACATGCCCTGGTGTGGGGCGTAATCCATGTTAAAAGGCTTGTCAGCCATTTTGCCGCCAGCTTTTTCAGCTGCGAAAGAATCGGTGATACCAATCCCCGAGGCTATTGCAGATGCAGTGAGCAGGCTGTTTTTTATAAATTCACTTCTTTTCATTTGTTGGCTTAATTACGTGTACAGCTTAATTTATTAATTTCTTAAATCCGCTTGATAAAGTATCTGCAACAGAACCATCTTTTTTATGATAAACAAAATAGGCTTCCAAATCTTTTCGTTTGGCTACAAAACTTAAGGCCTCCGTTAAATGCATACCCATTAAAGCGTTGTCATAACCATCTGCGGTGATTGCATTTTTGGCATAAACAGTTACGCTGATCATTTCATTTTCAATAGGATAACCTGTTTTGGTATCAATCAGGTGAGAAAACTTTTTGTTTCCGTTTTGATGATACTTCCTGTAGTTACCTGAAGTGGTAATTGCTCCGCTGTTAAGTACCGCAATGTGTCTGATTACCGGAATTCCATCCTGGTCAGGGCCTTCAATGCCGATCTTCATTGGCGTTCCATCTGGTTTTGGACCAGATATCCTAATCTCACCGCCTAACTCCGCTACATAACTTATAATACCTTTTTTGGTCAGGTATGCTGCTATTAAATCTACGCTGTACCCCTGGGCAATTCCATTTAAATCGATTTGAACACAAGGTTTAGTTTTCGTTAGTTTGCCATTATCCAGCTTCAGATTTTTCATTCCAACGCACGTCAATATCGATTTTATTTTTTGATCACTAGGAACTATGTTATTCTCTATCGGGCCGAAACCCCAGGCTTGAACTAAAGGCGCAACCGTGATATCGAAAATGCCCTTTGTATCTTCATTGATTTCGAAGCTTCTTTTTAAAACATCATTTAGAAACAAATCCGTTTCTATCTCATGTTCTGCAGAATTGAACTGGCTGATAAGCGAGTTTTTTTTGTACAACGACATCGATTGATCAATTTTACCAAGCAAACTATCGATACTATTTTTGGTAATCACACTATCAGTTGCGTAGTATATGATGGTATAATCGGTTCCCTGTGCAAATCCATGGATTTTATACTGCTTTTGATCGTTTAATAGAAAAAAGCTGAAAATGAAAGGCAGACAAAGAAACCAGGTTTTAACCATCATGTTCACTTACAAAACTTTAGTTTTTCCAGGCATCGCAATCGGATAAAGTCCGTTTGCATCCGGCATCAATTGCGGATTGGCATCCCAGGCGAAGCGCTCTGGCATCAAACTATTGTTCGCAGCCAATGCCTCATCCCATTTTATGGTTTGTCCGGAATAGGTGGCATAGCGACCAATAATACCAGTCAGGGTACTGTGTGCGCCATATTCTGCGTTGTCAAATTTGTATTCGCCTTTTGAAATGGCATCGAAAAGTTCATCATGCTCAGTTTGGTAAGGGTTGGCGTTTCCCTTTGTGTTATGATTATAAATTACATTGCCTTTCCAATCCCAAAGTTTGGCCTGGTTGCCAGCAGATAAGTAAATTTTACCTTTTGTACCCTGGAAAGTTTCATCAACACGGTTTGGAACACCTTCGAAATGTTTACACTGACTGTAGATTACTGATCCATCGGCGTAGGTTAATTCTACCGCATGGTTATCATAAATTTCCCCATAATCTTTTCCGGTTCTCCAGGCCCTGCTTCCGGTTCCCTGAACGGAAATCGGGTGGGTGCCCTTAATCCAGTTGGCAATATCAATGTTATGAACATGTTGTTCTACAATATGATCGCCACACAGCCAGTTAAAATAATACCAGTTGCGCATTTGATATTCCATTTCGGTTTGGTTGGCCGTTCGTGGCCGTACCCAAACGCCGCCACTGTTCCAGTAAACCTGGCCGGATACGATATCACCAATGGCACCTTCCTGAACACGCTTCATCGCTTCGCGGTAATTGGCCTGATAACGTCGCTGTAAACCCACTACGACATTAAGTTTTTTACTTTTTGCAATTTCGGCTGCGGCCAAAACTTTTCTAATGCCTGGCGCATCAACGGCAACAGGTTTTTCCATGAAAACATGTTTACCTTGTTTAATGGCTTCTTCAAAATGGATGGGTCTGAAACCTGGAGGCGTTACCAACAGCACAACATCAGCCAATGGGATAGCTTTTAGGTAAGCATCAAAACCTACAAACTGGCGCTCTTTCGGAACATCCATTTTTGCTGCAAATTTTGTGTTTAGCGATTGGAAACTGCTATCCAGGCGATCTTGAAAAGCATCTGCCATGGCCACTAGTTTAATGTTGAATTTTGTACTTAACGCCTGAAAAGCTGCGCCGGTTCCTCTATCTCCGCAACCAATTAAGGCAATTTTTATGGTATCATTGCCTGATGCATAGGCACCTGTAAGTGGGATGCTGCTTAACATCGCTCCTCCCGCCAATAGGGCAGAGGCTTTCAAAAAATCTCGTCTTTCTTGTGTGTTTGGTTCGTTTTTCATTTCTGAAGTATGGGTTTAGATCGGTTTAGTTATAAATCTTTAATAGGTTGTTTGTTGTAGTAGGCTTCAATTTCGGCTTTACCTGGTGTTTTAGCTGGCCGAACCAGGCGCATGCCCACAAATGGGGCTTCGGGAAACCACCAATTGCTTTTAGGTATTTGTGGATCTAACTGTTTCCATGATGGATCAGAAGGCAGCCTGGCTGATGAGGTTAAATTTTCCGGCGTTTCATCAAAAGAGCCGCCACGCACCGTGTTTGGATAAAGTTTCTCTGGAATGGCAACCGGGTTTTCTGAAATTTTATCTCTTCCCAGTTGATAAAAATCGAGGATATATTGATCGTATGTCCACTCACTCACATTGCCATGCATGTCATACAAACCCCATGCATTGGGTTTTTTCTGACCAACCTGATGAGTTTTATTGTCGCTATTGTCTGCATACCAGGCGTAATCTTTTAACGTTGTTGCTGCATCCCCAAAAGAGTAATTGGTATGGCTGCCTGCCCTGCAGGCATATTCCCATTCGGCTTCGGTGGGTAAGCGATAGAAAACGCCTGTTCGTACATACAGCCATTTGCAAAATTGAATGGCATTATACTGTGTCATGGCCACAGCGGGTTGATTTTCTTTTCCCATTCCAAAAGTCATATCAAGGTAGGGTTTTGTGGGCCGGGTTACTGCATCTACTTCTGCGGGAATAGCTGTTACACTTGCCTGCTTTTCAAAATCACGGTATAAAAATGGTTCAAAAATATTCCAGGTTACTTCGTATTTTCCAATCCAAAAAGCATCAAGTTTTACTTCATGTATGGGTTGTTCATCTGTTTTGCCTGCCTTGTTCCCCATCTGAAATTTTCCCGCGGGGATAGCCTGCATGTCAAAGCTAAGTTTTGTGCCATCGATATTTTGAGTATAGGATTTAAGCGGGTTTTGAGCGAAATTTTGCCCGTAGATAAGTAGAATTAATGCAGCAGCAAAAACTTTCTTGAACATAATAAATGGTTAGCATACTCTTTTAGAGCATTTCGGTTACTTAATAATCTGATTACTAAAGTAAATAACCGCTATCAAATTCGAGAAAATTTATGTAACAATAAGGGGATGGTTAATAATTATTCTACCGCCTGTCGTTAATCCGATTGCTGATGTTTGCATAGCCAACCAGGGTTTCCCAACGAGCGCCCGGGCGACGATAATACACAAAAATTTGATAGGTATTTTCTGTCTGGAAAAACGAACCTTCAAAAGGAAATGTCTCCAAGGTTTTCGTGTCGCGATCATACCATGCATATTCGTAATCATACAAGCCTTGCTTCAGCATGATGTTTGCATAAAATTGTTTCCTGCTGGCATCATATAGCAGTTTGTTATCCTTGCCTAACGTATAATTGTTAAACCGACCTACTACATAAGCATCGCCGTTTTTGCCTGGTGCGGGTGCATTAAGCGTAAACAGCACACCCATATATTCAGCTTCAGTTCTGTCATCTCTTCCATCAGTATTTTTGATAAAAAAGTTTCCATTTTCATCAAATTGATTGGCAAATGCGCCGGTATTTCTCGGTACATCCTGAAAAAGCATCACGTTCACCGATTCACTGTCGCGATAAATATCTTTCACATTGTCTGCTTTATAACGCAAACTTCGCGTATCGAATTTTCTAAACTCATTGTCTCCCCAAAAATCGTTTGTTGTTAAATCATTATAAACCAACTGGTTCGGCCGAACAAAAAACGGGCGTGTATTTACTTTTGCGGTGTTAGAGTTGAAGTTTTGCATCACAACTGCTTTCAAATCCTGATAAGGGTTAGGGATGGGTATAGAATGATTGATGGTAAAATTTACTTTCTGTTTTGAGTTTCGATCAGCAACCTGCATTGAATTGGTAATTTCAGCGCTAACCGCCACCTGGTTATCCACAATATAAAAACGTTGTGAAATTACGGGCTGATTTTTATCTCCATCCAGATAAATTTTTAAAAGATAGTTTCCGCCAATTTTTGGCTGAATTTGACTATTTGGGAAAGTTTGTTCGTAATGGGTATATTTTCTGGTGGTGTTTGATGAGTAACGGTAATTAATCATACGGTCATCATTAAAACTACCCAAATAATCGATGGTTGATATTCTTGAAGGTTGCCATTCTGAGGTGCAATGCTCAATTGAATACCAGTAATTTTTCGTTCCACCCAATAAGTCATCAAATGAGAATGTAATTGTTTCTGCTGAATTTAGCTGGATAACCGGCAAACTTTGCTCGCGGCTGGTATTGTAGCAAAGTACTGTTTTTATGTTCGGCTGATAAATTTTGTTTTCGTAAGTGAAACTATTGGTTTGCGCAAAGAGCAGTGTGGGGATGAAAAATAAAAGTATTGCGATTAGTTTTTGCATGGCTAAAAGTACAGAGTATTAGCCAATTTTGAAAGATTTGCCGCCGAGGAAGTAAATTGAAAATAAAATATTGCCACGGAAACACGGATTTACACGGAATTTTTCAAGCCATGGTTCGTGTCTCCACGAACCAATTAAAAATATTCTTCAATCTTATTTCCGTGTCTTCCGTGTTTCCGTGGCAAAAGAAAGCCGCTGAAGAATCGGCTTCGCAATGACGGAAAAGATTCAAGCCATGGTTCGTGTCTCCACGGACCAATTAAAAAATATTTTTCAATCTTATTTCCGTGTCTTCCGTGTTTCCGTGGCAAAAGAAAAAGCCGCAGAAAAATCTGCGGCTTCAATGTTATGAGATTGCCACAGCCGATGAAGTATCGGCTTCGCAATGACGGAAAAGATTCAAGCCTTGCTTCGTGTTTCCACGAACCAATTAAAACATATTCTTCAATCTTATTTCCGTGTCTTCCGTGCTTCCGTGGCAAAAGAAAGCCGATGAAGAATCGGCTTCGCAATGACGGAAAAGATTCAAGCCATGGTTCGTGTCTCCATGGACCAATTAAAAAATATTCTTCAATCTTATTTCCGTGTCTTCCGTGTTTCCGTGGCAAAAGAAAAAGCCGCAGAAAAATCTGCGGCTTCGATGTTACAAGATTGCCACAGCCGCTGAAGAATCGGCTTCGCAATGACGGAAAAGATTAACCTTCCAGTTCCATAATTTCTCCAGCTAAGGTTTCCCATTTAGCCTGGCTATTATCTAAATCCTGTTTCGCAGCCAGATATCGCTTGTTCGCTTCGGCCAGTTTATCAGCTTTGCTGTAAACATTTTCATCAGCTAATTCTGCCTCAATATTTTTTACCGTTGCTTCCTGTTCTGTAATCGACGTTTCGATTTTCTTCAGCTCATCATTCAGTTTTTTTAACTGATTTGCAGCATTCGGTGTAGTAGGTTTTGGAGCCTCTTTTACTTTCTCAGGCATTTTAACCGGAATCGGTTTAGCAACCGGAATTTCGCGTTTACTGTTCCATTCCTCGTATTCTGCATACGTTCCAGGGTATTGTTTAATCTTTTCGCCTTCAATGAACCAGATTTTATTGGCCACATTATCTAAGAAATACCTATCGTGAGAAACCGCAATAAAAGTTCCCTCAAATTGTTGTAGCGCCTGAATCAAAATATTAACCGATTGAATATCCAGGTGGTTGGTCGGCTCATCCAGAATCAGGAAGTTCGAATCTGTTGTTAAAGATTTTGCCAAAGCCACACGAGATTTTTCTCCTCCGGATAATACCTTGATTTTTTTGAAAACATCATCACCCGTAAACAGGAAACAGCCTAAAATACTACGCAATTCGGTATCCGTATGTTTCGGCGCAAAGGCTTGCAGTTCCTCTAAAATAGCATTGTCGAGGTGTAAAGATTCCAGCTGGTGCTGCGCAAAGAAAGTAGTGGTAACATTATGACCCGTTTCGCAAAAACCCTCAAATTTTTCAGTTCCGGCAATCATCCTCAATAAGGTCGATTTACCCTTACCGTTCGCTCCAATCAATGCAATTTTATCGCCTTTTTCTATCACTGCCTCTGCATCTTCCAAAATATGAACATTTGGGTAATGCTTCGTTGCATGTTCAATACGAACCACATGTCGGCCAGATGGTTTGGTAAACTTAAAGCTGAAATTTACCGTCGGGTTATCGTCATCAACATCATCAATACGCTCCATTTTATCTAAAGCTTTCATCCGCGATTGCGCCATTTTTGCTTTCGATGCTTTCGCTTTAAAACGCTCAATTAAACGCTCTTCCTGTTTAATTTTTGCCTGCTGATTTTTAAATTCACCTTTCTGAATTTCGCCACGTAAGGCCTTTTCTTCTACATAAAAGCTATAATTTCCGGCATAAACCGTTAATTTTCCTTTACGCGATTCAACCGTTCTGTTTACAATTTTATCTAAGAAATACCTATCGTGAGAAACGATGACTATGGCGCCTTCAAAACTCTGTAAATAATTTTCCAGCCATTTAATAGAGGGTAAATCCATGTGGTTGGTCGGCTCATCCAGCAGCAAAATATCAGGCGTTTGCAAAAGAATTTTTGCCAGCATTACCCGCATACGCCAACCTCCAGAAAAAGTATTCAGCGGACGGTGCTGGTCTGCGGTGCTAAAACCTAAACCTGCTAAAATTTCGTTGGCTCTGTATTCGATATTATAACCATCCAGCGCCTCAAATTCCTGCTGTTTATCGCTTAACTTATATAAAACCTCTTCACTGTAATCCGTTTCTATTTTTTTAAGCAATTCCTCAATCTCATCATGCAGTTGGTTTTGGCGCTCAAAAGCCTCCATGGCCACATGCAAAATGCTATGATGCGATTCGTAAGAAAGTAAATCCTGGTTCAAATAGCCAATTTTCAAGTCTTTCGACATCGAAACCGTACCCGAAGTTGGCGCATATTCGCCTACAATTATCTTTAAAAGTGTCGATTTTCCCGTTCCGTTAGCGCCAATTAGGCCAGCTCTATCGCCCGGTTTAATGTGCCAGTTCGCTTCGTCGTATAAGGCTCTTGAGCCAATGAGGAATGTTAAATTATTTATTGAAATCATTTCGGCTGCAAAAGTACGAATTTTAAAAGCTAATTCCTTTCTGAAAGCGAAATAGGCAAATGTTCGGTTTTTTAATATTTGGAAAGCAATGGCAGCAGGTTTTGTTAAAGTTTGTTCCTGCTATTCGCTACAATCTTTTAAAAACTTCTGTCATTCTGAGGAACGAAGAATCTGTTTCATCCATGGCAGGTTCTTCGTTCCTCAGAACAACGGCACATTCAAGGTTGCTGCAATTTTAAAAGTATTTTCGCTGCTATCAGGTTTATACACAAAAAATTGTGCCTTGTAGTGGCGGTTGCAAAACGGCCAGAGTGCAAACTAAAATCCGTCTGCTAAAGCACGGCGGCAATGAGATTTAATAACGATAGCATTACCAACCTGTTTTATCACAACGCACTTCATTGCCGTTGACTTCAGTCAACGGTTAAAAAATTAATACATTTGAATTTAAAGCTAATCACGAATGAACAACGAAAACATTAAAATTTTAAGCACAGAAATCCTTTCAGATAATTGGTATACCTTAAATAAAATTACATTTGAATACACAAAGAAAGATGGTACCGTAGAAACCCAAAATCGCGAAGCTTATGATAGGGGCAACGGTGCAACCATTCTGCTTTACAACAAAGAAAATCAAACCGTAATTCTTACGCGTCAGTTTCGGTTGCCTACTTACCTCAATGGCAATGCAGGCGGTATGTTAATCGAAACCTGTGCCGGCTTGTTAGATAAAGATAATCCTGAAACCGCTATTAAACGTGAGACAGAAGAAGAAACCGGCTATAAAATTAAGGATGTTCAGAAGGTTTTTGAAGCTTATATGTCGCCTGGTTCTGTAACCGAAATCCTTTATTTTTTTACTGCCGAATATTCAAAAGATATGAAAGTGAGCGAAGGTGGCGGTCATCACGAAGAGCAAGAGAACATTGAAGTATTAGAATTGCCCTTTAAAAATGCTTTGGAAATGATTAAAACCGGCGAAATTAAAGATGGCAAAACCATTATGCTTTTGCAATATGCGCAAATCAATGGGTTTGTAAACTTATAATTCAAAATATATCTGCTGCTTTAATTATTCTTCTTATTCAAACGACTAACAATTCGTCGAAAAAATCATAAAATATTTTGATGTTAAATAAAAGTCCTTACATTTGTACTGTAATAAAAAATATTACAGAATGAATAACAGCAGATTTTCGATTTCCTTACATATACTTACCTTGCTTGATGAAGCAAAAGGTACACTGGTGAGTTCTGAATATCTGGCTGGGAGCATTAATATTAATCCTGTGCTGGTTCGTAAAGAAATAATGAATTTGCGGAAGCATGGTTTTGTGGATAGCAAAGAGGGGAAGGGCGGTGGTTCTTTTTTGGCAAAAAACGCATCGAATATTAATTTGGGAGCGGTTTACAAAGCCGTTAACAACAGCAATATTTTAGGGCAAAGTAAAAACGAACCGAACCCAAAATGCCCGATTGGAAAACAAATAAACAAGCATTTGAATACACTTTATAATGATGCTGAAAAAGCTTTAATCGAAAATTTATCGAATCAAACTTTGGCAGATTTTGCCCTAAAATTCAAATAAAAATTTTTTATTCAAAACTGTAATAAAATATATTACAATAATTTAGAATACTCTCATTCAATAATTCACTCATTCAAAATTCAATAATTAAATATTCAACACTTAAAATTAAAAAATATGAAAGTAGCATTAATAGGCGCATCTGGCTTTGTAGGTAAAGCCCTTTTAAACGAGTTGGTAAGTCGTGGTAATGAGGTAATTGCAATTGCCCGCGATACGGATAAAATTGAAAATACAGATGAGAAAGTAAGCAAAGTGGCGGTTGATGTTTTAGATACCGATAAATTGGCAGAAGCTTTAAAGGGTGCTGATGCGGTGATTAGCGCTTTTAACGCAGGTTGGACTAACCCAAATTTATATAACGATACGTTTGCAGGTGCAGAAGCCATTCAAAAAGCGGTTAAAGCATCGGGTGTGAAACGTTATATTTTTATTGGTGGTGCCGGTACTTTGCAAATTGACGGAAACCAACTGGTTGATGGACCACAGTTTCCGAAAGAAATTTATCCGGGGGCATCAGCTGTGAGAGATTACTTCAACAAGTTGAAAGAAGAAAAAGAGCTGGATTGGTTATTTTTTAGTCCTGCAATTGAAATGCACCCAGGTATCACCATCGGCCGTACAGGTAAATATCGTTTGGGTAAAACTTCTCCGGTTTTTAATGAAGAAGGTCGTTCAATTTTATCGGTAGAAGATTTATCTATTGTTCTGGCTGATGAACTGGAAAATAATGCGCACCACCAAGAGCAGTTTACGGCAGCATATTAGTTTGGATGGAAGATGGGAAAGATGGAAGATGGTAAAGGTAAGATGGAAGATGGGATTTATGATGGTAGAGGTAAAGCGGATGATGGCTTTGTAGGAGATATCATGAGGGATACAATTTAGGCGGTGGGTTTTTCCATTATCCATTATCCATCATCCATTTTCCATCATCCATTTTCCATTCTCCATTTTCCATTCTCCATCATCCGTCTTCCATTTACCCTTTCACATTTTCCATCTTCCATTATTTTCCATATTTTATTTATCTTCGTGGCATGTATCGCCTTATTAAACCAATATTTTTCAAATTTGACCCTGAAAACGTACATTATTTCGTTGTGAAACGGTTAAAATGGTTTAATGACAAGTTTCCTTTAGGTAAAACCATTATTCGCAGCAGCTTTGATTTTCACATCAAAGGCTTGGAACGAGAAGTTTTTGGAATAAAATTTCGCAATCCTGTTGGGCTCGCTGCAGGTTTTGATAAAAATGGCGAATACGTGGAATCTTTAAGTAACCTCGGTTTTGGCTTTATCGAAGTTGGAACGGTTACCCCAATGCCACAGCCTGGAAATGATAAGCCCCGCATGTTCCGCTTACCGAACGATGAAGCCCTAATTAACCGAATGGGTTTCAACAATAAAGGTGTTGATGTAATGGCCGAGCGACTGCGTATGCTGAAAGACAAACATCCTGATATTGTTGTGGGTGGAAACATTGGTAAAAACAAAGCCACGCCTAACGAAGATGCCGTAAGCGATTACATCAAATGTTTTGATCGGTTATTTGATGTGGTAGATTATTTCGTGGTGAATGTAAGTTCCCCAAACACACCTGGATTACGTGAGTTACAAGAAAAGGAGCCTTTGAAAAACATCCTGAATACCTTGCAGCAACGTAACCGTAAAAATGATATTTCCCGCCCCATATTATTAAAAATTGCGCCCGATTTAACCGATGCACAGTTAGATGATATTATCGAAATTGTAGCAGAAACAAAAATTGCAGGCATCATCGCAACCAACACAACCATCAGTAGAGAAAATTTGGCTACTGAAAAAATATTGGCTGGTGAAATGGGCGGCTTAAGTGGTAAACCTGTGAAAGAACGTTCTACAGAAGTGATCAAATATCTTTCAGAAAAATCAAATCAAGCTTTCCCGATTATAGGTGTGGGCGGAATCCATTCTGCCAAAGATGCACAGGAAAAATTAGCCGCCGGAGCAAGTCTGGTCCAATTATATACCGGCTTTATTTATGAAGGTCCTGGGTTGATTAAATCGATTTGCAAATCTTTAGTTAAATAGCAAAGCTGAAGATGAATTCTCCAGCTTTCTAAAAATTAGATTTTATCCAGGAATTCTTTCCACTAAAACCTCTTGTCCAGCCTGATCAAAATAAGTACAAATCATCGTATCTAATGATACAAACCACTTTTCTATTCCGGTTTCAGCGCAATGCCTGCAGAATTCTAAATAATTGGTTTCACCGTTTTGGTGCGACTTTAAATAAACCTTGAACTTTTCTGTATTGCAATGGTCTGCGATGATGAGCTCGTCATACTTTGAACTTGATTTCGTACTAAAATCATCCGCTCCAAAATATTTTGTTTGGCCATTTTTAACCCAAACTTCATAAGATTGTACGCCTAATTCCTTAATTTCCTTAATGTATGAGGGAAAATCGGCGCCTGATTTAACCTTGCTGTGCGCAAAGGCAATTTGTTTTACTGTAAACATTGTTTAATAATTAATGATTTTTATACATCATTAAGGAACTGCTATTTTACAATGGGGAAGATTTGGAATTTCTTCATCAATTCGTATGCTGCTATGCTAAAAGAATCTAAACCAAGAAGATGGCGAAAGTACAAAATTTTGCAGATCTTACCTTGCTTCTCCATGGCCTATTTGATCTTTTTTTAGTCGTTTGAAATATCAAAAACAATTAGGAGAAGCGTCGCACTGATATTCATCTGGTACCAATGCTGTTGTTTAATCGTCTGCGCTTTGGAAAGTTGTTGCTCTGCAATTCCGCCATTATATTTTTTTTCTGGCAGCAGGCTCAAACATTGCTACTTTTTGTGAGTATTATTATCTATCCGGGAAGCGATAAAACCAGCTATATCAAAATTGTGGCATTAGTTGAACTGATTTTCCTCATGGACAGCCCATTATATAGCAAAAGGCAAATAACGATTGTTTTTTGCCTTTTGCAACATTTATGAATTTTAAATTTATCGCGTGGTGTAGCCGCCATTCGCAAAAATGGTTTGGCCTGTAATCCACCAGCCATCGGTAACTAAAAATTCTACCAATGGTGCAATATCTTCAATTTTGGTCAATCCACCCAGAGCGGATGCCGATTTATGGTAGGCAACGGCTTCTTCACTTTCCTGACCGTAAAAAAATGGAGTATCCATTGGTCCGGGTGCAACTGCTGTTACAGAAATTCCACGAGCTCCAAATTCTTTAGAAGCCGCTCTGGTAAAGTGTTCTACCGGCGCTTTCGCACCTGCATAGGTAGAATAATAACCCGTAAACGCTGCCAGCAATGAGGTTACAATGGTGCAAATTTTGCCGTTATCGTTTAGGTATTTGCCAGCTTCCTGCAAAAAGAAATAAGCTTGTTTGGCATTTACGTCCATCATGGTGTCGTACTCTTGTTCCGTGGTTTCGCCAAATGGTTTTTTAAGCACCATACCCACGGTGTTAATGGCTACATCTACGCCACCAAATGCTTCTTTTGCTGTTGCAAACAGGTTTGTGATGTTGGTAATGTTGGTTAAATCGGCCTGCACTAAAATGGCTTCGCCACCATTATTTTTAATTTCTGCCAAAGTTTGGTCAGCTTCTGCTTTTGTTTTATCGCTGTTGTAATGAATAACCACTTTAGCACCTTTTGCGGCTACACTTTTACTTAAAAGTCCGCCCAAATTTTTTGCACCACCGGCAATTAACACTACTTTTCCGTTTAAATCGTTTCTCGACATTTTATGAATATTTAAAATTTATGCTGCAAAGGTCAAGAAGTGTATGGTTAATTTCGTGGTGAACTTTTCGGATATTTTTTATGTGCCCTATTTTTTATGCTGCCGACGAAAATCGCCGGCGGTTTGTCCGGCAAATTTTTTAAAAAATTTACCGAAGTTAGAGGGGTCGTAAGTAAGCTTTTTTGCAATTTCAGCAATTGATAAATTTGTATCGGTTAGAAGTGATTTGGCTTTGTTTAAAATTTTGCGGTCGTAGAAATGGCAAGGATGGTGTCCGGTTTCTTGCTGCAAAGTGTCAGAAAGGTGCGAGTGTGAAATGTGTAAAGCTTGTGCAATCTGGTTAAGTTCCAGAAAATCTAATACTTGTCCATTTACCACATCTTCAATATGTTGGTCGAGGAAGGTGAAGTATGCTGCTGTAATTTCTGCACTTCTTTTTATGTTGTTTGGCTTCGTATCGGTCATTAGTTTTTGTGTCTGTTGTGGCTGAAGGGGGTTGTGCTAAAATGCTCGTAATGTTGAATGGCTTCGCGTTTTGGGCGGAAATTCAGATCATGCAGCCTAACCTTCATTAAGATCATTTTAACCAAAAACATGAGTTTAATTTTTATTACCTGTAATATCAAATCACTGTGGGCAGCAGTTTCATTTATCCTTTAGCGCTCATTCTCATCAAAAGCAAAGCCGGCCTGGCAACAGTAAAAACAGAAATAAACATCATCATCAGCACAGGGAAATTATTTTCAGTCTCCTGTATTGAACTTTCAAGTTTCCATCCTCCGAAAATGCGATCGTGAATGTTAAACAGCAATTTTGTATCGTCGTACATACGCAAAGAAATCTTCTTCGACCAAGCCCTGACATGTCCCGAAATAATCAAATTTTTGTTTTCAGGTTGATCTTTTTCATTTGTGATGGTGCAATTGGCGCTAAGTGAATTAAATATGTCATCTGGTATTTCTCCGATAAATTCACTGTCTTTTGTCAGTTTATAAATAACTTTCTCGCTTTCAGTGGTACGAATTAATTGATAGTTGCTGCTTTAAAAAGTTGCCGAAAATGAATAGATCTCTGGGAACATCCAATTCCTCCGCTCAGAAACTTCCGTTTCTGTAAATTCGATGGTGCTTAAAAGCGCCCCTTCAAACGTCTTTAATAGTGCGTGAGGAAAGGGCCTGCGCTTAATCTTGTAGTTATAGTTTTTAATCATTTATTTCTCTGTCAAATTTCACTAACGTTTAAGGGCTTGCAGCAGGCGGCAGTTTTTAACACGAAAGTTTAATAGCCTTTGACTAAAATTGCAGCGTAACGATGTTAGCGATTTCCTTTTATCATTATTTCTGTTTCGAATACAGTATTGCAAAAAATACAAGTAAGAGAATTTCAATCCCAAACCAAAGTAATTGTTTGAGGTAGAAACCATCCATCAACAAACCAATTATTCTGGCGATGATTATTCCTAAAGTTAAAGCCGCTAAAAATGCAAATATACCGGCCTTCAACGAGTCAATCTGATGATTGAAAATGCCAAGTATTCCCAAACCGATCAAAATCCCCCACATCACTCTTTTTTCAATCATTTGATAAGCAGTAATTGATTCGGGGATGTAACTTACAAGCTGAGGTTTGATTGTAAAAACAAAACCAGTAACAAGCAAAAGTACTCCTGCAATTTTTAACAATACATTCATTCAGTTTAATATTTTATATTTCCTTTTATCACCAGATGATCTGCTCCAAAGCTTTTCGGTTTTATTGTTTAGTCGCATTTTACCACAAGCCTTGCAGTATTCGCCCCAAATTGCAAACCGAAATTCCTCACCGAAGGTTACCAGGCCAAGTCTTTAATTTACAAATAAAGTGGTATTTGGTTAAACTTCTTCTGCAACTTATTTTTAGTTTCAACACTTAGCTCGTTGTTTTCTAAATGAATATCAACTAATGATTTCATATTATAAAATGACATTGGTAAAGTGGTAAGTTTATTGTAGTTCATGGCAAAGCCGTGCAAATTTTTCAAATTGCCAAAATCTCCTGGCAATGTTTTTACTTTATTTTTGCTAAGGCCCAGATAGGTCAGGTTTGTTAATCCGGTTAAACTATTGGGTAAAACAGCAATAAAATTCTCATCAAAATAAAGCCAGGTTAATTTTTTCAGGTTGCCAAGGCTTGAGGGAAGTGTAGAAAGCTTATTGTAAGAAAAATTCAGATTTACTAAACCTGTACAATTTCCGATGCTTTCTGGTAAGGCGTTCAGTTCGTTGCTATAAATTTCCAGATGGTATAGGTTTTTCAAATTCCCAATCGAATTTGGAAGTTGTTTGAGCTTATTATTGGTACATTGAAACACAACAAGGTTACTGAGGTTTCCGATGTCGTTCGGAAGATCAGCAAGCTTATTCATTCCTACATTAAGGTGGGTTAAATTTTTCAGTTTTAAAAACGATAATGGAATGGAAGATAATTCGTTCGACTGCAGATCTAACGCGATTAAGCTGTCCGTATCTGATAACCAATCAGGAATATTTTTAATGTTATTAAATGATAAATCCAGAGATTTTAGGTTAGTTAAAGTTTTAATTTCTTCGGGAATGCTGGTTAATGATTGAGAAGACAAATCTAAAACACGAACATCTTTCGGAGATTTTATCGCTTCGGCGATGTTTTTGTAAACTGTGAAACCGTTTAGGTTTTTTGGCGCAACAGACATCGTAACCGACTGGTCGGAATTAGAAAATGCGGCCTGATCATCTACTACAGCAAATCCAATATCAGCTGTTTTGGCTTCCTTTTTTTTATTTCTAGATTGCCCCAAACAACCTTGAAAAAACGTTAGTATGGTAAAAAATACAATAACTGTTTTCATTTTTTTTATTTGGTTAAAGGTTCCTATGATGATATTGAATGAGCAGAGATTGGCGTAGTGGCGAATTTTTCTTCAAATATGTGTCTACTTAGCACTGAACTGCCACTTTGCCAAACCCGAGCTTAAGGCTTTTTCCTTTCTAATGTCAGTAAACCTTGATGCCATATTTCAAAAGTTTTTTCGGCAAGTGGTCGTCAAGATTTGAAATGTCGCTTTCGTCCAGTTCAATTAATTTTAAGTCGTACTTCTTATAAATTTCCAACTTTATTTTTTTTCGTTCAAGATATTTTGGGTCGTTTTCCATACCCCAAAACTCAATATAAACCTTTCCGTTCGGCAAATAAAAGTCCGTGTACAATTCTTCGTCAATAGGAACTTTCTTTTCATATGCGTGAACTAAGCCATAGTCATAGAGTGTGTTGTCAATTATAACTTCTGCTTTTGAACGCACAAAATGTCCGTCTTTCGTCCTGTGTTTTGCTTCAAATTTTTCTCTAAAATTATTTGATGTTGCCAAAGGTGTTTGTGTTTGCTGTTGTGGTGTAGTAGAAACTTGCTTCGGTGCTTCTTTTTCTGTTGCGGTAATATTGAAAACTCCTACTAAACTTTTGTTTTGAAGAATATTGTCAGGCCACAAAACGTAAGAACCTCCTGAAGTTTCGTGTTCAAATTGTCTGCCTCCTACAGTTTTACCAAGTTTAGTTATTTTCCAACCAGCAACGTCTTTTTCTATCCAACCAAATTCCGATAATATCAAATTCAATCGTTGTGAAGAAATGTCGAAATGCTTACCAATTGCTGTCGCGTTAAGAAGTTTTGGTTTATCTGTTTGCTCTACACCGTAAAGTGATATGTTTTCAGGCCAAACAACAAACTCTCCAAAGTTCGGGTTGTTTCTTGTTTGTCCGCCTTTTTGCTTTCCAAATTCTGTTAAAACCCACTTGTCATTTTTTCTTTCAATCCAACCAAGTGTTTTCAGTTTGTCAAACAGGTCGGCTGATTTAATGTCGAGTTCGTTTGCAAGCGCTGACGTTGAAATGTATTCCATATATTTTTTTGTTGTTGTGCTTTTTTTAAAGTTGCCGCTAACGTTTCGGGGCTTTACGGTAATGCGGTAATTTTGGACGTGGTTAGGCCGGAGGTAACCGATCCAAAGCGAGCTTAGCATGTCTGAACCCTTGTTATGCGTATTATGTTTTTAGATGATTTATTTAAGTAAGGATATGATTTCTTGATAATTAGCTTTTTTTGCAATTTGAATTGGTGTTTTTCCGTAATTCACATTATCTCCGCAGTCAAAAGTTTCAGGTTTATTTTTGTTTACATTTTTGCTTAATAGATATTTTACCATCTGAAAATTATTTTGTTTTACTGCGATAATTAATGCTGTTTCTCCATCACAATTGTTGTTGTTAAGTTCTTCATTTGTGAGGTTTAGTTTATTAAGTACTTCATAGTCAGATTTGATTACGGCTTGTTCAAAAAGCCAAATTTTCCCCCTCACATCACCTTTTTCCTGATTTGCACCATTTAGCAATAAAAATTTTGCACCATCGTAAAACTTATGAAAACCTGCAGTATTGAAAGCTTTATTGTTTTTAATATCACAACCTTTTTCTATCAGGTACTTCAATATTTCCAATCTACCATACTCAGATGCAACAATGGTTAATGGATTTTCCTTATTGTTGATTTTTGCTCCACCTTCTACAAATAGTTTGGTTAGATATAAATTCTCTGATGACCAAATTAATGCTTGCAGCGGTGGTATCTTATTTTTAGGTTCATAGTTTGCAGGAAATACAGTTTCCAACATTTGCCTTACTTTTATACTATCATTATCAAAAATAGCTTTGTAGAACTCACCTATAATTTCATCTGTGGGTTTTGGGATTTTTATAGTGTCCTGTATATTTTGTGTTTGGGCTAGTTCTTGCTTTTCGGCTATCTTATTTGATACTTGAGTCGCCTCTTGTGCTTTGTTTTGACAAGACAGTAAAGCTAGAGAAGCTATTAAAATTGTAAATGTTTTTTTCATCTGTTATTCTGCAGTTTCATTTTTTACTGGTGTTGGTTAGCATATCGCAAAACCCTTGTTAGCGATAGGCTTCGTTGGTCAGAACTCTTGCCAATTTTGAAATTCTTTGTTTATTGTCAATGTACCTTTTGTTTGTTTAACCACAGTTGATGGAAACAAATCTTGTAAACTGTCATTCCATCCTCCCAATGTTTTCTTTGCATAAGCTCTTTGTGCAGTCAGTTTAAGAATTGGTTTCATTAATTCTGAAATGTTATTCACTGTCTCAAGCACCGTTTTTTCTCCAAGTTCGTAAAAATAGTCTTGTCTAAAACTTATAAAAAAACCACTACCAAACAAAAGTTTGTCACCGTAAGGCCTGTCAAACATCAGAGTGATTTTTGGGGTTTCATTAGCTTTATTACAAGTTGTCAAATTAGGGAAATAGCAAGATAAAAATGTGAATTTGAAATTATCCTTGTCTTTACTGTTTTCATAGTTACTTATGAGATTTTGAAAAACTTCTTGTTTCCAAGAAAGTCGTCCCAATTTTATTTCTCCCTTGTCAAATTGTTGTCCCGATACACTATGAACCCCTTTTATCGGTGTTATCAATGGCGTCAGAACTTCTACTATTTGAAGCAAAAGTTTGTCAGTTGACAAAAGGTCAACTAAGGTTAATGAGGAAATAAGAATAAAATTCTGATGTTGTGTATTATAGTTCATTGGTCAATTTCGGTCTGTGTGCAAGCTTGCCGCTAACGTTTCGGGGCTTTGCGATGGTGGGGCAATCGAAGCACAACTTGTCCCGATTTTACATCGGGAAATCTTCAATTTTGCACAAAAGTTGAACCGAAGAATCCCGTATATACGGGATTGAACTTTGCAGATCTTGTCCCGACCCTTCGGGATTCGCCCCACTAATGCAAAACCCTTGTTAGCGGTTCGTTCTTTTTCCATTTTGATTTTTATGGTAAGTAAGCTTTACTAAATTTTCCTTTCAATGAGTTCTGGCATACCTCAATAAGACTTTGATTTATTACTGGTTTTCCAAAGCTACTAATGTTAGAAGCAGTGTCGATACAATGATTTAAAAAATCGCTTGTAAGTGCAATGTCCCAATTTGCACAAGCAATAGCTAAATATTTTCTGCTGTCGACAAGTCCATATTCGTGTCCAATTCGGTCTTTATGTTTATTGATGTCTTTGCAAAACGATAGTATTTTTTTCACTTCATTTTCGTTAGGTTTCATTTGGTCAATTGCAAGAGCCAACAGTGCTCCGTGAATTACAGAAACACTTCCAAATTCTAATAATTCTAAAACAGGACTTCCGTCATTTATTGATTTTCGTTTTAGTTGCACATATGTTGTTCCTGCCACAATAGTTATCATATCGTGTGGTATATTAGTCCGCACAATTTGTTCGATTTCACCAAATGCTTCTTTGAAGTCAATACTTCCCAAAGCTTTTATCATTTCACATTGGGTTTCCCAAGTCCGTTTATCTAACCTTTCGATTAGATATTTTTCATAAAGTTCCTCTCCAAATTCTACAAGTTTCAATTTTCCAATTTCTTTTGCTCCACGTCTTCTGTCAGCAGATTTTTTTGAATTTAATTTTTCACGTATTTCTTCTGTTGTCATAGGTTAAATTTCTTTTCGTTGTGTCGGTCTTATAGAATGATCGCTAACGTTTCGGGGCTTTGCGATGGTGGGGCAATCGAAGCACAAATCTTCAATTTTGCACAAAAGTTGAATCGAAGAACTACCGTATATACGGGATTGAACTTTGCAGATCTTGTCCCGACCCTTCGGGATTCGCCCCATTATTGCAAAACCCTTGTTAGCAGAGGTTATTTTTTATGCGTCTTATAGTGATTATATAAATTGGTCAATGTATTTACAAAAGTTCGCCTTTGTTCTTCGTTTAGAAATGTTGATTTTTCAAGATTAAGAAGTTTCTCTGTATCATAAGCATCGTTATAAATCCGTTGATGCTCTTCCCAAACTCCAGCTTCTTGTAAAAATAAATTTCGAACATATACATTCATTTTTTCTTCGTTCATTAACTCAATATTACTATTGCTGTTCATACCGAATAAAAATTTGTATAAATCGGGTTCTTTAACCAAATCTAATTGATTGTCCCAAATATGGTTAAGTAAATTGTTGGAAACAAAAGTTCTGATTTCGTGAATATCAAAACTTAATCCTTTGGCATAAATTTCTTCTGGCAACTGCAAAAAGTGATTGTCAAAAAGCCATTTCACAATGAGCAAGTAAGCTTGCTTTACAGTATTATGTTCATTATTTTCTTTAAAATCGTAAAAAGATATAATTTCCACTTCTTCTTTTACACCTAAATAAATGCTTTTTACTTTTTCTGAGTTTGGTGTCATCCAAACTTTTATTTCAACAATTTCATTGATTGATTTACTAAAAAAAGTGTGGTTGTCGGTTTGATTAATTTCTATGTTAAAATACTTACAGCATTCGTCATAAATACTATTGGGATTGATATGATTTCCCCAAAATCCATTAGGCTTGTCAGTATTTCCTTTCTTATTTCGTTCAAAAACCGCAACACTTTTTAGATAACAATCAAATGTGTAATTGTCATTTTTTGAGCTTTTAGGTGGGTAGAATTTGTCATTAGTTATGTCGAAATAAAAATAATATGACAATTCATTCAGCTTATCGTCAATTGATTTAGAGCCTTGGTTTGCATTGATTGTCTTCGGCGGATTTTTGAGTTCGCTTTTTCCAAACCATTGAAGTAGTTCTTTGTCGGTACTTTTTAAGCCTATTAAATTGATTATATCTGTTATTGTCATCATTCGGTGTTGGTTTTTATAATCTCTGCTAACGTTTCGGGGCTTTGCGATGGTGGGGCAATCGAAGCACAACTTGTCCCGATTTTACATCGGGAAATCTTCAATTTTGCACAAAAGTTGAACCGAAGAATCCCGTATATACGGGATTGAACTTTGCAGATCTTGTCTCGACCCTTCGGGATTCGCCCCACTATTGCAAAACCTTTGTTGGCGGTAGGTTTTATTTCAATCGTTCTATCAATTCTTCGATATTTCCTTTCCATTTTGGGTAAAGTTCTTCATTGTCTGTCCAAAGTTCATTTAGTTCAGAGCTGTCACTAATAACTTTTTCTAATGCTTTTACAGCATTGGGCTTTAAGTCCGTTAAGTCTAAATGTTTGTTTTTTTCTACAAATTGGAAGAAATTTTCGTCCTCTGCGTCCACTCTTGGTTTTGTTCCGTTAAGAATGCTGTCAATATATGATGCTGAAACTGTAACTGCGTGACAGTCATCATATTCTAAATATTCAGCATTAATAGCAGTCTCAAAAGCGTCTTTGAAAATTTCTTTCGGATTATCAGAGTTGTCAATTTCATCAACATAATCATATGCTGTGTCGTCGTCAAATATTCCGTGTCCCCAAGCTCCCATAAATTTGTGTTTTTTAAGTTAATATTTATTGTTTCGTCTTTTGTCAGATTGCGGTCGGTATAAACTTACCGCTAACGTTTCGGGGCTTTGCGATGGTGGGGCAATCGAAGCACAAATCTTCAATTTTGCACAAAAGCTCAACCGAAGAACTACCGTTGAACTTTGCAGTTTCGCCCCACTATTGCAAAACCCTTGTTGTGTGCAGTTTTTTATAGAGGTTTTATCTCAATTCCTTTTGATTTAAGTTCTTCGATAACTTTACTGTCGGTTTCAAATAAAGTCATTTTCTTTAAGTTAGGAAAGTGTTTAATGTCTTCAAAGGATTGAATGTTAAATACATCGTCTTCTCCGTCCCATTGTGGTGTAACATTCATATAAATTTCATTTCCGCCATCTTGGTAAATTTCAGTTACTTGTTCCGCGAATTTTTTGTCAATTTCTAACTCTTTGAAATATTCGACAACTTCTGGGATTGGTTCATAACCACCTTCTGTAGCGCTAAATCCCTTAATTTTTGTTATTTCTGCAAATTCATAAACATCGAATTTTGGTTTTAAAAGCTCTTTATTATACATCAGCTCTTCGATAATTGCAAGTTTGAAGTTGAAATCCTTAAATTCGATTTTTTCTCCCGATATTTTTTTGAGTTTATAATCCTCTTTTTGAGTTAACTCTTCTTCCTCTTCTTGTATGTCAATTGAAATTGAGCGAATTAATTTCGGTTCTTCTTTTGTCAATCTGACTTGAATTTCTGAATTTCCAATTTTATACTCTTTAAAAAGATAATCATTTTGCGATACTTTTACGAAGTTCTTGTAATCGGTTCCTTCAATTTTTAAACTGCCTAAAAACGGTTGTTGTGGAAAAAATTGATTTTGACCAAGTTGTATAAGTTGAATATCTACTTCAAAAATATTTTCTTTGTCTTTTGAAAATCCTCTTATTCCCTTGTCCTGCCAAATATAAAGAACATTGGTTTCGGTTTTAACCTCTTCTGGTTCTCCAAAAATTTCGTTTAAAATTGAAATTTTTACTGGCAATTGGTTATTTCGTCCGTTTAAAACAATTCCGTTTTTAGTAAAGTCAATTTCGATAAGTTTTTGGTTTTCTATTTTACTTCCAAATAGTTTGTCGAATATTCCCATTTTTTCTTTGTTTGTGTCTTTGGTTAGTGGCTCTGTAAAATTGCACACAACGTTTCGGGGCTTTGCGATGGTGGGGCAATCGAAGCACAAATCTTCAATTTTGTACAAAAGTTGAACCGAAGAACTACCGTTGAACTTTGCAGTTTCGCCCCACTATTGCAAAACCCTTGTTAGCCGTTCGGTTTTTTTCCTCTTTTAAAATGTTTCTCTGTAAGCTTTAAATTCATTAAAAACTTTTTCACTATTTAGTTTTTTCATCCAATTTAATTCAAGTTCTTTATTTTCAAAGTCAGAAATACCAAATGCAAGAACAAAGTCATTATTAAATTCTTTGAAGACTTCTTCGCTTTTTAAATTGGAGAGTACTGAAACAAATATTTCGTAAATCTTATATTTATGTTTTACAAAGTCTTCTGTTGTTTTTCCATATTCCGCTCCAAATAGTGTTTCGCTTATTTGATTAAGGTCATTTGATAGCGTATCGTCATCTAACCATTCTCCAAAATACCATTTGTAATAGTCAGCTTCGCTTTCGTCATTTTCAGAAGTTTGTTCTTCATAATTTTTGTATGTGTCAAAACTAAAAACTGAGCTTCCTGCATCTTCGTCAGAATAAAGACAAAATGCTCTCAAATTTTTTTCTCCATATTTTTTGACTAATTTTTGAATTATTTTTTTTGTCGCTTGAGATAGTGATTGTTCAAAAAAAGTATAATCAAAGTTATTTTTCATATTTGTCAAAGTTTGTTTTCAGCGTGTTGGTTGGATAAACTGACGGCTAACATCTAAATTTACGCATTGCGCAAATCCAAACTAAAGAACATTCGTAAATCCAATTTGATGTTTTTTTTTTAAATGAATTATTCTATTTAAATTCAGCACTTTATCGCTATTGTTATGCATTGCATTCTTTTGGATTTACGAATGTTTACCAAAAGATTTAAATGTGAAATACTCAGAAATTTTCAGGCAGAAAATGGAAATCGCCCGTTATGGGCAGTCTACCATCAAATCGTATACGGCAGCTTTGGCTGTTTTTTTTAAAGAGAACAACCAATTCCCGATCACCGAGATTAATGAACAAATTATTGAAAGTTATCTCGGCAAAATTATTCGCGAAAAAAACATCTCGGCCGCATATCAAAAACAACTTATTGGCAGTTTAAAGTTGTTTTATAAAATGGTTTTCAGCAGGGTGTTGCAAATTGATCATTTGTTTCCCAAACGTACCGCACACACCTTGCCAAAATACCTCAACAAGGAGGAGGTTAAAAGAATATTATCGGCGGTTACCAATTTAAAACATAAGGCAATTTTAAGCACCTTATATGGTTGTGGCCTTCGCTTAAGCGAATTGATTAACCTGAAAATTGAGGATGTGGATTCAAAAAACGAAGTGATTACAATCAGGCAGGCAAAAGGGAAAAAAGACCGGCAAGTGATGCTGCCAAAATCTTTGCTTCCGCTGCTTAGCGAATATTTTAAAATCCATTTGCCTAAAATTTATTTGTTCGAGGGGCAATCGCAAGTACAATATTCGCCCAGAAGTGTGCAAAGTATATTGCAACAGGCTGCGGGTTTGGCTAATCTAAATAAAGTTGTTTCGCCACACATGTTAAGGCATAGCTTTGCCACTCATTTATTAGAAAACGGAACGGATATCCGTTATATTCAGAAACTTTTGGGGCATAACAGCTTAACCACCACACAAATTTATACGCATGTTACCGATGTAGCCAAAAGTAAAGTTTTAAGTCCTTTAGATTTTTAGGAATTAATATTTTCTTTTACGCCATGGCCATAGTGCATATCGGATGAGCCTGGATTTACAATTTTTGGCATGGATGGTTTCCACGGGTTTTCAGCTTTCCTTAAGATATTGCTTCCCCTTGTGTTGAAATACCGAAGGATGAATAACCATTCGTGTGGGTTTGCATTTCATCATCCATGGCCATCGGGCTTCCCGGAATTAAATACAACCGGTGGCAATTTTACCTTTTTCGAACGGGTTTTGTTCGGCTTCGCTGATTTTTATGACGATGCATGGGCATCTTTTTTCCATCCAATTTATCAAAATATCAGGCATAAAAAAAGCATCCTTTGATCAGAAGGATGCTTTAAATTTTTAAGAAGATACCCTAAAAACTATTTCGCTAAACCAGCTAAAACAGCATTGTTTTTAGCCAATTGATCGTTTTTAGGTTGTGCAGAGCGACTTCCTAATTCGATGTTAGTTGCTCTTTTTAAAAATGCTACCTCTTGGTGCGCTGTATTTTTATTTCTTCTGTCTTTTCTTTTTAATCTGGTAACTGCCATGGTAATAACCTTTTAATTATTTTATTTGTACAAATGGAGGTCGAGAGCGGATTCGAACCGCTGTAGAAGGTTTTGCAGACCTCTGCCTAGCCACTCGGCCACTCGACCTTGAAATTCAAGGTTGCAAAAATAGCAATTATTAATTAGTGCGCAAATAATATCTCAATTATTATCTGCTTAATTTTTAACTCTCACTAATTCAGCGCAAAAAATCGCCGCACTCACCGCAACGTTTAACGATTCTGCTTCGCCAAATCTGGGAATAGTTACGGGTTTATCTATCTTTTTAATTACTTCTTCCGAAATTCCTTGTCCCTCATTCCCTAAAATAATCAATCCTTCCTTACCCCAGCTGGTTTCGTAAATTGATTCACCATCAAGCAGGGCGCCAAAAACAGGTAAACTGTTTCTTTCTAAAAAAGAGGTTAGATTTTCATAATGTATTGCTACTCTCGCCAGTGAACCCATTGTGGCCTGCACCGTTTTAGGGTTAAAAGCTTCAACAGTATCTTCCGAACAAATGATGTTTTTGAACCCGAACCAGTCAGCCGTACGGATAATGGTACCCAAATTACCTGGGTCCTGAACACCATCAAGCACTAAGGTAAACTGATTTTTCAAAACATTTTCGTTAATTTTTTCGGTTTTTGGAAGATGTACCACGGCCAGGAAACCTTGCGGCGTTTGTAAAGTACTAATCTTGCCTAACTCAACGTTGTTTACTTCAAATAAGTTTATATTTGCAGGCAATTTGGGTAACAAATTGGATTGCTCGCTGTTGTGAAATATGCTATGGATTTTATAATTTGATTGAAAAAATTCTTTGATGGATTTTATACCTTCAACCAGAAATAAGCCATGCGCTTTACGATATTTTTTTTGATGTAATGACTTTATAAAACTAATCTGAGACTTTGAAAGCATACCAATACTTAATAAATATTAAACTGAAAAGCACTGCAATATTACTATTTATTATTGTTTTAATTCAGGGCTGTTCTTCTACAAAATATATTCCCGACTATCAGGCCATTGTGAAGAAGGTAACCATTGATAGTGTTGATACAGAATTTGAAGAGCAGGCTTACAATTACGTTCAGAAAGATATTCGCCCGCCATCGGCCTTTAGTATCAATGTGCCACTTTATAATTTATTCAATACCAAAGATGGAAGGTATAAAACCAGCAACATAAAACCTTTCGGTACACCACCGGCAATTTTAGATAGTGCGTTGGTAGAAATTTCCCGCAATCAGATTCAGAAGTTTTTAACCGGCAAAGGCTATTTTGATGCAAAGGTTACTGCCGATATTACGGTGGCAAATAAAAAAGCACAGATTGATTTCGTAGCCACGCAGGGCAAGGTATCGAATGTGGGTAAACTTACCGATTCTATTTTCAGCCAAAGTGTAAAAAGAGTGTACGATAGTACAAAAAACACTTTTACCCGTTTGCATCCGGGCATGCGGTATGATGTAGACTCGTTAACATACGAAAGGGAGCAAATTTACAGGGTGATGAAAGAGAACGGCTATTTTTACTTCCTACGCCCATATGTGAATTTCGATGTTATTGAAACAGCACAGCCGCAAAAAGTAGATTTGAGGTTAAACATTACTAATCCGCCTTCGGGGCCTCATAAACAATACAATATCGGTACTACCTACATGATTATTGCCCCAAGTCCGGATGGTTTTCCCGATTCGCTGCGCAACTACGTAAGCAGAGATACTACCCGAGGTGTATCATTTACTGATCTGTCAAAAAGATATAGGCGAAATCCAATTCTTCGTTACGATTTTTTAAAGCAAGGAGAGCTTTATGATATTAGAAACGAAAACCTGACTTATGATCGCCTTTATGAATTGAATGTGTTTAAAAACGTTAAAATTGATTACTTCAACCGAGACAGCACGGGCAACAAAATTAATCCGATCATTTTACTTACCCCGCAAAAGGTAATGAGCAATAGGGTAGAAGGTGAGGTGCCTTTTAACGGCGGTACCATTGGTTTCAACTTAAGTAATACCTATACCAACAACAACTTATTTAGGGGTGCAGAGCGTTTTGAATTGCAGCTAAAGGGCGGTTTGCAATCGAGAATTGGGAACAACGCTAAACCGTTTAGGGATATTTATCAACGGGATTTTTCAATCAGTGCAAGTATATCAGTGCCAAGATTATTAATTCCGTTTTACAAACCAATTTTAGGTGGAAATGGGATGCCGCACACCACTTTCTCTTCGAGTTATATCTATGCGCTGCAAAAGGATGTATCCGTGCGCCGGGTGTTCATTAACTCAGTTACTTATGATTGGTTTGAAACGAAATCAAAAGTTCATTCATTTACCCCGCTGAATTTTGAATATCGTTTAGGAACTTTAGAAGATGGGGTAGATTCTGCTACCGTTTCAAATAACTTGTATTATGCCACGCTGTTAGATCGCAAAGACTTAACATTAGGCATGAAATACAGTTATACGTTAAATGCTGATAAACTTAACCAGCTGAGAACTTTTGTTTATTTAAGAGCAAATATTGATATCGCCGGGAACCTGTTGCAGGGCATATCAAAAATTGGCGGTTCAAAAAGCGATCCGGCAGCGGATAATCCCGCCAGAATATTGGGCTTACCCTTTAATCAATATGTAAGACCAGAGCTGGATTTAAGATGGTACAAGCATTTAGGTGGTGAAAGACAGTTTATTGCCCGTTTAAATACAGGTGTGGCCTATTCGTATGGAAATTCAATTCGTACCGGCATTCCTTTCGAGAAGCAGTTTTTTGCAGGTGGATCTAATGGATTGCGTGCCTGGCAAGCCCGAACAGTGGGCCCGGGTAACTATAATAGAGAAGTTATACGTACCGATGCCTTGCGGAAAGCTTTTTTTGGATTAGATCAGTTAGGTACAATGCGATTGGAAACCAACTTTGAATACCGTTTTACGCTGGCAAAAAAGTTTTTTGGCGCAACTTTAAAAGGAGCAGCGTTTGTAGATGCCGGAAACATTTGGAATGTGCGTATGGGCGAATCAATCAGCCAGCAAGTGTCTGAATTAGATGAATTAACGGTATTTAAGCTTAGCAAGTTGGCCAGTCAGGTTGCTGTGGGCACAGGCTTTGGCTTGCGTTATGATGTTCAGTACTTTGTTTTCCGATTTGATGTTGGTTTAAAATTAAAAGATCCGCAGTTTTCTGGCGATGAACAATGGGTAATCAGCAAATTATTTTCTGGCGGAAGAGACTTTAAAAATCAATATAACGCAACCCACGCTCCAGATACTTATCGGTTTGTTCAGTATAATTTTGGTATCGGAATGCCTTTCTAAGTTTAAAAAAGCGATAAGGGCTGAGGTTTTTCATCTGGCGATTTGAACAAAATCTGCTTAAACGGATGCCATTTCTTGCCATCATGTTTATACACTGAAAATCCATTTACGGTAAATGAACGTTTGAACTTTCGGTCTTTAAATGCGGCAATAATTGCCCTGCATACCTGCGGTTGCACATCCCTAAAAGCAAGTGTCAGGTGTGGTGTAAATTTAGGCCGGTTGCTTTCCATCAAACCCAGCGGTTTAAGTTCTTTATCAATTTGCAACTTCAAATTCATAATGCCTTCATTTTGCATCGCATTAAGATAAAAGGTATGTTCCGGAAACGACCCAAAATTCATTAAGGTCTGGTCGAATGGGTTTAAATAAGCTGCTTCTTCGAGTGCCTTGAAAAATTTTTCTTCCTGTGTTTTTGAGTTTAATTTTACCGGTTCGTATAGTGTGATGTGTACGGGGCGCTTGAGTGACTGGTGAACGTTAAATTTCTCGGATATAAACTTCCTGATTTCATCAATCTCTGCTATGAGATCAGCTGGAGGTATTAAACAAACTAAAAACAAATTTTCCATTTCTAAAATTACTAAAATATTTAGTAAGCAGCGACTGTGTTTCGAAATAAAACTCGCTTTAATCACAACATTTCAATAAATTGATGCCACAAAAAAATGGCCGGACATAAAAAAACCGATGGCGAAAGCCATCGGTTTTAAATTATATTGAAAATTTATTTACTCAAAATATTCCTTCATTCTTTCGAAGAAGCTCTTATCGTTTTTACCGGGTTGAGGTTTAAAGTTAGGAGATTCACGTAGTTTCTCTAAGGCGTCACGTTCATCGCTGCTTAAAGCTTTAGGTGTCCAGATGTTGATGTGAATAATTTCATCACCTCTGTGATAAGAATTTACTTCAGGTAAACCTTTTCCTTTTAAACGAAGTAATTTTCCGCTTTGTGTTCCCGGTTCGATTTTGATTTTAGCTTTACCATCAATGGTTGGTACTTCAATGCTCATGCCTAAGGCCGCATCAACAAAACTCAAATGCAAATCATATACGATGTTATTTCCTTCGCGTTTTAAAGTTTCATGTGGCGTTTCTTCAATTAAAATAATTAAATCGCCTGGTATACCACCGTTTGGTGCTGCATTTCCTTTTCCACTCATGCTTAACTGCATGCCTTCGCTTACACCAGCAGGAATGTTAATGGTAATGGTTTCTTCTCCACGAACTACACCATCGCCATGGCAAACATTACATTTTGCTGTAATTTGTTGTCCGCTACCGTTACAGGTAGGGCAGGTAGATGCAGTTTGCATTTGCCCTAAAATGGTATTGGTTACCCTGCGCACCTGTCCGCTGCCACCGCAGGTACCACAAGTACTTACTGATGATTTATCTTTAGCGCCAGAACCATCGCAGGTTTTACAAACAATTAGTTTATTAACCTTAATTTTTTTCTCTGCACCGTGGGCAATTTCTTCGAGTGTTAACTTAACTTTGATGCGTAAGTTAGAGCCTTTAGCCACACGGCGTCCGCCACGTTGCTGGCCGCCGCCGCCACCTCCGCCAAAAAAGCTTTCGAAAGGGTTATGACCGCCAAAAATATCTCCAAAGTTGCTGAAGATATCATCCATGTTCATATTGCCGCCGCCGTAGCCGCCAGAAGCACTGCTGCCAACACCGGCATGCCCAAACTGATCGTAGCGTTGTTTTTTCTCGGGGCTGCTTAATACCTCGTAAGCCTCAGCCGCTTCTTTAAATTTATCTTCCGCTGCTTTATCTCCAGGGTTTTTATCCGGATGGTACTTAATTGCCATCTTGCGATAAGCTTTTTTAATCTCATCAGCAGCAGAACCCTTGCTAACGCCCAATACGTCGTAATAATCTCTTTTACTCATCTTCTTTATAAAATGATTGAATTTTGAATGTGTGGATGATCGAATGATTTATACATTCTCTAATTCAATATTCAAAATTCAATAATTAATTTACGCTCCAACTACAACTTTAGCAAAGCGAATTACATTATCATTTAATGTATAGCCTTTTTCTACCTCATCAATAACTTTTCCCTTCAAATCATCGCTAGGCGCCGGGATGTTAGTAATGGCTTCATGGAAATCAGTATCAAATGGCTGATTAATGCTTTCTACATCCTTCAAACCTTTTTGAGCAAGGGTATTTTTCAGTTTGGTACTCACCAAAAGAATACCTTCTTTAACAGGAGCCACATCAGCTGCGGTTTCCATTGCTTTTAAAGCACGATCAAAGTCATCTAAAACAGGTAGTAAGGAAACGATTACATCTTTACCCGCAGTTTGCAGTAACTCTACGCGTTCTTTTTGGGTACGGCGTTTATAGTTATCAAACTCAGCATATAATCTTAAATATTTATCATTAAGCTGTTGAACTTCTGTTTGTAATTTTTCTTCAGCAGATAACTCAGGAGCTTGTTCGGTCTCATTTGCAGCTGCATCAGTATTCTCTACATTTTCAGCAGCGTTGTCTGATGTATTTTCAGGATTCATTATATTTTCTTCTTTATCGTTGTTTTTCTTCTTATTAAACATAATACTAGGCTGAATTTTTTTGTGTTAATCTCAACTATGTTGCCATAAACGGAAATCAGCCAAGCTGGCAGATTTATTTCAAGTTATCTGAACAGATTGACAGCAGTAAGGTGACTGATGATTTACGATTAACGAATTTGGCAGTGGGTGATGTAGGTGTAAATGCTATCGATTTACGATTTTAGGTTGTAAAAATCTAAAATCGTAAATCGATAATCTCAAATCCCTTAAGCTATTTGTGCGCCTTCAAGCACTGCGCCATTTTCACATTTAATGATGCGTGAAGGGAAAGTGCGGATGATATGATAATCATGCGTAGCCATTAATACTGCGGTACCTGCCTGGCTAATTTGCTTTAATAAGGTAACAATTTCCTCTGAGGTTTCCGGGTCTAAGTTTCCGGTAGGCTCATCTGCCAGAATAATTTCCGGATCGTTTAACAGCGCCCTTGCAATTACGATACGCTGCTGCTCGCCACCAGAAATTTCATGAGGCATTTTCTTGATTTTTGAGCGTAAACCAACTTTATCCAAAACATCTTTAATCCGCTCGTTGATTAGTTTTTGGTCGTTCCAGCCTGTTGCTTTCAATACAAACTCGAGGTTTTTCTCAATGGTTCTGTCAGTTAATAACTGGAAATCTTGAAATACCACACCCAATTTGCGGCGTAAAAACGGTACCTGACTTTCTTTCAGGTTTTTTAAATCGAAACCTGCGATATTGCCTTCTCCATTACCAATATGTAAATCGCCGTATAAAATTTTCAATAAGCTACTTTTTCCCGAACCTGTCTGACCGATTAAAAAGATAAATTCGTCTCTTTCGATGTGTAAATTTACGTTTGAAAGTACTAAGTGTTTTTGTTGAAATACATCAACATTGCTTAAATGAATTACTGCGTGTCCTGCCATTTTATATTTCTAATTTCGCTATCTGCCCAAAAGGCAAATCTTTAACCATTTCCATAATGTAATCCTGTTTATCACCCAAGCCCAGTTTTTCCAGAGATTTGTCAGGCCTGTCAACCCGAAAATAAGCCAAAAGTGTGAATTTTTCATCTCTCAACTGTACGTAATCTGGAATTTTGGCGATGCCTTTAACTTTAACGATATACATTGTGTCCAAAAATAGCTATTTATGCTGAAAGCTGAAAGGCAAAAGATGAAAGCCTATAATTGATTCAAAAATGCAACGGTATTTACGTTGTCGGCATAATCCCAAAGTTTCGGGTGTTGGCTTTGTCCAAATTCAAAACTGTTTAGGTCAAGCTTTGCTTTGCTTACAATACACTGTATGTTTTCTGCCTGAAGTTGTAATTTTTCGTTTAAAAGCTGAAGGTTTTCATACTCCTCGTAAAAAAGAACAGCCAGGGGAGATGTTAAATGCTCATCTTCTTTAAGTAGTAAAAAACCGTTATCAAAATGTTTTGCTGCATTTACCAGATAGATCGATTTATTATAATCGTAGTTGTTATTGTATTTGAAATGATTGATAATTGGCTGGAAAGGTGCTATTCCTTCGTAAAAATTGGCAATATCATATCCTTTCGGGAAGTATAATTTTGAAACGTTTCTACAGCCTAAACCGAAATAATCAAAAATATCATGTCCTAAATTTTCAATATCTACTTTTGTTTCTGTTCCATCCAAAACGGCAATGCTATTCCTATTCTTTCTGATGATATTCGGTACTTTACTGAAATAATAATCAAAATATCTGGATGAATTGTTGGTTCCGGTAGCAATTACAGCATCAAAATCCTTCAGCCTTTCAACATATTCTATTTTTTCTGAAAATGCCGGTTCTATATTTATCAGCTCTGCGATTACGGCTTTGATCAATTGATCGTCTGATGACGAAAGTTTGATTAACGCTATATTTCCGGTTGCCAAAACACAAAGTACATCGTGGAAACCAACCATCGGAATGTTGCCTGCCAAAATTAAACCGACTTTTTTTGCTGATGAAGTAAATTCGATATTTTTAAACCAATGATCAATATCTTCACTGTTTAACATCTCAGAGAAAGACAGCATTGATTTTTTTATGTTATCTTCCGTAAACCAGGCATTACCACTTTGTGCGCTGTAAATCGCATTTCCTAGTATATCAGTAGGGTTGCTAAGCTTAACGCCTAATACCTTAAAGGCATTTATTGCTTTTTCCTGAGTTAATGCTGACATATTTAGAATTATTATTAATTGATTATATCTTATATTTGCAGCGCAAAGGTAAACTAAGCAAAAGAATTAGACGAAGACATGGCGATTAAAATAACAGATGAGTGTATAAATTGTGGGGCCTGCGAACCTGAATGCCCTAACAACGCAATTTACGATGCCGGAACTGCATGGCGTTTTTCTGACGGAACAAATTTAGAGGGCGTTATCGATTTTGGTAACCAACAAATAGAGGCTGATGCTACTCAAGAGGCAGTTTCTGACGAAGTATATTACATCGTTTCAGATAAATGTACAGAGTGTAAAGGCTTTCATGATGAACCTCAATGTGCGGCAGTTTGCCCGGTAGATTGTTGCGTAGATGACGAAGACATTCGTGAAACTGAAGAGGAATTATTAGCTAAAAAAGCCTGGTTGCACCAGGAAGGATAACTTATTAAGTTACAAGTTGTAGGTTAAGCGTTAAAAGACTAAAAAAATTATACGTAAAAAGGTTCTAATGAAAATTAGAACCTTTTTTGTTTGCCTATTTTACTGCCTGGTAAATAATCTGTTTAAACTTATTGGCTATTTCACCATGCGAAAATGGCCACTGCTGAACATAAATTTGAGCTACAATTTTCTTTTTTGGGTCGACCCAATAATTAGAGCCAAAAAATCCTCCCCAACTATAGGAACCAACACTTTGCCCGAATTTTTTACTTCCTTTTTCGGTAACTACTTCAAAACCTAAACCAAAGGTATTATCTGTGAATGGAATTTTTCCAATTTGATTCGTGGTCATCATCGCTACACTTTTTTCAGATAGAATACGTTTTCCGTTATAAGTTCCACCGTTTAACAGCATTTGTAAAAAGATGCCATAATCTTTTGAAGTAGAAACTAATCCGGCGCCACCAGCAAAATATCCATTGTTATTGATGGGATAATTTATGGTTACACCCGGAAATGCACCATCTTTCCAGGGCTTAATAAGTTTCGATTTTGGATCTTCGGTGTACACCGTTGCTAACCGATTTTGTTTTGCTTTCGGCAATGCAAAATAGGTATCGTTCATACCCAATGGCTGGAAAATTCGCTGTTTGAAAAAGTCGTTCAAAGTTAAACCCGATGTTACTTCTACAAGTCTGCCCAAAACGTCGATACTTAAGCTGTACTGCCATCTTTCGCCCGGCTGGGTAGCCAAAGGCAGTTTGCCTAATTTATTTATTTCTGTTTCCAATAATTTTTTATGTGGCACAAAACCCGCTTCAATACCTGCCTTTTCGTAAATCGCATTCATATCGGGCGAACCGATTTGCGCATAACCTAAACCCGAGGTATGAGTCAATAATTCGCGGATGGTAACCTCATGGTTTGCAGGTTTAGTGGTGTAGCTGGAATCTGCAGGATTAAACTGATCCAATACCTTCGGGTTTTTGAACGCCGGAATGTATTTAGAAATCGGATCATCCAGTTGAAATTTTCCCTCATCAAATAAAATCATCACTGCAACGCAGGTTACCGCCTTTGTTTGCGATGCAATTCTTAAAATATCATTTGTTTTAAAGGGCCTGTTTAAATTATTCCCAAAAGCTTTATTATACACTGTTTTTCCATCTACAGCCACGTTTGCAGTAATGCCTTTTATCCAACCTTTTGCAAGGTATTGCCTGAATAAATTATCAATTTTTGCTAACTCAACAGCTGAAACTTGCGTCGCTTTCGTTTGCGCAAATAGAAAGTGGGAATGAATTGATATAACAAATAGGAGCGAGGCATAGATTATTTTTTTCATCTATAAACAGATTTATAAATCAATTTCACTTTTGTTTGGAATAATTAACACCGGACAAGCTGATTTTCGGGCCACGTGTTCGGCAACACTTCCCATTAAAAAGTGATATAAACCGGTTCTTCCATAAGTACCAATCACGATTAAATCAGAACCCCACTCATCAGATTGTTGTATAATTCCATGTGCTGCGGTGTCAACAACGCTCAGGTAGGTTGTTTTTGTTCCGTTGCCAAATTTCATTTCCATTTCCTTGAGCAGGATATGACTGTTTTCTTCACTATTGTCGTAAGTTTCTAAAAACACCGGAGCCAGGGTTAAATCTGGATTTACATTCGCTGGCACGGGCTCAATTATATTCACCAATGCCACTTCAGCTCCAAATTTCTCAGCCATGTCGTAACCAGCTTTTGCCGCTTTCTCTGAACAGGTACTGTTATCAACAGCAATTAATATTTTTTTAAAATTCATAACGAGCAGATTTAAATGTGAACATCATAAAAATAACAATTTTGAAGGCAAAATGTTAGGCAATGAATGGAATTTGTTAGTTTTACTAAATCTTTTACATACATATCTAAATGGAAAATCAATACGGTATTTGCAGAATAGCAGTAGCACCTTTAAGGGCTGAACCATCAGATCGGGCAGAAATTGTTTCGCAATTATTATTTGGTGAACACGTGGAAATTGTAAGTAAAAATGACCGATGGTGGCTGGTGAGAAATGGCTACGACGGTTATGAAGGTTGGATGGATTTCCGACAGCTTGCTGCTATTTCTCAGGCACAATTTATCGAAATGCATGATCAAAAATTACTGGCTCCCTTAAGTTTTAACAACGTGCTCACAGCTGAGGATGGCAGCGTTTATCATTTAAGTCCGGCGAGTAACCTGCCCTATGTGGCAGACGGATATTGTTTTGCCGGTGCTGAGAAATTTAAGTTGGGTTTCGATCCATACGATAAAACGACAGCAGATTTCAAATCAGATATTGAATCGACAGCAAAATTTTTCCAAAACACGCCTTACCTGTGGGGTGGAAGGCATTTGTTTGGCTTAGATTGTTCAGGCTTTGTTCAAACTGTTTTTAAAATGCTGAATATTAAACTGAACAGAGATGCCTCGCAACAGGCCGAACAGGGTGAATTGGTAGGTTTTTTATCGGAAGTTAAACCTGGCGACGTTGCTTTTTTTGATAATGCAGAAGGTAAAATTACCCACGTAGGCATTATGTTAAGCCCCAATGAAATTATCCATTCATCGGCAAAGGTTAAAATAGACCCGATTGATGATCAGGGGATTTTTAATAGAGAGCTGGGTATTTACAGCCATAAATTGAGGATAATTAAACGTTTTGTGGAATAACGGCGGGAAACCCTTTATCAGGTTATACTTAAGGCAAATTCCTTATTGAAGTTAAAAAAAGGTAACTACTGTGTCTATGATTAAACCCATATGGATTTATCAAGCAAAATTTTCTGTAGAAACCAGAGCGAATCGCTCATCATTTTCACATCTTATGGCTTTTGCCATTTCATTAGCATTACGTACAAATTTTAGCTCAAGGATTTTAAGGTAACAATCAAAAAATAATTGAATGCTATCGGATGTAAATGCTTGTTTAGCGAATAATAAAAGCAATCAGATTTTTAGGTCCAAAATAAGATATTTGGATATCCTCCTTATGTTTTGTGGAAACTCAATCCTTAAAACATCCTCCTATAAATTAATTGCTTATGAAATTACGCTTACTTATTTTGTTCCTGGCTTGCGCCGTTAATGTTCTCGCTCAAAATAAACTTTCTAGAAGTAAACAGACCAGTGTGGCTACGTTTGTTTATAAAATTACCGATGCTGAAGTTTTAAGCGTGCTGAAAGATAAAAAGGTCAACGAAAATTTTTATCACAGTTTAATCAGTTCAGATTATTACCGGGAATATAAAAAAAAGGATTTACCCTTTGGCAACTATCTGTTTGTAAATGCAAGTGGAGGTTTTTTAAATTCATCTCTTGAATCTGAGAATAATGTATCATTGCAGTTCATCAATAATCAGAAAGATTTTCAGTTCTATATCTTAGATCTGAAAGGCAATCTGGTCTCAAACGCAGGTGTAGAAGTTGATGGTAAAAAAGTTACCAGATATGATGAAAAAGCTAAATTATATAGAAGCGCTTACGGGAAAGAAAAAGGCAGATTAAAAGAGGATGGCATTATTAAAGTAGTGCACGAAGGCGTAAGCAATTTTTTTAAGTACGATGTTGATGACAATAATTACTATGGCGATGATCGGGAGGACTGGTCTTTTTTTAAAAAGATCGCTTACTCTTTTCCTGTAAAATATTTTTGGCAACCTTTTAAAACCATATTTAAAAAGAAAAATCGTGTTAAACCATTGTACGCAGGTTATATGGTTTTTAGCAAACCAATTTACAAGCCATTAGACACGGTAAAGTTTAAAGCGTTTGTAATTAATGCCAAAGGTGGAAACCTAAAAAACAGGCCAGCGAAAGTTATGTTGGAAGTGGATGGCGCAAGTAAGCATTTAGCAACCATAAAGCCCTATAAGAATGGAGGTTACGAATACAGCTTTGTGCTTGCAGATAGTTTAAACTTAAAGCTTGATCGGAATTATGAGGTGAATTTGGAAGAAAAATCTAAAAAGACAAAAAAAGCATTTCGAATTAGTAATAATTTCCGTTACGAAGATTATGAATTAAAATCGCTTGATTTTGCACTTCGAACCGATAGAAACGAGCAAACAAAAGACAGTTTAATTACCGTTTATTTTAAAGCAACCGATGAAAACGAACTTGCCGTGCCAGATGGCAGGGTTGAAATCACGTTAACCACCAACCACGTAAATTATTACACAGATAAAAAAGTTTTTGTGCCCGATACCCTTTGGCAAAAGAATATCACTTTAGACCCTATAGGTGAAACAAAGCTCGTTTTACCCGCAGATATTTTCCCAAGAGCCAGCCTCAATTTTAACCTGGAAGCCAAGTTTCTAAATAGCAATAACGAAGTAAGGACAGCTTCAAAATCTTTAACCTATACGGATTGGAAGAATAAAAAAAATAATGTTAAAGCAGTTGAAATCAAGCATGAATTTAGAAAAGACAGTTTGGCGATTTCTTATTTGGTAAACAATAAAAGCGAAACACAGTTGGCTAAAATGATAAGTTATACCGCGGATGATGTAGTGATCAGTTCGCAAAACATCACCTTGCCATACCTTACAAAAATTGACTATCGAGCAGAATATATCGAGATTGAAACTGCAAAAGATACCGCTACAATTGATATCACAAAACTAAACCCTGAATTGCAAATTAACGCCATGCAAAATAAAGACAGTTTACGTGTGGTGGTTATAAATGAGCATAAAGTGCCTTTCTGGTATACTATTTTTGCAGATAACAAAGTGTTTTTGAGAGGTTATACAAATCAGTTAGACACTTTAATTAAGAATGATAGTCGCAAAGCTAGTCATATCCGCATCAACTATTTCTGGGATGGAGATGAGGAAAACAGCGAAGTGAGTGCTTTTTATAATCCTTACCAACTCAACTTAAAACTGGTGGCGCCCGATATGGTTTATCCTGGGCAAAAAGTTAATATGCTGGTGCAGGTCACGGATATTAACCATAAGCCAGTTCCTGAAACGGATGTTACGGCACAAGCATTTACTTCAAAATTTAAAGACGTTCCTAATGTGAGGTTACCTTATTTGGGTCGAAAATATTCTATCCGAAAGATTAATAATGTGAAAGTAGAGGCCGATGAAGCTTATGGGAGTGTTAGCGCAAAGTTAGACCAACTTACCTGGACAAAATGGAGCAAGAGTTTAGGGCTGGATACCATAGAATACTTCAGGTTTATGCATCCCCAGCCAATTTATACCGTAATAGAAACTACTAATGATACCACCACACAAGTAGCACCTTTCGTGGTTTTAGATGGTGCCATTCTACCTGCCAACATTGTTTACATTGATAATACACCTGTGTTCTTTAATCAGGCACAACAATTACAGCGTTATTCTTTCGTAGTAAAACCAGGTATCCATCAATTTAAAATACGCACAGCGGATAAATTAATAACAGTTAGTTACAATATCACCGCTGGTAAGAAAAACATTTTAAGCATTTTGGCCGATACCACGAATAAGCTGGTAACTGTGAGTAAACCGACAATACTTACTGAGGCGGAAAGCGAGGAATTGGACAGGTACATGATTAAGGTAGTCAATAATTTCAGCCTGCAAAAAGCAACTGTTTCTGCTGTTACTTCAAATACCCGTTTATTAATCAACCCCAATAACCGAACCGAAAAAGAACTTTTAGTTGGGCCAATTAGGGAAAATCTATTGAATTTTGACAACGAGAAGTGGCATCAAAACTTTACTAAAGAAGCTGGTTACACTTACACATTCGAGCCAGGTTTAATCAAGCAGAAATCAAATGCTACAAAATATGCATTCAATACAAAGTTATCTGCTTATTCAGGAAATGGAAATACAAACATCGCCAATGAGTATGCTCTAAAGAAAAATGAAATTGATAAAATTTGGTTAGATTTTATGGATTTGAGGAGTCGCACCACGCAGCTGTTGGATATTGATTACCTGGGTTTAAAATCTACAGGTAAATTGAGGTACGATATTGACACCGCTTTTATCAATCATCTTCCATACATCAAAAATGTCATCGCTTTTAAACCTAACCAAGCCAATTTTTTACGCATTTACAAAGGCGACATCAATACCGATGTTTACGAAAGTGGTGCTTATAAATTAATGTTTTTGTTGAAAGACAACCGTTATTTTATCGCAGATAGCATCGTAGTGAAAGCAAACGGCGCAAACTATTACAAATGGAGCAGTTTTAAAATATCAGAAGCTGATGTATTTAGCCAGAAATTAGATAGTATGATTAAGGCTGTACCAAGTGTTGGTCGCCAGCCTATTTCAGAAAAGCAACAGGAATTTTTTAACACCTACAGGTTCGATAAAAATGAATTGAAAAACAAGGTTCATGGAAGAATTTTATCAAGCTTAACCAATAAACCTGTTGCAGGTATTGTTGTACAGGTTGTAGGTTTGGATGAAAAGACCATAAGCGATGCTAAGGGCTTATTTAGTCTTAAAACACCTGAAAAAGGATTGTTAAAAATATCTGCCAGAAGGTTTTATGACCAGGTTGTAAATATTTTAAGTGGCTCAGTTGGAGATATTTTGCTCGATACAATTGATAATAATTTGAAAGGTGTGGAAGTGGTAGGTTATGGCGCCGTAAGAAAACAAAATATGACTGCGAGTTCTACAATGTCGATCCACTCCAATGAACTGGATTATGCATTGCAAGGCAGATCTGCGGGCTTAGCACTTGAGGATGTTTCAGTAATCTCCCTAAGAGGTTCATCAACACTATCTGCCAACAAAAAACCCTTAATTATTTTAGATGGAGTTCCTTTTGATGGTGATATTAGTAGTTTGAATAAGGATTTAGTAAAAGATGTAACCATATTAAAAGATGCCAGTGCCACAGCAATTTATGGTGCGCAGGCCGTTAACGGAGTAATTATCGTAAAAAGCAAAGCAGGTAATTTAGCCACCAATGTTGCCGGGGAAGTGGCTGCACAACAGCAAACCATACGCACAAATTTTAATGATGAAGGCTTTTGGCAACCTAAATTAATTACCGATGAAAACGGTGTGGCTAAGTTCACCGTGAAATTTCCGGATGATATTACCAGGTGGACCACCCGGGTAATGGCGATGAACGGCAATAAACAAACTGGTTATACCGAAGGAAGCATTAAATCTTTTAAATCGCTGAGTGCCAATTTTGTTTCGCCACTTTTTGCCGTAGTTGGCGATAGCATGAATGTGATTGGAAAACTGATGAATTACTCGCCATTGGAAGAAACTGGCATTCGTAAGTTTTCTTACAACGGAAAAGCGCTCAGGAATGGAACAGTAATGTTTAAAAACTCATTAATAGATACCCTTGGAATTTCGGTTACATCGAAAGACAGTTTGAACTTTGAATATACCTTAACGCAAGATAACGGCTATTTTGATGGCGAGCGCAGAAAAATTCCGGTATTTGAAGCTGGCGTGAAAGAAACTAAAGGCTATTTCTCCGCTTTGCTAAGAGATACTACTGTTCATTACGCATTTGATGAAAACTTGGGTAAAATAACGCTTAGGGCAGAGGCATCGATATTTCCAACTTTGTTGGATGAGATGACAAAACTTCGCAATTACGAGTACTTGTGCAACGAACAACTGGCTTCTAAACTGAAATCGCTGTTGCTCGAGAAAAAAGTTCGCAAATATCTGGACCAGCAATTTACCCACGAAAAGGATATCGCTTTCATCCTTAAAAAACTACAGCAAAACAGAAAACCACAAGGCACCTGGGGTTGGTGGCAAAACAGCGAAGAACAAATGTGGATCAGTTTACATGTTGTGGAAGCCTTATTGCAGGCAGAAAAAGAAGGTTATACGATCGATTTAAACAAAGCAGTTTTACAGCGTTATCTTGTTAATAAATTAACCGATGAACCCAATTATAACGATATACAAGTAATTAAACTTTTGCATTTAATTGATGGCAAAAATTACATTAAAGATTGGGTGCTGGCATTCGAAGAAAAGGAAAAGAAACGTGATGAGGGTTTATCGCCAGCGGTTTTAGCTTTGAAACAGAGAGAAACCAAGCTTTCTACTTTCGCTACATTAGAAATGATGGAGTTGAGACAAATGGTAGGTTTGAAAATAGATTTAAGCCTTTTAGCCAAACTTAAAAAGCAAACCATGTTTGGTAGCATTTATTGGGGAGAGGAAAGCATTCGTTTTTGGGATAACAGCATTCAGAATACGCTAATGGCTTACAGAATTTTGAAAAACGCTGGTGGCCATGAAAACGAATTACAAAAGATTGCCATGTACTTTTTAGAACAACGTAAAGATGGGCAGTGGAGAAACACCTACGAGTCTGCATTAATTTTAGAAACTATTTTGCCCGCTTTCATTACTACAAATGAGAAAAGAGAACCTGTCTCCCTTAAAGTTAACAGTCAGGTGATTACTCAATTTCCATTTGATACGATAATTGATAGTCCGACTGATTTAAAGGTGGAAAAGAAGGGTAATTCGGCGGTTTATTTTACGGCATACCAGCAATTTCAAAATGTCAATCCTCAAAAGGTAGAAAAGGATTTTATAGTACGTACCTCACTTTTACAAAAAGGAAATGCTTTAAATACGCTTAAAGCTGGTACGTTGGCTACCTTAAAAGTAGAAGTTGATGTAAAGGCTGATGCAGATTATGTGATGATTGAAATTCCGATCCCGGCTGGTTGCAGTTACGAAAACAAAGTGCAGAATTTTTGGGGTGTAGAAACCCACCGAGAGTATTTTAAAAACAAAACATCTATTTTCTGCACCAAATTAAAACAAGGCAAATACACTTTTACCATTGATTTAATGCCTCGATATAGTGGAAACTATGTGTTAAATCCTGCGAAAGCAGAAATGATGTATTTTCCTGTTTTTTATGGTAGAGAGGGGATGAAAAAGGTAGGGATCAATTAAGATATGGTTATTCTTTATTCCGTCATTGCGAGGTACGAAGCAATCTCTTTTGAATTGTTTCAAACCTCGCAATGATTATAATCGGAGATTAACTCTCCATCTCCCAAATCATCACCTGCCTGTCATCTCCAGTAGAAATCAGGTATTTTCCATCTTTGCTCCAAATGATTTTATTGATAGAATGTGTGTGCCCAATTCCAGCCTTCTCCAGACTTAAAATTTTGTATAGTTTAAAGTTTTCTGCATCCCAGATTTTGATGCTTTTATCCTGACTGCTTGTTGCAAAATAGGGTAGGGTTGGATGAAAAGCAATATCGTAAACGGTAAACATGTGCGCAGGGATAGTTTGCAGCAGTTCATAATTCGGCAAATTCCATATTTTTAATTGCGCATCTCGGCTACCGGAAATTAAATATTTTCCTTCGGGATGATACGCGAGAGAAGTTACGGGTAAAGTGTGACTGTCTAGATTTTGCTTGATGCTATAATCTGAAAGGTTGTAGATTTTAATTAAATGGTCTTTACAACCGAATGCAATTTCAGTTTCATCGGGAGAAATGGCAATTGCCCGAACCGTATCATAAGCCGCCTGAAAGCGATAAATTTCGGTAAAACCGTTCAGTGACCAAACTGCTACAGTTCCATCTTCGCCTGTGGTAATCAGCTCATTTTTACTTTTAACCGTCTGAATATTGAAAATGGGTTTGGTATGTGCATTAATTCTGGCGACTACTTTTTCCTCTTGGAAATCGTAAACACTAAAAGCTCCGCTTCTTTCGCCAACAAAAAGTTGCTTGTTGTAGTAATGCAAATAATAAACAGAGCTCTGCACAGGCATTTTAACCTTTACAAAAGCCATCGTTTCCAACGACCATTCTACAACGCCTTTATCATTTCCAGCGCTAAAAAACGTATTATCATTATTTGAATTAGCTAAAGCGTAAACAGGGTTTTGATGACCAGAAAGGGTTTTGAGGTGTTTTAGCATTTTTAAAACGTTGGAAGGTTGAAAGGTTGGAAAGGATTTGCAAATCGCATTCTCTCAACCTTAAGCCTTTAAACTTTATTTATGTCTACTTTCTAATTTCTTAGCAATGTCTTTAATAGATAATCCTTTCTCCTTTAATAAAAACGTTAAGTGAAAAAGCAAATCCGCTGCTTCGCCTATTAACTCTTCTTCGCTTTCAGCAAGTGCAGCAATTACGGTTTCTACACCTTCTTCACCAACTTTCTGCGCAATTTTATTTAAACCTTTATTGCGCATTTTATTGATATAAGAACCCTCAACAGGGTTTTCATATCTATCGGTAATGATATTTTCCAACTGAAAAATAAAGTTTTGATTATACTCTGTTTTAAAACAGCTGCGGCTGCCGGTATGGCAAGTTGGTCCGACAGGATTTGCTTTAATCAGTATGGTGTCGTTGTCACAATCAATGTGAATAGATTTCACAAAAAGAAAATTACCACTTTCTTCGCCCTTGGTCCATAAACGGTTTTTAGAACGAGAATAGAAAGTTACTTTGCCTTCAGCTTGTGTTTTTTCTAATGCTTCTGCGTTCATGTACCCCAACATTAAAACCTCTAATGTTTGTTCATCTTGGATTACTACAGGAACCAAACCATCACTTTTATTAAAATCTATATTCATTGTTTTTATTTGATTTCGTCATTGCAAATACAATTAAGCTCTTTAATAATGCAACTCATCTGGCCAATTCGTCACCCTGAATTCATTTCAGGGTCTATCAATTTGAAAAAGATGCTGAAATAAATTCAGCATGACGACCGACTTATTTATCATTTAAGTATGTCGTGTCTCGCAATGAAGAGTGTATGTTATGGACTCACGACTTAATACTCGCGACTCCGAACTTAATTTATATCCTAACAGGAATGCCTTTGCTTCTCAATTCTTGCTTTAAATCAGGTATCAGAATTTCGCCGTAATGAAATACGGATGCTGCAAGTGCTGCATCAACATTTGCTTTCTGGAAAACCTCTGTAAAATGTTCCATACTACCTGCACCACCTGAAGCAATGATTGGGATGTTAATCATTTGATTTACTTTGTTTAGCAAACCACAGTCGAAACCCGCCTTAGTACCGTCATGGTCCATTGAAGTGAGGAGAATTTCTCCTGCACCGAAATCTTCTGCTTGTTTAATCCAAGTTTCGGTTTCCAGTTCGGTAATTAATCTGCCACCGTTTAAGTGAACCCTATTTTTGCCATCCACAAATTTAGTATCGACGGCTAAAACCACAAATTGTACCCCAAAGGCCTTGGCTAACCCTTCAATGAGTTTAGGATTACGAACAGCCGCCGAATTGATGCTGATTTTATCTGCGCCAGCGTTTAATAATGCTTCTGCATCGGCAAGCTCGGTAATGCCACCACCTATGGTAAATGGAATATTAAGCTGGCGGGCTACCGATTTAACCATCTCAATCATCGTTTTACGACGTTCGTGAGTTGCGGTAATGTCTAAAAATACCAGCTCATCTGCACCTTGTTGCGCATATTGTGCCGCTAATTCAACCGGATCGCCAGCGTCGCGTAAATCAACAAAGTTTACACCTTTTACGGTGCGACCGTCTTTTACGTCAAGGCAGGGGATTATTCTTTTGCTCAAACCCCCTCCGCCCCCTAAAGGGGGAACTGCGAATTGCTCAGCCTGCATGGCTTCCTTTATTTTTTCCAAAACTTTGTTTAAGTTTTTATAAATTTCTTCGTTTTTGAATCTGATAACCTTTATTTCAAAAGCTTCAATTGCAGCCTGCCTTTGTAAATCATTTTCTAAAACCTCTTTTACATTGTGAATACTGCCATCTAATTCGATGATTAGTTTCTTCTCATGGCAATAGAAATCAGCGATGAAAAATGATATAGGATGTTGCCGTCTGAATTTAACTCCTAACTTCTTTTCATTTATTTGCTCCCAAAGTAAGCGCTCAGCATCAGTTAACCTATTTTTTAATGCTTTTGCATTTTCAAAAATAATATTCGATGCACCATAAAATATTTTTGGTTGGTTAACCCTCAAAAAATCAAAATCATCATCAAGAATATAAGTCATTTAATTATTCTTTTCCACCTTGCTATTAACTCCCCCTTTAGGGGGCTTGGGGGTTATATCGAACTTAACATCTTCAAATTCCACTCTTTAATCTGCTCAATGGTAATTCTATCTTCGTAAATCGCTTTTCCAACCACCACACTTCTAATCGGGTATTTTGCTAACTCATAAATGTCATCCATTGAGCTTACACCGCCTGATGCAATCAACTTAATCATCGGAGAATGCTCCAATAGTTTTTTGTACAATTCAACAGCTGCACCCCCCAATTTCCCGTCCTTACTTATATCGGTGCACAAGAAACGAAAGAAACCAAGTGCCAGGCATTTATCCACGTAGTCCATTAATTTAATTGGCGAACTTTCCATCCAACCCGAATATTTTATCACTTCATCTAAAACATCAATGGCAATAACTATACGGTTTGCGTAATTATCTTTTTTTGCGAAAGCCTCACTTAATTGTTGTAAAAAATCTGGATTGGTAATCGCCTGTGTACCCACAATCACCCGGTGAATTCCGGCATCAAGTAGGTTCGTTACCTGCTCAATCGTACGGATTCCGCCGCCGTACTGCACTTTCATTTCAGTTTTCTTTATGATTTCGAACAGTGATTTCTGATTGCTAAAATCGCCTTTTGCGCCGTTCAAATCAATAATATGAATGAAATCTGTTCCGTTTGAACGGTATTTTTCTATCATATCCGCAATAGAAACATCGTACTCAGTTTTTTGGTTGTAATCACCTTCACGCAGGCGAACCACTTTTCCATCCAAAATATCAATAGCAGGAATAATGTACATTTCTCGAGTTATAAGTTAAAGGTTGAAAGTTAAATTTCAACCCAGGTTTGAAAAATTCTTTAATATCTGTTCGCCAGCTTTGCCCGATTTTTCGGGATGGAACTGAACGCCGTAAAAGTTGTCTTTTTGTACTGCTGCCGAGAATTTTAATCCATAATTGGCAGAAGCGATGTCAAAAGTAGGGTTATATTCAATAAAGTACGAATGAACGAAGTAAAATTGTGCATTATCTTCAACACCCTTAAATAACGAATTGTTTTTATGTTCAACCGCATTCCATCCCATGTGTGGGATTTTGATATTCAGCGACTTATCGAATTTTTTAGTTTTTACCGGAACGATATCCAACAATGCCGCATCGCCCTCTTCCGAATGTTCTGTAATCAATTGCATGCCCACACAAATACCTAAAACAGGTTTTTCTAATGCTTTTATTGCTCCAATTAATCCGGTATGCTTTAGTTTTTCCATTGCCGCACCTGCATGGCCAACCCCGGGTATAATAATATGCGTGTATTTTTCCAAGTCGCTTTGGGTATTCACCATGCCATATTGCAGGTTTAAACGTTCCAACGCAGCGGTTAAAGAGAAAATATTGCCAGCTCCGTAATTTACTATTCCAATCATATTTTTTTGATTAAAGAGGATGGAACAAGCAATAAAGACTATAGGTCTTTGTTCTTTGCTCATTAATCCTTGTTCTTTATTTACAAAAGCCCTTTCGTACTCGGCAAAACCATTTTTTCTGCATCACGCTTTATTGCCATTTTAATTGCTTTCGCAAAAGCTTTAAATATAGCTTCAATTTTGTGATGTTCGTTATCGCCTTCGGCTTTAATGTTCAAATTGCACTTTGCAGCATCGCTAAACGATTTAAAGAAGTGGTAAAACATCTCTGTAGGCATGTCGCCAACTTTTTCGCGTTTGAATTCAGCATCCCAAACAATCCAGTTTCTGCCGCCAAAATCTATAGCCACCTGTGCCAAACAATCATCCATTGGCAAACAAAAGCCATAACGTTCAATGCCGAGTTTATTTCCTAATCCTTTTGCAAAAGCTTCGCCAAGCGCTATTCCTGTATCTTCAATGGTGTGGTGTTCATCAATATGTAAATCGCCTTTAGCAATAACATCCAAATCTACACTTCCATGTCTGGCAATTTGGTCAAGCATGTGGTCGAAAAAGTTTAAGCCCGTTTCAATTTTAGCTTTTCCAGTACCATCTAAATCCAAATTAATGGTAATGTCGGTTTCATTTGTCTTACGCACATGGTTAATTTTTCTACTTCCGGCTTTTAACAGATTGTAAATATCTTCCCATTTCTGCGTTTCCAGGATGATGATATCCAACAAAGTTTCATGTTTGTCTAAAGCCTCGGTAGAACCCAATGCATCATTCTGACGAAGAAAAATTGCTTTTGCTCCCAAATTTTTTGCCAACACTACGTCGTTTAATCTGTCGCCAATAACGTACGAATTTTTCAAATCGTAGTCTTCGCTAAAATATTTTGTCAATAATGCGGTGCCAGGTTTGCGGGTAGGGGCATTGTCTTTGGCAAAAGTTCTGTCGATAACAATTTCACTAAAGTTTACACCTTCACCTGCAAAAGTATCCAGCATGAAATTGTGAATCGGCCAAAAATTTTCTTCAGGATTTGATAATGTGCCCAATCCATCCTGATTCGTAACCATCACCAATTCGTAATCCATTTCGCTTGCAATCTTCGAAAGGTAATAAAGCGAACGAGGATAAAACTTCAGCTTTGCAAAACTGTCTACCTGTTCATCATCTGGTTCAATGTTTAACGTTCCGTCTCTATCTATAAATAATACCTTTTTCATCTTTTAAAAATTTTTCAGAATGGTTAACAGTTTATCATTTTCCTCTTTAGTGCCAACGGTAATTCTCAAACAACCCTCGCACAAAATAACTTTCGAGCGGTCGCGAACGATGATTCCTTCATCAACTAAACTATCATAAATTTTAGTCGCGTCCGTTACTTCCGCTAAGATAAAATTCGCATCCGACGGATAAACTTTTGTTACAATATTTAGTGCATTTAATTCGATTGAAAGTCGCTGTCTCTCGGCAACAGATTCCCTGATCCAATCGTTCACTTGAGCGATGTTTTTTATTGCTTCGAAAGCTAAATCCTGAGTCGCCTGATTGATGTTGTAAGGTGGCTTAATTTTGTTCAAAACATCGATCACTTTTCGCGAAGAAAATGCCATTCCCAAACGCAAAGCTGCAAGCCCCCAAGCCTTCGAAAAAGTTTGCAAAACAACGAGGTTTCCGTACTCGGTTAACTCCTGAATAAATGTCTTTTGACGAGCATAATTGATGTACGCTTCATCCACTACAACGATACCTTTAAAGTTGGTCAAAATCGTTTCAATATCTTCGCGATTTATCGAATTTCCTGTCGGATTATTTGGTGAGCAAATGAAAATTATTTTCGTGTTTTTATCAATCGTTTCTGCGATTTTTTCAAGATCTAACTGGAAGTTCGGAAGCAAGCTTACTTTGCGAATTTCCACATCATTGATATTAGCAGAAACTTCATACATTCCATAGGTGGGTGGCAATACAATAACATTGTCTTTTCCAGGGTTACAGAAAGCACGGTACAATAGATCAATTGCTTCATCGCTACCGTTTCCTAAGAAAGTGTTTTCAATCGGCACACCTTTAATTTTGCTTATGGCGTCCTTTAAATCCAATTGCAAAGGATCCGGATATCGGTTATAGTTTGCAGGTAGGGGAGAGCCGTAGCTGTTTTCATTCGCATCTAAAAATACCGATGCCTGACCTTTAAACTCATCTCTGGCGGTAGAGTATGGTTTAAGGTTCTTTATATTTTCTCTAACTAAATCGTTAATGTCCATTTTTAGTGGTTGTTTAGGTTTTGGTTTTTTAGTTATTTGGTTTGTATCGAAACAACCATCAACCAAAAAACCAGCAAACTATTTTAATCTTATCGTTATTGCATTCTTATGTGCTTCCAGTCCTTCAGCTGCTGAAAGCGTTTCAACAGTAGCTCCAATATTTTTTAATCCATTGGATGATAAATGTTGAAATGTAATTTTCTTAAGGAAAGCATCAGTTGAAACACCTGAATACGCTTTGGCAAAGCCACTTGTAGGTAGAGTATGGTTTGTTCCTGAGGCATAATCTCCTGCACTTTCTGGAGTAAAGTTTCCCAAAAATACTGAACCTGCATTGATTATCAATGGAATAAGGTTTTCGAATCTTTCTGTAGCTAAAATTAAGTGTTCAGGCGCATATTCGTTTGAAAAATCCATTCCAACTGTTAAATTATCAACCAGAATTGCGTAAGAATTATCTATAGCTTTTGCCGCAATTTCCTTTCTTGGAAGTATATCTAGCTGATTTTGAATTTCTAAAATTGTTTGTTCTATTATTTCTTTTGAGGTAGAAACTAAAATTGCCTGACTATCAGTTCCGTGTTCTGCCTGCGCAAGTAAATCTGCAGCAACAAATGACGGGTTGGCAGTCTTGTCAGCAATAACTAAAACCTCCGAGGGACCAGCTGGCATATCAATCGCAACCTTATTTTGAACCATTGTTTTGGCAGTAGTAACATAGCGATTGCCTGGGCCAAATATCTTGTAAACCTGTGGTACGGTTTCAGTTCCGAAAGCCATTGCGGCAATAGCCTGCGCACCTCCAATCAGGTAGATTTTTTCAATGCCTAAAAGGACAGCACAGTAAGCTAAATAGCAATTGGTTTTTCCATCACTTTGTGGTGGCGAGCAAACTACTATCTCTTTACAACCTGCAATAATTGCAGGTGTAGCTAACATTAAAAATGTGCTTGGTAAAACTGCAGTTCCACCGGGAATATACAGGCCAACCTTTTCAATCGCTCTCGATTCCCGCCAGCAAACCACGCCTGGCATCGTTTCTACTCTATCTTCAGTTTTTAATTGAGATTGGTGAAATGCTTTGATGTTCTGATAAGCAGTTTCGATGGCTCTTTTTGCATCAGCAGGAATAGTGGATGCAATGCGCTTTAATTCCTCAGCATCTAAATAAAGTTTTTCTAACGTTACTTTGTCAAATGCTTTTGCAAAATTAAACAATGCTTGATCACCATCATTTTTTACCGTTTTGATGATGTCTGCAACCCGCTCTTCAACCAGTTTATCGTCTTCAATTTGTCGCGAACACAGTTCTTCAATTTTTGATTGAGATAAATCTGTATAATTATAGACTTTCAATATGTTATAATTTAAAATTAACTAATAGTTAACATGAATTTATACTTTTTTGGCTTGTTTTTAGGTAATGATTTTCTCAATTGGCATCACTAAAATACCTTCGGCACCTGCAGCTTTTAAGCTGTTAATTTTATCCCAAAAATCTTCCTCGGCAATTACAGAATGTACGGCAACCCAGTTCGGTTCAAACAACGGAACTACTGTCGGACTTTTAACACCTGGTAACAAATCGACAACTTTTTGCAGGTTATCTTTTGAAACATTTAGTACCACGTACTTATTCGATTTTGCACTTAAAACCGAGCGGATTCTTTGTAGTAATTCTGCAACTTCTGGGTTATCAACTATCGATTTATTTCCAATCAAAACCGCTTCAGAATTCATTACATCGGCGAACGGTTTTAGTCCATTACTTTTCAAAGTTCCGCCTGTAGAAACGATGTCAAAAATAGCATCACTTAAACCTAAACCTGGTCCGATTTCTACCGAACCTGAGATCGTTCTGATGTCTGATTTAATTCCCTTTTCTGTTAAGAATTTTTCGAGAATTACGGGGTAAGAAGTGGCAATTGCTTTGCCGTTTAAATCTTCTAATTTTTGGATTTCGCTGCCCGATTGAACTGCGATTTTTAGAGTACATTTTCCAAAGCCAAGGCGTTGTAAATATTCAACATTTGCTTTGGTTTCGGTGATTACATTTTCACCAACAATTCCTAAATCGGCAATGCCATCCTGAACGTATTCAGGGATATCATCATCACGAAGAAAGAGAATTTCTAATGGAAAATTTTGAACAGTTGATATTAAAGAACTCTTATAGTTTTCGAAAGAAAGACCACAATTTTTTAATATTTCTACGGATTTTTCGTTTAACCTACCCGATTTCTGGATAGCAATTTTTAGTGTTTTCAAAGTATTGAATATAGAGTGTGCAAGAAATTATTCTACGGAAAAAAAGTTTTGAAGTACAAAACAAACATATCATATCGCCTATCGGCGATGATGCAAATGTAAGTGATGGTTCAAAGTTAATTTCATATATTTATTTCTGCCAATATCAATGCTTTAGCTGATTAGCGCTGGCAAATATAGTGTTTGAAATGGGAAATCAAAAAATAATGGCACTTAATTTGTCTTAATTGGTTTTTTAAATTGCTATAGCTCCATTTTTACAATAAATATTTACGTGTTGAAAAACTTTCGCTTTCTAATTATACTTGGTATTTTATTCATTTCTGCCTGTGGATGGTTTAAACAGCCACCTGAGATTGGGAAAGTGCTTGCTGAACATTTCAAAAATAAGGTTTATAAAGATTTTGATACCATTGCATACGACAGTGTTTTTGTAAAAACCCTGGATAGTTTATCAGAATCTTTTATTAATCCAAAAACGATTAAGTCTTTTTACGCAGCGAATAGTAATGAGCCAAAAATGGTTACCAAATTCTACATTAATGGGGAATTAGATTCCCTTGTGGAATTCCTCAACAATAGTACCATTCATGGTTTTAATCCTAAAATTTTCAGGGTTGATGAAATAAAAACTTTATTGACTGAACTCTCTGCTAATGAAATTAAAAAGGTCGAAAACAGTTACCCAATTATTGCGAAGCTTGAGTTATTATCGGCAAATGCCTATTTGAATTACAATAATTATTTAAAATTCGGGGTGGTTAATCCGCGTAATATTTTCTCTCGTTATTATATCAAAGTGAAGCGTCCGGATAGTGTGGGTATGATTAAACTTTTAGGGTCTGAAAGCCTCGTAGAAGAACTTAGAAACGCACAGCCAAAATCAGCCCAGTACAAGGCTTTACAATCAGCATATTTGGCAGCCAGTAATGCCGACGAAAAGCGTATTTTACTGCTAAACATGGAGCGTTTCCGCTGGGCTATGCCTGAAACCGGTAGCAACTTTGTACAGGTAAATATCCCTGATTTTAAACTCACCTGGTTCGATAAGCAGGATACGGTAATTTCGATGAAGGTTTGCGTAGGGGGAAAACGTGAGAGTGGGTACGAAGAAAAGTTGAAAGCTTTTGCAAAATCAGGTAATTTGGATGATAAACCAAAAAACCATGAAACCCCAATGTTGTTCAGTAAAATCAACTCTATACAGGCAAATCCGGTTTGGAATATTCCGGTAAGTATTGCTCAAAGTGAGATCTACTGGATGGCGAGAAAGGATCGGTATTATCTATCCAACAGTAACATCAACGTTTACTATAAAGATAAATTAATTGGAGAGCCAGATACCATAAACTGGAGTAGATATTCGAGAGATAAGCTGCCATTCAAATTTAAACAAGGGTCCGGAGGCGGTAATGCACTGGGGAAATTTAAGTTTATTTTTGACAATGGTTCGAGCATTTATCTTCATGATACCAATAACAAAAATGGTTTTAATCTAAGTAACCGGGCAATTAGTCATGGTTGTGTGCGGGTTGAAAAACCACTTGAATTTGCTGAGAAACTGGTTGGCGATAGCTATACCTACGATAAATTAAGGGCTGAAGTTGATTTGCCACCGGTAGATAGTACCCACAATAAATGGTACAAAAAACGTCTGGCTGCAAAAGCCGATACTACAAAATCATTTCAATTAAAACCTGCCTGGTTCGGCCCTAAAAAAGCAGTTCCGCTGATTATCACTTATATTACTGCCTGGGCCCAAAATGGTAAAATCGAATATCGTCCTGACGTTTATCAAATGGATGAGAAACTATGGACAGCCTTGAAAAAATTTAGATAATTGTTATTAATGCCAGTTAGAATTTGGTTTCCCTGCTATATTCTAACTTTTTAATGCCGTATACATCCCAAATTGATTTGTGTTTTTGTTAGTGGATTTATATTTTGAAAACTTTTATTGCCTTCTTTTTTCCTGCTGTTTTAATCTATTTTTTTATTGCCCATAAGCCTAAACCTTCAACTGGTGAACTATTGACTGAAAGTTTGCACAATGAGCAGTATTTAGCATTTGATTCCCTTGAATTTGATTCAGTTTTCACAACGGAAATAAAAAACTTGTCTGCCAAATACATAAACATCCATAAACTTAAAGCGCATTATGCCGCTACTGGTAATCAGCCAATACTTCTCAATAAGTATTTAGTCAATAATGCTGTTGATACCCTATTGAACTTTCTTAAAACAAGCGGCGATCATGGCTTTAACCCAAAAATATTTCACACTTATGAAATTGAACAGCTGATTAACAAGCTAAGACAGAATGAGTTCAGCACGGTTAAAGAAAGTTATCCAATAATTTCGAGATTGGAAATTCTGTCAGCCGATGCTTTAGTTCGATATGCGAGTTATCTGAAATACGGTGCCATAAATCCGAAAGAAATCTTTGCCAGATATTTCATCGACGTGAAGCGGGCAGATAGCCTTTTTATACCAAATCTGCTAAATGCTGTCAATCTTGTCGATACGCTTTCCAGCTTACAAGGTAAGTCTTCTCAATACAAAGTTTTGCAACAAAGGTTTCTGAGTTCTAAAAATGATTCGATAAAAAAGGTGCTGCTAATTAATATGGAGCGTTTGAGATGGGTGCTTCCTGATGTTGGCAAGCAGTTTATACAAGTTAATATTCCTGATTTTAAGTTGGTTTTTTTCGACGGCAAAGATACCCTAACGGCTATGAAAGTTTGTGTAGGAGGGCCCAGGGATTTAGATTACGATGCGCAGTATAAGGTGTTTGAAAAAACGGGTGATATAAAAGATAGACCTGAAAACAGAGAAACTCCAATGTTGTTTAGCAACATTAAAAGGTTATACACAAATCCAGTTTGAAATATTCCTGAAAGTATCGCCCAGACGGAAGTGTATACGATGATCAAAAGAAGTTCGAGTTATCTAAAGCGCAAAAATATTGCGGTATATTATAAAAATAAAAAGATTGAAAACCCTTCTACCATCAGGTGGTACAAATACAATAGAAGTAATTTCCCTTTCTTATTTGTGCAGCAGCCAAGCGATGATAATTCTTTAGGGCGACTTAAATTCATTTTTCCAAACAGCAGTAGTGTTTACCTACATGATACCAACTTTAAGCAAGGATTTAAATTGAAGAACCGGGCGATAAGCCATGGTTGTATCAGGGTAGAAAACCCGTTAAAACTTGCAGAACTATTAGTTGTTGATACGGTAAAATATGATTTGGTACGAAAGGAGTTGGGACTAAAGCCTTTAAAAAATTATGCAGGCAAACCTGTTTCCAGTATTAAAGGTCAGCTGCCTCAAAAAGATTTAGTTCCGGTAAAATTTAGCCCGAAAGCTGAAACACCAATTCTCATCACCTATTTTACCGCGTGGTCGCAAAATAATAAAATTGAATACCGCCCTGATATTTACAAAATGGATGAAAAACTTTGGATAGCCATGAAGAAATTCAGATTATAACTTAAATGTTATAAAAATGTAAGGGGAATTTAACTGGCTTAAATTTGGAATTGGCATACAAAATAATATATTTGTTATTAAACATTAAAACTTATAAATCACGGTACAGGACATAAAAATTAACGCTCAACCTACGTCGCTGTAACCAATCCTATCCCTATTATTTAGAAAATTGCTAGCTGCTTTATTCATTAAAAAGGCTCTTTTTTCGCATCTCGTTGCATTTTTCAATGCGGCACTGGTGTGTTACATCTCATTTTTAAATAAACAAAACTTACATTAACAATGGCAATTAATTTACAAAAAGGACAAAAAATTAATATTGGGTTATCGAAAATCACGGTGGGTTTAGGCTGGGATCCGAACGAGGGAACTGGCTTTGATTTTGACCTGGATGCGTCGGCTTTTATGATTGATGGAAATCGCCTCATTCCGGCAGAAGAATACTTTGTGTTTTACGGGAATACCGATTCTCCAGACCAGGCTTTACACCATACTGGCGATGACCCGACTGGCGGAAACAGTGCTACTGGCGATGATGAAAGCATCCAGGTTGACCTCTCAAAAGTTGATGGCAGTATTCAGGAAATTCTTTTTGTGGTTACCATCCATGATGCGGTTACCCGTAAACAAAATTATGGCCAGGTAAGAAATTCCTACATCCGCATTGTTGACGATAGCACTGGTGAAGAAGTGGCGAAATATGAATTGGGCGAAGATTTTTCTATAGAAACAGGGGTTGAGTTTGGCCGCTTGTATAAACGTGACGGACAGTGGAAATTTGAAGCTTCAGGTATTGGTTATCGTGAAGATTTATCTTTCTTTTTATCCAAGTATTTTAAAGGTCAAATCATAAAGTAAAGCGAAACGTTCTGTATGGCTATAAATTTAGTTAAAGGTCAAACCATTGATCTTCGTAAAAATGATAAAGGCGAGGATTTCGATTTATCGAGAGTAACCATGGGCTTAGGCTGGGATGTTCGCCAGAAAGATACTGGTTTCTTTGGTAAACTTTTTGGCGCCAAAGAAGAAGAGTTTGATTTAGATGCCATTGCATTCTTGCTAGATGGCAATGATAAAATCCTGAATCTTGGAAGAACCGTTAATCAAAATGGTCGCCAGATAGGCTTATTTGAAGGCGATGTAATTTTTTTTAATTCGATGAGACATCCATCGGGCAACATTTGGCTTACCGGTGATAATAGAACTGGCGCAGGCGATGGAGATGATGAACAGATTATTGTAAAACTCGATTCACTGGATGCCATCTACCAGAAAATAGTTTTCGTGGTGTCGATCTATCAGGGCAGGCAAAATAATCAACATTTTAGTATGGTCGAAAACGCATTCATCAGAGCTGTTGATGCAAAGGGAAAAGAAATTACCAGATACAGCCTTTCTGGCGATGCAGCCCTAAATGGGATGTGTACAATGGTATTTGCCGAGGCCTACCGAAAAGACGGAGGCTGGAAATTCAGGGCCATTGGCGAACCGCATCAAACAGATAGTTTTTTGGAGGTTTTGAAAAAATATGTCAATTAAACCCATAGAGGCTTTAAATATAAATACATCAAATAACCAAATATGGCAATTAACCTGCAAAAAGGACAGCGAGAGGCGATTTGTGCGCCACAATTTACAGTAGGACTGGGTTGGGATACCAACAGTTCATCAACAGGAAGTAGTTTCGATTTAGATACTTCGATATTCGTTTTAGGTGAAAATAAGCGATTAATTTCTGATGCACATTTTGTGTTTTACAACAATTTAAAAACACCTGATGGTGCAGTTGAACACACAGGTGACAATTTAACAGGCGATGGAGATGGAGATGACGAACAAATCAAGGTGGATCTATCTAGAATTGGTTCAGATGCAGCTGAAATCTGTATTGTGGTAACCATCCACGATGCGGAAAACAGGAGACAAAACTTCGGACAGATTAGAAACTCTTACATCAGAATATTTGATGGGAATAAAACCGAAATCTTAAAGTATGAGCTGGAGGAAGATTTTTCAATTGAAACAGCGGTAGAATTTGGAAGAATTTACAAACGAAATAATGAATGGAAATTTGAAGCAGTTGGTGCAGGTATGAAAGATGGGCTCGAATTTTTCCTAAATAAGTATAACTAAAAATTGGACTAACAAATGGCTATTAATTTATCAAAAGGACAAAAAATTGATCTGCGTAAGGAAACTGGAGCGAAATTAACCAGTTTCTGTGTCGGCGTGAACTGGGGCGCAATTGAAACTAAAGGATTTCTGGGTTTATCAACCAATAAACAAAGTGTCGATTTAGATTTAAGCTGTATTTTAATTGATGAAAACAATAATTTATGCGATCACATTTATTCGCCGCTTTACAACATCGATTTCCTACAGCAATTTGGTTTGCCAAAAGGCAAGCTTGTTTCTTTAGATGGTGCATTAAGGCACACTGGTGATGATTTGCAAGGTGATTCCGGGGGTGATGATGGTTTAGATAATGAAATTATTACCGTTGATCTATCTAAAATAGATCCGAAGATTTCGAAAATTTTCTTTTTCCTAAATAATGTCGGCAAAGAGGATTTCTCGCAAATCCCATACTCAAAAATCAGAATGTATGAAGGTACGCCAACCCAGGTAAAAGAAGTATTTGCCTCTTATAATGTATCGGCAGAATCAAGTTATGCAGGCAAGAAAGCATTAATTTTGGGCAAGCTTTACAAACGGAACGACGAGTGGAAGTTTGATGCGATTGGCGATCCGACACCTGATACTTTTTTAGGTCAAACCATTCACTTAATCATTAAATCTTACTTGTAATGAATATTAAAAATATCGAAGGCTTATCTGGCGATCAAATCAGAAGTTTAGTGGCGCAAGGCGGAAAATTTGTAATGTATAAGTATTGCATTTCTGTAGTGGTGATGACATTTAATAATCCATCCGATTTTCATTTTATCCATCCGGGAAAAAGCAGAATCACTCCAGGTTTAGGGCTTTTATTTACCAACTTGTTTTTAGGTTGGTGGGGAATTCCGTGGGGACCAGTTTACACCATTGGGAACATTGCTACCATATTAAAAGGCGGAAAGGATTACACGGCCGAAATTTTATCGCACATTAACCAAAATGATCCAACCTATGGAACGGGTACTGGCTACAACATCCCCGGGCAAAATAATGGCGGCAGCACTTACAACGTTCCGAATAACAATGAAACTGCAAATACTTACAACATCCCTCAATAAAAAACTATGAGAAGATTACCCGTATACCTTGTGCTGGATACTTCAGGCTCGATGAGTGGAGAGCCTATAGAGGCTGTTAAAAATGGGGTTCAGGTAATGATCAGCTCGTTGAGGCAAAATCCGCAGGCCATTGAAACTGCTTTTTTGAGCGTAATTACTTTTGATAGCGCTGCACAGCAAATTATTCCCCTAACCGATTTGGCATCATTCCAAATGGTAGATTTAAGGGCCACGGGCGTAACTGCATTGGGCGAAGCTTTAAAATTGGTTGCGAACAGGATTGAAAATGAGGTAGCTAAAACCACAACGGAGCAAAAAGGCGATTGGAAGCCATTGGTTTTTATCATGACCGATGGCGTGCCTACTGATGATTGGTTGCCTGGTCTGGCCGAGTTTAAGAAACAAAAGGTAGCCTTTACCGTAGCCTGTGCAGCAGGTTCTGGTGCTGATACTACTGTTTTGAAGCAAATTACTGAAAATGTAGTAAGTTTAGATACCGCAGATTCGGCTAGCATTGGTAAGTTTTTCCAATGGGTTACCGCATCAATTGGTGTTAGCTCAACAAAAGTTGAAGATGCAGGGAAGGAAATAAGTTTATTAAAGGAACTTCCTCCGCCACCATCTGAATTGAATATTGTTGTTTAATCGAATTTTATGAGAAGATTACCTGTTTACTTTTTAATCGATACGTCGGGATCAATGTATGGCGAACCCATCCAGGCATTGAACAATGCATTAAGTGGAATGATCAATACTTTGAGGGCCGATGCGCAGGCATTAGATTCTTTGTGGATTTCGATGATCACTTTTGATCGGGAAGTGAATGAAATCGTTTCGTTAACTGAACTGGCATCTTTTCAACTTCCGGAAATTACCTGCCCGCAAAGTGGCCCAACACATACTGGCCAGGCATTACACATGTTGTATGAGAAGGTTCAAAACGATGTTATCAAAGGAAATGCTCATCAAAAAGGCGATTGGAAGCCATTACTGTTTCTATTTACTGATGGCAAACCAAGTGATTTACAGTTCTATCGGGAGATGATACCCAAAATTCAATCATTAAACTTCGGCGCTATTGTTGGCTGTGCAGCTGGTCATTCGGCTAACGATGCCCTTTTAAAAGAGCTCACACCCGATGTGGTGCATTTGGATACAGCCGATAGTACGACTTTAAAACAATTCTTTAAGTGGGTTTCAGAAACCATTGAGCAGGGTAACAAAAGCCAGGGAACCGGAGAAAGCGTAGCATTGCCACCGCCGCCAAGTGAAATTACAATGGTAATATAAATGGATGTACTCAGCGTAATCAGTATTGCAATAACCATTATTGGCTTTATTGTAAAAATGGCTTCTGGCGAAGAAACAAATCATGATCATGCTGATGAACAACACAGTTTCGACCCGACAGATCCTTTTCAAGAGGGCACTTTAGATGCGGTTGTGAACTGTTACGAAACTTTCAGGTTGTCAAATTTTAATATTAATCATTTGGCTTTCGATTTAATAAATGTAAATCAACCCAGGTTTACCCTGCAGGCAACCAGATTGAAAGGCAATTGCCTTAACTTAAAAGTTCAGTTTTTAGATGTGTTCGATAAGAAAGGTAAAAATGGTGAAATGAAAGAATTTAGTAACCATGTTACCACCTATTTCTCGGTAAATTATTTGGCAGATACTCAAAATGTAATGATTTATGGCTGCTCCAGTTACAATGAAAGGGTAGTAGAACGCTATAAAGATATCGCAGGTGAAATTCGTAATGCCATCTCTAAATGATTTTAGCCTTTAAAATTTTATCGAATATTTTGATTGTGGGATTATTCCTTTATTCAAAACTGTTGCCACATCAAGATAAACTAAATAACAAATACAAAAGTGCTTTCAACCTGTTTCAAAGCATTTTTCAACCTGTTCTTCATTTCCTTAAAACATTAATTAAACCGTTTCAAGTAGGGCAAGGCTTGGCAGTTGATATGACACAGATTATCTTACTGATCGTGCTATTGCTATTGAACAACTATTTTTAATATGAGAAGATTACCCATTTACTTTTTAATAGATATTTCCGAATCAATGGTTGGAGATCAAATCCAGCAGGTAGAAGAGGGGATGGCAACCATTATTAAAGCCATCAAAACCGATCCCTACGCCATTGAAACCGTTTGGATTTCGATTATTGTTTTTGCCGGACAAGCCAAAACCTTGGTGCCGTTACAGGAAGTGGTGAGTTTTTACCCGCCAAAATTCCCAATTGGTGGCGGTACATCACTGAGTAAAGGTTTAGGACACTTGATGTTCCAGATGCGGAAAGATATTGTTAAAACCACCATGGAGCAAAAGGGCGACTGGAAACCAATCGTGTTTTTGTTTACTGATGGCGTTCCAACGGATGATACCAAAACAGCGATTGCCGAATGGAAACAAAACTGGCAACGTACAGCAAATATGGTGGCCATTTCTTTTGGCGACAGTACGGACACACGGGTGCTATCTGAATTGACAGAAAATGTGCTTCAGTTTAAAAATGCCACAACTGAAGATTATAACAAATTCTTTAAATGGGTAACTGATTCCATTAAAACCAGCAGCATCAGTGTTGAAAACAATGAATCAGGCTTTGAACTGGCTAAGCTAGACGGAGATACAATTACCAAAATCGATATTTCCAAAGCACCGGCGAATACACAATATATCGACAATAACTATGTAGTATTAGCGGCAAAATGTCAAAACACTAAACGACCCTATTTAATGAAATACCGAAAGGTGATGAACGAATCGGGTTTTGAAGGGCTGAATCTGCAAACACAGGCTTATCGTTTGGTTGGTGGTTTTCAGGTTGATCAATCGTACTATGAATTTTGCGATGAAAATGGCATACAGCAAAAAGTAAATAGCGAAGAACTGATTGGTGCGCCCGCCTGTCCTTGTTGTGGCAACCAGTTCGGTTTGGCGGTCTGTGTTTGTCAAAAGATCCATTGTATCGGAAATGAACCCATGAGTACTTGTCCATGGTGCGGTAATTTTGGAAGTTACGGTTATGGAGAAGGTGGCTTTGATGTTGGAAGAGCACAAGGTTAAGCATGTTTGAAACCAAACAATACCTGGAAAATTTGCTTAAAAGCAAAAACATTGAAGTTTCCTCCCGCAGGCAACTTCTTTTTGAGCGATTTGCAAACGAAGAATTTAACGTTGAGGCCGTAAAACTGATAAAAGAAAAGCAAAAGATTATGATGGATAAGTGGCTGTTGAAAAATAAAATTGAAGATGTTTTGACAAAGCAAATGGTTATTCCAAATGCTACTGTTGGTAAAGCGTATCATGCTACTTTAGATTTGGAAGATCTGATTTCTGTGGAGTTTGATAATCTAGAACAGTATGGCTTAAGCTTCAACTTCGAATCAAAAACGATTGAAGGCGACCCCAGCCAAAGCGGTGATTTCAAAATCAAAATGAAATTTAATGTTTTGGGTGAAGAAGATGACATTGAGCCACACGTTAAAACACTTTCGCTGGTGATTAATGCCAATCCTAAATCACTTTGGAAAAACATTCCGAGCGACGAAGGAAAAGACGCGGAGTGGAAAAGAGAAAATTTTTGGAAAGAAGATCAAACATCAGATTTTCAGCCATTGGGAGATAAACACATCGTTGTTTCATCCAAACGTGGAAGAAGCCATGCCAATGTCGGCTCATTTAGAGAAGATGATTACGCCTTCAATCACTTTGAGGATAATGGGTGGAGCGTAGTTTGCGTAGCAGATGGCGCCGGCAGTGCGAAATTAGCACGGCAAGGCTCTAAAATTGCCTGCCATGCTGTGATCGAATATTTTGCTGAAAACCTAAATAAGGAAAGCTTTACCGTATTTGATGAGCTTATAGCTGATCACCACCAAAAAACCGACATCGATACTTCCAAAAAAATAAGTCATTTTGTCTACAACAACCTATCAAAGGCGGCCCAGTTTGCACATCAAAAAATTGAGCAGTTCGCAACGAAAACCGAAAATCCATTAAAGGATTTTCACAGCACACTGATTTTTGCGTTGTTTAAAAAATATGATTTCGGCTATGCCGTATTAACATTTGGGGTTGGCGATTGCCCGATAGGTTTGTTAAACAAAGATTTAACAGAAGTTAAGCTGATGAATTGGTTGGATGTTGGCGAATTTGGTGGTGGAACGCGGTTTATTACCATGCCCGAAATTTTCAACAGCGAAAAATTCTCCTCTAGATTTGGCTTCACATTAATCGAAGATTTCTCTTATCTTATGCTCATGACTGATGGCATTTATGATGCAAAATTTGTTGTAGAAGCCAACCTCGAAAAATTGGAAAACTGGAGAGCTTTTATTGATGATTTAAAAGGAAACAATGAAGATCAGGCTGCGGTTTCCTTCGAGTCTTCCAACGTGGAAATTGCCAATCAGTTATCAGCCTGGATGGATTTTTGGAGCCCTGGCAACCATGATGATAGAACTTTAGCGGTAATCTTTTAGCACAAAACGATGTCAATAATCACAGTAAAATCTTCTTTAACGGGTAATTCCTATCAATATGTAGACAATGGCGACCCTAAAAGTGGAACCGCTAAAGATGTTTATTTTAGTCCCGATCGAAAGTATGTTGTTGCGATTTTCAAAGAAAAGCAAGACTTTAATCAAAAAGAAAGGCTAACGAAAATCGTAACGAAATATCTTCATCAAATTGAAAATAAAGAGGCAGGAAAATATTACCTCGATGAAATTTATCGCTGGCCAACAGATATTGTTGAAACCAATAATAAAGTCGGAATCATTGTTCCCATTTATCATTCGAAATTTTTTTTCTCTAAAGGTTATTCATCAAGTGATTTAATTAAGGGAGAGGAAAAAAACGGAAAGTGGTTTGCAGCCGCTAAATTTCGAAACCGGCAGTTTCCTTTAAGTTTAGATCAAACGGAACTTGGCAGGTGGCTGAACTATTTTCAAATTGGGGTTAACCTGGCCAGAGGAGTAAAAAAAATGCATCAAATGGGCCTTTCCCATTCCGATTTATCTTACAATAACGTACTAATCGATCCTTCAAGCGGCTCCGCCTGTATGATCGATTTAGATGGTTTGGTTGTTCCCGGTATTTTTCAAGCCGAAGTAATTGGTACCGCCGATTTTATTGCGCCGGAAGTGCTTGCCACCAAACATTTAGATAAAACTGATCCCGCAAGGAAATTGCCGAACCGTTTAACCGATCTGCATGCTTTAGCTTGTCTAATTTACATGTATCTGCTTCATCGCCATCCGTTAAAAGGCGGGAAAGTACACGATTTAGATACGGAGAAAGATGACTTATTAAGCATGGGTGAAAAGGCTTTGTTTATCGAGCATCCTACGGATTTATCAAACCGACCAAAGCTGAATCAGGTTTCAAAATGGGATACTTATTGGGCAGATGTCAATAAAATCCCTTACACGATTACGGGTCCTTATCTAAAAACTTTGTTCGATAAGGCTTTTATTGATGGTTTGCATCACCCTATGCAGCGGCCAACTGCCGAAGAATGGGAAATTGCTTTGCTTAAAACAACTGATTTAATGCAGCAGTGTAGCAATATCTACTGTGAGCAGAAGTGGTACGTTTTTGATAACACTTCCATTCCGAAATGTCCGTTTTGTGGTACCAGTCATAAAGGTACTTTGCCGATATTGGATTTATATTACCAATTTCAGCCATCGGTTTGGAAGCCCGAAAATCATCGCCTGATGGTTTACCATAATCAATATCTTTTTCAATGGCATGTGAATAGGAATGTGGTACGAAACGAGAAATTAACCGCTGAACAAAAAGTTCCGGTAGGATATTTTACTTTTCATGAAACAAAATGGGTATTTGTTAATCAAAAACTAACATCTTTGGTTGATAAAACTGAAGATAAAGAAATTCCAATCGGCTCAATGGTTGAGTTAACCGATGGAAAGAAACTTTTGCTTTCAAAAGAAGATGGTGGAAGAGTAATTTTAGTAACGCTTGCAAATAAATAAATCAAAACTCTTAATAATGAATAATAACATGTTTGATCATCCACTCTTAATTGCAGGCTTTGCAATTGTGGTTGTTATAATGCTGATCATTGACTTAGGTCTGTTCAACAAAAAAAGCCATACCATTTCTAATAAAGAAGCCATCACGTGGTCAATCGTATGGATTTCGCTGTCGATGATTTTTAGTGGCGCCGTTTATTATGTACTTGGTTTTGATAAATTCACACAATTCCAGTCTGCCTATTGGATCGAAAAAGCACTTTCGGTAGATAACCTGTTTGTATTTATTTTGGTGTTTAAATTTTTCGATGTAGCCAATGAAAACAAACACAAAGTGCTTTTTTGGGGAATTATCGGTGCGTTGGTATTGAGGGCTATTTTTATCTTTTCGGGTGCCTTCTTCATCGAATTAACTTATCTAAATAAAATCCTAAGCTTATTTGGCGTTGCCGGATTTAAGTACGATATCAACATCATCATGACGCTTTTCGGTTTATTTCTTGTCTATGCAGGGATTAAATCCTGGTCGGCTGATGACGATGATGAAGATGAGGATTACAACAATACCCGGGGTGCGAGATTGGTCAGAAAGTTTTTTAGGGTAAGTGATAAATACGATGGTGATAAATTCTTTACCATTGAAAACGGTGTGAAATTAGCTACGCCACTGTTGGTTGTGGTGGCTGTTATAGAATTTACCGATTTACTTTTTGCAGTCGATTCAATTCCGGCAATATTTGCAATTTCTAAAGATCCATTCATTCTTTATACCTCGAATATTTTCGCCATTTTAGGCTTACGTGCTTTGTTTTTCTTATTAGATAACTTCATCCATTTATTTAGCAAACTCAAATACGGATTGGCCATTATCTTGTCATTTATCGGTATCAAAATGATTATTGCGCCATTCTTCCATATCGACTCCGTTTATTCATTGATCGTAATTGGTGGCGTATTAATCCTGTCGGTTATTTTATCGATTATGTTTCCTGAAAAGGAAGAGGAGAAAGTTGCTGAATAATTATTGTCAGAACGAGTTTATAGAAAGGCCAAAGAATAGTTAACTTTGGAAAGTTTTAATCGATCAGCTAAAAACTGATCGATTATTTTTTTGAAAGAACACCATGCAGGAAACTCCAGAATTTAACCATCAAGCTGATATTGTAAATAGTGCCATCAGGTTTATAACCTCATGGTTTAAGCAATCTAAAAGTGTTACTAATGAGCTGAATGATTTTTTCATTCTTCCGGGCAATAAGATTGTGAGTAAAGATGTAGTTATAGGCAGGCTGAAAGGTATTTTTGGTAAATCTGACGAATATGTGGGTGGGCGGTACGATATTATCGATGTGAATTTCGAACTGCTAAACGATGGAAAAGGAATGGGGTTTGTAGAAGGTGTTGCGGGCTATCGCGAGGTGATCCAAAAACAGTCGAAAATAGTAAGCGGCCCCTTTAAATTGTATTTTGCTTTGTATAATGAAAACTGGAAAATCGTAAACATTGAGTTTCCTGGTTTTGCTTATTAGAACGAGTTTATTACAATTGGAATTCGTCGCTTTCCATTATTTTTCTATCTTTGGTTTTTAATGAATTTCCTTTATCCGGGCTTTCTTTTCGCACTATTATCGGTTGCAATTCCGGTTATCATTCATTTATTTAATTTCCGAAAATTTAAAAAGGTTTATTTCTCCAATGTTCAGCTTTTGAAAGAAGTAGAGCAGCAAAATTCATCAAAAGAAAAAATCAAAAACCTGCTGATCTTGCTTTCTCGAATCCTGGCAATCATTTTTCTGGTACTGGCTTTTGCCCAACCTTATATTCCCATTGCTGAGCAGAAAAACAAATTTTTAAGCAATGCAGTAAGCATTTATATTGATAATTCTTACAGTATGGAGGCCATTAATAAAGATGGCAATTTGCTTGATGAAGCGAAAAGAAGGGCGAAAGAACTGGTTAAAGGTTTCGGAATGAACGACCGTTTTCAGCTCTTAACCAATGATTTTGAGGGGAAGCATCAGCGATTATTAAATGAGGATGAATTTTTGAAAGCGATAGATGATGTTAAAATTTCTTCTGTCAATAGAAATCTTCAGCAAATCTTAAATCGGCAGGGAAATATATTAACAGGTTCGGCCAATAAATACAGTTTTATCATTTCCGATTTTCAAAGGAATGTTTCCAACGGAAACAAACTTGAAACGAATACCAACATTCAATATGCTTTTCTCAAATTAAATGCTGCTACACTGCCAAATGTGGCTGTAGATAGTGTTTGGATGCTTTCTCCAAATCATCAGCCAGGTGCAAGTGAAAAACTGGTTGTGCAGTTAAAAAATTATTCTGAAGAAGAAGCGAAAAATATTCCCTTAAAATTAAGTGTAAATAATCAACAAAAAGGTCTTAGCTCAGCCAATATTCCAGCTGGGAAAACGATTAAAGATACATTGAACTTTTCCGGGCTTAGCGCAGGTTGGCAAAAAGGAGTAGTGAGTATTAAAGATTTTCCGGTAACTTTTGATGATACATTATCATTTAGTTTCAAAGTTGATCAAAGCTTGCCGGTGCTCAGTATTACCGGTGCAAGTGCGGGAAATTACATCAAAGCCTTATTTGCGGCAGATACTTATTATAAACTTACTGAGAATGCAGAATCCAATATTAACTATAGCGGATTTAGCAATTATGGTTTAATTGTACTTAATGGATTGAAAAATCCATCAAGTGGTTTGGCACAACAATTAAAAACTTACTTAAACGTTGGAGGCACGATCGCTATTTTTCCTGATTTGGATGCTGACATTCAAGCCTATAATGCTTTTTTGAGCGGATTATCACTGCCCATTATTCAAGGCTTAAATAAAACGGAAACCAAAGTCGATCAAATTGATTTGCAAAACCCTATTTTCAAAACCGTTTTTGAGGAAATTCCAAAAAATCTTGATCTGCCCGTAGCCAATCGCTATTTCTCTTTCGTTGAAAACAATTCTGCAAACAAAGAAAATATTTTAACACTGCCTGGCAGAAAACTTTTTTTTGCCAAATATGGTGTGGGTAACGGTGCGGTTTACTTATCTGCTACTGGCTTAAATACTGCTGATGGAAATTTAGCCCGACATCCGGTTTTTGTGCCATTAATGTACCGTTTGGCACTAAATGCAGGAAACGAAAGCACACTTTATTATCATCTCGGAAAAGATAATGCTTTGGACGGTAAGAAAATTAACCTGGGTAAAAATCAAACGTTAAAGTTGAGTGCTAAAAGCTTCGAGGCTATTCCAGAAATTAGGCAGGCTGAAGGCAAAACTTTAATTTATATTGCCGATCAGATCAGGAATGCAGGTTTTTACGACCTTAAGTTATCCGATTCTCTATTGGCTGTTTACGCTTTCAACAGTGGAAGATCAGAATCTGATATGCATTATTTTAGCAAAACAGAATTAGATAATCTGGCAGGAAAGAGCAACCTGAAAATATTCGACGCCGATAAAGATGCGGTAAAATTAATGTCGGGCGCCAACAAAATCGGACAAACTTTATGGAAACTTTGTCTAATTTTGTCGCTGATTTTTATTGCAGCAGAAATCCTGCTCATCCGATTTTTTAACAACCCTAAAAAAACAATATGAATCTCCTAGTTAAAAATGTAACCATTGCCGATCCGCAAAGTAATTTCAATAAGCAACAATGCGATTTGAGGGTAGTTGATGGTAAAATTCAAAACATAGGTAAATTATCTGCTGAAAAAAACGAAACTGAATTCGATGGTCATGGTTCATTTCTATCGCCCGGTTTTTTCGATCTAAACTGTGTAGCCGGCGACCCTGGTTTTGAAACCAAAGAAGATATTCAGACTTTAACAGCAACGGCAAAAGCCGGTGGTTTTACCGGTTTAGCGCTTTTGCCGCAAACCAGTCCGGTGGTTCAGTCGAAATCGCAGGTGGAGTACATTATCAATAAGGCAAAAAATAACCTGGTTGATGTTTATCCCGTTGGCGCTATCAGTCAAAACCGGGAAGCCAAAGAACTTGCCGAACTTTTTGATATGCAACAGGCAGGCGCTGTGGCGTTTTCTGATGGCGATAAGGCTTTGCAGGATGATGGCTTTATGAGTAGGGCGCTGCAATATGCAAAAGGTTTTGATGCTTTACTGATGGTTTACCCGGAGAATAAATCCATTGCAGGGAAATCACAGATTAACGAAAGTAAAAACTCTGTGCTTTTAGGAATGAAAGGTTTACCAGCACTAGCAGAGGAAATGCATATTGCCCGCGATATTTTTTTAGCGCAATACAATGAAACCAAAATCCACATCAGTAATATTTCTACAGCAGGTTCGGTAGCACTAATCCGCAAGGCGAAAAAAGATGGTGTTCAGGTTTCTTGTGATGTAACTGCACATCACTTGGTTTTTACGGAAGAGTTGCTGGCCGATTTTGATAGTAATTACAAAGTGAAACCACCGTTGCGCAGCAAAGCTGATGTAAAAGCACTTATTGCAGGTTTAAAAGATGGAACGATTGACGCCATTACTTCGCAACATCGTCCGGAGGAAATAGAATTTAAAAATGTGGAGTTTGAAATCGCACATTATGGCATCATTGCTTTACAAACTGTTCTTCCATTGCTGCTAAAAGCCGGATTGGATACCAGTTTAATCGCAGAGAAGTTAGCCATTAACCCACGTAAATTGCTAGATTTAGATGTTCCCGTAGTAGCAGAAGGTGCTGAAGCAAATTTTACAGTTTACAATCCGAATGAAAAATGGTTGTACAACGTAGCGAGCAACAAATCTAAATCAGCTAACAATCCGCTTTTAGGGACCGAACTTACCGGTAAAGTAACTTTGGTTTATAACAACAGCCAAATTTTTCAAGGTTAATCATCTAGGATTAAAGATCAAAGAACAAAATCAATAATAAGTAGCAGAAAAGAAAAATGACCATAAAGAGAATTGTAATTATGCCAATGTTCTTTAATCTTTGCTCCTTCAAATTTTAAAATATGGATAATAGAGTAAAAAAAGCGCTTGTCGCTTCGTTAAATAAATACGCTGAAGTTTCGGCAATAAATGTGGATGGTTTCGAAACAGAGTTAATTGCTGCTTTTGAACTTGATGCTAATTTTTTGGATAAAGCAACTGCATTTGATGCCGTTTTTGATTCGCATTCCAAATTTGAAGAACTGCGTGAAGTATTCTTCGATTTATTGATGGTGAACTTTTTTAGTAGCGATGTTCAAAAACTGGAAGATGATTATCTGGAAAGTGACGAATGGGCAAACATCGAAGAAGAAACAATTGATAGGGGAACAGAACTTCTGAACCTGCTCTTATACATTAAAGAGTGTAAGGATGAAGATATTGAGCCGGAGTTAGGCGATTTCTTAAAGGAGTTTTTACTGGTTGAAGATGACGAATTTCAAGATGAGTTTGAGATTTATGAAGAGATGATTAGCAATCAACAGCTTGCTGAAAGCAGTGTGGAGGAAATTTGTAAAACGGCTCCGAGCTTAAATATTAGTGAAGAGATGCAAGAATTATTTGTTCCTTTTATGGTGTTTTTCCTCGATGTAGAGGGAAGTGCAACCACTACAAAAGAAATAATTCAGTTTAGCAGTAACAAATCGTTCGATTCTGCTACTTATATATTGATTACAACAATTAATAACTAAATTAAAAACGATGGACAAGAGTGCTCTAATTTCCAAACTATCTCTAAAGTATGGTTTCATACTTGCAGCTGTATCGGTGGTAATATCCCTTACACTTCATTTTATTAATCCGGTAATGCTTTACACTAATTTTGCCTTACCATTCATTATTCTAATTATTTTCATTGTTCTGCTGGTTTTTGTTGGCATTACCATTCGAAAGGAAATAGGTGGTTTTTGGACATTTGGGGAGGCTTTTAAATCTTATTTAATCATCGCGTTAATCTTGGCTCTGGTTTCTGTTTTGTACAATGTGTTGTTAATGACGGTAATTGATCCGGATTTGCCTTCAAAAGCAGCTGCTGCAATTGGCGATTCTCAGCGGGCAATGATGGAGAAATTTGGAATGGCATCTGAACAAATTGATGAAGCATTAGAGAAAGCTGGCAACATGGAAGAAAAACTTGCGCCAACATTCAAAAATTCATTTACCAGTTTTGGTGTCTCTCTGGCGATGTATGGAGTTTTATCATTGATTCTTGCGGCAATTTTAAAGAAAAAGGAACCAACCACTTTTAACACTTTCCCTAACGAAGGTTAATCGGTGCTATAAAATTTCGAACGTGCAGGTTTTGTCATTTAATTTGATGAAATTTGCACGTTTTATTTTGAACAAAATATTAAATGCCAAATCTTTACATTATTTCTGGTTGCAATGGGGCAGGCAAAACCACAGCTTCATTTACCGTATTGCCAGAAATGTTAAATTGTAAGGAATTTGTAAATGCCGATGAGATTGCCCGTGGAATATCTCCCTTCAAACCTGAAAGTGTAGCTATTCAGGCAGGCAAAATTATGTTGAGTAGGATTAACGATTTGCTGCATCAGCAATTGGATTTCGCCATTGAAACCACGCTAACTACAAAAACTTACATCCATACTATAGCAAAAGCTAAACAATTGGGTTATCAGATTACTTTATTGTTTTTTTGGCTGAACGATGTTGAATTGGCGATAGAAAGGGTGAAAGCTAGGGTTTCAGAGGGCGGCCACAATATTCCTGAAGATGTAATCAGGAGGAGATACTTTAAGGGTATTGAAAATCTGATGCCATTTACTTCTGTTTCAGATTACTGGTTAATTATTAATGGTTCTGACGGTAAATTACAATTTATTGCAGAAGGAAATCTAAATGAAGAAATCACTATCTTTGAAATTGATATGTGGCAGCAAATTAATCTAATGTCAAAATGAATAATACCATTAATAATGAAATGAGAGAGAAAATCAGACATGGTCTTAATCTGACTTTCAAAAAGCTAGTTGCGTATAAGGCAAAAAACGATGGTTTTTTAGTCTTCTCTGATCAAGGTAAGATTGTTAAAGTGCAAGCTAAAGACATAAAATTATAGTATAAATCAAAAATTTTGAACGTGCAGGTTTTATCATTTAATTTGATGAAATTTGCACGTTTTATTTTGAACAAACCTCGTAGGTTTTTAAAACCTACGAGGTTTAAATATTAAAAATGGATATATCAGTTGTAGTACCCTTATTTAACGAAGATGAATCGCTGCCCGAGTTAACGGCATGGATTGATAAAGTGATGGTTGAAAATAATTTCACTTATGAGATTGTTTTAGTTGATGATGGAAGTACAGATCAATCCTGGGCTGTTATCGAATCATTAAGATTACAAAATTCGGCAATAAAAGGTATCAAGTTCAGAAGAAACTATGGTAAATCTGCAGCGTTAAATGTTGGCTTCGAGGCCACACAGGGCGATGTGGTAATTACTATGGATGCTGATTTACAGGATAGTCCCGATGAAATTCCCGAACTTTATCGTCGCATTAAAGAAGAAAAACTAGATCTGATCTCTGGCTGGAAAAAGAAACGTTACGATCCGATTACCAAAACCGTACCTACAAAATTATTTAACGCTGCCACCCGCAAAATGAGTGGGATTGAATTGAATGATTTCAATTGTGGGTTAAAGGCTTACCGTAGTGATGTGATCAAGACCATTGAAGTTTACGGAGAAATGCACCGTTACATTCCAGTGATTGCAAAATGGGCCGGATTTAATAAAATTGCCGAACAGGTTGTAGAGCACAGAGCCCGAAAATATGGCACTACCAAATTTGGTTTCAGCAGATTTATTAACGGGTTTTTAGATTTACTTTCCATCTTTTTTGTTGGGAAATTCGGTAAACGGCCAATGCACTTTTTTGGCTCACTGGGTGTGTTGAGTTTTTTTTTAGGTATCATCATGTCACTATATGTGCTGGTAGAAAAGCAGGTGCTGATCTGGAAAGGTTTAGCTTATCGCGATGTTACCCAGCAGCCGCTATTCTATTTATCATTAGTTGCTATTGTTGTAGGATCACAAATGTTTCTTGCAGGATTTATCGCTGAGCTACTATCTCGAAATGCACCAGAAAGAAACCAGTATTTAATTGAAAAAGAATTAAAATAGGCTTAAAGATTAAAGCTTAAAGCAGAAAGCTTTAACCTTTACTCTTTCGGCTTGCAGCTCCAAGAAATGTTTTTCTCTATCATAATTCCGCTTTATAATCGTCCACAGGAAATTGACGAACTGTTGTATACACTAACCAAGCAAACCTATTTACAGTTTGAGGTTTTGGTTATTGAAGATGGTTCAAAAAATGATGCTAAAGCGATCGTAGATTCTTATCAGGATCAACTTGATATTAAATATTATTTCAAAGAAAATGCAGGACAAGGGTTTGCCCGAAATTATGCCTTTAAACGGGCAAATGGCGACTATTTCATCATTTTCGATTCAGATATTCTCGTACCGCCAGATTATTTAGAAATCGTAAAAAACTATCTTTATGAACATCATTTAGATGCTTATGGCGGTCCGGACGCAGCACATGATAGTTTTACGCCCGTTCAAAAAGCAATCAGTTATGCGATGACTTCTCCTTTCACTACAGGTGGCATTCGTGGCAACAAAAAGCATGTCGGGCAGTTTCATCCACGTAGTTTCAACATGGGCGTTTCCCGTCAGGCCTGGGAGAAAGTTGGTGGCTTCATCTTAACAAGGCTAGGTGAAGATATTGAGTACAGCATCCGGATTCATGAAGCCGGCTTTAAAATCGGACTCATTCCGGAGGCCAAAGTTTATCATAAACGCCGTACCAGTTTTAGCCAGTTCTACAAACAATTACATTTTTTTGGAAGGGCACGAATCAACATTTACAAACATTTCCCTAAAGAGTTAAAATTAGTTCACTTTTTTCCTGCGGCCTTTACCTTGTTTATTGGCTTCACGATATTGTGCAACTTCATCTACCCACCATTGGCTTATGTTTGTAACTTTCTGGTATTGATTTACTTTTTGTTAATATTTTTTCATTCCTGGGCTGTAAATAAATCGTTAAAAGTTGCATTTTTGAGCATTATATCTTCATTCATCCAACTAACCGCTTATGGTTTAGGATTTATTCAGGACTTGTTTAAAAGAGTGGTGTTTAACGGAGGTAATGGAAAATAGAAAGGGATCAGTGGGAAATTGGAAATAGGTTTAAACAAGAGGGGCTAAGGCTGAACTCGTGTAAAGAACTAACAAACCAAATACTTAGAAAAAAACTAAATGATTAATTATTTAAAAGAAAGTACATTTGCCGTCAACGACGTGATCCAAAAGGCATGGGGCATTACCAGAAAGCATTATTTTTCTATTGCTACGCTGTGTTTTTTAATGTTCATCACCGCAAGTGCATCAAGTTTAATGGCTTTCTTTATTAAGGATGTAAGCAAAATCCTTAGTGTAGTAATGGCCATCATTTTCGTCTTTTTATATTTCACCATCAACCTATCGTTATTTAAATATATCTTTCATTTAATGGATGATGAAGAAAATGATGTAAAAATTGTAGATACCTTACCAACAAGACAACAAATTATCCGTTTCCTTATCGCAACATTATATTTTGTGGCATGTGTTTTTGGGGTTTACCTGGTTGTAATTCTTGTTGCCTTTCCATTTATTTATACCGGAATTAATATCGATGTTGTTAAAAATGTGGCCATCTCTGTCGGAATTATAGCAATATTTATTACCTGGTTGCGCATTTCTTTTTTTCCGTTTTTTATTATTGATAGAAATTCTGCTCCGTTTGAATCGATTAAATTAAGCCTTGCGATAACAAAAGGAAACTTTACCAAGATATTATTGTTGCTATTGGTGCTTGGAGGCGGGTATTTAATCTATTTATTATTCAATCTCTTGCATTGGCCATTTGTGGCTTTCATTGTTAACATTTTGAGCTCATTTATTATTGTTCCTTTATCAAGCGTAGCTTTAACGGTGGCTTATCGTAAAATTGCCGGTGAGTACAAGGGAGATGAGCATCCGGATATTCTTCATAATATCGTCTAGCGGAAGGTATTCTATCATTTAATCATCCAAAATTCAATTAATTAAATATGGGATTAAAAGCAGCGTTAAGTAAACCTTTTGCAGCGTTTGCAGTTTGGCAAATCAATAAATGGAAGAATAATGCCGTTGATGCCCAACATAAAATCCTTAATATTCTTGTTCGTACTGCTGAACAAACTGCATTCGGGAAAGATCATCATTTTTCGGAAATTAAAAACTACAACGATTTCAAAAAACATGTTCCTGTTCAGGATTATGAAGGGTTAAAGCCTTATGTAGACCGTGTGGTAGCTGGTGAAGCCAATGTCCTTTGGACAGGAAAGCCGCTTTATTTTGCCAAAACTTCTGGAACAACTTCTGGCGTAAAATATATCCCACTTTCTAAAGAATCTATGCCAGAGCACATTAAAGCTGCTCGAAACGCTATTTTAACTTATATTCATGAAACCGGCAAAGCCGATTTTGTAAATGGAAAGATGATCTTTTTGCAAGGTAGCCCCGTGTTAAGCATCAAAAATGGTATTAACGTTGGTCGTTTATCGGGTATAGTTGCGCATCATGTTCCGGCTTACCTGCAGAAAAACAGGTTGCCGTCTTACGAAACAAATATTATTGAAGATTGGGAGCAGAAAGTTGATGCCATCGTTGATGAAACCATCAACGAAGACATGACGTTAATCTCAGGTATTCCACCTTGGGTGCAAATGTATTTCGATAAACTTTCTGAAAAAACCGGCGGGAAGAAGATTTCTGAAATATTTAGAAATTTTAGCCTATTCATTTACGGTGGCGTGAATTTCGAGCCGTACAGAGCAAAAATTGAACAAAGTATTGGTAAGAAAATCGATGCTATCGAAACTTATCCCGCATCAGAAGGATTTATCGCCTATCAGGATAGTCAGAAAGATAAAGGTTTATTGCTTTTGGCTGATGCCGGTATATTTTATGAATTTATTCCAGCCGATGAATACCACAATGAAAATTCAACACGATTATCACTTGGCGAGATTGAATTGGATACGAATTATGCACTGATTTTAAATACCAATGCAGGTTTATGGGGTTACAGCATTGGCGATACCATTAAATTTGTCTCTAAAAATCCATATAAAATCGTGGTCACCGGGCGTATTAAACATTTTATTTCGGCTTTCGGCGAACATGTAATTGGAGAGGAAGTAGAACACGCTTTATTGTCTGTAGCGAATGAAGAAAAAGTAGAAATTACGGAATTTACGGTTGCACCACAGGTCAATCCTCAAGATGGCGAACTTCCTTATCATGAGTGGTTTGTAGAATTTTCTTCAGCACCAAGGGATCTTGTCGCATTTAGCAAAAAGGTCGATCAGGCTTTGCAAAAGAAAAATATTTACTACTTTGACCTGATTGAGGGGAATATTCTGCAGCCTTTAGTTATTCGTACCTTGCAAAAAGATGCCTTTGTGAATTATATGAGGAGCGAAGGGAAATTGGGCGGACAAAATAAAGTGCCAAGGTTGAGTAATGATAGGAAATTGGCTGATGGGTTAGGGAGGTTTATTGTTTAATTGTTTTATTGCTATATTGTTGCATGATTCCCTAATGCTCATGAAAACAGTAGAACATGGAACAGAAATACTTGCAATTGAATCAAATCGTCGCCTATAAAAAATCCTTTCATCTTAGCAATTTAGTTTGGGAGCTAACATCTAATTGGGATAGCTTTGCGAAATACACAATTGGGCAACAATTTGTTAATGCGGTTGATTCAATATCAGCTAATATCGCCGAAGGATTTGGTCGATACCATAAAAAAGACAAAGTTAAATTTTATTATTACAGTTTCGGATCAGTTAAAGAGTGTTTCGATTGGAATGAAAAGGCAAAAGTTCGAAAATTGATTAATGAAGAAACCTATGTAAAGATTTTCGCAACTTTGGAAACTTTACCAAAGGAAATACATCAACTGATAAAATTTACAAATGAAAGATTAAAGATATAACTTGTAAATATTCTTTAATTACACCAGAAAAAAAGCAATTGATAGTAACGCAATTCCTTTTTAATAAATGAAAAAAAACAATTGAACAATACAACAATAAAACAATCTGTAATTACAATTTTAGGTTCCACAGGAAGCATTGGTACGCAGGCGCTTGAAGTGGTTCGGGATAATCCAGCAATTTTCAAGGTTTCTGTGTTATCTGCGCTTAAAAATTCAGAGTTGCTCATTCAGCAGGCAAAGGAATTTAAACCTGAAACGGTTGTAATTTGCGATGAAAGTCAGTATTTATATGTAAAAGATGCATTGTCGTCTTTTGATATACAGGTTTTGGCAGGGGAAGCCGCATTAACAGAGGTTGCCGCTTATCCACAAAGTGACATCGTACTTACTGCATTAATGGGTTCAGTTGGATTAAAGCCAACTATTGCTGCTATTAAAGCGGGTAAAAACATAGCTCTGGCGAATAAAGAAACTTTGGTGGTTGCCGGAGAGTATATAACCGAGTTGGCAAGACAACATCAGGTTAAAATTCTTCCGGTAGATTCTGAACACTCTGCCATATTTCAGTGTCTGGTTGGAGAGGAGCAAAATGAGATTGAAAAAATTTACCTTACGGCTTCTGGCGGACCTTTTTTAGGAAAGGATAAAAATTTTCTTGCTGCTGTAAAAAAGGAGCAGGCGTTGAAGCATCCTAACTGGGTGATGGGTGCTAAAATCACGATTGATTCAGCCTCGCTGATGAATAAAGGTTTAGAGGTGATCGAAGCGAAATGGCTATTTGATCTTGATGTAGATCAGATCGATGTCATTGTTCATCCGCAATCAATTATTCATTCCATTGTGCAGTTTACCGATGGATCGATGAAAGCGCAGATGGGTGTTCCGGATATGAAATTGCCCATTCAGTATGCCTTAAATTATCCCGACAGGCTAAAAAACAATTTCAAACGTTTTAATTTCCTGGACTACCCAAACTTTAGTTTTCAGAAAGCGGATATGAATACCTTCAGGAATTTGGATCTTGCTTTTCAATCACTGAGGAAAGGTGGAAATATGCCTTGCATTTTAAATGCAGCAAATGAGGTAGTGGTGGAAGCTTTCCTGAATGATAAAATTGGTTTCCTGCAAATGAGCCAAGTGATTGAGCAATGTATGGAAGAAATCAGATTCATTGAAAAACCACAATTGAGCGATTATTTAGAAACTGACAAACATAGCCGTATCTTAGCCGGCGAATTAGTAACAAAAAGTAAAGTTTAACATCTAACATAAAAATTTTAGAATAGCATATGAATGGATTGATTATGGCGGGGCAGCTGTTGCTCGGATTGTCTTTATTGGTAATATTACACGAATTAGGGCATTTCTTGGCAGCCAGGGCATTTGGAATTAAAGTGGAAAAGTTTTATTTGTTCTTTGATGCCTGGGGATTTAAACTATTTAGTTTTAAAAAAGGGGATGTTGAATATGGTGTGGGATGGTTACCATTAGGTGGTTATGTGAAAATTGCCGGAATGATTGATGAGAGTATGGATACCGAGCAAATGGCACAACCTGCTCAACCCTGGGAATTTCGCTCAAAACCAGCCTGGCAGCGTTTAATTGTAATGCTTGGCGGTATCATCGTCAACGTAATTGTGGGTATCATTATTTTCTGGATGCTTACTTTTAAATACGGTCAGAATTATACTGTAAATGGAAAATTAACAGATGGAATCTCAGTTGGTAATATTGGTAAAGATATCGGCCTTAAAAACGGCGACCGTATTTTGGCCATTAATGGAAGTAAATTAATCAAATTTGAGGATGCCATTTCGAGCAAGGTTTTGTTTGATGGTGCTCAATTGACCATTTTAAGAGGAAACCAAACGCTTTATATTCCGGTTCCAGATACGATCTTAAATAAACTATCAAAAAACGATAAGGAGAATTTCATTGCTCCTCGTTACCGGATGGCGAGTGTAGCTACTGTTTTGGCGCCTGATGAAAAGGCTGATCAGCAGTCGTTCTTTGATAAAATATTTGGAAGACCTTATGTTAAGCCTGTTTATCCGGCCTATGCTGCAGGAATAAAACCTGGTGATAGCATTTTGGCGGTGAACGGCAAGCCGGTTACTTTTTTCGATCAGTTTAAAGAAGAAGTATCGCAGAACAAAAACAAACAGATTACCATCAATGCCTTGCGTAAAGGAAAAGAAATTAATTTTAATGTGCTGGTGGGCAAAGAAGGAACGATTGGAATTGCCCCTAATTTTAAAATGCCAGAAACCGCCCATGTTGAATTTGGTTTTGCAGAGTCGTTGCCGATTGGTGCAACAATGGCCTGGAGTACATTTTTAGATAATGCCAAAGGTATTGGTAAAATGATTACCGGTAAACTCAGTGCCCGTAACATCAGCAGTCCGATCGGAATTGCAAAGGTTTACGGATCAACGTTTGATTGGGTAAAATTCTGGACTTTGACCGGACTAATTTCGATGGCATTGGCTTTTATGAATTTGTTGCCTATTCCGGGCTTAGATGGAGGTCACGTAGTGTTTTTATTAATTGAAATGGTACAACGTAAGCCCGTAAGCGAGAAAGTGCTGGAGAAAGCGCAAATTGTAGGCTTCGTGATCTTGATTTGTTTAATGGTGTTTGCTTTTGGTAATGATATTCTAAAATCTTTCGGTAAGTAAAACCAAATTTATAATATTGCCGCAGCTGCATAGATTGGCTATTTCAATCTTCGCAGCTGCGGCTTTTTAATTGATATCCCTCATGAGCGAAGAGAAACAACCTAATTATTTTGAGTTTTACGAATTACCAGTTCAGTTCAACCCAGATCAAAATGCCATCAAAGCTAAATTTTATGCTTTAAGCAAAAAGTTTCATCCTGATTTTTATGCCAATGAAAGCGAAGAGCGGCAGGAAGAGGTTTTGCATTTATCGACACTTAACAATAAGGCTTACCAAACTTTGAGCAACCCGAATAAACGCTTAAAATATGTATTGGAGCTGAAAGGTATTGTTGCCACAGATGAAGGTTACCAGCTTCCGCAATCATTTTTAATGGAGATGATGGATGTAAACGAGGCTTTAATGGAACTGGAATTCGAACCCGATGCGCAAAAACTATTTCAGGTAAAAAATGATGTTGATTCGATTGAAAAACAGCTTGAAAACGAATTAAGGGAATTACAAGCACAACATGATCAACATCCAGATACTTCAGAAGAGTTATTTCCTGTTATCAAAGATCTGTTTTATCGCCAAAAATATATTTCCCGAATAAGAGAACGTCTGCCAAAAGCTTAGCTAATTCGCGATTTAACAGGGAGTACAAGATCGCGTTTTAAACATGACTCAAAATGCAATCATCATGCTTTAGGGGTGCAATGGAACTCCGATGGGAATGCTATTATCACCTTACCAATAGTATATGTGTGCATGTTTAAGTAAGCAACTAGAAATTAACCATCATTTTTGAGAATACTTACTGGCATCGCAAATGTTGCGAAAACATCAATTAATCAATCTTGATTAATCAAAAACTACTCATCAAAACACCTGATTGTAAAATCATTTTTTAGTTTTTGATAGCCAGTCACTTTGATCTATTTTCGGTAAAAAATCAGATTCATGAATTCACTATCCATATTTCGTAAAGTAGCCATTGCAGAAGGAATTTCTTATTTGTTATTGCTTTTTGTTGCCATGCCGCTAAAGTATTTCGCAAATTTACCAATGTATGTGAAATACACAGGCTGGGCGCATGGTTTGTTATTCGTACTGTATGCGGCAACACTGGTGTTATCCTGGCAAGAACAAAAATGGAAATTCGGCAAAGCAGTATTGATTTTTCTTGCTTCACTTTTGCCATTTGCGCCTTTTATTGTTGATCATAGGCTGAAAGACGAACGTCCTGAAAACGCAAGTTCCATATAATAAATGCATTACAAATTATTTTAAAATAATTTTTGCATTTTAACTTTCGTTATCTACATTTGCAACCCCGTCCAACACATGCCCAGCTGGCGGAATTGGTAGACGCGCTGGTCTCAAACACCTGTGGGAAACCGTGCCGGTTCGACTCCGGCGCTGGGTACATTTTATTAAAGGGATCCTCTACAGGATCCCTTTTTCGTTTCAAGGCTAAAAATACATTTAGGCTATTCTGCTACAACTTCGGATTATGGATATCCAGAAGCTCGTTTACGCAGCTATTGTAATGGTATTTGCCCATCGGTTTTGATAGTTCCTATCATTTTCTTCAAAATGTTTTGTATTAAAAAAAACAACCGTTATGGAAAAATCACCTTTCTGCATCATTACATCTGTTAAACTTAAATTATCAAATTTCCCTGTTCGTTTTTATGACCAAAATCTTAATTATCCTGCTCTTGTTTTTTTGTATCCCACTGTTAAGCAAATCTCAAATCAACATATATGGTCAAATTGTCGACAATACAAACATCAATGTCCCTAATGCAGGCATCATAAAATACGCGATTGATGGCAAGGTGTTGTTGGGTAGTGCCATAAGTGATGAGCTCGGTAAATTTATAATTATCGGAAAGCCAAATACCCCAATAATGCTGATCATCAATTCTATTGGTTTCCATTCGGATACGTTGAAGCTTGGCGCTTTGAAAAAGGACACAACTTTAACCATAGTATTACAAGATATTTCCAAACAGCTTGAGGAGGTAAATATCGTTTCAAGAAAGCCAATCATTGAAAGGAAAATAGATCGGGTGGTTTTTAACATCGAAAATAGCCTGGTGTCAGATATCGGAGATGCGATGGATGCGATAAGTAAGGCTCCTGGAGTGAGGATTAATGACGAAGGTATCCAATTAATCGGAAAAAATGCTGTTAGCATTATGGTAAACAATAGGCCTATACAGCTTTCTGGTCAAAACCTGGTGAATTATCTTCGTTCAATATCTTCGAGTACATTAAAATCCATTGAGGTCATCACCAATCCATCTGCCCGGTATGAAGCTGAAGGAAATTCAGGCACTATAAATCTGATTGTCAAAAAAGACATTTCGCTCGGCCTTAACGGGATGATAAACACGGGAATAATTTCAGCGAGTTACCTAAATACCGGGCTTACCGGCATACTTAATTACAATACAAAAAAATTACACCTTAGCAGTACCCTTAGTACAAACTTTAGCAAGTCACGATCATTTGCATCAAACAATCTGGAAAATGCGTCGCTTTTGTGGGACCAATATGATGAGAACCTGTCAAAAAGAAAGGGACTTCGTGGGGAGCTGCGGATTGATTATGATATAAATAAAAATTCTTCACTCGGGATTCGCTTCAGCGAGAACCATAATGAAAACAAAATCAACAGCTCATCTACGGCAAACTTCTTAACGCCCCCAAACAAAATAGATTCAGTAATGAAAAATGCTGGTTTCAGTAGCATTCCGCTTTCCAGCAGGTCTGTTGATTTATATATGGAATCTAAATTAGACACCTTGGGTAAAAAACTGGAACTATCAGCAAGTTATTTCAAGAATAGCTTGGATAATGCTACATCTTTTATAAACCAGAGCACTAGGCCTACAGGCTCGTTAATCAGGAATTATTTACCTGTGGGCTTTGAAAACAACGAAGGGACAACTATATTTTCGGCAAAGGCCGACTTGACAATCCCTTATAAATTCGCAAACCTGCAGTTGGGTACTAAAGTTGTTTCGATTAAAAGCATCAATTCTCTGTTATATAGCGAGGGAGCCGGGTTTTACTTAGCCAGTAGTAATATTTTTAACTACACCGAAAATACGCAATCGCTTTATGTAAATGCTGACAAAACCTTTTCAAACTGGTCGTTTCAGTTCGGTTTGCGACTGGAAAATACCCAAACTTCTGGCCATTCCTCAACCAAAGATCAAGTTGATGAGTATAATTATGCAGCTTTATTTCCAACTGTTTTTTTTAAGCATACACTTTCTGAAAGTCATTCTTTAACCTTTTCTTACGGAAGGCGCATCAACCGGCCAGATTACGGAGCGCTCAATCCTGCGAAGATATATGCTATGGTAAATGTTTATGATCAGGGAAATCCATCATTAAAGCCATCATTTAGTAATAATCTGGAGCTTGGTTATAACTTTAAAGATATTTTCACCACCAATGTATATGCGAGTTTTTTGCGCAATGGTTTCAGTTTGCTAACTTTTTTGGATGGCAACAGTAATGTACAATATAACCAGTATTTAAATTATAGTTCAACAACACAGTTGGGGCTTAACGAAACGATCAGTTTTTCTCCCCGAAAATGGTGGGAGAGTACAAATCATTTGAGCATCTATCATTACAATTCTAATTCGAACGGGATACTGTTAGAATCTGAATTAAAAGGGCTGAGTAGTTATTTATCTACAGACAATACTTTTATACTTAATAAAAAGAAGACGCTAATGTCAAATCTTATGTTTTGGTATCAATTCGCGGATCAATCTAACTGGTATAAAAATGACGATTATTATGCGCTCGATATAAATTTGAGGGCAGCATTTTTAAAGCGCAATTTAACATTTACTGCTGGTGTAGTAGATTTATTTAAAACAAGTCAACGTTATTATAACGGAACGGTTAACGGGATCAAGCAATTTGGCTCCCGATACAACGACAACAGAAAATTTAGGCTAATAGTGATGTATAAGATCGGGAACAGTAAATCAAACAGGAGCGCACGTGATATCGATGATCTTGAACGTAGCAGAGCAAAGCAATAATTTTCTGGATACCATCAGGTGATACAAAATTGTATATGTTTTATTCTTAAGATCATTCATTTGATGATTTGATAAGTAACAGAATCGCTGTCGAATAAAAGTAGCGGTTCGATCGTTGCATGGCTGCTTCGCTTATTGCGTTACTGCTAACTTTTCTAAATAGGCGATGAGTTCGGGGTAAAATTGTTCAATCTTTTTGTAGCGATTACGACCTTCAACATATTGATTAAAAAACTTATATAGTGGTTGAGCCAACCGAAAATGTTTTGACTGGTTGGCGATTTCTGCCATGCCAGCAGGTTCACCATCACGCTTTTCCAGAATCTTTGCCACGCAAACCCTGACAAGGAGTTCGTCAAGTTCGTTTTTCCACTCGCTTTCTTTTAGCACTTTTCCTGTTGTTGTAGTGAGAAACAAATTTCGAATCGCATACAGTCGCTGCTCATATTTTGGTATAAAATCTCCTACAAAATTATGACTACTCTCATGAGCCACCACATTCAGGTTGGGATTGAACGTAACCGGATCCTGATCGGTTAGGTGAGATGATGTATCAGAAAGGAAAGCAATCCGGCTTATTCGTTTACCTTTAAATTCAGAGTCAGTTATGGGAATCGCATTACTTCCCAGGTTATTAAGTAAATCTAGATAAATCACAAACTCACCTTTCTGCGGATGGCCAAAAAAATGGGATACATCTTCTAATATCTTACTTTTTAGTATGGTATCCTGTGCATGTGTAACAATACGTTGGTACTCGCTTTGATTATTCTTTAGGAAATCTTTTACGTTACATTCGTTATAAAATTTATTCAAATGATAAAGAAAGGTATCTAGGGCTGCGGATTTAACGTAATTGGTTTCTACTTTTCTACTTACCTGAAAAGGATATGCTGAAAGATAGATACCTAAAGATGCTACATCAAAGCCGTCCCATTTATCTAGCTTCCGGTACCATTCTAGTGACGGGTGGAGCTTACAGGAAGCAAAATATTTCTTTACATCTCGGTAATATGTCGATGGTGTTGGCTTAACATCCAATGTATCAGCGGTAGTTAAAATGTAAAAAAGACTAATGGCTTCAAACCTGGGATCGATATTCACTTTAAACGCTGTTTGGCCAAATAAAGAAAAGTTGAAGCACAAAAAAAAGAGGGTAGGGATTAAATACTTGGACATAAAAGTTTCTGCTTGAATATATCCGAAGTTATTTGATTACAATTGGAAAAGCAAATGCATCATTACAAACCTCTGTAATCCTCATCCGATACCGGCTCCAGCCATTTTGTTGGGCCGTGCTGTCTGCCGGTGATGGCAATTTGCACAAATGCTGTATCCTGACTGGCTCCATGCCAATGCGCCAGATTTGGCGGGCATTTTATGCTATCGCCTTTCCGCAATATAATTTTTGCTTTTCCTTTTTCCTGGTAATAGCCAACACCCTCGGTCGCCAGTAAAATCTGCCCTGCGGGATGTGTATGCCAGTTACTTCTTGCTCCGGCAGCAAAAGTTACATTGCCTACTGCATTTTCATTTAAACTATCCGGTTCTACCAGCGATTTTACCCAAACATCGCCTTTAAAGTTGCTATTGGTGTTTTTGTCTCCTTGAGGAAAAAGTAAAGCACCTGTTTTTTCTGTTTGCTTTCCATCTTTACAGGCTACCATAAAACACAGTAGCAATATTGCGAGGCTTTTAAATTTATGTTTCATCATTAACCTTTTATTACTTGTTTACTTTTCGCCGTTAACGATCGCTGTTAAGACTAGATTAGCTTTGCCTGCTTCGTTTTTACCTATCTCAGTTTCAATGATAGTGATAAACTGACGCAACTGTTCTAGAGTGATGCCCAGATTTAAACAGATTCCGAAATGTGAATTTAGCATAGGTTCCACACCACCAATACTACTTAAAACGGATACGGTGATCAGTTCCCGGTCTGAAAAACTTAGTATATCCCTTTCAAAAATATCGGCAAATAAATGTTCTTTCAGAAACACTTCTATTTCAGGAGAGAAGATGGCATAACCTGCTTTGGCTCCATCTTTTGTGCCTGTAAGTGCCTCCAATATCGATTTACCTCGTTCAAATTTGTTTCTTTTATCTTTAATGGGTGTAGCTTGTTTACCCAGGTTTTCTTTGATGCCTTGTTTTTTGCGTTCCTCGAGCACCACCATAAATGTTTGTAATCCGCGGATGCTTCTCGGAAATCCACAGTAAGCGTAAAGGTGAACAAGTGCTTCCTTAATTTCGTTTACGGTTAAGCCCGCCTCGAGCCCTGCGGCAAGTTGTTTTTTGAGTGGGATCAAATCTCCCCTGGCAGTTAGGGCGGAAATGATAACCAGCTTTTGTTGCTTAAGGCTTAAGCTTTTATTGTCTGCTTGTTTTCCAGTGGCATGGCTAAACACTGTTAGTCCAAGTCCGAAAAACATTACGATGATTAATTTTCTCATTTTTGATCCAGTTTTTTGTCGTGCAACCATTTGGCAATTAACTCCGCTACTTCTTTATTGTTTAAATCAGACATGATGAAGTGTGTATTTCCTGTAATTCCGATTTCGGGCAAGTGTACAATAGTTACATCGCCGCCATGTGCATTAACAACTTTGGCCCATTGTTTTCCAGTAGCCAGAACGCCCCGCCAAAAATTTAATGATGCTGCATTGGTATCCGCTTTGGGAATGAAATCGCCGAAATAAACTACGATTGGGATTTTGGTCAACTTCATAAATTCGTTTAGCGGCAGTCCTTTGCCACCTCTATTTCCTTCGGGTACTTCACCTTCAGGAAAGGCAAATCCGCCTGGTTCAATGGCGACAATCGCTTTTACATGTTCATTTTTGATTGCTGTTTTCCAACCCGGAGCGCCACCGGCAGAATGTGTAAATAAAATTCCATCACCAGATTGATCAAAAACCGCCGACATTGCATTTACCACCATCGATTCATCTACACTGCCAGTATTCGGAGTCATCATGCGAAAAAATTTATCCATTGATAAACTATCCTTAGGGAATTGCACTCCGGCATTAAATGCTGGGTAAAGACCAATGCGAAACTGCGTGTACCAGGTTTGATCGTCAGGTACAGCCGTAACTTGTGCGGGTTTTGTGGTTTGGCCCGCGGCGCCACGTCCGGGTTGATCGACAAGGTAAGTACTATAGCCCTTTCTCAAAAACAGGTCAGAAAATCCTTCCCTTCCATCGGCTGTAGTTTGCCAGCTTCGCCTGCTTTGGCCATAGCCATGAAGAAACACCATTGCAAGTTTTTTAGCTTTTTGAGGAATCTGGTAAAACACGTCGGCATGATCTCCATGTCTGGTTTGTCCGCCTTGAGGTACGTTCCATGGTTTAAGTGCATCAAATAAGCCATCGCTTTTTATAACCGAACCACCAGTAGAAAAAGCACCCTGATCGGCAATAACAAGTGGTTTTTTGTCAAATTTTTTCTGGGCATACAATGAGGTATAACCCATTATAAACAGGCATGTGGTGCTAAAATAATTTTTAAACGTTTTTTTCATAACTGGTCAGCTATTTTCCAGGCTGATTAACTTTGGTGAATGATAGTGAGCCCATTTTCCAGCTTCCTCCTTTTTTAACATAAACTTCGGTTACAATGAACGGATTGGTCACCTCATTGCCGCCAACTACCGCAAGTAAGGTAATTCTATTTAAAAGTATTGCGGTGTTTTCGATTATTTTTACTGAAGCGTCATGTACTTCTGCTTTTTTGTACCAGATGCCTCCACCTTTAATTACACTCATTTCACGGTCCTTTCCCCAGCTTCCGCCCATGTGCACAAATACCGATTGTTCATCAAACAGTTTATCCAATGCACTTACGTTTTTCTCGGCCATCCAGGCCCATTTTTCTTTCGAAAGGGTTAAAATTTCCTGCTCCGCTTTGGTCGGGATTTTAGCTGTTTCGCCCGATGTTTGCGCTGATGATATTTGACCAAAACCGATCAGTAATAAACCAAAAATTAAAGTTTTCATAAGTTAAGATGTTAAAGTGATTATTGTTTCAAGCTGTTGTATTCTGCATTGCTTACCCGTTGCAGCCATACGGTTTTATTTTTTGCACCGTTTGTACTTGCCGCAATGTAAGTAAAAGTACTTTTAGGCGAAGCTCCATGCCAATGTGGTACGCCCGGAACACATTTAATTACATCGCCTTTGTGCACCACCTGAATGTCTTTTCCTTTTTCCTGGTAATATCCTGTGCCTTCGGTAATCATTAAAATCTGCCCGGCCGGGTGGATGTGCCAATCCAGCTTAGCTCCTGGCGCAAAGGTTGCAGTAGCCAATGCACAATCGATTACACTATCAGCCTTATTTAATTCAGTAAGCCAAACATCGCCAGTATGGTTATTCGTTTTTGAAATTTCTCCTCTCGGGAATATTGGTGTTTCCTGAGCCAGACCACTTTTGGCCAATACCATTAAAAGAAACAGATAAAGTACATTTTTCATAAATTTAATATTTAATGTGAGTGATGTTACAAATTTCAGTATAGCTGTTCACGATTAGGGTAGATGAATTCCTGTATTTATAACCAATATTACTGATTAGGTGAATGGTATGAAAAAAAAGGCTTTTGATTGTTTATTTTTGAATAAGCAACGGAGCGTATGGAACAAATTATCAACTTCAAAAAAATAAGTGAATATAATGATTTCAATAATCAGGAAACTTTACATCCTCTAGTGAGTGTGGTGCACCTGGAAAACGCGGCTCCCCGTCAATTCAGGCGCCTACAATATGATTTTTATACAATTTTTTTAAAGCAAATCAAATGCGGTGATTTAAGGTATGGTTTAAATAACTACGACTATGAGCAGGGCACTTTGATTTTTTTAGCACCCGGGCAAGTTATCGGCGATCATAAAGATGAATATTATCAACCTCAGGGAACAGCGCTGGTTTTTCATCCCGATTTATTAAATGGTACCCCATTAGGGAAAATTATCGATGATTATAATTTCTTCTCTTATGCTGTAAATGAAGCCTTGCACTTATCAGATCAGGAGCGGAAAATTATTACTGATTGTTTTGATAAAATAGAATATGAATTAAAGCGCCCAATTGATAAACACAGTAAAAAGCTGATTACCTCGAACGTTGAATTGTTCCTGAACTATTGTGACCGTTTCTACGACCGCCAGTTTATCACCAGAGATGATATCAATAAGGGAATTTTGGAGCGCTTTGAAAGTTTTTTAAATGGCTATTTCTCCTCCGAGAAGCCTTATACCATCGGGTTGCCCTCGGTTGCCTATTGTGCTGATGAAATGCATCTATCGGCGAATTACTTTGGTGATCTGATTAAAAAAGAAACTGGTAAGTCTGCACAGGAGTTTATTCAGAACAAAATTATTGATGTGGCCAAAAGGAAAATCTTCGATCACAATAAAACCGTTAGTGAAATTGCCTACGAACTCGGATTTAAATATCCACAACATTTTATCAGGCTTTTTAAAAAGCGGGTAGGACACACGCCAAAAGAATATCGGAGTATAAATTAGTTACTCCAGTGCATCCAATCTTCACTTGTATAAAATTTGCTATTGCTTTTCGCTTTGATCTGGCTTTCCACTTTCGAGTTTAATTTTTTCTCGATGTTGTAATCCCCATTTGGTCATTGCTCCCACAACTTCCTCGAGCGTTTGGCTGTAGGGAAGAAGTTCATATTCTATTGATACAGGGTATCCGGCAGCAACTTTCTTTACAATAAATCCATTTGTTTCCAAAGCCTTCAGTTCACTTGAAAGTACACGTGCTGAAATTCCGGTAACCTGCTTTTGAATCTCAGTAAATCTGCTATTCCCTCTTGCCATTGCGATGATAATCATCAGCTTCCATTTTCCGCCAATAACGTAAAGCGCATCTGATACTGCCATTAATATTTTATGACATTCATTGCTAAAAGCTTTATTATCAGTTTGTTTTTCTTCTTTTTTCTTCATGGTGTAAATAGTTAGTTGCTAACCTTTGGGTAACTACTAATAAATAGTTAGCGAATATACGGTAATTTCATTCTGATTAAAACATAAAATTATGACACTAGAAATTTTAAAAGCCAAGGAAGAATTAAGATCATTAATTGATGCTTATGCAAGTTTAGGAGATCAAAAGAAAATCGCTGAAATGATGGATTTATTTACTGAAGATCTTACTTACACCGTATTCATGAATGGCCAGGTAGTATCATCTGTTTCCGGGCGGACAAAGATGGAACAGGATTTTCTTTTACATGCAGCTCAGGTAAAAACTTATTTTACATTGAACGGGCAGCACGAGGTTGATATTGCTGCAGATACGGCGACAGGCATCTCATTTTCTCAACTAAAAATGGTAAGAGAGATTGAAGGAATTGATATTCTCACCGATTACAGCGTGAGATATGAAGATAAGTATCTATTAAAAAATGGCAAATGGTTAATTAAAGAGCGTGTGGGACATTTTCTTATCATCGAAGCAAGACCACTAACCGTTACTTCATAATATTTAAATGGTATGAAAAAGAGAAAAGTTATAGGAAACATTCTTTTGGACTTGATTACCGTCATCAGCCTATCAAGTGGTTTTTTGAAGGTTATTCGATTTCCCTGGTCAGTAGATGGTTTGGTGAAATTTAACTTACCTCACGCGGCTATAATACTTGGTTTAATGGAAATGACATTTGCTATTTTGTTCCTCTTTCCAAAAACCTTGCGCATCGGATTTATTTTACTGTCTTGTTATTATGCCGGTGCGATGGCTACTGAACTTTCTCATGATGGGTCGATGCTAAACCCTGGAATTCCGCTCATGTTACTTTGGCTAACAGCTTTCATACGAGATAGACAATTATTTTCCCAAATCAGCAGTAGTAATGTCAGTTAAATTCCTCACTGCAGCATTGCGGTGAGGAATTTAATATTTGCAAGTTCTATTCAACATGTGCTTTAGTAAATGTTCAGTACGGGATGTATTTGAATACAAAAACATCGGGCGACATTGCTTACCGTTTTACTATTGAAAGCTTAAGCTTGTAACAATTGAATCAATGCTTTTGCGGCAGGGCCGGCTGACAATGGGTTTTGACCAGTTACCAAAAGTCCATCTGTTTCAACATGAGAAAGAAACGGAATCAATGCTGTTTTTACTTCAGCGCCCAATTCCTCTAATTTGGTTTGCAATAAATAAGGTACGTTTCCACTTCGGCCAACCAGGGTTTCTTCAGTGTTGCTAAAAGCCGAAATACGTTTACTTTTCAACCAGCCGGGGCGCTGGTTTTCTACACTGAGTAGCGCTGCGGGACCATGACAAACCAATCCTACTGGTTTACCTGCATCCAAAAATTCCAATATCAGGATTCCGCTGTTGTTGTCTTTTGCAAGGTCCCAGATCGGACCGTGCCCGCCCGGATAAAATACCGCATCGTAAACACCGGCAGAGAGCTGATTTAGTGGGATGGTGTGAGAGAAGGCATGTTCGGCAACTTTATCATCTCCAAACCTTCTGTTAGCGCCTGTAATGTGTTCGGTAAGTTCACTCATCGGGTCAACCGGTGGCCGGCCACCTTTAGGGCTACTCAGCGTAACAGTATAACCGGCATCGATAAATTCGTAATACGGATCAGTAAATTCTCCCAACCATACTCCGGTTTTGCTATCGGTATTTTCCATCTCACTATGAGAGGTCAAAACCATCAAAATGTTTTTCGTAGTCATATTATTTTACATCATCAGCACTTAGTTCATTACCTTCCTCATCTATTGATTGATGCGAATTCCAATGGCTGTCTTTCTCGTTAAAACCATTTTCCTGGGTTGAAGTTTTCACCTGTTCTTGCGAATCTGCCTGATTTTTTTGGTCTTCGTCTTTTGGATCTATCATTACCTGTGTGTTTTGATACACAACATGAGATATTGATAAAGGTTCGATGAAATTGCTAATGAAGTTATAATCAGATTTGACTGAAGTTGCCAGAAAATTAAGTAATTCTTAGCTTATACGATTTTAATACGGATAGGCCCTTTGATGTGATTGACATCGATGGGTAATCCTTTTTGGGTGATCAGCACCTTTCCCTGATGATGCAAGCCAATAGATGCGTCAACAACCGCTGCCATGTGATCACGCCAGTCTTCAGGGAACAGCATCCTGGCAATTTCAGAAGGACAAGTAGTCTTTTCAGTGCCACGTTGGGTAGCTACTGAAAGGATTTTTGCGGATATAGCTGCATTGTTATGCATATAGTCGAATTAGTAATGCAATTTTTGAATTTTACAGGAAAGGGATTCAACTCTGCTTGATAATCGTTGAAAACCGTTGGTTCAATTACTCAAAGCGATCAATAATTGGATGATCACCTTCTTTCGGAACTTCCTTTGAGGGATCATGATCTTGCATCGCTATTGCAGTTTCCAGCTGATTTTTTACATCGGCCAGGTTTGAGTTGGATTCGATTGCGCTAATCAAATCATTTAAATTTTCGGTGGTTGCTTCAATTACTACTTTCATAGCAAACGTTTAGCAAAAGACAAGCCAGTTAATTAGAATAGAACTGATTACTATAAAAAGCGAAATTTATCAATCTGTTGCTAAATCTTCCGCCTGGTAGGATGATCATCTGCTGTTCTTTCGTACTGAATATTAATCATTCAATCAATTTGTGTTGGAAAAGTAATTTCGATGTCTGAATTATGATTAATAAATCAACCGATAAAACATTCTCTTATGAAAGGGGTTGATAATGTACTGAACAAATAGCAGAAGGAGTTTAAATCTTTCAAATTTATCAATAGTAAACAAAATGAAAAAAGTTGTGATTATAGGCGGCGGATTTGCAGGCCTCAACCTTGCCAAAAAACTTTCCAAATCTTCAGCCCATCAGGTTACACTGGTTGATCAGCATAACTACCATTTTTTTCCTCCATTGTTGTATCAGGTGGCTACCGCCTTCATCGAGCCTTCTAATATCAGTTATCCGTTTCGGAAATTATTCCAGGAAAAAGGCATACGTTTTTTTATGGGAGAATTTCAGGAACTTCTTCCGCAGGAGAAAAAAATTGTGACCAGCAATGGCTCGCTGGATTACGATGTATTGGTGTTGGCGATGGGTGCTGAAACCAATTATTTTGGCAATGAAGAGATCAGTAAAAATGCCTTGCCGATGAAGAGCATAGAAGATGCTGTAGAAATGCGTAACCACATCCTGCTTCAACTGGAAAAAGCTGTTCGTGCTGAAAGTGCGGCAGAGAAAACGAGACTTTCAAATATCGTAATAGCTGGCGGCGGACCAACAGGGGTAGAGCTTGCCGGAATGATGGCCGAAATGGGTAGAAATATTTTAACAAAGGATTATCCGGAAGCCAATTTCAGATTGGGTAAAATTTATCTGGTGGATGGCTTGAAAACACTGCTTGCGCCCATGAGCCAAAAAAGCCAAACTGAGGCGATAAAAGTGTTAAAAAATTTAGGCGTAGAGATTTTGTTAGACCGGTTGGTTCAGGGTTATGATGGAAAGGAAGTATCGCTTTCTGATGGATCGAAAATTGAAGCTGCAACTTTAATTTGGGCATCGGGTGTAATGGCAAGGGCAGTAGAAGGAGTTCCAAAAGATGCCGTTGGAAAGGGGCGAAGGATTATGGTAGACGCTTATAATAAAGTAAACGGATTAGATGATGTTTATGCCATTGGCGATCAGTGTTTACAGCTTAGCGACGAAAAATTTCAAAACGGGCATCCTCAACTGGCTCAGGTTGCCATTCAACAAGGCGCTTTATTAGGTAAAAACCTGAAGGCTGATGCTCAAGGTAATAAAATGGAGTCTTTTAAATATAACGATAAGGGTTCGATGGCCATTATTGCGAAATTTAAAGCAGTTGTCGATTTGCCAAAAGGTTTTTTCAAAGGATTTTTTGCCTGGTTAGTGTGGTTGTTTATTCACATTATCCCAATCGCGGGTTTCCGGAATAAGGCCAAATTGGCTTTTAACTGGCTATGGAGTTTTATCACGAATGATCCGACATTGAGATTGATCATCCGACCGGATAAAAAACAATAAATTTCTAATGAATTGATAGTCAATGCTTTATTTTTTTCTTTAATGACATGAGTGATTTTGGTAAATACGATCCTTTAGGGAGTTAATGAAGCTGGAATGTGATGTGGTAATCAAAGTATGAAAGCCTTTCCTCAGGGAAAAAATTGGAGCACCTACAATTGGTACGCCGTTTCGAGTTTAGATGCTGATAGCACTAAAAAGCTTTGTATATTTCCTACGTATGGTAATATGCCGATTTTATTGCGCAAAAACTCGTTGTAACTTACCATATCCGGAAGCGCAATTTTGATCATAAAATCGAAGTGCCCGGTAAGATGGTAACATTCCATCACTTCAGGGCATTGCGCCATCTTTTCCTGAAAGTCTTTAAGTGTTTCTTCTGATTGGATTTTTAATTGTATGTGTGGGAAAGCAATAAACAGCGAACGGACTTTCTCGGTATTAATTAATGCAACTGTTTTTTTGATATAACCTTCTTCCCGAAGATATTTAATGCGCTCAACGGCATTTGTCATGCTAATTTTTGCTTTGCCCGCTATTTCTTTATAAGTCATCAAACCATCTTGCTGTAGTAAATTCAAAATATTCCGATCGGTTGTGTCCAGATTTTTTGATTGCATCATCTCAAAGGTGCTTAGTGTAAAACTTTTTAATTTTAGTTAGTTTGAATCTGCCCGAAAATTAATTAATTTACTTAAAAATGCAATATCTAATAAAGTAAAAATTTTACATAGTGTATTTTTTACGTTAAGCAATGGTTTTTTCAAATCATCGCCAAATTAAATTCTGCAAACAAATATTTAGAAATATTTAAACGAAATTTTAAGTAGCTGTAGGGCCTTGTAAAAAGTAATTTTTATCTTTTTTGAATGCTAAATTTTTGTAATGTATTAGGATACTGAACTTTATATGACTATTTAAAAATCGATTTTTATGTCTAAAGTACACAACTTCGGTGCAGGGCCGTGTATTCTTCCTGAGTCAGTATTAATAGAGGCAGCCAAAGCAGTCACCAACTGGAATGGTTCAGGATTATCCATTTTAGAAATCTCACACCGAAGTCCGGATTTTGAAGCGGTGATTACCAAAACCCAGACACTGGTGAGGGAATTGCTAAATGTGCCTGACAATTATGCTGTACTTTTTCTTCAGGGCGGTGCGAGTACTCAGTTTTCTATGATCCCCATGAATTTTTTACAGGGAAAACGACGGGCAAGCTATTTGGATACGGGCTATTTTGCCCAAAAAGCAATAAAAGAAGCTCGACTTTTCGGTGAAGTAGAAATCGTAGACTCTTCGAGGAATAAAAATTACAGCTACATTCCGCAGTCGTATGAAATGGCGCATGGCAGTGCTTATCTGCACCTCACTTCTAATAATACTATTGAAGGGACAGAGATATTTAATTTTCCAAAAACCAGCGTTTCTGTTGTTTGCGACATGTCTTCAGATATTTTTTCGCGAACCATTAACGTACAGGATTTCGATTTGATATACGCCGGGGCGCAGAAAAACCTTGGCCCGGCAGGAATGACGCTGGTGATTGCTAAAAATGCTTTTCTCGATTCGGTGAAATGCAGCGTTCCTTCCATGTCTGATTACCGCATCTACAGGGACAATAAAAGCATGTTTAATACACCACCGGTTTATAGCATCTATGTAGCAATGCTCAATTTAATGTGGTTAAAGGATAAGGGCGGGGTTGAAGCAATTGAGCAGGTTAATATCCGGAAAGCGGAAATGTTATATGCGGAAATTGACCGGAATACGATGTTTGAAGGCCTGGCACATCACGATCACCGTTCCCGGATGAACGTAACTTTTAAGGCCAGGGATGTAGAAACGGAGAAGGAATTTTTAACACTTGCTTCAAAAGAAGGTATGGTTGGGATAACCGGTTACAGAACTGTTGGCGGGTTCAGGGTCTCCTTATACAACGCATTACCAATTGAGAGTGTAACGGCTTTAGTATCATTGATGAGAGATTTCGAAAAAGTTAAGCTTAGGGCTGTTCCCTTGGTTTCCTCAAATTAAATAATGTATTAACTATGGCAAGGATTAAAGAATTTGTTAGTTTATTGCCTGATCAGGCCTGGTTTTCAGATCTTTTAGAAAACGCTGGTTTGGGGCATGCTGAATTGAAACACAAATTAGAAGGTAGAGGTGAAGGGGGAATGGGTACGGGAGAAATCGAACTTGTAGATGATGAACTTCATTTGCTGGTTAAAGCGCAAAAATATGTCGATCAGCAAGCAGGAGCAATTTATATTTACGAACAGCAGTCCATTAGCGGAAGTCAGTTTGGGATTTGGGCAATGGCGGATGTCCAGGATTTTGTAGAAGGGCAAATTGTTCGTCATGAAGACACGCTCAAAGAACGGGCAGCCAGGCTCACCGAATATCGGTGCTGTATTGGGCTTGAGGGAGCGCCCGTGTTACTTACTTATCCATCGCATGGAAAGATAAATGATTTTATATCGAGAATTACCCGGGGTGAGGCGATCGCAACTTATCGCCAGGGAGAAAAACTGCATCGCCTATGGAAAGTTGAACATCATACTGATTTGAATGAAATTAAGAATTTGTTTCTGGAAATTCCAAAGGTTTATGTTGGGGATGGACACCATAGGCTTGCCGCGGCGAGAAATTTGCATTCCATAGAAAACCAACGGATCATGGCGCTTTATGTTAGTACAAACGACATCAAAATAGCAGCATTTACCAGGTTGGTAAATCTTAAACCCAATTTTGATGCGAAAGCGTTCATTGAGCAATTAAAAAAAATATTTGTCATCTCATCAGTTCCATCCAATAAAAAATATGTTCCAGACCGTATTCATAGGTTTGGGATGTGCCTGAACGATGATTGGTATCAACTTGACCTGAAGCATGATTTGCAGGAAATGATGCAGCTGGCTGATGTAAATATTTTACAGCAATACGTGCTTGCACCACTTCTAGAAATCCATTCGCCTGAATCAGATCCCCGGCTAATATGCGACCCGCTTGAAGCCATTGACAAAACCCTGGAAAGGTCAGCTGCACCCAATGGACGTATTTTGTTTACAGTATTTCGCCTAAGTGTATTTAAGTTGATTGAACAGGCAGATGCCGGAATGACTTTTCCGCCAAAATCTAGTTTTATTGAGCCTAAGGTTCCGTATGCATTGATTTTAAATGCAGCGTCGATGATGAAAAGAAACCATAAAAAGTAAACATCATGATCACATTTCTAAATTTGTTAATTGTGTTTGTCTGGGCATCAAGAGATATTCTCGCTGTGATTTTGCTTGGAATCGTTCTTTGTTTGTTGATTTTTTCACGTAAAAAACCTTCTGAAGAAACCAATCAGGATGATTTTGGTCACTGGCTTTGATCGGTCGAATATCAAACATAAACAAATGATGCAATAACTGTATTGGCAACTTATGTAAAGGACGCATTATGACTAATGACCTTTTAAATGGATAAATCAACGTGCTATCTAAAAAGATAAAATGTTAAAAGATTGTACGTAACACCATTGATTTTGTTATTCATCAAACGTTTGCGCAATAAAATTCTTTTTTTTTACATCAACAATTGCGAATATTATATCACTGAAAGCCAAATATTCTGGCTGCGTTTAATTTCTACACTGAGATCATTAAATACGAAAGAATCAAACCAACAATGAATAAAAAACAATTGCTCATCATAACGTTAGGTATAATGGTTAATTGTATAACTGCTATTGCCCAGCAACGCCCCAACATTGTAATCATCGTTTCCGATGATCATGCTTATCAAACCATCAGTGCTTATGGAAGCAAGCTGATGCAAACGCCAAATATTGATCGTATTGCTAAAGAAGGCGTTCTGTTTAAAAAAGCCTACGTTACAAACTCGATATGTGGACCAAGCCGGGCAGTCATCCTCACTGGCAAATACAGCCATAAAAACGGATTCAAGGATAATGAACATCCACAGTTTAATGGTTCGCAAAACACATTTATCAAAGAACTTACCAAAACGGGTTATCAAACATCATGGATAGGGAAATGGCATTTAGGTACGCAACCACAGGGGTTTACGTATTGGCAGGTATTGCCTGAACAGGGGCATTATTACAATCCGGATTTTATCATGATGGATGGCAGTAGAAAAAAGATAGATGGCTATGTAGCCAATGTAATAGAAGATGCGGCTGAAAACTGGCTGAATAAAAGAGATGCCTCGAAACCTTTTTGCATTGTTATTGGCCATAAAAACACACACCGCACCTGGATACCTGATACTGCCGACATGGGCAGGTTTGACGCCACGACTTTCCCGTTGCCGCACAATTTTTACGATCGTTATACCGGAAGGGCTGCGGCTACTGTACAGGATATGAGCATTGAAAAAACCATGCAATTGGGCTACGATTTAAAAATGTTTGAAGGTGCAATACAAGATGGTAACATCACCAGGATGAATGCTGCTCAAAGAGCAAAGTTCGATGCCTATTATCAGCCCATATTTAATGATTATAAAAAACGTGGGTTAAGTGGCAATGCGCTTACGGAGTGGAAATATCAACGTTACATGAAAGATTACCTGGCTACTGCTGCTTCATTGGATAGAAACATTGGCCGTACTTTAGATTACCTAGATCAGCATAACTTAAGCAAAAACACCATTGTGATTTATGTTTCTGATCAAGGTTTTTATATGGGAGAACATGGGTGGTTTGATAAACGGTTTATGTATGAAGAATCTTTCCGTACACCAATGGTAATGCGGTATCCGGGTGTAGTGAAAGCCGGTACAGTAAACCAAAATATGGTAATGAACCTTGATATCGGGCCTACAGTTTTAGCTGCGGCGGGTCAATCTGTACCAGCAGATATGCAAGGCAAATCATTTCTTCCGCTGTTAACGAATAAAAATATAAAAGGCAGAGATGCGATGTACTATCACTATTATGAAAATACCACGCATTCTGTTTCGCCGCATTTTGGCATCAGCACAGGTCGGTATAAACTTATCAGGTTTTACAAAAGGGTAGAAAGTTGGGAGTTATATGATTTAAAGCAGGATAAAAATGAAGTGAAAAATCTATATGGCCAAAAGGGTTTTGAAGCAATTACAGGCAAATTAAAAGCCCAATTGCAAAACCTCATTAAACAGTATGACGATGTAGAAGCACAGGCTATAATGCAGCAGAAAATACCTGCTAAATCAAGCTAACAGAAGAACACCCTAGATAAAAAACAACATGCGATTATTAATAAGCTTTCTATTTATATTCCTGAACATCAGCAGCCATGCCTCATATTTAGCTCAATCATCTGATTCAGTTGCTGTGCAAGTGGGTTTTATCAGTTCGGATATTCGCTTTACTAAAGGGAAAGAACCTTCAGTTACCTTTGCAAAACAATCACAGGTTAATGCATGGAAAGGAGAGAAAATTAGTTTACAATTGCTTGTAAAAGCAAATGTTGATATCAGTAATTTAACAACAACGGTTGGCCAGCTTATTTCAAAAAAAGGCAACAAAATTGCAAGTGGAGCAGTTAAAGTGGGTTATGTGGGTTATGTTACAACAGATGAATTTGCAAAAGGTTGCGGCTATAGAAAACCTGAGGATTTCGACTCCTCGCAGGTGACAGATCCTATCCTTAAGGTTTCATCAATGCATATCAGCAAAAATGAATATCAACCCATTTGGTTAAGTATTTCCATTCCGGAAAATACCGAAGCAGACAATTATTATACGAAGGTTACTGTTGTTGCAGGTCAGAAATATACACTTAATCTTTCTTTAAAAGTAATTAACAAAGTATTGCCTCCGCCGGGGAAATGGAAATATGATCTGGATTTATGGCAACATCCGGCAGCGATTGCCCGAGTGCATCAGGTGCCTTTATGGAGTACAATGCACTATAACCACATGCGGCCTTACTACACCATGCTGGCACAAGCGGGGCAAAAAAACATTACCACCAGCATTATCAACGAACCATGGGGGCACCAAACGTATGATGATTTTCCGAGTTTGATTAAGTGGATAAAAAAGGAAGATGGAACGTGGCAATACGATTATAGGCTTTTTGATCAATACGTTAGCTTTGTGATGAGCTGTGGGATTAAAGAGCGGATTAACTGTTACAGCATGGTGCCATGGAAATTATCTTTTAGTTATTTCGATGAAAAACAACAAAGTGATGTGATTATAAATGCCGGGCCTGAAACGCCTGCTTATCAAGAGTTTTGGACTAGAATGTTAATCGATTTTACAAGGCATTTAAAAGCAAAAGGATGGTTTGGCATTACCGCCATTGCTATGGATGAGCGGCCAATGAAAGATATGCAGGCCGTCATCAAATTAATAAAATCAGTAGATCCCAATTGGAAAATTGCTTTGGCTGGCGCTTATCATTCAGAAATTGAAAGCGATATTTTTGAGTATTGTATCGCTTCCAGATTCCATTTTCCCGATTCGATACTGGCTTCACGTAAATTGGCGGGTAAGCCAAGTACCTTTTATACCTGTTGCACCGAAGCGTATCCAAATGGGTTTACGTTTTCGCCACCAGCCGAAAACGTTTGGCTTAGCTGGCATGCAGCTTCAAAGGGTTATACTGGCTACCTGCGATGGGCTTATAACAGCTGGCCAAAAGATCCATTAAAAGACAGCAGGTTTACGGCCTGGCCCGCAGGCGATACTTATCAGGTCTATCCGAATGCCATTACTTCAATTCGTTTCGAGAAATTAATTGAGGGAATCCAGGATTTTGAGAAAATAAGGATTTTAAAATCTCAGTGGCAGAAAGAAGGAAATAAAGGCAAATTGGATAAATTGAAACTTATATTGGCTGAATTTGATATTGCTAACCTAAAAACCACGCCGGCAGCAGATATGTTGCTTAATGGCAAGGCACTGCTTAATGAATAAATGAGGTTATTTTGCTAATTTACACCCTTTATGATTAAGAGAAAATCGCTTTTGCAATTGAGTATGGTTACAGGTTTGATGTTTTCATGCATCAATAATAAACAGCCAACTGATCGTGCCGAACATATCGCAACTAACAATGAAATGGTATTGGTAAAAGGCGGGTCGTTTATGATGGGCTCAAATGATGTCAGTTTTATCGACGCCCAACCCATACACGAAGTTGAAGTTGATGATTTTTGGATGGACGAACATGAAGTTACCAATGCACAATTTGCAACTTTTGTAAAAGCAACAGGTTACAAAACCATTGCCGAGCGGGAACTGAATCCAAAAGATTTTCCAGGAGTGCCGGCCGAAGATCTTGTTCCAGGTTCTGCCGTATTCTCTCCATCTCAAGCACCCGTTTCATTGGAAAACCCACTACAATGGTGGGAATATATCAAAGGTGCGAGTTGGAAAAATCCCTTGGGAGCAAATAGTAAGGCGGAAGCTCAGCAACCCGTTGTTCATGTAAGTTATACCGATGCAGAAGCTTACGCGAAATGGGCAGGTAAGCGTTTACCAACAGAAGCGGAGTGGGAGTATGCCGCCCGAGCAGGTAAAAACCAACAACCTTATTATTGGGGAACTGAATTAAAACCTTTGGGGAAATGGCAGGCTAATATTTTTCAGGGAAATTTTCCAAATCAGGATACGAAAGAGGATGGTTCTCAAGGTATTGCAAATATCAAATCCTATCAGGCAAATGCATTTGGCTTGTACGATATGGAGGGCAATGTTTGGGAGTGGTGCTCGGATTTCTACCGACCGGAGTATTATCAGAACAGCCCGAAAAAAAATCCTAAAGGCCCTGCTGACAGTTATGATCCTCAGGAACCAAATGCCGTAAAACGGGTACAAAGAGGTGGTTCGTTTTTATGTAATGAGGAATATTGTAATCGGTACAAGGCGGGAAGCAGGGGAAAGGGTGAGATTAACAGTGCATCAAATAACTTAGGATTTAGATGTGTAAGGGATATCAGATAAAAAACTTAACAAGGCTTCGGGCAGCCTTTATAAAAAAAAGATTCAAAGTGGAATTAGTTTGGTTAGCGATCCTGCTTACCTTTTCTTGTAAGCAGGATGGTAAAAAAGATATTGCCGTGCCTGCCGCTAAAATTAATTTAAAGAGCTGCTGTAGTGCAAAGCTTCCGAGCCGTTTTGGAAAAATCGCTAGATCACCAGATACCGTATTTCCGAAGACAACGAAAACTGCTGTTATTGTAAAGTAATATCATAATACTAAGTAATGATTAACAGGTAAGCCCGATTACTCATTAATGGTTGGTTCTACAAGTTTTATCAACTTTTCTAGCGATTCCTGCCAGCCTAGATAACAAAATTCAAGGGGTATTTGTGCTGGAATGCCTTCCTGCGTGACGTTAATTTCTGTTCCAGCAAGTACTTCCTTAAACCAAATGGTGGTAATCATTTCATCAGGCATTTGTGGATTATCAAATTTATCCGAATACTTTAAGATTTCGTTTGGTTTTATTTCGAGATAATTTCCCCCAAATGAGTGGCTTTTATCTGTGGTAAAATTGTAGAATGACATTTTGAAACTCCCGCCCAATTTAAAGTCCATTTGATGCACCTGGCACAAAAAACCATAAGGTGGTAACCAAAATGCCATTGCATCCGGATTAGAAAATGCCTTGAATACTTTGTTTACGGGAGCCTTAATTACCCGATGTAAGTTTACAGTATTTTTTGTCATTGTGATTTATCTTTTGGTGATGAACAAAGGTTATCTGATTTCTTAAATAACCTTTGTTCTTTGTGAAATTTAAGACTGCATTTTAGCCGGATCATCGTAATTTACCATCCAATTGATGCCGAATTTATCCGTAAACATCCCGAAATAAGCACCCCAAAAAGTATCGGCCATAGGCATTGTTACTTGTCCGCCAGCTGAAAGACCGTTAAAAAGTTGATCAGCTTCTTCTTTACTGTCTGCATTGATGGAAACTGAAAAATTATTGCCTTTTACAAATGATGATTCATATTGTTCACCATTGTCGCTACCCATTAAAACGGATGCACCAGTTGGTAGTGAAACATGCATTACTTTGTTTTTATCGCCTGCCGGAACTTTATACTCATCGCTATCCGGAATATCGCCAAAGCGCCCGAGGTAAGTGAATTCTCCCCCGAACACTGATTTATAGAAATTGAATGCTTCTTCGCAATTTCCATTGAAATTTAAGTAAGTGTTTGTTGTTGCCATTATTGTTTGTTGTTTGATTTAAGGTTTTAGTTAAAGTTAACGGTGCTGATCGATCAATACCGGGTTGCCATCCGGATCAGTTAAGGTAATATACGCCGGTCCGCTTTCACCTTTAGGAGTTTCATTTAGTTCCAAACCATTAGCGGTGAGTTGTTTAGCAATTTCACGAACATCTGTAAATGCTGCTGTGGGCTGTGCCTGTTGATCCCAACCGGGGTTGAACGTTAGCATATTCTTCTCAAACATGCCCTGAAAAAGGCCAATCACCTTATCCTCATTTCTCAATACAACCCAGTTTTGACTGATGTTACCACCAGTTTCAACAAAGCCCAGTTTTTCGTAAAATGCTTTGGAAGCGTGAATATCTTTCACGGTAAGGCTCATGCAAAATGCGCCTAAATTTAAATTACTCATAAATAGTTTTAAGGATTTGGTTTCAAAGCCAAATTAACAAATAAGTGTTTGTATTCCAATTTTTGTTTGAATAAGCAAGTAAGGCTTAGCGCAAATAAGCGGCAGCAGATTTCAGGTTTAGAAATTATTCATGCTAACACTACGATGTGAATAATTGCAAATGGATTAAAAAACAAAAGCGCCAACTTATTTGGTTGGCGCTTCGATTTAATAATTTATATGTTTCGACTGCTTAGTAATCTGATTTCAAATTTGGATTGCTTTTTTCTGCGGCCTCAATTGGTGCATAATCAGATAAAATTAGTGCTTTGCCTTTTTTCACACAAACATCATGTTCAAAATGAACCGAAGGTTTGCCATCCTTAGTTCTTACCGTCCACCCATCTTTTTCGATATAAACATCTTTTTTACCCATGTTAATCATCGGTTCAATGGCTAAGACAAGATTTTCTTTAAGCATCAAACCCGAACCTCTCTTTCCGTAATTAGGCACCTGCGGATCTTCGTGCATGCTTTTACCGAGGCCATGACCAACAAAATCGCGAACCACGCCGTAGCCTTGTTTTTCGTTATGATTTTGAATGGCAAAACCAATATCGCCTAGTCGTTTACCAACCACAGCTTCATTTATGCCCACAAAAAGCGATTCTTTAGTGGTTCTAACCAAATCAACAATTTCTTTGCTTGCTTCACCGATGATAAACGTATAAGCATGATCGCCATGGTATTCATTTTTAATCACACCTACATCAACAGAAATAATATCGCCATCTTTCAATATTTCTTTACCTGGAAAACCGTGAACCACCACATCATTTACTGAGGTGATGATGTGATGAGGGAAACCACTATAATTGTAGAAAGATGGCACAGCACCATGATCTAAAATAAATTCATTGGCCAATTTGTCAATTTCTATGGTGGCCAAACCTGGGCGTAATATTTTAGCGATTTCAGATAGGGTTTCGCTTACCAAAAGAGCACTGATTCGCATCAGTTCCACTTGTTCGTCAGTTTTGTAGAAAATCATTGCCGCAAAATTACGAATAAGTTTTTTAATTGCTTAGTGCATTTAAAGCGTTACAAGCTTTACACCCAAACTGAACCAACGCGAAGGAAGCGGAATGGCGCCGATTTCGAAATATTGTGTATCGAAAATATTCTGTGCATCTACATAAATGGTGAATTTATCGATCGACTGGCTCAATCGGAAATCATTGATCCAGTATGATTTACTGGTCATACGCTGGTTAAACCGGGTAGCCAATAACACAGAAAAGTTGCGGTACTTAAAATCAAGGGTATTGGTAACCTGGTGTTTCAAAGCAGAAAGCTGATACTTTGAAGCCAATACCTGTGTCATATTTTTAAATCTCGAATCGAGATAAGAGTAAGCTAAATTGATGTTGAACTTTGAGTAGTCATTAATGTCAATGCTATAATTTGAACGGAAACTGATGCCACGGGTAATCATCGAACCGACATTGTTTGCCTGGAAAGGTTCGGTAGCAGCCAGTCTGGTCCAATCGATAAAGTTATCTATGCTTCTATAGAAAAAGCTGGCATTGAATGTTAGTTTTCTTTGAATAAACTTTAAGCCAATTTCACTTTGAAAGGCGTTTTCTGGCTTCACGTCAGGGTTACCAATGTTACCAGGGCGTTGGTTGAGGTACAAATCGGTAAATGACGGAATACGCTGGCTGGTTCCGAGGCTTCCGATAAACTTAAATTCATCTGTAAGTGCATAACTTGCATCAATACCCGGATAAACTTGCCATTTGTAAGAAGAATTATAATTGAGGTAAGCTCCAGCATTTACATTTAGTTTCTCGAAAAAGCTTGTGCGGTATTGGGCATAGAAACCAGCATTTTCACGGCGATGATTGCCAATATTTGATGAATTGATGTCTTCACTTCTAATTTCCGCACCGATGCCTAATTCACCATCGTTGGTTTTATAAGTGCTGGTCACTTCGGCGGCAAATGAATTTGTACTGTGTTTACTTACCCCGGCATTTGGGTTCACATTGCCAAAGTAGCGGTAGTTATCAAAGTTATATCGATAACTCAAACGAGGCAATAATGTCCAGCGATTTGATAAAATATGTTTGGATTGAATAGCAGCCAAGGTAGTTTGTACGGTTTCTATCGAGTTTTTATCTCCTGGAGCGGCATAAAATCCGTTGGCTCCGAACTCGTTTTTAGTATAACCGAAAGAAGCATTCAGTTCATTCGAATCATCAAACTGAAAATTTCCCTGATAAAGCAATTTGGTGTTTTCAAATTGTGTGTTGAAGCGATAACCGTTGCTCTGATCATGCGAACCAAAAAGCGAATGTTGCTGTTTTTCTTTGGCAAGCACTCCACCTAACTGCACACCGCCATTATAAAAGGTTTTGCCTGTTCCTTCAGTGTCTTTTTCAAAATTGGAGCCTGCATGCGCATCAACCAATACACCTGATTGAGTTGGTCTTTTGGTAATGATGTTGATGGCGCCGGTCAAACTATTAATGCCATATATTCTCGCTGCCGGTCCGCGTACCACTTCAATTCTTTCAATCGCTTTGACAGGAATTGGCAGGTTTAACATGTTATGTGCCGTTTGGCTATCGATTATTTTGGTTCCGTTTAACAGTACCACGGTTTGTTCAAAACTGCCACCATCAATACTGATGTCGGCCTGTGCACCAAACGGACCTCTTTGTCTTAAATCAACCCCGTTTGCGTATAGCAATAATTCCTGAATGCTGCGGGCAGGCAGTTTGGCAATCATTTCCTTATCAATGATGTAAACATTTCTGTTTTGTTTGGAGATTGGTGTTTTAAAACCGTTTTCGGTAATCACCACATCGTTAATCTTAATCACTGTATCTTGTTTTTGCTGCGCATATAAATTTGCAGTCAAAAACATCATCATGGTAAAATAAAATTTTCTCACTTGTTAATTTTTTTGCAAAAGTAGTATCTTGCCGTACCACTAAAGTATACCAGTTTTAAGATAATGGATAGTCCGGTTCAAATTCCTTTCAAAAGTTTTATTCAACTTGATTCAAGTGCCTCAACACCAATTTATCTACAAATTGTATTTGAATTTATTAAAGCGATACAACTCGGTCTTTTGCCAGAAGGTACAAAGCTTCCAGGTACCCGAATGCTGTGCAAACTGTTGAACGTGAACCGGAATACGCTGATTAAGGCCTTTCAAGACTTAGAATCGCAAGGTTTTATTGCTATTTCGCCAAGTAAAGGTACTTTCATTCTGTCTAGTCAAAAACAAGCGCATCAAAAAGAGATAGGAGTTTTGTCTCGTGCTTCAACTACTCCCCATTTTAATTTCAAGCGATCTACAATTCTAGAGGATCCGATTGAAGTGAGCGAACTGCCGCTTCAATTTAACGATGGCTTGCCAGATGCAAGGTTGGTACATACCGATGTGCTGGCCGGTTTGTATGTATCTAAACTCAAACGAAACAAAAACAAGAAAGTGTGGGGGCAGGTGCAGCAACAAACACGTGCAAATTTTAAAAAGCAGTTTTCCAACTATTTGAATGTAACCAGGGGACTGAAGATTGCCGAGGCAAATTTATTAACGACAACAAATCATGAGATAGGGTTATACCTGGTATTAAAGCTATTGATTTCAGCTGGCGATAAAGTTGTGATTGCCTCGCCGGGTTATTACCAATCCAATATGAGTATTCTGGATAGCGGTGCTGAAATTATCTCAGTTCCTGTTGATCAGGATGGTATTGATACGGTTCAGCTCAGAAAAATATGTGAAACAAATACCATCAGGATACTTTACCTCACTTCTGTTTTTCATTACCCTACAACAATTGCGTTGAGTGCTAAACGCAGAATCGAAATACTGGAAATGGCCAGTCAATTCGGATTTATTATTGTTGAGGATGACTACGATTTTGATTTTCATTTTGATAACAATACCATACTTCCTTTAGCAGCAATTGATTCAAACAGTGTAGTGGTTTATATTGGATCGTTTGCAAAATCTTTACCATCGGGTTTTGGTTATGGTTTTGTTTCAGCGCCAGCAAGTTTTATTGAAGAACTGGAAAAACATCAGCGTATTTTATCTCCAGGAGTAGATGTAATTAAGGAACAAGTGCTTGCCGACTGGATTCAGGAAGGAGAGGTACACCGTCTATCTAAAAAAAATAAGAAAAATTATAGAGAACGCCGGGACTACTTTATAAAATTATTGGAAGAAAAATTTAAGGGTAAGATAGACTTTCACATTCCGCACCGCGGATTAGCTGTTTGGGTGAATTGGCTGGGCCAGTTTAATTTAATCAAACTACGTAAGAAATGCATGGAGAATGGATTGTTCCTCCCAAAAACGATTCTTTATCAAAATAAAAATTTAACCGCCAGTCGTTTAGGTTTTGGAAGTATGGATCTGAAAGAAATGGATAAAGCATTAACTATTTTATCAGCGTCGTTAAACGAGTTATTACTTCAGAATTAGTGTAAAGGACTTATTGTTAGTTTTTTAAGATCAATTTCTTGATAATATGATATAGTTTATTGTAAATATGCTACAATCTTTACATCTCATCCTACTATAGATTTGTTTAGCTAAAAATTTACCAGAGAATACGATTTTCATTTGTAAAAAATATGATGCGTTTTTTTTGGATTGAAATTATAACTGTACTTTCAACGGTTATAGTTTTTTTAAATCAATTTTTAACCAAACCTAACCAATATTATAACCCATGAGCAAAAATTTACATCACAATCGTCTGTTCAAGACGTTTGGTGTTCTCGGCTTAGCGGGAGGGATAGCATTGCTACCGCTCTTATCTCTTGCCGTGGAATCACCAAAACCATTAACTTCTCTATCGAAAATTAAACAAACAAAAGTATTTCCGGTAAAAGGAAGTGTAGTAGATTCGAAAGGCGGTCCACTTCCTGGTGTGGTTGTTAAAGTTAAAGGTGGTGGAGCTGCAGTTGCTACAGACGCAGATGGAAGGTTTAGCCTCAACCTGGAAACCGGTAATGAAACCTTGGTTTTGAGTTTAGTTGGTTTTAAATCAGCCGAATTTCATGTAAATGGAAAAAGCGAGGTTAGAGTAGTAATGAATGAAGACATCGCCAACCTAGAGGATGTAGTGGTGGTAGGTTATGGCACCGTGAAGAAGAAGGATTTAACTGGTGCTGTTTCGAGTGTAAAAAGCGAAGACATCACTTTAAATCCGGTGAGCAGCCCAATGGAGGCCTTGCAGGGCAGGGTTGCCGGTTTGGATATTCAGCGTACCAGCGGACAGTCCGGGCAATCGCCAAACGTTTTGCTAAGGGGTAACCGCTCCATTACCGTCGGTTCAATTCCTGGCGCTTCACAAAATCCTTTATATGTTATTGATGGGATTATTGGAAATATCAACAGTTTAAATCCCAATGATATTGAAACGATTGATGTGTTAAAGGACGCCTCATCTACCGCAATTTATGGTGTAGCAGGTGCCAATGGGGTAATTATGATTACCACCAAGAAAGCAAAAGCGGGCAAGGTTCAGGTAGATGTAGATACTTATTATGGTACCAATGGTCGGGCAGAATTTCCAAAAGCATTAATGGGCGATGCCTGGCTAACGTATATTAATGAACGATATTTTACAGCGAATAACCGCTATCCTGCCAGTTTAACTGATGCAGGTGTACCGGCTGCCGGAATTACAGCAATTAATAATAACCAATGGATTGATTGGGTTGATGAAACCTTACGTAATGGATCGCAACAAAACCATCACATTTCCATTCGAGGAGGTTCAGAAAAAGTTCAGGGCTATATGTCTTTGGGTTACATTCAGGAAAAGGGTATTTATCAGGGTGATGAATCTAAATTCTACAATGTTCGTGGTGGCGTTGACGTGAATTTTAACAAATACTTTAAAGCCGGATTGCAAACTACGGTTAACCTAAGAAATGGTGATCAAACGAATAGTCGTATCAATAAAGCATTCGGCGTTTATCCCTTAGGTTCCGCTTACAATGCGGATGGATCGGTAAATGCATTGCCACTTGCAGGTGTTTCGGCAGTAAGTCCGATAGCCAATTATGCTGACGGTGTATTCATCAATAATACAAAAAGCCTTTTCCTGGCCGTAAACCCTTATGTAGAATTTACGCCTGTTAAAAATCTTTCCATTCGTTCAAACCTGGGTTTAACACTTTCTGCTAATCGCCAAGGTACTTTCGCAAATGAGCGATCTTATAACATTCTTTCAGAAGGTAGGACCGCAAAAGAGGCCAGTTACGAAAACAATATCGCTTACAATTATTTGTGGGAAAACATCATCAATTATAATTTAACCCTTGCCAATGATCATCAATTTACTGTAACGGGTATCACCTCATTCGAAGATAGAAGAGGAGAACGTTCTTTCATTTTTGGTACCGGACTTGAATTTGATGATTATCAATTCTATAACCTGGCAGCAGCCACATTATCTACCACTAAGGCAACAGGTTATACGCAACAGAACAGAATGTCGTTTGCCGGAAGAATTAACTACAGCTACAAAGGCAAATATCTCTTTCAGGCTTCCAACCGTTGGGATGGCGTTTCTCAGCTGATTGATAAATGGTCAACCTTTCCATCGGTTTCCGCTGCATGGCGCATTAGCGATGAGAAATTTATGGAGTTTAGCAAAGCTTACGTAACCAATCTTAAGTTGAGAGCGGGATATGGTGTGGCCGGAAATCCAAACATCCCTGCTTACAATAACAGTACTTTGGTAGCTTCAAGATCAGGAGATTTTCCACTTACTTTAGGCGGTTCAACAGCGTTGCCATTGTATTCAACCAACCGTGCTTTAGGTAACGAAGCCTTAACCTGGGAACGTTCTTACAATTTCAACTTAGGTTTAGATTTTACTTTATTTAACGGAAGGGTTGATTTTGCCGGAGAGTATTTCCACACCAAATCAAAGGGCGTTTTATATCCAAGAAATTTACCACCAACAGATGGAGGTTACGATGCGAAAAATCAATATTTTATTTATGCCAATATCGGGGAAACAAAGAATCAGGGTATTGAGTTAACCATCAACAGCCGAAATATTGATACCAAAGATTTCAGGTGGAATTCGGCATTTACTTTTACCAGAGCTACAGAGGAACTTACGAAACTTGATTTAGGCAATTCAGTTGCCGCTACAGCCTTAATTACCAATAACCTTTTTGTTGGTAGTCAATTGCCTCAAACGGTAATTTATGGTTATAAAAAATTAGGAATCTGGCAGTTGGGAGAGGAAACTGAAGCGGCGAAATATGGTGCAAAACCTGGTGATGTTAAATTGGCCACAGTACCCAGAACTGATGCTTCTGGTGTAAGTGATAATGGTGTACATCCTTATTCAGCTTCCGATCGGATGATTCTTGGGCATAATACGCCAGACTTTAGTTTGGGTTTACAAAATACTTTTGCTTACAAAGGATTTGATTTAACCGTATTTATGACGATGCGTTACGGACAAACCATTAATGCGCAATTATTGGGTTACTGGAATACAGTTGCACAACCCGAAACTTACAATTACTGGACACCATCAAACCCTACGAACGATTTTCCAAGACCAACTACCGGAACGAGTTTAAGCAATACTTTCATCAGCGCTTTATCAATTGTAGACGGATCGTATTTCAAGGTTAAAAACATCACCCTGGGATACACTTTACCTGGAAAAATTAGCAGCAAAGCTGGATTTAGCCGTATTAGATTCTACGGCACCGCTTACAATAGCTTCGTATTTGCCAAAAGCGATCTACTTAAAAATATTGATCCTGAAACTGCCGGAAACGATAGCTTTCCATTGTACAGACAAATGGTTTTTGGTTTGAACGCCTCATTTTAATTTTAAATAAAAAGGAAATGAAAACATTATATAAATATTCGTTAGGCTTAATCGTTGTGTTTTCGCTTAGCACCACTTCATGCAAAAAATACCTTGATGAAGTAAATCCTGGAGCAACTACCTTAGAAACTGCCTATACCAACAAATCTGGTTGGGAGGGATTAATCAATACCATTTACGTTGATAATTACTTCTTCTATGGCAAGGTAGATTTCATTGGTCCATCAGAAATGGGCACCGATTTGTGGATCAACTATGCTGGTTCCGATATCGGTATTACCACTTATGATAATACCTTAAATACAAATTTAGGAACGTTGAAAACTGTTTGGGGTGGTTGTTACTCTGCGATCGGCCTTGCCAATACAGCGATTGAATTTAGCTCGAAAGTTAAGGGTTACAGCTCACAGGCCGACATCGATGCAAAAGTTGCTGAAGCTTATTTTTGGAGAGCCTGGGCTTATTTTAATCTGGTAGAGCAGTTTGGCCCCGTTTACCTCACTACAAAATCAGCGGCTACGGAAGGTAACAACATACAGCCAACAAGAAGTACAGAAAAAGAAATTTATGATGTGATTATCTCTGATCTGAAATTTGCCTGCGAAAAATTGCCAATTACCCAGGGCGCTTTAAGAGGTCGCATTGCCCGAAAAGCTGCCTATGCGATGCTCGCAAAAGTATACCTGCAACGTACACGTTTAGGCGAAAAGGAGCAATATGCGCAATTAGCCCTAACCACAGCTGAAGAATTGATTAACAACCCGGCAAAATACAACGCAGCATTGTACTTAAGTGATGCTACACGTTCTGGTTTTGCCAAAGCGTTTGATTTGAAAAACAATAAAAGTAATACCGAATTTCTTTTTCTTCAGGCAATTGATGTTTCTGGTTTAAACCCTGAAGGGTTTAACAGAGGTAGAACCCGCCAATACTATTTGCCAGATTTAGGCGGTAGGGGTGCAGAATGGGGAACAATTGAAACTACTGTGCTTTACGGCCGGTCTAATTCAAAACAGTACAAGCCAACAAAATATCTGTTAACCAATATTTTCGATCCGAGAGAAAATACACCAGATACGAGGTTTGCAAATACCTTCACCTACAAGTTTTATGCAAGTGCCGATAAAGTAATTACTGCTGCATTGGCAACGGCTTATCAAAAAGATCCGTCTATTGTTGGTAAAACCATTTTAAGTACCAGACAGGCTTACACCGGACCAGATTATTTTCTGGCTTCAGGCGGTACTTTTGAAGAGGAAAAAAACATGACAAATGATGTAGGCCTTTCGGTTTTTACACCAAACTGGACCATTCCAGTGGCTGATAAAAAGAAAATTCCGGCTTTAGTTGCAGATCCAAGTGATCTTTTCGACGCATCGAATAATTATAAGCTGCCAGCTGCCTTTCCGAATGAGCCGAGTTTGATTAATATTTTCCCGGCATTTAAAAAATTCTCAGGTAAAATGTATGCGCAATCTAATCAAAACTGGTTGGGTGATATTCCAATTATCCGCTTCGGCGAAGTTTACTTAATTGCCGCCGAAGCTGCTATTTTGGCCAATAACGATCTTTTGAAAGCCAGTAACTATGTAAATGTAATCCGTAAACGTGCTGCAATCACAAGCCGTGAAAACGAAATGTTGGCAACACCAGCTGAAATGAACGTAGCTTATATTTTAAAGGAAAGAGGTCGCGAATTGGCTGGTGAGCACACCCGCTGGATTGATTTGAAAAGAACGGGAAATTTATCGACCGCTTATTTTCAGCAAACCAATCCAATCATCGCACCTAATTTTGATCCAAAAAAACATACGGTTAGGCCAATTCCACAATACTTTTTAGATGCCATTACCAATGCATCAGAATTTGGAAACAACGGTTATTAGTCCCCGAATTTAATTCTAACATACATGTAAGCCGTAGCAATTAAATTGCTGCGGCTTTCTTTTTGTAACAAATTTCCATAGTCAACCGTTTGCGCAATAATAGCGTTCGATTTTTATTCCCGAGCGCCTTACTTTTATGATAAGTTTAAATTTTTATGAAATTAAGATCCCTAAAAACACTTTTAATTGCAACAACTTTATTTTTTATACTTCAAACTGAAATGGCTGTTGCGCTTGGAAATTTTGGAGACCAGCAAAAACTCACTTGTTCAGCCGGAGAGGTATTAAGCGCCAAACAAATTAATGGAACCACCATCGAACTCCAGTTAGCTAATAAACAACGTTTAACCATTGATTTCTATGGAGAAAATATCTTTAGAATGTTTCAGGATCGAGAGGAGGGTTTTATCCGCAGTCCTGAAGCAAAACCTGTTGCTGAAATACTTGTTGAAAATCCAAGAAAAGCCATTGCCAAACTTTTTTTTAAAGATGAAGATGGCCTAATTAATATCAGAACCTCAAAAATTGAAATTCAGATTGATAAAAAAAGCAATCTGATAAAAGTTATAAACTTAAAAGACAGTTTGCTGGTACTTGAACAAAGCTCATCGATTTTACTTGATAAAAATTCGGCAAGCATTGCTTTGAAAGAACATGCAGATGAATATTTCTATGGTGGAGGTGTTCAAAATGGCAGATTCTCACATAAAGGGAAGGCAATTTCAATTGAAAATCAGAACAGTTGGACAGATGGCGGTGTAGCCTCTCCAACGCCATTTTATTGGTCTACAAAAGGATATGGAATCATGTGGTATACTTTTGCGAAAGGAAAGTACGACTTTGGTTCAAAAGAAAATGGTATCGTTAATCTTTCTCATGAAACCAGCTATTTGGATTTGTTTATCATGGTTGATGCTGGAGCGAAGGAACTTCTGAATGATTATTATCAACTTACCGGAAACCCGATTTTGCTCCCGAAATTTGGTTTCTATGAAGGGCACCTTAATGCGTACAACCGCGATTTTTGGAAAGAAGATGAAAAGGGAATTCTCTTTGAGGATGGCAAAAGATATAAAGAAAGCCAGAAAGATAACGGCGGTATTCGTGAATCGCTCAATGGTGAGAAGAATAATTATCAGTTTTCTGCCCGGGCAGTGATTGATCGATACGAAAAACATGATATGCCCTTCGGATGGATTTTACCCAACGATGGCTACGGTGCAGGTTACGGACAAACACAAAGTTTGGAAGGGAATGTTCAGAATTTAAAAGATTTAGGAGATTATGCCCGGAAGAAAGGCGTAGAAATCGGTCTCTGGACACAGTCTGATTTACATCCAAAAGAAGGGATTAGCCCATTGTTGCAACGCGATATTGTTCGTGAGGTGAGAGATGCTGGCGTTAGGGTTTTAAAAACCGATGTGGCCTGGGTGGGTGCCGGCTATTCATTTGGTTTAAATGGCGTAGCCGATGTAGCCAAAACGATGCCTTACTATGGAAACAATGACCGGCCATTTATCATTTCGCTTGATGGCTGGGCAGGTACACAACGTTATGCTACCATTTGGTCGGGCGACCAAACCGGTGGCTTGTGGGAATATATCCGATTTCACATTCCAACTTATATCGGCTCAGGCCTTTCTGGTCAGCCGAATATTACCTCGGATATGGATGGAATTTTTGGAGGCAAAAATCTAACGGTAAATACACGCGATTTTCAATGGAAAACTTTTACACCCATGCAATTGAACATGGATGGGTGGGGTTCGAATGAGAAGTACCCGCATGCTTTAGGTGAGCCAGTTACCTCCATCAACCGGAATTATTTGAAACTGAAATCATCCCTTTTGCCTTACAGCTATAGTATTGCCAAAGAAGCAGTAGATGGACTTCCAATCATCAGGGCAATGTTTTTGGCCTATCCCAATGCATACACACATGGCACTGCTACCCAGTATCAGTTTATGTATGGTTCGGCATTTTTGGTGGCGCCGATTTACCAGGAAACTAAAATGGATAAGGATGGTAATGACAGCAGAAATGGTATTTATCTGCCAAAAGGAATCTGGATCGACTATTTTTCCGGCAATCAATATCTTGGAGACCGTGTGATCAACAATATCGATGCACCATTGTGGAAACTGCCAGTTTTTGTGAAGGCAGGTTCCATTATTCCGGTAACTAAAGCAAACAATAATGTTAAGCAGATCAAAAGCAATGCCCGTATTTATGAAGTTTATCCTTTTGAAAAGAGTTCTTTTTTAGAATATGATGATGATGGATCAACTGAAGCTTATAAATTAGGAAAAGGGACAAGTACCTTAATTGAATCTACTGTTGATGGAGATGCGGCGATGATTCATATCTACGCAACAAGGGGTAATTTCGATGGGTTTGTTTCCGAAAAAACGACAGAAGTGCATGTTAATGTAACAGCAAAGCCAAAGCGTTTATCTGCAAAGATTGGAAGAAGTAAAATAAAATTAACTGAAGTATTTTCTAAAGAAGAATTTATTAGAAACGAAAATGTGTTTTTTTATGAGGAGAAACCAAATCTAAACCAATTTAGCACTAAAGGATCAGCTTTTGAGAAAGTTCAAATCATAAAAAATCCACTTGTTTTATTGAAGCTTGCTGCTACAAATATTTCAAAGAATGATATCGTTCTCGAGGTTAAAGGATTTAAATCTGAGCAGAATGATCAGCTTTTGGTTTCAAAGGGATCGCTTGGTGCTCCACAAAATTTCAAAGTTAACGAGGGTAATCGGGCAGCTTTTAGTTTTAAACCAGGATGGGATAAAGTTAAGAATGCTGATTATTATGAAATTCTTTTTCAGGAGATGCTTTATTCTACGATAAAAGATACCACACTTTTATTTGATGGTCTCACTCCGGAAACGAAATACACGCTCAAGTTAAGGGCTGTGAATAAAGATGGGCATTCGGATTGGACGATGCTAGATGTGACCACCAATGCCAACCCCTTGAAATATGCAATCAAAGGTATCAGCGCAAAAACCACAGCTGAAAATCAGGGTGGAGAAGGTATCTCCAAATTTTTTGATTTCGATGAATCAAATATCTGGCATACGAAATGGGGTGTAAAATCAGATCCTTTTGAAATGATTATTGATTTAAAGGGGGTGAACAAATTGGATCGATTAAGCTATTTGCCACGTCAGGGTGGAGGAAACGGAACATTAATGAAAGGCAGCGTATTCTACAGTGAAGACAAAACTAGCTGGAAAAAGGTTAACGACTTTGACTGGAAAAATAACGGAGACCCGAAAATTATTGCCTTCAACGGAAATCCGGAAGCTCGTTTCCTGAAAATCGAAGTGGAAAAAGGAGCTGGTGGCTTTGGCTCCGGACGTGAATTGTATATTTTCAGGGTTCCAGGGAGTGAGTTTTCCATCTCAGGCGACATTAATAACGATAAAATTATCGATCGTAATGATTTAACATCCTACATTAATTATACAGGATTAAAAAAAGGTGATGCTGATTTTGAAGGTTACATCAGCAAGGGTGATATCAATAAAAATGGATTAATTGATGCCTTTGATATTTCGAATGTTGCCACTCAACTTGATGGTGGCGTAAGGGCGCCTGCGAAAGCTGAATTAGATGGAAATATTGTTTTAAATGTATCGAAATCAGTTTTTCAAAAAGATGAGATGGTGGAAATTAAAGTAAAGGGCATTGGCTTAAAAGATGTAAATGCGTTAAGCTTTGCATTGCCATACGATAGCAAAGATTATGAATATGTTGGTGTTGATACTATTGGTACAAAATCAATGGAAAACCTAACTTACGATCGTTTACATACAGATGGCAGTAAAGTGCTATACCCAACGTTTGTAAATGTTGGAAACAAAACGACATTGAAAAGTGATGAGGATTTATTTGTAATCAAACTAAAGGCTAAACGTAAAGTTAACTTCAACTTGAAAATGAATAACGGAATATTGGTTGATCAATCGCTTTCATCAAAAAATATGTAGCATAAAAACGCCTTCATTTATAAGTGAAGGCGTTTTTTTGTATTGTTTACTTGGGGAGGCAAATGGAAACAGTTGTACCTTGTTTGAGTACAGAATCTACTTTTATGCTGCCTCTCATTTTGCCAACCAGGCTGCTTACCGCATCTAAACCCAAACCATTCCCTTTGCGGTTAAACCGATCGTGCTCTTTCACGGTAAATCCCTCAAAGAATATCTTTTCAAGGTTTTCTTCAGAGATGCCTCTGCCATTATCTTTAACCTGAAGTACATATTGGTTGTCAGCTAAAGCACAGGAAACCTGAATTTCAGGTTTATCTTTATCATTGTAGCGAATGGCGTTGGTGAGCAAATTCAACATTATTTGTTCTATCGCAATTTTTGATGTGCGGATGTTGATCCTTTCGGGCATGCTGATGTTAAAATCCTTTGGTACATTTAACATCGGGATTAAGTTTTCGAGCAATAACCTGAAATCAATTGTTTCCTGTTTTTCCAGCAAAGTTGACGGTGCCTTTGAATAATCAAGCATGTCATCAACATAATTAACCAAATTATTGGCAGAGCGTAACGCAATCTGAATTAACCTAACCGCCTTCTCATCACCCTGCGCATCAAATTTCTTTCGTAATGATTCAGCAGAAAGAATGATGCTTGCCAGAGGGTTTTTGATATCATGGGCTACGCGTTGCGCAAATTTTTCAATAAATAAATTAGATTCGCTTAAAGCAATGTTAACCTTTTCAAGCTCGCTAACTTTTCTTCGCAACTCAAGCTGATGCTGCGCCTGTTTAGCCAGAATTTTTAAGGCGTTAATCTGGCTTTCATTTAATCCTTTTTCTTCATGATCGATTACGCATAAAGTTCCTAATGCAAATCCTTCAGGGTTTAAGAGTGGAACGCCGGCATAAAAAACAATATCAGGATGGCCGGTAACTAATGGATTTTGAACAAAGCGATGATCTTGCTTTGCATTATTTACAATCATAATATCACCATTGCCGGCAATAGAATGCGAACAAAAGGCAACTTCTCGTGAGGTTTGTTTCAGATCAGTTCCGAAGCTAGATTTGAACCATTGCGTGTCTTCCCCTAAAATGGTGACTAAAGCAATAGGTGTCTGGCAAATTTCGGCTGCTAAACGCGTTAAATCATCAAAATCACAGTCTTTTTCACCACCTAAAATATTGTAAGCACCCAAAGCAGAAAGTCGTTCGTTTTCGTTTGGTGGCAATGGATAAATGATCATAGACTACTTTAGTTATTTGCGCTTAAAGGTAAACTAAATAACCGAAGATTTGTTTGACCAAGATTTTCATACATCGACAAATTGAGCGCTCGATTTTGAAAAAACTTCATCATTTTATCTGAACTTCAGTAGGTACTGTTAATTTTGTTTAGGTTAAATTTTTATGCATAAAATTAATCGCATTTTCGTACATCAGCTTTGCTACAATTCTTTCAGCGCTTAAGCCTAAATCAGTTTGTGTTTGCCGGGCACCGGTATCCAGTGCTTTAGTCATGGCCAGTGCGAAACTATCAAATTCTGTTGCATTGCGGCCGCAGTCGATAGTTTCTACATTCCGTCGAAATCCGAGCCAATACACAGATTATCCCAAGGCAGGGGCATATCTTCCCATTCGGTAATCTGGTATATTCTAATGAGGTGATTAACGATCAGTTGCAAATGATAACTGTAATTTTTTCTAAGCGGCTCACCAGTTGTTCTTTGCAAAAGGATATCATTTAATTCATCTTCTCCTTCTATTAAGTCATCGAGATCCTCTGGCTCGGGACTATTGGCATTGATTTTAGTATCTCTACTGTTGAATATCTCTCAAACATAATTCAGAAGTTTTTCTGTTGTACTTTAGGGGATTAAATACGCCACTGTTGTGTAATTTGTATCAACAAAATGTGAACTTCGGTCAATCGTCTTAAGTAAAATTTTTTTATAGATTTTACGGTAAAGATGATCACCAGAAGGCAAGGTGATAAGCAGGCGTAAAACAGAAAAGGGCCGAAAGAAGAACGGGGACTAACCCTAAGGTTATTCCCCGATTCTAAATTAACGCTCCTTAAACGAATATATGGCTATTTCATTTACTCCCAAATTCTGAAAACAGCATGAGCATAGCTAGATAAGTTTTAGCCTTTTAAAAAATTTCATTATTAATTTTTTGTGTGTAAAAGGCTTTCAGCTTATGTAAATATTTCAACCGCGTAAATTCATTTCATATTTTGTTTCAGAAAATCCTGAGGATTATAAAATCTTTCGTTTAATTGTGTATTGTTAAATGTTAACCAACTTGCACAGCCATAATCATCAAATTTTTTTCTAATTTCCAGATGAAGATGGTGGTAATCTCCACCGTATCTTTTACTTTCTTCTTTGGTAAATAAACGGGCGAGTTTAGTATTCTGGTTAACCTGTTTTCCGTTAGTTACATAAACTTCTTTTAAATGTTTATAACTGGTAAACATAGTTTTGCCATCCTTCAACGTGTGCCGAACGACAACAGTTTTTTGATTTTCACCTAAATGTACGGAGCAAACTACTCCATTTGCCATTGCATAAACCGGAATATAGTTATTTTTAGGTTTTGCGGGTTTAATATCAATGGCGGTATGAATATGCCCTTTGTAATAGCTATCCCGGTGATCGCCAAAAATACTGATGATTTTAATGCTGCTTGTTTTGCTACGATCGGCCACATCAAATGGCAGTAGCCATCTGTCAGCAGTTTTTTCTGGTTCAACAGCTAAATAGTAAGGTTTCCAACGGTCTTTATCTTTTTCGATGCTTGGCGCTTCAAAAAACGGTAACGTGAATAGAAAAAATAAAATGAATTTCATCTTGCTTTTAATTTTAAAAGCAAGTTAACATTAGCTATTCAAATTACCTACTCTACTTTTCTTGTTAAGCCTTTCTTTTCAACTCAATCACGGTAATTTCTGGCCAGATGCCAATCCTGCCTGAAAATCCAATAAATCCGAAGCCCCTGTTTACATTCAGATAGCGGCCATTTTCTGATTTAATTCCAGCCCAATGTTTGTAACGGTACTTTACCGGGCTCCATTTTATGCCAAAGGCTTCAAGGCCAAATTGCATTCCATGGGTATGACCAGCCAAAGCCAGTTGAATTTTTGAGGGATTGTTTTTTACCTGGGCCTCCCAATGAGATGGATCGTGTGACAACAATACTTTAAAATCGTTGACAGAGGTTCCTGAAAGTGCCTTTTGCAAATCACCACGTTCTCCAAATCCTAGTCCCCAGTTTTCAATGCCAGCCAGAATAATTTTCTCGCCGGTTTTAGTTATTTCTAAATGTTCATCAAGTAAAAGTCTAAAGCCCAATGCTGCGTGATAAGCTTTCAACTGCGCTAAATTATTTACCTTATCGGTTTCTGATGGCCATTTAATGTAATCGCCATAATCATGGTTGCCTAGTACTGAAAACTGACCAAAGGGTGCCTTGATCTGCGAGAAATGCCCGATATACGGAACGATTTCTGATGCGGCGTTATTGACCAGATCTCCTGTAAAAACAAATAAATCGCTCTTCTGTGCATTGATGAGGTCTATCCCTTTTTGAACTTGCTTGGGTTTGGTAAAACTTCCGGCATGCACATCCGAAATTTGGGTAATGGTAAAACCGTCGAAACTTTTTGGTAAATCGTCAAAATACAAGGTATGTTTAATAATTCTGTACGCATATTTACCCCTTATGATACCGAAGATAAATAGTATCACGGTTAGGCAAAACATCACGAAGGCAAAATCCACCCAATAAACATTGCGACCTGCAACCTGATAACCCTGTGGCTCAAAACTCGATGGTATTGATGCTAAAAAATTCAAAGTATCGCCGATGAGCAGGAATAATGCAAAAACGACTTCGGCAGTGAACAGAATTAAGAAAGCATGGGTAATAATCTGGAAGAATTTACCTGTACCCTGTGTCCGCATTTGGCTAATGGCAAAAAATAGGGCTATAGTTAATGCGATAACAAATACCCAAAAAAATGGAACCAAAGCGGCAGATTGACTAATGGCACCGAAACCTGAAAGCACATAGGCATTAAGTGCGAAAAATATAAATACGATGGCCAGTATAGGAAAGATATTAATCTTACGTTTCATAATATGATGCTAAATGGCGGTAAAAATAGATTTTAAACGCAGATTAATTTGCTTGAATGTATACTGACAGGTTATTTTTACGATAGTTTGATCAAATTAGCTAATCAACTTTTGTCCATTTTATCATTACCGACCGGATATCATCCAGGGTAAATGGCTTTGATAAAAAGTCTTTCATTCCTGCATCCAGACATTTGTTTTTATCTTCCTGCATCGCGTTAGCGCTGCACCCAATAATTACAGGAGGTGTGATGTTTTTATTCTGATAAAGATTAAGTATTGCAATTGTTGCGGCTATCCCATCCATATGGGGCATTTGCATATCCATTAAAACAATGTTGTAGTGGTTGTCTTTTGCCATATTTAAAGCCTGAAGACCATCATTAGCGATACTAAATTTATAGCCAGCCTTTTCGAGCATTTTGGATGTAATCATTTGATTGAAGACGTTGTCTTCTGCAATGAGGATGTGCGTTCCGGCAATTGGTAACATACCGTTTTCAATTTTAGGGCCAATAGGTTTTAATAATTTATCGTTTTGATATCGCTCTACCAAAGCAGAAAAAGTAAATTCCGAGCCAATACCAGGTTCGCTGACAGCAGTGATGCTACCACCCATCATTTCGGCAAGTTTTCTACAGATGGCCAAGCCTAAGCCAGCTCCCCCAAATTTTCTGGTAAGTGAAGGATTAATTTGCGAAAACGGGAGGAATAATTTCTCCATGTCATCTTTATCTATTCCAATCCCTGTATCTTTTATAGAGGAAACTAGGGTGCTGTTTTCGGAATCAAACGTTACTTTAAGCCGCACATATCCAAGCTCGGTAAATTTAATTGCGTTGCTAAGCATGTTGATGATGATTTGTTTGTATCGAATTTCATCAGCAACAATTGTATCAGGCACCTGGTGTCCGATTTCAATTAGCAGCTGTATATCCTTATTGTTCAGCAAGGGCCTTATAATATTCTCAGCATCTTTTAAACAGGTTCGTAAATTGAAGGGATGATGATGAACCTCCATTTTGTTTGCTTCAATTTTAGAGATATCAAGCAAATCATTCACAATATCAATCATGATACTATTGCTGGCCTGCAATGTGTTCAGCAGCTCAGCCTGTTCATCATCCAGATTGGTTAATTTCAATAGTTCAGAAGCACCAATAATTCCGTTAAGTGGCGTTCTGATCTCATGGCTCATATTGGTTAAAAATGTTGATTTGGCAACCGTTGCGGCTTCAGCTGCCTCTTTAGCTAATATTAAATTCTGTTGAGAAGCTTCTAAGCGCTCTTTATTTTTAAGCAATAAGAACTGGTCAAATTCAGCCACCTGCCGGTAGAAAACAAGCATCAAAATCATCATGAAAGAGATGTTGAAAAACGCACAGATCAGATCAAAACTTCGGGTAGCCTCATCTGGATAGGGGGTAATGAGCGAAGGAAAAAAATGTTCAAAAACCAGGCAGAGCATTGCCGTTGTACAGAAAATGAGAATGAACCATCCGGTATACCGACGTGATAGCGAAAGAATCCCCACACTAAGGTAAAATATTAAAAAAACCGGGGTAGAACCCAACGAACCGCCATTTAAGAACCAAGCCGGAAACATTGTGGAACAGTTGAACATGAAATACCAAAACCGCCCACTTTCTGATACTTTATCTTTTAAGGCGTAATAGTAAAACGAAAAATGAACAATAAGATTAAATGAGATGGAAAGATTGGTTGTCCAGGCTAAACCAATGGCGAAATTTGAGATAATACTGATTATCGAAACGATGATGAGGCACAGACATAATACCGCAAACAATTTAGATTCAATGCTTATTTTGCGATCTCTAATATTTAAAAAATCAATGTTTCTCAGCATTAATGATTATGTATGAGCACAAAGATAAAATTTTTTAATAAATGACGATAAATGGTTTGTTTGAACCATATCCGATGTTTCATAATTTACTTTCTTTTAGTAGCTTTGTGCAAATATGCTATCAAAAAAGACTAAATACGCCATTAAAGCACTAGTTGCACTTGGCAAAAATGTAGAAAAACCACCTATGCAAATCTCAAAGATTGCCGAGGAGGAGCATATCCCTAAAAAGTTCCTGGAGCAAATTCTGTTAGATTTACGCAACGCTGGCTTTTTGTACAGTAAAAAAGGTGCTGGCGGTGGTTACAGTTTAAACAAGAAACCTGAAGAAATTCTTTTAGTTCAGGTGATGCGGGTAACTGATGGTCCGATTGCTATGGTTCCATGTGCCAGTTTGAACTTTTATCATAAATGCGACGAATGCGTAGATGAAAAAACTTGCGGCATCAGAAGTGCATTTATTGATGTAAGAGACGCTACACTTAAGGTTTTAAGCGAAACCAGCATTGCTGACGTTATCGGAAGAGAAGATACCCTAAAACTGGGTATAGATAATATTTAAAGGCCTATTTGCTTATTTTTCAACAGATAAGCATTTTTTTTAAGAAAAATTACGACTATTCCTATATACTTTATATATTTGACAGATGAATATTAATTTTATACTGAATACGAGATCATTCAAAATGATGCACTGTTGTTGTAAAACATGGTAACAGAGGCTACACGAATAATTTATTAGGTATAAAATATTAAGATGCTTCTCAATAAAAGAGAGGCATTTTTTGAATAAAGCTAACAACACATATGCAAAGTTTCAGAACAGAACTCGAAAACAATATTGTCGAGCAGGACATTATCGATTTAGAGAATAAGATTAAAGCTTTTCGCGATGGAACCATTCACGATGAGAAATTTAGAAGCTTACGCTTGGCCCGTGGGGTTTACGGACAAAGGCAGCCAGGTGTACAGATGATTCGCATTAAACTGCCTTTTGGTAAGGTAACTTTTAAGCAATTATTGCGCATTGCCGATATCGCTGATGAGTATGGAAGTGGCAATTTGCACTTAACAACCCGTCAGGATATACAGTTGCATTATGTAAGTCTTGATAGAACTCCAGAACTTTGGGCTAAACTAGAGCAAGATGATATTACGCTTCGTGAGGCTTGCGGAAATACCGTTCGTAATGTAACCGCATCGCCAAATTCGGGCATTGATAAAGATGAACCATTTGATGTTTCGCCTTATGCACATGCGGTTTTCAAATATTTTTTGCGAAACCCGATTTGCCAGGAAATGGGCAGGAAGATTAAAATTTCTTTTTCATCAAGCGATAAGGATACTGCTTTCAGTTACATTCACGATTTGGGTTTTATTCCAAAAATTAATGAAGTAGGCGAACGCGGCTTCAAGGTTTTATTTGCTGGCGGATTAGGTGCACAGCCGTTTTTGGCAAGTGCTGTTCATGAATTTTTGCCAGAAGACCAGTTAATTCCTTTCACAGAATCGGTTCTTCGGGTTTTCGACCGTTATGGAGAACGCAGCAATAGAAATAAAGCTCGTTTAAAATATTTAGTTCAAAAGTTAGGCTTAGAGGAAGTTTTACGCTTGGTTGCTGAAGAACGGATTGCTAACAAAGTGAAAACTTTTGCAATTGATCGGGATGCTGTGCCTCAACCGGCTTTGCCTCTGGAACAGGAATATTCCACAGTTGAAATTTTAAACGAGGCACATTATAAACATTGGTCGGCAACCAACGTGGTAGCGCAAAAGCAGGCTGGTTTTTACGCTGTTTATGTGAAGGTACAGGTTGGCGATATTAAAACCGATAAAGCAAGAGCTTTTGTTGAAGCCATTAAACCTTACGTTGCCGATGAAATCAGGGTCACGCAAAACCAAGGCTTACTTTTAAAATATGTTCGTGAAGAGGCTTTGCCATCATTATATACTGCTTTAAATAAAATTGGCTTCACAACAGCCGGTTTCGATAGTCTGGCAGATATTACCACTTGCCCGGGAACAGATACTTGTAATTTGGGCATTTCCAATTCTATGACTTTAGCCGAGGTTCTGGAAGAGGTAATTTATACCGATTTTCCAGAGTTTATCTACGAAAAGAATATCAAAATCAAAATTAGTGGCTGTATGAATTCTTGCGGTCAGCATGGTTTGGCAGAGATTGGTTTTCACGGCAGTTCGGTAAAAGCCGAAGGAAAAGTTGTTCCAGCTGTACAAGTAATGCTTGGTGGCGGAACGGTTGGGAATGGCGTTGGCCGAGTTGCCGAACGTGTGATTAAAGTACCATCGAAAAGAGCAACGAGCGTTTTGCACTTCATTTTAAATGATTTTAAAGCAAATAACGAAGAGAGCGAAAACTTTCATCAATATTATGACCGAAAGGGGAAAGACCATTTTTATCAACTTTTAAAACCTCTGGCCGATTTAACCAATCTTCAGCAAGAAGAATTTGTAGACTGGGGCCATGTGGAGCAATTTGTAACGGCCATTGGTGTTGGCGAATGTGCTGGTGTGGTGATTGATTTGGTAGCCACTTTACTTTTAGAAGCTGATGAAAAATTTGGTTGGGCAAAGCAAAATTTAGATAAAGGTGCTTACGCTGATGCGATTTACCACACTTACTCAACCTTTGTGAGCGCTGCAAAATCATTGCTGTTAGACAAAGGCGTAAACAGTACCACGCAGGTTGGCGTAATCAGAGAGTTCGATAATCATTATGTGGAAACAGGCGAATTTAATTTGCCGACAAACTTTTCAGATTTGGTTTTACAAATTAATAAAAACGAACCAACAGCGGAATTTGCAGCAAAATATTTTAACCAAGCAGAGGCTTTTTTAAATCAGATTAAAGAAAAAAGAGCGGTAGGAGTGAAGTAAGGAATTAGTGAATTAGTGAATGTGAGAATGAATGAAAGAATTAGTGAAGAAGAGAATTATAGAATTAGTGAATTAGCAGATTAGTGAATGTTACAATCGCTAGAAAAACATTAACTCAATCACTCATTCAAAATTCAATCATTAACAACCCTCATTCAAAAATTGAAAAGACATGTTAGATCAAAATAAAGAATCGAAAATTACACTTTTAGGTGCTGGTCCTGGAGACCCGGATTTGTTGACTTTAAAAGGTGTAAAGGCTTTGCAAACTGCTGATGTGGTTTTATACGATGCTTTGACAAATGAAGCATTATTGGAACATGCTCCAGCCGAAGCGATAAAAGTTTATGTGGGCAAACGTTCTGGCGAACACTCTTATCCGCAAGAAACCATCAACAAATTAATGATTGATTATGCCTTGAATTATGGCCATGTGGTGCGTTTAAAAGGTGGCGATCCATTTGTTTTTGGTAGAGGCTACGAAGAACTGGATTACGCCGCATCTTATAGCATTCCTGTTGATGTGATTCCAGGTATTTCGAGTTCAATTGGTGTTCCAGGCTTGCAGCAAATCCCGGTAACGCACCGTGGTTTAAGTGAAAGCTTCTGGGTAATTACAGGTACTACCACATCAGGCGAGGTTTCAAATGATATTTACCAGGCAGCAACATCAAATGCCACGGTTTTAGTATTGATGGGCTTAAAAAAGTTAGCTAAAATTGTTGAGATATTTAAGGCAGCCGGCAGACACAATTTACCAGCTGCGGTTGTGCAAAATGGTTCTGCCAAAGATGAAAAGCTGGTTGTTGGTGTGGTAGAAACCATTGAAAGTTTGGTTAAACAGGAAAATGTTAAAGCGCCGGCACTATTAATTTTCGGTGAGGTGGTTTCTCTTCATCCATCATTTAAAAACCTAGTAAAACAGTATGCAAGTATTGCCTAACCAACCCGATAATGCAGCACTTTCTTCTGAAGAGGAGAAAGGAAATCAGCTTTTTCCAGTTTTTATAAAGCTGAACAAGTTGCGTACATTATTAATTGGTGCAGGACCTATTGGGCTCGAAAAGTTGACAGCCATTGTCAACAATAGTCATCAGGCTAAAATTACCATTGTTGCAGAAATGGTATCACCCGAGGTTTATACGCTTATTGCAAATTATCCTCAAATAAAAGTAAAGCAGAAAAGTTTTGATGTTTCTGATTTAGAAAATATCGACATCGTTTTTGCGGCAACGAACAATGATATTTTAAACGAAGAGATTAGAGTGGTCACACACGAAAAGGGATTACTCATCAATGTGGCTGATAAACCTGATTTATGCGATTTCTATTTAGGTTCCATTGTTCAGAAAGGCGATTTGAAAATTGCCATTTCTACAAACGGTAAATCGCCAACCATCGCAAAGCGATTAAAGCAGATTTTAAATGAGGGAATTCCGGCAGAGCTGGATGAGACTTTACAAAATATGAGTGCCTTACGCCAAACTTTAAACGGTGATTTTTCTGCAAAAGTTAAAAAGCTGAATAAAGTAACGCAGAGTTTAATTAACCCCAAAAAAAGTTTTGCAGAGCGTAATATTAAGTGGCTAATCTGGGCTGCAGCAATCTTGTTAATCGGTTCAATTGGTTTTACCCTTTGGAATACCGAGCCAGAATTTCAAACTTTCTTAATCAACATCGACCCATTATTTTATTGGTTTTTAGGTGCCGGATTCGTATTTGCTTTGATTGATGGTGCCATCGGAATGTCGTACGGCGTAACCACCGCCTCATTTTCATTGGCGATGGGTTTACCACCTGCTTCAGCAAGTATGGCCATTCACATTTCTGAAGTATTAAGTAACGGAATTGCCGGATGGATGCACTACCGCATGGGAAATGTAAATTGGAAATTGTTTAAAATCTTAATCATTCCAGCCGTTATCGGTGCAGTTTTAGGCGCTTATATTTTATCCTCATTAGAACATTATAGTGCTTACGTTAAGCCAGTAGTTGGGGTTTACACATTAATTTTAGGTGGGATAATTTTGATGAAAGCCTTTAACATCAAAAGAAAAAAAGGCGACAAAAAAATAAAGAAAATTGGTTTTTTAGGTTTCGTTGGCGGGTTTATCGATGCGGCATTTGGAGGCGGATGGGGCTCAATCGTACTTTCAAGCTTAATCGCAGGCGGACGTCATCCGTTATTCTCTTTAGGAACGGTGAAAATCAGCAGATTTTTTATTGCCACTTTGAGTTCCTTAACTTTTTTTACGATGTTAGGCGGTAAATACTGGGAAGCGGTTGTCGGTTTAATTATCGGTAGCGCAATAGCCTCGCCAATTGCAGCAAGGGTTTCTAACAAAATTTCTGCAAAAACCATCATGGTCGCTGTGGGCATTATTGTAATGATTGTAAGCTTACGCAGTGTAATTCTATTTATTTTAAAATTGATTTAGTGATGAGATTAGAGGAGTTGAAAACGGCACTTCATGGATTGAGTACGATAGATAAATTAAAATATCTGGCAGATCAATATGCCGATAAAATTATTTTCTCGACCAGTTTTGGTTGGGAAGACCAGGCCATTACGCATTTAATTTTTGCAAATAACATTCCAATAAAAGTCTTCACGTTAGAAACTGGGCGTCTTTTTCCGGAAACCTATTATGTTTGGAACCGTACTTTAGAAGTTTACAACAAGCCGATTCATGCTTACTATCCTAAAAACGATTTGTTGCAGGATATGGTGAACAGCAAAGGTCCGAACAGCTTTTACGAATCGGTAGAAAACAGAAAAGAGTGTTGTTACATTCGTAAAATCGAGCCTTTAAAAAGAGCCTTAACGGGCAATGAGATTTGGGTAACGGGCATCAGGGCTGAGCAGAGCACTAACCGTGAGGATATGCATGATTTAGAGTGGGATGAAGGTAACCAACTGATAAAATTCCACCCCATTTTCGATTGGACTTTAGATGATGTGAAAGCCTATATCCAAGAAAATAACATCGTTTACAATACTTTACATGATAAAGGTTTTCCGAGTATCGGCTGTGCACCATGTACACGAGCAGTACAGCCCGGCGAAGATTTTAGAGCCGGAAGATGGTGGTGGGAAGACCAAAGCAAAAAGGAATGTGGCTTGCATGCTACGGAGGCTGAGGTTAAGCTTAAAGCTTAAAGCAAAAAGCTTGAAGCCGTGAGACTAAGCTTTGCAACATAGATGGAAAACTATGAGGGGTTTCCCCCTTTGGAGGGGGCAGGGGGAGGATTTAATTATTCTCATTAACGACAACAACAACAAATAAATTGAACGAGGAACATTCCAACATTCAACAACCAAACTTTACAACATTAACAAATGAGTACATATAATTTTGATTACTTAGATGAACTGGAGGCCGAGGCAATTCACATTTTACGTGAGGTTGCAGGGCAATTCGAAAAGCCTGCCTTATTATTTTCCGGCGGAAAGGATTCCATCACTTTAGTTCGTTTAGCAGAAAAAGCTTTTCGTCCGGGGAAATTTCCTTTTCCTTTAGTGCATATTGATACTGGTCATAACTTTCAGGAAACGATTGATTATCGTGATCAAATGATAGAAAGAATTGGCGAAAGATTAATCGTTGGTTCTGTTCAGGAGTCTATTGATCAAGGTAAAGTGGTAGAGCAAAAAGGTAAAAATGCCAGCAGAAATGCATTACAAACCGTTACCTTGTTAGATACCATTGCCAAATACCAGTTTGATGCTTGTATTGGCGGCGCCCGTAGAGATGAAGAAAAAGCAAGAGCTAAAGAACGCATTTTCTCTGTTCGCGATGAATTTGGACAATGGGACCCAAAACGCCAGCGCCCGGAACTTTGGAACATTTACAACGGTAAAATTCATAAAGGCGAAAACGTTCGTGTTTTCCCCATCAGCAATTGGACGGAGCTGGATGTTTGGAATTACATTCGCAGAGAAAACATTGAATTGCCAAGCATTTACTTCTCACACGAACGCGAAGTGATTACAAGAAATGGTCAGTTAATGGCTGCTTCACCATTTTTAAACATGGATGATGAAGACATCATTTTCACAAAACAAGTGCGTTTCCGTACGGTAGGCGATATGTCTTGTACAGCTGCGGTAGAATCAGAAGCGGTTTTAATTGATGATATTATTTCTGAAATCAGTTCCTCAAAAATATCAGAACGTGGCGCCCGCATGGATGATAAAGTTTCGGAAGCCGCTATGGAGGATAGAAAAAAAGGCGGATATTTTTAAAGTAGTTGGTTAGTTGTTTCGTTTTTTAGTTGGTTAGATTTAATTAAGTCTACCAAAAAACTAAACAACTACTATCTAAACAACCAAAAACATGAACATATTAAAATTTTTCACAGCAGGCAGCGTAGATGATGGTAAAAGTACCTTAATCGGCCGTTTGTTATACGATACAGATTCCATTTTGGCAGATCAGTTAGAAGCCCTGCAAAGCTCTAACCGTAAAAACGATGATGGAACAATAGATTTAGCCATTTTAACAGATGGTTTAAGAGCAGAACGTGAGCAGGGAATTACCATTGATGTAGCCTACAAATATTTCCAAACCGATAAGCGTAAATTCATTATCGCTGATACCCCTGGACATATTCAGTACACCAGGAACATGGTAACAGGTGCTTCAACTGCCAATTTAGCCATCATTTTAATTGATGCCAGAAACGGTGTGGTAGAGCAAACCATTCGCCATTCTTACCTGGTATCTTTATTGGGCATCAAACACATTGTGGTTTGTATCAACAAAATGGATATGGTTGATTATAGCGAAGAAGTTTACCAATCCATCATCGATAAATACAAAGTGTTAGCGCAACAGCTTAAACTTGTTGATGTAAATTATATTCCGGTAAGTGCCTTAAAAGGCGATAACATCGTTCAAAATTCGGAACGAATGGATTGGTACAAAGGTGAAAGTTTATTGCACTTTTTAGAAAAAGTTGATACCGATAATCTGGATAAATCGCAACTGGCTCGCATGCCTGTTCAATGGGTCATCCGTCCGCAAACTGAAGAATTGCATGATTACCGCGGTTATGCCGGTCGCGTGTTGAGTGGTACTTTCAACCTCAACGATAAGGTTACCATTTTGCCTTCAGGAGCCAGCTCAACTATCGAGAAAATCGAATTTTTCGACCAGGCGCCAATTGCTGCACATGCAGGGCAATCGGTTACCATTCATTTAAAAGATGATGTAGACATTAGCCGTGGCGATACCATTGTAAATGCATCAGCTTTGCCACAAGAATCAAAGTTGATTGAAGCCGATTTATGTTGGATGGATGGGCGAGCTTTGGATACCTCAATTATGTATTTAATTCAACATAACAGTAAGGTAACCAAATGTAAAATCAGCGAGATTTTGCATAAAGTTGATATTAATACGTTGGAAAAACATCCGGCCGATGAATTCAAATTGAACGATATCGGTCGTGTGATTGTTAAAACTGCCGATGCTTTGGCTTTCGATTTATATGATGATAACCGGGCAAATGGTTCGGCTATTTTGGTTGATAGCCGCACAAATTTAACAGTGGGCGCTTTAATGTTTAGAGCAGCGGTAGAATAGCATTAAGATTCGTAATGGAGATTTTTATTATCCAATAGAACCATAACCAAATATTATATGGAAACTCTAGATTTTAAATTTAGAGGAAAGCAATTTCAGCGGGGCATCGGTTACGATAGTCCCGTTTTTCATTACAATCTTTTTGTTGTCGTCATCCTGAAACTGGCAAAATTGCAACAAAAAGGATTTCATTTCAACCGGGTTTATTTTACGCAGGATAATAATGCTATTAAAGTTTCTCCAAAAACCGACAATCGAATTTTACAAATTTCTCTATCTTCGCCCATCCCTCAGATAATATCCCAAACTAAAATTTAATTTATGCATGCCGGAAAGAAATATTCTTTAAAAGAGTTTATCCTGTGGACTCGTCGCGATATTTATCGTTTAACAATACTTGCTGTAATTCCCACCGTACTCTATCACTTTTGTGGGTTTACGTTTCTCTCCATTTCATGGGTTCCGGTGGCCTTATTGGGTACTGCGGTTTCGTTTATTATCGGATTTAAAAATAACGCCAGCTATGCCAGGTTATGGGAAGCCCGCCAAATTTATGGTGGAATTATCAATGTTAGCCGTTCTTTCGGTGTTATGGTGAGAGATTTTTTATCATCAAAAAACAAACAGCAAGAGGTACAGATCATATTTTACCGTCATTTTGCCTGGTTGACCGCACTGCGTTTTCAATTGAGGGAAAATCGCGTTTGGGAAAATATGAATGATCTGAGAAATATTGAGTATGCCCAAAATTATCACACCGCAGAAAAAGCAAATAAGCTGGAAGAGGTTTTAGCTCAATACCTTTCAGCAGAAGAATTGGCCTACATCGTAACGAAGAAAAATAAAGCAACGCAGATTATGGCTTTGCAATCTAATCACATTAATAAACTGGCAGCTGCAGGCAGTTTTTCTGATTTGCAGCTACAATCGTTGCAGGTCGGCATTGCTAACTTCTATGATAATCAAGGCAAAGCCGAACGAATCAAGAACTTTCCTTATCCCCGCCATTTTTCATCAATAGCAAGTATTATGCTTAATCTTTTTGTTTTTCTGGTGCCTTATGGTTTATTAAACGATTTTAATAAGTTGGGTAGCGGAACTTTAATAGAGGGCTATTCGGTTTGGTTAAATATTCCCTTCGCCATCTTATTAACCTGGGTTTTCAATACATTAGATGTAGTGGGAGAGAGTTCTACCAATCCATTCGAGGGCAGCGCAAACGACGTTCCGATTACCAATATTTCCAGAACGATTGAAATTGATATGAGGGACATGTTAGATGAAACTAATTTACCACCAGCCCTTACGCCAGAAAATAATATTTTAATGTAATCTATTTTTATTGTGGAAATGCTAAAAACATTTCATCATCTTTTTATATTTAAGTAAGTGTTAATCTTAAAATTTAAAAGATGAAGAATAAAATTATTTACCTGCTTTTTGGTGCAATCCCATTTGTTTTTGCCTGCGGCTCGTCAGATAAAAAAGCTGAAGCTGCAAAGGCCGATTCACTGATTAATGAAACCTGTTATGCCTCGTCTTTCGAAAAGGATAGTGCCGCAATGATTGTGAAGACGATGTCTTCAGGAAAAGTTACGGGTTCATTACTAATTAAGTATGGTGATAAACCCCAAAATAATGGTAAAATAGATGGCAAATTTCACGGGGATACGCTACTGGTTGATTACCGTTTCAACACTGGTAGCGATACTACAAAAGCATTTACGAACCCGTTGGCGTTTTTAAAGAAAGATGGTAAACTGATAATGGGCGTAGCTCAAATTGAAACCACCCTGGGCCGTTCGTATTTTGTAAAAGGCAAACCCATAAATTACGAAGCTGGAAAATTTACTTTTGTGGAAGTGCCTTGTAAGTAACGTTTCGGATACTGAAATGGAATTTTGTTATATAGTCTTGGCATATTGCTAAGACTTTTTTTGTTTAATTAATTTTTATCTAAACGCTAATCTTCGGCGGCCGTCATTGCGAGGAACGAAGCAATCCTACAATAATCGCTATTTACCCAAGTATTAAGATTGCTTCGTGCCTCGCAATGACGAAAATGGTAATGAAATCTTGAATAGTTTTAGATCCACGCTTAGACTTTTTTACTCAAATTTTTATACGCTTTAATCTTCGGCGGCCGTGATTGCGAGGTATGAAGCAGTCCTACAATAATCGCTATTGACCTCATGGATAAAGATTGCTTCGTGCCTCGCAATGACGAAAAAAGCTATTAACCCCAATATTAAGATTGCTTCGTACCTCGCAATGACGAAGTAGGAATGGTTCTATCGCAGTGACGGTTACTGGCAAATAAATTATTTTAAAATAAATTACTACAATTTCTATAGACTTTATATATTTGTATAATTAATAATTTAAAAACGAGCTAATATTTTCTGGTATGATTTTAAGTAAAGTAGAAAAAGCGAACATTGAACCAAAAATTACATTAATAGGTGCTGGTCCTGGTGATCCGGATTTATTTAGTTTAAAAGGTGTTAAAGCATTAAAAACAGCTGATGTTGTTTTGTATGATGCAAATGTGAACGAAGCTTTACTGTGTCATGCTCCAGATGGTATACCGAAAGTTTATGTTGGTAAACGTACGGATGATGAAGATTTTTCACAGGAAGCGGTAAATAAGTTAATCATTGATTATGCTTTGAATTATGGCCATGTGGTTCGTTTAAAAAGTGGCGATCCGTTTTTCTTCGCAAAAGGTTACGAAGAAATAGATGCAGCAGAATCGTATAGCATTCCAACAGAAATTATTCCTGGTATTTCGAGTGCAACTGGTGCGCCGAGTCTGCAAAAAATACCAATGATTTATAAAGACTTAAGCGAAAGCTTTTGGGCGGTAACCGGTACAAATTCTAAAGGAGAAATTTCTGAAGATTTATACATCGCTGCCAAAACTAAAGCAACCATCGTAGTATTAAATGGCGTGGCGAAGGTAAAAGAGATTGCAGCTATTTTTCAGGCAGAAAACAAAGGTTTATTACCTGTTGCCGTAATTGAAAACGGTTCGACACCACAGGAAAAAATTGCGGTAGGCATTGTAGATACCATTGCTGAAGTAGTAGAAGACAAAAAAATACAGGCGCCGGCATTATTGGTTTTTGGAGATGTGGTATCGTTGCATCCACAATTTCAACCCATTAGAGATTTTTACGAAATCATTGCTGAGGAATATTAAGGGTAAATAGAATCATATATTTGTTTTGTTGTTAAAAACCGCTGGCGAAAGTTTAGCGGTTTTTTTTGTTTGTGGAATCTCATTAAGAATAAATTTCCCGCTGATGTTCGCAGCGTATGGCAAGTAAAAACTTATTATTGGTCTGCGGTAATCTGTTTGATCTGCGGGCACAACATATGTCCCAGCTAATTTTCAGAAATTTAAGCGTCTTGGTTATAACAGACCATTGTTAAATAAGCCTGATTGAAGTGAATCCCGATTTTTCATCGGGAGAAACGGAAAGCAGGGCCGCATGCTGCCAAATGAACTGGAACGTTAACTTCCAAAAACTATCTTTAAGCTCATTTCTCATGTTCAATAATCAACTTAATCTGCAGGACAATCTGATGCTAAAAATTAATTTTGAATTATTTCCAAATCAGAAAACAATTACTAACTTAACGAAGTTATCTACACCAAATATTTAATGGAAATTATACATATCAGCGCCGAGTGTTACCCAGTTGCTAAAGTTGGAGGTTTAGCAGACGTTGTTGGGGCCTTACCAAAATACCAAAATAAAATTGGCCACATTGCCAAAGTGGTTGTGCCGGCCTATGAAACTAAATTTGTTCGCGAGAGTGAATTCGAGGTAGCTTATGATGCCTGGTCAAATTACGGAAACCATCACTTTTCTTACCGCATTTTAAGAGAAAAAACCAATAAACTTGGTTTCGATTTATATATCGTTCATATTCAGGGTTTAACCGACCGACCAAACGTTTATGGTTACGCTGACGATACAGAACGTTTTATTGCATTTCAAATTGCTACACTCGATTGGATGGCGCAATGGGAGCATCAACCTGATGTAATTCACTGCCACGATCACCATACCGGTTTGATTCCTTTTATGGTTTCCAATTGTTTAAAATATCAAACCCTGAGTAATGTACCTACTGTTTTAACCATACATAATGCGCAATATCAGGGTCAGTTTGGATGGGATAAATTATACTATTTGCCGGCTTTTGATTTATGGAAAGGTGGTTTACTGGGTTGGGAAGGTGCCATTAATCCACTCGCTTCGGCTATAAAATGCGCCTGGAGGGTAACCACGGTTTCTCCAAGTTATTTAGAGGAAATGATGAATAATGCCCGTGGACTGGAGAGTTTATTGAGGCAGGAGCGGTGGAAATCTGTAGGTATTTTGAACGGAATTGATACCGAGGTTTGGAATCCGGAAACCGATCCGATGTTATCAAAAAGTTACAGTTTAAAAACGGTTGAAGCTGGAAAACTGGCAAACAAAAAAGCTTTGTGTGATGTTTTTCAACTAGACGCTTCGAAGCCACTTTTTACGTTTATTGGCAGATTGGTGGATGAAAAAGGTGCCGATTTATTGCCTGATATTTTTTACACTGCATTACAACAACATGGCGATAACATCAATGTGCTGGTTCTGGGATCGGGAGAGGATTGGGTAGAAGGAAGGTTAAACCAGTTAAAAGATAATTTTTATGGAAAGTACAATGTTTACATCGGCTATAACGAACAGGTTTCGCACCAGATGTATGCAGGAGCCGATTATCTTTTAATGCCTTCGAGGGTTGAACCTTGTGGTTTAAACCAGCTTTATGCTTTACGCTATGGAACCGTTCCGATAGTTCGCCGAGTTGGTGGTTTAAGAGATACAGTGATTGACATTGGCGATGGAGGTTTTGGACTATGTCACGATCAAACCAGTATTTGGGATGTTACCCATGCCATTAACAGGGCGGTAGATATTTATAACGACAAAAAAACTTTTAAGGCGGTACGCAAAACCATGATGAAAATCGACCACTCATGGGATAGGGCAGCGCTGAATTACATAGAATTATACCAAATTTTAAAATAGCTTAACATGACTGACAAAGTTTTAGGCGTTATCCTTGGCGGTGGCCAGGGGTCTAGATTATCGCCGCTCACGCAAACACGTTCTAAACCTGCAGTTCCAATTGCAGGAAAGTATCGGTTGGTAGACATCCCAATTTCTAATTGCCTTAATTCTGGCATCCACCGTATGTTTGTGCTGACACAGTTTAATTCGGCATCCCTTAACAAACACATAAAAAACACGTATCACTTCAGTCATTTCAGTACGGCTTTTGTTGATATCCTTGCAGCTGAACAGACCGTGCAAAATGCAGGTTGGTTTCAGGGTACAGCAGATGCGGTACGCCAGTGTATGCACCACATTGTTTCACATGAGTTCGATTATATTCTGATTTTATCCGGAGATCAGCTCTATCAGATGGATTTTAAAGATATGATTGAAAAACATATCGAAGCTAATGCTGAAATTACCATCGCTACGATCCCCGTAACGGCTAAAGATGCTACCGATTTTGGTATCCTAAAAGCTGACGAGGAGAATATGATTACTTCGTTTATTGAAAAACCAAAAACAGGCCTGGAAGACTGGGTATCTGACACTGGTGCAGAAATGCAGGGCGAAGGACGTAATTTCTTAGCTTCAATGGGTATTTACGTTTTCAATCGTGAATATTTGATTAATATTCTAAATGAAAATGAAGAGGAAAAAGATTTTGGTAAGGAGATTTTGCCACGAGCCATAACAGAAAGTCGGGTTTTAAGCTACCAATACGAAGGTTACTGGACAGATATTGGTAATATTTCTTCATTTTTTGAGGCTAACTTAGGCTTAACAGATGAAATTCCTAAATTCAACATGTTTGATAGTAATCATACTATCTTTACAAGAGCCAGGATGTTACCTCCATCCAAAATTTCTGGCACAACCTTAGAAAAGGCAATTATTGCAGAAGGTTGTATTATTCAGGCCAGCAGAATTGAACATGCAGTTTTGGGTATTAGGGCCCGTATCGGAAAGCATACCGTGGTCACCAATACGTATGTAATGGGTAGCGACCGATACCAGACATTGGAAGAAATTGAGTTAGAAAATCAAAAAGGTAATTCGCTTATTGGGATTGGAGACCGATGTTACATAAACAACGCCATTATTGATAAAAACTGTCGCATTGGTAACGATGTAAAAATTAACGGTGGCGCTCACCTTGAAGATGGCGATTTTGAGCTTTATGCAGTTAAAGATGGAATTGTAGTTGTTAAAAAAGGTGCTGTTTTGCCAAGTGGAACGGTAATTTAAAATCGATTATATTATTAATTAAGCCAGCTTGAATTCGTTCAGGCTGGCTTTTTTTTGTTTGTTTTATCGTCACCCTGAATTCATTTCAGGGTCTTAATCATTAGATGCTGAAATAAATTCAGCATGACGAATACCACTTAAACAGGTTTTTTTGAAAGTGGAAGCTCAGCATTTCATTGCGGATTTCAGCCCTGCTTTTCGTTGCAATATTTTTACTTCTGTCATTCCGAGGAACGAGGAATCTGTTTCATCGGTTACAGATGCTTCGTACCTCAGCATGACAGCATATTCGAAGTTGCTAAAAAAATATTTCCACTCCAATCAGGCTTATTTAACAAAGATTGCTCCCCTCAAAATGTCAAAGTCTCCTAACGAATTAAGCTTTTTCACATTCCTGCCAACAATTTACTTTTAAACCTGTTAGGTTATAAACACACACAAAATTGCTTATGGCTGAACAACACCTTTATCAAACAGGAATAATAGGGAATTGTGCTTTTATGGCGCATGTAAATAAAAATACAGACATATCCTGGCTTTGCTGGCCGCGTTTCGATAGTCCGTTTGTATTTGGAAGTTTATTAGATAAAAAGAAAGGCGGCGAATTTTCAATTTTGCCGCAAGGTGAATATACCTCCACTCAATATTATATTGAAAATACCAATGTTTTACGAACAGAAATTACCTCAGAAGACGGGAAATATCGTATAACCGATTTTGCGCCACGTTTTCATCTTTACGAACGGTATTTCAAGCCATTGATGTTTATTCGAAAAATTGAACCGCTAGAAGGAAACCCGCGGGTAACCATTAAATGTGAACCCGTTTGTGATTATGGAAAAAATAAAATGCGTGCAAGCCGGGGCAGCAACCACATCGATTACCATGGTTGCGATGAAAATATCCGATTGAGTACCAATGTTTCTTTAACCTATATATTGGATGAGAAGGCTTTCGTTTTAAATGAGTCGAAATACCTGATTATGACTTATGGCGAAAACCTGGAAGCACCAATTGTAAGCACGGCAGAAAATTTCCTTCGCGAAACTGTGGCTTATTGGCGATTGTGGATCAAACATTCATCCATCGCAGGCTTTTACCAACCTTTTGTTATTCGTTCTGCCTTGGTTTTAAAAATTCATCAATACGAAGATACCGGAGCAATCATCGCTGCAAGTACAACCAGTTTGCCCGAATCTCCAGGCAGTACAAGAAACTGGGATTATCGCTATTGCTGGTTAAGAGATTCTCATTATGTGCTAACATCGCTGAATCACATCGGCCATTTCGAGGAGATGGAGAAATATTTCAATTATCTATCAGACATTTCTCAAGCAGAAGATGAGCGTTACCAACCTTTATATGGTATAGCTGGTGAAAGAGAAATTGTCGAAACCACATTAGATCATTTGGAAGGGTATAAAGGTGAGCAACCGATTAGGATTGGAAACCAGGCTTACGAGCATATTCAAAATGATATTTATGGACAGGTTCTTACTTCTATGTTGCCACTTTACACCGACCATCGTTTTGTATTTTCAGAACGCAGTGATTCGGTGAAATGGATTGAAAGTGTTTTATCAAAAATTGAAAGAACAATTGATGAAAAGGATGCCGGCATTTGGGAGTTTAGGAATATCGCCAACATGCATTGTTATAGTAACTTATTTCAATGGGCTGGTGCGCATGCTGCTTTAAAAATGGCGAAAACGATTGGAAATAAGGATTTCGAAGAGCGGGCAACTATTTTAATTGATAAGGCTGCGGCACATATCGAGGCTTGCTACGATCCTGAAAGAAAAGTTTATACCAATGCGGTTGGCAGCACTCATTTAGATGCAAGTACTTTGCAGTTAATTATGATGGGTTATTTAGACCCAGCTTCTGATAAGGCAAAAGATCATTTAATTGCTTTAGAGAAAGAACTTAAAACTGAAGATGGTTTATTCTACCGCTATTTGCATGCTGATGATTTCGGTAAGCCAAAAACTACCTTCTTGATTTGTGCTTTCTGGTATGTGGAAGCGCTCGCTTGCGTGGGCAGGGTTGATGAGGCAATTGAAGAATTCGAAAATATCATCAAATACTGCAACCATTTATTACTTTTTAGTGAAGACGTTGATGCTAAAACTGGTAGTCAGTGGGGGAATTTTCCGCAGGCATATAGCCATGTTGGTTTAATGAATGCTGCTTATCGAATTGCGATAAAGTTAGATAGACCTGTGTTTTTATAAGTCTATTTATTATTTCCCGCAGATTTGAGAAGATATTCGCAGCGCAATGAGCGAGTATCATTTCAAATTTGCGGGAAATTTTTTGCTAAAAAAGGTCTGTGGTAACACAGACCTTGGAACAAGATTTTTAATGTTGTCACATTGAGCTTACCGAAGTGTTGGGACAGGTTGTCGAAATGCCTTAAAAAGGTTCTTCAGCAAGCTCAGAATGACAATCTATTAACCTCTTTCTACAAATTCCTCTTTAACCAAACTCCAAAGCAATTTTCTAACTTCCTTAAAGTCATTCAGGTAATATTTTGCTTCAGATAGATTGTTTCCAACTTTTACCGTAATCGCATCATCAGGTAATGCTTTGAAAATATCTTCATCCGTATGATCATCTCCAAGAGCGATGATAAAATCTGGATGTTTATCGTATAGCCAATTCAGTGCAGCTTTTCCTTTATTTACTTCGATGTTCTTAAATTCAATAACCTTATTTCCTGGCATTAGCTGCAAGCCTTTATCAGCGGCTAAAATCTTCATGTGGCTTACAATTTCGTTGGCCCGTAACTCACCTAAACCTTCTTCTGCTTTGCGGTAATGCCATACTAAAGAATAGCTTTTTTCTTCAATAAATGAACCTGGGGTTCTATCGGTGTAAGTTTCTAAAAGTGTTCTGATTTCGCTTTTCCACTGATCGGTAAGTAAAGGAAGGGAATTCCACTTATCGCCGTAGGTTTTTTGCCATGCGCCATGCTCTGCAATTAAATCAACCTTTAAATGCCCGAACCAGTTTTCGAGTGTTTCATTTCTTCTACCACTAATAATCACAACTTTATTTGCTGCATCTAGTGTCAGGTTTTCAATCAAATCGTATAACTCATCATCAGGAGAGGCATCATCGATATTTCCGGTAAAGTCAACCAGTGTACCATCGTAGTCCAGAAACAAAACACGATCGCTGGTTTCTGCATATTTAGCAGCAATAATTTCGTTAACCGAATTTACGGCATGTTTGGTTTGTAATGATTTTTGAGAATCTTTCACTTCGTTTAGTCTTAAAATAAAATTATTAACCCAATGTTTTACATTGAATTTTTCTACAATTGCCCGCATGGCTTTCATGCGTTGCTGTTGTTCTTCTAAAGGCATTTTTAATGCGGTAACGATGGCTTCCATAATATCGCCAAGGTTGTTCGGATTAACAACGAGTGCTTCGGTAAGCTCTTTCGATGCTCCGGCCATTTCACTCAAAATCAATACGCCATCATTATCGTTTCTGCTGGCTACATATTCTTTACTCACCAGGTTCATCCCATCTCGCATTGGCGTAACCAGGCAGATATCGGCTGAAGAATAAAGCGCCGACAAAACCTCAATTGGAAAAGACCGATAAAAATAATTTACCGGAATCCAATCCATAGAGCGATACCTGGCATTCAGGTTACCAACAAACTGATCAATCTGGTCGCGTAGTTCGCTATATTGCGGAACATTATCCCTTGAAGGAACAACGATCATAAAAAGTTCAATTTTGCCGATGTACTCCGGATGCATTTGCAAAAGCAGTTCAAGCGCTTTTAATCGCTCTAAAATACCTTTGCTATAATCTAACCGATCAATGGAAAGAATAATTTTAATTTCGTCTTTTCCATATTTGAAATGGTCTATTTCTTCAATTACGGTTTGTGTGGATGTTAAAGAAGAGAATTTATCAAAATCGATTCCCATCGGAAATGCTTCGATAACGATTTGCCTTTCGTTGCTGTTCAGCACATTTGATGATGAATTAACAGGTAGCAAACGCGTTGCGGTACTGATAAAATGGCGAACATCATCATAAGTATGGAAACCTATTAAATCTGAGCCGATAAGACCATTCAATAACTCTTCCCGCCAGGGAATTAATCTAAAAATTTCGTAAGATGGAAAGGGGATATGCTGGAAAAACCCAATGGTTGAATTGGGAAGTTTTTCCCTTAAAATTCCAGGTAATAAAAGTAATTGATAATCTTGAATCCATATTTTATCGCTTCTGTTAAGTACCTGCATGGCACTTTTAGCGAACTTTTCGTTTACCGATTTATAGCAATCCCAATAATTTTGTTCGTAATGTGCGTAAGTAACCAGATAATGGAAAACCGGCCACAACACTTCGTTAGAGAAGCCTTCGTAATATAAATTAATTTCTTCTTGGGTAAGGAACACCGGGTAGAGGTTAAGTTCCCCTAATTTCTGGATTACTTCTTCCTGCCGGTCTTCGGGAACTTCTATTCCCGGCCAGCCAACCCAAATGGAGTTGCCTGTTTTGTACACGTCACCCAATCCGGTAGCAAGGCCACCTTCGCTTGGAATGAACGTATACTCGTTGTTTTCTTCGATGATTTTAACGGGTAGTCTGTTCGATATTATAACTGTCTTCATGCTTGTATCTAATGTATTCACATAAATAAAAGCAGTTCAAACACTTTTTGTTTGGAATTTGTTTCAAAAGAAACATTCAAATGATTAAAATACCAGCTAAAAAATTGTTTGATTGTTTGAATTGATAAATTGCTAATTGAAGATTTGGGCGTCAATTAAACGTAATTAAATAGCAACGAAAATGTAGTTTGCTCGTTTGGTGTTGAAACAACTTCAATACTTCCCCGGTGCATTTTCATAATGTTTCTGCTAATGGTTAAACCAATGCCAGAGCCATTTTTTCGGGTGGTGTAAAAAGGAACGAAAATTTTTTCCAAATCAGCAGCTTCAATTCCTTTACCATTATCGCTAACATCAATGTATAATTTTGTGTTTTCTAATCGATAACTGACAGAAATATGTGGATTCAAGTTTTCTTCTACGGCATAAATACTATTCGTAATAAGATTAATCAGCACTTGTTCAACTAATTTTAAATCAAGCTGAACAGTAATTTTCGATGATGTTTGTTCTACATCTAAAACTACGTTTTTAACTTTTGCAAATGGCTGCATCAGTACCTTTATGTGTTTTAGTATTTCGCCAATGGTATGAGGTTGGAGGTTAGGTGTGGGCAATTCCGCAATCAGGCGGTAATCTTTTACAAAATCCAATAATCCAGAGGAACGGCGTTTAATGGTTTGTAATGCTGTTTTCAAATCTTCCATTTCGTCCAAATCAAGGTTTTCCTTATTAGTAACCATGCTATTTATCGTATCAGATAATGAGCTGATTGGAGTAATGGAATTTAAAATCTCATGAGAAATTACACCAATTAATCTATTCCAGGCTTCTGTTTCTTTTTGCTCAATTTCATCTTTTATGTTTTGAAAACTGATGATGGTGTAATTTTTTCCGTAGAGATTTAATGGAATAACTTCTGTAGAAAGCTGAATAAGTTTATCCTGAATCTTCAGTTCCAGGAAACGCTTTCCTCCGGAAGAAATCTGATCGACTTCTTCGGCAAAATTTGGTAAATGTTGCTGCAAGCGGTGCCAATATTTATAAGCCGGAACGCCGAGCAGATTTGAAGCCGCCTGGTTAAAAAAAGCAATTTCTTCGTTGTTTTGTTCGGTTTTTGTGTTGTTCACCACGATTACACCAACAGGAACCTGTTCTAAAATGGTTTTAATCAATTGGAACATTGCTTCTTGCTCCAAACGAATTTGTTTATGCACCTGAAGGATATCTCCGAAAGACTCATAAAGCTCAGGAAAACTTCCCCTCGTGGCTTTGTTTTTGAAATTCAGCGTGTGGTCTCGGGTTTTTACTGCTAGAATGAAACGTTTAATATCTGAGCGGATTTCGTTGATGTAGTAATAAAGCGATATAACCGAACCCAATAAAATTAAACCTACGCCAATAATGGTAAACCACAATTCAGTGTTTTTAATCAAGTAATATAACAAATAGCCCAGCAAATTAATGAGAGCTAAGCGTGATATTAAACGAAAAGTAAAGCGTTTGTAAAACATTTGTTAAAGCTTAAAGCTTAAAGCGAAAAGTCCAAAGCTTTCTGCTTTAGTCTTTCAGCTTTTAGCTTAAATTCCAAATTTCTCAATTCTCCTATACAATGCTGCTCTGGTTAAACCCAGTTCGGCAGCGGCTTTTGATATATTGCCTTTGTGCTTATCAATCGCTTTTTGCACCATCATTTTTTCCATATCGCCTAATGCCATTTCATCAGGTATAGCATTATTTTGTGCAAATCGCTGCGGACTTAACTGTAAATCTTGCTCCGTAATTTCATTTCCATCGCTCATAATCACTGCTCGTTCTAGTACATGTTGCAACTCCCTAACATTTCCTGGAAAGTTATAGTTTAACAATACACTTTTCGCCTGTGTGCTTAAACTTCGTAATTCTTTATGGTATTTGGAACTGAATACCTGCATAAAATGATTAGCCAAAAGTAAAATATCATTTCCGCGTTTGCGTAGTGGTGGCAGTAATAATTCAACGGTATTAATTCTAAAAAGTAAATCCTGGCGGAAGGTATTTTTAGCAACCATTTCATTCAAGGGCATGTTGGTTGCTGTTATTAAACGAACATTTACTTTGCGTTCTTTGCTTTCTCCGAGTCGTGTTACTGTTCTATTCTGTAAAACGCTTAATAGTTTTGCTTGCAAAGGCAAGGTAAGATTTCCAATTTCATCTAAAAAGATCGTTCCACCATCAGCCAATTCAAATCTGCCAGGCTTGTCTTCCTTTGCATCGGTAAAAGCGCCTTTGGCATAACCAAAAAGCTCACTTTCAAATAAATTTTCGTTCAGTGAACCTAGATCTACATGCATGAACACCTGATTTTTTCGTTGTGAATTGCCATGAATTTCGTACGCAAAAACCTGTTTGCCTGTTCCGTTTTCTCCTAAAATCAAAACATTGGCATCTGTAGGTGCAACTTTTAATAAGGTATTTTGCAAATTTCTGATCACATCAGCCTCACCAACAATATGTTCGAACCCACGCGTCATATCTTTGTGGAGGGAGGTGTGGATTTTTTCTAGTTTTTTAACTTTTCTGTTTGATTCTCGAAGTTTGGATGCGGCAGAAATGGTTGCGAAAAGCTTTTCATTTTCCCAGGGTTTGAGAATAAAATCTGTGGCACCTTTTTTAATGGCTTTGACCGCAAGTTCCACATTGCCAAAGGCAGTCATTAAAATAACAACATAATCTTTATCTATTGCTAAAATATGTTCCAGCCAATACAAACCCTCTCGTCCATCGCTTGCACCTTTTTGATAGTTCATATCAAGCAGAATGATATCAACTTCGTTTTTACTTAGTAAAACATTTATTTCTTTTGGCGATTTGCAGGTAATTACCTGTTTAACTTGTTGCTTTAAAAACAAACGGGCACTTAAAAGAATGTCCTCGTCATCATCTATAATCAAAACTGTGGTGTTTAACCCCTCCGCCCCTAAAGGGGAACTTGAATGTCTACCGTTCATATTAAATGGCTATATTAAATATTACAATTCCATCTCGCCTGTAACTCCCCCTTCAGCGGGCCGGGGGTAAATTTAACCAAACTGTCCGCTCCCGCACATAAACTGTTCGATAACGAACACCATAAAAATATAAAAATTTTTAAGTATTTGATTATTAGTTATTTATTTGTGTTTGGGGTGATTGGCACAAGCTTGGTTATTAAGCAACCGAACAGCTTACCAAACAATGGATAAAAAAATAGAGAAGAAAAGATTTAGCACCAAAACCCTTTTAATATTAGGTGGAGCAATTGCTTTTGTGGCAGTTGTAATCTATGGATATACTTTATCTTTAAAAAAGACTTATAGTGCCGATGCCGATAAATTAACCGTTAGCAAGGTTGAATATGGAGATTTTGAAGATGTGGTTTTACTAAATGCAAGTGTTGTTCCGTTAACTTCAGTAATTGTAAGTTCATCAGAAGGTGGTACAGTTGCTCAGATTTTTACAGAAAATGGTGCGTCTGTCGTAAAAGGAACACCACTTTTGAGAATAGAAAACTCAAACGCCATGATGGGATACACCTCTCAGCAAACGGCAGCTACCGAACAAATTAATCAGTTGCGTAAATCGAGATTAGACTTAGAGCAAAATCAAAGGATACTGAACCAGGATGTTTTAGACGTAGAAAACAATCTTCGTACAGCAATCCGACAGTATAGAATTGATAGTGCTTTGTTTGCAAAAAAAGTGATCACACAGCAAGAATTTAATAAGTCGAGCCAGGATTACGAGTATTATCAGGGTAAACTTAAAATTGTTCGTCAGGCCATAAAACAAGAAAACCAAAGCCGTAAGATGCAACTTTCTCAAATCGACCAATCGATGGGGCAGATGAATGAAAGCCTGGAAATGATTCGTCGTAACATCGAAAACATGACAATTAAAGCGCCAGTTTCCGGTAAATTATCATCGTACGACCCGGTTATTGGTAAATCATACAATTCAAATGAGATGATTGGAAAAATTGATGTTTTACAAGGGTATAAGCTACAGGCTGGTGTTGATGAATATTACATTAACCGGGTTAAAGAAGGGCAAACTGCTACTTGCGAATTTAACGGCAAAACATACAACTTAACTGTTAGCAAGGTAATTCCAGAGGTTACTGCAGGGCAGTTTCAGGTTGAAATGATTTTTAAAGGTGCTGCACCAGATGGATTACGCCGCGGTTTATCGTTACAAACAAAATTAACTTTATCTGATAACAGCAAATCTTTACTGCTTGCTCAGGGTCAGTTTTTCCAAAGTACAGGCGGTTCGTGGGTATTTGTGGTAAACAATGGTAAAGCAATTAAGAAAAACGTTAAAATCGGCAGAAAAAATTACCTGTATTATGAGATTTTAGAAGGTTTGGCTAAAGGCGATCAAGTAATTACTTCGTCTTACGACCAATTTAACCAATACGATCAGGTAGAAATTAATAAATAGATCACATGAATAGATTTTTGATAACTACGATTTTAGCTTGCTTTTCTTTTTTAGCAAATGCGCAAAGTATCTTTAAAAAGGAGGCCAACTGGATTGATAATAAGGATGGCGTAAACTATGAAATGAATATTTACAGTAAATCGGGAAAAGATGCTGATGCAAAGACGGCCAAAGCTGATTTCACAATAATAGGAGATTTAGCGATGCTCGAAAAAGTTGAATTGAAAAAAGAGGGGAAACTCAAAATTAATTTAGCATTAAAACCAGAAACTAGCGAGTTACAATTGCAACCTGGATTATATACATTCAAAATTTACCACAAAAAACTCGGCATAAAGGATTTTGATGTAGAATTGAAAAACGCCCAAAAAAACAATATTAAACTAACCATCAAATAAGTTGCCTCATGATTAAAATAGAAAACCTGGAAAAAGTTTACAAAACCGAAGAAGTGGAAACTACAGCACTAAACGGAATCAATCTTCACGTAAAAGAAGGCGAATTCGTTTCGATAATGGGTCCTTCTGGTTGTGGAAAATCAACCTTATTAAACGTGATGGGTTTGTTAGATAAACCTGAAAGCGGCAGCTACAAGTTTATTGATACCGAACTTTTAACCTTAAACGATAAAGAGCGCTCAAATTTCCGTAAGCGAAATATGGGTTTTGTTTTTCAGAATTTTAACTTAATTGATGAGTTAACCGTTTTCGAAAACATAGAACTGCCACTCATTTACAACAAAATCCCAGCGGGGGAACGCAAGAAATTGGTTAATGAAATCATTGAAAGGATGAACATCGTTAACCGAAGCGGTCACTTTCCGCAACAGCTTTCTGGTGGTCAGCAGCAGCGTGTAGCGGTTGCAAGGGCATTAGTTACCAAACCGAAATTGGTTTTAGCCGATGAGCCTACAGGAAACCTGGATAGTTCGCATGGTAATGAAGTGATGGAATTACTTTGCGAATTAAATGAAACCGGAACAACGATTGTAATGGTAACACACTCGAGCCATGATGCAAGTTTTTCAAACAGAATCATCAACCTGAAAGATGGCCACGTGATTTCTGAAAAGATAAATAAAAGCAGAAACGAAGAGTTGATTTAATTGAGTTAAAGGTTGCGAGTTATCTTTTACAAGGCTGGTCGCTTTAAAGTTCAGTACAAATTTTCAACCCTAAAAATAGTTTTAGTTTAATGATAGCCAATCGAATCTTCCTGGATGGGAAGATTCGGATCAGGCACTAAAAGGTTAAAAGTAGTACGTTATAAGTTTTACGTGCTGTACTTACAACTTAAAACTGACCGCGTAATACTTCAAAAAAATGTTCAAATTAAATTTAAAAATCGCATTGCGAAACCTTTGGAAAAATAAAGGATTTTCTCTGATCAATATCGGAGGATTGGCCATTGGACTAGCAAGCTGTATGATATTGCTGCTATATGTAGCCTACGAATGGAGTTTTGATAAGGGGTTTGCCAATAGTGATAAAACTTATGTAATTTATCAGAATGCTCCTGCAAATGGTAAAATTTTTAGCTGGGCGTGGACACCAAATGCAATGGCCGAAGAAGTTGCCGCTAAAATACCGGGTATTAAATATGCATCACACAGTACTTATCCGTCTACAAAATTAATTTCCATTGGTGATAAAAGAATCAACTCGAGAGTAAATTTTGCTGACCCATCTTTCATTAAAATATTTGATTATAAATTTATCAAGGGCAATCCTCAAGAGGCTTTAAAAAATGTTAATTCTATTATTCTGACAGAATCTTTTGCGAAAAAATTGTTTGGTAATGAAGACCCCATAAATAAAACGCTCAAACTTGATAATAAGGATGTTTTAAAAGTTGAGGCCATAATTGAAGATATCCCTGCAAACAACTCGATAATTTTTGAATGTTTAATGCCCTGGGCACTTTTTGAAAAACGAGAACCGTGGGCAAAAGAAAAAAACTGGGGCAATAATATGTGTTTAACTGTGGCTCAGTTGAAAGATAATCGATTTTTTGAGGCTGCAAATGCAAGCATTAAAAACATTTACAAAAGAAACCAGCAAGGAAATACAGCCGAAGCTTTATTGCACCCTTATACGAAATGGCACTTGTACGATGATTTCCAAAATGGGAAATCAGTTGGTGGGAAAATTGAGCAACTGAAAATATTTCTACTATTGGCTTTCTGTATTTTGTTGATTGCCTGTGTAAATTTCATGAACTTATCTACGGCTAGGTCTGAGCGTCGTGCCAAGGAAGTAGGCATTCGTAAAGCAATAGGCTCGACACGGAAATCTTTAGTAGGGCAGTTTTTACTCGAGTCGGTTTTTGTAACCATTATTTCGGGTGTTATGGCTTTTATTTTGGTGGAAGTAAGTTTGCCATACTTCAATAATCTGCTAAACATCGCATTACAAATTGATTATAAAAGTTTAACTTTTTGGTTTACACTTTTAGGCTTAATGGTTTTTACCGGCTTTATGGCTGGAAGCTACCCAGCACTTTATTTATCATCATTCGAACCGATAAAAGTATTAAAAGGTTTAAAAATCAAAACAGATTCTTCTGTTTCCATCAGAAAAGTTCTGGTGGTGGTTCAATTCGTTTTTGCAGCGTGTTTAATTGTTTGTACATCAGTTATTTATCAGCAGCTTAATTATGTAAAAAACAAACCAATCGGATACGATAAATCTAATCTGGTTCAAATTGCAGTTAGCGGCAAGGTTGGCGAAAAAAGCAAACTCGAATTACTCAAAACGCAACTGTTAAAATCTGGGGCAGCAAGCAGCGTAACAACCTTTAGTAAAGACATCACCGAAAGCGGAAACAACACAACTGATGTTAATTGGGAAGGTAAAACCGAAGGAGAATCGATTTTATTTAACAATAGAGGAATTGGTGATGACTTTATTAAAACCATAGGCACAAACTTGGTGGCCGGAAGGGAAATTTCTTCAACAGTTAAAAGCGATAGCAACAACATTATGCTTAATGAAGCCGCTGTTAAAATGATGGGACTTAAAAATCCAATAGGAGCGAAAATTAGGTATTGGGGAACAGAAAAAACAAATGTAGCTGTGGTGAAAGATTTTGTTGTAGAAAGCGCTTATCAGAAAGTTGCACCAATGGTATTTTATCCGAGTTATATGGATGATATACAGGTTATTATTGTTCGGTTAAACTCAAATCAAAACATCAGTACCTCTATTTCAAAAATTGATGAATTGGTTAAACAAATAGAACCTGATTACCCGGTAAACAGAAAATTTGTAGATGAAGGATTTGAACTTAAATTTCAAAACGAAAAGCTTTTAGGAACACTTTCAAACTGGTTCGGTGGTTTTGCAATCTTTATTTCTTGCCTTGGCCTATTGGGTTTAGCACTTTTCATGGCAGAACAAAGGAAAAAAGAAATCAGTATCCGTAAAGTTTTGGGTGCAAATACAACAAGTATTTTAACGCTGCTAAATAAAGATTTTATCAAACTGGTTGCTATCGCCAACTTAATCGCTTTCCCGATAGCGTACATCATCATCAATAAATGGTTATCTGCTTTTGAATATCGGATATCAATATCTGCTTTACCTTTTTTAATTGCGGTTGCATTATCTGTCCTTATTGCCATTCTAACAGTAAGTATACAATCGGTAAAAGTGGCAAAAGCTAATCCGGTTGATGCTTTGAAATATGAATAGAGCTGAAAGCTCAAAGCAAAAAGCCTAAGGCTATTTGCTGGGTCTTGATACTCGATACTAAATACTTGATACTACAATGTTCAAATTAAACTTAAAAATCGCGTTGCGGAATCTTTGGAGAAACAAAGGAATCACGTTAATTAATGTTGGTGGTTTAGCGATTGCTTTGGCTGCGTTTATTTTGGTAATGATGTATTTTACGTATGAAACCAGCTACGATAAATCAAACCCCAACTATAAAAATATTTATGTAGTTGGAGTAGCCTATCCGGAATTCAAAACCAATTACGTTGCAGCACCATTTGCAGTAGCCATTAAGCAAAATTTTCCTGAAGTTGAGTCAGTAGGTTTGACAAAAGATAGCTCTTTTGAACTAACAATTAAAAATGGGAAAAACTCACTTTTTACGAGAAAAATTCTAGTTGTTGATTACAATGCAGCTAAAATTTTAAATATAAATCCGGATGGTGGTTTGGTTAGGCCAGCAGGCGATGTAGAAAGGCTTACTTACCTAAGTACCGAAAGCATGAAAACGCTTTTTCCAAGTAAAAAAGATAATAAGCCAGAACTGGTAGGGTTTGGAGCAAGTAATTCTGGGATAACAGGGACAATTGCAGGTTCAATTAAAAACGATGTACATTCTAACTTTACTTTTGATGGTGTTTCTATTGGCAACGAATTAGGTAAAGGCGATAATTATGATATGAATGATTACAGCATTTATTTACAATTAAAACCAGGGGTTGATTTAAAAAGTTTACAACAAAAAATATCCAACTTATATAGAACCGAATTATTACAAAGTAAAAAAGATAAAAAAAGTGAAGAAATAAAAGGTATTTCAACATTTCTCGATCCACTCTCCAACCAGCATTTAAAGCCAAAAGCAGGTAGCGATGCTGCTTATAAAATACTAATAGCACTTTCAACTTTAGGGATATTGATTTTGCTTATTGCGTGTATCAATTTCACCAACTTGAGTATTGCACAGGCTGCCAAACGTGCTAAAGAAGTTGGAGTGAAAAAAGTAATGGGTGCTTTCCGTTTTCAATTGGCAACTCAGTTTTTGATAGAGATTTTAATGCAATGTTTCGCAGCTATCATTTTGGCTTTAATTCTGGCTGAATTAGCATTGCCAAGTTTTACCAATCTATTTCAGGTGCAACTATCTATCTGGCATTTCGATAATAGTCTGTTTTGGCAAATGCCGTTAATTTTAGTTTTAATAACCCTTATTGCGGGGATTTACCCGGCAATGGTTTTATCTGGTTTTAAACCTGCTTTGGTTTTAAAAGGGAATTTTTCTACCAGTCGACAAACTTCCTGGCTGAGAAACGGACTATTGGTCTTTCAGTTTAGCATTGCCGTAATTTTTATTATTGGTGTATTGATTATCAATTCGCAATTAAAATATATGCGAAGCCAGGATTTAGGTTTTACAGCAAATCAAGTTGTTTATATCAAAAATTTAACGCTCTTCAATAATCCTGCAAAATTTGGTTCACTAAGTTTTGAGCCAGTGAGAGAAAAATTACTGAAAATTCCTGGAGTAAAATCGGCAACTGTGGCTTCTTTTATTCCTGGGGGAACAAACGGAATCAATAACTATAAAGCAAATGGCGTAAAAGCAAATATAGATTTCGTAAATGTAGATTTTGATTATTTCGAAACACTTGATATTAAGTTAAAAGATGGCCGCTTTTTTTCGAATGCATTTAAAACTGATACCGCGAACGCTGCTATTATAAACGAAAGTGCTCTTGCAAAATATGGAATTAAAAATCCCATCAGTCAGATTATAACTGGTTGCAACATTGATTATAAAATAGTTGGAGTAATTAAAGATTTTAAAACGCAAGGCTTTGAAACTGCCGTTCAGCCAACCATTTACACCATAAAAGACCCTTGTGGAAGTTTCAAAACTGAAATTTTGCTGAAAATTGAGCAGAATAAAATGGCAGCAGCGTTGGCAACATTAAAATCTCAATGGTCTCAAATTAATCCAAAAGATGGTGAGGATTTTAGATATGAATTTTTAGATGGACTTTATGGTAGGCTCTTCAAGAAACAAGAGCAGCTGCAATCTGTATTTTTTGCTGCGGCTTTGTTAACCATATCTATCGCCATTTTAGGCCTTTTTGCTTTTGCAAAATACATTACCAATGGTAGAATTAAAGAAATAGCGGTTCGTAAAATTTTAGGTGCAAGTGATATTCAAATTTTTAAACTGATTAACACTTCATTTTTTATGATGGTGCTTATAGCTAATTTAATTTCCTGGCCTATCGCATACGTTCTAACTAACAAATGGCTCGAAACATTTGCCTATAGAATCGATTTGCCGGTACTGCCATTTATCAGCAGCGCATTAATCACCATTTTATTAACTGTAATCACCGTTAGTTTTCAGGCTAAAAAAGCTGTAAAAGCTAACCCGGTTGATGCTTTGAAATATGAATAGAGCTAAAAGCTCAAAGCAAAAAGCCTAAGGCTATTTGCAAGGTCTTGATACTTGATACTAAATACTTGATACTACAATGTTCAAATTAAACTTAAAAATCGCCTTGCGTAACCTGTGGAAGAACAAAACTTCTTCTTTTATTAATGTAATCGGTTTAGCAATTGGTCTTGCAGCTTGTTTAATGCTGTTATTGTACGTTTCTTATGAATGGAATTTTGATAAACAGGCCAAAAATTCTGCAAATGTTTTTGTAGCAATGACAAATGTTCCGGGCGAAGGCAATAAAATTGCCGGAACCTTTAATGGGACTACCACTGCTTTGGCGCCACTCTTGAAACAATATTTACCAGAGGTTAAATATATTGCCCGCATGGATTATGGCAAAAAAAGTTTAATTGCCAACGGACAAAACAGTTATAAAAAAGATTCGAAATTTGCCGAACCAGATATCCTCAAAATGTACGATTATGAGTTTATTTCAGGCGATGCAAAAACAGCGCTTATAAATCCATTGTCAGTTATTTTAACAGAAAGTACAGCAAAAACTTTGTTCGGAACAACTGATGTTTTAAATAAATCTGTTCGTTATCAGGATAAGGAAAACCTCATCATCACCGCTGTAATTAAAGATTTACCAGAAAATAGTTCTAACCGTTTTGATTTTTTAATGCCATGGTCTTTTTACGAAATTGTAGATGGTAGCGCTAAAGATTTGAATTGGAACAACTACAGTTTCGTAACCATGGTATCTTTAAATCCAGATGCAAATATTGATTTGGTAAATCGTAAAATTGAAGCTTTGGTTAAAGCTAATGCACCACAAAATTCGCAATCACAGCCACATTTTCTTTATCAGGCCAGTAAACTACACTTATTCGGTAAGTTTGAAAACGGCAAACCTGCGGGTGGCGATATAGACCAAATATATCTTTTTGTTGGTCTGGCATTTGGAATTTTACTTATTGCCTGCATCAATTTTATGAATATGGCAACCGCCAAATCAGAAAAAAGGGCAAAGGAAGTTGGTATCAAAAAAACCATTGGGGCAAATCGTTCATCGTTAATTCTTCAATTTTTAACAGAATCGATGGTGCTTACGTTGGTTGCGGTTGTACTTGCTATTGCTTTATTAGAACTTTCTCTTCCGGCATTTAATCAGTTACTAAATATAAACCTGGGTATTTCATATTTCAATACAGCAAGTTGGGTTGGTATATTAGGTATCGTATTGGCTACAGGATTAATTGCTGGCAGTTATCCCGCTTTTTATTTGTCAGCTTTTAACCCAATTCAAACCCTAAAGCGAAAAATAACTTCTAAAGGATTTTTAAATATAAGCTTAAGGCAGGTATTGGTTATCGGACAATTTTGTTTTGCCATTATCCTCATTATATCAACTTTGGTTATTTATCGCCAAATCCAATACATCAAAAATAAGCCTGTTGGTTTTGATGTAAATGCTTTAGTCGAAATTCCTCAAGATGGAGAATTGAAAACTAAATTCGATTTATTAAAAACTGAAATGTTGAAATCCGGAGCGGTTACCTCAATGTATCAATCATCTGTTAGCCTTTCTCATCGTGGCCGAAATTTTATGGATATCAAATGGGACGGAATGACAAGGCCCGAAAATACCGTAATGTTTAATCAGGTAGCCACCTCTTACGATTTTATCAAAACCAACGGTATTAAATTATTACAGGGCAGAGATTTTTCGAAGCGCTTTGCCTCAGATACCAGTGCCGTTATTGTGAGCGCATCAGCTGTTAAAGTATTTGGATATAAGGAACCCATTGGTAAAAAAGTAACGCTTTTTGGTTCAAACGCACATATTATAGGTGTGTTTGATGATTACGTTTGGGATTCGCCCTATAAATCGAACAATCCGCAAGTAGTTTTCATAAACCTAAAGCAAACCGGCACCATTACCATGCGCCTTAACAACGCAAATAATTTACAAAGCAATGTCGAAACCATTAGTAGAATTACCAAGGCGTTTAATCCGGCATATCCAACTGAAGTTATTTTCGTGAACTCCCTATACCAGGAGAAATATAAAGCTGAAAAAACACTTGGCATTCTTTCTAACCTCTTCGGCGGATTGGCAATTTTCGTTTCGTGTTTGGGTTTATTCGGCTTGGTTGCGTACAGTGCAGAACAACGCACTAAAGAATTTGGCGTAAGGAAAGTGCTCGGCGCATCTGTGGTTAATTTGATGCAATTATTGTCTTTTTCTTTTATTAAGATGATTGTAGTTGCAATCGTAATAGCGATACCAATCAGTTATTTCGCGATGGGTAAATGGTTAAATAATTTCGAATTTCACACCACAATTAGCTGGTGGATTATGCCGCTCGCCGCAATCGGAACCTTAACAATGGCATTGATAACAGTAAGTTTTCAGGCCTACAGAACCGCAAAAGGAAACCCTGTTGATGCGCTTAAATATGAATAGAGCTAAAAGCTCAAAGCAAAAAGCCTAAGGCTATTTGCAAGGTCTTGATACTTGATACTAAATACATGATACTACAATGTTCAAATTAAACTTAAAAATCGCGTTGCGAAACCTGTGGAAAAATAAGGGATTCTCTCTAATAAATATTGGGGGTTTAGCTATTGGATTAGCAAGCTGTATGCTTCTGCTGTTATATGTATCTTATGAGTTTGCTTTTGATAAGCAGTTTAAAAATTACAAAACCACCTATGTAGCCCACACCAATATGGAGGCTAATGGTAAAGTTCATAGCTGGGCATGGACGCCAGGTTTGCTAGCTCCAGAATTGAAAGCAAAATATCCTTCAATAGTTAATGCCGCAAGGTCTAGTTATCCATTTGAGCAATTGCTTAGCTACAACAATAAGAAAATTAAAAATAGGGGTGTGTTCGCTGACCCTGAATTTTTAAAAATTTTAGATTATAAATTTTTAAGTGGAAACGAGGTTGAACCATTAAAAGATATCAATAGCGTTGTGCTTACGCAATCACTGGCGGATAAACTATTTGGAAACCAAAATCCGCTTGGCAAAATTGTAAAACTAGATAATGAGGATGGACTGAAAGTTGAAGCAATAATTGAAGATCTACCTGCAAATACAAGCATCAAATTTGATTATTTAATGCCCTGGAAATTAAATGAAAAACGCCAAAAATGGATAAAAGAACAAGGTTGGGGAAGTAATTTCTGCTTGACAATAGTGCAACTTCAAAGTAGTGAATTGTTAAATCAGGTTAATAACGATATCAAAGGAATTTATCAGCGCAATCAAAAAGGACTTTTAAATGAATTGTTTCTGCATCCGCTATCCAAACTACATCTTTATAATGAGTTTGAAAATGGTAAATCTGTTGGAGGGAAAATAGACCAACTTAGAATTTTCTTTATCCTGGCCATTTGCATTTTGCTTATTGCCTGCGTTAATTTTATGAATTTGTCTACCGCACGATCGGAGAAACGAGCCAAAGAGGTTGGCGTCCGTAAAGCAATTGGATCCAGTAGGAAATCGCTAATTGCTCAGTTTATTTTAGAAAGCACTTTATTGGCTTCAATCGGAACTGTGATCGCTTTTATATTGGTAGAGGTTAGCTTGCCGTACTTTAACTCAATCTTACAGATCAATTTAATCATTCAATACAACGATTGGAAGTATTGGCTCGTTCTTGTAGCTTTAGTGTTATTTACAGGTTTGCTGGCAGGCAGCTATCCCGCATTTTATCTTTCCTCATTCGATCCAGTAAAAGTTTTAAAAGGTTTTAACTTAAAAACAGGTTCGGCATTCTCGGTAAGAAAAATACTCGTAGTATCCCAATTTGTATTTGCAGCATGCTTAATTATTTGTACTGCGGTTATCTATCAGCAGCTATCCTATATTAAAAACAAGCCAATAGGTTACAGCCAGGGAAATTTAATCCAAATGGCAGCCATGGGGAATTTACAAAAGACAAATAAAATCGAACTGCTGAAAACTCAACTCTTAAGATCGGGTGCTGCAACAAATGTTTCGCTACTAAGTATGAATATTGATGAGGGTGGCAATAATACATCAAATATCAATTGGCCAGGCAAAAACCCAAACGATAAAGTTTTATTTAATCAGAGAGGAATCGGTTATGATTTTATCTCAACCATCGGTGCAAAAATGTTAGCGGGTCGGGAATTTAAAGTCGAATTTCCTGGAGATTCTAACAAAGTATTAATTAACGAGGCCGCTGCTAAAATAATGGCGCTCGAAAATCCCGTAGGTACTGTAATTGAATATGATGAGAATAAGTGTACCATTATTGGTGTGATGAAAGATTTCGTTGCAGAATCTCCATATCAAAAAGTTGCACCAATGATTTTCAACAGGGCATATCACGATAGTGGTGGTGTAATTTTAGTTCGGTTGAACGAAACGCAGAACATAAGTACTTCACTGGCACAAATAGATGCAATTGTGAAAGGTATAAATACTGATTATCCGGTAGACCGGGTTTTTGTAAGTGATTCTTTTGAAGAAAAATTTGAATCAGAAAAACTTTTAGGAACACTTTCGAATTGGTTTGGTGGCTTTGCTATCTTCATTTCCTGTTTGGGCTTGCTAGGTTTAGCTTTGTTTATGGCAGAGCAGCGTAAGAAGGAAATCAGCATTCGAAAGGTTCTTGGCGCCAGCACGGGTAACATTCTTACTTTGCTCAATAAAGATTTTATAAAACTTGTGGTCATTGCCAACCTAATCGCATTCCCTTTGGCTTATATTATCATCAATAGATGGTTATCTGCCTTTGAATACCGCATCAGTATATCGGTGCTGCCTTTCATGCTTGCACTTTTCATCTCGTTTATTATTGCTGTTTTAACGGTTAGCATACAGTCAGTGAAAGTAGCAAGAGCAAATCCGGTTGATGCACTTAAATATGAATAAAGCCGAAAGCCTAAAGCAAAAGGCCTAAAGCCATTTGCAATGTCTTGATACTAAATACTTGATACTACAATGTTCAAATTAAACTTAAAAATCGCCTGGCGGAACCTTTGGAAAAACAAAGGTTATACGCTTATCAATATTCTTGGTTTATCTATCGGGATGGCCAGTTGTATTCTCATTTTTATTTTCATCCGCTATCAAATGAGTTTTGATGAAGGTTTCAAAAATGAAGATAAAATCTACAGAATTGTTTCAACCTGGGATTATGCAGATGGTAATCAGTTCCATTCGCAAGGTGTGCCTTTACCATTAACTGCTGCAATACGCAACGATTTTTCTCCTTACATTGAAAAAGTTGCTGCTATTGAAAATAGTGCAGGGATGATTAAAGTTAAAGATGCTAATGGAAAAGAAAGGTTAAAAACAATTGAAAATGTTTTTTATGTTGAACCTGATTTTTTTGAAGTATTTAATTATAACTGGTTGTCGGGACGTTTCAGTTCACTTGCAGATCCAAATCATGTCGTACTTTCGAAAGAAATGGCGAATAAGTTTTTTGGAGATTGGAAAACTGCTTTAGGCAAAAGCTTCAGCTTTGATGATAAAATGAATTATACAGTGAGTGGCGTAATTGATGATGTGGCAGAAAATAATTCAGTACCCTTAAAAATTATGCTTGCTTACAAATCTTTTAAAGATTCTAAATTAACGAACTGGGGTTCAGTAAGTTCTAGTTCTGAAAGTTACTTTAAGTTGAAAGCAAATGTTAACATCGAAGCACTTAACGGGCCATTAACATCGTTCATTAAAAAATATTATGTAGAAAAAGCACCCGGTAAAGAGGGACATTTATTCCAGCCATTGGCAGATATTCACTACAACGAAAAATTTGGCAATTTCTCAGGTCGCATTATGCCGAAAAAACAATTGTACGGATTAGTGATAATTGGCTTTTTTCTGATGATTACAGCTTCTATTAATTTTATTAATCTGGCAACTGCACAGGCGGTAAGTCGGTCTAAAGAAGTTGGAGTTAGGAAAGTAATGGGAAGCCAAAGAAGCCAGTTAGTTATTCAATTTTTAACTGAAACCTTAACAATCGTATTCATTTCATTATTAATTGGAAGTGTACTAACAGAAATCGCCTTGCCGGGAATGCAGAATCTGTTTAATTCAAAGATATCATTCAGCATATTCCAGCATCCGATAATCTTTCTGTTTATGATATTATTGGTTGTGTTTGTGAGTTTATTGGCAGGTTTTTATCCGGCTATGGTAATGTCTGGTTTTAATCCTGCGTTAGCCATTAAAAATAAAGTTATTGCCAATACGGGTGGTTTAGATTTGAGAAAAATTTTGGTTGTTGTACAATTTACGCTAACCGTAACTTTAATCATTGGTACACTGGTAATTCTACAACAAATGAAATACGTTCGGGAGCAACCATTGGGCTTCAATCCATCGGCAATTGCAATGATAGATTTACCAAATGACAGTGCTACTGTATCTCGCTTTGCTACTTTCAAGGCTCAATTAAAACAAATTTCTGGTGTTGAAGAAGTGAGTTTCTGCCGTACTGCTCCATCTTCACAAAATAATAATGGAAATACTTTTTCTTACAATGGAGGTAAAGACGCCGATTTTCAGGTAAATACTAAGAATGCTGATGAAGACTATTTAAAAACATTCGATTTAAAACTAGTAGCCGGTAGAAATCTGGTTAAATCTGATACGATAAATGAATACTTGGTAAACGAAACCTTATTAAAAAAACTCAATGTTCGAAATCCCAACGAGGCGATTGGTAAAACAATTTCTATGGGCGGAATGAAAGCTCCAATAGTTGGTGTAATTCAGGATTTTAAAAATAAAAGCTTGCATGAAAATATCGACCCGATTTTAGTTGGCTCACTAAGAGCAAGGCACTATTATGCTGCTGTAAAATTAAATGCTAAGGAGATGATGGTCACGATGAAAGTTGTATCTAAAATATGGCAGCAAACTTTCCCCGAATCGGTGTATAATGAAGCTTTTTTAGATGACCAAATCAAAAATTATTATGAGGGAGAAAGAATTATGGGAACCCTTTTCAAAGTTTTTGCCGGCGTAATCATTTTTATTTCCTTTATCGGTTTGTTCGGATTAATCTCTTTCGTTGCAACGCAAAGAACCAAAGAAGTTGCCATCAGGAAAGTTTTAGGCGCATCTACCTTGGAGTTGGTTAAAATGCTCAACGGGTCGTTTTTAATAATGGTTTTCATCGCTAACCTGGTTGCCTGGCCACTGGCTTATTTGTTTGTTTCAAAATGGCTTTCTGGCTTTGCTTATAGAATCGACATTAGTTTCTGGCCATTTCTTTTAGCAATGATTATTTCAATGGCAATAACTTTAATAACTGTGAGCTTACGGTCATTTAAAGCCGCCAGGGCAAACACAATTGATGCACTTAAATATGAGTAAATTCAAGTAATAAGTAATACGTTTTAGGTTGTAAGTTTTGGTGCGTACAACTTAAAACTTATCACGTAAAACTCTCAAAATGTTCAAATTAAACTTAAAAATCGCCTGGCGAAACCTTTGGAAAAACAAAGTTTATGCTGCTATAAATATTGGTGGATTAGCACTTGGCTTAACTGCTTTTGTGTTGATGCTTTTATATATTAATCACGAAGAAAGTTATGATAGCTGGACTCCTGAACTCGAAAATGTTTATCAAATCCGCGAAAAACATGATTTTTTTACGCCAGATAATAAAGAACACTGGCAGGAAGCAACGGATAGCAGAATGGCTTCTCTGGTTAGAGAAAATATTCCGCAAGCTGTTGCAGTAACAAAAGTAGATCAGGATTGGGAATGGAGTGCAGGTTATTCCGTAAAAGTTAATGGGGCAGATCCAATTTTGGTTAAACAAATAAAAGATGCTGACAGTAATTTTTTCAGGGTTTTTAACTATCAGTTTTTGCATGGAAGTGCAGAGGCTGCATTAAACGCCCCAAAATCAATTGTGATAAAGGAAAGCCTTGCGTTAAAATTATTTGGCACCGATAAGGTATTAGGTAAAACCGTGAAGCTATTAATCTGGAGGAGCGACCCCGGACAAGTGTTTACCATAACTGGTGTGGTGAAAGAACCTCAAACCCCGCAATCTGTTAGTTTTAATGCCATCATGAGAACTGGCGAGCAAGATCATGATCCTGCAAACATCAGCAACAGACATTTTTGCCAGGTATATGCCAAAATGAATGGTCCTGTAGATAGTACGGCTTTGAATAAGACGCTGCAAAATGTATATGTTAATTTTAAGAAAGCAGCCTTTGCGAAGGAGAAGAAAAATTACAATGACATTTATAAAAACGGCAACACTCCAGGACTTAGTGCTTTACAAATTTCAGATGTTCATGCTAATCCGGCCTTAAAACTCAGTTGGAAAGATAAGTTGAAGCCTATAGTTGGAATTTCAATTTTCCTTCTTTTGGTATCGATGATTAATTTTGTGAATCTGGCAACCGCACAGTCTGTTCAGAGAGCGAAAGAAGTTGGTGTTAAAAAGGTTTTAGGTTCATATAAAGGCCAGTTATTAACGCAGTTTTTACTGGAGTCTGCGATGCAAAGTATGGTATCACTTTTCCTCTGCGTAGTTCTGGTTGAAATGGTTTTACCTGCATTTAATCAAAATTTTAATGTCTCTCTAAGCTTTTGGTATAATCCTCAATTATTCATGATGATTTTGCAACTGCTTACTCTGTTTGTTTTAGTCACCCTTCTTGCTGGTTTTTATCCCTCATGGATTTTGTCAAATTATAATCCCGTTTCGGTTTTAAAAGGTAATTATGAAAACGGGCTAAAAGGCATTGCCTTGAGGAACATACTGGTCGTTTTTCAATTTGTGATTTCGGTAACTTTTATCATTGCCATTGGGGTAATGTACCAGCAAACGAAATATGTGAGCAATAAAGATTTAGGTTTTGAAAAAGGGAATCTCATTAACATCAAATCAAACTACGAAGAAAAATTTGCCGAGCGGTTGAGGAAAGTTCCCGGAGTGAAATATATTGCTACAAGCACACAGGTAATGGGAAATGTATTTAATACACCCGAAGAAATTACTTATAAAGAAAATAAAATTCCGGTTAATTCGGTTACCGTAACGATGGATGCCTTGCAAGCTTTGGGTGTTCAGGTGGTGCAGGGTCGGTTGTTTTCCAGGGACTATAAACAAGATACTGCCAATAGTGTGGTAATCAATGAAAGCGCTGCGAAGTTAATTGATAAGAATCCGGTTGGGAAAACTTATGATTTATTACGTGATGATCGAAAATATACATTTCAAATTGTGGGTGTAATTAAAGATTATCACAATGAAGGTTTCGATAAGGCAGTGATGCCAACGATTTATAAAGTAACACATTTAGGAGGCATGTCGACCACCAATAACATGCTGGTTCGGTTAGATGCAGCCAACAGCGTCGAAATCATTAAAAAGATAGAGGCAGAATGGAAAGCGTTGTATCCTGATTATCCAATGACCTATACGAGTATGAATGATGCCTTTGATAAAATTCTGGAAGATAACAACAGGTTTATCAATATGATTGTATTGTTCAGCCTGGTGTCGGTTTCATTATCATTATTAGGTCTTTTTGCACTTTCTACCTTTGTTGCAAAACGCAGAACACGAGAAATCGCTGTGAGAAAAGTACTTGGCGCATCAAACATCCAGATTGTAAATCTGCTAAATAAATCATTTTTGATATTGGTTGTTGTGGCAAATTTAATCAGCTGGCCAATTGCTTACATTCTTATCAAAAAATGGCTGGATGGTTTTGCCTACCGGATAGAAATGCCGGTTATCCCATTTCTGCTTGCCACACTTGTCTCGATAGTTATTGCGGTGCTAACTGTGAGCATCCAAGCGAGAAAAGCAGCGGTAACAGATCCTGTAAATGCATTGAAATACGAATAAAGTTTAAAGACTAAAGCTGAAAGCATGTCTTGATAATAAATACTTAATACTCATTAAAAATGATAGAGCTAAAAAATATAGAGAAATACTATTCGAACAAAGGCGTAAAAAATTATGTGCTTCGCCATGTTACCACCACCATTAAACAGGGAGAATTTGTTTCAATCATGGGCCCATCAGGTGCCGGAAAATCTACGTTGCTTAATATCCTAGGGATGTTGGAAGAACCGACTTACGGCACTTTCGAGTTTATGGGAGAAGATGTAACCACATTAAATGAACGGAAACGCATTGAATTGTACCGAAACCACATCGGTTTTGTATTTCAGGCCTATCATTTAATTGATGAAATGACCGTTTACGAAAACATAGAAGCTCCATTGCTTTACAAAAAAGTTGGAAGTTCGGAACGGGCAAGTAGAATTGCTAACTTATTGGATCGCTTTAATATTGTAGCGAAAAAAGACTTGTTTCCAAACCAACTTTCGGGCGGACAGCAACAATTAGTAGGTATTGCCAGGGCATTAGCCGCACAGCCAAGTGTTATTCTTGCCGACGAGCCTACGGGTAATTTGCAATCTGCACAGGCTGATGAAATTATGCAACTGTTTCAAAAGTTGAATCAGGAAGATGGAATAACCATTATACAGGTAACACATTCAGAGAAAAATGCCACTTACGGCAATCGCATTTTGCACATTGCCGACGGCGTAATTAAAGATGATGTGAAATTAGCCAATGCTAAGGCAATTTAACTTTATACACCTGGTACGGATATACTGTTCTGTCGTTTCCTTTGTTATATTTTGGTAACCGGTTTAATTGAGAGCAACTAAGGTAGAGAAAACCATCAGTTCCAATTCCAAAAGAATCTGGCCAGCTTAATCTTTTATCGGTTACCAGAGTATGTAATTTGCCATCCGGCGATACGTATTTAATTGAATAATCAGGAGATGAACTGAGATAAATATTCCCTTTATTGTCAGCAATCATGCCGTGGCATACACCTGTTTCGGCGACCATTTCTACTTTTTTAGAAAGCGCTTCTTTTCCTAACTTTTCATCTGCGAGAAATGTTGTAGCGATTCGGTAAAGTTTGGTTTGATTAATCGCCCTGAAATAAAAATATTTATTGTCTTTGGTGAGGGCAATTCCATTAACATTAGAATTAAAAGGCTTTCCTTTATCATCTACCACATCGATACCATCAAGTTTCAAAACGAAATTTGGCTGCGCAATTGTCGATTGATCTTTTTCGAGCACTATCCTCGACTTTCCTGATTTCAAATCCAACACCACTACGGCACTTAAACCAGGATCTGATAGATAAGCCAGGTCTTTATCAGTATCAACTACCAGATCATTTAAGCCGCTTTTATCTTTTGGCAGATCATTAAATTCATAAACCCTCGCTACCTTATCTGTCTTCAAATCTATTTTTAGAAGCTTAAACTGTCCGTTTTTGCTTTTTCCAGAATCGCCAAATACTGATGAAGCACCCGCAGGTTTTGAATCCAATATCCAAAGAAAATTATTTTCATCAGCATATAAATCCTGAACATTTACAAAATGGTTTTTTGTATCCAAGCTATCCACTTTGTTCCATTCTTGGTCAGGAAATGCTTTCCGCTTCCCGTCTACAATTTCAGTTAAGCCATATAAGTAAGGTTCATGTTTTGGAAATGAAACAAATAGTCGATTTGAAACTGGAGAAACTGTTACGCCTATAGGCTGGTTTTTTTCAAAAGATGCAACTTCAAGCAGCTGTTGTGCATTAATTTTCATGTATATGCTCATGATTAGGGTCAACAAAAGGATAGATTTTTTCATTGGGGATACCATTTAATTATAAGGTTAACCAGATTTTAAATGTAATGTTTGCAGTCTTCAGCTTATTAATTTGAGTAACTAACGATGGATGGAGATTTAGTCATGTAATCTGCATTCTATCATTACCTTTGTTTATGCAGAAGTCTTTTACTGATCAGATGGGGAATGAAATCCTGATTAATTTTCCTCCTAAAAGAATTGTTTCGATTGTGCCCTCGCAAACTGAACTACTGTTTGATTTAGGTTTAGACCAGGAAATTGTTGGTTTAACTAAATTTTGCATTCATCCGATAGAGAAATTTGCAGCACGCACAAAAGTTGGTGGGACGAAAAAGCTGAATATCGATCTTATTAAAGATTTGAAGCCCGATTTGATTATCGGGAACAAGGAAGAAAATACGCAAAGCGATATCGAAGAACTTGCAGAGCACTTTCCGGTTTGGATGAGCGATATTTTTACATTAAATGATGCGATGAAAACCATCACGCAAATAGGGGAGTTGGTAGATCGTGAACCTGAAGCAGGTTATTTAAACCATTTAATTTCTGCTGGCTTTAACGATTTGAAAACACTGGCTTTGCAAAATCAAATCGATAAAAAGGTTGCTTACCTGATTTGGCGCAAACCTTATATGGCTGCGGGTAAAAATACTTTTATCGATGATGTTTTACTTGTAAATGGCATGACAAATGTGATTCATCATGAGCGCTACCCGACGATTACGCTTGAAAAATTGAAATATTTAAATCCTCAGTTGATTTTGCTTTCTTCTGAACCTTATCCTTTCGCCGAAAAACATATTGAAGAAATCCAGAAAGCCATCCCAAATGTGTCGATCAAATTGGTAGATGGCGAAATGTTCAGCTGGTATGGCAGCAGGTTGGTTAAAGCTGTTCAGTATTTTTTTGAGTTTCAAAAAGAACTTTATTGAGTTGGACTGGTTCTCAGTTGGTCGAGATTTGTAATCTCGACCTTCCAGTATTAACGTCGGGATTACAAATCCCGAAGAGCAACGTTAAAAAATCTCAAAAGCTATTGTTGGTCGAGATTTGTAATCTCGTCCTTTCAAGGATTTTATTAACGTCGGGATTGCAAATCCCGACTAGCAACAGTCCGCGGAGTATTGGATTTGTAATCCAACCAGAGAACTTTATCGAACAATTTATGTTAATAATCAATAACTTTAACTTACCAGATTAACCCATTATGAAAAAAATAATTTTACTCTCGTTATTTGCAGTGATCATGTCTAGCTGCGGATCTATGAGGTCTGCCGCCAGCGGCGAAACCGTTTCAATTGAAGGAAGAATTACAAAGCTGGGAATGACCACCTTTCAATATGGTACGCATAGCATTACTTATGGTGGAAAACCATACGCCTTAAGGAGCAGCAGCCTGAATTTAGATACTTATGTAGACAGACAGGTTACTTTAAGAGGAACTAAGGTTGAAGGTTACCCGCTGGAAGGTGGGCCAGAATTGATTGAAGTATCGGAAGTGGTGATGAAGTAGGTTGTTGATTCTGCCGTAGGAAATCATAGATAGTTGCAAAGTTTTAAGTTAGCTAAACCTGATTGACGCGAAAAGCGCCCGATTTTTTCATCGGGCCTTGTAGCAAAAAGCAGGACAGCGCTGAAATAGTAGCATAACTATTGCTTTTCTAAATATTTTTTAAAAACTATTCTCCTTAAAAATTAGCCAGTTAGCTTTTTTACGCGAAAATATTTAATAAATTATGGTAGATACTTTTTGATTATTCAATCTAGTTTCTATCTTTGCAGTCCTTACAACATCCTAACTGCGGAAGTGGCGTAATTGGTAGCCGCACCAGACTTAGGATCTGGCGCTTCACGGCGTGGGGGTTCGAGTCCCTTCTTCCGCACAACAAGATAAAGGCCGTTCCGATTTAAACATCGGAACGGTTTTGTTTTTAAAAACAAGATTCAGAAAGAAATGAATATTACACAGGAAAAAACCGGCAACTTAAATGCTGTTGTAAAAATCAAAATCGCACCTGCTGATTATAGTGCAAAAGTAGAAAAGGCAATAAAAGACCAAGCTAAAAAAGCACAATTACCAGGTTTCCGTAAAGGAATGGTTCCTGCTGCTCACATTAAAAAAATGTATGGCAAAAGTATCTTGGTAGAAGAGGTTAACAACTTGTTAAACGATACTTTATCGAACTACATTGCTGAGGAAAAATTAGAAATTTTAGGTCAACCACTTCCTCAAATGGATGATGCCCGCGAGTTTAAGTGGGATAATACAGATGAATTTGAATTTGATTACGAATTGGGTTTAGCACCTGCATTTGATGTAAATATTTCCTCAAAAGATAAGTTTACGCAGTATGTGGTTAAAGCGGATCAGGAAACTTTAGAAAGCCGTATCAAAAACATCCGTCGCAGTTATGGTAAAATGACTAACCCTGAGGTTGCTGAAGAAGGTGATGTATTATATGCTGAGTTGGTACAGTTAGGTGCTGATGGCGCAGTTTTCGAAGGTGGAATTTCTAATACTGCAACCATTCGTTTAGATTTAATTACGGATAAAAAAGTATTGAAATCATTGGTGGGTTTAAAGAAAGACGATGTTGTAACTGTTGGTATTCAGAAAGTTTTTGAAGATACTGCAGCTATTGCTAAAGCTTTAAACATTTCTGAAGAAGATGCTGCCGATTTAAAATCAAACTTCCAGTTAACGGTTAAAAACGTAAATCGTTTAGAGGAATCAGATTTAAACCAGGAATTTTTTGATAAATTGTTTGGAGAAGGTACTGTTACTGATGAAGCTGGATTCAGAGCCAAAATTCAGGAAGAAGTAGAACTTATGTTTACACAAGATGCTGAACGTAAATTATCAAACGATATTTACGAGGCGCTTTTAACTAAACACAATTTTGAATTACCTGATGAATTTTTACGTCGTTGGTTAAAAGCAACAAACGAAAAATTAACAGATGAAGAATTGGCAGAAGGTTATGATGATTTCGCTAAAAACCTTAAATGGACTTTAATCGAAAACAAAATCATTAAAGATAACAGCATCGAAATTAAATATGAAGATGTAGTTGCAGCTGCTAAAGCTAAGTTGGATGCACAGTTTAGAATGTATAGCCCTAGCCCACTTCCAGAAGAGCAATTGGCGCAATATGCAGTTCAGTTTTTGCAAGAAAAAGAAAACGCAAACCGCACATTCGAAGAGGTTAAAGCTTTAAAAACTTTCGAGCAAATCAAAACGATCGTTACTTTAGATCAAAAAGATATTGATTACGATAAGTTTGTTGAGTTAGATAAGAAGTAGTAGCGTTTCGCGTTAGGCGATCGGCGTTAAAATAATTGTTCAATTGCTTATATTTAGCAATGGCTCAATTTAAATTTCAATCGCTCGAGGTTTGGCAGTTGTCTATCGATTTAACTGAAAAATTACTTGATATAGCTGACCGATTGTCAGTTGATAAAAAATACAGATTTGCAGAGCAGCTCAATGGGGCTGCTCTTAGCATATCTAACAATATAGCCGAAGGTTCGGGTTCGGTTTCCAGTAGGGAATTTGCTCATTATCTGAATATTGCGCATCGATCTGTATTTGAGAATGCAAATATTTTAGTAGTTTTAGAACGAAGAAAATATATTTCTGACACAGAACTGCTTTATTATCTGGAAGAATTAGATAAATTGGCACGGAAATTAACCAACTTCAGGAAATATTTATTAAAATTATAATTTAGTTTGGCTATTTGTTTTCGACGCTTAACGCCAAACTCCAAACTCAAAACACTAAATGAACATAGATCCACAAGAATTTAGAAAATTTGCCGTTAAACATCAAGGGATTGGCAGTTTACACGTAGATAAATTTATTGCGCAGGCAAATATGAATCCACAGAGCATGACGCCATATATTATTGAGGAACGTCAGTTAAATGTTGCTCAAATGGACGTTTTCTCTAGGTTAATGATGGACCGAATCATCTTTTTAGGTGATGCGATTTACGATCAGAATGCAAATATCATCCAAGCACAGTTATTGTTTTTACAATCAACCGATGCAGATAGAGACATTCAGATTTACATCAACTCTCCGGGTGGTTCTGTTTACGCTGGTTTAGGTATTTATGATACCATGCAGTACATTCAGCCAGATGTAGCTACCATTTGTACAGGTATGGCTGCTTCTATGGGTGCTGTATTGTTAGTTGCAGGAGCAAAAGGAAAACGTGCTGCTTTACCTCACTCAAGAGTAATGATTCACCAACCATCAGGAGGTGCACAAGGTGTGGCTTCAGATATGGAGATCAACTTGAGAGAGATGTTAAAATTGAAAAAAGAATTATACGATATTATTTCAGAGCACTCTGGCCAAACTTATGATTGGGTAGAGAAAGCTTCAGATCGCGACTACTGGATGACTGCCGACGAGGCAAAAGGATTTGGTATGGTTGATGAAGTTTTATCGAGAAACGCGAAAAAAGATGGCGAAACAAAATAAAGAATCCCGTTGCTCATTCTGCCATTCTGGCAAGCATGAAACTTTAATGTTAATTGAGGGCATGGATGCATTTATCTGCGATAAATGTGTCACCCAGGCCAATCAGTTGCTTGCACAGGAATTAGGTACCAAAAACACAAAAAATATCCAGGCTGCAATTTCTCTGCTTAAACCCTTAGAAATTAAACAACACCTGGATCAATATGTAATTGGTCAGGATGATGCGAAAAAAGTATTATCTGTAGCAGTTTACAACCATTATAAACGTTTGAATCAAAAAATTGATAAAGACGAGATTGAGATTGAAAAATCGAACATCATGTTAGTGGGCGAAACAGGAACTGGAAAAACACTTTTAGCTAAAACCATTGCTAAAATTTTACATGTACCTTTTTGTATATGCGATGCAACAGTTTTAACTGAAGCAGGTTATGTAGGAGAGGACGTAGAGAGTATTTTAACGCGTCTACTTCAGGCTGCTGATTATGATGTTGCTGCTGCAGAGCGTGGCATTGTATATATCGACGAAGTGGATAAAGTTGCCCGTAAAAGCGATAACCCATCCATTACACGTGATGTATCAGGAGAAGGTGTTCAGCAAGCATTACTGAAGATTTTAGAAGGTACGGTTGTAAACGTTCCACCTCAGGGCGGACGTAAACATCCTGATCAGAAGATGATTCCGGTAAACACCAACAACATTTTATTTATTTGCGGTGGCGCTTTTGACGGAATTGAACGCAAAATTGCGAACCGTTTACGTACACAGGCGGTAGGTTACAAAGTTAAGAAAGATGAGGCCGTTTTAGATCTTAAAAATCTTTACAAATACATTACCCCTCAGGATTTAAAATCTTTTGGTTTGATTCCTGAATTAATTGGTCGTATTCCGGTGCTGTCACACTTAAATCCATTGGATAAAGAGTCGTTGCGTAATATTTTAACCGCACCTAAAAATTCACTAATTAAACAATATGTTAAGCTTTTTGCTTACGAAGATGTTAACTTGGTTTTTGAAGATGATGTTTTGGATTTTATTGTTGATAAAGCAATGGAATACAAATTAGGCGCCCGTGGTTTACGGTCCATTTGCGAAGCGATTATGCTTGATGCGATGTTTGATACACCGACGCAGACGGATGTCAAGGAATTGCACATTAATCTCGATTATGCGATAGAAAAATTTGAAAAGGCCGACTTTAAAAAGTTACAAGCTGCATAAAAAAATCAAATCCTCTCGCGAAAGCGGGGGGATTTTTTTTAATATAATATTTGTTAACGCTATGCGCTTTGCGCTATGCTCAATGCTATTAAAATATGAATGAAGAAAAAGACGTAAAAAAAGATGAAACGATTGTAGAAAAATCAAAACGAGTAAAAGAGGTAGAAAGCCCGGTTAAATCTGGCTTGAAATCAAAAGAAGAAATTGTGAAAAACTGGTTGCCCCGTTATACAGGTCGCCCGTTAGATCAGTTTGGTGACTATATTCTCCTGACCAATTTCAGCAAATATGTAAGTATGTTTTCTGAATGGAATGATAATGCGCCAATTATGGGTTTAGATAAGCCCATGCAGAGCGTAACGGCAAACGGCATTACCATTATCAACTTTGGTATGGGTAGCCCGCTTGCGGCAACCATGATGGATTTATTAACAGCCATAAAACCTAAAGCGGTGTTGTTTTTGGGTAAATGCGGTGGCTTGAAAAAGAAAAATCAACTTGGTGATTTGATTCTGCCTATTGCAGCCATTAGGGGAGAAGGAACATCAAACGATTATTTGCCTGCTGAGGTTCCTGCATTACCAGCCTTCGCTTTACAGAAAGCGATTTCAACCACCATCCGCGATCACGGAAGAGATTACTGGACTGGAACCTGTTATACTACAAACAGAAGGGTTTGGGAGCACGACAAGGAATTTAAAAAATACCTGAAAACCTTGAGGGCAATGGCCGTAGATATGGAAACCGCGACAATTTTTACCACCGCGTTTGCCAATAAAATTCCAGCTGGTGCAATCTTATTGGTGTCAGATCAGCCGATGATTCCTGAAGGTGTTAAAACGGCAGAAAGCGATAGTACAGTGACAGAAAAGTATGTAGAAACACATTTGAGGATTGGTATCGACTCTTTAAAGCAATTGATTAATAATGGATTAACGGTAAAACATTTATTGTTTTAATCGTCAGTTAATTATTAGTTAGATCAAATGCCTGAATGTTCGCCCTCGCGAACTTTTTCATGATTTTATTGCATTTATCTTTCGAGGAGTAATGTGATGTTTGAAGATCGGTTTACCGGTCTTTTTTTATGCGATATTCGTTTTAGGGTATGGATAACTTAAGATGAGGTTGGTGTCGCTTTAGGATGCCAACCTGCATGGGAATAACCGGTGTAAATGGATATATCTTTAGGTTCAGCCGTCTTTTCGAAGAGGAACGGCGAGGTAATCTCATACTTAGATTACTTACAAAATGAGATTGCCACAGCCGAAGAAAAATCGGCTTCGCAATGACGTACAAGGTAGAGGTAGGCTCGGTAGTTGCTCCTTTACCTGAAATTTAATGCATAAAAAAAGGGCCGACAAATTTGTCGGCCCCTATAAATGTTACATTAAAAAGTATAAAGTCTTAACCTAAGTAAGATTTTAAAATTTTACTTCTTGAAGTATGACGTAAACGTTGTAGCGCTTTATCCTTAATTTGTCTCACACGCTCGCGGGTTAGGTTAAATTTTTCCCCAATTTCCTCTAATGAAAGTGGATGATTTGATCCTAAACCGAAGAATAATACGATAATTTCTCTTTCTCTTTCAGTTAAGGTAGATAAAGAACGTTTAATTTCTTCTGATAATGATTCATTGATCAATGAACTATCCGTGTTAGGTTCGTGGTTTTCCAATACATCTAATAATGTATTTTCTTCACCCTGAACAAATGGAGCATCCATTGATACGTGACGGCCAGAATTACTTAGTGTGTCAGAAATCTTATCAACTGTGGTTTCTAAAATATCTGCCAATTCTTCTGGAGATGGCTCACGCTCATATTCCTGCTCTAATTTAGAGAAAGCTTTACTGATTTTACTTAATGAACCAACCTGGTTTAAAGGTAAACGCACAATACGGCTTTGCTCGGCAATAGCCTGCAAAATCGACTGACGAATCCACCAAACAGCGTAAGAAATGAACTTGAAACCTTTTGTTTCATCAAAACGTTTTGCCGCTTTGATCAAACCCAAGTTACCTTCATTAATTAAATCGCCTAAAGTTAAACCCTGATTTTGATATTGTTTTGCAACAGATACAACGAAACGTAAATTGGTTTTAGTTAATCGCTCTAATGCAGCCTGATCGCCTTCACGAATCTTCCTTGCTAAAATTACCTCTTCCTCTGCTGTTATTAAATCTACTTTACCAATTTCGTGTAAGTATTTATCTAACGACTGACTTTCACGGTTGGTAATGGATTGCGTTATCTTGAGTTGTCTCATTTATACGTTTTGTGTGCTCTTTAATTGTTGAAGTGTGCAAAGTTACGAAATTGTACGCCAATCCGAAAGGATAAATTGCTGAAAATGTTGCCGTTTGCACATGTTTTTTACAGTTTTACTTACAACAAAAATCATTCCAAGAATGTTTTTGTCATTATTTACTAACATAATTTTAATTTAGTTGATTTTCAATTATTATTTATTGTGAATCAATAAATATATTTTGATTTGTAATAATAAAATTTTTATGTTTGCTTTGTAATTATTAAAAATATATGACGAATAATAAATTCTGACCATAATTGAAAATGCTGCATTAGGTTCGCTTTGTCTTATAAAAGTTTAAACCTAGTCAATATCATAATTCAAAACTTTAAAATTTAAAATATGAAGAAATCGCGTTCTCTAATCTTCTATAAATTCCTTATCGATTCCTCTTGGTATATTGGTATCGCAGTATGTGGTATCTGGGCTATAATTTGTTTGGTAAGTGTACTTTCGGAACAAAGGGTGATGGGGACAGATTTGATATCTTTTGAATTGGAGTTGAAAAGTCCACACCCCGATGTATCATCATTGAGCAAAGTCTTTAATTTTGCAATCGATAAGCCAGCGAAATTAACTGCAACATTAGAAGATTTCAAAATAGACCAAGTAATGAGTCCTTTCGCAGTTAGTTACTTTTTATTTCTTTTTGTTGGATTAATAATCTCTTTCTATCAGCTTAAGCAAATGAAAGATCTGCTTAATGATGTGATAAAGGGCGAAATTTTTACAAGTACCAATGCCTTTAGGTTAAGGATGTTTGGGATTTCGGAGCTACTTTACATACCCGTAAATGTCATCTATTATTATATCACCGCTCAGATTTTTAAGCATTCAACCTACCTTAACTCCGAGTTGAGATCGGTATTAGATGTACATGAAATAAACCAATTATTGATCCATGGTTTAGAATATTTGATTTTTGCTGGGATATTTGCATTTGGTTGTAAACTGAAACAAGAAAACGATTTAACGATTTGATATATGAATAAGATCATCAAAGTATTTAAGTATGCAGGTTTTAGCCTTTTGATTTTGGGTGCTTTTTCGCTCGGAAATCATCTTTTTAAATCTATTGCCGGCTTCAGGAGCAATCAGCTTTCACTTTATGTGGTTGAAGTGAGCGCTAAAAGCAGTATCACAAAATTATCAAATGCTGAATTCACCAACGCAAACATCGGGACGTACCAATTTAAGCCAACATTTGTTCAGGCAATTTTATTATCCAATAGCAGTGTGGCGGGCGATGTGACAAACGGATTGTTTATGATGTTATTCGGTTTTACTATTTTAGTTGTGGCTAAAAAAAATCCGTTAGCAATTGAAGGCTTAACTGAAGATAGGCTATGGCAGTTTGTAGGTGCGGGCACCATTTTATTTTTCACTTTGAAGTTTTCTTCATTATACTTCGTAAAACAATATGTTTTAGATTTAACCAAGTATCGATTCGAATACTCTGAGTTAAATGATGCACCTTTTGGAATGGCTATATTGGCACTTATTGTAGTGTTAACTGTGATTTATGAGTTACTCTCTTACTCCCGAAAACTTAAACAAGAAAACGATTTAACGATTTAAATTTACACCAAAACTACTCATGCCAATCATTATAAATTTAGACGTGATGCTAGCCCGTCGTAAGATGTCGCTTACAGAGTTGAGTGATCGGGTAGGGATTACGATGTCTAATTTGTCTATTTTAAAAACGGGTAAGGCAAAAGCCATCCGCCTGGAAACCTTAGAAGCCATTTGCAAAGTTTTAGATTGCCAGCCTGGCGATATTTTAGAATTCCGCCCGGAAATTTAACCGAAGTACAATTTGCTTATCCAAATTAAACCGGATAGAACGAAAATACTTTAAATGGCTTTTAAAGTTACTAACGCTAATAGGCAATTGGCTAGTTAGCGTTAGTAACTTTGCCATTTAAAGATTGAAGTGATAGCGGGACTTTCGAAACCGAAACACACAGGAACCCGATTTTCCAGATAAAATAATCTACTTAATGAGATTTCCATCCCGAAATTTCGGGAATGAAAAATCGGCCTCGCAATGACGGCATGGTGCATAAAAAAAACCTTTCAGTTTACACTGAAAGGTTTTTATATTTTATGACTTCGCTTTAAGCTTTAATCTTTCTGCTTTAAGCTAATTAAGCTTGTTCAGCCAATACTTTAGTTACTAAATCAGCAGCTTCTTTTAAAGCAATTGCCGAGTAAACTTTAAGTCCAGACTCATCAATTAATTTTTTAGCCTCTTCTGCGTTGGTACCTTGTAAACGGCAGATAATTGGCACAGGAATATTTCCGATTTCCTGGTAAGCATCGATAACACCTTGCGCAACACGGTCGCAACGAACAATACCACCAAAAATGTTAATTAAAATTGCTTTAACGTTCGGATCTTTCAAAATAATGTTGAAAGCCGCCTTTACCGTTTGAGCATTTGCAGTTCCACCAACGTCTAAGAAGTTAGCAGGCTCGCCACCGGCTAATTTAATAATATCCATGGTAGCCATTGCTAAACCAGCACCGTTAACCATACAACCTACGTTACCATCAAGGTTAACAAAGTTTAAGTTACTTGCACTTGCTTCAACTTCCATCGGATCTTCTTCTGCAGTATCACGCATTGCTGCATAGTCTGCATGGCGGAACAACGCATTTTCATCGATATCAACTTTGGCATCAACAGCGATCACTTTATCATCAGAAGTTTTTAATACCGGATTAATCTCGAACATCGAAGAATCGGTAACGTCGTAAGCTTTGTATAAAGCAGTTACAAATTTTACCATTTCTTTAAAAGCAGTTCCGCTAACGCCTAAATTAAAGGCAATTTTACGAGCCTGGAAACCTTGTAAACCAACTTTTGGATCGATTTCTTCTTTAAAGATTAAGTGTGGTGTATGTTCAGCAACTTCTTCGATATCCATACCGCCTTCAGTACTGTACATGATAATATTGCGACCTTTTGCACGATCTAACAATACTGAAATATAATATTCTTTAGTTTCAGAAGCACCTGGATAATAAACATCCTGAGCTACTAAAATTTTGTTCACTTTTTTACCTTCCGGACCGGTTTGAGGTGTAACCAATTGCATACCAATAATATCAGTGGCACGTTGTTTAACTTCATCAAGGTTTTTGGCTAATTTAACACCACCACCTTTACCGCGACCACCAGCGTGGATTTGCGCTTTAATTACAACCCAGTCAGAGTTATAATCGATTTTTAATTGCTTAGCAGCCTCAACAGCTTGCTCAGGAGTATCGGCAACGATTCCTTCTTGAACGTTAACACCGAAACTTTTTAATATTTGTTTACCCTGGTATTCGTGAATATTCATTTGCTACAAAATTTGCCCAAAGCTACAATTTCAAACCCTTTAAACAAATAGATATTTCCGTTTTTTTCTAGAAAATGAACGTTTTGTTTGAATCGGGAAATGCAGCCCCGCTAATGCTGCAATCTTTTGATTTGAAGAGTTGACAAATTCACCGCAAATCGGAAAGAAAGTTGTCAACTCTTAAAAAACAAATCAAAAGTATTTCCGCGTTTATCGGGTTTAGTTTACCACATAAGTGATGCTTGGCAAAGCCTGCCCCGGCAATTGTTGCAATAATTAACTTCCGGCTATTGGCGATCCAAAAATACCTACAGCCATTTCTGCCCAGATTAAAAACAATGCGATTAATATTACAATTAGTGCTATTGTTCTCGATGTACCGGTTTTCATGTTTCTAATTACCAGCTCAATAGCTAAACCAGTACTTAGCAGCAAAATGCCAGCCGCTACAAAATCCTCCGTCGTCCAGTTTACCTCGTTGGTAAATTGCATTGCAATTAATGGAATGCATAAAATGGCTGCAATTACAGCTAAAATAATTGTGATTCTCTGTTTTGAAGTAATTGATGTTTGTTGAGTTTTCATGATGTTTTATATGAATTAAGTTATAAATTTTAATAGATTTTAAATAATTGAGGGCGTTTATTTTGTCTGGAAATATCAATTCTATTTCTTAATCCCAAAATATTTTGCCATATTCCAATCCTGTAAATTCCAGGATAGCCAGCTAACTTTCTCGTAGCGTTCTTTAAAAAAGCCAATTCTTTGATCGAGTCTTTTTTGAAGTTGGTCATCAGTAGAGCTGACTAAAATTTCGCCCTTAGGTACAAGGCTGCCATAGCTGCTGGCACTCATATTTAATTCTTTTCTGTTCTGGTGGATAACTGGTAAAGTTTTGTCGGATAGCGAAAGCAGGTAATCAGGATCAAAAGCGATGGTTCCCTTATGTGCTAAATTATACTTCACAATGGTTACATCCCAGTTAATTAAAGAGAAAGCCAGGAGCAGAATGTACCAGATGTTGCCGTTAATTTTTAACAAGTAAAATAAGGTTTTTTGACTAGTTACCTTAACGTAAACTGTACTTAAACCGATAATGCATAGCAGGGCGAAAACAATTACACCTATTCTTTTATAAGTTAATCCGTAAACTTCAATATAATGTGCATCGCGGATAAAAACTGAGATGATTAAAACACAATTCTGTATCATCCAGATAACGGCTAATGTTTTAAGTGTTTTGCTCTTTGAATAAAAATTCAGGTTTCCACGGAAGAAATAGACAATAATGGCCATCGCCAGCACGATACTAAAGATCAATGCATTTGTTCCGTCATGTAGTTCTGCTGAGTAATTGGTTTCTGCAAGGTTTTTTCCTTTTCCCAGCCACAACCACCAGATATCAATTCCATTCAAAAGTAACAGCAAAATATTTAAGGCTGTGAAAGATATTATTGCAATAATATATTCCGTTTTTAAAGCCATTTTTCTTGAAATTACCCTTCCCGCAAATACCAACGCTATCTCATTCCAAAGTGATTTTATCCTGTTTTTATTTTTTCTGCGGAGCAACTCTTCGCTAAAATTTGCTTCTATTTTTTCGAAAACGCGATCATAAAAGGTGATGAGTAATCCACCGGTTAAAGCTAAGCCTAAACAAAAGTGAATGAAGCGTTCGAAGCTTAAATCATTAAATAAAAAACCAAAGACCTGTGTCAATGCTTTTGTTATGTTGTCTCCAAATTCAGAAGCATATTTTTCGAAAATTTCATTAGCGCCACTGTAAATGCCGATAAAAATGAACACAATAATTAGTGGGAGAATAATGTATTTTAATGGCCTTAATATTGGTTTGATTTTGAAATTTCCAATTTCAACTTCCGATAAACGTTTGAAGGCAGTTGCTGGTATGGCAATGATTTGAAGCGCTGTTGCCATGATGGCTACCCAAACTGATCTAATAGTTTGATAATGTGAAAAGCCAATAAACAAAAGCAAGCTTACATAATAGCTCGCAAGTGATAAGTCGGAATTATTGACTACTACAAGTATTGCAGCTAGCAGCTGCCCTAGAGCATACCATTTAAACTTTGAAGACTTAATTACTTCTTTATTAAAAACAGTTATTGTTATTACAAAAACGCTGTAAATTAAAAGGTTAAATGCCAGTCTTTCTGACCAAAAAATTAGGTTGAAGATAATTCCGCCTATTAAAGTGGCAAGTAGGAGATAGTTTGAGTTTGTTTTCATTTCTGTTATAATTTGAATGCGATAAGACTGTAGATAATGCTAAGCGGGATATTAGCGAGCATGAAAACCATAGTAGTTACAATTTTGCGCCAATGAGCTTTATATATAAAACACGATACACCTAAGACGATAAGATAAATCCCATTTATCAGGCCGGCAGCAGCGATATACATTAAACCAAAAAACAGGGTTTCTCCAATTTTCGAAAAAATGTAAAAAGCGAAAATAGCTGTGCCAATAGCTGCTGAAATAATTGCAATACGTTGGCAGGTTTCAATAATTTTAGGTTCTGGTAAATCTTTCATTCTAATACTTAAAAGTGCTTTGAATTTCAAAGTGTATGATTAAAAAAAAATAGTTAAAGTTTATTTATCATTTTTTCAAGCGCATCTAAATGTGCTTTAAAAGCCTGTTTCCCTAATGGTGTAATGGAGTAGGTGGTACTGGTTTTTCTTCCAATAAAGCCTTTGTAAACCTTAATAAATTCAGCCTGCTCAAGGGTGTTCAGGTGCGAGGCTAAATTTCCATCTGTTAGTTCGAGCATTTGTTTCAAATCGTTGAAACTAATTTCATCATTTACAACAAGCATCGACATCACACCCAGCCGAATACGACTGTCGAAAATTTTATTAAGATCTGCAATTGGGTTCTTCATTGTTATCGACCTCGCTCATATTTAAAATACATCACCAATCCATAAATAATATGAAGGATACCGAAACCAAATGCCCAAAATATTAATCCATAACCCACAAAAAACATACATGTTAAGCCTAAAATAACCTCTAAAAAACCAAGATATCTGATGTCGCTAAAGGTATATTTACTTGCATTTATTAGTGATAAACCATAAAAAATTAAACAAGAGGGAGCAATGATGGCGTAAGTATGTGCGTGATTTATCAGCAATGCGATGATAAATAATCCGCCTGCTACCAATGGAATAGCTAAATTGACTAACAATGACTTTGACGTTTTGTCCCAGATCGGGAGATTATTTCGTTGACTTTTTCTGTATGTGAATAAAATTCCACCAGCTAAAGCAATGATTAACACAAAAACACCTAGCTTAATGAGATTATATTCCAGATCTATTTCACCCTCTACACCATAACTGTAGCCTCGTTTCGAAATAAATTTTTCAATTTCATCATTTGCAAAATAAGCACCCATCAATGCAATAAAACCTGCAAAAACACCCGATAAACCGCTTAAAGAAATAAATCTAGATGATCTATCCATCATTTGCCTGATGTCTTTTAATGCTTTTAGTTGTTCCTCTGAATTACTCATTTTTGAAAGTGCTTTGTTTTTCAAAGTTAAATAAGAATTTGATAAATGCAAACTTTTTAGAAAATGATTTTGTTAATTTTTCCATTGGGTTGATTACACAGTTAAAGATTGCACAGATTTTTTATGAGCATTTTTTGCGCTATACCTACAACTTATAACTTTCAACTTAAAACTTTTAACTAATTTTACGCCATGCTTAAAGCCACTGGAATCAGAAAATCGTATGGAAATTTACAAATATTAAAAGGTGTAAATTTCGAGGTACAGAAGGGAGAAATTGTCAGCATTATCGGGCCTTCAGGAGCAGGTAAAAGTACTTTGTTACACATTTTAGGAACGCTTGATAAACCTGATGACGGTGAGGTAGAACTAAAGAGCACAATTATAAGTAAGCTAAGTGGAGAGTTGTTAAGTGCATTCCGAAACCAAAATATTGGCTTCGTTTTTCAGTTTCATCATTTGCTACCCGAATTTAGTGCTTTGGAAAATATTTGTATTCCGGCTTTTATTGCTAAAACAAATAAAAAACAAGCGGAAGTAAGAGGACTCGAGTTACTTGATCTCTTTGGATTAAAAGATCGGGCACATCATAAACCCAATCAACTATCGGGTGGAGAACAGCAACGGGTGGCCATTGCACGGGCATTGATTAATAATCCATCCATCATTTTGGCAGATGAACCTTCCGGAAATTTAGACTCTGAGAATGCTTCGGCATTACATCAACTTTTTGTAACCCTAAGAGATAACTTTCAGCAAACTTTTGTAATTGTTACGCACAATGAGCATTTAGCTAAAACCAGTGATCGGGTAGTGACCATGAAAGATGGATTGATTGTTTGAGATCAATAACCATTTAAAATATATTAGCTCTCCAAGCAATTAAACTGTTGAGCATTTCAAATTTACATTACAATATTTAAACATTGAAAATACTAATTACAGGAGGAAATAATGCCAAAGCCCTCAAATTAATGAAGGCCTTTCCAACTCATTTTGTACTGCTGGCTGATTATGGCGAAGTGCCAGGAATTGTAACAGAAAATTATGCATTTACATCTCTTGGTGCATTAAATCGGGATAGTATTGCGCATATTTTGTTGAATTTCTGTATCACTGAAGCCATTGATTGTGTAATACCGCTGCATACTTACGAGGTTGAGCCATTGGCTAAATCGGCAGTTTTGTTTAGCGAGTATAATATCGAAGTATTAGCGCCACCTGCAGATTCAATGTCGAAATATTTGCTGCCAGCGACGGTTAGTTTTCAAAATTTTGCCGTGTTTATTAAAGGTGAATGTATTTTTGCCAGTGGCGGTGAAATCTTTATCAAACAGGAAGAGGAACTGAATGGCGTTTTTGGCTACAATGAGCCGAGCAACGATTTAAAATTATTTACAATTTAGCTATGAATGCCTACCAACTCGTGGCAGATAAGCAGGCCGTAATTTTCGAATTAGGCGATGTACTGTACCCGGAAAAAGATTACCTGCTTCAGGTTTATTACCTTTTTGCTCAATTTTTAGAGTACAGCGAACTGAAAAATGCCCAAGCAATACTCGGTTTCATGAAAAATGAGTTCGAGCAGAACGGACCTGAAAATTTGTTCAATAAAACTGCAGAGGCTTTTGATATCGATTTGAAGTACAAACATAACTTCGATTTACTTCATCAAACGGCCCGATTACCACTAAAGCTGTTATTGTTTAAAAACGTGCTCAACTTTCTTCAGGAATTGGTTGTTGACCGCAAGAAAATATTTATCGTTACCGCCGGAGATCCTGAGCAGCAACTTAATAAAATTAGGCAAATTGAGTGGAATGGATTGGAACAATACTTAACGGTTTTCTTTGCCGATGAACTAAATCAACCAAAGTCAGAAATTTTTCAGAACATATTAAATGACAACAATTTATCGGCCAATGAGGCGTTAGTTGTTGGTGCAAATAATTTTGATGCCCATCAATCCAAAATGATTAATTTGCCGTATATTGTGTCACTAGAAATTTACAAATAAATATGTTTAGAAAAGTTAATGTGAGCAAGAGCATGCTGTTCTTGATGATTGGAGTAAGCGGATTTTTGACATCTTGTAAAAAAAACAACGCTGAGCCAGATGCAAATGAGAGTAGCCCTGTTGTTGAGAGAAATACACTCCAAACGCCAACAACCAATCGTGACTACCTGACGAGGGACTCGATATTTCTGTATGCAAAGCAAACCTATTTCTGGAATGTGGGTATGCCAGATTATGATACCTTTAATCCAAGAAGGTATTCGAGCGACAACCAGGTTTTAGCTGCATTAGCCGCGTTACCAAGTACGGGTGGAAAAGATAAATATTCGTTTATCGATGATGGAACGGTTGCTGGTCAGTTGGGTGGGGTAAGTGGCGATTATGGTTTCTCGGCAAATTATGATGCAACTAATTTATTGCGTGTGAAGTCGGTTTATGCTACTTCTCCTGCCGGATTAGCAGGTTTAAGAAGAGGGTACCAAATCACAAGGGTAAATGGTAAAACCACGTTAAGAACCAGTCAGAGCGATATTGATAATTTAAATGATGGTATTTTTGGAAGCAATCCCAGCATCTCATTAACGGTTGTAAAGCCTGATGGTACTTCGCAAGATTTAGTTATCAACAGAGCAAGTTACAACATCAACCCGATTTTGTATTCAAATACTTATACTATCGGAGCTAAAAAAGTTGGTTACATCGTGTTTAATAGTTTCACCACCAACTCTGTTCCGTTATTGGATGCAGCTTTTGCTAAATTCACTTCTGATGGGGTTACAGAGTTAATTGTTGATTTACGTTATAATGGTGGAGGCTCAGTTTCTACAGCAGAAGCTTTTACTAATTTAATTGCTCCATCTTCGCAAAATGGAAAGATTATGTATACCACATATTGGACAAAAACCATGCAAGATGCCCAGGCTACCATTCTTCAAAACCAAAAGTTTTATGCTAAGGGAAGTGATGGCGTAACCAGATTGTATTCCTTTTTCGATTATTCATACAAACCCACGGCTGCTGCAGGCAATCAGGAGGTTTTTGCCAAGCGAGGAAGCTTAAATGGATTAACCAGAGTTTATTTTTTGGTAGCCGGCGGTACCGCATCGGCTAGCGAACTGTTGATTAACAACCTTAAACCTGTGATGGATGTGAAGTTAATCGGCAGAAAAACTTATGGTAAACCAGTTGGTTTCTTCTCGATCAGAATTGATAAAAAGGATTTGTACATTCCTCAATTCCAAACTAAAAACCAGGCTAATTTTGGTGATTATTTTGATGGACTAACCGTAGATAAGGACGTTGTTGATGATTTAACAAAAGATTTTGGTGATACTTCTGAAAAGCTATTGGCACAGGCTTTAAATTATTCGGCAACAGGGGCGTTTACTTCTTATTTGAAAGATAATTCATTAAGTAGCACGTCTGGCGTTTCGAGAGCGTTAATTGATAGCAACAACGAACAGTTAGATCATGAGTTTAAAGGAATGATTGAAACTCGAAAATTAAAACTAAATAAGTAAATAATATCAAGCTCCGATTTAATCGGAGCTTTTTTTTTATCTTAATTATTAAACAAAATCATCTTTAAAGGTTGTTTTTTTTCTAAAATTTTGATAAGCTTGTTATATCATTAATCGTTAAAAAGAAACTATGCCAATTGAAATTGTAGAAAAAGAACATTTAAGCTATTTAAATATCATCAATGCACAAGAAGACCACACTGTTGAATTAAAAACAAAGCTTAATGAGGCGCAAAGGCTTGGTAATGAATTTAAATCAAAAGCGGTGATCACATTTAATACTACAATTGGTCCGAAACGAGTTGATACTACAGTTTGGGCAGTAACAGAAAAATATATTCAACTCAAAAACAACATTCATATTCCCATTAAAAGTTTGATAGATATCGATTTTTAGGCGGTTTTTAAGGAAATAAATCATCCCGCATTTATTACCCTTTACCTAAAAATTATGAGTACGCTCCACAAAATTGCTTTAACTTTCATAAAATCTATTGGCCCGGTAAATGCGAAAAATCTGTTGGCTTATTGTGGAAGTGCAGAAGCTGTGTTTTTCGCAACCAGGAAACAGCTGTTGCAAATCCCCGGAATTGGTGAAAAAACGGTAGAGGCAATTTTAAATACCGATGCCTTAAAAAGAGCGGGAGAAGAACTTAAATTTGTAGAAAAACATGGTATCGATGTTTTGTTCTTTTCTGATGAGAACTATCCAAAACGATTAAAAAACTGTTTTGATGCACCTATCTTATTATATTTCAAAGGACAGGCAGATTTAAATCATCCCCGGATCATTAGTATTGTTGGCACCCGAAATGCAACGGATTATGGTAAAAATCTTTGTAAACAACTTTGCGAGGTTTTGGCACCCTATGATGTTTTAATTGTGAGCGGGTTGGCTTATGGAATAGATGTTACCACACACAAAGAATGTATTGGGCAAGGCATTGCAACAGTTGGTGTACTAGGGCACGGGTTAGATCGGCTTTATCCGCAAATACATAAGCCTGTTTCACAAAAGATGGTTTTAAACGGAGGCCTGTTATCTGAATTTCCTACCTTAACTAACCCTGACCGGCAAAACTTTCCTCAGCGCAACCGAATAATTGCAGGAATTGCCGATGCTACAATTGTGATTGAGGCATCGATAAAAGGTGGCGCCTTAATTACTGCAGAGATTGCAAATTCATACAATAAGGATGTTTATGCTTTCCCTGGTAGAACTAATGATGTTTTTTCGGAAGGTTGTAACTTCTTGATTAAAACCAATAGGGCAGGACTGATTAATAATGCCAATGATTTAATTTATTACCTCGGATGGGATAATGAAGTGAAAGAAAAAAAGAAACATGCGCAAACTACACTGCAACTTAATTTGACAACAAATGAGCAGAAAGTTGTTGATGCCTTGCAGAATGGCCAGCTTTCTATTGATGAGCTCGCCATTAATTTAAATATTCAGCAAAGCAAGCTGGCAATAGTTATTCTCACACTGGAAATGCAAGGAATAATTATTTCATTACCGGGTAAAGTTTACAAGCTGGCGTAGCAACTGTGCCACTGCTGCAAAATTAACCACATGTTGGTTGTTGCAAATATTACTATGAAAGTTTTACTGCTCATGATAAACCCGGTAGAGCCAAATAGCCCACAATGAAGCGCAGCGAAATGAGGACTATAGGCGATAACGGGACGGAAGCACCCATGAAGTCCGAGGCTTTGATTTTTAAAAAAAAATAATTTTGCAGCTCGTGGGGGTGTGCGAATTTTTCAAACTGATAAAACGATAATTGCATTTCAACCAATAATCAATCTATAATGCCTATGATGTTTGTAGATTATGCAATAAAATTTTATTTTTTTTTATTATTCGAAATTATGTTTCAAATAAAATATAGTTTGTAAAATACTTAATGCCTTTGCTTAATTTTGCTGCATGTGGTATAATAATATTCTTGAAACTATTGGCAATACGCCGCTGGTTAAACTTAATACAATTACAAAGAACGTTCCGGGTACAATTCTGGCGAAAATAGAAACAACAAATCCGGGTAACTCGATTAAAGACCGCATGGCGGTTAAAATGATTGAGGATGCGGAAAAAAGTGGAAAACTAAAACCAGGCGGTACAATTATCGAAGGAACATCTGGAAATACGGGTATGGGCTTGGCTATGGCTGCCATTATTAAAGGTTACAAATGTATTTTCACCACGACGGATAAGCAATCGAAAGAAAAAGTTGATGCTTTACGTGCTTTTGGGGCTGAAGTAATCGTTTGCCCAACAAATGTTGAACCTGAAGACCCACGTTCTTATTATTCAGTTTCTTCTCGCTTAGAACGCGAAGTCCCAAACTCCTGGAAACCAAATCAGTATGATAATCTAGCAAACTCGGCAGCTCACTACGAACAAACCGGACCAGAAATTTGGGAACAAACAGAGGGAAAAATTACGCATTTGGTTGTTGGTGTAGGTACAGGAGGTACAATTTCCGGAACTGGTAAATATTTGAAAGAGAAAAATCCAAATATTCAGGTTTGGGGAATTGATACTTACGGTTCGGTTTTCAAAAAGTATAAGGAAACAGGCATTTTCGACAAGGATGAAATTTATCCATACATCACAGAGGGGATAGGCGAAGATTTCTTGCCAGCGAACGTAAATTTTGATGTGATTGATTTATTTGAAAAAGTTACCGATAAAGATGCGGCCTTAATGACACGCGATATTGCCCGTAAGGAAGGTATTTTCGTGGGAAACTCAGCTGGTGCGGCAATTGGTGGTCTAATTCAGTTAAAAGATAAGTTAAAACCTCAAGATGTTGTGGTGGTTATTTTCCATGACCATGGAAGCCGTTACATGGGTAAAATGTATAACGAGGATTGGTTACGCGAACGTGGATTTTTGCAAGATGAGAAGTTAACTGCAAAATCGATTATCGCAAAAAAAGAAGCAACGGAAATTGTTACGCTTGATGCCACTAAAACTGTTGTAGAGGCCATCAACACGATCAAATCGATGAATATTTCTCAGATTCCGGTTACGCAGCAAGGTATGATTGTTGGAAAAATTGCGGAAAGTGATATCCTTACTGCTTTATTGGAAAATCCTGGATTGAAATCGGCGCCAATTGCTGAGATTATGACTGCTACTTTTCCTTTTGTTGATTTAAACACTTCGATTGATAAAATTTCATCATTAATAAACAAGGAAAATTCTGCTGTTTTAGTAGAGGATGAGTCTGGAAAAATTGAGATTATTACGCAATACGATATTATCAACGCGATATCGGGATAGGGAGAATGGAAGATGTGAGAGGGAAGATGGATGATGGGAAGTTGGAAATAGACAATAGAGAATAGGGAATAGAAAATTAGACATAGGGGTTTCATTGTCCTCTAATCTGATCCTTCCTAAGCCCGTCGTCATTGCGAGGCATGAAGCAATCCTACAACGGCCGTCACCCTGAATTAATTTCAGGGTCTTAATGTAAGAAAGATGCTGAAATAAATTCAGCATGACGAATTTCTTAAACCCATTAAAACATAAAAACGCCCAAGTAAGAAATTACCCGGGCGTTTTTGCATTACGCTATTTAAGCTTTAGTCTTTCAACTCTAAACTTTCAACTCCAAACGGCCTAATGGCTCGGCGCATCTGCGTTCACACGCTTAATTTGCGCACCTAAGGCACGTAAACGTGTATCAATATCCTGGTAGCCACGTTCAATCTGTTCGATGTTGTAAATCGTCGATTTTCCTTCAGCAGATAAAGCTGCAATCAACAAGGAAACTCCAGCCCTGATGTCAGGAGAAGTCATGCTGATACCACGCAGTTTGTATTTTTTATCGATACCGTTAACTGTAGCACGGTGTGGATCGCAAAGGATAATTTGAGCGCCCATATCAATCAATTTATCCACGAAGAATAAACGACTCTCGAACATTTTCTGGTGGATTAAAACGTTTCCTTTAGCTTGTGTAGCCACAACCAAAACAATACTCAACAAATCAGGGGTAAAACCTGGCCAAGGAGAATCGGCAATGGTTAAAATCGAACCGTCGATAAATGTGTCGATTTCATAATGTTTTTGTGATGGCACATAAATATCATCGCCTCTGCGTTCCAGTTTAATACCTAATTTCCTGAAAACCTCAGGAATTACACCAAGTTCATCATAACAAACATTTTTGATGGTAATTTCCGATTCCGTCATCGCAGCCATACCGATGAAAGAGCCAATCTCAATCATATCAGGCAACATTCTGTGTTCGGTTCCACCTAAAACTTTAACACCTTCAATGGTTAATAGATTCGAACCGATGCCAGAAATTTTCGCACCCATGCGGTTCAGCATTTTACAAAGTTGTTGTAAGTAAGGTTCGCAGGCTGCATTGTAAATGGTGGTTGTTCCTTTTGCCAAAACAGCAGCCATTACAATGTTGGCAGTACCCGTTACCGATGCTTCATCTAACAAAATATAAGCGCCTTGTAAATTGGTTGCATCCACGTTAAAAAAGGCTTTTTTGCTGTCGTAAACAAATTTAGCCCCTAATTTTTCGAAACCGATAAAGTGTGTATCCAATCTTCTTCTTCCGATTTTGTCGCCACCTGGTTTAGGTATTGCAGCTTTACCAAAACGAGCCAACAACGGACCAACAATCATAATCGAACCACGTAAACCACCACCCTTAGCTTTAAAAGTTTCTGATTCAAAGAAGTTTAAATCGATGTTTTTCGCTTCGAAAGTGTAAGTGTCTTTGTTAATGCGTTCAACAGCAACGCCCAAGTCGCCTAATAACTCAATCAGTTTATTTACATCCTTAATATCCGGAATGTTGCTGATGGTAACTTTCTCTTCGGTAAGTAAAACTGCCGATAAAATCTGTAAAGCCTCGTTTTTGGCGCCTTGTGGAGTAATTTCGCCTTTTAATTTAATTCCGCCTGTTATTTCAAATGCGTTCATATATCTTTCTTTTGCTAACCTATTCGTCATGCTGAATTTATTTCAGCATCTATGTTTAAGATTCTGAAACAAGTTCAGAATGATGTTGTGGTTATTAATATTTAGGTTTGTTATTATTGTTGCGTCCGCGGTTATTGTTGTTGTTATTATTTTGACGGTTTTTTCCGTTATTGTTATTGTTCGTTCTTCCCCGGTTATTGTTGTTATTATTGTTCTGACGAGGATTTTGCGCCCTAAATTCAACCTTCGCCAAATTCACACCTTCATCAAGGGAAAGCAATCCGCCAGAAAGGTATTTCAAATCTTTTATAATGGTATCGTCGCTCACATTGTCCTTATTCCAGGTAACGTAAGCCATTTTCATAAAATTGGCGATGCCCTGAACCATTGCTTTTTTGTGCTCCGGGTTTTCTTCACGCATGGCTTTTTCAATTAAATTCTCAACCGTTTTACCATAATGTTTATATGTAATTCTTTGTTGAGGATAGGGAAGAGGCTCTGGTTTTTTAAATGCATTTTCTGGCAGTGGCTTTGGGTACGGGCTTTCTACATCAATCTGATAACCAGAAATAATATGTAAATGGTCCCAAAGTTTATGCTTAAAATCGGCAACATCACGCAAATGTGGTTGCAAAAATCCCATTAGGTCAATCACCGCCTGGGCATATTTATTACGTTCTTCAATAGTGGGCAATTCGCAAATATACTTCACCATATTTTGAACGTTGCGGCCATATTCCGATAAAATCAAATGGCTACGCGTAGTATTATAATCAAAATTCATGTACAGATAATTTAATGGATAAATCTTCCGGCGATACGAATTATGAAATAACCAAAGGAGATGAGGTTAAGAATTCACCGAAATGTCTATTGCCGGACTTTCGTTATTTATAGTTCAAAGATAATCTTTTTAATTACAAATGGGATTGTTTTTTGTTTTTTTGGAAATGTACGTTCTGTGGTTCTTTTGATTTTTCAGTCCTGCTATCACTTCAAGTCCTCGCTCGTTCCTCACTCCGGGCTTTTCGTTTTATCAGGTTTATCTAACAGAGGGCTGTGGTTATTGCAACTCCCGTTATCTAGATTAAAAAGTATAAAAGAGAGATCTTAAAATAGGTTAACACCATTTTCAAGTTACAAAGATTTCTCGGCTTCGCTCGAGATGACGGTAGCTTGAATTTCCGTGTATTCTGTGTTTCCGTGGCAAAAGAAAATATCAATTACAAAGATTTCTCCACTTCGGTCGAAATGACGACTTCTCGATTTTCCGCGTCTTCCGTGTTTCCGTGGCTAAAAATTAAATCTCATCACTATTTTTCGGATAATCGAAGAAAACCAGATCTCCAGTTCCTCTGCTCACCATTTGCCACGAATCAAAAGGAAATGACATCAACACCATGCCAGCAGTTGGAATATTATAAATATCTGCATTGCTTAATTCGTTTGCTAAATCTGTAAAACCAGGATTATGCCCAAACATAATTACCGTATCTGCACTTTCATCCAAACTATTCACAACTTTCAAAAGAGCATTGGTATTCGCTTCGTAAATAGATTCCTCGTATTGAATATCATCAACATGATAAGCTTCAGCAAAAAACTTAGCTGTAGATTTTGCCCGCTTCGCCGGACTACTCACTAATAAATCAAACTTGAAACCCTTTTGTACCAAACGCTCTGCCATTTCTGGCGCATTCTCTTTGCCACGTTTATTTAATGGTCTGTCAAAATCTTTCAAATCTAAATTTCCCCAGTCCGATTTTCCGTGACGAACCAATAGTAATTGCTTAGCCATTTAGTTTTTCTTTAATTTTATTTATAATTGTTTGAGGATTAATCAAATCCATACAACTTTCAACACCACACAAGCAGGGTTTGTTTCCATAAATAGAATTTGGCCGGGCAGGGTGGTCGATTTGAACGCAATCATTTTCTGACTGCCCATAGCCTAAGAAACCAGCATAGGGATGAGTTGGCCCCCAAACGGAAACTACCGGAACACCAACCAAGGAAGCCATGTGCATACCCGAAGAATCCATGCTCAGCATCAAATCGAGGTTTGAAATGATGGCAAGTTCTTCGGTTAGATTAAAATTGCCAATTAGATTATGGGTATTTGCATATTCCTTTGCCCAATCTTCGGCTGTAGCCTGTTCGGTTTTTCCTCCTCCGAAAATAAAAAGTTCGTACCCTAAAGCACTTAACCCAGCTATTACTTTCTCCATCTTTTCTAAAGGGTAAACTTTATAAATGTGCTGTGCAAAAGGAGAGATTCCAACTTTTCTATTATTATTTTGAAATAAGTTTGTCGCTGGGGGCGGTATAGTTTGCGGAGCTTTATCAAGCTGATGGCTCAGTTTAAAATCAAAACCAAGTTCTCTAAAAACATCAGCATAACGCTCTACGGTTTGTCGCAGTGGTTTGAAAATTTTATCTACAGAACGGGTTAGCGCCTTTTTTTCGGCTCTGCCTTTATCAATTCTTTTTATTTTAACTCCGGTCAGCCTAAAAAAAGTTGAAATCGCCCTGCTTCGTAAATTGTCATGCAAATCGGCAATGGCAATCGGCTTGTATTTTCGAAGTTCCTGGTAAAGTTTGTATAATCCATCGATTCCTTTATGGGTGGTTTTGGGTTGAATGGCATGAAAAGTCATGTTTTTAATCCCATCAAAAAATGGTTTAAAAGCCTCGCGACTAACCATAATGATCTCTACGGATGGATTTTGCTGCGTAAATTCTTTTAAAACAGAAGCCACCATTGCCACATCGCCCATAGCTGAAAAACGTAAAACGATAATTTTTTGGGTTGTTGACATGGTTGTTGTTAGTCGCCCATCATTGCGAGGCACGAAGTAACCTTAAAAAGTTCGCTATAAATCATAGCATTAAGAGTGCTTCGTGCCTCGCAATGACGACATATTTATCCTTATTCCTTGCTCCTTTATCCTTTTTCTCTGTATAAAACCGGATTTAAGCTCGGGTCATTGTACATTTTCATTTGCTTATACACTTTCATGTATTTTTTGCCAGCCTCAATATCAGCCAATAGTTCATCGATACTGGTTGATAAATCTTCGCGTTGCGACAATAAAATGTTCAGTTTGTTTTGACATTGTTCACGGTGTGCTGATGATGCGCTTTCACGTTCAGCTTCTTCTCGCATGTGGTAAATTTTCAAGGCCAAAATAGAAAGCCTGTCAATTGCCCAGGCCGGACTTTCCGTATTAATTTTCGCATCTGGCAGCGCTGAAATTCCTTGATAGAGATTTAAAAAGTAACCATCAATAAATTCTACCATATCTGTACGTACCTGATTTTGAGCATCAATGCGTCTTTTCCAGCTTAATCCCTCAACAGGATTAATCTGTGGGTTACGAACCACATCTTCCATGTGCCATTGAGCGGTGTCAATCCAGTTCTTGATGTATAAAAGATGTTCTAAACTTTCAGCATCGTAGGGGTTTTCAACCGGATGGTCTATATCATCGAATTGATGGTAATCTGTAATTACTTGATTAAATATGCGGTTGGCAATTTCACTGATCATGGGGCAAAGATATTAAAAGATTTTTTCCTTCGGGTTGATTACGCAGATTGATTGATTACACAGATTTTCCTTCGGGTTGATTACACAGATTTAGGGATTACACAGATTCGAATTCTGGATTGTTTTCCCTAAACCCTAAACCCTAAACCCTAAACCCTAAACCCTAAACCCTAAACCTTTTACCTTCAAAATAATCCGTTATTTCTTCCAAAGAAAAGGCATTCAAACATTTATCTGCACTTAAGCCACCTTTTCGGGCAACTAAAACGCCATATTTCATGTCATGGAAGCCTTCGGTTCTATGCGCATCAGGATTTACAGAAAGCAAAACGCCTTTTTCTAAAGCATAGCGGTGCCAACGCCAGTCTAGATCCAAACGGAGCGGGTTGGCGTTGATTTCTATTACTACGTTGTTTGCTGCACAAGCATCAATAATTTTTTTATAATCAATCTGATAACCCGCACGGCTTAATAATAATCTTCCGGTCGGGTGCCCCAAAATTGTGGTATATGGATTTTCAATGGCCTTTAGTAAACGTGCTGTCGCTTTTGCTTCATCCATACGCAGATTGCTGTGAACGGAGGCCACCACGAAATCGAAAGTTTTCAGCACATCATCACTGTAGTCTAAAGAACCATCGCTTAAAATGTCGCTTTCAATCCCTTTAAATATTTTAAATGGAGTTAGTTTTTTATTGAGTTCGTCAATTTCATGGTGCTGACCGAAAACGCGTTGTTCATTTAAACCTTTGGCATAAACAGCAGTTTTGGAGTGGTCGCAAATACCTAAGTACTGTAAATTTAAAATGTCTTTACAATAAACGGCCATTTGTTCAAGCGTATGAACGCCATCGCTCCAAGTAGAGTGATTGTGCAAACTGCCTTTCAAATCATCGTAAGTAATTAATGCAGGCAATTTATTTTCTTTAGCCAACTCAATTTCATCAAAATCTTCACGAAGTTCAGGTTCGATGAAAGCTAATCCAGCTTTGCTGTAGATTTCTTTTTCGCTGCTAAACGGCCCTTCGCCAGCTAATGCAAGAATTTTTTGTACGTGTTCTGCATTACCTGTAAGTTTAAACCATTCCAGATAAAAATCAACTTTATTAACTACAAAAATTTTAATTCTTAATCCGGTTTCTGTTGTCGTGATAAAAGCATCTTCTCCGGCGATTAATGAAAGTGGTTCAAATGATTCCAGGTTTTTCTGCACGTCTTCAACATGCTCAGCGCCGATTACGAATTCTAACTCATCGATAATTTCACAAGCACGACGAAATTGGCCTGCAACGCCCAGTAGCGAATGATTATCTACTTTAATTAGCCATTCAGAAATTTGTGCCTGTAAGGTTTTTGCAAAAGCTTCAACCTGTGCAAACAGGAATCTTCCGTTGGCAGCCAGTTTAAATTCAATGGCGTTTTTAATTTCTTCCTGTGTTTTTAAACCAAAACCTTTGGCCTCAATTAAGCGGTTTTCGTTGCAGCCGTAATAAAGTTCACCAATACTTTCAATGCCCAGGGTTCGCCAGATGATTAATATCTTTTTTGGGCCAATGCCTTTTATACCAAGCATTTCAACTACACCTTCGGGTGTTTGCTCAAGTATATTTTTGAGTTCCTGAAGTTCGCCAGTTTCTAATAATTCAATTATTTTAGCCGCTAAACTTTTGCCTATTCCGTCAATCTTATCAATCTCATCAACTGGCTTATCCTTTAAAGCGAAAGGTAACTTATCAACTTTAAAATAAGCATTTGCTACTGATTTAATTTTGAAAGGGTTTTCCTCATGCAATTCCATTAATTGCGATAAAAGGCGTAAAGTACGGGCGATGGTTTTATTTTCCATAAGGTGTAAAATTAGAAAATAATGAATTAAAATATCGGAGGGAAGTATTTTTTCAAACAGAAATAATTGATGTGTTGTTCTACTGAAATGAAATCGCTAAAAATCATCTGTTTAAGTTTAAGCATTGGCCTTGCAGCTTGTCAGTCTGCTCAAAATTCTAACCATCAGCAAGATTCTTTAGAACATCTGGAATCCGGACAAGAAAAAATAGTAGACTCCCGCTTTTTAGTGGTTCCAGGCAGATCTGTCGGGGAGATTTCACTAAGGGAAGATATGACAGAAGTAGGGGAGAAACTGGGCCGGCCTGATGCTGGTGATGCTGCAATGGGTAAAGCCTGGGGTATTTGGTATAGCAACGATTCGAGCAATGGTCAAAAAGATGAACTTGCGATCTATTCTTCGTACCGGGACACCAGCATGGTGATTAAGGATGTGAAGCAAATCCGAATTACATCGTCGAAATTTAGAACGCAGGATGGTTTTACTACCGGTCTTTCTGAAGCAGATACGAAATTGAAATTTCCTGCGATGGAGCGGGTTTCATCCTATCTAAATCAAAATAAGGATACGGTAATGGTTTATGATGCCAGGCAAGATGGAATCGGGTTTGAATTTTTGAAAGGCAAGAGCATTTCTTTAACCGTTCATCCAATGAATCAATCGGTTAATGGCACTTATTTAACCTTGCACCCGGAGTGGAAACCAATTGAATAATGAGAAATGTACGATGGTAAATATAAAATGTAATATGGAAAATGTAAGATGGACATGGTTTAATCCATTTTCCATCCTACATTTTCCATCATAATCTATTTTATTACGGCTTCAAATGGCATCCTGGCTTGAATACCAGAACTTGCAATAACCTTTTTCATTTGTTGATACAGGAAGTAATTATCGCCCAATTCTTGTTTGGTGTAATAGGTTTTAATTCTGTCTGTGCTTTCATCCATTAATGATTTTAGAGGATCAACAACATCCGGATATTCTACTACTTTATAATCTTTTATTTTTGCTTTTTTTGCTGCAGCTTTAATCGCGTCATTAAAACTTCCTATTCTATCAGCCAAACCTATTTGAACAGCGTCCGTTCCAATCCAAACATGGCCTCCACCAATGCTGTCAATGTAAGCTTTGCTTTTCTTTCTCCCATCTGCCACACGACTCACGAAACCACTATAAATTCTATTCAATTCGTTTTGAATGATAAATCTTTCGCCTTCGGTCATTGGTCGGTTGGTTGCCATAATATCAGCATACTTTCCAGTTTTTACACCATCGAAAGTAATTCCCAACTTATTAGTCATTAAATTTTGGAAGTTAGGGATAAGGCCAAAAACGCCGATTGAACCTGTTATGGTATTTGGCTGTACAAAAATGCTATCAGCAGCACAACCAATGTAGTAACCACCAGAGGCAGCAACATCACCGAAAGAAGCAATTACTGGTTTTTCTTTTTTGGTAAGAACGATTTCTCTCCAAATCACATCTGATGCCAGGGCACTTCCACCCGGTGAATTTACACGGATCACAACTGCTTTAATGTCATCATCTAAACGGGCTTTACGAATGGCTCTCGAAATACGTTCTGAACCAATCTGGTTATCATTGCCCTCGCCACCGCTAATTTCGCCATTGGCGTAAATTACCGCAACCTTATCTTTGCCTGAACCAGTATCCTTATTATTTTTAGCATAATCATTAATCGATACCGTTCTTACGCTTTCGTCCTTAGTTCTTCCTGATAGGCCTTTAAGTTCTTCCAAAATCTGATCTTTATACTTCAAAGCATCAATCATTTTAAAATTAACCGCATCTTGTGGTTGGCGAACCCTAAAATCGTCAGCAATTTTGTATAAACTGTCTTTCTGGATGTCTCTGCTTTTTGCAATATCAGTTAAAAAAGTGTTGTATAAACCACCCACGTATGCCGTTACCTGCTTGCGGTTATAGTCACTCATTTTGTCTAAAATAAATGGTTCTACAGCACTTTTATAGTTTCCAACACGAATAACCTGCATTTCAACCCCAACTTTTTCCAGCGTTCCTTTAAAGAAGGTGAGCTCTGAACTGAAACCTTTAAATTCCAGAGCACCTTCTGGATTTAAATAAATTTTATCAGCTGCTGAAGCAAGATAATAAGCACCCTGCGTGTAAACTTCGCTATAGGCAATAATTTTTTTATGTGATTTTTTAAAATCGATCAGTGCATTTCTAACCTCACGCATGGTGGCAAAACCAGCATTCGGACTGCTTACATTCAAATAAATACATTTAATGTTATCATCCGTTTTTGCCCTTTGTATAGATTTTAGAAGATCATTTAACCCGATACCGTCTTTTTCATCACCACCAACTATTGGTAAGTTTCCGAAGGGGTTTTTGGGCGTACGTTCGGTTATGGCTTGATCTAAGTTTAAAAATAAAACCGAGTTGTTTGATATAGTAACAGTTTTATCGCTATCAATAGATGAAATTGCCCCAACAATGATTACAAAGAAAATAATGAAAATAATGACCATTGAAAGGAAAAACCCTAACATTGAGGCAAATAGATACTTGAAAAAATCTTTCATTTAAATGTTAATTTTGTGCCGTAAAGATATAAAAATACATGATGCTTAATACGGCTTTAGAGTACAGAACTGCTTATTTGTTACTCGGTGGAAATTTAGGAGATAGAAAAGCGAATTTGCATCAGGCAATAAAATTGATAGCTGAAAATATTGGCCAAATAGACGCTGTTTCCGCTTTGTATGAAACAGCTGCCTGGGGTAAAACCGATCAACCAGCATTTTTGAATCAGGCTGTGGCGGTAAAAACAAAACTCTCCGCTATCGATGTATTAGATAAAGCATTGGAAATTGAAAAAGTATTAGGCAGAATAAGAAAAGATAAGTGGGGAGAACGGCTAATAGACATCGATTTAATTCTTTTTGATGAGGTGGTGATTGATATCGAAAACAGACTTCAGGTGCCACATCCGCAAATGCAATACCGGAAATTTGTGATGGCGCCGCTTGCAGAAATTGCACCCGATGTGATGCATCCTGTTTTGGGGAAAACTATTTCTGATATTTTTGAAAATATTACGGATGATTTAGAGGTTAAGAAATTGTAAATAACTAGATTTGAAATATGCAGACAAACTATGATAATCATCCCTTAGATTTATCATACCTTACAGAAATGGTTGGTCATAATCCAGAGTTTATGATCGAAGTTTTTGATACATTTACAGAACAAACTCCTTTCTATCTTGCCGAGTTAGAAGATGCGTTATCCAAAAATGACTGGGATAGGGTTGGGCATTGTGCGCACAAAATTAAGCCTACATTCAGTTATATTGGTAGAAACGATGTGAGAGATTTTGTGCAATCCATTGAGCATAACGCTCGAAAGCAAATTTCTTTAGAACAAATTCCAGCAGATGTAGATCAACTGAAAGTGATCCTGGTACAAATTTATGCCCAGCTCGATGCGGCAAGAAAAAATCTACAATCAGAACTGTAGTGTTTTCTTAAAACACGGCTTATTCTTGAACTGAACCGAAGGTTTTTCGGCAACGTTATTTACCGTAAATTCATGAATACTGAGCAGACTGTATGATCCAGCAGGTTTTAGAGGCGTGATTAATTCTGTGTAAAGAAATAACAGCCGTTCTAAATCAAATTATTTTTGGCTTCAATGCTTCTGAAATGTAAAATAGATAGTGTAAGGTAAAGCACCAATACAAACGGAATCGCAGCAAATTGCAAAACAGCAATCAAAATGGCTGATAAAATCAAAAAGATAAACTTGATTTTATTTTTTGCCCAACTTAAGTCACTAAATTTTAACGAGAAGATTTTGATTTCACTAACCAGTAAAAAACTGGTTATAGCTGTAATGGCTAAGAGTAAGATGGTAGAACCGATTATTGCAGGATAATCGGTAGCGATGAATGGTAATGAGCATATAAACAAGGTATTCATTGGTGTATTTAATCCAATAAAGTCTTCTGTTTGCCGCTCATCATTGTTGAATTTGGCTAATCGCAAGGCAGAAAATACCGTAATGAAAAAGCCTAAATAAGGCAAATATTCTGAAGAATAATCGCTTAGTTTCAAAAGCTGAAACATTATAATTCCAGGCAGAAAACCAAAACTTACCATGTCTGCCAGCGAATCCAAATCCTTCCCAATAGCCGATTTAACATTCAGCAAACGGGCAACCATTCCGTCAAAAAAATCAAAAATGCCAGAAAGAATAACGAAGTATGCTGCGGTTTGTAAATCGCCTTTAAATGCAAAAACGATTCCAATACAACCAGAAAACAGGTTTGCACAGGTAATCGCATTAGGGATATGCCTTTTCATTTTTTTGAAGTTGAAAGTATAAAGTTAAAAGTTTAAAGTGGCAGGATCTTTGTTTCGAAACTTTCAACTTTAAACCTTTAACTTTTAACACCTTACTAGCTGTTCATCGAAATTAAAAATTCTTCGTTGCTTTTGGTACCTTTAATTTGTGCCTGTACAAATTCCATTGCCTCCTGGCTGTTCATATCTGCCAGGTGGTTACGTAAAATCCAAACACGTTGTAGAATATCCCGATCTAATAGTAAATCATCTCTACGGGTACTCGATGCAGTAATATCAATAGCTGGGAAGATACGTTTGTTCGATAATTTACGGTCTAACTGTAACTCCATGTTACCTGTACCTTTAAATTCTTCGAAGATCACCTCATCCATTTTAGAACCGGTATCAGTTAAAGCTGTAGCCAAAATGGTTAGCGATCCGCCGTTTTCAATGTTACGGGCCGCACCAAAGAAACGTTTTGGCTTGTGTAATGCATTTGCATCAACACCACCAGATAATATTTTACCCGATGCCGGAGCAGTTGTATTGTATGCTCTTGCTAAACGTGTAATTGAATCTAAAAGGATTACCACATCATGTCCGCTTTCTACCAAACGTTTAGATTTTTCTAAAACGATATTGGCAATTTTTACGTGACGCTCAGCAGGCTCATCAAAAGTGGAGGCGATAACCTCTGCTCTTACGCTACGAGCCATATCTGTAACCTCTTCCGGGCGCTCATCTATCAAAAGAATAATTAAATAAACTTCTGGATGGTTTTTAGCGATCGCGTTAGCAACTTCTTTTAGCAAATTTGTTTTACCAGTTTTAGGCTGCGCAACAATTAAACCACGTTGACCCTTACCAATTGGCGTAAACAGATCCATAATACGGGTAGAGTAATTACTGTTATCCGTAAATAAATTCAATTTTTCCGTTGGGAAAAGTGGTGTTAAATAATCAAAAGGAACACGGTCGCGAACCTCAGCAGGTATTCTTCCGTTGATGGTTTCTACACGAACCAATGGGAAATATTTTTCGCCTTCTTTAGGAGGACGGATGCTACCTTTTACAGTATCACCAGTTTTTAAACCGAAAAGTTTAATTTGCGACTGTGATACGTAAATATCATCAGGAGAAGTTAAATAGTTGTAATCTGCTGAGCGTAAGAAACCATAACCATCGGGCATAATTTCTAAAACACCCTCGTTTGTAATCACGTTATCGAAATCTAAGTTCGAATAACTGTTTTCGTTTTTATGGTGGTTACCGCCCTGAGGTTGTTTCTGCTGGCGATTATCGTCGCGTTGTGGCTTTTCTTGTTTCTCTCTCGGCTCTTGTTTTTGTCTTGGTGCAACTGGGATTACTTCTGCCGATTCTTCAATTAAAGCAGAAATTGGCTTACTACTTCCTTCTTCCGATTCAACAATTCTGTCGGGCTGTCTTTCAGGTTGCTGCTGGTGTTGAGGCTCGTCAAATAAAGTAACTGAATCTCTTCTTCTCTCTACTGGAGCTACAGGTTCGTCTTTACTCAACCTTGCCCTTTTTTTAACCGGTTTTTCGGGAGCCGCAGTGGCAGCTGCTGATGCTGTAACTTTTGGCGCTTTTTCGGCTTTAACTGCTTTGGTTTTGGCAGCTGGTGCAACAGCAACAGGTTCACTTTCGCTATATGGATCTGCCCCGCCTTTAGCGGCACTTATCATTTCTTGCTGGTGTAAAAGAACTTCAACAAGGTCAATTTTTCTTAAGGATTCGGCACCTTCAATGCCATAGGATTTGGCAAGCTCACGTAATTCTGGTGTGAGCTTATCATTTAATTCTGTTTTGCTAAACATTCTAAATATATATGTTTCAAGAAATTTTTCATTTGTTTATAACGGATGTATCCTGCTATAAATCTGCACAGGCCTAATTTATGTGTTAGCGTAAGCCCGGCGGTTTCATTGTGTATAAATTCTTTAGGCTATAAAACTTTAATGAGTTGGTTATTTGATATACTCAAAATGTTTCATAATTGTTTACGAGCTGAATAAAAACGATAAATCGTTTCTAAAAATGGTAACAAAAAACAAGTCTTGATAAAATTTTTCTGGGATATTCAGATAAACGGTTGAGAAATTATGTTGCAATTGTATGTATTTGAAACGTAATCCGCAAAAAAAAGTTTAAAATGTTTATAAAAATAATTAATGTGAAGATTATTTCTTCGTTTCGAAAACTCAAAAAACCTCATATTTGCAGCAAATAAGCCCTGATATGACCAAGCAACAACTTTTTGAGCAGATACAAAAAAAGCGTTCGTTTTTATGTGTTGGTTTAGATTCATCAATAGATAAACTCCCAAAACACTTGCTGAAATACGAGAATCCGATTCTGGAGTTCAATAAACAGATTATTGATGCCACGAAAGATTTATGCGTTGCTTACAAACCCAATACCGCTTTTTACGAATGTTATGGCAAAAAAGGTTGGGAAACATTAATCGAGACCTGGAAATATATTCCAACTGATATTTTTTCAATTGCTGATGCCAAACGTGGCGATATTGGCAATACTTCAGCGATGTATGCAGAAACTTTTTTTAATGCACAATCTTCAGAAATGAGTTTCGACTCGGTTACCGTTGCTCCTTACATGGGAAGTGATTCAGTAACGCCATTTTTAACTTTTAAAGATAAATGGGTCATTCTTTTAGCACTAACTTCAAATTCCGGTCATGCTGACTTTCAATTACAAGAAGTAGGAGCAGATAAGCTTTTTGAAAAGGTTTTAAAAACCTCTCAAACATGGGCAACCGATGAACAAATGATGTATGTTGTTGGTGCAACCCGTGGTTCTGCTTTTGCCGATGTACGTAAACTGGCCCCAAATCATTTTCTTTTGGTACCTGGGGTTGGCGCCCAGGGTGGCGATTTAAAAGAAGTTTGTAAATATGGATTGAATTCGCAGTGCGGATTGTTAATTAATTCTTCTAGAGGGATTATTTATGCCAGCCAGGGTGAAGATTTCGCTGAGAAGGCCAGGGAAGAGGCGTTAAAGTTACAAGAGGAAATGGAGCAGATTTTAGTTGGCGCAAACTTGGTTTAGTTATTATATTTATTATTGCCACGGAAGCGCCGAAGACACGGAAAGTAAGGTGTGAAAATTTCTTCTTGAAAAAAAAGTATCGCTATAAAGCCTTGAAATACAATTAAAAATTCCGTGTAAATCTGTGTTGCCGTAGCAAAATTCTCTTTTTCTTTGCGTAAAGCTTCGCGTTCTTTGCGGTTAATCTCTATACACATATGAATCCCAAAATAGATTTAAAACTCATCCTTGCCTTATCTGGTGTTGCCATAATTTGGGGTACAACATACCTTGGTATTCGGGTTGCAGTAGAAAGCATTCCGGCCTGGTATGTCACAGCAATCCGCCAAACCATCGCTTCTTTAATTATTTTGATCATTTTAATCAAACAGAAAGAATTGAAATGGATTGGATGGTCAGCTTTGAAAAGACAAATTTTGCTTTCTATTTTAATGGTGGTGGTTGCAAACGGCATGACCACGGTAGCCGAAAAAACTATTCCCAGCGGATTAACTTCTTTAATTAATGCAACATCGCCACTGCTGGTATTTATTGGCTGCGTATTTTTAGGTATTCAAAAGCCAAGTTTAAAAGGCTTTGTAGGTGTGTTCATTGGGTTCTTAGGCATCGTTTTTATCTTTCGCGATGGAATAAATGATTTATTGGAACCAGGTTACAGGAATGGGATTTTATCTTTAGTTATTGCAGTTTCAGGCTGGACGATTGGAACCATCTATTCAAAAAAACACAGTGGGAAACCTCAATACATCTTCCTCAATCTTTTTTACCAATTTGTATTTTCGGCAATTGTGCAGTTCGGTTTGGCTCTAATTTTCTCAGGCAAGGCTGATGTAGATTCGTGGAAAACAGAAAGTATTTTTGCAGCGGTTTACCTGGCTATATTTGGTTCGGTGCTGGGATATTTTTGTTATCACTATGCCCTTAAAAAGGTTTCAGCATCTGAAGTTTCTATTTTAACTTACTTCAATACGGTTATTGCAATATTTTTAGGATGGCTTATCTTAAATGAGCACGTCGACATCGATTTAATTGTAGCAACCGCTTTGATTATAACCGGGGTTTTCATTACGAATTATAAGAAAAAAGCAGAGGTGGTTTAATGCGGCTCATTGTCATGCTGTCTCAAAATTTCGGGATCAGCAACTTATCTTAGAAGAGCCTGAAATAAATTCAGGTTGACGGATATTTTTTTAAAACCTTTAGGAATATTTCATTATATTCAATTATGAATTTTCCGGAAGATTTCCTGCATTATGTCTGGCAATTCCGTTCGTTTGATCATAACGAACTCCAAACTGCCGATGGAGAAGAATTGAAAATTCTTCATCAGGGTTTCCTGAATAAAAATGCAGGTCCTGATTTTAATCATGCGAAAATATTAATCGGTAAGACCCTCTGGGCTGGAAATGTCGAAATCCATCTTAAATCTTCCGACTGGCTAAATCATAATCATCAAAATGATTTGAGTTATGAAAATGTAGTTCTTCATGTGGTTTTCGAAAATGATGTTGAAATAAAAAGAATTGATGGCTCTGTTATACCTGTGTTGCCGCTGAAAGATCGAATTGCTACAGATTTGGTGGAGAAATACGAAACACTTTTTCTTACCCTTACGGATTTCCCTTGCATTGCTCAAATTGGTGCTGTTGATAAACTCCTAATTGATTCGTTTTTATCCAGAACATTAATTGAACGGTTTGAGCAGAAAACAGCTTTAGTAATTGCAACGCTACACGAGTTAAACGGCAATTGGGATGAAACATTTTATCGCTTTGTGGCTCGTAATTTTGGATTTAAAGTAAATGCATTGCCTTTTGAGCTGCTTGCTAAAGCTGTTCCGCAACAAATTTATGGTAAGCACAAAAATAACCCACTACAAATTGAGGCACTGGTTTTTGGTGCGGCTGGCTTTTTGAATGATCAGTTTGAAGATGATTATCCTGCCGGTCTTAAAAAAGAATTTCAATTTTTGCAGAAGAAATATGCAATCAAACCCCTGGAAGTTTCGATCTGGAAATTTATGCGAATGCGTCCACAAAATTTCCCAACCATTCGTTTGGCTCAATTTGCGGCGTTAATTATAAAGGCAAATCATCTTTTCTCAAGAATGATGGAAATAGGTGAGGTAGCCCAACTTCAGTTGTTATTGGATGATTTACCTGTTCATCATTACTGGAAAACCCATTATCATTTCAAGAAGCCAGCCGATGGTGTAAGCATTCAGATTGGCAGAAGCTCAGCCAATAATATATTGTTAAATACGGTCGCACTATTTTTATTTGCTTATGGTAAGCATACCGGAACTCAGTTTTATATCAATAGAGCAATAAAATTACTGGAGAGCCTGCCCGCTGAACAAAATGCGATTACTGATAAATTTACTTCAGCAGGCGTTGTGATAGATAACGCTTTCGCATCACAGGGAATTTTACAGCTCAAAAAATACTATTGCGACCAAAAGAAATGCCTATCTTGTGGTATTGGGATAAAGATTTTGAAACAGGCTTAAAACCCTCAAGTTTTCCCAAACTTTCTATCATTTAATCGGTTTAGTCAGTATGGAATTCCCACACGAACTTAAAGAACTTTATCGCGATAAAATTATCGAAGTTAGAGGCAATGCGGATGCTTTGACCGTAATTTTAAATGAAGGGGTTGATATTGAGAAATTCAAAAATGAACTCAAGAAAAAATATTCGGGTTTAGAAGAGCAGCAAACCTTATTCATCAAACATGAGAACAGGCAGGATTTCGAGAAATTGATTTTAGATTAAGTAATATTGGTTTATCATTTAACCAGATATTATTGTTAGATTAGATTCAGTATTATACCTGATCATTGCGCTTTCTTTATATTATATGTCGGATTTAAATAAGCTTAACATGTTCCAAAGAATCATCACCTATTTCGAACAACAGAGTTTTGGGGTTTCTACCTATTTGGCCAGTAAAATGAATATGAGTACTGCAAAAGTTAGGTTGTTTTTTATTTATTCGTCGTTTTTGGCTGTTGGTTTCCCAATATTGTTTTATTTCCTCGCAGCAGTAGTTTTGGATATCAGAACTTACGTGAAGAAAATGAGGTTAAGGATTTGGGAATAATTTTAAGTTATACGTTCTTGGTTAATTGGAATTTATCACTTAAAACGCAAAACTAATCCTCTCTCAAAATCTCAGCAATTTCGTTAAAACCTTTTTCTGCAGCTAAATCTGCAGGTAATTTTCCGCCTTCCATCCTTAAGCCCACTTCTGCGCCATGTTCTAAAAGCAGAATAATTAGTTCGATGTTTCCTAGCTGTGCTGCGGTGTGTAAGGGAGCCAAACCTGCTTTCTGACAAACGTTGGGGTAAGCGCCGGCATCTAAAAGCATTTTTGTGATGTTAATATTGTTCGCCGCAACTGCCGAATGTATCGGGAAAACATTAAATCCATTTTTAGAGGCCAAATTAACATCAGCACCTTTTAATACTAAGAACTTTGCAAGTTCCTCGTGCCCAAAATAACAAGCTAAGCCCAAGGGGGTAAAACCGTCTTCCGAGAATTCGTTGATACTGTTAGGATTTTGAAAAATGAGCAATGTTGCAGCGTCGAACTTACCAACCGCACAGGCTTCAAACAATGTTAAATCATCTGCAAACTCTACAATTACGTTGGCGATGTTTTGTTTTTTGTAATAACAGGCCAAAAGTAGCGGAGAAATATTATGCGATGTACTTACGTTGGCCAAATTTGGATTTTCTAATAAAATCTCTTTCACAGCCGCTAAATTCCCTGATTCAATTTGTTCTTCGAGTTGCGCTATACTCATACGTTTGATTTTTTTCAAATTATCGATTTAAATTAACAAAAAATTAATAGCGATTAGAAATTTTACTGAAATATTCTGTAGAGATGAGCCGATTAGATATAATCCCTGGGGCTTTAAACCTTTGCTAAGACTTAGATAATTCTCATTTTAACGATCGCGACGTGCTGCCCATTTGAGGATTGAATATTTATAAGCTTCAGACCGAAGATTAAGTTAGCCCTTTCAGCGAAGAATTTAGGTTTGTAGAAAAAAAATCCCGTTTAGCCTCTCCAGGCAAAACGGGACTAAAACCTAAAACAAAATCCGTTTCATTTGACAAAACGTACAACGTGTGTGTTGTAAAAGAATAGACAATATTTTCCCCTTAAGGTTTAATAGCAGTTTAATAATTTTATGCCAAGCGGTTTATAAAAACTCAATAGATACAACTATATATTTTATATTTGCTCATTATTAATATCAGTATAGAAAATGGCGGTAAGGGGAAACCAGTTTAGAACCAATACATTTAGAGATAAAGGTGCTGAAAATGCATCAGGCAGGCCATCATCGGGTCGCCAGCCAAAAGAAAAAAGAGAATACCTGCCGAGTTTCGACTTACAGGATGGTCGTGCAGTTAAAATTGTAGGCTTATTTTTTGTTATACTTTCACTTTACTTTTTAATTGCTTTCACTTCCTATTTATTCACCTGGCAGGATGATCAAAGCTATGTAATCGATGCAAATGGGGGTTGGGGAAACCTTTTTAAAACTGCCGAAGAGCTTAAGGATTCGGGCGTTGTTATTCCGGTAGTACAAAACTGGCTTGGAAAATTTGGGGCCTTATTGTCACACCAGTTTATTTATGAGTGGTTTGGTATTGCCTCGTTTTTATTCGTTTTGGCATTTTTTATCATTGGTTACAGGCTATTGTTCAAGGTTAAAATTCTTTCCATTTCAAAAACCTTGGGTTACAGCTTTTTCTTTCTGTTATTTATTTCGTTAACCTTAGGTTTTGCCCACAGTTTCTGGTCAGAATCGCCACATTATGTTGAAGGTGAATTCGGATATTGGAGTAACAAACTGCTTGCAGCACAAATTGGCGCTGCCGGTGTTGCAGGTTTAATCGCCTTTGCCGGTTTAACGATTTTAATCATCGCCTATAACATCGATTTTAAATTTCCTGAACGCAAAGAAAAGGAGGTTTATCTGGATAATGAAACACCAGAATACGTAAATGAAGTTCGTGAGAAGTTTGCGCAGAACAGGGAAGTTGAGGAAGTTGCAGACCCAATTGAATTCCCTGTACGTGAAAAACCAACTGTTAATCACGAACGGAAGCAACAAAACGTAGTTATACAGCCCAATCGCTACGAAGAAAAGGCTGCGGAGGAAGAAGTTGTTACACCCGTAACGCTTTCGCCTTTAGCCACTAATTTACCTCTGACTACTTCTGCGGCAGCTGCCTCAGCCATGCCATTAACGGTTGAGCCGGCTATTGAAGAGGAGGAAAAGGAACCTGCTTTTACCATTGAGAAGACTGAAGAAGAGAAAAAATCAGATGATTTGGTAGAGCAGTTTGGTAATTATGATGAAAAACTTGATTTATCAGGCTACAAATACCCAACTGTTGATTTGCTGGAAAACTACGGCACCAATAAAATTTCTGTTAATGCCGAAGAGTTAGAAGCAAATAAAAATAAGATTGTAGAAACGCTGAATCATTATAATATTGAGATTGATAAGATTAAAGCTACAATTGGTCCGACAGTAACCTTATATGAAATTATTCCTGCTCCTGGAGTAAGGATTTCGAAGATTAAAAACCTCGAAGATGATATTGCCCTTTCATTAGCGGCTTTAGGTATACGTATCATCGCACCAATGCCTGGTAAAGGAACAATTGGTATCGAGGTACCAAACCAACATCCGGAAATGGTACCGATGCGCAGTATTTTAAATACTGAAAAATGGACTTCCAATACGATGGATTTGCCGATTGCTTTGGGTAAAACAATTAGCAATGAGGTATTTATTGCCGATTTGGCAAAAATGCCCCACTTACTTGTTGCCGGTGCTACCGGTCAAGGTAAATCGGTAGGGATCAACTCCATTCTGGTTTCGCTACTGTTTAAAAAACATCCGGCCCAGTTGAAGTTTGTATTGGTCGATCCAAAAAAGGTAGAGTTAACGTTATTTAACCGGATTGAGCGTCACTTTTTGGCAAAACTTCCTGGTGAAGCTGATGCGATTATTACTGATACAAAGAAAGTGGTGAACACGTTAAACTCTTTATGTATCGAAATGGATCAGCGTTACGATTTATTGAAAGATGCGCAGGTTAGAAATTTAAAAGAGTATAACGATAAATTTATCAAACGTAAGCTTAACCCCAATAACGGACACAGATTTTTACCATTTATTGTATTGGTGGTAGATGAGTTTGCCGATTTAATGATGACTGCCGGTAAAGAAGTTGAGGCACCAATTGCCCGTTTAGCTCAGTTAGCACGTGCTATTGGTATCCACCTGGTTTTGGCTACCCAGCGTCCTTCGGTAAACATCATTACAGGTACAATTAAGGCCAATTTCCCTGCGAGGTTAGCGTTTAGGGTTCTATCGAAGATTGACTCGAGAACGATTTTGGACAGCGGGGGTGCCGATCAATTGATCGGTCGTGGAGATATGCTATTATCTACAGGTAGCGACTTAATCAGGCTACAGTGTGCTTTTGTTGATACACCAGAGGTAGATCGGATTTCTGAGTTTATCGGTAATCAACGCGGTTATGCTGACGCTTATCAATTGCCAGAATATATCGATGAGGCAGGAGAGGGCAGTAAGGCTGATTTCGATCCGAATGAACGTGATAAGTTTTTCGAAGATGCTGCAAGGCTTATCGTGATGCATCAGCAAGGCTCTACATCATTAATTCAACGTAAATTGAAGTTAGGTTATAACCGTGCGGGAAGAATTATCGATCAGCTAGAAGCCGCAGGTATTGTTGGTCCTTTCGAAGGTAGCAAAGCCCGTGAAGTTTTATACCCCGATGAGTATTCTTTGGAACAATTCTTGAATAGTATGGACGACAAGGGGTAGATCAAACCAACGGTTTAAAATTTACTCAAACGTTTCAAAGAAAATTTAAATACACAAGATGAAGAAATTAATTTCAGCATTAATGGTTGTAGTTGCTTTTACAACATCAACTTATGCTCAAACTGATGCGAAAGCTAAAGCAATTTTAGCTGAGGTAAGTAAAAAATACAAGTCGTACAATATTGTAAAAACCGATTTTACTTTTACTTTGGATAATCCAAAAGCTAAGGTGAAAGAAACCCAGCAAGGTACGCTCTATGTTAAAGCCAACTCTAATAAATACAAAGTTGCAATGACTAACCAGGAGTTATTTAGTGATGGTAAAAGCCAATGGACTTACCTTAAAAAAGATAAAGAAGTTCAGGTAAGCAGCATTGACCCAAATAGTGATGCCATCAACCCGGCGAAGATTTTTACCGTGTATGAAAAAGGTTTCAAGTACATTTACACAGGCGACGAGAAAGTTGGTGCTAAAACTTATCAGATGATCGACTTAACTCCGGTTGATACTAAGAAATCAATCTTCAAAGTTCGTTTAAGCATCGATAAAGCGGCTAAGCAAATTGCAAATGTGGTATTATTCGATAAAAACGGCAATAAATACACTTACAATGTGAAAACATTTTCGCCAAATGTAAACGTTCCTGAAACTACCTTTGCTTTTGATGCCAAGAAATATCCAGGTGTTGAAGTGGTAGATTTAAGATAATTTTATCCGCTTTGCGGTATTGAAGGTTCAGTTGCAAACAGCTGAACCTTTTTTGTTTGCAGGCTTTTCGCCACGGAAACACAGAAAACACGGAAAATCAAGAAGTCGTCATTTCGACCTTAGTGGAGAAATCTTTTAACTTCAGGTTTTTTGCCACGGAAACACAGAAAACATGGAAAATTAAGAAGTTGTAGTTTCGACTGTAAGGGAGAAATCTTTTTAACTTTAGTTTTTTGCCACGGAAACACAGAAAACATGGAAAATTAAGAAGTTGTAGTTTCGACTGTAAGGGAGAAATCTTTTTAACTTTAGTTTTTTGCCACGGAAACACAGAAAACACGGAAAATCAAGAAGTCGTCATTTCGACCGTAGCGGAGAAATCTGTTAACTTCAGTTTTTTTTTGAAATGTAAATTTGAAAAACACGGAAGTTTAAATTTATCATTAGCTAATTTGTATCACCTTAATTGCTGATCTGGCAAAAGATAATTTGAATGCTGCATAGATTTCTCTAAGTTTGTTCCAATGTCATTGCCGCTAACAAATCATACTTTAGAAAAACTGGAGCAGTTGCTTTTCGCGATGGGTTTTAAAGTTCGTTACGAGAAAGGAAATTTCAAAACCGGTTCTTGTTTGTTAGAACATAATAAAATCGTAGTGGTGAATAAATTTTCGAATTTGGAGGGGAAGATTGCAGCCCTGGTAACTTTGGTGAAGCAAACCAGTCCAGATGAAAATTTACTAGATGAGAAGCAAAGACAATTTTTTCATTCTTTACAGCAAACAGCGTTATTTTGATGCAGATACAGACAGCAAACCGCACAAATAGAAAGGAAGGTTATTTAAAATGATCGTAACTTTTTTGGGCACAGGTACATCACAAGGGGTTCCCGTAATTGCCTGTAAATGCGAAGTTTGTCAATCAAACGATAAAAAAAATAACAGGTTAAGAACCTCCATTTTGATAGAAACCAACGATAAAACCATCGTGGTAGACAGCGGGCCGGATTTTCGTTACCAATTGCTTCGTGAAAAAGTTGAAAATTTGGATGCAGTATTGTTTACTCACGAACATAAAGATCATATTGCCGGTTTAGATGATATTCGACCGTTTAATTATCTGCTGGGCAAGGTGATAGATGTTTATGCAACCGAGCGTGTTCAAACAGCTTTGAAGCGAGAATTTTATTACATTTTTGCGGAAACTAAATACCACGGATTACCACAGATAAAACTCCACACGGTTAATAACGGAGAAAATTTTAAAATAGGTGAAACAGAAATAATCCCATTGGAAGTGATGCATCATTTATTGCCGATAACTGGCTACAGAGTAGGTGATTTTACCTATATAACCGATGCAAAAACAATTTCTGAAACAAGTTTTGCTAAAATAAAAGGTACAAAAATACTTGTAATCAATGCCTTGCAGAAAGAGCCACACATTTCACATTTTACATTAGATGAGGCGATCGTATTTGCTGAAAAGGTTGGTGCAGAGACTACTTACCTGACACACATCAGTCATAATTTAGGTTTACACGATGTGGTTGAAAAGGATTTGCCTTCAAATATTCACTTGGCTTATGATGGTCTGAAAATAGAATTGTAAATCACTATTCGCTAAATCCAAAATTAAATTATATTTGCACTCCACTTACTCGGGTGGCGAAATTGGTAGACGCACCAGCTTGAGGGGCTGGCGCCCGTACGGGTGTGGGAGTTCGAATCTCCTCTCGAGTACTTCTTGCTTCAACAAAAATGGCTTGCCTATAAATGCAAGCCATTTTTGTTAAACCTCAACTACCAGTTTATCATTGTTTCTGTACATCATAGCCCTAATTCGGCTCAATGTTTCTAAGCGCATGTTTAAAAATGAGGCGATATATTTTAACGGCACACGGTCGACAAGGTAAGCGTAGGTAACTAAATAACGCTCGTAACGCTTTTTAGCTGTTGGTAATCTGCTTATAAAAGCCCTTTCCGAAGCACTTTTAAAATAAATCTCTGTCATTTTCCTGCCTACATAGTTTGCAATGGGAAACTGTTCATAAAGCTGGCGAGACATTGCATGAGGAATTGCTATTGCCAATACCGGATCAATGGCCTCAATGTATTCATCTGATGCTTCCTCAGTCCACAAATTACGAATGGTCCCTGCAAGTTCATGCTCAATGGCAATCCAGGTAGTTACCTTTTCCGTTTCCATTTTGATATAACCATGCACCGAACCCTGGAGAATCAAATAGATAAACCGGTTAGGTTTTAGTGGCGATGCAATATGATTGTGTTTATCGAACCTGACAGGAAATGTCTGTTCATTAATAATTTTTTCAATCTCGGGATTTAAGGGATGATATGACTTGAACACAGCTATTAGCGGAGAAACTCCACCAAAATTGTCCCACTTCCGCTCTCCAAATTCGTTTTCTAAGTTCATTTATAGCGCAAATTTCGCAATTGAAAAGCGATAATACAACACACAAAAGCATAAATAACCCTTGCTTAACTTTCAATGAAATTTTTCGTCGTATCAGGATGGGGCATCACTGCAAAAATTTCTGCAAGCCATGAATCGTTATAATCGGAATTGCAGATTATTACCTTTGTTTGGTGCGTAGTTCTGTTTAGAAATTTTTTAACAGCTTTACTGCTAGTTGGTTGTAAGTTTTAAATAGTGATGCCGGTAGCTCGCTTAAAAGGGCGAATAGGCTTTCTTTGGTCGAAGTTGTCTTGAATGCCCCCTAATATTGACTTCAACAGCTATCGGTTTTATGCAGCGAACCAAATATCTTTATTAAATAAAAACCTCCAATTATGAAAGCACAACCAAATAGCAGTAAGTTATATGGAATAATGGTTCTCTACGAAAAGCAAACAGATTTTTTACTAAGGGCATTAGATGGGATTGATGAAAAAGATGCACAAACACGTTTAAATACCAAGGCAAACCACATCGCCTGGATTGTGGGTAGTGTAATTTCAGGCCGTTATTTTTTAGCGAAATCTTTTGGTATTAACGTTATCTCATCAACAGGCGAATTATTTAGAGATAACCACGGAATTATAGACGACGCTGATTATCCAACATTAGCAGAATTTAAGGCAGACTGGGAGCGGATTTCGCCCTTATTATATGATGCCTTGCTCAATGCTTCTGACGAAAAGCTAAATGAGAACATCGAAATGCCGGGAATGGAGATGACCCTTTTCGATATGATTAGTTTCACCAGCTATCGCGAAGCAAACTGTATTGGGCAAATTGCGCTATGGCGACGGTTGCTTGGTTATCCTGGCATGAGTTATATGTAAAGGCTTATAGTCTACCGGGTGTATTGAGAGATATCTACCACACATTTCAACAAGATTTTTTTAATAAATTAGTTATAAATTATCTCAGCAATGAGGAACGACAAACTAAAACTTTTAGCCCCTTTTATTGGCCATTGGACTACTGAAGGTAAAACTGAAGATGGAAATTTGATAAAGGGAACTGACATTTATGAATGGATAGAAGGTGCATTTTTCCTAATGCACAAGGTGAATGTACAAATCGATGATGAAAAGATTAGTAATCTTGAGATTATTCATTATGATGATATGGATGATGTTTTTAGGGCACAGTCATTTGGAAGCGATGGTGCTATTACCATCTCATCAATGAAAATTTTCGATGATATTATTCTCATATTTGGAGATAACGAAAGATTTCAGGGGAATTTTAAGGGTAACCAGATTACAGGTGTTTGGGAACGGTATGTGAACAACCAATGGCAGCCGTGGATGAATATTCAATTGACTAAATAACTTCGTTATACTAAACAACTCATTACATGGGAGATTTAGCGCCCCGCAAATGGCTATTTGCCATTCAATGGAATACTAGGGAAGAAGTTAATTGCAAAAATGCTGCGATACCAGGATAAAACTTCCAGCACGATAAAATTCATTAATTGCTTGATAAAAACTTTAAAAAAAATAAAAATTAAAACTTACAAACATGAAAATTGCGATCATCATTATCCGTGTACTATTAGGGGGCATGTATATCTTTGCTTCTGTACCCGTTCTTTTTAATATTCAGATGGGTGAAATGCCTAAAATGACTGCCGACCAAACCACTTTTATGTCGGGCATTATGGTAACAAAATATTTGTTTCCCTTAATTAAAGTAACCGAATTAATTGCCGGTTTAATGCTTTTAATTGGTAGAACAGCGCCGCTTGCAGCCATCATTATTTTTCCGGTTACGTTAAACATTTTTCTGTACCACGCATTTCTTGGGCCAAAAGAATTGCCGATGGTTGCCGTAATGTTGGTTTTCAATCTGTTTCTGTTTTATGCCTATCGCCAAAAATATCTACCCATTATCTCTAAGTAATTTTTCTTTCATTTTAAAACTTTCTCATACTTTTTTGCTTTATTTATTGTTTCACTATAAGAGATGATTAACTATCTTTAAAAACTAACTAGAAATAAAAAATATGAGAAAAATCCCATTCTTAATGTTGCTTTTTGTAGCGGTGTCGTTTTCAGCCATTGCTCAAAGTAAAGATGCCATTGTTGGTAAGTGGCTAAATCCATCTGGAGAAGGACAAATTGAGATTTACAAAAAAGGTGATAAATATTTTGGTAAACTGGCATGGATGAAAGAACCTAACCTAAACGGGAAACCAAAGTTAGATGCTAAAAACCCAAATGAGGCCCTGCAAAAAAGACCACTTCTTAACTTAGAAATTTTAAGGGATTTTGTTTATGAAGATGGAAAATGGACTGATGGAACAATATATGACCCGAAAAGCGGTAAAAATTACAGCTGCAACATGACCTTGAAAGGTAATGATGTGCTTAATGTTCGTGGATATGTTGGTATTTCATTACTTGGCCGCTCAGAAACATTCAGAAGGGTTAAATAGTAAAATGTAGTAACTTGATACTTAATCTAGACAGAGCAAGTTAAGATTAAGCCATTCTTTACCTCAAAAAAAAACAGATGAAGAAAATATTATGGTGCCTTTTTATGGCACCTTTTTTTTGCGTTGCGCAAACATATTCTTTCAAGCCGCTTAATGAAAGTGCAAAAACAAGCTTGCGGGGTTTAAGTGTAGTAACGGATCAAATTATATGGGTAAGTGGGAGCAATGGAATGGTGGGTAAGTCGGTTGATGCCGGCAACACCTGGCAGTGGATTAAACCAAAGGGGTATGAAAAACTTGATTTCAGGGATATCGAAGCCTTTGATGATCAAAAAGCCATCGTTGTAAATGCTGGCTCGCCGGCTTATGTTTTAAAAACTAACGATGGTGGTGAAACCTGGATGGAACATTACAAAAATGTCGACTCAGCTATATTTTTAGATGGTTTAGGTTTTTGGGATAAAACCAAAGGCATCATATTCGGTGATCCGATAAATGATAAAATGCAGTTGCTTAAAACTGTTGATGCAGGCAAAAGCTGGAAAGATATTTCCTCAAATTTAAAATTACCGCTAGTGAAAGGAGAGGCCGGTTTTGCAGCCAGCGGAACAACCATCAAAACTTTACCGGGTGGCAAAGTCTGGATATCTACAGGCGGCATGGTTTCTAATATTTATTATTCTGCCGATTATGGCCAAAACTGGCATGTTTTCAAATGTCCAATTTGGCAAGGGCAGGAAACTACAGGTCCGTTTTCGATGGATTTTTATAATGCAAAAATAGGCGTGGTTGTAGGGGGCAATTATGTTCAGGATAAAATTAATACGAACAATGTTTTACTAACTAAAGATGGAGGTAAAACCTGGCTTAAACCAATTAGCCCAGTTTTAGGCTATCGTTCTGGTGTAACCTATGTTAGCGAAAATATACTTGTGGCCACAGGAACTTCGGGCACAGATTTATCAACTGATGGAGGCCAAAACTGGAAACATATTTCCGATAAAAGTTTCAATGCCGTTCAAAAAGCAAAGAAAGGCAATTCAGTTATTCTTGCTGGAGAAAAGGGAGCCATTTATCAGTTAAACCTAAATTAAATTTGTGTTAAGTTGTAACGATCGGGCTTTTTCTAATTCTAAAGGATAGAACCATCTGTTACAGCTTTTTGATGCAGCGATTGTTTTGATGTATAACTAATTTTTTAATTACAAACCTTATCTGTCATAAAACTTACAATCGAATATTTCTCATTCTACAATCAATTTTGTAATATTAGAATTTTATAACGCAGATCAGGAAATAAGTGCAATGGCTTTTTACAAACATTATTCATTCGATCTTTGGTTAACGCTAATCAAATCAAACCCGAGGTTTAAGCAAGAGAGAACAAGATACTTTCATGAAAAGTTAAATTCTAAAAATAAAAGTATTGAAGAAGTAGCGCTTATTTTTCGGCAGGTTGATTTAATGGTGAATGCCATCAATGAAAAAACAGGCAAAAATGTTGATGCTGATGAAATGTATCTGATGGTGATCAGCATAATTAATGGTCACAACTTTCAGTTTCAGGAATTGGATCTGACACATTTGTACCAGGAAATGGAAAATTTACTCTTTGAGCATATGCCGTTATTGTATTGTGATCAATGTATTCCGGTGCTTTCCCAGATCAAAGAAAATGGTTTTAGCTCAACAAATATTTTAAGCAATACAGGTTTCATCAAAGGCCAAACTTTAAAGCAGGTACTTAGGCATTTACAAATCGATCAGTTTATTGATTTTCAATTGTATTCAGACGAAGTGAGAATGTCGAAGCCAAATCCCGAATTTTTCGAATTGATGCTAAATACAATCGACAAAAAAAGACATCCCGAAATTAATTTAAATCATATTATTCACGTTGGAGATAATCCTCATGCTGACGTTGGTGGCGCTCAGGCTATTGGAATAAGCAGTATGTTGATCAATTCCAACAATCAATCTATTTTAACATTACTTTCATGATACCTTACACCTACGCTCTCCACAAAATTGATAATACCACTGATTTTGGCTTCAATCCAGATCACTACAGTAGATTTAAATTTGGCGATAATCTAGTCGCAAAGTCTTTTGGTAAAGACCTGGCCGATGGCTTCATTAAATATTACCTGGCCGATAACCTGATTACCGATCAAATTGTTGTCATTTCAAGTCCTTACAGTTTTATTCCAACCGCAACCTTTGCGATGAAAAACTATTTTGTTTCTCAACTGAACCGTTGGTTGGTAGAAAATGGTGGTTTGCAGGTGCAGGAAACCAAGGTGCATAGAACAGTTACCTACAAAGAAGATTATGGCGAATTAAGTGCCGAAGAACGTTTAACGCTAATTGGTAATGATTCGTTTCACATCGATAAAGATTTTCTGGTTGGGAAAACACTGCTATTTTTAGATGATATTAAAATCACAGGAAGTCATGAACGCATGATTTTAAAAATGGCGAAAGAATATGGACTTTCAAACGAGATGCATATGTTGTACTTTGCCGAATTGGTTAACAAAAACATTCATCCAAACGTAGAGAATTTCCTAAATTACCACCAGGTGAAGTCGATTTTCGATCTGGAGGAAATTATTAACGGTGGCGATTTTTGTTTTAATACCAGAATAGTGAAGTATATCCTCAATACCGATGCAGAAAGTTTTAAAATTTTCCTGGAACGCAGGTCAAATGATTTTATCAATGAACTTTACGATTTATCGCTAGGAAATGGCTATCACTTAATTGATGCTTACGCGAAAAATTTACATCACATAAAAGATTATATTAAAAATAACAATTATAAATTAATTTAAAATATGGCTATTAATTTGCAAAAGGGGCAAAGAGAAAATATCGATGCTCCTAAATTTACGATAGGTTTAGGTTGGGATACCAATAGTTCAACAACCGGTGCCGCATTTGATTTAGATGCTTCGATTTTTATTTTAAATGATCAGAAAAAACTGGTTTCTGATGAAAATTTTGTATTCTACAATAACCTGGTTTCTCCTGATGGAGCAGTTGAACATACCGGCGATAATTTAACCGGCGATGGCGATGGCGACGATGAACAAATTAAGGTGGATTTAACAAAAATTGATGCTAAGGTAAATGAGATTTGCGTGGTAGTAACCATTCATGAAGCAGAAAGCAGAAGACAAAATTTCGGGCAGGTGAGAAACTCATTCGTTCGCATTTTTGATGCAACAACAAATGAGGTGATTTTAAAATATGAGTTAGAGGAAGATTTTTCTATCGAAACCGCTGTTGAATTCGGCAGAATTTACAAACGAGAAGGAAAATGGAAATTCGAAGCAGTTGGAATGGGGATGAAGGGCGGTTTACAGGATTACTTAAATAAATACCAATAATATTATGGCAATTAATCTTCAAAAAGGACAGCGGATAAGCTTAGAAAAAACAAATGGCAGCAAGCTTCAAAATGTTTGTGTAGGCATTAACTGGGGCGCCATTGAAAAAAAGGGCATGTTCGGTTTCGGTTCATCAAAAGAAGCGGTAGATTTAGATGCCAGCTGCGCTTTATACAATGAAAACAAACAGCTTTTAGAAGTTGTGTATTTTGGTAATTTAAAATCTAAAAACGGTTCTGTTAAACACAGTGGCGATGATTTAACTGGTGATATGGGGGGAGATGATGGCATGGATAATGAGGTAATTACCTTGGATTTATCTCAGCTGGATGCCAATGTTAACTATGTTGCTTTTGTATTAAACAGTTTCAGAGGGCAAGATTTTGGTACCATTCCATTTGCTTCCATCCGCATTTATGAAGGAACGAGCCAACGTGTGAGTGAAGTTTTCGCTACTTATGATATTGCCAATGATGCCGCTTTTAAAGGATCGGTATCGATGGTGATGGGCGTTTTTTATAAGAAAAACGGAGAGTGGAAATTTAATGCTATCGGAGAACCAACTCGCGATAAAAAGTTAGAAGAAACGGTTAAAACCGTAACGCAAAATTATTTATAGTTGAAAGCTTAACATTAAACTATGGAAACTAATCCAAATGCTGCCCTGCCAAGCCTAACGCCGGTGAAACTGGATAAAGACGGTAACGTAAACCTGGAAGCCATTACAACTGAAGAAACGGCAAAATATCGGGAGATTGCCAAATCTTTAGAGCCATCTGATGTCAATTCCATTTTGAATTATGGAAGTGAGGCGCAAAATTCAATGGAAAAATACAGTAACGATTTCCTGGCCTCGGTAAGAACTTACAACAGCGGTGAAGTTGGCGGTTTGATTAATGAATTGCTAACCGAATTAAACTATATCGATGTTTCGGAATTGGAGCAAAGTGGCTTTAAAAGTTTTATATCCCGCATTCCGTTTTTGAAAAATCTGGTAGTGGATGTGAAGAAACTATTTCAGAAATACGATGTGGTGGTAAATAACATTGATAAGATTACCAATAAAATTAAAGCAGGGCGATTGAATTCGATTAAGGATAATTCTGCTTTGCAAACCATGTTCGATAGCAATGTGAGTTATATCCATCAGATGGAGGATTTAATTATTTCCGGTCAGCTGAAATTTAACGAACTGCAGATTAAACTGGCAGAAATGGAAGGGCGACCAGCCGATTACCAGGATTATGAAATTGCTGATTTGCGTGACTTTACCAGCCGTTTAGATAAGCGACTGGCTGATATGAAAATTGTGCGTTTTATCATGCTTCAATCATTGGCGCAAATCAGGGTAGTTCAAAACAACAATACATCAATTGCAGAAAAGGCACAATCGATCGTATCAACCACCATTCCGGTTTGGAAAAATCAGCTAACCATAGCGGTGGCATTACAAAGGCAAAAGGCCAATGTAGAAATGCAGAAGAAAATTTCTGACACAACCAATACCATTTTGCAGAAGAATGCAGAAATGCTGAAGCAAAATAGTATCGATGTTGCTAAAGAAAATGAAAAAACTGTTGTTTCTTTGGAAACGTTAAAAATGACCACTTCTTCATTGATTGAAACGTTAAATGAAGTAAAACAAATTCATGAAGCTGGTGCACAAAGCAGAAAAGTGCTCGATGGCGAATTGAAAACATTAGAAGCCGAGTTGAAAAAGAATGTGACGCGGGTGAGCTAAGCTAAACTATGGATGAATACCGTTCAAATATTTTAAGAAAATCAAACGCAGAGATCAACCGTTTACAGTTGCTCTCTGTGTTTTTTGATGATGAGATTATCTATAAAATATTCTTGAGAACTCAGGTTATCCATCAGTTATTTGCAAATAATGAAGATTTGGAGATTGAAAAACTCGATTTATTTCATTTGCAGTTTACCGATAGCGTTATCGCTTTGCTCCGGAAAATCAAAAAAAGCAATGAAAAAAACGTTGCTTTAATTTATGATGAAATCAGTTTGAATGAGGCACTGATTGATAAAATGGCAGGAATGCTTACCAGTCAACAGGGTTTTGTTCAAGACAAACAAAAACAATCGCTGAAGGTAAATCAATCACTTAGGAGGTTGTATAACAATCTTTCAGATTTAAGCACCGATTTTCCTTTTTCCAAAAATATCAATGTATTTAGCGCTAAATACGCCAACGATTACTATTTCGATTTAACAGCCGATCAACTGGCCAAATTGATTGACTTTCAGGGAAAAAATGTTTATTCAAATGCCTACGCTACCATCGAAAAAAAGCTGATGGGCAGGCTTTGTAAATACGATTTTAGAACGGAATTTTACCTTGGCTTGAAATCCGGAGAGATGATTATCGAAGTTTATAAATTTCTGGATAGCCAAAACCATTTCCTTTTTTTTCCGGCCAGAAACTTATTTCTATTTTGTGATTTATCACAATTTAAAGATCTTGATACCACAAATAATCTTTCTGAGCGGGAACGCATTGTTCAGGAGCTGGAATTTAAAAACGATAAACTTAAAGGTAATGCGGCTGTATTGAAAACGGCAATGTCTAAAGAGGTGCAGGATTTGTTAGAAAGCAGCTACCAGAAAATATCCGATATCAGCTTTCTAAACCATCTCAATAACTTTGATGTTCAATCTAATATTTTAAAAGATATGCTCAAAACAGATTTGTTTTAACAACTATCTGGTTAAAATGGCAAGTTTCCTTTTAAATAAATCAATTGTTCGTTGCCAGGCCAGTTTTGCAGCAGCCTCATTGTATCTGGTAGGTGAGGTGTTATTGTTAAAGGCGTGGTTTACGCCATCGTAGATATAAATTTTGTAATCAACCTTATTCTCTTTTAAAGCCTGTTCGTAAGCTGGGATACCAGTGTTTATGCGCTCATCCAAACCACCATAATGTAACATTAAACTTGCTTTAATCTTGGGTACATCGGCAGCATTTGCTTGTGCACCGTAATACGCTACGGCAGCCTGTAAATTTGGATCGTTTACGGCAAGTTTATTTGCCATTCCACCTCCCCAACAGAAACCAACGCAGCCTACTTTGCCATTACCATCTTTTCTATTGCGTAAATATTCCAGTCCTTTCAAATAGTTCTGCAGGTTTTTCTCTGGGTCGAGCTTACCGATTAATTCACGTCCTTTATCTTCATCAGCTGGTGTTCCTCCCAAAGGAGAAAGCGCATCAACACCTAAAGCAATAAAGCCTTCTGCAGCCACTCGTTTGGTAACATCAATTATATGAGGGTTTAATCCACGATTTTCATGAATCACCAGCACACTACCCAGCTTCTTTTTGCCTTTAGGTTTCGCCAAAACGGCTTTTATGTCGCCGTCAACGCCTGGGTAAGTTATATTTTCTACGTCGATGTCATCGCTGTTAAAATCGGCAGCGGCAGCATAGTTATTCTCTAGCATGGGCAAAATAGTCATGGCCAGGGCAGTGCTGCCAGCAATTACAGCGAGTTTCTTCATGAAATCTTTTCTGCTTAACTGGCTGTGGGTATATTCATCGTAAAGATTGATAATTTTCTGATCCATAGGTTTCGATTTTTTGAAATACAAGATAGGCAAGCAAGGCGAGAATTAATAGCGCTGTTCTTAAAAGTTACAATACAATTCTTCCCATTTTCTGATCAATTCTACACGATGTTTAACATATCTGGGCGTTAAAAATGTATTCGACCAATCATCATAATTGTCGTAAAAGAATTTTAAAAAGAAAATGTGAAATGTAATCCCCAGATAAGGAATGGCCGCAACTTCATCTGGTGTAAGTTTTCTAATTTTCTGATAAGCGTTTAAGAATATGTTGAAATCTGTATCAGCTTGATCCTTACTCATTCGATTATTTAATTGGTGGAAGAAAAAGTGGTTCAGAAACGTCATCAAATCATTGATCAAGTAGCCCTCCCCGGCAAAATCAAAATCGAAGAAAGTAATTTTCCCATTTTCGTCAAAGTGGAAATTTTTAGGAAAGAAATCATAATGGCAGTAGCCATAAGCAAATTGATTGGTATCAAAACCTTCAAATTTCTGAATAACCTTAGCTGAAAGTTGTTCCAGATAAGTAAATTCTTCTGGCATTTCCTTAAAATGTACTTTCAAGGTTTTCAATGGGACAGCTAAAGTACTTTCAAAGTTGAACTTTTCTCGTTGATAATGCAATTTAAGGTTCGCTGTAGTTTCATGCAGTTTGGCCATGTCATTACCGAGTGAAATCAGATGTTCTTCAGTCAGATCATGTACTACATTTCCGATGGCGTAACTAAATAAAACCCCATTTCGAATTCCTTCAATTGCGTTGAAATGTTGAATTTGCTGTCCATGTTTATCTTTTAAAGGATAGGCTACGGAATTGCCTTTTTGCCTTAAAATATTTAGCAACTCGACTTCAGCTTCTATTTCAGCATGCTTGCGATGTGAATCGCGATAGATCTTAAAAATGTATCTTTCCTGTTGATTTTCCAATAAATAAGTGTCACTCACATTCCTAATGAGTAAACGGCAAGTGGTAGCGTTATCGAGCTCATATGCCTCAATGAGGTAGCTATTTAAAGCAGCTGATGAAAGGGTGGAGTATTGAGCAGGGAAAATAGCATTCATAGGTTCAAAATTAGAAACCATCAAATATAAAAGATTCAAAATAGCATCAATGCCTTAATTTAGACTATCTTGTGATGTTTAAACGTGTTGTTTAAAATCATTTTGATTTATTGGAAAAAATATTCGATTGCCTTATAGGTAGTTTTATCGCAAATCAGGTGGGCATTAGCGAAAACTTTTTAAGTGTTGCGCTCGCTGCCCATTTGAAAGAAAATCTGAATAATATATTTCAGAATGATGAATTTCTACATGCAGGCATAGGTAATAACATCCTTGCCGAACGTAATAAACTGATTAGGAGCGATGTGATTTACTGGTTGGATAGGGAACATGACAACCAGTACGAAAATGAATTTTTCGATTTAATGGATCAGTTTGTCAGTTATTTAAACCGAACTTGCTATACCGGCATTACGGGTTACGAATTCCATTACACACTTTACCTGCCCGGAACATTTTATAAAAAGCATATTGATCAGTTTCGGAATAACGGCAGCCGCCAGTACTCGATGATTATGTATTTAAATGCAGATTGGAAACCCTCAGATGGGGGAGAACTTTGCATTTATCAGGAAGGTATACAGCAGCATATATCTCCTGACAGCGGCAAAAGTGTATTTTTTAAAAGTGCCGATCTGCATCACGAAGTTTTGGTAACAAACAAGCATCGAATGAGCATCACGGGCTGGCTAAAGGTAGATGAATAGCGCTTCCGGTTTTTGGAAGCGCATATGTGTTAGTTTTCTTCAGTGTATTTTTTAAAATTATCTAAAATCGACTGCCATCCGCTTTTCTGCATTTCCAATGGATTTTGATTTTCCGGATCGAAGGTTTCTGTAATTTTCGTTTTTCCATCAATTTCTTCAAACGTGATTTTCACCTGTCTGCCATCGCCCAGTCCATATTCAATAAGTTCATGGTTTTTTACCTCGCTATAAGTGCCCTCAAAATCGAACCCAAAACTTCCATCTTTAGCTTCCATTCTGGTTTTAAATTTTCCACCAGTTTTCAAGTCATTTTCTGCATAGGGTGCATGCCAGTCGCTCGAGGCAAATGTCCATTTCGTTATATGCTCAGGCGCTGCCCAGTATTGCCAAACCTTTTCCACTGGTTCATTAATTGTTGCTTCAACTGTAATTGGTGTTTTAGTTTTCATTTTTTTAAGATTAATTAATGACATAAAATTAGTAGAACTATTTGCATTTGTGCAAGGGCATATGCGACAAATTTGCATCGCGTTTCGCCGATGGCTCTACGTAACAAATCGAAAACAAATCGATATTTCTCGATTGATTCCTTACTTTGGAGGCTAGTTAAACGTTTTACCAAATATATTATGAGAATAATCTTTGTGCTGCTATTAGTCAGCTACACTGCCGTTTTTGCCCAGCGAAGCGCACCTGCCTACCCTTTAATTACCCACGACCCATATTTTAGCATCTGGTCATCATCAGATTCATTAAATAAAAGTACTACGAAGCACTGGACAGGAGCCAACCAGTCGCTAACCGGGTTAATCAGTGTTGATGGAGAGGTTTACAATTTCTTAGGACAATCAGAAAAGTTTTATCAATCCATTTTGCCTACTGCCGATGAAAAACCGATGGAAATCCGTTATACTGAGCAAAAACCTGTTTCCAACTGGACCGATATTGATTTAAAAGATACCGAATGGAAAACAGGATTGGGGCCTGCAGGAAGCGAGCAATCGCAAGTAAATACATTATGGAAAAAGGATGAAATCTGGGCAAGAAGAAGCTTTAACATCAATAAGATTAGCAATAATGCCATCTTTTTAAAAATCAGGCATGATGATAACGCCATTGTTTATTTGAATGGTAAGGAGGTTTACAATGTGCCAAAACTGGAAGGAAAATTTGTTTACATCGCTTTAGATAAGAAACTTTTAAAAACAGGCAAAAATGTATTGGCAGTTTATGCCAAAAATACCGGAGGCCCTTCATTTCTTGATTTCGGTTTGGTAGAAGAACCGACTGGTGCTGCGGCTGTAAAAATTGTAGAAGCCAGGCAAAAAACATTATCGTTTAATGCCCTTCAAACCATTTACACATTTGCTTGCGGATCAGTTGATTTAACGCTAACCTTTACTTCGCCACTTTTAATGGATGATCTTGATTTGCTTTCACGTCCGGTATCTTATATTGCTACAAAAGTTAATTCGAACGATGGGAAACAGCATGATGTAAAACTCTATTACGGTGCATCAACAAATATTGCAACACATACGCCATTCCAACCTGTTGAAGCTGAAAAATATGCGGCAGGGCAGCTCTCCATATTAAAAGCTGGAACTACCGAACAGCCTATGCTTAAGCGAGCCGGTGATGATGTGAGAATTGATTGGGGATATCTGTATGTTGCGGCTCCTTCCGCTTACAAAAGTGTTCAAAGCATTTCTACAATAGGAGAGGCTTTAGCTGGTTTTCTAACTGGAAAGCCAAATCAACAAACAACGATGACAGGAAAGCAGCTGGTGTTAAGTACCGTTATTCCCTTGGGTAAGGTTGGAACTGCCACAAAGGAAAATTATGTGTTACTTGGATACGATGATATTTATTCTTTACAATATTTTAAAACCAACTTAAGGCCGTGGTGGAATAACAGTGGTAAAGAAACCATTGAAAATCAACTACAGTTGGCTGACAAACAGTATGCTGCCGTAATGGAAAAAGCTGCAGCATTCGATCGGAAATTGTATACTGATGCTGTTAAAAGCGGTGGGGAGAAATACGCCCGGTTGTGTGTGTTAGCCTATAGGCAAGCTGTTTCTGCACACAAATTGGTGAAAAGTCCGGAAGGTGAATTGTTGTTCTTGTCGAAAGAGAATTTTAGCAACGGTTCTATTGGTACAGTTGATATCACATATCCGTCTGCTCCATTGTTTTTAATCTACAATCCGGAATTGGTTAAAGGTATGATGAACGGAATATTTTATTTCAGTGAAAGCGGAAAATGGGCTAAACCTTATTCAGCTCATGATTTAGGAACTTATCCATTGGCCAATGGTCAAACTTATGGTGAAGATATGCCTATTGAAGAATCAGGAAATATGTTAATCCTGATGGCGGCAATTGCCAAAACTGAAGGCAATGCGGATTATGCAAGAAAACACTGGAAAACCTTGAGTCTGTGGGCAGAATACCTTAGTAAAGAAGGTCTTGATCCTGCTAATCAGTTATCAACAGATGATTTTGCCGGGCACCTGGCCAGGAACGCAAATCTTTCTGTGAAAGCAATTGTGGCCTTAGGTGGTTATGGCATGTTGGCCGAAAAAATCGGAGATAGGGCAACCGCGGCGAAATACACCACAATGGCTAAGGAGATGGCGAAAAAATGGATGAGTCTGGCTGATGCCGGAGATCATTACGCATTAACCTTTAACGATAAAAATACCTGGAGCCAGAAATATAACCTCGTTTGGGATAAGGTACTAGGCTTGGAATTATTTCCTCAGTCGGTATATGATAAGGAAGTGAAGTTTTATCTGACGAAACAAACTCGATACGGATTGCCATTAGATAGTAGAAAAACTTATACGAAATCTGATTGGATTACATGGACCGCTACGCTGGCATCCGACAGAAAAGATTTTGAAACGTTAATCGAACCTGTTTACACTTATGCAGTGGAAACGCCAGACCGCGTTCCATTGAGCGACTGGCACGAAACTAAAGACGCAAGAAGACAGAATTTCACGGCAAGGAGTGTTATCGGTGGCTTTTTTATTAAAATGTTTGAAGATAAACTCAAAGGGAAAAATAAGTGGTTTGAAAGGCTTTAGATAGCTATAGAATGATGAGGGACTACATTTTCTTATCTTATTCTAATAGGTGCTAAATAAATAAAAACAATTTGATTTATTAGCGGTTAATTAATTGGTTTTTAAACATTTGAATTGGTAACGGATTAGAATAAAATTAACGAGATGGGAAAAAGTGTGTGTGTGCTAGAAGACGACGAGGGAATTAGGGATGTAATTATCCTGCTTTTAAGGGAAGAAAATTATGACGTAATGGGGTTTTCAAGTATTGAAGATTTTAATTTAAATGCTAAAAACCTTACGCCTGATTTATTTTTACTGGATGTGATGCTGCCTGATGGTAGTGGAATAGATATTTGTAGTGGATTGAAAACCTCAGAGACTACCAAAAATATTCCTGTGCTAATGATGAGTGCACATGCAAAAATTGGTGAAATAAACAGAAGTTGCGATGCGCAGGGTTTCATCTCAAAACCTTTTGATATTTATGATTTACTGAAGCGAGTTGACCATCAACTTAACTTACCTGCCTGAGATAAATTTATTTGATTAATCAAAAACCGTCGACAGTTATCGATCGTATATAATATTGTATTCGTTAGCGAATAACCTAAATATAAACCTGAAGAAATGTTAAACACAACCATCACAGCCATTTTAGGCGGGCCAGAAATGATCATTTTAGGCATTGCCATCCTTTTATTATTTGGCGGAAAAAAAATTCCGGAATTGATGAAAGGCCTTGGAAAAGGGATTAAAGAATTTAAAAACGGACAGGAAGGCACCGATGAACCAAAGGTGCAGAAGGAAGTTTAAAAGATATTTACCTAGAACAACACACATTTACCGAAAAACATTGAAGCTTCAGACTACCATCTGGAGCTTTTTTATTTTTGATTAGAGAGAAATAATTTATCTAACGTGTTGATATTCAACAAGCAAAAAATGTATTTTGTAAAATTAACTTTTAGATTACATAGAAAATAACCACTAAAGCTATTTTTGACCTGTTCTTGAAATTAAACTAACACAAGAGCCGAATGTTAAAAACAAATGAAATATCTAGTTAAAGAAATAAGTGAAGGAAATTGCGACATCACTTTATTGCCAGAGAATTTAAACGACCGGAACCTTTTAATCGAAGCGACAAAAAACTTACCAGAAAACTATCAGGAAACTTTTCAATTTCATTATGAGCATGCCTTAAAAAATGAGGTTCATGATCAGGCCTCATTTATCTCCCTTAATGAGGCAGAAAGTAATTATCCAAAACGGGTTAATGTAAATTATCAGATTATATAACACAACGCATTAAGGTCTTCAAAATTTGAAGGCCTTTTTTGTTAGCTAAGATCGTTGTAAGTAAAAGGATGATTTTGAAATTTCCTGGCATAAAAAAAAGCCATCGGTTAAGATGGCTTTAGTTTCGATTTGTTTATTGTACTCGGGGCGGGAATCGAACCCGCACGCCTTTGAAAGCACAGGATTTTAAGTCCTGCGTGTCTACCAGTTCCACCACCCGAGCATTAGTCAGACCCGATAAATCGGGGTGATTAATGTTTCAAAATAAATGCCTTCCGGTAGGAAAGGCATTTGGAGCGAAAGACGAGATTCGAACTCGCGACCCCGACCTTGGCAAGGTCGTGCTCTACCAACTGAGCTACTTTCGCATTTTTAATACAATCGCTGTATTCCCTTTGGGGTTGCAAATATAGAAATATAAATTTCACTATCAAAAATATTTTAAAAAATATTTTATTAGGCCATGGCTTAACTCATGTAGGCGTAGCCTGACTTGAACCAAACAAAAAAGCCATCGGTTAAGATAGCTTTAGTTTCGATTTGTTTATTGTACTCGGGGCGGGAATCGAACCCGCACGCCTTTGAAAGCACAGGATTTTAAGTCCTGCGTGTCTACCAGTTCCACCACCCGAGCATTAGTCAAACCCTATAAAAGGAAATGATTAATGTCTTAAAATAAATGCCCTCCGTCCGGAAGGCATTTGGAGCGAAAGACGAGATTCGAACTCGCGACCCCGACCTTGGCAAGGTCGTGCTCTACCAACTGAGCTACTTTCGCATGAACAAAACCGATATGCTGTTTCGTTTTGGTGATGCAAATATAGACAGATTTCTATTTCTGTCAAGGGATTTTTTATTAAAAATTTAATATTTAATTTAAATTGCTGGCTTTCAGTATCACTAAAATTAATTCACTTTCAAATCCACGGCCTTGAAGATAGCTCATCAACTTCATTTTTCGTTTCAGAGGGTTCGATTCATGCAAAAATTCTGCTTTTTTTTCAGCCAATGCGGTAAGGGTATTTAGATAATCATCTTCATCTATACTGTAAAGCGCTTTTTGCAACAATTTATCGGGTACACCTTTTAGTTTCAAACCCTGCTTAATTTTAACACGGCCCCATTTTTTGATGTTGAACTTGCCTGAGGCATAATGTTTTGCAAAACGCTCTTCATTCAAAAAATTGTTAATGATCAATTCAGACAAAATTTCTTCCACTTCATCGCCTCTGATTCCCCACTCAACCAATTTATACCGAACTTCCTTTTGCGAGCGCTCTTGGTAAACACAAAAGCTTTCAGCTTTGGCTAATGCCTGTTTTTTATCTAATATTGCTGCTTCTTGTTTACCGCTTTTCATAATTATTTATTGAACTTCGTAAAAGTAAACACGATTAACGTATTTTTCTGAATATAATTAAAATGCTAAACCCGATTTATACCATTTCCAGAATTGCTGAAATTTTAGATGCTGATGCCGAATTAATTGAAAAACAGGATCTTATACAATATCTGGTAATTGATAGCCGATCGGTTTTAGTGCCTGAAAATTCATTGTTTTTCGCTTTAGCTTCGCATCGGAACGGGCATGAGTTTATTGCCGATGCATATAATAAAGGTATTCGAAACTTCATAATTGCGGAAGAAAAATACATTAAGGAATATCCGGATTGCAATTTTCTGTTAGTAAACGATGTTTTGCAGGCCTTGCAAAAGCTGGCTATTGCCCATAGAAATCATTTTGATTTAGGAACCATTGGCATTACCGGAAGCAATGGGAAAACGATTGTGAAAGAATGGCTGTATCAACTCTTAGCTGCAGATTATAATATTGTTCGAAGCCCCAAAAGCTACAATTCACAAATTGGTGTGCCGCTTTCTGTGTGGCAGATTGACGCAGATCATAACCTCGGTATTTTCGAGGCTGGAATTTCTGCTGTTGATGAAATGGAAACATTAGCAGAAATAATCAAGCCTCAAATTGGTATTTTGACCAATATTCGGGAAGCACATGCTGAGGGTTTCAGTTCTAAAAAACAAAAGTTAGCAGAGAAACTTAAATTATTCAAAGATGCTGATCTATTGATTTATTCTCCAGAATATGTGTCAGACATCAGTTTTAAAGATTTGCCAGGCAAAAAACATTTTACCTGGAGCAGTTCTCAAGCTGCAGATTTGCGAATTATTGCCGTTGAACCAATTGAGGGGAATTGTTACCTGCAAGCCATCTACCAAGACCGCGAGATAGAATGCATGCTGCCTTTTAAAGACAAAGCTTCAATAGAAAACGGAATGATATGCTGGGCAACGTTGCTTGCTTTAGGTTATTCGCCAACGCAGGCTGATCAACGTTTAGAAAAACTGAGTCACGTAAGCATGCGTTTGGAACTCAAAAATGGCATTAACCAATGTTCTATCATCGATGATTCCTACAGCGCAGACATTTCCTCACTGGCCATAGCGCTGGATTTTTTAAATCAACAAAATCAGCATGCAAAGAAAACGGTAATTCTTTCTGAATTATTTGAAACCGGCCGCGATGACCTGGATTTATATACAGAAATTGCGGATTTATTGGGCCAGAAAAAAGTTACCAGGTTAATTGGCATTGGAACGCATATTTCGAAATATTCCCAACTTTTTAAACTTGAAACGCAATTTTTTGATGATACGAACGCTTTTGTAGATGCTTTTCCAGGATTGCAGTTTAGCCATGAAACTGTATTGGTTAAAGGCGCCCGGCGTTTCGATTTTGGAAGGATCAGTAAGCTGCTTACCCAGAAAATTCATGATACGGTATTAGAGATCGACTTAAATGCAATGGTGGGTAATTTGCAGTTCTATCGTTCAAAAATAAAGCCGGGCGTTAAAATTATGGCTATGGTAAAAGCGTTTTCTTACGGTAGCGGAAGTTTCGAAATTGCGAATTTATTGCAATTCCACAAGGTTGATTATTTGGCAGTTGCTTATGCAGATGAAGGTATCGCGTTGCGGAAAGCAGGAATTACTTTGCCCATTATGGTCATGAGCCCCGAAGAATCTGCTTTCGACGCCATCATCAAACACCATCTAGAACCTGAGATTTATAGCTTGGAAATTTTAAACAGTTTTTTGAATGCGCTGCCAGATTTCCAGTTCGATTATCCGATTCATATTAAGATTGATAGCGGCATGCATAGGCTGGGCTTTGATTCTGCCGATATCGAAAATCTCTCGATTATACTTAAAGATTCACAGCGATTGAATGTGAAAAGTATCTTTTCGCATCTTGTTGCCAGTGGAGAAGCCGAACACGACGGATTTACCCAACAGCAGATTGAAAAATTTAGTGCCATCACCGATCAGTTAATTGCTGCACTGGGTTACAAGCCATTGCTGCATATTGCGAATACTTCGGGCATCAGTCGCTGGCCTAACGGACAAATGGACATGGTGCGATTGGGCATAGGTTTATATGGCTTTGATGCCGCATTACCAAACAACCGCGGACTCCAAACTGTGATGGTTTTAAAAACCACAGTGACACAAGTTAAAACTTTAGTGGCCGGTGAAACCGTAGGTTATAGCAGGAGAGGTGTAATGCCAAACGGGGGGAAAATTGCAACCGTAAAAATTGGCTATGCGGATGGCTACAGCCGGGCTTTTGGGAATGGCGTCGGAAAGATGGTAGTTAATGGTCAATTAGTTCCTACAATTGGTTCCATTTGTATGGACATGACCATGCTTGACATTACCGGCATCGAAGTAAAACCAGGTGACGAGGCCATCGTGTTTAATCAGGATCATACCATCATGCAACTCGCCGATGCTGTTGGCACCATTCCATACGAAATACTTACTAATATCTCTCAGCGGGTAAAGCGGGTTTATTATTATGAATAGGTTAGTTTATTGGTTCACTGGTTCAATTGTTCATTAGTTAGGATGCATACATACATTATGTTTAATAAAGAACTAACTACAAATGAACTATTGAACTTTCCTTTGCACTAGATCGACCAATGAACTAGTGAACAAATGAGCGATTTAAATTATTGAACTTTCCTTTGCACTAGATCAACCAATGAACTAGTGAACCAATGAGCGATTAAATTATTGAACTTTCCTTTGCACTAGATCAACCAATGGACTAGTGAACCAATTAGCGATTAAATTATTGAACTTTCCTTTGCACTAGAACGACCAATGAATTAGTGAACCAATGAACAATTAAATTATTGAACTTTCCTTTGCACTAGATCAACCAATGAACTAGTGAACAAATGAGCGATTAAATTATTGAACTTTCCTTTGCACTAGATCGACCAATGAACTAGTGAACCAATTAGCGATTAAATTATTGAACTTTCCTTTGCACTAGACTGACCAATGAACTATTGAACCAATGAGCGATTAAATTATTGAACTTTCCTTTGCACTAGATCAACCAATGACTAGTGAACTATTGAACATTTTTAGATAAATTTGCAGCATGAATAAACTCGGGAAAGCTATTTTAAACTATTTAATTAAAGGTTTATTAATTGTTGTGCCCATTGCAGTAAGTATTTTTATTGTTATTTGGGCAGTTACTACAGTAGATAGCTGGTTGAATGTAAACAATATTTTAGGCGTTAACCCTAAAACCGGCGAAAGCCGAAACATTCCGGGTTTGGGTTTATTAACGGTATTGACAATCATTTTAGCTGCGGGAATTTTTGTAACCAACCTGGTTACCGAACCCATGTACAATTGGTTTCAGCGGATGATGCACCGTTTACCGCTGCTAAATTTTATATATTCTTCCATTAAAGATTTAACCGAAGCTTTTGTAGGCGACGAAAAGAAATTTAATCATCCTGTGTTGGTAGAGGTGGAAGGTGGCCTACGAAAAATTGGTTTTCTTACTCAAAATGATTTACATAAACTGGAGCTTCCAGATGATGTGGCAGTTTATTTTCCATTATCTTATTCGTTTGCAGGTCAGCTATGTATTGTTAAGCGTGATCAGGTGAAAGATTTAAATATGAGCGCAGCTGATGCCATGAAATTGGTGGTAAGTGGCGGTGTAAGTGGCCTTTAATTTATGATTCAGATCTATCACAATAATCGATGTACAAAAAGTCGCCAGGCTTTAAAAGCTCTTGAAATTAGTGGAAAGGCGTTTGAGGTGATTTATTATTTGGAAACTCCCCCAGATATATTGCAGTTGAAGGAATTGATTAAAAAACTCGGCGTTGAACCTATTGAACTTATTCGTAAAACAGAAAAGATTTACCTTGAAAAATACAGAAACAAATCTTTAAGTGATGAGGCCTGGTTGGAAGCGATGGTTCAACACCCGATATTAATAGAAAGGCCAATCGTGGTTTCGGGAGAAAAAGCCATTGTGGCCAGGCCACCAGAAAAGATTGATGATCTCTTAAAATAGATTATAAAATATTCCTCACAAAAGATAAAAAAACAACAAATAGAACCATCCCATAAATGATTCTGGTATAATATTCACGAATAAATAAACCAGTGAAAATTAATAGTTCATCATCTACATTACTGTGAATTAATCCGCTACCTGATGAAGAGTTATAGATGACCTGTTTGTTGATATGGTTGTTTAACGTCCACCTGCTTAGCCAGCTATTTTGAAAACTCCAATCTAAATTTTCTCCGCTTGCTAAAATAATTTTTGCTTTAAACGCTAGCCAATCATATCGGATGGTGGCCAAAACTTCATGATTACTGTTAAAAACTTTGGTTTCCGGATTGCTATAACCGTCGCTTCGTAATAAATAGATTCCGTTTTGAGTGGTGGCAATGGCAGTATTTTTTAATGAACTGAAATTCAAAGAAAATTTTAAATACGCATTTTCAAATACCTGATAATTGCTATCAAATAACCCTTTTCTCCAATTTAATGTTTTTTCCATACCGCAGGGTTTAATACAATTTATTTTAATTCCTAGCCATCATTGCAGCCATAATGGGCATAAAACACGCAATCATAGCTGCTGCTTTTTTGTTATAAATTTGTTTTATAAACAATCCAGCAATAATTAACAAGCTGTTATCAGTGTCAGAAGATATTGATCCTGATTTGCTGCTTGAGCTGTAAACAATATTAGCATCCTTATAATTGGAAACAATCCATTCTGATTTCCAAAAGCTTGTTGGTTTCCATTCGTATTGTTCGCCCGATATCATGATAATTATGGCGCTCGATTTCCAGCTATCATAAGTAATAATGGCTACCAGTTCATTCGTTTTTCTATCGATCACATTTGTTTTCGATTGCCAAAAACCAACATTGGTAAACAAATAGTTTTTATCTTCAAATACAGTTTCTGCATTGCTTGTCCAGCTACTAAATTTAATTGCACCTTGCTGTATACCATCAACAAACAGTTCAAAATTCGAGTTAAACCAATTGCTTTTCCAATTAATAAATTTTGCCATTTGAGTTACGTTTTATTTTAGATAACAGTTTTATCAACTTGTTACAACGAAGTTTTGTCATAAAAAAAAGGTGCTCGTGGGAACAAACACCTTATTTAATTACTGATTTTTAATCAAACCTGAATTTAGAAATTTGGTTTCAATACATACTTATCGTAGAACCTAAAAATGTGCTCTGCGGCTTCTTCAGCTGTATCTACCAATCTAAATAAATTCAAATCCTCTTCATGGATATTGTGCTCTTTTTGCAGCATCGTTCCTTTAATCCAATCGATTAACCCACTCCAATAATCTTTACCTAAAAGCACAATCGGGAAACGGGCAATTTTACCGGTTTGAATCAATGTTAAAGCTTCAAAAAGCTCATCCATGGTTCCGAAACCACCAGGAAGTACTACGAAACCTTGACTGTATTTCATAAACATTACCTTGCGAACGAAGAAGTAGTCAAACTCCAGCAATTTATTGTGGTCGATGTATTTATTATGAAATTGCTCAAAAGGTAGTTCGATGTTTAAACCAACTGATTTACCACCATTGCTGTAAGCACCCTTATTTCCAGCTTCCATAATACCTGGGCCACCACCGGTAATTACACCATAACCACGATCGGTTAATAATTTACCACACTGTTCGGCTAACTGATAATATCTGTTTGTTTCTGCGGTACGGGCAGATCCGTAAATGGTAACACAAGGACCAATTTTGGCCAGTTTCTCAAAGCCATCTACAAACTCGGCCATTATTTTAAAAATCTGCCAGGAATCGGTTACTTTAATTTCCTGCCAATCTTTGTTTTCAAAAGCACTTCTAATTTTTTCTTCACTCGTCATATATACTGTATTCTTATATTAAAATTTGGTTTGCGCATCAGTTTTTTTGCTGATGAAAAGCAAACCGATAAAGGTGATTAAACCGTTAATCAAAATCAGTTCAACACTAAAAACATATCCACCCAATATTTCTTTGGAATAGCTTGAAAGCAAGTAACATAAAAAAGGCGATAAAATGCAAATAATTGGAACTAATTTATCATGTAAACCTCTGTTTTTTACAAATAAACCAAAACTATAGAGACCTAAAAGTGGTCCATAAGTGTATGAGGCAATTGTAAAAATCAAACTCACTACCGATGAACTATTCAGCGCATTTATCACAATAATCACCAAAAACATCAAAATTGAAAATGCGATGTGAACGGTATGACGTTTTTTAACAGCGTTTTCTGCGTTGATATTTTCTTTTTTATCCATGCCTAAAAAGTCGACACAAAAAGAGGTTGTTAATGCCGTTAATGCCGAGTCTGTGGTAGCAAACGTTGCAGCCGTTAAGCCCAGCATGAATATAATTGCAGGCACTGCACCGAGGTTGTTCAAAGCAATTTCAGGGAAGAGCAAATCGGTTCTCGGCTTTCCGGTAATGTGATCCAAAGGAATATCAATTCCGTTTTTCGACGCGAAAATATACAATAACGCACCAACGCTTAAAAAGAAAACATTTAAAATCACAAACACGCCAGTAAAGGTGAACATGTTTTTTTGTGCCTCCTTAATGGTGCCCATACTCAGGTTTTTCTGCATTAAATCCTGGTCTAAACCCGTCATTGCGATGGTTACGAAAATACCACCAATAAATTGCTTGCTGAAATACCATTTGTTGGTTAAGAAATCATCCCAGAAGAATATTTTAGAATAACTGCTGTCTTTAATGGTTTCAAACGCCTGTGGAATACTAAAGTTTAAGCTGTTACAGATAAAGTAAATCGTAAGGAAAACCGAAAGCACCAAAAAGAACGTTTGTAGTGTGTCAGTAATGATGATGGTTTTTAAACCGCCCTTAAAGGTGTACGACCAAATTAACGCCAGTGAAATCAATACAGTTAACCAAAATGGAACACCATAATTATCAAATATGAAACGTTGTAGCACAATAACGACCAAATAAAGCCGGGTGGCTGAACCCAGGGTTCGGCTCAAAAGAAATATAGATGCCGCAGTTTTGTAGCTATAATAGCCCAAACGTTGTTCTATGTAGCTGTAAATCGATGTCAATCTCATCCGGTAATAAAGCGGAAGCAATACCGTACAAATGATAATGAAACCAACTGCATTTCCTAAAACGAACTGAAAATACTGAAACTGATTACCTGCCGGGGCACCAACTTCTCCAGGAACTGATATAAAAGTAACGCCAGAAAGCGCCGTTCCAATCATCCCAAAGGCAACCAAGTACCATTTTGAGTTTCTATTGGCAACAAAAAATGAATTATTATCTGACGAATCTTTAGAGGTAACAAATGAAATAATAATCAGCAATAAAAAGTAGCCGATTAAAAAGCATAATAGTATAGTTGGCGACATAATTTGGTTTTAAGCTGATAAATGTAAGAAATTACTAATTAGTAAAGAAGTTCATTGGTTCATTTGTCGGTAGCTCATTAGTTCATTAGTCATTAGTTCATTGGTGGGAAGTTCATTGGTTCATTTGTCGGTAGTTCATCAGTTCATCAGTCATTAGTTCATTGGTTCACTGGTTGCAGGTTCATTTGATAGGTGTTCAACATTTGATTTGTTCATAAGTCTTTTAAGCGGCTGTATCTATGATTTGCATCCAAACTAATGGCTAATGAACCAATGACTAATGAACTAATAACCTGAACTAATCAACTAAAGCACTAAAAAACCAAACAACTATTTCATATTTTTGCATTATGAATTTTTCATCCAAACTGCTGGAAGATGCGGTAAACGAATTCTCGAAATTACCAGGTGTAGGGCAGAAGACAGCGTTAAGATTGGTTTTACACCTTTTAAATAAAGAACAAGAGGAGGTTAATCAGTTTGGAAATACTTTGATTAAGCTTAAACAGCAAATTAAGAATTGCAGTATTTGCTATAATATTTCTGATCATACCATCTGTGAAATCTGCACTTCTCACAAGCGGGATAAAGAAACAATTTGCGTGGTGGAAGATACCCGTGACGTAATGGCAATTGAGAATACCGGACAATATTTTGGTGTTTACCATGTGCTTGGCGGATTAATCTCGCCCATGGATGGAATAGGCCCAACGGATTTGTACATCGACGGATTGGTGCAAAGGGTTTCTACTGGCGGTATAAAAGAAGTGATTCTGGCTTTGAGTCCAAATATGGAAGGTGATACCACATTGTTTTACCTGTATAAAAGATTAAAAGAATTTAATATCCCAATTACCACCATTGCAAGAGGAATTGCCTTTGGTGGTGAACTGGAATATACGGATGAAATTACGCTTGGACGCTCAATTGTTACCCGTGTGCCCTACGAAAACGCAATGATGAAATAATGGCTAAGCAAATTATAGTATTTCTTTCTTTGCTGATTACAACTTTCGGTTCAAATGCGCAAGTTAAAATCCATTCGCACAACGATTACACTCATTCAAAACCGTTTTACGATGCAGTAGCAAATAATGCCTTTTCTATCGAAGCAGATGTTTTTGTGGTGGGCGATGCTTTAATCGTAGCACACAGCAAAAAGGAAATTAAGGCCGAAAATACACTTGAAAATCTTTACCTAAAACCAATTGCTTCCTTTTCTCAAACAACGGAATTTTATAGCTTTCAGCTGATGATTGATTTTAAAGATAGCTGGGAGATGACTTATCCGATCTTGGAAAAATCCTTGAAACCTTTTCAACGATATTTATCCAGAGGGAATAAAAAAATCAACATTGTCATAAGCGGTAACCGCCCGGCAGATTCTACTTTCCATACCTTCAATGCGATAAGTTTTGATGGTTTGCCAGGTGTAAATTATCGTTCAGCAGATTTAAAAAAGATTACGATGATCAGCGATAACTTTGCTAAATATTCAAAATGGAAAGGTGTTGGCGAAATTCCGGAAGCAGACAAAGCTCGGCTAAAAGCCCTCATTGATCATGCGCATGAAATAGGAAAACCTTTTCGTTTCTGGGGTGCTCCAGATCACCAGGCTTGCTGGAAATTATTACACGATTTAGGTGCCGACATCATCAACACAGATCAGGTAGCCAAAGCAAGCAATTATTTTAATACAAAATTACAATAAGGATCGGGTCTTGCTACTTATACTTACTTAAAAATGGATTTAAAAAATAAAGTCATCATCATTACAGGTGCATCGAGCGGAATCGGAAAAGCTTGTGCAGAAGAATTTGCCAAGCGTGGTGCTAATCTGGTTTTGGCTGCCCGACAGTATGTTACCCTTTGCGAAATTACAGCTAATCTCGAAAAAAAATATGGTATTAGGGCTGTTGCCGTTCAAGCCGATGTAAGTAAGGAAGCAGATTGCGAATTGATCATCAAACAAACCTTAGTTTCTTTTCAAAAGATTGATATCCTGGTAAACAATGCCGGGTTATCCATGCGTGCTTTATTCAACGATTTGGATTTATCGGTATTAAAAAATCTGATGGATGTAAACTTTTGGGGAACAGTCTATTGCACAAAATTTGCCTTACCTGAGATCTTAAAAACCAAAGGAACCGTAGTTGGAATTTCTTCTATTGCTGGATACCGTGGTTTGCCAGGTAGAACCGGTTATTCTGCCTCGAAATTTGCCATGAATGGCTTTATGGAGTCATTACGTACCGAACTTCTAAAAACCGGCATAAATGTTTTGGTGGCTTGTCCGGGATTTACCGCTTCAAACATCCGCGTAACGGCCTTATCAAAAGATGGAGCCGCACATGGCGAAACCAGTATGGATGAAGGCAAAATGATGACATCAGAAGAAGTAGCCAGCATTATTGCCGACGGCATTGAAAAGCGTAAACGTACTTTAATTATGACCGGGCAAGGTAAGTTAGCGGTGTGGATGAATAAGTTATTTCCAGCTTTTGTAGATAAGAAAGTTTTTGATCTGTTTGCAAAGGAGAAAAACCCCTTGATTAAAGCATAAAAGGTTAAATGTTGGATGTGACATGGAAAATGGAATTTTAAATATCGGCTAAGAAGTTTGATGTGGAATACGTGATGGCTTTTAAGTCCATTGTCCATCATCCATTTTCTATCTTCCATCATCCATCACTTATTTTAAGAAAATCCACTACTCCAACAATTTCGTTAATTTATTGTTGAAAAGAAAAAGCTTCAATATGCTTAAGAAACTGTTACCAATAATGCTCTTATTCCAAACCATTTTATCATCTGCGCAGGTAAAAACGGCGAAAAATATCAATTATGCCAGTGATGCCGAAGAGAAAAATACCCTTAATATTTTCTATAAAAACGATTCGATAAAAAATAAACCTGTTTTAATTTTTATCCATGGAGGCTCATGGAGTAGCGGAAAAAAAGAAACGTATTGGTGGTTGGGTAGAAACTTTGCCCGAAAAGGTGTGGTTACGGTAATTATTAATTATCCGTTAGCACCAACGGCTCAATATGAGAAAATGGCCGGAGATTGCGCTTTGGCCGTAAAGTGGGTTCAGGGAAATATTAAAAATTATCAAGCTAGCGGCGATAAAATTTTTGTAATGGGGCATTCTGCAGGTGCGCATTTAGGAGCGTTAATTAATGCCGATCCAAAATACTTTCAGCAGGCTGGAATTAAAAATCCAATAAAAGGCATGATTTTAAACGATCCTTTCGGATTGGATATTTTCGAATATTTATCATCAGCAGAAAAAGACAATTACTACTTCGATTTTTTAAGAACCTTTACAGATCAACCTGCAGTTTGGAAGAAGGCGTCGCCAATGGATTATGTAAATAATATCAGAAATCCACATCTGCTTTTTTACGGGAGTAAAACCTATGGTGCCATAAAAATGCAAACCCCAAGGTTATATGAAAAGTTGAAATCAATGAATGTAGCTGTAGAAATTAATGAAGTAAAGGGCAAAAGTCATGTTCCAATGATTACCCAAATGATATTTGGCGGCAATAATTTGTATAAAGATATCATAGATTTTGTTAATAAGTTTGGTTAATCCTATAAGGTTTTCAAAGCCTTATAAGATTGGAATAAAACGCTTTGTAATTAACCTATCATTACTTTTTCTGTTCGGTCAAATAAGCTATAATCCATAACCATTTTGCCTTCTTCATTATGGTAATGCATGATTTTAAACTTTGCATTCCATTCAATGTCTTCGTCCTGGTAACTTGTGCGGGTATGAATCGTTTGCGCAAAAGTATCATCAAAAGCAGTTAGAATCACAAAAATCTCTACGTCCGCTTGAGATAACTCTGTGAGCGTTTTTTCAAAAATCGGACTATCTTCATTAATTGGGTGAACCAATGTCCAGTTTAAGGAGAGCATACTGATTTTACTTCTTTCTAATTCTAAGGGGTAAAAGCTTCTTTTCAATTTGCCGTCAACCGTTTCGTTAAATGTCATATACATTTGTGCCTCTACATCTATCAAAGAATTTTTTCGCAGATTAACCAGTCTACACATTAAACCGCTATGGTTTTGATAAGGCGCAATAACCATCTTTTTACTAAACATCACTTTCGAAGTCGGCCGGCTGAAACGGCCATAAAGCAAGCCTGTAGCCAACGCAAATGCAAGTAAGCCAAGCATACTTTCAAAGGCAGCGAGAATACTGGTAATAAAACCTTGTGGCGAAATATGGCCATAACCTACAGTTGAAATTGTTTGGGCAGAGAAAAAGAATGCATCGAAAAACTGATCTCGGAGAGTTGTACCTTTTGCGCCATCTAAATTTTCTATGCCAATCACATTATAGGCTACGGCAAAAAATGTGTTCACAATCAGGTAGGTAATTAAAATAACAAGAAAAAACTTTGGCCAGCTCATGGTTACCAACCGCGTGTAGGTATCGTCAAACTTGAACCAGGGCAAACCTATTCGTTCGATATTTGGTGAGCCATCAGTATTTAAAACACGCTGATTTTTGAGTACAGGTGAAGAACCGAAACCCAAATCATCATTAAACTGTACTTTTCTTTTGAAAAAAGCCATATAATTTTAGAAAGATTTTGGAATTACAAAAAAGTATATCAATATTTGTTCTGTACAAACATGATAATTAAAAACTTAAATAACAATTGGTGGTGGCATAACGAAATTCGTTAGGCATATTCTATTGTTATATATTTTAAAATATTTTATAAACGATGAAAAGGATTGCCCAAAAAGCAATCCTTTTTTTTATGCGAAGTCATCATGCCAAATTCATTTCAGCGTCTATTAGATTAGATTCTGAAACAAGTTAAGAATGATGCAAAGAGGGAAACACCAAAATGAAAAAAATATTAAACCATTTATTTGAAAATAAGAGTTTTACTAGGGAAGAGGCGAAAAGTATTTTGATTTCGATTACGCAGGGTGAATTCAATTCTTCACAAATTGCGGCATTTATTACCGCCTATGCCATGCGTAATATTACGGTGCAAGAGTTGCAAGGTTTCAGAGATGCGATGTTGGATTTGGGTGTTAAAACTGACTTTTCTGATTTCGAATTAATTGACCTTTGTGGTACTGGTGGCGATGGAAAGGATACGTTTAATATTTCTACGCTTTCATCTTTTGTAGTGGCTGGTGCTGGGCATAAAGTTGCTAAACATGGCAATTATGGCGTTTCATCTGGCTGCGGTTCTTCGAATGTGATGGAGTATTTAGGCTATTCTTTTACAAACGATCAGGATGTTTTAAGGCGTAATTTAGATGTTGCAGGAATTTGCTTCCTGCATGCACCATTGTTTAATCCTGCAATGAAAATTGTAGCACCAATTCGTAAAGATTTAGGTATTAAAACTTTCTTCAATATGTTAGGCCCGATGGTTAATCCATCACAGCCAAAATATCAGATGGTTGGCGTTTTTAGCCTGGAATTGGCTCGTTTATATAATTATTTATATCAGGATACGACTAAAAATTATACCATTGTGCATGCATTAGAGGGTTACGATGAAATTTCACTTACCTGCGATGTGAAAACATTTAATAACAAGGGCGAGAGCATATTAACGCTGAACGATATGGGCTTTGAAAAGGTTGCAGTTAACGACATTAAAGGTGGCGATACGGTAGAATCATCAGCCAAAATCTTTATGGATGTATTAAATGGCGAAGCAACGGATGTTCAAAATAATGTAGTGCTTTGCAATTCGGCTTTAGCCATTAAAACCATTAAGCCAAATGCCAGTTTTGCAGATTGCTTTTACGAAGCTGAAGAATCTTTAGTGAGTAAAAAGGCATTAGAAAGCTTTAAAAAATTAGTAGCCTAATGAATGGTTTAAATTTAAAAGTGTGTGGAATGAAATTCGCGGCGAACATTGCTGCGGTGGCCAGCCTGCAACCCGATTACATGGGTTTCATATTTTATGATAAATCGCCGAGGTTTATTAGTGATGTTTCGGCAGAGTTGATAAAATACATTCCATCTGAAATTAAAACCGTTGGTGTTTTTGTAGATGAAGAATTGGACATTGTGAAGAAAAAAGTAAATCTATATCAATTAAAAGCTGTTCAACTACATGGGAGCGAATCTCCTGGATTTTGTAGCGAGTTAAAGTCTGCTTTTCAGGGTTTAGAAGTAATCAAAGCTTTTGGTGTAGACGAAGATTTTGATTTCGCTGTTTTAGATAATTACAATGATTCAGTTGATTATTTTTTATTCGATACCAAAACAAAGGCACATGGTGGTTCGGGTAAAACTTTTGATTGGAAGATTTTAGATAGTTATAAGTTAGATAAACCTTACTTTTTAAGTGGAGGAATCGATTTGGAACATGCAGGAGCCATCGCTGGAATAAAAGATGAAAGGTTGTATGCTTTGGATATAAATAGCAGATTTGAAACGGAGCCAGGTGTTAAGGATGTTGAAAAGATCAAGGAGTTTGTAACGAAAATAAAAACTACACTGTCATACTGAGGCACGAAGTATCTGCAAGCGATTAAAAACTGCTGCTAATATTTAGCAGATTCTTCGTTCCTCAGAATTACAAATTGTGAAGTTAAAAAACAACCCATGATTTCAATCATGGGAATAAATAGAAAATTCATTACCCTCGGTTTCAATCGGTGGATTTGATAAAAAAGATATGAAATATAAAGTAAACGAAAAAGGATATTACGGAGATTTTGGTGGAGCATACATCCCGGAGATGCTTTATCCAAACGTAGAAGAATTGCGTCAAAACTATTTGAAGATTATTGATGATGCCGATTTTCAGAAAGAATTTCATCAGTTATTAAAAGATTATGTTGGTCGCCCTTCACCACTTTATTTAGCGAGTCGCTTATCTCAAAGATATGGCGCAAACATTTTTCTGAAAAGAGAAGATTTGAACCATACCGGAGCGCATAAAATCAACAATACCATCGGACAGATTCTGCTGGCTGAAAAGTTAGGCAAGAAAAGAATCATCGCCGAAACGGGCGCTGGTCAGCATGGTGTAGCAACCGCTACCGTTTGTGCATTGCGTAACCTAGAGTGTGTAATTTATATGGGTGAAGTCGACATCGAAAGACAAGCGCCAAATGTTGCCCGTATGAAAATGTTGGGTGCGAAGGTGGTTCCGGCAAGTTCAGGCAGTAAAACACTTAAAGATGCTACTAACGAAGCCATGCGTGACTGGATTAACAATCCCGTTGATACACATTATATTATTGGTTCTGTTGTTGGTCCGCACCCATATCCGGATATGGTAGCGATTTTTCAATCCATCATTTCTGAAGAGACTAAGAAACAGTTGATCGAACAAACTGGAAACGACCAGCCTGATTATGTTTTGGCCTGCGTGGGCGGAGGTAGCAACGCGATGGGTATGTTTTATCATTTTATGGATGATGAAAACGTGAAACTTATTGCCGTTGAAGCCGCGGGTAAAGGTGTATCGAGTGGATTTTCTGCTGCAACAACTTACCTTGGTAAAGAAGGCGTTCTACACGGCAGCCGCAGTATTTTAATGCAAACAGAAGATGGGCAGGTAGTAGAACCGCATTCGGTTTCAGCAGGTCTGGATTATCCAGGTATTGGGCCGCAACATGCACACTTGTTTAAAACCGGTCGTGGCGAATATGTTTCCATTACTGACGAAGAAAGTTTAGATGCAGGCTTACTGTTAACCCAATTAGAAGGTATTATTCCGGCAATTGAAAGTGCACACGCATTGGCTTACCTCGAAAAAATGAAGTTTAAAGGTGGCGAAAATGTAGTGGTTTGCCTTTCTGGCAGAGGCGATAAAGATTTAGATACCTATATAAAATATTTTAATTTATAAAAAAGGGAATGGAAAACAGTGAATTGGAAATGGCTTGGATTACCTTCTATTTCCTACTTCCAGATAACCATTACCACTAATATTATGAACAGAATCAAACAACTCTTCGAAAAGAAGAAAAACATATTATCAATTTATTATACAGCAGGTTATCCAAATATCGGCGATACCATCCAAATTGCTGAGGCTTTAGAAAAATCTGGGGCTGATATGTTGGAAATTGGATTTCCTTACTCAGACCCTGTGGCCGATGGTCCGGTGATACAGGCAAGCAGTAAAAAATCCCTAGACCAGGGCATGACCTTAAAGCTGCTTTTTGAGCAGTTAAAAGACTTGCGTAAAAACGTCACCATCCCGGTTTTATTGATGGGTTATGTCAATCCGGTTTTGCAATTTGGAGTAGAAAATTTTTGTAAAGCCTGTGCCGAAGTTGGTGTTGATGGTTGCATTGTTCCAGATTTACCAATGGTAGAATATGAAGAGTTTTATAAAGGCTGTTTTGAAGAACATAATTTAAGCAATGTTTTTTTGATTACACCTCAAACCGCTGAAGAACGCATTCATAAGATTGATGGTTTAACTAATGGATTTATTTATCTGCTTTCTTCGTCGGCAACAACAGGTAAAAACCTTGAGGTAGGGGATACTACAGAGACTTATTTTAGCAGAATTAAGGATATGAATCTGAAAAATCCAACGATGATAGGTTTTGGGATCAGCGATAAACAAACTTTCGATAAAGCTTGTTCTTATGCTAATGGAGCAATAATTGGAACCGCTTTTGTTAAGGCGATTGAGGATGGAAATATTGAAGAGAGTGTAAGTGGTTTTATGAAGAAGTTTAAGGATTAATCGTGTATCCGTCATTGCGAGGCACGAAGCAATCTTTTCAGATATATATTAAGAACTTTAATTAGTCGTAGCATTTGCTACGACTTTTTTATCTGTCCTAGCCGGACGGGCCTTTTTCTTTTGACCGCAAAAGAAACAAAACTCCCGGCTGAAAATTTTTCTTTTGAAGTTAGTGGTTCGGCTTGGACTAGCTAACCCGAAAAATTTGTTAGGCCGGATTGAAATAGAACGGAGATTCTGTGGTTAGGCTTAGTTGGATGGAAAGGCATCATTGAATAATCAGTGCTAGATTCTGCAGTATTCATTTCCATCATGCTATCCCCTTTGGAGGTATCTACCCCGCACATGCAGGAGCGGACGAGATTTGAATCTACAAGCTACTTCACCCAATCCTCATAATTCATTTCGAATTTTACTTCGCCATTATTAACCATTCCAACGTTTTTCCAGCCTTGTAGTTCGTAAAATTTTTCCGCTTTTGTGTTCGGAGCAGTTCCTAACCAAACCGTCTCTTTTGTTTTACTGAAGTACCAGTCCATCATCAGTCGATGTAATTCTTTTCCGACGCCTTTGCCTTCAAATTCTGGTCGGAGAAAAAGCGCCCAAATGTTGTTTTCATCTAAATCAACGATAGAGAAACCAACAATTTCTCCCTCGATTTCACAAACCCAGCCTTTGCCGCGTTGTGTAATGAATTCTTCGCAATCTGCATCTGTAACCAATGCCGGATTGGATAATGTGTTCTCTTTAACGGTATGTCGAACAATTTGTATTTGAGGGATGTCTGTCGTTTTGGCTTCGCGATAAATCATAAACGAATATAAAGTTTTGGGTAAGGATTTACGCTAAGGGAGAATAAATGTTTTTGTCCTGGCCGGACGGGCCTTTTTCTTTTTGATGCCGAAAAAAAACAAAAAACACCAGCTGAAAATTTCTGTTTTGAAGTTTCTACTTTGGCGTGGATAGTGTATTCCCAATCCCGTACGTACGGGATGTTAGGCCGGATTTTAGCGAAACGGAGATAGAGTGGTAAGGCTTAGTTGGATGGAAAGACAATTTGGAAAGGCGGATAGGTTGTTAATAATTCGTCATTTCGACCGAGGCGGAGCAATCTTTTAAATTAGTCGGTACAGTTTAAAAGATTTCGCAGTTCTGTTACCGATGTAAAATTGATATCATTTGCGCACCATTAGAAATTATGACCATCTTGAAGACAACCTATATTAAACACCCCGCCCTTCGGCCCCCCCCTCAAAAAGAGGGGAATTGCGTAAGGCTTAAAAACTATGAGGGGCAGCTCCCCTCCTTATTTTCAAGCAGGGGTTGGGGGTGGTTTGTTATAAATAGCAAATTGTCCAAGTTTTCTAAACCCGACCGTAATGAAAATACTTTTTGTATCTCTGGTGAAAGAGATTGCTTCGTCGTTCCTCCTCTCAATGACGACAATTGACGCTGTAATAGGCCAAAAAGATTGTAATTTAGGGCGGGACTGCCGTTTCAAAAAAGCTACAGTCATTGCTTTCCAAAAAATAAAGCATGTATAATTTCAGGAAATAGAAAAAGCAACAAAAATCTTTTTAAAATAATTATCGGTTTAAATGGTTAATAAGCTGCTTTTTGATTGACTAATATCTATTTGACAATTGGATGATTGTCAATTTATGAAATGGTTTTACATTTGCTTAACGGTGTTAGATTATTTACACTTAATAATTCCAGTCATGGGAAGTAAAGAAAGAATTTTACGGTTAAAAGAAGAAACCAGAACCAGTATTCTGGATGCAGCCTTGAACATTGTTCAAACGGAAGGCTGGCAGGCTTTGAGTATGCGTAAAATTGCTGACCAGATTGAGTATACCGCACCGATTATATACGAGTATTTCTCTAATAAGGAAGGCATCTTGCTTGAATTGACAAGAAGAGGTTACCAGATTTTAGGCAAAGATATTCGCGAGGCTCGTGATCAACATGAAAATCCGGAAGATAAAATGGAAGCCATGTGGGTAGCTTATTGGAATTTTGCCTTCTCTCACAAAGAATTTTATCAACTGATGTATGGGGTGGATATGGTTTGTTGCACCGTAAAAAATTCTATGCAGGAGGCTGAGCAGGTTTCGGCCATGCTTGGTGATGTAATCGAATCATTGTTTAGCAAAAAACCAGTATCTGAAAATGATATCTGCATGAAATATTACACCTACTGGTCGATTATTCACGGTTTGATTTCTATTAATCTGGTTCGCCCGAATGGAAGAACAACTGATGAACTTAATCAACAAATTTTAAAAGATGCCATTAAAGGCATTACATTATCTATTAACAGCTAATTTTTTTTACTCAATAATTTAACACTGTTAGATTATTTATACACTATAAATCCTTATAATTTTTAATCATATGAATGCTATCCATCGTTTGTTCATTTTACTTAACAGTGTTAAGCAATTTAACCAAGTTAAGACACTACTCATTATTTTTACTTTGTCGATCATTTTAGTAAGCTGCAAATCATCTCCAGACCAAACTGCTGCTGCACCACCGCCGCCGGTTTTGCCTGTTAGCTTAGTGAATGAGCGCACAGAAACGACCTTTATTGAATATCCTGCAGCGATACAAGGTGCGGTAGATATTGATGTTCGCCCGCAGGTGAGTGGCTACTTGCAAAGTGTGTTGGTTAACGAAGGTGCTTATGTAACTGCCGGACAAACCCTTTTTAAAATTAATGAAAATCCTTTTCGTGAGGCCTTAAATAATGCAAAAGCAAGTTTACATGCTGCAGAAGCAGCCATTTTAAATGCCCAGTTAGAAGTTGATAAACTTACCCCACTGGTTCAAAACAAAGTAGTTTCTGAATTTCAATTGAAGACTGCCAAAACCGCTTACAAAATTGCTCAAGCCAATGCGGAGCAAGCCAAAGCAAGCGTTGCATCAGCTCAGATCAACTTAGGTTATACCAATGTAAAAGCTACAGTTAGTGGTTACATCGGTCGTATTCCGAAAAAACAGGGAAGTTTAGTTTCGCCAACAGATCAGATTGCATTAACGCAGTTGTCTGATATCCACGAGGTGCATGTTTATTTCGCTCTGGCTGAAAATGATTTTAATAGTTTCAATGCCAATTATCCTGGCAAAAGTCCGACAGATCGAATTGCACACCTGCCAGCAGTTGAACTGGTTTTGGCCGATGAGTCCATTTATCCGATTAAAGGTAAAATTGATATGATTGATGGTCAGTTTGATAAAAATACAGGTGCCATTACCCTTAGGGCAAGTTTTCCAAATGCTAGCGGTACTTTACGTTCAGGAAATACAGGTAAACTTCGTTTAGGCTTAAAACATGACGATGCGATTCTGATTCCACAATCGGCTACGGTAGAAATGCAGGATAAAGTTTTCGTTTTCGCCCTGAACAAAGGCAATAAAGTAAGCAAAATGCCTATTACGGTGGTGGGTAAAAGCGGTACCAATTACCTGGTTAAAGACGGCGTAAAATCAGGCGACCAAATTGTACTGAGTGGCCTAGACCGTTTACAGGAAGGACAAGTGATTACGCCAGAGAAAGCGACTGATAAAGCGGCGAGTTTGAGGAAGTAGTTGGGAGTCGGGAGTCCGAAGTCGGGAGTCCGAAGTCAAAAGTCAAAAGTCAAAAGTCAAAATTCGGGAGTCCGAAGTCAAAAGTTAAAAGTCCGAAGTCGGGAGTCCGAAGTCAAAAGTTAAAAGTCAAAAGTCGGGAGTCTGAAGTCAAAAGTCAAAAGGCAGAGCGAAAAGCTAAATGCTAAAAGCTAGGCTGTTCTTAGGTGTCTTAGATAGTAGATGTTGAAAGATTACAGCTTAAAGTAAAAAAGAGAAAATAAATTAATAGAAATAATGTTCAAGATATTTATACAAAGGCCTGTACTGGCGACCGTGATCTCCATTTTGTTGGTGATTTTAGGGGTACTTGGCCTAACCAAGTTGCCTTTGCAACAATTCCCTGATATTGCGCCGCCGTCGGTTTTGGTTACCGCGGTGTATCCGGGAGCAAATGCCGAAACGGTTTTACGTTCGGTAGCGCCATCACTCGAAGAATCTATCAATGGAGTGGAAAACATGACGTACATGAGCTCTACAGCCAGTAATGATGGTTCATTGGCCATTACCGTATTCTTTAAACTGGGTACCAATGCCGACCAGGCTGCAGTTAATGTTCAGAACCGTGTGGCACAGGCAACCAGTCAGTTACCTGCAGAAGTGGTACAGCAAGGCGTAACCACTGCCAAACAACAGAACAGTTTCATCATGGCCATTGGTTTGTACACCGAAGATGAGTCGAAGTACGATCAAACGTTTGTAGCTAACTATGCACAAATCAACATTATCCCCGAAATTAAACGTATTTCGGGTGTGGGTTCGGCAGCTATTTTTGGCGGGGTAAAAGATTATTCGATGCGGGTGTGGTTAAATCCAACGCAGATGGCTACCTATCAGGTTACGCCAAACGAAATCATGAGGGCTATTCAAGATAAAAGTTTAGAGGCTGCGCCAGGTAAATTCGGAGAGAAAAGTAAAGAGGTTTTCGAATACGTTATTAAGTATAAAGGTAAGTTAACTAAACCCGAAGAATATGAAAATATTGCTATACGCTCCAATGCCGATGGTTCAATCTTGCACCTGAAAGATGTTGCGAGAATTGAACTGGGTGCTTATTCTTATAACAGCATCACCAGGATCAATGGTAAAAAAGCCATCGTAATTGGTGTTATTCAGCTGGCGGGCTCCAATTCGAATGATATTCAGGTGGCCATCAACAAACTGATGGAGAAATCAGAAAAGAGTTTTCCTGCAGGAATAAAAAAGAATATTTTCTACAGTACAAAGGTAGCGTTAGACCAATCGATAGAGCAGGTAGAGCATACCTTAGTTGAAGCCTTTATTCTGGTTTTTATCGTGGTATTTTTGTTCTTGCAAGATTTCAGGTCTACCTTAATTCCGGCGATAGCTGTTCCTGTTGCCATTTTGGGTACGTTTTTCTTCATGCAGTTATTTGGTTTCTCCATTAACTTATTGACTTTATTCGCCTTAATTCTCGCCATCGGTATTGTGGTGGATGATGCGATTGTGGTCGTCGAGGCGGTGCATGCCAAGATGGAACATAAAGGATTGGACCCGAAAGCAGCTACACATGAAGCCATGCATGAAATTACAGGCGCCATTATTTCCATCACTTTGGTTATGGCGGCGGTGTTTTTGCCTGTTGGTTTTATGGAAGGTTCAACCGGAGTGTTCTATCGTCAGTTTGCTTTCACGATGGCCATTGCGATTGTAATTTCAGCGGTTAACGCCTTAACTTTAAGTCCGGCACTTGCTGCACTATTCTTAAAAGATAACCATTCATCACCTGGTGATCAACCTGAAGTTAAACCAAACTTTAAGCAACGGTTCTTCAACGGATTTAACCACAGCTTCAATTCCCTTACCAACCGTTATGTTGGCGGTTTAAAGTTTTTGGTTCGCCATAAATGGTTGAGCATGGGTGGTTTGGCTTTAATTACTTTGGCTACCGTTCTCATGGTTAAAACTACTCCGGCAGGATTTATCCCTACTGAAGACCAGGGTTTTATCGCCATTGCGGTAAATACTCCATCAGGAACATCACTAGAAGGCACGCAAAAGGTAATGACTGAAGCTGAGAACGTGCTGAGTAAACTGGATGCTTCGAGAGATGTGACGGCGATATCGGGTTTCAACCTGTTAACCAATTCAACAAGTCCTTCATCGGCAGTGGTTTTTGTACTATTGAAACCGAATGAAGAACGTGGTAAGGTTAAAAATATCGAAGAAATTATGAACCAGGTGCGTGGAACATTGGGCGCCATTTCTGGCGGTAGTTTCTTTGTGTTCAGTTTCCCTACCGTTCCAGGTTTTAGTAATGTGGAAGCTTTGGATATGGTATTGCAGGATAAAACCGGCGGTAAGCTGGATAAGTTCAGTGGCATTTCTCAACAATTTATTAGCGAACTGATGAAACGTCCGGAAATTGCCGTAGCCTTTACCAGTTTTAAAGCCGATTATCCGCAGTTGCAACTGGATATCAATGATGAAAAAGCCGACCAACTGGGTGTAAACGTGAAAGACATTTTGCAAACCATGCAGACCTATTTTGGTAGTGCACAGGCATCAGATTTCAATCGTTTTGGTAAATATTACCGCGTGATTGTTCAGGCTGATGTTCAAGACAGGGCAGATCCATCATCTATCGACCGTGTTTTTGTAAAAAGTAACCGTGGAGAAATGGTACCGCTGAATACACTTGTAAAACTGAGCCGTATTTATGGTTCCGAAACTGCATCGAGATATAACCTATTTAATTCAATTTCGATTAATGCGATTCCAAAACCGGGTTTTAGTTCTGGTCAGGCCATTAAAGCCATTGAAGAAGTTGCGGAGCAGCATTTGCCATCAGGTTATAGTTATGAATTCTCCGGACAAACCCGTGAGGAAATTTCTTCTGGTGGGCAATCAACTGTGATATTCCTATTGTGTCTGGTATTTATTTACTTTTTGTTATCCGCTCAATATGAAAGTTACATTTTGCCGCTGGCAGTTATTTTATCTATCCCTGCCGGAATATTCGGTGTATTTGTAGCGATTGGTTTAACCGGTATTCAAAATAATATTTATGTACAGGTTGCGCTGATTATGCTTATCGGTTTATTGGCGAAAAATGCCATTCTGATTGTGGAGTTCGCAGTTCAACGAAGACGAAGCGGAGAGCCTCTGGTTGCATCAGCTTTGGAAGCGGCAAAATCGAGGTTACGTCCAATTATCATGACTTCGCTTGCTTTCATTGTGGGTTTAATTCCGATGATGGGTGCAACAGGTCCATCGGCACAAGGTAACCACTCCATTAGCATTGGTGCAGCGGGTGGAATGGTTTCAGGGGTAATTTTAGGTCTGTTTATCATTCCTGTACTCTTTGTCATCTTTCAGGCACTGCAAGAAAAATTCTCTAAAAAATCACAAGAGGTTGTTCCTCATCATCATGAAGAAACACCTATCAATCATGCTGTATATGAAACGGTTTAATATTATTGCCATGTTGCTCCTTGCTGTTATCTGGAGCGGATGTTCAGTTTCTAAAGATTTATCCCTGCCAAACGTAGCGCCAGGATTATTTAGAAACGCCATACAAAAAGACTCTTCAAGTGTTGGCGATCTGCCCTTGAAAAGTTTTATCAAAGACCTTACGGTTCAAAACTTAATTGATACCGCATTGCTTAGAAATTACGATATGCAAATCGCCCTGAAAAATATTGATGCGGCTGAAGTGTTGTTTAAACAATCGAAACTGGGTTATCTACCCGAGTTGAAACTACAGGTGGCGGCAAGTTCAAGCCGTCCATCGGATAACAGTTTAAACGGACTGAGCTTAAATCAATTTACTGGTTCAACGCATATAGAAGATTATTCGGCTAATCTGGGTGTGTTTTGGGAAGCCGATATCTGGGGAAAAATCCGCAACCAAAAAGCTGGCGCTTTAGCCAGTTTTTTGCAAACCGAAGAAGCCCGTAAAGCCGTTCAAACCCGTTTGGTGGCCAATGTTGCGCAAGGTTATTATAATTTGCTGATGCTGGATGCTCAACTGGAAATCGCCAAGAAAAATTTAAAACTTAACGATAGTACGCTGAGGATAATTAATTTACAGTTTGATGCTGGTCAGGTAACTTCGTTAGCCATTCAACAGGCAGAAGCACAGCAATTAAATGCGGCACAGCTGGTTCCACGTATAGAACAAAATGTGGTATTGCAGGAAAATGCGCTAAGTGTTTTAATCGGTACCATGCCTCAATCAATTAACCGCAGTAATCGCCTGGCACAAATGGATATTCCGGAAGATTTAAATGTCGGATTTCCATCTGCTTTGTTGAGTCGCAGGCCTGATATTAAATCGGCCGAACTGGCATTGAATGTAGCCAATGCAAGGGTAGGAGTAGCAAAAGCAAGTTTGTACCCATCGCTGGTGATTACCGCAAGTGGTGGTGTAAATTCATTTAAAGCGAGCAATTGGTTTAGCATGCCTGCTTCATTATTTGGCTTGGTTTCAGGAGGGATTATGCAGCCGATTTTTCAGAGAGGGCAATTGAAATCTAACCTTGAACTGGCTAAGATCGACAGGGAAAAAACGGTGATTCAGTTTCGCCAGTCGGTAATAAATGCAGTTGGGGAAGTTTCTGATGAGTTAACGAAAGTTGAGAAGTTGAAAACCCAATACAGCATCGCTGAGAAAAGGGCACAAACTTTACAGCAGGCTTCGAAAAATGCTAGTATGTTATTCAAAAGTGGCATGGCAAATTATTTAGAAGTAATCACCGCCCAGGGGAATTTACTACAAAGCGAGCTGGAATTAACCACGATTAAAACAGAGCAGTTAAATGCAGTGGTGGGTTTGTATCGTTCGTTGGGTGGGGGATGGAATTAAACCCCCATCCGCCCTGCGGGCACCTTTGCCGAAGGTAAATGGGCACTAAAGCCCCCTGAAAGGGGAAGGGTAGCATGGAGGCTATAGCGAGTCGTCATCTCGAAATGAGCTTTTCGCGATTGAGAAATCTATTTTAGGTATTTCTCTTTCGCCTCATCGGCGGCGGCCTCCTACTTTTCCCTTGATGGAAAAGTAGCAAAAGATCAAGGCCTGGATCTGATGTTGGTTAAGCTCGTCGAAACTTTATTGGCAACAGCGGACTAGGTCGGATGGAAAAATCCGACTTGCCGCTGTTTTGGTTACCGCTTTGTGAGCGGCTGTGCACAAGTTTCAACTGCTTTCCCTTCCATCATCTCCTATGCCGGGTAGCGAGGTGGCCAAAGCGAGTCGTCATCTCGACCGTAGCGGAGAGATCTTTGAAATCTGTGATCAAACTGCTGCATTTTTTAAAAACACAATTCAATTTATTAGCAAATTTGTTTTGCGAATGAGATCTCTCCTCAACCAATGAAGGATTGGTTTCGTTCGAGATGACGGATTGATTGATGGGAAATGTCGTCATTGCGAAGCCTGTTTTTCACAGGCTGTGGCAATCCCATCGTTTACGAGCGGTGTATAGTAAGGAAATGGCATTAATAAATATGCTAATAGATTTCTCTTTCGCCTTATCGGCGGCGGCCTCTTACCTTTTTCTTGATAAAAAGGTAACCAAAAATCAAGGCTTCCCGAAGACTCGGGACAGGTGGATCTGATGTTGGTTAAGCTCGTCGAAACTTTATTGGCAACAGCGGACTAGGTCGGATGGAAAAATCCGACTTGCCGCTGTTTTGGTTACGGCTTTGTGAGCGTTTGTGCACAAGTTTCAACTGCTTTCCCTTCCATCATCTCCTATGCCGGGTAGCGAGGTGGCTATAGCGAGTCGTCATCTCGACCGTAGCGGAGAGATCTTTGAAAAACACAATTCAATTTATCAGCAAATTATTTTTTCGAATGAGATCTCTCCTCAACCAATGAAGGATTGGTTTCGTTCGAGATGACGGATTGATTGATGGGAAATGTCGTCATTGCGAAGCCTGTTTTTCACAGGCTGTGGCAATCTTTTCGTTTACGAGCGGTGTCCAACAAGGAAGTGTCATTAATAAATATGCAAATAGATTTCTCTTTCGCCTCATCGGCGGCGGCCTAGTCCTTTTGGCTTGGCCCAAAAGGACCAAAAATCCAAGGCCTGGATCTGATTTCGGATAAATTCGTTAAAGCTTAATTTCGGCATCACAAGTCCCGACGAAGGGTCGGGATGGACGCGATGCCTTGTGTTGTGGTTATTGAAAGTGTGTGCACAAGCTTTAACGCTTTCTCCTTCCATCATCTCCTATGCCGGGTAACGAGGTGGCCATAGCCAGTCGTCATCTCGACCGTAGCGGAGAGATCTTTGAAATCTGTGATCAAACTGCTGCATTTTTTAAAAACACAATTCAATTTATTAGCAAATTTGTTTTGCGAATGAGATCTCTCCTCAACCAATGAAGGATTGGTTTCGTTCGAGATGACGGATTGATTGATGGGAAATGTCGTCATTGCGAAGCCTGTTTTTTATAGGCTGTGGCAATCTTTTCGTTTACGAGCGGTATCCAATGAGGAAATGTCTAGTTATGCTAATAGATTTCTCTTTCGCCTCATCGGCGGCAGCCTCCTACTTTTCCCTTGATGGAAAAGTAGCAAAAGATCAAGGCCTGGATCTGATGTTGGTTAAGCTCGTCGAAACTTTATTGGCAACAGCGGACTAGGTCGGATGGAAAAAATCCGACTTGCCGCTGTTTTGGTTACCGCTTTGTGAGCGTTTGTGCACAAGTTTCAACTGCTTTCCCTTCCATCATCTCCAATGCCGGGTAGCGAGGTGGCTATAGCGGGTCGTCATCTCGACCGTAGCGGAGAGATCTTTGAAAAACACAATTCAATTTATTAGCAAATTATTTTTCGAATGAGATCTCTCCTCAACCAATGAAGGATTGGTTTCGTTCGAGATGACGGAAGTTTTGCAGTCGCTTATTCAACCAGCGCAGTCGCTCATTCAACCAACGCAGTCGCTCATTCAGCCAGCGCAGTCGCTTATTCAAGCAGCGCAGTCGCTTATTCAATCAACGCAGGTGCTCATTTAACCAGCGCAGGTGCTTATTCAACCAACGCAGTCGCTCATTCAAGCAGCGCAGTTGCTTATTCAACCAACGCAGTCGTTTATTCAACCAACGCAGTCGCTTATTCAACCAACGCAGTCGCTCATTCAATCAATGCAGTTGGTCATTCAAGCCATATCCTTCAGTATACAAATTGAAATGTTGAAAAAACAGGGGAATTAGCTGCGGGTTGCCAGATTGCGGGTTGCAGGTGCCTTGCTGAAAGGGGAAGAAATAGGCTATCTGTATTTTCTTGCGTCGGTTGGCGCAATTGATCAATCAGAAAATTGTATCAAAACAAAAACAGCAACCGGTTGATTTGTTGCTGTTTTAAAAAGAGAATGATTTAGGGATGATTGGTTTCATTTTTATATGTTTTAAGGTATATATCTAAAAGTAATGCCTGCAATTTGTTTGTATTGCGGGGTGGTGGTGCCAAAAACCGACTTCGCATAATTTTTGGCATTGAGGGCAAGGGCAATCATACCTGTTTCCTCATCGTAACATACCGTATTTCGGTTGATCCGGGCGATGCTCAGATCGGTGTTTTTTGAAATAACCTCACGGTTTTGCTGCAATAAATCCTGGTACAATGTGGTTAAACTGGCTAACTGCAATTCAACTTCGTTTGGCGTATACTGGGGAATGGTGCCCAATAACTTGATCAGTTTATCGAAGGTATCTAATCTGCTGTCGAAACTTAATTGCGAGGCTGAAACCTGATTAGCCGGAGTTCCTTTGGCAGCAAGTGCTTGCTTTTCGGCCTCTGATAATTTTGCTGAAGCCCGCCTTCCCTGCAGTTTTCGGTGGTGCGTGGTAACCTGCTCCACTACCACATCTGGCACACCACTCGCCTTTACCGCGTTAAAAATTCGGGTACTTAATTTGCTTAAGGGCTCAAATGCCTGCTCGCGAACGGCAATGGCACTGTTGTTTGCTGCAAGCAACTGATTCACCTGTTCGGTTGCTAACCTGGCATCTGCTGCTTTTTGGCCTAAACTGCCGAGCTGAAGGTTTGCATTACTTGGATTGTAAGCTGCTCCAAAACCATTTAAAATGGTTACTAGGGTTTCAAAATTGGCCACATTTTTAGCATGGCCGGTTTCATACGTTTTCGACATTGCGTTGAATTTAGGAGTTTATAAATGGTTAATTGTAATCAAGATAAGCATTTGACTTTACAACTTATAGGAGTGGATTGAATTTATTTACAGGCTACGGGAAACCGGAATATGTTATCAATAGTTGTTTTTAGCTTTGATAAAAAAAATATCCCATGAAAATTAAATATTGCTCCCTGGTTATCATCGCCCTTTTTGCCATGATTTGCTTAAGCTCTTGCGCCCCTAAATATTCATCAGGTGGTGAATACGGTTTTTTTGGTGGTTTATGGCATGGCTTTATTGTTGTGTTTTCTATCATTGGGAAAATACTAGGGTTGAAAATTGGCATATATGCCGAAAATAATACAGGCTTTACCTATTGGATAGGGTTTATTATTGGTTTAGGTGGGTTGGGTAGAGGTGCATCAAGCGTTAGGTAGTTTGACCATTACCATATTAATAAAAAGCGGCCTTTTTGATTTGGGACATTGTCAGGCTTCCATTAAATTATTACCTTGCGACATCTTAAAACAGCATTAATTAATAAATGCCTAACGAACTCAACCAAAACCCCGCATTAAGTTGCTACCACATCTAAGACCATTAGAAAGACCAAATTATAATATACAAACTAATTTTCACCTGAAGACGCTAAATGGCTTACGAAAGTACATCAATTAAAAATGCAATTGAAAAGTCAATTCACAACATTTACTTTTACCTGCTATCCAAAGAAACTGTGTTTAGGGATCTAATCGTATAGAAAATTATTTTGATTTTTGAAATCAGAAACAAATGATTAAGAGACTCAATAAGTTTTTTCACTAGAAATTATTTACTTAAATTAAAATGCTCAACTATCACGAATACGAAAAAGCTGTTTTTGATTGGCTAATGGCTAAGAGAAAACAAGAACCTAACTTTACATTTTCACTAAGGAAGAAGATCAGTAATGGACAAGAGAAAGACATCTTTATTGGTACACAACAGTCTAATTATTTTGCTACTACATTTTGGTCTCTTCCTGTTTCGTATCCTGGTTCTTCTGGAGAGGCTACAGGGATTGTATTTAAGTTAGGGAAACTTGGATACAGTTATTTTATTGAGCTTAATCAAACGAACAGCCCAAAAGACGAACAGAATGCTTCGGTTTTAGAAGTACTTAAATCTGTTTTTTCTAACCTGCCTAATACTATTAAATATGCTGGGTTAAATAGCAACACTAATGCTATGTTCAACATAAAGATAAAACCGGTAGAAGAAGTTTATGGAAATTTAGAACTGATGTTTGATGATGTCGATAAACAGTTAGCTATTATTACGCCATTAATAGATGACGCTGTAGATGTAGAAAAGTTGGCTAATCCAGCATTTATAGGGCAGCGAATTAGGAATGATGAATTTGAATTATCGTTGAAAAAATTAGAATTAAGATTAGAAAAACAAAACAATCCTTTTAAGGACATACTAACTCAAATAGTAGATGAGGTTGCTACTACATATTTTAAACTATTACGCCGATTAATTGGTGACTTAGGCTTAGATAACTCCTCGCAAAAAATATACTTTAATTACGAAAAAGATACCTTAATTTTTGGCATTGGTCAGCGTTATGCTATGAATGTAAGTGCCAAGGGATTTTATACCTTAATTTCTAAACATAAGACCGGTAATGCCATTGAAGAGTTTGCAGAAGAGAAAGCTTATTTGACTAACTATCCTTTAAACGAAAATATTGAAAGGCATTACAATGAATTATTGCTAGCTGCTAAAGAAATACTAGCTGTCACTAATAAGAGTAGTTATTATAAGTTCGATAAGAAAGATTTTCGAGCTATGGTTTTTAATGCATCTCCGACAATTATTTCTAAGTATCAATCATCACATCATATGCCCCTCAATCAAATCCTTTATGGCCCTCCAGGCACTGGTAAAACTTATAAATTGAAAAATGAATATTTTAACAAGTTCACGGTTAAAGAAACTGAGCTGAGTAAAGATCAATTTATGCAGCAGGTTTTAGCTGATCTGAATTGGTGGCAGGTAATTACAATAGTTTTATTGGATAAGAAAGCTGTCAAAGTAAGAGATATTTATGAGCATCCTTTTATTCAAGTAAAAGAAAGGTTGTCAGAGTCTAAAACAGTAATGCCTACGATTTGGGGACAGTTACAAGCACACACCGTGTTTGACTGTCCACAAGTGAATGTGGCAAAACGTTCGGAGCCAATGTACTTTTGGAAGGACGAACAATCCGTGTGGTCCGTTGAAGAAGAGTTGGTAAGAGAACTCTATCCAGAAAGTTATGAAGTGCTGGCTAAACTAAATGATTTTAATCCAGTAGGCGGGCAGGAAGTAGAAAATTATGAATTTGTAACCTTTCACCAGTCATATAGTTACGAGGATTTTATGGAGGGAATAAAGCCGAACTTGGAAGAAGGAAGCTCAGACATTTCATACAAAATAGAGGATGGCGTATTTAAGCGTTTATGTAAGAAAGCAGAAAATAATCCACAACATGACTATGCAATATTTATCGACGAAATTAACCGTGGTAATGTATCGGCTATTTTTGGTGAGCTGATTACGTTGATTGAAGAAAGTAAACGAGCTGGAGCAAGTGAAGCTTTATCACTAACCTTGCCTTACAGTAAAGAGAAATTCTCTGTACCTAGTAACTTGTATATTATTGGTACCATGAACACAGCTGATAGAAGCGTCGAAGCCTTAGATACGGCTTTGCGTAGGCGTTTCGCTTTTGAGGAGATGATGCCAGAGCCTTCAAAAATTACTAGTGATGGCGCTCTAAAAGCAAGCGGAGGAAAATTAGAAGGGATAGATTTGGCTGTGGTACTTACGAAAATTAACGAACGTATTGCGGTGTTGTTGGATGTAGACCATCAAATTGGACACAGTTATTTAATTAATGTGAGCGATACGCATGGTTTGGCCAATGCTTTTAACAACTGTATTGTGCCGCTATTGAAAGAATATTTTTATCATGACGATGAAAAAATTGCCTTGGTATTGGGGGGTGGTTTTGTCAATGTAAAAGCACCATTGGAAACTATGCAGGCCTTGTTTCCTACAATGGCAGGCTTAGAAATTCATCACATTGATAGTAAGCGTCAATTTGAGTTGAAGCCAATTACTCACGATACCATTATTGCTGCTTTACAAATTCTATTGAGCGATGGCTAAGCCTAAACTGATACAGGTATTTGAACATCAGCGTTTGCTTAAAAACAATACATATGATGGCGTAAGGTTTGAGGATAGGTACTTTAGGGCTTTGCTAAAACTCAACGAACTGCACAACAGCAAATATTTTACACCCATTTACGAGGGGATTAAATTTAGCGGCTACGTTGGTGTGCTACAAGTAGATGATTTGGTAATTGAGGTGCTGCCGAAAGTGGAGGGGTGTACTGCCGAGAATAACCAATGGCGAGATGTACTGATCGAAATGTTGCGGGTAACGCATCAGCTAAAGGTTAATGAGCTGGGGCAGGCGAGTGTGGCTAGGCAGAGCATCCATTTATTAGATATTTATTTCGACTGGTTTTTAACGGAGGTAGAACAATTGGTACATGCAGGTTTGATTAAGCAGTACCGCAAGGAGACTAAGAATACACTGGCGTTAAAAGGAAAGTTGGAATTTGCGGGGCATATCCGTAAGAACTTGGTGCATCAGGAAAGATTTTATACCACCCATCAGGTGTATGATCAAGATCATTTGTTGCATCGAGTGATGAATGAAGCGCTGCAGGTGGTGGAAGTGATGTCTAAAGGTACCTATCGCTATGGGCGCTGTAAGGCGGTGCAACTGAACTTTCCAGAGGTGAGCGCTTTAGTTGTGGTGGCACAGACTTTCGATAAAATCGGTTTTAACCGTAAGAACCAAGCCTACCAAACAGTAATTGCTTTGGCAAGGCTGATTATATTGAACTACTCGCCTAATGTAAAACATGGCGATGAGCAAATGCTGGCCTTAATGTTTGACATGAACGATTTATGGGAAAAATATGTATTGGCTAAACTACAACAACAAGCAAATGGCGAATGGCTAGTGAAAGGACAGGACAGTAAACGTTTTTGGGAGTATAAAACCATTAGACCTGATATTGTTTTACAGCATATTGCGAGCGGCGAAATTGTGATTATCGATACCAAGTGGAAGAACTATGCCTATGATCGTATTGGGATGGATGATTTGCGACAGATCTATGTGTACAACGAATTTTGGGAAGCTAAGTTGGGTATGTTGTTGTACCCTAGTCCGCAAGGAAGTAAGATTGCTGTAAGGGGCGCTTATGCTAGAAATGGTTATTTAGGGCAAATTGTTGTGGTAACAGTTCTTGATAGCGAAGGAAGATTGAACAAAGAATTAGGATATAACCTGTTTAGGTTGGTTAGTAATGCCCTTCTAGAGTTAGTATACGTTAGTGATTGACTAGGTTCCGGATTAAAAAAGCGGATTTATTAATACACATCAACTTTTATCTCAAAGCACTCTTACATAAAACTAAAAAGTAAACCCGCAACTTGACTTATGTCAAGCCGATGCACAGAAAAAACATTCTGGCGAATGCCCGAACCATTCAGGGTCATATATTTGTTGCCCAAATGGTTAAACTAATGCTGCGTCTGGGAAAGATTATAAGAGTTAGTCCACTCATCGGTTGGGGCTTAATTAATGACGTTAATGATCAGAATATAGGCTTTGAATTGAGCTTAAGTAATATGAAAATAGCTGTCGGCGACCACATCTGGTTCGATATCCGGCTTGCCGAAAGTGGTTTAAGTGTTTATTTATTAAAGAAACTGGTATTGCTGCCTGTAGGAGCGAAACGTTCGATGCTGTTGCTGAAATAGGGGCGATTTCTGTATATTTAATTTTTATTACTTGTTTGAGCATGCCGGCAACACACCAATCCATTTCTCACAATTTAAATAAGGTTGAGCCTTTTCTGCGATTTCTTTCTGCGCTTGTTGCCTTGCCCGAACAGATGAAACGGGATATCGCAGCGAAAGTACTCATCACTACCTTGAGTAAGGGGCAGTTAATTAAAACGGATGACATGAGAAATCACATGGTTTTTCTGGCTAAGGGTGCCATTCGGGGGTTTATCATGGTAGGCCGACAGGATGTTACCTTATCCATCAGTTTAAATAACAACGTGTTGGGTTCGCCTAATGCTGAGATTTTTACCCGAGAGGAATATCCGTTAAGTTTACAGGCGGTTGAAGACTGCCAGTTGATGATGATGCCCTATAGCCTGATCCCTTATCTGCAGGAGAAATACCCATCGATGGCTGTGATTGGTGAGCGGTTAACCGGTTTATATTATTATGTGGCAACCGAACGCAGTTTGCTGAGCCGTTTACCATCTGCACAGTTGCGTTATTTTAGGCTGCTGAAAACAAACCCTGAATTCTTCAAACGCATACCGCTAAAATATCTGGCATCTTACCTGGTGATGCGCAATGAGACTTTAAGCCGTTTGAGAACCAAAAACCGCAGTAAGGGAACGACCGAAAATGTTGATCAGGAAATCCTGTAATATTTTTAGATGGAGGTATAGCTATTTGCTGCTTGTTTCTTCCGAATAGATGCTTTTCTGCTCCGAAATTGCGAAGGGGTTTTGATGCCGGTCTGATTTTAAATCGTTGCTTGTTGATATATTTAAAGCCGCCCAGGCCAATTCATCTTTATGGGTGGAGAAAATATGCGAACACAGGTAAGCCATCAGAAACATGGGTGTATAGCTAAATAAAAGTTGATCGAAACCCATCACCTGCATGCGCTTGCTGAAAGACAGATAACAGAGGAATATCACTATTGAATGCACAACCGGACGATCGTTAATAAACTTTTTCTTTCCGAATTTACCAGCTGAATAACTGCTGTAAGTCATCGCTATGGCAATGATCGCGGTGAAGGTAAAAATATCGGAGAAGGGGAGGTGGAAATTAAAGTTATAGTTTGTTGGTTTGGAGAGCAGGATTAAACTGATATAAGTCCACCCGATAGCCAAGGTAACTGGAAGGGATGCGAATAAGGTTACCAGGCAAACTTTAACTGTGTATTTAATGGTGGGTTTCATAGGGGAGCGTCATTTCATTTCACGGCCAGCCAATTATCGCGGAGACTACTGCCGGCTTTTCATGATTTGTTATTTAAAGAGCACCAGTTGCAGGTATGCTAGCAATGCAGAACCGATAACGAATACGAAGGATAGGATGAGCATGTTTTTTTTGAATTTTCTGTAATCCTGCACTTCTTCGTTTGTTCGGGCAGTGTTGGCTTTTTGATAAAGCAGATAGAAAATAAAGGGGATGAAGCAGATTGCGGCCATATTGAGAGATTAATTATTCGAAAATAAGAAAATATGGTGTATAATTAATAACAAAGTTGTTGAATTAGGAATATTATCGAATGAGATCTCTCCTCAAGCAACGAAGGATTGGTTTCGTTCGAGATGACGGATTCATTGATGGGAAATGTCGTCATTGCGAAGCCTGTTTTTCACAGGCTGTGGCAATCTTATCGTTTACGAGGGGTAACCACTAAGGAAATGGCATTAATAGATATGCTAATAGATTTCTCTTTCGCCTCATCGGCGGCGGCCTCTTTCCTTTTTCTTGATAAAAAGGTAACCAAAAATCAAGGCTTGGATCTGATGTCGGTTAAGCTCGTCGAAACTTTATTGGCAACAGCGGACTAGGTCGGATGGAAAAATCCGACTTGCCGCTGTTTTGGTTATGGTTTTGTGAGCGTTTGTGCACAAGTTTCAACTGCTTTCTCTTCCATCATCTCCTATGCCGGGTAGCGAGGTGCTTAAACCCCCATCCGCCCTGCGGGCACCTTTGCCGAAGGTAAATCGGCACTAAAGCCCCCTGGGGGAAGGATAGCATGGTGGCTATAGCGAGTCGTCATCTCGACCGTAGCGGAGAGATCTTTGAAAAACCCAATTCAATTTATCATCAAATTAGTTTTTCGACGAAGATCTCTCCTCAACCAATGAGGGATTGGTTTATTGACAAATTCGTCATTTCGAAATGAGCTTTTCGCGATTGAGAAATCTGTTTTAGGGATTTGATGGAATGAGATCTCTCCTCAACCAATGAAAGATTGGTCTTGTTCGAGATGACGGATTGATTGATGGGAAATGTCGTCATTGCGAAGCCTGTTTTTTACAGGCTGTGGCAATCCCATCGTTTACGAGCGGTGTCTAGTAAGGAAATGGCATTAATAAATATGCTAATAGATTTCTCTTTCGCCTCATCGGCGGCGGCCTCTTACCTTTTTCTTGATAAAAAGGTAACCAAAAATCAAGGCTTCCCGAAGACTCGGGACAGGTGGATCTGATGTCGGATAAATTCGTTAAAGCTTAAGGTCGGCATCACAAGTCCCGACGAAGGGTCGGGATGGACGCGATGCCTTGAGTTGTGGTTGTTGAAAGTGTCTGCAAAAGCTTTTACGTTTTCTCCTTCCATCATCTCCTATGCCGGGGAGCACGGCGCTTAAGCCCCCATCCGCCCTGCGGGCACCTTCCCCCTGAAAGGGGAAGGGTAGCATGGAGGTTATAGCGAGTCGTCATCTCGACCGTAGCGGAGAGATCTTTGCATAAGTTTTCAGCGCTATGAGGGGAAACTCCCCTCCTTATTTTCAAGGAGGGGCGGGGGTGGTTACCTTTACTTTATTAATTTCAATATTCGTCATACTCGTGCAGACGGTAATCTAAAAGTTTTGGCCTTTTTTTATTGTCAATCCCTAAACCCCCATCCGCCCTGCAGGCACCTTCCCCCTGAAAGGGGAAGGTAGCATGGAGGTTATAGCGAGTCGTCATCTCGACCGTAGCGGAGAGATCTTTGAAATGCGTGATCAAATTGCTACATTTTTAAAAAAAACAATTCAATTTATCATCAAATTAGTTTTTCGAATGAGATCTCTCCTCAAACAATGAAGGATTGGTTTCGTTCGAGATGACGGATTCATTGATGGGAAATGTCGTCATTGCGAAGCCTGTTTTTCACAGGCTGTGGCAATCTCATCGTTTACTCGGGGTGTTCAAGCAACGAACGGATTTTAATTTTTTATCGATCTTAAAAAGAAAAAACCAATCAAACCCGAAAATACGGAAGCCATCAAAATGGCGAATTTAGCTTCTGAAATTTGCGCTACATCACTGAAAGAAAGCATCGCAATAAATATTGACATGGTAAAGCCAATTCCTGCTAACATGCCTAACCCTAAAACATGTTTCCAACTTGCTCCGGTGGGTAGATCGGCCCATTTTAATTTAACAGCCAGCCAGCTAAAAAAGGTAACACCAATTGTTTTGCCGGCAAATAACCCAATAATAATTCCTAATCCCAATGGAGAAACCAATGCTGAAAACATTTCCTGATGAAAAGTGATGTTGGTGTTTGCTAATGCAAAAACTGGCATGATCAGGTAATTCACCGGAATCGTTAGAAAATGCTCTAATTTCTCGAGCGGTGATGGTAAGTTGCTTTCATTTGTTGGAATGGTAAAGGCTAGTAATACTCCTGCGATGGTGGCATGAATACCTGAATGATGGATAAAATACCATAAGAAAATGCCTGGAATTAAATAGAATAAAAGGTTTTTTACACCAAAATAATTCATCAAACCCAGCAACACCACAACACCTCCTGCCATAGCCAACTGATCGAAATGAATTTGTTGGGTATAGAAAATGGCAATGACCAGGATTGCGCCCAGGTCATCAACAATGGCTAACGCTGCCAGAAAGATTTTTAAACTTGCAGGAACGTTTTTACCCAGCATGGCGATGATAGCCAGTGCAAAGGCAATGTCGGTTGCCATGGGGATACCCCAGCCGCCTGCAGTTGCCGTTCCCTTGTTAAAAAGTGCATAGATTAATGCAGGAACCAACATTCCGCCTAATGCTGCAATTACCGGAAGGGTAGCGCTTTTAATGGATGATAATTCACCTTCCATCAGCTCCCTTTTAATTTCTAATCCAACGAGGAGGAAAAATACAGCCATTAAAGCGTCGTTGATCCAGGTGAGGATGCTGTAACTGATTGCTCCAAAGCCAAGTGTAGTTTCCAGAAAAAGTGCGAAATCGTCTTTTGCGGATGTGTTGGCGATAACTAGTGAAATGACAACACAAATTAAAAGCATTATGCCACCAACTTGTCCGGACTTAAAAAATTGTTTAAAAATATTTAGGTTGATGGTTTTGGGCATGATTTAAAATTTGGCGAAACTATAGGAATGCTTAGCAACTTCATTTCATATTATCCGCAGGCATTTGAAGGATTTTTTCTCAGCTGACTGCTGCAATCTGCTATTTTATGAATGATAATTATTCCGCAAATCACGTTATGATATGGTTTTTTTCAGATGAGCACTTGCCTTAACGAATAATTGAATTTAAACAATTGCAAAAAAATAAATTTAATAGTAAATATAAATTGTTCTTTTGTTGTTGTGGTGATTTTTAGCGTTTTACAGGAAGTCTTCAATGTTCCCTTTGCCTTCACGAATCACTTCGAATTCGCCGTTGGTACAATCAATCACAGTAGATGCATCATTGTCGCCATAGCCGCCATCAATTACCAAATCGACTAAGTTCTCATATTTTTCGTGAATCAATTCAGGATCAGTAGAGTATTCTACCAACTCATCATCATCTTTTATGGAGGTAGAAAGAATTGGATTGCCAAGTTCTTTTACAATACAACGGGCAATGTTATTATCTGGCACACGTATACCCACTGTTTTTTTATTTGAGCTTAAAAGTTTAGGGACGTTATTGTTGGCATTGAAAATAAAAGTGAAAGGTCCGGGTAGTGCTTTTTTCAATACCCTGAACGTGGTGTTATCTATGGGTTTAATGTAATCAGAAATGTGTTTAAGATCATGGCAGATGAAAGAAAAGTTAGCTTTTTCGGGTTTTATTCCGCGGATGCGGGCAATCTTTTCAATGGCTTTTGGATTGGTAATGTCGCAACCCAAACCATAAATGGTATCAGTAGGATAAATAATTAAACCGCCTTTTTTAAGTACATCTACCACCTGTTCAATGGCCTTTTCATTAGGGTTTTCCGGATAAATCTTAATTAACATAGCGTAAAAATAACAATTTAATGCTGTCAGTTGTTTAATATTCCTAATCTTTGTATTTAACAAAACATACGCTAATCTATTATTATGAGAAAAGCATTCGTTGCGATTGCCGCATTTTTAGTCGCCCTTACCATTATGTTGGGGCTTTATCATCCGTTTTTATGGTGGACATTTATTTTTACAGGACCTTTTGTAATCCTCGGTGTTTACGATCTTTATCAGCCTAAACACAGTATCGTAAGAAATTACCCCGTTTTTGGTCGTTTACGGTACTTCATGGAAGAACTGCGACCAAAAGTTTATCAATACTTCGTAGAAAGTGATGTAAACGGTACACCTTATAACAGATTAAACAGGTCGTTGATTTACCAGCGTGCTAAAAAAGACAATGATACCATTCCGTTTGGTACACAACTTAACGTTTATGATAACGGTTATGAATGGTTAAGCCATAGCATTGCGGCCATTTCACACCATGAGTTAAATCCCGATCCACGTGTGCTGGTTGGTGGACCAGATTGTAAAAAACCTTATTCAGCAAGTATCTATAATATTTCCGCAATGAGTTTCGGTTCGTTGAGTCAGAATGCGATTCTTGCTTTAAATGGCGGAGCGAAAATGGGTAATTTTGCCCATAACACAGGAGAAGGGGGGATTAGTGACTATCACCGTCAGCCAGGTGGCGATTTAATCTGGCAAATCGGAACCGGTTATTTTGGGTGCAGAAATGAAGATGGTACGTTTAATTACGATGCCTATGCAGAAAGGGCGGTAACCGATCAGGTAAAAATGATCGAAATTAAATTATCACAAGGCGCAAAACCAGGTCACGGCGGGATGTTGCCGGCAAAAAAAGTTACACCAGAAGTGGCCCGGATTCGTTTGGTGCCACAGGGCAAAGATATTTTATCGCCACCAGCGCACTCGGCTTTTAATACCCCAATTGGTTTATTGGAGTTTGTGAAGCGTTTGAGAGATCTTTCGGAAGGAAAACCTGTCGGTTTCAAGCTTTGTATCGGTCGTAAAAGTGAGTTTTATTCTATCTGCAAAGCCATGGTAGAAACTGGTATTTATCCTGATTTTATTACCGTTGATGGGGGAGAAGGTGGAACCGGAGCAGCACCTCAGGAGTTTTCAAATTCTGTCGGCATGCCTTTGCGTGAAGGGGTTGCTTTTGTTTATGATGTTTTAAATGGCTTTGACCTTAAAAAGCATATCAAAATTATCGCTTCTGGTAAGGTTTCGTCAGGATTTGATTTGGTTAAAAATATTGCTTTGGGTGCCGATATGTGCAATGCGGCCCGAGGAATGATGTTCGCTTTGGGATGCATCCAGGCCTTGGAGTGTAACAGCAATACTTGCCCGACAGGTGTGGCTACGCAAGATCAAAGTTTGATGAAAGGTTTGGTGGTGGAAGATAAAACCGTTAGGGTTAAAAATTTCCATAATTTAACGGTGGCCAGTGCGGTAGAATTACTGGGTGCAGCAGGTTTGAAAGAACCATCGCAGCTGAGCCGGGCTTATATCAACAGAAGGGTGAGCCAGAATGTGATGCAATCTTATTTGGAGACTTTTCCGTACATTCCGGCAGGTAGTTTATTGCAAACGCCATATCCTACACGTTTCGAACTGGGAATGGCATTGAGCACATCGAAAAGTTTTGCGCCAACCGATTATAAAGTTTCAGCGGTTGATTATGCGCATGCAAATTCGTTTAATGATACGATGAGTGATGAAGGGATCTAATTAATCTATTCGTATTTATTCCCGAAAAGATAAGGTGCGTTTCGGTTGGTGAGGACACCAACCGATAAGGAAATCTCGTCATTGCGAAGGAAGCTTTTTCAGCTGACTGTGGCAATCTTCTCGTTTACGACGGGTGTCCAATGAGTAAATATTATTAATAAATGTGCTAATAGATTTTTCTTTCGCCTCATCGGCGGCGGCCTCCTACTTTTCCCTTGATGGAAAAGTAGCAAAAGATCAAGGCT
>NZ_JAVTSH010000004.1:0-482398 GCF_032678665.1 Pedobacter agri
GTAAGGAGTATTGGATGGGCGGTCTGGGTTGAAGGGTGGGTTTTCCGGCATAGCAGATTTTGGATAGCATGTCCAGAGTATTCGGGATAGAAAGCGGTGAAAGCTTTTGCACAAACCATCAACCTGCACCGACAAGGAAATTTGCAGCTGTAGTGGGAATGGAGCGAAGCCTAGCCTCAAATTACCGCCAATAAGATTGAGCCTGCTTTATACGACAAAAGGTGCAAGCCTTGGGTTTTTGTTTCTTTTGGGCTAAGCCAAAAGAAAGAGCCCCTCGGCGCAGTACGTCCCGACTCTTCGGGAGCGGTGAGCCGAGGCAAGCCAGTGAGGAGGGAAACATTAATCGTGTTTCGACAAGCTCAACATGACAATAATATGGAGTAATAAACCCCGGTACAAAGATCTCTCCGATACGGTCGAGATGACGGATTTGCGGGAGGGGATTTACGGCGTAAAAGAGAAGATTGCCACAGCCCGTGAAAAACAGGCTTCGCAATGACGTGAAAGGATGATGTAGAGGAGATGACGAATTGGGTAGGCGTTCTGGGTTGAACGGTGGGTTTCCTGGCATTGGAGATGATGGATAGCCTGTCCCGAGTATTCGGGAGAGAAAACGTGAAAGCTTCTGCACAAAAACTTCACTTTGCACAAAACAAGGCAGAGCGTTCTGACCTATCCTTCATCGGTCGCTTGCGCTGCCGCGATATAAGCTTTGACGAATTTATCCGACATCAGATCTGAGACTTGATCTTTTGCTACTTTTCTATCAAGAGAAAAGTAGGAGGCCGCCGCCGTTGAGGCGAAGAGAAATTAAAAACATATCCTTTACTATGCAAAGATGACGATTAGCGGAAGGACATCGCAGTTTTCATTTTGACGACTTTATACAACAAAGCCCTCGGTAAGTGGAGGGCTTCAGTTTTGATCAGGAAAGTAGCCCCGAGCAGAATCGAACTGCTATCTAAAGTTTAGGAAACTTCTATTCTATCCGTTGAACTACGGGGCCTTTTTTGTGTGCGCAAATATAATAAAAGTTTTGAGGCTAAAATGAGCAATTGTTGTGTTTTGAACTAGTAGCTCAAAAATGTGCTGATTTCATTCAGGTGGCTTAGAAAACAATTAAAATAGCTACTTGTTACATTTATCATTTAACTAAATGATTTAGCGATGGAAACAAAAATGATTTGGGCAAATCTGGCCGTTAGAGATTTAGATCGAACTGCTAAATTTTATACCAGCCTGGGCTTTAAACCAAACGGAAAATTTAATGATAATCTGGTAAGTTTCTTTTTTGGGAAAGACAACTTTATCATTCACTTTTTTGTAGAAAAGCAATTCAAGACTGCAGCAAAGCTTGAAAATGCCGAACTCTACATGGGTTCGGAAATTATTTTTAGTCTTTCTGCCGAAAGTCGTGAAGCGGTTGATGCCTGGGTGGAAAAAGTTAAGGAAGCCGGGGCAACGATCTATGCCGAAGCAGCAGATTTTGACAAGGGTTATACCTTTGGCTTTTCAGATCCCGATGGACACAAGTTTAATGTACTTTACTGGCCATCTTAAGCCATAGATGAGGCGAACAACTTGGATCTTCTAATAGAAATTACGAAAAACCCGGGGGTCAAATGTTTCCGTTTCTCAAATTGGTGTTTATATTGTGGTTAGCATTTTTCGTCACTATTTTTAAACAACACGTTTTGGAAACATCATCAAACAGTGAAATGCAGGTAGGTTCAACAGGGCTAATCATCATTGCTATCGTATATATTGGCATATGTTTGATTCTGGCAAACTATGGTAAATCAACAAAATTAGGGTTTTGGGGTTCATTAGCGATTGTAATCTTTTTAACGCCTTCCTTTGGAGGAATGATTTTGCAGACCCTGAAAAACGCAGAACTTCATAAAAAAAAGACCAACCATACTGCCTAACATTTTCGGCCAAGGGCCTCTTCCCGGGAAACGAGATATAATTTGCATTGATTGATTAAAAAAAATATCCGGCACACTACTCCACTCGTAAAATAAATAAAGTTGTACACCGGATATCGATTTTATCTATAACTATTTCCTATCTTTCAGGAACATTATCATTAACTATGCAATGAGGATGCTTTCTATTCCTTTTTCTAAAGCGGTATCTTTCACAACCGGTATCGAAGCGCCCTCCGCCCTGAACACGGTCACATCATTCATGCCTAAAAAACCAAGGACACCTTTAAGGTAGGGCGTAGCAAAATCATAAGCCTGCATCGGTCCGTCCGAATAAATACCTCCGGAAGCCACGGCGAGATAAACTTTTTTACCGGTGATTAATCCCTGTGGCCCTTGGTCCGTATACTGAAAAGTAACACCTGCCCGGGCAATATGATCTACCCACGCTTTTAAGGTTGAAGGCACACCGAAATTATAAAACGGAACACCAATCACAATGATATCTGCTTCCTGAAGCTCAGCAATGGCTTCATCAGAATGTTGAATGGCGGCTATATTTTCAGCACTTCTTTTTTCCGCAGGAGTAAAAAAAGCATTAAGATGTGCTTCTTCCAAATGGGGAAATAAATTTTGAGCGAGATTTTTTTCTTTCACAATCGATCCAGGATAAGTTTCCTGAATTTTTGATACAACAGCATTGCCCAATTGAATGCTCACAGAGGCTCCAGCCCGGGGACTTGAAATAATATGGAGGATTTTTTTCATGTTTTCTAAATTTATGCTCCAAATTTAGATATACCATTCCAGCGATTTCCATTACTATCTAAAAGGTTAGTGCTATCCTTTGAGATAGCGTCTGTTGCTGGCTAATCAGTGCTTATGCGCTAAGTTAAGCGGTCAGTCCTTCAACAAAAAAAAGAGATTGCATCAAAATGAACAATCTCTTTTTTTGGGGATCACGCTGTTATTCCTTCGGCAAAGGAAAACAAACTCCCTATACTAAAACGCCTTTAAGCAATTTCTATCTGATAATACTGCCTTCTGTGAACCGATCAACAGGCGCCACAAAAGTCAGTTTGCCTTCTGCATTTTCAGCCATTAAAATCATGCCTTGCGAAAGGATGCCTTTAATTTCTCGTGGAGCCAGGTTCACAATCATGCTTACTTGTTTACCCACAATATCCTCAGGTTTATAATATTCTGCGATACCTGAAACGACTGTTCGCTCATCAATACCGGTATTCACGGTTAGTTTTAATAACTTTTTGGTTTTTTCAACCTTTTCAGCAGCCACAATGGTAGCTACCCGAATATCCATGGCAGAGAAATCATCGAAATTGATATTTTCTTTTGCTGGTGTAGCGGTAGCATTGTTCACCGCATTAGCCGACTTACTTTGATTTAATTTCTCTATCTGGAAATCGATTTCAGCATCTTCGATTTTCTCAAATAACAAAGTGGCCTCCCCAATCTGATGTCCGCGTTTCAATAAAGCTACACTGCCGGCATCATCCCAATCGTGACCACCATTTTGCAACATCTTCATCAGTTTTTCGGCTGTAAAAGGCAAGAATGGTTCAATTAAGATTTGAATATTGGCGGCGATTTGAAGGGCAACATGAAGAATGGTTCTTACGCGATCTTCATCCGTTTTAATCAATTTCCAGGGTTCAGTTTCGGCCAGGTATTTATTACCCAGACGGGCCACATTCATCACTTCCGATAAAGCCTCCCTGAACCGGTAGTTTTCAACAGAAGCCGATATTTTAGCAGGATAACCGGCCAATTCATCGATTACCGCCTGATCAACGCTGGTGATTTCCATACAGGTAGGCACCGCACCGTTAAAATATTTATGCGTTAATACCACCACACGGTTTACAAAATTACCCAGAATGGCTACCAACTCATTGTTATTCCTGGCCTGAAAATCTTTCCAGGTAAAGTCGTTATCTTTTGTTTCGGGAGCTGTTGCCGTAAGCACGTAACGTAATACATCCTGTTTACCTTCAAACTCACGCAGGTATTCGTTTAACCAAACCGCCCAGTTTTTAGAGGTAGAAATTTTCTGTCCTTCCAGATTCAGGAACTCATTTGCAGGTACATTATCGGCCAAAGTATATTCGCCATGCGCCATTAGCATTGCCGGAAAAATAATACAGTGGAAAACGATATTGTCTTTTCCGATGAAATGCACCAGTTTGGTTTCATCGCTTTTCCAGTATTCTTCCCAGCCGCATTTGTCACTTTCGTAATTGTTGATGTAATATTCTTCGGCTTTTGGGTTCCAAACATCCAGCTTGGCATAGTTACAAAGCTCTTTCGTGGCAGAGATATAACCTATCGGCGCATCAAACCACACATATAACACTTTCCCTTCCGCATCGCGAAGCGGCACACGCACACCCCAGTCTAAATCGCGGGTCATGGCACGTGGCTGCAAACCTGCATTTAACCAGCTTTGGCATTGGCCATAAACATTCGGACGCCATTCTTTATGGCTTTCTATATATTTTCTTAAACGCTCCTCGTATTGATCTAAAGGTAAAAACCAGTTTTTGGTTTCTTTTAAGATGGGTTTATCGCCCGAAAGGGTTGATTTAGGATTAATTAAATCGGTAGCATTTAAGGTAGAGCCGCAGTTTTCACACTGGTCGCCATAAGCATTTTCATTGCCACATTTAGGGCAGGTCCCGGTGATGTAGCGATCGGCTAGAAATTGTTTTGCCGTTGGATCATAGTATTGCTCCGTAACTTCTTCTGTAAATACACCTTTATCGTAAAGTGTTTTAAAGAAATCGGAAGCCGTTTGGTGGTGTGTTTGTGAAGATGTACGGTGATAAATATCAAAAGAAACCCCAAATTCCTTAAAAGAATCGCCAATGATTTTGTGGTATTTATCTACCACTTCCTGAGGGGTAATGCCTTCACGTTTGGCCTTTAAAGTAATCGGCACACCGTTTTCATCAGAACCACAAATAAACTTCACATCACGTTTGTTCGACCTGAGGTAACGGGCGTAAATATCAGCAGGAATGTAAACACCGGCAAGGTGCCCAATATGAACTGGCCCATTGGTATATGGAAGCGCTGCCGTTACGGTATATCTTTTTATTTTACTATTATCCAAAACAATTTTTATTAATTTGGCAAAGATAAGTGTTTTAAAGATGATTAAGCAGCCCCCGTATTTAAAAAAAGGAGATAAGATTGCCATTGTTTGCCCGGCGAAGAAATTACCCAAACCCATTGATCATGCCATCAGCATTTTAGAAAGCTGGGGATTGGAAGTGGTTATTGGTGAAAGCGTTTATGCCAGTCACCACCAGTTTGCAGGAACAGACCAGCTAAGAACCCGTGATATTCAGCGTTTTTTGGATGACGCATCCATAAGGGCGATTATTTGTGGCAGAGGTGGCTATGGTGCCATCCGCATTATCGATGAGCTCGATTTTACCGCCTTTCATCAACACCCAAAGTGGTTTATCGGTTTTAGTGATGTAACGGTTTTACTTTCGCACATTATTGCACAAACCCAAACGCAGTGTTTGCATGCCCAAATGCCTTATACTTTTGATGAATCGACTGAAGAAGCTTTGTCATCACTAAAAAATTCACTTTTTGGAGCGCCGCAGACCTATAACTACACAAGCGAATTTACCAATCAGGAAGGTGTTGCCAGTGGGGTTTTGATCGGAGGTAACCTTACCTTGCTGGCGATGGTTCAAGGATCTGTTTCAGAGATGGATTTCGACAATAAAATTTTATTTCTGGAGGATGTTGGGGAGCAAGAGTTTAGTATCGACAGGATGATGAGGATGTTGAAAAGGGCTGGTAAACTAAAACATTTAAAGGGTTTGATTATTGGTGCTTTTAATGAGATTGATGAGGAAAAAATTTCTTTCGGACAAACGGCAGACCAGGTGATTTGGGAGGTAGTGAAAGATTACGGTTATCCGGTTTGTTTCAACTTTCCAACAGGACATATTGACAATAATTTAAGTATGATTTTAGGGGCCGAGGTGGAATTAATAGTAGAAAAAAATAAGGTTCAATTTAAATATTCATAACATGGCAATTTTTGATGGCTTAGGCAAATACCGCAATACAGGCTTACTGATTCTTCGCATCGGTTTGGGCCTGATGTTCATCATTCATGGTTTTCCAAAATTAGCTGGTGGACCAAGTGGATGGGCCGGACTAGGTGGCAGCATGAAAGTTGTGGGAATAGATTTTCTTCCGGTATTTTGGGGATTTATGGCAGCAGTTGCAGAAACTTTCGGTGGATTTTTACTGATTGTAGGTTTATTCTATCGCCCGGTTTGTATGCTTTTGGTTTTTACTATGGTGATTGCTGCATTGGTGCATTTAGGTAAAGGTGACGGCTTAAAAGGTGCCAGTCACGCCATTGAATTGGGCATCGTATTTCTCAGCCTTATTTTTATCGGACCGGGAAAATATAGTGTAGATAAAAAGTAGAAAGAAGAATCATTATAGAGAGAAAAAGCCAGCAAATTGCTGGCTTTTTCTGTTTAAGTTTATTCGACTAGTTTGGTACAATTAGTTTGTTGTTTTGTACTTCAGTAGCTGAAATTGGCCAAATGTATCCGGCAGTGTTAAATGGAATTGCTGGCGCAGTGCCTTGAGGGCCGCTTTTCGCTGCAAAACCAAGTCCCAATCTCATCACGTCTGGAGATCTGAAACCTTCCCCTAACAACTCAATTCGTCTTTCAGTAAGAATTGTATTTTTAAGGTTAGCAGGTAAAAGATCAGTAGCAGGAAATACATAACTCGGGTTTGAACGCTGTCTAACGGCATTTAATAAAGCGATAGAACGGGTTGGATCACTTACTACAGTGGCCTCTGCCAGGTTTAATAACACTTCAGCATACCTGATCACCGGGATGTAATCTGTATATGGAGAAGGTTTTTTAAACTTAGTTAAGTAAGTGTTCACGCCTACCGCCTGGGTTAATCCTTTTCTGGCATCAGTTGATGCTGCAGCAAAGGCAGCATTACCGAATATTCCTGCGGAATTCAAGAAATATTCCTGATTACCACCAGCAGTTTCAACATTGTAATAGTAAGCCAATTGATTTTGTGTTCCAGGAGCGTCTAAATCTGTCATTGGAAAGGACAGGAGTGCTTCAGGCCCTACATAACTACCGGCAAAAACGTTAGCAATACTTGCATCCAATCGGTTCGCCACACCTGTGGTCGCCGAAAATGGTGCTGTTGCAGTTACAATTTTGTTCGCTTCGCTTACTACTGAAGCTAAATCACCCATTGATAAATACACACGGGTTTTTAATGCAATAGCGGTATTTCTTGATGCTCTGGTTGCTGTCAGCGTTAGTGCTAAATCTGGCTCCGCTTCATTTAAATCTTTTAAAATCTGGGTATAAACCTCCGCAACGGTACTTCTCTTTAAATCATTACCGGTTAAATCCTTCTCCGCTCTAAGCCTTAATGGTACGCCTAAGCTTGCACCATTATCCGTAATGTAAGGTTTAGCATAAAGTTGTAAAAGGCTGTAATAGGAAAGCGCCCGCATTACTTTTGCTTCTGCAATGTATTGTTTTGACAATGCAGGTGTTAAAATTGCTGCGTTCGCGGTGATGCCTTCCATCACTATGTTAGCTCTGTTTATTGCCGCATAAATGGCACCCCATAAACCCGTAACCTCACTGGTATTTGATACCAGATTGAAACGCCAGGTTTCAAGGTTGGTTACCCCATTGGGCTTATTTACAATAAATTCTTCACCACGGATGTCGTTATACACCAGGTAACGTCCGCCATAAAAGTTGCCATTTTTTACCCCAGCGTAAACCCCTCTTAGTTCAGAAAGGATACGATCGGGATTAGAAAATGCCTCTTCTGTGGGCAATGATGTTAGTGGCGCTGTATCTAAAAAATCCTTTTTGCATGCGGTTGCAAACAACAACGGCGCTGCCACAAAAAGATACTTTATTTTATTATTTATATTAATTTTCATGATGCTCTAAATTTTAAAATCCAACATTAATACCAAAAGTGAATGTTCTTGCTGATGGCACTGAGTTTCTATCTACACCAGGAGCTAAACTTCCGCTGTTACCAGCTGCAGTAGAGTTACCATTTACCGAAACTTCAGGATCTGGTCCAGGATAGTTAGAAATAATCCATAAGTTGCTTGATTGCGCATATACCCTCACATTTGAAATTCCATATTTATTTAAAAATGCTTTCGGTAAAGTGTAACCTAAGGCCAGGTTACGCACCTTTAAGAAATTTCCTGAGAATACATTTTGCGACTGTGCAAATGCAGATCCGTTCGATACGTTATCACCGTAAACCACACGCGGAATATCGGTAACTTGACCTGGGGTAGTCCATCTGTCCATCATTCCGGCTTCATTATTCCAGAAACGTTGATCACGCAAACCAGCTAGTGATCCGTAATAAACCTTGTTACCTCCAGAGAAAGTTAAGCCAAGAACTAAATCGAAAGCTTTATAACGGAAATTATTATCTAAACCACCAAACCATTTCGGAATAGCCTGACCAGTGATGGTTGCATCAAGCGCTGCATCGATTGCCGGAGCATTTTGTCCTGCATTTGGTCCATCTAAATATTGATAACGGGCAGCTGCAGCTCTTTGGAAGCTAAACCTTAATTTCTGACCAAACCTGTTTACAAAGATACGCTCTCCTGTAGCTGGATCAACACCTGCAGTTGGTACGGTATAGATGGAGCCGATTGGATAACCTACACGGGTAATATTAGCAGTTTCTAACTGTGTAAGGCCAAATAAATCAGCATTGTTATTGCCCAAAGCAGTCACTTCATTTTTAAGTGTACTTAAGGTAAAAGACGTTGACCATGAAAAGTCATCATTTTCGATATTTCTTGAGTTGATTGCAAATTCGAAACCTTTGTTATACATCTTACCAACATTGGTTGTAATTGTATTACCGGGGATACCTTTAGAAGGGGCTTGAGGCGCATTTTGTACTAGATTATCGATATTATTATGATAGTAATCTACATCTAATGAGAAGCGACCGCCTAAAAATTCCAAGTTAACACCTACATCGGCTTTTTTACTGGTTTCCCAGGTTAGGTTAGGGTTACCCGCCTGGTTGAAAGATAAAGCTGCATCGCTACCGTACAAGCCTGGGCTATATAAATACAATGCCGGATAATTTCCGATATTGATGTTACCAACCTCACCGTAACTACCACGAATTTTAACGCGTGTTAATATTTTGCTAATTCCAGATTCTTTATAGAAATTTTCTTCAGAAAGTGCCCAACCTGCTGATGCACCACCAAAGTTACCGTATTTATTTCCTGCAGATAGGCCAGAGTAACCATCACGACGGAATGAACCTGTTAAATAATATTTCTTTTTGTAATCGTAGTTTACGCTTCCAAAGAATGAACGGAAAGCATTATCGAACTGTACCAAGTTAGCTGGAGTAATGGTTCCGAATGAGCCTTGATAAACTTCGATGAATGGATCGATCACATTTTGACGGGTTGCACCATAACCGTATGATTTGGTATACTGATCTTCAGCACCAATAAACGCACCAACGGTGTGGTCGCCAAAAGTATTGGCATAATTCAAGGTATTAGACCAGTTCCATCTGCTGTTTTTTACATAGTTACTTGTAGCACCACCGTTATAAGCAAATCCATCGCCCTGTAAACGGTTTACAAATACATTGTTATCCAGTTTCAAATTATCAATACTATAATTGGTTTTGAAAGTTAAACCTTTAAGAATTTGAACAGACACATATCCGTTAGCAATTAAACGATCGCTTTCAGACGTATTTTTATCCGAATTAACCAGCACTGCTGCATTAGGATAATTTGATGCAATTAAATTTGCACCTAAACCAATTGCCGAGCCCGCAACATTATAAGAACCATCTTCATTATATGGGGAAACGTTTGGAGGCAATACAAATGCTAAACGACCCAAACCACCTGTATTAAAAGATGATCCTGGAAGTGAACCGGTATTAGGTGCACGGTTTAGTGTATTGCTATATGAAAAGTTTGTTCCAATGGTTACATTTTTAAATAACTTATGATCTAAGTTTACACGGCCATTTTTTCTTTCGAATGAGTTATTAATGATGAAACCTTCCTGGTTAGTATAACCCAATGAAACGAAATAAGAAGTTTTTTCGCTTGCGCCGGAGAAGTTTAAAGCATGATTTTGTGAAGTGGCGGTTCTATAAGCATAATCATACCAGTTGGTTTCTACCTGACTACCATCAGAACGGGTTTGTAGGAAGAATGCAGGAGCTAAGCCAATGTTAGTTCTAGCTTCATTTTTAATTTGAACATATTCAGCTGCATTTAATAATGGATTTAAATTTTGAGCTTTAGATGAACCTACCCATCCTTCATAATTTACTTTAGTTACACCTTGCTTACCTTTTTTAGTAGTGATTACCACTACACCATTGGCAGCCCTAGAACCGTAAATTGCTGAGGATGCCGCATCTTTCAAGATATCGATTGATTCAATATCAGCCGGGTTAATGTCACCCAAGGCATTACCCGCTGCACTATTACTTGATTGATCACCTGTAAATACTGGAATACCGTCAACAATAATTAATGGATAAGAGCTTAAAGAAATAGAGTTTACACCGCGAACCCTGAAAACAGGCGGGTTATTTAATAAACCGTTGGGCTGAATAATGTTCACACCCGCTGCTTTACCAGCCAGCGCTTGCTCAAAACTTTGAACCGGTTGGTTTTTTAATTTCTCGCCACTTACACTGGCGATGGAACCTGTAACATCTCTTTTAGATTGTGTGGTGTATCCGGTTACCACTACATCTGATAAAGTTTTGGAATCTCCAGTTAAGGAAACGTTAAGTACATTGCCTGATCCAATCGGACGGGTCTGAGTTGTAAATCCGATGTAAGAAAATTCTAAAGCAGTTGCCTGAGCTGTAATTCTGATTGAATATTTACCATCTGCAGTTGTGGTGGTTCCGCCAGCTGCACCTTTAATTTTTACACTTACACCCGGTAGCGGTAACCCGTCTTCCTTTCCTGTAACTGTTCCAGTGATTGTCCTATCTTGAGCCATAGCACTTCCCGCTATAAACAGCAAAATGAACAAACTTTGTAAAAGTTTTTTCATAAAATTTAATTTAGTTGAATTAATGATTTTTTAAATATAAAATTTAACAAGCTGTAATACAAATTTTACAAAGCAAAAAATTTTGTAAATTTCATATAAAGTTGCCTAAACATCGTTTAATGCATCAAAATTCAACTAAAATTTTCAACCTTTTCGGCACAAAAAAAATCACATAAATCAAATATGCCTGCTAGATTTTATGCAAAATCTTACATTCACTAAAAAAAACAATTTGAATATTTTTACATCATAAAAAACAGCAAAAATCTCAAAGAATAACTGAGACTTATTTAATATACGTGCGTTTAAATTTATTTTTGATAAAATATTTTATCTATTCTGGCCAACTCACGGAAATGTTCAGTAATTAAGCACATAAAAAAAAAGGTAACCTATGGCAACCTCTTTTTGATAATGTAAAAATAACGTGGTATTAAAAGTCTATCTTAATATGAATATTGATCCGGGTTCACTTACTACACGTTAAGCATTAGCCGACTATCAGTCATTAATTATTATGCTCAACTAGCCGGTAAAAATAATTTCTCTCAAATAACAATGTTATGGTTGAGAAGAAGTCGTATTTAGCCAATTAAATCTTCTATGATTTCCATCAGTAGATGGTGCTTGAAGTTTGGCTTTGATAATAAATTCAGATGGATAAGTTTTACCCTCATAGGCAGATACAATCCAGTCAATTCTGAATGGCTCATTATCTACATTAAGTTTATATTCCTTTTTATCTCCTTTTAGGATATAATTGACAAAATAGTCAGCATGTCCATCGGCAGCAACTTTCGCAATGATATAAACTGAATTTTGATCTAATTTATAAGTATCACTTACAGGAACAGCTGCATCTGCCAGCCTACCAAGCAATGGAAAATACTGCTCTAATGAGATTAGGGGAAAACTTACGGAAGCTTTATTGTTGATATCATCATTGCCAGACTTAACATTGATGGTTGCCAATGCTAACATTTTTTCATCTACAAATAAAAGTTTTTTAGCGTCATAGTTATATCGAGCAAAAAGGCTTTTATCTTTATTGAAAAGATACCAGTTTCCAACCCTTTTATCATCTACATAATTCCCCCGCAAAACGTTCACTCCATCTTTATCTATTGAGTAGAGGCCATTAAGCTTGCTATTAAGTGTTTGATAAGTCAATTTGGAACCATCAGGAAGTTCCATTTTTTGTTGACGAATATTTTGGGCTTTAAGATTAGTTATCGCGAAGATCCCGCAGATTAACAGGGTATATAAATACTTCATGGCTAGAGGGTTATTAAATAAACAGACCAAATCTAATAAAATAGATTTGGTCTGTAAAATTGTTTTTAAAGAAAATTTATAGACAACTATGGTCTAGGGCCTTGATAAACAAAGGTCTCCTCAAATAATCTTGCACCTGCATTAGAAGTCCAACTTAAAGTAAAAGTTTTTGTAGCTGGATCGTATTTGCTTGAAGGATTTGTAGCGATTGGCAACAAAGTTGTCATAGCTACTGTAACTAAGTTAGTAGCAGGATCAACCGTGTAAACAACCTCATTGGTGTAGTTTGCAAGCAATCCCGGATCGATTCTAACAGAGTTAGCGCCAGTTGTAATCAACTTAACACCATTTAAATTTCTGTTAGGAATAAGTGCAGTTGCAGCAGATGTTTTATACCCGTATAAACCATCATATTTGTTTTTAGCACTTACGTTTAACAATACCGTTCCGAAGTTTCTGCTCACGCCACCATAATTGGTTGATGTAACTGAAATAGGCAACGCATATTTCTTGCTAAAATCGAAGTTAACTGTTTTGAAAGCTACTTTTACTGTAGCCGTTCTTTGTCCTGCTGGGATTGTTACTGTTGGTGTAGTGATGGTAAACAATTCAGCTGGCAAAACAACATATGGTACATAAGAAGATATAATCGACTTATCTGCATTCAATTCAGTTACAGCAGCAGCTTTTGTACCGATGTTAACCACTACATCTTGTGGTGCTGGATCAGGTCCGGTTAATTGAATTGTATATGTTCCTTCCACACTTGCGCCTACTTCATAAGCCACTGGATAAACAGTGTATAATGAACCTTCAGGAGTTTCTGAAGATGGTGCAACAGGGTTTTTAAATTCTACTACAGATGTACTTCCATCAGGATTAGTGTAGTCGAATTTATTTTTAAGGCATGACGACATCACCGATGTTACGATAGCCCCTGCGATTAATAATTTAAATATTTTCATTTCCTTGTAATTAATATAATTAACTATTTAGCATACCAGATTTTAGTGGTGTAAGGACTTACGCCTTTAGGTACATTTTCAGAATTAACCTGGAATTCTACCGCTGGATAAAGAATTCTTGTAGGTAATTTATCTACAGCTGGTGCACCTGATTTTAATGAAGCAAAAGTTGCTGTTGCAGCAGTAGCTCCAGCAGAGATGGTTGGATAACCTGTTCTTTTGTATTCGTTAAAACCTTCCTCACTGGTAATCATGTTCACTGCAATATATTTTTGCGTAATGATTGCTTCCAGTTTAGCTGCGTCAGTGGTTGCTAATGTCCAGTTTACCAATGCACTTGTTGGATTAGCTGTTTTATAATTATCTTTTAACGTAGCTGCAGCTGTAGTATTGAAATACGTATTAGCAGCATTTTTATAAAGATAAGTAAATGATGCAGTAATACCATTTTCAAACAATGTTGATCCAGAACCAGCTAATGCAGGCAGGATGTTTACAGTTGCCAATGAAGCCTCAGCTTGTAAGAAATATGACTCAGATGCCAACATTAATACCGTACCCATTGAAGCACCTTTCAACACTCCACCAACATCTGCAGCAGAATTTGCAGTTGTACCTGTAGGTCTTGATGTTCTACCCACGCCGCTGTACCAATAAGATCCATTTTGACCACGTCTTACTGGCTCTGTATCAAAACCTAACTGGTTAGTTGCAGGACCTACGAAACTAATGGTATTACCATTGATTGATTGTGAAACGTTAGCGCCAAATGAAGCATAGATTGCTGTACCACGTACGTTATCTGTTAACTTAGTTCCGTTGTAGAAAGATAAAATCCATGGCGTAGGTAAGTTAGACAATCCACTTGTTGCAGCCACACCGTTGATATCCCAGCCATAAGTTGACCATCTTGGGTTAAATTGACTTGCTGTTGAAGCAGAATAACCTGGTTGAACTATTGCATCATCATTTAAATAATCAGCAGAAGTTGTTGGCAATGATGGGATAGCAGCAGTTACGAAAGAAGCAAGGTCTGCTACGTTTTTCGCACGTACAACCATTTTTAATTTAACGGTATTTGCAAACTGTTTCCATCTTGTTAAACTAGCCGCTCCGCTACCTCCAAAAAATGGATCTTGAGCTGCAGTTACTGCAGTTGTTACGTTTGGAACAGCAGCAGTATTCATAATTGCGATTGCTGCGTTTAACTCTGCAAAAGCTGCCCTGTAAACTTCTGTGTATCTATCATACTTAGGACTTAGATTGTCCAAGCCTTTTCCTGCATCAGAATATGGTACATCACCATATTGATCTACTATCTTAGCGTACAAAAAGCTCTTCATGATACGAGCCATGGCATTGTAATACTTTAATGGTCCATCAGCAGTTGTATTGTTAATCACAAAATTTAACTGATTAATACCCGCAAAAGTATTGGTGTAAACACCTGCATAGTCATCAGTAGTGAAGTTGTAAGTCCATACCGTACCCCATCCGCCATAACCGCCTGCGTTGGCTTTATAACCACCAGTCCATGCGCCAAAGTTATCGTAAGAGTTCATGGCATTTGCAGAAGTTACAATCGCCTGAGGCAACACAATAGTTGGGCTCGATGATGTTGGATTATTGGGATTTTCATTGACATCAAGGAACTTTTTACAAGACGAGCTTGCTAAAATGATTGTTCCTAAAATGAATATGTTAAATAATTTTCTCATGTTTTTACAATTAGAATGTTACTGAAACTGAACCACCAAAGAAACGAGTTGGCGGCGTAAAGCTTAATGTGCTAATACCAATCGCGTTGTTTCCTAAGATGAAATCAGGATCTGTATAAATGTTTTCTTTCGGTACAAATAAGAATAAGTTTCTTCCTTGCGCTGCAATGTTAATTCCTTTCACAACTTTCATATCACCTAACCATGATTTTGGTAAATCCCATGATAAGCTAACCTCACGGATTTTCCAGTAAGCACCACTGTAAGTGTAGTTTGAAGCGATACCTGTATTGTAGGCTGATGAAGGCCAGAAACCAGCACCACCATCTCTAACTGTTACACTTGTATTGGCAACATATTGATTTGTAACCGGATCTAAATAAGATGAGTTAGGGAATACGAAACGCTCTCTGTTATAAGCAACAGTTCTTAAACCAGAACCAGAGAAGTCAAAACTACCACCAGCACTTGAAGAGTTTACAATATAACCACCTCTGTATTCTGCAACAGCAGCTAATCTTAATGATTTATATTTTACTGAAAGGTTAGCACCAAGGATATGTTTTGGACTAGAGTTACCTAATATCACACCAGATTCTGTAGCAGAAGGGTAACCTGTTCTAGCATCAACAATCACACGACCTTGAGCATCACGTTTGTAATCTGTACCTCTTAACATTGGGTAAGTTTGACCAGCTTCAGCAACTACCTGAGCGTTACCGCCAGTTGATAGGTTTAATCTTGTAACTGCATCACTGATTGATTTTACCTTGTTATCATAATAGCTATAGTTTACACCAACGCCAACTTCCCAATCTGTATTGCGGTAAGCCACAACATTTAATGTATTCTCAGAACCAAAGTTGGTTACTTCACCTGTGTTGGTTAAGTAAGTAGAGAAACCTGAAGCAGAAGAAATAGCAACAGGAACGATTTGATCAGTTGTACTTGTGTAATATAATGTACTGCTTAAGCTAATTCTGTTATCCCAGAATTCTGCATCGATACCACCCTCAACACCTTGAGTTTTCTCAGGTTTTAAGTTTGGATTAACAGTTTGTGAACCTATTGCATAACCAGGGTTATTGTTATACGGATAACCACCAGTTTGACCAAAAGTAGTTAACAACTGATAAGCACCTAAGTTAACGTTACCTACAGTAGTATAACCAGCTCTTAATTTTAATACATTAAGGAATTTGCTGTCTTTTAAAGCATCAATTGCATTGGTTGCAATGAATGAAGCATCAACTGATGGATAGAATAATGATCTGTTTGCTGTTGGTAAAGTAGAAAACCAATCGTTACGAGCTGTTGCGTGTAAGTATAAGTAATCTTTGAAACTTAACCTCATATCTCCATAAACCGCTTGTTGATTTACTTTAGAGTTGCTTTCTGAACCAGTAATGTTCGCGGCTGTACGAGCAGCTATGTTAAATAAGCCTTGGAAAGTTAAACCAGAAGCTGCAACACCAATGTTTTTAGCAGTGTTACTTCTTAAACTTGCACCAACTGTGATATCTAATCTTAAATCTTCAGTTAATTTCTTATTAACGTTTGTTTGAAACTCTGTTAAAATTTGGTTAGAGAAAGATTCTCCGTCTGACACACTACCTGCGATATCATTGTTTTTCAATGATGATAATTGTAAAGATTTAGTATAAGCTGATCTTACAAATTTATCTACCCAGTTTTTGTTAGATGCGTTTTGAGAAGTGATGTTCACACGATATAAAAATCTCAACCAATCTAATGGTTTATATTTCAAATCAACATTACCAGTCAAATAATCATTTCTAACATTTTGACGTTGTGTATCTAACGTATAGTATGGATTTTGATAGTAAGCATTGTAATATCCATCTGGATTAGCAAATGGATTGTTTTGCCAGTCTTTGTAATCTGTTACCACAATGTTACCAGGCGTCTGCATTAACTGATCGTAAATAGTGGCAGTCGCGGTTGTAATGTTATATCTATTTTGAACGTAGTTAGCGTTGAATGACATGCTTACTCCTTTACCGAAATCTCTGTCACCATTCAAACGCAATGTAAAACGATTAAAAGCATCTTTAGGAGTGGTTCCCGTTGCATCTAAATATTGCGCTGATAAAAATGTTAATGATTTCTCATCACCAGTTGACATATTAAAATCAGTCATGTTGGTAAGACCAGTTTCCCAGAACTTATACTTAGAATCATTGTAGGCATAAGGAACAGTTTGAATGGCACCATTTTCTAAAGGATCACCAATTACTCTTGGAACACCATCAAATGCAGGACCATACTGTTGATTTTCATGAGCGGTATAAATTTGAATATCAGAATCTGCTCCTGAACCAAATCTATCCTGTAATTTAGGATAAAAACTTACCCACTCTGCATTAGTTGTTTGACCAACTTTATAAGTAGTAGTTCCTCTTTTACCCTTTTTAGTAGTAATGATCAATGCACCGTTAGATGCCTCAGAACCATAAAGCGCAGCAGCACCACCACCATTTAATACCTGTAAATCTTCAATGTCATCAGGATTTAGGTTTCCTAAAATGGAACTAGGTACAATTACATTATCAACAACAACCAAAGCCTGGTTATTTCCTAATAATGAACGATTACCCCTTAATACCAAACGATATGATGGGTTAACACCACTACCAACAACATTTAGTTGTAAACCAGCAACCTTACCAGACAATGCAGCCGCTACGTTTGTAGGTTTAGCTTGTGTAAGTTGTTCTGCTTTTACTGTAGTTGAAGCAGTACCTAATTGTGCTTTAGTAGCAGATAGACCACCCGCAGTTACCACAACTTCGTTTAATGATTTTGTATCAGATTGTAAAGCAACAGATACGTTTGAAGATGAAATCGCAACTTCTTTAGTTGCATACCCTAAATAAGTAAATACAAGGGTTTTTCCATTTGCTGGCACTCTAAGCGTGAACTTTCCGTCGCCGCTAGTTTGTGTACCGAGGTTAGATACCTCTTTAACTCTGACAGATACACCAGGAATTGGCAAGCCATCTTCCTGAGCTGTAACCGTACCAGTTACTGTTCTCTCTTGTGCCATTGCGCCGAACGCAACGAACATAAGAATGAACAAACTTTGTAGAAGTTTTTTCATAATTTGAAAATAGGTTAGTTAATGATTCGTAATAAAATGCTAAAATATAGTTAGTTGACTATACCACCAAATTTATTTTAACAATTTTTAACATTCTTTTCAAAATATGACAAAACCGCCTAATAAATGTTAATAAATACAACAAAGCGCTATGTTTGATTAACATAACGCTTACATAATATTATTTTTTTGTATGATTAATAACTACAAAATAGGATATTCCCAAAAAGAGTCTTTCCACTTTCCCAAAAATTTCTAAAAAGCGGATCATTTGCCAAATAAACTACTTGTCCTCTGCCAAAATCCTGAACACCAACAAGTAATCCTGACTTTAATTCTTCGCGTACTTTTTTCCCAACTACGCCCGCCATTAAGCTTTTTTCATTGATTTGACCAACGTTCCAGCCTTTAGAAAAGGGCTCATATACTTTTCGATCGGTTTTAAGGGAATAATAAAATTTTCCTAATCCATAAGAAAATGGGTGCGAAGCATCTAAATTTACTTTATAAATAGCACCCGGAATGGCAAATTCGAAATCATCTTTATCTTTATTTTTAAACAGAAGTTTACTTGGTTCTGGTTTTTCATCTTTTTTAACCACCACTTCCTTCTTTTTAATGTCAAAACCTTTTTTATCCAGCACACTTTCAATGGCATCTTCCATTAAAATTAATTTCCCACCCTTATTTAACCAGGAGCTAAGGCCATCACCTACAAAAGCACTGTAACTTCCATCTGGAAGAATTAAGGTATTGACTTTGTTAATATCAAGGTTATTGATATCTTTTGCGTTGATAATGCTTGGCGATAGATTTAAATCATGCTCCAGGTAAAACCAGGCTTCACCAAAAGCCAGCGAAGAAACTTCGGCACCAGAAACGATTGCAATTTTAGGTTGTTTCAGTATCGGATATACATTTGAACCAAAATCTTTGCCTTTTTCTACAAAGCCGCTGGATATACCTCTGATGGGTTTATCAAATTTTCTGGCAATCGCTACCAACTTTTCTTTTAATCCTTTTATGAGTTTTTCATTTTCCGCCCTTAAAACAATCAATGTTCCTGCAGGGTAATCTCTACCTGAAACGGTAAAAGGCTGATCAGACTGCCTTACCTTTATATTTTCTTTCTGTAAATCAATTAGCACCTGTACATTTTCGGCAGCGCCCCAGGCAAACAACCAGGCTAATGGTTTATCAAGATCATTCGATGTTTCGTCAGGCACTGCTAAATCCGGGTATTTACCCTTAAAACTTTCTTTACTGGCATAAGCTTTTAATCCATATACATAAGGTAATGCCCAGGCTGTAATGTCATAAGTATTAGAATCAGCTACGAAAGTCTGCGGTTCCATCAGTACGTTAGCCAAAACTGCTCTCGGCTGTAATACATTAATGACCAGATCATTCCGATCAACATTAAAATTTTCTTCTTTTTGTGTATCATAGTCGTAGCCCTTTCCGCTTTTATCTGCACCATAGGCAAATTGAATCTTGTTCTTTGTCAGTAATTCTGATAACTTTTTCAACCTTGATAAATTGCTGGCTTTAACAACATAGGTTTTATAAATACCAGGAGCCGTGTTCATTCCCTGCTGAAAATACTTTTTATATTCTTCCAGCAACTTGCCTTGATTTTGAGAAGATACTTCAACTGTTGACATTCCTGTTGCGAAATGGTGTGCGATACGGTCTTTTAAAGTTAAGGTATCGCCATTGTTTGTCACAACAGACAATCCTGCCCTGATGCCACCTTGTTCATAAGTCATGCCGATGGCGCCATTATACAAGGGATAGGTATCACCATAAGACGGATAAAGTAAATCGAAGCGCTCTTTTGTAAAATATTGCCATCCTTCTGCATCAAAATATTTTGCATTGTTTTTACCCACTACTACCTGGAAACTTCTTTGCCATGAGGTAATATCCTGGTGAACAGGTTCGGCCGCTGGTGCAAAATAATACGGCTCGTTATAACTTTGTTCATGGAAATCGACATGCACCTGAGGCATCCAGTTATTATAGAGTGCTAATCTTTGCTTGCTTTCGATCTGTGTTTGCCAGGCCCAGTCGCGGTTTAAATCGAAGTAATAATGGTTAGGGCGACCACCTGGCCAGGGCTCGATGTGCTCGCGGGAGGTAGGATCTGAATTCGGTGTTTTACCTACCACGCTATTAAAATAGTTTACATAACGGTCTCTACCATCGGGATTTAAACAAGGGTCGATGACTACAACCGTATTTTTCATCCATTCATTGGCCTGGGCATTTTGACCTGAAGCTAAGGTATACAGCATTTTCATTGAAGTTTCGGTAGAGTTTGCCTCATTTCCGTGAACATTGTAGCTTAACCAAACCAGTGCAGGCTGCGATTTAAGATCCACAGTATTATCGCTTCCGGTCGTCAATTTCAGATTGTTCACGCGGATTTGCTCTAATCTCGAGATATTTTCTGCAGATGATATCGCTACAGCGAGTAATGGCCTACCTTCATTGGTTTTGCCATATTCAATAAGTTTTATGTTTTTTGGTGAAGCCGTGGCCGTTTGTCTGAAATAATCCACCACTTTATAATGAGGAGTAAAATGTGATCCGAGCTCGTAACCTAAAAAATCATCGGGAGATTTTATTTGAGCGGTTGCAACAAATACCGAAGCAATTAAAAACAGGCAAAAAGTTAAGCTTTTCTTCATGGGAACAATAAATTTTATCTAATGTAGTAATTTTGCTTTTTGTTAATGCTAAAGCTTAATTTTACAGCATATATTTTACGAAGAACATGATTACAACAGCGCAACTATACCTCCATTTTCTTAAAAACCCGGTTATTTCAACAGATACCCGAAACATTACACCAGGTTGTATCTTTTTTGCCCTAAAAGGTGAATATTTCAATGCAAATGAATTTGCTGCGCAAGCCATTGAAAAAGGGGCATCATTTGCAGTAATTGATGAAGAGATTTTTGCTGTAAACGATAAATGTTTGTTGGTTAATGATGTATTGCTGGCTTTACAGGATTTAGCCCGCCACCATCGTAAACAATTGAATATTCCGGTAATCGGACTTACGGGTAGCAATGGGAAAACAACCAGTAAAGAATTAATTAATGCAGTGTTGGCTGAAAAATTTAAAACTTTTGCAACGTTTGGAAATTTAAATAACCAAATTGGGGTGCCGCTTTCTATCTTATCAATTACAGCAAATGTTGAAATTGCAGTAATTGAAATGGGTGCAAATCATCAAAAAGAAATTGAATTACTTTGTAGCATTGCACAGCCCACTCATGGCATTATTACCAATGTGGGCATGGCCCATTTGGATGGTTTTGGCGGTTTTGAAGGGGTTAAAAAAGGAAAAGCAGAGCTTTATGCCTATTTGAAAGAAACGAATGGCTACACCTTTATTAATAGGGATAATAATCATCTAATGGAAATGAGTGCTGTTTCTGGATTAAGTAAGCTCATTTATTACGGCACCGAAAACGGCAACACCATAAAAGGAAGTTTGAAAAGCAGTGACCCATTAATAGAAGTGGAGTGGACTAATCATGAGGTGGAATCATCTGTTAAAACGCATTTAACTGGCAGTTATAATTTCGAGAATATATTGGCTGCCATTTGTATTGGCGATTTTTTTGATATGAATCCCGAACAGATCAACAAGGGTTTGGCAAATTATGAGCCCAAAAATAACCGCTCACAATTAACAACAACAGATAAAAATACCGTGATCTGCGATTTTTACAACGCTAACCCCAGCAGCATGACCGCTGCATTAAACAATATCGCCGTGTTATCAGCAGGCAAAAAAACAGCCATATTAGGTGATATGTTCGAGCTCGGCCCCGAATCTTCCACGCAACATCAACTTATTGCCAAACAAGCTACTGAAAGTGGGTTAGATCAAATCATCCTAATCGGGAAACATTTTTTTGCGTTTAAAGATGAATTTGATGCATTATTCTTTGAAACTCCTGCTGAAGCGGCAGCCTATCTGCAAGAAAATTCCGTTGCAAATAACCTGGTTTTACTGAAAGGTTCACGAGGAATGAAATTGGAAAGTTTATTGCAGTATTTGTAACGCATTAACCGCAAAGTGCGCAGAGAAAAAGCGCAGAGGTCACAAAGCTAAGGTATAGAACAAAAGCATCTCGTCATGTTGAGCTTGTCGAAACACATTTTCACATATTAATAACAAGTTCTTTAATAAGTTGTTCCGTTTTTTCAGGATGTTCAATTGATCGTATTTTTCCGCAGTTGTGATGTGAATAACCGTAACGTGCTTCAAAGGAAATTACTTCACTTCTTCTATTAAAACACCTGCATCACTCACTTCCGCCAAAGGATTATCTCGCATGTTTTGTTCAATTTCAATCTCAAACTTTCCATTTCTCGGAAAACGGTAATTTTCGAACATCGGCAGCGTATAACTAAAGACATTCCCTGATCCACTGCCCAGCCATTCGCCATCACTTTTAGCCAATTGAAATTCAAACCGCTGGTTAAGCACGCCTTTTCCGTCTTTAACATGGGCAAGAACAAAGATATTAGCGTACCTATATTCTGCAGTATGCCTTAACTTAAAATAAACGTTGTACGCCTTTTTGTTATCCTTAATTTCAAATGGCACCCTAATATGATTTCTATAAGTCCATTTGCGATCCGGGATTTCTACATTACTATCAACAACGCTAGCGGTGCATCCCATAAAAAGAATCGCCACCAATATAAAGCTGAACAAGTGCTTTATCTTTTTATTCAGCAGCAGGTTTATTCTCTGAACCATTGTTATTGTTTCGGCGGTTATTGTTTTTCCTACGGTTATTTCGGTTTTTATTTTTGCTTTGCTCAGGCTTTGCCCCCTCCACATTCAATTCGTTTTCGGCTTTAGCAACAGGCTTTTGCTGTTGTGGCTTCGGATGGTTTCCCTGTGGTTTTGGACCCTGAACATGCTGTGGCTTAGGCACGGCTTGTTGTTGCGGTTTCTGATTGCCGCCTTGAGGCTTTGGCCCAGCATTTTGTTGCGGGCGGGGCCCGTTCTGCTGAGGTTTGCCGCCTTGCTGAGGTTTTGGTCCTGATTGTTGAGTCTTGTTGTTTGGCCCTGCATTTTTATCACCAACAGGAACACGTTCTCTTCGGTTATCGTTTTTCTGGTTACGGTTTTTCTGGTTGCGGTTTTGGTTATTTCTGCCTTTAGAACGTTCATCCAAACGGGTTAAACTATCCTGACCCACTACATTTTCGTAATCGAAAGATTTCTCCACTACCACCGGAGCAGCAATCTGAACAGCTTCTTCTTTCAAATTAGGCGCCTTTTTGCCAGCCTTATTCATCGCCATGATTTCTTTTACCCGGGCGGCTTTCACCGGAATCCAGTTTTCATCGCCCTGATAGCTAAACCACATGATCTTTTTGAAAATATCGGTTTTCTGGTGACGGGCATAACCTGCTTCAGTATCTAAATTTTCAATGCGATCGGGAATATCTTTCAACGCATCTAAATAAGTGTCGAGCTCATAGTTTAAACAACATTTCAACTTACCGCATTGTCCGGCAAGCTTTAAAGTGTTTAAAGAAAGGTTTTGATAGCGGGCCGCCGCTGTAGAAACGGTTTTAAAGTTGGTTAACCAGGTAGAACAACACAATTCTCGGCCACAAGAGCCAATTCCGCCCAATCTACCGGCTTCCTGACGCATCCCGATCTGACGCATTTCAATGCGAATACGGAAACTTTCGGCCATTTTTTTAATCAGCTCACGAAAATCAACGCGACCATCAGCAGTATAAAAAAATGTAGCCTTCGTTTTATCGGCCTGGTAATCTACATCGCTAATTTTCATCTGCAAACGTAAATCCAGTGCCAATTTACGGGCTTTATGCATGGTTTCCCATTCCATTCCTTTGGCTGCATTCCATTTCTCTACATCAGCTTCTGTTGCTTTGCGATAAATTTTCTTTGTAACCTGGTCTAGCGCCGTTTTACGGCGTTTCATCTGGATACGCACCAGCTCTCCAGTTAACGAAACATGCCCTACATCAAAACCGCCGGTTGGCCCTTCAACAGCAACCAACTCGCCAATTTCTAAATAAATATTATCGTTATTGAGGAAAAACTCTTTACGCGATCCTTTGAATTTTATTTCTGTAACCTGAAACGGTTTATAATTTGAAGGCATATCCAGGTTGGATAGCCAATCGTGAACTTCCATTGTTTGACACCCACCGGTGCCACATGAGCCATTACTTTTGCATCCATTAGGGGTGCAACCACCACCTGTTGAACAACTTCCACATCCCATATCTAATTGTATATATATTGAGTCCCCGCAGGGAGCGTTTTAAACTTTATAATTTTTACCAACTGTAAAGATACATCTAAAAACAGAATTTTAGGGTTTGCATTCCTTTCGATGTGGTAATGTGCTTTTTCCAGTTCGCCAATAATGGCTTCGGCCATAGGCAAGGTAAGCACATGTGTACTTAGCTTTTTTGCTGTTTCAAATGTTAACGGGGGCAGTTTTACCAGCCCTTCTGCTCCACTTAAAATCAGGCAGCATTCGCGTAAATAATTTACGCCGTATTTTAAAAAATTCTTTTGATTTTCTCTTCCCCACTTCGCGGCGTCATCCGTAAAATCGATTAAATCGGGTACTTTATTTCCAAAACCCATCCTTAACCAGGCTGTAAAAGTTCCCGAACTGTCACTCTGCGTATCGGCAGCCAAGGCTTTTGCCTCAATCAAATTTCCATCGGCAAGGAAGGAATAATCGATTGCCTGATGTTCAGTTAAGCCTCTTGAATTTAACAAATAATTTGAAACCTCTTCGCCAGATAATTTAGGAATTTTAACAATTTGCGTTCGCGATAAAATGGTGGTTAAAATTTGGTCCTGACTTTGCGCAATTAAAATAAACAGCGTATTGGCAGGCGGTTCCTCAATTAATTTCAACAAAGCATTTCCCGCTTTATCTAAATACTCGGGCAGCCACATAATTAAAACCTTTGTTTCGGCTTCAAAAGCTTTGTAACTCAGTTTTTTTATAATATCGTGGCATTCTGCAATCGGAATATTGGCTTGTTTATTGGCAGCATCCAGCTTCGATCGCCAAATATCCATATCGAAATAAGGATCTTGCAGCAACATGTTTCGCCAATCTTCCAGTACATCAACAGCCGTTTTGGTACTGGCTGACGCAAAAAATGGGTAAGAAAAATGCAAATCGGGATGAATCAGACGTTCGTACTTTCTACAGCTCGAACATTCGCCGCAGCTGTCGGTTTCACGCTTATCTAAACAGTTGATATACTGCGCATAAGCAATTGCTAACGGTACAGCACCCGAACCAGCCGGCGACAAAAAAAGCTGCGCATGGCTTACACGGTTTTCTTTAACCGTTTGCACCAATTGTTGCTTAACCTTGTCTTGCCCGATGATTTCTTTAAACTGCATTTGGTGCAAAATAAGAAATAGATATGATATTCACCGCTTCATCGCAGTGAACTTGTTTCGGAACAGGCTAATTTTAAATTTTCAAGACAAAAATTAGCTGTCGAAAAGCAGGCTCCGGTAATGCTTTTGTTCAGTCCGGTCCCTCTTTCCGCTATATCTTTTATTGTGAATGATCCGACAGGCATTCAATAAGCTGTAACAATAAAAGGATGCCGCTGCAATAGGGTTTATTTACAACGGCCTTTTTTCCAAAACGGCAAACAGAAAAAAGGCCGCCCAAATTTGAGCAGCCAATTATAAATTATCTTAGTGATTAAAATCTGTAACCAATACCGATATTGGCTCGAATACCGGCCCATGGGCCTTTAAAATCTACCACTGCACCATTAGCAGTTACTGTACTTGAAACATTGCCTACTGGTAAATCGATACCGTCTAACTCATTTTTCAAATCTTTTTGCTCCTGTGCCGATAATGATTTTGTTCCTGATAAATTTCCACGAGAAATTCCGTACTGAGGACCAAAAATTGACCAATCTAAATAAAACTTATTTGCAATTTCCCATTGCGCACCAAATAAAACACCAGCGGTATAGGTATTCAATTTTCCACTTAATGGAATCATTTCTGTTCTATTGTTAGAATTAAATTCGTAGTTAATAGAGGCATTATAGTTTGCATATTTTAAAAACGGGGCAATGTAAAAACCTTTAAAAACACCCTTACCCATGTAAAATTTAATCTCAGGGGTGATGGCAAAATTCCCCATCTCTAAACTTCCCAATTGATCATCAATGCTGTCGAAAGATGAACTAAAAGGCAAAGAACCTTTCGGCATCATCCTAACTCCTAAGCCTACACTGGTTTTACCAAAAATGGCTCTTTCGTATTGAACATGAAGTGTTTTCATGGCCAGTGACGGAAGATTTAACTTCACCAGGTTTTTTTCTGCATCATCTGCTTGATTTACCTTTTGCGCAAAACTGTTTAATGATAATAAGCCCATTGCAGCAATAAGGCTTAATGATTTTGTAAATTTTATTTTCATTTTTTTTTGTTTGATTCAGCTAAACTTTACAAATCATCAGCCAATTTTGCCAAATGCCGTTAGCAGCTTTATACACTGCTTATTGGCTGAATACCAACGCTACCAGTGTTGAAATAGGGGGAAAAGTCACCACATTTTTGCCAGCAAAAACCCATTTCTTAAAAAACCTTACCTTTGAACTTTTAAATATTTTATGGCTCGAATACTGGCATTTGATTTTGGAACAAAACGCATCGGCATTGCAGTAACCGATCCTTTGCAAATTATTGCAACGGGACTGGATACCGTTCACCCTAAAGATGCCATTGAGTACATTAAAAAATATTTACTTGCCGAACAGGTGGAAGCTTTTGTTCTGGGCGATCCGAAACAAATGGATGGATCAGACTCTGATTCCAAACAACATGTTAAAGGTTTTTCAACCTTGTTAAAAAAATCTTTTCCAACTATCCCGCAGCACTGGGTTGATGAACGTTTCACCTCGAAAATGGCACATCAGGCCATTATGCAAAGTGGCCTGAAAAAGACCGACAGACAAAATAAAGATCGGGTAGATACCATTGCCGCGACCATCATTTTACAATATTTTATGGAAACCCACCGTTTATAACCCAATACATGAGCCTGATAAACGACGATTTACAACAATTATTAATTAACTACTGCGAACCCGAAAGCGAGTTGCTTCAACACATTGACCGGGAAACAAACTTAAAAGTTTTAATGCCAAGAATGCTCTCCGGCCATTATCAGGGCAGGGTTTTAAGTATGCTTAGCAAAATGGTTTCGCCAAAAAGAATTCTGGAAATTGGCACCTTTACCGGTTATGCAACCCTTTGTTTAGCTGAAGGATTATCAGCAGATGGAATCATTTACACATTGGATATTAATGCCGAACTGGAAGATATGGTTCGGGCTAATTTTGAAAAATCTCCCCTGAACACCAAAATCAAATACATTTTGGGCGATGCAAACGAAACCTTAAATCAACTGGATGAAGTTTTCGATATCGTTTTCATTGACGCCGATAAGAAAAACAATGGTACTTATTACGATTTAGTTTTCGAACGTGTTCGTCCGGGAGGAATCATCATTGTGGATAACGTACTATGGAGTGGAAAAGTACTTCAGGAAAAGCAAGACAAAGACACCAAAAATATCACTAGTTTTAATGATAAAATAGCTGCAGATGAGCGGGTTGAAAAATTAATATTACCCGTGAGAGATGGGCTGTTCGTGATCAGGAAACTGGGTTAACTGAACAATTGCGAAACTATTTAACGGAATTGAGTTACCATTAATCGTTACCAACAGTTAAACATTTAACCAAAACAAAAATTCGTCATTTGCGAGGCACGAAGCAATCTCGTTCAAAAGATTGCATTGTACCTCACAATGACGGCAAAAAAAACAAAGATGAAAAATATACTTACTTTTTGCCTTTTACTTTTAAGTGTAATTACAGCCAAAGCACAAGACACAGAAGATTATATTGCAGAACATGTAGAAGTTGCACAGGAATTAATGCGTGACCATAAAATTCCTGCCAGTATTATTTTGGCGGTAGCCATTCATGAATCTGCCGCCGGAAACAGCCGGATTGCACAACATTTAAACAATCATTTTGGCGTGAAAGGCCCAAATAACAACGAAGAAATCCGCTCTGCTTACCGCGATTACGAAAGTGATGAAGAATCATACAATCATTTTGTGGAGCTTATGGAAACCCGAGCGCCTTTTAACAGCTTGTTCGATAAATATGATCAGTATGATTATAAAGGATGGGCCAGGGGAATTCAACGATCGGGGTATGCCCGCAGCCGCACCTGGGCCAGCCAGGTGATTGCCATGGTAAACAAATACAATCTTTATCAATACGATGAACGCCCTGAAGATTATGTAGAACCGGTAAGCAAGGTTCCGGTTTATCACCGCAAAAAAAGAACAGCCTCAAGAACATATACCGTAAAAGCTGGAGACAACCTGGGTGCTATCGCTAAAAAGAAAGGCACAACTGTTAAAGCACTAATGAAAAAAAACGGTCTTAAAAAAGTAAGCCTAAAGCCAGGGCAGAAGCTTAAGTTTTAAAAGTTACCAAATACCTTTTCAAGTTGCCCCTCCAAATAACCAGTTAACCATTTCAATAATTAACCATAAAATGCATTTATCTTACCGTTTATCATTTCTGTTCATCATTTTAGCTTTTGCCAGTTCATGCAGTTCAAGAAAATTTTCTAAAAACAATAAACAGATTGAGAAGGCGGCCAATAAAGCCAATAACAACAGCTATAAAAGTTACAACACTTTAAGTTATATTGATGAATTTAAAGCAGTGGCGATAGAAGAGATGAACGCCTTTGGTATTCCGGCCAGTATTACGCTGGCACAAGGCATTCTGGAATCAGGCAGTGGAAACAGCGATCTAGCAAAATATGCAAATAACCACTTCGGCATTAAATGCACTTCTGACTGGAGAGGAAAAAATTATTTCCGTGATGACGACCAAAAAAATGATTGTTTCAGGGTATATAAAGATGCCCGCGAATCGTTTAAGGATCACTCTGAGTTTTTAAAACGCAAACGTTACAGCTTCTTATTCCAGCTGGATAAAAATGATTATAAAAGCTGGGCACAAGGCTTAAAAACTGCAGGTTATGCCACCAATCCAAAATATCCTGATTTACTAATTAATATGATTGAAAAGTACCAGCTTTATCAGTATGACCAATCAGAAAGCGAGAAACAAAAAATTGCCCGTGAAGACCGGGTTTTTACCGAAATCAACCAAAACATCCCGCAGGAGAAAAAGAAATTTACGCCTGTTGATACCCCGCCGCCTGGCGCAAAGCCGATTTTAGCAGATGGCACTTATACCGTTATTAAAGGCGATACCCTTTATAATATCGCCAAACGCTTCAACTTATCGGTTGATGAACTGAAAATGTTAAACGAAATGACTACCGATGGCATTAAACTTGGCCAGGTGCTTAAGGTTAAATAATGTTAATGGTAAACATTGCCTGCCAGATATTTGTAGTTTTGTAAACACATGAAACTTTTTGTTGCCTTCATTTTATTCTTCAGCTTGGCTACATCGCTTTTGGCACAAACAAAACCTGTGCAGGGAATCGTTATTGATAAGGAAACGAAGCAACGGCTGGCCAAGGTTTACATCTACAACATTAGAACAGGTGATGGATTGTACAACAATACCAAGGGTGAATTTAGCACTTATGCCAATCCTGGAGATACTTTAGTGGCTGCGCTAGCTGGTTATGGAGTTGACACCATTGTTTTTAAGGGGCAAACCGCAGCTTATTTTCAATTGAAATCATTGGGCATCAGGTTAAGGGATGTGGTGATTGCGCAAAAGAGATTAACCCCACAGCAACAATACGAGAAATCGGTAAGCGAATACCGCTACCAAACCATGAAAGGTAGCAGTAAAGATCTACTGAATTTAGGAACTGGTGGCGTTGGATTAGGCATTGATGCGATTTATAATTTATTGAGCCGCCAGGGTAGAAATGCCCGTCATTTACAGAAGATTTTAGAGAAAGATTATCGCGAAGACCTGATCGATTACCGTTTTAATGCTTCATTGGTGCAGCAGGTTTTAAACATTAAAGAAACCGAGCTCACTGATTTCATGCAACAATACCGGCCAACCTATCAGTTTGTACTTGATGCTGATGATTATGCCTTTAATGTGTTTATCCGAAATGCTTACAGGAGCTATCGCATGAATCCAAAGGCTTTGCAATTGCCTGCATTACCGAAACTAACAATTGAAAAATTGTGAGAGCGCCCATTATCATCGTTAAGAAATTGCCTGCGGCCGGTATGGCTATATTTCCGTTTATTCTGTTGAAATCTAAAAGTCTTAAGGCCGACAAAGAGATTATTAATCATGAAAAAATTCATTTAAGGCAACAGCTTGAATTGCTGATTATTCCATTTTATGTGTGTTACATTATCAATTATTTGTTTAATTTGATCATTTACAAAAAACACCACGTGGCCTACCGTAAAATCATTTTTGAGCAAGAAGCTTACCGCCATGAAAGTGACTTAAATTACCTCGGCAACGGGAGCTGGTATGGTTGGGTTAAATCGATATAGTAAGCTGCATTCGGCACATTGGTTACTGCAAATCAGATATTCATTTTGTTAAAACCTTTTTATCTATAGATTTTTTCTTTTTCTTTGTATCCAATGAAGAATTGTTTAGCTGCCCTAATCCTTATTCTAAGTATCTGCTCCACAAAGTTATATGCACAGGTAATTGATACCGTTCCCATCAATACAAAAGACCTGAATATAAAGCTTAAACGTAGTCCTTTACCGAGCAGGCAGGGGCCGTTAAATTTTGAACCGGTAAAAATCCCACCGTTTGTTGTAAATGCGAAGGTAAACTACTGGAAAACCAAAACTTCTATTGGCATTAATGTAAACCAGGCACAATTTAGTGATAACTGGAAGGGTGGTGGTGTAAACTCTGTTGCTGTTGGTGGTTTACTAAACTGGAAAGCAGAATACAACAAAGCCAGCTATAGTTACGTAAGTGAGGTTATTTTGCAATATGGTAAAATCAAAAATAAAGACCAGTTGCAGAAGAAAACCAATGACCGTATTTTTTGGGATAACAAAGCTTCTTTTCAATTATCGAAAAACTGGTTTTTCTTCGGCTCGGTAAACTTTGAATCGCAGTTTGATAGCGGTTACCGATATTTTAGAGACGGTAACGGTGAAGAACAGCAAGTTTTAATTTCCAGATTTATGTCGCCGGGTTATTTAACAGAATCTATCGGTTTTGAGTATAAGCCAAATAAATATTTCTCTACCCGAATTGGTACCGGTACAGCCCGCCAGACTTTCGTTTTAGATACGGCTGTATACGATAATAAGAAAAATGTGTTTGGTGTAGATAAAGGCAAACATTTCAGAAATGAGCTCGCTTTCCAGGTGGTGAGTGCCTTTGATAAAGATATTTTCAAAAATACCAACCTGAAAGCTCGTTATGCCATGTTTATTCCTTATGAAGATATTGCGGTAAAGCGAATTGACCACAGATTGGATGTTGCGCTGACGGCAAAAATTAACCGTTTCATGAATACAAGTTTAACAGGTGTAATCTTGTATGATACGGATACAGATGCCAAGGTTCAGGCCAGCCAGACTTTGGCGTTGGGTTTTGCGTTCGTTTTCCCGCGGTAAAGAAAGTCGGGAGTTTGAAGTCTTTAGTCTGGAGTCGGGGATTATCTGGTTAAATTAAACCCTTTTACGTTTCTTTTTTAAGTCGAGGTAATCGACAAAATACAGCACTTTTACCGATAGGCTATTATTTTGTGGTGCGGATAAAATGCCATTCAAATTGCGGTTATAGCGCTGCGTAAAATAAGAATCATAGGTTTCTGCAGCGTCTTTGTAAGATACCGAAAGCGTGCTTCCGGGAGCAAACTGCCAGGTATAAATCAAATCAATGTTAAACACATTGTAGTTTCTATCCGTTCCGGTTAAAGCTGGCCCCTGGTAATCGGTCAAGTTTCCATCAGGTTTTAAAAGATAAAATTCCTTGTTGCGCCGATCGCTCCAATAATGTCTGAGTACAACTGTTACCCCCATTAAATTAGTAAAAGTATATTTTGCATCGAAAGAGTTTTCGACTGTTCGCCTGTCATACCTCGAAAAAATGGCCTGACTGCCCTGCGAAGTCACCCAGTTTACATAGTTGTAGTTAGGGTTGAAGTTTAAATCTAATCCGAAAGCTACTTTATCATTTAAGCGGAAGTTTTGGAACAGGTAAAAGTTATATTCCTTACCCTTAAAAAGCTGTTGTTCAAAATAACGAATGTTTCCACCAAAATTATAGGCTTTTGCCCTATTGGGGTTGATGTAAAGGCCGATTCCAAAATTTTCAGGTGCTTTGTAAACCTGGCCGTTTCTGGCTTCGTAGAAATCATTGCGTTTTGCATTATAGTTTGCATTAATCTCAGCAGACCACAAATTTTTAAACCTTACGTATGAGCCGGTTTCAATTCCATAGCTTTGATAATCGCCTGGGTTAACCCTTCTTGAATAAGTTGTACTAAACCAACTTTGCCACTCGTTATACCATTTGCTTGGCTTAAAAACATTATACCCGAAGCCAACCCGCTGATCCAAAAAATTGTTATTGGTAAAAAAGCCCATATCCGATGGGTCAAATTTATCGTCGGCAAGTACCTGGTTGTAACTCCAGGTAAAGTTGCCGCTTTGCTTTCCTAAACGTAGCGAATAACTGTAGCCTGTGCTGGTTTCTTCGCCACGTAAGTAACTCATTTTAGCACCCCCGTTAATAAAATATTTGTTGCCTTTATTATTCAGATTAAAAAGCAAGGCGCTTACATTTGCATCGTAAGCAGAACCCTGGCGTAATACATTCGTGTGAATAAAAGTTGCCGAACTGTTATTTTTTAATGATTGATCAAAAACCAGGATATTGTAATTGGTTAAGGGTTGGGTTTCCACCTCACGAAGGTTTCCGTTGGCATCTTCCACTTCAGTTTGCATGCCGTTGGTAATGGCATTAAAAATTCCAATTCCCAACCCTTTAGCTGTGCGGCCGGATATTTTGGTGGCATTTAAAACTTTTGCTTCTTTTTGATCTTTAATAATTTTATCGTTTTGCCCTACTCCTGAATAATTGTAATACGATGGAATGGAGCCGATGCGTTTGGAGTAAAATAAATCGCCTTTGTTAAAAAGCTCGGTTCCTTCCGTAAAAAACTGACGATTTTCGTTAAACTTTACTTCAAAAGGCGTGAGGTTCAAAATCCGGTTATCAGATTGCACCTGGCCAAAATCGGGCACCAAAGTCATGTCTAAAGTAAAACTGTTATTAATGCCATACTTTACATCCATGCCTCCGTTAAAACGCGAAGTTGTATTCTTTACCCCTGGAATATTTGCTGGATAATGGTTTACATAAGCCGAAATATAGGGCGAAAATGAGAGTCGAAGTGGTGGTTTAATATCTTTAATGCCTGTCCATAGCCCTTCCTGGTTAATGAAACCGTTAACGGTTGGGTTCACAAAATTCCAAAACGTTTGAATATTGGTGCGTTGAATTCTCCTGCTAAAATTTAAGCCCCAGTTTTGAACATCCTTGCCAGAGAACCGCAAAGCCGAATAAGGAATTTTCATTTCACAGGTCCAGCCCAGATTATCGATTTTTACAGCACTTTCCCAAACGGCATTCCAGTTGGGGTCTTCATCGCCAACCTGCGAGTATTTGGCATCAAACTGAACACCGGCAGCGGTAACAAAAAATCCGTTACCATTCATTTTATCGTAAAACGGATCAACAATGATGGAAATGAAATCGGCATTTCCAATGTTGTCGCGTGAAACCCAGTTCGTGTGAAACGCTATCCTGATCGTCATACATCCGGGCGTAAACATAAATGGCCACATCATCATAAAGCACCTTCATTTCGGTGCGGCGATCTTTTTTTTCTACCCTTCCCGGCACCGGTCTGATTTCAAAAAAATCTGTAGCAATAGGTACATTTATCCAGCAAGCATCATCTAAAACACCATCAATTTTAGGGGTTTCAGCGGTTCTTACTGCTTGCAATTCCTTTTGTTTAGCAGGATCTTGGGCAAAAGCAAGGCCCATAGATAACCCTAACAAAAAGGTTAGATAGAATTTCATAAGTTTAGTTTGGTAAGCATAAGACTACCAACTATTGTAAATGTTGCACATTTTGAAAATTATTTTAGGTTTTTGAAGCGCCAATTGCTGCATTAAACTCAGTTGCTTCCTGTGTTTCGCTTGTACGCTTCGCTTCGTCAGTACCTTCCTCGCTGCAGGGTACCGCTGCACCCAGGGCTAATTGGCCAAAATGATGCTTTCTGTAACGGTTGCCAGCCGGCCGCTGTTTCTAAACCCGACAGCAACGGAAATACTTTTTGCAAACCTCGCAGGTTTTTAAAACCTGCGAGGTTTAAAACAAAAAGATTGTAGTGTATGGCGGGACTAAAGGCTGCCAAAAGCTGCTGCACCTTCATTTTCAAAAAAAGATTTTTGACTTTGAGGTGCAGCGATTTACAATCAAAATTTGATACATTTGCCTTTTATTAAAAACATTGGCTTTTACCGTGGGTAAATAGCTTATAGCTTAAAAAAACATGTTTGATAATTTACAGGACAAGCTAGACAGAGCATTTAAAGTATTAAAAGGACAAGGCAGCATTACGGAAATTAACGTGGCAGAAACCATGAAAGAGATTCGTAAAGCGTTATTAGATGCCGATGTTAACTATAAAACAGCTAAATCTTTTACGGATGAGGTTAGACAAAAAGCATTAGGACAAAACGTATTAACAGCGGTTTCGCCGGGCCAATTGTTAACCAAAATTATGAACGATGAGCTTGCTGCCTTAATGGGTGGCGAGGTTACCGAACTTGAGACCAAAGCAAACCCAACTGTTATTTTAATTGCCGGTTTAAATGGTGCGGGTAAAACTACTTTTGCAGGTAAACTGGCGCTGCATTTAAAAGGTAAGGGTAAAAAACCTTTATTGGTTGCGGGTGATATGTATCGCCCTGCGGCGGTAGATCAATTGGAGGTTTTAGGAACTTCGGTTGGTGTTTCGGTTTATGCGAACCGCGAATCGAACGATCCGGTTGGTATTGCTTTGGAAGGTATTGCGCATGGTAAACAAAACGGAAATAATGTAATTATTATTGATACGGCTGGTCGTTTAGCGATTGACGAATCGTTAATGAACGAGATTTCGGAAGTTAAAGCCAAAACGCAACCACACGAAATTTTATTCGTGGTGGATTCGATGACCGGTCAGGATGCGGTAAATACAGCAAAAGTATTTAACGATAGATTAGATTTTACGGGTGTTGTTTTAACCAAATTAGATGGTGATACCCGTGGTGGTGCGGCGCTTTCGATTAAATCGGTAGTGAACAAACCGATTAAATTTATTGGTACGGGCGAAAAAATGGAAGCACTTGATGTGTTTTATCCAGACCGTATGGCATCGCGTATTTTAGGTATGGGTGATGTGGTTTCACTTGTTGAACGAGCTCAGATGCAGTTTGACGAGAAAGAAGCTGCAGAATTACAGAAGAAAATCCGCAAAAATAAATTCGATTTCAATGATTTTTACAACCAGATTCAGCAGATTAAGAAGATGGGTAATATGAAAGATTTGATGGGTATGATTCCGGGTGTGGGCAAAATGATGAAGAATGTGGATATTCAGGATGATGCATTCAAATCGATCGAAGCGATTATCAACTCGATGACCCCATTTGAAAAGGAAAACCCTGATGCGATTCAACAAAGCCGCCGTTTACGTATTGCAAAAGGTTCGGGCAGCAAAGTTGAAGAGGTTACGAAGTTAATTAAGCAGTTTGAAGATATGCGCAAAATGATGAAGCAGTTTTCGAACCCTGCAGCCGCAGCAGCAATGATGAAAGGTATGCCGAAAATGCCAATGGGCAGAAGGTAGGGCTTGAGCTTAAAGCAGAAAGACTAAAGCTTAAAGCGAAAATAGCTTATTGTAAATATTTGAAAATCCCAATCAGAAATGGTTGGGATTTTTTTTAATCCAAGACCTATAAGGTTTTGAAAACCTTATAGGTCTAATTTGCAACATTTCATTTTTCATTACCGTTGGTTTCAACCAACGGTATTTAGATATTTCTTTTTATATTAGAAAACCAAATATTCATCCCCGAATAATATAACATCCCGCTTCATTTTCGAGACTAAGTTAATGCTTGTAAAAACATACGGGAGTGCAGTTTATGGTGTGAATGCCCTAACCATAACGATCGAAGTAAGCATTAGTGCAGGCAACAAATATTACATGGTGGGTTTGCCTGATAATGCGGTTAAAGAAAGTTTGCAAAGGGTAGAAAGTGCCATTCATGTGGCAGGTTTCAGAATGCCCCGCCAAAAAATTGTGGTTAATCTGGCTCCGGCAGATATTAGAAAAGAAGGCTCTGCTTACGATTTACCTATTGCGATTGGAATTTTGGCGGCTTCAGGTCAAATCCCTTCAGAAGATCTGGAAAATTATTTTATCATGGGTGAGTTATCACTCGATGGTGCCATACAACCGATAAAAGGCGCTTTGCCCATCGCCATTCAGGCACAACAAGATGGATTTAAAGGTTTTATTTTACCAAAGCAAAATGTCCGCGAAGCAGCAATTGTTGATGGCTTAATTGCTTACGGCGTAGAAACATTGGCCCAGGTAATTGCTTTTTTTAACAAAAGCGAACCTTTAGAGCAGGTTAAAATTAATACCCGGGAAGAATTTCTAAAAAATATTAGCAATTACGAACATAATTTTGCTGACGTTAAGGGGCAGGAGAACATTAAACGTGCTTTGGAAATTGCCGCCGCAGGTGGCCATAATGTGATTTTAATCGGTCCGCCAGGTGCAGGAAAAACCATGTTAGCCAAGCGTTTACCTACGATCTTGCCACCGCTAAATTTATATGAGGCCTTAGAAACGACAAAGATTCATTCTGTTGCCGGGAAACTATCGGCAGCTGATGCACTGATGACGGTTCGTCCTTATCGTTCGCCACACCATACTATTTCTGATGTAACGGTGTTGATTTTGGAGGAGTAACATTCATCCTATTATTATGCTGTATATCAGCACCTTGTGAAATTACCGAGTCGTTGTTAACTTCTACACTTTGATCATTTTTTGTATTACTATCATGATTTTTTTGATTCTCATCATCAATTATATCACCCTTTACATTAATTTTAAATTCTTTGGTTGCCTCAACAGTAGGTATTTTTGCTTTGATTTCAATTGTATAAACTTCTTGTACATCATCGAAATGAATTATGATTTTCTCAATAAATAATCGTACAAAAGAATATTTGATTTCAAAATCTTCCGTGAAGACGAGGTCGTCCCAATTTTCTAAAAACTTAGCAGCATAGTCAATTGATCGGATTAGTTGTGCTTCTTCTTTCAATTTAAAATCAATATCTAACAGACTATTATAGATTCTATCAGTTTGTACTTTATTTGCGGAAAGCTGATTCTGCGCTTCTTCTAAAGTTAAATCTTCGGAGTTTATTAATGACAAGATATTTTGCCTTGCCCTCTTTAACGAAGCAATTTTATTTTCATATCCTCTTTTCTCTTCGTGAAGTTTTTCTTTAGCTATTGGGGTTTTCAAGTTGTCCACTTCTGCCTTCGCCTTTGAAATTAAAAAATCACTTGTTGAAACAACAGACCAAACCAAATTTTCTAAAGTATCAATATTAATACTTCTAATTCCACACTTAGATATAGTTTTTACCCTTGAAGAACAATAGTAATAGTGATCTTTTTTACTTAATCTAGTTCGACCACAAAATGCTGATCCACATCGGCCGCATATACATAAATTTTTGAGAAGATATTTATGCTTCGAAAGACCAGGAGCGTTCTGGTTATTTCTTATTTGCAATTGAACCTCTTCCCAAAGAATTTCATTTATAATTTTTGGCGCTCGGAATTCCTCTCCTTTGTGTAATCTTATCCCTTTATACAATGGATTCTTGAGAATGCTTAATACTGTATTTGGCGCCCAAGATCTTAAATGATTTGCCGTATCCTTATTAAATGATGAACCCTTAACTTGCCCGATTTTCTTTTGTAAAATAAGTCTATGGGTTTTAGTTTTTATTCCTTTTTCGTTTAAAAGCTTAGAAATTTTTGAGCTTCCATATCCCTCCTTCGATAGTTTATAAATTAACTTCACTATTTGTGCCTCATCGTTGTCAATAATCAGCATTTTATTGTCATCTGATGTATAACCGAAAGGTTTTATTACCCCAGAAGGAGCTCTTCCGTTTTTAGCATTATTTTTCAAAACAGAAATAATTTTCAGTGACGTATCATCTACATACTTCATGTTAAATAAAGCGCGAATATCACTCATGAATATCGATGTCTTATCTGCGAAATCAGTTGATCCTTCAATTTCAGAATAAAGTATAATATTGTGCTCTTTGAAGAGCTTTTTTATTCTAAAATTTGTATCAGTGTTCCTAGTCAACCTAGAATTATCGTAAACAAATACAGCTGTAATTATACCCTTTTGAATATCGTCTAAAAGGTTTGAAAATTCTGGCCTATTTTTTAAAACATCGGTTGCAGCTGATTTACCCTTATCAACGTAGGTCTGATATTCCATTTCTAACTCATCTGCCTTAAGCTTGCCTTTTAAAATCTGATCTTCAATTGACCCTCCCGTACCTTTATCCCTTGACTGTCGTGCATAAATCCCTAACTTTCCATTCATCGTATTCGTTTTTCATCTATTATAAAAAATATTTTTTAATCACGGAAATTATTTTTAAACTTGAAAAAAGCGAGAATAACTCTACCAATTCTCAGATCGCATTTAAAAAAACGGTGATGATTTCAGGAAACTGAATCTCAAAAAATTTCGTAGCCACCATTAATTCACCCATGGTGTGCAACATAACCATTTAAATAAATGGCTTGCACCGTAAGCAAAAACTACAGCTTTACTGATCCAACTAATTCCCTTTCCGCATCGACTGAAATGGTTTTACTTGATTATAGGTATTTAATCGAAAATCATATTAACAAGCTAGTTGGAGAATTACCCCACATAGCTATGAAGGATCATCCAGATTCATCCTCAACAAAACTTTTTAGGATCCTTCAAAAACGTAAAGTTAAAACCGTTCACAAACTTTAATTGAATTAACATAAAATGAACAACAACACTATCAAATTAAAACCAAACGAAACCCCAACGTTTCGTAGTAAGAGAAAAACAGAAATTTTAGCATCGAATTCGCTAGAATATAAATTTGGTCATTACCAATTGCTATCAAAATATGAGCACAATGTAATTCATACTAACTGCACAAATCTATTCAAACATAATTTGAATAAATATGATCAAGATACTGAACTAGGTCAGGTAAGCCATATTATACATAGTTCGTATGCAAATCTACCTACCCTGCCAGATTCCTTAACAGGATATTACGGGGGATGTTTCGTGGAAATGGCCGATGCAATTTTTTGTAGTTGGTTACCACAGGCGTTTCCAGGAACCCGATTCAGCAATTTGAGTTGGCATACCCCTTCGAATTATTTAGAGAGAAATTTTATAGTCTGCGACGCTGAAGATAATTCTAAACGACTTAAAATTATTGTTTGCCTAAATAAAAACTGCCGTAACCATATCTGCTTTTTTGATGAGCAACAGTTCCTAATGTACGATATAATCAGTGCCCTCGAAAATGATTTAATAACTCACTATCACGATTACTTTAGGAAATAAATAACAGATGGTCCTGAATAAAAATTCCGACCCATCTGTTATTTTTTATCGCTAAAAATGCTAACCATGCAGGAAAAATGAATGCGAAAAATGCTGCTCAGTTGAGTCAAAATTAAATAAATTAACAAATTGTACAACGTTATAGGGAAGATATATAATGATAATATACTTTATAAAGTTAAAACGCAACTTAAAATCGCTTAAACAAATTTTTAATACAAAATTTAAGTGGTATTCATATTACAAAGATCAGTCTACAATAGAATTTGTAGTGATGTTAAAACAATGAGAGGTAAAATTTCAATTCCAATCCAATTAAAGCATTTATACATTATGCATAGGCTAAATTATGTAAGTATATTCAGAAAAGATGAATACTTAATGGGTGTACCGATGAATACAGAATTATTAACTATGTTATTTGGTAAAGGTTCGGATGTTAAAAATGTTTTAAAAACATTGGAACGATTTAAGTTTATTGTAAAAGTCCGGGATGCTAAATTGAATGAATATTCAGCTAGCTACAAACTTCATGAATCAATTGCTAACGACAAAGTTAATCACCATGATTTCTGCGCTTCTGATTCAGCTTTAATGAAAAAGATTAAAGAACATAATGATGAAATAAAAAGCTTTACTGGGCAGCTAGAAATGCTAAATAAATACATATCGTTAAATGAGTTAGGAAAGTCATATTTAGAAAAAAAATACGGAATACTATCTAATGAAGTAGATTTTTTTGTAGAACCGTCTGATATTGGAATCAAGGCAATCTACAGTGGTCATTATTACTCAAAAAGGCCCGACGTTAAAAGCAGGGTATATACAAACTTAACCTCTTTACCTAGGGAGCACCGCAAGTATGTTAACATTAATGGTAAGCCAATGTTAATGACAGACATAAGTAACTCACAAATTCTACTCACTGTACCTTTACTACATAAATATTGGGCGAAAATAAGTGGTGTAGGCTTATTTAACTTACCAGAAGATGTTAGGATTTTTCAAAGGTTAGCTGAGTCAGGTATGTTTTACGAAACTATTGCTGCCAGTGTCGGCGTTAATTTTCTCAATTCTGATGAGAGAGGTGAGTTTAAAAAGAAGGTTTTTGCTGAAGTATGGTTTTCAAAAAATTCTAACCGCATGACTGCGATAAAAAAAGCATTCAAAAAAGAATTCCCTAATGTATTCGATATTATTTGTAAGCTAAAGGAAAAAAAGCACAATGAATTTGCAATAAAGCTACAAAAATTCGAAGCTTCAATATTAGTCGATACAGTTTGGAAGACAATGTATAAGCTTGGTAAGATTGTATTTACTCTTCATGATGCTATAATTTGTAATAACGAAGAGGACTTATTTTTTGCAGAGAGACTAATTGAAAGCGAATTGCTGAAATTTGGTCTTGTACCAAAATTTAAAAGAGAAGATGAAGAAATTTATCAATTGGCTGCATAAATAAAAGTAAATACTCTGACTATTAAAGTTAATGAGCTTGGGTCGTTCTGATTCAGGCTCATTTTTTTAGGCTTTGTATCCGAATATATTTTAGATGCTCCAGACGTAACAAATTTTAGCAGTTAGGTATAAATTAGTGAATTACCTGATAGTTGAATATGGACGCTGATTTGCTTGAGAGAGAGAGTTTAAGTTGTAGTAATTAGTTTTTCTATGACTGTGTCAAGTGCTTCGGTTAAAAGAATTATTGTGGTAAGCTTTGGATTGATTTTACCTTTTTCTATTCGGTAGACTTGAGATAATTCTATTCCAGCTACATTAGCAAGTTGTTGCATAGACAATCCTTTGCTTGTTCGTAGCTCACGAACTTTAGCACCAAAATCATTTAAATATTTTTGCTCATTTGGCTCCAAAGGCATATGCCAAAGGTGGGATGAAGAATGAAATTTTATTTAGGCACACAAGCCTAAATATTAATATTGTTTTTAGATTTGCACTTACAGAAATCAGTAATCACATTACTGAAATTTAAGAAAAACATTTAAAGTAAGTAAACATTAAGAAAATTCTAAATTATCAGCAACTCTCACTATGAAAAGATCCAAAATTATCTATTTACTAATCATCTGCTTAGGCGTAATTAGCTGCAAAAACCCTAAAAATGACGCAAAAGAGGTTTGTGACTGTTATCAAAATGTTATAGATAATCCAAAGCTTGCTGAGAATTATGGCATTCAAAAATGTCAGGCTTTATCAACAGAGAAATTACTGAAGTATAAAAATAACCCTAAAGAATTATTGCAATTTAATATTGCTTTAGATAGCTGTGTTGCCAAATTCAAAACTAAAAAGTAGATAATTAATAATTGAGTCATGACTAAACAATCCTTATCGATGCGCTATTATTTTCTTATAGTAATTGCATATTTACTTTTTGCTATCTCAGGATGCAATCAGAAACAAAATAAAAGCATAGATAAATCTTCTTCTGATATTGAAGTTGCAGAGAGTGATTGGACCGAAAATCAAAAGAAAACTATCTTCATGATAAGCAAATCATCAGCTAAAGCCAATTCGAATCCTGTAATAAAGAGAAATGCTGACAAGATTGCTCAAAAAACTTTAGATAGATGTATTCGAGACTATCCTAATTACTATGAATTTGCTCAAACAAGAAGGAATTGGTATAATATATATACAACTGTATCGAAGAGCTACAAGAAATAAGCGCATTTCATACTTAGCATTGTTGAATATCGCATTAGAACATTTGTCGTGCATCTCGCAAACTGTTCAAAAGCTTTATAATGGTCTGCACCCGAACATCACTTGAATGAAGAAAATCATTAACACTCAAAATAACTTCGTCACCTTCATTAAATAAATCATCCACATCTGCAAATTCTCCAGACATTGATAATTGGATAACTAGATCAGAGAATTCTTCAATTGTATTAGTTACCAATTCTTGAGCTTTTAGAACGGCGATTGTATAAATATCACTATGGGTCATTTTTAAAAATTTAATATAAACTATAGAATAAAAATCCATCGGAATGTGATAAAATAGTTTTATATAAGCTATAAAATAGCAAAAATAATAGCGAAAGAACCCATGTCCTGAAATTCAAATAGGCTTTGATCTCAGACTATAGTAATTTACTTGGACTAGAATTGAAGACTTGATTTTGGCGCTATTTTAATTTAATTACCTTCTACTATAAAAATGGATAGCAAAAAGCTAATAATTAGATAAAAACACATACATTTAACAACTATATTATCTAATAATGCCTTCTCTTCTTCATGCCATTTAAGATTTCAAAGAAATACACAAATATTCATTGGACCGAATTAAATTTGGTTACTGACAAAAGCGACGGTTGGATCAACGGAATATCAATTATTAAAGACAGGTTTAATAGTCGGTTTTTCGATCAGATCAATAACGTCAAGATAGATCCGTTCAGCGGCTTTATAGTTATGTCTATTGATTGCCTTTTGATAGAAACTTTGATGCAATTTTACTTAGGAGTGGATGATACTGAATTTAACTATAAGGGGGTTCAGTGGAAAGCGTTTAGAGACTTTTTCAAAAATAGTATATATTTCAAATCTGAATTTAAAACAAACAGCATTTGCAAAACATTTTACACACAATTTCGTTGCGGCCTTTTACATCAAGCTCAAACCAAAAAGAAATCTTTGATTAAGATAAATCAGCCAAAACTGTTGAAACTTATAAATCCTTTAGATGCTGGTGCGGGACTGATAATAGACAGAGTACAGTTTCACGACAACCTCGTTTTGGAATTCCAGCATTTTATTCAAAAACTTAAGGATAACGAAAACAACTTCTTAGGTAATAACTTACGGATTAATGCAGCACTAAAAATGAACTTACTGTGCATTGAATAATCAGATAATCATCCATTGTAAGTAAGTAGGTATGTAAATGCTGTGACGAACAACATTTATCAAAAACATATCTTAACAACTAAACTGAGTCCCAAAAAAAATTGTAATGAACCTAACCGAACTTAAAAACAAAGTAGATGATACTATAGACAAACTAAACAAAAGCGGAATATTTCCGAAAGAGAACAACATTTATGACTATAAAAAAAACCTAAATTTTTACAATTTAAATGATCCGGTAGAAATCTTCCTTAAGAACTTCGCTAAAGATATAATCTCATTTAGTAATGGTATTGGAGGAATAATTTTACTTGGAATATTAGAAAATAAAGGTGCAGGGAAATTTGAAGATGTTGGTTTAGATGAGGAAAACATCAATCTCCTAAATAAGATTGATTTAAATGATATTTCTCAAAAATTCCAAAAGATTTGTAAAACAGATATCGCTATTGACCTTCAGATGTTTCAATTTGGTACCAGAAAATTTTTTTATTTGCTAATTGAGAAATCTAATCAAGTTATTATACCAATTAATGATTTTAAAGATTATAATATAAAAAAGGGTGAGATACTTTATAGAAAATCCGGGAAAAATGTAACCGCAAACGATACCCCAGATAGTTTTAATCAATTTCTACAAATAAAATCAAATGAAAAAAACAAAGAATTTATGGAAATTTGGTCAAAGCTTTTGCCTGAAATGGTTGATATAAATCCAAGAGAGATTCTGCTTATTAATCCTAAAGAAAACAAAGTGTATGGTTACAATGATAAGGACAACATATTGTCCAGTAGTGATATTGAAATTGACCAAACACAGGATGGTGTATTTAATGTGATTCTACAAGCAATCTCTGCAGGTGAAATTGGCAAGATATCTGATACTGAGGGTAAGCCTCTTTACAAGATTGTGGGAGAAATAAAAGCTAATGCACCACGAGAACACATTTCGATTACAACGTTGCACAATGAAGTTTTAAAGATAGCTATATATAACTTTTCAAACATCCAGCTGAAACAAATATTAAAATATCTTGGATGGGTGAATGATGAAAACTTCAGTGTTCAAAATCCAAAAAATGACCCAGTTAATCCAAAATATATTCATTTTATTTGGCTAGAAAATTTTGATAAGATAAAAAACGTACACAAAGTTGTTGTTAGTGAATCTGCAATACAAGAAGTCTTAGAAATCGTCAATAATCTTAATTTGCACAAGGGAATCTTTGGTCGAGAATTAGCGTTAATTACAACTAAAAAGAAAACCTCCCAAGTTGGCAGCATAACCAATTAGCCTAACTAATTCATTAAAATCCTTTCGATTTTCACAACAAATTAAGTAATTGCGCTAAGCTTTTTAATTTTTAAAACCGTGGAAACAGAAATTTTGGCGACTTTGCTTGCTTCTCTAATAGTCATTCCTTTCTTTAAACAATTCAAAGCAACTAAATTTGTCTTCTTTTTTAAAAAAAACTGGTCATTTTCCCTCGATCCACTAGGCCTACCAAGTCTTCCTCCATTTTGTACAAATACCATTCTTCCAACCATCGTACGCTCTTTAATATTTTCTAGTTCCATCTCATACAATGATGACATGATAGTTGAAACCATTTTCCAAATGGGATTTCTATTTCCTTCTGGTCGAGATTGTAAACCTAAATTTCGAATAACTACATTTATACCTTTCTCATCTAGCCATTGGATAGTTGTTATAACGTCACCAGTATTTCTTCCTAGCCTTGAAAATTCTTCAACAACTAACTGAGTAACCAGACCATTTTCAACAAGTCTGACCAACTCTTTTGCTTGGGGCCTGTCCTTAAAGGGAATTGAACCAGATATTTTATCTAATAATATTCTGTCGTAAACATCTTTGTCAGCAGTAAATCTATTCCCTGTCTGTCCTATTGTGGAAACGCGATTGTATTTAATTTTCATGATATAATTTAAATGACACAATAAAAGTGATACAAAAAACCTATCCATAATATATTAAGATGTATTATTTTTAACACGAATTGTGCTAATATTAATCATGAATAACAATAGCACATTAATATCTTTCAAAAATGTAGGCTAGTAAACCTAGCCTACATAATTTTTCTTAATTTCTTTCTACCAGTGCTTCATATAGCTTTGTTCTCCAAAAATTTAAAGAGACTATATCATCATGCTCAAAAAGTTCTTCCACTTCTCTTAACAAATCGAAAAGTTTAAATGTATTATCAACAGATACACTCATCAGCTTTCTGAAAATTTTGTCTTTATATTGCTTGAATTCTGGTTTTTTAGAGAATTTGACTTTATCTCCAATAAATTTACGTACATCATCTGGGTGAGTTATAGTTGAAATTCTTTTTGCATCACTACTAACTTGATTAATAAAATGATCAATCAATTTAGGTAAATCCTGCAATTTCTCGAATACATTATTAACTGTTCCCCTATGTTGATAATTAAGTAAATCAACGGGATAAGAATTGTCTGTTTTTCTTAAACCTCTAGGCTTAATGTAAATTTCACTAGTCCGTTTTTCTCTCGTGATATTAAGTTTAAACATACCGTTGAATGATACAGCACTTCTTTTTATTTCGTCATTCTCCAAAATCAGACTAAAAGAAAGTGACATATTATTATCTATCACCGTATCACCGAGGAAAGAAAATGATACATAAACGGAGGAATCATCAACTGAAAAATTATCTATAAACACCTCGTTTTTCGAACTCTCAACGTATTTACCTAGTGCCATCAATGCAACAAATACAGAAAAGTTTACACCAAAATTTTTATAATCCTGAATTGAGGTTAGAGCTCTAATAAAAAATTTCTTATCATCATTCTTATAAAGTAGCCTGAGCTTTCGCTGTTCATTATTATCAACGTTTTTACTTTGAAGATATTTTTTTATAACTCCTACTAAATCTTCATACTCAAGGTCTCTACAATAGTTAGCGAATTTTGAAAAATTATAATAATCTAAAATGTCAGTTTTTGCGTCATACCTTGTTTCAGCTTCTAATACATCTGATTTATTATTCTTTAGAACAAAATTATTATCAATTGAAAAAATTTCAAATAATGCTTTCTCAGACTCAAGAAGCTTATGCAAACGCACATCCTTAATTTTTGAGATAATATCAATTTTAACACATTGTGAATCGATACTTTCTATAGCATCAATTAATTGCTTTGCATTACCAATTTTTAAAACTTCTAAAACTTTATCGTTATATCCGAATACTTTAAGTAATTCCTTTTTAAACTCTGGAGCAGTATCTAAAATTTCAACAGCTCTTTTTTTTGTAATAAAACTTTTCGAATCATATTCGTTTAGCCTAAATATTTCTTTTTCTAATATTGTCATGATTATAAAATTATACCGTTATCAAATCATTATGATAACTGCAGATTATTAATAGTAGCAAAAGCTACAAGCATTCTTTTCAAGTTGTCATATAGTAATATGACAATCATCTTAAATAAAATTTTAAAATCTTTCGCTGTGTATAATTTTATGTAAAAGATTAACGCCCAGTAATTAAACTAATATAGTTGCTACTGTGAAATGTTAAAAAATCAAAACTTTTGAAAATAAGTCGGGAAGTATATATATTTGCATACCCCTACACAAATAATATAACAAATTTAACCATGTGCCTAGCGAAGGCCCATGCAAGAATTATTTTCAGAAGCCAGATTAGTCTGGCTTTTTTCATTTCTAAACAAATATAGCCTACATATTACAAATATCCAAAATATTGGATAAAGAAAATGACAGCATTTACAACATTTTTGTTAATAAAAATTGATTAATAAACCATAATTACTTGACTTATAGTGATTTATAATAAATTTTTATGTTGATAAGTTTGAAGCTATACAGGTTAAATTGTTTACGTAACAAACATTTTAATGCTAATTTCATTTTGTTATATAAAATATATTTTATATCTTTATAAAAAGTCATACATTTGCAGCCCCGTTTCAGGGATGTATACAAGTAGAACTTTGACAAGCATGGACCTTTTATTTAGGAGATTAATGCGCCTTCTTGAAAGTATTTATTAATAAGCGTTATAATTGTATGGATGAAGATAGGTTTTATAGCGAATTAGGTGAAAAAATATCAAAGCTTAGGGTATTGAAAGGGGCAAAACAAGAGCTTCTTGCCGATTATTTAGGCTTATCAAGATCATCAATCACCAACATTGAGAAAGGAAGGCAAAAACCATCACTATTTGTAATATTAGGAATATCTAAATATTTCGACATTAAAATTGATGATCTTATTCCTCATTCTGACGACAGTTCTGTTTTGTCAAAAAATGGTAGAGTAATTGGCCAAGATTTTGATCTAGATTTTATAAATAAAAATAAATCCTTGAGTGATTTTTTAGAACGTAATAAATAAAATGTCTATAGATAGAGAAATAATAAGATTAACTGATGAATTCATTTTAGCAAACAATCTAAACAATGAATCAGTTCAAATCGACTTACATATTCTTGCCAAGAAAGCTGGAGCAACAGTTATTGAACATGCTTTTGACGACAATATTTCTGGCGTTTTAGCTATTAATGGTCTTAGTAAGACCATCGGCATCAATAAAGCCGATGGCCCACAAAGAAAAAGATTTACTATTGCCCACGAACTTGGTCATTTGATTCTTCATCAGGATAAAGGAAATCTTTTTATGGACTCGATTTTATTTCGTAAAACAGGAGAGGGATATACTAAACGCGAAGAAAAGATTGAGCGTGAAGCTAATTACTTTGCCGCAAACATATTGATGCCGGAAAAAAGAGTTAAGGCTAAGTTGAAAAATTTTGTATCTGATTTTTTTGACGATTCTATAATTGATGATTTGGCTAAAGATTTTGGAGTAAGTGTTTCAGCTATGAATTACAGGCTCATAAATCTTGGTATCATAAAAGGTTATTAAGAAAATTTATTGTTTGTTCATATTAATTTCTAAACATTTTTTGCGTTTCTTTTGTAATGGATACCTAATACATTGAATTTGTTTTAATTTGATGATCTTCCAAAAACTTTTTTAGCTTTCTGAACTCTCTGCTTAGTCAATGTCATTAAATTTCCATAATCTTACAATGATTTTTTATTTTCTGGTTTGTTGATTCTCGCATTTCTAGTGATACAGATCAATTATCAGTTGAGATAGGCACTGCTTTCGCAAAACAAACTACAACCAACGTAACAAGTAGCAAAACAATCTTATTCTCCACAAGAATTCTGTCGTTACATTCTACACATTTATTCCTAAGAAAGCTTTTCTAAAAATATACGCTAATATTTGGTTAAAAATTCTAATTTAGATTATCTAAATTAAATTAATATGATTGACCTCTCAAAGCAATGGCAATACGAAAAGCTTGATTTTAAAGGTTGTTGGCATTTGGCTTATTATATCCCAAACAAGCGAGGAAATGGAACCTTAGCAGGAAAGATGATAGACTTTAAAGATGGGGATTTAAAGTCAATTAATTCCTGGTCACAGTGGGCAGGCGATGAGCTCTCTAAACTTGGAATAGAATTTCATTATATAATCAGAGCATTGGGCAGTAACGAACTCGAACCGTTAAAAGGTAAACCATGTGCGATAATGGGAGCAAATTTAGGCAAAAGATTAGGCGCAAAATATGCTCCATGGCTGATTAACAAAAAACGTGCAACCAAATCTTTACATACCTTAAAGACATATCAAGAGCGTTTCGATGAATTGCATGAGGTTTATATTGCAAATGATAAAGGAGGTGAAGATCTTAACAACAAAAATGTATTGATAATTGACGACATTACCACCACAAATTGTACAATAGCAGAAATGAAAAGAGCTATCTTCGAAAAGTGGCCCGAGGCAAATCTCCATTTATTTTGCTTAGGTAAAACAGAATATGATCAAGCATCAAATGACACAATATCACTGAAGTACTTTTAAAAAACTTAAAATGGGTGTAATCTTCGATCTGGACCAAACTCTTATTGATAGTTCTCTTGCTGAACCATATAGAGGAAAAAATTGGCAATTGGCATATAACGAAATTCCAAATTTTACATATTATTCAGGTATTGCAGAAATTATAAATTTTCTAAAATCCAGTAACATCCCCAGTTGTATAGTAACTAGCAGTACAAGTTATTACTGTACAAAAGTTACTCAACACTGGGGAATAACCTGTGATTTCCATATATGCTATCATGATACGAAGTATCGAAAACCACATCCAGAGCCAATTATAAAGGCGATTAAAAAATTTGATTGCGCTATAGAAAAAGTTTTATCCGTAGGGGATAGGGATATTGATATTCAAGCTTCACACGCTGCAGGCGTAAAATCTGTGGCCTGCCTATGGGGAACATCGGACCAACAAGCGCTTTTAAACGCTAAGCCAACATTTGTAGCTGCTTCGCCAGCAGAGTTACTATCAATAATCGAAAATTATTATGCGTGAATCTAAAAAATCTTTAATTGAGAAGTAGGTTTTGGTGTAAAATTATCTGTTTTTGATGACTTATACGCACTAAAAGACCCTACAAATTCAATTAGATTACTTGAAGTAAGTGCAAATGCTTTACCATCATTGATAAGCTTTTCATTACCCCTAGTTTTTTCGTTAGCGAGCTCATTATTATTATATTTAACCGCAGCTAATTTTTTATTGCTCTCTAAAGTAGATCGAACAGCATGCATCGTCCCTCCTTTTTCCCCTGTCTGTATAACGATTGTTGCCTTTGATAATCCTGCCTGCAAACGATCTCTTTCAACAAAATAATTGGAAAGTGCGCCTGTCCCAAATAAATACTCAGTCAATAATAATCCATTATTCTCTAGGATATCTTCAGCTAATTTTCTGTTTTCTTTTGGATATATTGTTTGCAACCCGTGTGCAAGGATTCCTGTTGTCGTACCCTTAGACAACAAACATCCTTCATGAGCAGCAGCATCACATCCTTTTGCTAATCCACTAACGATATTAAATCCATTTTCAGCTAAACGACTTGAAAAATAAACGCCTGCTTTTCTACCTGCGTCAGATGGCTCTCGTGTTCCAATTATAGCAATCCCAACTTTCTCAGATAACAATTTTGGATTACCTTTTATGTTAAGCACCAACGGAGGATCAGGAATTTCCTTAAGACTCTGAGGATATAGTTCATTATAGTAAGAAATAATTTGAACGTCTGCACGTTCGGATTTGTCAATTATATCTTCAGCTTTTTTGAAGGCTGCATCTATTTCTATAGTATTTAGAACTGGCAGCCTTGTATTTGGAAAACGTTTGGCATAATCAAATAAATATTCAATAAGCTCTGTGGGTGTTGGATTAAAGTCAAGTCCTTTACAAAGTTTAAAGGCTGTACGTCTACCTAATCCTTTAATCTGAAGAAGTCTTACAATAATTTCAGTGCTAATTACCATATATAAAGTTATTCAAAATTAATTACAATCTGTAAATGTTAAAAGCGATTGTTAAAAATTAGAGTTATATAAACCGTAAGAGACATCTATCTATTACTTCAAATTGTTCCCATAAACCTTATTGGATGTTACATTCCAAATAGTTGTCCCACTTAAAATCATTGGATGTTGAGGCAATGTTTTGCCAACATTTCGATGCCCAGTTTTGGTACTTACCCAGTCTTTTTCATTTGCATTAAAAACATCGGTAACAGTGTTACCATAAATTCCTACCAGATAATCTGCCTTACTAAGCTTATCGGCACTAATTTGCAAAGGCTTCCTAAAAAGTTCAGATGAAGGTATTTTTTCTTGTTCCCTAATTTTGTAAAAGATGCTATTTGGCCAATCCTTTTGAGCCGTTTGCATATCAAAAAAAACTGGTGACCATGGAGTAAATTGATTTTTAGAAGTAAGTATCTGAACTTTTGATAAAATAACTTCCTTTATGGCGTTAATAGTCTCAAAATAGTCATAAGTATTTTCGGTGCAAACTCTAATAAACTCGCAGTTTAATGTTTTTTCTATTTCTAGCTGTCGCTCCAAATCACTTCCAATTTGTCGGCTATGATGCGGTTCATCAACTTCAATAGCTAGATTAAGTTTAGGATAATATAAATCAATATAGTAATTCTTAACCGGATACTGTGCATAAGGTTGCACAATTTGTAAGTCAGAATCATATAATAATGGAGTAACGATAGCTATCTCATGTTTTTTTGATTTAAGTTTATTTACTTGTTGGAGTAAATATTCGTGTTTAAATGTTTTCATCTATTAAAATTAACCTAGCATGAGCATTTTTTAAATACTATAATAAATTAACATTCATTATTTCCAATAAAATATATTTTACGTAGGTGCACTTTTAACTTTAATTTAGCAATAATTGAAAATTCTAATTACCCTTAAGTTATATCTTAATCGATTTGACGGCATTAAATCCTTAAACATATCAAAAAGGGGATTGATAATAGCAATCAAGCTAATAATCATGTTTCATTTATACGGAATAATTTAATTTTCTATCTTGTAAAAAAACGCAATCATGGAATATAAATTTGTGAAACATATTAATCAAGGCGGGTTTGGAATTGTGGATGAAGTTATTGACAAAAATGGAAATTCTTTCGCAAGAAAAAAGTTTGAACTTGATCAAAATATGAAAGATCAAGGAATGGAGAGTAATGCAAAGAAACGTTTTATTCAAGAAGCAATAATACAATCTGAATTCCAACATAAAAACATTGTCCCTATTTTAGAACTTTATTTAGATCAAGACCCACCTTATTACATTATGCCTTTAGCGGTATCAACTCTTGATCAAGATTATCGCACGCACAAAATAGATTCAAATAACTTTTTAAAACCTGTAAATGACGTACTTTCTGGTCTAGAGGAAATGCATTTGATTGATGTTTTTCATAGAGATCTAAAGCCTGGGAATATTTTAAGATTTCTTGACGAAGATGGTGAAGAGTTTTATGCAATTGGAGATTTTGGACTTATAAGCTTACGGCAACGAACTGGAATTTCTAATTTAACGACAACTGGAATGAAAAAAGGATCTGATTTCTATACAGCTCCAGAAATCACTCAAGATCTTCGAAATGCAAGTGCGGCTACTGATATATATTCAGTAGGATGTATTATACACGATGTTGTTGGAACGGATGAACGCATTCCGTGTAGTACAATTGAAGAAACATCGGATTATTCTCATTTTCTAGAGATTTGTACAAGAAAAAACCCTGCAAAACGCTTTAGTTCTGTAGGAGCATTAAGAGATGTGTTAATGAGCTTAGAAGTCGACACAGTCATTTCATCAAATGAAAAATTCACCAAACTTAACGAATATTTAGATAGAGAAACAGAATCGCTAACTGATAGAGAAATTGGAGAAATCATTGACTTTATAGATGCTTCCACTGATAGAACAGAAACTCTAGGTATTTTTTTAAGTATTCAATTAAAACATATCGATACTATTAGAGAATCTACATTGTTTAATAAATTTTGCGGATCATATTTATCTGTTTTGAGAGATTATTCGTTTCAGTTTGAGTCTTGCGATGCCTTAGCTAATCGCGCATTGCGATTGGTAGCTGACAAACCAATCGGAAATATCGTTGAAGCTCTAATATCTTTATTATACTTAGGAACAAGCCATAACAGATGGTATGTCGAGAGAAAGTTTGCAAATAAAATAGATAAGACAGCAGATTCAAATATGATGCGTAGATTAGCGATGGAATTTGCAGTAGAGGGAAAGAAGGTTTGTGAAGCTATAAATCACCTTAAATATTCGATTAATCTTACAAACAATGATTTTCACCCATTGATAAGCGCTGCAGTTGAAAAATTTTGCAAATAATGAGTTTATTTAAAGTATATAGTTTTAGCACGATAGGACCTCGCGGTAAAAATGAAGACTGTTGTAGAGTTGAACACTCTGCTAATTCGTTATTAGCATGTCTGGCAGATGGGGTTGGTGGTAATAAATGTGGGGATGTGGCTTCTCAATATACTGTTTCAAGGTTTTTTGAAGAACTTAAGGTAAATAGTGAAATTAATCTTACTGATTCATTACTATCAATTCACAATGAAATCAAACAAAAGGGAGACAATGACATTAAATGTAGTGGAATGGCAACCACATTTACTGGGTGCGTAATAACTAACAACCTTGCTCGAATTATCCATGTTGGCGATTCACGTCTATACTGGCTTAGAGGAAATGGCATTAAGCAATTGACACAAGATCATACCGAAGTTGCTGAGTTATTGCGAAGAGGTAAACTTACAAAGGAAGAAGCATTAGTATACCCAAGAAGAAATATCTTGCAAAGTGCGATCGGAACTGAGAAAGCTCCTAGTTTACAAGAAATTACATTCGAAGGAATTGTTGGAGATAGAATTTTAATTTCCTCGGATGGATTTTATGAAGTATTTTCAAAACTTAAATTAAGAGATGTCTCTTTACAATTTAAAAAATTTGAGATGTTTACTCAAACTATTGTCAAGCAACTAATGTCTTCGAAATTAAACGACAACTCTTCATTTATCGCGATAGAAATCCTCTAATAATGAAGTTGAGCTGCTTTAAAGGTTTAATAATCGTTAGTAGAAAATAAACAATCTAAAAATATCTAGAGCCAGCTGCTTTGAATATTACTATTCTTTTTCGCTCTAACATAAGCTTTTATTTCAAACTTAAGTTGCCTCCATAATTGATACCTTAACTGATGTTGCATTGGTTGGTGGTGGAATGAATCCGGCACCTGGAGAAATTTCGTTGGCGCATAATGGTGTTTTGTTTTTAGATGAATTGCCAGAATTTAAACGAACCGTGTTAGAGGTGATGCGCCAGCCGCTGGAAGATCGTAAAGTTTCCATTTCCAGGGCTCGGTTTTCGGTAGAATATCCTGCAAGTTTTATGTTAGTAGCTTCGATGAACCCTTGTCCCTGCGGTTTCTACAACCACCCGGAAAAGGAGTGTGTTTGTGCGCCGGGTGTAGTTCAAAAATACCTGAGTAAAATATCCGGTCCGCTTTTAGACAGAATTGATTTACACGTAGAGGTGACGCCCGTAAATTTTTCGGAACTGGCTTCATCCCGCGAAGCGGAAAAAAGCGAACTCATTAGGGCTCGTGTGATGAAAGCAAGAGAAATTCAAGACCATCGCTTTGCAGATAAAGAAGATTTGCATTACAACGCACAAATGAGCCCGAAAATGGTACGTAAGGTTTGTGCAATCAGCGAGGCTGGAACAACACTATTGAAATCTGCAATGGAGCGTTTGGGCTTGTCAGCGAGGGCTTACGATCGGATTTTAAAAGTCGCCAGAACCATTGCAGACTTAGACGGAAGTGAAACCGTGGAGCTTGAACATTTGGCAGAATCTATTAACTACAGAAGCTTAGATCGTGATGGCTGGGCCGGATAGCAAATGATTAATGAAAATAGAATCTTAACAACATAATATGTATAGCTGGATAGCATTTAACGAATCATATAGAAACATAGGGCATATAGCTGATGGAATAAAGGGTTCAGAATCCTATATGAACTAAATGTCTATATGGTTAAAATAAGAAATATAGGGTATATAGCTAAATGGAAAAAATGATTCAAAACGTAGATAAACTAAATGCCTATATGGTTAAAATAATTTAACATGGTTACAAAAACACAACTAAGAGAAATAACCTATGACGTTATCGGTGCGGCAATAGAAATTCATAAAGCGCTTGGACCGGGACTACTAGAAAGCGTTTACCACGAATGCATGAAACACGAATTGACATTGAGGCAAATAAACTTTTTAACAGAGATTTCAATGCCTGTTTGTTATAAGCAAATAGAGGTAGCTTCAAATTTAAGGTGCGACTTATTTATAGAAAACTGCTTAGCCGTTGAAGTGAAAACCTCAAAAACTATCGAACCAATTTTTGAAGCACAAATATTAACTTACATGAAATTGTTAGAAGCGCCGCAAGGTTTGATTCTAAATTTTAATTGTGTTAATATTTTTAGTGAAGGACAAAAGACATATATTAATGATTTTTACCGATTTTTAGAAGATTAAACGCCCCGAATGATCAGAACGCTTATAATTGAAGATGAACCCGCCATCCGCAAAGAAATCGAATGGCTCTTACAAAAAGAAACCCAATTCAACCTTATTGGTTTCGCCACCAGCGTGGCCGAAAGCTTAGTGTTAATTAGAGCCACTAAACCTGAATTGATCTTAATGGATATTCAGCTGACTGATGGTACGGCTTTCGATATTTTAGATCAACTGGAAGAAATTCCCTTTCGCATCATATTCATTACCGCCTACAACCATTTTGCTGTGAAAGCTATTAAATTTGGCGCCCTGGATTATCTTTTAAAGCCGTTGGATGATGCAGAATTTAAATCAGCGTTATCTAAAATAATTACCGATGACGAAAATCACCTGGCACAGCAAAAACAGCAAATCTCTATTTTAAAATCTCAATCCGGTCATGGCGAAAGCGATTTAGATAGCCGAATTGTTTTACACACTTTGGAATTTTTGCAGGTTTTGCAACTGCGTGAAATTATCTATTGTCAAAGTGAAGGAGGTTATACCAACTTTTTTTTAACCGAGGGAAGAAGGATCATGATTTCGAAACCTCTAAAATTTTATGATGAATTGTTACCTGAAAAGTGGTTCCTTCGTCCGCATCAATCTTATTTGGTTAACGTTTTGTATGTAGATAAATTTTTAAAATCAGGAACCATTGTACTGAAGGATAGAACTGAAATTCCCGTTTCCGGACGCAGAAAAGACTATATCCTGCAGCACATCAACCATATTGAATAATAATAACCAATTCATCATTATCTCATGCGGCTTAAATTGATAAAAATCCTAAAATGGACATTAATTGTATTTGTTTCGTTGATTTTGATTATTGCCACGGCTACCTATTTTTATCTGAAAAAGCCACTTTTCGGAAAGGCAGCCGATGGGGCCAGATTAGAACGTATGAAAAAATCGCCACATTTTAAGGATGGCATTTTTCATAACCTCAACCACACACCTGAACTTACAGAAGGATACACGATAGGCGGCGTAATTTACGACAAACTCTTTGGCGACCACCCCAGGTTAAGTCCGGTGGATAGCATTCCATCTCAAAAAGTCGACTTGCTAAATTTGCCCATTGATTCCAATGTTTTGGTATGGTTCGGGCATTCTTCTTATTTCATGCAATTAGATGGAAAACGAATACTCGTCGACCCGGTATTTAGTGGCAATGCTTCACCGATCCCTGCAACGGTTACTGCTTTTAAAGGCACCGACCGGTATAAAGTAGAGGACCTACCTGATATCGATTACCTGTTTATTTCACACGACCATTATGATCATGTAGACTACGAAACCTTAATCAAACTGAAAGCTAAGACAAAGAAGGTTTTCTGTGGCTTGGGCGTTGGTGCTGATTTCGAAGTCTGGGGATATAACCTAGCCAATATTTATGAAAAGGACTGGAATGAAAGTATCGATTTAGGTAATGGGTTTTTTGTTCACACTGCGCCAACCAGACATTTCTCTGGACGAGGTTTTACAAGAAACAATACGCTTTGGATGTCGTATATTTTTCAAAGCCCATCAATGAAAATTTATATTGGTGGTGATAGTGGCTACGATACCCATTTTAAGCAGATTGGAAATAAATTTGGCCCGATTGATCTGGCTATCCTCGAAGATGGGCAATATGATGTGAAATGGAAATATATCCATTTACTGCCCGAACAGGTTCTGCAAGCAGCGAAAGATTTGAAGGCGAAAAGGCTCTTCCCTGTGCATTCATCGAAGTTTGTATTGGCAAACCATCCCTGGGATGAACCTTTGGTTAAAATTACAGCATTGAACAAGGCAACAAAAATTCCTTTAGTTACGCCAATGATTGGCGAATTTGTCTACCTGAAAACCACTGATCAGGTATTTAAACAATGGTGGATTGGTGTGAAGTAATCTTAAACGAATAATAATAAGTTCCCGGCGTTTTTAGGTTTTTTACTCTATCGGATAATAATGCGTGTAAACATTTTTTAAAGGTTATAGGTATCTTAAAAGAAATGCTGGAAAATTTGGGTTTTTGCAAAATTCTTCTTTTATGAACGTTAAACTGGTTACGCTGATCATCATCCTTAGTGTTTGTATACAAAATTTATCGTCTGCTCAATCAAAAAGCCGATATGAACAGCATGCAGACTCACTGTTAAAAATTGGAGCGCATGATAAAATAATCCCATACCTCAATAAAGAATTAAAACAAAACCCAAAGAGCGAATCACTTTTAAGGCTGCTGGGGTTTTACCACCTTCAAAACAACAACCTGGTTGAAGGAGAAAAATATTATCGTAATGCTTTAGGGATCAATGCAAAATGCGCTCGTTGTTATTTAAATATAGCAAGGATATATGCCGCTAAAAACAATGAAAAAGAAGCGACAGCTTACATCGATAAAGCTGTAACGACTGACCCAAAAGATGCCTTAATTATATCTAATCGTGGTAAATTAAAGGAACAGTTTGGTGACAAATTTGGGGCATTGGCTGACCATAATAGAGCAATAGAAATGGAGCCTGGCACTGCAGAATATTATACCGCTCGTGGGGCTTACAATGCAAGTAATGGCTATGAAAATTTAGCGATTACCGATTTTAATAAAGCAATTTCAGTATCACCAGAGGCCTATGATGCATATTTCTATCGTGGTGGCGTATTTTACAACCAAAACAGAACAGAAGAAGCGTTGAATGATATTAATAAAGCGATTGCTTTGAATGATAAACAGGCTTATCTATACAATGGCAGGGGCGCAATTTATGGGAACTTAGGTCAGTTTGATAAGGCTCTTGCCGATTATACACAATCGATAAGGCTGGATGCGAAAGCAATATCAGCTTACCTTAGCCGGGCCAAAGTTTACTACGAGCAGGAAAATTTAGATGCCGCTTGTACTGACTATCAAACTGCAAAACAAATATTAATCCATCAAAAGGCAAATGACTCAGCTGAACTAAAAACGATTAATGAAGCTATTGCCGATTTCTGCGACGAAAGTAAGCCAAGCTATTACTACCAAAGAGGTATTGCGCTCTACAATTTAAAAGCGTTTGATCAGGCCTTAGTTCAATATGATAAGGGCTTAGAAAAGTTTCCGAAAAACGCCATGATACTTTCTTTTAAGGGCAATGCCTGTTTGGCTTTAACCGACTACAAAAACGCCCTCGCAAATTATCACGCCTCATTGGAAAATAAGGAGAGCATCATTGTAGAGCTGAAGAAAAATCCCCGATTTGTTAATGCCAGTGAAGCTGATATGTTGTCTTATTACAATTCATCGCTTGCATCAATTTATTTTGGCATAGCAGAATGTCAGCATTATAGTGAAGACTTTGCAGGAGCTTTAATCTCGATAAACAAGGCAATCTCACTGGCGCCAAATCTTAAAGAATTGAATATCGAAACCTACTATAACCGCCGCGGCTTGATTTATCTGGCGACGCAAAAATATAACCTCGCTTTAAACGATTTTAATAAGAGCATCGAGATTAAAAAGGATTACCCAATAGCTTATGTAAACAAGGCAATCGCCCGTATCAGTTTGATAGAGGGTGGCAAAAAATCCATTTCGCGGTTGAGCATTAAATCACCAAATTTCCCGACGACTGTTGGCTGGCTGTTTGACAATAAATCAATAGTAAAGCGGTCAGAAAGCGAACTTTTAACAGCACTAGCCGATTGTAATAAAGCCATGGAATTAGATAAAAATCTAGCTTTACCTTATTATGTAAGGGGATGGATCAAACAAATTTTAGGTCAGAAGGATTATTGCATCGACATACTTACGGCAAAAAAATTGGGATTGGAAATTGATGAGGTGATGCTTAAAAGTTGCAACCAATAATAGAAAATGATGAGATATCTGGCTTTACTTTTAATTTTGCTTTCATTCGAAAGCGTGGCTCAAATGCTTCCCGATTTTGTTCCACCTATTGGAAGAACCAAGGTATTAGAAACCAAAGGTGATTTGGACAAGGATGGAATCGACGAGGTAATATTTGTTTACAATACCAATAAGAGAGTTGATCGCACAGGATTTACCAGAGAACTGTATATCTGTAAAATGCTCAGCGGCAAATTGAAACTCTGGAAAAAGAATACTTCTATTTTATGGAACAGCGAAGATTGTGGATTCTGTACCGATAATGGCATTGACTTATCTATAGTTATAAAGAACAATACAATTATCACGCAGCAAACATTTTGGCACAATACAAGGCATACCAGCAAGCACAAAAACATTTATCGCTACCAAAATAATGATTGGTTTTTAATTGGATCAACCTATAAAGACAGCTACAACTGTGGCTATCAACATACCTACGACATTAATTTTTCGACAAAACAGGTTCATGTTGGCTATGATAATGAAGACTGTGAAGATTCTGTTCAGTTAGATCCTGCTACAGAGAAAAACTTTAAATATCCTTTCAAATCTATTCCAAAAATGGATGGCTTTACACCTGGCAAAACCGAACTTAAAATCCCCAATTCGAATCAATTTTTTTATTATTAATGTTGCTATAAAATCAAATAATTAGCCATTTCACACAAATAATCGTTAAATGTTAGCGAATAATAAATGGCTGAAAATAGCTCGCTGGCTTTATTTAGTTTAGCGTCATAAATCATAAACAACCTCTACCTATGAGGATCAAGATTTGCGAATGCAAAGGTTTTAGTTTCTGGTTTATATAGCTGTTGGTTTTAGAAGTAACGTCTCTTATTGATGAAAAAGGAAGTGTAAGACTTCGGTAGATGTATCCAGCATCTATTTTGTTTTACGCTTCCACATCATTCAAAAATCACTTTAAGCATCATTCTTTAAGCATAAAACTTCATTTGTATCTTAAAATAATAAGCACGATGTGTGATGATTTGAAGAATATAGCAATACCACCGCAACATATAAATCTCATATCTGACTAATTTATACATGATCCTCTTCCTCCTTATCTTTATTCTGCCATTACCCCTGCTTATCTGGTTTTTCCTTCGCAGTAAAACCCGAAAAGCCAAGTGGATTATTGGTGTTTTAATGATTTTGTTTGTTGCATTTTTAAGCTTCATGGGTTTCGGTTTATGGGCTTTGGATATCGAAGATTTATATGGCGATAAACAAAAGATTTTTTGGGAGGGAAGTTCTGGCGATACCGTAAAGTTAGTCGACTACAACACTAAAAAACTCCTGGCCACAGGTATCCTAAAAAAAACATGGCACAGAATTAATGTGCAAAGTAATAACACCGAGGCAGATATTTTAGGTTGGATTGAAAATGAAACGGGCGAATATTACATCGAAACCAGTCAGGAAATTAAAAATAAAGTGATTACTGTAGCGGTTTGGAGCACTGAAGACAAAGCAGATTTTATTGGTGCATATAACGACCCTCATACTTTGGATATCAATTTTATAACCAACAACTTTTTGAAATACAAATTAACTGCATTCTGCGAACACCAGATACCAAATACCGACCAAGGTTTAGCAAAACTTCTGCAAGTAAAAAATGATACATTGGTTTATAAAAACAGTTTTGATGGCAATAATTTAATCATCTCCGTTTGGGGAGAAAAAGGCTGTAGAAAAGCGAAAATATGTGGGGAATGGAGTGGCAAAAAAGCGAATATAGAAGATTTATACTACGATAAATTTTGGGAAAAATAAGATGAACAAAAAATTAAAAATCGGTATCATTTTCCTCATCGCAACCTGGCTTTTTACAGGCATTTATGCTGATGATGAATTTGGCGAACACAGCCCGTTCCTAAAATATCGTCCGAGTTTTCAGGTTTATTTCAAATCGCCTTTGGGCATGCAAGATATGCCTGCAAGTTATCCGGCAGAATTAGTAGTAGAAGAAGCTATTTATGATGATTTCATCAACCAAAAACATTGGAGCGACAACGATTTTTTAGCGACCAGCGCTTGCGCTATTTTATATTTAGGAACGATTTATTTTTTGATTTCGGGCACCATTACACAATTTAAGCATGGAAAATAAACCAATCCTTCTCAAGGTTTACCTCTTCATTTCTGCCTTAATGGTGCTTAATGCAATACTTTATTGCTTTTGGCAAATGAGCTTTGCTGGATACTGGAGCGATAGGGTAATCTTTTGGATTTGGCTTTTGGATACGCCTATTCTCATCGTCAGTTTCTGGAAAAAAACAGGCACGAAAATATATTTTTGGTTGCTCATTGCGGGGCTAATCCTTAGCATTATGCCAATGGCGATACCATTTTTCGGTGTTCTGCTTGCAGGTTCTGGCAGTGGTCGGTTAAACCATTTCAGCCTCGAAAATAACATCCGCGTACAAACCGTGGCTTATGGCGTAATGGGCAGACCACGTTTGCAGGTTGTAAAGGATGGTTTGCTGTTTGATAAAATCAAACTAGAAGATGGAGATGAGATTTTTACAAACGATACCACCTGGATCGAAATTAAGGACGTTAATCATCCGAAAAATATCATCAAATCTCCAGAGCTAAAAACATTAGAGATTAGAGATGCTAGAAACGCCAAGTTGATTAACGAAACCGATACCAGCATCACCGTGAAATATTTCTTTGAGAAAGACACTGTAGAAACGACACACATTTTCAAAGAAAAAACATCATTTAATTATTAAACAGAATTATTCAAAACAAACTTGCCCCACCTTCAAAAATGAAAATATACCAGATCCTTTTATTAGTTAGCTTAATGTTGTTCTTTTCTGACTGTAGCGGTCAAGGTAATCCAAAATATATTGGTAAAAAATTTGGCACATTTAAATTAGATAAAATCACATTTGAAGAAAATTTAGATACACTTTTTTCTAAATCAGAATTTTTTGTGATAACTGACAAAAACAGTCATTTCGATACCCTTCAAAAGAAACAAATATGGACGGATACCATGGCTTACATCTACAGAATACCTCATGCCAAAGTTGATGGGCTATTTAGTTTCAAAGGATTAAAAATTAAGGATAAAGTGGTTTCATTCACTTCAGATAAGAACAAGAAGTTTAGAAAACTAGATTTCGCCATTTATATTTCTGCCAATGAGTACAGTAAGTTATTAAATGATTGTAAAGATTTTAAAGACATTACAACCGATAGGATAAGAAAATTTAATAACAACAAATATGTCATTCTGCAAAAAACTGATGGACACAAACAGACCACGCTTTATTGCTTAGACGACCGCCGGAAGAAAGGCGATTTCGGCTATGGCACTTACACAGAAGGTGATTTCTTTATCAGAATAACCATGAACGATTTAAGAATTAAAGATGACGCATTTTACAAACGAGAAAACAGCGATTTGAAATAACTGCAGAAGTCTACCATTATGGAAACCAAAACCGCACATCATCAATAAAATAAAAACAACATGAAAAAACACTTACCTCTTTTCATCCTTACACTTTTATTTTACTCGTTTGCCAATGCCCAAGGCTTTGATGTTCGAAAACTAACGCTCAAAAGCGATGTCATTTTACTGTATGACCAAGACAGCATTGCCAATACAAATGAAATAATTAACGACTACACTTCAGTCAATTATTATCAACTCAAAGCCGTTAGCCGAGAAATTAAAAACACGGTTAATTTTAAGTTTACCAATACCAAATTGCGCAACCTGGTAGAAAACGAAGACTATTTTAAAATTTATGAAAAAGGCGATTGCTTGGGAATTGGATATGCTACGCCGATAGGTCCAAGGCCAAAGTATTACGGCATGCTTTTTCTTCAAAAGAGAGATAAGCAATTTCATGTAATTGGTGTGGTAGAAAACAGAAATCCCTTGCCGAATTGGGAAGATTTAATCAAGCAGATTAAGTCAGTTACCTCGCTCGAAAAAATTAAAAACCTGCAAGAACGTTACACAAAATCCATCGATTGGTTTTTAGACAATAACGTAATGCCCGACGATGGTTTCATTACCTATTACAAGCAAAAAGGCATCCTTAAAACCGACACTGCCCAACTTAACGAGCAACAACTGGCCAGAGCAAGAGCCTTATTTTTTAACGGCAACGAAACCTTTTTAGATTTAATTGCAAGCACCAATCCAACAGAAATCAAGGCTTTTTATCTGCAAAAATTAAGGGATATTGTTTTTCAAAGTGAATACGAATTTGGCGATTGTTTACGCTTTAGCAGAATTGCTACAATGCTAACAGATGAGTTCAACAACAATTACGATGATTTGAACCGAACGCTTACAGATTTGCTGACCAAAGATGAACTCGAAAACTACGAAAAGCGACCAATAATGAAACACCTTATCGATTTAATAGAGAAAGAAACTTACAAAGTTGGAAAGTTTTCAAGTAGTAAACTATAACCTAAATCAACATGAAAAACCATTTTCTAAATGCTTTAATTTTATCTGCAATTGTCATGGTTTCCGCCTGCCGAAACACAGAAAAAACAACTGCAAAACCAGCAGATTCGATAGCGCATCAACCTGATACATTAAACACCAATAAATTAGAAACGCCTTTGCCTTCGTTCCCAAATATGGCTTACAAAGTCGAACAGTTAGTTCCGCAGAATTATGAAATCGATATGGAGACTGATGGCGATTTAAACAACGATGGCGTAGCCGACAAGGTAATTGTGCTCATTAAAACCACCGACACCACTGCACTTCGCCCAACCTTGGTATTGCTCAAACAAGGCAATGCTTATAGCGTAAATGCAATTTCCTACATGGCTTTCGATGCAAAATACCGCGAAGATGGTTTTAAAAATTACGATTACGAAGACGTAAGTATCGATAGCGGAAAACTTGTGCTTACCAGGCAAGCAACTGGTCCAAATGGCAGTTTGGAGGGTTCTTATCAATACATAAATGAAGAGCTTGTTTTAACCCACATCACCACTTTTAACATGGGTGCGGGTGGACAAACCGAACAAAAATTCGATTTGTTAAAAGGCATTTACGAACAAACCGACATCAATACCATGAAAGAAGATATGCCAAGCGAAACCACCACCAAAAAGTATAAAATACCCAAAGCACTTTTTAAAGATACCGACCCACGCGAAATTATGATAGAGGCTTTTAACAAAGTTGGACATTAATTTGAAAATGAAAGCTTCGGCTTTCATGGCGGTTTGCAGTCCCGCTATTGCCCATAGCCCTCGCTTCTGGAGAAAATCGGACAGGCTGTGCCTCGCTCGGGGCTATTTGGCGCTATCGGGTTTAAGGTGAAAGGTTTGTGCAAGTAAACCCACCGGTGCGACAGACAGCATAAAGTGAAAGAATGAAATGCCACCCTTTCAGGGTTTTGCCATTGGTTTAATCATAGAGTTATAATCCTTCAGTTCCCGAAGCATCGGGACAAGCTCTTCGGACTTTAGAAAATGCAGGCTTTTAATCCACAAACAAATCCCAAAGGGATGAAAATATTATAGAAAAATAACAAGGTGAATAACAAAACCTCGAAGAGGTGGAATAAAAAATATCATCCTTTCAGGATTTTTAAAAATTGAAAATATGATTGGCTATAATCTTGTCAGTCCTTTCGGACTTGGGATAAAAAATATATTAAAATGAAAAAACAAATACAAATTGGCGACTGGGTGCATTCCTATTCAAAAGGGATTTATAGGGTTGAGAAGATATTTGAAACCTATTACGACGAGCTCCACAGCTACAACGGAACGCTTTACAAACACAACATTGGCGACAGGCAAGAACACAGTACCATCGTTTCAAAACGCTTGTTTAACTCATCGCTGAAGAAATCTTTGGGTTACGAAACTTGTAGTGAAGATTTTGTAAAACCACTGAACAAAAAAGAACTTGCGCAAGTAGAAAAAGCGTTGGCGCAAAACCCGAAACTGCTTGCCGAGCTCGATAATTTTGAAGTTCCGCCCATTGAAACCATCAACAATACACAATTGCAAATTGATACCGAAGCCGACCTCAATCTGACTTTGCAGTTGGTAGCATTTATCGGTACCGGCAAAACTTTTCTTGAAATTAAAACCGAAATGGAACGATTGGATATTGTAAGGTTAAAACCTAAAACCTTTGGCAATTATCGCTTTCAGTTCATCAATTATGATAACGAACAAACCGATAAACGAAGAATTTGGCGGGATGCAAAACTGACCCAGAAAGATTGATTGGAATATTATAGAAAAAATACAAATGAAATTAAGAAAAGAAATAGAACCCGATTTTGAAACCGCCGAAAAAAATTATCCTGAAGTTTTAAAGCTCATTTTGGCTTATACCGATTTCATTGATGAAAATGGCGACGAAGATAGTATTGAATATAAAAAACTTGAAAACACACTTCACGAGATGACCGGAAAAGATATGTCGCAGTTTAATCTTTGGGAATGGTGGGAAGAAGAAGGTGCCGAAGTTTTGGCTTTCAGAATTGCATTGCCAGATGCGCAAAAAGTTAGCAACATTACAAAAGATGAGCTTGCAGAAATTGTCCACCGATTGCAAACGTTCGAATATCCGGAAAAAGATTTTGACGAATTAAGTTTTCAGGAGCAGTTCAGTCCATATTTAGATATCAGGTATTATCATCCTTTTTTGGAATTGAATTTTAAGACCTACGATTACAGTAAAATTTTCGGACAACAAAAGGATAAAGACAAGAGGCAATTTTGGTGGAGCCAAGAAGAAATAGTCGAGAAACTTTGGAACAACGGCAATTATTGAAAAAATCCCGAAGGGATGAAAATATTATAGAAAAGAAAATTAATAAAAAATAAAACCTCGAAGAGGTGGAATAGAAAATACCATCCTTTCAGGATTTTAAAAAATTGAAAATATGATTTGCTATAATCTTACCAGTCCTTCGGACTTGTGGAAAAGAAAAGCTGAATATTAAGAAAACCTATGGAAGAAAAAACAAACCAATGGATAAGCAACAATCCATCGCTGTTTGGCAAAGGCGTGGCGGTGGTGGTTTTGCTGTTTGGCATTTGCCTGATGGTGGGTGCCATAAAAAACTGGGACTGGCTCTACAAAGCCGACGGACATTACCAAAACAACTGGAGTATGGGGCAAATTAGCCGTTATCTTGGTCGCGATACCGCACGGATTATTGGGTTTTGCGGTGGCATTCTCTTTACCGCAATCGGCGGGTTTCTGGTGTATGCGGGATTTTTTAAATAGAAAATGAAAAAAATAAAATGTGAAACTTGTTTAACGGAGTTCGAGCCTACAGAAAAGCAAGTTGTAGAAATAGAAAAATCAGCCAATGCAGGCATCGAGAGATTTATCATTGATTGTCCGAAATGTCATAGTATCGTTTTTGTTTTTCCTTTAATGTTGTTAGGAAAATCAACTGTTGCTCCAAAAGAAATTGAAGACGACAGACTATTTTGTTGCCCTGTTTCTGCCTGCATTGGTTTTGTAGAAGAAAACAAAGATGCCAAAGTATTTGGCTGTTCAGAATGCGGAACAGAATGGAGAACGTTAGACAAAGTGCATCAATCCATCGAACAAATAATAGAAAAATATCCGCACAGAAAAAAGGTCTATCAAAAAAACGGCGAACAATGGAAATCAATTTCCCTTGATGAAATTCCCAAAGGATATTACTCAAAAGTGAATAACGAAAAAGTGTAGACGATTGAAGTTAAAGTAAAAACAAATGAAAGTAAGATGCCCCAATTGCAAAGAAATTTTTCTGGCAAACGATGTTAGAAAAACCGATTGGAAAATGCAATTAAAAAAAACCAACGATTATTGATGATAGAATGCTCGGAATGCTACAAAGACGTCCCCATAAATCCTATGGATTTAATGTCATACGAACCACAAAAAGACAAACCCACAAAAGATGAATTCGATGGCAAAAACTGCCCGATTTGCAAAGACGGAATTATCAGTTTTATCAACAATGGAGAGGACAAGTTTTGGGGTTGCGGAGATTGTGGAAATGTTTGGCAAAGCAAAAATGATTTGATAAAAGAATTGAAAAAGTAATAATCTAATGCTATAAAATGAACCTACAAATAACACAAGAAGACATAGCCTACAGCAACACCTTTTTTTGGCACGCCTATTTTCACTGGTTTCGAGGACACGATGACGAAAAGGAAATAAATATTGATGAAGCACTGGAAGTAATTCCTGTAAACGAAACCGGGTTCAAAAAATGGACTGAAGAGTTTTTCCCAGAAGACGAAACGGACGAAAATCCAAGGTACATCTCCGGAAAATTGAATGATACAATGCGTTTTGCGATAGAATTTCAAAAATACGAAACCTGTTATTTTTTAAACGATATCTATATTGGCAATCTTGGCGGGCATTTCGAAGCGTGGTTTGTCACTTGGGATGAGTTGCTTGCATTTGAGAAATATAATTCTTTGTTTTTGCTTTTATTGCCAATGACAGCCATTGAAAAAAGCCAAATTGAGGTTGCAAAAAACCACATTATAAAATATTTAATCCAAATTCCACTCTACGAAGAGCATTCAGACTACATTGCTCAATGTATAATTAACGGCTTGGAAATAGACGATGCTTTTTATCAATTGCCCGATGTAGGCACTACCTGCAACGCAAACCATAGCGTGAGAAATATTACAAAATATCCACGCTATAAAAACGATGTAACAGCGTTGAATAAAGCTCTTGAAATATTTACAAAATTGTAAATCAAACAAGAACTTCAAAAAGTTGCAGATGATTTTTAATCCAAAAAGAAAATTCCTTTTTGGAAGTTTTAAAGACCTATAGAAAAAACAAAACCTCGAAGCGGTGGAAAGATTATAGGAAAAACATTAATTGTCAATAATAATCCCGAAGGGGTGAAATAAAATAAAAAATTATGGCAGGTACCTATTCACAAATCTACATTCAATATGTTTTTGCGGTAAAAGGACGGCAAAATCTATTGCAGAAACCTTGGCGTGATGAGGTCTTCAAATACATTGCAGGCATCATCAAGGGGAAAGGTCAGAAACCCATCATTGTGAATGGCATTGCAGACCACGTTCACGTTTTTGTTGGGCTGAAACCGGCGATGAATATTTCTGACTTGATACGTGATATTAAAAACAATTCATCAAAATTCATCAATGAACAAAATTGGATACAAGGAAAGTTTTCGTGGCAGGAAGGTTACGGAGCGTTTTCGTATGCTCATTCTCAAATAGAAAGTGTGTATCAATACATTGCCAATCAGGAAGAGCATCACAGAACAAAAACCTTTAAAGAAGAATATCTGGATTTTCTGAAAAAATTTGAAATACAACACGATGAAAAATATTTGTTTGATTGGCTGGAAGATTAATGCCACCCTTTCAGGGTTTTTCCATTGGTTTAATGATAGCGCTATAATCTTGTCAGTCCTTCGGACTTTAGAAAATGCAGACTTATAAAACGGCAAAATAATCCCGAAGGGATGAAAATATTATAGAAAAATAACAAGGTGAATAACAAAACCTCGAAGAGGTGAAATAATTCAATTAAACAAAAAGAGTTATGCAAACAAAAATCACAGATATACGCACAGAATATGGCATTTTTTGTCAAAGAGAAGATGAAAAAGATTTGGTAAAAAGGATAAATAATTTCCTTAAAAATGAATATGGATACAGGAAAATGTATAAAAGAGATGAAGATGCAATTTCGACATTTAATTATGATTACTATTATTTTCAATTCATAAGAGAAACCCCTAAGTGGTATTTTGATTTGTACCCGAATGAAGATTTGGACGGCAAATTAAAATTCGATAACCAAGACACAAAATGGATTTTATATACAGGTAAGCTTGATGTTAACAAAAATTCGGATAAGCAAAATGAAGAGGTCAACCTCTTTTTTGAAAAACTAATTCAAGCAATAGGTTATGAAACACAAACCTTGCACGAATATAAAGATGATTTTGAAGAACGAATTGGAAATATTGATGATGAATAAAAATATCATCCGCCACAGACGGATTAAAAAAAAATTGAAAATATGATTTGCTATAATCTTATCAGTTTCCGAAGCATCGGGACAAACTCTTCAGACTTTAGAAAATGCAAACTTATAAAACGCAAAAAAAATCCCGAAGGGATGAAAATATTATAGAAAGAAAAATGAATAGAAAACAAAACCTCGAAGAGGTGATATTATGATTAAAATTTTTTTACGATTGCTTTGGCGAAAGAAAGGATAGACTGCACTTTGCTGTGACGAAAAATGCATAAGCTTTGAAAAATAGCCCCGACATACGCGGAAATACCCCGATTTTTCATCGGGGATTGTAGCATTGGCGGGAAGAAACAAAAATAGTAGCCGAAGCATTGCGCTTCGAAAAAAAGTTAAACGAATGAAAAAACTAAATTTATTACTTGCGATTTGTATCTCAACACTGGCTTCTTGCGCACAAGAAAAAACAGTCAATAAACCAAAAATTAAATCAGAAGAAATTATCTTTTTTAAAATAGATCAAGGCGGCACCCGAACCAGACGAGAAGGCCCTGGAATGGACGAGTTGGTAGAATACAATACAGATGGGAATATAGAGAAAGTGTACGTGATTGAGTTTGATCAAGCGAAAAACAAAAACGTTTACAACTTACACGAACGCTATTTTTACGAAGGTAAAAATTTAATAAAAACGGAGAAACTAGGCTACCGAACAGGCGAAGTTTACGAAGAAATTTTGCGTAAATACCAGCAAAATAAATTGCTTCGAAAAGATGTTAAAAGCATAGAAAATGGTAAAGAAGTGCTTAAAAAATACGGCAGTTTTTATCATGAATATACCTACGAACCCAACAAAGAAATAGAAAAAGTTTACGAACATGACGAAGACAAAAAAGCTTTTGTTTTAACTTACATTCAGCATAAGTTTTTCGATGCCAATAAAAATCTGATCCAAGAAAAACTGGAAGATATACATGGCGAAATTTACGAACAAAACGATTTGACCTATAACACCGAAAATAAAGTCGTAAAGAAAATACAGACACTCCGCTTTCCATCAACCGTAACTTATAAATACAATAAAGAGGGCGATATAATTGAAAATAAATATGAAAGCGAGGGAACAATTATCACTTCGAAATACGCTTTTAAATATGATTTAAATGGCAATTGGGTGGAGAAGAAAGAGATTAAAACAACGAATATTAAACAGTATATACCCGACCCAGAATATATCATTAAACGCACTATAGTTTACTATTAAAATGAAATTTTGGACTAAAGCATCAATACTTGTACTAGGTTTATTCGCTTTATATTGTGGCTTGCTGTTGTGGTTATTTAACACTTCAACCCACATTAAGTATTTAACAAACTTTGCAAATGCTTATGTTTTTTGGGCATACCACATCAATGTGTTTTTACTCGTTATTGGCATCATCACTTTTATAATTAGGATCATTAAAAAATGGGAGAATAAATATTTTTTCGGTTGGCTTTTTATGAGCCTCGTGATCACTTTTTTGCAGTTGTTGTTCTTTTTTGTATTAGGCGCACATCGATAAAAATACAGCTCCATTTTAATCGATGCTTTATGGATTTTACATCGAAAATAAATCTTATAAATAGTAAACTACCTATAAACTATGAAAAGCATTTTATTTGGCATCTTAATTTTAATGTTTTGCGCTTGTAAGCAATCTAAAAAACAAGTTTTGCTTAAAAAAACCGAAAAGAAATTAATAACCTATTACACCTATGGCGAACTACCGCCAGCTGGTTATATTTACTACGACACCGTATTTGTTATGCCAAAATATAGGCTAAAGGTTAAAAACATGGGCGGTTGCGAACCTATTGGTGTCGACTATGACGATTTAGAAAAAAGCAACAGAAAGACAGCTTTATACATGACCAGGCAATTTGGAAAAGATTGGGCAAATGATTTTGAAACACAAAACAGGTTAAAAATTATACTCCCAACTGTTTTAGCGGATTGAGTTGTGATATTAAACAGATTTTGAAAATGAAGGCTCCGGGTTTTATGGCAGTTTTCAGTCCCGCTATTGCCTATAGTCCTCGCTTCCCGAAAAATCGGGACAAGCCGTACCTCGCTCCGGGCTATTTGGCGCTATCGGGTTTAAAATTAAAGTTTGTGCAATAGGAAAAAAATCGTCATTGCGCTTCAAATAAATATGAAAGACAAATTAACCAAACACATCCTCATCAGGTTATGCATCAGCATCGTTTTATTGCTGTTGCTTCACTTTTCGCAAATCGAATACGCCATAAACGCAAATTTAATAGGGATGGGTTTTCACGATAATCTGGCATTGCTTTTTGGTTCAATCATCCTTTTTGTTTGGGTGATTTATTTGGTCTTCGAAATGGTAAAATTCTTTAAAAACAAACCAAAATGGTTTGCTATTTCTAATATCATATCAATTGTATTAATCCTTTTAGGTTATGGTTTTATCAATATTTTAATTGCCGTTTCGCAATGTTGATAATCGAATAATAAGTTCAGAGGTACAAATAGTGACTAAATTACTACGAATAACAAAGCGCCAATTTCGTTTGTTAAATAAGCACTATCTTAATGTTCAAATGAAAAAATTAATCTTTCTTCTTTTGGTTTTACTCATGGGTCAGTTGTTAAACGCCAGCGAATGCTATCATTATCATACGTCTACGAAACATGCTATTATCAAAAATGGAAGTGGCATTTTTTACCAGCTTACCGAAAAAGACCCTAACGGAATTAGCTATGTTCAGCAAATGACAAAGCCATTAAAAGGCCTTGATTTAGCGAGCTATAAATACACTGGTGAAGATGAAAGCACTTTCATGTTTAGCGATAAAAACGGCTTTTATCTTTTGCCAAAAGATGGTCAGCACGATGGAAACAACGCCAATTTTTTTAAAATTCTGGCCAACAAAGCTGGCCAAAAACACATCAATGGTCGACTATTTTTAATAGACGGAAAGTGGACTTATTTAAACGCCTGGGAGAAACACATAACCAAAATAGTGCTCAACGAGTTGCCGGCAAACATCAGTAATATTAAATGTTATAGTTCTGGGATGTATGTAAAAAGCGACAAACAGGTTTTTGCCATTAATGTTGATTTGTACAGCAAGAAAGCAACGGTTACAGCTATCCCAAATTTAAATCCAGCACAACTGGTTTACTACGCCTGCAACCCTGCCGAAAACGAAGATTTTATAGCCGATGAGCAACACATTTTTTCCATTAGAAATGACGCTAGCTTTGAAGACATTACACCTCAGTTTAGGGCATTGAAGGTAAACCGAAAATTCAACCAGCTAAAACTTGTTGATAACCCAACTGTATTGTGGTGGAGCGATAAAGTAATTAAAAAACGTGAAGGTCATTCGGTATCGGGCAGAGACCCCTTAACCGGCGAAGAGATAGACATCTATTTTAGCTACCATGCATCTACACCACTGCTACCGAAGTCTGGCAATATCGCCTATGTTCGTTTCCATAACAAAATCTATCCCATTTGGGACGACGATTTTAGCCTTCCGTACAATTCAAAAACAGATGTATCTAAACTAGCAGTAATTGAAGGAGGCTTATTTCAGGGAGATGATTTTTACTACATGGAAGCCGATAACATGAAAATTTTAAGCACAAATGTTCATGCTACAGCCAAATATTTTGCAGGAAGATATGGTTATGGCATGTATTTGTCGAGGGCGTTGGCTACCGAAAACTACATCTACTTTTTGGGTGATAGATTTGACCCAAAAGTTGAAAATAAAATGCCGTTAAATACTGAAGTTAAACAACTTGGCTTATTTTATTTGTTTAACAATGCTTTATATGACGGCAAAAAAAGTTATCCCATCACAGCTGATGAGGAAACTTTAATTTCCTTAGGTTCATTTGTAGAGGTAATCAATTCTTGTGCTGGCGAAATGCCAAATACGCCTCAGGTTGAAGTAAAATACCATCAGTTTTTTAAAGATAAGAATGCCGTGTATTACTTCAATGAAAAAATCAAGAAACTGCAGGTTGTTCAAACCGCAAATCCTGCAGATTTTAAAGCCGATGATTATGAAGTTTTGCAACAACTGTATAAAATTAAAGATGTAAAGGGAGCGATAAAAAAAAAGACTAGTTCGGGTTTAAATTATTATGCGATTGGTGGTTTTGCATTGGCGATTTTTGGTTTAGGTTTTTACCTCATCAGAAGGAAATCATGATAAAATTCAGCAAGTATACTGTGCGTTATTCAATTCCATTGCTTTGTGTAATACTTATCTTCACACTAACCTCCCATGCCCAAAACGTCAAAATCTATAGCGTTAAAGACACCGTTGAATTGTGGGACAAGAAATACAAAAGCGAGATTTACTGGGGGTTCTATAAAGTTGATATGGATGAAAAAACTATCCAAGTAAATGGTTTTACATTTAGAGCTGGCGATAAGGCGCCAGATTTAACGAACCTTTTTAAAGACGAACCAAAAGACTGGTTTGAAGTTCTCAGCCCTACAAAATTTAAGGTTAAGAAAGTAAAAGGCACACGTGTAAAAAGAGCCTGGAACGATTTCGCCACACCAGGTAGAAGTGGAGGTTCGCCATCATATACCTTTTTTATTGATACTGATACACTCAGCAGAAAAGACGGAAGATTGAAGTATATTTTGGATAAAGATTTAACGTAAAAATATAAGCATGAAGCAAGAAATTAAACCAATCTTCCTTGCAGGAATAGTTATTCTAATCATTAGTGTTTGCATAATCTTCCCAATAGAATATCGCAAGGCTAGCTTCGTTACCGACTTAAAGTTTACCTATTCTACATTGGGCGTAGCCATGCTTACATTCATGTATGCTTTCATGGGGAGGAATACCTACAAAGGTTTACTTTTTCTTCTTGGCAGTTGCGTTTTTAGCATTATTTGTTGGTTCATTTTTTTACCTGAGAGTGCATTATCTAAATCCAATTCCAAAGTCTTCGAGATAACCATAGCTATTTTCTCTTTCTTCGAGCATTTCGCAAAGCTTTACATGGGTACCGTAACAGGCGTAATCGCCGGCTTAATTTTTTTAATCGTAAATGCCAGGTTTTTAAAAGATGCAAATCGCTACCTATTGTTCTTCAAAAGACTAATTTCTTACCTGGTAATTTTAGGTATCGTTTGCTTTTTATTTGCCAAAGGTGGCGATTGGATTTTTGAAATTTCGGAGTATTTAAAATCGAAAAGTTAACCTGTGAAAAAGAGAAAATTACTAAGTCAACGCCACCCGTTTTTATACTTTTTGGCAGTTGGCGCAAGGCGGATAAAAAGACGGTTGGAATGGATTTTCGATGGCAAAAAATATGCAAAAACTAGGGCTAGCGATAAACTCGATTTTCGGATTAAAAAACATCAATCGGTATTGCTTAAAAAACTTGGTGATAATAATGAGCAACTGCAAATCAATAAAATAACCAATCTTAAAATTGCGTCGGCAAACATCAACGGCATCATCATCAAACCCGGCGAAACCTTCTCGTTTTGCAAACTGGTGGGTTTGCCTACTAAAAAGAAAGGTTATTTATTAGGAATGGAACTTTCATTCGGAGAGGCAAAAGCCGGCATTGGCGGAGGCATTTGCCAAATCTCCAACCTCATCCATTGGCTGGTTATACATAGTCCGCTAACAGTTACCGAACGTTACCATCACTCGTTCGACCCATTTCCAGATGATGGGCGAGTATTGCCTTTTGGCAGTGGTGCTACCGTTTTTTACAATTACCTCGACTACCAATTTACCAATCATACGGAGCACACTTTTCAAATTAATCTTTGGTTTACCGATAAATGTTTGGAAGGCGAATTACGCATCGATACCGAACTGGATTACGCTTATCACGTAATCGAAAAGGAGCACTCTTTTCTCAAAATTGACGGCGCTTATTACCGAAAAAACGAAATCTGGAGAGATAAAATATTAAAATTTGAAGGAGGCAAAGTTGTAGCCACAGAGCTGATGATGAAAAACTTTGCAAGGGTTACCTATACGCCAGCAGAGTTTTTAAACCAGTGGAAATAATTAACTCTACTGCAATTTTCCAACGAATAATAAATAATAGTCAACGAATAATAATTTGACCTTTTTGTATAGTTTGAAGCAGTTATTTTTATTAGAAAAACGATGGAAAAATGTTTCGGCAATTGCAGTCCCGCTTTTTGTTGCTCCCGATGAAAAATCGGGATACACTACAATCGGGTTTTTGATACAAAGTAAGTAATGCTTTTGAGGGGTTTATTTGCACCGCCTTAGGTTAAATAGCCCCGATTGAAGCGGATCCCGATTTAAGCATTGTCTATCGTTTTAAAAAAGGTAAGCTTGCTTGTTTCACAGGTTTCATCGGGAGAAGCGGAAAGCGGGAGTAACATTGAATAACGACACTGCAATTGCGCTTCAAAAAATGGACTTTAATTATTAACATGAGACTTAAACAGATCTTAATTTTATTGCTTGTCTGTACGTTTTTATATGCTTGTGGCCAAACACAAACGCCTCAAACAGCTGAAGCAAAAAAATACATTGCCTCTTTGAAAGCAATGAAATACGAGGAGCTGAAAAACCAGCTAAGAAAGGATACGACGTTATTAAACAAGCTGATAAAAACGGCAACCTTTAGCCTGCAATTAACCTCACATTTTTCTTCGGGAGAGAAAAGCAAGGTTGATCAATCGGCGACAGAATTTGAGATTAACAACGATGAAACTACAATCAAAATGCTTTTTAACGACTATTGCGAAAAATTGCTCTTTGAACAAAATTTTAGCGACAATGCCAATGAGGAACGTTTTAACCTTTATGGACAGAGTTTATTTAAGTACGAAAGTAGGTTTAGCTTAACCGACGACAACCATGTTTTGGAGAAAAAGGACAGTTTGTTTAAGCCTTTTAAAGACAATGTGGCAATCAACGAAAAAGCTTACTTTTTTAGAGGCAAAAAAATAGCAAAAGCCGATATCGGTCTGAAACGTATTGATAGTATTCAGGCGGAAATCAGTTTAAAATTTCCAACCAGTTTTGAGCATTTTTCTATCGATAAATCTACTAAAACAGAAACTTATAAAGCGTTTTCGGTTGAAGTTGAAAGCTTAGGAGGAAACACCGCCCAGCTCAAAATCCCGATTAATTTATATGCCGAAATTATCGGTTATCAAGCCTTTAATAACCAGAATTTAAGGATGAATACGAGTGCGTTAAGCGCTACACCAATGTTGGGGATTGATAAAAATATAAGCGAAAGTTTAAATGAACTGCTTGCAATTTTTTCGGAGGTTTTAAAGGAAGATGATGAGAAAAGTGCGAAGGAAAAATTAGATCAGATCCGGCAGAACCAGGTTGACGCGAAAGAGAACATGGCTGAATTTGATGCTTACCTTAACAAACTTTCGAAAGATAAAGCAAAAGTTGAAGCGTTAGGCGATGTGGGTTTGTACAATGAAATTGCCAACGCAGGAAAAAAGGTAATTGGTGTACAAACGCAATTTGTAATGGTAGAATTTCCGGATGATATTAAAAGCATTGATGTTTTTGTAGCCACAAAATCTGTTTCCTTGCAAAATAAAGCCATGGTAAAATATGGCAACCATTACCTAGACCCCAAATTTTTTAACGAAGATAAACCGAACATCGTTTTTTATAGCCACAAAACCGATAGAAAATTTGGTGTATCAAATCGAGATGGCGAAATCATTATTGAGCCCAAATTTGATGAATTACGACAGCTTTCGAACGAATATTTTACAGGTGATGAAAAGTTGTATTGGCTAAATGTGAGCACTAAAAAGATGGTTCCGCTACCGCAATTTGTAACGTTTGTGCAGACTTTAAAACCGGGTTACGATGTTTTTGAGAAAACGGTGGGTAGCGAAGAAAAATCCGGCTTAGTGCTGAATAGAGAAAAAACCATTTTGCCATTTGAATATTATCGTTTCGAAAAACACGGGCAATTTATCATTGCCAGCAAAACCCACAATTTGGATGAACTGTACGATTTAAACTTCAAAAAAATTCCGAATAAAGGTATTCAAAAAATTCATCTGGTAGATGAGTTTATCGCTTCTGATATTAAATATCCAACGTTGTTTGAGGCAGAAGATGTGAGCAAGAAAAAAGCTCTGGTTGATAAAAACCTCAACTTGCTAACGCCGTTTAAATACGAATTTATCAATCCCTTCTATGGTGTCAACAATTATTTTATGGCAGGAATTAGAACTGCGGATGGGAGCAATTATTGGTACGGAATTATAGACGAAAAAGGCAAAGAAGTTACACCGTTTATCTTCTGCAATATCAGCGAAGAGTTCGACAAAAACGGTAAGCTGAAATTCTGTTTAAAGGACAAAAGAGAGGCTATGGATTTTAAAGCGTTTTTGCAGAAGTATAAAAAATAAGAGCGTTTATAATGATGAAAAAGGCACTACTAAAATTTGCTATTGTACTTATAATCTGCTTTGCGATACACATTTTCGTTGGCCTTTTTTCTAGCTTAATCGTAAATCAATTCATTTTAAACACCCGATTGGCAAACTTTACCATTTACGATGGCTACGCAGATTTTAGCATTTTATTGGCTTATATTCCATTATCAGCTTTGCTAATGTTTAATAAAATTAAAGGCAACGCTATAGTCATTACGTTAGGTTCCTTTTTTGCATTTCTGATTGTAAAGGTTTTTGCTGTGGATATCGTTGCGCATTATTTTAGGTTTTATGTAAAAACAGCGCAAAATGGCGCCTATAGTTTCGAGATTTTTATAAATCGATTGGTTAAAAACTGGCAAGAATTGCTTTGGGAATTCAGCAATTTAGGCCAGGCATTATCCTTCATTATTTGGGTTTTCATCGCGTTGCTTGGTATTTGTTATTTATCCTTTTGGGCAAAAAATAAGTTGAAGGGAAATACAAATATCAGTCTGGTTTTTGGATTGCTTTTCTTGACAGGACTTTCATCATGTGGAGACAATATTCAACGAGAAAAAGATAAACATCCCGAAATTCCAGAATTTCCACGCTTTGCTAATAATGCTTTAACCTACAAAAAACTTGATGTTGCCACAGTCTCGTATGAAGATTATAAGTCTGCCAAAGTAAATGGGCATAATTTAGTAATCCACACAAAAGATTATTTCTTTTACGCAATTGCGGATAGTTCGCTATTCCTGATAACCGGCTATCGCAAAGCGATAAAACCTGGGATGGAATTTCCAGCGAAGAATTTTATAACACTAACCAGGTTGAGGAACAACAAAATCGAAAAATTAACTTGGACCGCTACCTATAATGAAGATTTGCCAGTTTACAACGATGGCCAGAATTTGACGGTTGGTAGGAGGGTTTTTAATGCAAAAGCACCACATCTAACTTTCTCGAAAATTGATGAAAACGATGATGATTTAGCAAATGATAGCCTGATAGCCAAGACTTGGAGTTTTAGTAATAAGTTAATCTCGGAAGACTATAAGCCGTTTGATAGCACATTTGTAAGGGAATTAGACCGCATTACAATTGGTTCTGATGGGCATTTATCTGGCGGATTAAACAATGGGGTTAATTACACCTACGATGCTGTGCCCTTGATTTATTATGAATTTACCGTAAATGGAAAAGTGGGCAAAACCAAGATAAATTTCGATGAACAAAAAGCACCGCTATTGTTAAAAGTTGGGGATAACATTTATTGCATTACTTATAGTAGCGAATTAAGGTTAAGGCGTAGCGTAAATCACTATGAGATTGGGGTTTTAGAATGATGATTGGTTTATAAACGATAACCTATGAAGAAAGTTATTTTAATAATTGCAATGCTTTTTACTTGTGTTTTCGCCAAAGCACAAAAAGAACATAAACTATTTTATGATAACGGTATCGTAAAAGAAGTTGGGCAACTTAATACAAACGGAAAGGAAACAGGCCAATGGAAATATTATCATAAAAATGGGAAGCTGTGGCGAATTGGAAGTTTTAAAAATGGAACCTTATCAGGCGACGTAATCGTTTACCACGAAAATGGATTGATATATGAATATGGTAATGTTCGCAACGGAAAGGAAAGTGGCCGGTGGACTGCCTTTTACAACAACGGAAATTTTTGGAAAACGGGAAAATTTAAAAATGGAAAAGCAAAAGGCAAATGGCGGTTTTATTACGAAGATAAAAATGCCTTGATAAAAGATGTCGTTCGGTACAAAAACGGAAAACGAGAAGGCAAACTGAAACGTTATCATCAAAACGGGCAACTGCAAAATAAGGGCAATTACCAAGATGGAAAGCAAATTGGCAAATGGTTTGAATATTACCCGCAAGGTGCATTAGAAAGTTTCGGCCATTTTATAAACGGTAATCAGGAGGGCGAATGGATAAGATATTATGAGGATGGAACTGTAATGAATATCGGCATATATAAAGAAAATTTTGAGACCGGTGAATGGAAATATTACCACAAAAATGGTAAGCTCCAAGCAGTTGGCCACTATAAAAATGGAAACTGCATCAACGAGTGGAAATATTATGATGAAACAGGTAATCTAATAAAAACAGCTAAATATTAAAATACATGAAAAAGATACTCGCCCTTATTACGATACTTGGCATCAGCACTTTTGCCTTCGCTCAAGATAAATTAGTAAAAGACATCGACTTTGATGGTAAAAAAGACACCGTTTACATCGACCAAAAGGCATTGCAAATTGTTTGCAGGCTATCGACGCAAAACTTTAAAAAATTAAGAAGCAAGACAATCGAAATGTCAAGCGACGATACCTACATCAAATCGACCAGAAACGGATTTGAACTGACAATCAACTGGATGCGGGCTGGCTATGCCTGTCAGTTCAGGTACGAAAAAGCCGAGAAACGCATCCGCCTAATCGGGATTACTGAATACGCTTTTGGCAACGCCGCTAACGATGGCAGTGGCGAAGCGAGCGCAAACTTATTAACCGGCGATTATATTGGCAACTGGCATTATTTCGACCATTTGGCAAATAACGAAAAAGGCGAACTGGTTAAAATTCCAACCATTAAAACGAGGATGAAATTCAGCAAAATTTACCTGGAACAGTTCAGTGAGGAAAGTTATTTTTCTTATCAAACCCAATTAGAGGACATTGTTGAAAGCCATAAAACTGCAGAAAAGAATAGGAGAGCTAAAAAATAACCCAAATGAAAACACTAACTGCGTTTCTTTTATTTTTTATCGGCCTAAACTGCTGTTTTGCGCAAGGCGATTATGTAAAAATTGATTTAGAAGAAACGGTTTACTTCAACAAAAAAACTTGCTTTAAAAAAACTAAAGAACCATTGAACGGGAGTTATGCCATCAAGTTTAACCGTTATCAAACCAATTACGAAACTTTTTTAGATGGTTTAAAAAACGGCGAATTCAAGGTTTTTAGAAATAAAAAACTGGCAGAAAAGGGTGCTTACCAAAATAATTTACGTGAAGGCGAATGGCTTTATTACAATGAAGATGGCTCCATTAGGCGACGAAGTATTTTCAAAAACGGTTTGCAGGAAGGCTTAGAAACTGATTATGATCATGGGCGAATTGAAAAAACTTCTACGTATAGTAAAAACCACCTTAATGGTTGGCAAATCAAATATTCCGCTTCCGAAGCAAACGAACCCTCTGAAAAATCATTATACGTAAAAGGGCAAAAAATTAAGTTTATCAGATATAAAAACATAAACAATTTAAAATTCATCATCAGCGATAGCTTAGTTTACAATGACCAGAAACAATTGATATTGAAAAAATCATTTGTGAACGATAGCCTTTTATTGCAGTATAAAATTAGTTATAACGTAGTTATTAAAGATGCTTATAACATAGCAACCACAAAAATTGAAGTAGTTGACGGATACAATGCTAACATCACTTATTTGCTACCAGAGCGAAATGAAGACGAAACAGAAATTAGGATTAATGAATTGCTAAACTACGAGTTTGCTTATTATACCGATGTTAAAAAGCCACGATTGCTCGTAAGCGATTTAACCAGAAGTCACTATTATACCTCCACTTTTTATAGGTTATATCCTGAGGATAACCTGCAATCGGTAATTTTTTATAAAGGTGGCGATGATATTTTGCCTGGCTGGTATTATAGAGATGTAAATAGATAAACCAAGCAACATGCTAATACCTTTTACACTAATTTTATTTATCTTTTTAATAAGATTTACCATTATAAAAGCGAAACTGAAAGTTGACGTTAACAAACATGTCCTCATCAGATTGTTTGTATTGGCTGTTTCTATCGGCTTGATATACTTGCTGTGTTATATTACTGAAGGGAGAAACGGCATGCTCGGGGCGCTTTATTTTAGTGCTTATTTTATTAGTGCCTGGATTTTGTATTTGATCGTTGAGGCCATAAGTCTGCTTGTGGCAAAGCAGAATAAACTAGGAAGAACAAACCTGCTCATACTTTCCTTCGTGGCTTTTCTAGGGGCAATGGTAGTAGGTTTACTCGCTAATACTTAAAATGATTTGTTCACCTAATAGCGTATCACTTGAAAAATTGCTTCTCTAACATATTAATTTTGGCGATCTTCGCTATCGCAATTTCGACTTTCATGTTAGTTGTTTCCAACCGATTTATAGTTCCGGTTGTGCCTGTAATTTTAGCGGTTATTGTTTATTTCGTTACCAGAACACAGCGAACACTTATCAAGAAAAAATCTACCCCAATTTATGCGCTTAGCGAAGGTTTAGTTAAAATCGAGGGAACAGTGAGTGCCCCAAAAACCTTCGAAACACCACATTTTAAACAGCAATGTATCGCCTACACTTATGAAGAAGGCGACATTACTTACGATAGCGATACAGGCTCAGAGTATGTGCACAAAACCTTTAAAAAAGAAGAATTCCAGGATTTTTACCTGAGCAATGATACGGGCAAAATCAAAGTGATGGTTTCCCAATTAAATTTGACGTTTCTGCCTGCCAAAACCGATACTTTACATAGCGTTAAATATGCCGTTGATGATATCCGCTATACCGAAAGAACACTAAAAAACGGCGATTTAGTTAGCGTCTTGGGCTATGCGGTAAAAAACGACCTTCAGGAGTTTGAGTTAAGGGAAAATGGCAATAAATCATTGGCAATCAGCACACCAGAAGTAGAAACTAAAACCCGTAAAGCATTTAAAGTTCTAAAAGACTTATTGCCTTACCTTATTTTGATGTACGTTGGCGTAAATTATTTCCTCTTTGCACCGCTTAAAATTCACGTAAAAGAAAACGAAGTTTTCCCTTACTTCGCCATTTTTGGGATGCCTATTTTAGGCATCGTCTTATGTGCTATTGGAAGTAATTTTAAAGGCTTTACCCATTTATTGCTCACGCATTTAGGCGGAATTTGTTTCAGCGTATTTCTCCTAAGTGTCCCGCTGATTTGCTTGTTTTATATGATAGAATTGGAGTTTACCCGTGCTATTTGCATTTGGGTTACAATTTTTATTTGCACCACGTTGGCTTTTATAATGAACCACCGAAAACTGGATGGATATTTCAGCAAAGAAGATTTAACATAATCAAATAACCTACACAAACTTTATGAAAAAACGATTATTCAAGATATTTACTTTTTTAGTTGTCGTCCTTCTGGCGATAAAAGTGCAGGCGCAAGAACTTAAATTTCCAGAGAGTTTTAAAGTAGACACTACGCTTTTAAAGGGGATGGAGCTTGCAGAAATTCCTCAAGATGCGAAAGCTAATTTTGGAATTAAGAAAAATCCTGGTTTGATAACCGATCCCTTGAAAACCAAAGGATTATTAATGAGTGGAAAACTCCAAAATGTACAATCCGTATATTTTGAAATTTACAAGGATTTGGTAAGCGAGAAAATGTGTTTTGGTTTTGAGGTAGCAAAATTTAAATCGGTTACTGAAATGGACGAAATTTTACCAAAAACATCTAGACTAAGTGCTAGTGTTATTTTACTAACCATTAAAAATTATCTGATTATTATTTACGGACCACCGTCAACTAATCTTGGCGAAAGATTAGACAATTTTACAAAATACTTTCAGCAAAAACTTGGTGCAAAATTAGTTCAAGATAGAAGAAAAGATCTAGCAACAGCAGTTACCGAAAATTACGTAACCAATTTACCGCCACCGCTACCACCAGAACCAGAAGGCAATTATACAAGTATTGCAATTGGAGATTTGGATAATCGCATTGCGAAAACTGATGGCCTAGCCTACATGCGCACTAAAAAAAGAGAAAAATTAGCGCCAGGAAAATATCGGGCAAGCAGTGTGGCTCCAGCTTTTGAAAGTTTAGTTTTTACCATTGACCAAGACAGTTTGCTCCATGGAGATTATGAATATCATTATGCCGAAGATTACAGCAAATCGCCCTCAAAAGAAAGTAAATTAACTTATGACCATGGCGTTTTAACTTCAGAAATTGTATATAAAAAAGGCAATCTTTTAGGCTCAACAAGCTTTACGCCCTCTGTAGTTAAAGAAGGAAACGATTATTTAATTACCATTAAAACAACCACGAAAGGCCCAAATAATGGCGATAAAGAAGTGGTTACCCTTTTTCGAAACCGTAAACCTGTTTCTAAAATTACGACCAGGTTAGGTGTTTCGGTAATTAAAAAAGACTTCGAAAAAAAAGTGCTCGAACATTATAACAACAAAGGGCAACTCACCAAATTCCAAAAACCCGGTTTAATTGAACACTATGGTGCCGATGGAAAAGTTACCTATAAGGAGCAATGGATTGGCGACAACCATTTTGTGTATATAAATGGAAAATTGAGCAAAAAGGAAATTGGCGTAAAAGGGAAACAACAATATTTAGTTACTGAATATGATGAGAATGAAAAAGTAATAAAAGAATTTTCGAGAGGTGTTGAAGAGGGCATCGCAATTGGCAACCCCGATGAGCAGGAATGGGATTTAACCGAAGCGCTATTTAAATATTATAAAAAGAAAGCGAAGTGATTTGCAAGTCAGGCTAGTACTGCTATTAAATTGCAAAGGCGCAAACCTACATAGTAACTTATATTCGATTATTTAATTAACGTGAGTTCGAGTTAAGAAAAAATGTCACCGCTTCGCGGTTAAAATAACGATTTTATAAATTTTCTATAATATTATCAGTCCTTCGGACTTAAAAACAACCACGAAGTGGCGAAATTATATTAAAAACCAAATTTTTATCAGTCTCAGATTTTACCGTAGCAAGCTATACAGACTTACAAACAACCACAAAGTGGTGAAATTATACTAGAAACAAATTAATAAATAATAACTAAACCCTGAAAGGGTGATATTATATTGAGATTATGCTTAACCCAAACCTACATAGTAGTACAAGTTTTGTTATCTAAACCCGACAGAAGCGGACACGTAGGGGTAAACGTATGTGTTTACCCTGTAGTAAAGCGGATGGCGGGGCTTTCGGAACCGATTAACACAGAACCTTGCTTTTCAAAAAATAGATAAAAATGATTAACAAATATTGTCATCCTGAGCCTGTCGAAAGACAAAAAATTTACTATTCGACTGTAGAACTACTTGCCCTGGAACTTCGGGAAGCTCAGACTGACATAGATATTAACACAAAAAATGCTTTTCAATAAAATAAAATGATGAAAAAAATCCTCACTATAATCATTGCCTTTATTAGCATAAACACATTTGCACAAAAAGGAAAACCACCCGTGGCTGTAAGAACTGCCGGCACATCAGACATTTTAAAAACCGATAAACGTTTGGCAGATTTTACGATAAAAAAGACAAAATTTAATGTGTACTTGGGTTATCAAAAACCTGATGAAATACGCAGACAGCAAAAAGGTGATACTTTGCAGGTATATAAAATTACGAACGACAAACTCAAATTTAGCCATTTAGAGATTGTAAAATATGGCACAAAAGATGGCAAAATTATTTTAGAAGGTGATTATAAATTAGTGAATGACACGCTGATTGTGAAAGGGAATTTCTACGATTATATGGGTGCTTATTGCATAACGAAAAAATACATTACCGATAAATGGAGCTTAAAATTAATAAGCGATGATATGAAAGGAATTGCTTTAGAAAACTTAACCGAGAGACATTTGAAACCGGCAGAAATGAAAGTTCCGCCACCAGCAAGAAATTAATAGTATGGAAAACCTACTCTATCTTTTATTCTTTGTCACGCAAATCAGCTTTGCGCAACAAAAAACGGCCATTCAAAATTGTCCTTGCACTAGCTCAACAGAAATTAGTGCATGGGCACCAGAACTAAAAAAGTGATATGACCAAAAAAAGCATCTTCAACAATTTTGCTTAATATCTCTTCATCCTGAATTTACTTCAGGGTCAGTTAGATAATAATAGACTATGACACTGTAAATCAGCTAAATAATTATCGAGCTGAGGTTATTAAGAAAAACCTACACAACCTACAATGAAAAAACTACTCTACTTTTTACTCTTCGCAACTCAAATCAGCTTTGCGCAAAATACCGATGGTGTCGATTTTAAAAAAATCGAAAGCCAGGCATTAAAAATAGCCAAAACAAGCAAATACGCAGATTTAATTAAAAGTTTTATCGCCGATAATAAAGAAACTACCCAAATCACGCTAAGCGATTTAATAAAAGATTATGTAGGATTTGGTATCGTTATTAACCCGAAAAATAACACTGCTAAACTGTTGCCAGCAAAATACACTTTCGATATTAAAACAAGATTATCGGCCGTTGGCGTGGTAGATTTAGATAAACCGGAACTGACTGCAAAACAGTTGGCCTATTTGTCGGCTTATACCAAAAATCCTTCTGCGCTTGCCAAAGATGAATACTTTAGGGAGTTTAAATACCATGCTTTTACCAATGAAACAAAATTGGAAAATGGTGCTGATATAATGCTTAAAGACCAAAACTATACAACCTATTTTACCATACAAAACCACTTAATTTATGCGCTTGGCATTAGTAAAACGAGCGATGAATTTATCTTTTACAAATTTGATACGAAGGTAATTCCAAGTGATGATTACCTACTCATCCAAATGGAGAAAAACAGGAGGGTAAAATGGGCAGAGGAAAGTAAATTGAGAGAAGTTTTTCCACTTTATCACGATGTGAGGATAGATGATATCCGTACTGCGTTATATTACTTGTTACGCGAAGAGCCTTATAAAAGCGATAAAAAATTGATGGAATATGCCCAGAACATGCGCCAAAAGCTCGACCGAACATATATCCGCAAGTTTACCACAGAACTCGATTATTTCTTGGATTTAAAAATTGACGAGAAATTTTGGAAATACAAAAGCGATGAAGTTTTAAACCTTAAACATACCTCGGCACATGCACTCGCGGATATCAATTTTGGCAATGGCGATCACAAGTTGGCAGAAAAATTCTTCTTAAGGTCGATATTGGATTTCCGGGTGTATTCTGCCGGCGGTAGCAACATTCAGAAAGATGCAAACCGAATTGCGTACGATTTAAGCAAGGTTTACGAAAAGCAAGGTAAAACCGATGAAATGATTGGTTATTTAATTCCGCTGTTAAACGGAAATGGTAGCATCGGCTCTGCCACAGAATTACTAAATACCTATATCCAGAAATATAAAATCGATAAAAAGAACTTGAAAAAGCAAATCGACGCATCATTTGATAGCTTAGACCACTTACGCGACGATGGTACATACACTTTTGTATTTAATGGGAAAATGGTTTTCTTCATCAGCGTTTTTACTAAAACCAAAAGCAGTTTTGCAAAAGAGGTAATGGAAACTGATTTTTATAAATCTTTGTAGGGAGCTGAAATGCGAATAACATTTAAAAGCTGGCGAATAGAAACCTAAAGGCTACGCTTATAAAACTGGTCAAAATTTGAATATTCTATTAATTAGTTTTATTAATTAAAGCTGTGGCGCAAGCACAGAAATTATAAACCTAAAAAATAAAACCATGACAGTTACTTACATGATGTTGGCCTTCACCACAATTTATTTAGCGGCAACTTATTTCTATTACAGGCATACTGTAAAAAAAGGCACAGAATTTAGATACAAACCACTCTTCTTATTAGTTATTGGACTTTTGTTTTTATTATCACTTTACGGTAGTATAACTAATCAGCCTTTTAACACTATTGTTCCATTTATAGGGTAAGTTCTGCTTACTGATTTGAACAAGATTTTTATTTACAACTCCAAGTGAAAAGGAAAAGAGTATTATATTTTACTATTGCTAGCGTAATGGTATGTTACGTTTTTATTTGGTGCAAATTTCATTTTTTTACAAAGGTTTATACCCAGGAAGAAATAAATAAAGAATTTGCGGCTTTGAAAATAGATGCGCCGCTTTATGACTCGGTAAATATTAGAGGCTATAGCATAAAGTACATCAGTAATAAAAAAAATTACAGTGTAAAAGGTGATGAATTTGGAAAGAAAAAACCCTATCTGGTAGTGCTACATAACAGTGATAAAAATGCAGGATATTTCATTGATTATTTTAAAAACAAAACCCTTAATCAAAAATTCCATATCATCGCGATAGATCGAATCGGTTTCGGGAATAGCACTTTTAAAAAACCTGAAACCGAAAGCACATTATTTCAACAAGAAAAAAAAGAATTTGGAAACATGGCCGACTATGCTTCAGGGATATCTGTAAAAGAGGTTTTAGATGCTGAAGGCCAGTACATGGAAGAGGTAAGAATTGTAGCTGATGGGAGTGGTGGCATGGCTGGTTTAACAGCCTATTTGTATAAAAGCCTTTCATTTTCTAAAGTATTTTTATTTGATCCGGAGATAAATGATCGATTTTTCTTAAGTAAAATTTTAAGTAAAATAGTCACAAGCCCAGTTGTTTCACCGACATTCCCGAGGGCATACGTCAGTAAGCACCATGATTTACTTTTGGCCGATGATTACAGGGGGAAAGAATTTGCAAAGCTGATCAAAAATGTTCAGTCTTCCGAAAACAGAGAAGCAATGGATAATTCTTATATGTATCCAAAAGGTTTTAAATCGGTTTTTTTCTTCGGATTAAGCGAAAAAGAACAGCTTAGCATCACTGAAATTTCCGGAAAATCAAATTTCGTTTTTCAAGAGAATGATTTGAATATTTATTCCTCTCCGGAAAAAGTTCTTAAAACCATACTTGCCAATGATATCTACACCTTAACCTTCAACAGAATACGTTAACGAAAACAATTTTTAATTCATCGAAAAAAATAGGTTAGGTATTCCATTATGCAGTTTCTAGCAAATGCAAGTCAGGATAAAATTAAAATTTGGCTTCAATTATTTTTAATTTATAATATTAGCTTTACGTATTCTACCATTTCAGAAAATGGTATGGTATTTCTAACGATTAAGCTCCATCTAATGAAATTGCGCATTTTATTTTTATACCTCTCATTGCTGCTGGCCTATGCTTGTAAACGTGATAATGGTTCTAAGGCCGATCAGCTAAAAAAATATCAGGAAGCATTTTCAATCTTATCAGACAAACAGCCGACGCCATCATCAAGCGATTCGATAATAAATGCCTGGAAGCAATACAACGTTGATCCTTTTGTACGCTCAGACACGAACTTGAATGCCAAAACGAAGTATAGTTTGGGGAAAATGTATGCTAAAAAAAATCCCGATTCTTCAAAAATTTACCTTCAGCAAGCGCTAGAACTGGTTGATGCGAACAAACATTACCTGGATATTAAAGCCCGCGTATATAATGGAATGGGCAATTTAGCCAATGATGAGGCATTGGAACATCAGGCCAACTACTATTACAACAAAGCAGCAATCATTGTGCTTTCAGATTCATCGGTTAACCTGAAACCTGCGGCCAAGGTAATTATGTTGCTATCAGCAGCACAAAGCAACAAAAGTTTACAGCAGTTTAGCCTCGCTTATAAAATGAACTTGGCTGCATTAAAATTAATGCCACAATTGCCGCCAAATGCAGTTAACCAGCAGCGTGTACTCACACAACTTATATCGTTGATCTACACTGCAAGCATGCGAAAAGATGATGTTTCGTTTTACATCCGAAAGCTCGAAAAACTTCATGCCACTTATCCGCAAGACTTTAACCCCCGGTATTTACATGATAGCAAACTGCTCTATTTTGATCACCTTAATCAAGTCGATTCTGTTTTAAAATATTCCTTACTTAATGCGGAAATAGATGAAGAGTTGTATGAAAATATGCCTGATCAAACAACTGTAGCCAGCAACCTTTACACCACCTATACCAACATTTTAGCCAACTATATCAAACAAAAAAATTATACCCAGGCAAAGATATTTTTAAATAAAGCCGATGAACTCCTGCTTAAAAGCGGAAAACTTCTAGAGTATGAAGATTTAATTAGAGGCGGTGAAGCACGTTCAAATTACTATGCCGCTATTGGCGAAAAGGATAAGGCATTAAAAGCTGCCATGGATGTTAATGATTTACAAAAAGAAAATTATGAGATAGAAAATACACAAGCTGTGGCTGAAATGGGCGCTTTGTATCAAATTCAGGCTAAAGATAATTCGATAGAGCGTTTAAATGAGGATATTAAATTGAATACCTTGAAATTAGAGCGCAACAAATTAACTTTGGTTATTACCGCACTCATCATTTTGATTCTGCTGATTGTGATATTCCTCTTTTATAGCATCTACAAGCAACGGAAGTTAAAACAAGAGAAAGAAAATGTTCAGCTGCAACAACAGTTGTTGCGTACCCAGATGGAACCGCATTTTATCTTTAACACCCTTTCGGCCTTACAAAGTTTTATCCGTTTAGATGAAAAAGATGAAGCCATTAAATATCTGAATCAGTTTAGCCGGTTGTTAAGAAGCAGCCTGGAGCTGAGCCGGGAAAAGCTGGTGCCCTTGCCGCAAGAGATTGAAACGTTAGAAAACTATTTAAGTTTACAGCAAATGCGCTACAACAACATCTTCAGATTCAGTATCGATGCGCCGTTTGCCGATGATTTGGACATGGTGATGCTGCCTCCGATGTTAATACAGCCTTTCGTAGAAAATTCAATTCTCCATGGAATCAACCTAAATGATAAGCAAAGTTTTATCGAAGTGAATTTTACACTTCATGGTAAAATGCTCACCGTAACCATTATCGACAGTGGTAAAGCCATCAGCGAGAAGAAACCGCAGCATCATCAGTCACTATCAGGAATTATTAGTAAGGAAAGATTACAGTTACTGGGCAAAGAGCGAAATCAAACAGCAGGAATTACCCAAAGTAAGGAGGCCAGCGGGGGTACGAAAGTTACTTTAAACATTCCGGTAAGCCCAAATGAACGCATCTCTTGATTAACTAAAAACACCAGTTTCTTGGCGAATAATAAATGAACTCCGGCGAATGCTAATCGGAACAAAAATTCAGAAAAATCTTATTTAAATTTAATTTGAAGGATGAAAAAAATATCTAAACAGATGTTTTTCCTGCAGAAATTGGCTTTGAAAAATAGTATAAGTTAAAAAAATGAGATCCTATACGATGAGAATATTTTCGCTAATCTTTTTACTCAGCATTAGCTGCAGCTACAGTTTTTCTCAGGAGAGAAACATCGAAAACAGCGTGCTGGCAAAAAATATATTTGCGCAGTTAAAACTCAAACAAGGTGATGTTAACGAAGAGTTGTATGTAGAAAAGGTTTTGCCTAACATGAAATCGCAAACGGTAATGGTTATACCGAAATATCGAAAAAATGAACCAGATGGCTATGGAAATTATTACTTAGAATTAGATGCCTACATTATCATTGCTGATAATACAAATTGTAAAATACTTTACAAATACTACGAAGAAAATGCCTGGACATCTGATGCAAGTAGGCTCAGCAGCATTACGATAAATACAGGACTCTTTAATTTGAACAGCGAAACACGTGCTTTTGGAATAAACGTGAGTTATCAGGGAAGTAGTCAGCCAAACCCAAACCACCATACAGATTTATCGTTATTTGTAAAAAGCAAACAGACGCTAAAAAAGATATTGAGTAATTATACCACCGAAACTTTCGGAGGCGAATGGGATATGAAGTGTGTGGGCGAATTTGAACAGGTGAGTTCAACAATTATTGTCGACACAAAACGTAAAACCAAAAATTTCAACGATTTAATTATAAAAGATAAAATCATAAAAACCATAAATACAGCTGTTAACGATGATTGCATAGAAAAAGAAACCGTAAGCAATAAAACGTTAAGGCTAAAATTTAACGGAATCGAATACAAATAGATTCACCTGCTTAACATTTGAATCACTCATGATTTATGGGAAATCGTAATGCGCTTTTATACTTTTTTATCAGGTTATTGATTTTCCTAACAATCTCCATCCTGATTTATTATTGCGCCTATTATTTTTTGCCGAAGACCATTCAAAATGATCAATTTTCGTTTGTCGGAGAGCTGGATATGGTTATCAGATTAATGTTTGGTTTTTCCATTTTATATAGCGGAATAATCTTTCGTGAATACCAAAATTTTAGAAGAAAGCAGCTCAGCAAATTTAAAAATGCGGCTTTGACAATGCTTTTTATTTGTTTAATAATGGTGTTTGCCGCAGCATTTCTAATGATCAGATGATAATGAAATTAATACCCTTCACAAAACTGATTAAGTATGCTGTCTTTATCTCCATTGCCATCATTGTATTCGTTTGGGCGACTAATTACTCCGTTAAATCGAGAACCGAAGCCGCAATTTATTCTAGCATAAACAACATTCCTAACACGAAAGTAGCCATCATTTTTGGCGCTGGTATACACAACAACAAACCCAGTAAATATCTGAAAGACAGGCTTGATGCCGGCATATCTTTGTATAAAAGCAAGAAAGCTAATAAAATCTTACTATCAGGCGATAACGGGCGAGATGAATACGATGAGCTGACGGTGATGAAACTATATTGTTTTGAGCATGGTGTTGACACCACTAAGATTTATATTGATTATGCAGGCTTTGATAGTTATTCTACAATGTACCGGGCTAAACATATCTTTAAGGTGGATACCGCTATATTGGTTTCGCAAGCCTATCATTTAAACAGATGTGTGTATTTGGGTAATGCTTTGGGTGTAAAATCTTATGGTTTTATTGCTGATGCAGGTATTTATCAGGGTTATAAATATTATGCTTTGAGAGAAAAATTTTCGATTTCCAAGTCTACTTTAGATGTTTTACGACATAGAAAACCTAAGTACTTAGGCGAACCTGTGGATATAAATGGTGAATCTAATTATACCAAAGAGTAACATAGTTGGAGCGTTAACTATACAGATCATTGAATTTTAGGATTATTGTCAAAGCGCCTAAAGTATGTAAGTACTTTGAAACTCAAAAAAATACATTAAATAGCTATACTTCAATTAGTTGAAGTCTAAAATTTATTTTTTCAAAAGTCTTCATTGTTCATTTCTTCCTTATATTTTTTGTTTTGGCACAACCATTGTAATCTGGCTGTTACATTTTAACTAACCGAATTTGTTGGCTACCTCCGCAAATTCCTAATGAAAAACATAACATGAAAAAGACAGTCCAAATTTTCAGCATGCTTTTAATAGCATTAACAGTAATGGTATCGTGTAAAAAAGATACAGATCCTGCAGATCGTGATTTATTTGTTGGCACCTACAGAGGAACAGTTTCTTACAGTCAAGGTTCCACCCAAATAAATAGCACTGATGGGAAAGTAACCGTAACGAAGGTTAATGATACTTACAGTTTCTTTTTCGGAAACAACATTCCTGATATTACTGGTGTTAAATTTCAGGAAAGTGGAAACACATACGTTAGTGTGGGTACCGGTTTAATCGGTATTACAATCGATGCAAGTACTTTAAAAATTGGCGTATCAAACTCCAATGGCACCTGGACAGCGAATTGTACCAGATAATAAAGACCTAGAAAAAATCCCGATTATAAATCGGGATTTTTTTTTATAACTCCTCTTCTTCCTCATCCTCTTCTTCAGGCACATATTTTTCAATCGCCTGCCCAATTGCATTTACTTCTTCATCCTCTTCGAAAATTGGAAGTTCCGTTTTATAATCCATTTTTAACCAAATGGAAGAGGTATCTTTTTGTATCTGAATATACTCTTTACCATCTTTAAAAATGGTGTACTGATCATTTCCTTCCGGAAAAACCGAATAATTTATGGGTCCTATTTCAATATCAAATGGCTCTTGCATGCTGATTTTTTTTGGTAAAGATAAGGGTTTAAAATATGAATTGATATGATAGAAATGGTTTTGGAAATGAACGGTTGCTGTTTTATGGCAGATTGCAGCCCCGCTTTTCACTGCAATATTTTATGCTGCATCATAGTTTATTTAAGGTGCTGCAATAAAATATTTCCGTTGCAATTGGGTTTGGGTGGCTACAATAGTGCTTCTATTTGTGCCCCCTAAACCCGACCAAAGTGAAAAGCCCGCAAACCGAGGTACGAGGTGCGGACTTGTAGCGGGGGCGGGACCAGCCTTAACCGAAAGGCTACAAGCATTGCTTTTCTAAAAAGATTTTAACGCATTGTTCAACATTTCATTAACTAAAAAATTACGCCATCTTGTTTAAAAATCGCATCATTTGTACTACTTTACACCAAACAATTTACCGATAGATTAGAAGATGAAGTTAACGTTTTGGGGAGCAGCGCAGCAAGTAACAGGAAGTATGCACCTGCTCGAGGTTGGGCATTATAAAATACTGATAGATTGTGGTTTGGATTATGAAAAGGAAACCTATCAGGAAGAAAATCAACAGTTTCCTTTTGATCCGGCAGATATTAACCTGGTTATCCTTACACATGCACATATCGATCATTCGGGTAATTTACCCACGCTGGTACGCCTTGGTTTCGATGGGCAAGTGCTCTGTACAGCGCCAACTGCCGATTTAACTTCTATTTTATTATTTGATTCTGTTGAGCTTTTTTTACGCAAGCAAAGCAGGAAACCCCGTACAAAACGTGGTAATTTCAGCGGACCAAAGCCTTTGTATCTGCATAAACATGTAATGGATACCATCGATCGTTTTGTAACAATTGCTTTTAATAAACCTTTCAAAATTAACGGCGATATTAGTTTAACGTTTATCCCTGTTGGCCATTTACTGGGTGCTGCTGCTGCTGTTTTAACCATTAATGATAATGGCGAAGAGAAGAAAATTGCTTTTTCTGGCGACATCGGTCGGGAGCATTATCCTGTGCTGGTAAAGCCAGAGGCCATCCCTGAAGTAGATTATTTTGTTTGTGAATCTACCTACGGTGGCCGTTACCATACTAAAGATCAAACACTAGAAGAGCGCCTGGTTCAGGAAATTACTGAAGCTTGTATTAAAACACCTGGACGATTGATTATCCCGGCTTTTAGTATCGGCAGAACACAGTCGTTGGTTTTTGCATTGAACCAGATTTTTACTAAAAAATTGCTGCCACCCGTTCAAATATTTGTAGATAGCCCGATGGCGATTCAAGCCACTGATGTTTACCGAAAACACCATAACCTGGTTAATCAGGAAGCGAAAGATTTTTATAAAACCATGGGCGATGAGTTTGAATTTGAGCATTTGGCTTATGTTCAAACCATGAAAGAAAGTAAGGATGTTTCTAACTATTTTGATCCCTGCATTATCATTTCATCTGCAGGCATGTTAGAAGGCGGACGAATTCAGGATCACCTGTATTACAACATTCAAAATTACTATTGTACCATTCTTTTTATTGGTTACTGCGCAAAAGGAACGTTAGGATACAAGCTGTTAAGTGGTGCGCCCATTGTAAGAATTAAGGATCGTGAAATGATGGTTTATGCCACCATCCGCCAAACCGATTTGTTAAGTGGGCATGGCGATCATGACGATTTGGTTCGAACGGTAAAGCAAACGGGCCAACCTAAAAAGGTTTTCCTGGTACATGGAGAAGATAAAAGTTTACGCAGTTTAGCAGCTGCTTTGCAGGAAGATGGATTTAATGTGGTAGCGCCTGAAAGAGGAGCGGTTTTTGAGATTTAGTTGGTTCAATAGTTCATTAGGCATTGGTTTATTAGGCTAATAGCTTAGAAGATATTGTAAATACACAATTAAAAAGTTGGGAATAACTAGTGGGGATATATCGGCTTGCAGGCCCCATTTTCCATTTTCCATTTTCCATTTTCCATTTTCCATCTTACATTACCCCCTCACTTGCCCATTACCCCGAACCACCCATTTGTAACTGGTTAACTCTTCCAGTCCCATTGGACCGCGGGCATGGAGTTTCTGAGTGCTAATCCCAATTTCTGCGCCTAAGCCGAATTGAGCACCATCGGTAAAACCTGTTGATGCATTGGCATACACCGCAGCAGCATCAACCTCATTTAAAAACCGGGTGATATTTTCAGCATCTTCCGATATGATGGCTTCACTATGTTTAGAACTGTATTCGGCAATGTGATTTAACGCAACATCGATATTTTGAACCACTTTCACTGCAAGTCTTAATGATAGGAACTCTGTTCCGAAATGTTCTTCAGTAGCCTGATTTAACAACAAAGTTGGATAGCTCGGCTTCAACATTTCGTAGCTTTTTTCATCTGCGAAAAGCTCAACTTTTCCGTCTGCCAAAGGCGATAAAAGTTCGGGTAAATCATTCAACCTATTTGCATGAACCAACACGCAATCGAGAGAATTACAGACGCTTACCCGCCTGGTTTTGGCATTAAAAACTATTGCTTTACCTTTTTCCAAATCGCCTGTTTCATCAAAATACGTATGCACAATCCCAGCTCCGGTTTCAATTACAGGAATTTTACTATGCTCCCGAACATAGTTAATTAATGATTGGCTTCCGCGTGGAATGAGCACATCAACAAAACCTCTGGCATCTAATAAAGCCTCGGTAGCCGCTCGTTCTGCTGGTAATAAAGTCAATACATTTGCATCAATTTCATGCGCAGTTAAAACGCCATGAATCACTTTTGTGATCGCCAGATTAGAAAATTCAGCATCACTTCCACCTTTTAAAACCGCTACATTTCCGGTTTTGAAACATAGTGAAAATACGTCGGCAGTAACATTTGGCCGGGCTTCGTAAATTACCCCTACCACCCCAAGTGGCACACGCACTTTTTGAATCTGGAGTTTATTTTCCAAAATGTTATCAGATAAAATTTCGCCCAGCGGACTGGTAAGGTTAACTACATTCTTGATATCACCTGCAATATCGGCGATGCGCTGAGCAGTTAATTTTAGCCGATCATACTTTGGATCTTCAACGGGCATTTTAGCAAGATCTTTCACATTTTCAGCTAAAATCTCATCGGTGTTTGAAACCAAAGCAGTGGCTAAATCAGCCAAAACAGCATTTGTTTTTTCTTTGCTTAAGCCAATCAATGTACGACTCGCTTGTTGCGCCTTTTCGAAGTATGGTTTGTAGTTCATTTTTTAGTTTATTAACCGCAAAGGGCGCTAAGTTTTACGCAGAGGTAGACAAAGTTAATGGCTTATAAGCAATTTAGCTCTATGTTCCTCTGTGCCTTTTTCTTTGTGTACTCTGTGTTTATTTTATTAACCTCAAAGGACGTTAAGTTTTACGCAGAGGTAGACAAAGTTAATGGCTTATAAGCAATTTAGCTCTGTGTTCCTCTGTGCCTTTTTCTTTGTGTACTCTGTGTTTATTTTATTAACCGCAAAGGAAGTTAAGTTTTACGCAGAAGTAGACAAAGTTAATGGCTTATAAGCAATTTAGCTCTATGTCCCTCTGTGCCTTTTTCTTTGTGTGCTCTGTGTTTATTTTATTAACCGCAAAGGGCGCTAAGTTTTACGCAGAGGTAGACAAAGTTAATGGCTTACAAGCAATTTAGCTCTGTGTTTCTCTGTGCCTTTTTCTTTGTGTTCTCTGTGGTTAAATATTTATATCGCCGAGTAAAAATAATCGTAATGTACCAGTGCCTTTTGTTTTTTCTGCCCGATTCTTTCTTTTGCCTTATCCGAGCTGTATTCTGCAATACCTAAACCAATCAACTGGTTTTGCTCATCTATGATTTTGATTATATCGCCTTTTAAAAAGTCAGATTGTATTTCGATGATGCCAACAGGCAGCAAGCTTGTGGCCTTACCAGAAGTTAAAACCATTTTAGCTCCTTCATTTAATTTCACAATTCCCGTGGCAGCGGTTTCTGAGTGTGCAATCCACTTCTTTTTGCCCGATTTAATTTTTTCGGGTACAAAACGGGTATGAACCAGTTCTTTATCTAATAGTGAAACCAGCACATTATCGGTTGTTCCATTAGCAATATGAACCGTTATGCCCAGTTTTGCCACCTTCTGTGCCATGGTAGATTTTGTAACCATACCACCCCGGCCAAAAGATGATTTACCGGTTTGAATGAAAGAAGCCAGATTTGATACCGAACCCGTAATTTCCTGAATCACCTCTGAACCTTCCATTTTCGGATCGCCATTGTAGATGCCATTAACGTTCGATAAAATAATCAACGCATCTGCATTGAGCATGGAAGCAATTAAACCTGCCAGTTCATCATTATCGGTAAACATCAGTTCCGTTACCGAAACTACATCGTTCTCATTTACCACGGGAATGACCTCGTTTTGCAGCAAAATATGCATGCAATTTTTCATATTCAGGTAATGTGCCCGATCGCGAAAATCTTCCTTTGTTACCAAAACCTGTGCGCATTTAATTTGGTGTGGCGCAAAGAAATTCGAGTAGGTGTTAATCAACTTTACCTGACCAATAGCCGCTAATAATTGCCTTGTGGTTACAGCATCCTGTTTTTCTGAAACTTTAATCAGGCTTCTGCCTGAGGCTACAGCACCGGATGAAACCAGGATAACCTCAATTCCATGTTTTTTAATTTCAGCCAATTGATCTACCAAATGCTGAATACGAGATTCATCAGGTAAGCCGTTTGCCTGCGTAATGACGTTTGATCCAACTTTAACAACTATTTTTTTGTACCCTAATTTCATTATTACGATTTGATGCGGCAATTTAACATCTATTTTTTTCAAATGGAATGAATATCAACTGGATGATAAATTTTTACGAAAATGATAAATTTTTTGTGACATAAGAGCGGTCGTCATCCTAAGCATAGTAAATGTGCAGGTTTTTCCAACCATTGAAGGGGTTTTCAACGATCATCAAACTGACGATACTTCTACGCTAATAACGACATTGGAAGTCGGGCTGTAAGGCTACAAAATTTTGTTTTTAAACCGGACAGCAGCGAAATACTTTTTGCAAACCTTGCAGGTTTTAAAAACCTGCAAGGTGTAAGACAAAAAGATTGTAGCGAATGGTGGGACTACAGCTGCCATAAAAAACCAAACCGTTCATTTCCAAATCAGAATCTAAAATAAAAAATCATTAAATTGCAGCAACCTCAACCAAACCATCATGAAACGTTTTTCACTATGCCTGCTTTTACTCGCTGCAGTAACGGCCTGCAACAATCCTCAAAAGAAAGAAATGGAACCGATAAAATGGCCAGATGCAAAAGCACCTGTGGCGGAAATTATTCCGCATAACAGAATTATTCATGGCGATACCGTAGTGGATAATTATTACTGGATGATTGATTACTTTAAAAAAGGCCCCGACAGCACAAAGGTTGTGGATTATTTAAAGGCTGAAAATGCATACCTGGACACGATGATGAAAGGAACTGAAAAGTTTCAGGCAGATTTGTTTAAGGAAATGAAAGGTCGTATTAAAGAAAAGGATGAATCAGTTCCTGTTTTCAAAAATGGATATTTCTATTATTCACGCACCGAAGATGGCCAACAGTACTATAAATATTGCCGTAAAAAAGGAAGTTTAACGGCTGCAGAGGAGATTTTACTGGATGTTGATGCCCTGGCGAAAGGGCATTCTTATTATAGCGCAACAGGTTTTAGTGTAAGTCCGGATAATAAATTACTTGCTTTTGGCGTAGATAAAGTTTCACGCAGGCAGTACACCATTCAGGTGAAAAACCTTGAAACCGGAGAAATTTACAAGGATGCCATCACCAATACCGAAGGTGGTGTAGCCTGGGCTAATGACAATAAAACCTTGTTTTATACATCAAAAAACCCGGTTACTTTGTTAAGTGAGAAGATAAAAAAGCATGTGCTTGGAACGGATGCAAAAGCTGATGTTGTAGTTTACGACGAGAAAGATAACACCAATTATATCGGCGTAGGTAAATCTAAAAATGGCCGATATATTTTAATTTCATCAGCAGGTACGCTAACCAATGAATTTAGAATGATTGATGCTGATCATCCAGAGGCACCTTTTAAAATTTTTACTCCACGCTCTAAAGATGTTTTGTATGATGTTTTGCCCGTGGATGATAAATTTTACATCGTGACCAATTGGAATGCGAAGAATTTCCGCTTGATGGAATGTGCTTTGGATAAAACCGAAAAAGAAAATTGGAAAGAGGTGATTCCCAACCGAAAAGATGTTTTGCTGGAATATGGCGATGAGTTTAAAGATTATCTGGTTTTATCGGAACGTAAAAACGGCTTAACACAACTTCGTGTTTTAAAGAAAGATGGGAGTGACTATTACATCAAATTTGATGAACCTGTTTATGCCGCAGGCATTGGTTCTAACCCAGATTATACGGGCAAAACCCTTCGCTATAACTACACCTCATTAACTACACCTAACTCGGTTTATGATTATGATTTGCTGAAAAAGGATAAAAAACTAATGAAACAGCAAGAAGTTGTGGGCGGTTATGATCCGAAAGATTACGTTACCGAACGCTTATTTGCTACAGCAAAGGATGGAACAAAAATTCCTATTGCTATTGTTTATAAAAAGGGATTTGAAAAGAACGGCAAAGCGCCTTTATTGCTTTATGCCTATGGCTCATACGGTTCCAGCACTGAAGCTTCATTTTCATCGCAACGTTTAAGTTTGCTTAACCGTGGTTTTGCTTTTGCCATTACGAATATCCGCGGGGGACAGGAAATGGGACGCCAATGGTACGAGGATGGAAAGCTGATGAAAAAGAAAAATACCTTTACTGATTTTATTGCTGCCGGGGAATATCTGGTTGAGCATAAATACACCTCGAAAGCGCATTTATACGCAAATGGAGGCAGTGCCGGAGGCTTACTAATGGGTGCCATTGTGAACATGGCGCCTGATTTATGGCATGGTGTAATTGCCGATGTTCCTTTTGTAGATGTAGTAAATACGATGCTTGATGAAAGCATTCCGCTCACCACCAATGAATTTGATGAATGGGGAAATCCGAAGAAAAAAGATGCTTACGATTACATGAAAAGTTACTCGCCTTATGAAAATGTAGAAAAAAAAGCTTACCCAAACATGTTGGTAACTACAGGTTTGCATGATAGTCAGGTGCAATATTTTGAACCTGCGAAATGGGTGGCAAAACTTCGGGCTACAAAAACCGACAAAAACGTTTTGCTTTTAAAAACGAATATGGATTTCGGCCATGGCGGCGCTTCCGGTCGTTTCGATTACCTGAAAGATGTGGCCTTGAGATGGGCCTTTCTATTTACGCTGGAGGGCATTGAGAAGTAATAAAATCCTAACAACATCTTGAGCCTATCGAAATTAAGTTTTTGGTAGGCTCAATTTCACACCTTTTTTAAAATTAATTATTCAAATAAAATTAATGAATACAAAGCTAAAAACCATACAAATGATTCACCTGGCGTTATGCTCGGCTGTTTTTCTTTTTGCCTTAGTTACTATTTTCCTCAACCGGGAGATTATGTTTTTTGATGCAAATCCATCTACAACAGCACCATTTAACCCAATTTTCCCCATTATGGGTTTAATCACTATTTCGGCAAGTATCTTCTTTTTCAAAAACTTAATTTCGAAGATTGATAAATCAGAATCTGCTGATACCAAGATCAATCTTTATCAAAGTGCTTTCATTATTAGCTCTGCGTTATTGGAAGGCGGCGCCCTTTTTAACCTGGTGGGTTTTTTCATCACCCATAATGCCTTCTTTCTCATATTTGCTGCGGCAAACTTTATCTTCTTAATTTTAAACCGCCCCACTAAAGATAAATTGATTTCATCTTTACAATTGCAATACCCTGATACGGAAGCTTTGTAAGCAATTAGCCGTATCTTTGCCAACCAATGGAATACAATGTTCATACTTTACCGAACGGCATCCGCTTGTTGCATGTGCCCTCAGCTTCAACCATATCTCATGCCTGCATCATCATCAATACGGGTTCTCGTGATGAACCAGAAGGCAAAGCAGGTTTAGCACATTTTATAGAGCATTTGATTTTTAAACGCACAGAAAAGCGGAGCACCAATCAAATTTTAAACCGATTGGAAAGCGTTGGCGCTGATTTGAATGCTTATACCACCAAAGAATATACCTGTGTTCATGCCTCTTTTTTAAATCCATATTTAGATAGGACGCTGGATCTTTTTAATGACATTATTTTTCATTCTACTTTTCCTGAAGAGGAAATGGATAAAGAAAAAAGTGTGATACTGGATGAAATAGCATCTTACCTCGATCAGCCAGAAGAAGCCATTAACGATGACTTTGAGGATATGCTCTTTGCAGGAAATGCTTTAGGAAATAATATTCTAGGCACAACAGAAAGCGTTAGTAATTTTACCAGGGATGATGTACTTAATTTCCGAAAGGCAAATTATCGCACCAATGAAATTGTGATTGCCGTTTTAGGGAATTACAGCTTGAAAAATGTGGTAACCAAGAGTACCAAATATTTTGCTGATGTTGAGGAAAATGCTCCTTCGCAAAACCGGATTAAACCCGCTGTTTTAAACCCTAACAACACGACCATCTACAAGCCCATTATGCAGGCGCACTGCATTTTAGGCATACAAACTTATTCCACTCATCATCAAAATAAAGCTGGGCTGATGCTGTTGAATAATTATTTTGGTGGCAATGGAATGAGTTCAGTTTTGAATCTTCAGATCAGGGAGAAATATGGAATTGCTTATACCATCGAATCTAATTTTTCACCCCTGAGTGATACGGGAATATTTTCGATTTACCTAGGAACAGATAAGGAAAAACTTTCGAAAGCGCTTTCGCTCATCTTTAAAGAGATGAAAAAACTGAAGGATCATCCACTAAACGATTTGCAATTGCAAAAAGCGAAAAACAAATTTATAGGTCAGATTGCCCTAAGTGAGGAAAACAGAATTGGACTGATCATTTCAATGGCAAAGAGCTTAATCGATCATGGCAAAATCGATTCTCTTGAACAGGTTTTCGAAAAGATTAATAAAGTAACCACACAAGAAATCGCTCAAATTGCCGACGAAGTATTGGCGCCAGCACAACTGAATATTTTTACTTTCAGTCCAATACTGGAATAATTGCTATTTTTGCAGCATTAAGTTTTTAGTCTGTCATCCTGAGCTTGTCGAAGGACATAAAGGAGAAAAAAGTCTTCGACGGGCTCAGACTAACAAAACGTTGAAATTAATACCCTCAGATTAATTATCTGAAAAATTTTTACATAATGAAATTACCCATAGTAGCTTACGGAGATCCTGTTTTAAAAAAGGTAGGAACCGATATTGATAAAGACTATCCTGAATTAAAAGAACTGATTGCAAACATGTTCGATACCATGTACTATGCAAATGGTGTTGGCCTGGCTGCCCCACAAATTGGCTTGCCTATTCGTTTGTTTATTGTTGATACTGGTGAAGAAGAGGACGGCACACCGGGTTACAAAAGGGTATTTATCAATGCACAAATTATTGAAGAAACTGGTGAACCCTGGAGTTTCAATGAAGGCTGTTTAAGCATTCCTGACATTCGCGAAAATATTATGCGTAAGCCAAACATTAAAGTAAATTTCTTTGATGAAAACTGGGTAGAGCATACTGAAGATGTTGATGGCCTACCTGCCCGTGTTATTCAGCATGAATACGATCACATTGAAGGAAAGTTATTTACTGATAAGGTGAGTATTTTGCGCAAAACGATGTTAAAAAGCAAGTTGGATGCAATTTCAAAAGGAAATATCAAAACCGACTATAAAATGAGGTTTCCGAATAAAAGCAAAAAAAGATAGGTTTTAATGAAAGATTTAAGAGGGAAAATGGAAACGTTTTCCCTTTTTTATACCTATCATAATTGAGAGGAATATTCTCGTGAATAGAATGGCGGTTAAGACTCTGGACTAATGACTAACGACTCAAGACTTAATTCTCATTCCGTTTCTTATCTCCATCAAAAATTTGCTGCATGAGCTTGCCCCAGGCAAAAGGATTGAGCAGGGGATTGGTTTGAACCATATTTTTGTTTATCATACGGTCGAAGTTGTAGCGATAATTCTGGCTGGAAATCTCCTGACCATCGCGAGGCAATGTTTGGATCAATCCATTAATTGATGATCTGGATAGGTTTTTCTTAGCAATAGCCATATCATCATCGGCCAATTTCATTGATAAAAATTCGCGGGTAAACTCTTCGGTAGTTGCCCATGGGAAAACCCTAACTGAAGGCAAATCAATCACATTCGCTTTCAGCTTAACCATAATGGTGTATTTACTATCGGGAGTTCCCTCAGGAATTACGGTAGAGAATTTTTTGTAACCAATTGCCGTGAATAAAATGGTATCTCCAGGATTTACAATGAAAGTAAAGTAACCTCGGTAATCGGCGGCTACGCGTTTAGCATTCGCAGAGAGGTTGGTAATGGTAACATAAGGAATTACATTTGTGCTATCGATATCGGTAATAATCCCAGAAAACTGAATAAGCTTTTCTTGTGCCGGCTTTTGTTGTGAAAAAGCAGCTAAAGAAAATAACAGGCAAATCAGGGCAATACAATATCTCATTAAGACAAAAGTAATTTTAAAAATAAAACTTCCTTGTTAAATATTGTTAAAGCTATTCTTGCTCTGCCATGTTTACAGCAACTACTGAAGTAATGCTTGGAACAGCTTTCATAATCGCCTGCTCAATTCCCGATTTCATCGTCATGAAACTCATTGGGCATGAACCACAGTTGCCTAAAAGCTTAAGTTTTACTGTACCTTCAGGTGTAATTTCTTCAACAGAAACATCCCCTCCATCGGCCTTTAAATAAGGTCTGATGGTTTCTAATGCCTGTTCTACTTGCTCTGTTAAATTCATTATGTGTATTTTAAAATATAAAAGTAGTAATTTTTTAGTAATTAGCCATTTGTGCATTATTAATGGAAATCTGCTGGGCTATTTTACTGGCAATATCTCCAAAGATAACATCCAAAAGCGGATTTTGATTTAATGCCACTGGTTTCCCGTTGTCGCCCGCCTCGGCAATACTCTGAATAATTGGAATTTCTCCTAAAAATGGCACATCAAACCGCTCTGCCAACACTGTTCCACCGCCTTTACCAAAAATGTAATATTTGTTATTAGGCAATTCAGCCGGTGTAAAATACGACATATTTTCAATCACTCCCAAAATTGGGATGTTAATCCCGGGCATGCGGAACATGGCCAAACCTTTATGCGTGTCTGCCAAAGCTACTTGCTGCGGCGTAGTCACTACAACTGCTCCTGAGATCGGAAAACTTTGGGTAATGGTGATGTGAATATCTCCGGTTCCCGGTGGAAGATCGACAATCAGATAATCCAGTTCGCCCCAGTTGGTATCATTAAATAATTGCTTTACAGCATTAGAAGCCATTGGACCACGCCAAGGCACCGGTTGGCCAGGATCAGCAAAAAAACCTAACGAAAGTAATTTAATTCCATATTTTTCAATTGGGATAATTTTCGTTTTGCCATCTGCAGTTTCTACCGCACCAGGCTTGGCATCAACCAAATCAAACATGGTTGGCACCGATGGGCCATAGATATCAGCATCAATCAACCCTACTTTAGCGCCATCTTTGGCCAAGGTAACGGCTAAATTGCTCGCAACAGTAGATTTCCCAACACCACCTTTTCCAGATGAAACCAAAATAATATTTTTGATGTTATCTAATGAAGATGAATTGATTGGCTGGGTAACCCTCGAAGTGACGTTAATATTTACCTCCGCTTCTGCAGAAACGAAATGTTTAACTGCATTGGTACAGGCATTTTTTAGCATGTCCTTCATTGGGCAGGCTGGGGTAGTAAGCTCTAATGTAAAACTAACTTGGTTATCGGCTATCTGTAAATCCTTAATCATGTTCAAGGTTACCAGATCTTTTTTCAGATCCGGATCTTCAACATTTTTTAAGGCATCTAAAACTTGTTGCGGGCTAATTGGCATTGTATTAATTTAAATTCAAAATTAACAAAACATAGCCACAAATACTTTTATTTAGGCTTTTAAACTGTAATTTTAACACGAAATAAACATTTAATTGTTACGTTTAAGCAATTAACCATTTTTACAACTATATGCGCATACCAAAAATTAAGATCCCTAAAAAATATTTAAAAATCGGAGCGTGGGTTTTAGGTGTTTTTTTAATTATTTGTATTGCCTTGGGGGCTGTTGCCTATAGTAAAAGGGAAGCGCTGTTAAAGAAAATGGTAGCCAAAGCCATCTCTAAAGCTAACAAAGATTATGGCCTCGATGTGAAAATTGGTTCTGCAGGATTTACCGGCATGAGCACCGTTAAAATGACCAATATTTCTGTCGTTCCGAAAGATCGCGATACGCTATCAAACATCAGTGAATTAAGTGTTGGTGTTAAGCTGTTTCCATTGATTTTTGGAGATGTAAAACTGGCTGAGGTAGGACTCAGTAATGGCTTTGTGAATGTGGTTTTCAGAGATTCAACCAGTAACATCGATTTTATCCTTAAAAGAAAGAAAAAAGATAGCACTGAAAATACCGGAAAAGCTAATCTTCCGGAAATTGCAAATAACCTGCTAAACCAGGTATTGTATAAAATTCCTGACGATATGGACATGAAAAATATGGTTTTCAGGTTCAACGATCATGATACAGCAAAATTGAGTTTCGCCACTACCGCTACGATTGATGATGGCGATTTAAAATCTACTATTAATGTAAATGAAGGCGAATCTACCTGGCATGTTGATGGACTGGTGGAGCCAGGCAGAAAGCAATTAAGTTTTATGGCTTATGCCGATGGAAAAAAACTCGAACTTCCATATCTCAATAACAAACTTCACGCTAAACTAAGTTTTGATACGCTGCAAACCGAGTTGAAAGATGCTGGTTACAGCGGCGATGATTATAAAATATCCGGATCGTGGTCTGTTAAAAACATGTTGATTAATCAGGCCAGAATTGCAAGCAACGACATTATTGTTCAAAGCGCAAAACTGGATGCAGATGTTCTGGTCGGTTCAAACTATGTGGCTTTAGATAGCTCATCAACAGCCTATTTAAAAAATGCCGAGATTCATCCGTACATCAAATATACTTTAGGTAAAAACAAAATTTACGAGCTTAAAATTAATGCCGATGAGCAGGATGCCCAGGCGATTTTAGATGGTTTCCCGCAAGGGCTATTTGAATCACTGGATGGTTTGAAAGTGCAGGGAAAAGTGAAATACAATTTGAACTTTTATTTAGATACAAAAATCCCTGATAGCGTACGTTTCAGTTCTACGCTTACACCCGTAAATTTCAAAATTTTGCAGTGGGGAAAAACCAATCTCCAGAAAATAAACAGTCCGTTTGTGTATACGCCTTACGAATATGGCAAACCGATGCGTGACATCACTATTGGTCCGGAGAATCCGAATTTTACCCCTTTAAACGCAATATCTAAAAACTTTATTAATGCAGTTTTAACCGCTGAAGACCCATCTTTTTATACCCACAACGGCTTTGTAGAAGAATCGATCAGAAAATCGATTGCCGTAAATTTCAAAGAGAAAAAATTTAAGCGTGGTGGCAGTACGATTAGCATGCAGCTGGTAAAAAATATTTACCTAAGCCGCCAGAAAACATTGGCCCGAAAAGCAGAAGAAATTTTGATCGTATGGCTGATTGAACACAACCACCTGGTGAGCAAACAACGCATGCTTGAGGTTTACTTCAACATCATGGAGCTTGGGCGCAATATTTATGGAATTGGCGAAGCATCGAGATATTATTTCGGTAAACAGCCAGCCGATTTAACCATTGGCGATGGTTTGTTCCTGGCCAGCATTGTGCCTAAACCAAAAGCATCAATGTATAAGTTTATGGCCGATGGAAGTTTAAAACCATTTATGTTTAATTATTTCAGGTTCATGGGAAACATCATGGCCAGAAGAGGATTGACGCCAGGTGATACATCTGGTTATGGTTTCTACAATGTGCGCTTACGCGAAGGCCTCCGCCAATACCTTGCGCCAGACACTGCGGTTATCGACACCACAGCTTTTGATGATGACGAAGATGGAATGCCTCCTGTAATTATGCAGGATAAAAACAAAAATCTTTTTGATAGGATTTTCGGCGGTGCAACTAAAAAAGACACTGCAACTGTTAAACCTGCAGATACCACGAAAAGTAAAAAGCAGTTAAGGCAGGAGCGTAGGGAACAGCGCCGCAGGGAAAAAGAACTTGAAAACGGTGGCTAAAACAATTTTTATATTGGCCACTTACATTTCAACTTTACAACATAAATATCACAACAAAACATGCATAAAATACAGGTTGAGGACAAGGAATTCGAGATTTTTTTAGAAAATGAAACCCTAAATAAAAGAATCCGTTTACTTGGCATCCAAATAAATGTTGACTACGAAGGGAAATGTCCCTTATTTATTGGAATACTAAATGGCAGTTTTTTATTCATGGCCGATTTAATAAAGGAAATTAATGTGCCTTGTGAAGTTGCTTTTATGCGTGTAGCCTCATACGAAGGAACTTCGAGCAGCGGTAAAGTAAAAGAACTAATTGGCTTACCAGATGATATTAAGGGCAGAGACATTATTGTTGTGGAGGATATTGTTGATACAGGCTTAACCTTAACACATATTATTAAAACGCTGAAAGAGAAAAATCCGGCATCATTAAGAGTAAGCTCACTCTTACTAAAACCCAGTGCTTTAAAATACGATATCGAAGAACTGGAATATATCGGTTTTGAAATCCCTAACGAATTTGTTGTGGGATATGGATTGGATTATAATGGCCTGGGCAGAAACCTGAAAGACATCTACAGGGCAACTGAAGCATAATTTTTAAATCCGATTAATTTATTTTTCGCACCTTTGTCGAATAATTTCTTACACAATGACCATACACAAAGAAGGCTACACCACAATAGCAATAACCATTTTACTTATTTTCGTAATCAACGCCGTTGTTGATTATAAATATTATGACATTACCTGGTTGCGTTGGTTCATTTATATTTTCTCTGCAGCATTATTTATCATCGTTTTACAGTTTTTCCGTAACCCCAGCCGTCAGTTTTCTGCCGGAGAAGAGTTGGTGATTTGCCCTGCAGATGGAAAAGTGGTGGTAATTGAAGAAACGGAAGAAGGCGAATATTTTAAAGATAAGCGCTTACAGGTTTCCATTTTCATGTCGCCGGTAAACGTTCACATCAATCGTAATCCAATCTCTGGCATTGTTAAGTTTTTCAAATACCATCCTGGTAAATATTTAGCGGCCTGGAACCCAAAATCGTCTACCGAAAATGAACGTACTACAACTGTTGTAGAACATGCCAACGGAACTCCGGTATTATTCCGTCAGATTGCTGGTGCTTTAGCTCGTAGAATTGTATGGTACGTTAAAGAAGGCGATCAGGTGAAACAAACCGAGCAGTTCGGGTTTATTAAATTCGGATCCAGAGTAGATGTTTTTCTTCCGATAGGAACAAAAGTAAATGTAGAACTTAACCAGGTGGTTAAAGGCGGCATAACAACCCTAGCAACTTTAAGCTAAACCGACAATACATAAAACATAAAAATCCGATTTAGAAATTCTAAATCGGATTTTTTTTTGATCTTTATTTTTATTAGAAGCTAATTTTTACACGTTGAAACTAATCTGTTGCATCATTACCAACCTCTTTTTCATGATCATCATTAAGTGGCCGGTCGCTGATTAGGCGTTGGGTAGGATAAGCAAAATCCGACTTATTTCTTACGATGATATCCATAATTTCCAGGTTGATTTCCTGCCTGATTTTCAAGAATTGCGCATTATCCAAAATCGTAACAAAATAAGATATTTCGATATTCAAGCCAGAATCGCCAAAGCTTTTGAAAGATGCGCTGCCATCGGCCGTTCCCTCCCTTTGATTGATGTAATCTTCAATTTCTGCAACAATCTTTTTTACTGACTCGGCATTGGTTTCATAGGTTAAACCAATAATGAAGGCAACTTTCCGTAGATTCCGCAGGGAAAGATTTTCCAATACGCCATCAATCATCCCACGGTTTGGGATGGTAGCCATGGTTTTCTCTGAAGTACGAATCCTGGTGCTTCTAAAGCCAACCTTTTCAACCGTTCCTTCTACACCATCCACTTTAACTAAATCGCCAACCACAAAGGGCTTATCTAAAAATATCGTAAACGACCCGATCAGGTTTTCTAAGCTCTCTTTTGCCGCCAAAGCAATGGCGATACCACCAATTCCTAAACCGGTAATTAAGGTTAGTACATTTACTTCGAATACAAATCCGAGTAAAGTAAAAAAGCCGATAAAAATAACAATGGTTTTAAATAACTCTTTTAAAAATGGCACCAGCTGATCATCAGATTTATTATGTGTGAGTGATGCTTTGAATAACAATACATGACTGATAAAATCGATAATCCTTAAGATAATCCAGAAAACGGAAAGGATGATCATGAACAGAAATATCCGATCAATACAATCGCCAATACTTACCGGAATTGCTTCTTTCGTTTTTCCTACTAATTTACTGTAATGGAAAATTGCTACTTCTAAAGGATGTTTAAGCTGATTAATGGAAAGATATAAAGTAGCAAGCAGGATAAAGGTTTCAATGGGTTTTACCAGGAGAGCAACGAAGGCTTCATCGTGAGATTGCTGAGAAAAACTTTTAAACAGCTTAAATAAAAGTTTGCTTAAAAGCTTTGAAACAATGCGTTTAAAAATTAAACCAAATAACAGTATCCCACCAAACAGGCAGTAAGCTTTTACAGTATTGCCCCAAAATACTTGTTCAAAAAATGCAGAATCGAACATATAAAACAAAGGTATAAACAAAAAAACCTCCACGAAGTTAATCGTGAAGGCTATATCTTATAATAAAGAATATTATTTTCTCAAAGATTTGATACGAGCAGCTTTACCAGTTAAAGCACGTAAGTAGAATAATTTTGCTCTACGAACTTTACCATAGCTATTCACTTCTACTTTCTCGATGTTAGGAGAACTAAAAGGGAAAATACGCTCAACACCAACACCGTTGCTAATTTTACGAACTGTGAAAGTTTCGTTAGCACCCGCACTGTTACGTTGGATTACAACACCTTGGTAAATCTGAACACGTTCTTTATTACCTTCGCGAATTTTATAGTGTACGCTCACTGTATCGCCAGACTTGAACGCAGGAAAATCTTTTTTCGCGATGGCCTGCTCTTCAACAAATTTTACTAAATCCATGATTTTAAGCTATTAAATCGATATTTCAACCCGTGAAATTCGGATTGCAATATTAGGGATTTTTTTTCAATTAAAAAAACTAATTTTATTTTTTCCACAATCTTTTAGAATTCCACATTAATAACGTGTAAATGCTTCTATTCCAAAAGATCAGGGCGACGGCTTTTGGTGCGTTCCAACGCCTGTTCGTGGCGCCATTCATTCACCTTAGCCTCATGTCCGCTCAGCAGAACATCAGGTACTTTATGGCCACGCCAATCGGCTGGTCGGGTGTAAACCGGCGCATCTAACAGCTCACCCTGAAAGCTATCAGAAAGGGCAGAGGTTTCATCATTTAAAACGCCAGGAATTAACCGAACCACCGCATCTACTACAATGGCCGCAGGTAGTTCTCCACCGCTTAAAACATAATCGCCTACAGAGATCTCACGGGTGACAAAGATATCACGAATGCGTTGGTCGATCCCTTTATAATGCCCGCAAAGAATGATGATATTTTTTTTAATGGATAACTCATTAGCAGTGCTTTGGTTAAGCGTCACACCATCCGGACTCATAAAAATGATCTCATCATATTCACGTTCGGCCTGCAATTTTTCAATACAGGCGGCAAAAGGCTCAATGCTCATCACCATTCCACTGCCACCACCATACTGATAATCATCTACACTCTTCTGCTTATTGGTTGCATAATCACGCAAATTATGCACAACAATTTCAGCAATTCCCTTTTTTTGGGCACGTTGTAAAATGGAGTGGGCAAAGGGGCTGTCCAGCAAAGCTGGAAGAACGGTTATGATATCGAAACGCATGCGCAAATATAAAGTTTTTCCCAAAGGGATGGCTACGATAGGGTTGGGAGTTTTAGATGAGGCGCATTAAACCGTCCACTGGTCGTGAATTACTGCCACCAGATAATAAGCATTTTCATGTTTTTTAAATACAAACCTCAAACTTGTCCAGTCTAATCCTTTATACTTTTCTTCAAATCCTTTAAAATAATATTCCGTGAAATGCAGTTGCGGATAACTTTCCTTTAAATTATTAATGGTGTTACCCTGGCCAATAAATTCATCGTAACTCTTTTTTTCGGCGTTTAAATAATCTGCATTATAGATAAACCGATCGATGTATGGCTTCACTTTCATTTTAATGGCTTCGCCACTTCCATCAAAATGGCCCCAGGTTAAAGTCCAGTTTTTATCAATGGCTTCTAAAAAATCTTTGGCTAAAACATGCTTATGCGTAGGGTCGATAAATCCATAGGGAGAAAACCGAACACCATCAACAGGATGAAAACAGGAGGCGAAGCCTGAATAGTCTTTTTCTTTCAACGCCTTCAAAGCTTTTAAACCAACAGCCTCAATAGAATCTTTCTGCGTTGTCCTCGCAATGGGGTTTTCGGTAACCGCTTTTTGTTCTGATGGCTTATTTTGATTACAACTTATACACAGCAGTGCCGCAGCAAAGGCAATAAATAAACGTTTCATAAAAGCTTAACGAACAAACTTCAAAAAGGTTTATGCAAAGAATTACTTCTCTAAATAAACGTCCAACAATCCTTCAGGCAAATCAAGGGTAAGAACTTTTTCTTCATCGTCAATTTCAACGATGAAATCTTCATTAAGTGGAAAAAGAATTTCGGTTTCTTTGTACGAAACCGTTGCGATGAACTGTTGTGGATATTCATTTACCTCCAGGATCTCGCCAAGCTCACCTAGGGTTTCATCAATAGCCATAAAACCTTTTAAATCGGTATAGAAAAACTCACTTTCATCACGTTCAGGCATTTGGCTTAAGGGCAAATACAGTTTCTTTTTTAACAAAGGCTGGGCTTTATCAATATGATCAACATCATCAAAGTTGAAATAACCAGTTTTGTTGGCCTGAAGCTTAGATTCTGCCACAAAGTAAGGCACTAATTTTCCGTTCATATCGGCAAAAACTACATCAAAATCCAACTGTTCATATTCATCGAATTCGAAAAATACCTGAACTTCTCCTTTTAAACCTCTGGTTTTGGTAACGTAACCTATATAAAATGCTTCTTCGTGTTTCATATTACCCCAAACCCCTAAAGGGGCTTTTAAATGTTATCGTCACCCTGAATTTATTTCAGGGTCTTTTAACGCTAATTAGATACTAATCCCGAACATTTGGGACAGCATGACGATTGTGTTAAAAATCTCTTTAAATAAAAATAGCGTTCCGAAATTCGGAACGCTATTTCTTGAAACAAAATAATTGAATTATTCTGCTCCTTCTTCTTTAGTAGCTTCTGCTGCAGGCGCTTCTTCAGTTGCTTCAGCATCAACTGCTGGAGCTTCTTCTTCAACAACTTCTTCTGCAACTGGTGCATTTTTAGCTGCAATTGCTGCTGCTCTGTCTTCTTTTTTCTTAGCTTCTGCTGCTAATGCTGCTTTACGCGCATCCGCTTTCGAAGTAGCTAAACCTTCTGTTTTACCAGAGATTTTACCAGCTTTAGCATCAACCCAAGCAGCGAATTTTTCGTCAGCTTGTTCTTGAGTTAAAGCACCTTTTTTAACACCACCTTCTAAGTGTTTTTTGTATAAAACACCTTTGTAAGATAGAATAGCACGAGCTGTATCAGTTGGTTGTGCACCACTGTTAACCCAAGCTAAAGTTTTTTCGAAGTTAATTTCGATAGTAGCAGGATTGGTGTTTGGGTTATAAGAACCTAAACGCTCAATGAATTTACCATCACGTGGAGAGCGAGAATCTGCTACCACAACGTGGAAAAAAGGCTTTCCTTTTTTACCGAATCTTTGCAATCTGATTTTAGTTGCCATTTTTTTTCGTATTTATGTATTCAACATAGTTCCCGGAGCTACATGCTGCGGGGCTGCAAAGATAAGTAATGAATTGATACTTTGCAAATTGAAAAAGGATTAAAGAATAAACAGTTAAGACTTCTATCAAAGGAAAGCCCGAACGTCAGGTTTAATCTTTTATCCTTGTTCCTTCATCCTTGTTCATTTATCTTTACCAACATGAAAAGAATTGCCATTGATATGGATGAGGTGATTGCCGATGCCTTAGCGAAATTTATCAAACTTTATCACCGGGATTTTAACGTTCCTTTAGATTTAAAAATTGATGCCGGAAACGAAATTTACCACCACGTACCACAAGATGTAAATCAAAAGTGGTTCGAATACATTAACGAACCTGGCTTTTTTCGCGATTTAGAAGTAATTGCCGATAGCCAACGTGTAATCAAAGCCCTGCAGGAAAAGTATGATGTTTACATTGTTTCAGCAGCGATGGAATTTAGAAACTCACTGGTAGACAAGTATGACTGGATGGCCGAACATTTTCCTTTTATCGATTGGCAACACATCATGTTTTGCGGAAATAAAATTGTAGATGTAGACATTATCATTGATGACCGCATAAAAAACTTCGTTAATTTTCCGGGCAGGCCTTTGTTATTTACCTCTCCTCACAATTTATTAATTACCGAATACGAACGCGTAAACACCTGGGAAGAAGTTGCTGGTTTACTGCTTTAATAATTTAGCGTTAATATACCCTCATTTCGAACGTAGGGGAGAAATCTTTTTAATAGGTAAAAAAGATTTCTCTCGCTACGCTTAAGTTGAAATGACGGCAAACCGTTTAACTAAAAATTAAACTCACCTACCAAATTACCGCCCCTGTTTCCGGCAGCCATTGGCAATACGATTACTTTTCTTTGTTGTTTACCTGTAGCATATCGGGTATAAATCTCAGCGGTTACGGTTGTTGGTCCGCTGATGTTGATTTGCCGATCGCCATAATAGTTTACTTCAATTTTATATCTTCCTTTTACAGCTTTTTTTATCATAAACTGCTCTGGGCCATAACCAGAGGTGAAATCGTTGCTAATTCTGCCACCAATTTTGGTTCTGTTATTGGAGTAATAACCTTTTTCACCAGTTGGGTCGGTTAACCATAAATCGATATCCGTATCATTTTTATTCCAGTTTAACACCACACGAACATCAACAGGAAGAGGCGTAATCAACCGCTTATCAATGCCACTGGTATTTAGTTTGGCGCCATATTTTGTGATCAGATTATTAATTTCGGAAATAATAATTTCTTCAATACCCTGATCGCGATCTGCTATTTGCGAATTATAACTTTGGGTTAAAACCTTGTATAAATTATCCAAAGCTTTTTGGTATTGACCAGCATCAGCTAAAGCCAGTGCATAATCACGGTAACTTTGTGCATCCATTGGGCGCCATTGCAAAACCTTTTGGGTAACAAAAATTTCCTCTGCATAATTTCCGGTTTGCTTCAATTTATAAGCCAAAGTTTTATACAGATCGGCATTTTCTAAATCCAGATCGGCAATGCTGCTTAAAATGGTTAGGGCCCGTACACTATCTTTCTGTTGGTAAAACCAGTTGGCTACATCGAAATAAAACATCGGTGTAGAAATGTAACCTGGACGCATTTTCAAATAGGCCTGGTAAGCACTATCGGGTTTACCAACCAGGTTTTTCATGTAATCTTTATCACTTTTAAATTCAGGGATAATGATGGCAGGTTGCGATGCTACATTTTGAGCCTTACTTTTAGTTATTTCGCTTAAGCCTGCCTTGTCTACACTTATTCCTGCAACTCTTCCTTCTAAGGCAAAGTTTGACGCCGCCGCATGAGACCGAACAACTGTAGAACCACTTGCAGTTTCCATGCGTTTTGCCTGCGCTGCGTAGCCTACTACCACTACCTCCTGCAAAGCCTGACGATCATCTGCCTTGGCTTCCCGCTCCACTGCAACAGGCGGGGGCAGAACTCTTGGTGGCGATGCCTGAGTTGCTGCAGCGGCATGCCGTCTTGGCCCTTCACCCGCAGGCGTGGCCACTACAATATTTGCTATGGGGTCACCACTTCCGGCTGGAGAAACCGGTGTTGGATATTCTTCTTTTACTTTAACTGGTTCCTTGTAGTTGAAATCCGTGTTCCACCAGGTTTTTAAGTCTTTGGTCATGGCAACCGCGGTGTTTAACAAATTCGTTTTGCGTTCCTGAATATCCATTCTACGCTGCTTCAAAACCGCGTCGTAAGCTTGACGCAATTCTGCCGGTGGCGCAATATCGTACCGCAAATAATCTTCCAGGTTTTCTAAAACGATCAAACTGGTGTTCCGTGTAACAATACCAAATTGTTTACTCAACGAACTGATGTCTTCCTTATTCGCTTCATACTGGATGTCCATTTCAGCAATTTTCTTTTGCGCCCAAACGCGACTTACGTCGATGCTGCTTAAAGCATGTTCTGTTGCATTCAAGCGAACTGTTTGCTCTGTCACAACCGTATTGCCAAAGCCAAATTGTAGTATAAATTCAGTGTTTAAACCGTTTAATATTCCTGCAACTGATAAATGTCCGTTTACATTTACATGCATTGATGGATAGGTCTGGCGGATATCGGCGCCGTTTTTTATACCTAAAAACTGCAAATTTTCCTCACTTAATTGCTTGAATGCTTCATCTACTGTTATTGAATTAAGGTTTATAAACTGTCCGCCACTTTTTGAAGTGATATATTTTAATGTACTATAATCGGCTTTCAGTGCACTATTAATGGCGTGAACCGGCTTGCTTAGTGCAATAGCATTTTTGCCGAAGGTCGATAGTCCGTCGCTAAATAAAATATATTCGTCGGCCTGGAAAGCCGCCGAACTTACCGCACTGAAATTTGTTCCACCATCATAAACTAAACTTTCGAGTTTTGCTTTCAACGCATTCCAGTTTCCATTGGCAATTTCAAAAGTTCCGGCATTTTTGAAGCCGTTGTTAAGCAAGCCTAACTTAATGCTAAGGTTGCGTTTTTTCTCAACGATTAAACCTAATAACTCTATTTCCTTTTTGATATCCCGTTGTAAACCACTTAGTGATGTGTCCCAAATTAAGCCAATTTGATTTGCCCATTGTTTAGGTCGGCTTTGCGTTTTAGGGAAAACATTTACCAGAAAATAATAGCCGCTAGATGCTTTTTGCATTTGTACTTCGGGCAAGTCATTTCGTTTAGGAAGGTTGATAGTCAACCCGTTTTTAGGCTGGTAATTACTTTTATTAATTTCGGCAACATAAGTATTTCCATTTGCTTTGAAATCGAATGTTCCATCTGGTTGTTCGCCCAGCTCGGGTTTTAACACACTTTCGTAAACGGTTGTTTTCAACGAAAATTTATCAATTGACTGGTTATAATCAAGTGGTAAGTGATACCGAAGTGCATTGCCCTTATTAAAACCTAATTCTTCTTCATAACCTACAACGATGGTTCTGCTACCGTTTGCAGGTAAAGGATAAATTCTGGTGCGAAAGTTATTTCCTTCTACTTTTTCCAACAAACCCGGGTCAACACGATGACGTTCGATACTTTCGAAAACTTCTGTTGCCTTGGCTTTTTCTACCGGAACAGCTTCTCGCATTTTGCCATTAATATCTAAAGCGTACCGGCTAATGCTTACACCTTCGGGCATTGGAAATGTGAGCTCTCCTTCTAAAATCCGATTGCTGCTATTGCGGAAAGTCATTGTCATTGTAGTAGTGGCAATGTTGCCCGTAATTTGAACATCAATATTGAGTTTGCTTAACTTCACGGCCGGCTTATTCTTATCATCATCAGTTTGCTGGACTTTTAACACCGGCATTTGCGCCTGAACAAAAAGGGAGATGAATAATAAAGGGATGATAAGTAGGTGTTTGGTTATTTGCATGACTTCTATTTTTTAAATAGTGATGCAAAATGATTTAAGATTACATAAATTTATTTTTAAGGCGTTTCGCGATGAAGCGAAAACAGGAGCAAAAACCTGCGTAAAATAAACCCGATTGAACGAAAATATCCCGATTTTTCATCGGGAATTGCAGTGAAAGCGGGAGGGAAGCAACCTAAAAGTGGCAGGTTTTGCTTTTCTAAAAAAAATGTAACAAATAAATAAACCTTGCTTCTAATTAATAAAAACTGAAACTATGTTATTAACCACAACGCCTTCTGTTGAGGGCAAAAAAATTGTAAAATACGTCGGTTTAGTTACCGGAGAAACAATTATTGGCGCAAATATTTTTAAGGATTTGTTTGCTGGAATAACGGACATCGTTGGTGGCAGATCGAGTTCGTATGAGCGTGTTTTGAGAGAAGGTAAAGACACTGCCTTAAATGAAATGCAACAATATGCCGCAGCTTTGGGTGCAAATGCAATTGTCGGAATTGATTTAGATTATGAAACCGTTGGCAGTGGCGGCAGCATGTTGATGGTAAGCGCAAACGGTACTGCGGTAATCTTAGAAGACATTTAAATAAAAAAGGGTTCCGGTTTCCGGAACCTTTTGTTTAGAACGAAAGAATATCTATCAGTTTAAGCCACTTTGAGCTTACCTTTTCTGCGTCGATGTGTTTGATGGCATGATCAAATGGTGTGAAAACAATTTCGCGGTTTACCTGGCCAGCCATTACGCAACTTTCGCCATTAATTAATCCTTCTACTGCTGCTACACCTAACTGGCTTGCTAAAACGCGGTCCATACAGGTTGGTTTACCGCCACGCTGGATATGCCCTAAAACCGAAACCTTTGTATCGTAATGCGGGTATTTTTCCTGAAGAATTTCGCCTACTTTAAATGCACCTCCGGTATCATCTCCTTCTGCAACGATGATAATTTTCGAGGCTTTGTCTTTACGACTATGCTCGAGTTTATGCAAAATATCATCTGCATTCATGTTCGCTTCAGGAATCATGATGGCTTCGGCACCCACGCCGATACCGCTCCTTAACGCAATCAAACCAGAATCCCGGCCCATTACTTCTACAATGAAAAGTCTATCGTGAGATTCTGCCGTATCTCTGATCCGATCTACCGCATCAATTACGGTATTAATGGCCGAATCATAACCGATGGTAAAATCCGTTCCAGCCAAATCGTTATCTATCGTTCCGGGCAAACCAATAATTGGGAAATCAAACTCATGGGAGAAAACATTTGCTCCGGTAAAAGTTCCATCCCCGCCAATAACTACTAATGCATCAATATTTCTTGCTTTTAAGTTATTATATGCGGTTTGGCGCCCCTCTTTTGTTTTAAATGTTTCACTACGAGCCGTTTTTAAAATGGTTCCGCCCCTTTGGATGATGTTTGCAACAGATTTACGTTCCATTGCAATAAAATCGTTGTTGATTAAACCTTCGTAGCCACGGATAAAACCAGTAACTTCAATATCATAATAAATGGAAGCCCGTACTACTGCTCTAATTGCGGCGTTCATGCCTGGCGAATCGCCACCAGAGGTTAAAACACCAATGTTCTTTATCTTATTCATTTGATTTTTTCTTTCCTTTGAAAATATCTAAGGCGCTTTGCAAATATAGTGCATATTCTTTTGCATCAAAGATTGCACCTTGAGGAGCAACTAATGTATTCAAATCATGTCCTGCTAAAACATAAAATGGCTGAGAATTAGAATTGTATTTTGTTGCCTGAAAATCAGTATTCCACGCACCTAAATCTTCGGTATTTTTACGCAAAATTTCAGAATAATGAACCTGATTTGCCGGCACTTTGGCTGATCTTTCATCAACATATAATTGTATAAGCACAAATTCTTCTTTAATCAAACGCCCTACCTCCGGATCGATCCAAACTTTATCTTCCATTTTTCTGCAGTTTACACACGCATGACCGGTAAAATCGATAATCATCGGTTTGTTTACTTTTTTAGCGTAAGCCAAACCTTCTTCCAAATCGAAAAAAGCATTAAAACCAAGTGGTGGATGCAAAACATCGCTGTATTTTACTTTAGTCGGAAATTCTGACGAACCTGCGGCGGCCGGCATATTTCCACCAAGAATGAAATCCTGGGTATTCATTGGTGGTGCCAAACCACTTAAAACACTTACCGGCGCTCCCCACAATCCGGGTAAAATATACACCGCAAATGAGAAGGATAAGATGGCCAATAACAATCTTGGAACAGAAACATAAGGAAGATCACTGTCGTGTGAAAATTTAAGTTTTCCTAACAGGTAAATGCCCATCAAAACAAAAATCACAATCCATAAACAAAGGAAGATTTCCCGATCAAACCACTCCCAATGCCAAACTAAATCTGCTGCTGATAAAAACTTTAATGCTAAGGCTAATTCTAAAAACCCGAGACAAACCTTTACGCTGTTGAGCCATCCGCCCGATTTAGGCATACTGTTTAAAAAGCCGGGGAAAATTGCTGATAAAGTAAACGGTAGTGCCAATGCTAATGCAAAGCCGAACATACCCACCGCAGGACCAAGCACATTTCCTTTTGAACTAGCCTCTACAAGCAAAGTGCCTATAATTGGCCCTGTACATGAAAACGATACCAGTGCCAAAGAAGCCGCCATGAAAAATATGCCGCCTAATCCTTTGCTGCTATCTGCTTTCTGATCGATCTTATTTACAAATGAACTTGGCAAAGTAATTTCAAAGGCCCCAAAGAAAGAGATGGCAAACACAATGAGCAAAATGAAGAAAGCGAAATTAAACCAACCACTACTACTTAGTTCATTAAGTTTACTCGATCCGAATAATAAAGTAATTAACAAACCAAAAACTACGTAGATTACAATGATAGAGATGCCATAAATAATTGCCTGACCAATCCCTTTCTTTCTGCTTCCGGCCCTTTTTGTAAAATAACTGATTGTTAAGGGAACCATTGGAAAAATACATGGCATTAAAAAAGCAAGAAAACCGCCAAACAAACCTTTTATAAAAGTTTGCCAAAGCGTTAGTTTTTCTGTTTCTGTTGTTTTCGAAGCGGGTTTTGCAGCAGCTGTTGTGTCTTTTTTAACCGTTTGTGTTGTATCCTTAACAATCTTATTCGCCGCACTGTCTTGCGCTGAGCCTACCTCAGTAAAAACAATATCATCTGGCAAACTTGTGGATGTGGTGTCTTGCGCCAAGGCCGCATGACTTTTAATAGCAGGCAATGCCATAAACATTGTTGCCATTAAAAATAATAATAGGAATTTTTTCATTTGTGTATTTCGTGTATTCGAGGCGTGAAATTAAGAATAATTTTATAAAGCGCTTATTGATGAGCGCTACACCACGCAGATTTTACTTTAAAAAGAAACAGTCCCGAAAAATTCCGGGACTGTTTCTAAATATTTAAATATCAATTATTTAACAGGAATACTAAATGCAACCTCTTCAGGTGGCAAACATTGCCTGTCGTTACAAACCATAAATTCTACTTTACCCTTAACCGTAGTAGCGGCTTTATTCAATTTCACCTTTTGTTGAAAGACCACAGATTTTTCGAAATAGCTCACATTCATTTTAAAGGTATCCTCATACTTAGTGATTGCTTTCGGTTCAGCTGTTTTTCCTACCAAAGCAAAATCTTTTGATGGAGAAAAAGCAAAAGTTGTTTTAACTGGGCCGCCATCTTTAACATTTTGTGAGTAAATGTGCCACTTATCATCAATGGTTGCTTTTAAATACAAAACCGCTTCAGTTTTACTAACTTTTTTTGCCGCATACGACCAGGTTACTGGTTTTTCAATTTGCGCAAAAGCCGCAGCAACAGTAAATAATACCATTGACAGCGCCAGGGTGATTCTTTTCATTGTGTGTTTATTTTGTGTGTGTAAATTCAATTTCTTTAAAGTTAAATGATTTTTGAGTTCCGCCAACATTCATCAGCAGTAGCCCACTTTCTTCAACTCCATTAATTATCCCTTCAAAAACCTCTCCACCTTGTTTATAAATCCCAGTTATACCAAATCTATAAAGCCTTTGCAGGTAAATATCATGTAAAATACTAAATTTTCCTGATTTCAAAATTAGGTAGTATTTTTCCATAAAGACGAATAATTTCTCCATAATGACTTCTAACTGAACTTCGCTGTGTAAAATTTGAAATACAGACGTTGATTTAAAACTTATTTCTTCAGAAAAATGTTCCTGATTGATATTTAACCCAATGCCAATAACTGATGATTTGAATGATGAGCCTGTCAGCGTATTTTCGATCAGTATTCCGCCTAATTTTTTATCAAGATAATAAATGTCATTCGGCCACTTTATCTTAATGCCTTGCGGGATAAAGTGTGACAAGGCATCGCTAACGGCTAAACTAACAGCTATATTAAGGTAGAACTGTTTGTGTAAAGCCAGGAATGAAGGCCTTAAATAGATACTTGCACTTATGTTTTTTCCTTCTTCGGTTTGCCAAACGCTATTTTGCTGCCCTCTACCTGCAAACTGATTATCTGCCATAATTGCAGTGCCTTCTGGTAATGGCTCGGATTTTGACAGTAATTCTTTTAAATAATTATTAGTAGAATCAACTTCTTTTAATTTGATTAAATTTTGACCAACAAATAGTGTTGAAAAAGTGTTATTTTGCAAGTGTTGAATTTATAATATTGTAATTCCAAAATTAAAGCATTTTAATGGTAAAAAAGAAAATAGTAGCCCTTTCTACATACCTTTCTGAGATAGCCGTTCACGGCATTCAGGAAAAAAAAGGAGAAGATATAGTGCGGTTAGATCTAACAAATATTCATACCTCTGTAGCGGATTATTTTATTATTGCTAGTGCCAACTCTGGCACACAAGTTAAAGCAATTGCCGATAGCGTAGAAAAGGAAATCTTTAAAGCAACTCAAACCGACCCAAGACATAAGGAAGGTTTCGAATCTGCTGACTGGATTATTCTGGATTATTTCGATGTGGTTGTGCACATTTTTAAAACCGAAAAACGCCATTTTTATGGCATTGAAGAATTATGGGGCGATGCCGAGAGCACAAATTACCAAAGCGCATAACCTACCAAAACCATTTTGAAAAAGACAAATGAACGATAATCAAAATACGAACGAAAACAAAAAACCGGGAAAAAGAATACCCAATATCCCGAAAAAACCACAAAAAGGACCAAAGTTTAACATCTTTTGGGTTTATGCAGCCATTATTGTAGCCATTATAGCTGCTCAAGTGCTGTTCTCAGGAGATGGTGGTAAAAAAATTGATTACCCAGAATTCGAAAGTAAAATGCTTTTGACTGGTGACGTTGAAAAATTAGTTGCCTATAAAAGTGAAGACCTTGTAAAGGTTGAGGTTTATATTAAAAAAGCTGCGCTTGATAAGCCAGAATATCAAAAATATAAAAGCACCAGCAGATTTGCTACAGCCAACAGCGGACCGATTGTTTATTTCAATGCAGGCACTATGGATGGTTTGGATAAACAACTGGCTGAATCTCAAAAAGATCTTCCTGCAACCCAGCCCAAAATTTTAGCAGAGAAAGAAAGTCGTAGTAACCCGTTTTTGGGCTTATTGGTTAACATCGGTTTACCATTGTTATTACTAATCGGTTTCTGGATTTTTATGATGCGCAGAATGGGCGGCGGTGGCGCTGGCGGTGGTCAGATCTTCAGCATCGGCAAATCTAAAGCTACGTTGTTCGATAAAGAAAGCCAGGTAAACATTACTTTCAACGATGTTGCCGGATTAGAAGAAGCAAAACAAGAGGTAATGGAAATTGTCGATTTCCTAAAAAACCCTAAAAAATACACCAATCTGGGTGGTAAAATACCAAAAGGCGCATTGCTTGTTGGTTCTCCGGGTACGGGTAAAACTTTATTGGCGAAGGCCGTAGCGGGTGAAGCTCAGGTTCCGTTTTTCTCTTTATCAGGATCTGATTTTGTGGAAATGTTTGTTGGGGTAGGTGCTTCACGTGTTCGGGATTTGTTTAAGCAAGCTAAAGACAAAGCGCCATGTATCATCTTCATTGATGAGGTGGATGCCATTGGCCGTGCTCGTGGAAAAAATAGTGTAATGGGCGGAAATGACGAACGTGAAAATACATTGAACCAGTTATTGGTTGAAATGGATGGTTTCGGAACAGATTCAGGTATCATTATTCTTGCTGCAACCAACCGTCCGGATGTATTGGACTCTGCATTATTGCGTCCAGGTCGTTTCGATAGACAAATTTCAATCGATAAACCAGATTTAGTTGGCCGTGAGCATATTTTTAATGTTCACTTAAAACCAATTAAAACGGCTGAAGAAGTAGATGCCAAGAAATTATCAGCACAAACACCAGGTTTTGCAGGTGCTGAAATTGCAAATGTTTGTAACGAAGCTGCATTAATTGCCGCCCGTAGAAATAAAGAGCAGGTTGATATGCAAGATTTTCAGGATGCAATTGACCGCGTAATTGGTGGTTTAGAAAAGAAAAATAAAATTATCTCTCCTGAAGAGAAACGAATCGTAGCTTATCATGAGGCAGGTCATGCTATTGCAGGCTGGTTCTTAGAACATGCAGATCCTTTGGTTAAGGTGTCGATCGTTCCTCGTGGTGTTGCAGCTTTAGGTTATGCACAATATTTACCAAAAGAGCAGTTCTTATATACAACTGAGCAGTTAATTGACGGTATGTGTATGACAATGGGCGGACGTGTTGCTGAAGATATTACTTTTGGCAAGATTTCTACAGGAGCGCAAAACGACTTGGAACGCATTACCAAACTTTCTTACGCCATGGTGAGCATTTATGGTATGAATGAAGCAGTTGGTAATGTTTCTTTCCACGACCCTCAAAATGAATACAACTTTAATAAACCATATTCTGAGAAAACATCAGAATTAATTGATGTTGAGGTGCGTAAGCTGATTGGCGATGTATATATCAAAACCAAACAGTTACTGCTTGATAAACAAGATGGTTTGGAAAAATTGGCGCAGAAATTATTGGAAAAAGAAATCTTATTCCAGGCCGATTTAGAAGAAATTTTAGGTAAACGTCCTTTCGATACGCGTACCACTTATGATGAATTCGTAAACGGAACTGGCGATCAAAGCCCCGCTGCCGAAGGTCTTATTCATGATGGTGTGAGCGATACTGATATCAATAAAGAAGTTAAAGGGATCAATCCAGCTTCGGATAAAGCGTAAAAAATATGCTAATTGCATATAAAAACAATTATACATAAGTTTGAAACCTTGAACCTAAAAAATTCAAGGTTTTATTTTTTTATACAATGAAGGATAACACGACCGCGAAAGAACAAATACTGAAAAAGATAAGAAAAGCACTTTTAGAAAAACGTGAAAACCCTTATCCAAATCTCGAGGAAAGTCCTTTGTATAAAAAAAATAACGATGAGCTTGAAATCTTATTTGCTGAGCAACTCACCGCCATTTCAGGGAACTTTATTTTTTGTGAAGATGGAATTGATTTTTTTGAGAATATGCTTCAGTTGGCCGATAAATTCAAATGGCGTAAAATTTACTGTTGGGAACCAGAGCTTCAGGCCTTTTTATCAAAATACGAATTTCCTTTTTACCAAACTGATAAAGATTTTGAGCAAGCTGAAGTTGGCATTACTTTATGTGAAGCGCTGATTGCGAGAAACGGAAGTGTAATGGTGAGTAACCAAAGTGCTGCCGGCAGACGCTTAAGTATTTTTCCTCACCATCATATCGTAATTGCCAGAACAAGTCAGCTGGTTTTAGATTTAAAAGATGGGTTCCAACTGCTTAAAAATAAATATGGCAACCAGATCCCATCAATGATTAGTAATATCACCGGACCAAGCAGAACTGCAGACATTGAAAAGACTTTGGTATTAGGCGCACACGGCCCAAAGGAGCTTTTTGTTTTTTTGATAGATGATTTTTCTTAAAAAATTTCCTTATCTAATTTATTAACCATAGTTTTATACTACATACCGTTTTAGTATGCGGTATTATAATTTATGAGCAAAGTAATAAATACGGTAATTACCGGCACCGGAAGTTACATTCCTGAGAATATTATTTCTGGTAACGAATTCTTAAACTCAACTTTTTTTGAGAATGGAACGCGTTTAGAAAAAGAGAATGCAGAGATTATCCATAAGTTCTCTGAAATTACCGAAATTGTAGAACGTAGATATGCCTGTCCGGAACAATTGAGCAATCATATTGGTGCGTTAGCAGCTCAAAAAGCAATCGACAATGCAGGCATTGACAAAGAAACATTAGATTACATCATCTTTTGCCACAATTTTGGCGATATCCCTTTAGGAAGTAACCGCATCGACATCTTACCTTCGCTGGCTGCAAAAGTAAAGCAACAGCTTGGAATTGTAAATCCCGATTGTGTGGCTTACGACACTATTTTTGGCTGCCCTGGATGGGTTCAGGGATCAATCCAGGCTGATTATTACATTAAAAGTGGTGATGCTAAACGGGTGATGGTTATCGGAGCAGAAACATTGAGTAGAATCATCGATCCGCATGATCGCGACAGCATGATCTTTTCTGATGGCGCCGGTGCTGTTATTTATGAAGCAAAGGAAGAAGAAAATCAAAAGAAAGGAATTTTAGCCCATAAGACCGAAACCCATGCGGTAAATTACAGCAACCTGTTGGTGATGGGTAAAGGATCACATCCGGAAGAAACCAGTGGTAATTTTTACCTGAAAATGAATGGGCGGAAGCTTTATGAGTTTGCCGTAGTCCAAGTTCCTCAAGTGATTAAAAAAGCAATCGATAAAGCAGGCTTAAGCGTGGAAGATGTTAACATCGTATTCGTTCATCAGGCCAATGGAAAAATGGACACAGCGATTATGAAACGATTATTCAAACTTTATGATAAAGATACGGTTCCTGATAATTTAGTCCCAATGACGATTTCCTGGCTTGGAAATAGCTCTGTGGCAACCGTTCCGACGTTGTTGGATCTGGTATTAAAAGAACAAGTTAAAGGCTATAAAGTAAAAGCTGGCGATGTGGCTGTTTTTGCATCTGTTGGCGCGGGCATGCACATCAATGCATTCGTTTATCGCTTTTAATTTAGCCGTTTTAAACCTGCTTTGGCCTGGCTTTCAATACTACTTTCATACTCATGGTTTTTCATTGATATGGCGGTATTGAAAGCCTCTTTTGCTTTAGCTGTGTTTTTCCGCTTCTCGTAAACTTTGCCCATTTGTAATGCTGCATTCGCCGCAAAATAATATTTCAACGTTTTGCCCTGATTTATAGTTGCCTGATAAGCTGCCAACGCCTGATCATCTTTTCCCTGATCATCGCATATACGGCCTAAACGATAGTTAAATTCAGTTTTATCGCGATCACTGGCAAAATCACTGGTATTTTTATCAGAAAGTTGCTGTAATGCCTTCGATAGGTACCCTCCATCATACAATAGCCTTGCCCTTAATAAATCAATTGAAGGTGGAGCTGCACTCGCTTCGTTTTTAGCCTGCTTATCCTTTTCATTATAAGTGTAGCCATTATTGATGACTTTAGTCGTGTAGCTTGTATAGCCAGTTTTATCACCCTTCAGCAGCGCAATCCAACCCAAACGGAGGTTTGTATCTTTGATGTAATTCACACCCTTATTTGTTTGTAGAAAGCGGTTGAAATGGTTAGCTGCACTAAAGTCTAATTTATTTAAATGGGCGATGCCCTCAAGGTAATCCAAATAGGGGAAAGGCTGATACAAATTACCATCCGGTTTTTTGGAGAGGATACTGATGGCCTCATCGTTATGGGCGTTTTTAATGCAGACATAACTTTGTAAATAACTTTTAAGTAAACTGGTGTCGGCAATTCTTTCCGTATACTTCATGGTTTTAGCATAGGCCGATGAGCTGTGTGCAACGTCAGTAAGTACATAGGCATAATAAAAAATCACTTCTTCATAGAACGGTTCGTAGGATGATTTGGGTAGGTTTTGTGCCAGTTTTTCAAACATATCTAAACCGCCTTGTAGATTACCTTTAATGCCAAAAGTCGATAATGCTGTTTTTAAAGCACCATCAGGCATATTCCCCAGCACAACGTTAATTAATCCTAAACCCTTTAAATTAAGGTGGAAATTGGGGAACCTCTTTGCATTATCCTGTAACATACTATTTGCTCTTTTAATGCACATCGCCGCATTAAAATATTCTCCAAACCTGCCATGAATCAGTGCCCACTGCAAATTGATCTCAGCCTGAGCATAAAGGTAATATGGTGAAGATTTATCATCATCACTAATTTGATCAAGCCTGGCTGACTTGTTGCCTTTTAGGCGATCAAAATCGGCTTTGCTTTCAGAAGTGATGATTGTGAAATAATCTACATAGTTTTCTAACAACGGAATGATTGAATTTTTGGGATGCTGCTTTTTTTCTGTTGAAATATAAGCTTTGGCATTACCTAGCTTTAGTTCGAAAATACTCCTGTATGCATTTAAACAATTGGCATTAAAATCGAAATTTGCAAAAAGCGATAAAGGAAGCGAGAGCAACAGGAAGAACGTAGCAAGGCGGAAAGATTTTATCATTCGATGGTATTCATTTTATATTGTAGAAGGAGAATAAAATATTCGCCATTTAAAAAACATCTACAAATAACGCAAAAAACTTATTCTTGTTTCGTGTATAAACAAAAAACGTCCCGACATTAATCGGGACGTTTCAAATAAGTTTTGTAAGCGCTTAAGCTTCTGCTACTTCGTGAGTTAAAGCCTCATCTACCAAAATACGACCGCAGTGTTCGCAAACGATAATTTTTTTACGTTGACGAATATCTAACTGACGTTGAGGTGGAATTTGGTTAAAACAACCTGAGCAAGAATCACGATCGATGGTTACCACTGCTAAACCGTTAACCGCATTTTTGCGTAAACGTTTGTAAGCAACCAATAAACGCTCTTCAATTTGAGGCTCTGCTTTATCAGCTTTCTTTTGTAAATCCTGCTCTTCTTTTTCAGTCTCAGCAGTAATTACATCTAATTCACCTTTTTTTACATCTAAATCTTTCTTTCTGCCATCTAATTCAGCTTTAGCAGCTTCATAAATTTCAGTTTTTGAAGTGATTTCGAAACCATGTTCTTTAATTTTTTTCTCAGAAACCTGGATATCTAAACCCTGAATCTCGATCTCCTTAGTTAAAGCATCGTATTCACGGTTATTTTTAACTTCTTTTAATTGAGAATCATATCTTTTGATAGCTGCCTGAGCATCTTTGATTGTATTTTTACGGGTTACGATTGAATCCTCAAGATCATCAAGCTCGCCTTTGATTTTTGAAATTCTAGTTTCTAATCCTAAAACATCATCCTCTAAATCGGCAACTTCCATTGGTAATTCGCCACGTACCTGACGGATTTTATCAATTTTGGTGTGGATATTTTGTAATTCGTATAAAGCTTTTAGCTTTTGTTCTACGGTTTGTTCCATTAAAACAAGTAATTTATGGGGTTTGTATTTTGCTCCGTTAAACGGATTGCAAAGTTAGTAAATTTTTTCTGAATAATTTCAAGCAATAAATTTGAGGTAAATTGTTCAGTTTCAAAGTGTCCGATGTCAGCAATGATGATTTTTTCCTCTGCATCAAAAAACTCATGATATTTAAAATCAGCGGTGATAAATGCATCAGCTCCGGCAGCAATTGCATCCTTTAAAAGAAAACTTCCTGAACCTCCGCAAACGGCAACTTTTTTAATTCGTTTACCAATCATATCAGTATGCCTAACCACTTTAGCCTGCATCCTGTCTTTTACCAGATGCAGGAAATCATAGCCGTCCATATCATATTCTAACCAGCCTACCATTCCCGAACCCACCAGTTGGTGTTTATTTTCCAATTTGTAAATGTCATAGGCAACTTCTTCATAAGGGTGATTTTCAAAAAGTGCTACTAAAATTTTCCTTTCTGCCTGAGTTGGGTAAACTACCTCAATCCGCACTTCTGCTTCTCTGTGACGAATGCCTCTTTCACCAACAAAAGGATCAGCATCTTCATTACCCTTAAACGTGCCGAAACCATCAGCATTAAAGCTACATTCGCTATAGTTGCCAATATTGCCAGCACCAGCGTAAAATAAAGCAGAACGTAATTGTTCTGACTGAGCTTGTGGACAATAAGTAACCAGTTTCTTCAGCAAACCTGGTTTTGGTGAAAGTACTTTTGTTCCGGTTAAACCCAATCGTTCGCAAATACGGGCATTTACGCCGGTATGAATGGCATCTAAATTGGTGTGAATGGCATATAAAGCAATATTATTTTTGATGGCTTTGAGCACCACACGCTCTACGTAATTTTTGCCGTTGAGTTTTTTCAGTCCTTTAAAAACAATAGGATGATGGGTAATAATGAGATTACAACCTGTTGAAATGGCTTCATCTACCACACTTTCAATGCAATCTAATGCTACAAGTGCCGCTCGAATTTCCATTTTAGGATCGCCAACAATCAAACCAGAATTGTCGTAATCTTCCTGATAATTTAAAGGTGCAATGCTCTCCAGATAATTCGTTATTTCTGATAATCTCATGGCATAAAGATATATAATTTCAGGTTTTGGAGTAAAGATTTGAATTAAAAAACTCGGATCTTAAGTCGTCTAATTGAAGAAAATCCGTCATTTCGAGCGAAGCCGAGAACCACGAAGTGCTCAGCGCAGCTAAATCTTTTAAATCTGTATATCCTGTCCAAGAATCGCTCTGTTCCTCTACCAAACAAAGTTGGTACGAATTGCGCTTCAATCGAGATGACGATGTTTAAAACGATTGCTGCTTAAATTCTTATTCAATACTTACAAGCTAAACCCGATAGCAACGAAAAGCCCGCCCCGGTTTTTCTTCGGGTGCGGGCTTGTAGTGAATAGCTCCAAAGGAGTTCCTATGGAACGGGGCTGACATTTAAAAAATGATGCTGTCCTTGCTTTCAAATGATTTAAAAAATATTAAGCTTGTTGAAAGCCACCACCCATTCTTACCATTTGTAAGCTTTCGAAAACCATTTTTTGGTTGTACTCAAAAGCCAGGTTTTTGTGGTTAATTACATCTACAATGGTACCGATCATACATAATCCGCCAGTAAAGAAATATAAGATTCCCATTCCAATCTGGCCGATTACAAAACGGTGGATTCCGGCGAATCCTAAAAATCCGATTAAAGCCAGCAATAAAATTTCTGATGGTTGCTTTCTGCGGCTACCGTAAATCATTAAGAAATTACGTAACTGTTGCTCATTTAAACCTGTTGTAGCTTGTTGTAAGTATGCATATTCTTCTGGCGTTATACCTGGTAACGACATTAAAGGCGATTGAAATATATCCATGGTTGCTATGTATTTGTTGTTTGAATTTTAAATTTTTTCTTATCTCTAATCAATGTGTAAATTCTGTAAAGTATAATTAAAAGTGCTGGAAAGCCAAACCAGTGTTGGGAAAAACTCTCGCCAAATTCGCCATGAAAAATATGGCTGATCGACCTTCCCAAACCGCATCCCGGACACCAACCCTCGTAGCCCAAATTAGCCAGCGGACAAAGTGTAAAGTGATGCTCATGACTGTTTGCTGTTGCCAGTAACACTAAAGCTGTCGCCCAGAACACCAGTTCTAGTGGAAAGTTTTTTAAGTGTTTCATGCTTTCAATTTATATAATTTAGAGGATTGGAGCCCGGCTTTGTTACAGGGATATATGTTTATTCGACGAACCGCAAATTTAAACCGACGAATGAGGATTGGAACACGAGAAACTACGCACAAACTTAAAAAACCTTTAACAAAGTTTGCGGTTAAATATAAAAGATAAGCTTATTTTTGTGCCTTGAACATTCGTGATTTAATAAACAGATACAAAACCGACGATAGGGTAACCGAGTTTACCAAAGCGTTGAACAGTACCAAAAACCCAAAGATACAACTGAAGGGATTGGTGGGTTCTGCTGATGCCATTGTTGCACTTTCCTCTTATTTTTTACTGCATAAACCATTGTTTTTTGTGCTCCCAGATAGGGAAGAAGCCGCTTATTTCCAGTCAGACCTTGAAAGTGTTTTAGATAAGCAGGTTTTACTTTTCCCATCTTCTTACCGGAAATCTTTTGATTTTACACAGGTAGATACGGCCAATGTTTTGGCCAGAGCAGAAGTATTAAATGAGTTGAATCACGATTCGGAATATGGAAAAATTGTGGTTTCTTATCCTGAAGCCATTGCTGAGAAGGTAATTGATCGCTCTGCTTTAGAAAAAAACACACTGGAGATTTCTTTAGGCGCTAAACTGGGCATCGATTTTATCAATGAATTTTTAATTGATTACGATTTCGACAGACGGGATTTTGTTTACGAGCCTGGCCAGTTTTCAATTCGTGGTGGTATTGTAGATATTTTCTCTTTTTCTGCTGATTTACCTTATCGCATCGAGTTTTTTGGCGATGAAGTAGAAAGCATCAGAAGTTTCGAAATTGAAAGTCAGCTTTCGGTGACCGATGTGAAATCGCTTACCATTGTACCGAACGTACAGGCGAAGTTTTTAACGGAAAGCAACATCAGCATTCTCGATTACATTGATCCCGATACGCAACTTTGGTTTAAGGATGTAGAGTTTACTTTAGATATTGTTAAGGCGGGTTACAAAAAGGCGGTTGAACTTTGGAAAGCCTTGCCTGCGGCGGATAAAAATCAGAATCCGGAATGGATCGACCCTAAATTTGCTTTCAGCGATGAAAAATTATTAGGCGATCATTTGCATGATTTTCCGCTGGTTGAGTTTGGAAAGCAGTTCTTTTATAAAACAGATCATCGCTTCGAGTTCGAAACCAAACCGCAGCCATCGTTTAATAAGGATTTTAACCTCTTAATCCACAATTTAAAAGAAAATGAAAAGGAGGGAATTGTAAACTTCATTTTTACTGATTCGCCCAAGCAAATTGAGCGTTTATACGCCATTTTAGAAGATATCGATAAAACCGCAAAGTTTACCCCAATAAACAGCATGTTGCGTGAGGGTTTTGTTGATCCGAAAATTCAGACTGCTTTTTACACCGATCATCAAATTTTTGATCGTTACTATAAATACAAACTTAAAAAGGGTTATCAGAAGAGTCAGGCCATTACACTTAAAGATCTTCGTGAGCTGAAATCAGGCGATTATGTGACGCACATTGATCATGGTATTGGAAAGTACGCTGGGTTAGAGAAGGTAGAGGTAAACGGAAAAACACAAGAAATGATCCGTTTGATTTACGCTGATAACGATTTGCTTTATGTAAACATTAACTCGCTAAATCGCATTGCGAAATACAGCGGTAAAGAAAGTGGTGTACCTAAAATGAATAAACTGGGTACCGACGCGTGGGATAAACTCAAGAAAACAACAAAAAAAAAAGTTAAAGACATTGCCCGGGATTTAATCAAGCTTTACGCGATACGTAAAACCCAGGCAGGTACCGCTTTTTCGCCTGATGGATATTTACAAACTGAGCTGGAAGCTTCTTTTATTTATGAGGATACTCCTGATCAGTTAAAAGCCACTCAAGATGTGAAAAAGGATATGGAATCTCCACATCCGATGGATCGTTTGGTTTGTGGTGATGTGGGTTTTGGCAAAACAGAAATCGCTGTTCGTGCAGCTTTTAAGGCCGTTGCCGAAGGAAAACAAGCTGCAATTTTGGTTCCTACAACCATTCTGGCTTTACAACATTTTAAAACATTTTCTTCTAGGTTAAAAGATTTTCCGGTTACGGTAGATTATATCAACCGATTCAAAACCAATAAACAGATTAAAGATACTTTAGCCGAAGCCGCAGCCGGAAAGGTTGATATTTTGATTGGCACACACCGTTTGCTCAGCAAGGATGTGAAGTTCAAAGATCTGGGTATCATGATTATTGATGAGGAGCAGAAATTTGGTGTAACGGCAAAAGAAAGGCTGAAAGCTGTTCGGGTAAATGTAGATACGCTAACCCTTACCGCAACGCCAATCCCGAGAACTTTACACTTTTCTTTAATGGGTGCCCGTGATTTATCGATCATCAGTACGCCACCACCAAATCGGCAGCCGGTTAGCACCGAACTACATGTTTTCAATGATAAACTAATTCAAGAAGCGGTACAATTTGAGCTGGACCGTGGCGGACAGGTTTTCTTCATCCATAACCGGGTGAATGATTTGATGCAATTAGGCGGGATGATTCAAAAATTAGTGCCAAAAGCCAGGATTGGTATTGCCCATGGTCAGCTAGATGGCGATGCACTGGAGGACGTGATGCTTGATTTTATCAATGGAGAAAAAGATGTATTGGTGGCTACTACGATTATTGAAGCTGGTTTGGACATTCCGAATGCCAACACCATTATCATCAATCATGCACACATGTTCGGCTTGAGCGATTTGCACCAAATGCGTGGTCGCGTGGGCCGTAGCAACAAAAAAGCATTCTGTTATTTATTGTCGCCACCTTTATCAACTTTAACTTCTGAAGCCAGAAAAAGATTGAGCGCCATTGAAGAATTTTCTGATTTAGGTAGTGGCTTTAATGTAGCCATGCGAGATTTAGATATTCGCGGCAGCGGGAATTTATTGGGTGCAGAGCAAAGCGGTTTCATTGCCGAAATTGGTTTTGAAATGTACCATAAAATTTTGGATGAGGCCATTCAGGAATTAAAAGAAGCTGAATTTAAAGGTTTGTTTGAAAATGAGCCCGCTCGTCCATTTGTTGGCTTCACTCAGGTTGATACCGATCTGGAGCTTTACATTCCCGACGCCTATATTACCAATATTACGGAGCGCTATAACTTATACACCGAGCTTTCTAAGCTTGATAATGAAACGGAACTAGCGGTATTTGAAAAACATTTAGCCGATCGATTTGGTCCGGTGCCACCACAGGTGAAAACCATGCTAAGCGTGGTACGTTTGCAATGGCTGGGCAAAAAATTAGGCTTCGAGAAAATCAGTTTTAAGAAAAACAGTTTACGGGGATATTTTTTGAGTGATAAACAATCGGCTTATTTCGATTCTAATACTTTTACGAAGATTTTAACCTTTGCTCAAAATCATCCACGGATGTGTAATTTAAAGGAAGTTAAGAACACTCTTCGTATCGCTTTTGATAATGTGAGTACGGTTGAAGAGGCTATCCAAACTTTAGAGCTAATTGATTAAAATGGATCCAACCCTATTACTTGATTTAGTGAAAATGCAAATGCCCTATGGAAAATATAAGGGTTATTTGATTTGTAACATCCCTGAAAGTTATTTGCTTTGGTACAAGGATAAGGGTTTTCCAAAAGGCAAGCTGGGCGATTTGATGGCAACCATGTTCGAAATTAGGGTTAATGGCTTGGAGTATTTGCTAACGCCCTTGAAGAATGGGAATAGGTAACTCCTTTCCGAAATCATCATTGCGAGGTACGAGGCAATCCTATAACGATCACTACAATACCAAAAGCATTGAGATTGCTTCGTGCCTCGCAGTGACGGAAGCCTATATCTCACAGCCATTTTCATCACAAACGGCATCATTATTTGTATTTAGCGAAGTAATTTGTGTTTTAGGTTGTGCCGATTTCCATTCCGTGAAACTTTGCGTCAATGCCTCAGTAAAAGCTTCTACAGGTTGTGCGCCAGAAACACCATATTTCCTGTCCATTACGAAATAAGGTACTCCACGAATACCCAAATTCTGACTTTCATAAATATCATAACGAACAGCCTCAGCAAACTGATCGCCATTTAAAACCTGTTCAGTTTCATTTTTATCTAAACCAATCTCAGAAGCGATATCAATCAGCACGTCTTTTTCACCAATGTTTCTGCTATTCACAAAATGCGCTTCAAACAGTTTTTCTTCAGCCAAATCCTGTAAGCCCTTTTTTGCAGCTAAATGAATTAAGCGATGTGCATCGAACGTATTAGCAGGAACATTTGTATCAAAATTGATTGTTAATCCAGCATTTGCCGCCATATCAACCACTTGTTTAGTCATTTGTTTGGCCTGTTCAATTAGCATCCCTTTGCTTCGCGACAAATAATCATAAATGGTTTCATTATTGGTATTATGGTACTCAGGAGTCAGCTGATAACTTTTCCAATCCACAACAATTTCATCCTTAAAAGGCAATTTATTAATGGCTTGCTCAAAATGACGCTTACCGATATAGCAAAACGGACACATTACATCCGACCAGATTTCTACTTTCATAATGTAAAAATAAGCGCTAACGGATTAGAGATGGTAAACGAAAAGTAAAAAGCCAACTAATCTCAAAATAAGCAATTCTTTACACAAACACGGGGAAAAATTTACCCTTTCAAATATTCTAAAAATCATAATCCATTACTAATAAGGCAATTGAAAACCTGGCATTGATTTTTATGATCTAGTTAAACCAATATTTAATTATTATGAAAAAAACGCTTTTTACATGTTTGTATTTAACCGGATTATATTTTGGCGCTTCCGCACAACGACAAGCAGATTATGTATCAAAATTCGACACTAAAATCCAGTCTATTATTCTGGATAATTTAACTGGAAATATCATTGTTAAAGAAGCCGATAAAGTTTCAGAATTCAATCCGCAAACCAATAAAATTGATTGGAGTATTACCGACGAACAGATCGGAAAAATGAGTGCCGCTACAAAATTATCTAAAGCCAATGAAGCATTAAGCGACCCTGATTTGCTTAAAATTTTTCAGCCGTCTGATCAATTGAGCTTTTTAGAAAACACACCTTTTATTCAAGCCAACATTAATGGAAAGGATGTTATCATTAATTCACTTGATGGTAAAATCTTATTCAATTCAGGCACAACAACTTACAGACTCGTACTGAGCCAGTATATTACTAGTGATGAAAAATTTCTCTTTTTAGTTACTGAAGGTAAAGATTTTAAATGCGTGCTTTTTGATCCAAAAACAGGCAAAGATAAATGGATGACCGTAGTGGGAACCAAAGAGGGCATGCTAAAAGCCCTACTTGCTAATTCCGTTGCCAATAGCATAGGCTTAGGCCTTTCTAAAATGGCTACCAAGGATGAAGTAGTTGCTACAAGCGATGCCATTTATGCCACAATAAACAATCATTTATTCAAGCTAGATAAGGAAACTGGAAAAGTTGCTTGGGATGTTAAAGAAAATGTACATCGCTTTTACTTATCGAACGATAACAAACATATTATTACCATGCGGAATGCCGGAAGTTTAATCTCTGCAAAAAGAGCCTTAAACGCCCTGAATACGCAAACCGGAGCACCAATTTTTAAAGATGACATCCACAAAATACGTTTCATATATCGAAGACTGGGGCAATAAATTTTTAGTTGCCCACTCCAACGGCTTTAACTTTTTTGATTATAGCACGGGTCAAAAAATTTGGAAAAAAGATGCCAAAGGCGATGACATTAAACAAGTGATTCCAATCGACAATGACTATCTATATATTGCTGATAATGAGATGAGCCTGATTGATCGCGATGGCAAACAGAAGTGGAAAAACTTCATAGAAATTAGCGATGACAAAACTGATCCGGTATATTTTCTGAATAAAATTGACAACAACAAAGTATTTTATTTAACAGGAACTTATGGCAACATGGTTGATTACACTACCGGAAAAAAAATCTGGAAAGGAAATATCAAGTTTGATCCAAAACTACCTTTACTTCATGCTTTTGATGAATCAACCAAATCTTTCTTAGTTTTTAACGATGAAAAAATATACAAGTTTGATCCAACAGCAGTTGAAAAACCAGAAGCCTTTGCGAAAATAAAGGTAAAAAATGATAAAGCATTATCAACTTTAGGCTTATTTGATTGGGGCGTTTCGTTAACCGGAGAAAACGAAGTGATTGGTGTAAACAAAAATGGAACGGTTAAATTTCAGAAAACTTATAAGGAACCTGGCGCAGCCTCAAGAAAATTACTTAAAGTAGGTAGCCTTGTTAGCATGTCTTATCTGGGTGTAAAATCTGGTTTACAGCAGGGATTTTCTGAAGCAACTTATGTTTCAAGAGATGCAAACGGAAATTTAAGTGAAAAATACTTGCTTTCTGAATCTTCACGTGAGCGTTTAAAAAATAAAGCTGCCGTTAACAGTGGTATATCGCAAGCTATTGGCGCAACCGTATTAAACCGTGTAGATTCGAGGTTTAAAGCTTTAAAACAAAACAACGACTTCGCTTATATTTTTGCCCGTGGCGAAGCTGATGAAAACAACTATCTAGTGAAAGTAAATAAGGCTACAGGCGAAGAGACAGATAAAATTGCGATTGATAATACGAAACCAATTTATGAAATTGATCATGTATCTGATAACCTTTACTACGTAAACAATAACGAACTGAGGATATTTTCAAAAAAATAATTACTATTCAGTAAACGAACAAAGCCACCTTTGGGTGGCTTTGTTCGTTTATCACATTTCTACTTATACAACTGATTAAAAATCAGCTTAAAGGTTCCATGTGTTTGCGCCCTGAAAGCAATCTCCGGACCAAAAGCCAATAATTTTCCTTTACCAACCTGAGCTTCAAAAGCGGTTACTCCATCTTGTAAGTAGGCTTGGCCCCAGGCCCAGCCGCTGCGCAAAGGTGTGGCAGATTCAAACCACATGAGCGGTTTAATTTTGCCTGTTGTAATGGCATCGCCAGTTAATTTAAACACCGGACTATTGTCAAAATAAACATCAGCCTCTTTTTCCATTCCCCAAACTGCAGGTTGCCTGGTATCCACAGCTACATTTAAAACACTTCCAGGAACATAATATTTCTCTGCAGGAAGCCTTTTTTCTTCGCCATTCACAATCTCTACAACTGCATTGCGAACAGGAAGATTTAAATGATAAGCCAAACTGGTGCTGCTGCCAATGGTGACTACATTTCCGCCAGCTTCCAAAAAATTTTTCAACTGAGGGATAGATTTATCTGCAGTGATTCTGCCCAAACGATTTCTATATTCTTCAGGGATTTCTTCGGCTTTCGGTCCGAAATTTCTTGAACCAAAACCACCAGCCTGAACTGAAGGAATTGCTCCGCCAACGAAAATGATCACGTCGTATTTCGACTTCAGGTTACCGGCATCGATATCCTGAGGATAAATCACCGTTGCATTATAGTGGTACTGTTCCATAATGAAACGCATCCAACCCGAAGCCATTGAGCCACCGTAATTGTCCCATAACGCTATTCTGGCGGCCGTAACTTTCGTTTTGTCCTTCGGTGCCGAAGCCGATTTTAATTTCACATTGGCTTTTTCAAGGATCGATTTTCCGGCTGAAGAAACATAGAAATCGCCATTTTCATTAGAACGGTAAACCTCTATTTTGTTTTTCAGCAAATCGTTCACCGCTGTGTATGAGTCATTCTGAGCTGCACTTAAAACGAAGCTCGATCCTGATACCTTGTTTTCCGGAACCAGTAATTTTCCGTAGGGATTTCGCTCAAAAGGTCCATTGAAATCGTTTTGAATCCGGTCGAACTTTACATCCATTAAGTAGGCTAAAGTCCAGCCTGCAGCATCGTAAGGAGGAATGGGTGCACCACCTTCGTATTTAAAATCGTTAGGGTGATCCTGAGGCTCGAACATATCCAAAACATGCGGACGGAAAGCCTGATCGGTTTTAACCACATAACTTCCTGCCGGATAATTTTTGCCTGCTACCGTAAATGGAGCTGTGGCTTTATGCACCACAATACCAGTTCTAATCAGCGCATTTAGAAATTTAATCGCTGAATTAAAATCTGCCTGATCAGCTGATAAAATGTAACCCCGCGGATCTCTGTTCGCAGGTGCATTCATCACGGTATCGAAATATTTTACGCTCATTGCTCTTCTGGGGCCAAATTCCGAATCACCGGCATCTGCTGAGCCCGAACCACCTTTTTTTGCCGCAGCGTTAATGGCTTCTATTTTTTTTGGTGAGAATGACCAGGTATCTTTTTTCCCTCTATCAATGGAGTTTTTTCCCATTTGATAAATGTTGAAAAGCAATTCATCAGCATGACGCTGTGCATAATTCAACACCGCATAATTTAACGAAACAGAATAATCAATAGAATTTTTGAAATACCATTTTCTTGGCGTAACCGGATTTGGAGAGTCGCTATTAGGTAACAATCGTGGTGGTACCAAGGGAATTTCTGATGGGGTAGGGCTGCCTACAATTTCAGTTAACAAGCCAATCATATTATGAAAGTAAGTAGTGGTTCGCAAACCGCCATTGTACCAGGTAGAAAATACAGAACCACCACGCTGCGTATAACCAGGTTTTGCTTCTACATTTAGTCGTGTGTGCATGGCTGCGCCAACAGCATCTAAACTTGTCAAGAGGGTGGCATCAAAAACATAATTAAAAGGGTCACGGTACGGCGGCCCGGCAACAACTGTTCCCGCCGGACCAGCCTGGTGGTGGTTGTACATGATCTGCGGAATCCACTCTACAAACAACTGGCGACCCATATTCTGGGTTTCCTTCAAATTCAGCATGAAAAAGTCGCGGTTGTTATCATGCCCGGCATATTTTTCGTAAAGCCTTGGCCAACCAGAAAGCACGCGTTTTTTTGGATCCTTCTCTCTCATGTACCAGCTACTCACCAATTCTTGCCCGTCTGGATTGGCATGGGTAAACAAAATGATCACATTATCCAATATTTTCAGCGTTTCGGGATCCGTTTTGGAAGCAAATTCATAAGCCGTTTGAATCAGTTGATGTGCACCAACGGTTTCATTTGCATGCAAGCCACCATCAATCCAAACTACTGCTTTTCCTTCTTGTGATAAAATTTTGGCCTGCTCAGGCGTAATTTCGGCATGGGCCAGCTGCTGCGAAATTGCTTTATAACGCTCTAACTTTTGAAGATTTGCAGGGGAAGTAACAATCAGCATATATTGGCTTCTACCTTCCTCGGTTTTACCGATATCTACCAGCTTAACGCGTTTTGATGTTTCAGCCAGTTTCTTAAAATAAGCTTCGGTTTGGGTGTAAGTTGCCAGTTGATAATCATCGCCGATTGAAAAACCAAAGTGGGATTTTGGTGATGGCACTTCCTGCGCAAAGGAACTGCTGCTTATAATTAGAAAGGCCAGACACAGCTTTCTAAAGTGTATTTTAATCATAGTTTAGGGTGTTTGTTGGATGTTCAAATATAATTAGAAATCAACCTACTTTATTCTTGCCGTAAATTTGTTACACATGCATATGCGCCAAATATTAGAAAGGTTTTAGGCGTAAATTTTAACTAATTCAGAACAAAATTTGCCAATCACTACAATTCCTCCATGTTATTCGATACATTTGTATTGATGTAAGTTCTTAACTTTATTTTTCATCAACCGATAGAGGTTTCCGGTGTAATGCTGGAATTAAAAGGGAATCGTGTGTAAATCACGAGCTGTCGCGCAACTGTAAACGCTGTTCATCGAACAACTGTTTTATCATTCATGCCACTGTACTTTCAAGTATGGGAAGGCGATAAAATGGGGCGTAAGTCAGGAGACCTGCCAAATATCGAATTGACGGTGCTTTCGCGTAAAAAAAAACTGGTCAGGTCTGATAGGTACAATAAAATAAACCGTTTTATTAATTTTTCTCCGAGCTTTTGTTCACGAGTGGATTTTCTGTGCCCTGACTTTTCAATTTTTTTTATCAGAAAACATTCTAAAATATAGCTTTAAGGGCTTTTAACGATTTATTCACTTAATCTTTAAAAGAGATGCTAACGCAAAATTTAGGCTATCCGCGAATTGGTAGCCACCGCGAATTAAAGAAAATCTGCGAAAACTATTGGGCAGGTAAAACGGGGTACAAAAATGTACTGCAGGTAGGAAAAAACATCCGCCACGAAAATTGGAAACTTCAACAGGAGGCTGGAATTGATATCATTCCTTCCAACGATTTTTCATTTTACGATCACGTTCTGGATCATTCCTTAACTTTTGGCGCAATTCCAAAACGATACAACGAAGTTATCCTTACCAAAGGAAACTCCGAACTCGATTTATATTTTGCGATGGCAAGAGGTTATCAGAAAGATGGCCTGGATGTAGTGGCCATGGAAATGACAAAATGGTTTGATACCAATTACCATTACATCGTTCCTGAATTCTACAAAAATCAGCCATTTAAGTTATTTTCAACTAAAATCATCGACGAGTTTTATGAGGCGAAGCAATTGGGCATCATCACCAAACCTGTGCTAATTGGCCCAATTTCATATCTTTTACTAGGCAAAGAAAAGGAAGCGGGTTTTGAAAAAATTGATCTGATCAAAAATCTTCTTCCGGTTTACCTGGATATTTTAACCAGATTAGTTTCACTTGATGTAGCATATGTGCAGTTCGATGAGCCATTTTTGACTTTGGATTTGTCTGAAAAAGAGCAAGAAGCCTATGAATATGCCTATAAAGAAATCAAAAAAGCATTTCCAAAGCTAAAAATTGTTTTGGCAACTTATTTCGAAGGATTGGATAACAACCTGGATTTGGTTGTATCGCTTCCGGTAAGTGTGCTACATATTGATTTGGTTCGTGCTGAAGAACAATTGGCAGAAGTTTTGAGCAAATTAAATGAAAACACGACGCTATCGTTGGGTTTAGTTGATGGCCGGAATATCTGGAAAAACGATTACGACCATTCCCTATCGCTTATTAACCATGCCGTACAAAAACTGGGGAAAGATCGCGTTTGGATTGCGCCTTCCTGTTCTCTGATCCATTGCCCGGTGGATTTAGAGAATGAAACCGATGATAAAAACTTATCTCCAGAAATTAAACAATGGCTAGCCTACGCCAGGCAAAAAGTTGCTGAAGTGGTTACATTAAAAAAGCTGATTACGAACGAAAGCCCTGCATCTACCACGCAAAAACTTGAAGAGCATAAAAAAGCTTTAAACAACAGAAAAACATCAAAATTAATTCATAATCCAAAGGTAAAAGAACGTGTATCGAATTTTAAAGATAGCGATGCAGAAAGACTGAGTCCATTTTCTTTGAGAAAAGTGAAGCAGCAATCGCTGAATTTGCCCCGCTTTGCGACCACTACCATTGGATCTTTTCCGCAAACTGCCGAAGTGAGAAGCTGGCGGGCCAAACTGAAAAATGGTACTTTTTCGCAGGAGGAGTACGATACCTTAATAGCAGATGAAACCGCTAGGGCTGTAAAATGGCAGGAAGAAATCGACCTGGATGTGTTGGTTCATGGAGAATTTGAGCGAAATGATATGGTTGAATATTTCGGAGGGCAGCTGGATGGTTTTGCCTTTTCTAAAAATGGCTGGGTGCAAAGTTATGGATCGCGTTGTGTGAAACCGCCGATTATTTATGGAGATGTTTCCCGTCCGCAGCCGATGACTGTAAAATGGACTACCTATGCGCAATCGTTGACTTCAAAGTATATGAAAGGCATGTTAACCGGCCCGGTGACGATTTTACAATGGTCTTTTGTGCGTAACGATCAACCACGCTCAGCAACCTGTACACAAATTGCTTTGGCCATTCGCGATGAAGTTTCAGATTTAGAAAAAGCAGGAATAAAAATTATTCAGATTGATGAGCCAGCGATAAGGGAAGGTTTGCCTTTGCGCAAGGCGGATTGGCAGAACTATTTAAACTGGGCGGTAAAAGCTTTCCGTATCTCTGCCAGCAGCGTGAAAGATGAAACGCAAATCCACACGCACATGTGTTATTCAGAGTTTAATGATATTATTCAGAATATTGCAGATATGGATGCCGATGTGATCACAATCGAAACTTCACGCTCCCAAATGGAGCTGCTTGATGCCTTTGCCGATTTCAAATATCCAAATGAAATTGGTCCGGGGGTTTACGATATTCACGCTCCTCGTGTACCTAAAAGGGAGGAAATGATCCATCTGTTAAAGAAAGCAAAAGCAGTTATTCCTTCCGAGCAACTTTGGGTTAATCCAGACTGCGGATTAAAAACCCGTGGTTGGGATGAAACCAAAAAAGCTTTGATCGAAATGGTTGAAGCGGCGAAAGCAATGCGCAAAACAGAAGAAGTTTTAGCTACCGAGCCTCAGATAAATTAATACTTTTGCCACGGAAGTGCAGAGGTTGATAGAAATGGAAGATGTCATAATTTTCACTTCATACTCTTGTTTCCGTGGCAATATTTATAAAACCAATCATGACCCTAGAAGAAAGAATTGAATACTCTAAAACCAGCATTTTTAAAGCTGTTTTCCCAAATACTACCAATCATTACGATACACTTTTTGGCGGTACGGCCATGCATTTAATGGATGAAGTCGCTTTTATCACGGCCACCCGCTTTAGTCGTCAAATTATGGTGACGGTGAGCAGCGATCGGATCGATTTTAAAAAACCCATCCCGGCAGGAACCATTGTTGAACTTATTGGTAAGGTAAACCATGTTGGAAATACGAGCTTAAAAGTAAACGTGGAGATTTATATTGAACAGATGTATGCCGAAGGAAGAGAGCTGGCCGTACACGGCGATTTCACTTTTGTTGCCATTGATGAAAATAAAAAACCGGTTCAGGTGATCAAATAATGTTGTAATGTTTCCTTAAAAAGTTATAAAAATTAATACCGTTAAATCTCTAGTTTTGATTTATGCAGCATCAACATTCTGAAGAAGATTTAAAAAATATCGCTAAACAACTCAGTCATCCGGAAGGCGAATACGGAATTAAAACTGGCGAAACCATGAATGCCAGTAATATTGGCATGACCAATGCTGCTATTGAGGCTTTGAGTCTCTGTGACGGAGATAACATTCTTGAAATTGGACATGGAAATGGCGGGCATATTGCAGATTTGTTGCGTAAGGCTGAAAATTTGAAATATTTTGGTGCAGACATTTCGGAAACCATTATTGCTGAAGCAAAGAAATTAAACCAAGACTTTTTAAAAGTTGGAACCGTAAATATCCATTTAACCAATGGGATGGATTTACCTTTTGCCGATAAACAATTTGAAAAGATTTTTACGGTAAATACCATTTACTTTTGGGATGATCCTCATCATTACATTCGAGAAATCATCAGGGTTTTGAAACCAGGTGGTAAGTTTGTGTTGTGTTTTGCTGATAAAACCTTTATGGAGAATTTGCCTTTCACAAAATATGGCTTCACCCTTTATGAATTGGAATCAGTGATTGATTTACTCATGAAAGCGGGCTTTAGTAACTGTACATCCGAAAAGAAAACGGAACAGATAAAAAGTAACGCTGGTTTTATGGTTAAAAGAGATTATTATGTAGTGATTGCCGATTGTTAGGTAACCAACCTTTGTTATTAAACCCCGATTGCAGCGGCATCCCCAAATTTTTTCTATTTGGGATAAAGCGAAAAGCGGGACTAATTGCCGCCAGGAGCATTAACCGTTAATTTTCAAAAACTAATACAAAATCAAATACAAATAGGCGTAAACTACTGGAGCGGCTAATAATAAGCCATCAAAACGATCGAGCAGGCCACCATGTCCGGGCAGTAAACCACCGCTGTCTTTGGTATCTAAACTGCGTTTTAACATCGATTCTACTAGATCGCCTAAAGTACCGAAACAAGCAATTAAAACCGCCATTCCTGCCCAAACCCAGGCCTGGTTTTCTGTAAATAAAAATGATAATCCGAAAGACACTAAAACGGCAGTAAACACGCCACCAAAGAAACCTTCCCAACTCTTTTTCGGCGAATGACGCTCGAAAAGTTTACGTTTACCATATTTTACACCAAAAAGGTAAGCGCCTGTATCATTTGCCCAAAGCATCAATAAAAAAGCTAATGGAAAATGGAAGTTATATTCATGCCAATCCTTTAAAAATCCCAGTGCATGAAAAAAGCAAAAAGGAATGGTTACGTAAACAAAGCCAACAAATGTGTATGAAATATTGGCAAAGGGAATTTTATTCTTTTTATATAATTCGGTGATGAAAACAGAAAAGATTAAGGGAATACAAAGCAAGAGGTATTTAACATCGTATTGCAAATAGTGTAAGCCCGCTGCCATAAAAAAGATAAGGGCTCCTGCTGCCAAACCGATGTTCCTATGCGGACGAATGCCAGAGTTTTTAATGAGCTTATAAAATTCGAACAGTGATAATACACTTAAAATAAGGTAAAATATGGTAAAGGTGTAGCTCCCCAAAAAGATGGAGCCCAACATTACGATGGTAAAAAAGAAAGCGGTTATTGCTCTGGTTTTCATTAAGGCTTGAGGTAAAAGGTGAAGGGTTTAAGGTAACGGTGCTCCTTACTCAATTTCATTTTCAACGATGTATTCTATGGCTTTATCGAAATCTGATTTATTCACCAAAACATTTATCTCACCAATGTTATAAGCCGATAGTTGTTTATTAATGGTTACGGCAGGAATTCCGGCTTCCGTTAATCCTTGCTTTAACACCTCAGCAGCGAAGGTGTTGCTTGTAGTATATACTTTAATCCAGTTTTCGCTCACGTTCTGCGTTATCTTTAAAAAATTTAAACAAAGCTAGGGTAATTATTGCACTAATTAAATAGCCATACCAGGGAAAACCAATTGGTTCATCTGCCTTGTCTAATGGCATGTGGTGTTTTTGCATGTAAAATGCCGCACAAACGGCATAAGCATTATTAATAAAGTGTGCAATCATGGCGTACCAAAGGCTTCCGCTATAAAAATACAAATAACCAAAACCAGCGCCCAAAAGCATCCGGGGAATAAAGCCATAAAACTGAACATGGATGGCACTGAAAATAATGGCTGTTAACCATATTGCTAAATGTGGACTATTAAATGCTTTGGTTAATGAGCGTTGAACGCCTCCACGGAACATGAGTTCTTCGCCAATAGCAGGCAGGAGGGCAATCATGATCAGGTTAACCACAAAATCAAGGTTACTCCGAACGGTGATTAGCGCAATGGTAAGCTTCATTGCAGCTTCCTCTTTTTCCTTCATCCACTGTTCAACTCCTTTTAAAAAATTTGGCAGAACCATTTTCTGATTAATCAGCACCGTCCATTCCATAAACGGCATGCTCGCAATCATGATGATGACAACCAAAGCAATCAATAGAAACTGAGGCTTACGGAAGCTATAAAATACATCTACCTTTCTGCGTTCTGTCCACGCCAGGGCGAACGGCGGTAGTATAAAAGTACCTATTGAACTGAGTATCTGGATAATTTTCAGTCCATTTAAGTATTTCGGATCTCCGGACATCAGCAAGTCCAGATTACTGACCATGCCTAGGCCATAAACCATTAAAACAATTACAACTGCCAATAAACCAAATACAAAAGCACCCGCTACTGCGTAAAATAAAAGTAAAAGTAATTGTAAGAAAGGATTGATTTCCTCCTTGTTAGGTGTTACAAAATTCATTATTTGTACCTTTGTATGTTTTTATTAATTGTTGAAGATAGAGAATGTCTGTAAAGATAGGAAATATAGATTTAGGCGAGTTCCCATTATTGCTTGCGCCAATGGAGGATGTAAGTGATCCGCCTTTCCGTTATGTGTGTAAACAAAACGGGGCAGATTTAATGTATACGGAATTTATTTCATCGGAAGGCTTAATTCGTGATGCGGCAAAAAGCCTGCAGAAACTAGATATTTTCGAATATGAAAGACCAATTGGCATCCAGATTTTTGGGGGTGATATTGAGCACATGCGTGAGGCTTCTGAAATCGCATCAGCCGCAGGGCCTGATTTAGTTGATATTAATTATGGCTGTCCGGTTAAAAATGTGGTTTGCAAAGGTGCCGGCTCTAGCTTACTTCGTGATATTGATAAAATGGTTAAAATGACCGAAGCCGTTGTTAAAGCCTCTCATTTACCGGTTACCGTAAAAACCCGATTAGGCTGGGATGATGATAGCAAAAACGTTTATGAAGTGGCAGAGCGCTTGCAGGATGTTGGTATCCAGGCTTTGACCATCCACGGCAGAACAAGGGCACAGTTATACAAAGGCGAAGCAGATTGGAGTTTAATTCGTGAAATTAAACGCAATCCCCGCATTAAGATTCCAATTTTCGGAAACGGCGATGTTGATAGTCCTGAAAAGGCTGCAAACTGGCGCATGGAATATGAGGTTGATGGCATTATGATTGGCCGGGCTGCCATTGGTTATCCCTGGATTTTTCGTGAAGTAAAACATTTCTTTAAAACCGGCGAACATTTACCCGGCCCAACCATTGAAGAAAGAATTGATGTTTGCCGCACTCATTTGGATAAATCATTGGAATGGAAAGGCCCAAAAACAGGAATTTTTGAAATGAGAAGGCATTACGCCAATTATTTTAAAGGCTTACCTGATTTCAAACCTTACCGCATGCGCCTGGTAGCGGAGCCAGATATCAACAACATTTACAGCATTTTGGAAGAAGTGGCAGAGAAATTTGCCAACTATGACGCTACAAAAGTACTGGCTTGATTTTTGAATTGATTTTTTTACATTCGTTACGACCATGGTTACAGCAATTACAGACGGTGTTAAAGTTTCGGTAGAAACTGTTTACCAACCAGAATACTCCAATCCGGTTAATGAACATTTTATGTTTGCTTATCGTGTAGAAATTTCAAATTTATCTGACTATGCTGTTCAGTTGATGCGTCGCCAATGGTTTATTTTCGATTCTAACAGCAGCCGTAGAGAAGTTGAAGGAGAGGGCGTTGTTGGTCTTCAACCTATTATCCAGCCAGGAGAAACCCATGTTTATGTATCAGGATGTAATTTAAAAACTGATATGGGTAGCATGCGTGGAATGTATCTAATGAAACGTTTGATGGATGAATCGGAGTTTGATGTAGATATTCCAGAGTTTCAGTTGGTGGCACCTTACAAATTGAATTAAACTCTTTTCTTTTATAGTTTCCAACTGATTGCTAAGTTTTCCCGCTGATTGCCGCTGATAAAATACGCAGATTTAAAAGATTTGTTAGGTTTTAAAAGCCGGTTCTGAAAAAATTAAGCGAAAATCTTCGATCCTTATCGTTTTAAATCTGCGGGAAACACCACTGAGTATTAGTTTTTTTTCCCGCTGATTGCCGCAGATAAAACACGCAGATTTAAAAGGATTGAGGTTCAGGCTAAAAGTCTTTTTTAAACCAAAATTAGCGAAAATCTGCGATCCTTATCGTTTTAAATCTGCGGGAAATTCCGTTGCATATTATTCAATTTTTTCTCGCTGATTGCCGCAGATAAAACACGCTGATCTAAATTGATTTGTTAGGTTTTAAAAGCCGGTTCTGAACAAATTCAGCGAAAATCTGCGATCCTGATCTTTTTAAATCTGCGAGAAACGCCGTTGCGTATTAGTTTTTTTCCCGCTGATTGCCGCAGATAAAACACGCTGATCTAAATTGATTATCCAGGTTCTGAAAAAATTCAGCGAAAATCCGTGGGAAATTTTAGGACCATTAACAAAAAAGCGGTCTGGAAATTTCCTAAACCGCTTTCGTTTTTCATAGATAAAATTTTAATCTCTGCCTCGTCCAAAAAGCATCGATGCATAATAAAGTAAATTGGCTAATGCACCTACAGCAGCAACCACATAAGTCATTGCCGCCCACCAAAGTGCATCCTTCGCCTGGCTATTTTCTTCCTGTGTTTGCATTACTCCAGGATTGTTTTTCAACCAGGCCAGGGCCCTGTTACTGGCATCGAACTCTACCGGTAATGTGATGATGCTAAAGATGGTAACCAATGCTAAGCCTACAACACCTATTGCCAAAACAATTGGCGTTACAGAGAAAACCAATAACATTACCCCTAAAAGCAACACCCATTGTAATAGGTTTGATGATATGCTAACCACAGGCACCATTGTACTGCGTAAGTTGAGCCACGAGTAAGATTTTGCATGTTGTACAGCATGCCCGCATTCATGTGCGGCAACTGCTGCAGCGGCTACACTACGACTGTAATAAACGTCTGTACTTAAATTTACGGTTCTATCTGATGGATTGTAATGATCGGTCAATTGTCCTTCGGTACTCATCACTTTCACATCGTATATTCCGTTATCATGTAGCATTCTTTCTGCTACCTCTTTGCCCGATAAACCTGAACTAAGTTGCATTTCTGCATATCTAGAAAACTTGTTCCTAAAACGCCACTGCACAAACATGCTCAGCAATAATACCGGGATGATTATGACTAAATAAACTCCCATTTCTTTTCTGTATGTTTTTCAAATTGACTTATATCAAAAAGCGTTCCCATAATATTTGGTGTTCATTTTATCTTACATTTATACCATGGATAATAATATTTCTTATTGGGAGAAAAGCAGTTTTTTCAATTATGATGTTATTGTGGTGGGCAGCGGTATCGTTGGTTTAAACGCCGCTATTCACCTAAGAAAGTCTTTTCCAAATTTGAATGTTGCCATTCTGGAAAGTGGTTTTTTACCTTCAGGCGCCAGCACTAAAAATGCAGGTTTTGCCTGCTTTGGCAGCGTTTCTGAACTGATTGAACAGGAAAAAAATACCAATCCTGATGGCCTATATCGCATCATTGAAAGGCGCTGGAGAGGGCTACTCAAACTCCGTAAATTGTTAGGCGATAAGGCTATTGATTATCAGCCATTAGGTGGCTATGAATTATTTAAAAATGAGGATGTTGATCTGGCTAATCGTTGTGTATCGAAAATTGAACATTTCAATTATCTGATTAAAAATATTGTAGGAGAAGATGCATTTTCTTTAAGTAATGATAAAATTGATTTGTTTGGCTTTGAAGGAATTGATCACATGATTTCCAATCAATATGAGGCACAGATTGATACCGGAAAGATGATGTTTGCATTGATCAGATATGCACAATCAATAGGAGTTACTATCTTGAACAACTGCTCTATAAATCATATAAACCAATCTAACAGAATTACTTTATCCACCAATCAAGGTCAGTTTACCTGCAAAAAGTTAATTTTAGCAACAAACGCTTACATCAGGAAACTAATTCCATCTATTGATATCGAACCGGGAAGAGGTCAGGTTATCATCACAAAACCTATTAAAAACCTAAAAGCCGCAGGTACTTTCCATTACGATAGGGGCTATTATTATTTTAGGAATATCAATGACCGAATGCTATTAGGTGGGGGAAGAAATATCAATTTTGAAGCAGAAGAAACCACCGCGTTTGGCCAGACTATTCCTGTTCAGTCGGCTTTAGAAAATTTGCTTAAAACTGTGATTTTGCCAAACCAAAAATTTGAGATCGATTTAAGATGGAGCGGAATTATGGCTTTTGGGAAGTCGTTAGAACCATTAATTGCTGAGGTGGAGCAAAATATTTTCTGCGCCACCCGATGCAATGGCATGGGCATAGCAATAGGTTCGCAAACCGGAGAAGATGTGGCAGAATTGGTAATTAAATCCGGACTTTAATTAAGGGCAGTGCTCATTTTCTTAACTTTCTCTGCATAACTTTCATTTGGTACAATCCAGCGGGTAACCTCATTTTCCCATTGTTTTAGCTTTTCTTTGTTCATTAACTTATAATACTGAAAGGCAATATTAAAAGCCATATCTGCTTTTGCAGTTTCATCGATACACTCTTTAATGGCGTAATGATACATCTCTTCTGCCTGTTTTAGCTGGTTTGAATTGGTTTGCTTAAATACAAGCGATTTATACAATTCACAGTTGGTTTGCCTTCCCTCAGAAACATCAGCCAATGCTTCTCCTAAATATAAATTGGCCAGTACTTCTTGTTTCTGACCATTGTAGGCCCAAAAGAACTCCCGGTCTAAGCCCGGATAGTTACGGTCTTTGCTTCGGGCTTGTTTTAAAAACTTAAGCGCTTTTTTGGCATCGCCCCACCTATTGTACGTGCTACCCCACCTAAATAAGCGATCTGCATTTTGATCATCTGTCCGGAATCGGCTGAGCCACGCTGGTTTGGCTTCGACTTTCAACTCCGCTAGCCGATTGGCCGGGATTTCAGCCACCACAACTTTATTGGGTACCAACCTTAACTTTCTATTTTGATTTTTCCTTGAAATATATTTAGACAAGCTGTCAATTCTAAACGTACCTTCCAGGTTAAACGTCAAGCCTGCAGAATTATCGAGATAAATAAATCCGAAATAGTAATGAACAGAATCTTCAGCCTTTACCGCAACCCACTTATCTTCACAATCGATTAAAAGTTTATCAAATTTTAGGTCAGTTTGGGCCTTTACTCCAATTGAGCAGAGCACAAGAAGGCAAAATAGCAGTTTCATAAAAGGGGATTTGTGTGTTATTTAAAGATAACAGTTTTATTTCCACTTACAAAAACCCGATTTTCAAAAATTAACTCCAATGCTTCTAAAAGCACTTTTTTTTCAATTTCTTTTCCCGCTCTAACCATTTCTTTCACACCAAAATTGTGATCAATATGTGTGGTGTGTTGGGTAATAATAGGCCCTTCATCTAAATGATCTGTAACAAAATGAGCAGTTGCACCAATGATTTTCACGCCCCGTTCAAATGCCTGGCGGTAAGGATTTGCACCAATAAATGCGGGCAAGAATGAATGATGGATATTAATTACCTTTCCTTCATAATCTTTAACAAATTCTGCCGATAGAATGCGCATAAATTTGGCCAGCACCAGGTAATCTAAATCAAATTGATTTAATATATCCTTAATTTCTCTTTCAAATTGAGTTTTATCCTTGCCATTATGATCAACATAAAAATAAGGAATGCCCAGTTTTTCAGTAAAATCACGAAGCGATTCATAGTTGCCAATTACGCATTTAACATTCGCACCAAGCGTTTTAAATTGGTTCTTAATCAAAATTTCAGCCAGGCAATGGTATTCTTTAGTAACCAAAACCGCAATTTGTTTTTCTTGCTGGTCAATTACATTCACCTCTGCCTCGGGCGGTAACGATTCTAAAAGTTTTTGCTCCAGATGGAATTTATTCTCCAAATTACCTGTACAGGCAATGCGGGTAAAAAATGCTTTGTTTGCTTCATCAACAAATTCTCGCATGGCAATGATATTTAGCTGATGAGCTGCTAATACGCTGGTAATGTTGGTCACAAGCCCGACTTGATCTGGACAGGAAATGAGAATGGTTAATTCGTTCATTGATGATAATTTATACCCAATGATAAGAAATTCATCGGCAGAAATTTAATCAGCGTATAATATTTATTAACCTTTTATACTGCTAAAACTAAATTAATGTAGATCGTATACAAATCAAAAATCCAACGATCTGTTGTCATGCTTAAATCAATCATAGCAAAATATTTTGGTAAAGCTGTTTTAAATATCGATTTTTACTAAAATTTTTATCATTATGGAAATTGCCGCAATTGGCCTTCTCGTTATAATACTACTGGTTTTAGTACTCTTATTCTTCAAAAAACCGCAGACTGCCATAAATATTATCTCTATTGATGAATTTGAGAGGATTAAAGCAGATAACGATGCCTTAAAGATAGCATTGGCTAAAGCAGATGAACGCGTTTCAAATCTCAGCACAGAAAAAGAACATATCACCATTTTGTTAAAACAAGAACAGCAGCGTTTAATCGATGAGCTGCAGGCTGAACGCGATCGTTTGGCTGACGCTAACCGCGAATTGGAAAGTACGCGATCTTTTTACCTGGCCGAAAAGGAAAAACTCGCCGAACAAAAACTAAGCTACGAACAATCTCAAGAGAAACTTAATAAAGATTTTGAACTGATCGCCAATAAAATACTGGAAGAAAAATCATCGAAATTTATCGAACAGAATAGAACCAACCTCGATATTATTCTGAATCCATTAAAGGAAAACATTAAAGCTTTTGAAGATAAAGTAGAAAAGGTTTACAAGGCAGAGTCCGATGAACGCAATATATTAAAAGGCGTGATCTCTGAATTACAAATCCAGAGTAAAATGATTCAGGAAGACGCTAACAACTTAACCAAAGCTTTAAAAGGCGATAATAAACGTCAGGGAAATTGGGGCGAAGTGATTTTAGAAAAGGTTTTAGAACGTTCTGGCCTGGTTAAAGATCAGGAGTATCGCATTCAGGCTTCGCATACATCCGCCGAAGGCGGACGTTACCAGCCCGATGTGGTGATTGATTTGCCAGATGACAAACACCTCGTTGTTGATGCTAAGGTAAGTTTGGTAGCGTATGAGCGATCTGTATCTGCAGAGACGGAAGAAGAGCGTGAAGGCTACGTAAAAGCGCATTTGGCTTCTATTAAAAATCATATCCAGGAACTTTCTTCCAAAAACTATCAGGATTTGTATAAAATTAATTCTCCAGATTTTGTTTTGCTATTTGTTCCGATAGAATCTTCATTCAGTATCGCCGTACAGAAAGATGCTGAACTATTCAATTTTGCATGGGACAGGCGGGTAGTCATTGTAAGTCCATCAACTTTGTTAGCAACATTACGCACCATTGCAAGCATGTGGAAACAGGAAAGGCAAAATCGGAATGTAATGGAAATTGCCCGTTTAAGCGGTGCGATGTACGATAAATTTGTGGGTTTTGTGGCCGATATGGAAAACATCGGCAAGCACATTAAAAACGGTCAGGATGCTTACGATAAAGCCCTAAATAAACTATCAGTTGGTTCTGGAAATCTGACCAATACTTCGGAAAAAATTAAAAGGTTAGGAGCCAAGGCTACAAAGCAAATCGACATGAAGTATTTGGATGGCGAATAGAACATGATCAGTTAGTGAGGACACCTATCGATAGCAGAAGTAGAAATTCGTCATTGCGAGGCATGAAGCAATCCCACAACGATGGATTATAATACCCAGGCATTAAGATTGCTTCGTACCTCGCAATGACGCATACACTAATATCTACTTATTAAAAGCATTCCAACCCTGGGCTTTCAATTCATGAACATTATTTGATTTGGAAACCATTTTGCAGCCCGAATTTTTATCGGTTACATGGCCAATTACGGTAATGTCAACATCGTGTTTTAGCTTTTTATAATCTTCCTGGCTAATGGTAAACAATAATTCGTAATCTTCACCACCACTTAAAGCACAAACCGTTGGGTCTATTCCCAGTTCACGGGCGGTCTCGTAAGTCATCGGATCTAAGGGAATTTTTTCTTCATAAATCGTAATCCCTTTGTCTGACTGTTCGGCCAAATGTAAAATTTCAGAAGCTAAACCATCAGAAACATCAATCATTGAGGTAGGTTTAATATCCATTTCTTCCAGAAGTGCCACAATATCCATACGTGCTTCTGGCTTTAATTGCCTTTCAATGATATAATCTTTACCTTCTAAATCCGGCTGGATTTGTGGATTCTCCAAATAAATGAGTTTCTCTCGCTCTAAAATCTGTAAACCAACATAGGCACCACCTAAATCGCCGGAAACACAAAGTAAATCATGTTCTTGCGCACCACTTCTGTAAGTTACTTTATCTGCATCAGCATAACCAATACTGGTGATGCTTATTACTAAACCTTGTTTGCTGGATGAAGTATCGCCACCAATTAAATCGATGTTAAATTTATTACATGCCAATTCAATTCCTTTGTAAATCTCTTCAACAGCTTCTAACGGAAATTTGCTGGAGAGGCCCAATGAAACCGTAATCTGACTGGCTTTACCATTCATGGCATAAATATCGCTTAGATTAACCTGAACAGCTTTATAACCCAAATGCATTAATGGTACATAAGCCAAATCGAAATGAATACCTTCTAAAAGTAAATCGGTTGAAATTAACGTTTGTTTACCTTTTGCATCCAAAACAGCTGCATCATCTCCAACACCTTTTACCGAGTAATCATTTCTGATTTTAAAATTTGACGTCAGGTGTTTGATCAATCCAAATTCACCTAACTCATTAATATTTGTACGCTCTTTATTTTCAAACATATGCTTATTTCCTTTTGCAATAATGGGGCGAAGCCCCGATTTTTTTTATAAAAACTCGTCATGCTGTTCCGAATGTTCGGGATGAGCATCTTTTACCATTAAGACCCTGAAAGAAATTCAGGGTGACGATTTCATTAATTCTTTATTTTCCATCCAATTTTTGCCTTCAGTAAAACGGGCAATCAACATCGCCGCAACATTATCGCCAGTGGCATTTAAAAGCGTCGCCATGGGATCAACCAATGTACCAATAATCATAGCTGGTGGTAATGCTTCTGGTGGTAACTGATATGCAGATATCATTAATAACTCTCCAATATACCCTCCATTCGGTATTCCGCCTTCCACAATGCTCACTAAAACGGTTATCCCTAAAGCCAGAATTAGCGTATCAACATGCACTAAATCTTTTCCAAAAATAGCAAATACAACCGCTATCTTAATAATCGAACTGATACTGGAGCCATCTTTATGTAAAGTAGATCCTAATGGAATGGTTACATTGGTAATGTAGGCCGGAACGCCCATTTTTAAGGTTCCTTCTAAATTTGCAGGAATGGTTGCAATGCTACTACAGGTTCCTATCGATGTTAAAGACGGAACAATATTATTCTTCCAGAATATTTTGATGGCTTTGAAGCCACCGGCTATAAAGGCATATAAGGTAAAAAATACAACGAAATAGAATGCCCCAACCCCATAATATAAGCCTAAAGCTTTAGCGTAGGTTCCAAACAATTGCGGACCAAAAACGCCTACCTGGTAAGCAAAATAAGCACCTAAACCAATCGGACCAAGTTTCATAATTAAGATGATGAGCTTTTTCATTACCTCATTACCCGAAACCAAAAAATTCTTAAATCCATCTCCTTCTTTATTTGAATATAAAGTAGAGAAGCCGACCAAAACCGAGAAAATAATCAGCGCCAGCATATTCTTTCTACTCCCAATTTCAAAAAATTCGCCAACTGTTAAAAGTTGCGTCATTTGTTCTCCAAATGATTGAATTTTTTCAGTTTCTGTAGGAATAGGATTATTTCCAAGCGCTTGATGAATAGGGAAAAGCCAGGTAGCAACCAGGGTTAATACCGCTGAAATTAATACAGTAGACAGAAAAACCAAAACCATTATCGTTAACAGTTTTCCTAATTTTTTCGATCGATCGATATTGGCAATAGCAGAAGAAACTGCAAAGAATACTAATGGAATTACCGCTGTAAACAGTAAATTCAGAAAAATATCACCTAATGGCTTGATACTCTCCACACGTTTCCCAAAAATTAAACCCACAATGCTACCAACAGTAATTCCTGCCAATAGCCAAAGTAAGCCCGAATAATTTTTAAGAATGCTGTTTTTCATTGCCTTAAATTTTAGCTTTTTCCATTATTCAAAATCCAATCAATTTCTCTATCGCAACCCGTAATTTTATCGTTTAAAGATGATGTGATTTCTACATCTGGAAAAATTCCTCTACCAACAACATCGCTTTTAGCATTGGGCGACATTTTGTATAAGCCAAATCGTATAGCTAATTTTGAATTTTTTAGCTTAACTACTGGTAAATTTCCGGCTACACACTGGTTAAAACCACCACCAGTTTCTTCTCCAATAAATGTTGCCCTATTAATTCCTTTTAAATTTGCACTGAGTAAAGAAGCTGCAGAAAAAGTATATCCATCAATTAAAACATAAAGTTTGCCTTTGAAATTTTTAGGATTTGCCGGAAGCGGATAAATTCCTTTCATAAAAGAATAAAGATTGCCGTTTTTATCCTGCCTTACATAATCTCTATCATTATTTCCGTTGATAAAATACATAAACCTTTGCCACTTATTTCCATATTTCCGATAATCGTATTGACCATTGGTTAACGATTTTTGCAAATAAACAAAATCCTTATCTGTTAAATAGGAGAACAAGTTTCTGCTATGTTCCAGTGATCCTCCGCCATTTCCACGTAAATCAATCACCAAATGTCCTGTGCCTACTTTTGCAATACTATCAAATACTTGTTTGTAAAAACGACCATAATCAGCACCAACAATTGAGAAACTCTGGATTTTTAAATAACCATAATTACTTTTTTCATCCAAAAATCTGAAATCCATTTGTGCCTTTCCATCCTTATATTGGCCTACATATTTTGGATTTCTGGCTTGCTTAGACTTAATCTGATTTTTTGAAGTATCTGCTTTACTCTTTTTTAATGTGGTAATATAGGTTTCCCCTAAACTGTCTTTCTCTGTTCTGAATTTAAAATTTACACTGTCTTTTATTTGATAATAAATTTTAAAATATTGGGCAAAATTTCTTTCCAGGGATCTGCTATTATGGGTGGTATTGTATCCATCAGAACTGATTAACTTATAAAAGTCATTTAAGATAGCTTGTGTTTTAATACCTTCAATTTCCACAATTTCTGTTCCCGGCTTGATGGATTTACTTTCACTTTTGCTCTCTAATACAAACAATTTATCGCCGTTAACGCTGTAGGTAAACTGATTTAAAGGAAAGGTTTTTTTGCTTAAATCTTTAATTTCCTCTTTTTTGTATTGAATGGCGGGAAATTTTACTGAAGTATGCCCACACTTTATTGCAGCTACAACTGGCGTCAATCTTTTATAAAACTGTACACTGGTTAAAGGTTCTACAATCGAATTTTTTAAACTGTCGAATTTGTAATCTAATTTTTGTTTAGAGATGTACCAGTACAAACCCGGGTGACTATATTTAAGCAGCGTATAAGTAAAGTCAACATCCTTTTTTAAATCGGCAACTGAATGTTTATCAGTTGTGATTGAGGCATTGTACTTACTCACTTTATCGACTGATTTACAGGCAAAACATAGCGCAATAATGGAGAGAAAAAATATTTTTTTAAGCACGTTAATTTTTGTTGGTTACAGTCCTAATTCTGCTGAAATATCAAGCATTCTTTGAATGGGTTTACGAGCCTGCTCTATAATATGCTCAGGAACAGTTACTTCAGGCAAACCATTTTTAAGACATAAATATAGTTTTTCTAAAGTATTTCGCTTCATATACGGACAATCGTTACAAGCGCAGCTGTTATTTGGCGGCGCCGGAATAAAAGTTTTATCCGGACAGGCTTTCTCCATTTGGTGAATAATTCCACTTTCAGTGGCTACAATAAATTCTGTAGCAGGATTGGAGATAGAATATTTCAATAAACCAGTTGTAGAGCCGATATAATCAGCCATTTGAAGTACAGCTTCTTCGCATTCAGGGTGAGCGATAAACTTCGCATTAGGATGGCGTTCTTTCAATTTGGTAATTTTCTCTTTAGAAAAAATCTCATGTACCATACAGGCCCCGTTCCACAGAACCAAATCTCTGCCTGTTTTTTTTGCCACCCAGGCACCTAAATTTCTATCCGGACCGAAAATTATTTTCTGATCTTTTGGTAAACTCTCCACAATTTGTACGGCATTTGTTGAGGTACAAACGATATCACTTAAAGCCTTCAGTTCAGCTGTGCAATTCACATAAGTGATTACCAAATGATCTGGATATTTTTCTTTGAATTTTTTGAACAAATGAGGCGGGCAACTATCAGCCAGCGAACAACCTGCTTTTACATCAGGTAATAAAACCTTTTTTGAAGGGGATAAAATCTTTGCTGTTTCTGCCATAAAATGCACACCAGCAAATACAATTACTTCAGCATCAGTTTTTGCAGCCTCTTGCGATAAACCTAAACTGTCGCCAATATAATCAGCAATATCCTGAATATCAGGTTCTTGATAATAATGCGCCAATATGATCGCATTTTTTTCTTTTTTTAGTTTTTCAATCTCATCAAACAGATCTAATGTTGGATCTATCTCTTCATCTACGAAACCTTTTTTATTGATTTCTTCTAATACATCTATGTTCATTTTTAAATTTTCCTTTTTTGAATTTTGACGTTGGCCAAAGATAAAGCTTTCCACGTCTCAATAATTAATAAGTTATTTTAAATAAATAAATCTTGTTTGTTTATTAGTGTGTTAGTATTGTTGGCAAGTTTCGAAAAAAAGTTCTTTAATCTAAGTTGTTAATCGTTTACTAACATTTGGATTACATTTTTATAATATGATAAGATTGATTTTCAGCACTATCGAAAAGTGAGTTAAATTTTATCAATATTGGAATGTTAATTGTTTATAAGTGTGTGAAAAGTTAATTACTTGTACAAATGTGCTTAAAAATTGGGTAAAAGATTGTGGCAAATTGTCTTTTTAGAGTAGCTTTAAACATTCAAATTTATTTGTTAGCCTTATTTCTACATAAAGCTAACAGTTGTTCTATAGTTATCAACAGCGTTGATAAAGTAAATGTTTTTTAGATGAGAAAAGTAGATTTTCTGGTAATAGGTTCAGGTATAGCGGGTTTGAGTTTTGCATTAAAGGCAGCCAAGTTTGGCAAGGTTTTAATCGTTACGAAGTCAAATGAAGATGAATCGAATACAAAATACGCACAAGGCGGTGTTGCTGTTGTTGTGGATAAAGACGATTCTTTTGAGAAACATATTCAGGATACACTCATTGCCGGCGATGGATTATGCGATGAAAAAATTGTGGAAATCGTTGTGAAAGAGGGACCTCAGCGTATTCAGGAGATCATCGACTATGGTATAAATTTCGATAAAGACAACTCGGGTTTTTATGATTTGGCAAAGGAAGGTGGCCACTCCGAACACCGAGTTTTGCACTATAAAGACATCACTGGATACGAGATTGAGCGTGTACTTTTAAAGGAAATTCACGAAAATCCGAACATAGAGATATTAACACATTACTTCGCACTCGAGTTAATTACGCAACATCACCTGGGTGAGTTTGTGGATAAACGTACCGAAGATATCAACTGTTATGGGATATATGCCTTTAACACAGAGCTTAACGATGTGGAAAAGATTGTGGCAAACGTAACGGTGATGGCATCTGGTGGTGCCGGACATGTGTATTCTGCCACAACAAATCCTGTAATTGCTACCGGAGATGGAATGGCGATGGTTTATCGTGCGAAGGGAAAAGTAAGGAATATGGAGTTTATTCAGTTCCATCCAACTGCTTTATATCATCCTGGAGAGTATCCTTCGTTCTTAATTTCGGAAGCTGTGAGAGGTTTTGGTGGCGTTCTTCGTCGTAAAAATGGAGAAGAATTTATGCATGAATATGACGAGCGCAAGTCGTTGGCACCTCGTGATATTGTAGCCCGAGCTGTAGATAATGAGATGAAAAAATCTGGTGATGATTTTGTTTATCTCGACATTACCATGCGTAAGAAAGCCGATATTTTAAAGCATTTCCCTAACATCTACGCAAAATGTTTATCCATTGGTATTGATATGACTAAGGATTATATACCAGTAACCCCAGCTTCTCATTATATGTGTGGCGGTATTATGGTTGATGAATACGGTAGATCATCTATAAAAAACCTTTACGCATGCGGCGAATGTTCATCTACGGGTTTGCATGGGGCTAACCGTTTAGCATCTAATTCATTATTGGAAGCCACTGTTTTTGCCCATCGGATCTATCAGGATGCGATTGAGAATTTCAAAAATAATATCATTCCGGATAACATACCAGAATGGGACTCGAAAGGGGTAACACAAAGTGATGAAGATATTCTTGTCACACATAATTTAAGAGAACTTCAAAAAGTTATGGGTGATTATGTTGGTATAGTGAGGTCTGATTTTCGTTTAGATCGGGCACACAGGCGCTTATTTTTGATCTATCAGGAAACGGAAGAATTCTATAAAAAGAATAAAGTTTCTGTTAAACTTTGTGAACTTAGAAATGTAATACAAACCGCCTATTTAGTCATTAAATCGGCTATGCAGCGTAAAGAAAGTAGGGGTTTACATTTTACTACTGATTACCCTAAACATGCAGAAGAATTAATTGATACAGTATTCTAGTTCGTTGGTTTATGGTTTGTTAGTTTTTTAGAATCACGAACCAAATATTTACCAATAGAACAACCAAGAAAACTAAAAAACAAATAACTAAAATATGCCCCTAATTCTTCCAGTTAAAGATAAATTTCCTCAGATAGGACAAGATAATTTCATTGCAGAAAATGCTACCATTGTAGGCGATGTGGTATTAGGCAATAACTGTTCGGTATGGTTTAATGCGGTAATTAGAGGCGATGTAAACGCAATTACGATTGGAAATGAGTCAAACATACAAGATGGTGCTGTTATTCATGCTACTTATTTAAAGGCATCTACACACATTGGTAATCGGGTTTCGGTTGGGCATAATGCTATTGTACACGGTTGCACTGTCAAGGATAATGTTTTGATTGGTATGGGCGCTATTGTAATGGATCATGCGGTTGTTGAGGAATACTGTATTATAGCGGCCGGTGCTGTAGTGTTAGAAAACACAATATGCGAAACTGGATTTCTTTATGCCGGAACACCTGCAAAAAAGATAAAGCCCATTACCGATGAGCAAAGGGCTTTATTAAATAAGTTACCAGATAATTACATCATGTATTCAGGTTGGTTTACCAACCCATAATTATTCCTTTGGAGGCGGAGGTATCGCTAATGGATCTTCGCGTTCCCAGTTTGGTTTAAGATCTAATAATGCCTTTAAGTACCATACTTTTTCTGGTTGAGTACCCAACTTAACATTTCCGGTATCCCAAATTTCATTCCTGTTCTCATCATATATCACCCGGATCATATATTTTCCGGCAGGATAGTTAGCAAATCGTAATTTCGTATTACCTTTAATGGGAAATGATTTTATGATATCTTTTTTCTCAGATAGAAATTGGACAATGTAATTTTTACTTGAATCTGGTACCGTTACATTATACACCAGCGTGGTGTAACTATCAGTAGTTTCAAGTTTGAAAGTTTTGTTTATTTCTTTGTTTTTGGCGTTAAATATGGCGGTAAAAGTACCAGCAGCAAACTTAATGTCGTAGGTTCTTTTTTGCTTCCAGGGATATCGTAAATAATACTTTAAAAAATCAGTGCTGTCTTTTACAAGTTGGAACGTTGTTCTCTTAACTGAATCTTCCAGCAATGTGATTTTCGATGCATCTGCTGAGGTAATAGGGAAGGGGAATGTTAACGTATAGGTTTGAAAAGGATTCAATTTTCCGCTTCCTGCATTATCTGTGATGGTAACATCACGTACGTAAGTATCCTTCTTGCTTCGGTTAAAATTCAGGGTTTGTAAAACCTTTCCATCAGACTGGATGGCAACTTTAACGGAGTCAAATCCAAAGTCTGTTAGCCATACTTTCGCCGTATCATTCGTTTTGCTAAAATGTACATACTTACCTACATCAACTTTAGGAGGATCAGTTACCGTAATTTTAGGATTTTTAAGTTGTTGATTGGATATTATTGTGATGATGCCGTCATTCGCCAATTTACGATCAAGGACCCTAAAATCCGAAGCAACTTCCTTAAAAACCTGTAGATTAACATTCTCCAGATTCTTGTCTACTTTGATAGGATCCTTTAAAAAACCAACCTCATCTGATACCTGCTGATAGATTTTATCACCTCCACCACTACTTTCTTTGATTGCATAAATTTTGTACGAGCCCGCACGAAGGTTATTTAACCTGTAATTTCCAGAGCTATCTGTTAAAGTGTAGATTGATGGACGTTTTTTTCCGAAAAGTGTATCACGTTCAATTGGAAAAATAAGTACCGTAACATCTTTTTCAGCTTCGTCATTAAGTGAACTTTTAACATTTCCACTTATCGATAAAGAATCGATTTGGTTACCTGTTGAAAATACGTACGAAAGATTTTTAACAACATTACTTTCATTAATGTCTGCCACGGCCTTACCGAAATTTAGCGTATAGGTTGTATTTTTTTCCAGGGAATCCTGAAGTTCAATTTCCAGGCGTTTCGACCTGACTTTTAAAATTGGTGCTCGCTCTTGTTCTGGAGAAATACTAAATTCTTTTGATTCATCTACCAGTTTAAAATATTCGTCAAATTCTATCGTAATTTTCTTAGCGTTAAAATTACGGGTTTGATTTTTCGGCGTCATGCTCAAAATTTTTGGTGGCGTCGTATCTTTTGGTCCGCCCTGAGGCGTTTGCATACTTGCACAGCCCACAAATAGGAGTGAAGTGACGATCACCAATAAATTTTTTAGGTTAAAATACTGAGCTTTTAAATTTGGCATATTTTAAGCGTTCTGACGGATTTTTATAGTTTTTGGAAAGATATTATTAAAAAATATTTTTTTTGGCTTATATCGCTTTATTTGATTTGATATATTTTTTATTTAAAGTATTGATTATCAGTTATTTAGATATATACACCATTAAAACCGAGATATCTGACGGAGAAACACCAGAAATTCTTGATGCCTGTCCTAAAGTACGAGGTTTTATTTTAAATAATTTTTCACGGGCTTCTTTTGAAATGGAAACAATTTTATTGTAGTCAAAATCAGGTTTGATTTCTTTATCTTCCATCTTCAACATTTTGGCTACAATTTCATTTTCTTTCTCAAAATAGCTTTCATATTTGATCTTAATTTCAGCCTGCTCTATTGTTTCATTATCTAGATCTACAGTAGCATGAGCTAATAGTTTACTTACTTTAATAAGATCTTGTAAGCCAACGTGTGGTCTGCCTACCAAGCTATGAATTTTAACGTTTTGATTTAATGCACTCGACCCTAAACTTTCTAACATGGGGTTGGCATCTGCCATTTCAATACCCTGTGATTTAGTGAATTTCACCAATGCATCTGCAGCTGCAACTTTCTGATTAACTTTTGCTAAGCGTTCATCAGAAATTAAACCCAATTCATGACCAATAGGAGACAGGCGAATATCTGCATTATCCTGTCTTAATAATAAACGATGTTCAGCTCTGGAAGTGAACATACGATAAGGTTCTTCCGTTCCTTTGGTAACCAAATCATCAATTAAAACACCAATATAGCTATCTGATCTTTTCATAATCAGCTCATGTTTTTGATTGATTTTTTGATGGGCATTAATACCCGCCATGAAACCTTGACAAGCGGCTTCTTCATAACCTGTAGTACCATTGATCTGTCCGGCTAAAAATAAATTGCTGATTAATTTAGTTTCTAGGGTAAGTGATAATTGCGTAGGTGGGAAGAAATCGTATTCAATAGCATAACCTGGTCTAAACATTTTTGCATTCTCGAAACCAGGTATTAACCTAAGGGCTTTAAACTGTACATCTTCCGGAAGAGAAGTTGAGAATCCATTTACATAGATTTCGCAAGTATTCCATCCTTCAGGTTCTACAAAAATTTGGTGACGATCACGCTCTGCAAATCGATTGATTTTATCTTCTATTGATGGGCAATAACGAGGTCCTAAACCTTTAATGCGACCGGTAAACATCGGCGATTTTTCGAAGCCTTCCTTCAACGTTTCGTGAACCTCGCCATTTGTATAAGTGATCCAGCAGCAACGTTGATCTGTTGAAACTTCCGTATCTGTATAAGAGAATTTACCAGGATTTTCGTCTCCCCATTGTTCTTCCATTTTGGTATAGTCGAGACTTCTACCATCAACCCGGGGTGGGGTACCAGTCTTCATTCTACCAGCTTCCATGCCTAATTCGACCAGTTGTTCTGTAATGCCAGTTGATGCTCTTTCTGCTGTTCTGCCGCCACCAAATTTCTTCTCTCCAATGTGCATGATGCCATTTAAGAAAGTGCCATTAGTTAACACAACAGCTGTACTTTCGATTTCAATACCAAGTGAGGTTTTGACTCCATAAACCGTATTGTCCTTTACCAAAAGGCCGACTACACTATCTTGCCAAATATCTAAATTAGGAGTTCGTTCTAATGCCAGGCGCCATTCCTCTGCGAAACGCATTCTGTCAATCTGGGCTCTTGGGCTCCACATTGCAGGACCTTTAGACTTATTTAGCATCCTAAACTGAATAGTTGATTTATCAGATATGATACCTGAATAACCACCCATTGCATCCACCTCACGAACGATCTGTCCTTTGGCTACACCACCCATCGCAGGGTTACAACTCATCTGGGCAATGGTACCCATATTCATTGTAATTAATAAAACAGACGATCCTAAATTGGCAGCAGCGGCAGCGGCTTCACATCCAGCATGACCTGCACCAACAACAATCAAATCATATTTTGAAAACATTTTCTTTTATTTCTAATAACGTTCCACGTGGAACATCGTTGTAATTTTTAATATTTTTTCACGCTGTTCAGAATATTTTTGCGAACCTAATTCTAAGTTTCGTTGCTATCTCTTAAAACGTTTCACGTGAAACATAACGGCCAAACCTGAATGAAATTATAATGAAAATTACTCAGAAAGTTCTAACCAACGCATGGTATATTCATCCAGCATTACTTTTAATTTTTCAATTTCATTTGATACCTCTTGAATTTTTACATAATCGGAAGTATCAATTTTAAGTAAGCTTTCTGTTAATTCAGCTATTTTATTTTCAGTATCGGCCATCCCTTTTTCACTGTCATCAAGTTCCTTTTGTTCTTTGAAACTAAGTTTTTTTGCAGCTTTGACTGATACTTGTTCCATTGGAATATCAGCTACTTTTTTGGTCTCACTTTTTACCTTTGGCTGTTCCAAACTCAGGCGATATTCAGAATAGTTACCATTGTAAATTTTAACAACGCCTTCACCTTCCATGATAAAAAGCTGATCGCTCATTTTGTCTAAAAGATATCGATCATGGGAAACCAACATTAAAATACCTGGGAAATTTTCTAAAAATTCTTCAAGCACATTTAACGTATCAATATCTAAATCATTTGTCGGCTCATCTAATATCAGGAAGTTTGGATTCTGCATTAAAACCTTCATCAGGTTCAAACGTTTTTTTTCGCCTCCGCTTAATTTCTCTACCATGCCATGTTGTTTCTTTGGTGGGAAGAGAAAAAGTGTTAATAGAGCAGAAGCAGTAATTACTGAACCATCTGCCATTTTAATATATTCAGCGTCTGATTTTACAATATCAATTACACGCTCTTTAGGATCGAATGTTAAACCACCCTGTTTGTAATAACCAAAAACTGTAGTTTCTCCGGTATCAACATTTCCAGTATCAGGTGTTAGCTGACTTGTGATAATATTTAATAACGTCGATTTACCTGTACCATTCTTACCAGCTAAACCAATACGGTCGCCCTTTTTGAAAGTATAGCTAAAATCATTGATAATGGCACGTCCATCAAATGACTTTGCAATGTGATCAAGTTCAATAATCTTACCTCCCTGACGAGACATCTTCATTTGGAGGTTAATCGTCTGATTATCAGACTTTTTCTTCGTTTTTTCTTCTAATTCGTAAAATGCATTGATCCTGGCGTTAGATTTCGTCGCTCGAGCCTGTGGCATGCGTCTCATCCACTCCAATTCTTTCTTTAATAGCTGCTGATTCTTATGTTGAACAGTAGCGTCTAAAGCTTCTCTTTCAGATTTCTTTTCCAGGAAGTACGCATAATTTCCATTGTAATTGAAAATTTTGCCGCGGTCTAGTTCTACTATTGTGTTACAAACATTATCTAAAAAGTATCGATCATGCGTAACCAATAATATTGTCTTCTGCCCGGTGGTAAGTAACTTTTCAAGCCATTCAATGGTATCAATATCCAAATGGTTGGTGGGCTCATCCAACACTAAAATTTCCGGATCCTCAATTAGAAGCTTAGCCAAAGCCAAACGTTTCTTTTGCCCACCAGAAAGTGTAGATATTTTTTGTTGCAAATGAGTAATGCCCATTCTGTTTAAAATGGTTTTAATCTCATGCTCATATTCCCATGCATTATGCTCACTTAATTCCTCGTATAAACGATTGAGCGTTTTCTCATCCGGGTTAGGGTCTTCAATTAATTCTTCATATTCTTTAATTAACTGTTGTTGCTTATTCTCTAAAGAGAAAATATGATCGCTGATTGAAAAACCTTCGGTAAATTGAGGTTCCTGATCTAAGAAGCCAATTTTTACAGCCTTATTTTTAACAATTTTGCCTTCGAGCGGAGGGAATCTTTCTGCCAATAATTTCAAAAGTGTACTCTTACCAGCGCCATTAATTCCAACCAACGCCACACGCTGACCAGAGTTAATACCCAAAGTTAAATTCTTAAATAGCCATTCATCATGATAACCATGACCCAAGCCTTCTGCCGCAATTAGTGTGCTCAATTTTTTTGTATTTCGGATTTATAAAGGAAAATTAGTGCAAAAGTACGGATAAAATAATTGGTTGACTATATTGTAGTTGCAAAGCCGCCTTATGAAGATAAAAATGGCAGAATAGTGATTTTATTAATGTAGTAGCTTAGCAATCAAATCACAAATAAACAAAACAGCGGCTGGAATCGCTCCGCCGCTGCTTCAATCATTAACTAAAACTAAACTTTATCTTTACAAGGCGTACACTTGATATGTATACCTTTACATTATTATCTTTTGCTTTTTCTATATGACTACAATAAGCCATAAATGTTGCATAAGATATCGGTGGAATATACCAGCACAGATTAATAATCGACCAACCCGTTAAACTGTTAGACGAACAGGAAACTGATAGGTTAACGATTGCCTTTAAAATCAGAAATTAGTTTGTTTTATAATAGGATATTGCAGAGAAGATCTATGTCAGGTTGATTTACAATAATAGACCATTGCGAAGCACTAGCAGGTTTGAACAGAACGACACAACACTGCCTAAAGAATTATTTTTTCAGAAAGTGGGCAATTAAATCAAGCCTGATGCGCTTCTATAACTCAAATATTCATCTTCTTTTTGAGTCATTAAGGTTTTGGCTGCTTTGCCTTTATCCTTATAGCCCAGTAGGTGTAAAGTTCCGTGGATCATGATGCGGCAAACCTCATCAAAATCATTTGTTTTGAAAGTTTTTGCGTTTTCTTTAACACGCTCTATGCTAATGAAAATATCACTTACAATTTGCTTTTCTACATCAGAATTGTCAAAAGTGATGATATCGGTGTAAGTATCGTGATTTAGATACTGCTGATTAATGCCCAGCAAATATTCATCGCTGCAGAAAATGAAATTTAATTCCTGCAGCTCGAAACCTTCTTTTTCAATGGTTGCTTTAATCCACTTTTTAACCTTTAACTTTTGTGGAAGATTGTAACGAACAGATTCGGTAAAAAATGAAATTGCAGGCATTTTGATGTGTTTTAAAGGCGCAAATTTAAGAAATAAATTTGGTGTGATTGGTGGATAAAGCGGATCGTCATTGCGAGGGTTATTTCACGACCGCGGCAATCTTATCTTTAACGAATAGGATTGCTTCTCCCGACGAAGAATCTGAATCGCAATGACAATCATGTAAAAAAGGCAATTCTATCCTTACTGTAGAACAAATTATCCCTGAACAATGAAACTTCATTTCAAATAAAAAGCAAACCTACTTCACCATATTTAACGATTTTAAATATTCGGCAATTTTATTTTTATAGTAATAGTTTAAGCTTGGTGGCAATTTTTGCAACATATCATTACCATTTTGCTGCTGTTTTTTATAACCATCTAACATTTTCTGGTACGATGGTGGGAACACTTTTGCAGCTTTACTTTCACGTTTGGAATCTTCTTCCTGATCGCGTTCGGCTTTTTCTGCTTCTAACATTTTGGTTAACAGCTCTTTTTGGCGATTTAAGGTTTCCTGCTGTAAACGCTTATTAACCAAATCACTCTCGGTTTGCTTCATTTCCTTGATGGCCTCATTAAGATTACCCATTTTGCCGGAACCGTCTTTGTTTTCTTCGCGGTTTATTTTTTCCAACGCCTGGCGAATCATTTGCTGCTGTTGTGCCATCTTTCCAAACTCCTGGCTCATTTGCCCTTTACCCACAGTTCCCTGATTACCACCAGATTTTTGCATTTGCTCACGAGCCTTCTGCATACTTTTATTCAGCTGTTCCTGCATTTGCGAAAGCTGTTTCATCCCTTGTTTTTGCTTTTTACCGCTACCAGGTTTCGAATTTTTTTGCATGTTCTGCAACTGATTCAAAGCTTCACTCAGCATTAAACTTAAATTATTAATTGAAGTCATGGTAAACTGCTGATAACGGTTGGCTTCTGGTGTTCTCCTTTCGCCAAGGCTTTCTAAACTTTTATCAAGGTTGAAATTTATTTTATTCATTTCCTCGTTAACGGTAGATTCTATTTGAGGAACGCGTTTACTCAAAGCGTATAAACTATCAGCAATGGTTTTTAAGTTATCTTTAATACCTCTTTGCTTCTGAACGTTGTTTACATATGAAGGATCGGCGGAGGTCATTTTCTTCAAGGTCAGCATTACTTTTTCCTGTTCAAAAGAAGTATTTAGCAGGTTTTCTAAAAGTTTACGTAACTCTTTGGCATTCAGGTTGTTCTCCATTTCTTCGCCTTGTTGCTGCATTTCAGTCATCTTTTTCGAAAGTTTTTCCATCTGCTCGCCAGCTTTTTGCTGTTTCTGACTGGCACCTTTCGAATCTTTTTTATCTAATGCATCTTTACTATCTTGTTGTTCTTTCTGGATATCCTGCACATCTTTTTCCGGGTTTTCAAATGGATTAGGTTTTTCCAAAGCCTGGTTTTTCTCTTCCAGCTTCTTTAAATCATCCTTTAAATCCTTCATTTCCTTATTCAAGTCATCCTGCTTTTGTTTAAGCGATTCGTTATCCTGTTTTTTACCAGCGGTTTCCTTGCTAAGCTCTTTTTGCTCCTTCGCCAATTCATTTAAACGGTCGATATCATTTTGTAAATTCTGCTCAAATTCGAGCTGTTTGTAAAGCTCTAAAATTCTATCGAGCTCATTTTTGAGGGTTTTATTATCCAATTGCATTTTGGAAAGCTCGTTTTGCGTTTGGTCTTTATTTTTCTCATTCATCAGGTTTTGCAATTTCTGCAAAAGCTCCTTGGTTTTGTCATCCAGCACATTGTCAAACAAATCTTTAATCTGCTTTTGTTTTTCTAAAAGCTCCTCTGTCTGTTTTTGATCTTCCTGCTGCTGAATATTTTTATCGTTTTGCGCCTGAATCTCTTTTACTGCCTCATCCAATTGCTTTTGTTTATCCAGCAAAGCCTCAATCTGTTTTTTATCCTCGAAAGAAATCTGTTTCTTATCAATCAGGCTTTCCGCAACTTTTTTACTTTCCTTTTCAATGGTATTGGCTAAACGTATGGCCGATTGCACTTTTTGCTTCAGCGCCTGGCTGTTAGCACTTACCTGTTCTGCAGTTTCTTTTTTAGTAGGCTGTTTAAATATTTTTATCTCAGAACGGGTAATTTTAGAACCATTAACACCATCATTATCAGCTACTTCAAAATAATATTCAATTTCTTGTCCTGGCTTGGCCGTCGCTGTTTTTAAATCCCAGAAATAGAAAAATGTATTTTCTGTTGCATTGGCTTTAATGCTAATGTTCCGGCTTACCGTATTGATGATTTTATTGTTCTCCTTGATATTATACTTAAAAGTTAATCTGCTGAAACCATAATCATCTGAAACCTGTCCGCTAAAATATAGTGCTTTGTTACTTATAGAATCAGTTTTTTCCTCAACCTGAATACTAGGGGACTGATCTTTAATTACCGAAATCTGGTGCGACAGCGAATCGCTAAGTGTTACAAAATCATTTTTAGGCGTAATACTGTATTTAGATTGATTGCGAATTGTTGCGTTAAAGGCAGCTTCATTATCTTCAATTTTTAAGATATTTTCCTTTCCATTTAAATTAAACAGCAGCACATTACTTTGGCCGGTTTTAAAATTCCAGGTCACCCGTGTGCCCTCGGGTAAAAGAATATCGCCAACATTGGCAATTACTTCTGGTTTTTTGCCCAGGTAAGATGGATAATTTAAAGTTGCGGTGGCACTCAGTAATTCCGGTCGAGGTTTAACGCTAACCGTAAAAGCCGCTGAATTAAATCCGCCACCTTTAAAAATCAGTTTTTTATCACTTTGAATATTTTTAATGTTATAATGAAAGCGGCTGATGTTTTCTTTTTCCAGTTTATAGGTGTTTTTTCCATCTTCTACATAAACTTCAGCAGGTAATTCATCGCCAGCTAATTTCAGGTTAATGGTTAAATCATCGCCCTGCGTAACCGTTAAATTTTTATTTAGCAGGGTAAAACTAAACGGCGCTTTAGGGGCAATGTATTCATCATATTTTAAAAAGCTAGATGTTCCCTCACGCAAAATGGCAGGAGCAATAACGGCAATGAGCAGGATGATTGAAAGCGGAATAAACAGATATTTTAAATATTTACGATTATCATTGATCCGGACCGCGGTGTAAAACGGAACGGGCTTCAGTTCCATAATCTTTTGGTCAATACTGGCCAGAATCAGGCGGTTATTTTCCGGCAGATTTTCAGAAAGCTGATGCAGTTGCAGTGTGTTTAAAAGCTTATCCTTAATATCGGTAAAATGGTTGCCAATAATTACTGAAGCCTCATCGAAAGACAAATGTTTGCCCAGTTTCAGCATCGAAAGCAATGGTTTAATGATTAGGAAACCAATTAAAAATAAACCCAGCAACAAATAAGCGAAGAAGATGAAGGTTTTAAACCCGGCTGTTGGATTCAGATAATACAAGCTTAAAAATACAAGCAAATATAGCGCAAGCAGTATTGCAGCGGCATAAATGGCGCCCCGCAAAATCTTATTTAAATAAAATTTACGGATAAACTCATCTATCTTCCTCAACAAATCGTTGTAATTATTGCTCACCATATCAACGTAAATGTAAAAATTGTTCTCAGCAATTTAAAGAAACCTCCTTAAGGTAACGTGTTTATTTCAAATAGTTTATTCAAAAGCGAAAATTATGATTTGGAAAACAATGTTTGGTATTCCATGGCGGTTTTCTGTCCCGCTTTTTGCTACAACAAAAGCAGAAAAAGCTTTTGGTTTTCGCTACAATCGGGTTTATTAAACAAAGATTGGCGCTTTTTGGCCAAAGCTAAAAAATGGTCGATATAAAACTGGCAGCTAAATCAGCATTTATTGAATATACATTGCTTTCAAACTTATTGCCGCGTTGGCTTCAGCCAACGGCATCTTTTATAGCTTCAGCTAATAGCGCTATATTAATTTAAAAATCTCTAACTTGTTATTATTAATACAAAGGTTACATAAATTTTAAGCGAGTATTCTCCTAAAAATCTACTTTTGACTTTTTGTATAATCATACCAAATATGAAACAAGCACTTATTTTAACCTGTATGGTATTCATTTTTACCAGCTCATTTGCCCAAAAATTTAACTGGAACAAAAACCAGGTCATTGCCCATCGCGGTGCATGGAAAAAAAATAAATTTCCCGAAAATTCAATCGCATCACTAAATGAAGCAGTGCGTTTAGGTTGCTATGGCTCTGAATTCGATGTTTGGATGACGGCAGACAAAGTTTTAGTGGTAAACCACGATGCAGAATTCCAGGGTTTAACAATTGAGAAAGTTAAGTACGAAGAATTGCTTGCCAAAACCATGAGTAACGGTGAAAAAATACCAACGTTAGAAGCCTATTTAACAGCGGGTAAAAAGCAAAAAACAACCAAACTCATCTTAGAAATAAAACCATCACTAATTAGCAAAGAACGCGGTATCGAACTTACCAATGCCTGTATCGATATGGTTAAAAAGGTTGGTGTTTTAGACTGGACGGAATACATCAGCTTCGATTATGATTATTGCAAACGTATTTTAGAGGTTTTACCGAAAGCTAAAGTTGCTTATTTACGGGGTGAAATCAGCGCAGCGCAATTAAAAGCCGATAAATTAACGGGTGTAGATTACCATTACAGCGTTTACCAAAAGGATGGTTGGATTGAAAATGCACACCAGCTAGGTTTAACAGTTAATGCCTGGACGGTGAACACCGCTCCGGAAATGCAGTGGCTATTGGCTCATAACGTAGATTTCATCACCACCAACGAACCAGAACTTACTTTCGAAGAAATAAAGAAAACGCCTGTTAAAAGTGGATGGAAATTAAAATGGGCTGATGAATTTGATGATAAAGGTTTGCCACTGAGCAAAAACTGGGGTTATGATGTTGGTGGAAAAGGCTGGGGCAATAATGAATTGCAGTATTACACCGAAGCAGATACTACAAATGCTAAAATTGTAAAGGGAAATTTAAATATCACAGCGGTTAAAGCAAACAAGGAAAATAGTAAATACACTTCAGCCCGCTTGGTAACAAAGAACAAATTCGATTTTAAGTACGGCAGGGTAGAAGTGAGGGCCATGTTGCCAAAAGGTAGGGGATTGTGGCCGGCAATTTGGGCACTTCCAACCGATTGGAAATACGGAGATTGGCCTAAAAGCGGCGAAATTGATATTATGGAACATGTAGGTTACGAACCTGATAGTGTTTACGGAACTGTTCATACTGAAAAATTTAATCACGTATTGAAAACACAGGTGGGTAAAGGTGTTAAAATCAATCCTTACAATGCTTACCATATTTATGCTGTGGAGTGGTTTAAGGATCGGATTGATTTCTTTATGGATGATCAAAAATACCTGACTTTTAAAAATACCGGCAAAGGAGCCGCCGACTGGCCTTTCGATCAAAACTTTCATGTCATTTTAAACCTGGCAGTTGGTGGCAATTGGGGTGGAAAAAATGGAGTTGACGATGCTATCTTTCCTGCAACGATGAAGGTAGATTATGTCAGGGTTTTTCAAAAGTAATACTCATTAAAGCTTAACATGGATTCACGCAGAGAATTTCTGAGAAAAGCAGCTTTGTTTACAGGCGCTACAAGCCTGGCCAATACTTTACCGGCTTCTGTTTTAAAAGCAATGGCAATTGATGCCGAACCCGGAACTACTTTTTACGATGCCGAACATATTGTATTCCTAATGCAGGAAAACCGATCGTTTGACCACATGTTTGGTAAAATGAAAGGTGTTCGTGGCTTTAATGATCCTCATCCTCACATTCAACCCGACGGAAATAAAGTTTGGTTGCAAAAAGATGGGCAGGGATATACTTATGCGCCATTTCATGTTGATATCAACAAAACCAAAATTACCTGGCAGGGTGGTTTGCCGCACTCTTGGAATGATCAGGTTGCAGCCAGAAATGGAGGCAAATATGATAAATGGCTTCCCGCCAAAGCACCAATGACCTTATCTTATTACGATCGGAATGATATGCCTTTTTATTACGCTTTAGCAGATGCATTTACCATTTGCGACCAACATTTCTGCTCTTCGTTAACCGGCACCACACCAAATCGGTTATTCTTTTTTACCGGAACGGTGAGGGGTGAAAAAAGCCTGAATAAAGTTGCTGTAGTGAATAATGATCAGGCAGAATCTCAAAATAATGTTTTTGTAGATTGGCCGACTTTTCAGGAAACACTGGAAGACAATGGCGTTGATTGGCGTATTTATCAGAACGAACTGTGGACCTCAAAACTTCCTGAAGGCGAAATTGATGACTGGTTAGGGAACTATGGCGATAATCCTGTTGAATATGTAACCAGGCATAATGTTAAGCTCTCCGCTTATTTTAGAAAAAACGGCGACAATACAGTAAAACCTCCTTTAACTCCGGCCGAAGTTCAGGCGAAATACGATCAGTTATCCCAACGGGAAAAAAACCTTATTGATAAAGCTTTTCAAACCAATATCAGCGAAAAGGATTATTTAGCATTAGCGCCATTTACGTTTACAAATGATGAAGGAAAGTCTGAAACCATTAATATTCCAAAGGGCGATATCTTTCATCAGTTCCGAAAGGATGTAGATGCAGGTAAACTTCCCACAGTTTCCTGGTTGGTGGCACCACAAAAGTTTTCCGATCATACCAGCTCGCCATTGTACGGAACCTGGTATGTGAGCGAGGCCTTGGATATTTTAACCAAGAACCCGGAAGTTTGGAAAAAAACAATTTTCGTATTAACCTACGATGAAAACGATGGTTATTTCGATCATCAACCACCATTTGTGGTGCCAAATCCTGAAGATCCTTCAAGTGGAAAAGTTTCGTCAGGAATAAATTATACTACGGATTTTGAAGCCAGAAAGGGTAGTCCGATTGGTTTAGGTTACCGGGTTCCAATGGTTATCGCATCACCATGGAGTAAAGGAGGTTTTGTCAATTCCCAGGTTTTCGACCACACTTCTTCGCTCATGTTTATGGAAAAATGGTTAAGTAAGAAGACTGGAAAAACAATTAAGAGCAATAACATCAGCGACTGGCGAAGAAATTTTTGCGGCGATTTGACTTCCGCCTTCCGACCATACAACGGCGAAGAGATAAAATCTCCAGCGTTTTTAAAACGCGAAACCGTTGTAACCAACATCGGAAATGCAAGAAACAAACCTGCTCAGGTAAATCCAACTGCCTTAAATAAAACAGAAGTAGCAAAAATCAATAAACTCGAGGCTTTCTCAGCAGAAACATCAGTGCATGCACCAAAGCAGGAGAAAGGAACAAAACCTGCCTGCGCCTTGCCTTATCAACTCGAGGTAGATGCTGTTGTTATCGGTAATGAGATTGAACTTTCTTTCACTTCTGTTAAAACGCTTTTTGGAAATGAAACTGAAACCGTTGGCGCACCTTTTACCATGAATACCATTGCCAGTTTTAAAGGTGTTAAAGGCAAAGTTTGGGCTTATGGCGTTAAAGCGGGTGAAACTTTAATTGATAAGGTTAATATTGAAGATTTCGATGATGATATTTACGATTTTCGGATTACGGGGCCAAATGGTTTTTACAGGCACTTTGCAGGAAGCAAAAAAAATCACATCAATATAAAGGCAAAGGCTGAGCAAAGTGGATTGGTTACCAAAAAGTTAACCGGAAATCTGATTTTTTCAATAGCGAATAAAAGCTCTTCGCCCGTAAATATTCAAATTGTAGATAACAAGTTTAATGCATCTGTTCAACGTTTGAGCCTCAAACCAAAACAGCTAACCAACGTTGTGGTAAAACTCTCTAAAAATGCAAATTGGTATGATTTCAGCATCACAGAAACTGAAAATTCGATTTTCAAACACCGCTACGCAGGTAAGATAGAAACCGGCCAAATAACCACCAGCGACCCCTACATGGGTGGCGAGCGATAAATATCCCCCTATCCGGGGGATGGTTTTTGAAAAGAATTATGCTTATTTTGTTTAATATGGCCAATAATTCGTCAGTTTTTAAGGTAACATCCATCATCGCATTGTTGCTGCTTTTTGGCACAAAGCTGTTTGCGCAGAGCTACAATTTTACCAACTATAATTTGAAAGATGGTTTACCGCAATCGCAGGTGATGGCTATTTATCAGGCAAAAGACAGAACACTTTGGCTGGGAACTTTTGGAGGAGTAAGCAATTTTGACGGCAAGAACTTCACTTCATACAGCAAGGCAGAGGGGCTGAATTCCAATTCGATAAATAGTATTGTAGAAAGTGATGAAGGGCAAATGTTTTTTGGTACAGAGGCTGGTATTAATACCCTCAATAAAGGCAAAATAGCCACCTTATATACCGGCGGAAGCGTTTCACATTTAAATAAGGATAAAAAAGGTATTGTTTGGGGTTTAACAAAAGGAAAGCTTTTTACGATTGAAAAAGGAAAGTTAATTTTCCATTCTATTGCCAATAAATCTATAACCGCCTTAAATAAAAGCGGGGATGCGGAACTATACGCATCAGTTTATGAGGATGGAATTTATAAATTAGATGGGCGGAAATGGACCTTATTTCAGCGTCTTCCAGAGGAGATAAAACACTACCCCTTAAAAAAAGTCCTATTTGATAAAGCGGTAAAAAACAAGATTTATTTATTAACCTATCGCAACAATGTTTTTGTGTTGGAAAAAGGAAAGGTTAAACCTTTTTTTGAAGGCGCCCAAACTGAAAGCTATTATTCCATTGAACAGGATGGTCGTGGAAATATCTGGATTGGCTCGGATAAAGGGGCATTTATGGTTAATAAAAATGGTTCAATCATTAAATTTAACGAAGAAAACGGGCTGAGTGATAATCAGGTAGATGCCATTTTCAATGACGCTGAAAATAACATTTGGGTTTCGTGTTTCAGCGATGGAATTTTCAAATATGAAGGTGACGCCTATATCCGCTATCATAAATACAAGGGCCAGGACCTTACGTATCCCATCAGTGGATTAGCGGCTGATAACTTGGATCACCTGTGGATCGGTACCTTTAACAAGGGCGTTTTCAAATACAATGGAAACGACGTTGAAAACATCAGTCATCCTGCATTTAAGGATAAAAAAATATTCTTTGTTTATGCAGACAAAGCCAAAAATATATGGATTTCGGTTTCGGCAAATGGCGTTTGGAAATACAATGGCAAAACTTTCCAGCAAATTTTAAAACCCGAAAGACTAGATAATAGCTCAATTGTAGAAGATGAAGCAGGTGGTATTTGGATTAACGGACCTGCAACAGCAACCTATTTAAAAGATGGTAAAACGGAGAAAGTAACTGGTTTTGATGGCTATTCCTCTTGTGTGTACCCGCTTAGTAAAGATAGCGTGTTGCTTGGTACATCTACCGGTGTTAGTTTAATCAAAAACAAGAAGGTTGATAAAAGTTTCAAAGTCAGCATGTTGACAGGCACATTTGTACTAGGCATAGTAAAACATGGTGATTATTTGCTTTTTGCAACGCTAGGTGATGGCTTGGTATCCTGGAACTTAAAAAATAAAGCAGTTAAACGATATGCAGTAACCGATGGACTAAATTCGAACGATATTTATAGCATAGCCATCGATAATAAAAACAATTTGTGGGTGGGTACCGGCAGAGGAATAAACAAATTAAAATTTAATCCAAAAAGTAAACAATACGAGGTTTTTAAAGATCAGCCTCTAATTGTTGAGTGTAATCAAAATGCCATTATCAACTATAAAAACAATATCCTAGTTGGAACAATAACAGGCTTAATTCAGTGCAAAACATCACCGTCCAGCAAAAACAAACAAAGTCCTTTTATTCACATTCAGGAGGTAACTGTTTTTGACAGGAACGATAGAACGAAAGATGTCAGTGTAGATTTGAACAAAAACAGAGATCAGTTCCATAAGCTGGATTATAGCCAAAACCATCTTTCCATTTCTTTTAAAGGTGTTTTTCTGACTAATCCATCAGATGTTTTGTATCGCTACAAACTCGTTGGGGTAGATAATGAGTTCAGCAAGCCTGTTCCCAATACGGAAATTGAATATTCAACCATCAGGCCAGGGCGTTACACTTTTCAGGTGTACGCAATAGCAAATGGAGAAAAATCAAATATTGAACAGTTTAGTTTTACCATTATTCCGCCTTTTTATGATACCATCTGGTTTAAGGCTACTGCTATCTTAATTATTATCTTTTTGATTTGGCTCATATTTTATTTCATTTTCAAAACACGGGAAAGAAAAAAACACCAGTTGGAAAGGATTAAAATTAAAGAGCAGGAAAAAATACGCAAGCAAACTGCCGAAGATTTCCATGATGACATAGGCAATAAGCTAACCCGAATTAATGTACTGTCTGAAATGCTGGATAAAAAGGTTAATGCTGATGAAAAGGAACAGAAAGAACTGGTGAGGTTGATTAAAGAAAATGCAGGCTTGCTTTACACGGGTACAAAAGATATCCTTTGGGCACTCGATCCACAAAGCGACAATCTTTTCGAAATTTTAATCCACATTAAAAATTTCGGGATTGATTTATTTCAAAACACTGGCATCGATTTTCAGATGGAGGGCATATTGCCAAAATATCGGAAACTACAGTTATCCATGGAATTTAATAGAAACCTTACGCTGATTTTTAAAGAGACGTTAAACAACATTTTAAAGCATGCGAACGCAAAAAAAGTAGTCGTTATGGTCATGGCCTCAGAAAATCAAACCATTACAATTCTAACAAGTGATGACGGCGATGGATTTGATTTGGGGGCAGTACAAATAGGTAGGGGTTTAAATAATATTAAAACCCGCTGTAAAAGAATTAAATCTACATTCCAAATCTCTTCAAGTAGAGGAAAAGGAACCACCTCTACAATTTCTACCAAAATCCCTGTCACAAATTAGGTTTTATAGCGTCTTAGAATAAATGAATATAAAATGAACAAAAATTTACGGATAAGTTTAATTGAGGATGATGATATTTTGAGAATGGGATATGAATCTTTATTATCAGATGTAAACGACTTTTCGGTAATTAGTTCCTATGCCTCATACGATCTGGCAAAGAAACACCTGGAGCAAGATCGTCCGGATGTGATTTTGCTTGATATACAAATGCCAGGAACCAGTGGACTACAGGCTTTGCCTTTTATAAAAAAAATGCTGCCGCAAACAAACATCATTATTTTAACGGTTTTCGATTCGCCGGAATTGGTTTTTGAAGCTTTAACACTGGGTGCCGGAGGCTATTTAACTAAAAATTCAACTTCTTCAAAAATTATTGATGCCATACGCGAAGTAAGCACCGGAGGTGGTGCAATGAGTACAAATGTAGCCAGAATCGTGATGCATTCGTTTCAGAAAAATTTAAATTCACCGCTAACCAAACGCGAAACAGAGATTTTAGATCGGATTGCAAATGGTCAAACAAAATCGCAAATTGCTAATGATCTTTTCATCGATCAGGAAACCGTAAGAAGCCATGTTAAGAATATTTACATCAAACTCGATGTAAATTCAAAGGCTGACGCCATAAAAACAGCCAAAGAAAACCGGTTTATCTAGCCATAACAATCTTTCTTGGAAAAATAATGCGAAAACCACCCTTTTTGGGTGATTCTTCAGGTTCATTTTCAGTTTAATTTTACAACTATCAAACAGGATTATTTATGAACCGTTCTGCTAAGTTTTACTATGTACAGGTAGCCCAGCTTGCCGAAGCAAATGATTTTTTTCAGAATCGTTTAGGAATGGATACGGAGCAAACTTTTTTATCAGAACAAGAAAAATGTATTCTGGTAAAACCAGACCATTACACCAGTATTTTCCTTTCAGAACAAAAGCATGATTATCAAACTGCCAAGGTGTTGATACCAACAACTGATTTGTTGGAGGATTATTGTAAGCTAAAAGCGAATGGTATCGAGTTTTCCAGAATGCCAGTTTATTTAAATGAAGGTTTAAGTGCTACATTTTCAGATCCCTACGGGAATGAGTACATCATTTTAGAGTACAGGAACTACACAGAAGATTAACAGCAAAGACCATGAAATACGTTAGAGAGCTAAGCAACAAAAACAAAATTGTTAGTGAACATACACGCGAATCTGCGCATGATGAGCTCAATAGTGATTACACTATAAAATTTGTGTTTAGTGGCGCTGAAAATTGCGAAATCAACAAACGAAAGTTGAGTATTTACCCTGATAGTTTTGCGGTTTTTAATGAAGGCACCCACTATCACTCTAAAATAGACTCCATTACACCAGTTGAAACTTTGACGGTTTCTTTTGGTAAAACTTTTATCAACGATTTTCATAATACCATTTTGAGCAGCGACGACATCTTGCTCGATGGCCAACCCATAAGTAACAAGCCGATTTTTATTGAATCACTATACCCTTTTGAGGGTGATATAAAGTACAACATGCTTCATTTAAAGAAACAGCTAGACAAAGGTTTGGACAATGAAATGCTGATTAATCAATACATGCACCATTGCTTACTTAACTACTATAAAATATATCATAAAGAAATTGTACAAAAAATTGATCGACTCTCGTTTTCGAAAACAAAAACAAGAGAGGAAGTACTTAGGCGATTAACGCTTGCAAAAGAATATATCAATAGCAATTACAACCAAGCCATCACTTTAGAGGCCATTGCAGATCATGCCTGTTTATCGGTAAATCACTTATTGCGCACATTTAAGGAAGCTTATGAAATTAGCCCATATCAGTTTCTGATCCAACTGAGATTAAACAGGGCCAAAAACCTATTGCAAACCACATCTTATTCACTAACAGAAATTGTGGGATTGGTTGGCTTTGAATGTCCAAGTTCTTTTATCAGATTATTTAAAAATACCTTCAACATTACACCTTTAAAATACAAGAAAAGTAGGTTGAATTAAAGATTAAAATAGTGATTTCTGCATATTTTAAACATGTATTGAATACTATTTTTGAAGTTCTTTCAGGATAAATTTTGTAGAAGTTTTCCTGAATAGGTTAATAATGATTAAAAAAGCGAACTGCCAGGATTGGAGTTTGCTTTTTTGCTTTATAGGCTTTTCCGTTTTAAAATTGGTGCTTTTCGCATATTTTATTTTTTGCGATACTGGTAATTTGCGTATTGATTTGGTTTATTCTGTCTCAGCTAAAAACCAACAAACTAATTATTTACTAACAATTTCAATTCAGAACATGAAACAAAAATTACTATTAATTTTAGTGATAACGGTTTTGGCTTATTTTAATGCGCTAGCACAAAATAAAACGATAACCGGAAAAGTAGTTGATGCCGACGATGGCTTACCGCTACCTGGTGTATCCATCAAAGTAAAAGGCGCAACACAAGTTACGCAAACTACTAGCGAAGGTACCTTTAGCATTTCTACACCTGCTGATGCACAGGCATTGGTATTGAGTTATGTAGGCTACACCGAACAGGAGGTTAAAATAACAGGAAGCAATTTAAATATCCGCTTGGTTTCATCGGCTAAAAATTTACAGGATGTGATGATTATTGGCTATGGATCCGTAAAGAAAGAAAACTTTACCGGTTCGGCAGCAGTAATAAAGAGTGAAGTTTTGGAGAATCGTCCGGTAACCTCTTTTGAAAAAGCATTGCAAGGTGCTGCTGCAGGCGTTCAGGTAACGAGTGTTTCAGGTCAGCCAGGGGCTACCTCTACCGTAAGAATCCGTGGTGTTGGTTCGTTTTCTGCTTCAAGTACACCGCTTTATGTGGTAGATGGGATTGCAATTACCAATGGTGATTTAAGTTCTGTAGCCCAGAGCTCTGATGTGCTTTCATCCATCAATCCAAATGATATTGCCTCTATTACGGTATTGAAAGATGCAACGGCAGCAGCAATTTACGGCTCAAGGGCGGCAAACGGTGTGGTGTTGATTACGACCAAACAAGGTAAAGCTGGCCAGACTAAATTGAGCGTAACTTCTAGTGGAGGCTATTCTTATCAGGCAGTTGATAAACACGAAGTGATGAATGCCTCACAATATTATAAAACCTACTGGGATGTTTATTATGCGCAACGTTTAGCTGCTGGTTTAACTCCTGATGCAGCGGCCACTGCTGCAAACGGTTTAACTAATGCTAAATTGGTTGTAAATCCATACAATACAACAAACCCTTACGCAGCAAATGGTGTATTAGCGAATGGTGCGGCGTTACTTTATGATACAAATTGGCGTGATGAAGTTTTGCGTAGAGGCGTTACCAAAAACATCGATCTATCGGCCAGCGGAGGAAATGAAAAAACAAAATTCTTTATTTCAGGCGGATACTTCGAACAAAATGGTATTGTAATCCGGTCAGATTTTAACCGTTATTCGAGCAAATTTAACATCAATACCGATGTTACGGATTTCTTGAAAATTGGAATTAATAACAGTTTATCGCGTACAGAACAAAACACGCCAGCTGGAAGTACAGGATCTGACAACCCGGTAAACTTTGCAGACCAAACGGCCAATATTTATCCGCTTTATGTAAGAGATGCAAATGGAAATGTTGTGTCGGATGCTAATGGAAACCCGGTTTACAACTACATCAACCCAGTTACGCCCGATTTTAATCCGGTTGGTTTATCTAAACTAAACGAATATAATACTAAAACATCAAGGGTAATTACGAGTCCTTTTGCTGAGGTTAAATTTTTGAAAGATTTTACTGCAAAAAGTATGCTTGCAGTTGATTACATCAATAACCGTGAACGCCAGTTCTATAATACCGAGCATGGTGATGGTGTAAGTGTTAGAGGTCGTGCTTATCGTTATACAAGAGAAGATATTACCCTAACCTTTCAAAATACATTAACTTATAACAAAACCTTTAATCAACATAGTTTCAATGTATTGTTGGGTCAGGAAGCATTCAGAACCAAGCAAGATTATATTTATGCTCAGGCAACAGGTTTTCCTTTTGCCGGTACTGACGAGCTTATTGCGGCATCAACGCCAAACTCAACGCAATCTTATTATACTCAAAAACGATTATCATCTTACTTTTCACGTTTAGAATATAACTACAATACCAAATACTATTTATCAGGAAGTTTAAGAAGAGATGGTTCTTCGGTTTTCGGAGCAGATAAAAAATATGGTACATTTTACTCAGTAGGTGGTGCATGGCGCATCGGCAAGGAAGATTTCTTGAAAAATGCAGACTGGATTGATGAATTGAAATTGAGGGCCAGCTATGGTACTTCTGGAAACGATAGAATTGATCGTTATGCAGCACAGGGCCTGTATGGTTTAGGTAAAAACTATGAAGGTCAATCAGGTATAAATTATGTTCAATTGGCTAATCCCGATTTGCAATGGGAGCAAAATTCAACCCTTGATGTAGGGTTAGAATTCGCTTTATTTAAAGGAAGATTGAGCGGTGAAGTTTCATATTATAAACGTGGATCAGAGGGAATCCTGTTTGATCAGCCATTGTCTCGTTTGACTGGTTTCGATGGATTGTCAACCAACCTGGCGTCGATGGATAACTATGGTGTGGAGTTATTGTTAAATGGAAATCCAATTAAAACAAAAGATTTCGATTGGAATGTTTCCTTCAACATCACTTCAAACAAAAACAAAATCAATAAGATGACTCAAAATGAGGTTATTGATGGAACCAAAAGATGGAAAGTAGGTAGCGACAGGTATCAATGGTATTTGCGTGAATATGCAGGTGTAGATCCGGCTGATGGCAGACCGATGTGGTATATGGATGATCCGGCAACTGGCAATAAGATTACCACTAAAACCTGGTCTACCGCAACCAGATATGATGGTTTTGGTTCATCATTGCCAAAATTTACAGGGGGTTTCAACAATACCTTCAGGTATAAGCAGTTCGACTTGAACATTTTCACCTATTTCTCTACAGGTGGAAAAATTTATGATACGTTGTACGGAAACTTAATGCACAACGGCGGATCGGTAGGTAAACAACTATCAGTTGATACTTACAACCAATGGCAAAAACCTGGTGATGTTACTGATGTGCCCCGTTTCGTAATCAATAACACCGATTTAGGAAACAACCAATCTACCCGTTTCTTGTACGATGGATCTTACATGAGAATTAAAAATATTGGTTTGGGTTATACTGTTAAAAAAGATTGGTTAAATGCGATTCACTTATCTAACGTAAGGTTATACTTCATGGCAGAAAACCCGTTTACCATTGCTAAACACAAAGGAATGGATCCGGAATCAGCGATAACTGGTTTAACGGATAACGATATCCCAAATGTTAAAACGTTTACGCTAGGTCTTAATGTTACATTTTAATTGATTAATAATGAGAAATTTACAAACATATAAAACTGCACTTTATACCGGTGTAATGTTACTCCTTGTGGGTGCTACATCTTGTAAAAAGGAATTTTTAGAAGTTACGCCTACGCAGCAAATTAATGCAAAAGATGCGTTTTCTTCGCCGGCAAAAATACAGGCCGCAATGACGGGTATTTACGATTTAACAACGTTTTCTGGTTATACCAACAACATGATTTTAAGTGCCGATGTAAAAGGTAACGATGTAATGGTTGTCAGCGGATCTGGAAACTATGGGCGATTTGTAAACCAGTACCAGTTTATAGAAACAGTAAACAATGCAGATGTTTATGCCTGGTGGCAGTACAGCTACAAAGTGGTTTCAAATGCCAATCAATTTGTAGAAAATATTCCGGCTGCTCCAATTAGTGATGCATTAAAGACAGAATATTTAGCAGAAGCCCGGGCTTTAAGGGCTTACACATACTTTTGGTTAGTGCGTTGGTTTGCGCAGCCTTACAGTGTTAATCCTGAAGCATTAGGTGTGCCGATTTTGAGGAAACCACTAGGACCGAATGAAACTTCTCCTGCAAGAGATAAAGTAAAAGATGTTTATGCCTTTATCATTGATGATTTAAAATATGCAGAAACGAATCTGCCAACTGCAGGCAGAACAAGCATTTATAGGATGAGTGTTCCAGCGATTCAAGGCATTTTAGCAAGGGTTTACTTAAATATGGGCAACTGGGCTGAAGCAAGCAGATATGCCAAATTGGCAAGAGCAGCTAAGCCTTTAAGTGCTGCTTCGGCTTTGTTAACAGGTTTCAGCAATCCATCTTCTGAGTGGATTTACGCCATCAACGTAAGAACAGATGATAATCAGGGCTTCTTAGCCGTGTCGTCATTTTATGATCCTTACGATGTAGGTTACTCAAGTTTCAGGGTAACAGATGATTTTTTCAACTCCTTTGCCGCTAACGACGAACGTAAAAAACAATTCCTGGTGAAAAGTAGTCCAACTGCTGCGGCAAGCACCGGTGCTTACAGAAGGCGAGGAGAAGGTTATCTAATTAATAAATTCGATTTTACAACAACTAACGCCAATAACCAGGTGTTAATTCGATCGGCTGAAATGTATTTAATTGAAGCAGAAGCAGAAGCGAGATTGAGCAATGAGCCAGCAGCAAAACAAGCATTATTAGCCATTCAACAACGTGCTGGTGTAGCTACAGCTGTTTCGGCAAACACCGGAAATGCCTTAATTGAAGAGATTTTAACTGAACGCAATAAAGAGCTTTACGGCGAAGGGCATAAGTTTTTCGATCTTTTACGTACAAATAAAGGGGTAAACCGAACTGGTTCTACCATCCATTGGAAAATTGTGAATTTGCCATCAGGCGATAATAAGCTGGTTTCTCCTCTTCCGCAGTTGGAACTGGATGCAAATCCCGTATTAAAGCCACAGCAAAATCCAGGATATTAAACCAAACATTTTTAGTTTTTTTAGCCCTTTTCAATAAAATGAAAAGGGCTTTTTTGTCCCCAGTGTTTTTTCTTTCCGTTGATTAATAAGGTGTTATCGGCATATTTAAATTTCCATTTCTTGCTGATATTTAATAAAAAAACATCAATAGTTATGAAACTTAAAGCTTTAGTGATTTTATTACTGGGTATGATAATCACAAATTCAATTTCTGCTGGAGAAAAACCTACCGCCAGCCACGTTTCAGTCATCAATCATTTTATGGATAGCTACCTAAAATCTGATTATAAAAAGCTGAAGGCCATTTTGAGTGATGAGGCTATTTACACTTCAAACCGCGATGTTCGCGTAATTAAACATAAAGGAGCTGATATCTTAAATCACCTTAAAAAGAATGAAGGCGTTATACAGAGAGATTGCCGTGTAAGTTCAACCATTATATCGGAAACAGATGCCCTGGTAATTGCCCGTGTAGATGTTAACTATGAGCTTTTTGATGGTGATCAACAAAACATTGTGGTGATAGAAAAAGATAAAAAAGGAGAATGGAAAATCACCCAGGTGTATAAAATGTTTATCAGCAGCGAAAGTGCTGTTAAAAAGCTGGTTTAAATTTTTCCGCCCTGGTTAACAAAAAACCCCCGATTTCGTCGGGGGTTTTTTTGTATTTCTAAATATTTTTTAAAAAGCAATCGGTAATTCCACCTGAGTTTTATCCCATCCGATAACCAAGTTTGCACCATCATTTTTCGCTGTAAAAGTTAATGAAAAGTACTCCAGTGGTTTTAATAATGTTTTTACCGGAACATTCACACGGGCAACGTCAAGCGTTTGATCGTAACTAAAAGCGCCCCATTTATCGGTTTGCTTGTTTACAATAATTGTCCACACATCCTTATTTGGAATCGCAAACAAGCTGTAAGTTCCGGCTTTGATTTTTTTACCGCCGATGTTAACTTTTTTAAAGAAATGAACTTCAGTATTTTCGTTAGCACCAAAACGCCAAACTTTTCCATACTGCTCCAAAACGCCAAAAATTTCACGGCCTTTTCGCTGCGGGCGAGAGTAAACAATTTTTATAACAGGTTTAGTCGCATCTTTAACCTTCGGTGCATTTAGCGGAAAATAAACAATATCTGCCGGGCTAGGATCTGCAACGGGAAACTTAACCTCATTAGATGAAGTTTCCTGAGCCTTCACGCCAAAACACAAAAGAGCGAAAACAACAATAAAGATGTTTCTCATTTGCTGTGGTATTATTGAATTATCCTTCAAAAGGATGGTTTACTTAAGGAATGGATTAGTATTTTCTTCCTTTTACAATAGCATTTAAAAATAAGCCTGCGGTTAACAAACCTAAAACGCCACCTAAAAGTGCAAAAATGTAATTTTGCGTAATGATTGCCCCAGTTAAAACTCCGAAGAATAAACCTAAGGCATAATATAACCAGTTGAAATTATTGCTGCTATTTTCTTGTACACTCATGTTTTTATTATTTGGAGGCAAAGTTAGTATTTATTTTAAATTTTAATTTGTGAATGACGCTCAATCTTCTATTTAATTATCAATTCTTTCCAATTTATATCCATCTTTTTTAAGATAACGGATCAACTCTGGTAGCCGGTTATAAAACTTATCCTTTCTTTTTGGATCAGTGCCAATATGCAATAACAGGTAAAATCCGTTTAGGCCATTAATATTTCGCATGTTAAAATTTGTAATCGACTTAAAAATTTCATCACTAGAGCGATAACCTGCGCCCATTTCTGGGAAAGTATAATCTGCATTTGAACGGGTTCCTGGTGTAAAATTGATCAGTCTTAATCCTTGCCTGGCTGTCCAATTGGCTATGCTTTCATTATACCATTCGTATGGCGGCAGAAAATATTCCGCGTTTTTTTTATCGATGCCGAATTTTAACATCTCTGCATAATTAGCCTTTAAATCCTCGTCAAATTGTTTTTTGGTAACCAACAAACTGTCACGATTTTTCCAATCGCAATAAAGTAGGTGTTTGTCAGAATGGGCACCGAGATAATGCCCGGCTGTTTTTATTTTTTTTATCAGGGATTTGAAATTGGCATTCCGATAAAAGTTTCCCGTTAAAAAGAATGAGGCTTTTACACCTTCCTCCTGTAGTGTTTGTAATATTTTTTCTCCGCCATCTGCAAATTCATCGCCAGTAAAAACCAAAGAAATTTTTTTAACAGTAGAATCACCTCTGATGTTCGCACCTAGGCTATAGGTTTTATACTGGGTTGATTTGGCTTGATGTTCTTTTGCCGCCAGAAGATAAATGAGTGATGCGGTTCCATCCATGGTAGGCTCGTTGGTATTATAATCGCCATAATCATCGTGATAAACTGCCAGGTCGCTTTGAAATTCAGCATATTCATCTGTTTCAGATAGTTTGATGCCAATTAAGCTGTTGTAGATATTCGTGTAAACAGGCCCATCAACCAAACCGCCATCTATTGGGTAATTTTTTAAATGTGTAAAGGCCGAATGCGGATCAATAGGGGTATCGCCCCAGCTTGGTAAACCGTAAACCATGCTTGTTCCCCATGGGTTACAGCCGAAAAGCCAATCGAAATTGGCCTGCTCAAGTTCAGCGAAACTTTTATCGCCGGTTAAATCTGCATACCACGAACATTGAATGGCAAACGAAACTGTTAAATTGTTGCTGCACCAAATAAAAGGAACACCACGATAAAAGGCATTTGTTTTCGCCCTGTTCCAAACCTGCTCTATTCCAAGTTTGTAATAACCCTCCACGCGATCTCTTTCTTCGCCCTTTAACTGTTTGGCAATTTCATGATGGCCAAGATTAATAAATGGGTAATATTGATAATGTGCAGCAGTATCTTTAGCTAACCAAGGCGTGGTTTTTTCTTGTGCTGCATAAGCCAAAGCGCTTGCCATTGCATTTGCATTTGGTTTTTCGAAACTTTTAGAAGCCATGGCAAGTTCCATATCATCAACCCAATTGTCTTCAGCATAAATATATGGCGATTTTACGGAGGCAGTTTGCGTAACCCCAGGTTTCTGTAGTGCAAATTTTAGTGCAGTAGCGGCTTTTTTATGAAGTAAATTCGAATAAGGTTTATCAACATCCTTAAACAAAACGGCTCCTAAATTAAAAGCACTTGTAAATTTTGCAGCAGTTGAGCTGGTACCGGTTGTGGCGTTTATAAATTTACCGCGTTGCTGCGGCTCGCCCGTAATAAAATAAAGGGGGCGTTCAAAACCTTTTCCATATTGCTGATCTTCTTTAGGAATACGCATCGAAATATGATCCCGGTCATCGGCCAGCTGATTAAACATGATGTTTTTCTTAGGATGCATTTTAATCAGCCAATCTAATCCCCATTTGGCTTCATCCAGAACATCAGCGATATTGTTTTTGCCATCGAGTCCATTTGCTTGTTTTTCATCAGTAAAAACCTGAGCAAAATCCCGGTAGGCCATCAATAAATGATAGGCCGCATTTGCCGAGGTGGTAGAATATTGCAGGTAATCGCTGGCATCATGCCAACCGCCCGAAGCGTCGAAGTGGGTACTGTCCTTTATTCCAGCTTTTGCGCCATATACCACAAATCCATCATGTGTATGGCAGCTATCTTTTAAATAAGGATTAAAACCACTGCGTTGCTGGCGCATGTAACGCAAACAAAAATCTGCGGCACCTTTATAGACGTTATCGTTGATGATGACTACCGGAGATAAAATCCCATCAGCTTTAATGAAAAATCTCCCAGATCCTTTAAAACCAGAAAAATTTATTCTTGCTGTATGTTTAAAGGGACCGTAAGCGCCGAATGGTTTAATGTTAAGGGATGTGTAAACCACCTTTTTAGTTTGCTCATCTATCAATTCGAACAGCACCGGTACTTTATCCAACTTGCTTGCCCAAACGGCCACTTTTAACCCGTTAACGGGATAGCCTAGCAAATTAATTCTAATCCAGCTTTGCTGAATATCATATCTGCCAGAACTGAATGAGACAAGAAAACCCGCGAAGATGATTAAGGTAATGCGTAAACGATTTTGTATCATAAGCGATGGTTAATGTTATAAAATTAAGCTTTTATCAAGATAATGTAAAAGAAGTATAAATACATTTGGAAGTTAATCAAACGATTGATTAATTTTGCGTCATCAAAAGAAATGAAGACAGAAAAAGTAGATAAAAAACAAGCCATTTTAGAAGCAGCCGAAAAGCTGTTTTGCGAAACTGGTTATGAAGGGACTTCTACCCGGCAGATTTCAAAAGAATCGGGCGCCAATATGGCGATGATTAATTATTACTTCGGTTCGAAAGAAGGGGTATTTATCGAGATCATGAATAATCGTATCGCGGGATTCGCATCTCAGTTGAAAATCATTAATGAAGACAAAATTTCTTCACTCGAGAAATTACATAAGGTTATTGAGGGTTATGCAAACAGAATTTTCTCCAACATCGCCTTTCATAAAATGATGCACCGGGAGCTTTCGCTTACACAAAGACCTGAAATGTATGATAAAATCAAAAATGCGATGAGCCACAATATGGCTATCCTGGATAGAATTATTATCGATGGAATTGAAGATGGAAGTTTCAGCAATGTGGATGTAAGAATGGTGATTTCAACCATTATGGGTACACTAACCAATGTGGTCATTGCACCACATAAAATTTCTCAGGGTGAGGTTATCGATTTAAGCAACCCGAAGGACAACAAACTTATTAAAGAGCGAGCCATTGCTCATTTACAAAACCTTGTAACCGTTTATTTAACATCAAAAAAATGATCCCCAAATCAGTTAGATTAATGCTTGTGGCATCATTAGTTCCAGCGGCTTTATTTGCACAAAGTACAAAAGAATTAAATATCAACCAGGCAATTGAACTTGGCATAGCCAATAGTAAAAACTTAAAATTATCTCAAAACAAAATAGATCGGGCAATTGCGCAGCTCGAAGTAGTGAAAGATAATGTGCTTCCAACGGCAAACGCCAATTTTATGTACAACCATGCCGAAATCCCAACACATACTTTTAGTTTGGGAGAAGGAGCAACCACTTTAAATTTACCACGCCGTGCTGATGCTTTTGTAGGTACTGCTGCGGTACAAGAATTGGTTTATGGCGGCGGAAAACTTAAATATGCAAAGGAATCAACCAAGTTGTTGGCAGATGTTGCCCGTTTGGATGCAGATAAAAGTAAGGAAGAAATTACTTATGCGGTAATTAACACTTATTACAACCTATATAAAATTGAACAGAGCAAAAAAGTTGTTGCTCAAAACCTGGAGTCGATAGCCGCTCAAATTAAACAAGCACAACGTTTTTTCGAGCAAGGTATCGTAACTAAAAATGATGTTTTGCGCTTTCAGTTGCAACAAGCAAATGTTACGCTAACGCAAATGGATATTGAGAGTAACCGTAAAGTGATTAACTATAACCTTGATATTTTGTTGGGTTTACCAGAAGATACTGAGGTAAAAATTACTGATCCGGGCGTGAATACCAAAGCAGGCAGCTCGTTGAGTGAATATGTTGGCCTTGCGATGGAAAATCGCCAGGAACTGAAACAACTTGATGTGCAGAACAAGGTTGCCGGTTACAACATTAAAACCATTAGAGCAAATACTTTACCAACAGTTGGCGTGGGTGCAAACCTGTATTACATTAATCCAAGTGGTAGTTTTATCCCTCCGGTTAACCAATATTTATTGCCGGTTACAGTTGGCGCAACAGTATCATGGAATATTGGCAGCCTGTGGACAAACAGGAACAAAGTGAGCGAAGCTAAAATTCAGCAAAGCGAAATTACTATCCAGAAAGATATTCTATCTGATCAGGTGAAAACGGATATCAACAAAAACTTTCAAAATTACCAGGTGGCAATGAATAAGATTCAGGTTTTGGAAACTTCCATTGCCCAGGCAACTGAGAATGATAAGTTACTGGCTTCGAAATATAAAAATAATGTAGCATCTGTTACGGATAGAATTGATGCTGAAACCTTACTCTATCAAGCAAAAATAAACTTAGAAATCGCTAAAGCCGATGCAGGATTGGCTTACTATACATTATTAAAATCAACAGGAAAAATAACGCAATAAATACAAAAATGACAACTGAAAATAAAAAGAAGAGCAAAGTAGTACCCATTATTTTAGGTGTTTTACTTATCATAGGTATCGTTTTCGGTATCACCGAGTGGAATTATTTCAGCAAACACGTTGATACGGATGATGCACAGATTGATGGCGACATCAGTCCGGTTGTTGCTCGTGTTGGTGGTTATGTAAAGGATATCAATTTCGAAGAAAATACACACGTAACTGAAGGACAAATATTAGTTAAACTTGATGACGCTGACTTTAAAATTAAGTTAGAGCAGACTCAAGCTGGCCAAAAAGGTGCTAACGCAGGTGTAGGTGTTGCACAATCGCAAATTGTGGCAACCCAAGCCAATACAAGCACAGCTAAAGCAAATGTAGAATCGGCAAGAGCGAATGTACAGGCTGCCAATGTTAAGGTTAATTTAGCATTGAAAGATTATGCCCGTTATGCGAACCTGGTTAAAGATGGCTCGATTACGCAGCAAGCTTTCGATCAGGCAAAAGCAAGTAAAGAATCTGCAGAAGCGGCAAGACAATCGGCACAGGCAGCACTTCAGGCGGCACAAGACCAATATCAAGCTGCAGTTAAACAAGTGGGTACTACACAATCGCAACTGGCAGTAAGCAGTAATGTGATTAGTCAGCGCCAAAGCGATATCGATTTTGCGAAACTTCAGCTATCCTACACTGATATTAAAGCACCAGCTACGGGTATTGTTTCTAAAAAGAATGTTCAAAAAGGGCAACTGGTTCAAGCTGGTCAGTCTTTATTCTCTGTTGTGAATGATGGCAGCATCTACGTAACCGCTAATTTTAAAGAAACCCAATTAGAGAAAATTAAAACAGGTTCGAAAGTAGAAATCGAGGTTGATGCTTATCCTGAAGAAAAAATTCAAGGCGAAGTTTACAATTTCTCTCCAATTACTGGTGCAAAAGGTTCTTTACTTCCTCCAGATAATGCTACAGGTAACTTTGTGAAAGTTGTACAACGTATTCCTGTAAAAATTAAAATTCATCCATCAAAAGAATTGTTAGCAAAATTACGCCCTGGAATGAGCGTAAAAGCTTCAGTTTCTACAAACTAATAGTCAAATGGCCGAAGTAGGTTTAAAAAAGTGGATTATTACTTTTACGGTAATCACAGCTTCTTTATTGGAGTTGATTGATACGACCATCGTAAACGTGGCAATCCCTCAAATACAGGGAAACCTGGGCGCAACCCTCGAGGATATCGCCTGGTTATCCACTGGATACGCCGTTGCGAATGTAATCATCCTGCCCATGTCGGGCTGGTTGGGTAGTCGTTTCGGGCGTAAAAATTATTTCTTAACCTCCATTATCGTTTTTACGCTGGTTTCCTTTTTATGTGGTAATGCAACCTCATTAAATGAGCTGATTTTGTTCAGGATTTTGCAGGGCGTTGCTGGTGGTGGTTTAATCTCAACAGCGCAGGCTATCTTAATCGAAACCTGGCCACGTGAAGATGTAGGCATCGCAACCGCTCTATTTGGTTTGGGCGCCGTTGTTGGTCCAACAGTTGGTCCAACCATTGGTGGCTATATTCTGGAAATTGCCGATTGGCCATGGATTTTCTACGTAAACATTCCCGTCGGAATCCTCGCCGCCTACTGCACTTACACCTTTATTCGAGAAACGCCAAAAGATGGGCAGGGTAAACCTGTAGATTGGTGGGGAATTGCCCTTTTGGCCATTGCAGTAGGCAGTTTGCAAACCGTTTTAGAAAAAGGGGAGAGCGAAGACTGGTTTTCAACACCATACATCACGGCTTTAGCAGTTGTATCTGTTTTTGGCTTACTCTTGTTTATCTGGAGGGAAACCGCCACCGACCACCCCATTGTGAACCTTCGCATTATGAAGAAGCGAAGTTTCTCTATCGGAATGTTTACTTCTTTTATCTTAGGATTTGGGTTATACGGTTCGGTATTCGTTTTCCCGGTTTTTGCGCAAAACTTGCTAGGTTTTACGCCACTGCAAACCGGAAAACTGTTTATTGCAGGTGGAATTTGTACCATCGCCATGATGCCATTCATCGGTATTATGCTTAAGAAGGGTGTGCCAGCACAATTTATGGCAACAGGAGGCATGTTCTTATTCTTCGTTTTCTGTTGGATGTTGAGTAACTCTACATTGGCTTCCGGAACGGGAGATTTCTTCTGGCCGTTGGTAATTAGAGGTTTTGGTATGGCTTTATTGTTTGTACCATTAACGACTTTGGCCATGCAGGATTTATCCGGAGCAGAAATTGGCCAGGGTTCTGGTTTAAACAACATGAGCAGGCAGCTGGGTGGTTCATTTGGTATTGCGGCTTTAACAACTTTAATTCACGTTCGTTCGGGTTTTCATAGAAGCAGTTTACTTGCAAATATCAACGAATATAACCCGGCATTTCTTCAAAAGTTAAATGCTTTAACAAGCGGCTTTATGGCAAAAGGTTCATCGTTTATTGATGCTAAATTGATGGCAATGAAAGCTATTGAAGGAAGCGTAATTAAACAGACCATGTTGCTTACTTATAATGATGCTTACTGGGTGGCGGGTTTGATAATGTTGTTCTCCATTCCATTGCTATATCTTCAGAAATTTAAGAAAAATGCAAACATTGTAACCGATGCGCATTAAAATTCGCAAGAAATTAACCCTAAAAGTATCATAAAATAAAAACAGCCGGTGTATTTTATTACATCGGCTGTTTTAACCCAAAAAATTAACAATCAATGCAATGCCCTTAAACATTGCAAATGTTCTTACTTGGCTAGCTAGTAGCCAAATAAGATTCTAAAATTAAAAATTATTCTATAATTTTCCAAATTGTAAGCCCTAGAATTTTAATACCTTACGCATTTTTTGTAGTATTACGATATACAAAACTATTGCTTAAGCTATGCCTAAACTTCGTTTAACAACTCAACGGGAATCTATTTTTAACAATGAGGTCATCTCAAAATTCGAGCTCTTTAACAGTCTTTTTTTAACCCTTCCTTTCTATAAAATTAAAGATACAGGAACATTGCTGCCACTATTCTTTAAAAGTTGTGAAGATGGCATTGCTAACGGACAAAAACCTGCTCAAATTATAGAGGAGTTTTTTGCAAAGTTTACCAGCTACACCGATAGAAAAGACATTACCGATTTACTCTTTCGTTTCATCCAATATATAGAGCGCCAGGTTGTGCTTTTTGATGCGGTTGAGGATGCGTCATTCACTAAGTTAAACACTACTGATGAGCAAAGTACGCTAGCTTTTATCCTTAAAAAGAATGCTGATAATAAGCCAATGCTGGCTAAAATTGAGAAACTTATAGATGAACTTTCTCTCCGTCTGGTTTTAACAGCGCACCCCACTCAGTTTTATCCAGGAAGTGTTTTGGCCATTATTACAGATTTAACAAAAGCCATTAGGGATAACGATATTACCTCAATGAACGCCTTGTTGCAGCAATTGGGTAAAACGCCATTTTTCAATAAAAAATCGCCAACTCCTGTTGATGAGGCGTTGAATCTGGCCTGGTTTCTAGAAAATACATTTTATTTTGCTGCGGCAAATATTCAGGAAGAAATTGACCAGAATTTGGATGAGTATAATTTAGAAACAAAAAAGATTTTGGAGTTGGGTTTCTGGCCGGGTGGCGATAGAGATGGAAATCCGAATATCCATGCAGATACCACTTTGGAGGTTTCTAAAATGTTGCGCCAAATTCTTTTCCGTTGTTACTATCGTGATTTTAGGGTAATCAAACGTCGAATTACTTTTAGAGGTGTGGAAGAAAATATTACACACCTGCATGACGTACTCTACAAAAACGCTTTCGACCAATCCTGCGAATTGCATGATATTTCTAATGAATTAAGGGAAAACCTCAATCAGATTAAAGAAACCTTATTGAAAGAACATGATGGTTTATTTGTTGATTTGGTAAATGATTTAATTCGTAAGGTTGATTTATACGGAAACTATTTTGCTTCCTTAGATATTCGCCAGGATAGCCGCGTGTTGAGAAGCGTACATGCGTATTGCCGTCAGAATAAACCGATTTCATCTTTATATCCTGAAAATTATGATGAACTTTCTGAAGCGGAGAAACTGAAACTGATTTCATTTAAAGAGGCCACACCTGTTTATGTTACAGAAGCTGATGCTTTGATTGAAGATACCATCCAAACCATAAAAGAAATCAAAGGCATTCAGAAACGCAATGGCGAGAAAGCATGCCATCGCTTCATCATCAGTAATTGCCAGCAGGCCAGCGATATCTTGCAATTGATAGAACTTTTCCTGTGGAACGGCTGGAGTAAAGATGCTTTAACCATTGATTTTGTACCGCTTTTCGAAACCGTTAACGACTTAAAAGGAGCTGGTGCGATTATGAATACGCTTTACAGCAATCCGTTTTATAAAGCGCATTTGGCGAGTCGGGGCAACAAACAGGATATAATGCTTGGTTATTCTGATAGTACAAAAGATGGTGGTTATTTAATGGCCAACTGGTCTATTTTTAATGGTAAAACATCACTCTCAGAAATTTCTAAAAAACACAATATTCAGCTTGCTTTCTTTGATGGCAGAGGCGGTCCGCCTGCTCGTGGCGGGGGTAAAACCCATCGTTTTTATGCCTCAATGGGTAAAGAAATTGCGAATAAAAATATCCAGTTAACGGTTCAGGGTCAAACCATTAGTTCTCAATATGGTTCAGTTGAAAGTGCTGAGTTCAATATTGAACAATTAATTAATGCTGGTATTTCATCAGGATTAAAAGAAAAACACAATGTGCTTTTAGACCCTGAAAATAAAGCTTTGCTTGATGAAATGGCAGAAGATGGTTATAAAGCATTTGTTGATTTACGCGAACACCCGCTTTTTGTAAGTTATCTGGAAAAACTTTCTCCACTAAAATTACTTTCTCAGGCAAATATCAGCAGTCGCCCTGTAAAAAGAAATGGTGGCGGAGAAATGAAGTTGGAAGATTTGCGGGCAATTAGTTTTGTTACAGCATGGAGCATGTTGAAACAAAATGTTCCTGGTTTTTATGGAATGGGAACTGCGATGAAAAATCAGGAAAAAGCAGGTAACTGGGATAAAGTGGTGAAGGCTTATGAAGATTCTGATTATTTAAAAACCATTGTAGATAATTGTATGATGAGCATGAGCAAATCAGACTTTGTAATTACAGCCCATTTAGCCAATGATAAGGAGTTCGGCGCTTTCTGGACGCAGTTACACGAAGAGTTTGAATTGACTAAAGCAATGCTCCTAAAACTGTCAGGACAGGAAGTTTTAATGGCGAATTACCCGGTTGATAAAAAATCTATTGCGACCCGCGAAAAAATTATTTTGCCATTAGTTTTAATTCAGCATTTCGCTTTGGAAAAACTACAACATGACCAGAACGAAAAAGATCAGGCGGCTCTAGAAAAATTAGCGGTTAGAACCGTTTTTGGTATTGTGAATGCCGGTAGAAATTTGGCTTAACTTACCACCTAAGAATACTTAGGAACATCGGAGTTAAATCCATTTAAGTTGCTAGGGTCTGTGCCGTCACAGACCTTTTTTCGTTAGTTGGGATTTGCAATCCCGATTTAAGAGTATAGTATTTGTAATCCTTATGAGGGTGGATTTCAAATCCACGGTTCAGCGGACAGGATTGCAAATCCCGACCAACGATAAATATAAGTTTTATGATTACGATGATTTGTATTCCACAAGCCTTTTCTTGGGTCTAACGAGAAACGGTCGTCATTGCGAGGTACGAAGCCATCTCACACTTCGTTAGTCGGGATTTGCAATCCCGATTCGAGAAAATATTTGTAACCTTATGAGGGTGGATTTTAAATCCACAGGTCAGCGGACGGGATTGCAAATCCCGACCAACAATAAATAAATGTTTTTCGATTACGATGATTTGTATTCCACAGATCTTTTCTTGGATCTAACGAGAAACGGTCATCATTGCGAGACTATTTCTTATGAATCATGTCTAATACGGTCGTCACCCTGAATTCATTTCAGGGTCTTAATAACAGGGCGGCTAAACAAAAGATGCTGATCCCGAACATTCGGGACAGCATGACGAGTAGTGAAAAAACAAAAACCCCTTTGCATTTCTGCAAAGGGGTTTATTTTTAAGAGCCTGATTAAATAAAATTATCTATCAATCGAACCCATTACTTTTTGGCCAAAAGCGTTAAGTGCATCTTTTTCAGCAGTGCCTTCGCTTACCATTTGATGCACTTCAAGCGCACCACAAATATTGGTAATCATTTCGCCAGCAACATCAACTTCGTGTTCGCTAACCCCTCTGAATTCGCAGAAAGCCTCTAAAACCTCTAAAGTTGTCTCCAGTTGTTCAGGAGTGGTGTTTTGAAATAATTGTCTTATAACCGGAATCTTCATTACTTTATCTTGTTAAAAAGTTCAATTAAACCTTCCGCTTTGTTGGTTTGCACTTGGTCTACCAAATTACCACCTTCAAAAGCCGCGAAAGTTGGTAAATTATCAACGTTAGCAAATTTGCGTGAGTTTGGAAGTTTCTCGGCATCAACAATTAAGAAAGCTACATCCTCATTTTCAGCAGCCAGTTTTTTAAACTTCGGTTTCATGATTCTGCAGTTCCCGCACCAAGATGCAGCATACTGAACCATAACTTTCGAGTTATCGGCTAAATACTGTTGAAGATTATCTTCTGTTAATTCTAAAAACATGATGTTTTATTTAATTAGTTAGCAGCTAAATATTCAGCAACGCCAGTTCTATTTGCGTTCATTGCTTCTTTTCCTTCTTCCCAGTTTGCAGGACAAACTTCGCCATGTTTTTGAACGTGTGCATAAGCATCAATTAAACGTAAATATTCTTTAACGTTTCTACCAACAGGCATATCGTTTACACTTTCGTGGAAAACTTTACCAGTTTCGTCAATTAAATAAGTTGCTCTGAAAGAAACATTTGAACCAGAGAAAGATTCATTTCCTTCTTCATCGTAATTAACTTCCTGATCTAAAATATCTAAAATTCCAGATAATTGTCTGTGTGTATCAGCTAAAATTGGGTAAGTAACACCTTCAATTCCACCGTTTTCTTTTGGTGTGTTTAACCATGCGAAGTGAACTTCATTAGTATCGCAAGATGCACCAATTACAATTGTATTTCTTTGTTCAAATTCAGGTAAAGCAGCTTGGAAAGCGTGTAATTCTGTAGGGCAAACGAAAGTGAAATCTTTTGGATACCAGAATAATAACACTTTGCTATTTTTATTTACAGCTTCTTCAAATACGTTGATTTTCAAGTCATCACCCATGTCTGACATTGCATCAATACTAACACTCGGAAATTTTTTACCTACTATTGCCATAATTTTTTTGTCTTTAATTTTGTAGCGCAAAGGTACGGCGAAAACAACTCTCAATCAACCCAGATTTATTAATAGTTAATTGTATTTATTGATAATGATATAGTCAAAAACTATAATTATTAACTAATGTATAAGATTTCGCTATTCAATTATTTGGAAACGAATGGATGATGCTTTTGGCAGTCTTCAGCCCCGCTATTCATTACAATCTTTTTGACTTCTTTCTACGCTCCATCATCGTCATTGCGAGGAGGAACGACGTGGCAATCCATTTTATTTTCTACAACAAAAAGTATTTTCACTTCTATCGGGTTTATTTCACAGAAGACCGTAGTTCTTATGATATTCATCACCCCTTTAATTCTCCCGCCGGCGGGGGAGGCAAGACACAAATAGCAACGGATATTCATACTCTTCCAGAATTTTATAGGCGCTTCGCAGATGTCGCGGTCGCTATCCCCCTTTGGAGGGGGCGGGGGAGGAGTTTAAATTCCATTGCCGTCATGCTTCAGCCGACAATATTATCATTTATTCCTTTGGTTGAAACCAAAGGCAAGGAACTGCAAAATGCTTTCTTTAATTAGAAGCTTAAGGACTTATAGGTCATATGGTTTTTATTTCATCGCCGTCGTGCTTCAGCCGACGGAAAAAATTTATTTCTTCAATGTATTTTCATACAATTTAAATATCCGCTTATATTCATCCGTCCAGCTGCTTGGCTCTACAAAACCATGGTCTTCTACAGGATAAACCGCAAGCTCCCAATTGTTTTTTCCAATCTCAATGAAACGTTGTGTGATGCGTACAATATCTTGAAAATGAACATTAACATCAACCATTCCATGGGCCATTAATAAGTTTCCCTTAAGTTTATCAGCAAAGTAAATAGGGGAGCTTTTTTTGTAGGCAATTGGGTCGTTGAAAGGCTCGTTTAAAATGTTGGAAGTATATCCGTGGTTGTAATGTGCCCAGTCGGTAACAGAACGCAAAGCAGCGCCACTGGCAAAAACATCCGATTCATTAAACATTGCCATCAGTGTAATGAAACCACCATACGAACCGCCATACAAACCAATATGCTTAGGGTTAACACCATATTTCTCCACCAAAAATTTAACACCATCCACCTGGTCAGTTAAATCTTTTCCGCCCATGTGACGGTAAATTCCGGTTCTATGGTCGCGGCCATAACCAGAACTTGCGGTGTAGTCAATATCAATTACTGTGTAGCCGTTATCAGCCAGTAAATTGTTAAACATAAACTCACGGAAGTAAGTGCTCCAGCCAAAGTGAACATTTTGCAAATAACCCGCACCATGAACGAAAACCACAGCTGGATGGTTTGGATGAGGATTTTCTGATTTATAAACCCTTGCATAAACATCAGCACCATATCGGTTTTTAAATGAAACCATATCAGGTTCACGCCATTTGTAAGAATTGAATTCTGCCGTTGTAGATTCAGTAATTTTTACCGCTTTTGCTCCGGCTTTGTTTGGCTGGATATACAATTCACCTGGCTTATTCAGGTAAGAATAATTGATGGCAACATACTTTTCATCAGGTGAAAGCGTAATGTCGTTTAAACCTTTCATTCTTGTAATTTGAACAGGTTCGCCGCCGTTTACACCAATTTTAAAGAAATTGGTAATTCCCGGGTGTTCTTTATTGGCTTTAAAATAAAAGGTGTTATTATCTTTTGATAGTTGCACCGATTGAACTTCCCATTTGCCTGAAGTGAGCTGTTTTTTATCGCCAGTTGAAACATTTGCCACGTATAAATGCGAATATCCTGTTGCTTCGCTTTGGTAATAAAAACGGTTATTGTCAATCCAGCCTGTGCTGCCCTGGAAAAAGCCGCTAATGCCTGGGCCACCAATCCATGCCTCATCATGTTGGCGGTCGATTAAGTCAAATTTTCCTGTTAATGCATCCAGTTTTAATATCCAGCGGTCCTTGTTATCGGTAGAAGTGGCCACCATAATTCCGGTGGTTCCGTTTCCATTCCAAAGCGGACCAAAAAAATTAACAGGTCGGTCTGCATTTTTCTTTTTCAGTGAATCTAATTGCTTCGGATAATCTTTATAGAAATCAGGAATATCTTTAATTCCAGGAATGGTTGCAGTTTGTATAGCATAAACGGTATCTCGTTGTGTATCAAAAATAAATCCCTGAGTGCTACTTTCATTTTCTCCAACCTTTGTTCTTCCAGGAATATCCTCAGTATAACCAGATGCCGTTACATAATTTGGTACGATAGTGCTGTGATTGTTTTGTGCCGGAGTAGTTAATTTATAAGTTACAAACCGTCCATCAGGACTAATTACCACACCATTCAGAAACTTATCATCAGTGTAAAGTGGCTTTAAAGATTTCGTATCTGCAGATGGTGAACCAAAACGACCTCTTCCCCCGCGAGCACCACCACGATTTTCTGCATTTCTTTTTTTAATGATATCGAATAATTCCGTTTGTTGCGCTTTTAACCAGTTGTCCTGTTCAGTTGCCGGTTTTGCAGGTACTCTTCCAGCTGCTTTTCCTTTAACAAAATTGGTTACTTGTTTGGTCTCAGCAGTTTTCATATTCAACTGGAAGATATTGTCGCCCAATTGATATGCAATATCCCCATTGGTTAAAAAGACAGGGCTGCTTTCCCTTTCCATCGTATTGGTTAAACGGGTTTCTTTCTTCGTTTTAAAATTCTGAAGGTAGATATCGCCACTTTTTTCAACGAGGCCTAAAGATTTATCCTTGTTGTAAGTATAATTTAAGCCTAATAATTTCTCATCTTCTTTCTCAGCAGCTTTTATAGGTTTCGTTGATGAGTTTGAAATGTTGAACAATTCTTCTTTCACCTTATTTTCAGGATTCCAGTTGAAGTACAAAGTTTTACTATCTGCCGTCCAACGGAAGTTTGTTGGCGAAGTTCCCATCCATTTTGGGTCACGCATTATTTTTTCGACAGTTAATGGGGCTATTTGTTGCGCAAAAGTATATTCTCCTGTACATAACAGTAGAAAGAGTAGATATTTCTTCATGAATTTAGTTTGGAAGCTGCAATTTAGATAAAGCAGAAGCGAAATCGATAAGGAAATGGAAATGTTACAACTCGCGGTTTAGTTAACCACAGATAAAGAGGATGAGCACAGATAGTTACATTAGAAAAATTGCAACGGAAAAAAGTTAAAACCTATTTCGTATAAGTTTGTGATTCCGAAGTTAGATATCCTTTTAAATCCGTGTTTATCTGTTTGCATCTGTGGTTAAAAAATTACCTTATCACTCTTCCGGTTCTATCCACATTTACCATATCAAATGGCTTCAAATATTCATTAATGATTACAGAAAACTCTCTTCGCGTTAATGCTTTTTTCAAATCATATTTTGACGAAAATTTATAGCTTTTGCTCCATTTTTTCTCAATTTCAGTTGTTGTGGCATCAACCGCTTTATTCCCCACATAACAAACCATTGAAATGGTATTTTCCAGATTAATGGGAATATTTTGATGGTCGTCGAACCAGATTTGGGCCTTGTAATAGTAATCTTTTATCGGCTGTTTTATTTCATCATAAGAAACTTCTTTTTCCGGATTGAAATAAACTTTTCCATTTTTGATATCGGCTTTCAAAATTCCTGTAATACCAACTTTTTGTATAGCTAACCAGTTCGAATCTGCTATTGTTACATCTTCAAAAGGCATTAAAGAAAGTTTATAACTTAGTAATTCGCCTTGTATTCTTTTTAAATTCGATAAGCTGGTTTTGGTTTGAAAAAACGCCGCGTATGCTGCGGTTGCACCAGCGGCTTGCCCAATCGCTAAGTTATCAGACTTTATGTATAGGATATTTTCCTGATTTGGAATGAGCAAATTGTAAAGTGATAGAAAATCTGCCGTTTTGTTTATCCCGCCAATTGTAGTCCGATATAAGTTTTCCGAATAATTTAAGTTGGTTGCCTCTGAAACATTCAAGCTGCTAACTTTTAATGCAGGAATAACTTTTCGAATATCATCCGTTACAATTAAAACCTTTGCCTTGATGCTTTTTTCTTTGGTAAGTTTTGCTTCCCAGCCACTTCCCGAACGTTTTAATTCGTAATAGGGCGTATTGTTAATCACGTCTAAAAGTTTAGAACTATCCGACCAATTTTTAATTACAGCATTTAAAATTTGATTGGTTATTTCGGGTAACGCAACACTATCTGCAATTTTTAAAGATTTTCTTGCGCTCTTTTCGAATGCTTTGGTTACCCCGGTTTTAGGGAAGTTGTTGAATTCACTAATTTTAAATCCATCACTTTGTGTTAAAATTATGGTGTTAACGCCCGATTCTGATGCCTGAATACCCGCTGCAAAGGCTGAATTTGAATTGCCTAAAACCAATACATCGGTTTTAATGGTTTGTGCCTGGCTAACTAAGGGAATTAAGTATATGAAAACCAAAAATAACTTCTTCATTGCTGGTATTTAAAATTATTTGCAATATGCTTTAAATGGATGAGCTTTTGATGAAATGAATAGATTTTAACTAAATTTAATAGGAAATAGTGATGTCGGTCTGTGTTTATTGAAGACCTCTCATTATCGTTCAACGAGCTCAAGATGACAGATATTTCAATGGAACAAAAAATAAAATCAGTTTTCGATTTACAACAAAAATATAAATTTGACTTACGTAAAACGGATGCAAAAATCCGCATAGCCAAACTCAAAAAACTTAAACAAGTTTTGGAAAATGCTGAAGAAGAAATTTATCTGGCTTTGGAGAAAGATTTACGGAAAAGCAAATTTGAAACGGCTATAACTGAATTGTTTTTTACCTATGCTGAAATAGACCACGCCATTAAAAAGTTGGCAAGCTGGATGAAACCAAAATCGGTTAGTAAAACGATGAGCAATCTTTTTGCCGCAAATAGGATTTACTATGAGCCGAAAGGCGTTTGTTTAATTGTCGCTCCGTGGAATTATCCTTTACAATTAATTATGAGTCCGTTGATTTCGGCAATTGCAGCCGGAAATTGCGCCATTTTAAAACCATCGGAGTTAAGTGATTCAACCGCTAGTGTTATTTATAAAATTATATCGAATACTTTTGATGAAAAGGAAATTGCTTGTTTTGAGGGCGATGCAGAGGTTTCTACAGCGCTACTAAAACTTCCGTTCGACCATATATTTTTTACCGGGAGCACTGCGATTGGAAAAGTGGTAATGGAAGCTGCAGCCAAAAATCTTACTTCGGTTACTTTAGAATTGGGTGGGAAATGTCCGGTAATCATTGATGATTCTTGCGACTTAAAAAATGCCGCAGAGAAGATTGCGTGGGGCAAATTAGTTAATGCCGGGCAAACCTGTATCGCACCGGATTATGTTCTAATTGATGAAAAACAGGAAGCGGAATTTGTAAATTATTATAAAACTGCAGCACAGAAAATGTTTTTTGTGGATGGAGCAACCAACACAGCTGTTTATGGTAAAATTATCAACCAGAAGCAATTTGACAGATTGAATGGCCTGATAAAAGCCGCAATAAATGAGGGTGCAAAATTAGAATTTGGGGGAGAGACAAATGCGGATTCTCTCACGATTAATCCAACTGTTTTAACTTCAGTTGGTGCAGATCATAGCATCATGCAAGCGGAAATATTTGGGCCGGTTTTACCAATAATCAAATACCAGAACTTGCAGCAAGCCATCGATTTTGTGAATGCAAAAGATAAACCTTTAGCACTTTACATTTTCTCCAATGATTCTAAAAAACAACGAAAAATCATCAATGAAACCAGTTCCGGAGGTACCTGCGTAAATGATGTGTTGGTGCATATCAGCAACCCAAATTTACCTTTTGGTGGTGTAAACAGTAGCGGAATGGGAAGTTGTCATGGGATTTTTGGATTTAAGAATTTCTCTCATGAAAGAGCTATTGTTTTTCAATCGAAGTTCGGCATGACGAAGATGATTTATCCTCCTTACAATATGAGCTTATTAAAATGGTTAAAGAAGCTTCTATGATTAATTAAAGTTAAAAAGCTTGCCACGGAAACACGGATTGACACGCAATAAGGTTGAATATTTTCGTGATCTCTGTGTTTCCGTGGCAAAAAATCTTTTCATGCGGATTGACTACATCAGCACCAACATCGCTGCACTCATTGCAATCATAATCGCATCTTCAACAATTGTAACTGTGCTCATTGGCAGGTTAAAAACCGCACCAAGGCAAGCACATTGAATTTTTTTCTTGTTCAAAACGCTTTCTAAAACGCCGAGAATACTCACCGTCATTACAACCAGGGTAACCCAATTTACTACAACTGGCGATAAATTCAAGGCAAAACTTAAGCCTAAACCAAGTTCGATAAAAGCATAAATGTAACCCCAGGCATTAAATTTTTTGGCTACGATATCGTACATCGCATAGCTTTCGGCAAAAGCTTTCAAATTCAACATCTTGAAAAAAGAAAAGGTTAAGAAAAACCCAGCCATGAAAACACGCATGAAAGTCATCGTATTTATGCTGCCGTCTTGCCACGAAACCAACAAAGAAATCGCTGTAACATAACCAAAAATCAATAGAATTGGCTTATAGGTTGCTGCCCATGATTTTGTTTCTTCAGCCAATTCACTATGGCTGTTCGCCGTTATTTGGTATTTACTTTCTGACCCGCCTAAAGCTTGCTGCAAAGTATCTAAACCAATATGTTTATCCATACTGATGGTTGCAGAATTTGTATCTTTCGAAACCTCAACGGCAGTTACCTCAGGCAAAATTAAAAGGTTGTTTTTTACTTTATTTTCGCAACCACCGCAAGTCATTCCGGTAAGTTGATAGGTATGTGTCATAACTTAAATTTTAAACAAATTTACCCATCTGGGCGATGAGAACCGTTACAGAATAATCATAAAATGTTATAGAATTTTTAGCGGATGTCGTGACTTTTTATGGACTTTGTTTATACGATATGCATTCCCCTCTCCTAGAGGGGTGCCCGCAGGGCGGGGTGTTTATTTGTCTTGCCAGACAGGCTTTTTTCTTTTGATAACAAAAGAAACAAAACCGAGCATTTTGCGAGCTCATTAATACAATAAAAAACAATACGAACTGATTAATAATTGCCGGCTGAAAATTTTTGTATTAAAGTTAGTGATTTGGCTTTGAAGGTGTATCCCCAATCCCGTACGTACGGGATGTTAGGCCGGTTCAAAGTAGAACGGAGAAATAGTGCGTTGGCTTAGTTGGGTGGAAATATATGTTTGACAAACAATTTCGTTTACTTTGTACTTTACTTCTTGTCCTTTACTGTTAAACCTATCCTACCAAAACAGAAGTCATCGTTAACGAACCACCAACAGCTTTATCATTAAAAAAAGAAACTTCTTCCTTGTTGTTTTTCAACCCTAAAGTATAAATCAAAGGCAAATAATGTTCCGGAGTTGGGATAGCCAACATCGCTTCGCTTCCTAAATTGCGGTAATTAATTAAAGGTTTATGGTCGCCGTTGGCAATCAGATTTTTGAATTTATCATTCATTTCATTTGCCCAATCGTAACCGCCGCCATTAATCATTTCCCAGCTAATCATTCGAAGATTGTGAACCATGTTTCCGCTTCCAATAACCAGAACTCCTTTTTTGCGAAGCGCATAAATCTCTTTGGCAATTTCATAATGTTGCTCTGGCGATTTTGTATAATCGATACTCAATTGGAGAACAGGAATATTTGCATCAGGATATATGTGTTTTACAACTGTCCAGGTGCCGTGGTCTAAGCCCCAATCGTGGTCTAAACCAACATTTGTAGAATGGACCAAACCCGGTATTTCAGCTGCCAATTTTGCATCGCCGGGAGCCGGATATTGAGCATCAAAAAGCGCTTGTGGAAACCCTCCAAAATCATGAATGGTTGATGGAAAATCCATTGCCGTAACAAAAGTTCCATGTGTGAACCAGTGCGCCGACACTACCAACACGGCTTTTGGCACCGGGATATTTTTAGCCAATTCTGTCCAACTTCTGCTAAACTCATTATTTTCAATCCCATTCATCGGCGAGCCATGACCAATAAAAATGGTTGGCATTAAATCCGTTTGTGGTAAACGCTGGGTAAAACTTCTGAATTGTGATAAGCTTGACATGCTGTTGAATTTTAGTGTAAAGTTACAGCATCGCGTATTTTGGCAACTTGATTTATGTTAAGAAAAGTCTGGAAATTCCATCTGTCTTCATTTTTATCCGTCGACTGAAGTCGACGGCAATGAAATGGATGGCGCATCATCGGTCATCCTTTTTTCTTGCATGGCATTCTTTGCCGTCAGTTTCAACTGACGGAATGATATCAGTTTATATTTCATCTAAAGTTTTCCTCTTATCCGAAGTCTGCTTTTTATAAGCTGATGGTGTTAAACCTGTTACTTTTTTAAACTGAGCAGAAAGATGAGCGACACTGCTATAATTGAGTTGATAGGCAATTTCGCTTAGCGTGAGTTCGCCATAAGTGAGCATTTCTTTTGCCTTTTCGATTTTTTGAGCGATGAAATACTTTTCTATTGTTTGATTTTCTGCTTCAGAAAATATAGCGCTTAATTGATTGTATTCGAGATTAAGCCGTTGGCTTAAATAAACAGACAAATTGATTTTCAAAGGCTCTTTTGCATAATGAACCAAATTGATAATGGAAGTTTTAATCTGCTCCGCAATTTGCGTTTTTTTATCCTCCAATAATTCGAATCCAAAATGATTTAACCTTTCGGCAATTCTCAATTTATCATCAACAGAAATATTTTCAGCAATTAGAACTTCACCTAGCTCAACCGAAATAGGGTTAAAGCCAAGCTTTTGCAGCTCAGCTTTAACCACCATTTTGCAACGGTTGCATACCATATTTTTGATATGCAGATTCATTATTTCGATTTTATGGTTTCAGTTACGTCGCCACAATCAAACATCATGCTTCCGTAATACGGATTCTCGATATTTTCTTTTTCGTTTAACCAGCTTGCTTTCGCCATTGGGCAATGCTGAACATAAACTGTTGCATTGTTAAATTTGATGTTCCTTACGGTTTTAATCATTGCCGAAGAAATCATTTCGAAAGATTTTCTTTGCGCTTTGATGTCTTTTCCTGCGGCCAGTTCTGTTGTTTTTGCTTTAATTATTTTCGCCTGCTCCATCCAAAGCGTGTGTTGCGTTGATGGCAAATCTTTGTGTGGAATGGCATCAACTTTAGCCGATAAAACCTTTACTTTTTCTTTCGCTACATCTTTTTTATCAGCTGCCAAAGCATTTTTAACATCGTAATAAGCGGTTAATAATTGATTGAAAGCCGCATCAGTCTTACTTTGTGCGAAAGTTAATTTTGTAGTCGTAATGGCAATTATAGCCATCATTATCATGATTTTTTTCATCTTGTATATTTAATTTATTTGTGATGAAACTTGTGTAAGCTGTAAAATTTGTTGCTTACACAGGTTTCATTGTATTTTATTTTAAAACATTAAAAAAGTTAAATTCTGCCCTCAGCAGATACATGTTTTTCAAGTATCGGTTGGCCATATTGCCCGTTGCCTGGAAACGGTAACCTAAATCAATCCGGGTTCTGCTGTTTAAAATCACCTGAACGGCTGGTGCCAAATCTAAATAAGATTCGCCCGAACCTGGGTCAGTTTTACCTAACAGTTCGAAGTAAAGGTTAAAATTCGGCTCTTTGTAATCCTTATAAACAAATGGCAAAACCAAGTATCCGGAAGATAAACTGTAGGACAGCATTTTATCTGGTTTCGGGGTGTTGAATCTATTAACCTTATCCGATGGCCCGAAAGCATCTGCATAACCTAATGTTGCCGAAAGTGCTAGTTTATGAAGCAGTTGCGTAAAAATCAATCCGGCTTGCCAGCCACTGTTGTCGCCCTCCAAATTAATATCTCGGCTAAAGCCAGGTCTTTTGCTGGTGCTTATTCTTCCAAAAGCGGCAGCCCTGAAATGACTTTGAGCTTCATCGATAGAAAGGAAACGATATTTTGCATATAAACTCCCGCCTTCCAGACGATATTTTCCATCCATATCTGATAAGAATGCTTGTGCATGAGCCATTAGGTTTTTGTTAAAGCCGAACATCACTTCGGGAACCGTTCTGCTTACAAAGCCCGGATTATTGAACATGCCTTCGTTGGTTAAACGAACCCCAATCGATTTAGTGGGCATGTTGCTGGCAGGCTCGGTAAAAACATATAATTCCTGGCTGAACGAATGATTACAGGCACCGATTAAAATCAGTGCCATCGTTAATATACGCCTCATTTTAAGAAACAGCTAAGTGATAAACACGGGTTTTCTTTCCGTTAACAACCGCTGTCCCGTTTGCATAAGCATCAGAATTTAATGAAGCAGCTTGTTTTTTAAATGCAGCACCTGAAATAAAGTTTTTATCAACTATTGATGCTTTTACCGTTCCGTTTAAAGTTTTACTTTTCGCATTTACAAAACGATAAACGTTGCCATCCACAATCGCCTGACCTTTATCATCAACTTTAACCTGATTGAAAGTGAAATCAGCCGTTAAACCACCAACAGAAAAGCCAGCATCCTGAACTTTTTTACGAATTAAATCGATGTTAATGTCGGCACCTTTTTTAAAGGTTAAAACGAAGATGTTTTTGTTTAAATCTGGTTTTACAGAATTAATAAAACCTAAAGTTTCTAATGATTTTTGCGTTGCGTTTGAACACATGGAGCAGGTTAATCCTGTCACTTTTAAATCTGCTGTTGATATTTGTTGAGCCGAAACTTTAACGGCAAAAAGAAGCATAATGATGCTGAATATTTTGATTGTTTTCATGATTTTTGAAATTAGAATTTAAAGAAAATGTCACATTGAGCCTTTCGAAATGCTTATGCACCGAAAGGCAAATGATTTATCCTAATTCCTAAAAATACAATTGAAAACATGCAAGGCAACCCGCAAAGAAAGTGGCGGTGCTTTGTTGCTGATTTTACTGAAAAATGCAGGGGTAATGTTACTCAGAAATTCTAGAACTGGCGGATGAAGAAAAAGCTGGATAGAAAACAACTTCGGCATTTCTACTTTTGCCGCAGTTTGGTGACTATCTTTAACCTTAACTGTTACCTGAGTGTTCTTGCAACAGCCATCATCTTTGATTTTCTCTGCCGGAATATCTTTACAAAGCTTACAAGCAAGCTCACTGCTGAACAGTTTTACATTCGCCAGTTTACCACCGCAAAAATGCAGACTTAAAGCCAGACCAATAACACTAACCGCATACAATACGGCCAAAGAAAGTGCTATTTTTTGTTTTAACTTCATTTCTACAAAGTTAAGGTAAAAAAAGCCGAATATTAAAGCGCTTTATTTATTGAATTTCATTTTTTAGCTTAATTTAGCCTCAAACACCATTTAAATGAAGAAATTATTATTATTGATCTGCACTTTCTCGATAATATCAGCATTTGCTGCAAAGCCTAAAAATCAATATATCCGGATTAAAACAGAGTTTGGCGAATGCATTGTAAAGTTATATAATGAAACTCCATTGCACCGCGATAACTTTATAAAACTTGCGAAAGAAGGCTATTACAACGGCACTTTATTTCACAGGGTGATAAAAGATTTTATGATTCAGGGCGGCGACCCGGATTCAAAAAATGCAAAGCCAGATTCTTTATTGGGTGAAGGCGGACCGAAATACACCATTCCAGCAGAATTTAGAGATAGCTTATTTCATAAAAAAGGTGTTTTGGCCGCTGCCAGAGATAATAACCCTGAAAAGGCATCAAGCGGAAGTCAGTTTTATTTGGTACAGGGAAAGGTTTTTACGGATGAGCAATTAAATAGTCTTGAAGAAAAACGGTTGAAGTTTAAAATTCCGGAATGGCAAAGAGAAGTTTATAAAACCATTGGAGGTGCGCCGCATTTGGATAGAAATTATACCGTCTACGGAGAAATTATTTCCGGATTAGACATGGTTGATAAAATTGCTGTCTTAGAAACCGATAAAAATAACCGCCCTAAAAAAGATGTTAAAATGGACATCACGATTTTGAAAAGGAGAGAGGCAAGGAAGTTAGAGAGGGAGTTGGCGAAAGATTTATTAAAGGATAAACTTATCATGAAATCCTAATGAAAATCATATCCTACAACGTAAACGGCATTCGGGCAGCGAGTACAAAAAACTTCTTCGGTTGGTTACAGGCTACAAATGCCGATATGGTTTGCCTTCAGGAAGTTAAAGCCTTGCCAATACAAATTCCAGAAATCATTGCTTTGGTAGAGCAATTGGGTTATCATCATTATTGGTTTCCAGCTCAGAAAAAAGGTTACAGTGGCGTAGCCATCTTAACCAAAATTAAACCTAATCACATTGAGTATGGATGCGGCGAAGAATGGATTGATCAGGAAGGGAGAATTTTAAGAGCTGATTTCGATGATTTCTCGCTCATGAGTTTGTACATGCCTTCAGGCTCCAGCGGAGATGAACGGCAGTTGAAAAAATATGCCTTCATGGAGTTTTTTGATGTTTACATTGATGAATTGCGTAAAGAAATTCCGAACTTAATTGTGAGCGGAGATTATAACATTTGTCATACTTCAATCGATATTCATAACCCAAAATCGAATGCAAATTCATCAGGCTTTTTACCTGAAGAACGTGAATGGATGCAGCTATTTTTAGAGAACGGTTTTGTCGATGCTTTCCGTCATTTTAATAAAGACCCGCATCATTACACCTGGTGGAGTTATCGTGCAGGCTCAAGAGGTAAAAATTTGGGTTGGCGGATCGATTACCATTTAGTTACGAAGCCAATGGAAAGCAGATTAAAAAATGTAAGGATTTTGCCTGATGCCATTCACTCCGACCATTGTCCGGTTTTGCTGGAGATGGAATGAGTTGCTTAAACGGTTAATCGATTAAATGGTTAACTGTTTCCGAGACGCCAATTAACCAGTTGAACAATTTAAACCATTAACCAATACGCTAACCAAATGCTCATCACAAATATCAAAGGTCTTGTAGGCTTGCACCCAAAAGAAAAATTGGTTCTTCGCGGGAGCGAGATGAAAGATTTACCTGCTTTGGAAAATGCCTGGCTTTTAATCGAAGATGGTTTAATTAAAGATTTTGGTAAGATGAGCGAAATTCCATCTCGAATTTCAAATCTCCCATCTCAAATCTCAGCAGAAGGTAAATACGTTTTTCCATCCTGGTGCGATAGCCATACACATATTGTTTTTGCCGCATCGCGGGAAGAAGAATTCGCCATGAAAATTCAGGGCAAAACTTACGAAGAGATTGCGGCAGCAGGTGGCGGGATTTTAAATTCAGCCAATAAGCTTCAACAGGCATCAGAAGATGAGTTGTTTGAAAGCGCATCCATTCGTTTAAAAAATATGATTTTAAAAGGCACAGGTGCTGTTGAGATTAAAAGTGGTTATGGCTTAACGGTAGAAAGCGAAATTAAAATGCTGAGGGTGATCCAGCGGTTAAAAGCGAACTCTCCGATTCCAATAAAGGCTACATTTTTAGCGGCCCATGCTTATCCAACAGCGTTCAAAGATAACCATCAAGGCTATATTGATTTAATTATTAACGAGATGCTGCCTCAAATCGCAGCAGAAAAATTAGCGGATTATATCGATGTTTTCTGCGAAAAAGGATTTTTCTCCGTTGAAGAAACGGACCAAATTTTAAAAGCAGCCGCAAAATTTGGCTTAAAACCAAAAATACACGCCAATCAGCTTTCTGTTTCAGGAGCAGTTGAAGTTGGTGTAAAAAATAATGCGGTATCCGTCGACCATCTCGAAGAAACCAATCAGCATAACATAAATAGTCTAAAAACATCAAATACCATTACAACACTTTTGCCTTCCTGTTCTTTTTATCTGGGAATTCCTTTTGCCGATGCGAAAAGTTTGATCGCAGAAAATGTTCCAGTAGCAATAGCCACTGATTATAATCCGGGCTCAACACCGTCGGGAAACATGAATTTTGTGGTTTCCCTGGCTTGCATAAAGCTTAAAATGCAACCAGAACAAGCCATCAATGCCGCAACTTTGAACGGTGCCGCTGCTATGGAAATCAGCAGCGAATATGGGAGTATTGCCATTGGCAAAAAGGCAAATTTATTTATCACCAAACCAATGCCTTCTGTGGCCTATTTGCCTTATAGTTTTGGCGATGTGCAGATAGAAACCGTTATTTTAAATGGGGAAGTTTACAATGGATAGCCTTAAATTATATTCGCAAAGCGATATCAATGACCTGATTATTTACCGGAGTGGTGAAACCAAACTTGGCGAAAAAGTGCAAGTCACAGCTTCTTTGGATTCACTGAAATCATTGGATGCTAAATTTGTGCTTTTGGGTATTCCTGAAGATATTGGTATCCGGGCAAATGCGGGTATAGCAGGCGCATCTACAACCTGGCGACCAGCTTTAATAGCTTTCCTAAACATTCAGAGCAATCGATTTTTATCTGGCGAAGAAATTTTGGTGCTGGGGCATTTCGAAATTGAGGAACCAGAAGATTCTACGATTGATGGGTTGAGAAAGAAGGTTAGTGAAATTGACGATTTGGTCTATCCGGTAATTGAAAAAATTGTTGCTGCGGGTAAAATCCCAGTCGTAATTGGCGGCGGGCATAACAATGCTTATCCAATCATAAAAGGAACATCGTTGGCTAAAAAGCAGTCGATTGATGTTTTAAATGTAGATGCACACGCAGATTTAAGAGAGCCTGAAGGAAGACACAGCGGTAATGGTTTTACCTACGCTTTGGGAGAAAAATTTCTTGAAAATTATTTAATGTATGGTTTGCATCAAAACTATAATAACGAAGCCATTTTAACTCAAATCGAAGCAAACCCAAAGTTAAAAGCAATATTTTTCGATGATATTTTAAAAGGTGCAGAAGACAAGAATTTCTTATCTGCTATTGGTTCTGTCGCAGGCTTGGAAATAGATTTAGATTGCATTCAAAATGTACTTGCAAGTGCCGAAACGCCATCAGGTTTCGCAGTAAATGATATTCGAAAATTAATTTTAACGAACAAAAACAAGTTTTCTTACCTGCACATCAGCGAAGGTGCAACCAGATTGCTTGATGGGAGAGTAAGCAAATTAACCTCTAAATTAATTGCTTATTTAATCAGTGATTTTATAAAAGCGCAGGTTTAAGGTTGTTTGTCACAGATTAGCAGATTCTTTTCTATTGAAATCACTAAAAAGCTATTGAGTGAATCGTCATTTCGACCGAAGTGGAGAACCACGAAGTGCTCAGCGAAGCTAAATCTTTGAACTCAGAATTTTTATGGAGATGCTGAAATAAATTCAGCATGACGAACTTTGAAGAAAGGATTAATCTACAAATGCTCCGCCTCGTATTTTTCACCCGCCTTTAGCATCAACTCTATCTGCTTTAAATCTTCAGCGGTAAGTTCTTCTTTTTCCTGTAATTCAAATACAGCAATCATGTTGTCTTCGTATTGTTTTTCAGTTTTAATAACGATTTCCTGTGCCATGATTGTAAGCTTAAAATTTAATAGTTTCTGTTGGTGTAATGCAAAAGTCTAATTTAATGTCGTGTTCATTTACGTCATCAATGCTATCAATTGCAGGCGACAAAGATAAGCCTATTTTTTGAGCATTTATATTTTCGAGAAAACGGTCGTAAAAACCCTTTCCATAACCAACCCTGTAACCCATTTTGTCAAAAGCTAAAAGCGGAATCAAAACCATATCAACTTCCCCGTCATGTATGCTTCCCTTCTGCGGTTCCAGAATGTTGTAAAGATTCTTTTGCAAATCATTTACGCCCAAATATTCATGGTTAGTCATCAAGGCCGTTTCAAAATCAGCTTTAGGAACTATGATTTTAATTTGAGCATGATTTTCGGCTAGCCATTCAATCAATAAGAAGGTATTTGGCTCTTTTTTCTCAACTATAGGCAGGAATATATGAATGGTTTTAATATCGCTAAAATCCAACGCTTGAAATTGTTCCAGCAGCATCTTATTAAGTTTCTGATACTCATCATCACGATAAGATAATCTTTCTTTTAATGCTTGTTTCCTAATTTCTGACTTGAACATATTGCGAATTTTGGTAAATATAATAATTTGCATCGTTGCTGTTATCGGCGGTTAGCAACGGAGCCTATTTGCAGAAATGAGGTACGTAAACCCGATAGAAGTGGAAATACTTTTTTTGTTGCAGATGCCTTTGTACCCCAGCATTACAACCCTGTAAAAAAAGATTGGAACAGATAGCGGGGGCTGCTCTTTCCGAAGAACTTGCTACAATCATTTTCAAAAACTATTGCCTGGAAAAATAGATCTTCATAAGAAATACATGGAACTGATTTGCATGATTCTGCGGCAAATTTTTAAACAAAAAAGCCCCTGAAAATAAACTCAGGGGCTCCATTATTTTTTGATAAACTATTTTACACGCTCTACATATTCGCCTGTACGCGTATCAATTTTAATCTTATCGCCTTGGTTTACGAACATTGGCACTTTAACTTCAACGCCATTTTCAAGCGTTGCAGCTTTCAATGCATTTGTAGAAGTATCGCCTTTTACCGCTGGCTCCGAATAAGTAATTTCAAATTCTGCGAAGTTTGGCAGTTGCCCCATAATGGCTTCGTCGCTTTCCATTGAAACGATTACGCTCATGCCTTCTTTTAAAAATTTAATGGCCGAACCAAATAACGATTTTTCAACGTTATATTGTTCGTAAGTGTTGTTGTCCATCACCACCAAATAATCGCCATCTTCGTATAAATATTGATAATCATTGGTTTCTACGCGGCAAATTTCTACTGCCTCGTCAGTATTCATACGGGCTTCTACTATTCTGCCCGATTTAATGTTACGAAATTTGCCAGTGTAAAAAGCGCCGCCTTTACCTGGTGTACGGTGATTCCACTCATCAACGGTAACCAATTCGTTGTTTACACGCAGGATGTTACCTGTTTTAATTTCTGATGCTTTTGCCATATGATGTGATCCTATTTGGATTTATATTTCAGTTTTTTGTGACGGCAAAGGTAAAATTATTTTAACAAAAACCTACAATGGTTTAGGGCTTTAAGGTTTAGTGAATAAGGTGTTATCGCCTACTTCACACGTTCCATATAATCGCCGGTTTTGGTGTCTACCTTTACTTTATCGCCCTGGTTAATAAACAATGGCACCCTTATTTCGGCTCCGGTTTCTACGGTTGCATATTTTTGCGCACTGGTAGAGGTATCGCCTTTCACGGCAGGTTCTGTATAGGTAATTTCAAGCTCCACACTGTTAGGCAGCTGTGCAACAATCGGTTCATCGCTTTCAAAAGCAACGGTTACATTCATGCCCTCTTTAAGAAATTTAATTGCACTGCCGAACAGCAGTTTAGGGATATTATATTGTTCAAATGTATTGTTATCCATCACCACCAAATAATCGCCATCCTCGTACAAATACTGATAATCATTGGTTTCAACGCGGCAAATGGTAACCTCTTCATCTGTCCGGAACCGATATTCGACAATTTTTCCTGTTTTTACGTTGCGCATGCGGGCCTGATAAAATGCCCTCAAATTGCCTGGCGTACGGTGGATATATTCTTCTACACTTACCAACTCTCCGTTAAAACGAAGCACATTTCCGCTTTTTACTTCTGATGCCTTTGCCATTAATAATGATGTTTTGTTTTTTAAATATCAAAGTTAAATAAAGGTTTTTTGATTTGGAAAGCAAAGTCTGGAATAAATCGGTTACTGTAGTCCCGCTTTTACTTCAATCTTTTTTGTAAAAATAAACCTCGTAGGTTTATCAAAAAAGTATTTACGTGGCAATCGGGTTTAGAACACCTGGGTTTGCCTAAGAAATAAAAACCAGCTCCTACAAACGCCATTTCTTTGTTGATAGGCTCGAAGAAATTTTCCCGCCTAGGGTGCTTCATGATCAAACATTTCGGATGGCTTGGTGCCTGGCAACGAACTTTTTTTATAAAAAAAACAGCGTATAAAAGAAATGCCTTTGGGAACCACTCCAAAGGCATAATCAACCTAAACCTCAAACTAAACTATGAAAAAATTTTTTGCGTTTTACAGCTATATTTTGTGTCCGTAACAACGGAGAATATTAATGTTTTCCCTTCAGAGATTTTTTAATAATTGTTTCTCTTTTTGGTGGTGCAAAGGTAAGAACTATTTTTCAATTGCAAAATATTTTTTTAAAAAAATAATTATAATACAAATCGATGACAAATCAGTGAGTTACTTGGTATTAGGCTTTGGTGTTAAATTATTTGAAATCAGCTATTTGAAGATGGTTTTGGCAAAAATCGTATTCGTGAATTTGATTAGAACCAATTATCGTTAACCTATCTTTTGCGAAATTTTCGATCAACTCATGATACCAGCCTATTCCCTGGACGTCTAAATTGCTGGTAGGTTCATCTAAAAATAAAATGGGCGAATCGGAACAGCAAGCCAAAGCAAGTTTGGTTCTTTGTTTCATTCCCGACGAAAAGTATTTAATTTCCTTGTTGGCTGATTTTTCAAGGCCAAGAATTCCAATAAGCGATTGCGCATCAACGCCGCTGGCAAAATTTTTGAATTTGAAATGGAAATTGATGATCTCTTTTAAGGTAAAAGTTTCTACCAGTTCAAGATAAGGTGCCGCTAAACTGATGTATTTGTAAATGTCTTCAACCGCAATGTCAGAACCATCAGCAAACGAAATATCGCCTTCAGAAGGGGTTAAACTTCCAGTTAACACACTTATTAAAGTAGATTTACCTGAACCATTTGCCCCCAAAATTGCATAACTGTTGCCTGAACTAAATTCGGTGCTCAAGTTTCGGAAAATCCATTCCTTGTTAAATCTTCGGCCAACATTTTTTAGAACGATCTTCATTTATCAGTTTCAAGAATTAGTATCAGGCAGGAAATTGGATAACGATTTAGCCATGCAAACGCTGTTGTCTAGACCGATGTATTGGCCATAATTTGGCGTAATATGATAACCAACCTTTTGATATAAAGCAATTGCTTCGGGTTGCTTTTTACCGGTTTCCAAAACACATTCGGTAAAGCCAAGTTCTGAAGCCCAATGCTCCAACTCAGATAAAATATTAATGGCAATGCCCTGCTTTCTGTAGTCAGGATGAACAAACATGCGTTTAACTTCAGCTGCGGTTGCTGAGAACGCCTTTATTGCGCCACATGCCACAGGAATTTCATTTTGGTAAGCAACAATAACCTCTTTTATGGCATCAACCTTATTAAATTGAGCATAAAAGGTGTGTTCATCACCATCTCTAACCGCTAAATCCCGATCCAATAAAGCCACCAATTGCCTAAAATTGGTATTATCTGAATCTGTTCTGATTAGCTTTAAAGTGCTCATGGGTGTTTGCTATAAGCTTATGTGTTTTTACTTTGAGCTTAACTGCCCATTCCAAAACCCTTCATTACGCCACGGTTAGAGTTGCGAATAAAATCTACAATTTCATCACGAATCTCTGTTGGCTTAAATTCAGCCTCAATCATGTCTAAAGCTTTGGTAACGTTATTGTGTTTAACGAAGAGTACACGGTAAATTTCCTGAATTTCGTCAATTTGCTCATTGGTAAAACCTCTTCTGCGTAAGCCTACAGAGTTGATACCAGCATATGAAAGCGGCTCGCGGGCAGCCTTAACATAAGGTGGCACGTCTTTACGAACCAATGATCCACCAGTTACGAAAGCATAAGAACCAACCTTTACAAATTGATGAATGGCAACTAAACCAGCCAAAACCACATTATTACCAATGGTAATGTGACCAGCTAAAGTGGTACTGTTTGAGAAAATACAATTATTTCCTACTTCACAATCATGGGCGATATGTGAGTAAGCCTGGATTAAGCAATTACTTCCAATAACTGTTTTCCATTTATCTTTTGTTCCGCGGTTAATGGTTACACATTCACGAATGGTAGTATTATCCCCAATTTCAGCAGTGGTAACCTCGCCGGCGAATTTCAAATCCTGAGGTTCTCCTGAAATTACGGCACCAGGGAAAATCCGGCAGTTTTTACCGATACGGGCACCATCCATGATGGTTACGTTTGATCCGATCCAGGTTCCTTCGCCAATTACAACATCTTTATGTATCACTACAAAAGGTTCAATTACTACGTTTTCGGCAATTTTTGCCTGTGGGTGTATATATGCTAAAGGTTGTATCATTATTGGGCAGGTTCTGGTTGTTTAACTTTTGAAATTTGGGCCATCATTTCGGCTTCGACAGCGATTTTCTCGCCAACCATACCCACGCCTTTCATTTGAGCAATTCCTCTTCTGATGGGTTCAAGTAAGTCGCAACGGAAAACAATAGTATCGCCTGGAAGAACCTGGGCCCTGAAACGAACGTTGTCTATTTTTAAGAAATAAGTGAGGTAATTGCTTGGATCGGGTACGGTACTTAACACTAAAATGCCACCCACCTGTGCCATGGCCTCAATTTGGATTACACCGGGAAATACTGGTGCACCAGGAAAATGACCTTTAAAAAACTCTTCGTTCATGGTTACGTTTTTAACGCCCACAACATGGTTTTTTGAAAGTTCTAAAATTTTATCTACAAACAAAAATGGTTGACGATGAGGCAAAATGTCCATAATCTGAACAACGTCGTATAATGGCTTAGCGCTTGGATCGTACACTTTTTGTATTTTTTTATTTTTCTCTTTTTTAATCGCGGCTTTAATTTTTTTGGCAAAAGCAACGTTAGCGGCGTGGCCCGGGCGAGCTGCCATAATATGACCTTTTAAATGCATGCCTACCAAAGCCAAATCGCCAATCATATCCAGTAGTTTATGACGGGCTGGTTCGTTTTGATAACGCAACTCCATATTATTCAAAATTCCCTGAGGCGCAACATCGATATCAGCACGATTAAATAATTTGGCCAGGTGGCTCAATTCATCTTTCGTAACTTCCTTATCAACAATCACAATGGCGTTATTTAAATCGCCACCTTTAATTAAATTGTGAGAAAGTTGGTATTCCAACTCATGCAAAAAGCAGAAAGTACGGCAAGAAGCAATCTCTTTTTTAAACTCAGCAATGGTATTGATGCCAGCATGTTGGCTTCCTAAAACGGGAGAGTTATAATCAATCATACAGGTAAAACGGTAGTCATCTAATGGCATGGCCACGATTTCTACTTTTCTGTCTTCTTCTGTATAGGTAATGTTATGCGGAATGGTAAAGTATTCACGATCTGCATTTTGCTCAATCGTTCCTGCTTCTTCCAATAAATCAATAAACTGGATAGAACTGCCATCCATAATCGGTGTTTCCGGACCATCAAGTTTAATTAAAACGTTGTCTAAGTCCATACCAATTAACGAAGCCATTACATGTTCAACAGTGCTAACGCTTGCGCCATTTTGAGTAATGGTTGTGCCACGGGAAGTATCTGTTACATTGTCGGCATCCGCATCAATGATCGGGTGTCCTTCTAAATCAATACGTTGAAATTTAAAACCGTGATTTTCAGGCGCAGGGCAAAATGTAAGGGTAACATTAGCGCCGGTATGCAAACCAACACCCGCTGCTGATATTTCTTTTTTAATCGTTTTTTGTCTAACGTTCATTGTGTATTGTATTCTTTTCCAATTCGGCAGTAAGCCTTTTCAATTCTTCTTCTAAAGCGTTAATTCTTTTTTCAACTTCCGGCAAATGCTTAAAAATTACAGAAGCACGCATCCAGTTGCGCAAAGGTTGCGCCGGACTACCATGCCATTGTTTATTTTCTTCGGTGATATTAAAATTAATTCCGGCTTGTGCACCAATCTGAGTGCCTTTTGCTAAAGTTAAGTGACCAGCAATACCAACCTGACCGCCAACAACGCTGTTAGGGCCAATTTTAGTGCTTCCGGAAATGCCAGATTGCGCAGCTAAAACTGTGTTTTCGCCGATTTCAACATTGTGAGCAATTTGAATAAGGTTATCAATTTTTGCCCCTTTTTTTACAATGGTTGAGCCCATGGTTGCACGGTCTACAGTAGTATTGGCGCCAATTTCCACGTCATCCTCAATCACTACATTTCCAATTTGTGGGATTTTGTTATACGTACCATCTTTTTGCGGTGCAAAACCAAAGCCATCACTACCAATTACAGTATTGGCATGAATAATTACCCGATTGCCGATAACGGAATTATGATAAATTTTCACGCCAGGAAAAAAAGTGCTGTTTTCTCCAATTTTTGAGTTTGCGCCAATAAAGGTTTGTGCGTTTAACTTACATCCATCGGCAATAACAACATTTTCCGAAACGTAAGCAAAGGCATCAATAAAAACATCTTTACCAATTTTTGCTGAAGGATGAACAAAGGCCAGTTTATCAATTCCAGATTGGGCCGCCTGTGCATTTACAGCTTCATTATATTTATCTAACAGAATTGTAAATGAGCTATACGGATTATCTACACGTATTAATGTGCTGGTGAAAGGCTGCGTTGGGGCAAAATCTTTTGAAACGATGACTACAGAAGCCTGAGTAGAATACAAAAAGTTTTCGTACTTAGGATTTGAAAGAAAAGACAATGAGCCTTCTTTACCATCTTCTATTTTAGAAAGTTCAGTAACGGCTACATCGGGGTTACCATCAATGGAACCGTTTAAAAACTCGCTTATCTGCTTTGCAGTAAATTGCATCGTACAAAGGTATATGTTAAATTGATATGAACAAAAAAACCTGTAAAGGTTAAACCGTGTATATTTTACACAATAGTAAGACTTAAAACGGCAGTAAAAGTTAAATATTTTGTTAATTAATCTTAAATCCCCCGCGGGTAGCAAAGAATATATTTCTCAACCGTTTTTTGCAGCGACTCCAGGTTGGACAAATCTGAAGCTTTGGCGATATCAACAATATCGTTATTTTTCATCAGAATTTTAATATTTCCAACACCTGCATTGTAAGCCCTGTTTTGAATCGCATCGGTAAAAACAAAATACCGGGCTTCCTCAGGTTTAATATTCAGTAAATCTATTGTCGCATTTTTCAAAAAGTCAACGCGATCGCTTGGTGCCATCTCATTTCCCATTTCTACCTTATACAAATTTCGGGAGGTAAGCATTTGGCAAAGTTTAGATAAGATTTTATCTGGATGTTTAACCCAAACTTTTACTGCGGCGTAAATATCCTGGTCATCGAGATTGGTAAAATGCTCCAGATTGTCGTGTTGCTCAAAAAAGTTGGTTTCGCTGATGTCGTTTTTTAAAAAGTAATTTAAGGATGGTGATGCAAATAAATCTTCGCCAGCTGCAGCTAATTCTTTTGCCCTTTCCAGTAGCTTCACCAAAATCATTTCGCCAGAAATTACCGTTTTATGGAGGTAAACCTGCCAATACATTAAACGGCGGGCAATTAAAAACTTCTCGATAGAATAAATACCCTTTTCTTCAATTACCAAATCATCATCAAAAACGTTAAACATTTTAATGATGCGGTCGAAACTGATGACACCTTCACTTACACCTGTAAAGAAACTATCACGGTTCAGGTAATCCATGCGGTCTAAATCCAGCTGGCCTGAAATTAACTGATGAAGAAACCTTTTCGGATACGTGCCATTAAAAACTTCAATGGCATGGGTTAATTTTCCATCGAAATGATTATTCAGATCGTGCATCAGCTTGGATGAAATATCTTCATGTTTAATACCCGTTACCAATGAATGCTCCAGGGCATGCGAAAACGGACCATGACCAATATCGTGTAGTAAAATAGCCAGTGTAGCCGCTTCCTCTTCGCCTTCAGTAATGATATGGCCCTTACTTCTTAATACTTCTATTGCCAAACTCATTAAATGCATGGCACCCAAAGCATGATGAAATCGCGTATGTAAAGCCCCCGGATAAACCAGGTGAGTCATTCCCAGTTGTTTGATGTAGCGTAAACGTTGGAAATACGGATGTGAAATAACATCGTAGACCAATTCGGATGGAATGCTTATGAATCCGTAAACGGGATCATTGATTATTTTCTTCTTATTCAATCGTTAAAAATAGTTAAATAGATAGATACGGTACAAAAATTGCTATTTTTATTTATAGATTGATTTACCCGCCGAAATAAAAAGGCATTACATACCTATTTTTACAAAAACATGCAAGAAACTAAAATATTGTGGGCCGATGACGAAATCGACTTATTAAAACCTCATATATTATTGTTAAATGATAAAGGTTATGATGTAACTACTTTTACCAATGGAAACGACGCCCTCGAAGCATTTGGAAAAGCACATTTTGACCTCGTTTTTTTAGATGAAAACATGCCCGGCATGAGTGGAATTGAAACACTTTCTGCCATTAAAAACCTTAACCCTGATGTACCTGTAGTTCTAATTACCAAAAGTGAGGAAGAAAACCTGATGGAAGATGCTATTGGTAGTAAAATTGATGATTATTTAATTAAGCCGGTTAATCCAAAACAGGTTTTGTTAACCATTAAAAAGTTAATTGATAACAAACGTTTGGTAAGTGAAAAAACCTCAATGGCTTATCAGCAAGATTTCCGTCGTTTAGGCATGACTTTAAGTGATCGGTTGAATTATGAAGAATGGATTGAGGTATACAAAAAAATTGTTTTCTGGGAGTTGGAGTTAGAGAAGCTGGACGATCCTCAAATGCATGAAATTTTAACCATGCAGAAACAGGAAGCCAACACGCAGTTTTCAAAATTTATAGAAGAAAACTACCTTGACTGGGTACAGCATAAAGATAAATCACCACTGTTATCAAATGAGCTGTTAAAGAAAAAAGCTTTTCCGCATATAAATGATACCACACCGGTTTTTTTCATCTTGATTGATAATTTGCGTTATGATCAGTGGAAAATTATTAACCCTTTAATTTCTGAATATTTTAGAATAGATGAGGAAGATATGTACACAAGTATTCTTCCAACGGCAACACAGTATGCCCGTAATGCTATTTTTTCAGGCCTAATGCCTTTAGATATGGAAAAGCGTTTTCCTCAACTGTGGCAAAATGACGATGATGAAGGTGGGAAAAATATGCATGAGGAAGCATTCCTGGCGGATAACATCAAGCGAAGCTTAAGGAAAGACTGCAAATTTAGCTACAACAAGATTTTAACTTTTGAGCAAGGCAAGGATCTGGTAGAACAAACCAATAATTTACTACAGAACGATTTCAATGCGATTGTTTTCAACTTTGTGGATATGTTAAGCCACGCCCGCACCGATATGCAAATGATCCGTGAACTGGCAAATGACGATGCAGCTTACCGGTCGTTAACGTTATCATGGTTTGAACATTCACCACTTTGGGATTTGTTGAAGAAAATTGCTCAGAAACAGGTGAAAGTGATTATCACAACTGATCACGGAACCATTCGCGTGAAGAAACCAGTTAAAGTGATAGGAGATAGGGCAACAAATACAAATCTGAGATATAAACAGGGAAGAAATCTGAATTTCAATGCAAAAGAGGTATTTCTGATCAAAAACCCTCACGATGCTTTATTGCCTAAAATTAATATCAGTAGCAGTTATATTTTTGCCCGTGAGGATAGTTATTTTGTATACCCGAACAACTATAACCAGTTTGTAAATTATTATAACGAAACGTTTCAGCATGGTGGAATTTCGCTGGAAGAAATGATTATTCCGGTGGTTACCTATTCGCCGAGATAATACTTAGTTTTTTCGTCATTTGGAGTGGAGAAATCCTTTAAGTTGTAAGAAACTAAGTTTAAAAGATTTCTCCACTTCGGTCGAAATGACGATTAATATAGACAATCATCCTGAACTTGTTTCAGGATCTTATTAATGCGAGCAGAGCATAAGAAATGCTGAAACAAGTTCAGCATGACGAAATGTAAAAGGCGAAAGCAATGCAATTATGTATTACTTTTGCCTTTATTTTTTTACAATGGAAATAGCAGTTAAAGATTTATCCGATTTACCCCAAGTTGCAGGTAAACTTCTGGAATTTGCCTCGAAAGAAAAGGTATTCATCTTCGAAGGAGAAATGGGCGCTGGAAAAACAACATTCATTAAAAACTTTTGTAAAACACTTGGTGTGGAAGATGTAGTTTCGAGTCCTACATATTCTATCGTAAATGAATATGAAAGCCAAAACGGACCAGTTTTTCATTTCGATTTCTATCGGATTAAAGATATCCAGGAAGCTTATGATTTGGGTTATGAGGAATACTTCTATGGTGGCGGAATTTGCTTAATTGAGTGGCCTGAAAGAGTGGCCGAATTATTGCCTGATCATTATGTAAAAGTTGAAATTTCTGTTAGCGAGGGGAACGAAAGAATTTTCAGCTTATCGAAGGTGTAACAATTAGTTTTCAATTAATTAACAGAATTTCCTTATCTTGAACAACCTAAAACTAATACATTTTTAAACATCATGGCTACAGGATTACGCGAAGGAATGGCCGACATTGCTCGCCAGGGTTTATTGCAAACTCAAGAGGCGACGTTAGAAACACGAAACAGGAAAAATAGCCTGAACATCGGAATACCAAAAGAAATTTCATTTCAAGAGAATAGAATTGCGCTAACCCCACTTTCGGTAGCATTATTGGTAAACAACGGACATAGGGTGGTTTTGGAAAGTGGTGCAGGAATAGCCGCAAACTTTTCTGATTCGGAGTATGCAGAGCAAGGTGCTAAAATCGCTTATGATAAAAAAGAGGTTTTCGATTCAGACATTCTGGTAAAAATTGCGCCGCCAATGCTGGAAGAAATTGAGCTGATGCATAAAGGCCAAACCCTGATTTCTTCACTTCAAACCGGAACACTGAAGCAAGATTATCTGAAAGCTTTAATGCAGAAAAAAATAAATGCTTTATGCTTTGAAAATTTGCGTGATGAAGGTAATGTGCTGAGTGTGGTGCGGGCAATGAGTGAAATTGTAGGTTCTACATCGATTTTAATTGCGGCAGAATATTTAAGCAACGTTACCGGTGGAAAAGGTTTGATGTTAGGTGGATTCACCGGTGTGCCGCCGACGGAAATTGTGATTTTAGGTGCCGGAACAGTAGGAGAGTACGCTGCCAGAACCGCTTTGGCTCTGGGTGCTGAAGTTAAGGTTTTTGATAGCTCCATTTATCGTTTACGTCGTTTACAAAATAACCTTGGAAGTAGGGTTTTTACTTCTGTGATGCAGCCCATTGTGTTGAATAAAGCCATTGTTACCTGCGATGTAGTGATTGGCGCCATTCGTGCCAGTCATGGGCGTAGTCCTTGTGTGGTGATGGAAGAAACCGTTGCCCGGATGAAACCGCATTCAGTGGTGATTGATGTTAGCATTGATCAGGGAGGTTGCTTCGAAACTTCAGAAGTAACCAATCATACCAACCCGATTTTTAGAAAATACGATGTAATACATTATTGTGTACCAAATATTGCATCCCGTGTTCCACGCACTGCATCTTATGCTTTGACCAATATTTTTGCGCCTATTTTATTAGATATTGGTGAATTTGGAGGTTTGATGAATATGGTTTGGAATAATCCAGGCATTCGTGAGGCTCTTTATATTTATCAGGGGAACTGTACCAATAAAGATTTGGCCGATATGTTTAATTTGCCGTTTAAGGATCTGGAGTTATTGGTGGTTTCGAACCAGTAATGAGATACTCGTCATTGCGAGGCACAAAGCAATCTCACCAGCTAAATAGATTGCTTCGTGCCTCGCAATGACGACCTAATTATAATATCCATCAACATGAAAATAAAATTCCTCCTATTCCTACTATCACTATCTTTTTCTGTTCTGGCCCAAACCAAATCAACATCAAAACTCGTTGTTGTTAATTCTTTTAACCAATATTTAGCATCGGTAAAAACTAATCCGAATAACGAACTGGTGGAGATTAAGAAGGAAATTCCAAATATCAAGCTGGATATTCGATACGCCACAAAAAACAATTTTATGAAGCAGGTGATGTACAAACAGGCCAGGGCTTTTGCCCGCCGTCCTGTAGTTGAATCGCTGAAGAAAGTTCAAAAAGAATTAAACAAAAAAGGCTACGGACTGAAAATCTTTGATGGTTATCGGCCTTATGCCATTACCGTAGAATTTTATAAAAAAGCAAGCGACAAGAATTTTGTTGCGAATCCAGCAAAAGGCTCTAAACACAATCGCGGCTGTGCAGTTGATTTGACATTGATTAATCTTAAAACCGGGAAGGAAGTGGCTATGGCTACGCCTTACGATAGTTTTTCTGCCGCCGCTGCCGCCAACTACGAGCCGGTAAGTCCGGAGGTTAGAAAAAATCGTGAATTTTTAATCGCTACGATGAAAAAGTATAAAATGAATGTGCTGGATAATGAGTGGTGGCACTATGATTTTTCTAGCTGGCAAAATTACGATTTGATGGATATTCCGTTTGAGAAACTATAAATTGGTTCATTAGTTCATTTGCCATTAGTTTATTTGTAATACCGCCGCCAATAGCGAAGGGTTGCCAGGGATGTTGTTTTGAAAATCTAATGGACGAGTATTGACAAAGATGTATTTCGAGTGTTCGGGAAGCAGGATGAAGTTAGGCTCCGAACTACAAATGATGCGGCCTGCCGAACTGGTCTTTTTTCACTTTTGCTTTATCGTCTTTTACCGTTAAGCGAAAAATATAATCATAATCATCATCTGTGAGCATTTCCATTGGGCGTTTACCGCCAAAAGCCTCAATAATTTCTAAAACGGTATTGGAGTGGCCAGCAACAATTACGGTTTTGCCAGCGTAATTTTTCTTCACAGAATCAACCAATGATTTTGGGTCTTTGTAGTTGATTACTTTTGGAATAATGAGCGAGTCTAACGTTTGATGCGTCCGTTTATATGGAGTGCTAAAAGCAACATCAAATTTCACTTTCTTTAGGTAAGTAGCTAAATCACCAGCCCTGATTCTACCCTCATCAGAAAGATTTGGATCTTTATCTTCAGGATTTGTTTTATCCTTTTCGGCATGGCGAACTACCCAAACTTCAGTGTTTTGTGCAAATGCTGCTGTTGAGATTAAAAAACTTAGCGAAAAGAATAAAATCAGTCGTTTCATTTTGTAAAGATTAAAAAAAATATCAGTTAAATGAAGCTAAAATTGGGCAAAAGAAAACCGGTATCGTTTTTATACGACACCGGTTAGGTTTTAATTTTGCGCTTGCTTAATATCCAGTATTTTGCCAGCCAGATTTATTGTTTACATTATCAATCTCAGCTTGAGGTACCGGGTAAATGGCTCTAAAAGCAGGAATACCAGGAAAGATTGTCGGCATTTGGCCAGTCCTTACAATATCAAACCAGCGGTCTGCTTCCAGTGCCAGTTCTAACCGGCGCTCCAAATAAACTGCAGTTCTAAACTCCGCCTGGGTTGTTAAGGTTGCCGCCGTTTTATTGGTTGCCGCCGCATTGGTACGCACTGCATTTAATGCTCTAAATGCTTCTGTATTTCCGTAAGCAACCTCATTTAATGCTTCAGCATACATTAACAAAACATCTGCACAACGAATTATCGGGAAGTCGCCACTAATCTCAGTTGAATTGGAAACCGGGCTATTAAACTTTCCTGGGCGAGCACCTGTACCCGTTGGCGCAACCAATGCCCGGCGGTTATCTGCAGTTTCAAAAATAGCCTGAGGGATGGTGATGGTGTTGGTATTGTTGTTATTTCTATAACGGTTATCCTGGTTAACAGCCTCTTTAACTCCTCCATTTAAATATTGAACGGCGAAGATGACATCTTTACTGGTTTTCATACCACTTGGAAAAGTTGTGGTTTGCGGAACAAGAGAAAGTACCGTACCGGCATAAATAGCTGTTGCAAGGGGTTGTAATGTAGAAACCACTAAATCGTATCTCTTTTGGTACAAGTAAACCTTTGCCAATAATGCAGATGCAGCATAACTGGTTGCCCTTCCACGTTGTGCATCGGCCCATGAAACAGGCAATTTGCTGGCTGCGTCAGTTAAATCATTGATGATTTGCTGATAAACCTGTGCAGAAGTTGCCCGAACATTTTCTCTGGCTTCAGCTGTTTTTTGAACCGTTAAAACCAAAGGAACATTGCCCCACAAACGGGTTAAATTAAAATAACTTAAAGCACGTATAAATTTCGCCTGACCAATGATCTGATTTTTTGTTGCATCCGCCATGCTGATACCCGGAGCTCTATCTAAAACGATATTGCTGCGGTAAATCGCTTTATAATGTCCTTGCCACGATGCCGCTAAAATATTGTTGGCCGAGGTTTCTGAAAACACTTCGATGGAGTTACGAACACCAGCTCCGGAACCCGGATCGTTGTCGGTAACATTATCTCCCCGTATTTCGCCTAAGGTAAGCAGGTTGTTTCCGTATAAACTATCGGTTTGCAAAGCATCGTAACAGCTAACCAGGCCGCCTTGTAAACCTTTTTCATCCACATAAAATGTATTCTCAGTGTATGAATCAAGGGGTTTTAAATCTAAAAACTTTTTACAGGATGTAGCCGAAATAATTAAGCTGCCTGCTATGATTGGTATGATATATTTATTCATGATCTTCATTTTATAAAGTGATGTTTAAACCGATTGAAGTTGTTTTAGCCGTTGGATAAACGCCATAATCTTCGCCATTTGTTGTTGCGGCAGAGCGGTTGGTAACTTCAGGATTGTAACCGGTGTATTTTGTAAACGTAAATGGATTTTGCATGGAAACATATAATCTCACTTTGCTTAAAGATAGCTTTTTGATTAAATCTGTTGGGAAAGTGTAACCTAATGCAATGTTGCGGATACGTAAATAAGAACCATCTTCTACATGCCAGGTTGAAGTAGTTCCGTTACTTCCTTTGGCTACACGATTTGCCCTCACATCTTGTCCGCTACCCGGATTACTTTCAGAAACCCATCTATCTAAAGAGCTGATCATGTTATTCATATTACCTTCTTTATTGGCAAAATATCTACGTGAAAGGTTAAGGATTTTGTTTCCGTAAACACCTTGCATCGACACATTCAAATCAATGCCTTTATATTCTGCGGAAGTTGCAAAACCGTAAGTGAATTTTGGAAGATAATTGCCTACAATTTCACGATCCTTGGTTAAATCAATTACGCCATCACCATCAACATCCTTAAATTTAAAATCACCTGGTTTCGAAGTATTCAGATCATAATTCCCCTGAGTATCCAAATAATGAGGATAAGCATTTACTTCTGCCTGATTAGCAAAAACGCCCAAAACAACTGGTAAATAATATGATCCGATTGGCTCACCAACTCTGGTTAAAAAGTATGCGTTGGCAACTGAACCTGTACTGATGATATCTGCATTGCCTGGTCCTAACTCAACAACTTTATTTTTGTTTTTAGAGAAGTTGGCACTTGCAGTCCATTTTACGGCTCCAAATTGTTGTTGCGTACCAAGGTTAATATCGATACCGCGGTTATTCACTTTACCAATGTTTTTCAATTCAGAAGAAAAACCTGTGGTTAAGGGCACCGGAACGTTTAACAATAAATCAGTGGTGTTACTGTTATAGGCATCAACTGATAAAGTTAATTTATTGTTGAAAAATGCCGCATCGAAACCAACGTTCAACTGAGTTGTTTTTTCCCAGCTTAAATCATCATTTGGCTGCGCAAATGGAGCTGCACCATTCACAACGCCTGGCGTTCCACCGCCGAAAATGTACCCGTAATTGGTCATGGCACCTTGAGCCAGGTAATTCGGGATATTAAAGTTACCGGTTTGACCTAAACTCGCCCTGATTTTCAAATCAGAAATCGCTTTCGCATTTTTCAGGAATTCTTCTTCCGATAATCTCCAACCCACAGAAGCTGATGGGAAATAACCCCATTTGTTATTTGATCCAAATCTTGAAGATCCATCGGCCCTTACCGAACCGGTGAATAAATATTTGCTTTTATAGCTGTACTGCAACCTGGCAATACCCGAGGCTAAAGACCATTGTTGTCGGGTTGAAGTTCCATTGGTTACTAAACCGGCACTTAAATACTCAATCTGATCACTGATAAAACCTCTGGTTGCTACGGCATAATTTCCACTTAAATCATCTTTCTGGTTTGACCAGCCTAATAAAGCGCTTAAATTATGATCGCCAAAAGTTTTAGTGTAGTTTAAAGTATGTTCTAACAGCCAGTTAGTTTCTCTTATTGTTCTCGAACTTGCCTGTGCATCGGATAATGGATTGCCAGCGGTATTTGACAATGGAATAATTGATGGTCTGAAGGTATCTTCAGCACTGCTGAAAATATCTACACCCAACTGAATTTTGTATTTCAGATCTTTGATGATTTCAGCCTCTACGAACGTACTTCCTGTTAATCTGTTCGATCCTACATCATCTTTTTGCAACATGGCCAAGGCAACCGGGTTCCAGGCTTGTGTTTCGCCATTACCTGTAATTATAGAACCATTTGGCAAAGTGGTTACCTGTCCCGGGCTCCATGAGTTTTGAGCAAAACTATAGCTTCCATCTGCGTTGTAAACCGGCCAAAGCGGCGAATAATGTAGCGCTGATGCCACGATACCGCCAGTATTTAAGCCATTGGCGTTTCCTGCATTATAGGCACCATTCGCGTTCAACCTTTTTTCTTTGATTAAAGATGGCGTAATATTCACACCATATCTGAAAATTCCTTTTTTACCATCCAGATTAAGTCGGCCGCTGTATCGTTTAAAACCGCTGTTTAAAATAATACCATCCTGATCAAAATATTCAAGTGAAGCATAATATTTCATGGTTTCGCTTCCGCCTGCAGCAGAAATTGAATGGTTTTGAATTTTTGCTGTTCTGAAAATTTCATCCTGCCAATCAGTATTTGTTAAACCCTGCTGTCCATTTAAATAGGGAAGAATTTCTGTTGGTATCACTGCGCTGGTATTGTTTCCAGAATTAACCAATCGCTGTGCATTGCTGTCATTAATGTTGTAATTAACGCGTGGTAAACCGGTTGCCGCATTTCTTCTGTTGATGGCATCCATTGCGTCAGCATAGGTATTATTTCTCGATTCAAGGGTCATTTGTGCATACTGATAAGCATCCATCATATCAATTTTGTGCGCAAGGCTTTGCCAGCCGGTATAACTGTTTACGCTGATGGCGGCTGCACCTGTTTTACCTTGTTTGGTAGTAATTAAAACCACGCCGTTTGATCCACGGGAACCATAAATGGCAGCTGATGATGCATCCTTTAAAACCTCAATGGAGGCAATGTCGTTGGTGTTAATGGTATTGATGTTATCATTCGAGATTGGAACACCATCGATTACATACAGTGGATTCGAACCGGCAGTAATGGTACCAACGCCACGTACTTTAATTGAAAGCGCACCTCCAGGTGTTCCTGATCCCTGCGAAACCTGAACACCAGCCATTTTACCTACCATCGCTTCTGCAGCATTGTTAATCGGCTGGTTTTCCAAATCAGAAGCCTTAATACTGGCAATGGCAGTAGTTACGTCTTTCTTTTTCTGACTACCATAACCAACCACTACCACATCGGTTAATGATGATGCTGCCGGGTTAAGCTGAATCAGCAAAGTAGCTTGTTCGCCGGCTTTAAGTAAATAATTTTCGATGGTTTTAGTGGTGTAGCCAATAAAAGAAGCACTGATGTTGTAAGGAACACCTGCAGATAATCCGGTGATCTGGAATTTTCCTTCGGGGTTGACCATAATCCCTTTCTTCTCATTGGTTTTGGTGTTGAGTAAAACGATGGAGGCACCAATTAGCGGGGCGCCGGTTTCATCTTTTACAATCCCGGTAATCTCTGATGTTTGAGCCCAGGCCGTTGCCGCTACTGATACAATCAGCAAACAAAGCAACAAGTGTTTTGTAAATTTTCTAAGCATAGTGAAATGATTAATTTGTTTGTTTTAGGCAATAGATTCCCCATACTGCATTTGATGACAGCATCGTTCTTCGGTAATATTTGTTTGTTTTATTTTTTGATTAAGTAACCCTCTGCTACTTTTTCCTTTGTTAGTTTGTTTAATTCTGTGAGCTCTGTAAGTATCTGGTTTATCGTTTGATTTAAGTTTAGTGTTCCTGTAAACGACATTTCTGAGAAATCATCGGCATTGAATATAATTTTGGTGTTGTAATGTTGCTCCAGTTTCGCAAATACCGCTGCTAGCGGCGCCTGGCTAAAAATTAATTCTGATTTGATTTCTTTCTTCGAATGAATTTGATTTAAGGCCTCTACATTTAATTTATTTTCCACCCTGTTAAACACCAAAGCATTTCCTGGAAGCAGGATTTTGCTGAACATTGAGTTTTTGCCTGCTGAATCAACATCTTTAACCCACACTTTTCCGGTATGAAGTTTTACTGTAATGATTTTGCTTTTTTCATCGGCAACGATGGTAAATGATGTACCTAATGCGGTAGTAGAAACACCCTTCGCATAAACCACAAAAGGATGCTTTTTATCCTTCTGTACATGAAAATAACTGGTGCCCGATAAAAAAACTTCACGTTTTGCTGCTACAAAAGGAAGGGCATATTTTAATTCTCCACCTGGATAAATTTTAACAGTAGATTGATCCGGAAGCGTGAATTCCTGAATTTTATCCGTGAAATTGTTAATCGATTTTAAGCTGATCTGGTTGGCCTTGCTTGTCTTTTTCGGAATGAACTTCGCAACCTTTTCCTTAAAATCAGGTTTTTGAGAGGCATAAAAAATAGTGCTTACAACCAATAAAACTGCCGCGGCTATAGAAGTAACGGTAAGCCATAAGTGTTTGTGTTTTTTGCGCAGCGTTTGTTTCTTTATGGCTTCAAACATTAAGTCGCTGCGCTCAAACGTCATTGGGAAATCTTCGGCATCATCCCATTCTTCTTTTTGCACCAAATGATCTGGCAACTCGTCAGTTTCCCGCAAATAATTTTCCACCACCAGCTTTTCTTGCGGGGTACATTTATTCTTGAAATATTTATCCAACAGCTGATCAGAAACATTCATATTAAGCAATACGATTGAACTGACTGAAAACCCGTAACCGAAAAAAATAAATTTTTATTTATTTCAAAAGCCCGAAAAGGATAAGGAGATACGCGATACTGGCATAGCCACTAAGCTGCTTTGTAGCTAAGGAAATATGTTTTTCTACCGTTCTCGGAGATATGGAGAGTTTTTCTGCGATTTCTTTATACGAATATCCATGTAATCGATTGAGCACAAAAACCTGTTTACGGGTAGGGGGCAAACAGCTCAAAACCACATCCAGTTCTTGTTTCGCTTCGTAAAGTTTTGATTCTGCTGCCGAGGTTTCCAGCAATTCCTGATGGTAGGTTTGAAGATTTCGGTTATCGTTTGCGATCTTTTTAAAATAATCAAGCAGCGTGGTTTTGGCAATTTTAAAAAGCTGAACATCCAGCGGAAAATCCTCAGATAGGGTATGTTTGAACCGCCAAAGCTTTATAAATGCCAATTGGGTAAGTTCTTCAGCCTGGTTTTCGCAAGCCGTTTTCTTGAAAAAATAAGCGTAAACTTTCCTGTGCCATAGTTTAAAAACTATTTCAAAAGATAAATGATCTCCTTCTTTGATATTTTGGATATAGTTTGACACAATGGCTCAAAACTATCTGGTTAGTATTAGCTGGAAATAAATATAGTGTTAATTAATTCATTTGCTAACTTTTTATTTTAACACCGAAATCAGTTGATCAATATCTTCTGGCTCATGCCAGCTGCTTAAAACTATTCGATTGATGGGTTCGCTATCTGCATTGGGGTAGGGAAAAGAAGAAATCAAAATATTGTGTTTCAAAAAATCCTTCGCTAAATTCGGGTAATTGTTCAGATAAGCGGGAAAACCCTGTTCAAATTTCCATGTCAAGTTAATTGCATCGCTAAAGTGGTCGATGTTTCTTTGCAACTTTTTCCAGGCGGTTTGGTATAAATCTTTTGCATGTATAAAGGCATAGAGCGCAGCTGCAGCAGGTGGAGATGCGCCAACAAAAATGTTCGTGCTTTTAAGCTGTTGAATGATTTCCTTCGATCCCAATACCAGTCCAGCATCAACGCCCAGTGCTTTAGCCATCGATGCCACAACAACGGTTTCTACATTTCTGAGTTTGGGCAATTGGCTAAAAGCGCCCAATCCAATGTTATTTATGCCTATTCCGTGTGAATCATCAACAATGAGTATAATTTTTTTGTCGGGTTTAATTTCTTTCAGAAAATCGAAATCGTAAATTTCAGGAAAAAGATTATTCATGGAATTGCTAATCAGCACATGGTTTTCCTCCTCCGATGAATTTATGGTTTCGATGGCGTGATTTTTCCATCGACTAAATGAATCAGTTGTGGTATCGGGTTGTGCATTTAACCAGAGCGCCGGATGTGTTGCCGGCGCATATATTACCTTTCCAAAAGGTGACAGCGATTTAACGGTGAGTTGTGCGGCCAGATAACCGCTTGAAGTAATCAATGCATCATCGGCTAAAAATCTTTGTGCCGCCTCCTGCTCAGCATCTTCATAAATGCCTAGCTGAATATTGTTGTTTCGGCTGGTGCCATTATTCAGTCCAAATTTCTTAATGCCTTCAATGTATAAATCAATAAAAATCTCATTTTGAGAAATACCCAAATAGGCTGTTCCGCCAAAATAGAGGTAAGTTTTTCCGTTAACGACAACGGTATTTGAAAAAGGTTGATTAATCGATCTAAAATCGCTGTTCATTTGTTAGTTGTAATTTCTGCCCAGCTCATCATTTGCCGCCTTGATGATTGATTTGCTGCCATTATCATCATGGTAAAACTCCCAGAACATAATTCCATTGGCCGTTTCTTTAGCAAGTTTGGCTTTTTTCTTCGTGGTTAATATACCATTAAAATAATATTGAACACCATCAATGGTCGCATAATCGAGATTCACATCTGCGTTTGCGTTAACGAAATCGCGGTAGGCTTTTGATGCATTTGCTGCATTTTTACCATAAGCAGGAATGCCCAATACTGTTTTTTCTTTGGGCATACTGCGGGTGCCCATCCAATAGTTTAAACTCGCTACCGCCATGTTGTAAGAAGCATGCTGAATCGGTTCATCTTTGTCCCAGCCAATGCCATCATAAACCATAATGTTAAAGAAATCAACCGCTGGAAATACATCAGATTTCAAACCATCACGAATACTTCCGGCGTATACGCCAGGTGTAATGGCAGCGCTCAAAAACTTATTGTATTTGTGCAGCGAATCAGATAGTTCTTTCATCAACAAAACATAATTGTCAGCAGAGCCATCGGCGGTGCTTGGATATTCCCAATCCATATCTACACCATCTAAATTATTGGTTCGGGCAAAGCCTAGCACATTTTTAACAAATAGCTTCCTTGCGGTGGCCGATGCTGCCATTTCTACAAAAATGCTGCGTGTGCCTGAAACCGAAATGCCTGTTTTAACACCATTTGCCCTGGCCTTTTGCATCACAGCCGCAAACCGCGATGGCTGTTCTAAACTGGCCAATGAACCATCGGCATTTGGGTTCAAAAAGGCGTAGAACAGATGGGTAATCATCTTAAATTTTGCATCGGCAACACCATTCGGATCGCGATAGCTTGGAAAATACGCTATAACCTTGAAACTGTTATCTGGTATGTAAGGTTTTGTTGGATCAACAGGTTTTGGTGGTTCAATAATATCTGCGCTTTTTTTGCAGGATGAAATTCCGATTACCAAAATCGTGGCGAACAAAAAGTAGATTTTTTTCATAGGATTAGGTGTTAATGTAAGTTTACATATTATCGCTATTAAATTTCTAAAATCTCCCTAAAAACTATCGTGAATGTAAGTCATAATTCTGACCATTTCGGCCCTAACTTCTGCAGTTGGTTTATTAAAATTGTTATTCATGAAAGCATATATGTAGGTTTTTCCTTTTTTAGTGAGCACATAACCGCTTTGATTGTGAACGCCACCTAACGACCCAGTTTTACCATACACAAAGGGTTGATCTGTTTTCGGGTAAGCATTTCTTAAGGTTCCACTTTTCCCACCTGCAGGCAACATATCAAACAACTTTTCACGGTTGTTCACCAGGTGGTAGATAGAATCCAAAAGGTAAACATTATCTCTTGGCGTAAATAAATTCTGGCGTGATAAACCCGAGCCATCCGCCCATTTTACCTTGTCAGGCAGAAAAGAAAGGTATGTTTTGGTAATATGTTGAATGGCTTTCGTAGTGCTTAATGTGTCACCCAATTGGTCGGAACAAACCAGCAATAGGTGTTCTGCTATAAAGTTGTCGCTCGGCAACATCATATGCTTCAAAACCGAATCACGTTTAGCACCCGGAAGTGTTTTCGCATTGGCAGGGATTTTCATGTTTATGACACCAACTGATTTGTGTAGGGTGTCAGAAAGCACTTCTACCGTAGTTTGGATGCTTGTTTTGTATGGATTTTGCTGATTATAGCCAGGTTTTACATCAACCAATGGATATTTGAAATGGTTGGTCAAAAAATCTCTTGTCACCTGAAATCCGCCAGTGGTTTTACTCGAATCTACTTCAAAACAATGCGCAAAAACTTTTGGTGAGATGTTAATTTTATTCCTGCTGAGGTAAGTAGAGGTAACCATATTATCCATGATCGGCATTTCGGTAATTTCCGGCTGATAGTAATAATCATAATCATCCCAGCTCCAGCCATCGCCGAAAAAGGTACCGGTATATCTTCCTGGGGCAAAAAATAATTTCTTATTCGATGCTTGTAAAAAGTTATAAGCCGATTTATCTTTCACTGCAAACTGTAAAAATGAAGGATCTCCTGTACCCCAAAATATTAGTGAATCATTACGTTCTACATATTTTAACGCCGGCATTTGCTCAGGCAACATTTTTAAACTGGCAAAAAAAGTATAGAGCTTGGTGTTTGAAGCTGGTGTGAAATATTTATCAGCATCTTTCTCAAAAATCATCTTCTTATCTTCCATGTTATAAAGCGCAAAACCTACCTGATATTGCTTAATCACCGGTGAGTTTTTAAATTCTTTAGCCACCTTTTTTGCGATCATTTTGTCGGTTGAACAGCTCGATAAACTAAATAAACCGATAACGAAAATAACGAAGAACGTAGGCCGAATTTTATTAAGAAACATGTTAATGATTTAGAGGTGATAATGATCAACTAATTTATTAAATTTAATTTAATGTTAACCAAATATGCTTCTGTTATCCGCGTCGGTATCCACAAAATTACCATTTGTGTGGGCTTCCTGTTATTTGGCTTACACGCTATGGGGCAAGAGTTTGCCTTTCCTGCGAAAAAACAAAAGCAATCCATCCAGTTTAAGTGTGTTAAAAACCTGATTATTATTCCGGTTTATATTAATGAAAAGGGTCCGTATAACTTTGTGTTGGATACGGGTGTTGGCCCCATGATTATTACCGATCCATCCATTATCGACACTTTGAATTTTAACTTAATGAGAAAAATTAAACTATCTGGACTTGGTTTAGATATTGTTGATGCATACGTTTCTCAAAACATTTCTGCAAAAATTGGACGGGCTAAAATTAACTACATTCCAACCGCCGTTTTAAAGGAAGATTTGTTCAACTTGTCCGGGCATTTGGGCCTCAAAATTTATGGCCTGATTGGTTATAGTTTTTTCAATAGTTTTATTGTAGATATTCGCTACAGTGAAAGCAGGATCATTTTCAGCGATGTAGACAGCAAGGTTAAATACAGAGGCGATAAAATCCCTATCGTTATCGAAAATTTAAAACCCTACGTAGATGTTGTGGTAGATATGTATGGGGGCAATAAAGTGGGCGCAAGGCTTTTGATGGATACCGGCGCCAGCCATGCACTTTCAATGGAAATGTTAACAGGAAGTGCATTCCCGCTTCCGGAAAAAAAAATTAAAGCCAATTTGGGGATGAGCTTGAGCGGGCAAATTAAAGGTTATGTTGGCCGGGTGCATGCTTTTCATTTAGGTAAATATACTTTTAAAGATGTGGTTTCGGGCTTTCCTGATTTTAACTCCATTTCACAAAAGATAGATTTAACTTTTCGCAATGGCAATTTAGGTGCTGAAGTGCTGCGCAAATTTGATGTTCAGTTAAACTATCAGGAAAAGTTTATGTACCTGAAACCAAATAGTTATGCGAATGTGCCCTTTCAATATGATATGATTGGCATGGTCATTTACCTGGATCAGGATAAATACAAACGTTTAATTGTTGGCGAAATTGATGAAGGTTCGCCGGCAGAAAAGGCGGGTTTGTGTCCTTATGATGAAATAATTGGCGTAAATTTTAAACCCGTAGAAGCCTATTCCTTAAATGATTTATCGGAAATGTTTAAATCAAAAGCAGATAGAACGGTTATTTTTGAGATGGTGAGAGACAATAAGGTTTTTTTTAAAGTGGTTCGGCTCGAAAAGCGAATTTAATTGATCGGTAATTTTATGGTTACAAAATGTTTATAAGGTAACAAGGCTATAACTTCGGGCTCTTATTATCATAAAAACCACATAAACATTATAAATGAAGAAACAAGTTAAGGTACTTGCATTAGCGGGTATTATGGTGCTTGGTTTGGCTGGAACAGATTCAGTACACGCACAAAAAAAATCAAAAAAGGGTTCAACTACCCCGGCCACTCCTACAGCAGCAACTGCTGCGGCAGCAAAAAAAGAAGGAATTAAACCATTTTCGGAAGTAATTACTGCGAAAGCAAGAACTACAAACGGTTTATTTAAAATCCATAAGGTTGATGATAAATGGTATTTTGAAATTCCAGATTCTATTATTAACCGCGAAATGCTTGTGGTAACCCGTTTAGCAAAAGCACCTGTAGGTATTAAAGTGGGTAATCAACAATATGGTGGCGAGGAATTAAACGAGCAGGTTTGGAAGTGGGAGAAAAGAGGTAAGCAGGTTTATATCCGTGTACCGAGTTATGCAACCAAAGCAGATCCAAAAAGTGATATGTTTGAGTCAGTACAAAATTCTAACCTGGCGCAAATTTTGGCAAGTTTCGAAATTAAAGCTTACAACAAAGATACAACAGGTGTAGTGATCGATGTAACCGATTTCTACAATGGTGATATTATGGCGATTGGAGCTACTGACCAAATCCGTAAGGCTTATAAAGTAATTACTTATGACGCAACACGCTCCTATATCGATACGGTGAAAACTTTTCCAATTAACATTGAGGTTAAAACGGCAAAAACGTATCGTGCTGCTGAATCACCTACTGATAACAGCAATGGCGCTGTAACTTTAGAATTCAATACTTCGATGTTATTGTTGCCAAAAACACCAGTAAAAGCAAGGATTATGGATAGCCGCGTAGGCTACTTTGGTCAGTCGCAGATTGATTACGGTACAGATGCGCAGAAAGCAGAACGTACGGCATACATCCACCGCTGGAATCTGGTTCCGAAAGATACGGCAGCTTATATGCGGGGTGAATTGGTAGAACCGGTAAAACCGATCATCATTTATATCGATCCGGCTACACCGAAAAAATGGGTTCCATTTTTAATCCAGGGCATTAACGACTGGCAGGTGGCTTTCGAGGCTGCAGGTTTTAAAAATGCCATTTTTGGCAAACAGGCGCCAACAGCGCAAGAAGATCCTCAGTTCAGTGTAGAAGATTCGAGATATTCAGTAGTTCGTTATTTTGCTTCGGATATTCCAAACGCTTACGGCCCACATGTAAGCGATCCACGTACAGGTCAGATTTTGGAAACACACATTGGCTGGTACCACAATGTGATGAGTTTACTGCGTAACTGGTATTTTGTGCAAACTGCGGCAGTTAACCCTGAAGTGCGTAAAGCAAAATTTACCGATGCGCAAATGGGCGAATTGATTCGTTTTGTTTCCTCTCACGAGATTGGCCACACTTTAGGGTTGCCACATAACTTCGGTTCCAGCTATGCATATCCGGTTGATTCTTTGCGTTCGAAAACATTTACGGATAGCCACGGAACAGCACCTTCAATTATGGATTATGCCCGTTTCAACTACATTGCTCAACCTGGCGATGGTGTAACAAAACTTCACCCACAAATTGGTGAATATGATAAGTGGTCAATTAAATGGGGTTATTCATGGATCCCGGGCAACAAAACCGCAGAGCAGGAAAAAGAGGTTTTAAACCAATGGACTTTAAAAAATGCTGGTAATCCACTTTATTTTTATGGCCGCCAGGGAACCACTTTAGATCCTCGTTTACAAAGTGAAGATTTGGGTGATAATGCCATGAAAGCCAGTAACTATGGTATCGCAAACTTAAAACGTATTCTTCCGAATGTAGAAAAATGGACTTACCAAAAAGGTAAAGAGTACAGTGATTTGAAAGAGATTTACACCGAAATTGTAGGCCAGTACAACCGCTACATGGGTCATGTACTTACCAATGTTGGTGGCATGAGCGAAAACTTTAAAACTTACGATCAGGCTGGCCCGGTTTACAGCTATTTATCAAAAGCAAAACAAAGGGAAGCCGTTTCGTTTTTTAACCAGCAATTGTTTACTACACCGCTTTGGTTAATCAATAACGATCAGTTGAGTAAATTTGATAACGGCACACTTTTAAACAGAATTAAGGCTGTACAGGCCAATACTTTGGTTAATCTTTTAGCGGCACCAAGAATTGCCCGTTTATTGGATAACGAAGCTAAAAATGGAACAGCAAAAGCTTATACATTGCCTGAGTTATTCAAAGACATCAAAACTTCGGTTTTTGCGGCAGGTAGGGCCGATGCTTTCAAACGCAACTTACAAAGGGCTTATGTAGATCGTTTAGGCTATTTAATGACGACAGAATCAGAGTTGCCTCCAGGTTTTCCTGCCGAATATGCTGCCAGCTATGGTTTAACACCAATCAATGTGAGCTTATCAGATATTCGCCCGTTGGTTAGAGCCGAATTGAAAACATTATCTGCAACAACGAAAGCCCGCTCTGCTGCTGGCGATGCAATTACGAAAGCACATTACGATGATCTAAGTGTGAGAATTAAAAACATTTTAGATCCGAAGAAATAGTTTTGGAATTAAAGGGGAGTTAAAAGTTGAAGGTTAAAAGTTGAAAGTGATCAACCAGGACATTCAATCATTTAAACAATCTATCATTCCATCATTTTATTAAAACGGAGTAAGCCTTTTCATTGGTTTACTCCGTTTTTTTTTAATTTTAGATCAAATCATCAACCCATGTTAAAAACAATATTTATTTATACGCTGCTTTCATTCACAAGCTTTATCAGCTTCGCACAAAATGTCGATTCGGTAACAGTGGTAAAAACCAAATGGGGAAAAACCAGAATCGCGAAGCAGGTTAAACTTTATCGGCATCATTTTAATCAGAAAAATTTGTTTGCAGCAAATGAGAATATTTCTTTTCTGGAGATAAAAAATACTGGTAGGAGAGCCATTTTTGCTTTGGGTGCTGAAGAAAAAGAACTGATTACCACCAGTAACTTCGGTATTCGTGATACGGCGATTGCGGCTTTAAATGGTAATTTTTTTGACGTAAAAAATGGAGGATCAGTTGATTTTGTTCGGGTAAATGGAAAAGTGATCAATACCAACCGCCTGGATAAAAATGGGGAACGGGCAAGACATCAGCAAGCCGCAGTAGTGATAAATGATGGGAAAATTATGGTTAAAAAATGGGATGGAAGCCCAGATTGGGAAACGAAGCTTAGCGAACAAAACATCATGCTCAACGGGCCGTTATTAACTTACAACACAAACGATGAATTGTTGGATACCACATCTTTCACCCGTTTGCGTCATCCGCGGACCTGTTTGGGGATAAAACCTGACGGGAGAATCTTGTTGTTAACTGTTGATGGGCGAAATGAAAACTCAGCAGGAATGAGTTTACATGAATTAACAAAACTGATGAAATGGCTGGGATGCACAACCAGCATCAATTTCGACGGCGGTGGCTCTACCACTTTGTGGGTAAATGGAATGCCTGATGGCGGGGTAATCAATTATCCAACAGACAATAAAAAATGGGACCACGAGGGGCAACGTAAAGTGGCCAATGTGATTTTGGTAAAAAAGAAATAGTTATTTTAGCCGCTAGATGATCAAAAATATAATACAAATCTTTTTTTTAAGTCTGATGCTTTCTGCCTGTAGCTCAAAGAATAAAAAAAACGATGCTACACAGAGAGATTTTCAATTTGAGCCCGTAAAAGGGATTCGTTATGAAGAGGTAAAACGCCGTTTTAGTAACGGATTATCTTTTAACGAGCAGGGTTTTATGCAAAAACCATCGTGGATTATTGAGGTGGTTTCTGAAGATACGATGTCTGCCTGGAGTCCGCAGAAGCAACGTATGCAGAATTTTTACCTGCAATACGACCATGGAAATGTGTATAATTTTGCAGAAGAATTTTTCAAAGTAAAACATATCAGTAAAGATAGTTTGGTTTTTCAGCGCATTCAGGTAGATGGAAGGGTAATTGCCGACGATATTCGATCGGATGTAAACATGACTTTTTACGCTCAGGATTACATCAAAAACAAGCTTAAAACAACAGCCGAAATTTTGCAGCGCCCTACAAAAACCGATACAGCGTATATCGAAAAACGAGTTGCTGAAGTGAACCGTACCGATACCACCGCTTTTGCTGCTACAGAACCGGTTCAGTTCCTGCCAAAAAGTAAAATTGTAAAGGTTAAAAAATTTAGCAGTGTAGATAAATTGAGTAAACGTACTTCGGCTTACGATTACATTTTTCCCCGTTACCGAATAGAAATTGAGCGGGCATATAAAGATTTTGCTTATGAATGCCTGGCGGTGGTAGATTACACCGGAAACATAAAAATTTTGGGGGTAAATGGAGTACTTCCGGAAACTGCCGAGGGCAAGAAAAAGATGATGCAGGGTGTGGCCGATATCTACATTAGAAATCTATTTGACGTGGCTCCCGGAACCACGTTAGGCATTCCGCATAACAGCGAAATTACAATGATGATTGTTGGAAAGGCAATTAAAAAGCCTTAGTAATCTGCTGTTTACAAAGTTTTAACGTTAAAAAAATGTTAAAATTTATTTTGATTTTAAAAATTAAAACTTACCTTGCAGACTTAATTTTAATATTTAATACAATGCAAGAAGGCACAGTAAAATTCTTCAATGTAACTAAAGGTTTTGGCTTTATCATCCCTGCGAATGGCGATAGCGAAATTTTTGTTCATTCAACAGGTCTTATCGACGAAATCCGTGAAAACGACAAAGTACAGTACGAAGTTGCTAACGGTAAAAAAGGCTTAAACGCCGTTAATGTGAAAGTAATCTAATTATTATCATATTTACACTGAAGCCCTGATTGCATAAATCGGGGCTTTTTTATTTTCAAAAATTCTTGAATTTAAGTATGACCAACTATTTTATCATCCCAGGTTTGGGTAATTCGGGCCCTGATCATTGGCAAACACATTTTGAACATTCAGGCAATAATTTTCACCGAATCAATCAACAGGAATGGGATGCGCCTGCCTCCAAAGACTGGATTGAAAAAATCGAATCTACTTTAATAAATTATGATTTATCAACCGTTGTTTTAATTGGCCATAGCTTGGGCTGTGCAGCTATTGCCAACTGGGCAAACGCATACAAAAAAACAATTAAAGGCGCTTTGTTGGTTGCGCCAAGCGATCTGGAAGCGCCACGTTACGACTTCCCAACGGTAGGTTTTGATCATGTTCCTTTAACTAAAATTAATTTCAAAACCATTGTAGTGGCAAGCAACAACGATGAATGGGTGAGTTTGGAAAGGGCAGCACTCTTTGCCGATCATTGGGGTAGTGAGTTCATCAACATTGGCGATGCTGGTCATATCAATGCGGTTTCAGGCTATGGCAAATGGCCGGAAGGATTGGAGATTTTGAAAAGATTGGGATAAATGAAACCCGCAGGTTTTGCAAAACCGAAGCTTAAAAATCCAGCTTAAAACATAAAACCTGCGGGAAGATAATTATTTGTGCACCATTTTCTTCCTCAACAAATAATCTAAAAAAACCAACCCTAATACTAAATCAGCAAATAAGAAACTGTAAAGCATGGTTGGCGTAATGAATTTGTTCAAGTTAAAATTGGCATTTATTTTAAAATTGAGATCTGAAAATTTGATGTCAGCATTAAAAAGCGCATAACTAAAAATCGCCAATATTGAAATGACGAAAAATGCACCAATTCCATAAATGATATTGGTATTTACTTTCGTTTTCATGGTTACAGGGGCAGGTGCTAAGGCTATACCTTCCATCACATTTCTGGTAAAAGACATTGAAGGTTCGTCCAATTCCATTTTGCCAAAAGCTAAATTTAAACTCAATAATGCCTCATACTGAAGCTTAATTTCCGCATCCACATTAATTTTGTCTTCGATCAATTTTGCTTCGGAAACGCTTAGATTTTCGTCAATGTAATCCCAAAGCTGTTGTTCTATTGTGTTCATAGTAACTCCTTTACTTCATCTTGTAACAAATATTGTAATTTTTCTTTAAGCCTGTGCCTTGCCCGGTGTAGTTTCACTTTAATGGTATTTGGCTCCACATTCAGCATTTCACCTATTTCCTCCAAACTCTGCTCGCCCTGATAAAACAGGGTGATGATGGTGGCATCGTCAGGCATGAGCATTTGAATGGCCTCATTTAAATATTTGTGGCTGTCTTGCCTTTCGTAGCCATTCGCGTTAAAGCTTGAAGTATGATTTTCAAGTTGTAAAAACGTTTCCTCATCATTAATGGATGATGTATCCAATCTTTTCTTACGTAGAAAAGTCATGGCAGTGGTATAGGTAATGCTATACAACCAGGTGCTAAATTTTGCGGTCTGTTTAAAAGTTCCTAAAGCTTTGTAGGCCTTGATGAAACAATCCTGGGCAATTTCTTCGGCATCTTCCCTGTTTTTAGCAAACCTTAGAGCAAGCGTAAATACAAATCGCTGGTGGCGTTTAACTAACAAAGCATATTGACCGCAATCTCCGTTCAATACGTTTTGAATCAGCATTAAATCTGTAAGTTTTTGCTCCATGCTTACCTCTAAGACTACATTAGCGATCGGCAGGTTACAGGCTTGCTTTAAAAAAGTTGCAGGTTATGAGTTACAGGTTATAAGTTACGGGTTACGGGTTTGGATGCTTACGTAATCCTTAAAGTAAAAAGTATAAAGTAAAAAGTATAAAGTTGCCGCATGGTGCCAGAACAGTATTAATTGCCTCAGCCATGTAACCTGCAACTTTTAACCCGACTAATGAGAGGCAAAAAACTTCAAACCAGCAATTGATCCAATTAAGGTGCAGATGAAAAATATCCGCCAAAAGGTAGCCGGCTCATTGAAATATGCAATGCCAATAATTACCGTCCCCACGGCGCCAATGCCCGTCCATACGGCGTAAGCGGTGCCCATTGGCAAGGTTTGGGTAGCTTTATTCAGCAATAAAAAGCTCAAAACAATACATATAAAAAATGCGGCGCTCCATTTGATATTGGAGAAATTGTTTGATAGTTTAAGACAAGTGGTAAAGCCAACTTCGAAAAGGCCGGCAATAATCAGGATGATCCAGTTCATAGTATAAATGTTTGCACAAAGGTATTACCATTGATTTGTGCTACATTTTACAAATGTTAAAAAATGGACTTATTTGTAGCTCGCCCTGATTCTGCTCAACGTAACTTGTGTAACTCCTAAATAGGAAGCGATATGTTTCAGTGCAACTGTTTTGATTAATTCAGGCTGTTGGTTCACAAATTCCCGGTATCGCTGCGTTGCATCTTTGAATGAACGGTCGATTAGCCGCCTTTCTGTAGCTATTAGCTCCCGCTCGGCAATTTTTCTGCCCCAGTTTGCCAATGCTAAATGTTGCTCGTATAACTTAAATAAGTCAGCCAGTTTAATCTGGAACAATGACGAATTTTCTAAGAGCTCGATGTTTTCATATCCGGGATTATTATTGATATAACTGTTGTACGACAGTAAAACATCACCTGCCTGCCCAAACCAAAATGTAATCTGTTGATTTTCTCCATCCGAATAGGCCCTGGCAATTCCGCTTTCCAAAATATAAAAATATGGCTCAACTTTATCGGCGTGTATCAGTATGGTACCTTTCTTATGGTTAACCAACTTGCAATGCGTAGCCAATAAGTTTAAAGCGTCATTGTTTAGCGAACTAAATATTTTGATGTTTTTTAATTTCTCCTGCAAAGCCTGATGTTTATAGAATAAAGCTATAGATTTTTTTTAAGCAAGCCTGTAACCTGATTAAAAACCTTGTAGTCATAATACACAGAACACGATTCAATAAAAAAGAAAAACAAAAATTCACACTTAAAATATTAAAATCATGTTAGGTATATTAGTTCCAATTTCACTTTTTTTAGGCGCATTCGCGATGATATTCGGAATCCGCTATTTGTCAAATAAAGAAAAAATGGCCATGATCGAGAGAGGGATTGACCCGGGGGTACAAAGGGCAACGCCAAAGCCATTTCTAAGTTTGAAATTCGGTTTATTGTTAATGGGTTTAGGACTTGGGTTATTAGTTGCCATATTTGTGGTAAGAGGCGTTTTCGGTAGAGATATGACAAGTGGTGAGATTAGTCAATCGGTAGCGGTTTATTTCGGATGCATCGGGGTGTTCGGCGGATTGGGTTTAATCGTTTCTTACGTAATTGAAAAGAAATGGTTGGATCAGGAAGCCCTAAAATAGTTCGGTTCACCGATAGTTTCCAGCAGATTTCGCTGACTTTCGCAGACTGCTTACGTACGTTTCAACGAGCGTGTAAATAAATGATCTGTTTTACGATTTAATCATCAGGCTATTATTGCACCCGTTGCAAACGAGCGCAGGCGAGACATCCTTAGTTTTCTGCGGTAATCAGCAAAATCTGCGGGATTCTTTATGCAGTCGGTTTGTTAATTACCGCTACCGTTAACCTGCTAATGCAACTCATCTTGCCGCGATCATTATAAATTTTGATATCCCAGATGTGGGTTTTGGCACCAATATGAATTGGCGTACAAACACCTTTAACCAAGCCGCTTTTTACAGGTCGCAAATGGTTGGCATTTACTTCCAAGCCAACGGCAACATATTTTTCGGGGTCAATAAGCATATAAGAAGCAATGCTGCCTAAAGTTTCGGCTAAAACCACAGAAGCGCCGCCATGCAAAATACCTGCAGGCTGGTGTGTACGTTCATCAACAGGCATGGTGCCGGATATAAAATCGTCGCCGATTTCGGTAAACTGAATATCCAGCAAAGCACCGATATGGTTTTTCGGCCGTCCATTCAAATCTTCAACAGTAAAATCTTTAAACCACATGATAACGTTCTTTTAATACACCAACATGATGAATGATGTGCCCTGCAGCAATAAATAAAATAGACTTTACATTGATCTCCCGTTCTGAAGCAACACCTTTTCTCGCTAATTCTGCCTCATTCAAACTTTTAAAAAAGTAAAGATTGGCTTTCCGCAGTGCCGAAAACTCCTCAATCATATCTTCGTAATTTCGTTCACTAAAACGAGCATTCAACACATATTCATCTTCACCAAAACCCGGCAAGTGCTGCGGTTCATTTCTGGCAAATGCAGTCATCCGGTAAACGAAAATCCGCTCACAATCTATAATGTGGCCAAGCATTTCTTTCAAAGTCCATTTACCCTCTGCGTAAGCAAAATCTTCTTTTTCTTTGTTCGATTCGAAAAGCGCCGGAATGCTGAAAACCTGTTCTTCCAAAACTTCCATAATGTCGCCATCAACTTTGCTGATGTAGGTTTCGCCCCAAGCCGGATACTCGTTAGGTTGTGGTCGGTTCATATCTTAAACTGCTTTTTAAAATGATTCTGAAGGTTGTTCCTTTACCAAGTTCTGATTCTTTGACGAAAATTTCACCGCTGTGGTAGTTTTCTACAATACGTTTGGTTAACGATAAACCAAGGCCCCAGCCACGTTTTCTCGTCGTGTAACCTGGTTGAAACACGGCATCGAATTTCGATCTCGGAATTCCTTTCCCACTATCAGTTACATCGATAAATACCTGTTCTTTGGCTAGGTTTTCGATGATGTTCACGGAAATAGAACCTTCATTTTCAATGGCATTGGCTGCGTTTTTCAACAGGTTTTCAATCACCCAATCAAATAAAGGTACGTTTAGCAAAGCCCGAACCTGCTCATCACCAGTAATGCTAAACTTCACTTTGTCTGAGGTACGCACTTTAAAATACCTGATAAAATCGCTGATTACAATATAAACGGTATGGTCTTCCAGGATAGGTTTGGAGCCAATTTTAGAAAAACGATCGGTAATAATTTCCAAACGTTTAATGTCATTTTCCATTTCGGCAATCAATGGATCGTCTTCTGCATCAAATTTTGATTTCATCAGCTCCGTCCATGCCATGAGCGAAGATATCGGAGTACCGAGCTGGTGCGCCGTTTCTTTCGCCAAACCCACCCAAACATGATCTTGTTCATCCCGCCGGGCAGAACTGAAAGCGGTATAGGCAGTTAAAAGGAAAAGAAAAATCACACCCATTTGAATGTATGGGAAATATCTGAGCTGGGTAAGGATAAACGAATCTTTATAATAGGCAAGCTTCTCTTGTCCCATAATATTCATAACCACAGGTCGGTGTTGCTTTCGCATGGTAGATAGTTCTCTAACAAAATACAAACTGTCGTAAACGAGCTTATCATTATCTGGATACCATGTCTTTGTACTGTCTAGGCCGCTTGATGATAGAATCGTGCCATCATTATTCACAACAATAACAGGCATTTTTGTATTCTCACGAACGTCTTCAACTACACTGGTAAAGTTATCATTATCATACAAAAGCATTGATCTTTCTGTAATCTTAACCCAAAGCTGAAATTGTGCAGCCTCTTCCCGCTCCATTTTTTTTACGAAAGAGTCAGTGTAAAAAACTGATGCTATGCCGATTAGGATCGCAAATATGAGCAGGAAAAATTTCCAGCGGCGCTTCTTTTGATAAGGGTTCATGCTTTAGGTAGGCAAATTACAATAACAAAACGATAAAAAAAGAAAACCATTATGATTTTTAGCAAACCATAAATAAGTTATTTCACGCATAATTGCTTCATAACAGATGAGAACAGTATAAAATAAATGAAAAACATATCTTTGTGCTGAGCATAGTGCATAGCGCTTCAGGTATGGATTACACCATAGCTTTCGCCCTTAACTCCCTGCTCTTTGCTTCATTATGGATAAAAAAGTTAGAGTAAGATTTGCCCCAAGCCCAACCGGAGGACTGCATTTAGGCGGTGTTCGTACGGCGTTGTTTAATTATTTGTTCGCCAAAAAGAATAACGGAACCTTTGTGTTGCGTGTAGAAGATACCGATCAGAACCGTTTTGTAGAAGGTGCAGAACAATATATTGTAGATTGTTTAAACTGGTGCGGCATTGCGCCGGATGAAAGTCCGAACAAGCCGGGCGCTTACGGACCCTACCGCCAGAGCGAACGCAAACCGAGTTATGACAAATTTGCAGCACAACTAATTAGTGATGGCTACGCTTATTATGCTTTTGATACCCCGGAAGAATTGGAAGCAAAGCGAAAAGAAATACCAAATTTTCAATACGGGCAGGCCACACGTATGCAAATGCGCAACTCTTTAACACTTACGTTGAGTGAGGTAGAGGAGCTATTGGCTGCTAAAACGCCACATGTGGTAAGGATAAAAGTTCCTGAGGATGAGATTGTTCATTTTAATGATTTAATCCGTGGCGACGTAAGTTTTGAAACTTCGTTGGTTGATGATAAAGTTTTATTAAAGGCGGATGGAATGCCAACCTATCATTTAGCCGTTGTGGTTGATGATAAGGCTATGGAGATTTCTCATGCTTTCCGCGGCGAAGAATGGTTACCATCAGCGCCTATTCACATTTTATTATGGAAATATTTAGGTTGGGAAAACGATATGCCAGCTTGGGCACATTTGCCGTTAATCTTAAAACCTGATGGACATGGTAAACTAAGCAAACGCGATGGCGATCGTTTAGGTTTCCCGGTTTACGCCATGAACTGGACAGATCCAAAAACCGGTGATGTTACCAAAGGTTTCAAAGAAATGGGTTTTCTTCCAGAGGCTTTCGTTAACATGTTGGCTTTATTGGGCTGGAATGATGGAACTGATCAGGAATTATTTTCACTAAAAGAACTTGAAGATAAATTCTCTATTGAAAGAATCAGCAAAGCCGGAGCAAAGTTCGATTTCGAAAAAGCAAAATGGTATAATCACGAGTGGATCAAATCGGAAAGCGCAGAGCGTTTAGCGCCAAGCGTAAAAGTAGCCTTGCAAAAAGCGGGAATTGAAGTTGAAGATGAAAAATTCTTAAATACTGTAATTGATCTGATCAAAGACCGCTGTAATTTGCTGCCTGATTTCGTAGCGCAAAGCGGATACTTTTTTACTTCGCCTGCTGAATATGATGTGAACGCCGTAAAACCAAAATGGAGCGCTGAAAAAGCAGATTTCTTTAACGCCTTTGCTGAAAAACTAACTTTAACTGATGCCGTAAGTGAAGAAACAGCATTTAAAGCATTGGCAGAAGAAAAAGGATTTAAACCTGGAGAATTAATGCTACCCTTCCGAATTATGTTGGTGGGAGGCAAGTTTGGTCCGGGAGTTTTTGATATTGCTGTACTGTTAGGCGTTGAAGAAACAAAAACAAGGATAGCTAAAGCTGTGAACTTGTTTAACATTTAATGATAAATACAAGTACGAATCAAGCCAGAAAGAAATTTCTGGCTTTTTTATTGTTCGTGCTTATTCATAATTATTTTTCAATTTGTAATTGTTTATCTAAAAACAATTCTGATATTAGATTTTCATCATCCCTAAAATAACCAGAAAATTATTTTAAAACATATGATGAATAAATTAACACTCAACAAAGGTAAAGCGACCGCTTGCCTGATTCTTTTTTGCCTATTATTATTGGAGACTAAAATTGATTGGTTCTGACTTTAGCGGACAGTTGCAGCCCCCCTTTTTTATTTCCCCTGCTAACGTACGCCTGTGGCGTATAAAATAGCAAGAAGATTCTTAAACAGAATGATTAGAAAATCAAGGATAAAGGGTGATTTTCAATTAAATATTTATAATAATTTTAAGCAAGTGCACACGCGACACGCGTGCGCCAGCGAGGGGCATCTCGAAGTTTTAATTAAATGAGGATTTGAAATCCTCTGTTAACGCACGCCTGTGGCGTATAAAATAACAACATGATTCTTAAACAGAATGATTAGAAAATCAAGGATCAAGATGATTTGCAATTAGATATTTATAATGATTTTAAGCAAGTCCACACGCGTGCGCCAGCGAGGGGATTTTCAATTAAATATTTATAATAATTTTAAGCAAGTGCACACGCGACGAAATAATGCCACCATTTGGGTTGATTTTTATAATTTTAATATTAATGATTAATATAATGAAACTTGAGTTAATTTTAATTTTGAGCTATTTGGTTTTTACAGGTTGTCGCTTTGAACATACCAGATGTACAAAATTAACGCCTTCAGACACAACGTTAATAATCTATAATATTCTAAATGGAAATAAATTCTTGGAAGAAAACACTGAAACTGACACTATTTTTTTTTTAAGGAACAAATTTTTCAATAAAAGTTTTCCTACACACACAAAGCATTTTGTTGTAAAAAGTTTGGAAGATAATTCAAGGGCAAGAATGTTTAATCTTGGCCCAGGATTCCCAAATGATGGTCGTCAAAGGTTTACTGTTTTTAAATTTAGTTACAAAAATGACACAGTTAAAACTGGAATAAATGAGCATGGTACCAATTTATTTTATGAAACTGAATTGGTACAGCATCAAAAACACTGGACAATTACAAAGCAAAATATTTCACCAGGTGGTAAACTAGAAAAATTCGACTATGAACATGAGCAATGGTACAAGGAGCTAATAAAAAGATTAAAGCCTAGTAAATCAGACTTTTAGCGGCTGCATTTTTATATGAGGCCCTTTGCTGGTGCATGCCTGTGGGCTCATGTTTTGGAAAATATGATCCTACTACAAAAATAATACTAATAAAAAAGGAAATGGTTATAGGTTTAGAAACCATCCAGCTCTTCGAGATGTTCTGAAAGGCATCTCGAAGTTTTAATTAAATGAGGATTTGAAATCCTCTGTTAACGCACGCCTGTGGCGTATAAAATAACAACATGATTCTTAAACAGAATGATTAGAAAATCAAGGATCAAGATGATTTGCAATTAAATATTTATAATAATTTTAAGCAGGTGCATACACGACACGCGTGCGCCAGCGGGGGGGGGGAGAAAAACTGATTGCTCCTTCCAGAGTTTATTTTAGAAAAAAATAAATCAATGATATGAAGAAGATTTTTTTTTACCATAATAGCATTTTTAGCTGTATTGACCTTGGCACTTGCTCAAACACAAAATGATAAACAAATCATTATTGAAATTCAAAAGTTGACTCGGTTAAAGTGGGATTACGAAAAGTTTGAGAAAAGACCTCAAAAAAGAGACTCAATTTTAGTGCTTTATAAAAACCAGATAAATAAGATAAAAAAATCTCCGGAGGTCTATTTAAAATATATTAATTATGCCCTAAAAAATCAGAAGATTCAGTTATCAAAAGAATCCAGCCCATATAAATACATATCAGAAGGATTATCTGTTTACGATACCAAAAGCCACTTTATCAAAGAAATAGATTTGTATCGAATTATTAAATATTATCTGTTCAAAAGAAATGATGAGTTATTGCCTGAAAGCTTTCGCGGTCTTCCTGTAGTTGATGAAAAGAATTATATAAAACAATATACTCCTAAACCTGGTGAACGTAGAACTGCTATTAAATACCTAAAAGAGAACATGAAATTAACTCCGTTGCAGTTAAAATTTATTAGGAATCGTAATAACATAAAAGATGTTACCGATATGAAAAAATATTTGGATGAAAATGGCCTCAGTTTGGAAAACAAAGAATTTATTACATGGGCTATCGATTATTTGATAAAACGAAGCTGGGTTTCTGTAGGCTGGCTTGAAAACGTGTATAACGCAGGTCGGCAAAATAACTTACCGCGAGATAGAGAGACGTAAATATTTTCTTCATTTGGCAGTTATGAAATAATCGAACATCCCTCGCTGGCGCACGCCTGTAGCGTGTGAGGTAAACGAACTTGAATTAATGGTTGTTTTAACAAATGCACACGCGACACACTTGCGCCAGAAAAAGGGGGATTGCTGTGAGGCGATATAAGTACCCAAAAGATAATATTTACAAAATAAATGAAAAGTAATACAACTTTAACATTCATTTTCTTGCTTACAACATTATTCGGATGTACGCAAGAAAACAATAAATTTCCTGGTAAAAAGGAGTTTATTGAAATACTATCAAAATCACTTATTGATGAAAACTTTTATGAAAGATCTGATTTTCATCAAAGTGGAAAAGATATAAAATGTATATATATAATCAGCAACTATCCAATAAAGCAAGCAATAGAAATAAAAGGAAGAAATTATTTTATAAATTATCCTCTTGAAGAAAGCATAAAAATTTATCAAAAGATTAAAGTAGAAATCTCTAATATTTCGGCTAAAGAAATAATTATACTGCAAAAGTATCCATCAGATACTAAGGATTATGTAAAGGGGGAGTTTATTTTTAGGTTTGAAAAAAACAAATGGATTCTTTCAAGTAAAAGAGTAGGGAATATAAATTAAAATTTATGTTAGTTTTAACATTGCACACGCGATATGCGTGTTCCAGCAAATGAATTTTGATATTGCCGTATGGTTAGGCACTGAAGAAACCAAAGCTCGAATTGTAAAAGCTGTTGATGTGTTTAGCAATTAATAAAAAATATAAGTTGGATCAAGCCAGGAAGAAATTTCTGGCTTTTTTATTGCTTCAAAACCTAAAAGAATAAATCGGGAAATAATTTCTAATTTAGTCTAACAATTGTCCCAACATTTAGGTTATCCATTTAATTAAAAAATTAAAATTATGCAGTGGTTTGGTAAAGGAAGTAACAATGTAGAAGATGGCAGAAGCGGAGGCGGAGGTAAAACCATTTTAGGTGGTGGAATTGGGATTATAGTTGTGGTATTGGGTTTAATCTTCGGGAAAGATTTAACAGGTGTAGTGGGGCAGCTTCCTAGCTCGCAGGGAACAGAAGAAGTAAAACAAGGTGTTCCCGCAAACGATCCGCAAGCTGTTTTTGTATCTGGTGTTTTAGAGTCAACGGAGCAGGTTTGGGATAAAGAGTTTGAAGCCATGGGTAAACAATATGAACATCCAAAACTAAGACTTTTTAGAGATGGCGTTCAAACGGCTTGTGGAAATGCAAGTTCGAATGTTGGCCCTTTTTATTGCCCGGGCGATCATAAAGTTTATATCGATTTATCATTTTATGATGATTTAAAAAACCGTTTTGGTGCTGCCGGCGATTTTGCCCAGGCTTACGTTATCGCTCATGAAGTTGGACACCATGTTCAAAACATATTGGGCATTTCTGAAAAACTGGATCAAGCCCGAGGGCAGGTAAGTGAAAAAGAATACAATCGCCTATCGGTTAAGCTAGAACTTCAGGCCGACTTCTTTGCCGGCTTATGGGCACACCATGCACAAAACCTCAAAGATTTTAAGCTGGAAGAAGGCGATATTGAAGAAGCCTTAACGGCGGCGAATGCCATTGGTGATGATAAATTGCAAAAGCAAGCCACTGGCGATGTGCAGCCAGATTCTTTTACGCATGGTACTTCTCAGCAACGCATGTACTGGTTTAAAAAAGGATTTGATACCGGAGATATTAAACAGGGCGATACGTTTAGCCAGTTGTAATTTGGCTTTTGAGGGGAAAACTTAAATAGTTGTAATTATTGGCCACCTAAACCTGATAGTAATGTAAAGCGCCCGCTTTTTTTCAAAGCGGGACTTGTAATGGATAGCAGGACGGTATTTCATGAACAGCACAAAAAAGCTTTTCAAAAAAAAATACTAAAAAGTTAAAACATTCCTAAAACTTTGTTGTTTGTACCTAGTTAAAGAGATTTTGTCTCTAAACCAAACATAATTATCCAAGCGCCCTATTTGTATAATAAACATGATCCTTATAGTTGATGACAGACCCGAAAACCTTATTTCGTTACAGAAAGTATTACAAGCGCATAATTTTGAGGTTGAAACGGCATCATCAGGAGAAGAGGCACTAAAAAAGGTATTAAAAAACAATTACGTTTTAATTATTCTTGATGTTCAAATGCCTGATATGGACGGCTTTGAAGTGGCTGAGGCCATCTCTGGTTTCAGCAAGGCGAAGGATACGGCCATTATTTTCTTATCGGCAGTAAATACCGAACTTAAATTTATTACTAAGGGTTATTTGAGCGGAGGTTTAGATTACATTACCAAGCCTGTTGATATTAATGTGCTTTTGCTTAAAATCAAAACGTTTTACCGCATTTACGAGCAAAGCAGAAAACTGAATGAAGTACAGGAAAAGCTGCTCGAAGAAATAGAGTTTAGAAAGCAAGCTGAGCAAAAGAAAGATGAATTTATTAGCATTGCCAGCCATGAGTTAAAAACGCCACTAACCAGTGTAAAGGGATACATACAGTTGCTGCAACGTAGCTTAACTAAAGACAATAAGGAAATGGCCCAAAACCATTTGGAAAAAGCCAGTGTGCAGCTCGAAAAGCTAAATGAACTTATTGTTGATCTGCTCGATATTTCGAAAATTGAAAGCGGGAAAATGAAGTTTAACATGCAAAGTTTTTGTGCCGATAATATGGTTAATAATGCCATTGAAATGTTGCAGCAATCCAATCCTGATTTTAAAATAACCAAATTAGGCAAAACGAGCGAGAATATTTTTGGTGACGAAATGCGACTAGAGCAAGTTGTGATCAATTTTATTACCAATGCTATCAAATATGCGCCGGGCACCAACCAGGTAAATGTAACAATGAATATTCGTGATGGAAAACTTTATCTGGCTGTTAAAGATTTTGGCATCGGCATTTCTGCCGAGCAACAAGATAAAATATTCGATAAATTTTATCGTGTAGAAGAAAGCAGTCATCGTTTTAACGGTTTAGGTATTGGCCTTTATATCTGCGCAGAAATCATCAAACGTCATGGCGGTACAATCGGTGTAAATAGTGTTCCTGACGAAGGCTCAGAATTCTATTTTATTATTCCCATCACCGAAGCAGAAATCCTCCAAAATCAACTCTAGTCATCTCCAAAATATAGAATGAAAACTACTCTTAAAAATAATTTACGTTTAGGCTTGGGCTTGTCGCTCATTATTCTTTTTATCAGCTCACTGGCCTCGTATATAAGCATAAGTAACCTGATCAAAAGCACCGAGCTTGTTAAACACAGCGATCAGGTTATTCTCGATTCTGAAAATATTATTTCTTATTTAAAGGATGCTGAAACCGGGCAACGCGGTTTTTTATTAACCGGAAATAAGGTTTTCCTTGCACCCTATTATGGAGCGAGTGATTCGGCTGCATCAATCTTAAAAAGGGTAGAAGCTTCTACAAAAGACAATCCGGTGCAGCAGAAAAATGTGGCATCACTTCGTAACATCCTCACCAAAAGGATGGGCATTATAAAATCGACAATTGAGATAAAGGAACTTGATGGGACGGTAGATGCAACGGTTTTGTTTCAGGGCAAAGTGTATATGGATGAAGCCAGAGAAACGGTTAATGCATTGATTAAGGAGGAGCGAAGATTGCTGGACTGGAGAACAGCAGAACTTAATAAACTAACCTCATACACGCCAATACTCATTTTAATTGCTGCCGCTTTGGCAATTTTAATTACTTTATTCTTTTACAGGAAAGTATCAATAGATTTTGATGAGCGTGTTAAACTGCAAGAAGAAATTGAAAGCAAAAAATACGAGATGGAGAAACGTATTGCTGCCATTAAGGAAATTGCCTATCAAATCTCGATCGGGAATTATGGTGTAAAGCTGGATAGCCAGAGCCAGGATGACATCGGAGAACTTTCCGAATCGCTAAATACGATGTCGTTTTCGCTTAAAAAATCGTTCGATACCCTTGCCGAAAATGAATGGTTGCAAACCGGGGTAGCCAATTTAAACGTAAAAATGGTTGGTGAAAAAGATGTTTTTCATTTAGCTGATGATATTATCGAATTTTTAGTTACCTACACTAAGGGCCAGATCGGCGCAATTTATTTGTTTAAAGATGATGGTTACCTTCACCTAAAAGGGAAGTATGCATTGGAAGGACAAAATCTTGTTCCGGTAATTGAACTTGGTCAGGGTTTAATCGGTCAGTCGGTAAAAACCGGTAAAAATATTTTACTGGAAGATGTTCCACAAAGCGAACTAACCATTACTCATGCTACAGGAAATATTAAACCTGCGCAATTGTTGATTTTACCGATCATTAGAAACGGAATCTCGATAGGAGGTTTAGAAATCGGCACCATCACTGCATTTACCGAATTGCAAATGCATTTTTTAAACCAGGTGCTCTCTGATGTCGGAACAGCGTTATTGGGTGCGCAAAACAGGCAGAAACTGCAACAGCTGCTCGAGGAAACCCAGGCTCAATCTGAAGAACTGCAAGTACAACATTCTGAGCTAGAAGGCATGAATGCCGAGTTGGAAGCGCAGGCACAAAAACTTCAGGCCTCGGAAGAAGAGTTGAGGGTGCAGCAGGAAGAGTTGCTTCAAAGTAACCAGGAACTAGAAGAAAGAAGCAGTTTGCTGGAAGAAAAAAACGAGCTGATTGAGGAAAGAAATGTCGAAATCCAGCAAAAGGCAGAAGCTTTGGAATTAAGTACGAGATATAAATCTGAGTTTCTGGCCAACATGTCTCACGAATTGCGTACGCCATTAAATTCTATCTTGTTGTTATCTAGGTTGATGGCCGAAAATGAAGCCATGGACCGAGAGCATCAGGAATATGCGGAAGTGATTCAGAGTTCAGGACAAGGATTGTTGAGTTTGATCGATGAGATTCTCGATCTTTCAAAAATTGAAGCCGGTAAAATGGAGCTCGATCGATCGAATGTTAAGGTTGATGATATCGCCCTGAACATGCGCTCGTTATTCAATCCGCTGGCAAAAGAGAAAGCTTTAGCATTAGTTATTGATCAGGCAGCTGATGTACCTGAATATTTCCACACAGATAAAATGCGTTTAGAGCAAATACTGAAAAATCTGTTGTCAAATGCCATCAAGTTTACATCAACAGGGTCGGTAACCTTAAATATCGAGAAGAATGAAAAACTAAATGCATTGGTTTTTAAAGTAACCGACACGGGTGTGGGCATCGCTCCTGAAAAACAGGCGATGGTATTCGAAGCATTTCAACAGGCAGATGGATCTACCCGACGAAAATTCGGAGGAACCGGGTTAGGCCTGTCCATTAGTAGGGAATTGGCTAAACTTTTAGGTGGTTATATTGATTTGAAGAGCAAGGAAAATGAAGGTAGTATTTTCATTTTAACGCTTCCTATTGATAAAAACAAAGGTTTTGAGGATGTAAAAGATCCATGGGAAAAACCAGCGCCGGTAGCAGTTGAGCCTGCTAAAGTGAGTCATTTAACGGTGAGCAACATTCCACAGGAAATTGAAGACGATCGAGACAATATTCAACCAGACGATAAAGTAATCCTCATTGTTGAAGATGATACGCCGTTTGCCAAAACCCTGCTTGATTTTACCAGAAAACGTAGTTACAAGGGTTTGGTTGCTGTGCGTGGCGATGTAGGTATTGAAATGGCAAAAGCATATAAACCTTTGGCGATTTTGCTTGATATTCAACTGCCAATTAAAGATGGATGGCAGGTTATGGAAGAACTAAAGTCGGATCCGGCGACACGGCCGATTCCGGTGCACATCATGTCATCGCTTCAGGTTAAAAAAGAAAGTTTGCTAAAAGGAGCGGTAGATTTTATCAATAAACCATTTGCTTTCGAGCACATGCAGGAAATTTTCTCCAAGCTTGAACACGCCCTAAGCAGACACCCGAAAAAGGTACTGATTGTTGAAGAAAATGAACAACACGCGAAAGCTTTGAGTTACTTCCTGAGCAATTTCAACATTCAAACTGAAATCGTTAATCAGGTAAATGAAGGTGTTTCTGCCTTACACAAACCTGATGTAAACTGTGTTATCCTGGATATGGGAATTCCGGATAAGCATGCTTACGAAACTTTAGAAGTGGTGAAGAAAACGCCAGGGTTAGAGAATTTACCCATTATCATTTTCACGGGTAAAAATCTCTCGAAAGGGGAAGAAAACCGAATTAAGCAATATGCAGATTCGATTGTGGTAAAAACAGCACATTCTTACCAGCGTATTTTAGATGAGGCTGGTTTGTTCCTGCACCTGGTGGAAGAGAAAAGCCGTGAAAAAACTAAGGCACCAAAAGCATTTTCTGAGCTTCAAGATGTGTTAAAGGGTAAAACGGTGTTGGTTGCAGACGATGATGTTCGGAATATCTTCTCGCTGACAAAAATGTTGGAACAGCATCAAATGAAAGTACTTGCCGCTACCGATGGTAAGGAAGCACTGAAATTGTTAAATGAAAACCCACAAGTGGATGTGGTTTTAATGGATATGATGATGCCTGAACTCGACGGTTATGAAACGACAACAGCCATCAGGCAGGATATCAAATATCGCAATCTGCCAATTTTGGCCGTAACGGCAAAAGCCATGATGGGCGATCGGGAAAAATGTATTGCAGCCGGCGCTTCTGACTATATCAGCAAACCTGTTGATATGGATCAACTTGTTTCATTGCTAAGAGTTTGGTTATACGAAAATCACTACAAAGCTTAAACCCATTTAAATAAAATATGCCTCAAAAATTAATTCTGATTATTGATGATGATAATAGAAACATTTTCGCTTTAAAAGCTGTTTTAAAGGCCAAAGGTTTCGATTGTTTATCTGCTACCAGTGCCCGTGAAGGTTTTTCAATGATGGAAGAAAACGGAAATGTTGCCGTTGTGCTGATGGATATGATGATGCCAGATATGGATGGCTATCAGGCCATTGCTGCAATGAAAAAATCGGAGAAAATGCAAAATATACCCGTGCTTGCGGTTACCGCACAAGCCATGGTGGGCGATAAGGAAAGATGTCTTTCTGCAGGCGCTTCAGGTTATGTTTCAAAGCCTATAAATGTTGATGAGTTATTAATACAAATTGAAGAGGTTACAAGTAAGTGATAAGTGATGCGATAGATAACGAACAGGTTGAAACATTATTAAGTGATGTACTGGAAGTTCATGGCTACGATTTTCTGGAGTATTCGCATGCATCAATTAAACGTAGAATAACGAGGTTATATACTTTAGATAACTTTGTAAGTTTTGCGGAGTTTAGGTATGCTGTTAAAAACGACAAACAGTATTTTAAACGTTTTCTAGAAGAAATTACGGTAAATGTTACCGAGATGTTTCGCGATCCAGGTTTTTACAGCTCGCTTAGAAACGATGTTTTACCCCTGTTGGGCACCTATCCATTTATTAGAATTTGGGTTGCGGGCTGTTCTACGGGAGAAGAAGCCTATTCTTTGGCCATTTTATTAAAGGAACTGAATCTGTTGCACAAATCGCTTATTTATGCTACTGATATTAATCCATCGGTTCTAGAAAAAGCAAAAAAAGGGATGTTCCCCCTTAATTACCTCAAAGGATATTCAGAAAATTATGTCAACTCTGGAGGTATTAAAGATTTTTCTTCTTACTATTCTGCTAACTATTCATTGGCTAAATTTGATGAATCGTTAAGCAATAAGATGATTTTTTCTACGCATAACCTGGTTTCGGATCATTCATTTAATGAGTTTCAGCTTATTTTATGCAGAAATGTGCTCATTTATTTTGACAAAGAATTGCAGCATAAAGTGTTTCAGTTGTTCGATAATAGCCTGGAGAAACTGGGTTTTTTAGCATTAGGGAGTAAGGAAAGCCTTGATTTCTGGCCTGGAGCTAAGCAATTTAAGCGCATTAAACTCGAAAAGATATGGCGGAAACTCTAACAATCGGAAAATGCAGTGCGCTGGTTATTGGTGGATCTGCCGGGAGTTTAGATGTGCTGCTCGAAATATTTCCAAGCCTGAAAACAGCAATCAACTTCCCAATTATTTTAGTTACCCATCGAAAATCGGGAAATGATTCCTTATTAGCTGACTTATTGCAAAGCAGAACCGGGTTAAAGGTAAGAGAAGCGGAAGAAAAGGAATCAATTTTGGCAGGCCATGTTTACATTACACCAGCTGATTATCATTTGCTCATTGAAAATAATAAAACAATCTCGCTCGATTATTCTGAAAAGATAAATTATTCGAGGCCTTCAATTGATGTTACTTTCCAGTCTGCTGCGGAGGTATTTAAAGATGAGTTGGTGTGTATATTGCTGTCAGGATCAAATGCCGATGGGGTAGAAGGATTAAAAATTGTAAACAATTTAGGTGGTTTAGTGGTTATTCAAAATCCAAATACGGCAATTATGCCTTATATGCCACAACAAGCGGTTAATAATGTGAAACCGCACCTTATTTTAGATAGCTTTGCAATGGCTGGGTTCATAAACAACTTAATTAAATAAATAGAGAATAGATTGCCTTTTGGGAGATAAATGTATGGCTGAAGCAAAAAAAGTATTTGTTTTTGATGATAACAGGGATATTTTAGACTTGTGCACTTTCATATTAGAAGACGCTGGTTACGAGATCAGAACATCGGAAACAGCAAACGAAATTGAAAGTCAGGTTGCCGCTTACATGCCCGACATTATTTTTATGGATAACTGGCTGCCAGATTTAGGCGGAATACAGGCAACAAAAGCAATTAAAAGTAATCCGGAACTGAAACATATCCCCGTAATTTATTTTTCTGCCAACAATGATATTTCGGCACTTGCCGATGAAGCCGGTGCGGATAGTTATTTATCAAAACCTTTTGATATTGAAGCATTGGAAAGTATCGTAAGGAAGCACTTGAGCTAGCGCAAATTAATTCTTCCCCCAGATTCTGGTATTGAGATCTAATTCTCTCACAATATCATACATAAATTTTATTGCCGTAATATCCTCGTTAAGCAATTCGGGGTTAAGCAACGATTTAAATATTGGTGCTTCAAAATAATTCCTGTTTAGCGGAAAAGCGATATACATCCTCGATTCGATAAAGGACAGTGAAATGGAGTATTTTGAGTTGTTATTTAACTTTAAAATGCGCTCCATCATGGCTGGAGTAAGCAAATAACGTGATTCTACCTGATCGGTTCCATAAGTTAAAAAGGTCTTATCAAAATCAACATTCTCCAGTTTAATCACATCTTTATCACTAAAAGAGAACAGGTTTTTTGAAAACCAGGCGCCTAGGGCACTCCCAAAATCCTTTGGGCGAACAATGGTTACGCCATTAAAGTGTTTATTAAAATCTGCCGCAAAAATAATCCCTTTAAAAATGTCGTGCCACTCTGTTCTGGTGCCATTTTTAGTTTGCGTAACTGTTTTGTATTCGGCATGTACTTCCGCGAAATAAAACCCGGTTTTATCAGCTTTTCCGCACACTAAATCTTCAGTTTTGTATCGGTCAGGATCTTTCGTAAAAAGCTGTGAATAAATAAATTCTTGGGCAAGAATCCCTCTGTAAGGATCAATAGTTAAGCTTGCATCTAAAAAACGAAGCGCTTCGCCAATTACATCCCTTTTGTAAGCTTCTTTATAGGCTTGCAATTCATCTCCGATTTTATAGAGTACAATTCCACCATAAATTATCGGAATTAAACCAGCAACAACAGCAGGGCCAACAAACCCGAAAACTATTCCAGCAATGGCTAAAATAATGCCGCCTCCAATAAAGAAATAACCTTTTTTTTGTGTCGAAGCAATTTTTTGACGCTCCACTTCCATGGTGGACAATACATTTTGTAAAGCCACATTTCCTTCCAAACTAAAAAACTGCATTAGTTGTTAAACAGGTCTTTTGCACTAACGTTCCGGCGTTCCTCTGCTGCGGTTTCTAAAACAGGAACTGGATGGAAATTTAACGCTCCGGCGAACAAATTTCCAGGAAACATCATAATGGCGTTATTGTAATCAGTTACGGCTGCGTTGTAAGTGCGTCTGGCGGCAGCAATCTGTTCCTCGCTTTCCGTCCAGGTAGTTTGTAAGTTGATAAAATTGGTGTTGGCTTTCAAGTCGGGGTAATTTTCAACATTAACCATCAAACCTTTAACGCTACTGCTTAACTGACTGTCGATTTGTGCTTTCTCCGCATCGCTGATATTTCCGGCAGCAACTTTTGTTCTAAGCTCAACGATTTTCGATAATGTTTCAGACTCGTAATTGGTGTATTGTTTAACTACTTCAACCAGGTTAGGAATTAAGTCGAAACGCTTTTTAAGCATGACATCGATTGCAGAAAATGCATTGGTTACCTGGTTTTTCTTGCCAACAAGCGAGTTGTAGAAGAAAACACCAAAAAGGAAAATGGCGATGAGAATAATTGCGATAATCATAGTTTAGTTTATGTTTAGATATTAAAGATAGGAAAACGTTACAAAATAGAACTTAACGTTTCTCGTTTCTGGCTTGTTCCCTTTCCCGTTGCTGTCTTCGTTCTAATCTTTTTTGTTTTCGAAGGCGATGACTTTCCTGCATATCTTTAAAGTTTTTAATATGCTTCCTGATTTCCTGTTGCTTCTCATCGGTGATGCCTACACTATTTTTAATGCCCACAAAAAGGCTTCTCCAAATCAGGTTGAAAAACGAAGTATTTTCAATACGACTATAATTTACTGAAGCCGATGTAAATTTTCCATCTCTGCCCGGATTTTCAGCATTAATGATTAATGCGTTGGCCAGTATCGACAACAAGCCACGGGTTACCAGGTGGTCTTTATCCGGATCGTTTCTCATCAAAGCAACCGAAAGGTCGTAGTAGTAGAAATCAACCTTTCCTTTTGCCCCATCATTATTTGCCTTAAAATTAAAGCGAAGTTTATCTACAATGCCTCTGTTTATACGAACCAAACCCAAAGGCTTCGTAATTTGGTTTAAAACCCTTGCATTGAACGTATGAAGCTGGCCTTTGTAGGCAAACCCTCCATTTTTATCCAGCAGGTCGAAATTAAAATTCAAATCCAGTTCTCCCTGCCCTAGCAGGTAAGTTTTCAAATCAACCTCCATAAAAGGGTTAATGGCTTTGATTTTGGTTAAATTGGTTACGTTTTTAAAAACACCTGAAGTGTGCTCAAAAGATATTTTTCCTCTTTGCTGGCTTTCAGGATTATAAACTGCGTAGCTTACATCAACATCTTTGAGTTTGATTTTTTGGATCAGCACCGGAGCGCTAATGTTTTGTAGCAACTGGTGCGGAAATCGACGAACCCTATTTTCCAGGCTATCCGTAGGGTCAAAGTTTTTCCCAAGGCTATTATCATTGAAAACAGAAATAAACCCATTGGCAATAGCCATTTCTTTTGCCCTAAATTCCTGTTTACTGATGTAAAGTGGAAGATCAATTCCGTTTAACAGTATGTCGCTCATTTGTATGTGAAACCGATCTTTTGCGTAACCCGCTACTTTGCCAAACTTCATTTCATCATACAGCGGTTCTACCTGGAATTTGTTGATCCGCAGATTCCCTGTAGAAGCTTTAAAATCGAGCTGGTTAAGCTTAATATTGTACATCTTATCAGGGGTGGGGTAAGTATAATCCTTTAAGTTGATGATGACATCTTTAAGCAAATAGAACCGATCTGGATCTTCAGCAGAAGTAGAATCAACCAATAAATCTTTTAAGGTAATGTTTAAATCATCAATAGCGAAAGGCGTGGCGTTAAGTACATTTTTATTAACGTATTTGAAACTCGCATCCCTGAAAAGAATATTATTGATGCTAAATTCTTTCAGGTTTTGAGAAATCATCGCGTAGGGCGATTTTATAGGTCGAGGCGGCCGGTTCTCATTAAATGCAAATTGCCTGTTCATCATCACCACTTCTGGCCTATCAAAAATTACCTCTTCTAATTGAAGTTTTTGATGCCGGTAAAGCGTAAGCGGATGAAAATGTTTAACCTGAAGTTTTTTTAGCGATATAGTATAAAGGTTGTTCGGCGCCCTTTTTAAAGTAATCAACTGGTTGAATCGGTTGGTATCCGGAATGATTTTTACATTATATAACGTTGCGCTTCCGGTTAAAATGTTGGTAGAAACTTTTGAGAAACTGATGGTATATAAGCTATCCGTTGATTTATATAACAGCGTTTTAATGCGGTCACTAAGTATCGGTCGCGATTTTACATTTAAAAACCAAGCTAATCCTGCAAGTAATGCGAAGACGATTAAAGTTACTGATGCAATCCACTTTATAATTTTGTATTTTTTTCTTTTGGTATCGGGCATTTAACGGCAGGACTGGTTTTCACAGCAATATACATTTATAATTTTAATGTAAAAACAGGCATTAGTTTTTCTCTCTCTTCGCTTTGCGGGCTTCTTTACTATCTTCCCGTTTCTGTTCTCTTATTTTCTTTGCAATTACCTTTTGTTGCTTAACAGGATTTTTTTCAGGCACAACACCCACACCAACAATATCTTTTATGCCGACAAATAATGTCTTCCACATCAGGTTAAAAAATGAAGCCGAGTTTATCCTCGTATTGGTCATTTTTGCCGTTCTAGGCGGATCGCCTTTGCTCGGATTTTCATCTTTAACTAGAAGTGTGTTTGCTAAAAAAGATAAAAGCCCCTTTTCTTTAGTTCCTTCGCCGTCAATGTTGTCAGAAAGTAACTTCACCTTCAGGTTGTTATAAAGCATACTCATTGAGCCAGACGCAGTGCGTAAATTGCCACTTGCTTTAAAATCAATATGCTGAACATTTCCGCTTTCGATTTCTATCAGGCCTAAATTTTTAGATAAGGAATTCAGATTTTTAAAATCGAACTGGCCTAAACTTCCGCTGTAACCAAAGGCACCATTTTGATCTGTCAGGTTAAAATCGAGCTTTACATTTAGTTTTCCGCTGCCCATTAGCAACGAATTTAGATTGGCCACAGCATGATTATTTTTAGCCAGGCGTAAACTATCATTAGTTACATTTAAAATATTTCCTGTTAGGGTTTTAAACGTAACCGATCCCGTTTTTTTACTTGCCGGATTATATTCTGAGTACCTTACATCGATGCTCCGCAGTTTTACCGTATCAATGGCTACGGGCATATTCAGCCTTTTTAAAGCCATGTGGGGATAGTTTTTTCCCTTATCGAATCCTGGTGGAGGAGGAGATTCTCTGCTCATAAAAACTTCAACTTTTGCCGGACCGATTTTCACGGATTTTGCTTCAAGTTTACCATCGGTGTTCAGTTTGATAAAATCGACTCCGTTAAACTCAACTGTGGCAAAGCTTAAATCGTAACGATCTTTTTGAACTTTATATTTACGGGCAAACTCGAGTTCGGGATAAAGTGGCTTTAAGATCAAACCTTTAATGCTGATTTTTCGGGAAGAATATGAACCTTTAATCGTATCTACCTTCATGCTGTACATCTTGTCTTTCGTAGTCGATTTGTAACCTGCCACCTGAAACGAAATATCTTTTGTATAATAAAATCGTGTAGTGTCTTTACCAGAAAGGGAATCGAGCAGAAAATCATTTACGTTAATATCAAGGTGCTTGATGCTGTTTTTGGTTTTAACAGCGGTGCTTTTATTGATGTAATCAAAATCAGCATCAACGATTTTGATGCGATGCACCCTGGCCGATTTAAAGGTTTTAGAAATCTGTTCATAAAGTGATTTTTTAACCTTCGCAGTATCGACTTTCTTCGGTACCTTATTAAAAATCACATTGATTGATGGGCGATCGAGTAAGATCTCGTTAATATCCAATCGCTTTTTAAAATAGGCGGTTAAAATGCTGGTTCGTGTAATCTGAAGCTTTTTAAGTTTGATTTCAAAAGTATGTGCGGGAGCAAGATGCTGTTTTTTTAAAGTGTCAAAAACCATAGTGTCTGGCTTAAGCGTAACATCCCGAATGGCCATACTACCAGTAATCACATTTAAATTAATGCTTTTGAAATCAATGCTATAAAGATGGTTTGATCCGTTATAAACCCCTTCTTTTATTTTTTCAGTGAGGATAGGCTTCCAGCGGGCACTAATAAACATGGCTCCGAAAGCTAAAATTAAGATCAATCCGCCCAATATACTGCCAATCCAAATCCAAAGTCTGTTTCTATTTTGAGCTGTCATGTTTATGGTTTATCGATATAGAACAGATAGTTCGCAGAAAGGTTTGCTTTGGCAATTTCGCCATTGCGAACCGGCTTTTGTAGATAAACCTGATATGAGCGAACACGGATCCCGATATTTCATCGGGAGCAGTAAAGCGATTAGCTCGATGGAGTTCCTTTGGAACAGGGCTGATGTTACCTAATGGCTACTTACATTCATTTCTAACCTCTCTCAACCTAACTGCGTAGCTCTTAAATGTTTATCAAACGAACAGATCAGCAAACAATTTCTTAATATAATTAATGAATTAACATTAACTTAACATTGAGCTTGTAGCTTTGCAGCATATTAGAAATTAACATGAACAATATTTTTAAGTTCTTTACACCTCAAGATAGAAAATTTCATCCTCTTTTTGAGCAGGCTGGTAGCAACGCATTGAAAATTGCTGAAGCGCTTTTAGAAATGGTTAGCACTGCTGATGCGGAAAGCAGAAAAACAATTTTTAAAGAAATTGAGCGCCTGGAGCACGTTGGAGATGATATTACGCATTCGATTTTCTTAGAGCTGAGCAGGAACTTCATCACACCATTTGACAGGGAAGACATTCACCAATTGGCTACTGCTGTTGATGATGTTGCCGATTATATCTATGGTACAGCAAACCGCATGCAAATGTACAATATGAATACCATTAGTGAGCCAATTGTGAAGATTGCAGAATTATTGGTTGAAATGTGTACTGATATTGATAAAGCGATTAAAGAATTACGCAGTTTCAAAAACATTCGTGTGATTGCTGATGCTTGTATCCGCATTAACAGCGGCGAAAACCAGGCTGATTATGTATTTACTTTAGCAGTTGCCCGTTTATTTGAATACGAAACCAATGCGATTGAATTAATTAAACAAAAAGAGGTTTTACAAACGATAGAAAAAGCGACAGATAAATGTGAAGATGTGGCGAATGTGCTTGAAACTATCCTGGTTAAAAACGCTTAATATTAAACAAACATGGTAACTACCTTATTGGTTGTTGTTGTAATTCTAGCTATTGCTTTCGATTACATTAACGGCTTCCACGATGCCGCTAACTCGATTGCAACAGTTGTTTCTACAAAAGTGCTTACGCCTTTTCAGGCGGTTTTGTGGGCTGCGCTTTTCAATTTTGCAGCTTACTTTTATTTTACCGATCATAAAGTAGCCAATACGGTTGCTAAAACGGTTATTGAAAATTATATTACACTAGAGGTAATCCTTGCCGGTTTAGTGGCCGCTATTATCTGGAACTTATTAACCTGGTGGTATGGCATTCCTTCCAGTTCTTCGCATACCTTAATTGGTGGTTTTGCCGGTGCCGGTATGACACATGCTTTGTTAACTGGTGCTAGTCCGATGGACGCTGTAAACATGGGTTACGTAGTGAAGATCGTTTCGTTTATTGTGCTGGCTCCAATTATTGGTTTGGTTATTTCTGTTGTTTTAACATTGATCATCATCAACATTTGCCGCTATGCAAAACCAGCAACAGCTGAAAAATGGTTTAAACGATTACAGTTATTATCGTCTGCAGCCTTGAGTTTCTTTCATGGTGGTAACGATGCGCAAAAAGTAATGGGTATTATTGCTACGGCACTAATTGCAGCTAAAGTCATTCCTGATTTTGATTCAATGCCTTCCTGGGTTCCAATTGCCTGTTATTCGGCAATTTCATTAGGTACCATGAGCGGTGGCTGGAAAATTGTGAAAACCATGGGTTCGAAAATTACGAAAGTTACAGCGCTGGAAGGTGTTGCTGCCGAAGGTGCTGGCGCCATTACTTTAGGAATTACAGAACATTTTGGTATCCCAGTTTCTACAACACATACCATCACCGGTTCGATTGTAGGTGTGGGTGTGGTAAAAAGCGTTTCTGCCGTGCGTTGGGGTGTAACCATCAACTTAATTTGGGCCTGGATTTTAACCATCCCAGTTTCGGCCACATTAGCAGCCATTATTTACGGAGCAATTTATTACTTCAAATAGAACAAAATCCATCATCCATATTTAAGACTAAGGCAAATCGCTTTAGTCTTTTTTGTTTTAAAGGAAGACGGAAGCATGGAATTTGTGTTTACTCGGAACCCTACCGAACCAATGAAAATATGCTTATAAGCTTGCTGCTGCATTTTTTTGAACCATTTAGGCATATAGATCATATAGTTTTTTAGATTTCACACAAGGTCAACCATGCTTTTTCTATATGTCCTAAATGTCTATATGGTTCTTAATTTATAGATTTTGGTAACGAAAGCCATTGTTTGAAGGACTAGCCAAACGAATGATTCTCATTTGAATATAAGCCATAGGCATATCGATCATATAGTTTAGATTTCGCACAAGGTAAACGATGCTAATCTATATGTCCTAAATGTCTATATGGTTCTTAACTTATAGATTTTAGTAACGAAAGCTATTGTTTTGAAGGACTAGTAAAGCTAATGAATCTCAGTTTATGCTAAACCATATAGGCATATAGATCATATAGTTTAGATTTCGCACAAGGTAAACGATGCTAATCTATATGTCCTAAATGTCTATATGGTTCTTAACTTATAGATTTTAGTAACGAAAGCCATTGTTTTGAAGGACTAATAAAGCGAGTGATTCTCAGCTGATTCTAAACCATATAGGCATATAAATCATATAGTTTTTTAGATTTCGCACAAGGTAAACGATGCTAATTCTATATGTCCTAAATGTCTATATGGTTCTTAATTTATAGATTTTGGTAACGAAAGCCATTGTTTTTGAAGGACTAATAAAGCGAGTGATTCTCAGCTGATTCTAAACATATAGGCATATAGATCATATAGGTTTTTAGATTTCACACAAGGTCAACCATGCTTTTCTATATGTCCTAAATGTCTATATGGTTCTTAATTTATAGATTTTGGTAACGAAGTCCATTGATTTTGAAGAACTATCCATGCTAAATCTTAGTTGATTCTAAGCCATATAGGCATATAGATCATATAGATTTTGGATTTTGCACAAAATAAACGATACTTATTTTATTGTCCTAAATGTCTATATGGTTCCAAAAACTAGAGATAAGTAATGCCTGCAATACGCTATACTGAGAATTCGTTCAAAAGCCTAAAACTTAACACTCAACTCCACCAGGTCATTTCCGTTTTTAGGTAGCACCCAATCCGGTCCGTTTTGAACAAGCCGTTTGGCTTCCGCATCAGCTTTAGTATTAAGCGATTTGATTACTTTAATATTTGTTGGGCGACCATTTTTCCTAACCTTAAAACTTAAAATAACAAATTGTTCCGGCCCTTTAGGGTTATACAGTTTATTGTTATTTTCAAGATATTGGCTATAATTAATGGTCGAAACAGGAATCGGTTTGGTGATCTCTCCGATAGATTTTCCATCCAGGTTTTGTTCCGCCCGAAGCATAATTTTAGGAGCCGGAATATTTTCCTTTTTGCGACCGTTTGAGCCTACGATTACTGCAATTTCATTTAACGATTTATCGCCGCTCATGGCATTTCTAATCGCATTAGGATCTGCAACATTTGTAATCGGCCGTTCTCTAAACCCAATGGCATTAATTAACAAGTCTTTATCCTTAACGTTGCTATCAGCGGGTAAAGCAAAATAGCCATTAGCATCTGTAGCGGTAACTTTGTTCGATCCTGATAATTTAACCACGGCACCTTCCACTGGTTTACCATTACTTTCATTTAATACATTGCCGCTAAATACCACTCGGTTTGAAGCAATAGCAGGTGCAGCAGCAATTATCGCATCATTAGTAACAGATGCGGCTTTCATTTTTGCGGTATTATTGAAAGCAGTAGCTTCTCCTTTTGCCTCACTCACTTCCTGCGGTCTAATTTCCTCTACTTGCGGAAATCTACTTGCCGACTTCACAACTGGTGCCTGCCTGGTGTTTTTAGCCAAATTGCCAGTTTTGGCTTCAGTAATTGCCTGATCTATTAATGCAGATTTCGTAAGCGCCGGAGCGGTGTCAACTTTTTTTGGTTTTGTATTGGCCAAAGCCGCGGTGGTATCTAAATTAACTACAACACCTTCCTGCCTTCTGGCAGCAGTTTCAGCATTTTTACGATTGGTTTCACGCATAAAAAACAAAATGCTCACTGCAATAAAAGCAACCGTAGCAGTTGCAGCAATACTTAGCCGATGTGTGGTAATGCCCCACATTTTACGCTTAATCGGTTTTTCCGAAATGCGATCGTAAAGCTGTTTTTGTAAAATAGAAAGGCTTTGTTTCCGCTTGGGCGATTGTTTCAATCCTTCCAAAGCTTCGGCCACGAACGGATCCTCCAAGGCCTGCCGCTCAACGAAGTGCATAGCCTTGGCATCAAGCTTACCATCAAGGTAATCTTCCAGAACGTCAATATCTAACCAATCGTTATTCACTACTATTTTTCTCTATACAAATCTTTAAATTCCGCTTTCCGTTTTGGATATAGCTTTTCACCTTAAGCATGTCGTAGCCCGTAATATCGGCCACTTCCTTATAACATTTCTCCTGTAGATAGAATAAATCTACGCTTTTTCGCTGTTCTTCGGGCAAGGTTTCCATGCACTTTTCCATTATGGTAAGCTGCGTTTCTTTTGTGTCGTCAATATCCAGATGCACAAATTCGCTGTTTTCCACAAAAGTATCATCAATAGAAACGTTATTTTGCTTCGAAGATTTCCTGAGCGCCATTAAGCAATGGTTTCGCGTTAAAACATGCAGCCAGCTCTTAAAATTCTGCACCTCATGTATTTTAAGTTTTTTCACCAGTTCCTCAAAAATCTGCATCACGGCATCTTTGCTCAGCTCCTCATCCTTAAAATAGTTCAGGCAAACCCCAAAAACCAGGTGCATATATTTATTGTACAGCGTACCCAATGCGTCTAAATCGCCGGTACTTTTATACTCGGCAATTAAATCGGCATCATCTTTCTGGTTAATTCCAGCTATGTTTTTTATAAACTTCAAAAAATTGGGCAGCTATGATAAATATCCTCAAGTATAAAAAATATTTTTCAGTAAGGACAGAAATAACCTAAAATGGTTTTCATCCGGAAGGGAAAGATTTTATTTATTTGAAGCGCAAAGGCACTGCTAAAGTTAAAGTTTGCTCCCGTTTTTCGCTTTTACGCTTCGCTCGTCATACTTCCTCGCTGCAGGGTAACGCTGCAACCGGGGCTAGAAATCAAATTTTGATGCTTTTTTTAAGGTTTTCAAATGCGCAACCTATAGTTTCAGGGAGCGGGCTAAAGCAAAAGCCAAATAGAATTGCCTTGTCAGGAGACTGCTATTGCCAACGGCTAAAAACCGAACATTTGCAGAACGAAAATAATAAATACAACAGGCTATTTTGCAATTATAAATTCAAGATGGATTGGCGTTTGCTATTCGCCGTAATTTGAGGTACTTTTGCTGAAATACATAAACACAACAGATTGAATTTTAACGACTTTAATTTTAACCCCGATTTGCATGAAGGCCTGATGGCTATGGGGTATAAAAGCGCTACTCCCATACAAGAACAAGCTATTCCTGTAATTTTAAATAACCACGACCTTATTGCCTGTGCGCAAACCGGGACTGGAAAAACAGCAAGTTACCTCTTGCCGGTAATGGAAAAGATCAGTCGTGCTCAAGACAGGCATAACAATACCTTGATTTTAGCACCAACACGCGAGCTTGCGCAACAAATTGATTTACAGGTAGAAGCTTTGGCTTATTTCACCAACATCAGTTCATTGGCCGTTTACGGCGGTGGCGATGGCATTGCATATGAGCAGCAAAAACGCTCCATGCGTGATGGTGTAGATATTATCATCGCTACGCCTGGCCGTTTGATGGCGCATTTATCTTCAGGTGTTTTAAAGTTAGAACATTTGCAGCACCTGATTTTGGATGAAGCCGACCGTATGCTTGATATGGGTTTTTATGATGACATTATGCGCATTGTAAGTTATCTACCTAAGAAACGGCAAACGCTGCTTTTTTCAGCCACCATGGCGCCAAAAATCAGGAAAATGGCAGGAAGTATTTTGCATGAGCCAGAGCAGATTACCATTTCTATTGCAAAGCCTGCTGAAGGAATCGATCAGCAAGCTTACAATATCCACGATCAGCAGAAACAGGCTTTACTAACAGATATTTTTAAAGACGAAACGTATAAAAGTGCCATTATCTTCGCTTCAACCAAAGAGAAAGTAAAAGCTTTATACAAAACTTTTAAATCTTTAAAGATCAAAGCAGAAGCTTTTCACTCAGATTTGGGGCAGAAAGAACGCGAAGATATTTTGTTGGCTTTTAAAAATCGCCGTTTACCAATTATCATCGGAACGGATGTTTTATCGCGTGGTATTGATGTAGAGGGTGTTGATTTGGTAATTAATTACGATGTTCCCGGCGATCCGGCAGATTATGTACACCGTATTGGCAGAACAGCTAGAGCCGCCACCAAAGGAACCGCAATTACATTGGTTAACGGAAGAGATAAGCGCAAGTTTGATAACATTGAGAAACTGATTGAAAAAGCGGTCCCACGGATGACTTTGCCAGAACACATTGCTACGATGGAAATCACCCATGTAGAAGAAAAGCGACCGCAACATCCGAAAAACAATGGCAAGAAAAAGGTTTGGCATAAGAAAAAACCGAAGCCAAGTAGTCCTACCTCATAAATTTAAAAACGCCGATTAATTAATTGGCGTTTTCTTTTATCAATATTTTTGCACTCCTCATGGCAAATTTCATTCTTATTGGTTTATGTATTATCGCTGGTATTCTTTTCAGAAAAAGCAAAACGCTGCCAAAAGATGCACACAAGGGTATTAATGCCTGGATTATTTACATCGCACTTCCAGCTACTTCATTTAAGTATTTGCCTCACATTAGCTGGTCGAATGAATTGTTATTTCCTGCTTTGACACCAATTTGTGTGTGGTTGTTAGGATGGTTTTTCGTTACCTTTTATGCGAAATTCAGCAATATTAGCCGGGCAACTTCCGGAGGATTGAAACTGGTCAGTTCATTAAGCAATACTTCATTTATTGGATTTCCGCTCATCATCGCTTATTTCAGCGAAAAGGAAATTGCAACAGCAATCATTTGTGATCAGGTTACCTTCACTTTATTATCAACAATTGGAATTGTGGTTGCCATTCGTTCTTCTCAGCAACAGAAATTAAGCGCAAAATTGGTGTTTAAAAAAGTGTTAACTTTTCCACCTTTGCTGGGTTGTATTTTGGCATTAATTTTACCCCGATTTATTAACCTTTCGCCTCTTGATGTTTTGTTCGATAAGCTTTCGGGAACTGTTGGTCCCCTGGCCTTATTTTCAATTGGTTTGCAACTTAAATTTGGTGGCTGGTTTAGCGAAATCAAACACATCAGCTTTGCGTTATTATACAAGTTGATTTTAGCACCGCTTTCCATTTTAATCATCGCTTTAATTCTGGGTATGAACGGCATGATTACCAAAATAACGATATTCGAAATGGCGATGCCTACACTGTTAACCGCCGGAGTGGTGGCAGATCAATACAATTTAAATCCAAAAGTTTCCAACTTGGTGGTGGGTGTGGGGATTTTACTTTCGTTTATCACAACGGCTATTTGGTGGCTGGTGCTTACGTATTCGGGATTGGTTTAAGTAATTTGCGACATATGTTCGTGACGATTAAACCACAAAGACACGAAGGACACAAAGATTTTTTTTTGATGATAGAATACTATACTCCAACCCTCTCTTTTGTAGCATTAATGCCCTGCCAAATCTTCTCCGGAAGATAAGAGGATATCATTTCTCGTAATCGATAATTAGATTTTAGTTTACCCACTGAAAATAAGAAAAAGTTATAACTGAGGGTTAAAACTATTACTCCATAAATCCCTCTTTCCAGGAAAGGGAGCGCTCTAATTGGCCCATGAATAAACTTTCAAAGGGAGAGGGTCTTTTAACACTCCGGCAAACTGATTGGAATATTCGTTGCCAAACCACCATCAGAAGTTTCTTTGTATTTAGCATTCATATCCAAAGCCGTTTCCCACATGGTATTTACAACAGCATCTAAACTTACTTTAGCTTTATCAGGATTACTTTGCAGCGCCAGCTGACTAGCAGTTATGGCCTTAATTGCGCCCATGGTATTTCTTTCGATGCATGGAATTTGCACCAGGCCACCAATCGGATCGCAGGTTAAACCCAAATGATGCTCCATGGCAATCTCTGCAGCCATTAAAACCTGTCTTTGTGAACCACCCAGGCATTCGGTTAAGGCGGCAGCAGCCATTGCTGAAGAAACGCCAATTTCTGCCTGACAGCCACCCATTGCTGCCGAAATAGTGGCGCCTTTCTTGAAAATGCTTCCTACTTCTGAAGCACAGGCAATAAATTGGATAATTCTGTCTTCTGAATAACCATCGCAAAAGGTGATAAAATATTGCAGCACCGCAGGAATAACCCCAGCGGCACCGTTTGTAGGTGCGGTAACCACCCGACCAAAAGAGGCATTTTCTTCATTAACGGCAAGCGCAAAACAACTCACCCAATCTAAAATATAATTGAATCCATTTCCACCTTTACGAATGGCTTCTACCCATGAATTGTAATCGTTATATGCTGATTGGCCAATTAATCGTTTATTTAATGGAAAAGCTCTTCGGGCAACATCCAATCCGCCAGGCAAAAACCCAGTGGTATGGCAACCACGGTAAATGCAATCACGCATTACGGCAAAATGTTGCAAGATACCTGCCTTGGTTACCGCTTCCGGACGCCAGGCCAGTTCATTTTCCATCACGATTTCACTTACCTTCAAACCTGTAGATAAACACCAGTGTAAAAGTTCTTTCGCTTTCTCCACCGGAAACGGTAAATCAACCTGTACTTTTTGGCTGTTGTCTTCACCTTCTTTAACCACGAAACCACCACCAATAGAATAATAGGTTTCAGAAAAAGCTTTGCCGTTGTTTAAAAATGCCTGAAAGGTAACTGCATTTGGATGGAAAGGAAGGCTTTCAGCAAACAGAAATAACAGATCGTTATCGTAATCAAAATCAATGATCAGGTTTCCTGCCAGATTTAATTTTTTATCTTTTTGAATGCTTTCAAAAGTTGGGGTAACAGCATCTACATCAAAGGTTACCGGATCTGCACCAGTTAATCCCAATAATATGGCAACATCAGTTCCGTGGCCTTTACCTGTTTTGGCAAGCGAACCATAAAGCAATATTTTAACCATTTCTACATCAGCCAGTACACCTTGTTGTAAAAGCGATGCAGTAAACTGCTGCGCTGCCCTCCACGGACCAAGCGTATGCGAACTCGACGGCCCAATACCGATTTTGAAAATATCGAAAACTGAAATTTGTTCCTTAATCATGATAAGTTAGTTACACAAATCTATGATTTGTTTTTATAATTTGCCTTTTTATCACAACATGTTCTTTACAAAAATGTAATGCATCTTACTTAGTTGTTACATCAATTCTCAGTAGCTTTGCCGCATGAAATTACGCTTACTCTTATTCGTATTCTTGGCTACGTTTACCTTCGCCCAAGCTCAAAAAAAGAAAAACGTTTATTATTTAAAGGAAAATGGTAAAGAAGTGGCTACCAGAGAAGAAGCAGACTTTATCAGGGTGATAGAAGAACCGGATTCGGGAGATAATCGATTCCACTTGTTAGAATTATATAAAAACGGCAAACGAAAATCTCAGGGATACATCAGTGCCTTTGAACCAAGATTAATTTTCGAAGGGCCAGTGATGAGTTTCGATAGCTCAGGTAAAAGAACCCAGGTAATGAACTACCTGAATGGTTCGCTTTCTGGCGTGTCTATCTTTTATCACAGAAATGGTAAAGAAAGAAGAAGATCGGAATACGTTGAGGCGAAACCAGTAAGTGATCAAATGATTGGGATTAACTCTTCACTTACCGATTTCATCTTTAACACCAACGCTAAAATCATTTATGATGCAGATTCGAATGGTAAAGTTAACATCACAAATGGAAACGGACATTTAGTTGAAATAACGAAGTCTGGAGATGGACAGCTGGTAGAGGAAGGTGATTATGTAAATGGTTTTAAGCATGGAACCTGGAGTGGAAAGTATTCCGATAAGAGCGATACTTTTCAGGAATTGTATGAAAACGGCAACCTGAAATCAGGCGAAAGCACTAAAGATGGTAAAGTTTATCCCTATACGGCTACAATGGAAGCACCATCATATCCCGGCGGTCAGCAAGCCTGGAATAAATATATTGGTTCCTCAACAAAATATCCTGCAGAGGCTTACAAAAATGGCATAAAGGGCAGGGTTTTTTTAAATTTTGTGATCGATCAAAAAGGCAACCTGGTTGAAATCAAAATAGATAAGCCTGTGGATCGGTTACTGGATCAGGAAGCCATTAGGGTACTTAGTGCTGCACCTCGGTGGAAGCCGGCCAAACAAAGAGGCGTGCCTGTTAGGGTGAGGTATAATCAAAATATTAACTTCAATTTTTAATCGCTTAAAAATCAAATTCGATAATATCGTTATCCTTTAACATCTGTTCCACAAATTTTTGGTGGTTTTTTGGTGTTCCGGTGGCAGTCCAGTTTCCGGTAATAACATTATTTACCAATTGGTGTTTTCCACGTTGTGGTTTAAGTTTGTTTTCTCTAAAAACCTGTTCGTAACTTTCTAAATCGCCATGCGTATGTTGTTTTTTAACAATGCGATAAACCCTTTTGGTAAATCGGCGATCGCCAACTTCTTCTAAAAAAGGAAAAATTATTAAGGCCAGTAAAACCACTCCGGTAACGCCAATCGCTTGTTCGTAATAGCCACTTCCGATGGCCATACCAATGGCTGCAACAATCCAAATGATGCAAGCTGTGGTTAAGCCTTTAACCCTGTTTTCCTCTTTAAAAATTACTCCAGCGCCTAAAAAACCAATTCCGGTTACAATGTTAGAGGCAATACGGTCCTGACTGGTTAACCCGATTTTAATGGAGAGGATGGTGAATAAAGTTGAACCCAAACCAATCATCATCATGGTTTTTAAACCAGCTGATTTGCTTCTGTACTCTCTTTCAGCGCCAATTAAACCACAAAGCAACGTGGCCAGTAAAAACTTATTGACTTCACTTTGTGTAATGAAATGGCTGTTATCTAAAATTTCGTTCATTGCCTCGAATTAGCAAGGCAAATTAATAAAAATCATAACATCTTAAACCATTTGCCCGACCACCATTTGAACTATTCTGAAAATATTTCTCATAACCCACGCCAATTTCAGATGTCCCTCCGGTATTGGTGTAGTTTATTTTGGAAGAAGTGGCATCGTGGCTAATGCCCACCCGAAACTTTTCTCCATTTGTTTTGCGGTTAAAAATATCAAAGATTACGGAAAACACAATCGCATCGTTTCCGCCGGCATTGCTTCCACCACGGTACCAGATGCCTGCATTTATGCTGGCGTATTTATATTGCATACCTACACTATAGGAAGTGATATTTTGCTGCTTGTAAACCACTACCGATGGAATTAAATAACTTCCATCGCGGTCATACTGATCAGGAATTAGGGTTACTTTATAGCTCATATTTCCCGAAATACGCATCGGTAATTTGGCCTGGAAGCCAGATAAAGATTCATCTGGGCGATTGATGTGGTGCGCTGCAACACCCAACATAAATTTACCGTACACCAGGTTGGTTCCGGCATTGGCATCCAGGTAAAACCGACTGTCTATGCTTGGTCTTTCCGCACCGGAAATACTGCCCGGAATATAACCCGTTCCTATTCCGATCTGATCACCGAAAACCAGTTTATCCCAGTTTAATTTTTGATTGGTAATGCCTGCCTGTAAGCCGAAAGACAGGGCGAAATCATCTCCTCCAATAATGTACGAATAACTGGCAGCAATATTATTTTTTACCAGATAAGCTGTTCCTTCAGTACTTCTGTTAAAAATTAAACCTACGCCGCTATTGATACGGTCGAGATTTAGATCGCCGGATGCGCTCATGTAAGAATAATCACTCGCCAAGCCCGACCATTGATTTCTGTATAATGCATTAAACCTGATGTCGCCTTCAAACTGGCCAGTTAATGCCGGATTCAGGTAAATCGGCGAATTGTAAAACTGCGAATAAATATGGTCTTGAGCCCATGAAAGGAATGGCAACACCATCGCAAGCACCAATAATCTTATCTTTCTCCCCATCATCTGATTAAATATATTACGCCTGTTTTTCTTGCCGGAGATGAATCATATGTCATCCCTTTCCAGTCGCTACCATTTATAAATTTTACATCTATTTTCCAGTAGTAAACGCCCTGCGGCTGATCTTGTCCTTTAAAAGTTCCGTCCCATCCTTCTAGCGGTGCACCATCATCAAGTTGTGTGGTTTCCCATAATAATTGTCCCCATTTGTTAAACACGCTCATCTTCCAGTCTTTGATGCCTTGTCCCTTGGCCTTGAAGGTTCTCAACTCGTTCTTTGCACTGGCAGGCATGAAAGAGTTGGGTAGATTAAGGTTTCCGGGCACACCAATAATTCTAACTGATTGCGTTGTGGTGGCTGAACAACCTTCTTTATTCAATACCTTAAGGGTGACCGAATACACACCATCCTCAGCATAAGTTCGGTTAGGATTTTGGAGTGTAGATCTCGATCCGTCGCCAAATGTCCATTCCCAGCTAACTGCCCCGGTGCTCAGATCCTTGAAACCAAAAGTATAGTTTGGAATAGATAATTCATTTCCCGGGCTAACCGAAAATGTTGCCACCGGCGGATTTACCGTATTGATATAATTTGGAATGCTTACCGCATTTGTACAACCTAATGTGTTGGTAGCTGTTAAGGTAACCGTAAAGCTTTTTCCCGAACCTGAAAAAGTATGTGTAGGCTCAATGGCATTTGATGTTGTTCCATCGCCAAAATCCCAAACATAGCCAATGGCATTTAAACTGCTGTTTTTGAATTTCACCACCATGCCGTCACAGCCGCTGGTTTTATCTGCCGTAAAACTGACAACCGGCTGCTCCAAAACCTCAATTTCTTCAGTTGTTGAAGCATTTGAACAGCCATTTGAGGCGTGAAGTGTAATCGTATATTTCCCCGCTTTAGCGAAAGTGTGCGTAACCACTTCAGGTGCACCGTTCGTCACTTTTGTGCTTCCGTCACCGAAATCATAAACGAAGGTATTGGCGCCTTTGGTATTGTTGTAAAAGTCTACCTTTAGCGGAGCGCAGCCACGTAGTTGGTTGCTATTCACCACCAATTCCGGAACAATAGAATTTGGTGAAACCCGGATGGTGTATTGAGATTCTGTTGAACCACATTCATTGGTGGCCAGCATTTTAACAACATAATCCTTAACTGCAAGTGTGGTGTAGGTGTGAGACACACTGTTTTTGTCAGTTACCGTTAATGTTTCCCCATCGCCGAAATCATAAGTATAACTGCTTGAATTTCCAGGCGAAGTATTGCTAAAAGTAACTTTGAAAGGGGAGCAGCCTGCTGTTTTATCAGGAGAAAATATAGAAACTGGTTTGGCCTTCACCAAAACTTCTGATGTTTGCGTAGTTACGCCACAAGGTGTAGTGGCCGTAAGTGTAACAATGTAAGTCACATCTTTTCCGGTAGGGTCAGCATTATAAACCACAGCCGCAGGCTGAGCTAAATTAGAGGTAGTTCCATTTCCAAAATCCCATTTAAAAGCAGCTGCTGTTAATGAGTTTGATGTATTGCTAAAAGTTACGCTTAGTGGTCCGCAGCCATTGGTTGTGCTTTGGGTGTAGGCTGCTTTTACATCCTGCTGTGTAGCAAAAGTATGTGAGGTTTCGTCACCGCTGCAACCGAAGCTACTGGTCACCACAAGTTTGATCACTACATTTTGGTTCTGACCAGTAAGGGTGTAACCTGGAAAAGTAGCACCGGTGCCAATTTGAGTTCCATCCGCAAACCAGGTATATGTTGCATTGCGATCAGGATATAAAGTTGCGCTTACATTGGTACTTGTTAGCTGAAAAGGGGCGCATCCTTTATCCTGGGTGTATTTAATTTCTGCTTTTGCAGGCGGATTCACCGTTAGTTTTACGAGGTTACTTAGACTGGTAGAACAAGCTCCGCTGCTCACTGAACGACGGTAAAAAATGTTTGTAGCAGGATTTGGTGGCGTAAAATTGATCGCCATTGCAGCCAAAACATCGCTCCATGTTTGTCCGTCAGTACTCGATAGCCACTGATAACTGAAATTTCCATCTCCACCAACAGGAGTTGATCCGGTAAGTATTGCCGCTGCCGAGCCTAAACAAATCTGCTGATCTGCGGAAATAGAGTTATTCGTGAGATCTGGCAATACATTTATTTGCAGCAAATTGCTTACCGAGGTACAGATGGCACTGTTCACTAATCGGCGGTAAGCTGATGAAGCTGTTGGTTTAATGGTTAAATCTTTAGCAACTGCCGAAGGAATATTTACCCAGTTATTCCCATCTGTACTGCTTTGCCACTGATAGGTAAAGCTACCAGAGCCGCCTGTTGGAATATTACCAGCGATTGCAACAGTCTGGCCTGAACATACTGTTGAGGAAGCACTGCTGATGCTATTTGCAATTGGTGAAAAATAGGTGATGGTCACTTCCGACGATGATGGGGGACAACCGGTAAATCCCGAAATCGTCCATCTGAATTTATAAGTTTCTCCTGGTATTAAACCGGTAGCGTTTGTGTTGTATAATGTTGGGTCGGTGAATGTAATTCCTGTCTGGCCAGAAATCAGGGTCCATAAACCATTGTTTGGGGCAGGGTTATTTCCATTCAAGGTTACACCATTACCACTGCATAAATTCTGATCGGCACCGGCATTTGCAGTAACGGTTAAAGGGTTTACAGTAACAACTGAAACAGATGATATCGCTTCCGCACAACTCCCGCTCTGAACAATTGCCCTATACTGAGTGGTTACAGTTAAGTTTGCATAAGCAAGCGGATTGGCGGTAGAACTAATGGTAGACCAGTTTTGCCCATTGTCAATAGAACGCTCCCACCTAATAATGTTTCCAACATTTCCTGATAGCGTAATGTTACCGCCGTTTGCCGTTGCGCACACTGAACTGCTTCCCGCCGTCGTTCCACCAACACTTAAAGGATTAACACTAATCACAATCTCATCGCTTGTGGTCGAACAGCTATTATCTGAAATTGTCCATTTAAAAGTATAGTTGCTACCCGGTTGTAAGCCCGAAACTAAGGTGTTGTGTTTCGTATCATCAGCAAAAGTAACTGCCGCAGGCCCGGTAACTACCGTCCACTTGCCCGAACCAACTTCAGCTTCATTGCCTTTTAATGTAAACGTGCTGGCATTACAAATGGCTTCATCTGCACCTGCGTTTGCAAGGGTTGCACCAGGGTTTACGGTGACGGTAATGGAAGCAGGTATTCCGGCACAGCTCCCGGCTGAAACAGGAGTGATGGTATAAGTTACGCTGCCCGTAGTTGTGCCGCTGTTGGTTAAAATATCATTAATTGCTGTTCCTGATGACGCGGTTGTCCTGTTGCTATTGCCTGTAATTTGTCCGGTAACTACACTGGTGTAAGTGTAATTTACGCCACTCATTGCGGAGCTTAGGGTAATGGCTGAAGATGTTTTATTACAAATGGTAAAGTTTGTAGCGGTAGCAGTAACCGTCGGATTAGGATTTACCGTAACTACAAAATTGAAAGGCGTTCCTATGCAGCCATCATTGCTCGGCGTAATTACATAAGTTACAGTTGCATTATTGGCTGCATCGGTGTTGCTTAACACATCATTTATATTACCACTTCCGCTTGAACTAAAACCTGTTGCATTTGATGACCCACTTGCCGTCCAGTTGAAAGTTGTTCCTGCAGCTGCAGATACTGGAATGTAAGACACGTTGGCGCCTGTACAAATCACCTTACCCGCAGCACTTGTAATATTAAGGTTAGGTTTTATCCTGAGGATTACATCATCATCAATCTGGTTGCATGGAGCTGCCAGCGATGTGGTAACTCTAAGTCTTAACGTCACTGTGGCGGCATTTTTTTCAGCAGCTGTCGGCGTGTAAACTGCATTTAGCGCATTTCTGTTCGGTGTAAATGTTCCGGTACCACCAATCCAGGTTTGCGTTGTCGTTGTTCCGTTAATATTTCCCGCCAGGGTAAAATTAGGATTGTTGAAGCAAATGCTCTGATCAGGACCAGCATTTACAACCGGGGCGGTAGAAAAGGTTAGTTTTTGAGTTTTAGTTACCGAACCGCAGTTGTTTTTATGTGTTACGCTAACCGTATATTCATCATAATTATCAAATTTTATGGATGGATATTTTGAATTGGCAGTTGTTCCGCCGGCGAAGCTATAAGTTCCCGTTCCAGCAGCCGTAACGGTCCAGGTATAGGTATCACTGAGGTCTTTCGATGTACCTGCTATTACAGTCCGGGTTGGGCCGGGTGTGGTATTATTAAAATCATATGTGGCTAAATTACACAAAGTGATATCGGGTGATAATGTTGCCGTAGGTGAGGCGTTAACCACTACGGTTTGTGGTGCTGAAGGAATTAAGCCACATGAAGGAGTCGAGATTCTTAGCATCAGTGTGTAAACCCCGGCAGTGCTGAATACGAACTCAGGCTCTTTGCTTGATGCATTTGTGCCATTGGCGTAACTTACTGCAGGTGTTACACTCCATGAGTAAGTATTCGCAGCGTTGCAGATATTATCCAGCACAGATTGATCAGTAGCTTTTAAGGTGCTGCCTGAACAAATAGTGGTACTAGGTAGTGTAAAAACAGGTTTGGGAGGATCCTGAATACAAATTTTCATCTCTACCGGATCAGCTTCGCAGGATCCAGAGCTATTGGATTCTAAACGGATGGTATGTTCCCCATGGCTCAGGAACTTGGTTACCAAATTATAAGATCGGGGTTTGTTCACCTCAACAGGTACACCATCTACAAACCAGTTGTAAGTTACTACATTTGGCGTACACCCAGGTGTATTGGTGTTTGGGTTTTCGCCCAAAACTGACGTGTTGGTAAAGGTAATATTGGTATTGGTACAACCCGGATTGGTATAATTAAATGAATTAACTGGCTTAACCACAACCTTGGCAGAAGAAGAAACGGGTGTACCGACATTACCACAGAAAGCGTTAGAAACATTGATGCTTACATCAAAAGCATTATAAATTGTTCCAGCACTGGATACAGATGTACTTCCGCAAGAAGATCTGATGTAAGTGTGGCTTACCTTTCCACCTAGTGCTTTGATCTCGCATAAAGTGTAAACAGAAGTCGTATTATCTCCCCATGTAATGGTATAAAGATCGCCCGGGAAGTTATTCTGAATTCCATCCGGTGAGGTAATATCTACATTAAATTCAAGAGCGCCTAACGGCAAACAAACAATATTATTCCCAGATGTACCAAAGGCTGTAATTGCTTTATTATTGATTAACAGATAGGCTTTTGTAGCAACGGTACCATCAGGATTTACAGCTTTTGCAAGGATGGTATAATGTGACTGATCTGCATTAAAGGTTTGTATTTTGGTTGTGAAATTTAAACCAGTTGTGTTGCCGTTTACCTCATTGGTCACTTTTGCAGAAACTACAGCACCCGTTGTTGATTCATTGGAAATAAAAAACTGATTGTTTGGTCTGCTGATGCAAGTTCCAAAAGTTTCGGTATTGGTTGTGTTCAGATAATTAGCAGTAAGTTTTGCCTCTGTAGCTTGCCCTGCTTTAATTTCAAATGCACCAGACTCGTTGCTTACGGAAACCGGATTTGTAGTTTTAATTCGAAGTTTGTAACCACTACCCGCAGCGATACCAGAAGTTGGAATAACGCCGTTAACATAAGTGCTATAGAAGCCAGTATAGGTTCCTATCATTTTTTCAGCAGCAAAATTTCCATTCGCATCTGATAAATACAGTTGAAAAACATTGCTTCTATCGATACACCCGGTGGATATAGCAAATGGCACAGCAATAGTGCTCCCAGGCGTAAAAGGCCCTGAATCAATTGTGCCAATGGAAATTTGGGCAAATGATGCTTTAGTAATCAAAAATGTCCCTAAAATAAGGGCATATAAAATCCATTTCCTTTTCAAACAGGTCTACATTAAAATCTCTAACACTAAGGAATGATCTAACGGCGGCTTAATATCAGTGTTTGTTTGGTTGCTGATCTTAATTACTTACATATATGTAATCAATAGCACTACGCCGTTATAAATATTCGATTACAAAGAACGTAATTTTTATGTTGCACTTTCAAATCTTTACACCAACTCGAACAAAATGAACAGGTTAACAACGGCGAAATGAGCCTTTCAGAGAGATAAAAGCACAAAAAAACCCTTAAGGGGCTTAAACCTTAAGGGTATATTTTTACACGAAATTTGTTCGTGGTATTTGGCTTTTGGATTACATCATGCCACCCATACCGCCGCCGCCCATTGGAGGCATTGGAGCACCACCTTCTTCAGGCTCATCTGCTAAAACCACTTCTGTAGTTAATAACATTGCGGCAATAGAAGCTGCGTTTTCTAAAGCTACACGAGAAACTTTAGTTGGATCGATAACACCAGCGCCAATTAAGTTTTCGTAAACATCAGTACGGGCATTGTAACCGTAATCTGCTGTACCTTCTTTAACTTTTTGAACAACGATAGAACCTTCGATACCTGCGTTTTCGCAAATTTGACGTAATGGCTCTTCGATTGCACGACGAATAATCTGAATACCAGTATTTTCATCTTCGTTAGCGCCTTTCAAATCAGCAATTGAAGCAACTGCACGGATGAAAGCAACACCGCCACCAGCAACAATACCTTCTTCTACAGCTGCACGAGTTGCATGCAAAGCATCATCCACACGGTCTTTTTTCTCTTTCATTTCAACTTCACTCGCTGCACCTACGTAAAGAACTGCAACACCGCCAGCTAATTTTGCTAAACGCTCTTGTAATTTTTCTTTATCGTAATCAGATGTAGTAGTTTCAATCTGAGCTTTGATTTGGCTAACACGAGATTTAATATCATCAGAGTTACCAGCACCGTTAATTACAGTTGTATTGTCTTTATCAACGACAACTTTCTCAGCAGAACCTAAGTAAGTTAAATCAGCATTTTCTAATTTATAACCTCTTTCTTCTGATACCACAATACCGCCAGTTAAGATTGCGATGTCTTCTAACATTGCTTTTCTTCTATCACCAAAACCTGGAGCTTTAACCGCCACAACTTTCAATGAACCACGGATTTTGTTAACCACCAAAGTAGCTAAAGCTTCACCATCTAAATCTTCAGAGATAATTACCAATGGCTTACCAGTTTGAACTGTTTTTTCTAAAACAGGCAACAATTCTTTCATGTTGCTGATTTTTTTGTCGTAGATTAAAATGTAAGGGCTATCTAATTCAGCCTCCATTTTATCTGCGTTGGTCACAAAGTATGGAGATAAATAACCTCTGTCAAACTGCATACCTTCAACTGTTTTAACTTCAGTTTCAGTACCCTTTGCTTCTTCAACAGTAATAACACCATCTTTACCCACTTTACCCATTGCCTCAGCAATTAAAGCACCGATAACTTCATCATTATTTGCCGAGATCGAAGCAACTTGTTTGATTTTGTTGTTGTCTTCACCAACTGTTTGAGATTGCTCTCTTAAGTTAGCAACAACAGCAGCAACAGCTTTATCAATACCACGTTTCAAATCCATTGGATTTGCACCAGCAGCAACATTTTTAATTCCTGTAGTGATAATTGCTTGAGCTAAAACAGTAGCAGTAGTTGTTCCATCACCAGCAATATCAGCTGTTTTTGAAGCTACTTCTTTAACCATTTGAGCGCCCATGTTTTCAACCGCATCTTTCAATTCGATTTCTTTAGCAACAGTAACACCATCTTTAGTGATCGCTGGAGAACCGAATTTTTTATCGATAATTACGTTACGTCCTTTTGGACCTAAAGTTACTTTTACTGCATTTGCTAAGATATCTACACCGCGTTTCAGGGCGTCACGTGCATCTACGTTATATTTTACTTGTTTTGACATTTTTATTTAAGATTTTATAATATGATGATTTGACGATTAGCCAATAAACTAATTATCGCATCTGCTAATTTTTTTACCCAACAACTGCGTAAATATCAGTTTCACGCATGATTAAGTAGTCTTTACCTTCGTAAGGGAACTCAGTGCCACCGTATTTACCATAAATAACAACATCGCCTACTTTTACGCTTGCTTTTTTACCTTCAGCATCTTCTTCAGAAACTGAAACTACAGTTCCTTTAGATGGTTTTTCTTTAGCGGTATCAGGGATATACAAACCCGATGCAGTTTTCTCTTCTGCGGCAGCTGGTTCTACAATTACTCTGTTCGAACTGCCAGCAATTGGTTTAAGGTTTAACGCCATAACTTTTATTATTTTTTATTTTGATTTAAGTTTTTTAACTAAGCTTACAATTAACACTTTTTATGCCAATAGGTTTTCAGGGACAAAATTACACCTGTACTGTCAAAATACAAACAAATCAAGAATAGAAGGTGCCAGCTTGGCAGGGAAGATTCTTTAAAACTACCATTGCTCATTCCAGTAAAATAATATCTAAATGGAGATTGCTTCGTCGTGCCTCCTCGGAATGACGAGTGCTTTAAAGCATTGTTCCCGGTTTTACGTATGAAAATCACTTTTTAAACCGGTCGTCATTTCGAGCGCAGCCGAGAAATCTTTTAAAGCCGCTAATCAACGCGATCCTCTTATCGATCACTGACCTGCTTATTCTTTGTCGTTGCGATCCCGATCTTTCATCGGGAGAAGCAATTTCATTTCAGCAAAACATCTTAATGGAGATTGCTTCGTCGTGCCTCCTCGCAATGACGTTTAGGTTGGAGTGGCGAGTGCACGAGAACCTTGTTAATATCAATTTTATAAATCAATTATCACTCAGAAAGAAATGCAATTACAACTATTTCAACGTAGCGGTAGGATTTGTTCCCTTATCTACCAAAATTTTAATTTTGCCTTTTAAATCAGAAGCATAAATTCGGCTTTGTGTAAATGGTTTTTCAGATCCGCTGAAGAAAACCCGATCATCTGCAGTAACAAAAAGATTCGAAACATGTAGTCCAACTGGTGAAATCTGTTTTATCACCTTAGATATTACATCCATTGCAAAAACAGCATTCGCCTTTCCATGCAACTCGGGCACACCAGCCCCAAAATAAGCACTGAAAATGAGTGTTTTACCCTGATCAGCATAAAAGAAAATATTATCGCTGGCGATATTGTAATTCGTTCCGATCAAATCTTTTAACTGCTTGGTATCAATAATTTTTCCGGCATTATTAAAAGTATACAGGTTATTCAGATCATGCGCAACAATTTCATTTGCCGATTTCCAGGTTGGAGAACTTACGCTGATGTTGGATTTGCCATCAAGGATTATAAAACCGGTATTATCATTTTTGATCAGGCCAATTTTCCAGATGCTTTTCTCATTTAAAACACTAAAGGCAATACGAACACCATATGCAGACCAGATTGCGCCATAATAGTTTTTACTATCGGCATGTAACTGCAGCTGACTTTTATTTTCCATATCTGCTACCCAAATGCTTCTGTTCCCGGTACTATCGCTAACGGTATAGGCCAGTTTGTTTCCATCTGGAGATATCGATGGATCTGTAGCGCCACCAAATGAAATTTGTTTCATGGTGTCGATGCTTGTTGCTACAATTTTGTTCCCATCCTGGTAAGCAAGTGCAAAACTTTTACCGCTCAAAGAAACAGTATCCAACATCGCACTTGATTTAGCTTGATCGTTGTTGTTAGAATTGCAGGAAACAAAAACTGATACGCATAGTAACATCGCCACTGCAATACGGAAATACAATTTAGTCATGTGCAATTTTACGAATTGTTTTTAAACAAAGAAGATCCGGGCTTTTCAAAACCCAGATCTTCTAATTTTTATGATTTTATTCAGACTTAACTTTTTTTCTTATCGGCATAACCAAACACTTTTTGCAGCAAAGTTGTACTACGCGAATTTAAATTTCCTCTGATTTTGAGTTCCTCTTTCGCCACCTCAATAAATAATCCGTCAATTGCCTTTTGCGTTACATATTCAGTAAGATTTGTATTTACAGGTTTTACCAAAGGCAAACGGTTATACTGCGAAGTTAAATCGCTATAATATTTCGTTGCATTCACTTTATTCAGGCTAGTTGTTACTATCGGACTAAATTTTTGCATCAATTCAGAAGTAGTTACCCGTTTAAAATAAGCTGTGGCCGCATCATTATTTCCTAGAAGGATGTTGGTTGCATCAGCCAGTGTCATCTGTTTAATCGCTGATATGAAAATTGGTTTTGCTTCAGTAGCCGCATCTTCAGCAGCACGGTTTAAACTGGTAATCACATTATCGCAAAGCTTATTCAAACCTATGCCACGTAAAGTTTTTTCCACTTTTTGTGCTTCCGGAGGCATTAAAATTTTAACAGCTAAATTACCCAAAAAACCATCTTTTACTGATAACCGGTCGGCACCTGCTGAAACGCCAATTTGTAAAGCCTCTTTAATTCCCTGCCCAATTTCGAAAGTGGTTGGAGTGCCCGTGGCGGTAGTAGTACCTTGCTTCTCCGTTACTTTCTTAAAAATGTCGCTCAATTTAATTTGAGCATTCGCGTTCAGGTTTGCAAATAATATCAATGCCAGGGATGACGTTAAAATATTTATTTTTTTCATTTTGTGTGTTTAGCTGTGTTAAGCAAAAGGGCTGCCACAATTTGTCGGCCGGTACGCAAAGATACAGCTTGGATGAAAGCCTAAAGATTAAATTTTTATCATTGGTAAAAATCTAAAATAAATAAGCCCGAATTGTATAAACAATCAGGGCCGTTGAAATTATAATAGACGAAACTTAGTTTACCGCAATATCTTTCGCCGGCACATTGGTTTCGGGATTTTTAGGAAGTGTAACCTTCAAAATTCCATCAGCATATTTTGCCGAAATGCTTTCGGTAAGCACTTTTCCGTTTAGGGCAAAGGCTCTTTCAAAAGCGCCGTTGCTATATTCCCTTCTGCTGAATTTCTGTGTAGCATCTCGTTCTTCATTCGGAGTGTAAGCTATGCTGAGCACATCATCCTTCGTTACTACCTTTAAAAATTCCTTTTCTAAAGCTGGGGCAAAAAGATGAATGATGTAGTTTTCATCTGTTTCTTCGATGTTTGCAGGAACACGTCTGAAACCTTTTCCTAACATTTCATGCGCATGGTGGGCGAACCTGCCGTGATGGTGTCTTCCAAATTTTCCACCTCGTGGTCCACATTCTTTGCCTGTATGGCATCTATTTTCGTTATACATTTTTATAATATTTAATTTTTTAATTCGAGATCATTTGCTGGGTTCTCGAAATTCCCAGCAATTGTGTGATGATGCTGGCGTATGGATAGGAGGGAGAAAAAACAGCATAGTCGAATTTCAAACCCCTAATCTGAACCACGATATCATCAATAAATTTCATTGGTTCCAATAGCGCACTAATCAATCCAGATTTTGGTTTTTTATCGTCCTGCTCATCCGCTTTAAAAATGTTTAAATCCTGATTATACGCTTTAAAATCGGCGCCGATGTTTTGGATCGATGCTTTGAATTCATCCGAACTAAAGAAAGTAACTTTTTCTCCCTGAGTGATTAATTCACTTGCAAATCCTAAAATCGGATCAACATCTTGTTGAGAAGGGCTGCTTAAAACTAAAACCTGCGACATGTGCTTATCTGTTTTAACTATGGTGTAATAACCGTATCAATTGGTTTGCTGTTGTGATGACTAAAACCATGATTCCGATGCTGTGATTCACAATTTCCTTCGTGATAATGTTTATTCTTGAAGTCAAGTCTGTCTGGGTATCCATTTCTCATAGCCAGTACATTTAGACTGTAAAAAGTTGCACCTGCAATGGCCAAAGCCAGTAATATTCTGAATGCTCTCATCGCTTAGTAATTAATGTTGATGTTGTTAACCTGTCCGTTACTTTGTACTGATGGTTTATACCATTGATTGTCAATGGGAACGATTGGTGAATAATTCGAATCGAAGCCTTCAAAGCGATTCACAAAATGACGACGACGTCCTTTGAAAATCATTCTGAACGTAAATCCAATTACCATTGCGGCTAATATAAACTTGAATATAAAGGGCACAAAGAATACCGCTGTACCAAGTACGATTCCGAATGCTATAGTTTTTAATATCTGTTTCATTTTTATTATTTCTTGTAATTTAATAGGGTAGACGGAACAGATTTATTTTTACTTTAAAAAATTTGAAATATTTATAGATTGATTTTTCAATAGAGGATTTGTCTCTAAATCAACATTTTAAAACGAGCGAGAGATTAAACAAAAAAAGCCGGCGTTTCTGCCGGCTCCAAATTATTCCTTGTTTCGATGTCCCCATCCGCCACATCTGCGTCTGTATTCTTCTTTGAACTTCGCCCTTTCTTCTTCATTCATGCCATCCCATTTGGAACGCATTTCTCTTGCTTTTTCTCTAAAGCGATTATGGCCACCGCCCTTGTTAAAATTTCCGAATAGCAACCGGCAAAGCACCAGCAAACCCAAGGCTTGCCAAAAGTTTAATTTACCGGCACCAACAACCTCTGGTAAAATCCAGTTCCACAAAAACATCACAATGTACCCTAAGGCCGCTGCAATAGCGGCGACAACAGGTATAAAAAAAATGAATTTCTTGCCTTTACTAAATTTCCTGTTTCTCATTTCCTATTCAATTAATAGTTAATAAATTCTTGATATAAATTTTGTAAACGGCTACGCAGATGTTTTACCGCATAACCCTTTCTTGATATTAATGTTTTTATATTTTCGCCCGTTTCATCCGCCAGTTCCTGAAATGTTCTTTCTTCCAGTTCATTTTGAATAAAAACATAACGTTGATTCTCCGGCAGTTCTTCCAGGGCTAAAAATAACTGGTCCCAAAAAAGTTTTTTCAAGCCTTCCTGTTCGGGTGAATACGCATCGGCTAACAAAATTTCCTTAAAGTTGATTTCCCCGTCATCACCTTCAAAAGTAAAATCCTCCAGGTGCTCTTCTTTTTGCTTTCTATACTTATCGGTAATTTTATTTCTCGCAACGCGATAAAGCCATCCGCTTATTTGCTCAATAGCGCCCGCTTCCGGCTGATTACTCAGCTGATACCAAACATCCTGCAAAATATCTTCCGCGTCCTCATCAGTATTCACTCGCCCCCGAATGAAACTGAACAGGCGTTTTCCATAACTGGAAACAGTGGAAATAATATTTTGGGATTCGTTTGTAGGCACTTATTTATTAGGATATAAATCAGTAGACGGATGAGATCTAGTTTTACTTTAAATTATTTTATTTTTTTTATTAAAAGGGCTGTTCAATATAAAATATCAGATACAAAAAAAAGCTTTCCCTTTTGAGGAAAGCTTTTATCATGCTAAAAAAGCATTAAATTATTTTTTAGTTGTATCAGTAGTTGCAGGCTTAGCCGGAGCAGTATTGTTTAACGATCCGCCAAGTGGAGATGGAGAAGGTGTTTTATCTAAACGTTCCTGGATAGCTGAGTTTCCAACAGCTGTAGCGCCACCACCGTTTTTGGTAATTGTAGTGATACCTAAGGTTAAAATAACAATTGCAGCCAATAAAACCCACGATCCTTTTTCTAAAACATCGCCCGTACGTTGCACACCAAACATGTTGCTTGTGCCACCGCCTGTTGCTAAACCACCACCTTTAGGATTTTGTATCAATACAAATAAGCCTAAAGCTATACACACAACAATTAATAAAATGATTAAAAAGGTTACCATCGTAATATTATATTTTAAAATTTCTTTTCTATGGATTGGATAAGGTCGGCAAAGTAACCACTTTTTTCTGGATATTTCAAACTTAATTTTTTATAAGTATCTATGGCTTTGTGATAAAGCATTTGCTCGATGTAAATTTTAGCTAAGGTTTCCGAAACCAGGTCGTAGTGATCTTCAGCACTCTTCTTTGCTTTATTCTCGGTATCAATTTGCTCTGGTTTTGGTGGCTTAATTGTAGGATCTTCTTTTAAGAATTTCTCGATAATTTCTGCGCCCTTTGCATCTTTTACCTCCGGAGCAGGGTATTCTGCTAAATGATCCGCTACTTCAAAAGGTGTTTGAATATGAAAAATATGCTCTACATACTGTTGCTGGAAGGCTGCGCTATCTTGTTGTTTACTAACTTCCTGCTGTTGTTTAGCTACATTCGGCCTGGGCTGCGCATAAGGCTGAAATATTTGTTCGTGTTCTTTTCTGGTTTTAGCCAGCCACCATAAAAAGGTATAAGGCAACTGATCATCGTCGTATTTAGAAACACGGTGAATTTCTGGTTCATCAGGAATAACGGTTTCAATATGTGGTGCCTCAGGAACAACATCGGTGCTTAATTTCTTTTCAAACGCAAAGAAGTCTACCGCGGCAACACTTTCGATAAAATTATTTTCATCGGCAGGTAAATCCAGAAGTTGATCTGCTCCCGGTAAATGGATTGGTGTTTCTACCTCAACCGGTTCAACTTTATGCTCTTGTTCCGTTTCTTGTAAAAGGTCGTTATCTGGAGCAATTTCCGTTTCAGCTAAAAAGATTTCCTCTGTTTCAGCATCTTCCGGTGAAGCTTCTACCGCAACAATATTTAAAATGTGAAACAAGGTGTTTCCTTGCGTGTAAAGTGCTGCTTTTGGAATTAATGACGATTCAGCTTTTGCCAGCAACAAATGAATCGGCTGGGCATAAGGAAATTGTTCGGCCATTTCTTTCAACATGGGTACATGTGCAGCTCCAACCTTTCCGGGTTGTGCAAGTAAATCTGCAAGTAGCTGTTTGTGGTCCATGTTTAAGGTTTGTCGCTAAGTTAAAAATTGTAGGCGGTTTTTGAGAAAAGATTGTGATGTGTAATTAGATATTTACCACTGTGCAAAGGCCCTGTTGAAGATATCTTCCGTTAATTGTTTATTAATTTGATCGAGCGCATTAGGCAATGCCGCCTGAATGGATGCTCCATTTAGTGGGAAATCAAAAAACTTCGTAAAACTTTCATCAAAGCTTTCCTTCTCCTTTCCTGCAACATTATTGGTGTATTTAATCGAAACGGTAACGGTTAAACGGTTTGCGCCTGCAGTTGGTGTAGCACTCGATTGTAATGCAACTGGTTTAATATCATAGCCTGTAATTCTGCCTTCGAAAACGGCATCTGCTTCAGTAGTAGATACGCTTAAGTTGGTTTGATTACGAATCCTTGTTTTTAATGCCTCGGTAAGCTGGTTGTTTAAGTTTGGAACCACCAATGGCGCATTGTTTTCAAATGTACGCACAATTACGGTTTTTAAGCCTTCGGTTGATGCACCACTAAACTTGTAGGAACAAGAAGTAAAAGCAGCAATCAGTATAAATGCTAATATTTTGATTTTCATTAACTGAATATTTTGGCAATATTATAAATTCAATTCCTTGATTTTTCTGTACAGGGTTCTTTCTGAAATGCCCAATTCCTGAGCAGCAAACTTGCGTTTGCCTTTGTGTTTTTTTAGGGCTTTTTTGATCAGATCAGATTCCTTATCCACCAGCGATAGAGATTCTTCAACTTCTTCTGCTTCATGGGCGAAGTAATCTCCGTTATTGCCGTTGTTGTTGCTGCTTGGTGAAGGCTGCTGAATGGTAAAAGCATGCTCGTGACCCGAAGGTAGCTCCACATCTCTATATAGCTGGTTGATGTATTGAGGATTATCGGCTAAAACGGTTGCTGTATTTCCGCCGTGTTGAATAATCTCCGCTACTAATTTTTTAAGCTCAACCATATCTTTTTTCATATCGAAAAGTACCTTATATAAGATATCTCTTTCTGTGAAATCTTCTTTTGATTGGGCATTAATTGCCATAGGTAAATTGCTTCCGGCTTCGTTAGGAATGTAATTTAAAATGGCCTGACCGGTAACATTTCTATCTTTTTCCAGTACACAAATTTGCTCGGCAATATTTTTCAGCTGACGAACATTTCCCGGCCAGCTGTAGTTAGTTAAAATATTTACTGCATCAGGCTCTAAATGTAAAGCCGGGCTGCGATATTTATCGCTAAAATCGGCAGCAAATTTTCTAAACAATAAATAAATATCTTCCTTACGTTCTTGCAGGGCTGGAATACGCAGTGGAACCGTGTTTAATCTGTAGTATAAGTCTTCACGAAACTTTCCGTTTTTAACACGATTGTAAACATCTACGTTGGTGGCTGCAATAATCCGCACATCAGTTTTTTGAACTTTTGATGAACCTACACGAAGATATTCGCCACTTTCCAGAATCCTTAGCAACCTGGCCTGAGTGCCCAGCGGCAATTCAGCAACTTCATCAAGGAAAATTGTTCCGCCATTGGCCACTTCAAAATAACCTTTGCGGGCTTCATGCGCACCGGTGAAAGAGCCTTTCTCGTGTCCGAATAGTTCAGAATCTATCGTTCCTTCAGGGATAGCACCACAGTTTACAGCGATAAATGCGCCATGTTTACGAGCGCTCATCTGGTGAATGATCTGAGAAAAAACCTCTTTACCACTTCCACTTTCACCCGTAATAAGCACCGACATATCCGTTGGTGCCACCTGGCTTGCAATATCTATAGCACGATTAAGCAAAGGCGAATTGCCAATAATGCCGAACCGTTGTTTAATATTTTGTGTATCCATTCTTTAATGGTTGAAAGTTAAAGGTTAAAAGTTGATGGTCATGCTTTATAACATGTTTCTTATGATTTAATCATTAACTTTTATTTTTTATTGTGTGACCAGTTTCGGTGTATTAAAAATTTGGCATTCAGTCATGTAGCCCGCAACCGATAACATGTAACTATTATCAAACTATTTTGCCAATCAGCGTTGCTGAAGTACATCTTTCGATATACACATTAGCATATTGGCCTGGTTTTACACCATCAATAGCCGGAAAAATAGCCATTGCACCACTATCGCCACGTCCGCAATAATCCAAATCAGATTTTTTTGAAGTGCCTTCAATCAATACCCGAACCGTTTTACCCACCCATTCCTGCAATCGCATTAACGAATGTGCTTGTTGTTTAGCTAAAATTTCTGCTAAACGGCGTTTCTTCACATCTTCAGGGATGTCATCAGCCAGTTTACGAGCAGCTAAAGTTCCTGGTCTTTCCGAATAGGTGAAGTTATAAGCGAAATCGTATTGTACATAATCCATCATGCTCAGCGTTTGCTCATGTTCTTCCTCCGTTTCAGTACAGAAACCAGCAATAATATCCGTTGAAATGGCACAGCCAGGAATAATATTTCTAATCGCATCAATGCGGTTAATGTACCACTCACGGGTATAAGTTCTGTTCATCAACTCCAATACCCGGGTATTACCAGATTGAACGGGTAAGTGAATATAATTACAAATGTTGTCGTATTTGGCAATAGTATGTAAAACTTCATCGGTAATATCTTTAGGGTGCGACGTAGAAAAACGAACCCTTAAATCTGGATTAACCAATGCTGTTTGTTCCAATAACTGTGCAAAATTTACAGTTTCTGTTCCGTCTTCTGAAGTCCAGGTATATGAATCCACATTTTGACCCAGCAGCGTAACTTCCCTGTAACCAGCTTCGAAAAGTGTTTTTGCTTCTTCGATGATGGAGTGTGCATCGCGGCTACGCTCACGACCGCGGGTAAAAGGCACCACACAGAATGAACACATGTTGTTACATCCGCGGGTAATCGAAATAAAGGCAGTGATGCCGTTACTGTTTAACCTAACCGGACTGATGTCTGCATAAGTTTCCTCACGGGATAACAGTACATTCACGGCTTTGTGTCCGCTCTCAACCTGCTCAATTAAGTTAGGTAAATCGCGGTAAGCATCAGGACCAACCACTACATCAACCAAACGTTCTTCTTCTAAAAATTTAGATTTCAATCGCTCAGCCATACAACCCAAAACCCCAACAATTAATTTAGGGTTGCGGCGTTTTTCAACACCAAACTGAGATAAACGATTTCTTACCCTGGTTTCTGCGTTTTCACGGATAGAACAAGTATTGATGAAAATAACATCGGCCTGGTGATAATCGCCGGTGGTTTCGAAACCTGTTTCCGAAAGGATAGAAGCAACAATTTCACTATCAGCGAAGTTCATTGCACAACCATAACTTTCGATGTATAATTTGCGGGCATCGGCTTTAACAGGCGTATCTAAAATCAACGCTTCGCCTTGTCTCGTCTCGTCATGCGTTTTATCCTGTACTTGTAAATCAATCATTCTTAAAAAGATTTTGGGGATTGCAAAAATACACAAATAAAATTAAAAGTGACAAATTGGCACGTTTTGTTTCAATGTTTACAATTGAATTGAAAAACCCGCATGAAATGCTTTAAGATGCGTTTATTCAGAGTGTTTGGGTTTGCTACCCAATCTTTTGGAGCGTAAAAGCGAAAGTTGTTCCTATACCTGGAGTGCTTCTTACAGAAATAGTCTGTTGGTGAGCTTCCAAAATATGCTTTACAATGGCCAAACCTAAACCAGTTCCACCTACTTCTCTCGCCCGGTGCGTATCAATGCGATAGAAACGCTCAAATAACCGCAGTAAATGTTTCTCTTCAATGCCGATTCCATTATCGGTTACCTCAATCAGGAATTGATCATGAAGTTCGAAAATTTTAATGGCTGTTTCGCCGTGTTCAATGCCGTATTTAATGCTATTTACAATCAGGTTAATTAGCACCTGCCGGATTTTTTCGCGGTCGGCATTAACCATGGTTACAGCCGTATATTTATCTTTAAAAAAAAGTTTGATGTGTTTGGCTTTTGCCCTGTCTTCGAGGTTTTCCATTACCTCTTTGGCAAGCGTAACGAAATCAAACTTCTGATAATGGATAGGCGCTTCTCCTGTTTCCAACTTCGAAATGGCATCTAAATCATTGATCAGATAGCTCAAACGCTCCACATTATTTTCTGCTTTTTTCAAGAATTTTACGGCCATATCCGGATCATCTACAATACAATCCTGCAAAGTTTCGATATAGCCCTGGATGGCAAAAAGTGGTGTTTTAAACTCGTGTGATACGTTAGACAAAAACTCCCGGCGAAACTGTTCCTGCTTTTTCAGTAAATCGATTTCCCGTTTTTTAGCACCGGCCCATTCTTTAACTTCTTGTTCTACATCATTAATCGGATCGGAACTTACATATTCTCCAAGCGCATCTTTCAAATCTTTTCCAAGCTTGAGATTATGGATGAGTTTATAAATCAGTTTAATTTTATTGTAGATGTATTTTTCCAGCAGATAATAGAAAACCAGAAAGCTGCACAGGAAGGAAACACCAAATGAAATTCCAAAATAATACCAGCTGCGTTCAAAATAAAAGTTTACCATCCCGATGGAAAGCGCAACAGCAAGAGCTGTAATTAAAACCAGCACACTTAATTTCATGGTGCAATTTAAAGCTTTTTATGTTAATGGAATGTTAACAGCATCGTTTTATACGGGCTATTCTGCTCTTTTAAATACCAACTCAGTTCCATTTAGATCAGATAAGATTAGCTTTTCTGGAAATAAATTTAAAACCTTGTAAACGTCTGTTCTTTTCGTTTCTAACATTGTTAGCTGGGGTTTGAAATCTACAAAAACATTACTCGATTTATTTTTGAGCTTATCAAACGGAATGGTTACGGAATTCAGTCCAATAAAGTCAATCGTGATATAATGTATATCAGCATGTTTTCTAATGGTTAAATCTGCTATCCCATTCACCACGGTGGTTACAGAAAATAATACGTCGAAATTTTTATCCCTCATGGTAACTCCAGCGCCATTTACAGGATTTTTTTCTTCAAATGCCTGGATATAAATACGAGTAAAATTCGATGGGTTATTGCTTATATCAATTTTATAAATGGAGGAGTCCTTGTCTTTTAAGGCATGATAATTTAAATACAACCGATTGTTTTTTAAGGAATAGGAACCTTCGCCATATTTTCCGGACATGTGTCCGGTAGATTTATCTGAAAAATTTGATCCTTTGAACGATAATGTTCTTGTGCCGGCATCTACACCAGCCGAATAAATATAGGTTCCAGCAATTTGAGCAATTGAACTACTTAAGGTGAAAGAGAGAAGGAAAAACAGGATATAGCGTAAATACATTTGTAACTATTTTACACCAAATTAATCAATTATTTTAACCCAATTGCTTTTCAGTTAAATATTTCCAATATCTTTTGGGTACGTGTTTAACATGGAGTTTAGTGTTTTTACGGGCAACAATGTTGGCACTTTTGAAATAATCTTTCCAAAGCAGAGAATATAATTCTTCTTTTTCATCCATTAATATTAATCCAGGATTTTTCTGATTGACTTCTGATGCAAAATCGATGGTGATTTCTTCCACCGTTTTTAAATTATAATGTAAACCATATTTTCTTTTCAAATCATAAATAATCCATTCCTGATCCGCATAGCGGTTTTTAAAATGATTGCTGATTAAAGGCAAAACATTAAAGTCTGGATCAACTGAGGCGTAAAACATGCCGTCGCCAGTTTTTTGAAAGCGAATAAACGCCTCCATGCGATGTTTTTCGCGTTCTACACTTTTTGCATATTTCGATAAAGCCATTACATGATCATTTCCATAATTGGACGCAGCACCGGTTTCATTTTGAAAAATATAGATGGTAAACTGAAACAAGTGATCGTATGCTTCAGGTATTTCTGATAAATAAGTGCAGTAAAATTTTCGTAGCCAATCTTTTTTTAGTTTTTTCTGAAGTCCAGCCCAAACCCTGTCGGCTTTCTCCTGGTCAGTTGTAACGATCAGGTTTTCACTGAAAGCCTCCGGTTGATAAAGCATCATCGATTTTAAAGTGGTAAATCCAGGTTTCCTTTCAAACCATTCAAATACCGCAGTTAACAAACCGGTTAAAGATCCATCGAAAATGTAAATCATTTAAAATAAAATCAATTGATTGCTATCCGTTTTCAAATATTTACTCTGACTATCCGCCAAAATAAAGGCCTTAATTTGAGTGCCCTGATAATCTTTCAGTTGATAAGGACTATCAGCGCAAGTAATAAAATGTTTTGCCCGGTTATAAGCCACACCAATTTTTTTCAACTGATCAATCCTTAATTTACCAAACTTACGGGCCTGAACAATTTTTTGGGCAGACATTACACCTATACCCGGAATGCGCAAAATCATTTTGTAATCGGCTTTATTAATATCCACCGGAAAATGTTGCATATTTCTGATTGCCCAGCTTAATTTGGGGTCTATATCAATATCGAGATTTGGATTGGCATCATTTAAAATCTCCTGAACCTTAAAGCCATAAAAACGCATAAGCCAATCCGTTTGATACAACCTGTTCTCCCGAAGGAGTGGTGGCTGGGTACCTAAAACCGGCATTCTAGTATCGTCGCTAATGGGAACATAACCAGAATAATAAACCCTCTTTAGCGAAAAGTTTTTGTAAAAAGCATTCGCAGTATACATGATGTCTTTATCGCTTTCTGGCGTAGCGCCAATAACCATCTGTGTACTCTGTCCTGCAGGAACAAATTTTGGAACATGTTTAATCAACTTTTTGTCAGCAGAAAACTGCGCAATATTTTTTTGAACAAAGTCTAATGGTTTGATGACATCCGCATGGTTCTTCTCTGGTGCTAAAAGTTTTAAACCCGCTTCAGTTGGCATCTCCAAATTGATGCTCATTCGATCGGCATAAAGTCCTGCTTCTTTTATTAATTCATCACTTGCGCCGGGAATGGTTTTCAAGTGAATATAGCCATTATAGTTTTGCTCTAAACGCAGTTTTTTACAAACCAAAAGTAAACGCTCCATCGTAAAATCAGCGTTCTTGAAAATTCCAGAACTTAGAAACAATCCCTCAATATAATTCCGTCGGTAAAAGTTCATGGTGAGTTCTACTACTTCATCAACAGTAAATGCAGCCCGCTTTACATCATTGCTTTTTCTGGAAACACAGAAAAGACAATCGTAAATGCAATGGTTGGTGAGCAATATTTTAAGGAGAGAAACACAGCGGCCATCTTCTGTATAGGTATGGCAAATGCCTGAAGAATGACTATCTCCAAGGCCTTTGTTATCATTTTTTCTTGTGCCACCACTTGATGAACATGAAACATCATATTTAGCAGCATCAGCAAGAATATTTAACTTTTCACGAATTCGATCGAATGACATAGGCAAGTATTTACTAACAAATATAGCTTTAAAACTAAATATATTAGTAAATATTGCTCAATAGTTTACTCTTTTAAGGAGTGACAATTAACTGGTTGCTAAAATATTTTTGCGACCAATTTTAAAAGGTTTCGATAAGTGATGGATTTCTTGATACTGATTATCCTGAAAGTAACGCAATTGTTTAAAAAAGGCCTCTGCTTCCTCTTCGTGTTGCTCTTTCATACTAAAATTAGCGCTAAAAGAGGGTTCGTTAAACCTGACAGCATAATAATAATCTCCGTTTTGATTATTGAATTTTTCCTCAATTGAAGTAATGCTTTTCCAGGTAAAAAAGAGATTTCTTTTGGTGTAAAACAAGCTATCATTTTTAATTATGAATCTTATTCCACTTTTATCAATATTAACATCGCAGGTTACAAAAATCTGCGTTTTAATTACCCATCTTAAGGTCAAAATCATTAAGGATAAAAATGATAAAATTAATACGGTAATTGTCCAGATTGGCGTGTCGATGGGTAAACAAAACAAAATAGTCAGCATCGTTAGCGCACCGATAAGTGGCACGCCGATAAATGCTGCGATAAGCACCCTACATTTATGATATTTTAATTGAAAGGAGTTCATGACGTTAATCTGCTACTAAATTAAACGCAGACTAAGTCCGATCAAATACTTACTTGTAAGTATTTTATACCGTAATATTACGGTATTTTATACATTTTGAATTAATTGCCCTCCCACTCTTTATAAAAATGATCCAGATATTGCTCCATAAAATGGTGCCTTTCTTCCGCAATAGCTTTACCTGCTTCTGTATTCATCATATCTTTCAGGAGTAATAATTTCTCGTAGAAATGATTAATGGTTGGAGCAGTAGTGTTTTTATAACTTTCTTTATTTAAGTGTTGTTCTGGTTTAATCGCAGGATCATATAACACACGGTTTTTAAAGCCACCATAGGTAAAAGCCCTTGCAATCCCTATTGCACCTATAGCATCTAACCGATCCGCATCCTGAACAATTTGCATTTCTTTCGATGTAAAAGTGTTCTGATCAAAACTATTTTTGAATGACATGTTTTGAATGATCAGTTTTACATGGTCAATAATTTCCTGGTCAACCGGAATAGATTCAAGGAAAGCTGCAGCCATATTCGGCCCCAAGGTTTCATCTCCATTATTAAATTTTGGATCGGCAATATCATGCAGTAGTGCAGCAAAAGCTACAACAAGTTGATTGCCATTCTCCTTTTGATTAATATTTTGAGCGGTTTTGAAAACACGTTCAATATGAAACCAATCATGGCCTGCTTCGGCATGGGCTAAAGTTTCTTTAACAAAGTCGATGGTTTTTTGGATAGACAACTGCATAGCTAAATTTTCTCAAAGATATTGGAAATATATGCAGGGCAGAAAAAATGATATCAACAGCGGAGAGTAAATTAACTCGCCGCTGCTGTTCTACTTTCATCTTCAGCAATAATTTTAATTAAATCATTGTGATTTAAAGTAAGTAAGTGTGTTACCTCAACCTCTAAAATTGCGGCTATTTGAAATAAACGATCGATAGTTAATTTACTGTAGCCTAACTCAATTTTACTATAAGCATTTTGAGATATTTTTAATTTCGCTGCCAGATAATCTTGAGTATAGTCTCTGTATTCTCTAATTTTCCTAATATTCCCGGCAACATTCTTCGTCTTTAAAGCCAATACATCTTCCATAAAAGGGATAATTTTAAATGTTTCTATAATTTACGAAATTCTTTAAAGCTTAGATTTTATAGGAATGATTCACTAGCTTTAAGGTATTACGCGAACGGGCAAACAAGATAATTATTACCAACAATGAAACAACTCAAAAGTTTAATGTATTCTATTTTGGTGTTGCTAATCAGGCAGTTGCAAAAACTATTGGATAACGAGATTCGTTTCTTAAATAACCTCGCAGTAAAATGCGATTATAAAAAGGAGTAGCCGAAAACCTCAAACAGAGTAGGCATTATTAAAATTAGAACGTTATGAAACTTCAAGAGTTAAATTTAAACGAAATGAAAGAAATCAACGGTGGTGGTTTATTTGGTGGTAATGATTCATCGAATTCAGGTGGATTATTAGGATCAATTGGAATTGGTAATTTACTATCATTTTCAAACGAAACCCAAGACGGAGATGAATCGAGTAAAACCTCGTTCTCTTTAGGGAATAACATTGGTGGAAGCTTGCAAGGTTTGTTCCAAAGCTTAACCAGCTAATTTGATTAACACTCAATTTATAGAAGGGGTTCTGAAAAGAATCCCTTTTTTTCGCTAACAAAATACTGAAATAATGGAAAATTTATCAGCACAAGAACTTGTAGAAATTGGGGGTGGAGGTATTTTTGGAAATACACAGCAAACAGCCGGCATATCAATCAGTGCTTCATCTGACAGTTTATTAAGTATAACATTTATTACCACAAACGGTGATAGACGAAATGAAACAACCATCTCTGTTGGAAATAACATCGCCCTTGATTTGGGTTTAATTGGCAGCAGGCAATAACTTACTTTAAATATAAGTGATGAAAGACCAAGAGATTTGGTCTTTTTTTATGGTCTTAAAACCTAAAATAGCAAAAATGCGTATGTCAATATAGATATGGATAGTGACAAATACATATTTCCGAAAGAGATTATTGAAAATACAGCCGAGTATCATTTTCATTCTCATAACTCCTACACCAAGGTAATTTATCAGGTTATTTTGGCTGTACTCATTGCTGCTTTTCTGGCATTATTTCTTATTAAGGTTGATGTAAATGTAAAAAGCACTGGTTTATTCAGGCCCACCGCAGAGCGGAATGAAATTAAACCGCTTATAGCCGGACGCATCGATTCTTTATTTATTAAAGAGAATATGCATGTAAAAGCTGGTCAGGTTTTGCTTACCATAAAAAAGGAAAATATCGAAAGTCAGGATGCCCTGAATCAGTTTCAGCAAACCGATGTTAAAGATCAGCTACATGATTTGGGCTTACTCATCAATGCTTACAGAAGAAACGATTGGTCGAAAAAGTTGCCGCTTAAATCTGGCGTATATGGCCAGCAGTACAGTTTCTTTATGCAAAGGGTAACCGAGGCAAAAGCAAGGTATCAGCTCGCTTATAAAAACTATGAACGTTACGCCTATCTTTTTAAAAGAAAAGCGGTTTCTGCATTAGAATATGATGAGATGAAACTAAGAAAGGATAACGTATTTAATGAGCTGAGTTTAATTGGAGAGGAGCAGGGGAATAAATGGCAAACCGAACTGAACCAGCTAAATATCCAAAATCAGCAGCTTGATACCAGGGATCGGCAATATGAAGAAGAGAAGGAGTTTTACACCATAAAAGCACCTTTAACCGGAACCGTACAGCAATTAAAGGGCATACAACCCGGAAGTTCTATTTCAGCAAATGAAGTTTTAGGTGAAATTTCGCCCGATTCGGGCTTGATTGCTGAGACCTATGTGCAGCCTAAAGATATTGGTTTGCTAAAAGTTGGTACCAAAGCCCGGTTTCAAATTGATGCCTATAACTATAATGAATGGGGCATGGCAACTGGTAAAGTCATTTCCATTTCGAGTGATGTATTTATGCAAAATGGGTCGCAACCCTTTTTTAAAGTTCGCTGCCTATTGGATAAAAACAACTTAAAGTTAAAAAACGGATATCTCGGTAAAATAAAAAAAGGGATGACCCTACAGGCCCGGTTTTTTGTAACCAGAAGAACGTTATTTCAATTGCTATATGATAAGGCTGATGATTGGTTAAACCCCAATGTAATTCCTGAAAGTAAAGAAAATCAAGTAAGCAGCCTATGAAAAATTTAACCCAATTCTTCCAGGCTTTCAAAGAGAAAATCGCTTTAAAAAAGAAAGCTAAACGTACTGTTATCAAACAGCATGACGTTACAGATTGTGGTGCCGCATGCCTGGCGTCTATTTCTATTCATTATGGTTTAGATTTGCCAATTGCCAGGATCCGGCAATACGCTGGTACCGATAAAAAGGGAACCAACGTACTGGGTTTAATTGAGGCATCTGCCAGATTGGGGTTTTCTGCGAAAGGTGTAAAGGCAAGTTACGACAACCTTTTTACCATCCCAACGCCAGTTATTGCCCATGTGAACCATAATAATCTCGCTCATTACGTTGTTATTTATAAAGTAACCGAAAATCATGTAGAGGTTATGGATCCTGCGTACGGAGAAATGCAGCGGCTAACGCCCGATGAGTTCAGGCAAAAGTGGACGGGTGTGTTGATTATGCTTTTGCCCGGAGATGATTTTACTGCCGGAACCGAGCGCATATCATTAGAGAAAAGATTTCTCTATCTGCTGATGCCACATAAGTCAATTTTAATTCAGGTATTAATTGGCGCCATATTTTACACCATCTTAGGTTTATCGACTTCCATTTTTCTTCAGAAGATCGTAGATAATGTACTTCCTGAAGGCAATACGAATTTATTAAACCTGATGGGAACGGTGATGATTATCATCATCCTGCTGCAGATATTTATCAATTACGCTAAAACATTATTAACCATAAAAACCGGACAGCAAATTGATGCGAGGTTGATTTTGGGGTACTATAAACATCTTTTAAAGTTACCTCAGGCTTTTTTCGATACCATGCGTGTGGGTGAAATCATTTCCCGAATGAATGATGCGGTTAAAATCAGGGCATTTATCAATGATGTATTGGTTGGTTTTGCGGTGAATATTTTTATCCTGATTTTTTCTTTTGCACTGATGTTTACCTACTATTGGAAACTGGCTTTGATTATGTTAACGGTTGTGCCTTTGTATGCCTTGGTTTATTACATATCAAATCGCCTGAACAAAACCACGCAAAGGCAATTGATGGAGAAAAGTGCTGAACTGGAAAATCAATTGGTAGAATCGGTGAATTCAGTTAGTACCATAAAACGGTTTGGATTAGAAAATTTCTCTAACCTGAAAACAGAAATCAGGTTTATTAATTTGCTAAAAACGGTTTACACTTCCGGAACCAATTCACTTTTAGTGGGCAATGCCAGTGGTTTTATTTCGAGCACATTTTCAGTAATCTTGTTATGGGCAGGGGCGAGTTTTGTGCTTCAAAACCTGATCACTCCCGGAGAACTTTTATCATTTTATGCCATTATTGGATATTTCACCGGGCCTGTAATTAGTTTAATCGGCATGAATAAGGTTTTTCAAGATGCCAGAATTGCCGCCGATAGACTTTTTGAAATAATGGATTTGGAGCGGGAGAAAACAGAAAACAAAACTGACATTACACCAGATATGATTGGAGATATCGAATTTCGGAAAGTGAATTTCAGGTATGGTACCCGGGTTACGGTTTTTGATGGTTTTGACCTTCATGTTCCGAAAGGTAAAATTACAGCTGTGGTGGGAGAGAGTGGCTCGGGGAAAACTACTTTACTTTCGCTACTTCAAAACATTTATCCGTTGCAATCGGGAAATATTATGATCGGCGAATTCGACATCAATTACATCACCAATGAAAGTTTGAGAAAACTCGTCGCAGTAGTTCCACAAGATGTGCATCTGTTTGCCGGAAATGTGATTGAAAATATCGCTGTTGGAGAGATGGAACCTGATATGAAAAAAATTGTACGTATTTGTGCCCAGTTACATATTATGGATTTTATTGAGCGTTTACCCAACGGATTTGATACCTATTTGGGGGAAAATGCGACCAATTTATCTGGAGGACAAAGGCAGCGGCTGGCCATTGCAAGGGCGTTGTATCGTGATCCGGAAATATTAATTTTGGACGAAGCCACCTCTTCGTTAGATTCTTCTTCAGAGGAGCATATTCATCATGCCATTTCTTTACTCCGTGAGCAAGGCAAAACCATTATTTTAATTGCTCACCGCTTGAGTACAGTTGTAAACGCTGATAAAATTGTGGTGTTGAAAGAGGGAAAACTTATTGAAGAAGGTACACATGCTGAGCTGGTTGAAATAAACGGGATGTACACCAGCATGTGGCACAAACAATTTCCATTAATTACAGATTCAATAAAGAAAAAGCGGGTAAAGAAAGTGGATAATCAGGAACCTAAAAGCTAATTGCATTTAAATTCCTGATGACCTATATATGTATTAGGCTTGTACTTTGTTTTCGATCAGCGGAGTTCTTCTTGAACCATCGTAAAGCTCATACTCTAACATTCTACAATCCAGTTTTCCGTTATAGAATTCTATTTTTCTTGATGCTTTTAAGCCGATTTTTTTGGCAAGATCAGGATTTCCGGTAAAAATGTAGCCTGAGTAACCTTTACATTTGGTTTTCATGAAATCGCCCATGCGTTTGTAAGTTAGCTCCAGTTTACTGTGTACGCCTAGACGTTCGCCATATTCCGGATTGAAAACTACAACGCCTTTTCCGCCTTCGGGAACAGGTGTGAGTTCGAAATCACAAACTTCAAACTCAATAAAAGTATCTACTCCGGCGGTTTGGGCGTTTCTGCGGGTAACCTCAACAGCATCTTCAGAAATATCGGAGGCAATGATTTTAAGATCAACATTTTTAATAACTTGGTCTTTCAAAATTCTTCTTTCAGCAAAAAATTCCTGCTCATCATAGCCTAAAATGTGCATAAAGCCATAGTTCATGCGATACAGGCCTGGAGCACGGTTAGTAGCAATTAATGCCGCTTCAATAGCTAAAGTTCCTGAACCACACATTGGGTTGATAAATGGTGATTTTTTATCCCAATTGGTAGCATAAATGGCGCCTGAAGCTAAGGCCTCGAGCATTGGTGCTTTTCCTGGAATTTTACGATAACCATGTTTTGCTAATGTTTCGCCTGAGGTATCCATAAAAACATCTGCATCGGCATCTTTCCAGTATAAATGTACTACTGCTTTGTTGGCATCAGAGCCGGAGTTAGGGCGTATGCCTTTTTTCTCTTTCATTCGGTCAACAATCGCATCTTTAACCTTTAAGTTGGCAAAAAGTGGAGTGGTAATGTTTGGGTTATCCACATTGGATGTTACGGAGAAATAACCTGCAAAATCAATCAATTCTTCCCATTCAATTGCTTTGATTTCGGTATACAAATCATCAGGCGTAATGGCTTTGAAACTTTTTATGGCGTATAAAATCTGACTGGCGCAACGCAAGTTCAAATTCAGCTTAATACACTCTGTAAGAGTGATATTTAACTCAACCCCAGTTGGGAAAGCCCTTTCAATTTTATATCCTAAGGCCGTAACTTCATCTTGCAAATACGGAGAAAGGCGTTTATTGCAGGTAATAATTACCTTGCTTTTATTGTGGAAAACTTGCATCATAATGTATGCGAAGTTATCAATAAAATTATAGAGATTTGATGTTTATAGTACATTAAGTAGTATTAGATATGGAAATTAAAGGAAAAGTACACGAAGTAGGTGCAACGCAGCAAGTGAGTGAAACGTTTAAAAAACGTGATTTAATAGTAGAATACGCAGAAAATCCAACATACCCAGAATATATTCGTTTTGAGGCTTTACAAGATAAAACTGCATTATTAGATACATTTAAAGCGGGTGATGAGGTTGAGGTTTTCTTTAATTTACGCGGTCGCCCTTGGACAGATAAAACAGGAAAAACATCATATTTTAACAGTTTGGTAATTTGGAGAATCAATGCCATTGCAGCAGGTGCTCCGGCAGCAGCTACTCCGGCCTATGCAGCTCCGGTTGATGTGAGCAATACACCAGGTGAAGATGATGATTTGCCTTTCTAAATAAAGAATCTTTTTAAGCAAACAATTTTGAACCATGCCGAGGCTTTTGCCTCGGCATTTTTTTTGCCTCATCTTTGCTTAAATCTTCATTTCCAGCTAAATAAACCATGTTAAAATATGTTAAAAACATTCCGTTAACTTAGCTATTGAGTATTTTTGATATCAGTTAGGTTGTAGAAAGTGTTTGTAAACCCTTTCCGCAAAAAATCACATCAATGAAAAAAAGGAGTTTTTGGTTTATTACTGTTTTAATGACGGTGGCTTTGCTGGGCGTTTTCGTGATGCAGTTGTATTACATCAAAGAAGCCTACAACCTAAAATCTCAGCTTTTCGATGAACAGGTAAATCAAACGCTTGCTACGGTAGTTAAAAAAGTAGAGCGATTAAATGTGGCCAATCACATTAACCGGAAAGATGCCGAAAATAAATTAAGGCGCCTTCAGGATGCCAGGCAAAGAGCGCTCGACATTAAAGATTTAAGGCAGCAATATGTGCAGGAATCGGAGTTGCGACAAGCCGAGCGGGAAAATTTAATCGAAAATTATTTAAATCAGCAGGATACGCTAATAAGAATGTCCTTTCGAGCACCCAATGTAATTTCTGAGCGAGAATTTGTTTCTATATCATCGCAAAATGGTAAAAGCCTTGATTTACAAATGGATGCAATTGTAGATATGCGTAGCTTGGTTTTAAAGAGTTACAATATGCGTACAAAACCTTACGCCCCAGCGCCTAAAACATTTGAGTTTAAAAGTTTGCAAAGCCTGCCCGATACATTAAGATATTTGGTATACGATCCGATAAATGCCAAACCGTTGACCGTTAGTTTGCCAAAAATTTCTGATGATTTAGAGAAAAAATTTAAGCGTGAAGATGAAATTGCCAAAAAACAGCTCGAAGTAAAGATTGCGGCTTTGGGTAAAGATACACTGCCTTACACCAGAATGAACCTGGTAGAAGATGTATCGAAAGAGCTTGAAGATTCAAGAATTCCAATTTACAAGCGAATTAATTTCAGGGCACTTGGTGATATTCTGATGTCAGAATTATCTACACATAATATTACGCTTAAGCCTTCGTATAAAGTTTCGCTGGCAAAAAAAGACTCAGTGCTGTTTATGGTGGCTTCCAACACCAAAGGAGAGTTTTTACCTGAGAACACCTACAAAACGCCACTTTTTGGTAACGATTTATTTCGCGATCCGGGAACCTTAATTGTGACCTTCCCAAACAAAAATTCTGCTATTTTAACCAATCTGGGTTTTACACTGGCATCATCGGTAGGCTTGTTACTGGTGCTGGTTTTTATCTTTTCCTATACGCTTTATGCCATTCTGAAACAGAAAAAAATCTCTGAGATGAAAACTGATTTCATCAATAACATGACGCATGAGTTTAAAACACCGGTAGCCACCATTATGATTGCGAGTGAGGCATTGAAGGATCCGGAAGTTACGGAAGATAAAACACGATTAAAGCGACTAGCAAACATCATTTATGACGAAAATGTTCGGTTAGGCAGCCATATTGAACGGGTATTGAGCATCGCCAGACTGGAAAAGGGCGAGCTTAAAATGGACAACACTGAAGTGGATATGAACGATTTAATCGTGATTGTTTTGGACAGCATGGGGCTTCAACTTCAAAAAAGAAATGCCATTTTAAATGTCAATACCGATGCTGAAAAAGCTACCGTTTTCGGCGATGAACTGCACCTTTCAAATGTACTTTACAATTTAATCGATAATGCCAATAAATACAGTTCTGATACGCCAGAAATTACCATATCGACCAGGAATACGCACAAAAATCTAATCATCGAAATTGCAGACAAAGGTATTGGGATGACGAAGGAACAATCAAAGCGAATTTTTGATCAGTTTTATCGTGTACCCACGGGTAACCTGCATGATGTTAAAGGTTTCGGTTTGGGGTTAAATTACGTTCAGGATATTATTAAACAGGCAAATGGCAGCATTAAGGTAAGCAGCGAGAAAGATAAAGGAACAACATTTGAAATATCGTTACCTTTATACGAAGGTTAAATGTCGGCACAAAAGCTTAATTGGTCGATACATCGCCCAAGTGCAGCCAAACATTGCTTAACATAGCGGTGAATTTATTTATATCACAGGTAAATTAAACCGTTATGCAAACACACAATCAAACTTTTACGGTAGGTAATGCTACATACGTGAACAAAATAAAAATAATGAAAAAAATACTTCTGGTTGAGGACGATCCAAATTTAGGTTTATTACTTCAAGATTATTTGCAGTTAAAAGGCAAGTTTGATGTGGTGCTTTGCACAGATGGCGAGGAAGGATTACGTGCTTTCAATAAGCAAAATTTCGATTTGTGTATTCTGGATGTGATGATGCCTAAAAAGGATGGATTTACGTTAGGAAAAGATATTCGTAAAATAAACGCACAGGTACCTATTATTTTTGCAACTGCTAAAACCATGTTGGAAGATAAATCTGCGGCTTACGATTTAGGTGGGGATGACTACATCACAAAACCGTTTCGTATTGAGGAGCTGCTTTTGCGCATTAATGCCATGTTCAAACGCATTTCGAGCAAAACGGATGGGATAGAAGAAGCGCCTGAAACGCAGTTTAGCATTGGCGATTATACTTTTGATTATACCACACAGATTATTACCAACGCCGATCAGCAACAAAAGCTATCCACTAAAGAAGCAGAATTACTTCGTTTATTGTGCTTAAAAAAGAATACCGTGTTAACCCGTGAAGAAGCCTTGTTAAGCATCTGGCATGACGATAACTATTTCAACGGACGCAGTATGGATGTGTTTTTGAGTAAGCTGCGCAAATATTTGAGAGGCGATTCGAACGTGGAAATTATTAACGTTCATGGTAAAGGCTATAAGTTGCTGGTGAGTTAGGGGGTGGTAACGTTGGAAAGTTGAAATGTTTTAACGTTCCTTTCCAATGCCAATTCACTGATTTAGTTTTAAAGATAGTTTGAATACGGTTGTTGCGACACCAGCTGTTAGGGTTAATTTAAAGGTAGTACCTATATTATAATCAAGTGATCTCTAAACGTTGTCACATTGAGCTTATTGAAGTATTGGGATAAGTTGTCGAAACGCCATCAGGAAATTTACAGGTCTCTTGATGTTATCTCGTATTTATGCCGCAATCCTTTACCTATAAATATAAATTTTCCTTTATTGCCGGGATAATGTTCCTCTCCTGAGCAAGGGTGAACAAGGTATCAACAGCTTTTCTACCTTCTTCGCCAAGGTTAATGCTGTATTTATTTACGTATAATTCAATGTGTTTATACATCACCGCCTCATCCATAGCCTGTGCATGTTCGCGTATAAAATCGATGCCCGATTTTGGGTGAGCAAAGGCGAATTCAACCGATTGACGAATCAAACGGTTTACTTTAAGCTGCACTTCACGATCTAAATTCCTGTTGATCACAATTCCACCCAAAGGAATGGCGCAACCTGTTAATTTTTCCCAATAATCTCCTAAATCAACAATTTTAGTTAAGCCTTTATCCTGGTAAGTAAATCTGTTTTCATGAATAATCAGCCCCAAATCGATCTGGTCTTCCAGCAAAGCTGATTCAATTTCAGAGAAAACCATTTCCTGCTTATGTTTTAGCTCAGGGTATGCAATTCCGAGTAGAAAATTTGCTGTAGTGTACTTGCCCGGAATTCCAACTTTCAGTTCACTCGCTCCGGATTTTAATAATTCATCAAGCGCTTCTGGTGTATGTTTATGGCTAATGAGCAAAGGACCAACACCGAAACCCAGCGCACTTCCCGCATCAAGCAAAGCATATTGGTTAGCCACGTAGGCAAAAGCATGGAAACTCAGCTTCGTAATATCTAACTGCCCCTTCAAAGCTTTTTGATTCAACGTTTCCACGTCATCATAAGTTACTTCAAACTCAAGGCCTTCGGTATCAATTTTATGGTGAATAAGGGCGTCGAAAATAAAGGTATCATTCGGGCAGGGCGAAAAACCAAGTGTAAGTTTCATAAATCAAAATTAACCACTGCAATACATTAAAACGTCATAATCAGTTCATTTCTGAGATAAAAGAAATCATCCAGTCGTTCAGGTTTCTAATTGCTAACCCAATTTGCCAGTTTTCTTTGTTTCTCGGCTCAACATAGTTTGATACACTTCTGATTTGCAAACAATCGATATTTTCGCGTTTGCAGGCGTAAAAAACCGCGGCACCTTCCATGCTTTCAGTTGTTGGGCTAATTCGCTTTTTTAAGTTTCTGATACTTTTTTCACTTCCCGTAACACAGTTAACGGTTATGCTTTTCACAGATGGCAAATCAATAATTTTTCTGCTTTTAGCCTTAAAATGATTTTCGCCAAATCCTAAATCCGTTATCGTTAAAAAATCATCACCGTTTTCGGCACCCAGTTCTGCAAAAATATCTTCACTAATATTTAACAAGCTGCCCAGTTTAATGCTGCGGTCAAAACATCCGGCTATGCCTACATTAATCACTAAATTGTATTTATTTGCAGTAAGATATTGCCCCAAAGAAAAAGCGGTTGCCACCATACCAACGCCAGTAATCAATAAATCAAAATTTTTGCTTTCAATAAAATCTCCCTCAGGTAAGTTAAAGTGCTGATAGAAGAAGGCAACCTCCGCTTTTGTGGCTGCTACAACCAGTGTTTTCATAAAGTAAAGTTAGGGGATTAGCAGAACAATCATTCAATTTCCATCTTACATTTTCCTTATCATCTCTTAAGGCTTTATCCGTATATTTGATCCTTTATTGTAAAGTAATGATTTATATAACGAGAAAAGCATCATTTAACGCAGCCCACAAGCTGGCCCGAACCGATTGGGATGATGATAAAAATGCAGAGGTTTACGGCAAATGTGCTAATCCAAACTGGCATGGCCATAATTACTGGCTTTATGTAACCGTTAAAGGCGAAGTAAATCCTGAAACAGGATTTCTTGTAGATTTGAAGTGGTTAAAAGACATCATGAATGATTACGTTGTAGATAAAGTTGACCATAAAAACTTGAATCTGGATGTTGATTTTATGAAAGGTAAACTGGCTTCTACAGAAAACTTGGCCATTGAGATTTGGAAACAGCTAGAAGCACCTATTGCAGAAGGCGGAGCTACTTTGCATTGTGTGAAAATCTACGAAACCGAAAATAATTTTGTTGAATACTTTGGTTAAAAACCACCTATATTAATGAGCACTAAAGACGTATTAAAAGGCGAATCGAGAGACGGCTATGTAAAAATAGATCGTTACAACGATGAAAAAATTGAAGCTGTTGCTACGCATTATAAAGATATTCTTGGTCAGTTGGGCGAAGATCCTGAACGTGAGGGTTTAATTAAGACTCCTGAGCGGGTTGCAAAAGCTTTACAGTATTTAACGCATGGTTATGATTTGAAACCAGATGAAATTCTGAAATCGGCAATGTTCGAAGAAGATTACAGTCAAATGGTGGTGGTTAAAGATATTGAGGTGTATTCGATGTGTGAGCACCACATGCTGCCTTTCTTTGGTAAAGCGCACATTGCCTATATTCCAAACGGCCATATCGTGGGTTTAAGTAAAATCCCTCGTGTGGTTGATGCCTTTGCCCGTCGTTTACAGGTGCAGGAACGTTTAACCAACGAAATCAGAGATTGTATCCAGAATACACTGAACCCAATGGGTGTTGCGGTTGTGATGGAATGCAGACACTTGTGTATGGCCATGCGTGGCGTACAGAAGCAGAATTCGGTAACGACAACATCGGCATTTACCGGAACTTTTTTAAGCAACGATAAAACAAGGGCTGAATTTCTGAGATTAATTACAGCGAGTTTAGATTAAGCCTCCAAACACTGAAGGGAAGCAAGGCTATGGTCATTATTAATAATTTATAAAAAAATTAATTTCCCCTTTAGGGGATTAAGGGGTATGAAAGCATATATTTTTCCTGGACAAGGAGCGCAATTCGTAGGCATGGGTAAAGATCTTTATGAAAACCCAAAAGCTGCCGAATTATTCGAAAAGGCAAATGAAATTATCGGTTTCCGTATTAGCGATATCATGTTTGGCGGAACAGATGAAGAATTAAAACAAACCAATGTTACACAACCGGCTATCTTTTTACATTCAGTAATTTTAGCAAAGGTTTTAGGTGATGATTTTAAACCTGATATGGTAGCCGGTCATTCATTAGGTGAATTTTCTTCTTTGGTTGCGGCGAATGCTTTGAGTTTTGAAGATGGCTTAAGGTTAGTAATTGCCCGGGCAAACGCCATGCAAAAAGCCTGTGAAGCACAACCATCTACCATGGCTGCGATTTTAGGCTTAGCTGATGATGTAGTTGAAAAAATTTGTGCTGAGGTTGATGCTGTTGTTGTTCCTGCAAATTATAACTGCCCGGGGCAACTGGTTATTTCAGGGAGCATTGAAGGTATCGATTTCGCATGCGCCAAACTTACAGAAGCTGGTGCTAAACGGGCTTTGAAACTAAATGTAGGTGGTGCATTTCATTCTCCACTAATGGAGCCTGCAAAAATTGAATTACAGGCTGCAATAGAAGCAACAAATATCTCGGCTCCAATTTGCCCGGTTTATCAGAATGTTGATGCAAAACCGTATACAGATCCGGCTCAAATTAAAGAAAACCTGATCAAACAATTAACAGGCGCCGTACGTTGGACTCAAACCGTATCGAATATGCTTGCAGATGGTGCAACAGAGTTTGTTGAAGTAGGACCAGGCAACGTATTGCAAGGTTTGGTGAAAAAGGTAAGTCGCGAAGTACAAACCAGTAGTGCCGTTGTAGCTTAACTTTAGCACACATTACAATATTTTTTCGACGCCATAAACAAACCGTTTATGGCGTTGTTTTTTATCAATATTTAATATCTTTATCGAAATAGATGAAATTGAGCTTTGGTGTAAAAATTAGATTTCTGCTGCTTATTTTAGGTTGTTGCCTCATTGTTACTTCGATTTCTTTGAGCAGATTTACCACTAAAAATGAGTTGCTGGAACGTGATGCAAAGGAAGTTCAACAAAATTTACTACTGAAAGAGCGAGATGTTGCCGCTTTTTTGGCCGATAAGAATGAAATTAAAAAGGCTAAGCAACTCCACGATAATCCGAAAGATGCCATCGAATTTTTGGACGTTTATAGGAAAGTGAAGGGAATTAACCTACTCACCTTTCAAAATAATCAGTTAAAATTCTGGAGTACCTATCGCGTTACGGATATTGATCCCCTTACAATTAAAGAAGGAAGCTCCGTTCTATTTTTCTCAAATGGCTGGTATGAAGTAATTAAAAGTACACAGGGCGATTTCAGCTTAATCTTCCTGATTTCCATACAATCACAATACCCTTTTAAGGAAACCAAATACTTCAAAAATGATCTGGATCCGCTCCTGTCGAGTTCACAGCTATTAACCTTAGCATCATTTACGGATAAAGATGTTTACAGCATCAAAAGTATCGACAACAAGTTTCTCTTTGGTTTAAAGGTTAAACCGGGTTATGTTGATGATTATTATTCTGCAACCCAGCTATGGCTTTTTGTAGCCGGAATGCTAAGCATTTGCATGTTCTTCAACTCGTTAAGTTCATTTATTGCCAGAAAAGGACATATTGTATGGGGAACGCTGTTGCTGCTGGTTTTCTTCCTGTCGTTCAGGCTTTCTGATTTATATTATGGCTGGTTTAATCACCGCTTCCCGCTCGATCTTTTCGATCCAAGGATCTACTCTGAGAGTTTTCTGATGCCGTCACTGGGCGATTTTCTGCTCAATGTATTTACCTTAACATGGTTATTGCTATTTATGTACAATCATAAAGAGCAATACAAATTTGGCACCTGGATCAGGAAAAGCAAAGTGTTAGGCATTATTATCCATGGACTGTTTTTAGGTCTTATAGCTACAATAGCTTATTTCAGTGATGAGGTTTTTTTCGGTTTGATTTATAACTCCAAAATCAATTTCGAGATTATTAATATCTTAAAGTTAAGCGGCACAAGTTGGGTAAGTATTGTTATTCTTTGCCTGGTATGGTTTCAAATTTATTTGATTACCGTGATAACAGCTACCGTAAGTAAGCAGCTAAATGTAACCAACAAAGAGCGATTAGTTATATTTTTGAGTGGTTTCGCTGCCGTTTTTATTTACAGGCTTGCCACTGATTTTACTGCCTTTTTCATCGTTTTTGCACTCATCCTGTTTATTGTTTGCAGAAGTATTTACGATGAAAAAGCAAAATTTTCTGTTGGGCTGTTTGCCATCGTTTTCTTTTGCCTGGCCTTTAATACATCGATTAAATATATAAAATACAAAGACATTACCGAGCGGAACTTGCGGGAGCCTCTGGCACGTAAAGTACAATCATCAGAAGATCCAAATGCAATTGTGGCTTTAGGGAGCCTGGAAGGGCAGTTGTTGAAAGATGAATTTTTGATTCGATATTTTAATCAGAATGGTAAATCGAATTACGCAGTGCTCAAAAATCACATTAAAAACTACCTGGATGGTTACTTGAGCCGATACGATTACCAAATCTATCCTTATGATAAAACGGGATTAGATATCAGCAATCCTAACGGGCAACCTTTTAAAAAATATAAAGGGTTGGTTGAATCGGGATCGGTTAAAATTGATGGAGCAAATTACTTTTACCAGGTAAACAATACATTCGGCTACCAGGATTATTTTGGAATTATTTCTGTGGTAAATAAGGGTAATTTACTGGGGTCACTGGTTATCGAACTCCGATCAAAACCTTATAACTACAATAACCGCTTGCCCGATCTGCTTGGCGACCAAAAACTCATCAGGGATGAGGATTTTAGAGGTTATTCTATTGCGCTCTACAGCAATAATAGGCTATTAAATCAATCAGGGAATTATACTTATCCGCTCGATGGATATATTTTTAAAGGGAAAAAGGATGATTTTATCACCAGTAGTGATGCTGACCAGGACTATAGTCACCTGATTTATAAACCTACAGCAAGCAAAATGGTGGTGATTAGTAAACAAAAAGTTGATTATGTGGAGCGATTGGCTGCATTATCGTTCTTCTTTTTAGTATTCATCATTTTCTCCCTTGTACTCTATGGATTAATTTGGTTAATCAAAAATCTTGATGATGAACGTGTCGGCTGGTTTAGTATCAACCGGTCACTGATGATCAACGCAAACAAGATTTTGTACAAAACGCGAATTCAACTCTCTATTGTGCTATCGGTTGTAGCTACCTTATTAATTGTAGGCTGGGTAACCTATTATTACATGGATCGGGAATACCGGGGGCAACAAACCGCTTCCATAAAAGATAAAATCAGGAAGGTTCAACAGAACTATGAGAAGCAGGTGTTTAGCAACGGGATTACCAATGATGAAGATGCCGTGGCCGATTTTAATAATTTCGCGGATATCAACAATGCCGATTTAAACCTATACGATACGCAGGGCAATTTGTTAATGACAACTTATCCAAAATTGTACAATTCAAAAGTAATCGGGAGGAAAATGGGGCCATTAGCTTACGCTTATTTAGATAAATTAAAACGATCTGAATACATCAACCCCTTTGAAAAAATTGGAAGCTTAACTTATGCCGCAGCCTATGCGCCCATCAGAAATGCTCAGAATAAAACCATCGCCTATATTGGATTGCCCAATTACTCCAATGAAGAAGAGTATTCAGATAAAATTGCGCTCTTCGTGAGTAATCTGATTAATATTTATGCCCTGGTTTTTGTTGCAGTAGGGGTTTTAGCGGTGTTTTTGGCCAATCAAATTACAAGTCCGCTTACTTTCATCCAGGAAAACATCAGCAGAACCCGAATTGGACAAAGAAATGAGCCTATTGTTTGGCGCAGGCATGATGAAATTGGATCGTTGATTAAAGAATATAACAGCATGATTGCAGCCCTTGAAGCCAGTGCGGTTAAACTTGCCCGTTCCGAGCGTGAAAGTGCCTGGCGTGAAATGGCAAAACAAGTGGCACATGAGATTAAAAATCCATTGACACCTTTAAAACTTGGCGTTCAGCTCCTGGAAAAATCGTGGAGAGAAAACGATCCAAATTTCGAAAACAAGTTCAACAAATTCAGTAAATCTTTTATTGAACAAATAGAAAGTCTTTCAAAAATCGCTTCTGAATTTTCAAATTTCGCCCGGATGCCGGATACGAATCTGGAAAAACTTGAGGTGATGCCGGTAATCGAACAGGCCCGCCAGGTTTATAAAAACAGCGACAATGTAGAAATTAATGTCTTAAACAAATCTGATCGGTATGTTCGCATTCTCGCCGATCATGACCAATTATTGAGAACGTTTAATAACTTGTTTAAAAATGCCATTGAGGCTATTGACGATGAATCGCATTGCTGCATTACTGCCGTAATTTATAACGATGAGGCGAATGCTTACATCGAAATTAAAGATAATGGGAAAGGTATCCCGGCAATGTTACATGATAAGATTTTTGTGCCAAACTTTACCACAAAATCTTCTGGAACGGGATTGGGCTTGGCCTTTGTTAAGCAAGCAGTTGAAAACGCAGGTGGAACGATCACTTTTACTTCCGTTATTGATCTTGGAACAACTTTTTACCTAACGTTTCCGCTAGCTTAATAAATTTTTGAGGAAAATTATCGAAGATCAACTTGGGCCTTGCCCATTGTGTTTCCATCTGCATACAGGATAACCGTGTAAATACCTTTTATGAAGTCTTTTGGGTTTTTCCAGTCGATAACATAGGTGCTGTCATCATTATTGTAATTGATATAGATAGAATGGCTGTATTGCATTTCCTGGCCATCGGCTTCAAAACGATTGCCTTCATCAGCTAATAAATTCCCTGCCGGATCAAATACCCTTAAATAGATATTGTGATGACCTTTTTCTGCCAGTTCATTCGGGATAATATTAAACCGAACGCTTAATTTTTCTGCGCTTGATGATTTGGTGACTTCTATTTTTTTACCGCTCGATTTCGTTCTGAAAGCTACAATTTCTGCACTTTGAAGTTTCAAAGCCGAAGCTGTTTTTACTTTCGCATTTAAAGTTGAGTTTTCAGTTTCCAGATTTGAAGTTTTGCTATTCAGGTTGCGTAACGTATTCTCTAAACTGTCACGGCTATTTTTCAGGAAAATATTATCCTTTTGCAACTGAATAACCTGGTCGTTATAATTTTTTACGAAAGTTTTTAATTCATTTATTTGGCTGTTTGCCTTGTCGAGTTCACCTTGTGTAATTTCGCCCTTCTCTAAAGCAAGCTTTAATTCGGCAATTTTTTCTCTTGCCAACTTTTGCTCTTCAACAAGTTTTTCGTTAAGATCCAGATTTAAGGCTTCTACTTTATCCAATTCCACCTCAATCTTTTCCACCTCTAAACGTAGTTTATCTTTCTCCGTGCTCACCGTAACAAATCTTTCGCTTTGCTGTCGATCTTTAAAAAAAAGGTAGGCGTTTGTTCCAATAAGGGCGGCTATTACAATAACCAGAAAGTAAATTTTGTTTCTATCGCCTTTATTAATCTTTTGTGGTTCCATTTTTAATAATGCTGTATCTTCTTAAATTAATATACTTTTGTTGTTCCATAGGTAAATGGAGTACACAATAGATTTTAGCAGGGCGCAAATTATAATTTTTAATAAACTTATAAGAGTTTTTAAAAAAAATCGTTTAATTGCTAATGTTGATTTGTATTAAAATTAACACAAATACACATCCCGAATAAAAAACAAGACATAATAATGCTTAAAAACTTTCTATACGCACTTTTATCTTTTATTGTAATACCTTATATATTAAATGCACAACCTTTAACAAAAATTGCACCAAAAAGAGAGTTTAGAGGCGTTTGGGTGGCTACCGTAACCAATATCGATTGGCCATCGCGGCCTGGTTTAACCATTGATCAGCAAAAACAAGAACTGATTGGCATTATGGAAAGGCACAAAGCCCAGGGCATGAATGCCATCATTTTACAGGTTCGGCCAGCAGGCGATTCATTTTATGCCAAATCAAGAGAACCCTGGAGCCAATGGTTAATGGGCAAACAAGGTTTGGCGCCAGCGGCTGGCTATGATCCATTGGCATTTGCCATCAAAGAAGCACACTTTAGAGGGATGGAATTACATGCATGGTTTAACCCATACCGTGCAAGTATGAGCAGCAGCAGCGTTTTACATGAAGATCATGCCTTCCGGAAACATCCGGATTGGTTTTTTACCTACGGCGGAAAGAAACAGTTTGATCCGGGTATTCCTGATGTAAGAGAATATATTGTGCAGGTAATTTTAGACGTGGTGAAAGGTTATGATGTGGATGGAATTCATTTTGATGATTATTTCTATCCTTATAAAATTGAGGGACAAAGCATTAATGATGCCGCTACCTTTGGTAAATTCCCCAATAACTTTACTGACATCAGAGACTGGCGCAGAAACAACGTAGACATGTTGATTAAACAACTTGATGACAGCATTCACCATTATAAAAAATGGGTGAAGTTCGGTGTGAGTCCATTTGGTATTTGGCGTAACAAATACGAAGACCCAGAGGGTTCAGCCACAAGTGGTTTATCAAACTATGCAGAACTTTTTGCCGATAGCCGCAAATGGGTTAAGGAAGGCTGGGTAGATTATATTAATCCACAGATATATTTTACATTTACCAGAAGGGTGGCACCTTTCGGAACATTGGTAGATTGGTGGAGCAATAACAGTTATGGCAGGCATGTTTACATTGGTCAGGGTGCTTACCTGGTAAATTCAAGGGCGGAAGCCGCATGGAAAAACCTTTCGGAAGTGCCGAGGCAAGTACGCTATCTCCGGGAGAGTAACCGCATACAAGGCAGTGTTTACTTCAGTTCAAAATCATTAAGTACTGTTGCCAGATCGGTTGCCGATTCCCTTAAAAATGATCTGTATAAGTATCAGGCCTTGCCTCCGCAAATGCCCTGGTTAGATGAAGTTCCACCGAATGAGCCACAGGCTTTAACTGTTGATGCACTTAAAGATGGGGTTCATTTGAAATGGCAAAATCCGTTGAAGGCTAAGGATGGCGAAACCGCTTCAGGTTTTGTGATTTACCGTTTTGCAGAAGGGGAGAAGATATCTACACTTGATCCGAAAAATATTCTCAAAATCAGTTTTGAGGACTATCTATCGTTTATAGATACAACAGCTGAAGCCGGAAAAAGATACAGTTATCTGGTTACGGCCCTTGATCGGTTGAAAAACGAAAGCGATCCTAGCGGACCAGTCGGTGTAGAAATTCCTTTGGCAAAAGAATAGGTTGGGTCGAATTATCGTGATTAATATTTCGCTTTATAAACACAAAGCTTTAATTTAGTTTGATCAACCAAAAAAAATCATGACCGACCCTAAACAACGATTGCTTTCTCTTGATTTTTTTAGGGGATTAACTGTCGCTGCAATGATTTTGGTTAACAACCCAGGCAGTTGGGGCCATATTTATGCGCCACTGGAACACGCCGAGTGGAATGGCTGTACACCAACTGATTTAATTTTCCCATTTTTCCTGTGGATTGTAGGCGTATCAATTGCCTTTGCGATGAGCAGCAGTAGAGCAAACCCAGCTACACACCAAAAAACAATAATCAAAGCCATTAAACGCGGTTTTACACTTTATTTACTGGGCTTTTTTCTCGCTATATTTGGTAAGCTGATGGCGGTGATGATTGATGGGAAAAGTTTTGTGGAAGCTTTTCAAACTGTTCGTTTATTAGGTGTGCTACAGCGTATCGGGATTGTGTTCATTTTAAGCAGTATCATCTTTCTTAAATTTTCGAACAAAGCAATCTTTAAACTTTTTATTACCATTCTTGCGGTGTATTGGGCATTAATGACTTTTGTTCCGGTTCCAGGCGTTGGTTATCCAAATTTGGAAAAGGAAACTAATCTGGCCGCATGGATTGATCGTGGAATTTTGACCGAATCGCATACTTGGGCAGCTGCAAAAACCTGGGATCCTGAGGGTATTTTAAGTACGCTTCCGGCAATTGGAACCTGCTTATTCGGGATATTGGTAGGTGTGTGGATGCGTAGAAAAGATATTGACAACGCAACAAAGGTAGCCTGGCTGTTTACCGCGGGAATTGCTGCGGTTATTTTGGGCTTACTTTGGGATCTTCAATTTCCAATAAACAAATCACTTTGGACGAGTTCTTATGTGCTATATGCAGGCGGGTTGGCTTCCATTGGACTTGCACTTTGTTTTTGGCTGATAGATGTTCAGGGCTACAAAAAAATCACCACGCCTTTTGTTGTTTATGGTGTAAATGCAATAACTGTTTTTTTTCTTGCCGGATTAATGCCCCGCGTTTTAAACCTGATTAAAATTACGAATGCCGATGGCTCCAAAACTGCATTATTAGAAAAGTTTTATACCACTTTTTATACCCCATATTTTTCACCTATCAACGCATCATTAGTATGGGCCATCACTTATGTGCTTGGGTTTTATATTCTGTTATACGTCATGTATAAAAAGAACATCATCATTAAGGTATAATTCCTAAATTACCTGGCCGGTTGCATATGGTAAACGGGTACTTAAATGCTTTAATAATTGAATAAAAAGACAACCATATACGATATTGCTAAAGCACTTAATATTACGGTTTCGACGGTATCAAGGGCGTTAAGCGGTTTCCCTGCAATAAGCGATGCAACAAAAAAAGCGGTAATTGAAACAGCGAAGAGGCTTAATTACAGTCCAAACAAACTTGCTTCTGCATTAAAATCAGGGAAAACACATACTGTTGGCGTAATTGTTCCAAGTGTACAGGCTCAGTTTTTTGCTTCCATCATCCATTTTATTGAGGATGGCTTAAAAGAATATGGGTACCGCGTAATTATTTATCAGTCAAATGAATCGGTTGAAAATGAAATTAATGGCGTTAGAACATTGTTAGAAGCGCAGGTTGATGGCATTATTGCATCAATGTCGCTAGAAACCGTTGATGTTGCACATTTTGAAGAAATCATTAACCAAAACAAACCACTCATACTTTTCGATCGTGTTCATGGTGTTTTGAATGTTCCGACAATTACCTTAAATGATTTTGAAGCCGGTTATGTAGCTACTCAGCATCTCATAAAAATAGGCTATAAAAACATCGCTTTCATTACCACTGTCCATCAAATTCAAATTTTCAATAATCGCTTGCAGGGATATAAGGCGGCATTAGCTGATCATCAGTTGCCACTTTTGGAAGAGTATATCATCTATGGAGGATTATCTGTTGCAGATGGTGAACTAGGGACTGAGAAATTGCTGCAAATGAAAAATAAGCCAGATGCAATAGTTGCTGCCGATGATTTTACGGCATTAGGTGTAATTAAAAAGTTAAAAGAAGTGGGTAAAACACCACCAGAAATTGGTGTGATTGGTTTTGCTAACGAAGTTTTCTCCGAATACATTAGCCCAAATTTGTCTACAATAGACCAACAACCCACACAAATTGGAAAAGAGTGTGCAAAAATGTTCTTAAAAATGATTAAGCAAGAAAGGCCTTATCAGCATATTGAACATGTTGTGTTAAAGCCAACGGTTGTTGGCAGGCAATCAACACTGAAAATCTAACTGCTGAATTTATTAAAAAAAATCCCCGCTTCTTGTAAAACGGGGATTATATTGTGATGATTTAGTCTTGGAATTTCCACCGGACAAAAGCTTCCATCGCTTCATATTCTGCTAAACCTAAATCGTCGTAAGCTTTTGCGGTTTCACGGTTACGGTCTTCAGCACGTTGCCAGAATTCTCTCGAATCATCGCCAGGAAATACTGCCCTATCTTTCTGGCTCTGGTGTTTGAAAATCGCATTTCTTTTACGCTCTAATTCCTGAGGAGAAATTGGAACAGCCATCTCAATTTCATGAGTTTCAAATTCATGCCATGCGCCACGGTACATCCACAACCAGCAATCTTGTGCCCATGCTTCGGTTTTACGCAAACGCGTTAATGCCTCCAAAATAATGTTAAAACAAACGATGTGCGTTCCATGTGGGTCTTCAAAATCTCCAGCCGCGAAAACCTGTTCGGGTTTTACTTGTTGTAAAAGCTCCATTGTAAGCTCAATATCGGCATCAGTAACCGGATTTTTCTGGTTTTTCCCACTTTCATAAAATGGAAGTGCCTGGAAATGAATATGATCATCTTCTAAACCGCAATAGCGGGCGCCGGCAATGGCTTCGCCTTTTCTGATTAAGCCTTTCACGGTCTGAATCTCTGGCGTATCTACCTGGTTAGGTCTTTTATGGTCGATAAACTCTCGCATGCGATTGTAGAGATCTTTCAAATGTGTATTGTCTAGCCCCATCTTTTCCGTAAAATCTACATTGAACTCCACGAACCGTAATGCATCATCATCCCATACGGCAGTATTGCCAGATGTTTGATAAGCCACGTGAACATCATGTTTTTGATCAACCAGACGGATGAATGTACCACCCATCGAAATTACATCATCATCAGGATGTGGAGAGAAAATAATTACCCGTTTTTTAGCAGGTTCAGCTCTTTCAGGGCGCTGAGAATCGTCAGCATTTGGTTTTCCTCCCGGCCAGCCGGTAATGGTATGTTGTAGTTTATTGAAGATATGAATGTTGATATTATAAACTGGGCCTTTTTCGGTAGCCAGTTGCGCCATACCATTATTGTTATAATCGTCTTCCGTTAATTTCAGAACAGGTTTTTTGAGCGTATTGGCTAGCCAGATCACCGCTTTGCGAATCAGGCTATCAGTCCAAACACAATCTTTAACCAGCCAAGGCGTATCAAAACGGGTAAGGTCGGCAGCTGCAGGAGTATCTAAAATAAATTCGACGTGTTCCGAAAGTTGCAAATAAGTCGCCGGAACATCGCCAGAGATTTCGCCTTCAACAGCTTTTTTAATAATTGAAGCTTTTTTACGGCTCCAGGCCATTAAAATGATTTCTCTTGCTTTGAAGATGGTACCAATACCCATGGTAATGGCTTTGGTTGGCACAAAAGCCTTTCCGCCAAAATCGCGGGCAGCATCACGGCGGGTCAAATCATCAAGCGTAACCAAACGTGTTCCAGAGTTTGGTGCAGAGCCAGGCTCATTGAAGCCAATGTGACCGGTACGACCAATACCCAAAATCTGAATATCCAGTCCGCCAAGGTCACCGATTTTCTTTTCGTAATCTAAACAGAAAGCCGGAATATCCTCTAAAGGAAGTGTTCCATCCGGAATGTGAACATTGTTCTTATCGATATCAATGTGATCGAAAAGGTTTTCGTTCATAAACGTAACGTAACTTTGCGCTGCTGTTGGCTGCATTGGATAATATTCATCCAAATTAAAAGTAATTACATTTTTGAAACTTAAACCCTCTTCTTTGTGCAGTCTAACCAGTTCGGCATAAACTGCAATTGGGGTAACACCTGTTGCTAAGCCCAGTACTGCAGGTGCGTTACTTGCTTGTTTTGATTTAATGAGGTTGGCAATTCTATGCGCCACATTAATGGAAGCAATTTTTGGATTGTCGAACACGCTGACAGGGAGTTTTTCAAAACGTGTCTCCTCCAGTAGATTTAATCTAGCCATTTTATTTATGGATTTTAATGTACGGAGCAGTAAATATAGAGAGTTATGCCCGAATTTTAACAAAGGTTATTTACTTTTATTGCAAGTATTTCCATAAAATTCATCTCAAACCGCAAACAAACGTTTGATCATTTTTTAAATAATTATGAATATTCAGATACAAAATCTTTATACCAAAGCCCAAAAGGAGCAACGATTAATTATTGGCCTAATGAGTGGAACATCAATGGATGGTTTGGATATTGCACTGTGTGCGGTTAGCGGGAGTGGTGCTGAAACTGCAATCGAAATTCTTGCATTCAAAACGGGTGGTTATACAGATGACTTCAGGGCTAAAATTAAAGCCATTTTCTCAAAAAAACAGGTTGATCTGGAGCTGGTTTGCCTGATGAATGAACACATAGCCAACACACATGCCGAACTGATTAACCAGGCTTTAAAAGAATGGGGTTACAAAAATGAGGATATTGATTTTATCGCGAGCCATGGGCAAACCATTTTTCATGCACCAAAGTCACTTCATAAACTAAAGGATTATCCAAACGGAACATTGCAAATTGGCGATGGCGATCATATTGCGGTGAAAACGGGGATTATTACCCTATCCGATTTCAGGCAGAAACATTTGGCTGCAGGAGGTGAGGGTGCCCCGCTAGCGGTTTATGGCGATTACTTGATTTTTTCAAAAAAAGATGAAGACCGGGTAATGCTCAATATTGGGGGCATCGCAAACTTTACCTATTTACCAGGAAACCTTAAGGCATCAGAAATTTTTTCAACTGATGTTGGGCCAGGTAATACGTTGATGGATCAGTTTATGCAACAGCATTACAACCAGTTTTACGATAAAGACGGAGCAGTTGCGAAATCTGGAACAATGAACGAGGTCTTGCTAAAGGAACTATTAAAGTGCGATTTTTTTGAGATTGCTTTTCCAAAAACCACTGGTCCAGAGCTTTTTAATCTGGAGTATTTAAAAAAGGCTCAAGACCAGTCATCTACACAAAATATAAGCACAGCTGATGTAATGGCCACACTTTGTCACTTCTCGGCAGATAGCATTTCAGCGGCAATAAAAAAATGTTTTGGTAATGAGGCAAAGGCTCAGGTTTTTATGAGCGGTGGCGGCATGCATAATCCGCTGCTGGTAGAATTGTTAAAAAAGAACCTGCCACATTCAAATTTCTTTACTACGGATGATTTAGCCATTAACCCTGATGCGAAGGAAGCTGTTTTATTTGCCGTTTTAGCCAATGAGACGCTCTGTGGGCAACCCATCAACTTTGGTAACAGGCAAGGGGTTCCATCGGTTTGCATGGGGAAAATAAGTCTGCCGGCTTAATACTTTGTTATTATTTTGTAAAGCGCTTTGCTTCGAATTAAAATTTGCTTTGTTGGGTATTTTACTAAATTTGTTAAAACTCTAATATTAATCAACAAAACCAAATTTTATGGAAAAAAGTTACCTAAAATGGTCAACAAGATTTTTTGCAATTTTGATGATCCCATTTCTGCTGCTTTTATTTACAGGGATGGCCCAGGCACAAACCAAGCGCTATACCATTAGTGGTAAAGTTACTGATGCCGCTAACAACGATCCGGTTCCTGGCGTTGTTGTTAAAATCTTAAATACAAACTTAGCAACCAGTACAAATGCAAACGGTGCATACACTTTCTCTGTTGATTTGGCCGCTGGAAATTATCAGCTTCAGTTCTCGTTTGTGGGTTACAAGAGCAAAACTCAATCCATCACATTAGGTACAAGTGATCAGGTCCAATCTAGCACGAGCTTAAGTGCCGATGCAGTAGGGCTGGATGAAGTAATTGTAACCGGAACTTCACAGGGAACAACGAGAAAACAACTAGGTAGTTATGTGAGTACGGTTAAAGGAGATGATTTAAATAAAGCGCCGAGTGGAAATGCTTTAGCTTCGCTTCAAGGAAAAACGCCAGGTGCACAAATCAGCCAAAACTCTGGCGATCCGGCAGGTGGAATTTCAGTTCGGTTAAGAGGGGTAAGCTCAGTAAACTCATCATCTGAACCCTTGTATATTATTGATGGTGTAATTGTAAACAACTCTACCACCAGGGTAACCAATACTTCAGCCAATTATGATGGAGGAAACTTCGTGGGAAGTATCGGCCAAAATAGAATGGTAGATATTAGTCCTGCAGATATTGATCGTATTGAGGTTTTGAATGGTGCAGCAGCTGCAGCTATTTATGGATCGAGAGCCAACGCAGGTGTAATTCAGATTTTTACCAAAAGAGGTAAAACCGGCGTGCCACAAGTAAGTTTTAACACCAGTTTAACTATAAGTGAACTGCGTAAACAAATTGATGTGAATCAATCGCCAACAAAATTTGGTGGTTCGGTTGATTTGGTTACGCAGGATGTCTTAACCCCAACATTAACCACAACAACACCGGTAACCCGTTACAATTACCAGGATTATATTTTTAGAACGGGAGTTGGAACCGATAATTCGGTATCAGTTTCTGGTGGAAATGACAATACAAAATTTTATACTTCGGCAGGTTATTTTTCTAATCAGGGAATTATTAAAAATACTGATTTCAGAAGAATGAATTTCAGGGCAAACCTGGATCAAACCATTAACAAATGGGCAAAATTAACTGCGGGTTTTAACTTTGTTCATAGCGATGCTAATGAGAAGCCAGATGGAAACTCCTTCTTCTCGCCAATGAACTCGGTAACGATCATCGGTAACTTCCACGATATTTTTGCAAGAGATGCCTTGGGTAACTTAAAAGCGATTGGAGAACGCGGCCGTGTAAATCCGGTTTCTGTAATCGAGGATATAAAACAGCGCCAGTTTACTAATCGCATTATCGCAAATACAGGTTTAAAACTAACGCCGGTTAAAAATCTAACCATCGATTACACCATGGGCGTTGATAATTCGATACAGAATGGAACAACTTATATCCCACCATTTGCATATAATGTAAGTACAGGTTTTTATGGTGGTGGTCCAACTTTAGACCCCTCATTAAATGGTTATGCCAGTGCAGCGAACGCAACTACTACTTTATTTAACAACGAGTTGAACTTTACCTACGATACAAAGATTACCGATTTATTGAGTTCAACCACGCAATTGGGTGGTTCTTATCAGTACCAGAAAGATCTTTTTAGCTTACTTAACGGCCGTGGTTTAGCGCCATTTGTTCAGGTGGTAAATGGAGCAAGTACTATTCTTCCAAACAGCGATAGCCGTTCAGAATTTTCTATTAGTGGTGCTTATTTGCAACAAAACTTTAAGTATAAAGATCATTTGTTTGTAACTGGAGCAATCAGAGTTGATCAATCTACTGTGTTTGGTGAGGCAAACAGAACGCAATATTATCCAAAAGCAAATGTGAGTTATGTGCTTTCGTCTGCAGATTACTGGAAAGATTTTGGCGTATCATCCTGGTGGAATGCATTCAAGCTACGGGCTGCTTATGGGCAATCAGGTAACTTAACAGGTATCGGAGCTTATGAAAGGTTTAATGTATACCTACCAAGTGCGTTAAACAGTAAAACTTCATTAACATCCCTAAGTACCTTAGCTAATACAAATGTAAAGCCTGAACGTCAAAAAGAATTAGAAATTGGTACTGACATGGCCTTCTTTAATAATCGTTTAGGACTAACTTTTAGCTATTACAATAAGAACATTAGCGATTTTTTACTCCCGGTAGTAATTGCACCAACAACTGGCTATTCAAGCTTGTTAAATAATATCGGTGGAACACTTAAAAATAAAGGTTTTGAACTAATGCTGACAGGTGTTCCATTGAAAAGTGATAATTTCTCATGGACCTCAACCGTGATCTTCAACAGAAACAGAAATAAAATTGTGGGTTCAGGTGCGCAAAGGTTAATTGCAACTAACGCAGGTGCGCCGGTATCTATTACAGATGGTTATCCGGTAGGTGTATTCTACGGAACGTTTTTCGCCCGTAATCCTGATGGAAGTCTGTTGTTGAATGCTCAAGGCATTCCGCAAACAGAGAGAGGAACTCAAACATCAGCTACAACTTATGAAACTTCGAGAACTGGAGGGCAGCCTACAGGAACCGTTCTTCGTAAGGTGATTGGCGATCCAAATCCGGATTACACAGGGTCGTTTGTGAACGATTTTACGTACAAGAAATTAAGCTTACACATTCAATTGGATGCTGTTCAAGGCGGTGATGTATGGAATGCAGATTGGAGAACCCGCCAAGGAGTAGGTAATGGCAAGGTTGCAGAAGCAGAACAAACTGGTCAATTACCAAGGGGTTACGTAGCTGGTGCATATAATGTTGAAGAATGGCGTATCGATGATGGGTCGTTTGTTAAACTAAGAGAAATCTCCCTGAGCTATAATATCGGCCAGGTTAAATTTATCAAAAGCTTAACCGTTAACTTAAGTGGCAGAAACCTGATTTCGTGGGATAATTACAAAGGTTACGATCCGGAGCTGAACTCTGGTGGTCAGTCGACAATTTTAAGAAATATCGATTTTGGTTCTGTGCCAATTCCACGTACTTACTCATTAGGTTTACAAGCAAGGTTCTAAATAAAAAAACTTATTATGAAAAATTTAAAATCAAAATATATAGGTTATGCATTTCTGCTTACAACTGTTGCTTTTTCAAGTGCTTGTAAAAAGGAATACTTAAACCCAAATGCAGCTACCGCTGATGATGTACTGACCTCGGCGAAGGGATTAACGGGTGTTACCGTTGGTTTGCAAAAAAACTTTTCCACTACCAGGGCAGGTGTTCTATATGCCTCGATTACGTTAAACGGATTAACAACTAATGAATTGATCTCTATTAACACGGGGAATACGAATGAAGAAAGACTGGTTGCCGGGGGTGTTCAGGTTGATGGGACCAATTCGGTTTTGTTGAATGTTTGGGCCGGGTCGAATAAAATTATTTTCGATGCGGATAATGTGATCAACAATGCTGCTAATCTGCCAGATAAGAACTATGCGGCCGGTTTAATTGCACATGCCAGTATTTTTAAAGCTTTGGCCTTGGGGAATTTATCTGAGTATTGGGAAAGAGTTCCGGCGTCTACCGGGCAGAATGTGGCTTTTATTAGCAGGGTTGATGGATTCAACAAAGCTATTGCCACCATTGATAACGCGTTGGCGGTAATTGCTGCGAACCCAATCAGCACTTCATTTAGCGGAAATATCCCGGCAGGTATTGACATTCCAAATACGTTAAATGCCCTGAAAGCCCGTTATGCATTATTTGCGGGTAATTACACATTGGCATTAACTGCAGCTAACGCGGTTGATTTAACTAAAAGATCTACTTTTACTTACGATGCGTTGAACTTAAACCCGATTTTTGAGATCGCGACCTCGACAAACAATGTTATCCAACCGAAAAATTTAAGTCTGGGTCAAACAGGAGCAAATGTTCCGGATGCGGCCGATCAGCGAATCCCCTTTTACACTGTCGTAAATACGACGGTTCGGATTAATGGTTTCGGAGCAGGTACGTTTACACAAATTCCTGTTTATTTGCCTGGAGAAATTACTTTGATTAAAGCAGAAGCTTATGCACGACAAGCATCGCCAAACTTAACGAGTTCGTTAACAGAGCTTAATAAGGTTGTCACCAAAGCTGCAGCGACAGATCCTTTCGGCCTAGGAGCGAACTTGCCTGCCTTAACCGGAACTTATACCCAGCAGCAACTTTTAGATTTAATTTACAAACACCGCAGTATTGAGCTTTTTATGTCGGGCTTGAAACTTGAAGATATGAGAAGATTTAATCAGCCGCTGGCAGATCGCAAACGTAATTTCTTTCCTTATCCTTTTCAGGAGAGAGACAACAACACAAATACACCAACCGATCCTGCTTTCTAAAAATGAGCAAAAGGGTTTCGAAATTTCGGAACCCTTTTTTATTTACAAAATATTAAGGTCTTTTGTACGATAGTTGGCCAGTGCATCATTCTGCTCATCTAGTTCAGTTACTAAATAGCTGATGCTTTCAATTGGGCAAACTTTTAATCTTAAAGAAATATCTAATTTTTCAGAGATGCAAAGCACCGCAGTCTTTTTGGAACAGGCAATCATTGCCTTTTTCAATTGGTTAATTTCCCAGTACGTATCTGTTAGCCCATCTGTAGGATGGATAGCACTGGTTCCCATCAAACATAAATCAGCTTTTATTTCAGATAATTGTGTAATCACATGCCCTCCGTAAGTTACCTGTGAGTTTTTAGAAAATAATCCTCCAATTAATACAACTTCAATATTATCATATTTCGCCAACTCAACGGCTACCAGCGGACTTATCGTAAAAAAAGTAGCTTCGATTTGTTGTGGCAGCTGCTTCACAAATTCTAAAATTGTGGTTCCGCCACCCGTTAAAACAACCATCCCATCTTTAATTAATGAAATAGCTTTTTTAGCAATGCCAATTTTGCTGTCTCTGGCATAAACCGTACTATCATCAAATGAACTATGGTAAGATTTGGAGAGTGCGCCGCCATGAACTTTAAATAATTTTCCTTCATCAACAAGTTCCTGAAGGTCTCGCCTGATGGTATCCTCTGAAACATTTAGCAATTGTACCAAATCAGAAGTAAGCACTCGGTTGTGCAAATTGATTTGGCGCATAATAAAATCATGGCGTTCTTTTTTAAGCATCGTAAAGTTTGGTTTACACGAAAATAAAAATACTTTTCAATAATTTGCGTGTTTATGCGTTTTTGTGCAATTAAATATCGCTACTTCACACTAAATAGTTCAGATAATTGTTTTTTATATTAAAAACATTCATCATATTTACATAACTATTATTAAGTATGCGGTAATCTGCATGTTTAATAAACCGGAACAAACAACAACCCCTATAAACCAACTTTCTTACTAACTAATTATGAAGAAAAAACTACTCTTTAGTTTTATCGGTATGGTTATGCTCCTTGCTCAAGTATTTGCGCAGCAGGCAACCATCACCGGCAAGGTCAGCTCTGGCGATGGCCCAATTCCTGGCGTATCCATACGTGTAAAGGGAACCTCAATAGTTTCGCAAACCAATAGCGATGGGAATTTTACCATCAAGGCACTAAAAACAGATGAACTTTCTTTCTCTTATGTTGGCTATAAAACGGTAGAGCGAACAGTAGGCAACAGTACTGTAATGAATGTGACTTTGCAGGCAGACGCCAGTACTCTTAATGAAGTTGTGGTGACGGCGTATGGGATTGATAGAAACAAAGCCAGTTTGGGCTACTCAACACCAACAGTAAAAGGAGATGAAGTAACTCAAACTGGTAGAGAAAATTTTGTTAATGGTCTTGCAGGTAGGGTACCAGGCCTTTTTGTAAACCAAACTTCGGGAGATCCAGGAGCATCATCGCAAATTATTTTAAGAGGTATAGTTTCTATGACAGGCGACAACTCTCCTTTGATTGTATTAGATGGTGTGCCTATTGACAACTCTGTTTTAAATCAAGGCAATACAGCTATGAATGGAAACAATAGAAGTCAGGATTACACCAACCGAGCATCAGATATTAATCCTGCAGATATTGAGAGTTACACGATATTAAAGGGGCCTGAGGCAACGGCGCTTTATGGTAACTTAGGCGCTAGTGGCGCAATTGTAATTACTACCAAAAAGGCAAAGGCAGGAAAATCTAGCGTTTCATACAATGGCTCTTACAGAATAGAAACTGTTAATAATGCGCCAGAGGTACAGCAGGTATATGGACAAGGTGATGCTAATGGTATTTTTAATGGCGGATCATTTAACTTCTTTGGACCAAAGTATGCTGAAGGCTTGCCAATATATGATAATGTCGGTGCGTTTTTTAGAACGGGATCTGCACAAAAACATAACGTTGTAGTGGAGGGAGGCAAAGAAAGTTTAACTTATAGATGGTCTAATGAATATACAGATAATAAAGGTACTATTCCAACAACACGTTATCAACGATTTGTTTCTTCGGTAGTTGGTGTGATACCAGTTTCTGATAAGATAAAAGTAACCACTAGATTTAGTTATACCAACGCTTATAACAAGAAAGCAAACAAGGGTGCCCAAGGTTACTTAATGGGGCTGCTGCGTTTTCCTTCAAGGTTTGATGTTAACAATTGGATTGATCCAGTTGGAAATAGAGTAACTACAACAGGAACTATCTTTCTTGAGAGCGATAACCCATTTTGGGATGTAAACAAAAATCTATCTGAAGATAAAACAAATGCAATTGTTGGAAATGCCAACCTTTCTTATAAACCCACAAAATGGTTGTCGATAACAGGTATTTTAGGAACAAATTTATCAAATACTAATGGTATCACGGTTTATCATACACAATCTTATTCTGGCTCGGGCAGTGCAGCCACCCCAACTGGAGGTACAGTTAATACCTATCAGCAACAGAATAAAAGATTAGACGGCTCTATTACCGCTAGTGCAACTCACAAGTTTGGTAAATTCAACAATACCTATATCGTTGGAGCCAACTTTTCTGATGTAAATAATACCACAAATTCGGCGAGAGGGCAGAACATGTTCGATCCTAATTTTTACAGTATAAACAATACACTTCCATCAACACAATCAGCACGTCTTTTCATTGGAAGGTATAGAAACGCAGGGGTGTTCGGACAAGCTGTTTTGGGTTATCAATCATTACTTTATCTTACCGTTTCTGGACGTGTTGATGCAGCCTCGAGGTTAATGCCGAACAACCCTTATTTTGCATATCCATCGGCTAGTTTAGCTTTTAATTTTACAGAGCTTGAGGAAGTAAAAAAATTAACATGGCTGAGTAGTGGGAAATTAAGAGGTTCTTATGGTATAACAGGTAAAGAACCTTATAAGCAATATGCTTTAGCTACGAGGTTGCTTACGGTAAATTCTACTGGTGGTGGGTTTAATTATGATGCCGCAAATGGTGGGAATCCGGATCTGGTTCCTGAACAAACTCGGAACTTTGAAACCGGTATCGAGATGGGTTTTTTAAAAGATAGAATTAGTGTAGACTTTACTTATTATAAATTAAATAGTCACAGGCAAATAATAGCACCTCGAATTAGTTATGGAACGGGTTCGGTTATTAGATTAATGAATGGTGGCGATGTCGTGAATAAAGGTATTGAAGTTCAATTGAAAGGATCGCCGTTTAGATCTGCTGGATTTAGTTGGGATATGACTTTAAACTATACCAAAAATAAAGGTACCGTATTGTCCATCGCTGATGAGTTGCCAGAGCTTTATGATTCTGATACTTGGGTAGCAAATGGTTTGAGAGGAGCTGTTTTTCCAGGGGCGAGTACGTTGGCAATTGCTGGCTGGGTTAACCAAAGAAATAATAGAGGAGATTTGTTAATAAATCCTGCTACCGGATTGCCTATATTGGGTAGCGATCAGGATTTTCCAGTAATTGGAGATAGAACGCCTAAATATAATTTAGGCTTCGTTAATAACCTTACCTTTAAAAATTTCAATATTTCTTTTCTGCTTGATTTAAGAGTCGGTGGTGATGTTTATAACCAAACTCAATACGAACTGTACAGAAGGGGATTAAGTGTTAAAACTTTAGATCGAGATGTTCCACGTGTTGTAACAGGAGTATTAAAGGATGGTTTGGAAAATACTAGCAATCCTACAATAAATACAATTCTGGTAACACCATCAGCTAATACCAACTATTATAGTTCAACAACAAGCGGTATTGCACCAGAAATGTTTGTCGAAAAGAATATCAAATCTTTAAGATTAAGGGATGTTACTATTGCATATGATTTTCCTAAGAAAATGTTATCTAGAACTAATTTTATCCAAAACCTAGGCGCTTTTGTAACACTTACGGACGTGTTCCTAATTACAAACTATTCTGGAACTGACCCCGATGCAAACTCTAACAACCCTTCGTTGGGTGGTGCAGGTGGTTACGGTATAGATTATGGTAATATGGGCAGGCCATTAGGCGTAAATATTGGTCTTCGTTTAAAATTATAATGATAAAAAAATGAAATCTCTAAAAATAATAATGTTCACAGCTATTGTAATTGGTTTTACAAGCTGTAAAAAATGGCTCGATATCAATGTCGATCCGGCTACGCCACAAACTACTAAAGCAGAATATTTGTTGGCGCCAATTATGTTTCAAATGGCAAACAATACTGCTACAGATAATCGATTGATTTTTAAGTATACCCAAGATATGTTTGGCCAGGATGTAACGAGTTTTACTATTGCATGGGAAAAACATGGCTATCAATCTGCCAGTGATTTAGGCGGATCAATGTGGAGAATGGTTTATATCAATTTGGGCCTTAATCTCGAAGCGATGATTAAAGATGCTGAAGCAACTGATAAATGGACTTATGCCGGAATTGGATATGCGATAAAAGCTTGGAGTTACCAACTTTTAACGGATGCACATGGGCCAGTTATTCTTGATGAAGCTTTTGCAAATCAATTAAAATTTAAATATCAAGATCAACCGGAAGTATATGCCAAAGTTAGGTTGTGGAGTCAAAAGGCTTTAGAATGTTTTAATAAAACAGATGCCGCTGGTACAATTGCCTTGCTTGCAGGTGTTTCGGGTGATCAAATGTATAAAGGAGATCGTGTAAAGTGGAGAAAATTTGTATACGGTTTGTTGGCTCAACAATATAGTCACTTAATTAACAAGGCCGAGTTTAATACTCAATATGCAGATAGCGTAACAAAATATGTCGATTTATCTTTTTCTTCAGCCGCTGATGATGCAACTATCACTTTTGGAGGTACAAACGCTGCAGATTCAAACCCGTTTAGTCAAAACTTTGGTATGTATACTGCTACTTCTACTGCAGCCCCAACCTATGGCAGAATCGGCCAACCGATCGTTAGTTTATTAACTGGTGGAGTTAGGGGTACTGCTGCAGTAGATCCTACTGTTCCAGGTGTTGACCCAAGGCTAACGAGAATGATGAATCCGATTCCAACAACAGGGATTTACAGAGGTGCATTGCCCTTTAATGGCACAGCAACAACACCGCATATTTTAGGCGCTTTATCTGGAACGTCAGTTTTGCCGTTTCCTGGTAAATATATTTTTTCTAATAGCGCAAGATATCCGATTATGAGTTATGCACAACTTCAGTTAGCTAAAGCGGAAGCACAATTTAGAAAAGGAAATTTGGCATCAGCATTTACATCATATGTTAATGGCATAAGAGGACACATGGAATTTGTAAATCTTTATGGACGTAATGGATCACCAGCCGCTGCTACAATATCCGCAACGGAAATTAATGCCTATTTGGCAAGTACTGAAGTTGCACAAAATGCTACAGCGCTAACAATAGCTGATATCATGCAGCAGAAGTACATTTCGCAGTGGGGTTGGGCTGGTATGGAGCAATGGAGCGATTTACGCAAATATCATTATGATCCATTGGTGTACAAAACATACAGACAACTTGAAGTTGGCGATTTCTTTGAAAGAAATAATGGTAAGTATGCTTATAGGTTAAGACCAAGATATGCATCTGAATATATTTGGAATCAAGAAGAGTTAGCAAGATGGGGTGGCTTGGCTACCGACTATCATACATTAGAAACATGGTCAAACCTTCCATAATAAAACCTAAAAAAAATGAAGTCAATTATAAAATATATAGCAATTATAGTCATTGCATCTATTGCAATTTCTTGCAGTAAGAATGAGATTAATTATGGGGAGTTCGAAATTCTCAAGGATGACCAAGCGATGTTGAAAGTTAATTATAATATTGCCTATGGTGCAGATCCCAATGTGCAAATCAATATAAACGGTAAACGTGTTAGCACACTTATCAAAACGAGATATCCCTATCCTGGAGGTGGCTATGGTACATTGGGCGATTCTAGGCCAGATTACTTGGTGATTCAGCCCGGAGCATCTGAAGTATCCATTTCCATTCCTAAACGAGGTACAAGTATTGATTCTGTCGTATTATACAAAACAGGAATTTCTACCGAGGCTGGCAAATCATATACGCTCCATTTAACAGATACTGCTGCAAATACAAAAAGCTTGTTGGCAGTTGATAATTTTGTTTTGCCCGATTCGGGATTTGTGAAGTATAAATTTGTTAATCTGATGCCAAATGTACCTTCAGTTGATTTGTATTATGGAACAACTTTGGTTGTGGCTAATATCGGCTATTTAAAGGAAAGTGAATTTTTTATTAGACCAGTTTTAGCCGGTACCGCACTTGCTTGGACAATTAGGGCGAGTGGCGGAACAACAGCATTAGCAACTTATACAAGCGCCAGTACTTTTTTAAACAGAAGAATCTATACAGTATTTGCAACAGGGTATTCTGGTCGAACTGATGCAGTAAGAAAACCTTATGTTGGATTTTTCTTAACCCGCTAACTTTTACATAAAGTCCTATCAAGGCCAACCTCAAAGGTTGGCCTTTTTTGTTTTACAGATTTAAGGGAAGGCGTATATAATTCCTGTTACCTAAAGCGCTCATAGTCAATATTTATGCGCTTTTATGCGTTTTTGTGCGGTAATAAAAATTTTGTATATTGAAATTTACAATTTTAAAAAAATATTTAGTGATATTTACTTGAAATATTGCTGTTTTATGCGGTATTAAAAAAAACTAATCATTCTAACAACATTCTAAACTTACGTTTATGAGAAAAAAATTACTATTCATTTTTCTTGGTACGTTTTTGCTGCTGGCTCATGCCATAGCGCAGCAGGTAACGGTTACCGGCAAGGTTACATCAGATGATGGACCAATTCCCGGTGTTTCCATTCGAGTTAAGGGCGGTGCTGCCGTTGCACAAACCAATGCTGACGGTAGCTATTCCATCAAAGCATCAAGCGGCGATGTACTGGTTTTTTCATACATCGGCTATGTCACACTGGAAAGAACCGTGGGATCAGGCACAACGGTAAATGTAAGCCTTAAAACAGATGCTCAAGGCCTGGATGATGTGGTGGTGGTAGGTTATGGTACCCAACGTAAGGGTAACTTAACAGGGGCTGTCTCTACAATCGATGTTAAAAAAACTTTAGAAGGCAGGCCAATTGCCGATGTAGGAAGAGCATTACAAGGTGCGGCTTCGGGTTTAAGCGTAACCGTACCAAGCGGCGAAATTGGATCTGACCCTGTTATCAAAATTCGTGGTCAGCTGGCTTCGTTTGCCGGAGGGAGTTCACCGTTAATTTTGGTTGACAATGTTGAAATTCCAAGTATCCAACTGGTAAATCCTAACGACATTGCATCAATCACCATTCTAAAAGATGCTGCGGCCGCTTCTATTTACGGTGCCAAAGCTGCTTTCGGTGTGGTATTGATTACCACCAAACAAGGTTCAGGAAGTGATAAGCCATCTATTAATTATTCAAACAACTTTTCTTTTCAAAATGTATGGAAAGATTTAAAGATGGCAGATGTAAATGGTTTAAAATACACTGTTGATGCTTCTGAACGCGTAGGGATTACAACACCAACTGGTGCATTCTATTACGTGGATAGAGCAAGTTATGAAAAAGCTGTAGCCTGGAAAGAGAGATATGGCAACACGATCGGTCCGAACGACCCAACAGTATTCGGAAGAGATTGGTATGTGCAGGGTGCAAATCAAAAAATGGGTGTTAGAACATATGATCCTTATGATTATATGATAAAAGAATGGGCACCTACACAACAACACAATTTATCCGTTGGAGGAACTACAGGAAAAACCTCATATAATTTAGGCTTAGCTTTGTTGGATCAAAGTGGGATGCTGAAGCCTGCCAAAGAAGATCGCTTTACCCGGTACAATGCTTCACTAAAAATTTCAAGTGAAATTAACAAATACCTAACCATTCGTGGAGGTGCTTTGTATTCAAGAAGAAATAAACAATATGCCTACTCAACTAACTCCACAACAGCCGATCCATGGTTGTACCTGTATCGCTGGAGTTCATTGTATCCATTAGGAAAGGATGAAAACGGTGATGCAATTCGTAGTCCTGAAAGTGAAGTTGCTGCTGCAAACACAGCAAACATCCTGCTGAATTATGCAAATGTGAATTTGGGAACTACTGTAAACATTATGAAGAATTGGAAAGTTGATTTCGATTATACCTTCACCAATCAAAATGAAGACTGGAAGCGTCCAGGTACAAGGTTTACAGCCAGAAACTCATGGGTGGCGCCGAAAGCCCGTTTAGATGCAAACGGTGCACCAGTTTATGTAAATGATATGGGTCAAGTGGTATCCAGCACTACTGCTGGTGCTATCGCTGCTTACGACTTATCGCTTGATATGTACACTACACCAGGCTCAAGTCCGGATCATTTCGCCAGAACAGCGACTAATTTCTTTATGCATACGATCAATGCATTCACAACTTATAATTGGAATATTAAACAGGATCATGATTTCAAATTTATCCTGGGTCTAAACCGTGTTGCTTCCACTACAGAATCTCAGTTCGGCATGATTACCAATCTGGCCGATATTATTAATCCACAGTTCAAATTTGGAACGGGGGTACAAACGGTTATACCAGCTACAACGGCGATGGGGTTAATACCAGGTGGAGTAAGTATTCCGGGTTCTGATAAGAGATGGGAAGCACAGTTAGGTTATTTCGGCCGCGTGAATTATGCATTCAAAAATAAATATTTAATAGAAGGTAACTTGCGTTACGATGGCTCTTCGAAATTTCCAACAGATTTGCAATGGAGATGGTTCCCGTCCTTTTCTGCAGGTTGGGTAGCCAGTGAAGAAAGCTTCATGTCATGGACCAAGCCTGTTTTAGATCAGTTAAAATTCAGGGGTTCATGGGGTTCTATCGGTGACCAAACTGTTCCCAACGGTTTATACATTGCAACCATGCCAAGCGGTCAATCAACCTGGATCGGCGCAAACGGTGCAAAAGTAAATTTTGTAGGCACACCGGCAGCAGTTGCTGCAGATATTCAGTGGCAAGACATTGTAACAACGAACGTGGGTGTTGATGCAACTTTACTAAAAAATAAGTTAAACGTTTCATTTGATGTTTTTCAAAGAAGTACAAACAATATGATTGTGCCTGCAGAGGGCATACCATTAACATTTGGAGCCGGAGCACCTCAGGGGAATTACGGATCTTTAAAAACGAGAGGTTGGGAGTTAACAGTTGATTTTAACCATAGATTCAAAAATGGTTTAGGAATTAACTTCAAAGGAAATATTTCTGATGCTAAAACAAGATTGACCGCCTACGGTTCAGGCACCCAGGTTACGGGTAACTATAATGGCAAAGATATCGGTGAAATTTGGGGATACCGCACAGATAGGTTATACCAGATGGGCGATTTTGAACTTGATGGAAGTGGAAAGCCTATCTTAATTACATTAACCGCTGCCGAAAGCAGATTAAATGCTGGAAAACAGGCTTATAAACTAAAAGCTGGGCCAAATGGCGAAAAACCAGTTTACCAACCATTTTTACAAAATTCAGCAAATTTCCGTTTTGGGCCGGGTGATGTAAAATTTCTGGATGTAAATGGTGATGGTGAAATTAGTAACGGCGATGGAACCTTGGCTAATCATGGAGATCTTGAAGTAATTGGTAACTCAAATCCGAGTTATGAATACGGATTTAGATTGGGTGCCGATTTTAAAGGTGTTGATATCAGCGCCTTCTTCCAGGGGGTTGGAAGTCGCAAGATTTGGGGAGCTGGATTTTTAGCCATTCCGGGTTTTAACTCTGCTGATGGCGCCATGCCGGAAGCAATTGCGGGTAATTACTGGACACCTCAAACACCTGATGCTTTTTATCCGGCAGCGTACAATAATGCCGCAAGTAGCACAACCAACAACATGCAGGTGCAAGATAGGTACTTATTAAATATGGCTTATTTAAGGCTCAAGAATTTAACCCTTGGTTACACTTTCCCTCAATTATTAACTAAAAAGGTTGGAATCAGTTCGCTGAGAGTTTATACCGCCTTAGAGAATTTCTTTACCTGGGATCATTTGGGCGATTTGCCGATCGATCCGGAAAGTGTAAGTGGTTATTCACTTTGGGATCAATCTAATTACAATAGCGGTCGTACCGGAACCGGAATTCCAGCTTTCAAAAGTGTTTCTTTTGGTTTACAGTTAACTTTTTAAAAATAATGAAGATGAAATATTTCAAATATATATATGGCTTACCGGTGATGGTATGCCTGTTTCTTGCTTCTTGTAAAAAGGATGTTTTAGATCGTCCACCATTAACAGATTATGTAGATGGACAATACTGGCGTGGGGAAGATGATATTCGGATGTATGCAAATGCCTATTATCCAAACTATTTTAATGGCTATAATTCTGGCTTTACTGCTGATTATACTCCGGTAAGAGGATATACCTTTTCCGATGATTTAACAGGGAAAAATGTGCAATCAAACTTTGAAAGCAGTATCCCTACATCTAGAGGTTCGGCTGCAGAAGGTGCAGAATGGCTGGCAACTTATGCCGGACCAACGTGGAACTTCTCATGGGTACGAAAATCAAATGTGATGATTAACCGTTTGGATAACGTAGCTAAACCTAAAATTTCAACCGAAGCTTATAACCATTGGTCGGCTGTTGCACGTTTTTTCAGAGGTTTTGAGTACAGCAGATTAGTAAGTGTTTTTGGCGATGTTCCTTATTTTGATAAAGAAGTTGCCGATACTGATTTAGCTACTTTATACAAAGATAGAGACGCAAGAGGTGTGGTGATGGATAAGGTTTATGACGATTTTAAATTCGTAATGGCTAATATTCGTGAAAATGATGGGGCACAATATTTAAACAAATATATCGCTGCTGCATTTATCTCAAGATTTATGCTTTTTGAAGGCACGTATGAACATTATCATGGCTTAGATGCTGCAAGAGCTAAAAAATATTTGGAGTTTGCGGTAGAAGCAGGAGATTATGTAATCAACAGCAATAAATACAACTTCACCCGCGACTTCAAGTCTATCTTTTCAAGTGATAATCTTGCCGGTCATCCCGAAGTATTGCTTTACAGAACTTATGATGCGGCCTTATCCGTTACCCATAGCATTGGCTCGTACCAAAACGGAACCGAAGTTGTAGGTGTGGATGGAAACTTGGTTTTGATTAAGTCATTCCTATTAAATGATGGAAAAGTTTGGCAAAATTCTGCTGTTACAGGTGCAAACTCGTTCACTATCGCTGATTTGGTGAAAACCAGAGACCCACGCTTTGAAGCTTCATTTTATGATAAGGCTTTGGTGCCGTCGGCTACTTTGCTATATGGCTTCAAATTTGCTTCAAGAGATGCCCTTACCTATATCGGTAAAACTTATCCGGCAGCTTGGGGAAGTAATACCAATACCAGTGATGCGCCAGTAATTCGTTTAGCGGAAGTGGTTTTAAACTGGGTAGAGGCAAAAGCAGTATTGGCTCAATATTTTGGTGCGGCAGCGGTTACGCAGGCAGATTTAAATAAATCTGTAAACGCAATCAGAAATCGCCCGTTGGATGCTGCTGCCATTGCAAAAGGCGTTTTAAAAACCGCACCTTTAACCATTGGTTCACTTCCTGTCGATCCTGCCCGTGACGCTGATGTTCCTGATTTAATTTGGGAAATCCGCAGAGAAAGACGTATGGAATTCGTTTTCGAGCACACCAGGTTACTGGATTTAAAACGTTGGAAAAAACTGAATAATATGAACTTCAGCACCAACCCGGATTATTTTCTGGGTCCTTGGGTGAATGTACAAACAGAAGCTCCGGCCTACCTTACACCTGCTAACGCGACGGCAGGAAACGTTAAAGTAAAAAAGGCAGACGGCACTATTGTTACGTATAATGGAACAAACGCAGCAGCTATGGTGGGTTATTGGATGGTTACCAACGCAACAAACAGAAATGCATTTACCGACCGTGCTTATTTAGCACCAGTTGGACAAGCGCAAATTATTCAATACCAGGAAAAAGGGTATAAACTTACACAAACCACTGGCTGGTAACAGCTCAAAAATGTAATACAAAAAGAGCCCTCGTTTAGAGGGCTCTTTCGTTGTGGGGATTTCGCACTATCACTTTTTTACATTCAGCCAAACTACTTTTCCATCCATGGTGCTCACCACCAGATTTTTCCCATCAATAACATTTACCGTGTTTATCATCGAGTTATCTATTTTATGTGCCCATGTTGTTGTTTGGCTTTTAGGATTGACAGCATATACTACACCATTTTTTGTACCAAAGAAAACGTTGCCATCTTTTTCAATCAACATAGATGGCACATGTTCATAACCAAAGCCAGCATTGTATCTCCAAAGCACACCCGGATCTTGGGGCTGTGCCTTGTATGCAACGATTTCATCTTGCATGGTTTTACCGTAAATGGTTGTACTATCAGTTGATAAACCTATTGACTCACGAACCGTAGCTTCTTTGTTTCTCCAAAGGGTACTGCCATTATTTGCGTCAATTGCAGTTAAGTGTCTATCAGGAGCGGCAATGTATACAATGCCTTTAGCAGCCACAGGAGTTACCATTGCCGGAGAAAACATTCTATTTGCCTGCCCATTGTTCCATTTCCATAGCAGATTGCCATTGTTTATATCCAACGCATATAAATGTCTCCCCCATGAACCAAAAATAATTTTGCCCTGATAGATCAGTGGCTTGCCTACAATTGTACCTTCTACTTCTTTGAAAGCCCATACTTCCTTTCCTGTTTTTGCTTCCAAGGCTCTGAAAGTATTGTCACTTCCACCGATATAAACATGTTTACCGTTTACAATTGGCGAACCCAAAACAGAATTAGCAGTTTGCATTTTCCAGCTGATTTTACCTGTCTTTTCATTTAATGCGTAGATAAACCCATCACCAGAGCCTAAAATAACCAGATTGTCTACCACAACAGGAGAGGAGTAGATTGCGCCCCCGGTGTTAAAAACCCAATCTCTTTGACCTGTTTTTTTGTTCAGCGCTTCTACTAAACCAAGGCTGTTTCCAAAAATGACATGATTGCTGGAATAAGCAGGTGTATTTACTACATTGGCACTTGAATGATATGACCATACCTCCTTTGTATTGGCGTATTTTGTATTAACATTAAAATCGGGGCGAGGATATTTCTTCTCATCATCTTTAAAAGTTTTTAAGGCAATTTTTCTCCAGGCGGCACCAATAGCTTGAGTAGGCTTTTTCGTCTGGAAGAAAACAGTGTCCTTTGTCATGCTGACGATGTTATAGCCGCCAATGCTGTCTTTGGCCCGCAAGTTAGAGCGACCCATCGTAGCTTCAATTCCTTCGAAATTATAAGGATGGTTATTATGCCCATGCCCACATAAAGCATATTGAACATTATATTTCTTCAATCGATCCGTTGCTTCGTACCAATTATCTAAGCTGTTATCAAGCGGATAGTGGTTTGCAAAAATGATGGGCATATTCTTTGGGGTTGCTTTTAATACGCTATCCAGCCAAACGGTAGCATCCCTTGGGATGTGTCCATCGCTCATCCTAACATAGGGGCCTGATGCACAGGCGATAAAACGATAGCCATTATGATCGAAAGTAAATTTATCACCACTAAATTCTGTGATAAATTTTACCCCTCCAGATTCCGACCAACCCGTGTCGTGGTTTCCAGGAATAATGTGGTAAGGCTTTTTAAGTCCGGATAAGATTTGTTTTGCTAAAGTCAATTCATTATTGGTACCCATTTCTGTGATGTCGCCAGTAATGATAATAAAATCAATGTCGGACAATTCATTAATGTCGGCAACGGTTCTTCGAAGGTCTTCTTCTCCAGTCGACGATCCGATGTGTGTATCGGTAACAAATGCGTATTTAAAATCTTGTGCCCGGAGGCCGAAAGATATCAGCAGGGTAAATAAGAAAAGAAAAGGGATTTTCATTTTAGTTGGATTAAAAAATGCTGATATAAAAATCGTGTTTTTTTAAGCTAACTAACTGCTGTAATGCCAATTTTACAGATGCGGCATTTGAAAATGATAAGCGTTAAAAATAATCAAGCGCCAAAAAACTAATTTCTGGCGCCTGAGTTGCCTACAATATTTTAAATCCTAAACTCAATTGAAACAAGTTGGGCTTTTGGGTATATTTTTCACTTTTGCTGATGTTTGAAAGGCCAGCCTCATAACGTAAATCAACTGAGATTGCGCCAACATCTACACCTGCTCCAGCCTGGATGCCGAATGCCTGGTCTTTGTAGTTTTTTAAATCAGTAGCCTGATCATAAGCACTGCTAAAGCTGGAGTTTTCATCTAACACGAAGGAAACAACTGGTCCGGCCATTAATCTGAAGTTAAGATTATTGGCTCCAAACTTGGTTCCCAACAAAACCGGAATATCTAAAGTGGTAAATTTCACTTTACCTTCTGCTGCTATTTCAGTATTGTTGTTGTTGGTAAAGCTGATAAACTTATTGCCTTTACTTCCAATATAAGCCTCAGGCTGTACATAAAAGCTTGCGCCGCCAATACGGGCCCAGGCACCAACCTGGTAGCCTAAACGATTTTCTTCGCTGGCAAAATCTGCATTTAGTTTAGATAAGTTTACGCCTGCCTTAACACCCAGGTTAAAAGTTTGCGCCTGAGATGTCGCCCAACCAATCGTTAGGAAAACAATAGAAAGGATGATTTTTTTCATGTTTTTGAATTTAAATTTTTGCGTGTTTGTTTTAATTAGATTGTATAACGGTGTTTTAACACTATTATGGTGTAAAGATATTCCCTAAAACTCTATTTTTTTAACACCAGAGACAAAAAAGTAATAACCTGAGCAAATATTTTTTACTTTTGCGTCAAATAAAATCTGCTATGGCTAATTTTCAACTTACTTCAGAAACTGCATTTAAGGTAAAAACAAAGTTCTTAAGGAAATACCGTGATTTGGCTAATGAGCCTTTGGAATTTACTCCAGGTAAAGAAGATCAATTGGTTGAAGATTTAATGCGTCTCGTAAAACGCGATCGTACCTACATCGAATTTACCATTCAGAAAGCTTTGGCCGATACTAAAGGCAACAGACTTTAGCAGGCTAACATCTCCCAATAAGACACACATCCTCTCGTCTGCCAAATATCTTCTTTTTAATATTTGCACCTTTTCGTACATTTACCTTTATAGAAAATAATCATCCTAACAGTTTAGGCTGTGCCGGATTATAAATAAAAGGTATGAAGAAACTGAAATATTATGTTTTAGCCGCAGGTGTTTGCCTGGCTGTGATCTCTTTTTCTTTCAAAGAAGATTTGTTTCTTGTATCCAAAAACCTCGACATTTTCGCATCGCTTTACAAGGAGATCAACATTAACTACGTGGATGATACCAATGCGCCACAATTAATGAAAACCGGGATTGATGCCATGCTAGACAGTCTTGATCCTTACACAGAATACGTACCTGAATCCGAAATCGAAGACTATAAATTGAAATATGTAAGTACGCAATATGGTGGAATTGGTGCTGCCACTGTATTGATAGACAGTAAATTATTTATAAACGATGTAAGTGAAGGTTATCCGGCCAATAAAAGTGATGTAAAGCCTGGCGATCAGGTGTTGAAAATAAATGGCATTGAAGTTAAAGGAAAAGACAGAAGCCAAATCAGTCAGTTGTTACGCGGTCCTAAAGGAACCATTGTCGATTTAACATTAATCAGAGATGGTAAGGAAATCATTAAGAAATTAAATCGCGATGAAATAAAACAACCTAATGTTTCTTACTCTGGCATGGTTGGAGATGGCATCGGCTATATCAAATTGGATAAATTTTTAGAAAATTCAGGGCAAGAGGTTAAAGACGCGTTATTGGGCATTAACAAGGAAAATCCTAAAGGAATTGTGTTGGATTTAAGGAATAATGGTGGTGGCATTTTACAGGAAGCCGTGAAAATTGTAAACCTTTTTGTTGATAAAGATCAGCTGGTGGTAATTCAGAAAGGGAAAAATGCAGAAAAAACCATTACTTATAAAACAATGGCTGCGCCAGTTTCTACCTCCGTTCCGCTGGTGGTATTAGTTAATGCAAATTCAGCTTCAGCTTCAGAAATTGTTGCCGGATCACTGCAGGATTTAGATCGGGCAATTGTTATTGGCCAACGCAGTTATGGCAAAGGTTTAGTACAACAAACATTTAATCTGCCATACAATAGCCTGGTGAAAGTTACGGTAGCCAAATACTATACACCATCAGGCAGATGTATTCAAAAGCTCGATTATGCTCACAAAGATGCCAATGGAATTGCGGAACGCTTCGCCGATTCAACCATTGCAATGTACCAAACCAAAGCGGGTAGAAATGTGTACAGTGGTAACGGAGTTTACCCAGATGTAGTGGTAAACGCGGCCAAATTAAGCCCGGTAACCATCACCATGATTAATAAAAGTTTATTTTTTAATTATGCCAATGCCTATTGGAAGAAAAATCCAAAACTGGAGTCTGCTAAAGTTTTTCAATTATCAGATGCAGACTATACAGCTTTCGTAAACACATTGGCGGATAAAGATTTAACCTATCAAAGCCGGACAGAACGTTTACTTTCTGACTTGCGGGCCGAAGCCGAAAAAGAAAACAAATCTGCTGAGGTAAAAGCGGATTTGGAGAACTTGAAATACAAATTAACCTCTTCAAAAAAGAACGATTTAGCAACACACAAATCAGAAATCAAACGTGTATTGGAAACGCAGATCATTAGCAGATACTTTTACGAAAGAGGTAGGATTGAGCAAAGTTTTCAGTATGATAAAGAGTTAGCTGCAGCAAAGTCTCTATTTACCAATCAACCACAAATGTTAGCCATTTTAAAAGGCGATGGAAATTACAAAGTAATCGGTAAGCCTGTTAAAGAAGTAGCCAGTATAGATTAATCTTAAATTCAGTCAACCCAAAATAATATTTAGTAACACAATCATTTACACAGGTAAAACGATTTAACAAAATCCTATCCCCGAATTAGATCCATGAAATTAAAAAGCTTTAAACCCTTCTTTTTTTGCGCCTCACTTGTTTTATCTCTTCACGTTCAGGCACAAAAAAGTGCTAAGCTAACCTCCTTTGTTGATCCGATAATTGGTTCGGCTAAACACGGGCATGTTTTTGTAGGTGCCAATGTTCCATTTGGCGCTGTGCAGCTAGGGCCTAATAATATAATGGAAGGTTGGGATTGGTGCAGTGGTTACAACTATGTAAGCAATACCATTACCGGGTTTTCGCATACACATTTAAGCGGAACGGGAATTGGCGATTTGGGTGATATATCCATCATGCCGGTTACCGGAGCAACCATATTAGAAAAAGGTAAAAAGGGCGCTGAAGAACAAGGTTATCTTTCAACATTTACCCACCAGAATGAAATTGCAAAAGCCGGATATTACAGTGTTTTGCTTGATAAATATAAGATCAAAGCCGAGCTTACTACAACTGACCGGGTTGGCTTTCATCAATACAGCTTCCCCAAAAATTCGGTAACGCCACACATTGTGATTGATTTAGTAGAGGGAATCGGCTGGGATGCACCCACCAATGTATCTTTCAAACAAGTTGACGCAACAACCATTGTGGGCAATAGAAATTCAAAAGGCTGGGCAAATGATCAGCGTTTATATTTTGTCATTAAGTTCTCTCAACCGATAAACAATTTCGATATTTATGACGATGACCAGCTGAAAAAAAGTAAAGAGGTTAGTGGTAAAAAGTTAAAGGCAGTGGCCAATTTCACATCAATCAATAACAATAAGCTTCAAATCAAAGTGGCTTTATCGCCCGTTAGTATCGAAAATGCAATCCTTAACCTTAAAACTGAATTGCCGGGCTGGGATTTCGCCTTGACAGTAAAAAGTGCAGATGCGAAATGGGAGCGGGAATTATCAAAGGTTAAAATTGATGCAAGCGCCAATACCAAAAAAATATTCTATACGGCCCTGTATCATACTATGGTTGCGCCGTCAATTTTTAACGATGTAAATAAAGATTATCTGGGTACAGATAAAAAGATTTACAGGGCTGCAAACTTCACCAATTATACTACTTTCTCTTTATGGGATACTTACCGGGCAGCAAATCCATTATATACCATTCTTCATCAGGATAAAGTAAGCGATGTGGTGAACACGATGCTCGCCATTTATAAAGAACAAGGCAAGCTCCCAGTATGGCATTTAATGGGTAATGAAACCAATACGATGGTAGGTTATCATGCGGTTCCGGTTATTGTTGATGCTTACCTCAAAGGTTACCGTGGATTTGATGCAAATCTGGCTTTCGAGGCGGTTAAGCAATCGGCCATGCAAAAAACCAATGGCATTGAGTACATTCAACAACTAAAGTACATCCCGGCAGAAAAAGTAAATGAATCAGTTGCCAAAGCATTGGAATATGCCATTGATGATTACTGTATCGCCATGTTTGCCAAGGCGCTGAATAAAACGGAAGATTATCAGTACTTCAGTAAAAGGGCACAGCTTTACAGAGAATATTTTGATCAGGATGTTCAGTTTATGCGTGGTAAAATGGCTGATGGGAAATGGCGTACACCTTTTAGTCCGGTTAAGGCTAAACACCGCGAAGATGATTATACAGAAGGAAATGCATGGCAATATACCTGGCTCGTTCCTCAGGATGTAGAAGGCCTAATTCATCTTTTTGGTGGCAATAAATCGTTTGTTAATAAACTGGACTCACTGTTCATCGTTCCTGCAGATTTAGGTGAAAGCAGCTCACCTGACATTTCTGGATTAATTGGTAACTACGCCCAGGGAAATGAACCAGGTCATCATATTCCATATCTATATGCCTACGCTGGCCAACCCTGGAAAACAGCCGATTTAATCAGAAAGATCGACAACGATTTTTTCACTGCTAAACCTGATGGGTTATGTGGCAATGAGGATGTTGGCCAAATGAGTGCCTGGTATGTTTTTAGCGCACTCGGTTTTTACCCAGTTAATCCTGCAAACGGTGCTTATGTTTTCGGAACACCATTGGTAAAGTCTGCAACAATTCATTTGCCTGCAAATAAAGAATTCGATATCAGGGTAATTAATAATAGTGTTGCAAACAAATATATACAGCGCATTACAATCAATGGAAAGCCATATAATAAATCCTTTATCCTGCATAAAACAATTGTTAATGGCGGTGAAATGCAGATTTATATGGGCAATACACCTTCAAAAACCTGGGGTGTTAATGCTGCAGATTTACCTGTTTCAACCAAATAAACTCACAAACAATCATTTAAATCAAAGACTGTACAACCAATGAAGAAAATATTTTTGTTTTTTATGCTGTTGTCGAACCTGCATGCCTTTTCTCAACAGCGTTATGAGTTAAACTCAGGTTGGTTATGCGCAAATGTAAAGGACGTAAATGCCAGTGGTACACTGATCTCGGCTTTTAGCTTCAATACCAGTGGCTGGATGCCTGCTACAGTTCCAGGAACAGTACTCACCACTCTGCTTAATAATAAAAAAGTTCCTGATCCTTTTTATGGGATGAATAACGAGAAAATTGCAGATATCTACCATGCCGGGAACGATCATTATACCTATTGGTTTGTAAAGGATTTTAATGAAAATGCAGCTGGAAATGAACAGGTTTGGTTACAATTTCGAGGGATTAATTATAAGGCTGAGATTTTCTTAAACGGGAAAAAGGTTAATCAGAAAACCCATGAGGGGATGCACTTAAGGGCAAAGTATAACATTACCAAACTTCTTTCCTCAACAGGTAAAAATCGTCTTGCGGTAATCGTTTATCCTCCCGATTTTCCGGGCAATCCAAATGGGGGTCAGGGTGGAGATGGAACCATCGCCAAAGGTTTGACCACACAGTACACGGCTGGTTGGGATTGGATTCAACCCACCCGTGATCGCAATACGGGTATTTGGGATAAAGTAACGATTGAAAAAACCAAAGGAATCAATATTCAAAACCCACATGTGGTTACCCTGGTTCCGGGTAAAAGATTACCCGATGCAAAGCAACAACCTGCAACAATTAAGGTTTCGGTAGAGATCGAAAACCCGACAGGAAAAGCCATTTCAGGAATTTTACAATATGAAATCGCCGGTAAAGTGGTGAAGAAAAATGTTACCGTTTCCGCTGCATCATCAGAAATTAGGTTTCCGGATTTAACTCTGGAAAATCCTAAACTCTGGTGGCCAAGCGGATATGGCAAGCAGGATTTGTATCCCATAAATATCAAATTCATCGCTAACAATCAAATTCTTGATCAGGAAAATTTGACCGTAGGGATTCGGCAGATTGATAACATTTGGAATGAGCATACTAGAAGTATGGGTGCTTATGTAAACGGACAAAAGATTTTTATTAAAGGTGGAAACTGGATTATATCTGATGCAATGTTACGTTTCAGTGATGCCCGGTACGATGCTGAAGTGCGGTATCATAAAGACATGAACCTGAATCTCATTAGAATTTGGGGCGGTGCCATTTTAGAGCGGCCAGAGTTTTACAATGCCTGCGATAAATACGGCTTGCTGGTTTTTCAGGATTTTTGGTTCAGCGGCGATTGTAATGGACGTTGGGTAGATCCATTGAAAAAAGAAGATCAATGGACCCGAAGGAACTATCCTGACAATCATCCATTAGTATTAACAGCTATTGAAGATCAGGTAAAAATGATTCGCAACCATGCTTCACTGGCTTTTTGGTGTGGTGGAAATGAGATTACTCCTCCGGAAGATATTTTGAACCCCATCAAAAATGATATTCTGCCTCGATTGGATGGTACGAGAAAATTCTTTGATTTTTCCAACAGTGATGAAATGTCGTACAATGAAATTGGTGGTAATGGCGATGGTCCGTACGGTATTCAGGATCCGAAAAGTTTTTGGGCTGTAAAAACCTTTCCGTACAACTCGGAAGTAGGCTCTGTTGGGGTGGGCGATTATGAATCGCTGGAGCGGTTTATCCCGAAGGAAAACATGATTGCACCACAATTCAAAAGCAAACCCGATTCTGTTTGGGATTATCATAAATACATTGGGTACGATCAATACATCAATCCATACGGAAAAGCTAAAGACGCAAAAGATTTTGCCATGAAAGCGCAATTGGTCAACTATGATCAATACCGGGCGCTAATGGAGGGTTTTTCCAATAAAATGTGGGACTGGTATACTGGCTCAATTATCTGGAAAACACAAAACCCATGGACAGCGCTTCGGGGGCAAATGTACGACTATTATCTGGATCCAAATGCTTGTTTATATGGCTTACGCAAAGGAAGTGAACCGCTACATATCATGATGAATCCGTTGGATAGTATGGTAACAGTGGTTAACAATGGATTAACTGATCGCAATAATTTAATGGTTCAAGCTAAAGTTTATGATATGGCTGGAAAGGATTATTTCTACTCCCAGGTTTTCAATTCTATAGGCGCTTCATCTGTTCGCCGGTTTTTCCCTTTAAATGATTTTCTGAAGAAAATGGATCAGAAAGATGGTGTGTTTGTTTCCCTAAAGTTGTTAAATGAGCAGCAAAAGGTATTAAGTGAAAATATTTACTGGCTGGCTGATAGGGATGGGAATTACAAAGGTTTGCAAACGCTCAAAACCGCAAGCTTAAAAATTACTACAACTCGAAAAGCCAAAGATAAGGTTGAGGTATCGCTCAATAATCCAACCGGAAATCCTGTAGCGTTTTTTAATCGCATTGCATTGATTGATACGCAAACAGGCAAGAGAATACTTCCAGCTTTTTATGATGATAATTATGTAAGCGTGTTGCCAGGAGAAAGCCAAAAAGTTTTAATTGAATATTCAGGCTTGCAAAATAACCTGGCTGTTGAAGTATATGGTTGGAATGTAGAGCGTCAAAAGGTGAACATTCGATAGTTGTGTTCGCCGAGCGAAATTTCCAGTCTTAAAAGGCGGATTTTCAAATCCATAGTTCGGCTGTGGAAATTGCAAATTTCGGCCAAGAACCTATAATCTTTTATCAAAAAGTGAAATTTAATTAAAGTTTTTAAGGTTTCGATCATTTTATATTATCTAACTGACGGATTCACCTATAAAAATGATATAACTAATAATTTAGTACTTATGTTGTCTTAATATTATGGTAATGTTAATGTCATAACACCCCTGATTTGTTAAATTTCATCAAATTACTATGTAAATGTTTGATTTAATTTTTCATATCACTTAAATTAGTCGGGTTAAACTAATAAATCAAACAACTAATTTAAATTCATGAAAAAACTTTTACAAAGTTTGTTCGTGCTTTTGTTTGTTGCATTCAATGCAATGGCTCAAGATCGAACAATTACTGGAACAGTAACATCAAGTGAAGACGGTCTTCCGATTCCGGGAGCTTCGGTGAAAATCAAAGAAACAGCAAGTTCAGGAACATTAACAGGGAACGATGGTAAATATTCCATCCGTGTTAGCCAGAGTGCTAAAACACTAGTAATCTCTTCTCTTGGATTTTTAACACGTGAGGTAGCGATTAGCGGAACAACCGTTAATTTGGCATTAACAACTGATACTAAATCATTAGATGAAGTATTAATTGTTGGTTATGGTACCGCTAAGAAGGAAACTTTTACTGGCTCAACTGCTCAAATCAACGCAGGTGAATTTGAAAAAAGACCGCTTACAAACGTCCTTAGTGCGGTAGTTGGTGCCGCTCCGGGTATTCAAACAAATCTTGCTGGCGGTGCTCCAGGCTCATCTCCCTCTATCCGTGTGAGAGGTTTTGGATCAATCTCGGCCTCAAATTCTGCTTTAATCGTAGTAGATGGTGTAGTTTATGATGGGTCAATATCGAATATTAATCCTGATGATGTTGAAAATGTCGCAATTCTAAAAGATGCATCAACTACTGCACTATATGGATCGAGAGCAGCGAATGGTGTTGTAATGATCACGACCAAAAAAGGTAAGAAGAACTCGGATAACTTAAATTTTAAAGCATCAGTCGGATGGTTGGATCGCGGTTTGCCAGAATACGAACGTGTAGATGCAAATACATACTATCCTTTACAGTGGGAAATTCAAAGAAATACCTTACAATATGGTTCCTTAGCCATTCCTAGAAATGTTGCCGGTCAAATTGCTGCCGGAACGTTAAATAGTTATAATGGCGCAAATTACACTGGTATTAAATCATTGTTAGGCTATAATCCTTACAACGTTGCTGATAATCAAATTGTATCAGCCGATGGTATCCTAAATCCAAATGCATCGTTATTATATGGCGATGATTTAAACTGGGCAGATGCTGCAAGCCAAGGCGGTAAGAAAAGACAAAATTACAACATGACCTATTCAGGTGGTAACGAAAAATCTGATTTCTTTGGATCTGTGGGTTATACTAATGAGGAAGGATTTTTAATTAATTCTGGTTTAAAAAGATACAATGGTCGTGTAGCGGTAAATTCTAATCCATTAAAATGGTTTAAAACCGGTTTAAACTTAACAGGTACCTATACTAAATCATTAGTTGACAATGTTGGTGATGGTGGATCTTCAGTAATTAATCCATTCTACATTTCGCGTTATATCGGCCCGATTTATCCGGTTTATTTGCACAATGCAACAACTGGCGATTATGTATTAGATGCCAATGGCCAGCGTCAATTTGATTTTGGTAATGGTCGTCCTTTTTCTCAGGGTCGCCACACCATTTTTGAAAACCTTAATGACTCACAGAGATCGGCTAGGGGAGTGATAAATGCAAGAACTTACGCTACAGTTAACTTTACCAAAGATTTAAAAGCTACAACAAACGTGAGTTTTGATTTACAAGATACTCATGAGCGTTATTATGATAATCCGATTGTGGGTGACGGTGCGCCTGCGGGAAGAGCATACCAGTATTTATACCGTACTACGAACATTACTTTCAATCAGTTATTGGAATACAATAAGCAATTGGGCAAACACAATATTAATGCATTGGCTGGTCATGAAACTTATACCTATAAATACAATTATTTATCAGGAAGCAGAAGCGGGCAAAGTTTTGATGGTATTACCGAATTATCAAACTTTGCTACAGTTTTAGGTACTACATCTTATGAAGATAATTATGCAATCGAAAGTTATTTAGGTCGTGTAAATTATGATTTTGATGGGAAATATCTAGTAAGTGCAAACTTTCGTAGAGATGGTAACTCTAAGTTTTCATCATTAGTACGCTGGAATAATTTCTATGGCGTAAGTGCAGGTTGGAATATTCACAAAGAGGCTTTTTTCAACGCGAAATGGGTAGATCAATTGAAATTGAGAACATCTTATGGTGAATTGGGTAACGATGGCGGTATCGATTATTATGCATACAAAGCACTTTACAATTTAGGTAATAATAACCAGGCAGAATCTGGATCTAGACAAGCGAGATTAGCAAATCCAGATTTAACCTGGGAAACGGCTAAAAACTTCGACGTTGCCTTAGAATTTGGTCTGTTCAAAAACAGGTTATCAGGTACTGTTGAATATTTTAACAGAGTAACTGATGGTTTAATTTTTGATGTTCCTCAACCATTGGCAAATGGAGGTTCTACTACTAGTCCTTATTATTTCGCAATTCCCACTAACATTGGAAGCCTATATAACAGAGGTTGGGAAGCACAAATAACAGGTGAAGTTGTTCGCAATAAAGATTTTAGATATACAGCAACTGTTAATTTAACAAAGTTCAAAAATCAGATCACTAAAATGCCAGATAATCAGCCATTGATTCAATCAGGTACTAAAGCTTACAGTGTTGGTCACTCCATTTATGATTTCTACTTGAGAGAGTTTTACGGCGTAGATTCCCAAACAGGTGAGGCGTTATATAAAACCAATAGTTTAACAACAAATGCTAAAATTGTAAACGGCACTGATACGGTAACTAAGGTTATTGGTGAAGCAAATTACAGATATACAGGTAATACTTCAATCCCAGATTTGTATGGATCAATGACCAATACTTTTACCTATAAAAACTTAAGCTTAAGTTTCTTATTTACCTTTCAGTTTGGCGGAAGAGTTTACGATAGTGCATATCAATCATTAATGCATGGTGGTACTTATGGTACAGCAATGCATGTTGACGCTGTTAACCGTTGGCAAAACCCTGGTGATGTAACTGATGTTCCAAGGTTTGATAATAACCGTATTACTGATTTTACAGGTGCGAGCACCAGATGGTTAACTAACGCCAGCTATTTACAGTTAAATAACATTACACTAACCTATCAGTTGCCGAAACGTTGGTTAGGCGAAATTAAAGCCAAATCAGCTAATGTTTTTGTAACCGGAGAAAACCTGGCCTTATTCTCACACCGTAAAGGTATGGGCGTATCAAGTACCTTTAACGGAACTGTGGGGAACAATTACTATTTTAGTAAAGTATTTTCAGTAGGTGTTAACGTAGGCTTTTAATTCATTATATAGAAGATTATGAAAAAAATTATAAGTAAAATGATGATTGTGGGCGCTTTGTTAACTACGCTCAGCTCATGTGAAAAGGGTTTTCTAGAAACTAACCCAACTGATCAAGTTTCTACTGATGTACTTTTTAGTACGACAAAAAATGCCTGGACAGCCGTAAATGGTATCCACAGATTAATGTATAACCAAATATTTGGCGCACAAGCACAGGGCGGTCAAAGTGGTAATATGCTTTACATGGATATCTTAGGTGAAGATATGGTTTTTAATACTGCATCAAGCTCTTGGTTGTTAAACGAAGGAAAGTGGATTTCACACCGTAATCCAAATGCCGGTATGTTGTTTTATAATTATCAATTCTATTATGTAATTATTGGTAATGCCAATATGATTATTGCTAATATAGATAATGCTGAGGGTGCTGCTGCCGATAAAGCTGCAATAAAAGCTGAAGCATTAACATACCGGGGATGGGCGTATTTTCAAATGGTTCAATTGTTTGGAGAGCGTTTTGTAGCCGGTCAGGCAAATAGCGGTTTAGCTGTACCATTAGTGCTAGCACCAAGCAATGAGAAAACACCAAGAAGTACGGTAGCACAAGTTTATGCTCAGGCCAATAAAGATATCGATGATGCAATTGGTTTGTTTGCGGGTTACACCAGAACGAATAAGTCTCATTTTAATATTGATGTTGCAAAGGGTATAAAAGCCCGAATTGCCCTTACTCAGCAAAACTGGGCTGATGCGATTAAATTTGCTAAGGAAGCCAGAGTTGGGTACACCCTAATGAATAATACGGTATATCAGGCTGGTTTCAATGATTATAGCAATACAGAATGGATGTGGGCTTCAAGAATTACTTCTGATCAAACCAATTATTTCTATTCATTTTTTGCTTACATGTCTGCGAATTATAACTCTACAGTAATCAGAACGAGTCCAAAGTCAATCAATTCAACACTTTACAACTCAATCCCTGCTACTGATGTTCGCAAAAAATTATGGGATCCAACTGGAACAAATACAGCAGAATTCCCAATTCCAACTTCAGCATCAAGCCGTTACAGATACATGAGCCGTAAATTTAAAGTTGCTGATGTTTCTTTAAGTATTGGTGATGTTCCTTACATGCGTGCTGCTGAAATGTACTTAATCGAAGCTGAAGCAGAAGCTAGAAGAGGTAATGATGTATTGGCAGCACAAGCTTTGTTGCCTCTTGCTGTTAACCGTAACCCTTCTTATACTTTATCAACCAATACAGGTGCAGCTTTAATCACAGAGATCATGAATCAAAGAAGAGTAGAGCTATGGGGTGAAGGATTTAGATTCTATGATTTAAAACGTACCAATTCTGCTTTAGATAGAAATGGTGCAAATCATAACGTTTCTTATGCAAATGTTTTAACAATTCCGGCAGGAGATAAACAATGGCAGTTCTTGATTCCTCAAGATGAGATCAATATTGGTAACGGTGTGGTAACACAAAATCCACTATAGTTTAACCTCTATATTTAGAAAAAAGGAGCCGTTACTTGTAATGGCTCCTTTTTTGTGCTATAAATTTTTGCAATAGGATGATTATGATGCATGCATTGATCACAAAAAAAGGCGATACTGGTTTCAGTATCGCCTTATCTATATTTTATATTGCTAGTCTAGCTTACGCCGTGAAGTTTTACTTTTAAGCCATCCATATTATTATTTAACTGCAGCTGGCATGCCAAACGAGAATTTGGTAATAAATCAGGCAATGTATCTAACATGGCATATTCATCATCCGTCATTTCATTTAACTTTTCTTCGCCCTCTAAAACGTCTACGCAACAGGTAGCACATAAAGCCATTCCGCCGCAAGTAGCTAATATATCATATTCAGATGCTTTCAAAAACTCCATCAAACTTAAGCCCATATCCGTCGGGGCCTCATGTGGTGTAACAGAACCATCCGGTTCCTGCATGTATATTGTAATGTTGTTTTCCATTTTGCTCGCTTATAAGCGCAAACTTAACTAAAATAGTTTTTTATTGAAACAATATTAACGCAAAGCTTAAAATTCTGAAACGCCGTTTACCGTAGTGTACTTCATGGTATATTTAACTCCAGGATTCATGTAAGAATAAGCGCTATGGCTCATTAATGCCGCCTCGTGGAAACCACAAAGAATTAACTTTAATTTATTTGTGTAAGTGTTGATATCGCCAATGGCATAAATACCCGGAATGTTGGTAGAGTAATCGTCAGTGTTTACTTCAATAGCACTTTTGCTGATGTTTAAATTCCATGCTTCAATTGGACCTAGTTTAGGGCTCAGGCCAAATAAAGGAATTAAATGATCGGCAGCTACAACTGTTTTTTCCATGGTACGGTTTTGAACAATTTCAACTTGCTCCAACTTATCGGTACCATGAACGGCTTGTAAATTGCTATTTAAAACAAGATTGATTTTTCCGCTTTCTGCCAGTGCCATTACTTTGGCAACAGAATCAGGTGCTCCACGGAAACTTTCGCTTCTGTGTACCAAAGTCAATTCCGAACAAACATCTGCTAAATAGATGGTCCAGTCTAGTGCAGAGTCGCCACCACCGGCAATAACCATTTTCTGATCGCGGTATTTCTCCGGATCGAGGATCATATAGTTTACGCCTTTACCATTTTCGAAATTTTCCAGATTTTCAACGGCAGGCTTACGAGGTTCGAAACAACCCAAACCACCAGCAATTACCACTACTTTGGCTTCAATTACCGTACCCATGTTGGTAGTAAGTACGAAATCAGCTTCGCCCCGTTTTTCTAACCCTTCGATACGTTCGCCTAGCGTAAAGCTTGGATGGAAAGGTTTAGCCTGCTCCATCAAATTATCAATAAGTTCTTGCGCCAATACCGATGGATAACCAGGAATATCATAGATCGGTTTCTTAGGGTAAATTTCAGATAGCTGACCACCAACCTGAGGAAGGTAATCAATTAAGTGGCAACGCATTTTTAATAAACCGGCTTCAAAAATGGCAAACAAACCAACCGGACCAGCGCCTATTACGGCTATATCAGTAGAGATCATTCAAAAAAATTTGTTGCAAAGTTACAAAATAAACTTTGATCAATATCGCTATTTAGAAATATTCTAGATAATTTTGTAATGTGTTTTTAGTCAGTATTTTGTGTGTTCTAAATAGCCTCAAAACAAAAGATCATGAATTTTAACAACCCTAAACAAACTATAATTTGTCTAGGGATTTAATAGAGTTCATTGGGTATTGTCAGGCTGATGAATAATTTCTATGTTTAAAGCTTAAAAAATAATAGATAATTATGGATCTAAGTATTCTTTTGCCAATTTTAGGATTAGCATTTGTGATTTGGGCCGCGGTATTTATCATTTGTAGCGAAACATGGCAACTTCCAAGTGCATTTATGCCATTAGGACTTGGTGCATACATTTATTTTGGTGCGCAGCCGTGGAATTGGATATTGCTGATGCCTATATTCTCGATCTTTGTTTTTAATGTTAGTGCCGTGTTAAGTAGTCCAAAATTTAGTGGATGGGTTAGCTACCTCAATTACATCCTGATATTACCAGTAGTTGTCATATACTTTTTAAACTTCCGCAAAATCTTTGCAGATGATAGCCTGTTGAAGACCATTATCTGTGGTATATTTTTCCTCTTCATGTTGATATATGTCTCAAAATTTTGGCTTTCGGATGTGATATTATTGTTGGTAAATAAGTTTTACAGTCGTAAAAGCGATGACCTAGAAACAGAGATTACCCACCGATTTGTTACGGGTACCGGCAAAACGAGAACATTCCACGTTACCATCACAACGTTAGGTGCAATTGAAACCTCGGGATTTTTCTATTGGTATATTGGTTTTAAAAAAATTAGTCCCCAAGATAGGGTAATGATAAAATTAAGAACCGGTTGCCTGGGTACAACATATATATCCGGTTTCCCAAAATTGGTTTCCAGGCGTTCCTTTGTGGATAAGTACCAATAAGTAATCTGATGAGCTTTGTCTATGGCTCATCAGATTAATAGTTTCTTACCAACTCATTCCTAAATTCTGAAATACAAAACTCCACACATCGCTTGCTTCTTCGATCATTTTGGTGGTTGGTTTTCCTGCACCATGGCCAGCTTTGGTTTCAATGCGGATTAAGATGGGATTTTCACCTTTATATTTTTCCTGCAAAGTAGCAGCAAACTTAAAAGAGTGCGCTGGCACCACGCGGTCATCATGATCTGCTGTTGTAATTAGTGTTGCGGGATAATTTACACCCGTTTTAATATTGTGGAGTGGTGAATATTTGATCAGGTAATCAAAATCTTCTTTTTTATCACTTGTGCCATATTCTACCGCCCAGCCCCAACCAACTGTAAATTTATGATAGCGCAGCATGTCTAAGACACCAACTGCAGGCAAAGCAACTTTAAAAAGCTCTGGTCTTTGTGTCATGCAGGCGCCTACCAGCAAGCCGCCATTTGAACCACCAGAAATGGCAATTTTTGACGGATTGGTATATTTCTCCTTAATCAAATATTCTGCAGCAGCTATAAAATCATCAAATACATTTTGCTTTTTACCCAGCATTCCACCTTTATGCCAGGCTTCTCCATATTCACTGCCTCCACGCAAACTAGGCTGCACATAAATGCCACCTTTTTCTAAGAATAACATCCTAGATAGGCTAAAGCCTGGGGTTAAACTTACCTGAAAACCACCGTATGCATATAAATATGCAGGGTTGTTGCCGTCAAGTTTAATCCCTTTTTTATGAACGATAAACATCGGCACTTTTGTACCATCTTTAGAAGGATAAAATACCTGCTTGGTTTCGTAATTATCAGTATTAAATTTTAACTCAGATTTTTTGTAAAGCGTAGATTCAGCTTTTGCAATATCGTAACGATAAATTGTCCCTGGAGTGGTGAAATTTGAAAAACTGTAGAAAAATTCTTTATCCTCTTTATAAGCACCAAAACCATCAGCCGTACCCAGAGCGGGCAATTTAACTTCTCTGAGTTTTTTTCCTGTTAAGTCGAATTGAACGATGTTGGTACTGGCATCTTTCAAATAGGAAGCCCACAAATATCCGCCACCAGTTGAAACACCTTCCAATGCAAGTTTCGATTCGGGTATAACGGTTTGCCATTGGGCTGGATCAGCATTTTTAGGATCAACCAGCACAACCTTTTTGTTTTCTGCACCCAAATCTGTATTTACCAACAGTTTATCGTTAATGTTTTCAATTAAACTGTGATTATGGTCATAACCTTTCACCAACAGTGAAATCTTGCTGCCAGGTTCGTTTAAATCCTGATAGTGAAGCGCATTGCCTGAAGTTCCGGCACTTGCATAAACAATTAAAAATCGTTCATCTTCAGTAACGCCGGCTCCAAAATAAAGATTTGGATTTGTTTTATCCTCAAAAATCAATTGATCCTCTTTTTGCTGATCGCCGAGCTTGTGGTAATAGATCTTTTGAAATTTATTAGCTGCAGATAAATCCATGCCTTTGGCTGGTTCATCAAATTTGCTATAATAAAAACCATCGCCTTTCCAGGCTGCGCCAGAAAATTTCGTCCATTTCAGTTCATCGCCAAGTTTCATTTTTGTGGCGATATTCATAACATAGATATTGCTCCAGTCTGAACCTGCCTGAGCCACTGAATAAGCCACGTACTTTTTGTTATGAGAAAAACCAATCAACGAAACAGCAGCCGTTCCATCTGCAGTTAGCTTATTCGGATCAAGAAAAACTTCTTCCACACCATTTAAGCCTTTTTTAATAAACCATACACTTTGATTTTGAAGACCATCATTTTTGGTGAAAAAATAATATTCGCCAACTTTGAAAGGTGTACCATCTTTTGGGTAATTCCAGATTTCGGTTAATCTTCGTTTAATATCCTCCCGGTAAGGAATCTGCGATAAATAATTTTGAGCTACTTTATTCTCAGCCTTTACCCAGGCTGCGGTTTCTGCTGAAGTATCATTTTCCAGCCATCGATAAGGATCAGCGATGTTTGTGCCAAAATAGTTATCTGTAGTGCTATCTTTTTTTGTTTCGGGGTATTTCATTGTTGTAATTTTTTCAGCTGGTTGTTTACCTTGGTTACAGGCAAAAAAACTTGTAGCAAATAAGGCTAATACAATTTGTTTCTTCATGCTCAAAAAGATTTGTTTACTAATATATGTTTTTTCACCGTTTCAATTTTCCTTTGCTTTTACAGCTATTAAGATTTTATTGATTTGTGTTTTTGTTTTCCGAGATTATACTTCGGTCTTCCAACTTCTGACTCCCAACTTTTTCCCCTACCTTTGAAACTGTATATGTCCAAAAATATTTATTTCGCTTCCGACTTTCACTTAGGTACGCCGAATTACGACGAAAGTCGCAGCCGTGAAGAGCGTATTGTAAATTGGTTAAATTTCATAGAGCCAACTTGCAGCGAGTTGTTTTTAATGGGCGATATTTTCGATTTTTGGTTTGAATATGCTAAAGTCATTCCAAAAGGCTTTATCCGTTTGCAAGGTAAACTGGCCACCATGGCCGATGCCGGAATCAAAATTTATTTCTTCAAAGGAAATCATGACATGTGGGTTCGCGATTATTTCACCCAAGAGATTGGGATGGAAATTATTAGCGATGAAAAGATTATTGAGAGAAACGGGAAGAGATTTTACCTTCATCATGGCGATGGTTTAGGGCCTGGAGATGCCAAGTATAAGTTTTTACGAAAGATTTTCAGAAGTAAACTTTGCCAATGGTTGTTTGCTCGTTTGCATCCAAATTTTGGCATTGGCATTGCGAATGCCTGGAGCCAGGGCAGTAGGGCGGCGCAAACAGAAAAAGAAGTCTTTTTAGGAGAAGATAAAGAATGGCTCGCCATTTATGCCAAAGAACAATTGCAAAAACAACACTTTGATTACTTCATTTTTGGACACAGGCATTTGCCGTTAGATATTAATTTGGGCGGTGGAAGCCGATACGTGAACATCGGCGAGTGGCTGAATTACAATTCGTATGGTGTTTTTGACGGGCTTGATTTGAAGTTGGAATACTATCAATAAAATTTTTGAAAGGCCGTTGTCTCGACCCTAGTTAAGAGGTTTTTGTGTATTAAGTGTTTGGAAAGCAAATCGGTAATCAAGATGAATGTCCGTCGGGCTTTACATTGTAGTCCCGATGAAAAACCGGGAGCTGCCATTTCAATCCCGTTTATTTCCGCGGTTTTTTGCTGCTATTTTAGGCTACAATGTATATAGTGTTTCAACAGGGTATTTAATCTTTAACTCTAAACCCGATATAAGTGTAAAGCTCCCGATTTTTCATCGGGACTCGAAACGTTAGCGGGGCTGGCGGCTGCCATTTCTCAAAACCGTTCCTTTCCAAAACCTTTTAATCTGTACAAGCCTGTTTCAAACAAATTCAGCTTTTTTCCTTATTTTCGCATTTCCTTAAATTTTAGCTAAGGCGGGGATACAAAGGATTTCAATACAAAAAATAATATGTTAGATAAATTAGAAGCTATAAAACTACGTTGGGAAGATGTAGAGGAATCGTTGAGTAATCCGGATGTAATTCAGGATATGAAGCGTTTCGCGGCTTTAAACAAAGAATATAAAGACTTGGGCAAGATTGTGGATGAATATAAAATCTACAAAAATGTGATGAGTAATATTGACGCCAACAAAGAAATTTTAGCGGTTGAAAAAGATCCTGAAATGCGTGAGATGGCGAAAGAGGAATTGGATTTGTTGCTAAAACAACAGGAGGAAATGGAAAGTAATATCCGCTTGATGTTGATTCCAAAAGATCCTGAAGATGCTAAGAACGCCGTTTTTGAAATTCGTGGTGGTACGGGCGGAGACGAGGCTGCTTTGTTTGCCGGCGATTTATACCGCATGTATACCCGCTATTTTGAAACCAAAGGCTGGAGGGTAGAAACTGTTGATGTAACTGAAGGAACTGCCGGCGGCTACAAAGAGGTAATTTTGAAAGTAAGTGGCGATGATGTTTACGGCCAGTTGAAATATGAAAGTGGTGTACACCGTGTTCAACGTGTTCCTGATACCGAAACGCAAGGCCGTGTTCATACTTCAGCAGCTTCAGTGGCGGTTTTGCCAGAGGCTGAAGAAATTGATTTGTATATTAACCCTGCTGATATTGAGTTGCAGACATCACGATCTGGTGGTGCTGGTGGACAGAACGTAAATAAGGTAGAAACTAAAGTACAGTTAACCCACAAACCATCCGGTATTGTAGTGGTTTGTCAGCAAGAGCGTTCGCAATTGGGTAACCGTGTAATTGCAATGGAAATGTTGCGTAGTAAGTTATACGATATTGAGTTGCAGAAGAAAAATGGTGATATTGCGGCTAAACGTAAAACAATGGTATCTACGGGAGATCGTTCAGCAAAAATCAGAACCTACAATTATCCGCAAGGGCGTGTTACCGAACACCGTATTGGATTAACGATGTACAATCTTCCAACCATTATGGATGGTGAGATTCAGGAAATTATCGATGCACTTCAGTTTGCTGAAAATGCAGAGAAGATGCAGGAAGGTGCTGGCAATTAGTCGCTTATAATTATTTTAAAATAAAATTTGCAAATAAAGATATTGTCTCTATATTTGCAACCTCGAAAGAGGAAAGAGGTTCAAACTTTAAAGAGAACAAAAGGAGTGGTAGTTCAGCTGGTTAGAATGCCTGCCTGTCACGCAGGAGGTCGCGGGTTCGAGTCCCGTCCATTCCGCAACAAAAGCCTTAACTTGAAAAAGTTGAGGCTTTTTTGTTTTCAGTTCAATTGCGTTATATGGCTTTCTATGTTTATATTATTCAAAGCGCTAAAGATGAATCTTTTTACAAGGGCTTCACTGAAAATCCAATCTCCAGGCTTATTCAACACAACAATGGAGAATCGAAATATACCAGTTTAAAAATTCCATGGCGATTTGTTTATCTTGAAGAAGTGTCATCAAAAAAATGTGCATTAATTCGAGAAAAAGTATTGAAAAAATATAGTCATTCTCAGATTTATCAGCTTATTGGATCTTTGAAAAACGAAATTTCCAAAATTTTGGATCGTTGAATTGATTGGTAATGCGCCTGTCATCCCCAATAATATTGGGGACGGGTTCGAGTCCTCCCGACCTTCGGTTGGGACAAACAAAAGCCTTAACTTGAAAAAGTTGAGGCTTTTTTGTTTTCTACCTGTTGATGTCATAGTGCTTAGTTCATTCAAACCTTTAAGTAAAAAATATTTTAAATGGTATTCAGGTAGTTACGTGTTTGAAAAAGAAATACTCGCTTTAGATAATGATAAACTAAATATAGTGGCTATATTTGCAACCTCGAAAGGGGAAAGAGGTTCAAACTTTAAAGAGAACAAAAGGAGTGGTAGTTCAGCTGGTTAGAATGCCTGCCTGTCACGCAGGAGGTCGCGGGTTCGAGTCCCGTCCATTCCGCAATTAAAGCCTTCACTTGCAAAAGTTGAGGCTTTTTTGTTTTTAGACCTAAAGAATTTCACGCTATAGTAGGCAACAAATCAATTCTCACCCTTTCTCGGTTAACGTTTTGCATAATCCTGTTCTATAAAATCAATCAGAAAAAATTAATGTTTAGCGCTTTTTGCAGTAATAGCCGATCCTGCTGAGGCAATTACCACGCAGGCAACAGCAATGCATTCAGTTACTGACAAATACTCTTGCAGAAATACAAATGCAGCCAATGCTGCCATTGCTGGTTCAAGGCTCATGAGGATGCTGAATGTTCTGGCTGGAAGTTGTTTCAAGGCATTTATTTCCAAGGTAAAAGGAATAGCACTCGAAAGCAGCGCAAGCGATGCTCCCAAACCTAACAATTTTGGAGATAACTGACTCAATCCTCCGCTGAAGATACCAAAGGGAAGAATAAGCATAGTGGCAAACAACATACCCACGGCTACTGCTTCACCGCCTTTCATAATTTTAGATATTCTCCCACCTAAAATGATATAAGCAGCCCAAAACCCTCCGGCCAATAAAGCCAGCAAAACACCTGTTAGGTTTAATCCATTGCTTGTCCAGGGTGCAATGAGGGCGATACCTGTTGCAGCCAAAACAATCCAGATGAAATCAATCGCTTTTTTCGAGCTGAAAATGGCCAAAAGCAAGGGACCTACAAATTCCAATGTTACGCCAAGACCAATCGGAATTCGTTCGATTGCCATATAGAAAACCATATTCATGGCGCCAAGCGACAAGCCGTAAAGTATTACATATTTCCACTGCTTAGTATTAAGCTTGGTTAAGTTGGGGCGAAAGGCCACCAGCAGTATGACCGCAGATAAACCTATTCTTAGTGATGCGGTAGCAGCAGCACCGATTTCGGGGAAAAGACCTTTTGCAATTGCCGCTCCACACTGAACACTTATAATAGATAATAAAACGGCGGGAATAGGTGGTAGGTTTATTTTGAGCTTCATTCAATTGGGAGATGATCACAAAACTACATATTCTGAAGCGAGAAAATATTACTAAATTATTAACGCAAAAGAGGCCCGGAATTTTTCCGGGCCTCTTTAAATGTATTTAAGGTTTTTCAGCAGAATAGCTCCTGTTCATCCCTGTTTTCTGTTGGGATTTTTTTAAGAAAATCGTCAAAACCCGAACCCAGATTGTCAGAATAAATGCCATAAGCATCCAAGATATAGCCTATATTTTTATCTTTATCTTCTACAAGATAAAGAACTGAGTTGTCTGCCGGATCAGAATCACCTTCAAATCTATAAGTTTTTACAATTGTTAAATCTTCAGGCCGGTAAATGTTGCCTAAAGATTTACTTTGCATTTTGCCGTGATCTGACATCTTTAATTCATTATCTTTTCCTTTCAGCCTCAATTTCTCCAAAATTTGACTCAAAGTGTTCATTGCAATTGGCTGTTCCATAGTTATATGATTTTATACTATTTAAACAAGCTGTTTCTTAAATGGTTTTAATGTGGCGATTATAAAATCAAACCAAATGATTGTCAATGTGTTTCTTGTAAAAACTAAATTTTAATTCACATGAAAAAATATTTTCTCGGTTTAGCAATTGCTAGCGTTGCACTTATGAGTGCTTGTACTAAAACAGCTAAAGAAATCGCTCAGGCAAATCTTTCAGAAACTGCCGATCCAGGCAAGAGCATAGGTACGGTAAAGTTTTATGAATTAAGTGATGGCAAAATTAAAATGGATCTGGAACTAAAGTTTGCATCAAGAGCTGACAGCAACGTTGCCGTACACTTTCATGAGCATGGCGATTGTGGAGACATGGGAGAAAATACACATGGACACTGGAACCCAACTAAAGAAAATCATGGTAAGTGGGGATCTGGTGCTTACCACAGTGGAGATATAGGTAATATTATGCTTGATGCTAAAGGCGAAGGCAAAATATCGGTTACTACCGATCGGTGGAGTGTAAAAGAAGGCGATGTTAAAAATATTATTGGTAGAGGAATAATCGTTCATGGCGGAACAGACGATTATACCACCCAGCCAACTGGAAATTCTGGACCACGCGTTGGTTGCGGTGTAATTGAAGCGGCAAAATAAATCCATAAGGATATTAAGTTAGGCGATTAAATTTTAATCGCCTTTTTTATGCAATTTATTCATTGCTTACATCATGATTAAAAACCTAAATCATATGGCAACTTTAAATGAATCGCAGCGTGGCAAAGCCACCAAAGGAAGAATGAGCAAAACGGCTCCACGAGTAGATTTAACCGCAATGGTTGATCTGATGTTTTTACTTACTACGTTTTTTATGCTGACCACCTCGCTTGGTACGTTAAATGCAGCAGACATTGCCAAACCCGATCCATGTGATCACTGCACAATGGATTACCCTGCTTCCAGAACAATGACGGTTTTACTTGGAAAGAATAATCAGGCAGTGAGTTATCTGGGTACAACCGAAAATGCTAAAATGCAAACTACCCCCATTTCAAACCTTCAAAAGGAAATTGCTGCTAATAAAATTCGTGTAGCAAAGGCGAATGGACACAATCCTTCAAAATACATGATCGTAATTATCAAACCAACAGAAACCGCTAAATTTCAAAACTTTGTAGATGTGATTGATGAAATGAAAATTGCTGGCATAAAATCATACAGTATTGATGATCAGCATATTTCATCTTCAGAAAAAGATTTTATGAAGGCACAAGGTTTGTAGCCGTTTTGATTGCAAAAAAAAAGCTTCCTGGTTTTAATCAGGAAGCTTTTTATGTTTATGAAAAAATTAAATTCCGAAAGCAGTTTTTACCTGATCTACATAATCCAATTTCTCCCATGTAAACAACTCAACACTTACTGTTTTTTCTTCACCGTAAGGGTTTTTAAAAGTTTTGTTTACAGTTTCAGGTGTTCTGCCCATGTGGCCATAAGCCGCAGTTTCGCTATAAATTGGGTTTCTTAACTTTAATCTCTGTTCGATAAAGTAAGGGCGCATATCAAAAATTGATTCTACTTTTTTGCTGATTTCGCCATCTGTTAGGTTTACCTTAGAAGTCCCATAAGTTACCACATTAATAGATGTTGGTTTAGCAACCCCAATTGCATAAGAAACCTGAACCAAAACCTCATCAGCTAAACCAGCTGCAACCAGGTTTTTAGCGATATGACGTGTAGCATAAGCCGCACTTCTATCTACTTTACTTGGATCCTTACCAGAGAAAGCGCCACCTCCATGTGCGCCTTTACCGCCATAAGTATCAACAATGATTTTTCTTCCGGTCAAACCAGTATCGCCATGCGGACCACCAATTACGAATACACCAGTTGGGTTAATATGATAAGTGATGTCATCGTTAAATAAATGCGCATACTGCGGATATTTTGCCTTAACCCTTGGAATTAAAATAGAAACTAAATCGCTTTTGATTTTAGTTAACATTTCATCATTTGCAGCGTCTTTATCAGCTTTTGAATCTGATGCTGGCTTAACAAAATCATCATGCTGTGTAGAAATTACAATTGCATCTATGCGTTGAGGTTGGTTATCATCAGAATATTCTAAGGTAACCTGCGATTTGGCGTCTGGACGTAGATAAGTGATTTCTGCATGCTCCCTTCTCAAAGTCGCCAGCTCTCTTAGCAGCGCATGCGATAAATCAAGCGCCAGCGGCATATAATTTTCAGTTTCGTTTGTGGCATAACCAAACATCATACCCTGATCGCCCGCACCTTGCTCTTCTTTACTGCTTCTGTCTACACCCTGATTAATATCTTGCGATTGCTCATGAATGGCTGATAAAATACCACAAGAATTGGCCTCAAACATATATTCGCTTTTGGTGTAACCAATTTTTTTGATCACATCACGGGCAATTTGCTGAACATCTAAGTAAGTTTTTGATTTCACTTCGCCGGCTAAAATTACCTGTCCGGTGGTTACCAAAGTTTCACAAGCAACTTTCGATTCTGCATCGAATGCTAAAAAATTATCAATTAATGCATCCGAAATTTGATCGGCAATTTTATCTGGATGGCCTTCAGATACAGATTCTGATGTGAATAAATACGACATCTATTAAATATTAGTGATAAATAAATAAGGTAATTATTGCCAAACCCTTCGAACAGGTTTTAATTTGATAGAAAGAGGTATTAGCAATTTTTTTAAGTGGTTGCAATCCGGTCCCGATGATCGGGATAGCAAATCAATCCACTTTTAATGCTTGCAAAATTAGCATATTTTCTTTATTTCAAAAATTATAGATTATTTTGTGCTTTCATTCTTACACTTTGCACACAAAGACCAATATTCTATTCATTATTAACCCTATCTCTGGTGGTAGGGGGAAATTACGCATTCCGGATTTTATCGATAAATACCTCGATAAGGAGAAATTTAATGCCAATTTTGTTTTTACAGAATATGTTGGTCATGCTGCGGAGTTGGCCGATGAAGCAGCTACAAAAAATTTCGATGTAATTATTGCTGCCGGTGGCGATGGTACGATAAATGAAGTTGCAACTAAAGTTTTAAAGCATGGAAAAGTTTTAGGTGTGTTGCCGCTTGGCTCTGGAAATGGATTAGCCAGATTCTTAAATATCCCTAAAAATCTGCGCCACGCCATTTTAACCATTAATGCTTTTAAAACAGATCAGATTGATACTGCAGCGTTTAACAGTAAATGTTTTTTTAATTTGGCAGGAATGGGTTTTGATGCGCATTTAAGCTCAGCGTTTTCGAAAGATAAAAAACGCGGTTTAGCAGGCTATGTTAAGTTAGGTTTCCAGGAAGTTTTTAATTACAAAGCAGAACAATATCTCATTAATATCGATGGGGTAGAGTATAAAAGAAAAGCCTTTGCGGTAAGCATTGCAAATTCTTCACAATATGGTAACGATGTTTATATATCCCCAAATGCATCTGTAAAAGATGGCTTGCTTGATGTTTGTATTATCAAACCATTCTCCATTTTTAAATTGCCCGTATTGAGCTACATTATGCTAAAGGGTACTGCAGAAACTTCCGATATGATCGAAATCATACGCGGTAAGGCCATCAAAATTGTTCGGGAACATGCCGGTCCGGTTCATGTAGACGGTGAGCCCCTGCAAATGGGCGCAGAAATTGAGGTAAATATCAATCCCCTCTCATTAAAAGTGATCATTCCTTAAGGTTTACCAATTCAATACATTATGAAATCAAAAAAAAATAGCCTTAGCGATTTAGGTGGAATCATGTATTCTACTAATCCAGAATTCGAATACCAGGAAGAAATTGACGACACCGTAACGCCGGCAAATAATCAGCAAGATCTGCGTGTAATGCTCGATAAAAAGAATAGGGGAGGTAAAGCCGTAACACTTATTACTGGCTTTAGAGGTAAACCAGAAGATCTCGACATACTAGGTAAAATGCTTAAAACCAAATGCGGCGTTGGTGGGTCAGTTAAAGATGGCGAAATAATGATTCAGGGTGATGTTAGAGATAAAGTATTGGGTATTCTTCAAAAGGACGGTTACAAAGTGAAAAAAGCTGGAGGCTAATTAAGTTGATGCCGCTGTTGTAGCCAATTATATCGCCCTACTAACTGTTTTGGATTTGATCTTAGTGTAATTTTTCAATTTTTTTTGCCATGTAAAAACAGTTGTAAATAACTGTGAATAAATTATTTACATAATAGTGTAATTGCTACAATATGTAAATTATTAGCGCTAAATGCTAGTTTTTTTCGTGGAGATCTCTTTACCTTTGCTTTACTAACTAACTTATTGTTATGAGCAAAAAGAAACTGCATGTGCCAGATTTGGGCTATCTAAATCTAGGCGAAAACAATGCCGTAAAGTACCAATTATCTCCAATGGAGTTAATTGATGAGGCCATATTAAATAAAGAAGGCACATTGGCATCTTCAGGCGCTTTAGCTGTAGATACCGGTAAATTTACAGGGCGTTCTCCAAAAGACAGATTTATCGTTAACGATGAAGTAACTGAGGGTACGGTTTGGTGGGGCGATGTGAACATTAAAATAAGCCCTGCCCATTTCGATCAGTTATTTACGAAGATGACAAACTATCTTAAGGATAAGAAAATTTATGTTCGTGATGCCTCGGCCTGTGCAAATCCTGACTATTCTATCTCGATCAGAGTAATTACCGAAACAGCCTATCAAAACCTTTTTGCCAATAACCTTTTTATACGGGGGGATCGCGATAGCCTCGGTGCTACGCCCGAATGGACAATTATAGCTGCACCTGGCTTTTTAGCAGATCCACTAATAGACGGTACGCGTCAGGAAAACTTCTCAATCATCAATTTCACAAAAAAAATGATCCTCGTAGGTGGAACGGGTTATACGGGCGAAATTAAAAAGGGCATTTTTTCTGTATTAAACTTTATTCTCCCAACCTATAGAAACACACTTTCGATGCACTGTTCTGCCAATGTTGGAAAGGATGGGGATACAGCCATATTTTTCGGTTTATCAGGAACGGGCAAAACAACATTATCAGCAGATCCTAACCGAGGTTTAATCGGTGATGATGAACATGGTTGGGGAAAAGATTCAGTATTTAATTTCGAAGGAGGGTGTTATGCAAAATGTGTTGATCTAACGGCAGAAAAAGAGCCTCAGATTTATAACGCCATTAAGTTTGGTGCTCTTTTGGAAAATATAAATTTTCATGATCATACCAAAGATGTGGATTTTGCAAACATCGAAAAAACCGAAAATACGAGGGTAGCTTATCCGATAGAATATATTGATAATGCAATTTTGCCATCTGTTGCTTCAGTTCCTAAGAATATCTTCTTCTTAACTGCTGATGCATTTGGGGTGCTTCCTCCAATTTCAAAATTAAATGTAGAACAGGCCATGTTTCACTTTATGAGTGGTTACACCGCCAAAGTTGCTGGTACCGAAGCTGGGATTACTGAACCACAATTAACATTTTCTGCTTGTTTTGGTAAAGCCTTTTTACCCTTACACCCATCAAAATATGCGGAGTTGCTGGGCGAAAAAATGAAGGCTCACCAGGTTAATGTTTGGTTGGTTAATACCGGTTGGACTGGCGGTCCGTATGGTGTCGGTAGACGGATGAAATTGAGTTTCACAAGAGCAATGATTACTGCCGCGTTAAATGGAGATTTAGAGCATAACCATTATAAAGTGCATCATGTATTTAAATTAATGATTCCTTTACATTGCCCTAACGTACCAGATGAGATTCTAGATCCCTCAAAAACCTGGAGCAACCAGGAAGAGTATTTCATTAAAGCTTACGAGTTAGCTAATGCCTTCTCCGAAAACTTTAAGCAGTTTGAACAACCTAAAGTGTCAAAAATACACCAGGAAGAGTTAAAATTGTGTTAAATCGGGTTTAAAATGCATTTTTTGCCCAAAAAATTTGCAATTAGATTTTTTTTTAGTTTTTATTGTGAAAGAATTGCCTCCAGCTGGGGCAATTCTTTTGTTATACACCCTTTGTGGTTACCGTAAACTAAATCTTAAGTAACGATTTGATTGTTTATTGATTTATTAATTTGTAATTTAAAATCAATTTATAAATTTGTTTTTCGCAACAAAATCAGATAACAATCGTTGTGTGTAGTACAAAAGTAAAAACAGCTAAAAATTAAAAACAAGAACTAAAACTAAAAATTAAAAAAAATGGCAAACGCACCAAAACCAACAACTGTTAAAAAAGAGAGCTCTTCAAGTGCTTCAAATGTTTTTGCAACATTAGTAATTCCTATTTGTATTGTAATCGGCTTTATCATTTGGAGATTTGTATTAGGAGATCCAGCAAACTTTATCGACAACAACAACGAAAATTTACCATTACCAAACAACTATCCAGGTACAGCTTATAAAGGAGGTCCAATTGTTGCGATTTTGATCGGCCTATTATTAACTACAATCGTATTCTCTATTGAGCGTTTAATCGTTATTGGTAAAGCAAGTGGTAAATCAAGCTTAGATACTTTCATCATTAAAGTAAAAGGTTTATTAAATGCTGGTAACATCGAAGCTGCTAAAGCAGAATGTGACAAACAACAAGGATCTGTTGCTAACGTAATCAAATCTGGTTTGAAAAAATATAGCGAAGTTGAAGCTGATACTAACTTAGACGTTGAGCAATCAATCGTTGCCATTCAAAAAGAAGTTGAAGAAGCTACTGCTTTAGAAATGCCAATGTTAGAGCAAAACTTAACCATCATTGCAACTTTAGTATCAATCGGTACTTTGATTGGTTTATTAGGTACAGTAACAGGTATGATCCGTGCATTCGCCGGTTTAGCAAACTCTGGTGCTCCAGATCAATCAGCATTAGCGGTAGGTATCTCTGAGGCCTTGATCAACACGATGACTGGTATCGGTGTATCTACTTTAGCAATTATCATGTATAACGTTTTAACTTCTAAAATTGACAAGTTAACTTACGCAATTGATGAAGCTGGTTTCAGCATCGTTCAAACTTACGCTAGCTCGCATAAATAATATTTTGAAAATATTTTTACCGGCTTTATGGAAAACCGGAAAAAAGATCATCATTATTAAAAAGTTAAAATATTATGCCTAGAATTAAAGTTAAAAGAACCAGTACTGTAACAGATATGACCGCCATGTGCGACGTAGCTGCACTGTTGCTGACGTTCTTCATATTAACTGCTACGGCGAAACAACCTGAGCCTTTAGCGGTATCTACTCCTTCATCAACGTATGAATTTAAGGTGCCGGTAGAAAACAATGCGATATTAACCATTGGTCAGGGTAAAGTTTTTTTCGAAGTGGCAGGCCAAAAAGTTAAGGCTAGAACCTTAGAGTTAATTGGACAACAGTACAACATCAGCTTTACGCCAGAAGAAGTAAAAAAATTCTCGTTGGTAGCTTCATTTGGTGTTCCTGTTTCAGGCTTAAAATCGTTCTTAGCATTAGATGGTGGTGAGCGTATGAAACCAGGTGTTCAAACTGGTATTCCTACTGATTCTACCGACAATCAGCTTAACTCATGGGTTTTGCAAGCTCGTACCGCTACAGCTGAGATTAATTCACAGCCAATGCGTGTGAGTATCAAAGGAGATTCTAAAGAAGAATATCCAGTTGTGAAAAAAATTGTGGATGTATTGCAGAAGCAAAAAGTAAACAAATTTTTATTGGTTACTAACGCAGAAGCTAGAAGAAAATAAGAAATGGCAGAATTAAACACAGGCGGGAAGAAAGCCACGCCAAGAGTCGATATGACGCCGATGGTAGATTTGATGTTCCTTTTGGTAACATTCTTTATCTTAACAACATCAATTTCTACGCCACAGGCGATGGATATTGTGAAGCCAGATAAAGATGATAACAATAAGGATAATAGATTGGAACTGAAAGCTTCTAAAACGATGACTATTTTATTAGGTAAAAACGATAAAGTAGCATGGTATATGGGAGAGGCTGGTGCAACAGCTCCGACTTATGAAAATTTATCACAAGTTGAAAAATCGATCATCGAAAATAGAAAAGTTGCAGATGCATCTGGCGTGAAAGGCGAATTCGTAGTGTTGGTGAAGCCAACAAGCGGTTCTAACTTCAAAAACTTTGTTGATATTATGGATGAATTGGAGATATTAAAGGTAAAAGTTCGTCAGATCGATGATGACAACATCCTTGATAGCGAAAAGGAATCAATGAAATCACAAGGTATTTTATAAAATGTTAAATCAGTAACCATGTCAAAGTTAGATATATTAAGAAGACAGTGGATTGAAGTGGTTTTTGAAGGTAAAAACAAAAACTACGGTGCCTACCAGTTGCGTAAAACCAACGGGGCCAATACCTCTCGGGCATTAATTATTGGTTCGATCGTCTTTCTTGCATTTTTCTTTGCTCCAAAAATCTACGGCCTTATTAAGGGTTCAATGGATACAGAGGAAGTAGTAGAAAAGGCAAAAGAGGTTGTGATCGCTCCACCGCCCCCAGTTAATCCAGAAACACCACCTCCACCACCAGTGGAGCCACCGCCACCAAAAGTGGATCAGGTAAAAATGCCACCTCCAATCGTAAAGCCAGATGAGCAGGTACGTGATGAGGAGCCACCAACCGTTGAAAAACTGAAAGAAGCTGATCCAGGTCAGCGTGATATCAAAGGTGATCCAACTGCTGATATCAGAATCGCAGAGCCGGTTGGCGAAGGACCTAAGCAAGAAGCAGTTGTTGCGGTTGATGATAACAAAGTTTATGACTTCGTTAGTATTGAAAAGCAACCTGAATACCCAGGTGGTATTGCTAAGTTCTACAAGTACTTAGGTGGAGCAATTAAATACCCGCCAATGGCACAAGAAAACAATGTTCAGGGTAAAGTATTTTTATCTTTCGTTGTTGAAAAGGATGGTAAATTAACAGATATTCAGGTTACCCGTGGTTTGGGTAGCGGAACTGATGAAGAAGCAATCCGTGTATTAAAAGCTAGTCCACGTTGGAACCCAGGTATCCAAAATGGTAAGCCGGTAAGGGTAAAATATAACATCAACGTTAACTTTACATTGAACTAATCGTAAATGTTAAATTTTGATATTTTTAAGCAAAAATCGCCTAAACAGCGGTTTTTGCTCATTTTAGGCCTAGTCATGTTTGTGCTTTATGTAGCAATGGGTCTGGCATTTATCTTCTGGGCACCTTTGGCTTCCAGGTTTAACTTTATTCCGGCATGGGGCCGCATCGCAATCGGAATCTTTTTAATTTTTTATGCTTTTATAAGATTACTCAGTCTTGGAAGGCGAGACTAAAAACCCATGATGAGAAACTTTCTTTATATATTCATTCTAATCGCTTTTTTTGCTTGCAAGAGAAAAGAAAAATCTGGTGAAGTAGAGGAAACACGGACTAGTGGTACTTTGAAGATTTTGATTGATGAAAGCGTTAGCCCGATTGTTCAGGAGCAGATCGATATCTTTAGTTTGGATTACCCTAAAGCCAAGTTTGAAACTACTGTTAAACCCGAAGAGAAAATTACACCTGCATTTTTAAACGATAGCGTTCGTGTGATTATCATGCCACGTCTTTTAACTAAAGCGGAAGAAAAATATTATACACAAAGAGGAATCAGAATTAATTCTACCCGTTTTGCTGTTGATGGAATTGCATTAATTACCAATAAAGACAATATTGACAGCACAATTACCGTTAAAGAAGTTATCGATATATTACAAGGAAAAAACTCAGGGAAAAAATTGGTTTTTGATAACGCTTATTCAAGTACCTTCCAATATCTTAAGCAACTGGCGAATATCAGTCAGTTCCCAGCTCAAGGTGTTTATTCAAAAAATTCGAGTGCAGAAGTTATTAAATTTATAGCAGAAGATAAAAATTTTATTGGTATTTTGGGCGTAGATTGGGTTTCTGACAGGAATACAAAACTAGTTGAATACCTCTCGAAGGTTAAAATGCTAGGGGTTAAAAACTTGAAAGGTAAAATTGGCGATGATAAATTCTATCTTCCAACTCAAGATAATTTAATCAATGGAGTCTATCCGTTCTTAAGAAACGTAAATATTATTGATTGCGAAGGCAGAGACGGTTTAGGCACAGGATTTGCAACATGGTTAAGGAGTCAGCGAGGGCAATTGATTGTACTTAAATCTGGACTAGGTCCACACAAGTTGATGCCACGACAAATTAACCTGACAAAAGAGTAATAAAATAACAAATTATAAATTGAACCACGAAGTAGTTTAAAAGACACTTCATTTAATTAAAAAAAAGAATATCCGATGAAACCTGCATGATGTCAATTTCAAATTAATATCTCATCATGCAAGCTTCATCACTATTAAAAAACAATAAAGAACTATGAAAATTTCAAAGAAAGCAATAACCTTAAATGTAGGTTTGGTGTTGATGGGTTCTGCAGTTTTTGCTCAAAATTTAAATGACGCGAAAAAAGCCATTGACGCTGAACAGTATCAAAAAGCATCATCAATGCTTAAATCACTGGTAAGCTCACAAGCTTCAAATGGCGATAATTATTATAATCTTGGTTTAGTTTATTTAAAAACAGGTTATATTGATTCAGCTCGTGCTGTGTTCACCCGCGGTATAGCTGCTGATGCCAAAAATAATCTGAACTTAATTGGATTAGGTGAAGCTGATATGTTATCTAACAACCCAACTTCAGCTAAAACTAATTTCGATAAGGCTATCGAGATCGATAAAAAGAATTACAAAACCTATCTTGAAATTGGTAAGGCATATTTAGCGCAAGATAAACCAGGTGATGATGTTTCGAAACCTGATTTTACCAATGCTTTAGCTAATATTACTAAGGCTGATGAGTTAGATTCAAAAGATAAAGACGCAGAAGTGTTTTTAGCTTTAGGAGATGCTTATGCATTACAGAAAAAAAATTCTGAAGCATTAGGTCCATATATGCGTGTAAACGATGTTGATCCAAACAATCGCAGAGCAAAAACGCAGATTGGGAAAATGTACAAAGAATCTAGAGCGTTTGCTGAAGGCGAAAAGGAGCTGCAAGACGTAATTGCTGCTGATGCAAATTATGGTCCGGCTTATCGTGAATTAGGCGAGCTTTATTTACAGTGGAGTAGTTTTGGTACTGATCAGGCAAAAGCGAAAAAAGCAATTGAGAACTATAAAAAATATATGGATTTGACTGACAAATCATTAGAGTCTCAATTACGTTATGCTCAGTTTTTATTCTACGCTAAAGATTATCCAAGCTTAGAGCAAGTAGCATCAAGTATTCAAGCACCTGCAAATGATCCAAAAAATGCAGTAGTGTCTAGGATGAAAGGTTGGGCTGCTTACGAGAATAAAAACTATCCGGTAGCGCTATCAAGCATGAATGAGTTTTTTGCTAAAGAAAAAGATCCAAATAGAATTGTTGCGCTAGATTATTTATATTTAGGTAAAGCACAATTAAAGTCAGGACAAGATAGTTTAGCTTTAACCAATATCACTAAAGCTGTTGAAAAAGATTCAACCAATACTGATGCTTTAGCTGAAGTTGCAAAAACGTTCTTTGACGCTAAAAAATATGCTCAATCAGCAAAAATCTATGATAAAGTAATTGCGGCAAATCCAAATGCTAAAGGTGTTTTATACAGTTATTTCTATGATGGATTAGCTTATTACTTTGATTATGCAACTCAGTATTCAGCTAAGAAAAATCCTTCAAAAGATCTTTTGGTTAAAGCAGACTCTGCTATTGCAAAAGTTGCTCAGCTGGCTCCAGAGACTACGGATGCTTACTTATACAGAGCTCGTGTAAACAGCTTGCTTGATGATGAGAAAGCACCAAAAGGTTTAATGGTTCCTCATTTCGAAACTTTTATCGAAAAAGTAACAGCAAAACCTGAATTGGTAACGCCAAACGCTAAAAAATTATCTGAAGCATATGATAATTTGGGCGGATATTATTTTAACACTGATAAAGCAAAAGCTAAAGAATATTTTGATAAAAGTGTAGCGGTTTATCCAACCGGAACTTTCGCGGCAGCTAAATTAAAAGAATTGTCAGCGCCAGCTCCAAAAGGAAAAGGTAAATAGTAATCACAGTTAAGTAATTTAGAAAAGGCAGAGTTTGGTTACTCTGCCTTTTTCTTTTACTTTTGCATCAGAAAATTATAATTATGCAAGCGCAAAGTACCTCAATAGATTTTTTACCAATTATATTCCAAGTAATTGTTGCCTTAGGTTTTGTAGTAACAACTTTAGTAGCCACGCACTTCTTGGGGCCTAAGCGTAAAACACTCGATAAGCTTGAAACATTCGAAGCTGGTGTTAAGTCAGTTGGTAATGCCCGTCAGCCATTTTCCATTAAATATTTTGTTGTTGCTATTTTATTCGTGCTTTTCGACATAGAGGTTATCTTCATGTATCCATGGGCAGTAAACTTTAGAGCGCTGCGAATGGATGGAATGATTGAAATGTTCATCTTTATGGGAACATTGTTATTGGGTTTCATCTATGTAATCAAGAAAAAAGTACTAGACTGGAACTAGTAAGTAAGCTGTTTATAGCTAAAATTTTTTTCTTTTTAAACCATTAACCGCTCAATTATAGCCTCAAACTGAAATGTGTAACATTTACACTTACCAAAGAGGTTTGAACTAATTTAGAAAGGTTCTAAATCAGGCTAATCTAGTTTAATTGCCTTTAAAATATTGTAAATTTGTTGCTCATTCTGCAAAGGGATGAGCATTTTTTGTTTATAAACATGAGTGAAATTAATATAGTTGATGCGCCTCCAGGAATAGAAGGTTCTGGTTTTTTTGCCACTTCCCTTGATAAAGTGATTGGTTTGGCTCGTTCAAATTCATTATGGCCGCTACCTTTTGCCACTTCTTGCTGTGGAATTGAGTTTATGGCAACTATGGGTTCGCACTACGATTTAGGTCGTTTCGGAGCAGAGCGTTTGAGTTTTTCTCCGCGTCAGGCTGATGTTTTGATGGTAATGGGTACTATTGCTAAAAAAATGGCTCCTGTATTGAAACAGGTTTATATCCAAATGGCAGAACCGCGTTGGGTAATGGCTGTTGGTGCTTGTGCAAGTAGCGGTGGTATTTTTGATACTTATTCCGTTTTGCAGGGTATTGATGAAGTTATTCCTGTAGACGTTTACGTTCCGGGTTGCCCGCCAAGACCAGAAGCTATTTTAGATGGTTTCCAGCGCATTCAGGATTTAGTGAAGAACGAATCTGGCAGAAGAAGAAACTCTGATTATTACAAAGAACTTTTAGGTCAATACGGCATTAAATAATGGAAGAAACGACACTAAATAACAACATCCACGTTAAGCTAACTGAAAAGTTTGGCGAAAAAGTTACTGCTGTTTCTGAGCCGTATGGCTTATTAACGTTTGTAACTTACAAAGATGTTATCATCAATGTGCTTTCACATCTTAAAGAAGAATTAAAATTCAATTTCCTTACTGATATTACGGCAGTTCATTATCCTGGTAAAGACCACGGTATTGCTGTTGTTTACCATTTGAATAACATGGTAGAGAAGGTTAGGGTTAGAATTAAAGTATTTATTTCAGAGCAAAATCCAACAATTCCGACTGCAACAACTGTTTGGAAAGGTGCTAACTGGATGGAGCGTGAAACCTACGATTTATTTGGGGTTAAATTTGAAGGTCACCCTGATTTACGCCGTATCTTAAATATGGATGATTTAGGCGTTCACCCAATGTTGAAGCAATATCCATTGGAAGACCCAAATAGAGTAGATAAAAAAGACGAATTTTTTGGAAGGTAATTTATATGAATCATAACCATCCGGTATTTACAGATAACGACCCGCAAAGTGAGCTGGTAACCCTAAACTTAGGCCCAACGCACCCTGCAACCCATGGCGTTTTCCAAAACGTTTTGCAATTAGATGGCGAGCGTATTGTGAGCGGCGTTTCTACAATTGGCTATATTCACCGTGCTTTTGAAAAGATTGCTGAGCATCGCCCGTTTTATCAAATTACACCTTTAACCGATCGGTTAAATTATTGTTCATCGCCAATCAATAACATGGGCTGGCACATGACGGTTGAAAAGTTATTGAATATCCAGATGCCAAAACGTGTAGATTATCTTCGCGTAATCATCATGGAGCTTTCCCGTATTGCCGATCATATCATTTGTAATACGATCATCGGTCAGGATACCGGAGCAACAACAACTTTCCTTTACCTGTTTCAGTTTCGTGAGCACATTTACGAGATTTTTGAAGAAGTTTGTGGCGCCCGTTTAACTACAAATATTGGTCGAATTGGCGGATTTGAGAGAGATTTCAATGAAATCGCATTTGCAAAAATTAATAAATTCCTAAAAGAATTCCCGGTTGCGTTAAAAGAGTTTGAGAATCTTTTAACCCGAAACCGAATCTTTATTGATAGAACCGCTGGCGTTGCTGAGGTTACTCAGGAAGCTGCCTTGGAATACAGCTGGACCGGCCCACTTTTACGTGCCACAGGTGTAGATTATGATGTTCGCGTAAGTGATCCATATTCTTCTTATCAGGATTTCGATTTTGAGGTTCCGGTTGGTACAAGTGGAGATATATACGACAGATATTTAGTGCGTAATGAAGAAATGTGGCAAAGTGTTCGCATTATTGAACAAGCACTCGTAAAGTTAAAAACAGAGGAAAAAGGCATTTTTCATGCTGATGTTCCTGAGTTTTACCTCCCTCCGAAACAAGAGGTTTATAATAATATGGAGGCATTAATTTATCACTTTAAAATTGTGATGGGTGAAATTGATGCGCCAAAGGCAGAAGTTTATCACGCTGTAGAAGGTGGCAATGGTGAGCTGGGTTTCTATTTAATTAATGATGGCGGCCGTACACCATATCGTTTACATTTCCGCAGACCAAGTTTTATAAATTACCAAATGTTTGCACCAATGAGCGAAGGCATGTTATTGTCTGATGCCATTATCAACATGAGTAGTATGAATATTATTGCAGGAGAATTAGATGCTTAAAGTAGAAGAACAAACACCTGTACAATTTTCGTCAGAATTGCTTGCCAAATTTGATGAAGTTAAAAGCCGTTATCCTGAAGGAAAACATAAATCAGCTTTGTTACCATTATTACATTTGGTGCAAGCGGAATTTCTTTGGGTGCCAACATCTGCAATGGATCAAGTAGCTGAATATTTAAACATTCAGCCGATTGAAGTATATGAAGTAGCAACTTTCTACACCATGTATTTCCTAAAACCACAAGGTAAATATGCTTTGGAGGTTTGCCGTACTGGCCCTTGTTGTTTAGTTGGAGCTGAAAAAATATTAGACCATTTAGAAGCCAAGTTAGGGGTTAAAGAGGGCGAAGTTACTGCCGATGGTTTGTTCAGCTTTAGAGGAGTTGAATGTTTGGCTGCCTGTGGTTTTGGTCCGGTGTTGCAAATTAGCCCGGAGTACACTTTTTACGAAAACTTAACTGCTGATAGCGTAGATAAACTGATTGAAGATTTAAAGAACAAGATTTGAGAAACTAGATTTGAGATTTGAGATTAGGCAGCAGTCTTACATCTCACATCTCACGTCTCACATCTAAAAAATAATGAGTCGCAAATTATTACTTGAGCATATAAACGTACCAGGCATCAATACACTTGAGGTCTATCGCCAAAAAGGCGGGTACCGTGCCGTAGAAAAAGCCCTTAAAACTTTAACACCTGAAGAGATTGTTGAAGAGGTTAAGAAATCAGGCTTACGCGGTCGCGGTGGTGCGGGTTTCCCTACCGGGATGAAATGGAGCTTTTTGGCTAAACCAGAAGGGGTTGCACGCTATTTGGTTTGCAATGCTGATGAATCTGAGCCGGGAACTTTCAAAGACCGTTACCTGATGACTTACATTCCTCATGCTTTAATTGAGGGGATGATTGTATCTAGTTTTGCATTGGGTGCTAAGGTTTCATACATCTACGTTCGCGGAGAAATGATGCCTCAAATTCGCATTCTGGAAAAAGCAATTGCTGAAGCAAAAGCTGCAGGATGGTTGGGCAAAAACATTTTAGGAACAGGTTACGATTTAGAATTATATGTTCAGCCAGGTGGTGGTGCTTACATTTGTGGTGAAGAAACTGCATTGTTAGAATCCCTTGAAGGCAAAAGAGGTAATCCAAGAATTAAACCACCTTTCCCTGCAATTGCAGGTTTATATGGTTGCCCAACGGTAGTAAATAACGTAGAATCGATTGCTGCAGTGGTGCCAATTATTAATGATGGTGGCGATGAATATGCAAAAATTGGTATCGGTAGAAGTACAGGTACAAAATTAATATCAGCATCCGGAAATTTGGTGAAATCAGGTGTTTATGAAATTGAATTAGGCTTGCCAGTTGAAGAATTTATCTATTCTGATGAGTACTGCGGTGGTATTGCAAACGGTAAACGCTTAAAAGCAACGGTTGCAGGTGGTTCATCTGTTCCGGTTTTGCCTGCTAATTTAACTTTGAAGTTAGCCAATGGCGAACCTCGCTTAATGAGTTACGAATCATTATCTGAAGGTGGTTTTGCTACTGGAACCATGATGGGTTCAGGTGGTTTTATTGCCTTTGATGAAGACCAATGTATTGTTCGTAATACCTGGAATTTCTCTCGCTTTTATCATCACGAAAGTTGTGGACAATGTTCGCCATGCCGTGAAGGTACCGGATGGATGGAAAAAATATTGCACAAAATTGAGCATGGTCATGGTTCAATGGATGATGTAGATTTGCTTTGGGATATTCAACGCAAAATTGAAGGTAATACCATTTGTCCGTTAGGTGATGCAGCAGCCTGGCCAGTCGCCAGTGCGATTCGTCATTTTAGAGATGAGTTTGAGTGGCACATTAAAGAGCCTGTTAAGAGTCAGCAGCAGAATTACGGCTTGGCAAATTATGCTACACCGATAGAGAAAGCTGCTGAAGTAAAAAGTGAAAATTAAAAAGTAAAAATGTCTGAAGAAAAGACAGACGATATAAAAATCAGAAGTTATCATTTTTCTAAATCGATAATCAATTTTATATCAAGTCTTAAATTCGAACGGTTATATTTTTCAATTTTCGACCAATTGTTAAGAAGTGCAACATCAATTGGAGCTAATGTTGTTGAGGGTAAGGCAGGAAGTTCGAGAAAAGATTTTAAAAACTTTTACAACATTGCCTTAAAATCTGCCAATGAAACAAAGTATTGGCTTTGCTTAGTTAGAGACACAGAAGTAGCACAAACGAATAAAGAAAAAGTAAATGATTTATTAAAAGAAGCAGATGAAATATCAAGGATTCTAGCTTCAATAATAATCAACTTAAATAAAGATAAAGCTTAAACCTTTTGAAGGTTTTTAATTTAAAATTTTCACTTTTGAATTTTACTAATGAGTGATAAAGTTAAGGTTACGATAGATGGGATAACAGTAGAGGTTGATAACGGAACCACTATCCTAAATGCTGCAAGGCAAATTGGAGGTGATATCGTTCCGCCTGCGATGTGCTATTATTCTAAATTAGAAGGCAGTGGTGGTAAATGCCGTACCTGTATTGTTAAGGTAACAAAAGGTTCGGAAAAAGACCCTCGCCCGATGCCAAAATTGGTTGCATCTTGCCGTACAACAGTAATGGATGGTATGGAAGTGCTGAACATTACCTCGCCAGAAGTTTTAGAAGCCCGTGCAGGTGTGGTTGAAATTTTATTAATTAACCACCCGTTAGATTGCCCGGTTTGCGATCAGGCTGGTGAATGCGATTTACAGAATTTGGGTTACGAGCATGGTTTGCAAAAAACCCGTTATGAGTTTGAGCGCCGTACTTTCGAACGTATTGATATTGGCGATAAAATTCAGTTGCACATGAATCGTTGTATTCTGTGCTACCGTTGTGTTTTCACTGCCGATCAGATTACAAACAAACGTGTTCATGGAATATTAAACCGTGGCGACCACTCAGAAATTTCGACTTATATCCAACAAGCCGTTGATAACGATTTTTCAGGAAACGTAATTGATGTTTGCCCGGTTGGTGCTTTAACTGATAAAACTTTCCGTTTCAAAAACCGTGTTTGGTTTACTAAGCCAGTTGATGCACATCGCAATTGCGACCATGAAAAGTGCAATGGTAAGGTAACGCTTTGGTATAAAGGAGAAGATGTTTTGCGTGTTACGGCCCGTAAAGACCAGTTCGGAGAAGTAGAAGAGTTTATTTGTAATACCTGTCGTTTTGATAAAAAGGCGACATCTGATTGGACGATTGAACATCCAACGCATATTGATGATACTTCAGTAATTGCTTCTAATCACTACGAAACATTAAAACCACTTCCTGTTATCAAGCCAAATCCGGCTTTACAGGCAGCGAATGAAATTGAGTTACATAAATCAGTGAAATACTAATGGATACAGGTTTTATCATAGAAAAATTTATTCTGGTAGCGGTAATATTCGGTATCAGTTTGGTAATTGCCATGTATTCTACTTACGCTGAGCGTAAAGTTGCAGCCTACCTTCAAGATCGTTTGGGTCCGGATAGGGCTGGCCCTTTTGGTATCTTACAACCACTTGCCGATGGTGTAAAGATGTTCATGAAAGAGGAAATTATTCCTACTACATCGAACAAATGGTTATTTATCGTTGGTCCCGGTTTGGCGTTATTATGTGCTTGTATTGGTACGGCAGTTATTCCTTGGGGAAGCCCAATGGAAATCGGCGGAAAAATCGTTCCACTTCAGGTAGCTGACATCAATGTTGGTGTGCTATACATTTTTGGTGTTGTATCACTTGGTGTTTATGGGGTAATGATCGGTGGTTGGGCATCCAATAATAAATACTCATTATTGAGTGCTATTCGTGCAGCTTCACAAAACATCAGTTATGAAATTGCAATGGGTCTGTCTATCATCGCTTTGCTTTTGATGACCAATACCTTAAGTTTAAAAGAAATTGTTGACCAACAACACGGTTGGCATTGGAATGTTTTATACCAGCCATTGGGATTTTTAATTTTTATGGTTTGTTCTTTTGCAGAAACCAACCGAGCACCTTTCGATTTACCAGAATGTGAAACCGAGTTAATCGGCGGTTACCACACGGAGTATTCTTCAATGAAATTAGGTTTTTACCTTTTTGCTGAATACATCAACATGTTTGTATCATCAGCAGTAATGGCAACATTATATTTCGGTGGTTACAACTATCCGGGTATGGATTATATGGCAACATTGCTTGGACCAACCTGGGCACCACTTTTTGGTGTTGGAGTATTTTTTGTGAAAATCGTCTTCTTCATCTTTTTCTTCATGTGGGTACGTTGGACAATCCCTCGTTTCCGGTATGATCAACTAATGAATTTAGGTTGGAAAGGTTTAATACCTTTGGCGATTGCCAATATTATAATAACCGGGGTTGTGATTGCGATTATAGAGAAGTTTTAATTATGGAATCATTAAGTAATAAGAAAAAAGTACTGGAACAAAAGCCTTTGAGCTTTATGGAGCGCATGTATCTTCCTGCTATTGCAAAAGGTATGGGCATTACCATCAGCCACTTATTCAAAAAAGAGGCTACAGTAAGATACCCGGAAGTAGAACGCGAATTCTCGGCAAACTTTAGAGGTATGCACTCACTTAAACGTGATGAGAATGGAAAGGAACGTTGTACGGCTTGCGGTTTATGTGCGTTATCTTGCCCTGCTGAAGCGATTACCATGATTGCATCGGAACGTAAACCGGAAGAGAAGCATTTATACCGTGAAGAAAAATATGCAGCAACTTATGAGATTAACATGTTGCGTTGCATTTTCTGTGGATTATGTGAAGAAGCTTGTCCGAAAGAGGCTATTTATTTAGACGGCCCAATTGTACCGGCAGATTATCTACGTAAGGATTTCATTTACGGAAAAGATAAATTGGTTGAGGCTCCATTGGAGATGAAAAAATAATTTTGTGGTTCGTGACGACACGAACCATGGCAGATTAGGCAATCGTCATGCTGTCCCGAATATTCGGGATCAGCGTCTATTGAATGAAGACCCTGAAATAAATTCAGGGTGACGAATTAAAGATTGCTTCGTACCTCGCAATGACGAACGAAGAAACAAATAAAACAAATAACAAATTAATGAGTACACAAGTATTCTATTTCGTAGCCACATTAAGTATCATCTTTTCGCTGATGGTGATTTTTGCAAAAAATCCGATCCACAGCGTACTGTACTTAATCCTTACCTTTTTCACATTCACCGTACATTATGTATTGTTGAATGCACAGTTTTTAGCTGTTGTAAACTTCATTGTTTACATGGGAGCCATCATGGTATTATTTTTATTCGTGCTGATGCTCCTCAATTTAAACAAGGAAACTGAACCCGTAAAATCGCCATTGATTAAAATTGTAGGTGTTATTGCCGGATGTTGTTTAGTGGTAACCCTTGTGGGTTCTTTCAAAGCGGCAAGCATTAACAGTCCTTTAATTCTGAAGAATCAAGGATTAGGTTTGGTAGAAAACTTAGGTAAAGAGCTTTTTGGCCCATTCTTATTACCATTCGAATTATCATCTCTGTTACTATTGGCAGCAATGGTTGGAGCCGTTTTATTATCTAAAAGAGATGAGGTAGAAGCATAATGGAAAATTTAACTACACAAATGGCAGGCGTCCCGCTCAATCACTACATCTATTTATGTGCAATTATTTTCACTATTGGTGTAATTGGCGTGTTAACCCGTAGAAATGCAATCGTAATTTTTATGTCGGTTGAGTTAATGTTAAATGCAGTAAACTTGTTATTAACAGCTTTCTCCGTACATAGCAACGACCCATCCGGACAAGTTTTCGTATTCTTCATTATGGCACTTGCTGCTGCAGAGGTTGCAGTTGGTTTGGCGATTATCGTAATGGTTTATAGAAATACGAAATCGATAGATATTAATGTTTTAAATCGCCTTAAGTGGTAAATATATAGTAAGAATGACAATAGAACAATTGATTTGGTTAGTTCCGCTACTTCCTTTTTTAGGGTTTGTAGTTAACGGGCTGGGCAGAAACGCTCTATCTAAAGGACTTGTTGGCATCATCGGAAGTGGCGTAATTCTAGCTTCTTTCATTATCAGCGTAGTTATTTTCTTTAGTTTACAGGGCGATACACAAAAATCTCACGAAGTATTTTTATTCGATTGGATTACCGCAGGAACCTTACACATTCCTTTATCATTTCTGGTTGACCCATTAAGTTCAATCATGCTGTTGATTATCACTGGAATTGGATTCTTAATCCACTTATATTCTACCAGCTACATGCATGATGACGAAGGATTTGGAAAATTCTTCGCCTACCTTAACCTGTTTGTTTTCTTTATGCTTTTACTGGTATTGGGTTCAAACTACATTGTGATGTTTATCGGATGGGAAGGCGTCGGTTTATGCTCATACCTTTTAATTGGATTTTGGTATACAAACAGTTCTTATGCCTCTGCTGCTAAAAAAGCATTTGTAATGAACCGTATTGGCGACTTAGGCTTTTTGCTGGGTGTGTTCTTAATCTTTAATTTCTTCGGAAGTGTTGAATTCTCTAAAATATTCCCTCAGGCGGCGAACATGCTGCCAGGAAATAATACATTGGTTTTAATTACCATATTGTTGTTTATTGGAGCTTGTGGTAAATCAGCACAGTTGCCATTATTCACCTGGTTACCTGATGCGATGGCCGGACCAACACCCGTTTCTGCCCTGATTCACGCAGCTACGATGGTAACTGCAGGTATTTACATGATTGCCCGCTCAAGTGTATTATTCGATTTAGCTCCACTAACGCAGCAAATCATTGCAATAGTTGGTATAACAACAGCCTTAGTAGCGGCAATTATCGCTTTAACACAAACCGATATCAAAAAAGTATTGGCTTATTCAACAGTATCGCAGTTAGGCTACATGTTTTTAGGCTTAGGGGTTGGCGCATATACGGGTTCATTTTTCCATGTATTAACCCACGCTTTCTTTAAAGCATTATTATTCTTAGGCGCCGGTTCGGTTATCCATGCCTTGCATCACGAACAAGACATGCGCCACATGGGTGGATTAAGAAAAAAACTTCCGGTTACTTTCTTAACGATGATGATTGGTACAATCGCGATTGCAGGTTTACCGCCTTTTTCAGGTTTCTTTTCGAAAGATGAAATTTTAGCACACGCTTATCAGGCAAGCCCAATTCTTTGGGGTGTGGGTGTATTAACTGCATTCTTAACTTCATTTTATATGTTCAGAATGATGTTCCTGACTTTTTCTGGAAAATACAGAGGTACACATCACGAAGAAAGCCATGTACATGAATCGCCAAAGGCGATGACCATTCCATTGATAATTTTAGCTGTTTTAGCTGCGATTGGTGGAGCCATCAACATTCCTCACGTTTTCGGTGGAAACGAATGGCTGGCTCATTGGTTAAGTGGTGCTGGTGTTGCGCAACACGAATTGGGATTAAGTCATTCCCTTGAGTTTACTTTAATGGGCGTTTCAGTTGTAGCAGCAATTGTGGCTTTACTTTATGCTTATACAAGATACGTTAAAGGTGCCCGTGTTCCTGTGGCTGATGAAGCACCTCGTTCGGCATTGGCAAAATTATCTTACCATAAATTCTATTTGGATGAGATTTACGATTTCATCATTACAAAACCACTGGATGCTTTTTCAAGATTTTTCTACAGAATTATCGATACCAAATTCATCGATGGCATTGTAAACGGTTTGGGTTGGAGTACAAACGAGGCAAGTAAGGGCGTACGTTTATTACAAAGTGGAAATGTAGGTTTCTACATATTTATGATGGTTGCTGGTATCATCGCATTGCTTGTTTACACATTTCGTTACATATAAAAAGGGTTCAAAAATAAATAATGGAACAACTTTTACTACTTATATTTCTTCCGCTGGTAGGTGCTATCATTACAGCATTTGCAGGCAAGTCGGCTAAAATCGTTTCGACCGTAATTTCGGTTGCTTCCTTAGGCTTGACTTTGTTTATCGCTTGTAACTTCATTCCAAATGCAAGTACACAGTTCGAAGCAAACTTACCATGGATTGCTGATTTAGGGATTCGCTTTCATGCCGGTATCGATGGTATTAGCATGTTGGTTGTATTGCTTACCAACCTATTAATCCCGATTATTATTTTATCGAGTTACAGACACGATTATAAAAATCCTTCTGCTTTTTATGCATTGATTTTATTCATGCAAACTGGCCTGTTGTTGGTGTTTACAGCAATGGATGCTTTTCTTTTCTACATTGGATGGGAAGCAGCATTGATTCCGATTTATTTCATCTGCGCCTTCTGGGGCGGAAAAGATAGAATCCGCATTAACATGAAGTTTTTCGTTTACACGATTGCAGGTTCATTGTTTATGCTGATGGGGATTATTTATTTATATCTACAGAACCCTGCAAATAATTTCGAAATTCAAGCATTCTATGCGCTTAATTTAGATAGTGCACAACAAGGATGGATTTTTTGGGCCTTCTTTATCGCTTTTGCAATTAAGATGCCGATTTTCCCTTTCCACACCTGGCAACCAGATACCTATACAGCAGCGCCAACTCAGGGAACAATGTTGCTATCAGGTATCATGTTAAAAATGGGTATTTATGGCGTAATCAGATGGTTGTTGCCAATCGTTCCGGCTGGTGTTCAGGATTGGTCTTGTTTAGCAATGATACTTTCGATCATCGGCATTGTTTACGCTTCGATAATTGCTTTTACACAGAAAGATGCTAAACGTTTGGTGGCTTATTCATCAATTGCTCACGTTGGATTAATTGCTGCAGGTATTTTCGCATTGAACCAACAAGGTATGCAAGGTGCAATGGTTCAAATGTTAAGTCACGGTATTAACGTAGTAGGTTTATTCTTCGTGTTAGACATTATTTTTTCAAGAGTAAAAACCAATAAAATTGAAGAATTGGGCGGTATCGCTAAAGCGGCGCCACAACTGGCAATAACTTTTTTAATCATAGTTTTAGGAACCGTAGCATTACCAGCAACAAATGGTTTTATCGGTGAGTTTTTGTTGTTGATGGGCGTTTATAACTACGGCATCTTGGCTGCAGCTATTGCTGGTTTAACCATCATTTTCGGAGCAGTTTACATGTTGCGCATGTATCAAAATGTAATGCTTGGTAAAACCAATGAATTAACGATCACTTTTACAAACATTCAGGGAACTGAGAAATTGGTTCTTTACATCATCTGTGCTTTAATCATCATTTTGGGTGTATATCCTAAACCGTTATTGCACTTAACAGAGGCATCTGTACAGCATTTATTAGAACAGGTAAATCAAAAATTAACATCAGTAAAATAAGCAATGAATATTATTATAACCATTAGTATAACCGCTTTTATTGTTCTTTACGCAGGTTTGTTTAAAGCAAAAAAAGCATTATTACCGCTTACTGTTGTTGGCTTACTTACTGCATTGGGCTTTACCGCCGCTGCATGGAATGGCAATGCTGTACACTTCGGCATGATGCAAACTGATAATTTTGCCTTAGCATTTTCAGGCGTTTGTATTGTTGGAACGTTATTGATTTTCCTATTAACACAAAACTATTTCCACGCCAAAAGCGATAATGTGGCTGAATATTATACCTTAATTCTTTTTGCCCTTGCGGGGATGATTATGATGGTATCATACAAAAACATGGCGATGTTATTTGTGGGGCTGGAAATCATGTCGGTAAGTTTATATATCCTCGCCGGTATTCGTAAAAAGGATTTTGCCTCAAACGAAGCCTCATTAAAATATTTCTTAATGGGAGCGTTTTCTACCGGATTTTTATTATTTGGTATCACTTTGATTTACGGGGCTACTGGTTCGTTCGACTTAGATAAAATCCAGGCTTATTTGGTAGATAACAGCAAAGCGATTTCTCCTATCTTTTATCCTGGAGTGATCCTGATGATGATTGGTTTGTGCTTTAAAGTTGGTGCTGCACCTTTCCACTTCTGGACGCCAGATGTTTACGAAGGTTCGCCAACGTTGATTACTACTTTTATGAGTACTGTAGTTAAAACAGCAGGTTTTGCAGCTTTCTTGAGATTGTTTGCAGATGCTTTCCAACCGCTTCACGATTTCTGGGTTCAACCATTAATTGTTATCGTTTTTCTTACCTTGTTTATTGGCAACATTACGGCGTTGTTCCAGAAAAACTTTAAGCGCATGTTAGCCTATTCAAGTATTTCTCATGCAGGTTACTTATTGTTTTCGCTGGTTGTAATTGGTGCTAATTCTCAAAATAGTGTTTTAGTTTATGCAGCCGCTTATACGTTTGCATCAATTATCGCATTTGCGGTTTTAATTCTTGTTAAACAGAAAACCGGAAGTGATAGCTTTGAAAGCTTTAATGGCCTAGGGAAAAAAAATCCCCTAGTTGCCCTATCGCTTACTGTTGCAATGTTGTCATTGGCAGGGATTCCATTAACTGCTGGTTTTATCGGTAAATACCTCATGTTCCTGAACGTAATGGAGCAATACAATACCATTCTGGTTGCTTTCGCAATCTTAAATGCATTAGTAGGTTTCTACTACTATTTCAGGGTTATCGTAGCGGTTTGGTTTAAAGATGGTGCAGAAGTTGAGCTATCCGCTCCGGTTCAATACAAAGTAGTATTGGCAATTTCGGTGGCTATCACCCTTATTTTGGGTATTTATCCAGCAATCATTTTAAACCTGATATAGGTATACACTTGTTAGATAATTATTTGTAGTTTTACGAATAATTGAAATATGCAGGATTTCTGGAATAACCTACAACATTTAATTGACCCCGAAAAATTATTGAGGGAGGGCGGTTTCTATCTTGTTCTGTTTGTTATCTACGCAGAAACAGGTCTGTTTTTCGGTTTTTTCCTCCCAGGCGATTATTTATTGTTCCTCGCAGGCATGTTTGTTGCCACAGGAAAACTAGACGTGAATATTGCTGTATTGCTTGCAGGTTTATGTGTCGCCGCAATATCTGGTAATTTTACTGGTTATTGGTTTGGTCGCCGGACTGGTCCTTTGTTGTATACCCGAAAAGATAGTTTTTTCTTTAAAAAGAAATATCTAAAGGCAGCTGAGGCCTATTATAACAAGCAAGGAGCCTTCGCACTCATCATGGGTCGCTTTGTTCCGATCGTTAGAACTTTTGCTCCAATTTTTGCAGGCGTAGTAAAATTAGATTTCAAACGATTTGCGTTTTATAATGTTGTTGGAGCAATACTATGGATTTGTTCACTTACCTTATTGGGTTATTTTTTGGGCAAAAGGTTTGAAAAGGAAATTAACGATTACTTATTATATATTATTATTGGCTTTATCGCTATCACAACTATCCCTTTATTGATTACCTTTGTGAAAAGTAAAGTTAATAGCGCTGAAGAGGAAAAGACAGATTTAAATTAAAAATGGCAAAAGAAGAAAACCACGCATGGCATAGCGTATCTCCAGGAAGTAACCTTCCAGAAACAGTTAACGCAATCATTGAAATTCCAAAAGGCTCAAAAGCCAAATACGAGATAGATAAAGAATCAGGACTAATTAAATTAGACAGGGTTCTTTTTTCATCAGTAATGTACCCTGCCAACTATGGCTTTATCCCTCAAACTTATTGTGATGATAAAGATCCATTAGATATTTTGGTACTTTGTTCTGTTGATGTTTACCCGATGACCTTAATTGAAGCTAAAGTTGTTGGTGTAATGCACATGGTAGATAATGGTGAGCAGGATGATAAAATCATTGCTGTAGCCGCACATGATATGTCGGTTAATTATATTGATGATCTAGATCAGTTACCACCACACCAGATGAAAGAAATTGTTCGTTTCTTTCAGGACTATAAAGCTTTAGAAGGTAAAAACGTAACTATCGAACATCTATTAGGAGTTCGTTACGCACATAAGGTAATTAAAGAAAGTATAGAACTTTACAATACAACATTTAGAGAATTAGCATAATGGATTTACCCACGGCCTGCTTGTTTTTAAATACAGAGTTAAGTGCAATATTGCCCACCAATTTAATCTTGGTTGCGTTAGAAGAACCAGATACTACTTCGGTAGGTTGGCGATTATTTCTAGCATTATTTTTAGTGCTATTGAATGGATTTTTTGTGGCAGCAGAGTTCGCTATCGTGAAAGTTCGTGCATCTCAAATCGAAATTAAAGCAAAAACAGGAAGCCGCGTTGGTAAAATGGCTAAAACAATCATTCATAATCTGGATGGTTATTTAGCCGCTACACAGCTTGGTATTACCCTTGCCTCACTTGGCTTAGGTTGGGTTGGTGAAGGTGTAATGCATACCATCTTTAAAAATTTATTTGATAGCCTTGAATGGGGTTTCAGCGATGCAACCATCCATACGGCATCAACCATAGTGGCCTTTTTATTAATTACCGTAATGCATATCGTATTTGGTGAGCTGGCTCCTAAATCTTTTGCCATTCAAAGGCCGGTTGCCACAACATTATTTGTATCTGTTCCGCTACAAATCTTCTACGTTGTTTTTAGGCCATTTATTTGGACTTTGAACAGTCTTGCAGCTGTGATTTTGAAACCTTTTGGTATCGATACCTCAGCAGGTCATGAATCGCTTCACAGTACGGAAGAGTTACAATACCTGTTGGATCAGGGAAAAGAAAGCGGTGCATTGGATAACAATGAGCACGAGCTGATCAAAAACGTTTTTGATTTCAATGAGCGTGTGGTTAAAAACATCATGGTTCCGAGAACCAAAATATCTGGCATCGAACTTACCTCAGTAAAAGAAGAAGTTGTTGATAAAATCATCAAAGAAGGTTACTCTCGTTTGCCTGTTTATGATGAAATTATGGATAAAATTGTTGGTATAATTCATGCCAAGGATATCTTACCATTGGTTGCAGCAGGAAATCAACACTGGACGTTAAACGATATTATTCGTAAGCCCTACTTCGTTACGGAAACAAAAAAAATAAACGATTTGATGAGTGAGCTGCAAAGCAACCGCATTCAAATTGCTATTGTTTTAGATGAATTCGGTGGAACGGCAGGTATGGTTACGCTGGAAGATATTGTGGAAGAGCTCGTCGGCGAGATCCAGGATGAGTACGATGAAGAAAAACCATTGGTAGAGAAAGTGTCTGATAATGAATTTATCGTAAATGCTTTTGCAACGGTTTACGATGTAAATGAACACCTGCCACATGATTTACCAGAAGATGAGGATTTCGACACCATTGGCGGCTTGGTTTCACATATTTTTGAACGTATACCAGAAGTAGGAGAAAGCAACATGTCATACGGTTATCTGTTCACCATTCTTAAGAAAACCGAGCAAAACATCGAAACCATTAAGTTAGAATTGGTTCTTAATAAAGAAGATCAGGTTGATATTCACTAATTTCAACAATGCATATTTTTTATACGCCAGATATTACCCAAACCACTTACACACTTAACGAAGAAGAAAGTAAACATTGTGTAAGAGTGCTAAGGCTGCCCGTGGGTGCTTTGGTAAATTTGGTTGATGGTAGAGGTGGTTTTTACACAGCAGAAATTACATCAGATAACCCAAAAAAGGTTAGTCTGAAAGTTCTCAAATTAGAAACTGAATTCCATAAGCGAAATCATTACCTGCATATTGCAGTAGCGCCTACAAAAAATATCGATCGTATGGAGTGGTTTTTAGAGAAGGCAACTGAACTCGGAATCGACGAAATTACCCCGATTATTACCGATCGGTCTGAAAGACGGGTAGTGAAAGAAGATCGTTTGAACAAAGTAATTACTTCTGCAGTTAAACAATCTATCAAAGCTTATCATCCCAAATTAAATGAAGCTGTATCGCTGAGTACGTTGCTTAAAGCACCATTTGAGGGAACTAAACTCATTGCTCATTGCATCGATAATCAGGAAAAAAAATACATTTCTGAACTTATCATCCCACATCAAAAATATCTACTACTTATCGGCCCAGAAGGAGATTTCACACCCGAAGAAGTTAATTTGGCTTTGAACAAAGGCTTTAAACCATTAACTTTAGGAGATAACAGATTGCGCACTGAAACTGCTGCATTGTCTGTTTGTTTTGAAATCAATTACCTTAACCGATGAAAAGAGTTGAATGTTATAAGTTAAAAGTTTTAGGTTCATTCCTGTTCAAGCGGATGCGTTTATTGTCGTTTGTCTTTATTCCTTGCTCCTTATTCCTTGTTCTTATTTCATTTACTGTTCCTTCCTACCGCATGGCGAAACTAAAGTATAATGGGGGAGGAGATTGGTACGCCGATCGAACTGCACTGCCCAATTTAATTTCTTTCTGCAATTCCAATTTAAAAACCAATTTTTATCCGGAAGAAAGTATTGTTGAAGTAGGGTCGAAGGAGCTTTTTAATTACCCTTTTGTTTACATGACGGGCCATGGGAATGTTGTTTTCAGCGATCAGGAGGTGAAAAATTTACGTCAATATTTAACTGGTGGCGGATTCCTGCATATTGACGATAATTACGGGTTGGATAAATTTATCAGACCGCAAATGAAAAAGGTATTTCCTGAACTTAATTTCGTTGAACTGCCTGCCAATCATGCCATATATAATCAAAAATTTAAGTTTCCGGGTGGCTTGCCTAAAATTCACGAACACGACAACAAGCGGCCTCAGGGTTTCGCCTTAATTTACAAGGGAAGAGTCGTTTGTTATTATACTTTTGAATGCGATTTAGGCAATGGCTGGGAAGACTTCGGTACCTATCCTGAAGATACACAGGAAACCCGAAGCAAAGCGCTAAAAATGGGCGCAAATTTAGTGCAATACGCTTTAACACAATAGCTATGTATAAAGTAAAAGTTAACGGACAATTTCAGTTCGATATTGAGATTGAAAAAAAGAATTTGAAGGTAAACGGCGAAGACACTTTAATTGACTCAGCTGCACTGAACACTGGCGCCGCTCATTTGCTTTATAAACATCAATCATATAATACTGAAGTAATCTCATTTGATAAAGCCGCGAAGACTTGTCGAATCAAGGTCAATGGAACGGTGTACTCGGTAGGTGTTGAAGATCAATATGATCAGCTTTTGCAGCAACTTGGGCTAGACAATTTAGCCAGCAATAAAATCACCGAGATAAAGGCACCTATGCCTGGATTGGTTTTGAATGTGATGGTTGCTGAAGATACTGAAGTGAAGAAAGGAGACAGCCTTTTAATACTCGAAGCGATGAAGATGGAGAATATCCTGAAATCATCAACCGATGGAATTGTGAAGAAGATAGCGGTTGTAAAAGGTGATAAGGTGGAGAAGAATCAAATTCTGATACAGTTTAAATAATTCTTTTCTACAAATATCATTGTAAAAAGAAAAAGTCCCAATTCTCTCGAACTGGAACTTTTTATGTTATTTACCTTTACTCACCCTGTATGGTACTTGACGAGGGGTTTTGAAACTTCGTTTGCCACTGGTACTTATTTCCGGTGCACCTAACATGGTCATTGCGCAACGGAAGCCAATTTCTGCTGATGACTCATCCTGAGACAAGAAACGTCTGGTTGCTGGGTTTAACCAGTATGCCATATCGTTCCATGAACCACCCTTGTAAACTCTTGATTTATCGTTGATCAAAGTAACGCCTTCTTCATTTAATAGAAGATTTTGTCTGTCTCTGTAACCTCTCTGATCGGCTTGATAGGTAGTTGATGCTGTTGCAGTTTGTGGATCTGTAGATCTTGAAATTGAATCAGCACGTTTAGCTTGTGCCTGCTTTTCAGCCCAGGTTTGTTTTCTGCCTGAATAAGCATTTTCTTTAATCGGGTTGCCGTATTTATCTAAAGCAATCTTCCCTGATTGTGCGTTTTCTAGTTTTTTATTTTCGAAATAGTTACCGCGATAAGGGTTAAAGGCATCAGCATCCGTAAATGTTCCTGTTCTGTAAACATCATTTACCCACTCATTCACATTTCCAGCCATGTTATATAAACCAAAATCATTTGGTGTATATTGAATCACCGGCACGGTTAAATCACCTTTATCATTTAATGATCCGCCAACACCCATGTAATCACCAGGCGCTCTCTTAAAGTTGGCCTGGATTAAACCTCTTGTTTTTTTACTTGCTGAACTAACACCTAAACCATTCCAAGGGTAAATTTTATTCTGGTTAATATTTTCATATTCCGTGTTTCCAATTAAGCCTAAAGCAGCATATTCCCACTCTGCTTCTGTTGGTAAACGATAAGGCTGCATAATTAAGCCATCTTCCAATGTAGCCGTTCTTCTTGGCTGGTTATTGCCTCTGCCACCAGCAGCAGCACCTGCAGTACCTGTTGCTGCGCCTGCTTTAGTATTGTAATCAATCGGAGCGTTTTTACCCTTATCATCATACTGTCCATTCAAATAAGCATCTGTATTAAAAGGCTTATCAGGTCTTGGCGTTGCAGCTGCAGTTGCAGCATTATTATTACGCCCTGTATTTCCACCAGCTAGCGTTCTGTAGTCTGTTAAAATGCCTTTTTCACGTAGAATAAATTCATTCGCTCGTGATGATCTCCAAAGGCAATAACGATTTGCCTGTTCCCAGGAAACACCTACCACCGGATAATCACGGTAAGCCGGATGACGTAAATAATTATCTACATATGGCTCATTGTAAGAAAGTGCACTTCTCCAAACCAATGTGTCAGGAAGTTCATTGTAGTAAAATTCCTGATCTTCTGGGTAGTTATACCTAATCCAGTGTAAATACTCCAGCCAGTCTGTATTTGAAACTTCAGTTTCATCCATGTAGAAAGATGGAACCGTTACCTGCCTTTTGTAATTATAGATGTTTGGTTCTACACCTGGCACTTCAATTGCGCTTCCGCCTACAACTAAAACACCACCCTCAATTGGAATCAAACCCGGACCAGGTGCTCTTTTATACTGCGTAGCAACGGCAAAAGCTCCCGATTGGTTGTTCTTGCTCTTCCTGTCCGCATAAGGAACGCCTGTTTTGCTGGAACTGTTTCCACCTTTGGAGCTACAAGCGGTAAGCAGTGCAGCTAAAGACAAACAAGTAAAAGAATATAGTATAAGTTTTTTCATATATGATACTAAAGAATGTCGCCCAATGGCGATTCAACCGATAAAATTAAGCAAATTTACATGAATATATAAATATTGTGACAATAAAATACTGATTATATTTTTATCCCTTAACGTATTATTTTATGACGTATTGTGTCTTTTAAACTTTTAATGCATTTTTTAGCTAAAAGATTCAAAACAAGCGTAATATAATTGGTTCGTTTATTGCAAAGCATGCCTACCAAACATTATCATCTTTAAAGATTTTATCATGCTTAAAAAAGTTTCTCTAATCGTTGCCGCTATTGTTTTAATACTTTTGGCTGGCGCTGTAGCTGTTCCGCTGTTTTTTAAAAAGGAAATTGATGCCAAACTTAAATCTACCATCAATAATAATGTTAAAGCCAAAGTAGATTTTAAAGACTTTGATTTAAGCTTGCTTAGTTCTTTCCCCAATCTGGGGATAAAAATCAACAACCTTTCTGTCGTCGGTATTGACAGTTTTGCTAAAGATACACTGGCAAATGTTAAACAACTGCAGCTAAATGTTAATTTATTAAGTGTAATCAAAGGAGAAACCTATCAAATTAAATCGATTGATTTGGAGCAGCCCATGATTTATGCAAAGGTTTTAAAAAGTGGATTGGCCAACTGGGATATCATGAAAAAAGATCCAGCCTCAACCTCGGCTGATACAGCTAAAACCAGCTTCAAAGCTGCGCTTCAAAAATACGCTATCGAAAAAGGGAACATTACTTATGATGATGCTGCCCTTAATTTCTTCATGGAATTAAAAAATGTTAATCATAGTGGAAAAGGCGACTTCACGCAAGACTTGTTTACTTTAAATACAAAGTCAAACATTGAAAAGTTAACCGTTAAATATGGGGGAATTCCCTATTTAAATCAGGTTGCGCTAGCTGCAGATTTACCGCTTGATATCGACATGAAAAATATGAAATTCACTTTTTCAGAAAATAAAATTCAATTAAATGAATTGATCTTATCAGCCGTGGGTTATCTCGCAATGCCTAATGCAACTGATATGGTGATGGATTTTAAATTTGACGCAAAACAATCAGAACTCAAGAATTTTCTTTCGCTGATTCCGGCTATTTACGCTTCTAATTTTAAAGATATGCAAGCTACCGGTAAATTTGCAATGAACGGAACGGCCAAAGGAACTTATAATGAAAAATCGTTGCCCGCATTTAATGTAAATCTTTCAATCGAAAATGGTAAGATAAAATATCCTTCGCTGCCATCTGCAATTAACAACATCCAGATAAAATCGAATATCAATAACCCTGATGGCGTAATGGATCATACTGTGGTTAACGTTCCGGCATTCCACCTGGAATTTGGAGCAGTTCCGGTAGATGGCAGGCTACTCTTAAAAAACCCAACAACCGATCCATTTGTAGATATGGCCTTAAAAGGCAAACTTGATTTGAAGCAATTAACCAGCATCTTCCCGATGAAAGATATGACCTTAACAGGAATTTTAGATGCTGACGTTCAGGCCGCGGGTCGAAAATCATCAATAGATAAAGGCCAGTATGAAGCATTCAAAGCCTCAGGGCAAATGATTGCAAACAATTTCACCTATGCTGGTAAAAACGTACCCATGCCCGTTAATGTGCCTACTGCGAAAATGAGCTTTAGTCCTAAAAACATTACGCTAAGTAATTTAATTGCGAAAGTTGGGAAGAGTGATTTTTCTGCTAATGGCTCGGTTAACAACTATTTGAGCTATTTTTTCAAAAAGAACCAGGCGTTACAGGGAGATTTTAATCTTTCGTCTAGTTTGATTGATGTGAATGAACTGATGGGGCCAAAATCAGCTTCAAAAAACGATGATGCAAAGAAAACCAATTCGAAACTTTCCGTATTTGAAGTTCCGGGCAATATTGATTTTAAAGTAGCCGCAAAAGCAGATAAGGTACTTTATGATACCTACGATATCACTAATGCCAAAGGCGCTTTATTGGTCAAGAATAAAACCATCACTTTCAAAGATATGGGCATGAATATGTTGGGTGGGGAAGTTAATATGAATGGTTACTATGCCACAACTGAACCTAAGAAGCCTAAAGTTGATGTTAACTTTGGGATTGAGAAAATGGATATTCAGAAAGCTTTCGGTGCTTTTAATACGGTAAAACTTTTGGCTCCGGTTGCCAAATTCACAAAAGGAACCTTTTCTACCAACCTCAAGTTCAATTCAGATCTTGATCAAAATATGATGCCTGTATATTCTTCTATTAATGCTGAAGGATTGGCTAACATCATCCAGGCGGTGGTAGATGGATTTGAGCCACTTCAAAAGCTGGCATCGGCCCTTAGTTCCGATAAGTTTAAGAAACTCGAACTAAACAACGTGATGACTAAATTCAAAATACAAGATGGGCGGTTAAACGTTGCGCCATTTGACATCAAAAAAGATGGAATTGTTATGAATGTCCAGGGCTCAAACGGACTCGATCAAACCATGGATTATGATTTAGCTTTAAATGTTCCGCGTGCCATGCTTGGTGCCAAAGCGAATGAAACCGCCAATGCTATGATTGCAAAGTTAAATAATAAGGCAGGTACAAATGTTGCATTAAGCGAAACCATCAAAGTAAATGCTGTTTTAGGTGGTACCTTTTTTAAGCCTACCATTGGCTTAAAATATGGAGCAGGTGATACCAAAACTGCAGCGAAAGATGCGGTAAACTCAGTTATAGCTGAGAAAAAAGCCGAGCTACAAACAAAAGCACAGGCAAAAATTGATACCGTAAAGGCAAAAGCTACTGAAAAAGTTAAAGAAGCCATAGCCGATAAACTGAATGGCCTGTTTAAAAGGAAAAATTAAGTAAAAAAGATTATCAGTTTTTCGAATGATAAGTGCTTAAACCATTAACAGTTACGATTTTTGCGGTTTCATCAAACTGTAAAAATCGTAGCTTTAATTAGTAAATAGTCACATATTTCGTAATTTGGTAAAATATAATTTTCGGTTTTGCGTTAACAAGCTAGTCTCCAGCATAACAATATCCCGAAGATCTAAAATTACGTACCTTTAAAGGATGAATTTCAAGTACATTAGTAAACTTGCTTTTTCTGCACTCTCTTTGGCCTTGGTATTTGGTAAAACAAATGCCCAAGTCACTATAGGTAATACGCAAACTAATGGAACCGAATCAAACAACATCGTTACCGCTGTTCCATTTTTATTAATTACACCCGATGCCCGTTCTGGAGCGATGGGAGATGCAGGTGTTGCAGTTGCCGGAGACGTAAATTCTACCAGTATCAATGCATCCAAATTGGCTTTTATTGATAAACCTTATGGCTTTTCGGTTTCTTATAGTCCATGGTTAAAAAGTTTGGTCCCTGATATTAATCTGGCTTATTTAAGCGGTTTTTACAAGCTTGATGACCGGAATACAATCGGTGCGTCACTTCGTTATTTTTCATTAGGTTCCATTCAATTAACCGATATCAACCAACAAGAATTAGGCATTGCTAACCCCAATGAACTGGCTTTTGATGTTTCATTTGCCCGAAGTTTCGGTGAAGAGTTTTCTTTAGGTTCTTCGTTAAGATACATTTATTCCAATTTAGCTTCCGGGCAGTTATCATCATCGGGGCAGGTAAGAGGCGGTAAAGCCGTTGCGGTTGATGTTTCTGGCTTATATAAAACATCTGCCACCATGTTTGGCAAACCAGCAATATTATCAGCTGGAGCTAACATCTCAAACATTGGTACTAAAATGAGCTATTCAGACGGTGGAGAAAATTTTTTCCTGCCAACCAATTTCAGGCTTGGTGGTGCGTCAACCATTGCCGTTGATGATTATAGCACCATCACCTTTGCGCTCGATTTTAACAAATTGCTTGTTCCAACACAACCCATTTACGATCTGGATAATAACATCGTGAGCGGCAAAGATCCAAACCGCTCAGTTCCGGCAGGTATTTTTGGCTCCTTTTCGGATGCACCCGGAGGCTTTAGCGAAGAATTAAAAGAAGTTGGCATTTCTACAGGGTTGGAATATTGGTACAATCAGCAATTTGCGTTAAGGGCAGGTTATAATTATCAGAGTCCGATGAAAGGCGATAGCCGCTACTTTACACTCGGGTTGGGTCTAAAATACAATGTCTTCAACATCGATTTCTCTTATTTATTGGCCAATGCACAAACCAGTCCGTTAGCCAATACCTTGCGTTTTGGCCTTTTGTTTAACTTTGGCGATAAGAAAATCATTAAATAACATTTTGACTTTCCTCAAAATAACATTCACAATAAAACTTTTACAATGAAAATTAGAGTAGGCTTTGGCTTCGATGTACATCAGCTAAAAGATCAACATCCGTTTGTAGTTGGTGGGGTAACTTTATCACATCACAAAGGCGCTTTTGGCCATTCAGATGCCGATGTACTGCTTCATGCCATTTGCGATGCCTTGTTAGGTGCCGCAAACCTTCGCGATATTGGTTTTCATTTTAAAAATACCGATGACCGTTGGAAAGGAATTAGCAGTGTTATTTTGCTCAAAGAAACGGTAAAGTTATTGGCCGATAAAGGTTGGCAAGTTGGTAATATTGATGCGATGCTTTGCCTGGAAGCACCAAAAATTAATCCACACATTCCTGCCATGCAAGAAAACATTGCCAATGCAATCGGAATTTCCACTGATGACATTTCCATTAAAGCCACAACCAACGAAACGATGGGTTTTGTGGGTAGAGAAGAAGGCGTTGTAGCCTACGCGGTATGTTTGATTGAGAAAAACTAAAATAATTTGTAGCGCAAAGCCTACTTAAAAATTTACGTTTCTTCCCGTTTTTTGCTTTTACGCTTCACTCGTCATACTTCCTCGTTGCAGGGTAACGCTTCAACCGGGGCTAAAAAAGCAAAAACAGTATTTCATAGCAAGAATTTGCCAGTGCTAAAACATTGTTCGTAAACCTGACAGCAGCGGCAGCTCCCGATTTTTCATCGGGACTAAAGCGAATGGCAGGGCTACTGGCTGCCATAATCGATAAGCCCTTCATTTCCGAATTATCGTAAATAATTGAAGCACCACTTTATGCTGATACCTCTTTAACATTTCCCGTTCTTTTCAAAGTTCCCCAGTTTTCGAGTTCACCTTTAATTGCTTTTCTAAGTGACCGAAACAATACCAGATACATTAATTGCCGCCAAAAAAAACGTTGAGGAAAGATATACAGCAGACTTTTAAGTTTTTCTTTTTCCATTTTAAAAGCAATGGCTGCAAAAATCATATCTACAAAAATGAAGATGAGGTAGTAAAACAAAACCTGGCCAAAACCATTATGCAAACTTAAAATTCCACTGAGACCTGTAAGCGTTAAATTGTTAATTGCGCTAAGCGAAAATAAGCCGCTAACAAGTGAAATCAACATAAACAGATCAGCTAGCGGCGAAAATAACGGCAAAATAATCTGGTAAATTAAAATATTAGGCATGCCAACCATTCCGAAATAGCCGTATTTTTTGTTTAATAAGGTTTTTCGGTTTTTCCAGAAACTTTGCATTACGCCAAAGCTCCAGCGAAAACGTTGCTTTAAAAGCATATTAACGGTTTCCGGTGCTTCTGTATAGGCGATTGCCGTATCGCAGTTTTTAACTTTGTAGCCTGCCTTTAAGATCCGCATGGTTAAATCACAATCTTCCGCCAGGGTGTCAATAGTAAAACCGCCAACTGCTAAAACCACATTTTTTCTAAAAGCGCCAATTGCGCCTGGAACCACGGTGATGGTGTTTAGTAAGTCGAAAGCCCGACGATCCATATTTTGTGAGGTGATGTATTCTATCGATTGCCATTTGGTAATGATGTTATGTGCATTTCCAACCTTAACGGTACCGGCCACAGCCGCAATTTTATCATCATAAAAATGGCGCATCAGCTCAATCACTGCATCAGATTTTAATTGCGTATCGGCATCAATACAAATAATGAATTCGGCACTGGCCATTGCAATTCCATAGTTTAGTGCCGAAGCCTTGCCACCATTTTCTTTTCGGTAAACTTTAACCTGCGGATGGTTTCCGAATCGAGCATCAACAATCTGGAAAGTATGATCTCTCGAGCCATCATCAACAAAAATCAATTCAAAATCCGGATAATCAGTTTTCAATAAGCTATTAATGGTTTGTACTGCGGTTATTTCTTCATTATAGGCAGGAATAATAATGCTCACTTTTTGTTTTGGATGCTGAACCAGTTTGTTTGCATTCTTTTTTGCCCGATTGCGTTGCTTAACTGCAAGATATGCAATGAAAATTGATCTTAAAATGGCCAGAACGATTGCAACGGAAAACACAGCGTTTAAAACAATGTTGCCATAATAAAAGAAACTGATAAACAGGTAATCGCCTGATCCTGTGAAGCCGCTTGTGGCGTCTGATTTTACAGCAGGCATTAGTTCAGCCCTTGTTTTGCCCATTAAATCACCAACGGTTGTAAAGGTGTAGCCCTGTTTTTTAAAATATTTAATAATTCTTGGCAGTGCAGCCACAGTGGCCTCACGATTTCCTCCTGCATCATGCAGGAGCAGAATATTTCCATTATCTTTCTGTTTAATTACTTCGTTAAAAATCTGATCGGCTGTTTTGCCAGGCTCCCAGTCTTCAGGATCGATATATTCACCAACATTGATGTAGTTTTCTTTGCGGCTTTGGGCCACAGGAAGAATTTCCGAAATATTCTGCGGCTCCGCATCAGCATTAAATGGCGCCCTGAATAAGATGGTACTGTGGCCGGTTACGGTCTCAATTAATCTTCTGGTGGCATTGAGTTCAAATTTAACCCTGCGTGGGCCAATAGCCGACATATCCGGATGGAAAAAGGTATGGTTCCCAATTTCATAACCCTGATCATATTCCTGCCTCAAAAGCTCCATGTTTTTTTCGGCCATGATGCCCACTACAAAAAAGCATCCCGGAACGTTTTCTTGTTTAAGAATACTTAGGACCTGAGGGGTGTAAACCGGATCTGGACCATCATCAAAAGTCAATGCAATTTTTTTGTCGGCCTCACCAAACCTTTTGATCACATATTTTTCAGGTAAGCGGGTGTATTTTTGATCGGCGATGGTAAAATCTGTCTTGTTGAGGGTAAATTTCACCGCCCCTGGTGCTGGTGTCGAAACCAAATCTAAAATCTCTCCATCGCCAATGTAGGCGATGCCGCCCATATTTAAGGTCGAAATTTTTCTCAGATCAAAAGGTTTCTTGGTTAACGCATTCAGGCTTAAATCATCAGATAGGAAAGACCATAAACGTTTGTCTTCTGAACCCAGGCGCCACAATGCAACGCCTGCAATTCCCCAATCATCCGCTTTGCGAATAATGTTGAAGTAAGTAGCTGCATCTGTAAAATACACATCGTGTTTAATGCCGCTGCCATCTTGATAGGTGTAATTTAGGTTTGCAGATGCCGGCTGATAAGTGATGGTACTTTTATAATTCGCAGCGGTAGTTATGGCTTCCTCGTAAGTTACAGATTTGCCGATGCTGCCGTTGGGCCAATCATAGCCATAACAAGCCAATGCTAAAATTACTTTATCGGCATCCACTTTAGTGCAAATGTTATCGAGCTTTTCTTCTACCCATTCCTGATGAGAAACATCCCCGGCGTTGCTCAGATCGGTATGTTGATCGTAAGCCATGAGCACAATGTAGTCATTATAACGCTGCAACACTTCTGATTGATAATCATCATTTTCAGGAGAAATATCCTGAGAAACGATCAGATTTTTTGCATGAAACTGCTCATACAAATTTTTCATAAAGGAATTGAAACTATCGCTGTCTTCAAGGTTCAACTCTTCAAAATCGATATTAATTCCTTTATAGCCATCTTTTTTTACGGCTGTAAGCAAATTTGAAATCAGCTTTTGCTGCGCAGGCATATCGTTTAATAAACGTTTTACAGCCTGGCCATCCCAATGATCTTTATTAAAATTTGACACCACTGCAATTGCATATTTTTTGGCCTGCTGGATAACCTTTAATGCAGCCGTATCCGTTTTATCAACAATAGAATCTCCGTTAAGAAACAAAGACTCGGTAGCTACCATATCCAGGTGCCCTATGTTTCTTTTCAAATCGGAAAGGGATTCTCCTCTGCTTGCTGCCCAACTCACATAGAAGGCCATATTGATTCGCTTATGATCGCCATGCTTGGTTAATATTCTATGTTCCCGATCCTTTCTAATTTTTTGCAACCTGGATTTCTCGATAGAAAACGCTTTATACTGCTGCGATTTTTTTAGCTTTTCTAATTGTTTCGACGTGAGCGGATTATTGGTATTAATCACTGGCAACCGAGGCGCCTGAACGGATGATAGGGTAAAGGCCACACAAATGATTGCGATGATAAAAACTAAAAAAAATGAACGACTTACCCATGTGAAAGTGTTCCAGCGTGTTTTAGTTTCAGTTTGAAATATTTGTTTTCCGGACATTTTTCTTCTGATTTGTAATCAAATGTCATCAACGAATATGAAGATTGTATGAAAATGAGCAGGTTCCAATAACAGTTATTAAATCACTTCAAACCACAAAAAAGCCGGCAAATGATAACATCAGCCGGCTAAAAAATATAATTAATTAAACCTGTATTATTCTTCTATATAACCGAATCTGCCTTGGTTATAATCTTCAATAGCTTGTTGTATTTCTGCTTCGGTATTCATCAAAAACGGTCCATATTGAACCATTGGCTCATTAATGGGTTCGCCACTTAAAATGAGCACAATGCTCTTTGATAAAGCTTCGAGCACAATTTGTTCGCCGGTGTTACCGAAATGAATAAAATCATCCGCTGCAGCAATTTCGCGATTATTAATTTTCACCTTACCTTCTATTACCATAAAGCCTGTATTGTATTTTTCAGGGAAATTAAATGTAGCTTGGCCGCCCTCATTTAACCTGGCGTTATACAATTCAATGGGCGTAAAAGTGCTGGCATTGCCTGTTATGCTTTCATACTTCCCTGCAATAATTTCAATTGTTCCGCCATGATCAGCCAGGTTGAAACGAGCCATTTCACTTTGCTTAATCGCCTGATATTTAGGCTTGCTCATTTTATCTTTAGCAGGCAAGTTAACCCAAAGTTGTACCATTTGAAACGGACCACCGGTTAGGCTGTAGTTTTGTTCGTGATATTCTTTATGGAGAATTCCACCAGCTGCTGTCATCCATTGCACATCACCAGGATAGATTACGCCACTATTGCCTACACTATCGTGGTGCGCAACTGCTCCATGGTAGGCAATGGTAACGGTTTCGAAACCGCGGTGTGGATGAACGCCAACACCACGAGGTTCTTTCCTTGCAGAAAACTCAATTTTACAGCCATAGTCCATTAAAAAAAACGGGCTCATATTGATTTTATAACCGCCTGGGAAAAAATTATGTACCCTAAAACCATCGCCAACCATGTGTGGTGCAGGTGCTTTTAAAATATTGGCTACTTGTTTTGTTTCCATTACCTTATTAAATAATTGAGGCATGGGGCTATGAGCATAGTGATCGCTATGCCCGAAGCTCAAAGCTCTGTACTTAGATTATGCTTGTTTTACAAACTGTAATTCTCCTAAAAGGCGTACTTCTTCACTTACCATTACACCGCCAGTTTCCAATGCTGCATTCCAGGTTAAGCCGAAATCAGAACGGTTAATTTTTCCGCTCAAAGTGAAACCTGCTTTCGTATTTCCCCATGGATCGGTAGCAATACCACCAAACTCAGCTGTTAATTTTACAGGTTTGGTTTCGCCTTTAATGGTTAAGTCGCCTTTAACAATATAGTCGCCACCATCCTTTTCTACTGATGAAGATTTGAACTCAATATGGGCAAATTTTTCAGCATCAAAAAAATCAGCACTTTTTAGGTGATTATCACGGTCAGTATTTCCGGTGTCAATCGAATCAATATCACCTTTGAAAGAAATTTCAGCATTTTCGAATTCGTCGCCTTCTGATGTTAATTCAGCAGAGAAAGATTTTAAGCTACCAGTTACGGTAGTGATCATTAAGTGTTTTACTTTAAATTGTAATTCGCTGTGGGTTGGATCTAATGTCCATTTAGTAGTTGCCATATCTTTTGTTTTTGAGATGTTTAATATTTACATCACAAAAGTACAGCAAGTGCTTTGGCTCAGAATTGATGTATGGTAATTAAAATTAGTGAATTAGTGGATGAGAGAGTAAGTGGATGAGAGGGTTAGTGAATGAGAGAATTAGCGAATTAGTGGATGAGAGAGTTAGTTAATGAGAGTATTACCAAATTAGTGGATGAGAGAATTAGTGAATGAGAGAATTAGCAAATTAGTGGATGAGAGAATTACTGAATGAGAGAATTAGCGAATTAGTGGATGAGAGAGTAAGTGAATGAGTGAATAAGATTTCGATTAGCATTCACTCATTCAAAATTCACTCACTCAAATTTGACTCATTCAAAATTCATGTTAAATTTACGAAGGCCTGAAGTGTTTATTGGCTAACTCTTTTCTTACCCTGCTAAGCGATTCTGGAGTGATGCCTAAATAAGATGCGATCATCCATTGCGGAACGCGTAAGGTGAGGTTTGGATATAATTTGATGAAATCGAGGTAACGCTCTTCGGCGGTTGCACTTAAAAGCATATTAATTCGCTTCTGCATAAAACGAATGGAATTATTTAACAATCGGGTATGCATCGGTTGCAAACATGGAACCTGTATGGCTGCCTGTTCCATAAAATCGTTTGGCATAATCACTACTTCTGTCGCTTCGATGGCATCAATAAAAAATACTGATGCTTCATTATTCATGCTATTCCGATCAGAAATCAGCCAATTTTCTGGCGCAAACTGAAGGATGTGTTCTTTGCCTTTCGAATCAATTGAATATGCCCTCAATAAACCTTTGCAAACAAAAAAACCGTGTTTGGTGATGTCGCCGGTATATTGAATGATTTCGTTTTTATCAAACTTTTTTATTTTAAGATCAGCAGAAATGCTGTCGAATTGCTCATCAGTGATTTGTATTTTTTCCTTAAGATAATTTTTAAACTGATTAATCATAAAAGCGAGTTACTTTTTGGTAGGCTTGATATCAGAAAAATCGACGCCACATTTGCAGTTTCCACCGCAACCATCTTTTTTTACCTGTAAAGATTTGTAAACCAAACGGCCAACATATACCAATGCAACCGCAAAAAGTAAAAAGACTAAAATCGTTTGCGTATCCATAAAGCAAATATAAGTTGATTTTACTGTTGTGATTTCAGTTAAATGTAAAAAGGCTTACAGAATTTGTCATTCTGAGAATGACAATTGGTTATTGCTCCATAAAGCCAACCGTTCCACCCACCCAATCGAAATCGGCATTGTAGCGTACACCAATCATTTTGCCTTTACTAAGCCTTGCTAAATTGATACAAAGCTGGGGTTCGCCGCCATCCGGCCACAAATACATCATCCTGATTTCCGCTTTAACGCCACCATCAGGCGATTGCACAGCAGGTTCATAATTCACTTTTCGCTGTAAAATCCAATTCTCAGGGTCAGGAATATTATTGATATCTGATTCAGTAACATCGATAATCACGCCCATGCCAGCAAAAGAAAACAATGGTTTTAAAACATAATTTTCCAGATCTGCAGGAATGCTTTCTACCTGATTTAGGAAGCGAGTTTCCGGAACAAACTCGCTGTTTAAAAAAGGCATAGTGTATTTGCTGATTCGGTAGAACCAGTTCGGATGGGTGACCCATTCAATGTCTAATTCCTCCCGCGGGTCGAAACTGTCATTAAAAATTTCACTATTTTCCGCAACTTCATCAAAAATCAAGCGATTATAAATTCTTTTTAATTGAACGAGCTTGCCATCTTCTTCATAAAATAATTGCTGACCAACTTTCTTAATATCTTCCAATGCTAAAATTTTAATGCCAAGCATTTTCCGTGTGACAAAAAAGTCGATAGCTGTTTTTTGGTTTGGTGCATCAACATCCATTAAAGCTACTTCATGAGGTTGGTGTTCACCGATAATAACTTCTTTAAAAAGTTTAATATATTGCTCCTCATCAAAACCATTAAGGAAATGGCTGGTGGAATGATCAATCTCGAAACACTTCCTGAAAGTATTTGATAGATGAATCTGAAAGCCATAAAGTGATGGAAATCCCTGCATTTCGATAAGCATCGGTGTTAGTTCACCTGCTTCATTTTTACAGATGCCGAAATCGAATGTTAAAAAATGTGGTTGTGCATTTTCATTTGGAACATTCCAATCGGGTGGAATGGATTTCTGCGTCAGCTCCTTAAAATTTGGCTGTTTAATTAAATTTACGATTTCCTCACCTGCCGCAATTAACTTTTCTTTTAGCGCTTTAGGTACGAAAACAGGAGTTTCTGCTACGCGAAAAGGAATTTCAGGGTATCCATTTTCAAGCTCAAGCATGAAGTTTTCATATTTTTCCTTGGTGAATTGCTGGTTATATTTTTGACGTTGAGCGGGTATCATAAAAGTTGTTCTTTTAATAAGACCGTCATTGCGAGGCACGAAGCAATGACGACTGCCTAAACATTAATAAAATTGAAAGGTTTACGCCTCCTGCAAATTCCCTGCTGCTTTATTTAAAAAATTCGGTAAAATAACGCTTTGGGTTAATACAATTCTGGCCGGATCATCGAGGCTGTTAAGCATATCCAAATATTTTGCCTCTCCGTGTAAATCTACAATGGCTTTCTTTTTTTCATCCTGAAGCAAATACATTTTCATGCCAACAGGATCGGCTTCAGGGTGGAACTGTGTGCCGATTATTTCATCAGAGAAACGGATAGACATCATACAGCGTTCTAAATTTACGTGCTTACGCTCTTTTTCTATAGCCAAAAGTTTAGCGCCTTTTGCTTCAAAAGCAGCAAAATCAGGCGCTATTACTTGCCAGTCTCTGCTATCAACAGAGAAAAACGGATTAGTGATGCCGCTAAATATTTCGTCATTTTCACCATCTTCCGTTAATGTAATCGGGAAAATTCCAAACGCATTTGAACGCCTTTCGGTAACATTTCCTAAGGCGTATTTTCTACAAGCCAGCTGAAATGAATGGCAAATTAAAAATGCATATTTCTTTTGATCGCTGTTTGCACTATTGAAGGCCTCAATCTGATCCAATAAGTTAAAAAAATCGTTCTCCCATTTTTCTCCTTCGCTTTCAACCGGACTGCCTGGGCCACCGCTTGAAATATAAGCATCGTACTCAATGCCTGGTATTTCACCTTTCTGCCTTAAATCGAAAATATCGAAAGAAAGGTTGATGTTATTGTCGTTTTTAAACCGGGATAAAATTTCCTGAATTCCCCGCATACCCTGATTAGGTGCGCCGTTATTCATATCAATAACGGCGACCTTTAAACCTCTTTTATCCATGATAAAAATTACTTTGCGCCTATAAGTGTTTGAGTAGTAATGTAGTCTACTACCGATTCAAAGTTACCAGTTTGTTGGTAAACTGCCAACTGCCTGTCTGCGCCGGTGCCATGCTCCAATATCTTATGAACGTAATTCAGATCATTTCTGCAGCCTAAATCGTCTACTACATCATCCACAAAATCAAGTAATTCTAAAATCAGGTTTCTGCAATTCACTTCCATTTCTTTTCCGAAATCGATTAAATTTCCATCAATTCCGTATCGGGCAGCACGCCATTTGTTTTCATTAATTAAGGCTCTTGAATAACTGATGAATTCCATATTCTGCAAACGAAGTTTATATAATTTTGCACACAGCGCCTGAAATAGTGCTGTAAAAGCCATGGTTTCATCAATTAACATTGGGCAATCGCAAATGCGGAACTCAACAGTATCGAAAAAGGGATGCACACGAATATCCCACCAAATTTTCTTCGCATTATCCATGCAATTGGTTTTGATGAGTAGTTTAACGTAATTGTCGTAATCTTCGATGCTATTAAAAATATCTGGAATACCTGTACGCGGAAACTTATCAAAAATTTTAGTCCTGAAAGATTTATAACCCGTATTTCTCGATTCCCAGAAAGGAGAATTGGTTGATAAAGCAAATACGTGTGGCAAAAAATACCTAACCTGATTGGCGATATGTATGGCCAATTCGCGTGACTGGAAACCTACGTGTACGTGTAAGCCAAAAATTAGATTTGAGCGAGCTGCCTCCTGCAGCTCGTTTACAATTTCATTATAACGGGGATGTTCTGTGATTAACTGTTTTTCCCAATGTGAAAATGGGTGTGTTCCGGCTGCACCGATTCTTAAACCTTGCTCACCGGCAAGCTGAGAAACGGTATATCTCAACTGAGAGATTTCTTTGCGGGCCTCTTCTGTTGTTTTGCAAATGCCAGTGCCAACCTCAACAACGGCCTGGTGCATTTCTGCTTTAACCTGATCTTTATGGATCTTTTGAGCAGCCTCTACAATTTTTTGGTCATGCGAGGTAAGTTCCCTGGTAACGGGATCAATTACCATGTACTCTTCCTCTATGCCAAGCGTGAATTCATTCATTCTAGTAATATTTGGTTATAATCCCTTTTTATTTTATTGGCTTTTTCTTTGCAACTGGTTTGGTTTCTGTCTTTGGTTCAGCTTTTGGTTTTGCTGGTGCTTTCTCAACTTTTGCCTTAGGTGCCTCTGCCTTCGCTGCTGCCGCTTTTGGAGCCTCAACTTTTGGCACTTCGGTTTTTGGTGTAGCCGCTTTGGTCGTAGTTTTTGCAATTAAGGGTTTACCTGCCACCGATGCTTTAATATATTCGCCCCAGGTTAAATTATCCTGACCAGGTTTTTGCGCTTTTGCTCGCTCAATAGCATAATTCGCGGTAGTTTCCACTACCCAGTCAAAATTCTCTTGTCCAACACTTTTAATGTCGGCATCAGGGGCTGGATTACAAAAATCGATGGCGATAGGCACACCATCCCGAACCGCAAATTCTACGGTATTAAAATCGTAACCCAAGTACTGACATAATTTTAATGTATATTCTTCAACCGTTTTCAGCAATTTAGGATCTGGCGTTTTGCCATCAACCGCATAACGCAAATGGTGCGGATTACGTGGCTCATATTGCATAATGCGAACATGTTTTCCGCCGATGCAGTAGCATCTAAAATATTCATCAAAAATAATTTCTTCCTGCAAAAGCATCACCAGTTGTTCCGTTCCGCTATGTTTATCAAAAAAATCTTCTTTATCATGTAGTTTATATACATCTCTCCATCCGCCACCATCGTAAGGTTTCATATAAGCCGGGAAACCCACATAATCAAAAATCGCATCCCAGTTTAAGGGCATGGTTAGGTTTGAAAAGGATTCGCCAGTTGTTCCTGTTGGATGTTGACGTGAGGGAATTAAAGCTGTTTTCGGAACCGGAACCCCAATCTGTTCAGCCAATGCGTTGTTAAAAAACTTTTCATCAGCACTCCACCAAAATGGGTTATTAATTACAGCTGTTCCGGTAATGGCAGCATTTTTTAGAGATGCCCGGTAAAAAGGTACATCCTGTGAAATACGGTCGATAATTACCGCATAATCAAGCGGTGTGTTTTGAAGTATCTTCTCTATTTTAACTGCTTCAGCACTAATGCCTTTTTCTGCTTTTTGATTAATTCTTTCTACAACGGCCTCAGGAAAAGAGCGCTCCTGGCCAAATAAAATCCCTATTTTTTTCATTGGTACTTTTTTGTTTAAATGTGTAACTGCTTAATCATATCACTGATTAATTGTTTTATTATTTAATTGTTTGAGTGTTAATTCGATTTAATTCATTCATGAAATTATAGCTGAGCAATGTAATTAGGAAACATTTCCCTCCAGATTGGCCAATCGTGATCGGCATTTTGGCGAATATCCAGCCAATGATTTATGCCTTTTTGAGCTAAAATACCCGATAATCTTTCGTTATCAGGCCTGCACATATCTCTATCGGTGGTGCCCAAAACAATTTTCATATAATGGAGTTCCGGATTACTGTTATTCATCAGGTTATCAACAGGATTGTTGAAATAAACATCATCATTATAGAAACCGTCTAACTGCCCGGTAATGTCAAATGCGCCACTCATGCTAAACATGTGGCTCACCAACCAGGGGTGCCGAAAAGCAAAATTAGCCGCATGGTATCCGCCGAAACTACAGCCAGCAGTAATAATTTTGCTATGGCCTGTTTCATGTCTGGCTAAAGGTGCAACTTCCTCCAGTAGATACTTATCGTACCAAATGTGATTTTTTACTCTATCTGCGGGATGTATGCTTTTGTTGTACCAGCTTAATTTATCAATACCATCAGGGCAATAAATCTTAATTTTTCCTTCGTTGATAAATCCTTCTACAGCATCTATCAATTTGAAATCTTTGTTTTCGAAATATCGTCCCATACTCGTTGGGAACAGCAGAATAGGGATACCGCCGTGACCAAAGATGAGCATGTCGATTTCAGCACTTAAATTCGGGCTGTACCACTTTTTATGTTCTTCTTTAACCATATATAAAATTGAATGCTTTAAGATAGATATTAAATTGAATAAAAAGAATCTAATCCTTTTAAAATGTAGCATCATGCAAAAATCTGTTGCTGATAATTAATAGTTTATCAAGATTTGTACCTTTGCAAAAAATTTGAGGCTGTGGCGAGCGATACGAGGATTTGAACATGATGTACACAACAATTTTATCAGTAAACATTAATACCAGCAATTTTAAAATACCTTCTGCTTATTTAAAGCGTGAAGTTGAAATAGATATATATGCCCCTGAAGGCATTTTAGGTAATGAAAAAATTGAACTTCTTTTACTAAATGATGGTCAGGATATAGCCAAAATGGATTTTGCGAAAATCCTTCAGGATGCACATCATAACAAAAGAAATCACAGGTTAATTGTTATCGCAATTAAAGCTTCCGATGAACGGTTAATGGAATATGGCGTAGCAGGTGTTCCAGATTTTAAAGGAAGGGGCGCCAAAGCCGATTTGTATACGGATTTTGTGATTAAAGAACTTTTGCCCTTTGTTAAAAAGAAAATTGCAATGCCAATTACAGGCAGGGTTGCCTTTGCAGGTTTTTCATTGGGTGGTTTATCTGCTTTTGACATCGCTTGGAATAATCCTTCTGTATTTGATGCCATTGGTGTTTTTTCTGGTGCTTTCTGGTGGCGAAAGAAGGATTTGGCCGATGGTTATACCGATGCAGACCGGATCATTCATTCACTGATCGACTCAACTTCGACCAAGCCAGATATGAAATTCTGGCTAATGACAGGAACAGAAGATGAAAAGGCAGACCGTAACAAAAATTTGATTATCGATTCTATTGATGATACCATTGATGTGGTAAAGGCACTTTTCAATAAAGGTTACAAACGCCCGGAAAATATTTTTTACTTTGAAAAAGTTGGCGGAAAACACGATGTTCCTACCTGGGAAAGCGTAATGCCCGCATTTCTGGATTGGGCTTTTGAAGTTTAGATTGATCAGAGCCAGTTTCTCATCTTTAGGGAGAGTTTCTTTGCGCCGATTTCATTCAAATGATCGCCATCATAAAAATCACTTTTATGAAAAGAGGTGTCTTGAAGCAAATTAAAATACCTGGTTTTGGGATGAAGTTTGCTCATTAAACGGGCAACAGACAAGGTTTTATTCAGCTGAACCTTATTTAAATGAGAAACGTAAGATTGATATGCAGGACTTGTAAATAAAATTACCCGGATATTTCGATGCGTGGCAAATGAAATCATTTCGTTTAGAAGGGCTATATTTTCCGCTAAATGTGCATTGCTTTTAACGCTATGTCTTGCTGCGGCCACATTTCCACTTTTCTCCAGGTCGCGATGCACCTTCGAACTATAATCTACACCCCAGCCCAATTGATTACAGTGAATATCGTTTCGGTTTTTAAGATAATAGCCATACAATCTCCTTAAGTTTACTTCGAACTTATTCGTTAACAGTTCTGCATGGTTAAAAACCTGATGATCGCGATACACATCATAATAAATTTTATAATTTTTTGCCCGCCAGGAGTCAGTTCCATTTTCTAACCGAATGTAAAGCGAAAAGTAATCAATAGGAATTACGATATATTGAAGATTTGCCCAGCTATCTTTATATTTTTTTAAGATCTCGAAATCATAATCTAAAGATTGCGAAACATGTCCTGCGTTAAAACTTGATTGAATGTAGCTCGGATTGATGCCATAATAGGCATGAGAGCTGCCCAGGAAAAGAACCTTGAGCTCTTTAGCATGCTGATCGAGATAGTTCTTTTTATAATTGTAATCATTAGGGATTTTACGGATCAGGATTTCCGTTAGCACGCTAATAAATACAATTGGAAAAAGAAATAAGGCTAAAAATGCAGTGAATTTTCTCATCATCAAAATTGGAAATAAATAAATTGCTGTTCTGCTCCTGCGTAAAAGAAAATGGCCAGTATGATGGTGTAATAAAGTCCCCATCGAAGTGGTTTTGGCCATTTAAAGGCAAAATTGGCGATGGCATATTGCTGCGTTCGGCCATTCCATTCCAATAAGATAAACAGAAGAAGCCACAAAAACAGCGGCAAAGGCAAAACCGTGGGCATAGTAAATAACGATGCAGAGGCGATGGTGGAAATAAACTCAAATGCGTGTTGTACTGAATTTGAACGGAAAAATATCCATGCAAATACTGTTAGCCCAAAAGTTAACAGCATTGCCCAAAAATCTTTAAAAGAGGGTAGCGTTTTGCCCTCAGCAACTGTACCTAGGTTCGATCTGTTGGTATCAAATATAATGGCGGGCATAATGTACAAGGCATTTAGAAGTCCCCAGATGATGAAAGTCCAGTTGGCACCATGCCAAAAACCGCTTACTAAAAAAATGATAAAAGTATTTCGAACTTTTATCCAATTGCCACCTTTGCTGCCACCCAGGGGAATATATAGGTAGTCTCGGAACCAGGATGAAAGCGAAATATGCCACCTTCGCCAAAATTCAGCAATGTCTCTCGAAAAATATGGATAAGCAAAATTTCTAAGTAATTCTACGCCGAAAAGTCTTGCGGTACCTAAAGCAATATCTGAATAGCCAGAAAAATCACCATAAATTTGAAAGGCAAAAAATATAGCGCCAAGCAATAGTGTACTGCCATTATAGTTTCCAGAATGATTAAAAATATCGTTCGCGTAAAAAGCGCATTGATCGGCAATAACTATTTTCTTGAACAAACCCCATAATATCTGCCTTAAACCATCAATCGCTTTGCTGTAGTCAAATGATCGGGCTTTTTTTATTTGTGGCAGAAGGTGTGTTGCCCTTTCAATGGGGCCAGCAACCAAAAGCGGGAAAAAACTTACAAAAAGCGAATAATCGATAAAGTTTCGTTCCGCTTTAATTCTGCTTTTGTAAATATCAATTACATAAGATAATCCGTGAAAAGTATAAAAAGAAATGCCAACGGGTAAAATTACTTTTAGTGTCCACGGATTAACCTGAAAACCAAAATTAGCCACCGCTTGCGCAAATGAGTCGGCAAAAAAATTGTAATATTTAAAAACACCTAAAAAGCCCAGGTTAACGATAATGCTTAGCCAAAACCAGAATTTCTTCATTCGCCGATTTTGGCTGTCAAACATTTTTAATCCGGTAAAATAATCAAGTAAGGTTGAAAATATCAATAGAAACAAAAACCGCCACTCCCAGCAGGCATAAAAAAAGTAGCTTGCACCATGCAAAAGTATATTTTGAAGTTTAAGGCGTTCTTTTCCAATGAGCCAATATAAAAGGAATACTATTGGAAGAAACAGCGCAAAATTGAACGAATTAAAGAGCATGACGATTTAGCTTTAATTATTAATCTTTGTATGGCTGATTAAATTTAATGCTTTATGCGCTCTGATGTGATGCGAAACAGAAGTTGTACATCGAATTGGATATTTTGTAAAGATCTGATAAGCAATTTTAAAATGCTAATAACACTGCTTTACTTGTATTTCATGAAAATTGGCGTATCGAAGATCGTCCATAAACAAGCCTTTTGGTTACTGGCTTTTAATCCGTTATTTGCCCAGGTGTTACAAGTTTTAAATATGCTGTAACTGCCTATCGCATCATAGAAAGCATCTGCCTGGTCGTAATGGATACTGGTTTCAATATGGATGAAATGTCCGTTTTGATCTTTGCTAAAACTCGCAGAAATATACTTTACCAATTGCTGGTATTGTGCTTTACTGATGTGTAGTTTTTTACAAGACTGATCTTCTCTAATAGTTTTGTAAAACGTTGTGTGCATTGCAGACTGGCTTAAACCAGAAATGGCCCGCAACGCTGTGCTTATTTTTAAATCTGAAAATTCAGGCGTTTCCAGATAAAATTTTTTATCGCCCCAACCAATAGCTAAAAAGATATAACTGCTATCGGCGGCTAGTGTATTGTTATACCTAATCTCTTGTGTCCAATCTTTTTGAGTCGTTTTCGCCGGAACCACAATATCTGTATGAATGCCATTGCTCATAATGTAAATAGCAATTTCCTCTTTATTATGAGGATGCGGATTTACCGTTATGTGCGAAAGACAGTATGCAGATAAAAAGTAAAGACCTATGAGCATTATAAATGCAATGGTAAACTTTTTTGTATATTTTAAAAATCTTTTACTCATCGTTATTAATACGAAAACATCTACCAGGTAACCCGATAGATGTTTTCGTTGATTTACGGCTATATTAATCTTATTGACTTCGACTTAAGCTAACGTTTAAACACTAAAATCTAATAAACCGACTTTTTTATTATAAATTTCTCACCATTTTCTTTTGTTACCGCAAGTTCCTCAAGTTTAAGTTGCGTTAAATACCATGCAGAAAATTCGCATCTATTTGCAAAACTATTGGCTTTGCGATTGTTGATTTCGGATATGCTTTCGCCTATTTTCAAAGCCACCGCAGTATGGTTGATGGCGCCATTTAAAGATACCACCTCTATGCTGTTATTATCATTAAAATAAAACCCTGCATCAAAAGTGGTATTCTTTTGTGGGATAACATGATTTGGCTGTAGCCAATACTTCAATTCGGTATTGTTGAGGATAACTTCGGTAAAATTCTTTTTTATAAAGAACAATCCAATCTTATTATGTGTATTTGGCATTGCATTAATTTTAAAATTATCAAATGTACCCTCGCCAAAATTTACTTGATTAACATAAAATGAGCTGGTTTCTTTACCTACCGAAATAGAATTTACACCCATCGAAAAACTTTTGCTCAGATATATATCGGTTGGTTTTATTTTACTGATAATTTGCTTCGTTGTTTTATCTGCCATGTTCATGGTACAGTTACCAGTGTAGCCAAAATCTATTAGTATATTTTCTATTGGTGTGCCCGCGATTGTTAAGTTAGAAAAATGTCTGTTGCCAATTATTTTTATTGGCATTAAACTCATGCTTGCTTTTGGCTGGAACGGTGTTTTGGAAATATAAACCATGCTTTTTGTAAAATCGAATTTCCAGTTTAGCAGGTTAATCACATCGCCGCCTAACAAATAGATTTTGCCACATTTTAAAACAGACATATCTGCCACCACGCTATTAATGTTTGTAAATTGATGCGAGCCAATATTTAGCGAGCTAATTTTTGCCTTGCCAATTTTTGCAAAATTCTTTTGACTATCTCTAATATTTTTTGAGCCCGATATTTCAATTTTTGAATCGCTTACGTTATCGCTATTTAACAAACCCAAGCTGGCGCCGGTGTCAAAAGCAAAATCAGTTTTAACACCGTTTAAATAGCCATCAAAAATTAGTAATCCTTTTTCGGTACTAAAAGTAAGGCTGTCTGTTTGAGTGTTTTGTGCAAAAGTTATTTTAATGAGTAGGGATAAAAGGATTAAAAATGTTATTTTCTTCATGTTTTATATTTTATTATACGACGTAGATGTTTAATTTTTAATAAAGGTTGCAAGCTGGTTATTAAAATTATACGCTTAGGTGTTGGAAAAACGTGGCTTTCTTGCACTGCCCTTTGTGATTAAACCCGATGGCAACGGCAGCCCCCAATTTTTTAATGAGGGCTAAAATGAACAGCGGGGCCGAACCAAACCAAAAAGCTACAGCCATTGCTTTTCTAGTTAAAAATGAGATAATTGCAACGTAATCATAGTATTAAATAGTGAAACGTATAGTAGAAATCCCATTTTTAAACACTATCTTTGCGCCAAATTTATAGGCGCATTTTATGCAAAAGATTAGAAATATAGCTATTATAGCACACGTTGACCACGGTAAAACCACATTGGTTGATAAAATTTTACACTCTTGTTCTGTTTTTCGTGATAACGAACAAAAAGGAGAATTGATATTGGATAACAACGATTTAGAGCGTGAACGTGGGATCACTATCGTATCTAAAAACGTATCAGTACAATACAAAGACGTAAAAATTAACATTATCGATACTCCTGGTCACGCGGATTTTGGCGGTGAGGTAGAGCGTGTATTAAAAATGGCTGATGGTGTACTTTTACTTTGCGATGCTTTTGAAGGTGCAATGCCTCAAACACGTTTCGTAACACAAAAGGCTTTGGCTTTAGGTTTAAAACCAATTGTGGTTGTAAACAAAGTAGATAAAGAAAACTGTCGCCCTGAAGAGGTTTACGAGCAAATTTTCGAATTGTTCTTCAACCTTGAAGCAACTGAAGAGCAATTGGATTTCCCGGTTATTTACGGTTCATCTAAACAAGGATGGATGAGTACTGACTGGCAAAAACCAACTAAAGATATTTTCGCATTGTTAGATGCGGTTGTGGCTAACATTCCACCTGCACCAATTAATGATGGCACTTTACAAATGCAAATTACTTCGTTAGATTATTCATCTTTCGTAGGACGTATTGCAATTGGCCGTGTTCACCGTGGTTCAATTAAAGAAAACCAACCAGTTACTTTAATTAAACGCGATGGCAAAATTGTTAAAACAAGAGTAAAAGAACTTTATACTTTCGAAGGTTTAGGAAAAATCCGTACCACAGAAGTAAGCTCGGGCGATATTTGTGCGGTTGTAGGTATTGATGGTTTTGATATTGGTGATACCATCGCTGATTTCGATGCACCAGAACAATTGCCAGTAATTAGCATCGATGAGCCAACGATGAACATGTTGTTCACCATCAATAACTCACCTTTCTTCGGTAAAGAAGGTAAATTGGTTACTTCTCAACGTATTAAAGATCGTTTGATGAAGGAAATGGAGAAAAACCTTGCCTTAAAAGTTGTTGAAACTCAAGGTGCAGATTCATGGTTGGTATATGGTCGTGGTATTCTCCATTTATCAGTATTGATCGAAACGATGCGTCGTGAAGGTTATGAGTTACAGGTTGGTCAGCCGCAGGTTATTGTTAAAGAAATCGATGGTAAAAAACATGAGCCGGTAGAAACTTTAATTGTTGATGTACCTGCAGAAGTTTCTGGTAAAGTAATCGAATTGGTAACTCAGCGTAAAGGTGAGTTGTTAATTATGGAGCCAAAAGGCGATTTACAACACTTAGAATTCGAAATTCCATCTCGTGGTATTATCGGCTTACGTAACAACGTATTAACTGCTACTGCTGGTGAGGCAATTATGGCACACCGTTTCAAAGCTTACGAGCCTTGGAAAGGTACAATCCCAGGTCGTTTAAATGGCGTATTAATCTCTATGGATAAAGGTACAACTACCGCTTATTCAATTGATAAATTACAAGATAGAGGCCGTTTCTTTGTAGATCCGGGAGTTGATATTTACGAAGGACAAATTTTGGGCGAGCACATCCGTGATAACGATTTAGTAATCAACATCGTTAAAGGAAAAGCTTTAACCAACATGCGTGCTTCTGGTACTGATGATAACACCCGTATTGCTCCAGCAATTAAATTCTCTTTAGAAGAATCTATGGAGTATATCCAGGCTGATGAGTACATTGAGGTTACACCGCAAAGCATGCGTTTACGTAAAATTTTCTTAACGGAGCAATTACGTAAAGCAAACGGAAGTAAAAACTAATAACCCCTAAATCTCCTAAAGAGATTTTAAATACATACAGCCCATTTCTTAATTGAGATGGGCTTTTTTGTTTTACCTCACCCTTTGAAAGCAAACAATTGATGAGGATTTTGTGCTTTTCCTCCCTTAACAAGTGGGATTTTAGCCTGTGATTTAATGCTTTGCAGTTTTCTTTTACTACTTAAGACATCTAAGGTAAAATTGCAGCCCTTTTATTGCTTGTTTAAGATTACTACCTTTTCCTTTCCCTCTCTTAAAGGAGAGGCATTACAGTTAATTTGCCAGAGCAGATAGTTTAATAGGGAGAGGTTTTTTCTTAAATTTCTTAGATGATTTGTATTTGAAAAGCAAATCCATCACTTTTTTTAACGTCACTCCTTCTTTCCGCTAAATCTTTTTGGCTGTCCTTCGACAAGCTCAGGATGGCAGCCCAAAAAGGATACCGCTGCAATAAGGTTTAATTAAAATTAGCCTGTGCAGTAAATCTGCATTTCCTGGCAAAGCCTATGGAAAAATTAATCGCTCAATCGATTTTCTGTCAGCATTTTTTCATAAACATTTTAGGAGTAAAAATCTAACATTTCCGTGGCACTTGGTTTTTATCGCGAGATTAATTTTGTGAGATACCGACTAATCAGACTTCATTTATGATTAATAAGAGCCTATCCTTTATAGGGATATTTTTATTAAACACACTTTCTCTTTTACCACTATTTCTACTTTATAGATTAGCTGATGCTTTTTATTTAGTGATTTTTTACGTTTTTAAATATCGTAGAAAAGTGGTGAAGGAGAATTTATACCATGCCTTTCCCAGTAAGAGCGCTGCGGAACTTAATGCTATCGAAAAGGACTATTACAAGTTTCTTTCTTCCTTGTTTGTAGAGATCATAAAAATGAAAAGTATCTCGAAAAAAGAACTTAATAAAAGGGTAAAATTTAAGAATGCTGATTTGGTTGAAGCCTATTTGCAAAACAATGAGAGTGTGCTTTTTTGCTCCTCACATTATGGTAATTATGAATGGGTTTGCATGGCGATAGGCCTTAATTTTTCTGGTCAGCATTATCCTATCTATAAACCATTAAGCAGCGCCGCTTTCGATCAATGGTTTTTAACCATGCGAAGTAAATTTGGGAACAATATGGTAGCCATGCGCCAAACCTTAAGGGCTATACAAGCCAGCAAAAACACGGCAAGTATGTTTACCTTTGGTAGCGACCAGGCACCTTCAAAAGAAGAATCTATCTATTGGACTCGCTTTTTAAACCAGGAAACGTCAGTTCAACTCGGGATAGAAAAGATTGCAAAGAAAACGAACAGGCCAGTTTTTTACTTGAAAATTAACTATCTGGAAAGAGGCTATTACGAGGTAGATTGTGTTCCGATTTGCCTGCAGCCTGATCAAACCAGGCAATTTGAAATTACCGAAGCCCACACTCATTTTCTTGAAGAAATGATCGAAGAGAAACCAGCCTATTGGTTGTGGAGTCACCGCAGATGGAAATATAAGCCAGAAAATAAAATAATTACTTTTGCAGAAAATAAAGACAATATTTCTGCCAGCTTGGCTTAACTTATTTATTAAAACTAGAAATTTCCATAAAAATTTTGGTGTTTCTCTGTTTATTTTTGAATACAATTAATCTGATATGATTAAAAAGGGGATTTCCCAATTGGGAATATTTTTTTTAGGCGTATTATCTTTACTGCCCTTATCTATTTTATACACATTGGCCGATGGTGTTTATGTGTTAATTTATTATGTTTTAGGCTACCGAAAAAAGGTGGTTCGCGAAAATTTGCTGCGGGCTTTGCCAGAAAAATCCCGATCTGAGATAGAAGCCATCGAACAAAAATTTTTTAGATACCTGGCCTCACTCATTTTTGAAATATTAAAAATGAATAACATCTCCAAAAAAGAAATTAATAAAAGGTATGTTTTTAAAAATAAGGAGCTTGTACAAGCCTATTTAGATCGGGGTGAAAGCATATTGGTTTGTTCGGCACATTATGGCAATTGGGAGTGGGGAACCATGGGCATCGGACTCAATTTCCAAGCCGATCATTATCCAATTTATAAGCCTTTGAGCAACGCTATTTTCGATAATTGGTTTAAAAAAGTAAGGAGCCGTTTCGGAAACGAATTAATCGCCATGCGGCAAACCATGCGGGCTTTGGCAGCGAGTAAAGGGAAACCCAGCATTTTTAGTTTTGGAAACGATCAGGCGCCATCAAAAGATGAATCGCACTATTGGACTACCTTTTTGCATCAACAGGCATCTATTCAGCTTGGTATTGAAAAAATCGCTAAGAAAACCAATCAGCCTATATTTTATTTCAAAGTTAAGGTGTTAAAGCGAGGTTACTATGAAGTAGATTGTGTTCCGCTATGCTTAAACCCAGCAGAAACCCAGGAGTTCGAAATCACAGAAATGCATACCCGCTATCTCGAAGAAATTATTAGGGAGAAACCTGAATATTGGTTATGGAGCCACCGCCGCTGGAAATATCAGCCCAGAACTAAAACAAGTGTTTTTTCCAAAAAGCAAGATCATCAAGAGGTCTAATATTTTATATTTGTCGGCATAATCAATACCCGATGAAAATTTTTAAAAGAGCGATAACCTGTTTTTTCCTATTCATTGTTTTGCTCTTTGCGGGTTTATTTATCTGGCATCCTTACCTGATGCGTGTGCTGTGGTACCGCACTCCGGATGCCATTACTTACAAGGCTTTTCCACAAGATATTGTACGTAAAAGTAGTACTGCCTTTCATTTCTTTCATGCCAGCAAAACGAGGAACGACCTCGATACTTTAACCGTTCGCGATGGTAATAAAAAACTCATTCCATTTTCCGAATATTTTAAGCAAGGGAAGTTAAATGCATTTATTGTGATTCGTAATGACACTATTTTGTATGAAAAATATAGCGTTAATTATTCAGACAGTACTTTAACAACGATATTTTCAGGTGCAAAAAGTATGGTTTCGATTATGCTTGGGCAAGCTTTGGCAACAGGAAAAATCAAAAGTTTAAACGATAAGGTAACAGCTTATCTTCCCGAATTAAAATCTAATCCTGCTTTTGAACACATCACATTGAAAAATCTTCTGGAAATGAAATCGGGTTTAGAATTTCAAGTTGCTTTAGGCGGAATTGTTAAAGCATTTTTTTCAGATGAGGCCAAATATTATTATACACATGATATGAAAGCTGAGCTGATGAAAGTTAAACTGGTGAATAAACCCGGCACCGTATGGAAATACAAAAGCATTGACCCGATAGTTTTAGGCTGGGTTTTAGAAAAGGCCTGTGGCAAATCTGTTGCTCGTATTTTCGAAGAAAGTATCTGGCAACAAATAGGTGCAGAATATGCTGCTTCTTTCGGACTGGACCACCCAGGTGGCTTGGCCAACACTGCAAGTCGGTTTCAGGTTACTGCCATTGATCTTGCCAAAATCGGTCGGTTGTATCTTCACCATGGAAAATTTAATAACAATCAAATTGTTCCATTAAATTGGGTAAAACAGTCTGTTAATATTGGTGATGAAAAACCAGCTTCGGCGAAAGGCTGGCAAAGATCAGCCCATCATTACCTCTGGTGGATTCCTCAGGAAGGTGATAACGGAGATTATGCTGCGGAAGGAATGTTGGGCCAGAGGCTTTATGTAGATCCAAAAACTAATACAATCATTGTTCAATTCGCTAACCATGGCGCAGGCGACTATCCGTATCGTAAAATAAGCAGGTATTTGGCGGGATTGCCTTTCAGTTACCCAAAAAATTGATTTAACCGTAAAGAGCGCAAAGAAATATTCGCAAAGAACGCAGAGTTTAACGTTTAGCTTAGCGCTCTTTGCGCTTGCTTTTAATTTCTTTGCGGTTAAATTTTTAAAATGCTACATTGCTATCAATGGAAAACGAAGACGTAAAAATCCTTAAAAAGAAACCGATTTTTCCGGTTACGCCGGCACTACAAAAATATTTGCGTACTTACCAGCGTGAGGCGAAATTACCTATTGGTTATAACGATTTAATGCAATTTAACGAAGCTTTTCCTTTGATGGATAAGTTTGGAAAGGATTCGCTTTGGGAAGGACCAATTTATGCACAAGATTTAATCGAAACGTTGCATAATGGCTTAAAAGAAATTTATGCCAACCTAAAAGCTTCAGGAAATCTTCGTATTGTAGAACATAAATACATCGATAAAATTGAATATTGTACGTTTGGAAACACACATCCTTTTCGGATTAGAATTGTCAACCGCTTAAATGATGTTTACGATTATTTCTACATTAAAAAAGCTGATGCCTCCCGTATTTATGGTTTAGAAATGGAAGAGATTTTATCGCCAAATCAGGTAAATTATTTGGTTGATGGCGATACCTTGGTTGAAGAACATATTGCCGGAATACCAGGTGATGTTTTCACCAAAGGACAATTGTATACACCAGAATTCAACCCCACACGTATCGCAAAAGAATTTGTAAAATTTAACGAGCGCTGCTTAATTATGCTTCTTGGCGATATGCGGGCATATAATTTTGTGGTTCAGATCACCCCTGATTTTGATGATATTCAATTTCGAATTAGGGCGATTGACTTCGATCAGCAATTTTATGAAGGAAATTTAAAGGTGTATTTGCCTCAGTTTTTTAAAGAGAATTTGCCTTATGTAAAAATGAGCATGGAACAGCTCACGGAAAAAACCGTTCTGCAATATCAACAGGAAGAACGTTCATCAATTGTTCATCGGGTTCGAAGTGAGCGACATCGTTTAACCGATCTTCGGGATGTATCGAACAAAGAGGAGTTAACTACTCCGGAAAACATCGCCATTTTAAAACAAAGTATGAGCGAATATTTTAAGGATACAAATTATTTGAGGTGCAAAAACATGACGGATATTATCGAACTGAATATCAAAAATATCATTCGCCAGGTTAAGCTATAAATGAAAACGGTTGACAAATTGCCAACCGTTTCTTTGAGTGAATTTAGAAAGAGCGTTCAAAACGTTTAGGCGTGTTGTCCCTCGTGTACACCTTCTGCAAATTCCTCAACAATTTTATCATTAAATGCCGGTAAGTCTTTTGGTGTTCGGCTCGTTACCAAACCCTGATCTACCACTACCTCTTCGTCACTCCAAATTGCACCAGCATTAATTAAATCTTGCGAAATGTTCTTCACTGATGTAAGTTTTCTGCCTTGAACAACTTCTGCATTGATTAATGTTTGCGGTCCGTGGCAAATCGCTGCAACAGGTTTACCATCGCTAAAAAATGACTTCACAAACGTTATAGCATCTTCATTTACACGTAACTGGTCTGGATTAATTACGCCTCCTGGAAGAAGCAATCCATTGTAATCATCAGCATTTGCTTCTGAAATTGTTTTATCTACCTCCACATCTATCGACCAATGGTCATGATCCCAGGCTTTAATTTTTCCACTTTTTGAGGAGATGATGTGAACGGTTGCACCCTCTTCTTTTAACCTTTTTACTGGCTCGGTTAATTCTACTTCTTCAAATCCGCTTTCTGAAAGAACAGCAATAGTGCGGTTACTTAATTGTCCCATAATCTTTTTCTGTTTTTAATAAGTATATATTAAAGACAGAATTATTGGAAAATTTGTTTTTAGAAAATTGATTATCCCAGTGCTCATCCTAGCGTCATGCTGAATTTAATTTCAGCATCTTAATGCGATAACGATCCTGAAATGAATTCAGGATGACGGATAAATCTATTAAAAAACAGTTGCAACGGAAAATTGAAATGACACATTTATTTAGTCATTCGTTCTTCTATGTTTAACGAAATAGAAAGCCAGATTAACTGCAATAATAATGTGATTGATAATATTTGGGATTAAACCATAGTATTTGGTAAAGATGTTGAATCGTTCTTTCAGGCTTTCTCGGTGCTTTTTCTTGCTCATTCCGCCAACCAGGTATTTAGCAACATAGCGGTGAACATTTACTATACTCGATGCTTTTTTTGCAGCTTTAATAATCCAGTCGATATCTGAACTGTATTTATAGCTCAGGTCGTAAGGTGTGATGATGCTTCTTTTGATGTAAATCGCTTGGTGACTAATGCTCATCCCATATTTAAAGCTCTTCCAGTCGAATTGTTCTGGTGCTTCGTGTCGCCTTCGGCCCAGGCTTTGCCAATTATCATTGTACATTTCGGTTTCGCCATAATAAATGTCAGCACCTGGAGCAGAATCAAAAATATCCTGTACTGTATGCTCGTCATAAATTTCATCGCCCGAATTCATAAATAACACATAATCGCCAGTGGCTATCGCTAAACCCTTATTCATTGCATCGTAAATCCCCTTATCAGGTTCTGATACAATTTTAGAAACCTTGCCTTTATATTTTTCGATAATATCTAAAGTGCCATCCGTCGATTTTCCATCGATAATAATATACTCGATTTTTGGATACGTTTGGTTGAGCACAGAATGAATCGTTCGTTCAATATCCCGAACGTTATTGTAAACGATAGTGATGACAGTCAGTTTAGGCATGTTAGTCCATTAATTTTTTAAGGGTTTCCACATCAGGCAACACACCTTTATATGCATCAGGCAAAACATGGCTGGTTTTGTAAGTAGCAACGCCCATGGCTTTATTAAAATCCCTAAATGAAAATTCTACGATCTTGTTTTTCTTTTCCTTACAAAGAATAATTCCAATTGAGGGTTGCTCATGTGGCTGTTTTACATATTCATCTAAAGCAGATAAGTAAAAATTCATTTTACCCATATATTCAGGCTTGAATTTACCTGTTTTAAGCTCGAAAACGACCAAACATTGTAAACGGCGATTAAAAAATAAAAGGTCTAAAAAGTATTCTTCATCTTCGACAATTAATCGATATTGATTACCAATAAAGGCAAAATCTGAGCCTAACGACATTAAAAATTTCTTAATGTTTTGAACAATTTCACTTTCTAAAACACGCTCGTCACTTTCATCATTATCCTCGATATTGATGAAATCAAGCAGATATTCATCTTTAAATGATTGTAGCGCTTTTTGTCTTATTTCATCATTAGTTATTGTTTTTGAAAAATTGTTAGGTAGGTTACCTGTTTTTTGAAAAGTTTGGTTGTTTAAATGATTTTTTAAAGTGCTTAAGCTCCAGAATTCGGTAGCTGTTTTTTGAATATAAAATATCTTTTCTTCTAATGATTTTGTGCTTTGTAAAATCTCGATATGGTGTGTAAAACTTACATTTGAAAAACTATTTTCCAATTTGGCCGTCACTGACGGACTAAATGTAATATCTTGTAAATCAATTGTTTCCAATTTGGCCGTCACTGACGGGCTAATTAGAAAGTATTCTTGCCAGGCCTCAAAAAAGAGTCTCATGCGTTTCATATTAGTCGCTGAAAATCCTCTTAAGCCTGGCAGTTCGAGTTGTAAATCAGCTGAAAGGTTTTCGATAACTTTTGCGCCCCATTTTTCTTCTTCAATTTTATTTGAGATGAATTTTCCAACTGCAAAATAAAGGTTTAAAAGTTCTTTATTAACCAAAGAGGCGGCCCGGTAACGGCTTTGCAAAATTGCAGATTTAAGTGCCTTGATATTATCGAGGTGGCTTTTAGCTAATTCCATATTACTTAGGCTGTAAATCAATCAAAGTTTCATACAAATGAATATGCTCAGCAGCAATAACCTCCTCCGAAAAATCTTTTAAGATACTCAATCTAGCTGCTTTTTGTACTTCCTCCTTATTTGGGCGATGATACAGCCATTCGATACCATTCGCTAAATCGGCTGCATTTTGATATTCAGCCAGATAACCGTTTTGCATGTGCTTTACCATATCGGGAATTCCGCCAGTAGTAAAAGCAATAACCGGCGTGGCGCAGGCCAAACTTTCCATTACGGTATTGGGTAAATTATCTTCTAAAGATGGCGTAATAAAGGCATCGGCAGCCGAATAACATTTTGCCAAATGATCATCTTTATTAATGGTTCCAAGAAAAGTAGTTTTGAAAGGAAACTCCGGCATTTCAGCCTTCTCCTTATTGCCAAAAATAACGAGTTCGATATTCTCTTTTCGAATTCCGGCCCTGCGGGATAAAATTTCTAATGCTTCAATTAAATAAGGCGTTCCTTTATGTTTGTCGTTTTTAGAGGGCATAAAGCCACTCATCAACACAAAACGATCGGGATTGATCTTAAGTATTTTCTTAGCCTCAGCTTTTACGTAGGGTTTAAAAATATTAGTTTCAATGGTATTTGGAATAACCGTGGTTTTTCGGGTACCCAATAAGCTGCTAAACTTTACCGATTTGGCCATCCAGTTGCTTGGTGCAACAATGTGAAAGTTTAATTCGCCATAAGCTTTCTGTTTGCGTAACCAGGTTTTATGAGAGATATCGTTATCGCCACTGAATTTTAAAATTGGACAATTTCCGCATTGCTGATGAAAATTCTCGCAGCCATAACGTACATGGCAACCGCCTGTGAACGCATTGCTATCATGAAAGGTCCAAACGATTGGCTTCTCCAGTTCATCAAGCTCTGCTAAAAATTTAGGAGTAAGGAAACCATGATTTACCCAATGAAGATGAATAACATCTGCACTTTTAACCTCCGGATGATTTTTGATTGATCGGCCAAACCACTGCAAACTAAAAGGTGTTTTTACCGATTTACTTAACCATTTGGCATAATACCGCTCTGATAAAATATTAAAAACAGCAGCCCCTTTTTGAATCGGCGATTTGCTAAACGTATCAATATCAGGATTTTGTCCGAACTTATAATACACCAAAACTTTTGAATCAATGCCACTTGCTTTCAGGGCATCACTTAAGCGCAAACAGGCTCGTCCTGCTCCGCCATTTCCATCATAGGTATTTAGGTGTACTACTTTCAAATCAATCAAAAATACATTTATTGTTACGAATATAAAATCTGTTATGTAAATTCAGCTTTCCAAAGCCAAACAAACAGAAATCATGATTAAAACCCTGCTAAAATCGCTTACAGCAATGGCTTTTTTGTTGCCAAGCTATTCTTTTGCCCAAAATCAAACCTATTTCGCATCGTACCCTGCTTTAACGCCTGATGCGCAAACAATAGTATTCAGTTACGATGGTGATATCTGGAAAGTTCCGGTTAAAGGTGGTGTAGCATCGCGAATTACCGCCATGCAGGGCGAGGAAATCAATCCTAAGGTTTCTCCAGATGGAAAATGGCTGGCTTTCTCAGCTAACCAGTTTGGAAATCATGATGTTTATATCATGCCGATTAATGGTGGGGATATTAAACAATTGACTTTCAACGATGCATCGGATGAGGTAGATAACTGGAGTTGGGATTCTAAAACCATTTATTTTACGTCAGGCAGGTACAATTCTTTTTCGAGTTATAAAGTCGGAATTACTGGCGGAACGGCAACCCGTTTATTTGATAATTATTTTAATACCACGCACCACATCGCCGAATCGCCAACGGGAGAATTGTTTTTTAATGATACCTGGGAAAGCTATCGATTTACCAATCGAAAGCATTATAAAGGCGCCTACAATCCTGATATTCAGTCATATAACCCTAAAACCAAAGCTTATAAACGTTATACAGATTATATAGGAAAAGATTTCTGGACGAGCGTTGATCAAAAAGGTAATGTGTTTTTTGTTTCGGATGAAGGAAATGATGAGTATAATCTTTACACGTTCATCGCCGGAAAAAAAACTGGCCTGACCAAATTCGAAACTTCTATTAAACGTCCATTTGTTGCAGCTAACGGCACAACGATAGTTTTCGAAAAAGATTATCAGTTGTTTACTTATGATGTTGCTTCTAAGAAAACCGAAAAGGTTAACATCAGCACTTCTAGAAACCAGGTTTTAAGTAAAGAGCAGGAATATGATGTTCGTTCAAACATTTCAGCTTTTGATGTTTCAACCGATGGCAAAAAAATGGCCTTTATTTCTCGTGGTGAAGTTTTTGTTAGCGATGCTGATGGAAAATTTATTCGCAAAATTACCAATAGCGGCGAAAGGGCAATGGAATGCAAATGGCTTGCCGATAACAAAACGATATTGTTTAGCCAAACATCAAATGGTTTTCAGAACTGGTTTACCATTACCGGCGACGGAAAGGGGACGGTTAAACAACTCACCAAAGATAAAGCCAACAACCGTGATATTACCCTGAATAAAACCAAAACCATGGCCGTTTATTTGAGCGGCAGAAATGAGTTGAAATTGATGGATCTCAAAACTTTCGACAGTAAAACCTTGGTAACTGATGAGTTCTGGGCTTTTCAAAATTCTGCGCCAAGTTTCTCTCCGAACGATGAATATGTGTTGTTTACCGTTTACAGAAATTTTGAGCAAGATTTGGTGGTGCACAATATCAAGGGTAATAAAACCATTAATTTAACCAACACTGGTGTAACCGAAACTGGTCCGGCATGGTCGCCAGATGGGAAATATATTTTCTTTACCAGCGCCCGTACCAAGCCATCCTATCCAACGGGAATGAACAGTGCACACATTTACCGCATGGCATTAAACAATTATGATGAGCCTTATCGCTCAGATAAATTTGATGATCTGTTCAAAGAAACAAAGCCTGCGGAAGTTAAGCCTGTAGTAACCGATACAAAAGACAAAAAAAATAAAGCCGACACTGCAAAGAAAAAAACCGAGATTAAACCAACACCTAAACCAGCAAGTGTAATTACCATTAATACACAGGATATCTTGGATCGTATAGAACTGGTTGGTCCGAGTTTTGGTGGGCAATATGGCACAGATGTTTTTGCCAAGGGCGACAAAACCTATGTTTTTTATTCTTCAAACCACGAGGGCGGGGCGCCTGGGCTTTACCGTACAACTATTGAGCCTTTCGAAGCCAATAAAACAGAAAAAGTTGCTGATGGAGGTGACTACTCCATTATTCAGGCTGGCGATAAATATTACGTACTTTCTCGTGGAGTGATTAATAAGTACACCTTGGAAGCCAATAAACTTGATAAAATTGATCATGGCTACAAGTTTACCAGAAACCTGAATGCTGAATTTAACCAGATGTTTTACGAAACCTGGGTGGGTTTGGATGAGAATTTCTATGATGAGAAATTCCACGGTGTAGATTGGGATAAAATGAGAACACGTTACGCGGCTTACCTGCCTTATGTAAACAACCGCAGCGATTTAAGGATTTTGTTGAATGATATGTTGGGCGAGCTGAATTCATCACACATGGGCTTTAATAGTTTTGGTGCGGAAGAAAAGAAAAATCTCACTTACATCACAAACGAAACCGGAATCATCTTTGATAACGAAAATCCTTTAAAAGTAGAGCGTATCGCGGCAAAAAGCAACGCATCGCGTACCGGAACAAACATTATGGCTGGAGATATCCTAACCGAGGTGAACGGGATTAAAGTTGATGAAAAGATCGACCGTGATTATTACTTCAGTAAACCATCATTGGATAAGGAGATGACACTCGCTTTCGACCGCAAAGGGAAGCAGGTGTATGTTAACATTCATCCTGAAAGTGCAGCAACTTTACGCGGAAACCTTTACGACGAATGGATTGCCAATAACCGTAAAAACGTTGATAAATGGGGAAACAACCGCATTGCCTATTCCTACATGAAAAATATGGGTGGTGGAGAATTAGAAGTTTTTCTTTTAGATATGGTAGCTCAGGAAGAAAATAAAGACGCTATTATTCTTGATCTACGCTATAACACCGGAGGAAATGTTCATGATGATGTATTGAAATTCTTATCTCAACGTCCGTATTTGCAGTGGAAATACCGTGGCGGTAAATTGGCGCCACAAAGTAATTTCGGGCCAGCGGCCAAGCCGATTGTGTTATTAATTAACGAGCAGTCGCTAAGCGATGCCGAAATGACTGCGGCAGGCTTTAAGCAATTGAAATTGGGAAAAATTATTGGAACAGAAACCTACCGATGGATTATTTTCACTTCTGCAAAAGGTTTGGTTGATGGTTCATCTTACCGTTTACCATCATGGGGATGTTACACTATGGATGGCAAAAACCTGGAAAGCGAAGGAGTGAAGCCTGATATTTTCGTAAAGAATACTTTCGAAGATCGGTTGGCAGATAAAGATCCTCAACTTGAAAAAGCGGTTGCCGAGATTTTGAAAGATTTAAAATAGGGTTAATTGATAAATTGTTTGAATTGGTTAATTGTTGTTGGCAAGATGCCGATCGCGATTAACCAATTTGTTTTTTAGCGATTACAAAATCATTTTTTATATTTGTACCATTATGGTACGCAAATTTTCGAAATTATGTTGGTTGTAAGTAGTAGAGAGTTTAGAGAGAAGCAAGCGGAGTATATGGATAGGCTTGATAATGGTGAGCAGATTATTATTCAACGAGGTAAGAATAAAGCTTACGCCATTACACCTGTAACTGAGGATGATGTGTATTTTTCTCCAAAAATGATTCAAAAAATCAAGGATTCTATCCAACAAGCTGATGCGGGTAATGTTGTAAAAATTGATGGTGTTAAAGAATTGGAAAATTTCTTTAAAAATTTGTAATGTATTCATTAGAGTTCACTTTACAGGCGATTGAAGATTTGCAATTTTTGAAACGATCTGAGCCCGGGGCATTCAAAAAAGCACAAAAGTTAATTGCAGAATTACAAGTACATCCAAAAATTGGAACGGGCAAACCCGAGCTAAAAAAGTATAATTTAGCCGGATGTTATTCCAGGAAAATTTCTCAAAAGCATCGTTTAGTCTATCGCATAGATGAAGGAAAATTAATAGTACTAGTGTTAACATCTGCTGGTCATTACGATGATAAATAACAATAACTGATTGATAAACTATTTCATCAAATTAATCCGTTAATCAATTCCACAAATTTTCCGTTTCTTTGGAATTCGAATTTTCAAAACATGGCAAATTTATTAACTGACAGGGCTTTTTGGGTAAATTATTGGGAAAGTAAAAAAGGACTTGCGGTACAACTGCCTGCTGATTATGTTTTTCATGGTCAGCTTACAAATATTGTAAATCAAAATAATGTTCAAACTGCAATTGAATTAGGTGGCTTTCCTGGCTATTATGCTGTGTTTTTGAAAAAATATTTAAAGCTCGATGTTACCCTTTTAGATTATTTTGTTCACCCGCCTGTAGTAAACGAACTGCTGGAAAAGAATGGATTACAAGCGCAGGATATCCATATTATCGAAACCGATTTATTTAGTTACCAACCAGAGAAACAATATGATTTAGTGCTGAGCTGCGGCCTAATTGAGCATTTTAATGATACAGCTGATATCATTAACCGCCACATTTCTTTTGTAAAACCTGGCGGAACGTTATTCATTACCTTACCAAACTTTAAGGCCGTAAATGGATGGTTTCAGAAAAATTTTGATAAAGAAAACTACGATAAGCACAATATCGATAGCATGAATCCGAACTTATTGAAATCAATTTGCGAAACAGCTGGCTTAAAAGATGTAACGGCAGGATATTTTGGCCGTTTCAGTGTATGGTTAGAAAATGAAAATCAAAAATCAACCGGCGTTCGCTTGTTTAAGAAAGTTGTATGGTTAACCGGCAAGATACTTACCAGACTGGTACCTGTAGAAAGTAAGGCTTCATCTCCTTACATCGTTGTACAAGCTAAAAAACCTTTATAAACTTTTCTTATACAAGCCAATTTCACTCAAGGTAATACAAACAGGAGATTTAGTAATGTTAAATTTTACTTTATTGGTTGTTACGGGTTGATCCAACTTAATTAATCGCTTTGCGCCAATACTGGTACCATCATAAATTTTCTTCCAGTTATTATTTTCCAATACCTCAATGGTATAAGCCTCAATTCTTTGTCCTAGTGGGATGTATTCCTGGAGACTGATGATGTCGAAACTTTTAGGTGTTTTTAAGTCAATTTCAAGGTTTGCAGTATGGGTTTCATCAGCAGTAGCCCAATAAGTTTGTTTGTTTCCATCTAAGGCCAAAGCAGGATTAAATTTTTTTCCACGCGAATGGCTTGAGCTAATGGTTGATCCTTTAGCAAGGCTGTTGGAAAAGGTATTTTTTACCATGCTGCCGAAAGCTTTAAGGGCGGCAACGTCGTCATCATGAAGCTGTCCACGCGTATCAGGCGCTAATCCTAAATCAAGTCCTGCACCACGACCAACACTTTTTAAGTATAAATCAAAAAGCATTTCAGGTGTTTTTGGCTCTTCTGTTTCATGATAAAACCAGCCTTTACGCAACGGGACGTCGCACTCTGCAGGCATCCAAAATTTACCATTTCTAATTCCACCAGGGCTTTGCGGATAATTTGCCTGGCCCGGAACGGCCACGTTTTTTCCATCTGGTGCCATTGGTGTGAAGGTTGCCCATGAGGTTTCCGCAGCATGGCCATCTTCATTGCCAACCCAGCGAATATCTAAACCAATATCGCTGAAAATATTGGCCATAGGCTGCATTTTTCTGGTGATGCCCCAGGTGTTGGTCCAATCGTAATATGTGGTATTATCTATAGAACGTTTTTCTTTTGCACCGCCGTAATAGCCATCGCCACCGTTTGCGCCATCATGCCAGCTCATAAAAAGTTCCCCGTATTCGCTGTAAAGTTCTTTTAGCTGGGCCTGATAAACTGAAAGATATTTGTTTGTGCCGTAAAGCGGGTTATTGCGATCCCATGGAGAGCAATAAACGCCAAATTTTAAACCGTTTTTGCGGGCAGCTTGTTCCACTTCTTTCACTAGATTGCCTTTTCCGTTTCTAAAAGGACTTTTAGAGATATTATAATCCGTGGTTTTGGTTGGCCAAAGGGCAAAGCCATCGTGGTGTTTGGCAACAAGGATAACGCCTTTTAAACCACCTGCTTTGGCGGCCTGAATAATTTGTTCGGCATTAAAATCAGTTGGATTAAATGTTTTCGGATCGGCATCTCCAAAACCCCATTCTTTGTTTTCGAAAGTAGTAGGAGTGAAATGGATTAAACCATAAACTTCCAGGTCATGCCAGGCCAATTGCCTTTTAGATGGTAATGCACCATAAGGTTTGGGTGCGGTTTGCGCAAAAACTGCTGATGAAATCAGAAATAAAAGGATGAAAATTGGCTTCATATCTACAAGCTTGGATAAGCCAAAATACAAAGAATTTCGCTACTACTTTGAGAAATACTGTGCTAATTTTTCGCGTACAAAGCGCTTAATTCTGGTGGCCATATTTCCTTTTCTGCTGGAAAGGAATTTTTTAATCGTCTGATAGGCTTTTTTATCCTCTTCAATTACATCAGGAAATTTCGTGATTGGTTTTGGATTAATCACTACATTATAGATATCGTTAATTCCAGAATGAACCCCGGTACCATCGTGGCCAATGTTATTAACTAAAGATTGCGACGGATTTAACGTTAAACCACCTTTTAGAAAGATGGATGCATACCAGCGAATTGCCCAGCTATTGTTTTTGCCTTTCTTAAATTCCTGCATTTGCTTCCAGAAATTCATCTTGTTCTCAATAGAAAAGGCAGATCTTTTCTTCTTGTCGAACTGTTTAATTAAGGTATCAATGTTTGGCTCAAAGTTTTTCCAGGCACGTCCCCAGGTTGCCCAACCCCAGCTCGTAGCCGCCCTGTAAAAGAATGTTTGCGGTAAATCATTTGCTGTTAGGGGATACATGTATGCTCCAATATGCATTACCTTTTCTTCATCGCGATAGCGATTAAGTGCATCATTGAAATAGGTTAAAGTATGTAGAGAGGTAATCAGGTCATCTTCAAAAACAATCACTTGTTCATAATCATTAATGAGCTTGGTAACTCCTTCAATTACAGCATTGGCAAGACCGGCATTGGTTTTACGCTCCATAACTTTTACTGATTTAAAACCCTGAACATCATTGATAATTGCCCTTACTTCGGCAACCTTTTCCTCATCTGCAGGAGATTTTGCACCATCAGAAAAAATAAACAGCCTGCTATCACTAGCAAGATTGTTTTGCTGTAAAAATTTTATCGTTCGCTCGGTGTGCTGCGGGCGATTGTAAACGAAAAGGGCTATAGGAGCAAGCTTTTGCATTGTTGTTATTTTTTCACCATTTTTTCATCAACATTATGCTGAATTTATTTCAGTATAATGTTAAATAAGATCTTGAAATAATTTCAGATTGACGACTTTAATGAATTCTTTCCTATTAAAATATATGAAGATTTTGATCTGATTTTTTAGTCAGAACGGTATAAGCATTGGCAAATTGTTCCTGTTTTCTCCGGCCTAGCAGGTTGCCTAATGTTTTTTTAATCTTGTATTCCAGTTCAATCTTCAGGTTTTTTGTAAAAGTTTTTGGTGCTTTCTTATTTACAAATTCATTAAATTTCACTGTCTCCGGAGCAGTCATCGAAACCTTGTCTTCCAAAATTTCCAGTCCTTCACTTTGTAATAAAAACCTTAACGAGGTGGGTGTATACATATTAATATGCCCATAATCCAGGAAATGCTTCATCCGTGTATCTACACCAAAACGGTAATCTTTTGGTACCTCGACCACAATGTATTTAGCTACTCTTTTCAATTCACGAAGTAAAATGCGTTCATGCTCTACATGTTCGAGCACATGCGCAAGAACTACCAAATCGAAGCTATTATCAGCATATGGAATTTTATAACCATCAAAAGTTTGTGCTTCCTTAAGTCTGGCAAGTTTTCTACCGTTAATAATATCGACCCCACTTTGCGCTATTTCAATGGCGTAAAGTTCAGGTGCAAAATTCCACTCATTCAAAAAATGTAAAATACTTCCATCACCGGCGCCAACTTCTAAAACTTTTCCAGGTTTTATGGCTTTACAAACATCAACAATATTTTGGGCCTTATATTTAGCGCCAAGCATACGCCAGGCTACATCGCTATTGGTGTAAAAATTATCGTAGGCTGTTTTAACTTCTTCGCTTAACATCATTTCTGAAGATTAAATTCCTAAACAGTTGTCTGCCTTGTAGAAAACAGAAGTCGCTTTCTCATAGAACAAGCCAGGAGAAATGCCGCTGAAACTAAGTTCTTTAAAGCCTTGTTCCTTCAAAAATATCCGGGCAGGATTATAAACCTCACGTTCACTATCATCTAACACAATAACACCGTTTTTAGAAAGTGCTTCCAGACTGTATTTGCAGCATCTTACTCTATCTCGCCCATCAACAATGATGATGTCGAATTTCTTACCAATTAGAGCAGCTTTTTTCGAGTATTCTCCATCGCGTTGCAACTCACAGTAAATCATCTCCGCGTTTGAAGGGCTGCTGCCTTTAACCTTATCAAACCAATTTTTATCATGCTCTACCGAGGTTACTGATCCAGCTTTTTCAGCATAGAAAATGGTAGAATTGCCAGAGCCATATTCGAATATATGCTGTGTTTTATTTATTCTTTCCTTGATAAAATCGATAAAGGAATAAGTAACCCATGGAAGCGCCTTGCCATTTCCATCAACAGCCTGTTGGTGATCAAAAGCTGTAAACCAGCCAATGCTATTTAAATAACCCTTATGCCCGTATGATAATAGTGCCTTTAACCTGTTCGGTTTGGCAAGTAGTGTGGTTAATGCTTTTAATGTGCTCAACGTTTAAATATTTTTTGAAATGCTGTGACCAAAAATAATGATTTTAACATCATTATTCCTTGCTGCCTGGTTTTTGGAATTAATAAGATGAAAAATGTAGAAATAAAACATGCGATTAGTGTCGCAATAGAAGCGCCCACGCCAGCATATTTAGGAATCAGCCAAAGATTAAGTAAAATGTTTACAATGGCGCCAGCCGCAGTTCGGTAGAAAGCAATTTTTGTATATCCTTCAGCAATTAGATATTGTGAGCTGGCACTTCCTAAAAATACAAATATCCCAGACCAAATATGAATAGAAAGCATCATTCCGGCGCCTTCAAACTCATTCGAATACAATAAATGAATAATGAAGTTTGCAGTAAAACTGATGAAAATACCGACTGGTAAACAGATGTATACGAGCAAATCGTATAGGTTTCCTAACCTTTTATGGTAACGTTCCAGATCAGTTTTTCTGGCATTGATAAGTGCCGGGAAAACCGAAGTTACAATTGCAACCGGAATAAAATACCAGGCCTCACTTAAATTAGCTGCTGCACCATAAATTCCAACCGCTTTACTTCCAACTTCTTTAAGCATCAGCACATCTATCTTCATGTAAATGGAAACCATTACGGCAGACAAAATAAGTGGAGATGATTGTTTCAGTAGTGATTTTGCTCTGATGGAATCAAAATTCCAATCAAAAATGTTAAAACCTCGCTTTTGGTATACAATAACCAAACCCAGAGCTAAAATAAATCCATCAAATACCAAAGCAAGAACAATATAAATTAAAGGAAACCCCAGATAAATAAGAATCAACTTAACAACAGCTGAGATGATTAAGCAAATATTTTGAACCTGAACAACATATTTCGATTGAACCTGAGATTGGAAATAGGCATCAATCACATTAAATGATTTGAAAAATGAGGCCAGTGCAAGCAAGCCCACTATAATCGTTAATGGCTCACCTGGATTTTTAGATATTTTATGGCTGATGTAGTAAATAGCCATTGCAACAGGAATAGCTGCGGCATTTGTAATTAATCTTAACCATAAGGAAGTTCCTAAAATTTCATCTCGTTTTGTAGGTTCTTTTATAATTTCTCTGATGATGAAGGTGTCTAGTCCTAAGGCGCCTATTGCAGCTAAAATTGCTACCAACGAAAGGCCAAAGGTAAGATCGCCGAAAAGATCGGGTCCCAGATATCGGGCAATAAATAAGCCAACAACTAAACTTAATATCTTGCCAAACATTAACCAACCCGTATTTTTTAAATACTTGTTAAATGCCTCCTCATCAAAACCTTTTATGGTTGGTAATTTCATTAGCGCAAAGATGTAAAAAAATGTGCGTTAATTAAGTGAGTGGCGCACCCACTGCAATATCGCATCTGTGGCCAGGTTCGCCATGTTTTGGATTTAACTTTGCACCGGCCTGGCTTTCGGGTGTCTTAGCCTCGTTTGGAAAAATTAAAGGTGCTTTAGTTTCTGCTTTATTTATCGTTTGCGCAGGTGTGGAACTTGCAGCTTGAACAGGTTTTGAGTTTAATGGCGCACCAACGGCAATGTCGCATCTATGGTTGGGCTGCCCATGCGGTGGATTCATTCCTTTAGCAACTTTTGTATTTCCCGTTTGTGCAACCACTTGTTGGTTCGCACTGGTTTGAACAGCTTGTACAGGTTTTGAATCTAAAGGCGCACCAACTGCAATATCACATCTATGCCCAGGCTCGCCATGTTTAGGGTTTAACTTTTTTCCACTGGTATTTACAGTAGCAGGAACTGGCGCACTAACATTTGTGGGTTGTGGTTGAGTAATATTTTGTTGAGGCTGAGCCACCGCCGTTTGGTTTAAAGGAGCACCTTCAGCTAATGCACAAGTATGCCCTGGCTGACCATGTTTCGGATTGAAAATAAGCGTTTTGGTAGACGTTTGTGCCACCGGAACTGCTGCTGTATTGGTTTTTTGAAGTCCTTCTAATCCTGCTGGCGTAGTAAGCACAGTTTGGTTTGTGTCTTTCTGGTCACTATTGCATGAAAAAAACACGAAGATTGCCTGGAGGTAAAGGAGGTTTTTCATAAAGCGGGTCGTTTACCCAAAGATGATAAAATAATTTTAACGCTGAAAACTATCTTCTATCCTAATGAGCTGTTTTAAATGATGTTTCAAATGTATTTCAATAAACCGAAGCCATTGCCTGGAGTTTAAATAGCCCAGCCTGGGATGTTTTGTTTTAACCCTTGGATTTGCACCAGCAACCGATGGATAGATATCCAATAATGAAGCTTCAAATTCTAAAATAAAATCAAGCGCTTCGGCTTTGGTTATTTTCTTTACCCGGTCTGCCATGCGTTTTGGCACTTTATACTTTTGTGCCGGCGGAAATGCACCCAAAAACAGTATCACTTTAACCATAAAGTGAGTGGGCTGATCTTCGCCTTTACCTTTAATGCAATTTTCCAATGCAATTAATGAGAGTAAACTTGCATCAAAAATATGCGAATACACTTCGCTGTAGCTCCAGCCGTTAATGGGCGGTGTTACCTGAAAAATGTCCTCGTCGTATTGAGAGAGTCTGGCTTTATAAGCGTCGACTATTTTATGTATAGAGGCTTTTACTTTTGCAGGTGTCATTTCATAAAGATAAGATACAATTAGAATAGTTGCAGTAATTCTTTCAGGTGGGTGATTTGATTTTTCACATCTGCAGGTTTATCTTTCTCCAATGGATTGAAGAAAATTGCTTCCATTCCAAAGTTTAATGCGCCATAAATATCAGCTTCCAAGCTATCGCCGATCATAATGCTTTCTTCTTTCGATGCTTTTGCTTTGTTGAGCGCATATTCGAAAATAATCGGATTGGGTTTATTCACGCCAACATCTTCAGAAATAATCACATTTTCGAAGTATGGATTTAAATTGGATAGATTCATTTTGGTTAACGTGGTTTCCTTAAATCCGTTTGAAATAATGTGAAGGATGTATTTTTGTTGAAGGTAAGTCAACACATCTTCTGCAGCTTCAAATAAATTTGTTTTCGTTGGCGATATGCTCACGTAATCGTCTTCAAACTGATGCGGCACCGACTCGGGATGAATTCCCAACTCAATAAAAGTTTTGCTAAACCGTTCGGCCCGCAAAAAATCTTTTGTAATTTTTCCTAAATGATAATCTGCCCAAAGCTGGTGGTTATTTTCAGTGTATTTTAAAATAAAATCGGCACAAGAACTTAAGCCAAGCTCATTCAATTTGTAGGTATGATAAAGTTCGTTGAGCGTTTCTTCGGCATTGCGGTCAAAATCCCAAATGGTATGATCGAGGTCGAAAAAGATGTGTTTTTTGTTTTTCAAGATGTTTTGTTGTTGTGAGGTTGGAATGATTTAATGTTGGAATGTTTCAAACTGGGCTATTGAATCCAGTAAATCTTAAAATCCTTTTAACCCGGTTAAACTTTTTCTCCATAAGCCAAATCTCCGGCATCGCCTAAACCCGGAACAATGTATGATTTGCTGGTCATTTCTTCATCGATAGCACCAAGCCACAACTTAGCTTTTGGCAGGTTTGCCCTTACATGCGCCACGCCTTCGGTACTGGCAATGGCGGCCACAATATGCAATTCGGCTATTTTGTATCTGTTCATTAATTCTTTGCAGCACATTACCATGCTTTGGCCTGTAGCCAGCATGGGGTCGGCCATAATCAAAACTTTTCCATCCAAATCCGGCGAAGAAATGTAATCCATCTGAATCACGAAATCGCCACTTTTTTTAACCTTACGGTATGCGGAAATAAAACAACATTCAGATTTATCAAATATGTTCAGCAACTCCTGTTGCAAGGGTAAACCCGCTCTTAAAATGGTAGCTAAAACAGGTTGCTGCGCTAATACTTCACACGGCGAAACCCCTAATGGCGTGGTTACCTCACGGGTGACGTATGGTAAAGATTTACTGATTTCATACGCGAAAAACTCCCCGACACGTTCCAGATTTTTTCTAAAACGCATGGAATCCTTTTGGATGTTTTCATCTCTCATTTCAGAGATAAAAGTATTGGCGATGGATTTAATTTTGCTCAGGTCGAAAATCATGATGTTTTATTGTTTTAGTCAGGTCTTGATGGTCTAAATTACTGTTTTGGGTTGAGAGTAAGTAACAACTTTATAGATATTTATGGTAGGCTGAATATATTCTCTACATTAGTTTTGGTTCAGCTAAATCGTATTACCTAGCCCATCCAACCAAATATAAATCTTTATTATTTACCATGAACTACGCTAAGTTTATCAAAGCCTTATGCCTAAATTGCTTCATAACAGTTACGGCTTCTACTATCGCTTCTGCACAAAAAAGTAGTGTTAACGTTAAATCAGAATTGGAATCGATGACAACCATTTCGAACCTTCCAAAATATACTGACGCCGTGGTAAAGCAGTTTTCTTCTTATGATACAACAGGGAATAACGATGATGGTTTTAGTGGGAAGTATTCTTTTATTAGAAAAAATCCGGATAGCAGTCTGGTAATTTTTGAAGATAAAGGCGCAGGAGTGATCAATCGAATATGGACACCAACGCCGACGAATGATACGCTTGATTTTTATTTTGACGGAAGCAAAAAACCATCTTATTCTATAAAATTTTCAGACTTGTTTTCAGGCAAGGTATATCCTTTCAATCTGCCGCTTTGTGGTAATCAGGTAGGAGGATATTTTTGTTATTTTCCTATCCCATATAAAAATGGATGCAAAGTTGTTTTCAGGGGCAAGAAGTTAGAATTCTATCAAATCCAGTATCGTAATTTCGGTAAAAATGCAACTGTAAAAACATTTAACCCCAATTTATCAGCGCCTGAAAAATTAGCGCTTGAAAAAGTGAGTTCAGCCTGGATAGACATTAAAAAAAACATTCTTTCATCTTCCGGGATCGAAACTATTGCGGTTGATAAAATCCTGTCACCTGGACAAAGTTTATCACTGGTTGGCGTATCAAAGCCCGGTCGTTTTTTGGGTTTTGAAATCGAAAATGCAAAGCAGTTCGAAGGATTAGAGAAGTTAATCGATATAAAAATTACCTGGGATGATGAAAGCCAGCCAGCTGTTTACCTCCCGTTGGCCGATTTTTTCGGTTATGCTTTTGGTAAAATTTCCATGCAAAGTTTGCTATGCGGTACCGCAAATAACATCAATTACAATTATTTCCCGATGCCTTTTGAAAGAAGCGCCAAAGTAGAATTGATTTATCGAAAGGGCATTTCCAATGCGCATGCAGAATCCTTAACAATCAAGGCAAGGTGGTATTTTTCGCCATTACCGCATGATCCGAAAACGGAAGGGAAATTTTATACTTTCTGGAATAGCGATAAAAATGCCGCCTTGGGTAAACCACACGCGTTTTTGCAAGGAGCGGGTAGAGGACATTATGTGGGTACAATTTTGCAGGCTCAGGGATTAAACCCAGGCATGACCTTGTTTTTTGAAGGCGATGATTACACCGCAATTGATGGTAAAATGACCATGCGTGGAACCGGATCTGAAGATTATTTTAATGGTGGCTGGTATGCCTTACTCGATCGTTGGGACCGCAAAATGAGTTTGCCGCTGCATGGTTCATTGGATTATTCGCTCCCCTTCAGCCGGACCGGAGGCTATCGATTGTTCCTAACAGATAAAATGCCGTTTCATAAAAGTATTTTGCACACCATTGAACATGGGCCAGAGCAAAATAATAAACCGGCCGATTATACCTCGGTAGCTTTTTACTACGCTGAAAAGGCAATTTCAACTTCGCAATTACCAGATGGCAAAAATACTACGGTTTTTGTTCCTGATACCATGATGATTTATCCGCAGCTTATGAACTTAAGTTTCAATGGTCAGGCTACTATTGATGGGAATAACTTCATTGGAAAAAATGGTGCGCAAATCCGCGTCGATTTACAGGAAATTCCAAACGGAAAATATAAGCTTTATGCCGATTTAGAAACAGCTGCCGATGGTGCAGAAATTTCCTTCTGGCAACGACAAACTAAAATTAGTGAGCCCATCTCATTCTACAGCGCTCAGAAAAAAGTCAAAAAGAAAATGTTTCTGTGCGATCTTGATATCAATGAGTTTAGAAATACCGTTACCTTACACTTTAAAAACGACAAAAATAAAAATCGCGTAAATATTGGGCGGTTGATCCTGATCAAAAGTAAACCTTAGTTTCCTGCGTAATTATTCATTTCAATAAAGGCAAGCTTTAGCTTTTTGTATTTTAAATGATCTGAAAGGCTTCGAAGTTGCCAGTTACTCAGAAAATAACCGTTTACAAATTTAACTGCATCTATATACTCTTTTATCGAATTGAAGATGGTTTCGTTAGAAAGATGTTGAAGTGTGGTATCATTTAGGCAATATGAATAAACAAGCAAAGGTGTCACTTTTTCGAGTTGAAGATCGTACCAGTTAAACGGTGTGCAGGTACCAGCACGAAAACCTGCCCGGTCAGGATATCCCATAGAGTAGTCGGTTGTGATGCCTGAGTTCAATAAATTTAAATAGCAGATTGGAAATTTTAAAACTTCCAGCTGCTGACTGCTCAGATTAATTTGGTTTGGCAGTATTTTTTTAAGTTTTGCCAGGCCTGTTTTAATCTCATCCATTTTCTCCTTATCGCTGGCACATGGCCTCAATAAACCTACATTTTTTGATGATAGATTTTTCGAAATTCCATTTGCTTTAATGTAATCATTAGGAACATTTGGAAAGTTGATGAAAAATATCGGATCAGTTTGTTTTTTCTCCAATACCAAATTTAAATCGCTTAACACAGCTTCCCTACTTACCCCCATGCCTGTAAACTGATCGAATTTTGAGCTTAAAAAGTTATTTTCTTTGTTGAAAACCGAGCTGAAGAAAAATTTCGTCCGGCTTAAGAAACCATCGGGTATGTTTGGGGTAATGTTAAAATTAATGCCCGGTTGGTTAATAAAACGTTTCTCATGAAACTTAAATTCCGGATGTTTTTTGCGGATCATGTTTTTGATGAGCATTGCCCATTCATCAATAATCGGCCTTTCTAAAATTTTCCATTTAAATTGATAACTCTTTTTCGCTTCGAAATCTTCGTCTGTTTTTTTCTGATGAAGATACTCCTCGTAACGGGTTACAATAAAAAATGAAGCTGCAAATACATCAAATGGAAACAAAGAATTTTCTACCGGAAATGGAACCTGGTATTCTCCAAATAAAGTCGTTTTAATATTAACTTCATCAAGTTTATTGGAAAAAAGAATGGGACTGCTTTTGAAGAAAAGTTCATCGCCTAAGGCTTTTTCACCGTAACTGATTTTAACCTGATTGCTTTGGGCAAAATATTCTGCATTGCCGGTAAACTCAACTTCGGCCTTGAGAATTTCTTTAAAAATAAAATTGAAGATATATTTTATTCTTGGTGTTAAAACGGAGGAGAAAACAATTAAATGCATAACTTATTTAAACAGTAGGGGTAATGTATAACTAAGATTATTGGCGCCTTTCCCGGATTACGCTTGTGTTAACGGGATATTAAAACTAGCAGTATTTTAACAGCAATTTAATATCTAATACAAAAATTACATTTAAAAGTTTGTGGCAAACTTCTTATCAGGATATAGGATTTTGGTGCTTTTGCGTGTTTGGGCTTTTACCAGGTGTACGATACTCATCTGATCATCAAACAGATCGTAAAGAATGGTATTGGTAACTTCTACTGCTTTTAGGCTCGAAATTTTTTGTACTTCCAGATAAATGTTCGTGGCTTCATGATCAATCTCAAACCCGATATAGCTCATTGTTACGGCTTTGCCATTTGCTTTAATCTGCAGATGAGTATTGATGTATTTTTTTACCAATTCATCCATCGCATTTTTAAGCGCAGGATTAGCAAGATCTGTTTTCTGTTTATAGTTTTTTGCTAAAATAGATTCAAAATCGTCTGAGAAAATTCGACAACTGATTTCTAAAGTTTTATCCTTTTGATTAAAACTTACTTCAGTAGTGCTCACATGCAAAGGGTGTTTTGTTCCTGCTGAAACCGTAAAGCAAATGCAGAAAAGTAACCCTATTAAAAATCTTAGGTTTTTCATCAGATATTTTATTGTACTGAGAGCCATCAACAAACAAAGCTACGATTTAATTTTTTACAATATTTTTCCTCACATCCTACTATTTTTCGAACAGATTGAGAATATTTAATTTTCCTGCTGCAATCATGCGGCTAACTCGTAACATTTTGAGTAAATTAAGTGATCCTTTGTATTAAATTATCAATTTTTGAAATTATTAATTTAATTTTAAGCATTAAAAATCACATCCCGTTTTTATTTTACCGTATTTCATGCCTTTACAGGATTTTATTTTCTACTTCAAGCTGGGCTGGGAGCATATTATCAGCGCCGATGCTTTAGATCATCAATTGTTTATTTTGGCGCTGGTAGCAATATACAGCTACACCAATTTAAAACAGGTGCTGATTCTGGTAACTGCTTTTACCGTCGGGCATTCCTTAACATTGCTTTTAAGTGTAATGGATGTAATCAGGTTCGATAGTAAATGGGTAGAGTTTTTAATTCCCTGTACAATTGTAATTACCGCGGTGAGTAATTTGTTTAGAAGAAATTTCTCCATGAAATCGGTCAAGGTAAATTACTTTTTGGCTTTAGGTTTTGGATTAATCCACGGAATGGGTTTTGCAAATTCCATTAGGATGATGCTGGCAAAAGATCAAAATATTGGCTGGGGTTTGTTTGGCTTTAATGTAGGGCTAGAAGCCGGGCAGGTTTTTATGGTTTTAATTATTTTGATTATTACTTTTATTATTTTCAACTATACCCGAATCAAACGCCTGAGTTGGGTGTTGTTTATTTCGGCAGCCGTATTTAGCCTGGCTTTAAAAATGGCTTTAGAACGAATTCCTTTTTAAAGAATAAGAACAATGAATAAACTGTTTACATTAACCGGCTTACTACTTTTTTCAGGTGGTTTAGCCATGTCACAAAACATTCAGAATAATCCTGGAAGCAACCATGGAAACAAGTTTGAGCAATTGGGTACCATTTTACCTACGCCAAACGAGCAACGTACAGCTAGTGGTGCGCCAGGTGTGAAATACTGGCAGCAACGTGCTGATTACAATATCAAGTGCGAACTGGATGAGAAAAATTTGTTGTTAACAGGTTCGGAAACGGTTACCTATACCAATAACTCCCCAGATCCACTCACCTATATTTGGCTGCAGCTGGATGAGAATGAGCATAGCACCAGTAAAAATGCGAACTATCAGGATGCTACTAAAATGCCTGCTGGCGGAACCACGCAAAACTTAGATCAACTAAGTAATAAAACTGATAATGGCCTGGGTATCAACATAACCAAACTGACTGATGCAACAGGTAAAAACTTAAAGTATACCGTAAACAAAACCATGATGCGGGTAGATTTGCCGGTAGCTTTAAGAACCGGCCAAAAATTTATCTTCAACATTAACTGGAACTATAAAATATCTGACCGCATGAATATTGGCGGTCGTGGTGGTTATGAGTTTTTCCCTGCAGATGGAAACTACTTGTTTACGATGACACAATGGTATCCACGTTTATGTGTGTACAGCGATTTTCAGGGCTGGCAAAATCATCAGTTTACCGGCAGGGGAGAGTTTGCCTTAACCTTTGGCGATTTCAAGGTGCAAATGACTGTTCCGGCCGATCACTTGGTAGGTTCAACAGGAGAGTGTATCAATTATAGCGCTGTATTAACACCAACGCAAATGAGCAGATACAATGCGGCAAAAACAGCAACTGCACCAGTAGAAATTCAAACGCTAGCCGAAGCAACTGCCGCTGAAGGTAAAAAATCAACAGCTAAAAAAACCTGGGTTTTTAATGCAAATAATGTGCGTGATTTCGCCTGGACTTCTTCCCGTAAATTTATTTGGGATGCCATGCCGCAAAAAATTCAAGCCAATAACAATACCGTAATGTGTATGAGTTTTTATGGTAAAGAAGCTTATCATTTATACAGCAAATTCTCTACACGTGCTGTAGCGCATACCATCAAAACTTATTCAGATTTTACCATTCCTTATCCATATCCGGTAGCGCAAAGTATCGAAGCGGCAAATGGGATGGAATACCCGATGATTTGTTTCAACTATGGCCGTACAGATGCTGACGGAACTTATAGCGAAAGCACCAAAAACGGAATGCTAGGCGTGATTATTCACGAGGTGGGACACAACTTTTTCCCAATGATTGTAAATAGCGATGAGCGCCAATGGACCTGGATGGATGAAGGTTTAAATTCTTTTGTGGAGTATTTAACCGAGGAACTTTGGGACAATAAATTTCCAAGCAAAAAAGGGCCTGCTTATACCATTGTTGATTACATGAAACTGCCAAAAGATGAGTTAGAACCTATTATGACTAACTCAGAGAATATCGCTCGTTTTGGTCCGAATGCTTATTCTAAACCTGCAACGGGTTTAAATATTCTCCGTGAAACCATTATGGGAAGAGAGCTTTTTGATTATGCATTCAAAGAATATTCAAGAAGATGGGCTTTCAAACACCCTGAACCAGCAGATTTATTCCGCACCATGGAAGATGCCAGTGGCGAGGATTTAGATTGGTTTTGGAGAGGCTGGTTTTATGGAACGGATCCTTGTGATATTGCATTGGATAGCGTAAAGTTTGCCAAAGCTGATTTCCCTAAAGATGTTCCGGCGGCGAGATCGAGAATGGTAAAAGTTGATAAACCTGCCTTAAATGCTTTCGATGATATTTCCAAAATCAGAAACCGTGAAGACAAAAAAATCAGTTTCTATGTTGATAAAAACACGGCGGCTCAGGATTTCTATTACAAATACGACAGGGGATTAGTAACCGTTGATACCACAAAAACAACAAAAACGGAAATGTCCATGCCGTATGAAGTGGTGCCGGAAACTGATCAGGGTAAATACGCAAATAAATTTCTCTATGAATTAAGCTTTAGTAACCGAGGTGGTTTAGTAATGCCAATTATTGTGGAGTTTACCTACAAGGATGGTACTAAAGAAATTGATCGTATTCCAGCTCAAATCTGGAGACATAACGAATTGAAAACTTCTAAATTCTATGTGAAAGATAAAGAAGTTGAATCTATTCTGGTAGATCCGTTACGTGAAACTGCTGATATTGATACCAGTAACAACGGATGGGGTGGTAAAGCTAAAGAAAGTAAGTTCAAAGTTTATAAAATGAAAATGGCTTCAGCAGTTAGAGGTCAGTCGGTTGGCTCAAACCCAATGAAAGTAGCTGGAAGTAAATAGTTCAGTTAACAGTTTTTAAATAAATAAAATCCTCGTTGAATAGTTTCAGCGAGGATTTTTTATTGAATTTCTGGTAAAATATTTACCAAAAAATGCTCAAGATTAGTTACTGTTACTTCATGCGAAGTTTTGTAAGTTTCGCTTTTAGGTGTAATGATATACTTATGCTTAGGTTCAAGATCTTGTGTGCAACTTATGAAACCTTTCGAAAGTGTGGGTGCATTTGATAATTTAATTTCAATACATGCTAAGGGTTGAATTCCCTGCACTAAAACCAGATCGCATTCAGCTCCAGTTTGAGTACGGTAAAAGAAGAGTTCAGTTTGTTTCTTTTTGATTTGATAAATTTGCTCAATTACATAGCCTTCCCAGGAGGCTCCAATAGCTGGATGACCAAATAATTCACCATAGCTTGCGATGTTTAATAATCTATGTAATATTCCAGTATCGCGAATATATGTTTTAGGAGACTTTACCAAACGTTTTTTAGCATTTACAAACCATGGCTGTAACCTTCTAATTAAGTAGCCACCTTCTAAAAAATCAAGATACCTATTCACAGTTGGTGCACTTACGCCTAATGATCTCGCAAAAGATTCTCCATTAAACAAATTGCCATTTAAGTGAGCAAGCATGCTCCAAAAGTTTCGCAGTAGAGTTGGTGCTAAGTCCACTCCAAACATTTTTGCCAAATCTCTTTCCACATAACTTACAATGAAATCATCTATCCATTCTTTGCTCAGATCATTCGTTTCCGATAAAAGGGATTCAGGAAAGCCTCCTCGAAACCAATGTTCCTCATAACCTATTGATTTTGGCAATTCAGTTAATCCAATCGGACTTAATTCGTTATACGAAATTCTTCCAGCAAGTGTTTCAGAAACGCCTTTAACTAATTCTGGCGATGCAGAACCTAAAAGTATAAACCTTCCAGGTGTTCGTTTGGCATCTATTAAAGGTCGCAGTAATGAAAACAATTCTGGCAGTAATTGCACTTCATCAATAATTACAGTTTGATCTTCAAGGTTTTCCAGGAAAGTATACGCATCTTGCAGCTTAGCAATATCTCTTGGGTTTTCCATGTCCAGGTAGATATAATCATCTTCCAACTGTTTTGCTAGTGTAGTTTTTCCAACTTGCCTTGATCCTAAAATCGCTATCGCCGGAGATTTTTTTAGGCGATCTTTTAATTGCTGTGCTAAATTTCTAGTGATGATCATATACAAATATACAATTTAACCTAGTAAATCAAAAGTTTAACTTTCGATTTACTGGGTTGTATGCCATTTAAGAGTTAATGAAACACTTTCGGCTAAATTCTTAATCAAAATTCCAAAATCAAAATCCAACTTTCCTGACTTTCTCCTGTTTACTCTTTAAACCCTAAACTCGTATATTTGGATAACGATGAAATTCAAAATCACTTCAGAATATAAACCGACCGGCGATCAGCCTTCTGCTATAAAACAATTGGTTGATGGTGTAAATGCCAATGAACATTATCAAACTTTATTAGGCGTTACCGGATCAGGAAAAACTTTTACCGTTGCCAATGTTATCGAGCAAACACAAAAGCCAACCTTAATCCTAAGCCATAACAAAACCTTGGCGGCGCAGCTATATGGAGAGTTTAAAAATTTCTTTCCCGAAAATTCGGTGAATTATTTCGTGTCTTATTACGATTATTATCAGCCTGAAGCTTTTATCGCCTCAAGCAACACTTATATAGAAAAGGATTTAAGCATTAACGAAGAAATTGAAAAACTTCGTTTGCGCACTACTTCATCATTAATGAGTGGTCGGAGAGATATCATTGTGGTTTCGTCCATTTCCTGTATTTATGGTATGGGAAATCCTGAAGATTTTTCGAGGATGGTTTTTCGTTTTGGGGTGGGTTTAAGGATTTCGAGAAATGCCTTTCTGCATAGTTTGGTAGAAATTCTATATTCCCGTACCACAACTGAATTTAAACGCGGAACTTTTAGGGTTAAAGGTGATACGGTTGATATTTATCCAGCCTACTTAGACCATGCCTATCGCATTTCTTTTTTTGGCGATGATATCGAAGAGCTTTCAGCCATTGATCCGGTTTCGGGTAAAACCCTGGAGAAATTAGAAGATATGGCCATTTATCCGGCTAATCTTTTCGTTACGCCTAAAGATCGTTTCAATCAATCTATCTGGGGCATTCAGGAAGAATTAGAGATTCGCAAAAATCAACTGATCGCCGACAGGCATTTACTGGAGGCAAAAAGGTTAGAAGAACGAACCAATTTCGATATCGAAATGATGAAAGAACTGGGTTATTGTTCTGGTATCGAGAACTACTCACGTTTCTTTGATGGCAGACAGCCTGGAATGCGACCATTCTGTTTGCTGGATTATTTTCCTGATGATTATCTGATGGTGATTGATGAAAGCCATGTAACCGTTCCGCAAATTAGGGCGATGTATGGCGGGGATAGATCGCGTAAATTATCACTGGTAGAATATGGTTTCCGTTTGCCAGCTGCGCTTGATAACAGGCCGCTTAATTTTAATGAGTTTGAGGCTTTGGCGCCACAAACCATTTATGTAAGTGCAACACCTGCAGAGTATGAACTCGAAAAATCGGAAGGTGTAGTGGTTGAACAGGTTATTCGACCCACAGGTTTACTTGATCCGGTTATTGAAATTAGGCCGGCCATTAACCAGGTGGATGATTTGTTGGATGAAATAGATTTAACAATCAAAGATGGCGGCCGTATCCTGGTGACTACTTTAACCAAACGGATGGCGGAGGAATTAACGAAGTACCTCGATCGGTTAAATATCAAAACAAGATACATTCACTCCGAAATTAAAACATTGGAACGGGTGGAGATTCTCCGCGGTTTAAGGCTTGGAGAATTTGATGTTTTGGTGGGGATTAACTTGTTGCGTGAAGGATTGGATTTACCTGAGGTAACCTTGGTAGCGATTTTGGATGCTGATAAAGAAGGTTTCCTGCGTTCAGAAAAATCACTGATTCAAACCATTGGCCGTGCTGCCCGAAACGACCGCGGCCGCGTAATTATGTATGCGGATGGAATTACCGAAAGTATGGAGAAAACCATATCCGAAACCAATCGTCGTCGCGACATACAAATTGCCTACAACATCGAGAACGGCATCATACCGAAAACCGTTGGAAAATCTCGCGAAGCAATTTTAGAACAAACATCAGTTCTGGATTTTTCACAAAAAGCTACCGATAACAAAGCAAGAGCATATATTGAAAATGCAGAAATTAGTATTGCAGCAGATCCAATTGTGCAATATATGGGCAAAGCAGAGTTACAAAAAGCGATTGATACTACTAAGAAAGACATGCAGAAAGCGGCGAAAGAAATGGATTTCTTACAAGCTGCAAAATTGCGTGATGAGATGTTTGCTTTAGAGAAAATGTTTAATGAGAAATTTTCGAAGTAACCTTTTTATGTTCATTTTACTGAAATTGAAAATTTATTCGGAGTTTTGAGGCTCAAAAAATAATCATGAACGGTCAGAACAGAAAAGATATTTACCCGGGCTTAGAAGTTGGAATTATCCTTAAAAAAGATCAGCGCTCTGGTAATATTACTTATGGTGTGGTGCAAAATTTACTTACATCTGCTGCATTTCATTCGCGTGGAATAAAAGTAAGGCTGGAAGATGGACAGGTTGGAAGGGTAGCTGAAATTGTTGAAGAATAAAACTTTACAAGGCCTTTTGGCGTAGTATAAATGTAATAACAATGCAATTAAAGGCGAAAAAAGTAACAAAATAAATTTTGGGACGTCTATATTTGTAACAACAGTAATTAAAGAATGGCATTTATTAAATTCATTTTCATTGCAATATTAGTCCTCTGGATCATTAGAATGTTGATTCGATTGATATTGCCTATGCTGTTTAATAACCTGGCCAGTAAAATGCAACAGCAGGCAACCGGGCAGGGGCAACAGCAACAAAGACGATCAAAACCTGAAGGCGCTATCTCTATAGATTATATGCCTCCAAAACCTGATCAAAGTAAAACGGATAAACTTGGCGACTTCGTAGACTACGAAGAAGTTAAATAAAAAAGCAAAGCCCTGACCGATGTCAGGGCTTTTTTGTTAACGAAATATTTTCTTTTAGCTGATATTTATTTGCCTCATCTTGAATCGTCTTATTGCGGTTCCGCAACAAGCTTTTCATGTAGCCTTTTAAAAATATTTTTTCCACGATTAATCCAAGCCAACCAAAAGGAGCACTAAATTCAAAAATGTCTGTCATTTCTGTTTTCTGGCCTTTAGGTGTGAATACATGTTGATGATGAAGCCTTTCAAACGGACCTTTTACCATTTCATCGATAAAATAAACTGGTATTTTCATTGCCGAAATCCTGCTCGTCATGGTAAAATAAAATCCAAGGTGTTTTGCTTTCCAGGTTACGGTTTCATTAATGCCAATTAGTCCGGAAGTACATCCGGCTATTGCTTCCTCATTTGCATTTTTCATGGAATGTACATGCAAATCAATGCTTCGGGCTAAATCAAAGCATTGCTCAACAGGTGCATTCACTAATGTTTTTAAAATAATGACCGACATCTTATCTATTGTAACTGCAACACATCTTAAAATTATTCATGGCATTAAAATTCATCAGGCTAAACGCTTAGGCTGATGATATCATGAATCGCATCCTCAATTTTGCCATATTGAAACTCAAATCCATTCTCTAATAAAACTGCTGGTTTAACCCATCTGCTTTTTAAAATTAATTCCGTTTCGGTGCCGATAATCATTGCCCCAAGGCTTAAAAGCCAGGCTGGTGAAGGTAATCCAAATGGTATTCCATAAATTTTTCTGATGTTATCCATCAAAACTTTATTGGTTACTGCATTCGGGGCGGTGCAATTTACAATGCCTTCAATCTTTTCATTTTTTAAAAGCCATTCTATTGTTCTGATTGCATCTTGCTCGTGCACCCAGTTTACATACTGCTTTCCATCGCCTTGCTTTCCACCTAAGCCAAATTTTACTAAATTCAACAACCTTGGAAACGCACCATCATTTTTCCCGAGTACGATACCCATCCGCAAGGCAATTTTCCTTGTTTTAGGTGTATCCTTTTCAAAAAAGGTACTTTCCCAAACTTTACAAACATCTATAGAAAAGCCGTAACCGATTTCCCCGGTATATTCATCCTGTGGCTGATCTTCTGCATGGCGATAAATGGTTGCAGAAGTAATATTGATCCATAATTTAGGAGGCGCTATAAGTTTATTGATTACGTTAGCCAGTAGCCTTGTCGGCGCAACTCTGGAGTTAATAATCTCTTCCCGATTCTTTTTGGTGTACCTGCAGTTCACATTTTTCCCACAGAGATTCACCAATAAATCAGCATCTTCTAATTCCTTTATCCACACATCTTCCCGTTTACGATCCCACAAAATGGTTTTAATATTTTCATTTATTGGCTTTGGTTTTCTGGCAAGAATGATCACCTCTTCTGCCAATGCCGAAAAATGTTTTGCCAGCACTCCACCTAAATATCCGTTCCCTCCTGCAAGTATAATTTTTTTGTAAGTCATGATTTCTATGCAATAAAGATTAAAGCCAAAACAATTAGACGGTAAAGTGCCCAGGTTATACTCATCAACCAGCCCAATTTTAATATTTTACTTCTGCGGATATGCTCAAGGAACATCAGCCCGGCAACCATTAAAAAGTATAATATGTAAAAAATAGGATTTACGTTAAACAGCTGATGGATAATCAACCCAGCGATAAGCATCAGCGAACCTGCAAATGAAATTGTCATCATATTTCCCAGGTAATCCCAAAGTTTTTCTTTTTTGTAAAAGTTGATGATGAAACCCTGGAAAATAATTTGTCCGCCGCAAATAAAGTACTCCCTGTATTTTCCACCCAATGGAACAAAGTCGGTGAGCAGGTGTGCATAGTTCGTTAGAATGAAAGCCGTTAAAAACCAGGTAAATATGAGGTAAGCAATGCGATAATTTAACTTAAAGCTCGGCTGAACAGCATTTGGTTTTGCAACTGCCGGGATAATTACTTTTCTGTTGTAAGATATAAATGCATAGATTTTAGTCATTAGGAGAATAAATGGCCTGAATGCGAAGAGCGGTTTAAAAAAAGGGATGGCATGGCCAATAATTTTAAACAAACTTTTAATGCCGTAGGTAACCTCCCCACTTTCTGTATTTACCAAAGCAATTTCATTAGCAGCTCGTTGCTGATCAATTAGTGGACAAATTTGTACCGGCGTACGTTGATAAGATTCCCTTCCATTTGCAGCTAACATGCCGGTTTTAACAAATGCTTTTGTATACACTTCACACATTGGGCATTCCTCATCGAACAGAATAACATGGTTGTTTAGCGTTTTCATTTTATTTAAATATTTATACTTTCAGTAAAATATGAAAGTTTGGTGTAAAAAATTAAGCCGTTTAAGGCTTAGGTTTATCGCAAACAATCTCGATACTATTTGAATACTTTCAAAACTGATCCCCAAAACCAGCTTTCTTCAGCTTTTAACATGGTTTCCAGTGTTTTATCAACGTTTCCCGCCAATTTATTAATGTCTGCAACAGATTTTTTAAAAGTTTTAAATGCCGGGTCTTTTTCATCTCCCGTAACGGTAGAAAGCTCATTCAGAACCTTTAATACGGGTTCCAGTTCTCGTTTTTTCCGCTCTTTGGCTACCTGCCTGGCGATATTCCAAACATCTTTATCCGCAAAAAAATATTCTTTTCTTTCTCCTGCCTTATGTTGTTTTTCAATCAAACCCCAACCAATCAGATCGCGAAGGGTCATGTTAGCATTCCCCCTGGAAATGCTTAAGGTTTCCATAATTTCTTCAGTAGTTAAGGCCTCAGGAGAAATCAATAACAAAGCATGAACCTGAGCCATGGTCCGGTTAATTCCCCACTCAGATCCCAACTTGCCCCAGGCTTCGATAAATTTAAGTTTTGCTGCTGCTAATTCCATAAACAAATATAATAACATTTTTAAACTTTCAAAAATTATTGAAAGTTTATTTTATTTGAAAGTTCGTTTTGATTCTCGTTTAATCTTGTCAATGATCATTGAGAAATTGTTGTCATTACTTAGTTTAGTTAGCACTTCAAATTGGCTGGCATCGAAGTAAACTGATAACTTTAAAACAGGCAATGCCAGTATGGGGTCAAACATGGTTCCCGGGGCAAAACCAGGTTCGTTATTTTTCGCCCTGTCACGATCGAATTTCACCGTGGTATTAACATATTCCTCATGTTGTTTTTGTCCGGGTAAATAGGGCATCAACCAGTCAACAGATTTTTTGATCGACGAGCCTTTGGCCGATTTGTAAGTGTAGAAGTTTTGGCCTTTTGCCCGATCAATCATAATGGCCAGTTTTAACAAAGGTTCCAAATCGTAAATATGATAATGCATCGCATCACGTTCTTTAAAATCCAGGCTGGTGCCATCAGGATTGAGGTTAATTTCGATGTGGCTTTTTAGGTTTGCTATGGTCCAGTCAATCAGTTGCTGATCATGCAACGCATAGCCAATTTCGCCCACAACTTTAAGCCGGTGTGCATTCCAGTTATTAATGGCTGTTGCCCTTCCGGGTTTCATTCGCTTGCTATTTATTTCAGCAAGGGCAGTTTCTTTTAGCCATTTTTGGATCAATAATTTTTCTTTGGCAGGAAGATCATCCTGAATCAAATCGTAAGCCTCTACCGCTTTATCAAGATTGGTATCATCGATAGGATTACCGTTGGGATAATTGACTGAAGCCCATGAAACTAAAAAGGAAATGCTTTTATCAAGAAATTTATTATCCTGAGTTAGGCGATACTGCAATGCCAGAACAAATATTTTGTTCATGTCAGCTAACGCAGTCTGTGTTTTCACTTTTCTCGGGTTGCCCCTTAACAAACCTTCGGTTCTGATTGTGTCAATCGGATTGGGCATTTCGTTCAAATAACCTATTGCATTCTTTGTGAAAGAATGGTAGAGTCTTTTAGCACTTGTGTCTTTGTTGATGGCAATTTTTAGTTTCTTTACTTCATTACGATTGAGGCTCACCATTTGAGCAAATGAGGGAAATGTGGAGGTCATTAGCAGACAAATCGTTAGAAACTTTCTCATCATAAAAGGGTTAAGTTGGGATTTCATTTATCAAATCTAATTTTTTATTCGTCTCACATTTAATTTATTCCTTTTTTATACCGCCCAATTTTTTATTTTTGACGTTCGTTTAAACTTAAACAAACCTTAATGAATAACTGGTTTAATAAAAATGGCATCCACCTGGCCATTATTGCATTTTTTGTAGTCATTACGTTTGCCTACTTCAGTCCTGTTTTGCAGGGTAAAGCGCCACAGCAAGGCGATGTTTTGCAGGCAAAAGCCATGCAGAAAGAGATTATGGATGTAAAGGAGGCCACAGGAAAAGGCCCACTTTGGACAAACCAGATGTTTGGCGGGATGCCGGCTTACCAAATCTGGGTGCAATATCCATTAAACATCACAACATACGGAATCGATGTGATTAAGGGTGTTTTTCCTGATCCGGTTGGTACCGTAATATTATATTTGTTAGGTGCTTATTTACTATTCTGTGTGCTTAAAATTAATCCGTGGCTGGCTGCTGCGGGTGCAATTGCATTTGCATTTACCTCCTATAACTTTATCATCATCGCCGCTGGCCATAGTAATAAAGCATTGGCTATTGGTTTCTTTGCGCCAATCTTAGCCTCCATCATTTTAGTTTTAAGAGGAAGATATCTGGTTGGAGCGAGTTTATTAGCTTTGTTTATGGCTTTGGAAATCAGATCGAACCATATTCAAATGACCTACTATTTGTTTATTGCTTTGTTTATTCTGGCCTGTATTGAATTGTACCATGCATTTAAAGCTAAACAATTGAATGTTTTCGGTAAATCAATCGCATATGTTGTTGCTGGTATTGTATTGGCGGTTTTAGTGAACGCAGGTACGCTTTGGACCACTTATGAATATGGTAAGGAAACCATCCGAGGAAAATCAAATTTAACAACCGATAAAGCAGAACCTGCAAATGGCCTTGATAAAGAATATGCGTACCAATGGAGCCAGGGCGTTGGAGAAAGTTTTACTTTCCTGATTCCAAATTTATATGGTGGTGCCAGTAGTATCGATGAAATGATTAAGCCGGAAAGCAATACCTATAAAGCAGTTGAGAAAAACCTTCAGGGGGTTGATCCAAGACAAGCTATTGGGTATGTGGCTCAAAATTTAGGTACAAATCAATACTGGGGAAATAAACCAGGCACTTCAGGGCCTTATTATTTCGGGGCAATCATTTGTTTGCTTTTCGTATTTGGATTATTCATTGTTCAGCACCGCTGGAAGTGGTGGATTTTGGGCAGTAGTGTATTGTTGTTGTTCCTTTCCTTCGGACAAAACTTACCGCTGATTTCTGATATTTTCTTTGATTATCTTCCAATGTATAACAAATTTAGAGCAGTTGAATCCATTTTGGCTGTTGTTGGTTTGCTAGTGCCTTTGTTGGCTATTTTGGCCATTAAGGAAGCTCAGGAGGGAAAATACGATCAGAAATATCTGGTAAAAAGATTAACATGGTCTGCAGGCATTACCGGTGGCTTATCTTTAATTGTTGCCATCATGCCAACAGCATTCTTCAGCTTTACACAAGCCAACCAGCCACAGGTTTTAGATGCCCTTGCACAAACGCTACAAAACAACAGAGGCGCTGCTATCGAAATTATTAATGGTGTGGTTGCCGATCGCGTGGCACTTGCACGTGCTGATGCATGGCGTACGGTACTTTTTATTGCCATTGGTTTTGGTTTAACATGGGCGTTCATCACTAAGAAAATGAATATGCAATTGGCCTTTGGTTTATTGGCTTTGTTTATTTTGGTAGATTTATGGCAGGTTGATCGCCGTTATTTAAACAACCAGAACTTTGTAAGCAAATCTGATCTGGCCAGTCACTATCAGCCGAGAGATGTAGATAATTTCATCTCTGCGGATAAAGATCCAAACTTCAGGGTTTTCGATTTATCATTAGGAGATCCTTTCAAAAGTGCGGAAACATCTTTTTTCCATAAAACAGTTGGTGGTTTCCACTCGGCAAGGTTAAAACGCTTCCAGGAACTTGTAGATCATCAGTTGACTAAAAGCATCAATCAGGATGTTTTGGATATGTTAAATACAAAGTACATCATTACACAAGACCCTCAAAATGGCTCGTATAAAATGCAACGCAACGCCACGGCTGCGGGTAATGCCTGGTTTGTACAAAGTGTTCAATATGCTAAAAATGCAGATGAGGAGATGAAGGCCATCAGTAGTTTCGATGCTAAAAAAGAGGCTATTGTTGATGAACAATACAAATCATTAATTGATACCAAACGTTTAGGCACCGGTGTGGAAGGTTTCATTAAGCTAACCAATTATACACCTGATCACTTAACCTACGAGTATTCTTCAGCCAAAGATGTGATTGCAGTTTTCTCTGAGGTTTATTACAACAAGGGTTGGAAAATGTACATCGATGGTGTTGAAAAACCATATTTCAGGGCCGATTACATTTTACGTGCTGCCCAGCTGGAAGGTGGTAACCATAAACTTGAATTTATCTTCCATCCAACATCATACTATGCCGGTGAAAAAATTTCGCTTGCAGGCTCAATTTTATTGTTAGCTGGTTTGGGTTTCGGCTTTTATTCAGAAAATAAGAAAAAAAAGAAAGCTATTAAAGCTTAGTTTTTAGAAACCAAAAATATAAAGTCATTCGATGAATGTGGACAGTGTTCCATTTCATTGAATGACTTTTTTAGTTTTATGATGATTTAATTTTGCCAAGCAAAAAAATAAACGACCAAACATCCAATTTAACGTCCTTTATCATTTGGCAGGATAATTTAACAGTGCCGTAACATTTGTTTGATAAACAGTGTCTTACCTTTGTTAGATAAAATCAGATGATATGTTAGAAACATTCTTCGCCGTATGTTTATTAATAGTGGTACTTTATTTCTTTAGTCCTTTTGAGGTTAAACTCGATGAGGAAGAAGAGTGGTAAAATAATCTTTAATTCTTCTAAACTGCTTTCATTAAGCGGTAACATATTCTTTCCCCCTAAATTTCCCGGTTATGGACAAAAGAAACATTGATGTAGTGGTAATCTCCGACGTACATTTGGGCACCTATGGCTGCCACGCTAAAGAACTGCTAAAATACCTCAAAAGTATTCGGCCTAAAACATTGATTTTGAATGGCGATATTATTGACATCTGGCAATTTAGCAAAAGTTACTGGCCAGATTCGCACATGAAAGTGATCCGTAAGTTGATGAAGTTTGTTTCTGAGGGTGTTCAGGTTTATTATCTCACCGGGAATCATGATGAAATGCTCCGGAAATTCGATGGAATGGAAATGGGGAGTTTTCATCTTCAAAATAAATTAATTTTGGAATTAGATGGAAAAAAAGCCTGGTTTTTTCATGGCGATGTTTTCGATGTAACCATGCAGCATTCCAAGTGGCTGGCCAAAATGGGGGCAGTAGGTTACGATACGTTAATCTTGATAAACAGCTTCGTAAACTGGGTCTTAACTGCCTTTGGTAAGGAGAAAATGAGTTTTTCGAAAAAGATAAAAGCTAAATTTAAAGATGCGGTAAAGTTTATCAATAGTTTCGAACAAACTGCAGGAGAACTGGCTATTGAAAAAGGTTATCACTATGTGGTTTGTGGCCATATCCACCAGGCTGAAAAACGCCAGATTACTTCAGGTGAAGGGCAGGTAACTTATCTAAATAGCGGCGATTGGGTAGAAAGTTTAACCGCTTTGGAATATCAGGATCAAAGTTGGTCGGTTTTTAAATATGATCATCTCGATTTTATTAAAGATGAATTGGATGAGGGAATTCTCTCTGATGCCGAGGATTTGAAAAGCAAGCTTGATGTAAACATACTTTTACAGCACATTAAGTATGAAATTGCTCAATAATTTTTGGATATTCGGCACAAATGAAAATACTTTACGCAATTCAGGGGACCGGAAATGGTCATATTAGCAGAGCTCGTGAAATTATTCCTTTACTTCAGAAATATGGTGAACTTGATATTTTGGTCAGTGGTACGCAGGCCGATGTAAAACTAAGCCAGCCTGTGAAATATCAATTACATGGATTCAGCTTTATTTTTGGAAAAAAGGGTGGGGTAGATCATTTTAAAACCTGGTTGAGCATGAATCTTTTCCGTTTCAGGAAAGATATGAAACAGCTCGACCTTAAACAATATAACCTCATTGTGAATGATTTTGAGCCGGTAAGTGCATGGGCATGTAAATTACAGGGCATTGAATGTGTGTCTTTAAGTCACCAGGCTGCGTTTAAATCGAAAAAGGTTCCCAGACCAAGAACATTGGATTGGGGAAAACTAATCTTGAGTAGATATGCACCAACGAAATATCACATCGGTTTTCATTTTGATCGGTACGATACTTTTATTCATACACCCGTAATCAGGGCTGAGATTAGATCGTTAAGAAGCGAAAATTTAGGTCATTATACGGTTTACCTACCTGCAATTGACGATAGGCGGCTGGTAAAGTTACTCTCACAAATTCCCGAAATAAAGTGGCAGGTATTTTCTAAACACAGTAAAGAAGCTTATACCTATGAAAATGTATTTGTTGAGCCTGTTAACAACGAGAAATTTAATAAAAGCTTAGCCACTTGCGAAGGTTTATTTACCGGCGGTGGCTTTGAAGGCCCGGCAGAAGCACTTTATTTAAAGAAGAAATTATTGGTTGCACCAATGCGCTTCCAATTTGAACAGCAATGTAATGCCTACGCACTCAAACAATTTGGCCTTCCGGTGATATGGGGAAGTACAAAAAACTGGTTGCCCATTATAAAAGAATGGGTGAGTAACCCCCAAAGGCATGAGTTCGACTTTCCTGATGAAACCGCAAAAATTATCGATGACATGGTGAAAAAATACGCCAGGCCCTGAGCTTTAATTAGCTCAATCTTATAGACTATGTAGCAATTTCGTTCATATCGTTGCTGCATAAGTCTTTTCTCCCTGTTCTTTGCTCCTTGTTCTTTGCTCTTTGCTCCTTAATCCTTGCTCTTTGCTCCTTGCTCTTTGTTCTTTGCTCCTTCATCCTTGCTCTTTCATCATTATCTGCTGTTCTTTGCCTTAGCCTTTTTTTCTTTCAGCTTTTTATCTTTACTTTGCCTACACTTTAAAAAGGCATGATTAATCAGTTTCGACAGCTAAATCCTATTAACCTACTGTTTCTTTTAGCTTACACATTTTTCATGCGTATCGCTATTTTTCATGAAACACCTGCGCAGCTTAACTTCGATTTTCTTGAGCCCTTTGCCAGATTGTTGATTAATATAGATTTAGACAACGCTTTCACCGCTGCCACCAATATATTTTTAGCAGCAGTGGTTGTTTTTGCACAAGCTTTGATTTTTAATAGCGTCATAAACAATCATAATTTACTGGCCAAACCAAGTTTTCTGCCTGCATTGATGTACATCACCGGGATGAGCCTGTTTATGCCTTTTATGATTTTGAGTCCGGCATTAATTTGCAACTTTCTGCTGATTTGGGTAATTGATAAATTCTTAAAACTCGGTAAAAGTGCCAATTCCATTACTACCGTATTTGATATTGGAATGATCATCGGTGTAGGTACGCTGATTTATTTCCCGTTCATGGCGATGCTGCTCATGATATTTTTAGCCTTATTATTGTTCAGGTCTTTCGACTGGCGAGAATGGATTGCAGGGTTGGTTGGGTTTATTACGGTTTTTTTCTTCCTCGCTGTTTTTTATTACTGGAACGATAATTTATCTTCATTTTACCAAATATGGAAACCACTTGGCAACAAGTTTCCATCTGTTTTCAAAGTAAATTATAACGATTATCTGGTACTTATTCCGGTTGCCATCATCATTGTACTGGCCTCACTACAGCTAAGGGAAAACTTTTTCAGGAGTTTCATCAGTACCCGAAAAGGATTTCAATTGCTGTTTTTTATGTTCATCGTAGCAGGTGCCAGTTTTTATTTGAAACCTAACTTCAGAACCTGGCATTTTTTGCTGTGCGTACCACCCGGATCGGTATTATTGGCCTATTATTTCAGCAATGCAAAGAAACGCTGGTTTTATGAAACGCTGTTTGTTTTGTTTGTATTATCTATCCAATACTTTCTTTTTGTTTAACCTTTTTTAACAAAATACTAGAACAATACTTAACAAAGATTAATAGCTTTGTGGCTGAGTTTTACAACGATTGCTTTTTGAGCATTATTTTGCATCATTAGAGTAAGAAGTGTATCAAACAAATTTGTTTTGCGTTAAATAACATAAATGCACAGTTTAAGCATTGATATTGGTAACTCTTCGGCAAAAGTAGCTGTTTTTGCTGGAAAGGAAGTTGTTCATCATCAGCGGTTAGCCAAGGTGGGTATCTTGGATCTCGCACAGCTGGTTGAAAAGTTTTCGCCGAAAAAATCAATTATCAGTAGTGTAAACCAGGAAATAAGTCAATTAGAAGAATACTTAAAAAAGCATACTCAATACACCCGTTTTACAGCCACATTAACTAAGGGCGTGGAAAACAAATATAAAACACCAGCAACGTTGGGTTTAGACCGATGGGCCGGCATTTTAGGTGCAAATAGTATATTTCCAAAAAATGCTTGTTTGGTAATTGATGCCGGAACTTGCATTACTTATGATTTGCTTACCGGAAATCAGGCGTATTTTGGAGGGAGTATCAGTCCGGGCATTGCAATGCGGTTTAAGGCGGTGCACGAATTCACCGGAAGGCTGCCGCAGGTAGAATGGAATCCGAATGAAGCTATACCTGATGGAGAAGATACGCAAAGTGCCATCAAAAATGGGGTTTTAAGAGGGATAGTAAATGAAATAGAAGGCTTTATCGCCATAAATAATACAAAAGAAAGTGCCTTAAAGGTGATTATAACAGGTGGTGATGCTAATTTTTTGTTTAAGCAATTACAAAACAGCATCTTTGCCCCTCAAATTATACAAGATCCCTATATCGTATTAAAAGGATTAAATGAAGCTATTGCAGATTAAAATGTACAGAAGAATAAATTATATTGCAGCCATACTCGTTCTAGTTTGTGGTTTAGGTGCTCAGGCACAAGTGACCACTTCATCGCCATATTCAAGATTTGGACTTGGAAATATAAAAGGCTCTTTGCTACCACAATTTAGGGCAATGGGCGGTATATCTACAGCCGTAAATTCAATAACCGGGTTTAATAACATCAACATGCAGAACCCGGCATCTTATTCTGCAGTTACGTTAACTACCATTGATGTGGGCATGAGCGCAGGATTAACCAGTTTATCAAGAAATAACTTAACCGAAACGAGTTTCAATTCTACTTTTAGCCACCTGGCGTTTGCGGTACCTGTTAACAGAAGATCGGCCTTAAGTTTTGGTATTCTTCCTTATTCAGATTTAGGTTACACCTACAGAAATACAGTAAGAATTGATACCACGAATGTAGATCAGTTGTATGAAGGAGAAGGTGGTTTATCAAAAGCATATATTGGTTACGGTTACCGCATTGGCGATCATTTAAGAATCGGTGCAAATGCTGAATATATCTTTGGAAATCTGTTAACTACCAGAGCTACAGAATACGCTTCTGCCGGTGCCATCAATGCAAAACTGCAGAATAAAAATAGTGTAGGTGGATTAAATTATTCATACGGCATTCAGTATGATTTCAATATCGGCAAGAAAACTTCCATGACCCTGGGTTATTCGGGAAGCAATTCTGGTAAGCTGAATTCTACACAAACTTTCTATGCAACTCAATACAGCAGAGATGCAAATGGAAACGAGAACACAGCGCTTGATACGTTAAGTTCAGTTGATAACGGAAGATCGAATTTGACTTTGCCTTTGACGCACAACTTTGGTATTTCCATCAAACAAAACGATAAATGGTTAATTGGTGCCGATTTCAGAATGAGCAAGTGGGCAGCTACCAGCATTAACAACATCAATTCTGGCTTACAGGATAGCTGGGGAGCATCATTGGGTGGGCAATGGACTCCAGATGCCACCTCTTACAACAGTTATATGAAACGTGTTGACTATCGTTTGGGTTTCAGTTACGATAAAACTTACATCCAGATCAATAATCAGGATATTAAACAAATGGGTGCTTCACTAGGTTTTGGTTTCCCTTTACCGAGTGCAAATGCAGGTACGGCATTTTATAAAATTAACTTCACTACCGAAGTAGGCCAAAGAGGAACCCTGAACAACAATTTGGTGAAAGAACAATATATTAATTTTCATTTAGGGTTTACGCTTAACGATACCTGGTTCCGTAAATACAGGGTAGATTAATGAAACTGAAAACTTTTTTATATGGTTCGATACTTGGGTTGTCAATCTTTTTGACTTCCTGTGGAGACGACGATCTTAAAAAAGCAAATTCTGTAGCTGTCAATAAAATCACCTTTACCAGAGACCGAACAATAGGTGTAGAAGTTGTTTACAGTGATTCTGCCCGGGTAAAGGCAAAAGGTAGCGCACCCATTATGGATAAAGTCACCCCATCAGAAGGTGCGGTGTATCAGGAAATGCCGAAGGGCGTAACTATCGATTTCTTTAATCCTAACGGAACGATCGATGGTAATTTGGTTTGTGAATACGCTATCCGCAAGGACCAGGATAAAAAAACAGAGTTCAGGAAAAATGTTGTCGTTAAAAACAATAAAGGTGATACCTTCTCTTCACAGGAATTGATCTGGGATGAGATTAAGAAAATTTTCTATTCCAACCAAAGGGTATATGTAAAAGGTGCGGATGGTAGCGAAGGTAATGGAATTAATTTTGTAGCGCCTCAGGATTTTAGTACCTATTCAATGGAAACAGGAAGCGGTGATTTGAACATGAAAGAAAGCATAGCGCCGTAAATAATGATTGGATTTTAATGAGAGAATTAGTGGGTTTTGAATGAGTGATTGTAGTGATAAAATTTTCTTTTTTTGCCTCCCATTCCCTCCTTCTATCCTACACTTATTCTAAATTTTTCGCAGTTCTATTTACTTAAAAATTAAACACTTGATAAATAAAATTTTGTGTTTTCTTTTTTAAGGCAAATTTGTATCTTGCGCCCTCTTAAAAAAAACTAAATAAATTTATAAAGTACAATATGGGATTAATGACATTTTTGCGTAACCGTGCTGGCTATATTCTGGTCTTTGCAATCGGTTTTGCAATTGTTGCATTTTTAGTAGGCGATGCAATTAACGTGGGTAAGCCTTTTTGGTCGGCCAATCAAAAGGTAGTGGGTACGGTTGATGGGAATGATATCAGTATTGATGATTTTCAACCAAAAGTAGATCAGAGTTTAAACCAATACAAACAACAATTTGGTGGAAGTTTAAATCCACAAATGACTGCAATGGCAGTAGACCAGGCATGGAATGCTGAATTGGCTGGTGTATTATTGAATAAAGAATACGAGCGTTTAGGCTTAACCGTTTCTGAAGATGAATTGTTCGATTTGTTACAAGGTCAAAACCCAAGTCCGTTAATCAAACAATACTTTTCAAACCCTCAAACGGGGCAAGTAGATCGTGCTACTTTGATGAACTTTTTGAAATCAAAAGATGCTCAGGCTTTGCAACAGTCAAACATGCTGCAACAAGAAATTAAAAACCAATCGTTACAATCTAAATATTCAAACTTAATCCGCAACTCGGTTTATGTAACTTCATTAGAGGCTACAGATGAATATAACAACCGTAACAAACTGGCTAACTTCAAATATGTTGGTTTAGATTACAGCACCGTTGCTGATGCTTCAGTAAAATTAACTGATGCAGATTATTCTGCTTATTATGACGAGAATAAAGCACGTTTCAATAATGCGCAGGAATCACGTTCTTTTGATTATGTGTCGTTCAGTATTCGCCCAACTGTTGCAGATTCGGCAGCGGTTAAAGCACAAATTGAAAAAATTGCTGCTGATTTCCAGGTTTCAAAGAACGATTCACTTTTCGCGGCCATCAATTCTGATGTAAAAGTTCCTTACACTTATTTATCAAAAGGTAAATTAGGCGATCCGGTTTTAGATTCTGCAGTTTTTGCTTTGCCAGCTGGAAGTTTCTATGGTCCAAAATTAACCGGAAACTCTTATAAATTAATTAAAGTTATCGATACCCGTTTCTCACCTGATTCAGTTAAAGTAAAACACATTTTAATTGATCCGGCTAAAGTTGGCGGAGACGATAAAGCGGTTAAATTAGCTGATTCGTTAAAAGGTTTGATTTCAAAAGGCGGTAACTTCGCAGAGCTTGCTAAAATTTACAGTGTTGATGGATCTAAAGATCAAGGTGGTTCATTACCATCTTTCAGCCGTGGTCAGATGGTTCCTGAATTTGAAAATGCTGCTTTCAATGGTAAAGCAGGAGATTTAAAAGTTGTGAAATCTCAGTTTGGATACCACATCATGAGTATCGAAAGACAAATGGGTAATTCGAAAGTTGCAAAACTTGCCTACATCGAAAAAGCATTGGGTGCAAGCAGCAAGACACAACAGGCAGCTTACAAGGCAGCAAGTAATTTCCTAAACGAAGTTAAAGGCAAAGATTTTGCTAAATATGCGCAGGAAAAAGGTTTGAAGGTTTCAGTTGCTGATAAAATTGGTGCTACTCAAGGTTTCGCAGCAGGTTTAGATAATCCACGTAAGTTAATTCAGGATGCTTATGCGGCAGATAAAGGTGATGTGTTGCCTGAAATCTACACCATGACGAATGAATATGTGGTGGCTCGTTTAACTGCTGTTAATCCGAAAGGTGTTTTACCTTTAGAGGCGGTTAAGAAAGAAATTCAACCATTGGTTCTTAATGCCGTTAAAGCAAAATTATTAAAGGATAAATTAAACGGTGCAGGTAAAGGCATTTTAGATCAAATTGCATCTAAAGTTGGCGCTCCTGTAAATCCGGTACAAAATATCGTTTTTGCCAACCCGGTGATTCCTGGTGTGGCACAAGAAAATAAATTGGTGGGTAGCGTATTTGGTGCACAGCCAGGCAAAGTTTCGGCACCAGTAGCAGGTGAACGTGGAGTATATGTTTTCACTGTTGATGGATTTACCAATCCGGCACCAATTGCAAACATGTTTAAACAGAAAGAAAGTATGTTGTTAAGTTTAGGTCAGCGTTCAGGACAAGCAGCTTTCCAGGCCTTAATTGATAATGCTACTATAAAAGACAATCGTGTGAAATTCTATTAATTAGAAATTCCGTAAATTTGTAACCGTTCCGATGTTCAGTCGGAACGGTTTTTTTATTTACAGCCATGGAGATTCAGGAAAATATCATTAATAAAGTAGCGAATAGTGGTTTAATCACTTTAAACCTGGAAGACTTTTATCATAAAGGAGATAGGGTACTTTATGACATTAAGGACAATCTTTTCCATGGTTTGATGTTGAGAGAAAAAGATTTCAGGGCATTTATTAAGGAGCACGACTGGTCGCAGTATGCAGACAAAAATGTAGCTATCATCTGCTCTGCAGATGCAATTGTTCCTACCTGGGCTTATATGCTTTTGGCCAATAAATTACAGCCTATAGCGAATGAGGTGGTATTCGGTGATTTGGCTACACTCGATGCAGTGATGTTCACCAAAGCTTTGGCGAAGATTAATCCGCAAGATTATGCAGATGAACGTGTGGTGGTGAAAGGATGTGGTGATATTGATATTCCGGTTTCCGCTTATGTAGAAGTAACTAACTTGCTTACGCCAGTGGTGAAAAGTATCATGTTTGGTGAGCCTTGTTCAACTGTTCCCGTGTTTAAAAGAAAAGATTAAATGTTGCAGTCCTGGCCGGACGGGCTTTTTTCTTTTTGGCAACAAAAAGAAACAAAAATTGCCGACTGAAAATTTTTGTATTTAAGTTTCTGCCTTTGCCAACGTTGTGCTTTCCCAAAAATTTGTTAGGCCGGAATAACGTAAAACGTAGAGTTTATGCTTTGGCTTAGCTATTTGCCAGAAAAAATGCCTATTTAATCTTGATATAAGGTCAATGAATTTTGAATATTGGTTTGCTTTTTGCATATATTTCGTAAGGTTGTATCACGATAAAGCTATTTATTCGTTATAGTTTCCGCACACAAACGAAACACACAAGCAAATGAAAAAATTAATCCTATTATTTATCACTGCAATTGCTGCGTTAAGCCTCAATGCACAGGAGCTACCACTTAAAAAAGAGCCGGTTTTTCAGGAAGGGGAAACTTTACAATACAAGTTAAGGTATGGTTTTATCACAGCAGCAGAAGCTACCATTAAGGTTACTAACTCTGACCTAGTATTTGATAATCAACCTACCTATAAGTTAACGGTTGATGCACAAACTTCAGGGACCTTCGATGTATTTTATAAGATCAGAGATCACTACGATTCATATATCGATAAGAAAGATTTATTGCCTTATTTCTATCAGGAGAATATCCGTGAAGCCAGTTACAAAAGACAGGATAAAGCAAGGTTTAACCAGGACGCTAAGAAAATTGTTTCCAACAGAGGCAACTTCAATACGCCAACCACTCAAACATTCGATTTAGTTTCTGCCTATTATTTTGCCAGGAGTTTAGATATATCGAAACTGAAAGTGGGAGATAGTTTTAAACTCAATTATTTTCTTCAGGATGAGGTTTCTGCTTTGGAAATCGAGTATGTAGGAAAAGAAACCATAAAAAGTAAACTCGGAAATATCCGATGCCTGAAATTCAGTCCATCCATTAAACCGGGAAGGATCTTTAAAAAGGATAGTCGTTTGTATCTTTGGGTGACAGATGATGGCAATCGTGTGCCTGTAAAAGCACAGGTTGAAATTTTGGTGGGTGCGGTAACCATGGAGTTAAAATCAGCCGCAGGGTTAAAATACGCATTAGCAAAAGAATAAAAATGATAGAAGTGGAACAAGTGCTGGTGCACGAAGATGTTTTAAAAGAGAACTTTGTATGTAACTTGAGCAAGTGCAAAGGGATCTGCTGTGTAGAGGGTGATTCTGGTGCGCCATTGGATCAGGATGAAACGGCTATACTGGAAGAAATCTATCCAAAGATTAAACACCTGTTAAACGAAAAAGGCATTAAGGCCATAGAAGAACAAGGGGTTTATGTAGTAGATGAAGATGGAGACTTGACTACCCCTTGCGTTGATAAAAATAAAGAGTGTGCTTATGTGTTATTCGAGGGTGGCATTACCAAATGCGCCATTGAAAAAGCTTATGAGCAGGGTATTGTAGAATGGCAAAAACCTATATCCTGCCATCTATATCCAATACGCATTACCAAATACCCTGAATTTGATGTGTTGAATTACGATCGCTGGCATATCTGTCACGACGCATGTACCTTTGGACGAGAATTAAAAGTTCCAGTATATAGTTTTTTGAAAGGATCGCTCATTAGAAAATACGGAGAAGAATGGTATAAGGAACTGGAAAGTTCAGTAGCAGCGATGTAAAACTAAATATTTCAGCATGATTATTCATTACTACCTGCTTTTAAAAGCGTTTAATTTAAAAAGTCCAAGCCATGTAGCGTTTTCCATCAAGATTTACACATGCCTTAAAATGCCTTCATCTACGGCTAGACTATGACGTTGATACCAATAGGCTACCCACCTTCAGTATTCAAGTGAATACATTTCCATAATCCAGAATTTATTGAATATGTGGGATATCAGATTTTCGCAAATAGTCTTTAAGGACTAATTAGTTGTTTAATTCTAAGAACTATCTTATTTTAGCCCACTGAAAATCATTTTAATAACTGTGAAAAAAATTCTAATTACTGGTGGGGCAGGCTTTATTGGCTCTCACGTAGTCCGCCGCTTTGTAAATCAATACCCTAATTACGAAATTGTCAACCTTGATGCGTTAACCTATGCCGGAAACCTGGCTAACTTAACGGATATCGAAAATAAACCAAATTATAGGTTTGTTAAAGCAGACATTACCGATGCCGTTGCGATCATGGATTTGTTCAAAACGGAGAATTTTGATGCCGTGATTCACCTGGCAGCAGAAAGTCATGTAGACCGTTCTATTGCGGATCCGACAGCATTTGTGATGACCAATGTGATCGGAACCGTAAATTTATTAAATGCAGCCCGCGAATATTGGAAGGGTAGTTACGATCAAAAGCGTTTCTACCATGTAAGTACCGATGAGGTATACGGTGCATTGGGTGAAGAGGGTATGTTTACAGAAAAAACTTCTTATGACCCTCATAGCCCTTACTCGGCTTCAAAAGCAAGTTCTGACCATTTTGTGAGGGCTTATCATGATACTTACGGAATGGATTGTGTAATTTCCAACTGTTCAAACAATTATGGCTCACATCACTTTCCTGAAAAGTTGATTCCATTAGCCATCAATAATATTAAAAACAATAAACCGGTGCCCGTATATGGTAAGGGCGAAAATGTGCGTGATTGGCTATGGGTAGAAGATCATGCCCGTGCCATTGATGTAATTTTTCATAACTCAAAAACTGGCGATACCTATAATATCGGTGGACACAACGAGTGGAAAAACATTGATTTGATCAATTTGTTGTGCACCATCATGGACCAGAAACTGGGCCGTGAAGCAGGCGAATCTGCAAAATTGATTACTTATGTAACTGATCGTGCCGGACATGATTTACGCTATGCTATTGATTCTTCTAAGTTACAAAATCAATTGGACTGGTTACCTAGTTTACAATTTGAAGAAGGTTTAGCCAAAACGGTTGACTGGTATCTTCAAAATGAAGACTGGTTAACCAATGTAACTTCAGGTAATTATCAATCTTATTACGAAAAACAATACAGCAGTAAATAATGGAAATCGAACAGACGGGCTTAAAAGACTGTATTATTATCAAACCAAGAGTTTTTGAAGATCCAAGAGGTTATTTTTTTGAAAGTTTCAACAAAGAAACCTTTGAAGAAAAAACGGGGTTATCTGGTGAATTTGTTCAGGACAATCAATCTTATTCTTCATATGGTGTAATCAGAGGTTTGCATGCGCAAACTGGTGCATTTGCACAGGCGAAACTGGTACGTGTAACTAAAGGAGAGGTTTTGGATGTTGCTGTTGATGTTCGTCCAGGTTCTCCAACTTATGGCAAACATGTTGCAGTAAAGTTAAGTGCCGAGAATAAATTACAGTTATATATTCCCAGGGGATTTGTCCACGGCTTTTCGGTCTTGAGTGAAACTGCAGAATTTCTTTACAAATGTGATAACTTTTTCAATAAAGCTTCAGAAACAGGTGTAATTTACAATGATGCTGATCTGAATATCGACTGGTTGATTCCGGCAGACCAAGCTTCTGTTTCTGACAAAGATCTTTTATTAAAACCTTTTTCCGAATTACATCATGGGTAGAATTTTAATTATTGGTGCTGGCGGTCAGCTAGGGCAATGCTTAAAAACGGTAGCAGAGCGAAGAGGTATTACAGATATTGTTTTTCCGGCAGAAGCCGATGCAAATATACTGGATCAGGCCGGATTGGACTTATTATTGAAAAAAGAAAAGCCCGCCTTTGTAATCAACTGTGCCGCTTATACCGCAGTTGATAAGGCTGAAGATGAAATTGACCTGGCGAAAGCGGTGAATGAAACCGGAGCGGCGAACCTTGCCCTGGCTTGTGCATCAAATAAAGCTACTTTGATTCACGTTTCTACAGATTTCGTATTTGGAGGTGTTGTAGTGAAGCTATTAACCGAAGATGATGATGCGCAGCCAATTAATGTGTATGGTCAAACCAAACTAGATGGAGAAAAAGCGGTTATCGCTTTGCTTAAAGAACATTTTATCCTTCGCACCAGCTGGTTGTATTCAGAATATGCCAATAACTTTGTGAAAACGATGCTTAAGCTTGGCGCTGAAAGAGATGAGCTCAATATCATTGCTGATCAGGTGGGTACGCCTACTTATGCCATTGATTTGGCCAACGCAATCTTTGATGTGATTGCATCAGGATCAACATCATACGGTATTTATCACTATAGCAATGAAGGGGTAACTTCCTGGTTTGATTTTGCGAAGGCAATATTCGATATCAGCAATACTGCTGTTAAGGCAAATCCTATTCCAGGGTCAGCGTATCCTACCAAAGCTACACGTCCAGCATTTTCAGTAATGGATAAATCTAAAATTAAAGATACATTTGGTATTTCAATCCCATACTGGAGAGCTAGCTTAGTTCAGTGTATCGAGAAGCTGAAAGAAAATTAATTAACGACAAAACCGGTGATAGATCCTGAAAATTTTAAATCTAACATCTCAAATCTAAAATCTAAATGAAAGGTATAATATTAGCCGGAGGAAGCGGAACCCGCCTACATCCATTAACCCTTGCTTGCAGCAAACAAATGATGCCGGTTTATGATAAACCGATGATTTATTATCCGCTTTCGACATTGATGTTGGCGGGGATTAAAGAGATCTTAATTATTTCGACACCTCACGATCTTCCTAACTTCGAAAAATTATTGGGTGACGGTAGTTCACTCGGATGTAAATTTACCTATGCGGTACAGGCAGAACCAAATGGTTTGGCACAAGCCTTTGTAATTGGTGAGGAATTCATTGGTAAAGATAAAGTGGCTTTGGTTTTAGGCGATAACATTTTCCACGGAGACGGAATGGCTAAACTTTTACAGGCCAGTGCTGATCCTGAAGGAGGCGTTGTATTTGCTTATCAGGTTGCTGATCCTGAACGTTATGGTGTGGTAGAATTTGATGAACATAAAAATGCCATTTCTATTGAGGAAAAGCCAGAACAACCTAAATCAGATTACGCAGTTCCTGGATTATATTTCTACGATAATGAAGTGGTAGAAATCGCTAAAAATATCAAACCTTCTCCTCGTGGAGAATACGAAATTACCGATATTAATAAAGTTTATCTGGAAAGAGGAACTTTGAAAGTTGGCGTCTTAAGTCGTGGTACTGCCTGGTTGGATACCGGAACTTTTGCGTCCCTGATGCAGGCTGGAGAGTTCGTTCGGATCATCGAAGAACGCCAGGGATTAAAAATTGGCTGTATCGAAGAGATAGCTTATCGAATGGGTTTCATTACTGCAGAACAATTGAAGGCAATCGCTACTCCTTTGGTCAAAAGTGGTTATGGCAGTTACCTGCTTAAACTGGTTAAATAAAAAAATAGATCCCGATGAAAGTCGGGATTTTTTTTTGATCGATGGCTTAAAATCCTCAAAGTAAATAAAGCTTATAGGTTTATATATTTTTAACCATATAGGAATATATATTTTTCATTATC
>NZ_JAVTSH010000005.1:0-457887 GCF_032678665.1 Pedobacter agri
GCGTTTATCTAAAGAAAGAGCTGAATCAGTAAAAGCTTACTTAGTATCTCAAGGTGCTAATGCATCAAGAATCGAAGCAACTGGTTACGGACCTGATCAACCAATTTCAACTAACAAAACTGCTGCCGGTCGTCAAGAAAACCGTCGTGTAGAATTTACATTGTATTAAGCATTAAATATATATAACTAACGAGCAACAAATCATGAAAAAAGTTCTAGCAACAATTTTATTATCAGCAGCAACAGTAATTGCGGCAAATGCGCAAATCCAGAAGGGTAATGTGATGGTAGGTGGTAACCTAACCAATATAAACCTTGGCTTGGATGATCCAAAAATTTTCAGTGTAGATATCACGCCAAAGGCTGCTTGGTTTATTCAAGATAATCTGGCACTTGGGGGCTATGTAAACTTCGGTTTGGAGACAGCTAAAAACTCGAATACCACAACCAGTTACGGTGTAGGTGCATTAGGGCGTTATTATGCTGGTAGCGATACAGAAGTACTTCGTCATGGGCGTTTTTTTGCAGAGGCGACAGCAGGTATTGGTGGTGTAAATGTAAGTAAAGGAGGTGGTAACACCAATGGATTAAACATCAGTGTAGGTCCCGGTTTTGCCTATTTCATTACGCCAAATATTGGCTTGGAAACGTTACTAAAGTATAATGGATTAGTAGGTTTTGGTAGTTCAACTACGCAAAATAACCTGAATCTATCATTTGGTTTCCAGATTTATCTTCCTGGCCAGAGAACGGCTAATAAAGTAAAGGGAGACATTAAGTAAAAAAAAGACAATGCTGAATGATTTTTAATTCAGCATTTCTTTTGTCGAATAAAAAATCATCTACTATTATATATAAAAAACATGTCACAAACAATTCACACATCAACAGATAATACTGCAATCAGTTTTATTAATCGCTTAACCTGGAGCGCAATAATTGCAGGCGTATTCATCGCTATTGCGGTGCAATTATTATTAAGCTTTTTAGGTTTGGGTATAGGCTTTGGAAGCATCAATCCCATGGAGGAAGCAAAACCTTTTAGCGGACTGGGAACCGGTGCACTAATATGGTGGATCATCACCATGCTAATATCTGTGTTCACTGGCGGTTGGGTGGCTGGCTGGTTTTCAAACCACATTCAAAGAACGGATTTAGTTTTGCATGGACTTCTGACTTGGTGTTTGCTTACTTTTCTGAATATGTATCTGATCACCTCTTCAGTTGGTAAAATAGTAGGTGGGGTAGGAAGCGTGATTAATAAAGGTTTTTCTATGGCAGGAGATGGTCTGAAAGCGGCAGCTCCTGAAGCTGGAAACCTCATCAAAGATCAGTTAGGTGTTGATCGAAACACATTCGCGAAAATGAAGCAGGAAGCAGAACTTTTGTTAAGGCAAACTGAAAAGAAAGAATTGCAGCCGGGTGCGTTAGCAGACAAAGCAAATCAAGCCAAAGCACAGGGAAAGTCTGCCGGTCAGGAAGCTTTGGAAAATCCTCAGCAGGCGCAGGCTCAAATTGATGGTTTATTTAAAAAGTTATTTTCTGAAAATGATTCGACTTTCAATGCTGTAGATCAGGAAGCATTGGTAAATATTGTTAAAAACAGAACAGGTAAAAGCAAGGCAGAATCTGAGCAAATCGTTGAGAACTGGGTAAACACTTTAAATACTGCAAAGGAAAAAGTGAAGGAAGTAAAAGCTGAGGCTGAACTAAAAGCAAGAGAAGTTGGTGATGATGTGTCTTCTGCACTATCTAAATTTGCAATATTCTCATTTATAGGTATGATTTTAGGTGCTGTGAGCGCAGCCTTCGGAGCTATTTTAGCATCTAAAAAACGTTTGGCTTTAACGAATAAAACCGTTTACTAGTAGACTTATTTATCATTTCAGTATGTTAAAAGGGCTGGTTAGATCTATCGATTTGCCAGCCCTTTTAATTTAACCAATGCGTTGCTCTAACATAATGTGATGTAACTGGATTACGGTCAATATCGGTAATCTTATTGCTCCAATTTATCAATTTTATAACCTCTCTGGCCAGTTAAAGTAACATTTTATTAGCACGTTAAGAAGCTGCTTCAGGAAAAAAAAACCTGGTGTTTTCAGAAGTATCCTAAAGAAACTTTAGCGAGTTCACTATCTTTTATCCCGATTTTTCTTGTGTTAGTTAGAAACTTGCCATAAAGTTCGTCTTCTTCAACTCTTTCAAACTTCAGTTCGTTTAGAGTAAGCTCACCATAAACCAATTAGCCTTGCTTTTTAGCCCGTTCTTTTTACATCTAATTCTAATTTGGGTATGGTTCGGCATATTTATTTTTTTTTAAGCTATATCAAATTTAGTTTTATCCCAATTATTCTACTTCTTGAATGGTAATATAAAGATTTTATACGCATAATTTGTATTTTTGCGTAAATGCCCTTTGATAATCTGAACGATAGCGAAGAATTAAGACACCTCGAAGACTTAAAAGTTGGGAAAAGGGATGCTTTTGATTTTATTTATGCTAGATATAGTAAGATGTTGCTTCCAAAGATGCAGCGAATGATTAAATCAAGTGAAATTGCTGATGAGTTAATGCAGGATGTCTTTTTAAAGGTCTGGCTAAATAAATCGGAAATCGAACTAGAAAAATCATTCAAAGGCTGGATTTTTACCATCGCCCAAAATACCATCTATGCCTATTACCGCAAATTAGCGCTTGATATCAAAATGCAAAGGCATCTTTTGGAAACCTTTGCGGAATTCTACAATCAAACAGAAGATTATATTTTCAATAAGGAACGTCTTTCCTTGCTGAACGAAGCGATAGAAAAGCTTCCCGCACAACGTAAAGAAATTTTTAAGCTTTGTAGGATAGAAGGAAAAAGCTACCAGGAAGCTGCAGAAATATTGTCTTTAAGTCCATCAACAGTCAGTAATCAACTGGTAAGCGCTACCAAATATATCAAACGATACGTCTTTTTTCACGCTCAGGAATTCATTCTGCTTTGCATTGCGGCTTACCTCAAAAAATAAAACAAAAAAGTTAAAGCATGAATAGTGTGTTTCGCAATCTCGTGCATATTATACTATGACAACGATGGAAGAAAACACTTCAAAACCAGAATTATTCGAAAAATTTCTTGCTGAGAAAAGCAGTGCTGCCGAATTGAATCAACTTTTTGAGTACTTCGGCAATGCTGATCAGGAGGAGTTGGAAAGATTGATCCGTGCTGAATTTGAGAAAGACACACAAGATTTAAGCGAAACTGAACAGCCGAGACTTGATTTGATTTATTCAAATCTCACGAAACAGCTATTTGCCAAGCCGGAAAGCAAATTGCTCAAAATCCTTAGGTCTGAAACTGTTAAAATTGCTGCTGCCATTTTAGTGTTTTTTTCAATTGGCCTGATGATCTTTAGGTTTTTAAATCCCACCCACAATGTCGTTCCGGGTGCTGCTATCGCCACCTTAAGTTTCGATGGAGCAAAAGCTAAACTCGGAGCAGTTAAAAGGGGAAAGATTTATGAAAAAGGTGGTATTCAGATTATTAAGAAGGCAGATGGTTCAATAGTTTACATGGCCGTAAATGCTGATGCTGCAACTGCTTCTAAACTGAATACCCTGGAAACACCAAATGGTGGTGAGTACAGGATTACACTGGGCGACGGCTCGGTCGTGATGTTGAATGCTGGCTCAAAATTAATCTTCCCGATGGATTTTCGCGGACCGGAAAGGAAGGTTTATGTAGAAGGAGAGGCTTTCTTTAGCGTAACAAAAAATCCTGAGAAACCTTTTATTGTGGCCATTGGTGGCAGTGAAATTAAGGTCTTAGGAACACAGTTTAATGTGAGCAGCTATCCTGAAAATGAAGGAACAGAAGCAACTTTATTGGAAGGTAGTATTCAATTCTCCAACACAAGCGGCAAAGTTGTTTTGAAACCAAATCAGCAGGTGATTGCAGGTTACAGTAAATTGAATGTACGTAATGTTTCTGCTGAGGATTTTAGCGCATGGACTAAAGGTGAATTTTTGTTTAATGATACGCCATTGGCTGTTGTGATGCAGAAGTTAGCCAGATGGTATAATGTCGAAGTAGATCTGGCGGTTTTACCAAAGAAAAATCTCTACATGAAAATATCCCGCAGGGCGGATATTGATGAGGTATTGGAAAACATTTCAAAAGCTACAGGCCTGAAATTTAATTTGGAAGCGAATAAAATTGTATTAGAAGAGTAAGATTCCCGTCGTCGTCAACTAACAACCAACCAAACTAATTTTTATGACAAACCACTACTTTCGCTTCGTCAGATCGGGATGCGGCTATTTATTAAACTGGTCTGCATTTTTATGCATAACGATGTTAATTTCGTTTGATGTAAATGCGCAAAACATCCAGTACAACTTTAACAAAGCGCCTCTAAATAGTGTTATTTCAGAAATATCAACCAAAACATCCTACGAATTTGTTTATGATGCTGAATTGGTAAAAAAGGCTAAGCCGATTGATCTGAGCCTAAGCACATCAAATATTAAAACATTGATGGACGCGGTAGTAAAGGGGCAGGCTTTTACTTATGAAATTCGTAACAACAGAACAATTGTATTAAAAGCTGTTGTTGAAAATCTGGAGGACTACATCCTTCATGGTATGGTAACCGACAGTTTGGGCGGGCCGTTACCGGGAGCATCTGTAAAAATCAAAGGTACAAATAGATATACAACCACAGATGGAAATGGTCACTTTAACGTGAACTTAAACAGCCAGTTTAACACTTTGGATATTAATTATATCGGATACTTTTCCGCTACACAAAAATTTGATAAAGATGCTGCTTTGAAAGTTGTCACTGTTAAATTGATGGCAAACTCATCATTACTGGCTGATGTGGTAGTAAATGGATTTCAAACGATAAGTAAAGAACGTTCAACTGGCGCCGCGACCATATTAGATGAAAAAAAACTAAACGAAAATATTAATATCGACATTCTAAGTGCTTTAGAAGGCCGTGTTGCTGGATTAGTTTATAATAAAAATCCGTTTGGACAAAGCGTAGATCAACCTGTGCTAAGAGGGCAAGCAACATTTGCTTCATTAGGTGCAAGTGCTCCATTAGTTGTGCTTGATGGTTTGCCAACTGAAACGCCATTGGAAGAAATTAATCCTTATGATATTGAATCGGTTACTGTCTTAAAAGATGGTGCTGCGGCTTCTATTTATGGCTCCCGATCGGCAAATGGAGTAATCGTTTTAACGACTAAAAAGGGTAATACGCCTTTGAAAATATCATTAAATACAGATTTTTTCATTGATACCAAACCAACTTTTGCAAGTATGCATTATGCTTCACCTGCTGATATTGTTGATTTTGAAACGGATGTTTACGGCAGAGAAAGAGCTAGATACGCCAATACTGAAACCATGTTTGCTGTTTACGGAACCGTAGCAAATGGAAGTATCAAGTATTATAGTCCGCTTTACCAATTATTTCGCGATAGAGACGCAGGAAAGGTTACAGCTGATCAGTTTAACCAGCAAATTGGTAATTTCAAAAATACCGATTACTACGAGCAATATCGCGACAATGTATGGCAGAACGCTTTTCGTCAACGGTACAATTTATCATTAAGTTCTGCAAGTACAAAATCAAACACCTTTGCTTCCATTAATTATGATCGTTCTGCTGAACGTATAATAGGAAATAACAGTCAAAAGGTAACCTTGTATTTTAAAAACACCTACAACATTAAGAAGTGGTTATCTACAAATATTGGTTTCAATGGCGCTTACTCCACTTCAACCTCAACTGACGGGAGTTATGACTCTTACACTACTATTTTACCTCGATATGCTTCAATCGTAAATCCTGATGGAAGTTTGGTTTATGCTAATTATGTGAATTTACCAGATGGTATAGCTGGGTCGCCAATTAATGGTGCAGTAGCAGGTGCATTACAAAATACAGCTCAATATAAATCATACCGTTTTAATATTTTGGAATCATTAAACGAAGGTTTAACTGAGGCCAATACTGTTTCCTTAAGGGCTTATGCCAATATTCAGGCCAAAATTATGGATGGTTTGAATTTCTCAAGTCAGATTCAATATGAAATGGGAACAACGAAAAGTGAACAAATTTATGATGTAAATTCTTATAAAATGAGAGCGGCTTACAATGCCTTGGTTGGTTTTACGCCAGCTACAAATGTTTATACTTATGGATTACCTACAGGCGGCAGAATAAGCCAGAATATGAAACAAACCAATGCTTATACCTTTAGAAATCAATTGAGTTATGATAAATCTTTTGACGGTGGTAAACATTCAATAGCCGCTATTGCAGGTACAGAAATGCGTCAAACTTTTTCACCTATTGGGATGATGGATATTAGATACGGCTATGATCCGGTAACATTAACATCCACGATTATTAATAATCAAACTGTTAGTCAAACAGGTTTGCCAAGTTATATTTTTGGTGGCAATAAAACTTTAGGTATTGCAGCTCGCTCATTTCAGGAAACAAAACATAGAAATCTTTCTTACTTTTCAAACGCCAGTTATACCTATTTAAGCAGATATAACGTTACCGGAAGTTTCAGGATAGATCAAGCCGACTTTTTTGGTGGTGATCCTGAATTTAAAAACAGACCATTGTGGTCAGTTGGTTTAGGTTGGAATGCCAGTAACGAGAAATTTTTTGAATCGCTAGGTTGGATTAATTTACTTAAACTTAGAGCTACATATGGCGTTAATGGCAACCAAAATACCCAAACAACTAAATTTTTAACGGCCAGAAGAGTGAACGATAACTTATTCACTTCACTTCAATATCTAAGTATTACCGGACTACCAAACCCTAAATTACGCTGGGAAAAAACAGAAACCTACAACATAGGTTTAGATCTGGCTTTCCTGGGTAATCGACTACGCGGAACTATTGATTTTTATGATAGAAAAAGTACCGATTTAATGGTAACTACTGATTTAGATCCGACTGTTGGAACAGCATCATTAGTGATTAATAATGGTATCTTAAGAAATAAAGGAATTGAATTTACAGTAAACGGCGACTGGCTAAAATCCGGAGATTTATCATTGAGTTCAACATTTGTATTGGGATTTAATAGAAGTAAAATTGGAAAAGTAAACCGGGCTCTAGCTCCTGCAGGTTCTTACGTTGGCTCTCCGCAGGATTATTATACTGAAGGAACAGATTACAATACCTTATATGCCTACCGCTATGGCGGAATGACAAATGGTTATCCATATTTTTTAGATGAAAATGGTAGAGCAACGCTTGAGTTTGATGCAAGTGGAAATCCAATTGTAGCAAGTAGCCGTGAAATAAATAATTACGCTGCGCTTGTAAGTATGGGGACTCTAATACCAACTTATAATGGTTCATTCTCTCAACGGGTTTCTTATAAAAACTTTGAGCTTAGTGCTTTATTAATCTTCTCTGGTGGTAACGTGATGCGGAAAGATGTTACGCCACTTGCTAGTAATGATATTTCTGATTTAGATATCACACAACGTTATAAAAACGGAATTACGCCAGAATTACCAAGACTTCTCGTTGATTATTCAGAAGCAATGATTCCTAGAGCCCTTACCATTTCTTCTATGTGGCAAAAAGCTGATATAAATGTAGTGAAGGCTGATTACGTTAAACTTAGAAGTATCTCTTTAGGATACAATTTACCAAAAGCTTTCGTGAAAAAATTCAACATTCCATCAGCAAAATTTACAGCTCAGGTAAATAATTTATGGTACGCAAGTGCAGCTGGCGATGATATTGACCCAGAATCATATTCACTAAATGGTGGAACCAGAACCCTTCAAAATCCTAAATCATTTGTACTAGGCATTAACTTAACTTTTTAACATCATGAAAAAAAATATAGCAATCATTGCATCTTTTTTAATCGCCCTCGCGATTTCTGGATGTAAAAAATACACCGACTTAACGCCTCGTGGGATACAAGTTGTAGAATCTGCTCAAGATTATTACGAATTGGTTTCTTTTCCGAATAGGGCATACCTAATTAGTAATTTCCAGTACCTGGTTGATGATATGTGGTTGAAGGAATCAAATTTTATCGGACTAACACCGAATATTAATACGGTACATTTCACGTTCAACGAAAATTTAGATCGAGTATCGATGGTTAGTTCATCAAACTTTTATGATCGTGCTTATCTTTATATTAATCGATGGAACACCATCATTTCATCAGTTGATGCGAGCAAGGGAGATGATAATATCAAAGCATTGGCTAAGGCAGAGGCTAAAGCATTCAGGGCTTTTGATCATTTTTTATTGGTCAACGTTTATGCAAAAGCTTATAATCCGGCAACTGCCGCAACAGATGGTGGTATTTGCATCATGGATAAATACGATTTGGAAGCGCAGCCTACAAAATCTACAGTTGCACAGGTTTATGATTTTATCCAGAAAGATATTGATGAAGCCATTCCTTTTCTACAGGCACAGCCATTAGATCCATATCATCCATCATTGGCGTTTGCCTGGGCATTGAAAGCGAAAATCCATTTGTTTAAAAGAGAAATTGCGCAAGCAAAAGAGGCTTGCGAAAAATCACTTTCTTATAATAATCAAATTTTCGATTTGGTAAAATACACTATAATCCAAGGTGGACCATCTGTTACACCAATCATTGCACCTAACAATCCTGAAGTTTTAAGTTATCAATATATTCAAGGTTATAACGAAACCAACTTTGGATATACTTGGTTAATTAGTCCCGAATTGAGGAATTTATTTGGAACCAATGATGCCCGTTTTAACATGTTCTTCAATACCACAAGCGCAAGCTTTTTGGATATTGGTTCTGGCGCTGCATATTATAGTATCGCTTACACACGGTTTTTCTATCCAACGGTTGGTTTGAAAACTACCGAAGTTTACTTAATGCAGGCCGAGTGTTTGGCTCGTGAAAATGATTTAGCAGGTGCAATGGCCATTGTTAATAAATTTCGCGAAAAACGTATACTATCTGGAAACATTAATCTACCAGTTCCGGCAACCAGAAAAGAAACGATGGAGATTATCATTAATGAACGCAGAAAAGAAATGGTTTTAGGTTTTAACAGGTTTTTCGACTTGAAAAGATTGAACACTGAAACGGAATATGCAAAAACTGTAGTCCGTACTTATCCTTTGGTTAACAAAACTGTTCCTCAGCAAACCTATACACTTTTGCCAACTTCAAGGTTATATGTAATTCCTTTTCCGCTTGGCATATTAAAGAAGAATCCAAACCTTACATTAAATACCAACGAAACCCTTCCGTTTTAAGATGAATTTTAAACAAATTTTATTTCCGATTTCATTTGCGCTCTCACTAACAGCATTTGGACAGAAACCGGTTACAAAACCCGATAGTTCTGCGAAAAAAGCACCAGTAGAATATGCCAAGGTGATTCCGGCTACGGCAATTGGGCAAGATGGGCTTTTCAATGTTCGTCAGGTAGATCAGAAGTGGTTTTTCGAGGTGCCTGATAGTTTGTTAGGACGTTACCTACTTGCCGTTACCCGCTACATCACCACGCCTCAGGGCTTTGGCAGCTTCGGCGGGGAGAAAGTAAATGAACAGACGCTTTACTTTCAAAAAGGAAACAACAATAACCTCTTTTTAAAAGGAGTTGTTTACCGCCAGGAAACTAAAAATACAGATGGCCCTATTTATCAGGCGGTGATGCAATCGCAGGAGAGTCCTATTGTGGCAAGTTTTGATATCAAGGCAAAAAATCCAATTACTGGAAACTATGTGATTGATGTAACCGATTTTTTCAAAAAGGATATCCCGGTAGTTTCTATTCCTGCAGATGAAAAATCATCGAAAAAATTAAACAGTTTAGCCGATGATCGCTCATTCATAGAGCGTATTGCCTGTTATCCGATTAATACAGAAATTAAGACGACTAAAACCTACGCCAGTGCCGGTCTTGGTATTCCGGCGGGTGCACTTACCGGAGCGGTTACGTTAAGATTAAATACGTCGATTATTTTATTGCCGAAGGTGCCCATGCGGAAAAGGATTTCTGATGAACGTGTGGGCTATTTTAATAACAAATACATTCTGTTTGATGAAGATTATCAGCGAACGCAAACTAAATATTTGGTGCAACGTTATCGCATGGAACCCAAGCAGGAAGATTTGGCCAAATATAAACGCGGGGTTCTTGTGGAACCGAAGAAACAAATAGTTTATTATATCGATCCGGCAACGCCAAAAAAATGGCGTCCATACCTCATTCAAGGAATTAACGACTGGCAAAAGGCTTTTGAGCAGGCAGGTTTTAAAAATGCAATTGTTGGGAAAGAATGGCCTGAAGCAGATACAACAATGAGTTTGGAAGATGCCCGCTTTTCTGTAATCAGGTATTATGCCTCTGAAACGCCTAATGCTTATGGACCACGAATCAGTGATCCACGCAGTGGGGAAATTATGGAAAGCCATGTAGGGTGGTATCACAATGTGATGAAACTGGTACACAACTGGTACATGGTTCAAGCAGGCCCATTGGATAAAAGGGCACAGAAAATGCAATTTGATGATGAGCTGATGGGGCAACTGATTCGCTTCGTTTCTTCGCATGAACTTGGACATACCCTCGGTTTAAGGCACAATATGGGAGCAAGCAGCCAAACGCCCGTTGAGAAATTACGCGACAAGGCATGGGTGGAGAAAAACGGCCATACGGTTTCTATTATGGACTATGCCAGATTTAATTATGTGGCGCAGCCTGAAGATAATATTTCGCCTAAAGGAATTTATGCCAGAATAGGGGCTTACGACAAATGGGCAATTAACTGGGGTTACCGCTATTTTGATGGAGAAAAAGATGAATATGCAGAAGAGCAGCTGTTGAGTAAAATCACAACTGATACGTTAACCAAAAATCCAAGATTATGGTTTGGTGGGGAAGGAAAAGATGAAGATCCGAGGAGTCAATCTGAAGATTTAGGAGATGATGCAATTGCCGCAAGTGATTATGGAATCAAAAACCTGAAAAGGGTAGTGACTCATTTAAATCAATGGACTTATGAGCCTGGCGACCAGTATAATAATCTGGAAGAATTGCACAAGGAAGTGGTGAAGCAATATAGCCGTTATCTGTATCATGTAATGAAAAATATCGGCAATCGCTATGTAACCAAAAGAAGTGTGGATGAGAAAGGAGTGGTTTATGCGGAGGTTCCGAAAGCGAAGGTTAAAAGCGTAGTGGGATACGTAGGACGGCAGGTTTTCGAAGCACCACTTTGGATGTATCCTGCAGAAATTTCCAAATTTATTGATCTGAAACCCATGGAGCAAATTTCTGATCAGCAGTCGCAGATGTTAAACATGTTTTTGAGTGCTGGCATGCTGTATAACTTGAGTCAGAAAGCGTTAACTTCCACCGATCCGTACCCGGTTAGCGAGTTCTTAAATGATTTACTGCCAACAGTTTGGAAAAAAACCTCGCCCAACATTCAGCAAAATACTTATTTAAGGAGTTTACAACGATCTTACATAGAAAAATTAGGCATGTTGATCAATCCAAAAGATGTTGCTGACGGAAAGATGATGAGTAATGCCCAGCGTAGTGATGTCAGGTTGGAAGCCATTGCCCATATCAAAGCCATCAGAAAAAAGGTAGAAGCGCTCATCCCACTAACTTCAGGAATCGATCAGCTACACCTCAACGATATAACTATAGATATAGATAGAATTTTAAAGAAAACAAGCTTAAACCCTTAAAAATGAAGAATTACATCATCACTGCAATAATTCTAATAATTGCAGTTAACATCAATACAAATGCTCAGGTTAAAACATCTGCGCAGGAAGTAGCCACACCAGAACTGGCTAAACAACGAGAGGAGCAGAAGAAAACAGTGGTTGCTCATTATTTGGCCATGAAAAACAGCCTGGTTGTTTCTGATTCAAAAAAAATGGCAACAGCTGCATCAGAATTTTCTACCACTTTCGGGAAATATAAGTTTAAGAAGTTGACGCTGGAAGAAATGAATACAGCTACCACTGCCCGTAAAGATATCAAAGCATTAGCTGACAGTATTGCGGTTTCACCATCAATAAATGATCAGCGGAAGTTATTCGAAAAGTTATCCGTTCAATTTTGGTCAATCGTAGAAAAAGTAAAGCCTGAAAATATGAAGCTTTACCAGCAAAAATGTCCGATGATGGGAACTACATGGGTTAGTGATGATAAGAAAATTGAAAACCCGTATTATCCAAAAAATATGCTTACCTGCGGTGAAGTGATCGCAGAAAAATAAGAACTTAATTATAGTTAATGATTGATAGCTGCAGGATAACGGATGTTTCTTGCAGCTTATTTAATAAGTTTAGGCTTAATCCTCAGCTAAGCTTAACATCGCTATACGTATTGATCGGCCATCCTTTCAAAATTGTGCTTCTTGGTTTAGGTACGCAATACCATGCCCAAGGCTTAATCCCTGCTAAAAGTTTAAGATTTGCCGTAAGCTTTAAATTGCTTGCTGTTTTGATACGAATAAATTAATTATTGGGGTGGTTGTTTAATAAAATGTTTTTACTTTAGTAATTGAAGAACTAATTATTAACCATCCCTTGATCAGTGCTGAACAATTTTTTGTGTTTTGTCATGATCAATATTTACTATGCACAAAGCAAAATCATTTCTATCCAACCTCGTTTACAATAAGTTTTTTTGGCAATTCTTCCTTGCGGTTTTCATGCTCGGAATGGCTGTTTTTTTTATAAGGGCACAGCATGTAGAGGTTGTGCAAATAAGCGAGCAACTCCAGACTTCCATACCTCTCTACATTGTATTGGGTATTTTGTTAACCGGGGTTTATATTGTTGCCCAGGGCCAAATGTATGTGCACAGTTTCAAGGCTTTAAATGTCGACTTATCCTTAGGCAATGCCATCAAGCTTTTTTTGAAACGTAATTTAATCAGCATATTCTTACCTGCCGGAGGCTTTTCTTCCCTCATTTTTTTTACCCGGGAAATTGAGGAACAAGGTATATCTAAATCCAAAATCCATCTTTCCTCTACACTATTTGCCTTTTGCGGAATTCTATCCGTAGTTGTGGTTGCAATTCCTGTTCTGGGTATTGCCTTGCTATCAACTAAATTAGGTCAGGTTGAAATTTGGAGTTTTATTTTTTTATTGTTGCTTACCGGCTTTCTTTTTGTATCCATTTACTCCATCTCGAAAAAGGGCTGGGCCTATCGCTACATCGCTAAAATCAGACCATCCCTTTCAACTGTTTTTGATGATATGATCGAGGAACAAATCAGCAGAAAGCAGTTTTGGTTAACATTGCTGGTTTCCATTGCGATTGAGTTTATTGGCATTGTTCATTTATATATCTGTATGCTGGCATTGGGTTTTCAAGCCAGCATTCCCGCTGCAATTGTAGGCTATATCGTCATGGTCATTTTGCTCATTGCTTCGCCGTTTCTACGTGGTTTGGGTACCATTGAGGTTTCGCTTACCTTCATTCTCGGTCAATTCGGCTTCCCGCTTATTGCAGCAGCAACCATTACCCTAATGTTCAGGTTTTTCGAGTTCTGGCTGCCTTTAATCGGTGGTGTGATTGCATTTATTCTAAAAAAAGACAGTATCATTCTTCGTATCCTGCCGGCTTTCATTATCCTTATTTTGGGCGTGGTGAATATTATTTCTTCCATTACGCCATCCATTCCTACAAGGTTAAGGTTGGTCAAAAATATTCTGCCCGAGGATTTAATCGTAACCAGTAACGCATTGGTGCTCATTTTTGGTCTGATTCTGGTTATGGTAAGCATCTTTTTACTTCAAGGATCTAAAAGGGCCTGGTATGTTGCCATATCGCTAACCTTATTTTCCATCATCGGCCATTTGTTAAAGGCTGCGGATTATGAAGAGGCTGCACTTGCGCTGATTGCTGGCTCGTCATTATTTTATACCAGAGATAACTATAAACTCAAGCCTCATCCTAAATTTATTAAAATTAGCTACAGCGTATTTATCTATGCCATTGCATCAGTATTTGCTTATGGTGTATTGGGTTTCTACTTTATGGAGAAAAGACATTTCGGTGTAGAGTTCAAGTTTATTGATTCGGTAACAGCTGTGCTGAAGGTAATCTTCTTTATTGATGATAAGGCTTTGCACCCGTTAACAAAATTCGGTATCCACTTCGAGCAGTCGATTTACGCAGCAAGTGGGGTGGTGATCCTGTTCATCATCTTCAGTTTATTAAAACCATATTTTTCAAAACCCTACAATAGCCCTGAAGAATTTAAGGAGGCTGATTTGCTGATGGCTGCAAACGGAAATTCGGCACTTGACTATTTCAAAACCTATCCTGATAAGTTCATTTACTTTAACGATACCCGGACGGCATTTATCAGTTTCAAAATTACCAGGCATTTTGCGCTCGTATTGGAAGATCCTGTTGCAGATAATATGGCTGATAAAATCACGATGATTGAAAAATTTGAGGAACGTTGTCGGGAGAATGGTTTTATTGCAGCTTATTATCGCGTGGACGAAGATTCCCTGGATATGTATAAAGCCGTTGGCAAAAAGTATATTCCCATTGGCGAAGAGGCGATTCTTGATCTTCGGGCTTTTACCATTGATGGCGGGAAGATGAAAACCACCAGAAGTGCAATCAACAGATTGAGTGGTGAAGGCTATGTATTTAAGGTTTATAAAGGACAGCAAAAGGAAGGTCTGTTACAAAAGTTGCAGACGGTTTCTGATAATTGGCTTCGCGATTTAAACCAGAAAGAAGTTGCATTTACACAAGGCGTTTTCGACAAGAGCATTCTAAAAAACCAGGTTATTCTAACCATTGAGGATCAGGAGGAAAAAGTTTACGCATTCTTAAACCTAGTTCCGGATTATGCGCCAGGGGAGGCAACTTATGATTTAATCAGGAAGGAGACCGATGCACCAAATGGTGTTTTGGATATGCTGCTGGCAAAAACGTTTTTGTACCTCAAAGAAGAGGGCTTTGAAAGTGTAAATTTAGGACTTGCCCCACTTTCGGGCATTGATGGGCCTGATTTTACTCAAAAAACCATTAAGTATGCTTATGATAACCTAAAGGCTTTTGCTCAATTCAAGGGATTGAGAAAATACAAGGAAAAATTTTATCCATCATGGCGCAAAAAGTATCTGATCTACAGTCACCATTACCATTTGCTGCAAGTGCCGAACGCTTTAAAACGGATATCAGAGGGTAGTTAGTTTATAAACCCGACTGGATTGTGCTGACAACTTTCTGAATATCGTTATTGAATTTATGTGAACCTGGAATTTGGATTTTGCTGATGTTTTTTCTTTCTGGAAAAGCCTTGTAAATGTTATCATCTTCATCGCGGCCGAAAATTATCATTAAAGGGCTATTGATTTTGGCAAGTTCAGGCACGGTTTTGTATTTGGCCTCCTTGTTACCAAAACCAATCAAGTCGGTAAGCTTCACCACAAAATCGGTGGATGTTGATGGAGACAATACGACTGTGGATTGATGTTTTGACTGTAAATCTTTGGCTAAACGTGGTACAAGAAATAAAGCGGCATCCGCACCGAATGAATAGCCTAAAATCGAAAATTCGTCCTTATCCCAGGCTTTTAAATAATGTGCAATAATGCCATTCAAATCCTGCGCCAGCTTATCCGGGGTTTTCGCATCCCAGAAATATTTTTTACTATCCAGGCTAACTATTGCAAAGTTCTTCTCTGACAGGGCATCTACAACACTTTGTGAAAAGCTGTTCATTCCGCCATCACCGCTCAGGTAAAAAATAATGCGTTTGGCGCTGTTCTTTTTTTTAATGGATAGGGGATATTTTGACATATCTTGTCCATTTGCCTGAAAGGCATAAAAACCAATCAGCAAAAACACGTATAAGGAGATTTTTTTCATTGTTATTTTTTTGTTTTCAAAGCGGAAACTATTTTTTCATATTCGATTTCTTCATAATGATGATCCCCTCGAAGCTTGCTTAATATGAAGTTTTTCTGAATGGTGGATTCGAGCGGCTTTTCATTCTCCTCTATGCCGTAGAAACAGTAGATCGGCACATTGATTTTTTCAACTTCTTGGTTAACCTTATATGGATTATTGTCGCTCGAGAGATTAGTGAGATCGCCGAATCGAACTTTAAAAGCGGTAGTAGAATAGGGTGATAACATTTCTAAAGCCACTACATGTCTTTTTGCTCGGAATGGCAATCGATTGTAGATAAAAGGGATAATGTCGGCGCCAAAAGAATATCCACATAAATAAATCTGGTGCGTTTGATACTTCAGGGCATATTTTCTGATGAGCTGACTGATGTCTATTCCGGTTTCTTCTGGTGTTTTTTGCTTCCAGAAATAATCTCTTGAATTAATTCCAATCGTGTGAAAACCGTTTTTTGCAAACATTAAAGAAAGATCATCTTCAAACTTAATCCAGCCACCATCGCCAGAAAGAAAGATAAGCAGTTTTTTTGCAGCTGGATTTTTTGCAGGATAAAAGAAAACAGGCAAATTAAATTCCCGGCTTTCTACACCGAAATTTTCATGTACCCGCTCTCGTTTGAAGATTGCACAGCTATTCAGCAGAAGTATACTAATAACCAACAACCATCCAAAACCCTTCATCTTATAAAAATGTAAAACCAAGTGTAAATGAAAGTCCGTGAGGATTAATATCCAAATCGTTCGTACTCATTTTGTAACCTTTAAATCCGACAGCCAAAAAAGTATTTATACCTTGGCTGATGCGATATTTAGCACCAAACCCGGTGTAAACATAAAATCCCTGTTCTGAAACCTTCGTCTTTACATCTGGTGTAGGGTCTTCCGCACGGTTATATTGGTTAAATGAAATCCCAAGCGAGGTTTCGGAATAGGGTCTGATTTTTTTACTTGTTTTAAAGTTGTACTTCAAGTTGCCATAAACTGGCAGGAACCTCACTTGGTATAACACGTACCCATTGTCGTGATGTATTGGTGTGCTTGAATACTCAATCCCGATTCCTGGCTCAAGTCCGTTGCTGAAAAGGTAGTTCACCTTTAACGAAGGTGCATAAAAAAGATTACTGTGGGTAGAGCGCATCAACTCAAATGCGGGGGAGACTGAAAATTTACCAACGTCGTCATTTTGCTGTTGTGCGCTTACTAAAAAAGGCAAGGCGATCAGCAGGAATTGAAAGAAATATTTTTTAGAGATCATTTGATTTAAAAAGATGTAGTAAACATAATAAAAAGCCAACGCACTTGACGAAACTTCCATTATTTTTAAATCATAAAATTAGGATGATGGATAAATGGTTTATACTTGTTGGATGTAGGTTATGTTAATTGTTTCCAATACAGATCATTAATATTGGCTTATGGTTTTCGCGAGGTTCGATAACAAAATGTACATGTGTTAGACCCCTTAAATCTTTTCATCCTATCTCGGTTTCACGGAACTTTTTCTATTGGAGATTATTCTAAATGTGGCGAAAGATTTTCTGCTCAAGTCGTTACTTAATTTACTCCCTAATGTGTACTGATGAGTAGCTTAAGAATGACCTTGCAGCCCTGATCAATTCATCAAATGCTTTTTTCATGCCTAATTTCAATCGCGTAAAGCAAATGTTTTACCTGCAAATTTGATGTCAACAAAAAAGCTAAACTCTTGGGTGAGATTGGTCAGAAAGATCATGAACAACATTGACGTTTGCCAGGGGAGACTTTACACATTGGTAATATTAAATTAAAATACCTTTGCGTGTAAGCCTATAATTTTGTGGCTTCAATGATCCAAGATAAGATACGCGAAATTAGGGCAGGAGAACTGCCGGCTTTTAATGAGGCATATTCCCGTTATCACAAGCAGATTTATCAGTTTGTTTTTAAGAAAACACAATCAGAATATATTGCTACAGAAGTTGTTCAGCTTTGCTTTATCCGTTTGTGGGAAAAAAGAAATTCGTTGAGCGAAACCACCGAATTAAATGTTCAGCTTTTTGGTATGGCTCGCCAGGTAATGATTGATGAACTGAGAAAAGAATCAACCCGATTAAAATACAACACACAATCCAGCCAATATCCTTTCACTGATAATTTGATGAAAATGATTGAAAGTAAGGATATGTTAAAACATTTCGAGCAAGAAATAGAGGCGATGCCGCCGATGCGAAAAATGGTTTTTAACCTGAGTCGGAATAATGGACTTTCATATCTTGAAATCGCCGAAATGCTGGGTATTTCAACCAAAACCGTCGAAAACCATATTGGTAAGGTTTTATCGCGGTTAAAGCATTATATGTTCACCATATTCATGTAGCTATATTAAGTTATTGTTAACCCGTGGGGGCTAACCGGGCGGCATACGTAATTATGGTATGAAGCCAAACAAAGGAAGAAAACGCAAGCTCAGTAATGAGGTGTTTATTCAGGAAAATTTTAGTGATCAGCAATGGCAATCTTTTGAATCCAATGAGGCATTGTCTTCAGCCAAATCAGAAGAGATGCATCGTTTTGTGCTCAATGAAATTTTCGCCAAGCAAGCAAAAAAGCAAACCAGAAGAATCAAATTAATCCGGTTCAGTAAATATGCTGCTGCGGCTTGTGTAACGGTGCTTTTAGGGTTTGCATTGTATCTGGGCGTAAACAATGTTAGCAACCAAAGTGCAAAAATCAACCTGGTTGCCAAAACTACAATTAAACCAGTCGCAGCAGAAAATACCTGGAAAACCATTAATAATACCACTCAGGAAATACTTAATTATCAATTGCCGGATGCTTCACTGGTAACGATATATCCACATTCTGGTATTAAATTTAAAAATGCATTCGATCAAAAACTGCGTGATGTTTATTTAACCGGTAAAGCAAAGTTTAAGGTTAAAAGAAATACTTCGCGGCCATTTAGCGTGTATTCAGGTGTTTTAAAAACTACTGCTCTTGGCACTTCTTTTACCATAAATACCAAAGGAAAAAACATTTCTGTTAAGCTGCATACAGGGAAGATTGTTGTGGCAAATGTTAAAACCAAAAGGCCACTGGCATACATTTCTACCGTTGGAACCACTTTAATGTATGATCCAAATCTGGAATCTGCCAAATTCATCCGTCCAATAAAATTAGTTAAAGCGCCTACAGAAACCATTTCACATGAGGGCACTGTAATTAATATGAAAAATATTCCATTGGCGAAAGTATTCAATCTCTTGCACGAAGCATATGGAATTAAAATCAGCACCGATCAAAAAGAAATCAATCACATCACTTTTACAGGCAAAGTTGATACGGTAAGGGAACAACCAGAAGACATCCTTAAGGTAATATGCCTCATTAATAACATGACTTTTATTAAGGTATCAGAAAACGAATTTTTTATTCAAAAATCCAATTAATATAACCAAACAGCATCCACACAAATCATTATGTATTCAAAAAGATTAAACATGCTAAAACGTATGTTATGCCTCGGCATCATCGGTTGGGCAAGTCCACTTTTGGCACAGGAGCAACCCGTTAAAGGAATTGTTCTGGATATTACGGGACAGGGAATTCCCGGAGTAACCGTTAAAGCAGAGCATGAAAAAACACGCAAATCGGCGGTAACAACTTCATCAGGCACCGGTTTATTCAGCTTTTCAAACATTGCTCCTGGTGGTCCATATCGTTTTATTTTCAGTTCCATCGGTTTTAAATCTGATACGCTTTCGGGTTATACCGTTACCGCAGGGCAGCAAATTGCTTTGAGTATAAAATTAAAAGAAGCGTCAAATGATTTGCAGGAAGTGGTAATCGGTTATGGTAAAAGCAAAAGAAACGAAATTACCGGTGCCGTAACTTCCATTAAACCAGATGAATTTAACCGGGGTGTAGTGAGTTCTCCCGGACAGTTGCTGCAAGGTAAGGTGGCAGGTTTGAATATTACCAGAAGCGGTAATCCAACTGATAAGCCTGCCGTAATTTTACGTGGTCCATCGAGTTTTAGGGAAGGCGCACAAGAACCTTTTTATGTGATTGACGGTGTTCCAGGGGCATCGATCGATCTGGTAGCACCGGATGATATTTTAAGTATGGAGGTATTAAAAGATGCTTCATCAACCGCAATTTATGGCTCAAGAGCAGCGAACGGTGTTATCATGGTGAATACCAAAAACTCCGGCAAAGGGCTTGGGAAACTTTCATACAGTGCTTATGCTGCAGCTGAAACTATTTCTAATAGTATTGAAATGGCCACAGGCGATGAATTAAGAACCTATTTAAGAGATAACGGTAAGGTATTGGATAAAATAAGTGATGATGACAGCAATACCAATTGGCTTAATGAGGTAACTAGAACAGGTATTTCTCAAAACCACAACTTGAATTTTAATGGAGGTGGAGAAAATTCATCGTATGGCGCCAGTTTAAATTATTTTGATAATCAGGGTATTATTAAAAGTTCAGGGATGGAACGGTTCATTGCCAGGGCCAATATGGAACAAAGATTATTGAATAACCGCCTGAAAATAAATTTGAACTTAACCAATAGCAATACCACAAATGATAGGATTGCAAGCCAGGTTTACAACAATATGTTTACGTATTTACCGACTGTTGGTGTTAGAAAAGCAGATGGAAGTTTTTATGAAGACCCGACCAGAACAACCGGAACGGGTGGTTATTATAATCCGGTTGCCTTGCTTGAAAACAATACTTTTCAAGGCAAAACCAATCTTTACTTAATTAATGGTAATGTTAAAGCCAATATTTTAAACGGATTGGATTTCAATGCAATGGTTTCCGTGCAAAGTGAGCAGATTAATGAAAACCTGTACAATAACCGGTTTTCGATGTTAAAACAGGGATTTAACGGTTACGCAGAACGTTCGTCAGTAAAGAACACGCAAAAGGTATTTGAAGGTTATTTTAACTACGATAAAAGCTTTGGCGACCATAACCTGAAACTACTGGCTGGTTACTCGTGGCAGGAAAACCGCAATGGCGATGGTTTTCAAACTTCAGGGCAAAATTTCGTTTCAGATGATTTGTTGTGGAACAACCTGGGCTTAAGTAATGGTAACGGCTCAACGGTAGTAAATTATGGCAGCAATTACATTTCTACCCTTCGATTGATTTCCTTTTATGGAAGAGCCATCTATGACTATAAAGGCAAATATTTGCTGCAGGCCACCATTCGTAGGGATGGTTCATCAGCCTTTGGTATTAACAACAGATGGGGAATGTTTCCTTCAGTTTCTGCAGGCTGGAATATTGATCGCGAGGCCTTTATGCAAAATGTTTCCTTCGTTGATAACTTAAAGCTACGTGCTGGTTACGGCGTATCTGGAAATTCAATCGGTTTTGATGCCTACACCGCCCGACTTATTTATGGCGCACAAAGTGGATCTTATTTTTACTCCAACGGCAAGTGGTTAACGGCAATTGGCCCGACACAAAATGACAATCCCAACTTGAAATGGGAACGTACCGCTACGTTAAACATTGGTTTGGATTTTGGCCTTTTCAAAAATAAAGTTTCCGGATCACTTGATGTGTATAACAAAAAAACGACAGATCTGATTGCACCTTACTCCGTATCAACAACACAGTATCCATTTAATGTGTTAACTGCAAATGTTGGCGCAATGACGAATAAGGGTATCGAATTTACGTTGAATACATCGCCCGTTAAAACCAAAAACTTCAGCTGGAATACAGCGATTAATTTATCGCATAACAAAAACGAAATTACCTCAATCTCAAACGATTTATTTCAGGCCAGCGAATTTTATACGGCAAGTGTAGGCGGTAGAGGACAATCGGGTGCTTTGGGATATCAGATCATTAGAGAAGGGTTGCCTTTAGGTTCTTTTTACACGCTCAGGTATGCAGGTAAGGATGCCGCAGGAAAATCGATGTTTTACGATAAAGCTGGAAATGCATCAACAGCCAATACCGGTTTTGAAAATTTTGATGTTACCGGTTCAGCGCAACCCAAATTATTGTACGGTTGGAACAATACTTTCAGGTACAAACAATTTGATTTTAACTTTTTCATCCGTGGTGTTTATGGTAATAAAATCCTGAATGCAACGCTTGCTGATATGACTGCACCTATTTACGCTTTTCAAACCAACATTGCGAAGGAAGCCCTTACCGAATCGATTAATGATGATAAAGCTCAATTTGTTTCTGACCGTTATCTGGAAAGTGGTTCTTACCTGCGCCTGGATAATGCAACTTTAGGCTACACTTTCAAAATGAAAGGCAGCAGAAGCTTGCGCCTTTATGCTTCCGGAAACAATTTATTCATCATAACCAAATACAAAGGTGTAGATCCGGAAATTAATATGGCTGGTCAAACCCCAGGTATTGATTATCGTAATTTCTATCCTAAAACCCGTTCGGCAATTTTTGGACTAAACTTCAATCTATAATATTTACAACTTTTAATATGAAAAAATATATAACAGCGGCGGCGTTAGTGGCTTTCACATTAAGCGCTTGTACTAAACTGGATGTAAATGTGGAATCACAATTAACCAGTGAAAATTTTCCGGTAACCCCAGATGCTTTTGTGGCGGCAACCGGAACGGTCTACCAAAAATTTAATTCAGGTTTTGGTACGGATGTTTGGCGGATTTACGAATTAACCAGTGAAGAAGCCATTATTACAGCCCGAAATGGCGGTTATTATGATCAGGGCAGATACCAGACTTTGCACAAACACAACTGGTTACCCGATCAGCCCATTGTTCAAAGTGCCTGGCAATGGGGTTACGCTGGCATCAGCGATTGTAACCGGGTATTGAATTTGCTCGAAAAATCGGTAGACAGCCCTACTAAAATTCAATTTTTAAATGAAATCAGAGCGATGAGGGCCTTGTACTACTTTTACATTATGGATATGTTTGGCAATGTGCCGATTACCAGTTTTGGAAGTGTTGAAAGCCCTAAACAATCTACAAAAGCTGAAGTCTTTGCCTATATCGAAAAAGAACTTCTGGCTGTTTCTGAAGGATTATCAGCTCCTGCTACTGTTACCGCTGAGTTCTATGGTCGCCCGACAAAATGGATGGCTTATGCGTTATTGCAAAAACTTTATATTAACGCCCAACAATATATTGGTAAGCCGATGTATGCCGAATCGATTACTTATGGCGATAAAATCATCAATGGCACATCCATGGCTTTAGTGAGCGATTACAATACACTCTTTTCGCCTTCCAATGGTGCCAACACAGAAACCATATTTGCTGCCATTTACGATGCCAATTATTCTGCCGGAAATGCCATTACCCGCTATACCTTGCACAGCACTTTAAGGGCAAAATATAATCTTCCTTTTAGTCCGAGTAATGCGCAATGTACCTTAAAAGAGTTTTATGATACCTTTAATCTGCCTGGGGATGTACGTAACGCCACCTGGCTTGCTGGCAGGCAGTTTCTAGCTGATGGCACCACGCCAATTATGAATGGTTCTGCTCAATTAAATTTTACTCCTGAAATCATTTTAACCAATGATCAAACCATGGATGTAGGCGCTGAAGTGGGGGGTATTTCCAGAGGCGTTCGTTCAATTAAGTTTTATCCTGATCCAAATACAAACAGCAGTACACGTTTTCAAAATAATGATATGCCAATTTTCAGGTTGGCAGACGTTTACCTGCTAAAAGCTGAAGCTTTACTGAGGACCAATGGATCGACAGCTGAAGCAGTGAAACTGGTAAACCGGGTGCGTGTTCGTGCAAAGGCGGCAGAGGTAACCACCATTACTTTAGACGGGATTTTGGAAGAACGCGGACGCGAACTAGCCTGGGAAGGATGGCGCAGAAATGATTTGATCCGCTTTGGCAAATATCAGGGCAAATGGGGATTTAAAGCAGGTAATGAAGGTGCTTACCGCGACATTTTTCCAATTCCTGCAACAGAGTTGGTGCTTAATAAAAACCTTAAACAAAATACAGGTTACTAAAATGAAGAGAAGAGATTTTGTAAAAGGAACAGCGTTAGGCGCTCTAGGTGCAGGCATGCTTGCGCCATTACACTCGTTTGCCGAAACCCGAGAAACACATTTGGAAAGTGAGGATGTTGCACCAAGAAGTGAATTAAAGGATGATTATCCGGTTCATTTTATGGCCGTTGGAGATTGGGGCAGAAACGGTGCGGATCACCAGCTTCACGTGGCCAAACAGATGGGGAAGTGGGCAACCGAAAACCCAAATGATTTTATTATTTCGTTAGGCGATAATTTTTACCCGAAAGGGGTTACCAGTGAACACGATCCACTGTGGCATTATTCTTTCGAAAATATCTATACAGATTTTACTTTGCAATGGGATTGGTATCCGATTCTAGGAAACCACGATTACATTTCTGATCCGGATGCGCAGGTAAGGTACAGCAAAATCAGCCGGCGATGGAAAATGCCATCACGCTATTATTCAAAAGAAGTGCCCATTAAGGGTGGCGGAAAGGTGTTAATGATTTATATCGATACTTGTCCGCTGATTCCTGAATTCCATCAAAGTGAGCAGTACAAACCCTGGGTGCAAGATCAGCATCCAGAAAAACAACTAAAATGGCTGGATGACACATTAAAAAATGCAGGGCCAGATGTAAAGTGGAAAATGGTGATGGGGCATCATCCAATTTATACGGTTGGGCCAAGAATTAAAAACTACGATACCTTAGCAGTCAGGAAAGTGCTCGAAGATATCTTCCAGCGCAATAAGGTTGATGTTTATTTATCAGGTCATGATCATTCGCTACAACATCTGGTAACGCCGGGCATCACGCATCAGTTTATTTCCGGGGCAGGTTCGGAGGTTACACCCGTAAGCAGCGGAATACCCTACAGTAAATTTGAGGCATCAGATTATGGTTTTATGTACTTTTCAATTGATCAGAACCGATTGAATGCAAAAATCATTGATCACACTGGTAAAAATATTTACGAAACCACTTTACGTAAACCTTAAAAAGGAACTCTTTTTCGCCAAAGGCTGCCTCTAAAATTTTGGATTAAATGATTTAACATTTAACAAAATATTGGTGAGGCAGCTTTTTTTTATTGATTTAATTTATGGGTTTAACCTTAATTTAACATGGCCGGTCTTTCTTTGTCGCCATAAATCCTTCGACATGAAAAAACACTTCGGCATTTGCCTAATCTTATTCTTCTTCACCTGGAGTGCCTTTAGTCAGGAAGCCGAATTCGGTGGACCTGCTTTTGCCGACGTAAAAAAGCCGATAGAATCTTTGGTTGAACTAAAGAAACAATACCAATGGTCAATTGAACACAATGACGTGGTTTTGGAGGGAGAATGTTTACAGCAAATGGGAAGGGTTTGCTATCGCCAGGGACATTTTAGGCAGGCATTAGAATTCTTTTTAAAAGCAGAAAAAATATTCAGCAATAACGGTAAACCTTTGTCACTTGCTGCGAACCTAAGCGATGTCGGGGTTTTATACTACTACATTAAACAACCAGATAAGGCGATGAAAAACTATTCGCTGGCATTATCGATTTATAAAAAACAAAAGGATCTAAAAGGTCAGGCCATGGTATATGGTCACATCGGCCAGCTTTACGAAAAACGCAAAAGCTTTGATAGTGCCTTCGTGTACCAAAGGCTGGCGCTAAAAATTATCGAAAAAACCAACGACAGGAGTGGTGCTGCTAAAATTTATGAAAACCTGGGCAGCATATACGAAGACCTGGAAAAATATGAATTGGCAGACCAGCACTTCAAAAAATCACTTTTCTTATATCAAAAAGACCATAATGAACTGGGCAGCATTGAAGTCATTAATAACCTCGGCGATATCTTACGTAAAACCGGAAATTACAGCAAGAGTATAACGGAAACCAGGTTAGCCATGCACCTGGCAAGTAAGCTCGGAAATGCTTACCAATTGGCATCTTGTTGTAGAGATTTGGGCAAGGCTTATGAGTTGTTAAATCAAATGGATAGCGCTTATCATTATATCCAGCTGGGCTACAAGTACACCTTAGATCTGTATTCGGAAGATGGTGCCAAACAAGTGGCTTTTTTGCAGGTACTTTATGATATCAATAAAAAATCAGATGAAATCAATAAACTTCATGCAGATAAAAAAATCAACAGGATTATTGTAACCGCTGCCACAATCGTGGTAGTGCTGCTTATTATTCTTGGGTTTGTGATCTTTAGCAGGCAACGGTTTAAGCTAAGGGACGAAAAAATGTTGGGTAAGCAAAAGCAAATTGAACATGATTTAACCAGTCTGGAATTAAAAAATCTTCAGTTGGAAGAGCAAAACCTTAAACAACAGCTGGAGGTAAAAAGCCGTGAACTTTCTACGCATACTTTAAATCTGATCAAAAACAATCAGTTTCTCGAAAACCTGCGTAATACGTTGCAGGCAATGGTAAAGGATGATAAACGTGACCAGAAAAAACAAATGAATCATATTTTAACGGAGATTAACCAAAGTTTTAATCACGAAAGAAACTGGAAAGAATTTACGCAGGCTTTTGAACAGGTTCACCATCAGTTCCTGGAGAATCTTAGAAAATTTAGCAATGAGCTTACCTCAGCAGATATGCGGTTAATCGCTTTGCTTAAAATGAATCTTGATTCTACTGATGTGGCAACCTTGCTGGGTATTTCGACAGATAGCCTACGCGTATCGAGATATCGTTTAAGAAAGAAACTAAATCTTTCGCAGGGCGATAATTTATCAGCATTTATTCAGGCACTTTAGCCGTTACAATTCAAATTTAAAAATCGATTTTCATCGCCATTTACATGCTTAACAATTTGTTAATGTAACGGTAATAAAAGCATAACGGCGCTTTTAGGTTGCGTTATCTACTTGATAATCAATATTTTATTTATTGGTGTTGCTTTCTGATATATGCCTATAGTAACGCTGTTGCTTTTATGTAACCCGCTAAATTTTTCAGTGTGGATGCGTGTACACACCTTTGCCATGTCGATAATAAAAAGATATGACCAAACGCAATGAATAAACTTTTACAAATTCTATTTCTTCTTCTTTTTTGTACTGGCACAGCCAACGCTACAAAAATTAAAGGACACGTTTATGATAGGCAAACCGGCGAGGCCATTGTAGGCGCCACGGTTGTACTTGATAATCCCAGGCGGGTAACCAACACTGGTCTTGACGGTACATTTGAGTTCAAAGGCATGGCGACAGGGCTAGCTAACATTAGTGTAAGTTACATTACTTATCAAACCATAACCAAAACCATTATGGTAGAGAAAGAAGATAATGAGCACTTAAAGTTTTATATGGAAAGTGATTCAAAAGCGCTGGATGATGTAACCATCAAATCAAATACGGTAAGCTCAACCGATCAGGGTGCCCGCAGGCTGGAAAAAAATGCGACACAGATCATGAATATCGTTTCAGGCAGGTCAATTGAGATTTCTCCTGATTTAACGGTTGCCAATGTCATGCAACGTATTTCAGGAGTATCTATTGAGCGTAATAGCAATGGCGACGGACAATATGCCATTTTAAGGGGGATGGATAAACGCTACAATTATACTTTAGTAAATGGTGTTAAAATCCCAAGTCCTGATAATAAATACCGTTATGTACCGCTCGATCTTTTTCCATCTGATTTGCTTGATCGACTTGAAGTTTATAAAACACTCACACCAAACCTTGAAGGTGATGCCATTGGCGGTGCAATTAACATGGTAATGAAAAATGCTCCAGGCAAATTTCAGGTAAACGCAAATGTTTCATCCGGTTACAGTCAACTCTTCATCGATCGGAAATTTGCCAGTTTTAATTCATCAGATATTAATTATAAATCGCCTTACGAATTGAATGGCAAAAGCTATACTGCTACACAAAACGATTTTACGAAAGGAACGCTTGATTATAAATATAAAAATCCGGCACCGAATTTAATTGGTAGTTTGTCACTCAGCCAGCGGTTTTTAGACAATAAATTGGGTGTTGTTTTAGCCGGAAGTTATCAAAATACTTATCGCGGCAGTAACAGCACCTTTTACAATACTGCTGTAAACGGAACAGACGCTTATGCTGTGATCACGAATAAAAGCTACAGGGAATTTTCGGAGCAGCAACAACGTACAGGTTTACATGGAAAAGTTGATTATGTTTTTAATCAAAACCACCAATTAAGCCTTTACAACGTGTACGTAAATTTAAAGAACGAACAATTAAGGGATGCAGTGACAACAACTTATAACGGTGTTTATAATCCTGCGCTGGGCAATGCTGAACTGGTTTACAATACCCGTAGCCGCTTAACCGAACAACAGATTTACAACAGTACACTTCATGGCGACCATAAATTTTTCGATGGAAAATTTAAATTACAATGGTCTGCGGTGTATTCCTCAGCTAAGAACGATGTGCCTGAAAATACCAGTATCAGCTTAAACGGAATCCAGCAGAATTTTCAAAGCCGACGTTTGAGTTTGGTTAATACTTCGCCTGTAAATCGCAGGTGGGAGCGCAACACTGATGAAGATTTAGCAGGTTATCTGGATCTTTCTTACCGAATCGATATTGGTAAAAATAAGCTGGATATAATGGCTGGTGGTTTATATCGCGATAAGCAGCGGAGCAGTTTCTTTAATAATTACACGCTGGCACCAAGTGCTGCCGATGCAAGCAAGATATATGGAGTTGATTTTCAAAATTATACTGATTTAAACCTCGTGGTGAGCAACCCAACAGGTGCAGTAGCCAATCCACTAACCTATGATGCAACCGAAAAAATTTCAGCAGGTTATGGAATGTTTAAATATGCCGCTGATAAACTGGAAATTGTTGGTGGTGCAAGGGTAGAACATACCGCCCAGGGCTATAATTTACTTTTTCCGGCTGGAGAAACCTTTCCGAAAGGACAGCAAGTTTATACTGATGTTTTGCCAAGCTTAACTGCAAAGTATTTCATCACTGATAAGGCACAATTACATGCGTCTTATTACAAAGCGCTTAACCGGCCGGGTTTCTATGAAATTGTACCGGGTAAGGTGGTTAACGAAGAGTATCAGGAGCGTGGCAATCCAAACTTAAAACGTGCCCTGGCCGATAACTTTGACTTAAGATATGAGCTTTTCCCTGGCGCATCAGAACAGTTGCTTGTAGGTGCATTTTACAAACGCATCAAAGACCCGATTGAATATACTTTTCAGGCTGATGCTGTTCGCGGACAGGATATTTATTACACTCCGGGAAACTTTGGTACAGCCAATAACTATGGCGCTGAGGTAGACTATATTAAATATTTCAGTAAAATAGGCTTAAAGGCAAACTATACCTACACGCATTCGCGAATTACTACGCCTAAAACAACGAGAACTATCAATCCAGCTACCGGAGATATCCAGGCACTATCGGTTGATCAGGAACGCCCGCTTTATGGTCAGTCTGAACATATCGCCAATGTTTCTTTATTGTTCAAGGATACCAAAAAAGGTTGGGATGCACAGCTGGCGGGAGCATATACAGGGCCGAGAATCAATACGGTTTCTCAATTTTTGAATAATGATTTATGGCAGGAAGGATTTATCCAGATGGATGCATCGGCAGAAAAAAGATTTAAAAGTGGTATTAGTGTTTTCATCAAAGCCAATAACATTTTAAATACACCAACCAAGCTGTTCATCAAAGGCACTAATCCGGAGAATAACAAAATCAATGAGGATTTGGTAAAGGATGGAAATACTTTGGTTAGAAGTGATTATTACGGGCAAAACTATTTAGTTGGCTTTAGGTATAAATTTAATTAATTGAAATTTTAAAGATAAAAACATGAAATCGAATCAGATTTTTAAATTGTTAATTCTTGCACTTCTGGCATTAACAGGCTGTGAAAAAGCAAACATTGATGTTGATACAACCGTTGTTGATGGCGCTGCAATCGGTGAAGTTTCTGGCGTTTGGGCAAAAGGAAGCACACAGCTGATCAAAGGTGATATCATTATCCCGGAAGGTAAATCGCTCACCATTGAAGAAGGTGTTACGGTGTTGATGGATACGGTTGCTAAACCCGAAATTATTGTAAAAGGTAATTTGTATGCCTTGGGTACGGCAGAAAATCCAATCAAATTTACCGTAAACGAATTTTACAAAACCGCTCAAAAGAAATTCGGTAAGTTATGGGGTGGTATTTTGGCAGGCCCAACCTGCGAAGAATTGGTATTGGATCATACAATTATTGAGTATGCCGGTTCAACCACTTCCGATGCATCTACATCGGTAAAAATGGGATTATACAAAGCCGTTGCCGGAGAAAATCTTCCTGCATTGTGGTTTTCCAATGCAAAAGGAAAGTTAGTGGTTCAGAACAGTATTTTCAGAAATCTTCAGGAAGATTGTACTTATATTGAGGGTGGAAAAATTATTTTCGCCAATAATGTTTTTTACACTACGGGTGTAACGGGCGGTGAGGCGATGAATTTTAAATCTGGCTGTTTGGCTGATATTGCTTATAACTTGGTTTATAGCACCAACACCAATGCTTTAAAGCTATCGAACACAGGAGATAAAACGCCACAAACCTATATCATTATTTATAACAATACGATGGTTAACACAGGTTGGAGACGGCCAACAGCTAAAGGTGGATCGGTTTGGCTGGAAAGTACCGTTCGTGCTGATTTGTACAACAATCTTTTTGCGAATACCCGTTTTGGTATAAAAAGAGATCCAAAGAAACCAGAAGATACCCGTTCTGCTTACAGCAACAACTGGTATTATGGATTTGATCAGCTTACGGTTAGCCAGTTTCAGCCAGGTAAAAACGATGTGATTGGCGGAGTTAATGATGTAATCAGTACCGTTGCCGGAGCCAATGATCCTAAATTTGTGAACTATCCGGTAAATACCGCAGTATCAAATGCTGATTTTAATACTTTATGGGATTTTCACCTACAGGGAAATTCTCCTGCATTAACTAAAGGAATTACAAACTTTACCCGACACCACGCTGCAGGAATGGTAATGAAAAATGGGATAACTTACAGCTCTCCGGCGCCAGCTGTTTTTGTGGGTGCTTATGGCATAAAAAAATAAAATGAAGAATAAAAATACAATCAATATTGCTGCAATTGCTGCTTTTAGCCTGCTTTTTTCTTGTAATGGAATTGCTCAAAAAATCGACCCTGATGCAGTTAAACCACTTTACGTTTCTGACCCGGTTGATTTCGATACCGATGATCCTGCCATTTGGGTAAATGTAGCAAACCCGGCGCAATCACTTGTAATCGGAACAGATAAGGATGAAAACGGTGGTTTATATGTTTTTGATTTGAAGGGAAAAATCGTTCCTGCAAAAACTGTTAAAGGTTTAAAAAGACCTGATAATGTTGATATCGCCTACGGACTTAATCTGGCCGGCAAGAAAACGGATATTGCGGTGACAACTGAACGTTACACCCATAAGCTCAGGATGTATGCCCTTCCTGATATGAAACCTGTTGATCATGGCGGGATACCGGTTTTTGAAGGGGAAACAGGACCAGAATTCAGCGATTTGATGGGCATTGCAATGTACACTAATCCGAAAGGGGAAATTTACGCAATCGTTGGCCGCAAATCCGGACCAAAAGATGGGGGATATTTATGGCAGTATTTATTAGCTGATGATGGAACAGGAAGCGTTAAAGCAACTTTAGTTAGAAAGTTTGGCAAATACAGTGGCAAAAAAGAAATTGAAGCCATTGCCGTTGATAACGAGTTGGGTTATGTTTACTATTCCGATGAACAATTTGGCGTTCGCAAATATTATGCTGATCCTGCCAAAGGAAATCAAGAACTTTCTTTATTCGGACAAGGCGATTTTTCCGTAGATAATGAAGGGATCGCAATTTATAAAACTGCCGGAAATAAAGGTTATGTTTTAGTTTCTGATCAGGGATCAAGGCAATTAAAGGTTTACAACAGAGCAGGAAAGTCAGGCGCCCCAAATCAACACCCATTACTAGCAACGGTTAAGTATTCTGCCAACCAAACAGATGGTATCGATGTGGTTTCAGTGCCATTAAATAACGATTTTAAACATGGTTTACTGGTTGCCATGAGCGATGATAAAACTTTTCATTTCTATCGATGGGAAGATATTGCGGGTAAACAACTTGATGTGATTCCTTAGTTTTTAACTTCATTCTGTCGCGATAGCTGGGTTTAATAATAAAGGAAAATCCTGGGGGGTATTAAGTTTTTTGTCCCCGGGCAGATGGCCGGACTTTATGTTTTTTCGTTTTGACAAATCTTATCAGAGAAACTCGGCAAAGCGGGGCTTTTTAAAGTGGCGAAGGAGGGCAATTCGAATCAGTTGATCAATGTTCTAAAGTGCAAGGTAATTCGGTTTTATGATAGAGACTGAAGTACGTTTTTTATATCAATCTCGCCAGCCACATGCTGTGCCGATTCAGTAAGTAATCTCTTTACAAATCTTTACCTATTATTAACTGATTTTAATTGACTTTCTGTTAAAACTTTCGTTTCTTGGCCGTCATTAAAAAGCCATACCTAACCATCTTCCCAATATTATAGCGCCTAAGAAATGTTTAAACAAAAAGTACTTTTAATACTAACCCTACTCACATGTGTTCATTTTCTGAGCATAGCACAAAGAACTGAGATCTTACTCAATGATGGCTGGAAGTTTTCGAAGGGGAATTTTACCGATGCTGCATCGCAAAATTTTGATGATCGTAAATGGCAAACCGTTCAGATTCCACACGATTGGGCAATTTCTGGTCCGTTTGATAAAGAAATAGATAAACAAGTAACTGCCATTACGCAAAATGGTGAAACCAAGCCTACAGAAAAAACAGGAAGAACGGGGGCATTACCATATATAGGAGAAGGCTGGTACCGGAAAAAACTTAATTTGCCAACGATTAAACCTACGCAACAAGTTTTGCTTCAACTAGATGGCGCCATGAGTGAACCTCGGGTTTATTTAAACGGAAAACTTGTTGGTGAGTGGAATTATGGATACAATTATTTTTATATAGACATCACCAAAGCGCTCCAATCAAACGATAATATTCTGGCTATCCACCTTAACAATAAGCCTAAATCGTCGCGTTGGTATCCTGGCGCAGGTTTGTACCGCAATGTTCACCTGATTATCAAAGAAGATAAAAGCATTGAGCAGTGGGGCATTACTGTAACCACACCAGTTGTTCAGACTGAATTTGCAAAGGTTAACGTTAAAACAAAACTTAATGGTTCGAATTTACGCCTTGTAAACGAGGTGTTTGATGATCGGAATAAAAGAATTGCTATTGATACCGCAAAATCATTTTTTGGCCAGGAGAGCGATCAGAATCTTCAGGTATCTAATCCTAAATTATGGAGTCCGGAAAGCCCTTACTTATATACATTGGTTTCTAAAGTGTATGATGGAAATGTACTTAAAGACGAAGTTAAAACCCGGTTTGGTATCAGAACCATTAATTTCCAGGCCGGAAAAGGTTTCAGTCTTAATGGTCAGGTAAGAAAGTTTAAAGGCGTTTGTTTACACCACGATTTAGGGCCTTTAGGTGCGGCTACAAATATTGCGGCTTTACGCAGGCAGTTAACCATTTTAAAAGATATGGGTTGCGACGCCATCAGGAGTTCGCACAATATGCCATCGCCTGAGCAATTGGAACTTTGTGATGAAATGGGATTTATGTTTTTGGCAGAGAGTTTTGATGAATGGGCAAAGGCCAAGGTAGAAAACGGTTATCACCTGTATTTTAATACGGATGCTGAAAAAGATATTGTCAATCTGGTAAAGGCTAATAAAAACCATCCGAGCATTGTAATGTGGAGTTCAGGAAACGAAGTTCCTGATCAGTTTGGTGCCGAAGGCGTGAAACGGGCAAAATGGTTGCAGGAAATCTTCCACCGTGAAGATCTGACCCGTCCTGTTACTGTAGGTATGGATCAGGTAAAGGCCACCATGCAATCTGGTTTCGGCGCTTTGTTAGATATTCCAGGGTTAAATTATAGGGTTCATCTTTACGAGGAAGCGAATAAAGCTTTTCCGCAGGGTTTTATTCTGGGCTCTGAAACCGCTTCAACAGTAAGTTCTAGAGGGGTTTACAAGTTTCCCGTAGTAAAGGCAAAAGATAAACAGTATGATGATTTTCAGTCTTCTTCTTACGATATGGAATATTGCAGCTGGTCTAATCTTCCGGATGATGATTTCGTAATGCAGGATGATAAACCCTGGGTAATCGGCGAATTTGTGTGGACAGGGTTCGATTATCTGGGCGAGCCCACACCTTATGATAACAGCTGGCCTTCCAGAAGTTCTTATTTCGGAATATCCGATTTAGCTGGTTTACCAAAAGACAGGTACTATTTATACCGTAGCCGATGGAATACAACTAAACCCACGCTGCATTTATTACCACATTGGAATTGGGCCGGCAGAGAAGGAGAAACTACGCCTGTATTTGTGTACACCAGCTACGATAGCGCCGAGCTTTTTTTGAACGGAAAGAGCTTAGGGATTAGAAAAAAAGATAAAACATCTCCTCAAAATCGGTATAGATTGATGTGGATGGATGTGAAATACCAACCAGGCACACTAAAGGTTGTTGCTTTTAATGCTCAAGGTAAACCGGTCGCAGAAGAAAAAATTGTTACTGCCGGTAAACCGGATCGGATTCTGCTTAGCGCAGATCGGGACCAGATCAAAGCCGATGGCAAAGATCTTTCTTTTGTAACGGTATCTGTTGTAGATAAAGATGGTAATCCTTGCCCCACCGCAAATCAATCTTTAAAATTTGAAGTGAAAGGTGCCGGTAAATTTAAAGCCGTGTGTAATGGCGATGCTACATCATTAGAATCATTTGAAAAGCCAACGATGAAACTATTTAGCGGAAAGCTGGTTGTGCTTGTTGAATCAGATCGAGAGGCTGGTAAAATACAGCTGAATGTAACTGGTAAAGGCCTAAAGAGCAGTAGTATTGGAATAAGTACAGTAAATTAACATTCCCTGCTTCCTGTCGATTTAAAACGCAGTTGGAACGGGTGGCTACAGGATGGCGGAAAGAAATTGTTTATGCATATTTGGTTGCTGCTGATCTATTTTAGCAGTTAACCAAATATTATTATCATCCTTTTACACTTTTTGTGTTTAAATGGTTCGTTGTTATGAGTAGACAAATTTTCTTTTTGATCCTGATTGCTGCATTTGCGCTTTCTTTTAGCGATAAAATCGATACCGTAAAAGTTAAAGAAATTAAAGTAACAGCACCTTTCGCAATGCCATCAGTCAAATTTCCTGACTTTTCTGGCAATAAAAAGTTTTCAATTGTTGATTTCGGGGCTATTTCGGGTAATAAAGCTAAAAATTCAAAAGCGATCGCAGCAGCAATTACTCAATCCAATAAAATTAATGGTGGAATTGTTGTGGTGCCTGAAGGCGAATGGCTAACTGGGAAAATTCACTTAAAAAGTAACGTAAACCTTCATTTAAATAAAGGAGCAGTGCTTTTATTTTCTGATGATCCCAATGATTATCTGCCGGCAGTACACAGCAGCTGGGAAGGAATGGAATGTTATAATTACTCACCACTCATCTACGCTTATCAATGTAAAAACGTTGCCATAACTGGCGAAGGTGAATTAAAAGCCAAAATGGATCTTTGGAAAACCTGGTTCTCCAGACCAAAGGCGCACATGGAAAGCATTAAACGATTATACAACCTGGCATCAGCTTACAGTCCGGTAAAAGAAAGGCAAATGGTAAACGATACGGCACATCTTCGTCCGCAATTTATTCAGTTTAACCGTTGCGAAAATGTTTTGTTAGAAGGCGTAACGATCACGAACAGTCCATTTTGGACCATACATCCTTATTTATCAAAAAACGTTGTCATCAGAAAATTGAAGGTTTATGCACATGGGCACAATAATGATGGCGTAGACCCTGAAATGAGTCAGAACGTATTAATAGAAGATTGCGTTTTTGATCAGGGAGATGATGCCATTGCGATTAAATCAGGTCGAAACCCCGAAGGTTGGCGGCTTAAAACACCATCTAAAAATATTGTGATCAGAAACTGTTTGGTTAAAAACGGTCATCAACTGGTGGCCATTGGTAGCGAATTATCTGGTGGTATTGAAAATGTGCTCATAGAAAACTGTGAGGTGAAAGATGGCGCTAAACTTAACCATTTAATTTTCATCAAAACCAACGAGCGCATGGGCGGTTTTGTGAAAAATATTTATGCCAAAAACATTAATGCAGGCAAAATTGATCTTGGTATCCTGGGAATTGAGACGAATGTGCTCTATCAATGGAAAAATCTGGTGCCAACCGTTGAAGTTAGACTTACGCCAATCGAAAATGTATTTTTAGATCAGGTAACGGCAAAAGAAGTGAAATTCATTTCCAGGATTTTAGGCGAAAAGAAACTGCCTGTCAAGAACATTTCGCTTAAAAAAGTTTCAGCAAAGAGTATAACCGGGTCTGAAAGTATTCATGAAAATGTAACAGGATTTTCGAGCCAAAAATAATTGGGATCTATCGATACATAAAATACTAATGGCTAAACCACATATTAAACTAACCAAATGAACTTTAAACCAATACTTTTAATCACTGCACTTTCAAGCCTGTTATTTGATGTAAGGGCTCAACAAAAAGTTGATTACAAATTCGACTTCGGACCTGGAAAAGTAGCTAAAAATTACATTCAGATTTTACCGGAAACCTCTTTCTCGGAAAATAATAAATATGGTTTCGATTTTGATACCAAAGTAGAAGGCATTGACCGGGGCGGGAAAAATTCGTTGACAGCTGATTTAATAAGAAGCAAGCAACCGTTTTATTTTTCGGTTGCAGTACCTGAGGGAAATTACAAAATCACCGTAACCCTTGGCGATTCAAAAGCGGCAGCGTTAACCACAGTTAAAGCAGAATCCCGTCGTTTAATGCTGGAAGACGTAAAAACCAAGGCCGGGGAATTTGTGACCAAAACTTTTATCGTTAATATTAAAAATAGAAATATTAGTGATGGAAGAGTTGTCGGTTTAAAACCACGTGAATTAACAAAACTGGATTGGGATGATAAATTAACGCTGGAATTTGACCACCAGACGGCGCTGGCGGCTTTAGAAATTACAAAGGTTGAGGATCAGATCACCGTGTTTTTAGCTGGAAATTCTACCGTCGTAAATCAGGAAGATGAGCCATGGGCATCGTGGGGGCAGATGATTCCCCGATTTTTTAAACCCGGAATAGCAATCGCCAATCATGCAGAATCAGGTTTAACATTGGGTTCTTTTTCGGGCAGCAGGCGATTAGATAAAATGTTAAGTATTGCCAAACCAGATGATTACCTGTTTATTGAATTCGGCCATAATGATCAAAAGGAAAAAGGAGCCAATGATGGTGCCTACAAATCATATACCGAGCGGTTGAAAATGTTTGTTTCTGAATTTAAAAAGAAGGGTGGCATTCCTGTTATTGTTACTTCAACCAGCAGAAGATCGTTTGGAGCTGATGGTAAAACTCAAAATACCCTAGGAGATTTTCCAGATGCGGCAAGAAAAGTTGCAGCTGCCGAAAATGTTGCATTAATTGATCTCAATGTGATGACAGCTAAATTGTACGATGCATTAGGTGAAGAGCTATCTAAAAAAGCGTTAGTTCATTATGCGGCGAACAGCTATCCTGGTCAAGATAAACCATTGGCAGATAATACGCACTTCAATCCGTATGGTGCTTATGAAATTGCAAAATGTGTGGTCTTGGGTATTAAATCACAAAAGTTAGGTCTTGCAAAATATATCACTGATGATTATCCTGATTTTGATCCTTCAAAACCTGATGATCCAATGGTTTGGAAATGGCCAGATAGCCCTAAAAGTAGCTTGGTTAAACCTGATGGCAATTAATATCTGAAGATGAGATTCATTCTTTGTTTGATTTGTATTGCTGCCTTCGCAAAAAAATCTTTCTCACAAAATAATATTAGCGCATTTAATTTGGCTGATGTTCGCTTGTTGGAAAGTCCGTTTTTGGCGGCTCAAGAAACCGACAAAACATATATGCTTGCTCTTGATGCCGACAAACTTTTGTCGCCGTATTTGCTTGAGGCAGGTTTGGTTCCGAAAAAGGCTGCTTATGGCAACTGGGAAAATACAGGTTTAGATGGCCACATTGGAGGGCATTATGTTTCTGCACTTTCGTTAATGTATGCTTCAACCGGCGATTTAAAAGTGAAACGAAGGCTCGATTACATGATTGATGAACTGGAGAAATGCCAAATCAAAAATGGAAACGGTTATTTATCAGGGATTCCTGGCGGAAAAGTAATTTGGGCGCAAATAAAAGCTGGAAATATTAAATCATCTAGTTTTTCCTTAAACGACAGATGGGTGCCATTGTACAATATCCATAAGATTTATGCAGGCCTTTACGATGCTTATGCCATTGCCGGAAATAAAAAAGCCAAAAAAATGCTCATTGCTTTGTCCGATTGGTGTATTGATTTAGTTTCGGGTTTGTCAGATCAACAAATTCAAACTTTACTCAAAAGCGAACATGGTGGTTTAAATGAGGTTTTTGCAAACGTTTATTCAATAACTAAAGATGAGAAATACCTTCATTTGGCCCGCCAATTCTCTGATCAATCGATTCTTAAACCACTCAAAAACAATAAGGATGCTTTGAACGGCTTGCACGCCAATACCCAAATTCCAAAGGTTATTGGTTTTGAGCAAATTGCGTTGACCGACAGCGATTCTTCGATGGCCAATGCCGCCGATTTTTTTTGGAAAACTGTTGTGAAAAACCGAACCGTGGCAATTGGTGGAAACAGCGTTCGGGAGCATTTTCATCCTGCTAACGATTTTTCTTCTATGATGGAATCACGCGAGGGACCGGAAACATGCAACTCGTATAATATGTTGAAGTTGACGAAGCAGCTTTTTCTTTCTCATCCATCAAGCGCATATTTAGATTATTATGAGCGGACACTGTACAATCATATTTTAACCTCTCAAAAAGCCGGTGGTGGATTTGTCTATTTTACGCCCATGCGTCCGGGCCATTATCGTACTTACTCAAATCCACAAGAGAGTTTCTGGTGCTGCGTGGGTTCGGGACTTGAAAATCATGGAAAATATGGTGAACTGATTTATGCGCATGATGATCGCGATCTATTTGTCAACCTCTTCATTCCATCAACACTGAATTGGAAAGAAAAAGGAATACAAGTGATTCAGCAGACAACCTTTCCTGATGTTGATTATACCACGTTTAAGTTGAAACTTAAGCGTCAAACCCGTTTTGCTTTGAATGTTCGGCATCCATCATGGGTACAAGCTGGTAAAATGTTAATTTCCGTTAATGGCAAAAAAGTTAGTGGAAAAGATTTGGGAAATGGTTACATCGGCATCGATCGTTTATGGTCGACAGGTGATGTAGTAAAACTGATATTACCGATGCATACCAGCGCTGAATTTTTGCCCGATGGATCGGATTGGGTTGCTTTTTTACATGGACCGATTGTTTTGGCCGCGGAGATAGATAGTCTCAAGCAGCCAAATTTAATTGCAGATGGAAGCAGAATGGGGCACATAGCTTTTGGTGCACTTTTCCCTATAAATGAGGTGCCTTTAATCACTGGAAACAAAACATCCCTGGCAAATGATTTACGGGCAACGAAAAATAGTTCGTCCACTTTTAGCGCAGCAGATATCATTTATCAATCAAAATATAAAAATTTAAAATTGGTTCCGTTTTACAACATGAGCGAAAAAAGATATGTGATTTACTTCCCATATTCCTCGCCAGAGAACCTTGCTGAAAGAGCAAAAGCTATTCAACTTGCTGAAGAAGAAAAACAAAAACTAGAGGCACAAACGGTCGATTTAGTTAATACCGGAGAGCAGCAGCCCGAAAAAGATCATGATTTTCTCGGAGAAAAAACGGAAAGTGGCATTTATAAAGATCAGCATTTTAGAAATGGAACGGGTTGGTTTAGTTACAGGTTGAAGAATAAGGAACTAAAGGCAGGAAAAATCAGTCTGCGCTTTTATGGCGCTGAAAAAAACCGGAATTTTAATCTTCTTGTGAACGATACGATCATTGCGAAAATTATGCTCGATGGGAGTAAAGGAGACCAATTCTTCAATCAGGAGTTTACCATTCCGCAAGCGTTATTGACAACAGCTATTACAGTGAAACTTGAGGCTGGTGAGAAATCCAGAATTGGAAATGTTTTCGAGATCAGGTTAATGAAATAAAATGGATTTTCATTGGACAATAACTTGGTCATACTTGCTGATTATAGTTTATCCAACCTTACTGAAATTAAATACCTTTGTGGATTGTGAATGAAAACTAAGTTCGAAAATATTGTATTGAGCTGCAAAATGCGTTTCAACAGGGGAGAAGCTGTTGGATGGAAACACAGTGATTTTATGGATCTAAGCCGGGCAATTCTTCGTGATACTAAAGTTTCCATTAGTACCAATACCTTGAAGCGAATTTTTGGAAAAATAGCAGTTGATGAATACTACATTCCACAGCAGGCTACCATACAGGCTTTGGAAAAATATGGGCAAAATCTCTACTTAGCTGATGAGGCACCTCTTGTAAACCCCGTCACAGAAGCTCCGGTAAAATCGAAAGAAAATCCCAAAAAAAGTATTTATCGCTTAGCAATGCCATTTGCACTCATTACCCTCGTTGGTGTTTGCTTAATTGCCTTTAATTTTTTTAGCAATAAAGCTGATTTTAAATCCAATCTGCGGTTTTTAGAAATGGAGGGGCAATTACCTGCTACCGCCTTTTTCGAATATGAAGCTCCTCAAAGTAAAGATAGCCTGTTCCTCAATTTTGGCGACAAAACGCCCTGGGTGCACATCACTTCCGGTAAACACCAACTGTCTCATGTTTATCTGTTTCCGGGAGTATTTACCGCTACTCTACAAACCAGAAAAAAATTATTTAATTATGTAAATGTATATGTTCCTTCTACCAATTGGATAGGTTTAGGTTATCGCCAGGGTGAGGAACTGCCTCGAAACTATTACGAATTTATTGCTGCCAAAACAGGAAAAGATAGCCTTTTCCATATTTCTAACCAACAACTGAAAAATAAAGGGATCGATACGGCTGGGTTGGTTTATACCAGGCTATGCAATTTTACACCGATTGCCTATACTGGTGAAGATTTTGTGTTTGAGGCTATTTTTAAAAACAAGGTTGATGATAACGGAGTTTATTGCAAAAGCACACAATTTCAGGTTTCTGGAATCAAAAAGCGTATTCGTTTCCGGTTAGCCACGCCCGGTTGCAGCAACCGCATCACCAATAACGTTAGTGAGCATTCTTATGTTGGAAGTAAAATTAATCTTTCAAATTTCACAATGGATTTAAACCGTTGGACAACCGTAAAAATGATAAACCACAATAAAAAAGTTTCGTTGTTTGTAAACGATAAGCTTCTGTACTCGGGTTTATACAAGGAACCGATTGGGAATATCAAAGGACTTTTTCTGGAATTCGAAGGAACGGCTTTTGTGAAATCGTGTAAATTAAGCGCTGAGGATGGGAGTATCCTTTATCAGTTCTAGAAATTGTTTTAAATTCTATAATATTAATATCCTGAAAAACAAGGTATTGTCTTGTCCATTCTTTGGATAAAAATGGTTTTTTTTTGGTTAAAGGAACTTACTGTACTCCATTCAATTCTCTTTAATTTTCAATAAAATATTGATCTCAAATTATTCGATCGAGGGAATTTTTATGTTCCCTTGTGCTAATAGTTAATAATAGCAGATCATATATGTACCAAACCAAATATAAACTTAAGACGAGATATGAAACCTCCAATTAGCTTTCGTTTCCGAACATTAACGACTGGAAATATTGAAAAGCAAGACCTGATGCACTGGATAAAAATGTCATTTATTATGAGATTGTTGAGCTTTGCCGCTGCTGTATATAGTTTACCAGTGTCTGCGCAAGTAAACAAACCTGCTTTACAATCGATTAGAAAGGAGTTTTACAAGCCATCAGATATAGCAAGAACCAAACTTTGGTGGTTTCATGGAGACACAGAAACAACTAAAGAAGGCATTACTGCCGATTTGGAAGCATTTAAAAAGCAAGGTGTTGGGGGCGTAGTTTATTATGATCAACAGCATGGTAAAGGGGAAAATGCATTGCTGGCATTCTCGCCTAAATGGTGGGAGATGTTTCGTTTCGCTGCAATCGAAGCCAAAAGACTTGGCTTAACATTCGAAACGCACTTATCAAATGGTTATGTTTCTGGCGGGCCTTGGATTACAGAAGAATTGAGTATGCAACGGCTTGATGCAACTGATACCGTGTTAACTGGTGGTCAGCGATTTGTAGGTAAACTCCCACTTCCCGTCCGCAAAAGTAAATCAGGTAAAGTACTTGATGTTGCTGTGCTGGCTTTTCCTATCACTGAAGCCAATTGGGAAACGAGTTTAACCCAATTGCCCAAGGCTTCTACTAATATTTCTTCGCTGGATGTAAAGCCATTTGTTTTTTCTAAAGAAAATAAGCTCAACAGTATTCCTGCCCAAAAAATTGGAAAATCTGTATTAATCAATTTTGATTTCAATAATGCTTTCACCGCTCGTAGCATTACCTACCGCGTTCGGGCCAGAGGTAAATCGAGAACAGGTGCTATGAATATTCCCGGGCCTCCATCTGATGTGTTTTTTGGTGCCGGCTACGTGAAACAACCAGATTTGGGCCAGTTTGAGATTTCTGACGACGGCATTCATTACCGTAAAGTTTGCGATTTAAAACCGATATACGAGTCGCCTAGCTGGAATCAAAAAACCATTGCATTTCCTGAAGTAAAGGGGAAATTCTTTCGTTTGAATCTTCATGATTGGAATAACCCTAAAGATGAAAGGCAGGACCTGCCTTTTGGAAATGTGGTGATCTCCTCACAGGCAAAAATAGACCAGTGGGAAGAAAAGGCGGCGCTAAATTCTGAATATATTGAAACGGATCAAACGCCGTCCTATTCGAAAGCTACCGGCATTGACCCTAAAACCATCATCGATTTGACAGCTAATCTAAACTCATCAGGCGAGTTGAATTGGCTTCCACCTATTGGGAAATGGGTGGTGATGCGGTTTTTTCGTGTTTCGATAGGCGTTTCCACCAAACATGGAAGACCAAATTTGCAGGGTTTAGAGAGCGATAAACTTTCTGCGGTAGCTACCAAAGTTCAATTTGATAATTATTTCAGGGCAATGCATGATTCGCTCAAGAAAGTGGGAATTCCCTTAACCGGTTTGCATATGGACAGCCATGAAGCAGGCTCACAAAACTGGACAGCCGGCTTTGAGAAAAAGTTTAAGCAAAGGCGAGGTTATGAAATTCAAAATTATCTTCCTGCAATGATGGGCTATATTGTGGGTTCAAAAGAGAAAACAGATGGGTTCCTACATGATATGCGATTGACATTATCAGACCTGGTCTCCGATGAGTATTTTGGGACGTTGGATAGCTTATGCCGATCGCTGAATGTTATGTTTACGGCACAGGCTGTTGGTAATGGTTTAACTATGGTAGCCGATAATTTCAAGGCCAAGGGGAAAGTCCAAAAACCCCAGGGTGAATTTTGGGCTTATCAAACACATGGCAGTTATGATGTGAAAGAGACATCATCAGCAGCTCATATTTATGGAAAACCAATAGCATCTGCCGAAGCATTTACAGATTTAAAATTTAGTCAGTCGTTAGCTGATGCAAAAAATGTTGCCGACTATGCATTTGCATTTGGTGCTCAGGAATTTGTGGTTTGTGCATCAGCTTATCAGCCTTGGCTGGATAAAATTCCAGGGAGCACTGGTGGTGGCAGGCAGTATGTATTAAATAGGAACAATACCTATTGGAATTACAGTCGCCCGTTTTGGGATTACCAGGCCAGGTGTGCTGCTTTATTAAGAAATGGCATTTCAGTTGCAGATTTGTGTATTTATCTAGGCGAAGATGCACCAGTAAAATTGTTGGCTTATCGTTTACCGGAAATACCAGAAGGATATGATTTTGATGTATTAACTAAAGATGCGCTAATAAACCGGCTAAGCTCAAAAGATGGTAAAGTTGTTCTTCCTGATGGAGTAAGCTATAAAATATTAGTGCTACAACGCGGTGGTGATATTTCTTTAGATGCATTAAAAAAAATAGTGGATTTGGTAAAAGCGGGTGTGGTGATTTATGGAGATCGTCCGTCTGGTTCACTGTTATTAAATGACGCAACGGCAATAAAGGAATATCAAAAACTTGTCAATCAGTTATGGGATAAAACGGCCGCTGGCCATAAAAAAATAGATAAAGGAAGCGTTTATTGGGGTAAAACGTTAAAAGATGCATTACTTGAGATAGGGATTAAACCCGATGCCGGGTTTACAAGTAAGAATACTATTACCGATAAATTATACTTTGCACATCGCCGAATGGCAGAAAACGATATTTATTTTTTCAATAACCATAGCAAAAATAACTATAGTGATTCGGTTCGTTTACAAACGAAAGCAACCCATGCCGAATATTGGGATCCAACTACTGGAGAACAACACGTACTTACCACTACCTCTGCAGGCAAAAACGGACTTTTGTTAAACCTGAATTTAAAACCAAATGAATCTGGATTTATCATAACCACAAATGGATCTGAAAATATCCTGCCCGTAAAACAAAGTGGTGTGGAAGAAAAATCAAAAGCGATAACAGGAGATTGGAAGGTTTATTTTGATCAAAAATGGGGCGGACCAGGCGAGGTTACATTTACCACTTTAAATGATTGGACTAAGCATGCGGATAACCGAATTAAGTTTTATTCAGGAACTGCTGTTTACAAAAAGAAAATAATACTTAGCAAGGCTGCTAATGGTACAAAAACATTGCTGCAATTTCCAAACCTAGCTTCTATTGCCCGGGTTTTTCTGAATGGCAAAGAAATTTCAACCGTTTGGTGTAGCCCCTGGGAGGCGGATATAACATCATCTATCCAAAACGGAGAAAATCTGCTTGAAATTGAAGTGGTAAACTCCCTAGTAAACCGCATGGTAGGCGATGCCGATTTGCCAGAAAATAAGAGGGTCACTTATGCTTATCCTGAAATCGTTACACCACAAACCACTTTGGTGCCGTCGGGTATTATTGACAATGTATTGATTGTAGAGCGGATCAAATAATTTTTAATTCAAAATACCAATAGTTTAATATGATTATAAAACATTTCAAGATAATGGCATTGGTAATTGCTGTTATTTTAAGCACATCACTTTTTGCCCAGCAAAAGAAACAGGTTAGGTTAAACCAGTTATTTAATTTTGGTTGGAAATTTAAATCTGGAGAAATCAGCGATGCACAACAGCCTGGTTTTGATGATAGTGGTTGGCGAAAACTCGACTTGCCACATGATTTCCAGTTTGAACAACCCTGGGACAAAACTGCCAGCAGAGGACGGGGCTTTAAAGCAATGGGCACTGGTTGGTACCGAAAAACATTTAAGGCCGATCCAAACTGGAAGGGTAAGAAGATTCTGCTGGATTTTGAAGGCATTATGTTACACGGTGAAGTTTGGCTGAATGGGAAAAAAATCGGTGGAACCAATTATGGCTACCTGGGTTTTGAGGCCGATATTGCGAGTGTAATCAAATACGATGCAGACAATGTAGTTGCTGTCCGGGCATCAACCGGCGATACGCCAAACTCACGCTGGTATACTGGTGGTGGGCTTTTTCGTGATGTACATCTGGTGGTGAAAGATACTGTTTCTATTGCCCGCCATGGCATTTTTATTACGACACCAAATATTTCAAATCAAAATGCGGAAGTGAATGTTCAGGTTGAAATCGCTGGGATTAGGGCCAAAGCCTATGAATTAGTAATTAACACGAAAATACTTGCTCCGGATGGAACACAAGTGGGGCAAACTACTGCAAAAGCACCACAAAAAGTAAATCTTACGGAAGTGGAAGTACCTCTGCCTAAGATTAATATTTCTAACCCGAAACTGTGGGATTGTGAAACACCAAACCTGTATACGGCAGAAGTGGAACTGGTTTTAAATGGCAAGGTGATCGATCAGCTGACCAAAAAGTTTGGTATCCGTACGATCGAATTCTCAAAGGAATTTGGAATGAAGTTAAATGGCAAAAAGGTTTTTCTTAAAGGGGTCGCAAATCATCATGATCTGGGTGCTGTAGGGGCAGCGGCTTACGAAACTTCTATTGCAAGGATGATGGATCAGCTCAAGGCATTTGGCTTCAATCATATTCGTACTTCTCATAACCCATATTCCGAAGCCTTTTTTGATCTTGCTGATGAGAAAGGGATTTTAGTGGTTGATGAATTATATGACAAATGGGGCAGTACGGTAGCCTGGGCTGGTGACGCATCATGGAATGATTTATGGTACCCAAGTATCAAAGAATGGATTAAACGAGATCGGAACCATCCATCGGTAATCATGTGGAGTTTGGGTAACGAATTACAGTTTCAGGAAGAAAGATGGAATTTCCCAACCAGCGATTGGGGTGTAACCACTTATCGCCTGATGGATGTAGTGGCAAAACGTTATGATCCTACCCGAAAAACCACTGTGGCCATGTATCCTGCCCGGGCAAAGGGCATTATTAAAGCTGATCCGGCATTTAAAATAAAAGAAAACATTGTGCCACCAGAATTGGCAACGGTGACTGAAGTTGCCAGTTTTAATTATGTATGGGATGATTATCAGGAATACCTGAAGCATGCCCCGAATATGATCGTTTATCAAAGTGAAGCGGTTACTAACGAACTGGGTGCACCCTATTTTGGCATGGACTACAATAAAATGGTTGGTTTGGCTTATTGGGGTGGAATTGAATATTGGGGTGAATCTAGCGGCTGGCCCAATAAAGGCTGGAATTATTCTTTTTTTAACCATTCACTTGAACCCAATCCTCAAGCTTATTTAATCAAAAGTATTTTCCAGGAAAAACCTTTAGTTCAGATTGGTGTGGTAGATAGCGAAGCTGAATCACATTTATGGAATGATGTGGTGGTAGGTAGGAAATACATTTCGTCTCATTGGAACCGGGAGGAAGGCAGAAAATATAATATCTATACTTATACCAATGCGGATGAGGTTGAACTCATCATCAATGGAAAATCAATAGGTGTTCAGAAAAATACCACTGACGTGAAAAGTCGAAATGTAATTTATTGGCAAAATGTTCCTTACCAGGCTGGAAAAATTACTGCCATAGCCCGCAAAGGTGGAAAAGTGGTGGCACAAAGCGAAATGGAAACCACTGGAAAGGCAGTGGCATTAAAGCTAGAAATTGAAAACGAGGCATGGAAAGCTAATGGTATGGATCTTCAGTATGTGCGGGTATATGCTATCGACAGCGAGGGACGCAAAGTACCAACTGCTGCAGGAGAGGTAGCATTTGATGTTGAAGGATCAGCAAATTTAATTGCAGTTGACAACGGTGACCATGCAAGCAATGAATTATTTTCAGGGAATAAAAAGAATTTGCATAAAGGGTTTGTGATGGCGATTCTTCGGTCTAAGCAAATAGCTGGGAAGGTGAAATTAACGGTTTCTGCACCTGGATTAAGAGGTGTTCAGCATGTTTTTAAACTAAGATAGCTAACCAATAAGTGGATGTAAAATGTATCGATGTTGGGTGGATGAGGGACTTTAAACACCTTGTCTATTTTCCATCGATCATCATCCATCTTACATCATAAATAACAATTAAGGCATTAAGAAATTAAGGATGTAATAATGCAGGTATAAACTTCATGTCTATTTTCCATCAACCATTGTCCATCTTGCATCAATAACCATTAAGGCATTAAGAAATGTAATAATGCAGGTATAAACGCCATGTCGATTTTCCATCACCCATTTTCCATCTTACATCAAGAACCATTAAGGCGTTAAGAAATTAAGAATGTAATAATTCCGGTAAAAACGCCATGTCTATTTTCCATTGACCATCATCCATCTTACATCAATAACCATTAAGGCCTTAAGAAATTAAGAATGCAATGAGGCCGGGATAAACGCCATTTCCCATTTCCCATCATCCATCTTACATCAATAACCATTAAGGCATTAAGAAATTAAGAATGCGATGATGCCGGTATAAACGCCATGTCTATTTTCCATTGACCATTAGTCCATCTTACATCAATAACCATTAAAGAATTAAGAAATTAAGTGAATGCATCTATGCCGGTATAAACGCCATGTCCATTTCCCATTGACCATCATCCATTTCCCATCCTCTTAATCCATCTTCCATCGCAAAAACTACTTCACTTTTTTCACGCCTTCACTGGTCATTACCACTCTTTTCATGGTGCCATCGCTGTTGTAATTTAAATAATCAATGCATACAGATCTCCTGAAACTTCCACCATCTTCATTGATGGCGCCATTGTGGTAGATGAAGTATGATTTTCCTTTAAAATCGATAATCGCCTGGTGGTTGGTATTGGAGTTGCCGGCAACTTCGTTTAAAATGCCTTTGTATTCCCATGGTCCGGTTACGTTTTTACTCATGGCATAAACGATTTTTTCAGGAAAGCCAGATGCATAGGACAGGTAATACCAGTTTTTACGTTTATGAATCCAGGGCGCCTCAGTGAAATTTGGAATATCAACACGCTGGATCGGGCCATCCAATTCAATCATGTTTTTCTTAAGTTTAGCGTAATAACATTTTTGATTCCCCCAAAATAAGTAGGCCTGGCCATCATCATCAATAATAACTGTTGGATCGATATCGTCCCAGCTGATTTTTACATCTGTGGTCATGTCGTTTGTAATCAACGCTTTCCCTATCGCATCTTTAAAAGGACCACGTGGATTATCTGCCACCGCTACGCCAATTGATTTGCCATGAATGGTACCATGAGAAATGGCTACGAACCAGTAGAATTTACCATCGCGTTCAATAACCTGAGAAGCCCAGGCATCATCTTTTGCCCAGGCAAAATCTTTCACATTCAACGGCGATTTGTGTTCCTTCCAGTTTACCATATCGGCAGATGAATAAAGCAACCAGTCATGCATTTCATAACGTTCTTTGCCTTTTGGTGCCACATCATGCCCAGTGTACAAATATACCGAATCACCATAAACATAGGCTGCGGGGTCGGCAGTATATTTATCGGTGATAATAGGATTGCCTTTTGATGTAATGATTTTTTCCTGAGCCTTGCTAGCGAAATGCATGGCTGAAAGCATGAGGATGGATAAACTGATTTTTTTCAACATCATCTATTGAGCTAGTAATTTTTTGAGTTCTTTTGTTTTAATGCTGAGTATGGTTCCATGTCTCAAACCCTTTGGTAGCGAAATTTTATCAGAAACATCAGTCCAGTTTTTTAAATCGGCAGACTGGATAGCGCCATATTTATGGTCGCGGTATTTATCGATATAAACCAACCAGTTGTTGCCTACTTTGATAGCTGTTGGTCCTTCTGCCCAATATTTTCCAGTTATGGGTTCACTCGCCTTCGAATAAGGGCCAGTCAGTTGATCGGCATAAGCTATTTTGATATTCTTCTGTACTGGCTCGCGGGTTTCATCTTTCAAGAACATGATGAATTTTACGTTATCCTTCACAATTGAGGCATCAATTACATTAAATCCTGGTTCGTAAAGGAGTTTAGTGTCAGAAAAGGTTTTGAAATCTTTGGTGGTCACGTAGTAAATCCGGTGATTGTAGCCGTCTTCCATCGTTGATGCAGTTTCTGTAAATTTTCCAGTGATGGTACTTGCCCAATAAATCATATACGTTTTGGTATCATTATCGTACGTAATTTCAGGCGCCCAGGTATTTCGTGTCCCTTCTTCTTTAGCCATAACCGGCAAAAATTGTTGTTCACTCCAGTGGATTAAATCTTTAGAACTGGCGTATCCAATACCTTTATCTTTCCAGCTTACGGTCCAAACCATGTGAAATAAGCCATCAGCACCACGTATGATACATGGATCTCTCATCAGTTTATCTTTACTTACGCTTGGTTTTAAAAACGATGAATCATTTTTAAGTGCTGTCCATTGTAAAGCATTTTTGCTGTAAGCCAAATGCAAACCATCTTGTCCGTTATTTTTAAAATAGGCAAACAGATAAACTTCGTTTTTAGATTGGGCCAGCAAGTTTGCAACGTTCAAAACCAGCAATGCCAAAAGGATGTATTTTTTTCTCATGTTTACAACTGCTAATTATTTCAACTCCAAAACGACAACAGACTGTGCCGGAACATTTACCTGTAAAGCGTTGCCAGATTTTTTTGCGCCTGTGAACCTGGTATTATGGATTTTATTGCCATCAGCAAAAGTATTTACATCAGTTAATTTTCCAGAAGTTAAAATCTGTCCCGTTACGGTTTTCCATTTCAGGTCGCCTAAATCAGTATTAAGGGATATTTTATTTTTTGGATCGAGGTTAACCAATGAAATGTGAATGGCACCCGTCGAATCCTGTGAAGCAGATACATTTAAAGCTGCAATTTTTCTATCGCCATAAACGTAATCAGGACTGGTGAAACTGATAGGCAAATACTTTGCATCCATGTGCACCTTAAATAAATCGAAAACATGATAAGTAGGGGTGAGGATCATTTTATCTTTCTCGGTTAAAATTAAGGCTTGCAGCACATTTACCGTTTGTGCCAGGTTGGCCATGCGAACCCTGTCAGAGTGGTTGTTAAAAATATTCAATGTAGTTCCGGCAATTAAAGCATCGCGTAAACTGTTTTGCTGGTAAAGAAATCCTGGATTTGTGCCTGGCTCAACATCTGTCCAGATTCCCCATTCATCTACAATTAAGGCTACCTTCTTTTTAGGATCGTATTTGTCCATAATTGCCGAATGTTTGGTTACAATTTCATCCATCCGGATACAATTTTTCATCGTGTTGAAATATTGTTCTTCATCAAATTTGGTTGCAGAACCTTTTGCGTTCCATTTTCCGGTTGGAATGGTATAATAATGTAAGGTTAAACCCCACATTCTGCCTGAACCAATATTCTTCATGCAGGTTTCTGTCCAGTTGTAATCTTCGGCATTAGCACCACTGGCAATTCTTTTTAAAGGTGCGCCAGGATAATCACGGGCATAAGTAGCGTATCGTCTGTACAAATCGCTGTAATAGGCGGCAGTCATGTTGCCGCCGCAACCCCAACTTTCATTTCCAACACCCCAAAAAGCAACTTTCCAGGGTTTATCCATGCCGTTTTGCTTGCGTATCGCCGTCATCGGACTCACACCATCAAAATTTAAATACTCCACCCATTTGGCCATTTCTTCTACGGTTCCGCTGCCCACATTTCCTGCAATGTAAGGTTCGCAATTCAGCATTTTGCAAAGTTCAAGAAACTCGTGTGTACCAAAGCTGTTATCTTCAGTTACGCCACCCCAATTGGTATTCACCATTTTAGGCCGCTCATTTCTTGGTCCAATGCCATCTCTCCAGTGGTATTCATCAGCAAAGCAACCTCCAGGCCAACGTAGGTTGGGTACGTTAATTTTTTTCAAAGCATCTACGATATCCAAACGGATTCTGCCTTTATTCGGGATGGTTGAATTTTCATCAACCCAAAATCCATCATAAATACAGCGTCCCAAATGTTCTGAAAAATGCCCATAAATGTGTTTACTGACAACCTGATCGGTCGCCGGTTTGATGCTGAGTAGCGTTTCGGTTTGTGCGTTGGCGAAGATGGAGCTACAGAGTATGGCTGCTGAGAGGATTAATTTCTTCATGTTTGGCGTGATTAATTGAATGGGATTTTGATAACGTTGAACGAAAATGGTTTTAAGGTGGTATTTAATTTTTTGCCTTTTACGCTAATTGCGGATATTTTCGGGCTAACAGCGCCAGGATTTTCGAAGGAGTTTAATTGGTTGAGGTTAGCACTAAACAGCTCATCAATTGTGCCTTTGCTTTTCAACTTCGTTTTTCCTTCCAGATCGAAATCTACCTTTTGGCTTTGATCGGAGTTGTTTGCAATTTTAATAATCAATTGTTTTTTACCCTGATCCACTACGGAAGAGGCGAAAAGCCCATTTTGCCCAATGATATTTTTTTCATCGAGCGTGATGGAAACCACATCAGTTCCTTTATTGGTAGAAAACAATTTCTGAACATAATAGTCCGGCGTTCCGTAAGATTGCAGATTATCAACCCAAATCATATCCGGAGCCCATTGCCAGCCATCAATATGGGCAAAAAGCGGTGCATATGATGCCATTTGAACCACATCAGCATTGCGTTCTAAACCCGTCATTAACGATGCTGAAGCCAGTGCGCTCTGCCAGTTGTTTCGGTTACTTCCAATTACATTTTTATCGGCATGAACGGCATACTCGCCAACAAAAACCTTGGTTTCATTTCTAGGATAGTTGTCATAACGACCAGCGTTTTTCAAAAACCAATCGGCCGGGCGGTAATAATGTTCATCAATAAAATCGGCTTTATTTTCACGTAGTGATGTGTTGAGTAAATTAAAACGATCGCCTTCAGGATCTGTCCCTGAACTATTGATCAATTTAAAATCAGGGTATTTTGCCTTAATTGCTTTTGTGAAAATGGCTAAGCGCTCCAGATATTGAGGCCCCCAGTTCTCATTGCCAATTCCCATCATTTTTAAATTAAAGGGTTTTGGGTGTCCAAGTTCAGCTCTTTTTTTGCCCCAGGTTGTGGAGCTATCGCCGTTTGCAAATTCAATTAAATCAAGTGCATCCTGTACATAAGGATCAAGTTCATCCAGCGAAGCCACTTCGCCTGTATTAAACTGACAAGCCATTCCACAGTTTAGAATCGGTAAAGCATCTGATCCAATATCTTCAGCCAATTGAAAATATTCAAAAAATCCAAGTCCGAAAGTTTGATAATAATCTGGCGCAGGGCGATGCGCAAATTCTGTATTCCATCTGTTGATGAGCAGTTTTCGTTCTTCAATAGGGCCAATGGTATTTTTCCACTGGTAACGATTGGCAAGGTCTGTTCCTTCCACAATACATCCGCCAGGGAAACGAATAAAGCCCGGCCTCATATCGGCTAAAAGCTGAACCATATCTGCCCTTAAGCCCTGTTTTCGGTTTTTCCAGGTATCGCCGGGAAATAAGGAAATCATATCTAAATCAATATTTCCCTTCCCTTGAAATAAAATAGAAAATTTTGCTTTCGCATGGGTTTCGGTGGCGACAAAACTAACAGACTGTTTTTTCCAGTCGCTGCCAGTTCCTTCTGGTGTGAAAGTACCCTGGCCGATTACTTTTTTATCAGCATCTTTCAATAGCAAAACCATTTTTACGCCCGGTTGCAACTGGCGATACATCACCGAAAAATCGTAACGCATCCCTTTCTTTACACCAATACCTTTGAAACCTTCATTAATCAGTTCAAAATCGTCAGTTAATTTTTTAATTTGAAGGTATCTCGGATTTGCGGCGTTAGCTTCCTTGCGATTGACGACCAAAACTTCTCCTTCCTGTGGCTTTTTTCTCGAAACCGACCAGCCCATCAGGGGTTTTGCAAACTCAAATGATCTGTTTTTAATTAACTCGGCGTAGATTCCGCCATCAGCTCCAAAATTAATGTCTTCAAAAAACACGCCCCACATATTAGGCTGAACTTTTGCAATGGATTGATCCATTTTAACTTTAATAACCTTTGTTTGTGCATCAGAAGTAAAGGCGAAAAATGCTGTAAAACATGTGAATAACACACTTTTTATAGGGGCATGGAATCTCATCGTGATAATATTTGGTCGGTACTATTTGTAAAAGTAAAATTTTTAAGGAGATAAACGTTATTTGTACGATTATTTTTTTTTATTGATCGTATACTAGAATATTATCATCGATATGCTAATCAATCACCCGTCATTTAGCTGAAAGATTCGTATTTCGTAACATTTATGTGGAAGAGCTGTTTTTGGCCGGCTCGAATGCGCTCAAATCATTATTGTAGCATATTAACATCAAAATGCAGGATACTACAGGATGCGAGTTCGTGATTTAGTCTCTAAATTGTCGAATCGATGATCATCTCAGCCCATTATTAGGCAGTCATCGCCACTAACCAATATCATTTTATGAGGCTCCGTTATTTCAATTTTTTTGTAATGATGATCTGTTATTGTGCGAATTCCTATGCACAAAAACCAGCATTAAGCAAAACTTTGTGGTATAAAAATCCAGCAAAAAATTGGGATGAAGCTTTGCCGATTGGCAATGGAAGATTGGGCGCCATGATATTTGGAAGCGTTGAGTCAGAACTCATTCAGCTCAACGAAGAAACCCTTTGGACAGGCGGACCAGCTGATCCAAACCCAAATCCGGGAGCCGCTCAATATTTACCACAAGTAAGAAAATTACTTTTTGCCGGGCAGAATGGTGAGGCCGTAAAACTGATGAAAAAAATGCAGGGGCCAAATACCAATATGTACCAGCCACTGGCAAATCTTATTATCAAACAAAAACTTGTTGGAGCGGTAAGCGGTTATAACAGAACTTTGGATATTTCTACTGCCATTGCCACAACATCATTTGATGCAGATGGCGTTCACTTCAAAAGGGAAATTTTCTCCTCATTTCCTGATCAGGTCATTATCATTCGGTTAACTTCAAGTAAAAAGGCAGCCCTTAACGTGAATTTCGGTTTAAATCATGAATTAGAACATTCGGTTAAAACGGAAGGAAATAATCAAATTGTACTGAAAGGAAAAGTCCGTATCACATCAGATGAACGAAGAAATCAGAAGCCATTAATTTATGCAGATAGCCTTCATCATAATGGAATGCGCTACCAAACCAGGCTAAAAATTATTAAAACCGATGGCAAATTAAGTACCGATAGCTTGTTGAATGTTAATGGCGCTTCGGAAATTGTGTTGATGGTTTCGGCCGCGACCAGCTTCAATGGCTTTGATCAATATCCTGATAAAGATGGGATTGATGAAAATTCAAAAGCAATAAACTATTTAAAAACTGCGGAGAAAAAGACCTTTGATGCACTCAAAAATGCCCACGTTAGCGATTACCAAAAGTATTTTAAACGTCTGTCAATTTCTATTAATGACGCGGGTGATTCATTGGCAAACATCACTACCGATGAACGCTTGAGCGATTACAAAAAAGGCAAGCCTGATTTTGGTTTAGAAGCGTTGTATTTTCAGTTTGGAAGATACCTGCTGATTTCCTGCTCACGTCCGGGTGGTATTGCCGCCAATTTACAAGGAATTTGGAATGCATCCATCCGGCCATCATGGCGCAGTAATTATACCACCAATATTAATTTACAGATGAATTACTGGCCGGCAGAGGTCACTAATTTATCGGAATTGACGGAGCCATTGATTACACAAATCAAACACATGGCAATCAATGGAGAAAAAACGGCAAAAAATTATTATGGCGCCAAAGGTTGGGCATTGCATCATAATTCAGATATCTGGGCGCAAACCAATCCTGTTGGCGAGGGCACTGGCGATCCCAAATGGGCAAACTGGTCTTTGGGCAGTCCATGGCTTTCTCAGCATTTATATGAACATTATCTTTTTTCAGGGGATAAAAAATATTTAAAGGAAACGGCCTATCCATTAATGAAAGGTGCTGCACTTTTCAGTTTGGATTGGCTGGTAGAGAAAGATGGTTATTTGGTTACTGCACCTTCAACCTCTCCAGAGAACAGCTATCTGCTGCCTGATGGGAGCAAAGAAGTTGTAACTATTGGTTCAACAATGGATCTATCCATCATACGTGATTTGTTTAACAATATGATTGACGCTGCTAAAGTTCTAGGCATCGATCACGAATTTGCAACTCTTCTGAAAACCAAACGCAATCAGCTTCGTCCACTTCAAATCGGGAAAAAAGGCAATTTGCAGGAATGGTATGGTGATTTTGAAGATGTAGAGCCTCAGCACCGACATGTTTCGCATTTGTTTGGCCTGCATCCTGGAAGAGAAATTTCTCCTTTGATTGATACCGTGTTTTCGAACGCCGCCATTAAAACATTAACCGTTCGCGGAGATGAAGGCACAGGCTGGAGTAAAGCCTGGAAAATTAACTTTTGGGCAAGACTGCTTGATGGAAATCATGCTTATAAAATGTATCAGGAATTGCTTAAAAACTCCACATTAAACAATCTTTTTGATACACACCCACCATTCCAAATTGATGGCAATTTTGGTGCAACTGCTGGTATTGCTGAGATGTTATTGCAAAGTCATTTGGATAATGTACAGCTATTGCCTGCGCTACCGGATGCATGGAAACAAGGTTATGTTAAAGGATTGGTTGCCCGTGGTGGCTTTGAGGTAGATTTGTATTGGAACGATGGTAAGCTTACAAAAGCTTCGATTCTATCTAAAAACGGAGGACAATTAAACCTTTTAACCCCAGTGAGGCTCAAAGCTGAAAACGCTACAACAGCTGAGCTTGGTCAATACTATAAAACTACAATCGAAACAGTGGCCGGGAAGGTATATGAAATTGCCGTTGAATCTAATTAACCTCAAATGAATATCAAAAGCGCACTTTTTTTTATCACAATTAGCATTTGTTCGCAATTCAGTTATGCGCAACAGCAGTCATTAAGTACTGCAGCAGATGCTAAAACAATGAAACTTTTTTTCGAAAAAGTTTACCTTCAAACAGACAGAAGCTATTACAGTGCTGGTGAAGATGTTTGGTTTAGTGCCTATCTGGTAAACGGAAAAAGTACAAGCCTTACTTCGAGCAGTGCAAATTTATATGTAGAGCTAATTTCTGCAGATTCGAAGATTCTGGATAAAAAAACCATTCTATTGAACAAAGGTTTAGGTCATGGAGATTTTAAATTAATGGATTCTATCCCGACAGGGTGGTATAACATTCGTGCTTACACCAATTGGATGAGAAATTTTGCGAATGAATTTGTGTTTCAGAAAAGCATTTACATCACTAATAATTTGAAAGAAAATGCCACCTACGCTACCAGGAATGCAGATAAAAAAGCTGCAGGTATCGCCGAAAGCAGGCAGCAAAAAACAATTGCTTTTTTCCCAGAAGGTGGCGCATTGGTAGAAGGCATAAACAGTTTGGTGGCTTTTAAAACAAATGACGATTTGGGCATTGGATTAAAAGCATCGGGCACTGTTATTTCCAGCAGAGGCGATACGGTAACGAGTTTCCAGAGCACTGAGGCGGGTTTAGGGCTATTTACCTTTATACCTAAAGCAAACGAAACCTATAAAGTAACGGGTTTTTACGGGAAGGAAAAGTTTTCTGCAGTGTTGCCGCAAATCTTAAAAAAAGGTTTTGCACTCCATATAACCAGCGATTCACTGAATATAAAAGCCGCGATAAGTGCCAATGATCCAATGTTCAAAGAGATGAACGGGAAATCCTTATCCATCATCATCAAACAGGCAGGAGAAACCATTTATTCAGGAAAGGCAAATTTAATTAAGCCAACCATTGCTGTTTCCATCCCTAAAAAAGGATTTAATTCAGGTATAGCGGTCATTACATTGGTAGATGATTTAGGAAAACCGCACTGTGAACGTTTGGCTTTTATTGAGGGAGAGAGAAAGGTAAATTACAGCATCAGGCCTAATAAAGCGGTATATAAAGCCCGTGAAAAAGTAATCCTGAATGTAAAAGCAACAGATATATTTGGTTTGCCTGTAAAAACGAGTTTTTCTTTAGCAGCTGTTGATGGTTTGATGCCTGACGATGGAAATAATATTGTTTCCTATCTGTTACTGCAATCTGAAATTAAAGGGGAAATCAAAAATCCTGACCAATACTTTGATGTTAAAAACCCATCGCGATTAAAACAATTGGATTTGCTTTTGTTAACGCAGGGTTGGAGAAATTATTTATGGCGAAGATTGGCTGATACCACAATTAATGTGAAATACTTGCCCGAACCTGGATTAAGCATAAAAGGTTTTGTAAGGGAAAAAGTTGGCAGCAACCCACTTCCAAATATGAATATTACATTGTTTGGCTCTGGCTTTACTGGCAATAAACTCTTCACCACTAAAACAGACCAGAACGGAACTTATAGTGTTGATGGTTTAAAGTGGTATGGCAATCAGTCAATAAAAATTTCTTCACAGGATGAGAAAGGAAAAAAGGGTGGCTGGCTTCAGGTTGATTCAATAGCGAAACCACTATCAATTACCTTCAAAAACGGCTTACAAACTTTAGCCAAAAACATCGATGCAGAAATCAGTAAACGGGTAGATTATAATCGCAGTTATAAATTCGGTGATTCGATTACACTAAATGATGTCAACATCAAATTGCAGCAGGAAGCTAAAAAGGTGGTGCTTTTTGATCAAACGGTGATGACTTTTGGTTATCCGGAGCAGGTTTTCAATATCACATCTGCCGATTATTCATTTAATGGGTTAGAACACTTTTTACTCACTAAAGCACAGGGCGCTTATCCTTTAGATGATGCAGACCCCGCAAGTTCTGAAGGGATTGCTTTTATCTCTAACGGTAAAAAAATCCGCCCAAGGATCAGGATTAACAATAGAGAAGAATTGGTTGGCGATAGATTAGATTACTATAGCTTAACGATGGATAAAATTACCCAGGTGAGGATTCAGCATTTAATTGACAATGAAAATAAAGATGTTTTCTTGATTAGCTTAAACCTGAAAGACGATGCACTTGGGGCAACAAATCTTCATCTCCTAAACCTAAACTTAACTGGTTATTATACCGCAAGAGATTTTTATTCTCCTAATTACAGCAACCCGGCAACCAAGAATAAAGATTTAAGAACCACTATTTTTTGGGCGCCCAAATTAGAAACAAATACCAAAGGGGAAACAAATGTTATATTTTATAACGGCGATAATAAAGGTACTTTTTTAATTAAAACCGATGGCATTACCGAAAAAGGAACGGCAATTTCAGCCAAAAGCACTTATGTGGTTCAATAAAATTTAAACACCAATAAACCTACAATTGATGACTTATAAACCAGCTGTTTTCAACTTCAGCTTTCTGCTTCTGATAATTATATCATCATTGCCTGCTTTTGCCCAGCGCCAAATGGAAAAGTTGGGAAGGGGAGTAGTTGCTGTTCGGCAGGGTGCTGATTCTGTTTTTGTAAGCTGGAGGATTTTAGGAACAGAACCCGATGATATTGCCTTTAATCTTTATCGTAAAACCGGCAACATAGCCGCGTTAAAACTCAATAAAAATCCAATAACTAAGGGAACGAATTTTCAGGATGTAGGCATTAATCCCGAAGTGGAAAACAGTTATTTTGTAAAAGTAGTCAAACATAATCAGGAGGAGGAAGCAAGCAAACCGTTTACACTTAAAGCTAAAACTCCGGTTCAGCAATACCTTAATATCCCGCTAAAAACCCCTGCTGGCTACACGCCAAATGATGCTTCTGTTGGCGACCTTGATGGTGATGGAGAGTACGACATTGTTCTGCATCAAACTGGTCGAAGCCGGGATAATTCATCAAACGGCATTACCGATCCACCTATTTTTCAGGCTTATAAAATTGACGGAACTTTTTTATGGGAAATTAATTTAGGTAAGAATATTCGCGAAGGTGCGCATTACACACAGTTTATGGTGTATGATTTGGATGGGGATGGAATTGCTGAGTTTGCCTGCAAAACGGCTGATGGAACCGTTGATGGTAAAGGAAAAGTAATCGGCGATTCGACAAAAGACTATCGGAATAAAAATGGAAGAATACTGGAAGGGCCTGAGTTTTTCACTGTTTTTAGCGGAAAAACCGGAGAAGCTTTAGCGACTACAGCCTACCTTCCTGAACGCGGAGACATCGGCGCCTGGGGCGGACGAGGTGGCAACGGTAAAAACGACAATTCTGGCAACAGGGTCGATCGTTTTACGGCTTGCATCGCCTACCTGGATGGCATTCATCCGAGTGTGGTCATGGCCCGTGGTTATTATGGGCGCACCGTTCTAGCCGCATGGGATTGGCGCAATGGGAAACTCACTTCCCGTTGGGTGTTCGATTCAAAAGAAGGAAAAAATCCCTTTTCCGGAATGGGCAACCACAACTTAAGCGTAGCTGATGTGGATGGCGATGGAAAGGATGAAATCATATTCGGTTCGATGTGTGTGGACGATAATGGCAAAGGTTTGTACACTACGGGTTTGAGGCATGGTGATGCTTTACACGTTTCAGATCTTGATCCGGAAAGGCCAGGGCTGGAAGTATTTGGCGTTCATGAAATAGAAGAAGGAACTAAAGGACCGGGTGCTGCAGTTTACGATGCCAAAACCGGCGAAATTCTTTGGCATGGATCGGATGATGAGGATGTGGGTAGGGGCGTTGCCGATAATATCGACAATACCCGTGTTGGTGCGCAAATGTGGTGGTCGGGCTCAAATGGTTTGTTTGATATCAAAGGCAACAGAATTGGCGAGCAACCCCGCTCTACCAACTTTTTGATTTATTGGGATGGCGATCTCTCTCGCGAACTTTTGGATGGAAATCATATCGATAAGTACAATGGTGGAAGACTTTTAACAGCCAACGGAGCAATCGCTAATAACTGGACAAAATCTACCCCGGCCTTAAGTGCCGATATTTTTGGCGATTGGCGTGAAGAACTTATACTCCGTTCTTATGATAACCAAAGTTTAAGGATTTATACCACAACTATTCCAACCGAACACCGGAACTACACCTTAATGCATGATCCGCAATATCGTTTAAGTATTGCCTGGCAAAATGTGGGCTACAATCAACCGCCTCACACTGGCTTTTATTTTGGCCATGGAATGAAGAAAGCGCCGAAACCAAATATCACACTTGTAGAACCTCGTAAATAATTATACCTGATGATTAAATCTCTAAAAATAACCTTTTCTATAGCTTTATTATTCCTGCAATATGCTGTGTTTGCCCAAACAGCTAAGCAAGTAAGGGTCATCAATAATTTTGATCACGATTGGGCATTTATTCAGGAAGATGCTAATGGTGCAGAGAAAACGGATTATGATGCTTCCAAATGGAGAAAACTTAATGTGCCACATGATTGGAGCATTGAAGGCGCCTATGATAAAGCGAATCTCACTGCCCGTGGCGGCGGATATCTTCCCTCCGGCATAGGTTGGTACCGGAAAAGCTTTAGTCTGGATGAAAGTTTGTCGGGCAAGAAAATCGCAATTGAGTTTGATGGTGTAATGGCAAACAGCGACGTCTGGATCAATGGTTTTCACTTAGGGAAACGTCCGTACGGATACATCAGCTTCAACTACGACTTGAGCAAGCACCTCAATTTCGGGAAAGGCAAAACCAACATCATTGCCGTAAAGGCCGATAATACGGTTCAGCCTGCATCACGTTACTATACAGGTGCTGGCATTTACCGGCATGTTCGTCTGGTGGCTACCGATCCAATCCATATTGATAACTGGGGCGTTTTCATTACCACGCCAGAAGCTTCTGCGCAAAAAGCTACGGTAAAAGTGCAAACCGCAGTTTCAAACGAGTCTGCCAAAGCTGCGCAAATTACGGTAGAAACTTCTGTGTTGGATGGCACTGGAAAAGTGGTTAAAATGGTTCAGTCTAAACAATCAATCGCGGCAAATCAATCCATCAAACTCGATCAGTCTATTGAGCTAAGTAATCCGAAACTTTGGAATGTGGAAACGCCAACCCTATATCAAACACTTACAAAAGTGATTATGGGAGGAAAGGTTATTGATGATCAGCGTAACTCATTCGGAATCCGGACTTTTAAGTTTGATGCGGCTACCGGGTTTTGGCTAAATGGCAAAAACTTTAAATTAAAAGGCGCTTGTTTACATCACGATGGAGGCGCAGTAGGTGCTGCCGTTCCGTTAAGTGTTTGGGAATTTCGTTTGAAAAAACTACAGGAAGCTGGAGTAAATGCCATTCGTACGGCTCACAATCCAGTGGCTCCAGAATTTCTCGATTTATGCGATCAAATGGGCTTTTTGGTGATGGATGAAACTTTTGATACCTGGACATCGGCTAAAAATAATGGCGAAAAAGGTTACAACCGCTTTTGGAAAGAATGGTGGGAGCGGGATACCAGAGATATGGTGTTGAGGGACCGCAATCATCCTTCCATTGTAATTTACAGCGTAGGTAATGAAATTCACGATAATTTAGATAATCCCGAAGGATTTAAAAAATATAAAGATCAGCAGGATTTAGTGCATCAGCTAGATCCGAGCAGGCCAGTTACCATGGCGCTTTTCCGACCTGCAAATTCAAAAGTTTATACCAATGGCTTTGCCGAAACAATGGATGTTGTTGGTCAGAATTACCGTGAAAATGAATTGGTTGCTTTGCATAACCAAAAACCTAATTTAAAGGTAATCGGAACGGAAAATACACATGTTATTCAGCAATATTTAGCCCTTCGGGATAACCCTTTCATGGCGGGTCAGTTTTTATGGACAGGCTTTGATTATTTGGGTGAAGCAGATTGGCCGCAAATTACCAATGGCCAGGGATTGTTTGATCGCATTGGTAACTGGAAACAGCAAAGTTTGCAACGTCAAAGCTGGTGGTCGGAAAAGCCAACAGTGCATATTGTTAGGAAGGAAGATAATGCAGGAGCCGGCGATTGGATTGGCAACTGGACACCGACTGATTTTGATACCTATGATGATGCGAAAGTTGCCATTTACAGCAATTGCGATGAGGTTGAACTGTTTTTGAACGGCAAATCACTCGGCAGCAAACCCAAACCTGCTGATGATTCTCCGCGATTATTTGATGTTACTTTTGAAAAGGGAACGATAAAAGCGGTAGGCAGAAATAAAGGTAAAGAAGTTGCTTCAGAAGAATTGAAAACTGCTGGGCCACCCGCTAAAATTGTGTTAACAGTTGATAAAACTAAAATCAAAAATACCTGGGATGATGTGGCTTTTGTAACGGCAAAAATTTATGATGAGAAAGGAAATTTTTGCCCTAATGCCGATCAACTGATTAAGTTCACCATTTCAGGTACAGGCGTGATTGATGCAGTTGATAATGGAAATATCGCGAGCCATGAAATGTATAAAGCACAACAAAGACATGCCTATCATGGTGTGGTTATGGCGAACATCAAAGGAAATGCAGCTGGAAATATTGAAGTAAAAGCATCAGCAGAAGGATTAGAAGGTGGAGCAATAAAACTGGAAGTGATCAACAAATAAAATCTGAGTTAAATATCAAAATGAAATCAACATCAATAAAACTATGGGCAGCTGCGGCGATACTTATTATCGCTTCAGCCTTTATTAAACCCGAAAAACCGGCACTTCATACCATCGGCGATTCTACGGTGCGCAATTCAAACAAAGAAACCTGGGGCTGGGGCACACCCATCGCCGCACTTTTTGATACCACCAAAATTCATGTAGAAAATAACGCCATGGCCGGAAGAAGTACCAGAACATTTCTTTCAGAAGGAAGATGGGATAAAGTTTTAGAAACATTAAAGCCAGGCGATTTTGTAACCATGCAGTTTGGTCATAACGATGGCAGTGAGCCCGATACCACAAAAGCAGGCAGACGTGGCGTGTTGAAGGGAACCGGAGAAGAAACAAAAGTACTGACCTGGCCTGATGGAAAAGTGGAAACCGTACATACCTATGGCTGGTATATTCGCAAATTCGTTCGCGATACCAAGGCAAAAGGCGCAACGCCAATTGTGGTTTCCATGATTCCCAGAAATCAGTTTAAAGATGGTAAAGTGCTTCGTGCTGATCAAAGTTTTGGAAAATGGGCTGCTGAAGTGGCACAGCAGGAACAGTCTTTTTTTGTCGATTTAAATAAAATTACCGGAGATAAGTATGATGCCATGGGGCCAGAAAAAGTAAAAGCATTTTTCCCCGGCGACCATACACATACCAATTTAGAAGGAGCGAAACTAAATGCCCAATCAGTTGTAGAAGGCATTAAAAAGTTGAAAAACTGTAAACTGAAAAAATATCTATTATAGAGTTAAATTGGCTGTGTGAGATGAAGATTGTTGTCCGAAGATCATAACATCGCCCAGTTTGAAGATCTATATCATCTAGCCCAAAAAATAATAAATTCATGAAATCAAACAGAAAATATTTAAGCCTGATCTTATTAGGTGCCTTTACCATCTTTTCATCCTTTATTATTTTGAAGCAAAAGGAGAAACCAACCTTATTTTTAATCGGCGATTCTACCGTGAAAAACGGAAAAGGCAAAGGAGATGGTTCATTATGGGGCTGGGGAAGCTTCATTGAAAACTTTTTTAATACAGATAAAATCAATGTGGAGAATAATGCCTTAGGTGGAACAAGCAGCAGAACTTTTCAAACAAATGGTTTATGGGATGCAGTTTTGGCAAAGGTTAAAAAGGGTGATTTCGTAATGATGCAGTTTGGACATAATGACAGCAGTCCGCTGGATGATACTGCCCGTGCCCGTGGAACCATAAAAGGCATCGGAATGGAAAGCAAGGATACTTATAATCCCATCAAAAAGAAACAGGAAATAGTTTATACTTATGGTTGGTACATGCGTAAGTTCATCAACGATATTAAAGCAAAAGGCGCAACCGCAATTGTCTGTTCTTCCATTCCAAGAAATCCTGTTAAAGAAGGTAAAGTAGTTTTGGTTAACGACAGCTACGCCAGCTGGGCACAAGAAGTTGCCAAGGCAGAAAAGGTAGATTTCATTCCATTGAATCAGTTAATTAAAGACAAATACGCAGTATCAACCGCTGATGAAGTTAAAAGCTATTTCACAGAAAAAGACCATACGCATACCAATGAGGCAGGTGCAAAAGTAAATGCAAACTTGGTGGTTGAAGGCTTAAAGTCATTGAAAAAAAACAAGTTAAAAGCCTATTTGAAATAAAGATTTATTTATCAACCGCGGTTTATAAGTTCTTTCCTTGAAAGGAAATAGCATTTTTGCAGGACACTACAGGTTGCCCAAAACCATTTTTAACCCTATTATAGTGCCTTTAACCAGATATACAGAATGCTTTGGCATTCAATTTGAATAAAATTATGCAGATAAAGGTATTATCGTTTACCAAATGGATAGCCACAGCTATTTGTTTCATTGTCCTATTTTCCACCCCTGCTGTAGGGCAGAGCATCTCTTTGAAAGGAAAATGGAGATTTAAAACAGATGCGGCAGATGAAGGTGTCAAAGCCAGATGGTATTCAACTTCCTTACCTGAAACCATCAATTTGCCAGGCTCGATGGCCGAGAATTTGAAAGGTGATGATATTACACTTAAAACAAAATGGACCGGAAGCATTTACGACAGTTCCTATTTTTATCATCCCCGATTGGAAAAATACCGTAAACCCGGAAATTTAAAAATCCCTTTTTGGTTAACGCCTGCAAAACATTATACGGGTGCCGCCTGGTACCAAAAAGATGTAGAAATTCCAGCAAATTGGAAGGGCCAACGTGTCGTTTTATCTTTAGAGTACCCACATTCTGAAACCCGGGTTTGGATTGATGATGTAGAAATTGGCACACAATTCACATTCGTGGTGGCACAAAATTTTGAACTTCCGGCAAACTTAAAACCCGGAAAGCATACCATTACTTTACTAATTGATAATAGAATCAAAGCCATCAACGTGGGGCAAGATTCGCATAGTTTAACAGATCACACACAGGGAAACTGGAATGGCGTAGTCGGTAAGATGTTTTTAAAGGCCGGCTCGCCCGTATATTTTGAAGATATCCAGGTTTATCCTGATTTGAAGAAAAAATCAGCAACGGTAAAAATTGAACTGAAAGCAGGAACCGGTGTTGCTTCCAGTGGAAAAATTACCTTGTCGGCAAAAAGTTTTAATACGAAAGATATTGTTGATGTAAAGCCAATCACGGTTCCTTATCAAATTAAAAACGGAAAGGCTAAGCTGGAAATCAATTTGCCAATGGGCGCAAAAATAGTAACCTGGGATGAATTTAACCCTGCTTTATACCGTTTGACAGCTTCTTTAATTGCTAAAGATGGTAAAAAAGATAGCAAACAGGTGCAGTTTGGGATGCGTGAATTTAAAGCAGTGGGCAGAAGTTTTGAAATTAATGGCCGGCCGGTTTTTTTACGGGGAACGGTAAATAACTGTGAGTTTCCGTTAACGGGTTATCCGGCAATGGACGTTCAGGCCTGGGAACGAATATTCAAAATTTCTAAAGCACACGGTTTAAACCACATTCGTTTTCACTCCTGGTGCCCGCCAGAAGCAGCATTTATTGCTGCAGATTTAACCGGATTTTATTTGCAACCCGAAGGACCAAGTTGGGCCAACCACGGTTCATCCATTGGCGATGGAAAACCCATCGACCAGTTTATTTATGATGAAACCAATCGCATGACCAAAAATTACGGGAATTATGCATCGTTTTGCATGATGGCTTACGGTAACGAGCCACGCGGCAGGCAAGTAGAATATTTAACCAAATTTAATAATTATTGGAAAGCGAAAGATTCGCGGAGACTGTATACCGGTGCATCTGTTGGTGGAAGTTGGCCCGTTATTCCGAATAACGAATTTATGGTGCGTGCAGGAGCAAGGGGTTTAGACTGGGGTAAAAAACCCGAAAGCATTTCAACTTATGCGAAGCAGATTGAACAGTTTACAGTTCCCTTTGTCGCACACGAAATGGGACAATATTGTGCATTTCCAAATTTCGGGGAAATGAAAAAATACACTGGCGTTTACAAACCTAAAAATTTTGAAATGTTTCAGGAAGATCTGGCAGATCACGACATGGCCGATCAGGCCAAAGATTTTTTAATGGCTTCAGGAAAACTTCAGGCGCTTTGTTATAAAAATGAAATAGAAAAAGCCTTAAGAACACCAAATTATAACGGTTACCAGTTGCTTTCTTTAAACGATTATCCCGGGCAAGGAACTGCTTTGGTTGGCGTTTTAGATGCTTTTTGGGATGAAAAAGGTTACATCACGGCAAAGGAATTTAAACGTTTTTCTAACAGTACAGTTCCTTTGTTAAAGGTTCCAAAATTTGTTTACACCAATAATGAAACATTTGCGGCTAACATCGAAGTGGCGCACTTTGGTAAAACACCTTTAACTAACGCCAAATTTTTGTGGACGATAAAAGATGAATCAGGAGCGGTGTTTGCGAATGGAAATTTCATTCAACAACGTGTGCCGGTTGCAAATGGAATTAATATCGGAGATATCAGTTTTAATCTGAACACCATACAAAAAGCAACTAAATTAAATATTGAAGTAACCATCGAAGGTACCGAATTTGCTAACGACTGGAATTTCTGGGTATATCCTTCAGCACTTCCAAAAGTTAACGCCAGTTTCTATTATACCGATCAACTCGATGAAAAGGCTAAAAAAGTATTGGATGAAGGCGGAAATGTCTTTTTAAACGCTGCAGGGAAGGTGATCAAAGGAAAAGAAGTAGTACAAACATTTTTGCCGGTTTTCTGGAATACCTCATGGTTTAAAATGCGCCCACCGCATACTTTGGGCATTCTTTGCGATCCAAAAAATCCTGCATTGGCTCAATTCCCAACCGAGAATCACAGCGATATGCAATGGTGGGAAATTGTAAATAAAGCTCAGGTGATGAATCTCGAGGATTTTCCAAAAGGCTTTAAACCCATTATTCAACCGATTGATACCTGGTTTTTAAATCGTAAACTGGCTTTGGTTTTAGAAGCAAAAGTGGGCAAAGGAAAATTAATCGTATCAAGTGCTAATTTAAATCCCGATTTGAAAGACTCACCAGCGGCACAGCAGCTTTATTTTAGTTTGCAAAATTATATGATGTCTGATCAGTTCAATCCAAAATATGAAGTGGCATACAATACTGTTAAAGATATTTTTGAAAGTCCATCTAAAATCCAGTTCGACACTTTTACGAAAGATAGTCCTGATGAATTAAAACCGAAACCAAAAACGAATTAGTCACCCGAGAAATATCAGCACAGAATCAAACCATTCATTGCAATGAAGAAATTTATATACAGTTCCGCCTTGTTAATTGGCTTATCAAGTCAGTTGCTTTTCGCTCAAAAACTTCCAAATAAAAAGGAGGTTTTGAAAGCTTTAAAACTAACCAATACTTATTTTATGAATAAGTGGCCAGATGCCGGAAAATCGATTATCACCAATAAGGAAAGACCAAGTAACCTTTGGACCAGGGCTGTTTATTACGAAGGATTAATGGCTTTACACCAGATTCATCCGGAAAAGGAATATTATGATTACGCGGTTCAGTGGGGAGAGAAGCACAAATGGGGCTTAAGAGATGGTGTGAAAACCCGTGATGCGGACAATCAGGCTTGCGGACAAACCTATATTGATTTGTACAATATTGATCAAAAACCAGAGCGGATCACAGCCATCAAAGCTTCGATGGATGCAATGGTAAAATCAGGCAAGGTTGATGATTGGACCTGGATTGATGCCTTGCAAATGGCTATGCCGGTTTTTGCCAAATTAGGGAAACTGTTTAATGATAATAGCTATTATGATTACATGTACAAAATGTATTTGCACAGCAAAAATGTTCAGGGTGGCGGATTGTACAATGCTAAAGATGGACTTTGGTGGAGAGATAAAGATTTTGTTCCGCCATATAAAGAGCCTAACGGTGAAGATTGTTATTGGTCTAGAGGAAATGGATGGGTAGTGGCGGCTTTTGTGCGTGTGTTAGAAACCATGCCAAAAGATGCTGCAGGTTATGATGAATATTTAAAAACCTACCATGAAATGATTAAAGCTTTGGTTCCTTTGCAGCGCACTGATGGTTTTTGGAATGTAAGTTTGCATGATCCCAATCATTTTGGTGGAAAAGAAACATCGGGAACTGCATTGTTTGTTTATGGAATGGCCTGGGGTGTAAATCAAGGCATATTAGATAAAAAAACATATTTGCCCATCATTATAAAAGCCTGGAACGGGATGGCAAAAGAATCCGTTCAAAAAAATGGCTTTTTAGGTTTTACGCAAGGAACGGGTAAAGAGCCAAAAGATGGGCAGCCGGTAACGTACACCAGTAAGCCCGATTTTGAAGATTATGGCTTAGGTTGCTTTTTATTAGCAGGCACTGAGGTATACAAATTGAAAAAATAGCCACAACTATTACAAAGAATATGTTTAAAAAATATCTCGCTTTTGCCTTTTTTCTGGTAACGTTTACAGCTTCCTCGCAAACCATTGGCGACTATAAAAATGGTTTCAAAAGAGACGGAAATGCTTTATCATTTTCAACCACTCGAGGCGAAGTAAAGCTAGATTTTTGTACTTCTGAAATGTTTCGGATCAGATCGAGCTGGAGCGGAAAGTTTGAAGCCAATGAAAATTTGATGGTGATTAAATACAACTGGCCAAATGTTACTGCAAAAGTGGAGGAAAAAAAAGATCAGTTTATCATCAGCACTGCAAAAATTTTAATCAAAATAGATAAAATGCCTTTTAAAATTAATGTATTTGATTTAAAAGGAAAGCTTTTATCTGCTGAAAATAACGGTGCCATTAGCAAATCGGAAACTAAAGTTGGCGTAACTAAAAAGCTTCAGGCCGATGAACATTTTTTTGGTTTTGGCGAACGGATGGATTTTATGGATCGCCGGTTTAAAAAAGTGACTTTAAATGTTGGTCGCGGAAAAGGTTTGCCACATGCTATTGGCGCTTACAATATATTAGAAGCCAATTACTGTCCGGTTCCTTTTTTTATGAGTACAAAAGGTTATGGCATTTTCTTCCATAATTCTTTTGCTACAGAGTGGGATATGGGCTCATCGAATAAAGACCAGTATAGTTTTAAAGCAGCTGATGGTGAATTGGATTATTACTTTATTTATGGTCCAACCTTTCCAGCAATCTTAAATTCATATACTGCTGTTACAGGCAAATCGCCCATGTTGCCTCAGTTTGCGCTGGGTTTACATGCCGGTACTTACAGTGGCGGAACCTGGGGATATGAGGAGAAAACCTCAGATCAATATGTGGTGGAATTGGCCAGGAAATATAGATCACTTGGTATTCCGGTAGATTTACTTTGGCTTGATTCTACCTGGAGATTATTTGGCGAAAAAGGAGGCAAGGGTGCCACTTCTTTCGAATGGAGGGAAAGCTTTAAAAACCCGAAAGGCATGTTTGATAGCATTTACGCCATGAATTATAAAATGGTGGGTTTACACTTGCGCCCGAGGTTTGATAACGCAAAAAAATTAAACCTGTTAGATCAGGCACAACAGAAAGGATTTACTTATCCTGAAAACGGTAAACCCGGAGAATTTGTGAACTTTTTTGATGAAAAGGCTACACAATGGTGGTGGGAAAACGGTGTGATGCGGGTGGCCAAACTGGGCGCTAAATTTCTAAAAACTGATGAAGGAAGTGCTTTTGGTGCGTTAGCAAATGAGAGTGAAAAAGTTGGTCCAACCGGGAAGGACGCAGAACGTTTACATAACCTGTTTCCGGTAGCCTATGCAAAAGCCCCGTTCCTCGAATTTGAAAAGTTTAATGGCTTTCGCGGTTTAAACCAAACCCGCGAAGGTTATTCAGGTATTCAACGTTATCCTTATATTTTTGCCGGCGACTGGCCGAGTGAGTGGCAATATTTTGCGCCTGTAATTAAGGCAGGTTTGAATGTTGGCCTTTCTGGTGTGGGTTCATGGGCACATTGCATGGGTGGTTTCGAACACCAGGCCGATCCGGAATTATACATCCGCTGGGTTCAGTTTGGCATGTTTAGTCCCATTGCGCTTGTTTTTGGAATGGATCATCCAGGTTATAAAGAACCCTGGAATTATGGTGACCAGGCCTTGCAGAATTTCAGAAAATACGATTTGTTACGTTATCGTTTATTCCCTTACCTCTATACCAGCATGCATCAGCAGTACGAAACTGGTACACCGATGATGCGGGCTTTGGTCTTAAATTATCAGGATGATGAAAATGTATACGAAATTGGTGATCAATATATGTTTGGCGATAACTTTATGGTGGCTCCCGTAACTACAAAAGGGGCTATTACCCGCTCCATTTATCTGCCGGAAGGAACCTGGTTCAATTATTACACTGGAGAGAAGTTTGCCGGTAAAAGTTATCATCATGTCGTAGCCCCGTTAGAAACTATTCCACTCTTTGTTAAGGCTGGAAGTATCATCCCGATGCAACCTGAGATGATTTATACTGGTGAAAAACCTGTTGACGTGATCACACTGGATGTATTTCCATTTGGTGATTCTAAGTATGAGCTTTATGAGGATGATAACCTGAGTGCAGATTACAAAACAGGAAAATTTGCGGTTACGAAAATTACTTCTTCACTGAAAGAGAATGCACTGGAGTTAAATATTGCAAAGCCAGAAGGTTTGTTCAAATCCAGTAAACATCGTTATTTAGTCAAAATTCACTGGAATGGTAAGGCCGCACCAAAATCAATTTTAGAGAACGGCAATAAGGTAAATCTGGTAAATGCAGTTGAGCAATTGAATCAAAAACCAGGCTGGTTTTATGAGGAGAAAAGTCATGTCATTTGGATAAAGTCTGTTGGTGATAATGGTAATAGTGTCAGTTTGAAGGTGAATTAATGTGGAGGATGAATAGGTGAAGGATGCTTCGTTCCTCAGCATGACAGCGAGCGTGTTGTCATCCTGAGACACGAAGGATCTGCAAGCGATAAAGAATAAACGGTGATAAACTGCTACCGAATGGGAAGTAATAGCGCAATAGCAGTAATTAATAGGTAAACGATGCTTCGTTCCTCAGCATACAGCGAGGGATTTAAACAAAAGAAACAAATGAAAATTGCATTTAAAATGAAACTCAAACCTGGCTTTAAGGCTGAATATAAAACTCGTCACGATGCAATTTGGCCAGAATTGGCTGCATTGCTTAAAGAAAATGGCATCAGTGATTATTCTATTTTTTTAGATGAAGAAACCGATACCTTGTTTGCTGTTCAACAGCAAAACGGAAGTTCTTCGCAAGATCTGGGCAGCACTGAAATTGTTCAGAAATGGTGGGCTTACATGGCCGATATTATGGAAACGAATGCTGATCAATCGCCCATCTCCATTCCCTTAAAACAGGTATTTCATTTAGATTAACGAACATGTATACAAAACGATTTTTCTCGCTGCTTTTTATTGGCATTTCATTTTACCACATCTCTAATGCCCAAGTTCAGGCAAAAAAGGCTGTAACCTGGCCAAAGGTAGAAAGCCAGATGAAACCATGGACCAGGTGGTGGTGGATGGGAAATGCAGTAGATGAAAAAAACCTGAACATCGTTTTGCAAAAATATGCTGCTGCAGGATTAGGTGGAGTAGAAATTACACCCATTTACGGTGCTGTGGGTTACGAAAAACAATACCTGTCATTTCTTTCGCCTCAATGGATTGATGCATTAAATTATACCGTAAAGCGGGCCAATGCGCTTGGTATGGGTGTTGACATGAATACTGGTACTGGCTGGCCTTTCGGCGGACCACAGATTAAGCCAGAAAATGCAGCAACAAAATTAATTATTCAGGATTACAAACTAAATGCTGGTGATAAGCTTACGGAAGCTATAAAGGTTAAAGAAGCTAAGCAAGATTTTGCCAGACTTCAGGCAGTAACGGCTTACGGGCCAAATGGCGAAACAGAAGACTTAACGGCATCTGTAAAACAGGATGGAAGTTTAAGCTGGTCGCCAAAATCGGGTGTTTGGCAAATTTATGCAGCATTTGCAGGTAAAACCCGCCAAATGGTGAAACGTGCTGCCCCAGGTGGCGAAGGTTTTACGCTTGATCACCTCGATAAACCTTCGGTGGATGTTTACCTGAAAAGATTTACAGACTCGTTTAGAAACAAGCCACAAGGTGTAAGATCATTTTTTAATGATAGTTACGAAGTTTATGGCGCCACCTGGACGCCGAGTTTTTTTGCCCAATTTAAAAAACATAGGGGATACGATTTATCTAAACATTTGAAGGATTTGGTAAGCAAAGACTCAACAGATGGAAATATCGCCCGCTTGAAATCTGATTATCGCGAAACAATGGATGAATTGTTGCTGGATAATTTCACCAATAACTGGACAAACTGGGCACATGGCTTAAAATCGTTAACTAAAAATCAATCACATGGTTCGCCTGGAAATTTACTTGACCTTTATGGCGCTGTAGATATTCCGGAAACAGAAACCTTTGGCTCAAGTGCATTTGACATTCCAGGTTTAAGAAGAGATCCTGCCGATATCCGAAATGTAGATCCTGATCCAATGATGAGTAAGTTTGCATCTTCGGCGGCTCATACTGGTGGTAAGAAACTGGTCTCATCTGAAACTTTTACCTGGCTTACTGAACACTTTAAAACTTCATATTCGCAATGCAAACCGGAGGCAGAACAATTATTTCTATCTGGTGTGAACCATATTTTTTATCATGGTACTACAAATTCACCAGAGAATGTACCCTGGCCAGGCTGGCTATTTTATGCCTCAGTTGAAATGAATCCAAACAACAGTTTATGGCCACATGCACAGGGATTAAACCAATACATCGCCCGTTGCCAATCCATTTTGCAAGCTGGAAACGCTGATAACGAATTGCTGATTTATTGGCCGGTTTATGATGTATGGAACAAAGCGAAAGGATTGGATATGGCTTTGAAAGTGCATGATGTTGATGATTGGTTGCATCCCACTGCTTTTTACAAATTGTCAAAAGATCTGGCAAAATCCGGTTACTCATTTGATTTTGCTTCTGATCGGTTATTGGCTAAAACCAAAGCTCAGAACAGAGCAATTCTTACTGCAGCCAGTGCATCTCCATACAAAGTTTTAGTGGTACCTTCCTGCAATTTGATGAATCCCGAAACCTTGGATAATATCCTACAATTGGCCAACAGTGGTTCAACCGTTATTTTCCAAAGCCTACCTCAAGATGTTCCAGGATTAAATAATCTGGAAGCCAGAAGAAAAAAACTCAAAAGTAGTTTGTCCATTTTAAAGAATATCAATTCCCAAAACGGAATTAACATTAATGAGATAGGGAAGGGGAAAGTCATTATTGCCGCTGATGTACAAGCTGCACTTGTTCAAAATTCCATCAAAAGAGAAGCTTTAACAGATTCGGGTTTGCAATTTATCAGAAGAAAAATAAACAACGATACCTATTATTATTTAGTAAACCATAGCTCAAAAAATATCGACACACAAATTCCTGTCAATGCCGATGGTAAAGCAGTTATCCTGGATCCACAAAGTGGATTGATAGGTTCAGCAGCGATGCAGGGTAAAAATGTTCGTGTTCAGATCAAATCCGGCGAGGCACTGTTTTTAAATATTTCTAAAAATCAACCGCAAAATATTGCGTGGCAGTATTTAGATAAACCGAGTCAACCCTTTGCCCTTACTGAGCCATGGCTGTTACATTTTACTGCAGGTGGACCAGAACTTCCAGGCGATCAGAAATTAGATCAACTGGTTTCCTGGACAGCCTTAGAAGATCCTAATGTAGCGGCTTTTTCGGGTACTGGCGTGTATACTTCTCAGTTTAATCTAAAAGCAAAAACTGCCAAAGAATATGTTCTCAATTTACACCAGGTAGATGAAAGTGCACGTGTCTGGATCAATGGCCAGGAGGTAGGTATTTTATGGAGTATTCCATTTCAGGCCCGTATTGGAAAATACTTAAAGCAAGGAAATAATACCATAAAAATCGAAGTCGTAAATTTGATGGCAAACCGTATCCGCGATATGGATATTAAAAAAATTGAGTGGAGGAAATATCATGAAATCAATTTCGTGAATATTAATTACAAAGATTTTGATGCCGCTAAGTGGTCTGTGATGCCATCTGGGCTAGTTGGTCCGGTAACGATAACGCCTTATTTGTAATATTTTCAGTTTTATTTTCAGAAATTTTAGCGAATTAATACCTGTTTTTAAAATTTCCTAGGATAAGGTAAATCGATTTATATCAGCATTCAGCCTTGTCATTGTTTTTTATGATAATATTTTATAATAATGACAGGATGGTACAGGATGGGAAAAATATGTACGGTATATATCTTTAGTAAAGTTTACTAACCAAATAATCTTTAACCAAATATTTTTAAACAACGTTCGTTAACCGAATTTATGCAATAAAAATCTACACGTTTTTTTAGCCGCTTTCACATAATTTCCCCGATCCATTCGTAGTTAATTTTTGCATTTTAGTTTTATGGCCGTTCGCATCCAATAAAATTACTATGAGTAAAATTTTACCAAAATTTTTAATCGTCATTTTGACAGTTATTGTTTTCCTGAGCAGTTGCAGGAAAAAGGAATTTGATGAATTTTATGGTCGCCCGGAAAATTTAGGTGACCCGATTTATCAACAACTCCAGACCAAAGGTAATTTCAGCAGGTTTCTGGAATGCATCGATAAGGCAGGTTATAAGGAAACCCTTAGTACTGCTGGTTCATGGACGGTTTTTGCACCTACAGATGATGCTTTCAAAACCTATTTGCAGGAAAATTCACTTACAGAAATCAGTGCAGATCTGGCCTCGAAAATTGTACGTTATTCAATGATTTACGATGGTGAAAAAACAGAGAAGCTCAGCGATTTTTTCTCCGTAAAAGGATTTATAAAAAATACAGCTTTTAGAAGAAGATCAGTTTATTACGATTTCGTATACGATGAAAAAGATAATAACGGTAATCCGATTAAAGCAATTGCAACAAACCGTAACGGGAATTATTTTGCCGGCGATTTTAACAATAAAAGTGTAACCTACTTTTTAGCGCCTTTCATGGCTTTTTCTGGCTTAACCGCAGCCGATTATAATTTCTTTTATCCAAACATTGCGTACAATGGCGCAAATATTGGTGCTGCTCATATTCTACCAAATCAGCAAAATATTATTGCAGAAAATGGAATTATCCATGTAATCGACAGGGTTTTAACGCCTCCATTAAGTATCGATCAATACCTTACTTCGAAGCCAGAATACAGCACGTTCAAAAGCCTGCTGGATAAGTTTGTAACTTATGGCTTAAACACTGATATCTCACACCGTTACGAGGTATTAACGGGCAAAGCGGCTAACGTGTATGTGAAAAGCTATAGCTCATTATTGGGTTTTTCGCCAAACAATGAAAACTTTTTAAAGGTAGATGCCAACGATGCACAACAAGGCTCGTATAGCATTATTGCGCCTTCAAATGCCGCTGTTGATGCTTATGCAAAAGCTGTATTGCTTAAGTATTGGAGAAAAAAGGGCGTGAGAACTTTAGATGAACTTTATGTTGTTGCGCCTGATTTAATCAGAGATTATATCAACTCTCATCTTTATAATACTACTGTTTGGCCAAGCAAATTTTCGATTACACAAAACGTTTTGGGTGATGTGACTAAACAAACCACCTCTGATATTACCGATAAGCAGGTATTAAGTAATGGTTTCTTTTATGGCTCTAATAAAAGTCAGGATGCAAGTGTGTTTTCTACTATTTACGGCAACGTGAATCTAGATCCTGATTATATCATCATGAAACAGGCTCTGTTGTATTTCAACTTAACCATTCCGCTTAAAACACAATCCATCCGCTACGTCATCATTCCTATTCCTGATGTAACTTTGAAAAAGATGGGATTTTCTTACGAGCCATTTTTTGTTAGTCAACCTATCCGTGGTGACTTACAGGCATTAAGACGGATTTTACAAACCCATATCATCCCACTGGGAAACAGGGCCATTCCTGATTTTAGAGGTGGAGCCGGAATTTTAGAGACTTCAAACGGAGAATATATTAAATACAACAGGGGAACATTGCTTTCTGCAGGTACTCAGGATAGTTTAGTGGTTGCTAAACAAACCATCCCGGTTGATTCGATCAGCACAACACCGGTAAACGGCGCAGCGGTTTATGGAAAAGAAGCATTAACCTACACTGCTTTAAATGTGGGTAAACACATTGAAAAATATGGTACACTTCCAACAGATCCGTATTATAATTTCTTTCAGTTTTTAGCAAATAATACAACGCTTTACAACAGAACTACCGGAGCGATATCAGGGCTAACAGATGGTGTAAGTTATACGGTTTTTATTCCAACAAATGCTGCAATTGTAAACGCAGTGAAAGCGGGTTTGTTACCAGGAAATATAACTACGGGTGTTCCAAATTTTACAACTACAGATGGGGCTTCGGTAACTTTAATCAATAAATTTATTCAATACCATATCATCAACAAAAGTACCGTGGTGAGTGATGGACAAAAAGTTGGCGAGTTCGAAACGCTTCTCAAAAGTGATTCTGGTGATGCATCAAAAATCAATGTGATAACAAATACCACAACAACACTTTCGCTTCGTGATGTGACGGGCGCAACCGTAAATGTGTTATTGGGTACTAACGATAGGAGTAACGTACTATCCAACAGAACCGTTATCCATCAGATCAATTCTTATCTAAAATATCAATTCTAACCAACATGACTAAAAAATATACCTATAGTATTTTCATTTTACTATGCTGTTTGCTATTGTCTTCTGTTACGCAAGCACAGCAAATTAATTATGTGAAGGGAAAAGTAATCGATAAGAAGGACAGGCAGCCGATTATTGGTGCTTCGGTTACCATCGTTGATAAAGATCGAAGGGTAATGAAAGGGGTTTCTACCGATATTGATGGTAACTACTCACTTCCTGTTAACGATAGAACTTACAGAATTACGGTTTCTTACATCGGCTATAAATCTACTGCACCATTGGCTATTGATAAACCCGTAATCAATTTTCAGTTAGAATCTGCCGATAACCAAATGGATGAGGTTCAGATTGTATCGCGGGCCAAAACAGATAACGGCAGTGGAATGAGCATTGATAAACGCGATCAAACATCAGCGGTTGGAACCATTAACGCGAAAGAGCTGGAAGACATGCAGGCTGCTTCAATTGATCAGGCTTTACAGGGGAGGTTAGCTGGTTTGGATATTGCAGCAAGTAGTGGTGATCCTGGTGCGCCAATGCAGATCCGGATCCGTGGTACGTCTTCCATCAACGGAGCCGTAGACCCATTGATCGTGGTAGATGGTATGCCATACGACATTACCATTCCTTCTGACTTTAACTTTGCCACATCTGATGAAAATAACTATGGACAATTATTAAACATTGCACCATCAGATATTAAAGATATCAGCGTATTGAAAGATGCTGCTGCGACAGCAATTTGGGGTTCGAGAGCGGCAAACGGCGTTTTAGTTATCAATACGAAAAGAGGGGTAATGGGGCCGCCAAATATTTCATATAACTTTAAAGGCTCTTATTCTAAACAGCCTAGTGCGATTCCGATGTTAACCGGTAATCAATATTCATCATTGATTTCGGAAGAGTTTTATAATGCCGGCAGACAGTTCGCCACTTCTGATTTTGCCAAACAATTTCAGTACGATCGGAATGATCCATACAATTACTATAACTACAGCAACAATACCAACTGGTTAGAAAGCATTACCAGAATTGGTTATTTACAAGATCATAACCTTTCGATATCAGGTGGTGGTGAAAAAGCCAAGTATCGTGCATCCGTAAATTATTTTAACCAGAACGGAACTACAGTTGGAACAAGTCTTGGGCGTTTGAGTGCAAGGGTAAATTTAGATTACACCGTTTCAACCAAAATCCGCTTCAGTGCCGATATCGCCTATACGCATATCGACAATCAAAACCTGTATACAAACGGCGTTAGAGATGTTGCCTACACTAAAATGCCAAATCAGGCGGTGTATGAATATGATGAATATGGTAACCTTACCTCTAACTATTTTAGTCCGGCAAGTACTGCACAGGGTGGTTTTGCTTACAATTTTACAAATTCCAGAATTACAGGAACCTACAACCCTTTAGCAATGGCGATGGCAGCCAGCAACCAGCAGTTAGGTGAACGTGTGATACCAAAATTTAGTTTGCAATACCAGATTGTTCCTGATCGGTTAAGATTAAATGCAAATTTCCAGGCCGATATAAACAACACGAAAGTGAAGACCTTTTTGCCTCAAATTGCTACAGGAAGGCCGTTTTCTGAGCCGGTTGTAAATTATGCCGGTGATTCTGATGGCGATTCGTTTACCATGGCCACCAACATAACTTTAGCCTATACGCCTAAACTGGGAGAAAAACATGATTTGATTGCTTTCGCCAGATTTGATAGTAACGATAGCAGAAGGACCGGACAGGGCATGTTTGCCACCAATACTGCTTCTTCTTATTTAGCCGATCCGTCTATCGATGGGAGAACAAACCAATCTGGATCTGCTTATTCCTCATTTTCACAAAGCCGTTCAGTAGGTTTATTATTAAATGCACAGTATAAGTTTTTAGATCGCTATATCATCAATGGTGGTGTTAGGGGAGATGGAAACTCGAAATTCGGACCAAACAACCGTTACGGATTGTTTCCTTCAGCATCGGTGCTTTGGAGAATTTCTGGAGAGCCATTTATGAAAAATACCACAAAATACATTGATAACTTAGCGTTAAGGGCTAGTTATGGTGTGGTTGGTAATGCTCCTCGTAACGATTATTCATACTTCAATACTTACCAGAATTATGGTTTCAGTTATTTAGGTTCATCAGGTGTTTATCCTTCAAATATCGAACTGTCAGATTTAAGATGGGAGAAAGTAACCCAATCCAACGTAGGTTTAACAGTGGTTTTATTGAAAAACTCACTGAATATGGATATTGATGTGTACCGCAAACGTACTACCGATTTGTTTTACAACGGGCTTGCCATACCTACTTACAACGGCTATTCTGGCGTGGATATGAATGTTGGTACGATGGATAACCAGGGTTGGGAGTTCAGCTTTTTCTACACGCCGGTAAAATCGAAAAAATTCCGTGTGGATGTGAATTTCAATATCTCACATAATGAAAACATGATTCGTGAAATTTCTCCATTAGTTCCGAGAGAAAATAATGCCAGAATCACTACCAATAATGCATTTAAAGTTTACCTGCAAGAAAACAATCCATTCGGTTCATTCTACGGATTTAAATTTAAAGGTGTGTATGCTGATAAAAACGCCACGATTGCGTTGGATGAAAACGGAAATCAAATTGTAGGTCCGAATGGTCAGCAAATCTTTATGCGCTTCGCTTACCCATCTATTGATTATGTTTTCCAACCTGGTGATGCCATGTATGAAGATATCAACCACGATGGGAACATTGATTATAAGGATATTGTGTATTTGGGTAACGGTAATCCGAACTTAACGGGTGGATTTGGTACCGCAATTACTTTCAATGGTAATCTTCGCTTCGGCGCCAATTTTACCTACAGAACCGGTTACCAGATTATTAACGGAACCAAAATTAATACCACCAGTATGTACGGTTTTAATAACCAGAGTACAGCGGTTTTACGGAGGTGGAGAGCCGAAGGCGATATCACAGATATGCCACGTGCTACTTATGCCACAGGTTTTAACTTCTTAGGTTCTGACCGTTATGTAGAAGATGGTTCTTATTTGCGCTTAAGAAGTATTACCCTGAAATACGATTTCAACAGGAACCTGTTAAAACGCTTTGGGCTCAAAGGTTTAAGTGCAAATATCATGATGGAAAATATATTAACCTTTACTCGATATACCGGGCAAGATCCTGAGGTTCCGGTAAAGCTGTCAACTTTTTCTACGGTAATTGATAACTCAACCACTCCACCAATTAAAACGATCACACTAGGTTTAACAGCAAACTTTTAATCAGCAATAAAATGAAAAAAATTATAAATAGTATAGCTGTAATCATGGTGCTGATCATGAGTAGCTCTTGTAAAAAATGGTTGGATACACAACCACGCGATGGCATTACCAAACAAAGCTTCTGGAAAACCAAAGAAGATATTCAGGCGGCAGTTTCTGGTTGCTATGCCTCTTTACTGGCTTCGCCTCCAGGTATAAATGAGCGATCGTTAATCGAATATATTTTTGTATTCGGCGAAATCAGAGCAGATATGATTGATCCGGGCCCTGGTGCGGTTAACGATGAAACTGATATTTTTAATGTAAATATTACTCAGAGTAATGCACTTAGTCGTTGGTCTGCATTTTACCGCACCATTAATTTTTGCAATACGGTGCTCGATAATGCACCGGCAGTTAGGCAATTAGACCCAACTTTAACTGAAGCGCAGTTGAATGCTTATTTAAGCGAGGTATTAACCTTACGCAGTATGATGTATTTCTATCTGGTAAAAAGTTATAGAGATGTGCCTTTGAAGCTTACTGCAACTACAAAAGATACTGATCTGCAGGACCTCCCTAAAACTTCAGGAAATGTTATTCTTAATCAGATCGTGAATGACCTGAAACGAGCAGAGAGCGGAGCAGTAACCACTTACGGTACAACCGTAATGGATAAAGGACGCGTGACAAAATATACAGTAAACTCCCTTTTGGCTGATGTTTACTTATGGATGGATAATTACCAGGGCTGTATCACTGAATGTAACAAGGTGATCAACTCTCAACGATTTGCACTTCAAAATGCATCTTCATCCTGGTATTTCAATGTATTCTTTAACGGAAGTTCTACTGAAACAGTTTTTGAGTTCAATAATACATCATCCGCAAATGCGCCGCTATATCTATCGTTGGTGCGCTCGCCAAAAAGGTTTTTAGCTTCTTCATATCTTGCAAGCGATGTATTTATACCGGATGATGTTGACCCGACCAGGTTATTCGATATCAGGGAAGAAGCATTTTATCGTGGTTCGGATTTAGCCATTACCAAATGGGGTAATGATGCTGTATCATACATTAACTGGCAGGTTTATAGAATTTCTGATATCATGCTAATGAAGGCAGAAGCTCTGGCGATGACAGAAAAAGGCGCAGATGCGATTGCTTTAATTGAAGAAATCAGGTTAAAAAGAGGTGCAGTAGCCGCTACCGCCCAAACACCAGATCAAGGCGACAAAGATGCGATTTGTGACTATATTTTGGCTGAACGTTCCCGCGAGTTTGCTTTTGAAGGAAAACGGTGGTTTGATCTTCTCCGTGTTGCCAAACGCGAAAATTACCGCAGGTTAGATATTTTGTTAAACGTAGTGGCGCAAACGGTTAATCCAGCAGTGCAGCAATCGGCGATTACCAAATTCAGAGATGTGGACAGCCACTATTTCCCTATTCATGAGGCAGAACTTTTTGCTGATCCTCAACTTGTTCAAAATCCATTTTATACTAAATAATAGCATGATGAAAAATAAACTAAATGTCCGCAATACAATCATCACCATGATTGTTGTCGTTTTTACATTTGTATTTATAAATGCTTGTAAAAGAGAGTCTTTAACGTTAACAACTACTGATGACGTAAACATCACCGGTTATCTGGATCGCTATCCTGAACAGTTTTCGATGATGAAACAAATTATGGATCGTTCGGCAACAACGGGGTTTTTAGGTGCTTATGGAAAATACACCTTATTTACACCAGATAATACTGCGATAACTGCATGGCTAAAAGCTAAAGGAAAATCTGCCGTTGCAGATTTGACAGTTGATGAAGCCAGGGATATGATTAAATTTCACCTGCTTCCTGATACCGTAGCTACAAACAGATTTACAGATGGAAAATTGCCGCAAATTACTTTGTATGGTCAGTACCTTCAAACAGGTGCGGTAAACCAGGGTGGGGTAAGTAGCTATGTGGTAAATAAATTAGCGAAAGTAATAAAATCAAATATCAGGGTAGGCAATGGCATTATTCACGTATTGGATCATGTATTAAGTCCAGCTACCTTAACGCTGGCTAAAAGCATCGAAGCAAATTCACGTTACAGCTATTTTACACAAGCCTTAAAAGAAACCGGTTTTTATGACTCGCTAAATATCGATGGTGCTGCTGCAAAGGATACCACAAGAAGATTTCAAACACTCATCTTAGAATCTGACTCCGCACTAAAAGCTGCAGGCTACTCTAATTATGCCAGCTTTAAAAACAGGTATTCAAAAACAGGAGATCCAAAAAATCACGCTGATAGTTTATGGTTATACATGGCCTATCACATCTCTACCGGACCTTCTTACACGCCGGATATCATTACCTCACCAGCAATTTATACGTTGGCACCAAAAGAAATCATCACCACAAAATTCGCCGGTCAGAGAATTTTGCTCAATGAAGATGAATTTAATGGCGTAGTAGAGCCAGGTGTAGAGATTAATAGAACCTACAGTGACGTTACGGCTTCAAATGGTGTAGCGCATGAGGTCAAAAAACCTTTCGCCATCAAAGTACGTGTTCAAACAGCTGTATATTTTGATGTTTCCGATCACGCTGATTTAAGAATAAACCCAAAATGGAGAGGAGCCGCAGCAGGTACGATACCATTGAACGCGAATGGATTAAGTACGGTAAACGGGTTAATGTTCGGAAATGATCTTTCAAAAGTAAGTCAGCCAAATAATTATGAACGTGTTATTGTGCCCAATGCGACAAGAAAATACGCCTATAACGATTTCTTTAATTTATCGATGGGTGCAAGTACAGCAAGGATTCAATACATCGATATCAGAACGCCAATGCTGGTAAAGGGAAAATATAAAATCTGGATCTGTTATGCCCAGAATGGAAGTTCCAATTTGTTTCAGGTTGGGGTGGATGTAGGTCGTCCAGGGGAGCAGATCCTGCCAAACCTCGTCGATTTCAGACAATATCTGGGCTCGTCGGGTATTACCTCAACTACGGCTACATTACCATCTGCAGATGCCCTTATGTTAACCAATGGCTATAAACGCTATATGGCGACTACAGCTGATTATCAAGGAACGGCGAGGGGAGAAGTTTCGGTAAATGGGACCGGCTGGGATCAGCTTGTTGGACGTTTGGCGGGTACAGCTGACATTCAGACAACAGACAGGCATTGGGTAAGGCTTACCGTAGTGAGTAATGCAGGAAGTAACAACGCAACCTACCTGGATATGATACATTTCATTCCTGTAGACGCAGATCAGAACTACCCTCGTTTCTCAACCTTCGGGACCGTGTTTAATCGCCCATAAAATATAAAAGCCGGAGTGTTAAAACTCCGGCACATCATTCTAACCAAAAAGAATACCCCAATGAAAAAAAATATATACTACACCTTACTGCTGCTAAGCGCCATGTTTTGGCTAAGTGCCTGCAAAGATGTGTTGGATGAGCATACCGAAATTATAAATGCTGATAATACGATTGATGTTTTCCAAAAGTTAGCAGCCCAGCCTAATTTAAGTAAGTTCAGCGATTACATCAGAAGCACAGGCTATGATAAACTACTGGTGTCATCGCAAAACTATACGGTTTGGGCACCTACAAATGAAGCGCTGGCAACTTTGGATGCATCTATATCCGCTGATCCTGCAAAACTTAAAGATTTTGTAGCAAATCATATTGCTTTAACTACCATTGCTGCTCCTAAGTCGTCTGCTGATACCTTAAAGGTTCAACTTTTAAACAAAAAATTTGCAACGCTGATTGGTAAAACTTTCGAAGAAGCAGGGGTTACCGGTAATGGGCAATTTGTTAAAAATGGCGCAATTTACACCATTGATAAGCCAGTGCCAACCAAGTTAAATGTTTGGGAGTTTATGTTAAGCAGTACTGATGCACCCTTACAAAGCAATTACATCAGCAATATTTCTACAATGGTTATTGATAGCGCCAATGCTACCATCATTGGATACAATAACTCTGGTGCTCCGATTTATGCACCAAACCCGCCAATGGTTTCCAGAAACTTATACTGGACAAGCGTCGCGGATCTTCGAACAGAAAATCAACAGTATACATTTTTCATGTTGCAGGATGCTGCTTTTAGCAGCGAAACCGCGAAACTTACACCATACTATGCTGCTAACGATAAGTTAGGCCTGGTAAGTGATTTCACGGTAAAAGGTCTTTATCCGGTTGATAAATTGCCGGATACGTTACTTTCTACACGTGGCGTTAAAATTCCACTAACCAAAGCAGCCGTTGTGAAATCTTACCGTGCCAGCAATGGAATTGTTCACGTTGTGAGTGCATTGCCATTTAGAATTAAGGATAAAGTGCCAACGTTTAAAATTGAAGGCGAATTGCCGTTCAGCTTCAGAGCAGACAGAACCGGAAATACTTTTTACAGAACAAAATTAGACAATAAAGGCATCCTGTATAAAGATATCGAAGTGTATGATCATAGCATATCGGAATATTACATTAGATATGTGAAAAGCAGTGTTCCTATGGTTAAATATAAAGTTTATGCCAGAGCCGTAGCTGGTGCAGCGGGCGACGCCCAGGTTTCAGCATTTACACAGCGCTACTTCATCTATAATTCATTAACATCAACGCCTACAGCATCGGTTTATGATCTTTTTGCTACCCATAATGTTACGCTCTTAAATTATGATGAGGTTTACCTGGGAGAATATACTCCAAAACAATTTGGTTTACTCGATCTGAGATTAACCAGTGCAGCGAGCACTACGAAAGGCGTTAGTACACTCATATTGGATTATTTGAGATTTGAACCTATCCTTCCTTAATCAAATACTTCTGAATTAATAATTGACTATGTATAATTTTACCATCATAAAAAAAGGAATTTCGCTGGCGCTGTTTGGGCTATTGTTTACCGTTGCGGGTTTTGCGCAGCAAACAGATACCACCACCACAGATACCAGTAAGTATAGCACAGATACCACAACTGTTAAGGTTAAACAGAAAAAACTTGTCGGGCAAAAAATTACGGGTATCGTGGTAGATGGCTTTACAAATAAACCGGTAAACGGCGTTAAATTAACCGTTACTGATTTCTCTGGGGCTTTAACCGATGATAAAGGTCGGTTTTCCATTATCGTACCTGATTATAATGCTACGGTGATCATTAGCAACACGGGCTACCATACTAAATTGTTGGCAGTGCACAAAGGGAAATTGGCAACAATTAAAATTTATCCGAACAGCTATGCCTCGGTATTTACCGAAATCGTTTTGCCTTCAGGTACAAAAAATCTTGCAAGAACATTATCCGCAGTCGATTTTGCCAGTCCTTTTGGTGGATGGACAACCAATGCCGAAACGCCGGATAGTTACCTGCAGGGTAGAATGGCAGGTGTAAACTCCATCAGAAGATCAGGAACGCCAGGCATTGGTGCAGATCTTTTTGTTCGGGGATTTTCATCACTGTATGCTACCAATCAACCCTTGTATGTGGTTGATGGGATGATTTACGATGCCAATTCATACGGAATGTCGCTCACAAGCGGGCACCGCAATAATCCTTTACAATTTATCGATGTTCACGATATTGAAAGCATTAGTTTAATTAAAGATGCTGCAGCCGCTGCGGTTTACGGCACAAAGGCAGCAAATGGTGTAATGCTTATTACCACCAATCATGCTAAAGATTTAGCCACACAGATTGATTTTGCAGCTTACAGCAGTGCGAACTTTGTTCCCCGCCAGCTTTCGGTAATGAATAGTGGCGATTTCAGAACATACCTTTCTGATGTATTGCAAAGTCGGGGTTTAAGTAGCAGCGCAATAGCAGCGTTGCCTTATATGAACGATGATCCCAATCAAACCACAAATCCAACTTACGCCATGTATCATCAAAATACCGATTGGCAAAAAGAGGTTTTCAAACGCAGTTTTAATCAAAATTATTTCTTAAAAGTTAGCGGAGGAGATAATATCGCGAAATATGCGCTTTCAGCAGGTTATTCAAAAAATAAAAGTGTAATCGATTCTACAAATAATACGAATTACCACATGCGTTTTAATAGTGACCTGAATTTAACCAAAAAACTGCAGGCTAATACCAATTTATCTTTCAGTTATACAGAGCAAAGTTTAAAAGATCAGGGCATTGCGCCACGCACAAATCCTATTTTTCTATCATTGGTTAAAGCGCCGTTTCTGGCGAAGAACGAAATTAGCTCAACGGGTGCGGTATCACCAAATCTTGCAGAATCAGATACGTTAGGCGTAAGTAATCCCCGTGCACTCATCGAAAAAGGTCTGAACCAAAAGAAAGCCTATCGCTTCTTTGGAAATATCAATTTCGTTTATGAATTTAATAAAAACTTTAAAGTATCGAATTTAACAGGTCTTACCTACGATAAAACGCAGGAAACTTTATTTATTCCACGCAAAGGTGTAACCAATGAAGTATTAGAAAATACCGTTGGCGATAGCAAACTGGGCTCACAGGTGATTCGTTATTCGAACGTATTTAACGATTTACGCTTTGCATTCAATAAAACATTTGCTAAAGATCACAATCTTAATTTGAGTTTAGGTACCAGATATTCGCAAAACTCAAGCGAGCAGGATTTTGCCATTGGTTACAATTCTGCAACAGATGTGTTAATCAGCATTAACAATAGTAATGCAGCATTAAGGTTTTTTGGCGGAGATATTGGTAAATGGAACTCGTTAAATACATATTTTACAACCGATTATAGCTTCAAAGACAAATATTTTCTAAGTCTTGTGGTAGCAGCAGATGCGTCATCGCGTTTTGGCAGAAAAAACGGTTCATCTTCAGCAAGTACAGAAGGTTATGGATTAAACCTTTTTGGCGGAAAAACAGCATTACTTCCAGCACTTAGCGGCGCATGGATTGTTTCTTCAGAAGATTTTATGCAGGGTTATAAACAAGTAGATTTGTTAAAACTGCGGGCCAGTTATGGTATTGTAGGAAATGACGACATCGGTAATTATAACAACAGGCAGTATTACGTTTCTCAGAATTTGTTGGGTTTACAGGGGTTGGTTCGTGGCAATTTGGCAAATCCAAATATTCAATGGGAACGTGTTGCCAAGTTTAATGCCGGTATAGATGCTTCTTTTTTTAATGAGCGTTTAAGCATGAGTTTCGATTATTATGTACATACCACTACCAAAATGCTAAACTACATACCAGTTACTTCTGTTGGCGGGATTGATTCTTACATTGATAACCAGGGCGGCATGCAAACCAATGGTTTTGATTTTGGCTTGAACGCCCGTGTGTTAAATAAAAAATTTAAGTGGGATCTGGGTGTAAACCTTGGCTTGTACCGAAATAAGATTCAAAGTTTGGCAGGTGGAAATGATATCGTTACCACTTATGCCAATGGTACTTATTTAACCAGAGTTGGCCAGGCTGCCAATTTATTCTACGGGCAACGCACAAACGGAGTTTATGCTACTGATGCGGAAGCTGCTGCTGCTGGTTTGGCAATAGTGAACAGTGCTGGTGTTACGGTGCCGTTTAAAGGTGGCGATATGCGCTTTATTGATACCAACGGAGATAAGATTATCAACGGTGCAGATCGGGTGGTAATTGGTAACCCAAATCCAGATCTATTTGGAAGTTTCAACAACACTTTTGCCTACAAAAACTGGACGCTGGATGTACTGGTTTCCTTTGTGTTAGGGAATGATATTTACAATTATACCCGTTCGGTATTAGAATCTGGAAACGCTTATTACAATCAGTCGGAAATTATGAGAAACCGCTGGAGAGGCGAGGGACAGGTAACCAATGTACCAAAAGCAAGTTTTGGCGATCCGATGGGTAATGCACAGTTTTCCGATCGTTGGATTGAAGACGGTTCTTACTTGCGCTTACGTTCTGTTAACTTAACATACAATGTGCCTTTGAAAATCAAGGCCATCAAATATGCAAGAATATATGCTACCGGTAATAATTTGATCACCTTAACAAAATATTTGGGGTATGATCCGGAGTTTAGTGCAACCAGCAGCATTTTTACGCAAGGTGTAGATACGACTTTAGAGCCACAGTTCAGATCGGTTCAATTGGGCGTTAGAATTGGTTTATAATTGATAATTGATAAAAAGATGAAGATGGATTTTAATAAAAAAGTTATTGCCCTTTTAGCAGTAGCCATGCTTGCAACAGGTTCATGGTCTTGCAAAAAAATAATTGATGAAGCTCCTGAGTCAACACTGGATATATCAAACGCTTACCGAAACTCAACAGATGCTGATGCTGCTGTTATTGGAATTTACGGGCAATTTTTAGGCTTACAGAAAACATATATCCTTCAAAATGAATTGAGGGCCGATTTAGTGAATGTAACGGCAAATGCCGATCCTTATTTGAAGCAGCTGGCTAATCACAGCATCACAAAAGACAATCCATACATCGATCCAAGACCGTATTACAAAGTGATACTAAATTGTAATGATGCTTTGAAGAACTTTCAGCTGATGCGTGATGATTTCCGTATGAGTGTAGATGATTACAATAAGCATTATTCGGATATTGGTGCATTACGAAGCTGGATTTACTTGCAGCTGGGTATTCAATACGGTAGCATTCCTTACATTACAGATCCGGTTGAAAATGTTGATGACATTAAAAACTTATCTGCTTTCCCCCGCATTTCATTTGAAGAACTTTTAACCAGGCTGATTGATTTTACTGAAAAATTGCCATACAAGGAGGTTTATGCTTATCCTACAGGAAACCCTTTAGTGATCACTATTGATGGGAACAATACGCAAAAAATCTTTATTTGTAAACCTTTTGTTTTGGGCGATTTGTATTTATGGAACAACAATTATCTTAAAGCTGCTGAAAATTACAGCAAGATCTTAAATATTGAAAACAACAATACCAATATCAACATTGCTTTTGATGCTTACAAAGTAGTTTATTCGGGAGGTTCTGCGTATAATGATCAGGCTGTACGTTATGCCAGGTATCAGGATGAAAACAGTTTGTTATATGATCAGGGGTGGAAAACCATGTTTAGCGCTCAAAATACCAATAACGTATGGAACTCTGAATTTTTCTGGGGTATTCCTTACAGCTCAAGCTTTAAACCAGGCAACCCAATGATCGAATTTTGCTCTCCTTTGTACGGTAAATATTTAATTAAACCATCTCAGGCAGCAATAGATAATTGGAATGCACAAAGACAAAACAGCGGTATTCCTTATGATGCCAGAGGAAAATTGTCGTATGAAACAACTGCTTCAGGCCCCGCTATCACTAAATTAACAGATAATGTAATTCCAGTAAGCAACTTAAATAAGGGTGGAAAATGGGGAATTTATCGTGCGGCCTTGTTACACTTACGTTATTCTGAAGCAGCTAACCGTGATGGTAAAACCAAATTAGGCTGGGCTTTATTAAATATAGGTGTTGCAAATACGTTTTACACGGGTACACGATCATCTTCAGGTTCACCAACACCCGCTTCATTTGATGAGATTAATACCATGCAAACACCTTACCCTGCACCTTATTATCTAGATGCAAGAAACAACGCTGATTACAAAAGTCCGTGGTACCGCAATACCGGTATCCGAAATCGTGCGGGTATTACTGCATTAGATATCAGCCTGCAAAGCGATATGCTTGGATTAGAAGGAAAGTTAATTGATGAAGGTGCCTTAGAACTGGCTTTTGAAGGTAACCGCTGGCCAGATTTGCTTCGCATTGCCCGTCGCCAGAATAACCCGGCATTTTTAGCTGATCGGGTTTATCAAAAACTGTTAAAGGATGGCGATCCGACAGCAAGTGCAGCCAGAGCAAAACTTTTAAACCCTGCAAATTGGTATTTACCGTTTGAATGGAAATAATAAAATTGGAAAGGCTTTTACTCCTTAAGAGTAGAAGCCTTTTTAATTATTATTTATTTGAACTGGTAAAAAAGGAGTGGTTAAAATTATTTTTATATAAATATCGTTTTTATTAGTAAATACAAGACAGTGCATAACGGTATAGCTCAATGTATGATTTAAATTTGTTCAAGCATTGAAGTTAAGATGATTTAGCGTGTAGCATCCGGTTCATCAAAGGCTTTTTAACCAGATATTAGAGTAGTAATAACCCATATCAAGTTATTTAGTCGTCGGTTTTATTTTTTGATTGCTTTAAAAGGTAAATCAAAAAATGAATTGTTCATTGATGAGTTCAATCTATAATTATTCAAACACCTTAATAAGTTGCTGGTCATTTGCCTTAAAGCAATATATCATTACATAAAGAAATTCATTGTTCAGCAAAGGCTGATCATTAAAAAAATTATCTGGCTCATAACAGGTATATATTTGGTTAGAAAAAAGGACAATTCCGGATGGATTGTCCTTTCTTATTTTTAGCGATTTTTAAAATATATATATTCGATGACAAGCATTAATTAAACTTTTAATTTCGAATAGCTTTGCAAAGCAACAGGATGCTACAGGATGCATTTCGTTATGGCATTGTGGATATTTGATACAGGCGATCACTAGCCTGCTACCTAACCAGATATGAAATACTTATTGATCTCAATTTTTTCGCTATTGCTATTTTCAAAGCTTAATGCTCAGGAATACGATATTGCCAAATTCGGCGTAAAGGCTGATAGTAACATCATTCAAACTCAGGCGATACAAAAGGTAATTGATCGTGCTGCAGCCAAAGGTGGTGGCGCAATTGTAATCCCGAAAGGTACTTTTTTAAGCGGCGCTTTATTTTTTAAGAAAAAAACCAAACTCGTTTTAAGAGAAGGAGCGGTTTTAAAAGGATCTGATGATATCAAAAATTATCCTTTTATCGCATCGAGGATGGAAGGCAGAAGTTTGAAATATTTTGCAGCACTCATTAATGCTTATCAGGTAAACGATTTCAGTATTGAAGGGCCGGGAACCATTAATGGTAATGGATCTAAATTTTGGAAAACCTTCTGGTCACATCGTGATTCGCTTAGAAAAATTGGTAAAGAAAGTACCAATCTGGAAGTGAGCCGGCCTAGATTAATTTTTATCTGGGGAAGCGATAACGTAAAAATCCAAAATGTAAAATTGCGCAACGCAGGTTTCTGGACCACACATTTTTACCAGTGCAACAACATATTAGTCGAAAATACGGATATCCGTTCACCATATTTGCCCATTCCGGCGCCAAGTACAGATGGTATTGATCTTGATGTGTGCAAAAAGGTGATCATCAGAAACTGTTACATTTCTGTTAATGATGATGCGATTGCCATTAAAGGAGGGAAAGGACCAACCGCCCATAAATTGCCGGAGAATGGTGTTGTAGAAGATGTTTTAATTGAAAATTGCACTTTTGGAGTGGCCCATGCCGTATTAACATTGGGCAGCGAGTGCGTACATGCCAATAATATTACGCTACGTAACTGCGTGGTAGATAACAACTGCCCAATTTTAAACCTTAAAATGAGAGGAGATACTTTTCAGCTTTACGAAAATATCACTATTGATAACATTAAGGGTAAATGTGGATCGGTGATCAGTTTAAACCCCTGGAAACAATTTTTTGATTTAGCCGGAAGTACAGAAAAGCCATTTGGTACCATCAGGAATATCAAAATGACGAACATTAAAGTCGAAGCCAATAAATTTGGGGAGATGAATGGAAATCCTTTGGATAAACTTTCGGAGTTCACTTTCAAAAACCTTGAGGTTGCTACGAAAAATCCGGTACTTAAAAACAGATATGACGACGTTAAATTTGATAACGTTGTGGTAAACGGAGAACCGCTGGTGGTAAAAAAATGATTTTCCTTATGAAAACAAATGCTTTCATCGTTGTCTTATTTCTGTGGTTTAACACCGTTTTTGCTCAGGTGCCTGCAGGTGTTTTGCAAAAGCTAAACCTCGTTTATACGGTAAATAATGGGTGGGAAGGTAAGCTTGATTACTACCAGCAAACTACGAAGAAGAAAACACCTTTGGTGATATATATTCATGGCGGTGGCTGGGTTCATGGTAACAAGGATGCAGAATACGATAAAATTAAGGTGTTTATCGAAAATGGCTACTCGGTGGCCAATATAGAATACAGGTTGGCCAACCAGGCGCCCGCTCCTGCTGCAATTAAAGATGTAAATGAGGCGATTAATTACCTTTTGAAAAATTCTCAGACGCTAAATTTTGATACAAATAAATTGGTTTTAATGGGAGGCTCTGCCGGTGCGCACCTGGCTTTGCTTGCAGGTTTACAAGCGCAGCATAAAATTTTTAATAAACAAAAGTTTAAGGTGGCTGCCATCATCAGTAAATATGGTCCGACAGATTTGCTGACCTGGAAACCTGCTACAGCGCAAGGAAGTGCTTCTTCGGCCTGGCTGGCGGCAAGAAAGAATGATACTGCTTTTGTAAAATCATTATCGCCGGTGAATTATGTTTCCAAAAACAGAATTCCGGTATTATTCATTCATGGCGATCAGGATCAAACGGTGCCGATACAACAATCAGAAAAACTTTATCAATTGTTGAAAAGCGAAGGTTCGCCTACACAACTTTATATTGTGAAAGGCGGTAAACATGGTAATTTCGGAGATGTGGAAACACCTAAAATGGATAGTGTGATGATTGCGTTTTTATCGAAATATTTGAACAAAGATTAATTTTAACATCAATCAGGAAATTGATCTACATCTCGTGCCTTTCTTCTTTAACGTATAATGAGAATGGCTAATTGTCGAGTAAAAAACTGTTTGGTATCCCAAAGCTCCATTGCCAATTGGTGGTCGCCCATGTTATACAAAATCTACTTTACAATAACTTCAATTACTCCTCCAAATGCATCAAAATTAAAAAGCACATGATCAGCATTTATCGTGATTTTCAAGATCTTATTTGCCTGTTTAATCTTTACTTTTTTGCCTTCATTAATCATCAGGATTGCAGTTAAGGGTTCAGTATATATGGTTTGATCTAACTTGCAAATAGGAGTGATGCGATAATTTCCATTTTGTAATTGTTGAATTTGTAAAATAGTAGAATCGCGTTCGGTTACATAAGCCATTACCTCTTTAAAAGTGCCCACCCAGATTTCATTTTGTCTACCTTGCACTTTTTTAAGGTGTTCCCAAAGGATATCAGGTTTAGAGAAATGATCGTATCCATAGGTAATCCCATGTGTCATGCCTACACCCCAATCTTTGTCGGCAATTAATTTGTTTACCCATTCTTCCAAGTTTTGATGAGTTGATTTGCCTCCAATTGAACGTTGAAATAACCTTGTACCCACTCGATTTTGCGACGCAAATTGTACGCCATCTTTAGATTTGGTATTATTCGGGTAGGCAAAAGTACGTGGTATGATACCGGTATTGGCAAGAATTGCACTGTCATTTTTAAGGATGTCTTCTTTTATCTCTGCCATTGGAAACCTCCCAAAGTTTTTGTGTGCCCAACCATGATTAGAAATCTCCTGACCCTGAGCCGCCATTTCTTTCACATCTTGCCATGTCACTCTGGTACTATCTTTAATGTTCTTATTGTCTTTATTGATATTGCTGCCATTCACCACAAAGGTTGCTTTCAAACCTAGCCGTTTTAACCAAGGCGTAACCAAAGTATAATGTTCTTTCAAGCCATCATCAAAAGTGTAACTAATGGCAGCTGTTTTATTGTCTTTAAATTTTGCAATGCTGATAGGGTTTTGAGCAAAACATATTGTGTTGCTTAATCCTAAAAATGATAGGAAGATTAGTTCTACATATACTTTAAGGTAAAATAAGTTGATAGATTTCATGAAGTGTTAGTATATTAAATTTTTTTGTACTCAAACCAATCATACTTCGCTTTGTTGGTACTTGATTGTCCATTGCTGGTGGCATACATCCCAATACCAGGACCATTGAATTTATTTAAATTACTTTCTGCAATAACTACTAAGCTCTGTTTAATGCCAATTGGCATCATCTTTTCTATTGTTTCGCCAAAGCTAAATTCTACATCCAAATTATTGCCTTTTGCAGCAAAATGAACAATGCTTTTTGTATAAGGGATGGTAGCAATCACTTCTTTTTTGCCATTAAACTTTTTAATTAATACAAGCTTCGCCTTTTCTTTAAGTAAGCTGTAGTAATTTTCATTAGTTCTATAAATAATTAAGCCAGCCTGCTCATTGTCTTTTGTGGTTGTAAAATCCATTTTGGTACTGGCATAGAACTGATGGTGTTTAATTTTCTGAATATAGAGCGCAGCATTCACTAAACTATCTACTATTTGGGGCTGTATTTTCAAATTGAAATGCCCATTTATTAGTTGGTATGGTCGAACTTTTGGGCTTCGTACAGTATGCCAAATTGGGTCTAATGTTGATGTTTCAAACTGATCTTTGGTAGTTTGTTCAGGAAACGGCGACCAAGGTAAATTAGGCCGTTCTTGGGTAAATAGAACTTTACCAAATCCTGGGTTAAATATCGGCGTTCCATCTTCGAATTCAACTTTGGTTAAAAAGGTTTCTCTAGAAAGCGGCACCTCTCCATTTACCAATCTTTTGCCTAAAACTGTTGCCCACCATTCGCCATTTTGTGTTTCTACCAAATCTCCATGCCCAATGGCTTGTAGTGGATATTTAGATCCAAACTGACGGTGAGAAAGTACGGGATTTGTTTTATCGGATAGGTAAGGACCCCAAATCGTTTTGCTATGATGGGCGGTAATGGCATGAAACTGATCGGTACCACCTTCCGAACTAAGTAAAAGATATCTTCCTTTAATTTTATACAAATGTGGCCCTTCTGCGTAGGCTGCATTATTGGCATGCCCATAAGTTAATATTTTACGTTCGCCAACAAGTTTTTTCTGTTGCAGATTGAGCTCCTGGATCCAAATGGCACATTGTCCTGGCCATGATTTTTTGAAATCCCAGCTATTTCCGGTATAATAACATTTACCATCATCGTCCCAAAATAGGGAAGGATCAATGCCTGGTGCATCTTTCAACCATATGGGATCAGACCAGGGTCCTTCAGGTTTTTTAGCCGTAATGTAAAAGTTGCCTCCACTTTCTGAAGCAGTTGTGATCAGATAAAATAGGCCATCGTGATAACGCATAGTCACGGCCCAAATGCCAGCTCTGTCCCTTAAGCCTTCAAATTTCAATAAATTTGGATTGCTAATTCCATGACCAACCAGTTTCCAATTTACTAAATCTTTACTATGGTAAATTGGTATTGCCGGAAACCATATAAAGGATGAATTGGCTAAATAATAATTGTCGCCAACTCTACAAATTGTTGGATCAGGACTGAAGCCAGCTAAAATTGGATTGCGAAATGTTGAGGGAGAAGTTTGTGCTTTTGCTAAAGATGCACAGCAAATAAAAAGTATAGCTATCCTCAAATTCAGCCCATTCATTCGCTTTAACACCATTACCTAAGTAAATTTATTGGTTCATTATAAACTTTAATCTGATCTAATACCACACCTTCATCAATCGCTTTAATGGAGAGTTTATGTTCGCCATTGCCCTTTTTTAATTTGACTTTACTTATACGAACAGCCTGATTAGTCAATACATTTACTTTCCATTCTTCATTTCGATCATAGGTATGGAAATCTACAATTTCTGGTTTTTCATCATCAATGGTGATTTCATAGCGGATCAGTCTGCCTTCTACGGGATGATTTGGTGCCATCGCCACTTGGACGTAAACAGAATCAGTATTGGTGGTTTTAAATTGATAATTCGCAACATTTCCTTTTTTGACGGTTACAGCCGCACTTTCATATCCCAAACCATGTGCAACCGGCTTATCACCATCAAATGTTGTAAACTGATTTCCATCGATTGTTGCAAACGGAGTTTTAAATTGAATTAATGGAGTAACGGATTTTACTTGTGGTAATTTCTGAAAAACCGCCAGATTTCTCGGCTTGTCATCCATCATGTTTTTCCATTTTCCATTGGCCAATGCATTGTATTTTGCTGTGAGTTTTTCAATGGTATTGAATGCGGCATCACTGTCAGACCATTTTGCGAGACCATGTCTGGCCAGTTGCCCATACAAAATTTTCTTATTCATTTCTGCGGCACCACGTACCGGATATTCAACTAGTTCAAACCAGGCATTTTGCTTTTCAACCGGAATAGATTTTGAAAGTTGGATTACTTTTTCTGCAATTTTATCGTATTCAGCAATGCGCTTTTTGATTTCCTGTTCACTCCACGGCAGATCAGACACTTCTTTAAATTTCGGATCTTTTTCTTCGGTTCGGCTATTGCCCATGAATTCCGGTTTGCGGATGTAAGCCAGGCGATAGTATTCATTCATAATGTCTGTTAATGCTGCTGATTTTTGCGCTCCGAATTCCCTTGCCAGCCAGGTTTGCAAATGTTGATCCAGACCTGCCTTATTATCTGCAATGGCGTTGATGTTCCAGGCCATATCCAGAAAAAGTTCTGTTAAATATTCTCCAGGCTTAATATCGCCGACATTTAAAATCCACATGTCTTTAGCGCCTTTATCATAAGCCAGCTTCATTTGGGTATAAATTTGAGCAGGATGGTTGGTTGATAGCCACAGGTAATCATGCGGCCGGCCCCAATAAGAAATGTGGTAATAAATTCCGTTTCCTCCTTTGCGGTTTCGCTCCGCCTCAGTGGGGAAGTGGCGGATATACCCATAATTATCATCCGTCCACATCAAAGTAACATCCTCGGGAACTTTTAATCCCATATCATAAACTTCCAATACTTCTTTATAGGGAATAAAAACCTGCGGAACCTTAGTCACATCAGCGTTCAGGTTTTTTCTGATCAATTCCCGCTGATCTTTAAAAAGTGATGTAATCGCATCAAATTGTTCCTGAAGTGTATTTGCACCCTGCATTTTACCATCATGCACACCACGAATGCCAAGCGTATAAATGTTATCTGAATTTTTAAGTTCTTTTAACCGGCTTTCCCAGAAATTGAGCACATTTTCCCTATTGTGTACATAATCGTAATTCCCTTTACCATCAATTTTCCATTCCGTATTGGCACTGCGCATCATGGGTTCGCAATGCGATGCGCCTACAATAATCCCATATTTATCTGCCATTTCTTTGTTCCCTGGGGTTTGAAAAAAAGCAACTGAAACATCATGCATGGCCGGCCAGAAAGCATTCGCCCTTAAACGCAAGAGCAATTCGAAAATGCGGGCATGGGTTTTCGGACCGATTTGTCCTTTAATTTTCGACGGTTCATGTGTTTTATAACTCCATGGCGTCAGTCCCCAATCTTCATCATTAATAAAAATTCCTCTATGTGCAACCGAAGGATATTCGAATAAGCGGAAGCCATTTTTAAGCGATATTGAATTTTGTTTAGCGATTGATGAATCTGCCCACCATTCCCATGGTGAAACGCCTATGCGACGGGATAATTCGAGAATGCCATAAGCAGTACCTCTTTTATCGCTACCAACAACATATATTTTATTGTTTTTAACCAATAGCAGATATCCCTCCGGATGAGATTTTAATTCAGCAAGGGATTTTTGATCAATTTCTTTTTCTGCAGCGGTTCCATTTCCAGTGGTCGCCACAAAAATTTGGGAGTTCATCCCTTTGGATAAATTGCCACCGAACACCGCATGATAATCCCTTCCAAAAATATCAAGTGCAGTATGTACAACCGCTGCTTCATCTTTTGATACCGATACATTTATGTTTTCTCCTTTGCGAAAAATAAAATCGGCAAAAACCTGGTAAGGAGTAATGAAAGCAAAAATGATTATGGTGATGGTTTTCTTTAAATCCATTTATGTTTATTCTTGAATAATTAATTTAGCGATCGTAATGTTATTGCCTGTGCTTCCGTATAAAGATTTTCGTTTATCAGACCAGTTTGGCCTTTCGCCCAAAACCGACACGGTTAAATTATAATCCGATTTCGGAAGCACTGGACTTAGAAACGCAAGCTGAAGCATTGGTGATTTTGAGTAGAGATCAATGATATTACTCATGATGGTTTTTCCTTTCTTATCGCGTATTTCAACTTTAGCATAACCATTATCCGGTAGAAGAACAGCATACAAACCAATCTGTTTACCATTGAACTTAAAAGATAGCGATGCTTTCGTTTCGTCAGATCTGATGATGGAAATGGAATCGATTGTTGAATATTTCCAGTTTCCAGTTAAACTAATTGTTTGGTCACCAGGTAAAATTGTTTTGCGAATAATTGATTTTGGATTTGCTGTGCCAGTATTTAAGTTTATCGTCCAGGCGTTTAAATATTGAGGAATGGAGATAGAATCACCCTTAAACGTGATGGGTTGCCAAACATACGTAGCTGAAGATAATTGTTTCGGGAAAGACCATCTATCGCCCATGAACATAAACGTAGTATCTTTCGTTCCGCTAATTTTCAATACAAATGTAGCTTGCGAATTCCAGGTCAGTTTATCTTTTGGTGCCAGTAATCCACGGGCAGTCCATGGGCCGTAAAGCGACTTTGCAGTATAATAATAATTGTCGTTTTTCTCCCAGGAAGTAAGGTGTGAACCAATGAAATAATAGGTGTTGTTTTTACGGAAAAGGGTAGGAGACTCAAATCCTGTGGTTATTGCGGGGTTGATTTCTGCAATAATAGATTTGAAATCCTTACTCAACTGATGAATCATGCCACCGTGAGTGAGTAAATATCCCGTTCCATCATCATCCTGAAAAGTGCCCATATCCCATTTTTTGATCGGCTTCCCTTTAAAAAGTAACGGGCCTTTAAACTGATAGGGGCCGGCAATATTTTTAGCGGTAGCGTAACCTACAAACTGATCTTTATAGCCCAGGGTATCTACATGCATCAACATGATAAACTCACCAGAAAAGGGGTTTTTCATTACTTTTACCCTTTCCCCAACGCGATTAGCTCCTAGCTTTCCATTCTTTTGAACAGGAAGTGCAACGCTCTCGAATTTCCAATTGTATAAATCTTTCGATGAATAACAATTGAAGCCCGCAAATGCATTGCTGGTATCGCTATGTGCTTCTCCAAATAAATAAAATTTACCGTTTTCCTGAACGATATTGGCTCCATGAGCGCTTACTACCTTTCCATTTTGATCATACCATGGCAATCCGGAATAAATAGCATCTGTTTTTCCGGCTTGTTGCGCAAAAATGTTTGCGCATTGCAACAGCATCAGGGCAAAAATAAAGATGGTTAACCTGTGCTTTTTCATTAATTAGTTGATTTTACCAATGAAACGTCATCAGCTAAACAGAATGCATTTGCATTTCCATCCGCCATAAACCCAATTTCTAGTTTTCCTTTTGATACGTTAATATTCTTTAGCACAACGTTTATCCAATCTTTATTCTCCTTTTCAAAATGATGACTAAGTTTTTTGTTATCGCTAAGGGCATAAATTTCCAGGTTATTGAAACCAGCGCTGTTTTTCACTTTTGCGGTCAAGGTATAAAGCCCGTCGGTTAATTTTACCTGACCTGATGAGGCAATCAATTGTGAAACTTTTCGTTTGAAATCTATTTTATCACTGATGTTTAAACTCTTTTCGCCGATAACAATTTTTCGCTCAGTGGCGGTGTTGAAATGGTTCAGGTTGGGCGATGTTAAACTATCTAAACTCACCTGATTACCAGCTATAATTTGCGTATCCCAGCCGGTAAGTACCAATTGTAAGGGTTTTACCTCACTAGGGATTCTTCTCCTGTCTGCTTCAAAACTTCCGTTTTTAACATAATCATTGTCTAAAGCAACGTTCCAGTTGCCTGTTTTTGCATCCAAATTCCATGAATGAAGTGAATTGAAATAGGGAGTACTTCCATTAAACGACATTGGGCACCACTGGTTGTAGCCTAAACCGTTGCCGGCAAAATCAGACCAGCGATCGCCACAAAAAATAACGGTTTCTGTTTCCGTTCCTTTAACATTTACAAAAAAACCGGTTTGCGAAACATGTGCATAATCATTTTCACTTCCATCCGTTACGAGCATTTTATTTGTGGGTAAATAGGGGCCTCTAACATCATCTGCAACTAAATAATACGCCAGTGAACCATCCCAACCATATATGTTGGAGGCGTACATGTAATATTTGCCTTTGTATTTAAACATGCAATTCCCCTCGCGGCTTTCGCCTTTAAAAATCTCCGTACAATCCAGAAGGTTTACTTTCCCGTCTTTAACCCCAATTTCAGATACATAAATTTTGTTGCGCCCCCTGCCATATGAATAAACCAGATAGGATTTTCCGGTGTCTTCATCTGTGAAAATTGTTTGGTCACCTGTATTGGAAGTCCCAATGATAGGCTCCATATTAATTCTCTGGTGCCATGTAAATGGTCCAACAGGAGTATCTGCAGTAGTAATTAATACCTGATTGCCATGCTGAACGAACATCGCATACTTCTTTAGTTCTTTGATATACGCAACGCCTAAACGACCAACCCAGGTTTTGGGCACTCTGCTGATTTCAGTTTTGGTTAAAACATCACCTTCGCTAGCCCAGTTTGTTAAGTCGGTTGAGCTGTAACATGTTACCGATTCAAATGTAGCATTTGGATAAGTTATGGAAGGATCCTTACGATAAAGCTCCGCCTCCGTGTATTTTACACCATACCAAAAATATTTCTTAATGCCAGATTTAGCATCGATGAACTGGAAAATCCCGCCTCCCTGGCTGTAGATCGGCTCACCTTTTTGTGTTTTCCAGAACGAATCGTTTTTAATATTATTTGTCTGTGCTTTTGCCTGATTTAGATGCTGACAAAAAATAACAATCAATAAAAGCCTGGTGATAGATTTGATTTTTTCCTTCATTTTATACTTAATAATGTAACACCCTGCCTGCTTAATTCAAACTGAAATGGACCCTGATCCAGATTAAATTTGATGGGTTTACCAACAGATTTCAGCTCACTGGATTTTTCCAACTCAAGGATTTGCGATGCTGTTGGCGATTGCGGCGAACCCATTTTTTTCCAGGCCTCATAAGAATTGCTGTTTTCATCATCAATTAAATATCGCGTGATAATTACTGATTTTTTATCTAAACCTTTCAGGGAGATGCTTACCTGGTCGATATTTCCTTTCTTGTCTTCATCATGATAATTCCAAATCATTACGGTAGCAGCATTTTGTGATTTTGCTGCCAGCACACCAATGTCAGATACCGGTTTTCTAATGCTGGAATCTAACACGGTTTGTAAAGGGTACATTTGGTTGCTGGTGGCTTCAACGCGATTGCCGCTCATCATACCGAACATTTTAAATACGTTTAAAACGGGTTTGTTAACGCCATTTGTTGCCAAATCTCTAAATCCTGCAAACCAGGGCTGGTTTTCAAACTCAAAAGACCAGCTTACTGCGCCGAGTAAATTGATGTTGTATTGATCTGTCAATTGATAAAGTCTGGCAAAAGAAGCTGCAGTGTAGCTCGAATACATGGTACCATTACGGTAAGCGTTTTCCGGGTTGGTTGCCATTCCGCAGGCTGCACAACCTTCGGGGTCGAACTCTCCAATGATCACCGGGATGTTTTTTAGTTGAGGATATTTATTGATGACTTTGTAGTTGGCTTCTACATTGCGAAGCTCGGTACGCAGATTCATCACTACCGTTCCATTAACTACTTTTGGCGAACCTTTGGCATGAAATAAAACAGCATCTAAGGGCGATCCGATTTTGCCTGTTGCATAATTTGTATCAAGTAAACAGTGTTTGATAAATGCGTCTAAATACCTGCTTCCGCCACCCGTTACATTGGCACCACCAATTCTGGCCGCAGGCAATGCCCTTTTTACGCCATCTGCTGCGTAGTCATATAATTTGAAAAATTCTGCCTGTGTACCTTTCCAATAGGCGCCATCGGCTTCATTCCAAACTTCCCAATACCAGCTCTCCACTTCCTTTTTACCATATCTCTCCACACAATGTTTCACCCATTCATAGGCCAGGTTGGCCCATTTTGTATAATCTTTTGGCGGATAAGCCCATCCGGTTAAAATTTCTTCATAGCGAGTTCCCGGTTTCCATTTATGTTGGTAGGGCTGGGGTTTGGTAGATAATGCTTCTGGCATAAAACCAATTTGAGCCAAAGGTTTCATTCCTCGTTTGATGTAGGTGTCGAATATGCGGTCGACGATGGTCCAGTTATAAACCGGGTTTCCTTTTTCATCTTCGGTGTAAACATTGGTCGATCCCCATTTTAACGCTGGTGTCCCATCGCCCGAAGTGAGCAGGTTATGTGTCCTTACATAAACAGGAACAGGGCTCAGTTTCGAAATGTCAGTCAACAGCTTCTGGCCATCCTTCATATAGGTATAGTTCGGTTCATCATAGCCAAACCATGCCCAAATGGGTTTCATTTCTGAAATCTTTTTATCGAAGTTTACAGTAACATCAGCCTTGTTTTGTGCGTTGACAGGCAAATGAAAAATGCAATAAAACAGGAAAACGAAACTTAGCTTGAACCTGACACCCATGGTAGAAAGTTTTATTTGTGTTTTAATTATTATTTGGCCTCGTAAATTTCAGTTTCAATGATGCTCAAACCACCTTTTGATTTAGTTTCTGCCCGCTCGATTCCATCATCTAATTTTTTTCCATTTACTTCTACACCAATTTTACCACTTTCAACAGTTTCTTTACCTGAGCCTAATAATTGGATGGTCACGGTTTTCCCTTTGGCTGGCTTGCAAATGGCCGTAAAATAACCCAGGCTAGGGATGGTAGTTCCTTTGAAAACTTCTTTATCATCAACCAGAATTCTGATGGGATAAGCCTTGGTTCTGAAGCCGTTTACTTTAAGTTCTACTTGTGTTACCGTGGTTTCTTTTTCCAGATTATATTTTATCCAGGCAGTATTCAAATTACCATCGTTAACCCAGTCGCTCAGTTCATTATCATCATAACTTAAATTGGCTTTATCAGCGTTAGCGCCGGCAGTAGCCGCAATTATTTTCACCGTTTTTCTACTGATTTGATAGGTTTGTGCTGCTGGTGTCGCACCTCTCTTTAAACTTGGCTTCAAACCATCTGCAGGAAACTGAGAAGCTAAACCATTTTGAACGGTTACCGGAAGTGTTGTCAATTCGATCATTCCCGATTTTAAACCAGCTGATTTTGCTGTGATCTTGATTTTCCCTGCTTCGGTTGTTGATCTGATCAAAATACGATTGACACCGCCTTCTACAGGTAATTGTTTTGATAAGATATAGTTGTCTGGGCCTTGTGCCAAACCACCACGCCATTCAGCAGGACCAGCAATTTCGAAATCAATCATATTTAAAGCAATTGGACAGCGATTACCTGTTGCATCTACTACTTCAACTTGCACTAAAGCCAAATCAGCACCATCAGCCTTAAAGCCTGTTGGATGATGCATTTTAGTTAATTTTATGGCCGCAGGTTCTCCGGAAGTTTTTAGTTGTGTTTCTGCAAGTTTAAGGCCTTTATTGTCGTAAGAAACAGCTTTTAAAACCCCTGCTTGAAAATTTACATCTTTGAAGGTGAACAAAAATCCATCTCTTTTGGTTCCAAAACCAAGCGATTTCCCGTTAAGGAACAACTGGGCTTTATCGCCTGAAGCAATTACATAAACGTTTTTCTTCGTTCCGGCTTTGTAATTCCAATGACCAACGATATGAATGCCTGTTTTTTTGGCATCAACCCAACCATCCCACATTACTTTGTGCGCAAAAAAACCATCTTTTGGAATCCTCATTGGATCAACTTCTCCGCTGCGGCGGTAATTTTCTTCGCCTCGGTAATGCGTATTAGAATCAGAAAAAATTATGTTTACACCGCCCGAGCTTACCCTGGTGCCAGTTCCTGGTCGTTCTTTATAATATTCGTTCCACCTCACCACATTTTCAATGGCATGCGTATCCTGGTTTCTATTGTAGGTACTTGCATCAGCACCTTTGTACAATGGTCCGGCACCGTCTTTATGAAAAGGAGGAGAGAACTCATCCCAATATTTACGTAACCCCTCATCTCTCGAGTATTCCATCGACCATAAAGGTTTTGATGCACTTTTATTAATGTAAAGCATTTCACCACCATATTCTGCAGCAGGAATATCCAACATTTCCCTCGATCCGATTGCCCTTCCGCCGTTAGGATCATATTGATCGCGAATGGCTTTCATTTCGTCCATGTGTGCGGCGCTGATGGATTCGTTTCCACATTCGTAAAATAAAATACTGGGGTTATTTCTGTTGTAGATAATGGCATCGGTCATTACCGATTTACGCTGATCCCAACGGGTTCCCGTAACATCTTTTTCCGCATCGCCAGCTGGCATCGCCTGAATTAGACCCACACGGTCGCAAGACTCAACGTCTTGTTTCCATGGCGAAATATGCATCCAGCGAACCAAATTTGCATTGCTTTCCACCATTAAACCGTTGCTGTAATCGCTTAACCATGCCGGTACAGATAAACCTATTGCCGGCCATTCATTACTGGTGCGTTGTGCATAACCCTTCATCATCAAAACGCGATCATTCAAATAAACCATCCCGTTTTTAAATTCTCCTTTTCTAAAACCAGTTTTGGTTTTTAACTCATCCACTGCAATGCCACTTACTTTTAAACGCGAAATCACCGTGTAGAGATAACCATAACCCCAGCTCCAGAAGTTTAAACCATTCACTAATGATTCTGCCTTTAAGGTTATGATGTTACCAGGTGCAATATCCTGAATAGATGAACTGTATGTTTTAATGCTTTTGCCATCTGCATCAACAATTTCTACCTCATATTGAACTTTTTTAGTTTCACCGGTTTCATTTTTAACTTCCGATTCAGCAACCACAATGGCACTTTTACCGGTGATATTGAAATCTTTGGCGTAGATGTAATTCCCAGTCGTTTTTAACAGGGCGTTTAAGGGTAGCGTTTGATAAAGTTTGCCTGTTACATGTAAACGAACATTTTTTGAGATGCCGCCGTAATTGGCGTTAAAATTTTTATCGCTCCATTGGTAGCCCGAATTGGTTGCTTTTTCTTTATAATTCCAGGCATTGTCTATTCTAACGGCCAATACGTTGTCTTTTTTCGGGTCAATCAAATCGCTGATATCAAAACCAAAAGCGGTAACTCCGTTTTCATGACGACCAATAAATTTGCCATTCAAATAAAATTCTCCGGCTTGCCTGATGCCTTCAAATTCGAGAAATACTTTTTGATCTTTTGCATCAGCCACTTTGAAATGTTTGCGGTACCAGGCTATTCCTGTAGATAATTGCTCAATCGATTTTTTAAAAGCCTCGTCTTCATTCCAGGCATGAGGAAGGGTAATGGTTTTCCAGGTTTGATCATCGAAATCGGTAGCAGAAGCATTTTCATTGTCGCCAACAAAAAGTTTCCAGCCAGGATTAAAATTGTATGTTTTACGGGTGTTCTGTGCCTGGAGGTTTGCTGCGATCAAGCTGCAAAAAATAAAAAGGAAGAAGTATTTCATTGTATTTGGTTAGTGGGTCAATTTTACATAAAGCGGCTCATCTCTATCGCATGAAATTTCGCCGTTGTTGTATTTCAGTTCGGCCATTTGGATAGAACTTCTTCTGGTTGTATAATTATCAATTCCTTTGTTTTCGGGTGTTTTTCCAGGATGGGTAAAATAATAAACATAAGCTTTTCCATTGTTTACCAGTACGTCGCAATGTCCACCCATTACACCATCGTCTGTACCTTTGCCAGGTTCCTGCAGAATGTTTTTCTCCTGTCGTTTCCAGTTTAGTAAATCTGTAGAAGCGTAAACACCAAGGCCTTTCCAATTATCCACAATCATCCAGTAGGTGTTTTTCCAGTAAAAAACCTTCGGACCCTCGCAACCCCTGTCGCCGACGATGCGTTTTCCGCTATCTTCCCAATGGTATAAATCTTTACTATCAGCATAAAAAATAGATTTTCCAGCCATTTCATTGTTGTAATACATTCGCCAACCCTGGTTATTGGGAAGTTTGAATACGCAGGCATCGATACATCGATCAGAAGCTAATTCTAATTTCGATTCGAATTTCCAGTTGATGAGGTTTTTGCTGGTTAAGTGAACGATGTACCGGGGATGACGCCAATCTTTGAACACGCCGGGTACGTAGGTAAGGTACATGTGATAGATACCTTTGTTTTCGATAACCTCTGGAGCCCAATGGGTATAATCCGTTAAGCGGTATTGGATATCGCAGGTATCGCGGTATTTCCACTTCACGCCATCTTTTGATTCTGCAATGCCAATTCTGGTGGCGTGAACCCAGCTTACGCCATCTAAATTTTTCTCATTGGCCCTTCTGTTGGTGTAAAACATGAACCATTTTTTCTCTCCTTTGTTCCAGATTACCACCGGATCAGCCGCACCATCATAAACCGGATCTCTGAAAAGTGGCTTATCAATTAGCAGTTTGTTTTTTTGTTGAGCAAAACTAATTAGTGATGTAAAAAGTAAACAGGCAAGGATAATTCGTTTCATCGATAGTTGGCTAGTACAAGATTAAGGTGTTTGATGCCATTACAAAGGGCGAAAAACTGATCTTAAAACTGAGATATATTTGGTTAAATGCTTATACGATTTTACGGTTTTTTGGCTGGTAAACCATCCTGTTCTATCCTGTCAAATATGCGTTTAAGTGGTTTAATAAGGTATTGATTTTCATTTCAATCGTTTGAAAAAAAAATATCAACTCCTGAGCTGAAAAATGGGTAAAAAAAGGGCAATTAACAAAAAGTTAATTGCCCCTGAAGATTATGAAAGGTAAAACCTACCAATTAGGATTTTGCATCGTTTGCTTTTGTGCAGGTGTTAATGCGGCTCCATTGATTTTGATTACATCCAGGTAGGATTGAGGGAGTGGTCGCAAATAATGTTTGTTTTCCAGCGGTTTAGCCTCTAAGTTAAATGCGGTTGTTCTTGCAACTAATGTTTTAGTACGGGCAAGGTCTTCCCATCTTACTAGTTCTCCCATTAGTTCTCTCGAGCGTTCGTTTAAGATAAAAGCAGTGAATTTATCAGCATTTGATGTTGCACCAATTTTATCGTAAAAATCTTTATTTGAATTAAAGATATCAGCTTCGCTATTTAAGTGCATTGTGGTTAAAGTATTCGTTGTTGTAACAGCAATATTGTTCGACTCGAAATAAGTATTTCTATCTGAATAAGAGGTGTTCAGGTTAGTAACCGCGGGATTGGTTTTGTAAGATACACCACCATCAACATAGGCAGCACGATCTTCACCATCTTTATAAGCGGCACGGTCTCGAACTTTATTGATATACCCAATTGCCTGAGCATATAAACCTTGTCGCCCAGCAGCTTCGGCAGCAATTAAATAAGTTTCGCCCAATCTTGCCAAAATACCATCACGCTGACCAAATTGTGAAGCCACCAAATTTCTGGAACCATCCATAAACTTAGATAAAGCTACGTATTGGCTCACACCATAATTTCCATGAGCGTTTAAATAGCTTTGCGCCTGTCCTGAAAAATATCTTACAAACATGGTTGGCGCTCTTAAGCCAATGTTCGTACTGGTATAACGGGTGTCGCCGGCATCATTAACAATATAAAGAATCGATTCCTGACCAACATTAAACTTATTTTGATTTACCAAAGCCGGCGTTGGTGCGTTAGCAGCGGTCCATTTAGGCAAATTATTGGCATTATTAGCGATATACCTTGTTTTAAAACTTTTCCAGAATCTTGAGTCGTTTACGCGGTCAAAAACATCAATTGCGTAATCAGTTGTCTTCATTCTTTGAAACTCACGTCCACCAGCGATATCACGTACCATGCCTGGTTGAGTTTGATAAATTGATGGGTAGTATAAGTGTACCTGATTACCATAACGACCTTGCGTAGCTGTATTATTAGAGAACTGTGCTGCTAAAATAATTTCTCTATTGGTTTCATTCGGGCCATCAACGGTAGTGAAATTCCAAAGATCGCTATAGTTAGTTGCTAACGTGTGTGCGCCACTATTGATCACTAAGTCAGCATATTTAATAGCATTTTGAAGATCTACAGTTTTTGTATCACTATTCCAATCATTATAAAGTTCGCTGGCACGGAACAAATAAGCTTTGGCTAAAAAGTGTGCAGCTGCCCATTTGGTAATTCTTCCACTTTGGCCTGGTGTGGCAGGCAGTAAATCATAAGCTTGAGTAAAATCTTTAATTACCTGGTCGTAAACTTCCTTAGCTGAATTCCTGGGAAATTCCTCTTGAATTATTTCTGCAGATTCAAGCTGTAGTGGCACCCCGCCAAATTGCTTTACTAACTTAAAGTAATCGAACGCACGCATAAAATAGCCTTCACCTAAACGGGCATTTTTATTTGCACCTTCGTAGTAAACTGGAACATTCTTGATTACGATGTTTGCCGAATTGATATTGGCATACATATTATCGAAGATGGCCCGTACATCACTATTAAAAGAATTTAAGGTTCCATCATAGGAGTTCCACATTTGTTCGGTTCTATCTCCGCCAACTGTAAACTCATCAACACCATAATTGGTTGTAGTGTAAGCCCAAGTATAATTGAAGTGAAATTTTAAGGATTGATACATTCCTACAACCAAATCTTCAAGACCACCCGTGGTTTTGAAATCAGCAGTTGTTCTGGCATTAATGATATTTTCATCAAGGAAACTTTTTTTGCAGGCAGTAGGCAAAACCATTATGCCTCCAATTAATGCAGCACCTGATATTAGTTTTATAATCTTTTTCATATGAATATTTTTTTATGAAGTGAAGCTTACATAATTAGATTACGTAAACTTTAAAATCAATTTATAGGTTAGAAACTTGCATTAACGCCAAATACTACACCTCTGTTAAAAGTAGAACCTCCTAAATCAGGATCAATCCATTTGATATTGGAATAAATTAAACCTGGATTAACTGCTTGTGCATAAATTCTTAATCTGGATAAAGTTAATTTCTTCGCGATATTTTCTGCAAAGTTATAACCCAATGATATGTTTCTGATTTTAATGAAAGATCCATCCTGATAATTCATAGAGCTCTTGTACTGGTCTCCAGCTGCGCTGGCGTAATTTGGTGATGGGTAGTCATTTGTAGGATTAGTAGGTGTCCAATAATCTAAAACTCGCTGCGCAAAACGACCCTGTAATGCTTCTGCACCAGTTTCTATTAAGAAATTATATCGGGCTACGATGAAAATCGATAAATCAAAATTTTTGTAACCAAATGTGTTGGTTAATCCCCCAGTCCAACTTGGGTTATAGTGGCCAATTACCTGACGGTCATTATTTGCATCGATTCTATAATCACCATTTAAATCTCTTACTCTAATGTCTCCTGGATTAAAATTGGCGCCATTAGCTCTAAACTTTGCCATTTCGGCTAAATCTTCTGTCGTATTTTGCCAAATGCCTTCTTTTACAAAGTCGTACGCTACACCATTTCTTTGGCCAAGGAATAAACGATTTGCAATAATGTCTCCAGTATTCAGTTTTACAATTTCATCTTTACTTACTGAAAAATTCAATGTTGATTCCCAAGTGAAATCTTTCGTTTTCAGGTTGATCGTGTTTAAAGTTAAATCCAAACCTCTGTTTTTAGTTTCGGCTATGTTATCGAAAGAAGTTCCATAACCATTGATAATCGGAATGTCTTTTAATAAAATCAGGCCAGTAGTTCTTGATTTATAAATATCCAAGGAACCAGAAATTCGGCCGCCTAATAATCCAAAGTCAAAACCTAAATTATATTGCAAAGTTTTTTCCCAGCTAAGTAGCTTATTTGGGAAAGAAATAGGATTCGCTAATGAAGCATCAGAAGCAACATATCCTACCTGAGCAGCACTACCAAAAGTATAGGTGAGGGGTTGTAATAAACCGAGTGTACTACCGATTTGTACTGATGAGTTACCGGTGCTACCCACACCTAACCTAACTTTAAGTGAATTAACCCACTTAATATCTTTCATGAAATCTTCCTGATCTATACGCCACGCAAATGCAGCAGAAGGGAAGAAATCCCATTTATTACCAGCTGCCAATTGTGAGGCACCATCCCAACGGCCAGATGCGGTTAACAAATACTTATTATCAAAGGTATAATTAATCCTTCCCATGTAAGATTCGAGATTGGTTTCTGAAAGGTTAGTATCAAAACCATCCAAAGCAGTAATGTTGGCACTTCTCAATCCATACCAAAGTGGTGCTGCCAGATTGATTCGGCTACCTCGCATTGAGGAAGACTCATCTTTATTATATGACGAACTTTGTAATAATGTTGCCCCGAAATTATGCTTGCCTATAGTTTTATCATAATATACTAAATGATCTAATGTATAGGCAAATTTATTACTCTGATCTAGTTGAGCATAGTTGTTATTAGATCCAGGTACGCCGGCATCTCTATTTACAGAACGGGCATCCTGATACCTACCATTGTAAAAGTTTGAAAAGTCAGGTCCGAAATTAATACGGTATTTTAAACCTTTCATCAGGTTGATTTCAGCGAAAGCAGAGCCTAAAGTTCTAAGTGTTTTACGCAAATTGATATTGTAATCTGCTTCTAAAACAGGATTCTGAATATTGATATCACCTCCGGGCAGGTTAATTCTATTTCCATTAGGATCAAATGGAATGGCCAAAGGTAACATTCCACGAGCTGCAGCGTAAATATTGCCAGCGCCAGATGCGCTCGCTGCCTGGAAACCGTAATTCTGCAGTCCATAGGTTGCATTCAAATTTAGTCCCATTTTAAACCATTTTACTGGGTTAATTTCAACACTTAGTTTCCCACTATATCTTTCAAAATCCTGCCCTAATTGGGTTCCTGTTTGATTTAAATAACCAAATGAACCATAGGCCTTAATTTTATCTGTACCACCGCTTACGCTTAATACATGATCTTGAGTAACACCTGTTCGCGTTACCAAATCGCCCCAATCAGTGGTTGGAATTAAGCTTCCATCATAAGTACCATTTGCCCAACCTTTCTGTATATTCTCAAGCGTATAGTTATCGCCTGCGAAAATTCTTCTGTCATCAGCCAATGTTGGTACTATTGGATAGGTAGAGTTTGCTGCTGCATTAGGATTTAAAAACCCAACACGTCGGTAGGCATCCCTTCTGAACTGAACATATTGTTCTGAGTTCATCATTTCCATTCTATCCTGCAGGGTTTCAATTGTTGCTGTACCTACATAGTCCATGGTTAAACGACCTGTTTTACCCTTTTTTGTCGAAACCAGAATTACGCCATTTGCACCGCGTGATCCATATATCGCTGTTGCAGATGCATCTTTTAAAATGTCAATGTTTTCTATGTCATTTGGATTAATCGCATCTATTCCGCCAAATTGCAAGGGAATACCATCTACAACATATAAGGGCGCATTACTTGCGTTGATTGATCTTACTCCACGAATTAATATACTTCCTAATTGGCCCGGGCGCTCATTTGAAGTGATATCAACACCTGCTGCCTTACCCTGAATAGCCTGCAATGCATTTGTTACCGGTCTTGATCTAATCTCCTCCGCACCAACACTTACTACTGATCCCGTTAAATCACTTTTCTTTACAGCGTTGTACCCCACGATTACAACTTCATCAAGATCATTAATGGAACTTTTTAATTGAACGGCGATGGTGGTTTTTCCGCTAACGGGAACCTCTTGAGTAACGTAGCCAACATAAGTTACCACTAATATCGGATCAGTAACTGTTGATGGAATGTTGATTGAAAAAGCACCATTCGCATCAGTTGTAGTAACCACGGAAGTTCCTTTCACTTTGATCACTACGCCAACGAGGGTTTCTCCTTTATCGTCGGTAATTTTTCCTTTTAAAGTTACATCAAGCTTCTTGCTATTCTTTTCGAAAAACACGTTTACATTTTCGGCATCTGTTGCCGCAAAAACGGTTGTGCTCATGAGCATAAATGACAAAGCAGAGGCACCCATAATGAGGAACTTTTTTCTGCTCGACGCATTTAGCCGATGATTTGATTTTGATTGGAAATTCAAATACATGGTTATGATTTTAATTAATATTCGGTTAGTGTTTTGGAATCAATGAGTGGCATATCTATTACATACTTAGCGCTTAAACTTGGTGCTTTTGTAATTAAATAAGCGCATTACTTACGATAAGCTCGAAGTTAGTCACTGATACCGTTTATATATTTGGTTGAATTTTATACGAGATTAGCGGATTTAAATAATTATTCCATCCTGTTCTATCCTGTAAAAGGTGTTTAAATTTTCTCAGGGCATTCAAAATAGCATATATTTAAATTTCTTTGAAAGATTATGGAGGCTAATACCTGAGGTTAGAATGAGGCTCACAAAAAGATCAGATTAGAGCAATTTGGTTCAAAAATTCTGACAAGCTTGTGGTGAGATTAACTTCCCTGATTCATTGAAAATGTTATGATTTGGAAGTTCTAGAATTGATTATAAAAGCTGATACTGCTCAGCTAAGAGAAGATGTTTTCGAGGAATTGGGAGAATTTTTATTCGGCAATAAAACGAAGACAATAAAAAAACGGTGGGCATTTAGCAGTGGCGCTAAAAACGCAATAATTGCATTGGCCAGTTTTTTAGCGACCAATGCAATATTTAAAAAGATAGTTAACAGATTTAGGCTAATCTTCCAGGTAACTTTTAAGAGAATTTAACGCATCTTCCCAGCCTTCCTGGTGGGGATGTATTCCTTCATGCTCGCTCTGATTTTCTTGTGTGACGATGAGCTGCGACCCATCTTCTGCATCTTTGAATTCGACGGTTAAAAGATAGTTTCCATTTTCCAGCGCCTGGTTGTCCATAATCCAATTCCAGGTATACACTAATTTTTCTTCAGGTAACACACTTTGATATTCTCCCTCAATAGTAAGTTGCCCTTCCTGCGATTCGTCTTCAAATTTGTAAAGTATTTTACCGCTGTCTTCAATCTCATTCTCTAAGGTAGTCAAGGTTCGGCCGGCTGGTTTCCACCAGGCTTTCAGTGCAGACGCTTCCGTCCAGGCTTTAAAAAGTTCAGCTGCACTAACCTTAAAATTTTTGGTGATGGTGATAGGTTCATTTTTCATAATATGATAGGGATTTATAAATACAACAGCATTCAAGTTAAAAGGTTCCCTTTTTTCTCTGGTAATCAATCTGCTAATTGTCTGATCGCTCGATGCTCAATGTTGATATCTTCAAAACGTTATTTTTCAGAATTTAGATCACTTTTCCCTAATTGTTGGTCGGCTCTTGAGTTAATCAAATGGCCATTCCACTTCCACCTATCACTTTAATGCCATCATCAAATTGTTTCCAGAATCGGATGTAGCGATATTTTGCTTCAAATTTTTGTTCGTTATATTCTCCTTTTATCTCAATGATTACGGTTACTATAGCAGTGTCATGGATTATGTTCAAGTTTTCAATTTTAGGGAAGAGTTCTTTAATTCTTAATTTTCCTTCTCGGTAGGTATCCATATCAATTGCTTTCGTGATTACATCTCCACTAGGAATAATAAACAATAAATCATCGTGCAAGAGCTCGTCCAGCACATTGATATCACCATTTTTCATGGCAGTGTACAGCTGCTCTTCATGAGCTAAGATGTTTGTTTTTGTGATCGAAATATTATTCATGATGCAAAAATTAAATGTTTACAAATTATAATCCGCTTCCCATTCTAATATGGTGAAATTAGGAAATAAATGTGCTGAATGATAAAGAATCGATCATCAGTGTAAACAGGTCGTAATATTTTCAATTTCAAAGTTTTCGCTCAATGTATCGGTTAATGCAAATGTTTCTAGATATCAAATGATTTAATCTTTATCCTGACGTTGAAAAAGCTAGATTTGGGGAATGAATGTTAATGCTTTATGGGAGGTGTAATTGAAATGATGCTAGTGCCTATCATCATCATTGGTGGTATGGCCTATAGTATTGTAGCGAAAAAATTAACCGTGCCTGCCGCTTGTATTGGAGGCTTATTGGCCATCACCATATTTATGGCTGCCGGACTAACTGGTGTAGCGATGATGACTGCCTTTTTCCTGTTGGGCTCGCTGGCCACATCCTGGAAACAGGAACTTAAAAATAAATTTGTCGATACCCCTGAAAACAAAACCGGTAGAAAAGTTTCTCAAGTTTTGGCCAATGCGGGTGTTTCCGCTTTAGCTGGGCTATTAATTCTTTTTTATCCCCGGCAAACTGATTTACTTTTGCTGGCGATGGCGGCTGCTTTCGCTTCTGCCACAGCAGATACTTTGTCATCTGAGCTCGGAATGGTTTATGGTACCAGATTTTTCAACATCAAAACGTTTAGAGCTGATGAGTGCGGCAGGGATGGGGTGATCAGTTTGGAAGGTTCGGTAATCGGTTTTATTGGCAGCTGCCTGATTGCATTGGTACATGCAATAGGTTACGGCTTTCATTTGAGCTTTTTTTGGATTGTGCTTGCAGGAACATTTGGTAATCTGTTGGATTCGATTTTGGGCGCTGTTTTTGAACGGAAAGGGTTGATAGGTAACAACGCCGTCAACTTTCTTAGCACCCTATCAGCGGGACTAATCGCACTGCTTTTGGGCGCAGTAATTTGAGCTAATCGGTGTTTAAAATTATCATCCAGCAAGCGTCAATGGCTTAACCCCATTCAAATCACAAAATTTAGAATGGGATTAAGCCATCGTTTATTTTGATCTTCATTCAGATCTGCGACAATAACCAACGCAGGAAAATGACTCAGGCTATTTGAGCTTAATCGCTCAGTGATTAAACATTTCCGTAGGCATTTGATTGTCCACCATCAATGGCGATTACCTGTCCGTTAACGTAGCTGCAATCGTCGCTGAGCAAGAAGACAACCAGTTTAGCAACTTCTTCTGGTCTGCCAAGTCTTTTTGTTGGATTAGCCTTTGCGTATTCGTCTTCGGCTGCCTGCGGATTACTTGGATTAACCTGTTTAAAAGCTTCTGCCACCATTGGCGTTAAGATTGCTCCGGGTGCAATGGCATTTGCAAGGATACCAAATTTTCCATACTCCAATGCCGTCGTTTTGGTTATGCCAGCTACAGCGTGTTTGGTTGCAACATAAGGTGTCTGGTTCATCACGCCTCTTATTCCGCCCACCGATGCGACATTTACAATACGGCCATATTCTTGTTTTTGCATCACAGGAATAATGTATTTGAGTCCGAAATAAACACCCATCAGATTAATATCAACCACTTTTTTGAATACTTCCAGGTCATAATCAACCAAGGGTGCCTGTCTTCCTTCTATGCCGGCATTATTGTAAAAACCATCAATGCGTCCAAACGCCTTAAGGGTATCTTCCACGAAACTTTTAACTGATTCCTCATTTGAAACATCAGCTACGGTGGTCAGTATTTGAGTGTCTGGATAACCAGACTTAATTTCATTTTTTGCATTTTCCAATGATTCGGGATTAAAATCTATCAGAGACAATAAGGCGCCATTTTTGGCTGCTTCTAATGCACTTGCAAGTCCGAGTCCCATTGCGGCACCGGTAATAATAATTACTTTATTCTTTAACTTTTCCATATGATTGTACTTAAGGGAATGTGACAGGCATTCTCCAGTTGTAAGGATATTAACAATCCTTGATTAGCAAAGTTGGAGAAACTGAGCTGGTATAATTAGCACTTTCGGGACTTTTGTAAGCATTATTTGAACACTTACGGCAATTTTTTACAATGAAGTGTTTTGTGTTGTATTAGCCCTGAACTGCTCTGGACTCATATTGGCATGTTTGCGGAAGTAACGGGAAAAATAGGACTGATCAGAGAATCCCAATTGATAAGCGATTTGTTTAATCGACTGCCCGGGTTCCTGTAAGGAACGCTTGCTTTCCAGTAACAACAATTGATTGCAAAGTTGATTTAGGGTAAACCCAAGACTTTCCTTAAGTATTTCATTCATCCTTTTTGGTGACAATCCAACTTGAGCAGCATAAAATGTTACTGGCTGCTGTGTCTTGAAATTTGATTCTATCAGTTGCAGCAAACGAATTATTCTTTCATCTTTATGAGAAAAGCTGAGGGGTAGTGCATTAGAGAATCGGTGAAGGATTAGCAGGAAAGCTTTGGTATACATTTCCAGTAACTTCATGTCAGATTCTCCCTGAAATTCGGATTGTAACAGTAAAAACAAATGGTTCAGTTCAGTTAGTTTGTCTGGTGGAACCACAATTCCATTATTTTCAAACGGCAGGAAGAGTTGGTTGATCGCCGTTTCGGTTATGGCGTGAAAAAAATCATTGGAAAAAACGATTACCCTGGCGTTTGGCAGGCTTTGCGAGGGAATGGCGTGTACCTGATTTTTTGCCAGAAGGTAAATGGTGTTTTTTTTAATCGGGTAAGGTTCGAAGTCAATGTAGTGTATGTCCTGATCTTCTGTAAACCAGATGATTGCATAAAAATGAATGCGGTGGTGAAGAAAATGTTGACCAAATGCCACCTTCTCTTCTGATACCATAAATGGGGTATCGGGAAGAACATGTACGGGTAGCAATTCTTTTTCCTTCATGGTTCTTTTAAATTTGATGCTTTTGGTTATGATGAAAAACCCAGCACTTTGAAAGCCTCACGTTTGTACCGTTCCAAATGCTTGTTATAAAGGTCCTGATCAGCAATCATACTAAGGTAATAATATGCACCGTCAGAAATCACAAAGATAATATCCGCTGCTTCTTCTGCATCCTGGGTAATAATCAGTTTCTGATCAATACAATTTTGTATTAATTTTTCGAGCCACTTTCTTAACAATACATGTAGGTCTCGAAAGTGATCCCGAATCTTCTCATTTCTGAAAATAAGTGCAAAGCAGTTGTAAAAAATACTATCGTCTACATAGCTGTTCCACTTTCTCGAAAAGATATTTTCCAACACTGCTTTTAGTTTGCTTAGCGGATCCTGATACTCATCCTGAGGTTCGTATACATTTTGGTAACCAGTTAAGATAAAGTCAATCAGGCCCAGCAACATTTCATCTTTATTAGAAAAATAGTGTACCACTAAGCTCTGGTGCATATCAAGCTCTTTGGCAATTTTACCAAAAGAAACATTTTCAATTCCTTCTATTCGGGCAATGTCATAAAAGGCCTGTATAATTTTTTTCTGCTGGCCTTCCTTTAAGCTTTTTCTTCCCATACAAATTCTAAACTATAAATTTTCTGCGAATTAACATGTTTTAAAATAGATTTACTGAATGGTCAATTTATTTAATAAATATTTTATGATGCCTTAACATTCCGATGGTTCCTTTGCAGCATAAATCAAACAACATGAAAAAAATTTACTTATCCCTATTAGTATGTTTTTTACTTGGCTCTGTTAACGTTTTTGCACAGCAAAAAGTAAGTGGAACGGTAAAAGATGACCTTGGTGAAACGCTGGTTGGTGCTTCCATACAAGAAAAAGGAAAACCAAACGGTACACAGACAGATGTAGACGGACATTACACATTAACCGTAAGTAATCCTGATGCGGTATTAATTTTCACCTACATCGGTTACATTAAACAGGAGGTTGCGATTGGAAGCCGTAAATCTGTTGATGTAATTTTAAAGAAAAACGACGCTGATCTGAGCGAAGTGGTTGTGGTAGGTTATGGAACACAGAAAAAAGTAAATCTATCTGGTGCTGTAGATCAAGTCAATGCCAAAACATTAGCCAGCCGGCCAATTGCAAACGTAGCTCAGGGTTTGCAAGGTTTAGTGCCAAACTTAAACATCGATTTTGGTTCCGGAGCACCTGGCGCTACGGCAAAAATTAATATTCGCGGTATAACATCCATCAATGGGGGAGATCCGCTCATCCTGATTGACAATGTGCCTTCTGATGCAGCAGAACTCAATCGTTTGGCAACGCAAGACATCGAGAACATTTCGGTGATTAAAGATGCATCTGCTTCTGCGATTTATGGTGCAAGGGCAGCCTTTGGGGTAATTCTAATTAAAACCAAAACCGGCACTCAAGACGGCGTAACCGTTAGCTACAGTAATTTTGTCTCGTTAAATAAACCGACCGTTATTCCTGATAAGGTTACTGACCCTTATATCTATTCGCGTTTATTAGAACTTTCAACCAATAATACCCCATGGGATAATGTAAATTATAGCGACCAGTTTTACCAATATGCCAAAGAAAGGTCAGATAATCCTGATCTTCCGGGAGTGCGGATCAATCCCAGTGACAATAAACTTTGGGAATATATGGGTAACCAGGATTGGACACGTTATTTTTTAAACGACCAAACCTATTCGCATGACCATGCCTTATCGGTAAGCGGAAAATCTGAAAAGGCACAGTACTACATCTCTGGAAATTATAATAAGCAAAACGGGATGCTGAAAATTGCTGATGATTATTTTGACCGCTATAATCTGCGTAGCAAAGTAAATTATCAGGTTACACCTTGGCTGAGTTTTGGAAACAATACTTTTTTAACCAAAACACAGCGGGAAAATCCCAGCCAATATTCCATCACAGGTATTTATAATCTTTTTCCTACTGATTATGATAAAAATCCAGATGGAACATGGGCAAATAATGCTGTAGGCCGCACTGGCGCACAACTTACAAATGGCGGAAAAGCCAGTGATAAATATTTTAGTCTTCAAACCCAGTTCAATGCCGAAGCTTCATTATTTAAAAACATGTTGAAATTTAATACAGATTTCACTTATCGTAGGGGAGCTACGAACTATGACGAAAATACGGTGCCTTATAAAATCGGCTTTGGTCCTGATGATGTAAGAGAAGAAGGAAATAGTTATGCCCGTAAATGGACAGGTTTTGAAGACTATACCGTACTGAATGCTTATGTAACGTTCAACAAGCGTTGGCAAAAGCATGATTTTACTGCCTTGCTAGGTTACAACCAGGAGTACTTCCGCGAAGAGGAAAATGATACCAGGAGAACGAATTTGATTTCCGCATCGTATCCAACAATAGGCCTGGCTACAGGTGAACTTTCTGCCACGCAATCAATTAATGATTGGGCAGTACAAGGTTTATTCTTTCGCTTGAATTACATCTTTAATGATAAGTATATCTTAGAGCTTAATGGCCGTTATGATGGAAGTTCGCGTTTCCCAACTGATAAAAGATGGGGTTTCTTTCCTTCTGCTTCTGCTGCCTGGCGTATAGATCAGGAAGCGTTTATGCAAAGTTTACGCCCTGTAATCAGTAATCTCAAATTGCGTGCTTCATATGGTTCTTTAGGTAATCAGGCTGCATCAAACTACGGCTACATTTCTACCTTCAACCCTGTACGCTCCGGATACCTCATCGGTGGTTCCCTTCCATTAACGGTTACTACACCAGGCCTGGTAAGTCCAGATTATACCTGGGAAAAGGTAAATACGGCAAACCTTGGTACTGACATTGGTTTGTTCAACAATAAGGTGAATCTAACCTTCGATATCTATGAGCGTAATACCAAAGGCATGCTCGCAAATGGACGAGATTTACCAGATGTACTTGGCGCAACAGAACCCCGAGAAAATGCTGCCGATTTACGCAACCGTGGTTGGGAATTGTCGCTCGCTTACCAAACAAGTTTTAAAACCGCTAAAGATCCCATTGATTTCAATGCCCGGTTCTTATTGTCTGACAGCAGATCATATATCACCAGATTTGAAAACCCAAACCAGAGTTTAACGCAATATCGCGAAGGGATGGAACTTGGAGAAATCTGGGGATTGCAAAGTAATGGCTTGTTCCAAAACCAGGCAGAAATTAATGCTTTAGATCAGTCTTCCATTATTCCCTGGGGTGCGCTTTCTATTGTGCCGGGATGGCCGAAGTATATCGATCAGGACGGAAACGGAAAAATTGAAACAGGTTTAACTGCTGATGCAGCAAAAGATTTATCAATCATTGGTAACTCTGCACCTCGGTTCCGTTTTGGACTAGACCTTAACGCCAGCTGGAAAGGATTTGATGTAAGGGCATTTTTCCAAGGGGTTGCAAAGAGAGATTATTATCCGCTGGATTACCTTTACTGGGGATTCTATCAGCAGCCATATGCGGGAGGATATGCACATTTGCTGGATTTCTATCGCCCGAACAATGACAGTGCTGTGGATATGGCGAAACATTCGCAGGCTTACATCAATGCAGGCCTGGCCAATCAGAATCTTAACGCCCGATATCCGATTTTGCAGTCGTGGCTTGCGGACGTGAACTTAGGTACAAACATTCGCGATGCTAAAGGACTCGCTATTCCGCAAACAGGCTACATGCTTAATGGTTCTTACCTGCGTTTGAAAAACGTGACTATTGGATATACCATTCCAGCTTCCATTACCAAAAAATGGCACATTTCGAACCTGAGATTTTATGTTAGTGGAGAAAATATTTATGAATGGTCTGCACTTAAAAAGTTCTACGATCCTGAATCGATCAATGTAAATGATGTACTCAACCCACAGGCAACAAACACCAACCGTGCTGGAAATGGCTATGCTTATCCATGGCAAAGAAGATTCTCAGTGGGTTTAAATCTTAACTTTTAAACAAAGCAAAATGAAAAACTTTAATAAATATATTGTTAGTGTTGCTTTGGCAACGCTGAGCTTAAGTGGCTGTAAAAAAGACTTTTTAGACAGACAACCACAAACTTCAATCGGTAGCGATAACTTTTTTAACAATGAGCAGGATTTGAAGCTATACATTACTAATTTATACAACTTTGCAGGCGTGGGCATCTTTAATGATGACCGGGCAACAGACAATGCGGCCACAACCGGTAATGTGGAAATTAAAACCATGATGGTCGGGAATCCTGGTCCATCAACCATAACAGCCGGATGGGATTGGGGGCAATTGCGAAGTGCCAACGACTTTCTGGATAATTTCAGAAAAGCGCCCTTAAGTGCTGAAGTGCTGAATCATTACGAAGGATTGGCCAGGTTTTTCAGGGCACAATTTTATGTGGCAAAATTAAAACGTTATTCAGATATCCCTTTTTATGATAAAACAATAGCTACCAATGATAACGACTTGTTGATGAAAGGTCGGGATCCCCGTGCAACGGTTGTGGATAAAATCATGGAAGATTATGCCTTTGCAGCGCAATATGTGAGAGAAACAGCTGAAACCGGCGCCATAAACCGTGCCATTGTGAAAGCTTACCGAGCTAAATTTGCACTTTATGAGGGAACATACAGACGTTATCATAGCGAGTTGAACCTGGCCAGCACTGCACCACAATTTCTCCAGGTTGCCAGGGATGTATCACGCGACATCATGACAAGCGCCAAGTATAGACTATACAGTACCGGCAATCCAGCTCAGGATTATCTGAACCTGTTTATCCAACCCAGTTTACTCAACAATCCTGAAGTTTTACTGGCTGTTTATAACGAAAGCGGCATTCGCAACAGTGGCTGGAGCGAAACAGTATTTGGTAATTACGAGGTTTCTCCGGCAAAAGACTTATTGCAGGATTACCTGATGAAAGATGGAACTTACTATACCAATCAAGCCGGTTATGCTACCTTTTCATTTGTACAGGAGTTTCAAAACCGCGATCCTCGGTTAAGCCAAACCTACGCTTATCCGGGTTTTAACCTTGCAAATGTGCGTACTTACTCGCAAGGTGGTGGTTTGTATGTGCAACAACTGGCTAAAAACTTTACAGGCTACCATCAGGTAAAAGGCTTTGTAAATGACCCTACAACGGCTGCCATGCAAACCGTAGATGTGCCAATTCTTCGATATGCAGAGATTTTGTTAACCTTTGCTGAATCGAAAGCAGAACTTGGTGAATTGACTCAATCAGACCTTGATCAAAGTATCAATTTAATCCGCACCCGTGCAGGCATGCCGGCAATGTCTTTGAACCCAACGATCGATCCGGTACAAAATAGCCGATATCCGAATGTTTCTGGGGCACAAAAAGCTGCTATTTTAGAGATACGCAGAGAACGCAGAATTGAAATGGCTTTAGAAGGTTACCGCTTTGATGATTTAATGCGTTGGAATGCAGGAAAATTGTTGGAAAAAGAACAGGAAGGGATATATTTCTCCGGCTTGGGCAAACATGATTTAACTGGTGATAATGTTCCTGATATTATTTTACTGGCGAATAATGAGTCTATTCCCGCTGTTAAGGAAAAAAATGCATTAGGTAAAGATTTTATTTATTACCGCACCGGAACCATTGGACAGGACGCTGGAGTATTTTTGAAAAACGGAACTTCAGGAACGGTGCAAACCATTGCCGATAATGGTACTTTCCTGGAGCCAAAATATTATTACAGACCAATTCCTCAAAGTCAGGTATTGCTAAATCCTAATTTAAAACAAATATTCGGCTGGTAAACGATTCATTATATGAGAAAATCAATTTTAATAGCACTTTTTGCAAGTGTAGCACTAAGTGTAAATGCTCAAAAAAAGAAAGCGGTATTCATCATCATTGATGGGGTAGGAAAAGATGTGATCGAGAAGCTGGCAACGCCAAACATTCACGCGATTGCCAAAGAAGGAACATTAATTAGCGCTTACCAGGGAGGAGAACGTGGCGAGTATAATCAAACACCAACTATTTCCGCTCCGGGTTACAACAATGTGCTTACAGGGGTTTGGTTTAACAAACATAACGTTCCTGATAACAGCATTAAAGCTCCGAACTATTACTATCCAACCATATTTCGTTTTTTTAAAACCCAATATCCTGATAAAACAGTTGGTATTTTTTCCAGCTGGGAAGATAACCGGACTAAACTTGTTGGCGATGGTTTAACGCAAACTGGTAATATAAAGGTAGATTATAAGTTTGATGGTTTGGAACTTGATACCGTTAAATACCCACATGATAAGGCCCGCCAGTTTATGGCTAAAATAGATCAGGCAGTAACGGATGAAGCTGCTCGCCGCATTCGTGAGCAGGCGCCAGACTTATCATGGGTTTATTTAGAATTTACGGATGATATGGGGCATGCTTTTGGCGACAGCCAACAGTATAATGATGCCGTTGTCGCTGCCGATAAGCGAATTGGGCAAATTTGGGCAGCTGTAAAGCAACGTGAAAAGCAGTTTAATGAAGATTGGATTATTATAGTGACTACTGATCATGGCCGTGATCCAAAAACCGGTCGTGGTCACGGTGGCCAGTCTGATCGGGAACGTTCTTCCTGGATTGCAACTGATGCCAAGCCTTTAAATGTTTATGCCCAAAAAGGAAAAGCCAGTGTTGTTGATATTCTGCCAACCCTGGCAACTCATTTAGGTATCTCGCTTTCAGATGATCAAAAACGTGAATTGGATGGGGTAAGTCTGCTGGGAAAAGTTTCGCTTTACAATGTCGAGGCTAAACGAACAGATGATAAGGTAAATTTGAGATGGTTAATTGGAGAAGATACTGGAAAGGTGAAAATATCGCTAGCGCATACCAATAATTATAAACAGACGGGAAAAGCTGATGCCTATACTTTATTGGCAGAAGTGCCTGTAAATAAGGGTAGTTTTGATATTGATTTAAGCCAATATCCTAAATCCGATATTTATAAGGTTATCATTGAGGGAACACACAACACGGTAAACCGTTGGATCATTAATAAAAAATAATTTTATAAGCCATGCATCAATTCACTTTAGATTTAATTTTTGATACCATAGGATGGATTGGTGCATTGCTTTTCCTGATTTCTTATTTTCTGCTCATTAGCAAACGCTGGTTAGCTACCTCTTTTGCTTTTCACCTTTGTAATATATTGGGAGGTGTTTTATTAAGTGCGAGCACACTTTATGATGCTTCCTATCCTGCAACATTCGTTAACCTTGCCTGGGCAATTATTGCAGGTTATGGCATGTACAACGATCAAATAAAAAATAATAAACTCAAATCATGATGAAAAGGAGGGGTTTCATTCAGAACGCACTGTCTCTTGGGATAGGTGGAATGCTTACAAAAGTTAATGTAGGTAAAGTTGAGAAGCAAATGCCGGTTTTGAGAATTGCCCACATTACCGACGTACATATTAAAGCTAGCGACAGCATACCTGCAAGAGCAGCTCAATATTTAAAAAAAGCTTTATCCGCTAATAATGTTGATTTTATTTTAAATGGGGGAGATGCAATTTTTGATGCATCGTATGAAAATGTTACCCGAGAAATGGTTACCGAGCAGTGGGCAGTTTGGGACGAGTTTATCAGCAATACGAATTTAAAGGTCTATAGTTGCATTGGAAACCATGATCCCTGGTGGAAAGCACCATCTGAATCGGATGCAATGTATGGACTTGATTATGCAGCAAAACGATTAAAAATGCCATACCGCTATTATAGCTTTGATCAAAAAGGCTGGCACTTTATTATTCTGGACGGTAATCAAAAAGGTACCAGGTTGGATGTTATTCAGATGGATTGGCTCAAAAATGATTTAGCTAAATTACCCGCAAACACACCGGTTCTGATCATGTCTCATTATCCTATTCTTTCTTCAACATGCGCCTGGAGTGGCGGCCAGCATGGAGATTACAAGGAATTAAAGTCGCTTTTTTTTCAACATAAAGACAAAGTAAAAGTTTGCCTTAGTGGTCACCAGCACTTGGCAGATGAGGTAAGTTATAATGGCACTTCCTACTTTTGTAATGGTTCATTGAGTGGTTTTTGGTGGGGTGAAGGCGATAAAGAGTCGGCAGGCAAATATTATTATCAGGAAACGCCGCCGGGTTATGCCCTCCTAAATCTTTATGCTAATGGAAGCGTAGAAAATCAATACATCGCCCTGGAAAAGTTATAAGAAGGCTTAGCTTCATTTTCGTCTTTCAAATAGAGATTAAGGCTGGAGGGATTTTACCGCGATTGTAACAAATATTATTTACGGTTATCAAACAAGCAGAAATCCAAAATCATGAATCCAAACCGCCTTGTTTTTACCCTGATTTTCTGTTTTATAGCTTTGAAAAACTATAGCCAGCAAAGTATTGTCCCAAAAAATAATATTGTTGAATCAAAGTGGATTCATAATACAAATTATGAGATGAAATGGACCATGCTTCGCGATACCAACAGATTAGACATAGGAACCGTTAAAACCAACGTTATCGTTTCGAAAAAAGATATCCTGGTTGTTACTGCGGTTCATTTGAAAGGAGCAACAGCTGGTTGGATAGACTCTACCATTGTTAAAAAAACAGATCTTTCACCGGTTTATCATTCGTCTTTCAATGCGCAGCGAGACATGATTATTTATTTCGGAAAAACAATTACCGGATATTATCATGATAAGAAGACAGGGGAAAAGAAACAGATTTCGGAACAGGTAGCGCCCGGTTATTTTGATAGCAACTTTTATCCTATGCTAATCAACTGGCTGCCGCTCAATCTATCTTTAAAAACTGATATCGCCATTTTTGACTATAATCCAAACGGTAAAACTGGACTAATGAAAGCCAGCATATTGAGTGTTGCTGAGGGCGTTTACCAAAGCAAAAAGATAGGAAAGCGATCGGCGTGGATTGTAGAAGTTAAAGATGAAATTGGTGGTGCAAATGGCGCAACAAGTTTTTATTATATTGACAAATTGACCCGTCAACTCTATAAACAGGAAATTTCTGCAGGCAATCGGAAAATGGAAATGACGCTCTTAGAATAGCGATTAATGTTGCGTAAAATTTAGCTATACAGCAAATCTATACTCGACAATTCAACAAGTTAAGGTTTCGGTTAATAAAAAAAACTGAAAATAAATAAAGCGATAGCTTTACGGAATATCGTAAACATATTGGTGCAGCTAATGTTATTGGTTTGAATCAAAATTTTATGATTGCATTTATACTAACCAAGCCTAATAGTAAATCAATAATTGATGTGCCATCTATTGTTACGGCAGAGCATTTATTGGTTAACGATTTATTAAAAAATGACCTCTCAGCTTTTAATAAATTTTATAAAATGTACGCACCAAACCTCATGGGTGTGATCATGAAAATTGTTAATCAACAGGAAACAGCCGAGGATTTGCTTCAGGAAGTATTTTTGAAAATTAGAAAATCATTGCATACATACGATGAGAAAAAATCTCGTCTTTTCACCTGGATGCTTAATATCACCCGTAATACAGCACTTGATCACTTACGCAAAAAGTCTTACAGGCAAGAGAAAACGAATGTTTTTTTTGAAGATGTTACTATCGAACTAGAAGCGCATACGTTTTCTATGAATACCGATGCAATAGGAATTAAAAAACTCCTGGAACAATTATCTCCAAAACAAAAACTTGTGCTCGATCTTGCCTATTATCAAGGTTATACCCATGAAGAAATTGCAGAGCGGCTAAGCATGCCGGTTGGAAGCGTAAAAACCTCTCTACGCCAGGCAATTATAAGCCTGAGGGTGATATTTGGGGAGTGTTAGCCGTAAATTTTTAATGTAATACAGTTGGCTACAAGATCAGCCATTGGTACGATATCGCTCAAATTCCTAACAAACTTAAGCGACCATTTCTGGAGAAACATTCGATCAATTGAAATGCAATCTAGAATTGAAGAATTTCTCAATTCCAGATTGTGTATTATGCTTAAGTATCTAATCCGCGACCAGTCTTATGCTGCAATTCATCAATTCTTTTTGAAGCATCCGCTTTTGATAAATGCTCATCAAAAGGCTCTCCGGCTTCATCAGACAAAGTTTTTAAATAAGAACTTTGAGCCCCAGTCATCGGCTCGTCGCCAGTGGTCCAGTCATCTGGATTTTTTACCGTATTAGAACCCTTTAATTCGTTTTCGCCCGCTACACCTGAAGGCTGCTGTTGTGGCGCATTGTCGTCTTGATTATTTGTCATGTCCTTTGTATTTATTCCATTATAGCAACAGTTCAAAATCAATCATGTTTAACTTTATTCTTTTTAAGAGTTGATTTGGAAGATTTGATGTATTTCCTTCTTATTAGATGCCCTTAAATGGGCTGGGATCGCAGTGCGAAAATCGTATCTATACTTACTAAAAGTTTTAATTTTTTATAAAATATTCAGTTTCGCAGTATTCTATAAAATATTATTTTAGCGAAAAAAAAATAATGCAAAAAGGAACAGTAAAATTTTTTAATGAAACTAAAGGTTTTGGTTTCATCAAGTCAAGCACAGGTGAGGAAATCTTTGTTCACGCCTCTGGTTTGGTACACAATATCAAAGAGGGTGATGAAGTAACTTTCGAAACTAAAGAAGGCAAAAAAGGTATAAATGCGGTTGATGTTAGAATCGCTGTCGACTAATTAAATGCTAAATGTGGTCAGGTTTGTTGGCCACATTTTCGATCATTGCCATAAAGCAAACAGTCACGGTGCAAATCGCACCACAATAAGGATTTACATCAAAAAAAAGCGTTCGCTACCCCCGGCGATTCGTTATATTCATCAGTAGAATATTAACTATTGAGGTTAATTACCTAACCCGATTGGAGGTTTGTACCTGTTTTAAACTTACCAGAAACCAATATTTTTTTTGCCTGTTAGGTGGATAATTACAGCGATTAACTGAAATTGTCTAACCTAATTATCTTATGGAACACACCGAATTTGCGGCAGCTATTAATGTACATGCTAAACAGTTATTAACTCATGCGCTTAATTTTACCAGGGATGAGGATGATGCGAAAGATTTGCTTCAGGAAACACTAATCAAGGGCATTCGTTTCTGTGGGAAATTTGATAGCGGAACAAATTTAAAAGGATGGCTTTTTGTGATCATGCGCAATACATTTATTAATGATTTTAATAGGACCAGAAAGAAGAAAGATGTAATCAGCGTTGAAGAAGAACTTAGTAGTGCCCAACTTGTACAAAGCTCAACGCGTAATGGTTGCGAGCATAATTTTGCCATGGAAGATATTGCTAGCGCAATGAACTCGATTAGAGATGAATACCGGGTGCCTTTTCAGCTATATTTTGAGGGCTATAAGTATGAAGAAATTGCACAAGAACTGGATATTCCCCTCGGAACAGTTAAAACCCATATCCATCAGGCGAGGATAAGCCTCAAAAAATGTTTGAAACAATATCGCGATTAACTTAAACTACCTTCATAGGGTAAAATTGTACGTCCGTACCTGAAAAGGGTGGGCGTATTTTGCTACTAACGCTTCCTTATTATGGTTTTGATTTTTGGAAATAAACCACTTTTACGTATTGGTTCATTCAGGAGCGATTTGATTAGCCTGGATAGCGAGTTAATGTCAAATGGTTTTTCCAGTATGGCATTGCAGCCAAACTCATCCATAGAAGAAATGATTTTCACATAGGCAGACATCAGAATTATGGGTGTTTTTTTAAATTTATCTAATTCACGGATGGCACCGCTTAATTCTCCGCCATTCCAATCTGTAAGCATGTAGTCAATTAAAAAAAGATCAGGCATGAATGCCTCTATCTTGCTAAATACATGCCCTGTTCCAGACAGAGCCAGGCATTCATATCCTTCAGAAGAAAGTATTTCCTGAATGGTTTCAAGTAATACCAGATCATCTTCTATTATTATGATTTTCTTCCTGGGCATTATGTTTCGATAATAGTACGATGTTTACATTTGTTTTGACCTCATAGATTAGCCAAATCAGCTAATTTTGATTTTATTGAGGTAATGTCTTGTTGACTAATTTGTGAGAACAGGTGATGACCCTGATGTTGATATGTTATGCAAAAAGTCAATGTTTTTTCCATAGTTAGGATAAAATTTGTTTCTGTCCATCACATATTTCTGTTTCATGGCTATCGAAGGAACGCTTAATTTATAAATATACAACCCATTGATATGAGAATTCTCCGTATCAAATTTTCCAAGAAGTTTTACATCTTTTGCCAATCTCTGAACCTTTAAGGGCGAATCTTTGGACAGATAAATTATGATGTGCATGTTTAATTGATCAGGAGAATACAGCAAAAAACTATTATCCGGAGAAATCACTTGCGGAATATTTGGTTGTCCGTAGAATTTTAGTGCGCCGGCAATGGCATAATTATTTGTCAGGATGGAAATTTCTCGATCATTTTGAACGTATTGAGTGCCGGCAAGACTGTTAACTTTGGCGGTTAATTCCTTCCATCCAGTCATATCAGCAAAAAATTGAGGAATGCTACCTTGTTTACCGTCTTCATAACGTAGTGGCCTGGAGAAGTTGGTTAACGCAATCATTTTTTTACTGTAAGCCCTGCACACATCCGTCGAGAAAATGGGTATAACAATAGGCAGACTGAGTATAGCGAAAAAATAAATCATTCCGATAAAAAACATCCTTGTAGCGAGTCGTTTTTGAATCAACATTTGCGCCCAACAGTAACCGCCCGCTGCAAATAATAATGGAAAAACTCCCAGCCCGTAGTAAAGCTTTCCCTTTAAAAAAGTGAGGGAAATAATGATGATTAGAAATGTAATTGGCCAGTATCTTAATTGTTTAGTATCTTTTTGCTCCAACCATAAATAAATTAGTCCAGCTGTCCAGATGGCAACACTGGCTCCATGGAAGAAAAAGAGCTGCAGCAAATAGTCCCCGAAATCTATGTTAAAATTGCTTTTACCTACGCTAGCGGTGTAGTGAAAAATAGGTAAGCCATGAAACCATTGCCAGATGAGGTTTGGCATAATGATGAGAAAACATAAAACAGCGGGGCCTGAAAGCTTTTTAATGTTGCGGCTTATTGATTTTGGTGAAATAATCAGGATGGAAATTAAAACCGATGCAGCCAATAACAATATGCTGTACTTGTTAAGCATTCCGAAACCCAGTGATATTGCAGCAAGATACAAGTAGGATGTTTTTTTATACTGCTGATAGGCCACAATTGCGAAAATAAGCAGTGTCCAGAAAAATTGATCAAAAACAGCTGGTTGTAACAGATATGAAGTTGCGAGAAATGATGGAGAGCAAATTAGCGCTGAACAGGCAATAGTGATTGCCAACTTCTTTCCACCCAAAAGTGTGGTAAGATAACCAGTTAATATTACTGTTGCCGACGAAGAGAGACAGGGAATAAGTCGGAAACTAAATGTGGCGTTGCCGAAAAACAATTCTGACATCCAAGCAACCCAGGTTACAAATGGTGAAATGTCGAGGTAGCCCCAGGAAAGGTGCCGGCTTAACTCAATGTAATAAAGTTCGTCTGCATGCAATCCATATCCCTCCAGGGTAAAAATATGAATCAGCATTTTTATTAATCCAAAACCCAGGATAATGAAATGGAGCGGACGCTGATCTGCTGATTCAAGTTCTGTGAAGCGAATATGGTTCATCAAATGCAGCTAATTATAATTATAGGATTAGATTTTTTCGGACTGTATAATTTATGCGCATATCCGGCCATGGTAATTAAATCTATTCAACAAAAATGTGGGTAAATTGATTTAGATATTGTAATACGAAAATAAGTATTTATTAGGTTAATTGTCGCCAATGAGTCGCTTAACCGTATCAATTAAGGTATTTAGGTCAAAGGGTTTTGGAATAAAGGATGCATCTGAACAGGATAAGGCAACATCGGCAGAAGTAAAATGGGCACTCATCATAAGTATCGGAACGTTTTGTTGTAACGCATTCAGCTCTTTACAAACTTCGATCCCATTACCATCAGGTAACATAACATCTAATATAAAAAGGTCGGGAACGTCATTGGTATTGGCTGCCATAAATTTTTCTACATTTTCAAAGCTGGTCACTTCATAATTCTCTAAATTTAGGATTAGCTCAATCACTTGTCTAATGCCTTCGTCGTCTTCTAATAAAAATACTCTTTTTGCCATAACTATCATTTGTGTGTATCTGAACAAGCCATAATTTAGCCTGAATGTTTTATTTTTTATTTCATAATTGATATGATGAAACTCAAAAAGTAGTGTTTTAAAACGATAAAGCAGTACAATAAATTTAAATGAAGTTTTTCAGCAGGACTTGTTTATAGATTAATGAACAAATATTTAAACCAATCGACCATCTATGTGTTAAACACAGGTAACCTTAAAAGCTCGAATCAACTACAACCCATATGGCAGCAAATGGGTTTAAATTAAATCGGTTTATAAATATGTATAATTTTTTGCCTTTGCTTCACGTACGTACGCTTTTTATCCTCGCTCTTTCTATATTGGTTTTTTCCGGTACGGTAAAATCACAAGATTCTTTAAAAAGAGTTAAAGATTCCATCCAGGTGATTCCAGATACCTTACTTTTTAGGATACAAACGGCACAGGCAGCCATTACAGAGATTAATGCAGCCAACAAAAAAGGCTATGGAGTTAGTGAAACGAAAGAAAGATTAAAGGTACTTGCATCAAGTATTGCTTCGGTAAAACGAGATTTTAACACCGGAAAAGAGAGTGCCGAAAACAGAAGCCTGGTAAGCTATAAATTAATCCTTAAAGACATACAAACCGAACTGTCATCACTTTCCACCCGAATGATGAAAGGTAATGCTGATTTGCAGCGGATGTCGCAGCAAGTGGTTGAACTCAGTTCCGACTCACTGCTACTCATAAATGATCAGGATGCGCAGAAAGCGTTGTATAAGCCTCAATTGTTGCAAATTAAACTGCGATTACAAAAAGTAGGCGAGGTTACGGGGAGAAATCTCTCGCAGGTAGGGGAGCTTTTGGCAAAATCTTCCGCTATGGGTATTGAGGTTAACGATTTGCAGGTTGCGCTAGATGAGCAGCTGGAAAAGTCTGGTAAAATTGCCGCCAACCGTGAGGTGCCCTACATTTGGGCCGCACCCTGGAATTTCTTCGACTTTAGCCAGCTCAGCTTAAGGTTGTCAGATGCTTTCCTGGGTCAGGGAGAAATTCTGCAATACTTTTTAAATTCAACCTGGGATACGGCATTAATGGTGCTGATATTTATCGCGATTTTCTTTGTATGGGTTCACCGCAATTTCATCACCGCGGGCCGTTTGTCTGTCAAAAGAAAAATCGGAGAACTTAAATTCGACTATCTGCGTGCTTATCCGGTGATGGCCAGCACAATTGTTTTACTTTGCGTAATGCCGGTGTTTCAGCCCGATGCGCCATCTATATATATTGAACTGGTACAATTAGTTTTAGTGGTGGTGATTACCATCCATTTGAGAAAAACGTTATCAAACAGCGCTTTAAAAACTTGGTTCTTAATGCTTGCCGGATTCATTTTTTTGATTTTCTCTTCCAGCCTGATTAGTGAAGCGTTCTTGCCACGCATCTTTTTGTTGAGCATTCACCTGCTTTTCCTGTTGCTTGGTATCAAAATGTATCGTTCTGTAAAAATTCCACAGTTTCCAAAAAGATTTTTTAAAGTTGCAATTGCAGCTTTGGTGTTTATGACTGGCCTCGCCATCATCCTGAACATTTTTGGAAGAATTAGTCTAGCCAAAGTTTTCGGACTGGCAGGAGTGATCAGTTTAACGCAAATTATTTCGCTGGCAGTTTTTGTACAGATCCTGATCGATGCACTGGAACTTCAAATCAAAATCAGCTCGGTTAAAAAAGGTTTTTTCTCCAGGCTCAATCCTGACACCTTAAAATCTAAATTTAAAAAAGTACTCGCGGTATTTAGTTTTATCATTTGGGTAATGGTTTTGTTTAATAATCTGGGCATGACTTCCGGCATAACCAGTTTGCTGAATGCGTTACTTTCCAAAGAGCGTACCTTTGGCAGTATTCATTTCTCTTTGGGCAATGTGCTGTTTTTCGTGGTCATCATTTACATTTCCAATAAACTGCAAAAACATGTTCCCATACTTTTTGGCGAGCAACGAGTTAGTTTCGATGGTGCAAGCGACCACAAGGGTTCAAAAGTTGCGTTGTTTCGGTTAATTATTATTGTAATTGGGCTGCTGCTCGCCTTTACCGCATCCGGACTTCCGATGGATAAGCTTACTGTTGTTTTAGGGGCGCTTGGCGTGGGTATCGGTTTAGGTATGCAAAATATTGTCAACAACTTTGTTTCGGGCATTATTTTAATTTTTGAAAAACCATTCAGGATTGGAGACTACGTAGAGCTTGCAGATAAAAAAGGCAAAGTTCAGGATATAGGCATCAGGTCGAGCAAATTGTTAACGCCCCAGGGTTCGGAGGTGATCATTCCCAACGGGGATTTACTTTCAGGCAGATTGGTAAACTGGACCTTGAGTAATGATTATCTTAAATCGGAGCTGCTTTTCAAAATCGGTTCTTCTGCTGATATGCAGCAAGTACAACAAATTATCACATCGGTAATAAAGGAATCGGCACACGTTGTAACCAATCTTCAGCCAGAGATACTGGTTAATAATTTAGCTGCGGATAGTATTGAGCTCAAAATCCTGGTATGGATTAATAATGTTTATGTAGAAGCCGCTTTTAAAAGCGATACGTTACTACGCCTAATGACTGCTTTTCAACAAGCAGGTATTAAATTAATATAAGTTTTTAAATTGTGGAAAATTAATAAATATGAAAAATCTTGACTTACCGAAGTGGACCATTGCACTTCCTCTAATAAGTGCAGTAGCCTATTTTTTTACAGGTGTTGATTCTGGAGTGGTTGTAAAGGTTATTCTGGCCGCCTTATTGGTTGGTAGTGTTTTAGCTTCTGTACATCATGCTGAGGTAATTGCGCATAAGGTTGGAGAACCTTTTGGTACCATTATTCTTGCCTTGGCCATTACCACCATTGAGGTGGGTTTAATCGTATCGCTTATGTTAGCTGGTGGGGAAAATACCCGCGAACTGGCCAGAGATACCGTATTTGCTGCGGTGATGATTATTCTCACCGCAATTGTTGGCATTTGTTTGCTCCGGGGTGGAATTAAGTTTAAAGAGCAACTCTATAAACTTCAGGGCGTAAATGCGGCTTTAATTACCCTTGCATCCATTTTGGTACTTACACTGATACTTCCAAATTATACATTAAGTGCGAAAATAGGTGAGTATACCGTCAGCCAGCTCATTTTTGTTTCGCTGGTTTCTCTTGTTTTATACGGTGGTTTTATTTTTATGCAAACGGTTCGGCACAGGGATTATTTCTTGCCAAAAAATTCGAGTTCTGAAGATGATCACATGGAGGCGCCCACTAAACTAACAGCAATTGCCAGTTTGGTATTGTTACTGATAAGCTTATTTGCAGTAGTGGTATTGGCTAAGTTGCTTTCTAAAGATATCGAGGTGATGGTAATCGATTTAGGTGCACCTCAATCGGTGGTTGGTGTAATTATCGCGGCCATTGTGCTGCTACCAGAAGGCATGGCCGCTTATCGGGCAGCAAAATCTGATCGGTTACAAACCAGTTTAAACCTGGCTTTAGGTTCGGCATTGGCCAGTATCGGGTTAACGATTCCGGCTGTCGCTGCGGTTTCGATCATTTTCGAAATGCCCATTACACTAGGAATTGATATGAGTTCTACGGTTCTGCTGTTGCTTTCAATGATTACGATAATGTTTTCGCTGGCTACAGGGAAAACCAATGTGCAACAAGGCGTGGTGTTACTGGTAATATTTGCCTCTTATCTTTTTTACACGGTTGTGCCTTAATAGGTGCAACCAGATTTATTTACAAGTATTAATTCTTTTTGAAGCTTAAGACAAACAGCCTTCGCAATCCTTATTTCCTGAAACAAGCCATAAGCAGGCGATCCAGCTCAGTACTGCTGTAGACACACCTAGTTCAGGATCATTTAGCGTAAAAGAGGAGAGGACAGCAATAATAGAGATTCCGGTAGCAAATAGAAATGGGATAAACTTTTTCATGGGATGATTTTTATAACACAGGTCAAAAATTAATCCAGTTTCAATGTGAAAATCGATTTAACAATCAATATTTCTTTAAGCTGACATTTCAACTAAAAAAGTCAGTATTATGGTTTTCTTGTTATTTGATATATCATACGAAAGACCAGAATGGCAGCGGGAATAAAATACGGATTTCCTAAAAAAAATTACGAGTTTTTACCTATTAGTAAAACCATAAAGTGTCATAATTGGTTATGAATTCGGTAATATCATATTTGGAAATGGTATTGATGGATAATTAATTATGGAGGAAAATAAGCATGCTTATAATGGTGAGTTGGTGGCAGGGTCAAACATGATGATGCTCGACTATCTGTTTAATCAGGAAGACCAGTTAACGGCTTACCAACTTATTAGGCATGCTGAAGGTGGCGCCTGGCAGGTAATCTCAAGTGGCTTGCTTATTGCCGTCCTCTTCAAAACTGATGGTAAATGGGATGCGCTTGGTGGTGCTGCTATTGATATCGAGAGTATACTGAAAATAGGCAGTTTTATCGATCAGCAGCATTTTAACCGCTTGCCTGCCAAAATAAAACAACATTGGGAAGAGTTTGTAGCCGAAGTAGTGGTTAAAAGTGATAGTGAATACCTTATCGTTACCGCTCCGGATATTAATTTTTCAGGTTTCAAAAAATTTTTCTCTGAGTATATTGGGCATATGGTGGAAGATGAGTGGCCCATAGAATTTAAAGTATATGACGCCGGTTTTAATGAAGATTTTGTGGTTCGTGTATTTTAAATTGATCAGTATGTCATTTTTAACCACGATTAGTTGTGAAAAAACCACTTCATACCTGGTATTTAATATTTAATTTTGTTTGGCTTATAACCAGGTATTTCAATGAAAATTTATTCCCCACCGTCTGCAGAAACCTTAAATACTTTCCACGCTTTACCTGAAATGTACCTGGTTTTATCACCAAGTTTTCATATCCTCACCGCAAGTGATCTTTATTTATCTTCAACCTATCGATCCAGAATTGCAATTGAAGGTAAATATGTCTTCGACATCTTTCCGGATAATCCTGATGATGCCGGATTTGGAGCAATTGAAATATTAAGGACAGCGTTAGTTGATGTAGTTCAAACGAACTCCCCGAATACCATGCCCATACTTCGGTATGATCTCGAAGATTTGCATACTCATCAGTTTGTTGAGCGATATTGGAGCATTAGCCACACACCGGTTTTTGATGCAGAAGGGCAACTGAGCTACATTATACAGTTGGTAAAAGAAGTTACTCAGCTGGTGTTAGAAAGTAACTTAGTAAAGCAGCAAAAGATAGATCAGCAGAAAAACCTAGTTGAAATTGAACAGCTTAATGATGAGCGGGAGCTGATGGATAAAAAGCTGACCAGAACATTAGATGAGCTTAAAGAAACAAATCTCTATCTGGAAGAAAAGGTTAAACGCCGTACGGATTCATTAAAGCTTAGCGAAGAAAAATACCGCAACCTGATTGAACAAAGTCCGGTTGCGATGCAGGTTTTTCGAGGAGAAGATATGGTTTTGGAGGTTGTTAATGAAGCAATGTTAGCCTTTTTAGGCAAAGGACCAGATATTATTGGTAAACCACTGTTCGAAGGCGTACCAGAGATTGTTGGCCAGCCAATTGTTGATGTTTTGTATAATGTCTATCGCACCGGCGCTCCATTTGAACTTATGGCAGAAGAGGTGATTTTGGAACATGATGGCAAGAAAGTTGCCGGTTTTTACGACGTAATATATCGACCTGTATATGAGCTGGGTAAAATATCTGGCGTTTTGGGTATTGCACTCGATGTTACCCATCAGGTAAGTTCACAACGATCGCTTGCGGCAAGTGAGCAGCGTTTCCGTACCATGGCCGAGGCCAGTGATATTTTAATATCAACAAATGACGCTAAAGGAAATCTGAATTATCTGAATCATGCCTGGGTAAACCTTACGGGATGGCATACCAAAGATTTGGAAAATTTTCCCTGGTCGTCATTCGTTCATCCAGATGAACGAGCTGAAGTTGAAGGAATTTTTGCAAATGCACTAATAGCGCATTCCTCATTTTTTAATGAATTTAGAATTCTAAACAAAACAGGGGAATATCGTTGGTTACGAATTAAAGGAAATCCAATTTTTGACGGAGAAGGGAATTTTGATGGATTTATTTGCTCGAGTTTAGATGTAACGGAAGAGAAACAATATCTGTTAGAAATTCAATCTGTTAATAAAGCATTGATCGAAGCTAACGAAAGTCAATTCCTCATAAATGAAAAGTTGCAGCAAGCTAATATTAAGCTAAAGCTTAGCGAAGAAAATTTGCAATCGGCATTTAATGCCGGAGAACTAGGGAGTTGCAGTTTAGACTTAAAAACCGGTATTGCAGACATGTCGAGCAGGTACCGGTCACTTTACGGCCTTCCCATAAATGGTGAAATTACCTGGGAAATGGTACTGGAATCTGTTGAGCCAGAATTTATACCCGAGGTAAATAAAGTGTTAGAGAATGCAATAAAATTCGGTACTCCGGTTGATAGTACTTACGCTATCCGTCATTTAACCAGCGGTGAACGCAGATGGATGCGGGTGGTAGGTAAAGTAAATCAGGATATTGATGGCGTAAATGAAAGTGTGTATGCGGTAGTAATGGATGTTACGCCTCAAAAAGAGGATGAACAAAGGAAAAATGATTTCATTGCCATGGTAAGTCATGAACTAAAAACACCGGTAACATCAATTACAGGTTATTTGCAGGTGCTGCAACGATTATTCAAAAATACCGAAGATGATTTTACGGGTTCAGTGCTTGATAAAATGGGACGGCAGTTAACTAAAATGACTACCATGATTAACGGATTTCTGAATGTTTCCCGACTGGAATCTGGAAAAATTCACCTCGATCGCCAGCTTTTTAATTTTTCTGATCTACTAGCTGATATTGAAGATGAATACAGGCACATTGTTTCTACGCACCATATTCAATTCAGCCCTTCAACAGAAATTATTTTAAATGGCGACCGCGATAAAATTGGACACGTGGTAAATAATCTGCTCAGCAATGCGGTAAAATATTCACCCATCCGTTCCGAAATATTACTGTCTTGTACAACAGCTAACAATACACTCATTTTCAGTGTGAAAGATCAGGGTGAGGGTATTCCTGAAGAAGACATTCCGCATTTATTCGATAGATATTACAGGGTTCAAAACCTGGATACCCGAAATATTGCAGGATTTGGAATTGGGCTTTATCTTTCGGCAGAAATCATTAAAAGTCATTCCGGAAAAATTTGGGTAGAAAGTGTACGCGGCATAGGTTCAACGTTTTATGTGTCCTTACCACTCCACTCCTGAGCAATGCACCACCCAATATTTCCAGGGAAATTTTTAGGTATTCATCACTGCGATGATTGCAAAATCATGCTGATCAAATCATTTTAACTGTACATCTTCAATAATCTCCGTAAAATTATCGATTTCAAAAGGTTTCTCTAGATAAGCATCACAGTATTCTTTTAAACGCTCAGGCTGAATTACTAAAGCACTTGTTACTACAAGTTTGATGTGTGAAGTTTTTGAATCTGATTTTAGTTCCCTGCAGATATTAATTCCATCTTCGTCTCCCAGGTGCACATCAATGATTGCAATATCTGGCTGAAATTCTTCGACATCGTTTTTCCACTGGCGTGGAGAAGAAATGGGAAGTACCTGATAATTATCTTTTAAAATTGTGGTCATTACGTTCAAAATGTCAATGTCATCTTCAATAATTAGAACTTTACGCATGTTTTGGGACTGATTTTTTTGTTATCTTATTTTTATATGAGGTATCTCCTTCAAATCAGCTAAAATATAGAAGGTCATATTGGTAGGTAATCAACCAATATAGTCTGTTCTCCATTCGGTTCTAACTGTTATTTTAGTGATGAGGATTTTAAATTTATAGGTATAAACACCTGTTTTTTATTTTGGTTTTTGGATTAAAAAAATCTGCATAAATTTATATGATGAACGCATTTTTCGCTTTGTAAATTACTGTTGTTCAAGGGAAAATGATCCCAGTAAAGTAAACAGCTTTTTGTTATTTTTTGTACACATTCAACTTATATTGGTAGGTAGCCAGAAAATAACGTCTTAGAATATTCCGATCGGAAATGCCTATAGCATTATTAAAGGCGTAACGGTTAATCGAAATGTTTTGATCAAATAAATCGTAAACTGAAAGTTTGAGCTGCCCGCGATCTTTTTTTAGCATTTGAATGGAAAGTGCAAGGTTGAGTTGGTGCGAACTGCGTTGAAAACCCTGCCCAATTTGAGGATTGTAAAAAAATGTATAGTTAGCATCTACAATTATTCTTTTTGGCCACCTCAGGCTAAAATCTCCACCGGCAGAGTGGGTGTAAGTATTTACTTTGGCGAAATCAACATCTTTGTAACGAGTCATTTGTTTATAGAAATCATACTTGGCATTCAGGCTCAGCAAATCGCCATAGTTCAGGTTGATGTTTTCTCCAAAACCAATATCCAGCGAATTTTGAAAGCCTTCGTCGGCGTTAAGGATAAATGGCCTTTGGTTGATGTTTGTTCTTGCAGAGGTATTCAAACCAACTTGCCATTTTTGCGATTTTTTAAATTGCTTACCGATATTCATACCCAAATAACCATATCGGTAACCACCACGTGTAACAAAACTTGCTATGGTAGCACCAGAACTATTTACATTGCTGCGTTGCAAAACACCATTATTGCTAAAGTTGAAACCAGAGTATAAATTGAAATTGATTTGCTTGGCGTGGCTATATTTATAAACGTTCAGATTGACTGTACGTACCAGGTTTGCCTTCAGATCGGGATTTCCTATAGTGGTGTATAACTGATTGAATTGGCGGGCAATGGGTTGCATCTGGGAAATTCCGGGAAGATCCAAACGCTCATCATAACTCAGTGAAAAACTTGGTGCATCAAACCTGAAGGATGGATAAAAATTATAATATTTTCGGTTGATATCTTCATAACCGAAATTAAATTCGTTACGTACATCCTGATATTCCCCCTTAACCGATACCCTTAAACTATAATCTTTAGTGATTTTATAAAAAAACTGCGGACGAAGGCTTTGAATGAAAACGTTACGCTGCAAATCATTACTTAGGTTGGTCAGGAAAAAATCGTAAAGCATTGTCGATTGATTGTATTCGAAAGTACTTGCCAGATCTATATTGCTCGAAAAACGCGTTCCGGAATTCAGTTCGAGCGTAAGCTTTTTACCCAGGGGATAATTGTACGTTACTGATAAATCTCCGGAGTTTGATTTATTCCAGCTTTCCCGATAACGATCCTGAATTTCTGATCTCACTTCCGCAGAAAAAGATTCGAGCCGGTATTTGTTAAAATCGTCATTATTGTTGCTGTTCAATTGGAGCGAATGGGTGATGTTAATCGATTCTCCTTTTTTCTTTAGCCTTCGGTAGTACATAAAGTTATGTGAGAAACCACTGTTATTCGCATTTGAGGTATTTAATCCGGCGCTTTCACTTAAACGGGGCAGCAAGGAGTTGGAACTGCTATTGCTATTTTCGTTTCTGTTATCTTGGTAAGATAGGTTTAGCCTGGGTTCATACCTCAAGCGCCTCATTGTATCCGGAACCCATTCTACCAATCCGCCAATAGCATGTTTATTGTTTTTATTATTGCTAACATTTCTGGAGTTATTAATTAAGGTGGTATTCGCTACAGTTTGCTCAATGTAATTTGTGCCATTGTAAAGGTTGTCGCTGTGGGTGAAAAAATAGGTGAGATTAAGCTTAAGTTTTTTACCATAGTTATTATTAACATTTATGCCACCCGAAGCTACGCTTTCAATGCCGCCATAACCCCGGCCCCCAAAAGTGCCATCGTAAATTTGTCCGCCACCGCCAGACCTGTCGAAACCGCCCATTGTATATAATTCCTGACCTGAAAAACCAGTGCGGTTTAAATTATTCGCCAGGCCAATTAAACTTACCTGGAGCGTATCTCTGAAATTACTTAAAATGCCTCCCGCTTCATAACGATCTCTGCTTCCGCCACCAGCATAAATTTTGCCCAAAGTACTTTTTTTAATCTTGCTTTTAAGTTTCAGGTTAATGATTTTGCTAACTTCAGAATTGCTCACCAGGTGATCAGGATCGTTTTCCCGGTCATCGTAAACCTGAATTTTAGCAACCAAATCCGCATCCAGGTTTTTTGTAGCCACTTTCGGATCGTCGCCAAAAAATTGCTTCCCGTCAATTAAAAGTTTACTTATCGGTTTTCCATTAACCAGAATCGAACCATCAACATTTACCTGAACGCCAGGAAGTTTTTTCAATAGCTCTTCAACTACTGCATTCGGCCTGGTTTTAAAAGCTTCAGTGTTAAATTCTACAGTATCCTTTTTAATGGTTACCGGCGATCTTTCACCCGTGATGACTACATCCAATAAATTATTGCCAGTTAAATAAATGGTTTTTAAATCCGTTAGTAATTCTTTCTGCAAGTGCAGATTTTGGCGGATGGTATTATAACCAACAAATGAAATGATAATTTTAACAGGCTTGTCAACCGCAATACCAGCAAGCTTAAAGCCTCCGGTTTTATCGGTTAAAGTGTAAGATATTAATGAGGTGTCTTTTGCGTTAACAATGGCGACTGTTGCAAATTCCATTGGCGCTTTTGATGCAGAATCGGCAACAATTCCTTTAACAGTTGTTTTGTTTTGCGCCAAAGCTTGCAGAGAAATGAATGCGAGGAGCAGCGAGAAAATTGATTTGAGCATTTAGATGTGATGAGAGTTGAGGGGTTTGTTGGTTAAATAAATAATGTGTCAACAGCGAAACACCATTTCCAATTGGATACCGGATGTTAAGTGATGTTAAAACGATTTACCAAGATAAGTAAAATATTAAATAACGCTCCTCAGGTATGAGATTGCAATGAAAAATGTTTGTTACAAGAATAAATTAGCTACACCTGGAAAAATCAGTTAGCAAACAGGCTTTTTTTTGGATTGTAAAACAGAAATGATCATCCCGATCTTCAAGATTCGATCGGGATGATATTACAGATTAGTTATTGTTGATGGCATTGACGAGGAAATAGCGCTGCGCTACAAATTGGTTTGTTTAAGCAACCCATCAATTTCCTCATTGAATGCGTGTACAAAATCAGTATAATATTTTCCGGTTGCCGGTCCGCTGTAACCGGTATGGATTTGAGCAACCTCACCTTTTTTATTGATGATGATCATCGTAGGGAATGACAGGAAATTATTGAGACCCGGAAGCGACTCGGCAACTTGTTTTTTATCAGGTTTACCTGCAATTACCTGATCATATTGAATGTCGAACTTATCACGAAATCTGCCCAGCGCCTTTTTTACATAAGCGGAATCAAGCTGACGCTCGTAGTGGATACCTACAACCTCAACGCCACGCTTGCGGTTCTCTTTATACCATGGCGAGATGAACGATGCTTCATCTACACAATTAGGGCACCAGGTACCGGTAATGGTTAAAATGACTACTTTATTCTTAAATTTCTCGTCACTCAATGAAATTTTCCTGCCGTTTACATCCGGAAGAGAAAAGTTTAGGGTTTTGTATCCATCTTTCAAAAAAGTTAATTTGGTAGCATCGGGAAGGGCCGCATTTTCATTTTGTTTTCCGGTAAATGGCGTATTTCCTCTGGCACTCACTACTTCACCTACAATTGTTCCATCTTTCAAAAATGTGCCTCTGTAGTAAGAAGGACTGGAACCTATAAAGCCCGAAAGGTAAAATTGATTGCCATCTACGCTGCCTTCAAGATAGCGGGAATCGCCGGTTATGCGGAGAAATGTGCCTGTAATTTTGTTTCCTGCCTGCTTAAAAACTCCAACGGCGTTTTCATTTTTGCCATCTGACGATTTAAATACGACATCATACTTTCCTGAAAAATCTGCATCTGGTTTTTGACCACTCGTTTTGAAGCGGTATTGATTTGCCTTGCTCGCTGATAGCGACAATGCTTTGCTAGATTCATCTTGCTTTTTTAACACACCAACAAGTGAATCACCCTGGATTTTGAAAGCCAGCACATTATCAAACTGATCGAGGTTAATCAATAATGAATCGCCTTTCTGTTTCACAAATCCGCCATCGAAATGTTCATCGGCATTTAAAAAACTGAGATAGGGCTGATTGCCAGTTCGATTTTTAATCTCAAAATTAAACGGAACCTCAACGCCAGGCCTGATGTTAAAAACACCTCGCCAAATTCCATTCGCCTGGAAGGAATTTTGGAGCTTTACGTTTTTCGTGTATGTTTTAATTTTTGTTTGCGCTGCAACTTGCTGTGTTAACAATGTGGCCACAACTATTGCGATATATTTTATTTTCATGGGATGATATCAACTGATGCGACAAATGTAACCATGATTTGTGTGAAGAAAAAAATATTTCAATAAAATCTATAGAATTACTAGACAATATGATTTTTATATTATCTTTGCGCCAGTTATTTTAAATACTTATCAAGAAAGGTGGAGGGAATGGCCCTGTGAAACCTTAGCAACCAGCCTTAAGGTATGGTGCTAATTCCATCCCAAAATTGTTTGGGGTAGTTAAGTCAGTTGAAGGCCAAATCATTAATAATATATGAGCGCACTCCTGATTTACGGGGGTGCTTTTTTTATAGGCAGATTTCCACAATTGATAAGTATAGATCTATTAGAAAAAAAATGAAAAAAACTAACGAGCAAGAATCTACTCAGTTTAACAATTTTAACATGTATTGGCGGGGCCGAATGTGTTAGGGTATCTGTTTGAAGTAATTTCAGCAAATACCATCTCCAACTAAAATTTTAATATCAGGGTGTGAAAAAATAATCGCTAAAAGCGGGGTGGAATCGCTTTGCCTATATTTTTCACATCAGTTTTTAACTAATCATCAATTCCTATTATGTTCAAAAAAATTAAGCTACCGGCAATATTGTTTTTGCTTTTGCTTTCCCCATTTGTACGTGCACAAAATCTATCTATCTCAGGCACGGTAAAAAGTTCATCAGGAGAAACACTTCCTGGCGTTTCTATATTTGTAAAAGGTACCAAGCAGGCTGTAACCAGTAATGGAACAGGTAGTTTCTCCATTACTGTTGCCGGCAAAAGTACCTTGGTATTCTCTTATATTGGTTTTGCTACAAAAGAGGTCGAGGTATCTGAAAACAGCAAAGTGCTGGATGTGATCTTAAACGATGGCGATAATGCATTAGATGAAGTAGTGGTTACTGCTTTGGGCATATCCCGGCAAAAAAAATCTTTAGGTTACGCCGTTCAGGAACTTAAAGGTGAGAGCTTGACCGAAGCCAGAGAAAGTAATTTAGTAAATGCACTGGCGGGTAAGGTTGCCGGTGTTCGTGTAACCAATAGCCAGGGCGATATGGGATCGTCAAGAGTAGTCATCCGTGGAGAAACTTCCATATCAGGTAATAACCAGCCGCTTTTTGTGGTGGATGGTATTCCAGTAGATAACTCGCAACTTAATTCTGCCGGCGCAAGAGATTACGCCAATACGATTTCTGATATCAACCCAAATGACATCGAATCGATCAGTGTGCTTAAAGGACCAAATGCAGCTGCATTGTATGGATCGAGAGCGGCGGCTGGTGTAATCATTATCAAAACCAAATCAGGTAAATCTAAAAAAGGTTTAGGGGTTACCTTCAATTCTAACGGAGTAATTGAAAGTTTACTTACCCTTCCGAAATATCAGGATGTTTTTGGCCAGGGATCTGAAGGTAAATTTAGCTATGTAGACGGCAAGGGCGCCGGCACAAATGATGGTGTGGATGAAAGTTGGGGACCAAGAATGGATGGGAGATTAATTCCTCAGTTTTTTTCGAAAGGAGTAGCTGTTCCATTTGTAGCCAACCCTGATAATGTACGTGATTTTTTTGAAACCGGTTATTCACTTTCTAATGGTATTGCTGTTGAAGATGCTGGAGAGAAATTCGATTATCGCTTATCTTACAATAACTTAAAGCAGGTAGGCGTGGTGCCAAACTCCGGGCAAGACAAAAATTCATTCGCGTTGAACACTACTTTAAGAATTACACCGAAATTAACCCTTACCGCCAACGCAAATTACAGTAAACTTGGGTCAGATAATTTACCTGGAACGGGTGGTTCAAGGTCGACGAGTACCATGCTTCAGTTTACCTGGTTTGGAAGACAGGTAGATATCAACCAACTGAAAAACTATCTCGACGAAAACGGGAACACTTTTAACTGGAACAACAGCTATTACAGTAATCCTTACTGGGTGGCTTATGAAAATACAGTATCGCAAAACCGGAACAGAATTATTGGAAATATTGGTTTGAATTATAAAATTACTGATGGGCTAAATTTCAACTTCCGTTCAGGAACAGATTATTACAATGATCGTCGTAAAATCAGAATTGCTTATGGCACCAACGGAACCCCATTTGGATCTTATAGCGAAAGTGCGTTTACTGTAAACGAAAATAATACCGATGCAACATTAAATTATACTAAACAGCTTAATGATGATTTCAGTATTGAGGCTTTACTTGGAACGAATATCCGATCGAGATATATCGAACAAAATGATCAGAGTGCGCCACGACTTGCCGTTGCAGGTTTATATACCTTGAGTAATTCGAGAGATCCATTGACTTCCTCTAACAATTACAGTAAACTAAAATCATACAGTGGTTACGCATCGGCACAAATTGGATTTAGAAATTACCTTTTTGCAAACATAACCGCCCGTAACGACTGGTCGTCGACATTGCCGGCACAAAACAGATCTTATTTCTACCCATCATTTAACGGAAGTTTGGTGTTGACGGAAGCCTTTGATATCAAAAGTGAGGTGTTGGATTATGCCAAAATTCGTGGGGGTTGGTCTAAAGTTGGTAAGGATGCTGATCCTTATCGTTTGATTAACACCTTTTCGTTCAGCGCACCGTTTGGAAGTAATCCTCAACTTACGGCATCTACTACAGATCTGAATCCTGATTTAAAACCAGAAACCACTACATCATCCGAGTTGGGGGCAGAGGCAGTTCTATTTAACAAACGCCTTCGTTTTGATGTGAGTTTATATAATACAAACAGTTATGATCAGATTTTGAGTGTTGATGTAAGCCAAAGTACGGGATTCAGGTCGAAATTGCTGAACGCCGGAAAAATCAACAACAAAGGTATAGAGGTTCAATTGGGTGTTACTCCCGTTAAAAAACAACTTACCTGGGATATTGATGTCAACTATGCGGCAAACAGAAGTAAGGTAATTGAGCTGGATAAAGCAGGTTTGCTGCAAAATTATGTTGTTGCAACTAACTCTGCACAGGTAATTGCAGCTGTTGGCCAACCTTACGGAACGCTTTTCGGAAATGCATTTCTAAGAGATGGCAACGGAAATATCGTAGTAAATGCAACTGGTGCACCACAAACCGATCCTACCAAAAGGGTTTTAGGTAAATATACACCAGATTGGATTGGTGGTATATCGAATACCTTCAGCTATAAAGGCGTGAGTTTAGGTGTTTTAATTGATGCCAGCTTTGGTGGCTCGATTTACAATGGTACCTACGCAACAGGAACTTACACAGGTGTTCTGGCATCAACGTTGCCAGGCAGGGCTGCAGAATTTGGTGGCATTTCCTATTATTATCCCGGAAATGTGAAAGCGAACGGAACAGTGAGACTGGCTGATGGTGCTGCAGCGCCGGCGGGTGTAACTGTTTACGATGATGGTATCATATTCGATGGCGTAACGACCGATGGAAAACGCAATGAAAAAATACTTCCTGCACAAACCTATTATAAATCGTTTCGTACCATTGATGAGGCCAATATATTCGACGCTTCATACGTAAAACTCCGTGAGATTAAGTTGAGTTATAATCTTCCTGCAAAATGGACTCGCCCTTTAAGTTTGCAGGGCGTGTCGGTGTCGCTGGTAGGTAGAAACCTGGCCATCCTGCACCGCAACGTAGACGATATCGATCCGGAAGTAGCCTTCAACACTGGCAACGGTCAGGGTTTAGAAAGCCTATCGAATCCAACGACCCGCACTTATGGTATCAACTTAAATATCAGATTTTAATCCTATCCCCATGAAAAAGAAATTTCTATATATCATTGCTTTTGTTTCGCTATTAGCAGCATCTTGCAGTAAAGAACTTGATGAAGTAAACATCAATCCGAACGCAACAGAGAATGCACAACCCGATTATTTACTTACCGCTGCAATTAAAAATACGGCCGATGCATATTGGGGAACCACCAATAATATGAACTCCAGCCTGCTTTTTGTGCAGCATTGGGCAAAGGTTCAATACACCGAAGAAGACCGCTTTATTTATTCAAACAGCAGTTTTACATCTTTGTGGTCTACACTGTATTCGCAAAGTATCACCGGTTTCAATAAAATCATCGAAATTGGAAATACCACTGCAAACCCGAATTACCGTGGGGTAGCTTTAACTTTAAGATCGTGGTCGTTTCTTTTGCTTACAGATGCTTATGGCGATATTCCATATAGTCAGGCAGGAAAACTGAATGAATTTATTACCCCAGCTTATGATAAACAAAAAGATGTTTATTTCGGTCTGCTGGAAGATTTAAAAACGGCTAAAAATGCACTCGATCCTGCCGGGAAAGCCATTGCAGGTGATATTATCTACAGTGGAAATATCACCAAATGGAAAAAGTTTGCCAATGCCTTAAGACTGAGAATTGCTTTAAGAATTGCAGACAGAGAGCCTGCAAAAGCAAAACAAGTATTAGATGAGATTAAGGCTGACGGCGATTTATATATTAGTGATAATGCCGATATAGCGCAGCTGATATATCAAATTTCTCCACAACAAAATCCAGTAAGTGCACAATTCGATACACGTGATGATTATCGCATTAGTAAAACAATTGTTGATAAATTATTCTTACTGAATGATCCACGTTTGCCGGTTTATGCCAGTAAAACACAAACTGCAACCCCTCAGGAGTATGTTGGCTTACCAAATGGATTAACCAATTCGGAAGCCAGTAATCTTGGTTTTGCAAGAACCTCGAAACCAGGAACCTATTTTTTGGCACCGCAATCTCCAGCTGTAATTTTCAGCTATGCAGAATTATTGTTCGACAGGGCAGAGGCGGCGGCAAGGGGTTTGACCACAGAAAATGCTGCTGATCTTTATAAACAAGGCATAACGGCTTCAATAAAACAGTTTGGCTTATCAGATGCTGCCGCGACAAGCTATCTTGCGCAGGCATCGGTTCAATATGATGCCACAAATTATAAAAAATCAATTGGTGAGCAAAAGTGGCTGGCGCTGTTTGGTCAGGGTTTAGAGGCCTGGGCAGAGCGTCGCCGTTTAGATTATCCGCAACTTACGGCGTCAGTAAATACAGTATTAAATGGCCAGATTCCGGTACGTTTCATTTACCCTGGAACGGAGCAATCGTTAAACGGACAAAGTTATAAAAACGCGGTGGCTAGTCAGGGTGCTGACTTGTTAACTACAAAGCTTTGGTTTGATGTAAATTAACGATGAATAAAAAACATTAGCTAAAAACGCCCCTGAAAATTTATTTTCAGGGGCGTTTTTTTTATGATATCGCTTTGAAAATGCTTAATTTTTTGATGATGATCCTAAAAAATTGCAAATTGCAGGAAAATCCTAAATCAATGGAAGTGACTAGCACCTTTTTGCAAATCACAACTAATTAATCAGACCAAACCAACGTATCAATGGAGCAAAATTTAAAACAACCAGAAAGTATTGAAGTACTAATCAAAAGAAAAGACTTGTTAAGAGGAGTGATGTTGGGTTTGGGTATTGTATACCTTGTCGCATTTGGTATCCTGGTCTATCTTGCGGTTACAAAAGGCTTAAGTAAAGTTTCAATTGCACTTATTCCAGTATGTTTATCTCCATTAACATTACTTCCCTTATTACTCAATTTCAATTCCTTAAAAAAAGTGATTGCTTCAAAAAATGCTTAGATCATTTTTCGCTTAACAAATTTAAAATGGTTTAACTGGCGGGTAGATAGCGTTCTACCCGGCTTGCGAAATCATTCAAATCAAAAGGTTTATTGATAAAATCTTCAGCGGTACATTTGGCCTTCACAGCGTTTAAATGATTATTTGCCGACATCATCATTACGGGGATATCATGTGTTTTGATATTCGTTTTGAGCTGTGTGCAGATATCGATGCCATTTCCGTCAGGCAGCATAATATCTAGAATGACCATGTCTGGAATGCATTGCCGCATTTGTTGCCAAAAATCGCTGGTGTTTCGGCAAGCCTTTACTTCATACAATTCTTCAGTAAGTAAGAACTCGATAATCTCTCTGATACCTGGATTATCTTCTACAACATATATGCACTTTTTCATAAGCTTTATGTTTTGTATATAGGCTTAACGGTCATCGTTATCAGATGTTTAGCTTAGTTTTTCACATCACAAGAGTTATCAACCTTTTAAAAAATCAAATGGAATTACAGCAAACTTTTGTGATGCTTTTGTGGTTGATTAATAACATCATTTATTACAGCCATGAAAAACATAAAAACAGCTTTTGCAATTCTTTTAACAATCTCTTTAGGCAATAATTTATATGCACACGATATTTTAGGAGATATGCCCAGGCAGCCTGAATCGGGCATGATACAAGAGGTTTTACCACCGGAAGTATTTATGAATCAAGCTTTGCTTTATGGATTAAAGGCGACGCAAATGAGCGGCATAGCAGCGCAAAATGGAAGTCAGAAAGTGAAGGGTTTTGCTCAAACGATACTCGATGCACATGCTCAGGCCAATACAGAACTTTTAGCGTTAGCCAAAAGTAAAAACATCACTTTAACAGCAAGTAAAAATGAAGAAGGGCAAAGACCAGATGGTAGAGTTGATTCGGCTCCAACAACATTGCAGGATACTTCTAGAAACCAAAATCAGGGAGAAGCTGGAAATACGGGGCAGCCGAAAGGTGTAATGTTAAATGGATTTGCAATGCTTCGAAATGCTGATCTTCAGCAATCGGTAAATAAATTAAAGGATGTCAAAGGGCAGGATTTTGATCAGGCATATATTACTTCCAGTATTCAGGATCACCAGAATTTAATTGTCCTTTTCGAAGCAGGTTCAAAATCAACCGATGCGGCGGTAAAGAAATATGCGAAAAAATATCTTCCTAAATTTAAAACACATTTAACGCAGCTAAATGCAATGTTAAAGGCAAAATAACATCAAGGCAGCTCAATCAACTGCCTTGATGATTAAAAATTAGTTATGAGAAGCATCGCTTTCAAAACCAAAAATTGCTAAACGTACTGGCTTAGCAGAAACTTTATGTTTTGCTGTAACAGCAAAAGTTGATAGATTGATTTGGTGTACCTCGCCCAAAGCTGGCATTGCGATATAAGCAAATTTACCAGTTGCTTCAAGTACAGGTTTATAGGTATCTGTACTTGAGGTTGCAGCAATCACCGATCCTTCTTTTTTCAACGTACCTGTTGTTAAATCATATACTCTCAATTTTCCGTCTAAAGTTAAAACCAATAAATTTTTTCCTGCAAAATCAACCTTGCATTGAAAGGCGTCAGCTCCGCTGTAAATGGGTGTAATTTTATCTGTTGCAATATCGATCAGGTAAGCACCTTTTGTTGCCACATAACCGATAAACTTTTTCGCCGATTCTGCGTAATAGATGCTGGCCAATCTAAATGCACCAAAACCATCAGGATTCGGAATTAACCTTTGTTCGCCTGTAGATTTAACTACTAAAACACCTCCCGCAGTTGCTGCAGAGCTGCTAAAACCACCGAAAACAGCGTTTGTTCCATCGCTTGCGTTTCCATGAATGGCGCCGATTTCAAGCGTAGAAGCATAAACTGTTTTACCTGTTTTATCAATTACAAGCACACGATTTGGAGATGCTCCGGAAACAGCTGTTGATGTTACTGCATAAGTTCCGTTTGTAAATTGTGCCATTGCTCCGTGATGCGGCAACAAACCTGCGTTAACCGTAGCAAATTTTGCTCCGGCTGTATTAAAATCGCTCTCTACAGCCCGGCTCAACGTTCCATCACCATCGTTAAAAATTAAACTTTCATTGGCTTTGGTTTTAAAATGCGTTGGCTTGATACCTGTTGCAGTAATGCTTGCCCATTTCGGACTGTTTAGCACATCTACATGATCTACGTGAGAAGCAAGGCCACTATCAAAAACTTCCACTAAATTTTGGGCACCATAAAGCACCGTAGCGTATCTACCTGATGAGGTTGCGTAAAGATTAGCTAAAGGAAATTTAGCATCGAAAGCAGTTATTGCCGCTGTTGATGGATCTACCAAAGTAAGTTTGTTCGAGGTTTCATCTGAAGTAAGCAACCTTACATACTTAAATTCTTTTGCAGCTGTTGTCGGTGTTTCCTCAGGTTGTGCGCTGTCTTTTTTACAGGCTGCAAATACAGCAGCAACAGCAACAATCATTGCTGCTTTTTTAAAATTGTTTTTAGATAACATTAGGTTTGATTTTTATTGATTAATTAATTTTTATACTAATTCCTTTAATGGTTTGCCAGCCTGCTTTATCAGTTATTCTGATTAAAAAATGATAATCGCCTGGATCAATATCTGCAGGCACATTTACTGATGCCGTGGCTTCATATTTTTTTTGCCCTGCGGGAATACTTACCTCTCTGATAAGCAGAAAGGGCTTTACGGGAGTTTTAATGGCCTCCATATTGCAACTGTTTACTTCAGTACTGTGAGAATGATGATCAAAATTGTGATGGATATCGATGCTCATTGATCCTAATTCTACATTGTCGCTTACCTGTGTTTTAAACGTAAATGTTTCTCCACGTTTAATTACACTACATTGCTGCGGAAAAGAAGTAGCATTTGAAATAATTTCAGGGTAAGTGGTGTCAATATCTTCCGTTTCCTTTTTACAATTGCTCAGCAATAAAACGGATAAAGCACATAAGCCAATAAAACCTGTTTTAACTGGATTGAATTTATTTTTCATAATTATCGATTTACTTGTCAAAATGTTCTTCAAACTCATTTTCCTTACCTAACTGATCTACAATTTTGAGGTGCACATGATAGTGGCCTTTAGGCGCTGCGGTAACATCAAGGTGTTTATGGAAATTATAGCTGGTTAAGCCAACCATAGCAGCATCGGTAAACAGGAAATCTTTTTCCCATGCAGCGCCATGAACTTCCACCTCAATTCTGGCAATTTTGTTAATCGCAGCAACTGTAGCTTCAACATGCAGATCATTTCCAGCTGTATTTAAGCCAACCTCAAATCCGGTGGCATTGGGCATTGTTGGGTCGTATTTAATTTCCAAATCGCTGGTAATTTCAGTTGTTCTCCCCAACAGATCAGTCACTTTAATCGTTACGATGTAATTGCCGAGTGCAGCAGTTGTTGGTACATCAATATGTTTATGAAAATTTGCATTTTTTACATTTGCAAAACCTTCAGTATATTTTTGGTTGAAATTCCATCCGGTACCTGTTTTTGGTTTAATACTTAAATCAACGCTAGCCAAGTTACTTGCAGCAAAAAGATCGGCTTCGAAATGAATGTCTGTTCCCGGATAGGCAGTTTTGTTGTTGTTAGTGCCTACCTCCAGATTCGTAATCGTTGGTAGATCTGTAATAACTTCATCTTTTTTACAGGCCGTAAATGTTGCTGCAATAATCAGCAGGGCTAAAAAGGGTTTTGTAATTTTGTTCATTGTGGATGTTTTTTGTTGATGGGTATATTTGAATTGTATTATTTTCCAAAAGGGATTTTTAATGAAAGCACTAGATTTCTTCCTGCTTCAGGAAGTTCGATAAGACGGTAGAAACTGGTATGGTTTAAATATTTTGTATCAAACAGATTTTGAACTTGCAGGCTTAACTGGAGCGGATTACCGTAAAGGAAAAGTTTTGTTCCGGCTTGTATGTTCACTACCTGGTAACCCGGAGTTTTCTTTTCTGGTGGAACAATGTTATCCTGCTTACTTGTCAAGCGATAATCGATGGAGAAATAAGTATTTGATAACTGCCTGCCTATTTGAGGAGAGTAGGTTAAATTTATCAGGGCAGAAGCGGGTGGAGAAAATGGTAAGGTAAAGCCTTTTTTCTCTCCAGATAATTGTTTAGCCTGTAAAATTTCTCCTAGAAACTGAGTGCTTAAGTTTTTAAAAATTTCATATTTAAGCTGAAGCTCTCCACCAAACCGCTGTACGCTACTTTGTGCGTATTCGAAAATTTGATTGCCTGCACCATAAGCATAGTCGTGTCCGGAAGTCGGGTTTAAATAGATGTAGTTAGGGAAATAATTGTAAAACGGACTTAACTGAACAGACCAACGTTCATCATTCCACGCCAGACTTAAATCGGCCTGATACGATTTTTCAGGCGATAAATTTGGATTTCCTTTTTCGTAACTGAAATAGTGATAATTTACGCCATTTGCACCAAGTTCTTTCGCAATTGGCATCCTGAAACTTTTGCCCAAGTTAAACTTTAAACTGAATTTTTCAAGGTTGTAGTTTAACCCGGCAGACCATACCAAACTGTTAAAGGTTCGGTTTAAATTGGCGGCACGTTGCAGGTTTTGCTGTGTTACCGATCCGTTTATTGTGAGGTCTGACGGAAACCAGTCGTTGTACTGAAACATTTCGATTTGTCCGCGATCATAGCGTAATGCACCATGCAATAATAAATTTTCATTGATCTTAAATTTATCATAAACGAAGGCTCCAATTGTTTTTTGCTTAAATGCCGGAACTAGAAAACTCCACCCATTAATATCGTTGGTTTGAACCTCAGCATTTATTCCAACAGATAATTCATGCGCATCTATGGTTATCCTATCTCTTAAATTTCCTGAATAAACTACTTTGTTAAATTCCCGCTCCAAATCGCTGGGGATTTGTAAAGTAGCGGGATAATTTGAAGGCATAAAACCATGATTTACATACTGGCTAAATTCCTGCCTGAAGTTTTTCTGATAACCTAATTCAAGTTCGATTTTCTGATTCGGCAACTGATAGCTTGACTTGTTGATTAATTTAAAATGATTAACCGACTGATAAGGATGTAAAATATCTCTGTTTGAACCGTCGTGAAGATCTTCATTTACACGTCGGGGTTCAAGCCCATGCGCATTGGCAAAGAAGCCGCTTTTGGCAAAAGTATTGCTGAGGTAAAATATGGATCGGAATTTTTCACCAATGTAGCCCGTATTGAAATGAAATCCCGTTTCACGCCCTGCGGTATTCCGCAAATGATTTTGATATAATTTTACGGCATAATCGTATACAAAAACCTGGTCTGTGGGTACACGATAATCGCCGTAGTTCTGGTAGGTAAACCGCGAATCGAAAAACCATTTTTTGTTTCGGCCATAAAAGTTGGTCGATGTGCCGTAAAGATTGTTATTGCTTTTCGCAATTAAATCGACTGAGCCGCCCATGCTGTTTACAGTAGGGATGGATACCGGAAGAATATCAATAACTCCACCAATGGCATCAGAGCCATAAATAAATGAGGCAGAGCCCTTAATCAATTCAATTTCGCCGGTAGCGAACTGGTCGATTTCCAGCCCATGATCGGCACCCCATTGCTGTCCTTCGTGTTTAACACCTTTATCAACCACTACCACCCGGTTAAAGCCTAAACCTCTTATCAATGGTTTCGACTGACCCGAACCAATGCCAATGATTTTAATTCCCGGGAGGCGTTCCAGGCTTTTCATCAGGCTACCACCAAGGTTTCTTTGAATAAAATCCTGATTTAGAACTTCGATGTTCATCGATTCTGCTTTCCGGCGATCCTCAACATGCTCATCTTTTATGGTAACATCATTCAGTTGTCTGATTTCTTTGTTCAGCAATATGTTTTTAATTACCTGCTGATCTTTGATTTCAACTTTGATGATGGTTTTGCTAAACCCAACTGCACTTGCTATTAACTTATAGGTGCCTTTAGGCAATGCCGCAAAATTGAATTTGCCACCATCATCAGTTATGGTATTGTACGAAGTATTTTCAATATAAACTGTGGTGTGTTTTACCGGTGTTTGGCCATTTAAAACGACACCGCTAAGTTGAAATTGTTGGGCATACAACTGTTTAAACCCAATAAGGCAAAGAAATAAGAAAAGAATTTTACGCATTACAAATGGCCGAAGCCAATGGCTAAATGATCAGCACAATCAGATTAATTGTAACTCATCGCATTAAAAATTGAAGAAAGTGGTATAGAAAGATGGCAAAATGCCAATCGCAATTGTTAAGCGATTACAGGTGGGCCTTTATTGGTAAAGCCTTGAAGTGTAAATTTGTAATTGCCTACAAATACGCCGGTATTGCAAATGTTTCCTTTTGGAAGAGGAAATGAAATAGAAAAGGGTAGTGGAAGCACGATGTCTTTTCCATGTTTATGAAAAATGTAATCACAAACGGAACATTTTTCTGAGAAAGAAATGTTTTCTTTTTGATCAAAAACATGCTCAATCTCATTTTTGCTATGCGCATGGATGATTTGAACAAAAGAAATAAACAAAAAAGTAAACACCAATAAAAAGCTGATTGCTTTTACCCATGCCGTTACCCAATTTGATTTGTTAATTCTCATTTACGCCACAAAGTTGCATTTAATTCTTTAAAATACAATAGCGGTTTTTAAAAAAAAATGAAAATGTTGTTGAAGTTTTATTCGGCAGACTTAATAATCGTTTAATTTATACAAGAAGTTTTTAACATAATGAAGCGAAATTTTACGTTATTAATTGGTTATTTAACTGATAGGTAACGCTTTAAGTTTTACTGTATACTAATTTAGCAGACAGTATGGTACAAATAAAAATTACACCCTGATACGTATTGACTAAGTAATGAAAAAGTAACAAGTTTGAAATGTTAGAATTAAATCAACGGGACGATTTAGATTAACATTGATAGAGCGTTCAATAATTGAACGCTCTTTTTTCATTTTAAATTTCTTCATCTTCTTCTGATTCGTCTTGCTCATCAATGGCTTCATCGAGCTGGGTACCTTCGCCGTCGGCAAAGGGAATTTCTTCTTCGGTATAGCCTTCATCGTCGCTTTCCAATTCTTCATCTAGCTCATCAGGTTCTTCTGTGTAGCTTTCATCGCCGTTTTCCAAGTCTTCATCTTCATCTAATGGATCAGGTGCTGCTGTGGCAGAAAACGTATCGTCTTCTTCTGTTTCTGCATAACCTTCAGCTGATTTTGCGCCAGAACGGTCAATTTGAAATTGCTCAATATTCTGAATTTCTTCGTTTTCTTGTGGTTCTTGATCTGGATTTTTCATAGTATGATTTTTAATTTTACAACATCATCGATCAGGAATAAGTTTTTTAAAAAGAATTATAAAGACATCAAATATTAAAAGCGTTTACAACATTGTAATGTTAATTAGCTGTTATTTTTCGATAAAACTTTTAGGTTAGATTTATTTTTGCTTTCTTGCCGAATAATTCACGTTCGCCTAAATGAAAAATCTTTCCATAAGTTTAACTCCAGCTAAATGTGAGCTTTTGGACAATATACTCAATGAGTTTGATGAAGAAGTTTACATCAAATCTGATCGAGTACTCAAAATATTCAGAGGAAATGGTACGCTTGCATCAGATTACCTGGATCTTTTGGTTCAGATGAACCTCGTAATTTTGGTAGGCCAGGTTGATGGCGTACCATTGCCGGCCATGGTTGGTAAACAAGCCGGTGTGGATATGTTTATTAGTGAGGGCGGTTTTAAAAGGCGTTATGCGTTAAATAAGTTAGAAGAAGATACCGGGAAAAGTATCTTCGATTTAAAAAACGAAAACCTCGACCTCAAGGAAAAGTTAGAGAAACAGGAAAAGCTGCTAAAAAACCTCGAGCAAAGTATTACAGAACAAGGGAAAAATATATTAAATACATGGCTGGCCCGTATCGGCTTTCTATTGCTTGGAATTATCCTCACAGCCTCTTATTTTATTTTTATTCATTAGCTTTTGTAGCATTAGGCAATTAAAATAAAGTGCTGGCGCCCATAAAACTGTTCACAATTGGCATAATTTCTCCCCCTAAATCTACTGCATTCCCAATCCCTACACCCCTAATTGCGGCCAGTTGATCTGTAGTTTTTGGTGGTTTAGCCGCAATATTTAATAAAGCTACATCCGAAAGAACAGTATGTTCTGGCACATTTCTTTTTTTGCTTACGCTGTTTCTCCAGTTAACCAGGCTTTGATACAGTTTTTGATTCACGATTTCTTTTGGAAGTTCTATTTTACTCGTGAAGTTTTTTCTTTGTGTTAATTCGTATTTATTACTGGCCGCTAAGTAAGTGCGTGTATATTCCTCAATGGAGAAGTTTTTCCAATCGAAATTAAATAAAGCCAGTTTCACATTTAAGGTATTTAAAGTTGAAATTAATAGGGCCAGGGTTTTTTCTGAATTTTCATCGGCTAATAATTTCAGAGCAGTAAACTTTGAGATTTCTGAAATCACCATCATTATTTTCGGGTTGAAATAGGTTGATGCCTTGCCTAAACGCTCAAGAAATTTTTCGTCAGCCAGGAGCGCATCTTTAGAAATTTTAGCCACTTCCTGAGTCCTGAATTTTAAAGCCACATGAATTAAATCTTTGTTCAGGATGTTTGTGTTAAGGTCAAGCATGGCTTGGAAGGCTGCATTTTCATCGAATGCACTAAATTTAGCTTGCCCGATACTTATCCAGCTTGCTTTTAATGATGTAAAATCAAATAAATCATCGATCAAGTTCCAGGCATATTCTTTTTTATATTGAGCAAGGCTTTCGGACGTTGGAATTTGACTTACAGCCTGAGCAGTAAATCCGATAATGCGTTTATCGGTGATGATATTTTCCATTTTCACCGGAGATTTAAGTATCAGGCCTGCCAGCGTTTTGCAACGGCTTAAGGCAACATAGGCTTGCCCGTGTGTGAATGATGAGCTGATGTCTACAATGGCTTTTTCGAAAGTTAAACCCTGACTTTTATGTATGGTAATTGCCCAGGCCAGTTTAAACGGATACTGTGAAAAAGATCCTGTATTTACTTCCTCAATTTTATTTTCTTGCTGATCGAGATTGTATTTAAGGTTTTGCCATTCTTCTCGCTCCACTTCAAAATGTACTGCATCATCTAAAAACTGAACACTCACCCGATCATTCGCAATGCTTACAATTTTCGCCGCCTTACCGTTATAATATTGTTTTTTGCCAGATGAATCATTTTTAATGAACATCACCTGGGCACCAACTTTAAGCTGTAAAACTTCATCAACAGGGTAAGCATCTTTCGGAAAATCGCCCATAACTTTGGCCGTAAAAGCATGAAGTTCACCATCCAGTTTATCAAGGCAATCCTGATTGATTTGCGTAACCAGGTTATTGTGCGTGGTTAATGTAATGTATTCATCTTTCCAAACCTCATTTAAGCTCGCATCGAAGTGTTCGTTTAATTTATCCAGCAACGCTGGAGTTAAGCAATTTTCTCTTATCCGGTTTAAAATATCAAGAAATAATGGATCTGATTGCCGGAAAACCTTTTTTAACTCAAAAGTGATGAGCGAAATTGATTTTAAAATTTGGCTATCAAAAAAATAGGGACTGAGGTAGTACGCTTTCAAAATGTGCCAGGCATCATGCGCAATGGGTGAGAGCTGGTACAAATCACCAATCATCAATACCTGTACGCCGCCAAATGGCATGTTAGATCCTTTTACCTTTTTCAGCGATTGATCAATAAAATCGATCATATCTGCCCGAACCATACTAATCTCATCAATTATTAATAATTCAAGGCATTTTAAAAGCTTGGTTTTTTCTTCGTTATATTTTACTTCTTTAAACTGCTGATCGCCAGTAACCGGAATAATTGGTCCAAAAGGCATTTGGAAAAAAGAATGGATGGTAACACCGCCGGCATTAATTGCCGCTACCGCAGTGGGCGCTACAACTGCAAAGTTTTTCTGTGTTGTTTCCTTAATCTTTCGCAAAAGGGTGGTTTTTCCTGTTCCCGCTTTGCCCGTTAAAAAAATAGGTTGATTGGTGAATTTAATAAAGTCGAGAATAAGTTGATTATCTTGATCGGTAGGGCTGGTTGGGTTCATCTTATTCGGTAAATCTTGCATTAAATCTTCAATATGTCGTGCAAAGATGCGCAGAAAGCGCCTAAACAATGCCTTAAATTAAACCTGATTTATGCACATTTTAAAATGATATTATTTGGAAAGTTTATTAGGCATTTAGATTAACAGTCAAAAAGATTAATGTAAAACTTAATCTCTTTTTTATTGTGCGGTTTTTTATGCATATTTTATAGTTCTGGTTATCAATATGTTCAAATGTATTAGTTCTTTCACGACAAAAATAACAGTATTAATTTTTGGTTGCTAATTATTTTAGTATAAATTTGTTTTGTTCGCAATGTGCGAAACATTAAATAATTAAGCAGGAGAGCTTGTTTTAAGCTTTCAAACGAAGAGGAGTGATATGACTGTTACAGTTTTAGCAATATTAGAAACAGATTTTAAACCGGATCTTTCTTTAGGTAAAATTATGAATGAAAGATTGAAAGTTGCCGCTGACGATTTAAGAGATATACATTTGCAAGCCCTGGAAACTGTTGGGCAACGCACTGATGATGTTGTTGTTTATATTAGCTATAATCCGAAATATAAAATCAGGTGGCGTATTGTGAATGATGTACCTCATGATGTGGAGGGTTTTGTAGCCAAAGTCTGCGGTGATTTAGGTTACATTCAGTGGAAAACTGCTGTTATGAACGTTTTTAAGGGAAACGAATAGACTGCCCGTTATGCAGTATGCATTGTTTAATGGAGAACGAAAGCAAGCAGTAAAGAGAGGAATTGGAACTTGTATTGGCTGTGGGCAAAAAGTTATTGCTAAATGTGGCTCAGTAAAAATTCACCATTGGGCGCATGTTTCGCTCAATCAATGCGATTCGTGGTGGGAAAGCGAAACTTTGTGGCATCGCGAATGGAAAAGAAATTTCGCCGCCGAATGTCGTGAAGTTAGCTTCTTTGACGATACAAGGCAGGAATTTCATCGGGCAGATATACATACAAGCAATGGAATCACCATAGAATTTCAGAATTCTTCGATGAATAGCGATGAACTTCAGTCGAGAGAACGCTTTTATCCAAAGCTTATCTGGGTAGTAAACGGGTTAAAGTTTAAAGGTTTTAAGATTGTTAAATCTATTCCAAATCCGCTCGATCCTTTAATGCAAAACTATGAGTTCTGCATTTCAGAGCATTTGTCGCTAATTCGCAAAAACGATATTTTGGCTGAGAAACTCCATCCCGAAATGCTTACATTTCATCATGAGGAACTGAAAAACATTGCTTTCTCCACCGCATTTTATTCTTTCAGCTGGCGAAATCCACATCAAGCCTGGTTAAATGCTTCATGTCCAGTTTTCATTGATCTGGGCGGCCATTTCTTATATCGCTTAAGAAAACGACATCAAATTTCCTCAAATTATAGCTATTTACAACTTGTAAATAAGAAGGATTTTATTAAAAAGTATAACGGGAAGTAGATCGGCATTCATCTTAATTTTATCTCATTTAATATACTTAATTTTCCATTAATATCATTGTTTTCATCACCTCCTATAGGTTTGTTTCTTGTTTACATCTATATTTAAATACCTAGTATTAAGTATTTTAAACTGAAACTGCTTTTCTTATTATTGGGTAGCCAATCAAGATCATACCCCTCGAAAGTATAAATGCTTTCTAGCCATTCTCCTAATTGCCCTGCGGCTTGTTGGCCAAAGGAGATTTTTCTTTTCTGAAAATAGGAAAATATCTTTTAACTAAACTTTTACTTTAAAATGCCACACGTAACCTTCATTCATGGAATAGCCAACAAACCAGACGAAAAAAAGCTGAAAAAAATCTGGCTCGATGCACTGGCAAATGATCTGCTGAATAATGATGACGCCATTGATCTTGGTGCAATTGGAATAACATCATCGATGATTTACTGGGCGGATGTTTTATATGATAAGCCAGCAGAAGATGAGGTTTTTGAAAGTATACGTGATGATGAAAGTAGTGAGGCGGTAATCTCTGAAGCAGCGAAAGATCCTGATATGGCCTGGAGGGAAGGACTTAGCGGTGAGGAAAAAAAGCTGGTTGATTCTCTGGCTGCAAAACTCTCATTTGATGTATTGATGAATGATGATGCCGTTCCTACAGAAGTAGAGATGGCTAAAACATTGGAAAGGATTCCTTTGCCTTGGTTTGTTAAACGCAGGTTAATGAAATGGTTGTTAAAAGATGTCCATCATTATCTATTCAACAAAACATTCAGTCCGAGAGTGGGGGAAAGCTTTGTCGTTCAGGATGAGATCCGCAATCGGGTACTAAACAAATTAAACGATGTAAAAACCGATTTGCACATTGTGATCAGCCACAGCATGGGCACTGTGATCATTTACGATTGTTTAAAAAGGGTGGCCGATTGCCCGGCAATTGATGGCTTGATGACTATTGGTAGTCCGCTGGGAATAGATGAGGTACAAGATAAATTTGCGCCTGAGTGGAACCGCGAGAATGGATTTGCGGAAAAAATCAAAGGACCATGGATTAATATTTATGATTCTCTAGACCCAGTGGCAGGTTTTGATGGAGATATTGCCAATGATTATAAACAGAATGGAACAGAAGTTATCCAAGTAATTAATGAACAAAACTGGGGTGCCTGGCGACATGACATTACCAATTATTTAAGCGGGCCAAAATTGCGGGCTGCACTTAAATTGATGTTAAAAATATAACCTTAAAATTATGGAGCCTGCGGCGTATTATGTTCAGATAAAAAAAGCTTTAAAAACCTACGATTTAAAAGCAGTGGATAAAATCTGTAATGATTTAGTGATGGTTTTGTATAAAACCGACGATGTTTTTGATATTGCAGATTTAGAAAAGATTATCCAGGAATTAAGAGATAACCGTTTGTTTGCCCTTTTGCAACACGTTGGCAATGCACTGATTCAAACAGAGCGGTCATCGAACAGAATCAAATCGCAATATGCGCAGGCTTTGATTGATCAGAATAACCTGATTTCGGCCATTAGCATTTTAAAAGACCTTGAGTTTGAAACGCAGGATTACGCCATCGGAAGTAATCAAAGCATTAACCTGGAATGTAAAGGATTACTGGGCCGTGTTTACAAACAGGTTTACGTTAATGCCGATAATCCTAAAAAACTGCAAAATCAAAATTTCCTTAAAACAGCAATCCAGTATTACTACGATGGCTATCTTGTTAATCCGAATGAGAATACGTACCATGCCATAAATGTGGTAAGCTTACTTACCCGTGCAAAGGCAGATGGATTAAACTTTGCTGGTTTTCCAGATGAACATGCATTGGCAGAAGATATTTTAACGATCATAGAAGCGCAATACGACAGCCAAAATGCCAATGCCTGGGATTTTTCTACTGCTGCCGAAGCTTGTATTGCATTAAATAAACCTCAGGATGCGCTGGAATGGATGAGCGGATATGTTCGTATGCCTTACGTTACCTCATTTCAGTTGGGCAGCTCATTAAGGCAATTGGAACAGGTATGGCGTTTAACACTCGATTCGGAAGCCGGATTACTTTTACTGCCACTTTTGCGTTCGAAATTTGTAGAAAAAGAGGGTGGAAGCATGATCATTGATGCCGCCAATTTGATGAACCAAAAAAATGAAGCTAAAAATATTCTTCAAAAGTATAAGGAGTTTAAAAAGAATACGCAAAGCAGCAAATCTAACATTCACCTAGAGAAGGTTTTCGGCGAAGATTCATTCAGAACATATAGGTGGTACGCAAAAGGATCAGACCGGTGTTTGGCAGTGGCGAGGTTAGGACGCGACAGTTCGAAGGGTTTCGGTACAGGCTTTTTGTTAAAGGGGAAAGCCTTACATGAGTCTTTGGGCGATGAGTTGGTATTGCTCACAAACGCTCATGTCATCAGCAATGATCCGGCAGAGAAGGCACTTCGCCCTGAAGAGGCTGTTGTGATTTTCGAAGCTTTAGACCGGGATAAAGAATTTAAGCCACTTGAGATTATCTGGTCGTCGCCGAGCACCGCATTAGATGTAAGTATTTTGCGTTTTAGCCCGGCAGAACAGCAACGCCTGAAAAAACTCACCCGAAAAGTAGAAATTTACCCTGTTTCGCAATATTTACCAGTGATCGATCCTGAGAGTGATTCGCAAAGAATTTATATCATAGGTCACCCTTTCGGAGGTACGTTGCAACTTTCTTTTCAAGATAATATTCTGCTCGATCATGAAGATCCCAAAATTCATTATCGCACACCCACCGAAGGGGGAAGTTCGGGCAGTCCGGTATTTAACCAACAATGGGATTTAATTGGATTACATCATGCTGGAAGTTCTGAAATGCGTTGTTTAAATAACAAACCGGGAGAATATGAGGCCAATGAAGGGATTTGGATAGAATCCATCAAAAGAGCATTTTCAAAATTTTTAGAAACCAGGGCCGATCAGCCAAATAATTAAAATAAACCTTGTTTTAAATCTACTTCTTTCATCCTCGCCCGAATTACTGCGTAAGTGATTTGAGAAAATAGGTTATTAGGCGCATCTCTTACAGCATCGATTTCATTCATTCCATCTGGCGCTAAAATGCCATATCCACCATAATAAATCGGCTTGGCATTGATAATGGTGTTGTAATCAGATTTTCTAACCATTAACCAAAATCCGGGATTCAGGCAGCTCACAAAATTGGTGTTCAAGCCACCGCCTAGCTCAGTTTTGGCAGCTTGTGTAAAACCAAGCTTAACGGGCTGGCTTTGAAAAAGTACTTCGGGCGCCCGGTCAAATAAATTATCTAACATGCCGCTAATGCAGTTTACCGCTGTTTCTGTGATACCTGGAAATCCAATTAAGGAAAAAAGTTCTTTTGCCGCATCGGTTTTTGCAAAAGAAAATACTTGGTTCCACCAGCGTGGTTTTTCATGTTTTACCACTTTTAATGAAATTTGCCCAATGCCACCAGGTAAAGAAATGGGTTTGTTCCCTAAAGCCTGTTCCGTACTTTTTTTAAAATCTTTTGATTGAGATTTGGCACTTTTTATCTCATTGTATAAATCAAGCCCACCATTAATACAATAGAAAAGTTTCTCTAATGCACCAATTTTCTGTTCCTGACCAATTTGGAGCTGTAAGGTCGCTTTCGTATCCCGATCAATATCTTCGTTGCTGCCAATTTTGAATCCTTCAAAATCAAGCAGCATATTAATGTCAGGTCGTTCTGAGGTTCCGGTTAAACTTGGCGCAACTTCACTGGTATTTAATACCCGCTTATCTCCATCTGCAAGCTGTAGCAAGATGAATTGCGTCGGGTCAGCAATGTCAGTTCCGGCATTTTCGAAAATACTTTTGGTGTTCTCTTCAGTTGTTACTGCGCTTTCCCATTCGGCCTGGTTAAAAAGCTGATTGTTGCTGGTGGTAAAGACTCCCATAAGATTTGGTTTTTAATAAAAATAATGATTTTCGATTTGATTGTAAATACTTAATAGTTAGTAAATTGAATTAATTTCAGTGTTTCTTGTTTTAGGTTGCGTTATAACTTTGTTGCAGAATAAATCTTCTGGTTTTGCTGCTTGTTAAACATATTTGATGATATTTAAAGATGAAAAAAATAGTTATTGTTACCTTTTTGTTCTCCATATTCATTCTTCAAAAATCTATGGCACAAAGCCCTGCTGTATTAAATCACATCGCTGTATACGTTAGCGATTTAAGTAAATCGACCTCATTTTATCAAAATGTTTTTAGTCTGAAAATTATCCCTGAGCCATTTAAGGATGGGAAACATACCTGGTTTAACATAGGTAAAGCGGGTGCACTTCATTTAATAGAGGGTGCAAAAACCAATCAAACTTTCGATCGGAACGATCATTTATGTTTTAGCGTTTCTTCTATTGATGAGTTTATTAAGCTTCTGCAAAGCAGAAATGTTCCGTTTGAAGACTGGGCTGGAAAAGTAGGCGCAATAAATTTGCGTGTTGATGGCGTGAAGCAAATTTATTTCAGAGATCCTGATGGACACTGGCTGGAAGTAAATGATGCAAAATAGTAACAACAGTTCAAGCTTGTATTTATTAATTATCCCATTATGAAAAAAAATATACTCATCGCATTATTGCTTATAGGCTCAAATGTTTTTGCACAGAATGAAAAAGCTGAAACTGATTTTAAAGCTATCATGCAAAAGTACAATGCCGTAGGTGCCTCGGTTGCAGTAGTTAAAAAAGGAAAAATCGTTTACACACATTCATTTGGTTTAAAAGATTTAGAAAATAAAACTGAATTATCTAATCAGGATATTTTTAGGATTGCATCTATTTCAAAGTCGTTTTCTGCAACTTCGATTATGCAATTGGTAGAGGCAGGTAAAATATCTTTAGATGATGATTTTGGAGATTTAATTGGGTTCAAAATCCGAAATCCAAAGTTTCCAGATCAAAAAATTACGTTGAAGATGGCACTTTCCCATACTTCCAGTTTAAATGATTCTCAAGGTTACCTTAACCTCGACCTGATTAATCCGGATAAAAACCCCAATTGGGCAAAATGTTATAATAACTATGCACCCGGAACAAAATTTAATTACTGCAATTTAAATTTTAACATTATTGGTACCATCATCGAAAAAAAATCGGGTGAAAGGTTTGATAACTATGTAAAAAACCATGTGCTAAAGCCTTTGGGGCTTTACGGGGGCTATTGTGTAGATTCGCTTGATAGCACGAGGTTCGCCAAACTTTATGAATATAATGCTACGGATAAAACATTTGCACTTGCTACTATGGCCTATGCGCCACGAAGAACCGAAATTCAAAATTATGTAATGGGTTACAGTACACCAATTTTTTCTCCAACAGGTGGAATGAAAATTTCAGCTACTGATTTGGCCAAATATATGATCATGCACATGAATTTTGGTGCATCAAATGGCGTGAGGATCATCTCGAAAAAAAGTGCCAGATTAATGCAAACTGCCCTAACAGATGACGAAGGATATGGTTTAGCCATTAGGAGTTCGAACACCTTGATACCAGGCGTAGCGCTAAAAGGTCACACTGGCTCTGCTTATGGCCTGTACAGCACCATGTTTTTTAATCCAAAAGAAAAATTTGGGATAGTTATTATTACCAACGGCATAAATGCTACCTATACAGATGATTTCCCCGATTTCAGCAGGGCAGCGATTAATAGCTTATATCAGGATTTCATCGGGAAGTAATGATTTTTAAACAGGTGGTTTTCTCTTGAAAAGCATTCATTTTTTCTTTTTTAAAACTTTTGCACCGCTAAATGATTTATAAGGCAACACGGAAATAACGATTAAACTCACGTTCAACCCTTATAGAATGCCTGAATATTTACAATTTCCTGGAGAAGCATATCCGTTGGGAGCCACATGGGATGGAGCAGGCGTTAATTTTGCCTTATATGCAGAAAATGCTACCGCTGTAGATTTATGTTTGTTTGATCATGAACATGCAGAAACTGAAACCATCAGAATTAATATTCAGGAAAGGTCGCATCAAATCTGGCATGCCTACATTCCCGAAATAAAGCCCGGACAATTATATGGCTATCGTGTTTATGGGCCTTACCGTCCAAACCATGGCCATCGCTTTAATGGAAATAAGGTTTTATTGGATCCCTATGCAAAGGCAATTGCCGGAAACATTAGGTGGAACGAAGCACTTTTTGGCTATCAATTAGGCTCAGATGAGCTTGATTTAAGTTTTAATGAGGCAGATAATGCTGCTTTTATTCCGAAATCAGTAGTGATAGATCCTGCTTATGATTGGGAACACGATGAGCATCCGAAAATTAATTACAATCAGACAGTTATTTATGAGATGCATGTTAAAGGGTTTACCAAAACTCATCCCGACATTCCTGAAAATATCCGAGGTACTTATGCAGGTTTAGCGCATCCTGTTGCTATAGATTACTTAAAGACTTTAGGCGTTACTGCAGTAGAACTGATGCCGGTTCACCAGTTCATTTCAGATCATCACCTGGAAGAAAAAGGGCTAACTAACTATTGGGGCTATAATACCATTGGCTTTTTTGCACCCGATTCCCGCTATGCCTCATCTGATATTCGTGGAGAACAAGTGCGGGAATTTAAAGATATGGTTAAGGCTTTGCATAAAGCCGGCATCGAAGTGATTCTGGATGTGGTATACAACCATACTGGCGAAGGTAACCAGCTTGGTCCAACATTATCTTTCAAAGGCATCGATAACAGTTCTTATTACCGTTTAGAAGAGAACAAGCGTTATTATACGGATTATACCGGTACCGGAAATACGCTAAATTCGAGGCTGCCCAATGTGCTCCGTTTTATCATGGATAGTTTGCGATACTGGATTTTAGAAATGCATGTTGATGGATTCCGGTTCGATTTAGCTTCAACCTTGGCCCGAGAGTTACATGAGGTTAACCGGTTAAGCGCTTTTTTTGATATCATCCATCAGGATCCGGTAATATCGCAGGTGAAGTTAATTGCCGAACCCTGGGATGTTGGGGAAGGCGGTTACCAGGTAGGCAAGTTTCCGCCAGATTGGGCTGAATGGAATGGGATGTACCGCGATGTAATGCGTGATTACTGGCGTGGAAATCCGAATATGCTCGGCGAATTTGCGCAACGCTTTTTGGGAAGTCCGGATTTGTATGAGGGCGATTACCGACGGCCAACAGCAAGTATTAATTTCATTACCGCACATGATGGTTTTAGCCTTCATGATTTAGTTTCCTATAACCATAAGCATAACGAAGCCAATCTGGATGACAACAATGATGGCGAAGATCATAACAAATCATGGAATTGTGGTATAGAAGGAGAAACCGATAATAAAGAAATTGTCAGTTTAAGAATGCAGCAAAAAAGAAATTTCCTGGCTACGCTGTTTCTGTCTCAGGGTATTCCAATGCTGGTTTCGGGCGATGAAATTGGTAAAACACAACATGGAAATAACAATACCTACTGTCAGGATAATGAACTCTCGTGGATTGACTGGGAAAATGCAGACCACGCTCTATTGCACTTTACAAAAGAGTTAATTCGCTTGCGTTTAAACCATCCTAGCTTAAGGCGTAGAAAATGGTTTAATGGTTTGGACGTTGGCGATGGCGTAAAGGATATTGCCTGGTTCACACCCGATGGCAATCCAATGAAAGGTCATAACTGGGAGAAAGACTTTGCCCGGTCCATCGGAATTTATTTCCATGGTGAAGGGATACAGAGCAAAGGGCCCATGGGAGAAGATATCTTAGATAACCACTTTTTTATCATTTTCAATGCGCATTACGAAGCATTGGCCTATAAACTTCCGAAATCGGATTATAGTAAAAGATGGCGGAAAATTTTAGATACAGCTAGTGGAGAGATATCAAAAAATGAACTAGAGGTTTATGAAGCCGCCCAGGATATTAGCGTGGCAGGAAGGTCGGTGCTGGTCTTAAAATCTGAGGAATAAAAAAAGCTCGTGTGTTTTAAAACCGAGCTTTTTGAATCAATTAAAGTAAATTGGCTAACCCATTCTTCGGGTAAATAACGGATAATATTTTAATGGTTGCCTTTGGGTTACTGATCACACTACCTTTAATTTTATGTGAAAAAGTATTTTCAGATGCAGGTATGTCTATTAAATGCGCACAGTCTATGATTGTATGCTCAGCATTTAATTTATTCTCTTCGTTCACAATTTCATTGCTCATATAAATAATTATTGATTTGCAAAACGCTGGTAAGTACTGGCAGATTTAATTCTTTCCATACTGATATAATCCTTCAATTTGGAAAATTCCATGCTTTGAACTGCCTTTATTGCAGATTTCAACTTTTCACTGCTTACTCCCAATCGTGTTGCCCAGTAATTGCGATCCTGTTCGTCGGCAATCTCAACTACCTCTTTTCTTGCTGTTGTCGAAATGTTTTGGTATTCCATCGGTTTATATTTTGGTTACAAATAAGATAAAAACACTTATTCAAATCATTTGGTTTTGATATTTTTAATAATTTTTATCAAAAGTTAATTTCCATCTAAATATTCAACCAATCGTAGATAAATATTTTACTGTTAGGCTTAAAGTTCGCCTTAGAGACCTATTTGATTTTGATAGGTCTTAATTTGTGATTTTAAAATTTAATTTACTGACCTTGAGTGCATTATCAATATTGAATAGAAGTTGAGTAAGCATTATTTTTAAATGCATTTCCCCAGAAACTCTTAAGAGGTGCAATTTTTTGTAATAAAATTATTACGTACAGAAAAATAATTATCCTAAGTTCTTCATAACCCTACTCATTAAAATTTAATGATTGTACCGCTGTTGGCTTATCAGCTATTGTTTGTTTAGACATCAAGGAAATCGCTTAGCTGAAAATGGCCTGCTCCCTGTATTGTTTTTTGTGTTGCTCAGGAGGCTGTAACTGTCCACACACCTAGGATATAAATTCTTAAAAAAAAGATGTAATAACGTTTACCGCTTAACAATGGCTTATACCCTCATTTACAGGTTTTGATGTACCTATAGTTATCAAAACCTTTTTTGTTTTTAAGCTGTTTAACGAATATCTAATCAAATCATATTATGGATGATAAAACAAAAACTGGCGGTGCTGATCGGAGTAAAATCAACATCAATGAAAGTTATGAGGTAGATTATTGGGCAAACAAATTTGGCGTAAGCAAAGATAAACTAAAAGCTGCTGTGCAAACGGTAGGCACGTCTGTTGCTGAAGTTGAAGAATTTTTAAAAAAGTAATAGCTGATTTATGGGTCTGGAAAAATATGCTTCTAAACGCGATTTCTCTAAAACTTCTGAGCCGAAAGCCGGAAGAAGCAAGAGTAAAACTAAGTTGATGTTCGTGATACAAAAACACGATGCATCTCGTTTACATTATGATTTCAGACTTGAAATGGAAGGGGTTTTGAAAAGTTGGGCTGTTCCAAAAGGTCCGTCTACAGATCCGAAAACCAAACGCCTGGCGATGATGGTGGAAGATCATCCTTTCGACTACCGCAATTTTGAGGGAATTATCCCGGAGGGAGAATACGGAGGTGGTACCGTAATTGTTTGGGACGAAGGAACCTATGAACCAATTGAAGACATTAAAGGTAAAGCCGCCCAGGAAAAGCATTTACTCAAACAACTGAAAGATGGTTCACTAAAAATTAAACTCCATGGTGAGAAACTGAACGGAGAATTTGCCTTGGTGAAAACCCACGGAATGGGAGAAAATGGATGGTTATTAATTAAACATAAAGATGATTACGCTTCTCTAAAAGATATCACCAAAGAAGAAAAATCTGTTCTCTCGGGTAAAACCATTGCAGCGATGGCCAAAACTTCTGAGAAAGTGTGGGAGGATGGGAAGGCCAAAAAAATAAAGCCTGAAAAAAAAAGTCCGGTAAAAAGTAAAGAAAAGGGAGTTAGTGAAGTAGGTGGGGAGACTGAAATTGATCCGAAGGAAATCCTTAAAAAAGCGCCAAAATCTACTATTCCAAAAAACATAAAGCCCATGCCCGCTACTTTGGTTAACGAGCCTTTTGATGATGATGAATGGCAGTATGAGGTAAAATGGGATGGTTATCGGGCCCTGGCTTTCATCAATAAGCAAAAGATAGACCTACTTTCACGAAACAATAAATCTTTCAACGAGAAATTTTATCCAATCTATGACCTGATAAAGGAATGGAAAATTAATGCTGTACTCGATGGTGAAATTCTTGTTTTAAACGAGAAAGGCATTTCTAACTTTGGCGCTTTACAAAATTGGCGCAGCGAAGCAGATGGAGAGCTGGTGTTTTATGTTTTTGATTTGCTTTGGTATGAAGGTAAAAACCTGATGGATCTTCCACTTGTGCAGCGTCAGGCAATTTTGAACAGCATTCTTCCTACCGATGATGATCGTGTTCGGTTGGGAAAGGTATTCAACGCCAGTGGTATTGATTTTTTTGCAGCTGCCGAAAAGATGGGGCTCGAAGGAATTATTGCCAAGAAAATTAACAGTACCTATGCTACAGATCGCCGATCAAAAGAATGGTTGAAAATTAAAGTGCACAAGCGGCAGGAAGTGGTAATTGCGGGCTACACCAAAAATGAAGATACCTCAAAATCTTTCAGCTCACTGTTATTGGGCGTGTATGAGAAAGGCAAACTACAGTATGTTGGTAAAGTTGGAACGGGTTTTTCTGACAAAATGCAGAAAGAAATGGTAAAACAATTTGAGCCTTTGGTGATTGATAAAAGCCCTTTTGATGAGCTGCCTGATGTTAATAAACCTTCAAGATTTAGACCCAATCCGCCGAAGGCGAAAGCCACATGGCTAAAACCAGAACTGGTTTGCGAAGTAGCATTTACCGAAGTTACCGATGATGGTGTATTCCGCCACCCTTCATTTCAAGGGATGCGTGATGATAAAAAGGCTAAAGATGTGAAAAGAGAAAAGGAGATCGCAACAGAGGCCGTGGTAGATAAAGTAACCAAGACTGACGATAAACATACCAAGGCGATTAAACCACCTGCTGAAAAAGGCAAGAAAACATTATTAAACCCGAAAGACGAAACACAGGTTCGGAAAATTAAAGGGCACGAGCTCAAATTTACCAACCTGAGTAAGGTTTACTGGCCAGAAGATAAAGTTACAAAGCGTGATATGTTTAACTATTATTATCAGGTGGCCGAATATATACTTCCTTATCTAAAAGACCGGCCGCAATCGCTAAACCGTTTTCCCGGCGGCATTCACGGACCAAGCTTTTATCAAAAGGATGTAAAAGGAAAAGCGCCAGATTGGGCAAAAACTTTCCCTTATGAAAATGGTGAGGGTGAAAAAAAGGAATATCTGGTTGGTACCGATGAAGCTTCATTACTATGGATGGCAGGTTTGGGCTGCATAGAAATGAACCCCTGGTTTAGCAGGGTGCAAAGCCCTGATAATCCGGATTATTGTGTCATTGATCTGGATCCTGACAAACATACCTTTGATCAGGTAGTGGAAGCTGCACTCGAAACCAAAAAGGTGCTCGATGCCATTGAGGTACCTAGTTTTTGCAAAACATCGGGATCAACGGGAATGCATATTTACATTCCATTAAACGCAAAATACAGTTATGAACAAAGTCAGATGTTCGCTAAAATTGTGGTGAATCTGGTTCATGAGCAAATACCTGAATACACGTCGCTTGAAAGAATGATTTCTGCCAGAAAAGGTAAAATGTACCTCGATTTTTTACAAAACAGGCCGGGCGCAACCATTGCCGGACCATACTCTTTAAGGCCAAAAATTGGGGCAACAGTATCCATGCCCTTACACTGGGATGAGGTAAAACCCGGGTTAAAAATGATAGATTTTAATATTTTTAATGCCATTAACCGGTTAAAAGTTGAAGGCGATCTTTTTAAAGGGGTTTTAGGTAAGGGCATAGATTTAAAAAAAGCAATCAGCAAAGCGAAAAGTGTTTTTGGCTAAATGTGGATGAACTATTAGGTCTTTCATTATCTTTGGAAAAAAAATAAAGATGATAGCCCACCACGTTTTATTCTGGCTTAAAGCCGATACCACCGATGAACAAAAAGCTGCTTTCCGTAAAAGCCTGCAAACCCTTGAACAAATTGAAGTTGTTAAAAATTTCCATATCGGAATACCTGCGCCAATTGAAAGGGCAGTGGTTGATACAACCTATACTTTTAGCTTAATTTTGTTCTTTGAAGATTTGGCTGCACACGATGTTTACCAGGTGCATCCTTTACACAAAGCATTTCTCGATGAATTCAGGATTTACTTTGAAAAGGTAATTATTTACGATGCAAATTAATAACCAAACAAAGGCCAGATTTATCTGGCCTTTGTTTGGTTTAAGCCTTTACTGCTTTAAAAAGCAAACAACTCCCAGGTAAAATGAAACCTTAACATATTGAAAAATATTATTTGGAATAATTCTAAATAATATGATATTTGTAAATATCATTAGTGTAAATTTAACAAAGGGTTTATGTGTAAAACAACTGTATTGGCTCAAAATCAAAATGTTACCATTGCGCAATGCAATAATTGTAAGGTTTTAAATATCTGGCGAGCGGGAGTGTTAATGAATTTTTCCTTTCAGCAATTTGATGCTTTTTACCTGGCTACGAAAAAGCTGGAATTTGATGATTATCTGGAAAACAGACCAGATGGGAAGGAAGTTGTGATTCTTTCTACGCCATTTCCCGATATCAGTTTGGTTTTTACACGTAATGAATGGTCTGATTTTTTTAAAACTATAGATGAGGCTTTGTACATGAAACGGGTGTATGAACTTGTTCATGCATAAATTAAGTATTTTGTAGTATCTGCACTACTCAAAAATTAGTAATTAATTAATCGTAAAATCTGCGGCCAATTTTACGTCGTAAATGATTGCAAATAACGCAATCATGAACAAGTTAAAACTTATTAAAAGAGCAGCTGTTGATAGCCGCCAGCTTGACAGTATTAGGATCGGAGATTTTATCGCTGATGAATTTGGCAAATCAGGAAAGGTTTTGAATATTGAAAAGGTTAGCCGCCACAAGCAATCTTATTATTATTTCTATCTGAATAAAAGCAAAACCATTATGTTTATTGTTTAATTTTCTTAGGATTAGATAGCGTGATATTTCCATATTGGAAAAACATCATTTATTAAAACCCTTTGGAATCAATTTCGTATATTAATTATACTAAGGGTTTAATATGTCTACCAGTCAAGCTCATTTTTTTGCTAATCTACCGGTAAATAGAATACCGTTGCATCAGTTATTACTAAGTAAAGAACTGTTTCTAAAGGTTCCCGATGATTGGTATGTTATTATAACCGATATTAAAAATTCAACTACTGCAGTAAAGTCTGGCCTTCACCAAAATGTAAATCTTATTGCCACCGGAAGTATTGTTACGGTATTAAATATTGCGTTCAAGGCAAATTTGTCTGTTCCATTTTTTTTCGGAGGCGATGGGGCAACATTTATCGTTCCGCCTGCCATTGTAGACCAGGCAATGAAAGCATTAACGGTTTATCGTAGAAACAGTTTGCAGAATTTCAATCTTGATTTGAGAGCGGGAATCGTTCCTGTAAGCGAAATTTACCAACATGGACATCATTTAAAAATTAGCCGTTTTAGTATCTCAAAGCAATTTTCCATTCCCATCATTTTGGGAGATGGACTTGATTACGCTGAAAAAATCATCAAAGGAGAGAATTATCTTTTTGCCGATCATGATGAAGAAAACGAAGAATTAGATTTAAGTGGCATGCAATGCCGGTGGGATAAAATTCAGCCACCGGAAAATAGTGAAGAGGTGGTTACACTGATTGCTGTTGCACAGGATTGTAATAAGCAAGCCGAAGTATTTAGCAAAGTAATTGCACAGATAGATCAGACTTATGGTACTCCTGAAAAACGCCAGCCGATTTCCATTCCAAAACTAATATTCAGGACAAGTTTCAATCATTTGGGTAGGGAGATGCGACACCGCCTGGGCAAAATTAAATGGCTTGAACTGATAAAAACCTGGTTTATTAATGCTTATGGCTACATTTATTTCAGAACTGAGCGTGGTAAAAAATACCTCAACCAGTTGGTAGAAATGTCAGATACACTCGTGATTGATGGAAGAATAAATACTGTAATTACAGGAACAGGTCTTCAGCGTTTACAGCTTCAAAAAAGTTTAGATGAGATGGAGCGTAATCATGAGATTTTATATGGCATTTATGTAAGCGGCGAATCGGTAATGTCATGTTATGTTCGTGATTTGGAGGATGATCACATTCATTTCGTTGATGGGGCAGAAGGCGGTTACACTGCGGCTGCTGCAGTTTTAAAGGAGAAAATTTTTAGCGGTCAACAAACTTTCACAACCGGAACAAGCAATAAGGCTTAGATTACAAATCCCAGGCCTTATTGCTCAAAATCTTATTTCAAAATTTCATCAATCAGCTTAATTTCTTCAGCACTAAAGTGCGTGTTGTCCAAAGCTTTAATTGAATCTGTAATCTGCTCAGGCTTGCTGGCGCCAATAAGTACAGTAGTAATGCGTTTATCTTTTAGTATCCATGCCAATGCCATGTGCGATAATTTTTGCCCACGAGATTTTGCAATCTCATTTAACTTAGAAATCACATCAATTTTTTCGGGAGTGATGCTGCTCTCCTTCAAGAATACACCACTGGTTGCAACCCTCGAATCAGCCGGAATGCCACCTAAGTATTTATCAGTCAATAATCCCTGCGCAAGCGGAGAAAAAGGAATACAGCCAACTCCATTTTGTTGTAATACATCCAGCAGGCCGTTTTCAACCCATCGCTCAAACATCGAATATTTAGGTTGATGAATTAAACATGGTGTTCCATTGGCTTTTAAAATTTCGATGGCCCTTGCGGCTTCTTCCGCCTGATAATTTGAAATGCCAACATACAGCGCTTTCCCTTGTTGCACCAATAAACTTAAAGCGCCCATTGTTTCTTCTAACGGTGTCTCCGGATCGGGACGGTGATGATAAAAAATATCGACGTAGTCGAGTTTCATCCGTTGCAAACTTTGATCAAGGCTCGAAATCAAATATTTTTTTGATCCCCAGTCGCCATATGGACCATCCCACATGGTATAACCAGCTTTGCTCGAAATGATCATTTCATCGCGATAGCCCCTAAAATCTTCGCGTAAAATTTTGCCAAACACTTCTTCGGCTGAGCCGGGAGGCGGACCATAATTGTTTGCCAAATCAAAATGTGTAATGCCATTATTAAAAGCGGTATAAATAAGGTTTTTGCTATTTTCGAACACATTTACATGCCCGAAATTATGCCACAAACCCAATGATATGGCTGGAAGTTTTAATCCACTGTTTCCACAGCGATTATACAACATGTTGTCGTAGCGGCTTGCTGATATATTTTTGTTCATATTTATTTGATTAAGGGCAAATTAGTAAGTTTCTTTTCAATCTGATAATTTATTGTTCAAATGCTAATAAGATCAATTTTTTTGTTGGTTTTGAGTTGAGGTTTATCACATAATAAATACATCAGTTATTTGCTGCAATTTAATTGTAAATCGTTTTATTTGTATTGATAACTTTTAATTGGTCGGTTAAGTGCCGGCAATCTAACCCAATATTAAAAATGATGAAAATAAAATCTTTAGCAAGCCTTTGTGCCATTGCCAGCATTGGATTTGCTTCCTGCCAATCCGATAATGGAAAATCGAAAGCCGAAAACACGTCATCAGTTGATTCACTCGCCAACGTTAAATTAGTAGCTGATTCTTTTCAAAAAGAGATTGATGGCAAAAAGACAAACCTTTACACCCTAAAAAATAAACATCATGCTCAGGCTGTTTTTACCAATTATGGCGGCAGGTTGGTAAGTTTATTAGTGCCTGATCAAGATAAAAAATTGATCGATGTGGTAGTAGGTTTTAAAAGTGTGGGCGATTATGAAATTTCAGCAGAGCCTTACTTTGGAGCAACAATTGGACGTTTCGGAAATCGTATTGCTAAAGGAAAGTTTACGCTAGATGGTAAGCAATACCAACTGTTTACAAATAATGGTCAGAATACTTTACACGGCGGCAAAAAAGGCTATCAAGGAGTGGTTTGGGATGTTAAACAACTTAATGATCACAGCATACAATTTGATTACTTATCAAAAGATGGTGAAGAAAATTTCCCTGGAAATTTAAAGGTTTCGGTTACTTACACTTTAACAGATGATAATGAACTAAAAATGGATTATCAGGCAACTACCGATAAAACGACCGTTCTGAATTTAACTAATCATGCATTTTTTAATCTGAACGGAGAGGGAAGTGGTGATGTGCTTAATCATTCGGTTAAAATATTTGCTGATGAATATACGCCAGTTGATTCTACACTTATCCCTACCGGTAAAATTGAAAAAGTTAAAAATACACCTTTCGATTTCACGACTACAAAAACGATAGGCGCCCGTATTAAAGATAAAAATGAACAACTAACCTTCGGAAAAGGATATGACCATAACTATGTTTTAAACAAAACAAAAGGCATGGGAATGTATCAGGCGGCAAGTGTTAAAGGCGATAAAACCGGTATTGTGATGGATGTGTATACACAAGAACCCGGTCTTCAATTTTATAGCGGTAACTTTATGCAAAGCAAAAACACTTTCAAAGGCGGAACTAAAGATAATTTTAGGACGGCATTTTGCATGGAAACACAGCACTTCCCTGATTCGCCAAATCAGCCAGCTTTCCCATCAACGGTGTTAAAGCCAGGGCAGGTTTATAAAACAAGTTCGATTTATAAGTTTTCGAACTAATCGCGTTATTTCTACCTTAAAGATCGGGGTCGCATTTGTAGCCCTGATCTTTAAAAAAGATTTTTTAAGATAGGATCGTTATAATCTTTAACAAATGCGACGATATTATTGTATGCAGAAAATTCCTCAGCGGTGTGCATGGTAGTTAACACAACACATCTCATACCTGCGTTTTGCGCCGCTTTTACACCTTTTGGTGCATCTTCGAAAACCACACAGTCATCAAAATGAACGCCTAAAATGTTGGCTCCCTTAGTAAAAGTTTCCGGATCGGGTTTGCTGTTTTCAACATCTTCAGCACTTACAATAGCCGAAAAATAGGAACGCACATTCAAATTATCGAGCACAAAATTAATGTTAACAGGTATGGCCGCAGAACCAATTGCCATTAAAATGCCCGATGCTTTTGCCTCGTTTAAAAATTCGGCCAAACCTGGAATCAACGTTAAGTGTTTTTTGTAGGCCGATTGATAACGGTGTTCTTTTTCGATAGAGATCTGATCAATTTGTTCTTGTGAGAAATGGCCAACACCAAAAACGCGTTCCAGCAAATCCTGATTTTTGCCATACATTTCCTTTTTTACAGCTTCGAAACTAATGCTTGCACCCAAATCTTTAGTTAATATGGAGTGCCATGCATGATTATGAAATTCCATGTCATTAATCATTGTGCCATTTAAATCGAAGAGAAATGCTTTAGGTTTTTTATTCATCATAGCCGCAAAATTATCAGAATTTATCAAGGATCATGTTAAATTATTTTAATGTTTAAAATCAATCTGCAAATATTACAATATATCTTAGCAGGGGTATTTCTAAGCTTTACAAAAACTCATTTAATCAGTCTTTTTTATTTGGAAAATTTACTGACAAGTAATACATTGCGTGTAGTTATTCCAAATATAAATTTTGTATTTATGAGTTCAGTAAAAGATGATGGTGAGCACCTTATTCAGTTTTTAAACAGTCTTTACCCATTATCGAAAAAGATAGTTTCTATTGCCCGGAAAGAAACTTATCATGTATTTGTGAAAAAGAATGAGGTGATCAGTTGCGCAAATAGTGATGAGGGAGATTGCGTATTCATCATCTTAAAAGGGTTGTTCAGGGGATTTATTATTGATGAAGGTAAAGATATTACCACTTTAATTACTGATGAAAACCATATTGTTGGCCATGTGCGTAATCCAAATACGCTAAAGCCAATCTATGAAGAAAAATTTCAGGCACTCGAAGATTCAGAATTACTTGTATTGCGTTACTCGTTTATCGATGATCTGTATGTTAAGTATCCGGAAATGAACATTCTTGCCCGAAAGCTACTGGCATTTCACTTCCACCTATCTCAGGAACGTGGAATTTTATCTAGAATACCATCAGCAGAAGCAAGATACAACCAATTTAGGGCCGGAAATCCGACTTTGAAAAATCGGGTTCCCATCAAGTTTTTAGCAACTTATCTCGGAATGCGGATAGAAACCTTAAGCAGAATCAGAAAAAAAGAAAAACTGGGGTCTGCGGCCTAGTTGTTTTCATTTCGTGGTGAATCTGTTTTAAAATAGAAATAACACAGCGGGAAGAGGCATATTAACCCTAAAAGGAAACCACCTAAAGTATCTGTGAACCAATGCGCACCCAAATAAATTCTTGAAGGTGCAATAGATATCATCAAAAACGCAGACACGTAAGTAACAATGTTTCTGGTTGTTTTTGGAATGGTGTCTAAACGATCCATCAAAATGATAAGGAAGCCAAAGAAAAGCACATAAGACAATACGTGGCCGCTTGGATAGCTTTGAAACCGGTTTACCTCTACTAAGCGCACATAAAAAGTTGTCGGACGCGGACGATTGATCATGTTTTTTATCCCCAGAATAATCAAACCGGAAAGCAATATCGAGGCCATGAATAAGCCTTCACGCTTAAATTTCTGCCAGTAAAAAATAGCTGCGACTACCAAAACCGATAACAACGACCAAGGTAATTCTCCAAAGAAACTAATGGCCAGCATTAGTTTATCCAGCCAATCTGCCTGGTATTGCTGAACAAACAAAGAAGCTCTGATATCAAACGGGAGTATTGGATGTTCAGCTATAAAAATGCTCAATGAGGTAAAAGCAATAATGAGGAGCGTAAGTATGATGATTAGGGTGTTGCGTTTGATGTGCATTGATGATAAAATGAATTTCTCAAAACTATCATTTTCTAAGCATTGCTGATGATGATTTCTGCAAAATATTAATTACCTAAATTTAAAACATTGGCACCCAATGGCTCTTCCTTAATACGTTCTAATTTTTGTTGATGAACAGTAATAGTAATTTCAACTGAACCCGTACCAACAGTAGCTGCCAATAAATGACCACCATAGGCTTTGAAATTTTTACCTGTTACCGTTCCGTGTGTGTGGAGAGAAGCTTTTCCATTTTGCCATGCAATCGAGCCATTCATGCTCGCCAATTCTACGTTATCAAATTCCTTTGGTTCGTACTCTTTGGTTTTGAAATTAAAAAAGCCAAACTTTGCGTTTACAAAACCCATTCCGGAGTAGCTTGCACTCGGAATTTTCTCGATCATAGCAATGTTTTCCAACTGGGCTAATACATCATCTCCCTGTCGCAGCACCATGAAAAAACCAGTAGGTGTTTTAATGTACCGTTTGGCTGTTTCGGCATTGGTGCTTTGCGCTTTCGAGCTAAAACTTAAAATTGTTAGTGATAAAAGTAAAAAGTAAACCGTTTTTTTCATCTGAATAGGTTATTGTATGTGTTGGTAACATCTCAAACAAAAGAAAGGTTTCATGGGTGGGCTTATCAGGAAAATTCATAACGGAAAATTCATATTCCATCACGGAAAAAAGGCTTTATGTATAATCTGTTAGGAGAAATTAAATCGATTTACCATCTTCACATCAGATAATAAGGATATCTATGCTTTTATGGTTGGTAAATAAATTATTTGCCAACCGAAAAGGCTTCTCAGTCGATTCGAAAACATTTAGATCATATTTCCAGTTTAACGCTCCAACCAAAATTGTCCTCCTTTAAACGAGGAGGCAATCAGGTTGATTTATCTTTTCGTTCATCAATCCTGATCAATTTGGCCTCTTATGATCCGAAGCAATAGCAAACTGGTTACCAGGATTTTATTTGAATGTGGGTTTAAGCTACAAGAACAAGCGATTGTAATAATGTTCATTCAGTTTGTTACAGCTGAAGATTGGCAGGAAAGCGATACCTGGATACCCGGCGAAAAGCAAGATTATTTTACAACAATTTGTTTAGGATCAGTAACTACAATTTGGCGTTTGCCTTTAAATTCAGTCACTACACCCGTTACACAGATATTATTTCCCAAATACATACTTGATGGTTCAGCAGTAAACTTAGCCTGATCTTCCTTGTTGATTACAATGGTTAAGAGTTCTTTTGGGTAGGCACCTCCGAGATTTATTAAGCTTAATTTATCCAAAGCTTTGGTGCTGTATACCGAATCGCAAACGCTAACTGGTTTACCAATATACTGGGCAGCATCTTTAGCCAAAATTAAGGTTTGGGCTTTCACCATAAATGAGGCAAAGCTTAAGGATAGGATGAGAGATAACTTTTTCATAGCGATAAGGGATATTTGCTTAACAAACGGATAAACATTTATTTAGCATTGCAAAAAGTAAAATGATTTTCTTAGAAACAATGTATTATTGTAAATACCAAACCAGCCGCTTTAATCTTTTTCTGTAAAACGATCTAATAAATTCATGGTTTTAACCGCTTCATTTCCGCTACATGGATTTGCTGACTGACCAAGAAAATAAGAAACAACTTTTTCAATCATGGGTTGCTCCACATGCTGTAAAGGTGCGAAATCAATAATTTCTTCCCGTCCATTGGTAATGATTTTGATTTGATGACCAAACATCGGGAAGCTGATTTTACCTTTTGATCCATATATTTCGCAGCTGTCTTTTGTTTCGCCTTCAGCAACAGTGAAGCACCAGGTTCCATTAAAAATAACACCGCTTTCAAATAAAATGTGCCCGGTCACCAAATCATCAACACCTTCTGCTGTGGCCTGGTTTAGCGATACTCCATGCGATTTAACGGGGTTGCCGAAAAAATAAAGCATTAAATCCAGTTGATGTGGTGCCAGGTCGTGAAATAAACCGCCTCCGGCAATGGCAGGATCTAACCTCCAGTTGTGTTCTGATTTTGCAATTACATCAGCCTTTTTGCTTTGCAGCATTTTTAAATCTACAAAGCGGATATCGCCAATGACCTTTTCTTCCAGTAGTTTTTTTATTTTTAGAAAAAGCGGCTGTTCTCTGCGGTAATGTGCTACACACAATTTTACACCATATTTTTCAGCTGCACCAGCCATTCTTTCCGCGGCATCGCTATTTAATGCCATGGGTTTTTCTACGTAAACAGGTTTGCCTGCGGCCAGCGATTGCAAGGTATATTCTTCATGTTGCAGTGGCGGTGTGGCAATGTAAATGGCATTGACTTCAGGATCGTTAATTAATGCAGTGGCATCATCATACCATTTTGGTACATTGTGGCGTTTAGCGTAATCTTCTGCCTTTACAGCATCTCTCCTCATCACGGCTACCAACGATGAGTTTGGAACTTTGCTAAACGCAGGGCCACTCTTCACTTCGGTCACATCGCCGCAACCAATAATTCCCCATTTAATTGTATTCATCAACATTTTATCTAAACCCGAAGTTAACAATAGCTGCCTATTATTAAATAAAATCACCTTTTTATTACGCCATAAAATGATTGGTCGAGAGAATTAGCGGCAAACCGAGCATCAATATATGCTGAATGTCATTTCAATGTATTATTTGTAATCATTATAAATAACGTTTGTTTGAGTGGTTGTTCTTCTTGTATGTTTGCCGTTTATAATCATTCTAAATAATATGTTAAAAATTTACAAATTTTATCTTTCAACGTTTGCATTGCTATTGATGTGCCTTACAACTTTGGCGCAGGTTAATTTTGGCACGGTTAAAGGAACAATTAAAACCTCTGATGGCGTTTCTGCTGAAGCCGTAGAGGTAACCATAAAAGGAATTGCAAATACCACGGCCGACAAATCTGGTAATTATACACTTAAAAATGTTCCTGCTGGTACTTATACAGTCACTGCCAGATTGGTCGGTTTAGCGCCGGCATCAGGTCAGGTAACCGTAACTGCTGGGTCGGTTGCTGTTTTAGATTTATCCTTAAAAGCATCTAACCAACAGCTAAAGGAAGTTGTGGTGAGCGGCGGAAAGAAAAACAAATATTTCGCCAAAGAGAGCCAGTTTGTTTCGAAAATGCCGTTAAGCAATTTAGAGAACCCACAGGTTTATTCGGTTATTGCAAAGGAATTATTAGCTGATCAACTGGTAACCAATTTTGATGATGCGTTGAGAAACGCTCCTGGGATCGACAAACTTTGGTCATCATCAGGTAGAGGAGGAGATGGTGCAGGTTATTTCTCTTTGAGAGGTTTCGCTGTTCAACCAACGCTGGTAAATGGTTTACCGGGTTTAACAAATGGAAGTCTGGATGTTTCTAACGTAGAAAGAATCGAAGTTTTGAAAGGTCCATCAGGTACTTTATATGGCAGCAGTTTAATTTCATACGGTGGTTTGATTAACACCGTTACCAAACAGCCATTTGACAATAAAATGGTAGAGGTGAATTATACTGCCGGAAGTTATGGTTTAAACCGTATCACAGCTGATGTAAATACACCGCTGGATGCTGATCATAAAGTTTTGTTCAGAATGAATGCTGCTTACCACGACGAAAGTAGCTTTCAGGATGCTGGTTTCAGGAAATCAAGATTTTTTGCGCCATCCTTATCTTACAAGGTGAATGAGAAATTATCGTTTTTGTTCAATGCCCAGTTTTTAATTTCTGATGGCACTAATCCAACGATGCTTTTCTTCAACAGAAGTTATCCGTTAAGAACAACTACGCTCGATGGTTTAGGTTATGATAACCGGAAGTCCTACACCAGTAACGCACTTTCTATGAGTAATCCTGTGACTACGGTTCAGGCACAAATGAATTATAAAATTTCTGATGAATGGAATTCACAAACCATCGTTTCCAGAGGTACGGCAAAATCGAAAGGTTATTATACCTATTTATTTGAAGGCGTAGCTTCTGTAAATAATGTTCCTGTATCAGGTAATGGTATTTTTTCGAGGTACATTACCAACCAGAATTCTACAACGGAAACGACAGATATTCAGCAGAACTTTACCGGCGATTTCAAAATCGGTAACATGCGCAATAGAGTTGTTGCCGGCTTAGATTATTACCTGGCGACTTCGATTAACAATAGTTCCAATTATGCACTTTTCGGATCGGTTAATCCTTTGGTTCCGGCAGCTGAAAACTTAACCAGCCAGGCAGCAGATAACGCCATCGCCACAGCAGGCTACGGGGGTAATACCAGATCAACACAATCAATTTACAGTGCTTATGTGTCTGATGTTTTTAATATTACACCGGCATTGTCTGCCATGGCAAGTTTACGTATAGATCATTTTAGAAATGCAGGTTTAAGTGTTGCTGCTGCAAACCGATACGGGCAAACCGCATTATCACCAAAATTCGGATTGGTTTATCAGGTTATTCAAGATCAGTTATCTGTTTTCGGTAATTATATGAACGGCTTCAAAAATGTTGCGCCAATCAACCAGTTGGTTGGTGGTGCCAATGTGATTACGACTTTCGATCCTGAACACGCCAACCAGTTAGAGGCGGGTATTAAATCAGATTTGTTTGATGGTAAATTATCTGGCTCATTGAGTTATTATGATATTAAGGTGTCGAATATTGTATTAAGCACTGGTTTAAACCAATACACTCAGGGTGGCGACCAATATAGCAAAGGCTTCGAAGCGCAAATTATCGCAAACCCGTTCGATGGATTTAACATTATCGCCGGTTATTCTAAAAACAAAAGTAAGCTGACTAATGCAGGTGCGAATGTACAAGGCAGGAGACCAGTTGCCGCTGGTCCTGAAGATTTGGTAAACCTGTGGTTAAGTTACAAAATTACCCAGGGTGCTGCTAAAGGTTTAGGTTTCGGCTTTGGCGGAAACTATGCAGGCGAAAACAATATCGTAAATGACGCAACTGTAGGTGTATTTACTTTGCCGTCTTACACCATTTTAAATGCTTCAGCATCATACGCTACAGGCGCTTTTACTTTTGGTTTGAAACTGGATAATTTAACCGATAAAGAATATTATAAAGGTTGGACTACACTTGAGCCAATGCGGCCGAGAACATTTTCTGGAAGTATCGGCTACCGATTCTAAGCGAAAAATTAACAAGGTGCTACATGAGAAATCATGTGGCATTTTTTTTCGAAAATAAATGTGGAATAATGTTTGTTTACTGACGGTAGATTTAGCTAATGGCAAAACAATCAGGAGCTTAAGAATGTTGTTTAATAAAGATTCTTCCATAGGGATGGACTTTAAAATAGATGGTTATGAGAAACAGTTTTGTGGAAATGGTGGAAGAAACTGCCCGAATACAATTCAGATTATTTGAAATTGAAGAAAAAATTACCCGCATGAGACAGTGGGTAGATGAATCGAATGCGCCAATTGCGCTGAAGCATTCGGTGCTAGATGGCATAGAAAAATTAGAAGAACGTTTAATAGCAGCGGTGTATCTGAATACGATTGATACGCTGAACTAGAAATTAATGATTACAAGTTATGCCTCGAATAATCGGGGCTTTCTTTTGTTCCGTGAATTCACAAATGGATCTTAAACTCAATACGCCTAAGCAAAATGGGTTGGCAAATATTTATGGTTAAGCCAAAAAAGTCGCTACACATATATAAAACTTGTGTTACGATCCTTTTAGATAAGGAATGTAGACTAGCCTTAATTCAGCTCTTCGAGATGTTCTTCAGGGCATCTCGAAATAAATATAGCCTCGAATTTGCAATCCGATAGCATAAAACCATGTCTTGTTTAAGTGTTTGCCAACTCTGCTTCACTCAAATCTAAAGCGAAAAAACAAACGCCATCTGGATATAATGCAAACAAAAAAGCCCCACATTTCTGTGAGGCTTTCTGTGATCCCGCTGGGATTCGAACCCAGGACCACTACATTAAAAGTGTAATGCTCTACCAGCTGAGCTACGGAATCATTTTCCCTTGTTGTTTAAGGAGGTGCAAATATAGAGATAAAAATTAATCGTGCAAATGTTTTTTTAAAATTATTTAAGGGGTATTTATCCGTGTTAAAAAAATGTTAAGTCAAGTGCCTGATTTATAATTTCGTATCCGCTACGCGTGCCCCTTAAATTTTTTTTAAAAAAAAATATTACTTGGGTATAAAATTTAAAAACGACTGAAATTGTGCCTTGTGTTTGTTTTTATCCAGCTTAAAATAAAAAGCACCACGCCTCGAACTCGATTTATCTTTCTCCGTTTGTTTAATTAAAAGCCCACTGGCGGTGATTTTTCTGATGAAGTTTCTGTTATCAATAGGAGAATCGTACACCTGTTCGTACAAAGCCTGTAATTGCGGAATGGTAAACTTTTTCGGTAACAGCTCGAACAGGATAGGATGGAGGGCCGCCTGGTAGCGGATTTTGTCCATCGCCGCTTTAACCATTTCATCATGGTCAAAAATCAGTTCGGGTACCTCTTTAAGCTTAAACCATTCTGCATGGTATTGATCGTTAATTTGTTGGCTGTATTTATTGATATCGATTAAGGCAAAATATACAACAGAAATGGTACGTTCAATTGGGTCGCGGTTTGGACTGCCGTAAGAATGGAGCTGTTCCAGGTAAACATCATGCAGGCCGGTGAGTTCCAAAAGAATTCTTTTTGCGGCACCATCCAGGTCTTCGTTTTCACCAATAAAACCACCCATTAAACTCCATTGGTCTTTTACAGGTTCAATGGCTCTTTTGATTACTAAAAGTTTAAGCTGATCGCCATCGTAACCAAAAATAATGCAATCAACAGCTACCAGTACGGGTTTTTGATTTAAATACTTTGCCATTTTAAAAAAGAGAGTTTAATTTTTCATCTTTATAATCAGCGATGAAAGCCAAAATATTGCTGTATTCATCAAATTCTTCAACCTTGTGTGTAGTGGTTAACACAATACATTTCATGCCTGCATTTAACGCGGATTCAACGCCCTTTGGCGCATCTTCGAAAACCAGGCAGTCATCAGGTTCAATGCCCAGCGCTTCGGCAGCTTTTAAAAAGGTTTCAGGATCTGGCTTACTGGTCAGAACATCATCGGCACTTACAATGGCAGTTAAATAATCCCTGATATTTAATCCATCTACCACAAAATCTATGTTAAAAGGAATTGCAGCAGAACCAATTGCCATGGCGATACTGTTTTCTTTTGCCTTTCCAAGAAATTTATCTAGTCCATCAATTAAAGCCAGATGTGGGAAATAGCCTTCCTGATAACGTTTCTCCTTATCAAAAGATAGTTTTTCTACCTCTTCTACACTGAATTTATGTTTACCAAATACGCGTTCCAGCACCTCATGGTTTTTACCATACATTTCCTTTTTAACGGTTTCGTAGGTTAAGCTGGCACCTAGGTCATCATTCATAATCGAATGCCAGGCCAGGGTGTGATATTTCATATCATCGATCATGGTTCCGTTCAAATCAAAAATAATGGCTTTGGGTTTGAAATTCAAATCTTCCATAGGTTGCTAAATTATGTGATTTTTTCTGATGTAGATAAATCCGCTCAATATTAACCGAAATAAAATGATAATCGTTAGAATAACGTTAATTTATTTTTCATACTTTAGCAATCAACCAAAATAAATCTATATGAAAGGAATATTTTTAAAAGGCTTCCCAATTGCTGCAATCTGTTTGTCGGCAACATTGTTTGCTTGTAATTCTAAAAGTGACCAGGGCACTGAAACCAAAGTTGAAAAGGACTCATTAAAATATACCACTACCATTGATGGAAAAAGTGTAAAGCTGTTCTCTTTGAAAAATAAATCAGGTGCAACCGTTACAATTACCAATTATGGCGGGAGAGTGGTATCGCTTCTCGTTCCAGATAAGGATCATAAATTAGTGGATGTGGTTTTAGGTTATGATAGTATTGGCTCTTATCGTAAAAAAGGCGAACCATTTTTTGGTGCGTTAATTGGCCGTTATGGCAATAGGATAGGTAAGGGAAAGTTTACCCTTGATGGTAAGGCCTATCAGCTACAGTTAAATGATGGTGTAAATACTTTACATGGCGGAACAGATGGTTTCTTTTCGAAAGTTTGGGACGCGAAGCAGGTTGACGGACAAAAGCTGGAACTAAGTTATGTATCAAATGATGGAGAAGCGGGTTATCCTGGCAAGCTGGATGTGAAAGTAACTTATACTTTAACAGACGATAATGCCTTACAAATTGATTATTCAGCCACGACGGATAAAACCACAATAGTTAATTTAACCAATCACGCTTATTTTAACTTAAATGGTGAGGGAAATAAAACCATCCTGGATCACGAACTGACGATTGCCGCTGATTCTATCACGCCTGTAGATGCTACCTTGATACCGACAGGGAAATTGCAGGCTGTAGCCGGAACTTCGTTTGATTTTAATAAAGCAAAAACCATTGGAAAAGCCATTGATGCAAGTGAAGAACAACTCAAATTTGGTAAAGGTTATGATCATAATTTTGCGTTAAAGAAACATGACGATAAAACACCTGTGGCAACGGTAAAAAGTACCGCAACCGGAATTGTGATGGAAGTGTATACCACTGAACCAGGTTTACAGTTTTATAGTGGAAACTTTTTAACCGGAGAAGATAAAGATGGTAAAGGTGGCAAGTCTTATCCTCACCGTTCTGCTTTTTGTTTAGAAACACAACATTTCCCTGATGCACCAAATCATACGAATTTCGCTTCAACGGTATTGAAGCCGGGAGAAACTTATAAAACCAGCACGACGTATAAGTTTAAATAACCCACCAACCCCATAAAAAGAGTTTAAAAGGCGAGATGGCTGTTCCTAAACGGGTTATCAATCGTATCAAATTGAAATAAATAAAAAAAGCAAGACCGACTAGTCTTGCTTTTTTGTTTTTCTCTGATTCCGTAATTAAGATTTTCGTCTTTGCGATCCCGGTACTTCATCGGGAGAAGCAATCTCATTTTGATGCAAAATGGTTTCTGCTCCTTGCGGAAATCCTTATTAGGGGATTTAGGGTTTCAATGGCTCCAATAGGCGATCGGGAAATTGCGTAACCTTCTCAATGGTTAATTGTTGCATAATCTGGTACAAATGTGTTTTGAACATGTTGATGGTATGATCTCCGCCTTCGTTGCCCAGTGCGCCAACGCCATACATAAAAGGTCGGCCCATGAAGTTGAATTCTGAGCCAACGGCATGCGCTCTGGCTAAATCAACCCCCGAACGGATACCTCCATCTAACATAATCTTCAATTTTGATTTGTATAACGGATTGTTTGCCAGTTTAATCAACGAGTTAATAGAAGATTCGCCTGCATCAATTTGTCTGCCGCCATGGTTGGAAACAATCACACCATCAGCACCAATTTGGATAGCGGCCTGCATATCTTCATCGGTTGCAATTCCTTTTAATACCAGAGGACCTTTCCATAAATCACGAATGGCAGAAACCTTTTCAATATCAACCTTGCCGGTAAATGTTTTGTTCATGAACTGTCCTAATTGCGACATGTCCATTCCTTTTTCCATATAGGGTTTCAGCGTAGCAAAAGATGGAATGCCATGTTGCAAGGTTTTAATTCCCCACAGCGGACGGGCAAAAGCCTGTAAAATGTTATTGATCGACATTTTTGGTGGAATAGATAAACCACTCTTAATTTCTTTGTAACGTAAGCCAAATGCAGGTACATCTACCAAAACCACTAACACCGGGCATTCAACGGCTTTTAAGCGTTTTAAAATATCATCTCTTAAACTATTTTCTGTAGGATGATACAATTGGAACCAGGCCTTACCATCTGATACTTCGGCAATGCGTTCGATGCTACTGGTAGATACAGTACTTAAGGTGTATGGGATATCCGCTTTCGCAGCAGCCTTTGCTAAAATTTCAGGCGCATTTGGCCACATCAAACCTTGCAAACCGATTGGCGATATGCCAAATGGTGCGCTGTAACGACGACCGAATAATTCAACCGACATATCGATATCTCCACCAACACGTAAGTAATTTGGTTTAAGGTAGATATTATCGAAATCGTTTTCATTCCGGGCTAAATTAAGTCCCTCATTACAACCACCTTCCAGATAATCAAACGCAAATTTTGGTATCCTTGATTTCGCTTTTTTCCTTAAATCGGCTACGGATGGGTATTGTGGATGGTATGGGAATGTAATCTTTTTACTCATATGTAAATATTATATTGGTCAGATCATTATTTTGGAAGCGAAAACTAACATTTAAATTTAGATTATCCGTCCTGTTCTATCTGCTATGTTTTTATCGTAAAGTACGATGGGTCATTCCACGCTCGTTGAAAACCAGTGTGAGATTAGAAGCACAACTAAAGCCTATAAAAAGCTTTTGCATTATCTCCGAAAATTAATTTTCTTTCTGTTTCACTAAATCTTTCAGCGTATTTCCATACAAGATTAAACCAATCCGGGTATGGGCGACTGATTAACATCACTGGCCAGTCGCTTCCGTACATCACCCTTTGGCAACCAAAGTTTTCAAAAACTACATCAAAGCAATTGAAAAGCTCAGTTTCTTTCCAGTTTTTCCAATCTGCTTCGGCCAACAAACCAGAAACTTTGCAAAGCACATTCGGGTTTTGAGCAAGGGTTTTAATGTTTGCCGACCAGTTTTTTAAGTCTTGTGATTTTACATCAGGTTTACCACAGTGATCGAGTACCAAAGGTTGATCAGGAAGTTGATCTACCATCTTGATGATGCTGTCTAACTGATTGTGGTAGCAAAGTAAATCGTAAGTGTACCCGAAATTTTTCAACTGCTTAACGCCGGCAATAAAATCCTGATCGAGAATAAATTCAGCGGTTTCAGCTTGCAGCACATGACGCCAGCCTTTTATCTTCTTAAAATTGTTCCAGTAGTTTAACCGACCCTGTAAGTTTGGATTTTTTAGATCTATCCAGCCCACAATTCCTTTAATCATTTCATTTTGCTCGGCCAGCGTAAGTAGAAACTCATTTTCTTCTTCCGATTGATTGGCCTGAACCGCCACACAACCAGTAATTTGAAGGTCGTTGTAGGTGCGCATCAGATTTTTTGGCGAGAAATCTTTCTGTATGGCATTCATTTCATCGGTAATCCAGCTATCTCTAACGGGATCAAAATTCCAGAAATGTACGTGAGCGTCAATCATAAAAATAGTTTATAGTTTAAAAATTTGATCCATTAACCGCCATTTTTCTCCGGGTTTGGCATTTGGTAAAGCTTTCTGGTAGTTCCACATCAGGGTTTCCCATTCCTGAACTTTAGGGTTTTCAAGATCGGCTTTTGCTTTATTTTCAAATGAGAAAGTATCAATCGTTTCCATAATCATAAATAAACGAGTTCCGGAAAGGTAAATTTCCATATCGGTGATTCCTGAAGATTTGATACTTTCTACAATTTCGGGCCAAATGGCTTCATGATACTGCTTGTATGCAGCAATAAGTTCGTCATCATCAATTAAATCGAGCGTAAAGCAGTATCGTCTCATATTAGTTTTCGCTGTAAGCTTTCACCACTTGTTTACTGCTTCCTAAGCCATCAATGCCTAATTCTACCACATCACCAGCTTTTAAATACCAAGGTTCTGGTTTTTGTCCTAAGCCTACACCTGCAGGTGTTCCGGTGGTAATTACATCTCCAGGCAATAAAGTCATAAACTGGCTAATGTAAGAAATCATGAAAGGAACATTGAATATTAGGTTCGAAGTGTTTCCGTCTTGCAAAGTTTCGCCATTAACGGTTAACCAAAGACGAAGATTGTGTACATCGGCAATTTCATCTTGCGTGGCAATAAATGGTCCGATAGGGGCAAATGTATCGCAGCTTTTTCCCTTGACCCATTGACCGTTTCTTTCCAGTTGAAATTCACGCTCGCTGTAATCATTATGCAAAACATAACCTGCAATATGATCTAAAGCATTTTCTTCAGTAACATAACTGGCTTTTTTACCAATAACGATGGCCAATTCCACTTCCCAATCTGTTTTTTTACTGTTTTTTGGAATGATCAAATCATCATTCGGACCAACAATTGCTGAGGTAGCTTTGAAAAATAAAATTGGTTCAGCAGGAATCGGTGCATTGGTTTCTGCAGCGTGATCCTTATAGTTTAACCCAACGCAAATAATTTTTGAAGGACGAGCCAATGCAGCACCTAAACGAACGTTTTGATCAACCTCCGGTAAATCAGCAGCTTCAATATCATTTTTTAGTTTTTCCAGGCCATCGCCACCAAAAAAGGCTTCATTGTAATCTGTTACCAATGATGAAACATCAAAATATTTTCCGTCTACAATGATTCCTGGTTTTTCAGCTCCTAGTTCGCCAAATCGTATTAATTTCATTTTTATATGTATTTATAGAGTTGTATTAGTTGTTTAAAGTAGTAAAACCGCCATCAATAGGATAATCGCAGCCAGTAATAAAAGATGCCTCATCACTGCACAGGTATAATGCTAATGCACCAACTTCTTCAGGTTTCGCCATTCTGCCAATGGGTTGAGTTTTTGATAATTTCTCAAACATTTCATCAATATTATCAGGATAGTTTTTTTGCAAAAATCCATCTACAAATGGAGTATGCACACGGGCAGGCGAAATGGAATTACACCTGATGTTTTCGCCGATATAGTCTTTTGCCACACTCATGGTCATGGCCTTCACAGCGCCCTTTGCCGTGCTGTAGGCAAAACGGTCTGGCAAACCAATTAAAGCCGCAATGGAAGCCATATTGATGATGACACCACCACCTGCTAATTTTAGTTGTGGAATGGCGGCATATAAACAGTTGTAAACACCCTTAACGTTAACACGCAGTACACGGTCGAAATCAGGTTCTTCTGTGGTATCAGCCTTGCCAATGTGTGCAATTCCGGCATTGTTAACCAGGATATTAATCTGTCCAATCTGATTAAAAACTTCTTTAACTGCTTTATGATCAGAAACATCACAAGCGTAAATAAAAGCTTTTCCTCCGGTACTTTCAATTTCAGCTAAAGCCGTTTCAGCTTGTTCTTTGCCAAGTTCGATAATGTGAACTTCGGCACCTTGTTTGGCTAAAATTGTGGCTATGGCTTTGCCAATTCCGCTACCGCCTCCGGTAACAACAGCTCGTTTATTTTGTAATGAAAACATATACTTTTATTCGGTTGAAATTATTGATCATTTGGTTAAAACATGTTAATGACTAAAACTTAAGCTATAAAATCCCTAGCTATAAAATTTATCAGCATACAAATTAAGCAGATAATCTTGATTAAAAACTTTCGATTATTGCCTAAACGTTGTTTTATCTTATCATAACATAACTGGTTGGCTGCTTTTAGGGTTTACCTTGCAGAAATATTACAAAATGAAAACGCTATATTACTTATATTTGAATAATTTATTTATATTTAAATAAACAATTTAACCAAATATCATCAGAAACCACATTTTGCAGGGTTTCTACAATCACCAAATTGAATGAGAAATTTTCTGATTTTTATTTTCCTTTTTTTTATTAATCAAACAGTTGTCCAGTCGGCAGAATCTGCACCATTATCTAAAACCATTTATGTTTCATCGCAAAGCGGACAACGTGAAAAGTATGGTCTGGAACGATTAATGAATACATTACGTAGTAAAGGTTATGATATCAAATTTACCGTAGTAAATTACCGTGAAAATGTTAGTAAAGGGAAAAATTCCATTGTAATTGGATCAGTAGATGACAGGGTTTTAAAAACAAAATATCCTGTTACTATGGCTAATAAGGCTTTGGAAGCTGGTAAGGAGGGGTTTTTAATTTCTTACGATCAAGATGGTACACTATATATTATTGGTGCCGATCATTCTGGAACTTTATATGGCTGCCTTGATTTAATCGACAGGATTGCTGAAAATAAAAGTCTGCCCACTAAACTTGCAGTAACTGATCATCCTGAAATGGTATTGCGTGGTACTTGTATTGGCTTGCAAAAACCCGATTACCTTCCCGGTCATGATGTTTATGAATATCCTTATACCGAAGAATCTTTCCCATGGTTATACGATAAAAAGCTGTGGATAAAGTATTTGGATATGATGGTTGATAACCGTTACAACTCACTTTATTTGTGGAACGGACACCCATTTTCTTCTTTGCTTCGGCTTAAAGAATATCCTTATGCAGTTGAGGTTGATGATGCAACCTTGAAAAAAAATGAGGAGATTTTTCGTTTCCTAACAAAAGAAGCCGATAAACGTGGCATCTGGGTGATTCAGATGTTTTACAATATCATCATCCCGAAACCTTTTGCCGATAAACATGGCTTAAAAACACAAGATCGCAATCGCCCGATTATTCCACTAATTGCGGATTATACACAGAAATCAATCGCTGCTTTTGTGGCGAAATATCCAAACGTGGGTTTAATGGTTGCTTTAGGTGAAGCGATGGAAGGTGTTGGTCAGGATGATATTGACTGGTTCACTAAAACCATTATTCCGGGTGTGAAAGATGGATTAAAAGCAGCCGGAATTAAAGAAGAGCCACCCATCGTTTTACGTGCTCATGATACCGATGCGCCTGCCGTAATGAAAGCCGCTTTGCCATTTTACAAAAATCTGTATACCGAGAATAAATTTAATGGAGAGGCACTCACCACTTACGGACCGCGTGGCGCCTGGGCCGATCTGAATAGAAAACTTGCTGCAATTGGCACCGTAAATATTTCAAACGTTCACATTCTCGCGAATTTGGAGCCTTTCAGATATGGATCTGCTGATTTTATCCAGAAATCAGTGCAGGCGATGAATAAGATTTACAATGCCAAAGGTTTGCATTTGTATCCGCAACACAGTTATTGGGATTGGCCTTATGCTGCCGATGATGTAAAAGGGAGAATTTTAGAGGTAGATCGCGACTGGATCTGGTACAAAGAATGGGCCCGTTATGCCTGGAAATCGGAAAGAGACCGTTCACAGGAAATTAATTACTGGGGTAAGCAACTTGCAGATAAATATGGTTCAAGCTTAGCAGATGGAAAATCGATTCTTAATGCATATGAAGAATCCGGAGAAATTTCACCAAAACTTTTGCGCAGGTACGGAATTACAGATGGTAATCGCCAAACACTTACCCTGGGCATGTTGATGACTCAGTTGATCAATCCTTTCCGTTACGGTTTATTTACTTTAATGTACGAATCGGAAGCGCCTGAAGGTGAAATGATTATTGATTATGCTGAAAAGGAATGGAAAAAGCAGGGGCACATCGGCGAAACCCCAGTTCAGGTAGCAAAAGAAGTTGTTGAGCATGGTAAAAAAGGGTTAGCATCTATTGAAACGGTAAAAGCCACCAAAGATGTGGAAGAGTTCAAACGCCTAAAAAACGACATGTACTGTTATGATGAAATGGCTAACTTCTACGCCGAAAAGGTAAAGTCAGCACTTTGGATCTTACGTTTTAAATATTCAAACAATGTGGCAGATCTGGAGCAGGCTTTGCCATTTCTTCAAAAAAGTGTAGATCATTATGCAAAACTGGTTAAGCTCACAGAAGATAGTTATTTGTATGCCAACAGCATGCAGACTAAGCAACGAAAAATCCCGATGAGGGGCGTGGACAAAACTTTTATCCACTGGAAAGAAATGTTGCCGGTTTTCACTAAAGAATTAAGCCATTTCAAAAAAAGCATTGATTCTTTGAAATCTTTAAATGGTGCTACTGCTGCGAAAATTGTTCCTTATCAAGCAGCAGATGTTAAGGTCTTAAACGAAACCGGAACTTATCTCATCAATAAAAATGTTGAGGTTTTTGCCGACACCAATGTCCAGATTAAAGAGGTTGCTGAGCAGCTGGTTGGTTTAAAAGGGATTAAAATTTCGAAAGAAAAACAACTTAAAGTTGGCACGGAGATTAGGTTTTCTACCAAAGTTCCTGTTAAATTGTTGATTGGATTTTTTAACCAGAAAAATCCCAATTATCTGGCACCGCCACAATTGGAAACCGATGCAAGTGCTAATAATTACGGTCAATCGGAAATTAAAATCTCAAATGCTTTGGTGTTAAACGGATTTCCACCAGCAAACGTTCATGCGTATTCTTTCCCTGCCGGAACGCATACTTTGAATTTAGGCAAAGGAGAATGTTTGATGTTAGGATTTATTGATGATAAACAGGAACTGCGTATCTTCAATGCTGGTTTAGATGGTAGAGGTAAAGACATAGATTGGTTATTCGAATAATGAGAAATACACGAAATTTAATAGCAACGGTTTCATTGTCGATTGCGACATTAACTGGTTTTGCACAGCAGAAATCAATCATTGGTAATGAGAAACTCAATAAATATGTTACTTATTTTAATTCCATTGATGATGAAGCCGTTAAGAATTACATTCCGAATGCTGAGGCATTTAACTGGCTGGCCGATCAGGCTCCTGTTTTTGAATGCCCCGATTCGGTACTGGAACAAAATTACTATTACCGTTGGTGGACTTTCCGCAAGCACTTAGTAAAAACTCCGGAGGGATTCATCTTTACTGAATTTATTGAGCCGGTAAAACATGCTGGGAAGTATAACTCCATCAGCTGTGCTTTAGGGCATCACATTTACGAAGGCCGCTGGCTAAAAGATAACAGCTACCTTAAAGATTATATCAAATTCTGGCTGTACAAAGCCGATGTTGGTCAAACCAAACAGCGTTTTCACCAGTTCAGCAGCTGGGTTGATGATGCGGTTTATCAAAATTATCTGGTTAAACCTGATCAGGGCTTTTTAAAAGACATTCTGCCTGCTTTGGATAAAGACTATGAGAAATGGGAAAGTGAAAGACAACTAAAAAACGGTTTATTCTGGCAGCATGATGTTAAAGATGGTATGGAAGAATCGGTAAGCGGTTCGAGAAGAGACCAGAACCAACGGCCAACCATTAACAGCTACATGTATGGAAACGCCATCGCGTTAACTAAAATCGCTACCCTGTTCAACGATCAGGCTCTTGTTTCTAAATACCAGGCAAAAGCTGCAGCTGTTAAAAAACTGGTTCAAGATAGCCTGTGGAATTCGTCGGAAGTTTTTTTCGAAACCAGAAAAGCAAAAGGCGGTTCATCCAATGTACGTGAGGCGATTGGTTTTACACCCTGGGATTTCAATTTGCCAGATGATAAAGCCGAATATGCAAAAGCCTGGAACCAATTGCTGGATACAGCAGGTTTCAAAGCACCATGGGGTTTAACTACGGCAGAGCGTAGAGAGCCAACTTTCAGAACCCGTGGCACCGGACACAGCTGCGAATGGGACGGTGCACTTTGGCCATTTGCCAGTTCACAAACGTTAAAAGGGCTCGCAAATTTGCTAACGAATTACAAAAATCATGGCAAAATGAATGCGAAGGTTTTCTATACAGAACTGCATCAGTATGCCGCTTCTCATGTTAAAAATGGCAAACCTTACATCGGTGAATATCAGGATGAAAAAACAGGTGAATGGTTAAAAGGCGATAATACCAGAAGTAGTTTTTATAACCACTCTACCTTTAATGATTTAATTATAAATGATCTTATCGGTGTAAAACCTAGACAGGATAATATTTTGGAAATTTATCCCTTAATTCCAAAAAATCAATGGAATTGGTTTGCCTTGGATAATTTGACTTATCACGATAAAATAGTTACCTTAATTTGGGATAAAAACGGGAAAAAATATAATAAAGGAAAAGGTTTTATGATTTTCGTTGATGGCAAGCAAATCTATCGCTCCAGCGGATTAAAGCCTGTAAAAGTTCCAATCGGTTAGTAAAAAGAAATTATCATGTTTAAAAATTTAGTAAGTGCTGTGAAATTCTGGTCAACCCTTATGGTTCTGGTTGTGGCTTTAAATTCAGCTCAGGCACAGTCATATTACAATGTTATCAAATATGGCGCAAAAAACGATAGCAGTAAATTAGCTACCGTAGCCATTAAAAAAGCAATAGATGCAGCTTCAAAAGCAGGTGGAGGAACGGTGTATTTTCCTGCAGGTAAATATTTAACCGGAGCCATTCATTTAAAAAGTAACATTACAATTTTCATTGATGCAGGAGCTGAATTGCATTTTAGCGATAATTTTGACGATTATTTACCAATGGTTGAAAGCAGGTATGAGGGCGTCGATGTGAAAAGTTTTTCACCATTGTTTTATGCTTACAAAGCTGAAAATATTTCGATTATCGGCCGCGGACTTATAGATGGACATGGAAAGAAATGGTGGGATTTTGTTGAAGGCTACAAAGAAGGTCAGGCCCGCTCAAAATGGCAGTACGAGTTTGATAGGCTGAATAAAGACATTGTGTTGCCTGATGATCCGAAGCAGATGAAACGTGGTTTTCTTCGTCCACCTTTCATTCAAACCATGTTTTGCAAAAATGTTTTAATTGATGGCATCAGCATCCGGAATTCTCCTTTTTGGACGGTTAATCCGGAATTTAGTGAAAATGTGAAAATTCATGCCGTAACGATAAATAATCCTCATTCGCCAAATACAGATGGTATTAACCCGGAATCTTGTAAGAATGTTCACATTTCAGATTGCCACATCAGCGTTGGCGATGACTGTATTACGATAAAATCTGGAAAAGATGAGCCTGGCAGAAGAATGGCAACACCAGCAGAAAATTATGTGATTACCAATTGTACAATGTTATCAGGTCATGGTGGCGTGGTAATAGGCAGTGAAATGTCTGGTGATGTTCGTAAAATTACAATCTCCAACTGTGTATTCGATGGAACTGATCGCGGAATTAGAATTAAAACAGCGAGAGGTAGAGGCGGAGTTGTAGAAGAAATTCGCGTGAGCAACATCATCATGAAAAATATTAAGCAGCAGGCCATTGTTTTAGATATGCAGTATGCCAAAACCAATGTGGAGCCGGTTTCAGATCGCACACCTAAATTCAGAAATATCCATTTCAGTAACATCACCGGTCAGGTAAACCAGGCTGCATATTTAAATGGGCTAGAGGAAATGCCAATTGAAAATATCACGTTTAATGATATCAATATGGACGCTAAAACCGGTTTCGATATTAGTTTTTCAAATAAAATTGAATTTCATAATGTTCAGGTAAATACCGAGTTAGGTCCATCCTTAAAAGCTTCGAGGGTAAATAATTTGGTGGTCGATGGACTTAAAACATACACGCCGCATAATAATGCTGCAGTTATCGACTTGAAAAATGTGAGTGATTTATTTTTGTATAATTCGTTTCCAGTTCTGGGCACCGCAAATTATCTGAAGTTAAGCGGCGCCGGAACAAAAAATATTTCTTTAGGCAACAATAACTTTAAAAACGCCAGAGTTGGGGTAAAGAAAGAGAAAGATGTGTATGAAGCCATCGATTATGTTTCTGCAGATAAAGGTCAATAATTGATGGGGTTTAGTTCGAAGTTTTTTTTCATTGCTTTTGCAATAGCTACGACTGCTTCATCTCTTTGGGCGCAGGATAAGAATCAGCAATTGTGGTATAACCAACCTGCCAAAAAGTGGACAGACGCCTTACCGATTGGTAACGGCAGGTTAGGTGCAATGGTTTTTGCGGGTGTGGAAAACGATCGTATCCAGTTTAACGAAGAAACACTCTGGACCGGAAAACCCCGGATTTATAATCGCAAAGGTGCCTACAAATATCTTCCCGAGATTAGAAAATTACTTTTCGAGGGAAAACAAAAGGAAGCAGAGGTTCTGGCACAAAAAGAATTTATGGGTTTGCAAAGTGAACCTGGAAATCGGGAAGCCTGGATTGCAGAAATGAAAGCTGGAAAAGGAATTTTCGGAAATCCTTCGTCAATAAATTTTGATGACAAACTCTGGAAAACTATTGCGGTTCCATCTTACGAAGGCTGGGAAACGCTTGGCCTGGAGAATCTAGATGGCGCAGTTTGGTTTAGAACTACTTTTGATGTGCCTCAAAACTGGTCGGGAAAAGATTTAATACTCGATCTCAACAAAATTTTTGATCAGGATTTTACCTACGTGAACGGGGTTTTAGTAGGGAATACTGATGGCACCGAAGCGAGAAAATATAGTCTTCCATCGAAATTAATTAAGCCGGGGAAAAATGTAATTGCCATTCAAGTATTAAACTATTATGATCGTGGTGGAATTGGCGGTTACAAGGACACGACAAAAAAAATAGGAATCTATCCCGTTGGTTCGAAAGTGGAGCAGGGAATATCGTTGGTAAAAGCCTGGAAATATAAAATTCAAAATCAAAGTCCACCAGCGGTAGCACAATATCAGGCCAGTTATCAGCCATTTGGCGATTTAAACCTAACATTTCAACACAAGGCTTCGGTTACTCATTACAAACGTTCTTTAGATTTAACTACTGCCATAGCCCACACCAAATATACTGTCGCTGGCGTAAACTATAGCCGGGAATATTTCGCCAGCCAGCCCAATCAGGCGATTGTGATTCATCTAAGTGCCGATAAAAAAGCATCAATCAATTTAACTGCGGCGTTGTCAAGTCTCCATCAGCAATCGGTTGTTAAAACATTGGGAAACAACACCATTTCACTTTCAGTACAGGTGAAAGATGGTGCGTTAAAGGGCGAAAGCCGCTTAACCGCTGTATTAAAAAATGGTACCGTGAAGGTGCTTAACAATAAAGTCAGTATCAGCAAAGCTGATGAAGTAACGCTTTATTTAACCGCCGGAACCAATTTCATTAATGCTCAGGATGTATCTGGAGATCCGGCGGCTGCCAATACAAAGGCGTTGAATTCCCTAAAAGGGATGGTGTACGCTGATGTCAGAAAGCGCCATGTTCAGGAATACCAAAGTTATTACAATAAATTCCAGGTAGATTTTGGGCAATCAGGGAACGAAAATCTTCCTACAAATGAGCGATTGAATAAGTTTGCAACTTCAAATGATCCCGGTTTCGCAGCGTTATACACACAGTATGGCCGTTACTTGCTTATTTCAAGTTCGCGGCCGGGTACACAGCCAGCCAATCTTCAAGGTATTTGGAATGATTTATTAACTCCACCCTGGGGCAGTAAATACACGACCAATATTAATATGGAAATGAACTACTGGCCAGCAGAAATCCTAAATCTTTCAGCGTTAAACGAGCCGCTGTTCAACAAAATTAAGGGATTATCACAAAGCGGAGCCGAAACGGCCAAAGAATATTACAACGCCCCGGGCTGGGTGCTGCACCACAATACTGATTTATGGAATGGCACCGCACCAATTAACGCTTCCAACCACGGCATCTGGGTTACCGGTGCGGCCTGGCTGAGTCAGCATTTGTGGCAGCATTATGCCTTTACTGGCGACCAAACTTTTTTAAGAAATGAAGCTTATCCGTTAATGAAACAGGCTGCTTTGTTTTTCGATAACTTCTTGGTTAAAGATCCGAAAACGGGCTGGTTGATAAGTACTCCTTCAAATTCTCCTGAAAATGGAGGATTAGTTGCCGGACCAACGATGGACCATCAAATTATTCGCTCACTGTTTAAGAATAGCATTGCTGCAGCAGAAATTTTAAATGTTGATGCTGAATTCCGTAAAACGCTTGACGCTAAAATGAAGCAAATTGCTCCTAATCAAATCGGCAAGTATGGTCAATTGCAAGAGTGGCTGGAAGATAAAGATGATACCACGAACAAGCATCGTCATGTTTCACATTTGTGGGGCGTTTATCCTGGCGATGATATTACCTGGAAGAGTGATTTAAAGATGATGGATGCTGCGAGAAAATCATTGTTTTACCGTGGTGATGAAGCTACTGGCTGGAGCCTGGCATGGAAAATTAATTTCTGGGCAAGATTCAAGGATGGCGATCACGCGATGAAACTGATTAAAATGCTGATGAAGCCTGCAAATAGTGGTGCCGGTTCTTACGTGAATTTATTCGATGCGCATCCGCCATTTCAAATCGACGGAAATTTTGGCGGTGCCGCCGGAATCGCAGAACTGATTTTACAAAGTCATCAAGGTTATATTGACATTTTGCCCGCCTTACCAACAGAAATTCCTAATGGAAATATTAGCGGATTAATGGCCAGGGGTGGTTTTGAAATAGATTTGATTTGGGGTGGTGGGAAGTTGAAATCAGTACTCTTAAAATCACTTAGAGGCGAAAAATGCAAGGTTAAATATCTTGATAAAGAAATTGAGTTCAATACCAAAGCGGGTGAAAGCTATAAATTGAACGGAGACCTGAAATTCTAATCGACTCATTATCGCCGAAATTTATTAATGGCAGAGGATTATTTTATGAAGAATAAAAAGACATTATTTACCATTTTTTTTCTGTGTTTATTATCGAGAACTTATGCTCAAAGTCTTCGAAAAGATATTTCGCTTAACGCGAACTGGGAAACCGTTGCTGATGAAAAAGACATTAAAGCGCATAATGGTTTTCAATCTTCGGGCTATAAAATTTCCAATTGGAAAGTAGTAAATGTGCCGCATAACTGGGATCAATACGAAGGCTATCAGCGTAAACTTCATGGCAATAAACATGGTTACGCCTGGTACCGAAAAACTTTTAAAAGCAATGAAGCGAAATCAGGTAAACGGTTTTTTCTTTATTTCGAAGGCGTGGGTTCATATGCAACGATTTGGCTCAATGGAAAACAAGTCGGTTATCATGCTGGTGGAAGAACAACATTTACATTGGATGTTACGGAAACAATTAAATTAAATAACGAGGATAACCTTCTGGCTGTTCGGGCAGACCATCCTGCAAATATTCAGGATTTGCCCTGGGTAGATGGTGGTTGTTCAACCGAACGGGGTTTTTCTGAAGGCTCTCAGCCAATGGGCATTTTTCGTCCGGTGCACTTAATTGTAACCAATGATGTGCGTATCGAACCATTCGGCCTTCACATTTGGAACGATAATCAGATCTCCGAGAAATCAGCCGTCCTGAATTTTGTAACAACCCTAAAAAATTATTCTGCTAAAACCAGAACCCTCACGGTACTCAATCAGTTATTAGATGCCAAAGGAAATATTGAAAAGACACTATCCAAAAAAATCAATCTTCCGGCAGGAAAAACAATAGATGTTGCACAGCAAACGGATGAGATTTTAAATCCGAAATTGTGGTCTTTAGAAAATCCGTATCTCTATACACTAAAAACGTCCATCATTGAAAATGGAAAGGTGGTTGATGTAATAAAAACGCCGTACGGTATCCGATGGATTAGTTGGCCAATTGGCGATTTGGCCAATCAAAAAGTGTTTCTATTAAACGGAAAACCAGTTTTTATAAATGGTATAGCTGAATATGAACATCTCATCGGGCAAAGCCATGCCTTTACCAATGAACAAATTCATTCCAGGGTGATGCAAATTAAATCGGCAGGTTTTAATGCTTTTCGCGATGCCCATCAACCACATAACCTGTTGTATTCTGATTATTGGGATAGAGAAGGTATTTTATGCTGGACGCAGATGGCAGCGCACATTTGGTACGATACGCCTGAATTCAGAAAGAATTTCAAATCACTGCTGACAGACTGGGTAAAAGAACGCAGAAATAGCCCGGCGGTGGTTTTATGGGGTCTGGAAAATGAAAGTACATTACCCGAAGATTTTGCCAAAGAGTGTACAGCACTCATTCGCAAGCTTGATCCAACGGCTTCATCACAAAGAAAAGTAACCACTTGTAACGGTGGTAAGGGCACCGATTGGGATGTGCCTCAAAACTGGACCGGAACTTATGGTGGAAATCCTTTAACGTATGGTGAAGATTTGAAAAGGCAGGTATTGGTTGGAGAATATGGCGCATGGCGAACCATTGATTTGCATGATGTGGATGTAAACGGAAAGAATTATACGGAAAATAAAATGACCGATTTAATGGAAACCAAAGTGCGTTTGGCAGAAACGGTTAAAGATCAAACAGCAGGACATTTTTTCTGGCTTTACAATTCGCATGATAATCCTGGCCGTATACAGGGTGGCGAGGGTTTGCGTGATCTGGATCGTGTTGGTCCTGTGAATTACAAAGGAATGTTTACGCCGTGGGAGGAACCCACTGATGTTTTTTACATGTTCAGGGCCAATTATGCGCCAAAGAAAACTGAGCCAATGGTTTACATTGTTTCGCATACCTGGCCAAACAGATGGAACCAGCCTGGAATAAAAGATAGTGTTGTTGTTTATTCGAATTGTGATGAAGTAGAACTGTTTAATGATGTAAACGGTGAATCTTTAGGGAAGCAAAAACGGGGCGTAATTGGAACGCATTTTCAATGGAACAAGCCAAACATTAAATACAATGTACTTTATGCGGTGGGTTATGTTGATGGAAAAGTGGTTGCTAAAGATCAGATCGTACTAAATAGTTTGCCGAAATCGCCCAATTTTGAACGTTTAATTGAAACTACAAATGTTTTAGCGGCACAAAAAAACTATCAGTATTTGTACAGGTTAAACTGTGGGGGTCCGGCTTATCAGGATCATATAGGTAATCAATGGTTGGCTGATCAGCAATTAGCTTCGAATAATCAACACTATGGTTCCACTTCCTGGACTTCAGCATTTCCTGGTGTGCCGGCTTTTTTTGCCAGTCAGCGGAGAACGTTTTCGCCAATAAGTGGAAGTGCAGATTGGAAACTTTTTCAATCATTCAGATACGGAAGAGACCAGTTGAAGTTTAGTTTTCCCGTTCCTAAAGATGGCGAGTATTTAGTTGAATTATACTTCATCGAGCCTTGGTTGGGTATTGGCGGTGGGATGAATGCTGAAAAAATGAGAATATTCGATGTGGCCATCAACGATAAAACGGTTTTGAAAGATTTAGACATTTGGAAGGAAGTTGGATCGAACAAAGTCCTGAAGAAAACCGTAAAAGCTTATAGTAAAGCAGGACAATTAGTAGTTTCATTTCCTCAGGTTAAAGTTGGGCAAGCCGTAATTTCTGCCATTGCTGTTGCCAGTTTAGATGCAATTGAAGTATCAGAAAATCAAAGCAATTCGATTATAAACCTTCAGCCAGGCAGTGATTACAAATTAAACAGTTGGATGGATATTGGTGACCAACAATATATGGACTCACCAGAAGTGTTTACCTCGTTGCCATCAAATCTATATGGTGCAGAATGGATTCAGGTTAAGAAAAATATCAAAAATTTAACTTTTAGTGTGAATACGGAAGCTAATGTTTTTGTAGGTTTTTCTGCCGATGGGCCACAGCCAGTAGCAATTGAGAATACTAACATGCAGGTTGAAAATAGCGCAGGAGAAAAGATTAATATTTATAGAAATAGATTTAAGGCGAACGAAAAAGTAGTTTTGAATGGCAGAATAGCCGTGCTAGCGGTTGCTCCAATAAGTGACCTTGAGCCAGCCTATGATTTAAAAACGGTAACGAGCTATAAAGCAACAGACGCTAAATTAATGGGACAAAGCATTGTCCGGCAGGATTTGATGGATAAACCTCGTGTGATTTTTAAAGAAAGTGCAGGTGGTATTTTAGAATGGTCAATTGGCGTGGGTGTTGCCGATACGTATTCACTCACGATAAAATATCACAATCCATCTAATCAACCTATGAAAGCAAAAATCGAATTCTTTTCTGCTGATGGAACGTTAATGCGGACTGAGCAGGCTGAGTTTGCGCCATCAAAGGCCGGAAAGTGGAATTATCTCAACACGAGTACAGGTAGTATGATCAATGCCGGAAGTTATAAAGTGCGTTTAACAGCAACGGAAGCTAAGGGTTTAGCTGTTGATGCGCTGGACGTGCAATAGTTTATGGTTAAAAGTTGTGAGTGATAGTTTCAGACATTATTAAACGCTGGAAAACAGGATTTTGAATATGAAATTTTTTTATTGCGGAACTCAAACCTTTCAACATTTAACTTTCAACATTTAACCTTCAACCCGCAACCTGTAACCTTCAACTTTCAACATTTAACTTTTAACATTTAACTTTTAACCTGTAACCTTCAACCTATAACTTTTAACTTAGAAAAGAACATATAACATTAAGCCAAAATCTTATATAATTGCTGATGTTTAGAAATGCATATTTGTTTTAACCAAATTAATAATGAGCCAACAAGTAATGAAAGGTCTTCCGATTTTCGATCTTGCGATCATCTTCATTTACCTTGTTGGGATGATATTAGTTGGGGTTTATTTTTCGAGAAAAAATAAAAATTCCGAAGCTTTCACAAAAGCCTCGGGCCTCATTCCCGGATGGGCAATAGGTTTATCCATTTATGCAACATTTTTAAGCAGCAATACTTTTTTGGGCGTTCCCGGGAAAGCTTTTGGCGGAAATTGGAATGCCTTTGTATTTAGTATTTCCATGCCTTTGGCGGCCTGGGTGGCATCGAAATATTTTGTTCCATTTTACCGGAATACAGGTGAAATATCGGCTTATACCCATTTAGAAAAACGCTTCGGCGCCTGGGCTCGGGTTTATGCCGTAATCTGCTTTTTGCTCACCCAATTGGCCAGGATGGGCTCCATATTTTTTGGTATCGCCCTGAGCTTACAGGCTTTAACTGGATATTCGATGCAAATGATCATGATTGTAATGGGAGTCTGCATCATATTTTATACTGTCTTAGGAGGAATCGAGGCTGTAATATGGACAGAAGTTGTACAGGCAGTTGTAAAAACCCTGGGTGCTTTGCTCATCCTTTATTTAATCATCAGCAATATGCCGGGCGGCGTTACTAAAATTGTAGAGATTGGAAAAACAGCTGATAAGTTTAGTTTAGGAAGTTTCAAATTAGATTTTGTAGGTTCTTCATTTTGGGTCGTGTTGCTCTATGGTTTTTTCATTAACCTGAACAACTTTGGGATGGACCAAAATTATATCCAGCGATATCATACGGCATCGTCGGGCAAAGCTGCATCAAAATCAATCTGGTTGTGCGTTTGGTTGTATATCCCGGCATCCTTACTTTTTTTTGTTATCGGATCTTGCCTGTTCGCCTATTATGAAGTTAATCCAGATTTGGTTCAGTCAATCAAACACCAGGTTGCGGTAGAGAGGCTGCATGTTGGAGCCTCGTCTGCAGAAATTTTGAAATTGCAAAATTCACTTTTGCCATCAGATTATGGCGATAAGATTATGCCTCATTTTATGGTGACGAAAATTCCAGCCGGATTGGTTGGTTTAATAGTTTCCGCAATTTTATCTGCGGCAATGAGTACAATCAGTTCGGGCATGAATGCTTCAGCAACTGTATTTTCGGTTGATATTTATAAGAGATATTTTAAACCTAACGTTACCGAAAAGCAAAACCTATCCATGCTTCATATTGCAACCGTAGGTTTTGGTTTACTGGGTATGATTGCTGGAATTGCCATGATTGGCGTGAAGAGTATACTCGATGTTTGGTGGGAACTATCTGGGATTTTTGCCGCAGGTATGCTTGGGCTTTTTCTACTAGGAATAGTAAGTAAGCAAACTAAAAATCATGAAGCAATTATTGCCACCATTATCGGTATTGTAGTCATAATTTGGATGACATTTTCTTCACTTCTTCCTGCTCAATATGAAGCTTTTCGAAATCCGCTGCACAAAAATATGATCATTGTAGTTGGAACTTTAACCATATTTCTGGTAGGGATTTTTCTGACAAAGATTAAAAAGGAAAAGTAAACACAGCACCATAACCATTAACAATAACTATAAACTTTACTTATCTAAGAGATGGAAAACGCACAAAAAGGGTTCATTCCGGTTATGCTCACGCCTTTTTTGAGCAATGGAAACATCGATTATCCGGCATTAACACAATTAACTGAAATTTATTTACAGGCCGGTGCATCAGGTTTATTTGCGAATTGCTTATCAAGCGAGATGTTTGAGTTGTCTGATGAGGAACGAATTCAAGCTGTTAAACATGTAATTAAAATTACGGATGGAGCTGTGCCTGTAGTGGCCACCGGAACCTTTGGAGGAGCGATTTCGAAACAAGCCGATTTTGTAAAAGCAATAAGTGATTTGGGCGTGGAAGCAGTGATTGCCATAACCAGTTTATTGGCTGATGAAAATGAAACCGATGAAGTATTTAATGAACGTGTTTTTGATTTATTCGATCAAACACCGGATATTCCAATAGGGTTTTATGAGTGCCCGGTGCCATACAAACGTGTGCTGAAACCCCGGCAATTGGCTGATTTTGTTGCCACAGGCAGAGTAATTTATCATAAGGATACTTGTTTAGACCTCGTTCAGATTAAAGAGAAACTACGGCTAACCGACGGACATGCCTTTGGTTTATACGATGCATACATGGTTCATGCGGTAGAATCTTTAAAAGCCGGTTCCTCTGGTCTGTCCTGCATTCAGGGGAACTATTTTCCAGAACTCATTGTGTGGCTCTGCGATCATTACGATAACGAACTGATGAAGGATGAGGTTGCAATCGTTCAGCAATTTATTGTCGATAATATGGATGTGATGCATAATGTATATCCCATTGTATCTAAGTACTTTCTACAAAAGAGGGGATTGGATATTTCCACATTTACCAGGCGGAATGTGGGTGCCTTTACGCCAGGTATCGAGAAAGAAATAGAAAAATTATATGATGATTATACCGCTTTGAGAAGTGACCTGAATATACAAATGTTTATCTAGAAAAATTTGCAATTTTTCCTCATAAATTAATAACTTGTGAGATCAACATTCTAAATTTCTCTCGCGTCATGTTTCTTTTTGCAAAAAGTACAATTATTAATTACATCAATAATAATCCCGAATCTAGAATCAGCCTAGTATTGTGGCTTAACAATTTTGAAACACGGTCTCATTCTTTTTTTACAGATTTTGATATTGATTTTCATTATCCAAATGGTTCTGGAAGCTCAAGTTTTACTGACGATTACACCATTCAATATGAAATAAATATTCATGCGAAAGCCCTTTTAATTACTTGGGTAGGAAATAAAGATGAATTAAAAGAAAAACAAAGAATTGAGCAGGAGGAATTTGAACGCTATAATAGGGAAGTGTTGGGCGGAAAATTGATTAGTGGAACATTTAGTGCAACCGGGAGGGGTATTAGCCGTAAGCCAATAAAGCCTGATCCATCCATTCCAACTTTTAAATCAGATTTACAGAAAAGGATTGAAAGTTTTAACATCGAAATAAATGCATCAGAATTAGATCATTTCAAAACCGTAGAAGATTACGAATGCGCTGTCGATGAAGCGATTTCTCTATTCAGCTCGCGTCCAGGTTCATCAAGTTTTAAGGAATTATTGATGTTACTGTTTAAAATAGATCACTACCAAAGAAACGTATTGATTTTTCCAGAAGCTAATTTGGTCGAATTGGTTTCGCATATGATGAGTTTTTTCAAGTTGAATATTTCTGATTTCAGCGATATTTTAAGTACAACCGAATTCGAATTATTCTTATCTCACCAATTGAAGCTTAAAGCTTATACTTTGAAACGTATATTAACACGTATGGGTTTGAAGTTTCTTTACGGGAAGATAAAGCAATAAATTAATTCAAATATTTCCTTTTGTAATCCAGCGGCGTCATGCCTGTAACCTTTTTGAAATGCCTGTAAAAATTGGAAACATTGTTAAAACCACAATCGAAACAAATCATCTCGGTGGGTAACTTATTTTCAATCAGTAATCTGCAGGCATGGCTAACCCTAATTTCAATTAAAAAATCGTAGAAAGTTTTTTTAGTCATTAACTTGAAATACCGGCAAAACGAAGTAATACTTAGATTACTAAGGGATGCAACTTCTTCGAGCGTAATGTCTTTTTTATAATTGCTTAAAGTGTAGTTGCAAATTTTATTGATTCTTAATGTTTCCGATTCATTGGATTGGTAGAAAGTATTTTTGCTGGTTACAATGGTTTCATATTCATCAGTTTCTGCCAGTGTTTTTAAGATGGATAGCAAAATGATAATCCGATCTAAATTTGTCGCATCGATCGCCGATTGCATTAAGGTCACTAACTTTTCTTTCGCTTTTCCATTAATGACAATGCCACTTTTAGCTTTTTCAAATAGCTTTGGCAACAAGTAGGCTTCAGGCAGGTTTAACAAGTGTTTCCCAAGGCAATCGGGTAAGAAATGAATTACCATCGCTTCAGTGTTTAGATCACGGTTATTCTGGAAATATTCCTCCTTGCATCGCCAGGTATGTGGCAAATTTTCGCCCAAAAGAATCATTTCACCTGGTTCGAAATTGCTAATGTTGTCGCCAATAAAACGAACACCTTCACCTTTAATCACATAATGTAATTCCAGTTCCGGATGATAATGCCAGATGTTCCCGAAATCAGGGTTGATATCGTGACGGATACTAAAAGAGCTTTGTAGCGTAACCGGAACTTTGTGGAAGTGAGGTTTCATGAACTGCTTGAGATATTTGGTTAACCTTATATTTTAATTGCTCAATCATACGAGCAATCGCTTTAAAGTTACCGAGTTTTATGATAACATTCTATATTAACTGGCCAAAAAGTATTATTAAATGTTATTTTTGATTGTTGAGTTTTGTAGGAAGCACTAAGGAAGGCTACCAAAATATCTTAGGATAAATTATTTCTATATAAATTTTTTATTTATTAATAAATTTTCAGAATAGATAAAACAAAAGGAAATTCTGTTATTTTTGCTTACGAAAGAGAAAGCTAAGTCGTTTGAGATTAGGCTTTTCAAAACAATTACATTTAACCAAATACTATTCAAGAAAATTATGAGACTACCAATTTTAGCCTTGTTATTAATGTTCTCAAGTGTTGCTACAACTTTTGCGCAGAAAATGACAGCAGAAGAAAAAGATAAATACATTAAGGCAATTACGGAGCGTGCTGATAAGATCGTGGTTAATTTAGGCGTTGCCGATGCAAAGAAAGCTGAAAAGGTTCGGGATATCATTAGAGATCAATACAGTAACCTTAATGATATCTATAGCATTAGGGACCTAAAGGCAAAAGATATTAAAAGCAAACTTGAAGGCAATAAAGTTGAAAGAGATTCGGCGCTGGCTAAACAGAACAGAGGCGTAATGGAATCGCTGGCAAAATTACATAACAAATACATCAGTAAACTTTCTGCACACTTAACGCCAGCACAAATTGATTTAGTGAAAAATGGCATGACTTATAATGTTTTGCCGATTACCTATAAGGCTTATCAGGAAGAAATTTTAACCCTGACTGAAGATCAAAAGAAACAAATTTTAACCTGGCTTACCGAAGCTCGTGAGTATGCAATGGACGCTGAATCATCTGATAAGAAACATGCATGGTTCGGAAAATATAAAGGAAGAATAAACAACTACCTTTCTGCAGCTGGTTACGACCTGAAGAAAGAGGGGATAGAATGGGAAAAAAGAAGAAAAGCTAAAGCGCAAAATAATTAGTTTTTTGGCTGTTAATGCATCAAAATTAACAGCCAAATTTTTTTAACATTTTTTATTTAAGAATATTTCATTTATATATGAATTTTATTTCTATCTTGTATCATAATTAAAAATGTAAATACTTTAGGTTAATATGATTACGCTGGTTTGTTAAAATCATATAACAATTGAATTGAAATTTAATAAAGAACTATAATTTGTGAATTCTGTAAACATAAATTATACTTTCTAACCAAACATTAATAATAAACAAATAGACTAAGATATGAGCCGTCTTGACTAAAACAATTAAGGTACGATAGCATTTATGCAGAATACCAGTCCCTTTGTTAACTCGCATATATAGGGAACATCAATTGATCAGAGCAAACACTCATTTCTAAAACGGATAACTAATATTAACGAACCTATTCAAAGTTGAATGAAGCTTTAATATACATTGTATAAAAAGATCAACAATAGTTATTGTTTGATCGACCCACAATTGCATATAATTAGTATTAAAAACTAACCAAATAATAAATATGAACTTAAAATTTTTACGCAAATTATCTTGGGTATTCGCACTCTTGACAATTATCAGTACTTCGTTGTTTGCACAGCAGCGACAAATTACTGGTAAAGTTGTTGATAAAAAGGACGGCCAGCCCGTACCTGGAGTGACTGTTGGAATACGCGGTAAAACTAATAATGTGAGCACCAATGATAGGGGTGAGTTTGCATTAATCGCCGATCCTGCAACTGATGCCTTGGTTTTCTCATTCATTGGCTACGTAAGGCAAATTGTGCCTTTATCTGGCAAAATCAACATTACCGTAAACTTTGTTGAAGACAATACCGCCTTAGATGATGTGGTTGTTGTGGGTTACGGAGTAAAGAAAAAATCAGAAATTCTAGGTTCAGTGGCCACCATCACCGGCGCAGAAATTCAGGATGTTCCGGCGCCGAATTTAGCTGGTGCATTAAGAAATAGGATTGCAGGTGTGGGTGTGAGTCAGGAGTCTGGTCGTCCAGGCTCGGCGATCACTTTAAATATTAGAAATTCTACTACAACTACTGCAGCTGCTGGTACTACTGCTGAACCGCTTTATGTCGTAGATAATATTACAGTTACGAGAGAGGCATTTGATAATATAGATGCTTCGATGATTGAAAATCTAACCTTCTTAAAAGATGCTTCTGCTGCAATTTATGGTGCTGCCGGAGCTAAGGGTGTTATTTTGGTAACTACAAAACGAGGAAAGATTGGAAAGCCAAGTATTACCTATAATGGTTATTTAGGCGTTTCTGATGCCATTAAAGTTCCTAAAATGTTATCGGGCTTTGAACACGCATCTTTACTGAATGACACTTATCGTTCTGTGGGTGCTGCTGCATCTGAATATTTTGCTCCGGAAGACCTGGAGTATATTAAAACACTGGATTATAAAAGCTGGTACGATGAAGTATGGCAGGCAGCTACCACACAGCGTCATAATATCGGTATTTCTGGTGGTAGTGATAAAATTACCTTTTTTGCAGGTGGAAGTTACCAGGGTGAAAATGGAAACTATGCCGGAATGCTATTTAATAAATATTCATTTAGAAGTGGTTTAGTTGCGACTGTAGCGAATGGCTTAAAAGCTGATGTAAATTTCAACGTAGACTATGGTACAAAAGAACTACATCATAATGCCCAGGAAAACGATGCGGCCTTCTTTGAAAGACTTATTACAGTTCCAAGATGGGTTCCAATTAGTATCGATGGCAAATTCGTCAACTATAATGTAAATAATGTTAACGTTAGCAACATTAATCCTTTAGCCATTTCTGAGTCTGGTTATTATAATAACGGTTCAAATAAATCGTACCGTATTAATGCATCGCTAACTTATGAGCCAACGTTTTTAAAAGGCCTGGTTATTCGGGGTCAGGTTTCGCAATCAAGCGGATCTTCTAAAAACACGCAATACATACCACCATTCACATTATACAATTTTGTGAAAAGAGGTAACAATCAGGAATTGTTCACTGACCAGTTGCCAACTACAACTGCCGCTACTTTTCAGCCAACAAGTGCAGCCAACTCAACTTTCACACCAGGCTTAATTGATAACAATAGCTATCAGTTTTTCCTAACACTACAGTACAACAAAACCATTGGGAAACATGCTTTCAGTTTCTTAGCCGGTGCTGAGCAAAGTGAAGGTAATACTCAACAATCGCAAGTTCGTTACACCAACCAACTTATCCCTGGGATAGATCAGTACTTTGCTTATGACATTAATACTTTGGTTGCATCTAACTTAGATAGAACTGCAGTTTCTAAACGATCTGGTTTTGCCCGTTTCAGTTATGATTTTGATAAGAAATATCTAATTGAGGGTATTGCCCGTATTGATGCATCTTCAAACTTCGCATTGGGTAACCGTTGGGGTGTGTCGCCAAATATTGGAGTGGGATGGGTAGTGAGTCAGGAGAATTTCTTCAAAAATTTAGAAGCCTTAAGCTTTATTAACTTTTTGAAAATCAAAGCAAATATTGGTACAACTGGTGATGACCGCGTTGGCGTTCGCTTGTGGCAAGATAGATTTTTGATTGATGTAACCAACGGATATATCTATGGAAATGCAAATGGAAACAGTTTAAACCGTAATCGCTTGGCTAATCCGGATATTACCTGGGAGAAAAAAAGAACCATTAATGTTGGTTTGGAAACTTCCATGTTCAATAATAAGTTAGATATTAGCATCGAAGCTTTCCAAAACTATACCTATGATGGTTTCGAGTTGGGCGCAAATAATCAGTATCCACAATATTTTGGTACGCCTGCACCAGTATTAAACTACAGACAACTTTACAATTGGGGTTCGGAATTTAGTATAGGTTATAAAGCAAAACTAGCTAAAGATTGGAATTTAAGTGCGAGTATTAACTTCTCATACGGTAACTCAGTTACTGATAGAATCTTATATACTCCAGGATTTTTAATTAATAATACATTTCCTAACTTACAATTATTTGGTACTGATCCACGTAAGTACAGTTCGAACAATTATGGTTTAACTAACCTGGGAATGTTCAGAACTCAAGCAGATGTTGATGCCTGGATGGCGAAATACCCTAATTACAGGCTTTACGATAGGGTACCGCAAGCTGGTTGGTTGTATTACGAGGATACAAATGGCGACGGCGTAATATCTGATAGTGATTTAGCACCATTGTACAACAATACAAATCCAATATTTGCTTCAGGTATCACATTGAATTTAACTTACAAAAATTTTAGTTTGAATACTAATATTAATGCGAGATTCGGTGGTAAAATTTTCTATGATAGTAGAGCAAGAACAGCACCGTCAAGAACTAGAAATACTTTGGATATCTGGACTGACCGTTGGACATTAGATAATCCGATGGAAGGTAAATATCCGAGATTTGATGATCCAACATTAGGTATAAACTCAGACTTTTGGGCTGTTGATGGAACAATGATTCGTATCAATACCATGACTTTAAGTTATAAAGCACCAACTGCTTTTGCAAACAAGTTAGGTATTGGTGGAGCCCGAATTTTGTTAACGGGGAATAACCTGTGGACCATTGTAAATCCTTTACCTTATAAAGATCCATATACTTCAGGTGCGTGGGATTACCCAATGTTGAGAACGCTGTCTTTAGGATTGAGTGTTAACTTATAATTTTTGAAAAATGATTAAGCAAATTAGAAATAATATAAATAAAGCAGTGTTGGTTTTCATTCTGGCAGCTGCTTTACCAGCCTGTGTAAACAAAGATGAATTTTTCTTATTACCAGATACAGGTGGTGTTGATCAGGCCATTTGGGATAACGATGGTTCTGTGCAATTACATTTGAACAGGGTCTACGATGTAGCGATGTATCAATTTCCGCTGCAATTAACTCCCGACCGTTACGGTGTGCACTATGCGAGTGATGAAAATTATTTTCCGGATGGCGATGCAAATGCAAAAGCTGCACTTGGTCTACAAGGGATTTTGGGAAATAACGATGTAAGGTACACGGGTAATACTTATGGTGGAAACCCGGGTAACAATAAATACTGGGATATCGCCAGATGTAATGATGCAATTGCCAATCTTCCTGGCAGTAAAATAGTTACATCTAAGAAAAATGAATTGCTTGGGCAGTATTATGCGTTAAGAGCCATTACCTATTTTGAATTGGTTAAAGTATATGGTGGTGTTCCACTACCTTTAACCCCACAAGGAGCCGATACGATTTATGATGAAGGAAGAAGACCAGCTAAAGAGTGTATTGCTGCAATATTAAGTGATTTAAATAATGCAATTGTTTTATTAGAGGGATTTAATCCAGGCGATGCAGATGGCAGAGGTAAAATGACCAAACTGATTGCAACCTGTTTAAAGGCTAAAGTATTATTGTATTGGGCTAGTCCTCAATTTAATCCAACAAATGATGCCAAACATCCTTATCAGGCCTCAAGATGGGCAGATGCGCTAACTGCTAATAAAGAGGCTTATGATATGTGTGTTGCGGCTGGAAAAAGACTAATGCCAAATTATTTAGACATTTTCCGTGTAGAAGGTACAGCCAATACTGAGGCAATTTTAGTAAGAACTTATTCAAGTACCGTTCCAAACAGAGGCAATAACACGGAGGTTCGCGTTAGGCCGCAATCAGAGGGTGGAAGTACTGGTTTTCCAAATACTTATTTCTTACCTACCACAAAAATGTTAGATGCTTATCCAATGAGAGATGGAAAACCATTAAATACATCTACAGCATTTCCTTACGATCCAACTATGTTTTGGCAAAATAGAGATCCTAGATTCGAAGCTACGTTTGCAACGAATGGATCCGTATATCCATTAAGTGGAAATGCATCTCGAAAACAATGGACTTACAACCTTGCAGTTGGGGAGAGTAGTGGTGTTCCAGTATATGTTAAGCGTTTCTCTACACCAACCTTAACAGCAAGTGCTTCTGTTTATAGTAGTTCTATAGGTGGTGGCAGTGGAATGGATTGGATAGAACTTAGATTTGCAGAAATTATGTTGAATTATGCCGATTGTTTAAATGAAACTGGAAACGTTGCTGGTGCGAAAGATTTAGTTAGACAAATTCGTGTGAGAGCAGGAGTGGTAGCTGGTGATTCAGATTACGGACTTGCATTGGCTGGAAGCACTGCTCAATTACGTAACCTGATCTTAAACGAAAGACAAATTGAATTTGCTTTCGAAAACAAAAGAAATTCTGATTTGAGAAGGTCGCGTACCATGCATTTGTTAACAGGCAATATGTCTAAGTTAGAAGTGCAGCTAGTAAATCCGCCATCAGGATCTGATCAAAGAGATAAAGGATTATTAGAACAACCTGTTGCAGGTACAACAACGCCTTTCAGAGAAACTTTAAATGTGAATGATAAAGCGACTTATACTAAATACTTTAAAAATGTGATCATCACCAACACCACTTACTTGCCGTATAATGTTCCAGAATTTCATTACTTCTATACGTTCCATAACGATTTTGTGAGTTTTGGTAATAAAATTCTTCCAACTATTGGGTGGGCCGGTGGTACATTTGATCCACTTGATTAATATTTAAAGCATAAACGTTTCAGTAAATCTGATTAAAAATTAAAATAATGAAAACTAAATATATTCATCAGTTATTCATCGCTTTATGTGTTATTGTGTTCGCCTCCTGTAAAAAGGAGTCGACGAACATATTTAACATGTTCGAAGATGTAACCGTAACTTTTAACAATAGTGATCCGCGTTGTGTTACCGATTATAAATTAATTAATGATAAAGAAGAGGTGTGGATAGATTTTACGATCAGCTCTGCCAAAGAAGATATGTATTCTTACATTTTTGAAGTTTCTGCTGGTACAGCTCAGGCCACGCGTTATACGGTTAACATTACCGATCCTGCTCAACGTAGAAGTTTTTCATCAATTATTAAATTACCAAATTCTGCCTTTCCTGCAGCTGCACTTCGTGATGGAAAACAAAGTTATCGCATTTGTGCGCTTAATGAAAAAGGAGTTTATATTGGTGATGGTTACAAAAAAGTGACGGTTGAGGTTAATCCTAGTTTTATGATTTATGCAAACAGAGATATTTATTTACCAGATACTGTAGCTAAAATCCTACCAAGCTTCTTTTCTGTTACTGATGCTACTACTTTCAGTTATACCAATGCGGCAACTAATGCTGGAAAAATAGATTTTGGTATTTACAGAAAACCAGGCGCTAATTCTACAGTTCAAACGCCAACCTGGGTAGTCAATTTATATTCTCCAAGTGTGGCTACTAATCCATTAACTGTTTACGATATCAGCGGCTTTAGTCCAAAAAGAACAACTAAATTCAGCCAGCCAGTAACCGGACAAGCGAATGCTTTCCTTACCACGGCAATTTCTGGTTCTTCTATTGAGACATTAGCAAAAGCAAGAGCAATAACTTTTAATGAAACTACGCAGACTACGCCGGCCAATGGATTGGCAGCAGGAAATGCCGTGTTTTTCCTTACACCGGAAGGTAGATATGGAATGTTATATATTAATGCAGTAACTTCTGATTTGCAGAAGAGACCATTCATTAACGTGAGCATCAAAGTGCAACGATAAAATGCTTTTCTCGGCGGTTTGCACCGCCACAATTTTATATATATTTGGTTTGAAAAAAAGGGAGCAGCGATTGCTTCCTTTTTTCATTTAAGAATGTTACATTTATATATGAAATTTATTTCTATCTTGTATCGCAGCTTCTAAAAGCAGATTGATTTAAAATAAGTCTATTTACTTTATGATAAAATGATATGTGATAAAGAGAAAATGCTATATTTTATCATTTTCAGAAGCCTTTATTTATTGAAATAATATACTTTCTAACCAAAACTTATAACCAAGAAATACTAAAGAATGAGCCACAATTTTTAAATTAACTTTTTGAAATTCTTCACCGTTAATTTTCCCGGTAAATCTTAGTTTTCTTTACGAGCAAAACACAAATGAAAAAGAACTTATTAAATCTGCTATTTTCATCAGCATTAATCCTCTCAGCTGGTTCAGCTTTTGCACAATACCCGAAAATTCCTGATGACGTTAAAAAACAGTCTGATTCGATTATGAAGGCAGCTACCCGTCAATCAGATATTGCATGGGAAAAAGCAAAACCAATTATGGAAGCAGAAGCTAAACAAGGCAAACCTTATATCCCATGGGCGGGTCGACCTACAGATTTACCTCAATCAGAATTATTGGCATTTCCAGGTGCTGAAGGTGGTGGCGCTTATAGTTTCGGTGGCCGCGGTGGTAGAGTTATTGTTGTAAAAAATTTAAATGATAGCGGTCCGGGTTCGTTACGTGATGCGTGTGAGCAAGGTGGAGCCAGAATTGTGGTATTTAATGTTGCGGGTATCATTCGCCTAAAATCGCCACTAATTATTCGTGCTCCATATATTACTATTGCAGGTCAAACCGCACCAGGCGATGGCGTTTGCGTTGCAGGCGAATCAGTTTGGTTAAATACGCATGATGTTATTGTGCGTTATATGCGTTTCCGCAGAGGCGAAACTTTTGTAGGTCGCCGCGATGATGCAATTGGTGGTAATCCGGTAGGAAATATCATGATTGACCACGTTTCTGCAAGCTGGGGATTGGATGAAAACATGTCGATGTATCGCCACATGTATAACGACAGTACAGGTAAAATCGAAGACAAATTGGGAACAGTAAACATCACCATTCAAAATTCTATTTTCTCTGAAGCTTTGGATTATTGGAACCATGCTTTTGGCTCTACATTGGGCGGCGAAAACTGTGCTTTTGTTCGCAATCTTTGGGCTGATAACGGTGCTCGTAATCCATCAATTGGCTGGAATGGGATTTTCAATTTTGCAAACAATGTAGTTTTTAACTGGAATAATCGCTCTACTGATGGTGGCGATTACACCGCACAGTATAATATCATCAACAATTATTATAAACCGGGACCAGTTACTGAGCTTAAAGACCCAATTTCTTACCGGATCTTAAAGCCTGAATCTGGTCGTAGTAAATTGCCATATGTTGTTTTTGGAAGAGCTTATGTAGATGGAAATATTATCGAAGGCAACGATAAAGTAACTAAAGATAACTGGAACGGTGGCGTACAGCTTGAAGATAAAAAAGGAAGTTTAATGACTTTCGAGCAAGCTTCGCCATATTTTGCGGCAATGAGGGCAAAAAAACCTTTTCCAATGCCTAAAATATCTATCATTCCAACTCTTCAAGCTAAAGAGTTTGTGCTTACAAATGTAGGCGCAACTTTACCGAAAAGAGATCCTGTTGATACAAGAATAGTAAAACAGGTAAGAACAGGAATTATTGAAGTTCATCCTGATGCTAAACCATCGGCATTTCAATTTGAACATCGCAGATTACCGGGAGATTCATACAAACAAGGCATAATTACAGAAGTTTCTCAGGTAGGCGGTTATCCGGATTATAAAGGAACGCCTTACAAAGATTCAGATAATGATGGGATGCCAGATGCTTATGAGTTGAAAAATGGTTTGAACCCGAAAGATGCATCCGATGCAGCAAAAATTACTAAAAATGGTTATTCGAATATCGAAAACTATTTAAACAGTGTAGTTTCCGTTTCAACTGTAAAACCTAACTAGTATGCGCAACTGGAATTCTTTTTTAAGCATTATTGCGCTCTGTGGCATTGGAAATGTTGCCTTTGCGCAATATCCTGTGATTCCTGAGGCGATGGAAAAAAAGGCTGATTCATTGATGGCAAAACTAGGAAGCAGGGCAGACCAGCAATTTCTAAAAGTTAAGCCAATAATCGATGCCGAGGCTAAAGCGGGTAAACCTTATATTCCATGGGCAGCAAAACCAAGCGACTTACCACAATCGAAAATGGTGGCCTTTCCTGGTGCTGAAGGTGGCGGAGCCTATTCTTTTGGCGGTCGTGGTGGAAAAGTTTACGTAGTTACAAGTCTGGAAGATTCAGGCAAGGGTACTTTGCGTGAAGCTTGTGAGCAAGGAGGTGCAAGGATTGTTGTTTTTAATGTTGCCGGAATCATTCGTTTAAAATCTCCATTGAGTATTCGTGCACCATATATTACGATTGCGGGTCAGAGTGCACCTGGCGATGGCGTATGTGTTGCTGGTGAATCAATCTGGATTGACACTCACGATGTGGTGATTCGTTACATACGTTTCCGTCGTGGCGCTACTGATGTGACGCGTAGAGATGATGCTATTGGTGGCAATCCTGTGGGTAATATCATAATCGACCACGTTTCTGCAAGCTGGGGTTTAGACGAAAATATGTCGATTTATCGCCATGTTTATGATAAGAAAGATGGTTCCAAGCCTGAGAAATTGCCTACAGTAAACGTGACCATTCAGAACTCTATTTTCTCTGAGGCTTTAGATACCTATAATCATGCTTTTGGAAGTACAATTGGTGGTTTGAATTCTACTTTCATGCGCAACCTTTGGGCATCAAACATTGCCAGAAATCCTTCTGTTGGAATGTATGGCGATTTTGGTTTTGCTAATAATGTAGTTTTTAACTGGTGGAACAGGAGTGCCGATGGTGGCGATAATGCTTCCTTTTATAGTTTCGTAAACAATTATTACAAACCTGGGCCTATTACACCTGCCGGAGAGCCAATTTCTTACCGCATCTTAAAACCAGAATCTGGAAGAGATAAAAGATATACAAATGAATTCGGTCGTGCTTACGTGACCGGTAACATCGTTGAAGGCAACGAGAAAGTAACCAAAAATAATTGGGACGGCGGCGTTCAGCCGGAAAGCAAACGCGATAAGCAAAAGTTGCTGGATTCTATTCGTACAGATAAGCCTTTGCCAATGGCGAAGATATCCATCATCGATACCAAAAAAGCTTATGATTATGTGCTTGCAAATGCAGGTGCATCATTACCTGTTCGCGATGCTGTTGACCAGCGTATCGTTAAACAGGTTGCTACTGGTAAAATTGAACATGTTGAAGATGGGAAATTGCCTGCTCCACAAAATTATGTAAAGCGTCGTTTACCTGCTGATTCTTATAAACAAGGCATTATTTCAGATATTGCTCAAGTTGGTGGTTATCCGGAATATAAAGGAAAACCTTATTTGGATACTGATAACGATGGTATTCCTGACGCCTGGGAAATAAAAAACGGATTGAATCCAAAAGATGCAAAAGATGCTGCTAAAATTTCGAAATCTGGTTATGCCAATATCGAAGTTTATTTGAATAGCTTAGTGGATGTGAGTAAAGTGAGGCCATAATAGGGTTGAAAGTTAAAGGTTAAAGGTTGAAAGTAGAAAGTTCAAAGGGAAAGACCAAAGCGAAATACTACGCACATTGCTTAACCAGTTCGTCATTGCGAGGCACGAAGCAATCCTAATGCGAAAGCCTCCATTGTAAGATTGTTTCGTGCCTCGCAATGACGGAAAGTATAACAAAATAAAAATGCCAAATACTAACCACATATTAAAAGTAAAACAACTAAAAAGCTTATCAATTTTGATGATGTTTTTTTTAGTTGCAAACTTTTCTTATGCTCAAAAAACAAAGCCAATTGAACCACCAAAGCCAATTTTTAAAAATAAGGATGGAAAATTGGCCTATACAGCTGATGAGCAAGGCAACCGCATTCCAGATTTTTCTTATGCAGGTTATATGGCAGGCGAGAAAGCCATTCCAAACGCTTCAATTAAAGTAGTTGTTCCTGTTTCAAAAGGAGATGCTACACTAAGAATTCAATCTGCCATCAATTATGTTTCAAAATTACCTATTGGAAAAGATGGCTTGCGTGGTGCAATTTTGCTGGAAAAGGGAACTTATGAAGTTGCAGGGACTCTAAAAATCTCTGCATCTGGCGTAATTCTTCGCGGCAGCGGAGCAAATGAAAACGGTACAAAAATCTTCGCAACCGGTTTAGATCGGATTGGAGTCATCAGAATTTTAGGCAAAAACAACAAACTTGAGGAATCACCAATTGCGATAACAGATCATTATGTTCCGGTAAATTCAACCAAAATTACTTTATCAAACGCCTCAGGATTTAAGGTTGGCGATAAAATTATCATCCATCGCCCATCAACAAAAGAATGGATTGAAACCTTAAAAACAGTTGAGTTTGGTGGCGGTGAAAGTGCTTTAGGCTGGAAACCTGGAACAAGAGATATTCATTGGGATAGAAAAATAACCGCAATTAATGGTTCTACAATCACTTTCGATGCACCGATTACAACAGCTTTAGATGCTAAATTCGGCGGTGCAACCGTTTCGAAATACCAATGGGATGGAAGAATTTCACAATCTGGTATTGAAAACCTAAAGCTTGAATCAGATTATCACAAAGAAAATATTAAAGATGAATACCACCGCTGGACTGCCATTTCGATAGAAAATGCAGAAGATGCCTGGGTTCGTCAGGTTGTTTTTGAGCATTTTGCAGGTTCGGCTGTAAATGTATTAGAAACGGCAAAAAGAATTACCGTTGAGGATTGTAAATCGCTTGCTCCAATCTCCGAAATCGGTGGCGAACGCCGCAATACTTTTTACACGACCGGACAACAGACGCTTTTTCAACGATTGTACTCGGAATATGGCTACCATGATTTTGCGGTAGGCTTCTGTGCGCCTGGACCAAATGTTTTTGTGCAATGCCAATCTTATTTACCTTTTAGTTTTAGTGGTACAATTGATAGCTGGGCATCGGGTGTGTTGTTCGATATCGTAAACATTGATGGACAGGCTTTAAGTTATTTAAATCGCGGTCAGGATGGGCAAGGAGCCGGCTGGAGTGCTGCAAACAGTGTTTTCTGGCAGTGTAGTGCGGCAAGAGTTGATAATCCTCAACCACCAACAGCGCAAAACTGGGCTTTTGGAACCTGGGCCCAATTCTCTGGAAATGGTTATTGGGACATGTCTAACGAGCAAATCCAGCCACGTAGTTTGTATTATGCGCAGCTAAAAGACAGATTAGGAAATGAAATTGATGCAAGGGCTTTTGTTTTACCTGTTGAAACCGAAGCATCGAGTAGTCCGCCAGTTGATGTTGCCCAAAAGTTAACCAAAGTTGCGGCCAAACCTGCGTTAACCGTATCAGAATATATCGATAGCGCTGCTGAAAGAAACAAAATATCAACTGAATCTACAGGCGCTAAAACTATTGATAAGATAGGACTAGATAAATTCGTTGAACCAAAACTTGCTGATGCAATGACCATTAAAAATGGCTGGCTGGTTCGCGGTAATGAAATCGTCGTTGGCAATCGCCAGGATGTGCCATGGTGGAACGGCAGTGCTCGTCCGCATGGATTGAAAAAAACTAAATTTCATGTTACCCGCTTCGTTCCTGGTCGTGAAGGAAATGGTTTAACAGATGATTTAGATGAAATTACTGATTCCATGAAAAATGGCTCGGTTAAAGTTTTAGACCATAATTACGGCCTTTGGTACGATAGAAGAAGGGATGACCACGAACGCATTCGTCGCATGGACGGTGAAGTTTGGGCGCCATTTTATGAATTGCCTTTTGCCCGAAGCGGACAAGATAAAGCCTGGGATGGCCTAAGTAAATACGACATCACAAAGTATAACCTTTGGTACTGGGATAGATTAAAAACCTTCGCAAACTTGGCCGACCAGAAAAGTTTGGTTCTTATTCATCAGAACTATTTCCAGCACAATATTATCGAGGCCGGAGCACATTATGCCGACTTCCCTTGGCGTACTGCAAATAACATCAACAACACCGGTTTCCCTGAGCCTGTGCCTTACGCTGGTGATAAACGCATTTTCATGGCGGAACAGTTTTACGATGTCAGCAATGAAAATCGCAAAGCGATACATAAAGCTTACATCAGAAAATGTCTTGAAAATTTTGATGGAAACTCTGGGGTGATTCAATTGATTGGTGCCGAATTTACTGGTCCATTGCATTTTGTGCAGTTCTGGATTGATACCATTAAAGAATGGGAAAAGGAAACGGGCAAACATCCAATCGTTGGGTTAAGTGTTACCAAAGATGTGCAGGATGCAATTTTAGCAGATAAACAAAGAGCTGATGTAGTTGATTTAATTGACATCAGATACTGGCATTACCAGGCAGATGGAACAGCTTATGCACCGCAAGGCGGACAAAATTTAGCGCCACGCCAACATGCCCGTTTGCTTAAGCCAAAGAAAACATCATTCGAAGAAGTTTATCATGCGGTTTCTGAATACAAAACTAAATTTCCTGAGAAAGCAGTGATTTATTCGGGCGATAACTTTGATGCTTTCGGTTGGGCAGTTTTAATGGCTGGAGGTTCCTTATCAAATGTTCAAAATCTTGATAAAACCTTATCAAATGCAATTTCAACACTGAAACCAATCATCCCGATAGGTAAAAACAAACAACAATACGGTTTGGAAAATGCAGGCAAAACCTATCTTTTTTACAATGCATCGGCAGAAGCCATCGGTTTAGATTTAACCAAAACTGCCGGGAAATTCAGTGTGAAAATATTAAATAGTAGAACCGGAGCCATCCTAAAAGAGGAAAAAGTTAACGGTAATGCTATCGCGAAAATAAATAAAGTGGGTACTGGAGATGAATTAATCTTCATTAACAAAATATAAAATATGACTTTAAAATCTACATTTTACCTTTTAACATTTTTGTGTTTAACCATTTTCGGTTGTAAGGAAAAACCACATTTTGGCGATAAAAGTCTTTTAGTTTCTGAAAATGGCAGGTACTTTACTACAGGAGATGGGAAGCCTTTTTTCTGGCTAGGCGACACCGGTTGGTTATTGTTTAGCCGACTTACCCGCGAAGAAACAAATACTTACCTCGAAGATAGAAAACAAAAAGGATTCAATGTGATTCAGGTAATGGTTTTACATGATGTAGCGGCTAAAAATATTTATGGGGATTCGGCTCTAGTAAGTAAAGATGTTTCAAAACCTGTTGTGACCGATAAAAATGAGTATAAAGATTCTACTGCTTACGATTATTGGGACCACATCGATTACGTGGTTGATCAAGCTGCAGAAAAAGGACTTTATATGGCTTTGGTTCCGGTTTGGGGTACGAATGTAAAAGAGAAAAAGGTTAACGAAGCTCAGGCCAAAGTTTATGCTAAATTTTTAGCAGATAGATATAAGGATAAATGGAATATCATTTGGTTAAATGGTGGCGATATAAAAGGGAGCGATGGTTTGAAAGTTTGGACCACCATTGGCGAAACCATACGGGCAAATGACCCAAATCATTTGATGACTTTTCACCCTCGCGGGAGAACGGCCTCTTCTGCATGGTTCCATAATGCAAAGTGGAATGATTTTGACATGATTCAATCTGGACACAGACGTTACAGTCAGGACACTTCTGCAAAAGAAAAATTGCATTATGGAGAGGATAACTGGAAATACATTGAATCTGATTATAAACTTAAACCAACCAAACCAACAATTGATGGAGAACCTTCTTACGAGGATATTCCGCAGGGTTTGCATGATGTAAGGGAACCTCGATGGACAGACGCTGATGTGCGTAGATATGGTTATTGGTCGGTTTTCGCCGGTGCTTTTGGTTATACCTATGGGCATAATTCGGTGATGCAGATGTACAAAAAAACAGATTTAAAACCTGCTTATGGTCCGAAAGACCAATGGATTACTGCGATAAACGCTCCAGGCGCTATGCAAATGAAACATTTGAAAGATTTAATGTTATCGCGTTCGTATTTCGACCGTGTTCCTGACCAGACTTTGGTAGCCGGCTCAAACGGAGAAAAATATGATAGGGTTTTAGCCACCCGTGGTGAAGAATATGCTATGTTTTATACTTACACAGGCCGGACTTTCAGTGTGCAGTTAGGAAAAACAGATGGTGATGATGTGAAAGCTTCCTGGTTCGATCCCAGAACGGGAAAGACAACGGATATAGGGAAATTTGAAAACAAAGGAATTAAAGAATTTAATCCACCAGGAGAACCAGCAAATGGCAACGACTGGGTGTTGATTTTGGATAAGGTATAAAATAAGGTATGTCGTCATTGCGAAGAGGAACGACGAAGCAATCTCAATTAGAGCAAGCATTAATATTGCTGTCATTCTGAGGCACGAAGAACCTGAAGCCGATTAACACTGCCCGAGCATATATGATGTTGTCTTTAAGACATCGGGTAATTGTTGATTGTGCTTATGGGTTGAAGATTCTTCACTGTGTTCAGAATGACAAACCTAACTGTGAACAAAGAAAAATAACTATTACAAATAAAGTGTTTAAATTAAAATTCATATCATCATTTCGTTTAGCCATCATTGTCCTGGCTTTGTGCGGATTAACTTCTTGCTCAAAACAGGCATATTTGTTTACCTCATTTCATGAACCGGCAAACGAAGGATTGAGATTTTTATACAGTTACGATGCCTACCACTGGACTGATTTAAACAAAACGTTTTTAAAGCCTGAAGTTGGTACACAAAAAGTGATGCGTGACCCATCAATCGTTCAGGGAGCAGATGGAACCTTTCATTTGGTATGGACCTGCAGTTGGAAAAGTGATAAAGGATTCGGCTATGCAAGTTCAAAAGATTTAATAACCTGGAGTGCGCAAAAATTTCTTCCAGTAATGGAAAAAGAGCCGAAAACGGTTAACGTTTGGGCACCAGAAATTTTTTATGATGCGGAAAAGAAAGACTTCGTAATCATCTGGGCTTCAACTATACCATTTCGTTTTGCTAAAGGAATGGAGGAGGAAGAAAATAACCATCGAATGTATTCGATAACGACAAAAGATTTTGTGACCTTTTCTGAACAAAAATTATTTTTAGACCCAGGTTTTAGTGTGATTGATGCCGTAATTGTGAAGCGGGCAACAAAAGATTATGTGTTGGTTTTGAAAGATAATACCCGCCCAAACAGGAATTTAAAAGTGGCTTTTGGAGAAGATGCTCTGGGTCCTTATAAAAATGTTTCGGATACATTTAGTCCGAAGTTAACCGAAGGACCGACGGTGGTGAAAGTAAAAAACGATTGGCTGATTTATTTCGATGCTTACGGTCAGAAGATTTATTCGGCCTACAAAACTTCCGATTTTAAAACTTTCAAGGATGTAACTAAAGAGGTTTCCATCCCGGAAGGGCATAAACACGGAACGATCATAAAAGTGAAAAGGAAAGTGATAGACAGATTGAGGAAGAAACGTTAGCAACCGCTGTCATTCTGAGGCACGAAGAATCTCAGAGCGATGAAAAACTAATCTCAACTAAGCATTGACGGTGTTAATAGTTTAATTTCAGATAGTGCTAATTGGTTATAGATTCTTCGTTCCTCAGAATGACAAAACTTATAATAGAATGAAAATATTTAAAATACTTTGCTTAACGTTACCATTTACGATTGCGCTATCAACCTCTCAGGCGCAGGATACGGTACGTTATACTGGAAAAACTTTGGTTAATGCCGATTACCACCACGGTCAACTAACGCCTGTGGTAGGTGTTCATAATATTCAAACATTCCGGGCAAACAGAGAACATCCGGAGTTGGCCGAAAACTTTGGCTGGACGTATAACCATGCTCCAATGTTAGCCTACTGGAATAACAAATTTTACGTAGAATATTTAAGTGATAAAGTCGGGGAAAGTATTCCGCCAGGACAAACCTTATTACAATCTTCCCCTGATGGTTATACTTGGACAAAACCAGATGTGATTTTTCCGATTTACAGAATTGCCGATGGTACCACAAAAGAAGGTAGAACTGATGTGGCCAAAAATTTAGATGCCGTGATGCATCAGCGTATGGGATTTTACGTTTCTACTAAAAACGTGTTTCTGGTTTTAGGTTTTTACGCCATCAGTTTCGACGCGAAAGACGACCCGAATGACGGGCATGGAATTGGTAGAGCCGTTCGCGAAATTCAGGCCGATGGAAAATACGGACCGATTTATTTCATTCATTACAATCCAGGTTATTCAGAAAAAAACACTAAATATCCATACTTCACAAAAAGTAAAAATAAAGCTTTTGTTGCCGCTTGTAGAGAATTGCTGGCGAACAGATTAATGACGCAGCAATGGAATGAAGAAGCCGATAGGAAAGACCCTTTAATTACTTTGCAAAAGCAATACAAGGCATTTAGCTACTATCATCTTCCTGATGGAAGAGTGGTTGGTTTGTGGAAGAATGCCTTGACTGCAATCAGTACCGATAATGGTAAAAGCTGGCCGGAAAGCGCTTTTCGTGCGCCTGGTTTTGTAAACAGCAATGCTAAAATTTGGGGTCAAAAAACAGCAGACGGGAATTTTGCAACGGTTTATAATCCTTCAGAATACAGATGGCCGCTAGCCATTTCAACCAGTAAAAATGGTTTAGATTACACCAATTTGCTTTTAATCAACGGCGAAATTACGCCGATGCGTTACGGTGGGAATTACAAATCTTATGGTCCACAATATGTTCGTGGCATTATTGAAGGAAATGGCAAACCTGCTGATGATAAATTATGGGTTACCTACAGCATGAACAAAGAAGATATTTGGGTTTCTTCAGTTCCGCTACCTGTTAATGATAAAGTTACAGCTCACGTGAATGATGATTTTGGGAAGTTACCAAAAGGGAAAGAACTGGAGCAATGGAATATTTACAGTCCGCTTTGGGCACCTGTAAAAGTGGAGAATGGCACTTTGGTTCTGAAAGACAAAGACCCATTTGACTACGCAAAAGCAGAACGGTTGTTTCCTGCATCGAAGAAAATCATCACTTCTTTTTCGGTTACACCAAAGCAGAACGATTTCGGCTTATTGGAGATTGAATTACAGGACGCAAAAGGAATGGCAAGTGTTCGTTTGACTTTTGATACCGCTGGAAATTTAAGCGGAAAAGCTGGTGCACGATATAAAAACTTCATGAAATACGAGGCTGGGAAAAGTTACGATATCAAAATTAAATTAGATGCACACACCAGGTTTTATTCACTAACAGTCAACGGAAAAGAACTTTCTTTAAGTTTAGCTTTTCAGCCGGTGGCTGATGTTTCCAGGATTGTTTTCCGAACCGGTGATACCCGTCGTTTCCCTGATGTAGATACACCTGCTGACCAAACTTACGATTTGAAAAATGCAGGCGAATCTGAGAAAAAAGAAGCGATTTATTCAATTAAGTATTTAAAAACGGAAGGCTTTTAGGATGAGGAATAAGTTTCGTGTTTTGAGTTTAGGGTTTAGCGTTTTTACGACTTCAAGAACCAATAAAGCCGTCATTTCGAGCGGAGTGCAACGCAGTCGAGAAATCTTTTTCGCTAGGTTCAAAGATTTCTCGGCTTCGCTCGAAATGACGGCGATGATTATTCTACTTTCTTTACTTTCCTTTTCTGCCAACGCTAAAATCCTTTTGCCTCAAATTTTATCAAGCAATATGGTTTTACAGCGTGAGAAACCCATCAACATTTGGGGTTACGCTTTGCCAGACGAAAAAGTGGAAGTCACTTTCGCTGGGCAAAAAAAGCAGGCAGTAACTGATAAAAACGGAAATTGGTCTGTGGTTTTAATGCCTTTGAAAACATCAGCAACACCGCAAACGATGACCATTTCTGGTTCCAACGAAATCGAATTAACCAATATTTTGGTGGGGGAAGTTTGGGTGTGCTCTGGTCAATCGAACATGGAATATCAAATGCGTAAGCTTGCTAAAATTCCAAAACCTAAAAACGAAAAATTAGGTTTTCCTTCTGATGAGGTGGAAAAGGCAAAAAATACACAAATCAGGATTTTCCTTGTTAACCGTAAACAATTGACAAAGCCAGATTCTATCCATAAAAGTTGGGCTATTGCAGAAGATTCAGCTTTAAGAGCTTTTTCGGCGGTGGGTTACTTTTTTGCGAAGGAAATTCAGGAGAAGTTAGGCATTCCTGTCGGCATGATTTCTTCTTCCGTTTCGGGCAGTGCGATCGAGCCCTGGATTGCGCCTGAAGCATTTGCCCAGGAGCCATACTTTAAAAACCAAAAAGTGAGCAACGACCCTGGCAAGTTTTATACACCCATGATAGAGCCTTTGGCTAAATTCAAAATCAAGGGTTTTCTTTGGTATCAAGGCGAAACCAATTGTTTCTTGAACGAAACCATCAGTTATTCATACAAACTGAAAACCTTAATTAATCTTTGGCGCAAAGCCTGGGGAGAACAGCTGCCTTTTTATTACGTGCAGATTGCACCTTTCGATTACAGCAAGCAAAAAAGTGATAAGGTTGTACTTACAGCCGACACGCAGCCAAACTTTTGGGAAGCACAACAACAAATTCTGCGTTTGCCTAATACCGGAATGATATCGACCAATGATTTGAATGATAACGGCGGCGACTTGCATCCAACCTATAAATGGGAAGTTGGCCGCAGGTTGGCACTTTTGGCCTTAGGTAAAACCTACAACCAAAAAATAGATTTTTCAGGACCAGTGTTTAAAGCGGTTTCATTTAAAAATAATCAAGCTTTACTAGATTTCGATTATTTAAAAACAACGAACGCAACAAATATCACCGGTTTCACAATTGCCGATGCTAGTGGGAAATTTGTGAGCGCTGATGCGGTTTTAAAAAACGGCAAGGTTGTCGTATCCTCAAAAGAAATTTCAAAACCAAGCGCTGTTCGTTATAACTGGACAGAAAATCCAACAGGAAATTTGTACAGCAATGAGTTACCAGCGCTGCCTTTCCGAACCAATAATCCATTAACCAAACAATTTAAAACCAATTAATGAAACGCAGATTTATACTTTTCTTTTGTTTAACAATGATGTTTGGCTTGGTAAAAGCACAACAAACAGAAAAACTATATCTTTCAGGAACTGGAAACGACAATACTGTAAATTGGGACTTCTTCTGCACCGAGGGAATGAATGCCGGTAAATGGACCACCATTCCGGTGCCTTCCAACTGGGAATTACACGGTTTCGGGAAATACAACTATGGTTTTAATAAAGAAGCGAATAAAGGCAAGGAGCAAGGGCTGTACAAATACAAATTCAATGTACCAACAGCGTGGAAAAACCAGGTAGTCAATATTGTTTTTGAAGGGTCGATGACCGATACTGAAGTTAAAATCAATGGAAAATTAGCTGGAGAGATTCACCAGGGATCATTTTATGTTTTCAGATACGATATTTCAAAACTATTAAAGCAAGGTGACAATTTGCTTGAAGTAAAAGTATCCAAGCATTCTTCCAATCAGTCGGTTAACGAGGCGGAACGCAAAGCCGATTTCTGGATTTTTGGTGGCATTTTCAGACCTGTTTATTTAGAGTCTTTACCGCAAACGCATATCGATCGAATTCAGATTGATGCAAAAGCTGACGGAAATTTAAATGTTCAGTTCGCTTACACTGGCGAAGCCGACAAAGTTGAAGTTGAAATTTTTGGCAAAGATGGAAAGCGATTTGGCAATAAGTTGACCACTTCTATTAAAAAAGGAAATCAAAAATTGGTGTTGAACCAGAAGTTTTCAAATCCCGAATTATGGTCTTCAGAGTTTCCAAACCTTTATACAGCTACCTTTACTTTAATAAAAAAAGGAAAAGAAATTCATCAAGTTTCAAAAAAAATAGGATTCAGAACCATTGAAGTAAAAGAACGTGATGGCGTTTACGTAAATGGCGTAAAAATGAAATTCAAAGGCGTAAACCGTCATTCTTTTTATCCGAATTCGGGCAGAACAACAAGTAAAAAAATCAGCATAGCTGATGTTGAACTAATGAAGGAGATGAACATGAACGCGGTACGGATGTCGCATTATCCGCCTGACGGGCATTTTTTGGACGTTTGCGATTCACTAGGTTTATTTGTGATGGATGAACTCGCCGGCTGGCATGGCACTTACGATACGCCAACAGGAACAAAGCTGATGAAAGAAATGATGTTGAATGATGAAAATCATCCATCGATTATTTTTTGGGCAAACGGAAATGAAGGCGGACACAATCGCGAACTCGACCACCTTTTTGCTGAAGAAGATATTCAAAAACGCCCTCTCATTCACCCTTGGGAAGTTTTTAATGGATTTGAAACCACGCATTACCGTGAGTTTAACTATGGAATTGGAAACTACGACCATGGACATAACATTTTAATGCCTACCGAATTTTTGCATGGCATGTGGGATGGTGGTCATGGCGCAGGCATTGAAGATTATTGGAATGCGATGTGGCACAACCCGCAATCTGCCGGTGGCTTCCTTTGGGATTTTGCCGACCAGGCCGTTGTGCGGACCGATAAAAACGGAGAAATGGACACCGATGGAAACCACGGTCCGGATGGAATTGTTGGCCCTTATCACGAAAAAGAGGGCAGTTTCTTTACCATTAAAGAAGTTTGGAGCCCGGTTTTTGTAGAGAAAAGAGAAATGACAGCTGGTTTTGATGGTTCATTTTTACTGGAAAATCGTTATGCTTTTACCAATCTTAATCAATGCACTTTCGACTGGAAATTGAAAAAACTTAAAGCTAGCGACGATGCAGATTTTAAGGCTGGAAAAGCTGATGCGCCAAATATTAAACCATTCGAAAAAGGGAAATTACAAATTAATCTTCCGGAAGATTGGAGAAGTTTTGATGCTTTGTATTTAACAGCAAAGGATGTTTACGGAAAAGAACTTTTTACCTGGAGTTTCCCAATTACTTTGCCTGCATCCGATGCAGCGAAACTTGTGGTGAAAACAGCTTCATCAAAAGTGATTTTAAAGGAAGATGCGAAAGTTTTCCAGGTTTCCGCAAATGGTATCGATTTAACTTTTGATAAAACCACCGGATTATTGCAGCAAGCTAAAAATGCTAAAGGTGTAATCCCGTTTTCTAATGGTCCGATTTTACAGGAAGGCGTGAATAATTTCAAAAACTTTACAACTAAAATGGACGGCGAAAATCTGATTATTTCATCCAAATTTGATAAAAAAGAAAGCTGGAATACTTTGCAATGGACAATTTATCCATCGGGTTGGTTAAAAATGGAAGTAAAATATTTCCCTGCTGAATATTTCACCACATTCGTAGGATTAAATTTTTCTTATCCTGAAAGTGAAATCAAATCAGTTGAATATAAAGGCAACGGACCATACCGCGTTTGGAAAAACAGGATGAAAGGGCAGCAGTTTGACATCTGGAAAAAAGATTACAACGATTCGGCAACTGGAGAACCGGCTTGGCAATATCCAGAGTTTAAGGGTTATTACTCAAATATGTATTGGTGTGAATTTATCGGGAAATCTCAAAATTTTAAAGTGCTAACCGATAGAGAGGATGTTTTCTTAAGGTTATTTACGCCGAAGAAATCGAAAGATACGGAATGGGATAACATGAGCCCGACTTTTCCAACGGGAGATATTTCGTTTATGAATGGAATTTCGGCAATTGGAACGAAAACGCAAAAGCCAGAAACAACTGGTCCGATGGGAATGAAACATGTTTTTTATGATTTTGATAAAGAACCGAGCAGGGCTTTAAATATGACTTTGTATTTTGACTTTTCAATTCGATAGTCGTCATTGCGAGGAGGCACGACGAAGCAATCTAATTAGTGAAATGATAGGAAAAAAGATTTATCCCGCAGATCACGCGGATATACACAGAAAGAGATTAGAAATCTGCGTACATCTCCAAAATCAGCGGGAAAAAATAAAAAATATAGAAATCGGTATAATCAACCGCAAAGCGTAAATGAACATTAAAATCTACATAGCGATAATCAGCATCTGGCTCCTGCCACTTAACACAGTTTTGGCGCAGGTTTCGTTGCAAAATACCACCTGCGAGATGCTTACAAATCCTCTAGGAATTGATGTTCAAAAACCTCGTTTGGCGTGGCACATTATTTCAAAAGAAAGAAATGTAATGCAAACGGCTTATCAGGTTTTGGTTGCTTCATCGTTAGAAAAATTAAATGCCAATGAGGGCGATTTATGGGATTCAGGAAAGGTAAATTCCACCGAATCCATTCATGTGAATTACAATGGAAACGCACTCAAAAGCAGACTAAAAGCTTTCTGGAAGGTTAAAGTCTGGACTACTGCCGGGCAAAGCGAATGGTCGGCTAATAATTATTTTTCAATGGGATTGTTGTATTACAAAGACTGGCCAAAAGGTTGGATAGGTTTCGACAGGGCTTTCCCATGGGATAATATTAAAACCGATTCACGATTATCCGCAAGGTATTTCAGAAAGGAATTTCAAAGTGCAAAGACCGTACAATCAGCCACCGCCTCAATTATTGGCTTGGGTTTGTACGAGCTTTACATCAATGGTAAAAAAGTTGGGGAGGATGTTTTGTCACCATCGCCAACAGATTACACCAAAAATGTAAAGTACAATACTTTTGATGTTACTTCATACATCAAAAACGGTAAAAACGCGGTTGGAACGGTATTAGGAAATGGTCGTTTCTTCGCCATGCGTCAAAATGAAAAACCTTATAAAATTAAAACGTTTGGTTTCCCGAAAATGCTGATGAACATTAATATTGTTTATAGCGATGGAACAACTGCAAACATTGATACCGATGACAGTTGGAAAGGCACTGCTGATGGGCCAATCAGAACCAACAACGAATACGATGGCGAAGAATACGATGCGACCAAAGACTTAACTGGTTGGAATACGATCGGTTTCGATGATAGCAAATGGGCAAAGGCAGAATTTGTTCAGGAACCGACAGGTGTGATTGAAGCGCAGATGAATGAAAATATGCGTGTGATGAATACGCTCAAACCGGTGTCAATCAAAAAAATCTCTGGCGATCGGTACATCCTGGATATGGGGCAAAATATGGTAGGCTGGCTGCAAATCAAAGTAAAAGGTATAAAAGGAAAGCAAATTAAAATGCGTTTTGCAGAATCATTACAAGATAATGGTGAACTTTTTACAGCCAATCTTCGCAATGCAAAATGTACCGATTTATACACGTTAAAGGGCGGTGAGCAGGAAACCTGGGAACCAACTTTTGCCTATCGTGGTTTCAGATATGTTGAGCTTTCGGGTTATACTTATCAACCCTCGGTAAATGATTTTCTGGGGAAAATGATTTACGATAACATTAAAACTGTTGGAACTTTCGAAACTTCTGATGCTTTAACCAACCAGATTTTCAAAAACGCCTGGTGGGGAATTGCCGGAAATTATAAAGGAATTCCGATTGATTGTCCGCAACGTAATGAGCGCATGCCTTGGTTAGGAGATAGAGGTGCAGTTGCCTATGGCGAAAATTTTGTTTTTGATAACGGCAGATTTTATACCAAGTGGTTGCAGGATATTAGAAATTCGCAGAAAGAAGATGGTGCGATTCCTGATGTTGCACCCGCTTTTTGGCGTTATTACAGCGATAACATGACCTGGCCGGGCGCAATGCTTCTGGTTACAGAAATGGTTTACAAGCAAACCGGAGATGTTTCTGCAGTTCGCGACAATTATCCGGCAATGAAAAAATGGCTGGCGTACATGCAAGACCGCTACATGCAAGAGTACATTTTAACAAAAGATAGTTATGGCGATTGGTGTATGCCACCCATTACCATCGAATTTGGACGTGGAAAAAGTGCTGATAAAAAGTATCCGTCAGCCTTAATTTCAACCGCTTATTATTATCATTTCACACAGTTGATGATTCAATTTGCACAGGCGATAGGAAACGAAGCGGATGTTAAGGATTACCAGGCTTTGGGAAACAAAATTAAAGATGCTTTTAACCAGAAATATTATAATGACAAAGGTTATTATGCCGCCAATGCTTTAACAGATAACATTATTCCGTTATATTTTGGCATGGTTCCCCAAAACAAAGTGGATGAGGTATTTAAAAATATTACTTACACTGTTGAGGTAACCAATAAAGGTCATTTGAGCAATGGTTTAGTGGGTATTCAATGGCTAATGCGTTGTTTAAATGATTATGGCAGACCGGATTTGGCTTATACCATCGCCACGAAAAAAACTTATCCAAGCTGGGGATATATGGTAGATCACGGCGCCACAACCATTTGGGAATTATGGAATGGCAATACCGCCGACCCAAAAATGAACTCTCAAAACCATGTGATGATGTTGGGTGATTTACTAATCTGGTATTATGAAAACCTGGCGGGAATTAAATCTGAAAGTCAGGCATTCAAAAAAATCATTATGAAACCGGAGATGATTAGTAGTTTGAACTCAGTTAATGCCAGTTACAATTCGACTTATGGATTAATCAAAAGCAGTTATACAAAAACAGCAAAGCAGTTCAAGTGGAATGTAACGGTTCCTGCAAACACTACAGCCATGCTTTATATTCCTGCAAAAAATAAAAATGAAATTACAGAGAAACTGAAATCGATAAAAGATTTAAAATTTATAAAAATGGAGAAAGATAGAGCGATTTATGAGGTTGGCTCAGGGGATTATTCTTTTTTGGTGGAGGGGAAATAGAAAATTCGTCATTTCGAGTGAGTGCAACGAAGGCGAGAAATCTTTGAAGCTTGTTCAAAAAATTCCTCCGCTACGGTCGGAATGACGGAGAAGGAATAAATAAACATTTTACCTCGCCTCAAGACCATTCATGTAAGGCGGTATATAGATATTTGATAACCAATAATTAATGCAATTATGAGAAAGTTTTTAAAGCCAATAATGTTACTTACTTTACTGCTAACCGCGGTAAACACATTCAGTCAAACAAAAGATGTCGTAGTGCCTGAAGAAATCGTAACTAAAGCGAAGGAATGGGTTTCGGCGTTAGATTTAAAAGATGCGACAAAGAAATCAACGGTTGAAAATGCTATTGCAGTGCATTTAACAACTGTTCGAGACTGGCATAACGATCACCCTTCATCTACTGTTCCGGATGGGATTAATCCGGTTACGGGAAATAAGTTAAGCGATTTAGATAAACAAATTATCGCCGATTCGGCCATGCCTGCAACTGTTCACCAAGCTTTAATGGATGGCTTGAAGAAGAATTTATCTTCAGAGCAAGTGGAAACAATACTGGATAAATACACGATTGGCAAAGTAGATTTTACGATGAAAGGTTATAAAGCCATCGTTCCGGATTTAACTGCTGATGAAGAAGCGAAAATTTTGGGTTTTTTAAAGCAAGCCCGTGAGCAAGCCGTAGATTATAAAAACATGAAACAGATTTCTGCCATCTTTGAGATTTACAAAACGAAATCGGAGCAGATGTTAAATAACAATGGTCGCAGCTGGAGAGCGCTTTACAGTGCTTACACTAAAAAGATAAAAGAGGAGAAAGCAAAAAAGACTAAAGAAGGGAATAGGAAATAGGAAAAGGAGGCTAGAAAACGGACTCGAATCAATTTCCCATTTTCTATGCTCCATTTACCTCAAATAAAAGAACTATGTTTAAAAGAAAAATATACATCACATTAGGACTTGCTTTTACGCTTGCTATAAGCGCTAAGGCTCAGGTAGAAAAATGGCAGACAGGCGTTGTAAAACAAGAATTTTTATACGATAAAGCACCTTTTCCGTCTTGCCACTCGGCAACCATCGCTGAAACACCAACCGGTTTGGTAGCCTCATTTTTTGGTGGTACGAAAGAACGAAACCCGGATGTAGAAATTTATATCAGCCGTTTTGTTGATGGCAAATGGTTGGCACCAGTTTCTGTGGCGAATGGTATTCAGCCTGGTGGCAAAAGATTACCCACCTGGAACCCGGTTTTGTATCAGGTTCCTGGAGGAGATTTATTGTTGTTTTATAAAATCGGACCAAAGCCATCAGAGTGGTGGGGCTTGATGAAAACATCAAAAGATGGTGGAATTACCTGGTCTGACGCTACAAAATTACCTGATGGCTACATCGGACCTGTTAAAAATAAACCAGTTTTATTAAGCAACGGAAATCTTTTTGCGCCCTCAAGCAAAGAGGGTAACGGCTGGAAAATCCATTTCGAGGTAACAAAAGATAATGGCAAAACCTGGCGAACAGTTGGTCCATTGCCAGAAAATGGTATTAAGGCTATTCAGCCAAGTATTTTGCAGCACGGAAACGGCAAACTTCAAATATTAGCCAGAACGGCGAACCGGGCAATTGTAGAATCATGGTCGGATGATAATGGTGAAACATGGTCGGCTTTAAGCAAAACTTCCTTGCCAAATAACAACTCTGGTACAGATGCCGTAACCATGAAAGATGGTCGCCACGTGTTGGTTTATAACCATGTTTTGCCTCCGGGCGATTTAGCCAAAGGGCCGAGAACCCCGCTGAATGTTTCGGTTTCAAAAGATGGAAAAAACTGGTCAGCCGCATTAATTTTAGAAGATTCACCGATTAGTCAGTATTCCTATCCGGCAGTTATCCAAACTTCTGATGGCATGCTGCATTTTATTTATACCTGGCGAAGGGAAAAAATTAAACATGTAGTTGTCGACCCATCAAAGTTGAAACTAAAAAAGATTAAAAATGGCATTTGGCCAAAGCTGAATGGTTATACCGCTCCAGTAATTACCGAAACTAAAAACGAAGAGCCGTGAGAAAAATGAAATCTTTTTTATGCCCATCTTCATTGCAAGGAACGAATCAATCTAATTTATTAAAAGAGATTGCTTCGGTTGATGAAAAATCAAACCTCGCAATGACGGATTCTTTTGCATCATGCCTCACCTCATCGTCATTGCGAGGTACGAAGCAATCTCAATTTGAACGGTTAGGCTGCATCAGCTCGAACATGACGAGCTTTGCAATGGCAAGCGCAATATCGTCACTGCAAGGCAGGAAGCAATCTCTTTTAAAATAAATAAGGGAAGATGGAACGAGGAGGATTTGTTTATATCATGACGAATAAAAATCATATGGTTTTATATACAGGTGTCACATCTGATTTAAGGAATCGGATTTACGAGCATGTTAATAATAAATATCCGAATAGTTTTACCTCAAAATACAAATGCTATAAATTAGTTTACTATAATTTTTTCTGGAGTATTGAAGAAGCTATAGCTGAAGAAAAAAAAATAAAAGCGGGAAGTAGGCTCGCTAAACTTAAGTTAATAAATGAATTTAATCCGAATTGGAATGACTTATATAAAACATTGGACTAATACATCTTCGTCATTGCTAGGAGGTAGGCCGACAAAATCTACGCTTCCAAAAGAGATTGCTTCGGTTGATGAAAAATCAAACCTCGCAATGACGGATTCATTGGCATCAAGCCTCGCCTCTTCGTCATTGCGAGGCACGAAGCAATCTCTTTCGAAAACTAGTTATTCGATTAAGTCTTTTTTACTCGTTACAATTTCACTATTCCATTTCACCAACCTCTCTGCACAAACCCAAAACAGCGATAACCTTTATAAAAAACCTTTAGCCGATGTTTTAAAAGAAATTCAGACCCGTTTTAAGGTTCAGATTAAATATTCCGAACCACAAATAAAAGACAAGTGGGTAAACTATGCCGAGTGGCGTTTCCGTGCTGATGTAGATGAAACCCTTGCGAACGTGCTTACGCCTCTGGATATGAAAGTAAACAAAGAAAAGCCAGGCGTTTACAAGTTGAAAGAGTATGAATATTACCGTTGGGAAGTTCAGGATGGTTGGGCATATTTGGATTCGTTGGCAACAAAGTATCACGATAAAGCAAGCTGGGAGAAACGCAAGGCGGAAATTAAACCCGAGTTGTACAAAGCCTTAATGTTATCTCCATTGCCAGCCAAGGTTAATTCAAAACCAATTGTTACGGCTAAAAGAATTTTCGATGGGTATTCTGTAGAAAACATTGCTTTAGAAATTCTCCCTGGCGTTTGGATTAATGGTTCACTGTATAAACCACTAAATGCAAAAGGAAAAATCCCCGTGGTTTTAAGTCCTGATGGACATTGGGAAAAACAAAGGTACAGAGCCGATTGTCAGCTTCGTTGTGCGACAATTGCAAGAATGGGCGCTATGGCTTTTAGCTACGATTTATTTGCCTGGGGCGAGTCGATGCTCCAATTTAAATACGAAGACCATCGCCGTAGTCTGGCACAAACGGTTCAATCGCTGGGCGGAATCAGAATTTTAGATTACTTCTCATCACTAAAAGAAACTGATACCAACAGAATTGGAATTAGCGGTGGCTCGGGTGCCGGAAGTCATTCCATTTTAATGACAGCAATGGATGATCGGATTAAGTTAAGCGCACCTGTAGTGGCGATGTCGTCATATTTTTACGGCGGTTGTCCATGCGAAAGCGGCATGCCAATCCATCAGTGCGGTGGCGGAACTGATAATGTAGAATTAGCTGCAATGGCAGCACCACGACCACAATTATTGGTGTCAGACGGTAGCGATTGGACAGCTCACACGCCTCAGCATGATTTTCCATATCTTCAAAAAATGTATGGTTATTATGGTGTGAAAGATCAAGTTGAAAATGTTCATCTTCCAGAAGAAAAACATGATTTTGGCATTAATAAGCGCATTGCGTTGTACGATTTCCTAATCAAAAATTTCAAGCTAAATGGTGCCTTAGTTAAGGATAAAGCCGGAAAATACGATGAAAGCAAAGTCACTATAGAAAAGGAAAATGCCTTATATGTTTTTGGTGATAAGGGCGAAAAGTTACCAAAAAATGCAGTGATGGGATTTGAAAATCTGGAGAAATTGTTTCCATTAAGCGCAACGAAATAATAAATCATGGAGTTAAACAGAAGAACCTTTATTACAAATGCTACTTTGCTTGCGGGTGCCTTGCTCATTCCTAATCAATTGCTTTTGGCTGCCGAGAAAAAGAATAGGTATAAAGTCGCTGTGATTGATTTGATGATTTTAAAACGCCAGAAAATTAGTGCGTTACCGTTAACTAAAGAAATTGGTGCCGATGGTTTGGAAATTGATATGGGCGGTTTGGGCAATAGGGAAACTTTCGATAATAAGCTGGCAGACCCGAAAATCAGGCAGGAATATTTAGATAAAGCAAAAGAGTTAAACCTCGAAATCTGCTCATTAGCGATGACGGGTTTTTATGCCCAATCTTTTGCTACGCGACCAACCTATCAAAAAATGATTCAGGATTGTTTGGATACTGCGAAAGCAATGAATGTTAAGGTTGTATTTCTTCCTTTGGGTGTTCAAGGCGACTTAGTCAAAAACCCTGAGTTGCGTGGACCAATTGTAGAAAGATTAAAAGTAGCTGGAAAAATGGCTTCCAAAGCAGGTGTTGTAATTGGAATTGAAACTTCTTTAGATGCCGCAGGCGAACTTCAGTTGTTGAAAGAGATAGGTTCCAGACATGTAAAAAGCTATTTCAATTTCTCTAATGCAATAAAAAATGGAAGAGATTTGCATAAAGAGTTACGGATTTTAGGAAGGAAAAATATTATCCAGATTCATGCAACTAATGAAGATGGTGTTTGGTTACAAAACGACCCTAAAATTGATTTGAAAAAAGTAAAAGAAACGCTTGATGATATGGACTGGAAAGGTTGGTTAGTGGTAGAAAGAAGTAGAGATGCAACGCAACCGACCAACGTGAAATATAATTTCAGCGCCAATACCAATTACCTAAAATCAGTTTTTCAACCGAAATAATATGAATGGATTAGAAAACTGTGTAAGCACAATGCGTTGGTGCCTCATGTTAGTGTTTCGTGGAGACACGAACCACGGCATCATGCAATCGCCTAAATCGTCATGGTTCGTGTCACCACGAACCAAACCATTTTTGATTCTGGCAATTCTTTTTTCTTTGCTTTCCTCCATAGCGAGCGCAGCAGATATTTATGTTGCCAAAAATGGTTCGGATACTAATCTAGGTAACAAAGAAAACCCTTTTGCTACACTCCACGCCGCTATTAGAAAAGCCCGTGAGTTACGTCGCTTGAATGATGCTTCAATTAAGGGTGGAATTAGGATAATCATTAATAAAGGTGTTTATCAACTTAACGAACCTATAGTGCTCCGCCCAGAAGATTCAGGAACAAAAGATAGTCCGACGGAAATCATAGCTACCGAAAAAGTAGTTTTAAGCGGAGGTGTGAAAATTAGCGGCTGGAAAAAATTGAACGGGAATGTTGCTGGTTTGCCGAAAAAATCCATAGGAAAAATTTGGGTTACAGACATTCCTGATTTTGATGGAAGTGGCTTACAATTCCGGCAACTTTGGGTAAATGGAAAAAAGGCCATTCGTGCCAAAAACTACAATGGCGACGAAATGGGCAGAATTTCATCCTGGGATAAAGAAATGCAAACATGCAAAATTCCAATCCAGAAAGGTATTAATCTTGCCAATATTAAAGGCATGGAAATGCTCATTCATCAATGGTGGGCAATTGCAAATCTTCGTGTCAAATCCGTAAAAGTTATTGGGAATACAGCCGAATTATCGTTCTTGCAGCCCGAAAGCAGAATTCAATCAGAGCATCCCTGGCCTGCACCCTGGATTTCTGAAAAAACTGGAAATTCGGCATTCTACCTTACCAACGCCATTCGATTTTTGGATGAACCCGGAGAATGGTTTGAGGATTTGAAAAATCATAAACTTTATTATTGGCCAAAAGCATCAGAAAATATGCTTAACGCTGATGTGGTAGCGCCAGCTACTGAAAACCTTGTTAAAATTGAAGGAACGATTGACCATCCGGTTTCTTTTGTCAATTTTAAAGGAATTTCATTTGAGCATTCTACCTGGTTACGACCATCAAAACAAGGTCATGTTCCGCACCAAGCAGGTATGTATATGCTCGATGCTTATAAACTTAAAATACCTGGAACGCCGGATAAAGCTGCATTGGAAAATCAGGCTTGGGTTGGCCGACCAGCATCAGCCGTTGAGGTTACTTATGCCAACCATACTTCCTTTGAAAATTGTCGTTTTGAGCATTTGGCCTCAACTGGGTTGGACTATAAAAAAGGAACTTCAGAAAATCTTGTCAGAGGTAGTTTATTCAAAGACATCGGCGGTTCGGCAATCCTAATCGGAACATTCTCAGATGAAGCTACAGAAGTTCATCTACCTTACAATCCATCAGATAAAAGAGAAATTTCTACAAACGATAGCATTGAAAACAATTTAATTACCGATGTAACCAACGAAGATTGGGGCGCAGTGGGCATTGGCGCTGGTTATGTTCAGGGCATAAAAATTTTGCACAACGAAATCAGTGATGTTTCTTATTCGGGCATCAGTATGGGCTGGGGTTGGACAAAAACGCAGAATGCGATGAAGAATAATACCATCACTGCCAATAAAATCCATCACTATGGCAAACACATGTATGATGTGGCCGGGATTTATACTTTGTCGGCGCAGCCTGAATCATTCATCACAGAAAATGTAATTGATAGTATCTACAAAGCGCCTTATGCGCATCTGCCTGAGCACTGGTTTTATTTATATACTGATGAAGGTTCATCGTATTTTACCATAAAAAACAATTGGACGCCTGCCGCGAAGTATCTTCAAAATGCCAACGGACCAGATAATTTATGGGAAAGCAACGGACCAAAAGTTTCTAATGAAATCAAACAACGGGCAGGTTTAGAAAAGCCTTTTCAGTTTTTGTTAAAAGAGAAATCTGTTTATTCCAATCGTGGTGTCAATCAGGCGGAAGATAAATCGGTTGTTTTTGAAGTGATTTTTAAAGATGATAAACTGCCATCAAACAAAGCCTTGGAAACTTTTGCGAAAGAAAATAATCTGTTAGCAAGCTCGATGTACAAATGGAATAATCGATTGGTAATTTACACTTCAAGCTTAAAAGTAGAAAGTTTGCAACAAACATTGAAACGCCTAAATGCAACAGAAACTAAACTTTATGATAATCTTTTTTACGATTTTAACCGTGAAAAAAACTGTGGAGATAAACCTGTTGAAGAATGGGATAACATCATTTTATCAGCCAATTTGGTTAAGGATGAGAAAATGCAAAAAGAGTATCTTGATTATCATAAAACACAATTTGAGAAATGGCCAGAAATATCAAAAGGATTTTGCAATGCAGAATTTCAGCGATTAGCGATTTTCAAAAAAGATAGGCAACTGATGCTGATTATCAGTATCCCGAAAGGAAAAAAATTAGATGATTTGAACCCGAAAACGACTTTAAACAATCCAAAAGTGGATGAATGGAATGCAATCATGAAGAAATACCAGGAAGGAATTGAAGGCACAAAACCTGATGAAACTTGGGTGTTTTTTAAACCGATAGAATAATAAAATGTTACCGATTTTGTCATTCTGACGTAGGAAGAATCTGCAAGCGATGGAAAACTAACGTAAATAGGAATCCTTGAATGTTGGTGGGTAAGGTTTGTGCACTGCTCATATGTTGCGGATTCTTCGTTGCACTCAGAATGATAAAAAAATAGAAAAAACAATAACGCTTAAAAAAAATAATATCATGTTAAGATTAGGGATTTTAGGTTTAGGAGAGGGCAGAAGTACAATTTCTGCATCATTGGCGAGCAGAAAGTTTAAGCTCATACAAATTTGCGATGCCAATAAAAAGCTTTGCGAGGAACGTGCTTTGGAATTTGATTTTCAAAACTGGACAACCAATTATGAGGATATGTTAACCAGTGATAAAATCGATATGATTGCGATTTACACGCCAGACCATTTGCATTTCGAACACATTAAGCAGGCGCTTTTGCATGGCAAACATGTGGTTTGTACCAAACCTTTTATTGATGATTTATCACAAGCTAATGAACTTTTGGAACTGGCAAAGAAATCGAGAAGAAAGATTTTTGTTGGACAAAGCTCACGATTTTTTGAGCCTGCCATGCGCCAAAAGAAAGATTTTGATAAAGGTTTAATTGGCGAATTAATTACCATTGAAAGTTATTACCATGCCGACCACCGCTGGTTTTTGGAAAAAGGCTGGTCGCTGAAACAATCGTTCAAATGGCTTTATGGTGGTTTAAGTCACCCTGTTGATTTCATCCGTTGGTACATGCCCGATATTGAAGAAGTTATGGGTTATGGTATGCTGAGTGCTAATGGTTTGAAAGCAGGAATAAAAAATCAGGATACGATGCATTTTATTTTTAAAGCAAAGGATGGTAGAATTGCCCGTGTGAGTGGTGCATACACCGGTCCGACGCAACCTGCAAGTCGCGATAGCGGAATGAGCTGTATTCTCCGCGGAACGGAAGGTGCAAGCCAGGCTGACTACCACGAATTGCGTTACTCGGTCACAACTAAAACTGGCGAGGAAAAAATTATCACTTGGGGCGATGCTACTTTGAAACATTATTTCCGTTTCGAAGGACAAAGCCATCATGCTGGTGAATACCAAAACTATCTGGATTATTTCGCGGATAGCATTAATAACAAGTTTACCGCTTATCCCGATTTAAAAGAGGGAATTGGAACAGTTGCGCTATTGCAAGCCATGGATAAATCAATGGAAATTGGTTTGCCAGTTAAAATTGATGATATCTTGAAAGCTAACAATATCACAAGGGAATCGATAGGCTTATAATTTGTTGCCACGGAAACACGGAGAACACAGAATAATATGAAATACTATTAATAAAACGGTCGTCATTGGGAGGTACGAAACAATCTTTAAACTTTGGTTTGGCTATCCAATTGTAAAGTGATTGCTTTACCGAAGTGTCGGGATAAACTGTACCCTGCAATGACGTGTACACCTGCAACAGCTCCGTGAATTCTGTGATTCCGTGGCAAAACCTAAATCAAACTAACCAAATTAACAAATGAACAATATTGTAGAACGATTAACCAGCTTAGACTACCTCATTGTAGTTGCCTACCTGATTATTTTAATCATCATCGGGTACCGGGCCAGTTTTTCGAAAAAGAAAGATGATGATGAAACGCTTTTTCTGGCTAATAAATCTTTAGGCTGGTCGAGCATTGGCTTTAATATGTGGGGTACCAATGTTGGTCCGTCAATGTTGCTGGCCTTTGCGAGCATCGGTTACAGCACAGGCATCGTAGCGGTAAATTTCGATTGGTACGCGTTCATATTTTTATTCCTGCTGGCGATAGTTTTTGCACCTAAATACCTGGCTGCAAAAGTAAGTACCATGCCCGAGTTTATGGGTAATCGTTATGGCGATTCTACCCAGAATATCTTAGCCTGGTATGCTTTAGTTAAGATTTTAATTTCCTGGTTGTCGCTTGGTTTATTCGCTGGTGGTTTTTTGGTCCGCCAGATTTTAGGTATCCCAATGTGGCAATCGGTTACCGTTTTAGTAGCGTTCGCCGGCTTGTTTACCTTTTTCGGAGGACTAAAAGCCATTGCCAAAGTGAATGTTTTTCAAATGATTTTACTGATTGCGGTTTCACTTTCTTTAATGCTTTTGGGCTTAAATAAAGTTGGTGGAATATCAGCATTGTACGCCAAAACACCAAGCCATTTCTGGAATTTAATTCAACCCGCCAGCGACCCAAAATATCCCTGGTATGCCATTTTACTGGGTTATCCGGTTGCTGCAGTGGCCTTTTTCTGTACCGACCAATCGATGGTTCAATCGGTTTTAGGTGCTAAAGATTTAAAACAGGGGCAATTGGGTGTGAGCTTTATAGGTTGGTTAAAAATCCTTTCATTGCCACTATTTATCGGAACGGGAATACTTTGTTATGTGCTGTTTCCAAACTTAAAAGACCCCAACGAGGCATATATGACCATGGTGACCAGTCTTTTTCCTCCGGGGATGAATGGTTTGGTTATCGTGGTTTTAATTGCGGTTTTGGTTGGAACAATCGGTTCTTCACTAAACTCATTGAGCACCGTTTTTACAATGGACATTTATGTCAAGAAAATCAATCCGAAGGCCAGTAATAAACAGATTATCCGTATTGGAAGATGGGCGGTAGTTGCTGGTTGTATTTTCGCTGTGATTGTTGTTTTGGCAATTGATAACATTAAAGGTTTAAATCTTTTCGATGTTTTTCAATCTGTTTTGGGTTTTATTGCGCCGCCACTTTCGGTTGTGTTTTTGTTAACTGTATTCTGGAAAAGGACAACGCGTAAAGCTGTAAATTTTACGCTTTCAGTTGGTTCAATTTTAAGTTTAGGAGTTGGCGTTACTTATTTATGGATTTTACCATCAAGCGAATACATTTTTTGGCCACATTATTTGATGCTTTCCTTTTACATTTTTGCAGGATTATTGATTATCGCCATGTTAATTTCCCTGTTGGATAGGTCGCCAAGTATTTACACCATAAACGAAGAACACCAATCCAATACCGAAAAACCAGATAAAACAGTTTGGGTTTCGTGGGCAGCTTTAGCTGTGGTTATGATTGCACTTTATATTTGCTTTAACGGACATTAAAAAATATTAACCACAGATAAAAAGGATGAACACGGATAAAATCTGTGTCAATCTATGTTCATCTGTGGTTAAAAACCTTAATAAATTTATTATGAAAAACTTCAATAAAATACTTTTACTTTCGCTCTTTAGCTGCCTGATTCTTCCAGCTTTTGCACAGAAAGCATCATGGATTTGGTACCCCGGCGATTTTGATATTTACATGAGCAATGTAATGCAGAACCGAAGAACGGAACGTGGTTCATTTTTTCCTGTGTTCTGGAAAATGGATAGCCATTATGTTTTGGTCGATTTTCATAAAGAGTTTACGCTCAGTCAACCCGAAGAAGTAAAACTTTTTGTAGAGGGAACTTACAATGTTAAAGTGGATGGTCAGGCGATTTCGGGTTTCCCAAAAACTGTAAAAATTCCTGCCGGAAAACATAAGCTAAGTTTAAAAGTCTACAGCCAGGGAGCTGTTCCGGCAATCTTTGTTCAAGGAAAAACCGTAGTTTCTGATGAAACCTGGTTAACCACATTTGAAGACAAGGAATGGATTGACCAGAGTGGTAAGGTTTCAGATAAATCAGGTACAACTTTTGTAACGGCTGGTTCCTGGAATTTAACCGACCCATCAAAATTACCATCGCAATTTAAATTGCCAACTAAACCGCTTCAGGCAGTTTCTAAAAAGAAGACCGAAGCTGGAACACTTTATGATTTTGGCAAAGAGACCTTTGGCTTTATTAAGCTGCATGGATTAAAAGGAAAGGGAAGAGCAAGTCTTTATTACGGAGAATCTCCGGAAGAAGCTTTATCAGTCGCCAAATGCGAAACGCTAGACCATTTAGATATCGATTTAGCACAGAAGAAAGATTCTATTATGCCGCTCTCGAAAGCTTTCAGATATGTTAATTATCAACCTAACGGAAGTGTTTCGGTAGACTCAGTTTCCATGCTTTACGAGTATGCTCCTGTTAACGAGCGTGGAAGTTTCAAATCATCAGATGCTGAACTGAACAAAATTTATGATGTGGCGAAATATACATTCCATTTAAACACACGTGAGTTTTTTATCGATGGTATAAAACGCGACCGATGGGTTTGGAGTGGTGATGCTTATCAAAGTTATTTAATGAATTATTATTCGTTTTTCGATGCGCCAACTGTAAAAAGAACATTACTTGCTCAGCGTGGTAAAGACCCGGTGACAGCGCACATTAATACCATTATGGATTATTCTTTTTATTGGTTTTTAGGGATTTACGATTACTATAAATTTACCGGCGACCAGAAGTTTGTGCAGGACATCTATCCAAGAATGCAATCGCTTATGACATATATTGATGGCAGAAAAAATGAAAACGGTTTATTGGAATGGATGCCGGGTGATTGGATATTTATCGATTGGGCTGATAAATTAAGCAAAGATGGGGAAGTGAGTTTTGAGCAATTATTATATGCCAGAAGTTTAGAAACCATGGCGTTGTGTGCTAAACTGGCAAACGATGCAGATGGTGCTTCAAAATATGATAAGCAGGCAAAGGAACTCAAAGCCAAAATTTTCGAACTGTATTGGAATCAAAGTAAAAATGCTTTGGTACACAGCAGAATTAATGATCAGCAAACAGACAACGTAACCCGTTATGCCAATATGTTCGGAATTTTCTTTGATTATTTCACGCCAGAGCAAAAATTGGGTGTTAAAAAGAACGTTTTGCTGAATGATCAGGTTGCAAAAATTACTACGCCTTACATGCGCTTTTACGAGTTGGAAGCATTATGTGCAATGGGCGAACAATCTTACGTTTTAAAGGAAATGAAAAACTATTGGGGTGGTATGTTAAAACTCGGGGCAACTTCTTTTTGGGAGGAATACAATCCTGATAAAAAAGGAGTGGAGCATTTAGAAATGTACGGTCGCCCATATGGAAAAAGCCTTTGCCACGCTTGGGGCGCCAGTCCGATTTATTTATTGGGTAAATACTATTTGGGTGTGAGTCCGGTTACGGCTGGTTATGAAACTTACACCATTGAACCAAGTTTGGGTGGCTTAGAATGGATGGAAGGTAAAGTACCGACAGCGAATGGCGATATTTCTGTTTATATGAACAAGAAAGAAATTAAAGTTAGTTCTGCTGTAGGCACGGGTACGCTTAAAATCAAAAGCAAATCAAAACCGGTTGTTAAAGGTGTTGAAGTTAAAGCGCTTACACAAGGTAATTATGAAATAAAGATAGAAAAAGGGAAGAATTATTTGGTGAGATATAACCCCCCAACCCCCTAAAGGGGGAGCTGAAAAGCAAAATGGAAATAGGCCCTGTTTATTTTGAAATTGAGTGGTTTAAACTGTAGAAAGTCAAAAGCCCCCTTTAGGGGGTTGGGGGTTTAAACCCCAATCCTCTGTTCAATTTTTTTAACGCATTTATTCGCTTCGGCAAGAATCACATCATTTTCGATTGCCTTATCTGCGTTTAAAGCATTTAACATCGAAATGGTTAAACAGGCAATAATACCGTTATTGCCGCCAATTCCAATGGGAACAGAAATATCGGTCACACCAGATACAGAATCACTATTTCTTAAATACGACCCTGTTTTTTGAATATCCGTTAACGAATCAACAAAATCTTCCTGTTGAGTTTTAGCATATTTTTTAAAAATAGCATTGTTTTTAAGCGTGAGTGAACGTTCTGCTTCAGGCATATAGGCCAGTAACACCTTACCTGAAGCCGTTAACGGCAATGGAAAAAGATTTCCCTCTTCAATGGAAAGCGCAATCGGACCCGGACTCTTGGCATGGATAATCACCATCACCTGGTTCATATACAAAATACTCAAGTGGCAAGATTGACGGATGGTATTGGCCAACTCTTCCAACGGAAATTGCGCCGCTTTGCGCAGTTCATCCATTGGCGAGTGCCTGTGCGACAAATAAAAAAGCTTTAACGAAAGTCTGTATTTTCCCGAAACTTCATCGCGTAAAATATATCCGCGGCTTTCCAAACTCATTAACATCCGATAAATTTCATTCGGTGTTTTCTCAATTCCGATAGCAATTTCCGTTTGAGATAGGGGAATGGATTGTGCGGATAAATATTCCAATATATCAAGCCCTTTATCTAGCGCTGGTGCCTGATATTTTGATTCCTTTTCGTTCATACAGGTTTAAATTTGGTCGTAGCGTATTTTTTACAATTTCAAACATACAAAATGCTTTCTTATTTTGCGATTAGAACACATTCTATAATTTTATACAAGATAATATGTTTTCATATTTAAAAAAAATATTTATATTTGAATTACACATAAAAATTAAAGTTAGCAAATAATTCAGGCTTTGTTCGTTTGATTTTGAAGCTAATTTTAATTAACATTTTGTGGTGATAACCAAATTATAAACCTATTAAACATCCCTGAACGGTGTAAGTAAATTCATGAGCAAAATCGTAATTTTTTCTTGGTTGTTTTTGCTAAGTATTCCGCTTTTTGCACAGGATATTAAAGTGGCTCATTTGAGTTGTGGCTATCGAAATAATCCGGTTGGGATAGATTTTGTTTCGCCAAGTTTAAGTTGGAAGTTGGAATCATCAAAATACAATGTCACCCAAACTGCTTATCAGATATTGGTTTCGAGCAGTGCTGAAAATTTGAATAAAAATATAGGCGATGTTTGGGACACTAAAAAAGTAAATTCATCTCAATCCATTCAGGTACCGTTTAAGGGTGCAAAACTTTTATCCACTAAAACCTATTTTTGGAAAGTTCGGGTTTGGGATAATTATAAAAATGAATCTGCCTGGAGCAAAGATGCTTTCTGGCAAATGGGTTTACTGGCTCAGGAAGATTGGAAAGGTGCTAAATGGATCGCCTATGAAAAACTTGCGGATTCGAATGTAAATGTATTACCTGTTGATGGAAAGAAGGATAAATATACCGGTAGCAATGTGTTGCCCATGTTTAGGAAAAACTTCGCCGTTGCCAAGTCAGTAAAAAAAGCTACAGCTTTTATTTCAGGCTTGGGGCATTTCGAAATGAGCTTAAACGGTGCAAAAGTTGGAGATGATTTTCTCGCCCCAGGTTGGACAAAATATGATCAGGAAGCTTTGTTTGTGACTTACGATGTTACCAAACAAATTAATAAAGGTGTTAATACAATTGGTGTGATGCTGGGTAACGGCTTTTATTATGTTCCGCCCGTTAAAGATCGGTACAGAAAATTAAAGGTAGCTTACGGTTACCCAAAAATGATTTGCCGCGTTTTGGTTGAATATTCTGATGGAAGCACTGCAAATATCATCAGTGACCAAAGCTGGAAAACAGCTCCATCTCCAGTTACTTTCTCCAGCATTTATGGTGGTGAAGATCACAACGCCAATATGGAACAGCAAGGCTGGAATTCACCTGCTTTTAAGGATCTAAAATGGAAAACTTCATTAATTGTTGGAGGACCAAAACTGAAAGCGCAAAAGGAAGATCCGGTTAAAATTTTCGAAAGCTTTTCACCTCAAAATATTACTTCGGTTGCAAATGAGTGGGTTTATGATATGGGACAAAACTCATCAGCCACCATTGAGCTGAAAGTTCGGGGTAAAAAAGGTGATACCATTCGCATTACGCCTGCCGAATTATTAAAGGAAGATGGCTCGGTTACACAAAAAAATATCGGTGGTCCATCGTACTTCACTTATGTTTTGAAAGGCAGTGGTTTAGAAACCTGGAGGCCTAAGTTTTTCTACACCGGATTTAGATACCTGCAAATTAAAGGTGCTGTTCCGGCAGGAAAAGAGCATAATGCAAATAAAGCAGTTGTTGAAAATTTAAGTGCACTACACATTAGAAATGCTGCAGAACAAGTTGGTCAATTTTCTTCATCTAATGAGTTATTTAACAAAACTTTCAAGCTAATCGATTGGTCGATTAAAAGCAATATGGTTAGCGTTTTTACCGACTGTCCGCACCGCGAAAAATTGGGTTGGCTGGAACAGTTGCATTTAATGGGTAACTCGGTTGGCTATAATTATAACGCTGCACCACTTTTCAAAAAGGCATTGCAGGATATGAAAAATTCTCAGTTGCCGAACGGATTAATTCCTGAAATCGCACCTGAATATGTAAAATTTGAATGGGGCGGAGATATGTTCCGCGATTCGCCGGAGTGGGGAAGCAGTGGCATTTTGTTACCCTGGTATTTGTATCAATGGTATGGCGATCAACAGGCAATGGTTAATTATTACCCGATGATGCAGCGTTACATCAACTATTTGGCTACCAAAGCTGATAACCACATTTTATTGCAAGGTTTGGGCGATTGGTACGACTTGGGTCCGAAACCTCCTGGCGTTTCTCAATTAACGCCAATGGGTGTAACCGGAACGGCAATTTATTATTATGATTTGAAGATTTTGGAGAAAATGGCTACGCTTTTAGGTAAAAAGGCTGATGCAATCGCTTATTCCAATTTAGCCGCAGAAGTCAAAAAATCATTTAACAACAAATTCTTCGACTCTAAAACCAAGCAGTATGCAACCGGTTCACAAGCCGCAAATGCTATGGCGGTTTATATGGGTTTGGTTGAGGATAAAGATAAAAAAGCAGTTATCGATAATTTGGTTAAAGATATCAGAGATAGAAAAAACAGCTTAACGGCAGGTGATATTGGCTACCGTTACGTATTGCGGGTTTTAGAAGATGCAGGGAAATCTGATGTAATTTTCGACATGAACAGTCGCTCTGATGTACCAGGTTACGGGATGCAAATTGCCAAAGGCGCAACGGCTTTAACCGAAAGTTGGGCAGCCTTGCCGACCGTTTCAAACAACCATTTTATGCTTGGGCATTTAATGGAATGGCTGTATAGTGGCGTTGGCGGCATTCGTCAGACTGAAAACTCAATCGCTTTTAGCAACATTAAGATTGAACCAGAGATAGTTGGCGATTTAACTTCTGCTAGTGTAAGTTATAATTCATCTTACGGTGAGATTTCTTCTTCATGGAAAAAAACGAATAACAGTTTTGAGATCGAGGTAAAAATCCCGGTCAATACCAAGGCTGTGGTCTATCTTCCTTTTTCGGCCAATCAAAAAGTTAGTGAGGTGAATCAGTTAGCTTTCCAAACCATTGGTTCTGAAAATGGAAAAACAAAAATTTCAATCGGTTCTGGTACCTATAAATTTAATGTGAGATAGATGAGAGCGATTTGGATATACATATTGGTTGCGCTATCAAGCTTTTCTGCCTTGGCTCAGGAGATTAAAAACTCTGTTTCTCAAACGGAAATGGAAAAAATTTATCAAGAAGTAAAAACGCCTTACAAATATGGTTTGGTGATGGTTCCGGAAGATAAAGAGCATAAAATGGATTGCCCGACCATATTTAAAAAGGGAAAATATTGGTACATGACTTACCTGATTTTCAGCGGTCGGGGATATGAAACCTGGTTATCAAAAAGCAAAGACTTACTCCACTGGGAAAATCAGGGGAAATTGATGTCTTTCGGTGATGCAGGATTGTGGGATGATAACCAAAAGGCAGGTTACAATGCTTTGTTAGATATGAAATGGGCAGGAAGTTACCAGGCCAAAACATTTGATGGCAAATATTGGATGTCGTATTTCGGTGGAAAAGAGAAAGGTTACGAAGTGGAGCCACTATCCATCGGGATGGCTTACACCGCAAAAGACCCATCAATTGTTCAGGAGTGGAGCAGGTTAGATAAACCGGTTTTAAGTTCTTCAGATCGTGATGTGCGTTGGTGGGAAAACCGGAATAAGCTTTTCAAAAGCACAGTAATTGAAGATAAAAAACGCTTAACTGGTCATCGCTTTGTGATGTATTACAATGCCGTTGGCGATTCGTTAGCAAACAATAAAAAAACACGTTGGTACGAGCGGATTGGCATGGCGGTGTCTGATGATATGGTTAACTGGAAACGTTTTCAAAAGAATCCTGTGGTTCATCATCCGGTTGGAATTACGGGTGATGGTGTGATTCAGCAAATAGGCGATAAGTATGTAATGTTTTATTTTGGTGCGTTCTGGCAGGATAGAAAAGGTTCATTTAATAGATTTGCGGTTTCGAAAGATTTGGTGAACTGGACCGATTGGACGGGCGATAACCTGATTGAGTCATCAGAGAAATACGATGAATTGTATGCGCATAAATCTTTTGTACTCAAACATAAAGGCATAGTTTATCACTTCTATTGCGCAGTAAACAAGCAAGACCAACGCGGGATTGCAGTTGCAACGTCGAAAGATTTAGGTAAAAGTAAAGTGAATTTTGTTCAATAATTGGATATGAAGATGCGAAGTTTTTTTAAGATTTTAGTTTTTGTGATTGCTGGATTATCGGCTTCACGTCATTGTGAGGCAAAAGCGAATTCGGCCGTCATTTCGACCGAAGCAAAGCGTAGTGGCGAAATCTTTGAACGTAATTTGAACACAAACGGAAAAGATTTTTCCACTGCGGTCGAAATGACGACAAATGTAGCGCCTCGCACTCGAACAAGCTTTAACAAAGACTGGAAATTCTTTTTAGGAGATGAACCTGGGGCAAAATCTCCTGCCTACAGCGATGTAAAATGGAGAAAATTAACCTTGCCACACGATTGGAGTATTGAAGGGAAATTTGATGAGAAAAACCCGGCAAAACCAGAAGGCGGAGGTTTGCCAACGGGAATTGCTTGGTATAGAAAAGAATTTACAGCGCCAGCTAATTTCGCAAGCAGAGTAATAACCATTGAATTTGATGGTGTTTACAAGAATTCAGAGGTTTGGATAAACGGAAAATACTTAGGTAAACGTCCGTACGGATACGCCTCGTTTTCTTATGAGATCAGCCAATATCTTAAAACTGGAAAAAATATCATTGCCGTTAAAGTTGATAATTCTGCGCAGCCAGATTCACGCTGGTATTCAGGTTCAGGTATTTACAGGAATGTTTGGTTAAAATCTACCGCTAAAGTTGCAGTGGCAAAATGGGGAACTTTTGTAACAGCAGATCAGTCAGGAAAAGTATCGTTTCAAACGCAGATTCAAAATAAAACATCAAAATTACAAACCGTTGTCATCACCAATGCTGTATTTGCTGCCGATGGTAAATTGATCACTAACACGATACAACAGAATGTCAAAATAGATACTTCTGGTTTAGAGCTTGATCGGATTTTAGAAATTAGAAATCCCATTTTATGGTCTGTCGAAAAACCATATCAATACACACTGGTTACCCAAATTGTTCAGAATGGAAAAGTACTTGATAGTTACGAAACCAAATTCGGCATTCGCTCATTCAATTTCGATGTGGCAAAAGGTTTTTCATTAAACGGAAAACCCATGAAATTACTTGGTGTTTGTTTGCACCACGATTTAGGTGCATTGGGTGCTGCCGTGAATGTTCGGGCGATGGAACGCCAATTGGAGATCATGAAAGAAATGGGCGTAAATGCGATCAGAACTGCTCATAATCCACCTGCACCAGAATTTTTAGACTTATGCGACAGAATGGGTTTTCTGGTAATGGATGAAGCTTTTGACATGTGGGCCAAGAAGAAAACCAAAAACGATTATCATTTAAATTTCCCAGAATGGCATAAACGCGATTTGGAAGATATGATTAAACGCGATCGTAACCATCCGTCAATTATTTTATGGAGCATTGGTAACGAAATTCGTGAGCAATTTGATAGTACAGGTATCGCAATTACGAAGGAACTGGTCGGAATTGTAAAGAATCTGGATAAAACCCGTCCGGTGATTTCTGCGCTAACGGAGACTGATTCTACCAAGAATTTCATTTACCAGGCCAAAGCCCTGGATATTTATGGACTAAATTATAACCATAAAAAATATGCTGATTTTCCGAAGAACTACCCCGGCGTTAAGTTTTTAGCCACCGAAACGACATCTGCATTAGAAACAAGAGGTTTTTACGATACCGCAGATACCATTCGCCGTTGGCCAAGAGACGGTAAAACCAAATTTACGGAAGGAAATAAAGAATGGTCTGCATCATCATACGACAATGTTTCCGCCTATTGGGGCTCTACCCACGAAGAAACCTGGAAAGCGGCAAAAAAATACGACCATGTTTCGGGTTTGTTCGTTTGGACTGGTTTTGATTATCTCGGCGAACCATTGCCGTATCCTTGGCCAGCCAGAAGTTCATACTTCGGAATTGTTGACTTAGCCGGCTTCCCAAAAGATTCTTATTACATGTACCAAAGTGAGTGGACCAACAAGCCCGTTCTACATATTTTGCCACACTGGAATTGGGAGCAGGGGAAATCAATCGAGGTTTGGGCTTACTATAATCATGCCGATGAAGTTGAACTGTATCTCAACGGAAAATCACTGGGAAAAAAATCAAAACAGAATGACGATTTACACCTGCTTTGGAATGTAAACTTTGAACCTGGGACATTGAAGGCAGTTTCCAGAAAAAATGGCAAAGAAGTTTTAGTTCGTGAAATAAAAACAGCTGGAGCACCTGCAAAAATTGAACTCATTGCAGATAGGAAAAACATCAAAGCCGATGGTAAGGATTTATCTTTTATTACCGTTCGCATTTTAGATGCAAGTGGAAATGTAGTGCCAAATGCTGATGATCTGGTTGATTTTAAAGTTGAAGGTAATGGTTTTATTGCCGGTGTTGATAATGGTTTTCAGGCCAGTGTGGAGCCGTTCAAAGCCAACTATCGGAAAGCATTTCACGGTTTATGCTTAGCCATCCTTCAGGCAACAGAAAAAGCTGGAAGTATTAAACTGACGGCAACTGCAAAAGGATTAAGCAGCTCATCAATAACCATTAATACAAAATAATTCCGATCAATATAGCGGTTGGAAACTAAAAGAAATAAAATTAAGATCAGTGGAGAAAACGATTAATTTAAAAGGAATAACATGGAACCACAGTCGTGGGCTTTTGCCAATGGTGGCAACGGCGCAGCGATTTTCTGAATTGTATCCTAATGTGAACATCACCTGGGAGAAAAGAAGTTTGCAGCAATTTGCCGATTTCTCTATTCAGGAACTAGCAGAGCGATTCGATTTATTGGTGATCGACCATCCCTGGGCGGGTTTTGCAGCGAAAACAAAATCTATTGTTCCTTTGGATTTCTATCTTTCTGATGATTATCTGGCCGATCAGGAGCGAAATTCTGTTGGTCAATCTTACGAGAGTTATTTTTACGATGAACATTTATGGGCATTACCAATTGATGCTGCAACACCTGTGGCTGCATCCAGACCAGATTTATTTGAGGAAAAAGAACTGGAATTACCCAAATTGTTTGAAGATTTATTAGCACTTGCCGATAAAGGCTTAGTAGCGTTTGCAGGCATTCCGATAGATGTGTTAATGAATTTTTATACGCTATGCTGCTCATTGGGCGAAGATCCTTGCCAAAACGACGAAGAGGTTGTTTCGCAAGAGTTAGGTGTTAAAGTACTAAAAATGTATCGTGAATTGGCTTCCAAAATCGATAAGGCAAATTTCAATAGAAATCCAATTCAGGTTTATGAGGCAATGACGTTAACCGATGAAATTGCTTACTGTCCGTTTGCTTACGGCTATTCAAATTATTCAAGAAATGGTTATGCCCGTAAAGTTTTGCATTTCCACGATATGATTTCATTGGATGGAGAAACCAATTTAAGGAGTACTTTGGGTGGAACAGGTTTAGCCATTTCCTCTAAATGTGAGGAATTGGATGTTGCAGCCAAATATGTAGAATTTGTAGGTTCACCAGCTTGTCAAGCCACCTTATTTTTTGAAAACGGCGGACAACCCGGGCATTTAACCGCCTGGAAAAACGACGAGGTGAATCGCCAAAGCCAGAATTATTTTTATAACACATTACCTGCTTTGCAGCGGGCATTTCTTCGTCCGCGTTACCATGGTTCAATGTTTTTTCAAGATCATGCAGGCGATGTAGTTCGCGATTATTTAATGAATGGTGGAGATGAAATTCAGGTTTTAAATCAAATGAACGAATTATACCGTAAATCTAAAACTTTGGTACTATCATGAACAGACCATTAGAAGGGCTTTTAGTTTTAGAGTTTTGCCAGTTTCTGGCAGGTCCATCCGCTGGATTAAAATTAGCGGATTTAGGTGCCCGTGTAATTAAAATCGAACGTCCAAATACTGGCGATGCTTGCCGCCAATTATCCATCAAAAATCTTTTTGTTGATGAAGATAGTTTGCTCTTTCATACGATTAACCGAAATAAAGAAAGTTATGCAGCCGATTTAAAAAATCCAGAAGATTTAGAAAAGTTAAAAAAACTGATCAGCAAAGCTGACGTAATGACACATAATTTTCGCCCAGGTGTAATGGAAAAAATTGGCCTGGATTACGAAAATGTTCAGCAAATCAATCCGAAAATTATTTACGGAATGGTTACCGGTTATGGAAATGAAGGTCCATGGCGCAATAAACCTGGTCAGGACTTATTGGTACAGGCCGTTTCAGGTTTAACGTTTTTATCTGGGGTTGATATCGATGGGCCAGTTCCTTTTGGGCTTTCCGTATCTGATATCATGTGTGGAAACCATCTGGCGCAAGGCATCATGGCGGCGCTCATTAAAAGGACAAAAACCAACAAAAGTGTTTTGGTCGAGGTGAGTTTACTGGAATCTATTTTAGATGTTCAGTTTGAAGTGATCACCACTTACTTAAACGATGGTGGAAAACTACCGGATAGAAGCGGAGCGAAGGGTAGCGCACATGCGTACTTAAGCGCTCCTTATGGCATGTATGAAACCAAAGATGGTTATATTGCAATGGCAATGGGAAATCTGCCTAATATTTGTGCAATTATCAATTGTGATATTGCAGATTTATATGTTGAGGCAGGTTCTGCATTCGAAAACCGGGATAAGTTAATTGTTCGCCTAGCTGAAACTTTTAAGAAAGATCATACTAAAAACTGGGTTAATCTTTTAGAAAGTCATGGAATCTGGTGTGCAGAGGTTTTGAACTATCAAACGGCTACAGCTTTGAGTGCTTACAAAAAATTAGAAATAGAACAACATTTGGATTTAGGAAAAGGTGTTAAAATCAAGACTACAGTTAGCCCAATTCGTTTGGATCATGAAAAGTTGTTTGCGGCAAAAGCTGCACCAAAATTAGGTTTTAATACCGAACAGATTAATAAAGAGTTTGAGTTAAACTAGTTGTCACGTTGAGCCCGTCGAAACGCAATAAAATGTTCTCCAACAAGCTCAGAATGACAATTAAAATGAAATAAAATCGGTCGTCATTTCGACTGGAGTGCAACGGAATGGAGAAATCTTTTAAAATAGCTTAAAAGATCTCTCCGCTACGGTCGAGATGACGACCGCTCCAGCTTATAACGACAATTGTTAAAAAATAAAATATTATGAGACCGCTTGAAGATTATTTAGTTATCGATTTCAGCCAGTTTCTTTCCGGGCCATCGGCGAGCTTGCGCTTGGCAGATATGGGTGCCCGCGTAATCAAAATTGAACGTTTGGGTGTGGGCGATATTTGCCGTACGCTTTACACCTCAAACTTGATTATGAATGGCGAATCATCGGTTTTTCATGCCATCAACAGGAATAAAGAAAGTTTTGAAGTTGATTTAAAAAATGAAGAGGACTGTGAAATGGTTCGTGAGCTGCTAAAAAAAGCGGACGTCATGATTCACAATTTTCGTCCAGGCGTAATGGAACGTTTAGGTTTCGATTATCCATCTGTTACAGCAATAAATCCAACCATTATTTATGGCGAAATTTCTGGTTATGGAACAGAAACTGAATGGAAAAATAAACCTGGTCAGGATCTGTTATTACAATCGGTAACAGGTTTAACTTCGCTAACAGGAAATGCCGATAGCGGCCCGGTTGCAATGGGTTTGTCGATTGTGGATATGTTGGCAGGTGCGCACTTGGCTCAAGGGCTTCTAGCCTGTTTGTATCGCAAAGCGATAAAAAATGAAGGCGGTTTTGTGCAAGTGAGCATGATGGAATCAGCCTACGATTTTCAGTTTGAAACCATTACCACCTTCATGAACGATGGTGGCGCACTGCCAGAGCGTTCGAAAAACAACAATGCAAACGCATATTTGGGTGCTCCGTATGGAATTTATCAAACAGAAAACGGATATTTAGCTTTGGCGATGGGCTCCATCCCGCAACTTGGTAAGTTATTGGGTTGCGAGAAACTCGAAGATTATTTAGAACCAAGTGAGGCTTTCAATAAACGCGATGAAATTAAGACAATTTTAGCTGAACATCTTTTATCAAACACGACTGAAAAATGGCTTTCTATTTTAGAACCAGCAGATATTTGGTGTGCCGATGTTATGAATTGGAACGCGTTAATGGCTCACGAGGGTTTCAAGATTTTGAATATGGTTCAAGAGGTTGAAATGGTTGATGGCTACAAATATGAAACTACACGTTGCCCGATTCGCATTGACGGAGAGCTTTTAATGTCATCCAAAGGTTCGCCAAAATTGGGTCAGGACAACGAGAAAATCATTAAAGAATTTATTACCCAGAATACCACTGCAAATGCATAATCAGCTAGACACTTTCAGGATTGCGGTTCGTAAATTTGCACCTTTTGAATCTGCCATGCAGAAATTCTGGGACAAATTTTGTGCGTTTTCAGGCTGTAAGTTAAAGCTGGAAATGGTGGTGATGGATTTGCATGAACTTTACGATGCAGCCATTACACAGAAAGGTTTGGCAAACGGAAATTTCGATATTGCGCACATCAGCACCGATTGGATTCTGGAAGCTTATTCCAATCAGGATGTAGAAATTTTAAATCCATACATCAATAGAAATAAACCACAGCATTTTCCACAGGGATGGAGCAAATCACTGTTGGGTTTGCAGCGTTTCGGTTGGGAAGTGGTAGGTTTGCCCTTTCACGATGGGCCAGAATGTTTCATTTACCGAAAAGATTTATTTGAAAGCGAAACTGAACAGGCAAATTATCTTCAACAATTTGGAAAAGCTTTAGAAGTTCCAAAAACCTGGGAAGATTTTCATCAGGTGGCACAGTTTTTTCATCGCCCTGCGGATCATCTATATGGAAGTATCTTTGCCGGTTACCCTGATGGACATAATGCCGTTTTCGATTTCTGTTTACAATTGTGGACCCGAGGCGGGAGTTTGGTTGATAAAAATGGTTTCATCCAAATCAATACGCAGGCTGCAGTCGATGGCTTAAATTTCTACCGAACAATCGTAAATGATAAAACTGCTGTTCATCCAAAATCTTCTGAATTTGAATCTGTAGCTGCAGGAATTGCTTTTTCGCAAGGCGAAGCCGCGATGATGATTAACTGGTTTGGTTTTGCGGCAATGTGTGAAGTAGATGAAAATTCAAAAGTTAAAGGTAAAATTGAAGTTGATTTATTGCCATCTGTAGCTGATAAAAACTCCGCATCTTTGAATGTTTACTGGCTTTATACCATTGCCAAAGGCAGCAAGAATAAAACAATTGCATACGATTTTCTTCGCTTTGCCATGGCCGAAGAGCAAGACAGACAGCTCACGTTAGAAGGTGGGATTGGTTGTAGAATCTCAACCTGGAAAGATGCTGAAATCAACAGAATTATACCTTATTACCATAAATTGGAAAAGTTGCATGAAGTGGCAAGAACACTTCCGCAAAAAGAAAACTGGGCTGCAATTGCGGCAATAATTGATAAAATGGTTTTACAGGCAATCAATACCGATACGCCAAGTTCGGAATTGATTCAGCTTGCTCAAAACCAAATTAATGAAATTGATAAATGAGTATTGATATAAAATATAAACCAGAATTACCAAAAACGAAGCAGCCTATCATCATTATTGGTGCAGGAGGAATTGTCGCCGATGCGCATTTACCTGCGTATAAAATTGCAGGTTTCGAGGTTTTTGGAATTGTAAACAGAACCAAAGAAAGAGCGCAAAAACTAGCTGATGCCTTTGGCATTCCCAACGTATTTAACACCGTTGCGGAAGCTGTGGCCAATGCACCAGCAAATGCGGTTTATGATTTAACAACCATGCCTGCACAATATATAGATGCTTTAAATCAGTTACCTGATGGTAGTGCGGTGTTGATTCAAAAACCAATGGGCGATGATTTTGCACAGGCAAATGAAATTTTGGAATTATGCAGGGCAAAGAATTTGAAGGCAGCGATAAACTTCCAGTTGCGTTTTGCGCCTTTTGTAAGTGCAGCGAGATATTTGATTGATAAAGGTTTAATTGGCGAACTGTACGATATGGAAGTTCGCGTAACAATTAAAACGCCCTGGGAAATTTTTCCTCATGTGATTATTCATCCGAGGTTGGAAATTCAATACCACAGCATTCACTACGTTGATTTAATCCGTTCATTTTTGGGTAATCCGCAAAGCGTTTTGGCAAAAACCTTAAAACATCCTGCCAAAAGTTTGTCATCCTCTCGCTCTACCATTTTATTTGATTATGGCGATACGATGCATGCAGTCATAAACACCAATCACGACCATGATTTCGGTTCAGATCACCAGGAAAGCTACATAAAATGGGAGGGAACCGAAGGAGCAATTGTAGCTAAAATTGGTTTGCTAATGGATTATCCACACGGTGTGCCTGATGTTTTTGAATATTGTATTGTTGAAGAAGGAAAAGCACATGAATGGCAAAGGGTAAAATTAGAGGGTTCCTGGTTTCCAGAAGCGTTTATAGGTACAATGGCAAATTTAATGCGTTACAATGAAGGAAGCGATGATGTATTGCATACCAGCGTAGAAGATGTGATCCAAACGATGGCGGTTGTAGAAAGTGCGTACCAATCGAGTGACATTGGAGGGGTTAAGGTTTCGGGTTTTGAGTTAAAAGTTGAAAGTTAAAGGTTGAAAGTAAAAAGTAAAAAATTTGGGTGCACACGCTATTTGCATGTTGAAAGGCCAAAGCACTAAAAATCGTTTTGCTGAAATCCAGCCTAACATCCCGTACGTACGGGATTAGGGATGCATTGTCAAAGCCAAAGCAGTGGCTTAAATAGAAAAATTTTAAGCTGGGAGTTTTGTTTCTTTTGCGGTCAAAAGAAAAAAGCCCGTCTGGCTAAGACAAAAAAAAATAAATGGTTGTAAAATACCACGCTGTAAAGAATTAAAATTATGTATTTCAAATCAACATTTTTTGAAGATTACCAATTACAAGATAAACGTGTAACCTTAGGTCGTACGATAACAGAAACAGATTTTGTGGTTCACGCTGGCCATACTGGCGATTTCTTCCCGCATCACATGGATGCAGAATGGTGCGCAACGCAACCTTTTAAACAGCGTATTGCCCACGGAACGATGATTTTTAGTATTGGAATCGGTTTAACCGCATCCGAGATTAATCCGGAAGCCATGTCTAAAGGTTATGACAAATTGCGTTTCGTAAAACCTGTTTTTATTGGCGATACCATCCATTCTGAAATCACGATTTCTGAAAAAGGAGAAAGTAAAAGACCAGAATACGGAACCGTTACCGAACACGTAGAAATTATTAACCAACATGGGGATGTTGTTTTAGTCTGCGACCATTTACTTGTAGTGAAGAAGAAATAAGTTCACTCGTTCATTGGCTCACTCGTTCATTAGTTAAAATTGCTAATTAAACTAATGAACCAATGAACCATTGACTAATGACCAATGAACTATTGACTAATGACCAATGAACTATTGACTAATGAACCAATGAACTATTGACCAAAATAAACCAAATATAATGAACCACAACACACAACCAGAAATCATTACCGAAGGCGATCCATCATCAGGAAAACGATACTTACTGCCATTTATATTAGTGGTAAGCTTATTTTTTCTTTGGGGCATGGCGCATAATCTCGATTCGATTTTAATTCCACACCTCAAAAAAGCCTGTAATTTAAGTAACAGCCAATCAACACTAATTGATACTTCGGTTTTCTTTGCCTACTTTTTAATGGCTATACCTGCAGGTATGATCCTGAAAAGGTGGGGATACAAAGCCACAATGATTTCGGGATTGCTGGCATTCGCCTTTGGTGCCTTTCTTTTCGTTCCGGCTGCAAATAATTTATCTTATATCACCTTTTTAATTGCACTTTTTATTATTGGTTGCGGATTAACCATGCTCGAGACATCTGCAAACCCGTATGCGGCAGTTTTGGGTAACCCATCGAAAGCCACCAGCCGTTTAAATCTGGCAGCCTCGTTCAATGGTTTAGCTGCAATGGTAGCGCCACTTATTGGTGGTTTGTTTATCCTTTCAGGAAAATCGCATACTAAGGAAGAGCTTGCTGCAATGACAGAAGCCAGCCGAAACAGTTATTTTCTGGAAGAGGCTGCATCCGTTAAAACACCATACATTACACTTGGTATCATTTTATTGGTGATCGCAATAATATTTTATTTCATTCACCTGCCGGAAATTAAAACCAAAAGTGTTGATGGGGAAGCAAAAGGAAGTTTCTTTGGCGCATTACGCCACAAGCATTTAAGGTGGGCGGTTATTGCACAGTTTTTTTATGTTGGCGCTCAGGTTTGCGTAACCAGCTTCTTTATCAGGATGGCACAACAGGGTGGCGGTTTCGATGAAAAAACAGCGGCATCTTACCTGGCCATTTATGGTTTGCTGTTTACTGTTGGGCGTTTTGCAGGAACAGCACTTTTACAATTTATTGCCTCAAACAAACTGTTGGCTATTTACGCAGTCATTTCGGTTTTATTAAGCATCGTTGCCATTACCGGAAGCGGTGTAGTGATCGTTTATGCGCTCGGCGGATTAGGTTTCTTCATGTCAATTATGTTTCCAACCATTTTTGCGTTGGGGATTGATGGTATTGGAGAAGATACAAAACCGGGTTCTTCGTGGTTAATCATGTCAATTGTTGGCGGAGCGATATTACCTTTTGGAATGGGTTCTCTTATCGATATGTATGGCGATAACATTCAAATTGGCTATAGCATCCCTCTGGTTTGTTATTTGATTATCCTGTACTTCGGATTAAGGGGATATAAAATTGCCCATAAAACAATATAAATAACCACCAAGACTCGGAGAACACAAAGAAATTAAAGATTATAACGCAGTCAACTTAGTGTCTTTTGTGACTTAGTGGTAAACAACTAAAAATGGAATTTAAGGTTAGCAAAATCTTCCTGTTATTAATGCTTTGTGCATTTAGCTTTAAGCTTTATGCACAAAAGAATGAAAATACAAAACCATGGGTATTTTGGTATTGGGTTAAAGGCGCAGTTTCGAAAGAGGGCATTACTGCCGATTTGGAAGCCATGAAGACCAATGGAATTGCAGGTGCTTATTTAATGAGTATTCAAGGTCCGGATAAAACTCCTGTTTATTCACCTCCAGCAGTTCAGTTAACACCAGAATGGTGGAAATTAGTGGAATTTGCAATGGATGAAGCTAAACGCCTGAACCTTAAAATAGGTATGCATGTGAGTGATGGATTTGCTTTGGCTGGAGGTCCCTGGATTACACCGGAACTTTCGATGCAAAAAGTAGTTTGGTCAAAGTTAAGTATCAATAATTCAATTAATAAAATAATTTTACCTAAACCAGAACATCAAGAAAATTATTATAAAGATATCGCAGTTTATGCTTATCCATCGCCAGTTGGCGAAAATGTTTCAACAAGAACAATTGTTCCCAAAATTATGGCGAGTAACGGTGCCGATGCCACTGGTTTGGTTCAACCAGGTAATAAGAAAAGTTTCGGATCCAGTGAACCTTGCTACATACAATACGGATTCGAAAAGCCATTCACCTGCCGTACGGTTACTATTAAAATCAGCGGAAATAATTATCAGGCGCAACGATTGGCACTAGAAGTAAGTGATGATGGAAAAAACTTTCGCTCTGCCGGGAGATTAGAAGCCCCACGCCACGGATGGCAGGATACGGACGAAGATGTAACACATTCCATCAAGCCTACTACGGCTAAATACTTCAGGTTTATTTACGATAAAAAGGGCTCTGAGCCAGGTGCTGAAGATTTAGACGCTGCGAAATGGAAGCCATCTCTAAAATTGGTTAACCTCGAATTATCTGCCGAAGCACAAATTAATCAGTTTGAAGGCAAAAACGGTTCGGTTTGGAGAATAAGTAAAAGAAGTACCAATGAGCAAATCGCGAAAAACCTGTGTGTTCCTTTAAATAAAATGATCAACCTAACGGATAAATTGAATCCAGATGGAACTTTAAACTGGAAAGCCCCAAAAGGAAATTGGACAATTTTAAGGGTTGGACATACCTCAACCGGACACATGAATGCAACAGCAGGTGGTGGAAAAGGCTTAGAGTGCGACAAATTTAATCCGGAAGCAGTGAAGTTGCAGTTTAACAGTTGGTATGGTGAAGCCATCAAACATGGTGGACCAGAAATTGCAAAAAGAGTTTTGAGTGCTTTTCATGTCGATAGTTGGGAATGCGGCAGCCAGAATTGGTCGCCTTTGTTTAAAGCTGAATTTTTAAAGCGCAGAGGATATGATTTAACGCCTTATTTACCAATCATGACGGGCCTGCCTGTAGAAAGTGCAGAAGTTTCTGAAGGATTTTTATATGATGTTAGAAAAACAATCTCTGAGTTGGTTGTCGACCAATTTTACAAAACCTTAGCGGCTCTCGCAAAGGAGCAGGGTGTAACTTTTACAGCTGAAAGTATTGCCCCAACCATGATGAGCGATGGTTTATTGCATTACAAAACGGTTGATGTGCCGATGGGAGAGTTTTGGTTAAACAGCCCAACCCATGATAAGCCAAATGACATGCTTGATGCCATTTCAGGTGCTCACATTTATGGTAAAAACATTATTCAGGCAGAAGCTTTTACCACTGTTCGGATGGATTGGAATGAAAGTCCTGCGAATATGAAAACTTTACAGGATAGAAATTATGCATTGGGAATTAACAAACTGGTCTATCACGTTTTCGTTCAAAATCCGTTTACCAATAGAAAACCTGGCGTAACCTTAGATGGCGTAGGTTTGTATTTTCAACGCGACCAAACCTGGTGGAAACTTGGTAAAGCCTGGGTAGATTATGCAGAGCGAACACAAAATCTATTGCAGCAAGGAAAACCCGTAGTAGACATAGCCGTTTTTACAGGCGAAGAATTGCCTCGTCGTTCGGTTTTGCCTGATCGATTAGTAGAAACTTTACCTGGGATTTTTGGCGATGATGTGGTACAAGCTGAAAGGAAACGTTTGGCAAATGTTGAAGAACCTTTAAGGCAAATGCCTGCAGGTGTTACACATTCTGCAAACATGGCCGACCCTGAAAATTGGGTAAATCCGTTACGTGGTTATGCTTATGATAGTTTCAATCCAGATGTATTGAGCACTGCTACTGTAAAAGATGACGAAGTGGTTTTTGAAAGTGGTTCAAAATATAAAATCTTAGTTATTCCAGGGGTGATGAAAATGAACCCGAATTATCAATACATGAGTTATGAGGTGGTCAAAAAACTTTATGATTTGATTAAAGCGGGTGCTAAAGTGATTGTTGCAGATAAGCCATTGTATCAATCTGGTTTAAAGAAAATTAAATCATCGGAATTTGATAATCTGGTTGAAGAAATTTGGGGAGGTAATTTTGAATCATTTAAAAGCGGCGGGCGACCAATCTATCTTAAAAAATTAGGTCTAGGTCAAATCTACAGAGCACCATTTGAAGGTAACGATTTCAATAGCTTGGGTTTGGAAAAGGATTTGGATATCACTGAAATTCCTTCGCTATTAAATTCTGTAATTCAGCCAACAAAAAATGTAACATTTTCACATAGAAAAACTGACGATTCTGATATTTACTTCATCTCCAATCAAGAGGCTAAAGAAAGAGCATTTAATTTTTCTTTCAGAATAAGTGGAATGGTACCGAAAATTTACAATCCGGTTAGTAACGATACAATCGCTCTAAAAAGCTGGTCGATTAATGATGGTAGAACTTATTTCAATTTAAGACTGCCGGCAAATGGCTCTTTGTTCGCAATCTTTAAGGAAAAGACTAATTTAAATCAACTGCAAACCGGGCTAAATTCTGATAAGTTTAAAACCATTCAGGATATTTCTAAAGATTGGCAGGTTCAATTTAATTCTGCTTATCACGGCCCCTCAAAAGCTGTTATTTTTAAGGAGCTAATGGATTGGACGAAACATCCCGATAGTTCAATTAAGTACTATTCCGGAACGGCTGTTTATTCAAAAAGCTTCACTTACAAAGGAGATACAAAAAATGCGTGGATTGATTTAGGTGGATTTTCGAGCATGGCAGAAGTGAAAATTAACGGTATAAACTGCGGTACATTATGGACTGCACCACACCGATTGGACATCAGCAAAGCGATTAAAAAAGGTAAAAATGAAATTACCATTGAGGTTGTGAATACCTGGGCTAACCGTTTAATTGGCGATAGTAAATTACCAGAAAATAAAAGACTTACCAAAACTACAGCGCCTTTCAGGTTGGAAGGGAAGCCTTTAAATCCTGCTGGTTTATTTGGACCAGTTGTAATACAAATTGAAGAAAATGATGAGAGATTTATTAGCGATTAAAAAGAATAGCGTTCCACAATTTCAGTTGTTAAAAAGAAAAGCTATTATCGTCATTTCGAGCGAAGTCGAGAAATCTTTGAACCTTTCGATAGGTATAGTTCAAAGATTTCTCCATTTCACTGCGTTTCAGTCGAAAAGACGATTCTATTTCCGGATTATAGGAATATTAATTCTACTCTTCTGTTTACTAAAAACCAACGCACAAGATAAAGCGCTTGTTAATACCTCGAAAAGTAAATATGCCAAACTGCATAGCGTAAACATGAGCGATGTGACCTGGACCAAAGGTTTTTGGGCCGACAGATTTAGGGTGGCAACCGAAACCATGGTGCCGAACATGTGGGCAATTTATAACGACCCTAAAATAAGTCATGCTTTTAAAAACTTTGAAATTGCGGCTGGTTTAGATACGGGCTCACATGCTGGTCCGTCTTTCCATGATGGCGATTATTACAAAACCCTGGAAGCTGTGGCAAGTTTATATGCTTCGACCAAAAATCCAAAATTGAATGAAATGATGGATAAAGCTATTGTTGTGATTGGGAAATCGCAGCGTGAAGATGGTTACATCTATACCAAGACGATGATTGAGCAACGTAAAACTGGTTCTAAAAACCAATTTCAGGATCGGTTAAGCTTCGAATCTTACAATATCGGCCATTTAATGACGGCTGGCTGCATTCACTATCGGGCAACAGGCAAAACTACTTTGCTTAATATAGCCAAAAAAGCAACAGATTACCTGTACAATTTTTACAAATCAGCATCGCCAACGTTGGCCAGGAACGCCATTTGCCCATCGCATTACATGGGCGTTGTTGAAATGTACCGCACCACAAACGACCCTCGTTATCTGGAACTGGCTCAACATTTAATCGCTATAAAGGGCAAAATTGATGATGGAACAGATGATAATCAGGACAGGATTCCATTCCTGAAACAAACAAAAGCGATGGGACACGCGGTAAGGGCAAACTATCTGTATGCAGGTGTTGCCGATTTGTATGCTGAAACAGGTAAAGATTCGCTTTTAAATACGTTGAATTTGATGTGGGATGACGTAAATCAGCATAAAATGTACATTACAGGTGGTTGTGGTTCGCTTTATGATGGAACATCACCAGATGGCACTTCGTATAATCCTGCCGATGTTCAGAAAATTCATCAGGCTTTCGGTCGCGATTTTCAATTGCCAAACTTTACTGCGCACAACGAAACCTGCGCCAATATTGGTAATGTGCTTTGGAACTGGCGGATGCTGCAAATTACTGGCGATGCCAAGTATGCGGATGTAATGGAATTGGCTTTGCACAACAGCGTTTTATCTGGAATCAGCCTTGATGGAAAGAACTTTTTGTACACTAATCCATTGGCACAATCGGATGATTTGCCTTTCAAACAGCGCTGGTCGAAAGACAGAGTGCCGTACATTGGCTTATCAAATTGTTGCCCGCCAAATGTGGTAAGGACTATTGCTGAAGTGAGCGATTATGCTTATAGCGTTTCGGATAAAGGTTTGTGGTTCAATTTGTATGGCGGTAATAATTTAACTACTAAATTAGCTGATGGAAGTAAGATTTCTCTATCAGAGGAAACCAATTATCCATGGGATGGAAAGATTAAAATCGCTGTGAAAGAGATTGGAAATAAACCATATTCTTTGTTTCTTAGAATCCCGGCATGGACGCAGCATGCGCAAATCAGCATCAATGGAAAGCCAGAAAACATTAAAGTTGTTTCAGGAACTTACGCAGAAATTAATCGGGTTTGGAAAAAAGGCGATGTAATCGAATTGAATCTCCCGATGGATGCTACGTTGATTGAAGCTAATCCTTTGGTTGAAGAAAATAGAAACCAAATTGCCGTTAAACGCGGACCGATAGTGTACTGCCTGGAATCAACTGATTTGCCGGGGAAGAGTATCTTTAACGCTTTTGTACCAACATCAACTAAATTTGAAGCAAAACCAATTAGCATCGATGGAGCGGAGATGATGAGTCTGGTAGGTAATGCTAAAGTTGTTGAGCCAAATAGCTGGAAGAACGTTTTGTATCGCCCGGTTAATACCAACAATATGGAAACCGAAATAAAACTGGTGCCATATTTTGCCTGGGGCAATCGTGGTCATTCAGAAATGTCGGTTTGGTTACCGGTTAGTAAGTAAATCGTCATTGCGAGGTACGAAGCAATCTCTGATAGCTAGATTGCTTCGTAACTCGCAATGAAGGCAAGTATAAAAAACTTAACCATCTAAGACAGGTAAGTTCATCTTAGTTGATATTGACTTAGGTGTTCTAAGATGTCTTAGATGGTAAGATTAAAGACAGAATGAATTAAAAATCAACAATAAAAGGAATTAGATTAAGTAAACAGACGGATTATTAGGATGTCATTATGCTGTCTCGAACTTTCGGGATCAGCAGGTCTATTGAAGAAAGACTTGCTTTTAAGACCCTGAAATAAATTCAGGGTGACGACCGACTAAAAATTTGAAAATAATAAAATGAAACTAAAACTCATCGTATTTTTAAACCTTGCTTTTTGCGCCATTGCAGCTGCAACAGTAAAACCAGCTTCTATTTTTACCGACCACATGGTTTTGCAACAACAAAGCAACGTAGCCATTTGGGGTTGGGCAAAACCATCCACCAAAGTAAAAATCAGTACATCATGGAATAAGCAAAACTATTCGGTTATTGCTGACCAGAATGGAAAGTGGAAAATTAAAGTGGCTACACCAGCAGCCGGCGGACCTTACGATATTGAACTCAATGATGGTGAGAAGTTAATTTTAACCGATATTTTAATTGGTGAAGTTTGGTTTTGTGGTGGTCAATCGAATATGGAGATGCCGATGAAAGGTTTCAAAAGTCAGCCTATCATAGGTTCAAATGAAGCCATTTTAAAATCGTCAAACAAAAATATCAGACTTTACACCGTTCCACGTTCTTCGATCATCGAAAAACAAGAAAACAGCAAACCCTCTCCATGGAAACTTGCTGGCCCCGAAACGGTTTCAAATTTCAGTGCAACCGGCTATTATTTTGGTGCTTTATTAAGTGAATTGTTAAATGTTCCTATTGGGATTATCAATGACAGCTACGGTGGATCTTCAATCGAAGCCTGGATGTCTCCCGAAGATTTGAAAGCATTTCCTGAAGTTAAAATTCCATCAAAGGGCGATACCATTAAAGAAGTAAGCAGGACACCAACGACGCTGTATAATGGAATGCTTTATCCGGTGATGGGTTATGGAATCAAGGGCGCCATTTGGTACCAGGGTGAATCCAATTATGAAAGACCTGATCGCTACGAAGAATTGTTTCCGGCGATGGTTTCTTCCTGGCGAAAAAATTGGGATCATGGTGAGTTCCCTTTTTATTATGCCCAGATTGCTCCTTACAATTATGCACAATTGCCACCTTATCATGTTGGAGGGAAATTCAATTCAGCTTTTTTAAGAGATGCGCAGCGTAAATCGCTCGCTAAAATTCCAAATTCTGGCATGGCAGTTTTGATGGATATTGGTGAAGAAAAATCAATCCACCCGGCAGGCAAAAGACAAGGAGGCGAAAGATTAGCGTATCTTGCTTTGGCTCAAACTTATGGCATTAAAGGTTTTGGTGCATTAAGTCCAACTTATGAATCGCTAACCATCGATAAAAATAAAGCAGTAATTAAGTTTCAAAATGTACCAAATGGCTTAACTTCATTCGGCAAAGAACTGTGTCTGTTTGAAGTTGCAGGAGCGGACAAGAAATTTTATCCTGCGAAAGCAGTAATAACAGGAAGCAGTATAACTGTTTCAGCTGAACAGGTAAAAAACCCTGTTGCAGTTCGTTATGCGTTTAAAGATTTTGTTATTGGCGATTTATTTGGAAATGATGGTTTACCGGTTTCATCATTCAGAACGGATGACTGGGATAATTGATGATAACGTCATTGCGAGGCACGAAGCAATCTCACTAATAGATTGCTTCGTACCTCGCAATGATGACAAATTTAAAATAGAAACAAAGAATATAATGCCGAAAAACACGGTTTTGAAATATCTAATATACACAAAGACGGTAAACCTCTTCTTTGTGTTCTTAGTGTCTTTGTGGTTTATCTCCACAACTCATGCACAAGAAAACATTACGTGGACCTCTCAAAGCCAAAATTCTTCAGAATCAATGCCTGTTGGCGGAGGTGATGTAGGTTTAAATCTCTGGGTAGAAAAAGGAGATGTTTATCTTTATTTATCACGTAGCGGAACTTTCGATGAAAACAATACGCTGCTTAAATTGGGTAGGGTAAAACTGAAACTTAGTCCAAATCCATTTGAAGGTAAAACATTTAAACAAGAATTGATTTTAAAAGATGGATACGCCCAAATCAGCGGTTCGAATGATAAACTAAACACAAAAATAAAAGTTTGGGTCGATGTTTTTAATCCGGTCGTTCATCTTGATGTGCAATCCAATCAAAACATCTCTACCGAAGCCAGTTACGAAAGCTGGAGGTTTGAAGACCGGATTACTAAAGGCAAAGAGAATAACCAGAATTCGTATAAATGGGCGCCGCAAGGTGTTGTGAAAACTTTTATGGATGAAATTGCCTTTAAAAATAATGGAGTTCAATTTTATCATCAAAATAAAGCTGAAACCGTTTTTGATGTAGCCGTAAAGCAGCAAGGTCTGGATGATCGAAAATCTGAGTTATTCAATCCGTTAAAAGACTTGATTTTTGGCGGCTTGATGCAGGGTAATCACATGATTCCTGCAGGAAATTACAAGGGAAGTTATTTAAATACGGCATTCCAGGGTTGGACATTAAAGAGCAAAAAGCCTGTTAAATTTTCCCAAATTACGATTACACTAAATACTTCAAAATCAACCTCCATTCAGGAATGGGAACAGAAATTAAAAGCAGTTCCTTACAAGGGCGACCAGAAAGCCAGTATCAAATGGTGGAATGATTTCTGGAAAAAGAGTTTCATTAACATCAACGCTAAGGATGAAACCGCGAACCAATCGGCCAAAAACTACCAGCTTTTCCGGTACATGTTGGGCTGCAATGCTTTCGGTAATTACCCAACGAAGTTTAATGGTGGTTTATTTACTTTCGATCCTCAACTCACAGATACCGCTTTAAGATATACACCCGACTTCCGAAATTGGGGTGGCGGCACACATACGGCTCAAAATCAGCGGTTGGTGTATTGGCCTATGCTCAAAAGTGGCGATTTCAATATGATGAAGCCGCAATTTGATTTTTATCTTGATTTATTAAAGAATGCTGAAATCAGAACAGAAGCTGCATGGGGACATAAAGGTGCCAGTTTTACCGAACAATTAGAAAATTTTGGATTACCAAACCCTGCGGAATATGGCTGGAAACGCCCAGCTAATTTTAACAAAGGCATGGAATACAATGCCTGGCTGGAATACGAATGGGATACCGTTTTGGAGTTTTGCATGATGATTCTGGAAACGGAAAGATATCACGGAGCAAACATTGAAAAATATCTTCCATTAATTGAAAGCTCGTTAACATTTTTTAAAGAACATTATACTTATCTGGCTAAACAAAGAGGGGCGAAATCATTAGATGCAAACGGTCATTTAGTTTTATATCCGGGTTCAGGAGCTGAAACTTATAAAATGGCTTATAATTCTACCTCGACAATCGCTGGTTTAAAAACCGTTTTAGAAAGATTAATTGAGTTTCCGGGTTTATCTGAAAAACAAAAGGCAGGTTGGCAGGAGATGCTAAAAACCATTCCGCCAATAAATTTCAGAGCATTTGATGGTCATACCACCATTGCGCCTGCAAAACTTTGGGAGCGCATTAACAACACAGAAAGCCCGCAATTGTACCCGGTTTATCCATGGGGAATTTACGGAGTGGGAAAGCCAGGTTTAGATACGGCAATTAATACTTACCAATTAGATACCGATGTTTTGAAATTCAGGAGTCATGTAGGTTGGAAACAAGACAATATTTTTGCCGCTAGATTGGGCTTAACTGAGGAGGCAGCTAAATTAACAACAGCAAAACTGAAAGATTCAGGCAGAAGATTTCCGGCATTTTGGGGGCCTGGTTTCGATTGGACTCCAGACCATAATTGGGGAGGCTCGGGCATGATTGGTTTGCAGGAAATGTTAATGCAGGTTGACGGCAAGAAAATTTATCTTTTCCCTGCATGGCCTAGAGATTGGGATGTACATTTTAAGTTACATGCGCCATATCAAACCACTGTAGAAGTAGAATTGAAAAACGGAAAAATAGCAATTTTGAAAGTCTTTCCGGAAGCGAGGAGGGCGGACGTCAAAGTAATGATTGAATGAGAGAAGGATTGAATTATTGAATTTTGAATGGCGATTTGCTTATAACATTCAATCATTCAAAACCCACTCATTTACTAATTAAAAAATGATAGAATCTTGAATAGCGACTTTCGTGACACATTCACTAATTCACTCACTCAAAATTCACTAATTAAAAAAGATATGGATTTAAATTTAAAAGAAAAGGTTATCATTATCACTGGTGCCGCAAAAGGTATTGGTAGAAGTATTGCAGAAGTTTTTGCAAAAGAAAATGCCATCGCGGTAATTGTGGGCAGAAAAGCAGAAGATAATCAGAAAGTAGTTGATGCAATTGAACAAACTGGAGGAAAGGCAGCGCAGTTTGTAGCTGAACTTTCAAAACCTGAAGATTGCCAAAAAGTAGTTGCAGAAATTGTAGCCAAATTCGGTAGGATAGACGGTCTGGTAAACAACGCAGGTGTGAATGATGGTGTAGGACTGGAAAGCGGGAACTATGAAGATTTTATGGCTTCACTCCATAAAAATGTAGTTCATTATTATTTAATGGCACACCATGCCTTGCCTGAGTTAATTAAAAGCAAAGGTGCAATTGTAAACATCACTTCAAAAACCGCAGAAACTGGACAAGGCAATACCTCTGCCTATGCTGCTGCAAATGGTGGTAGAAATGCGTTAACACGTGAGTGGGCAGTGGAGTTGTTGAAATACGGAATCCGCGTAAATGCGGTTGTGGTAGCCGAATGCTGGACGCCTGCTTATGAAACCTGGATTGAGACCTTATCTGATGCTCAGGCGAAATTGGATGAAATTACATCTAAAATCCCGTTAGAAAACAGAATGACTACGGCTGAAGAAATTGCAAACATGACGGCTTTTTTAATGTCTGATAAATCGAGCCATACCACCGGGCAAATTATCCATGTGGATGGTGGTTATGTTCATTTAGACAGAGCTTTGGCAAACGCGTAATTTAATTAGTGAATGATAGATTGAGAGAATGTTTTGAAATCGCTATTAACCATTCATTAATTCGCAATTCACTCATTCCATCATTCAATTACTCACTCATTCTATCATTCAAAATTCTATCATTAAATAATGAAAACCCTTACCTGTACAACACCCGGCACCTTTGAATACTCAGAAACTGAAAAACCTGAATTAAAGAAAGACCACGCTATCATAAAAATTAAACGAATTGGGATCTGCGGAACAGATTTGCATGCCTTTGAAGGAACACAGCCTTTTTTTAGTTACCCGAGAGTTTTAGGTCACGAGCTTTCAGGAAAATTGGTGGAGGCTGATGGTGCTGAAGATTTTAAAATAGGAGAGGCAGTTACGTTTATTCCTTATTTCAATTGTGGTGAGTGTATTGCTTGCAGAATGAACAAACCAAATTGCTGCGTTAAAATGCAGGTTTGCGGTGTTCATGTAGATGGCGGAATGCGTGAATATCTTCAGGTTCCTTCTCGAACACTTCTACATGGTGAAGGCCTGAGCTATGATGAATTGGCTTTGGTTGAACCTTTGGCCATTGGCGCACATGGCGTTCGCAGAGCCGATGTTCAACCTGGTGAATTTGTGTTGGTGATTGGTGCCGGTCCGATTGGTTTAGGTACCATGGAATTTGCCCGAATTGCCGGTGGAAATGTAATCGCATTAGATATTAATGACGACCGTTTATCTTTCTGTAAAGAAAAACTGGGCGTAGCGCACGTCATAAACGCTTTATCGCCAGATGTTACCGAGCAACTCAGTAAAATTACCAATGGCGATATGCCAACAGTAGTCATTGATGCGACAGGAAATCAAAAAGCAATCAATAACGCCATTAATTACATGGCGCATGGTGCCAGGTTTGTGTTAATTGGTTTGCAAAAAGGCGATTTAATTTTCAACCATCCGGAATTTCATAAACGTGAATCTACCCTGATGAGCAGTAGAAATGCAACGATTGAAGATTTCGAGCATGTAATCAAATCAATGAAAGCGGGTTTGGTAAATCCTACAAATTACATTACACATCAGGTAAAATTCGAAGCAGTGAAAGATGAATTTGAAAGCTGGTTGGATCCGAAAAATGGTGTGATTAAAGCGATGGTAAAGATAGAAGATTAAAAAATTATATACCTGTCGTCATTGCGATGTACGAAGCAATCTTAAAGCAGTCGCTATTGAAAGTTTGAAAAGAGATTGCTTCGTGCCTCGCAATGACGGTTGAACAAGCAAAACTAAAATAAGTAAGGGCAATTTCTGATGAAGAAATTGCCCTTTTCTGTTCCCTACTGGTTTGTGACACACCAACCAGAATTTGAAATAAAAAGCCGATAATTTGAAAAACTATCGGCTTTTAAGATGTAATTGAGAGCTTGTATTTTATTTATAGGCGACCTCATTCCAATGCAATTCATTTCTGAATTGATTGATTTTGGTATCGGCGCCTATGTTTACATATTCTAAACCAGCAATATTTGCAAAATCTAATAGGTGCTCGGTAGTTAAATTCTGACTGTAAGCAGTATGGTGAGCGCCACCAGCGTAAATCCAGGCAGCACAGCCTGTTTTCATATCCGGAAGTGGTTTCCAAAGCACACGTGCAACAGGTAAGTTTGGTAAATCAGTTTCAGCTTCAACAGCTTTTACTTCGTTCACTAATAAGCGGAAACGGTTACCCATATCAATTAAAGATGCATTTAAAGCATCGCCACCTGCAACATTAAACACCAAACGAGCAGGATCTGCTTTGCCACCAATACCTAATGGATAAACTTCTAAACTTGCCTTACCAGAAGCTAAACTTGCATCCACTTCTAGCATGTGCGAACCCAAAACCATTGAGTTTTCAGGGTCAAAATGGTAAGTATAATCTTCCATAAAAGCATTTCCGCCAGGCAAGCCAGCACCCATTACTTTACAGGCACGTACCAAGGCAGCAGTTTTCCAGTCGCCTTCACCAGCGAAACCATAACCATCGGCCATTAAACGTTGAGCCGCAATACCTGGTAACTGAATCATGCCATGCAAATCTTCAAAAGTATCAGAGAAACCTTTAAAGCTGCCGTCAACTAAGAACTTTCTTAAACCCAATTCAATTTTAGCTGCATCATAAACAGATTGATGTCTGGCACCACCAGCTTTCAAATCCTCGGCCATTTCATAAGTTTCTTCGTACTCACTTAATAAACTTTGAATAGCTTCCTCAGGTATTGCATTAATTACCGCTACTAGATCACCTATGCCATAAGTATTTACTGCGAAACCAAATTTCATTTCGGCTTCCACTTTATCACCATCAGTAACAGCAACAAAACGCATGTTATCGCCAAAACGAACAAATTTTGCACCTTGCCAATCGTTCCATCCAGCAGCGGCTCTACACCAGGTATCAATTTGTTTTGCTACCTCCTCATCCTGCCAATGTCCCACCACAACCTTGCGGTCTTTTCGCATGCGGGTAACCATAAAACCAAATTCACGGTCGCCATGAGCACTTTGGTTCAGGTTCATGAAATCCATATCGATCGTATTCCACGGAATATCGCGGTTAAATTGTGTATGCAAATGCAACAAAGGTTTCTGCAAAACATTTAAACCTCTAATCCACATTTTAGCAGGCGAGAAAGTATGCATCCAGGTAATCACACCAATACAGTTCTCATCAATATTGGCCTGTTGTAAAGTTTCAAAAATTTCTTCTGTGCTTTTTACAATTGGCTTAAACACTACCGAAACCGAAATATTTTTATTCTGGTTTAACGAATCTGCTACTTGTTGGGCATTGTCTGCCACTTGTTTCAAGGTTTCTTCACCGTACAAATGTTGTGTGCCGGTGATGAACCAAACTTGTAATTTTTTTAAATCAATCATTTTAAATCTGTTTAATCGCTTTAGCGTTTTAATTGGTTAACTGAAATAACAGCCAACTAAAATTTTTATTTTTATGAAAAGCAGGTTTCTGTTTAAATCGGATAGGATAGTCCTGCTTTCCGTTTTATTTCGCCCAACCAATAGTTGGGACTTCATGCTCACTCCAATCAGGTTTAATTTACTTAGGTAAACCTTACTGTCTTAAACCCGACAGGAGCGTAAATACTTTTTGTTATTTTTACTAAACCTCGCAGGTTTTGAAAACCTGCGAGGTTTCAATAGCGCAATACACCATAACAAAAAGATTGGAGCAAATGGCGGGACTTTCGTAACCAAAGCACTACTGCACTTGCTTTTCAAGTCATTTTTAGGATGAGATTGCCACGAAATATGAACAATAGTCCCTCGCAATGACGATTCTAGATGTTCAACACCCCAAACGCTTTTCTCCCAACCAATTATTGCCCATAATAAGCACCTGCACCATGCTTGCGCTCGTAATGCTTCTCAATCAATGAACCCTTTAATTTAGGTGCTTGCGGATTAATTTGTTGCGTTAACAAAGCCATTTGCGCTACCGCTTCTAATACCGCACTGTTATAAACCGCTTTTTCTGCTGTTTTTCCCCAGGTGAACGGGGCATGGTTGCCCACTAAAATCATCTCCACTTCTTTATGGCTTAAGCCCAAACTTTCAAAATGGTTCATAATTTGAAACCCGGTTTCGTATTCATAATTGCCTTTAATCATGGCATCATCCATCGGCGGTGCGCATGGAATATCAACTGTTAAATGATCGGCATGAGTGGTTCCATAAATTGGAATGGCTTTTTGAGCCTGTGCCCATGCCGTTCCGTAAGTTGAGTGTGTATGGACAATACCACCAACATCTTCCCAGTGTTTGTATAAAACGGCGTGAGTTTTCGTGTCGGATGATGGGCGTAGATTTCCTTCAACGGTGTTACCATCAAAATCAACGATCACCATTTTCTCTGCCGATAGATCCTCATAAGGAACGCCGCTTGGTTTAATGGCAAAAACGCCTTTAGAACGATCTGCAGCACTAACATTTCCGAAAGTAAACAGTACCAATCCCAGTTTTGGTAATTGCATGTTGGCTAAATAAGCCTGGTCTTTTATATCCTGGTAAATGCTCATGATAAATAAGGTTTTACGTCTTTTTTGTTGTAACGCTCTAAATATCTGCCTAAACCCAAATATTGTTGATAATGCATTCTGTACATTTTCTTCTTTTTCACATTTGGGGTATATTCTTTTTCAAATCCGGTTCCCATAGCGGCCATGGCGGCTTCGATGGTAGGGTAAATGCCTGCTGCAACAGCTGCAAACATGGCTGCACCTAAAGCACAGGTATGTTCAAAGCGGTGAATTCTGATCGGCATTTCCAAAACATCGGCCATCATTTGCATAATATAAGATGACTTTTTGGCCACCCCACCAATACCAATAATTCCTTTTACCGGTACACCTTGCTCTTTAAACCGGTCGACAATGGCCTTTGCGCCGAAACAAGTGGCAGCAGCTAAAGCACGGAAAAACCTTGGGGCATCGGTACCTAAACCTAAACCAGTAATGGCTCCTTTAAGTTCCTGGTTGGCATCAGGTGTGCGTCTGCCGTTTAGCCAATCTATCGCTAATTCTGCATAGTCATCATCTTCCAGTGCTTCTGCCTGCTTGCTTAAGTTAGCGATAATTTTGCTTTCCAGTTCATCTTTTAAAGCAACCGCTGTTGCTTCATCAATTAAACTAGATTCAGTTAGCAAATGATTTAAAGGCCAGCTGATTAAGTTTTTAAACCAGGCATAAACATCGCCAAAGGCCGATTGGCCTGCTTCTAAACCAGCCATTCCAGGAATTACAGAGCCATTTACCTGCCCGCAAATTCCGTTAATTAATTTTCCATGCAAATCCTGGTTTGGTGCCACCAAAATATCACAAGTGCTGGTGCCCATCACTTTACTCAGATAGTAAGGTTCAATCTGGCCACCAACGGCGCCCATGTGTGCATCGAAAGCTCCAACGCCAATTATAACTTCAGTGGTAAGTCCTAATTTTTCTGCCCATTCGTTACTTAATGTTCCTGCTGAAACATCAGAAGTATAAGTGTCAACAAAAAGTTTTTCTCTAAAGCCAGCCAAAAGCGGATCAAGGCTGCTGAAGAAACTTTCTGGAGGTAGTCCATCAAATTCTTCTGCCCATAATGCTTTATGTCCGGCAGCACAGCGACTGCGTTTCATGGTCGAAACATCTGTTCCGCCAGTTAGTAAAAATGGAATCCAATCGCAATGCTCAACCCATGATTGTGCACTTTGTTTAATAGATGAATCGATTCTTAAAATGCGTAACAACTTAGACCAAAACCACTCAGAAGAATAAATTCCACCCACATATTTCAAGTAGTTTACCGGGAATTTAGTGGCATGCTCATTAATTTCAGCAGCTTCTTTAACGGCAGTGTGGTCTTTCCAAAGTACAAACATGGCATTTGGATTTTCTTCAAAACCTGGAGTTAATGCCAAGGGTGTTCCTGATGCATCAACCGCTACTGGACTAGATCCTGTAGTATCTATTGAAATACCTTTAACCAATGGTGCTATTTCCGATCCTCCGGCCTTTGCCAAACAATCTTTAATGGTATGGGTTAACCCTTCAATATAATCTAAGGGATGCTGTCTGAACTGATTGATCGATGGCTTGCAGTACAGGCCTTTTTGCCATCGGGGGTAAAGAAATACGGAAGAGGAGATCTCTTTTCCGTTAGCGGTATCTACCAAAACGGACCGAACAGAATCCGTCCCGTAATCTACACCAATTACATAGTTTGCTGTGCTCATAACAATAAATAATCGTCAAATTAACGTTTATTTATTTAAACTAAAAAATTTTAAATATTTTTTTCATCCCCAACTCATAAAAATGATTTTGGGAATGCGCCAGGAGAGCTGTTGAATAGTTTTTCTGTAATGGCTTAACTTAACTATAATATTCATTTTACATGCGAAAGCCCTGCATTTCTGCAAGGCTTTGCAAATATAAAATTTCGGCTTATACCTTTTTCGGAGGTAAATCAAAAGCGAGGGCTTCATGTTCAAAGTGGCCATTGTGTGCACCATCGCAAAAAGGTTTGTTTTTAGATAAACCGCAACGGCAGATCGAAAGTACTTCTCTTCCTTGTAAACCATAAACGTTTCCGTTTCTATCAACAATTTCGAAATCGCCTTCAATTTTTACCGATCCATTGTTATTGATCGTTAGTTTCGTTTTAGACATAATGTTTTGTTATTATGCCTCAAAATTAATTCAAAATGAAATAAAATAAAGAATCTGTTTGCAGTTTAGAAACGTTCCGTGTAGAACTTGTTTGCTTTGCAAATAGTAAGCCATTACATGCGAATAGTGAACCATCCTTAGCGAATATGAATCTTCTAAAACCTAAGCATTCAATAAATGTATTTTTAATTAAATGAAGAGAGAATTGACAGAACGTTTTTTGCTCAGGCTGATGATTGGTGCCGTTCCTTTAGGTTTTTTTGTGGCTGCTTTATTTTCAAGGGGCGAAAGTGGAAACAGTGGCATGTCTGTTAATCTGGAAAAGTTTGTTCCAATGATTTTCTTTGTGGCCTGGGAAGCATTTTTAATCGTAGAAGCATTAATATTATTTGCAAAACAGCTCAATCGCAAAGGTTTAATCAGTACTTATGCCGCATGTTCACTCGGAGTGATATTTATCATCAGCCTGTATGTAAATCATCAATATTAACCATTTAGAATAGAATTATGAAAATCATACTAGCTTTATTCATCAGCCTTATAACCTTCACCAGCGCTAATGCTCAAGATATTAAAACAACTTTATACAGTGGTACCGTAAACAACCGGACAGTGCGTTTGTATTTAAAAGAGCGGGGCAACCAATGTGGTGGCTCCATGCTGAATATATATGAAGGCATCTACCAATACGGTAAAGGAAAAAACTGGATAGAACTTTCTGTATCTACCAATGGCAAGGGCAATTTCTGCCTAACAGAATATAATTTTTCGGGAGTGATGATACTGAAAAAAGATGGAAAAAGCCTGAATGGAGTATGGATAAGTCCGGATGGTAAAACACAGTTGAAAGTTTCATTAGCAGAAACAAATCTTTCAGTTAAAGAGAAAGAGATTATTGAGACCGATCTCGAACGAACACACTATGAGAACTACGATTGTTAATTAAAACGCCCTATTTATGAAAAAGTTAACATTGTTAAGTCTGATGATCATCGCTTTATTTGGATGCGACGGTGAATCTCAGGAGAAAATAAAAAATGAAGAAATGAAGGAGGTGGTTATTGCAGATAAAACAGCTATCGATTTGCTGCTAGGCGATAGCCCGAAAGATTTTTCGGTAAAAACCGCTGATGGGAGTTTATTCAAATCGGCAGATAATAAAGGGAAGTACTGGGTAATTTTTGTTTACCAAAATAGCTACTTAAAAAAATCAGACAGTTATGATTTGGTCGCAGAATTGAATGCCACGCATCAAAAGTTTGGTAAACATTTCCCGATGATTGGCATTGTAAATGGATTTTCTGATGATGCAGCCGCGATGACAAAAAGCATAATCGAAGCTAAATTCAATTTTCAACAAATTGATAATACCCAGGGGCCGGAAAAGGATCAGGTGATTAACGAAAATGTTTATTGCACACCTGCTAAAATTTTAATAAACCCTGAAGGAAAAGTAGTTTACAATGCTTGCGGTGGCAAAACGGAAACTTTCGAAGTGCTGCTAGACAGCTTAGTTAAGGCCAATAAAATGTAATTACATCACGATATGGAACATAAAGAATTGCAATTAAACAAACAGAAAAATAGCAATCTATCTATTTTGCTTATCATTGTTAATTTAGTTTTGCTACTCGTTTTTGCAAATATTGGTGACAACGCAAATGATCAGGGCATCATAAATTATTGCTATCTATCTTTCGGTGCAACGGTGTTATTGGGCCTTTATGTATTCAGTTATCATGGCAAGCGTTATCGGATAGCCAAATGGCTTTTTGCCGCTTCATTAATCATTAGTTTGCTATTAATAGGCTTATTGTGGTATGCCGCAGGCTTAGCCAGGGCATTTCAACATTAATATCATGAGGTTCAATTTAATCAACAAATTATACCTGGCCATTACTTTGATTTTGGTTGGGGCAATTGTTTTCAAAATTTTTAGTTACAAAGGTTGGGAGCGATATCACTATTTTTCAAGCGTTTGCGCACCAGAAAGTTATCCAATAGCGATCCATAACGCTTACTTTATTTTGGCTGATGGCGATTTGGGTTATATAAAAGATGAGGCTGTAGAAAATTATACCTCTAAATGGGGCGAAGCATACTATTTCGCTGAAAGCAACCGGCGGGAACGTTTACCCGTGCAACTGGTTTTGCAATATGTTTCTTGGAGGGATAAAAAATTTTACAGCGACATTTTAAATTTGCCTGAAAAAGAAATTGAACAGAGTTTTAATTCAGCCTTTCTAAACAAACAGGCAATAAAATTATACAACCCATCGGGAGATGTTAAAGGTCTTACTTTTTTGGTGGGCATTGCTAATAATGGAAACGTGGCGGTATGGTTGCGGGGTGTTTTTCTGGAAAAATTAATCTTGAAGCAAAAGTTAACTTCAAAAGAACCACAAGGCGATGAAACTTATTACGAAAAACGGTTATCAAAAGTCGATTACATAAAAAAACGTTTTGAAGACTTGCCGGATAGTGTGAAACTAAAACTCGATAGAGGGTGGGACATTAAAGCAAATTACATAGATACGCCAACGCACTACATTGATAAAAACAAGGAACTGTGGAAATACCAGAAGAAGAACGGCTATATCGAATAGTGTACGTTCTACACCAATAAAGACTTCAGATCTATTAAAAAATGAAAAAATGAAAAAGATATTGCTGCTAATGGTTCCAATATTGGTTGCTGCTTTGGTTTATAATGTCTATCCGGAAGCTAAACTTGCTACAACTGCACAGATAGATTCTTTGGTGGTTTTTAAATCACAACATAAGATGCTCGCATATCAGCAAGGAAAGTTCCTTAAAACTTATCAGGTTTCATTTGGAGACAACCCAACAGGACATAAAGAATTCGAAGGTGATGAGAAAACACCAGAAGGCATTTATACCATTAATGCAAAAAACGATAAAAGTGGCTACCATAAAAACTTAGGCGTTTCCTATCCGAATGCACAAGATATGATACATGCAAAATCAATAGGCAAATCACCAGGTGGCGATATTAAGATACACGGCTTGCGAAATGGTTTGGGTTTCATCAACAAATTTCAAAGGTGGTTTAACTGGACCAACGGATGCATTGCTTTAACAAATACAGAAGTTGATGAGTTGTATCAGTCGGTGGAAATCGGAACCAAGATTCAAATTAATCCGTGATTCGATGATGCGTAAAATAAAATTTTTAGCGTTGAAAAGTTTAGGTATGCTATCTTTTTTATTGTTGATATTTGGATGTAGTTCAGCACCGCAAAAACTACCAGTTTTAAAAACTGACACCTCGCTTAAACAGAGGAAAAAACAAGCAGGGAATGTGCATCAAGTTCTGCAGAATACAAGTGATAGCAAAATTTTCAATCAATGCGATCCAAATTGTGTTTGGCAGTATTACCATCCATTTTCGGACAGCACTTACGTAATTGCCATTCAAAACTATGATGAAGAATACATAGAAAAGGAAAAGAATGTACGTGTATATTTCGGGATAGATAGGGGATTGACAGATAAAATTATTTGGGCAGAAAATATTTTTGTTCAGCCAAACGGCGGTGAAACACTTAAATATGAAGATTTTGATGGCGATGGTGTTGAGGATTTACTTATTTTTAAAGAAACTGGCGCTCGCGGAAGTAACGAATATCATTATCTCTATCTGATCAATCCAAAAAAAAATCAGGTAACGAAAGTTCAGGGCTTTGATGAAGTGGTAAATCCAAGTTATGATCAAAAACATCAGGTGATCTTATCTTATGGGTATGCCGGGAAGAACTACTTCAGTGTGTATAAAATTTCCAATCACAAAGTTTTTCAGGTTGGCGAAAGTTTTGGAGATGATTTTGAAGGAGATGAAGATATATTAAATCGAAAAATCTTAACGATTTTAAAAAAAGAGAAAATAAAATGAAAAATAGCGTTTTTATACTGATGTTATTGGTTGCAGTGAGTTCTTGCAAGAACAAACCAGATCAGTCAACTCATGTATCAGATCTAGCTGCTAAAAATGATACATCAACATTGAGCAAAGCTACTACTGGTATCAGTGCAGAAAATAAAAGCAATACATCGTGGGTTGACGATTTGAAAGATTTTCGGCAGGCTTTGTACAGCAAAGATGTCGCTAAGCTAAAAACCTACTTTAGTTTTCCTGTCGGCGATGATAACTGGGGATATCCGGTTCAGTTTACAGCAGACGAGCTTAAAGAACGAAAAGCCAAATACACAAATCCCAGTTTATTGTACGAAAAAGACTTTGAACGCTACTATGACCAAATTTTCGATAAGGATCTGCTAAAATCTATCATGAAGCTAAAAACGGCAAGTCTTCTTCAAAAACATGAGGCAGAAACCCAGGAGTTTAATGAAGGCGATTTTAACTTCAAACTATTAGCAAACTGTTATGAGGAAGATAAAACCACACTTCACTTAAACCTTAGTTATACCAATAACGCCGTAGATGAAAATGGAGATCCGGTGAGTGAAGGAGAACACAATAAGATTTATGTGTTTGATATTCTTGACGGCAAAAAGCTGCGTTTTCAACGAATTGTATTTGCCGGATAATTGATCAGGTGAATTTAGCGCTGGCTATTATAGATTTAACAATATCTGGCAAACAATAACGAATAATAAATCAAAGCTGGCGAATAATAAAGGGTAAATTTTTGTGAGTGAAAAACCAATAAATTGGTATCATAAAACTTTATTATTTATGAAAAACATTAAAATCTTTTGTCTTTTATTTCTTGTGGGCGCTCTTCTTGCCTGTTCAAATTCACTGAAAAGTGATGGTGTAGATTATTTCTCCAAATCGGATATTAAAATTCCAAAATTTAGCGATGAAACCATAAACAATCATCTCAATGAATACAAAAACCTGTATAATTTAGTGCTTACCTCAGTTAACAGCAATGCAAAAGATAACGCACCTCAATTGAGTATTTCATTTTCCGATTGGGCCATCACTTCACTTAAAATTGAAGACAAATTAAAGGGGCAGGAGAAAAAGGATTACCTCGCCCTTTTGGATGTGTTGGCAAAAAAATGGAACGAACAGCGTGATAAATTATATTAATGATGAAACTGTTTAAAAGAACTTCCCAATTTTACCTCATCGTAACATTTAGTTTAATCGCAAGTTCGGTATTTGCCCAACTCCCCGAAGAAATTAAATGGAAACACCTCCAAAAAAATTATAGTTCAGATAGCAGCCAATTGGTATTGAGTTTAAATAACAAGCTTTTACAGGGAAAATACAAAATACCATTTGATGAAGGCGGTTTTGCACTTTACAATATCAAAGCGGGCGTAATTACGGGTGAGGCATTTTGGTATTCGCAGGGCGGAACCATGGAATGTAAACTTCATTATAAAAACGGTGTTCGCAACGGGATTAAAGAAAATTACGACAACCAGGGTAAAGTTTGGTTACGTCAGGATTATAAAGACGGCAAAAAAAATGGAGTCAGTGAGATGTTCAGCAACGGTAAACTGGTGAACAAATCAGTTTATAAATTAGATAAAAAACATGGCTTATCACAAACATTTTCTGGAGATCAGGTGCTAACTGAAACTTATTATGAAAACGATTTAAGAAATGGAACATCCAAAACCTATAGTTTGGATGGAAAACTAGCTACAGAAATCAATTATAAAGGTGATAAACGGGATGGTATTTATCGCGTTTATAACGATGGTCAAATCATGACCGAAACCAATTATAAAAATGATTTGCAGCATGGTTTATCCATAACTTATGCATTGGGTAAGAAAAACATGGATGCTGAGTTTTTAAATGGCAAACGTCATGGTGTTTCACATATGTACAAACCTGATGGAACCGTACTTTTTAAACATTATTATCTCAATGGAGAGAAAGTAAGTGAAGCGATTTATAACCAAGCTCAAAAGAAATAAATTAATCACGCTCTGTCAGGCTAATGGTTAATTTACTTTTTAAAAATCAATATGTGTGACGATTTAGGGCGGTCGTCATTGCGAGGGAGTATTTCACGACCGCGGCAATCTTTTCCTTAAAAATGAGATTGCTTCTCCCGATGAAGAATCGTGATCGCAATGACGAATGGCAATAAATAATAATAATCGAAGACTTATGTAAAAGCGTTTCGACTACACTCAAAACTTTCTCTATAAAACATCAATAATAAATCAATCTCTACGAATCGCATAACCACCAAACCATGAAAAACACCTATTCAACTTTAATACTTTTCCTTTGCATTTTACTACTATCTGCCTGTGGACCCAAAATCTCTGGCAAAGACGAGCAATCATTTAAAACTTCGAGAGCCAAAATGGAAGAAAAACTTGATAAAGCTGAAAAAGAAAATCTGGAGAAGGCTTTGCGCCTAATCGCAGTGAAAGCAATGAAAGAGAAATGGAATTCACCTGAGAAATATGAGGGCAAATCCTTTGATAAAATTTCAATGGAGATGATTGATGGAAAAAGCTATAGCGCCATCATCAGCTATGCTGAAGATTTTCTAGCTGTTGACAGAGATGAAAAGATTATTAAAAAAACAGCGGAGATTGATAGTTTAGAAAAAGATAAACTGAAGGTTGCCAAAATAACAAAGCAAATGGATGCTTTTAAATTAACTAAAATCTTCATAAGCGAAGACCAGTTTTTTTCTGATGATCCGAAATCGCCTTACTTAGACCTGGTTTTCACAAACACTTCTGCTGAAGATCTAATTGGCGAATACATGTTCAATATTGAAATTTACTCAAAAAAAACCGGTGAGAAAATAGCCGCTCAAGGCAGCGGAGGCACTTTTAACGATGATTATGCGATTAAACCGAATGAAACATATGATTATCATCAACCTTTGTTAAGCGAAGCTGCTCAACATTCTAACCTATGGAAAACTGCTAAATACCCAATTACAAACTTCGCACCATTTGATTTGGTAATTAAAGCTTATGCCCCTAAAATTACCACTAAAAAAGATGGGGTAATTGTCAGACCAAAAGTTGATGCGGCTTATTTCAATGCTGAAATAAAAAAGTTAAATGAAGAAATAAAAGAACTTAAAGACACAAAAGCAACTTTAGATGAATTGGAACTAACAAACGAATAATGATATTTAACCATAAGTGATGCTATTTAAAAAGCAAGCACATCATCATTATGAAAAGTTTTTGCATATAGCTTAACAACTTAAAATTGTTATTTAAAAATGAAAAAAATCAGCTTACTCATATGCGTTATATTCAGTTTGGCGAAAAATGCTTCAGGACAAAGTAAAGCCGATAGTTTGTACAAAAAAGCGGATGGACTTGCTCGCCAGGTTTACAGCATTGATAATCCGTACGAATATGAGCCGGTTAAAATTATTTATACGGATAGTATTAAACCAAAACCTTTTAATGAAGTTAAGCCAAGTTATGCAAAGCAGCTTTTTCAACTGCAAAAAGATAAGGTTGAAATACTGGGCGATGCCTTTACCGTTTTGTATAACGGTGTAAAAATAGAACTTTTTAAACCCGTTAACGATATCATTTCACTTTGTCCAGAACTGAAATTTGAGGCAACAGACAGTTTAAGATTTCGCTCTAAAAACGGTTTAGTTAGTCTTGCTACTGTAAATTACAGAAATGTAAAATACATTGTAGAAATCAGTGTGAATGATAGCAGATTAAACGACAGAAAAATAAAAAATTACGGAATTGTACTGGTTGATGGATTTCCGATAACGCATAATCAGGATCCAGTTAAAACTACTGTCGCTTTTAACGAAAAAGCGACTGATAAACCGCATCAGTTTTCCGGCTACGGCAGAAACAGGTCTTATGGCCTTCGTAAGCGTACAAATGATGAAAAATTGATGCTGATTGCCGGGTTGACTTATTCAAAAGGATACGCTGAAAAATTGCAGCAAAAAAACATAAATTATATATTTCAATGGGAAAATACCTGGGGAAGAAATATTTATACCATCAGTTTTTACATAGATGGCATTGATCCAGTTAAGAAATTAACTGAAGCCCCGAGCGCAAATTAAAAATGACAATATTCATCATTCTATTCTTAATTATTTGCCCGGTTATGGGTTACCTGTTTTACAAAATTTTAAGGCAAAACGTAAAACCCGTTATCGTCATCTGGGAATTTTCTTTCATTAGTGTTTTTATATTATCGGCCCTTTTATTTTGTTTGGTTTGGCTATTTAATGGCGATGATTATTATACTGCCATCGATATCGTAGATGGCGGGTATACACCGTTTTCATCCAAACATCTGCCAACGTTAATTGTATTTTTAGGCCTTTCCGTTTTTGGCTTAATCAAATTGTGGTACAAAGGCAGCGCACTACCGCCTTTGCTATTCTCACTATTTGTGGTTTTTGTCATTATTGGTATTCCAATCAGTGTGGCAGTTATCATGCAAACCAGTTCCAATACAGAACAAAGTGGCGAGACATTTTTATTTGCGATTTTGCCAATAGCTTATATTGTGACCAGTATTACTGTTTTAACCAAGGTGATCACCACCGAAGCAGTTGTGGCCAATACAAAAACCTATCGTAACAAATATTTAAACCTGCTGAACCAAAAGCTGGCCAATACGAAGCAGCAACCATTATTTATTGTTCTAATGCTTTTTCCCATTTTCGCGATAGTGGTGGTCATCTTAATGCTTTTTGGTCAGGATGTTAATTCGATCACAAAAGTATTTACAGAAACCACCACCTGGACATTTTCTCAAAAAACGCATCCACCATTTCTAGGGCATGAGGGGCATTATTTATGTACCGTTGCCGTTTGTGGAACGCCTGAAATTGTAAAGCCGCTTCGATTAGGTAAAAGACATGGACACGAAATTATAGTAAACAGGCAGTTGTTAATTGCAAATGCTTTCGAAGAATTGATACAGGAGAATGCTCCACAATTACACAAAGTGATTAGACATTTTTACGATAAATATGGTTATCCGCTATCGCGAAAAATTACGACAGCCAAAGCATCAAACGCAGTTTACATCTTAATGAAACCTTTAGAATATTTCTTTTTGATCGTGCTGTATTTGTTCAGCATCAATCCGGAAGAAAAAATTAACAGGCAATATGCGATTTAAAATCTTTGCATGCTGTCTCTATTGTTCAAACATTTCAAAAGCAAAATACTGACACTAATAATGAAAAAAACACTCCTCATACTATTGGCAACAATTTCCTTTTTTGAGCTAAAAGCTCAGGAGGCAAAAATTATTTCGGTTATCAATTTCACCGGTTCGATAGATAAATATCCCATAGAGATGAAGTTGGAAATCAATCAAAAGAGTGATAGCGTAGCTGGAGAATATTATTACAAGAAAAAGGGTGATGCTCAAAAAATCATACTTGAAGGAATGTTAACAGACGGCGTTTTAACTTTAAAAGAGAATACCTACAACACCTCGAAGCGCAAATATGAAACAACCGGAAATTTTAAACTGAACTATATCGATCAGGTTTCTTTGAATGGCAGCTGGCAAAAGCCGACAGTAAATGCATCTTACTTAACCGTCAAGTTGTCTGCCAGAGAGAATTTGAAGGCATTTGATCCATCAAATTACGTTTTTCAGTATACCCGAAATCGGGCTAAGTTAGATTACATTCCAGCCGATGCGCAATACTATTTCGACCTGATTTCTTTGAAGGTTTACATTAACAAGAGCATTCGTTGGGCATTCACAGACTTTAAAGATGTGTTTACGAAGGAAGCTGAAATTGTATTGCAGGATTTGAATTTTGATGGTTATTTAGATTTCAAAATCCCTATTTATTATCCTGGTTTAGCCAAGGGTGATTATTCTTTTCGATATTTCATCTACCATCCTGAGAAAAGAGGCTTTATCCAAAGCAAACAATTGAACGAAATGGGTGTGATATTTTTTGATGCGGTTAAAAAGGAAGCTCAAACCATTGAAGCGGATGGAAGTGGGAATGAGGGGACGAAATATTTCCGCTGGCAAAATGGAAAGCTTTTTCTGGTAAAAGAAGAACGCATTTATGAAAACGACAGTTACACTCACTATACCTATTATAAAATTGAAAACGGAAAATCTATTCTTGTTAAAACAGAAAAGAAAAAGTAAGGAGCATTGGTAGTTGACGTTGCGAATAATAACAGTATAGATTCAGATTTACAGCCAGCCTAAACGAATAATAACTCTTCCATGAATTAATTTCGAAGAAATGTATCTTCATTCTCATTAAATTAACGAGAATGGAAAATAACAATAAATTAAACATTGGCGAGAGAATTAAAGCTGTAGCCATCACATTTATCGGTGCTGGTATTTTTAGTCAGGGTACTTTTTACTTTAAAAAACAAGCAAGCTATAATGTACCACGAATTTTATACCCCATATTTGAACTGTTAGGAAATGTAGGTTTAGCGGTAGCCATGGTCATTTTAGGTTTAGGCTTAGCTTATTGGGGGTTTACGAAATGGAAAAATACATCGGGCAAAGCTGGCGTATTTGGTTTAATTGCTGTTGCATCATTCGCCGTGTTTTTCTCAATTTTATTTTTTACAGGTAAAAAAGCAACACCCGAAGAGCTTGCTCAAAAGAGTGAAGAGAGAAGGGCAAAAGGAATTGAACAAATTCAGTCGGCTGAGCAACCAGATTTCGACAACCCTGAAATTGATGCTCATTTTGCAGCTTTTGAGAAACTGTTAACCGAATATAAAACGGCATACAAAAATGAAAATAAGCATGAAATAATCGCAAAGGAAAGTGCTTATTTGGAATGGAATAAAAATTCCGCAGATTTAATTCAGAAGTTATCATCATCAGAGGAGAAACAACAATTTGGCTTGTATCTGGCTAATTTATCAATAAAGTGGCAGGAGGTAAAGTAGACCATAGCTTACCCTGATGTTACTTTGTACTTATTCAACCACATCCAATGCAAATTACCTTAAATTATACCTACAATCAAGATCAACTTAAAAGAGCCTATCGTTTCAATGTTTTTCCTACACCGAAGGCGAAATTTTTTTTGTTTTTTTTTAGCTGTGTAATTTTTGGTGTAGGAGGTGTATATTGGCTTTGGAAACCAGCATCAATTAGCCCACTGCTTTTAACCGCATTAAAAAATATGATGCTGGCAGCTTGTTTAATCTGGGTTTCTGTTTTACTTGCAGTTGCGCTCAACTATTTCTATCTGCCTGTTTATGCCTTTGAAAAGAGTCCGTTTTTTAAGGGCGATTTTACGGTTAGCCTGACAACTGAAGGCCTCGCTTACCATCAGCGAATACTGGAGGAAAATAACAAGCGTGAGACAGATGGTTTTGTAAAATGGACAGCATTCACCAAAAAAGCTGAAAACGACGAGTTTATTGTTTTGTACATCGGCAGAAAACATTCCATTATCCCTAAAACGTCGTTTCAAACAACAGCTGAGTTAGAAAATTTCAGATGGTTTTTGATGGAACAAAAACGCATCAAAACTAAAAAGTTCAATGGAAAAGAGATCTGGAACAATTCTTAATTTGTTCAATGCTTAACAATAAACCAAGTATGAAACTATTCAAAATCTGCATTTTACTGCTTGCCCTGGCTACCAGTTGCGATGCAAAACCAAAGCCAATAAAAGGGACTCAAAACCAAATGAAAAATGTCGTTAATTTCGATGGCGGCACCAAAACCATTCACGTTTTTGTAGCACTTTGCGATAACAGATACCAGGGTATAGTGCCTGTGCCAAAAGCAATTGGCAACGGACAAGATCCGGCAAATAATTTGTATTGGGGTTGTGCATATGGCATTAAAAGTTATTTCAAAAAAAGTAAAGAATGGAAGTTATTGAAAACGCAGAAGCTCGATAAAATAAGGATGGAGCGTTTGGTATTTAAACACATCAGCAAAAATTATTACCTCGTTGCCGATGCTTATGATGGTCAATACATCAAAAAAACAACAACCGATTTTTTATATAGCGCAGCCGGACAATTAAAAGATACCATCAAAATCGACAAAGCTACGATTGGCATAAATGGAAATGCGAAGATGGTAGCATATATTGGTCATGATGGTTTAATGGACTTTCAGTTGAATGAGAGTTTTAGCAATACAGATGGTAAACAGCGTGACGCAATTATTCTGGCCTGCATCAGCAAAAAATATTTTGCGCCACATTTGGCACAGGCTAAAGCAAATCCAATTGTATGGAGTACCGGATTGATGGCACCTGAGGCCTATGTTCTACATAATGCATTGAGCAGTTACGTAAGTGGAGGAACAGCTGAACAGGCTCGCAGCAAAGCCGCATTGGCCTACAGCAAATTCCAGAGGTGTAGCCAAAAAGCGGCGAGAAATTTATTAGTTACCGGATATTAACTGCACCTTACTACAAATTATAATTTCAAATACAGGAATACAAAACTGTTTAGCAAGACACATAACAAGCAAGAATATTTTGTACAACAGTAAAAGTTTCAAATTGATGAAAAACATAACCAGTTACTTGTTATTCGGGCTTATTGCATTGAGCTATGCATGCAATAACAACAGCAAAACTAGTCCACAGCTTGCCGATACAAGCGTTTCGAATACCCTCGTTGCGGCTAAAATCGATACCTCTTTTGTTGACACTGTAAGTAAAAAACATGATGTAAAAGATGAAATTGAGGTGGTATATGCAGATAGCATTGATTTCGAAAAATATGAAGTCGGTCCTCAAATAAAAATGGATAATGCACCAATCGACTGGAGTAGTTATCCTGAAGCCAGGGATTTTAGAACGCGGATAACTGAAGCTTACAAAAACAGCGAAGTGAATTTTGGCGGTCATTATGTAACCTCAATATTTGGTTGCGGTGCAAGTTGCATTATGGGCTTTATGGTAGATGTAAGAGATGGTAAAATTTACGATTTGCCTTTGGGCGAAGAAAACTCTTGCCTTTTTGCAGAAGAAAGGGCACTGTACAACTGGATGAGCCGTCTTTTTATTGCGGGGGTTTGCAAAGAAAACTTTGAAGACAAAAAAGTTTATTACATGGCTTATTTATGGGATGAAGATAAGAAGGAATTCGAAAAAATTGAAGCTACAGCTTTTTTAAAGAGATAATAGGGTAATGGGTTTCTTGATGCTTTAATAGTAGCAAATTCAATTGTTTTTTATACTTGATACTATTGAGCAGGCTGATTCATCGGGATAACTCGGATGGCAGCGCTATCGTAATTGATAAAATATTTGCTTTGGTTTTCTAATCAAATAATAACCCAGTTATAACGGATGGGAAGTTTTACTTAGCGAATAATAAAGCCGAGAAAATACCTGCTGTTAATACATTAGTTTTAATTATCTATTTAAAACTAACATGGAAATAAAGAGAAAAATTAAATTACTTTTTGCTTTGCTGGCACTTTCATCGTCCATTTATGCCCAAGGCCGAACGCCAGATTTTGTCTTTAAACTTGAGAACACCGATTACTTTATGATACTAAGTAAAGGCAATGCCAAGGCTAAAAATGATTCCGTTTTTTACAATTTATATAGGCTCGGCAAAACACAAAGGATTGGTAAAGAGATTAAACATATTGTAAACAGAAGTACGGGCGATACGGTGAAAAGTGGAAGTTACGAAGTGATTAAAAATCAGATTTTTTTCTATCAAAAAGATAAAAATAAAGCGACTTTTTTGCGACTTTACACACAAAACGCAAAAGGATTACTTTCGGTGCAAACAGGTGTTTCTACTTTTGTTGCACCTACAAACTCAGCGCCAATTGAGCCATTGCCGCCTTATGATAGCTCTGCGCATCCTGATCGGGTAGATATTCCAGCAGAGTTTCCTGGCGGGATAAACAAAGCGAGGCAGTTTTTGGCCAACAATATACAATACCCAGATGAGGCTGTTGAAGAGGGCGTAAACGGAACGGTGCAAGCTAAGTTTACAATTGAGGCTGATGGTTCTATCTCCAACATCGAAATTATAAAAAAACTGGGTTATGGTTGTGATGAAGAGGTAATTCGTGTTTTAAAGCGAATGCCGAAATGGACCCCTGCAAAGGTTAAGGGTAAATTTGTGAGGTCGAATTATCGAATGCCGGTGAGTTTTAGAACAACGGAATGATGACGACAAGAAAAATTTTTAAAATTATAGGAATTTTTATCGCAGTGATTATCGCTTTGATTTTGCTGTTAGTTGCTTTTGTTTGGGGCAGTGTGGAGTGGAACAGCTATAGCAAAAAGAAAGAAGCCATTCGCATGCAAAAAGAAGTGTGTGACACGATAAAAACAGTAGATGGAAATTTTCCAATATGGCTTGATGGCTTTGATAAAAAAGAGCTCAAAGAAATACATTTTTATCTTCAACAAGGAAAATTATTGACAAAGGACGCTGTAGTTGGTAGCGTACTTGATAAAGCCAATAAAGAGAGCCAAATTGTAAACTTACCATTTGATAAATTCAATGTTGATGATAAGATAATTGTCTTTATAAGCAAACGCTACTATGTATTATCGGGGTTTAGTTATACTGCAGGTTACAATTACGGCATGTTCGGCCCCGTTGGTCCATGCGAATGCAGAGGTGGTGGTTACGAGAAAATAAACGGGAAAAAAGATTTTGGCTCCGGAACTTTAATAAAGAAGTATGGTTTGATAAATTATCAATTACCACCGAGATAAAACTAACATGATTAATAGCGATGTAGAAAGTTTGAAGCTTATTTTCGGGTAAATGAGAGCGAAAAGCTTTCGGCTAAGGTAGTTCCGCTATTGCCCATAGTCCTTACTTCACGAGAAATCGGGACAGGCCGTGCCTCGCACTGAAGGAAAAATGCACAACCTTGAAAAATAGCCCCGACATAAGCGGAAATACTTTTGTTGTACAAAACATTAAAATTTATACCAACAACCACAAAAGATTATAGCGTTGGCGGGAAGAAATTTAAATAGTATCACAGGCATTGCGCTTCAAAAAAAGTATAAAAAACAACCTAAAAACCTATGATAGTTTCTGCACAAACCTATAACATCTTACTAATAGTGATTGCGGTGCTAATTGTTGTAAAACCGTTTTATACCCGTTTGATAACAAAACAAGACAATAAACACGATTGGATGTTTGCTTTTTTAATTCTTTTATTGCCCATAAATTGGTTCACGCCAACTTTTATTACGCTTACCAAATGGTTCGAATACAAAAAGGAGGTTTTGCTATTTCCAAGCAGCATCGATGGTGTAAGTTATAGTTATGGATGGAATAATTACATAGTGAATAAATCGCTGGAGAACCTGGTATTCGAATATGTTTACTACGGTGATAGCAAGCGAGAAGACGATGAGGTAGATAAAATTATCCCACCAGGAAAAATTGCAAAAGTAAACGAGGTAAAAATCGATTTCGTTTTCGAAAAACAAGCAAAAAGTGTTTCAACCAAATCGAGCGGTGCAACTAAAACGAGTTTGTATTGCATGTAGTTTTAAAAACTTCATTAGCAATCCATCTACTTTCCATTTTCAAAATTTATCCCAAAAATTATCAATTATGTTATCAAATCCCAATCTTAGACAATCAACTGCCAAATTTGTGATGGCTGGTTTAACAAGCGCTTTTTTATTTGTGAGTTGTGGCAATCAACCTGCCGAAGATAAAACCATTGCCGACCATGAAACTTTAATCGTTTCTACACACGGAAAAGTGATGAATATTAACCTGGAGCAAAATAAAGTCCAATGGCAATATCAAAGTAAATACAATCCAGAGGGAAACAGAAACCTGTTTTCGCTTAGCGATGACTTGTTGATTCAGCCTTTTGAAAGTGGTGAATTGGTTGCTTTTAACCTAAACACCGGCAAGATTTTGTGGCAGGAGCATATTTTAGGTGGGGGTGATGGTGCCGAAGATGCCGTAGCCACAGCGGACGGACAACTGGACACGGCTTTCGTCAATACAAAGAAACCGTTGTTCATGACCCAGCCTTTGATAGCTGAGAACAGTGTATACATTTCCTCTACCAATCAACCACAAAGTTCGGATGTGCCCGCTTTCTATAACTTCAATAAAAAAACTGGAGAGAAAATTTGGGTAGAAAATTTACCTACGGTGTTCAATCTTTTTAAACCTGTTTTACACAACGATTTTATTTTTGTTAATTCGGCGGTTTACCTAAACATGTACAGTAAAAACGAAGGTACAAGCACTAGCTATGGCGTTTTCGATGGTGCAGATGAATTTCCTAATGCAGAGCCAAGCCAATTTGTAAAACCAATTTATGCACAAATGCAAAGTGATAGCAAAAACCTGTATGTTGGCGATGAAAATGGTAAATTTTATGCCTTGCATTTCGATAGCAAAAATAATCTTCCCGTTTCAGATGTAACGGATCCGAACAATACATTTGCTAAAAACCCAAAGTTGTTTAAATGGGAATTTGCTGATCCCAGCATCAGCTCGATACAGGAAGATGGCCGGACCTATATCTACGATGATTATATTCTGGCTGCTGTAAATCAGAAAGATAAAAACGAGCCCGCCATTATTGCAATTGATAAAAGTAATGGAAAATTAAAATGGAAAACCGAACTTAAAGGCATTGAAGAATGGAGGTTAATCGGCGACAAAATTACGGCAACCAATGGCAAATTAATTTACTTATTGGATACGGATGGAAAAATTACGTTAACTATAAAAACCGAAAAACAATTTGCGCCAATTTCGAACATCGAGATTGATAAAAATGATGATTTGGTTTACGCTACCGAACAAGGAATTGTGAAATATGAAGTTAAAACGAAAAAGTTTGTAGTGATTTTAAAACAGACTTTTAAGAAAGAATACCATGATTATTTCCAGGTTAAATATTTGATGAAAAAGTAATCACAATAATGATATTGTTTGAATTTCGTAAGCATTGATTTGATATATGTAATATTTATGGAACTAATAGCCATTATTTTTGTTGAAGTATAGTTAATTAAAACTTATAAGATGATTGCAACAAAAGGATACGCGGCACAAGACCCAGGAACGGATTTAGCACCCTGGAATTTTGAACGTCGCGAAGTTGGACCACATGATGTTCAATTCGAAATATTATTCTGTGGCGTATGCCATTCAGATCTTCACCAAATTAAAAATGATTGGTTTCCTGGTATATTCCCAATGGTTCCGGGCCACGAAATTGTTGGCCGGGTAGTCAAGGTAGGAGATCATGTTAAGAAATTTAAAGTGGGTGATCTTGCCGGTACAGGTTGTATGGTTGATTCATGTCAGGTTTGCGAAAATTGTAAACGGGATTTGGAGCAATACTGCCTTGAAGGAAACACGCAAACTTATAATGGCCTTGAACGAGATGGCAAAACGCCAACTTATGGAGGTTATTCTGATTCGATTGTGGTAAGAGAGGAGTTTGTACTTCATGTATCTGACAAACTAAATCTGGCTGCGGTTGCACCACTGCTGTGCGCTGGCATTACCACTTATTCTCCTTTAAGACATTGGAAAGTTGGTAAAGGTCATAAATTGGCGGTGCTAGGTCTTGGCGGCCTGGGCCACATGGCAGTAAAGTTTGGCGTCGCTTTCGGAGCCGAAGTAACGGTATTAAGTACCTCACCTAAAAAAGAAGAAGATGCTAAAAAACTAGGTGCGCATCATTTTGTGGTAACTACAGATCCTGAGCAAGTAAAAGCAGCCAGAGGAACTTTCGATTTTATTTTGGATACGGTTTCTGCTGAACACGACTTCAATATGTACTTATCATTGTTAAGAACAGATGGAACGCATATTTGCGTGGGTGTACCACCTAAACCGGCAGAAATTGCTGCGTTTAGTTTATTGGGTGGCAGAAAAAGCCTTGCAGGTTCTGGTATCGGAGGTATTGCCGAAACTCAGGAAATGCTCGATTTTTGCGCCGAGCATAACATCGTGTCTGAAATTGAAATGATTGATATGAAAGATATCCACAAAGCTTATGAGCGAATGGAAAAAGGTGACGTTAGATACCGGTTTGTAATTGATATGGCTACTTTGTAACCTTTAAATTAATCAAGCCAGTAATTTTAGGTTTACTGGCTTGATTATTAAAAACTATTTTGTCAGGATAACCTCTTCGGTTTCGATAATCTTTTTGCCTTTTTTTGTTTTGGTCTCGGTTTTCAATAACCGGATTTTACCCTGATCAAAGCTAACCAGATAAGGTGTTTTATTTTTGTTCTCTTTACCGATAAATAATTTATTAGCATCACTTACAGCAGGCAGTTCTTCTTTGTGTTTGCCAAAACCCTGTACAATGATCACGCTGTTTCTTTTGGTGAACTCGTAACTTTTTTCTCCTGCTTTGTAAAGCTCTTTTTCTGTTTCTGTAATAGCGCCATTCGTTTTTTCAATTTCAATTTTAGAAATGGCTTTCCATTTGCCTATTAGTTTTTGATCAACAGCTATTTTACTTTGTGCATGAGACTGGATGCCAATGGCGACAAAAAAAATCAGTAATAATGTTTTCATGATGGAATGTTTAGATGAACAAGATGGAATTGATTCTCACTAAAGTAAGAAATTTTGTTCAGGACGAGTATTCCTCGATAGGAAGGATTAGCGAAAAAAATGATTCTAAACAAAAAAACCTCACATTCCTGTGAGGTTTTTTGTGATCCCGCTGGGATTCGAACCCAGGACCACTACATTAAAAGTGTAATGCTCTACCAGCTGAGCTACGGAATCTACTTTGTTTAAAAACGTTGTCCGTTTCCTTTAAAGTGATGCAAATATAGGGTTCAAATATATCTCCTGCAAATAAAAATATGCGAAAAGTGCTACTGTATTGATTTATAAGGGAATTAATTATTACAGCTGCTTATTTTTTCTATCATCGATGTTTTTTTTGTTTAAATTTTAATGAAGGTGTAGGCTAGACTTTAGGGCATAGCAGTCTCAGGTTATGCATGAATGTACGGCAACAAGACACCAGAGAGAGGAACACTTGCTATTTTAAAATTCGAAAATCACGCAAACGTTTGAGTAAAAAAAATAGATTTTATTTGCTTAGTTTGGTCGTATCAACTGAACCAACCAACTAAACTTACTTTTTACAATGATTAATTCACCTGAAACTCAAAAGAGAACAGCATTATTACCAATGATCATTTGCTGTGCACTTTTCTTTATTTTTGGTTTTGTCACCTGGGCAAACGGAACGCTGATTCCTTTTTTAAAGTTAGCGCTAAACTTAAAAACCGATTTGCAGGCATTTTTTGTCACATTTGCCTCTTATATCGCTTATTTCTTTCTGGCATTGCCAAGTTCCTGGATTTTGAAAAAATTGGGCTTTAAGAACGGACTCGTATTAGGTATGGTGATATTAGGCTTGGGCTCACTTGTTTTTATTCCGGCAGCAGATAATAGAAGTTTCGGATTATTTCTTGCAGGCATTTTCATTCAGGGATCAGCAATGGCATTGCTGCAAACGGCTGTAAATCCTTATTTAAGTATCATCGGGCCAATTGACAGTGCTGCTGCACGGATTTCCATTGCAGGTTTGTGCAACAAAGGGGCTGGCGTAATGGTGCCCATTATTTTTGGACTATTGTTTTTAGATAACGCCAAAGAGGTAACTGCGAAATTAGATGCAACGGCTGATCCCGTTGTCAAAAATGCCATATTAGATGAACTCTTGCACCGTGTACATACTCCCTACATTGTGTTAGCAGTGGTGTTTGTGCTTTTTGCAGTGCTCATCAAATTTGTCCACTTACCGGAAGTAAATGCAGAAGATGATGAAGCGGTAGTTGAAAAAGATGATCTTGCAAGGCAAACAACGGCTAAAAATAGTATTTTCCAGTATCCACATCTATTTTTAGGCGCACTTGCCATTTTCTGTTGTGTTGCAGTAGAGGTTATGGCTGGCGATATCATAAACACCTATGGCCGTGAACTGAACATTGATGCTAATATATTGCGATTTTCGACCTCGTTTACTTTAATATGTATGCTAGTGGGCTACGTTTTAGGAATAGCAACCATTCCAAGATTTATCTCGCAACAAATGGCGCTCAGAATTTGTGCCCTTTCGGGTGTGTTATTAACGGTTGTATCAGCATTCACAGCAGGTTATGTTTCCTACTATTCAGTGGCACTGTTAGGTTTGGCAAATTCCTTAATGTGGCCAGCTATTTTTCCACTCGGAATCAAGGGCTTGGGCAAATTCACCAAAACAGGTTCTGCCATTATGATTATGGGGATAGCCGGAGGTGCCATCTGGCCTTTGGTTTATGGCTTTTTAAAGGATAAGATGCACATCGATTTTCAGCATGCATTTTTATTAGCCATGATTCCAGCTTATTTATACATTATCTATTTTGCAATAAAAGGGCATCAGGTGGGGATGAAGAAATAAAGCGTTTTTTATTGGCCAGAATTCCCTGGCCTTTTTTATTTCTTCATTTTTAAACTATCTTGCGCCAATTTTCAAAGTAATATTATATGAATAAAGCAATTTTCCTTGATCGTGATGGTGTTTTGAACCACGAAATTTACGATTATATCTGTCGTGTTGAAGATTTTAAGATTTTGGATTATCAAATACCTGTGTTAAAGAAATTTTATGATGAAGGATATTTATTAATTGTAATCACCAATCAGGGAGGAATAGCATTAAAAAGATATTCTGAACAGGAACTGGCAATTATGCATCAAATGTTAAGGAATGCGTTTGTAGCGAAGGGTGCAGATATTGCCGGCTTTTATTATTGCCCGCATCACCCAACCGTTGGAGGTGAGTGCAAATGTCGTAAGCCAGCGTCGGGAATGATTTTAGATGCGATTGACATGTATGATATTGATCCTGCACAATCTGTAATGATCGGCGATAAACCCAGGGATGTAGAAGCTGCAAATGGGGCAGGGGTGAAGGGGATTTTAATCGAGCCTGATGAACAGATTAATTATGAGAAAGTGAAAGAAGTACTTGCCATGTAACATGGGTGATGTGATATGGAAGATGGAAAAGGGTAGATAGGAGATGGAAAATAGATAGATAATAGGTGTAAAAAAAGTCCTAAGTTTCGAATCGATGTGATTCTAAACTTAGGACTTTTTCTTGAAAGTACGCTTTAAAATTTTTACTTTAAACTTTGGGCTTACTTACCAGCCGCTTTAGCGTGATCTGCTAAGAAAGTTGCTAAACCGCTATCTGTTAATGGGTGTTTTAATAATCCAACAATTGCAGCTAAAGGTGCAGTAATTACATCAGCACCTAATTTTGCACAGTTTACAATATGTAATGGTCCGCGGATTGATGCAGCCAAAATTTGAGTTTCGTAACCGTAGTTATCAAAAATAGTTCTGATGTCTTCGATTAAAACTAAACCATCGCTCGAAATATCATCTAAACGACCCAAAAATGGAGAAACATAAGTTGCACCAGCCTTAGCTGCCAATAAAGCTTGTCCTGCTGAGAAAATTAAAGTACAGTTGGTTTTAATTCCTTTTGAAGAGAAATACTTGATCGCTTTTACGCCATCTTTAATCATTGGAACCTTAACAACAATTTTAGGATTCAATGCCGCTAATGCTTCACCTTCCTTAATAATTTCATCAAAAGTTGTAGAAATTACTTCAGCACTAACGTTATCGTCAACGATATCGCAAATTGCTTTGTAGTGGTTGATAACATTTTCTTCGCCGGTAATACCTTCTTTAGCCATTAAGCTAGGGTTGGTGGTTACGCCATCTAAGATGCCAAGATCTTGCGCTTCCTTGATTTGATCAAGGTTAGCTGTGTCAATAAAAAATTTCATGGTTATAAATTCTTAAATATTTGAGTTTCAATAATTGAACCCTGAAGAATTTAATTCCCCCTTCAGAGTTTACTCCGATTATATATCGGAGGCATTAAGGGAAAAGAAAAAAAGGGCAAGCACCTTCTATCGCACCGCTACAACCTTCTACCCTTGCTATGTTCCCATCCTGGGGGAGTTCAAAGGGAGCTGGTCGTAAAAGACTTGCCCGGCACAAAGGTAGAAAAAGAAGTTGTTTTGCGAAATGCATTTCGCTAATTTTTCAGTCATTTAGGCTATCTGGCTGATTAGTAAATTAATAAAATTTTATTCCTTTTTCACAAGGGGATTCTTACAATGCAAAATTTAGCACAATAGACCGCTAATTTATTTATTCATAAATAGATTCTTTACATATAAACAATATCGTTAAAACGATTTATCACTTTTTTGCGATGAAAACTTTCAATTTAGTCAGATTTTTTAAATTATAAATTTGATAAAATATTAAGGTTAATGTTGATAATGTTTTATTATATAGACTTAAATTTGCTTATAAACTAGAATAATCCTAAAAAGCATAACAACTCTGTAATTTGATATTCGTTTTTTGTATCTTAGTGTTTCCTATACACTAACAACTAACGAGCAAAGAATGGAACCAAACAGTGGATTGTACGATGCGCAATTTGAACACGATGCCTGCGGTATTGGGTTCGTTGCGCATGTGAAAGGGCGAAAATCGCATCAAATCATCTCCGATGCACTTACTATTTTAGAGAATCTAGATCATAGAGGGGCAAGTGGAGCAGAACCAAATACCGGCGATGGGGCAGGTATCATGATTCAGATTCCCCATGAATTTTTATACGATGAATGTTTAAAAGCTGGCTTTAGCTTACCTGAAACCAATAATTATGGTGTCGGTCAGTTATTTATGCCCAAAGATATTCGTTCAAGAGAGGAATGCAGAGAGCTGATTTATCGTGCTGCTGAAAAGCTGGGACTTGAAATTTTAGGTTTCAGAAAGGTAGATGTTGATACCACAGATATTGGAAGCATGGCACTTTCTGTTGAACCAGAAATTGAGCAGGTTTTTATCGCTCGTCCTTATGCCGTAAATCCTGGGGCTGATTTCGAACGAAAACTTTATATTTTCAAAAATTATCTGATCAAACTAATCGTTAATACGGTACACGGTGGCAAAGATTTTTATATCGTTTCGCTTTCTGCGCAAACCATTATATATAAAGGTCAGTTGACCTCTTTGCAGGTTCGAACTTATTTTAATGATTTAAGTGATAAACGTGTGGTGTCTGCATTGGGTTTGGTACACTCACGTTTCGCAACCAATACATTTCCATCGTGGCGGTTGGCTCAGCCATTCCGTTTTATAGCACATAATGGTGAGATAAATACCTTACAGGGGAATTTAAATTGGTTTAGGGCAGGTGTTAAGTCTTTTGCTTCTGCTTATTTCACGCCAGAGGAACTGGATATGTTATTGCCAGTTATTGATGAAACGAATTCCGATTCAGGTTGCCTGGATAATGTCATTGAGTTATTGCTTCATGCTGGCAGAACTTTACCTCATGTTTTAATGATGCTGGTTCCGGAAGCATGGGATGGTAACGAAGATATGGATCCGGTTAAAAGAGCTTTTTACGAATTTCACGCAACTTTAATGGAGCCATGGGATGGACCGGCAGCAATCGCATTTACTGATGGTAAATTAATAGGTGCTACTTTGGATCGTAATGGTCTTCGTCCATCGCGTTATGCCATCACTTCTGATGATCGTGTGATCATGGGCTCGGAGGCGGGTGCATTGGCGATTGATCAAAGCACCATCATCGAAAAAGGTCGGTTAACGCCAGGTAAAATGTTTGTAGTAGACATGGAGCAGGGTAGAATCATCAGTGATGATGAAATCAAAACGCAGATTTGCGCTAAAAGCCCTTATGCAGATTGGATTAATCAATATCAAATTCGGTTAGAAGAATTGCCAGAACCACGTGTAATGTTTACCGGCCTTTCGGAAGAATCAGTTTTTAAATATCAGCAGGTTTTTGGTTACAGCAGGGAAGATGTTGATCTTTTGCTTAAACCAATGGCAATTGAAGCCAAAGAGCCTATCGGTTCGATGGGAACTGATACGCCACTTGCGATCTTATCAAAACGTCCACAGCATTTATCTAATTATTTCAAACAGTTATTTGCGCAGGTAACCAATCCACCAATTGATCCTATCCGCGAAAAAGTGGTGATGAGTTTGGCTAGTTTTATGGGAAGCAACGGAAATTTGTTGGATGAAAACCCTAAACAAGCTCATTGCGTTGCCATCAAACACCCTATTTTAACAAATCAGGAGTTAGAAAAATTAAGAAGTATCGATACCGGAGTTTTTCAGGCGAAAACGTTGCAGACCTATTTCCGTGCTGATGGAAAGCCTGGAGCAATGGCAAAAGCTTTGGATCGCTTATGCAGATACGCCGTTGATGCAGTAGAAGATGGTTTCCAGGTGATTGTGTTAACAGATAGGGCAATCGATTCGGAACATGCAGCGATGCCATCGTTATTAGCAGTTTCGGCAGTGCATCACCACCTCATACGTAAAGGTTATCGTGGTGCTGTTGGTATTGTAATTGAAGGTGGAGATATTTGGGAAGTACATCATTTCGCTACCTTATTAGGCTTTGGTGTGACTGCAATTAATCCTTATTTAGCGCTGGAAACCATTAGCGGTTTTCAGGAAGAATCGGGTTTATCAGCTGAGCAGCTTACCAAAAATTACATTTATGCTGTAAATAGCGGCTTGCTTAAAATCTTTTCTAAAATGGGAATTTCCACCTTACAATCTTATCAAGGTGCACAAATTTTCGAGATTTTAGGCTTGAACAAACAAGTGGTAAATACTTATTTCACTGGTGCAGTTTCCCGGATTGGCGGGTTAGGTTTAGATGAAATTGCGAAAGAAACTTTGATTAAACACCATCGTAGTTTCGGTCCAGCCACACAAACTGAAAACTTATTGCCAGCCGGTGGAACCTATAAATTCCGTCGGAGAGGTGAGGCGCATTTATTTAACCCGCAGACGATACACTTGCTGCAAAATGCGACTCGCAAGAATGATTACAACATTTTCAAGCAATATTCGAAATTGGTAAATGAGCAAACACAACAGGCTTACACCATTCGGGGTTTATTTGATTTTAATTATACGCGTCCTTCAGTTCCATTGAACGAACTTGAATCTACCGAAGCGATTTTAAAAAGATTTGCAACCGGAGCAATGTCGTTTGGATCCATTTCGCATGAGGCACACTCAACATTGGCTATTGCGATGAACCGCATTGGTGGTAAAAGTAATACTGGTGAGGGTGGTGAAGATGAAATGCGCTACACTAAAATGGAAAATGGTGATAGCATGCGTTCGGCAATTAAACAGGTGGCTTCTGCTCGTTTCGGGGTTACCAGTTACTATTTAACCAATGCTGACGAATTGCAGATCAAAATGGCCCAGGGTGCAAAACCTGGTGAGGGCGGTCAATTACCTGGCCACAAAGTGGATGACTGGATTGCCAAAGTTCGTCACTCTACACCTGGAGTTGGATTAATCTCACCTCCACCACATCATGATATTTATTCAATTGAGGATTTGGCTCAGTTGATTTATGATTTGAAGAACGCCAATCGTGCCGCCAGAATTAATGTTAAACTCGTTTCTAAAGCTGGTGTTGGTACCATTGCAGCAGGTGTAGCAAAAGCACATGCCGATGTAATTTTGGTTTCTGGCTTTGATGGCGGAACTGGTGCATCGCCGTTAACTTCCATTCAACATGCGGGTTTACCATGGGAATTGGGCTTGGCCGAAGCACACCAAACTTTAGTAAAAAACAGATTGCGTAACCGCATCGTTTTACAAACGGATGGTCAGCTGAAAACCGGTAGAGATATTGCCATTGCAGCTTTATTAGGTGCGGAAGAATGGGGTGTGGCAACAGCTGCATTAGTGACTGCAGGTTGTATCATGATGCGCAAGTGTCACCTGAATACTTGCCCGGTTGGTGTAGCTACGCAAGATCCTGAATTACGAAAACTATTTAGCGGTGATGCCGATCACGTGGTAAATCTATTCCATTTCTTAGCGGAAGAGTTACGTGAAATTATGGCGGAACTTGGTTTCAGAACCATTCACGAAATGATTGGTCAGGCAGATATTTTAAAAGTACGCGAATTGCCTGAAGAAGATTGGAAACTGAAATATTTAGATCTGTCTGCAATTCTTTTCAAGGCTGAAGATAATGGTTTGCCATTGTTTAACACGGAAGAACAGGATCATGGTTTAGCGCATGTTCTAGATCACCAGTTAATTGCAGCTGCACAGCCAGCAATTAATAACAATGAACCTGTTTTTGCAAGTTTCAACGTTAAAAATACTGATCGTTCCTTAGGTACAATGTTATCGAATGAAATCTCTAAAGTTCATTTAGGTGCAGGCTTGCCACCAGATACCATTAACTTTAAGTTTGTAGGTTCTGCCGGACAAAGTTTTGGTGCTTTCAATACGAGAGGAGTAACATTATCTCTTGAAGGTGAAGCAAATGATTATGTAGGTAAAGGATTATCTGGTGCCCGTTTGGCCATTTATCCATTCTCAAATTCAACATTCATTCCGGAGCAAAACATCATCATCGGTAACGTTGCCCTTTACGGCGCAACTTCTGGTGAGTTATTTGCCCGTGGAAAAGCAGGTGAGCGTTTTGCGGTTCGTAACTCCGGCGCAACAGCTGTTGTAGAAGGCGTAGGCGATCACGGTTGTGAATATATGACTGGAGGAGAGGTTTTAATCCTTGGAGATACAGGAAGTAATTTTGCTGCTGGTATGAGTGGTGGTGTGGCCTGGATTTATGATGCCAATGGAACATTTGCCCGTAAATGCAACAAGGAAATGGTTGATCTTGATCCGCTGCAAGCTGAAGATGAGGAAAGAATTTTAGCTTTACTTAAAACACATATTCGTTTGACAGATAGTAAGGTAGCAGAATTTATCTTAAGTGATTGGAAAACTCAATCAAACCATTTTGTAAAAGTATTCCCTAAAGAATACAAAGCAGTTTTAGCAAAACGTAATCAACAAGTAAAAACACATTAAGCCATGGGAAAAGTAACAGGATTTCAAGAATACGATAGAGTTGCGCCCACAAGAGAAGAGGCTAAAACTCGTGTAAAACACTACGGGGAATTTTTAAACGAATTACCCGCTCAAGAATTAAATAATCAGGCTGCCCGCTGTATGGATTGCGGCGTACCTTTCTGTCAATCAGGTTGCCCTTTGGGCAATGTGATTCCAGAATTTAACGATGCCGTTTATCAAGGCAAATGGGAGCAAGCTGCCAACATTTTGTTAAGCACCAATAATTTTCCGGAATTTACAGGTAGAATTTGCCCGGCACCTTGCGAATCTGCATGTGTGTTAGGAATCAATCGTCCACCGGTTTCTATTGAGGAAATTGAAAAACATATCATCGAAATTGCCTTCGAAAAAGGATTTATCAAGGCTAAAGCACCGCTTATTAGAACGGGTAAAAAGGTTGCCGTAATTGGTTCAGGTCCGGCTGGTTTAGCAGCTGCTGCTCAATTGAATAAGGTTGGCCATGAAGTTACCGTTTTCGAACGTGATGATGCTCCGGGTGGATTATTAAGATACGGTATTCCTGATTTTAAACTTCAGAAAAACGTAGTCGATCGCCGCATTGATTTGATGAAAGAAGAGGGAATCATTTTCAGATGCAATGCCAATGTTGGCGAAAACGTTGAAATTAGCACGCTGCTGAGAGACTTTAATGCTGTTGTTTTAGCCGGAGGTTCAACTATTCCCCGCGACTTACCGATTGAAGGCCGTTCGGCTAAGGGCGTTCATTTTGCTATGGATTTCCTGAAACAACAAAACAAGCGTGTGGCGAACAGAGAGATTGTTGTTGAAGATATCGTCGCAACGGGCAAGAACGTAATCGTGATTGGTGGTGGCGATACAGGTTCTGATTGTATTGGAACCTCAAATCGTCAAGGTGCAAAATCGGTAACACAATTCGAAATTATGCCAATGCCGCCTCAGGCTCGTACAGCGAATATGCCGTGGCCAAATTATCCTATGCTTTTGAAAAATACATCTTCGCATGAAGAAGGCGCTCAAAGGGCATGGTCGGTGAATACAAAAAACTTTATTGCCGATGAAAACGGAAATCTAAAGGCATTAAAAGTGGTTGATGTAGAATGGGAGATTGACGCTGTTGGCCGTCCGGTTTCATTTAAAGAGGTTGCCGGAACGGAAAGAGATTTGCCGTGTGAGTTGGTATTTTTAGCAATGGGTTTCTTACATCCGCAGAAAGAGGGATTAATTGAAAAACTAGGCGTTGAACTGGATAATCGCGGAAACGTAAAAGCATCGGAACACACTTATCAAACCAATATTGCCAAGATTTTTGCAGCAGGTGATGTTCGCCGCGGTCAATCATTAGTGGTTTGGGCAATTTCAGAAGGTAGGGAAGCAGCCCGTAAGGTTGATGAATACTTAATGGGGGTTACAAAACTCGCATCACGTGATGCAGTTGCCTATGCATAATTAGCAGGTTTTTAATTTTTATATTTTAGAGTCGTGGTTTTTTGCCACGACTTTTTTTATTATGGAAATTTATGTTGATTTTTTGCCACGGAGACGCAGAACTCAAGGAATGGGGTTCAAAACGTTTGTTATGCCGAATTTATTTTAGCATCTATTCCGTTAGTGTTGTTGTTATTAAAATTCTGAAATAAATTCAGGATGACGAAGTTGTTAAGTAAACTACCTTAAGTTCAATTCTGAACTTCATGAATGATGAATTTAATCGATAAAATGACTTTGTGTAATGATGTAGACCGATCGTCATTGCGAGTTCCGATTTTTCATTCCCGAAATTTCGGGATGGAAATCTCATTTTATATCATGGATGAGATTGCTTCAATCAGTGAGAAATCGATCTTGCAAAGATGGAAAGTTAATGATATGCTGAAATTACTTCATCATTTCTGGCAAGACCTATAAAAACAAACTCAATTGATCATTTTTCGGTGGCTTCTCATCACCAAAAACCGTTTTGCCGCCATACTTCCAGCTTTCGGTTCGTTCTTTCGCAATCACTTTATCAAAATCCATATTTGGAATGAAATCCTTTTCTGCATTTTTAGCGATCTGATGCAAAGATTTAATCGCTTCCTGTTTATCAGTGTCTCCGATTTTAGCCTTTTCGATTGCTTTGGTCAACACGCTTATGGTTTCGTCATAAACATTTACCGGTACAGGGAAGGGGTGTCCGTCTTTCCCACCATTCGCGAAAGAATAACGGGCAGGATCAGAAAAGCGTGAAGCCGTGCCGTAAATCACTTCGCTAACCAAAGCCATAGATTGAAGGGTTCTGGGCCCCATTCCATCTAATAATAATAGTTCCTCAAAATCGGCGGGTTTCTTTTCCTGGGCAAGCCATAAAATACTGCCTAATCTTTTCAGGTCAACATCTTTCGATTTCACGTCGTGGTGTTTCGGCATGACTAATTTTTGTACCTCTGCAATCAGATGGTTCGGCGATTCTTCGGTCATGCTCATAATTATCTTCCTGGTCGGGTCGGCTTCGTTTGCGGTGAGGTTAAGGATGCTACCCTGATTGACACCGCAAATCCCGGTATGTGGTTCTTCCACAAATGATTTGAGGTTTTCCGAATGCCAATGATAACGCCGGGCTGTTGAGCTTGCATCGCTCATTCCTTGCTGAACCACAGCCCAATCTCCATCGCTATTTAAAATAAAACTATGAAGATACAATTGGAAACCATCTTGAATGGCAGTGTTATCTACTTTAGCACTTAATTTGCTTGCCCTAACCAGTTTCGTTCCATCTAAGCCTGTTTGATCTGCAATTCGCAGCAGTTCAGTTGGAGTTTCTCTGCTGAATTTGCCTTTTCCGCCACAAATATAAATACCAAGTTCTTTTGAAAGTGGATTGATGGCTTTTTTCAAAGCACCCATTACAGAAGTTGTTATACCTGAAGAATGCCAATCCATTCCCATTACAGCGCCAAGACTTTGAAACCAGAAAGGATTGCTTAATCTGCGAATAACTTCTGCCTTGCCATACTCCATTAAGATAGACTCTGTAATTGCCAAGCCAAGTTTAACCATGCGTTGCGCCAACCACGGCGGCACCTGGCCATAATGTAATGGTAAATCTGCGCTTCCTGATCTTTTCAATGCTAACAAATTTAGTAAAAAATATTTAAAGACGATGCAGATCGAAAATGATACAAAAGAAAAAACCTCCAACTTTTTTGAAGTTGAAGGTTTAAATGTACCCCGGAAGGGATTCGAACCCCTGACCCACGGTTTAGAAAACCGTTGCTCTATCCAACTGAGCTACCGAGGCCCGTTTTGTAACGAGTTGCAAATATAGAAGTTCTATCGAATAAGCAAAAATAAATTTTAATTATTTATGCTGATTTTTTACCCCGCATTTTAAAGCTTTAAAAACTAATTAATTAGCTTCATTACATTCCTTGCAAATACCTGAAACGATAAGGTTCATGTCTTCAATTTTAAATCCTTGTTCGATTTTTAGTGTCGGGATTTTAACATTATCGAGGCAATAAACGCGTAAACAGTTGTTGCAATTAAAATGAACATGCTCATCATGATGATGCTGCGCTGTACAGGAATTTGAACAAATGGCATAATTTGCAGTGCCTTGTTTATCTAGAACGCGATGAATAATTCCTTTTTCCTCGAAAGTTTTTAAAATTCTATAAAGCGTAACCCGGTCGATATCTTTCCCGATTACATTCTCAAGATAAGGCTGGGATGTGGCGGAATCCCGATGAGATAAAACATCCAAAACCTGCAACCTTGCCCCGGTTCTTTTCAAGCCATTTCTGACTAATAGATCTTCATATCCTTGTACTTCAATTTCGTTCATAATACCTTAATTTAAATAATCAATTTTGCATTTACAATCGAAACCGGTGGTTGATAGGTAGCATTATCATTGGTGAGTTTCAAAATTCCTTTCACTCTAATCGGCTTGTCTGTAAATGAAATGGCATTTTCCATTTCAATCATAATCATAATAGGAACACCATTCTGGCCACAAAAATAACATTGATTTATTGGTAATGTTGCCAATAAGAATTTTTGTTGTTTCTGACTATTTTTAATAGGAATCAAATAGCCTCTCAAATCAAATTCCTTATTTTTAAATCTATTGATAGTCTCTCCATAAACAGGAAGCAATTCATTCTGTTCATTGAGCTCAAACTTAACCGTCCCGATCACATCCCAGTTCAACGATTTTATCTGATCGCTGTTATTGTGTTTTTTAGTCTGGCCGGATGCTGCATGGTAAAAGAAAAGCATCAACAGGATTGATAGTATTCTCATTTTACTTGCGTAGCTCCCAATAAAAAGAATTCTGACCTATTATCTCCAGAATTATTAATTACAAATTTACCCTTTATTTTAATTGGTTTTTCTGTAAATGGTAACGGCGTAGCCATTTTTACCTCTACCATTGAAGGAATATCGCCAGTACCACAAAATGGGCAAGATTCTATCGGTACGATAGACAGCAGGAATTCAGAAAACTTTGAACCAACTTTTGTTGGATAAATATATCCTGGCAGCTCAATCACCTTGTTATTCAAAGCCATCAGTTCTGGTGGGAATATGCTTGCCCATTTCAACGGCTCAACTTGTTTTTCGTATCTTAAGCCAATTAAATTCCAGTTAGCTGTCCGCATATCTTTATGTACCTTAACCTGCGCCTGCGTTATAAAAACGGAAGTCAGAACTAAAAGTACTATGGCTGTTATCTTTTTCATTATTTGTCTTTTGAAAGTGTGCGGGCAATATCTACCCGGTAAGTTTGCAGCGCCGGAATGATGGAAGCGATAATACCAATAATTAATCCAGCGATGATGAGGTAAAATTCATCGTTTACAAAATATAACCCGGTTAAGCGGGCTTGAGATGATTCCTGATACACACCAATAATTTGAACGGCCAGGTGTCCGATGATTAGTCCGAAAATTGCACCGCTTACCGTGATCAGTAATCCTTCGAGCATTACTAAAAAAAACAGTTTAAATTTTGAAGCGCCGAGGCAACGCATAATGGCTAAATCGTATTTTTTTTCTTTCATTGAATTATAAAGGCTGATGAATACACTCATTGCCGATATAGCCATAATCAATACAGCAAACCATTTTAAGGTTTCGATACCCACGCCAATTAACGAAAAGAGTCGGGCACTTTCCATTGCTGGCGATGCGGCCTGCATATTGGTGCTTTGATTAACCATTCGGGGGAAGATCACTACTGACATTGGAGAACGGTATTGAATGAGAATAGCGGTAACCTCCTTATTGTCTATTTCGTTTTCCTCCACATGGACCTCATGCTCATCATGATCTGGCTCATGCATTTTATACACACTACCAATGTTGGTTAATATCAAATTATCCGTAACGTTTCCTTCTGCCTGCAAAATGCCGGTAACGGTATATGCGTGGTGTTTATGTTCATCACTTGCATCGCTTAAACCATGTGCACCAAAAAATTTATCACCAACCTTTAATTTTGCTTCTGCTGCAACAGTGCTGCCGATTGTGGCTTCCAGATCCTGACTCCAGAATTTTCCAGCGGAAAGTTTTAAACCATATAATCCCACAAAACCAGAATCTGTGCCAACTATGCGGTGACCTTGGTAGTTATCCCCAAGCGCCAAAGGAACGGCTTTTTTAACCATCGGATTCTGCATCAGTTCCGTAGCATCTTTTAGCGGGATATTACCTGTTGGAAAATCAATATGGTAAATACTGCTTAAAATTAATTGCAGCGGGCTTCCTTTCGCACCGACAACCAAATCAATATCTTTCGCATTTTGTTCCAGTTTATTTCCAATTTGTGTGGATGCCAGAAAAAGTATCGAAAGAATCGCGACACCAAATGCTACCAGAATGATGTTAAGAAACGTGGTAAGTTTGTTTTTTAACAGGTTTTTAGTACTTAGTTTTAATATGTTCATTACAGTAGATATTCCTTGCTGATTCGATTTCTAACTCTTTTATCGTGTGTGGCAATAACCAGTGAAGCATGATTTTCTCTTGCCTGTTCTGTTAATATATTGATCACATTTTCTGCATTTTCATCATCCAGGCTTGATGTGGGCTCATCAGCGATGAGTAATGAAGGGTTGTTGAGTAAAGCTCTGGCAATGGAAACCCGTTGTAGCTGCCCCTGGCTTAACTCATCAGGGAAATTTCGCTTCTTGTTTTCTAAACCTAATGATGCTAACAAACTAAATACACGGGCTTTATCAAGTTTAATTCCTGCTAATGAAGAAGCAAGGGCTACGTTATCGTAAATATTCAGGCTTTTAATTAAATGCGGTTTCTGAAAAACGATTCCGATATTTTGCCCCCGAAAGCGGTCCATATCTTTCAATGATAACGAATAAATATCGGTTCCGTTAAGCTTTACCGATCCTGATGTAGGTTTCAGCAAACCCGAAACAACATTCAGGAGTGTACTTTTCCCACTTCCGGAAGCGCCCAGTAATAGCCATTGTTCTTCATCCTGTATTTCCCAGTCGGGAAATTTTAGACTTGGACCATTTTGATATTGATGTGTTAAAGACTGAATGCTAATCATTGCTTTTTTAAGGTTTTGATATACTGAATATTTTTTATTGCATAATGGCGATAAAGTTCTTGAGCGTTATTGGTAGTATGTTTGCAAGCGGGATTCAAGGTGCAAATAAAAGAAAGCGAAACAATAAATAGTAGTTTAATTTTTTTTTGCATGGTACAAATATATAATCCTTTTGTAGTAGAGAAATTGTTTCAATGGTTTTGATACAAAGCCATAACATTTTACAGCTAATGATTGTGCTTACAACTTCTGTTTAACCTCAGGTTATGAAAGTGTGCTCCGGCGATGGTAAAACCACCAATTGGGATCAGTATGGGTTCAATAACTTCTATATCTGATAAATGGCCAACCAGAATAAATATGAAGCCACATGCCAAAGTGATAATCGGGTAAGGATTGCGATGAATTTGCCGATAAGATTTACTCAAAGACCATACGCCAAGCACTAGCGATAATAAAATCATACTCATCTCTAAAAATGGAGTAGCCAGAAATTCTAGTCCCCAAAGTGGGAGCAGCGTTAGCAAAAATGGTAATGCCGCACAATGTATTGCGCAAGCCGTCGAAGCCGTAATCCCAATTTTGTCCAGGTTAATTGTTTTGAAATTCTTCATTGTGAAATACTATAACACAAATATAAAAGCAATTTTGTTGCATTTAAGCCTTTTTATATTTTTATTTGCAACTAAATTGCATTTACGTGATATACCTAAGCTTTTCGAAGTTTATTCTATCAGCTTAAAATTATAATTTGGTATATTTAAAAATAAATTTAGATTTGTCTAAAAATATATTTAGATAAACATCACATTCCATGAAATTTCTACTTTTATCGTTCAGTTTTTTATCTTTTGGCCTGATTGCTTCTGCACAAAATGCCGTGATCAAAGGCATCATTACATCAAATGGAAATCCTGCCCCAAACATTACCGTTAAAGTTATAGGGAGAAATCAGACGACAAAGTCAGATCAAAACGGATTATATATTTTGAAAAATCTAACTCAGGGTGCATTGGATTTACAGTTTTCTGGTATTTCTTACGAAATGAAACGTATAAAAGCTGTTGTAAACAGTGATACGTTAATGATATCAATAAATCTAAAGGGTTTAGAATCTAATCTGGATGAAGTTGTTATTACGGGTGTAAATCGGGCTACTGCGTTGAGGAAAAGCCCGGTGCCCATTGCGGTGCTTACAAAAAAGACAATGGATCAAAACGTAAATACAAATCTAATTGAAGCTATTGTAAAAGGTGTGCCAGGCGTTACTGCGGTTACTACCGGACCAAATGTTTCGAAACCATTTATCAGAGGATTAGGCTACAACCGTGTTTTAACATTGTACGATGGCTTACGTCAGGAAGGTCAGCAATGGGGAGATGAGCATGGTATTGAGGTAGATGAATATGGTATTAGCAGGGCAGAGGTAGTAAAGGGACCAGCCAGTTTAACCTATGGTTCTGATGCTTTGGCTGGTGTAATCAACATGATTCCTTACACTCCAAATTTCAAAGACGATAAACTTGCGGGAGATTTTACCACAAATTACCAAAGCAACAATGGTATGGTTGGCGCATCGCTGGGTTTGGCATACATCAAAAATGACTGGAAATACAGTTTTAGGGCAAGCGGAAAAACAGCGCACAACTATTATAACAAAGTTGATGGATATGTATTTGGAACTGCATTTAGAGAATACAATTTATCGGCAAGCGCCAGGGTTGATCAATCGTGGGGATATTCAAAAACTGCTATAACCTATTATAATAATTTAATGGAAATTCCTGATGGAAGCAGAGATTCGCTTAGCAGAAGATTTACCAGACAGGTTTTGGATGATGGCGATGATATCAAAAGCAGGCCATTGGTTTCAGACCAGGATTTGAAACGCTATTCTATTAATCCTTTACATCAACACATTCAGCACTATCGGTTTTACAATGCCAGCCAGTTCAAGTTTGGATCCAGTGATTTAAATATCTTAATTGGTGGTCAGCAAAGTGTACGGAGGGAGTATAATCACCCAACTGCTCCGAGCCAGGCCGGACTTTATGTGGTTTTAAATACGCTGAATTACGATGTAAAATACAATCTTCCTGATTTTGCAGGAATTGAAAGTACGCTTGGTGTAAACGGAATGTATCAAAGCAACCGGAGTAAAGACGCCACAGATTTTCCTATTCCTGATTATGACCTTTTTGATATTGGAGCATTTTATTTCGCTAAAAAATCTTTTGGTAAGCTCGACATTTCCGGAGGTGTTCGAATGGATCGCAGAAATATTAACTGGAATAATTTTTATGTTGGAACGGATGCGCAGACTGGCTTTGGCCGCAAATCTGATGCATCAGATCAAATGGCTGATTTACAATTTCCATCATTTAATCGTAACTATTATGGTTTTTCGGGTAGCGTTGGGTTTACATATAATCTCTCTGAGAAATTCTTATTTAAAGCCAATATCGCACGTGGTTATCGGGCACCGAACATTACCGAAATTGGCTCAAACGGACTGGATCCTGGCGCCCACATTGTGTATTTAGGAAACAGAACTTTTAAGCCTGAATTCAACTTGCAGCAAGATATCGGTGTAATTGCTTACCTGAAAGATGCAGACATCAGTCTTGAAATTTTTAACAATAACATTCAAAACTATATTTATCAGTCTCGCTTAACGGATGAAAATGGGAATCCGGTGGTTGTGGTGCCCGGCAACTTAACTTATCAATATCAACAATCAAAAGCCAGGTTGTATGGTGCCGAATTGGCTATTAATTTACACCCGGCTGCTGCAAAATGGTTAAATTTCAATAATAGTTTTGCTTATGTTGTTGGATTAAATAAAAATGAAGAATTATTGAGGTTACATGGTAGCGAAGCAAAATATTTGCCTTTTATTCCGCCTTTGCAAATCAGATCGGAATTGAAAGCTACGGCGCAAAAATCTATCGGTTTTTTTAGCAAACCTTATGTTAAAGTTGATGCAGTATTATTTGCCGATCAAAATAAATTTTATGCACTGGATGATACGGAAACTTTTACCAAAGGATACACGCTGTTTAATGCAGGGGTGGGATCGGCGATAAAGTCAAAATCTGGCAAAACTATTTTAGATCTTTTCGTCCAGGTTGATAATATCTTTAATGTTGCCTATCAATCTCACCTTAATCGTTTGAAATACTTTGAATACTATGAATCTTCGCCCAATGGCCGATCAGGAATTTATAATATGGGTAGGAATATGAGTTTTAAGGTAGTGGTACCCTTTTAAATGTAAGATGGAGATAGCATCTGAAAGAAAAGCTATTTCCATCTTCCATATTTCTTATCTTTACATCATACGCAATTACATCAAAATGGAAGCATCATTAAGCGAGCAAAGGTTAAATTTTCTTAGGCAATCAATAGGGAAAATCATTACGGAATCTCCATCAAATTTTATGAACTGGCTGGCTCCGGTATTGGTTAAGGCCGAAAGCGGGATTTTGGTCTGTAAATACACCATTCGCAAAGAAATGACTAATCCATATCAAATATTGCATGGTGGAGTTACTGCAGGCATCATTGATGATTTAATTGGGGCAACGGTATATACGATGGGTTTAAATGATCGGTATACCACGGTAAATAATTATATAGATTACTTCGCACCAGCCAAAGAAGGCGACGAGATAATTGCCGAAACTGCCATTGTGAAACGCGGAAAGACCATATTAAATCTTCAGTGTGAGATACATTTACCTTCAAAAAAACGTTTAATAGCCAAAGGTTATTCGAACATGTTAAACATAGGTTAACACATTCCTAATTGCTTTAAAATAATTTGTTAATTCCTTTAAATTAGCGAAACATTCTCATTAATACATTGTTGTAAATTAACCAAAAATATAATGAGCCATGTTAGAAAATTATTCCACACTGCAATTTATTGTTAGAGGCAAGATTTTTAAGGGATTTTGCATGCGTATTCAAGATGACTTTCATGAAACTTATGCCGTTGTTTTAGATGGCTACCATTCTTTTTGTATCTGGTTAGATAACAAGAATGAGAAATGGTGTGCTTCGAAAAACGTTGCTATTGATCCGGATGCGATTGACGAGATTATTAATAGAATATCGCCACGTCCCCAAGTCTCTTAACCACATCAGAATAATGCTCAAAAGAAATCCCTGCCTGAATAAAATCATCATGGCAGGGATTTTTTGTGGATAAATTTATCCAAAGAACAAATAAGCCAGGCTAATGGCGGTACAAACGCCTACTAAGTCGGCTAATAACATGGCGCCAACTGCATAACGTGTATTTTTGATACTCACGGAACCAAAATATACTGCAATAACGTAGAAAGTTGTATCAGACGCACCCTGAAAAATACCCGATAGTTTGCTTGGAAACGAATCTGCACCGTATGCGGTCATGGTATCAACCATCATTCCCCGGGCTGCACCGCCACTCAGTGGTCTGATTAGGGCTGTTGGAAGGGCCTCAACAAAACGTGTATCTGCACCAAGATAAACGAAAATATTTTTAATGCCGAGGATCACCACATCGAAAGTTCCACTGGTGCGAAGCATGCTGATCGCAACCAACATTCCTACCAAATAAGGAATAATTTTAACAGCGGTTTCAAAGCCATTTTTAGCGCCATCGATAAAGGCATCGAAAACATCGATTTTTTTGTACAGCCCACCCAATACAATTACCAGGAAAACAAAAAGGATGAGACCGTTGCTTAGTAAGCCTGAGAATGATTTAATTCCATCAGCATTTAAAGAGGTAACATAAAATACCAGCAGCGCAATTACTGCAGAAATACTAAAAACCCAGCCAATAATTACGGGTTGCAATAGGTTTATTTTTTGTTTAAACGCCACAATTAACATGGCGGCCATGGTACCCACAAAGGTTACAATTAAACAGGGAATAAAAACATCAGTAGGATCTGAAGCATTTTGTGAAGCTCGGATCGCGATTACGCTTACCGGAATAAGACTTAAGCCAGCCGCATGAAGACATAAAAACATGATCTGGGCATTTGATGCGGTGTCTTTACTGGGATTTAATTCCTGCAAACTTTCCATGGCTTTCAAGCCGAAAGGCGTTGCGGCATTATCCAAACCAAGTAAATTGGCAGAAAAGTTCATGATCATGTGTCCCATTGATGGATGTCCTTTAGGAATTTCAGGAAAAAGCTTGGAGAAGAAAGGGCCCACAATTCTTGAAAGCAAACGGATGCCTCCGGCTCTTTCTGCAATGCTCATAAAACCCATAAATAATGCTAAAATTCCGATTAGTTTCAGGCACAGTTCAACAGAGGTCCAGCAGGTTTCAATGATGCCGTTTACCTTCGTTAAATTTGTCGGATCATCAGCTTTACCGATTACCATCCAACTGAAAATTTCAGACTGCCCGAAAAAGAAACATTTTACCGCTGCAACAAGAATAGCGATAACAATAAATCCAGACCAAATTCTACTTAATGCCATTAGGGTTTTCTAGTTTGTTTTGAACTTGTAAAATAGGTGTTTTACTTGAAAGTCCATAACACATAGTTTAAAACTATGCACTATGGACCTTCGCATTAAGACTTTCGACTTAACTAGGGTTTATCATCTGTTAATTCGAAACCCCAGGTTTTTCCTTTTTCTGTTGCCGGAATTCCAGTAGTCATCCATGCAGGTGCTTTTGCACCTTTTAGATAGTAATCGAAAAACTGTTGTTCGCGAATCTGAATATCTTTGCGGTTTTGGCGTTGAACAAGGTTGTGTGCTTCGCCATTGTAATTTAACATCCAAACGGGTTTACCCAAACGGCGAAGACCAGTAAACATTTCAATTCCTTGGTACCAAGGCACCGCTCCGTCAGCATCGTTGGCCATTACTACCACCGGTGTATTTACTTTAGGAAACATAAATAGCGGTGAGTTTTCTGTATACAATTCTGGTTTTTCCCATAATGTAGCGCCGATTCTGCTCTGTGTTTTTTCATACTGAAACTGGCGGTTCATACCACTTTCCCAACGAATACCACCATAAGCCGATGTCATATTTACTACAGGAGCACCTGCCCATGCAGCAGCATACATATTGTTCTGAGTGATCAGGTAAGCCACTTGATAGCCTCCCCAGCTTTGTCCCTGGATACCAATTTTGCTTCCATCAACCCAGCTGTTTTTCTTCAAATTTTCTACTCCTGAATTGATGTATTCAACAGCCGACTGACCTGGATGACCAGTTTCGTAACTAATGTCTGGTGCGAAAACCAAGTATCCGTTACTTACAAAGAACGAAATATTTAAACGAGATGGGGTAGGTGCAGGTGCCTGATAAGTATATAATCCATCAGATAGTTTCTCATAAAAATAAGCGATCATCGGATATTTCTTATTTGGATCAAAATTTTCAGGCTTGTATAAAATACCTTCAGCTTTGTAGCCTTTTGGTGTTGTCCATTTCACCAATTCAGCAGTTCCCCAATTGTAATTTTGCTGTTGAGGGTTGGTATTGGTTAATTTGGTTTCCGTTTTGAAATCAGAAGTAACATAAACATTCGGCGATTCTGTATAGCTGGCCTTATCGTAAATGAACACATCAGCATTTTTAGCTTTTGCCAGGTTTGAATATTTATATTTTGCCATTACCACTAATTCTGGCGCTTTAACTGCACCCACATTTGTGCGGTAAAAACCATTTTCTTTAGTTAGATTATTAAAACCATCAAGCCAAACCAGTTCATTTGCTTTCACGAATTTATTATCAACCATTCTGTTGAATGGGTTATTATCTTGTTCTACACGTTCGTAACGGAAAGTAATTTTATTTGCCCTTCCAAAACCGGCAGTAATATTTTTTGGTTGCGACTTCCCATCTGGAGAAAAGGACCAGATATCATATCTATCATTAAGCAATACAGCTTTGTCGCCTTCCGTCCATGTGGCTATACCGTAAGCTGAAGGAAGGTCTGGAACGTCATTATCTTCATCCACAAACTTTACATTCAAGCTCTCGGTTAAGGCAACCGTTTTTCCGCTTGCAACCACGTAGGTATACCAATTTCCGTTTTTTCTATCGAAATATAAAACGTAATTGCCACCTGGCGAAGCCATTGCATATCCGTTTAATTCTGAAATGATTTTCTTACGTTGACCGGTTTTCGTATCAACCAGATAATAATCTTTTGATGTAGAACCACTCCATTGAGATTCTACTCTACGGCCATAATCTGTTGAGGCCAATACAAAAGCTGCATCTCCTTCAGCAACCATATTGGCATCTGGTAGGGTTAAATCTGTTAAAGGAATTACCTTCGGATCACTGCTAAATACATCAATTACGGAAAGATAACTTTTCTTACTATCGCGATCAGCGTTTTTCAGCTGCATCGGTTGCAGGTAGTCATCCTTGTAATTCCAAACATCAACTTTAGCCACTTCGAAATCAACTATGGTCGTATCCTTCGCTTTTTTAATAGGGGAAATGCCAAAAAACAATTTCTTGCCATCTTTACTGAAACTCACTCGTCCATCGCCATTTACCGACCATTTTGCAGGTAAACCTGGCATATCGTAATCAACAATTGTTTGCGCAGTATCTAAGCTTAATGAATTATAGTAAACGTTATAATTTTTAATTTCCTGTTTCTCCGGATCTTGTTCACCAACAAAGGCAAGGTGTTCACTTTCCTCATCAAATGCAAAATTCTTAAAGCTGCCTTTGCCTTTAATCAGGGTTTTAAGTGTTCCTTTTTCAGTGTTTAATAAGAATACACCTTGAGCAGCTGTTTTATCTTTTTTAGATCCGCTACAAGCAAAAACCAATTGTTTACCATCTTTACTGAAGGAATAATCGGTCACATATTTATAAGTTTTGTCAACTCCTGTAAGCAGGTTTTTAACGATCAAATCCGTTCCTTCCTCAGTTTTACCTTTTCCGGCTGGCTCATCGTCTGCAAAATCTACATCAGAACCCTTTTTCTCAATTGGCTTGGTGGCTTTTTTAGCGGTATCTGGCTTTTCTGTTAAATATGCTACGAAACCACTTCCATCTTCAGGAAACTTAAATGACTTTACTCTGGCCACCTTAGTAATGGCGTTTGTAGTTAAGTTGGCTATACCCAATGAATCTTTTGGCATTTCATCGGCTTTCTTCTTTTTAATTTTTGCCTGACGAAGATCTTTATTTAAGGGGCGAATGTTGAAAACAGCAAATTTAGAATCATTGCTAAACTGCGAATTCATGCCTCTTGGAATGTTTATTTTAGCATTGGTTTTGAGGTTGGTGATGTAAAGTTGCGCATCGCCCTCTTGCTGCAGCACACTGTACATTGCCCAGGCGCCATTATTTGATAATTGCTTTGTGCCTACTGCTTCCCAGGCATCATAAACGGTATGATCCAAAGGTTTTTTTTGTGCATAAGCAAAGCTGACAACGAAAAATAGAATAATAGTTAGTCTCTTTTGCATTTTTTAAAATGAATTAATTTGTTGGTTGAGATTTAATCTTCTAAAATTGGAAATTTTTAGCTGATTTCGAAACTTGTACGCCAAATATTACAATTGAAGGGGTATTTATGCCTTTTATTTTTTAAAATGTTTGAATTCAAACCTAAAGGTTGATAAGACGCCAACCACTAGGAAGATGTTCTTTAGTTCTAATTTTTACCCGCCTGGTTAAGTAATAGTATTTCCATTATTTAATTTAACCACCAAGACATTAAAACCCAAAGATCATTATATTAAGTACTGTTAAATTTATCGGTTGGTTGTCCCTGCCAACCGAAACAACGTATTTAAATGTAGTTGATGAGATAACATCCAATTAGACAATTCAAATTAATAATATGGTTGAAGAATAACTTGGTGCGCTTTGCGCCTTTGTGGTGAATCCATCTACATTTTTCAGTTCATTCTAATCCCACTCGCTGAAATTCAATTTGCAAAAAAAAAATCCCCAATCAATTAATGATCGGGGATTTCTGGTAATATAAATTTCAATTACTTTTTAGCTTGTTGTTGCTGACGCATGTAATCATCTAAACGCTGTTGGAATTTAGATTTTTTCTTTTTCTCATCAGCTGGTCTCGCTTTATTCTGTTGAATTAAAGCATGAATTTTATCATCATCAACCATTTTACGAATTAAGAACTGCTGTCCGAAAGTCATTAAGTTGGCCAAGAAATAGTAATAATTTAAACCTGCCGGATAACTGTTTAATACGCCTAAGAAAATAATTGGCATGATATAACCAATGTATTTCATTTGACCGGTAGCACCAGAAACCTGATTGTTAAAGTAAGTCATGATTAAGGTTGAAACCGTCATCAATACACACATTAAACTCAAGTGATCACCGATAAATGGAACTTTAAAGCCGAATTTAATAAACTCATCATAAGTTGATAAATCTTTCATCCATAAGAAACTTTCTCCACGCAATTCGAAAAGGTTAGGGAAGAAGAAGAAAAAGGCCATCACCAGTGGTAATTGTAAAACCATTGGTAAACATCCGCCTAATGGGTTAACGCCCGCCTTTTTATAAAGTTTCAAATATTCCTGTTGCACCAATGTTGGGTTGTCTTCGCCAACTTTCGCTTTGATTTCATCCATCTCAGGCTTTAAAACCCGCATTTTAGCCATTGATAAATATGACTTGTAAGTTAATGGAGACAGTGCAACTTTTAATAAGATCGTTAAAACAAGAATGATTAAACCGAAGTTCCAACCGAAATTGTTTAAGAAATTAAATACCGGTAATACGATGAAACGGTTAATGTATTTTAAAGGCCAGTAACCTAAATCTACTTGTTTCTCTAAATCGTAACCTTGATCTTTTAATGCAGAAAATTTGTTTGTGCCGAAGTAAAACTCCATGCTGTATGCCTGATTTGCAAGATGTGCATATGGCAATTGCATTTTCGCATCATAAAACTTAACCTGGCCCGGAGCAGTAGGAATTTTTACTTCTAAACTTCCTTTTTCAAACCCATCTTTAGCAATTAACGTTGCAGAGAAGAAGTGCTGCTTAAAAGAAAACCATTGAATTTTTCCTTTCGCTAATTCTTCTTTCTCATCTTTAGAAACACTTAAATGATCTACGTCGCCATCAACATATTTGTAATAGGGCGCTGAATAACGGTGCTCGCTTTCTAGAGATTTCTCTTGCTGTAATAAAATAGTTTGCCAGTTTAAAGCAATGTTATTACCAGCAATCACTTGTTGTAACCCAACTAAGTTGATGTTAAAACCAACTTTGTTGCTTGCCGCCTTTAAATCATATACATATTCTACGTAAGCATTGGCGCCATAGTTAGCACGCATGGTAACCGTATTGCCGGTTTTGGTAGGAGTGAAGTATAAATCGTTGGTGTTGATTACTTTACCAGCAGCATTTAATGTTAAACCGAATTTGTTGGCATTTCCATCGAATAAAATCAGCGGTTTGCCAGCATAAGTTTTTTGTCCTTTAACCTCTACTGAAGAAATTCTACCACCTTTATTGCTCAGGTTGATTAGTAAGTTTTCGTTCTCTAAAACTGTATTGGCCTCTGTTCCTGTAATTGCAGAACCAAAAGGCCCTTTAAGTGCCAATGAATCTATAGCTGGCGTAGCAGCAACAGCATTGGTGTCTTTTTGAACTGGTTTTATTCCAGCTTTCTGTAATGAATCAGCTCTTTTTATCGAATCGATTCTGGCATTTTCTTTTTTTATTTCAGCATCTTTTGGCCCAAAAAAGTAGAATGATCCTGCCAAGATGATCATAATCAGGAATAATCCTGTAAAGGTATTTCTATCCATTATATTTGTTTGTACTGCTTTTAATTCGTTTTCTTTTTCGCAAACTCCATCGCAGCGGCGACAAATTTAACAAAAAGTGGGTGAGGATTAGCAACTGTTGATTTTAATTCTGGGTGAAATTGTCCGCCCACAAAAAATGGATGGTTTTTAAGCTCCACAATCTCTACCAGATTTGTTTGTGGATTAATGCCAGAAGCAATCATTCCAGCTTCTTCATATTGCTTTAAATAATCATTGTTAAATTCGTAACGATGGCGGTGACGCTCGTTAATGTGTGCTTTACCGTAAATAGAGAAAGCCTTCGAACCTTTTTTAATATCACATGGATATGAGCCCAAACGCATCGTGCCACCCATGTTTACAATATTTTTCTGTTCTTCCATCATGTTGATCACAGGATTTTTAGAATCAGCTTCTATTTCGGTGGTGTGTGCATCCTTTAAACCCAAAACATTACGTCCGAACTCAATCACAGCACACTGCATACCTAAACAGATCCCGAAGAAAGGAATATTATTTTCGCGAACGTATTTAATGGTATCAATTTTTCCTTCAATACCACGGCTACCAAAACCTGGTGCAACCAATACACCATGTAAATGACCTAATTTTTCTTTTACATTATCAGGGAAGATACCTTCTGAGTGGATATACTCTACACGAACCTTACATTCGTTTTTTGAACCCGCATGCACGAATGATTCAATAATCGATTTATAAGCATCTGGCAATTCTACATATTTACCAACCAAACCGATAGTTACATCAGCGGTAGGGTTTTTTAAATGTCCTAAAAATTCTTTCCAGCTTTCCATGTCTGGCTCATTTTTAGTTGGAAGTTTTAATTTCGCTAAAACTGTTTTATCCAGCTGCTCTTTCATCATCAACAATGGTACATCGTAAATGGTAGATGCATCCATAGATTCGACTACGGCGTTGATGTTAACGTTACAGAACAGTGCAATTTTTTTTCTAATCTCAGCAGAAATATGGTGTTCAGTACGGCAAACTAAAATATCTGGTTGGATTCCATATTCTAATAAAGCCTTAACCGAATGTTGTGTCGGTTTAGTTTTTAATTCACCTGCAGCTGCCAAATACGGCACCAAAGTCAAGTGGATTACAATCGCGTTTGAGCTTCCTTCTTCCCATTTAAACTGACGAACAGCTTCAATAAAAGGTAAAGATTCAATATCGCCAACTGTTCCGCCAAGTTCGGTGATCACGATATCAAACTCCCCACTTTCACCTAAAATACGCATGTTGCGTTTAATCTCATCGGTAATATGCGGTACAACCTGAACCGTTTTACCTAAATACTCACCTTTGCGTTCTTTATTAATTACGTTTTGGTAAATACGACCGGTAGTAATATTGTTTGCCTGAGAAGTTGGAACGTTCAAAAAACGCTCATAGTGACCAAGATCCAAATCGGTTTCGGCACCATCTTCAGTAACAAAACATTCGCCATGCTCATAAGGATTCAGTGTTCCTGGATCGATATTAATGTACGGATCGAATTTTTGAATGGTTACACGGTAGCCACGTGCCTGTAAAAGTTTAGCTAAAGATGCGGAAATGATGCCCTTACCCAATGAGGAAGTAACACCGCCCGTAACAAAAATATACTTAGTCATGTTTGTGATTTTTTACGGCAAATGGTAAATATTGCCGCTTTTTGTACGGGATACAAAGGTAAGAAAATTCCTCGTTTCTGCCGATTTAAAATTTAGATATTTTAAAAATGATAATGTGATGTTTATCAGAAAATTAACTTAAAATGAACGATAACCGATGAGTTTTGGTAAAGCTAAACCTAAGCGTTTTTTGTTGTCAGTCCTGTTTTTCGCTATATCTTTTTTGTGTTCGGCAGTGGTAGTAAGACAATAATGCAACAAAAAAGTATGCCGCTCCAACCAGGTTTAAACAGCACTTGATGTGCTTTTTACTTCAGTTGCAAAACTGCTTGGCTGCTTCCGGTTGAGGACTTTCTCCAATTGGGCCAGCCGTCTTTTATTTTCTTGTTGCAATAATGATGGATATAAATTCATCAACATGTTTACAATCATCATCACTAAGGCTAGAAGATACTTTTCTTTGAAAACCATAACCAGGGCAAAAATAACTACTGCTAGAAAAGCAATCAGGTGATTGATTTCAGCAACTGTCATTTCGTTGCGTAAAATATTTAATTCCTTTTGATCAACTTTACTTTTCATTTTAAGCTTCGGATTGAAAAGCTTAAAGAAGGTATTTTTTATTACCCATTTGATTACGCCAATGCCTATGAGTTTGTTCAGCTTTCTACTTCTGATGAAATTTAACTTCGTTAATTTTTCCTGGTAAAAAGCTGTTTTTATCAGGAAGGCATTAATAATCATGCCTACAATCCAGGAAATAAAGGTTATCGAAATACTAAATGTTATATGTTTAATCACAAATTTTAAATTTTATAAGCATCGCATTACACCCACACTGGTCAGTTTATTATTCTTGTCGTAAGAGTAAGTTTTAGTCGATCCATCTTTTTCTACATAGGTAACGGATCTAAAATTCAGCGATCCGGCTCCATCTTTCCCAATAAAAGTTTGCTTGTTTTTTTCTCTAATGATTTCATTTTGAAGCTCCAGTTTTCGGGGATTTAGTTTATAAGATTTGAAACCTGAAAAGATTAAATCAGCGTCGGTTTTATAACTATAAATCATTTCACTTCCTACTTGTCCTTCGCGAATGATGCGGCCGAATTTATCATAGATGTAGGTGATGTCTGTCATGATAGATTGATCGGCTCTTTTAGAAAGCCGGCGAACACACTGCATTTGGTCGTTCAGGAAAAAAGTTTCGAGTGAGTAAGGCCTTGAACCGCTAAAGCTAACCGTATGGTATTTATCTTTTTCGTAAATGAAAACGGTAGAATCAGTTGAACTTTCGTCGCCACTGATGATTTTTTTGATTAAGCCATTATGATCTCGAACATACTTTGAATAGCCATTTATCTTGCCATTTAATGTATTTTCCAATGATAGCATTTCGTTTTTATCATTATAGAGATAGTTTCCGCCATAAAGAGATTTGGCAGTCATCAAACTATCGCTAAACATTTCAAAAACGCGTTTCGTGCAAGTCATTTTCGGACTGCCATCATTGTAAGCTTTACTATAATGAACTGAATTCGCATTTTTAACTAATTTTTTGGCATAAGATTCATCTGTTATGAACTTTATCTTTAGTACAGCTTGCATGTCTAGTTGAGCAATTCTTTCATCACGTTCATCCAGTGTCTTTGGAACCAGATAGTCGGCATTGCCAATGTTTAAGTAAGTTTTGATCGTTTTCAAATATTGATCTGGATTACTAACTAAAATCGGTTGATCTTTACCATTTGATAGAATCATGCCGAAAGCTTTTTTTACGTTAGGGCGGTAAAAAACAAATTTTCCGTTCGAATTGGTGTATTCAACAACATTCTCTTTCCCTATATTAAATATTGGAAAACTGGTATATACCGAACCAAAGTAAGCATTAACTTCCTTGCTTTTTTGCTTATGGTTTTTGAAACTTTGGCTTTCATCTTCTGGTCCGAAAAAAACTACACTTGGTGAGGGCGCTGTAAAACTAACTGCAGATTTTTCTCCCGATGGCTTTGATCTCAAAAAAACACCTTGCGCATAAGATGCTACTGAAACAGTAGCGCAAAAAAATACTAATATCACTCTCTTCATAACAGATGAAATAATCTTTATTGAAAGGGATGTTTGAAATAAATAGGGGTTTAGCAGCAGTTGTAATAAATCTTTACCTTTTGCTCTTTCTCGCTCCAGGCGATGTATAAATTATTTTCTTTACCTAAACGATATTTAAAGCCATTTAAGCCTGATTTTTTAAGCTCTTCATAAAGCGCCTTATCTGGAACATAGTTGTCGGCCTTATCTTCCGGCATTACTGCAGGCTCCAGAAAATTATCTTCTGAAAAAAAATCATCAGCAATGGTTTTCAAGAACACAATTTGTGCTTTTTCTTTTGATAAATCTAAATTCGGATCAGTACTGCCTAATAAATCTTTTCCATTTAATTTAACATTGTAAATTTCTTTACCTGCAAAATTTTTAATGGTGAATGTCAATACCATCTCTTCAGGCTTCCTGCCCGTGAGCTCAATTTTAAAAGTATCCAGTTTCTCCAGATCAGAAAATGACTTGGCGATACTTTGATTCACATTTTTGAATTCAATGGATTCACCTTTTTCTTTTTTATCGGTTTGGCAAGCTAAGAACAAGGTGATAACCGTAACGATGAGCAGTAATTTTCGCATGCTCGAAAATACAAATTTTAACTTTCTATCAAATACTTAAATGATAAATTAGAACCGATAGCCAACCGATAACCAGAGTTGAAAGTCGAAATATCCCTTTGGAGCATATGATCCTTGAAATGTTTCTACGTCAAAATATTTCCCATAACCGAAACCAGTAGTGGTTTCCAACAGAAATCTTTTTCCTGGGATATAGACGAACCCGAGGTTCACACCCGAACGAAAAGAATTTGCCTTGAAATTTCTAACATTTCCAAATGATAAAAATCCTGTTGGATGTGTATAGGCATTGTTTGAGACGATAGTTTTATCCAGGCTACCAATATACGCACCGAAAAAGGGTGTGATCTCACGTTTTTTTATTTCGTAAGCATACATTTTTCCCCGCAACAAAAAGCCACTGTATTCATATTCTCTTCCAATATTCAATTTGCCTGTAGCATAGGAAAACTCCAATCCATACCGCTGCTTAAAAGTTTTTTCTACTGAAAATGAAGGTCGCTTGGCTACCAGACTCAACAGATTTGTTTTTACAGCAAGGCCAACGTACTCCTGTGACCTGACCATTGCAGCGAGTGATACAGTTAAAAATAACGCAAGTATATACTTCATGCCAAGTGATTTTAAATAAAAATAATATTTATCTAACATAAAATATAAATATTATTATATTTGCGTAATCAGTTACGTAATTAGTTTATATGGATTTTTTTGAACAAACCGGAAAAGTTGCTATTGGTAGCAGACTCAGGATGCTGACCGATAAAGTAACAGAAGATGCTGCGAAAATATATCAACTCTATGAAATAGATATGCAACCGAAATGGTTTCCTGTATTCTATTCTTTATCAAAAGGAGCGGAAGTTACAATTACCGAATTGGCGAAAAATATCGGCCACTCACATCCATCAGTGAGTAAAATCATCAGTGAAATGTTAAAGAAAGGTTATGTGGTGGAGCGTAAAGATAAACTGGATGGTAGGAGAAACGTGATTAGTTTGTCTTCAAGAGGGAAAGAGATTTATCTGAAAATTGATAACCAGCTTATTGATGTGAATGCAGCTATAGAAGAATTATCTAATCAAACACAAAATAAATTATGGGAAGCCATCTCTGAATGGGAATTCCTGTTAGCGCAAAAAACATTATTAAGAAGAGTAATGGAAAAGAAAAAGGAACGAGATAGTTTGAAAGTAAGTGTTGTTGATTATACTCCAGCTTATAAACAGGCTTTTAGAGCGCTAAATGAAGAATGGATTTCTACCTATTTCGAAATGGAAGAATCTGATTATAAAGCTTTAGACCATCCTCAGGAATACATTTTAGATAAAGGTGGCGCTATTTTAGTTGCACTTTATGATGGTGAACCGCTTGGTGTATGTGCCTTAATTAAAATGAATGATGGCGAATACGATTTTGAACTGGCTAAAATGGCCGTCTCGCCAAAAGCGCAAGGCAAAAACATCGGATTTATATTGGCTTCAGCGATTATTGAAAAGGCAAAGTCACTAGGCGCTTCGAAAATTTACCTGGAAAGCAACACCATATTAAAACCTGCTATCAATCTTTATCATAAATTGGGTTTTCAAAAGATTGCTGGTAAACCTACGCCTTATGCCCGTTGCAACATTCAGATGGAATTGATAATTGGCTAATGAAACCAAAGATTAGCAGATTTAAATTTTTATCAAAATCTGCTAATCTCAGGCTAACTAAATTATTCCAATTTTAAAGCCTCCAGTAATTTATTCAATTTCAATAAATCTTCTGGCGTATCAATAGCAACAGTTTCCAAATCAGTCACTTTGGTCTGAATGTAGAAGCCGTTTTCAATCCAGCGAAGTTGCTCTAGGCTTTCTGCAATTTCTAAAGCGGATGGAGGCAATTTGGTAATTGCTTTCAACGATTCGGTTCTATAACCGTAAATACCGATGTGTTTATAAAATTGATGTTTCTCTGCCCAAACACCAGGCTCGCCATTTCGAATGAAAGGTATAGGACTGCGACTAAAATACATCGCCCTGCCATTAACATCAATCACCACTTTGGGGCTATTTGGATTATAAATACTTTCCTGGCTTTGTATAGGTTTAATAAGTGTAGCCAACTGCACCTTCTCTTCGATAAAACAACTCGCCAGCAAATCAATTTGGGCAGGTTCTATAAAAGGTTCATCGCCCTGAATGTTAATTACGATATCGAAATCCGGAAGTTTTTCAATCACTTCTGCACAGCGATCTGTTCCGCTCTGGTGGTGCGAAGCGGTAAAAACGTACTCTCCTCCAAACCTTTTTACTTCATCTGCAATGCGCTCATCATCAGTAGCAATTACTACTTTCGATAAACTTTTAGCCTTCGATGCTTGCTCGTAAACGCGTTGAATCATCGTTTTGCCAGCAATATCAACCAATGGTTTTCCGGGAAAACGGGTAGAAGCATAGCGTGCAGGGATAATTCCGATGATTTTTTTATTTTCCAAAACTTGAATAATATTATTTCCGATTACTTAAGCCAGTATATTTTATATAAAACATAAGCTAGAATGAGTGCCATAAAAAGATAAGAGGCAGGATGAGCAAAATTAAATGTCCAGCCCATCCATTCTGTACGCTTGCGAATGATTAATCTAGAATCTTTTTTATTGAAATAAATGCTACCCCATTTCCAATTCTGAGGATTATCGTGATCAAAATCTTTTTTCATCATCCACAAACAAATTACGAAAAAATAAATGCTACTAAATTAGCCCGGTAATATTTTCTAAAACAACCCGTTTATTTCGGCTTCAATTGCCTGGATTACAGTCCCTAGATCTTCAGGATTATTGGTGAAGTCTAATTTATCCTTATCCAGGATTAATAGTTTACCTAAATTATAACCTTTGATCCAGGCTTCGTACTTTTCATTAAGTTTCGATAGGTAATCAATGCGAATCCCAGCTTCATATTCACGTCCGCGGCGTTGAATATTGTTTACTAAAGTAGGAACAGAAGCCCGCAAGTAAACCAATAAATCCGGCGGTTTAATAAACGAGGTAATATTGTCGAAAATAGCACGATAATTATCATGATCTCGGGTTGTCATGAGGGCCATATCATGCAAATTCTCTGCAAAAATGTGCGCATCCTCATAAATGGTTCTATCCTGAATAACGTTTCTTTTATTTACTTCAATATCAGTAATCTGCTGGAAGCGACTGTTTAGAAAGTAAATTTGAAGGTTAAAACTCCAGCGTTTCATGTCGCTGTAAAAATCTTCCAGATAAGGATTGTTGTCAACAGCTTCGTATAAAGCTTCCCATCCATAATTTTTTGCCAGCAAACCGGTTAAAGTTGTTTTACCGGCGCCTATATTTCCTACGATTGCGATGTGCATATATTTTAGATATGAGATATGAGACACTAGATCGGAGATTGAGGAATTGTCTCAAATCTCATATCTCCCTGCTCAAATCTATTTATTAATTAAAAACTTTTAAAACCGATTAAATTACGAACCTCCTTGATGGTTTTCTGTGCACTTTCACGGGCTTTTAGTGCACCATGTTTTGCCACCTGACGCAAATACAAATCATCTTTCGAGAGCTCTTCTATTTTTTCTCTAATTGGCGAATTAAAGATAATCATATCTTCCGCAAGTTGTTTTTTCATGTCGCCGTAACGGATTTGCATTTTATTGTAGAGGCCATCGAAATGTTCAACAGTATCAGGCGTAGAAACAATTTTCATTAAATCGAAAAGATTTTGAATTGCTTCTGGTTTTTCCTGATTTTCTTCAGTTGGACCGCTATCACTAACGGCTCTGGCCACTTTTTTACGAATAATTTCCGGACTGTCAGATAAATAAATACAGTTTCCATCACCATCCGATTTACTCATTTTTCCTTTGCCTTCTAAGCCCGGTACTTTAACTAAATTTTCTGCGTAGTTGAAAGCAAAAGATTCAGGAAAGAAATCAGCATTATACATTCTATTGAAACGGTTTCCAAAATTACGGGTCATTTCCAAATGCTGTTCCTGATCTTTACCAACAGGCACTTTAGTTGCTCTATGAATCAAAATGTCAGCAGCCATTAAAGTAGGATAGGTGAGCAAACCTGCATTAACGTTATCAGGGTTAGATCTTATTTTTTCTTTAAAAGATGCACTGCGTTCAAGTTCACCTAAATAAGCATTCATATTTAAGTACAAATAAAGTTCTGAAACTTCAGGTACATCAGACTGAACATATATCGTCGTTTCTTCGGGATTGATTCCACAAGCCAGGTATTCAACCAAAACATGACGAACATAACCATGTAAATCGCCAGGGGTAGGGTGTGTTGTTAATGAATGGAGATCGGCAATAAAAAAATAGCAGTTATAATCATACTGCATCTTCACAAAATTGGTTACTGCACCAAAATAATTTCCTAAATGTAGCTTTCCTGTTGGCCTGATGCCACTCACCACGGTTTCTTTCATAATGGCACGAAATTAAAAATAAATTACTTGCAAAGCGCAAACCGATTTAATTTAATCATAAGTTTTTTAAAATCTACAGTTGCAATTTTCAGGTATAAACTGTTTTTCGCCTAGTAATTGACTCTGGAAGAAATAGGTTTGACAGGAAAAAGTATTTTCACATGCTTAACTTACTTGTCCGAATAGAATTTATCGAAGTATTTTATATTTTTGATTATCTATGATTCACTTTCTAAGGCAGGTACACCGGGTATGGTTTTTATTCTGGATACTCTTTTTTTTCATGTTGTTTTATCCGCTGTACTACCTCACCTCACGAGATCCGAAGTACTATGGAATTTTAAACTTTTGTAGAAAAGCAAATAGCTTTTTAAGTAGCTTACTATCAGGTGTTTGGTATCGTTTTAAATATGAACAAAGGCTGAATTACAACCAGAGCTATATATATTGTGCCAACCATACCTCCAATTTAGATATCATGGTTTTTTGCATCATGTGCCATGGTAAATTTCATTTTATGGGTAAAGATGAATTGTTAAATAACCCAGTTCTGGGTATTTTTTTCAAAACCATTGATATCTCTGTGAATCGTGATAGTAAAATTTCAGCATTTAAAGCCTTCAAAAAAGCTGGTGAAAATCTCGAAAAAGGAATGAGCTTGATTATTTTTCCTGAAGGAAAGATTGATGACCATTATCCGCCCAAACTTGGAGAATTTAAAAACGGTCCTTTCCGGTTGGCAATAGATAAAAATGTACCATTGGTACCCGTAAGTATTACAAACGTTTGGAAAATAAACTGGGATGATGGTGCTAAATATGGAAGTAAGCCCGGAATTTGCGATATTTACGTCCACAAACCCATCAATACAGCAGATTTAGCCGATGTTGATTCAGATTTATTGAAAGACAGGGTTTTTCAGCTTATTGATAGTAAATTAGTATAAATATGAATTTAGACGAAAAAACAATTTATAAAATCGCCGATTTGGCCAGAATTCATATTGATGAAAAAGAAGTGGGTACATTAATCCCTGAAATGAATAAGATCCTCTCATTCATGGAAAAATTAAATGAATTGGACACCTCGAATGTTAAGCCTTTGGTTTATATGAATGAAGCCACGAATGTTTGGCGAGAAGATGTGGTGAAAAAAGAAATATCGACAGCAGACGGATTGAAAAATGCTGCAAAACATAGCGACCAATTTTTTATGGTACCTAAAATTATTGAAAAGTAATTTTCTCCGTGCTTGTAACATCTTACCCTTTGCACTTGTCTAAAAAAGAAAAAACATGGAGAAACCACTTATTACCATCAAAGAAATTGGCCGTAAATATGTAATCGGATCAGAAGTTATCCATGCTTTAAAATCGGTTTCTTTAGATATCAACAAAGGCGAATTTGTAGCTTTAATGGGTCCATCAGGTTCAGGTAAATCTACTTTAATGAATATTTTAGGGTGTTTAGATACACCTTCAAGTGGCACTTATATCTTAAACGGAACAAACGTAAGCCAGATGAGCGATGATGCTTTGGCTGAAGTTCGCAATAAAGAAATTGGCTTCGTTTTTCAAACGTTTAACCTTTTGCCTCGTTCAACTGCATTGGATAATGTGGCTTTACCTTTGATTTACGCAGGTAATAGTAAAAAAGATCGTGAAGCCAGGGCGGCAAAAGCACTTGAAAATGTAAATTTAGGTAATCGTATGGATCACAAACCGAACGAATTATCCGGCGGTCAGCGACAGCGTGTTGCGGTGGCCCGAGCTTTAATTAACGATCCATCAATCATATTGGCAGATGAGCCAACGGGGAATTTAGATACCAAAACTTCCATCGAGATTATGGGTCTTTTAGAAGAAATCCATAGTAAAGGAAATACCATTATTTTGGTTACCCATGAGGAAGATATTGCCCAACATGCTCACCGGATTGTACGGATGCGTGATGGTTTAATTGAAAACGATTATATCAACACTGACATCAAAAATGTTTCTCCACGTTTGCAAGCCCTGAATGATAGCGGCAGCGACTGGGAAAAAATAAACTAATTTAAGGTTTAAAGTTTGAGGTGTAGGGTTTAAGGTTTTAAAATCCTTATACCTTTAGCCTTTAACCTTTAAGCTTTTCTAAAATGAAAATCTATACCAAAACCGGAGACAAAGGCCAAACATCTTTAATTGGCGGTACGCGTGTTCCCAAATACCACCTTCGAATTGAAACTTATGGAACTGTAGATGAATTAAATTCGTATATCGGATTAATCATGTGCCAGGATATTGACAATCATTATAAGCAGCTGCTTAAAGAAATTCAAGATCGCCTGTTTACTGTTGGTGCTTCATTGGCAGCAGATCCGGAAAAATCGAAAATGAAAATTCCTGATTTGCATGATAGTGACATTACGTTACTGGAAACTGAAATGGATACGATGAATGATCTATTACCTGCATTAAAACACTTTGTTTTGCCTGGAGGAAATACGGTTGTTTCTTACTGTCATATTGCCAGATGCGTTTGCAGACGAGCAGAAAGGTTAACGGTTGAACTTGCTGAATCGAGCTTTGTTGATGAGCGTGTAAGTGTTTACCTGAATCGTTTGAGTGATTATTTATTTGTTTTGGCACGAAAACTGAATAAGGATTTTAGCGCAGACGAAAACATCTGGATCCCTCGTGTTTAATAGTTGAAAAATAAGTTTGTTTTGCTCAAAAATTTTAATATACTTTGCGCATTGTTAAGAACAAGAATTTAATAGAATTGAAGATATGTATTGGACATTAGAATTAGCATCGCACTTGGAAGACGCACCTTGGCCTGCAACTAAAGATGAGTTAATTGATTATGGCATTCGCTCTGGTGCCCCAGTAGAAGTTATTGAGAACTTACAAGCATTAGAAGATGATGGCGAGCCTTACGAAACAATTGAGGAGATTTGGCCGGATTATCCAACTAAAGAAGATTTCTTCTTTAATGAGGATGAATATTAAAAAATCAAAAATAAAGAGCCTTCCAACTAAAATTGGAAGGTTTTTTTATGTCTTGATTTACAACCTGTTTGTTTAAATGTTAATAATTATCTTCATTATAATTTACATTTTTTAAACAAAACTATTGGCCGTGTGTTAATACATCAACATTTACTTAAAAATTAACACTATGGGAAATTTATTGTATTTAGTCGCAGTAGTATTGGTAATACTATGGGTGATCGGCTTTTTGTTCCACGGCTTCGGCGAGGTAGGTAACATCATTCACGTTTTATTGGTAATCGCAGTTATTGCAATCTTGCTTAAAGTTATCGGAAGAGCAACATAAAATATATTAAGCGAACATTCATCAATTTTCAGAAGGCAATCTTATAAAACGGATGAATTAGAAAAGCTGTTTCATTGTTATGAAGCAGCTTTTCTTTTATCTTTTCAATAACAATTCGGCTAATTCCAAATCAATAGGGTAGGTAATTTTGATGTTGTTTCTTTCGCCTTCTACGATATTTATTTCATAACCTATAGCCTCAACAACGCTGGCATCATCCGTAAAAAAGGTAGTGAAATCCTGTGTGTATGCTGCTCTTAAAATACTAACATCAAAGGTTTGTGGCGTTTGTACCAGGTAAATCTCATCACGCTTTAAAGCAGCGCTTTTATTGTCTACCAGCATCCGCACGCTATCGCTAGATTGAACTGCAGCGATTACGTTGCCTTTCAACTGTGCCTGGTTAAAGCAGTTATCAATCAATTGTTTGGAAACCAATGGACGAACGGCATCATGGATCGCTACGACAGAATCTTCTTTAATAAAATCAATAGCATTTTTAACTGAATGGAAACGTTCAGACCCACCATCAATAATCTCATGAGGGATTCGAAAATTAAACTCCTCACAAAGTCTTCTCCAATACCCTTGCTGTTCTGTATTGATAACCAATAAAATTTTAGGCTGAGCATCGCTTTGGGCAAAAGCTTTGATGGTGTGCATCAAAACCGGAAGGTTATTGAGCAACAAAAATTGTTTTGGGGTTTCCGTCTGCATCCGATTTCCAGAACCGCCTGCTACAATTATAGCGTAGTATTTCATTTGAAGTATTTAGATAATAGTATTTAGTATTTAGATAATTCGTCTAAATACTAAATACCATATACTAATATCTATATAATCAGCATGGCATCGCCATAGCTATAGAACTTATATTTTTCTTTAACCGCAACCTCATAGGCATTCATTACATTTTCGTAACCGCCAAATGCACTAACCATCATCAGTAAAGTAGATTCTGGTGTATGAAAGTTGGTGATCATTGAATTTGCGATGCTGAAATCGTAAGGAGGGAAGATGAATTTACTTGTCCAATCGTTAGCAGCTTTTAATGTTCTGTTAGCAGAAACAGCCGATTCAATTGAGCGCATTGAAGTGGTACCAACAGCACAAATTCTTCTTTTTTCTTCTATTGCTTTGTTCACGATATTAGCGTCCTTCTGCTCAATGATAAACTGCTCAGAATCCATTTTATGTTTGGTTAAATCTTCCACTTCAACAGTTCTGAAAGTTCCTAAACCAACATGTAATGTTACTTCAGCAAATTCTACACCTTTAAGTTCAAGGCGTTTCATTAACTCACGACTGAAGTGCAAACCAGCGGTTGGAGCAGCAACGGCACCTTCATGTTTGGCAAAAATAGTTTGATAACGCTCTTTGTCTTCAGCAGTTGCCTTACGTTTAATATATTTTGGAAGTGGAGTTTCACCTAAAATCTCCACGTTTCTTCTAAATTCTTCATCAGTACCTTCGAATAAGAAACGAATGGTACGCCCGCGTGAAGTGGTGTTATCTACAACTTCAGCAACTAACAAATCGTCATCGCCAAAATATAACTTGTTGCCAACACGGATTTTACGTGCTGGATCTACCAAAACATCCCATAAACGTAATTCTTTATTCAATTCACGAAGCAAGAAAACTTCGATGGTAGCACCAGTTTTTTCTTTGTTACCGTATAAACGGGCTGGAAAAACCTTAGTGTTGTTTAATATCATTACGTCTTTGTCATCGAAATAGCCTAGTACGTCTTTAAAAATTTTATGCTCAATTTTACCACTGTCTTTATGTAAAACCATTAAACGTGCTTCGTCGCGTTGTTCGGCTGGATTGTTAGCTACTAATGACTCTGGTAAGTTAAATTTGAATTGTGATAATTTCATTCTTGATGAATTTTTTGAGGTGCAAAAATACGAATTTAATTTTTCTTTTTCGTATTTTATCAAACGCTTTTGAGGTATATTATGTTTTAATCAGTTTTTAATAGAAAAAATGATTGCTTACCAATATATAGATATAAAAATAATTAGTTTTGAAAATGACTTGTAACCTTTTTAAGCGCTTTGCATCTAACCTGTAATTATGATAATTTTTAGGCTAATAGGTGAGAGTTTTCGTTTTGCTTTTGATGCATTGCGCCAAAACAAAATGCGCACAATGTTATCGCTTCTGGCGATTACAATAGGTATTTTTACCATCATTGCTGTTTTTTCAGCGGTTGATACTTTTCGGGGCAAACTCCAGTCGAGTGTTGACAAGCTGGGATCGAATACCATATACGTTCAAAAATGGCCATGGAGTTTTGGCGATAATTATCCATGGTGGAAGTATATGAATCGCCCACAGCCTTCGTTAAGAGATTTTGCAGCTTTAAGAGAGCGCATGGAGAACGCTCAGGGTATTACTTTTGAGATTTCTACCAGCGACAGAACAATTAAATACCGAAGCAATTCAGTAGAGGGAATAAATGTTTCTGCGGCATCACACGATTTTGATAAAACCTGGAATTTCGAATTGCAGGCAGGAAGATATTTCACTGAAACAGAAAGCAATAATGGTGCACCTGTATTGTTAATGGGTGCTGATATTGCCGATGGTTTATTTGACGGCGATGATCCGATAGGTAAACAAGTTCAGGTTTTAGGACGGAGATTAACCGTAATTGGTGTTTTCAAAAAAGAAGGAGAAGACATGCTCGGAACTTCCCTTGATAAAAATGTAAACGTTCCAATCAACTTCGCGAAGAGTGTGCTGGATATTCAAAATGAACGCTATGGCCCTCAGATTACCGTTCGTGGCAATGATAATGTTTCGTTGGAAGAAGTGGAAAGTGAATTGAAAGGTTTAATGAGGTCTATTCATCGTATTAGGCCAGGGCAGGAAGAAGATTTTGCACTGAACAAAACAACAATTATTTCCAATCAGCTCGATTCGATGTTTACTATGGTGAACTGGGCAGGCTGGATTATTGGTGGATTCTCAATTTTAGTTGGCGGTTTTAGTATTGCTAACATCATGTTCGTTTCGGTAAAAGAAAGAACTAATATTATCGGTATTCAGAAATCACTTGGTGCCAAAAACTACTTCATTCTGCTGCAGTTTATTTTCGAATCCATATCCTTATGTATTTTGGGGGGCTTGCTCGGCCTGCTGTTGGTATACCTCGTTTCGTTATTAATTGGTGCCTTGAGCGGGTTTTATATCATTTTAGGATTGAATAACATCTTGCTAGGCATCTGGATTTCAATTGTGATCGGTACCATCTCTGGCTTCTGGCCAGCATTTTCGGCATCTCGGTTAGATCCTGTTGAGGCGATAAGAAGTTAGTAGGTGTTTCAGCTAACTGTAAACATTAAACCTTATTGAAGCGGTAAGCCCGCAAGCCCAATTTTTCATTGGGCGAGGACTTAAAGCGGAAAGAAGGACTGTGACCTCCAATGAAAAACTGGCTTACATTTCCAAAAAAAATAAATAAAAAAATCCTCGCCATTATTAAACTGACGAGGATTTTTTATTGCTGCGAATTTATATTAAGCTAACTTTCCCAGCGCTTCTTTAATTCTTCTTAAAGCTTCAACCAAACTCTCGTCAGAAGCAGCATAAGATAAGCGGATGTAATTGTTGTTTCCGAAAGAGTCGCCACCAACAGTTGCTACATGGCCAACGTTTAATAAGTAAAGTGCCAAATCTGAAGAATCTTTAATTACATTTCCATCAGCATCTTTTTTACCAAAGAATGAACTGATTTCAGGGAAGAAGTAAAATGCGCCATCAGGAAGGTTTGTTTTAACACCTGGAATTTCATTTAATAAATTATAAACTAATTCACGGCGGCGTAGAAATGCTTCTTTCATTTTTAAAACGCTTTCCAAACCTTGCTCATAGGCGACAATACCGGCACGTTGGGCTATTGAGCATGTACCTGAAGTGGTTTGACCTTGTAATTTATCATTAGCTGCCGCAATTTCTTTATTTGCTGCAATGTAACCTAATCTCCATCCGGTCATTGCAAAGGCTTTAGAGAAACCATTTACGATAATCACACGGTCTTTAATGCTATCAAATTGTGCTATAGATTCATGTTGGTCAACAAAATTAATATGTTCATAAATCTCATCGGATAAAATATAGATGTTTGGATGCTTTTCGAAAGCCTTAACCAATGCTGCCAATTCTTCTTTGCTGTAAACCGAACCGGTTGGATTACATGGCGAAGAGAACATAAACAATTTCGATTTAGGCGTAATTGCGGCCTCTAATTGTGCTGGGGTAATTTTGAAATTACTTTCAATATCAGTATCAATGAAAACTGATTTACCTTCAGCCAAAACAACCATTTCCGAATAGGAAACCCAATAAGGTGTAGGGATAATTACTTCGTCGTCAGGATCAATTAATGTTAAAATTACATTTGATAACGATTGTTTTGCGCCCGTTGAGACCACAATTTGAGAAACATCGTAATCGAGGTTGTTCTCAGTTTTTAGCTTATTAACAATTGCCTGGCGTAAATCAGGGTAGCCCGGAACTGGTGAATAACGTGTGTAATTGTCGTCTAATGCTTTTTTAGCTGCATCCTTAACATGTTCGGGAGTATTAAAATCAGGTTCGCCAACGCTTAAACTGATAATATTAATACCTTTAGATGCTAATTCGCGGCCTAATTTGGTCATTTTTAGGGTCGCGGATTCTGATAGACTATTGATTCTTTTAGATAAGGTGCTCATGGTTAATAACTTTGAGCGCAAATATATAAACCAAATATTATTCTGCACTAAAAAACCGATAGTTTTTCTCATTTAATTTATTCCATAAGCGTATTTTTGTAAAAAAACATCCCGTGACGGTAAAGAAAAAAGCTATTGTAATTTCCCTGGTTGTCAGCATTGTATTGATGTTAGCCAAGTTTGTTGCCTATTTTATTACCGGATCAAATGCAATATTAACCGATGCTGCCGAAAGTATTGTGAATGTTATAGCTGGTGCTTTTGCCTTTTATAGTATCTATTTAAGTACCCAGCCTCGAGATGAGAATCATCCTTACGGACATGGAAAAGTAGAGTTTTTTTCGGCATTTGTAGAGGGAATATTAATCCTTTTGGCTGGCGTCATCATCATATTTAAATCTTCATACAACCTTATATATCCACACGCAGTGGGTCAGTTGCTCGAAGGAACGATAATTATTGGTATCACGGGATTGATTAATTTAGTCGTTGGCATGTACCTGATCAAAATTGGTAAAGAGGAACATTCTGTAACCCTGCAGGCCGATGGAAAACATTTGTTGACAGATACGTATACCAGCGTTGCCATTGTTGTTGGCCTGATCTTGATTCAACTGACAAATATTATTTGGTTAGATAGCTTATTATCTGTTTTGGTTGGGTTTTATATTATTTATTCCGGCTATCAACTTACACGTGGTTCTGTTGGTGGCCTGATGGATGAAAGTGACTTTACTTTGGTAGAGGAGGTGGTAGAAGTACTACAGAACAATAGGCACAACCCTTGGATTGATGTGCACAACCTACGTACGCAGCAATACGGCCCCGAATTTCACATTGATTGCCATGTTACTCTTCCTTACTATTTCGATTTGAACCAGGTGCATCGCGAAATTTCACAAATAGATGAGCTTATTAACAAAAATGGCTTCCGAAAAGCCGAATTGTTTATTCATGCTGATCCTTGCTTACCAAAATGTTGCCACTATTGCCATATGAGTGAGTGCCCGGTTAGGGCAGAAGCCTTTAAAAAGGAAATTGTTTGGACCCCGGAAATAGTGATTAAAAACAAAAAACATTTCGAGAATGAGTTATTTTAATGTGCGTGTTTACGGTTTACTCATTAACGCAAACCAGGAAGTGTTGGTGAGTGATGAAGAGGAGTATGGTTTCCGTTTTAGCAAATTTCCGGGTGGCGGATTAGAGTTTGGGGAAGGTTTAATTGATGGTTTAAAGCGGGAATTTATGGAAGAATGCAACGCTGAGATTGAGGTTCTATCACATTTTTATACCACCGATTTTTTTGAAAAATCCTCTTTTAACGACAGTCAGGTGATTAGCGTATACTATATTGTTCGCGAGCTAGCTCCGCTGAAAGTGGCATTTAAAACAAAAATATTTGATTTTGATGCCGAAGGCGAAATTCTTCAGGCTTTTCGTTGGGTAGCCATACGAGATTTGGACATCAATGAAATAACTTTCAAAACCGATAAAACGGTTGTGGAACTATTAAAGATGTCACATGTGTAAACAAACTCCATTCATATCTTTTCCCAAAAATACAAAGGTCGTTTTATAACGACCTTTGTATTTTTAATTGTCTGACTCAAGAAATTTTTTCAACGCCTCATGGAGGAAATAAGTCCAGCCGCCTTTAAAACTTTCTCTGGTAAAATCTTTTCCGTTCTCTTCAAAACTTTCGATTCCAGTATGGGTTAACTGTACCCTTGTTCCATTACCAGCAGGAAAAATTTCCCATTTAACGGTTGAATTTCCGGGGTAGTTGTCATATTTCCAGGTATAGGTAACTTCCTGATAATCTACAATTTGGATAATTTCACAGAAATGCAAATATTTTGGTCCTTCATCGGCTCCTCCAATAAAATCGAATTTGAATCCAATTTTTGGTTTGAATTCATCTAGCTGAAAATACCATTTCTTCAATTGCTCATTTTGAGTAAGTGCCTCCCATACTTTCTCAACGCTTACATCATAAACGTTTTCAATAATTAATGGCTTTGTATTCATATGCATTTAAAATTTCGTTTACCCAAGTGGCATTTTGCCCAAATCCATATAAAGGATATTCCAGCGCTGTCCATCTAAATCAATAAAACCACAGCCGTACATCCAGCCATCTTTATAACCTGGTTCTGCATATAACGTTCCGCCGGCTTCAACTACCTTTCTTGCCAAATCATCAACTTCTTCCGCACTTTCAGCATCAAAAGAAAATAAAACTTCGCTTCCTGAGCGGCTATCGGCAACTGACGTTGCTACAAAATCCTCGAAGAGTGGCTTTTCAAAAAACATGATGATAAAGTTGTCGTCGCCAACCATAAAACAAGCCGAGTCGTCACGTACGCCATGTTTTAAATTCAGTTGAAATCCAATTTTAGTGAAAAAATCTTTAGAATTTTTTACGTTTTTTACAGGGAGGTTTACCCAAAGTGACTTAATCATATTCCGATTTTTAATTTAAATATATAAATGTTTTAGGCAAAATAGACTGGCAAAAACATGTACGCAAATAGGATTAACAGACTTATTTTTTGCTGGTTTTCTTTTTATATTTTTTTGCCAACTCTTCCGGAGCTACCGTACAATATGATAACCTAAGCGCATTTTCCAATACCTCTGATTCAATAAAATTTAGTTCAAAAATAGTCCAACCTTGTTTGCCCCAGCCTGCTTGTGCCGGGTAAATTGCAGATGGATCTAAATCAGAAAACTTGCTTTGATCTTTTGGCGATAACCTAAAAACAGCTTTCAGGTTAGCATTGTCAATGGTGATGAAAATTTTATCATCTACTTTGAATGAATTTTTATTTGCATTTGGTGTTTCAACTACCTCTTCGAAAGATAAGGCAAGTGCTCTAAAAGAATCAGGGGTTATCATAAATACTGGTTTTAATGTAATACCTCAACATCATAACAGTTGAGTAACTTTTAATAGGCAAACTTACATCAATTTTGATTATAAGTTTTAGATTTTCCATGGTTTATTAAAACATAGAAGGTTTAACTTAACTGCAACTGGTTGGCAGTTCAATCTCATTTACAATTTATACAATTTTTGGGGAAACTGTTCAGCATGCGTCAGGATTAAATTAACAATGTAGCTATTCGACTGATAGATGGATAAATCGTTTTTGATAGGGGCTAAGCCATCTTCGAGATAAGCTTTATCCTTGAAATAACCCATTCCATAAAATTTTCCGTTTTCAACAACTAAACAACTTAATTCTTCCTCCTCGCGACCATCATCAACTAATGCGAAGCTGGGTTGTAAGCTTTGAATATCATCTAAAGCATTGCTTAGTCTTTTATTATAAACGGCTACTGTTTCAATGCTGCTACAGGCGCCAAAACACTGTCCGTTATCATGAGCCTTACATTTTGTAGCAGTTTTTTGCAGATAGCATAATTTTGCGCAAAGCTGATATTTTTCGATGAGGTGGTTTAAAAAATTATAGCCTTCCAGTAAGCTGTTAAAACTTTGCAAAGATTTGTTGTTTTTTTTATGCTTATCAATCGCCAGACGCATGTAGCCATTTTGATCTTCGAACACGTATAAATCATATTTATGTTCGTACCGCTTCATTGCCCTGTTATTTTCTGGCCAAAGTCTCTTAATCTCGTTTGCTTCTAAAATCAAGGCCATTAACTCAGTGCCGCACACCACATGATCGACGTTATAAATGGTGCGTAAAAAATCCTGCCTTTGCTTGTTTGGTTTATTGCCTGTAAAATGGCTTATTACCCTTTTTTTTAGGTTTTTAGCCTTGCCAACATAAACAATTTTACCCTTATTATCTTTAAAATAATAAACCCCCGGCTGATCTGGCAATCTTAATATCGAAGCACGATCTAAATGCGGTGGTAAAACCTGCTCCTTTGAAGTTTTCTTCAGCATTTCAGCAATGATGCCCTCATGATCTGCTTCCAGTAACATATTAAACAAAATACTTGTTGCATCAGCATCGCCTGCGGCCCGGTGACGGTTTTGGATAGGAATTTGTAACACACTGCATAACTTTCCGAGGCTATATGATGCTTTCCCAGGGATAATTTTTCTGCTCATTCTAACGGTGCAGAGTTTCCGGCAATTTAGCTCGTAGCCTGCTGCAGATAGGTGATGTTTTAAAAATGAATAATCAAAGTTTACATTGTGTGCAACAAAAATCTTATCATGTAGCAACTGGTAAATTTGTAATGCTACATCTGCAAAGGTGGGCGCATCTACCAGCATAGCATCATCTATTCCGGTTAACGCTGTAATATAAACAGGAATGGACTGGCCGGGATTTATTAATGTGGTAAATGATTCAACCACCTTATTTTCATCATGAATATTGATGGCAACTTCAGTAATTCCATTTGCTGAGGCATGCCCTCCTGTGGTTTCGATATCTACAACTGCGTATAACATTGATAAATTTTACAATTACAAATCTATACTAAAATAGTTAGTAATAAAAATAATGCTTCGCTAATTTATGATGGTTTTTTTAGTGAAATCCTTTCCGGAAAATTTTGATAAAAAAAAAGCGACTACGTTATAACGTAATCGCTTGTTATCAAGTATAAAAAATTTTAAAGCTTACTTAGCAACTTACTTAGGTTTGGCTTAATACCAACGCTAATTGGCACCGTATTAAATACACGGTTTTGGATTTTGCCAAAGCCATACATGTAGCTGGCTTCGATAAACAAGTTTGCACCTCCAATGTTATATTCAATACCGCCCCCGCCTTCAGCAATACCTAAGCTGTTTGTTTTGTTATCCATGTTTACTTGTAAAGTACTTGCATTTACACCCGCCTGAGGCGTTAAGATGAAACCGCCACCGGCGCCTGCAAAGCCGTAAAATGCCCATTTATCTACAATTTTTCTATATCCTAAAGCTATGTTTAACAAATAGGTAGTTGATCTTCCTTTCTGAATAGTGTAGCTGTAGCCCGCATCAGCAATTTGCTGATTAAACGTGAAAGCATGTAAACTCACTTTCGGGTAAACGAAGAAACCACCATTTCCAACGGCCAGGTTTACACCTAGAGAGGTGGAGAATTTTGGTTGAAAATAGTCGGATGTTTCTCCCATAGGAAATGCAAAACCAATTCCACTCATGGAATAAAGTTTATCGGGGCGGCTGCTTTGTGCGCTTGCTTTTATAGATATTGCTGCGCAAAGCAATATTATTGGCGTTAGTAATCTTAATTTCATATTCTTTGTTTTTAATTGGCTGTTAGTTTATTTACTTTTTGTAGTAAATCTGTAATATTAAAAGGTTTTTCCAGATAATCGTCTGGGTTTAACCTTTGCGAGATAATATAATTTTCATCATATCGGGCAGATGCCATGATAATCGGAATATTTTCAGTTTCAGGATTCAATTTCAATTCCCTGAAAACAGCTCTTCCATCCATACCATTCAACATAATGTCTAAAATGATTAAATCTGGACTAAATTCTTTTATGGTTTTGAAAATAAATCTCGGTGATAATAAAGGGTATACTCGGTAACGCTCAGTTTCTAGTGCCATCTGAAAAACCTCCAAAATATCGGGGTCATCATCTACAACTAATATTCTTTTCAAAATGGTGAATCAATAAATAAAAAATAAACTAATGCTAATACAAAGTAATACGAAGAATGTTTTGGTGAGAACCAGAAATGAATTAAAATTACTTTAACAGTAAAAATAGTGTTGGTTTTAAGATCTCCCTTTCAGCAGGTTATCATGAATGAAAGTGGCAAAAAGTGTTTTGTGGCTATCTGCTACTGCGTAAGAAACTTCACCAGATAATAAGACCTGATTTCCTAAAACACTTTTAATATGCTGTTTAGATATGACACTGGCCGCACTAATCTGAATAAATCCAGGATGCTTTTTAAGCATCTTAATCATCTTCGCGAAGTTTATTTTTGCTGTAGTAAAGGCATTTTTTGTGGTAATAAACCGAACATCTTCCTGATGATCCTCTACGGCGATCAACTCATTGATGTCAATCCGGGCCAATTCATTTTTATCATTTTGGAGTGGTAGATAGAAAAAATGATTATCAAAAATTGAAAATGGTTGCTGTTCGTTAGGCCCAGCCGGGTAAAGGTTGTTTATGGTTTTTGCGAAATGTAATATAGAATATGGTTTTAACAGGTAAGCATCTGCATCAACTTTAAAGGCATCAAGTGCATATCTTGGATGAGCAGTAGTAAAAATTAAGTGCTTCGCTTTTTGTCTTAGTAATCCTGCAAGCTCAATCCCAGAAAGGGCAGGCATTTCTACATCAATGAAGATAATATCAACAGGATTTGCGACCGAAATTTCTGCCAAAGCTTGCAATGGTTCGGTAAAAGTTTGCACAAGATTTAACTCTGGCAACTTTTCCATGTAAGCAACTAAATTTTCTAAAGAATGGGGATCATCGTCTATTGCGATGCAATTTATTGACATTTTACGTGTTTTAGATCATGCAAATTACAACTAAAGCGGCTAAAAAAAAAGAAAAATTTTCCTGACGAGAATTTTTTACAGCTCAACTACAATTTGTAGTGTTTGTTTGTAGTTGATGAATTAGTTATTTGTAGCTGTGATTTCTAAAAGTTAGCTTTAACTATTTGCTTATGGTAACTTTTACCTTAAAATAGTTATCGTCGGTGATGTAATTTTCAAATGTCGAGCGCTCCCCGTAGGCATAAGCTAACCTCCTGGTAATATTTTTTATACCGGAGTTTAGTCCTGTTTTTTCCTTTGCCTCAACAATTTTATTGGAAGTTTCTATAATTAATTTATTATTTTCTAAATACAGCTTAATTTCGGCTGGGTTGGAATGGGAAAGTAAATTTCCATGTTTAAATATATTCTCTACCAGCGTAATTAAAATTAATGGGATAATTTCTATTTTTTTAATCTCATCATCGTACCAAAACCGAATTTGCAATCGATGGTTTTTACGGAGCTGATGTAAATTAATCAGATTTTCTACCTGATTTATCTCTTCTTCGAGCGAAATATAATCTTTATCCTTATTGCTATCTACTGAATACCTCATCATTTCAGAAAGTGAAAGTATCGTTTCTGCAGCGATGGGAGATTGGTCGCGGGCATTTTGGTAGATAAAGTCGAGTGTGTTAAATAACAAGTGTGGTTGTATCTGTGCTTTTAAAAATGCATTTTCCGATTTGGCAATCTGAATCATGTTATTTAAACGCTGCCGTTCAAGTTCTTCTGTTTTTTTCTTTTCACTCAAAAATTTTAAAAGGAAATAATAGCCTGTTGAGAAAAACATAAAATAGATGGCTCGATAAACAGGGCCGAGAATGTATTGCATATTCATTCCAATTTTTCTTGGACGCGAATATTTCAATATCTCAGTAATCAGATAATCAAAGCCGATATAGATTATCAGGTAAGCCAATAATTCCAAAGCCAGCAGGATAGGTAATTTCCACCAGATGTGTCTTTTATGCCTTAAGCCCATCTCTAAGATAAGGTGCGTGTGAACATAAAACATGGTGATGTTTAGCGAATAAAAGAGAATGTAATTGATAAGTTTTCCAAACTGACCACTGAACAAACCTATGATGATAGATTCGTATAACATAAAAATCAACCAGATGATGATGTGTAGTTTTTTAGCTGCCAGCCAGGCTTGAATACGAATAAGGAAGGATGTTTTTTTAATATTGATCATTTGGGAAAAAGCTTGTTAATTGGGTATCTGCTGGTAATGCTGTTTTTAAAATACAAAGTTGCATAAAAATTTCAACGTCAAATGCGTTTTCATATTTTCCTCGGTAAATTAAGATCTGTTCGTTCTGATTGTTTTTTGCTTAATATATTCCTGTATGCCATCTTTGTAGCTGTTACCAACATTTACCGTCAAATTGTTGACCATCTTCAGGGTGTTTCCTTCAACTTTCTCGATGTGATTTTTGGCAATGATAAATGATCGGTGTGCCTGGGCAAAATTTGAATAATTCTGGAGAATTATCTTAATCTCTGATAAGGCAATATAAGTTACTATGATTTCATTGAGCGTATAAATCCTTACATAATTCTGTAAACTCTCTACCGCAACGATATCGTTATACCTAACTTTTATTAAGCTATTCTTTTCATTCCTGTTTCGCACAAAGAAATAATCATCTTCTTGCTGAATGGAGGTATTTGGATGACTAGGGCTTTGTGGGAATAAGCGATTCAATGTCTCAGCAAAACGTGCAAAGGTGTAAGGTTTTAGCAAATATGCACTCGCATTCATTTCAAATGCTTCATAAGCATACTTGGAGTGCGAAGTAGTAAAAATTAACTTAGTGGTTTTAAAACGGATGGCTTTTGATAATTCAATTCCTGATATCATGGGCATATCCACATCCATAAAAATAATGTCGACATCAGGGCCACCGGTAATTTCGGTAAGTGCCTGCAGTGGATCAGTATAGGCCTTATAAAGTGATATGTTAGATAGTGTGTTGAGATAAGATTTTATACCATTAATAGCATGAATATCATCATCAATCACGATACATTTTAATTTCATTTGGTTAATAGAGAAGATGAATGGCAAATTACGCTATGATTTCCAAAAACTAAAATATATAACGTTCGTAAAGTCAGGGATGTAATTCGACAAGTTTGAGGAATTGTTGGTCAGGCATTAGCCGCTATTGTAACAGGCAGTCTAGGTGTTAAATAATGAACAGCTTGCCAGATGCAAAATGAACAAAACGATTCTTTTTAATTACTTGTATAACAATATATTGCGTTTAAAACCGTAAATTAATATATGAATTTGCCATTGTAATGCAATTCATTTACCTAAAACCTAATCTTATGAAAAACAGAACCCGTGTAACCAACAGGTTAAATGTATCTATTACAAAAAAGGTAATAGAATTACAGGAAAAAGGATACGACTGCGATTTTCTATTACTTGCCAACGGCAACCTGCTTTGTATGCAAACCAACAGGAAATATCCAATGAGCTCTGTTTCAATTGAGGCCATGGAGCACGGATATGATTTTTTTAGTCAATCGTACAAACACGTACACACCATAGTTACCGGCAATGGAGAGCTTGGACTGTTGTTAACCGAAAAAGCTTATAATTAATAGCACTTACTGAGAAGATACATTGAGCTTTGCTTGGTGTATCTTTTTATGAAAATTATTCAGGCTAAAATCTTAATAATTTTTAGCCTCTTCAAAACTATTGATCAATCTTCTTGTTTAAATTTTATTCGATATATTTAAACAAAAATGATTTATACCATTTCTGATTTGGAACAGCTTTCTGGTGTTCATTCTCACACGATACGAATCTGGGAGCAGCGGTATAATGCGCTAAAGCCAAAACGCTCGCGAGGAAATACCAGATTATACGATGATAGCCAGCTAAAACGGTTATTAAACATCGTTAGCCTAAACCAATCTGGTTTAAAAATTTCGAAAATTTGCAGCTTATCTGATCAGGCTGTTGAAGCGTTGTTGGATCAACAGTACAATTATCATTCCGATGATGATCTGGCAGAATTCTACATCACAAGATTAATCAAGTTTAGTTTAGATTTTAACGATGCTGCTTTCATCAGTTTAATTAGCGATTGTGTCGACGTGATGGGTGTTCCGCAAACTTATCGTCGCGTAACATATCCTTTACTGGTTCGGTTAGGTTTAATGTGGCGAAAAGATGAGATTTGTCCTGCTCATGAACATTTCATATCAAATTTGATCCGCCAGAAGCTTTTTACCGAAATTAATAATTCCAAAACTGTTCGCAATGATGGTAAAACCTGGTTACTCTTTTTGCCTGAAGATGAGGATCACGACATTGGCCTAATATTCGCGAATTATATGCTTCGGTTAAATCATCAAAAAGTAATTTACCTTGGCAGTAAAGTTCCACTAGATTCTGTAAAAGAAGTTTTTGCTAACATTGATGTTGATCATGTATTGCTTTTTATGGTAAGATCAAGATTAGAAGCTAGTGCCCAAGACTACGTTATGCTGTTATCTGAAGTTTGCAAAACTGCAAAAATCCACCTTGCCGGAAACAGTATGGTAATAGAGAAATTAAAAAATATAGACCATATCAATTGGTTTAAAACGCTTGAAGAATTTGAAAAATCGATTCAAAACCCAAATTAAAGATGAAAGAAATGTTTGATCAGTTATCGGCGAGGTGCAGTAAACTTACAACAAAAAGTTATAGCACAAGTTTTTCTTTCGGAATCTATTTTCTGGGAAAAGAGTTGCGCCAGCCCATTTATGCTATTTATGGCTTTGTTCGTCTTGCAGATGAGATTGTGGACAGCTTCCATAACTTCGATAAAAAATATCTATTAGAAAAATTTAAACGGGATACTTTTGAGGCCATTGAATTGGGCATAAGTTTAAATCCTGTTCTCAACTCTTTTCAACGGGTTGTAAATGAATATCAAATCGATCATGAATTGATTCGGTTATTTTTGAAAAGTATGGAAATGGATCTCGAGGATCAGTTATATACGGAAGATTTATATCAGGAATATATTTTGGGGTCGGCAGAAGTGGTTGGTTTAATGTGTTTGAAAGTTTTTACCAATGGCGATCAAGCAGAATACAATCGGCTAAGACCTTTCGCTATGAAGTTGGGCTCAGCTTTCCAAAAGGTGAATTTCCTTCGTGATGTAAAGGCGGATCATCAGTCATTAAATCGAAACTATTTTCCAAATGTGAATTTAACGGTTTTTTGTGATCAGGAGAAGCGTAAAATAGAACAAGAAATAGAAGATGAGTTTAAGGATGCCTTACTTGGTATAAAAATGCTTCCGGCGAGTTCACGAAACGGGGTTTATTTATCTTATATCTATTATAAAAAGCTCTTTAACAAGATCAAAAATCTAAGTGCCGAGAAAATAATGACAGAACGGATCCGCATTCCAAATCACCATAAAATAGGGTTAATGTTTGATTCGATGATACGCCACAAGTTAAATGCAATTTAAAGCGCCGATGGAAGAACACGTAATCCTGGTTGATAAAGATGACCTGCCACAGGGTAGGATGGAAAAATTGGAAGCTCACCAAAAAGGATTGTTGCACCGTGCCTTCTCAATTTTTATCTTTAATGATGATCAGGAACTGTTGCTTCAGCAACGTTCAAAAAGTAAATATCATTCAGGTGGGTTATGGACCAACACCTGTTGTAGCCATCCCCGTGAAGGAGAAAGTAATCTTGCTGCTGCAGAAAGAAGATTAAAAGAGGAGATGGGCATGAGCTGCGAGCTGGCCTACGGTTTTAATTTTCTGTACAAAGCGGTTTTCGAAGATGGATTAACAGAACATGAGTTAGATCATGTCTTTTTCGGTAAGTCGAACGAAAAGCCAACCATCAATATTGATGAAGTAGAAGATTTTAAATACGTGGATCTGGAGGCTTTGAAAAGCGATATCGAAATCAATCCAACTGCTTACACACCATGGTTGAAAATATGTTTAGATAAAGTAATCAGCCATGTTTCAAACAATGTAAAATAAAAACGGGCATACAGCCTAAGCCATATACCCGTATCTAAATTAACGCTCTCGAGGACAAATATAGGACTTGTTTGAATATTTCCTAATAGTTTAACATTTCTTTTACGTTGAAATTATAGTAACATTTTGGTTTCATTGCTTACATTCGAAGCAATGTATTGATTTCTAGATTTTTGAGATGTTTTGATAGGAAGAAATTATTTATATTTTTTTTGACATTCATTACAAACATAGGTTTGCCGATTTGTTTTTCCGAGTACTGCTTTTGTAACCTTATGTTTCTTTGCGCAATTTTTTTGCTGATAAACTTCCCAGTGTTTGCTTAATGTGTTTTCTTTTTTCCATTTTAAAAAATCGAAGCCATAGCGTTGTGCTTCTTTAATAATTGCATTGAGTTTAGCGGTGGGAATGTTTTCTATTTTGCTCAGCGGATGAACCTTGCTTCTATACAATACTTCATTTTTTATAATGTTGCCAACGCCAGCGAAAATATCCTGATCCAGTAAAACATCACATATATAAGCCTCTTTTGTTTCGTTGATTTTTTGCAATGCAAGTTTTGGATCCCAATGTTCTGACATGATATCTGCTCGCCAGTCATAGTGATCGTTTACATCACCATCCAACAGATCGACTTTGCAGGTGTAAAAATTTAACTGATCATTTTTCAGTGTCAACCCGAGCTTTAATGGTGTCTTCTTCGTCTCGTTAATTAAGTAGGTGCCGAACAACATAAAATGAATTCGTATCGTAAATCCATCAAAACAAATCAAAAAGTGTTTACCCCAACTTTTAAAGGCCTTAATTTTTTTATGGAGGAGTTGCTCCTTATCGATTGTATTTACATTACCGGCAACTTCTAAAACCTCTGGCTTACCTAAATGAGGGTCCGCTATCAAATCTTTTAATATTACAATTGATGGTCCTTCTGGCATATTAAAGTTTTTTAAATGTAAAGTGATCTCTGATGTACTGGTTAAAATATTTCCCTTTCGAATCTACGGCGTTCAGCATCTTAAAAATTTTTAATGGTACGTTTTGATATTGGTAAACCAATCCGGTAACAAAAGTTATCTTAAGTAACTTTTTATCAGCATGATAACTGAAATGATTGATAACAGATGATGGCATAGTGTTGAATATCAGGTAAGCATTAAACTTTAGCCATGATTTTAGTCTCCGTTTAGTTCCGATTCTTCTTTAGCCACCCGAATTTTTTCTTTCTTTAAATCTATCCTAATAATGTTGTAGAGACTCATGTATACGTTCGCAATCCACACAATGGCAAAAAAGGCAATAATATATCCTCGCCAACCGGGATAAATCAATGTATATTTTGTGATGAAGAGAGTAATGAGGGTTACATAGTGGCTAAAGCAGTATTCGCAGGTGAAAACATAAAAAAATTTTCGTTTAATCAGCTTATTGCAGTTTTTTGAACGGTCAACGCAGAATTCTCTTGCCTCTCTAAAGATTTCCTCTTTGGTAACTGTCCAGGCAACGCAGGCAACAGGTAACGCTAAAACAAACAAATAGTAAATGTGCGACTCCATGGGAATTTAGCTTTTTAAATACAACCTATGAGCATCGAAAATGTTTAACTTATGAAATAAACATTTTAAGGATATAGCTGTTTAATACCCAAAGCCAACATTATGGAAAGATCAGAAATTGTATCTCTACTCGAGGTCATCAATCAGCAAGTTAATTCTCCAATTTTAGGTGGGATGGAAGAAGCCTATGAAGAATTGGAAAGTATGGGTTTAGTTAAAATCAATCGTGAGTCGGTTCAATGGGCGGCAGTTATGACTCCAGCAGGAAATGCATATCTAGGCCACGATTAAGTTCTGCATGGATAAGAAATCTTCGGGGAAAATATTGACATTATTGTTCTAAATTTGCAGCTGAATTAGAAAGTACATCATCTTATGCAAGCTTTCTAATATTTCTTATGAATAATATCCAACTTAGAAAAGTTAATGTTACCCGCTATGTTACGCCCTTACGTGAAGGCGGCTCTATGCCAGCGATCGCTGAGGCTGATGACAACTTCCTATATGTGCTTAAATTTAAGGGAGCTGGCCAGGGCACCCGAGCATTAATTGCCGAATTAATTGGTGGCGAAATTGCCAGGATTTTAGGGTTGCGGGTGCCTGAATTGGTGTTTGCTAATTTAGATGAGGCTTTTGGCAGAACCGAACCCGATGAGGAGATTCAGGATTTACTAAAAGCCAGTGTTGGTTTAAACTTAGCCCTTCACTACTTGTCCGGAGCAATTACTTTCGATCCTACAGTTACGGTGGTAGATGCTAAACTCGCTTCACAAATTGTTTGGCTAGATTGCTTTTTAACCAATATGGATCGTACCTGCCGTAATACCAATATGTTGGTTTGGCATAAAGAGCTTTGGCTCATTGATCACGGCGCATCGTTATATTTCCATCATTCCTGGCAAAATTGGGAAGAACAAGCCACAAGGCCATTTTTCCTGGTGAAAGATCATGTATTATTACCATGGGCATCGGAGCTTGAGGCTGTAGATCAGGAATTTCGTTCTATTCTTAACCCTGAAAAAATCCAGGCCGTAATCAATATCATTCCGGATGATTGGCTGGAAGGCGAAACTAATTTTGAAACTAAGGAAGCGCACCGCAGAGCTTATGCTTATTTTCTCGAAACCCGATTGGCAAATTCTGAAATATTTTTAAAAGAAGCACAGCATGCAAGAGAGAGCCTTATTTGAGTATGCCGTGATCCGCGTGATGCCGAGGGTAGAACGGGAAGAATTTATTAACGTAGGTATTATTCTCTATTGCGCAAAGAAGAAGTTCTTGCAGAGCATTTTTGTTGTAGACGAAGATAAGATCAGGGCAATTGCTGGTAAAATCGATCTGGATGATCTTCGGGCGAATCTATCTGCATTCGAACGAATTAGTGCTGGCGCTAAAAATGCTGGTCCAATTGGTCAGTATGATCAGGCTTCGCGATTCAGGTGGCTAACAGCTACAAGAAGTACCGTTGTGCAATGCTCAAAAGTACATCCTGGTTTTAGTGCCGACCCCTACGAAACCATGTTGAGGCTGCACCATGAATTGGTTTTGTAAATGCAACAAAATTTGTATCAATAAAAAGCGCTAAGTTAATCAATTCACCATAGCAACTAATCACTCTATCTTGCCAAAAGAATATTTCAAAAAACTTCAGGAGCTGTTGATTACAGAACGTGAGGAAGATTTACAATCTTATTTAAAACTGACTGAAAATAGCTCGGCTGCTGACCGCAGAATATTAGGGTTAACCTGGTATCCGATTGCTATTCGGAATAATGAGATAGGCCGGGGCGATTATTTAACCGTTGAATTGGAGCGTACCACGCATCAGGATATTCCTCACCAATTCAGGTTTGGATCTTCTGTGGTATTATTTTCCAATCATGATGCTAAGGAGGATCGGCTGGAGGGGACCATCACACATCAAACCGCGAATAAAATGAAAATAAGCTTCAGGGTTGATGAATTGCCAGACTGGAGCAGGGATGGAAAATTAGGGGTTGACCTGCTTTTTGATAACAACAGTTACGATGAGATGCAAAATGCATTAAAGCAGGCGGCTAATCTTGCTGATCAGGATGCTGAAAATAAACTAATTAAAATTCTGACTAAAGGCGATAAACCTTCTTTTCACAATGAGGAGAAATTTATTATTCCCAACAAGCTGAATGAGTCGCAGCAACTGGCTGTGAGTAAAATTATTACTGCTAATCACTTAGCAATTGTGCATGGGCCACCCGGCACAGGCAAAACCACAACACTGGTTCATGCGATAAAATCGCTTTCAAAGCATAACAACCAGAAGATTCTGGTAGTAGCACCCAGCAATACCGCGGTAGATTTGCTTACTGAAAAATTATCTCTTGAGGGGCTCAATGTTATTCGCATAGGTAACCCCGCCCGTGTTTCGGAACATTTACTGGCCTCAACTTTAGAGCATAAGATGGCCGATCACCCGGAGATGAAAACCATCAAATCGCTTAAAAAGCAAGCAAATGAATATAAAAACATGGCCCACAAGTATAAGCGGAGTTTTGGAAAAGCTGAACGCGATCAACGTAAAGCTTTATTTGATGAAGCACACAAAATCGGAAGAGAGGTAGAGAAAACCGAGCAGTATGTGATGGACAATCTGTTAAACAAGGCGCAAATTATTACTGCAACATTGGTTGGTGCAAATCACTACACTGTTCGAAATTTAAAATATAGTACGGTAGTTATCGATGAGGCCGGACAGGCGTTGGAACCTGCTTGCTGGATTCCGATTTTAAAGGCAGAGAAGGTAATTTTAGCTGGCGATCATTTTCAATTGTCGCCAACAATTAAATCTAATGAGGCAGGCAGAAACGGCTTAAGCAAAACCTTGCTTGAGAAATCGGTTAACCTTCATCCCGAAGCCGTTGTGCTTTTGAATGAACAGTATAGAATGCATAAAAGCATCATGGGTTACTCATCGCAGGTTTTTTATAATAATCAACTTAGCGCACACCATACTGTAGCAAATCACTTAATTTTTGCTGATGACGAACCACTTACTTTCATTGATACGGCCGGATGCAGTTTTGACGAAAAACTAGACGGCACAAGTACAACAAATCCGGATGAGGCAGCTTTTTTAGTGGCACATTTGAGTGTCTTGCTCCAGGAAGTGGAATTAAAAAATACGATTGGTGATTTTCCTTCAGTTGCCATTGTTTCACCTTATAAACAGCAGGTGCAAGTTTTAAAATCGCTGGTAGAAGCTAACGAATTTTTGATGAGACATCAAACTAAGATTTCTGTAAATACCATCGACAGTTTTCAGGGGCAAGAACGCGATATTGTATTCATCAGCCTAACCAGAAGTAATGCGGAAGGCGTTATCGGCTTTTTATCTGATACCAGACGGATGAACGTAGCCATGACCAGGGCAAGAAAAAAATTAGTTGTCATAGGAGACAGTTCAACGCTTTCAAAAGCTAAATTTTATGCAGACTTTATTGCTTACGCTGAAAAATTGGATGCATATCATAGTGCCTGGGAGTTTATATCTACATAATTAAATGCTAAACATCTAAAAACACAAAGAAATGTTTACATTTGAATTAGTCATCCATGTTTCCTTATTTCTTTAGTACAATTGCGAACTTTTTGAGCTATAAGTTGTATTGTATAAGCAGGTTATGCGACGACCATCAACAGCTAACAACTACATGTAACAAAATGAAAGAAGGTTTAAGGATTCTGATCGCCGACGATAATGAGTTGATGCGTATGGTAATGAAGGGTTATTTTCGAAAATTAACGTCTTCGCCGGTGGTGTTGGAAACTACAAACCTCCCTGATACATTTGACTTACTCAACCGTGAAAAATTTGATTTTTTACTATTGGATATTAATATGCCTAAGGGCGATAGCAATCCAAACACGGTTAGGGCAGTCCATGCAATCCAGCCTGACCTTAAAGTGTGCATGTTTACTGGTAATGACAAAACTACATTCGAGAAACAATACACTGAAGCAGGGGCGATAGCTTTTATCCAGAAAGATGAGGATATGGGCTTAGCCATTGAGGATGCTTTAAAAATTGCTTTTGGCTAAACCTTTTCTGGCTTTTTTTCATGCAGCATCCCTGAAATACTTGCACCGGCAATAAGTAATTCATTGGTAATCATTTTGGTATACTCAGTTATTTCCGATTTGAAATCCTTTACTGATGAACCTGATCTGATTTCTTCCAATCGTTTTTCCCATTGACCGGTAAGCTCAGCCTGAGCAATCTGCTTATCTTTCACTACTTCATAAACCGCCAAACCTTTGGCTGTTGGTACAAGATTCCGTTTTTCCCGGCTGATGTATTCTCTGGTAATTAAAGTTTCAATAATAGAAGCTCGTGTAGCGGGCGTTCCAAGTCCACTGTCTTTCATGGCATAGCGCAACTCTTCATCCTCAATTTCTTTACCGCAGGTCTCCAGCGCCTTCAGAAGAGAAGCTTCATTATACATCGATTTTGGTTTTGTCTGTTTTTCTAATAAAGATTTTTCCGTAATTGGCAACTGCTCACCTACAATAACCTTTGGCAAGGCCGCATTATCCTCATCTTTTTTATCATCGTCAGTTTCATTAAAAACTGAACGCCAGCCGGCGGAACGAATAACCGTACCATTGGCAATGAAGGTAAGCCCGGATTGTATCGTAATTTTAGTGATTTCTTTCAAACATTCCTGATGAAATGCTTCAATCATTCTGCCAACCACCATGTCATAAACAGCCTGTTTATCGCTGCTTAAGCCATAAGCTTCTACACCAGTTGGTAAAACCGCGTGGTGATCGGTTACCTTTTTGGCATTAACACTGCGTTTATTCAATTTAATGGTTTGAAGAAAAGCTGCTTGTTTACCGAAATCAGGATGATTCACAAATTTGGTAATCAAATCGGGAACACCAGCAAAAACATCATCGCCGATATATCTCGATCCTGTACGGGGATAAGAAACGAGTTTGCTTTCGTATAAATTCTGTAAGATATTTAAGGTCTGATCAGCCGTGTATCCCTTCTTTTTATTGGCCTCTTGCTGTAAACTACTCAAATCATGCAAGAGCGGTGGCGGCTCTTTGCGGGGTTTGGCCTCAACGGCTGTAATGTTTCCACCAGTTGGAAAGCCGGATGCCACATCTTCTACTAATGCAAAAAGTTTTTCAGCTTCTTCCTTATCTTTATAATTTGTAGTTGAAACCGCTTTGAAACTTTGTTCATCCTTAACCAGCTGAATGCTAATCTGATAATAAATCTGGGGAACAAAATTTTTGATCTCTAAGAAGCGGGCGCAAATCATGGCGAGGGTAGGTGTTTGAACCCTACCAAGCGATAGTACTGTTCGGTTACCTGCAGAAATGCTCAAAGCCTGGGTGGCATTCATGCCCACAAGCCAGTCAGATTCCGACCTACAGTGTGCAGAATTGAAAAGCGTATCGTAATCTGTGCCAGGTTTAAGGTTTCTAAAGCCATCTTTTATAGCTTCATCTGTTTGTGAGGAAATCCACAATCTTTTGAATGGTTTTTTGCATTTCAGATAATAGTAAATGTATCTGAAAATCAGCTCGCCTTCACGCCCGGCATCCGTAGCTACTATAATTTCTGTGGCCTCATCAAAAAGCCTTTTTATTGTATCGAGTTGTTTCCTAACTGCCGGGTCTTCTACAAAACCATCTTTAGTTTTAATTTTGCGTACTGCCAGTTTAAATTTAGCCGGCAACATGGGTAAATGCTGTTTTCTCCAGCCGATAAATCCATAATCTTGAGGGGGTGCCAATTGCAATAGATGCCCGAAAGCCCAGGTAAACGAATATCCTTTCCCTTCGATATATCCGTCTTTTCTGGTGCTTGCTCCAAAAACTTTGGCAAGTTCACGACCAACTGAGGGCTTTTCTGCAATAACAATCTTCATGAATTGGGCTTATTTTTCAAACTCCAAAGATGCTCAAAATATTGGTTCGAAAACTAAAATTTTACTCACATGCTAACCAGTTGAAAGTTAAACATTTTGGCAGTTTTGCTGTTACGAATGCATTATTCGGTAACAAATAACTGATTTTAAAATCTAAAAAATGAATGAATAGCATCTACCATTTAGAAAATTGCAATATCAAAGTCCAGTTGGATAAAGGAATTATCCGTGTTTACAGCAATGCTGAATTGTGGCGCTTTTTGGATGGCAAAGCCGATGAACGATTTATCATGCTGGTGAAAACGATCAAAAACGATTATGAGCAACGCTTTGCAACTCCATTAAAAATTTCAGATCGCTCGCTTATCGTAGAAATTCTGGTGCATGTTTACTGTGATTATCTCGGTCTGAAATTTAATCAGTTGGTAAAATTTAAGCCGCTTAACAAATTTGTAGATAAGCTATTGGAAAGGGCAGAAGTGGTAGATTGTGGTGAAAGGGCCAAAGACTCCAACCGTTGGATTTGGGATGCTTTGGCCCCTTTAAAAGGATTTTTTATTAAGATATTGCCTCGAAATTTAAGTGATACAAACCTCAAACTACATTAATCCATTTGAGCTGCCAAAACTTCATCTTGCCTTAAAGCGTAGCTGGCTGCAAGTGTTTCATTGAGAAACGAGGAATGGTATTGCTGATCGGAGCTGTTGATGAAAAGCACCGTTCGATCTGAAATGGCATCAATTACTTTATTGGCAAGTTTGGAAGGTACCGCGGGGCAACCCTGGCTTCTACCCAATCTGCCTAATTGATTGATGGTTTCCTGGCAAACATAATCTGCACCATGAACCACAATTGCCCTTTCCCTTGCATTGTTGTTAAATCCTCGGTCCATTCCATCTAATTTAAGCGACCGACCGTGTTTGCCGTAATAAATTTCTCCGGTAAGATAAAAACCTAAGCTGCTTTGATTGGAGTTTTGCGTATTGGAAAAATACGAAGGTTTATCGCCACCACTGTTCTGCCCGTGCGCTACCCAGGTATTTAAAATAAGCTTGTTCTGCGCTAAATCAATGATGAAGAGGCGTTTTTTGCAACTTTCCTGATCAAAATCGGCTATGGTTAAAATCGATTTCGAATGAAGCAATCCGGCATACTTCATATTGTAAAAACCAGTGAGTGCTTTCTCAAAAACTTCTTGATTTAAACCTGCCGAATCTAAATGGGCGGCATGGTAGATGTTTGAAATATACTGATTATAAATACTATCAGCAGCTATGTTTTTAACCGCTTCCTGTTGTGTTTGTGGATGCTCTACCGCTTTCCAACTTGTTCCGACAATGCTCATACTCACTAAAACAATCGCGGCAATGCCTAAAAAGATTTTCTTCATTAAGGGATGTTTGGTTGATTTCTGAAATAATAATACGAAGATTTTAAGTATTTGTTGTACCAGCGCTGATGTAGTTTTAATTATACGACCTGTTTTACAGCATTATGACGATAATCATCGAAAATATAGCTTGACGGAATGTTATTTTTATTTAATCCAACTGATAATCAATAACAAATGCGATTTTCCGGTGTTGTAATTTAAAACTGATAATCATGAAAATTCTACTCACTGGGGCAAACGGTTATATCGGTACAAGACTATTGCCACTGCTGTTGGAAGAAGGCCATCAGGTAGTTTGCATGGTTAGAGATGAGCGTAGATTTGCTGCTAAGTCTGATTTAAGTGATGAGGTAGAAATTATCAGCGGCGACTTGCTCAAAGCGGATACACTCAATGAAATTCCAACTGATATCGATGCAGCATATTATTTGGTTCATTCCATGTCATCAAGCGACAGTGGTTTTGATGATATGGAAAGGCAATCTTCAGAAAATTTTTCAAATGCCATTCAGAAAACCAATTGTAAACAAATCATCTATCTTACAGGGATTGCAAATGATGAACACCTATCAAAACATTTAGGTTCCCGTTTAGCGGTTGAAGAAGAATTAAAATCTTCAGGCATTGCCTGTACCATTTTGCGGGCGGCAATAATCATCGGTTCAGGTAGCGCTTCATTCGAAATCATTAGAGATCTGACTGAGAAAATCCCGGTTATGGTTGCTCCAAAATGGGTAAAAACCAAATGTCAACCAATTGGCATCCGTGACGTGTTGGGATATTTGGGTGGTGTGCTACACAATGAAAAGGCTTTTAATGAAACGTTTGATATCGGCGGTCCGGATATTTTGACGTATAAAAATATGTTGCTGGGTTATGCGAATGAACGAGGCTTAAAAAGATGGATTATTACCGTTCCGGTGCTCACGCCCAGATTATCGTCGCTTTGGCTTAACTTAATTACGCCCGTTCCATATTCATTGGCCAAAAGTTTAGTAGACAGCATGAAAAACGAAGTGGTTTGTAAAGATGATCGTATTAAAAGTGTTGTGCCCCGAACCTGTTTAACGTATGCTGAGGCTTTGCATCTGGCTTTTGAAAAGATCGATCAGAATTCTATTGTATCCAGCTGGAAAGATGCGCTAAACAGGGGATATTTACAAACTGATTTCATGGATCAGATAAAAGTCCCTCAAAACGGAACATTACAATACAAAGTAAAAATGCCCTTTGAACGTAAGGCAGAAGAAGTTTTTGAAAATATATGGAGTATTGGTGGGAGCAGAGGCTGGTATTTTATGGACTGGCTTTGGCAGCTGCGTGGCTTCCTCGATAAAATTTTTGGGGGTGTAGGTACCCGACGCGGAAGAACAAGTAATGTTGATCTGCAGGCTGGCGATGTACTTGACTTTTGGAGGGTACTTTTAGCAGATCGGAAAAACAAAAGATTATTGTTGTACGCCGAAATGAAAGTACCCGGAGAAGCATGGCTGGAACTTAAACTGGTTGAGTTTCATGGCAAAGCTTTTCTTTCGCAAATTGCTACTTTCAGGCCTAAAGGTTTGTGGGGACGCATGTACTGGTATGCCATGTGGCCCTTTCATATTGTGTTATTTAAAGGCATGGCCAGAGAGATTACAACTTATAAACCGGATAATTAGCTCGATTTATCTATCTTTGAAGTTTATATAGCTAAAATGCCAAACCAAGATCACGATTATTCCTTCTGGACCAAATATAAACGTTTCGCCAGTACAGAAATAATAATGTATTTGATTATGATTGTCGGGATTGGCTTAGGAATTATTTTTTTAAGCTAAGTACCAGCTTTAAATGGTCGGCGGCATTCACGTCGCTCATAAATTTTGAGAATTCTGCATATTTCTCGGCAGGATAAGTTCCATCATTGATTCTTATTTTTCTGGAATATGTAATCTTGTTTCCGGCAAAGCTTACTTTTGCCTCATACCATCCAAAATCACTCTTCAGAATTTTATCAGTTGGTAAAACGAAATTCGTTAATACCTGATCAGGAAGCTGATAAGAAATGGTATCCTCATCCGTATATCCTCTGTTGATGTAAACGGGTAATGTTCTGTTTTTTACCTCCGGAATTGATCTTGTAATATTAAATGCGTTCGGTTGCAGGTAGAGTTTATCGCCATTAATTGTGGCATAGTGCCCGATGTTAACTTGTAAATCTTCAGTTATTTTTGGGTCTGAAGTTTTTTCCTGGGCATAAACTATGGTGTCGAAGTTTATATTATCAATATTGTAAGATGATTTTAGCGCTTTATGTTGCTCGGCGATCGGTTTACCAATAATCGACTCATGGTTATCGTACTGGGCTCCGGAAAAAACAGTATTCATACTTCCTGTAACGGTTCCTTCCTGATTAATTTTTAAGTTCGCTTTACGCAGTTGCAGGTTTGTTTCAGCAGCCAATTTTGGTGTACGCAACAATTTTCCTCCTTCAGGCGTACAAGCAAAAACAATTCTATCGTCGGTAAAATCCCCTAAAAACCCAAAGGGAATTTTTTGACTTGTACATTCCAGCCAGGTCGTATCATTCTTCAATGGAAGACATAAAATGATGTGATTGCCTTGCGACATATCTGCGAATTTAGGATCCATGCTTTTCTTTTCACTTCCCGCTTCCACAACACAATAGTAAGAATCGATATCAGCGGCTTTCAACATGCTTTGCATATAATTAACCAGAGCCTTGCAATCACCGTAACCTAAACGATCTACTTCGCTGGCCGCAATTGGTTGAATTCCTCCAATGCCAATCTGTACACTGATGTAACGCGTTTTACCTTGCAAATATTGATAGATTTTTCTTGCCTTTTCCTTATCAGTTTTTTCATCCTTTACCAGGTTTTTAACCATGGCAACGGTTGCAGGCGATAAGGTATTGCGTTGTTTGATCAAATTGTCATATACCCATTTGCCTAATTCCTCCCAGTTTTGATAACTTCCTTTGTAATTGTAATAGGTAAATTGAGTTGGCGCTATTTGAACACTTGTTCGGTAGGTAAGGGGATCAGGATTATAGGGTTCAGATTTAACAGCCAACATATTGCTGGCTTTCCAAATCATTTTTTTCTGCTTTTCATCTGTTATAACTTCTGGCGTACCGTTGTAATTGAGAGTTTTAATGCGAACCTCATCAGTTGGTTTAGAAATGAAGGTGTATGAACTTTGCTCAACAGAAACGTCATCAGCGGGTTTTGGTCGCCATCCTGGTATTCCTAAATTTTGCTTGTTTCTAATTTCGTAATGGTAAACAACGGTATAAGGATATTGATTTACGTTTGGTAAATAGTGTTTAACCCGGCTATCAACAAAAAGTGAAAACCCATCCGCCACACTAATATCAGAAAAGTCGTTTTGAGTGAATTTGCTCAGCAGTTTACCTACAGCATTGTAAACTTCGCCTTTTATACTTTTTATTGATGTGTTTTTATCGTAATGTAAAACCAGGCGAGCTTCATCTTCGCCATTTTCATTGAAAACAGTTATTGCTTTTTTTACGGTTTCCATCACGTTTTCAGGAGCTCGCATGTCCACAACTGTTTCATCAAGCCTGATACAGGCGTTAGCCCGATTTTTCAAACTACTGGCAATTAGATCAACATCATAATTATCCTGTGCAACAGCTGCATTCGCAAAAGCCAAAAAGCAAAACAATATTAATTTAATCTTCATGTTAATCGACCTTTTTTAACAGATACTCTGCTTTTTGATTTTGGATAATTTTGCTGTAAAACGCTTTCAAATAAGGATATTCCTCAGGTTCGTAAATGGCATTATTAAACTGCAAAATCTGGCTTAATGATAGCGTTTTACCATCCAATTGTGTTTGCAGCAAATATCTTCCACCATTATTCGGAAGCCCGATGGCCAGATCTTTCGGTTTTTCTACCAGATTGTAATTCTGATTAAGATCGATGTTGATGATGATCCGCTCATCAGATGCAACACCTAGATCTACAGGATAGGTTCTTATATTTAAATTGAACGGGTTTTTAGTAATGGCATTGATGAAGAAAGGACTTAAGTAAAAATTATTGTTGTTTGATCCATCATTTACAGTAAATTCAATTTCGTAGCTTTCTGTGAGTGGATTTTCAACGCTATCCAGGTTACCAATCGTATGGTTTAAAATCTTAATTTTTGTAAGTCGATCATCCAATTTTTCTACAAATTCTTCAGGAGAAGTGTATCGTTTAATTTCTTTTCGCTTATTATATGCGGCATAACCCTGAGAAATTGTTGTTAAGGTTCCAATCACTTTGCCATCGTTATTAAGTTTCCCATTTAAAATATAATTGGTTACCGTTTTTTGACTTGCTTTCAAATCTATCCAATAAGATGGCTTTTTCAGATTTATCACACGTCCCTGATCATTCATGCAGCGCATGGGCAATAACCCAAAAGGTAATAAGGGTTCTGTAGCATCCAACATGTAGCTTTTATCGCCAATGTTAATCTTCGCTACAACATAATTAAAGTCTGAAATAACCGGATAAAGCTTATTAATCATGCCATTTTCTCTGGTTGAGAGTATTACAGCCTCAGCATCGAGATTTGCGGCAGAAAGTGCAGCAATCAAATTTAAATTAACATCAGCGACGCTTCCTGATCGGTTATCTAATGATTTTTTAATATTATCTGCACTGTAAATGCCATAATAATTATCCCATTTCACTTGTTTTTTGATGTAGTTATAGATGGCTTTGGCTTTACTTAAATCATCTCCCGCACCTTTGATAACGGCTGGAATTAATTCCTTATAAACATCTTTTCTTTTCATTTGCGAACCAAAAGATTTATCGCTGGTAAGCTCATAATCAACATCTTTCCAGGTTTTAGTATATGAGGTTTTTGCACCTGAAGGATTAACCACGTCAGAGAGTTCGAAATAAATGGCAGACCTGAAATTGCTTGGTGCTGTCATATTATCTTCTTCAATAAAAGCAGGCACATTTTTCATTAGATAAGTAATCTTCGAACAATCAATAGTGGCTCCGTTCAAACGTAAACATTCGCGTAACAGTTCCACTTTCTGATCAGTGAGTTTCTGGTAACCCCGAAGGGAAACGTTGTAATTATAAAGACCGGGAATGAGCACCTGGTATTCACTAATTACCTTCGGAATGTTACTTTGAAAATTCCACGTTTTGAAGTTAAACAGGTTTGGAGATTTTAAACGATAGCTATATTCGATAATTGATCCCTCTGTTAAATTAGGAAGCGTGAATTTTAACAGTTTGGTGTACTTGGATCTGTTTTCAAAAAAAGTGGCTTTTCTATCCATAACGGTTTCCACGAACCTTCCGCCAACATAGTTAAACGTAGAAGCCTTCAAATCATTAATGGTTTCTTCGCGGGTATCATCTTTATATAAGGGAACAATTACATTGGCGTTGTCAAAACCTTCTTTATTGTATATTTTAATCTTTACATGATAGTCGAAAATAAGTTCTAACCGACCGGTAGCATCATCGATATCAATCCTCGCCGTACCAAACTCTTTAAGCACAACAGCATTGGCATTACTGTCGATTTTTTTTCTATCAAATTCATAATCATTGTAAGTGATAGAGCCATAATCAAAATTCTGCGAAAATGTGTTGATAGATAGGAAAGATAAGAGAAAGAAAAATAGGGATTTCTTCATGGAGGGCGTTGTTTAATTAAGCGGCAATTTAAAGCTAGGATTTAACATTGAGAAATAATTTTAAAATTAAATTTTCAAATTAATCCCTCGTTTTACAAACAAATCAATCCTTTTTAGCACTTTTGGGTAAACATGTAAAATCGATCTAGTGTAATGCTATATCATCTTTCTCATATCTAACAAAATGAAATTAAACTTAAAACGTCCGCTAGCCTTTTTCGATTTAGAAGCTACCGGTATAAATGTAGGCGCAGATAGAATTGTAGAGATTGCCATCCTGAAGGCGATGCCAGATGGTACTGAAGAAGTTAAAACCTGGAGGGTGAATCCTGAAATGCCAATTCCTTTGCAAACTTCCTTAATTCATGGTATTTACGATGAAGATATTGCAAATGAGCCTACTTTTAAAGTTTTGGCGAAAGAGATTGCTGCGTTTATTGGGGAGAGTGATTTAGCCGGTTATAACTCTAATAAGTTTGATATACCGATGCTTTTAGAAGAATTTTTAAGGGCAGATATCGATTTCGATATGAATGAACGTAAATTTGTAGATGTGCAGAATATTTTCCACCAGATGGAACAACGTACACTAAAAGCAGCCTACAAATTTTATTGTCAGGAAGATTTAGTGAATGCCCATGCCGCTGAAGCTGATGTGATCGCAACTTATAGAGTGTTGCTTGGTCAGCTGGAAATGTATAAGGAGAAGGAATTCGAAGATAAGCAAGGAAATAAGAGTATTCCGGTTGTAAACGATGTTGATGCCTTACATGTATTTACCAATATTCATAAACCTGTAGACTTTGCCGGACGAATGGTTTATAATGATAAAAACGAAGTTTGCTTTAATTTTGGTAAACATAAAGGCAAAACCACAGCGCAGGTTTTTGCTGTAGAGCCGAGTTATTATGCCTGGATGAAGCAGGGCGATTTCCCGCTTTACACCAAGAAAAAATTAGATGAAGAGTGGGCGAAATTTAACGCAAAGAAAAATGAGAACCGTGCAGCAAAACCACAACAAAATGCACCAGCACAGCGGCCTCAACATCAACAAAAACCACAGCCAAAGCCTGAAAAACCAGCTCAGCCTATAAATACAGATATGTTGGAGCAATTAAAAATGAAATTCGGTAAATAGAGATTTCCGCATCAATATTAGCCGTTACCCGTTAATTATTCAGAATGAAATCAATTAAACTAGTAAGCATTTTGCTGTTCGCTGCAGTTTGTGTAAATGCCCAGGTTCAGCTTCCCATTGAACCGGTGTTTCAAAATACCTATCAAAAAGGAACCCGTTCAATTTCAGGTAAACCTGGTCAGAATTATTGGCAAAATTCTTCAAAATATGATCTAAAAGTTGATTTCAATCCGGTTTCAAGATTGCTAAAAGGAAAAGTTGAAGTGGCTTATACGAACAATAGTCCTGATACCTTGAAAGAAATCTGGTTTAAGCTTTATCCTAACCTATATAAAAAAGGTACACCGAGGAAATCAAAAATTTCTGAATCAGACCTGGGCGAGGGTGTGAAAATTACTTCAGTTTTGCAGGACGACCAACAACTTGGACTCGATCATCTACAAATTGATGGCACTAACATGCAAATCGCCATCCAGCCTTTGTTGCCTGGCAAAACAATTAAATTCAAATTCGATTACAACTATACCGTTAATAAAGGATCGCATGTTCGCACCGGCCAGGTAGATGAAGGTTCTCATTTCATTGCTTATTTTTTTCCGAGAATTGCCGTTTATGATGATGTGGATGGCTGGAACAAATACCCTTACACTGGTTCCGAAGAGTTTTACAACGATTTCGATCAATTTAAAGCACAAATTACGGCACCTGGTGGCTATGCTGTTTGGGCAACCGGCGACCTGAAAAATCCAGCTGAAGTTTTTCAGAAAGAAATTGTGTCGAGAATAGCATCTGCAGAAAAAAACGATGCCGTAGTTGATGTAATTACCGATCAGGATTTAGCAGGCAAGAAAGTAATGCAACCTAATGCCTTCAATACTTTTAAGTTTGAAGCTAAAAATGTTACCGATTTTGTTTTTGCGTTAAGTGACCATTATATCTGGAAGTCTACTAGTTTAGTTGTCGACCCTAAAACAAAACGCAGAACACGGGTTGACGCGGTCTTCAATCCAAAACATAAAGATTATTATGAAGTGATTGACTTTGCCCGCAAAACAGTTGAGTCGATGAGTTATAAATTTCCTAAATGGCCATTTCCCTACAATCACGAAACCATTTTTGATGGTTTAGATCAAATGGAATATCCAATGATGGTAAACGATAATCCTGTAGACAACAGGGAGGATGCCATCACGTTAACAGATCATGAAATTTTCCATACCATGTTCCCATTTTATATGGGCATTAACGAAACAAAATACGGTTGGATGGACGAGGGTTGGGCAACAATAGGTGAGTGGCTGATTTCTCCGATGATTGATTCGACTATTGTGGATGAATATGGTATTCAACCAACTGCTTCATCATCAGGAAGCAAGGACGACACACCGATCATGACCTTAACACCTGATTTAAAAGGTTCTGGAAGTTTTACCAATTCTTATCCAAAACCAGGTTTAGCTTATTTATATGTTAAGGATTATTTAGGAGATGAGCTTTTTACGAAAGCACTTCACAATTACATTAAAAACTGGAATGGAAAACATCCAATGCCGTATGATTTTTTCAATAGCATGAACGAAGGAAGTGGCAAAAACCTGAACTGGTTTTGGAAGCCTTGGTTTTTTGAAGGAGGCGTTTTAGATATGGCAATAAGATCTGTCGAGAAAACTGCTGATGGTTATTCGGTAACGATAGAAAACAAGGGCGTTAAAGCGCTGCCGGTAGATTTAACTTTAGCTTACAGCGATGGATCAAAAGAAACTAATCACAGTAGCATTGGCATTTGGGAAAAAGGAGCGAAGCAGGTTGAAATCAAAATAAAAACCAATAAAAAACTAAGTAAAGTGGTAATGGGAAGCAGCCACGTACCCGATAAGGTTAAAAGCGACAACAGTTTTAACGTGAATTAAGCCGGTTTCTGTCATCGCATGGTATTTAGTAATCTTTCCGAACAGATTGCCTTTTGTAATGCAATGACGGATTACTGCGTTTTCAAAAAATCTATATTTCTTTTTAAGCCTGTTAGCTTCGTTCTTTTTACTGCTGAACCTTTAAAAACCTTTTTAAAAACTTCATCGGTTATCTCTGTCAAATCTTTTTCAGTTAAATCCAATAAACCGTTTTCAGCTTTAAATGCTTCCTCCGAATGTACTTTCGAAAAACGGTTCCAGGGGCACACGTCCTGGCAGATATCGCAACCAAACATCCAATTGCTCATTTTATCTTTAAATTCAGTGGGGATTTCGTTTTTTAGCTCAATAGTCAGATACGATATGCATTTGGTGCCATCAACAACTTGTGGGGCAATGATTGCATCTGTAGGGCATGCATCAAGGCATCGGGTACAGGTTCCACAATGATCGGTTTGGAAAGGGTGATCATAATCCAGTTCTAAATCTACAATCAACTCGGCCAGGAAGAAAAATGAGCCGTCGGTTTTACTGATCAGGTTTGAGTTTTTCCCAACCCAGCCAATGCCTGATTTTTTTGCCCAGGCCCTGTCTAGCACCGGTGCCGAATCAACGAAGGCCCTTCCACTTACTTCTCCAATATTTTCTTCGATGAAATGGGTGAGCGCCTTTAACTTATCTTTAATCACATGGTGATAATCTTGCCCGTATGCATATTTTGAAATTTTAGGCGCATTCGGATCTACCTGTTTTTCTTCCGTGTAGTAATTTAAAGATAAAGAAATCACTGATTTGGCACCATCAACTAGCAGACGAGGATCAAGACGTTTATCGAAATAATTTTCCATATACTTCATCTCGCCATGATGGTTTTTATTCAACCATTGTTCCAGCCGAGGTGCTTCTTCTTCCAAAAATTCGGCCTTTGAAATACCACAAGACAGGAAGCCAAGCCTAATGGCTTCATCTTTTATAAGTTGGCTATATTTTGCAGCATTATTGTACACGAATTGCAAAGATAAGGCTTAAGAAGCAAAACCTTTTTAACAATCGCTTGTTCTATTTACAGAAAACTAAATTAATTAATTGCAGTTCTTTAACATTCAAAGAATTGGATTAAAAGAACCTTACTCAACAACACTTATGGAAAATATAGATCCAAAACATACGGAATCAGGAGAAGCTCCTAAGCCGATAGAAAAAGATTACGAAAGTCATAAAGAAGATCCGGGACCAGCACAACCTGCTGTAACAGAAAAAGATGAAAACGGAGCAGGATCGGTATTAAAATGGATTATTCCAATCGCGGTTATCATTGGTTTAATCGTATGGTTCGCGATGAAAAAATAGTTAGCTTTAGTTTATAATGAACGCCGGTTGTTGATGCGACCGGCGTTTTTTTATTTCGAATTATTTCAAAAGCTTGGTTTGATACAAATCTGTTCTTCTATCCTTCAATACCTTTACTGTTCCATAGTGATGCAATTCATCCAGAAGATGAAGATCAACATCGGCCAATAATACCATTTCGGTATTCGGCGTAGCTTCAGCTTTGATGGCATTGGTTGGAAAAGCAAAGTCGGATGGCGTAAACACGGCAGACTGTGCAAACTGAATATCCATGTTATTAACCTTCGGAAGGTTACCTACGCAGCCCGCAATGGCAACATAACATTCATTTTCAATGGCTCTTGCCTGGGCACAATGCCGAACTCGGGTATAACCGTTTTGTGTATCTGTTAAAAAGGGTACAAATAGGATTTGCATGCCCTGATCGGCATAAATTCTGCTCAGTTCAGGAAATTCGACATCATAGCAGATTAAAATACCTACTTTACCGCAATCCGTATCAAAAACCTGAACCTTATCTCCACCTACCATACCATAATATTTTTGTTCATTTGGCGTGATGTGGATTTTACGGAACTCATCAATCTTTCCCGTTCTGTGACACAGATAGGAAGCATTGTATAGTTTCCCACCATCTAATAAAGGCATACTTCCGGTAATGATATTGATGTTATAACTTAAGGCATATTCATGCATTTTTGCGACAATTTCTTCTGTCTTCTCAGCCAGTTTACGCATGGCTTCGATTTCAGGCAGATGGTTATAAGGCTGCAACAAAGGTGTGTTGAACAATTCCGGGAACATCACAAAATCTGATTTGTATCCACTTACCGCATCGACAAAGAATTCTACTTGTTCATAAAATGATTCCATATCCGGGAACAAACGCATTTGCCATTGTACCAGCCCTAAGCGGATGGTCATGGCCGAACGTGCTGAAGCGTCAAGCCCCTGATAATAAATGTTATTCCACTCAATTAATGTTGCATATTCCTTCGACTCTTTATCGCCAGGGAGATAATTTTTTAACACTTTTCTTACATGAAAATCATTCGAAATTTGAAAAGTTAGGGTAGGATCATAAATCTCCTTTGCCTTCACTTTATCGATATATTGCCTTGGCGAAAGGGTTTGTGCATACTGGTGATAACCAGGAATCCGTCCACCAGCAATGATGCTTTTTAAGTTTAAACTCTCACAAAGTTCCTTTCTGGCTTCATAAAGTCTGCGGCCTAATCTTAACCCCCTAAAATCCGGATGCACAAAAATTTCAATGCCGTATAAGGTATCACCATTTGGATCGTGGGTGGTGAAAGAATAATCTCCTGTGATTAATTTATAGGTATGTCGATCGCCATATTCATCATATTCCACGATAATAGAAAGTGAACAAGCCACCACTTTATCATCAACAGCGATACAAAGCTGGCCTTCAGGGAAAATATTCAGGAGTTTTGCAATACTTGATTTTGGCCATATGGAGCCGCCCATGCTATCATAGGCCTGAACCATAGACTCTTTTAAATCGGCATAATCTTCAAGTGTTAGTTTGCGTATTTCTATATTCATAATGTTTGATTTCTACATTGATGAACAGAGAAATGCCCTAAATGTTCATATTAATTAAGGTTTTATTTAGAATGTCTTTGATTGATGTAGCCTACTTGCGTTATTACGAGTCAAGATTTTTCATCCTGACGTGGCAATCTCATTGCTGAATTTACAGCAATAAGATTGGCACAAACAACAGCTAAAAGATGAGATAATATATTGCGATCGGGTTTTATTAATGGAATAGTATTTTTAGATCACTGTATTTAATAAAACTCTAAATCTTTGAGAAAAACCTAAAATAATTTCCCAGTCTGTCCGGGAAAACTTTTCTTCAAATGTTTGTATGCCGCTTCTGTTACTTCTCGTCCGCGGGAGGTACGCATAATGTAACCTTCCTGAATTAAAAATGGTTCATAAACTTCTTCAATCGTACCTTCATCTTCTCCTACAGCAGTGGCAATGGTTTTTAAGCCCACCGGACCACCTTTGAATTTATCGATTATGGTCACCAGAATTTTATTGTCCATTTCGTCCAAACCATGTTCATCAACATTTAATGCATTTAAAGCATAGTTAGCTATTTCAGGATCAATGTTTCCATTGCCTTTAATCTGTGCAAAATCTCTTGTTCTACGTAGCAATGCATTCGCAATACGAGGTGTTCCTCTGCTTCTGCGGGCAATTTCGTAAGCACCTTCATCATCAATAGGTGTATTCAGAATATCAGATGAACGCAAGACAATAGTGGTCAAAAGTTTTGCATCGTAATATGCCAAACGGCAATTGATTCCAAACCGAGCCCTCAAAGGTGCTGTTAACAAACCCGAACGTGTAGTTGCACCAACCAGTGTAAATGGATTTAGGGAGATTTGTACGGAACGGGCATTTGGACCTGTTTCCAACATGATATCAATCTTGAAATCTTCCATAGCTGAATACAAATATTCTTCAACCAAAGGCGAAAGGCGATGGATTTCATCAATGAATAAAATGTCGCCAGTATCTAGCCCAGTTAGTAAACCGGCTAAATCACCAGGTTTATCAAGTACAGGGCCAGAAGTTACCTTAATTCCGGCACCCATCTCATTAGCAATAATATAAGAAAGTGTCGTTTTTCCTAATCCCGGAGGACCGTGAAGTAGTACATGATCTAACGCTTCGCCGCGAAGTTTAGCAGCCTGAACAAAAATCCTCAGGTTCTCCATCACTTTCTCTTGTCCGGTAAAATCTTCAAAAGCCTGTGGCCTTAAAACCCTTTCAATATCTCTATCGGTAGGCGTTAAGTTGCTTGCATCTGGATCAAGATTTTCATTCATACAGCAAATATAAAATTAAATGCTAAAAAAATTAGGATTTTTTAAATTTATCAGCCACAACTAACTCTTTTGAACCAGCGGTATATTTGTAAAAGCCTTCGCCCGTTTTTGCTCCTTTTTTCCTGGCAGTAACCATATTTACTAATAGGGGACAAGGGGCATATTTAGCGTTTCCAAATCCTTCGTGAAGCACTTTTAAAATGGCTAAGCAAACATCCAACCCGATAAAATCGGCCAGTTGAAGTGGGCCCATGGGGTGTGCCATACCTAATTTCATCACGGTATCGATTTCATGAACACCTGCAACACCCTCATATAGCGTGTAAATGGCTTCATTAATCATTGGCATCAAAATTCTGTTGGCTACAAAACCAGGGTAATCATTTACCTCAACGGGTATCTTTTCCAGGCTTTCAGAAAGCGACATGATGATCTGTGTGGTTTCATCACTTGTTTGGTAGCCGCGAATGACTTCTACCAACTTCATCACAGGAACAGGGTTCATAAAATGCATGCCGATTACTTTGTCTCCACGATTGGTAGCCGCTGCAATTTGCGTGATAGATATTGACGAGGTGTTTGAGGCTAAAATAGCTTCTGCCGGAGCAAACTCATCTAAATCTTTGAAAATTTTAAGTTTCAAATCGATGTTTTCAGTTGCGGCTTCAACCACCAGATCTGCATTTTGAATACCTTCTTGCATTACGGTAAACGTGTTGATGTTTTCCAGCGTTGCTGTCTTTTGATCTTCTGTCAAAGTTCCTTTTGAAATTTGGCGATCGAGATTTTTGGTGATGGTTAGCAAAGCTTTATCAAGCGCTTCCTGACTGACATCGATCAGATTTACCTGGTAGTTAAACTGGGCAAAAACATGCGCAATTCCATTTCCCATTGTGCCCGATCCAATTATTGAAATATTTTTAATCATGATAAAACTGATTTTGGTTAGCTTTTAATTTAATTTTTTCCATGAGGTTTTCAAATATATCGTTTACGCACTAATAATGATAATTGTTTTCATTTGTTAGATTTATTCGGATGCTGATTTCTATTGGTCGGTTTACCTGGCCATTTAATCATATCGCCGATTTACTACAACCTGAGTCTTGCATGAAAAGGCTTCGTTAGTTACCAAACGCAATCATGATCCAACCACAATAATAATTTCGCTTTTGTACAAACAAGCTAGCTCAGCATTAATATTTGAGTAGTCATTTATTTACAAAAGTTCAAGATAAAATCATTAAAAATGAAGAAAAGCTTTACCATAAATGGTAAGAAATTTTTTACTCAAGGCATTTTTGAATGCCCAACCGCAAAAAAAACAACTTTTATTTAATTGACAATGAGAGCCGATAGAAAATATATTTGGTTAACCTAATTATTCGAAATAAATGTTTAATAAATACTGTTTAATTCATTGATTTACAAAAATTTAAAGTTAAAATATGTTAACATGAATGTTATTTTTTTTAATCAAATAATTAGTCGACACAAAGATCATGTTTGTCGATACTGGCTTTTTTTACGACATAATTTGACGGAAATTTGATTCATCAAGAAAACAAAAAAGCGTTTTAATTGCTTGATAAATAAAAAGAAATATTTGTCGGCGTTTTCATCAAAACACAACGATTTTATATAAAGATACTTCCTAGTAAATTTAGGTTAGTTAATGATTAGTTAGAATAGAGATATGGCTGGATGGCGTATCTCTATTTATTTTTAAGGGTTATTATGGCGCTAACCTGTTCTTTACCCAGCTACCTTTTACCAATTCAAAATTTATTCTGTCATGCAGCCGGCTGCGACGGCCTTGCCAAAATTCAATTCGGGTTGGTTTTACAATATAACCACCCCAGTGTGCAGGTTTAACAATTGTCTTACCATCACTTTTAGCTTTTAGTTCTTCGAATTTTTCTTCCAAAAAAGCCCTGTTAGGAATAATCTGGCTTTGAGGAGATGCTACAGCACCAATCTGACTTGCAACCGGGCGTGTAACGAAATATTCTTCAGAAGTTTCTTTATCTAATTTTTCTACCGTTCCTTCAATTCTCACCTGTCTTTCTAAATCAGGCCAAAAGAAAACTAGTGCAGCATAAGGATTGCGTTTCAATTCTTTCCCTTTGGCACTCAGGTAATTAGTAAAAAACCTAAAACCATCTTCATCAACACCTTTTAGCAAAACAATTCTGGCATCAGGTTTACCGGCTTTATCGGCAGTTGCCAAAGTCATTACATTTGGTTCATAAACCTGTGCTTCCACAGCATTGTCAAACCATTTTTTAAATTGAGTAATAGGATTGTTATCTACGTCAGATTCATCTAACGTGGCGCTTTTATAATCTTGGCGCAGGTTTTGTAGAAATTCGTTTGTAACTTGCATTTAACAAAAATAGGCATCTTTTACGGTGCTACAAATGATTATCGTCATGCTAAACAATATAAAACCAAAAACCGGCCGATTATTAATTTCAGAACCCTTTATGGCTGACCCTAATTTTAAACGTTCTGTGGTTTTATTAACTGAACATGGTGAAGAGGGAACGGTTGGTTATATTTTAAATCAGGTTGGTAATTTGCTTCTAAAAGATGTTATTCAGGATTTATGGGACGCAAACAATCATATTTATTTCGGCGGACCAGTTGCTGCAGATACCTTACATTTCATTCACAGGGCTTATGATAAGTTACAAAGCGGAGAAGAAATTGGCAATGGTATTTATTGGGGAGGTAATTTCGAAACCCTAAAAATCTTGATCAATTCAAATGCCATTCAGGAAGATGAAATAAAGTTTTTTATGGGTTATTCTGGTTGGGATGATGGGCAATTAACCAGAGAGCTGGAACAAAATGCCTGGATGGTTAGTGATATCTCTAGTCCGGAAATTATTTTTGGAAACGATGATGAACAACTTTGGAGGGATGTGATTGTAAACCTGGGCCCGAAATATGCACACGTTAGCAATTTCCCTGCAGACCCAAGTTTGAATTAAATTATGGTCAGAAAGGTTAGCAGTCGGAAGACCGAAGTGATGAGTTTTAAAAAATAAAATCATCTGATTTCCGACATCTGACTACATATTTTCAGCGCTTTCTTCCACTTTTCTCCTCAATTCATCTTTATAAGCCTGCATTTTCACAGTCAATGACTCATCTGCGGTAGCTAAAATTTGAGCAGCCAATAAACCTGCATTCTTCGCAGCATTTAAAGCTACTGTTGCTACCGGAATACCGTTTGGCATTTGCAAAATGGATAAAATACTATCCCAGCCATCAATAGAATTAGAAGATTTTACCGGAACGCCAATTACAGGTAATGTGGTAATTGATGCAACCATTCCGGGTAAGTGTGCAGCACCACCAGCACCAGCAATAATTACTTTTAAACCTCTTACTTGTGCTTCTTTTGCGTAATTAAACATGCGTTCTGGTGTTCTGTGAGCAGAAACAACCGTAATTTCATAGTCAATTCCAAATTCTTTTAAAACATCAGCAGCATCTTGCATTACGGGTAAGTCAGATTTACTGCCCATTATTATACCTACTAACCCCTCCGCCCCTAAAGGGGAACTTGAATTTCCAATGCTCATATCTATTCTATATATTTTTGTATTTTAAATTTTCCGAGTGCTTTTCCACTATGCCAGTCGTTCCCCCTTTAGGGGGCTAGGGGGTTAAGCTATAACCTTTAATGTTTTTTGGACGTATCTTGCTTTTTCAATAGCTTTTTCTCTGTCGATATCAACAATGGTTACATGGCCCATTTTGCGGAAAGGTTTTGTATATTTTTTACCGTAAAGATGTACAAACACACCATCGATGGCTAAAATCTTTTCGAGATTTTCGTACTTAGCAACCCCCTCAGAACCCTTTTCACCAAGCAAATTAATCATAATTGCATTAGTGATGCTGGTTGTATCGCCCAATGGCAAATTATAAATAGAGCGTAAATGTTGCTCAAATTGTGAAACATAGTTACCCTCAATGGTTTGGTGACCGCTGTTATGTGGGCGAGGAGCAACCTCATTTACCAATATTTCGCCATCCCTGCAAACAAACATTTCGACTGCTAAAATACCAGTAATGTTCATCGATGAAGCGATGTTTTTTGCGATGTTTTCTGCTTTCTGCTGTAAACTTTCTGCATAAGTAGATGGAGAAATTAAAAACTCAACCAGGTTTGCTTCCGGATTGAATTCCATTTCCACCATGGGGAAAGTTTTCATGTCGCCATTTGAGTTGCGGGCAACAATTACCGCTACTTCCTTTTCAAAATCAACCAGTTTTTCGATAATGCATGGTGCATCAAAGGCTTTATCCAAATCGGCAGCGCTATTGATTTTCATCACACCTTTACCATCATAACCGTCTTTTCTGAGTTTCAAAATATAAGGAAAAGGAATATGGCTGTTTTCCATATCGTCCTTTGTGTTTACAATTTGAAAAGGAGAGGTCGGAATATCATTTTCTTTAAAAAATTGCTTCTGTACGCCTTTATCCTGAATTAAACGAATCACCCTCGATTGTGGAAAAACCTGTTTTCCTTCTTTTTCCAGTTGCTCTAAAGCTTCAATATTAACCTTTTCTATTTCAATAGTAATGATGTCGGCCTTCTTTCCGAAATTATAAACGGTATCAAAATCAGTTATCGAACCGTTCTCGAAATAATTTGCAATGTGTTTACAAGGTGCGTCAGGGTCAGGGTCTAAAACCAACGAGTTTACGTTATAATTAATCGCTTGTTGAATGAGCATTCGGCCTAATTGTCCGCCACCTAAAATCCCTAATTTTAATTCGCTAATTTGTTTTGCCATCAATAAGATAGATTTTTAAGACGCAAAAATAGAAAAAAGAACAAGGATAAAGGCACAATAGTTAATTTGTATCACTTAAATTTCGAAGCGCAAAGGCATAGCAAGTATTAAAATTCCGTCCCGCTTTCCGTTTCAATCTTTTTAGGTTTTGTCAATCGTCGCCATTTCCGTCATTGCGAGGAGGCACGACGTGGCAATCTTTTTCGAAAGTACTTTGAAAAAGTATTTTCACTACAATCGGGGCTATTAAAAACAGGCACAACAATAAACCTAAAACTTATAACTTTGCCACATGAATGCTGATGCAATAATTATTGGTGCAGGTGCTTGCGGATTAATGTGTGCAGTACAGGCCGGTTATTTAGGTAAAAAGGTAATTGTACTCGAAAAAAATGAAAAACCTGGTGCGAAGATTTTAATTTCTGGAGGTGGTCGCTGCAATTACACCAATCAATTTGCCTCAGCAGACCAATTTATTTCCGCAAATCCACATTTCATCAAATCATCTTTTACACAATGGACGGTTGATGATACCGTTAGCTTTTTTGAAACTTATGGCATCCAGGGCAAGGAAAAAACTTTAGGACAGTTATTTCCTGATGAAAAAAATGCTAAAGATGTAGTGCAGGTTTTTACTTCAATTTGCGAAGATTTCGGTCAGGAAATTCGTTGCAATGCCGATGTTAAAGACATTGAAATATTACCAAACGGCTTTCAGGTTAGTTATGAAAAGAATGGGAAAAAAGTTGTTGTAACGGCTGAGAAACTTGTTATCGCCACTGGCGGATTACCCATTCCTAAAATGGGTGCTACTGATTTTGCTTTACGTTTTGCCCGCAAACACGATTTAAAAATTGTAGAAACAGCACCGGCTTTGGTTCCGCTTACCATCACTGGAAAAGATGAAGAATGGTTTGCGCAACTGTCAGGCAATTCAGTTTTTTGCGAAGTGAGCAACGATGAAATTTCTTTCGAAGAGAATATTTTATTTACACATTGGGGTTTAAGCGGACCAGCCATTTTACAAATCTCTTCGTTCTGGAGAAGAGGTGAGGTGGTTAACCTTGATTTGTTACCACATCAAAATATTGTTTCGCTTTTGGATGATGAACGGAAATCCAACGGCAAAACACTATTATCAACTTTGTTGAATAGATTTTATACCAAGAAATTTACTGATGCTTTGGGTAAGTTTTTACCTTTAAGCAAACCTGTTGCTTCATTAACAAATATTCAAATTCAATTAATTGAGCAAACCATACATCAATTCAAAGTTAAACCCGCCGGCGATAAAGGTTATGATAAGGCCGAAGTAATGCGGGGAGGAATCGACACCAGCGAAATTTCTTCTAAAACGTTGGAATGCAAAAAGATTCCGAACTTGTTTTTCGGAGGAGAATGTCTGGACGTTACAGGCTGGCTGGGTGGCTATAATTTCCAATGGGCCTGGGCAAGTGGATTTGTAATCGCACAAAATATTTAGCAATTAGCATATTAACCTTATAGGTTTTGAAAACCTATAAGGTTTTTGAAGCAATTGCAAACAAATAAGCCTTCTATTTCCGTGTTTTCTGTGTTTCCGTGGCGAATGTGATCGATTTCCGTCATTGCAAGGAACGAAGCAATCTTAAAGCGATAGATTTAAACAGCGAAAGTTGTAGGATTGCTTCATCCCTCGCAATGACGACCGCATTAGAAAATGCAATAGTTCTGAGTATTTCATGTTTCTTAGGCATGCTCGCAAATGACGACCGCCTTAAAAAAGCATTAAATTCGGCGTATTCTATGTTCCCGTGGCAAAATCACAAATAAACATTCGGCATAATTTCCCATGCCCAAGGCTTTTTGAACGTTTTGAAAGTCCTCAATTGAGAAAAATATAACACCTCACTGGTTTTGCGATTAGCCACATCCCGCCGGTGCAGATTGCCAACAGTTGTAAATAATTCACGGGTTTTAAAATCATAAACTCGTTCAGTCATGTCGCCCGTGTTTTGATTAAAATATAGGTTAATAGCACTGGTTAAAAACCAATCTTTGTTTTCAAATTTGAAGGTGTAACCCATTTCCCAGCGCCATTCTGCACCGCCCTGAAAACGCAAATACAATTGCTGGTCTTTAATTCCGATTTGATTTAACGGGTCGCCAAGTTTTCCGCCTTCTTCAGAACGTAAAATGAAATCGTTGTTTTGCGTGGATAAACGATAATTTCCAGTTACTTTATCCTTAAAATAAATAGCCAGAATACGTGGCTTCTGTGTTTCTTTAATAATTTCAGAATTGTTATCGCCATAAGTTCTGGCTTCATCAGTAATTTTATTCGATTCAAAAATTACAGCCAAATCTTCAGTTTCATCATTATTTAAATCACCGTTTGCAGTTTCAATTATCGTCCAGTTGTTTGGGGTCAGTTGCTCAACAGAAGATCCTTGCGTTTTTACTTTTGGAAAAATAAATGTTTTCTGAGCAAAGCTGATTTGCGTAAAAAGCATGATAAGGAAAAGGAAATTCAAAACTTTCATTAAAGTAAAAATGGCGTTGATGTAGTTTTAAAACGTTTAGAATGAAGATTTAGTTTAAGCACAATCCTAACAAAGCCGTTATGCTGAATATATTTTAGCATCTCTAAACCATAAAAAACGCAGATCCCGAAATTTCAGGACAGGTTACCATCGTTTTATAAACCCCATCTTCTAAAAAATTCCCTTACTTTTGCAGAAAAAAATATTTCCTTTTGAAAACCGAAATCTTCGCCATTACGCCGCCTTTTACACAACTGAATACTCCTTATCCAGCAACGGCATATATCAAAGGATTTTTAAACACTAAAAATATTTCTTCAACCCAGACTGATTTAGGTATTGAAGTGATTTTAGAATTGTTTTCGAAAAAAGGATTAGCGAATTTATTTGAGGCCAGCAATCAGAAAACTAAAAGCGATAATGCAAAACGCATTTTAGCACTAAAGGATGAGTACTTAAAAACCATTGATGCTGTAATTGCTTTCCTTCAGGGGAAAAACCCAACATTGGCGCTGCAAATTTGTGGTGATGATTTTCTGCCTCAAGCATCTCGATTCGCCCAATTGGAAGAATTGGATTGGGCTTTCGGTGCCATGGGAACACAAGATAAAGCCAAACATTTAGCAACACTTTATCTCGAAGATATTTCCGATTATATTGTAGAATGCATCGATGAAAATTTCGGTTTTAGTCGGTATGCCGAGCGGTTGGGTCGAAGTGCAAATTCGTTCGACGAACTTTATACTGCTTTACAACAAGAGCCAACCTACATCGACAAAATTTTAATTTCAATTTTGCAGAATAAAATAGCAACGGTTCAGCCAAAACTGTTTTTGATTTCTGTGCCTTTTCCTGGAAATTTATACAGCGCTTTCCGTTGTGCGCAATGGGTAAAGGCAAATTACCCTGAAATTAAAATATCAATGGGTGGCGGTTTTCCAAATACCGAATTACGTTCACTATCCGATAAAAGAGTTTTTGAGTTTTTCGATTTTATCACGCTGGATGATGGAGAACTGCCAATCGAATTGTTGATTCAGAACATCAGCGGAACGGTTCCAAAAGAAATGCAAATGTACAAACGTACATTTCTTTTAGAAGATGGCGAAGTTGCTTATAAAAACGATTCGTTTAGAAAAGATTATAAACAAGTTGATGTCGGTACGCCAGATTATGCCGGTTTATTTTTAGATAAATACATTTCGGTAATAGAAATTGTAAACCCAATGCACCGCATGTGGAGCGATGGGCGTTGGAATAAATTGACAATGGCGCATGGCTGTTATTGGGGAAAATGCACTTTCTGCGATATTTCATTGGATTATATTAAAGTTTATGAGCCCGTTCAGGCAAAGCAAATTGTTGATCGGATTGAAGATTTATATGCCAAAACTGGTCAAAATGGTTTTCACTTTGTGGATGAAGCCGCTCCACCAGCATTGATGCGTGAGGTTGCTTTGGAAATTATCCGCAGAAAGCTAGCGGTAACCTGGTGGACAAATATTCGTTTCGAAAAAAGTTTTACTGCTGATTTATGTTTGTTACTAAAAGCATCTGGCTGCATTGCTGTTTCTGGTGGTTTGGAAGTGGCATCTGATAGGTTATTAAAATTAATTGATAAAGGTGTAACCGTTGAACAGGTTGCGAAAGTAACACGGAATTTTACTGCCGCTGGCATCATGGTTCATGCATATTTGATGTATGGTTATCCAACCCAGACCATTCAGGAAACGGTTGACAGTCTGGAAATGGTTCGGCAGTTGTTTGAAGCTGGAGTTTTACAATCCGGTTTCTGGCATCAATTTGCCATGACGGCACATAGCCCGGTGGGCATGTATCCTGAGAAATTTGGTGTGGTTAAAGAAACAGAAACTATCGGAACCTTTGCCAATAACGATATTAATTACATCGACAAAACGGGCATAGACCATAATAAATTCAGTTACGGATTGAAAAAATCGTTATTCAACTTTATGCATGGAATTTGTTTCGATTATGAACTGCAAGACTGGTTCGATTTTAAAATTCCAAGGACCAAAATTTCAGCTGATTTTATTGAAAGAGCCTTAAACGACGACAATAATTTCAATACAAAACCGACTGCAAAAGTAGTTTGGATAGGAGGAAAGCCATCAGCAGAATTCTTTACTAAATCGAAAAAAGGTAATACATGGGAAATGGCTTCCTTAACTTTTCATGATAAAAAAGAGAGTTTTACCGTTCAAACCAGTAAAAACGAAGGTGAATGGCTGATGTCGATTTTAGAAAAAATCCATATTTCGAACGAAAAGGTTTTTTCTTTTGCTGAAGTTAAAGCTGATTTTGAAACCGAAATGGAAAACTTCGAATTGTTCTGGTATTCCAAACCGGTAAATAACTTGAGGGAATTTGGTTTGTTGGTACTTTAATCTACAACAAACATTATGTAATCGTCATTTCGACCGTGGTGGAGAAATCTTTGAACTTACCTGATGGAAAATCCAAAGATTTCTCTCCCGAATTTTCGGGACTGCGCTACAGTCGAAATGACGGAGTAATTGAGTGGTTATAAGAACTATTTTAATCGCAGTGCGGAACTGTAAAAGTCCAGGTTTCTGATTCTCCGTTTGGAATGATATAGCCGGTTCCTTTTGCACTTTCAAACCATAATTTGCCACGAAGTTTCTCTCTAGTGCCTACTTCATTCATGGTGGCACTATCATACAAACGGCCATTAATCATTACATATTTAATCTTTTCAGAGTTACGGATATCATCCAAAGGATTGGCATCCATAATCACCAAATCAGCTAATTTTCCAACTTCTAAAGAACCGATTTCTTTATCCATTCCTAAATAATGCGCTCCGTTTAAAGTTGCATTTCTAATGGCTTGTAATGGAGAAAAACCGCCTTGAACAAACATCCAAAGTTCCCAGTGTGCACCTAAACCTTGAATTTGTCCGTGGGCACCCAAGTTTACTTTTGTGCCGCCATCAGCAATTTGTTTGGTGGCTTTTGCAATGTCGATGTGGTTGTAATCGCTATATTCAGAAGTGGTTCTACGCCTTGCTCTCGAATCGATAATCGAACGTGGCGTGTAACTCATTAACTTTTCGTTTTCCCAAACATTGGTTCTGTCGTACCAATAATTTTCGCCCCACTGACCGCCATAAGCCACAATTAAAGTAGGCGTGTAACCCACAGTTGTATTGTTCCAAAGCGTGGTTACGTCTTTATAAACCGGTAAAACCGGAATACTGTGTTCAATTCCGGTGTGGCCATCCGCAACCATATTCATGTTATGAAAAAACGTTGAACCGCCTTCAGGTACAACTTCCATTTTTAATTGGCGAGCCGCCTCTAAAATCTGTTGGCGTTGCTCCCTGCGTGGTTGGTTGTAGGATTTTACTGAAAATGCACCAACTGCTTTTAAGCGTTTTAGATTCGCCAAAGCATCATCTAAACTGTTTATTACAACTTTAAAATCACCATCGGCACCATATAAAATTCCGCCAGTTGAATAAACTCTAGGGCCAACCATTCTACCAGCTTTTAACATTTCGCTTTGGCTGAAAACCATTTCCGTATTGCTTGATGGATCATGCGATGTGGTTACACCAAAAGCCAGATTTGCCAAATAACTCCAGTCACTTTGTGGTGAAATGCCATCCGGACTGGTGCGTAAATGCGCATGAACATCAATAATTCCCGGCATAATGGTTTTACCATGTACATCAATCACTTTTGCATTTGCAGGAATAGTTACTGCATCGGCTTTGCCAATTGAGGTAATTTTATTGCCGTCAGTTAAAATTGTTCCGTTTTCAATTACTTCATCACCCTTCATCGAAATAATCCTGGCACCTTTAAGTGCTACAATTCCCGTTGGCGCATCTGATTTTAGCGTTAAATTGATTTCAACGGAAGAGGCCTGAGTTTTCGGTGTAGAACCATTAAAATTGAAAGCACTGTTTACATCGATGGTAAAATATTTCGGGCCTAATGTCCAATGTAGATTTTTACTGTCTGCACTCCATTGCATGTAAGTTCCGCCATCGGTAGTCACTTTTGCAACAGGAATGGCTTTGTTTCCAGCCGATGCATCTTGGGCTGTACCCACATTAATCATCGGTGTGATGTATACATTAAAAAGCTCATTAAAAGCCAGCCACTTATTATCCGGACTAACCACAAACTGATTGGCATATTGAGAAGTGAAATGCGTTCTTTCGTTTGCGCCATTCAAATCAATACTTTTCAAAGCTTTCTTTCCATCAGCATAACTTTGGAAATAAATTCGGGTATCGCTATTATTAAATGATGGTTTTATTCCGTTATCTGATACCAGTGTTTTCGAACCACCATTAGCAGCCATTGTGAAAATACCGGTTCCACGACCGTAATTATATCCTAAGACATCATTTCCACTTCCTTTCCGGAAAACGATTTTATCACCTTTGGTTGAATACTGAGGCGAATAGTAAAAGCCTTTTTCATCACTTAAGGTTATGGTTTTTCCTGATTTTAAATCAGCTCTTTTAATCGCTCCACGAAGTTCATCGCTCCAGCTAACATAAACTACAAATTTTCCATCCGGACTAAAAGCAGGTTCAAACTCAAAATCTAAACCATTGGTTAAACGCTCAGGTGTGCCATTTGGTAATTCCTGTTTATAAAGATATCCGGCAGCGTTAAATACAATTGTTTTGCCATCCGGCGATGTAGTTAACTGTCTCAACATTTTGGCAGAGAAATCATTATTGAAAACTTGCTGCTCGAAATGTAAAGCCTGCTGAACAGTTTGAACTGTATTTGCCTGGAAAGGAATTGTTGAAGTAATTAGCGATGCAAGTTCCGTTTTTCTGATTTTTCCTTTTGCGTAAAATACTAAACTTTTGCTATCTGGTGTCCAGGCAAAGTTTGGATAAACACCAAAGATTGCCCAAGTCTCTTGCTGGTCATGTGATAAATCTTCATTTACAGGCCATTCCTCACCCGTTTTAATGTTTTGAACGTATAACATAGATTTTAATCTGACACGTTTTACAAAAGCAATTAAGTTTCCATCGGGAGATACTTGAGGTCTGCAAGCACCACCTTGCTCATTAATTAAAGTTGTTAATTTTCCGGTCGTTAAATCCAGTTGACGAATGGCGTAAATTGTGCCGTTCGGATCTTTACTATATTCGAAATTTGGTCCGGGTGTAACATCCTCACTAAAATAAACGTATCTGCCATCAGGCGAAACATTGGGCTCTCCGGCATCTTGCTGGTCGTTTTTACGTTTGGTTAACTGTACGCCATCGCCACCATTAATACTGTACATCCACATTTCACCGGCACCTAAAGAACGACCAGCCGTAAAGTGTTTTCTGGCTACAATATATTCGCTGTTTGGCATCCAGGTTGCATTATTTAACAACCTAAAACTTTCTTTGGTTACTTGCTTTTTATTTGAACCGTCCCGGCTCATCATCCAAATGTTATCACCACCACTTTTATCACTGGTATAAGAGATGTATTTACCATTCGGGCTAAACCTCGGCTGAACATCATAAGCGATTCCGCCACTGATTAGCTTAGCTTGTCCGCCAGCAATTGGCATTGTATAAATGTCACCCAATAAATCAAATACAATTTCCTGCCCGTCCGGACTCACGTCAAGATTCATCCAGGTACCTTCATCGGTGTTTAAAGTGAAGTTTTTGGTTGTACCCTGATATTTCTCGACATCCCACTTTTTTTCCTGGGCATTTGTGGTTAGAAATAAAAGTGTAAGCGCAGATAGGTAGTAGAGTTGCTTCATCTAAATATTGATTAATTGTGGCGCAATTTAGTAATATAACAAGCTTTTTTATAGTTTTGATACCGCCGATTTATGACAGCAATAGAGATTTTACAAAAATATTGGGGACACCAGGCTTTCAGACCCTTACAGCAAGATATCATCACTTCAGTTTTGGAGGGAAATGATAGCCTGGCATTGTTGCCAACCGGCGGAGGCAAATCTATCTGTTTTCAGGTTCCTGCATTAGTAAAAGAAGGAATTTGCATTGTCGTTTCACCATTAATTGCGTTGATGAAGGATCAGGTAGAAAACCTGAAATCAAAAGGAATTGAGGCCATTGCCATTTACGCAGGCATGGGAAAACGTGAAATCGATATCCTGCTGGATAATTGCATTTATGGCAAAATCAAATTCCTGTATCTATCGCCAGAAAGGTTATTGTCTGATTTAGTTCGTGTACGCATTTCTTATATGAACGTTAATCTTATCGCTGTTGATGAAGCACATTGTATTTCGCAATGGGGCTACGACTTCCGCCCACCTTATCAGCAGATTTCCAAACTAAGGGAAATTCTTCCTGATGTACCTATTTTGGCATTAACCGCTACAGCAACAGAATTTGTTCGAAAAGATATCGTAGAAAAGCTGGAGATGAAAAATCCCCAGGTATTTGTTAAAAGTTTTGCAAGAGATAATTTAAGCTACGTGGTTTTCGGACAGGAAGATAAATACAAAAAGTTGATAGAAATTTGCAGAAACGTAAAGGGTACAGGATTAGTTTATGTACGTAACCGGAGGGAAACCGCTGAGGTTTCAAATTTTATCAACCGCAATCAAATTAAAGCCGATTTTTACCATGCCGGTTTAGAACGCGATGTTCGTTTTCAAAAACAAGAAGATTGGAAGCAAAATAAAACGCGGATTATGGTGGCTACGAATGCATTTGGTATGGGCATTGACAAGGCTGATGTTCGCTTTGTAGTGCACCTGGATTTGCCAGAAAGTTTAGAAGCCTATTATCAGGAAGCCGGAAGAGCTGGTCGCGATGAGAAACGAAGTTACGCCGTTTTACTGGCCAATCAATCTGATGTCTTAAGTCTGGAATCTCGCTACATCAACAGTTTTCCATCGCCAGATGAAATTAGAAAAGTTTATCATTATCTGGGAAATTATTTTCAGTTGGCATTTGGAGCAGGAGAGGGTTTGACCTTCACTTTTGATATAGCTGATTTTTGCAAACGATTTAACATTAGTGTGTTAAAAACAATTTCTGCATTGAAATTTTTAGAACATGATGGTTACATCACTTTATCTGAAAGTGTTTTTTTACCCTCCCGATTGATGTTCATTGTTGGACATGAAGATGTTTACCGCTTTCAAATTGAAAATAAAGCCTATGATGGAGTAATCAAAACCATCTTACGATCTCATGGCGGAGCGTTTGATGGGTTTGTAAAAATTAATGAGGCAGATTTAGCAAAGAAACTGGGAATCTCTTTTAAAGATATAATCGCTGTGCTAAACAAACTCCAATCCATTGAAATGCTCACGTATATTCAACAAACCGATCAACCACAGTTGCAATATGTTCGTGCAAGGGTAGATATGGATCATTTTGATCTCGATGTAAAGTACCGCGAACTCAGAAAAGAGATCTTGCTAAAACAAGTTAATGCTGTTGTGGCTTACACTACATCTAATAAATGTCGAAGTATTCAGCTATTAAATTATTTCGACGAACACAATGCGACAAAATGCGGTGTTTGCGATGTTTGCCTGGCAGAAAAAAGAGCAGAGAATGAATCGAAATTGAGTGATGAAATTTCATTCGAAATCATTTCTTTACTTCAGCAACAGCCGTTGAGTTTAGATGATTTGGTCATCCACATCAAAAATGGTGTGGAAAACGATAGGATGGATTCGATTAGAGAACTATTAGATGCAGGTAAGATAAAAACTGATGGGAAGAAATATTATCTTTGATTTTAGAATTACGATTTTAAATTATCACTACTAAAAATTACAACTTTCAAAACCTATCCATGATAGAGAAAAACAATAAGAAAACCATCCGCTCATGGGCTTTCTTCGATTGGGCAAACTCAGCCTATAATTTGGTTATTACTTCAACAATTTTTCCCGCATATTACACCATCATCACCACTACAAAAGAACATGGTGATAAAGTAACCTTTCTGGGTAGAACATTTGTAAATACCTCTTTGTCTAATTATGCACTATCGTTTGCATACCTTATGATGGCGTTGGCCTTGCCAATATTATCATCTATTGCAGATCGGCGAGGCAATAAAAAGTCATTCATGAAATTCTTTACCTACATGGGTGGATTATCTTGTATGGCCTTGTATTTTTTTAAGCTGGATACCTTGCAAATCAGTATCTTATTTTTTGTACTTGCAGCGATGGGTTATATCGGTGGAGTGCTTTTCAGCAATTCTTACTTGCCAGAAATCGCAACTGAAGAACACCAGGACCGGGTTAGCGCACAAGGATTTTCTTACGGGTACGTGGGCTCCGTGGTCCTTCAATTGATTTGTTTTTTGTTCGTACTTAAACCTGAATGGTTTGGGATTGTTGATGCATCATTCCCACCGCGATTATCGTTCCTTTTGGTGGGCATATGGTGGATTGCTTTTTCACAAATACCATTTGCAGTACTACCCAATGGAACACCTCAAACCGGAAAAGTAAAAACTAATATCATAAAAGATGGCTTCAGTGAATTAACTAAAGTTTGGCAACAACTAAAGTTGATAAAGAAATTGAAAGGTTTTTTGCTGTCGTTTTTCTTTTATTCAATGGGTGTTCAAACCATTATGTTAGCAGCTGCAGGTTTCGCAGAAAAAACTTTAAAATTAGGAACTGCCAAGCTTATCGCAGTTATCCTGATTATTCAGCTGGTTGCTATCCCTGGTGCATTACTCATGTCTTTTTTAGCAAAGAAGTGGGGAAATGTAAATGTACTGATGATGGTGGTGGTAATCTGGATTGGTTGCTGCATTTACGGCTACAACATTACCAATGAATATCAATTTTATTCCTTAGCGGCGATTGTGGGCCTAATCATGGGTGGAATCCAGTCGCTGTCACGTTCTACTTATTCGAAATATCTGCCAGCAAACACGCCTGACAGTACATCATTTTTTAGTTTTTATGATGTAACTGAAAAGCTTGCAATTGTAATTGGCCTTTTCAGTTTCGCCTACATTGAAGATCTCACCGGAAATATCCGTTATTCGATTATCGCTTTGGCATCATTTTTTATAGTTGGCCTGGTGTTTTTAGCGCTCTTGAAAAAAATCGAACGCAAAGAAATAGTAAAATTGTAAGTTTGTAGGCTAAAGAATACCTGTTGATGAAAGTAGAATTGTTTGTTCCCTGTTTTGTAGACCAATTATATCCCGAAACCGCTTTTAATACGTTAAGATTATTAGAAAAATCAGGATGTAAAGTAGAATACAATTCAAAGCAAACGTGTTGCGGTCAGCCGGCCTACAATGCTGGTTACTGGGACGAAGCCAAAGAAGTTGGCACTAAATTTTTAAACGATTTCACAGAAAACACTTACGTGGTTGCACCATCAGCTTCCTGTGTTGGAATGGTAAAAGGTGGTTACAACGATTTATTTACCAATACAATCGTTCACAACAAATGCCGCAGTCTGCAATCAAACATCTGGGAGCTTTCAGATTTTTTAATTAACGTAGCTAAGAAAGATTATTTCGGAGCAGAATTAGAAGGTAAAGCCGTTTATCACGATTCTTGCAGCGCTTTACGCGAATGCAAAATTAAAGACGAACCTCGTCAGCTTTTATCAAAAGTACATGGTTTAGAAATGCTCGAACTTGCCGACAATGATATGTGTTGTGGTTTTGGTGGTACATTCGCTGTAAAATTCGATGCAATCTCTTCTGCAATGGCAGAACAAAAAGTTAATCATGCACTTGCTCAACAAGCTGATTATATTATTTCTACGGATCTTTCTTGTCTTTTGCATCTTCAGGGTTACATTGACAAAAATAACCTGCCAATTAAAACCATGCATATTGCCGATGTTTTATGCAATGGTTGGTTAGAAAGCACTGAATACTAGATTGATAGGTTTTATGAAACGCGGTTTAACGATTTTTAACAACATTTATGTTAAATCTGCAATACCTTTATTAAACCTTTTCCCGAATTCTTAATCAAACTCGAGCAAAACATAAACAATGAAACTATTGTCGCTTCATGACCTTTAAAAATCAAATATAAATAAGATGAAAAAAATATTCTTAGCGCTATTTAGTGTGTTTACTTTAGTATCTGTTGCAGATGCACAAAAGAAAACTTCGGGAGCTATTCAGTTTGAAAATACCGTAGACCCTGCGGCGATGGCTGCTGCAAGTGGAATGCAGATTCCAGACCAAATGAAGGCGAGAATGCCCTCGAGCAGTAAATCGAATTTCGAATTGCTTTTTAATGCAACAAATGCCAGCTACATGCCGGTTGAAGAAACTGAAGATAGCAACGGTGGAGGCGGCGGCGGCGGAATGGGCCGAATGATGATGCGCTTTGGCGGAGCTGGTGGTAATCGGGAATATTATTATTCCTTTGCTGATCAGAAATTAAGTGAAGTTTTTGATTTAAACGATACAACTTATTATATGCCAAGTAAACTGGAATTATCAACATCTGGTCCTATTGGTTCGTTTAGGATGGGTGGCAGAAATTCCGCAGATAGCGCAAACGCTAAACCTGTTGCTCCTCCAAGAATTGAAATTGTTAAAACAGATGCCACAAAAAAAATCATTGGGTTCGATTGTAAAGAAGTCATTGTTAAATCTACCAGATCCGTAAAAATTTTAGATGTAGAGCGAGATGTAACTGAAGAAACCCACATTTGGTATACCAACGATTTAGGTTTCAATTTTTCACCAAACCCAAAAATGTGGACTGAAGGTGCGGTATTAGCCATTGAAGGTAGAGGTAACAGTACCATTGCAAAAAGCATTGAGTATAGAGGCGTGAGTGCAAAAGATGTTACTGCGCCTAAAAAAGCGAAGCTGATTACCGAAGCAGACTACAAAATTAAAATGGAAAACATGATGAAACGTTTCAGAAATAACAGGCCAGGCGGTAATTTTGGTGGTGGAAGAACGGTTGTAGTTGGCGGTGGACCATTCTAAATAACACATTTAACTTAATTTAAGCCTGTTCGATTTTATCGAGCAGGCTTTTTTTATTTCAGGAGAAATTGGCACCGGATAAAATTAAATACACGATTAATTCGTTTAATAAATTTCCCTATCTTCGCGGTAATTAAAAATCACTTTGTATGTGATTAGAACTAATTATTTTTTAAACCGTTCCGAATTTTAATAACAAAAAAACAAGGAACAAATCATAGTTGTAGATGATTAATATTACATTACCTGATGGTTCTGTCCGTCAGTACGAGAAGGGCACTTCCGCCCATCAAATTGCATTATCAATTTCTGAGGGTTTAGCCCGAAATGTTTTAGCTGCCGAAGTAAATGGCGAAGTTTGGGACTCCACACGTCCAATCGAGTCAGATGCATCAGTAAAATTGTTAACCTGGAATGATACAGCCGGAAAATCGACATTCTGGCATTCATCAGCGCACTTAATGGCAGAAGCTTTAGAAGCGCTTTATCCGGGTACTAAATTCGGTATTGGTCCGGCAATTGAAACCGGTTTTTATTATGATGTAGATTTTGGCGATAAGGAATTCTCATCAGATGATTTCAAAGCGATTGAAACTAAAATAATTGAATTGGCTAAACAAAAGGAAACTTTTGTGCGTGAAAGCGTAAGCAAAGCTGATGCAATTAAATACTTTACAGAAAAAGGCGACGAGTATAAACTGGATTTAATTGATGGTTTGGAAGATGGAAAAATCACTTTCTATACTCAAGGTCAGTTTACCGATTTATGTCGCGGTCCGCACATTCCAAATACTGGCTTTGTAAAAGCAGTAAAACTGATGAACGTGGCCGGTGCTTATTGGAGAGGTGATGAAACTAAAAAACAGTTAACACGTATTTACGGGGTGACTTTTCCAAAAGCGAGTGAGCTTACTGAGTATCTTGCAATGATTGAAGAAGCCAAGAAACGCGATCACCGTAAATTGGGTAAAGAACTTGAGTTATTTGCTTTCTCTGAAAAAGTAGGAATGGGTTTACCATTATGGTTACCAAAAGGAACAGCTTTACGTGAACGTTTAGTTAATTTTTTAACCAAAGCACAGGCAAAAGCTGGTTACGAGCAGGTTGTAACGCCACATATCGGACATAAAAACCTATATGTAACTTCTGGCCACTGGGAAAAGTATGGTAAAGATTCATTCCAGCCAATAAAAACCCCACAAGAAGGAGAGGAGTTCTTCTTAAAACCGATGAATTGCCCGCACCACTGTGAGATTTATAAAACAAAACCGCGTTCTTACAAAGATCTTCCGGTTCGTTTTGCAGAGTTTGGTACCGTTTATCGTTATGAGCAAAGTGGTGAGTTACATGGTTTAACCCGTGTACGTGGCTTTACTCAGGATGATGCACACTTATTCTGTATGCCAGAACAAGTAAAAGAAGAGTTTAAGAAAGTTATTGACTTAGTGCTTTACGTATTTAAATCATTAGGTTTTGAAAACTATACTGCTCAGATTTCGTTAAGAGATCCGGAGAACAAAGCGAAATACATTGGTTCTGATGAAAACTGGAAATTATCTGAAAATGCAATCATCGAAGCAGCTGCCGAGAAAGGCTTAAATACAGTTGTAGAATATGGCGAAGCCGCTTTTTATGGCCCTAAGTTAGATTTTATGGTAAAAGATGCTTTGGGTAGAAAATGGCAGTTAGGTACCATTCAGGTTGATTACAACTTGCCGGAGCGTTTCGAATTAGAATACACCGGTAGCGATAACCAGAAGCACAGGCCAGTAATGATCCACCGGGCGCCTTTTGGTTCATTGGAGAGATTTATTGCTGTTTTGATTGAACATTGTGCCGGAAATTTCCCGTTATGGTTGAGTCCTGAGCAATTTATCATTCTTCCTATTTCAGAAAAATATGAAGATTATGCAAAAAAAGTTTTAGATGAACTAAATAATTCCGATATTCGCGGGCTGATTGACTTTCGTGACGAGAAAATCGGACGAAAAATCCGAGATGCGGAAGTTAAAAAGATCCCATACATGCTCATTATCGGCGATAAGGAGATGGCTGAAGGTAAAGTTTCAGTTCGTAAACATGGCGAGGGTGATTTAGGCGAAATGACGTTGGAGGAATTCAACAATTTATTAAGAAAAGAAATAACAGTTTAAATTAAATAATACAAATTTGGCATTAGGAAGACCAGGATTTAACAGGGGACCACGTCCGCCTTTTAAGAAAAAAGAAGCAGAACATAACATTAATCAGTACATTAAATCGCCTGAAGTGCGTTTGGCTGGCGATAATGTTGAACCGGGGATTTATCCTTTGGCAAAAGCTTTGGCACTTGCTGATGAATTGGAATTAGATTTGGTAGAAATTTCTCCAAATGCAGTACCACCGGTTTGTAGAATTATCGATTACAGTAAGTTCGTTTACGAGCAAAAGAAAAAGCAAAAGGAAATTAAAGCCAATGCAAAGCAAACTGTAATTAAGGAAATTCGTTTTGGTCCGAATACAAACGACCATGATTTCCAGTTTAAACTAAAACATGCAGTAAGCTTTTTAGAGAATGGTGAGAAGGTTAGGGCTTATGTGCATTTTAAAGGTAGAGCAATTGTTTACAAAGAGCAGGGAGAAATTTTATTGTTAAAGTTTGCCCAGGCTTTAGAAGATGTAGGAAAAGTAGAGTTATTACCGAAGTTAGAAGGTAAACGTATGTTCCTTACAGTTGCGCCTAAAGTAGCAAAAAAATAAAAATAGGTTTATAAATTAAAAAACAGGTTATGCCAAAAATGAAAACCAATTCCAGTGCTAAAAAGCGTTTTTCGCTTACTGGAACAGGTAAAATCAAAAGAAACAAAGCATACAAAAGTCACATCTTAACAAAGATGAGTACTAAACGTAAACGTGCTCTTGGAAATGCAGGAATTGTAACAGATGCAGATTCAGGTAACGTTAAACGTATGCTTTGTATCGGAAAGTAATTTATTAATTCACCAGGTATCAGGCATTAAAGATTCTTAAATGAACGCCGCTTACCAAAAAACAACAACAACATGCCACGTTCGGTAAACGCAGTAGCTTCGAGAAGAAGAAGGAAAAAAGTCCTTAACCTTGCAAAAGGTTATTGGGGAGCAAGAAGTAAAGTTTTTACGGTTGCTAAAAACACAGTAGAAAAAGGTTTGCAGTATGCATACCGTGACCGTAAAGTTAAGAAAAGAGAATTCCGCGGATTATGGATCCAACGTATTAATGCAGGTGCTCGTCAGCACGGTATTTCTTACTCTCAATTAATCGGTAAACTTGCTTCAAAAGAAATCGGTTTAAACCGTAAAGTATTGGCTGATTTAGCAATGAATCACCCAGAAGCTTTCAAAGCTGTAATTGATGCAGTAAAATAGAAATTCTCGCCCCAGGCGATTATGATATTAGAAAAGGGAACCATTTGGTTCCCTTTTTTGTTAAATGAGGCTATTGGTAAATTTCATCTTAATACCACTTTGGAAATTCAGAATCGTTTTAAAAATCTCAATCAACGTTACCTTTTCAATTTTTGTAAGGTTATTGATCTCAATTAAATTATTCGGGCTTAGCTGATGTTTGATAATCTGATCAGCCTGGTTTTTTAATCGCAATCCCATCAAATAATAATATGATTGCGTTAACTCGTTATACTGCGTTTTGTTAAACACACCTAAATCCTTCAGTTGCCTTAACCGCTCTCCCGTATTTTCACGCTGAAAAATCCGGTTTTGCAAGGCATAAACGCGAACCAAATCTACAATTGGAGTCATTGCAGTTTTAATATCAAATACTTCCTTACTTTCTATTTTCTGTGTTTTGATGTTCTTGAAATAGGTTAATGGTGGTTCGTATAGCAGCGCATTTTTCGCCAGATAAACATAGAATTTTTCAATCGGCTTTTTAAGTTCTTCATCAACGAACTCTCTGAGATTCTGCATAATTTCCAAATCACCATAAATTGCCCGGCAATCAAAAAAAGCAGCAAACTTTACAGCAGCTTCTGGTAAAGCTTCTTCAATCCAATTTTTGTAATTGTATTTCCAGTGAGATAGGGAATGCGTCCAATTCGGATTGGTTGCCATGTAGTCGCCATCGCAATATACGAACCCAACGTAATTTAGCTTATCAGAAACCTGTGTGGCAAAGTCCAGAAAATAAGTGCGTACCATCGCCCGTCGATCTTCCGGTGTATCTTCGTAAATAATTGCATTATCCTGGTCTGTTTTAAGCGAGAGTTCTTTTCGGCCTTCGCTGCCTAGAACCATAAAAACAAATTTTGCTGGTGGCGGACCAAGTTTACGAATTACATCTTCAATAATTTTGTTGGAGATGGTATCAGCAATTGTTGTGATAACCTGGTTGACGATTTCGGCATGAACACCTCTTTCTAATAATTGAGCAACTATGTTTGGAACTTTTTGCCATTTGGATTTTAACTGATCAACTGTATTAGCAGATTTTACTGACTGAATGAACACCAATGGAGATTTTGTTTGTTCACTGAGCAATCTGTTTCGACTAAGAAAGCCGACAAATTTTCCATCATCTTCCACTAATAAATACCTAGACTTACTACTAAACATCAATAAAATCGCCTCATATACATAAGCATCAGCAGATATGCTAAGGATTTCGACATCCATTACACTACTGATTGGTTCATTGGTGTTAATCTGCCCGGCAATCACGCGATCGCGTAAAGTAATATCAGTAACGAAGCCAACAAACTGGTTTTCGTTATTGGTAACAAACAAGCAACTCGTTTTTTGCTCGGCCATTTTTTTTGCTACCTCGACAATGGGGGTAGATTCATGGCTTTCGATAATGTTTCTATAACTCACACTTTTTATGGTGGAAGAATACAGTTGATCAACGACCAGGTAATTATCTTCTAAAGTGTTGTTATTCCGGTAAAAGTGAGCATATTCATCATCAAGCATTCGCTTTCCGAAATCATTGGCGAAAAAATCGAAAAATTCTTCATGTTCCGAACATATTCTTTTGAATTCCTTCCGAGGTAAAAAATAGGTTTGTGTTCCGGCTGTTGCAATTACTGTTTTTAGCGACTTTCTTTTGTTAAATAAAATTGAAATCCCCCCACAGGTTGAGCCGGTTAAATAAGTTTCTGGTTTTCTTTTGGTTTTATTATGATCAAGAAAAAAGGTCTCGAAATTACCTGTTTTGATAATTTGAACGCCTTTTAGTTTTTGAATTCCCTGGTCGAATAATTTCGTTTCTACAGGATAGGAGTGTTCTTCTAAATGAGTAGAGATTTCAACCAATACATTTTCAGGCAATTCGCTGTACGGAACAGTGCTTTTTAGAAAGGTCAATTTATCGCTCATAAATCAAATAGAAAATAATCGACTAATCAGTTTCTTAACAGAATTACTTGTATCAGGAACACCATGTACCGGGAATTCTTTTTGTTGCGCTTCAATCTTTTCGATGTCAATTTCTCCGGTTCGAAGTAAATGAAAGAAAATTCTTGCAGTATTTAATGCGTCGGATAAGGCGTTATGGAAATCTTCGGGTTCTTTGTTAAATAGTTCGAAATAAAATTGGTTAAGCTTTAAAAGTTCAACACCAGGATTTCGTACATAAGCTTTGCTGGCTTTCATTGTACAAAATAAGGTTAGGTTTTGCATCACGTTAACAACACCCAACCTTTGAAATTCTACATTTATCATATGATAATCAAACTCCATGAAATGACCGATTAACACTGGCTTATATTTTTTGATAGCCTCATGGAATGTGTTCATAACCAATGCTCTTGGCTTTCCATTTTCCTGAAGATATTCTGTGGTGATGCGGTGAATTTTCTGAGATGACTTTTCGATCTTGAAGCCATCATTTTCAATGAAATAGTTTTTCCGATCTAACTCAATCAAATTTTTATCGTACACCACCCATGCGATCTGGATGATATGTGGCCAATTTTTATCCTGAGTATAGGATGCTTTCCAGTTTTTAGGCAAGCCTGAAGTTTCAGTATCTATAAAAAGGAAATAATCTTGCAAGGTGAATTATATTTGATTAAAAAACGAATCGTGATATCCAAATATAATAATTAAACGCTGTTTTAGCTTATCGGCTTGTTGGAATATTATATAGGTTTTTGTTTATCTCAATTGTAATGAAAAACTCCATTGTTTGCTGCAATGGAGTTTTCGTTCTATAGATTTAAGGAGAGGTAAAGCAATGCCGCAAGCGTGGCTCCAATAATTGGCCCAACAATTGGAACCCATGAATAGCCCCAATCGCTGGAGCCCTTGCCCTTCATTGGAATAAGGGCATGAATAATTCGCGGACCTAAATCACGAACGGGGTTAATTGCATATCCGGTAGTACCACCAAGCGCCAGCCCGATAACCCATACCAGGAATGCTACGGGAATTGCGCCAAGCGAGCCTAAACCAATTGGTGTTTTATCGCTTCCCATTTCGGCGTTGGTAAAGTAAAAGATCACAAAAATCAGCACAAATGTTCCTAATATCTCCGAAAATAAATTCGATTTTAAATTTCTAATTGCAGGAGCTGTGGCAAATGGAGCTGCTTTAAGTCCTTTATCATCAGTAGCATCGAAATGATCTTTATACATCACCCAAACTAAAAATGAACCAACCATAGCACCACAAAGCTGTGCCAAAATGTAGTATGGAACTTTTACCCAGTGAAATTTTTGAGCGATTGCCAGGGCGATGGTAACCGCCGGATTTAAATGTGCACCACTAAAAGGCGCTGCAATAACAACACCAACAAACACCGCTAAAGCCCAAGCCGTGGTAATTACAATCCAGCCGCTACTATTTCCTTTAGTGCCTGTAAGTACAACATTTGCCACAACACCGTTTCCAAGAAGGATGAGGAGCGCTGTGCCGATAAATTCTGCAACAAATTCTGTCATGATGAATATCTGGTTAATGTCTAAACTAAAAAAATTAATCTTCAGCGCTTGCCTTTGCTGCTTTTATAGCCCTGTTCCATCCCTTAATGCGAGAGGTATTATCAATTCCATCTTCTGCTACAAATGTTTTGTCTGCTTTCCATTGAGAACGTATCTGATCAATACTATCCCAAAAGCCCGTTGCTAAACCAGCTAAATAGGCTGCCCCTAAAGCAGTTACTTCAGTAATTTCTGGACGAATTACCTTGCAATTAAGCAGATCTGCCTGAAACTGCATCAATAAGTTATTCGCCGTAGCACCACCATCAACCCGCAATTCGGCAATATCAACACCGGCATCGGCTTCCATTGCTTTCAGCACATCCATGGTTTGAAACGCAATACTTTCTAAAGCTGCCCGGGCAATATGTGACTTATTCGTACCACGTGTTAAGCCGGTTATCGTTCCTCTGGCATGCTGGTTCCAATGTGGCGCACCCAAACCTGCGAAAGCCGGAACCACATAAACTCCATCAGTATCTTTAACTTTTTGCGCTAATGTTTCTACATCTGCTGATTTCGATATCAGGCCCATTTCATCTCTCAACCACTGAACAACTGCTCCACCGATAAATATACTTCCTTCCAGCGCATAATGAACCTGATCTTTGATTTGCCACGCAATGGTGGTAAGCAAGTTATTTGAAGAAAGTTTTGGCTCCGTTCCGATATTCATAAGCATGAAACAACCGGTTCCGTATGTATTTTTAACCATCCCTATCTCCGTACACATTTGTCCGAATAAAGCAGATTGTTGGTCGCCTGCAATACCTGCAATCGGAATTTTTGCTGCTAAAATTCTGCCGGCTGTTTCGCCATAAACTTCGCTTGATGATTTGACTTCGGGCAGCATACTTTTAGGAATACCAAATAGTGCTAGCAATTCATCATCCCAGGCTAAAGTATGAATGTTATAAATCATCGTCCGTGAGGCATTGGTTACATCCGTTACATGCTTTTCGCCACCCGTTAATTTCCATATCAGCCAGGAATCAATGGTACCAAAGGCCAGTTTACCGGCATCTGCTTTTTCTCTTACGCCTTCTACATTTTCCAGTATCCATTTTGCTTTGGTCGCCGAAAAATATGAGTCGATAATCAAACCTGTTTTCTCCTGAATTTTTTCTGCTAAGCCCTGGGCCTTAATTTCATCACAATAAGATGACGTTCTTCTATCTTGCCAAACAATAGCATTGTAAACAGGCTGGCCGGTTTCCCGATCCCAGACTACAGTAGTTTCCCGCTGATTAGTAATCCCTATTGAATCAATATCTGTAGCTGAAAGGCCAGCTTTAACAATCACTTCTGCTGCTACCGATAATTGGGTAGACCAGATCTCTAACGGATCGTGTTCTACCCAGCCTGCCTGAGGATAAATTTGCGTAAATTCTTTTTGGGCAATGGCAACAATCTCGCCGTTATGATTAAAAATGATCGCCCTCGAACTTGTGGTTCCCTGATCAAGGGACATGATATACTTGCTCATAATTGATTTGGTTAGTTTTATTTGGCTAAAGCCGGTTGTGTTTCAGTTTGTACCGATTGATAGATATAGCCATTGGCTAAATTATTAAAATTATTGATCTGATCGTTTTCCCAACTAATTTGTTGCTTAAGTTCTTTGGCGAGGAGCGAGGCCACAACTGGTGCCATCTCTTTAGCAGCATAAGCGTCTATAAATAAAATTCGTAATCTCCTGCTTAAAATGTCTTCAATTGTTTCTGCCATTTCGTTTCTTGCAGACCATACCACCTCTGCCTTGATGTTGGGAAAAGCAGGATGAAGTTTTTCATTTAGTTCAGGTTCCTGTTGAGCCAGCTTTTCAATATTTGCTCTATCTGTTCCGTAGATATCAAGGTAATGATCTCCTTTGGTTTCCATACTCCCGTGAATTTTTAACGTTTTTGTCATACAGGGACTGGCATTTAATTTAGCATGCTGAACCGCCAGATCTACAGTTTCTTCTGCCATTCTTCGATAGGTGGTCCATTTACCACCCGTGATGGTGATTAAACCTTTTGCTGAAACAATTAGTTTATGATCTCGGCTAATTTCTTTGGTACTACCACTATCACCATTGGTAGGGGCGGCAAGTGGGCGTAATCCTGAGAACACACTTAAAATATCCTTTTCCTCTGGCCTTATTTTAAAGTATGAAGCAGCAGTGGCCATAATAAAATCTACTTCTTGTTTCAATGCTCTTGGCTCTAAACTGTGTTCATTTAAGGGAGTATCTGTAGTGCCTACCAATAAATGTTGATGCCACGGAACTGCAAAAAGTACTCTGCCATCTGATGTTTTAGGAATCATAAGTGCTGATTCGCTTTTTAGAAAACTTTTATCTAAAACAACATGTACGCCCTGGCTTGGCCGAACCATTTTTTTGGAATGTGGATTGTTCATCTTAAGGATGTCATCAACAAAAACTCCTGTGGCATTGATTACAATTTTTGCATGTTGTTGCGATGTTTCACCTGTAATAGTATCCAGCAGCTCCACACCATTCACATTGTTACTTGAATTTTTAAGTAGAGCAGTTACTTTCGTATAGTTACATAATGTAGCACCTTTTTCAATTGCTGTTTGAGCAATGTTTATTGCTAACCTGGCATCATCAAATTTACCATCGTAATAACGAACACTGCCTTTCAGGCCGTCTTCCTTGATGCCAGGCATCATTTCCAAAGTTTGCTTTTTGGAAAAGAATTTCGATTTTCCAAAGCTAAATTTTCCAGCCAGCCAATCATAGATGGTTAGTCCGGTTAAATATTTGGCTACTGAAAACCAATCATAACAAGGGATAATGAATGCTTCTTTATTTACTAAATGCCTGGCGTTTTTTTGTAATAAACCTCTTTCGAGCAGTGCATGTTTAACCAAACCAATATCACGCTGGGCTAAATACCTAACCCCACCGTGTACAAGTTTGGTGCTTCGGCTTGATGTTCCTTTAGCAAAATCCGATTGTTCAATCAATAAAGTTTTAAGGCCTCGGGTAACGGCATCAAGCGCTGTACCCAAACCGGTAGCTCCACCGCCAATAATGATAATGTCCCATGTGCTGTTGCTTTTAAGATTATGTTGGTGAAGTCTTTCCATTTACTTTATAAAAATAATAAAACGAAACAATACGCAAGTATAAATAATCATTTTCGAAATAATACAATAAGGATGTTAAAAAATGATTAAATAATTCTCACCATCTGTTTTGAAAATTTAATTTGCTATTTTGCACCTCAAATAGAGAGTATAGTTTTATGATGAATTTAGCAGAGCGGCACCAGTTTATTTTAAATCGCTTACAACGAGATCAATACATCAATGTTGTAGATTTGTGTAAGGAGTTGAAAGTATCATCTGTAACAATAAGAAAGGATTTAAAACTTCTAGAGGATAAGACCTTACTATTTAGAACACATGGTGGTGCAACAATAAATAATCCATACACCGTAGACCGACCAGTAAACGAAAAGGAAAAAATACAATCAACTGAGAAAAATAAAATAGGATTAGCCGCAGTTTCATTACTAAACGAAAACGACTCGATAGTAATAGCATCAGGAACGACTGTTTTTTATTTCGCTAAAAATATTCCTTCGGGCACAACGCTAACAGTTGTAACCTCAGCTTTAAACGTCGCTTTAGAATTGATGCGTGAACCAAGTATAGAGGTTATACAATTAGGAGGGTTACTTAGAAAAAGTTCTTCATCGGTTATGGGCGCCTATGCGGAACAGGTTTTAGGTGATTTTTATTTTAACAAATTGTTTTTAGGCGTTGACGGAATCGACTTAGATTACGGACTAACCACCACAAATGCAATGGAAGCTCATCTAAATCGTAAAATGATAAATGCAGCTCAAAAAACGGTTGTATTAGCCGACTCTACAAAATTCGGAAAAAGGGGGTTTGGAAAAATATGCGGTTTGGAAGAAATTGATCATATTATAACCGATAAAGGAATTTCTGAACAAATTGTAAAACATTTAGAGGGCTTAGGTGTTACTGTTACTATTGTGTAGAATTTGAAAAAAAACAGCACTTGAACCAAAACAATATAATTTGAATATGGAAACTAAACGAATACACATTTTAGAGGATGATCAGGAAATAAGGAATGTCATTGAAATTTTATTAAAAGAAGAAGGTTTCGAATTACAACTTTCTTCAACATTCGCCGAATTAAAGAAAAACATTCAGGATGCCATGCCTGATCTGTTTTTACTAGATGTAATGTTACCAGATGGTAATGGTGCAGAAATTTGTGAGGATTTAAAAACAGACATTTTCACCAAACACATTCCAATTATAGTAATGTCTGCTCAGAATAATAGCGAGCAAAAAGCTATCGCAGCCTTTGCAAACGATTATATCAGTAAACCATTTGATATTGATGATGTTTTACAACGCATTAACAAGCAGCTAAAAATTAGTGCCGAAAATAGTGCAACTAAAGCTTAAAAAGTAAACATCAGGATAATTAAAGAGGCAAAAGCCTCTTTTTTTATATGGCAACCTTAACACATACTCTCCAGTTTTTGGAATTCAAAAACCAAATTGTTTTATCGGTTTTGGGCGAGTTGCAGTCTTATCATGTAACCAAGCTAATAAAGATAGTTCATCTTTAAATAAGACTACTTGTTGTAAATATGGTAATCACTTTTTAAAACTGAGAATTGGGATTTTTGCGTAGAAGGAAAGGGGCTTAATATTAGCTGGGTGAAACATTGCATTCCAATAGGGCTGCGACCGGTGGATAAAAAACACCATAAGTCCTGGTTTAATTTTTTTTACTGCGCTATTTATATCTTCGCATAAGGTTTGTTCCAGATTTCGTTTTGAATACTTCACCTTAACATTTCGCTCCGTTTTTTTTAAAAGTTTGGTTTCTACTGCTGTTGCTTTCGGAAGATTTTCTTTTGGATTAACAATGTGCAACATGGTTATCGAAGCTTCTAGTGGCTCCGCGAAAGTAATAACCTTTCTGATTTCTTTTTGATAATTTACCATGTTGCTGGCGTAGCACACACTGGTCAACTTTTTCGATGACCGTGTACTTGGAATACTTACTACTGGTACAGGTGAAACAACTATAAGTTTGCTGGCCGTTGTTCCAATAATAGCCCCTGATTTTCCATTCGTATTGATACATATATAATCACATTGAAATAATGCTGCACTATAACAATATAGATTCAATTACCGAGGATCTTTTTCATAAAATTAAATCGGGCGAGGTTATCGACTATTTAGGATTAGTAAATGATGTGAAGCCATATATCAGAGATGCATCCGTAATTGTTTTACCCTCATATTATGGAGAAGGAGTACCACGATGTTTGCTTGAGGGCATGGCTATGGGTAGACCTATAATTACATGTAATTCTGTCGGTTGCAGAGAAACTGTAACAGATTTACCAAGCGGCAGGAATGGCTTCTTGATACCTGTTAGAGATGTTGCCGCACTGGCAGGTTCAATGATGCATTACCTTTCAAACTCAACTGATATCGTTTTAAATGGGCGGAACGGACGGTTATTCGCCGAAAAAAAGTTCGACGTAAATTTGGTAAATGCACAGATGTTAAAAATAATGAAAGTTGCGTCCTGAATGATGTAAAACGCTTACCAGATTTTATTTCCAGCTAATATTCTCCTTAATTATTTTAGCTGGTACTCCTGCTGCCAAACAATTTGCCGGAACATCCTTATTAACTAAAGATCCGGCGGCAATGATAGATCCATTTCCTATTTTAACACCTTTTAGAATAATTGCTCTCAAGCCAATCCAAACGTTATCACCAATTTCGATAGGTTTACTGATATCATTTCCGCCTTCTCCGATTTCGTGGTTATCAGAATCTCTGATAATTACCCCTTTGGAGATCGCAACATTGTTTCCAATTTTGATAGAATGAAAACATGAAATATCAACATCGTTATTTGTGTATCCGCTTCCTATTTCGAGTATGGCATTCTTATTTACCGCAATAAAAATTCCGGTGTGAAAATCGAAGTTTCCATGAACGATTAGTTTAGCATTTTCAGCAACCATTAAAGTTGAAAAGCTATGGTTAGTACCTTCCCAGGCAGAACCAATTTGGATTCTATTTTTTAGGTTTACCTGAGCAGTTCGATGAACTGCAATTTTTGTACGCTTGTAGATGATTAGTAAAATGGTAGGAAAATATCCTAAAATGATATTATGCCACAGCGTTAACAAAATATTGCTATGACGTAATACACTCATTGCCTTTGAGAAGTTTTTATTCATAACCAACAAATATTAAGTTACGTTTTATAATGCATAACTAATATAAATGAATTTTGATTCTTTTTTAGGCAAAAAAACAAGCTAATAATCGCTGGTAAGTGGTAGGGCATCTACATTAACTATAATATGATTTTCTCCAACTTAGATGGATTTGAAGTTTAGCTGCTAAAGCGTACTGTGATTCCTTTGCTGATAATCCAGTGTCGCAAGGCGGATTTAGCCAGTTCAGCCTTAAAATCCAGAATTATTCGGAACCTAATTACTTAGATCAATCCAATCGACTAAATCAATCAAATTAATATTAATCATCTAAAAAACCTTGAATTGTGAAGAATACATTTATTTACAAAAGAGCGACCCTAGCCGATTTTAGGCAGGCTATTGATGAATATGGCTGGGTAGTCTACGAAAAAGCAATTAGTCAAAAGTTAATATCAGATATTATAGCAGCTTTTGATTCCTCCTACAATATGAGACGGGAAATTCAAATGTTGAACGGCATTGAAGTAAACATGGAAGGCACATTACATCACTTGCTTGAGAAAGACAACTTCTCATTGGAATTGTTAAGTAAACTTTACTGCCATCGGGAGCTTAAAGATTTTCTTGGTGGCAATTACATCTTGAATGGCATCAACGGAGTAATTAATTCAAAGAAAACGAAAACATATATTCAAAATATTCACCGGGATGTGAGGACATTTTCGAGTGAAAATAATATTATGATTCAAATGATCATTGTTCTTGATGACTTTACATTGTTCAATGGTGCAACACATTTTCTCTCAGGTTCGCATAAATTAGATCGCCGGCCAGACGAGAAGTATTTTAAATCATATGCGCAGCAAGCAATAGCGAAAAAAGGGAGCATTATTTTGTTTGATTCTAATCTTTGGCATGCCGGCGGAATAAACTATACACGAAAGGTTCGCCGTGCGCTGACCCTAGGCTTTACCAAACCATACATTAAACAACAGTTTGATTATCCCCGTTATTTAGGTTATGAATTTGGGGAAACTTTGGCCGCAGATTTAAGGCAAATCATAGGCTATAATGCAAGGGTTCCGGCAAGCTTGCATGAATACTATCAGCCTGTTGAGCAAAGAATGTATAAATCCGATCAAGGTTAAAACTTATTAAAATGGAACTCAAAATGCCATTAACGAAGTCGTTAGGTGGGTTTATAGGTCTACAGCTTGATGATGGCGATGTTTATCATCCTGATCTGATAGCTCTTAATACTGGGAGAAATGCGCTTGAATATATTTTGCGCATTAGAAAATTTAAAACAATTTATTTGCCATATTTTACATGCGAAGTTTTATTAGAACCACTTCGAAAACTTAAGATTGCATATAAATATTACAGACTTGATGAAAATCTATTTCCAATTATCGATTTTATCATTGACGAAGAAAGCTGTTTATTATATACAAATTACTTCGGTATAAAAACGGATATAGTTACATCATTAACTAACAAAATTAAAAATATCATAATAGATAATGCCCAGGCATTTTTTACACACCCCATAAATAACGCTGACACATTTTATTCATGTCGGAAATTTTTTGGAGTGCCTGATGGGGCATATCTTCATATTGGATCTCATAAACCCTTGCAACTGCAGCAAGATGAATCCATAAACCGATTTTCGCATTTGATAAAAGGGGTTGATATCAACATAGAAAAAGGTTACGCTGATTATCTTGAAAATAACAGAAATCTGGTAAACAATGATATCCTGGAGATGTCGCAAATTACAAAATCTATTCTGGCGAGCACAAACTATCAAAAATGTATAACGTCACGAAAAAATAATTTCAACTATTTACATGATCAATTTTTTGACATTAATTTGCTGAAAATGAATTACACTTCCGGAGATGTGGCTATGGCCTATCCCTTACTTATAGATGATTCAAGCCTGAAGAAAAAGTTAATAGAACGGAAAATATTTATTGCTACTTATTGGCCGAATGTTTACCAGTGGACACTGCCTGGTACTTTTGAGTATTTTCTTACTGATAACCTAATCGCACTACCCATCGATCATCGCTACAAGCTTGAAGATATGGAAAGGATTGTGAAAGTTGTAAAATCTTTAGTATGAAAACCGAAATTTATTTAAGACCATTAACGGTCGAAGATGCTACAATATCATCTAAGTGGAGGAATGACCCTAAAATTTGGGTTTTCACAAAATTCGTATCATCAGGATACATTACTTCTGAAATGGAGCGCCAATGGATTTTAGATAGAATTAATCGTGAAAACGAGAAGAGATTTGCAATATGTTTAAAAATTAATAATCAATATATCGGCAATATCCAACTTTTGAACATCACAACCGAAAGTGCAGAATTTCATTTATTTATTGGAGAACGGCAGTTTTGGGGCAAAGGCGTTGGCTATTGCGCCTCAATACTTTTGCTGAAGTACGCATTCTACAATCTCGACTTAAATTGCATTTTTCTAGAGGTTCATGCTGATAATCTAGCAGCTTTTTCCATTTACAAAAAAGTAGGCTTTAAACCAATTACGCAAAGCGGCAACTTTATAAGGATGGGGATAGACGCAAAATCGTTAAAGGGTATTACCCTTACCACTTAAATCCTAACGTACAATTAACGAACTCCTCAAATGAAAAAAATTCTATCAATCCACCAAAAAACGGAATGGACCGCGTATGTGAAAAATGCACTTCACTATGATTTTTATCACACTTGGTATTATCATTCTTTAGATAGTAGTGGTGTAGCCATCTTATTTGTTTTTGAAGAAAATGACGACTATATAGCCTTTCCATTATTAAGAAGGAAAATCCCGAATTCCGATTTTTTCGATTTCACTTCCGTATATGGTTATGCTGGCCCAATATCAAATAAAAACTTCAGAGATTTGGATGATGGTTTAATGGAAAGATTTAAAGCTAGTTTTCTTGAATTTTTAGCTACCGGAAAAAATGTGACCGTGTTCTCGAGGTTACATCCATTTTTCGATCAACAGTTTCTGATGGAGAAATTTTCTGGCATTCATTCCAATGGCAAAACTGTAGCTATCGATCTTACTACTACTATCGAAACTCAAAGAGCGGGTTATAGGAAGAGTGTTAAAGAAAAAATTAGGCGTCTTCGCAAAAGAGACTATGAAGTTCATCTATCTACTAACCTGAATGATGCTAAGATTTTTACTAAAATTTATGCTGAAAATATGCGGCGAATTGGAGCACGAGAAAGTTACTTGTTTGATGAAGCTTATTTTGTTAACCTCCTAAGCGCTGATGAATTTGATACAAAATTATTTTTAGTGTTTAAAGATAATCAGGCTATTTCTGGAGCGATTGTAGTTTGTACAAATGAGATTATGCAGGTTCATTTACTTGCCACACTAGATGCTTATCTTTTCGACTCACCTGCAAAACTGCTAACGGATGAAATTACAGTTATCGGTCGTAAACTAGGCTACAAGTACTTTAATCTAGGAGGCGGTGTAAATTTTAAAGAAGATAAACTATTCGGTTGGAAAAAGGGATTTTCTGACCTGTGCTATGAATTTAATAGTTGGCGGTACATCGCAAATGATGATTTATATAATTCCCTTGTTATCGAGAAATCTTTAAATCTTGATTCGACGATAGATTTTTTTCCGCTTTATAGGATTTCAGAAGTGGCATCTTAATCAATTTGCATTAATTTTTTTGATTATGTCGGTTATAAAAGAAAACGCTCCTGCAACTGTTTGCACATTAACAATCGATCAAAAAAGCGATTGGGTTAATTTGGTGAATCGAGCGGTAGAAACTGATTTCTATCATAGCTGGCACTATCATTCTTTAACAGAAGCAGGCGCACCATTACTTTTTGTTTATCAAGAAGGAGATGATTTCATCGCACTTCCATTATTAAAACGCGAAATATCTAAAACCAGCTACTTTGACTTGCATTCCGTATACGGCTATTCAGGACCAATTTCAAATTTCACATTCGCTAATATACCGTCGAGATTATCAGTGAGATTTAAGAATTCATTTCTTAAATTTTTAGATGCTGAAAATATTGTATCGGTTTTTTCCAAGATGCATCCATTTTTTGAGCAAAAAATTGTACTAGGACAATTTAATGGTCTCTATGATAACGGCAAAACCGTCGCTATCGATTTGAGAAATCCGATTGAAATTCAGCGAAAAAAATACCGTCAAACTACATTAGACAGTATCAAAAAGTGCCGAAAGATGGGTTTCCATATAAAGGATTGTTCTTCTCAGGAAAACATTGCTGCTTTCACGCTCTTGTATCAGCAAAATATGAACCGAATTAATGCATCAGAGTTTTACCTTTTTACTGAAGAATATTTTACAAAACTGTTAAATACAGACAAATATGTAGCAAAGCTGATCTTGGTTTATGATAATGATAAAATAATTTGTGGAAGCATCATTATGTGTAATAATGGCATCATTCAGGGACACCTCATTGCTACTGATTCACAATACCTCCGCTATTCTCCAGCAAAATTTCTAGTTGATGAAGTAAGCTTACTTGGGCGCAATATCGGTATGAAATACTATCATCTAGGTGGGGGTTTAGGCTTTAAGGAAAATTCTTTATTTGAATGGAAATTAGGATTTTCCGATTTCACGCTAGAATATAGAAGTTGGCGATACATAGCCAACCCGAAAGCATATAACGACCTCGTTCTTCGAGCTGGAAACTCAATTGATGATAAAGTTGATTTTTTTCCGCTTTATAGAATGTCTCACCAGTAAATAATTTAACATTTAATGATTCTCAAGTATGAAAAAGTTGTTATTTCCCGATCAGGCACATTCAAGATGGCTAATACTATTAATTGATCAATCAATAGTATTTTGGACACTATTTGTTTCAATCTTGCTAACAAATACATTACATATTACCAAAGTATTGAGTTTTCATAACTACATTTATGTTGGCCTGTACTGCGCAATTGCTATATGTGTATTTATGATCATGAAACTGCATACGGGCATTATTAGGTATTCGAATACAGCTGATATCATGCGTGTCTTCCTTGCTGTCTTTGTAACAAGTGTTCTATTTGTCGGCCTAAATAAAATCCTAGCTCAAGGTTTGCAATTAGCATGGGCACAGATGGATAAGGCGCTTATCCTCAATTTTTTTATCTCGTCTTCAATTCTTATTTTTTTGCGTATTTGTGTTAAAAATATCTTCCTATTTTTTAGAGATCTGAAAAACGAGAAAAAGGCCGAAAACATCTTAATATACGGATCTGAAAAAAAAGCAATATTGATTAAAGGAGCAATAGAGAATGATAAAGAATCTAACCTGAATGTATTCGGTTTTATTGATGACAATAAAGATCGTGTAGACAAATATCTGGAGCAAAAGAAAGTTTATCACTCATCATCAATTTCCGTTTTAAAACGCAAATGTGGTATAAACAAGATCCTCTTTGCTGAAGATTCCGTGAACACCTTAAACAGGAAACAAATTATCGACACCTGCGTAAGTGCAGGCATGAAGGTAATTATGGTTCCGCCTTCTAACAAATGGTTATATGGTAAATTTAGCTCCGACCAATTGCGTGATTTAAAAATTGAGGATCTGTTAGAACGTGAACCAATTAAACTGAACAAGCAAAACATATTGGCAGATTTGCAGGGTAAACGTATTTTAGTAACTGGTGCTGCAGGGTCTATCGGTTCGGAAATTGTTAGGCAAGCAATTCAATATCAACCTGAAATGTTAATTTTATGTGATCAGGCCGAAACGCCAATTCATGAATTACAGCTTGAGTTAGAAGACAGCTTTCAGGCCGGAAACATCAAATTATTTATGGCCGATGTACAAAATCAAAGCAGATTAAGAACGCTATTTGAGGTGTATAAGCCCCAAATTGTTTTCCATGCTGCAGCTTATAAGCATGTTCCATTGATGGAAGGGAATCCTGCAGAAGCAATTTTGACCAATGTTTTAGGCACAAAAAACATGGCTGATATGTCAATAGAATTTGAGGTTGAAAAATTTGTAATGATATCAACTGATAAGGCTGTTAGGCCGACTAATATAATGGGTGCATCGAAACGAATTGCAGAAATTTATATACAGTCGTTAAATAATAGTTTCGACGATGACCTGATGGAACATTATAAAAATAGGGAACAGAAAACACGTTTTGTTACCACTCGCTTTGGAAACGTGTTAGGTTCAAATGGTTCTGTTATTCCGCGATTCAAAAATCAGATTGAAAAAAAAGGACCTGTAACAGTAACGCATCCTGAAATTACAAGATATTTTATGACTATACCTGAAGCGGTACAATTAGTTATGGAGGCAGGAGCAATGGGCAAAGGCGGTGAAATTTTTCTCTTTGACATGGGAAAACCAATTAAAATTGTTGACCTCGCAGAGAATATGATTCGGCTAGCTGGTTTGACGCCAAATGTTGATGTCAAGATAGAATTTACAGGATTAAGGCCAGGCGAGAAGCTGCATGAAGAACTACTCTTGCAAGAAGAACAACTTATTGAAACACATCATCCTAAAATAAAAATCTCAAAAAAAGTTTCTTATAGCTATTTATATGTAAATAAGGCGATAAAAGATTTAATTGAACTTAATGATGATGGCGATGATTTTGCTATGGTTAAAAAGATGAAAGAAATAGTTCCAGATTATATCAGTAATAATTCGAGATACAGCGATCTTGATTTGCTAATGGCTAACTGATGGATATAATGATCTAAATTTGATTTAATCATATTTTTTCATAAATTGCTACTTACCATTCGTCCCGGTTGTTGATCTATTTAAAATATCTAATTCAGATTTAAATTAACAGTCATGAGTTTAAATGTAGGACAGGTACTTGAGCGTGTAGTACGCCAGGACCGCATGGGAATCAGTGAGCTTTCCAGGAAACTGAGCGTTAGTAGACGCACTATTTACAACTGGTTTGATCAAAAAAGCTTAAGCCCCGAAATTATTTGGAAAGTTGGAGCCGTAATCGGTCATGACTTTTCTGTTGAGCTTCCTGAAACATTCACCAAGCATGGTAACAGGCTTCATGAAGTTTTTGATGCATACCAACGGAATGATAGTAATAAAGCTGACACCAATTCAGTATATTTTTGGATGAATAAATACATTCAGTTATTAGAGAAATACAATGAACTGCTAAGCCAAGTATCTGATAAAACAGATGAGAAGGAAATTGTTTTAAATCATTCAAAACCTCGCAATAACATTAAAGAATTCCCCATTGTACCATAGCGACTTTCCATAGTCAACTATAAAAAGAGCTTGCGGCTATTGCGAGCTACTTTCTTCTAATCCATTGTAAAAATTTATACATCTCATAAACCAAAATTCTTTGGCGCTGGAGTTGTATGCTCCTAAATTTTTTATTATGAAAACTATTAACACTCTCGCCCTGGCTGTATTGCTATTAGCATGCAGTCAAATCTCTAAAGCACAATCTAAAATTTTTTATGGTACAGGAATAAGATATAGTGCCGGAATTGAAACGGGTTTAGCAACGGGTTACCTGGCGACAAAATATGGGGGTAAATTTGGTGTGTCTATCCAGGCAGAATTCCCTTTTATCGAAAATCAACTATATGGAACCGTTAATGCAGGTTTCAATAACGTTTTTACTACGGAGACTTATAATCATTTAGTTGAAGATTTGAGGTCTGTGCCCTTTAAAGCAGGACTAAAGTATTTTTATCGAAGCAATTTATATCTTCAGTCAGAGATAGGTTTTTCATTTCTCCTTAATAAAGCCGATTGTGTAGATGGTAAAAAGGCTGCATTTGTATATGCTCCTCAAGCAGGGGTTATCTTCTACATTCATGAACGCGATTATATTGATGTTGGCTTAAGGTTTGAAAGCAATAGCAAATTCTATGATTGTGATAGCAATAATAATTTTATAGGCATTAGGGTTGCTTGGGGATTTATCCGATAACTATTCATAAGTCGTTTATACACATTAGCTTATTTTTCAATGAAAACCAGTATTCAATATAATACGATGAATGAATTATGGATTCTTTCTATTGACTGTAAGCAGGAGGAGTCTGTAAAATACACAAAGCTTATCGTAAAAATCATAATTAAGATTCTATCTGGTGAGGTTTTGCCAATAAAACAAAGACGCGTAAAATCTGGTAAGCATTATATAATTCAAAACCAGGTAGTCGAGTTATATCACGACGATTGGTTTCCTTTAATTCTAGTAAGTAAAAAAAAGACATTGTTAGAAGGCATTAAATTTATTTTTATGGATTTGATAGGCATAAATAATGTCAGTGAAAAACAAATCATCTAGGCTAAAATTATTTTAAATTTTTTATTATGTGTGGAATAGTAGGTTACATTGGTTCTCGCGATGCCTGGCCAATTGTTTTAAAAGGATTGAAAAGACTGGAGTACAGGGGTTATGACAGCGCAGGTATTGCTGTAATGGATTCTTTTAACCAAAAAATTTACAAGAAAGCAGGGAAGGTTAGTGTTTTAGAAGATTTCGCAAAGGAACTAGACTGCTCAGGAAATGTTGGGATGGGTCATACCAGATGGGCAACCCATGGTCAGCCATCAGATCGGAATTCACATCCCCATACTTCAAATAGTGGAAACCTTTCTATCATACATAATGGTATCATTGAAAATTACGCAACTTTAAAGGAAGAATTATTAAATCGCGGACATCATTTTGCCAGTGAAACAGATACCGAGGTTCTTATTCACTTAATTGAAGAAATTCGAAACATAGAAGGTACTGATTTGCTTGAGTCGATACGTTTAGCACTAAATGAAGTTGTTGGAGCTTATGCAATTGTGGTGATGGATAAAAATCAAGCCGATCGCCTGTACGTTGCCAGAAAAGGTAGTCCTTTGGTGATTGGCGTGGGTAACGGTGAATATTTTGTAGCTTCTGATGCAACACCAATTGTTGAATACACGAAAAACGTGATCTACCTTAACGATAACGAGATTGCGGTGATTAATAAGGATGAACTATTAATTAAACGTTTAGACAACGTTATTCAAACACCAACCATTCAAGAACTTAATATGAAGTTAGAGATGTTAGAAAAAGGCGGATATGAGCACTTTATGTTAAAGGAAATTTTTGAACAGCCGCGTTCGATAAGGGATTGTATGCGTGGTCGTATTTACCCTGAGTTAGGTAAAGTTCAGTTGGGAGGGATTAAAGAATTTGCTAATAAACTAAAAAATATTGATCGGATTATTATCGTTGCCTGTGGAACATCATGGCATGCGGGATTAGTTGGAGAATATTTGATTGAAGATTATGCCCGCATCCCTGTCGAAGTGGAGTATGCGTCAGAATTCAGATACCGGAATCCAATCATTACAGAAAAAGATGTGGTAATCGCCATTTCTCAATCAGGAGAAACGGCAGATACCATGGCAGCCATCGAAATGGCGAAAGAAAAAGGCGCTACTATTTTTGGTATTTGCAATGTTGCAGGTGCATCAATTCCAAGGATAAGTGATGCAGGTGTTTATACTCATGCAGGACCGGAAATAGGAGTCGCCTCTACAAAAGCTTTTACTGCCCAGGTAACTGTTTTGACGCTCATAGCACTTTACATGGCGCAGCAACGGGGCACATTAAACAATAGTGAATTGACAGAACTGCTTACTGCACTAGATGAAATTCCAGCCAAAGTTTCGCTCGCTCTCGAATCAAATGAATTGATAAAATACATTGCCACAGAAATTAAAGATGCCACCAACTGTTTATTTTTAGGAAGGGGGTGTGGGTTTCCGGTTGCGCTGGAAGGTGCCTTGAAATTAAAAGAAATATCATATATCCACGCTGAAGGTTATCCAGCCGCAGAAATGAAACATGGTCCAATTGCTTTAATTGATGAACAAATGCCAGTCATATTTATTGCAACTAAGAATTCATCATATGAAAAAGTAATTAGCAACATTCAGGAAGTTAAGGCTCGGAAAGGCATTGTAATCGCGATAGTAACCAAGGGAGACCAAAAGGTAAAAGATATGGTTAATTACGTGATAGAAATACCCGACGCTAACGAGGCATTCCTACCGCTTTTGGCAACAATCCCTCTACAACTACTTTCTTACCATATTGCGGTGATGAGAGGTTGCAATGTGGATCAGCCTCGAAATCTTGCAAAATCAGTCACAGTCGAATAAGATTTATATTCAAAATTAATATTACGATTGTTTAAATTTGAAGCTGAAATCTAATAAAATAATATGAAGGCTATCCTTAACCGGATAGTCTTTTTTTTTGAAAAAAAATTTCTTAATGAAAAAAAGGTTACCCTTTTAAGGTAACCTTTCTGCGGAGAGCGAGGGATTCGAACCCCCGGACCTGTTACAGTCAACAGTTTTCAAGACTGCCGCATTCGACCACTCTGCCAGCTCTCCGGGGGCAAAAGTACAAACTCCGGTTAAAACTGCAAACTATGAATGCTTTTTTTTTATATTAAATTGATAATTGCTTAACACAGAGGTAGAAAAAATTATTTTTTCTGAATATTTCCGTCTATGGGATCCGACTTTTTAAACAAGTTAAAGGTTGGTCTTATTATTTTAACACTTCTCTTACTCACATCAACACTAGCATTTAGCTCGAAACCAATCAATAAAATCAAAGAATTCAGATACAGCCAAATCATTACAACGATGAGCGTACCTATTGATCCATATACCTTATTATACGACGCAAAATGGTTAATGTAGTAAGAAAAGCCCCAAATAGTTAAAAAAGCCAAAATTGTAGCCAACCATGAGCCAGCACTAAATAATTTCCATTTTTTAGCATGTGAAGGTCCATACCTGTACAAAATTGAAATGGTTATGAAATATAGAATTGCAAGAAGAGCCCACCTGGTAAAATTAATAGCATAAACAGCTAAGCTATCTTTAATGTGTAACTCACCTTTAATGTAATTCAGTGCAACTTCACCAATAGCCATGGCGCTAATGCAAACGATTATGGAAAGGCAAATTACTGAAGTTAGCACAAACGCAATTAAACGTTGCTTCAGCCAGCCTCTGGTTTCAATAATTAAAGATGATTTATTGAAGGCTTTCATTAAGTTTTTCACGCCATTTGTTGCAAAAAAGATGGCTGATAAAAAACCAAAGGATAACAAACCGGTGTTTTGATTTTTAACAATATCTTTTAACGTAGACTCAAACGCATCGTAAGCATTATGTGGCAATACCAACTCTATCAAATTTAGTAACTGATCCTGGAAACCTTTAATCGGGATAAAGGGGATCAGGGTAAATAAGAAGATGATGCCCGGAAATATTGCCAGCATAAAACTATATGCCAATGATGAAGACTTATTTACAAGCGTATCTTTTCCAATTTCCCTGAAAAAAAATGTGGCAACAGTATATAACGGTAGGGGGCTAAAGCCGGGCAGTATGCAGCCTTTGGTCCATTCAATGAATTTAGAATAGATTTTAAGATGTAATAATTGCCTGTGTAGCCATTCCATTTATTATGCTGTAAAATGTTTTTTAACGCCTTCCATAAAGTTAACTGGTGGATGGCATGGTCTTCTTGAGTTTTTATCAACAAATACCAAAACTGTTTTACCAATATTGATTAATTCTTCCTTCTCATTGTAGATTTCATATTCTACATTTAAACGAACGGTCGGTAAATCCCTCACTATACATTTTACAGTAAGTATCTGATTGTACAACGCAGGTTTCAGGAATTTAGACTGTAGTTCTAAAAGTGGCAGCATCACACCATCAGCTTCCATAGATTCGTAAGTGATTCCAGAACAGGCTTCAAAACATTCAGTTCTGGCGATTTCGTAATACAAAGCATAATTTCCATGATGAACAACTCCCATCTGGTCGGTTTCGGCATAGCGAACTTTTACTTTAGTTTCATGTATAAACATTACCTGAAGATATTTTTCTTGTTTAACGCCTCACGATATTTTTTTGCATTTATTTCATGCTCTGCTTTAGTTTCAGCAAAATTATGATATCCGGAAAAATCTTCTTTTGCACACATGTATATGTAATTGTTCTGGTTGCGATTCAGCACCGCATCAATTGCATTGATGCTAGGCATCATGATAGGTCCTGGAGGCAAACCAGCATATTTGTAAGTATTATATGGCGATTGCACCTGCAATAATTTCCCTGTAACGCGTTTCACAGTAAAATCGTTATTGGCAAAAATAACTGTTGGATCTGCCTGTAATAAAATACCTTTGTTTAACCTGTTTAGGTACAAGCCAGCGATAATCGGCATTTCTTTATCAAATAACGCTTCAGCATCAACAATAGATGCTAAAGTATACACCTGAGCAGGGTTGAGGTTTAAACTTGCAGCCTTCTGTTTGCGTTCTGCAGTCCAGAATTTATCATACTCCTTATGCATCCTCTCTAAAAAATCTACCGGAGAGATGTTCCAGTACATTTCATAAGTATTTGGAATAAACATGGTATAAATGTTATCCTGATTAAATCCATATTTAGAAATTAAAGCTGAAGAATCTAAAGCCAAAATAAAGCTTAACGAATCTGCCTCGAGGTTACTGGCCAGGTAGGCAGCAAAATTTTCTTTTTTGCGGATATTTTGGAACTTTAATTTCACCGGTTCCTGGTTTCCGGCCTTGATCAAATTAACAAGTGTTCTGTTCGTCATGCCTTTTTTTAAGCGGTAACGACCAGGTTTTAGGTTCGGTGCTAAATTCATTTTTGCAGCCGCGGCTTCGAAAGATGACGGGCTTTTTAAGATATCCCTTTTTTTAATTTCAGAAATTAATTCATCATAACTTTGGCCAGTTTTGATGTACAAATACTTTTGATTTTCAGTAATGTTAGGGGCAAAATAAAGTTGGTAAATGTTTAGCGCAAAATATCCGGCAACTAAAATAACAACCACACCAATTGCAATTGCTATTTTTTTCCCAGCACTTATATTCTTTTTTTCTACTTCAGTCATTGTTGTTTTATTGTTCTTTGTTTGATAAAGTGATGTTAATTCTGGTTCCGATAGCAACTTTCGTTACTGAATCAGCAGGCATTGGATCTTGTTTTACAATTACTGCGTTAGCACTGTCTATAATACTACCTTCGTATAAGATATTGCCAAGGCTTAAATTAGAACCTTTTAAGCTGAATTTCGCTTCATCTACGGTTAGGCCAACCAATTGTGGTACATCAACCTCTTCACTGCCTCTTCCATCACCTAAAACTAAATTGATTCTTGAACCAACGGGAATAATATCTCCAGCCTGAATAGGAGACCCGCCAAATGACGCTTCTAAAACTACATCTCTACTCACATCGGGCTTGTAAGTAGTATCTCCAAGTTTTAGCCGCGAACTTTCAATGATAGCTTGCGCCTCTCTTAGGGTTTTAAAAGCAATATCAGGAAATTTCGTATTCGGAGTTTTCCCTGCATTTATAGTTAAATAAATTGTTCTGTTATCTTTTACAAAAGTGTTTGGATCAGGATCCTGATCAATCACGATTCCTGCAGGCTGATCCATGATAAAAACTGAATCTACTTCATACTTCAATCCGGCATCTTCCAGTTTTTGTACCGCTTGTTCAAATGCCAAACCTTTAACCATAGGAACATTCAATCCCTGACCATGTTTGGTGTAATACCTTAAGCTGAAAAATGCGATGAGTAGTAGGCCAACAACAGTTAAAACGGCAGCTAAAATGTTGTTCCTAAATGATTTAGTTTTTAAATAATCTATAAATTTAGACATGAATCTTAAATTCTCGTGTTAAGCGTGCAAACTCAAATGTAGTTAATTAATAATTGATAGTAATTTTTTGAATCGTTGGATTCATTGCCCTGAGCAAATATAATACCATCAATTGCCAATTCTATCCGTCAAAATTAAACAATGCTCAAAGATATTTATATTTTTGAGGATATATTTATGATCAAATTCTATTTATAATTAACAGTTTTCCAAATGAAAAAAACGATTGCATTGTTAACAGGCGGTACCACAGGCGAATGGGTTGTTTCGGTAAAAAGTGCAGCAACCATTGCACAAAATATCGACGCAGATTTATACGATGTTTATAAAATCATGCTGAACGATAAAGGATGGTTTTACGAGCCTGCAGATTCTGTTAAAATTGAAATTGATAAGAATGATTTTTCACTAACGCTGGAAGGCAGGAAAATAAAATTTGATGGTGTATTTATTGCAATACATGGTTCTCCGGGAGAAGATGGCAAATTGCAAGGTTATTTCGATATGTTAAACATTCCGTATACCACATGCGATGCCCTAACCTCATCCATTACGATGAATAAGGGTTACACTAAAGCTATTGTTAATGGAATTGAGCAATTACATACGGCAAAATCTATTCAAATTTTCAAAAACGGCAAGTACGATATACAGAAAATTAAACAAGATTTAAGGTTACCTTACTTTGTTAAGCCAAATAGTGGTGGCAGCAGTATTGGCATGAGTAAAGTAAAACATGCTGATGACTTGGAGAGTGCTCTTGATAAAGCATTCCATGAAGATACCCAGGTTTTAATCGAGGAGTTTGTTAGCGGCCGTGAATTTTCAATTGGTGTTTATGGTGCCAAAGGAGAGATTACTGTTTTACCAACTACGGAAGTTATTCCAGCGAATGAATTTTTTGATTTTGAAGCCAAATATACGCCGGGAGCAACTCAGGAAATCACCCCTGGAAATATGAGTGCAGAGGAATATGCAAGGGTTCATCAAATTATAAAAGAGATTTACATCAAGCTGAATTGTAGGGGAGTCGTTCGTATCGACTATTTCCTGGAGCACGAAACGAGCAAGTTTTATTTTATCGAAATTAATACAATACCCGGCCAAACTGCTACAAGTTTTATTCCACAACAGGTTGCTGCTATGGGAATTACGTTAAAGCAATTTTATACAGATTTGATGAAGGAAACCCTTAATTAACCTTTTATGGATATACAGGAACTTATTGATCGGGGGTTTGCTGTTAAGAAGTATCCAAAAGATAAGGTTATTTACGAGCCTGGAATGTTACCAAGGTATGTTTATTTTATTCGAACAGGCGAGGTGAGGATGATTACCGTAAGTAACGACGGTAAGGAATTTATTCAAGGTATTTTCAAAGCTGGACAATATTTTGGTGAACCCGCCTTAATTGTAAACAGGCGTTACCTGGCTTTTACCATCGCCAACAAGGATGCTGAAATTATCCCCGTAAACAAACAAGATTTTTTCAATTTGATAGAAAACACTCCGGGTTTCAGCAGCAATCTAATTAAAACATTGAGCAATAGATTGTTTTATAAATCTATGATGTTGGAAGAATTGGCAAATGAAAAAGCTGAACACCGGCTACTAACCATTATAAACTACCTGTTAGCTGATATTGAAATTGGTGAGCGCTTGAAGGTTACGCGGCAAGAACTGGCAGACATGACGGGATTGAGGGTGGAGACGGTTATTCGAGAAATAAAGTTATTGCGAGAAAAAGGATCCGTAAATATGGATAAGGGTAAAATTATTAGGTTGAGTTAGATAAACAACTTAATTGATTTCTTATATAAACATGATGTAGGTCATAAATTAAGATTATTATTAGCTTTAACTTTACCTTAATTAACTAACTAAAAACATGACTGAGTTATCTAAATTCCAAGCTTTTATACAATGTAAATGTCCTCGTTGCCGCCAGGGAGCTATTTTTACAGGTAATGCTTACTCTTTCAAGCTGCAGAAAACAAATATTTATTGCCCCGTTTGTAACCTTAAATTTGAACGTGAACCAGGTTTCTTTTATGTAGCAATGTTTGTGAGTTATGCAATGAATGTTGCAGAAATTATCACTATTGGCGTAGCATCTTATGTTTTAGGTTTGGACCTGATTTATGAAAATTTATGGTATTACGTTGGTTTTATACTATTCGGAGTGTTTTTATGTTCCCCGATAAATTATAGGTACTCTCGGGTAATTTTGCTTCATTATTTAACGCCTGGACTACACTATGTTCCAGGCAGTGGAGAGAAACGATAGTAAAAAAGCCCGAACGGGCTTTTTTATTTTTTCATCGGATGTTGAACATATTCCGATAAACCGAGTATTTTTCCATCTTTAAGCTTAAAGTCATTGTACAATTGTATGGTATCAACTTGGCCATCTTTCGTAGTGGTGACCTGTTTATACCACAAACTTACCCATTCTTCAGTTTGATCTTTGTTAATCACCGATTCCATATCTTCCATTTCGATTTTAAAACTACTCATTTTCGCAAACTCTCCCTGAATTTGATTCAAAAACTCAGATTTAGTGCCCTTGAATTTATAACCATCAAGATTGAACCAAACGCTATCGTGTAATAATTTTCCCATAGCCGATGTGTCCATTTTTTCAAATGACTTGATTACACGAAGCGCTGTTAAACTATTTTTCGTGTCCTTGTTCATTTCCCATCCTTGAACTTTCTTAAAAACATAAGGATAGTTTGTCGTATCTGCTGATGCAGTATTTGTGGTTTTTACGTCGTGGTTTTGGCAGGCAGCAAAACCTAACGCAATTAAAAATAATGATGAGATTGCTTTCATAATAATTTGTTTGTTTAGTTATCTAAATATAATAAATATCTGAAAACTAAAACATTATAAAATAATTATGTCCAAAATTTCACACTATTGAGCACCTTTTTTATTTCTTTTGATTATTCCGTATAACAGGTTAAACAGTGGCAATATCTGCATTGCAATTAAGACAAGGAAAATGTAATTATTAATTTGTTGGTTTCTTTCGAAATAGGAAGCGGAAGCCTGGTTTGAAATTTCAACTACAGCCAATGACTTATTAAAACTGTAACTCATCCAGGCAAAAATCAAGGGTAAGAAAATGAATGAAAGAATGTGCATCCAGGTTAACAGCTTTAAAAGCAAATATCGGCTGAGATATTTATAAAAAGCAGCAAATATCAATAACCCTGCTGCCTGACACCTCAAAAACTGAGTAACAGGAATAATAATGTAGGTATCAAGAATATCAAAATTTAGTTCAAAAGGAGAAATTAAAACCGAAGCCAGTATAAAAAGTATCGCTGTTGACAGCAGGAAATAATAAGGTTTCAAAATCGCTGAAATTTACAAGTGATTGATGATGTGAACGAGCTCCTTTACCCGATCAATATTTGTTAATTCGTATTGATATTCATCATCAATACTTCCCATTTTGGTTTCACTATTACGGAATTGCATTTTACTTGATACATAAGTTTTACAAGAAGCGTGAAACGTATCGGCACCGGAAATTTTGATGAGATTTTGAATGTTATAACTATTGATTCCTGCACCAGGCATAACTGAAATCCGCCCGTTAGCTTGCTGCACCAGCTGTGCTAATGTTGCTGCTCCCTGAATTGCTGAATTTGCTCCACCCGAGGAAAGTACACGAACAATGCCAAGGGTTATCAAATCTTCAAGTGCTAAACGTATATCGTTACTCATATCAAAAGCCCTGTGAAAAGATACAGGCATTGGATGTGCCAACGCTATCAAATCTGCACAACGATCCGTATCAACCGTTCCATCGGAATTAAGTATCCCAATAACAACACCGTCACAACTTAATGATTTACAGATTTTTATGTCTTCTTTCATCAAATCAAACTCAAGATCAGAATAAAGAAAATCTCCGCCTCGAGGACGGATGATTGGCCAAACTTCGATGGTTAGTTTTTTTTTCGCCAGTGCGATTTGTCCGTAGCTCGGTGTGGTTCCACCTTCAGCTAAATTATCGCAAAATTCTACACGGGTAGCGCCGCCTATCTGGGCATTTAACGCCGATTGGTAACCATTTGCACAAACTTCTAGAGTTCCAGCCATTCTCAAGTTATTGTTTACTCTTCGTTAATAGGACCCAAAACTTTCCAGCCGCTCGCTGATTTGAAAACATTAAGTTTTTGGATTGATTTTCCACCATCAGGAAACCAACAAATTTCGGTGATGATATAGTGGTGATTATTTACCCGTTCTCTTTGGAAAGCACTTTGCAGGCCAGTGAAATCGGGAAACCCATGATCTTCTAAATTATTAACGAATGATAATTCTAGAACCTCTGCCATTTGCTGGATAATTTCCTCATCCTGCGGCATACTGGTTGACGATAGCATCATTTTGGCTTCTTCTTTAAAATCTTTGCATGCGATTGCAGCATCTAAATTTCTCTCATTATAAGCTTTTTCAAGCGCAAGAATGGCGCCTTCGGGTGTATCGCCATCTGCTTTGAAGTGATCTACGCCTTCATCAATATATAAGCCGATATTTTGATCAAAAGCTGATTTATCTTTATCAGGAATACCATCCCTTATCGCTCTGATCGTGTAGCCGCCAATCAAACGTCCGTTTTCTAAAATCATCCAGTCAGAGATCAAACTCCGATCTATGCCAATCTTCTGGTTTAATTTAACGGTTGTTACATCAACAGGCTCGTTTCCGATGGTACCATATAAATTTCCTTCATCGTCGAAATGAGGTTCCGTTAGCCAGATATGCTCCCCGTTTTCGCCATCGATAATTTTTACCTTAATGGAAAAATAAACCTGGTAACTTTGAGGATTTTTCAAACTTTCTTCAAAATACCACAGTGTTAAATTGGCTTTTTCAATAGCCCAGTTCATACGTTCATCTTCATTAGAAACGTACATCATATCAGGTTCGCCCTGACGTTCTTCTACATTTTTTTTACCGAAAATTTTCGAGAGTAATCCCATTCTTTATTTTTTTAGTATTGAATTTGGTTGGGATGATTTTGTTAACTTAATAATAGCTTTTTCCTTTGATCAGCAAATCCTGCTTCTCGGCATTGCAAACTGCATAACTAAATCCTTGTTGAATGGCATAAGCACCATATTCGCCTTTTTTATTAATGGCTAAGAAACCAACCTGAATATTTTTAGCTGTTTCTGGTTTCTTTTTAATGATACGCATTACGGCTTCTTTGCAGGCAGCTTCCGGAGCATAACCTTGTCGCATGAGCTCAACAACTAAAAATGAGCCTACGTTACGAACAACCTCTTCGCCAACGCCGGTAGATGTTGCGCCACCTACTTCATTATCTACATACAAACCCGCACCGATAATAGGGCTATCTCCAATTCTTCCGTGGAGTTTGTAAGCCATTCCACTTGTAGTACAGGCGCCAGATATATTTCCTTTGGCATCAATGGCCAGCATACCGATGGTATCGTGATTGTATTGATTGCCTGGAAGTTTTTGAGGAGCTGCTTTGTCATAAAGCTTATTCTCTATATTCATTACCGGCTCATATTTTGCGGTTTTAAGCCACTCTTTCCAGGCTGCCTGGCTTGAAGGTGTAAGCAAATTCTCTTTTTTAAAACCTTGCTCTAACGCAAACTGCAACGCACCATCACCTGCGAGCATTACGTGAGGTGTTTTTTCCATTACTTTACGGGCAACCGAAATTGGGTGTTTAATATGCTCTAATGCCAAAACCGCCCCGCAGTTTCCATTTTCGTCCATAATGCAGGCATCTAAGGTTACTTTTCCATCTCGATCGGGTAAGCCGCCGTAACCTACAGATTGATTCTTTTCATCTGCCTCCGGCACCCAAACCCCTTGTTCAACAGCGTCTAAAGCTTTTCCTCCTTTTGAAAGTACCTTCCAGGCATCAGCATTTGCTGCGATACCAAAATCCCAGGTGGATATGACAATAGGAAAATTTGTTGCTTTTTCTGTTGAAGCTGGAATAGCATCAGCCATGCTGCTTTTATCAATGGCTAATAACCCGGCAGAAAGGGCAGAGGCTTTTAAAAATTTACGTCGGTTGAACATGTATTGTTTAATTGATGATTATTGGCGTTTAGAAGATTTAACTTATGGTAAATTTATCAGCATCTTTTAAAAATGGAAATTGACGTCTGATTTTAACCAACTCTTCGTAATTGATACTGAACGTATATAAATCTTCGTCCTCCGGTTTATAGTATACAGTGCTTCCGTAAGGATCGATACACATGGAATGGCCGCTATGATAAATTTGATTTCCATCATGGCCAACACGGTTTACAGCAATTACATAACTTTGGTTTTCTATTGCACGGGCTGGAATTAGCGCTTTCCAATGTGCTGAGCGTTTGTCAGGCCAGCTTGCTACAAGCAGTAAAATATCATATTCTTCATCTACATTACGCAACCAAACCGGGAACCTTAAATCATAACAAACCGCTAATCTTATTTTCCAGCCTTTAAGTTCGACAATGAGCTTATCCTTGCCCGGGCTAAAGTTTTTGTCTTCTTCACCCAAGCCAAATAAATGCCGCTTATCGTAATATTGATGATCGCCGTTTTGCTCCATCCAAATTAAACGATTATAATAATTTCCGTTCTCTTTGATGATTAAACTGCCCGTAACAACGCAATTATATTTATAGGCCATTTGCTGCATCCACTGCATGGTAAAGCCACCCATTTCTTCGGCCAAAGCTTCAGAGTTCATACTAAAACCACTGTTAAACATTTCGGGCAAGATGATTAAATCTGTCTTTTCCCGAACACCCATTGATAAACGGAGGGCGAGGTTTTGTAAGTTTTTTTCTATGTTTTCCCAAAAAAGATAAGCCTGAAATACAGTGACTTTCAGGTTCTCAATTTGAGTGTAAACAGGTGTGTTCATATGTTTAGTTTTACGGGATGATTAAACATTTTTTAATTTATCTGCTGCCATTGCGAGGGTTGAATTTTCTTTGGCAAAGCAGAATCTGATGATTTTATGGTCGGTTGCTTTTTGGTAGAATGCCGAAACTGGGATGGTGGCAACTCCAAACTCTTTAATCAGCCTGATGCTAAAATCTGTATCTTTCTCATCGCTGATTTTACGGTAACTGGCGCACTGAAAATAAGAGCCATTACAAGGCAATAATTCGAACCGGCTTTCTGCCAGTAGCGCTCTGAAATAATTGCGTTTTTCTTCAAAAAAACTGGTTATTCCATTATAATTGCCTGGTTCTTTAATGTAATCGGCAATGGCTTGCTGCATCGGACTATTAACGCTGAAAACATTAAATTGGTGTACTTTTCGAAATTCTTTCGTTAATTGAGCAGGGGCGAGGCAATAACCTAATTTCCATCCCGTTGCATGCAAGAGTTTGCCAAATGAGGCTACAACAAAACTTCTTTCCCTTAATTCAGGAAAGAGCATTACGCTTTTGTGCTTCTGTTCATCAAAAATTAAATGCTCATAAACTTCATCGCTGAGGATTAAAATATCCGTCCCGTTAATCAGCTTAATAAGTGCTTTCATATCATCCTCTGATAAAATACTGCCAGTCGGGTTTTGTGGAGAATTTAAAATAATCATCCTTGTACTCGAAGTAAACAGCTTTTTTACCATATCCCAATCTATGCCGTAGTTAGGGGGAGCAAGCTCATAGGTTTTCACCAATCCACCCAAAAGTTTAATGGTAGGGGCATAGCTATCATAAGCAGGTTCGAAAATGATTACTTCATCGCCCGGATTTATAATCGCAGCTAATGCCGTAAAGATAGCCTGGGTTCCGCCGGCAGTAACCGTAATTTCAGTGTCGGGGTTATATTCTACCTGATAAAGTTTTGCTACTTTTTCGGCAATGGTTTCCTTCAGAAAATTATTGCCTGGCATTGGTGCGTACTGGTTGTAGCCATCCTTCATGGCTTTATTTACCAATTCAGTTAGTTTTGGATCGCAGGGATAATCTGGGAAGCCCTGAGATAAGTTAATGGCATGATGTTCTGCCGCAAGTTTAGACATTACCGAGAAAATGGTAGTACTTACGCCTGGAAGTTTCGATTGTATATTCAACATGTTATAAGCGAAAATAGCAAAAAAAACCTTAAGGAATAAATTGCCAAGTTTTCAATCATCTGATTTAAAAACAAACATGTTGATAAACGGGCTTAGTCAGCGCATTTTCGCCCTATCAGCCGCATCATTAACATATATAATCGAGATACTCATGCTGCTAAGTTAATGCCCCGCTACAGCGACATCGGCAGATGCCTCAATTTCTGTTTTGATAAATCTTTTTCCGATTAACAGGCAAATTAAGGCCGTAAATGCTGCAGACGTCATGACTAAAGGCATTGGAACTACGGAGTGTTCGCTAAACAGACTCACCATTACCGAGGCCAATGCGCCTAAGCCCATCTGTAATGCACCCATTAGCGCCGAGGCACTACCTGCATTTTTGCTAAATGGTGCCAAAGATAAAGCTGCTGCATTTGGATTGATAAAGCCTAAACAGCACAAAAATAATGCGATAAATCCTATTGTTGAGTATAAGTTAAGCCAGTCGTTTAAAGCAAAAACCAGGAATATTAAACTGAATAAGCATTGTGCCAGTAGCGCCCAGGTTACAATTTGCTTGCTGGTAAACCACTTTAAAATTAAACTGTTGATTTGACTCGAACCGATAAAAAAAACAGATAGCAGTGCAAATATCCATCCGTAACCTGTTTTGCTTACTTCATAAATTTTCATGAAAACTTGTGGTGAAGAAGAAACGTAAGCAAATAAACCAGAAAAGGTGATCGAGCTAATTAATGCGTAGGTGGAAAATTGAGGTTCTTTTAAAACGGTTAAAAAACTGTTTAAAATAGGTTTTGGTTTCAAAGAGTAGTTAGGATCAGGCTTATAACTTTCCGGAAGTTTAAAAATTGATGCAAGCAATATTACTATCGCCATAAATCCTAAAAATACGAATACGTATTTCCATCCTGAAGCTGAAATTAAATAACCACCCGCGGTTGGGGCAAGCATTGGTGAAACAGCAATAACCAACATCAGTGAGGCAAATACTTTTGGGCTTTCTTCTACAGAAAATAAATCGCGAACCATAGCCACTGATGCAACCGCCGTTGCACAACTTCCAATGGCTTGTACAAAGCGTAAAACAATTAGTTGGTTCACATCGGTTACGGCTAAGCATAAAAATGAGGCAACAATATAAAGTACCAAACCAAAATAAAGCGGTTTTTTGCGACCAAACTTGTCAAGCAACGGACCATATAAAAGCTGACCAGCCGATATGCCAATAAAAAAGCTAGATAGCGATAAAGCAACGGTAGATTCAGAACTCTTTAAATCATTTGCAATATCTACAAAACCAGGCAAGTACATATCGATTGAAAAAGGTCCGAGTGCTGCTAGTGAACCTAAAATGAGTATCAGAAAAAAGTGTTGTTTCTTGGCCATGTTTTATTAGTAATTCCGAAGCGCAAAGATTGGGAGATTTAAGTTCTTAAACTATTTTTAAGGTCGAATGATTGTAAAAAGGTATCTACTGTAAAATTTAACAGCTAAAAACATCATTCTGATTTGATTTATCTTTAGATTTATGCGCTATGACTTTTAAAACTAAAGAAAGCCGTTTACTTCTTATCCTTGGAAGTTTTTTTGTGGCAAATGCAATATTATCAGAATTTATTGGCGTTAAATTATTCAGCGTTGAAGAAACCCTGGGATTTAAAAAGTTTGATATCAATTTGTTCGGCGTACCTAATTTATCGTTTGTGATGTCAGCTGGTGTGCTTACCTGGCCAATTATTTTCATCATGACGGACATCATCAACGAGTATTTTGGTGTAAAGCAAGTCCGGTTTTTATCAATTCTTACCTCTATATTAATTGCTTTCGCTTTCCTGGTAGTTTGGGGATCAATGCATTTAAGTGCTGCAGATTTTTGGGTACATCAAAATATAAATGGCGAAGATTTGAATATGAACAACGCTTTTGCAGGTATTTTCGGCCAGGGCATGTGGATTATAGTAGGTTCAATAGTTGCTTTTATTGTTGGCCAGCTTGCCGATGTATTGATTTTTCATCGCATTAAAAAAATAACAGGAGAAAAGTCGCTTTGGTTACGGGCGACCGGTTCGACGGTAGTTTCTCAACTTATTGATAGTTTTGTGGTCATTTTCATCGCGTTCTATTTAAACCCTCAATACCACTACAGTTGGCAAATGGTTGCCGCCATTGGTTTGGTTAACTACACTTATAAATTTGTTGTAGCAATTTTAATGACACCAATATTGTATGTGGTGCATGCCATTATCGATGGATATCTTGGTAAAGATTTAGCCAGAAAACTAACCGAAATGGCAGGAAGAGGATAAAGTATTTTAACGCAAAAGGTCGGAATCGCTCCGACCTTTGTACTTAACAACAAAACAAATAAAAAAATTAACCTTAAAAAATTCTTAAAGCGCAGCCAATTCAGCTGCATATACGTTTTCTGCAACTTGTTCTTGCTTGTAGATTTGTCTGCCAGTATAAGCCACAAATACATCCTGATCTAAAAGCAAATCGCGATTTTTAATTAAACTATCCAGTTTTACCGTACCAATTACGTATTTATATTCACTGGCTGCATAACGTTCGCTAATGTTATCAAACTCCAGCAAACTAATTAAGTCTTCATCGGCATAGCGCAGATAAATTTCCAATAAAATATCTTCAGTATGTTTCACACCATTTTCAGAATGATATTTTTTATACTCATAACGATAATCATAACGTAGGGCAGCGATATCAGAAAGTACGGCAGCACCGGTTGGGTGGCCACCTGCGCCTTTACCAAAGAAAAACTGTTTATCAGCAAAGGCTGCCTGAACGGTTACCGCATTGTACTCGTTTTCAACATTATAAAGGAAATCATCTTTAGCCACCAACTTGGGCAATACGTAAGTCACAATATCTTTAGTGTTGACCTTTCGAGCCGTGGGAACCAACTTAATCTTGAAGTTTTTTTCACGGGCATATTTAATATCATGCTGAGAAAGATTTTGAATCCCAATGTTCAATATCGCATCCGGATTAACGAACAAGCCATAAGCGTGTGCAGTTGCAATGGCTAGTTTATATTTCGGATCGTAACCTCCAACATCTAAAATTGGATCGGTCTCAGCGAAACCTAAATCCTGGGCTTCTTTTAATGCCGAATTGTAACTTTGATTGTCATTAAAAATCTTTGATAAAATATAATTTGAAGAACCATTAAAGATTCCACTTAATGCATGGAACAGCTCATTATCATAATATTCTTCCAGGTTTCTGATGATTGGAATACTGCCACAAACAGCACCTTCATAGAGCAACGAAGTGCCATGTTGCTGCTGTAAATCTACAAGCTCTTTCAGGTGCGTGGCAATCATTTTCTTATTGGCAGAAACTACATTTTTGCCATTCTTTAATGCAGTCGTCACGATATCGTATGCCGCATCGGCATCATTAATGAGTTCTACTATCGTGTTGATTTCCGAATTATTCAGAATCTCATTTTTATCGGTAGTGAACAAATCTTTATTGAGGGTTCGTTTCTTTCTCGGGTCTTTAATTGCTATCTTAATGATTTCGAGGTTAAGGTTCTGGCTTTGGATGATATCCAATAAGCCCTGACCAACCACTCCAAAACCAAATAATCCGATTTTTAAATTTTTACTCATGTTATTTTATAGTATCAAGTAGCGAGTATTGATTAACAGTATCAAGACTGGATTTTTACAGCGTTTTCGCTACTGTTTTATTTGTAGTTATTTGCCACGGAAACACAAATTTACATGGAATCATTTTCCGTGCTTCAGTGTTTCTGTGGCGAGTTAATTATTTTATTTTTTCGTTAGTGTGTTTGCATAACTTCAAACTTTTGACCTTTAACCTTATTAGGCCGTGTGCTGCAACTTAATAATCTTCTTGTTTCTGCTTTCTTTAATGAAATTTCCGATGATGTTTGTCAAAGCATTTGTTTCAATTAAGAAGCCATCATGACCATATTCAGAATGGATGGCGGCAAACTCAGCGTCAGTGATGTGATCAGCTAAATATTTCTGCTCAGAAATTGGAAAAAGAAAATCATTTTCTATACCAATCACTAAGGTATTTGCCTTTATTAACTTCAAAGCTTCGGCAATTGACTTCCGATTCCGGCCAACATTATGGCTATCCATCGCTTTAGTTAAATAATAGTAACTATAAGAATTAAAGCGATTTATTAATTTTTCTCCCTGATAATTTTGGTAAGATGAAGCCCTAAAGTGATCTGTTTTATCATTTACACTTTCTACCTGTGTGTTTCCATAAGCGCTATAAGTTCTGTAGCTTAAAAGCGCAATGCTACGAGCAGTTTTCAAGCCCTTACTACCACCATCTGGTTTGTTGGCATAAAAAGTTCTATCGGTTGTAATGGCCAATCGCTGACTCTCATTAAAAGCAATTCCCCATGGAGAATGAACAGCATTTGTGGCAACAAGAATAAGGTTTTCAATCCTATTGGGTTCGGTAATTCCCCATTCCACCGCTTGCTGACCGCCTAACGAACCACCAATTAAAAGTTTGATGTTGGCAATTCCTAAATGATTGGCCAGCAACTGGTGTGCAGATACAAAATCGCGAATGGTAAATTGTGGAAACGATAGAAAATAAGGTTGACCCGTTACCGGATTTACACTTAACGGATTGGTTGTTCCGTAATTTGAACCTAAAACATTTGCGCAAACAACGAAATGCTCCTGAGGGTTGAACAATGCGTTCTGCCCGAACAAACCTTCCCACCATTCAAAAACATCGGCATTTGCTGTTAAGGCATGGCAAACCCAAATTACATTATCTTTATTGGCATTTAACTTACCAAAGGTTTGATAAGCAATTTGCAGGTTGCGAATTTTTTTTCCGTTTTCTAATTTAAATTGTTTGGGATAACTATATGTTGATGCTGTGCTCATTATAAAATCGTAATGTCGTAACTAAAATCTGGTTTTTAGGCTTCTAAACTTTCTGCCGTTGCGTGAGTTCCGATAGCAGCGAATGCCTGCTCAAAATCTGCTTTGATATCATCGATATGCTCAATACCCACTGATACCCGCAAAGCATTTGGTTTTACGCCTGCCGCCAATTGCTCGGCTTCACTTAATTGCTGGTGCGTAGTAGCCGATGGTTGGATAATCAGCGTTTTGGCATCGCCAACATTTGCCAGGTGAGATACCAGTTTTAGTTGATCAATAACTTGTGTAGCATTTTCTTTCGTACCATTTAACTCGAAAGATAAGACACCACCGAAACCATTACTTAAATATTTTTTTGCCAGATTATTGTATTTACTGCTCGCCAAACCTGGGTAATGTACTTCTTTAACCAACGGATGATTTTCTAACCATGTCGCCAACTCCAAAGCATTATCTACGTGGCGTTGCACACGAAGTGATAAAGTTTCTAAGCCTTGTAATAATAGAAATGAATTAAAAGGTGAAAGGGCAGGACCCAAATCCCTTAAACCTTCTACCCGGGCCCGAATAATAAATTGTATGTTACCAAACGGTCCGCCAATACCAAAAACATCGTTAAAAATCAATCCATGATAACCTTCAGAGGGTTCGGTAAACTGAGGGAATTTTCCGTTGCCCCAGTTATAGTTACCACCATCCACAATTACACCGCCAATGCTCGTCCCGTGGCCACCAATCCATTTTGTGGCAGATTCTACCACAATGTTGGCGCCATGCTCAAGTGGCTTAAATAAATATCCACCAGCACCGAAGGTGTTATCAACAATAAAAGGAATATCGTATTTCTTAGCAATTGCTGCGATTTTTTCAAAATCGGGAATGCTAAAAGCAGGGTTACCAATCGTTTCTAAATAGATGGCTTTAGTTTTATCTGTAATTTTTTGCTCAAATTCTTCTGGTACATCAGGATTTGCAAAATCAACTTGGATGCCCAAACGTTTGAAGGCTACTTTAAACTGGTTGTAAGTTCCGCCATAAATATGTGATGAAGAAACAATACTGTCGCCGGCCTCGAGGATATTATGCAAAGCGATAAATTGAGCCGCCTGACCTGATGCCGTGGCTAACGCTGCAACGCCACCCTCCAATGCTGCGATTCTTTTCTCAAAAACATCGGTCGTTGGATTCATTAGCCGGGTATAAATATTACCGAATTCTTTTAACGCAAATAAATTTGCGCCATGCTCTGCACTATTAAAACCGTAAGATGTAGTTTGGTAAATCGGTACAGCTCTTGAACCTGTTGTTGGATCAATTTCCTGGCCAGCATGCAATTGTAAAGTTTCGAATTTATATGAGGTTGACATTTCCTAAATGATTAATTGTGTGAATATTTAAATGCTTGGAAGATCAAAATCTGATGATAAAACCATAAAATTTTGATCGTCTGATTAGAGGCGTATCCTGATCGATCAGGACCTTCCAATTTGAAAAGGCAACAAAAGAGGAAGATTTTTAAATTACTGTATGCAACAGCACATACAAGTAATCGCCAGCATATCACAACAAATCAATGAAATAGAAGAAGTTTCTACCTTTTTGAAGTTTGAGTTGGGTTCGCTTTGCGATGGAAGATTTAATGTATTCATCAGTTCTAATTTATATCTCCAGACAACACCATGTTATCCGGTCAGGAATTGGCACCTTCTCTTTCTGAGGGTTGCCAGTGGGTCACGGAGCCTGTCTCTCGCCACTTCTTTATAAATCAATCCGATTAAGATTGACTTTTACTTAGTTGTTCACCAAATAATATTTCAAATGTCTGAATTTATTTTCAAACAACAAAATTAAATTTCGAATTTTTATTAAGCACTTGTAAATCAAATTGGTAATTTTAGTTCAAAATCTGCTTACATCAAATTAACATCAATACCTTAGTTTTGCTAAACCTATCTAATCATCATGAAAAAATTAAAATCTATCTCCCTAATGCTGTTCATCGCAGCTTCGGGAGTAACAGCTCAAGCGCAATTTGGCGGATTAAAAGACAAGCTATTAAAAGTTGGAACAGCTCAAGGTGCAAAAGCGCTTGGGGTTGATAAATTTCTAAAACAACCGGCAGCAATTACAACCGCATTTGAAGATGTGAACAGGGAGGGTGAGAAAATGCCTGATTTTAATGCTAATGCAAAATTTCAACCCTTGTATCTATTACCAAAAAATCCTGATGGCGGTTATATTCTATGCGAAGGTTTCTACGAAATGACGAATAAAAGCTACTGCTTAAAGGCAGGAACTTTTGCACCGTCAAAAGGTGATGGTTACATGTTTGCGCCTGTTTTAGGTCCGAAAGAGGAAATTGTGGTTTCTATTTTGAAGAGTGCAGAGAAACATCCAGATGTAACGCAACATGATATTCAGGTTTTGCTTTGGACCATCATTGCCCGAACAAAATTTGCCGATTACACTGGAGCAGTGAAATTAACAGCACTACAGCTTTTAACGCCAAAACAGCTCACACAACTAGAAGGCGGTGCCTTAGGTGTTTTGCCGTTTGATGTAATGGAAAAGGCTAAAGACCAATTGCCTTCAGGAATTAAGGCAGTTTTTGAGGCTGAAAACAATATTCGCCAGCTCGTTTCCTCTGGAAATTACACCTATGCCGATATGGAAAAATACGCCATTATTGCAGGAATGGCGCCACCAAGAGCTGATGTACCTAGCGGCATCTGGACCAAACATCCTGATGGTTATTATGTGCGTTATTTTCCGTCTGGTTATGCCATTACTAAAGTGCAGGTTTACGTGCCTAAAGAAATCCTCGCCAACGGAAACAAATTAATTTACGATGCCGCCGGCGATATTGCTTGTCCTGCCAATACCGGTTCGCAGCGTTTGGCACAAACAAACGAGCCGCTGAATGCAAATTATTCGGCAAAACTGGTAACGGTTTGTAATCCTAAGTAATATTACGTTTTAAGACTGTCATTCTGAGGCACGAAGAATCTGTTTCATAGGTTCCAGATTCTTCGTTCCTCAGAATGACAATTTATTCAGGGTTGCTACTGAAATGAAAAGTAATTTTTTTAGTCCAGAGATTTATTTTTCTCTGAACACTTCGTGATTTCCACTATCTCAAAATGATGATTTCTTTTGGAAAGCTTCCGACGACAAACGGATTATCCCAATGCTTGTGCTAAATCAGCTATAATATCATCAACATGCTCCAAACCAACAGAAATTCTCAGCAAATTTTTAGGAGTTTTACTATCAGGTCCTTCAACCGAATAACGGTGTTCAATTAAACTTTCTACACCGCCCAAACTGGTTGCCTGGGCAAATAATTTCACGCTATTTACCACTTTACTGGTTTCCTCAACGTCGCCTCTAATCAGGAACGACATCATTCCACCGAAGTCTTTCATTTGCTTTTTAGCAATTTCGTGTTGAGGGTGCGTTTCTAATCCAGGAAAAAAAACAGCCTCAACTTTTGGATGATTAACGAGATATTGAGCAACCAATTTCCCATTTTCGCAATGGCCTTTCATGCGGTAAGCCAGCGTTTTTATGCTTCGGCAAAGTAAATAACAATCAAATGGTGATGGAACTGCACCTCCGGTTTGTTGTATGTTTTTGATTCTTTCCCAAAGTTCATCCTTTTTAGCAGTTACTAAAATTCCGCCAAGCACATCACTGTGGCCACCCAAATATTTTGTACTGCTGTGCATCACAATATCAGCACCAAGCAAGATCGGGTTTTGTAAAATAGGAGAGGCAAAGGTACTGTCGCAAGCAAACGTAATGTTGTGTTGTTTCGCTATTTTCCCAATTTCTTCGATGTCGGTAACCTTTAATAACGGGTTTGATGGTGTTTCAATCCAGATTAATCTGGTACTTGGTTTTATACTCGATTTAATCAAATCCAGATCTGTTTGATCCACGAAATCAAATTCAAGTGTTTCATTAAAGATAGTTAGCAGTTGTTTTTTAATGCCCCAGTACATGTCATCAGGAGCGATGATATGACTTCCGGGCTTCAACGCCTGGAACAAACTCATGCCACAATTATTTCCAGATGCAAAAGCTGCTGCATCTGCTCCATATTCTAATTTAGCTACAGTGTTTTCTAAAGCAGACCGGTTGGGGTTGCTTACCCGACTATACATATGCCCACCAGGATAACCTCCATTTTCATCACGAAAAAAAGTTGTCGATAAGTTTATAGGAGGAGTCACATCTCCGGTAATATTTTTAACAAGATTAGATGCGTGAATAGCAAGGGTTTCGGGTTTCATGATGATTTAATTTTGATGCAGGTCAACTGCAATGCAATTTAATAATTCGCCGCTAATTTAAGCTTCGTAATTGTTTTGGCAAGATTTATGTAATCAGTTTTCCGAAAATAAAATTAAACTAAAATGAAAAGATTATTTATAGCTATCGCAATAGCATGTTCTACTTTAGTAATGTTACAAAGTTGTTCATCAACTAAAAATGCTGCAACAGGCATTAGTGGCGGTAGGGGTACCATTACCGGAACCTGGGTGTTAAACAATGTAGCATTAGAAGGTTTACCTGATCAGGCTGTTCAAGGTTTGTTTGGCGAAAAATCGTACAAATGTTTCCAGGGAAGTACATGGAAATTAACCAATAGCGGGAACGGTTCTTATACTTTGCCTGCATCAAGCACTTGTGGTGAAGTTATGCAAACCATTTTCTGGTCTGCTACACCTGCTGACGAAACTTTTCAGTTCAAAAAAATCTACGAAGGTGATAAAGCTAAAAATGTAACAGAAGGTTACCGTTTGGTTTTAACACAACTTTCTAAAGGCAATATGGTGATGAAGTCACCAATTGAGTTCGGTGGAAAAACAGCTAACATCGTGTTAACGTTTTCGCCAGCAGTAAACTAGAAATAAACTACCTACGAAAAACATCATATCAAAAGCATCTCTGCAAGGAGGTGCTTTTTTTGTTAGCCACAGATTCACAGATTATTATTGTTAAAGATTTTTTGCCACGGAAACACGGAATTTCAACAAGATACAATTTTCCGTGCCTTCGTTATTTCCGTGGCATTTTTATTAGTGAATTTTTATAAAATAGAAATCTGTAGCCAACCAATTTTAGAAAAATAGTTCCTATCCTTTCCATGTTTTGATGATAATCGATTAGCATTCTTACAAACCAAAAATCTATTAATCTGTGGCTAACTCATCGTTTGTTACAAGAAAATGATTTTCAAATCGCCTCAATATTGTATTTTTGTTCAAAATAAAATCAGGAATGAATACAACTGAACAAGTTGAAAAAATATTAGCTGATACTTCATTATCAACTGAACTACAAAACATTGCACACAAAGTCCTTAACAAAGAGCGTATAACTTTTAGTGAAGGCGTATACTTATACGAGCACGCTGAATTGGGTTATCTGGGCGTTCTGGCCAACTTCATCCGTGAAGAAAAGCATGGCGACAAAACTTATTTTAATCGCAATTTTCACTTAGAGCCTACCAATCTTTGCGTTTACGATTGTAAGTTTTGTTCTTATTCCCGCTTGATTAAACAGAAAGAAGAGGGTTGGGCATTAACGATGGATCAAATGCTGGATATCGTTAAAAAATATGATGATGAACCTGTTACGGAAGTTCACATTGTTGGAGGTGTTTTGCCCCAATATGATGTGGCATTCTATTCGGCTTTGTTTAGTGCGATTAGAGCGCATCGGCCTGATTTGCATGTGAAAGCTTTAACACCTGTTGAGTATCATTATATTTTCAAGAAAGCTAAAATTGACTATGCTACAGGCATGAAATTAATGAAAGATGCCGGCCTTCAATCGATGCCAGGTGGTGGTGCTGAAATTTTTCACCCCGAAATTCGTGAGCAAATTGCGAAGGATAAATGTACAGGTGAGCAATGGTTGGCGATACATGAGGAATGGCATAAATTAGGTATGAGAAGTAATGCGACAATGCTTTACGGTCATATCGAGAAATTCGAACACCGTGTAGACCACATGGAAAAACTTCGTCAATTGCAAGATAAAACAGGCGGCTTCCAAACCTTTATCCCGTTGAAATTCCGTAACCAACACAACCAAATGAGCAACGTTGCCGAGTCATCAGTAATTGAGGATTTGAGAAACTACGCCATTGCCCGTATTTACATGGATAACTTCGACCACATTAAAGCCTATTGGGCGATGATTAGTCGTGAAACTGCACAGTTAGCGTTAAATTATGGTGTTGATGATATTGACGGCACTTTAGACGATACTACAAAGATTTATTCAATGGCTGGTGCTGAAGAACAAACACCTGCAATGAGTACCCGCGAATTGGTTAATCTAATTAAACAAGTTGGCCGAAAGGCAATAGAACGTGATACTTTATATAATGTGGTTACCGATTTTGAAAGTGTCGTTTTCGAGGAAGAAAAGAAACCGCAGTATTACAAATTACCCGTTGTAAATTAATTTTTAATGAGTGAAAGACAGATTGAGTGAATTTCTGCAAAATGCTTAAATCATTCAATCCTTCATTAATTCGAAATTCAATTACTCTCTAATTCAAAAATCAATCATCTAAGAATTTAAAATGAAGCAAATTTATATTATCCGCCATGGAGAAACGGAACTTAACAGACAAGGAATAGTACAAGGCAGAGGTATAAATTCTGATTTAAATGATACAGGAAGGGCACAAGCAGAAGCCTTTTATCAAAAATACAAAGACGTACCTTTCGATAAAATTTACACATCTGAATTAAAACGCACCTGGCAAACCGTTCAAAAATTCATCGATTCAGGATTGCCTTGGGAAAAACTTTCTGGGTTAGATGAATTAGCATGGGGTGTTTGGGAAGGAAAACCGAACTCTGAAGCGGCTCGGGATGCTTTTCGCGAAATGCTGGAAACCTGGCAAAATGGCGATTACACAGCTCATTTTGAAGGTGGTGAAAGCGTTCAGGATGTTTACGAACGTTTAAAACAACCCATGGAAGTTCTATCAACCCGGCCAGATGAAGAAACTGTTTTACTTTGCATGCATGGCAGGGCAATGCGTGTTTTTCTTTGTCTTCTGCTCGATAAACCATTAAGTGAGATGACCGAATTTCCACATCAGAATACCGTTTTGTACAAACTGGGATTTGCAGATGGGAAGTTTACCGTTCTTGAGTTCAACAGCGCTGTTCATTTAGATGGTTTAGTAATCAGATAATTCGCTTTACGCCATACGCGAAGCAAAAAAATTAAATACCTTGAGTAAGATTAAAATATCGGCTGTTGCTTACACCAACACCAAAGCATTTATATACGGGTTGCAACATTCGGATATCATTAAAAAGATTGATTTAAGTTTAGATATCCCTTCAGATTGTGCCGCTAAAGTAATTAATGGTCAAGTAGATATAGGTTTAATGCCTGTAGCTGCAATTCCGCTGGTACCAAATGCAAATATTGTTGCAGATTACTGCATCGGTAGCGATGGTGCTGTGAATTCAGTATTCATTTTTAGCAATGTTCCTGTTGAAGAAATTAAAACATTGAGGTTAGATTCCCATTCCAGAACATCGAACAATCTCGCTAAAGTGTTGCTTAAATTTTATTGGAAGAAAGAAGTAGAATTCATCACGAATCCAAATGCTAAAACTGATGCAATTGTTTTAATTGGCGACAGAACTTTCGGTAAAAAGGATGACTATGCATTTGCTTACGATATGGGACAGGAGTGGAAAAACTTTACTGGCTTGCCATTTATGTATGCTGCATGGGTGTCGAACAAAGAAATCTCTCAGGAATTTAAAGCTGAATTGAACGCTGCCCTAAAACTTGGTCTAGATCATAGACAAGACGTATTAAATGATTTGCCTCGAATTGAAAATTTTGACCTGGAAGATTATTTATTCCATAAACTTCAATTTAAAGTAACAGAGGAAAGAAAAAGGGCTTTGAAATTATTTCTGGGATATATCGAAGAATTAGAAAAACAAACTGCTTAAAAGATCTTCATCCTGCTTTAACAGCATATAAATGATTACAAAAAAAGGCAATCCGGTTGAGGATTGCCTTTTACTTTTAATGCGATTTTAGTTTTCCAGCTATGGTTTCTAACTTACTTTTTAATTTGCTTATCGCTCCGCTAAGGGCTAAATCATAGTTGTTACCTAAATTAGTAACTGCAATAGGCTCTTTGCCGGAAATTCTGGCTTCCAGTAAACAACGCTTGTCATCCAAACCATCTTTGCTACCATTTTCATCAGATAAATGAACTTCCAAACGGGTGATCAGATCATCAAATCGGGCTAAGCCATCATTAATTAAGCCTTTAATTTTATCTTCGTATTCCTGGTGTATGGTTAGGTTTTTATCAGTGTTCAGTTGAATCGTCATAATTAAAAAATTAGGTTAAACTATATAGGAATAACATTGGATACACAGAAACGTTTTTAATATCAACGTTTTATTTCTAAGTATTTGGTTTTGAGTTAACTTTGTTTATAAACCTGATAGGAACGAACATCCCGAATTTCTCGGGATAAAGTGGATAGCAGGGCTGATTAACAAAAAAGTGCAGAACCACTGTTTTTCTAATAATTATTAAATATTCGATTTTAATACCTGATTAAATAAGTAACAATCTTTCAACTTTTCAACAAAACAGCGTTAAAATGCGTAATCGTGCTATCTTTATAGCTTTTGCAAATTAATTTCAGTTTTGGCTAAAGACACGAATAAAGAAACCCCGTTAATGCAACAATACAACGCCATTAAAGCGAAGTATCCAGGTGCACTTTTACTTTTTAGGGTTGGAGATTTTTACGAAACATTTGGCGAAGACGCCATAAAAACCGCTCAAATTTTAGGGATTGTTTTAACCAGAAGAGGCACTGGTCCGAATGGCGGTGCTTTAGAATTGGCCGGGTTTCCGCATCATTCTTTAGATAATTACTTATCGAAATTAGTTAGGGCAGGGCAAAGGGTGGCTATTTGCGACCAATTGGAAGACCCAAAAACGACGAAAACCATTGTTAAACGAGGCGTTACCGAACTGGTTACGCCGGGAGTTGCTTATGGCGACAATATTGTTAATCAAAAGTCGAATAATTATCTAGCCTCAGTTTTTTTTGATAAAACGCAAATTGGTGTTTCATTTTTAGATATTTCGACCGGTGAGTTTTTAATTGCCCAGGGAAACGGTGATTATATTGATAAACTTTTACAAGGTTTTAAACCTACTGAAGTAATTTTTCAAAAATCAAAACGACAAACTTTTTTAGAACAATTTGGCGATCGGTTTTATACTTTCGGACTGGATGAGTGGCCTTATACTTCTGATTACGCCGAAGAAACCCTAACCAAACATTTTGACGTAGCTTCACTAAAAGGTTTCGGAATTGAACGATTACAAAGTGGCATCGTTGCCGCTGGAGTTGTTTTGCATTATCTGGGTGAAACCGAGCACCGCAATTTACAGCACATTACTTCCATTAGCCGGATTGAAGAAGACCGGTACATGTGGCTGGATCGTTTTACGATCCGGAATCTGGAATTGGTAAATTCTGCCAACGATAATGCCGTAACTTTATTTGATATACTTGATCATACCTCGACTCCAATGGGTGCCCGCTTACTTCAAAAATGGATTATCATGCCATTAAAGGAGTTGAAGCCAATTGAGGAACGTTTGGGCATGGTAGATTTTTTTGTGAAAAATGAGGAAATTCAGCAAGAGTTTCTAACGCACATCAAGCAGATTGGCGACATCGAAAGATTGATTTCTAAAGTAGGTTTGCAACGGGTTGGTCCCAGGGAATTGGTGGCACTAAAACGAGCCTTAATTCATATTGAGGCTGTAAAAAATCTTGCTGCGAACTCTAAAAACACCTTTCTTATTAAAATTGCCGACCAGCTAGATCCTTGCTTGGCCATCCGTGAAAGAATAGAGCGGGAACTTCAGCCTGAACCACCAGCCTTACTAGTTAAGGGAAATGTGATTAACGATGGTGTTGATGAAGATTTAGACCGGTTACGTAAGATCGCTTTTGGCGGTAAGGATTATTTGGTACAAATACAGAAGCGGGAGGCGGAAGCAACCGGAATTCCATCGCTAAAAATATCATTTAACAATGTTTTTGGATATTATCTGGAAGTTACGCATACCCATAAAGATAAGGTTCCGGAAGGATGGATTCGAAAGCAAACCCTGGTGAATGCCGAGCGTTACATTACTCCTGAATTAAAGGAATATGAAGAACAGATTTTAGGCGCTGAGGAAAAAATTCAGGCCATCGAGATCCGGTTGTATAATGAGTTAATGTACGAAACAGCCGGTTACATTAAACCAATTCAGCTAAATGCATTTTTAATTGCACAACTCGATTGCCTGTTGTGCTTCGCCCAGTTGGCTGAAAAAAATCACTACGTTAAACCTACAGTAAACAAAGATAAAGTACTGGATATTAAGGGTGGTCGCCACCCCGTGATTGAAAAACAGTTACCTGTAGGACAGGAATATATTACGAATGATGTGTACCTGGACAGTGATTCGCAGCAGATTATCATGATTACCGGACCAAACATGGCGGGTAAATCGGCTATTTTAAGGCAAACTGCGCTAATTGTTTTGATGGCTCAAATGGGAAGTTTTGTTCCTGCGAAAGCTGCTGACGTAGGTTTGGTTGATAAAATCTTTACCCGCGTAGGCGCATCTGATAATATTTCATCTGGCGAAAGTACGTTTATGGTAGAAATGAATGAAACGGCCAGTATTTTAAATAACATTTCTGATAACAGTTTGATTTTGCTGGACGAGATTGGTCGCGGAACAAGCACTTACGATGGCATTTCCATTGCCTGGGCTATTGCTGAGTTTCTACACCAACACCCAACATCCCGCCCGAAAACTTTGTTTGCGACGCATTACCATGAATTAAATGAACTGGCGAATACAATGCCACGCATTAAAAACTTCAACGTTTCTGTTAAGGAAATGACGAATAAAGTTATCTTCCTCAGAAAATTAGTTCCAGGAGGAAGTGAGCACAGTTTTGGTATTCATGTGGCGAAAATGGCGGGGATGCCGCCGAAGCTGATTGGCAGGGCAAACGAAATTTTAAAGAAGCTAGAGATCGATAGGACAGAAGGACAGAGCATAAAAGATAGTATCAAAAAAGTTCAAAACCAGGCCTATCAGTTACAAATGTTCGCGATTGATGATCCTGTGTTGGTTAAAATTCGCGATACGTTGAATAATTTAGATGTAAACGCGTTAACTCCTGTAGAGGCGTTGCTGAAACTGGACGAGATTCAACGACTGATAAAAAATTAAAATAGGTTTTAGGGTATCGGGTTTAAGGCATGAAATTTTAAACCAATATCCTGGCCTGATATTCTACTATGGAAAAAACCCTTAACCTCAAAACTTACACCTTTGGCCTTTTAGCCATTTTGCTGTTTTTATCTTCTTGCGGCTCGAGAAAATATACTGTTAAAAGCGAAACTAAGGCGGCAAAAGCAGCTGATGCAATGTCGAATTTAAAGAGTAAACAACTTTATAAATTTATAACAGATTGGACGGGTGTGAAGTACCGTTTCGGCGGATTAGATAAAAACGGAATTGATTGTTCAGGTTTTGCATTTCTGCTGGAGAAAGAAATCTACGGCATAACCTTACCCCGAATTTCCCGCGACCAGGCCAAAGCTGTGAATAAAAAAAGCGTCGATAATTTAAAAGAAGGTGATTTGGTTTTCTTTTCTTTTGGAGGGAACGATGTTGACCACGTTGGTGTTTACCTTAACAACGGCTTTTTTGTACACGCCAGCACCAATAGAGGTGTAATTGTTGATGATTTGAATTTGCCCGCTTATCAAAGGGTTTTAGTGAAATCGGGTTCGGTTAATTAAACAATAGGTCATTTCGAATGTAATAAAGAATTTGTAGGCTATGCAATTCATTATGCATAAACTGACACAATAATCAAACTAAAACCACTTTAATTCCGTTCTAAATACATGCGTATATTTTATATAATCTGCTTATCTTTAATTACTTACTCTGTTAAAGCGCAAGTTAAATTGCTTACCCTTGATGATTTGGATAAAAGATTTGCCAATGGAAAGGATACAACATACGTCGTAAATTTTTGGGCTACCTGGTGTTCACCTTGCGTTGCAGAATTACCGCATTTTGAAAAGCTACGCACCGATAATGCAAAAAAGCCGATTAAAGTACTTTTGGTAAGTTTAGATTTCAAATCGAAATTACAGAAAGAGGTTATTCCTTTTGTGAAAAATCATAACATTAAAGCTGAAGTTTATCTTTTAAATGAGCCTGATCAGCAAAAATATATCGAACGGATAGACAAAAAATGGTCAGGTGCCATTCCGGCAACTTTGTTTGTAAACAAAAATGTTAGACGTTTTTACGAAAAAGAATTTACAGGGGAAGAATTGAAAAGCACTTTATTGAACTTAAAATAAGATCATCATGAAAAATTTATTTCTAATTGGCCTAATGCTGGTTTCAAGTGCTGTGTTGGCACAAACCGAAGGTTATAAAATTGGTGATGTAGTTAAGGATTTCTCGTTAAAAAATGTAAACAATAAAACCGTTTCATTAGCGTATTATAAAGACGCCAAAGGGTATATTGTGGTTTTTACCTGTAACACCTGTCCGGTTGCTAAAGCCTATCAAAAAAGGGTTTCGAACTTAAATAGCACCTTTGCGACTAAGGGTTATCCGGTAATTGCAATCAATCCAAATGATGCAACTGTCGTTCCGGGCGAAAGTTTTGAAAAAATGCAACTTTTAGCTAAAGAAAAGAGTTTCAGTTTTCCATACCTATTAGATCCAGATCATGTAGTCACTAAACAATTTGGTGCTACAAAAACGCCTCATGTTTTTGTGTTGAACAAAACTGATAAAGGAGCTGTGGTAGAATATATTGGTGCGATTGATAATGACGCGGAAGGCGATAATCCGGATAAAGTAAATTATATCGAAAATGCAATCAGAGAATTATCAGCTGGTAAAAAACCGACAGTTTCATCTACCAAAGCCGTGGGTTGTAGCATAAAATGGAAAAAAGGATAACTTACGTATCCTTTCCTATAAATAAAATATTATTTCTTCCTCGACGCGACGAAAACGAAAACACCTGCAACTAGAATTATTCCGCCAACGTATGGTGGCCAGTTTACTGATTTCTCTTTATCTGCCGAGATTTGAATGGGACCAGCATCAACAATTTTTTCCTTCTTAGTATAGGTAAAGCCTGTCCAAACGAGCATTGCTATTCCAACTATAATTAATATAAGTCCTACAGATTTGTTCATAATTCTTTTCTTTTACGAACAGATCTAAGCATATTATTGTTTTAAAAGGAATAACCTAACGTAATTTTGGCAGAGTTGTTTCTCAAATTTGTTCCATTACTAAATATGCCATAGACCTTCCTTATTTTAAGGAAAAAGGATAGGTCTGTTGCCAAGCCATTAATTCTTTCATCTGTATAATTAATATTGCGCTTTAAACCAATGGTACTTCCAATAAATAACCGGAAACCATATTGCCGGTCTTTATTTTTGCTTCCTTGCCAGATAATTTCAGTAGATCCACCTGTGGTAAACATTGTGGTCTGATTAGCGCTGATGGAAAGTGAGTCGTTAGTTGCCCTAACATTTTTTCTAAATGAACTATAACCTCCTCCTTCATACACAATGGCGTTATCCCAGCTGATGATTCTAAATTCAGTGTTGCCTGATCTTTCAGCAATTCCAATTGAAGTTTTGGCACCTAGACCGATAAAACCTTGATCATAGAAATTTTTGAGAACGATACGTTGTGAATTCTCATATCCATTGCCGGTTCCGCCAAAATAGGTGAATGCCCCATAAGAAAAATTGATATTATCTATAACATGTGAACGATTATAATTTACAAATCCCATTACCATTTCGCCGGTTTCGAATGGAAGGCTATTGTTTGAAAAACTGGCACTAATGTAATTTTTTGATTTCACACTGTCGGCCATCATGGGCTTGGGAAGATATGCCATGTGATTGGATGTTGCCGCAGGTGTATAAAACACAGGCAATTTACTAACTATACCGCATGAGGAAAAAATCATTATCGCAAATGATGCAATTAAGATTAGAATGTTTTGAGAGCGCATAAATTTAGAGATGTTTGAGTTCTTTCGTATTAATTGTTATTCATCAAAAAAGTCAACGAGGCCACCAATAAAATACTCTTCAATTCCCTCCGTAAAATCTTTATAATCTTCGTCAGGGATATTGGTTTGCTTAAATTCTAAAGAAGTTCCTTTTTTATCTTCGTGAAGTTTAATGGTTACGATAGAAGGTTCTCCTTCTTCACCAAAATACCATTGTTGTACAATCTTTTTGTTTGTTTCAAACTCGATATTTTTTCCTACAATATCACCATCCCATAATGAAAATTCAGTACCTGGCTTCTCTTCAAACTCAACCTCAGCACCCGTCCAAAGTTTAATGCTGATATCTTTTGTAAGGGCAAGATAAACTTCTTCAGGGCTGGCTGGTATATATGTATACTTTTTATAATCTTTCATTAATTATTTGGCAATTGATATTTAAAATATATTTTTTATTTAAATGCATTTAAACCGGTTACATCCATTCCGGTAATTAATAAATGGATATCGTGTGTGCCCTCATAGGTTACTACAGATTCCAGATTCATCATGTGACGCATAATAGAATATTCACCGGTGATGCCCATTCCACCAAGCATCTGACGGGCATTTCTGGCAATATCGAGGGCAACCTCAACGCTATTTCTCTTTGCCATTGATATCTGTTCGGCAGTAGCTCGGTTTTCACTTTTAAGCACACCCAGTCGCCACACCAAAAGCTGCCCTTTGGTAATTTCAGTAACCATTTCAGCCAGTTTCTTTTGCTGCAACTGGAAACCTCCGATAGGTTTTCCAAATTGTACTCTTTCTTTTGAATAGCGCAAAGCGGTATCATAACAATCCATAGCAGCACCCAAAGCACCCCAGGCAATGCCATAACGGGCCTGGTTTAAACAACCTAATGGACCTTTTAAGCCGCTAATTTCCGGAAATACATTTTCTTTTGGAATCTGAACATTATCAAATACCAGTTCGCCCGTTGCTGAAGCACGTAAACTCCATTTGTTATGCGTTTCGGGAGTTATGAAGCCATTCATTCCGCGTTCAACTACCATACCTCTAATTTTGCCAGATTCATCTTTCGCCCACACCACTGCAATATCAGCAAAAGGTGCGTTACTGATCCACATTTTAGCGCCATTGAGCACATAGTGCGAACCAGCATCTTTAATATTGGTAACCATCCCGCCTGGATTTGAACCATGATCGGGTTCAGTTAGCCCAAAACAACCCATTAGTTCACCACTGGCTAATTTAGGAAGATATTTTTTGCGTTGTTCTTCACTTCCATAGGCATAAATAGGATACATTACCAATGATCCCTGCACAGAAGCTGTTGATCGGATTCCGGAATCCCCACGTTCAATTTCCTGCATTAAAATTCCATACGCTGTATAATCTAAACCTGCTCCGCCATATTCAACTGGAATCGTCGGACCAAAAGCGCCAATATCAGCTAATCCTTTTATTAAATGTTTAGGAAATTCAGCTCTTTGTGCATAATCTTCGATTATTGGACTCACTTCTTTTTTTACCCATTCTCTCGCCGTATCCCTAATTAATTTATGCTCATCAGTCAATAACTCATCTAATAAATAATAGTCTGGAGCCTCGTACAGGTCTTTTTTGGTTGATATGCTCATTTAAATTGTTTTATCTGGTTAAGAAATCCGTTCATTTCAAAGGTAACAATTTACGGCAATGAGCATTATATTCGCAGATAAAAAATTAATTTTGATCCATACATTATATCGATGAACCAATTCAAACAAACTGTTGCGTTAAAAGATGTGAAATGTTTCGCCTTGCATGGCTTCTATCCTGAAGAGCAGCTCACGGGCAATCATTTTATTCTCGACCTGGAAACAACTTTCTTGCCCTTAGGGTTTGACGATGAGCTGGCTCAAACAGTAAATTATGAAGACTTAAACCGTATTATTCTGGAAGAAATGAGAAACACACAAAAGCTTCTGGAAACTGTTTTAAATAACATTATAAATAAAGTTACTGCATTATACCCATTTGTGGAGAGGGTAGAAGTGAGCATTAAAAAGCTTAATCCACCAATGCCTGGTCAGGTGGGGCATTCCTTTGTCAAACTCAGTTATCAATCAGAAAAATAAGAGGAAACTTCGAGGGTGAGTTTATTTATTTAGTTGTTCGAAACCTAACATTTTTTGTTTTTCAGCTTCTGGTATAGTAGTGGGCCTACTTGTAGCATAATCAACAGCTATACAAACTGTTTTTCCCTTACTGCAAATTACTTCTTCACTTCCTTTAATTTTCACAATTTGGTACTCTAAATCAAAACTTGTGTTTCCGATTCGGGACGTTTTTACGTGTACCGCAATTTTATCATTCATCACAATCGGCAAGATGTAATCGATTTCTGCATGTGCAATCACAATGCCTGTTTTCTTCCAATCCCAGCTTACAATTTCTTCCCAATATTTTGTCCTGGCAATTTCCAGGTAAGTAAAATATACCGAGTTGTTCACATGACCCATCATATCAAAATCAACGAAACGCAAATGGATATTCGTTTTATAGTTGAATTTGTCTGAAAAATCGCGAATATCTGTCAATTTGTCTTTTGATTTTGAAATATTTTGCCATAATGTCTTGAAAATCATAAATATTAGGTTTGGTATATAAGTTGAATAAAGGTTAATATCAAGTTAAAAAAATAAAAATTTAGAGATATGACACTAGTAAATTTCAACAACAGAACACGTAACACAGCTCCATACTTTAACAATGTTTTCGATTCATTGTTTAGCGATGCGGTAACTAAAAACAAAATGGTTGATAAATCTCCAAACGTGAATATTCACGAGAGCGAGAATGCTTTCATCATTGAATTGGCTGCACCTGGATTGAAAAAAGAAGATTTCCAAATCAACTTAAAGAAAGACACCCTTTCAGTTTGGGCAGAAGTTAAAAAAGATGAAACTCAGGTTGCTAAAGATTTCACACGTAAAGAATTCGACTACAGCTCATTTGCAAGATCGTTTAATTTACCTGATACCGCTGACGCTGATCGCATTACCGCGGAGTACAAAGACGGGATTTTAAATATTACCATCAGCAAAAAAGATGATAGCAAGCTACAACATAAAGAAATTGTAGTTTCATAAACAAAATATTCTCGAAAGAGAGTTTTCATAATAGTTTAAGTTTAGGTTTTATAAGGTTAATGCTGGATGGCATTAACCTTATTTTTTTGGGTATTTAGATTGATTTTAAGTTGTAACCTACATTTATCCTAAACTCAAAATTTTGTACTTTTGCCGAATGGTAAGAGAAATTCTGGACACTAAACGTAAGGCACTAAAAATAAACCTCGATCCCCGAATATATGGCACTTTTGCTGAGATTGGTGCAGGGCAGGAAGTTTCGAGGAACTTTTTTAATGCTGGTGCAGCATCCGGAACGGTAGCAAAAACCATGTCGGCCTACGATATGACGTTTAGCGATGCCATTTACGGTGCTGAAACCAATGGTAGATACGTATCGCAAAACCGACTGCTGCAGATGCTGGATCACGAATTTGGTTTGCTCAACGAGCGTTTATCTGGTGAAAAATATGAAAGCAGAACATTTTTCGCCTTTGCAGATACCGTTACCACCCTGAACTACAAACGTACAAATGAGCCTCACGGCTGGGTAGGTCTTCGTTTTCAAAATGAACCAGGAGGTTTACCGAATGAGGTTTTCTTCCATGTGCGCCTGCTCGATACCGATGTGAATATGCAACAGCGTGTTTTAGGTATCATTGGTGTAAACCTGCTTTATGCTGCTTTTTATCACTATCAGGATCCAAAGTTAATGGTCGAATCCTTAGCGGATAATTTAACCATTGGATCTGTAGAAATTGATTTAATCTCTGTAAAAGGCCCTGCCTTTCCTGAAGTTGACAATATCTTACTTAATCTTTATATGATTATGAAAGATTTCTCGGCAGCGGCAATTTTTGATGCTGATGCCCATCCACGTCAGGCTAAAGATCTGCTATACAAAAAAGACATCATGATTTTGAGAACCAAATATGGACAGAAATCATTACCTAACTTCAATTTATTTAACAAAGCTACCGATCAATTTAAACGCACTAACAAGGTTGAAGATGGAAATCTTGCCGTGATGATCGAGGTTTTATTAACCAATGTATTAACTGACGATCAGGAAACGCCTGATGATATCGATCTGGAGTCGGTTGCCAAACGTACTCAGGAAATGTGCGATACCGGAAATATTGTAATTGTATCTAATTTTACCCGCCATAATCGTTTGGCGAAATATTTAGCCCGTTGCAAACCAAAAAGCGTTGGCTTAGCAACCAACATCAACAACCTTAAATTTGTGTTTAACTCCACAAATTTTAAAGGCGAAAATTATTCGGGGCAGCTGTTAAGCTACGTGAACGACATGTTTAATACGAATGTGCGTTTATTTGCGTATCCATTTCTAGATAAAAAAACGAATGAAGTGGTTACAACTTCTAATATGCCGGTTACGCCTGAAGCAAAACCGCTTTTCGATTTCCTGTTAATTAATGGTTATATTACTGATATTGAGGATTATGCTGATGACGAAGTAAAAACGGTATAGCTTTTTGGATAGTGAACATCAAATCGATCTCAACGTCGAACCAGTTTTGCTCACTTCCAATACATGATTGGCACTACATTTTAATGCGAAATTATTTCGTTGGTGACCGATTGGAAAATCGAAAGCAACTGGATAGTTATATTCTTTTACCTTTTCTAGAACGATATCATAGATTGTTTTCCCAAACTCTTCGCCTACATCATCAGGTTTTACTTTGAAGCCACCAATAATTAACCCTTTCAGGTTTTTAAGTTTTTCGCTACGCTTCAGGTTCCAAAGCATTCTATCTATACTGTACAAGTATTCGCCAGTATCTTCAATGAAAAGAATCTTATTCTTGGTATCTAAATCAGAGCGACTGCCGGCTAAGGTTTCGATTATACTTAAATTTCCACCCACTAAAATCCCTTCAACTTTGCCCAATCGATTATTTAGATTGGTAGGAGAGGTGTATCCCATTTGTTCACCAATTAATGCGTTCTTGATAGAAAGAATGGTTTCAATTTGGATTGGTTCAGCTTTACTCCAATCATCAGGGAAACTATTGCACATTTTAGAATGAATAGAGGCGATGCCGTAATTTCTCGATAAGTGGCAGTGCATAACAGTAACATCACTAAAACCAATAATCCACTTCGGATTATTTTTAAATGAAGAAAAATCGAGCTGATCAATAATGCGGACAAAACCGTAACCACCACGAGCACACATGATGGCTTTAATATTCGGATCATCCATCATTTTCTGAAAATCCGCAAGCCGTTCCAGGTCTGTACCACCAAAGGTGAAATCACGTTTGCCAATAGTTTCGCCTATCTTGACCTTAAAACCCCAACTTTCCATTTGCAATACTGACGGTCGAACTTGCTCAGCAGTGATAAATCCCGCCGGACTGGTAATGCCAATGGTATCTCCTGGTTTTAAGTATGGCGGAATTTTAAACGATAAACTTTCATTTTCTGGCGTACTGGCAAAGATTTTAAATGATGGAAATACGCTCGCAGCTGCGATAAACGAAGAAAGAAAATGTTTTCTGTTCATTTAGAAGGTAAATAGTGATTAGCGTGGCTAATATAAGACATAAAATTCTGCGATAAAAGAAAAGGGATTTATATCCATAAATCCCTTTTTAAACCAAACAAATTAATCTGTAAAAGATTAGTATAATGTGAATTATGTAAATAACCGATAAGTAACTAGAATGTTTTGATATTTTTATTTTATTGCTGGCGATTAAAAGTTAAGGCTACCCATCGCGGATAGCCTTTGCTAACAACAAAACAAATATAAGATAACCAAATCTTACCTGATCTCGAGCAGAAGTCAGGATGAAAGTGCTATGAGAAACACCTGGCGGCCTAGTAATGGATTCGAACCACTATGCACAGGTTTATGAAACCTCACCTTCCAATCGGTCAACTGGCCATTTATGTTAAACAGGTTTTAACGCTAAAAAATCCTTCAATGCCGTAATCTGTTCTTGATTTAGCTTATCTTCATCAACTGAAATGTTTTTATCTGTAACTTCAATTTTTACCAGATAGTTGAAGTTTGGATAATCATTTATTGCCGGGTATTGAAAATAGATTGACATGATTTTACGTTTAATTGTTCAACATATTTTTAGTTAATGATTAATGTTGAGGCAAATATATAAATAAGTATATAATATCTATAGAATTAGTAGTATTTATTTAAATATGAATTTAAATTTCTGATTATCAGATAAATAAAATTTAAACATCACCGCCTTAATCAAAAAGAAAACTCCAATTCGATCAAATCCACTAAACCAACAAAGGTTTTTTTATTTTAGAAATGTAAAGTATAACGTACACATAAATTCATAACCTGAATTCATTTTGAAGCATTAAAATTCAATTTCTCAAAAGCTAATTATTTTAAGGATATTTGCATTTCGAAACATAAAAATAGAAGCGTGTCATTAGAAAAATTAAAACTGAGTAAACCACTTGTAGCAGCCATGACTGAAGCAGGATTTTTAACCCCAAAAGAAATCCAGGCTAAAACGATGTCGCGAATTTTAGGTGGCCAGGATGTTATTGCGGTAGGGCCAGAGGGGTCGGGAAAAACAACAACCTATGTTTTAGCAACTTTAATGAAGCTAAAATATGCTTTTGAAGAAGCACCAAGAGCGTTAATCCTGGTTCCCGACGCCGAACATGTTGATCATGTTTTAGAACAGTTTAAACTATTAAACAGAAATAGTACATTCCGGATTTTAGGTATAGATAGCCGTGGTGCTGTAGATACACAAATGAATGAAATAACGGATGGTTGCGATATTATAGTTGCAGTACCAGATCGGGCCAGAGCCTTATATTTAAAACTTGCACTGAACACCAACAAGATTCAGTTATTTATTGTAGACAATGCCGAACTTATTGTAAAAAAAGGTTTGCAACTTCCAGTGGTCGAACTGGCAAATAGCGCCTACAAATCGCAACACATCGTATTCACTGAGGTGATGCATGAAAAACTAAATCACATGATTTCGCCTTTCATGAAAGATTCTACTTCGACAATTGAGGTAGATGAAATTGGTGAAAAGCAGGCCGAGGTTTATCCGCAGATGCTATACCAGGTTCCGAATTTCAGAACAAAATTGAACCTTTTAACCTTACTGTTAAACGATGCGGAGTTTTTTGATAAGGTTGTGGTTTTTGTAAATACCCGCTTAACTGCTCAAACGGTTTATAAAAATTTTAATAATCCCAAAGAAGGCGAAATCAGTATTTATCGATCTTTGTTTTTTGATGATAAAGGTTATGATGATATCGAAGATTTCAAAGCTAATCCAGACGCCCGTGTCTTAATTGTAGCCAATGAAAATTTAAGCGATTTAGATATCCAGGGCATTCCATTTATTTTACATTTCGAATTACCTGAACAAAAGGAAACTTTAATTCAGCGTATTGTGAAGTTAGATGAGGAAGAGGTAGTTGTGATTACATTTTCAACCGATATCGAACTAATTGAAGTTAAGAAAATTGAACAAGCCATTGGCCAACGTATGGATATAATGGAATTGCCGGAAGAATTAAAGATTGTTGATGCTGCAGCTAAGCCTAAGAAAAAGAAAAAAGACGAGGATGAAGACACCTCTGATCGAGGTGCAGCTTTTCATGAGAAGAAGGCAAGTAATTTGAAAAATTATAATTACAGTGCTGGTACCAAAGCCAAAATGACTTATAAAAATAAAAAGGGCTTGTCTTAATCCTTAAAACCTATTTATAATTTGTCTTTCTGAAGTTATTAAGTTACATATTTAAATGTGCTTCGACGGGCTCAGCATGACACCTTAAGATAATACCAAAATTATTAAACGCAAAAAGCCCCGATTTTCATCGGGGCTTTTCTATTTCATTTAACTATTGACTAGTATAATGTAAATTCTACACGACGGTTTTCTTGACGACCGGCAGCAGTTTTGTTTGTTGAAATTGGTTGATCAGGTCCGTAACCAGTTGCTTCGATTCTTGATGCATTAGCACCTTGAGATACTAAATAAGCTTTTACTGATTCAGCTCTTTCTTTAGATAAACGT
>NZ_JAVTSH010000006.1:0-383297 GCF_032678665.1 Pedobacter agri
GATATTTACTGAACCATATAGGGATATAGATATATAGTTGGTTTTGTTCCTATATGATATTGGGAAACAAACATATTTGTTGAACCATATAGGCATATAGTTATATAGTTTTGATTGGTTTAAGATCTAATATTTATCAGCTCGGTATTCGCTACCAATGGCGGCCACCTAAACCTGATGGTACGGAAATCCTTTTTGGGGTAGGAACTTTCGGACATTAGCAAACCATCCCCAAAAAGATTGGAGGGACAGCAGGACTGAAACCGACATTGGAACACTGTATTTGCTTTACAAAATATTAGGTATCAGTTTAAGTGATCTCATTTCGTGGTCACAATTTCTGCTGTTGATTTATCCAATTACGCAATGTAGAGCTTATCTCTTTAGTATCAGGCTCCATCTACATCTGTTAAAAAATGTAAAAACTTTCAACCCCGAGGCAATAAAACCGTATTATTGTAGTATTACGTACATAATTCATGATGAATAAAATACACCACAAACTAAGTTTTTTCATTATTTTAATTTTGCTCAATGCCAACTCATTTGCGCAAAGTAAGAATGTGCAGCTGCCTGCCAATTGGTACAATCTGGACTTGATTGAAAACGGTTATTTTGGCATTAGTACCGAGAAGGCTTATCGTGATTTATTAAAAGATAAAAAACCCAAAGAAAATATCATTGTAGCTGTAATTGATGGTGGGGTAGACACCAAACATCCCGATTTGCAAAATGTGTTGTGGACAAATAAAAAGGAAATCCCGAATAATGGTATTGATGATGATGGCAATGGCTATATCGACGACATTCATGGATGGAATTTTATTGGATCAAAGAAAGGAAATCTTGAATTCGATAACCTCGAATTGATTCGGTTATATCGCATCTATCATCCCAAATATCAATCAACTACCAACCTCACGCCGCTAGATAGTGCGCAAAAGGAAGAATATCGAATCTATAAGAAAATTGTTGGCGATTTTGGAAAGAAGTACGAAGATGCGAGTAAGACTTTTCCGGTATTGTTGGCCATTAACAAAGTTATTGATTCCGTTGCCCGAGTAAATAATAAACCTATGCCGACGCTTGAAGATATAGATCGGTATAAAGCCGATAATGAAGACGAAGAATACGTGAAAACGATTATCAGAAAGGGCTCAAAAGAAGACGGAGGTTTCGAGAAGTTTAACAAAAGTATTAAGGACGGATACAAACAGTATGATGCCATGCTGAAGTACAATTTGAATCCGAAATACGATATGCGGGCAGAACTTGTTGGTGATGATTACTCGGACCCGAATCAACGCAACTATGGTAACAGCGATGTGAAAGGACCCGATGCATTTCATGGTAGCCATGTTTCTGGAATTATTGGGGCAGATCGTAAAAATGGAATAGGTATTATGGGTGTGGCTAACAACGTAAGTATTATGGCCATTAGGGTAGTGCCTACGGGTGATGAGCGTGATAAGGATGTTGCCAATGGTATTCGCTATGCTGTAGATAATGGTGCAAAAGTGATTAATATGAGCTTCGGTAAAGGTTACAAGTGGGATAAAAAAGTTGTTGATGATGCTGTAAAATATGCGGAAAGCAAAGGCGTCCTTTTGGTGCACGCAGCAGGAAATGATAATCAAAATAATGATATCGAAGAAAATTATCCTAACAAGTATTTCGAAAGTAAAGCGTCTGAAGATTATAAACAAGCAAATAAGAAACCTAGTCTGCCAGATTTTACTCCGCCACCCAGAAACACTCAGAATAATGGAATGGGGATGAGGCCAACAGTAAGTCGTTCGCCTGTAATTAAGCCTGTTCCGTTAGATTCTGCAAAATTTAAATTGCCACATGCCAATAACTGGATTGAGGTTGGAGCAAGTGCTTACAAGGATGATGATAACTTAAAAGCAAGTTTCTCGAATTATGGAAAATATAATGTTGATGTTTTTGCGCCCGGGTTTTTGATCAATTCTACCATTCCTGATGGAAAATATGAAGAAGCCGATGGAACCAGTATGGCTGCGCCTGTGGTTTCTGGATTAGCGGCACTGATTTTAAGTTATTATCCTCATCTAACTCCTGTTCAGGTACGTGAAATTATCATGAAATCTGTTTCGAAGGTTGCACATAAAATAAAATATAAAAACGAAAAGGGGGAAAACGTACGCGTAATGTTTAGCGAGATATGCGTAAGTGGAGGTGTAGTTAACGCTTACAATGCATTAAAACTAGCCGAAAATTATAAATAACTTTCACTGGCTAGCGAATTATTTGCACTATTAAACGTGGATTTTTAACGCTTAATGGTTTTGATAAATTCCTGAAAAGTGCCGAAAGGATATTTTTTTGATTTCAACCAATGGATAAATTTATCCATCCTTTGTACCATTTGTTGTCCGCTATTTTTGCGAACATAGGCAGGAAATCCAAACCTTTCGAAATTATTTAAATCCGTAAACTCCCAGGGATGAAAATAAATGTTTAGATAATGGTCTTTTTTATAAGTCCAGCTGGCTAAAGCTTTATAAATGCCTAGCGGGAGATTATGAAATGATAACCAGAATAGCGGAAACCTAACAATTGGACTTACCGAAGCTGGAATTTGCAGAACATTTTGTTTTGTAAAAAAGGTTCTGGAAATATTAAAATTGTTGTAGCGACCAGGAAGATAAGTTGGATTGATGGATGTATTGTAAGTGTAACCCGCTTTCTCAATTTCTTTTTCATCCACAGGCATCATCCGAGCCATACGATAACCCGTAATCTCTTTACCAGAAAGTTCTTCGAGTTTGATCTTGGATTGAAGTAAATGCTCTGGCTTAAAATCGGAATGGTAATAACCATGAGATGCCAGTTCGTGACCGGTTTCGGTAATCCGTTTAATTAAATCAGGAATGTTCTCAGCAAAAGTTACGGTACAGAAAAATGTCGCTTTAACCTGGTGTTTATCCAGCAAATCTAATATGGAAATCGTACCTGCTCTAGAAATCGAAATCTGATCCGCAAATGAAATTTCCCGGTCGTATTCAAATGGCATGTCAAATTCTTCAATATCAAAACTTAATAGCACCATTATTTTTGAGGAATATTTGTTGAACGGATAATGTAATTTGGACGGTTTTTGGTTTGCATAAACATTTTACCTACATATATGCCAATGATGCCCAAAATGATGAGTTGCAAGCCTCCGAAAAAAACAATCGTCATAATGACAGATGCCCAACCTGAAACCTCAACATTATTTGCAAAAGCATAAATGATGTACGGGATATACAAGACGGACGCAAACGACAATATAAAACCAAGGTAAACTGCTGAATATAGGGGTTTAATGCTAAAAGAAGTAACGCCATGTAGGGCTAACCTGAACATCTTCTTTAGGGTGTATTTACTTTTGCCCGAAAAACGTGCTGCCGGATTATATTTAATAGCGTATTGTTTAAAGCCGAGCCATTTCACCAGTCCTCTTAGAAAAGGTTCATTCTCCTGAAAGTTTCTAAATACGTTCACAACTTTCTGGTCTAACAGGCGAAAATCGGCGGCTCCGGGCTCTAGATCAATATCTGATAACCAATTGAGTGTTTTATAGAACAGATTTGATGAACTTCGTTTTCCTTTTGATAAGTTTTTATCTTCTTCGCGAATGGTGTAAACCACCTCAAAGCCTTCTTCCCATTTTTTAAGCATGTCTGGAATTAACTCCGGCGGATGCTGCATGTCACAATCCATTGAAATTACACAATCGCCAAATGCATGATCCATACCCGCCTTAACTGCCAGCTGGTGGCCAAAATTTTTACTAAACTCCAGGAAAAAAATATTTTCCGCTGTAGATGAATACTTTTTTATCTTCTCCAGTGTATGGTCAGCGCTTCCATCATCTACAAGAATAATTTCATAATTGTAAGCTATAGAGGAGAAAACCTTTTTAATACTTTCAGCAATCACGAAAATATTATCAGCCTCGTTGTAAGCTGGTATTACGATGGAAACTAACTTCTTCATTTATCGGCAATCAAATAAGATTCAAAATCTTCTTTCAGCATTTGGTAAACTATCGTGAGCCAAATGATTACGCAAGGTAGGGCTTTGAGCGAATATAGACGAATAAATTCTTTTACACTCCTCGGGAAAATATCAGTTGGCGACAAGCTGGTTAAAATAAAAGCAAACACGAACAGCGAAATTATCCATTTGCTTTTCGGCTTTTGTTGAATAATAAACCAGATGGCCACACCTGCAAAAGCGATGATGTAAGTTGGTGATTCGGAACCGCTGCTAAAAATTACGGTGAATATTAATGTGGATGCCAATAACATCAGCTGAAAAGCAGGATGTTTGTATTGATTGATTCGTAAATAAGGCAGGCCAAAAAGAACAAGGCCACCTAACAGAAAGGGTGTATTTGAGAGTTCAACATTTCCGCTTATTCTTCTGGCCATTCCCATTATAGAGATATCCTGAAAAGATGTTAACGATGCATTTGTAGCGTTTTTATGCACCAATGAATTGAACCAGTCTGCATAGGATTGCAAAATGAAATCTGGTGAAGACAGTATCATTGGCAAAACAAATAACACACTGAAGGCAACCAGACCAGCCATAATAAACTTCATCTTATTTTTCGAAAAGAAGAAAAAAGCTAAGCCTACTATTCCGTACAATTTAATTAATGTTCCAATTGCAATAAAAAAGGCCGACTGAACTTCCTTCTTTTTAATAAGGTAAGAAAAACTTAGGATGATGAGGCCTGTTAGTGCGATGTTAAACTGAAAACTGAAAAGCGCTGTTAACGTTTCATGTGAGCAAATCCATGCAATTGCCGTACGCTTATTAATTGATAGTGGTAAACTATATATGCCCCAAAGCAATACAGAGACGTTGGTGATATTCCACAAAAACATCCCTAATCCATCAGGCAATAAGGCGAAAGGCGCAATAAATAAGGAAAATACCGGGCCGTAGTGGTTACTATCTCCATATTCTGGATAGTTATTAAATAAGTTCTGCAAATCTACCGTATGCCAGTAAACATATTTAAAAATGAGGTAGTTGTTGTAAGAATGATTATGGTATTGTTTAAAACTTGCGGTAATGGCCAGGATGAGGTAAACTCCAATAATGCATTCTTTTTTTAATAAAAAGTTAAACGCTTTATGAAACCTGGGATGCTGTAATATTGCCATTTTGATTAGTGCTGCAATATAAGCATTTTTTGAGAATAGCTTATTAAACACTTAGAATGCTGTTTTTTTGCTCCCTCTTCGTCACCCGTTCCCTAATTGGTTTCAATTGTCGTCTGTCAACAAGATCTATTGAGACAAAATTTTTAAACCTTCAAAATTTCATTAGGTTGAATTATATTAAATAAACTTTAATTTAACTTAAATATAATTTAAAAATATTTATTTTTAATTATTTAATATTTAATTTCGTTTCATAACCAAGTATAAATTCACCCATAGCCTAGCGATGGTTGAATATTAACCATTCACTAATGTATCGTATAGTTTCACTTCAAGTAATTATAAAATCACGGATTGATAAAATTTAAATACCATCCCGACATTCTAAACCAAATAATATGAGAATTAACTTTACAAAAAGTAATTTAAGAAGAAGTTTAGGGCTTCTGCTCTTTATGGGCTGCTTTCTTACAATTACTGCACAGGCTCAAACGGTAGTCGTTGGAGTAGTAAATGATGCGCAAGGTAGTCCTATCCCCGGGGCAAGCGTCAAAAGTAAAATAGGCAGCAAAACCTCCGTTACCAGTTTAGATGGAAGATATTCTGTCAGTGTAGCGGAAAATGATTCATTAACCTTTTCATTTATCGGCTTTAAATCGCTTACGGTGGCTGTTGGCAATAGGAAAATCATTGATGTTAAACTGATAAGTGATGACCAGCGCTTAAATGAAGTGGTTGTGGTGGGTTATGGTACGCAGAAGAAAGTAAATCTCACCGGTGCGGTATCGGTAATTTCATCCAAAGATTTAACCATGAGACCAGTTGGACAAGCATCTGCAGCGTTACAGGGTTTAGCACCAGGGGTAACCGTTACGCAGGCCTCAGGTCGCCCGGGCGGCGATGCCGGAACGATCAGAATTCGTGGAATCGGAACTTTAAATGATGCCAACCCTTTGGTATTAATTGATAATGTTGAAGGATCATTAAACAGCATCGATCCCAGTTTAATTGAATCTGTTTCCGTGTTAAAAGATGCAGCGTCGGCATCAATTTATGGTTCGCGTGCGGCCAACGGCGTTATTTTGGTGACCACAAAACGGGCCAATGCGAATAGCCTTTCTGTTTCTTATAACAACTATGTAGGTTTTCAGGAGTTAACCCGGTTGCCAGATATGGTAAATGCGGTTGACCATATGGAGCTCACTAATTTAGCCAATGTGAATGCCGGTGCCTCGCCAACCTTTAGTCAGGCGATGATTGACAATACCCGGAATGGCACCAATCCGGATCTGTATCCAAATACCGATTGGCAAAAGGAAGTGTTAACGGGATCAGGTTTTATGCAAAATCATTTTATTACGGTAAATGGTGGTGGTGAGAAAGTTAAATTCCTTGCCTCATTGGGTTATTTTGATCAGGCAGGTTTGTTGGAAGTATCCAGATTTAAAAGAATTACCTTCCGAAATAACGCTGATATTAAATTTTCTGATAAGCTAAACCTAACTATAGATTTACAAATTTTGAGCCGGGTAACCAAAGAGCCAGGAAGAGGCAGTAGCTCGGTGTTTAATCAAATGAACAGAATTGCGCCCATTTTTGCCGGGATATTCTCCAACGGAAGTTATGGCGAAGGTTCAAATGGAAATAATCCTATTGCATACAGCCGCCCTGATGGTGGATTGGCTAAAACTTCCAATCCTGGAGCAAGCCTTAATTCGACATTAACTTATAAACCCTTCAAGTGGCTTCAAGCCGATGTAACCATTGCACCCCGATATGATCAGGTTGATGACAATACTTTTGTTACGGCCATTAAAACTTATCGAGCCGATGGAAATCTGGCTTTTACCCAACCGGCATTGGCTACTTTAGATGTGTCAAACAGTCGGGCCCTTTATAACAATATGAGGGCTACGCTAACCGGAAGTACATCTGTGGCAAAACATTCCTTTAAATTATTGGCTGGTGCTTCACGGGAAGATTATACATCTGATGTACTCTCCGCATCAAGGAATACCTTTATATTTCCAGCCTATCCGGTATTGTCTACAGGTGCATCTGCAACACAACAGAACGCTGGAACAAGAATGGAATGGGCATTACAATCTTTCTTCGGCAGGTTTAATTATAATTATGATGAACGTTACTTGTTAGAACTGAACGGAAGATACGACGGCTCTTCCCGCTTTGCGGATGGTAAAAAATATGGCTTCTTTCCATCGGTGTCTGCAGGCTGGCGCTTATCTGAAGAGCAGTTTTTCGAACCACTAAAAAATACGATCTCCCAACTAAAAATCAGGGCATCATGGGGTAAGTTAGGCAATCAGAATATTGGTACTTATCCAGCAATTTCATCTATACAACTTGGCTCTTACTCTTTTGCGAACCAGATTTATACTGTAGGGGCGTTAAACGATGGTGCCAATCAGCTGATTACCTGGGAAAGCACGGAAATGAAAGATATTGGTTTCGATTTAACAGCTTTTAAAAACTTCGACGTTTCATTCGATTATTATGATCGTGTAACAGACAACATTTTATTGCGATTAGATGTTCCATTGATTTACGGAAAAACTGCACCCTTTCAAAATGCAGGTATAGTGCAGAACAGGGGATGGGAAGCGGGCATTTCTTATCGGAATAAAATCAAAGATTTTAACTACTCCATCGGAATCAATGTATCTGATGTGAAAAATAAAATCATCGATTTAAAAGGGGTAAGCCAAACCACGATAACGGTAAGCAATGAAGGTTCGGCCATTAATTCATTGTTTGGATATGAATCGCTAGGTTATTTTCAGTCTGATGCAGAAGTTGCAGCCAGTGCGAGGCAAATTGGAAATGTAAAGGCCGGAGATATTAAATACAAAGATCAGAACGGTGATGGCGTAATCGATAATAACGACCGGGTAATCATCGGGAGCACTATTCCGCGATATACATACAGTGCAAACATCAACCTTTCTTACAAGGGTTTCGATTTGGGGATTTTTCTGCAAGGGGTAGGGAAAGCAGACGGATACCTGTATGAACAATCGGTAATGCCATTTTTTAATGGTGGTACCGTTCAGGAAATGCACAAAGATTACTGGACACCACAAAATCCTAACGCAAGTTTTCCACGCCTGGCTTTCGGCGAAACCAATAATCAGCAAACCTCGAGTTTCTGGCTGAAGGATGCGTCTTATCTCCGCTTAAAAAATCTTCAGTTAGGTTATCGATTGCCATCGGCTGCCATTACCAAAATTGGTTTAAAAGGTTTAAGGATTTATGCAAATGCAAGCAATTTATTTACGATAGACAAATTTTGGGATGGATATGATGTGGAGGCGCCTGTTGGAACAGGAAATACCTATCCACAGGTTCGGGTTTATAATTTTGGTTTAGATGTTAATTTTTAACGAAATGAAAATAAAAATATTCACAGCCATGGTGCTGTTACTCTCGCTGTCATTTTCTGCCTGCCAGAAAGATTATCTCGAAAAATCTCCGTTTAATCCATCTTCGGAATCATTTTATTCCAACCAGGATGAGTTGTTGATTGGTTTGTTGGGCTGTTATCAGCAGCTGAATTACTCCGAACAAAATTACGGAAATGGAAATTTAAGGGTTCCATGGCAGGTTTTTATTGATGCGGCTACCGATATCTGCTGGGATAGAACCAACGGTGATTTACAGAACATTGGCAAAGGAAGTATAGATGCAAACAACCGCGTGGCACTGGTGCTTTATCGTGAAGGATACAAAGGCATTGCCCGCTGCAATTTTTTACTCGATAATGTGAAAAAATTGGAAGGCACCATTCCTGCGGCACTTTACAATCAAAGTATAGCCGAAGCCCGATTTATCCGTGCCTTACATTACAGTTACTTGCTTACTTTTTTTGGTGGGGTTCCACTGGTTAAAACTGATGTAGCGATTGATCAGCTCCAGATTCCGAAAAGTACCAAGCAAGAAGTAGCAGATTTTATAATTAGTGAGCTCGATGCTGCTGCCGTAAACCTTCCACTAAATCAAGCGGTATTAAATGATGGCCGGGCGACAAAAGGAGCGGCGCTAGCCATTAAAGCCAGAGTTGCGCTATATAATGAAAGATGGGATGTTGCCGCACAAGCTGCAAAAGCAGTGATGGATTTGGGAAAATATACGCTGCACAATAATTATGGCGAACTTTTTAAATACGCAGGAGAATCATCAAGAGAAATTATTCTCGCTTTACAGTTTGCCAAAACAATCAACACCCATACTACCCCTCAATATTTGCTTCCACGTTTACCTGGTGGAGTTTGCGATAAGGTTCCTTTTCAGAGTTTTATTGACTCATACGAGTGCACCGATGGACTTTCTATCGACAAATCGCCTCTTTATAATCCACAAAGACCATATTTAAATCGCGATCCCAGATTGAGTTTTACCTGTGGAGTTCCCGGGAACATCATATTCGGCTATCAGTTCGAAACTCATAAAGACAGTTTACAGATCTGGAACTATAATGTTACTCCTGCGGTTCGCATTGCAAACACGGAAGCAACCCATGCTTTCGCAACCTTTACCGGTTATGTTTATAAAAAATATACCGATGAAATTGATCGCAATGACAGGCAGAATTCTGAATTGAATATAATTTTGGTTCGCTATGCAGAGGTATTGCTCACTTATGCAGAAGCTAAAATTGAAGCGAATCAAATCGATCAGACGGTTTACGACGCCATAAATTTAGTGAGAAGAAGAGCGACTGTTTTAATGCCAGCCATTACAAGTGGCAAAACACAAGCAGAACTAAGATCAATTGTGCGCAAAGAACGAAAGTACGAATTTGCTTTGGAGGGTTTGCGATTAGCTGATATCCGCAGGTGGAAAATAGCCGGACAGGTATTGGTTGGTCCGGCATACGGGCGTATCCCGAAAGGATTGCTTTCAAATGCCCCAGTTATTGATGCCAATGGAACGCCCAATTATAGTAATGTGACCAATCGGGCAGATATGCGTGTAATTGAAACTAAATTATTTAACAAAGACAGGGATTATTTATTGCCTTTTCCAACTATAGAAATTCAAACCAATAAAGCTTTGGTACAAAACCCGGGCTACTAATTCACTTGTTAAATCAGCAAAGCGGATAAAATACTGCTTTGTTGATTTAAAACCTTTTTTTAATTGATGCAATGCCAGCCGCGGATTATTTTGATACTTTAGAAGAATGCATTAGTTTTTTCTGTAACCACTTCCGGACTGGCTCATCATACCATTTTAATGAGAGGTGGGCAAGCATAATGGCGCTTATTAAAATCAATAATGCATAAGGCGATGCCTGTAAAATGGTAATTCCCTTGTTATTGCTAATCCAGGCTACGTAAAAATAAACTATCGGATAATGTACGAGGTAAAGCGGATAAGATAAATCACCTAAAAACTTACAAATTTTTTGCTCCCGCTGACTTTGGATCATGCCGCTGGCACCAAGATAGACGATTAAGGGAAAGATAATGATCACACAAACCGATTCGTAAATTCCATTCATCCAAAGGTACTGCGCTCCGCCTATGCGGGGCATATACAACACGATTGCAATTAAAAGGCTGCACCACAAAAAAGCATTTTTAATTCGGGTTGGTTTGGCTATCCGCGAAAGTAACAGCCCGGCAAAGAAAGGGAACATCGTCCGGGTTAAACCTACACGTACTTGTTCAACATTAAGTGTCCAGCCGCCACTAAGATCGCCGTTTGTAATGGCCAAGTGTGCTAAAGCTACGGCTGCAATCAATACTAAAATTGTCAAAGCTCTTTTAGAAAATTTTCTGATCCAGACTGCATAAAGAATGTTCGCAATGTATTCAAAAAATAGTGACCACCCTACACTATTTAATGGGTGCATTTCCTGCCAGCCACGGATATCCATCGACAAGGGAATTGGCAGTATGGTATATCCAATTAACATCACCAGCAACATTTTCCATATTGGAACGGTGTGGATGAGCGGCCATATCGTAGCGTCTGTGAAATAAAATCCAATAGCACCGAGTGTCATTCCTAAAACTACCATAGGTTGAAGTCGTATGATCCGGCGTTTGAAAAAATTAGCAACATTCATTTTATTCCACCTGTCATCGTAGGCATAACCCATCACAAAACCAGATAATAAGAAGAAGAAATCAACAGCCAGGTAACCATGATTAACAACAATATCTAAATGACCGGTTCCTAAAGGCTCTGCCAAATGGAACGTAACAACAATTATCGCGGCAATGCCACGGAGGCCATCCAGAATAGGGTAGTGAGGTTTGGTTGCCAGTGAGGGATTCAAATCAGGTTTCATTGATAACCGCAAAATGTGAAAAAATAGCTGACATTTTTTTATCAGACTGAATTTTTACAGTGGCGATTAGTGGATGGTAATGGTATTTTTAAAATGATCGGCCGCTTGAGATTTAATCTGTATATTAGTTGAGAAGGAAGGTTTGAAAACAAAAAAAGCCCATCGAAAGATGAACTTTTAACCAGTAGCGGAGCTTCAACACGTTATAACCGCTACGAACATTTTGATGCAGTAATAAATTTCGCAAGGGCAATAATTAATGAAATTAAGGGGCCATACAGGAAAAAGAAATTACTGTAAGTTTTCCTTAATATCAGTTTGATCGCAAGATATAGTAAGAGGTGAGACTGAGCTACCTAACATATACAAAGCTAACTCGATCTTTTATATTAAAGGAATGAAAGAAGATTTATTATAAGGGATGGATTGTTTGTTCTTAACCGATTTGAGTTCAATTTGCAAGCTGATTGAATTAACAAGATCCAAAAAAAGCAGATCTCGTTAATTTTTTATATTAGCCTCCAAGTTCACCAAGTATGCGTTTTGTGATAGCAACATGCTCTTTAAACACGGCAAGCGACAAGGTAGCCAAATGCCTACCCTGATTTTCTGCAGCTCCTGCCAACTTTCCCTTGCTGATATAACTCGCAGCGAGATCACGCAGGAATTCGTGATTTTCCAGTTGTGCGGAAATATATGCTTTATCAAATTCGGGTCCCGCTGGTGTATTTTTGATTTTTGCAAGTGTGGCTTTGGCTTTTGCATCCATCGGTGGAACTGGAGTGCCCAGGTCTTTTAAAACACCGGTAACGGCAATGGCTTCCGTAAGCTCAAAGCCGGCAAATTCCTTTGCATTTTTATTGCTTGCCTTACTGGCAGCAATCTGGCTTGTAGCCAATGAAAGCTCGGCAGGGCCGATAACGCCCATTCTAAAAGCTTTTTCGTTCGATGCGTTTGGATCTCCGTTCCACTCAGCTTCTGAGGCATTTGCTTCGTTGGCACTAAATAGTGATGCCGCAAGAGATAGTCCTGTTCCCATTGCAATTGTTCCGGTGATCGACTTTTTTACAAAGTCTCTGCGGCCTGATTGTTCGTTTTCCATTTTAGTTATTTTTAATGGTAGAACATAGCCTATGTTCACATGTTTTGGGTAATTCAAAATACCGCACTTCCAATAGCTCTTATTAAAAATATTGGCCTTATTAATCTATAACATTCTAAAAAACAGATATATCCCGAAATGGGCGGCAAATTATACTAAAACCTGCATTAACGTTTATGATTAAACGTTGAATGGTAAAAAATCAATTGTACCAACGTTACAGCGTACGCCGATCAAATTGCAATACAAACCAGAGCAGCAAGGCGAAGCTATTGGTTTTACGTCAGTCGGAAAGGCTTATTAATCCTGCTTTTCGACATGTTCCGCAGGGCATGTCGAAATAAGTATAAATCAGGATTTTAATCCTGAACTAAAATAAAAAATATTTTTGAGGAATAAATTAACCAGCTTAAACAAAAAAAGCCCATCTTTCGATGAGCTTTTATTCAGTAGCCCTTACTGCACAGATTTCGAACTTTTTCCTTCCTGATTTGCAGGAGTTGGCGAAAGTTGCCAACTATTTCAAAGCTTTAAATCATTATTAAATGGTTTTCGCGTTATATTTTCATTGCTTATGTAACCATTTTCTGGTTTTCAAAATCATTTTCGTTATGGAAATGATCTTATTTATTTCTGGCGGTTATCTTTAAGTATTTATTTTATTGATATTTGGTGAATTTTAACATTGATTGATTTATTTTTACCAATGGTATTTATAATTCCCTAATCTATTGTCAGAATACTTTGATATAGCCTCATTTGAAGACTTGTTTAAAAGACATTACAAGTTTTTGGTTCTTGTTGCGTATCAAATTTCTAAAGACGAAGCTTCCGCAGAGGATATTGTTCAAGATTTCTTTATTAATTTCTGGAATCGTAGAAAAGAAGTAACAATTGAATCCTCTTTTCAATCTTATGCTACCCGAGCTGTAAAAAACCTATCTTTAAGCTACGTCAAAAAGCAACCTCATTCAGTTGAGTTAACAGTTCAAATTTCTGCTGGACTTCAAGGCGATTATTTAGAAGAGGAAGAAGCTTTGCAGTTTAAGGAAACTGCAGATGAAAAAGTTTTAAGCTTGGTTAATATGTTGCCAAGTGAGCGTAAAAAAGTATTCCTGCAATATGTGGTTGAAGGTTTGAGTTATGCTGATATTGCAAAGGCAAATAACATCTCCATCAACACCGTTAAAACCCAAATGAAACGTGCTTATGCTTTTCTAAAAGCCAAAGCAGCTGAAGATCCGCTCTCTATCATTTTCATTGCCATCCTTTTTGGTAAAGGAAAATTCTAATCAAAATATAAATTTACTTTATTGTTAGTCAGTTTGTTATAAATTATTTGATAATTTTTTAATATTACTGTCACCCTAAATTAACATAAAGCAGACTATATATTAATCCGTCAAAAGACATGAACGCAAAAGAAAATATCTGGATTGAAGTTATCCAACAATTAAATAATAATGAATTGCCTGATCAGCAATTGTTGGAGCAATTGAGCCTTGAGGAAAGAGAATTGATTGATGCCTTAAAGGAAGATAAAATGATTGCAGGTGCGCATGTTTTGGTTAATAAAATTGATGAAAACTATGCCTGGCTTAAAGTTCGTTCCGATCTACAAGTTAAAACGGCGAAACTTATTCCAACTTTATTGAGGTATGCGGCTGTTATTTTATTGCCGCTGATGATTTTAGCAGGTGGGATTTTCTATTATCTTAAAAATAACGAGCCTGTAGCGCTAAGTGCAGCTTCACTTTATCCAACGGATCATCATAAAGCGACCTTGATTTTAGCCGACGGCAGTGAAGTTGAACTTTCTGAAAATCCAGATAAGCAATTAGGAGAAGTAGCCGGGACAAGCATCACCAATAAAAACAAAGAACTGTTAAGCTACAAAGCAGATGGTTCTGCAACAGGAAAACAGGTTTTCAACAAATTGGTTATTCCTCGTGGAGCAGAATACAAATTGGCTTTGGCGGATGGAAGTATGGTGATGATTAATTCGGCTTCGGTGCTTCGCTTTCCGGTAAATATTAATGCAGCAAGCTCTCGCGATGTTTATTTAGAAAAAGGAGAGGCATATTTTCAGGTGGCAAAAAATCCAAATAAACCTTTTATTGTACACGCCAATGGAATGGATGTAAGGGTTTTAGGAACCACATTTAATGTAAATACTTATACCAAAACCATACGGACCACTTTAGTTGAGGGTAAGGTGGAGGCAAAATCTACCAATAAGCAAACTACCGTTTTAGCGCCAAACCAACAGGCAATATTTAACAGTCAAACAAATGCCTTAACCAAAGCAAATGTTGAGGTGATACCTTACGTAGCATGGGCAAATGGAAAAATTGTTTTCGAAGAAGCTACGCTTGATGAAGTAATGGAACAATTGAGTTTATGGTATGATTACGATGTAGAATTTCAATCGGAGAAAATTAAACAAATTCATTTCTCGGGAGAGATTGAAAGATACAGTGATATAAAAGTTATACTTCACATTATAGAGCAAACAGGAGGTGTGAAATTCAGTGTTAAAAACAGGAGGATATATGTAGATCAACGTTAAAACGAACATCTAACCAAACCAAAATCAAAAATCAACCAAACTATTCAAAACTAAATGAAAAAATATTTACAAAATTATTTTTCGCCTGGATTAAGCTTTTTAACGAAAACGATAAGTGCCGCAATCTGTGTAATTATAATTTTTAGCTTTTATGCAAAAGCACAAAGCCCAGCTAACATTTCCATTAATGTTAAAAATGCAAAATTATCTGATGCTGTGAAAACAGTAAGCAGGCAAGCGAAAATGCAATTTTTCTATAACGCCGATCAGTTGGATAAAAATCCAAGGGTTACGGTGTTAATAAAAAATAAAAGTTTAAATGTTGTTCTAACTACGCTTTTAAACGGAACAGATATCACTTTCGTAATTGATAAGGATGTTGTAATCTTCAAAACTAAAGCGGTTTCGTCTTCCGGAGGTCCATCGCTTTCACAAAAGAAAATTAGGTTAACCGGAAAAATAACCGACGATAAAAATAACGCCATGCCTGGGGTTTCTATTCAGGAGGTCGGGCAACAAAATACTACTTCTACAGATGGCAATGGAAATTACGTGCTATTGGTTAATGACAATAGTTCAATCCGCTATCAATACATCGGTTATAAACCAATAATTAAGGCTGTAAATACGAGTAGTGAGGTTTTGGTATATAATATTAAGCTTGAAGAATCGACACAAGGGCTTGAAGATGTAGTGGTTACAGGATATCAAAATATTGCCAAACGCGATTTCGTTGGCGCTATTTCTTCTGTAAAGATGGAAGATATTAAAGTTGCGGGCGTAAATCAGATAGATAAATTACTGCAAGGGCAATTACCGGGCGTTGCGGTTAGCAATTCTTCAGGTTTGGTCGGTTCTAAACCTAAAGTTAGGGTGCGTGGAACATCAACTTTGTTGGGGAATCAAGAACCAGTTTGGGTGGTTGATGGAATTATTCAGGAAGATCCGATTCCTTTTGATTATCAGCAACTAAACTCTTTTACACCGGGTACTTCTGATGATGCTATTAAAAATCTGGTTGGAAGTACAGTAGCTTTTCTTAACGTTGATGATATTCAGGATATTACAGTTTTAAAGGATGCTGCCTCTACTGCAATTTACGGCGTTAAAGCTGCAAACGGTGTTATTGTAATCACCACTAAAAAAGGAAAAGTTGGTAAGGCATCGATTAACTATTCTACAAACATAACTACCTCACAGAAACCAAACTACGGTCAATTTAATTTGATGAACTCAAAAGAACGTATCGATGTGTCAAGAGAAATTTATGCCCGTGGTTTGCAATTCGGAACCACACCCGATCCAATTTCTTACGAGGGCTTATCTACAGATTTATTTGATAAGAAAATAACACAAGAACAATTTGTTGCAGGTGTTAATAAACTGGAAACCAATAATACAGATTGGTTCGATATTCTTTTTCAAACACCCATTAGCCAAACACATTCCATCAGCTTATCAGGCGGTTCGGATCGTACGACTTACTACGCCTCAATTGGCGTTTTAAATGATAAAGGAAATACGAAAGGAAATGAGCAAAATCGCTATACCGCATCGGTTAATGTAAACACAAGCTTAAGCGATAACCTGAAAATTGGTTTTAAACTAAATGGTGCTAAAAGTAAAACGGAAGGTTTTTACAATGTAAATCCATTTAATTATGCCTATAACGCAAGTCGCTCCATTCCGCTGTATAACGAGGATGGTTCTCTATATGCTTATGTCGCCCCAAATGTTGGAACATCAGGTGCTTTTAGGTATAATGTTTTAAATGAACTGGCACAAACAGACAATTCGAATAAACTAACCTCAATAAATTTCGCCGGAAATTTGGAGTACAAGTTTTTGAAAGATTTTACCTTCCAATCCTTATTAGGTTTCGGCTATAACCAAACCATTGGAGAAACTTATGCTACCGAACGTTCAAATTACATCGCTCAGAAAAGGCAATATGAATTTGGAACTGCATTGCCGGGTTCCATCGCTTATGTTGCATCCCCGCTTCCTGTAGGTGGAGAGTACAATGGCTACACAATGAATAACCAGACCGTTACTTTTAGAAATAACATTGCTTATGCCAAGCGTTTCCGTAATGGAAAAGATGGTTTTAATGTGATGGCTGGACAAGAGATTAGGAGTGCTAAGTACGATGGGATAAGGCAAAAAAACTATGGCTATTTGCCAGATAGAGGAAAATCTTTTGCACAATTACCTGCTACTACTACTAACACCACGGGAACTTATGCGAATACGTTATTGAATGAAACGATACCAACCGTTACCGATCGTATTTCAAATTATGTATCTTATTTTGGAACCGCAACCTATAATTTCGATCAGAAGTATGTAGTTAATGCTAATATCCGTACAGATGCATCAAATCGTTTTGGTCAGTATTCTAATCACCGTTTCCTACCAATCTGGTCAATCGGTGGAAAATGGAATATTGCTGAAGAACATTGGTTTGATCATTTAACCTGGATGAACCAGATTTCTGCCCGTGTAAGTTATGGCTTTCAAGGTAACGTAGCAGAGAACTTTAGTCCTGATTTAATTGCGCAAATTCCGAGTGGTGCATCATCAGTTAATCCTATTTCCGGCGACCCGGCGTTGACAATTAAAAGCTTAGCTTACAAAGATTTACGTTGGGAGCGAAATAAAACTTTAAACTTAGGGTTAGATTTATCTTTCTTCAATAACCGGGTTTCGGCAACTTTCGATTACTTCAACAAAAAAGGATACGATATTATTGTTCAAAAGCCAATTTCTTTGGAATATGGTTTAACTACCATGCCAATAAACGCAGGAGATGTAACCAATAATGGTTATGAAGTGTCGGTAAATGTGGCGCCAATTAGAACTAAGAACTTCGATTGGAGCATTGGTTTTAACACTTCTCAGGTTAGCAATAATGTAGTAAGCGCTGGAGCAATCTCCTTAACCGATTGGAAAACTGCGGTTTCTGGAGGATTATACAAACCTGGTTTTGCATCTACCTCAATATGGTCTTTTGATTTTGCAGGATTAGACCCCCAAACCGGTAAGCCACTTTTTAATGGACTGGATGTAAGTAAAAATCCTGATGCGGCGACAGATGTAACTAAAGCCTTGGTTTATTCTGGTCAATTAGATCCAAAATTTACTGGCGGATTAAGCAATAACTTTAGGTACAAATCATTTACCTTAAACGCATTTTTATATATCAGTACCGGGAATGTGAAACGTTTACCAGCGTTATATCCAAATGCAAGGGATGCGCAATCTGCACCTTACCCTTTTCAGAATTTATCCGCAGAGCTAAACAACAGATGGCGTAAACCAGGCGATGAGGATTTTACTACCATTCCATCATTACCAAACGCAAATGCTCTAGCACTACCAACTATATTGGTTCCTGGTTCGAGTGCACCCGCCTTTTCACACCAACTTTATGATTATTCAAATGAGCGAGTGGTTGATGCAAGTTTTGTGAGATTAAGAAATTTGGCATTCGGTTACGTGGTTCCTAATAATCAAATCAAAAAATTAGGTTTGAAATCTGCTCAAATCCAGGCCACAGTAACCAATTTGTTTTACATCGCCGATAAACGTTTGAATGGTACCGATCCAGAAGTTAATGGAAACAGTTTGCCAATTCCCCGTACCTATTCACTTTCATTAAACATTGGCATTTAAAAAGAAGATCATGAAGAAATTATATATATATCTAAGTTTTATTTGCCTCACTTTATGCTTGGTTTCTTGCCAGAAAAATTTTCTGGAAGAAAGCAGCCAGGATATGGTTCGTCCGAAAACAACAGAAGCCTTAAACCAAATTATGACAGGCGAGGCTTATCCCTTAACATTATCCATACATGATTACATTGAATTATTGAATGATGATATTCAGGCTGATTACAATGCTAATGCTGTTGTGGTTGCAGCACTTAATAAATATGCACCAGTATTTACCTGGCAAAAAGACATGCTCGATAAACTGGCGCAGGTTTCTGCTCAAAGTCCAAACCCATGGTTAAATTATTATGCAAGAATCAAGGGTTGTAATGTGGTTTTGGATTATGTAGATCAGGTTGATGGTACGGAATCAGAAAAACAAAACCTTCGCGGACAAGCGCTTGCTTTAAGGTCTTACTATTATTTCATGATGGTAAATCTTTTTGGAAAACCGTACGTTGGAACGGCGGTAAATCCGGAAACTGATCTTGGTGTACCATTGATCTTAACTGCCGAAGTGACTGATGCGAGCATAAAAAGATCGACCGTTAAAGAGGTTTATGATCAAATTGAAAGAGATTTATTGGCTGCCATTCCATTACTGGATGCGAATGGAGAGGGAAACCATGTTTATAAATTTAACGGTGCTGCTGCTAAGTTCTTATTGTCGAAAGTTTATTTGTACAAAGGAAATTGGGATGGTACGATTAAGTATGCTGATGAAGTTTTGCAGAAAAAATCAAACCTGAAACAATACAACGAAATTCTGACAACAGCTACTGCCTACGCCATTTCATCTGGAGTTACTTCTCCCGAAGTAATTTGGGGTTATGGTTATTATGCGGAACTTTCTACCATGCCTTATGGTAGTCAAGGTGTAACCCGTGCTGCATATTCTGTTTCAGATAATTTAACTAATACCTTTGATGCTGCTGATTTAAGATTGAAATATAGTTTTAGTACGATAGCGTACATTTCTGGCTCCAGCATTATTTCGTATAAAGGTAGATCTGGAAAATATACTGGCGTTGGTAATAGCAAGGCATTTCGCACAGCAGAGGTTTATTTAAATCGGGCAGAAGCTAATATCATGAAAGCCATTTCAGGCGATCAAAGTGGTGTTACAAAAGCTTTGGCAGATATCAATTTGGTTCGATCGAACCGAATTACTACGTCTGCTTATGTTCCTGTAAGCATTACCGATCCTCAGGCTTTATTAACTTTTTACAAAGCAGAGCGTCGCCGGGAATTGTGTTTGGAAGATTCGCGTTGGTTTGATCTTCGCCGCTGGGGAATGCAACCACTTTCTCATAACATCCAGTTAAGCGCCGGTAGTCCACAAGAGGTTAGACTCGTGCAAAATGATAGCAGGTTTACCTTAGGAATTCCAACTGAAGCCTTAAACAGAAACCCGAATCTCGTTCAAAATCCATAGCATTCAACCACAAACAATATGAAAACTATAAAATATTCAGCCTTAGTTATCGCATTTACACTGCTCTTTTCAGGTTGTAAGAAAGAAGAGGCAGCGCTTACGCCCAGTGAATTAACTGTTCAATATCAATTGCCACAAGGTAACCATGATTATGATCCAACAATTGTATCGTTAAACCAAAGATATGGATCGTTTTTCCTTTATAAATTTGGTTTACTAGATTTTACTTACGCACCTGTTTATATTCCCGGAGGATTTACTGATACTTATACGGTTGATCAACCTGATGAGGCTTATGTTGGGAAGGTATTAACCTTTCTTCAAAACAACTGGTTAAATTATTATCCAGACGCATTTTTGAAAGCAAACCTGCCATTTAAGGTTTTGATGGGTCAAAATTTAAGGACCAAAGCGACTACACCAACTTATTACACCGTTTTATCTAACTATAACCAGATGACGGTAAGCAATGTTTCTGCCGCTTTTGATGCCATGACTGCGGCACAAAAGAAAACTTACGTAAATACACTCCATACAGAGTTTTTCAATTACATTTTAAACCGAGGAAAATTAGATGTTCCTGCAGAATTTTCTACGGTAACAAATTATACTTTGCCCGGTTCTACAACGCTTTATTATGCGCAGGGTTATTTATCAATTACCAATGCATTTGCTACCGAAAATAAAATGATTAAGGATTTTCTTTCTTACATCGCTCTAATCACATCAAAAACCAAATCAGAGCTTGATGCAACGGTATTAAAATCGACCACCGATACAGCGGGTTTAATCAAAAAGAAATACGATATCATCATCAATTATTACAAGACTAAATATAATATCGATTTACAAGCCATCGGAAACGCAGGCGTAATTTAATTTATATGAAAACGAAATTATTCAGCACGGTATTTTTTTCGATTTTTACTGTTTCGGCATTCGCTGCAACCATAACCGGGAGTCGCGTTGGTGCAAATGAAAAGTCATCTGGTTTTTTTGTTGAGGCTTTTTCAGCCAAAGGCAGGGTGCTATTTAAAAGTTTAAAGTTTGATCAAAACGGGAAATTCACTTTGAATTTCGCTACGAATGAGGCGCTAGTTTATTGGATTGATAACTTTCCAGTGTATGTTTTGCCAAACCAAAAGTTGGATATTGTATTACCAGCCCGTCAATCTGCAGCTTTTGTAATCGGCGGGTCAGCAGATCAGACGGCTGCAAAACCAACTATGCTTGCCGAAACCAACATTAAAGTTAATGGAAAATCTGAAATTGATAACCTTCTAATTAATGAGATTCAAGTGGCCTGGGCAGATTTGATCAAAGAAAAAAAAGCGGCGTTATCCATTAAGGAAATTGATCAGCAATATGCAAATGGGGCAAAATTGATTAGTAAATCTAAAAATCCCGGTTTGGTTTCAACTGCAAATTTCTATAATGAAATGCGTTACATGGAAGTGAAACTACAATACTTACGCAGCCATCAGCCGACCAATGTTGATAAAAGTTTCTTCAATATCATTGATGAAATTTCGTTAAATAATCCGGCTGTAAACTCACTTAAGTCTATCGGATTGAGATCGCTGGTAAGCGGTTATTATACATTTTTAAAAGTAAGCCAGGGAGCCGATATTAAGGAAGACGATTTAATTGATAATGGCTCTGTTGGTAAGATGGAACTTCTACTCCAAAAGGTAAGTAACGAAAGATTGATTAATGAGCAATTAAGTCAGAATATCATTTATCATTTATCGATTAGTGGCTGGGATACTCGTATGGATAAAATTATGGTTGCCGCAATGGAAAAAACAACTGATTCTGAAGTAAGGAAAAACCTCAACGATTTACGCGAAAAGTACAGTAAGGTTTCTAAAAGTGCAGTAGCTCCGGATTTTTCTATTCCTGATGCAATTGGGAAAATGGTAAACTTAAGCGATTTTAAAGGTAAGGTCGTGGCTATTGATGTTTGGGCAACCTGGTGTATTCCTTGCATGCACTCCTTGCCATATTTTTTAAAACTTCGTGATAAATATAAGCACAATCCGAATGTTGTATTCGTTTCCATTTCTACTGATAATTCAAAATCGAAAGATAAATGGCTTACATTTCTTAAATCGAAAGATATGAATGGGGTTGAACTTCATGCGGGCGACGAAAAGTCATCGGCTTTTGAAAAAGCCTATAATATTACCGGAATTCCGAGATATGTTCTGATTGATCAAGAGGGGAAAATTATTGAAGATCATGCGCCACAAGCATCAGAACCTGAATTTGAAAAGTTAATTGAAACAGCCCTAAAATCTAAATAAGCTCCTAAGATTTACTAAGAACCAAAATCATCAAAAATGAAAAAATTAACAGGCCTTTTTGGGGTCTTCATGCTACCGCTTTGCCTTTTTGCACAGCAAGGTAGGGGTTTGTCAGGTGCGAAGAAGAAAGATTTGTTTACGCATCATCCTCAAAACTGGCACATGCTTTCTTTTGCTAAAGATAGTGTTTATGGCATTGAGGCCAATAAAGCCTATGCAGAAATTCTGAATGGGAAAACGTCTAAAAAGGTTCTCGTAGCAGTAATTGATGCGGGTGTGGATATTAACCATGAGGATTTAAAGTCTATCGTCTGGACGAATAAAAAAGAAATTCCGGGTAATGGAATTGATGATGATGGCAATGGTTACATCGATGATATTCATGGCTGGAATTTTTTAGGCAGCGCCGATGGAAAAACAAATATCGAATTTGCGACCAGCGAAGATGACCGTGAATATGTACGATTAAGTAAGGTTTATGAGCATACCGATACTACAAAGCTAAATGCGGCTGATAAAAAATATTTCAACCTGGTTAAGCGCAAATCTGCATTGGCACAATCTATACGCTCTTTGGAAGGTGCGAAGAACCTCGCTTCGAAAGTAGATTCTATCGATCGTTACTTTAGAAAAACCTTCCCAAATAAAGTGGTTACCATACAAACGTTGTATGATACAAGACCTGAATTTGAGAAGGACAAAGAGCTGGGCCTGATGTATGAGCTGTTGAAAATGAGGGCACAGGCCAATAAATATAGTCCTGATTTGCCTATAAATGTGGTGTATAAATTAGCACCTTTCATGGTTTCCAGTTCAGAAAATAACCTTCAATCGCAATATGTTTCCTCCTTAAAAGATGGAAGAGCCGTTGTAATGACTGGTTTAAAACCTGGTCAGAATTGGGGAAACAATCAATTGAGTTTTAAAAATTCAGACCATGGAACACATGTGGCAGGGGCAATTGCTGCAATTCGGGGCAATGGCGTTGGAATGGATGGCATTGCAGATCATGTAGAAATTATGCCAATCAGAGTGGTTGTGCCGCAAGGCGATGAATATGATGAAGATGTTGCAAAAGCCATCCGCTATGCGGTAGATAACGGTGCAACCGTGATTAATATGAGTTTTGGTAAACGGGTTTCTCCAAAAAAACAACTGGTAGATGATGCCATTAAATACGCAGAGAAAAAAGATGTATTAATTATTCGCGGTGGAGGTAATTTCACTGAAGATACTGATCAATTTGTTTTTTATCCGTCGCAATTTTACAATAATGGTAAAGCGGCAACCAATGTCATTACCGTTGGTGCAACAAGTCCGTTTGGCGAAATTATGGGCTTCTCTAACTATGGAAAAAAGTCGGTAGATCTTTTTGCGCCTGGTTTTGATGTGTATTCAACAGGAATTGATAACACTTATTCAGGAATGCATGGAACCAGTATGGCATCGCCTGTAGTTTGCGGCGTAGCAACGCTTTTACGCTCTTATTACCCGAAATTATCTGCGGCAGAAGTAAAAAATATACTCATGCAAACAGTAACCATCGTACCTGAAGAATGGCAAGGCAAACAAAAGTTACAGAATATCTCGGTTTCCGGTGGAATAGTTAACGCTTATCAGGCATTAAAACTGGCCTATCAACAATCACAATCAACTAAATAAGATGAAGAAGTTAATTTTTATAGGCTTATGCGTTGTGGCCAACACAGTTTTCGCACAGCAAGAACCAAGTGATCTTCAAATCAAATATGCTTTGCAACTTTTCGGGAAAAACCTTAAAAGGCATAATGTAAAAGATATTGCTGCGGTTTTGGATGAAACTTTTCATATCGCTGAATATCGTGATCGCGATTTAACCAATGTTTTACCGCAAGTAATCAATCCTGTGGTTTTGGATACCGTTTACTATGATACTATTGTTAAGCGTAATAATAGAATTTACGCACAGCAAACCGCAGTTCCTAAAAATGGCCCGAAAATGATTTCCTGGGTACGGATGAACAAATTTTTGATGTTCGATCGTATTGGTCATTTCGAGCAATTGATGGGTTTGGTTGATCCTGTCGGCCAAGAATTGCAACCTGCGAAACTACTTGCTAAAACATCAATTTTCCGTTCATCATCTTTAATGTTTGTTGATGTGAAAATTAAAGGGAGCAATGATATTTATCACTTTTTGTTTGATAGCGGAGCAGGGGCAACATCTCTAAGCGAGGTTTTGGCAAACAAGCTTGGCTTAAAAGTAAATCAAAAGGCGATCGACATTAAAACAGCCGGAAAAGGTGGCCAGTTTAAAACGATTGATACGCTTGAATTAAGTGTTGCAGGAATTAAAATTCGAGGCAATCAACTTGTGGTGGCAGATTTGAGCGGATTGCAAAAGGTTATTGGCCGACAAATTGATGGTATTATTGGTTTTGATATGTTAAAAGATTATCAGGTGGCTATTGATCTGGATAACAATGAAATGAGTATTTATAATTTCGGTTACTTTGAAAATGAGCTAAATAAAGTGCCTATTAAACTAACCAATAATATTCCTAAAATTGAAGTTAATTTGAAGGTAGACGGATTGGATTATAAAACACGAATGCTTTTTGATACAGGGGCAGGCGGGGCAATTTCAGGGAATTATTTTTTGAATGCTTACACAAATGGTTTGGATGAAAAATTAAAAAACAAAATGGCATCAGCTTCAATGGATTTAAGCGGTAACGTTAGTAAATCTGAAATGGGAACAATTGATGCCATTACCCTTGCCGGCTCAACGCTGAAAAATCCTGCCTTGTCTTTGGATCTGCCTAAAGAACAATCTCCTTATGGTTTCGATCGACATGGTTTATTGGGCATGTCATTGCTGGGAAAATTCAATTTCAGATTCAACTATAATTTAGGTTATATTCAAATGTCGCCTAATAAATCATTTTCAGTTCCAATGATTCCATTGTATGCTTTAGGCTTAGGTTTCGAGCAAAATGGATCGAAGTTTATTGCCAAACATGTTGATGAAAAAGGCCTGGCGTATAAAGCAGGATTAAGGGCTGGCGATGAACTAATTTCCATCAATCAGATTAATCCCAATTCTGTGGATGAGATTACACAACAATTAAGGAATCTTGCTAAAAATAAAGTTCCGTTGGAAATTAATCGTAACCAACAAAAGGTAAAAATCGAATTGAAAAAGTTTCAAATTTAAGTATAACAAAGGGCTTTCTGATCTAACGGGAAGCCTTTTTGTTATTGTGCTTTATTACCTTGTTTACAAATTCTAGCCACAATAAATCGCATATTCTCAGTAAGCGAATTGTCTATCAATTTAATGTAGGTCGCTTTAACGTTTTTAAGAAATGAATATCTCATTATTTAGGATTCGACAAGTTGACTAGTCCTAAAGTGAGTTGACACTTATTTCAGGACTGGTCAATTGAAACAAAAAAAGCCCATCTTTCGATGAGCTTTTATTCAGTAGCGGGGAGCAGGATCGAACTGCCGACCTCAGGGTTATGAATGACGCCTTGTACGGCATTTCATCCTGTTGGACAGTTACTTAACGACAGTGAGCAAGTGTTTGAGTCACTTTAAGATTCAAACAATGTTTACAGAACCAAAGATCGTTTCAAATGATCAACTCAAGTCAAGGGCGTATATTATTTATTATTACAATGGTATTCGTTATCGTGAATATAATGGTAAGCGACTAAACTTAGATTTAAATCCGAACTACTGCACAAACTTAAACGATAAGAATAGACTTCTAACAACCCTCCAGTATGAATTTAAGAGAGCATTAAATTCGGGATGGTCTCCGTTGCAAGATTTATCTCGTCAACGTACTAAGTTTGTAGATGGCATGAAAGTGGTGCTTGATGATAAGCTCAGTTCAGAATACAGTAGGACATATAAAAGAGATTTAGAGACTGTGTACAAACAGCTCATTGCATTTCTCCCTAAACACTTATTAAATAACACCGTTGCAGATATTGATCGGTCTCACTTTGAGAAGTTCTTAAACCAATTTAAAAGCTCCAACCGTCACTATATGAACAAACGAAGATCACTGTCTGTATTCTTTACAGGGATGATTAAAAAAGGTTTCACAACTGTAAACCCGGCATTAGATACTGATAGACTTAAGGTGAAGTCCGTACTACATGAGCCATATAGCCCGACCGAGTTAAAGGAAATCTTAAACTATTTGAAGATTCATTATCCAAACTTGTACTTGTGTTGCTTGATGACCTATGGTTGTCTTCTTCGCCCACACCAAGAAATTCGGTTGCTAAAGAAAAGGCATTTTGATTATGAGCTTACACGCATTACTCTTTCAGGTAAAGAGAACAAGAGTGGTCGCATCAGATCAACTTTTGTTCCCCTATATGTTAAGCTAGAGCTAGAATCTAGATTAATCAATATAGATAACGGTGACGTAAACATTTTTACTCTTGATGAGGTGCCATTTAATGATGATTACTTCAAGACCCAGTGGTCGCGAGCTAAAACTGAAATGTTGAAGATCAGACTGATCCGCAAGGGACAGACAATCTATTCGTTTCGCCATTCAGGTGCAATCGCTGTATATAGGAAAACGAAAGACATTCATATTTTACAGCAAGTTCTACAACATTCCGATATGGCTGTAACATTAAATTATTTAAGAGGGTTAGGGGAGGTATCTGATGAGAGGTTAAGGGATGTGCTACCTGAGCTGTAGCAAATGGAAATAGCTTGGGCGATTAGCCCATGCTATATCTACATCATACCATCATCAGCAAAACTATAATAACTGTTTTCACTTATAATGATGTGATCGAATATTGTAATCTCCAATAACTTCCCACACTCAACCAGTCGTTTCGTCAACTTGATATCAGCTTCACTTGGTCTAAGCGATCCACTCGGATGATTATGGGTGAGTATCAAACTCGACGCATTGCCTTTTAAAGCGATAGCAAACACTACCTTAGGATCAACATAAGTACCACTAACCCCACCCATTGAAACATTTACAACTCCTAACACTCGGTTACTTCTGTTAAGCAGCACAACCTTGAACTCTTCTAGGAAGTTAATTCTACCTAAATCCCATTGTTGCTTTATAAGGTTATACATCTGTTCAGATGAGCTTATCTGTGGACGCTCATAGATGTTGTAATCTGGTTTGTAGCTTACTTGCACTTCAGCTACTTTAAACTGTTCTTGTACCATAGTTGTATCTATTTAAATATGGCACATGTACCAAGCTTTCAACTCAACTAAGTCAAGACAGCAACGGAATAAATAGCCTGTGTTGTGGGTACTTGAGCGTTTATGCCGGAATTTCTTGAAACGTGTTGAGGTGACAAGCTTAAATTTGTGTGTTATTGTATAGATACACCCAATCCTTACTTCCCAACATCCAACTTTTAATCTATTTCTTTCTTTTAAGGGAAAGGTTTAAGTTTTGGATATTTTCATATTTGATCAAAGAACAAACATTGTTAGATAGGTCGTTTATTATAGTAGTTACACAATAGATTCAGTTATCCAATCATATCCAATTAGTTCGTACTTTTCGCGAACTGTTTCCCAAATAAAGCTAGTCTCTAGAGACTCCTTAAATTCTCCGTTAGAATAAAACAGAATTATATCCAACTTCATATCGCGTAGTACAGCAAAGGCACTTTTTAATGGCATACTTAATGTTAATCTCCCTATGCTCAGACTCTCTTTAGAATATATAGCGTTGACTCCTGAATACGACAACTTCAATTTATCTGATAGATATGTGTGAGTCATATTTGTTAAATGATTAGGGTTAGGGGTGTTGAAAGTCACCTCTCTATCAGCAATCTTAGAGATATAAACATTAAGTTTATACAATGATTCTACAACTACTCCAGAATTCATAACTAGGAAGTCAAATTCTAATTCCAATCCTTTATCTCCCGTAGTGATCTTGGTATAATATGTGTCAAATGTTAACTCTGATTTTGCTTTCCTCCCATAGCTTTGGCGTACTTCATATTCCTCCATGGGTACCGACATGAAGTTATATCTCTTGTAGTATCTATTATCTTTACTTAAATGTGGTGCATCATAGCTGTATGGGATTTTAACGACATAGACGCTTTTCTTCATATCTCCATCAATCCTTATTGGATAAATCTTCACATCTGAAATACGACGCTGTACATATGAACTGATAACTTGCTCTATCCATTCCTTAGTGAATTCATTACCATCTATAAAAGAAAATTCAGATGCAACATGGTCAACTTCCTTTATACCATAGACGATTATTCCACCATCGGAATTGGCAAAGGATGCAACATCTTTCGAAAGCTCCATTCTCTTTTTATCATTCTTTTCTAACGATCCAGCACTTTTAAAGTCAAGATAAATAGATTCTTCTACTTGATTATCTATCAGCGCCTGAATATCTTCAATGGTATAATCTTCCTTATCGTAAAAGCTTTTCATTATGATTTATTAAAAGGGTAAATCATCATCTTCATCTGGTGCACTAACTATTTGAAGCGTGATATAGTCATCTCGCCATTCATCTTTCGTTAATACCCTCAGTTTGTTATCAACAAATAAATGAGCCTTTACTGATAATGTTGTATTTATGTTATTCCGATCTGAGTACCAATTAAACTCTTCGCTTTGGGGATGGGGGTCTTCCTCATGTTTATAGCCATATGCTCTAACTAATGCATCCAATTCTTCCCATGTTGTAAAATAAACTCTGAAAGATATCCTCAATAATGATTTGATTTGAAGCATAGCCGGATGACCACTAAGTAGTATTTCGTTGATAGCACTATCTTTATCTCTCTTCTCTTCTGTAAGAAACTTCACAAGCTGATTTAGGGTTTTAGCCGTATCTTCTACGCCCTTGATTATATTAATCTCTTTAATTCTCGTTTGCTCTTGTAGAAAACGTTGAAATAATCCTGCCCATTGCTCCTTTAGAAAATTAACTATATCCATCGAAGTCTCAAATGGATGTATAGTATTGTTATTTGGGAGTGCTTCCACAAACTCTATGAACTCATGGATTTTTATGTTATCTGCATAAGTATAGTTTATGTTTTCATTGCCCTTATTACTAAGGTAGAAACGATACTCACTATATACCCCTTTATCAATAAAGATGTAGACTTGCTTATTTAATTCGTAAGCTGTTTTTAGTTCTGTTTGAGAGATTGAATCTGGCGATGACTTGCTGGATGTTCCAAAGCGACCACCAACGATTGCAACAAGTATATCAACGTTGCTAATCTCTTTATAACAGTAATCTTCAAGCTTGGTTTCTTTACCATAAGGGATATTTCCGTGTTCATTTAGAACAGGGTCATACCCTTGTTCCCGTATGAATCTCTCTAAATCAGCCCTAACCTGCTGAAGATCAAAGAATGTTGAACTTAGGAATACTCTTGGTTTTGCCATATAAAGTGATTGTTATTCAGGTGTTAAAATTTATGTTTAGTGCTATAGATGCACAATTATCTCCATTGATTAGCTCTCTACTTTATAAATCGTCTTTAGCTTTGGCTCTTATGATAGCTCCATTGATTTTATCGAAGTAGGCTAGCTTAACAAAACAATTAATTACACTGTTATGCTCGATTGAAACTTCTATATCGCCTTTCTCCGTTTCCCAAGTTGTATAGTATTTACATCTATCGAACTTAACCTCGTACATTTTAGCATTATCATCTTTGTCATCGCTATTGGAGTCTCCAAACTTTTCGACAACTATAGTTGGCTTTCCATACTTTTCGGTCAGCAACTCTTTCAGACTACTATAATTACTATATAGCGTTGACCATGTTTCCCTATCAGGAAATACCACAGCTATTTGGTGTACCAAGTCTTTTTGTTTAAGTGTTGACACACCGACTGTACAGCTTTTATAACCTGCGAAATCTCCTTTCAGAATTGCTGTACCATCTTTAGTTGCCAGATGAGTGAAGCCATTCTCTTTCATCTTAAGTGTATAATCTATTAAAGTACCTGTTATTGGTACGCCTTTAAAAGTTAAGTGTTGTGAAGATGGCTTTTGACCGAATGTCATTACTGATACCATCAGCATAATCACAACTACTAAAGTTGACTTTAAAGAAAAGGTATATCGTTTCATTGAGCGTTTAAATTAATCGAGAGATTTGGTCAAGCAAATATAACAGATTGAGTGATGATTGCAAGCCAATCAATCTATCATATCAATATCCAAGATTTTGTACTAAACTTTACTTTGAGGGGGAGGTTTCTTTTTTTGAATATGCTCTACTACTGTATTTCTCGATGTTGTATTTATAAGGTAAATAGCATTCTAATACAACTGTTTACCTTTTATAACAACAAGCAGGTGCGCACATTTTTATATCTAGGGGGTTAATAAGACAGATATGATTACAAAAAGTGCAGTTCATGCTGTTCGCTGATAATGATTATCTCTTTAAGCCAGTCCTAATTTCACAACAAGATACGCCAAGCAACAAACCGACAGGAACATGCTGAACAAGGATAGTCTTGTTTGTGAATCAATCTTGGCTCCATAACTATCACGTTCTGCATTTGTCCATTGTTGTTCATTTGCTGCAAACCTATGAATACCCATCTGCCTGACATCAACATAAATCATAAGAGCCATTACCAACACAGGAAATACGGTTGTCCATAACGGTAAGATAGGTAACTCGCTTGGATAAGAGCCCAGTAAGAGATACGCAGCAATCAACCCGTTATTGAAGTTAAATACTTTATCATGTATGCGGTCAAAGGTGTTTTGTATTTGATTAGTTGCATTCTCTACCCTAGCATCTGATCTATCAAACAACTTGTTTGATTCAGCGAATAGCTCCTGAGTTTCTTGCCTCGCATTGATCGCTTTCAGTGAGTTGCTGATTTCCTCTAGCAGCCTTAATTCTTCGTTATTCATAAAATACCCTAGATAAAGTAGTCATCCATTTTGATAGTCAACTTGTCATCTGGGATATTTAGCACCTCCCTATAATAGGTCAACCAGAAACATAATATTTGATTGGCAACATCCACAAATTTCATCTTGACACAATTCTCCATTTCTAGAATCAATGAATCTCCTCCGAAAGCATTACTAAAAGCTCCAGTAAATATACTTCCTTGCTTTCTTACTACACTCAAGTTTGATTTAGGATTTGAAAGATACCTGTGTTTATTGGTGTTTGTGATATCATGCATCATCTCAAGATAAGGACATTTAGAATATAATGTCTTCCTAAACTCTTCCAACTGTTTGCTTGATGGTTTTGGATTTGTTTCTTTCAATACCCATTCAATCAAGTGCCATGCTGCGCTTGCAAATGCTAATGCTCGTTGTGAAGATGTATCATTACTTTCATAATGATTGTGTAGTTTAATTAGCTCTTTGAACTGCTGAATGTGATTTGTCGCGTTACCTATTATCATTGACCTAATATAGTTAGGGTAATCACATAACTAAAGTTATATTTATCCACATAACAAGTTAAGTATTAAACATCATCGTCACTTTTCAGCGGTAGGAGCAATTCTGAATCATTGTTTGGTTTCTTGAATGTAGAAATGTCATTAACACGCTTGCTTACTTTAAAGTGCTTCATCAACTTCCCTCTGCCGATAAGGGTTAGCTCGTAAACACAAGGATAGCGTTTGTTATACATTTTGTTTATACCTTTGGTTAAACATAGTGGATAAAAAATAAATCATGTGCATACCCGTAGAATCAATGTTAGGCTAGTTAATACCTAATCTTCCGGCACTAAATCTATCATCGAAGAAATTAATTTTGCTGTGAACAAATGATGTGGCATTGCTTTTAGCGGATTGTTGCAACTCAGCACAAAGAGTTTTCTGTCCATTCGCACCTAATTTCTCCCAGAGAGCTGGCGCAAAGAATGTATTCTCAGCGCAAGTGATTAAAATTGATGAGATAGCCTTCTCCAATTGTACAGGATACAAATCAACTAGCTCATCCATGAAATGGATTGCCTTGATATCATCAGGAAAGCATGCTAGGATTATTATTGTTTTATCGTGATCTGGTAGGATAGTAAGCATTATTTGGGAAAAGGGAATTGTAGGGTCTCCATGATTGTTCATTGGACTGTTTCTATAACTATATGGCGGGCTTATTATTGATGAGCATGCGAGTGGAAACTTTCTGGGCAGAGTCAATGTAAAATATTCCAAGCCACTGTAATCTTTAAGTTCTAACAAATCATCCATCTTCTGTTTATATATCTCAATTTCTTTCACAGCAACTTTAGCACCACCAATCATTCCGAACAAAACGAAAGGAGGAATTAATCTCGTATAAGCAGATTTAGTCGAGTATGCTTTCAACTCTTCTTTCTTTCGGTGGTAGCTATGAGCAAATGATCTGTAAGAATGCATAAAGCAATGGTAATCGCTATCATCAAATTGGTGATTTTCAATCGCAGCAAATAATGTTGAGTCATGAAAATCACAGAACCCAAAGAATGTTGAAGCTTCAGCTTTACCAATTGGTCTTAACGAACTAAACAAGTTACGATCATCCGAAACCATTTCGGTAAACGTGTATATTGATTGGTTTCCATTTACATCACCCTCAATAATAGATAGCCTTCCATTTCGTTGAATGCTATGGGATTGTTTGATATTACCATTACAGGAATCTTTATCGTGGCAGAAACACTCAGCGATTTTCCCACTCCTCCTATATTCTTTCATGACCTCCCGAAATCTCTGTTGGGTTGTTTTATTGTGCTGTTTCATTTTTAATGATCTACTTTGGATATTAAATAATTAATGAACGCACTGCAAGTTATAAGCATAAACTTTGCATCCTCCTGTTTAACTTGTGATTGCTCGATCAATTTGTGTCTAATTCCCTCGGCGTCGCTAGTCCATCCATAAAGAATTGAAAAGGCACTTTTAAGAGTGCTATGTATGGTATTGAATTTCTCTAATTCTGCAAGTGCTTGCCCTAAAGTAGCTTTTGGTTTGCCAGTTATGATGCTTGCTATAGATTCTACAGAACTGATCGATTCCTTGATGGAGTTTCGATAATCTGGCTTCAATCGATCTGTCAACAACTCTAATGCTCTTTTAAGATGCTGTGATACAGGCAGAAACTTCGATTCAATTCCAATGGCTGACTCAATAGTTTCTAACTCCTCATCTGACGTGATGTCAACAATTAATCCGTTCAAGAATCTGTAGCCAGCTAAGTGTCTTTTGAGGACTTCATTTACGTCATCGAAGAACGCATCGTTGACGCTTGTATTGTATTCGTCTGGAAATGCATTAGGTATGTCCTCCAAGAGATCGTACATTTCATACCAAACAGCGTTGACAATGGTATCCTTTACTTTCGCAACAACTGTAACTAAATGCCTTGGCAGCTCATCGACTCTATTCCCATAATGATTAATCCATATATTCTCTAGATGCTGATGAATAACTGCATCCCGATCATAATAAAATGGGTCTGACCAATAATGAGCAATGATAGTATTCCAAAGTTGATTTCTAAGCAACTCATCAGCAGAGTCAACTTGAAATATAGATCTAATAGGCTTAATGCCCTTACGTTGAGAGAATGATGGCATAGGTAATGTTAATATAAACTCTGCAAGTTAATAATCTAATACTAGTTAGACAAATTATGCTCACCGCATGCGAACTGAGAAAATGTGTGAGAATTAGCAGTTGCGGAGCAACGGAATTCGATCTATGTTTTAACACAAGCGTAAGCGCAGCATTTTCGATTACGCAGGTGAGCAAGACTAGGAATGCGAGTGGGCTTATCCAGGATGAAGCGTAGCAAATCCTAGATAAGAACAGAGAAAGCATTCATGAGGTGACTGCTTTGCCAAAATTAAAACCATGAAAGTGCAAAGCACTGGCGTGTGTTTTAAGTGGCATTAACCTCACCGAATACCGATCTTCCTAATCATATTAGCACTGTCCGCTGATATGTGTTACAAGCTGAAAAGTGTCCGCAGTTAGCTTATAAGAATGCAGTACAGAAGTCAAACCACAAAATCAATGAACACTCATCCTCATTCACTGCCTAAGCCACCCTTTTGTGATTGAGGATAGAGTGGAATGAAATGAGAATCGCGATAAACAGCTTACGAAGGTAACTGTATAAGCTCAACTTTGTGGGTGGAATTGCATTAGCTTACCATCCTTACCTATTCTAAAAGTATAATAATTGCCGTTATAATAAAAACCTTGTTCGTGGTACTTACGAAACTCTTTTCCTTGTTTCAAAGTTGATTCTATATCGTCTCTGTTCTGCTCTAGGACTATTTTGATTAATCTGAGTACATCCTTATACATATATTGGAATTTTGTGCCGTTAGAGTTCGTCGAAACAGCAATATGAAACGACCGGTAATGACGGAGCATGATGTGTATAAAGCGATCAAAGTCCCAGAAAACGGCAATTGTAAAACCATGTAGAACTAATACTTCATCTTCAAACCTCAAAGTGACTTTTAACAGCTCATTATATTCATCTGGAAAATCGGCTTCGAATTTCTGAAGTTGATCGTTTGAGATACCTAGCTGCCTCCGTATAATGGTGATACGCTGTGACTTTCTTTTACTAATCTTTTTCTTTAATTCGTGGTATTCCAAAGGTGTAATACTTTTTATACCCGTTGCTAGATATTGTCTATACTTTGCACCTAAAATAATAAATTCAGCTTCGTCGTATATCTTTCCTGTACTAGGATTAATAAGTTCTGAAGGGATAGAACCATAGCCATTTAGAATATAAACAAGACAATTAAAGTGTATTATTTCAAATGGTATCAGCGGAGTGCCGGACTTCAGCCTTGACCTGTACAAATGTAATTCCATCTGGTACAGGCTGATCCAATCTTCACGTCTATCTTCTAAATCAATAGTTATTGTGTTGGGGATTTCTTTTATGGCAGCTTCTTGTTTAAACACCTTGGGTTGCGTACCGCCAACAATGTAGAAATTTGATACGTCACTTGTATTAAAGCCCTCATTAAGCAATTGTTGCTTAATCTCTTTATTCGTCGAGCCTGTATCTAGTTTAACGCATCCTTCCGTCATTGCAATTGCATCACATTCCAGTAGTGCATCTAGACGCTTACGTTCTTTTGGTGTATAAACTACAATGCCGTGTGCATGCCCCCCATATTTCTTTGCAGCTTCAGAATCGCGATGAAAGTCGAATGAACAGTATGCATCATATTGACCTGCATTCAGGTAAATAGTTTCGATTGAGAGATTTAATTTTTCCATTGTCTAAGTATAATAAAAAAGAGCCACATTGCTATGGCTCTCGGTCTGCTGATATAAAATTATTTACCGTAGATTAGAATGCATTGCCACCTACTTTACCAAACTTTGATATGATTCGAGCAGTATCTGGATGGTTGTTAAATGTATCACGCGATCCGTTTTCAGAGAGTATAATCTTTTGATAAACACTGCTTTCAGTATCGTAGATGTAAATTGCATTAGTCCATCTACCCATGTCAGTAGAACCACTTTCATGCCCTCCCAGAGAAGATTTTAATAACGCTGACAACAAGTCCTTGTCCAGTTTATGTATGCCTAGAAGGCTTGATAATGAAAATGCAGGCTTGCAATTTTTTAGATTACGAAACAGGTCAGCAGCTGTAATGTAGCTAGTTGCACAGTCTTCTCTGGGGGTCAATGGTATTGGCGGATTTTTGTTACCGCCGATGTGAATATCATCTTTCCATTCTGGAGGATTGTTATACTTGAACTTGCGACCAGTTGGATCAACAAAGAAGCCACGGTGGATGTGCGAGCGTGCAATAGTGATGTATTCACTTTGATAAAGATATGGCAACCTCTCTATGGTGATGTGTTTTATTTGATCTTGCTTTGCCATGAATGCATTTCAGTTGTTAATTTGAAAATGATGATTACTGTGTAAACTTGTAAAGAAACAAGGTGGTTAGCATGCTTTGAGCATCAATAGTAATGGCAAGACTACAAACAAAAGTAATCCACCAAGTATGATGACACCCATGATACCGCCACCAACTGCTCCCTCGGTTTTCTTTCCACTATCACTAGCAATGGACACCACGATAGCTCCGACTATGATAAAGGTAATAATGACTACTATAATTCCCATGCTACTTGATTATTGATTTGTCAATTGTATCATCACTGTAGCGAACGTAGTCGATATTGACTCTCTTGGGCTCATCTGTAGCACCTGGATTAAGTTGAGGTATTAAAAAGATATCTCTCATTTTAGATCCTCGTGGTAAGTTGACAACTCTAGTTATTCGTGTAGTAGATTGATCCATTAAGTATCTGGAAGTAGAAGTTTCCTCCCAACCAGACATATCAGCCATTAAGAATTTATAAACGATGTGCGTCACTTTCTTATTGAGCCTGTTGTTGAGATCAATGATAATCAATGGTCGCAACTGTTCGTCATAAGTAATTTTGGAAGCCTGTATTAGTTTCTGCGCATTGGCTGTGTTGGTAAATGCGAAGACAATCAACGTTATTGGTATAAGTAGTATCTTCATTTTATTCAACATGCTTTTGTAAAAAGAAGTAAGTGAGTTGTTTACGCATTAGCCAATTGAGCATAGCCATCCTGTGAGCATGGTTTTGGGGCTTGTTAGGGTTTCCCCTAGCCATTTTGCCATCTTCACCAATACCTAGATCACTGTTTGAAGCTGTACCAGCATATTTGGTATTGGTGATTTTATTGTAATAGACATCCCAACTATAAGTTCCTTGGCAAGCCATCGTACGCCATGAGGAATAGCTCAGCGACCATATTTCAAAATCTCTGTCTTTGGCATTGTTGGTTGATATCAGCTCCTTAAATGCATACCCAAACACATCGTTAAGTTGCTTCTCTTCAATAAAATAGTTCTGTTTGTCAATGATAAATCTGTACTTACAGTCGTTGGGTTTGGATAAGAGTGCTAGGGTAGTAAACCAAAGCATGATTGAGAGTTTCATGTAATTCTTGACTGATCTATCCCTAATCAGTATGTTGATAAACACAATAAGCGTTGGGACATAGTTATATCTGAAACTGGAGGCCCTAGGAGACCAAGTGAACAGACAAACCAAGCCCAACGCATATCGCGTGGGCATTAGTTCAATTCTGTCTTGTTTCACTTTTGAAATTTCCTAGGTTTCCAGTTACAAGATGAATAGCTAACGCTTATATCTTAGTTATATATGTAGTCGTTTTAAATTGTTGTTATATCTCTATAGTTAAGTTGAACCGTAAAGATAATAAGCAGAATGAATATAGGTGCAAATCTACACCCATATTTTTTATTTACGCTGCCTCTTTCTCAACTGTACCAATGCTAACGTAACCAGTTTCCCCTTCAACAATCCTGCGATAGTAGAAATTATGCAACTGATCAGCAGGTAGATAATTTACTCTCAGTGCATATTCAATACCAATTGTATTGTCGTTCGATTGGGTAAGTTGGTAGCACTCTCTTAAAAGATTGTTGGTAAGCATGCTACCGAACTTCTCAATTGCCTCATGGCCAAGGTCAATGAAAATGTAAAACTTTCCATCCTTTGGACTCATTGATAAGGTAATGTTCCAATGATAACAGATAAACTCTTTCACTAGGTTTGTGTTCTGTTCATTCTTGGTATGATCCATTAGGGCGAACGTTCTGAACTTTGCAATGTCAAATCGCTTTAGAAGATTGGTAGCAGCATCTACCATTAGGGTGTAAGCCTTTTCGACTTCTTTGTTTACTTGTTGCACGTCTTCTGTAATTGCAACGTACTGTGTCTTTGGTGCTTTCGCTCTAGCTTGTGTTTTCATTGTTGTAAGAATTAAAAAGTATGTAAATAGAAAAGGGCATCCTGTTTAGAATGCCCTGTAGGTTATTAGATAGTAAAGTGTAAACTTTTAAAAGATAAGGATGGAGCTTGTTTAAAGCAATGTGATGAAGCGTTCTGGCTGAACCTGTAAAGTTCTGTTATGATATTTTAAATAGCCTGTAGCTATTTTAAATGGCACCAATTGATCTGCTATTGCAAGTGTTTGAATCAAACTGATAAGCTGTACTTCATAGGTGCAATTGCAAAAGTGGTATTCGATTTTATAATTGTTCCACATATCGCACTTTAACGCAAAGTAGGACTGTGCAGTCTGAATGCAATGGAGCATTTCAATGTTCAATGGATGTACTTTGTAATTGATCTCAATGCAAACCCGATTTGCTTTGATCGGCTGCTGGCTTGCATGTTGCTTAACATGCTTTACTAGAATATGAAACATCCTTTCTGTAAGCGGATTGCTCTTGCGTTGCATTTCAGTTCCACGCTTGGCCGCTCTATGATGGTTCTTGTAAACGGATTGCTTGCTTGACCATTGTTCTTCATTGATCCTGACCTGATCAGGTAGCTTGTTTCGTTCTTGCGGATGTAAAATGAATTGCATTTTTGATTTCTTAAAAGTTAAAACTTTGTAAATTCGGAGGTAGAGAAAAAGTGTTTTATCCTGTGATAGAAGTCTTTTTTTAACTTTTTATTTCCCTCGACATGGAGCATCGGGGCTATTGTCCTACCAGTCAGCTAGAGGGGGGCATTCTCGATTTTTTGATGTTGGCACTATTCCTGCAGAGTGACATTGGTAAGGTGTTAACTTTTATAAAAGCAGGATATTCTGAAGATTCAAACTGCCTTACATAAGCCAACCCTCATATATTATTGAACTTGCGTTTCTAAGTATGGGGGGCTACTTGTGCAGATGGCATTCTAAAATTTTTATTTTTAATATCAGCCTTCTATTGCTACTTTTATACAAATGGCAGCTTCACTCTATTATACTATTAAAGTATGGCTTACCAGTATCATCATAGGTACGTTTGCTCTATGGTCAACGATGATTATCTTTTCTCCGGCGAAGGATGCTCCTTGGGGTGAGTTGCCTTTGTTCTTATTATTAACTCTTGTGATCGCAGCATTGATTTCATTTCCTGCATCAATGGTATTCTTTGTGGCAACCTATCTACTTAAAAGTAAAGATATCACTCCATTACTTTCAATGATTGTAATCAGTTTGATTGCTGTTACGGCTTGCTTCATAACATTTGCCTTGATAGCCAGATCAGATCATAACTCAGTTTACGAAAGAGGCAACTTCACTTTAATACTTTGCTACAGCTTACCAATTCCTCTTTGCGTTTGGTTATACAGATTGGAAGTCTAACTTATCATCAAGTGTGCGTGAGGTAAAAAAAGGATATAGCCAGTTACCTCACACGTACTCTATCTATACAGACTATTACATGGTATAATTAGAGTATGCGAGAGGTAACTTTTGCTTTGACCTCCTTCAGAAATTCCGTATCTTTATGTACCACCCAATTAGATCGACCTACTCTAAAGATCTACACTCATACGCCATTATTGTGGTGTTGAGGTCTTAATGATAATGAATGATGAATAATGAAATACAACGATGGACAGTTCGTCTGTCTACCTCAAATACTCAACCTGAAAGAGAATGGTTTGAAGTATACTGACATACTGGTTTATGTCGCACTTAGATCCTTTGATAAACTGGACGGATGCTTTCCAATGTATGAAACTATTGCAGAGAGAGCAAACTGCTCCAGAGATTATGTTATAAAAGCTGTGAATCGTCTGAAAGCAGTTGAATTTATAACAGTCATGCCCTCTGCCAAACGAACGGAACAGTGTAAAAGCCCAATTAATAAATATGAGTTTAAGGAGTATTATATGTTTGAAAGAATACACTATAGCATCTTCGATGCAGACTTAAACTTACACGACAAGGCAATGATTCTTAACCTTAGACAATTCTTTGCATTCGAGATGATAAAGCCCTTTTACACTTTAAAGCAAATAGCCAAAGAGCTAGGTTTAACTTATAAAGTTGTAACTCAAAGAGTCAACTCTCTGATTCGAAAAGGATACATGGAACGCACTATTAGTACTTACAAGAAACGCAAGCCACAGAAGAAATACAAGTTCACAGATAAGATGGAATGGATATGGAACTACAGTAAGTTCGATAGATCATTTATTAAAACAGATGTGAAGCTCATTGTTGGATGAGCTTACACATTTTATTTTTAGGTGGGTTTAAATATACTAGTCTGGATTATAATTGTGCGTTCTAGTTGAATGGGGGTTTAGTTGATTTAACTTTCTGCTAACTAGCTTTACCATCCGCACAGTTTTTGTTTTATCTGATTCATCTGGATCATCCAAACTTTGTTTTTCTTTCTTCGTTAGTGGTCTCTGACCGTAATAAGGTTGTGTGGTAAAGTAAGTGTTTATATCAGTTGCTTTTACACTAGCTTTTAATTCGTAGTTGGCGAATATGTACTGTAGTTTATCTTTAATGTCTTTGGCTTCGTATGCTCGTCCAACCATGAACTCCTGATACACTGCATCAATAATTCCTTGGCTAACCTTGCCTTCTTTGATCTCCAATTTGCGAAGAGCAGTTGTTATCTGACTTTTAGTTTCAAGTTGCTCAACCTCATCGAATCCAAGAATGTTAACAGCATTTATTATAAGAGGGAATCGTTTACTAATATCTAAATACCATCCTGTAGCTCCTAGTTCACCCTGGTTGTTTTCATTCTGTACCAACCATTCCAGTATAGTTCGAATGTTAGATGGAGAGTATCTGTTAATACCTTTGGACATCGTTTCGAATTCTTCAGGCAGATACACCTTTTTACTTTCCGAAAAATCAAACAAACCTGATTTTATATAAGTTAAACCTATTGCAAGCTCTTGGCAATAACATAGTTTCAGTTGATAACCGTAGATATAGTTGTCATACTTGAAGTGGTCAAAGTCTCCCTGTTTGTTAAGTAAGTTATAGTAAGGGTTGACGCGTGTGATAGCTTCTCCATAAACTTGCTCCCTGAGATATTCATCAGTGGTTGTAGATTGCATAGCTAATAGTTGATGATACCTTTTTCTCGATTCATCTACATCATTCTGTACAGCAGATTCTAATTTTACAGCCTTACTATGTTTTATGCTAACGATATGTGTTGCGTTACGATATCTATCCAATGATTTTGACTCACGGTCTGGCTGCCTAAATCTACCTAAGATCTGATAGACATCTGTATTAGGATCAACGATAGTATGGTTTGCAAAGTTTTGATCAGTGAGAATTAGTATATCTGGCATTACATCAGTCAATGTTATATCAAGTCCATTGAAGAAGCTACTTGTTAGGAAGTTTACCCTACCTAAATTAGCGATGTCCATTTTATAATAGGCAGCTTTGAAGTCAACCATATTAAAATCCTCTATGCCATCTTTAGAACAGAACACCTTTGCTTCATCCTGTAAACCAAACTTGGTAATCAGTGAATGAATTCCATTTAGTGAGTTGAAGAACACGAATAGCATTTCTCCATCATAGCTTTCAATGTATTCCTTAAACGCTGAACTTAGGTTATTAACGTATTGAAGGTGAATCTTCTTCTTGATCGACCTTTCATGCTGCACTTTCCACTTTTTAAAGAATTGTAATCTTGGATCACTCGGAATAAAAGGTGTAGCAGAAATGAATGCCTTGTTATGGAAGCAAAAGAAGTGATCCATAGCCCGGGTTATATTGACTCTATAGTTTACATCCAATGTAAGTTTGTGTGATTCATCGCAAAGAATGAAATAGTCAGTATAAGGATTGCCACAAGTTGCAAGTATAGCGTCTATCGCCTTGGTCAATCCTTCAGGAGTGGAAATGAATTTGATATATCTCCCATTAGCATCCCTGATGTGCTTTATCAGTCTATCAATTTTGTAATCTTCCGTTACTGGAAATAGATAGTCTGTATCATCTTGATTAGCGTACTTACTTTCTATTTGGCACTTATTAGGTACTAAAATGATACTGTGCCTTGGTGATTTGATCTCACAGTAGGTTGCTCCCCATCCTGTAAGTACTTTGTTTAACAGAATGTTATTTGGTATCAACTTTAGCTCTGGCTCATCCCACATGGTTGGAGCTGATGTATTTATAGTTTCGTGGTAGTTATCAAATGGAGTAATCATAGTTAGTTTCTCTAATTGTGTAGGTCATAAAATAAGTTAGCCTGATAGTCATCCCAGGCTTGCACAGCTTCATCCATATCGAGCATTGCATTTGCGATCTGAAGTTCCACTGCCTGTGCATCTTCAACTAATTGCTTGTCAGCTTTTAAACCTGTAGCGTTGACTTTTTCATCTTCAACTGTTTCTCCTAAGTCTTCTATGATGCTCCAGTTACAGGTATGCGAGACAAAGTTCTGAAGGTCAATATATGATGCGCGAACGTTAAGGGTACATCCAATTAAATTAGTAACGTCTACCGAGGCATTAACAACTGGATTGAATTCAAATGCATCTGAATCAATAAGCACTTGATTAACAGGGAGGAAGTCCTCATTAAAACGTAGCTTCCATAATGCAACCAATAGTATTTCATCATCTATTGTGACGATAGATTGAATGTTGTAGTAGCCGATTCGAGCTGTAGTTGTTTTTCCAAATGCAGGCTGCAATGAGTTGTACAGTTGAAGCGTGGAAAAGTTATAGTGTGTTACCATAAGAGATATCTTTCATCTGTTGTTATAAAAGTTAATAATCTCTCGGGTCAATTACTTCGATATCCCAAATGATTTCATCATCAGCGGATTGGTCTTCAAGGGAATTGATAAAGCTATCAACAATTGCACTTTGCTCGCCAGACTTGGCGACGCGGTTTAGTTCTTCTAAACTGATTTTGTTTACTTTGTTATTTGAAGTATTCATTATTGTTGGTGTGTGAATTGTTCCACGACACTGCGAAGATCGAAATACCAATTAACGCTGGGGGCTACAGAAAGAACCGAAGAATTAAAATAATTATAGCCTTGACTATGAGTTATATAACTTTGCGTGTTTTGAGAACATTGAGTGCATGTAATCTTTAGGCTCAGATGTGATCTTACCTCCATCGATGTATCCAATCATTTCTAAGATCTCAAAGAATAGATTGGCTTGTTGATCTGAGAGGATTGTTCCCGTTTGAACCTTGATGTGTGTTTGTTCATTCAAGTAAGGCTGAAGGTAGCAGCATAGCTCCACGTAAAGTTTCTTTAATCTAACAGTTGGTAGCTTGGGAGATCTGTTGGCTATAGTTCTAAGCCTGTCGATGTCAATGGGGTTATCCGATTGAGGATCATTACCGAACAAGTCATATACAAGCTTCTCTCCGAATAAGCCCAGAGGGAATTCCTTAGTTTCTATTCTGTTGTATAACACTTCGCACATCCATTTTGCTATTGCTGTATCTTTGATTGCACTGGAAGATGATAAAGATGGTTTGGCTACGAGCTGAAAATGCTCTGTCGGTTTTGATTCTTTAAAAGTTAACAAGAACTTCGCTACCTCTTTAGAGGTGAGATCATCATTATAGTTCTGCCAGTAAGCATCGTATCTCACTCTGATCTGTTCATTCTTTAATAATAGCAAATACAACAATTCATTATGATGCTCCTCAAGGTGGATCTTTTCAAGCTCTACGCGCAACTTGGTAGAGATTCGTTCAAAGTTCTCTTCTCCGATATATTCAAGAATTATATTCACTGATTGTACACCATTATTAGAATTGCTATCGTTTAAGTATGAAGTAAGCCTTGTAAAGTCAGGGAATAAGGTAGCTGTGTACATATTCTTTGGTAATGGTTAACGTGACAAAGATAGAATGTTGTTTAATTATATTAAACTGCGTCAGCTAATGCGTCAGAAGATGGTGTTTGTTGTCTATTACACTTGGTAATATCGGTCAATTAAAGTATTTTAGTTCAATCAAATGCTTGTAGTCATTACTGCGTTAACAACTACGCCAGCACCCCTTTAAACAAAAAAGCCCATCTTTCGATGAGCTTTTAATAGTAGCGGGGAGCAGGATCGAACTGCCGACCTCAGGGTTATGAATCCTGCGCTCTAACCATCTGAGCTACCCCGCCGGATAAAAATATTTGCTTATATTATCAAATATTTAGGTGGTTATTTTTTGGAGTTGCAAATATAGAATAAATTACCTTTCTTTAGAAAAATAAAATAAAAAAAATACTTCCGGAGTTATTCTGGTAATGAATTAACATGGCAGAAAAGAAAAAATTTACGCTTGAGTACGAGGTTAAATCGTCACCACGAATTTTGTATAGCTTTATAAGTGAGCCAAATGGCTTGTCGCAATGGTTTGCCGATGATGTAAATTTCCGCGATCAGGTTTATACTTTTACCTGGGATGATGAACAGCTAAAAGCTAAACTCGTTTCTATAAAAGAGAATAAATTAGTGAAGTTTAAATGGCTTGATGACGAACCGCAATGCTACTTCGAAATGGAAATTGTACAAGACGAATTAACTAACGACGTTGCGCTTTCGATTACAGATTTTACAACAGATGACCTGCTTGCTGAGAAAAAATTAATTTGGGATAACCAAATTGACTATTTGATTAGCGTTTTGGGTGCTTAGTTTAGCTTCGTATTGCTTACCTTTGTAAGGTGAAAAAAATACATCTTCTCCTCATAAAAGCATTCATAAAGCCTTTCCTTGCCACGTTTTTTGTGGTAATGTTTATTCTTTTGATGTTTTTTCTTTTTAAGTGGATTGATGATTTAATTGGGAAAGGTTTCGAGTGGTATACCATCTTGGAATTGATGGCTTATGCCTCTGCCGCGAATGTTGCTATGGCACTGCCATTATCTGTGCTACTTTCCTCCATTATGACTTTCGGAACACTTGGCGAAAACTATGAGCTTGTGGCGATCAAGTCTGCCGGGATTTCTCTGCAGAAAGCCATGAGGCCATTGTTCGTGGTAATCATCATGTTAACCATTGGCTCATTTTTATTTTCCAACTATATGCTTCCTAAGGCAAACCTGAAATTCAGCTCCCTGCTTTATGATGTTCGAAATAAAAAACTGGCTTTCCTAATCAAACCCGGGGTTTTTAATAACAGTATTCCCAATTATTCGATCCGTGTAGATGCAAAAGATGAAGATGGAACTTTGCATAACATCATGATCTACGATCATAAGGGTACAAACGGTATTCCTAAGGTGATTATGGCCAAGCAAGGGCAGATGAATAAAACCGTCGACGGTAAATTCCTATTGTTGAATTTAAAGGATGGTGTGCAGTATGAAGAGCAGCCAAGTAGCAGTGGTGCCTATAATCCTCGCCAGGTTTTTAACAGAAGCAGATTTAAAGAAACAGAGCCACGATTTGATCTTTCCTCCTTTGAAATGAACAGAACTGATCCCAATGCTTTTGGCAACAGTACGCCAATGCTCAATTTGAAGGGAATTGCCAAAAAAGGTGATTCCTTAGGTAAGTTGTTAGATACCTTAAATATGAGCACCGACAGGGTCGTAGCCAATAATTTTAAACAGTTTAATGTGGCCAAAGGCTATTCTAAGGTGAAAATAGCACCAAAGCAAATTGGTGAAGTTACTTTAAAATCAATCCCTGGAGGTTCCAAAAAACTTGCTTTAGATAATGCATCAAACATTGTTTCGGGTATTTTACAAAATTTAGCTAATACAGGTCCAAGGCATGATGAGTTGGTAGGCGAAATTATTTTCACCAGGATTGAATACCAAAGAAAGTTTACACTTGCAGCTTCATGTATCTTATTATTTTTCATCGGTGCACCTTTAGGCGCAATTATTAGAAAAGGCGGCATGGGTTTGCCTGTAGTAACTGCAATATCATTCTTCCTGGTGTACCACATCATCACTACGGTAGCTGAAAAATCTGCCCGTGAAGGCAACTTAAATCCAATATTCGCGATGTGGATTGCTGTAATTGTTCTATCTCCTTTAGCCGTATTTTTAACCTATAAAGCTACTGTTGATTCAGCCTTATTTGACGTAAATTACTACAAGCAGGTTTTCAATAAAATACTTCGGATAAAACAAAAACAAGCCTAATCTATCATTTACTTCCAGATGATATTTTGTTCATTATATTGCTCATTTAGGTTGTACCTTTGTGCTAGCAAATTTTGAGACAATCTTTGGAAGTTTCAAACATGCTCATTACACATATGCTTTTAAACAAATGCAAACAAAATTAAATACCATAGAAGAGGCAATAGCTGACATCAAAGCTGGTAAAGTGATCATCGTTGTAGATGATGAAAATAGAGAAAACGAAGGTGATTTCTTAACAGCAGCAGAAAATGCTACGCCAGAAGTGATCAACTTTATGGCAACCTATGGGCGTGGTTTGATTTGTGCACCGCTTACTGAAGAGCGTTGTAAGGAATTGAAACTGGATTTAATGGTTGGGAAAAATACAGCTGCCTATGAAACTAATTTTACCGTGTCGGTAGATTTAGTTGGCCATGGCTGTACCACTGGGATTTCTGCAAGCGATCGTTCTAAAACAATGTTGGCTTTGGTAGATCCTAAAACAGATCCTGAAGAACTGGGCAGACCAGGACATATTTTTCCTTTAATTGCTAAAGATGGTGGCGTAATTCGTCGTGCAGGTCATACAGAAGCAGCTGTTGATTTAGCTCGTTTGGCAGGAATGAAACCGGCTGGCTTATTGGTCGAAATCTTGAAAGAAGATGGCGAAATGGCCAGGCTTCCGGATTTATTAAAAATCGCCGAACAACACCAGCTAAAAATTATTTCAATTGAGGATTTAATTGCATATCGTTTAAATATCGATAGTTTAATTGAAAAAGAAGTAACTATTGACTTGCCAACCGCTTTTGGCGATTTTAAAATGACTGCTTATACGCAGCTGGATAATAATGCCACTCATTTGGCTATTTCAAAAGGAGAGTGGGCAAATGATGAACCCATCCTTGCAAGGGTACACAGTTCTTGTGTTACGGGTGATATTTTTGGTTCATGCCGTTGCGACTGCGGGCCTCAATTGCATAAAGCTTTAGAGATGATTCAAAAAGAAGGCAAAGGAATTGTTGTTTACATGAATCAGGAAGGCAGAGGTATTGGACTGATTAATAAACTTCGCTCATATAATTTACAGGATGCTGGTTTTGATACTGTTGAAGCGAACATCAAATTAGGTTTCAAAGGCGATGAACGCGATTATGGCGTAGGTGCGCAAATTTTAAGATCGGAAGGCGTAACTAAAATGCGCCTGATGACTAATAACCCAACAAAAAGAGCTGGCCTTATCGGTTACGGTTTAGAAGCTGTAGAAAATATTCCAATCGAAATTGAAAGTAATGTACACAATGAGCGTTACTTAAAAACTAAAAGAGATAAAATGGGTCATTCCATTATGAAAGGATAGTTTAGTTTCCAGTTGGCAATTTTCAATCAAGAAAGTTGCCAACTAACAAATCCAATTTGGCACTTCCTAACCGCCAACTAAAAGCTGCAAATTTACTTTCTCTGGTTACCCTTACTTTGGTTAATAATCGCTTCCTTATTAATCGATTTATTTGTTTTTACCGGATTATCCTGCTGCTTTCTTTTTAAATTCCTACGGTAAGCACCTGAAATTTTCTGGATGAATTCTTTAAAAGTATCAAACTGTTGTGTGTAAACTAATCCAAAAGAGGTTACATTTCTATTTTGATCGATACCTGGGTTGGCAAATATACTTTGAATAGTAGGTGGCTTATTTGCTACCTTGCCTAATAAACTACCATCTTTTTTAATCAGGAATAGTCCTTCTACCTCGCCACCAACATTACTTCTGTTAAAATCTATAATGGTAAAGTCGTTCAAGCTGTTCCGGTCAACAATGCCCGCATTGATAATTAAACGGTCGTTAAATAGTTTTACGGAAGCACTTGCTTCGCTTAACGAACGAACGTTAAGATCTACAAAGTTGAGGTTAAGCGATGAAAGTACATTGTTAAACTGATTAAAAACCAATTCGGTAGCGGTGCTTGTAGCCGTTGAACTTAGCTGATTTCCGATTGATTCTCCGCCATTTCCAGGAGCAAAACTCCTCCTGATGATTAAACTAAAAGCCTGTAAATTCAGGTTATTCTGATCACTAAAATAAGTTTGGAGCTCTTCTTTAATGGCTGGCTGAGCCGGGAAAAAGATATCCAGCTTAATGTCTGGTTGTAACAACAGGCCTGTTAAACCCATCTCTACTTCAGTATTTACCCTTTGATTGGCATTACTACTCGCATCTCTGTTTGCCGCCTTAAACAACTCATTCAGGTTTGCCCTCAATGCATATACTGCTTTCAAGTTAATTTGCGCTGCCGTAGGATTTCCTGTCCAGCGTATGGTTCCACCTTGTCTAATCTCAAATTTCTTATTGATCACTTCCTGAGCAGTAAAATCGAAACTTCCGGTCTCAATAATATAGTCACCAGACATTTCAAAATCGCCCAGACTATTGATGTTCAAATTAAGTTCTGCGTTTCCTTTTCCACTTAAATTACCTAAAGTGGTATAAATGTTGGCTGTAGTATTGGGGTCAATTGTTAATTTGAACGTTAAAGTTAATCCATCGAAATTGGTAGTTTTCTTTACTACTTTGCTCGAATCACGGCTAATGAAGTTGATGAAATCTTTATCAGATACAGTTTCTGAGCTATTTAACGGAAGATTAAATACGGTACCTTTTTCGGTTTTCGCCTTAATATCAATCTTCATCTTACTCGTTGGGCCTGTGAATTTGAAAACGCCAGTTCCGTAGGCTTTTCCAAAGTACACCGAATTATCTTTCGAAGTGGTGTTTAATGCCATAAAGCTATTTGCCGTTACCTTCACATCCAGGGTCGGGTCATCAAGATTGTTTAAGTCAACACTTCCTACTGCAATAGCCTGATGACCTTCCAAATCGTTTAATTCTAGATCATCCAGATCAATTACACTATTGGATACTTTCACATCATCTGTAATGACATAAGTAGTTTTAAGATAATTAACCATTAGCTGTCCTTTATCAAAGGATAGGTTTCCATCGATCTGGGGTTTATCTAATTTCCCTTTTACTGTAAGGTCAGCTGAAATATCACCTTTTAAATTTGAAACAAGCTGTTTTACAAATGGCTCCAGAATCGTGAGTTTGCTATCCTTCATTTTCACATTTAAATCAATCAGCTTCTCTTTTAAATCAAGATTGCCTGTTAACTTAAAGGTCTCCGAATTTTCGGTGGTAATTCTGGTGAAAACATTAATCTTATTAGATTCATTGTTGAATGATGAGGTATCCGTCAGCGTACCAATATAGATGTCGTTGAACGTAAGCGAATCGATTTTCAGATCGTCATTAACCTTTGGTGCTTTTAAAATGCCATATAAATTGGTCATTCCGTTTACATTACCGCTTAGTTTTACCCCGAAACCTTTAGTAAACGGATTAAGCGTTTTAAGGTTAAAATCTTTGAAGCCAACAACCAGCAAATCTTTCTGGTCTTCAGAAATCAATCCATCAATAGTCATCTGCTGTTCACCATTGGTTAAATCGAAGTTACTGATTAACGTTTTACCATTATTTAAGGCAATTCGTACTTTTTCCTGAATGCGCCATTCCTCACTGTTAATTTTCAAAATGGATGGCAATACACTCAATCGGGCAATGGTATCTTCGTTTTTTGTAAATTCTACCAATCCGTTTAAATCCAGTTGATTAGCCTCGTCAGAATTCGACATCTTCACGTTGAACGCAAGACTATCATTGCGGAGAATATTGGAAATGTTAACATCCTTAATAAAAAGGCTATCGTTTAGTTGTACGCGGTCTGATGTAACAATAAGTTGCAGCTGCTCTTTCGTCGTATTTTCATCGAGGATAATATTATTGATGACAACCCCATTGTACTTTAAGGTTTTGACATAACCATTTAATGTAGCAGTATTATTTCTCGAATCAAAATCGCCAATCAACGTTGCGCCATCTGCCATTTCCAGGCCAGGCGAAATAAATTGTGCCAATGGCTCAAATTTCTTCACCCGCAGGTTAAATTTAAATATTTGATTTTTGTAATTAATGATGTTTGCCCTGAGTGAGGGTACATAAGTTTTGGCAATGGCTTTGTAGTAAGAAACAATCGAATTCAAATCGTATTCGCCACGTATGCTAGCATCTAGAATATCTGATTTAATATCTAAAACTCGATCTACCCCGGTTCCCTGAGCCATTAACTGTACCGAATCTACATGGTATATGCCTTTTGGATTCTGCAGCCTGATCTCCTGAATAAGTAATTGCCCTTCGATGTTATTTAAGTTCGTTCCTGAAAAATTGGTACTAAACTTTGCATCTACCAGTAAGGAATCGTTAAGCAGGTTAAGCGCTTTTAATCTTGCCTTCGTAATGGTCGCATTGAAATTAAAAACCGGAAGTTTTGGATTTAAATTTACGCCGCCATCAAATATCAATTTCACATTTTTATCATTGATGCTGAGTTTCCCATCAAAGTTTTTCTTCTCAAATGTTCCGTCAATTTTAACATTGCGATACCTGTAGCCATTAAAATCAATGTAAGCTACGTCACCATTTAGTTTCTCGGTTAAATCTTTTAATTCGGTTCCTCTTCCTTTTACATATAATGATGAAGAAATCCGTCCGAGAGATTTTTCATCCAACAAATTTCCGATGTTAAAATCGAAGGTTTTAACGTTTCCGGTATAAGAGGGAACATCATTTTTATCAATTTTCATGTTCACATCAGAAACAATTCTTCCCAGCTTGGTTTTAAACTCACCATAGGCGATGAAATCATTCTGAAAACCTGTAAAGTTTCCGTTAAAATTGATGTTTCCAAATTTGTTCACGATGGATGGAATGACCGCTTTTTTACTTCCTGTAAATCCGGCAAGTACTTCATCCAAATCTTTTTTATTGGTGCCGGCCATTTCAATTTTCAAATCCATGAAGGTTTCTTTCCATTTTGGAAGCCCTTTAATAATGAAATCACCTTTAATATGCGTTGCTTTTCCTGAGCGGATAGATAGTTTCTTTGCCCGAAGGTTATTTACTAAGCCTGTAATCTGTCCATCTACATCGAGCTCAATTTTCATGCTGTTAAGTTCCGGCGCAAAGAATGCCACGTCTTTTGATGATAAATGACTCTCCTTAAAAATCGCTTTCATCCTCACGCTATCCACATAATGATTAAAATCCCTGTAGGTTTTAAATTTCATTTGGTAATAATCAGTTAGCCGGCTATGATCAGTAACAAGCAGCAGTTTTTTAAGTTCGATGGCGTTACTGTCAATTGTGGTTTCTGCGGTGAGGTTTTTCAAATAAAACCCACTTTTTTCTCTTAAAGTTAAATTCTTGATATTGGTTTTAACCAAATGATTTTTGGTATCCAGGCCTTCAAAAATTCCACTAAGTTCTTTTACATCAACATTATCAAAGTTTACATTTTTGCCTTGAACGGTATCCTTAGCGGCATAATTTTTATACCTGAATGCAAATTTGTTTAAAATCACCCTTCCTACCGTAACATCAAAAGGTTTGCTATCAGGTTTCTTTACAGTAGGTTTACCAGAATCAAAATAGTTGATGATGAAATCGAGGTTAGAAGACTTATCTTTGAAATCCTTTAGGAAAAACTGGCCGTTATTGATTTGGACTGTATTGATATTAATTATTTTTTTATCAATCAACAACTGATTAATATCTACCATAAATTGCGGAGCACTCAGCAAGGTGTCCTTTTGAAGATCGAGCACTAGCAAATCTTCCAATACAATTGATTTGAAAGGTTTGATGTAAAGACTTTTAATGGATATGGTAGTTTTAAGCTCTTTAGACAAATATGCTGCAGCTTTTTGGGCAACATAAGTTTGAACAGGCTTAAACTGTAGTGAAAAAATAATAAGCGCCAGCAGCAAAATTATTGATGCAATTACCCAAAGGAGTATTTTAAATAGTTTTTTAATAATTTTGCAGCTTAAAAATAAATAATTTGTCTGTTATACTTGCTATCGAATCTTCTTGCGATGATACTTCAGTCGCCATATGTAACAACGGCAAAATTACGGCCAATGTTATTGCAAACCAAACAATTCATGAAAATTATGGTGGCGTAATCCCTGAATTGGCATCCAGAGTACATCAACAAAATATTGTTCCTACTATTGAGCAGGCGTTAAAAAACGCACAGGTTACAAAACAGGACATAAGTGCCGTTGCTTTTACACAGGGCCCCGGGCTTTTAGGCTCTTTATTAGTAGGGGTTTCCTTTGCAAAATCATTTGCACTGGCATTAAATATACCTCTAATTTCTGTCAATCACATGCATGCGCATATTTTGGCGCATTTCATTGATGATCCGAAACCAAATTTCCCTTTTTTGTGTTTAACCGTTTCTGGCGGACACACGCAAATTGTTTTGGTAAAGGATTATTTTGATATGGAAATTGTTGGTGAAACACTGGATGATGCAGCAGGAGAGGCTTTTGATAAAACGGCAAAAATCCTTCAGCTTCCATATCCCGGCGGTCCCTTAATTGATAAACATGCAAAAAATGGAAATCCTTTAGCTTACAAATTTGCTGAGCCACAAATTGCCGAGTTGAATTTTAGCTTTAGTGGTTTCAAAACGTCTATTTTATATTTCATCAGAAAACAAGAAAAAGAGAATCCTAACTTCATTGCTGAAAATTTAGATGATATTTGTGCTTCTGTACAACATAGCATTGTTCAGATTTTACTGAATAAGTTAAAAAAAGCTGCCAAGCAGTTTAATATTAATGAAATTGCAATTGCGGGAGGTGTTTCTGCAAACTCTGGGTTAAGAGATGGCTTACAACAAACCGCTACTGAATTGGGCTGGAAGGTTTATATTCCTGCATTTCAATATTGTACAGACAACGCAGGGATGATTGCCATTGCGGGTTATCAGAAATTTTTAACAAAGGATTTTGTGGGGCAGGAAGTTTCGCCCAAAGCGAGAATGGAATTTTAGCAGATAATTAACCTCTAACTTGTACCTTAAACTTTTAACTTTAAACTTTCAACTTTTTTCATGACTGGAGCATCATTAATATTTTGGATTGTTTGCGCAATCCCGCTGATCGGACTATTATATTACCTGATTAGAAAGGATAAAAATAAACTCAATGGAAGTTGGGGTGTAATTATTTTGGGTGCGTTAGTAATTGCTGCACTTTTAGTTATTGTTTATGTTACTAAAGATTTCAACGCTATTTTTAGCCAGGGTTAGTTGAAATTTACAGCTTAAATAAAAAACGCCTTATCAGAATTGATAAGGCGTTTTTTCTAGAATATATTTTTGGCTATTATTTTTCAGCTAACTGTTCGCCTGTTACTTCTGCCTTAATTTTTGTTTCAAGCTCCTCGGCTAACTCTGGGTTATCGCTTAACAATTGTTTCACGGCATCTCTACCCTGACCAAGTTTGGTATCGCCATAAGAGAACCATGAACCTGCCTTTTTGATGATGCCAAAGTCAACACCTAAATCGATAATTTCACCGTTTTTAGAAATTCCTTCTCCAAACATCACATCAAACTCAGCAATACGGAATGGAGGTGCCACCTTATTTTTAACGATTTTTACCTTCACACGGTTACCAGAAACCTCATCAGAATCTTTAATTTGTGAAATACGACGGATATCTAAACGTACAGATGCGTAGAATTTCAACGCATTACCACCGGTAGTTGTTTCAGGGTTTCCGAACATTACACCGATTTTATCACGTAACTGGTTAATAAAAATACAGCAACATCCCGTTTTAGAAATCGTTCCTGTTAATTTACGTAAAGCCTGACTCATCAAACGGGCATGTAAACCCATTTTACTATCACCCATTTCGCCTTCGATTTCACTTTTAGGAACCAATGCTGCAACAGAGTCAATCACAATCACATCAATTGCACCAGAACGAATCAGGTTATCAGCAATTTCTAAAGCCTGCTCACCATTATCTGGTTGAGAGATTAAAAGATTATCTGTATCAACACCTAATTTTTTTGCATAGAATTGGTCAAATGCATGTTCCGCATCAATAAATGCAGCAATGCCACCTTTTTTCTGTGCCTCAGCTATAATGTGGGTAGCCAAAGTTGTTTTACCTGAAGATTCAGGGCCATAAATTTCGATAACCCTACCTTTTGGAATACCACCAATACCTAATGCAATATCTAAACTAATTGATCCTGTAGAAATAAAATCGATAGGTTCAATAGCCGTATCACCAAGTTTCATGATTGTACCCTTACCATAAGATTTTTCTAATTTATCTAATGTAAGCTGTAATGCTTTTAATTTATCTGGATTTGCGCTTGCCATTTTTATATGATTTGTTGCGGTAAATATAACTGAATTGTCGGCTAATATACTTGAGTGTTGATAATTGTTTTACTAAAATATTTAGCTAAGATAAAAGTTTTCTGGCTAATGTCAATAGTATTTTGAAAATAATTTAAGCCTGGTGTTTTTCTCTTTCATTTTTTGCCGTTAAACGCTCAAAATACCGACACATGTAAGTAATTTCACAAACATCACATTTTGGGCTTCGGGCTACGCAAACATACCGCCCGTGTAAAATCAACCAATGGTGAGCAATGTGAATATCATGTTCCGGTAGGTTTTTAACCAAATCTTTTTCAACGGCTAAGGGCGTTTTGCCATTTGTGAGCCCGAGGCGATTGGCCACCCGAAAAACGTGTGTGTCTACGGCCATTGCCGGTGCATTATAAATTACAGATGCAATAACATTAGCAGTTTTGCGCCCAACACCCGGCATTTTTTGCAAGTCATCAATGCCTGAAGGAACAACATCGTTAAACTCATTGATGAGTATATTAGCCATACCAACCAGGTGTTTTGCCTTGTTATTTGGGTAGCTGATACTTTTGATGTAATCAAAAACAATATCTGGAGTTGCCTCTGAAAGACTTTTGGCGTTTGGAAATCTTTGGAAAAGCGCCGGCGTAACCATATTTACCCGTTTATCGGTGCATTGAGCAGAAAGAATAACAGCAACTAGAAGCTGATAGGGGTTGTGGTAATGCAGTTCAGTTTCCGCATCAGGTTGCTTTGCCGAAAAATGTTCTACGAAAAGTTTATAACGTTCTTTTTTAAGCATGGGCAAATATAGTAAGCAAAAGCAAAACTGATTTAGGTTTTGTTAGTAGGCCATCGTTTTTTCTATTGAAGTTATCGCTTTCAGATTTTTACCTGTAAGCGGTTGCCATGGAATTATGGAAAATAGTTTTTTGAAAATCAAGCCGTCTGGAAAGTGTTTGTATCAGTTTTTAGGAAACAGGTTACCCTGCAGTAAGTTGCTCCGTTAAGTTGGAGGAAATTAAAGGCACATACTTTAATTGTAAACCTGATGGAAGCGGCAGCTCCCGATTTTTCATCGGGACTACAGCGTACAGCAGGGCTAATCATTTTTAATTGCAGTTGCTTTCGTTTTCTAAAAATTAATGAAATGAAGAAACTGCAACTTTAATTTGCTCTGGTGCACCTTGTTTACTTTTAATTAGCCAGAGGGCGAAAAATGCACCAATCAGGGCCATTGCGGCGCCAACATATGCTGGTGAGGTATAGTCGAAGCCATACACTAACGGCAAACCACCGAAAAATGCGCCCAAGGCGTTTCCAATATTAAAACTTGCCTGACTGGCAGATGCAGCCAGCATTTCTGACCCTTTGGCTGATTGAATCATTAACATTTGTATTGGTGCTGCCAGCGCAAATGAAACGGCCCCGGTTATAAATGTCATAATTAAAGCCAGCGGCTGACTAAACGATACAAAGTGAACAATGGTTAAGGTAAGCACCATGGCTAACAATAACGCGGCAGAGGCTTTTGCCGGAGAAAATTTATCAGCCAGAATTCCGCCAATGTAATTGCCGACTAACATTCCAACGCCAGCAAGCATTAATATATAGGTAACTGCCCCCGCAGAAAAACCGGCAACGTCAGTCATTAAAGGAGCGATGTAGCTATACCAGGTAAACAAACCGCCGGTTCCGATGGAAATCATCAAGATAATAATCCAGGCTTCTCTTTTCTTAAAGAAACTGAGTTCTGATTTTAAATCACGGTTTTTAGTGGCTTCTAACGCAGGTAGCCAAAGTTTTAAACTTAACAAGGTAACTAAACCCACAAAAACAACCACGGCAAAGGAAATGCGCCAGGAAAAGTTATGACCGATGAAGGTACCAAGCGGAACGCCAAGAATGTTCGCGATGGTTAGACCCATAAACATCAGCGAAACGGCCTGTGCGGCCTTGCCTTTTTCAGCAATTCTGCTCGCCACTACCGAGCCGACACCAAAAAATGCACCGTGAGGCAATCCTGATAATAATCTGGCAATAAATAGTGTATCGAAGGTCGGTGCAAAAGCAGAGAAAGCATTGAAAGCTGTAAACATTACCATGAGCGCAATTAATATCTTTTTTGGTGGATACTTACCTGCAATCATAATTAATAAGGGAGCACCGATTACCACACCCAAAGCATACGCAGAAATTAAATGTCCGGCCTGTGGAATGGTTACAGCTAAATCTTTAGCGATATCTGGAAGCAGGCCCATCATTACAAACTCTGTTATGCCAATGCCTAAACCACCCAGGGTAAGTGGAAGTAAGTTCTTATTCATGTCGATACTTAGTGTTTAATTTACACTATGTAAAGGTAGCGGTTTTTGCGTTAAGGGAATGTAAAAAAATATTGGGCAGCTTAAGGAATGGGGAATAGAAATTAGAAAATGGGGAATGGGAAGTACAAAATGGGGAATGGGGAACAGGATAAGCAAAGCAAAAAAAGTATCCCCCGAAAATCAGAATGGGTAGGGGGCAGTTCCTAATGGTTGGAATAGGAGCAGTGTGTAATGGTTTAGGAACTGTTATTTATAAAATCTGCTAATTTTTTTGCGAAAAAAAAGCTGCCACATTTTGTGGCAGCTTTTTGGCTAGTGTAAAATTACTTTGATCTGCTGTAAGCTAAAATCTTGTTGATGGTTTCATCTTGAGGGTTTTTAGCAAGGCGATCTAACTTACTTTTGATTTGATCGTAAAATAAGTCAATCTCTGCGTCAGATTCAATATCAGTTTTAGGCTGAAACATACTGTGGCTAGGTAAATTTACATTGTTTTTTGATGTAGAGGTTTTTGTCATAAGCAACTAAATGTGATAAGTTTATAAACTTAACGATAGTTCAGATGCTTTATTTCAATCCCTAAAACATTTCATGTAACTTTTTTATTACCCCTTGTAGGTCATCTCTTTAGTTTTGAGCATTTTGCGGAGGTTGCTTAGTGCATAACGCATACGGCCCAATGCTGTATTAATGCTTACATCAGTTAAATCAGCTATTTCTTTGAAACTTAAATCTGCATAATGGCGCATTAAAAGCACTTCTTTCTGCTCATCAGGCAATAAATGAATCATTTCCTTTAGGTCTTTATGCGTCTGATCGCGAAGCATTTTCTCTTCTGCGCTTTCGTCATAAAAGTGTAGCATATTGAATACATCCATTCCATCAGAACTTGTAATAATCGGCGTTCTTTTTTCCTTTCTGAAATAATCAATTACTAAATTATGCGCAATACGCATTACCCAAGGTAAGAACTTGCCTTCCTCATTATATCGCCCTGATCGCAAGGTGTTAATTACTTTTATGAAAGCGTCTTGAAAAATATCCTCCGCCAAATATTGGTCTTTTACCAATAAGTAGATAGAAGTATAAATTTTACTTTTATGTCTTCTCAAAAGTTCTTGCAATCCATTCTCGTTCCCGGTAATGTATAACTTTACCAGGTCCTGATCATTGTATGATTGTAAATTCATAGGTTTACCTACACTAAATCCCGTACTGTTTGCTAAAAATTAATTTGTAGATGTTTAATTTCTATAGCGTCTCTCCTATGCTTTTTAGATTGTGTTAGTTTGGTTCTGAGGTTGTTAATATCCAAAGAAAGTTATTTTTTTATCAAAAAACAAAAAATAAAATGTTAAAAAATAAATTAACCGTCTCAGTACCCTATTTTTGTATGTTTTAAAAACCCAACCTTTACCAATTGGGTTATATTTTAAAATCTTAATAATACATGAGCAAAAAAGAAGCCGAAAAAGATCCGCATAGAAATATAATTATAAAAGGTGCTCGTGTGCACAACCTTAAAAACATCGATGTTGCGATTCCAAAAAATAAATTGGTGGTGGTAACGGGCATGTCGGGTTCGGGGAAATCTTCTCTCGCTTTCGATACTTTGTATGCGGAAGGACAACGCCGATATGTAGAAAGTTTATCATCATATGCCCGCCAATTTATGGGACGGATGAATAAACCGGATGTAGATTATATTAAAGGTATTGCTCCGGCTATTGCCATCGAACAGAAAGTAATTACTTCCAACCCACGATCAACTGTGGGTACTTCAACCGAAATTTACGATTATTTAAAGCTTCTTTTTTCGAGGATCGGAAAAACCATTTCACCAATTTCTGGCAAAGAAGTGAAAAAGGATTCAGTAAGCACTGTGGTTGATTATGTAAATGGCTTGCCTGAAGATACTACAGTAACAATTTTTTGCCCGTTATATCCGCACAATAACCGCACAATAAAAGAGGAACTGGCCATTTTGTTGCAAAAAGGTTTCCTTAGGGTATTGATTGAAAACAAGATTTTGAAAATCGAGTCAGTTTTAGATGATGCTGATTTTAAAGATGCAGAATTAACTGATGATAAAACTGTACAGATTTTAATTGACCGGATTGTAACCAACCAGGAAGAGGAAACGCTGAGCAGATTGGCAGACTCGGCACAAACTGCTTTTTTCGAAGGGAAAGGTGATTGTTATGTAGAAGCGGAAGGCAAAACCAAACATTTCAGCGATCGCTTTGAGCTTGATGGAATTAAGTTTGAAGAACCCACGCCGAATTTTTTCTCGTTCAACAATCCATATGGTGCATGTAAAAGATGCGAAGGTTATGGAAATGTAATTGGTATTGATGAAGATTTGGTTATCCCTGATAAGAGCAAAAGTGTTTTTGATAATGCAATAGCGCCCTGGAGGGGAGAGAAGATGAGTGTGTGGCTGCAAAACTTTATCAAAGCTTCTTCTAAATTCGATTTCCCTATTCACCGTCCATTCAGTCAGCTAACTGAAAAAGAGCAGCGACTACTTTGGACGGGCAATAAATATTTTGCCGGATTGGATGCTTTTTTCAAAGAACTGGAAGAACAAACTTACAAAATCCAATACCGGGTGATGTTATCGCGCTACCGTGGCAAAACAACTTGCCCGGAATGCAAAGGATCTCGCTTACGTAAAGATGCTTCGTACGTAAAAATTGCAGAAAAATCAATCATTGATGTGGTATTAATGCCATTGGCGAAGGCCTTAACTTTTTTTAATGAGTTAAAATTAAATGCTACCGACACAAAGGTAGCCAAACGTTTGCTGGCAGAAATTGATAATCGTTTTCTGTACCTAAATAATGTTGGTTTAGGTTATTTGACCTTAAACCGTTTATCAAATACTTTATCAGGAGGGGAATCGCAAAGAATTAACCTGGCCACATCTTTAGGAAGTAGTTTGGTTGGTTCTATTTATGTGTTGGATGAACCCAGTATTGGATTGCATCCCCGTGATACCAATAAACTGATCGAGGTATTAATCTCGCTGAGAAATGTTGGCAACACTGTTTTGGTGGTTGAACACGAGGAAGAAATGATGCGTGCGGCCGATTACATTATAGACATTGGTCCTGAAGCAGGAACACATGGTGGAAATTTGGTTTTCAGTGGTGACTACGAAGAAATTTTAAAGGATAAAAATAGTTTAACAGGCCGTTACTTATCTGGTGTGGAAAAAATTGCCATTCCGGAAAAACGCCGTAAATGGAAAGATCATATTCTGATTAAGGGCGCCCGCGAAAATAATCTACAGAATGTTGACGTAAAATTTCCATTAGGTGTGTTTACAGCTGTAAGCGGCGTTTCGGGTTCAGGTAAAACAAGTTTAGTTAAGAAGATTCTATATCCTGCTTTACAAAAAGCCATTGGCAATTATGCCGGAGAACAAACCGGTGCTTACGATGGAGTTTTTGGTAATTATGATTTAATCAGCGCTGTAGAATTGGTTGATCAGAACCCAATTGGCCGCTCGAGCAGATCGAACCCGGTGACCTATGTAAAAGCCTGGGATGATATTCGTGCTTTGTTTTCTGGACTGGCTTCGGCAAAAGCTGCTGGCTTAAAACCTGCTGCATTTTCTTTTAATGTGGAGGGTGGCCGTTGCGATGTTTGCCAGGGAGAGGGTGAAGTGAAGATTGAAATGCAGTTTATGGCCGATATTTATCTGCCTTGTGAAGCTTGCGGTGGAAAACGTTTCAAACAGCAGGTGCTGGATGTAACCTACAAAGAGAAAAACGTTTCCGAAATTCTGGATATGACCATTGATGAGGCTGTGGAGTTCTTTAAAGATGATCAGAAAATTCTGAATAGACTAAATCCTTTGGTTGATGTTGGATTAGGTTATGTGCATTTAGGCCAATCATCTAATACGTTATCGGGTGGGGAGGCACAACGCATCAAACTTGCATCTTTCTTAATCAGGGGAAATAATGCAAGTAAAACATTGTTCATTTTTGATGAACCAACAACCGGATTGCATTTTCACGACATTAAAAAACTGCTAAAGGCGCTTAATACATTGATTGAACAGGGAAATACGATTTTGGTAATTGAGCACAATATGGACATGATCAAATGTGCCGATTGGGTAATCGATATTGGTCCGGAAGGGGGCGACGGTGGTGGCCAGGTAGTTTTTGAAGGTATTCCGGAAGATTTGGTTAAAGAGAAAAGCTCTTACACCGGAAAATATTTAGCATCGCATTTAAATTTAAATCCATAATTTCGGCAATGCTTTTTCTAACCTTTTTTATAGGCATCGTTCTCAATGCCATGGGCTATATTCCTCCAGGCAATATTAATTTAACTGTAGCGCAGCTTGCCATTAATAAAGGTATGCGCCAGGTTTGGTACTTTATTATATCGTTCTCCTGTGTTGAAGTATTTTTTACTTTCGGTATGATGCGTTTTGCCCGCTGGGCGATGAGCGACATCAACCCTAATGAGGCGGTTAGCGAAGTTAGATTGGGAACATTGGTAGACTGCTTTATGATCCTGATGTTTATTACGATGGGTACCATTACCTGGGTAAACCGTAAAAAAGCACCGAAAACAAGCAGTAAAAAAGAAGATAAGCGAAGCGGAAGCGTATTATATGGATTGATACTTGGCGTATTAAATCCTGTTCAAATTCCTTTTTGGCTATTTTTTGGTAACTATGTAATCCTGCACGAATGGATTGAAACTGACTATTTATCACTGGTTATTTTTGCGTTAGGATCGGGATTTGGTTCAGCCGGAGCACTATATCTTTATGCTCATTTTGCCACATTTATTCAGGAAAAGTTTGCCTTGAGCAGTTTGATTATCAATAAATCAATCGCCATATTTTTATACGTTTTAGCGGCTTACCTGGTGGTTAAACAATTGGTGATTTTGTTATAATTGGGCTTTTCGTCATTGATGTGGTGTTTAGGCGGTCTTCATTCTGAACTTGTTTCAGAATCTTAATTAGCTATAGATTTCATTATTTGGAAATGAAAGTTCTGTTTTAATGGCGGCTTTCGGCCCCGCCAAACACTTTATCCCGAGAAATCGGGATGCTCGTTTATGTCGGGTTTAGGTACAATGGATTGTGCATAAAACCGTTCATAACTGAATCTAAATTAAGTTAAATAGCCCCGACATAAGCGGAAATACTTTTGGTTGCACCATATTCAAATGCGGGCAAACGCTAACCAAAAGATTGCAGCATTGGCGGGACTGAAGCTACCTTATTGCTACTGTTTTTGCGCTACAAATTATTTATAGCTAACGTGATGTATAAATCAATCGTTTTTATAAAAATTAGATTGCTTTCCCGAAGGTCGAATAAACTGTGCTTCGATGAAATCTGTTAATTTCTTACTTCAAAAACTCTACATTCCAGATTTTTTCGGCTTTTCTGCCAATTAGCCAGAATGATGCAGCCAATACCGAGAAGAATAGTGCTTTGTGCCAGCTATCCCAAAAATATTCGAAATAACGGGTATAGAGGTTGATAAACAGGAAAGTGATACCGAATTCCCGGGCAATGTCATCATGGTATTTTAAACCAAACAGTGTACTGGCTACACAAACCACTGCCGAAATTAATGCCCAATAAAACAGGCTTAATTGCCTTACGGAGTACCATTCTTCTAAGCTGGCAAAGTTGCCGAAAACAGATAATGCCCAAAGCGAAACAAACAGATAAACCATTCCCGCGATATAAGTGACCTGAAAGAAATGTTGTGTTTTAGGTAGCGCTTTCATGATGAAAGATGCTGCGGTTAAGGATGCACCAAATACCACAAACCGAAGCGGATAGTTCATACCTAAGAAGTAATAATTCCAGCGGCTTAAATAACCTGTTTCCGTTCCAAACCAGGCGCCCAATGAAATCAATGCAAATACCCAGATTAATCTTGAGTTGAAGATATAACCCAAGCCACCGTAAATAAAAACCGAAATTAAAATTAGGATAGAGAAATTGCCTGAACCATTATCTACTGCTTTACCGAAATAGGCAATTGCGTTGGCGGTGAGCAAAATAGCCGAAAAAACAATGGCCTCGTTGCTGAATTTTAAATGTGATAGTTTTTTCTTCCTCCTGAAGCCGAGAATATACAGCCAGGCAGCTAAACCGCCAGAAATAATCGCAATTACAATATTCGGCGTATTATAAACCCGTTTCAGGTAGTTCAATATCGAATTATCTATTAATAACGAACCCAGGGCGATAAAACCACAAGCCAAGGCCACCCAGAAAGCATATTGTGCCAGCCGAAGCCAATCGAAATTTTTGGCTTCGTAACTTTTGCGGAGTTTGTTACCTGTTTCTTCTGTAATAAGGCCATCGTTTTGCCATTGCTCAATTACATCATCAAGAAACTCACTCTTTTCTCTGTCAACTTTCATAGCTTAGGTTATACACGAAGATATGTTTTTTAGATGGTAGTCGGAAGACCGGAGTCCGAGGATTAGTTTCGATAGTCCAAACTTCCGTCCTCGGACACCGGACTTTAACGCTATATTACTTCTTTAATCTTTTTGTTATTGCCAACAATCCAGATCACATCTCCATTGTCGAAAACAAATTCGGAAGTGGGATTTAGAATTCTTTCGGTGCCACGTTCGATACCTACGATTAAAGCCTGGGCTTTTTCGCGGATACCTGCATTTCTGATACTTAATCCATAAACAGGCGATTCGGTATTGACCACGACTTTCTGCAGCGTCATTTCTTTATCAGGGAAACTTTTTTCCTGTTCTGTTTCAGGGGTATCAACTTCCAGTAATGCCTTTACTGAAGCAAGTTGATCATCGGCTCCAATTAAAAGCAAATTATCATTTGGGTAAAGCCGTTCATCTCTTCCCGGAGTAGGGATATTGATTCTACCACGTTCAATCAGGGCGATATTTACGCCATGTTTTTCTCTGATCATTAGCTCTGCAAGCGTTTTTCCAACCACTTCCGATTCAGGAGACACCTTAATCTCTGTTAAATGCGTATCCCAGGGTAAAATGTCGGGTTTCTGATTTTCCCTGGCATTTAAATTAAGCATAAAACGCTTTTCGAGTTTGTTATAAAAGGCCTGTAATTTTCTGGAGAAAATAACCATCACCAACACAATCAGCGCCAATGCAATGCCTGCGGCAATCCAGGTGTCGAAAAATTCGTACATCAAAAAGCCGACAAAAAATATTCCAAGGGCAATCCTGAAAACCTCAATTGCAATTAGTGGGCCGCGGGTAAATTTTTTGTTCAGCCATAGGTGAGAATAAGCAGTTTTCTGTATTCTTCTGATGGATAATGCCCATAAAAACGGCGCCATTAAAATAAACGAGGCGATTAAACTGATGATGGTAGATTGAATGCCGTTAACCACATTTTTGGCGATAAATGGCTGTACGTACCTTGATGCCAGAAAAATGACCGCGATAATAATTACAGAGTGGATAACGGTATTGAAAGCATAACTTCTTAACAGAATTTTCCAGTCGCTTAAGGTGGTAATTCCGGCTGTACTGGAGCTGTATCTCGCTATGCCATCAAGCCATTTTTTAGGTAAAATTCGGTTTAAGAAATTATAAAATGATTCGGAATGTTTGATGAGGTATGGTGTGGTAAAAGTGGTAATGGCTGAAGCCGCCACTGCTATAGGATATAAAAAATCGCTGGTAACTTTTAAGGTTAAACCTAATGTAGCAATGATGAAGGAAAACTCGCCAATTTGAGCCAGGCTCATACCCGCCTGAACTGAGGTTTTTAAAGGTTGACCTGAAAGCAACGCTCCCAGACTTGAACTCAGAAATTTACCTAAAATGGTTGCAAGGGTTACAACAACAATGGGTAAAGCGTAATCGACTAAAATTTTTGGATCGATGAGCATTCCAACTGATACGAAGAAAACTGCCGCAAATAAATCTTTAACCGATTTTGTGAGGTGTTCTATTTTTTCTGCCTGAGTAGTTTCTGCCAAGATGGAACCCATGATAAATGCACCCAAGGCTGGAGAGAAACCAACTTTTACGGCTAATAGAACCATGATTAAACAAAGTGCCAGGGAAACCACCAGCATGGTTTCGTCGTTCATTAATTTTCTGGTTGCCTTTAAAAAACTTGGAATTAAGAATATTCCACCTAGAAACCAAAGCACAAGGAAGAAGGCAAGTTTTAGTATCGATATGAGCATTTCGCCGCCCTCAAACTGCTGACTTACTGCCAGCGTTGAAAGTAAAACGAGCAATAAAATAGCTACTAAATCTTCTACAATCAACACACCAAAAACCAAACCTGCAAACTTTTTATGTTTAACGCCGAGTTCTTCAAACGCCCTGATAATAATTGTAGTGGATGAAACGGAAAGAATTCCACCCAGGAATATGCTGTCCATGGTTTTCCAACCCATTAATTTACCAGCAGCAAAGCCAATTAACAACATGAAAACAACTTCAACTACAGCAGTAATGGAGGCAGAACCACCCACTTTTACCAGTTTTTTGAAACTAAATTCTAATCCTAAACTGAATAAAAGAAAGATTACGCCAATTTCGCCCCAAATGTTGATGCTTTTGGTATCGGTTACAGATGGGAAAAAATCAAGATGAGGGCCTACTAAAAGGCCCGCCAGGATGTAGCCCAAAACTAAGGGCTGTTTTATCTTTTTAAAAATGAGGGTTGTAATTCCTGCGGCGGCAAGAATTAATCCTAAATCGGCAATTAAATCGGGTAAATGCATTGATGAAATGGTAATGATTAAAATAATTTTTCAAACGCTTTTTAGGCTTGAATTTTAAAATCCACATTGCTGTGATCAAATCAATTATTTACCAAAAAACATGTTTTGGGTACAGCATTTTAAATAAACACCGGTAGCTATACTTTAATTTTCTGAGAATTATTTTGCATGTTAAAAAGTGGTTTATGAAAAAGTTGCCTCCAATACCAACCAGCAATAAGAAAGAAAGTGCAATTTTTAGGGTAATATAATTGATCCAATCTTTCTCCAGGGTTTCATTTTCCATGGCGGAGTCTGCATTAAGCTTAAATAGCTTTTTATCAGAAAGAAAACTCAATTTGGCTTTTTCAAACTGATTGTCATGATGTTTTGCCTGTGGTAAAGCACTGGCAAAACTATAGCTTAAGCAGATAAATATGATGATGTAAAAAAGCCTCATTGCCGCTAATATAACGATTTTGAGGCTTTTATTGGAGGGAATTTTGATTAATGGCTATCTTGTGATGCAAAGAATGCAAGTGTAGCCTCTTTATCTTTTTGTAATTGCAAGGTGAGTGCTTCCAAACCGGTGAACTTTACATCGTGACGCAAAAATTTCAAAAAGTTCATCTTGATATCCTGCCCATAAATTTCCTGGTCGAAATCAAATATATTTACCTCAATATTCCTGGTCATTCCGTTAATGGTTGGGCGTTGCCCGATGTAGGCCATACCTCTGAAAGTTGAAGGTTTAAGGTTTAGGGTTGAAGGTGTAGGGTTTATGTCGGTATCTCCACTTTGAGGTTTTGACTTTTCACTTTCACCTTCTAAACTCATTTCAACGGTAACGGCATAAATTCCATCGCCCGGAATAAGCTTGTAAGTTTCTTCTACAAAAAGGTTAGCAGTTGGAAAACCAATTGTACGACCGATTTTATCTCCCTTAATTACCCGGCCAAATATCGAAAACGGGTAGCCGAGATAGTCTGCAGCTAAACCAACATCGCCTGCCAGAAGTGCCTGACGTATTTTAGTGGAACTCACTGCTACATCATGAATATCCTGTTCCATAATTTCTTCTACAGTGAAGCCAAAATGAACACCAGCAGCTTTTAAATCAGTTAGGTTACCGGTTCTGTCTTTGCCGAAACGATGATCATAACCGATGATGATATGTTTGGTGCCGATATTTTCAACCAATGTATGTTGTATATATTCTTCAGGCGTTTGATTGGAAAAATCCCTCGTAAACGGCGTGATTATTAAATGGTCAACACCAAGTTCTTTCAAAATTGCGGCCTTTTCATTAATGGTGTTAATCATTTTCAGATCCTGGTTTTCAGGATCGATAATCATTCTCGGATGCGGAAAGAATGTTAAAATGACACTTTCGCCATGGTCGGCTTTAGCTTTAGCTACCAGTTGCATGATGATTTTTTGATGCCCAAAATGTACGCCATCAAAGGTGCCAATGGTTACTATAGCATTGTCTAATCTTTGAAATTCTGAAAGGTTTTGATATATTTTCAAGGGATGGGAAAAATTAATGTAAAGAATGGCGTTTAACTACGCCGCCTTTTAAATCTGCAATTTGTTGCTGAATAACGAAAGCATCAGCATCAATTTGCCTGATGGCCGATTGCAATTTGCTCATTTCGAGTTTGGTTACTACAGTAAAAATAATATCGAGGTCTTTCTTCTCTCCATAACCACCTTCTCCTTTATAAATGGTAACCCCACGTTTCATGTCATTGATGATAAAACTCTTAATGTCATCCTGACGTTCAGAAATGATGGTTACGCCGGTATACTGTTCCAAGCCATTAACAATAAAATCTATGGTGCTCGATGCAGACAGATAAGTTAAAATGGCATACAGTGCGGTTTCGATATTTAAAAAGTAAGCAGCGAAGGCAAATATGATGATGTTTAGGATTAAAATGATATTGCCAACCGTTAACACGCTGTTTTTACTGATGTAAAGTGCTAACACCTCGGTTCCATCAATCACACAACCGCCTCTCATGGCCAAACCAATGCCACCGCCTAAAAACAATCCGCCGAAAAAAGCAATGAGCAATTTATCGTGGGTAATGGGCTCAAATGGTAAAACGATCAGCGCAACCGCCAGCGTTGCAATAGCAAGGGCTGTTTTAATGGCAAAAGCTTTTCCGATTTGCCTGTATCCTAAAATTACAAAAGGAATGTTGATGATTGCAATGAGGTAGGAGAGGTTCCACTTTGTTAAAGTGCTGATCAAAAGTGAAATTCCCGTAACGCCACCATCAATAAACTCATTTGGCATCAAGAAGCTTTTTAAACCGAAACATGCAGAAGTTACACCGGCTACGATCAGCAGGACTTCCTTTACAAATCGTGTGTTTCGGTTTTTAATGTTGTTCATATCTGCGTTTCCGTTTTAGCTTCTTCTTTCTTGCTACGAATATAATTAACGAGCTCTAAAACCTCAAACGAATTGGAAAGCAAAAAGTTTCCGCTACGTGTACGGGTTAGTTTTGATAAGTAAGCGCCGTTGTTAAGTTGTTTGCCGAAATCGGATACGAGCGAGCGGATATAAGTGCCCTTGCTGCAAACAATTCTAAAATCAACTTCTGGTAATTCTATTCGGGTAATTTCAAATTCTGGTACGTTTACAAAACGCTTGCGCAGTTCCACTTCTTCGCCAAGTCTGGCTTTAACGTACAAACGCTCACCGTTTACTTTTACAGCCGAATGTGCAGGTGGATATTGTTCTATGTCGCCGATAAAAGGTTTGCAGGCGTTGTAAATATCTTCGTTAGAAATATTGCCGATATCAAAGCTTGCATCCACTTCAGTTTCCATATCGAATGATGGCGTAGTGGCGCCCAGAATCATGGTGCCTGTATATTCTTTTTCTTCTGCCTGGAAGGTGTCTATTTGTTTAGTTAGTTTCCCGGTGCAAATGATTAACAATCCGGTTGCCAAAGGATCCAGTGTGCCTGCATGGCCAACTTTCAGCTTTAATGGCTTTAAAGAATTACGAATTTTGCCCACCACATCAAACGATGTCCATTTGTAGGGCTTATTAATCAGCAGCAGTTCGCCTTCGGCAAAATTGAAATCTTTGAACTTTGTATTTTCTGTACTCACAAATCTTTTTTGCGCAAAGATACAGATTATATAATTTGTAAGTTATGGCCAGTCATCAATAGGATAATAATGATCAAACCCGCTACTATTCTATACCAGCCAAACATTTTAAAGCCATGTTTATTAAGGTAGCCAATAAAGCTTTTTATCGCTAGTAAAGCAACAATAAAAGCCACAACGTTGCCAATAATTAATAAATTGGTTTGTTCTGGCGTAATGGTATTTCCTTCTTTATAAAAATCAAAGAGTTTTTTTCCGGTGGCGGCAAACATGGTTGGGACAGCTAAGAAAAATGAAAATTCGGCTGCTACTTTTCGGCTTAGCTTTTGACTCATACCACCTACAATGGTTGCTCCGGAGCGTGAAACACCCGGAATCATGGCGATACATTGAAAAAAACCAATCTTTAGGGCTGTTAGATACGTAACATCATCTTCCTCGTTAATGGTTGGTTTGTTAAACCATTTGTCTACAAACAAAAGAATAATTCCGCCTACCAAAAGCGAAATGCCTACTGCCATCGGACTTTCCAGAAGTTCATCAATTTTTTTGCTGAGTAATAAACCGAAAATTGCCGCAGGAATAAAGGCAACTATCAGTTTTATATAGAAGTTAATCGATTTGAAAAACCTTTTGAAATACAATACCACTACAGATAAAATTGCACCCAGTTGGATAGCCACCGTAAACAGTTTAACAAAAGGATCGCTGGCTATCCCCATAAAAGAGGAGCCGATGATCATGTGCCCCGTACTTGATACAGGTAAAAATTCAGTTAATCCTTCGATTATGGCAAGAATAACAGCTTCGAAATAGTTCATAAGTTTAGTGGCGGGATTACTCCCATCTTAATTTTACGTTGTAATTTTTTAATTTTTGATCCTTAGAAACTAAGATCAGATTTTCTGCGATTGCCTGAGATACAATAATTCTATCAAAGGGATCATTATTAATAAAATCAAGATTTAATAAAGTGGAAAGATGGATTTCATTTATTGAAATGATTTCAATTTGATTTTTCTCAGCAAATCTAAACAACTCGTTATAATCAATATGCAATTCGAGTTTTCCTATTTGTTTTTTTATGGCAATTTCCCAAAGCGATGCAATGCTTAAAAAGCAGGTTTGATTAATGTCAGAAAGGTCCTTTTTAATAGAGGCTGGTAATTGATTATCACCACCTAAAAACCATAGAAATGTATGTGTGTCTAACAAAAAAGCCATTAAATGTAATCAGCAAACATTTCTAATGGATCGTCAAAATCTTCGGATAATTTAATTTTGCCTTTGGCCGCACCAAACTCACGTGATTTAAGTTTAGATTTTATTTTATTCTTTGTTTTTAAAAATTCTACAAAATCTGCAACCTCTTGCCTAAGATTCATTGGAAGAGAATTAATTTCAATATTAAGATTTGTAGTCGTCATAATTTAAAGATAACAAATTGACGCCGATATAGTTAAATTATTTTTTTAATATAGCGTAGATTCCGAAGGCGAAACCAAACAATACCACAAGCGGGGCCAATAAGGTTCTTCTAAAATCGTAAATATCGCCTTCGGTTCCCATCATCAAAATAAAACCAAGAGCAACAATTGCCATGCTGATTAACAATAACTGGTAATTTTTCTTAGTGAAAACCAATTCGCTTTTAACGTCCTTAACTACCGGACCTGATTTTTTTTCTAATGCCATTATCTATATAAATTATAAGATTTCAAACGTAAATACCTGCTTACTGCAAACCATGTACTTAAACCTGTAATAAAAATTCCGATGATGATCAGCGCAACAAATACAAAACCAAATTCTTTGTAGTTGTTTAATATGATGATCTCAGGCACTTCTTTGCGGGCATAAATCAAGGTAGCAAGCAAAATTATAATCGCAATAAAGGCTGCAATTAAACCATGCAAGGCAGCAAATAATAAGAAAGGACGTCTGATAAAATTTTTCGTTGCACCAACCAGCTGCATACTTTTAATTAAAAATCTTTGCGAATAGATGGCTAAGCGTATGGTGTTGTTTATCAATGCGATAGAAATCACGAGCAGTAATGCAGCGAAGGCTAAAATAATCAAGCCAATGGTGTTAATATTTTTGTTCACCATATCGATTAATGAACTTTGATAAACAACCTCTTTTACAACCGGGTTTTTAGAAATCGATGCTTTTAAACCATCAATACTTTTGTTGTTGGCATATTCTGCTTTTAGGTAAACATCAAACGTTGAAGTAAGTGGATTATAGCCTAAGAAATTAACAAAATCTTCACCTAAATCCTGCGTTAAATTTCTTGCAGCGAGTTCTTTATTAACGTATTGTGTTTGTTTTACCGCTTTATTGGCGTTTAATTCTTTTTGGAACGCTAAAACATCGGTTTCTTTAGCACCTTCGTCAACAATGATGTTTAAAACGATATTTTCTTTAACGTAGTTAGACAGGTTTTTGGCATGTACAAGTACCAACCCAAGCAGCCCAAGCATTAATAAAACCAACGCAATACTAATAATAGTAGAGATGTATACCGTTTTGGTTTTCTTAGATGCGTCACTTACTTCGAATTCTTCCATGTATTTCAATTTTGTTTTTGCGAAAATATAAATTATACCTGATAAACACCAATATTATCAGCATTAACGCCCTAAAGCCAAAATTAGTTCCATCAAAAAACATAAAAAAGTTTAGTGGATTTGCCTAAGCGGTACGAAATTTGATTAAACGGCGTTATTAAATGAACCTAAAACAATTAATCCCTATGAAAAGACAAATTACTCTCCTGAGCCTGTTCATGATGGTCACGGCAACATTATTTTCCTGCAAAAAAGATGAAACTTCACTTAAAGCCAGAATAATGGGAAAATGGACCGTAAATAAAATTGAAGTATCAGGCAATACAAACCCGCTGCAAAACGGAACATTTAACTACACTATGAATGATTATATAGATTTTAAAGCGAATGAAGATGATCAGGTAGAGTTGAGTTTAACCAACCAACGAACGATCGGAACCTATACCGCGTCGCTGGGAAACGACTTTAACATGGTTTTTCCTGAAGGAAGTTCTTACTGTACAGTTTCTGTATTGTCGGGGACGCAGCTTGAATTTACCGCCAAAATTGATAAGACCAACATCGTTAAAAAATATTACTTAACCAGATAAAAATCTTAATCCCGATTATTTGCTTGCGCCATTGGTTCTAAATCAATGGTGCATTTTTTTATAGGTTCTTCGTCATTGCGAGGTACGAAGCAATCTTTAGGCAAATAGATTGCTTCGTACCTCGCAATGACGATCCATCGCACTTAGATATAAATCAAAATTCCGTGAAAATCCGTGTTTGAGTGGCAAAAGCCTGGAGAAAATTATGTTTCACTAAACCCCTTAATTTCCGTAATTTCGCCCCTTTAAAAATTTAAAACTTGCAATGGATTACCAATTCAAAGAAATAGAACAAAAGTGGCAGAAGTTTTGGGCTGATCATCAAACATTTAAAGCCGAAAGTAATTCTGAAAAACCAAAATATTATGTGTTAGATATGTTTCCTTATCCATCGGGGGCAGGTTTACACGTGGGTCATCCACTGGGTTACATTGCATCAGATATTTTTTCGAGATACAAACGCCTTAAAGGTTTTAACGTTTTGCATCCAATGGGCTACGATTCATTTGGTTTACCTGCAGAACAATATGCGATCCAAACGGGTCAACACCCGGCCATTACAACAGAAGCAAATATTGCAACATACCGTCGCCAGTTAGATCAAATTGGTTTTTCTTTCGATTGGAGCCGTGAAGTGCGTACCAGTGAACCATCTTATTATAAATGGACACAGTGGATTTTCATGCAGTTGTTCAATTCCTGGTATAACATTGAAACGGATCGGGCAGAAGATATCACTACATTAATCGAAAAATTCAATTCATCCGGCACAGCCGATGTAAAAGCGGTTTGCGATGAAGATGTGAAATCTTTTTTACCGAGCGATTGGGCAACTTTTAGTGAAGAAGAAAAGCAGGTTGAGTTATTGAAATACCGCATGACTTACCTTCGGGAAAGTACGGTAAACTGGTGCCCGGCTTTGGGAACAGTTTTGGCGAACGACGAGGTAAAAGATGGTTTTTCAGAGCGTGGTGGTTTCCCGGTAGAGCAGAAGAAAATGATGCAGTGGAGCATGAGAATTACCGCTTACTCTGACAGACTTTTGCAAGGTTTGGATACCATCGATTGGCCGGAACCGATTAAAGAAATGCAACGCAACTGGATTGGAAAGAGTGTTGGAGCATCAGTTAAGTTCAAAGTCGAAAGTTCAAAGTTGAAAGTGGAATCTTCGGACTCCGGACTTCTAACTCCTGACTATATAGAAGTTTTCACCACCCGTGTAGATACTATTTTTGGTGTTTCCTATTTAGTGTTGGCACCAGAGCATGAATGGGTAGCTGAATTGACTACGCCGGAACAAAAGCAAGATATCGAGAATTACATCGCTCAAACTAAAAAGAAATCGGAGTTAGACCGCATGGCGGATACCAAAACGGTTTCAGGTGCTTTTACAGGAACTTATGTAATTAACCCGGTAAGTGGTGAGCGTGTTCCGTTGTGGATTGCAGATTACGTACTTGCAGGTTATGGAACAGGTGCGGTTATGGGTGTTCCAAGCGGCGACCAACGTGATTGGTTATTTGCCACGCATTTTAATTTGCCGATTATTCAGATTTTGGATGCTCAGCAAGATATTGAAACGCAAGCCGACCCAACTAAAGAAGGAAAATACATCAACTCTGGTTTCATCAATGGATTAACTTATAAAGAAGCGGTTCCGTTTTTAAATAACTGGTTAGAAGAGAAAAAAGTAGGTAAAGCAAAGGTTAACTTCCGCCAACGTGATGCGATTTTTGGTCGCCAGCGTTATTGGGGAGAGCCGATTCCGGTTTATTTTAAAGATGGTTTGCCTTATTTAGTTCAGGAAGAGGAATTGCCGCTAATCTTGCCAGAAATTGATAAATACCTGCCAACAGAAACTGGCGAACCACCTTTGGCGAGAGCTGAAGGATGGCAACCTGAAGATGGCGGACATTACGAATTAAGCACCATGCCAGGTTGGGCAGGAAGTAGCTGGTACTGGTACCGCTATATGGATGCTGAAAACAATGCCGATTTTGCTTCAAAAGAAGCGATTGAATATTGGAAAGACGTTGATTTATATATCGGTGGTTCTGAACACGCAACCGGTCACTTATTGTACAGCCGTTTCTGGAACAAGTTTTTGAAAGATTTGGGTTATACCAAAGAAGAAGAACCTTTCAAAAAGTTGATTAACCAGGGGATGATTCAAGGCAGAAGTAATTTTGTTTACAAATTAAATATAGATTACTTAATTCCCTTGGATATTTTTAATGAACCTCAACCGAAAATAATTGTCTCTAAAAATAGAATGGAGCAAATTAAAAAAGAAGGTATAGATGAAGATTTAAAAATATTAATAATAAAAAAGTATCAAGATTTAAATAGTGGACTTACTCCTGAACTACATTATTTAGGTTTTTCTGCTCTGCATGTGGATGTTAGTTTAGTTGAAAATGACATTCTTAATATTGATGGTTTAAAAATTTGGAGACCAGAATTTGATGATGCAGAATTTATTCTTGAAGGCGGAAAATACATTTGCGGTGTTGAGGTAGAGAAAATGTCGAAATCAAAATTCAACGTGGTTAATCCCGATGATTTGATTGAGCGTTACGGAGCTGATACCTTGCGGATGTACGAGATGTTCTTAGGTCCGCTGGAACAAAGCAAACCTTGGAATACAAATGGTATTGAAGGCGTGTTTAAGTTCTTGCGTAAGTTCTGGAGATTATTCCATAACGAAGCCTGGGAGTTCACGGTGTCTGATGCTGAACCAACTAAAGCAGAATTGAAATCGTTGCATAAAATCATTAAAAAAGTTCAGGATGATATCGAAAGGTTCTCTTTCAATACTTCTGTTTCTAGTTTTATGATTGCCGTTAATGAATTGACAGATTTAAAGTGTAATAAACGCAGCATCTTGCAGGATATGGTGGTAATTTTATCGCCTTATGCGCCACACATCTGCGAAGAACTTTGGGTTCAGTTGGGTAATGAAGCAGGAGGTTTATCTTATACTGCATTCCCGATTTTTAACGCTGAACACTTGGTAGAAGATGAATTTGCTTATCCGGTTTCTATTAACGGTAAAATGAAAATGAACTTAAATTTAAGTTTAACATTGGCACAACCAGAAGTGGAAGCGATTTTATTGGCGAACGAACAATTCCAGAAGTTCCTGGATGGCAAGGCGCCTAAGAAAATCATTTTTGTAAAAGGGAAGATTATTAACGTGGTGGTTTAAGTTTTTGAGCTGAAAGTTGAAAGCTTAAAGCACAAAGCTTTATAGCGATTTTTATAACAAGAAACCCAGAGTTGAAAAAATCAATTCTGGGTTTTTCTTTTAGGGCCTTCGTCATTGCGAGGCACGAAGCAATCCTACAGCTATGGGTTTCATAGCGAATGCATTAAGATTGGTTTCCCGAATGGTCGGGATAAGCTGTGTCACGGAATGAGGGCCGTTTACATGAAGTTTATTGTCGCAATACATTTATGCACTTCGTCCTGCTGAATTTAATTCAGCATCTATTTTTTTGCAATTAAGACCCTGAAATAAATTCCGGGTGACGACTGCTCATATGAAGTTTACTAAACACTTTGCAGTTTCATTGCCGTCCGGCTTCAGCCAACGGAAAAAAAAACCGGGCTGTAATTTACAACCCGGTTTTTCAATAATTTGCGAAGCAGCTTTCCGCTTTGGTTTTTCTGCTTTACACTTTCAACTTTTACCTTTCAGCTTTTCTTCTATTTCCGCCAAACCTTCTGTTATTACTGGCGTTACGAGGTTTGCCGCTCATGTTTCCGTCGCCGCTACCTTTTTTACCGCCGCCACCTTTCGATTGTGCCTGAGGTTTGCGTTTCACCTGGTTTTTGGCCAACATATTTTCCCAGCTTAAAGGATAAGGATGGTCATCTACAATTGGCAAAGTAATTTTAATCAGTTTCTGAATATCCAATAAATATTCGTTTTCTTCCGCATCGCAGAATGAGATGGCAATTCCGTTTGCACCTGCACGTCCGGTACGACCAATCCGGTGTACATAAGACTCTGGAATATTTGGCAATTCAAAATTGAAAACGTGAGATAACTGGTCAATATCAATACCACGGGCAGCAATATCGGTTGCCACTAAAACGCGTATTTTTCTATCCTTAAAATCAGTTAAAGCACGTTGACGGGCATTTTGTGATTTATTCCCATGAATGGCGGCAGCTTTAATTCCGGAGTGACCTAAATCTTTTACAATCCGATCTGCACCATGTTTGGTACGCGTAAAAACTAAAGCTGTTTGAATGTTCTTATCTTCCAAAAGATGAATCAATAACTTCTTTTTATCAGGCTTATCAACAAAATAAACCGATTGAACAATAGTTTCAGCCGTAGAAGAAATTGGGGTAACTTCTACTTTCGTAGGGCTGGATAAAATCGTATTTGCTAACTTCTGAATTTCATCAGGCATAGTAGCCGAGAAAAATAAAGTCTGGCGTTTTGCTGGTAATTTAGCCACTACTCTTTTCACATCGTGGATAAAACCCATATCCAACATTCTATCTGCTTCATCTAAAACAAAAAGTTCGATGGTGTTTAAGCTGATAAAACCCTGGTTCATTAAATCTAATAAACGACCGGGTGTAGCTACCAAAATATCAACACCTTTACGCAAAGCTTCCACTTGCGAGTGTTGATTTACACCACCAAAAATAACTAAGTGACGTAAGTTCAAATTACTTCCGTAAGCTTTAAAACTTTCTTCAATTTGAATGGCAAGCTCGCGTGTTGGGGTTAAAACCAACGCTTTAATGTTCTTTGTAGCTTTAGTGTTGATGTGTTTTTCGTGCAACAATTGCAACATCGGGATGGCAAAAGCAGCAGTTTTACCTGTACCTGTTTGTGCACAACCTAATAAATCTTTTCCTTTTAATATTGTTGGGATGGATTGCTCCTGTATGGGTGTAGGTTGTGTATAACCTTCTTTCTCAAGGGCCTTTAAAATTGGCTCAATGAGGTTTAATTCTTTGAATAACATGTATGTTTTTTTGTAATATTTATCGAAGAAGCTAGAACAATCAATTGTTGAAGGACTAACTTGCGGAGAGAATATGCCATTCAGAATGACAAGCCCTTATTCCTGCTTCGGGGGCAAAGATACGTAAAATTAAATTATTGAAGGAGTGAATTTTGAATGAATGAATTTGTGGTGTTTATCCCATCATTCAGTCATTCTATCATTCAATCACTTCTCTTCCCTAAACCTGCTAAAACAAATCAGTGCAATGAGGCATAGCCCAAAACCAACGATGCCGTTTAAGCGTAAACCAAAATCATTTCCTGGATCTTTGCCATAAATGGTTAACATGGCAAAAATGGCAATACCCAAAGTTTGCCCAAGCTTAACAAATAGATACTTTACTGCAAAAAACATCCCTTCGTGGTTCTCTCCACTTTCAATGGTATCCTTTTGAGCGATATCGGCCAGGATGGCATTAGGTAAAATGCCTAACGCAGCCAAAGGAAATGATGCCGACAAAACCAGAATATAAAGTTGGGTTTGCGGCAATAGCGGCAGTTTCCCCAAAAAGAAAATAGTTACAAATATTAAACATAAAACAACGAAAGCCGAGAGTACAAATGGCTTTTTGCCAATTTTTGCCGAACCAAAATTAACAATTGGATAAAAAAGTAAGGAAGCCAAAACCATTACCCCCATAAACTTTCCGCCCTGAGATTCATCTAAACCCAATAGTACCGTACAGAAGTACAATAACCCACTCGAAATAATACTTAGAGCAGTATAAAATGCAAAATCTGATATCAGATAATATTTAAAATTACTGTTTTTAAAAGTGTTTTTAATGGCTGGCCATAATGGGATGTGTGTGGGTTTAGCTACTGAAAATTCTTTTTCATTAATAAAAAAAATGGGTAACAACATTACCAATCCAGATAAGATACACAATCCCCAAATGGCAATTTGTACAGCCTCACTTCTGTTTGCGAAATAGAAGTCATCTTGCACCAAATCAGCAAAATTGTTGGTGCATGCCGATAGAATAATGCCAATTACAAAACCCACTTGCTGATAGCTCGAAAGCTTCACTTTTTGCCTCGGCGTATGGGTAACTTCAGCCAAAAGTGCGTTGTAAGGGATAATATAGGTGGTAACTGAAACGAAAAACAAACAAAGTGTAATGGTCAGCCACCAGGCATTATGCAAACTTTCGCCTTTTTCAAGGGGGTAAAAAACCAATCCACAAAAAATCATGGCGGGTACAATTGCCCATTTCATAAACGGCATTCTTCGTCCGTTAGGGTTTTGACTTGCATCGCTTCTGGATGCAATAAAAGGGTCGAAAATCGCGTCAACCAGTCTGCCCGACGCTGCAATGATGGATAAAATATTGAACAATCCTAAAAAAACAAGTTGAGGAACCAGCGGCGATAAACCAGCATTGTTTGGTGGCAGGTAAAAATAGGGGAGCATCACAATGATAATGTTCGTCATTGTGCTCCAGCCAATCATACCAGCAGCATAAGCAATTTCTTGTTTTAGTGAGAGTGTTTTATCCATTAATAAGTTAAAATTATACTTTCTGTTTTGTAAAGCAAATTCCTGTAATATTTGGTTCCGATAGTCCTGCTTTTCGTTTTATCCCGATGTTATTTATGTGCTGAATCTTCTGCAGAATAACGGGATGTTCACTTCAATCAGGTTTGTTTTACGCAGGTTAAGCTTACTATTTTCGGCTGGTCGCTTAAAACAAATCCCTCAGTTTCATCCATACGATTAGCATTGCAATTTAGGGTTTTATTTAACTATTTAGGAGTAATTTGCCATCTAAACCCGACAGCAACGGAAATACTTTTTGAAAAGTATAAACCTAAATACAATGTCATTCTGAGGAACGAAGAATCTGCAACCTATGAAACAGATTATTAATTGGTTGTAGATTTTTTTAACGGTATTAATGCTTGCTATGCAGGTCTTCGTTCCTCAGAATGAAAGAAGTTTCAAAAAGATTGAAGTTTGTGGCGGGACGATCGCAACCGACAAGCACCAATATTGCTTTCCAGATATTTCAAAATTATTTCTTGTTAAACAATCTCGAAATGAAATAAATGGCCAAAAACCCAATAAAAATATACAAACCGTTTAAAGCTGCGTTCGGGTCGTCGGCATAAATACTGAAAGCCACAAATGTGTAAGCAGCAATAAAGATTATTGGCAATATTGGATAAAGTGGAACAGTGTAAATGGTTTTATTGTCTAAATGTGCAGTGCGTTTTCGTAGTATAAAGATGGTTGCTGCAGAACTTGCCATGCTGATGCTTTCTAAAAAAATGGTGTAGTTTAAAATTTTATCGAAAGTTTTTGCAAAGAAAATAATAACAACTGCAACAAGCGCAAAAACGGTCAGGCTAACGCTAATTACTTCCTTTTTATTCATTCTGGCAAACACTTTTGGTAAAGCACCTTCTTCACCCATGGCAAACATTGCCCTCGGATTGCTTAGCAAATTAACATTCACGTAACCCATTACCGAAACAAAAATAATTACCGAAAGCATTTTAAAACCCGCTGGTCCGAATATTTTCGAGGCCAAAATTGCGGCAATACTTTCCGCAGTTTTTAGTTCTTCGAAACCAATAACCTGTACATAAACATAGTTTAAGGCCATGTAAAGGATTACAATTATGGTTAAACCGATAATAATGGAACGTGGAATTACTTTTTTAGCTTCGGTAACTTCGCCACCAAAATTTATGGTTTGCGCATAACCGGCATATGAAAAGGAAACGGCAATTAAACATAAGCCTAAGGCTTTTCCATAATCTGCCCAGCTAGGCAAAGCATTGTTTGCGGTCTTAAAGACTGGAACAACAGTTTGTGTTGTTTCGGCAAAGAAAATGGCGCAGATTAAAATTAGAATCAGACCTATTTTGATAATGGTTAGTACGTTTTGAGTTTTTGAACTAGCCTTTAAGCCTAAAAGATTAATTAAGTAAAATACTAAAATGGTGGCGATGGCGATTGCCACACGATAGGTTTCATTCTGCATTTCTACAGGCAAAATAATTTTACTGAGATATTCAGCACCTATGATGGAAATTGCCGCTACCGATGCCGCACTGGAAATTAATACAATACAGTTAATGGCAAAAGCAATTGATGGATGGTAAGCTTTAGAGAAAATTTTATAATAACCACCAGTAACAGGGTAACGTGAACCAATTTCAGCGTAAGTTAAGGCACCACAGAAAGCTACGAAACCGCCAATAAACCAGGCCAGATAAAATAATTCTGGTACCTGAGCTTTCGCTGCCACGTTTACCGGCGTACGAAAAATACCCATGCCGATTACCAAACTGACCACAATCATGGATAAATCGAAGAGCGAAAGTTGCTTTTTTTGTTGCATTAACGGAATAATAAATTGACGGGTTGAAGATAAGGAAATTATGGATGATGTTTGATGGAGGATGGAAAATGGGAAATGCGGAATGGGTTGCAGTTTCTCCATCATCCCATTTACCTCTTACATTTTACCTATCTTTTTTGTTGAAATTTTATTTTGCTAGCATCAAAGAATAAATCTATTATTGTACAATAATTTTTGCTAACCGGAATTTGCGAAGTCAAACATCAATAACTTTAAAAATTCCCGATATCAAATCATTCCTAAATACTTGTCATGTTGAACGTTAAAGTTTACGCCGAACATCCCTCGGTATGGCTGCTTTGTAATCACGCAAAGTTCAATCAACCTGATAAAAAATAAGCAACCTTATGGCAGAAGTAATTTATAACGACGACAGTATTCGATCATTAGACTGGAAAGAACACATCAGACTACGCCCCGGTATGTATATCGGTAAGCTTGGCGATGGCTCTGCGCAAGATGATGGAATTTATGTTTTGTTAAAGGAAATCGTAGATAACTCTATTGATGAGTTTGTGATGGGCACAGGAAAAACCATCGAAATTACGGTTTCCGAACAGAAAATAAACGTTCGCGATTACGGTCGTGGCATTCCCTTAGGAAAAGTTATTGATTGCGTAAGCAAAATAAACACCGGTGGTAAGTACGATAGTAATGCCTTTCAAAAATCGGTTGGATTAAATGGCGTAGGTACAAAAGCGGTTAATGCTTTATCTACAAGTTTTACGGTACAATCGTACCGCGATGGTAAAACGAAAAAGGTTGAGTTTTCTAAAGGAGAAATTGTAAACGAACAACCGGTAATTGATACCACGCAGCGTAATGGAACAGCCATTACCTTTTATCCTGACGAAACCATTTTTAGAAACTACCATTACATTCCTGATTTTGTTGAGAGTATGGTTTGGAATTATGTATTCCTAAACACCGGCCTTACGGTTAATTTCAACAATCAGAAATATTTCTCAGAAAGAGGTCTTTATGATCTGCTTTCTAAATTCAATAAACCCGAGGAAATTCGTTACCCGATTATCCACATGATTGGTAACGATATCGAAATTGCGATGACACATGGTCAGCAATACGGAGAAGATTATCACTCTTTTGTTAACGGCCAGCACACCACGCAAGGCGGAACACACCAGGCAGCTTTCAGGGCTGCGGTGGTAAAAACCGTTAGGGAGTTTTTCAAAAAAGAGTTCGATGCTTCTGATGTACGCTCATCGATTATTGCTGCCATTTCTGTTCGTGTGCAGGAACCTGTTTTCGAATCGCAGACCAAAACAAAGCTTGGTTCGCAAAATATGGGACCAGAAGGACCATCGGTTGCAACTTTCATCAACGATTTTGTTAAAAAGGAATTGGATGATTATCTGCATAAAAACCCAGATGTTGCCGATGCATTGCTTAAACGTATTAATCAATCAGAAAGAGAGCGAAAAGATATTGCCGGAATTAAAAAACTGGCAAACGACAGGGCCAAAAAAGCTTCGTTGCATAATAAAAAACTTCGCGATTGTAAGGTTCATTTTAACTCTACGCATGAGAAACGTTATGAAACAACATTGTTTATCACCGAGGGAGATTCTGCTTCGGGTTCTATCACAAAATCTCGTGATGTAGATTGCCAGGCGGTGTTTAGTTTAAAAGGTAAGCCGCTTAACTGTTATGAGCTTACCAAGAAGGTAGTGTATGAAAATGAAGAGTTTAATTTGTTGCAACACGCCTTAAACATTGAAGATGGCTTAGAAGGTTTGCACTACAATAACATTGTTATCGCTACCGATGCCGATGTAGATGGCATGCACATCAGGTTATTGATGATGACTTTCTTTCTTCAATTTTTTCCTGATTTGGTAAAAGCAGGACATGTATACATTTTACAAACCCCTTTGTTCAGGGTTCGAAATAAAAAGGAAACCATTTATTGTTATAGCGATGAAGAGCGCCGAAATGCCATCGAAAAATTAGGAAATAAACCAGAGATCACTCGTTTTAAAGGATTGGGAGAGATTTCTCCTGATGAATTTGGTTTGTTTATTGGTAAAGATATCAGGCTCGATCCGGTTATCTTGAAAGATCAAACCATAAAAAGTTTGCTAGAATACTACATGGGTAAAAATACTCCTGATAGGCAGCAACACATCATCAGAAATCTGCGTGTAGAAAAAGATGAGGTAGAAGAAGAACCTAAAATTATTGATGAAGTAGCATAAAATTCGGCGTTGAGCTAATCGCAAGTTAAATCAACGCAAATTTGAAACCCACTAAAAGTTCAGCAGGAAAGTATTTAATAGTTGTATTTTTAATCTTAGTTATCTTTGGTATAACTGCAGGATTATTTGTTAATTTTTCTAAAATACCACTACTAAAATCGGTAAATAAAATTGTTCAGGTAAAGAATGATTTTACTAAACTTGATAGCTGTATTTTTAAACTGTACAATGCAGAGAATAGCTGTAGGATGTATGTGGTCAGTGGTGAGCGTCATTATTATGATCAGTTTGTAGATGAAATTAAGGAGATTTCCTTGTTTATGGATACAATTGAACAGCAAAATGCTAAAGAACACGCCTTTTCTTCAGATAGTTTTGACGCACTCATTAAACAAAAAAAACTTCGCACCACACAATTCATTCAACTTAAAAGATTATCTGATAGCTTGATTAACTTTTCGGTTGAAGTTGACAAAGATGTCGAAAAAATTAATCCGAAAAGTAAACTTTTCACAGCCAGGCAATTCAAGAGCATTGTTAAAATTGATACCTTGAAACCAAGTGTTAATGCTCAGCCTAAGAAGAAATTTTTCGGGCGAATTATGGCAGCCATTAATGACAAGGGAACCAAGGCCGTTGATAGCTCCAGATCAACATTTATTAAAACGATAATTACTGCTGATACCTCTTCACTTAATTTGGCATACAATAAACTACAACTTAAAGCCATTAACGATTATTATTTAAAGCTATACCGCACCAACAAAAAACTTAAAACTAAAGAAAAGGAATTGCTCGATGTTAACCATCGTTTAATTGTGAAGGTTGTTAATGGTTTAAAACAATATAAGGCCAGTGAAAATGATTATTATGCATCGGTGCAAAAAATAGTCAGTAATACTGCGTTTTCTACCGTAGAAAACCTCGATCGCTTTACCTGGGTTCTGCTTATTCTTACAGGTGGTTTGGTAGTCTTTGTGCTTTACATGATTTTTAATTTCTATAAAAATGAAAAAGCATTAATCGAGTACAGTGATAAAGCAGCGTTGTATGCCTTATCAAAAAGTCGCTTTTTGGCCAATATGAGTCATGAGATTAGAACCCCGCTAAATTCAATTGTTGGTTTTTCTGAGCAATTAACCAAAGTTGATTTACAGGCGGAACAAAAGGAGCAGATTGGTGCAATCAGGAACTCATCGGTAATGCTGCTTGATGTGGTAAATGATATTCTTGATTTCTCAAAATATGAAACAGGAAAAGTGGCGATGGAACAGGTGCCATTTTCGCCTGCAATTGCCATTAGGGATGTTTTTGATAGCATGAAAATTCAGGCCGATAAAAAGAAGATTGGCTTTATCATGGATATGGATATTGCCGTTGATAGGTTTATTTTAGGAGACCCGCTTAGGTTAAAACAAGTCGTCATGAATTTGTTAAGCAATGCCATTAAATTTACAACAGAAGGAAAAGTTACGCTAACCGCCAGTCTGAATGCTTCCAGTGACAACGGGTCGATATTAAATGTGAGTATTGCCGATACCGGGATGGGAATTAACCAGGTGGATCAAAAAATAATCTTTGATGAATTTGCGCAGGTTTATTATTCCTCTACCAAAGAAAAGCAACAAGGTACAGGTTTGGGCTTGGCTATTTGTAAGAAAATTGTGGAGTTTCAAGGTGGAACAATAGATGTTAAAAGTGTTGAGCGAAAGGGTTCTACTTTCTCTTTCGAGCTACCCTACCAAAATGCGTCAAAACCTGAAAATGAGGGAAGCCCGGTTTCTAAATTTGGCATTGAAGCAGAAGTATTGGAGGGGAAACGGGTTTTATTGGCAGATGATAATATGCTGAATATCTTGTTGGCCAGTACAATTTTGAAAAAACACAAAGTTGAATTTGACGCGGCATATAACGGAAAAGAGGCGTTTGAATTATTTAGCGAAAATGTTTATGATATTATTTTAACTGATATTCAGATGCCTGAAATGGGAGGGATAGAGCTGACGCAAAAAATTAGAAGCAGCGAAGATGCAATCAGAAAGACTACACCAATTTTAGGTGTTACGGCAAATGTAATGCAGGAAGACCGTAAGAAATACTTAGCTTCTGGCATGGATGAACTGGTGTTAAAGCCTTTTCTGGAACAGGAATTATTGGAAAAAATTGTAAAATTTATCAGAAAGTAGAACACCAGCCATCACCAAAAATTTCGACTAAAGACTAAAGACTAAAGATTTTTATCAGGTGCGTTCACTGTATCTTCCGGATGTTGTGGAGGCAATACATCAACTTTTTTCTCTACGATTGTGATTTTTGTAAACACCGCATATTTACTTGGTGCGATACCACCATCGTATTTTTCTGCATAAGCCTGGGTAAATTCAGCGCCAAAGTATAAAATAATAGAGGTATAGTAAATCCAAAGGAGGATAACGATAATTGAACTGGCGGCACCAAAAGCTGATCCCGGGTTTCCTTTTTCGATATAAATGCCAATCAGGTATTTACCCAAACTAAAAAGTACTGCCGTAAATAATGCGCCAATAATGGCCGATTTCCATTTGATGACCACATCGGGCAACACTTTAAAAATTACAGTGAAAACTGCCGTAACCGCTGCCAATGTAATTACATTATTTAAGATGTAAATGAGCAATGCCATGGTATCGTCGGCTACTGGAACTACCTTATCAATTTCAGTTTCTGATAATAAGGATATTAATTTGTTGCCAAGGCCAACTACCACAGTGTTTACTACAAGCGATACGAGAAGCAGAAACCCCATAGAAACGATGAGCGAAAAAGACAGGAGCCTGTTGGTAATCATTTTGAGCCAGCCTTTTTTAGGGATTGCTTTTACCTTCCAGATTAGGTTAATACTATCCTGAATTTCGATGAAGATCGCTGTAGAACCAAATATCAAGGTGGCAATACCGATGATTAAACCAATAGTTGATTGACCACTCTTGGTAGAGTGCTCTACGAAACTTTGAATTTGGGAAGCAGCATCAGGACCAACCATGTCGGTAACCTGTGCGAAGAACTTATTGTGAGTATCGGTGTTGCTTTTGTCGCTTAAAAAAATAGTAGCAGCCGATAGAATAATGATAATTAACGGTGTGAGTGAAAATATGGTGTAGTAAGCTAAAGAAGCACTAAGTTTAGTGATTCTGTCTTCAGCAAAACCTTTCCCTGCTGCTATAAAAAGATGATAAAGTGCGATAAAAAAATGCTTGATCTTCTTGATTACTTTCATTGAAAAACTAAAATGGATAACCTATCCCGATATTAAAAATTAAATTTTGTCTGCGCCAGTCTTTGTTGCCAAAGGCAATATCATTAAATACCCATCTCTGGCCTTCTGCAAGGTAAGGCTTACGAACAGGAAAAGCGACATCTAACCTGATCACGAAAATAGTGGCATCTACACGTAAACCTGCTCCGGTTCCCACAGCCAATTCGCTAAGGGCATTTTTAAGTTTAAACTCTGAACCTGGCCTACCATTATTCGTTGTTCCCGGTATGCCGGTATCTTCTTTACGTAACCAAACGTTGCCGGCATCTACAAACAACGCACCGTACAAAATGCTTACCAGTTTAAATCTTAGCTCTGAATTTAGCATCAATTTAATATCACCGCCCTGATCAGCAAAAATGGCATCATCTGGTACTTTATAAGTTCCGGGGCCTAATGTTCTGGCCGGAAACGCCCTGATATCGTTACTTCCGCCAGCAAAAAACTGCCTAACAAATGGCAAGGAAGTACTGTTGCCATACGCATATCCATAACCAACATTTAACCGGTTGGCCCAGGTCATATTTCTGGTTATTTTGTAGTAATCTCTTAAATCGGCCTCTAACCTTACAAACTGAGATAGGGGCACATTGAAAATCGAACGTTTTCCTTCAGCATCTTTTGGTACAAATGTTCCCCATAAATTACCACCAGTTTCAATTGCACCGTAGAAGAAAGTATTGTTTCTCCGGTTGGTTTCCATCTGGTTGGTGTAGGTGAAGTTATAACTACTACCGATAATAAACTGATTTTCTAATGTTGTTCTTAACAGCGGATTTTCAGCAAACAATCGATCTCTTGTGGTATCCGAAGGAAATGTAGTTGAAACATAGCTCACAGATATTGGATTCAAATTATGTTCCTTGTATTGATTTTCTTTAAAATTATAACCGAATTCTCCTTTGAAAGCATGAAGCGTGTATTCTGAGCCTCGGTTTAACATCTGGTATGACAATGAAGCAATTGTTTTCGGTATAAAGGCTGTTGTACTGTTTGGTTTATAAAACGGTACAATAAACCTCGGGAAGGTTAATTTACCTTCTGCAGTTAAAGAAAGTGAATTTCTGCCCAAAGATGTTCCTCTGGTCTGCGTTTCAAAACCTCCGCTAACACTTAAATCCAGTTGCTCAGCGCCTCTGAAAAGGTTTCTGGTCGTTTGCGTTACCTTCACTTCCGAACCCACAAAATTGTTCGATTTACTGGTTCCGGTAACAGAGAAAGAAAGCGAGTTTTTCTTCAATGGAGTTAAGTAGATATTTAAATCGAGCTGATTGTTCTTGAAACTGTCAACCGGTAAAAATTCTGCCCGCACATCCTGAAATGCGCCCACATTTACCATTCTGTTTAAGGATTGATTATGATCTTTTCGATTATAAACTTCTCCTTTTTGAAAGAACACCAATCGATCAAATAATCTTGGTTTGAACGTATTCCGATCATCATAAATGTTAAAATCGTGATACTGCAAAGGTTTTAAACTTCGAAGCGTGGAATCTCTGCGCAACGAATAGTTAGGGTAAATGTTGATGTTTTTGATGGTGTAAGGTTTCAGGCCTGCATCAGGTGCGATGTCTTTAACTTTCACCGTAACATTTACCAGATTTTTGCCAATGGTACTATCCACCTGCATAATTAAATAATCAGGACTGAAGTAAAAATATCCATTCTCTTTTAAATCATTGTCGATTCTTACGCGTTCGTTTTTGTAAACGTCGAGATCATAAAAATCGCCAACCTTAAGCAACGTTTTTTCTTTGTTGGCATTAATAATTCTGGTTAATACGCCAGAATCTGGTGGGAAAGTAATCTTGTTGATTTTATATCTTTCACCGGTAACCGCAGTATAAATTGCCTTACCTTTTTTATCCTTTACCACCGTATCGCCGGTTACGGCAGCTTGCAAGTAACCCTCGCTTAACAGATAACTGGTTAATACATCGTTATTGTATTTTAACTTCACCTCACTTAAAAGTACAGGTGGCTCACCTTTTTTCCTGATCCAGTTTCTTAAGCCTTTTGGTTTTTTAGGCTCACCGGCAAAGTTATATATGGCCAGCTTTAACTTGTTATTAGGGCGAGGTCTGGTTTTACTTTTCAGATCTGCCTTAACTTGTTTTTCATCATCGATTTTACCTGAAGAATCAGGATTGATGATAATGTCTGCTCCAGTATATAAAACTTGGCCGGGTTTCAGGGATTTCGTACTGCTACAGCCCGCATAAACTAAACAGGCCAATACAAATAAAATAGGTCTAGTTAGTTTTCTCATCTTGTGCTTTCTGTTCAATGTTTCTTGTTCTTCTATTTCGTTTCTTCTGGAATATCTCCCTGAATTTGTTGTAATCTACAACTAAAGTAAATCCTAACCCTGTTTCTATAATTTGGCCCTGTACAATCACGTCGTTTTGATTGCGCCTGTAAGCCCGTAAGCGATATCTTCCGTCAGCAGATAGGGCATATTCTACATTTACGTTTCCTGCAATATCTGTCGATTTTTCTCCCGGTGCCTGCGGACCTTCCAATGCGAATGAACTACCTACTGAAACTGTTAACCTGTCATTCAATAATTTTTTCGATAAGCCAACCTCTAAATCGGTTTTTTGCTGTAATGATCCTGTTGAGTAATCTTCAGAAGAATTTACCCCAAAATTAAGATCCACACCCTGAATTAAATCCGATGTCAGGTTATTCAGTTGCTCCGTTAATAATTTACTTACGCTCGAACGGGCAAGTGTTGAAACACCGCCACCACCTCCGGATAAACTTTCGAAAGGGTTATTGGCAATGAACCGGTTTAGTGCCAGTAAGGCAAATACCTGTTTGTTCAATTCACTTTCATCACGGTTAACATTAATTAATTTAGTGTAAACTTGTCCGTTGAGTGCCCCACGTTCATTTTGTGGTAAATCTAATTTAAAGGAAATGATCGGTTTCAATAACTCCCCCTTCATCATCAAATAAACTTGGAAAGGTAATTTAGTTCTTGCTTCGTAAAGATCAGGCTGGTTTAACAAATCAATTGGAGCAGCATTCACCTCGTATAACGCCGTAAGATCTGCATTTGCCGAAGTAGGCTCCCCAGTCCAAATAATGGTGCTTCCTTTTACCAGTTTAAATTCTTTTTTTACAACGGCTAAAGTTAAATTATATGAGCCATCAACAATTTCGTATCGGCCAGTCATGCTAATTTTCCCACTCGGATCCATGGTAACGTTTAAATCTGCATCGCCTCTTACATTTAAATTGTCGCCACTTGCAGGGTCTACCACCACATTTAGTTCTGCCTCCGGATCAATTTTTACAGCCGCAACCAGGTTTAGTCCTTTAATAGGGGCTTTGCTAATGCTATCAACTTTTAAAGCTTTTTGACCATTAAATGGTGGCGCATCGGCATCGATGAACTGTACAATTCCTTCCTGCTCAATTACTGATGGATCATTGGCCGGCAATGCGAAGAAGAATTTAGTCCCTTTATTTACCGTGATGTTCATGTTCACATCAGGCTGATTTAAATCGCCCCTAACTTTGATGTCACTGGTTAAAAATACGGTACCATAAATCATATCATTATCGGCTGCGGTAGAATTGATGGCCCTGAAATTATTCATCCTGATATCTAAACCAAAACGGTAGTTTTTAAAATCAGTGGTGTAAACCTTGCCATTTATGGTCGCTTTTTGATTCAATGAATCGAGCATGGTGAAGTTATTGAAAGCAATTCCTTCATTGGTGAACGATATTTTTTCATTTGGCAAACGGAAATAAGAATTTACATAAGCCACGTTTATACCAGCGTTATTGAAAGTTAAGTCGCCCAATATTTTTGGAGCAGTTAATGCACCTTTCACCGAAAGTGCTCCGGTTAACGTTCCAGTTCCATTTTTAAGTTGGCCTTGCGATAAACTCTCAATGTTTTTCATCTCGATTTTATCGATGTTAACCGTTAAATCTAATGCACTTTGAGGAGCCGTATAATAAAAACCATTTACCCTTAACTCATGCACACCAGATAGTGCAACATTTACCTCAAAAGCATTTTGGGTATTGTTGTTTACTGCAACACGCAAAGTTCCCAGTTCATCTTTTTGATAACGGAGTTGATCAATGGTTAAATTTGCTTCGAACTTAGGCGTAGAAGCAAGATCTTTAACATTAGCTGTTCCATTTAATCGACCGCCAACTAAGGTTGTATCCGTTTCGGCAAACTTGGTTAAAGTTTCCAATTGAAAATCTTTAAATTCAACCGATAGTGGCGCATTTGGTTGCGTAGGGTTACTGTTGATTGCTAATGACTGACCACTATTGCTGATCTGAAACTGATTAACCAAAATTCCAGATGCACCAAACTGGATATAATTATCCTGAGAAACCACCCATTTCTGATAGTCCAATAATAATTTTTGAGGGTCTAAGCTGAATTTGAAATCCTTATTGATGGATTGAAATGTTCCGCCAATTACATATTTATCTTTTCTTTGTCTATCGCGAAGGAATATGTTTACACCCAAGTTGTTGTTTGCTGCATCGCCGCTCACTTCGGTATTAAATAATGCAACTGATGGGCTTTGCAAACTTTTAACGGTTAGCGCATAAGCCAGTTTATTGTTGTCATTATTAATATTTAAAACCGTAGTGTCTACTTTGAAATCGCCGTATACTACTTGTGGAAAGTTTCCTTTGATTTGCAAGCTGTCTTTTTGCGTATCTATCAATCCGTAAAACTGAGATTGTTTGAAAACCGTTAATTCTGGTACAAACTGTTTCAATAATTTAGAATCATAAATTTGCACGGCAAATCTTAAACGCTGATCAGGAATTTTAGTTACCGTACCGAATGCATAATATTTATTAATCTCATTGATGATTGCACTGCCAACTTTAGTCAACTGGTATTTACCATCAATTTTGGCCGATAAAATTTCTGATTTCAGCGTGAGTTCATTTTCTGTTTCCGTAGTTTTTGCCCTAACGGAAATGGTATCTACATTAATTCTTTGTGCGTCTTTTACGAGTTGTAAACCCGTAATATCTACAGCGCCGTTCAAATAATCAGCATCGGCTGTTGTTAAATCAACTTTTACCAAACCTGCAGCACTTAAAACAGTCGGGCTGAAATTTAATGCCTGAAGATTCAACGATTTTAAATTCAAATCAGCTTTTACTGCAGGATATTTGCCAGCCAGGCTCGCTTTTGCATCGAGTACGAAATTGGCGTTACTATCAGGCATGCTTCCTTTTATGGCCACATTTTGGTTGGCATAAGTACCAGCAAGATTTAAATTGCGGTACGTATATTTGTTATAATAGGCACTTAAAACACGGGCATTAAATTTTGCATTAATTTTCTTTGGATCTAATCCGGTTCCGGCAACATTAGCCTTTACCGAAACACGCCCTAATTTAGGTTGCATTTTTAATAACCTACCCACGTTAAAGTTATTCAGAGCCACATCCGCTTTGTAACTTTCTCTGCCTTTTGGTCCTTTCATGGCTGCGGTTAAAATGGCCCCACCCATATCCGTCTGGATATTCATATTGGTGTTGAAATCCGTCATGGAACCCGTAAACTTTCCTTTTGCATTAATTACATTTGGCAACTCAATACTTGGCGGGAGTGATTTTCTGGGTACAGCAACCAGAATATCGCTTTTGGTAACATAAAGTTTTTTGATATTTAAATCAAGGAAGGTTTTATTAATATCCGGCAATCCTTTCGCGGTACCGCTAATATCAATCTGCGTATTTTTTAACCCGCTAATTTGTAAGCGGGGAATGTTCAGGTTATTTAAATATCCATTAACATCAGCGTTGATTTTGATTTTTTCATTTCGATAATTAGCCGGAATGGCATCACTAAAATAACCTGCATCTTTTAAACCAATCGTAGTATTTTTCAGGCTCAAAGCTAATTTTACCCTTTCCGGATGTTTTGTTAAGTCATCCATTGATGTGAAATTCAATTCGGTAGCGTTCTCGATGGTGGTATTTGGGGTTTTTAGAACGAAATTGGTCAGCTTGATTTGCTTGTCGTTATAAACCGCATTTCCTTTTAGCTCATTTAAAGCAAAGCCACTTTTTTCCTTAAGTGATCCATTTTTTACATTCGCTTTAATTCCATCGGCACTGTAACTTACATCGCCTGCACCAAATGTTAAGCCTGTAATTTTTAAATGGTTAAAATCCATTCCTTTTGGAGCGGCTTTTGCGCCCAAATTGTCAAACTGAACATTGTTATCTGCCAGGCTAATATTTTTGATCATTAGGCCCAAAGGCGATTTCTCAGGTACTACGGTATCTTTTACCTTTTTCAAATCGTTGCTTGGCGCTGGTTTGAAGGCAAAAAGAATATTTGATTTGTTAAGCTTTGCATCCTCAACGGTGTATTTGCTATTCGTTAAATCAACTTTAAGGTTAACGAGGCCTAATTCATTTACATCTGCTACTGCTTTTGTAGTCGAAATCTGATCATCGTAATTTACTTTTACATTATTAAAAGCAAAATTCTCCACTTCTATTAAAGGGAGTTTTCCGGCTGCTTTCTGGCTACTGTCAACACTATTGGTTACATGTTGAACCAACTCTACCAAAGGTTTTTGCTGGAGATATTTAAGTGAGGTATTATTTAAGCTTAAATCTTTAATAACATAGTGCTGGCCAGCTAAATCAAAAGTTTTTAGTTTAGTTTTAAAAGCACCTAAATAAAGTTTAACGTCATTGCCGGCAACATCATCACGATAGGTTAAACCAATATCTTCGAAAGAAACCTTATCAACCGAAAATTTTAATGTTGAAGTAGTGTCTTTATCAACCTTTTCTTCGGGCTTTTTTTGGTCGCTCATGAAAGCATCTACCAAAAAGGAAAAATTAAAAGTTGTGTCAGGACTTATTCTTTTAACATTTGCCCGTATGTTTTTTAGTTCAACATTGTTAATCTCAACAGTATTATCCAGGAGCTTGAAAAGACTAATATCAACCGCTAATTTTTCAGCATATAATAAAGTATCGCCTTTTAAATCTTCAATATAAAACTTATTCAAAACCACATCTTTTGGTAAAGCGATTTTGATACTTTCGAGGCTAACTTCCGTTTTAGTCTTGGTTTTGAGGTAATTAATGGCCTTTCCCTTCACAAAATTTTGTACAGCAGGGATGTTAAGCGAGAGGGCTATACCAACAACAAGAATGATAATTGAGGCAATAACCCAAAGCAGGACTTTTAAACTTTTACGTACGTATTTATTCAAAGCGGATTATGTTTGGTGGTTGTCAAATGCTAAAAGCATGCCATTAAAATTAAATTTAGCGGCAGATTTTATATTTAATACAAAAAATAAACTAAATTGTTCGCCCGCTATAAAAATTTAACATTGGCGGTTTCATAATCAATTAAAAATGAAATTATTAAATCTAAATATAAGCTTTGAGCAATATGCTGGCATTGACGAATTGAAAGAAAATGATGCTGAACTTTGTAAATCAGCTGAAGAAGCACTGGCTAGTTCTTACTCTCCATACTCAAAGTTTAGAGTTGGTACGGCAATCAGACTAGCCTCTGGAGAAATCATTTTGGGTAGCAATCAGGAAAACCTAGCTTATCCGTCAGGCTTATGTGCTGAACGCGTTGCGCTATTTGCAATTGGCTCCAATTATCCAGATGCTGTAATTGAAAGTATGGCCATCACCGCACAAACAGATGCTTTTGAAATTTTAAAACCTGTAACATCCTGTGGCGGTTGCTTGCAGGTGATGGCTGAGTTCGAACGTAAACAATCAGCGCCAATTGAGGTAATCTTCTATTGCTTAAATGGCGAGATTTTAAAAGTACCAAGTGTTCAAAGTCTGTTGCCGTTTTCTTTTGTCGAGGATCGGCTGGCGGTAAAAGCATAGGCAGGATTTTTGGCTGTTATTGCCCTATTGTTTTTTGTTACAATCTATTTAGCTGTTTCTGCTGTTATGTAGAAAAGACATAACTATGTGGATTGTATGGGCGGCGCTGGCCGCATTTTCAGCAGCTTTGGTCATTGTGCTCACAAAAGCAGGATTGAAAAATGTAGATTCGAGTCTGGCTTTTGCCATTCAGGCAGTATTGATTTTACTGATTACCTGGGGCGTGGTTTTTTATCAGGGCAACTTTAGCGATTGGAAAGGAATAGAAAAAAATGCCTGGATATTTCTTCTTTCTGCCGGGGTGTTTACCTCACTATCTACATTGTTTTCTTACAAAGCTTTATCAATGGGGCCGGCATCTTATGTTGCTACCATTGAAAGAACTTCATTAGTGATTGCAATTGTGTTATCTATTATTTTTTTGAAAGAGAAAATCACCTGGCAACTTGTGGTAGGTGGAACGGTTATGATTGCAGGAGCAGTATTGATCGCACTATCTGATCCAGGCGAATAATTTTGATGATGAAGAAATCTTGTAATAACGGGATTAAAAATCCCGGTTATTGCGTCTTCGAGATGCCTTTCAGAACATCTCGAAGAGCTATTGGTGGTTTTAGGCAAGGTTTAACCACCCCTTGCCCCTCCTAAATTAGGAGGGGAGTAGTTTCTGCTTTGGCAAAATTTGTTCATTTTCAATGGGCTATTTGCTTTGTGCCCGAAATCTTTCAAATTGCCACCTAAAGTAGGAGGGGAGTAGTTTTTGCTTTGGCAAATTTGTTCATGTTCAGGGGGCTAGTTGCGTTAAATCCTAAGTATTTCAAATTCCACGATCTAAATTGTTTACCATAATCCAAACTCCCCTCCTTATTTTCAAGGAGGGGTAAGGGGGTGGTTTGATTATCGCCAGTAGCAGTACTCTTAGTTAAATAAACCTGATTGGAGCGGCATCCTTTTAGCCATTATGCTGAGCGTAGCGAAGAATGGCTAAAAGATACAGCGGAAAGCAGGAAGAGGCTTTCAAAAAAGATCAGAACCCTGCTTTCCAAATAAAAAATAACGGAAATTGCAATTCTGAAATGTGTATAACCTGTATTTACACTGTGCAATCATTTTTATTATATTTACGGCTGCCAATTTCTGTAGATAAATGAGTGAAGAATCAGACCAAAACCTAAATCCAAACGAAGAACATAAACATACGATTACCCCAATTAACGGTTTGTACGAAAACTGGTTCCTCGATTACGCTTCTTATGTAATTCTGGATAGGGCGGTTCCGCACATTCACGATGGATTAAAGCCTGTGCAGCGCCGGATTATGCACTCGCTGAAAGAAATGGACGATGGACGTTTCAATAAGGCGGCGAATGTGATTGGTAATACGATGAAGTATCATCCACATGGTGATGCTTCAATTGGCGATGCAATGGTGCAGATTGGTCAGAAAGATTTGCTGATTGATATGCAGGGTAACTGGGGCGATCCAATTACCGGTGATAGTGCCGCGGCACCTCGTTATATAGAAGCTCGTTTATCGAAATTTGCAAATGAGGTAGTTTTTAATCCTGATACCACAGAATGGCAGTTAAGTTACGACGGGCGAAACAATGAACCGATTACCTTACCTGTAAAATTTCCTTTGTTATTGGCGCAAGGAGCAGAAGGTATTGCGGTGGGTTTGGCAACCAAAGTAATGCCGCATAATTTTGTTGAACTTCTTGATGCTTCTATCGATGCGCTGAAAGGTATCCGGCCGAATATTCTACCCGACTTTTTCACAGGCGGTGCGGCAGATTTTTCGAATTATAATGAAGGTCAGCGTGGTGGGAAAATCCGAGTACGTGCTAAGATTACTGAAAAAGACAAAAAGACTTTGGTGATTACCGAGGTGCCTTACAGTACCACCACAAGTTCAGTAATCGATAGTATTTTGGCTGCCAATGATAAGGGCAAAATCAAGATCAAGAAAATTGAAGACAGTACCGCCGCCAATGTGGAAATTATTGTGCATTTGGCTCCAGGCATTTCGCCTGATGTAACCATCGATGCGCTATATGCTTTTACGGCTTGCGAGGTTTCTATTTCGCCAAACACTTGTATCATTCAGGATGATAAGCCGCATTTTTTAAGTGTGAACGACATTCTGATTGAGAATACAAAACATACCAAAAGTTTATTAAAAAAGGAACTGGAGATTCGCTTGCATGAGTTGCAGGAGAAAATTTTCTTTAGTTCACTACTTAAGATATTTATTCAGGAGGGAATGTACAAAAATCCTGAATATGAAAACTCAAGTAATTTTGATACCGTTGTAGAGGTTTTACATCTTTTATTTGATCCTTTTAAACCTTCACTTTACCGCGAAATTTTACCTGAAGATTTTAAAAAGCTGATTGATAAGCCCATGAGTAGCATCACCCGATTTGATGTGAAAAAGGCCGATGAGCAGATGAAAAACCTGGAAGATGAAATTAAGGTGGTTAAAAATCACTTGAAACATTTAACCGACTATGCAATTGCATGGTTTCAGCGTTTAAAGGATAAATACGGAAAAGGCAGAGAACGTAAAACGGAGATCCGTTTGTTCGATCGGGTAGAGGCATCGAAAGTGGCGTTGGCTAACGTGAAGTTGTATATGAACCGTGAGGATGGTTTTATCGGAACGGGCTTGCGTAAAGATGAGTTTATTGCCGACTGCTCGGATATTGATGAGGTAATTGTTTTCCGTGAAGATGGAAAATGCATGATCACTAAAGTTGCTGATAAAACCTTCGTTGGTAAGGGGATTATCCATGCGCAGGTATTTAAGAAAAACGATGAGCGGACGATTTACAATATGGTTTATAAAGATGGTTCTACAGGCACATCTTACATTAAACGTTTTGCAGTTGTTGGCGTAACACGCGATAAGGAATACGATTTGACAAAGGGTTCGAAAGGATCGAAAGTTTTATATTTCACAGCTAACCCAAATGGTGAGGCTGAAGTAGTGAACGTGGCGTTGAAACCGCATTCGAAACTGCGCAAACTCCAATTCGACCTTGATTTTGCGGAAGTGGCCATTAAAGGTCGGGGTTCGCAAGGGAATATTGTTTCTAAATATCCGGTTAAAAAAATTACACTCAAAAGCAAAGGTGTCTCTACCTTATCAGGGCTTAAAATTTGGTACGATGACCTACTGAAACGCTTAAATGTTGATGGTAGAGGGAAGTATCTGGGTGAGTTCGATGGTGACGACAGAATTCTGCAGGTACATAAGGATGGTTACTATGAGTTAAGTTCTTTCGAATTGAGTAACCACTTTGATGATGGTTTGCTTTTAATTGAGAAGTTTGATGCAGAGAAAGTATTTGCGGCTGTACATTTTGATGGCAAAGCACAAAATTACTTCATTAAACGATTCAATTTCGAGTTACAATCTAACGGTAAAAAAGTTGTATTCATCAGCGAAGAACCAAAATCACGATTATTGTTTTTAACCGCCAATGCTGGTGCCAAAGTAATGGTTGATGTGCTGAAAGGTAAAACTCAAATTCCTGAAACGCTGGATTTAGTTTTGGCTGAATTGATTGATGTGAAAGGCCTAAAAGCAAATGGTAACCGCTTGTCGCCACACGATGTGCAGAAGGTGGAATTGCAGGAGCCTGAAGTTGAAGTTGAGGAAATTGATGAAAGTGAAGACGATGGAGGAAATGAAACTTCAGGTGAGGAAGAGAATTCAACGGAGAATGAAGTTGACGAAGAGGCAGTTGCCGGTGAAGTTGAAACTCAAGTAGCTGAAAAAGCGCCTGCCGAAGAAAAACCGAAACCGAAATTTGAACGTAAAGCTGACCCGGTAACATCGGAAAAACCTGTTGTGCAGGAGAGGCCTGTTGTTGAAGTTGAAAAGCCGGTTGAAACGCCTAAACCAGTTCCTGTGAAAAAAGAGGAACCAAAAATTCAGGAAAAGCCAAAAGTTGAAGAAAAACCTGTTAAGAAAGTTGATTTCGAAATTACCAACCCAAATGATATCGAGATTGATGATAAAGGACAGCTAGGGTTATTTTAGTGGGATTACCTAATCCGGCGCTTTTGTCATTCTGAGGAACGAAGAATCTGCAACCGATTAATGATGTCTTAAAATATTCCGCTATCATTCGGCAGTGTATTGTTTGAAGATTGTGTTTCATCGCCTAAAGATTCTTCACTGCGTTCAGAATGACAGCTGAAATAAAAATTAGATTCTTTCAATTTAAAAACTATATTTGCGCTACTCAAAGGGGTGCTTTTTGAATTTTGCAATTTCTGCTGCAAACAAAAGGCTGAGATTACACCCATTTTAAGTTGACGGTTAAAAGGCCAAAGGCGAAAGTTCAAACTTTCAACTTTAAACAAAAAACTTTCGACTTAAATGCACCTGATTCGGATAATGCCGACGTAGGGAAGAGGTTAAATTTACAATGCTGTTTTGCCCTGAAAGCAGTTTCAATTATTTTTTATCCGTCGAAAGACGAAAAGTATTGTAAATGGATTTTCAAGAGTGGTTCAGGCTTTTTCAAGAGCAGATTTTACACACCTCAATTATCGAATGGTTAGCAGTTGGCTTCGGCGTATCGGAAGTGTTGCTGGCTAAAAGAAACAATATCTGGTTATATCCAACTGGCATTGTATCCATTTTGCTTTCCATGTATTTGCTACTAAACGTAAAGCTTTATGCCGAAATGCTGTTGAGCATTTATTACCTGGTGATGAGTGTTTATGGCTGGATGATATGGAAAAAGCGTAAACAAGACGGCGAAAACCAGGTTGCATGGAGTACCAAAAATGAAATTGGTATTGCTGTTTTAATATCGGTGCTTGGATTTGGGATCCTTTATTTTGTGTTGCATAACCATACTGATTCTGATGTTCCGCTGCTTGATGCTTTTGTTTCCTCAACCGCCTGGGCCGGAATGTGGCTGTTGGCCAAACGCAAAATAGAAAACTGGATTTTTCTAAATATATCCAATATCGTAGCCATCCCTTTGTTATTTCATAAAAAACTTCCTTTAATGGGCTGCTTGACCATGTTTTTATTTGTAGTAGCCATTTTTGGATTCATGGATTGGAAAAAAATCATCGAGAAAAATACGTTGAAAACAGTATAATCTGTGACCAGAAACTATTTATGCAAAATACATTAACCGCAACCTGGCAAGAGAAAGTAAGCGCATTTGCAGCACAATCTGAAGAAATGGGAGCGTTGCATCCCGAAATTTTAGCACTTGCCTATCAGGAAAACTGGTTTAAACTGTTTGTACCAGAAATTTATGGCGGTGCTGGTAAAAAACTCCCCGAAATTTTAAGGCTGGAAGAAGAATTAGCGGAAGCCGATGGAAGTTTGGGATGGACGGTTACCCTTTGTGCAGGAGCTGCATGGTTTGCCGGATTTTTGGATCCCGCACTGGCAAAAGAAGTTTTTGCTGATAGAGAAGTGTGTTTTGCAGGAAGCGGTGCTGTTGGCGGCACCGCAGTAAAAACCAATAACGGTTACCTGGTAAACGGTCATTGGAAATACGCCAGTGGTGCACTCCATGCTACAATTTTTACGGCCAATTGTATGCTCAAAAACGATGATGGATCAGATGTGCTGGATTTGGATGGTAAACCTGAAATTAAGTCGTTCATCCTTAAAAAGAACGAAGTAGAAATTTTAGCCGGATGGTCTTATTTTGGGTTAATTGCGACCGGAAGTCACGCTTTTGAAGTGAACAACCTCGAAGTTCCTTTAAACAGAACTTTCAAAATTAATGATACCATAGCAGTAAGTGACGAGGGATTTGATTATCCTTTTCTACAACTTGCTGAAACGACGTTGGCTGTGAACAGTTTAGGCATGGCGAATCATTTTATTAAATTAGTAGAAGATGCTTTTTTCTCAAGATCAGGTTTAAAACGATATCAGGAAGACCAGATTGCTTATTTTACTTCTGTACTCAATACCTGTAAGGCAGAAATTTCTGGTTTAAAGGCTCAATTTTATGCCGCATTTGATCAGTCGTGGGAGCAGTTGATTAATACAGGTCGAATCGACGCGGATGTGTTGGTACAAGTAAGTTCATTGAGCAGAAAACTCGCCCATGCCTGCCGTAGATCAGCAGATTTGCTTTTCCCTTACTGTGGACTTGAAGCAGCGAAAAAAGATAGTGAAATTAATCGCGTTTGGCGAGATATGCATACCGCAAGTCAACATGCTTTACTCACCTTTGAAAACTAGTTATCCTAAAAGTTCAGGCTTAATTTTTTCTTTAAAGTCGCTGGCAAACTTGTTTAGTATTGGCTGAATCACAAATGTACAATAGGGCTTGTTCTGGTTTTGATTAAAATAATCCTGATGATAATCTTCTGCTTCATAAAAATCAGCAGCAGGAAGAATTTCTGTTACAATTGGATTTTCGAAAACGTTTTGCTGGCTAAGGTCGGTGATAATTTTTTCAACCTGTTGCTGCTGAGTGGCATTATGGTAAAAGATAATTGATCGGTATTGTGTGCCAACGTCATTTCCCTGCTTGTTGAGTGTTGTGGGGTTATGGGTATTAAAGAAGATGAGCAGAAGATCATCATAAGTAATTACTTCTTCATCGAATTCAATTTCAACAACCTCTGCATGGCCCGTATCTCCATGAGAAATTTCCATATAAGTTGGGTGCTTTAACTCACCACCCATATAACCAGAAGTCACCTTTTCCACACCTTTTAAAGTCTGAAATATTGCCTCGGTGCACCAAAAACAGCCGCCGCCAAATGTTGCTTTTTGCATAAGCATAACATAACGAAAACTATGCCATTATAGATCTTGGAAACGTAAAGATATTATACATTAAATTGGCTTTCAGCGAATTAAATTTCAACGTTTTGTAAGTTTCAATCTGCTGCTAAAGTTCGATGATGTGTTATTCTCAACATAAAAAAATCCTCATTCAAATGAATGAATGAGGATTTTATGATTTATGAAAGTATCTTATTGATACTGAACGTAAATTGGTTTTGGAGTTAGTTTCAATAACTCCTCCGGAGTCATTAATCTGTTAGGCGCTTTTTTCAAATCATTTTTATAAAATAACTTGAAACCAGTAAACTGAACAGGCTCACTTTGGATAAAATGCCTGTAAGTTCCTTTTTTCAATTCTGGCTCACCCCATCCATCCATATGCATTACTACCTGTACTTCAGGGCGTAATTTAATGTTTTGTGAATTGGTAACCATTTTCCTGGTAAAACGGTGTAATACAAAAACTTTTGGAGGCAAATTGTATTTTTTTACCATATCAGCAAGGTATCCGGTAACATAATTAATATCGGCTGCATCGTAAGTTCCGATTTTTTTGCCAGGTAGAGAACCATCTTTCATCGAGAATTCAGGGTCAATGCCTAAATGAACATAAGGTAACTGCAAATATTTTTCAATATGCGGTAATTCTGCCTTAATGGTACTCAAAGCCACCTGAAGATCTAAAAATACAATCGTATTAGGTTGCATCTTTGAGATTTTCAGAACTGAATCAATCTGCTTGTTGCCCATACGGTTGATGTATTTTCCATCTTTACCGGCAGTTCCGCTTGCAACTGCTGCAATGTAATGCAGGCCTGGTTGAACCGGAGTAGTCGGATCTGCTTTTTCCCATTTCTTCACCTCCGTGTTTAGGCGTTGCCACATTTCTTTCGGTGCATATTCGCCCAAAGCACCCATCTTTTTTGAGTGCAGGTTGCCATAATAAACCACAATACGTTTGAAAGGTAAAATTGCTCCAGCTAGAGGTGTTGGTTGGTTTTTTACCGGCCATTTACCAGTTGTATCACCGTTAGCGAGTTTCTTATCTAGCGAGTCGTACAGTTTTCTATCAACAGGTTTCATCATGTTAACTGTAGAATCTGTTTTCTTTTTGGATGTGTCAGCGCTTGCGCCACTTCCGCTCTTACCATCTGCATTGCAGTTGGCAAATAAGCTTATTGCAGCAAACCCAAGGATTAGAGTACCCGCTAATTGAGGAAATTTCATAGATATTATAAAGTATTAAAGTTTAAACAGTTTTTCCGAATCTGTTGTGCATGAAAGTAGGATGGAAATCTGGAAGTTTAAAATAAAGTAATCAACATTTACACATTGCAGAATTTGCCAAAAACACCTAATGGTAATTTAACACCTGCAGTGGCTTGTAAATATAATTCACCTGTTTCTAAATTTTTAACGCTAGGGAATGATGTGCGGATTAGATTTTCGACAATAACTGAAGAAAATCCTAAAGAATAGGTATTCAGGATTAAAAAATGCTCTTTTTCATCCAGAAGCTGAACAACATCTTGCATCATTTCCTGAATGTGATCTTCCAGTTTCCATTTTTCCCCATTTGGACCATGGCCATAGGCTGGAGGATCTAAAATAATACCGTTGTATTTTTTGCCTCGTTTAAGCTCTTTTTTCACAAATTTTAAGGCATCTTCAACCATCCAACGGGTATCTTTTAACCCTGAGAGTTCCTGGTTTTCGTTTGCCCAGGTTACCACCTGTTTAATGGAATCGACATGAGTAGTTTCTGCGCCAGCAGCATTTGCAATTAAAGATGCAGCACCGGTATAAGCAAAAAGGTTTAATACTTTTGGCTGTGGAGTTTTAAATTTTTTAATGGAAGAAGAGATAAAATCCCAGTTAACAGCCTGCTCCGGGAAAACTCCAACATGTTTGAAAGAGGTTAACCCTAACCTAAGTTTGATGGCAACTTCATTGTTTTTGTATGCTACATGCCAGCGGTCTGGTATGGATTGATTTTTTTTAACCCATTCACCAGAAGTTGCCGAGCGTCCTCTGAAAGTAATATTGGCTGTTTTTTTCCACTCTTGCTCGGATAATGTTTTTTTCCAAACGGCCTGAGGTTCAGGTCTGATCAGAATAGCATTGCCAAAACGTTCTAATTTTTCAAAATCCCCGCAATCAATCAGTTCATAATCTTTCCAATGAGTGGGGGCAAGTAATTGTATCATGTATATTTTATGTAGTCCGTCATTGCGAGGCACGAAGCAATCTAATCTAAATATCTAATGAGATTGCTTCGTGCCTCGCAATGACGATTAAAATTAAAACTTATCTTTGGCGGCTTTCATAAAACGGCTGGCAAATACGAAATCATTAAGCTCCTGAATATCCGTATGTGCAATTTCTTTGTTGCTGCCTTCCCAGAATTTTTTTCCTTCGTGTAAAAATAAAATGTAATCGCCAATGCCCATTACAGAGTTCATATCATGGGTTACCACAATGGTGGTTGTTTTAAATTCCTCTGTTAATTCCTGAATCAATTCATCAATTACGATTGATGTTTTTGGATCTAAACCCGAGTTAGGCTCATCACAAAACAAATATTTTGGGTTCATGGAAATGGCCCGGGCAATACCCACACGCTTTTTCATACCACCAGATAGTTCAGCAGGGAAAAGTTTGTTTTTACCTGCGAGATTAACCCTTTCCAAACAAAAATTTACCCGATCTATTTTTTCTGCCCGGGTTTGATCGGTAAACATGTTTAATGGAAACATAATATTATCTTCCACTGTCATGCTATCAAACAAAGCCGATCCCTGGAAAAGCATTCCGATTTCTTTACGAACTTCAATACGTTGCTCGTATGTCATTGGGGTAAAATCACGACCATCATAAAGCACGGATCCCGAATCGGGCTGGTGTAAACCCACCATACATTTAAGCAAGGTAGTTTTTCCTGAGCCAGATCCACCGATAATTAAATTGGTAACGCCTTCTTCAAATTTTCCGGAAATGCCTTTTAAAACTTCGTTTCCGGAGAATGATTTGTATATATCTTTAACTTCGATCATTATAATAACAATTGAGTAACCAGGTAATCGCAAACAAGAATAGAGATACAGCTAATTACTACTGCTCTGGTACTTGCCTGCGAAACTTCTAAAGCCCCGCCACGAACGTAAAAACCCTCATATGCTGGCACCGACGTAATAATAAAACCGAAAACAAATGCTTTAACCAGCGCTACGGTTATGGTATAAGGATTAAAATCTGTCGTAATACCTTGAATATATTCGGCAGGAGTTACAGCGCCCGAAATGGAGCCACCAATATAACCACCAGAAATGCTTAAGAACATTGAAATGATAACCAGCATCGGTACCATGGTAATTCCTGAAATAATTTTAGGAAGAATCAGATAACCTGGTGCGTTAATTCCCATAATTTCTAAAGCGTCAATTTGCTCGGTAACACGCATCGAACCAATTTCTGATGAAATTGCTGAACCTATTTTACCAGCCAAAACAATTGCACTGATCGTTGGGCTTAACTCTAAAATACTGGAGTCACGATTTACTGAGCCGATAATTGTTTTTGGAATGAAATCACTAACCAACTGGAAAGCAATTTGTAAAGTCATTACGGCACCAATAAAAGTAGAGATGATGGCAATAAGTCCTAAAGAGCCCACACCAACATAATCCATTTGCTTGGCGATCTCTTTAAGGTATATTTTCAGTTTTTCCGGCTTTCTGAATACAGACTTAAGTAGCAGGATGTATCTGCCGAAATTGGTAAAATTCATTCCGTATGTATTGCTTAATTTAAATGATCATTTATAGTACTACAAAGAAACGATAAAAAAGTTGACCCTCTTTGATAATTGCAAAAATATTCGTGGTTTTGAATATAAATATGGTTTTTTGTTAACAAAAACTAATCCATAAACGATGAAGGCTGTAATCACAGGGGCAACAAAAGGAATTGGCAGGGCTATCGCAATAAAACTTTCGCAGCAAGGCTACCAACTGGTATTGGTAGCGAGAGGTTTAAAAGAACTTGAACAATTACGTGATGAATTATCTGCTAACAATCGCGAGGTGTTGATTTATTCAGTAGACTGTTCGATAAAGGAAGAGGTACTCAAATTTCTAAATCAAATAGATTCATCATTTGGTTTTGTCGACGTTTTAGTAAATAACGTGGGCACCTATATTCCTGGCAGTTTGCTTGATGAAGATGATGAAACTTTTGAAATGCAGCAATCATTAAACGTTAATGCAAGCTATTACATCAGTAAATTTTTTGGGAAAAAAATGCGTTCAGAGCGTAATGGGCACATATTTAATATCTGTTCGGTAGCCAGTAAAGCACCTGTTGAAAATGGGGGCAGTTATAGTGTAACAAAAGCAGCGATGTTAAGTCTTAACAATGTATTGCGGCAAGAGTTAGCACCACACAACGTTAAAGTAACTGCATTTTTGCCGGGTTCAACCAAAACTTCATCATGGGAAGGAACAACCATACCCGATGAAAAATTTGTTCAGCCCGAAGATATCGCAGAAACTTTATATACCATTTTAAACTTAAGTAAAGGGGTTAACGTTGATGAGGTTTTAATTACACCGCTGAATTTTTAAACACAAAATGAACAGCATTATGGAAAAGAAGCTTTTTAGAAACGAACACGATAAGATGATTGCCGGAGTAGCTTCAGGACTTGCAGATTACATGCAGGTTGAGGTCACCATTGTAAGGCTTTTGTTTGTATTATCTACCATATTTATGGCCGGCGGCGGTTTAATCGCCTATATCATCATGTGGATTATTGTTCCGGTGAATAATGACCCGGCAGCAAGGTTCTCAAAATTTAATGATTATTTTAACAAAAACAACCCAAACACACCGCCCTTTGGTAATCCGAATCCTTTTTCAGGTTCAGCCACAGGCAATGCCAATTGGTCGCAACCGGTAAATGAGTTTGAGAAAAAACCTTTCGAAACACAGCCAGACTTTAACAAGGTAAACAAATCTAATGATGCAGGCAGAACAATAGCTGGTTTACTTTTATTGGTAATAGGATGTTTCTTTTTAATGCATGAACTCGATTTTATCCCACAATGGTTTACCATTAGAAATCTGTTCAAGTTCATGTGGCCACTAATCTTTATTGCTTTAGGTATTAGCATCATCGCAAAATCTAAAAGAAAAAACGAATGGGCGGCTTTTCAAAACCAACAAAATCAGGAAGAACAGAAAAAAGCTGCTGATTTTTCTGACACGGTAGTAGCCGGGGAAGAAACAAAAAACGATAATAATTCAACATCAACTAACCCTCAAGCATAAACGTTATGAAATTAGATAGATTAATATGGGGTATTTTACTGCTTTTTATTGGTGGTGTACTTCTACTCGAAAACTTTGGTATCATTGATTTTTACTGGCGAAACGTGTGGAGCTTTTGGCCAATATTCTTAATCATTGCTGGCGTTAACATTCTATTCAACAGGAATAATTCACAAGCCGGAAGCATGGTATCACTTGCCGTTTTGGTTGTGGCTTTAGGATTTCTTTTTTATAAAGGTCAGCAGGAGCCCGAAAGAAATGGCTGGTGGGGTAATAAATTTAAAAAGGATGTAGACATTACTATTGATGATAGTGACAGTGATGATGATAACGATGAGGATAGCAATGATACAGCCTTTAATAGTCTGAAATTAGCAGAGCCTTTTGTAGCCACTGAAAATGCTAAAAAAACAGTATTAAATATTTCTGGGGGAGGTATTTCATTCAATTTAGATGGAGAAACTGCTGAATTGATAAATGCTGACGTGAAGAAAAGACATGGAAATTTCTCATTAAAAAAACTCATTACCGATTCGGCAACTGTGCTAACGTTTAGCATGGACGATAGAAAGAGCAAATGGAAGTTTGGCGACAGCGGAAACGATGTAAATTTCAAACTAAATAAAGCTGCAAACTGGGATATTCTAATGAAACTTGGTGCAGGTGAGGCAAATTTCGATTTTGCTGATTATAAAGTTCGTACCTTCCGTTTTGATGGTGGTGCAGCTGCCTTAGACATTAAATTTGGCGATTTGCTTCCGATAACCGATGTAGTGGTGAAATCTGGCGTAGCCGATGTGAAAATCAAAGTGCCAACAAATTCTGGTTGCCGCATCAAAACTAAAACCGGCTTATCAGCTAAAGATTTTGATGGGTTTGAAAAATTAAGTGATGGCGTTTACGAAACATCGAACTACAAAACATCAACCAAAAAAATCTTTATTAATTTAGATGGTGGATTGAGTAACTTTGAGGTATCGAGATATTAAGTTGTAGTTACTAAGTTGTAGGTTATAAGTTCTACGTTATAAGTGGAATAACCTGTAAAAACTTGTTTGTGCAAATGCCTTCTACTTAACACTTGTCACATAAAACGTAAAACTCAATGGAATACACGGTTGTAATTAATGGGAAACCACAAGGTCCTTATCGTTTGGAGGAACTGAATGGTTTAGCAATTACAGCCAATACATTCATCCGGAAACCTGGTATGGATGATTATAAGGAAGCTCACGCAATACCCGAATTGCGTGAGCTTTTGGGTTTTAAGTACCAAAAGACAGCACCTCAATACTTTGCCGCTTTTGATCAGCGATTGCTAGCCACTGTGATTGATCACTTTATTATTTTCGGAATTTACAGCATCATTATTCTGATCAGTTTCATTTTTATCGAAGGGAAAGATCAACGGATTATGGCTTATCTAATCCCGTTTCCATCCATTTTTATAATTAAACTGATTTACGGAAGCATTGCCGAAGCATCGAAAAGCCAGGCTACCATCGGTAAAAAGATACTTAACATCAAGGTGACCGATCTTGAGGGTTCGCAAATTTCATTTGGTCGGTCGTTAGCCAGAAATTTTTCTAAAATATTATCGGTTATCCCCGTGTTCTTCGGATACCTCTATAGTTTCTTAAACCGGAAAAATCAATGCTGGCATGATATAGCGGCTGATTGTCTCGTGATCAAAGACCGACTGATATAATTAGTTATTGAGTTTTTAATGATTTGTTTTTGAATTTAGAAAATGCACTTATCATTCACGCATTCAAAATTCACTCATTCTATAATTAGATATTACAACATTCCAACATCAAAACATTCCAACAATCCTTATCTTTGCAGTCGCATGGAAAATATATCGGTAAAACCTGAATTAGCAGGCGGGTATTGCAATAGTTTAACGCAATATTCGAGGTTTTTAACTCGTGAAGTAAAGATTGGTGACATCGCATTGGGCGGTCATAATCCTATTCGCATTCAATCGATGACGACTACCGATACCATGGATACCATTGCAACCGTTGAACAAACCATCCGCATGGTAGAATCGGGATGTGAATACGTTCGGATTACTGCTCCAAGTATAAAAGAGGCTGAGAATTTAGCCAATATTAAAAAAGAGTTACGCTTTCGCGGATACGATGTTCCCCTAATTGCCGATATACATTTTACGCCAAATGCTGCAGAAATGGCGGCAAGGATTGTAGAAAAAGTGCGTGTAAATCCAGGAAATTATGCGGATAAAAAGAAGTTTGAAAACCTAGAATATACGCAGGATGCTTACACTGCGGAACTTGAAAGAATAAATAAGAAGTTTATTCCACTGATTAAAATCTGTAAGGAATATGGTACGGCAATGCGTATTGGTACCAACCATGGTTCGCTTTCAGACAGGATTATGAGCCATTATGGCGATACACCACGGGGGATGGTAGAGTCGGCCATGGAATTTATCCGCATGTGCGAAGCCGAAAACTACTATAATCTGGTGATATCTATGAAAGCCAGTAATACACAGGTGATGGTTCAGGCTTATCGTTTGTTGGTTGAAACCATGGTGAAGGAAGGCATGAATTATCCTTTGCACTTGGGTGTAACCGAAGCTGGCGACGGGGAAGACGGTCGTATAAAATCGGCTGTTGGAATTGGTACTTTGCTGGAAGATGGTTTAGGTGATACCATTCGTGTTTCGCTAACAGAAGATCCGGAATTTGAAGCACCTGTTGCAAAAGCTTTGGCAGATAGATATGTGAATAGAGTTGAAAGTCAAAAGTTGCAAGTTGAAAGCAATACTGTCGTACGTCATCCTGAGCTTGCCGAAGGACAATCACCAACTTACAGTCCATACCAATATTCCCGTAGGACAACAGAGGCTGTTCAGCACATCGGCGGTCACTACCATCCTTTGGTAATGATTGATGTTACAAAAGAAAACTTAAAAGATCCTTATTTTTTAAATGCTATAGGATATAATTACAGCGCTGGACTAGATAAATATAACCTTGCAGATCAGGCCTGCGATTTGGCTTTCCTTGGTGATAATTTACCTTCATTTTCTTTTCCAGGAAATTTGAAACAAGTTTACAACTATCAAACCTGGTTAAAACTTCAGGATAAAAATAACTGCCATCCACTTTTTTCTTTAGATGAATTTAATCTGGCTGCTGTTAGAGATGAGCATTTAAACTTCGTAGAGATTGATGCCGCCCATTTCAATCATTTATCTTTACATCAATTGATCAACGTGGTTTTTGTATTGAAAACAACTGCAAACCACGGCATGGCCGAGCAAAGGGCTTTCTTTGTTGCCCTTCAGGAAAGAAATATTCAAACTCCGGTAATTATCAAGCGTAGTTATGAAAGTTTAAATGCTGATAATTTGCAACTTTATGCTTCTACGGATTTTGGTGCATTATTTACTGATGGTTTTGGCGATGGCATCTGGATTGATGCTCCAGGTCAGGATTTAGCGTTAATTAACTCGACCAGCTTTGGGATTTTGCAGGCTACGCGAACCAGAATCAGTAAAACTGAATATATTTCTTGTCCAAGTTGTGGCAGAACGCTTTTCGATTTACAAGAAACCACACAGCTTATTCGTTCGCGAACAGACCATTTGAAAGGCCTTAAAATTGGAATCATGGGCTGCATCGTAAATGGTCCTGGAGAAATGGCCGATGCCGACTATGGTTATGTAGGCACTGGTCCGGATAAAATTACTTTGTACCGTGGACAGGAAGTAGTGAAGAAAAATGTAAATACTGCTTTTGCTTTAGATGAGCTAATCGATATTATAAAAGGTGATGGGAATTGGGTGGAGAAAGTGTAACTTTTTATAATATAAGAAATGAATATGCTTAATGTTGGGCGGTCGTCATTGCGAGGTACGAAGCAATCTTTTTCTACTCCAATATCAAAATAAGATTGCTACATGGCGTAAATCGTAAAAGTGACTATCGCTTTTGGAAGGATTGGACGTGTTTCGACAAGCTCAACATGACAAAAATCGACCACATGATTTATTTTTCCAGCCAATAAATACTAAATTAACTTAATGAATATTCCAACCTTTCAAACCATATTTAGCGAGTTCAGAAACTGGCTGATTGAAAAAGATCTTTCTGGCGCCGAACTGGTTTATTCATACTTTTTTATTGGTTTACTTGGCGTAACATTATTCCTTTTTATTACGATATTTTTAACCAGGCAAGTATTTATTCTTGCGGTAAGAAGCGCCAAAACAAAATCCAATTGGCAAAGTGCACTTTTCGAATTCAGGGTTTTCAGGGCATTCGCTTTAATTTTTGGAGCTTACATCATTTATAATGCGGTTCCCTTTGTATTTGTTGATTTTAAGGTGTGGCTTTTTTATGCCTTAATTATTTCAAAAATTTATGTGGTTCTGGCCACCATGTTTGCTATTAATGCATTTCTAAATGCCATGGTTTCCATCATGGAAGCCTCACGTAAATATGCTGATAAGCCCATAAGAAGTTACAAACAGGTTGCAAAAATTATCATCTATATCCTCGGTTTTGTACTCATTTTATCAATTATCCTCAATCAGTCTCCGCTATATGTTTTCGGTGGATTTGGTGCCGTTACTGCAGTTTTAATTTTGGTTTTTCGCGACCCGATTTTAGGTTTTGTGGCTTCCGTTCAAATGAGCGCCATTGATTTGGTTCGAGTAGGCGATTGGATTACCGTTGAGAAATACGGCGCTGATGGAGAAGTAACTGAAATTAACTTAACTACAATTAAAGTACGTAATTGGGATAAAACCGTAACCATTGTGCCAAGTTATGCCATCGTGAGTGAATCTTTTAAAAACTGGCGGGCCATGGAAGAGAGTGAGGGGAGAAGGATTAAACGCCACATCAATATAAAGATTTCGAGTATTAAATTTTGCGATGAAGAACTGATCAATCGTTTAAAAAGTATTGATTTCTTAAGAGATTATCTGAACGAAACGCAAAGGCATATAGAAAGTTTCAATGCCGAAAATACCGTTAATCCAAATAATTTGGTTAACGGACGTCACATGACAAATATTGGGACTTTCAGGGTTTATGCAGAAAAATACCTGGAGAGTAATCCGTTCATCAATACCGATCTAACTTTTATGGTGCGCCAGTTGCAAGCCACAGAAAATGGACTTCCAATTGAAATTTATGTGTTTTCGAAAGAAAAAGGATTGAAAAAATTTGAAGAAGTAGCAGCTGATATTTTTGATCACCTGCTGGCTGCGGTGCCTTATTTTGATTTAGAGATTTTCCAAAGCCCAAGTGGAAGTGATATGCGGGGTTTTGTTGGTAGAGGGAATGATTAAATGTTATTCTAAATTTTTGGGAATGCACTATCAAAGCCTAGTCACTAACTTCAATACAAAAATTTTCAGCCGGCAATTATTAATAGTTTTAAGTTAATTTTTATTTGTATCAATGAGCTCGCTAAAAAGCTCGGGTTTGTTTCTTTTGTTGTCAAAAAAAAATAGCCCGTCTGGTTAGGACAAATAAACACCCCGCCCTGCGGGCACCCCTCTGAAAGAGGGGAATGCGAATCGTATAAACAAGATTGTAAATATCAATCGAAACGATTTCTACTCTCCTAAAAACATCAAAACTTTCTCACAAACTTTGAACAAAAGCGGTGGCAAAGTTTCATTATCATATGGATGCGAAGCACCATAAACATGATTTGCGCCTTCAATTTTAATCAATCTACTTCCCGAATTTGCATCAGCCAGTTTCTGAGCATTCTCAAAAGGAACATTCACATCATCGTCGCCCTGAACAATTAACCAGGGAATATTAATGCGTTTGGCAGCTTCGATAATATTTAATGTGGCTGCATTTTCTTCAAAATCTTCCAGTAACTCAACATTTAAGGGCATTTGCTCTTTTGTCCTGGCATTGGTTACATAGATTTTTCCATTACTTTTCCATTCTGCTTCCTGTTCTTTTTTCCATAGGCTATTAAAGCTTGAGATAGCGCTCCATGTAACTAATTTATCAATTCGCAGATCGTTAGCGGCTTCAATTATAGCTAAACCACCACCGCGACTATGGCCAATCAAATTCACTTTAGTATGGTTACCATAAACCTTTTCAATGTAATCAAGTACAGCATTTACATCAAAGAGTTCTTTCGAAAACGTGTTGCTGGCAAATGCTTCCAAATCACTTACATCTTTAGGATGATCTGCCGGTACGCCACTGTGCGATAAATTGAATTTTATATACCGATAACCATTGGCTGCGAAATATCGGGCCACCAAATTATGCGAACCCCAATCTTTAAAACCTTTAAAGCCATGAACAAAAAGTACTATAGGTGTATTTGGGTTTTTATCTTCAAAAGTAATATCGCCGATAATTAACTTTCCATCTGCACCGCTTAGGCTAAAATCATTTTGTACAATCATAATATTTTAACAGCTGTTGTGGAATAGTGTTTGTTTTCTACTATAAAATTTTTAATTATGACAACAGAAAACCAAACACCAAACCCTGAATCAGAAAACGGATTTTTTGATAGTTTGAAGGATAAATTTAACGAATTTAAAGATAAGGCAGAAGATACTTTCGATGATATCAAAGAAAAAGCAGAAGACATTTGGGAAGAAACCAAAGAAAAAGCGGAAGACCTGAAAGATCAGGCTGAGGAAAAATGGGAAGATTTAACCTCAACGGGCGAAGAAAAGAAATAATTTAATACCCAGATTGAAAAAGGTAAAACTTAAGTTTTACCTTTTTTTGTTTATAAACGGTTTTGTAATTTGCAATTCCCCTCCTTGGGGGGCGCAGGATGGGGTGGTTTCTTTGTTTCTTGCACAACCACGATTTGGCATTGAGTTAAAAGCATTAGACTTCAAAATAACCACCCCCAACCCATCCTTGAAATAAGGAGGGGAGTTGGATAGTGCTACTTAAAATTTGTGCGTTTATTAACGGCTTTGGTTTAATCCACAGTAATAAATTAGGTGCAGAAATTTGCCGACATTGTAACTACTCCCCTCCTAACCTAGGAGTGGCAAGGAGTGGTCTTTATCTTTCCTGTATAAACCTAAGTTCGCTAAACCCAATTGCAGAGGTAATACCTTTGATGGCTATACGAGAAAGATTTCTGCGTCGTTCCTCCTCGCAATGACGGAAATGGAGCAGAATGACAGAAGTTAACAAAAAGATTGAAACAAAAAGCGGGGCTACCATAAAGCAAACCCACTACAATTGCTTCCCAAATCATTTTTATTTTTTCGTGTAAATCCATGCCCACCAAATAAACAGTGCCTGAAATGGAATCCGTATCCAGGCAATAAAAGGTGTAATCTCAATTGATTTCAGCATGAATGGGGCTTTCTGAATCATGTAAATATGTGCGGGCATAAATGCCAGCAGCATCAAAACAATTAACCATCCGGCCGGCCTTCGTGTACGCTTAAAAAGCAGCATTACTCCAAATGTAATTTCTAAAATGCCCGATAAGTAAATTAAAAATTTGTGAGCGGGCAACCATTCAGGCATGATTGTGTAATATCCCGTAGTCGAAATAAAATGATTAAAGCCTGCCACGATGTAGAACAAGGCGTAAATCCACAATAAAATTTTGAATGTAGCAGTGGGTTTGTCAGGGTTATGCATCTATTTAAAACCGTTCTAAATTAATGTAAATTACAGATTAATGACGTTGACATGCATCAACCGTGTTACTTTTGTATCCCGATAATAGTTAATAACGGAAGCACTTGGAATATTTAAAAGTAATAGCTTTTACGCATCACCACATCGACCTGAAATCTTTAGGGAAATTAGTTATTTGTGATCACAGTTTAGATAGCCGGTTGAAGAATATTCAAACAGAGCTTCCCGTTAGCGAAATTTTTTATCTCGGCACTTGCAACCGTGTAGAGTTCGTTTTCCTAACCAAAGAAAAAACCGACAAAGAATTCGTTACTAAATTTTTAACTGTTTTAGACATGGGTTTACCTCCAGAATTTATGGAGCGTTTTCTTGATAATGTTACGGTTTACGAAAACGAAGAAGCCTTTAATCACTTATTGAGAACATCGTGTTCTTTAGAAAGTTTAGTTGTTGGCGAAAAAGAAATCCTGGCTCAAATCCGTAAAGCTTATGAAAACTGCCGCGATGCAGGTTTTACAGGCGACTATATGCGGATGATTATGGATAGGGTAGTAAAAACGGCGAAAGAGGTTTACACGCACACCAATATTTCCAAAAATCCGGTTTCAGTGGTTTCTTTGGCTTATCGCAAGCTGAAAGAATTAAACATGTGTGGTAATTCTCGCGTGTTAATTATTGGCGCTGGCGAAACCAATCAGAACATCGCCAAATACCTTAACAAACATAAATACTCAAACTTCTCTATTTTTAACCGTACACTTTCAAAAGCCGAAACATTGGCCGAGGAGTTAAATGGTAAGGCTTACTCATTAGCTGAGTTAGAAAATTTTACAGAAGGTTTTGATGTAATTATTACTTGCACCGGTTCTACTGAAGCAATTATTGATGAAGCACTTTACGCCAAATTGCTGAATGGCGATACAGGCAAAAAGGTAATCGTTGATTTGGCCATTCCTAATGATGTTGCTCCATCGGTTATTCATAACAATCTGGTTCATTACATTGAGGTAGAATCTTTAAAAGAGGTTGCCCGCAAAAACATCCAGGAGCGTTACAACGAGCTCGTTCACGCCGAAGATATTATCACCGCAAATATTGCAGAGTTTTTCACAGTTTTAAAACAACGCCGCATCGAATTGGCAATGCAGGAGGTTCCGCGTAAGATTAAGGAAATTAAAAACACAGCCTTAAATGGTGTGTTTGCCGATGAAATCAGTCAGATGGATGAAGCCTCTCGTGAGGTTCTGGAGCGTGTGATGAATTACATGGAGAAAAAATGCATTAGCGTTCCGATGATTATGGCCAAAGAAATTTTGGTTAAAGAATCGTAGTTTTAACCGTTTTTTAACTTTCGTCATTGCGAGGCACAGCCTGTCCCGACATTTCGGGGAAGCAATCCTAAAGCGTCGATTAATTAATATTCCTAAGCTTTGTTTTTCTTATTTTCTTAATGGTTTAATTAATTGAAAAGCAAGTTTCTGTCCTTTTCGGTCGGTTCAGCCCTGCTTTTCGTTTCAATCTTTTTTATCAGGCACTGTCATGCTGAGGTACGAAGCATCTGTTTCATCGGTTGCAGAGGCTTCGTACCTCAGCCTGACAGCTTATTCAAAGTTGTTGCAAAAAAAGTATTTCCACTGCAATCAGGTTTACAAAACTTCTGTTTGTATAAGAAACTCAAAAACTCCCATAAGACCTTGTTTATGGCGCTCGTCATAGCGAGGTACAGCCTGCCCCGACATTTCGGGGAAGCAATCTCTTTTAACAAATAATATAATAAATGAGATTGCTTCAATCGATGAAAAATCGATTTCGCAATGACGGAAACAGGAGTAACAGCTATACTATTTGATACAGGAAACCACCCCGCCCTGCGGGCACCCCTCCAGAGGAGGGGAATTGCAAATCGCATCAAAATTCTCTCAATGTTATATGAAACTATCTAGCTTTTTACTTTCAACTCTTAACTTTCAACTCTTAGCTTTCAGCTTTCAACTTTCCGCTTTTCGCTTTTCGCCTTCCGCTTTCAACTTTCCGCTTTCCGCTTTCAACTTTTCGCCTTCCGCCTTCCGCTTTCAACTCTATATGTAACCTCACTGTCTCATTTTTAAACAATTTACTAGATAAGGCCGTATTTAGTTAGATTTGCAAATCATTTAACAACACAGTGAAGAAATTAACCATCGGAACACGCGGTAGCGAACTTGCATTATGGCAGGCTAATCACATTCAAAGTGAATTGGCGGCAATTGGAATTGAGGCAGAAATTAAAATTATCAAAACGCAGGGCGATAAAATCCTGAATTTACGTTTAGATAAATTGGAAGGGAAAGGCTTTTTTACCAAAGAACTGGAAGAAGAACTTTTAGCTGGTACAATCGATTTAGCCGTTCATTGCTTGAAAGATTTGCCGACAACGCATCCTGCCGGCTTGACCATTGCTGCAATTCCACCACGCGAAGAGGCGACCGAATATTTGCTGATTCTAAAAGATTGTGTAGATGTTTCACAAAAGCTTTCTTTGAAAAAAGGCGCAATGGTTGGTACTTCATCAAACCGGAGAAAAGCGCAACTTTTAGGTTTGCGCTCTGATTTGGAAATTGAAGATTTGCGTGGAAACGTTCCAACCCGCATTCAAAAACTTCGTGATGAAGATTATGATGCGATCATGCTGGCAAAAGCAGGCATCAAACGGTTAGGTTTAGACGTTAGCGAATTTCATGTTGAAGAACTGGAACCAACTGAATTTGTTCCGGCTCCGGCTCAGGGTGCTTTGGCCATACAAATCAGAGAAAATGATAACGAACTTTTTAATGCTTTGCAAAAACTCCACGACCCGGCAACAGCTGAAGAAGTTGGTGTTGAACGAAAAGTGCTGAATATTTTCGAAGGCGGTTGTCACATGCCTTTAGGCTGTTATTGTAAAAAGGAAGATGGTGTTTTTGAAGTATGGACATCTAAAGCTGAAACGGCTGATGATTTTCCGGAACGTTTATTTTTACGTTCAGAAACTACAGATGGCTTAGCGGAGAAAATAGTTGCCAAATTCGATAAGGAAAGAAAAAAGCCTGCAAAGGTTTTCATCTCCCGTGAAATCGGCGAGCACAGTTATTTCCGCAAGGCTTTAGAAAACAATAATATAGAAATTGAGGGGCGGTCGCTCATCCGCACTTTCCCAATTGTTACCGTTTTAGACCAGTTTATTTTAAAAAATATTGATTGGATGTTCTTCAGTAGCAGAAACAGTGTAGAGTATTTTTTCAACTTAAAACCACAGTTACCAAAGAAAACACAATTTGGTGTTGTGGGCAGAGGTTCTGAAGATGCTTTGCGTAAGTTTAACCATTTCGCTGATTTTGTAGGTGCAAGTGGCGATATTGCAGAAGTGGCAGAAGATTTTGCAAAGTTGGTTTCTGGCAAAAATGTTCTGTTTCCAAGGGCGCAAGATTCTTTGCAATCCATTCAAAAATCCTTACCGGCAGATGCTAAAATTATCGATTTGCCCATTTACGAAACGGTAATTGAAGAAAATATCGACCAGAGTTATGCTGATGTACTGATTTTTACCAGTCCATCAAACGTTGATGCGTATTTCGCTGATAATTTATTAGAGCCTGGTCAGCAGGTGATTGCAATTGGAAATTCTACGGGTAAGAAATTTGATGAAATGGGGGTGAAGTATGCTTTGCCATATTCGCCTGATGAAATTGGATTGGCTGAAGCAGTTTTTGGGATAGAGATTAGGTAGGGGGTGTAGAGTTAAGGTGTAGGGTTTGGGAGCAGAAAGGCTAAAGCGTTTCGGAGCAGAAGGGCTAAAGCCAAAAGCAAGACCACATCGTCATTGCGAGGTACAGCCTGCCCCGACATTTAGGGGAAGCAATCCAAAAGCGCAGCGGTTTGGGAATTAAAAGAAGGATGCCGAAATACCCCCTCCTGCGGACAGCCCTCTGGAAAAGGGAAATTGCGTAGTGTGTAAAAACATGTTTTAGAAACGCTGAGGGGTATTCCTCTTTGGAGGGTTCAAGGGGAGGATTTAGTTTCTTGCACAAGCCAATATTCTCTAAACCCGTCCCGATAGCTATCGGGAGAAGTGGAAATACTTTTTTAAGTAGCAACCCTGAATAATTTGTCATGCTGAGGCACGAAGCATCTGTAGGCTATGAATCAGATGCTTCGTACCTCAGCATGACAGAAGTTAAAAAAAGGATTGCAACAAAAAGCGGGACTATAATAACCAAAGTATTACTGGATCTGCTTTTCAAAAAAATAATTAGCTGGTTCGTGAAGACACAAACCATGGCGTTAAAAATATAAATTAATGTTTCGTGAAGACACAAACCACGGCGCTACAAAAAATAATACAATACTCAAGTCTTGATACTTGATACTATATACTTGATACAAATAAAATGTTACATCGTCCGAGAAGATTAAGGAAAAACCCGTTGGTTAGAGAGATGGTAGCCGAAACCCGACTATCGAAAGATATGTTTGTGTACCCGTATTTTGTCGTGCCAGGAACGAATGTTACGCATGCAATTGATGCCATGCCGGGTGTTAACCATTATTCGGTTGATACTTTGGTGAAGGATGTGGAGGCCGGAATGAAAAAAGGCTTGAATAAAATCATGCTTTTTGGTGTGGGCGATGAAAAATCGGCTGATGCAAAATCTGCTTATCATGACCATTCGTTGGTGCCTACGGCAGTTCGGGAGTTGAAAAAACAATTTGGTGAAGATCTATATGTTGTTACCGATGTTTGCGTTTGTTCTTACACCACACATGGCCATTGCGGCATTATGGAGAACGATTACGTTCAAAATGATAAAACGGTTGATGTTATTGCAAAAATGGCTTTGACACATGCGCAGGCCGGAGCAGATATGTTTGCGCCATCAGACATGATGGATGGTCGGATTGAAGCGATGCGAAATTTATTAGATAAAAATGGTTTCGTAAACGCCGCAATCATGAGTCATGCGACCAAGTTTGCATCTGCTTATTACGGTCCGTTTAGGGAAGCTGCAGATTGTGCCCCAAGCAAAGGCGATAGAAAGGCTTACCAAATGGATTTCAGAAATCCGTTAGAAGCTTTGCGTGAAGCACAGCTAGACGAGCAGGAAGGTGCAGACGTACTAATGGTAAAGCCAGGTTTAGCTTATCTGGATATCATTCAACGTTTGAAACAGGATACCAATTTGCCTATTGCAGTTTACAATGTCTCGGGCGAATATTCGATGGTTAAAGCGGCGGCAGAACGCGGCTGGATTGACGAACAAAAAGTAGTGATGGAAACAATGCATGCCTTTGCAAGGGCTGGAGCGAGCATTATTACCACTTACCACATTAAAGATATTTTAAATAACGATTGGATGTAATTTGAGCTGAAAGCTTAAAGCAGAAAGACCAAAGCTACTTTACAACGCTTTACTTTTCGCTTTGAGCTTTAGTCTTTCAGCTTTAAGCTTAATAAAAATGTTAGATTCATTAAAGAAAATGTTTTCAGGCAACGAAGCCGATGTTCCGGTAAATACAGGAAGTAAGCCTGATATTTCGAGGGTAAAATCTGCGGAATTGTATGAGAAATCAAAAACGTATTTCCCTGGTGGGGTAAACTCGCCAGTAAGGGCTTTCAAATCGGTTTATGGTACACCACTTTTTATTGAGAAAGGTGACGGCTGCTACATCTGGGACGCAGATGGCAATCAGTTTATTGATTTCTGTGGAAGTTGGGGTCCGTTGATTTTAGGGCACAATAACCCGAAAATACGTGAGAAGGTTACTGAGGTAATGCAGAACGGAATGAGTTTCGGTGCGCCAACAGCTTTGGAAAATGAACTGGCAGAATTGATTATTAAAAACAATCGTTTTGTAGAGAAAATCCGCTTTACAAGCTCTGGTACGGAAGCGGTAATGTCTGCAATTCGTTTGGCAAGAGGCTTTACAGGAAGAGATAAAATTTTAAAATTCGAAGGCTGTTACCACGGTCACAGCGATTCGCTTTTGGTTAAAGCAGGTTCTGGTTTGGTTACCTTTGGCGAAACTTCTTCGGCTGGTGTTCCAAAATCTTTTGCTGAAGAAACGATTGTAATTCCTTTAAATGATAAAACAGCTATTGAACAGGCTTTTGCTCAATTTAAAGACCAAATTGCTGCGGTAATCATCGAGGGTATTCCGGCCAACAACGGTTTGATTATGCAGGATGAAGAATACATTCATTTCTTGCGTAAAATTTGTACGGATAATCATTCGCTTTTAATCTTTGATGAAGTGATTACTGGTTTCCGTGTTGGTTTTGAAGGTGCCGCGGCTTATTACGGCATCACACCTGATATTGTAACTTATGGAAAAATCATCGGTGGTGGTTTGCCTGTTGGGATGTACGGAGCAAGAGCTGAAATTATGGCGCATATTTCGCCTGATGGCGGTGTTTACCAGGCGGGGACGTTATCTGGAAACCCAGTGGCGATGGCTGCAGGTATTGCAACTTTAACGGAACTAAATAAATCTGGTTTTTACAAAGATTTAAATAATAAAACCCAGGATTTTGTAGCCAGCATTCAGCGTTTTGCAACGGCAAGAAATTATAAGTTTAAAGTGTTTACGGTTGGCTCTATTTTCTGGTTTGCTTTTACCGATAAGGATAAAATTCAATCGGCTGATGATATTGATGCAGGTAGCATGGAGAAATTTAAAGTGATGCACCGCGAATTGTTGAATAGAGGAATTTATTTAGGTCCATCGGGATATGAAGTGGGTTTTGTATCTTCAGCACATACGAAAATAGAATTAGAGAAAGCAAAGCGAGCAATTTTTGAGTCGCTTGATTTGGTGTTTAAGAAATAGGTTTTTTAACCACAGAGAACATAAAGGTTTTCACAGAGTGGAATGAGTTTTTAGTTTTTGAACCATTAAAGTACTAAGAAAGTGTAAGCTCATAGTGTCGTCATTGTGAGGTATGAAGCAATGTTAAAGCTGCGGGTTTAGATGCTGAGAGTTGATTGTAAAGAAACACCCCGTCCTGCGGACACCCCTCTGGAAGAGGGGAATGCTGGGCGCAAATGGCGATGGTTTCATGAAAATGGAGAGAAATTTCTCCTAATTTTATCAGGAGGTTAAGGGTGGTTTTTTAGTTTCTCGCAGAAGCCTAAGTTCTCTAAACCCGATTGAAGTGGAAATACTTTTTTGAGCAGCAACCCTGAATAAACTGTCATGCTGAGGCACGAAGCATCTGCAATCGATGAAACAGATGCTTCGTTCCTCAGCATGACAGAAGTTAAAAAAAGATTGGAACAAAAAGCGGGACTGCAATAACCGAAATGAACAGAACATTACTTTTCATAATCGACTACGCTCAGTATGAAAAAAAAACGGTGCGTGAAGACACGAACCATGGCGATTAAAAAAAATATAATTTAGTGATGGAGGAGAAAATCTTAAAATCCTTAAATCATAAAAATCCTGGTAAAGACAGATGAAAAAATCGATTATCATATTTTACGCTTTATTACTTTATGCTTTAATCCAGCTCATTTCTTGGGGTACGTTGGTGGTGCGTTTGCAGCCAAGCCGCATGACAATGATCATGGGGGAGGGTTCGGTATTTTTATTTCTGCTTTGCATTGGTGGTTATTTTCTTCATCAATCGTTAAAACGTGAGGATAAGTTGAGGGAGCAGCAGCAGAATTTCTTAATGTCGATTACCCACGAATTGAAATCGCCGTTGGCGGCTATAAAACTTTCTATTCAAACCATTGTTAAAAGAGATTTGGATAAAGCCCGCCAGGTTTCGTTGCTAAATAATTCTTTAAAAGATATTGAACGTTTGGATGATCTGGTTGAAAATATGCTTTTGGCAACCAAAATTGAAAACCGTTCTTATACATTCCCGAAAGAGGAATTTAATTTTTCGGAATTGGTTTATAAGATTACGGATCGGTTGCAGGTTCACTCATGTGGAAATGAACAGTTAATTAATGCTCAGATTCAGCCAAATTTGCAGATAATGGGTGACAAATTTGCCTTATCGTCAGTCGTGACAAATTTGATAGAGAATGCAGTAAAATATTCGAGTCCTTGCGATGAGATAAATGTGCTTTTGGATCAAGTTGACGGCCATATTCAGTTGAGTGTGATTGATAAAGGTCCTGGCATTTCAGATGCCGAAAAAATGTTGATATTTGATAAGTTTTACCGCGTTGGTAATGAGAATGTCAGGAAAGCGAAAGGAACAGGTTTAGGCTTGTTTATTGTGAAAGAGGTTTTACAATACCATGATGCAGATATTACAGTAAAAGACAATTTGCCTCAAGGAAGTATTTTTGAAGTAACATTTAGTTAATCTCAATTATGTCACAAAAATTAAGAATTCTATTGGTAGAAGACGAGGACCACTTGTTAGATGCTATTAAATTGAACCTCGAACTTGAGGGTTATAAAGTTCACGCCGTTAAAGATGGCAAAACCGCTCTTAAAATATTTAAAGAAGAACGTTTCAATCTAATTGTTTTAGATGTAATGTTGCCGGAAATGGATGGTTTCCAGGTTTGTGAAACGATTCGTTTAGAGAATGCAGAAGTACCGATTATGTTTTTAACGGCTAAAAACACATCAGAAGACCGCGTTTTAGGTTTGAAAAAAGGTGCTGATGACTATTTAGTTAAACCTTTCAATTTAGAGGAATTAATTCTTCGCGTTGGTATTTTAGTTAAACGCAGTTTAAAATCTGATGATTTAAAAGAATTAAACTCTTACAAAATTGGTGATAAAACAATCTATTTTAACTCTTTTGAATTAAAACATGATGATGGTACAATTACACCATTAACCAAGAAAGAAACAATGTTGTTAAAGCTTTTAATTGAGCGTAAAAACGATGCGGTTTCTCGTGAGCAGATTTTAGAAACGGTTTGGAATTATGATGTTTATCCATCTACAAGAACCATTGATAATTTCATCTTAACGTTCCGTAAGTATTTTGAACCAGATCAAAAAAATCCGGTTTATTTCCATTCGATTCGTGGTGTGGGGTATAAATTTACCGATAGTCATTAATGTACAATAGCTTAGGCAGGTATGCGCTGATGGCCGTTTTTTTATTGGCCGCTTTGGTATGCGTGTTTTTCACCCAATATGAGTTGGCCGCGGTGGCTGGCTTTTTATTCATATTCGTAATTTGGAGTCATTTCAGGCATAGTTCTGTGTTAATGGCATCTAAGTATTTCAAAAACAACGAATATGGTAAAGCAAAGCTGATGCTGGCAGAAGTACCAAATCCGGAAAGACTATCGAAAAGCCGCAGGGGTTATTACGAATTTATGCAGGGAAACATCGCTTTAAAGGAAGAAGACTATGAAAAAGCTGAATATCATTTTCAGTTGGCAAGTCGTTTTCCGGTGGGTGGCAAAACGCAAAAAGGTTACGTATTGATTCATTTGGCTAATCTCGCTTTGCGGAAAAAAGATAAAGAAAGGGCAGAGGTTTATGTTAGTAAAGCAAAAGAACTTGCAGAGTCTACCCGTTCGAAAGATATAATTGTTAAAATAGAAAATGAAATAAGCAAATTATAATATTCGTATTGTCATTTTGAGAAACGAAGCACCCGTTTAGGAATAAAAAGGTACTTCGTTTTTTTTTTATTTATACCTTTGCGGAATTAAAATTTTATCCACGCGTCATCCTGAATTCAGTTCAGGATCTAATTGATAGAAAGACCCTAATCCCGAATGTTCGGGACAGGGTGACGAAATGGAAACACACAACAAATCATGAAGAATAATTTATTTTTAGACGCAGCATTTTCAAAACAAACAGAACGTCCACCAGTTTGGATGATGCGTCAGGCAGGTCGTTTTATGCCACAATATTGGGAGATTAAAAACAAATACTCTTTTTTAGAGATGTGTAAAACTCCAGAAATTGCTGCAGATGTAACGATGCTTCCTGTTGATTTGTTAGATATTGATGTAGCGATTTTATTCTGTGATATTCTGGTAACTGGCGAGGCGATGGGTGGCGATTTGAGCTTTACTCAAGGTGTTGGTCCGAAGTTTGCCAACCCGGTGCGTAATGCGCAAGACATTGAAAACTTAAATGTTGATTGTTTGGATGAATTGCAATATGTTGCGGATGCGATTAAGGTAATTCAGCAGAGATTGGATGGCCGTATTCCTTTAATCGGGTTTGCTGGTGCACCATTTACCGTAATGAGCTATTTAATTGAAGGTGGTTCATCTAAAGATTTTAAGTTAACCAAACTTTTTATACATAATCAACCAGAGTTAGCACATAAACTTTTAGCTAAAATTGCAAAGGTTACTGCCGATTATTTGAATCTTCAGATTGCTGCAGGCGTTAATGCAGTTCAGATTTTTGACAGCTGGGCTTTGGCATTATCGTGGAACGATTATCAGGAATTTTCTCACCGTTACATTCAGGAAATCATCGCTAACTTAAACAGAAAAGATATTCCGGTAATTTCTTTCTGTAAAGGAAGTTCGGTTTTTGCACCAATTATGGCAGAAGCTAAACCTGATGTAATTTCTGTTGATTGGAACGCAGATTTGTTAAACATTAAAAATGCATTGCCAAAAGGTATTGCTGTTCAGGGAAATTTAGATCCACATATATTATATGCAGATCAATCGGTTATCAAAGCACAGATTCATAAATTATTTGAGCGTATGCGTGGCACTGAGGGTTTTATCTTTAACTTAGGTCATGGTATTATGCCAGATATTCCTTTTGATAACGTAAAGTATGCGATTGATGTAGTGAAAGAGTTTAGGTATTAAACCCCTAAATCTCCTAAAGGGGACTTTGAACAGCGAGTGTAAATTGTTAGATTAATTTAATATTCTATCATTTAAACTAGTATGAAAAAATCTGATGTTATTTATATTCTAAAAGATATGCCCGATGAATTTTGTGTGGAAGAATTAATCGAGAAAATTCTATTAGCTCAAAAGATAGAAATAGGATTAAATCAGGTTAAAATGGGGAAAGTTTTTTCAGGAATTGAGGGCGAAAAAAAGGTGTTTAATGCAAAGACAATCAAGACCATGAATGATGCACAAAACGGTGTTAATATTAAAGAACCTATTCAAGATATAAATCACTTTTTAAGGAATTTATAAATAAAAATCAATTTTCCTTTCAAATAAAACTTCGATGATCGAAACCCTACAACCATATTATTTCTATTTCGTTGCGGTGCACATCGTATTTGTAATTAGCTGGATGGCGGGTCTGTTTTATATTTTAAGTCTTTTCATTTACCATACTGAAGCCAACGAAAAACCAGAACCTGAAAAAAGTATTCTTGTAAATCAGTTTACAAAAATGGAGGCTACTTTATGGAAAATTATCGCAACCCCTGCGATGATCATTTCCGTATTGGCCGGTATCTCTATGCTTACGCTAAACCCAGGTTTACTGCGGGCTGATTGGATGCATGTTAAACTTGGTTTCGTAGTCGGATTGTTAATCTACCATTTTATTTGCCAAAACATTGTTAAGCAACTTAAAAGAGGTGAATTTAAAATGAGCAGTTTTCAGCTTCGCCTATGGCGGGAGTTGGCCACCATTTTCATGATTGCGATTGTTTTTGTGGTGATTTTGAAAGATTCCTTAAACTGGATCTACGGCCTTATTGGCATTATGGGCGTTGCGATGGCGATTATGATTGCTGTGAAATTGTACAAGAATTATCGGTTAAGAAAGTAATCATTACTATTGAAGCTGAAGCATTAAAGCAGATATAGATAACCTTTCTTTGTTTTCTTTGCGTAAACTTAGTGTGCTTTGCGGTTAAATAAACGAAAAACTATTCTAAATTTGGCTGATAAAATCCAAACACATGTTCACAAATGCAGGTCTGCAAAAGACCTTACTTTTCATATCATTCATTTTTACTTCTTATGTTGCTTCGGCACAGTTTAACCAATCGGCTTTAGAAAACAGAATCCGCCCGGATAGCAGTTTAACTAACGAAGTTCATTTCAACTTTTACAACTTCAACTACGTTCGGAACTACGAATACACAAACGATTTCCACGACGGTTATACTTTGTATGGAACACAGCTACAGCCCCAAATTGTGTATTATGCACATCCAAATTTGGCAATAACTGCCGGTGCTTTCATTCGTAAAGATTTCGGTCGGAACGGCATCACAGATGCAAAACCATTATTTAGTTTAAAATATCACAAAAGGAATCTAACATTAGTTTTTGGTAGTCTGGAAGGTGGCATTCAGCATAAATACATTGAACCGATTTATAATTTCGAAAGGACGATAACGAATCCAATAGAATATGGAACACAGTTATTGGTGGAGCGAAAGAAATTTAATTTAGATGCGTGGATTGCCTGGCAGAAAATGATCGAAAAAGGCGAAGCTGCAAAAGAAGAAATTGTTGGAGGTTTATCTACCGAAACCACAATTGCCGAAAACAATGGCTGGAAATTTAGTTTTCCCGCACAGTTTTTAGCTTTCCATCAAGGTGGACAGATTGATGTTTTAAAAGATATTGCCATTAGCACGGTTTTAAACGGTGCGGCTGGATTGAAATTGCATAAGGAAATTAATGCCAACATTAAACAAGTTTATACAGATAACTATATCGCTGTTTATAAAGATTTATCTCCAGATAAAAGGAGGGCCTACGAAGGTGGTTTTGGCCTTTGGTTAAACGCCGGTGTTGAGAGTAAATGGGGCAGTTTGGTCGCGTCATATTGGAAGGGAAATAACTTTATTTCTATTAAAGGTATGCCTTTATACGAATCGGTTTCGAGTAATTTGTATACCAATGGTTTAAAGCAGAGCGGCAGAAACATTGTTTCGCTGCGTTATGCTTATCAAAAAGAATTGATTCCACATTTATATCTTGATGTTCGTTTTGAACCCCATATTGATCTGGATCATACCGATAAACAACTTCAGTTTAATCACTCATTTTTTCTGACTTATAAACAGGATTTCAGATTGTTTAAAGTAAAAAAGTCAAATTAACTTATTAACTAAAAACCGCTAAGTTTAAATTCTTGACGCCATTGATGATGGACTGTAAATGGGCCCGGTAGATTTCAATTCAACTGGCCTCACTTGAACAACAGTTCGTTAAATCTACTTCATTTCTGTCATGCTGTCAGTAAACTAAGACCATGTTTTTTACATTTTATCAGTCTTTTAGCTATATTTCCTGCCAAAAACCAATTGGCACAAGCATTGTTTAATAGGAGTAGAAATTATAATACTTAAAAAGAGAAAATAAAAATACAATGGGAAAAATTATTGGAATAGACTTAGGAACAACAAACTCTTGCGTAAGCGTAATGGAGGGCAATGAGCCTGTAGTTATTGCGAACAGTGAGGGTAAACGTACTACACCGTCTATTGTTGCTTTTGCAGAAAACGGTGAGCGTAAAGTTGGCGAGCCTGCTAAACGTCAGGCTATAACCAACCCAACAAAAACGATATATTCGATTAAACGCTTTATGGGTAACAGCTACGACGAAAGTGCGAAAGAAGCTGGACGTGTACCTTATAAAGTTGTTAAAGGTGATAACAATACACCTCGTGTAGAAATCGATGACAGAAAATATACTCCACAAGAGATTTCTGCGATGATTCTACAAAAAATGAAAAAAACTGCTGAAGATTTCTTGGGTCAGGAAGTTACTGAAGCGGTTATTACAGTACCAGCTTACTTTAATGATGCACAACGTCAGGCTACTAAAGAAGCGGGCGAAATTGCAGGTTTAACTGTAAAACGTATCATTAACGAGCCAACTGCAGCTGCTTTAGCTTATGGTTTAGATAAAGCACACAAAGACATGAAAATTGTTGTGTTTGACTGTGGTGGTGGTACACATGACGTTTCTGTTTTAGAATTAGGTGATGGCGTTTTCGAAGTAAAATCTACTGATGGTGATACGCACTTAGGTGGTGATGACTTTGATCACATTATTATCGACTGGTTAACAAGTGAATTCAAAGCTGAAAACAGCATGGACCTTGCAAAAGATCCAATGGCATTACAGCGTTTAAAAGAAGCTGCTGAGAAAGCTAAAATTGAGTTATCAAGCACAACTTCTACTGAAATTAACTTGCCATACATTACTGCTGATGCAAGCGGCCCGAAACACTTGGTACGTACATTATCTCGTGCTAAATTTGAGCAATTGGCTGATAGCTTAATCAAACGTACGATCGAGCCTTGTAAATCTGCGTTGAAAAATGCTGGTTTAAGCACAAGCGATATCGACGAAATTATCTTAGTTGGTGGTTCAACTCGTATTCCTGCAATTCAGGATGCTGTTAAAGCTTTTTTCGGTAAAGAGCCAAGTAAAGGTGTTAACCCTGATGAGGTTGTAGCAATTGGTGCTGCCATTCAAGGTGGTGTGTTAACTGGTGATGTAAAAGATGTATTGTTATTAGACGTTACACCTTTATCATTAGGTATCGAAACTATGGGTGGTGTAATGACTAAATTAATCGAGTCTAACACAACTATCCCAACCAAAAAATCTGAAACTTTCTCAACTGCAGCTGATAACCAGCCTTCAGTAGAAATCCACATTTTACAAGGTGAGCGCCCAATGGCTGGCCAAAACCGTACAATTGGTCGTTTCATTTTAGATGGTATTCCACCAGCACCTCGTGGTGTGCCTCAAGTAGAAGTTTCTTTTGATATTGATGCAAACGGTATCTTACACGTAAGTGCAAAAGATAAAGCTACAGGTAAAGAGCAAAAAATCCGTATCGAAGCATCTTCAGGTTTAACTGATGCAGAGATCAAAAAAATGAAAGAAGAAGCCGAAGCTAATGCAGCAGATGATGCTAAGCAAAAAGAAGAAGCTGACAAAATTAACGGAGCTGATGCTTTAATTTTCTCTACTGAGAAACAATTAAAAGAGTTTGGTGATAAATTATCTGCTGATAAAAAAGCGCCAATCGAAGCTGGTTTAGAGAAATTAAAAGCAGCGCACAGTTCTCGTAACTTCGCAGATATCGATGCAGCACAAGCTGAATTGCAAAATGCATGGAATGCAGCATCTGAGGAAATGTATAAAGATGGCGGTCAGCCTCAAGGTGGTGAGCAACCACAAGCTGATGGTCAACCTCAAGGTGGCGGTGATAACGTTACTGATGTTGATTTCGAAGAAGTAAAAGAAGAAAAATAGTTAACAGTTTACCGTTAATAGTTCTGGGTGTACAAACCCAGTTAAAAAAAGCGTTTCTGATTAAGTTCAGGAGCGCTTTTTTGGTTTAAAAATTTACATTTAAGGAGTGTAAGATTCATTTTAAACTCATCGTCTAACATGATTCTTATACCTTATATGGTGAAAAATTATTTGGAAATGAAAGGGTCGGTTCTTTTCGGAGACTGCAGCCCCGCCATTCGCTATAGCCCTCATGAAGAATTCGGGGCTGTCGCTACTGTCGGGTTTATTGATTAGAGCCGCTACAATTATTATTTAAATTTGGCTAAAGCCCAAACTTTTTATAGATTCCTCATGCTTCGAAATGACAGGAGCCTAAAAAGCTTTGTGTTTAAAAAGCATCATGCTATTCATTGCCGTTGGCTTCAGCCAATGGAAAACATTATAAACATTCATCTATAATTCCCTGCAACTCTTTCTCGTTTCCATATAATTCTGACAGTAATTTAAATTGATTTTTAGCCCGATCTAAGTTTTGAGTAGGGTAGGCTATCGGATAGTAAATATCACCATTTAAGAAATCAGTTAAGAAACGCAAGGCTTGCATGTAGATAATATATTTCCCGGAAAATAGAATCAATTCTTTTTCAGTTTCCGTCAGTATATTTTTCATCTCTGATAAATAGCCTTTAATCATCGCTTCGAAATAAGGCAAACGAATTTTGACTTTTGCCAAATCGGTCTCATTTTCAGAGAATGCACATAAGTATGTGCGCATCATATCGCCTAAGTCCGAAATAAACTTACCAGGCATAATGGTATCTAAATCAATTACACAAACCCCTTCAAACGTATCTGAATTTAGTAATACATTACTAATCTTAGTATCGTGATGCATCACACGATCAGGGAAGTCTGTCCGGTGCGAATACGACTTAAAATATTCAAGAATATATTTGTGTTCCAAAGCATCATCTATTTGAACTTTGGCTTTTTCTTTTTGCGCTTCCGAGGTTGCGTTTAGCGCAAGTATAAATTGCTCAAAACGTAAACCAAGATCGTGAAAACCCGGTATGGTAGGTTCAAGAATTGCAGCATTGAAGTTATTTAAGAGCCGACTCAGTTTACCAAACTGTTTGGCAGCTTCAAAAGCCTGACAGGGCTCGCTTAATACATCAAGTGATACCGTATCAGGAACAAATGGTAACATGCGCCAATACTCGCTATTTACCTCCGCCATCTGCTCACCATTAATGGTAGGTACTGGCTTAATAAAAAGATACTCGGGATGATGTTGAGCTAGATAATCTGAAATTGCTTTCAGATTATTTGCAATAGACGCAGGGTTTTTAAAAACCGAAGTATTAATATTTTGAAGAATATACTTTTTATCTGCTGATAGGGGAGAAAGCAAATAAGTCCGGTTAATTAAACCCGAACCTATTTGTGTGATTTTAATGTTTTCTTTAGTATATCCGAAGGCTTGTAAAACTTCAGCATCTAAATTTAACTCCATAGTTTTTCAGGATATGTTCCGTTTTTAACCAATTGATCAATCGAATCCTGAACGTAAGGTTTATCTTCTTTGTAAGTTACGCCAAACCATTTATTTGATGTTGGTACAACTTTAAATGTTGCGCTATTACTTTTAACTAAGTTTTCGCCAATTAAAGGAATAAAAAATTCTGCTTTTGGTTTATCTTTATTTGCTTTTGCAAATTCAACGAAAAGTTCTTCAGTTATTTTGAAAACAGCAGGGGTAAATCCCCAGAAATTCATTGAAACAGGTGTGCTGAAATCTAAAGGATATTCTTCGCCATCTTCTTCGTAAAAAATCTTTCCATCTTTAGGATAAACTTTTGTACGTTCAACAATCTCAGTCAAATTGCCAGCATCATCTACTTTACAAACACCTCTGGATACGGCTCCGAATTCAGAAAGGGTTTTTCCGATCTCATAACCAATAATTGAGTAATTACTGTCTGTGGCTTCGGTATTTAAAAAATCGGCCATTTTTTTAAAGGCATCAAAGCCGTAATAATCATCAGCATTAATTACACAGAAAGGTTCTTTTACTACTTTTCTGCCCGAAAGAATTGCATGAGCGGTTCCCCATGGTTTTTCTCTGTAAATTTCTTCTTCGATGCCAAATTGTTTTAAATCGAAGTTCTGGAATACATAATCTGTTTCAATTCTGCCATTCAGTTTAGGCTCAAATATCGCTTTGAAATTCTCAACAAACTCCTCTTTAATGATAAATACCACTTTGCCAAATCCGGCTTGTATGGCATCGTAAATTGAATAATCGATGATGGTTTCTCCGTTTGGACCAAAGCCATCAATTTGTTTCATGCTTCCGTAACGGCTAGCCATTCCGGCTGCCAATATTAATAAGGTAGGTTTCATCTATGTTTTTTATGTTATTTGCGTTAGGGAAACTGATTTCTAAGAGGCTACAAATGTTAGCTATAGTCGTTCTAGTTATCTGGCATTTTCCTATTGCGAAAATACTGTTTTGAGTGTTAATTGTGATATAGGTATTTAGTACTATTAAAATTTAAAATGGTGTTAAAAGCCAAATAAGCCACCGCCACTTTTTGTTCGTGTTTTCTTGCCGGTAAGCATGCCAAAAATTCCCCTCACAATCTCTTTACCAATTTGGCGAGTGATTGTAGCGCCCATTACTTGTTCTATAAAGCTTTTTTCACCTGGCTTAGGTTTGTTTTCTATTTCCTGCTGTTTTTGTGCTGCAACCTCTTGTTTTTCTTGTTCTTCCGCTGCGGCTCGGTCATTAATTCTCTTAGTTAAAATATCGTAAGCACTTTCCGGGTCAACAGCATCCTTATATTTTACATACCTGGCACTTGCCTGTACTAATTTTTCGAAATCGGCAGCAGTTAAAGGGCCCATTACAGCCCGAGGAGGAGTAAGCATTGTAGCTGACACCTCTGTTGGGATACCTTTTTCATTAAGAACGGTAACCAACGCCTGGCCGGTTCCTAGTGATGTTAAGATCTTATCAATTTCGTAAAAATCTGATTTTGGATAAGTATTAACCGTTTTCTTCAACGCATCAACATCATTCGGTGTAAAAGCCCGTAAAGCATGCTGAACGCGATTACCCAGTTGCCCTAAAACACTCTCCGGCACATCTGTTGGTGCCTGGGTGCAAAAGAAAACACCTATTCCTTTTGATCTGATTAATCTGATGATGGTTTCAATTTGCTCTAAAAACGCTTTAGAAGAATTTTTAAATAGTAAGTGTGCTTCATCGAAAAAGAAAACGAGTTTTGGTTTATCCAAATCCCCAACTTCGGGCATGGTGTTAAATAATTCTGCCAATAAACTCAATAAAAATGTGGAGTATAAAACCGGCTGATTTTGAACATCAGCAATGTTTAATAAACTGATGGTTCCTTTGCCGTCTACACGTTCGAATAAATCTTCAATGTCGAAAGATTTCTCTCCAAACATTCCACCTAAACCTTGTTGCTCAATAGCCACAATTTTTCTTAGAATTGTTCCGGAAGTTGAAGTCGAAATACTTCCATATACTTCCTTAATTTCGGCAGCTCCGGCACCTTCAGATAAATAAGAAACCAGCTTTTTTAAATCATTTAAATCGATAATCGGCATTTTATTATCGTCGGCATATTTAAATATTACCGCCATTACACCAGATTGTGTATCGTTTAAATCTAATATTTTTGATAAAAGTGTTGGTCCGAACTCTAAAACTGTCGCTCTCATTTGAGCGCCTATTTTTCCAGATAAAGAGTATATTTCTACCGGAAATCCGGAAGGAGAAAATGGCTTGTTAAGCTGCTGAGCTCTTTCTTCAATTTTTGGATTAATAGAACCAGCCTGATTTAAACCAGATAAATCTCCTTTAACATCTAACATGAAAACAGGAACAGCAGCGTCTGATAATTGCTCGGCCAGTAGCTGCAGTGTTCTGGTTTTTCCAGTACCGGTAGCGCCTGCAATTAATCCGTGTCTGTTCATCATTTTTAATGATAAATTTACTTCAGCTTCGCTATAAACTTGCCCATCCAAAATACCTGCGCCCAAATAAATATAAGACCCTGCCGGGGAATAGGATGACTTTATTTTTTCGATGAATTTTGAAGACAAATCGCTCATTCTTTAAAAAATTAGATTGCCAATTTAAGAAACAAATTTAAAAAGATTACTTTTTGGCTTTCAATTTCCGCTCAAATTTTTGCACAAACGATTGTTTTGAGGTGCTAGTTAACCTGTTTATAATAGTTCAACTCGTTTTTCAGTGAAATAATTTCATCTTGCATTTCACTTAATTGCGTTAGTAGGTGGGCTACTGCATGTAAACCCTCCAGGTTTATTTCCAGGTCATTACTTAACCGCAAATAGCGTTCTAGTTTTGATAGTTCATCACTATCCAACCAAACTGTTTTCTTCACTATTGTAGTGTGGATCAAACCAAATTCTTCCAATGATTGAATGAAATTAATTTTGACCTGATGATGTATGCACACATCTTCAATCGATATGAGATGATTTTCCATATTGGTTAGCTTTTGGAAAGTTTTTCGAATAATTCTCTTTGTTCTGCCGTTAAATTTGTGGGCAGTTTAATTTGCCATTTAACATATAAATCGCCAAATGCATCAGCTTTTTTGTAAATAGGGAAACCTTTGCCTTTTAAGCGCAGTGTTGTATCGGGCTGTGTGCCTTCTGGTACTTTCAATTTCACTTTACCGTTTAGGGTTTCCACAATTTTTTCGCCACCTAAAATTGCAGTGTATAAATCTATTTCTTCCTGAATGTAAATGTCGTTACCCTTTCTTTTAAATCTGGGATGATCTGAAATGTTAAACTTCAGGTATAAGTCTCCGGGAGGGCCGTTATTAACACCTGTTGCACCATAACCAGGCAACTTAATTTTCTGGCCATTCTCTACACCCGCAGGGATGGTAATACGAACTTGTTTACCGTTTACGGTTAGGGTTTGCTTATGGGTTGTGTAGGCATCTATCAAATTTAGTTGTAATTCGGCATTGTAATCCTGGCCCTTGAAAGGCGAATTGCGACTGCTTCTTCCACCGCCGCCCCCAAACATTGATGAAAAAAAGTCAGAGAAATCTTCTCCTCCAAAGCCACCTGAATAGCCACTTCCTCCACTATAACCGCCACCTTGAGATTGGTACTGTTGGCGTTGTTGTGCTTGTGCGTCTAACTGATCGGCATGTTGCCAGTCTTTTCCATATTTGTCGTATTTTTTCCTTTTTTCAGGATCACTTAAAACTTCGTTAGCCTCATTTATCTGTTGAAATTTTTTGTTCGCCTCTTCGTTATTCGGATTTAAATCAGGGTGATGTTTTCTGGCCAGTTTCCGATAAGCCTTTTTGATATCATCGGTTGAGGCATCTTTTTTTAAATCGAGGATTTTATAATAGTCAATATAGTCCATGGAATATAAACAGATAAGTATGTGGAATGTTCAGTTTTGATGAGATAAAGATAAACGGAAATTGGGATGTTTATAACGACCAGTTTTTTAAAATTCTCAGTAAAAACAAAAGCTCCGAAAAATCGGAGCTTTTAAATGATCACAAGGGAGTGGATTATTTTTTGCCTTTAACGTATTTTTCCAACCATTGGTCTTCTTCCCAAAGGGTATGAAGAATATTTTCTTTGCCACGGTAACCATGTGCTTCATAAGGTAAAAATACGAAACGGGTTGTACCGCCGGCTCCTTTAATTGCGTTGAATAAGCGTTCGCTGTTGATCGGAAAAGTTCCTGGGTTGTCGTCTGAATCTCCGTGAATTAATAAAATAGGTGTTTTAAATTTATCAGCATAGCTAAACGGGCTCATTTCGTAATACAACTGTGGCACTTGCCAGTAGGTACGTTCTTCATTTTGGAAGCCAAATGGCGTAAGCGTTCTGTTATAGGCACCGCTGCGGGCAATTCCGGCTGCAAAGAGATCAGTATGTGCCAATAAGTTTGCTGTCATAAATGCGCCATAGCTGTGACCGCCAACTGCCATACGTTTTTTGTCGCCAACACCTAAATCTGATAATTTTTTGATTGCAGCTTCGGCATTCAGCTTTAACTGCTCAATGAAGGTATCATTGGGTTTTTTGCCGTCTTTAGCAACGATTGGCATTTCTGCGTTATCTAAAATAGCATAACCTCTGGTTACCCAGTAAATTGGAGATCCCCAGCTAATGGCTGTAAATTTATCTTTTGATCCACGAATTTGAGCGGCATCGGCTGCTGAGTTAAACTCACGCGGATAGGCCCAAATTAGCGTTGGAAGCGGTCCATCTTTGTCCTTGTTATAACCTTTCGGTAAATATAAATCACCAGTTAAATCAACTCCATCGGCACGTTTGTATGAAATTTTCTCTTTGGTAATGCCATCTAATGATGGGTAAGGATTAGCGAAATTTGTAATTAGCTGATCGGCTACACGGAGAACCAAGTTTTTGATATAATAATTTGGAACTAATTTTTGACTTTCTTTCCTGGTAAGCAAAACCAATTTGTCTGGATTGATTACATCGCTAACATATTCGAAAGTTCCCTCAGCGCTGCGCCAAACAATTTCGTTCTTTTTCGATGCCAGATCAAATTTGGCCAGGAATGGTAAATCACCTTTTTCTGATGAACCTACCGGGTTATTCATCAATAATTTGGTTCCGTTATCAACGGTTTTAATCACCTGGCGACCGTACTTATTTTTTACGGTAACAGGAGAACCCGGATTGCCATAGGCATCGGTTTGGTTGCGGCTATATAGTTCTTCTACAGCGCCAGTTGTAGGGTTATATCTGCTCACTTTCGAAGTCTGTTTACTTCTTAAACCTTCCATAATTAAAGCAAGGTTTGCATCGCCCCATTGAACGCCACGGTAGCGAGTCTGCGTTTTAAAAAGTTCTTTTTCAGTTCCGGTAAATGGAGCACTTAAAGCATATACAGCATCGTGAAAAGGCACATTCTTTTTGATCAAACCGCTGTCAAGTGGTTTCGCCCAAACCAATGTTGCTGGTTCATCATCTCTCCAGTCGAAGCCACGGGCCACGTTTTGGGTATTGTCATATCCCGAAGGTGTTCCTTCTGATGAGGGTAACTCGGCAATAATTTTGACAGATTTTCCTGTTAAATCAGTAATGGCAACTGTTGATGGAAAGCCAAAAGCAGATACTAAATAGGAGAAGGGCTTGCGAATGGTTTCAATTTTCATGTAATTTTTATCGGGCGATAAACTTACACTTTGGTAAATGGCAGGTTTGCCTATTGGCGTTTCAACGCCTGCGGTATTTTTTACCAGCTGAGAGGTCGCGAAAAATTCAAAAAGTCGCTCATCAAAAGGCGATTTAATCAAATCTTGATAAGTTGCGCTTGGTGCTGCCTTGCCTAAATTTTGTTGAATGGTAGGCCCCTTAGGCATCAAAGGTTTTGTTGGAGCAGCACTTGCAGGTTTCGTTACCGTGCGATAGATAATTGTATTATCATTCAACCAGGTTAAACCACTTCCCAAAACAACATTTAAAAACGCTTTATTGGTTTTAGTTGCTTTTTTGGTGGCCAGATCGATGATGTATAAATCTACACCCTTTTGTGTGGTGTTGGTAAACGCAATTTTATTCTCAGCAGGGTTCCAGCTAATATTGCCAGCATATAACGGGCTTGGCAAACCAGTAACCTGAAAAGTTTGATTGGATTTGATGTTTTTTAAGCTGAAATTATTGATGAAATTCTGTCTGCTGGGAGAGTAGTTATTTGGATTTAACCTTAAACCTGCAATACGATATTCTGGCATGGCCAATTCTTCAACTGAAGGGTATGAATTGCGTTCGCTGAATAAAATCCATTCTGCTTTGCCATCAATACTTACCGCAGGCGTTGGCTTTGCTAATAATAGGTCAGCAATTTCTTTTGGTGGTGTTTGGTAGGTGATGGCATCTTGTGCATTTGCGTTCAGTGAAACACATACACCCGCCAATAAAAAATAAAGCTGTAATTTTTTAATCATCTCAGTTAGTTTATTTGAAATAAGGAATGCCCAAATATTGCAAAATTTAGCTTGATGATGCGTAACTTCTTATTTACAGAAATTAAAAGCTGTTTGTTCTCCTGCTTCGAAGTAAAGCTCAGGGATATAGATTTTGGATATGTTTAACCGAATTTTCAATCATAGTTACTAATGTTTTTTGATCAATATCGGCTAGCTTTTTTATGTAAATGCAGGCTTTGCCCATTTTGTGTTTGCCAAACTTCGCCAATAGTTCATTTCGGTCATCAAATTCTTCAGAAAGATATAAGGCTATCGCGTCTTTTCTTGGAGAAAAACTTACCAATGGTGCATCTCCCGATCTTCCACTATCATACTTATAATGGTAGCTTCCAAACCCGATAATAGCGGTTCCCCACATTTTGGCTTCAAAACCTGTTACCCTCTCCATAATTCCTATAATTTCGAAACTGTTTTGTTTCTTGATCTGATCATCAAGGCGATCTAAGAAATCGCTTACTGCCAAGTCGTTTTGGTTAGTTTTGTTAGCGGTCATTTTTCAACTTTATAATTTGTAATTAGTTTTTAAGCATACCATTAAATTAAAAAAATTCATCTGATTGAACATAAATCGCATTAAAAAATGTAAAATCACGGTATTTTGTATTCGTAAATTTACTTCTTTGAAACACGTATTTATACCCTTTAGATGTAGTTTTTACAATTTTTTTAGCCATGTTATTGACAAAAGTCAAATAATGCGCATGATTTATACATCCTTACACGCTTTTTATTAAATTTGATATGTCAGTCGTCCCCGATATTTGATTTAATAAATTTTTTTAACCAAAGGAAATTAATTATCTCAATGACAAATCAATCAAAACACGGTGAAATTCTTGAGCGCATAGTGCGCCGGGACCGCATGGGAATCAGCGAACTTTCAAGGAAACTGAATGTGAGCAGAAGAACAATCTACAACTGGTTTGGCCAAGACCGGCTAAGCCACGAGGTTATCTGGCAAATTGGTAATTTGCTGGGGCAAGACCTGTCCATTTCTTTTCCTGATATTTTTCCTAACGGAAATTCCCACATCACAGCAAACGCCGATTCATCTACACAGCCGGCTGCTGAACCAAATTCTGTTTATTTTTGGATGAATAAATACATCCATCTGTTAGAAAAGTATAACGATTTGTTAAACTCCGAAGAGCAAGATGTTTTAGAAGGCGTGCAACCGAAAACCATACCACTAAGAAACAGGAGAACAGATACTTTCATGTTTCATTAAGTGAATCTGAAGTGTTTAATTACTTTTTAAAATTTAATATTCGTTCAAAATAATTTGCTTCAATTTAACGCTCTTTAGATTGCCAAGCATTTCTAAAAGGAATAGCCACTTAAAATATTTAAGTGGCTATCTTTTTTTTAAAGGAAGTATCCTGTTATGGTGTGCCTGCCCTCCGCGGATTGCCCGCTCACAGGACTTTTTTGTCTGCTGTTATATGGTTAACAATTTAGTGAAATGTTGGTTTTATCAGATGGAATAATTTTACACAAATTGATAAAAATGTTAATAACTTCGAATTAGTCAATCAAACAATAATTCGGCTTATACCGTTGTTTATTTCAGATTTATTGGTAACCCTAAAAATCCATGCTACATGGCCCGTGAAACTAATATTTTCATTATGGGAATTGTAATTTTTAAAACTTAATAAAAAAATATTATCTTCAAAATTTCATCCCGATAACTAGAATGAGTCATCAAAATTATCTCTTAAGTAATGAGCAATTGTTGCAAGTGTTCAACTTAACTTATACAGCCACTGCTATTCATGTTACAGAAGATGCAATCATCCAGGAAGCGAATGACGCCATGTTGCGAATTTGGGGCAAAGACAGAAGCGTGATTGGAAAATCGTTAGAAGAAGCGCTTCCCGAACTCAAAGGCCAACCATTTATAGATATGTTCAAAGCCGTTTGGCGTGAAGGATTAACTATTTCTGGAAAAGATACTGCTGCTGATTTGGAGATTGAAGGTGAAATCAAAACTTTTTATTTTGATTTCGAATATAAAGCGGTAAAAAATGAAAGTGGTCAGGTAATTTGTATTCTACATACCGCGATTGATGTTACCGAACGTTTCTTGAAAAAAGAGGCTGAAGACCGGGCTGCTGAAAAGGAAATGGCCCTGCAGAGGGAACAAGAGCTTAATGAAGAACTTGCGGCCACCAACGAGGAGCTTATGGCCACCAATGAGGAACTGCAGGTAGCGCAAGAAAAACTTTCCGTTTTAAATAATGAGTTAGAAGAGCGGGTGTTAAAACGTGTGCGTGAATTATCTGAAAGCGAAGAACGGTTTAGAACGATGGCTGAGGGAACAGATATTTTTATAGCCGTTGGTGATGAAACTGGAAATGCGATATACTTTAATAAGCCTTGGGTAGAATTGACCGGAAGATCAATGGAAGATCTTCTTGAGTTTGGTTGGGCAGATTTAATTCACCCCGATGACCGAGAACGTTATGTGGGCATATATCTATCAGCACTAGCGAAACAAGCACCTTTTGCCGGAGAATTCAGGATTTTAAGTAAAGAGGGAAACTACAGATGGCTACTGGCAAGTGGTCCGCCGCGTTTGCACCCTGATGGTACTTTTGCAGGTTATATCAGCTCTTGTATTGACATTACCGACCGGAAAAAACACCAGGAAGAATTGCAGGAGCTTAATGAAGAAATGGCTACCGCAAATGAGGAACTAGCAGCCACTAATGAAGAACTTGCGGCCACAAATGAGGAGCTGGCGCAAACCCACAGCGACCTTGTTGCCTACATCAAAAAACTTTCAGATAGCGAAGAAAAATTACTGCAGGCAATTGAAACCGGTAAAATGGGTACCTGGAGCATCAATCCCGAAACTATGGAAATAACCATGTCTGCTTTCGTTAGAGATTTGCTGGGCTTAGATATGGAACATTCGGTAGATATTGATGAAGTAATGAAGGCTGTAGACAAAGATTATCATGAAATGCTTTTTAGCGCTTTGGATAATGCCCTGAAAAAACATGTTGCAAGTGATACCGAGTATCCGATCACGAATTTAATTACTGGAGAAGAAAAATGGGTGAAAGCAACAGGCAAGGTTTTCTTAGATCAACAAGGCAATCCGACAGAATATTCCGGAATGTTTATGGATATTACCGAAAGGAAGCTCGATGAACTTCGCAAAAATGATTTTATTGGAATGGTAAGCCATGAGCTGAAAACACCACTCACGGCCATCAATGGTTTTGTGCAGGTACTCCAGCGCAAAGCCAAGAATGCAGATGATGACTATTCTACAAATGCTTTGGATAAAGCTTACATCCAGGTGAGAAAAATGACCGCCATGATTAATGGTTTCTTAAATGTTTCAAGATTAGAGTCAGGGAAATTGCTGATTGATAAACGACCTTTCAGGCTGGATCAGCTATTACAGGAAACTATCGATGAGTCATTTATTTCTCCATCAACACATGAAATACACTTTGGTAGTTCGTGTGAGGTAACGGTGAACGGCGACCGTGATAAAATTGGGAATGTAATTTCAAACCTGTTGAGCAATGCGCATAAATACTCAGCTAACGGAACCCATATTGAAGTTAATTGCGAAATTACCGGAGCAGAAGTAATTGTAAGTGTGAGTGATGAAGGGATTGGCATTACTGAACAGGATGCCAAAAAATTATTTGAACGTTACTACCGTGTAGCCACCAACCACACCATATCAGGTTTCGGAATTGGACTATATTTGAGCGCTGAAATTATAGAGCGGCATAACGGGCGGATCTGGGTAGAAAGCGAAACGGGTAAGGGCTCGGTATTTTATTTTGCATTACCATTATCATAAAAAAAGGATAGGCTAAAAAGCCTATCCCATATCTAAACCCAAACATGCGCTCAAACATGAATGAATTATAATTGAAACAGCAAAATAGCACATTGGTTTTAAACTATCCAAATTTATGCGCTACAAATTTCAATTGTTTTTTGATCTCCTATGCCGTTAAAATAAGCTAATAAGACGTTATCAAATACCGGGTCGCTGTTTGGTAAAAGTGAAAAAAGGGTCATAGAAGAGTGTAGTTTTAAGTCATCCGGATAACCGAAAATTTCATTTGCGGTTTTACCTTGATGCTTTAATAATGTGCTGGAAATTTCAATTAATCTTTTTCCTAAAACAGGATGATTTAAATAATTTTCCGCTTCCAAGGTGTTTTGCAAAGCATAATATTTTGCAGTGTCGCTATGGCCTAAGCCTTTGATTTGTGGAAAAATATACCACATCCAATGACTTGTTTTTCTTCCGCCTTTTATTTCTGAAAGTGCCTGTTCATAACTATCGTGTTGCGCTGTAATAAATCTTTCTAATGATTTCATAATTTAGAATATTTGCTTTAACAACGCCACATTTTAATTATAGTTTTCCGTTGAGGAAAGTAGGTTATCCCGTTGTAGTTGAAAAACTACAGCCTGTAATTTTGTGTTTGGCTTGCCGTTTGCTTACAGTAGCAAAAATTCTAAATGGACTACGCTAATAATTCTCCTTATAAATGTATAATTGTCGATGATGATCAGCTCAGCATTGATATTCTTGCAAATTTCCTTTCAAAAATACCCGATTTTGAGGTTGTAAAAACCTATATCGATCCTGCGAAAGCGATAATGGATCTTAGATCGGAGAGCGATATTGATTTCTTGTTTCTTGATATCAGGATGGACATATCAGGCTTGGATGTGGCTAAAGTACTTCGTGATAGTGTTCGGTTTTTGTTTTTTGTAACCTCTTATGAAGAATATGCAATAGATGCATTTGGCGTAAACGGCGATAAATTCTTAGTTAAACCTATTATATTTAAAAAGCTAGTAACCGCAATCGATGAGGTGCTGCAAAAAGAAAAGAAACAAAAGGGCTACTCAATCACTTAGGTGAAAAGATAGTGCTTCATGAACAAAACAATTTTCTTTTTTTAGGATTGTAAGAAAAGCTTAAAATGATAAATCCTGTTTTAGGCATTATATATCAACAAATTTTCTACTCCTAATACATGAGCAAAAAGGTTTCAACCAAAAGAATTGCAATACTTGGCGGCGGTCCTTGCGGACTTTTTATCTATAAGCGACTCATTGAGTCTGGCTTAAAAAATATCGAGATCGAGATTTTCGAAAGGAAAGCATCTTTAGGGTCGGGTATGCCCTATAGCCCGGAAGGCGCAGCGAAGGAACATATCACAAACGTATCAGATAATGAAATTCCAGTTATCTACAATTCGATAGAAGATTGGGTGAAAATTGCGCCTAAATCTGTGTTAAAGAAATTCGATATTAATTCGGCAAAGTTTAATGAATACAAGGTTTTACCGCGATTGTTTTTTGGTGAATATCTTTCGGCACAATTTGATCTGTTGATGGCAGAAGCCAAAAAAAAGTCGATTTCTACAAAAGTTCATCTAAATACAACGGTAACGAACGTTTTTGATGATAAGGAAAATAAAAAGGTTAAGGTTCAGCTAGATAATAAAGATGAGTTGATTTTTGACGAAATCATGATTTGTACCGGACACCATTGGCCAAAAAAATACGAAGGTAAAATTCCTGGTTATTTTGATGCTCCATATCCACCAAAAAAGTTGGCTAAACATTTTAATGGAGCTATTGCCCTGAAAGGTTCATCGTTAACTGCCGTTGATGCCATTAGAACGCTGGCCAGAAATAATGGTGTTTTTACACAAAATGATGATGGAACCTATTTGTTCAAACTAGATCCAAAAAGCAGTAAATTTAAAATTGTGATGCATTCCAGAAATGGACTGTTACCTGCCATCCGGTTTCATTTGGAAGATAGTCATTTAGGTAAAGATACCACACTAAGCAAAAAACAGATTCAAAAGCATATTAAAGAAAATGGGGGTTTCATTGCACTCGATTATGTTTTTGAAAAAAACTTTAAGGAACAATTTAAAAAGAAAGAACCAAAATTTTATGAACGGATAAAAGACATGGATCTGGAAACTTTTGTTGATGCCATGATGGATTATCGGGAAAAGTTACCACCTTTTGATCTCTTTAAAAAAGAATATTTGGAGGCTGAAAAATCTATTGAAAAAAAGGAATCGATTTATTGGAAGGAAGTACTGGCAGTGTTAAGTTTTGCAATGAATTATCCGGCGAAATACTTGCCAGCAGAAGATATGTTGAGGCTTCAAAAAGTGTTGATGCCTTTGATTTCAATTGTAATTGCTTTTGTGCCTCAAAGTTCATGTCGCGATTTAATGGCCCTTCATGATGCCGGCGTATTAGATATTGTTTCCGTTGGTGATGACAGTCGCGTTGAGCCAAATCCTGAAGGTGGCGCAACCTACTATTACAAAGATGAAAATGGAAAGGAGATTTCTGAAAGCTACGACATGTTTGTTGACTGCGTTGGACAACCCCATTTATCATTCGAAGATTTTCCTTTCCAGGGCTTAATAGATGACGGTACAATAAGCCCGGCTACATTGCGGTTTAAAGACGCTGAAAAAGCCGAAAAACAGTTAAAACAAAAAAACAAACTGGTTGAGAAACATAAGAACGGAGAATATTTTCTGAGTGTTCCTGGAATAACCATTAACGATTTTTTTCAGGTGGTAGATAAAGATGGAAGAGCAAATGAACGCATTTATATTCTAGCGGTTCCTTATATTGGGGGCTACAATCCAGATTATTCGGGTATTGATTTCTGCGAAGCTGCAACAGAACAAGTAATGAAAAAAGTAAAAGCATAAAAAAAACCGGAGCATCAGCTCCGGTTTTTTTTATGATGTGATGAAAACTTATTTCATGCCATCTTTAATTTTATTAATCATTGTTAAATGTGTTTGAACCACAGGAGCAGTTTTAGTTGCAAATGCTTTTAACTCCGCATCTGCTCCGCTTTTCGATTCATCTTCCATTAATTTCAAGGTAGATTTATGCCCGTCAACCATGGCATCAACATAAGCTTTATCAAAATCAGCACCCGATTTTTTGCTTAAATCATCCATTTTGGATTTGTGCTCTTCATCAACTGTAGATGGTAAGGTAATGTTTTTCGCTGCAGCAATTTCCATTAATTCGGTATTTGCTTTTCCATGGTCATTCACCATCATTGTTGCAAACTCTTTTACCTGTGGATTGCTACTTTTTTGCAATGCCAGTTTTCCAAGTTCAACTTCTGCCATTCCGCCTACTGCAGCAGCTGTAGTAAATTTCGCATCAGCATCATCAACAGCAATACCACCGGTTGCAGCAGCGTTTGTGGTGGTGTCTTTGCTCATGTTTAAGCTGTCTGCTGTTTCTTTCGCATCTTTATCTCCACCGCCACACGCTTGAAATGCCAGGGCCGAAACTGAAACGGCCATTAAATAAATTAACTTTTTCATATTATTGGTTTTTGTTGTAATCTAATAACATGATTTAATTGGAAAGGTTTAAGATAATCTTGCCTTCAGTCTACTATCTTTAAATTTTATCTAGTTTAAAGTAACCCAGATGGATTTCATCTTCTGGTAGGTCTGCATTCGGCGTAATTTCGATATGATACTTCTCTTTATGCTGCGGACTCAAAATATCTTCCACCCGATAAATATCATCAATGTCAATTCCGTATTTTTCATCAATATGCGAATTAGCACCTTTTACGGAGTTGGTTTTAAAAAACACTGTTTTTTTTGCATCCTGAATGGCAGCAGCACGGTCATCTTTCACACCTAAAACAATGTAGTGCTGTTCTTCTAATTTGCCAGATTGGTAGCCACCCAGATTGATGAAAAATAATTTATGCGGAGAAGTGTTATGCCCGGCAATTCTTGGCTTAACCTGAATTCGGAAACCATCAACTTCATTCACCTCACGCCAACCATCAATATGGATGCTGTTACCAGCTTCAGGCCAAAAGGCGTTAATGTCTGGCACAAGTTCTTTTAAAGAATGCGCAATTCCGAAAAAATAGTCGTGCTGCTCTACATTTCGCTTAGGTGCCTTCGAACCTAAGAGTAACATATATAATTTGGGATTTCCGTTTGATGATAACTGATCGTTCATATTGCTGAATTATAGATATTATAACCAGCAATTGATCTTATCGTTTTGAAAAATGTTATTTAACGCGTTTTACCTGATGGATCGGATATCTTTAATCTCTAGTTTTAAATCTTTAATTTGCTCCTGCGCCTGACGGTTCTCCAGATAAAAATAGATGGCAAAACCCAGAAATATTTTTCCTAATACAAAAACAGCCGCAAAAACCCATCGCCATGCTTTACTGATGCGCATCTGGTTTGATTCAGACTCTACCTCGATGTAGCGATCTTGTTTTACTTTTTCCTGTTCAGCTTGCTGATATTTGTGTTCTGGTGGAGTATAGCGATCTAAATTTTGCTCACGAAGTTTAATTTCATTTACCTCTTGCTCAATTCTAGATAATATTCCGGGAGGTGGAGGAACAGCCATACTTTGAGCAAGTATTTCCATGTCCAATTCCAGTTTTGTTAAAGCCTCATCAAATTCAGGATATTGTTTTTTAAGCAATAACACCTGCTGAACTTCGTCATCCGTTGCCACGCCCATTACATAGGTTTCCATTAGGCCGCTATCTATCAATCTTTTAATTTCCACGAGCTTTCCTGATTTTATCTACTGATGATTTTAATTGGGTGCGCAAAATATCTTCGTTTCTGTTAAGTAAGTTTGCCAGCTGAGAGATTGATTTTTTCTGATAATAAACCGCCTGGAAAACAATGCGTTCATCATCATTTAACAAGTTTAAATCATCGTTAGTCTCATTGGCATTTCGTAACTTACCACCTTCATGATCTGCTGAAGAAAACTCAATTAGTTTAAATTGTGCATACTGCCTCAACGCTAACCAAGAGGTTGGGCGGCCATTGCTTTCTATAGCAAATGCAGATATAATTTTAATTAAGTGTTCTTCTGACCTTTTATGATCTTGAACCGTTCCTCGGATAAAACCTAAAAGCATGCCAGCATATTTATCGTATAACTGACGAATATCTTTTACGTTATCTTTACGGATATTTAAAGCAACTTCAGACATTTATTAACGGGAGTAATTAAATATAATTGCAAGATAAGCGCAAAAACTTAAAATACTTTTATCAAAAAGGAAAAAAGAGTCAACTTTAATTATTTTAGATGGTTTTATATACAAAATCGCAAAATCCCTAATATCATTTTAATTTGATCAATATTTTGTTCCTTTAATTTAGTGCTCCAATATTTTTGAAGATGAGAATAGCAACCTATAATGTAAACGGCGTAAACGGACGCTTACCGGTTTTGTTAAAATGGCTCGAAGAAACCCAGCCGGATGTGGTTTGTTTGCAGGAACTGAAAGCTCCTGATGAGAAATTTCCTCATCAAGCCATTTTGGATGCAGGTTATCATGCGATTTGGCATGGGCAAAAAAGTTGGAACGGTGTGGCCATCTTATCTCGTGGGCATGAAATAAAGGAATTAAAAAGAGGCTTGCCCGGCGATCCGGAAGATTTGCACAGCCGTTACATTGAGGCTTTGGTAAATGGGGTAGTTGTCGGCTGTTTATATTTGCCTAACGGAAACCCTGCTCCAGGTTTAAAACTGGATTACAAATTGGCCTGGTTTGAGCGATTAATACAGCATGCAGCAAAGCTTTTAGAATACAACTTACCTGTTGTACTGGCTGGAGATTATAACGTAATGCCCACTGAACTCGACGTTTATAAGCCTGAGCGTTGGGTTGAAGATGCGCTTTTCAGACCTGAAGTGCGTAAAGCATTTCATGATCTTGTTGCGCAAGGGTGGACAGATGCCATTAGAAAACTGTTTCCTAATGAAGTGATTTACACTTTCTTCGATTATTTTAGAAATGCTTATGGCAGGAATGCAGGGTTGAGAATCGATCATTTTCTGCTTAGTCCTCAGCTGGAGAAAAGGCTTTTAAAGGCAGGGGTAGATAAGCATGTTCGTGGATGGGAAAAAACGAGTGACCATTGCCCGGTTTGGATTGAAATTAGCGATCCCACAAACGAATAATTCTGTTTTAGCTGAACATAGATAGCCATCAAATTTTGTCGGTTAACCTGCATTGACGTCTGTTTTTTGAACAATTTTATATTTTCAGAATTCTTTTCAAATTTTGGCTACCTTTGCCATGCTTTTGGTTTCCGCTTAACACCCGGAATTAAAAGGGAATTTGGTGTAAATCCAAAACTGTCCCGCAGCTGTAAGCTCCGTAACGGATTTCTATTCATAAAGCCACTGTTTCATATCCATGAAATGGGAAGGTAAGAAACCCGGGAGCAAGTCAGAAGACCTGCCTCTAGCAATATTTCATAGCTTTCGGGGATTGAAGCTAGAGATGAGGTACTTTTGGTATTCCGTATTTTCATTTCTTGTAATTCTGTTTGCTGTGGGGATTAAACTCACACCAAAATGTTTAGGTTTTTACCTGCCTTTAATGGCGTAAAATATTACTCTATCTGCTTGTTCATTTTCTGGACGGCTATTCTCATGCCTGAATTATCTGTTGCGCAAACAGATTCTTTAAAAGCTAATGTATTGAAGGAAGTAGAAATCAAACAGAAAAGAAGATCTACACAAAACCTTTCGCCCACACCGCTACAGATATTAAATGGTAAAGAATTAAAAAATTTAAGCGCCTTATCTGTGGCTGACGCTATTCGCTATTTTTCAGGTGTTCAACTAAAAGATTATGGTGGCATCGGTGGTTTAAAAACCATTAACGTTCGCAGTATGGGTACCAACCATACCGCGGTATTTTATGATGGTGTGCAATTGGGCAACGCACAAAATGGCCAGGTAGATTTGGGTAAATATTCACTTGATAACATTGAAGAAATTTCGCTTTACAGCGGGCAAAAAAGTGATTTGTTAATGCCAGCTAAAGCTTTTGCTTCAGCCAGTTCACTCTATTTAAAAACAATTGTTCCTTCGTTTGAAGCTGATAAACCCCGAAATTTTAGGATTGCTGTTAAAACAGGTTCCTTCGGCCTAATTGATCCTTCGCTTACGTATTACCATCAATTGGGAAAGCGCTTGTCGCTAAGTTTAAATGCCGAACTCATCAATGCCAATGGGAAATACAAATACCGGTACACCAATGGCGTTTATGATACAACGGTAGTGAGGCACAACGCAGATATTTTTGCAAAACGAATGGAGGCTGGTTTGTATGGTACTACGCTTGATAGCAGCAAATGGCAAATCAAGTTATACAACTACAATAGCGAAAGGGGAGTGCCCGGTGCCATTGTTTCCAATAAATTTGATTTTACCCAGCGCCAGTGGGACGATAACTTCTTTGCTCAGTCATCTTTTGAAACTAAGGTAAATCGAAAATTTCAATTCCTCGCAAATGCCAAATATGCATATGATTTTACCAGATATCTTGATCCGGATCGGGTTTCACTATTTGGCGCATTAGATAACCGATATGCACAGCAAGAATTCTATTTATCACTTGCAGGTTTGTATCATTTCACTAAATTCTGGGATCTTTCCTTATCAACAGATTATACCTATCAGCAATTGGATGCCAACCTGGAAAACTTCGCCTATCCGGAAAGGCAAACTGGTTTAGTCGCCCTGGCTACGAAATTTAGCTGGCCAAGGTTTAACATCCAGGGCAATGTTTTGGCAACCCTGGTTAACGATCAGGTTAGAAATAATACGCCAGCAGGCGATAAAACTGAGTATACGCCAACCGTAATGGCTTCCTGGCAGCCCTTTACAAAAAATAATTTGAGGTTAAGGGCCTTCTACAAATCAATTTTCAGGATGCCAACTTTTAATGATCTGTACTATACTTTTATTGGTAACAGTAAGCTGAATCCGGAATATACGAGTCAGTACGATTTTGGCTTTACCTATTCGAAATCTTTTGAAGGTAAAAAACTCAATCACATTTCGCTTCAAACAGATGTTTACTATAGCGATATAAGGGATAAAATTGTTGCCATACCTACCTTAACGTTATTCCGCTGGACCATGTTGAATTTGGGCAAAGTAGAAGTAAAAGGCTTAGAAACGAATCTGCAAAGCCATTGGAATTTCGACCAGCTTAATATCATTGCAAAGGCCAATTATACCTATGAGCAGGCCTTGGATGTTACTCCCGCAAGTGAGCTTTTTGGTCAGCAGATTCCTTATATCCCGGTAAATAGTGCCTCGTTTACGCTGGCATCAGATTATAAAAACTTTGGGTTAAGCTACAGTTACATCTACACTGGCGAACGCTATAGCCAGAAAGCAAATATCCCCGTTAACTATGTAGAACCGTGGTATACTCATGATTTGGCAGTTCGGTATTCCATTAACGCTTCAAAAATAAACTACAGCATTTCTGCTGAATTGAATAATGTTTTTAACCAGTACTACGATGTGGTGCTTAATTATCCAATGCCTGGAAGAAATTTCAGAATTACACTTATTACAAAATTTAATTAATACAAAATGAAAAATTCTACAACTGTTAAAATGTTAATGTTGTTCGGCTTAAGTACCGTTTTATGGTCTTGCCGAAAAGATAAATCGGTTACGCCAGAGGAGCAGGTTCAGTTACCCGGGCAAGGCATTACTGCCGTAAATGGCCTTTATATTTTGAATGAAGGAAATTTTGGTTCGAACAAAGCTTCATTAGATTATTATGATTATGCAACCGGCGTTTACCGCAGAAACCTTTATGGAGCGGCTAATCCGGGTGTAACTTTAGGTTTAGGTGATGTAGGTAATGATATTAAAATCTATGGATCAAAACTTTATGTGGTGGTAAATGGCTCAAACAAACTGGAAATTCTAGATGTTAAAACGACGAAAAAACTGGCACAGGTTGATATTCCAAACTGTCGTTATGTTGCATTTTACAAAAATAAGGCTTACGTAACGTCCTATGATGGTTACGTTGGGGTAATTGATACCGCATCATTTAAAATAGATACCAAAATTACGGTTGGCCGCCAGCCTGAAGATTTGGCTGTAGTTGGCGATAAGTTGTACGTGGCAAATTCTGGCGGTTATACCAGCAGCAATTATGAGCGTACAATTTCTGTAATTAATTTAGCCACTAATCTGGAAACCAAAAAGATTGATGTTGCCATTAATCTTAATCGTTTAAAAGCTGATCAATATGGCGATTTGTATGTGACGTCAAGAGGTGATTATGGAAGTATTAAATCAAACCTTTATGTGGTGGATACCAAAACTGAAACCGTGAAGAAAAAGTTCGATATTGAAGCCAGCACCTTTACCATAGATAAAGATTTTGCTTACATTATCAGTACCGCCTGGAGCAATGCAACCATGTCTACGGTGGTTTCGTATTCAAAAATAAATGTTAAAGATGAAACGGTAATTGCCGGCGGCTTTATCAGTGATGGAACCGAAAAGCAAATTATCATGCCTTATGGAATTGCAGTTGACCCGATCTCATCCGACATTTACCTTACCGATGCTAAGGATTATGTTTCGCCTGGTGCATTGTACTGCTTTGATAAAACTGGTAAAAAGAAACTCTCTGTAGTTACAGGAGATGTACCGGCTCATTTGGTTTTCTACACTAAATAATTGACCCTCAAAATATAAAAATGAAAATTAACAAGCACCTATTGGTTTTATTTGCTGTATCATTATTCTTTTTTGGATGTAAAAAAGATTCAGTAACTGCACCTGACGGGAAAATGGGCATCACCGAAAATGCCCTTACAGGAAAGGTAAATTCGAAAACTGAATTATATGCAGTTTCAAACAACGGAAAAGGTTTCCAGCATGAATGGAAGCTGGATGGTAAAGTAGTGAGTACGGCTTACAATTTTGGATTTACGCCAACTACAGCGGGTACCTATATTGTAGATTACAAGGGATACAATGAGGCCGGAAGTTTTACGCATCAATATACCATTACTGTTCCGGTTCCGGTAGTTGCTGCTACGCCAACCAGCAGCAAATTTATCAGTAAAGTTTTTGAATATGCACCAGCGCCTGGCCAACACATTAATAATGCTTCTTTAGGTTCTCCGGAGCAAGCGCAGAAATTAATTGGGAGTACTGCAAATATGGTTTCGTTAGGTGGTTTTGGTGGTTACATCGTTTTTGGTTTTGACCACTCAGTGGTAAATCAAACCGGAGCCGATTTAGCAATTTATGGAAATCCTTTCGGTCCACCTTACGCTTTTGCTGAACCAGGAATTGTAATGGTGAGCCAGGATAAAAACGGCAATGGTTTACCTGATGATGAATGGTTTGAATTGGCTGGAAGTGAATATGCGAAAGCAACGACCATCAAAAATTATGAAATTACCTACACCAATCCGAAAGCGGCTGCAAATGTAGCCTGGACAGATAACCAGGGGAATAGTGGTTTTGTAAACAACAGTGCAAAGCGGATTAATTTTTATCCATTGTTTGCTTCAAATCAGGATAAAATAACTTTTAAAGGTACTTTATTGCCATCAACATTGAACAGTTCTGGTATCGTAACCAATGCAGCTTTCGATTGGGGCTACACAGATAGTTATTCAACAGGTGATGATTATAAAACGAATCTTTACAACAGCTTCGACATCTCGTGGGCTGTTGATTCAACCGGTAAAAAGGTAACCTTAAATACGGTAGACTTCGTTAAAGTTTATACTGCTCAGAATGTAAACGCTGGCATTTTAGGCGAAGTTTCGACAGATGTTAAAGGTGCTACAGACTTAAATATAAAATAATTCTTTTACGCTTCTCAAAGTAACAAAGCTCTTCAGATGGAAACGTTTGAGGGGTTTTTGTTTTTAAAGACTACGTTAAATAATAATGGCGAATTTTTTGGAGATCATCATCAAGCTCATAAACTAAAGGAACTCCGGTTGGAATTTCCAATGCTGTAACTTCATCATTTGAGAGTTTATCAATGTATTTGATTAAGGCTCTCAGGCTATTTCCATGAGCCGAGATAATCACTTTTTCATTTTTGCTAATGGCAGGTACAATCGATTCAATCCAGAAAGGAAGTACCCTAGCAATCGTATCACTGAGGTTTTCGGTTAGTGGTAACTCATCAGGTTTTAACGATTGATACCTTGAATCGTTACCAGGCCAGCGCTCGTCGGTTATTGTAATGGCCGGCGGTTCTTCTTCCGGATCTCTCCGCCATTTTTGAACTTGCTCAATGCCATACTTTTTGGCTGTTTCTTCCTTATTTAATCCCTGCAGGTTTCCATAAAAACGTTCGTTTAAATGCCAGCTTTTATATTCCGGAATCCAGAGATGGTCAAGATCTTCTAAAATGATATGGAGGGTTTTAATGGCTCTTTTTAAAAGTGAGGTGAAAGCAATATCAAAGTTGTAACCGTTTTTCTTTAAAATTTCGCCTGCTTTTTTGGCTTCCAGATAGCCCTGATCCGCTAAATCAACGTCTGTCCAGCCTGTAAATTTATTTTCTACATTCCAAATACTTTCGCCATGGCGGATCAATACCAGTTTTTTCATTTTTAAATTACTTTCTAATCACAACTTTACAGGGCTTGAATAAAAATATTTTCATCAAAACCGGAGAAGCAAATAATAAAGTTCCTATCATAAATGTAGCGGTAAGGCCTGTTATGAGTTTGCTTTTTATCCTTAAAAAAATAAATTGCTCGATTGTTCTTCCTAACCAAAACAAAGAGATGCCAAGCAGAAATACATTACCTAATCTGCTGCTAACTAATTCTTTTGGAAATACAAAACAGACTATTGCTATACCGATAAAAATATAAATTAACCGGAGATTTGCTATTTGTACTATTGCTCTATTGGCGAGTGAAATTTTTTTGAGATCTTGTTTCCAGTCAAATAGTTTCCAAAAGTATGCATGGAAAATTGCAAACGAAATTGAATAGATTCCACAGAGATATACGATATATTTAACTGTTGAATAGTTCATGCTTGCGAAATGATTTTTCATGAATTACAATTAAGGTTTAAGAAGCTAGCCTTAAACCTTAATTTGTAACAAAAGAGATTGCCACGTCGCTGCGCTCCTCGCAATGACGACTGTGGTGTTATTTAAATTCTCTGAAATCCTGTCCGTCTTTAATGTTTAGCAAACTTTGGTAAATCAAGCTGATCACATTGTCAACATCCTCTTTGTGCACCATTTCTACCGTAGTGTGCATGTAGCGCAATGGTAATGAAATTAATGCCGATGGAACACCGCCGTTTGAATATGCAAAAGCATCGGTATCTGTTCCGGTAGAACGGGATGATGCCTGGCGTTGAAACGGAATTTCGTTTTTCTCTGCAGTTTTAATCAACAACTTATTCAAATTAGTTTGAACCGCCGGAGCATAAGAAACCACCGGACCTTTACCCGCTGATAAATCACCCTGTGTATTTTTATTGATCATTGGCGTAGTGGTATCATGAGTTACATCCGTAACGATAGCCACATTTGGTTTAATGCGTTGCGCAATCATTTCAGCGCCACGTAAACCAATTTCTTCCTGTACTGAGTTTACAATGTATAAACCAAAGGGAAGTTTTTTCTTGTTTTCTTTTAACAAACGGGCAACCTCGGCAATCATAAAACCACCAACGCGGTTATCTAAAGCACGACCAACATAATAACGGTCGTTTAAAACCATAAACTCGTCTTCGTAGGTGATTACGCAACCCACGTGAATACCCAATTTCTCCACTTCTTCTTTGGAAGTACAGCCACAATCCAGGAAAATATTTTTCAGTTCTGGTGCCTGTTCTTTTTCGCCATGGCGGGTATGAATGGCTGGCCAGCCGAAAACAGCTTTAACCAATCCTTTTTCGGTATGGATGTTTACACGTTTAGAGGGTGCAATCTGATGGTCAGAACCACCATTGCGGATTACGTAAATTAAACCATCATTTGTGATGTAATTCACATACCATGAAATTTCATCGGCATGAGCCTCAATTACAACTTTATAAGGTGCTTTTGGATTAATTACACCAACCGCAGTGCCATAATTGTCTACAAAATGCTCATCAATATACGGCTTCAAATAATTTAACCATAATTTCTGTCCTTCCCACTCGTAACCGGTAGGAGCAGGGTTATTGATGTATTCTTCTAAAAACTGCAACGATTTTTTGGTTACCACAGCAACGTGTTTTTTCTTATCCTGCGCCTGAGGCAGGTTAGCGTCTTCTTTTTTCTTAGCCATATTTTTATTTTATCTGCCGTCATCCTGAATTTATTTCAGGATCTAATTCAATAGGTGCTGACACAAGTTCAGCATGACGATTTTCCTATTAAAGTTCTCTTTCCATTACAACAAAATCATACCCATCTTTAAAAAAGGTTTTTTCGGTCTCATGGAATCCAAATTTATAATAAAATTCTTTAGCATTCACCCTGGCGTTACACCATAGCTTACTTGCTTTTTGAATTTTACAAAAATCTAAGATATATTCCATCAGTTGAGAGCCATAACCTGATTTTTGCACATCAGCCAGGACGGCCAGTTTCCGGAATTGGTAAACATCTCCTTTGTGAAACAACGAAACTACACCAGTGAGTTTATGGTCGGCATAAAGGCCAAAGTGTAAACCATCAAAATCATCTGGCAACTTTACGCTGTCGAAAGGAAGTTCCGGATACATTACCTCATGGCGGATGCGCCAGGTGAGTGAAGGAAATATTTGTTCAATTTGTACTAAGCTGCTCAAGTTTTAATTTTTTTTCGTCCGTAAAATAAATATATTAAAATATTTAACAGGATGATTCCAGTCATACCGTAGCAAAACATTGCCCAGCCGCCATGCCCCCAAAGCCATAAACCCAGTGCCGAGCCGCAGCTGGCACCGATAAAACTTACTGACATGAAGATGGTATTCAGGCGGTTTCGGGCTTCGGGAATTAAAGTATAAATACGGGTCTGGTTGGTGACGTGAATCGCCTGCTGACCAATATCGATGAGTACAATTCCGATAACAAACAGATACAAATGACTGCCGGTGAAATAAAACAAAGCAATGCTGATGATTTGCAAAATGAAACCAATCATCAGGTTTTTACGTGGATTGTTGCCATCACTTAGTTTTCCTACCAGTGGCGCTGCCAATGCACCTGCTGCGCCGGCAATTCCGAACAATCCGATTTGTAGGGTTTGAAAACTGAATGGTGGATTGGCGAGAAACAATACCATTGTAGTCCAGAAAGCACTGATGATGGCGAAAGCTAAAAAGTTGATAATTGAGGTTTCGCGGAGTGCAGGCTGGGTTTTGATGTAACCAAACATCGAACTCATTAATTGTTTATAGCTGCCTTTAAATGCCGGGAAACTTTGAGGAAACCGTTTCGCCATTAAGAGAATAAGCAATACGCAGATTCCTGCAGCCATGTAGTAAACTGCCCGCCAGCCTAACCAGAAACCAATGCTGCCACTAACAGCTCTCGATGCCAAAATGCCCACCAATAGTCCGCTCATAATCATGCCAATGTTTGCCCCACGATTTTCATCAGTACTTAAATTAGCTGCAAGCGGTAAAATAAGCTGTGGAACAATGGAGCAAATGCCTATCAGCAGCGAAGCGATTTCGAGCAGGAAAAACGAATGCGAAACCGCTGCGGTTAACAAAGCTAAAATTGCCATTCCGGTGATGATCAGGATTTGTTTTTTACGTTCAAACATATCGCCCAGCGGAACAAGCAGAAACAAACCTATTGCATAGCCTATTTGAGTGATGTAAGTGATTCGACCCGCATAAGTTTCTGTTAAATTAAAATCTTTGGCAATTAGAATCACCAGGGGTTGGCAATAGTAAATGTTCGCAACAATTAAACCTGTGCAAAAGGCCATTAATAGGATGTCTATTCTTTTTAACATGGTGACATGTAAGATGTAAATATATAAATGGATGATGTAGGCGTGAATTTACCATCTTCCATTGTTATAAAGGTATGAAAGATGTAAAATGGATGATGGAGCTACATTATTGGATAAGGAGTTTTCCATTTCCCATTTTCGCTCATCCATCTTCCATCGTTACAAAACTATATAAGATGTAAATATGTAAATTGAAATACTTTGTGAGATTTGAAATTTTCCATTTCCCCTCATCCATCTTCCATCCTTACAAAGGTATATTGCCGTGTTTTTTACGTGGATGATTCACCACCTTATTTTCTAACATTTTAAAAGCTTTTATCAACTTTATTCTGGTTTGGGCAGGCTCAATCACTTCATCAATAAAACCACGTTCTGCAGCACGATAAGGGTTTGCAAAAATATCCGAATAAAGTTTTTCTTTCTCCAGCCATTTCTCCTGCGGATCTGCTGATGCCGTAATTTCTTTTTTGAAAATGATTTCCGCTGCACCCTTGGCACCCATTACAGCGATTTCGGCACTTGGCCAGGCGTAATTCATATCGGCACCAATGTGTTTGCTGTTCATTACATCGTAAGCGCCGCCATAAGCTTTTCTGGTGATGACTGTAATGCGTGGAACCGTTGCCTCGCTAAAGGCATAGAGTAATTTCGCCCCATTGCTGATGATGCCATTCCACTCCTGATCAGTTCCCGGTAAAAAGCCGGGTACATCTTCAAAAACCAATAAAGGAATATTAAAACAATCGCAAAAGCGAACAAATCTAGCAGCTTTGGTGGATGAATTGCTGTCTAAAACGCCAGCCAGATAAGCGGGTTGATTGGCTACAATACCGATGCTTCTGCCTGCCAAACGGGCGAACCCGACCACAATATTTTCAGCATATATGGCATGAACTTCCAAAAAGCTATTTTCATCTGCCACTTCGTTGATAATTTCCCGAATATCATAAGGTTGAGAAGCATTCTCTGGCATAAAGGTATTTAACGATAATCTACTTTCATCGCCAGTTTCAAAATCAACTTGCTCAGGTATTTCCTCACAATTTTGAGGCATATAACTCAGTAATTTTTTAAGGTGATTAATCGCCTCAATTTCATTGGCGCAGGCAAAATGCGTTACGCCTGATTTAGTTGCATGCGTGGTTGCGCCACCCAATTCTTCTGAAGTGACTTCTTCATGTGTAACCGTTTTTACTACGTTTGGTCCGGTAACAAACATGTAAGAGGTATTTTCTACCATTAAAATAAAATCGGTAATGGCAGGAGAATATACCGCACCACCTGCACAAGGCCCCATAATGGCAGAAAGCTGCGGAATAACTCCCGAAGCTTGTACATTTTTGTAAAAAATATCGGCATAACCACCTAAAGAAACCACGCCCTCCTGAATCCGTGCGCCACCACTATCATTTAATCCAATTAATGGAGCACCATTTTTCATGGCCATATCCATCAGCTTGCAGATTTTTTCGGCATGGGTTTCAGATAATGACCCCCCAAAAACAGTAAAGTCCTGAGAAAAAACATAGGTTAAGCGACCATTGATGGTTCCGTAACCAGTTACCACACCATCACCCAGGTATTTTTCACGCTCCATTCCAAAATCGGTGCTGCGGTGTGTTACGAACATGCCAATTTCTTCAAAACTTCCTTCATCCATTAAAAAATGAATCCGCTCACGGGCAGTAAGTTTTCCTTTTTTATGCTGACTATCAATTCTTGCCTGCCCACCGCCAAGCTTTGCTTGGTTCGTTTTATCTTGAAGTATTGCTATTTTCTTATCCATTACCGAAGGTTGAGAATTTAAAATTAAAAATTCCTAGCGGTAATGCAAGTCAGCATTCAATTTTCACACAACCAAACTGAGCGAATAAGCAAATTATGAAGAAAACTCAGCTTAAGCCAAACGCCGATTGTTGATTTTTTCTTCGTAAATTAAATATGAGAAAATTTGCTTTATGAGCGAGCGTATTGGCTAGTCAATATTTTTTACAACTTAAAGTATTGAAAAACCAATTATCCGTTTATTTTTGTAAGATCACATTAGAATGAGATTAGAATTTTAAAAAATGTTTCTAAGAAAATACAGATACATCATCGTTGCAGCATTTATGCTCATCTTCTCTGCGAAGATGGTCATTTCTGGTGCGCCGGTATTTTGTGCAAGTATTGATAAAGAAATAATGAATGCGGTGATCATGCAAATCGAATTAGAGCATGATGGCGGGAAAGATGCCGCCAAAGACATTGCAAAATTTTCTGATTTCAAACTTTTAGAACTTAACCATCCCATTTTTTCTTACGAGTTCTCTTCCAGTCATTTCATTTTGAAGAGCAGTTTTATTGAGCATTTCAAACGGTATGTTGATCCATATCACCCTACGGTTCCGACACCGCCACCGAACTTTATTTAGTTTATTTTTTGAGCTAATCCTTTAGTTTTACTACAATTGATCTGGTGGAAATACTGGCAGAATCATCTGTAAGAAAAATTTAAATGAGGTTAGCGCCAGCGATTTGTTCGTTAAAATTTACCAGATAATTATATCGTTATGCAAAAGTTTAACCCGGCCCTTTCAGGCTCGGACGTGAAGAAATATTTTCTTGCCAAGAATTTAAAAAGAGATCTTCCCTCAAGTATTGTTGTTTTTTTAGTGGCCTTGCCACTTTGTTTAGGTATCGCACTGGCCTCGGGTGCAGAACTGTTTGCCGGTTTAATTACGGGTATCATCGGCGGCATTGTCGTGGCTTCTTGTAGCGGATCGCAGCTTAGTGTCAGCGGACCAGCAGCTGGTTTAACAGTTATTGTTTTAGGCGCAATCACCTCATTGGGCAGCTACCCGACTTTCTTATTAGCCGTGGTTTTAGCTGGGGTTTTTCAAATTATTTTGGGCCTGGTAAAAGCCGGAACAATCGGCAATTATTTCCCGTCAAGCGTAATAGAAGGGATGCTGGCAGCAATTGGTTTAATCTTAATTTTAAAACAACTTCCGCATGCTTTAGGAGTGGATACAGATTTCAGTGGCGATGAAGGTTTCTTTCAGCAAGATCACGAAAACACGTTTTCTGCCATTAGCGCTGCAATAGGACATTTCAGCCTGGCTGCGGTGGTTATCAGTGTTCTATCTATTTTCATTTTGTTGTTCTGGCCAAAAGTTAGGCAACTGGCAATTGTGCCCGCTCCATTAATCGTGGTAGTAATTGGTGTGGTTGGTACGCTTATCTTTGCCGGAACAGATAATGCTTTGCGAGCCGATCAAATGGTTAAAATACCAGTGGTTGGAGGTTTTTCTGAGTTTATGGGTTTATTTACCACACCCGATTTTTCGCAATTGGCAAATAAAAACGTTTACATCGTTGCGCTAACCATTGCGGTTGTGGCCAGTTTAGAAACCTTGTTAAGCATCGAAGCAATTGATAAAATCGATCCTATTAAACGGGTATCGCCAACAAACAGAGAATTACTTGCGCAGGGAATAGGAAACGTTGCTAGCGGTATGATTGGTGGTTTACCCATGACTTCGGTAATTGTTCGGAGTTCAGCCAACGTAAATGCAGGAGCGAGAACCAAAATGTCGGCCATTTTTCACGGTGTTTGGTTGTTGCTATCGCTATTGTTTATTCCGCAAATCATCAATATGATTCCGCTTTCGTGTTTGGCCGCCATATTACTGGTAACTGGTTATCGGTTAACGAGAATTAGCCTATTTAAGCACATGTACCACAAAGGCTGGGATCAGTTTGTGCCATTTGTAGTCACCATTGTTGCCGTATTATTTACCGATTTATTAAAAGGAGTAGCTATCGGAATGTTGGTTTCAATTTTCTATCTGCTCCGCACCAACATGCGTAACCCTTACTTTTACAGAATTACGAATGAAGGCGATAAAAAGAACATTAGAATTAAACTGGCCGAAGAAGTATCTTTTTTAAATAAGGCTGCCATTCAGGTGGTTTTAACTAATATTCCTCGCGAAACCAATGTAATTATTGATGGGTCAAATGCCCGTTATATCGATCCGGATGTATTGGAAACGATTTTTAATTACAAGCATAACGCCTACACAAAAGGCATCATTGTTACGCTTGAGAACGTAAAGAAACACTACACGGTACCAAAGTTAACCAATAAGGTTTTAGAGGATATCAATAAATAACGTAAAAGAAGCCTTGGCTAATGCCAGGGCTTTATTTTTCTTCGGTATTCGGCATGTTACCTGCATGGCCTTTGTTCCCTTTTTCAGCATCTTCACGTGCCTCTTCTGATCCAAAATCACCTCTTCCAAAATTTCTGCCCAAATTTCCAGCATCCGATTTTACCTTGTTTTTGTCGTTATTTTCATCGCTGTGGTGGCGAGGCACCAATCCATCAGGCATATTGGTTTTATCTGCCGAATTATCAGCATTTTTATCTTTTAAGTTTTCGTTATCTTGATTTTCCATGATGTTGTTTTTTATATAGAACAGCTGGAAATGGCGATAGTTTTAAAGGATTTGGAAATGAGCGGTTTTGCTCTTCGTAGGTACTCAAGTCCCGCCATTTGCTATAGCCCTCGTGAAAAACTCGGGGCTGCCGCTTCTGTCGGGTTTAGAAACTATGGGTTGTAGTTCAAAGTAAAAACCACCCCGCCTTGCAGGCACCCCTCTTTGAAACAAGGAGGGGAGTTGAGCGTGCTAAAAAACGGTCGTCATTGCGAGAAATTATTTTTCATAGTTTCGTGGCAATCTCATTTGAATCAGGAATGAGGTTGCTTCTCCCATGAAAATCGATTTCAAAATGACGGAAAGCCGCAACCCTAAATAGTAGCAAAAACTTCTGTGTATAAACGGGATTGAAGCGACATCTTTTTAGCTGTCATCCTGGGCACAGCGTAAGGGCAGCTAAAAAATATAGCGCAAAGCCCGACTAACATTAATTTAATTACTGCATTGCTTTCCAAATCGTTTTTAAAAAGAAAAACCTCCGATTGCTCAGAGGTTTTTACATATTTATCTTTGCAAAAAGATTAGTCTTCGGCTAAAAACGGGTAACGGTAATCAGTCGGCGATTCGAAAACTTCTTTGATGGTACGTGGAGAAACCCAACGCAATAAGTTAATCATCGAACCGGCTTTATCGTTTGTACCAGAACCTCTGGCACCACCAAATGGCTGCTGTCCAACAACGGCTCCTGTACATTTATCGTTGATGTAAAAATTACCTGCCGAGTTGCGTAACGCATGGCTTGCCTTGTCAATCGCATAACGATCTTGCGCAATCAAAGCGCCTGTTAACGCGTATGGCGAAGTGGTATCAATTACTTCTAAAATCGAATCGAAATCTTTATCAGCGTATACGTAAACGGTTAAAACCGGACCAAATAACTCTTCGCACATGGTGGTATATTTCGGATCGTCGACCACTAAAACGGTTGGTTCTACAAAATAACCTTTACTCTTATCGTAATTTCCGCCAGCAATAATTTCTACGCCTTTATCCTGTTTGGCTTGGTCGATATATTTAGCTAATTTATCGAATGAACGCTCATCAATTACGGCGTTGATGAAATTTGTAAAATCTTCAGTTCCACCCATTTTAAATGTAGCCAAATCGCGTAGCATTAACTTTTTAATTTCAGGCCAAAGGCTTTCTGCGATGTAAACACGACTTGCGGCTGAACATTTTTGTCCCTGATATTCGAAAGCACCACGAACAATTGCAGTACTTGCAATATCAGTTTGTGCCGATGGATGAACCAGAATAAAATCTTTTCCACCAGTTTCACCAACGATACGAGGATATGATTTGTATTTATGGATGTTTGTTCCAATCGTTTTCCAAATTTCCTGGAAAACTTTTGTAGAACCGGTGAAGTGAATACCTGCAAAATCAGGGTGATTGAAAATGACATCGCCAGTTTCTGGTCCGTCAGCATAAACTAAATTGACAACGCCATCTGGCAAACCCGCTTCACGGAAAATTTCCATTAAAAGGTTTGCTGCGTAAACTTGTGTATCTGCAGGTTTCCAAACCACAACATTACCCATCATCGCTGCTGATGCTGGTAAATTTGCTGCGATTGCGGTGAAGTTAAAAGGAGTTAGGGCGAAAACAAAACCCTCTAATGGGCGTTGCTCCACTCTGTTCCAGCTTCCACGAGGTGAAACCGGAGGTTGTTGTTTGTAAATATCGCTCATGTAACTTACGTTAAAACGTAAGAAATCAATAAGCTCGCAAGCGGCGTCTATTTCAGCCTGGTAGGCATTTTTGCTTTGACCCAACATGGTCGCTGCATTCAATTTATAACGGTATTTTCCAGCGATTAAATCAGCTGCCTTTAAAAAGATTGCGGCTCTGTGTTCCCATGGAAGGTTTTCCCAATCTTCTTTTGCCGCCAATGCCGCATCAATAGCTTGTTGAATATGTGTTTTGTCGCCAATGCTATATTGCGCTAAAATATGTTGATGATCGTGTGGTGGAACAACTTTACCCTTTTTCGCGGTGTGAACTTGTTTACCGCCAATATACATCGGGATGTCTTGCTGGTGTGAGCGAGCTTCAGCCAACGCTTCTTTTAAAAGAACACGTTCTTTACTGCCTGGGCCATAATTTAATATAGGTTCGTTTACCGGAGTGGGTACGTTAAAAAATCCTTTAAGCATATTTTATTTTTTATGATTTGGGCAAAGATAAGGCTTTTTGAGGGATGCAATTCTATTCTTCTGTAAAGAAAATATGGAGAAAATTTGGTGTTATGAACTGTAAAAAAGCTTTAGTTTAAATAGGCGTCAAAGTTTCGGCAGTTGCAGAAAGTTAATAAACAAGCGCCAGGTATTGACCATGATGACTTACACATGCCGGAAAGGTTTCTTTGTAATGATCAGGCAGATTTGGTGTTTGATAGATCATCACTTTTACTTTTGTATCATCCTGGTGAGGTGTAGCGATGGTATGGATGTATTCTTTGTTGATGTTGCTTTTGGTAAAGTACGTATCCTGATCGACGGTAACAATACCAGATGTTAAGCCATTTTCTGATTGGACACTACATGCTAAACCTGCAGGCGCAAAACTCCTGATGCCGGTTCTGCGGTTATGAATTTTGTAAGCAGCCTCTTTCATACTCCAAAATAACCAAACCATCACATCTGGCTTAGTTGCAGATTGAATGAGTAGCTGCTCATGGGCTGTAAATATTTTATTCAGGAATCCTTTTCGCTTCCAGTTGCTTTGGACTTTAGCCAACGACAGATCGACAATGTCATTCCCCAGCATTGTTGCCAAGCTTTGATTGTATTATTTCAATAGTTGCCTGTACGGTGAGCATTTTCGCCATCGAATCATTGTCTATTTCGATGCCAAATTTTTCTTCCACATCTAATACAACATCAACCAGGTTGGCAGAATTGATTTTAAGATCTTTAATAAAATCTGTGTTTTCACTTAGCGTTTCGAGCACTGTTGTTTCTTCGCTATAGGGTTTGATGATCGTTTTAAGTGCTGCGATAATTTCGTCTTTAGTCATGGTTGTATTTTTTAAAAATTACACATACGTTCACATCGCCAAAGCCAAAACTAGCCTTTGCAACGATCTCGATTGGTTTGTTGACAAGCTTTTGCGGAATGCGGTCCTCATTAATCAAGGCTGTTATTTCGGGATTTAAATCTTCGCAATTGATATTTGGGAAAATAAAACCATGTTTAAGCTGTAAAACCGAGGCTACGCTTTCTATACTCCCGGCTGCGCTAATGCAATGACCAATCATTCCCTTTAAAGAATTGATGTAAGGGAAATTCTCAGCTGTTGAGTTCAACGCCGTTTTCCAGTTTTCGATTTCAAGTGCATCTTTTGCTGTCGCCGTAAGATGTCCGTTTATTGCCTCAATTTCATCAGCACGAATTCCGGCATTTTCAATGGCATTTTTAATACATCGCTGAACAGCTTGTGGATTTGGAGCGGTCATGGTGCCTAAACCACGTTGACCGCCAGAATTTAAATGGCCGCCCAATATTTCAGCGTAAATTTTTGCACCCCTGGCCAGGGCAGACTCAAGGGTTTCCAGTACCATTGCTCCGGCACCGCTTCCGGGCACAAAGCCACTTGCAGTGGCACTCATGGGTCTGCTTCCTTTTTCAGGCTCGTTATTGTGCTTAAAGGTACAAACTTTCATGGCATCAAAACCACCCCAGATATACGGTCCGCTATCACTGGTGCTGCCAGCAAGCATTCTTTTCGCTTTACCAGCCTTAATTCTTTCAAAGGCTAACAAAATACTTTCGGCTCCGGTTGCACATGCCGAAGAGTTGGTGCTGATTTGATTGCCCAAACCAAGCTTGCCGCTAAGAAAGGCACTCACGGCGCTCGCCATGGTTTGAATGACTACAGAACTTCCGATCTTTCGGATTTCCATATCATCAATTTTATTAATTGCCCATCTAAATTTGTCAATGCCCGATGTTCCCGTTCCGAAAATGGTTCCGCTATCCCAATCCGGTTCGTCATCTGCGCTTTTTTCTAAACCTGCATCTTTCCAGGCATCTAAACCCGCAATTACACCATAAACAATTCCGCTGCTGTTTAAATTTCTTAATTCAAGCGGTGAAAAATATTGAGCAATCCGCTCATCGCTTAAGTCGGGTTTTCCCGCAATTTGGCAAGAAAACCCAAAAGCTTCCAAGTCTGGCTGGTGGGTGATGCCTGAGATTCCATTTTTAATGGCATGGGTAAATGAAGCAACGTCTGTTCCATTCGGAGCACATACGCCCAACCCGGTGATGACCACACGAGGGCTATTCATGGCTTTTTGAAAGTAACATTCCAGAAATAGTTCCTTTACTTACAAGCTCTCCTTTAACGTTTTCCATTTTTACGCTACAGCTTAATTTATTGAACCTAAAATATTTTTTTTCACTACTCACCCACACCTGTTCACCAGGATAAACGGGCTGCATAAAATCAAGTGAATTTGAGGTCATGGCGAAGGCCAGGTTTTTATCATTCAGCTGATCTTTTAACAGGAAAATCCCCAGGCATACCAAACCAATTTGTGCCATGGTTTCGGTTAAAATTACTGCCGGTGTTACTGGTTTATCCTTAAAATGACTACCGTAAAAATTGAGGTCTTTACTGAAGGTATAAGTTCCTTTGATAAATTCCTCATTTACATCCAAAAGCTCGTCAACGAATAAAAAATCCTTTCCATAAGGTAACTGGTCTAAAATTTCCTGTACTTTCATATTACCATTGCAATAAGATTCTTTGTGCTGAGAAACCCGGACCAAAACTTAACATTAAACCCTTTTCTCCAGGCGCCGGCTTTTTATCCATATAATTTTCCAGTACATATAAAACTGTAGCACTACTCATATTGCCGTACTGCTTTAGAACTGCCTTTGTTTCGTTTATGTTTTTACCTAATTTACTAAACAATTCCTCTACGAGTTGGATAATTTTCTTTCCACCTGGATGGAAGATCAGATGATCAACATCTTTAATTTCGAGACTATTTTTTGCCAGAAAAGGATGAATAATTTGTGGGAAATGCGATTCGATGGTATTTGGAACCTCCACATCTAAAACCATTTGCAGTCCGGTATTGGTTAACCTAAAGCCCATCATTTCCTCTGCATCATAAAAGTGATACATTTCTTCGTCAATAATTTCTGGCCCTGTGTCATTGGGGTTAGAACTGAGTAATACACATGCAGCACCATCGCCAAAAATCGCGGCACTAACAATGTTTGCCATCGAGAAATCATTTAGCTGGAAGGTTGCAGAAGGCGATTCGACGGATACAACGGCAGCCCTTTTGCCGGGATTTGCTTTTAAAAAGTTCTTTGCATAAATCATCCCCGAAACACCAGCGGCACAACCCATTTCAGTAACGGGCAACCGAACAATATCCTGACGAAGTTTGAGCTTGTTAATTAAATAGGCATCCAAAGATGGAATCATAATGCCTGTGCAACTCACGGTAATGATATAATCTAAATCTTGTGGCTTCCAGTTTGCTTTTTCGAGTGCATTTTCCAAACATTTTGCGCCTAATTTGATACCCTCACGAATATAAATGTCATTTCTGGCTTCGAAGCTCAGGTCGCTGAAAACTTCTTCAGGAGACATAAAAGAATAACGTTTATCAACGGCAGCGCCTTCAAAAATCTTTTTAACTTTTCTCACAAAACGCTCATCCTGATCTTTCAGCCAACCATCTAAAAAAGGAATAATATCTGCTGTTTCACGCCAAAATTCGGGTAAGGCCTTGGCCACTGCTTTTACAATTACGCTCATTATGTTTTAATTATCCATTGGTATCTAAAAGCCCACTTCCATTTAACTGCACTCGATTTTAAATTTAACTTTCGGGCATATTCAAGAAGATCTGCCTTTTTAAATCCGCGGAGGATGGAGACCAATCCATCTTCGCGTGACATGTCATTTAACCTAAAAACAAAGCATAAGGCCTTGAAGAGTTTGTACGCCAAAGCACTACGGTGTAAGTCATTTATTACAATTCCAATTCTAGCAGATTGTTTCAGCCGATTCATCAGTTTTATGATTTCTTCATCAGTAAAATGATGCAAGGTTAAAGTACAGAGATAAATATCAGTAGATTCTTCAGTAGCGGAATGATCGAAAATATCTTTGCACTCGTAAGTGATGTTGGAATAGGCGCCCGATAAATGTTTTGCATGATCAATTGTAAACTGGTTTGCATCAATTCCTGTCAAACTAAAGTTCAAATTATTTTTTCGGGCATATTCAGCTAAAGTTCTAAGCATATCACCATTGCCACAACCTATATCAGTTATACGCACCAATTGGGTTTTTGGTTTGTCTTTTAATAATGTTTTTACGCCATCGAGGGTAACTTTGTTTCCGCCGAGCAGTTTGTTTATGTTTGCAATTTTGTCTAATGCGTCGCGTAATGTTTCGCCCTTCATTTCGAAATCATCCATCAGCTCTGGCGCATTGCTTCTAAATCTGGTATCAACAATCATAAATCCAAAATGGTTATCGGCTTACCGTGCGTATATTTTATCATTTTTTGTAGTACAGCTGGAAACTTCGCTGCAATATTTATGGCTACATCTTCAACGATTTTATTTTTTAGGAATGAAGCCAATACTTTTCCAGCTTGCAACCTTTTGCTAAATAATCGTTTCCATGCTAAAGTGTAATTCTTTTCCAATTCAAACCGATCGGCTGATGTGTTTAGCCGATGTTTGGCCAGCAGCTCAGCTGCAATTTTTGCGCTGTGAATGGCCATTGCCATGCCATTTCCGCACAGCGGATGGATCAATCCGGCGGTATCACCAAGCATTAATATGTGGTGATGTACAGGTTCTTTTTGTTGGAACGAAATCTGACTAATTGTTAGTGGCGCATCAAAAATCATTTCTGCTTCCTGAAGAATTTCTTTTAAATTTTTATTTTGATAGAGTACGTTTTCCTGATAAGCCTCAATATCCTTATGTTTTTTAAAGCTTTCATAACTTGCCAGATAACATACATTCAGCACATCGTTTTCTACTTTTGAAACGCCACAATATCCTCCGGGAAAACTATTCAGGCTTACCAGATTATTGGGGAAATTTGAGCGATAATGCGCTTTGATGGCAAGATATGGAGATTTTTGATTAATGAATTTACGTTCCAGTTTGATGTCGACAGCCGAACGTTTGCCGTAAGCGCCTAAAACGTAGCGGGCTTCGAAACTTGTGCCAGATGTCGTTTCAACCAGAAAGTGGTTTTCATTAAAGGTTACCTGATCTACTTTTTGGTGTATTACGTTAACGCCATTATTTATTGCCAGCTTGTACAGGTAATTATCAATGCTATGTCGGCTGATGCCAAAACCACCGAGCGGCAAACTGGTGTTAACTTGTTTACCAGAAGCTGATGTAAATTGTAATTTGTTGATTTGCGTAGGCAATAGATTTCGAAGATCTATACCTAGCCAATTTAAATAGGGAAGAACTTCGTTAGAAATATATTCCCCGCAAACTTTATGATGAGGATAGACAGATTTCTCAATTAATGCAACTTCAAAGCCTAACTTATTGAGATGAAGCGCTGCAGTTAAGCCAGCTAATCCACCACCAATAATTAAGATTTCTGCTTGAAGCGGCATAAAAGGATTAGAGATATACGATTTAACAATTATATCTATCCTTTGTTCAAAAAATTATTATTGTTTTAAACGCATTAAAATCTAGCGGTCACTTCGCTCTTCCATTTTCAAATCGGTATCAAACGGACTCTTGGTAAACGGATAAATGGTTTGTTTAACAAAGCCTTTCGGATATTCGGCTTCGTGCACTCCGGTACCAGCGGGCCATTCTTTTCCTGGCAAATAATAAGTGCCAAACATCATATCAATAAAAGGAAATATCGATGCGAAGTTGTGTCCATAATATTTTGGATCTTCGCAATGGTGCCAGTGATGATATTGCGGCGTGGTAAAAATATACTTTAGCGGGCCAAAGTTAATTCTCGTATTCGCGTGAATTAATACGGCGTGAATTGCAATGAAAATGATGTACACATTAAAAACCGTCGATGAAAAACCCAGAATATATAGTGGAATAAATGTCATTGTCCGGGTAAAAAATATATCAATGAAGTGCGTTCGGCTTCCGGCCAGCCAGTCCATGTTTTGGGTAGAATGGTGTATAGAATGAAAACGCCATAAGGATACCCGCGTATGAAAAAAGCGGTGCGCCCAGTACTGAAATAAATCTGTGGTAAAGAATGCTAAAAACAGTGCTACTATAAAGGGTAAACCCTGCACCCAGGTATGTAGTTTATCCAAGCCCATCCAGCCGAAAAATAAGACAGCAGGCTTTTGTGTTACAATTCCGAAAAACTGGATAAATAAGTGGCTAATCACGAAGTAGGTTAAATCTGTTCGCCATTCTTCATGGAATTTAGTTTGTTCATTGTTCTTTGGGAAAAATAATTCCAACGGTACAAAAATGGCAACCATCAATAATAAATCCAGAATCATCCAGTCTAAACCGAAATGCCAGCTCGATTTTGCAACATCTCTTCCTTCTACACTTAAGGCACCTAAAATTACTGCCAACGCCGCCAATGCAAAACCTGGCCAGCCCCATTTTAATTTTTTACTTAAAATTACACTAAGAGCGGCGAAAAAAAACGAGGTAATTACACCGCCCCGCATCAACGCCTCCATGCTATCTTTTGTGTAAATTTCACGAAATTCAGGCGTAGTTAATTTTTCAGGATAATGGAAACATAAAATTCCGAGGAGGGCTAAAACTGCTAAAAAAATAGAGATGTAGCCGCTAATTTGGCCTTGGCCGACTACTAAACGTTTATTTGGAGACATTAAATTAAATTTTGTTAATTAACAATTATACTGAATTTTAAGTATTTGTACAGAACTGATGCAAAAAATTATAGTGATAAAATATAGTTAACGCTGGCATTTCAATAATATTCTGACAAACCTTTTTTGCTTACTTGGGTTGGTTTAATAGTCATTGCTAAAAAAGCAGTGCTTAAATTTTAAATAATCCCTATTTTTGAAAACAACACGGTATGCTAGTTAACTATTTACGCCTTTTACTTCTCCCTTTTTCTTTTATTTATGGTTTAGCCATTACGCTTCGTAAAAAGCTTTACGATTGGGGAATTATGCGTTCGGTAAAATTTGATTTGCCAGTAATTTGTGTGGGTAATCTGGCTGTAGGTGGTTCGGGAAAAACACCCACAACCGAATATTTAGTAAGGCTTCTATCAGAATATAGAATTGCCATTTTAAGTAGGGGATATGGGCGCAAAACAAAAGGTTTTATTCTTGCTGACGAGAACGCCACCGCAGAAACTATTGGCGATGAGCCTTTGCAATATTATCAAAAATTTACGAATGTTACCGTAGCGGTTTGCGAAGAACGGGTGGTTGGAATTGAGAAGCTGAAGGAAAATCATGATCTCATCATTTTAGATGATGCATTTCAGCATCGTGCTGTTACCGCAGGACTAAATATATTACTCTTTGAATTTAGAAAACTGGGAACGTTGCAATTTTTACTCCCGGCAGGAAATTTAAGGGATGTCTTCTCTTCGCGAAAAAGAGCGGATGTTTTGCTGGTTACAAAGTCGCCGGTTCCATTATTACATGTTGCACAGCAGGCATCAATCAATGAATTGCAGCCGAATAGCACTCAAAAAGTATTACACTCTTATTTGAAATACGGCAATCTTCAGCATTTATATAGCGAAGAAAGCCTTCCACTAGAGTCGATAAAAGACTATCAAATTTTCCTATTAACCGGAATTGCCAATCCGGATCCTTTAATTGAAGAGCTTGGAAAGTATTCGGAGCATATCAAACATGAGAAATTTCCGGATCATTATAACTTCAAAACTGATGATATTAAAAAGTTCAGGTCGGCATTTGATGCTAGTGAGAAAAAAGAAAAAATTATCATCACAACAGAAAAGGATAGCAAACGTTTAAAAGCTGCGGGATTTAAAGATTTACTGGTAAATTTACCCGTATATTTTTTACCCATTGAGGTTGATTTATTTGAAGAAGATAAGATTACCTTTGATGAACTTATTTTAAACTATGTTAAGAGCAATAGAAGAAACCGTTGAGTATATAAAACGTAAAACCGAAAACTTTAAACCAGAAATAGGCATTATTTTAGGGACCGGATTGGGTGGCCTTGTTAAAGAAATTGAAGTGGAGCATCAGTTGATGTACTCCAATATTCCAAATTTCCCGATATCTACATTAGAATTTCATAGTGGTAAATTAATTTTTGGAACCTTAAACGGGAAGAAGATTGTAGCCATGCAAGGCCGTTTGCATTATTACGAAGGTTACAGCATGCAGCAAATTACTTTTCCTGTTCGGGTAATGAAAGGCTTAGGCATCGAAAACCTGATTGTTTCCAATGCGGCGGGTTCCTTAAACCCTGAATTTAAAAAGGGCGATTTGATGATCATTGAAGATCATATTAATCTTCAGCCCGACAATCCTTTACGTGGTTTAATTGAAAGCTCACTGGGCCCACGTTTTCCTGATATGAGCCAGCCATATCAGCGTTCGATCATCGCAAAAGCATTAGAAATTGCCAAAACTGTTGATATTAAATGCCACAAGGGCGTTTATGTAGCTGTTTCTGGTCCGAATTTAGAAACCAAAGCAGAATATAAATATTTGAGATTGATTGGTGCTGATGCTGTTGGCATGAGTACTGTTCCTGAAGTGATTGTGGCCAACCATGCCGGATTACCTGTTTTCGCCATATCGGTGTTAACTGACGAAGGATTTCCCGAAGATTTACAGCCATTTAATCTCGACGAGATTTTGGAGGCTGCGGCGAAAGCTGAGCCTAAAATGACGGAGATTTTAACCCGCTTAATTGCCGAATTGTAAGATGCGTATCATTGTTCAAATCTGTTTCTTTATCTTATTGCTTTCGGGTACTCAAATGGCTTTTGCCCAGGATTTAAAAACGAACATAAACGATAAGTCGGAGGCAGATTCAATCAGGAAAAAACTTGATGCAAAAGATACAATCATTTATACAGCAAAGTTTATCCGTTTTACCAAACTGGCTTTAAGTAAAGATAGTATTGTTCTATTGCCGCTTGATACCTCTACAACCAATATTCAGAATTATAGTCCGCTGTTACAGCCGCAACACCCTACCATCAATAATGGAAATATGGGTTTGGCCGCAAGACCACTACTTTTCGAACCAAGCAAAAGAATTGGTTTTGATGCTGGATTTCATTCGCTTGATTATTATGCCTTAACTCCCGAAGATATTATCTATTACCAGGCCCGTGCACCATATACCAGCTTATACCTGATTAGTGCCGGACAAAAAGAACAGTTATTTAAGGCAACGCATAGTCAAAACATTAAGAAAAACTGGAATGCTGGTGTCAACTTTAACCGTGGCGATTCAAGAGGGTTCTACAGCAGGCAGCGTGGCGATAACTTAAATGTTGCTGTTTTCTCCTGGTATCAATCTCCCAGTAAACGTTACAATATGTGGGCATCGGCAATATTTAATACCATGCGGGCATATGAAAATGGGTCGACTCTAGATTCGAATATTTTTGAGCCGGGGTACAATAAAATCAGAAGGGAAGCTGAACCCGTTAAGTTAACCACTGCCCGCAACTTGTATCGTAAAAATACGGTTTTCCTAAAACAGACTTATTATGTAGGGCGGATTGATACATCAGCCAATTTTAGCAGTGCTGTTTTGCCAACAAATAAAGTAACGTATACCGTTGAATATAATAATGATAGTTACGACTTCGCGAAAAATGAGGAGGATACTTATGGTGTAATGCCGGAAGGTTTTGCCAGTACAACTTTCACCAACGATTCAACTCACGTTCAGCATTTAAAGAATGAATTTGTTTATAGTTTTTTTCTCCGGCCAAAAAATTCAACTGTTATTAAAAATGAGTTAAAGGTTGATGCGGGAATTCGCCACGATTATTATCAGCACAAATTTTTAGGTAATAAAGAAGATGGAACGCAATATGAACAAAGCCAGTTCACCTATCAAAACATCACCGTATTGGGTGCTGCAGGTTACCGTTTTACCAGTAACATCGATTTAAATTTAGATGTTCAACAAATATTGCAGGGCGAAAATGCCGGAGATTATTTGTATGAAGCGAAGAGTAGAATCTTATTGAGTAAGTCAGTAGGTAGAATTGAACTTGGTGCTTATGCGCAAAACCAAAGTCCGGCCGCTTTATTTAACTATTATCATGGTAACCATTATCGTTGGGATCGTCAGAGTTTTAGTAAAACTAAAGTCAACAACTTATCCTTTAACTTTATAAATGATAAGTATGGTTTTACCGCTGGAGCCAAATATTTTTTGACCAGTAACTACCTGTACTTTATGGCTGATTACAGTTATGGTACCAATGCAATTATGCCTGTTCAGGAAAGCAGTGATATTAGTTTGATTCGTTTGGATATCTCAAAAAAATGGCGTTTTGGCAAGTTTGTTTTAGAAAACTATATCGCTTACCAGAAAACAGATAAAAACGCAATTTTACGAACGCCAGAATTTTATACTTACAACAGTTTTTACCTGGATCAAACCTTTTTCAAAGTGCTGAAGGCGAATATCGGTTTTGATGTGAGGTACAATTCTGAGTATTCTAATTATTCGTACTCACCTGCAACTGCACAGTTTTATATTGGCAGCGACCGCATGTATAAATCGGAACCAGTTGTTGATGTTTACATTAAAGCGAACCTAAAACGTGCTAACTTATTTGTCAAATACGATTATGTTAACCAGGGATTATTTTCTCCGGGATACTATACCGTAAACCGTTACCCAATGCAGGATGCTTTAATAAAGTTCGGAGTAAGCTGGAATTTCTACGATTAATAAATGTTTTGGACATAAAAAAAGCGTCTTGATTTTAAAATCAAGACGCTTTTTGCTTAATGGTATTGCTTAGAAGGAATAACCTACAGAGAAACCTAACACACGGTTAGTTAATTTACCGTCACCAGATCTTGAATCTTTTGGTACCAGGTTAGATAAACCCAAACCATAATTTGCACCTACTAAAAAGCCAGAGTTGGTACGATACGCTAAACCAAAGTTAGCACCAAAGTCTGTTGAGCTATAGTCTTTATCTGTGCTGCTACCAAATTTTAAATCATCTTCATTTGTAACAGTTCCTGCAGCGTTACCGCCAGTAGTTACTGTTTCGTACTTATTTTTTCCAGAAATGTTGAATCCAACATATGGACCAGCTGAAATTTGGATGGCACCAGCATCACCTGTAGGGATTCTGAATACCGCATTAATTGGCACTTCAATAGCCATCAAATTTGCTTTACTTGAGGTGGTATTGGTAACGCCTGCAACAGTGGTTGTTTGCTCAAATTTAGCTCCCTTATTTTGAAGCGATACACCCGGCTGGATAAAGAAGTTATTTCCTACACCAAAATCTGCAAATGCTGTAACGTTAAATCCAACGTTGTTTTGCACATTATCGTTAAATTCTGAGCTACCGTTAAAATCGCTTGCACGGAATTTAGATAAGTTAACACCTGCTTTCAAACCAAATCTTGCGTCAGAACCAGTCATTGTTGATTGTGCGAATGCGCCTGTTGCTAATAATGCTATTGAGGCACTGAATAATAATTTTTTCATGATATTTTTTCTTTAGGTAAAGAATCTTGTTTAATGTTAATTACAAGCCCTGTTTCCAAAAGCTGTGCCAAAGTATCATGCCTGTTACAAAGAAGTGAGTTAAAGTATTGGTTTGCAGGGAGTTTTTAATGTTTTTGATAGCCTGTGGTTGTAACAAAAGACAATTTGAAAATTGGTTTGATGCTGTATAGATAACAGGAATATTCGCTTTTTGCCGACAGGTTTGCTTAAAAGATAATAGTAACGATTACGTTTTCTGTGGTTTCTTTTTTGCTGCCGGAAACAAGACATTGTTTAGTATTAATCTATAACCTGCAGAATTTGGATGCAGGTTTAAATCTGTTGGTGGATCACCAACCGCATGTTGATAATCTTCAGGATCATGACCGCCATAAAAAGTAAACTGGCCTTTACCAATTTCACCGTGTAGATAACGCACTTCTGCCGCCCCTTTATTTTCGCCTAAAACAGTAACGCTCGGTTTTACCACAGCTTTTTTGAACGCAGTTGTTTGCCCCATGAAACCTTTAATCACCTTATCGTGGTTTTGGGTAAGCATAGAGGGTACCAAATCCCATTTTGCTGAGAAATCGAACAAGGTAAAATAATCGTTCGATTGGTTGAGGTTTCGGGTTTGCGTGGCGTCGATGTCTGAGAACTCATAATTCATTGGGTTGTTATCCAATTTAAAGTTCTGGAAAGCCAGGCTTTTATTAAAGTCGAGTTTTGATTGGGCATTAGGATCGGCAGCATCCCCATCAAACATTTGCGCACAGATATCAACACCTTCCGCTGCCAAAGCAATATCGAAACTATCCGTTCCAGAACACATGGCAAACATAAAACCACCACCAGCACAATACTCTTTAATGTGTTTGGCTACTGATAACTTCATTTCGGAAACTTTCTTAAATCCAAGCCTTTTAGCAAGCGTTTCCTGGTTCTTCACGTCTTCCTGGTACCAGGTAGCATACCTAAAAGATGACCAGAAACGACCATACTGTCCGGTGAAATCTTCATGATGCAGGTGTAGCCAATCGTATTTGGTTAATTTATCCTGCAGAATGTCATCATCATAAATCACATCATAAGGAATTTCGGCATAAGTTAAAACCAGCGTAACGGCATCATCCCAGGGCAATTTGCTTTTAGGTGAGTAGACGGCAATTTTAGGCGTTTTCTCGAGTTTTACCATTTCCATATTCACCGATGGATCACTGATTTCATTAAGTAAGCTCACCACTTTTCCGTCAGCCATCACTTCATACGAAACTCCTCTTATTTTCAGTTCATCTTCGACTGTTTTATTGTATTTGATTAAAAAGCTGCCACCACGGTAATTTAATAACCAATCTACTTCTACCTGTTTGCTAATGGTCCAATAAGCAATTCCATAAGCCTTGAGGTGGTTTTTCTGGTCTTCATCCATGTAAATTAATAGGGAAGAGGCTTTTGCGCAAATGCTCGCGAACAAGCAAACAACCAAAATGAAATATTTTTTTTGAAGGACCATCATGAGATAAAACACTAAAATAACTTATTTAATACGTTAATGAAAATTTTAATGTTTTATGTGGTTAACAGGGCTAATGTTGATGGCAAAATCATCCTAAATAACTTAATTGAAATGAAAACGAATGGTTATCATGAGCATAGTTGAAGGACAACTGATTTTTCTTCGACTACCCTGCAATTGACGTTTTGTCATTCTGAACATCGTGAAGAATCTGCAAGCGATTAACAACTGCCTTCAAATACCCCCCCCCTTTTACAGTAAGATGCATAGTAAGTGATGGTGCTAATCGGCTAGAGATCCTTCGTTCCTCAGGATGACAACTACCTACGAATGTCATGCATAATGACTTTTATGAACTAAACTAACCCACAGATTGACAACATTTATGGTTTAGTTAATATAATTGCCTCCAAACCTTTTCTCGTAGATAAGGAGGAGCGAGGACAATAAACCCATCTAAGAATTACTGCAGACGTTTTTTAAACCCGACAGCAGCGGCAGCCCCCGATTTTTTCTATCGGGGCTATAGCGAATGGCGGGGCTGCAGGCCGCCAAGAATAACATGACCAATCATTTACTAAATATAAAAGATGTTGTATTAATACAAATTTGCTATTTTTGCCCTCTACTTTTAAAACATGAAGTTTTTTAAGTGATTAAAAATTAAATAAGTACCCACATTTGATATGAGTAAAGCAATAATAAAAACCGAAAAAGGTAATATGACTGTTGAGTTCTTTGAACAAGATGCTCCGAAAGCAGTTGCAAACTTTAAAAAATTAGCGAACGAAGGTTTCTACGATGGTGTAACTTTTCACCGCGTAATTCCTGATTTTATGGTTCAAACTGGTTGCCCAAATTCAAAAGATGGTGCAACAGGAATGCCAGGTACTGGTGGTCCGGGTTACAAAATTGACTGCGAGTTAACTGGTGAAAACCAATATCACGATCGTGGCGTTTTATCAATGGCACATGCAGGCCGTAACACTGGTGGTTCTCAGTTTTTTATCTGTCACAGCAGAACTAATACTGCTCACTTAGATCGTAACCACACAGTTTTTGGTAAAGCAGTTGAGAATGTTGATCTTGTGGATGATATCCGCCAGGGCGATAAAATTTTAGGAATTGAAATTATTGAAGGTTAAATTGCGTTGAGCGTTTGGCGATAGGCGAACTAAAGCTAACTCCAACCGCTAACCGCTTAACAAATACATTATGAATTTAAGAGGAATTGTTGCCGTATCTGGCAGACCAGGTTTATTTAAACTGGTTGGACAAAATAAAGTAGGTTACATTTTGGAGGGTTTAGATGCTCAAAAAACCAAAGTTGTAGCCAATATCACCAATACTAAACTGGCTTCGTTAGAAGATATTACGGTTTATGGTGAAGAGGAAGAAATTAAATTAGCAGACATTTTTGCTAAAATTTCGGAAAAAGGATCTACACCAGATTTGAAAAGTGATTTGCGTCCGTTTTTTTTAGAAGTGGCGCCAGGTCATGATCAGGAAAAAGTGTATGCTTCTGATATGAAGAAAATTGTTACCTGGTATAACCTGTTAAAAGATTTGCCTTTATTTACTGAAGAAACTCCTGAAACGCCAGGTTCTCCGGCTGAGGTTAAATTGGCAGAAGAAAAAGTTGCTGCTGATAAGAAAACAAAATCTACAGCTACAAAAGCAGCTGGAAGTGCTAAAGCCACAACTAAAACTTCAGCTCCTGCTAAAAAAGCAAACATGACAAGTAAAAAAGGCGTTTAAGCTTTTTACCATATTTCAAAAACACCAGGTTTATCGCCTGGTGTTTTTTTTATGCCTTTAAAAAAAGTAGTAAAGAATAGCTACAATAACTAAAGAAATGATGATGCTTATCCAAAGCATTTTATTATTGCCACTTTGGTTGCTTCTGTAACGGTATTGACGTTTATATTTATCTAACATGTTTTTTTATTTTATGATGATTTTGGAAAGCTAATTCCATATTGTTTTTTCGTATCCATCTTCCCTAATCCCTCTTCCGTACTAGCCGTGATGATAGGGTTCGCCTTTCAAAATACTAAATCCGCGGTACAACTGCTCTACAAAAAATAGCCTGATCATTTGATGTGAAAAGGTCATATCTGAGAGGGAAATTAATCCATTAGCTCTTTTATATATCGTTTCATCAAAGCCATAAGGGCCGCCAATAATAAAAATTAAATGTTGCACACTGCCAACCATTTGTTTGTTTAAATAATTGGAAAACTCAACAGATGAATATTTCTTCCCCTTTTCATCTAACAAAATAACAACATCGCCATTATTAATTTGTTTGTGCAGCAGTTCGGCCTCTTTTGCTTTCTGTTGTGCCTCACTTAAGTTTTTTACATTTTTTACATCAGGCAAAGGCAAAAAACTAAAGTTTATATAATGCTTTAACCTGTTGATGTATTTTTCTATACCTTCAATTAAATACTTATCCTCCGTTTTCCCGATGGCTATTAAAGTAATCTTCATTTAATATTTTCCTATCTTTAGAATTTTCCGCGAATCAAAGATAATGTTAAAAATACAAGCACAAATAATATCTGGCTACAGCCAAAAAATTAACGAGGTTACCAGTTTAATCAATCAAACCAAAAAATTGGTCGATCAGCTTTCTTTAGTGCGGATAGGACTGTTTTTAGCTGAGATTTTGTTTTTTGTGTTGCTGTTGAATTCAGCTGATGATAACAGTAGAACATTGATTCAGATTTTATTAATGATACCTGTGATTGGATTTGTATTTGTAGTGCGAAAACAAGCTAAACTTGATCGTGCAATCGAATATCAAAAACAATTACTTTGGGTTTACCAGAACGAGTGGAATCAACTGAACGCTCAGCCAAATGGTTACGATGATGGAAACCAGTTTGAATCAGAATCTCATCCTTACGCTTCTGATCTTGATATTTTCGGCAGGGCTTCATTGTTTGCGTTAATTAACAGGTGTTACACAAAAACAGGTAAAAAGCTGCTCGCAAATCGATTAGCAAACAAGTTAACTAAAGATGAAATTTTAGAACGGCAAGAGGCTGTTAAAGAAATACAGGGAAAAATTGCAGAAACATATGATTTTAGGGCCAACCTACACGGCCACGACATTGAAAAAATTGAACAAATAAAAACCCAGTTATACGGAAGCCTTGGTCAGCAACTTTTATTTGTACGTGGGCAATTTTTACGTTTTTACGTAGCCACTGCACCTTACCTAACTTTTGCATTGGTTCTGGCCGCAATTTTTATTGGTGGTTTGTTTAGTAATTTGCTAGGGCTTTTTGTGTTTATCCACCTGGGGATGAACATATTCCTCAATTCAAAAATTAATTTGGTTTTTTATAGCTTTGGTGGCGGCTCAGGTTTGTTAAACAGTTATAGCAGAGCCATAAAATGGACGGAAAACCATCAGTGGAAAAGCAGCTATATTCGCCGGTTGTTCACTTCAGAAATTCCTGTAAGTAAAGAAATCAGAACTTTATCCAAAGTGATTCAAAAATTCGATGCCAGGTTGAATTTAATCGTAGGCGGATTTTTAAACGGCTTGTTTCTGTGGGATTTGCAGTGTTGCATCAGCCTCGATAAATGGTATCAATCATCATCAAAAGATGTTATTACCGCACTAGATCATCTGGGTGATTTCGAAGAGCTTATTTCCTTCGCTACGTTAGCGCACAATTATCCCGAGTGGGTATTTCCGGAAATGGAAGATTTATTTAGTCTTAAAGGAACAGAAATAGGACATCCTTTAATTGCTGCTGATAAAAGAGTGAATAATGATTTTTACTTGGAACAGTCTCCTACGGTTGATATTGTTACCGGATCAAACATGGCCGGGAAAAGTACGTTTTTACGCACCCTTGGCATTAATATGGTTCTGGCCTATGCCGGAGCTCCAGTGAACGCAAAATCATTGCAACTCTCTGTTTTCTCGATTAATAGTTATATGAGAATTAAAGATTCACTGAACGAAAGTACTTCAACATTTAAGGCAGAGCTTGATCGTTTAAAAATGATTTTGAACAATATTGAGGAAGATAAAAATACTTTTGTATTGATAGATGAAATGTTACGCGGAACCAACAGCAGGGATAAATATTTAGGCTCTAAAGTTTTTGTAGAAAAACTGATTGCCGAAAAAACGCCGGCTTTGTTTGCTACACACGATTTGCAGTTGGCAGATCTCCAGCAAGATCATCCGCAAACTGTTCGCAATTTTCATTTTGATATTCAATTTACCAATGGTGAAATGAAATTTGATTATAAACTGAAACAGGGACCTTGCTCAACCTTTAATGCAGCAATTTTGTTGAAACAAATTGGTTTGAGTTTAACGTAATTTAGCGTAACAGGGTTACCGAACCGGTGTATTTTACTGTAGTATTATTTAAATGTGTACCAAAAATCACATAATAATATACGCCGGTTGGCAAATCGTTATTTTTAAAAGTTCCTTTCCAGTTGTCGAAAATGTTATCTGTAAAAAACACCTGGCTTCCATAGCGGTTGTAAATCTGAATTCTGTAGCGTTTTAAATTGGTAATGCCAACAACAAACTCATCATTTACGCCATCGCCATTTGGCGAAAATGCATTGGGTGTAAAAATGGAGGCTTCTTTTCTGATGATTAAATCGCCTTGCGTAATTGAATTTGAGCAGCCATTGTTTGAAAATGCAGTTAAAGTGATTTGAAATGTACCATCTGTTTGATACGTATGTATGGGGTTTTTTTCTGATGAAAGGGTTCCATCGCCAAAATTCCATTCGAAGTAATCGCCGTATTTAGAAGTATTAACGAAACTAACCGGAGCAGGTACCGAAAATTTAACATTGAATGATGGTTCAGTATAGAAACTTGCAATTGGAACATTCGCAATCGGAGGAATGGTGATCGTGGCAGGAGCTGAACTGCAGGTGCCTGAAGTGAGCACGATACGATATTCTCCTGCCTGATTAAAATTCGTAACTGGAATTTCGATACTGCTGGTTGTCGCGGTAAAATTATTTGGACCACTCCAGGCATAACTCATATTTCGTTGTTCTGGTACCGATAGCTTCATTACATCATTCAGGCAAAATGCAGGCTGGTTAATGGTGATTTCAGGGATTTCTGGTTTTATTTCGACTAAAATATCTTGTGTAAAAACTGAAGTACAACCATTATTGGTTTCGATGGTTAAGGTTACGGTTTTTAATCCGGGCGTTTCAAAAGTGATAAGCTTGCTGTCGTTTGCCGCGTCGAAATTCGCTTTTACTGATGGGCCAAAATCCCAGTTTATTTTGGTGTAGTTTTTTGATTCATTAACGAAAGAAAAACTTTGATTGGCTTCACATTTATTATTAATCACAACTGAAAAACCTGCCTCTGGTTTTAAGTCAACCGATAAAATGGCTAAAGAATTTTCCTGGCTAATACAATCGCCAACCTGAACAAATAATTTATAAATGCCAACATGCTCCGGACCAACATTTGGTATGGAAGGGTTCTGTTCAGCAGATGTAAAACCATTTGGGCCGCTCCAATGGTAGGTGGCCAGATTTAAGAAAGGTGTCGAAAATTGCAGAATATCTCCCTGGCAAAGGGTAACATCTGTGGCTGTTATTGCGGGTTTTTCTGGTGTTTTGGCTACGATAAAACTTTGGGTGGTAATTACACTGCAACCGTTTGTTGCCGTTGCTTCTAAAACCACCACTTTTTCGCCAGGTGTGCTGTACGTTATGGTGTAAGGACCAATTCCGTTAGCACTTGCTAAACTAGCGCCCTCACCAAACGACCATTTCAGTTCAGCATAATTGGCGGCAATAGCGTTGAATTCATAGGCCTGGCTATCTGTACAGGGATTTAATTTCTGTACAGCAATTTCAGCACTTGGACCAGCTAAATCTGCATCTCCGCCAAACTCTAAAGTAAACCCATTGTTTCCGCTGGAAAAGTTATCGATTAGGATCGCATAGGTATGGTTTTCTTCCAAATCTACATATTTCACAAAACCGTTCTGCCCGGCAGGGCAACCAGAAGCTTCGGTTAAATCCGTTTCGGTCATACTCAAACCGGTTTTGTAATAACTGGGTGTACAGGTAACGCCACTGCCTGCAGCACACCTGATTGCGTTTGATGCATTTACCATGCTGCAATTACCGTTTATGCCTAAATCATAAAATATCCAATCGATATCATTTGTGATAACCGTTGGGGTGATTACAAACGTAAAGGATCCGGCTTTGGATGCTTTGAACATATACCAGGCCGAATTTGATTCAGTACCTAAACAAGTGCCTGCCGATTCATTTCTGCTCGATCCGGTGCCCGTAACATTTAATTGCGTAAATGTTTCTTTTGAGCATAGAATGGAAACGGTACCACAATCTTGCCCAGGTTGCATGGGAGGGAAATAATTATCGAGGCATAATTTAAAAGTTCCGGTGTTATCATTTGCAGCACTTACCCGAACATAATAAACTTGTCCGGGCACCAAGGCGCCTTTGTAGAATGAGGTAACGTTACTCGAAGTTGTAGATGAACCAATCATCTCGCCGATGCCGGTTGCGCCTGGTTCAAAGGTATAAAGTGCTATTAGAGGATTAATTAATGTATTCGTGCTACTGGCATTCACCTGGCCGCTAACCGAAATATTAACATCATACTTGGTGGCCGTAAATTTAAACCAAACATCTTTCCCCGTCGCCATCCAACTCATAGGTTTGTTATACATATTGCTAGAAGTAGCTTCCGCATTGCTGTAGGCGGCATCTCCGCTGCAAAATGCAGTAGTGTTTGATATGTTAATTGCGTCAGCTAATTCATCGTTAACAGGAGCCGCAAAATTGGCCCAAAGTTTTGAGCAGAAAACGATGATTATCAAGAGAGTTAACGGTAAGCGCATAGGGTAAAACTATTAAAAAATGTTTTCATTTTAATCACTATATATTTAATGTTTTGTTAATATTAAAGTTGCAACTTAAGCCTCAGCAAAATTAATTATGATTAAAGCCAGCGATTTTGGACCTGAATTCCTTTGGGGTATTGCCACAGCCGCTCCACAAATTGAAGGGGCAGCAGATTTGTATGGGAAAGGTCCTTCTATTTGGGATACCTTTACAAATCGCAAAGGAAAAATTAAGAATAATCATAAACTTAACGTTGCTTGCGATTTTTACCATCGTTACCAGGAAGATATCGCATTGGTTAAAATCCTTGGCTTCAAGGTATTTCGGTTTTCTATATCCTGGTCGAGAATTTTGCCTTCAGGAAGGGGAGAAGTTAATCAGGAGGGAGTCCGGTTTTATCATCATATAATTGATGAATGTTTAACACAAGGTATTACTCCCTATATTACACTTTACCATTGGGATTTGCCGCAAGCTTTAGAGGATGAAGGCGGTTGGACAAGTTTTAGCATCAATGCGGCATTCAATTCCTTCGTAAGTATTTGTGCATTGGAATATGGCGATAAAGTTAAAAACTGGATTATATTAAACGAACCTTTTGGCTACACCTCTTTAGGTTATATGCTTGGTGTTCATGCACCCGGAAAAACCGGATTAAGCAATTTTTTTCCAGCTGTTTTACATACCGCTTTGGCCCAGGCTGAGGGGGGAAAAATTCTTCGTGCAGAAGTTAGCCAGGCCAATATCGGAACAACCTATTCCTGCTCAGAAATTATTCCTTATACACAAAGTGATAATGATATTTTAGCCGCTAAACGGGTTGATAGTTTAATGAATCGGTTATTTGTCGAGCCCGCCCAGGGTTTGGGTTTTCCGACAGCAGATTGGGATGTGCTGGAGAAATTTCAAATCGAATACGGAACCTGGCGATTAAATGAACGGATGAAGTTTGATTTTGACTTTATTGGGCTGCAAAACTATTTTCCGCTAACGGTTAAATTTAATGCCTTCATTCCGGTAATACAGGCCTGGGAAGTGAAAGCGAAAAGCAGAAAAAAACCACATACATCAATGGGTTGGGAAATTAATGCCAATAGCTTTTATAATATCATTAAACAATTTGCTGCTTATCCAAATGTTAAAAATATCATGATAACAGAAAATGGCGCTGCTTACCACGATAAACTGGTGAATGGAAGTGTTGTCGATGCAGAACGGATTGAATATTTCGAGCTGTATCTGGCTGCTTTATTGAAGGCAAAAAACGATGGTTTAAATATTACTGGCTACATGGCTTGGACGTTAATGGATAATTTTGAATGGGCAGAAGGTTTCAATGCCAGGTTCGGGTTGGTGCATACTGATTTTAAAACGCTGAAACGTACCATTAAATATTCTGGTTACTGGTGGCAGGAGTTTTTAAAGAATTAGGTTGTCTTTCCGCAGATTTTAGGGGATTGAATTTTTTTTTTTTTTAAGCATTTGCAATAGTTTGTCGCTTTTAAATATTTCCCGCAGATTTTCGCTGATCAGGTTCGCAGATTTAAGGGATTGAAGTTTTTGTTTTTTTAAGCATCTGGAATAGTTATCGCTTTTAATATTTCCCGCAAATTTTCGCTGATCAGGTTCGCAGATTTAAGGGAATTGAAGTTTTTATTCTTTTGAAAGGCATCTGCGAAGATCTGCGGTAATTATCATTTTAAATCTGCGGGAAATAATAAACAAAAAAAAACGTCTTGATAAAAACGTGATTTTGGACTTTTTATGTCATTAATTTGATTCATACTTATCTTCCATTATGTTTTTATAGTCGGCTTTGTTCCAGATTATGAAAATGTAACGGGAAACATTCGATCCTGAATTTGAGCCAACCCCAATTCTAATAGCATAATTTACTCCAGCATAATCGTTAAACGAATAACCATCCATTAAACCATAACTTATTTTTTTCATTCCATAACTAATAATTTTCGCTTTAATATTTTGGTAAAGTAATTTACTAAATGCTTGAAGCGTCACTCTATTATGAACAGTCTCACTATAATCTATATTTAGCCACGCAGTTGCTTTATCAGATTCAAATTGATCAACCCCTTTAGCCCAATTCATTTTTCCGTAATCATCATCCGTTTCTTGCTTGGACTCAATTAACTGCCAATTTTTGTCGATTAAGAGACTAGTAATAGTTCCAACGTCAGATTTCTGGATCTTCAATAAATCATCAAGGCTAATTTGAGCTAAAGATAATTTTGATGAGAGTATAAAACATAAAATGAGAATGTTGCGATACATTGGCAATTCTTAATTTTATAGAGGTTATATAATATAAAACAGAATAGATTTCTTTTAGTACAGAAACCTATTCTGCTAACGCAAATCTATTTTTTTGTTACGTTATTTAGTGGGACATAAAAACTAGTTGTAGATGGTGTATAGATCCCAAGAGTTATAAATCTTAATAACCCATCGACAAAAGTTATTTGACTCTTTGTAATGTAATCAGGAGTATCGCCTATAAATTTTTTAGCTTCATATCCATTATTTAACGGTACGAGACCTTCTATTAAGGCATGATTTTTTTTGCTATTGACTTTTACTACAGGTGAATCTGTTGTTAATGAGCCGTGAGCAATTTTTGCTGTATAGCAAGAGGATAGTAGTAGTGTTGCTGTAATACAGCTTAGTACGAAAATTTTTCTCATTTAAATTGTTTGCTTGATTAATAATCTGCGAAACTAAATAAACTGAAATATTTTTTTTTACGGGAACCCGTAGTTTTGTTTTATTTAGGACAAGCAACAAAAAATCCCGCCTTGATTTTACTCAAAACGGGATTTTTAATATGTAGAATCTAGACTTCCGACTAGAAACTCAAGACTAATTAAACTCCAGCTTTCGCAGCGGCTTCAGCTCTAATGATGTTTAACGCACCACCAGCTTTAAACCAGTCGATTTGCTGAGCATTGTAACTGTGGTTAACCGGGAATTGCTCTTGAGTACCATCCAAATGATGTAATACCAGTGTTAACGGTTTATCTGGAGCAAATTCTGTTAGGCCTAAAATATCAATGGTATCGCCTTCTAAAATCTTATCGTAATCATCTTTATCAGCAAAGGTTAAGCCCAACATACCTTGTTTTTTAAGGTTAGTTTCATGAATACGGGCAAAAGATTTCACCAATACCGCACGAACGCCTAGGTGACGAGGTTCCATCGCTGCGTGTTCACGAGATGAACCTTCACCGTAATTTTCGTCGCCGATCACGATTGAACCAAAACCAGCCGCTTTGTAATCACGTTGTGTTGCTGGAACAGGGCCGTATTCACCAGTCAGTTCATTCTTAACATTATCTGTTTTATCGTTGAAGTAATTTACTGCACCAATTAACATGTTGTTTGAAATGTTATCCAGGTGGCCACGGAATTTTAACCATGGGCCTGCCATAGAAATATGATCCGTTGTACATTTACCTTTCGCCTTTATTAAAAGTTTTAAGCCTTTTAAATCAGTGCCTTCCCAAGGTGTAAACGGGTCAAGAAGTTGCAAGCGGTGCGAGGTTGGAGAAACGAGAACTTCTACGTTCGAACCATCTTCTGCCGGTGCCTGATAACCTGCATCTTCTACAGCGAACCCTTTTGTAGGTAATTCGAAACCAGTTGGCGGATCTAACTTGATCTGCTCACCTTTATCGTTGGTTAACGTATCTGTTAATGGATTGAAACCTAAATCACCAGCAATGGCAATAGCTGCAACCATTTCCGGCGAAGCTACAAATGCAAAAGTATTGGGGTTACCGTCGGCACGTTTTGCAAAGTTCCTGTTAAAAGAGTGAACGATGGTATTTTTCTCTGCTTTTTCTGCGCCTGTTCTATCCCACATTCCAATACACGGTCCGCAGGCGTTTGTAAAGATGGTCGCATTTAAATCTTCAAAAGTTTTTAAATAACCATCACGATCTGCAGTGTAACGTACTTGTTCAGAGCCTGGGTTTATCCCAAATTCTGCTTTCGTTACCAAACCTTTCGAGATCGCCTGGTTTGCAATTGAAGCTGCTCTGGATAAATCTTCGTAAGAAGAGTTGGTACAAGAGCCAATTAAACCCCATTCAACTTTTAAAGGCCAGCCATTTTTCTCTGCTTCGACTTTCATTTGTGAAACCGGAGTAGCCAAATCTGGCGTAAAAGGACCATTTAAGTATGGTTCTAAGGTATCTAAATCAATTTCAATAACCTGATCGAAATAATTTTCTGGATCAGCATACACCTCAGCATCGCCAGTTAAATATTCTTTGATTTTATTGGCTTCATCAGCAACATCATTACGTCCTGTAGAACGTAAATAACGTTCCATGCTTTCGTCGTAACCAAATGTAGATGTTGTAGCACCGATTTCGGCACCCATATTACAAATGGTACCTTTCCCTGTACAGCTCAAATTAATTGCACCATCGCCAAAATATTCTACAATAGCACCAGTACCACCTTTTACGGTTAAAATACCGGCTACTTTTAAAATCACATCTTTAGCAGCAGTCCAGCCGTTTAACTTACCGGTTAATTTAACACCAATCAGTTTCGGGAATTTAAGTTCCCAAGGCAAACCTGCCATTACATCACAGGCATCAGCACCACCAACACCAATAGCAACCATACCCAAACCACCAGCATTCACGGTATGTGAATCGGTTCCAATCATTAATCCGCCAGGGAAAGCATAATTCTCTAAAACCACCTGGTGAATAATACCTGCTCCTGGTTTCCAGAAACCAATACCATATTTATTTGATACAGATGATAAGAAATCGAAAACCTCAGCGCTTTCTGTTTTAGCGTGAGGCAAATCTATTGAAGCGCCTTCTTTAGCTGTAATTAAGTGATCGCAATGTACAGTTGAAGGCACGGCCACCTGCGGGCGACCGGCCTGCATAAATTGCAAGAGTGCCATTTGAGCGGTTGCATCCTGCATTGCCACTCTATCTGGTGCGAAATCAACATAATCAGTTCCACGAGAGAACGATTTTTTAGGATCGCCATCCCATAAATGGGCGTATAATATTTTTTCCGATAATGTCAAAGGTCTACCAACAATTTTGCGGGCCGCATCTACACGCGGGCCGAAATTTGCGTAAACCTTTTTAATCATGTCTATGTCAAAAGCCATATTTTATATTTTAAATTATTGTCAACAACTATATGTTCTAAATTAAACAATTTTTAATACACTTATTTTCGAGATTTGTCAAATTGTGTTATTTAAAAACATTCTATGCAGTTTTGCATAACAAAAAAGCTACCTGGTTTTTCAGATAGCCTTTAGCTTTATTAACAATTTTTATGCTTTTTTGTTCTTATTGTTTTGTAGAAATTGGCGTAAACTTGGTTAAATTAATGCCTTCTACAGCCATTTTATATTCTTCAATATTTGGAATACGACCTAAGATGGCAGATAAAACAACAACTGGTGTAGAAGCCAGTAATGATTCTCCTTTTTTACCGTCTCTGTCTTCTACTACACGTCCCTGAAACAAGCGGGTAGAGGTTGCCATTACCGTATCTCCTTTAGCTGCTTTTTCCTGGTTACCCATACATAGGTTACATCCCGGACGCTCTAAATACATAATATTTTCATACTCTGTACGAGCAGTGCTTTTTGGTAATGCATCGCTAAATTCAAATCCAGAATATTTTTGTAAATATTCCCAGTCTCCTTCGGCCTTTAATTCATCAATGATGTTATAAGTTGGAGCAGCGACCACCAATGGTGCTTTAAATTCTACTTTACCAGTTTGATTCTCTATGTTTTTTAGCATCTGAGAAACAATTTTCAAATCATCTTTATGCACCATGCAAGAACCAACGAAACTTAGGTCTACTTTTTTATCACCACCATAGAAAGTTAAATCTCTGATCGTGTCATGTGTGTAACGTTTAGAAACGTCCACGTTGTTTACATCCGGATCGGCAATCATTGGCTCATTGATGATATCCAAGTCAATTATTACCTCAGCATAGTACTTAGCGTTCGTATCTGGCATTAAAGCTGGTTTGATACCCGTTTTAATTTCCTCAATACGTTTATTTGCTTTATTAATTAATCCCTGCAACACCTGGTTATGGTTGTCCATGCCCTTATCAATCATGATCTGGATACGACTTTTTGCAATTTCTAAAGACTCAATTAAGGTGTCATCCTGAGAAATACAAATAGATGCTTTTGCTTTCATCTCAGCAGTCCAGTCGGTAAAAGTAAAAGCTTGATCGGCTAATAGCGTACCAATGTGTACCTCAATGATCCGACCCTGGAATACGTTTTCGCCATCAAATTGTTGCAGCATTTGCAACTGTGTGGCATGTACCACATCACGGAAATCCATGTGCGGCTTCATTTCACCTTTAAAAGTTACTTTAACTGATTCAGGAATTGGCATCGCCGCCTCACCAGTTGCCAATGCCAAGGCAACCGTACCAGAATCTGCACCGAATGCTACACCTTTCGACATGCGTGTATGTGAGTCACCACCGATGATGATGGCCCATTCGTCGATGGTAATGTCGTTCAGCACTTTGTGAATTACATCCGTCATGGCGTGGTATTCTCCTTTAGGATCACGGGCTGTAATTACACCGAATTCATTCATAAACTTCATCAATTTAGGAATGTTGGCTTGCGCTTTTTTATCCCAAACAGATGCGGTATGGCAACCCGATTGATAAGCACCATCTACAATCGGAGAAATTACGGTCGCTGCCATGGCTTCTAATTCCTGCGCAGTCATTAAACCCGTGGTATCCTGAGAGCCTACAATGTTAACTTCTACGCGAACGTCAGAGCCGGCATGCAAAACTTTTCCTTGTGTTAAACCTACTGCATTTCTATTGAATATTTTTTCTGCAGCAGTAAGTCCTTGCCCTTCGATATATACTTCTTTAGCCGGAGCAAAAACGGTTGGTGCTTCTATATTTAAAATTTTAGCAGCAAATGTTTGAATTTTTTTACCAAACACAATGGCATAAGAACCGCCTGCTTTGATAAATTCCATTTTTTGCGGAGTCAGGGCTTTCGAAATATTAATCAGCTCCTGATCGCCATTGTATAATTTTTTAGTTCTGGTATTGATGGTTAATACCGTTCCTGTTGCTACCGAAAATACTTCTTCTAAAATAGGCTCATCGTTTTCATTACGGATTACATTTCCATTTTCATCAGTTTTCTTTACCCAGTTTTGAAGATCGATACCAATACCGCCAGTTACATCAACTGTTGTTAAAAAAATTGGAGAAATTCCATTTGTGCCACCAACAATAGGGGCGATATTCACAAAAGGAATATAGGGGCTGGATCTTTTTCCTGTCCATAAAGCAACGTTATTTACCCCCGACATGCGTGAAGAGCCTACACCCATCGTTCCTTTTTCAGCAACCAACATTACACTTTTATCTGGATGTTGTGCCTGTAAAGCTTTAATTTCCTCCTGAGCTTGTGGCGTGATCATACATTTACCATGCAATTCACGATCTGAGCGAGAGTGCGCCTGGTTACCTGGTGATAATAAATCCGTAGAAATATCGCCAATACCGGCTATATAGGTTACTACCTTAATTTCTTCCGCCACTTCAGGTAGCTTGGTAAAGAATTCGGCATTAGCGTAACTTTCTAAAATTTGTGTGGCAATTTCATTTCCATTATGGTAAGCTTCTTTCAAACGATCTGTATCCGCGTCGTATAAAAAAACCTGCGTTTTAAGAACTTCCGCTGCTTTTTTAGCTTTATCGCCGTTGTCAGCCAAAGCAATATCTAGCAACACTTTGATAGAAGGTCCACCCTTCATGTGTGATAACAATTCAAAAGCAAAATCAGGCGTAATTTCTGCTACTACAGCTTCGCCTAAAATAATCTCCTTTAAAAATTGTGCTTTTACAACTGCCGCACCTGTGGTACCTGGCAAGGTATTGTATATGAAAAAATTAACAGCTTCTTCTCTGTTAAAATTATTTACACTTTTAATTTGACTGATAATTTCGCTCGTTAATTCAGCTCCATCAATAGGTTTAGGGTGAAGACCTTGAGTTTTTCTGTCTTCAATCTCCAGGATATAATCGTTATAAATACTCATCTTAGCTATTTTACCCTCTTCATCATGAGCTTAGGTAATAAATACACATGCTTTTATGAAAAGAGTATGGTTTTGTACATTAATTTGTTTCAACTGGATAGGTAAAAACCCAGTTTTTTGGCTAAAGCAAAAATAGCAAAAAACAACCCTTAAAACCAATTTAGGCAGCCGATTACATAATTTAGAATTATTCTAAATTGTTAAAAAATGATTGCAACACCCTGTTTTAATATTTTGAATTCAGCAGATGCAAGAAAAAATCTTTACAGCAAAATTTAAACTTAATCTGCACATGTACCACTATCAATATTATAATAAAAGCCCAGGCTTTTAGCGCTGTAATTTCCTAAAGAATCAATACTAACTTTAAAAGGTTCGGTTTTAATGATGCATTTATGGTACTTTGCCAAATAGAAATCATAACCATTTTTAACTTTTTTATAGGAACTACCGATAGGGCGGCTGTAATCAACATTTAGGTCTTTTATATCCGCAATAAGTAATGCCTCTTCTAGTGAATTGATATTTCCGATGAATTTGATCAATTCTGTTTCGTTTGTGGCCAGTTTCAGACTATCATTTTCTAAATAGGCAATGTAATAATATCCCGTCCACATTTTGGTTTTGAAGCCAGATGATGGTTCATTAAACTTGTAATTTATTAGTTTTTCACGATCGCCCTTATCGGTGATGATTTCAGTTTTTCCATTAATTTTTCCTTGAAAATCTTTGCGGAAACACACCCAAAAATCATACTTCTTAGATGGATCGATTGCACATATTAAATCTTCTGTGTCAGACATTCCGCGTGGAATATGCTCAAAACTTTTATCCGGCTTTGTTTGACAGGATATGAAGCAAATTGAAATTAATAATAGCTGAAGTGATGTATTAATATATCCCATGAAATATTTTAATCAGGATGCAAGATGAGTTACTTTTTCATAACTGTTCGTAAACGAACAACATTGTTCAATTATGAACGATATAAATACGACCGGTTCCTGGAATACTGGTTAATTAGCTTGCCATGAGATATATTTTAATTGGCATAGCAATCGCTGAAATTAGAGCGATGAAAAAGTGAAACCCTTATCTGAAAAATATTTTAGAGCCCGCGGTAGTGCATATTCCAGTCGATCGAAGGCTTTCAGGCTATCATGAAAAACTACAATTGAACCATTTTCCGTATGTTTTATTACGTTTTGGTAGCATTTTTCTGGGGAAAGATTAATGTCGAAATCGCCGCTGAGCACATCCCACATCACGATCTGAAGTCCACAGTCGGGAGTAGGAAGTTTGGAGTCGCTTTGATTTAAGACTAAAGACTTAAGACTGCGTACTTGGGACTTTTTTATCCTCCCATAAGGTGGCCTGAAAAGATTAGTGCGTGTAAGTTGCTGGCACATTAAGGTATTTTTTATATAAGTCTCATCGTCGGTTTTCCATCCTTTTAGATGGTTAAAAGTATGGTTGCCGACCGCATGCCCATCGTTTAGCACGTTTGCGTAGACTTCGGGATGTTTTACAATATTATCGCCAATACAGAAAAAAGTGGCTTTTGCATTAAAGGCTTTTAAAGTTTTTAAAACAAAATCTGTAACATTGGGTATAGGTCCATCGTCAAAGGTCAAATAAATAACTTTTTCGATGCGGGATTTATTCCACAAAAGTGATGGATAATACCATTTTAGCAGAAGCGGCGATTTGATCAGGTACATTTACCACCAAAGTTAGTAAATGCCTGTACAGATTGAAATTATTAAAGTTGTTTATATAGATTTGAAACAAATTATGAAAATGTTTACCAAAAATAAGTTTATTACCGGATCTGCATTATTATTGGCATTGAACTTTAGCCAGAACATTAAGGCGCAAGAAGTGATTACCATCGAACAGGCTGTTGAAAATACTTTAAAGAATAATTTAAATATTAAACAGGCTGCATTTAGCGCCTCCATCAGTGAAGAAGATTTAAGACAATCAAAAAACGCTTTATTGCCAACCCTAAATGGAAGTATCAATCAATCTATGCAGTGGGGAAGGAGTCAACAAGTTTCTGGTTTATTCGAAAACACACAGAATTATAATTTAAATCCAAACCTGAATGCTAATGTGTTACTATTCGGTGGGGGAACAAGGGTAAACCAGATCAGACAGAATAAATTTTTGTTAGATGCAGGAAAGACCAATGTAGATAAAGTAAAAAATGATTTGATCCTTCAGGTGGTTACTGCTTATCTTCAGGTACTTAATAACCAAGATCAGGTAAAAGCGACACAGCAACAGTTAGAAGTTGCGAATTCGACTTTGAAACGTGAACAGGCATTGCTGGATGTTGGCAACAAAACACTGGCAGATATTTCGCAGGCAAAATCGCAGGCCGCAACTGCAGAGCTAAACTTAACTGATGCACAAAACCAGTTAACCATTTCCTATCTAACACTCGGTCAGTTGATGGAAATACAGCCACCAATGACATTTAAAGTTCAGCCACCTTTAGTAAACGAAATCGAAAATTTAAAAACAACATACGTTCCGAATGATATTTACAAGCAGGCTATGGAAGCATTTCCAGACATTAAATTGGCCTGGAATTACACCAAAGCCGCTGAAAAGGCAGTTGATGTAGCCAGAGGTAGTTATTTTCCGCAAATTACTTTCGGTGGTGGTTTAGGCTCTGCATATTATTACCAGTTTAATGCAAGTTCGCTTCGACCTAACGCTGCATTTGGTAATCAGTTAACAGATAACTTTGGACAATTTGTAAGTATGGGTATCCAGATTCCGATTTTTAACGGCTTTTCTACCAGATCAAACGTTAGAAGGGCAAAAATTACCTTATTACAACGCAAAACGGATGAGGCTTTAGCTAAAAACAATTTAATTAAAGTCATCAATCAAGCTGTAGCAGATTTAAATGCAGCAAAAAGCCGGTATAGTTCTACCCAAAATGCCTTTCAGGCACAGAAAGATGCTTTTTATGTGATCGATCAGCGTTATAATGTGGGGTTGGTAAACTCATTAGATTATAGCACCGCACAAACCAATAGAAACAGAGCGGAAATCGATTTTATTTTAGCCAAATACGATTTGATTTTCAGAGCGAAAGTAATTGACTACTACCTGGGGAAACAGATCACTTTTTAACATATCAGATAAGCGGAGAAAGAATTAACATTTCAACCGTCGAACATTACACTTAATACAAACAAACGAAATACATTAAACAATTATGAAACTGAAGCACATATTAATTACCATTGGTGTTATCGTCGCGATTTTAGTGGTACTAAAATTAACCGGAGTTATTGGTGGTGATAAAACCGAAAAAGTAACTACAGAAAAAGCATCAGATAAAACTGTTGTTGAAACAGTAACGGCAAGTGGTAAAATTCAGCCAGAAACCGAAGTTAAATTAAGTTCAGAAGTATCGGGTGAGGTTGTAGAATTGAAAGTAAAAGAAGGTGATATTGTTAAAGCCGGACAGTTGCTTTGTAAAGTTCGCCCTGATATCTTACAATCTGGTTACGAACGGTCGGTAGCAACCTACAACGCTCAAAAAGCAAGTGTAGCTTCGGCGCAACAGCAGCTGGTACAAAACCAGGCTAACTTTGTAAATGCAGATGCCACTTATAAACGTAACGTTGAGCTTTTTAACAAAAAAGTAATTTCTGCTTCAGAATTTGATGCTGCAAAAGCGGCATTTTTAACAGCCAAAGCAAATTTAGCCAGTGCAAAAGAAAATGTTACAGGTGCTAAATTTACCTTAGAGCAAACTGGTGCAAATGTTAAAGAGGCGGGTGCCAACTTAGCCAGAACAACCATTTACGCCCCTGCTGATGGTGTGGTTTCGAAATTATCAATCGAATTGGGCGACCGTATTTTAGGTACTTCGCAAATGGCTGGTACAGAAATTATGCGTATTTCTAATTTGGCCTCAATGGAAGTAAATGTTGATGTAAATGAAAACGATATTACCCGTGTAAAGGTTGGTGATAAAGCATCTATTGAAGTTGATGCTTTCTCTGATAAGAAATTTAGAGGTGTGGTAACCGAAATTGCAAGTTCTTCAACCGCTGTTGGAACAACAACCACCAGCTCTGTTGATCAGGTAACCAACTTCTCGGTAAAAATTAGAATTTCAGAAGAAATTGAGGGTAAACAGCAGTCTATCTTCCGCCCGGGTATGTCGGCAACTGTCGATATTGAAAGTGAAACAGTTAAAGGTTTGGCTGTTCCTATTCAGGCAGTATTTACCGAAAGTGGCAAAAGCGGCGATGCAGATAAAAACCAGGGGAATGAAGAAAATGCCAGCAAACAGAAATCGAAATTAACAGATAAAAAAGTTAAACAGTTTGTCTACAGCTTTGATGATAAAACCAAAAAAGTAAAGAAAGTTGAAGTAACAACAGGCATTCAAAATGATCAGTTTATTATTGTCAAATCTGGCGTAAAAGCTGGCCAGGAAATAGTAACAGGGCCATATTCTGCAATACAAAACAAGTTAAAAGATGGCATGATTGTAGAAAAAACGGCTAAAGACCAGTTATTTAGCAAAGACGGTAAAAAGTAGGTAGCAATTAAATCGCAAGAAATAGTAACTTGCGTAATGTTTTAGGGTGTAAGGTTTAGGTTTTATGGCAAATTGTCAAAACCCTAAACCTTACACCTTTTACCTTAAACCCTTTTTGATCAACATGGTACCTAAAATAGCAATGATAGGGGGCGGAAGCTGGGCGACTGCCATAATAAAAATGCTTTCAGATAATTTATCTGAAAAGGAAATTTTTTGGTGGATGCGCAATGAGGTAGCTATCGAACATATTAAGAAGTTTAAGCATAATCCACACTATTTAAGTTCAGTTGAAATAAAATTTACGGAAAAGAATATTTCTTCAGATATCAACGCTATTGTTAAAGAAGCCGATTTTATCATTTTAAACGTGCCGGCTGCTTTTTTAAAAGGTACCCTTTCCTCTATTACCAGTGCAGATTTGAAAGGTAAAAAAATCGTTTCTGCCATTAAAGGTATCGTTCCGGAAGATAATCTAATTATCGGAGAGTTTTTGCATGAAAAATACGCCATTCCTTACGAGGATATCTTGGTGGTTAGCGGCCCTTGCCATGCCGAAGAGGTGGCGCTAGAGAAACTATCTTATCTCACAATCGCTTGTACCAATATTAAAGCAGCAAATGTTTTCGCCTCTTTCTTAAATACCAGGTACATTAAAACCAACGTATCGGATGATATTTTTGGAACGGAATATGCTGCGGTGCTCAAAAATATTTATGCAGTAGCCAGCGGCATTTGCCATGGCATTGGCTATGGCGATAATTTTCAGGCCGTTTTAATCAGTAACGCCATTCGCGAAATCAAACGATTTGTAGATGCTGTTCATCCCATCAATCGCGATATTATGGAATCAGCATACCTGGGCGATTTATTGGTAACGGCCTACTCACAATTCAGTCGTAACCGTACTTTCGGAAACATGGTAGGCAAGGGTTATACCGTAAAATCAGCACAATTGGAAATGAATATGATTGCTGAAGGATATTATGCTGCGAAATGTATGCATATTAAGAACTCAGCTTATAACGTAGATATGCCCATCAGCAAGGCCGTTCATAATATTTTGTATGAAAACCGGTCGCCACAAATTGAGATGAAATTACTTGCAGAGCGGTTAAATTAATATTCGAAAAGCAATTTCAGTGTTTATCGGTTAATACAGTCCTTCTTTTCGCTAAATCCCCGATGAAAAATCGGGGGATACCGCTACAATAAGGTTTATTTAACAAGTTGCTGTACTGCTATTTAAAACAAATTGCCCAGGCAACTGTTGTTGATTAAAATAAAAGTATAGCTGTCATGAAAAAGAAATTTGCAATAGGTTTATTAACGCTCGCATTGTTTGGCGGTGTAACCTTAAGTGTTAATGCACAAGAGAAAAAAACAGAAGTTGGTAAAGCATTAGATCAAACTGGTAAAGCCATCGGTAAAGGCGCTAAATCAGTTGGTAATAAAACGGCTGAAGTTGCTGTAAAAGGAGGTTCAAAAGTTGCTGATAAAACCTGGAAAGGTAAAATGGCACCAGATGGTTCAAACGTTTACATCAACTCGAAAAATGAGAAATATTACGTGAATGCTAAGGGTGCAAAAATTTGGTTAAAACCTAGCCAGATTAAAAACAGACCAGAGCCTAAAAACTAATTTTAGCTTTGCATAAGTAGAAAAAGCAGCTCATGTGGGCTGCTTTTTCTGTTATTAAACTTTTACTGTGAAGCCTCAGATTAAAACTCGATTCGTGAAGCGATAAATTTAAACCATACATAAACGCAAAACATGGCTTGCGTGGAAACGACGTTTTGCTTTTCTTCTGCTAGCTATTTTAAACAATCGTTCCGTACAAGTCGAAATCTTCCGCTCTATCAATTTTAACGTTTACAAAACTTCCGTTGGCTGCATAACCTGTTGCTGCATCAATAAGTACTTCGTTGTCAACTTCTGGCGAATCAAATTCGGTTCTGCCAACAAAAAAATCACCTTCTTTTTTATCAATTAAAACCTTGAAAGTCTGGCCAACCTTTTCCTGGTTAATATCGAAAGAAATCCCTTGCTGAATTTCCATAATGTCGTCAACTCGTTGTTGTTTTACTTCTTCAGGAATATCATCGACCAAAGTATGTGCATGTGTTTTTTCTTCATGAGAATAAGTAAAGCAACCTAAACGGTCGAACTTGGTTTCGGCAACCCAGTCTTTCATTTCCTGAAAGTCATATTCAGTTTCGCCAGGGTAACCGCAAATTAATGTGGTACGCATGGCGATGTTTGGCACTTTATCCCTAATCTGGTTTACCAAATCAATCGTTTTCTGCTTCGTTGTACCACGGCGCATCGATTTTAGCATATTGTCGGTAATGTGCTGTAATGGCATATCCAGGTATTTGCAGATATTATCACGCTCATTCATTGCGTCTAAAATTTCCATCGGAAAACCACTTGGATAAGCATACTGTAAACGAATCCACTCAATTCCCGGAACATCAGATAAACGACGCATCAATTCATCAAGTTTACGAACGCCGTATAAATCTAAGCCGTAATAAGTTAAATCCTGAGCAATAAGAATCAGTTCCTTAGTGCCGTTTTTAGCTAAAATTTTTGCCTCGTTTACCAATTCTTCCATTGGTTTGCTCATGTGTTTCCCACGCATTAAAGGAATGGCACAAAACGAACATGGACGGTTACAACCCTCCGCAATTTTAAAATAAGCAAAGTGCGATGGCGTAGTTAACAAACGTTCGCCAATCAGCTCATGTTTATAGTTTGCACCTAACTCGTGTAAAATATTCTGTAAATCATTGGTGCCAAAAAAAGCATCAACATTTGTAATTTCTGATTCTAATTCTGGTTTGTAGCGTTCAGATAAACAACCTGTAACCACAACTTTTCCAATTTTACCCGCTTCTTTAAGCTCGCTAAATTGCAAAATCGTATCGATAGATTCCTGTTTAGCATTATCAATGAAACCGCAAGTGTTAATCACAACAATATCGTCCTTGCCCATTTTGTCTGCTTCGTGAACAACATTTAGGTTATTGCCACGTAACTGTCCCATCAATACTTCTGAATCGTATATGTTTTTTGAACAACCCAATGTAATCACATTGATTTTAGGTTGTTTAATTGTGCTTTTAATTTTTGCTATTTTGGTATTCATCTTTTACACTTGACCTTTACGTTTTTAAAGAATGTGTTAGGCGGTCGTCACCCTGAATTTATTTCAGGGTCTTTTTGATAAATAGATGCTGAAATAAATTCAGCATGACGATCTCATAAACTAATTGGTTGGATTACTTAAACAAACTACTCACAAACTCTTTCTTATCAAAAAGTTGTAAATCGCCTATTTTTTCTCCAACACCTATATATTTCACCGGGATTTTAAATTGATCTGAAATACCAATCACCACGCCACCTTTGGCTGTACCATCTAGTTTGGTAATCGCCAGGGCATTTACGTCGGTGGCTTCGGTAAATTGCTTGCATTGCTCGAAAGCATTCTGTCCTGTTGAGGCATCTAATACCAGCAAAATTTCGTGTGGCGCACCCGGAACAACCTTTTGCATCACTTGTTTAATTTTACCAAGTTCGTTCATTAAACCAATTTTGTTATGCAACCGGCCGGCAGTATCAATAATTACAACGTCTTCGCCATTGGCTACAGCCGATTGTAAAGTATCGAAAGCAACAGATGCCGGATCCGAACCCATTGGCTGCGCAACAACTCTCACATCTACACGCTGTCCCCAAAGTTTAATCTGATCAACAGCAGCAGCTCTAAATGTATCTGCAGCACCTAACACTACTTTTAAACCCGATTCTTTAAGTTTATGCGCCAGTTTGCCAATGGTTGTGGTTTTGCCAACGCCATTAACGCCCACAACCATTATTACATAAGGTTTATGATCGCCATACTCGAACTGACGGAAATCGTTGCTGTTATTTTCAGATAGCAGCAGTTGAATCTCATCCCTTAAAATAAAATTCAGCTCTGAAGTATTGAGATATTTGTCTTTAGAAACGCGTTCTTCAATGCGTTTAATGATTTTTAATGTGGTGCTCACACCTACATCAGAAGTTACCAAAACCTCTTCCAGGTTATCAAGTACTTCATCATCAACGGTTGATTTTCCTGCAACAGCTTTGGTGATTTTACTGAAAAAACCGTCTTTGGTTTTTTCTAAACCCTTATCAAGTGCTTCCTGAGCTTCAGGTGCAGTTTCTTTCTTTTTGAAAAAATCAAATAAGCCCATATCTAAATTTTATATAACAAAAAAAGCCCTCCCGGTTAAAACGGAACGGCCTTTAATATTTTCTGATTAAAAAATATTAACCTTATTTAGATGCGATAGCATCTTTTACGTGGTCGTTATGAACGATAAGTTCTTTGAATGAATAAGCACCAGTTTTAGGTGATTTAACCATTGTAATTACTTTCGAATATTCTTTACCTGTACCGGTTTTAAGGGTTGCAACTACTTTCTTTGCCATGTTCTTATAATTTTAATGATTGAATGATAGATTGATAGAATGCGGGTTAAAACACCCTAAACCTTCTACCGTTAAATCATCAATCTTATTTAATCTCTTTGTGTACTGTTACTTTTCTCAATACTGGGTTGAATTTTTTCAATTCTAAACGCTCAGTAGTGTTTTTACGGTTTTTCGTAGAAATATATCTAGACATACCTGGCATGCCACTTTCTTTGTGCTCAGTACATTCTAAAATAACCTGAACTCTGTTACCTTTTTTTGCCATTTTAATATTAATTGTAAACTGTTAATCTCAACAGTTAATGTTTTTACAAAAATCCTTTTTTTACAAAACGATTAATCGCTTCGCTAATACCCACTTTATTGATGGTTTTAATCGCTGAAGTAGAAACTTTCAACGTAATCCAACGGTCTTCTTCAGGGATATAAAATTTCTGAAGTTTCAAATTAGGATAAAATTTGCGTTTGGTTTTAACGTTCGAGTGTGATACGTTATTACCTTTCATTGCCATTTTTCCTGTTAAATCACAAACTCTTGACATGACTTGTAAATATAGTTGTTAAAATATCGTCGCTTAATTTTTTTAAGAGTGTGCAAATATCTGAATAATAATTTAAAAAGACAATAGTACCGTGTTTATTTTTTTAAATTTAGATTGATATCCCACTTCCTCAGTTCTAAAAGCTCAAAATCAAGGGTTTCACCGATGGTTACTATTTGCAAATATACGGGAAATTCGAGCTCGCTAAACGTATATAAACTTATATTTTTGTGGCCGATTCTCTTTTCATACCTTCATCTTTTTCCTTGAATATTTTTACAGCCGAAATTGTCGAAGGTTGCTATCCCCAGATTGTTTATTGCCTTGCAAATAATATGGTTTTAATCGCATTCGATTTGAGTCTATCAGCGCAAAACTGATTTTTACATAGACGATTTTGTTTTCGGATTTTTTGTTTTTACTAAAAAATGCAGCATCAATCTTCGCTGTTTGGCGAACAAGATGTATTGACTATTTTTATTAAGGTATCTGTAGATGTTCATCGTCTGATAAAACAAAAGAATTTGTAAGCAAAGGGCAGAAGATGATGGCGATAATTTTTCTCATCATTCAAAATTAAGATCGTTCGGCAGTTACAGATTTGTTTTCGCTTTAATGACCACAACGTTATTGATACAATTTGGATATTTAATTCCATCAATATTTATTTAAATTAGCCGCTACTAACAAAATATATATCCAGCACCATGCAAATCACATCTTTTAAGCAATACGAAGAAGATTATAAAAAAAGTATAGAAAACCCCGAGCAGTTTTGGGGAGAGGTTGCCCAGAGTTTTCATTGGCGCAAACCCTGGTTTAAAGTTTTATCATGGAATTTTAATGAGCCGGATATTAAATGGTTTGAAGGGGCAAAACTTAACATTACCGAAAATTGCCTTGATCGGCATCTGGAAAAAAATGGAGATAAACCTGCTATTATTTGGGAACCTAATAACCCTGAAGAAGAAAGTGTAACCCTGACTTATAAAATGTTGCATGAGCGGGTTTGTCGTTTTGCTAATGTGTTGAAACGCAATGGAGCCAAAAAAGGTGACCGCATATGCATCTATATGCCGATGGTTCCTGAATTGGCTATTGCTGTTTTAGCTTGTGCCAGAATTGGCGCAGTTCATTCTGTTATTTTTGGCGGATTTTCAGCAAAATCAATAGCCGACCGCATTAATGATTCTCAATGTAAACTTGTAATCACTGCCGATGGCGCCTACCGCGGCAATAAACAGATTCCGCTTAAAGATGTAATTGATGATGCTTTAATTGGCTGCCCGACAGTTGAAAAATGTATCGTTTTAACGCATGTGCGTACACCAGTTTCGATGCTAAAAGGCCGTGATGTTTGGTGGGAGGATGAAGTAAAACATGTGAATGATATCTGCGAAGCAGAAGAAATGGATGCGGAGGATATGCTTTTTATTCTTTACACTTCAGGCTCAACCGGCAAGCCTAAAGGCGTAGTACATACCTGCGGCGGATATATGGTTTATGCAGGTTATACTTTTACCAATGTATTTAATTATCAACCAGGTGAGGTTTATTTCTGTACTGCAGATATTGGCTGGATTACCGGTCATTCTTACATTGTTTACGGACCGCTTTCTCAGGGTGCTACTTCAGTGTTGTTCGAAGGCATTCCAACCTATCCCGATGCGTCGCGTTTTTGGGATATTGTAGAAAAGCATAAAGTAAATACACTTTATACAGCACCTACGGCCATACGTTCGTTGATGAGTTTTGGTGATGATCCTTTGAATGGAAAGGATTTGAGCAGCATTCGCGTATTGGGTTCGGTGGGAGAGCCGATTAACGAAGAAGCCTGGCATTGGTTCGATGAAAAAATCGGACACGGACAAGCCCCAATTGTTGATACCTGGTGGCAAACCGAAACCGGTGGCATTATGATTTCGCCCATTGCAACCGTAACGCCTACCAAACCAAGTTATGCCACTTTGCCATTGCCTGGTATTCAGCCAATTTTAGTAGACGAAAATGGAAAAGAAATTGAAGGAAATGGTGTAAGTGGAAACCTCTGTATCAAGTTTCCATGGCCAGGTATGTTGCGCACTACCTATGGAGACCATGAACGTTGTAAACAAACGTATTTTTCTACTTATGAAAACTTATATTTTACTGGCGATGGTTGCTTACGTGATGAAGATGGATACTATAGAATTACTGGTCGTGTAGATGATGTGTTGAATGTTTCCGGACATAGAATTGGAACTGCAGAAGTAGAAAATGCCATCAATATGCATGCAGGTGTGGTAGAAAGCGCTGTAGTTGGCTATCCGCATGATGTAAAAGGCCAAGGAATTTATGCTTTCGTGATCAATCCTGAAATGCATGGCGAAGCAGAATTAACCAAAAAAGATATTTTGCAAACGGTGACACGCGTAATTGGTGCAATTGCAAAACCCGATAAAATACTTTTCGTTGCAGGATTGCCAAAAACGCGTTCAGGTAAAATTATGCGTAGAATTTTAAGGAAAATTGCAGAAGGCGATACCTCAAATTTAGGTGATACCTCAACGCTATTAGACCCGGCTGTAGTGGAGCAGATTATCGAAGCTTCGAAAACTTTAAAATAAAATGCTTTAACAAAAAAAGCCGATCAATTGATCGGCTTTTTTTGTTGGATTTAACTTGATTAATACCCAGGGTTTTGCGTTAAATTTTTGTTCGCATCTAATTCTATCTGGGGAATAGGAAATACCAGATTATTGGCGTTCCACGGAATTGATCCGATATTGGTTTGCGTTCTTTTTGCATCATGTAGTGCAAAACCTTCAAAGGCGAGTTCAAGTTTGCGTTCATTTAGAATGTTTGCAAGTGTTGCATTCGTAGTGGTTAAGCCAGCCCGGCTTCTTACTACTGCTAAATCTTGTAAAGGTGTTCTACCTCCAATTGGTGCTGCAGGTGCTAAACGAACATTACATTCGGCCCTAATCAAATACATTTCGGCTAACCTGATAATGGAAACATTGCCATATGGATTCGCAAATTTTGAGGTGTACATATCTCCATCATCATAAAATGCATTTATCCGATCATCTGTTCCAACATAATTCGCATCGATCCAGGCTTGAGAGATTACAGCATCTCCACGACCTCCATAAGTAGATGAACCGTAAAATTCATTGTAACCATTAAATCCTGTTAAGGTGGTCACCTGAATAGAAAAAACATCTTCGGTAGTATTCGATCCGGCACTTGATCCCATAGGTGGGAAGGCAGCAACATAAGATGAGGTTAAGGAATAATTTCCCGAGGTAATTACCCTGTTCGCTGCCGCACCAGCTGCTGCATAGTTGCCCATCTGCAGGTACAATCTGGCCAGCATTCCTGCTGCTGCAGATTTGGTTGCAAAAAAGCCGTTTGTTGCAGGTAGCTTAGCTTCAGCATCCGTTAAGTCGGCAATAGCCTGGGCGTATACTGCAGCAACAGTTGCCCTGCTTACATAACTTTGATCAGTAACAGCAGTGGTTGGTGTTAACACAATGGGTACGCCGAGGTTTGTTGATGGTGATCCGTCGTTATATGCTTTGCCAAATAACCTAACCAGATCGAAATAAACTGATCCTCTGATAAATTTGGCTTCGCCCTCAACTTTGTTCTTCTTCGCTGCATCAACCTTATCAATTGCGGCCAAAACATTGTTAGCATCATTAATGGCGGTATAACCCGCTGCCCAAACATTGTTAACAAAAGTATTTGTTTTCAGTAATGATTTATTAATGGTTTGTGTAAGCTCCTCGTAAGTTCCGTACCATTCAATGGCATTGGTATTGGCCAGGAAATCTGCCATTAAAAAAGGTCTTCCGCCGTAAAGGTTTCGGCTTCCCAATGCCGAATATGATCCAACTAGGGCAACTTCTACATCTTTAGACGTAAGTAGTGCTTTACTTTGCTCAATGGTATCTACAGGAGAAATTTCAAGCGCTTTTTTACATGATGACGCTACTGATAGTAACGCTGATGCCAATAGAAATTTATATATATATGTCTTTTTCATGTCTGTTCGTCTTTAAATTATAAGCCAATGTTAATACCAAATGAAATTACGCGTGGCTGAGGTGCAGAATAGAAATCGACACCCTGGTTAATATTGGTTGATTGATAGTCGGCATTCACCTCCGGATCCCAACCTTTGTAACCCGTAATTGTTGCCAGGTTTTGCGCTGTAGCATATAATCTCAACTTACTTAACTTAATTTTAGTTAACACGGATGCCGGAAAAGTATAACCTAGCGTGAGCGTTTTTAAGCGCACAAAATTTCCACTCGATATATATCTGGTAGAATTTCCAATACCATTTCCGTAAAATAATCTGGGTTCAGGAACGGAAGTGATGTCTCCAGGTTTGTCCCAATAATCCATTTGATCAGCCGTTTGGTTATCATAACCGTTAGATGCATTTGCACTCATGTATTGGCCACCTGCATTAAATATTTTATTTCCGGCAACGCCTTGAAAAAACACACCCAAATCAAAGTTTTGATAAGAAAAGGTATTGTTAAAACCGAAGGTATATTTCGGATTAGGATTTCCGGCAAATATTCTTTGTGCCTGATTGATGTCCGTAGTTGTCGATCTGTTCAAGTTACCTGCAGCATCTGTGGTATTAAGGTAATACAAAGCATCTCCGTTAGCGGGGTTTACGCCTGCATATTCTGGCAGGTAAAACACGCCAATTGGTTGTCCGGCAATGGCTGCATTAATTTCATTGCTATTAAGCACCTGTCCGCCTAAATCGGTAATTTTATTATTGTTTATAGCTGCTGTAATGGCGGTTGACCATTTGAAAGCGCCAACAAAGTTTTCAGTATTAATTCCCAGTTCAAAACCAGTGTTTTTTAACTTACCAAGATTTTGTGTGATGGTGGCGAAACCAGTTGTTTGCGGGATAGGCACATCAAGCAATAAATCTGTTGTGTTCTTTTGATAGAAGTCAAAGGTACCTGTAACCCTATTCTTTAAAATACCGAAATCCAATCCTAAATCCAGTTGTTTGGTTTTTTCCCAGGTTAGATCAGGGTTGGCAATCCGCGATGGAATTTGGCCAGCTACACCGCCATAGGCTCCTGTGCCACTAAATAAACCTCTTGCAGAATAGTTCCCGATTTCCGCGTTACCTGTTAAACCATAACTGGCTCTCAACTTCAGTAAACTAATCGTTTCGCTACTTTTTAAGAAATCTTCTTCGGAAGCAATCCAGGCTACTGATCCGGCCGGGAAATATCCATATCTATGATTTTCTCCAAATCTGGAAGACCCATCTGCTCTTACGCTAAATCCCACCAGATAACGATCATTATATTTATAGTTTGCTCTAAAAAAATAGGAAAGAAAGCTAAAGGCACTTTCGTTACTGGTAGCGATTACCTTAGTTGCTGCCGAACCTAGTTTAATGTAAGCATCACTAGGAAAGTCTTGTCCTTCAATCGTACTGTATTTGGTAGTCGATTTTTGATAACTGGTTCCTAAAATAGCATCAAAAGTGCTCTTGCCTGCAGTTGTATTGTAGCTAAAGAAGTTATTGGTATTGGTGTTAATTACAAAAGTAGAAATATTCTGACCGTCGCCATTAGCAGTGCCTGTATTTCTGAACGTTAGCGATCCGTAATAACTTTCCTCATTCTGGTTCAGGTTATCGATAGAAAAATCAGTGCTGAATTTTAACCCTTTGGCCAGGTTTACGTTTGCAAATGCTTTCCCGATAGTACGGTAAACTGTTGCCTTGTAGGCCGCATTTTCAATTCCAATGAAAGGATTATAATAAACCGGGTAATTAGATGCAGCACCTGGAAGTGTTCCGCTAATTAAACCTGATCTTGGATCGATAAAAGGCGTAATAGGAGATAAGGCAACAGATTGTAGCGGGCTGGAAAATGCATTATCATTTGATAAACGATTGTTAATGCTATTTGAGAAATTCAGATTCACACCTACCTCAAGGAAATCTGTTACCTTATTGGTCAGGTTTAGCCTTCCGCTGTATCTCTTATAACTATTTCCTACAACAATACCCTTTTGATCGAGTGCTTGTCCGCCGATATAAAACTTCGTTTTTTCATTCCCACCGGTTAAGTTTAAGTCATACTGTTGGGTAATCGGGTTGTTTTGAAATGATTCCCTTTCCCAATTGGTATTCACTTTGTATGTTTGATAATCATTGTTTCCTGCAGAGTAACGGTTTAATCTGCCTTCAACAATTGTTGAGTAATCATCTAAACCTTCCTGAAGCGTGGCATAATCTCCATTAAGAAAATCCTGGTTTGCAGCACCGGCACCTGCTCTTCTGATAATTTGTACATATTGTTCAGCATTGAGGAATTCTCTGTGGTTAGATGGTGTACTGATGCCACCCAAAGCATTGAATTGGATAAGCGTTTTACCAATCTTACCCTGCTTAGTAGTTATCAATACCACACCATTAGATGCTCTTGCACCATAAATGGCAGAAGCTGATGCATCCTTTAATACCTCGATGGATTCAATGTCGTTCGTATTTAAATCAGCCAGAGCGCTGGTTGGTGCGGTGGTGCTGGAAAAGTCTCCGGAAGTAATGGGAATTCCATCTACAATATATAATGGCTCACTGCCAGCTGTAACTGAAGCTGCACCACGAACGCGAACCGTAATTCCCTGGCCGAGTTTTCCATTCTGGGCTGATATCTGTACACCAGCAGCCTTACCTTGTAAAGCTTGTTCAAAGCTCGTTACAGGCAGGTTTTCCAAATCTTTAGATTTTACTGAAGCCACTGAGCCGGTAACATCTCTTTTAATTTGTGTTCCGTAACCCACAACTACCACATCAGAAAGTGTGGTGTTTTCTTCTTCCAGGTTAGCATTTACCGTAGCGCCCGTGATGGAAACTTCTTTGGTTTTAAAACCAATAAAAGTAAATACCAAAGTTTTCGCGTCACCCGGAACGCTTAACTTAAAAGAACCTGTTGCATCTGTTTGGGTTCCGTTAGCTGGAGCCCCTTTTACATATACGCTTACACTTGGAATTGGCCCGGCCGTGCTAGATGTAACCCTTCCGGTGATAACCTTGTTTTGTGCGAAAGCAAGTGAAATCAATCCGAAAGATAAAATCATACTTAAGAGTAGTTTTTTCATCAAATTTTAGTTTTAGTTAATAAGGTTTTGGCTATTTAGGGAATGATATTTCAATTTAATAAAAAATACATATAAAACCTTTAAGAATAACTCGATTTAACAGTTTACATCGGCTGAGTAGCTTGGTTTAAAACAAAAAATGCGAAACGCTGTTAATAAGTTATATCAAATTGAGTATAAACATAAAATATATCAAAATGGATAAGTTAGAAATTAAAGGAAAGTGGAACGAAATAAAAGGGAAAGTTAAACAAGCTTATGCCGATTTAACTGATGACGATTTGAAGCATGAAGAGGGACAAGATGATGAGTTGTTAGGGAAACTTCAGCAAAAAACCGGTAAAGGAAGAGATGAACTGGTGAAGTGGATTAACTCACTGTAATTTTATCAATCACAATTGAAACAGGCGATCAAGAAATTGATCGCCTGTTTATTTTTATAGATGTGTTCATGAAAGATTTAGCTCAAAGATTTGTACAAAATCCAATACTTTCGCCTAAAGATTTAGTTCCAAGCAGGCCAGGTTTAGAAATTGCTTGTTTGCTTAATCCAGGCGTATTTACTTTTCAAAATAAAACCTGGTTACTTATTCGCGTAGCAGAAAGACCACAACAAAAAGAAGGCATTATCTCTTTTCCAATTTTAAAAGGAGATGGTATAGAAATTATCGAGATTATGGAAAATGATCCTGATTTGATTGCCGACGATCCTCGTGTAATTAATTACAAAGGAGCCGATTACCTAACTACACTTTCGCACTTACGTTTGGTTTGCAGTGATGATGGCATTAATTTTTACCAACCTGAAGGCTATCCGTTATTACAGGGTGAAGGCCCGGATGAAATTTTTGGAATTGAAGACTGCCGTGTGGCTTTAATTGATGGTACCTACTATTTAACCTTTACTGCCGTTTCAGCAGAGGGTGTTGGCGTAGGTATGCGGACAACTAAAGATTGGAAAACCTTCGAAAAACACGGAATGATTATTCCGCCACATAACAAAGATTGTGCTGTTTTCGAAGAGAAAATCAATGATAAATTTTACGCACTTCACCGACCAAGCAGTGTTGATTTAGGTGGCAATTACATTTGGCTTGCCGAATCGCCTGATGGTATCCACTGGGGAAATCATAAGTGCATTATTAAAACCCGAAAAAATAACTGGGATAGTAAACGTGTTGGTGCAGGTGCTGCCCCAATCAAAACCGAAAAAGGCTGGCTGGAGATTTATCACGGTGCCAATGCAGAACATCAATATTGTTTAGGTGCATTTTTAATGGATTTGAATGATCCATCGCAGGTGATTGCGCAAACGGATGAACCTATTATGAAACCAGCAGCTGAATATGAATTGAATGGCTTTTTCGGACAGGTCGTTTTCACAAATGGTCATGTTATTGATGGTAATCAACTCACCATTTATTATGGTGCTGCCGATGAATTTGTTTGTGCAGCAACCTTTTCCATTCAGGAGATTTTATTGCAATTAAGTTTATAAAATCCCCAAAAAATCCAGTGCGTCAAAACCTTTGTGAAATAAAAAAGCGTTCCGGGTTTTAAACCAAAACGCTTACTTTATTTTAAGCTTTAAGCTTTTTACTTTAAACTTTCTGCTTTCTTAGTATCCAAAAATCTGCTCTAAATTCAATTTAGTAACAGCGCCAAATTTAGCTAAATCAGCAAGGTTGATTTTTTTCTCTGAGGCCACAACACAATAGTTGTAAGGTTTACCAGAAATATTACCATTGTGGAATGATTTAACATCAGCAAAAGTTAATGGCTTTAACGCTGCATACTCGTCAATTCTCGAATCATGATCGAAACCTAATTTTTGATCAGCCAGGTAAGTATAGATGATGCCATCTTTAGTAATTCTTGTCGTTTCAATGCCGTTTAATGAATTACTTTTCGAAAGATCAAATGATTTATCAGACTCTGGTAATACCGTCAACAACTCATTCATTCCTGCTACAGCTTCGTTCATTTTATCAGCTTGCGTACCTACATATGCAATCATGGTATTTTCTTTTTCTTTGCTGTTTGGCGAAGAATAAACTGCAAAAGTAGAGTAGGCTAAAGCTTTAGATTCACGGATGGTTTGAAATACGATGGAACCCATACCACCACCAAAATAGTTATTAAATAAACCAATTTTTGCCGCATTTGCGGGATCATATAATCCAGAATTGCGTACCCAACGGATTTCAGCCTGAACCATATCGTAATCTGCAAAGTAAACTTTGTTCGAATCGGTTTTGGTATACACAAACTTTTTCATTGGTGCTGCAGGCGTAAACTCTTTACCCAATGCATGAACTTTGGTAATGTCAGCAGAAAATGCAGGTAACGTTTTCGGGCCAAAATATGTGATGGTGTGTTTGTAATTGGTTAGGTTATGCAACAAATAAATCAAATCAGAAGATTTCATGTTTTTGATTTCATCATTGGTTAATCCGTAATTGAAAGGATTATCCGATCCATATTGAGCATAACTCATCAAACCTCCTAAAATAGAAGCCTTATTTAATTTAGCATTTTCTCTCGATTTCAACAAACGGCCTTTTAAATCTTCCAAAGCTTTTTCATTTGGTTTGCAGTTTGCCAAAACATCTTCCAACAAAGCCACTGCTTTATCAAAATTCTCTTGTAAACCACTTAAAGAAACGGTTGTGATTTCTGTACCTACGTTAATGTTATAGTTGCATGCAAGGTTATAAAATGCTTTGCTAATGTCTTCCGCAGAATATTTATCCGTACTTAAAAAAGCTAAGTATTGCGAGGCATAAGGCAATAATTTATAATTGTAAGAACCCATGTCAAAACGGTAGCTCATGCGGAATATGCCATTTTCTGTATTCTGAACGGTAATTACATCAGCAATACCAGCGTTACCAAAATTCAAATCTTTTTGATAATCTAAAAACTTTGGTGCAATTGGTTTTACAGGAGAACTGATAATGGTTTTCGTGAAAGGAGAAACCTCGTTGGCATTTGTTTTTACCGCTGTGATGGTTGGTTTTTCAACTTTAATAATGCTTTTATCTTCACCTTTATGTTTTAAGATCGATACGTAATTATTGATGAAAAACTGATTGGCAAAATCTACAATTTCTTTTTTGGTCACCTTTGCCATCGCATCAGTTGCAGCTAAGGTTTTATCCCACTCAGTACCACGATTTTGAATAAAGGCATCCATGGTTGCGTTGGCACGAACATCATTGTTATCATAACCCTGAAGTTCTGCTAATTTAATATTGGCAACGGTTGCTTTTATTAAACTTTCGTCGAATTCACCTTTTTTAAGCAAATCAACTTGTTCTAATAATAATTTTTGTGCGTCTTCTAAACTTTGTCCCACTTTAGGTGATCCTGATAAAATAAAAATTCCGTAATCCTTCATTTGATTATAGCCCGCACCAGCTCTCAACATTTTTTGCTGTTTGTTGATGTTTATATCCATCAAACCAGCTTTTCCGTTCGAAAGGATGCTGCCAATTAGATCAAGCAATAAACTCTGACGGCTGTTTTGTGCAAAACCACGATAAGCCACATAAAGGCTTTCGGCACTTGGGCCATAAATATCAACTTTTTGGACCTGAGTTAATGGTTTTTCAGGTGCAGGGTTGTATAATGCCAATGGCTTTGAGGCCATATAAGAAAAATTCTTATCGATTTTTTTGATCAAATCATCGTAGTTAATATCACCCGACATAATTAGAGCCATATTATTTGGCACATAATACTTGTTGTAATATTTTCTGATTTCAACCAGTGATGGATTTTTTAAATGCTCAATGGTTCCAATGGTAGTTTGTTGACCGTAGTTATGTGTTGGAAATAATGAATAAAGCATTTTCTCATACATTTTACGTCCATCATTATCCATCCCGATGTTTTTCTCTTCATAAACAGCTTCTAATTCTGTATGAAAAATGCGGAAAACCGGAGCACGGAAGCGTTCAGCCTGAAGTGATAAAAATTTGTCAATTGCGTTTGATGGCAAATCTTCCTCATAAACAGTTTCTTCAACCGATGTATGGGCATTGGTAGAATTACTACCAATCGATTTCATCATTTTATCATATTCATTTGCAATTGAATATTCAGATGCTTCGCCAGAAACTTTATCAATCTCTTTATAAATTTCTTTACGCTTGGCTGGGTCGGTCGTTTTATTATAGGTTTCGTAAAGGGCCTCTATTTTATCTAATAAAGGTTTTTCTTTAGCGTAGTTTAAAGTTCCGAACTTATCAGTACCCTTAAACAAAAGGTGCTCTAAGTAATGGGCCAAACCCGTGTTGGTTCTTGGGTCGGTATTACTACCTGCCCTAACAGCCATTTTGTAAGTAATATTTGGCTCTTTGTTATTTTGCGATAAAATTACGGTCAATCCGTTTTTTAACGTATAGAAACGCGATTTTGTGGGGTCGTTGGTAACATACTTATAAGGGTAGCCACCAGAATTACCTGTTTTCCATTGGTACGCGGTTTGAGCTTTTACGCCTGAACTTGCAACAAGAAAACAAGCCAATGTAAATAGTTTGATTTTCATTTATTTGATTTTGGTTTATGATTTTTGATTGGAGCATTTGGTTACTGTAAACCAATTACAGCAGTCAGTTAATAAGTTATTTATCCAAATATATATGGTTTCAATCATGGAATGAAATGCTTTAAGAATTTTCTAACTAATCATGTAGTAATAAATGATTTTAGCATATAAAATTTAGCTTTATTGTGCCTTGATTTTATATTCTGTATTTTTACCGTCATGACAAAGCACAAGGCAAAACCAAATATTTTAGTGGTCAACGATGACGGAATTACTGCTAAAGGAATAAAAAACCTGATGGAAGTAATGCAGGAGATTGGTAATGTGGTTGTTGTGGCACCCGATAGTCCGCAAAGCGGGATGGGACATGCGATTACGATTGGTAAGCCAATCCGGTTTGATAAAGTTGACCTTTATAACGGCGTAGAAATGTACAAATGCAGCGGTACGCCTGTTGATTGTGTTAAACTCGGCGTAAATAAAATATTCAAAGGCAAAAAGCCTGATCTATGTGTATCTGGAATCAACCATGGATTAAATAATTCAATTAATGTTCTGTATTCTGGTACCATGTCGGCAGCGGTAGAAGGCGCTATTGAAAAAATTCCATCTATTGGTTTCTCAATGGATGATTTTGCTGCAGATGCGGATTTTAGTCACACCAAAAAATTCATTAAAGATATTTGCTTGCAGGTTTTGGAAAATGGCTTACCGGAAGGTGTTTTACTCAACGTGAATTTTCCGAAAGGTGATCAGTTGAAAGGCGTGAAAATTTGCCGCCAGGCCAATGCCAAATGGATGGAAGAATTTGAAGAACGTGTTGATCCTTACAAACGCCCGTATTATTGGTTAACCGGAGTTTTTGAGAATTTTGATAAAGGCGAAGATACCGATGTTTGGGCTTTAGAACATGGCTATGTTTCAGTTGTTCCGGTTCAGTTTGATTTAACAGCACACCACGCCATTCAAACTTTAAACGGTTGGAATTTTAAAGGTGGTGATCAATCGAAATCTGATCAGGGCAAAACGACCATTTCCGCACCTGACGGGATTAACCTGGGCTAGTTTAATCGATGAACGAAAAACTAAGAAAACTGAACGACTCAGTGTGGATCGGATTAGGTATCGGATTAATCATCCCGGCAATTTTATGCTCCATCGCCTGGTACATCATTCATCATGTCGCATCGCTGGCAAAAGCCGATTTATTATACATTGGCGGCATAGCGGTGAACGCTTATGTGATGCAGCATTTTTTTAAATACAATAAACTAAATATTGGCCGGGGAATTTTAGCTGCCACATTTTTGTGTGCTTTCATTTTCTTCGCTTATAAAGTTTTTTAATAATAGCGGTAGTCAAATATCAGTCTTGATACTTGATACTAAATACTCGATACTATAATGAAATACTACCTCGTAGCCGGAGAAGCATCAGGCGATTTACACGGTGCGAACTTAATGAAAGCGTTAAAGCTGGAAGATCCTGATCCCGTGTTCCGTTATTTCGGTGGCGATAAGATGCAGGCGGAAGGTGGTGAATTGGTAAAACACTATGCCGACATGGCTTTTATGGGTTTCACCGAGGTAGTGTTAAATTTAAGAACGATATTCAAAAATCTTAAAAAATGCAAAGAAGATATTTTAAGCTGGAAACCAGATGTGTTAATCCTGATCGATTTTCCTGGTTTCAATTTAAAAATTGCTGAATTTGCGAAAGCAAATAATATTAAAGTTTGCTATTACATCTCTCCAAAAATCTGGGCCTGGAACCAAAAGCGTGTGCTCAAAATCAAAAAGGTTGTTGATCATATGTTTTGCATCCTTCCATTTGAGGTAGATTTTTACAAGGAGTGGGGCATGGATGTAGATTATGTCGGAAACCCGCTTTTAGATGAGCAAGCAGCATTTTCACCCGACCCTCAATTCTTAACAAATCACAATTTAAGCGGTGAAAAAATTATAGCCTTATTGCCTGGCAGCAGAAAGCAGGAAATCGAGCGCTTGCTCCCCGTGATGTTAAGCATTACCGATCAGTTTCCAGGCTATCAATTCGCTATCGCTGCTGCGCCCACATTTGATCAGGCTTATTATCATCAATTTATCAAAGGCAAAAAGGTCACGCTTTTATTTAGTAATACTTACAATCTGCTTCATCACGCTCATGCTGCAGTAGTAGCTTCCGGTACGGCAACTTTAGAAACTGCTTTGTTCAAGGTTCCGCAAGTGGTGGTTTATCGTGGTGGAGCAATTTCTATTGCTATCGCAAGGATGTTGGTGAAAATTAAGTTTATTTCACTGGTCAATCTAATCGTAGATAAAAAAATTGTTACAGAGCTTATTCAGGAAGATTGTAATACCAAAAAATTAAGCGAAGAACTTCACGCAATAATTTCAGGTGAGGGGCGAAAAACCATGCTTGGCAACTACCAGGGTTTACTTTTGTTAATGGGAAAGCCGGGCGCATCTGAGAAAACTGCCAAATTAATTTACCAATATTCAGCGGGCAAATAATTTCTCCGGCAAAAACTTTTTAATTTTTTTCAAAACAAATAAGGCGTTACTGCGTTACTAAATCGTTTTGCGTAATTATATTTTCCCTAATTAATCCTTCACGTTCTCATTAATTAAGCGAATTATTAGATCGCACAGCGTAACTAATTATAAACTAAACTAATGAGTGCCAATGACAAACATTCTACTCAGGATTACGGGATTCCTATGCCTGTTCCTAATTTCGAGCCCCCAATTGTTTGCTAAATCAATGAAAGAAACCAGGAGTTTCAGTCATTATTATTTTCAGCAAGACACAACAAAAAGAGACACTACAAAAAAAGTTCCTGTTGCCAAACCTGCCGATTCGGTTAAAGTTCCGGTAAATCCGCTTGGTGGCGCAAGTCCTGTACCTGCCGCACCACCGAAAGATGGCCCTGCAACGGCTCCGGCTACTGCTGCTGGACAAAAAACCATAACCGGTGTGGTTTTAGATGAAAAAAAAATCGGACTGCCTGGTGTAGGAATTAAAATTCAGGGTAAAACAGGTGGTTCTGTTACCCAGGAAAATGGGCGTTTTAGTATCACCGTAACTGCTCCAACCGATGTTCTGGTTTTCAGTTACATTGGTTACCAAAGCAGATCGGTACCAGCTGGAAATGGTGCTGCACCATTAACCATCAATCTCGTTCCATCAGCTTCGCAAAAATTAGATGAAGTGGTGGTAGTTGGTTACGGTACGTTAAAAGCCAAAGAGGTAACATCAGCCATTGCAACGGTAGATACTTCTCAATTCAGGCAAAGCGGATCACGAAACCCGCTCGATTTATTGCAAGGTAAAGTAGCTGGTTTGCAGATTACGCGAACGGGCGGTTCAAACCCCAATTCTGGAGTCGGTATCCAGTTACGTGGCGTAACTTCGGTAACTGGTAGTCAAAGTCCCTTAATTGTAATTGATGGTATTCCCGGAGGAAATTTAGACCTTTTACAACAGGATGATATCGCTTCCTTCAGTGTTTTAAAGGATGGTTCTGGTGCAGCAATCTATGGAACCAGAGCCAATGCCGGTGTAATTTTAGTAACTACCAAGAAAGGTAAAGCTGGTCCTGCCCGTTTTGATTATTCGGGGTACCTGCGTAAAGAGTATCTATATCAGCGCCCAGACTTTTTAACCGTAGATGAGTTTAGAGAGAAAATCCGTAGCGGTCAGTTTGATCGTCAAGACTATGGTGCTTCACTCGATCCTTTTGATGATTTGGTTAATCACAGCAACTTAAGTCAAAACCATAACCTTTCAATGTCTGGCGGTTCAGAAAAAACAAGTTACAGAGCCAGTATCAACTACCGCGATTTGCAGGGTTTTGCAAAAAATAACCGCCGTACGGAATATGGTATCAGGTTAAACCTCAACTCTAAAGGATTAGATGATAAATTATTCACACAGGTAAACTTATCAACCAATTTTAATAAAGGCGATTTATTAGGTGGCGGTGGCTGGGAAAATCAGCTCACCAGAAATCCCACACAATCTTATTATAACCCAGATGGAAGCTGGTTCTTCGATCCAAACGCAACAAACGAAATTGCAAGGTTAGAGCAAGAAACCAATAAGCGCCAGCAACAAACCAGCTCAATTGATGCGAAAGCTGAATATGAAATCTTTAAAGGTTTCAAAGCTTCAGTTTTTGGAGCCGTTCAAAGAAACAGTTATGTTGATGGTTCGTACCGTTCGGTTTTTGGAGAGTATTCCTTAGAAAATGATATCTACAAAAACGGGGGTTATGCCGCCCGCTCTACGGTATTGGAACAAAATTTTAACGTTGAGCCAACCTTACAATATGCTACAACTCTTGGCGAAGACCATAGTTTAACCGCTATTGGTGGTTACAGTTATCGTTATGAAGTTAACGAAGGCTTTAATGCTGGCAACCTTGGTTTCTTAAACGATCAGTTCCAGGAAAATAATTTAAATGCCGGTAACCAATTGGCGGCTGGTAAGGCTTTTTTAGGAAGTTTTAAAAATGATAACACCTTAATCGCATTTTTTGGAAGGGTAAACTATACCTTCAAAAACAGGTATTATTTACAGGCAATTTTACGTAGAGAGGGTTCATCCCGTTTCGGTGCCAACAATAAATGGGCAAACTTCCCGGCAGTATCTGCAGGCTGGACTGTTACCGAAGAGAAATTCATGGAAAATGTAAAATGGGTAAATAACTTAAAGGTAAGGTTAGGTTATGGCGAAACGGGTAACTCCGGCATAGCCAACTATGCTTCACTGGTAACATTAGGAACAGGTGGGGTATATTTATATCCTGATGGACAGTACCGCGAAACTTATGGACCGAACAGCAATCCTAATCCTGATTTGAGATGGGAAAAGAAACAGGAAATTAACTTAGGTTTAGATTTTACCCTGTTTTCAAGCCGTTTATCCGGATCATTGGATTTATTTAAACGTGTAACGAAAGATTTATTAGATAGCTACGATTCACCTCAACCGCCATTTGTAAGATCATCTATTTACACCAACGTAGGTTCAATTTCGGCGAAAGGTATTGAGTTAGCCTTAAGTTACAAAGCGGTTGATGGAAAAGATTTCAAATACAATATTGATTTGGCCGCAAGTACCACCAGCAATAAATTAGATTCTTATTCAAATAGTGAGTACAGAAGAGATTATTTATCAACAGCGCCGATTGGTGGTTTTGGCGATTTGGGTAACTCTATTCGTATCTATGAAGGTGGTAAAATCGGCGATTTCTGGGGTAAACGTTTTGCGGGCTTCACAGGCGACGGTAAATGGTTATTCTTTAACCGAAACGGCCAACCAATCAGAAACGACCAGATTAATAACTCATTCTTTAGAGATCAAACCGATTTGGCGGTTATTGGAAATGCCATTCCAAAATATTACCTGTCGTTAACCAATAGCTTTAATTACAAGCAATTCGATCTGCGTCTTTTCTTAAGAGGTAAGTTCGATTATCAGATTCTGAATACAACCGCACTATCATACGGAAATAAAGTTTCTGGTACCAACCTTTTAAACTCTGCATTTGATAAGTATGCTCAAATCAATGATACTTACATGTATTCTGATTATTATATCGAGAATGGTAGTTTCTTAAAAATTGATGAGGTTACTTTCGGGTACACTTTCAAACTAAAGTCGAAAAACATCCGCAATTTAAGAGCGTACATTACAGGACAAAACCTGGCAACATTTACAAAATATACCGGTAACGATCCTGATTTTGTGAAAGATACAGGTTTAGGTCAACCAGCAGATGATGGCGTTTTGGGAGTAGATGGAAGAGGCCCATATCCAAGCACATCATCATTCTTATTAGGCGTAACCTTTGGATTTTAAACTGAATAACATGAAAACATTAAATAAAATATATACATCGTGTTTAGCAGCTATGTTGTTAATTACGGCAAATGGTTGTACAAAACTCGACGAGAATTTATACGACACCATTAGCAGCGAAAACTTCTATAAAAACAAAAACGAGATTATTTCAGCCGTATTAAGGCCTTATACACATGCCAATGCATGGGGTACTTCGTCTGGCCAGGATGGCTGGTGGCGTTTAGCTGAACTTTCTGCCGACCAATTGGCCTGGCCAACAAAAGGTAGGCATGGAGAAGATGGCGGTAAGTGGAAGCGCTTGCATTACCACACCTGGACGGTTGATGAAGGTGGGATAAACAATGCCTGGTCGTTAATGTATTGGGGTGTAGGTTTATGTAACGTGCCTATCGAGAACTTAGAAAAACGCGATGCTGCACAACTGGGCATTACCCAGCAAGAAAAAGATGCCTTTTTGGCTGAACTCAAGTTATTTAGAGCATATCATTATTTAAAACTAATGGATTTGTTCGGTAACATTCCTGTAGTTACAGTGGTTGGCGAACCTGCTAGGCCATCAACACTGAGCAGAACTGAGGTTTTTAATTTCATTGAAAAAGAAATTAAAGATAATATTGAAAAAGCGCCAAAATTATCAAAAGCCATGCTGGGTAGAATGAGCCAGGCTGGTGGATATGCAATGCTGGTTGAACTTTACTTAAATGCTCAGGCATGGACAGGAACAGCCCGGTGGGATGACTGTATTGCTGCTGCCGATAAGCTTATTACTAACCAGGCAGGCGGCATGAATGGTAACATGGCCTTAGATCCTAACATCACCGATCAGTTTAAACCAGATAACGATTTAAGTAAAGAAACCATCTTCTCCGTTGCTTACGAATTTCAAAGAGCAAATTTTCAGCCTGGTTTCCCTAGCGATTTTTACCACTTTAACCAACAGTTTATCTATGGCGGAAGTAGAAATGGTAATGACGGAATTGTGGTGATACCGGATAACTTTACGAAGTACAAAGATGCCGATTTACGAAAAAGAACCTGGTTGTTAGAAGGTAAAATGGTTCGTTTTGATAATGGTCAGGCTTTAATTGCTACCGGTGGAAATGAGTATGATGGTAAACAATTGGAGTTTGTTGATAACATCAGAAAGAACAAAACGGGTTCAACCGTATCAAACATGAGTGAAGGTGAAGAAAACAGTGGTGTTCGTTTCAACAAATATAAACTGGGTAACCAGGTGGCCAATGCAACCACACAACCAAGTACGGTTTATAACAATACCGATTGGAACATTTACCGCTTAACGTGGATTTACTTTGCCAAAGCAGAAGCTTTAATGCGTAAAAATGGCGGTACTGCAACAGCAGAAGCTGTTCAATTGATTAACGATTGTAAGGTAAGGGCTTTTGCTGCGGCAGATTGGCCGGCTAATCAGTATACGGTAGCGAGTTTAACACTCGATGAATTATTAGTTGAAAGAGGTCGTGAGTTTATTTTCGAAGGTTTCCGCCGCGATGATCTCATTCGTTTTGGAAAATTTGCAACCGGAAGCTGGTGGGATCATCAGCCAACCAATGCAAACAGACAGTTGTATCCAATACCTCAACAACAGATTGCATTAAATTCTAATTTAAAACAAAATCCTGGTTATTAACAGAGCAAGAAAGGGCACTTTTAAAGTGCCTTTCTTGTTTTAATCGATTGAAGTATTTAAAAACAACAAGTTATGTAAGCACTTCAGAACTAAATCGAGTATTTTTCAAAAATTATTAATCATTATACTTTATATTAGCAAAAATTCAAAAACGATTCGTTGAATGGTATCTTTTTGAAAAAGTAATAATTTTGAACGCCTAATAATGAAAACCCTTTCTATAAAAGATATTGCTGTTAAAGCTGGTGTCTCCATCACAACTGTTTCATTTATCATCAATGGTAAAGCAAAAGAAAAATCAATTAGTGAGGCTGTAATTAAGAAGGTAGAAAAAATTATCAAAGAAAGTGGTTATAAACCAAATCAGATTGCCAGAAGTTTAAGAACCGGAAATTCCAATATTATCGGTTTAATTATTGAAGATATTTCAAATTCATTTTTCTCCCGTATCGCTCGCTTAATAGAGGATAAAGCTTACAAAAAAGGGTATAAGATTATCTACTCCAGTACGGAGAACAATGTAGAAAAGGCAAAGGAACTGATCAATATGTTCAAATCGAGGAAGGTAGATGGTTACATCATCTCTCCAACCAAAGGCATTGAGGAAGATATTCAGATGCTGCTCTCAGATAATAAACCGGTTATTTTATTCGATAGGAATTTATCGGAGATGGATACCCATTATGTAGGTGCAGATCATTTTCAGGCTTCCTATCAATCCATTGAAAGCTTTATTAAAAAAGGCAAACGGAAAATTGCTTTGGTCACTACAGATATTGATGTAGAACAAATTATCGAACGTTTTGAAGGATACAAGAAAGCACTGGTAGATCAGGGAATTGCTTATAACGATGAACTGGTACTTAAAATACATTTCAATCAGGATGAAGCTGAAACCATCGAACAGATGAAATCATTATTCAGCACTAAAGATATTGATGCCGTACTTTTTGCAACCAACTATTTAGCCATCAGCGGGTTAAAAGCGCTAAAACAGCTCAATAAAAAAATAGGAGATGAGCTTTCGGTTATTGCTTATGATGATCATGAAGTTTTTGAACTCCACACGCCAAGCATCTCAGCTGTGCAGCAACCTTTAGAAGAGATTGCAGAAACTGTTATTCAGCTGATTTTAAACCAGCTTTCTTCTAAGAACAAACTAGAAAACCAAAAGGTTATTATTCCGGCAAAGCTAATCGAAAGATAATCATTATTTTATCGTCACATAAATGTTGCATTTTGGTGCTTTCAAAATGAGTTTTATTTCTTTAATATTGATCTAGTAAAACGTTTTACGCCAAACCGGCTTAACTAGTCGCTAACCAATATCAAACATTAATTTTTTTTCTTTCGTTACAAACTGGAAGATTTTTTATTGGTAAGATTAGTAAAACGTTTTAACGATTTTAACCAAATTCACCCTTTATGAGAAATCTTTACCTGTTAGTATGCTGCTACGTCCTACATTTTAGCGTTCAGGCGCAAGACAAAATTCCAGCATATCCTTTAATTGCACATGATACTTATTTGAGCATCTGGTCGTTTGGCGATGGACTTAATAATTCTGTTACTAAACACTGGACTGGAAAAGAACAATCGCTTTTAGGTGTAGTTAAAGTAGATGGCAAATTCTACAGGTTTTTAGGTGCTGAATCTAAAAATTACAAAACTCTTCTTCCAGCGGCTGATGAAACCAGTTATCAGGCCAGCTACCTGACCAAAAAAGCAGCTGATGGCTGGAATAATTTATCATTCGACGACAGTTCTTGGAAAAAGGATGATGCTCCGTTTGGGGATGATCAATCTGCAAAAACAAAATGGAATACCGATGAGATTTATTATCGCCGAAAATTCGACTTCCATTCCACCTCTTCGGCCAAAAAATATTTAAAGCTTAGTCATGATGATAATGTTACTGTTTATCTGAACGGTAAAACGATTTATCAGAAAGATGGCTGGGTACACGAATACATTTATATCCCGATAGAAAACAACCTTTTAAAAGAGGGTGAAAATCTGTTGGCGATCAATTGTAAAAATACAGCTGGCGGCAGGCACCTGGATGCTGGAATTATAGAAGAAATTCCTAATGGCTCACAGGTGTTGAAAGCCACTCAAACCAATGTTGCTGTTGAGGCAACCAACACCATTTACGATTTTAAATGTGGTGGCATAAACCTGAAGGTAATTTTTACTTCTCCATTATTATTAAACGACATCAAGTTAACGGCAAGGCCAATTAGTTACATCAGCTACGCGGCCAAATCTGCTGATGGTAAAGCGCATAAAGTTGATGTATACTTCAGTGCATCTTCTAACTTATCGGTTAATACACCTAATCAACCTGTTTCTGTTTGGAAAAATACCAATAACAACCTATCGATATTAAAAGCAGGCACCGTTGAACAACCTGTTCTGAAAAAGAAAAATGATGATTTAAGAATTGACTGGGGTTATATGTACGTTGTGGTGCCAACAAAATTTGGTGCAAAACAATACATCGGTAACCAAATTGACAATTTAAACAGTTTTAAATCGGCTAAATTTCCTCAGGGAAACCAAGCTTTAAATGTAAAAACACAAGACTTGAGTACAGTGATTCCTTTTGGTTCGGTGGGCTCAAAATCGGTCGAAAAATACGTCATGCTAGGATACGATGATTTAAAATCCATTGAGTATTTCGGCGATCAGTTATTGCCAATCTGGAGAACATCAGCGTCAAGTACTTTCGAAAATCAGCTTACACAGGCCAATAATGATTACGCGACTTTAAAAGCAAAAACAAAGGCTTTCGATGCAAAATTAGCAGCCGATGCCTTAAAAGCTGGTGGCAAAGAATATGCTGATTTATGCAAGTTTGCCTACCGCCAAAGTATTGCGGCACACAAAATTGTTTACGCACCAAATGGCGATATTTTATTCTTATCAAAAGAAAACTTTAGTGGTGGCTTTATCAACACGGTTGATGTAACCTATCCATCGGCTCCACAATATTTGCTGTATAATCCTGAGTTGTTAAAAGGCATGCTGAACGGAATATTCTACTACTCAGAAAGTGGAAAATGGAAGAAAGATTACCCTGCTCATGATATTGGTACCTATCCAGTTGCCAACGGACAAATTTATGGCGAAGACATGCCGGTGGAAGAAGCTGGTAACATGATCATTTTAGTTGGTGCGATTGCCAAAGCCGAAGGAAATGCGAGCTACGCGGAAAAGCACTGGAAGGAAATGTCTAGATGGGCAGCGTACTTATTGAAAGAAGGATTTGATCCGGTAAACCAATTGTGTACCGATGACTTTGCTGGTCATTTGGCTCGTAATGCAAACTTATCAGTTAAGGCAATTGTGGGTTTAGGTGTTTACGCCCAGTTGGCTCAGCAATTAGGCAAAACTGAAATCGCCACTAAATATAGAAGTGCGGCTTTGGATATGGTTAAAAACTGGCAGAAATTGGCCGATGCAGGAGATCATTATGCTTTAACCTTTAACGATAAAAACACCTGGAGCCAAAAATATAACCTCGTTTGGGATAAATTACTGAAGTTAAATTTATTCCCTAATGATGTTTACCGAAAAGAGATAAACTACTATTTAACCAAACAAAACACTTTCGGTTTACCACTTGATAGTCGCAAGGCTTACACCAAATCGGATTGGATTATGTGGACTGCAACGTTAACCGATAATCAACCGGAATTTCAAAAATTTATAAAACCTATTTACAAATATGCTGCAGAAACTACTGATAAAGTGCCCTTGAGTGATTGGCATGAAACCATATCAGGAAAAAAAGCAGGTTTCCAGGCCAGGAGCGTTGTTGGTGGATATTTCATCAAAATGCTGGCCGATAGCTGGGGAATTAAATAAGCCATAAAATACTAACCAACATATAAAAAGAACAAGCAAAAGAATAACTATATATCTGAAAAGATAACTAACCAAGTACAAAACCAACCATTATGAACAAAAAATTTACTAGGCTCATTAAGCTAAGGCTTATGACGAAGGAGAGCGCCTGCAAGTTAGGTGCACTTTCTCTGGCACTTGGATTAACATTTAATGCATCGGCGGGTGCAATAAATATTAATACTTCGCCAATGGCAACAAAGGAATTAAAGCGTCCTGTTGCCGACATTGTAATTAGAGGTATTATTAAAGACGAAACCGGAACACCAATTCCAGGGGCAAGCGTTAAAGTAAAGGGCTCTTTAGTAGTTGCCGCTACGGATATAAATGGTTCGTTTAGCATTAGTGTACCGTCAGAATCTTCAGTACTTGTTGTTTCATATGTAGGCTACGAGGCGAAAGAAGTAACTGTGGGTAACCAGAAAAATTTGAACATTCAATTGGCACCAAGTTCTAATTCACTGGAAGAGGTTGCGGTGGTAGGTTTTGGTACGCAGCGTAAAGTATCATTAATTGGCGCCCAGTCTACCATCGATTCGAAAGAACTTAAGATTCCAGTAGCCAGTGTTACCCAATCGCTAGCTGGTAGAATTGCAGGTGTAGTTGGTGTACAGCGTACGGGTGAACCAGGAAGAAGTGCAGCAGATATCTGGGTGCGTGGTATCTCTACCTTTGGTGGCGGCAGCAGCTCGCCACTGGTATTGGTGGATGGGGTTCAACGTAGTATTGCCAATATTGATCCTGAAGATATTGAATCATTTACGGTTTTAAAGGATGCGTCAGGAACAGCTGTATACGGTGCCCGCGGTGCAAATGGTGTAATCATTGTAAATACGAAGAGAGGTAAAGTTGGAAAACCATCAATCTTTTTCGATTATAATGAAGGCTTAAGCACATTTACACGCCATCCGGAAGCCTTAGATGGTATAACTTATATGAATCTTGCTAATGAAGCTTTAACAGGTCGCGGTCAGGCCGCAAAATATTCGCAGGATTATATCAATCGTACGGCTTCTGGTGTCGATCCATTGGTTTATCCAAATGTAAACTGGATGAACGAATTATTTAAAGACTATAGCCGTCTCCGTCGGGCCAATTTAAATGCTAGTGGTGGTGTAGATAATGCACAATACTATGTGTCATTAGCGTATTATAACGAGAAGGGTTTCTTAAAAACATCCGATTTAGCGTCTTATAATACAGATATGGACTATAAACGTTACAATTTTACCAGTAATTTGAATTTAAAACTTACCGGAACAACTAAACTAGATTTAGGCTTGCAGGGGTTTGTTTCTGCTGGTAACTATCCTGGGGAAACAACAGAATCGATTTTTGGTTCAGCCTTAGATGTATCTCCTGTTGAGTATCCAGTAATTTATCCAGGCGGATTGGTTCCCGGACGTTCTTCAAATGGTGGTTTCCGTAATCCTTATGCCGATTTAACTCGTCGTGGATACAGAACGGAGTATGGCAATCAGCTTTATAGTAATTTAAGAATTACCCAGGATTTAAAAATGCTTACTGAAGGATTATCTGCTTCCGTAATGGCAGCCTTTGATAATGCAAGTAATAATTCTATAAAACGCTCAAAACGCGAAAGCACGTTCTTTTTAAGAGATATTAATAACCCTTATAAAGCGGATGGATCATTGGATTTAATTCAGAGTTTTACCAGTTCACAAAATTACTTGTCTTATGAACCTTCAAGAGGCGGTAACCGTAAGTTTTATGCTGAGGGTTCAATTAATTATGATAGAGCATTTGGCAAACATCGTATTGGTGGTTTAGTTTTAGGTTATTCAGAAGATCGTACAGAACCTTTCGCCGCTAATTTTGCTTCATCAATTCCTTTCCGTCAGTTAGGATTAGCCGCTAGAGCGACCTATTCTTATAACGATCGTTATTTCGCTGAATTTAACTTAGGTTATAATGGCTCAGAATCTTTTGCGCCAAATAAACGTTTCGGTACTTTTCCAGCATTTGGTTTAGGATGGATTCCGTCGAATGAAAAATTCTGGGAAGGCATGAAAAACACTATATCGTTCTTGAAATTTAGATACTCTGATGGGGTTACCGGTATCGGTGATTTACCTGGTCGTCGTTTCGCGTATTTAACATTAGTATCCGATAATGGAGGAGCGCCAGATAATGTGCAAGGTTATCAGTTTGGACAAAACTTTGCAAATCCAGGTGGAATTAACGTTACCGATTACGGCGTTGATGCAAGTTGGGCTGAATCACGCAAGCAGGATTTGGGTATGGAGATTAGAACATTAAATGATAACCTTTATTTAATTGTCGATTTATTTAAAGAATATAGAACAGGAATCTTTTTTCAGCGAGCATCAATTCCAGGTTATATTGGTCTAACCAATCAGCCTTTCGGGAATTTAGGGGTGGTTGATAACCGCGGATTTGACGCTACGTTGGAATATAACGTTAAGTTGGGTCAGGTTGATGTTGGTTTCAGAGGAACATTTACTTACAACAAAGATAAAATTGTAGAAGATGATCGCCCGGCGCAACCTTACCCATGGATGAACCGTATCGGTAACAACGTTTTAGGAAGATATGGATATCTTGCCGAGAAATTGTTTGATACACAAGCAGAAATTGATGCCAGTGCAACTCCAGGATCAAAAGCATCAATCCGCCCCGGGGATATTAAGTATACCGATTTAAATGGTGATGGTTTAATTAATGATTATGATAAAACCTACATCGGTCGTGGGGATATTCCGAACAAAGTATATGGTTTTGGCCTAAATGTATCGTATAAAGGTTTTGCATTAAGCACTTTCTTTCAGGGCGTACACGGAGCCGATATTATGTTAGGTGGTTCAGGTATATTTCCATTTAATGGTGGCGGCGGCTTAAGTAATGCTTATACCATTGCAACAGATAGATGGACCCCATCTAATCCAAGCCAGGATGTATTTTATCCACGTTTAGCATACGGCGAAGCAGATAATACCAACAATACTTTGGAAAGTTCTTGGTGGGTTAAAGATGTAAATTTCTTGAGGCTTAAAACGGCGCAGCTAAGTTATAACTTACCAAAAAGCTTAACCGAAAAAGTTAAAATCAAAAATGCTGCGGTTTACTTAATTGGTACCAACTTATTTACTTTCAGCGATTGGAAACTTTGGGATCCGGAATTAAATACGGGAGGTAGAGCAAATGGTAACCGTTATCCACAAACAGCCACATTATCGTTAGGATTAAATCTTAAATTTTAAAGATTACAACAATGAAAAAAATATTATATATCACACTTGTAGCAGGTTTAACCTTTGCAACATCGTGTAAAAAAGGATTTCTGGATCAAGTACCTGATGATAGGTTGACACTTGATCAAACTTTTACAACCCGTCAAACAGCTGAGAAATTTCTGGCAAATATTTACAGTCAAATTCCTGATGAATTTGGTCAGCGTAACCCAAATACGGGGCGTAATGCCGGCGTTTGGACAGGCTCATCTGACGAAGCAGAATGGGTGTGGGGTTTCAACCAGTGTAATAACATTAATATTGGTAGCTGGGATGCCAACAGCGGTTTTGTAAACGACTACTGGAACAACTTTTACCGTGGTATTCGCTCTGCCAGTTTCTTTATCGCCAATATTGATAGGGTAACGCAGGACATTACACCACAATTGACTGTACAGTATAAAAATGAAGCCAGGGCACTTAGAGCCATGTATTATTTTTACCTGGCACGTATTTACGGACCAGTAGTCCTTTTAGGCGAAAGTGTAATTGAGCCTGATGCACCAACCGAAACATTAAGATTACCTCGTAGCAGCTTTGATGAGTGTATTAATTACATTGTAAGTGAGTTAGATGCAGCTGCAGCAAATCTGCCTGTTAATGCTTCGAGTAACGATAATTATGGTCGCATTACCAAAGGTATGGCTTTAAGTTATAAAGTTCAGGCATTGGTATTGGCCGCTAGCCCATTGTATAATGGTAATACTGACTTGGCTAACCTTAAGAACAAAGATGGTAAACAATTAATCAATCAAACTTTCGATGCTTCGAAATGGAAGAGAGCTTCGGATGCAGCTAAAGCATATATTACACAGTTTGTTCCGGGTACTTATAGTTTATTCAGAAAAAATAACGCTGCGGGTAATTTCGATCCATATTTGTCTTGTCGTGATTTATTTATTGATCGTTTCAACAATGAAATTATCATGACACGGGTTGAGTCTTCAATTGGATCTCGCCAATATGAAATGACTCCATATCATAATGGTTCAAACTCAGAGGTGCGGGGTTCGGCAGGTTTAGGTGCAACACAAAATCAGGTTGATGCATTTTTCACAGCTAATGGTCGTACCATTGATGATCCGGCTTCCGGTTATGTAAGAACGGGTTCTACAAACTTTCAGGCTCCGGGAAGTCCGATTGCAACAGATACCTATAACCAATGGGTTAACCGCGAGCCTCGTTTTTATGTAAATATTACCTATCACAACAGTGTGTGGTTAAACACCAGATTTGGCAATATTATTACTCAATTTAACAATAACGGAAATTCAGGCAAAGCTACTGGTGGTAATGATTATACCGTTACTGGTTATGCGGTAAGAAAAGCACAGGGTTTAGGAAACTGGAATGAAGGTAACCGTCCGGTTATTTTATACCGCGTTGGAAATTTATTCCTTGATTATGTTGAGGCTTTAAATGAATCTACGCCTGGTGATCCTGATATTTTAAATTATTTAAACCAAATCAGACAAAGAGCCGGTATCCCGCAATATGGAAGTGGCGCTGGTCAAATTCCAGCTCCGGCAGATCAGGCAGCAATGAGACAAGCCATCAGAAACGAGCGCCGATCAGAATTGGCTTTCGAAAACGTAAGGTATTTCGATACCAGAAGATGGAAAATAGCTGAAACTACTGATAACGGGCCAATTTATGGCTTAAATATCACTCAGAATTTGCCGGCTTTCTTCACCGTGATTCCTTTTGAAACGAGAACGTTTACAAAAAGACATTATTTATTCCCAATCCCTGCAAAAGACGTTAACTCGGATGATTTAATGGTGCAAAATCCAGGTTGGTAAACCAGCTTCTGGAATCAAATAACTAAAATCAGGTGGCGCTTACATTCATCTACTTATGTAAGTGCCGCCTTGATATTTTCTCAACCATAAGAACCACACATTATGGAAAACATCTCTGTACCTAAAAATCAGTACGCACTCAAAATATTGATTACTTTTTTCTGCCTTTTTTTAGTTCTTTCAATGAATTCTTGCAGTAAAAAAGGCACTGCAGAACCAACACCCTCACCGCCAACTTTACCGCCTACCGGTACTACAAGTTTTACTGCAGCCGAGGCCACAATCGCCCTCAATTCATTCAATAAAATTTATTACAGCACTGCCGATAAACTTTATTACAGTACCACCGAGCAGAAGGGGCTGGCTGCCATCTGGACACAGGCTATTTACTGGGATATTGTAATGAACGCTTATGAGCGGACCAAAGACCCCGCTTATTATAAAATGATTACAGATATGTATGATGGCGGTGCTAAACGCTACGATAATTATAACTGGGATAATTCTATTGAGTGGTTTATTTATGATGACATGATGTGGTGGGTAATGTCGCTCACCCGTGCTTATGAAATCACTAAAAATCAAGCTTACCTCGATAAAGCCAAATCTGGTTTTGCAAAAGTTTGGAGCGGTTCTTACGATCCGGTAAAAGGTGGCATGTTTTGGGATTTCAAACATAGCGGTAAAAATGCCTGTATCAATTACCCAACGGTAATTGCTGCCATGCGGTTATACAACGTTACGAAAGACGAAGCGTACCTAACCAAAGCCAAAGAAATTTACGCATGGTCTAGAGAGAACCTCTTCGATATTACAAAAGGAAGAGTAGCTGACCACAAGGTCGGAAACAATAATCCGGGTTTTGAAGATTATACCTACAACCAGGGCACAGCAATTGGTGCTGCGGTGATGTTGTATAAAAATACCAATACGCAAAGTTATTTAGACGATGCCAAAATTGCCGCAAACTACACCAAAAATACCATGAGCGATCCCAGCGGGATTTTACCGGCTGAAGGAGATTGGAATGAGCAAGGCGTGTTAAAGGCAATTTTTGCGCAATACTTAGCAGATTTAGCCAAAGCTTATCCGGCAGGTGATTATGCAAAATGGGCTGTCTTTAATGCCAATACCGCTTGGGGCAACCGCGATTTTGGTCGCGGCATTATGCACAGAAACTACAAAGTTCCATGCCCGACAGGAATTGTCCAATCGTATGAATCGAGTAGCGCTGTTGCATTTATGCAGCTCTTTGCTCCAACTAATTAGATGCAGTTATGAAAAATTTAAAGTTCTATGCATCAATTTCACTTTTGGCTTGGGGCTATATTCATCAAGGCAATGCCGATGCTCAGGTAAAATCGAAACAAAAAACTTCCTTTCAGGTTTCTGCACCCTGGAGTCCTGATTACGATGTTCGTTCGGATATTGCAATGGTGTATGGCATTAACGACGATGGCGGGAAGTTTGAAGAGCGGGTGAAAGGCTATCGTGATAAAGGCTATGAAGTTCAGTTCATGACGGGAATTGCCTGGGGACAATATAAAGATTACTTCCTGGGTGAATGGGATGGGAAAAATCATTTGGATGAAGGCCAGATGATGCGCAATGGCGAAACCATCTGGCATGGCAAAAATGTACCTTACATTGTTCCAACAGCTACGTTTCTTACTTACATGAAAACCCATGCAAAAAGAGCTATTGATGCTGGCGTAACCGCAATTTATCTCGAAGAGCCAGAATTTTGGGCCCGTGCAGGTTACAGTCAAACCTTTAAAGATGAGTGGCAAAAATATTATGGTTTCCCGTGGATGGCTCAGCATGAATCGCCTGAAGCCACTTATTTATCGTCAAAATTAAAATATCAGCTTTATTTCAATGCGCTTAAGGAAGTTTTTAGTTATGTAAAAACATATAGTGAAAGCAAGGGTAAAAGAGTGAAATGTTTTGTGCCAACACATTCGTTAATCAACTACTCCTCATGGCAAATTGTGAGTCCGGAAGCCAGTTTGGCTAATTTGGAAGGTATGGATGGATACATTGCCCAGGTGTGGACCGGAACATCGCGTGAGCCAATTTATTACAGAGGACTGGAAAAGGAACGTGTGTTCGAAAATGCCTTTTTAGAATATGGTTCAATGGTTTCAATGACCGCACCAACAGGCCGGAAAATTTACTTCTTAACAGATCCTATTGAAGACAGGTCCAGATCGTGGGATGATTATAAAGTAAACTATGAAGCCACTTTCACAGCAGAATTGTTATATCCGATGGTTGATAATTACGAGGTGATGCCATGGCCGAACCGCATTTACAGGGGAAAATTCCCGGTGGAGGGAATGAAAGAACGTCAACCGATTTCGCCGGCTTACGCCACGCAGATGCAGGTAATGGTTAATTCCTTAAATCAAATGCCTTTGTCAAAAAATACCTTAAACGGAAGTCATGGAATTGGTGTGCTGTTGTCAAACTCCATGATGTTTCAGCGTTTTCCAACCCATCAAGGATATGATGATCCACAACTATCAAACTTTTATGGGATGGCTATTCCCCTCTTGAAGCAAGGTATCCCGGTAGAAACCGTTCATATTGAAAATCTTGCCAATAAAAATACCTTAAAAGACATAAAGGTTTTGATCATGAGTTATGCAAACATGAAGCCTTTATCAGCTGATTTTCACCTCGAACTGGCTAAATGGGTAAAAAACGGGGGCGTATTGCTTTATTATGGGCGAGATAATGATCCTTTTCAAAATGTAAAAGAATGGTGGAACAGTAACGGCAATACTTTTAATGCACCATCTCAGCATTTGTTTGGATTGTTAAATGTTCCGCAAAGTGAAAGTGGTGGCATTTATGAGGTGGGTAAAGGTAAAGTTTACCTGGTTCGTAAAGATCCAAAAGAACTTATTTTAAAAGCCAACGGCGATGAAGATTTCATGGCCAACGTAAAACGGGCCTATGAAAATGATGCAAAAGCTGGAGAATTTATTGTAAAGAACAATTTCGTGTTAGAACGTGGGCCATTTATTATTGCAGCTGTTTTAGATGAAAGTTTGCATAAGGAGCCATTAACTTTAAAGGGAACTTTTATTGATTTATTTGATCCCGCACTTCCAGTTTTAAACACAAAAATTATCCAACCCAATACACAGGCTTACTTATTTGATGTCAATAAAGCTGAAAATAAAAATAAACCACAGGTTCTGGCAGCAGCGGCAAGGATAACCGACGAAGTTTCGAATAAGAAATCCTATCAGTTTTTGGCAAAGAGCCCATCGAAAACAAATAACATCATGCGCATTTTGTTAGCTGATAAACCCACAAAAATTACAGCCAGTACCGCAGGTAGAAATTTACCACTTACACAAAACAATTGGGACGAAAAATCGAAAACATTGTTGTTGGGTTTCGAAAATTTTAGCGAAGGGGTAAATGTTAACATCAGCTGGTAGAAAAAATAAATCGTCATCTCGATGAGCTTTTTGCGATGGAGAGATCTCATTAGAGGTTTTTTGGAATGAGATCTGTCCTCCATCAATGAAGGATTGACCTCGTTCGAGATGACCGGAAATGATGAGAATTGATCTCGTTCGAGATGACGAAACTTTGCTAGTCGCCATCTCGACTGAGCTTTTAGCGATGGAGAGATCTCATTAGAGGACTTTTTGGAATGAGATCTCTCCTCCATCAATGAAGGATTGATTTCGTTCGAGATGACGGAAAATGATGAGAGTTGATCTCGCTCGAAATGACGAAAGTGAACGGGACTGGCTTCGTAGATGAAGCCCACAATGAAATAAATTAAATAGTATTGAATAATCAAACACACAAATGAAACTTAAATTTTTACCCACCATTATAATTTGCCTTGCTGCCAAAGGGTTATTGGCTCAGGAAAAAGACTTGGTCAATTATGTAAATACGCTACAGGGAACAAATTCGAAGCATGAACTCACCAGGGGGAACACTTATCCCACTACGGCGCTGCCTTTTGGCATGCATACCTGGACACCCCAAACAGGCAGAAATGGAGATGGATGGAAATATCAGTATTTTAAAGACAAAATTAGAGGTTTTCAGCAGGCGCACCAGTGCAGTTCATGGAGCAGAGATTACGCGGTTTTTTCATTAATGCCAATAGTTGATCAATTGGTTGTTGATGAAAATCAACGCGAAACCAGGTTTAGTCATGCCAATGAAATTGCTAAACCTAATTACTACAAGGTTACCCTGGATAATCAAATTACCACTGAAATTTCGCCATCAGAACGTGGCGCACATTTACGATTTACTTATCCAAAAGGAAAGAAAAGCTTTTTAATTCTGGATGGATACACCCGTTTAAGCGGCGTTCAAATTTATCCGAAAGAAAATAAAATAACAGGTTATGTAAACAATGGCGAAGGTTTTAAAAAAGGCTGGAAGAGTTATTTCGTATTGAAATTTGATCAACCGATTAAAGCTTACGGAACCTGGGAAAACAGGAAAAATACCACTAATCCTGATTCCACTTTGGCCGATGGACTTGGTAAAGGTGTTTATATCGAATTTAAAGCCGGTACAAAAGTTCAGGTGAAAACGGCATCTTCTTATATCAGCATGGAACAGGCCGAATTAAATTTAAAATCAGAATTAGGAGCCGACCAAACGTTAGAACAAACTAAAGCTAAAGCTGCGGCAGTATGGAATAAATCTTTAGGAAAAATCGTGGTTGAAGGCGGAACCAAAGCCGACATGGAAACGTTTTACTCGTGTTTCTTCAGAGCCAGCCTATTCTCACGAAAATTTTACGAAATTGATGCGAATGGAAAACCACATTATTTTAGTCCGTATGATGGAACGGTTCATGCAGGTTACATGTACACGGATACCGGATTTTGGGACACCTTCAGGGCGCAGTTTCCATTGAATACTTTGGTTCAACCCGAGATGCACGGGCGTTATATGCAAGCAATGATTGAAGCCTATGAGCAATGCGGCTGGCTACCTTCATGGTCGTTTCCGAGCGAGGCTGGAAGTATGATCGGCAATCATGCCATTTCTCTTTTTGCGGATGCCTGGGCTAAGGGTTTGCGCACTTTCGATCCGAACAAAGCCTTGGAGGCTTACTTGCACGAAGCAACCAATAAAGGGCCTTGGGGTCCTGCAAATGGCCGTGATGGCTGGAGAGAATATTATCAGTTAGGTTATGTTCCCTATCCAAAATATCGCGAAGCAACAGCGAAAACTTTAGAATATGCTTACGATGATTTTTGCGGTTATCAGCTCGCAAAAATGACGGGCAATAAATTTTACATGGATATTTTCGAACGCCAGATGTATAACTATAAAAATGTCTACGATCCTGCAACCCGGTTTATGAGAGGGAAAGATTTAAATGGAAAGTGGGCACCAAATTTCGATCCGATAGAGTGGGGCGGACCCTTTACAGAAGGCAATGCCTGGCACTGGCAATGGTCGGTTTTTCAGGATACCAAAGGATTAATTAACATGATGGGGGGCAAGGAAAATTTTGTTGCTAAGTTAGATTCTGTATTTTCGCAGCCGAATAATGTGAAAGTGGGTACATACGGAGGTATGATTCACGAAATGACGGAAATGGTGATGGCCAATATGGGGCAATATGCGCATGGTAATCAACCGATTCAGCACATGGTTTATTTGTACAACTATGCCAACCAGCCATGGAAAGCGCAATTTCATGCCCGGGAGGTGATGAGCAAATTGTACAACGCAACCGAAAATGGGTATCCCGGAGATGAAGATCAGGGACAAACTTCTTCCTGGTTTGTATTAAGTGCGTTGGGTTTTTACAGCGTTACCCCCGGAACCGGAGAATACGTGTTTGGTAGCCCAATGTTTAAAAAAACTACCATTAACCTGGAAAACGGGAAAAAGTTTGTGATCGATGCTCCGGAAAATAATGCATCTAATGTGTATATCAAATCTGCCAGCTTAAATGGCAAATCGTATACACGCAATTTTATTACCCACCAAGATTTACTCAAGGGAGGAACATTAAAACTAGAAATGAGCAATAAACCTGCTTTGAATAAAGGTTTAACAGAAAGTGATAAGCCATTTTCGTTAACAAACTAGTTTAACGTTTTAGTAATGGATAGAAAAAATTATTTTTACAGAAATATTTAAAGAAAAGAATGGAAAAGCCTGTAGCATTAGGTGTAGATATTGGTGGCTCGCACATCACAGCCGCCTTGATAGATTTGGAGAAAAGAACGTTGATTGAAAACTCAATTAAGCGTAGCGCCGTAAATTCGCAGGAAAGTAAAGAGGTAATTTTAAACGCCTGGGTAGAGATTATTAACGATGCTTTTGATGGCTTGCCATTTGAATCGAGATTGATAGGCATTGCCATGCCTGGGCCATTCGATTATGAACTTGGTGTGTCCTTAATTAAAGATCAGGATAAATTCAAATCCTTGTACAAGGTTAACGTAAAAAACGAATTAGCAAAGCGATTAGATATTCCATCAGAAAATATCCATTTTATTAACGATGCAGCGGGCTTTTTGCAAGGTGAGGTTTTTGCTGGTGCTGCGAAAGGCAACGCAAATGTGTTGGGTTTAACATTGGGCACTGGTTTGGGTTCATCGCTCTGTATCAACCATAAAGCAACAGACGCTGCGCTCTGGAATTCATCCTTTTTAGATGGAATTGCTGAAGATTATTTGGCCACACGCTGGTTTGTGAAAAGATATTTCCAATTAAGCGGTAATAGTTTGGATGGGGTGAAAGAGTTGGTAATCGCTGCAAAAACCGATCATCTGGCTACACAGGTTTTCATGGAGTTCGGTTATAACCTTGCCCAATTTTTAATTCCAATTATCAATAAACATAAAATTGATACGGTAATTGTTGGTGGAAACATTGCGCAGGCATTTAATGAATTTTCGCCAGAACTTATCGCAACCTTAAAAGGCAACGACATCCACGCCGGAATTAAAATATCGGAATTGAAAGAACATGCCGCGTTAATTGGTGCGGCCAGCAGGTGTGATGTGAGTCTGATCTAAATCAATTACTTCGCTAAATTGAATTAAATGGGCGTCTTATCAAATGTTATTTCAATAAAAACCGTAAGTCGACCGGAAAAAATAGTCAGATCTCCCAAATTTTAGCTATTACATTCAATTATGGTGGCTAAAATTCTGTTTTTGATCCGTTTTTCTACTTGAAATAATAATTTTTTAATAATGTTAAAATAAATTTTTCTTTTGAAAAGTAAATCTCTATTATTGTTTAATAAAACGTTTTAGTTTTTTGAAGGAATCAAATCCTTCGCTTTGGAGTAAGGTGTCCGTCTTTTGGCCGATACTTTTTTTTAAGGCTAAAAGACTAAAACGTTTTAGTCCTATACCAAACTAATTATTACCGACAAACAAAACAATTAAACGAATTAATTTTCTTAATCATCTGTTATTCAAATCACAACCCAAACCAAAACAACTATGACCAAAACTCTACTCAACCAAAGCACATAAGGTGTTTTCTAAGTCAGCATGTATGACTTTTCAAACCTGAAGCACAGCGTTCAAGCCATTTAATTTTTTGAACGCGAATGCAAATCAATGTAAGCGCTAACCGGCTGTATCTTCTTGATGACTATTCATTCATGCATGGAAAATGCAAACTGAATACCACTAAACGGAAAATTTGAATATTCCGTGAGCGATGCTGCATGCCTGGTGACGGCACAACATTGAAAATTTATAACTAAACAACTATAACCAATTAATTTATGAATCTTTTAAAAATGACCAAAAGGACTTTTGGACTCTGCCTTGCCGTAGCATTATTGCTAGGTTGCGGTAAGGAAGAGTATCCGGCAGTAGACCTTTTTACCTGGAAAGCTAAGGTAGATGTTACCGCTAAAGGCAATCTAACCGTAAACATCGAAAATGGCGCCGGAGCCTCGGGCGGCGAAGGCTCTGCAAAAGTGATTGATAACGATTTCAACTCGAAATTTTTGATCAATCCTTATCAGTCTAATTTCTACATGCAGTTATCATTCCCTGCTCCACAGCAAGTGGCATCTTACACCCTAACTTCTGGTGGCGATGCTCCAGGTAGAGATCCAAGGGATTGGAAATTTAGTGGCTCAATGGATGGTACTACTTGGGTGGATTTAGATACCAGAACTGGCGAAACATTCTCAGGCCGTAACTTAACCAAAACCTATAGCTTTAAAAACCTTGTGCTGTACAATCACTACAGAATCAGCATTTCTGCGGTGAGCAGCGGCTCTTTATTCCAGTTATCTGAGTGGCGTTTAATTGAAGTGCCTGCAGAACAACAATAACCTGAACCATTTACACTAAGAAAAAATTATGATGAAAAAACTTACACATTTAACAGAGGGTAAGCTCAGGTTTAAAAATTGCGCATCTAAAGCTATTGCAGTTGCATTAGTAATTAGCGGCAGTTTTTATCATTCAGCAAACGCTTCTGCAATTAAAATAAACAGCTCGGTTTTGCTTTCACCGGCAAAGGCCGATATTATCATTCGGGGTATTGTTAAAGATGCCGCTGGTTTACCACTACCAGGTGCTGGTGTAAAGGTAAAAGGGGCTTCCATTAGTGCTGCCGCTGATGTTAATGGCGCATTTACCATTACCGTTCCTGATCAGAATACAGTTCTGATTATCACTTACGTAGGTTACGACACGCAAGAAATTACAGTGGGTACGCAAACTGTTTTGGATATTCGTTTAAAAGAAACCACCGGTTCCAACCTCGAAGAGGTGGCAATTGTGGGTTTTGGTACCCAAAAGAAAGAAAGTTTGGTTGGTGCCCAATCTTCTGTTAAAGCTTCCGAATTAAGACAACCGGTTTCCAGTATGAGTCAGTTATTGGCTGGTCGTATCCCAGGTGTAGTGAACGTATCCAGAAATGGTGAGCCTGGTCAAAACGGCTCAGATATTTTCATTCGTGGCGTATCTTCTCTAACTGCAAATGATAGGGGTCCGTTGGTAATTATTGATGGTGTTCCAAACCGTAACCTGAACGATATCAGCGTTTATGATGTAGAGAATTTTACTGTACTTAAAGATGCTGCTGCAACAGCAGTCTATGGTATTCGCGGTGCAAACGGTGTAATCTTAATCAACACCAAACAAGGAAAAATCGGTGCGCCACGTATCAATGTTGAATATTATGAAGGCATTAGTCGTTTCACCAAAAAGCCAGATTTAATTGATGGGGTGGATTATATGAACCTCGCCAACGAAGCCAGATATTCTGATTATTTAAGAAGTGGTGCAGCAGGAGCCTTTACTCCGGCGTATTCTATCGATGCAATTCAAAGAACTGCAGCAGGTACAGATCCGATTCTTTACCCGAATGTAGATTGGTTTGATGCCATTTACAATGATTTTGGTAGAAACAGATCTGCAACGGCAAATTTATCAGGCGGTGTAAGCAATGCGAAATATTATGTTTCATTAGGTTATTATGGTGAAGATGGTTTGTTTAAAACAGATGAAGCCGTAAATGATGCTGCTAAACAAAATTTTGAGCGTTATAACGTGAGTGCCAATTTAAATTGGGACATCACCGGAACAACAAAGTTAGATTTAGGGATTAAAGGAATTTTAGCACAAACAAGTTATCCAAGTAATTTATTGGCGCAAGATATCTTTAATCAGGCTTTTTTAATTAACCCAACCTCATTTCCAGTACTTTATCCAAATGGAAGTTTGCCAGGTATTAGTCCGCAAGCCGATCAGCGTAACCCCTATGGAGATGTAACCAGAAATGGATACCGTGTTGGTTACACAACGCAATTGTATTCAAACATCCGTTTAACGCAAGATTTAAAAGAACTTACGCCTGGTTTATCGGCAACTACGATGTTCTCTTTTGATGTAAACACCAACAGTTCGGTGAACAGAACAAGAAGAGAAAGTTTGTTTAGAATTAACCCTAACGATCCTTATATCGTACCGGGAAACCCAGCGTCGGGTTATAAATACGGACTGATCCTTCAGGGACAGGAATTTTTGAATTATGGCATTGGTAACGGTGGCGATAAAAAGATTTATTTAGAAGCTGCAGTGAACTACAACCGTACCTTTGGCAAACATGCGGTAACTGGTTTATTGTTATATAATCAAAATGACAATACCACTCCTTTTGCAGGTAACTTAACGCTTTCACTACCATATCGTTTGCAAGGTATCGCCAGTCGTGCCACTTATGCTTATGATGATAAATATTTCTTTGAGGCAAACGTGGGTTATAACGGTTCAGAAAACTTCGCACCAGATAAGCGTTACGGATTTTTTCCTGCCTTTGGTGTAGGATGGTTATTATCGAACGAGAAATTTTTCGAGCCTTTAAAAAATGCAATTCAAATGGTAAAATTCCGCTATTCTGATGGTATTGTTGGTAGTGGTGGCAGTGGTGGAGGATATGTGAATAACGAAAGTGAGCGTTTCTATTATTTAACGAAAGTTGGCGGCTCTCCAAGTTATACCTTTGGTCAAAATGGAAATATAACGCCAGGAGGCAATACTACAAACGGTGGTTTGGGCGTAACGGCTTATGGTGTAGATGTAACCTGGGCAGAAACCCGTAAACAGGATTTAGGTTTCGAATTAAAAACCCTTAATAACAACCTATCGTTAATTGTCGATTTCTTTCAAGAACGTAGAAAAAATCAGTTCATTACCAGAGGAACAGTGCCAAACTACATCGGTTTAGCAAATACACCAATTGGTAACTTAGGAATTGTAGAGAATAAAGGTATTGACGGTACCATTCAATACGATGCGCAGTTAAATAAAGACTGGGCGTTAAATTTAAGAGCGAATGTTACTTTCAATAAAGATAAGGTAATTGAAAACGATCAGGCACCACAAGCTTATCCGTGGATGGAGCAAAGAGGATTTAATGTATTGGCTGCTACCCGTGTAGGTTATATCGCTGAAAAATTATTCGATAGTCAGGCAGAAATTAACGCAAGTCCGACGCAGTTTGGTACATTAATGCCAGGTGATATCAAATACAAAGATTTAAACGGTGATGGAAAAATTGACTCATTTGATAGAACAATTATTGGAAGAGGCGATTTGCCAAGTACTACCTATGGTTTTGGATTCTCATTAACCTATAAAAATTTCGATTTTGGAATGTTCTTCCAGGGTCAGGACAATGCTGATATCCTGTTAAATATACCATCATTTGCAAATTCTGGTGGTTTAGGTAATATGTTAGCAGTTGCTGCTGATCGTTGGACACCAACCAACCCGCGTCAGGATGCGGTTTATCCTCGTTTATCTTACGGCGGAACAAACAGCAATAACTATCAGGCCAGTACCTGGTGGCTTCGCGACATCAGTTTCTTAAGATTGAAAAACGCAGATTTAGGTTACACCTTGAAAGAGGGCATTAAAAAATTGGGTATCAAACGCCTGAGGATTTATGGTATGGGTTACAACGTATTCACCATCAGTAAATTCAAACTTTGGGATCCAGAGCTCAATACAAACAATGGTACCCGATATCCATTAACCTCTAATTATTCTTTAGGCTTAACCGCTAATTTTTAACATTAACAGCATGAAAAAAATATTTATATATACAGTTGGAGCTTTACTGGTAGTTGGTAATTACAGCTGTAAGAAATTTTTGAATCAAGTGCCCGATGATCGGTTGACGTTCGAACAACAATATCAACGTAAAAGTACTGTAGATCAGGCTTTAGCTAACGTATATTCTACGCTACCTGATCAAAATCAAGATCGTTCGCCAAGTGCATTGGGAAACAGTGGCCCATGGACAGCTGCTTCCGATGAAGCTGATTATACTTTACCAAACTTTACCGAAAATATTAATACAGGTGCCTGGGATGCAACCAGCGGTCAGGTAAATTATCACTGGCAAAATTATTACCGCGGAATTCAGGCTGCAAGTACTTTTATGGCTAATATAACCAGGTGTACGGATTGTAACATTGGCGGAGTTGATATCGTAAACCGTTACTTCAATGAAGCCAGAGCCTTAAGAGCGATATACTACTATCATCTGATCAGACAATATGGTCCGGTTGTTTTATTGGGTAATGATCCGATTCAATCAGATGCACCTTTAGAGGTAATCAGTAAACCGCGTAACTCTATGGATGAGTGTGTTGATTATGTAGTAGCTGAGCTTACAGCAGCAGCGGCAGGACTACCGGCAACCCCACAGGCCAACGAAGATTATGGTCATATTACGGCATCAGTTGCTGATGCTTACAAAATTAAAACGTTGTTAACAGCTGCCCGTCCGTTATTTAATGGAAATACAGACTACGCTGGGTTAAGAAATCAAGATGGTAAACAATTAATTAGTCAAACGGCTAGTGCAGCTAAATGGACAAGATTGGCAACTGCAGCTAAAGCGTTTTTAGATAATCCTAATTATTCGAGCTATGCACTTTACAGTATCTCCACTACACCATCAGGATTGCCAAATACCGCATTTAACAGGGCTTTCATTGCTACAAGAGATGTTTTCTTAAATGGCTGGAATTCGGAAGTTATTTTCGGTAGAGGTGGTGATGTAACGCTTTACCAATATTCTTTGGCACCAAATCATAACGGTGCTTCGGGTGGTGATAAGGGTGGTTCATTTCTGTCACCTTCTCAACAACTGGTAGATGCATTTTTTACCGCTAATGGTTTACCAATTGAAAGCGATCCAACTTATACTGCTAATGGAATGTCGAGTTTTCAAGCGCCAGATCCAAATGATCAAAATGCAGCAAGATCAATCAGCAATATGTTTGTGAACCGTGAACCGCGTTTTTATGCTAACATTACTTACAGTGGTCGCAAATGGATCAATCCACAATCAAACATCATTACCGATTTTACCAATAGCGGTAACGCTGGTAAAGGTGCCATTGCCAATAATGACTACACTAAAACAGGATATACCTCAAGAAAGCACCTTACTGTGGCGGGCTGGACAACCGGCAGACCGATTTTTACAGTTATTCGATTGGCTGAAATTTACCTGGATTATATCGAAGCTTTGCAAGAAACAAATCCTTCCGATCCTGATATTTTGGTTTATTTAAACAGAATTCGTACCAGAGCAGGTATCGCACCTTATGGCAGTGGTGCAGGAGCAATCGCAGTTCCTGCAAATATGAGAGAGGCCATCCGCAGAGAAAGACGTGTGGAACTTGCTTTTGAGTGGGACCGCTATTTCTACACCAGAGAGTGGAAAATTGCTGAAACAACTGATACTCAAATCAGAGGTTTAAACATTACACAAAATTCACCAGGATTTTATACTCCTGTTGTTGTTGAAAACAGGGTTTTCCAAAAGAAACATTATTTGTGGCCGATACCAAATGGTGAGATACAAAAAGTACCCGTAATTGTTCAAAATACAGGTTGGTAAATCATATTATTTAAATAGCGCCGGGCCAAAATCCGGTGCTGTTATTTTAACCCTATACCTACACTATGAAAAACATTTTTGCTTCATCTATCCTTTTACTTTTTGCATTGCTTGCCTGCAATAGCAAAGACGAGCCCGTTGAAAGTGCGAAACCTGCTCCGCCATTAGTGGTGGCTGTAGATCCGCCTGGAGCGCCATCGAAAACATGGAAAGAACATTGGTTCGAACATAATCAATTATTAAATCGCATTTATTACGATACGAGTGTGGTTGTTTATTACGATGGTGAGGTAAAACAAACCATTGCCTGGCCACAAACTTATATGGCTGAAGCCTGGAACTATACGAAAAAAAATTACGGTAAATTCGGAGATGACAGTCGTTTGTTCGTGATTTACCATGCCGGCAAATATAGTGGCGGTCATCCGGGAACCTATTTAGATGGTGGGCACGATTTCAGAAACGTAACAGATTGTGGCAGCAACAGCCTGGATGCATGGGTTACTGGCGTAGAAAATGATATCGATTTATCTACACACGAAATTGGCCATATTGTTGAAGGAGCTTCGAAAGGTGTAAAGGAATCGCCAGCTTTCGATATCTGGCATGACAGCAAGTGGATGGAAATTTATCAGTATGATGTTTACCTTGGGTTAAACAGAACTGCCGATGCACAACGCTGGTATAATAAAATGATGACGGTTACTGATAGTTATCCAAAAGCAGGTACGCAGTGGTTTAAAAACTGGTTTCTTCCCATTTATGAAAACTATGGAAAAACAAAAGTTTTAAATGGTTTCTTCACCTTATTATCGCAACATTTCCCAAAACAAGCCATTCTTGTGCAGGGTAAAAGCTATCAGCAATATACCAGAAAAATGAACTTCGGAGAATTTATACATTTCTGGAGCGGCGCAGCGAAGGTGGATTTGGCACCGCTTGCATTAAGTGCGTTTGGCGCAAAAGATGAGAAAGGCGCAGACTGGGCACCAATGCTGGCCAAAGCGAAAACCGATTTTCCAGCGATTACCTACTAAATAAAACAATAACTATTAAAAATGATCTTGCGAATGCAGGCTCATTTATTTTGAAATCCATTATCATGATTAAAAAACTTTTTATGCTCCTTTTGCTTGTATCAATCGGTACTACGGCAATAGCACAAAGAAAACGCGATTTTACAATTACCATTGCCGATCCTTCGAATTTATTGGATGCGGAAACTAAAAGTCATTTAACTTTTGCCTTTAACGTTTTGTACCCTGGTTTTGCTTCGGCTGATGGTTACCGTACAAAAAGAGATGTAACCCTTGAAATTGCAAACAATGAAACCGAAACCATTAAAGCCAAAGCGGGTGAAATAAAGGTTAACAGTGACTGGATTAAAGGAAAATCGCTTAAGAAAATCAACACCGAATTTAAAGAGGCACTGACAAAAAGCTGGTCTTTTTACAGCACTAAAAAAAGCAAGGGTTACAGGCTTACCTTTATCAGTAAAGATCCACTTTTAGATCCCATTGTGAGACAAAATCTAATCGATACCTACTTTGAAATCTATCCAACCCTGGTTAAAAAATTCAACAAGAAATCAACTCATGATGTATTATTCGTAGTTGATACCGCTTACAAAGCGGTTGCCGAAGCCAGTGGAAGCCGCATTTTGTTTAGCGCCAATTATTTAAAAGCGCACCCGACAGATATTGATGTGGTTACACACGAAACGATGCATATTGTTCAGGGCTATGGTTATAGCGCTGGCCCGGTTTGGTTAACAGAAGGTATCGCTGATTATGTTCGTTACGAATATGGAGTAGACAACGTGGGTTCAAAATGGAGTTTGCCAGCTTTTAACAATAAGCAAAGTTACAAAAACAGCTATCGCATTACCGCCCGGTTTTTTGCCTGGTTAGAACAAAATGTTAAATCAGGCTTAGTTGCCAGTCTTGATGAACAGTTGAGGGCTCATCAGTATACCGAGCAATCATGGGTAAATTTAACCGGAAAAAATATCGATCAGCTTTGGGATGATTACAGTAAAAATCCCGATCAGGTTAAGTTAAAATACAGCGATAAAAAATCTAAGTAAATAAAGATATTGATTAAAAAAAAGTCTATTTTTTTCGATTGACGAGAAAGGAGGTCTGCTTATGCCAACAGGTATTTCGCAGACCTCCTTTCTTATTGCAACGGATTTGAATGCGCTTAAAATCTCCCGAACAAAAATGTTATAAAAATATTTTGAGGTTTACTAAAACGTTTTACATATTATATTTATTTTGCAGAACAATACGCTAACTAAATAAGCAAACCTGATCAAATGAAACAAAAAACATTTCTTTCCTTATTATTTATCTTCACTTGCGCAACGGTATTTAAATCCAATGCACAAGAAGTTATAAAGCGCAACGGCTACACACTTACTTTCGAGAGCAACTATTCAGCACTCGATCCGAAACTAAAACAGCGCCTTATCGAAACATTTTTCGTGGTTTATCCAAAACTGGCAAAAGAATATAATCCTAAAACTTTAAAATCTGTTAAGTTTTCTGTTGATACCGCTTACAAAGGTGTAGCGGCAACAGCGAATGGAAAAGTAACCTACAGTTCAATCTGGATGGACAAACACCCTGAAGATATCGATGTGGTGACACATGAAGTAATGCACATCGTTCAGGATTATGGCAACAGTGTTGGTCCGGGTTGGTTAACTGAAGGAATTGCAGATTATGCCCGTTACAAATTCGGAGTAGATAATGCCGGCGCCAAATGGACCCTGCCCGCACTAAAACCAGAACATACTTATAAAAACAGCTATAGAATTACGGCCCGTTTTTTTGCCTGGATTGAAAAACACGTGCAAGCTGGCACCATCAAAGCGGTAGATGCATCATTAAGAAACCATAGTTATCAACCAAAATTATGGACAACCTTAACAGGTAAAGATTTGGATGCACTTTGGGCAGAATATGTGAAAAATCCGGAACTTTAAAATCGTACAACCAAAACACATCAATAAGAATAACAAATGAAAAAATTATTTATCGCCCTGTTAAGCTTTGCGGCATCTGCAAGTTTTGCGCAAACAGTTGGCAAAATTTCCGATCCGGTAGACTGGATCAATCCATTAATGGGTACACAATCCAAACCTAGCTTATCAAATGGTAATACTTACCCAGCTATTGGTTTGCCTTGGGGAATGAACATGTGGACCCCACAAACTGGTAAAATGGGCGATGGTTGGGCGTATACCTATGATGCAGATAAAATTCGTGGATTCAAACAAACGCATCAGCCATCTCCGTGGATGAATGATTATGCTGCTTTCTCCATTATGCCGGTTACTGGTAAATTACGTTTTACCGATGATGAACGGGCAAGTTGGTTTAGCCATAAAGCCGAAGTTTCTAAACCATATTATTATAGTGTTTATTTAGCAGATGCTGATGTAACTACTGAAATTACACCGACAGAACGAGCTGCTCAATTTAGGTTTACTTTCCCGAAAACAGATAGTTCTTATGTAGTAGTAGATGCACTTAATAAAGGATCTTACATTAAAATTATCCCTGCCGAACGCAAAATTATAGGTTATACCACTAAATATGCCCGTGGACCACTGCCTAAGAATTTCAAAAATTACTTCGTTATCTATTTTAATAAAGATTTTAAACTGGCTAAAACCTGGAGCGGAAATAAACTTAAGGATAATGAACTGGAGCTGGAAAGCGATCATAGCGGTGCCATCATCGGGTTTAGTACCAAAAAAGGTGAGCAGGTTACGGCTAAAGTTGCTTCATCCTTTATCAGTTTTGAACAGGCAGATTTGAACTTGAAAAGAGAGCTGGCCAATGATGGCTTCGATGCTACGAAAGCTAAAGGAAGAGCAATCTGGAACAAAACGTTGAGCAAAATTGCCGTAGAGGGTGGTTCTATTGATCAGATGCGTACATTTTACTCATGCCTGTACCGCACCTTATTTTTCCCTAATAAATTATACGAGTTAGATGCAAACAATAAAGTTGTTCACTGGAGCCCTTACAATGGAAAAATTTTACCAGGGTATATGTTCGCTGGAACAGGTTTCTGGGATACTTTCAGGGCATTATACCCTTTCTTAAACTTGGTTTATCCATCCATTAACAAAGAAATGCAGGAAGGTTTAATTAACGATTACAAAGAGGGTGGATGGTTGCCTGAATGGAGTAGCCCGGGTTATGCGAATATTATGGTCGGCAATAACTCTGCATCTGTAGTTTCTGATGCTTATATTAAAGGTTTGCGTGGTTACGATATCCAGACTTTATGGGAAGCTCTTAAACATGGCGCTAACAATGAAGGCCCTATGGAAGCCGTTGGACGTGATGGTGTAAAGTATTACAATGAATTGGGTTATGTGCCTTTCGATGTAAAGAAAAACGAAAACGCAGCTAAAACGTTGGAATATTCTTATGATGATTTCACAATTTATCAATTGGGTAGAGCGCTAAATAAACCAGCTTCTGAAATTGATATTTACAAGAAAAGAGCCATGAACTACAAAAACCTTTTTGATCCGGCTTCTGGATTGATGAGAGGTAAAAACCAGGATGGCACTTTCCAAAGTCCGTTCAGCCCGTTTAAGTGGGGTGGCGCATTTACCGAAGGCAACAGCTGGCACTACACCTGGTCGGTTTTTCAGGATGTTGATGGTTTAGCCAAATTAATGGGCGGTCATGATAAATTTGTAACCAAACTAGATTCTGTTTTCTCTATGCCTCCGGTATTTGATGAAAGCGCTTATGGTGGTGTCATTCACGAAATCCGTGAGATGCAAATTGCAAACATGGGTCAGTATGCACATGGAAACCAACCGATTCAGCACATGATTTATCTGTACAATTATGGTGGTGCGCCTTATAAAACACAGTATTGGGTTCGCGAAACCATGAACAGAATGTATAAAGCTACTCCAGATGGTTACTGCGGTGATGAAGATAACGGACAGACATCTGCCTGGTATGTTTTCTCTGCGATGGGATTTTACCCGGTAACACCTGCTGTTGATCAGTATGTATTGGGTGCGCCTTTATTCAAAAAGGTAACCTTAACCTTAGAGAATGGTAAGCAAGTTATAATTAATGCAGCAGCAAATAGCGATAGCAACCGTTATGTACAATCATTGCAAATGAATGGTAAGGCTTACAGTAAAAACTGGATCAGCCATAGTGGCTTACAAAAAGGAGCAGTGTTTAACTTTAACATGTCGGCAACGCCGAATAAAGAGAGAGGTTCAAACCCAGCTGATTTTCCTTATTCATTATCAACAGAGAAATAAAAAAAAATCGGACTGAAGTTTGCTACCTACAGTCCGATTTTACCCCAAAAATAAGATCGAAAAAGAAATGGGGATTCCACATTATCGCAGAATCCCCATCATCTAAATTAACGCTCTCAATTATATAAACGTTGTAAAATGAAATTATTGCACAGCTGCAATAATTTTTTTGTTTTTAAGGTTTTATGTTTTGTTTTCATTGCGAGGCACGAAGCAATCTCAACAGGCTATTTCATGTCCAAAGATTTCTTCCCGAAATTTCGGGGCCGAAATGATGACCTATGATTTTTTTCTATTCCGTCATTGCGAGGCACGAAGCAATCTTAATGCGACTCATCAATTGTTTAGTTTGAATTTAACTAAGAGGGTCGTCACCCTGAATTTATTTCAGGGTCTTAATTGCTGTTCTGGAAGTATGCAAAGATAATTTGCTATTCCATGTCCAAAGATTTCCTCCCGAAATTTCAAGACCGAAATGACGACTTATGATGTTTTCCTGCTTCCGTCATTGCGAGGCACGAAGCAATCTTAATGCGACTCATCAATTGTTTAGTTTGAATTTAACTAAGAGGGTCGTCACCCTGAATTTATTTCAGGGTCTAATAGCAGGTTGGGAAAGTATGCGAAGATTAATTGGCTATTCCATGTACAAAGATTTCTTCCCGAAATTTCGGGACCGAAATGACGACTTATGTTGTTTCCAGCCTCCTCGTCATTGCGAGGTACGAAGCAATCTTAATGCAACTCATCAATTGTTTTGTTTGAATTTTACTGAGAGGGCCGTCACCCTGAATTTATTTCAGGGTCTAATAGCGGGTTGGGAAAGTATGCGAAGATTAATTGGCTATTCCATGTACAAAGATTTCTTCCCGAAATTTCGGGACCGAAATGACGACTTATGACGTTTTCCTGCTTCCGTCATTGCGAGGTACGAAGCAATCTCAATAGGCAAATTATTGCCTGCGCTTGTTTATAACGAGTGCAATAATAGCAAAGCGATTCCATTACAGTTAAAATATGGTAAAATGCGATAAGCTATTTCACCCTCGTTAGCAACGAACTTGGGCGGAGTTCAGCCTAAATAATCTGCTAAATCTGCGGATTTTATCATTTTAAATCTGCGGGAAAATTTCTCTATTTTTAACTCATGGAAACAACACACCAGGATGCTGAAAAAATCGCTGCGGCAAAAGCTGCGGTAAAGTTGGTGAAAGATGGCGATATTGTGGGTTTAGGAACCGGTTCAACAGCTACCTTTGCCATACAGGAACTTGGTATCATGGTAAAAAACGGGTTAAAAATCAAAGCTGCTGCAAGTTCTATTCATACCGAAAAGCTCGCAAAATCTCTAAGTATTGAAGTTCTTCCATTGGGAGAATTGTCTTCCATAGACATTAGTATTGATGGCGCTGATGAGTTTACCGAATCGTTAGATTTAATTAAAGGTGGAGGCGGAGCGTTGTTCCGTGAAAAGATCATGGCTTCACTAAGCAAAACTTCAATTATTGTAACCGATGCTTCGAAAAAGGTAAAAAAATTAGGCGCTTTTACTGTTCCGGTTGAAGTTGTGCCACTGGCATATCAATATGTATTCGATCAAATTGCTAAACTAGGCGCTAAAGGAAAAAAGCGAATCAAAAACAATCAGGTCTTTATTACCGATAATGGTAATTATGTTATTGATGCGGATTTTGGATTGATTGATGATCCTGCCAAACTTGCTTCGGCACTTAACCAAATTGACGGTTTGCTGGCTCACGGCATTTTTATCAACCTGACTTCTAAAGTAATAATGAGTACCGGAGATCAAATTATGGTATTCGAGTAATTTTTACCGATAAATTCAATCCTGCCAAAGGAATACAAAAATTTTAACCGACGATTTTATTTCACTTACCGACGTTTTAAAGTTATTCGGGGAAAATCCATTTCGTAGCTGCTGTTTCCGTGATACATTTGAATCATAAAACAAAACGGTTATGGAAACTTTCATCAAAAAAAATCAGGCAGACAAACAATTAGGTTTAGGAATTTTAATTGTTGCAATCGGTTCAGTATTCTTACTTAGAAACGCTGGTCTCGATATCCCACGTTGGATTTTAAGCTGGCACACCATTATGTTAGGCGCTGGTTTATGGATGGGTTACCGTAAAAATTTTCAGGGCAGTGGCTGGTTGGCTTTAACCATTATTGGTGCAATTTTTACGCTGAAACACATCGTTATATTCGATTTTGAAATCTCGAAAATAACTGGCGCTTTAGCATTTATCGCCCTTGGTTTATATCTGATGTTAAGACCAGAAAAAAAGATCAATTTTCAAACTCCTCAGCAAGAAAAGAAAGCAGATTTCTCGGATTTAAATCCTTAAAAATTCTTAACTCCATCATATATCAAAAGGGACATGATTAAAAAATGTCCCTTTTTTTATGGGCAAACTTTAAAACAGTCAGTAAAAAAGAAACGGGGATTCCGCCATTATCGGCAGCATCCCCGTCATCTAAATTAACGCTCTCACATACATAAACGCTGAGATCTGAAAATATTGTACGGAGTGATAATTTTTTTTCAAAAAAACTTAAGCCTGTAAAACCGGAACTTCTTTATGGTACTTGTTTCGGTACTCAATAGGCGTTAAACCTGTTATCTTTTTAAATACGTCTCTAAACGATTTATTGTCGGTATAACCCACATCAAACATCACTTCGTTAATATTTTTACGGCTCGATTCGAAACTTCTTTTCGCCGCTTCAATTTTAACACGCTGAATGTATTCTATCACCGTATTTTTTGTAGCACTTTTAAACCGGCGTTCAAAACTCCGCCTACCTAAGGCCAGCATGTCTGCCAGTTGATCAACGGTTAATTTCTCCTGGTAATTTCCATCAATAAATTCCTGTACCTTTTTAATTTTCTCGTCTTCGTGGCCTTTCTGGCCTTGAAACATCATAAATGCCAGCTGACTTTCCCGGTCAATATCAATGGCGAAATATTTTGCGGCTAAAATTGCGGTATCTCTGTCTGTATATTTCTCTACCAGGTATAACAATAAATTCCAATAAGAATTTGCACCACCGCTCGAATAAATTCCCTGCGATTCGGTGATGATACTTCCATCAACCAAATCAACATTCGGAAACATTTCTCTAAACTGATTGGCGAATAACCAATGGGTAGAACATTTTTTTCCGTCAAGCAGGCCAGTGGATGCCAGCAAAAATGCGCCCATACACAAAGAAGCTACTTCCGAACCTCTGGAATGGTGTTTAATAATCCATGGCAACAATTCCTGATTTAGCTGCAACGCACAGTTCATATTTCCACTTATGGCCGGTATAAAAATTAAGTCCGTGTGATCAATATCTTCCAGAAGTTTATCTGCATGGACAGAAAACACACTATTGTTCAGGCGTACTTCTTTGGTTGCCGCCACCAGTTCAACCTTAAAAAGCGGCGGTTTTCCTGAAGCCTGCAAGAATTCATTTACTGCCGTAAATAAATATCGAGGATCGGCAATGGCTTCGATTACTGCAGTTTGAGGAACTAAAATGGATATATGTTTCATCACTTATAATTTGGTTATGATTCGGATGTTTTAACTTAAACAAATATAATCATGAGGCTTGTCGGAAACAACCCCATCAATTGTCGTTTCTGCATATTTCTATTCCCAATGCTAGCAGGTAGGTTTGTATAACTTAACAAATTGTACTATGGAAATATTTAATCTGGCAAACGATATTAAGGTAGTTTATGTTCAGGCAGACTCATTTCCAAATGGGATCATGGCCGCACATCAAAAACTGCATAGCCTTGTTCCTGATATCAAACACCGGAGAGTTTTCGGCATCAGCAGACCAGATGGTGCGGGTATTATTTACAAAGCTGCAGCAGAGCTAAAAGAAGCCGATAGGTTTGATCATTCTGGTTTGCAAATCTTTACAATCAAAAAGGGTGAATATCTGGCCGAATTAATCACAGATTTTATGAATGATGTTCCACAAATTGGTAACACATTCCAGAAACTGATCAGGCAGCCAGATATCGACCCAGAGGGATATTGTTTGGAAGAATACATCAATGAAAAAGATGTGCGTTGTATGGTGGGGATTAAAAGAGGGCAATAAATTGGCGAATATAAATTCATATTTAACCTTTAATGGCAATTGTAAAGAAGCCATGCACTTTTACCAGGACTGTTTAGGTGGAGAGTTAACCCTGCAAAGTATTGGTGAATCTGCAATGGCGGGCGATATGCCACAAATTATGGCCGATAAAATACTGCATGCTGTGCTCGTAGTAAACGACATTGTAATCATGGGAACAGATCTGGTTGATGAGGGTGGTTGGATAAGTGGTAATACTGTTGCTTTGATGTTAAATTGTGATACAGCGCTTGAAACAAAAGTGTGTTACGAAAAACTGGCCAGGGGTGGAAAAGCCAGTCATCCCTTGCAAGAAACCTTTTGGGGATCATTATTTGGCAATTTAGTCGACCGCTATGGTAACAACTGGCTAATTAATTACGATAAAAAATTTTTATAAAATGAAATCAATCAAAACCTGGTATTGGGTGGCTACCATAATTTTCGCCCTGTTAATGTTAATGGACGGCTTTGGAGGCATTACCCAGCAAGAAGCCGGAAAGGAAGTGTTTAGGCATTTGGGTTATCCGGTGTATTTGCTCACCATTTGCGGGGTGGCAAAAATTTTAGGTGCCATTGCCATTTTGCAGAATTCTTTTAAAGTAATTAAGGAATGGGCTTATGCAGGTTTCGCCATTAATTTTATTGGTGCTTTTGCCTCAAGAGCTTTGGTTGGCGATGAAATAACTTTGCTTATACCACCGGTTATCGCCTTAATGATCATGTTTATTCCATACACCTTATGGAAAAAGTTCGAAAATGTTAAAAATAGTTAAAACTAATTTGCTAGTTGACTTATAGCTTGTTAGAAGGCAAATATTCTTAACTTTGATACTTGTGAATTAACCAAACATGACACAAGATTTATGATGAAGAGAAGTATCTTATTTGTAATTGCCTTACTATTTACCACCACAGCATTTTCTCAAAATGTTATCCAGCTATTTAATAGTGCAAACGATTTTTTTAAAGTATTGCAGGAAGAAAAATTTGCTGATGCCCATGCTTTTTTTGATGATACCCTAAAATCGAAGCTTAGCGAAGATAATTTGAAAAAACTCTGGTTTGATCTCGGTACGAAATATGGCAAAGCTGAAACTTTTGATGCGATTCAAAGCCGAGCACAGGGTGAGTTTTTTGCCGTTACTGTTGAAGGTAAGTTTGCCAATGGTGAGCAGAATTTCATTTTAGGCTTTAATAAGTTGCAAAAGATAGTGGGCATTTTTCTGGCTCCGCCAAAAAGTACGGTCGCCTATGCAAAACCTGTTTATGCAGATACCAATTTATATAGCGAAAAGCAGATTTACATCGGCCCGGCAGGAAAACAGCTTGCCGCCGTTGTTACGGTTCCTAAAAATGTGAAGAACTTTCCAATGGTGGTCTTCGTTCATGGCTCTGGCCCGGGCGATATGGATGAAAGCGTAGGGGCGAATAAACCTTTTAAAGATTTGGCCGGTGGTTTAGCCTCAAAAGGAATCGGTTCTATCCGTTATGTGAAAAGAACATTGATTTATCCGAACGAATTCTCGAAACCTTATACCGTTAAAGAAGAGGTACTTGATGATGCAGCTGCTGCAATTGCATCGGCAAAAACGGTAGCAGGTGCTAATCCAAAAGCAGTATATATTTTCGGGCACAGTTTAGGCGGCATGCTCGCTCCAAAAATTGCGTCAACTGCTCCGGATGTGGCAGGGATTGTTGTTGCAGCGGCTCCGGCCCGGAAAATGAGCGATGTGATTACCGATCAGAATAAGTATATGTTCGATTTATCTAAAGATACCACTGCAGAAAACAAAAAATTCCTGAACGATGCAATCCTCCAAATAAATAAAAGCAGGATTACACAACTGGGAACAACCATTAAGCCAGACTCGGTGATACTCGGTTTGCCGGCAAAATACTGGGCTGATTTAAATGCTTATAACCAGGTTACTGCCGCTAAAAACTTAACCAAAAAGATTTATGTGCTGCAAGGTGGCAACGATTTCCAGGTTGGCAAAACAGATTTCGACTTATGGAATACCGCATTGGCGAAGAAGAAAAATGTAACCCTGAAGTTTTATCCCGATTTGAATCATTTGCTGAGTCCGCAAACCGAAAAAGGAACAATGGGCCAATACCAAACGCCGGTAAGTGTTTCCGAGGTGCTGGTTAACGATCTGGCGGTATGGATAAAGGGGAAATAAGATAGTTTTCGAAATCGAGCCCTGGCCAAAGCCCAGGGCTTTTTTTTGTCCTAATGTCATTAGATTTCCTATCTTTAATTAACTAAACAAAAAATGACAACGCTATATTCAGAGCAAGATAGATTCAATTCTTTGGTTGAAGCATCACCAATGCCTACAGCTATTTATAAAGGAGAAGAAATGATCATCAGTGCAGCTAACCGGGCCATGCTTGATTTATGGGGCAAAACTGATGTTGTTATTGGTAAACCACTTATCGAAGGTATTCCAGAACTAAAAGATCAACCATTTTTAGGAATATTAAATGAGGTTTTCACTACAGGAGAAACCTATCATACCAAAGAATCGCCTGCAGATTTAGTAGTTGATGGCCAGCTGCAAACCTTTTATTTTACGTTTACCTATAAGCCACTAAAAAATGAGGCTGGTGATACTTTTGCCATTATAAATACTGCTGCTCACTTAACAGAACTGGTTGCGGCGAGAAAGCAAATTGCTGATACACAAGAGCGTTTAACTTTTGCATTAATTTCAGCTGATATCGGAACCTGGGATTTAGATCCCATTCATAATACCGTTAACTGGGATGCCCGTTGCAGAGAGTTATTTGGTTTTGCCCGCGATGGTGAGATACGATACGAAGATGTGTTGAGTTGTATCCATCCAGATGATGTGCAACTGGTAAATGCAGCGGTGCTTAAAGCGATCGATCCTAACGATGAAGGACAGTACGATATCAAATACAGAACGCTGAGCAAAGCCGAACAGCTATTACGTTGGGTTCATTGCAAAGGAAAAGCTTACTTTAACGCAGAGGGCATTGCCTACCGTTTTGCCGGAATTGCACAGGATATTACCCATGAAATTGCTGCCGACAGGCGTGAACAGCAGTTGCTTACGTTGATTGATAATAATGCTGATCATATGACAGTTGCAGATATGCAGGGGAATGTGATTTATATGAATAAAGCATCGCGGCTAATGCTCGGTGTGGATTTGACAGCTGACGTTACTCAACTTAGCGCAAGAGATTTTTATACCGCTGAAGAACTCTATCGGGTTCAAAATCATATCATTCAGAAAATTGATAAGGTGAAAGGTTGGCAGGGGAATATTAGCCTCGTGAATTTTAAAACCAAGGAAACTATCCCGTGTAGGGTAAGTTATTTATTGATAGAAGATCCGGCGACGGGTGAAATTATCGGCCGAGGAGCAACCGCCAGAGATTTAAGGCCTGAACTTAAGGCAAAGGCTGAGCTGGAAAAACTGGCTTCGATTGTAGGGAGCAGCGAAGATTTTTGCAACTATTGCGATACGAACGGAAATACGGTTTACATCAATCCTTCAGGCAGGGCTTTAATTGGCATCAGTGAAGAAAATATTCCAAAAAGCAATCTTTTTGATTACCACAGCGACTCATCAAACGAAAAAATAAAACATGAAATTTTACCACTCCTGTTTTCTAAAGGACGTTGGTCAGGTGAGTTAGAATTGCTCCATCAGGAAACTAAAGAGATTATTCCCATTCATAAACAGTTGTATATGATTAGGGAGGAGATTACAAATTTACCGGTTGCCATTGCCGGAATAGCCAGAGATTTACGACCAGAGTTAAACATCAGAAAAATTCTGGCTGATAAAAACCTGGCCTTGCAGCGGGTAGTTGATGAGCTTGAATTTTTAGCCAATACTGTACCATCAGTGGTATGGACCAGTAAGCCCGATGGCAACCTGGATTATATTAACCAGCGATGGTTTGATCAAACAGCAAAGAGTGATGAAGAAACCCTTGGCCGCCGGTGGATGGAAAGTGTTCACCCGGATGACGTGTTATTAGCTACAAAGGCTTGGGAAGTTTCTCTACAAACTGGCTTACCTTATGAAATTGAATTCAGGTGTTTAGATAAATTCGGAAACTACCGCTGGTATTTGGTAAGGGCCATGGCACTGAAAGATGCTGATGGCAATATTGTTAAATGGTATGGAACCAATAATGATGTACACCATCAAAAAGAACTCGAAAAACAAAAAGATAACTTCTTAGGCATTGCCAGCCATGAATTAAAAACACCTGTTACCAGTTTAAAAGCTTATGCGCAGGTAATGGAATCGATGTTTAAACGTTCCGGTGATTTCAAAAACGCGGATCTTCTTGGTAAAATGAACAAACAGGTAGATCGGTTAACCAACCTGATCAGTGATTTACTCGATGTAACGAAAATTAATTCTGGCCGCCTGCAATTTAACAATGCCGAATTTGATTTCAACGAAATGGTAGAAGAGGTGATTGAAGACGTACAAAGAACTTCGTTTAAACACATCATAAAAAAGGAACTGAACTTTAACCGAACAATTTTTGGCGATCGCGACCGAATTTGCCAGGTGGTAACCAATTTGTTAACCAACGCGGTGAAATATTCGCCCGACGCAAACGAGGTGGTGATTTATACAGAAGATGACCACGATACCGTTAAAGTATGTGTACAGGATTATGGTATCGGAATCAGTCCTGAGTTGCAGGATCATGTTTTCGAACAATTTTATCGGGTAAGCGGAAACAAAGAGCACACCTTTCCAGGCTTAGGTTTAGGTCTTTATATTTCTTCAGAAATCGTGAAACGCCTCGGCGGCAAAATCTGGGTAAATTCGGTACAGGGAAAAGGTTCTACTTTTGGATTTAATATTCCGGTGATTAGGGAATAAGCAGATCGGATTGCTTTTACAATCATTAGGAATAATTAATACAAACAATTCGAAATATAAGAGGTTTAAGTTTTAGATAAACGTAATACTATTCTTATCATGGCGAAGCAAAAAATAACATTAAAAGGGATTTGGGGCGTATTAAAAGCAGCCTTCACAGGATTCAGTGATCATAAAGTGACAAAATTGAGTGGCTCGCTCGCATACTATACGGTGTTTTCTATGGCACCGCTTTTAGTGGTAATCATCTCGTTATGCGGCATATTTTTAGGAAGAGAAATTGCAGAAGGAAAGGTTTATGATCAGCTAGTGGGTTTTTTAGGCCGCGAATCAGCAACCTCGCTACAGGAATTAATCAAAAATGCATATCTCGATAATAAGGGAACGATGGCATTAGTCATCGGTATAGTTACTTTGTTAATTGGTTCGACGACTATCTTTGGTGATATTCAGGATTCAATTAATACGATTTGGGGTTTGAAACCAAAACCAAAACATGGCTGGGTTAAGATGCTGCAAAACCGTTTTCTATCTTTTTCAGTAATTATTAGTTTAGGGTTTGTATTGCTGGTTTCGCTTGCAGTAACTTCTGTTTTAGATGCCTTCAGCGATAGATTACAGGCAAGGTTTGCTGATGTTTCGTTTTACGTTTTTTACGTGGTTAATCTGATTGTTACCCTAAGTGTCATCACATTGATTTTTGGAGTGATTTTCAAGGTCTTGCCAGATGCAATTATCAAGTGGAAAGATGTACTGGCTGGTGCTGTAGTTACAGCTGTTTTATTTATGATCGGGAAGTTTGCCATTTCGGTTTACATCGGAAAAAGTGATGTGGGCGGCACATATGGAGCCACAGGTTCACTGGTTGTGGTGCTGCTGTGGACCTACTATTCGTCTATTATTCTTTATTTCGGTGCGGAGTTTACAAAGGCCTATGCCATTGCTTATGGATCGGAGATTTATCCTGCCCACTATGCTGTTACTACAAAAGAAGTAGAGGTTGAGTCTACCCGGAAATCTATTCAGGATAATCATCCGGAGATTATCGAACAGGTTAAGAAAGAAGAGGAGAAGTAAACTTTTCGCAATTGAGAAGTCTGATAGGTGTTTCGGTTGGTGTGGACACCAACCGATAGATTGATCGCTCGTCATTTCGAAATGAGCTTTTCGCGATTGAGAAATCTGATTAGGAATGTGAGATTGCCACAGCCAAAGAAAAATTGGCTTCGCAATGACGGACTTAGGATTTGTTCTACTGGTTGGTGTCCTCACCAACCAGCTTAGGTGTTTCAGTTAGTGCGAACACCAAATAAATAATTAACGAAAAATTTCTAAACTCCCCAGGCTGTTATTACCAATCTTCTCTGTCCGCCACGATTCCGGTGTTCGCAAAGGTAAATGCCTTGCCAGGTTCCGAGTGCCAACCTGCCATTGCGGATAGGAACGCTTACCGAACTACCCAATAGTGCAGCCTTCAAGTGCGCCGGCATATCATCCGATCCTTCGTAATCATGTTCGTACTCCGGGTCATTTTCCCGAACGGTCTTATTAAAAAACATTTCAAAGTCTACACGAACTGTTGGATCAGCATTTTCATTGATGGTTAATGATGCCGAAGTATGCTGAATAAATACCTGACAAATGCCGGCTTTCATTTCCCTGATCTCAGGTAAAGCATTTTCCACTTCATCGGTAATGATGTGAAAACCTCTTTTTCGTTCGCTAAGCGATAATGTCTGCTGATAAATGTTCATGTTCAAAATTACTTAACAATCCAGCCAACTTGTGCATGCTCATTGCTGATTAATTGATAATTATTAAAGTTGCCCAAAACGCTAACGGTTTCTCCAGCCGTTAAATTCAGTTTAACAGCAGCCAGACTATCTGGTTGATTAAAAACTTTCTGTTGCAACACTTTTACCTTTAATTGCTGCAAAGGCTTAGTGGTTTGCACCACATCATTGCTGCTAATGAAGCCGGTATTGCCATCTGGTAACTCAGCTTTATAGAAATTTCCTGTAGCGGAACTAACATTCACTATTGTACCTGCTGTGAGACTGGAAATGGGCGTAGATTTATTTTGAGGTAAAGCATATAAATTTACCTTGCCTGCTGTTCTTAGCGTTTTATTTAAGTTGGAAACTGAGGCATTAATTTTACCTGGCGTTTTGGTAACCGGATCAATAAAAGGTAAAGGGTTAATTGCTCCACCAGATGTGTAAATTCCAAAATGAAGATGCGTTGGCGTGTTCCTGGCATTTCCGGTATTTCCCATCAAACCTACCGTATCGCCAACTTTTACATCCTGCCCTTCGGTTGCAATTTGCTCATCTAAGTGCGCATAATAAAGCGTATAATCTTTTCCGCTTGGCCTTAACCAAACCACCTTCCCACCTAAGTTATTTTCATTCACCCGGGTAATGGTTCCTGCAGCACTTGCTAAAACCGGACTTCTAAAGCCTCCAAAAATATCTACACCTTCATGTTTTCGGGCGTTATTATCCCTTCCATCACCCCAATAACTGCCAATACTTTTACTTTTCGATTGTGTAGGAAAGGCAAGTGATGGTCCTGAAACAATTTCTAAAGTGTATTCAACGCTCTGCAGCAATTCTGGCTGTATCCTGATCAGGTAATTTCCTGTCACCTCAATTTCGTATTGAATGGGATTATTCAATGTATCTGCAGATGCAATGCGCTTAGGGTTATTTACATCATTCAGCTCCCATAAATCTAAATAAAGTGCGCTAGTGGTAGGTTTCTTTATTAAACTTACGGTTATTTTTTGCCCTTTTGTAGCTGAAAAACGATAGGCGGCAGCAGGAATTTTAACTGCATCGAAATAACCAGTTTCCCGATAGGGGATGTTAATGTTCAGTGCCTTTTGCAGGCTATTTGATGAGGCAGTGATCCAGGCAGATCCCATCGTTGTTTTATCCAGTCCTGCCGATTCGAGTTTTCTGCGGTATTGCTCATGCGGACTAGCGGCCTTAAATAGGTTAACTGTTCCTGATTTACAGGAAATGATGGTTATTGAACTTAAAAAGATCAAAAAAGATAAAAATCGTAGCTGCATATTCAGGGAATGTATAGTAAGGGAACAATTATTTGGATCACAAGTTTTTAAAGCCTATACTGATCTATTAAGTGATAGTGGATTTCATTTAGTCATATTTTTTACATGCCTTAAAATGCAATCATCATGCCTTAGGACTGGGATAGGAATGCCATAGGGGTGGAATAGATTTAGGCACAATCAACTTAAAGAACACCTTTTATTTCATTTCTGGTGTCTGGTTATACCCTACGGGTAGGCATAAGAAGGCAAAAGGTTAACAAAGGGAACAAAATGGTTAGCCAAGTGGAAGGTTTTTCGGAACAAAGCGTAAACAGCTGTTCGCTAAGTTATCGTTTATTCAAACTGTCAAAAACGGCTGCGGTAACCAGGCCTCCAATTAAATACCAGGCTACGGTAAGCACTTTCGTTTTATCGGTTTTGGTTACCGGTTCATCGTCCAGTCCCATTTGATCGGGTAGTTTAATGGCGCCTAGTCCAGCGGTTAAACCTGCAACGGCACCTTTAAGGTAAATGTTTTTACTTCCGGCCATGCCAATTGCACTGTAATAAATGCCATTGCTAATAACATCGCCCGCTAAAGTGGCCGCATATAAATTATTTCCCTTTGGTGGTTCTAAATTGAGGCTGTTCATGGAGCGGGTAAGTGCCTCTTCGCCTAATAAATCAACCCGTGGTGCATCAGCATCAAATCTGCGCACTGTTTCATGTAATATATTTAAGGCAGCTGCACCAGCAAAGCCCGCCAAAATTGCTTTTAAAATTTTCATCTGTATAATTTTTTTATTGATGATGGTTTATTTTTTTATAGTGTCCCTCACAAGCTCGGTTTAAAGGTGATTAAGCTCCGCCTATCGCATTTAGAGATCAGATTTATTCATCCCACTCTGTGGAACAAAAAATTATGACGTTTTCCTATTTATAAAAGCAGAGAAGAGGTTGAATTGTTTTGAGAGTAATGCGTAATGATAAGTCCTCGAGCTTTTTAATGAAAAAATAAGTCAAAAAGGTTTGTAATAAAGACAAATAATAGCCTAAACCTGCCAAATATTACCTCAAACCCTACGAATTGTAATCGCTTAAGTTTTGCTAATTAAAAGATCAATAAATTCGTAAAGATGCTTTGTGTAGAAGCCAAAATATTGATCCTATATGATGAAATTTCAAAAATACCTGATCCTTTCTGTTGTGGTCTGCTTCAGTTCCTGCATGGCGCAATCAAAGAAAGACCTGCTCGAGAAAATTGACGATGATATAAATGGTTTGAAAACCATTATCAAAATTAGCGAAACCAGGATTATGATTTCGGCGGCAACTACAGAGCCGTTTTCTGCAGATAAACAAAGTAATTTTGAATCAGACAATACCAAAAAAGTTAGCGACAGTGTGTTGAATAAGTTTTTTACAAACCGTAGTGTGAACAATAGTTTGCTATACCCATACAATATTATTGCTTTAGATAAGGATGAATATGACTTGCTGGAATTGATGGGAGAAGAAAGTAGCTATTTTATGCATAATGCTGATATGGAGCCTGTTTACACTCCTCAAAAATTTGTTTTTTTAGATGGTACAGAAACAAATAAAGGTTTTTTAACCCGTGATAGCATCGCGAAAAAGCATACAAAAATTGAAAAAGATAAGGGCGAAGATTATGAATTTGTGGATGAAGAAGGAATGAATGAATTGGAAAAGTACATCTGGAAAGCCAGTAGTTTTAATGATAACATTGCAGTGCTGTCACCTAAACCAATTAAAAGCATTCAATTTAAAATTAGTCTTCCATTGGCCAGTAAAACTTTGTACAAGGTTAGTGTGGCCAGCCCAGAAGTTAAAACACCTTACGGAATTATCCGCTTAGATACCATTGTGGGTAATCAGGTGCATTGTAGCTTGCCTGATGTTGAAAACGATCGCGATATTAAAATACAGGCTTATTACAAAGATGGCAGGGTTTTGTCTCAGAAGGGAAGTAGCAGCAACACTGAAATTACACCGGCGAAAAAAAAGCTTTACGAAGATTATATCAAAATACTAGATAAGGCAAAAGAGCAGGTGAAGGCTGATGCAATAAAAACTGAAAAAGATCTTGAAAAATGGCTAAAATCAAATGCCCCCGCCGCTTTAGCTGATGTTGATAAAGGTAATCGCAAAAAGGTTATTTACACCTTTGCCGGTCCGGTAAGTAGTGTCGGTTTTTCAGTTAGCGACAGCCTGCCACAGATGAGAAATTTCAATGCCACTTACAATTTAGATTATGATGAGAAAGATGGCGGATACTTTCTGGCGATGGATTTTGCTAAAGAAAAAGCCGGGTTTATCAATAAGGAAGGTAAGTGGGTTATACAGCCGCAGTTTAATAAGCATTTCCGCAAACTGAATCAATATTTTTACTGGGACCAATATGATAACGTTGATAATACTTATCGGATCAATTATAAAAGCCAGAAAGTGGAGAAAGTCCCTTATAAAATTGATGAATCACAAGTTTATGATGGCAAATATGTAAAGATTGAACCTCGTGTAAATGGAGATAACGGTGTGGTGAATGCCATTACAGGGCAAATTGTATTGCCGATGGAGTACGATAATGTAAAGTTTAAAAATGGCAAATATTGGTGGGTAGTTAAAAATGGTAAGGAAGGTATTTTTGATCGAAATTTTAAAGTCGTTTTGCCCTTAAAATATGATGATATTGATGTGGAGGGCGATTATTTTAAGGTGAAAGAAAATGATCAGGTGAATATTTTCGATGCAGGTGGAAAAAATCTCACCCAAAACAGGTATACAAATATCGAAGGAACATTTCACGATGGTTTACTGCTGATCCGCAGGATGCAAGATAAAAATAAACATGTTGTAAGTGGCTATGTTTATGTAGATAAGCTGAATCAGGTAAAAATAAACGCAACGGCAAAGGGATACGAAGATCCTGAACCTTTTAGCGAAGGTTTGGCACTCGTGGAAAACGCCAAAGGAGATAAAGGATTTATTAATACCGCAGGTAATCTGGCCATTCCGTTTAAATTTAAGTATGCCTATAGTTTTTACCCAACCTCAAAGTTGGCACTGGTTCAGTTGCAAAATGAATCGTATGCTTTGATTAATAAAAAGGGGGTGGTTGTAAAAGAACTATATGGCGAGTATTATGATCAGGATTATGATGAGGACACCAACTCCTGGAAGATAAAAGTGAAAGGCGGCGTGGTTTACAATGAGTTTGGAAAAGAGCTAAAAGGTGCTGATAAATACTAATTTAGGCTAAAATATTCAGAGATAAAGCAATGAAAAGAGCATTAAGGATGATCACCATTTTTTTAACCATAATCAGCGCAAAGGTTAATGCCCAACCTTACACTTTGCAGTCTGTTGGTTTAAACAAACCTTTTTCACTCGAAATTTATTTTGGTAATCAGGGCAAGGGCGCCTTCGTTAAATATCACGGCCAAACGGAAATCATCGCCTTGCGGATGAAAAGTTACGGGGCAGATACCAGCGGACGAAGAGATGGGCAGCCTGATAAAGAAACATACCTTTGGGATGAGGTGCTAAATGGTAAAGTAAACGGTACTTATGGCTTTTGCCATGATATCAGTACAGTAAAAAATGCCTGGTATATCCGTAAAAAAGATGGCAAGAAGTTCAACCTTCAGCATATTGAAAGTAAAGGGGCAAAGGGCAACGATCAATATGTTTTGCATGGAGCAATGATTAGTTTCAATCATACCGAAAATAATAAATTGAAAATTCAATATCCTGATGGGAAGAATTTAGCAACCACCTTACCAGATTTTGATTCGCCTAACGCAGTCAAACAAAGCAGCATCGCCGATTATAATTTTGATGGTTTCGATGATATCGCTTTCTCTATTCCCGATGCCGGAATGGGTGTTTACCGGGAATTTAGCATCTGGTTGTACAATCCTGCTTCGAAACGGTTTGATAGGTTAGCTGATCCCAATTACGCCAAAGCAAAATGTAGCTGTTTGTGTGATGTCAAACTAGATGCTAAAAATAAGTTACTGTATACTTCTTGCAGGGGCGGGGCCAGGTGGTGGCAGGATGTATATCGGTACACATCAGCAAATAAACTGTTATGGATCCGCTCAAAGGAAATGAATAATTAAATGGAGAGAAACATGAGGCTCAAAGAAAATATCAAAAAATTATTATTAATCACCACTGCGGTATTAGCGGTATTAACGGTTTCAGCACAAAAGAAAGTGGTGAAGAAAAAGATTAAACCGGTTAAGATATATGTTGTACCGCCGCCACCGATTGTCAAAAAAGTAGACGAACCTGCTCCGCCATCAATTGCAATTTTTGAAAGTAAAGCTGTCGGAAATCCTGCTCCACCAATGATATCTGTTTCGCCACAAGAAGCTAAATACGAACGGGAGAAAATATGTACAGATTGTGATACTTTGGTTCTGGAAGCCGGAAAACCCCACATTGTGATTTATGATGTGAAATGGATGTCGGACCGGGAAAGCAGAACTTACCGGAAACAACCTACAGAGGTTGATTTGAGAACGGATTATTACGGCATGCGTGGCCTGATTAAACGAGAATGGGATGAATTACAATCAAATTTTCCATCAAGCGATATTAATTACCATCACGTTTACCGCAATACTTACATTAAAGTGCCAAATGTTGGTAAACAGGATTTAAGCCTGCTCGACCGCCAGGAACGCCACGAGGGGTTTTTGTTTTGGAATGGTAAACCTGAAGCTAAAATTCTGCAAGGCAGCAAAATGGCTCAGCTTACCGAACAGATTGCAAAGGCTAGGGGTGTGGCTAAAACCTCATCGTATTACGCCAGCTTTAAACAAGATAGTTTAACTGTTGAGAAACTGATGCAAACCACGCAAGCCGACGAAAATATTCAACCAAATATGAACGCTTTTTTACAAGATCAGATTTTGCGAGAATACATATTGCCGTTTCAGTTTATGGATTTAAAAAATGTAAGCAGCATTACTTTACAGCCCAATGGAAAAGAACAATTCACTTTTAAGTTTAATACATTGGGGCAACTGGTAGAATATATAGACGGTAGGGAGGAACACCTCATCATTGCTTATCAAAATAACTTGCCTTTTACCATTTCGGAGAAAGGAACTGTCAAAAAATACTTCTATTACCAGGGCAACACTGTATCGGTAAAAGATCCTTACCAACTTAAAAGTTATAAGTTAATCGGAAAAGTGTTTTTTGATTCAATCCGCTACGCCACCGAAAAAAAGGATTATGAGGAGTTACAAATCAAATCTCGTGGTGTTTATCAGATTGCAAAGCAGAATGGGCAAACCTGTTTGGAATATTCCTCTTCAGATGATCGTTTGGCCTCTACCATGTGTTACAGCAATAACCAATATACTTTACCATTAACCATAACCGAAACCTTTGGCGGCGACCAGCAAACCAGAACTTTTAGCACCAATGAAAACGGTGCATTACAGATGGAAAATGTAAATCAATACAAAAGTTCAAAAAGGGTTTACACACTGGAAAATGGAATTATTAAAGCCTTTTATAGTACTCAAAAAAGAGGTGAAAGTGATTATGCAGCACCCAATGCCGTTCAGGTAAGTTATACTTTTTTCAAATAGATTTTCATTCAACAGGAGATGAAGAAAATGTGGATAGCGATCGGAGTAATTTCAATCATTGGACTTGGAATCTATTTTTTGTTTCCAATTGATAAACTAATTGTAGAGCGCAACAGCGAACCTTTACCGGCCAAATATGCTGCTTTTCAGGAAATCAATGAGGAATATAAATCGAGTGTTTTTGAAGTGAGTTTGGTTGCCCGGGTGGTAGTTTCGAGCGCTGCTTCTCCTAATCCCATTCGAATTTTCCAATCTGTAAATGATCAGTTAATTATTGATTGCGATGCCAAGGTTGATGAGGAAACTAAACATGATAACAGCTATTATAAACTTGATACAACCGGAAAGGTTACCGACTCCATCTACATTGCTTACAATGGTTATTGGGGTAACTTTGTAGGCGGTTTTATTGTTTACACGAATGATAAAGGTGCCTACTACAACACCTGGCCGCTCAATGGCGATACTACCCGGCATGAAGTGGTTCAGCTGAATGCTGATTTGAGCTGGGATGCTGATCGCGTGGAGGCAAAAATTAAAGCGATAAAATCAGGTGCTAAATATTATTTTTTCAGCTCACTATCGAATGACAACGTCTGGTATCGTCAATGTTATTTTTACGCAGATCAAAAATGGCAGTTGCTGTGGCAAAAAATGCCAGGTTATGTAAATGTGCCCGATGAAGAGGGACCGTTTCGATACCGTAAAGACATTTTTAGAACTGGCGAAGTAAGTTTTGAAATTCCTAAAGATGTGAAACTGTTGCATTTTCATCCTGAAGAAAAAATGAAATATTCCCATATTATTGGCGGCGGAGATGGTGGCTTCAGCGTTTACAATTGGCGTGGAAAGGGTTTTTTCGAAACCACTGTTGCAGGTAAAAATTTTGAATTTATGGTTTCAAAACTGGTAGTTGAAAAGGAAAAACATAACGGTTACCAGCCGAGTTTGTTTACTGTTGAGGAGCCAGGCGCTGCAACCGATCTTTACAAACCTGCTTTTTACCATTCATCAAAGGGTTTTTCATTTTATTCGCCGAATGCGAAGAAATTATTTTTGATTAAATTAAAGAATTAACTAATCTGATCTGAAAAGCGAGTCGCGTTGCTGAAGTACAGACTTTCCTGGCCATCGTCATCCTTTGCGGATGCGGAGATTTTAATGTATTTAGCAATTGCATTAATATTCCCACCTATGTGGAAATAACGATTTGTTCAAAAGCAATGGTGATTTAACCGCGTTGATAAACAACCATGTCATAATTCGTATTTAACATTCTCTTCTGCGTTACAGATTTTTTGTAGCTGTTTTTCGCAGTAATGTCTTTCACCAGCTCGGCCATAAAATGATGATTATTAAACGGCTGGATATGAAATAATACTTCATTTGATTGACCATAGATGGTTAATGTATTTAAACGCTGTGCATTTAAGGCTATGGCATTAATCTGATCATAATTAATTACCAGATCGGGTTGATTTTTCCGGTTCACCAATACATATTTATCATTTGTGGTCAGATTAATTTTCGGGTAAATAAACTTCATCAGGAAGAAAATAGGAGCGATGCATAAGAAACCAACCAGAAAACCCAAGCCTTTGCTGCTGCCAAAATTGTTTACGGCATCTGCAAGACCTAAAAATCCTCCAAAAACGAAAGATAAAATGATCACAATTAATGCTACGTAGGCCAGGGCAAACCCAATTCCTTTGCCCGCATTTACTTCGAGGTAGTTATAAGTTTTCATCGATTTAAATTTTAAATAAATATAAGCCTCTTGTGTGAGAAATATTGCCGGAATTATTATTCGCCAATATTGGGTTATTATCCCCATTGGTTGCTTAATTATTCGAAGAATATGTTGTTCCCGGCGCCAAGATAACCTGTATTTATACGAAGTTCATTTGTCGGCGAAACAGCCCTAACTTCTCTGTGCTAAGGCTTCCATTTTCAATAGTGTTAACAGATCTGGAGCCTATTACAGTTTCCAGCTTTGTAGATGTTGTGCTGTAATTTTTTGGGCAATGAATCATTAGCCGAAGCGGTAAAGCCAACCGCAGTGCAAATCAATGCAAAGCATAGTTTTTTCATGATTTTTTGTTTTAAGTAAATGGTTAATAATTTTTAGAAATCAGAGGATGGTTTCTTGTTTCTGATTTGAATTTGAGGAGAAAAAGAAGAGTGAAAGAGGGCCAATCTATAATTGATCAGTGGCAACTGATATTCGTTTGTTTAATCGTTATTTCTGAAAAGTTAGCGATAGGAAAGATGTCAAATTGCAAATAAGCATTCATCTCGTACGGATATAGATTGAAAAGCAGCGAATGTTTAACTGATTTCTTGATGGAAGCTTTCTATTTATATATTTAAAGAATATTTATAGATTTTTACCTAAGCTCATCTCTCATTAATGATTTTCAATGCCAGAACCGTATGTATATTTAGTTCCATTTTGGGCATGCTTTTGATTTCTGCTTGCCAGAATAAAAATGGCTCTAAAAAAACTGCCGAATCAGCTACGCAAAACTCAGGGGTAAAAAAAGATTACATGTCGCTCATTATTTCTTTTGATACTTTATCATCAGTTAAGGTTAAAAAAAACATTTTTAAAGAGGATAGTTTATTAAACCTTTCGGCAGATAAAGCAACACAGCCCTACCACCATTACTTCAAAGCCAGAAAATACAGCCTGGAGAAAAAGCGTGATAGTGCATTGCTTGAATATGAAAAAATAACACCTTCAAAAGCTAACGACGAACTTGCACTTTTAAAAACCTTCGGAATGCTTACCCAGAAAATGGGCAACGGATCGATGGTCGAATCTGCCTTAACCGGTCAGATATTTGCCGCTATAAAATCAGCAGAAAGTGTAAATAGCCGCTTTACCTATCGTTTTTATGATTTGCTGGCGCAAGCTTATTTTCAAAATCATAACGAAAAAAAATCATTAAAATATGCGGCCATCTACTTTGAAAGTCACCCCTTTAATTTTCACCCGGTAATAAAGCAACGTTATTTCGATATCTCTTTTCTATTGGCATCGAGGTTAAATGATTTTAAAAAGATGGCTTATTATAACAATCAAGCCCGTTTATTGGCGAAGCAAATTGGCGATAGTTTGGCGCTTGCCCGTACTTACGATAATGAGGCACAGCTATACAGTCAAAAGGGTGAGCCGGCAAAGGCATTGGTTTCGAGCAAAACCTATTTCAATTATTTAAAGAAAACAGATAATTTAAACGACATCGCCTTTAATAATCTGGCCACTACATTTATCCGGAATAATCAGCCAGATTCTGCAATTCGCTATTATAAAGAGGGCATTGCATTTGAGAAACGTGATGTATCCGGGAAGCAAAAAGAAGTGCATTATGAGGGATTAATTGATGCCTATAAAATGAAAGGCGATTATGCCCGGGCTTTGGAAGCAGCCCAGGCTGCTCATAAAATAGTGCTTAAAAACAATGAAGCCATTGAAGCCGTAAAGGTTGCAGAAATGAGCGAGCAATACGAAACTGAAAAGAAAGATCGGAATATTGCAGAATTGAAAGGGCGTAATAAGCTAAATGAAACCATTATTCAGCAACAGCGCTCATCAATGTTCCTTATTGTATTGATTTTTTTGGGCGTCATTTCTTTTTTCTTCATTTTTTATCGTCAGCAACGCCTAAAAGAGAAGAACAAACTGTTAAAATCTGACAATCAGCGCCTGATTATGGAACAGAAAATGCTCCAGGCGCAGTTAAACCCACACTTTATTTTTAATGCCATCGCCAACTTGCAAAGTATTGTTGCCTCGGGGCATATTGATGAGTCGGTACGTTATCTTAAATCGTTTTCTGGTTTGTTAAGAGGTATTCTGGAGCAGAACAGGAAAGATTTTATCGAAATAGCAGAAGAAGTTACCTCCCTAAATAATTATATCCAATTACAACAAATGCGCTATGCGGGTGTTTTCGATTATCAGATTGATGTTGATCAGCAACTTGATTTAAATGAAACCTTCATTCCACCAATGTTGATCCAGCCTTTTGTAGAAAACGCGATTGAACATGGATTTAGGAATATTGCCTATAAAGGTTTGCTTTTAATTTCTTTTAAAATAAAAGACGATATGTTGTTAATTGAAGTGGATGACAATGGCAGCGGGTTAGTACATAACACTAAAGATCAGCACAAAAAGCAATCATTGGCACAAATTATCTTAAAGGAACGTTTTGACTTATTGTTCAAATCAAACAATCAACATGCTGAGTTTACGATTAAAGATAAAAAAGCACTTGGCTGTAGAGGTGTTTGTGTTGAAATAACCATTCCAATTATTAACGACTAAATCAGATTGATATGAAACTTTATATACTGGAGGATGAGATCCGCATTTTGCAGCATATCCTGCAAATCGTAAAAAAAATAGAGTACCTGGAAGTGGTAGGCTTTGCTGCGGAGATCGCTGTTGCCGGAAAAGAAATTCCGGCGTTAAAGCCAGATATTATTTTAGCCGATATCCGGTTAAAGGATGGCGATAGCTTCAATTTGTTCGATGAACTGGGGGTTTCCGATTTTCAGGTTATTTTTCTTACGGCTTATGATCAGTACGCCATTCAGGCGCTTAATTTGGGTGCTTTTGGGTATTTGCTTAAACCTATTGATGAGGTTTCACTAACCACAACACTTAACAAATGTTACCACCACCGGGAACATGAAAGCTTTGGGCAGCAACAACTGGCTATTGCGAAAGAACATTATCTGGCACAGGGTGTAAGCGCAAGTAAACGTATTGCTTTAAAAAGTGTAGAATATATTGAGGTTGTGGCCATTGAAGATATTATGTTTTGCAAAAGCGATAAAGGCTATACCAGTTTTTATTTGAACGATGGGCGTGAAATTGTAGTTTCGAAAGGATTAAAAGAATACGAAAGTTTGCTTACGCCTTTTGGCTTTCTACGATGCCATCAATCTTATTTGGTGAATTTTAAATATGTAAAAAAATACTACAGGGAAGGTTACCTGCAGATGGAAAATAAAGCCAATATTTTGGTTTCGAGCAGGAAAAAAGAAGAGGTTTTGAGGTATCTGGAAAATATTGCCTAGCCCTCGATCAATAATATGAATGATGAAAATTGGACTGGCCGTTTATTGATCAGGAAAGTTGCATTATTTATTGCCGTTGTCATGTTGTATATCATGATTCTTGGTGGTAAATCAACGCAATGGGTTTGGGATTAATTTATGCTTTTTAGCGCTCGCCGTTATTGGTGTTTTGTTTCCAGGCATCGCCGCTTCACTTTCCAGAAAAGTTACGGAGCAAATTTTGTAATATGTACCCTCTTTTTATGATGTTACTCTTGCTATTCGCAATTCTGGGTAGAGGATACATGGGTTTGATGTTTCTTTAAACGTAGAAGAGGCTGTATTATAAATCAATTTATTCTTAAAACTTTGTCACGTTGAGCTTCCTGAGAAATCGGGACAGATCGTTGAAATGCCTTTTAAAGCAATTTCTACAATTCCTTCGTCAGGCATAGGATGACATTTCTATTTATGATACAGCCTCTTCAGTTTTCACGCTTTAATTTAGGTTTCTTTTTCTTTGAGGATTTTAAAAACCAAAACCACCACCTCCAACCGGATCCTGAATTTTACTTTTCCTAAAATCTTTCATCGATTGAGGTTCTTTATCTTCCAGAATTTTAAAATCGACCACACCTGTTTTCTTTGCCCATTCGAAATATTTAACAGATAGTTTGCTAACCAGCTCGTGATTTTTGGCCGCTACATTTTGTGTTTCCCCCCGATCATCTTCAAGGTTATAAAGTTCCCAGGCATAACTTGGCCAATGCGATACCAGTTTCCATTTGCCTAACCTGGCAGCCCGGTTTCCTGCACGTTCCCAAAATAGCGGCTCTCCACGTTTAACGGTATCTTGTTTCTCAAATAAAACAGGCAACAAACTTTTTCCTGGAAGAGCGTTTGGCGTAACCTGGTTAAATTTTTTCGGATAAGTAGCGCCTGCTAATTCATAAAAAGTCGGCGCTAAATCGATAATGTGCCCGATACCTTTTCTAATTTGGCCGGCTTTGATTTTTGATGGAAACCATGCGATGAAAGGCGAACTGATTCCACCTTCGTACATGTGATCTTTAAAAGCTAAAAATGGAGTGTTTGATGCGTACGACCAGTTTTTGCTTTGCGATTCGTAAGAACCAATGGTACCAACAGGACCGGTATTTCGGGTAGCACCATTATGCCATTTAATCATTTCTTCGGCAGGCGCACCATTGTCTGAAATAAAAATAATCAATGTATTTTCATCCGCACCACTTTTTTTTAATTGATCGAGCACCTTACCAATTCCCTGGTCCATTCGATCGACCATAGCAGAAAACACTTCCATTTTTGTTGCCCATTGATGGCGTTGATCGTAGGAAAGCCTGCTCCAGTCGTATATGTCATCATCTTTAACAGAAAGTACGGTCTTTTTATCAACAATGCCCAAATCTTTCTGCTTTTCAAAACGTGTTTTTCTCAATTCATCCCAGCCCTTATCGTACTTGCCTTTATATTTCGCAATATCTTCCGGTAAGGCATGCAATGGCCAATGCGGTGCTGTATAGGCCAGGTAAAGGAAAAATGGCTTATCTTTTTTTGTTTCCTCATCGATGTATTTTACGGCCTGCTCGGTTACTACATCAGTTTGATAAAATTTGCCAGCTTCCAAAGGATACGGTTTTCCATCCTGGAAGTAGGGTTGTTTTTTGCCACCATTATAATCGCCCTGATCAAAATAGCTGCCATTATTGGCCATTAAACTTCTATCAAAACCACGTTGCCAAGGCAAACTTTGTCCTTTGCCGGAAACATGCCATTTGCCCGAGAGCAAGGTAGTGTATCCATTGCCTTTGAGTACTTCGGCCAAAGTTAATGACTCGTTGTTCAAGTAGCCCTGATAGGCAGGTAGCCCTAAATCATTTGCGAAATAACCTACTCCGGCTTTGTGCTGATATTGCCCGGTAAGTATGGAGGCCCGGGTTGGAGCACAGATGGAATTATTATAAAATTCCTTTAATCTGATGCCTTGGTTGGCTAGTCTATCCAGGTTGGGTGTCTGGATTTCAGAGCCGTAAGCACCTAAATCCGAATAACCTAAATCATCGGCTAAAATGAGGATGATATTTGGACGTTGCTTCTTTTGCGCATCTGCTGTGAAGGAATTTAAAGCCGTCAAAGCAAGCAATATTAAAAATGATTTTTTCATCTCAATTGGTTTATTGATTAATTTCTTCTTTCTCTTGTTGCGGGTGTTTGTCCGGTTCTGGCAGGCTGCGCCAATGTTTTCGGTCTTAATATTTCGTATTCGACAACATCATTCCTTTTCGCCCATTCATCATACTTTGCTTTAAGTTTTGCCACAATTTCCGGGTTTTTGGCAGCGAGATCATTGTTTTCAGCTCTGTCTTTTTCAATATCGTACAGTTCATATTTACCTTCATTTGAAGCGATAGCAACCAATTTCCATTTGCCATCACGTATGGCTTTGTTGCCTCCGCGTTCCCACGCCAGGGGTTGCGCCCTTTGAATTTCATTAGCCGTTCCGGTTAATATGGGCAATAAACTTTGGCCTGCAAGCGGATTGGTTTTTACACCATTGAAATCTGTAGGATATTTGGCCCCTGCGAATTCGTAGAAAGTTGGTGCTAAATCGATAATATGACCGGTTCCCTTTTTAATGGTTCCGGCTTTAATTTTTGCAGGATACCAGGCGATGAAGGGGGCGCTGATCCCACCTTCGTAAGGTGTCGCCTTATAATTTCGAAGAGGAGAATTACCCGTTTGCGACCAGTTACTGTTTTGTATTTCATAAGAACCCGGAGCCCCAACAGTTTCAGTGGTGCGTTGGGTATATGGTCGGGTTCCGTTTCCGCCTTGCGCACCGTTATCAGAAATGAATACGATTAGCGTGTTATCATCCTTTTTAAGTTCCTTTAATTTCGAACGAAGTTTGCCAATGCTTTGGTCAACATGATCAATCATGGCTGCAAATACAGCTTGGCGAAGTTGCCAATATTGCTGCTCATCATAAGTCAGTTTATCCCACGGTTTCACCAGCTGATCATGTTCTGCAATTTTTTGATCAGCAGAAATTACGCCAGCTTTAATTGCATTTTGATGTCGTTGTTTGCGCAATGAATCCCAGCCAATTTTGTAGGTCTCTTTATATTTTTCGATATCGGCAGGCAAAGCTTGTAATGGCCAATGCGGAGCATTAAAAGCCAGGTATAAGAAAAATGGTTTCTTCTCTTTGTCTTGATCCGCAATAAATTCCAATGCATTATTGGTAATCTCATCTGTTAGGTATTTACCAGGCTCAATGTAAACTGGCTTATTGTTTTTAATTAAAGGAACAGTTGGTTTATCCTGATTACCGATTTCGTAATAGTTGCTGGCGCCACCAATAAAACCAAAGAATTTATCAAAACCACGTTGATTTGGCCATTGGTCTTGATCATCGCCAACATGCCATTTTCCCGACATTAGCGTGGAATAACCACCATTTTTTAATACTTCGGCCAGTGTTAAACTTTCTTTATTCAGAAAACCCTGATAGGCCGGTAAACCCAAATTTACGTTGAAATAACCTACACCTGCTTTGTGTTGGTATTGTCCGGTTAATACCGATGCCCGTGTTGGTGCACAAATGGAATTGTTGTAAAATTCCTTAAGTTTTAATCCGCCCTGTGCAAGTTCATTTAGGTTGGGCGTTTGAATTTCGTTTGCACCGTAAGGGCCTGTATCAGAAAACCCAAGATCATCGACTAAAATGAGGATGATATTCGGCTTTTTTTGTTGTTGCGCAAAGCCTGTAAACAAAGTTAAGCCAAGGCCTAAGGTTAATACCGTAGTTTTTAAAGCTGCATTTTTAGTTGGTAATTTCATCTTTTAGTATTGAGGTTTCCATTAATTAATAGCCAACCCAATCTGGGTGCTGTTTCAATTTTGGGTTCAGGTTAATTTCTCGTACGGGCGTTGGGAAGTGGAGATGGCGTTTGGCAGCCAGTGTTTTTCCGGCAGCTTTCAGCGTTGCGATATAATAATCAGCGCCTCGTCTGACCAAATCGAACCACCGTTGGTATTCGTAAACCAGTTCTTTCCTGCGTTCCTGGAATACTGCATCTCTAAAATCATTTTCATTCAGTAGTGGAGAAACATTGGCAAGTTTTGCAATTCGGGCTCTTTGGCGAACCAAATCAATAGCCGCATAAGCTTCAGCGTTCGGACCACGATTCACTTCATTTAAAGCTTCGGCATAAATTAATAACACCTCGGCGTAGCGAATAATGGGTGTGTTTTTAGAAGACTGGCCTTGATTTCCCACCACAGCAGGATCGTAATATTTATTAAATTGCGGTGCGAAAGAATAGAGTTTACCATCTACCGGACTAACCAATTGCGTTACAAATGTCACCGCTTTACGGGTATCTTCATTGGCATAGCTGGCAAATAATCCACCGGCGGTATGCAATGCGTCTGCATAATCGCCGTTAATTCCAGGTACATCTGCAGAGGCTGATCGACTTGCTAAACTATTTCCCTGATAACCAGAGTTGCCTTGAAATTGCGCTGAAAAAATATGTTCCCTACCGTTTTTGGTGGCCACATTAAATACATCGGCAAAATTATCGAAAAGGCTGTACCATTTGCTATCAATTACCTCTTTGCTTTTTGCAGCAGCATTTGCCCAATCTTTTTGTGTGAGGTATACTTTTGATAACAGACTTTTTGCACTTCCCGCAGTTGCCCTGCCAAGATCCTTAGCTGCCTGCTGTACTGGTGTTGGCAATGCTTCAGCATCCTTTAAATCTTTTATTATCTGAGCATAAATATCTGCTTCGGGAGATTTAGCTATATATAAACTTTCGTCATCCAGGCTTATAGTCTCTTTCAAGATTAGTGGAACATCGCCAAACCATCTAACCAAATTAAAATAATGTAATGCCCTTAAAAATTTGGCTTCATTAATTAATTGTGCTCTGGCTTGAATACTGATATTTTCGGCACTAATTAATGCGATTTTATCAATGGCGATGTTTGATACATTTATGGCATCGTAACTCTGTTTCCAAAGTTGCTCCATCCTGTCGTTAGAGGAGTCGTGAGTTAAACCAGAAATTGCTCTTACATGTGCATTTCTGGCCCGTGGCCCAGCTTCGTAATCATCTGTAGCCATTTCCACACCAATTTGGAAAAGTCCGTTGTATAGCGATTGCCCGCTATCGTAGAGTTTTCTGTAAGCTGCAGTTACGGCTGCAGTAGCCTGAGATTCATTTTGATAAAACTGATTGGTTACCAGTAACGATTCTGGTTTTTCATCGAGTTTACTGCAGCTTGAAAGAGTGAGCAAGCCGAATGCGAACGCAGATAATAGTATTTTATTTTTTTTCATGTCTAAACAGGTTATAAAGTGATTTTTACACCAGCATAAATGGCTCTGGACACAGGGTAAATTCCTGAATCAGTGCCGGGCGAAACATTGCTTCCAGAAGTAATTTCTGGGTCAAAGCCTGTATATTTTGTCCAGGTAAGAAGATTCTGACCGCTGAGATAAAAATAAATGTTGTTGATTTTGGCTTTTTGGGTAAATGCCTTTGGTAAGGTGTAGCCTAAATTCACGTTTTTCAACCTTAAAAATGATCCATCTTCAATAAACCGATCAGAAAAAACAGGGGCAGGATCTAGTTTCGCTCTCGGTATTGTTTGACTTGGATTAGTTGGTGTCCATCGTTCTAAAGCAGATGCCGAGGCATTTTGTTGACCAGTGAAAAGCTCTAACGTTTGTTTGTTGGCATTCAGAATTTGGTTGCCGTATGCGCCTTGTACAAATATAGAGAGATCAATTCCACGCCATTCAAAAGTATTGGTAATACCGAAAATAAAGTCTGGTTGTGCGTTGCCGATAATGGTTCTGTCTACCGCGGTTGTAAAAGTGCCATCACCATTTAAATCTTTATATAAGCGATCTCCCGCTTTTGGCACTGCGCTTCCTGTATATTTTCCTTTGGTACTTTCTTCGCCGAGTTGTAGAATGCCATCAGTAGCCGTTCCATAAAAGCTGCCTAAAGGTTCACCAACGCGGATAATGTAGTTGCCGGTGATATACGATGTTGCGCCATTACCAATCGTTAACACTTTATTTCTATTCACCGAGAAGTTGAGGTTGGTATTCCAGATCAAGCCATCAGTTAGATTTCTAGTGTTTAACCCAATCTCGAAACCTTTGTTGCTTACAGATCCAAAGTTTTGCAATACCGATGCTTGTCCTGTTGTCCACGGTAGTTCCACGTTTAACAGTAAATCGGTTGTTTTTTTATAGTAACCATCCAGTGTAAGTTGGATACGGTTATTAAATAAGCCAACATCCAAACCTGTATTGTATTGGTAGGTGGTTTCCCAGCTTAGTTTATCATTCGCAATTCTGTTTGGGGCAAAGCCAGTTAAAATATTACCACCGATGATGTAGGTATAGGTGCCGAGTGTGGCGAGCGACTGGTATTCACCAATTTCAAGATTACCAGTGGTTCCGAAACTTGCCCTGAGTTTTAAATCGCTAATGGTTTTTAACAAAGGTTCAAAAAATTCCTCACTGCTCAGTTTCCACGATAAAGCCGCAGAGGGGAAATAGCCCCATTTATTTCCAGCGCCAAATCTTGAAGAACCATCAGAACGGATGCTTGCTGTTAAGAAATATTTTCGATCGTAATTGTAATTCACTCGCCCTAAGTAGGAGTGGAGTATCCATTGAGCGGCATCAGAAGCAGGGCGAACTAAAGTTGAGCCACTTTGAAGTGAGTTATAATTCAAATCATCCAGTACAAATCGTTGTGCGCCAGCATTAAATTCTTCTACCCGGTATTCTTGTTGGGTAAAACCCGCCAATAAATCAAAATTATGTTTGCCAATTGATTTGTTGTAAGTAACGGTATTTTCATTTAACCAGGAATAAGAATTTAGCGCACCTCTGGCGGCCGTTCCACCTGTTAAACTGCCTTCATAAATATTACTCGGGATGTAACTTTTTTCAATTCCATTGGAGACATCGGTGCCTACGAGCACCTTTACATTTAAACCTGGAATAATGGTATATTCGGCAAATGCCGTTCCCAATAAACGATTGGTTGTCGATTTATTAATTTGTTCATTAAGCGATGCAATAGGATTGGCGAAAATGTTTTCAAAAGGATTTCTTAATACATAGCTTCCATTTGGTTGATAAACACTTGCTGTTGCAGGCATAATCAATAAGCCATTAATGATGCCCGATGGTGCGAGGTTTGCATCAGATTTGCTGAAATTTAAACTTGCACTCACCTTAAGTTTTTCAAATGGATTGGCATCAACATTTGCCCTAAAACTCAACCGGCTGAAATCGGTATTTTTTACAATTCCATCTTGTTTAAAATAGTTGCCGGAAAGTAAATACCTCGTTTTAGCACTTCCACCGCTAATGGATAAATTGTGGTTTTGGGCATTTGCCGATCGAAAAGCTTCATCTTGCCAGTCTGTTCCAGCACCGAGATTATCTATTTGCGCCTGCGATAGATATTGAAAACGACCATTTGCAGGCGTCGCATCGAATAACACATCATTTCTTAAAACGGCAAATTCCCTGGCGTTTAATAAATTTATTTTTTTGCGAAGAGATTGAACGCCAAAACTGCCTTCGTAACTAATGCTGCTGCGGTCGGCTTTTCCCTTTTTTGTGGTTACAATGACCACCCCATTTGCGCCACGAGATCCATAAATTGCTGTTGCAGATGCATCTTTCAAAATGTCAATGGTTTCAATATCTGAAGGATTGATACTTGAAAGTGGATTTACTAAAGCACCACTTACTACACCTGAAGTACTTGCACTATTGTAAATTGGAAAACCATCAATGACATATAAAGGCTCATTTCCACCTTGAATGGAACTTCCTCCGCGGATACGAATACTTACGCCGCCACCAGGCTGGCCCGAGGTTTGGGTAACCTGAACACCTGCTGCCGCACCTTTTAGTGCCTGATCCAATGAAGAAACAGGTTGTTTCAATGCCGTTTGTGAAATGGTTGAAATTGATCCTGTTAAATCACTTTTCTTTTGTGTTCCATATCCAACAACCACCAGATCATTCAGGTTATTGGCAGTTTCTTCCAACTGAATATCGAGGTATTTGCCTGTCGCAATTATTTCTAATTTTTTAAAGCCAACATAACTGATTTGAAGTGTGTAGGGGAATTTTTGGCCAGTAACAAAATTAAATCTACCCTGATCATCGGTTATTACCTCGTGTGTGGTACCCACAATGTGAACAATAGCGCCCGGAATTGGCTGTTTGTCTTTGGCATCTAAAACGCGGCCAGTCAAGGTAGAATTTACTAATGGTTGCGTTTTAATTTGAGCCTGAACATGAGTGAGATACAGACTGAAAACCAGTAAACTAAAAGCAACTTTAGTTGTCTTTTTAAATCTGTGCCCTAGCTTTTGTAAACTATTTTGTAGCACAGATTGAAAGGTCATCACAACCTTTTCATTTATTTGCATATCTTTAATGGGTTTATTTTATCGGTTGGAACAGGCGCCAACGCCAATTGAATGCCTGTTTCATTAATTTGAACCTGAGAGGGATGCACTGCATTCCTCTTTTTTTATTGATTGTTTTGTAAGTTTTTTTTCGTTTGTCCTCCTTTTTAAATCTATTTATCGGCAACACATCTAAAACCAAGGTGTTCCATACTGCTATCTTCTGTTGTTTTCATTCTTCGGGCTACACGATAGCCTGAACAATAACTGTCATTGCACAAAAATGAGCCGCCTCTTACCACGTGTTTCACTGCGTAAGGTTCATCAGGATCATTTGACGTGACAGGGCCTTTTGGATTGTTTACGCCATTTGGATCATTTATAGTGTTGTAGTAATTGCTGTCGTAAAGATCAGAACACCATTCCCAAACGTTTCCCGCCATATCATATAATCCGTATCCATTGGGTGTAAATGATTTTACCGGAGCGCTGAGGTAAAAACGGTCAGTTAAAGTATTTTTATAAGGAAAACTTCCCTGCCAGCTATTTGCTTTAGGCTTTCCGCTGTTCACAGATTCGTTTCCCCAAGGATAAATATTGTTTTTCAAGCCGCCTCGAGCCGCCCATTCCCACTCAGCTTCGGTGGGTAGTCTTTTTCCGGCCCATTTGCAGTAAGCCAAAGCATCCTCAAAGGAAATATGAACTACCGGATAATTTTCTTTACCATTTAAATTACTTTTTGGGCCATTTGGATGTTTCCAGTCAGCGCCTGCTTGCCAGGTCCACCATTGGGTATAATTATTCAAATCAACCTGGGCCTTAGCAGGCTTAAAAACCAGCGATGCCGCAACTAGAACACTATCCGGTGGTTTCGGCGTTCCGGGTGGAACCTGATGCTTCAGTTGTTCCCAATCTGGTTTTCTTTCGGCAGTAGTTTTATATTTAGTAGCGGCTATGAAAGCAGCAAATTGCTTGTTTGTTACTTCGGTTTGATCAATCCAGAAACCTTTTACCTTTACACGGTGCTTTGGAAATTCATCTGCTGAGGCTTGTTTGTTATCTCCACCCATTTGAAAGTCGCCATCTGGAATCCAAACCATGTTTTTATGATCTGCTGTGGCAGCATTCCCCTCTGCAGATGAATTTGAAGCAGGTTTAAATCGCGAAGGAATATTCGAATCACAGCAAATAGCTACTTTCTTGTCGAACTCGTTTTTTGTGTTCAACGTGGCTTTCGCATCCTGCTTTTGCTTACAAGCAATCAGCGATGAAAACATAACTATGCCTAAGTATAATTTTTTCAATTTGAAAAATTTGATGTTCAGAGAAAACAAAACTGGTAAAATCAATTTAATTGATTTTAGCTGAGTGGGCGTTAATTAGCGATATTAATCGTTACAACAACAACACATCACCTGCATTTGCGTAGAAAAATTTTGGATATTTTTCACATCATTAGGATAGCAGATACTCGTATGGGTTGGCATGACTTTGTTTTTTGTTAGGGTTATCGTCAGCAAATGTAAAAATAATTTTAATAAATACAATTAAATCTATAGGATTAGTAGATTATTTCTTATAAACTAAATTTTAATGTCTATTTCAACTTAAATGCTTTTTTCAGTCTGTATAAATTCACTCGGTGTTTTGCCAAAATGTTTCTTAAACTCCAGGCTAAAATATTTTCGATCGTTAAAACCTACAGCGTATGCTACCTCAGCGATATTTCCAGCATGTTGTTTGAGCAATTGAGCAGCCCGTTTTATCCGTAATGATTTGATGAAGTCGTTTACCGAAAGATCAGTAAGCGCCCTGATTTTTTTGTAAAGCACAGGCTGGCTCATGCCAATTTCTGCCGATAGGGTAGGCACATCAAATTCAGGATCAGAGATATGATTTTCGATAATTTGCATAATCTTCGCCAGAAAACCCTCTTCCGTTTTGTTGATGACCAGATTGGTAGGCTCAAGCGTAATCACCTTGGCAAATTTATGCCTGATGGTTTCCCTTGCTTTTAGTGTATTTTTGATATTCAGTTCCAACATCTTCAAGTTAAAAGGCTTCATGAGGTAAGCATCGGCACCGTTTTCAAAACCATTAATTTGATGAACATAAGCTGACCTTGCAGTTAACAAAATCACGGGGATATGGCTCGTTCTTTCGTCGGTTTTTACTTTGCGGCAAAATTCAAGACCATCCATCACGGGCATCATCACATCGCTGATAATCAAATCGGGAATAAGTTCAATGGCACTTTCCAAGCCATCCATTCCGTTTTTACTTTCGTGAATGTGGTAATCAGCTGCTAAAGCTTTTTTGATAAAGGTTCGTACTTCATCGTTATCCTCTACGAGCAAAATGTGATGTTTTTTGTTTTCTGAATATGTTGGCAATGTCTCTGTTAGCTGAGCTGCCGTTTCTGTTAAATTGTAAGTGATGGTGTCATCGGAATAAACATGATCGGCAATAAAATCTGAAGCGTTAAAATGCGCTTTTCCGATTTTTAAATTGACGCTGAAACAAGTGTAGCCATTTTGATCAACCTTTGCTGGTGAACTTTGAAATGCGATTTTACCTTGGTGTAACTCGACAATGCTTTTTGAAAAAGATAACCCTAAACCTGTGCCAACAGTGGTATTGGCATTCGCCTGATAGAAGTTATTGAATAAGTTATTTTGGTTTTCTAATGGAATTCCCTTCCCATTATCACAGATTTTAATGGTTGCCAAATCGTTGTTTTGGGTAATTTCCAAACTGATTTTTCCGCCATTTGGCGTAAATTTAAAAGCATTTGAAAGTAAGTTGAATAACACCTTTTCCATTTGAACTTGATCAAAATACAATTCCAGCTGGCTTGTTTCCGATTGAAAATTATAGTCTATTTGCTTAGAGATTGCCATGTTCTGGAAAGCCATGAAAATCTCCTTTGAAAATTTTACAATATCGCCAGGGCTAACATGAAGGGCCATTTTGCCGCTTTCTGCTTTTCTGAAATCGAGTAGTTCAGTTACCAGATTCATCAAACGATCCGCATTATTTTTAATGGGCTGCAAGTCTCGGTTTAATGTGGGGTTGTCTTTTGCGTTTTCGATTAATTGCTCCAAAGGACCGACTATCAAAGTTAATGGCGTACGGATTTCGTGAGAGATATTGGTGAAGAACTCCAGTTTGTGCTCATTCACTTCTTTTTCCTTTTTAAGTAATGCCCTGATTAATATATATCGGGCAAGCACGAACAGCACAGCGGCAAGCACTCCAAAATAAAACAAATATGCCCACCATGTTCGGTAAAAAGGAGGATTTACGATGATGGTTATTTTTTCGGTATTGGCACTTAAAACGCCATCGTTGTTGATTCCTTTTACTAAGAAAGTATAGTTGCCGGCAGGTAAGTTGGTGTAAGTTGCTGTTGGGGTGCTTACCTCATTCCAGTTTTTTTCAAATCCATCTAATTTATAAGCATACCTGTTTTTTTCAGGTTTAATAAAGTTTAATAGTGCAAAACTTAAACTAAATGTATTCTGGTCACTATCGAAAATCAGTTTATCTTTCAGGCTTATATTTTCATTCAGTAAACCATCGCTATCATTTATGCTAACAGTTTTATTGTTCAGTTTTAGCTCGGTGATGATTACTTTAGACGCTTTATCGTTGCTTTGAATATTATCAGGAAAGAAGCTGATCAAACCATTGTATCCGCCAAAAAATAATTCGCCGCTGCTGCTTTTGAAAAAGGCATTTGCGTTAAATTCGTTGCCCGGCAAACCATCAGCCACGGTATAATTTTTAAATGTTTTTTTCTGCCGGTTAAACATGGAAAGTCCGTTGGCGGTGCTGATCCAAAGGTTTTGCTGATCATCTTCTACAATACCCAAAACGTTATCGTGTGGTAAACCATTTTTTGTGGTATATGCTTTAATTGAACTGTTCTTCTGGTCGTATAACAATAATCCGCTGTTATAGGTGCCGATAAAAATCTCGTTAGTTTTGGTTTTTGATATGCAGTTTACATAGTAATTAAGTGCATGATTTGATTCACGATCAAGTGCGGTGTAGAACTTATTGCCATTTTCATCGTAAATCAAAAAGCCATTTGTGGTACCAAAATAGGTCTTGGAGCCGCTCATCATTAAAGCTTTAACCTTGGCCGAATTGGGGATGGAAACCGGAAGCTTAAAGTCTTTAAATTCTGTTTTCTCCGGATTGGAAATTTTAATGCCATTCCGCTGCGTGGCGACAATTAAACGGTGCGATTGATTTTCAACGATGGCGCTGATTTCATCGGGTACATCTTCATTTCGATTACTGAAATTAAAGTTTTTGAAACGCTCAGTTTTTGGATCGTAAACATTTAAGCCACCGGAATGCGTTCCGATATATAGTTTTCCATCGCTGGCAAAATAGACCGTTTTAACCAGATTCGACTTTAATGCATTGGCGTTTCCGGTATTTTGATAGGCGATAAATTTTTGAGTGACTTTGTTATAAAGATTTACGCCGCCACCTTCGGTCCCAATCCATAAATTTTTTTTATCGTCTTCTGCAAAACCACTGATTACATTATTATTGATGCTGGAATTGCTCCGGCTTCTATTGTGAACGGTAAAAGCAGTAGTGTACGGATAATTGATGTTGATGCCGCCAAAGTAAGTGCCCACCCATATCGAACCATTTTTATCCTTGTACAATTTGTGTACGGAGTTTTGGTTCAGGCTTTTATTATTGTCTGGATCGAACTGCAAATTTCGGAACGTAAATTTTTGGGTATCCATAATGCTAATCCCATTCAATGTCCCAATCCACAACTTACCGGCATCATCTACCACCATGTTCCGAATCGTATTGCTTACAATTGTATTTTTATCCGTTGCTGAAGAGGAAAAATGCTTGAATTTCTCTGTTGAAGGATCAAATAAATTCAACCCGTTGCTTTGTGTGCTTACCCAAATTTTACCGTTTTTATCTTCCGTGATGTTCGATATATAATTCGCACTGATGTTTCCTGGCTTTCCGTTGTTTTGAAAAACAGTGGTTTGATACTGGCCGTTAATCAGCCTCATTTTAAGTAGTCCGTTTGATGTACCTACCCAAATGTTTCCCTGCTGATCTTCCTTAACTGATCTTACGTTATGAAAAGGGCCATCGCCATTTTTGTTATTGAAAAATTTTGTGATGTTTGATAGCCGACCATCTTTCAGAAGATTCAATCCATTCAGGGTTCCAATCCAAATATTTCCCTTCCTGTCTTCAGTGAAACAATTGATTACATGGCTGCTCAAACCTTTTGGATTTTTAGGCTGGCTTACAATACGTTTGAAAGCATCACTTTTTTCATCATAAATATTTAAGCCAACGCTGGTTCCGATCCACAGGTTTTTTTTAGAATCGGAAAACAAAGAGGTTACATAATTATTGGAAAGGGAAGTACTATCGGTTTCTGAATATTGGTAGATTTTAATATGATGGCCATCATAGCGGTTTAAGCCATATCGGGTACCAAACCACATCAAACCATTTTTATCCTGGGTGATGGAAAGCACTGAGGTTTGCGATAATCCTTTCTCTACGCCCAGGTGATCAAATAAGATGGGTTGCTGTGATTTTGCAGAAAATGTTATTCCCAAAAATAAGATTGCCGATAGCAAGTTTTTAAAGGAATTAAGCAACATAGGGAATAATTGGTTAATTTGGTTGTGACACCTTAAAAGTATGGTTTAAAAGCGTTTTTGCCAAATTTTTAGAAAATTACCCCTATTTATTTAGAAAATTATACCCCTCAAAAATGGCTTTAAACCTATGTTTGTTCAAAGCAACGGGCGCTACCGAAACTGGGTTGCGCCAAAGCAAAAAATAACCAATATAAACTATTAATTATGAATAAACTCTACAATCAGCGGAAGGAGAAGGTGCGTAAGCATTTGCTTTATTATTCAAAACTGGTGTTAGCAATTGTGATTTTTTTAACGGGCAATTTAACTGCTTTTGCACAAAGTAAGAGCGTGGTTGGTGTGGTTACAGATGAGACCAATCAAACGGTTCCGGGCGTTTCCATTTCAGTTAAGGGAACCAAAACAACCACACAAACTGATGCAAACGGACGCTTCAAAATTCAGGTATTAAGTAGCGATCAGCTCGTATTTAATTATGTGGGTTATGCCTCGCAAACGATAGCGGTTGGAAACAGAACGACTATTAATGTTTCTTTAAAATCGGCGGTTACGGGTTTAAGCGATGTGGTGGTGGTAGGTTATGGAACCACTAAACGTGCCGATTTAACTGGTGCGATTGGTTCGGTAAACATGAAAGATCTGGAACAGGCACCCGTAAAATCTTTCGATCAGGCATTGGCTGGTCGTGTGGCCGGGGTTCAGGTTTCAACTAATGATGGTCAGCCGGGTGCGACCGCAAATATTGTGATCCGCGGTGCGGGATCAATTTCTCAGGATAATTCGCCACTGTATGTTATTGATGGTTTTCCATCAGAAAATGCCAATGCAAATTCCATCAATCCATCAGATATTGAAAGCATTGATGTTTTAAAAGATGCTTCAGCCACGGCGATTTACGGCGCCCGCGGATCAAACGGTGTGGTACTCATAACCACTAAAAAAGGCAAGGCTGGCAAACCTCAACTTACCTATAACGCCTATTACGGTTTCCAAAAGGCACCCGAAAAAATTCCGGTAATGGGGCCGTACGAATATGTAAAATACCTTCGCGATTTGGATCAGGCCATTGCCGATTCTACTTATCTTAAAGGCGGAACTACACTTGACGATTATCGAAATGTTCAGGGTTTGGATATGCAGGATTATGTATATCAAACCGGTCAGAACCAAAACCATGATATAGCTTTAAGAGGAGGAAACGATAAAACAACTTATTCCATTTCCGGGAATTTTAACGACCAGAAAGGAATTATCATCTACAGTGGTTTCAAGCGTTACCAGGGGAGATTTGTATTGGATCAGCAGGTAAACGATAAACTTAAAGCAGGGATCAACGTGAACTATGCGTACAGCGAAAGTTTCGGTACGCCAATTTCTGCCACCAATTTTTATGCCTCATCGGTGCTATTGTATTCGGTTTGGGGTTATCGCCCTACCAATGCCTTATCAGGAAAAGATGCCAATTCTGATTTATTGGGTGGCTTGTACGATCCAGCGAATGAAGGGAATTCGGCACAAGATTACCGCGTAAACCCACTGATCAGTTTATCTAACCAACAAACAAAATATAAAACGACCAACCTTGCTGCCAATGGTTATGCAGAATATGCTTTTACGCCGAAGCTGAAGTTGAGAATTGCCGGAGGGATTAACAATAACGTAAACGAAACCAACATCTTCAATAATTCCCAAACACAATCTGGCAGTAAATGGAATTCATCAGGGCCAAATGGTACCATTGCCAGCAGTCCGGTTTTTAACTGGTTAAGTGATAATACCATCACCTACAAAAATACTTTCAATAAAAATCATAACCTTACGGTTTTGGGTGGCTATTCTGCACAGCGAAATAAAAGTTCGTTCCGCTCTATCTATGCCACGCAAGTTGCCAATGAAAGCTTGGGGCTTGATGCGCTCGACCTTGTTCCGGCAGCAAATACGGTCATTTCTGTAAACAGTTCCCGCTGGACTTTAATGTCGTTTTTAGGAAGAGTAAATTACGATTTTAAAGGTAAATATCTACTTACAGCGAGTTTCAGGGCCGATGGATCATCAAAATTTTCGCCAGCTAACCGTTGGGGTTATTTTCCTTCGGCAAGCGCAGGTTGGAGGTTTAGTCAGGAAAATTTCCTAAAAGATCAGAAATGGTTGTCGGATGCCAAATTGCGTATTGGTTATGGAGAATCAGGAAATAACCGTGTAAGCGATTTTGCTTATCTGCCTCAATTAAATTTAGCCAATACCCAGTACTGGTATTCGTTTAATGGCAAACCGGTAGCCATTGGTTCAGTGATTACCGCTGCCGGAAATTATGATTTAAAATGGGAAACCAATGTACAGACGAATTTAGGATTAGACCTCAGTTTCCTTAAAAACCGTTTGGGTTTAACCGTTGATGTTTACAAACGCACCACAGAAGATTTATTGCTGAATGCAAATTTACCCTTCGCAAATGGTGTTCAAAGCGGAACAGGCTTTAAAAACATCGGAAGTTTAGAAAACAGGGGATTGGAAATTACCTTGAACAGCACCAATATCGCCACGAAGAACTTCCGCTGGAGCAGTAATTTTAACATCAGCTTTAACAAAAATAAAATCCTCGAATTAACAGAAGGGCAGAATTCATTGCTTTCCGGTTCAGGAACTTTCTTCGATACCAGTTTTAGAGGATTATCTCCATACATTTCGGTAAAAGGGCGCTCAGTAGGTGAGATGTATGGTTTAATTTTCGATGGTATTTATCAGTACAGCGATTTCGACAGAATGCCAAACGGCACTTATGCACTTAAGCCAAATATTCCGAATAATGGTGCTGCGGTTCAGCCGGGAGATATCAAATACAAAGATTTAAATGGCGATTTAACCATTAACGCAAATGATTACACCATTATCGGTCGGGGTTTGCCCATCCACACAGGTGGTTTTAGCAATAACTTCAGCTACAAAAACTGGCATCTAGGTGTTTTCCTACAATGGAGTTATGGCAATAATATCATCAATGCCAACCGTTATGTTTTTGAAGGTGGAATTGTAAGGAACTTCACCCTTAATCAATATGCAACTTACGAGAACCGCTGGACACCAACCAATCCGAGCAACGAATTGTACAAAGCAGGGCGTTTTGTGAATCCCAATTATTCATCCAGAGTAGTGGAAGATGGTTCGTATTTAAGATTAAAAACTGTTCAGTTGGGTTACAACTTCAGCAGCAAGCTGGTGAAGAGTATTGGCATGTCGAGATTACGATTAAACGCCTCGGCGCAAAATTTACTCACTTTTACCAATTATTCAGGCTTAGATCCCGAAGCTTCTGCCCGTCCGGGTAACTTAACGCCAGGTTTCGATTACGGCACTTACCCGCAATCATTCACCGTAACTTTTGGTTTAAACGCAACATTTTAATCATCATTAAAAGATAAGACAATGAAAAACAAATATATTTTGGCTTTTTTATTCGTGATGGGATTATCTTCATCATGCAAAAAGTTTCTGGATACCGAACCAACGGATTTTTACTCACCTGTTAATTTTTACAGCACAGCTGATCAGCTTCAAATTGCTTTGAATGGCGTTTACAGCACCATGATGTTGGAGCGCATGTACGGGCAGGTGCATCACTTTAATTTTGTAAGTACTACTGATGAAATGTTACCCGATCGGGCAACGAGCAATGAAACCCGTGGATTGTATTATACGTATGACGCAGGGCATTCTTATGTTCAGGATTGCTGGCAATATCCTTACATCGCCATTAATAATGCAAATGTGCTGATTGACAACATTAATAAACCCAGCATGGATGAAAAACAGCGGGGTTACATTAAAGGACAAGCACTATTCTTAAGAGCCTACAATTACTTTCTGTTAACCATCCAGTTTGGTGAAGTTCCTTTGGTATTGCATCAGCCAGGCATTGCCGAAGTTAATATTCCGGCAGCTACCCAGCCGGCTATTTATAACCAAATTGTTGCCGATTTAAAAGAAGCAGAAACCTTGTTGCAAGGTCGTACTTCGGCAAGTTTAGGTTACAATGATCAGGTTACCATTACAGCCGTACAAGCCATGTTGGCTAGGGTGTATTTGTACTGGGCAGGTTATCCGGTTAACGATACCAATAAATATGCTGATGCCATAACTTATGCAGATAAGGTTATTGCTTCTGGTCAGCATGCCCTAAACCCAGATTATAAACAGGTTTTCATCAATCTTTTTCAGGATCGGTATGATTTGAAAGAAGATATTTTGGAGTGGGGTTCTGCAGGTGCTGCGGCTGGCGTAACCAACAAAACCGGAAATGATATCGGTAATTTCAATGGCATTATCTCCGCTATCCTTTTGGTAAACGGAACTTTTGAGCAAAACTCCTATTCCGCCGCCGGTTGGGTGCGCATCACCAAGAAATTGTTCGACAGTTATGAAGTAGAACCCAGCAGTACTTTGGTAAATAAAGCTTCACTTGATACCAGGAGAGATTGGAACTGTCCGGATTATATCTGGACAACCAATGCATCAGCCGGAACCAGGGTAAAAACAGATCGTTCTGCGCCATGGCAAATGAATACCGGTAAATTTAGAAGAGAATATGCACCGGCAGAAATGCGAAATACGGGCACCTATAATGCCAACTGGCCGGTAATTAGATATGCAGATGTGTTGTTGATCAAGGCAGAAGCAGAAAATCAGGTCAATGGTCCAAATGCTGCGGCTTACGATGCCATTAACCAGGTTCGCAAGCGGGGTTATGGCACCATGTATGGCAATATTGTTAAGAATATCATGGTAGTAAATGGAGGCTCGGGTTATTCAGCCGCCAATCCACCGGTGGTAACCATTAGTGGCGGCGGAGGTACAGGTGCAACGGCTACAGCCGTGGTTTCAACGGCAGGTGTAGTCACCGGAGTTAAATTAACCAGTCGCGGAAACTTAACCCTAGCTGGTCCTTATTATACTTCCGTGCCTACAGTCACTATTGCTGCACCAACCACAGGCGTAACGGCTACCGCCACCGCCACCATTACCAACGGATCAGAACATTTGTTGACCCAGGGATTGAGTAAAGCAGATTTTCAACTGGCACTACGTGATGAACGCATGCGTGAAATGTGTTTTGAAGCATCAAGAAAATATGATCTGGTGAGATGGGGGAATTTCGCTGGCGATTTACAAGCTTTCGGCAATTATGCAGTTGCCAATGGTGTGACTGCCGGAAACGGCAACATCAACGGGTATCAAGGTTTAATAACCGTAACACCCCGATATAGCCTGATGCCGAAACCAACATACGAATTGAATTTAAATAAAGCACTAAAGCAAAATCCAGGTTATTAATCAATAAAATATTAAGAAATGAAAAACTCATGTTATATCATCTTAATTGCCTGTACCTGTTTTTGGGCATGCAAAAAAGAGCTTACTACTGAAACACCAACGGTTGATATTGCCTTAACCAATGCCCGTTCTACCATTGGCGATACTTTAGTTTTTAAACTTGGCGATACCTGTAAATTCAACTTTAGCGGTTATGCCGATAATGTTGTTTTCTGGGGAGGAACACCTGGTAATAAATATGAATTTAAAACCCGTTCATCCGCATTTGGAACGCCAACCTTATCGTTTACCAGTACAGCACAATTTGGCGCCCAAAATAATACCTTGCAGGTTTTGGCCACCAATAAATTGCCAGCTAAAGATTCGGCAAGTGTGGTAAATGCAGCGTGGACAGATATTACACCCCGAACACCCATTGCTACAAGTGCCACAGCAGTGAACACCGGACAGGTAAATTTATCTGATCTGGTGAGCGGTGCCAACGACAGCTTGTTTATTGCCTTTAAATATACAGGCCTTACCGGGTCCACGCAAAGAACCTGGACCATCACCAATTTTTTTGTTAATAATGTGCTGAGCGATTATACCTATAACCTAAGCTCTTTAGCAGCAGACAACGCATTTTGGACCAGATTTGGAAATGTGTGGTCGCCTGCAAGTTCGAGATGGGTAGCCACTACAACCGCACTAACCATTGTTGGCGGTGCAGCAACTGCGCCTTCCAATACCAGCTGGATCATTAGTAAACCATTGTTTGTTGGAAGAATTGCTCCCGATGTTCCAACAGCAACGGTAAAAAATATTACAGCATCGGCATTGTCAACCTACAATTATAAATACGCTGCCGTGGGCAGATACAAAATCACTTTTGCAAGTTACAATACCACACCAAATGACAGCCAGTTGGTGTTGAAAGAATTTAATGTGAAGGTTATCCTTTAATTGAGCGTAAGCGCAGCTACCTATGATCAAATTTATTCAATTCCTATTATCGATTAAGCCAATATCGCGAAGGTGGAAGTTTTGTTCATTGCTTTTATTGATGATCAACTTTTCAGCTTTTGCGCAGAAAGAGCCCTTTTCAACGATAGAAAAGCGCATCAGCGCTGATTTGCAAACCGGAGTTAACGATGCTTTTCTGGCGAAAAGGATCACAAGGGATTTATCAAAACTAAAAGCCGATGGAAGCTGGACAGATATTAATTATGCCGACGTACAATACGATCCTTTGAAAAGAATTAAAGAAATGGCTACTGCTTATATCCGTCCATCAAACAAACTTTACGGAAACCAGGAAATTTATGTTGCGATCATTAAAGCTTTGACCAATTGGCTCGATAAAAATCCCAAAAATAAAAACTGGTGGTACAACGATATTTTTTATCCGCAGGCTATTGGGCAAACGTTAATTTTAATGCGTAATGCCAAAACGCCCTTACCGCTTGAGTTGGAAAAAGCTTTAATCCAAAGGATGATCCGCAAATTAAAAGTTGGCGATGGCGCAAATACTTCGGATGAGGCTTTGCATTATTTGTACCGTGCCTGTTTAACCCAAAATAAAAACACATTGGATTCAGCAGCAAAATATCTTTTTGAGCCTATCGCAGTTGAAGATGGAAAAGAAGGGGTACAGGTGGATGGAAGTTATTACCAGCATGGCAAACAGCAGGCCATTGCCAGTTACGGACGGGTGTTTGCCGGTAATTCGGTTAATGCAGCTTATTATTTGAATGACACGGAATATGCATTGCCAAAAGCCCAGCTCGATATTTTGGTGAGTTACCTGAAGAATACTTTCTTGAAGACCATTCGAGGCTCGTTTTACGATTTTAATGTGAGGGGCCGGGGAATTAGTCGGCCAGATTCGCTAAATGCCTTTGTATCTGGAATGGTTAATAAAATTAAAATGTTCGACAAGGAAAATTCAGCTTACTGGGAAGCATCAGCGTTGAGAACATCCCATCAAAAACCTGCAAATTATCAGATTAAGCCATCCCATACAGTTTATTGGAAAAGTGGTTATACGCTCCATGTTCAACCACAGTATTCTTTTAGCATACAAACAGCCTCAACAAGAACCCTACGTACGGAAAGAGGAAATAACGAAAATGTGCTTGGTAAATTCCTGTCAGATGGTGCCACCAATATTCAGCGAAGCGGATCGGAATACGCCAACATTATGCCCATTTGGGAATGGGATAAAATTCCCGGAACGACCAGCAGGGATTATGCGGATGATCAGGGCGCAATCATTAAAAAAGAATGGGGAATACCTGGAACAACGAAGTTTGCAGGTGGCGTGAGCGATGGTACTTATGGCGTTTCGGCTTACGATTTAGATTATGATAGTGTTCAGGCAAAAAAGGCCTGGTTTTTCTTCGGTAAAGAAATTGTATGCCTGGGTGCCGGAATCAGCAGTTCTTCATCGGAGAACATTACCACAACCATCAACCAGTCATGGCTGCGGGGGAAAGTCATCGAAGATAAAAAATACCTGCTCCACGATAGTATTGGCTACTTTTTTCCTGATGGAGGAGATATGAAAGTTACCCAACAGAACGAATCGGGAAACTGGTACCGCATCAATCAATTTCAAAGCAAAAACAAGGTTTCGGGCAAGGTTTTTAAAACCTGGTTTAGCCATGGAATAAAACCTCAGGATGCCCATTATGCTTACGTGGTCGTTCCCGGGGTTGGCGATGCCGCAATGAAAAACTATCGTCCGGATGCGATTAAAATCATTAAAAACACCAAAACAATTCAGGCGGTAATGCACAACGGTTTGGCTATACTGCAAATTGTTTTTTATGCAGCCGGAGAATTTAATGATGATGGATTAATGATAAAAGTAGATAAGCCTTGTATCGTATCTGTAAACGAATTACAAAGTTCAAAACCAGTGATTTATATCGCCGATCCTACACAAGAAAATTCAAATGTTCAGCTCGAAATTAAAACTCAAAAGCTAAAAGTTAATAAAAAAATAACCTGTAATCTTCCGGTTGGTGCCCTTGCAGGCTCAACCATTAAATACAATATTTCCAATTAAATAAACACATCTAAAATCATGAATAAAAACAGTTTAATCATCGCCTTACTGGTTCTTTTGAATGCCGTTTCTTTTGCCCAAAATAATGTGCGAAAGCCAATGGCTCAACTTATTAACGATGAATTTAAGTTTGCTGCCGATCAGTATCAGTTTCTGGCAAAAGGCATTCCCGCAGGTAAAACACCGCAAACCTATCAAAATGGAAAACATGTAAACTACGATATTCAATGGTGGTGCAGCGGTTTCTACTCGGGCAGCTTATGGTATATTTATGAGCAAACAAAAAGTGAAACGATAAAAAAAGAAGCGGAAGATGCCCTGAAAGTAATTGAGGCCAACCAAACTTTTACCGGTAACCACGACCTGGGTTTTATGATGTATTGCAGCTTTGGGAATGCTTACCGCTTAACCGGAAAGCCCGAATATAAATCAACCATTCAGCGTTCAGCACAATCGCTTTCTACCCGTTATCACGATAACGTAAAGGCCATTCAATCATGGAATAAAGGAAAATACTGGAATTATCCGGTAATAATCGATAACATGATGAACCTGGAAATGTTGAACTGGGCTACAGATAATGGCGGCGATAAAAAGTTTAAGGAAATTGCCATCATCCATTCCAATACGACTTTGAAAAATCACTTCCGCCCTGATTTTAGTTCTTTCCATGTGATTGATTATAATCCGGAAACGGGGGCGGTAAAGAGAAAGGCAACCTGGCAGGGTGCTGCAGATTGTTCTGCCTGGAGCCGCGGACAAGCATGGGCGTTGTATGGCTACACCATGATGTATCGCTTTACCAAAGATGAAAAATACCTGAAACAAGCGAAAGGAATAGCACATTTTATTTTAAATCATCCGAATTTGCCTGCTGATAAAATTCCTTTCTGGGATTTCGACGCACAAGGTGTTCCTTTTGCCAAACGCGATGCTTCTGCAGGTGCTATTATGGCCTCTGCTTTATTGGAGTTGGCACAATTTACAACTGATCAGGAAAAAGCAGAATTTAAATCTTCGGCAGAAACCATGATTTATTCACTGGCAAGTAATGCTTATCGTGCTAAGTTGGGCGAAAATGGTGGCTTTTTATTGATGCACAGTACAGGTGCTTATCCATTAAATAGTGAAATAGATGTACCTTTAGTTTATGCGGATTATTATTATTTGGAAGCTTTGGCAAGGTACAAAAAGTGGTATTTGTAAAAAGCCAATCAATTTATCACTAATGAAATTTAAACTTTCTTTGTTTGCATTATTCATCATTGCGACAACTACCCACGCACAAACCAGAAAAGCTACAACCGGCGCTCAAGACCGGGCTTTTTGGGTAAAAACACTTTACCGGATTTCTTATCCTGTGGTACACGAGTTGGCAAATGAAACTTTAAAGAAAAATATGCCTTTAGAGAAAGGTCCGGGGTATGGCCTGAACGTGACCAAAGTTACGTATTTGGAAGCTTTGGGCAGAACCATGGCAGGGTTGGCGCCCTGGCTGGCCTTGCCAGATGATGAATCTGCCGAGGGAAAGCTCCGCAAAACCATGCGTACGGAATTGCTTAAAGGACTAGCAAATTCTGTAAATCCTGAAAGCCCGGATTATATGAATTACCGTACCGAAGGACAGCCGATTGTTGATGCCGCTTATGTGGCGCATGCCTTTCTTCGGGCACCTAAAGCACTTTGGGAACCCTTGGATGAGCTGACTAAAAAACGGTTCATCGAAGAATTTAAAGCTTTACGTACCCGAAGTGGTGCTTATAATAACTGGCTTTTATTTGCCGGGTTAACCGAAGGATTTTTATTAAGCATTGGTGAGCAATATGATCCTGCCAGGGTTCAGTTTTCAATTAATAAAATGAAAGAATGGTACGTGGGCGATAGCTGGTACAGCGATGGCGATAAATTCAGCATGGATTATTACAACTCTTATGTGATTCATCCCATGTTGGTTGATCTTTTAAAAGTTTTGTTGGAAAAGAAAAAAGCTTCGCAGGCAGATTATGATATGGCCGTAAAAAGAATGGCCAGGCATTCGGAGTTTCTGGAAAGGTTAATTTCTCCAGAAGGAACTTATCCGGCCTTTGGCAGATCGATTACTTACAGGATGGCTGCTTTTCAGGCATTGGCGCAAACGGCTTTGATGGAAAAACTGCCGGAACAGGTGAGCCCTGCACAGGTACGCTGCGGCTTAACCAAAATTATGCACAATATGTTCGATGGTAATCAGAATTTCGATGATAAAGGCTGGTTGGTTTTAGGTTTTAACGGGCATCAGCCGATGATTGCAGACACTTATACCTCTACCGGAAGTTTATACCTCACTACATTAGGTTTTCTGGATTTGGGTTTGCCTGCCAATCACAAATTCTGGACCGATGCGCCCGCACCCTGGACAAGCGTAAAAGCCTGGAAAGGAGAGGCCGTAAAAAAAGATTATAAAGTTGAGTATTAATTCCAATAATAAGTATCGTATAAATATATTTGCGAACAAGAATTGATTTCCGATTCTAAATCTTATCTCAAACTTTAACCAATGAATAAATTCGAAAGCCGTTACGCTCAAAGCCCAAAAGAAGTTAAACAAATGGATACCGCCTCACTGCGGGAAAATTTTTTAATCGAAAACGTTTTTGAAGCGAACCAGGTAAACTTAACCTTGTCTCATTTTGATCGGTACATTGTTGGTGGCGCAATGCCAGTAAACGGAAAATTAGTTTTGCCTAATCCTGATGATTTGAAAGCCACATATTTCTTAGAAAGAAGAGAGTTGGGGATGATCAATGTTGGCGGAAAGGTTATTGTAACTGCTGACGGCGAAACATTCGAGTTAGAATACAAAGAAGCCTTATATATCGGCAAAGGTACAAAAGAGGTTACTTTTGAGTCTGCTGATGCAGCCCAGCCAGCAAAATTATATTTAAATTCTGCACCGGCACACCATAGCTATCCAACAAAAAAAGTAAGCAAAGCTGATGCTGAAATCGTAGAATTGGGTACACCTGAAACCGCTAATCATAGGGTTATTAACAAACTTTTGGTAAACAGTGTATTGCCGACTTGCCAGTTGCAAATGGGAATGACCGAGTTAAAATCGGGAAGTGTTTGGAATACCATGCCAGCGCATACTCATGATAGAAGAATGGAAGCTTATTTCTATTTTGAAGTTCCGCAGGGGCAAAGTGTTTGTCATTTTATGGGGCAGCCGCAAGAAACCCGCCACATTTGGATGCAAAACGATCAGGCGGTAATTTCACCAAACTGGTCTATCCATTCCGGAGCAGGAACAAGCAACTATACTTTCATTTGGGGTATGGCAGGGGAAAATTTGGATTACGGCGATATGGATCATTGTGCGATCACTGAGTTGAAATAAATCTTCATTCCTCAATAATTCAGGCGAATAAATTTAAAAGATTTCTCCGTTTTCAGTCGAAATAACGACTAATGATAAACAAATCTTAATCTCAATAAGAAAAGAAAAAATGTCAAACATATTTGATTTAGCAGGTAAAACTGCGTTGGTTACCGGTTGTAAAAGAGGGATTGGCAAGGCCATGGCTTTAGCATTAGCAGAGGCTGGTGCCGATATTATCGGCGTTTCTGCAAGCCTGGAACTTGAAGGAAGTTCCATTGAAAAAGAAGTGATTGCCTTAGGCAGAAAATTTTATGCTTATCAGTGCGATTTTGGTAAACGCGAAAGCACATTGGAATTTGCTGCAAAGGTAAAATTGGAGCATCCGGTGATTGATATTTTAGTAAATAACGCTGGTACCATTTTACGTAAGCCAATTGCAGAACATCCGGATGAGATGTGGGATGAAGTTATTGCCGTAAATCAATCGGCTCCGTTTATTCTCACGAGAGAAATTGGCCGGGATATGGTTGCGAGAGGCAGCGGTAAAATAATTTTTACAGCTTCGTTATTAACTTTTCAAGGTGGGATTACAGTTCCTGGTTACGCCGCCAGTAAAGGTGCCATTGGTTCTTTAACTAAGGCTTTTGCGAACGAATGGGCATCAAAAGGGGTAAATGTTAACGCCATTGCGCCTGGTTACATTGCAACAGATAATACAACCGCGTTAAGGGAAGATGCGGATAGAAGTACCTCAATTTTAGCCCGTATTCCTGCAGGAAGGTGGGGAACTCCCGAAGATTTTAAAGGACCAACTTTGTTTCTGGCGTCAGCTGCAAGTAACTACGTTCATGGCACAGTTTTAACCGTTGATGGCGGCTGGATGGGCAGGTAAAATTTTTGAATTGCTAAATTGCTAAATTGTTAAATTGTTGAATGTTCGATTGGTGGATTCACCTCTCGTTTTTGCGAAGGAGCATTTCGCGACTGTGGTAATCTTCTCTTCTAGGGCGTAAAACTACTTTTAGCTTTCACCTTTCAACTTTTGGGAATGAGATTGCCACAGCCAATGAAAATTTGGCTTCGCAATGACGGACTTTTTTAGGGTTTAACATTTTAAAAAAAAAAGACATTTGGCGTTTTACTCCAAATGTCTTTTCAAAATTGTTTTTCTATTGGGAAATCAGGTGAGGTCACCCAAAACCTGCCTTTAAAAAAGGTTATAAATTTCTTTAATATCTTTCAATATTGTTTCGAAATCGATTTTTAAATCAATTAATCTACCAGTATGAATATCAAAAACCCATCCCTGAACCGTTAATCCTCTGAGTGTGATCGCTTCTTGTACAGCGGCTGTTTTTAGTAAGTTCACGCATTGCTCCTGAACGTTCAATTCCACTAATCTGTTGTAACGAACACCTTCATCTTCTATCGCATTTAATTCATCTTTATGTGTACGGTACACATCGCGGATATTACGTAACCAAGGGTTTAAAATGCCCATGTCTGCTGGTTGCATGGCTGCTTTTACGCCACCGCAATTGTAGTGACCACAAACGATTATATGTTTAACTTTTAAATGGCGGACAGCATAGTTTAATACCGTCATTACGCTTAAATCAACGTTGTTAACCAAATTGGCAATATTTCTATGAATAAAGGCCTGCCCAGGCTGTATGCCCATTAAATCTTCAGCAGTAACACGACTATCTGAACATCCGATGTATAAAAACTCTGGAGTCTGACCTTTTGCTAATTCAGTAAAATAATCTGGATTATTTGCTAGTTTTCGGCCAATCCACTCTTCGTTATTTTTAAAAACTTCTTCTACATTCATGTGTATTATTTTAAAATTTATTTATGATATTAAATGTTCTAAATGTCAATCTGATATAAAACTAAAGAAAGATTTTCTGATTTCTAGAAGTTACACATCAGATATTGTTCCACTATTTATTAACAATTAACAGTTTTTAATACCATTACATTCCTCAAATATTTCTAGTTGAAATAATATTAATGGCTAATGATTTAACAATTTAACAAATTAAATGTTCACTCGTATTTTTCAGCTACCTTAAATTTTCTAAAATTCGTGACAACTTTTCGTCTGTATTCTTAGATTTTAACTGTTTCAAAGTTCTGTTAAAACTGCGTACTGAAATGCCTAAGTAGGCCGCCATATCTTCCTTTGAAATGGAGAAATGTTCATCAAATTGAAGCTGCAACAATTTTAATAAACCGTATTCCAACGTGTAAAGCTGCTGAAATGAAGCTCTTGAGCTCGTTTGGATAATCCTTGTAGAAAGTTCCTGTAACAAAATTTGGGTAAATTTCTGGTTATTTTCTGTTAGCGATAAGAATACATGCTCGGGGATAGCATACGCCGTAACTTCACTAATGGCTTCTACATTGCAAAGGCAATTAATTTTTTTAATGGCTTCCAGCTCTCCAACAACCTCACCTTTGCCCAAAAATTCAATAATAAAATCTTTGCCGTTTTCTTCCGAGATGAAACATTTGGTAATGCCATCTTTAACGATATAGATATTTTTGATCTTCTCACCTTGCGCTATAAACCTAAAGCCTGGCATAAACGTTTTGAGGCGAATGCCCGCATCTAAATTTTCCTTATAAAAACCTTCAATGAAGGATAGAAAGTTGAGGTTTGTTCTTAACATATTTCAATAGGGGGACAAATGTCCTTTCCGCTATCGCCGGAGAGGTTTACATTTGCATTACGAAATTACAGCATAACAATGAACAATCAAATTACCGTTATCGCTTTTGATGCTGATGATACACTTTGGGTTAATGAGCCTTACTTCCGCGAAACAGAAGAAAAATTCGCAGGCTTGCTGGAAGATTTTATGCCCCATCATAGCATTGTGGCAGAATTACTTAAAACAGAAATTGACAATTTGCCGCTTTATGGCTATGGCATAAAAGGTTTTATGCTGAGTATGATTGAAACGGTACTAAGAATTACCGAAGGGAGAGTTAACCCTGAGGTGATTAGCAGAGCAATTGAACTGGGGCAGGAAATGCTCAACAAGCCTATCGAATTATTGGAAGGCGTAGAAGAAGTGCTAAAGGCGCTTCACGGGAAATATAGGTTAGTGGTAGCAACTAAAGGCGATTTATTAGACCAGCAGCGAAAGTTAACCAAATCAGGTCTAGATCATTATTTCCACCATATTGAAATTATGAGTGATAAGCAGGAGCGGGATTACCAAAAGCTGATTAAACACCTTGATTGCAGGCCTGATGAATTTCTAATGTTGGGCAATTCGCTTAAATCGGATGTTTTGCCAGTATTGGCCATCGGTGGTCACGCGGTGCACATTCCATATCATACTACATGGGTGCATGAGCGTATAGATCATACCATTGAGCATCCAAATTTTTACCAGGTAGAAAATCTTGCCGATGTTTTGCCCAAACTAATTAAATGAGAGAAAAAATAGATATAAACACCTGGATCAGAAAAGATCATTTTGAATTTTTTAACACATTTGAAGAGCCCTTCTTCGGTGTTACTGTTGATGTAGATTGTACCGCAACTTATCAAGAAGCAAAAGAGAAAAGCCTTTCCTTTTTCTTGCTTTACCTACACAAATCGCTGCTTGCAGCAAATAGAACGGAGGCCTTTAAGTATCGGATTATAGACGGGGAAGTTTGGAAATACGATGTTGTAAATGCGGCTTCAACCATAAACCGCCCGAACGGAACTTTTGGCTTCGGGTACATGGATTTTTTTAAACAGTTTGAAGATTTCAAAATCGCTGCACTTGAAGAAATTGAAAAGGTTCAGCAAAGCACCGGATTAATTCCTTCTTCATCGGGAGAAAATGTTATCCATTATTCAGCGTTACCGTGGTTAAATTTTTCATCAATGTCTCATGCCAGGAAGTTTTCGTTTAATGATAGCTGTCCGAAAATTTCTTTCGGAAAGTGCCGGGATGAAAACGGAAGAAAAATTATGCCGGTTTCCATTCATGTGAACCACGCTTTAATGGATGGTTTGCATGTGGCTCAGTTTGTTGATGAATACCAGGCTTTGCTTAACCAGAAAGCTGAAAGTTAATATCAGCTTAATAGATGTTTAACACTTGAAAATTAATTTCGACCAATGTTTCTGGCCGTAGTTATCATCCCAATTTACATCCTCGCAATTATTTCCATGTGTTTCATGGATTCAATGTATAAAGCACTAATGTTTTTTCTGATGTTGCTTATCGCAACCTTTGTGCTTTTTTTGTTTATTAATTACCCGTTGCAATCGGCAATAGGTGTCATTTGTATCATGGCGTTATTTGCTTTTAAGCTGAAAGATTAATTTTCATTTGCTTTAGAAAAAGTATTTGCTATTTTTGCTCCACAATTAATCATTAACACTTTTTTGGGGGATTAGCTCATTTGGCTAGAGCGCTTCGCTGGCAGTGAAGAGGTGATCGGTTCGAATCCGATATTCTCCACCAAGCCTTATCAGAAATGATGAGGCTTTTTTAATTTTATCAATATTTACTACCACAATTGGTGTTTCTTCGAAAAATGCACCGCAATCTTCAGCTATATAAGTTTCGAAGCCTTTGCTCAATCTCCTACCGAATTTATCAATAGACTTTTATGATATCAAAATTGATATTTATCAAAGAAATGAAAAAAAAAATTATAAAAAAAATCATAACGTGCAGATTTTTAAGTACTTTTATGTCTATCCTTATTGTACATGAATTCTTTAACAAAAACGCTTGGCGATCACAATTGTCCGAGGTGCCGTAATTTTGAAACTTATCGTATCCCAAGAAGTTTCTTGTTCAAACATATTTTAATTTTTATTCCAGTAAAACGATATAAGTGTGATCGATGTTTAAACACATTTCATTTGTTAAATTAAGCGTTTTCGAAGTATCATCGCAAGCTATCTTAACTATGCCTATCTTCTGAAACTTTCCATACAATTTAAAATGTATGTTTATCTAAGGAAAGGATCAAGCGAAAGTTTGTGATTTCCGCTTCAGCTTATATTACCTCCCTTCCAAATTCGCCATTTCAGGATAAGATAAGAATTCTCAGCAACAAAGTCTTAATCGAACGCTTATCTTTTTCGTACGTTTCAAGTATGGAGCCAAAAGTTTACTGATGAATATGCTAATTTTTTAATGCACCTAACAGTACTTTGATTTTACCCTGCAATCCATCCCTTTAACAATAAATAATTTAATCCCGTTAAGCAGTGATTCTGTTTTTTCCTTAACGCACCCAGGGCAATAATAGATTACAACCTCAGGTTGTGCAGTTGTAAAGTAGATTGTAAACTAAATTATACATATAACCAAAACTTTTGTGTTATTTTGATGTTTAATCATTGTATATGAAAAACATCTATTTTATCGCTCTGCTCTCCATTTTTTCCGTGAACCATCTTTTGGCGCAGGAAAGTTTGCTCAACTCCGAAAAGATTGATGGAAATAATTTGATTGAACAACTGCACAACGACCGCTATCAATTTAACAAGAAACTGATAAAGCATAAAGGTAACTTAACCCAGTTGCCAGCATCGCAATCCATTTTAAGATCTGGCAAATATACCGTTACTTTTGCCGGACGCGATTATATAATCTATAACAAGCAGGTTGTAGAAATTAGCGGTATTAAACTTTCTAAAACTGCATTGGCGGCGATTACGAATAAGCTATCATTATTAGATCATCTTCAGAAAAATTGTTCTGAAACCGTAAATGCAGAATACAAAAAGAATAAAAGAAATCTACAGTATATTAAAAATATCGATAGGCAATATTTTTCTTGCCTGAAACAAATCTCGTCTATCACAGGTGATATTTCTCGGGAGGTGCGTAAGCCAAACGCCTCTGTAACCATCGAACTGGCGATGGATAAAGTAAATGTTCCTCAGATGTTTACTAATTCTTTAGTGAATCAGGAAGTATTGCTTGCCGAGATTAAATAGCATGATTAAAATCCATAGGCGATCAGCAACAGTTAATTAAACACTACACAATAGTTCTTAAAAAATAAACTGCCCGACAGGGCTTTTTTAATTTCAAAGCGTTATTTTTACGCCAATTATGGAAAACGACAAAAAAGAAATATTCGATAGCGTTGCACAACGTTTAAAAATTGAAGGTTTTAATGTAGTAAATCGCGATGAGACACGCCCATGGGGAGGTTTCTTTGTTATTGATGAGGCACAGGCTCAGCAATTTGCAGATACTTACTTTGACGGATTAGATGTAGAAAGTTTAAAAATTGGCGGTAAGTTAAGTCCGAAAATATTAATTGTAGCACCAAATACACGTTTGTCGTGGCAATATCACCACCGTAGAGCTGAAATTTGGCAGGTAGTAACAGGTACCGTAGGTATCAAAACCAGCGAAACTGATGAAGAAGGTGAAGTAAAAACCTATGCACCAAAAGATCAGATAAAATTGCAACAAGGCGAACGCCACCGTTTAATTGGTTTAGATGATTGGGGTGTGGTTGCTGAGATCTGGCAACATACTGATGCATCAAATCCATCCGATGAAAGCGATATCGTTCGCGTTCAAGACGATTTCGGTAGATAAAAATATTCTATAGAATCCTGTTCTGACTGTTCAGCGCAGGATTCTCATTTATTCCAACACTTCTGCTTCTGGTTTCCAGCCATTAGAAAAACTAAACGTTAAAAAAATACGTTTATAAAGTATACACACCATACATGATTATCTTCATTTTTTTTGTTTGCCATTGGTTTTTATCCCTATTTAGTCAAACTTTTTTTCTCCACCGTTATTCTTCCCATAAGATGTTTAAAATGGAGCCTTTTTGGGAAAAATTCTTTTATCTCGTTTTACTGATTTCTCAAGGTTCATCTTTTTTAAATCCAAGAGCGTACGCCATTTTACACCGCATGCACCATGCATATAGCGATACAGAGAAAGATCCCCATTCTCCACATTTTTTTAAGGATGTATTTGGGATGATGATCGCAACAAAAAATATGTACATGAATTACCTGCATTTCAAAATCCAACCGGAACCTGCATTCCAGGGCAATTATCCTGAGTGGCCGCTGATTGATCGAATTGGTGATTCATGGATTTGGAGAATTGGTTGTGGCTTATTTTACATCGGTTTTTACATCATGTTTGCCAACCATTGGTGGCTATACTTTTTATTGCCCATTCACTTTTTAATGGGGCCATTACATGGTGCTATTGTAAACTGGTGCGGGCATAAATATGGTTATTCAAATCACGACAATGATGATCATAGCAAAAATTCATTACCATGGGATTTCCTGTTGATGGGTGAGTTATTCCAAAACAATCATCATAAAAAACCAAATAGTCCGAACTTTGCGACTAAATGGTGGGAATTTGATCCAACTTATCCGGTAATGAAGGTTTTGCATTGGATGAAGATAATTAAGATTAGAAAGGTATAAATTTATTTGTAGAGTTAGTTTCTGCAATTTGCATTCCCCTCTTCTAGAGGGGTGCACGCAGGGTGGGGTGTTTTATTTGCTTGAAAAAAATCCATTGGCTGAAACCAACGGCAATGAACTCAAGGCAGATGATAGGCATTTGTTATTTATTTTTTTGCACTGTTTTCTGTAAATTAAACCCGACAGTAGCGAGCACGGAGTGTAACGAAGTAAAGCAGATGGCGGGACTTTCGGAACCGATATACGCAGAAACATGCTTTTCAAACCAAATAAAATCTAACCCTATGATTAACTTCCTCAAAATTATTTTCTCAGCATTGCTGGTTTTTATGTGCTATAAAGTTGTGGCAACATCACTAGAAAGCAACCTCTTTAACGAATGGGATTTTCTGGGTTCCATCCCATGGATGCGTGCCACGCTTTGGGATTTTTACGCTAACATCTTCATTATCACGCTATGGATGTTTTACAAAGAAAAAAGCATTATTCTTAAAATCTCTATTACAATTTTGTTCGTATGTTTAGGTAGTATAGCAACTTTAGCCTATGTTTTAGTTCACTTATTTAAGCTAAAAGATGGTGAAGGTGTTAAAGAATTACTTAGTAAAACTTAGGGCGTAAAGTTAATGGTGTGGGGTGTTTTACTAAGCTTTAGTTATACTTAACTATGGCTTAAAGCCTTAAAACCATTACTGAAAACTTATGCCTTTTCAAATAGGACACCTGCTTTTTATTGCCCTTATATGTTTAATTTCTTGCTGTGCCATTATGGCTTTGGTGTGGTTATGGGCTAAAAGAATTAAAAACGCCGGTGTTGTAGATGTTTTCTGGGCACTGAATTTCCCGGTAATTACAGTGATCACTTTCTTTTTAGCTGAAGGTTATGAAACCCGCAAAATTTTAATTTGTGCTATTTTTTTGATCGCAGAATTGAGACTGGGTATTCATTTGTGGCAACGCGTAATTGGTCATTTAAGTGAGGAAGAAGGAAGGTATCAACAACTGCGCAAAGAATGGGGCGATAAAGCCGATCGGAATTTCTTTGTTTTCTTTCAGTTTCAGGCCATTTCAAACGTGCTTCTGGCCATTCCGTTTTTTATTATAACCGCTAATCCATCGCCACAAATTTCTATTCTGGAATATATCGGCCTTGCAATTTGGCTTGTAGCTTTTGTTGGTGAAATGATAGCCGATAGGCAGCTTGCCGCATTTAAGAAAGACCCCAAAAACAAAGGCAAGGTTTGCGATACAGGTTTATGGTATTACAGTCGCCACCCCAATTATTTTTTCGAATGGTTAACCTGGATGGCTTATTTCATCTTCGCATTAGCATCGCCATGGGGCACCGTGGCCATCATCAGTCCGGCAATTATTTTATATCTATTAACCCAGGTTACAGGTGTTCCAAACAATGAAGAGCAAAATTTAAGGAGCAAACCCGAAGCCTATAAAAAATACCAACAAACAACTTCTGCCTTTTTTCCGTGGAGGAAAATTAGTTAAAGGTTGCATGTTGCGGGTTACAAGTCTAAAACTTCATAGCCTGATTTTGCACCCAAACCGGTAACTTTTAACTTATAATTAACAACTCAAATGTGGTACGATAAACTTTTAGAAAACGACAAACTTCCTGATACCGCACTGCGTATGGGGATTAGAAAACTTTGCAAACAACGTTTAGATGACGAAACTTTAGGCGATGAAGCTTTGCAGCAAGAGAAATTTATGGATTTGGTTGCCGAATTAAAGCAGTCGCCAATTGCGGTAAATACTGCCGAGGCCAATGAGCAGCATTATGAATTGCCTACACAGTTTTTTCAATATTGCCTTGGTAAAAATTTGAAATACAGTAGTGGTTATTGGAAACCGGGCGTAAAAGATATTGATACTTCGGAAGATGATATGCTTGCTTTAACCTGCGAACGGGCGGATTTGCAAAGTGGGCAAAATGTGCTTGAACTGGGCTGTGGCTGGGGTTCGCTATCACTGTATATGTCGGCAAAATTTCCAGAAAGTAATTTTACAGTGGTTTCTAATTCTGCAACACAGAAAATTTTTATCGATGAAACTGCAAAACAACGAGGTATTCAAAATTTAACAGTTTTAACTGCCGATATGAATACTTTTACCATCGCCGATACTTTTGACAGGATGGTTTCTGTTGAGATGTTCGAACACATGCGTAATTATAAATTTTTGCTGAACAAGGTTGCCGGTTTCTTAAAGCCAAACGGAAAATTGTTTGTGCACATTTTTACGCATAAAACGCTGGCTTATAAATTTGAGGTAATTGATGAAACGGATTGGATGAGTAAATACTTTTTTACAGGTGGCATTATGCCTTCCAATCATTTATTTTTCTATTTCAATGATGATTTAAAAATTGATAAACATTGGGTAGTAAACGGAACCAATTATGGCAAAACTTCCGAAGCCTGGCTGAGTAATATGGATAAGCATAAAAAGGAAATCATGCCAATTTTAGAAAACACATACGGTAAAGATCAGGCTGTAAAATGGTGGGTTTACTGGCGTTTATTTTACATGAGTTGCGCCGAGCTATTTAACTATAATAAAGGAAACGAGTGGATGGTTTGTCATTATTTGTTTGAGAAAACAGCCTAGGGGAAAGCTGAAAAAATAAAGCCAAATATTAATTTAAGAAAATGCAAAAATTAGCCATTATTGGCTCCGGAATAGCAGGGATGGGTTGTGCCCATAAGCTGCAGCATCAATACGATATCACAGTTTTTGAGCAAGGTGATTATATTGGCGGTCATACCAATACCATTACGCTCGAAGAAGATGGTAAACCCATTTATCTGGATACTGGTTTCATGGTTTTTAACTACCAAACTTATCCAAATCTAACGGAAATGTTTGCTGAAATTAACGCACCAGTTATCAAAACGGATATGTCTTTTAGTGTTCAGTTTCTGCCAAAAAAGTTAGAGTACAGTGGTTCAAGTTTAAACCATTTATTCGCACAGCGGAAGAATATTCTTAATATATCTTACCTGAAAATGCTGATGCAGATAAACCGCTTCAATAAACAAAGCATCGAAATTTTAGATCAACCAGCCTACCAGAACTATTCCATTGGTAGGTTTTTCAAAGAATTTGGTTATAGTGAAGATATGCTTTGGCAATATCTGATTCCCATGAGTGCAGCGGTTTGGAGTGCACCAATGGAACAGATTTTAGACTTCCCGGCGGTAAGTTTAATCCGCTTTTTTAAAAATCACGGCTTTTTAGGATTAGATACTCAGCACCAATGGTACACCTTGCAAAATGGAAGTCAGGCTTACCGCGAAAAATTGATTGCACCATTCCGCGATCGAATTAAGATCAACAATAAAATTGTTTCCGTAAAACGATTGGAGAATGGAAAGGTAGCGGTTGTAAATTCAACAAACGAACGTTTTGAATTTGATAAGGTCATTATGGCCTGCCATGCGGACCAGACTTTTGAAATTGTAAAAGATAAAACGCCTTTAGAAACCGAATTGCTATCGAAGTTTAAATACCAGCTTAATAAAGCAGTGGTGCATACCGATGAAGATCAAATGCCAAAAGCCAAACTGGCCTGGAGCAGTTGGAATTATCGTGTAGAAAAACAAGGCGATAAATTGTTGCCGAGTACCATTTATTGGATGAATAACTTACAGGGTGTTTCTAAAAAAACGAATTACTTTGTTTCAATTAATCCTACGGCCACTTTAAATCCGGAAAAAGTTATAAAAGAAATTGATTACCACCATCCTTTATTTGATGTGCCGGCTATGCAGGCGCAAGAGCGATTACATGAGTTGAATGAAGATGGTCCGATTTATTACTGCGGAAGTTATTTTAAATATGGTTTCCATGAAGATGCGTATAAAAGTGCAGTGGATCTATGTTTGAAGATGTAAGGTTTTTTATATCATTCTGATGGTTAATATTTCATAAAACTAAACATGAGTAACGTTTGAGGGCGGTCGTCATTGCGAGGGAGTATTTCACGACCGCTGCAATCTATTCTTTTACGAATGAGATTGCTTCTCCCGATGAAGAATCGGGATCGCAATGACGACAAAACAAAATTGATGTGGAAGCAAAGTGTCTGAAAGCGATTTAAGTGCTGCCTTGGTTACCAAATTAAGTGTGAGAAGATATCCTAGTGTCAGTAAATATAAGCTGGAGATTTTTTGCTGCGCTCAGAATGACAAGATGCCTGCTTCATTGCTGTCTAACTTCAGCTATCGGATAAATTTTTATTTTTTGTAAATTGAATTAAATGCCTTTAAAATCCAACATATACACCGCCAAAGTCATGCACCATCGGCTGGCACCCAAAAAACACTCTTTTTGGTACAATGTGTATATGTTTTATATCGATTTGGATGAGATTGATGTACTGGAAAAAAAACTTCGGTGGTTCAGCCGCAACAGATTTAACCTGTTTTCATTTCGCGATTCGGAACATTTACAATTGCCAAAAAATAATCCGGATTCAACGAAAACCACTCGCCAGCATCTGGAAACGTATTTAAAGGGTTATGGTGTCGACGTAACAAAACTGAAAATTAAGTTGCTAACCAACCTCAATGTTTTAGGTTATAATTTCAATCCGGTTTCGTTCTATTTCTGTTTCGATGAAAATGAAAATCCGGTGTGCTGCGTGGCAGAAATTAGCAATACCTACCGCGAAATGAAACTTTTTTTCTTTGGGAAAGACGAACTAGACGGTGATAGCTTCAAAAAAATCACAACAAAATATTTTTACGTTTCGCCATTTATTGATCACGATGATTCTTTTGATTTTAATCTGAAAATCCCCGGAGAAAAACTTGAGATTAAAATAGATGATATTGATAAAAGTGGTAATAAGTTTTTTATCAGTACTTTATTTGGCAACAGGAGAGACTTAACCAATGCCAGCTTATTAAAATATTTTTTTTCAATTCCCTTAATTCCATTGCAGGTAATGGGCATGATTCATTGGCAGGCATTTAAACTATGGATGAAAAAATTACCATTTCACCCAAAAGCTGAAAACCCTGAACTGCAACGTAACGTATATAAACCTTATAAACCACAAACAAAATAGATTTAGATTATGAGTACGCTTGCCGCCACCAAAACACATATTGGTTTTTTTGAAAAAGTGGTTTTAAATTCGCTTTCCAAAATGACCCTGGGTAAGTTGGAGCTTTCCTTGCCAAATGGCGAAACACTCACTTTTGGTAACCATGAAGACAAAATTTCTGCAAATATACAGGTGAATCATCCTGATTTCTTCAAATCAATAGCATTATATGGCGACATCGGCTTCGGGGAAGGCTATACTTTGGGGCTTTGGGATACCTCGAATATTACAAACGTAATTAAATGGGTGCTCTTGAATATTGAAAATGCACCTTCGGTTACAGGAAGCAAAGCAAAATCAATTGCGCTTAACCTTTTTAAAATAGTAAACAAGCTTACCCATGTTCGCAGGGCCAATACGCTTGCAGGTTCACAGAAAAATATTTCAGCACATTACGATCTGAATAACGATTTCTTTGCAACATTTTTAGATAAAACCATGACCTATTCTAGCGGCTATTTTTTAAATGATCAAGTCAGTTTAGAAGAATCGCAATATGCCAAATATGATCGCCTTGCAAAACAATTGAAGGTTAAACCTACTGATCATGTTTTGGAAATTGGTAGTGGTTGGGGTGGGAATGCTATTTTCCTGGCTAAAAATTATGGATGTAAGGTAACTTCAGTAACCATCTCAAAAGAACAGCAAAAACTTGCTGTACAAAGAGTGAAAGAAGAGGGACTTGAAGATCTGGTTTCAATCATCATTCAGGATTACCGCAAAATTGAGGGTACTTTTGATAAGATCGTTTCCATTGAAATGTTAGAAGCGGTTGGTCATCAATATTTGGAAACTTATTTCGAGAAATGCCAATCGTTGCTAAAAAAAGACGGTATTTTCGCTTTTCAGGTTATCACTTCTCCAGATAGCCGCTATGATAAATTAAGAAATGGGGTAGATTGGATTCAAAAACACATCTTTCCAGGCTCACTATTGCCATCCGTTTCGGCAATCAACAAAGCCATTAACCATACCGGCGATTTAACCATGGTCGATTTGAAAGATATGGGTTTAGATTATGCAAAAACACTCCATCTTTGGTATCTGGAATTTAACAAACATTTGGATCAAGTGAAGGATTTGGGTTTTGATGAAAATTTCATCCGCAAATGGAACTATTACTTAAACTATTGTGAAGCCGCTTTCGCCATGCGCAACATCAATGTGATGCAACTGGTTTATACGCGTCCGAATAATACATCGAGATAAATGAGATTTGATGATGCGTTAATTTGATGAGTGGGATGGAAATGTAATGAGGTAAGGTGTAAGATGGATGATGGAATCGCATCATTCATGAAAATATTGGAATGGATAATGAACGGAGGCTTTTTCAATTATCAATTATCAATTATCAATTACCAATTACCAATTATCAATTACCAATTTCCAGTTTTCAATTTTCAGCTTCGATTTCCAGTTACCAATTTCCAGTTTTCAATTTCCAATTTGCACTTACCAATTATCAAATTCCAATTTCCAATTACCAATTTTCAATTACCAGCTTCGATTTCCAATTTGCACTTACCAATTATCAAATTCCAATTTCCACTTACCACTTACCAATTACCAAATTCTAATTCCAGTTACCAATTTTCAATTTCCGGTTTTCAATTTCCAATTTGCATCTTCCATTTCCACCCGTCAATTTCCACCTAGTTTATCTATTTTTCGATCAGCTATCTTTTTTTACCGATAAATTTGCACCTTTGCCGACTAAATTAACGTAGTCGCGTAAAAAGTATTCTACTCTGTTGTAACAAATTGCACGTTGCGCCGACTAATATCAAATACTAACAAATTATCATGAAAAGAATTTTACTCTTAATCCTCTCCCTGGGAATTTTTATGAACGCACAGGCACAGTTTCCTGCCGGTGGTTTTGGTGGAGGTGCTAAGAAACCAACTGTTTTTGGCCGTATCACGGCTACCATTTTAGATTCAGTAACAAAACAGCCTATTGATTATGCAACAGTTTCGCTGATTAATGTAAAGGATAACAAATCGGTAAATGGTGGTGTAACTGATCCGAAAGGAAAACTATCATTACAAAACGTTGCTCCAGATGCTTATAAACTAATGATCGGTTTCATGGGTTATAAAACCAAGTCTGTTTTAGTTACTACAACGCCAGCCAAGCCTGATCAAAATTTAGGAACGATTTATATTTCTTCATCAGAAAATACACTTGCCGATGTTCAGGTTCAGGGAACAAAAGCCGTTATCGAAAATAAAATCGATAGAATGGTTTATAATGCAGAAGCCGATGGTACAAATGCCGGTGGCGATGCTACAGACGTAATGCGTAAAGTGCCTATGCTTTCTGTTGATGTTGATGGAAACGTTCAGTTAAGAGGTGGCGCAGTTCGTGTGTTAATTAATGGCAAACCATCTGGAACCATGGCAAGCAGTGTTTCTGACGCCTTGAAAATGATTCCCGCAGAGCAAATTAAAAGTGTGGAAGTAATCACCAGTCCATCAGCAAAATATGACGCAGAGGGTTCAGGCGGTATCATCAATATCATCACTAAAAAATCAAATGCGCAAGGGGTAAGTGGAACCGTAAACTTATCTGCGGGAACCCGCCAGAATAATGGTGCGTTTAACCTAACAGCAAAAACTGGTCGCTTAAGTGTAAATACAAGTTTAGGAGCCAACCTGGCGTATGCTCAGGATTCGAGGGTTTTATTTGAAAACAATACCCGTACTGATTCCATCGGCAAAACCAATATCACTAATATTTTTCAAGATGGTGTTTCGAAATGGAGCCGCAATGGCTATAACGGTAGTTTTGGCGCTGATTATGATTTTAATGCCTATAACAACTTAAGTTCGACCATTAAGTATAATAACTTCTCCAATGGTGGGCCTGGAAGTGCCAATTATAATTTAAATGGCGTACAGTTTAGAAACATCAGTTCAATGGATATGGGCTTCAACAACTTCGATTGGAATGTAGATTATAAACATACTACGAAAAAAGAAGGAGAAGAATTTACAGTTGCGGGTCAATTATCTTCAGGCAGAAATACTACCGAATTTGAAAACGAAATTATTGGCAGTAATTTCCCGGCTGTAAATAACGATAATACTGGTAAAAATAAAGAGTATACTATTCAAACGGATTATACTTATCCATTCACAAAATCAACTATTCTGGAAGTTGGAGCTAAAGGAATTTTCCGCGACATCAGCAGTGCGTTTTCAAATAATGCAAACCAAAATTTCGATTATAACCAGGATGTAGCCTCTGCGTACGGCGTAATTAGTTTTAAGCTAAGTAAAAAGGTCAACTTTAAAGGAGGACTGAGATCTGAATATACCAGTATCGGATTTAACAACGCACAGGGTGGTGTTCAGAAGAACGATTATTTCAACCTATTCCCAAGCGCCATCATTTCTCAAACCTTAAAAGGAAATGCAACTTTAAAACTGAGTTATAACCGTAGGGTGCAAAGACCAAGTTTGGCTTACCTAAACCCTTTCCGTAATGAAAGTGATCAGTTTAACATCAGACAAGGTGAGCCAACTTTAGATCCTGAATTGAGTGATAATTTCGAATTAGGTTACTCTACTTTTGTAAAGGGATCTGTAATTAACGCATCAGTTTTTTATCGCAGAACCGGCAATGTAATTGAAAATTCGATTCTATCTATAAGGGAAAATGGCTTTGATAAAACGTTAACAACCTACATTAACGTAGGTACAGCACAAACATATGGTGCAAACGTTTTTGCATCATACAACCCTAAACCAAAATGGACTTTGATGACCAACTTAGGTGTGAATACTTACGAAGTTAGCAATACGCAAACAGGTATAAGTACCGGAACATTTTTAAATTATAATATTTTTGGTCGTTCGGCTTATGGATTCGGTAAAGGCTATAACTTTGAATTGTTTGGTGTTGTCAATTCGCCAAGAAGAACCTATCAAGGTAAAACCGATGCCATGGTGTTCTACGGTGCATCATTCAAGAAAGATATTTTAAATAAAAAAGGTTCAATTGGTATCAACACCTTAAATCCTTTCACTCGCGATTTACATATCAGAACAGTAAACAATTCGGTAACAACTGTTGGTAATAAGGTGAGTACGCTTTATCAAAGTACCAATGTATATTATCCGTTACGTTCTTTTGGTGTGAACTTTAGCTATAGCTTTGGTAAATTGAAATTTACAGAGAAAAAGAAAATCAAAAATGATGACATCAAACAAGACCAGCAGCAAGGTGGTGGTGGAATGGGTGGTGTTCAGCAATAAAAACCCAAATCAAATATAAATTTAAGTCCTCGAATTAAAAATCGAGGACTTTTTTGTTTTAGTGTGTACAATATACACTTAGTTTGGCTTGTTTTTAATCTCGTACATGCGATTTTGTATTTTTTTATGCTTGTTTTTGCAGTTTATTTTAAGCTCTATGGCCTTGTTTCGCTAAAATATGGCCTTATTGTTCATTTGTTTAGCAATGCTAATGTTTTTGCTTAGGTTTCATGCGGTATTTTACTTTTAAAAATTATATATTGCATATAACTAACAAACATTAACCTAAACAATAGAGATATGAGAAAAATCTTTACTTCACTGCTTTTCATGTGTATGTTACTTGTCGGCATTTCTTCTTTTGCGCAAGTAAAAACCATCACAGGGAAAGTTACTTCTTCCGATGATAACGGACCACTACCTGGAGCAAGTATTAAAGTTAAAGGAACAAACACCGGAGCCTCGACGGACGGAAACGGAAATTTTACGATTCAGGTTTCTTCCTCAGACGCGGTTTTAGTAATTAGCTTAATTGGATACAAAACACAGGAGGTCACCGTAGGGAACCGAACCACCGTAAACCTGGCGCTTGCTTCAGATTCGCAACAACTTGAAGAGGTAACGGTTTCTACAGGATTAGGGATTACCCGCCAGGCGAAATCGCTGGGTTATGCTGCACAGCAGGTTAACAACAAAGATTTAAACTTTAACCACCAACCTAACTTAATTAATGCCTTGCAGGGAAAAGTTGCTGGTGCAACCATTTCCAGTATGGGTGGTGGCCCTGGTCAGGGTGCGAATATTCGAATCAGAGGTGTTAACTCCATCGATCCAAGTATTCCAAGCGATCCGCTTTATGTTATCGATGGTGTGCAGATTGATAATTCTACCTCTACGTTGGGCGCAAATCCAGGTGGTACTGCTTATGGTGCCAGAGGGGTAAGCAACAGAGCTTCTGATATTAACCCGGAGGATATTGAAACGATCAATATCCTGAAAGGTGGTGCGGCAACTGCTTTATATGGTTTAAGAGGTGTAAATGGCGTAGTGGTTATCACGACTAAACGAGGTGCAGCAGGCGCCTTGAGCATTAATTTAAACAGTAGTTATGGCTTTGATGAGGTGTTGAAAAAACCTGCTGTTCAAACTGAATATACACAGGGGGTTTTAGGCGTTTATGCCAATCCACCAAGCGGTATTGGACCAGCCTGGGGACCAACAATAGCTGAAGCAAAACTACTTGATCCAACACACCCAGATCAACTTTTTAACAACTATGACCGGGCATTTGGAACTGGTCAACAGATTAAAAATTCAGTTTCAGTAGCTGGCGGAAGCGAAACGGTAAAGTTTTTCTCTTCGGTATCGCAATTGTATCAAAAAGGGATGATGCCAAACACTGATTATAAAAACCTTTCAGGAAGGTTAAATACCGATATTACCATCAGCCCTAAATTTAAAGCTTCAGTAAATATGAACTTTAGCAACGCAGGTGGTTATACTTACAGTGCCGATAGGTTTGGTGAAGGTTTGGCATACTGGTCGCCTCGCTACGATGTTGCAGATTACATCAATGAGAATGGCACACAAAAGTATATTGGAACAAATAACCCAATTTGGGGTACCGAAACCAACCAATTGAAAAGTGATGTGAATCGTTTTATTGGCGGGGCAGCATTAACTTATGAGCCAACTAAATGGTTGAACTTTTCATACCGTTTTGGATTAGATACCTATAACGATAACCGTGTAAGAACTGCACCAGGCCCGATGGGTATTACCGGTGAACAGGTGTATGATAATGATCAGGGGTTCTATGGCGAGTATAACTCAAAAGTTAGAACACTAAATGGTACCTTCTTAGCAACCTTAACTTCAAAAATAACAAGTGATATTAATGGTACATTAAGATTGGGACAGGAGATGTATGATAGCCGGTTAAAAAATATCGGTAGTTTAGGAAGTCAGCTAAGCATTTACAACTTCTTCAACCTTGCAAATGCAAAAGTGATTAGCGTTTCGCAATCCATTACGCAAAAAAGATTAATAGGTTATTTCGGTGAGGCTACTTTCGATTATAAAAACTACTTATTTTTAACTTTAACGGGTAGGAATGATATCACCTCTACCTTGTCTAAGGAAAACAGATCGTTCTTTTATCCGTCAGCAAGTATTAGTTACGTATTTTCTGACCAATTTAAACTTCCTTCGGCAATTAGCCAGGCCAAGTTAAGATTATCTTATGCTAAACTTGGAAAAGATGCGCCAATTTATGCCGGTGCATCATCAGGTTTCGCTACATATGGTAGTTTACCAACAGGAACCACAGGTTTAACGCTTGCATCTAATCTTGGAAATCCAAGCCTTCGCCCTGAATTTACAAATACTTTCGAAACCGGCTTAGAGATGTCTTTTTTTAAAGGTCGTTTAGGATTTGATTTCACTTATTATTATTCGCTGAGTAAGGACCAAATTATTCAGGCACAAATTACCTCAGCAACAGGTTATGTAACCACATCAATCAACGCTGGTAATATTCGTAACAGAGGAGTTGAATTGGTGATTAATGGAAAGCCAATTGATGGAAAAGATTTCAAATGGGGTGTTAACTTAAATGTATCAGCAAATAGAAACAAAATCCTTTACTTACCAACCGATATTATTTATGGTGCGGCAAGGGGTTATGGAAATGCTGGTGTAACGATGAAGTTGGTTGAAGGACAAGCTTTTGGTAACATTTATGGTTCGTATTTTAACAGGTATTCAGGTGGGCAACCTCAAGATCCTAACTTCTTGGATAAAAATTTGCCTTTGCTTATTGGCGCTGATGGCTTCCCAATCATTTCTGGCGGTACACAAAGAATTTTAGGTAATTCACAACCAGATTATGTAATTGGTATGGGAAATAACTTTAGCTACAAAAGATTTAGTTTGAATGTATTGTTTGATGCCCGTTTAGGCTTCGAAAAATATAACTGGTTGGAAGATTTTTATTCTGCTTTTGGTTTGCCAGATTATACTGCCGACAGAAGATCATTCAGGACGTTTGAAGGTGTACTTGCAAACGGAACGCCAAACACAAAACAAGTTTGGTTAGGTCAGCGTTTTGGCCCTGATAATGTAGATTATGGCGAGGGTTATTACCGTAGATTTTACAGAAACGTTTCTGAGCCATTTGTAACAGATGCATCGTGGGTTCGCCTTCGTTCTGCGAGTTTAAGTTATGCTTTGCCAACAAATTGGTTACCTAAAAAAGCAATCAGGTCTGCCTCAGTTTCAGTAACTGGAAATAACCTTTGGTTATGGACCAAATATTACGGTGTAGATCCGGAGTCAAGTTCGTATGATGCAGGTAGTAACAACGATGGTTCTGCTGGATTTACCTATCCAACTGCCCGTACAATTATGTTTTCTCTAAATGTTGGTTTTTAATTTGATCATGATGAAAAAGATTTTAAAATACACAGTATTATCAGTTTTGACGGCAAGTATTGCACTTCAGGGCTGTAAAGACAGCTATTTTGATGATGTTGCTAAAAACCCTAACCAAGTAACTACGCCAACTTTAGCATCTCTGTTGGCTACATCAACCAGTAAAGCTGGGGTGAATAACTATAACGTTGCAAGTGCCATCGTTCCATATGTTCAGTATACCGCTAATCCGGCTGCTGCAGGTGCGGGTGATACTTATCAGTCGATAGATTTTAGTGGAACCTGGGATGCACTTTATTTTGCAATAGCGGATGCCAATGAAATGAAGAAAATGGCTGTTGCTCAGGGATCGAGTGAGTACAAGGGTGTTGCAGATGTACTTATAGCCTATAACCTGATTATGGTTAATGATATGTGGGGCAGTGCGCCATTTTCTCAAGCGTTCGACATCACAAACTTTTTTCCGAAATACGATTCAGCTCAGGAAATCTACAATCAAAGCATGGCTTTAGTAGATGAAGCTATTGTAGAGTTGGCTAAAACCAATGCTACTGTGAAATTAGCCGCAACCAGCGATTTGATTTACGGCACAACAGGTGCTAATGAACGGGCTAACTGGTTAAAGTTTGCCTATGCGTTAAAAGCCCGATTATTAAATAAAGTGAGTAAAACGAGCACTTATAATCCTACAGCAGTACTATCAGCAGTAGGAAGTTCATTTGCTTCAAATGCAGAAGATGCTCAAATGGCAACCTTCAGTGTTCGGAACTTTTGGGCCGGTGTTGCCATCAGTAATGCATCGCAATCTTTAGGTGGATGGTTATCAGAGCAATTAATTGACCACTTAAATGGTACTACTTACGGTTTGTTTGATCCGCGTATTGCAAAAATTACAGATAGGACGGTTAATAACGTTTATATCGGAACCGTAAATGGTGCCGGAAACAGATTGCCGGGAGCGAACACTGTAAAAGATGAATGTTATATTTCTGTAAACTCTCCTTGGACCAGTCCAACCTCTCCAATTTTTATTGCCACCTATGCAGAGATGAAATTTATTGAAGCTGAAGCTGCGTTCACAACTGATAAGACACGTTCTTATAACGCATACCTAGCAGCAATTTCGGCCAATATGGATAAATTCCAGGTTGCAGCAGCCGATAAGGCAACATATTTGGCAGATCCACGTGTGGCAGTTGGTGCGGCGGCATTAACTAAAGATTTGATTTTTAAAGAAAAATATGTAGCTACATACCTCAATCCGGAAGCCTGGAATGATGCCCGCCGTTACGATTATAAATATAAAGACTTCACACTACCGGTGAACGTAACCCTTCCTGATTTCATCAGAAGAAATGATTATCCTCAAGGTGAGCGTAGTAAAAATGGTGCTAACGTTCCTGCAGAAGTGCCTAGAACAACTAAGTTATGGTGGGATCAGTAACAATATTATTGAAAAACTAAGTTTGAAGCCCTAATCGAGTGTCGGTTAGGGCTTTTTTTGTAATTTATCGTTAAATATTCAACATGAAAAAATCTTTGCTTTTTCTCTTGCTGCTCCTTTCTTCGGTTCAGCTATTTGCTCAGTCTTTCACCCTCAAATCAGCGCTAAGTTATCCATTCCCCAATCAACTAACAGCATCAGTGCAAGGCAATAAAATTGCCTGGGCTGCTAATGAACAAGGTTTAAGAAATATTTACACCGCAGAAGCCCCAGCTTTTAAAGCGAAGAAGGTTACCGATTTTAAGGAAGATGATGGTCAGGAATTAACCAGCGTTTCCATTTCAGCAGATGGGAAATGGATTGTGTTTGTAAGAGGTGGTGATCATGGAGGTAGAGATGGCGGTCCGGTGAATGCCAATTCATCAACTACTGCACCAAAAGTTCAGGTGTTTTCCATTCCATTTACTGGCGGAAATTTAATTGCATTAGGTGAGGGCGATTATCCCGTGTTATCTCCGACAGGCAACGAAGTTCTATTTGTAACGGCAGGCCAAATAAAAACTGTCCCTGTAGATGGAGCTACAGCAGCAAAAAATCTTTTTTATGCCAAGGGTGTGAACTCGAGTTACAAATGGTCGCCGGATGGCAAACAAGTCGCATTTGTAAGCAACCGAACAGATCATTCCTTTATCGGCATCTACAATAAAGAGAAAACATCAATACAGTGGTTGCAGCCATCTTTTTCTAAAGATAATGCACCGGTTTGGTCTCCTGATGGTAAACATTTAGCCTTTGTCAGAACGCCTGGATCTGGCGGAGAAACGGATTCGGTTTTAGCTAAAAAACATCAACCCTGGGCAATATGGACAGTCAACGTAAACGATGGAACAGGGAAACAAATCTGGAAAGCACTAGAAACCATCATGGGGTCTTATCCATCTATTGAAGGTGGAGCAAACTTAAACTGGGCTGCAAATAAAATCATTTTTTGTTCTTATGAAGATGGATGGCCACATTTATATTCAATGAATCCCGATGGGACGAATAAAATTTTATTAACGCAAGGAAATTTCACTGTTGAAAATATAAAGCTGAGTAATGATAAAAAAACAGTTGTTTTCGCTGCAAATAAAATTGTAGATGTTCATGATCTGGACAGAAGGCACATCTATAAGGTAGCAGTTGACAAGGCTAATATCCAGCCACTTACTTCTGGAAAAGGTATCGAAACCTATCCTGTAATAGCGGGAGATAACCAAACCGTATTTTGCTTAAGCTCAACAGCTGAAAGACCGTTGCTACCCGCTATAATTGGCAATGATAAAAGCATAAAACTGATAGGTGAGGAACTTATACCTGCTGAGTTTCCGATAAAGGAAATGGTTGAACCCAAGCATGTTCGCTTTAATGCTCCGGATGGCAAACCGGTTTATGGGCAGTTATTTTCGCCTAAAAAAGCCGTTAAAAGCCATCCGGCAATCATATATGTTCATGGTGGGCCACAGAGACAAATGTATTTGGGCTGGAGTCCAATGGATTACTATTCTATTGATTATGCCTTAAATCAGTACCTGGCGAATCTTGGTTTTACTGTTTTATCTGTTAATTATCGTTTAGGTTTAGGTTATGGTTACGACTTCCATAAGCCTGCCAATGCCGGTGCTCAGGGTGCCTCAGAATACCAGGATATTAAAGCAGCTGGCGAATGGCTGGCCAAACAACCTAACATTGATGGGCAGCGAATAGGTATTTACGGAGGTTCTTATGGAGGATATTTAACGGCTTTGGCGTTGGGAAAAGATTCGAAGTTATTTGCTGCGGGTGTAGACATTCATGGCGTAAATAATCGATTCAGCAATAACGCAGCGGAAGGCAAAGCACCAGCTCCGGATGCAGATCTGGCAGCTAAACTAGCAACGCAATCTTCGCCTGTAACTTATATCAATACCTGGACCTCACCAACGTTAATTATTCATGCTGATGATGACCGCAATGTTGCTTTTTCTCAAAGCGTAGACCTTGCCAAACGTTTTGAAGATAAAAAGTTCGGATTTGAGTATCTGGTTATTCCTGACGATACACATCACTGGATGAAATTTTCGAACGGAGTAAGGGTGAGCGAAGCTACAGCCGATTTTTTAAAGCGCAAACTGATGGATAAGAAGTAATACTTTCGCCTGTTAATTTTTGATGATTCTTTTCAGAATCATCAAACTTAAGGCGTTAAAACCATAACCGCTGATATTGTTTTGCAGCATGACAACAGACTGATCATAAAATAGCGGCACAACGGGTGAATTGTCCATCACCAGCTGGTCCATTTTACGGTACAGTGCAAAACGTTTTTCAGCATCTGCTTCATAATAACTTTGTTCAAATAGCTGATCAAACTCTTTATTGTAAAAAGCGAAATAATTGGGGCCGAATGGCACCTTGTTTTTGGAATAAAACATCGAGAGAAAATTTTCGCCATCGGCATAGTCTGCAAGCCATGAACCACGAAAGAAGTTTACACTGTTTTTCGACATTAAATCCCGTAAACTGGAACTCGGACTCACATCAATTTTCACTTTTATACCAACATTGGTGAGTTCGCCTTGAATAAATTCGATTAAATCTTTATAGGTTGTGGTGGTATTTAGCGTTATTTCTGGCATTCCCTTTCCTTCAGGGAAACCAGCCTCCTTTAATAATCTGGCAGCCAAGGCAGGGTTGTACGTGTAACCCTTAACAGCCAGGCTATCAAAACCAGGCATGCCTTTGGGGATGAAACCAGAAGTGGCTGCGATGCCGATCCCGTTACGCAAATACCTGATCAGCTTATCACGATCAATGGCGTGATTAATCGCCTGTCTGATTTTTTTGATCTTCAGCGGTGAATTCTTCACCAGTGCCAAATTGGTATCCACTAAAATTCCAACATATTCTGTACACAAATAGGGGCTTTTGGTTAAACTAAACTTACCCTTGTATTTAGCACTCATATTTCCACTTTTGGTTAAGATATCATCGCGATAGCTGCCATCCACGTTGTAATAGAAATCCAGGTCTTTTTTTAAAAAACTCATAAAGCCACTTTGCTTATCGGTAATGAATGTTGCTTTAACGGCATCTAAATAAGGTAACTGCTTTCCTGACAGATCTTTTTCAAAATAGTGATCGTTTTTAAGCAGCACCAAAATTTCTCCTTCTTTCCAGTATTTGAATTTGAAGGGTCCTGTTCCAACCGGGTGACTTCTAAAATCTTTTCCATAATGTTCTACTACCTCTTTTGGTACAACCGAACAGTATTGAGTAGTGAGCAGGTTCATGAAAGGAGGGAAGGGGCGTTGCAATTTAATTTGAAAGGTAGTATCGTTTATGGCGATAAAGCTATGTTGATCTTTCACCTTGTCGCTAAAAATCCAGCCGCCTGACGAAGCCACTTTCGGATCAATTAATCTGTAAAATGAATAAGCAAAATCGCTGGCAATTACTTTTCTCCCCTTGCCGTTTTTGAAAATAGGATCATCCTGGAAATAAACATCATCACGAAGATTAAAAGTATAAATCAAAGCATCTTTGGAAACCGTCCAGCTTTTTGCGATGCATGGAACAGTTTGCAACGAAGAATCAATCTGAACCAGGCCATTAAAAATCTGGTTGGTCATCCAAATGGCGTTTTGGTTGCGGGCAAAGGCTGGATCTAACGAGGTTAATCCCTGATCCAGATTAATGTTGAAGACTTTTTTGTCGCTATGATCGTCATTTTGCTTACATGAAGCAAAGATTATACAACCAAAAATCCAAAATATATAATGAAATGAACCTCGCATGCGATCAGGAATGTTATTTTTGCACAAATTAATAAATTTAATGCAGATGTCTTTTTTAAACGATTTATTTATTGGCCTGGATGCCGCACAGCAAGAAGATTTACAAGAACGTTTAGATATTGTGGAGCACAAAATTAAGTTTATGGATAAAATGCCTGTTGCTTTGTTAGATGTAAACAACAATTCCAGTTATTTCCTGTCGGAAGAAATTGCTTTGGCTGGCGGCATGATAGCGTCAGACCTCATGAGTGCGATTTTTATCATTTACTATCAACCTGGCAAAACGCTTACTGATTTGATGCGGGAAGTTCCGTCAGTTTTAAGTGCCGATTGGCAGGCCGTAACAAATAATAGAATTATTTTATTAAACGATGATGTTGATCGTGAGCGAAATGCTGAAAATGCGGTTTCACTAATTGAAGATATGGCCGAGATGCTGCATCCGGGATCTTTTATTTTTGGGCATGAGGGTGATAAGTGGATTAGATTTGGCGCCTAAATTAAATGGATGTTGTGAGGCATTCCGAGACAGCATTATTTAATTTCCACAAAACGCAATCATAATTTATTAATCAGGTTTACAATGAAGAGGTTCTTCGCTATCGCAACGTTTCTTTTTACCTATTTATTTGCGCACTCGCAGGTTATACCAACATTAACTGCCGATGTTGCTGAAAAACTTTCAAAAATGCCGATAGGCTGTATTGGCCAGGAGTTTCCGAATAAAACTTCGCATGTAGCAAATACCGCGGTTGATGGAAGGTTGCTACCAAGTGAACTACATCCGGCATTTTTCGGATGTTTAGACTGGCACAGCTCGGTTCACGGGCATTGGATGCTGTTGCGCTTACTCAAAACGGTTCCGAATCTGAAGAATAAGGCTGAGATCATCGCTATTTTAAACAAAACTTTTACGCCTGAAAAAATGCAGGCAGAGGCCGAATACTTCACTAAGTATCAGGTAGCCAATACCTATGAGCGTACTTATGGCTGGGCCTGGTTGTTAAAGCTCGATCAGGAATTATATACCTGGGATAACCCAGATGCCAAGAAATGGTATACTGCATTGCAACCACTAACACAGCAGATACTTAAACTTTGGAAAGCTTATCTGCCTAAACAAACTTACCCAAATAGAACTGGCGTTCATCCAAACACTGCATTTGGGTTAGTGTTTGCATTAGATTGGGCAAGAACTTTTAAAGATTCGGCTTTCGAAAAACAAATTGACGATAGAGCAAAAGCCTTTTATTTAGATAATACTGCAACTCCGGCTTATCTGGAGCCAGACGGTTCAGACTTCTTTTCACCAAGTTTAGAAATTGCTGATCTAATGAGAAGGGTACTTCCAAATAAGGACTTTGTGACCTGGCTGAATAAATTTTACGAGAAAAGAAGCATTGAGCGCATTAGTGATTTGCCTGTCATCAGCGACATTAATGATTACCAGGGTGTTCATTTAGTGGGTTTATCTTTTACCCGGGCCTGGTGTATGAAGGGCATTGCTAAAAAACTGCCTAACAATCATAAATGGAAAAAACACTTCGAACTTACCGCCGATAAATTTTTAGCCAATGCACTACCATTGGTGTTTGCCGGTAATTATGGCGGCGACCATTGGCTGGCATCTTTCGCTGTTTATGCTTTAGAACAGTAGGGTGGAGATTAAAATACAATAGAATCGTATAGCGATGATGCACTCGTTAGAAAGGAGCGCAAGCGTATCTAACATCATTAAAAATCCTGAAATAATTCGGATGAGGGTTGGCCGGTAATCCGTGTAAATCTGCGTATTTTATCTGCGTCCATCTGCGGGAAAACTTAACAACTCTCCAAATCAAAAAAATCCTACAAATCCTGCTTAAAACTTGATAAACTTATCAATCTGCTCATCCGTAAACTTAAGGGTATCTTCTTTAAACAGATTTCCATTTTCATCCAGTTCTTGCTTAATGTTTGGTATGTGTAAACGCAAAGGCAAAACATGCAGGTGAACATAGTGGCAAACGCCTGTAAAGTGATCTACGCCACGGATGTTGCCATACTTGCCAGATGAAACGCCCACTAACGCCGCTTTTTTATCATAAAAGCTATCCGGATAATTACAGGCATCAACCAATACCTTTAAAACTCCAGGATAACTGCCATTATATTCTGGCATGATGAAAATAAATTTCTCGGTAGAAGAAATCAAATCCTGTATTTTTTGGAACGCCACCGAACGTTTACCATACATATCAGTATTTAAAACATCGGCAGGTAAATGTTCAAGGCTGAACAACTTAGCATCCGAGCCTTTTAGTTTAAGTTGTTGCTGGTAATATTTAGCAACTTTTAACGTATTGCTATTGGGTCTGTTGGTGGCTGCTATAATTGTAATCATGGATGAATTGTTAATAAGATGTTTAAAACGCGAATGTCCTTATTGCTAAAATTGCCATATAGTTTGTATCTTAGCTGATTGAGAAAAAGGGCGTAAACAACGCAAAAATAGAACTTTTTGCCGATTAAAAGGCATGATTTAGCAACGCCCGTATAAGCTTTAAGTAAATTTCGGATAGATAGATGAGCAAAATTATTGCATTAGCAAATCAAAAAGGTGGCGTTGGTAAAACAACATCATCTATAAACCTGGCTGCGAGTTTAGCCGTATTAGAATATAAAACGTTATTGGTAGATGCTGATCCTCAAGCAAATTCAACTTCAGGCATTGGTTTTGATCCCCGGAATATAAAAGACAGTATTTACGAATGTATCATCAACGATATTGATCCTTTACAGGCAATTCAGAAAACTGATACACCAAATTTAGATTTACTCCCTGCGCACATCGACCTAGTTGGTGCTGAAATCGAGATGATTAATCTGAACAACCGTGAATACAAAATGAAAGCGGTTTTAGAGAAAATCAAAGATCAGTATGATTTCATCATTATAGATTGCTCTCCTTCATTGGGTTTAATTACAATTAATGCTTTAACAGCTGCAGATTCGGTAATTATTCCGGTTCAATGTGAGTATTTCGCTCTGGAAGGTTTGGGTAAATTGCTTAATACAATTAAAATCGTTCAAAACCGTTTAAATCCTCAGTTGGAGATAGAAGGGATTTTATTAACCATGTACGATGTTCGTTTACGTTTATCTAACCAGGTGGTAGAAGAAGTACGAACGCACTTTCATGAACTGGTTTTCGATACCATCATTCAACGAAATACCCGCTTAAGTGAGGCACCAAGTTATGGTGTGTCAGTAATCATGCATGATGCAAACTGCAAAGGTGCCATTAACTACCTGAATCTTGCCCGCGAAATCGTGAAGAAAAACGGATTATTAAAGGAAGAAGAAAACATAAATACAGCAACTTTATAAATTATAGATGACATCTTTTCAGCGAAAAACAGGTTTAGGAAGAGGGTTAAGTGCGCTTTTAGATGATAGCGAATCTTCTCATCCGCCGAAACAGCAGGTGAATGACGTTAGCGAAACTGAGCAGATTGGCAACATCAGTCATGTAAGTTTAACCGAAGTTGAAACCAACCCTTACCAGCCACGTACCGAATTTGACCAGGTAGCATTAAACGAGCTTGCTGATTCCATAAAAGTTCAGGGCTTAATCCAACCGATAACGGTAAGAAAAATAGCCGCCAATAAATACCAGTTAATATCTGGCGAACGTAGATTCAGGGCTTCAAAACTCGCAGGGTTAACCCAGGTTCCTGCGTATATTCGTAGTGCAAACGACCAGCAAATGCTGGAAATGGCATTGATCGAAAATATCCAGAGAGAGAATTTAAATGCCATTGAGGTAGCTTTAAGTTTCCAGCGGATGATTGATGAAGTGGGTTTAAAGCAAGAGCAATTGGGCGAACGGGTAGGTAAAAACCGTACAACAGTTACCAATTATTTGCGTTTGTTAAAACTTCCACCTGCTATTCAGGCTTCCATTCGCGATCAGCGCATTTCGATGGGGCATGCCCGGGCATTAATCAATGTTGATGGTGTGGATAAACAATTATTTATCCACCAGGAAATTTTAGAAAAAGGTTTGTCTGTTCGTAAGGTAGAAGAACTCGTTCGCAATCTGCAACATGCGCCGCTGAAAGTAGAAGATCAGCCGAAAACAAAAGCTGTTTCTTTTCAATATCAAAAACTGCAGGATGATTTAGCTTCAAAATTTGCCACAAGGGTAAAACTGAAAGTAAGCCAGAATGGTAAAGGTGCAATCGAAATTCCTTTTATGAGCGATGATGATTTAAACAGGATTTTAGAATTATTGGACTGGTAATGCAACTTCATAGGCTTTTAATACTGGTTTCCTTATTTACTTTTTTTCTTGTAAACCAAGCTTCGGCTCAGGTAGAAGATACTGTATCAAAAGCTACTGACACGTTAAAGAGTCGGAACTACAGGCCTATGAAGGTTGATTCTCCAAAGGTAATGACCAGAAGAGATTCAATGAAGGCTAAATATGTTAATCCGGGCAAGGTTGCTGGAAGAAAAGCTGTTATTAAATCGCTCATCCTACCTGGTTTAGGGCAAATTTACAACATGCAGTTGCTAAATGATGGATCGAGGGCAGGCAAAAACCTCACCTTTCAACGCATTTACACCATAAGCAAAATCACCGCCATTTATGGTGGTTTTACAGCGCTAACCTTGTCATATCTGGAAAGTAGTAAACAGTATAATCTTTATCTCAAAGAGTTGCAGTATCGTGATCTTAATAAGGGTCAGCCAGATCCTGCCGGACCTTTTGGTACCCGTTTTTCTACCGCCGGAATTACAACCGGTAAAGACACTTACCGAAGAAATAAGCAAATTGTACTCTTCTCTTATGGCTTAGTTTACTTCGCCAATGTGGTTGATGCATACGTGGCTGCCCGTTTACATTTCTTCAATATTGATGATACCTTATCTTTTAAGGTGCTTCCAACAATGATCAACTCCAACAGCATGTATAGTTTTAATGCTACACCTGCAATAAAACTCTCCCTAACATTTTAAATTCCAAGTAATGAAAATAGCGCTTTTAGGTTATGGCAAAATGGGACAAATTATCGAAAAATTTGCCCTTGAACGTGGTCACGAAATCGTTTTAAAAATATCAATAGATAATCAGGAAGATTTAACCAGGCAAAATTTAAAATCAGCAGATGTAGCCATCGATTTTAGTACGCCAGATTCGGTTTTAAATAACATTAGTGCATGTTTTGATGCGAATGTTCCGGTTGTGGTAGGTACTACCGGCTGGTATGGAAAGCTTCAGGAGGTTAAAAATGATTGTAACACCAGTAACAATACGTTGTTGTATGGGTCTAATTTCAGTATCGGCGTTAATTTGTTTTTTAAATTGAATCAAACTTTAGCAAAGCTGATGAATAACTATCCGGCTTACGAAGTTCAGGTTGAGGAAATTCATCATACACAAAAGCTTGATGCGCCAAGTGGAACAGCCATTACTTTAGCTGAAGGAATTGTGGATAATCTGGAGCGGAAAGCAGAATGGTTAAATGAAGTAATTGGAACTGATGTGGAAGTTTTTCCGAAAGCGGAACAATTGCTGATCGAATCGCACCGTATTGAAAATATACCCGGAACGCATACGGTAATTTACAGCAGTGAGGTAGATGATATTGAGATCAAACATACTGCACATAGCCGGGCAGGTTTTGCTTTAGGTGCTGTGGTAGCGGCAGAATGGGTAAAGGATAAAAAAGGATTTTTCAGCATTACCGATATTTTTGAGTAGGAGCAAAGAGCAAGGAGCAAAGAGCAAGCATTAAAATTGAATAAAAGAATCAGATAACAGTTAACCAGTTTAAATAGCTGTTAACCAATAAAAAATAATATGAATTATAAATTCTGGCAACGAAAAAAGGATGCCACAAAAAAGAAAAAAACAAAGACAAGGGAATGGGTTGACGCCATTGTTTTCGCTGTTGTAGCAGCTACCATCATCCGTGTTTTTTTTATTGAGGCTTATACCATTCCGTCAGGATCAATGGAGCGCTCTTTATTAATTGGCGATTTTCTTTTCGTGAGTAAAGTAAACTATGGTGCCCGCATCCCGATGACACCTGTGGCATTTCCATTTGCGCACCACACCATGCCACTGACTACATCAACAAAAGCTTACTGGGATGGCGTTCAGTGGAAATATCGTCGCCTGCCGGGTTTATCGGAAATTAAGCGAAATGATGTAGTGGTGTTTAACTTTCCTGAAGGCGATACCGTAGCGGTAGAAAATCAATCAGATAGCTATTACAACATGGTCCGCAATATGGGGCGTGAACAGGTTCGAAGTAACTTTACCATTGTCGATCGTCCGGTTGATAAGCGTGAAAACTTCATTAAACGGTGTATCGCGATTCCTGGAGATGTAATCTCTATGAGCAATGGACTGGCCTCGGTAAATGGTAAACAAGAGCCTTTGAAAAATACCGGCATGATGCCTTATCGGATTGTTTTTAAAACAATGGATTTTAATTATGCCGTGTTGGATGAATTTAAACTTGAATTGGGTAACAGTCCGGCCATTGCAGATAAAACCTACATTGTAAATGCCTCGCCTGAAATTGCAGAAAAACTGAAAGCATTTGATTTTGTGAGCTCGGTAACCTTAAGTCCTGATGCCCCAGGTCCTGAACAAGGCGGTGTTTTCCCGCACGATCCAAATCGGGTTTGGAATCGGGATAACTTTGGACCGATTAAAGTTCCTTCGAAAGGATGGACAGTAAAAATCGATAGCACTACAATGCCGCTTTATTACAGAGCAATCAGAACGTATGAAGGCAACAAGGTGGAGAAAAAAGATGGTGTGTGGTTCATCAATGATAAAATTGCAACCAACTATACATTTAAAATGGATTACTATTGGATGATGGGTGATAACCGCCACAATTCTGCCGATTCCCGCTACTGGGGATTTGTTCCGGAAGACCACATCGTAGGTAAAGCATTATTCATCTGGATGAGTATTGATAGTGATGCCTCGTTCTTCAGTAAAATACGTTGGAGCAGGCTATTCAAAGGAATTGATTAGTTTAACGACATAAATCCAAACAAAAAAAGGCTTAAAGAAATTTAAGCCTTTTTTTGTTTGGAAAAATACTTTTAAAAAAAATTATTAAGTTAGCTTATGTTTTAAATTTATTTATTAAGTTTGTTTATAAACCAAATAATCATGTCTATCATTATTGAGAAAGGTCAGCGCTTAAGGGCCGACATTATAAAGCATCTCTATTATAAAAAGGCTTTATCGCTAACCGATTTGAGTAAGCTTACTAAAAAAAGTTTGCCACTGGTTACCTCGATAGTGAATGGTTTAATTGCTGAAGGTTATATTCTTGAACAGGGTTTGGCGCCCTCAACGGGTGGCAGAAGGCCATCTATGTATTTGCTCAATGCCGATCATCAAAAATATATCGTTGCAGTAGCGATGGATCAGCTCATTACCAGGCTAACGATCTATAACCTTTCCAGAAATGCGGTAATTCCAATGCAATACCTGGAGTTTGACATGTCGGATGAGAACAGTGATGTTTCAGCACTGATCAATTTCATTAACAAAAGTATTGACGAATCAGGCATTAACAGAAAAAATATTGTAGGGGTTGGAATTGGTATGCCGGGTTTTGTTAACGCAGAATTAGGGGTAAACTTATCTTACCTACCCGTTAAACAAGGCGATACACTCCGCGAATACTTAAGCAAAAAAATAAAACTGCCCGTATTTATTGATAATGACTCGAGTTTGATTGCCTTGGCTGAATTAAATTTTGGAGAAGCGATTGATCTGAAGGATGCCATGGTAGTAAATATTGGCTGGGGTACAGGTTTGGGCATGATTATGAACGGCAAACTCTATCGCGGAAGCAGCGGGTATGCGGGTGAGTTTAGCCACATTCCTTTGTCAGACAGCAATAACCTGTGTTCATGCGGCCGGCGGGGTTGCCTTGAAGTAGATACATCTTTGCTGGTGATGGCAGAGAAGGCTGAGAAAGCACTCGCAGAAGGTAGTGAATCGAACATGAAGGAGCTTTTCAAAGATAAAAGCAAACATCCCAGAGATCATTTTTTGGATGCTGTGATTGCACAAGACCCTCTGGCCATTTCTATTTTGTCAAAAGCAGGTTTTCAGCTTGGCAAAGGCTTAGCTACATTAATTCATATTCTAAATCCTGAATGTATTGTGTTGAGTGGGAGAGGTGCCAAAGCTGGTCAAATGCTTTTGCCATCCATTCAGCAAGCCATTAATCAATTTTGTATTCCCCGTATTGCAGGGCAAACCACTATCAAATTATCTACGCTAACTGATGAAGCTGAATTGCTAGCTGCTGCCAGTTTAATTGTAGAAAACAGTCAATTCGAATAAGCATAAATTATTTAATTATGGATATATAAAAACCGAAACCAAATCCCTAAAACAACTAATCAAAACCCTAACTAAAAAAATATGAAAAGAGTGTACTTAAGGTGCTTGAGTATATTGTTGTTAACCATGTTAACAATAACATCCTACGCACAAAAAACAATCACCGGAACGGTGAGAGATGCATCTGGACCGCTTCCAGGTGTGAGCGTTTCCATCAAGGGAACAACAAAAGTTACCCAAACAGATGGAAGTGGAAAATTTTCTATTGCCGTATCTCCAAAAGAAACCCTGGTTTTTTCAGCAATTGGCTATTTAAGGCAGGAAGTTGCTTACAATGATCAAGCTACAGTTAGCATAACGCTAAAGGAAAGCACTAACCAGTTAGATGAGGTTAGTGTAGTAACAACTGCCTTAGGCATCAAAAGACAAGAAAAATCTTTAGGTTATGCAGTTAGTACTGTTACAGCGAAGCAGCTAACAGAGGCTGGTAATACAAATTTTGCATCAGCATTATATGGAAAGGCAGCAGGTGTGAAAATTACGACGGCGCCTGGTGGTGCAAGTAGTGCGGTGAACGTTCAGATTCGTGGTATTAATTCCATTAATTATAATCAGCAACCTTTATATGTTGTTGATGGTGTAATGATTAGAAATGATGGACAAAACGGTGCTGCAGGAGCTAATAATAATAACTATTGGGATGATCAGCGTGTTCGTGGAAATGGTATTTTAGATATTAACCCAGCAGATATTGAAAGTTTAACGGTATTAAAAGGCGCTAGTGCATCTGCTTTATATGGATCTGATGCAGCCAGTGGTGTGATCGTTATTACAACTAAAAAAGGCTCAAAAAGTCGTGGTTTAGGTATCGATTTTAATTATCAGGGATCGATTGATCAAGTTGCTTTCCTACCTAATTTTCAGAATACTTACGGTCCAGGATACGATAGAGAAACTAACGTAGCTAATGGTGCTACAGAAGAAGGTTGGATTGCTGATCCATTATCGCCAACTGGCTTAAGACCATATTTTAGGGCTTACGCCAATTTTGGCCCTAAAATGGAAGGCCAGCAAGTAAGATGGTGGGATGGTTCCATTCGCCCTTATTCACCTCAACCTAACAATTACCGCGATGTTTACCAGGATGGATATACCTCAAATGCGAATATTGCCATATCAAACCAAACTGATGCATTAAATTATCGCTTTTCTGCAACAAGGTTAGATTATAAAGGTACACAGCCTGGTAATACGGGTTCTAAAAACACCTTCAACTTAAACTCTACAATAAAAATAGCTCCAAAAGTTTCTGCTGATGTTATCGTAAGCTACGTTAACACGAAAACGATAAACAGACCATACCAGTTGGGTCAGGTTTTAGGTTCTTTCGCCGGTTTTTTTAGTCGTGCAGAAGATATGAGTTTGATGAAAGAAAAATACCAAACAAGTAACGGTTACAAATATTCTACTTTTGATCAAACTGCACGCCCTGAACCATTTGTTTATAATATCAGAGCAACAAATTTATTGGATTTTTACTGGCAACAATTAAAAAATAATTATCAGGAGAACGAAAATAGGTTATTATCCAGTTTCACGTTAAATTATGATTTTGCCAAGAACCTGAAATTTAGAGGTCGTATTGGTAATGACTACACAAGCATAAAAGCTGAGAACAGACAGTTTACTGAAATTCCTAGTGCATTAAATGGTAACACCAGTACAGGCTCTTACACTACTAATCAGGGGCAATATGCTATATTGTATGGCGATGCATTGGTAACTTATTCTAATAAAATAGGTGAAGATTTCGGGTTATCTCTAAGTGGAGGTTATCAGGGAAGAAAGGAAACATTTAAAGATTTAAGATCAAACACCAGAGATGGATTAGTTTCTGAAAATTTCTTTGCATTATCCAACTCATTTAATGTCGCAGAAACAGCAGAAACAAGAAAAGAACAGCTAAAATATGCTTATCTGGGCATCGCAAACTTTAGCTATAAAGATTTTCTGTTTTTAGAGGCCACTGGTAGGAGAGAATATGTTTCTACATTACCTCCTCAAAACAATCAATATTCTTATTTCTCTGTAAATACAGGTTTTGTATTTAGCGATATTGTTAAGTTGCCATCATTCTGGGATTATGGTAAATTAAGAGCATCATATGGCGTTGTGGGAAATGCTCCCCCAATTTATGAAGCTAACATTGCCTATACTCAAAACTCGCTTCAAAGTGTAAATGGTTCAGTTCCATCCATTATTACAGCCAGATCTTTTGGTAACTTAAATTTATTACCAGAGAAAAAACATGAAGCAGAATTTGGTTTAGAAACACGTTTCTTAAAGGGTAGATTAGGTTTTGATGTTAGTTATTATGATAACAAAATCAAAAACCAGATTTTACCGCTTGATGTAACTTCAACGAATGGCGCACAAAGTCAAATCATAAATGTGGGTGAAATTGGAAACAGAGGTTTTGAGGTGGCATTAAATGCTACTCCAATTGCTGGTAAATTTAGATGGGATACCCGTTTAAACTTCTCTACCAATAAATCTAAAGTTAACTCATTAAAAGATTCCAATTCAGAAATTAACTTTTATAGCTCAGATCAGGCTACTGCCAAAATTGTAGCAAAAGCAGGTGAAGAACTGGGTAACATCTACATTCGCCCAAGAAAAACTGATGCTAATGGAAATTATTTAATTAATGATGATGGTTTCTATGTAATGGATAATTCAGTGTATGTTAAAGCTGGAAATATTATGCCAAAAGCTGTCGGTGGTTTTTCTAACACATTAAGCTATAGTAATTTTGCCTTAGATTTCACTATTGATTATCGTTTTGGAGGCAAAATGATTGCTCCAAACTTAAAATACATGCGTGGCGCAGGTATGCTTGAAAATTCAATGGAATTTAGAGATGCTGAAAATGGTGGGTTGACCTACACAAGCAATGGTAAAACCTACAATGATGGGGTATTATTGCAAGGCGTTAATCAAACAACAGGCTTGCCAAATACCAAAATACTTTCTGCTGCTGACTACTATATCACCACTTATAACTGGGGTGAAGGTTCCTTAACTGAAGCAGAAATTTTCAACAATAACTACATTAAAATGAGAGAGATCACCCTGAGCTACAAAATACCTGCAACCTTTACTAAAAAGATAGGTATCACAAACCTTAGGTTTTCACTAATTGGACGTAACTTATTTTACATTCACCGTACCTTAAAAGATTTAGACCCTGAGGCACCTCTGGGAAATAAATGGTGGTCTCAAGGGGTCGATGTAGGTTCTACAGCAGCTTCAAGAAACTTTGGTTTCTCACTTAACGCTAATTTTTAACCAACGAATCAATAAAAATTATGAAAAAGTTATTTATAAAAGCAAGCTTTCTTTTAATTGCAATATCGACTGTAGTTGGTTGTAAAAAAGAACTTGATGAAAAATTTAATAATCCGGAAAAAGTTTTAGATCCCAGCTTAAATGGATTATTCACTGGTATGCTCAATAACGACCGTGTTGCGGCAAAGTATTGGAATGTACGTACGTTTTTAACTCAAATGCCTGGTGTTTATGCACAAACAAGCTACATCGCAAATGGCAATACCATTTATCAGCAAAGTGATGGCTATTCTCAACAATATTGGGATGATTTTTACAGCACTGGTGGAAATGGTAGTGGTGTATTGGCTCAATACAGAACGATGGAAGTTAAATATCAATCCTTATCGGCTGCTGAACAAGCCAATCAGAAAGCGATTATGCAAGCTGCCAAAGTTGTTTTGATTGAACAGGCGGCAAAAATGGTAGATTTATGGGGTGATATTCCATTTTCTGCAGCAGGTAGCTTAAACTTAAGCAGTACAATCAGTAATCCGAAATACGATGAGCAGAAGGCATTGTATACTTCTTTTATTGCCGATTTGGAGGCTTTGGCAACTTACTTCAACACCAATACTACAACATCAGCTTTTTCAAAATCTGACATTCTGTTAAAGGGAAGTATGAATATGTGGGCTCGCTATGCAAATTCATTGCGCCTACGTTTATTAATGCGTATTTCCAGAACGGATGAAGCAACCGCCAGAACAGCAGTTTTAGCTATGCTTGGCAATCAGTCAACCACGCCGTTAATAGATGGCGATAACACATCCGAATACAACCCTGCAACATCAGATGTTTTGTTGCAAACGCTAACAAACAGCACAAGTGATTTAAGAGATGCCTTTTTCGAAGGAAGCTGGTATGCCACAGATTATGCATTAAATACTTTGATGTTACCAGCCAATGATCCAAGGATTCCGGTTATTTATGATAAATTTGGTAGAATAGTGAAGGTCAACAATAGGGATGTGTTTGTTCAAAATGCAAACTATAGAGCAATGCCGATCACATTTACAACGGCTCAGCAAGAATCTAGCTTTGCGGACTACTCTGTATTGGATTCAGCAACATTTTTGTTTAACCAAAAGTTACCAGGCATATTAATCACCTCATCAGAAGTTAACTTTCTAAAAGCAGAAGCTTTTGAAAGATGGGGAAATACTGCTTCTGCAAAAACAGCATATGATAAGGCTTTAAGGCAATCAGTTACTTTCTATCATTACCTTAATAATTTAAATCAGGGAGGTGGTTACCGAAATGTAACAGCACCTTCTGCATCAGTTGTAGATGCATGGGTAAACTCCTCTACAGCGACTTATACAGGATCTTCTGCTGCTAAACTCACCTTGATTTACAACCAAAAGTGGCTTCATTACGGAGTTTTACAATCAACAGAAGCTTGGTCTGAGTATAGAAGAACGGGTTTCCCTCTTTTAACTTTTCCAACAGCAGGAAAGTTATCAGGTTTTGATACCCCGCCAACAAGATTGGTTTATCCTGCGAAGGAAAAAACACTCAATAGTGAAAACTATCAGGCCGTTGTAAGTAAAGACACCAGAAAAACAAAAATCTTTTGGATGCCTTAGTTGAATAATTCATTTAATCCCAGTCATTTGGCTGGGATTTTTATATTTTAAGATGTATAGAAAATTAATTATTGTTTCTGCGTTAGTATGTTGCTCTGTGTTTTCTTTTGCGCAAGAACGCAACGATATCATGCAGCAATCTGCAACATATGAATGGCCAAAAGATCAACTGGTTAAAGAAAAACTAGATCAATGGCAGGACAAGAAGTTTGGAATGATCATTCACTGGGGTTTATATGCCGTACCAGGAATTATCGAATCATGGTCAATCTGTTCAGAAGACTGGATTGAACGAGACTCTACGGTTTCTTATGAAAACTATAAAAAGTGGTATTGGGATTTCAGCAAACAATTCAATCCAACAAAATTTAATCCGGAGCAATGGTCGGCGGCAGGCAAGAAGGCAGGAATGAAATACCTCGTTTTTACCACGAAACACCACGACGGATTTGCCATGTTTGATACCAAACAAAGTGATTTTAGCATCGCCAAAGGTCCTTTTGCCAGTAACCCTAAAGCTGATGTTGCCAAATATGTTTTTGATGCTTTTAGAAAAGATGGTTTCATGATTGGAGCCTACTTTTCTAAACCCGATTGGCACTCACAATATTACTGGTGGCAAAAATACGCCACGGCAGATCGCAACAACAATTACGATATCCGGAAATATCCATGGCGCTGGAATAAATTTAAAGATTTTACCTTTAACCAGATCAGTGAACTTATGAATAACTACGGAAGTGTAGATATTTTATGGCTGGATGGTGGCTGGGTTCGTCCGTTAGAAACGGTAAACGAAGAAGTGCTTTCATGGGGCGCCAATATTCCGAAATGGAGCCAGGATATTGATATGCCGAAGATTGCAACAATGGCCAGAAAAGCACAACCCGGCTTATTAATGGTTGATCGGACAGTTCATGGCCCCTTTGAAAATTATCAAACACCCGAGCAAAGAATTCCGGAAAAGCAATTAGATTATCCATGGGAAAGCTGTATGACATTGGGTGGCGCATGGGGTTTTGTTCCCAAAGATCAATATAAATCATCAACCGAAGTAGTACATAAGCTGGTGGAGATTGTGGCCAAAGGCGGAAGTTTACTGCTTGGCGTTGGGCCGAAACCAGATGGAACCTTACCCGAGCCAGTTACCCATCAACTCCATGAAATCGGAAATTGGACGTCGAAAAACGGCAGAGCCATTTACGGTACCCGCATTACAAAGAATTACCATGATGGACAAACCTGGTTTACCCAAAGCAAGGATGCTAAAAAAATCTTCGCCATCTATTGTTTAAAACCAGGCGAAGCTGTCCCAGCGGTGCTGAGATGGAAGGGTAATGTGCCTAAAAAAGGGAGTGATCTTACATTCGTATCGACAGGCAAAAAAGTTAAATGGCAGAATATAAACGGCGAAATCATGGTTTCACTTCCGAAGGTTGAACAAACAGCGGCTTTAGCTTTCGAATTTACGCCTCAATAAATCCACTGAAAAATGAAAATAAAAAACATCATGCTTTCTGTTGGATTAGTCTTTTTCACCGTACTGGGTCAATCTGCTTCCGCTCAAAACAAAACAAAATTCATTTACAAAGATGCGAAGGCGAGTGTTGATGAGCGTGTAAAAGATTTGCTGGCGAGGATGACTCCTGAAGAAAAATTCTGGCAATTGTTTATGATTCCCGGAGATTTGGACGGTGTAGACAAAAAACGCTATCAAAATGGAATATTTGGCTTGCAGGTAAGTGCTGTAGCACAAGGTGGTGGTGGCGCTAACCAGATGTTAAGTTACAACACTACTGAAAATGCCTTTACACTCGCTAAAAAAATAAATGCCATTCAAAAATATTTTATTAACGAAACCCGCTTGGGTATTCCAATTATTGCTTTCGATGAAGCACTTCACGGTTTGGTTCGCCAGGGTGCAACCGCTTTTCCGCAGGCAATTGGTTTGGCGGCAAGTTTCGATACGGCAAATATGGCAAACGTAGCTGGTGCAATTGCCAAAGAAACTAAACTTCGCGGCATCAGAGATATTTTAACGCCGGTAGTTAATATCGCGTCAGATGTACGCTGGGGAAGGACCGAAGAAACTTATGGAGAAGATCCTTTTCTTTCTTCGCAAATGGGACTTGCCTTTGTCAGTGCATTTGAAAAACAAAATATCGTAACCACACCCAAACATTTTATAGCCAATTTTGGAGATGGTGGCCGTGATAGTTATCCGATTCATTTCAATGAAAGGTTAATGGAGGAGATTTATTTTCCACCATTTGAAACGGCTATTAAGCAAGGTAAAAGCCGATCATTAATGACTGCTTACAATTCAGTTGACGGTATTCCGGCTACATCCAACTATCAACTGCTTACTCAAAAGTTAAAAAAAGATTGGGGTTTCAGCGGTTTTGTAATTTCCGATGCCGGAGCTGTTGGCGGGGCAAGCGTGTTACATCATACCGCAACCGGATATTCGCAATCTACAGTGCAAGCAATGGAAGGCGGACTCGATGTGATTTTTCAGACTGAATTTGATCATTATAAATTGTTTATTCCACCTTTTTTAGATGGTTCGATTTCGCAACAGCGCATAGACGATGCCGTTTCAAGGGTGCTCAGGGCAAAGTTTGAACTGGGTTTATTCGAAAATCCTTATGTGTCGGAAAAGGACGCACAAAAGGCAGTTACAGACAAAAGCCATAAAATCATCGCCAAACAAACAGCACAGAAATCTTTTGTGCTACTTAAAAACAATTCATCCGTTTTGCCATTAAAAAACGTGAAAAACATTCTCGTTTTGGGTGAAGATGCCATCGATGCCCGTCTTGGTGGTTACAGCGGTTCTGGAAATGGAAAGGTGAATATTTTAGATGGCATAAAGAAACTGGTAGGAGCAAGCGCAAAGGTGGACTATGCAAAAGGCAGTAGCCGCGATCCACAATGGTATAAACCCATCCCGAAAGATTATTTGAGAACAGATACTTCAAGCGGATTAAAGGGAGAATATTTTAATAATTTAAATTTATCCGGCGTTCCTGCTGTCACAAGAATAGATGCGCAAATCAATTTCATGTGGACACTTTATGCTCCGGATCGAAAACTGACAAAAGATAATTATGCGGTTCGCTGGACTGGTAAATTAGTTGCTCCGAAAGCAGGAGAATTTAAGGTTGGTCTGGAAGGAAATGATGGCTTTCGTTTATTTATCAATGATCAACTGCTCATCGATCAGTGGGAAAAAACATCCTATCACACCCGATTGATTCCATTCAAATTCGAAAAAGGGATAGAATATAACATCCGGGTAGAATTTCAGGAGACAAAGGGCAATGCCTACATCAAATTAATTTCCAATTTCGATGTGGAGGACCGTAAGGAGGAAGAACTCGCTGAAGCAGTTTTATTGGCAAAACAGGCTGATGTGGTGATCATTGCTGCTGGGATTAAGGAAGGGGAGTTTCAGGATCGGGCCATGCTGAGTCTGCCAGGCAATCAGGAAAAACTAATTACCGAAATGGCTAAAACCGGCAAACCAGTGGTGGTTTTATTGGTGGGTGGAAGTGCCATCACCATGAATAACTGGATGGATCAGGTTCCGGCGATTTTAAATGTTTGGTATCCTGGTGAAGAAGGTGGAAACGCAGTAGCCGAAACGCTTTTTGGCATTCATAATCCTGCCGGAAGATTACCTATTACGTATCCAGTTCATGAATCGCAGTTGCCATTGGTGTATAACCACAAGCCAACGGGCAGGGGAGACGACTATAATAATTTGAGTGGTGAGCCATTATTTCCGTTTGGCTATGGCCTGAGTTATACCAGGTTTGAATACAGTGATCTCACCTTAAGTAAAAAAGAAATGAATGCGGATGAGAAAATCACTGCAACATTTAAACTAAAAAATGCTGGTGCACTGGCGGGAGAAGAAGTTGTTCAGCTATACATCAGAGATATGCTGGCAACGGTTGCCAGACCGGTTTTAGAACTTAAAGGATTTAAACGCATTTCGCTTAAGCCGGGTGAAACCAAAGAAATTAGTTTTGAAATAACACCTGATATGCTGAAAATGCTCAACGCTGAAATGAAAACGGTGATTGAGCCAGGCGATTTTAGAATCATGATCGGGGCTTCCAGTAAAGCCTTGTGGCTCAAAGAAACGCTTCGGGTGCGTTAAGATTTTGCCTTTTTATGGTAGGTTAACCATATGTACTTAGTTAGTTATCGCCGTGAGTGCTGGTTACACTCGCGGCTTTTTATTGTTAACTGAGTTTCTGAATGCCCAGTTTCGCCGCCAGTTCGTTTAAATCGTTCACCACCACATCGATTAAAGGGATTCCGCTTACTTTTCTTTCCTGCTCAAACTCATGCTCAGGTTCACCCGGGATCACTACTTTTTTATCAGGATCAATAGTTTTGGCATTTTTAAAACGTTCTACCCAATTATCGAGGTGGTTTTTAAAGTCTGCCGCAGGGCGGAAACCATCCACACGCATGGCACCTAAAAAATGACCTAAACCTTCGCCGACTGGATTTGCAGAAGGCTCTAGGAAAGCCACAAATGGCGGAACCCAGGGTCCGTAATTCGCACCGGATAATACAGCAGATAAAATATCGACTGTAGCACTCAATCCGTAACCTTTATGGCTGCCATGATCTTTGTCGCTACCGAGCGGTAAAAGTGAACCTCCGCTTTTTAGTTCGTTTGGATCAATTGAATTTTCGCCGTTTTTATCCTGAACCCAACCATCAGGAATGGGTTTATTGGCCCTTTGCGCAATCTCCAGTTTTCCATTGGCAGCGGCAGAAGTTGCCATGTCTACAATAACAGGTGGATATTTACCGGCCGGAAAAGCATAACACATCGGGTTTGTACCCAACAAACGTTCGTTCGCATAGGTAGGGGCAACCAGCGGACTAGCATTGGTCATGCTGATCCCAATCATATCTTTTTCAACCGCCATTAAAGCGTGATAACCTGCAATGCCGAAATGGTTTGAGTTTTTAACAGAAACCCAACCACTGCCATATTTTTCTGCTTTTTCAATGGCCACCTGCATGGCAAAGGGTGCAACAACCAACCCTAAACCTGCATCACCATCAATGGTTGCGGTAGTAGGCGTTTCATGTACGATTTTAATGTTTGGCGTGGCATTAATTCTGTTTTTCTCCCACAACCGAACATAACCACTCAACCGGGCAACACCATGCGAATCTATTCCACGTAAATCAGAACGAACCAATACATCTGTCGCCAGTGTAGCATGCTCATCAGAACAGCCCATTTCTTTAAAAACGTTGTAGGTAAAATTCCGAAGGTGTGATTCGGTAAAAGTAATGAAGTTCATATTGTTGATTTTGATTAAGGAATAAAGAACAAAGATTAAAGACTTCTTGCTTACACCAATGTCCTTTCATCGTTGAACTATTTTTATTTTTATATTCTTTATTCCTTGCGCTTTGTTCTTTGCTCTTTGTTCCTTGCTCTTTGTTCCTTGCGCTTTGTTCCTTGCTCCTTGCTCCTTGCTCTTTGTTCCTCGCTATTTGTTCCTTGCTCTTTGTTCTTGCTCTTTGCTCCTTGTTCCTTGCTCTTTACTCCTTAAGGCAAAAGCAACGTAAAATCGCCGCCCAAAGGTTCAAAATTTTCGATGCATGAGGAAAGAAAATCTTCACCATAGTTTACATACATGGGAGCCAGGTTCATGGTTCTTTCTTGCATGGTTCCATTCGGAAAAAGTCGCTTTTTTACATTTTCTATTTGAATCAAAGCCATTTCATGCTTGCGCTTTTCAGCCCTGAATAATTTCTTTTCCAAATTTTCAATTAAACGGTTGGTTTTTTGTTTTGCAGTATCGGTAGAAACTGAAAGTGTTTTATCAATTTTATAAGCGTTTAACTTAATCTGATCGAAAATGCTGTTGATTGCTCGGCTTTCATCGGCTAAACTGAGCTGCGCTGTAGAATTTTTCCTTACCCACAGATTTTTCAATTCTTCGGTAGGTAAGAAAACATCTTCCAGTGAAAATCCCAGATTGTACAAATTTTCCGCACTGCGTTTATCAATTAGTAATGCAGAATTACGCAACAACAACACCGGAAAATCAACTTTATAGAAATCGAAGTTTGCTTTTAGTTGCATCCAATAAGCCACTTCAGCACCTCCGCCAATGTAGGCAATATTCGGTAAAATCACTTCCTGATACATGGGGCGCATCACCACATTCGGACTAAATCGCTCCGGGTTTGATTCAATTTCAGCTTTCAATTCATCTTCCGTAAAACTGATGTCTGTATGATTCACCAGGTACTTACCTTTTTCGAAAACCAAACGTTCCCGCAAATCATCTTTCAGGTAAAAGAAATTGATATCCCGCCCATTTACCTGGGTTTTAAAACCTAAATCTTGTAGTTTTTTTGAGCTTTCTTCAATATTTTTTGAGCTGTTGTGTTCAATAACATCAGCGGTGATAATGTTAGCAAACAGTTTTTTTAAAGCTGGTTCATCAGCATTAACGATAACCAGGCCATATTTCTCAAAAAGTTTATTTACCAGATAGCGGGTGGCATCGGCTAAATTATCATGTTCGAGGTAAGCTTTTTCTACCAGTTTAGCGATGTGTTTGCCATTTTTTGAAATGCCCAGATAACCTTTGTAAGCCGTAACTGCCGCAGCAACGGTTTTAGTGCTTAATCTGCCTGTAGCGCCGTTGGTGGTTTGTATCCAGCTGATGTTCTTTTCATCTACACTCACATGATTGATTTCATCAAAATCATGATCTTCGGTAGCCATCCAATATACTGGCACAAAATTTTTATCCGGATGCGCCATTTTCAATTCAATAGCTAAATTGATGGCGGTTACAATTTTGTAAATAAAATAGAGCGGGCCTGTAAAAAGATTTAACTGGTGGCCAGTGGTTACCGTAAAGGTATTTTCTAATGCTAAAAGCTCTATGTTTTTGGTTACCGATTTATTGGTTTGAATGTGCTGATATTGCTGTTTAAGCACTTCAACCAGGATGTTTCTGTCTCCTAAGAAATTCCGTTTTTCAATGGCTTCGGCTAAACCTTTCCTGTCAGGGCGATAACTGTAAAAAGCCTTAAGCGCTTCTTCGTTATTGATATAATCCAAAACCAGTTTCGAAAATGAACCGGTTTCCTGATAGGAGATATATTTTGCCTGCATAATTAGCGAAAGTACTGCAAATTAAGAATATTCATCATGCTGAATTACTATTTTACAATTGTTAAATAATTATAGATTACTTTCAACAGCACCCACTTTTTCCCTGTGCAAATCAACCGGGCCATCTAAAAGCACTGCGATAACGGTTAACTCTTTGTCTAATTTATCCTTTGGAATATCGATGTACACAATTCCAGGAACCTTACTCCAGTACAATTTATTATAAACTTCATGGTTAAGCATGGTACCTTCGCCAACCACTCTTATTCTGCTGATGTTGTTTTTTAACCCTTTGATCGCAATTGGTCCGGTAGGTGTACCTTCTACAAAAAGATACAAAGTTTGCTTGTCTGCAGATAGCGCCGTGTTTCCAATATAATGGCCGGCAGGAATTCCTGCGGTAGTTTTGTGTAAAGCTTCTGCATGTTTAACCACCCAGGTATTGATGCTGTTCTTTGCATTTTTTACGCCTGATTTAAAACCTAAACCATCTGCCGCAAGGTTAGTATCATCAAAAATATTTAGCCCGCTATTGATATCACTGGCAAGGGTTCGCAAGTTTACATTAGAAAAATCCATTGCATGGGTGACTTCAAATAAGGTCTGCAAAGAAAGTGGCTGCTGCTTTTTCTGTGAAAACGTAATTTCTTGGTTGAAGGAAACTTTTAATACGGTAACATCCTGATCAAAATCATTTTCCTGAACATCAAAAATGTAATCCGTATCGTTAAATTTCGTGAATTTTACTTCAGATTTACTGCCCACAATTTCTACCTTTTTTATTGTTGATTTAATGCCTTTAAGCAAGATACCTTTCGTGGTTTTGAAATCAAGATAAATGTAGAGTTGTGTTTTATCTTTTGATAAGGCTGTTTTTGCATCTACATGTTCATCTGGAATTCCGGCTTGTGTTTCGTAAATGGCTTCGCTGTGTTTGTTTGTCCATCGGCCTAAATCTTTTAAAATTTTAACTTGTTCTGGAGCAATGGTTCCATCGGCTTTTGGGCCAATATCCAGCAATAAATTTCCACCCATGCTGATACAATCCACCAGGGTTCTGATAATCATGTTTGATGATTTGTAGTGCTTGTCGTATGGCTGATAACCCCATGAATCATTCATGGTATAACAAAGTTCCCAATATTTTGCCGAAGGTTTTATTACAGGAACGCCTTGCTCTGGTGTTTCATAATCACCATGTTGGTCTAATCTAGAATTGATGATGATGTTCGGGTTTTTTGCCTTTAACAAACGATGAACCTTGTCACTTTGCCATGCTTCCGGTGTATGTTCCCAATCGCCATCAAACCAAAGTAAATCAGGATTATATTTTGTAGAAAGTTCCTTTAATTGCGATTGATAGTAATTGACAAAAGTATCCCACCTTTTAGCTTCCTTGTTAATGTCGTATCGTTTTCGCTCCCGGGTAAAGATATCGTAATCTGGGTAACTCCAGTCTGGAAGTGAAAAATACAACCCTGTTTTTAATCCTGATTTTTGGAGCTCACTAACAAATGGCGTAATTAAATCTCTCTTTGCAGCACTGTGATTTAAGGTTGTGGTTGCGTTTACGGCTTTACTGTTCCAAAGTGCAACACCGTCATGGTGTTTGGTGGTAATTACGGCATATTTAGCACCACTTTCTTTTATTAAATTTACCCATTCCTGCGGATGATAATTTTCGGCACCAAATCCACCTAATTGTTTCATGTAGGCATCGTGGTTGATGTAATTGTTAAAAAATGACCACGATTCTGAAATACCATTTACAGAATAAATGCCCCAATGGATGAAAATCCCCAGTTTTGCGTTTGAAAACCATTCCATTTTACGTTCCTGATCCGTACGCTCCTGAGCTAAAAGATTTGTAGTTAGAAAAAGTGATAATGCAAAAATGCATTTTAGGATACGCATATATTTCTGTTGATAATTAATTAAAGATAACCGTTAATTTTGAAATATAAATAATGTTTACTCGGTTTGCATGAATCAACTTTATAGGCTTTTTTTTGAGAAAAATGCCCTAAATGTTAGCGCAGTTTAGGGATATTGATACGAAGAATAGTTTAGGTTATTCAAGTATTTATAGCTTGAAATATTTAGTCAGGTTTCTTTGCAGCTGCAATCAGATCAACATCAACAAGTTCCAAAGATTTTACCATATCCTTAACCGTGTCTTTATACTTTATGAAGTGGGCTGTATTAATATGCGCCTGGTAAGCAGCAGTATCAGCATAAATTTCGAGTATGGTAATGTGCGATGGGTTTCTTTTGTCTGAAACGGCGTAATAAGTTAATACACCTGCTTCAAGTCGGATTGCAGTAGTCATTTGTTCTTTTAGAGCACTGTTATATTTATCCAGTTGCAATGGGTCTACTGTAATTTTGGCCAATCGAACCATTTGTTTTTTTTCTTGCGACATTGCATTTTGGTTTAATGAAAAGGTTACTAAAGCCAAAATAAATGCAAACTTCAATAAACCAGATTGAGTTAGTGTTATTTTATAAATCGTTTGAAAGATCTTCATAGGTTAAGGTTCTTGTAAATTATCGATATGATTAAGTCATTGTAATATTAAGATTTTTAAATCAAGTCAGAAAAACCTAAGCAAAAAAAAACCGGTCTTGAATAAACAAGACCGGTGTAAAATATTTGGTTTATTGATTTACCATTTTTTTCTGCGTTCGCCACTTCCACCTTCTCTGCTTCCACCTTCTCTACGTCCGCTTCCACCTTTTTCATCACGGCTGCGTCCAGAGAAATCTCTGAAACCACCACCAGCGTTTCCGCCTTCACGGCTACCGCCTTCGCGTCGTCCGCTACCGCCAGATGATCTTCTGTCGCCGCCACGGAAACCACCGCCACCGCCGCCTCTGCGTTCACCGCCGAAACCACCGCTACGTCTTTCTCCGCCACCGCGTCTTTCGCCAGCACCTTCACCACGACCACCATCTCCACTCTTTTCAATACGAACCTGACGGCCATTGAATTCTACAGATTTAAATCCTTCGAAAACTTTATCAGCCACATCATCTTCTACTTCAAAGAAAGAGAAAACACCTTTTAAATCGATTTTACCAACGCTTTTGCCAGCAATTTTTCCGTTGTTACAGATAAATGATAACATATCGCCACGGGTAAACTCATCTACCGAACCTAAGTTGATAAACAAACGGGTGTAACCTTCGCTACCGCGTCCGCGTCTTTCACCACGCTCACCTCTTTCGCCACGGTCATCTCCAACAGCTGCATTTAAATCAGGTGCTTTAGAATAGTAATCTAAGAAACGGTTAAACTCTAATGAAGCGAAACGTTTAATCACGTCTTCTTTAGTTAAATCAGCAAATTCATCCATAATACGAGGAATGTACTGATCAATTTGTTCATTGTTAACTTCTACATTATGTACTTTGTGTACCAACGAGAATAATTGTTTCTCACAAACATCAAAACCTGTAGGAAGCTCAGCTTTGGTAAATTGTTTACCAATAATACGCTCCAACTGACGGATTTTACCCAGTTCTTTAGAGTTGATGATACAGATTGAAATACCAGTTTTACCTGCACGACCAGTACGGCCAGAACGGTGGGTATAACTTTCAATTTCATCAGGTAAAGAATAGTTGATTACGTGAGTTACGTTATTTACATCAATACCACGGGCAGCAACATCAGTAGCAATTAACAACTGCATGTTACGCTCACGGAAACGCTGCATTACCTTATCACGTTGTTGTTGCGATAAATCGCCGTGTAAAGCATCAGCATTGTAACCATCTTTAATTAAGTGCTCGGCAACATCTTGTGTATCCAATTTGGTTTTACAAAATACTACGGCAAAAATTTCAGGGTTAAAATCTACAATACGTTTTAAGGCAGCGTATTTATCACGGGCACGAACAATGTAATATTCGTGTTCGATGTTTACGTTACCCGTATTTTTTGTGCCCATGGTTAATTCAACAGGCTCATGCATGTATTTTTTAGCAATACGGCGAACTTCTGCCGGCATGGTTGCCGAGAATAACCAGGTTTTTTTGTCATCAGGAGTAGTTGATAAAATATCGTTGATGTCATCCTGGAAACCCATGTTTAACATCTCGTCTGCTTCATCAAGCACTACATATTTAACGTTTGAAAAATCAATGGCTTTACGGCCAATGATATCCAACATACGGCCGGGCGTGGCCACTACGATTTGAACGCCTTGGCGTATTTCGCGTAGTTGTTGCATAATGTTCGCACCACCGTAAACGGCAACAACGTGGGCATTAGCAACGTTTTTAGAAAAGTTTTTAAGGTCGTTAGCGATTTGCAAGCATAACTCACGGGTAGGGCATAAAATTAATGCCTGTGGTTTATTAACTTTAAAATCGATTAGTTCTAACAGCGGCAAACCAAATGCGGCTGTTTTTCCTGTTCCTGTTTGGGCCAAACCAACAAAATCATTAGTGCCTTCTAACAGTACAGGAATACTTTGCTCCTGAATAGGCGTTGGAGTTTCAAATCCAAGCTCTTTTACGGCATTAACGACGTCATCACTTATCCCCAATAATTGAAATGGGTTTGTCATTCGTCTTTTATTTTTAATTGAGCCGCAAAGGTACGGTTAATAATTGGTATTTTACTGGTAAACAAGTAAATAGTTTTTTAAGCTAAATATTTGAAAATAAGGAAGAAACGTATGTTGTAAAATGGATGATGGAAAATGGATGATGTATTGACCCTCTGTTGGGTGAAATTCTTAACTGCCTGTTAAAACATTTTTGATTTTTGTAAAGCAAAACCAGTGCTACGAGGTTTCAGGCAGCCCCGCTTTGCACTGCAATCTTTTTGTCTTCTTTGTCCGTTATTTCGAACGCATGTGAGAAAACTTTTTCAAGTCGCTCTTCACTCAACATGAAGCATCAAAAAGTATTTCCGTTTCAATCGGGTTTGGTTTACTTAGAGCATTAGCCTTTTTGTAAATTTCTTTAGCATGGTGAAAAAAATAATGAGCAGGTAGAATTACAAATCCTTTGAAAGGAGCGCCATAAGGCAAATGCCGAACATTGAGACTCTAATTAATTATTATCAAGACTTGAATAAGCTTGGTGTTAAACCAATCGCTCCAATTTTCCTTTTCGTTTCACAATGTTTTTATAATCCCATTGAATGGTTTTCGATTTTTGAAGCCAGCGATTTAAATCACCTGTATTAATTTCTGAAATGTCGATATAGAAAACTGACGCATCCTTAAATTTTGCGCCTTTCACATTCAATTTTTCTTCTTCAAAATCGGCACCGCTCCAAAACATTAACCTAATGCCTTTTTTTTGTTTGCTGTAGCCAACAATTGGGTTTTCATTTAAAAACCAAACAGGATGTGCATGCCAGATTTTACTTTCGGCTTCGCTCAGGCTATTGTCGATGGTGATTGCGAGCAGTTCGCAAATTTCTTGATCTGTTTTGTTTTGTATATCGTTATAATTTGCTATATCGGCATTCATGCTCACTAAATTACAAAATTAAGCAGCAAATTAATGTGTCTTAAGCATGGTTATTTTGGTTTTAAATTCCCTTGTTACCGGCTTAAAATAACTTAGGTTTCCAGGAGGTAAATAAGGCCAAATACTAAAAAATTACCTCAATCGTTCAGCCGAGCGGATTAATCTTTCATCGTTATTGATGCCGAAAATTGCAAGCACTAAAAATAAGATTGCCAGCGCAGGGAGGTAAGCGCCAATGCCGAAAGATGCACCTTCGATACCACCGGGAAGTTGTTTAAGATAAACACTACACCAAACGGCAAAACCAATAATTGCAATGATAGTAAAAATGATCACTTTCTTTTGCAGGCTTCTTTTTCTGAAATTGAAAATATTTACGAAGCAAATTACGATGATCAGTATTGCAGTGGATAACATTGGAATATTAGTTTTTACCAAGAAACCATCACCGCTTAAAGATTGCTGCATTCCTTTAATATAAATTGCGGAATCTTGACCGCCAATGTTTGTTGCAATGGGTAAAAACAACATTAAAATCAAAACAACGGTTGCCAGTAAAAGCCACACCGTTTGTATTCTTTGTATCATGAATTAAGTATTTGCAACAAATTTATACTTTTTATTAATATCACAAAGGAGTAAGTACGGCGGAGCAAAATGTCTGATGTATAAAATCTTTATTTCATGTGCTTTTATCCTTGCTCCTTATAACGTACTTTTGCATCGCTTTGAATAAAAAAAGGTATTTCATACAAATTGCTTATGATGGCAGCTTATACCACGGCTGGCAAATTCAACCCAATGCCATCACCGTTCAGGAGTTGTTAGATCAAGCAATGTCTACTTTTTATCGTCAGCCGATAGAAACTTTAGGTTGTGGCCGTACAGATTCCGGTGTGCATGCTACGGAGTTTTATGCACATTTTGATGTAGAAAATCTGGAAGAATCGAAGGTGTTGCAGGCAGTTGCTGGAATCAACGCCATGTTGCCCTACCAAATCGCTGCAAAGAGGATCATTCCTGTTCACGAAGAAGCCCATGCCCGGTTTGATGCCACGGCAAGAGCTTACAAATATTACCTCCATTTCGAAAAAGATCCTTTTAAATTAAACCGATCCTGGCTGGTTAAAGATAAGCTGGATGTAAATTTAATGAATCAGGCGGCTGCTTTGCTATTAGATTATACTGATTTTTCTTGCTTCAGTAAATCAAATACACAAACCTTTACCAATAACTGTAAAATTGTAAAAGCTGTTTTTGAGGAAAAAGATGGTGGTTTGGTATTCACCATTGAAGCCGATCGATTTTTACGTAACATGGTCAGGGCAATTATGGGCACTTTGGTTAGGGTAGGCAAATATGAAATTAACCTGGAAGAATTTAAAGCCGTTATTGAAAGTAAAAACCGAAGCAAAGCCGGGCAATCGGTACCTGCCTGTGGTTTGTATTTAGTGAAAGTAGAATACCCGTATATACAATGATTGAATTATTGAATCAGTGAATTATAGAATGAGTGGATGATTGAATTTTTACATCATGTAGAAATTCAATCATTCAAAAATCACTCATTCAAAATTAAAAAACAATGGCAGTAACAGGCGAAGTATATAACACAGGATTGCTGAAACGTATTTTTCAATACGTAAAGCCGTATCGTGCTGTTTTTGTTTGGTCGGTTATTTTGACCATTCTGCTTGCGGCAATTTCTCCGGTTCGTCCTTTCCTTATTAAATATACACTCGATCATTATATCTTACTGGGTAACTATTCAGGTTTGGTAAAGATGACCATGCTGATGATTTTTATGTTGATTTTGCAAACGCTGATTCAATATAATCACACCTTATTAACCAATACATTAGGGCAATCGGTCATCCGCGATTTAAGAATCAAAGTTTTTAACCATATTACCAGTTTACGTTTAAAGTATTTTGATAAAACCCCAATTGGCCAGTTAATTACCCGCACCGTTTCTGATTTAGAAACCATTGCTGATATTTTTTCTGAAGGGTTAATTTCGATGATTGGCGATTCGCTGCAGGTGGTAGTGATTGTGGGCGTAATGCTCTACACCGATTGGGAGCTGAGTTTGGTAGTGCTTTTGCCAATTCCATTATTAATTATCGCAACGCGAAAGTTTCAGAAAGCCATTAAAGTTGCATTCCAGGAAATCAGAAACGAAGTTTCTAACCTCAATACTTTTTTACAAGAGCATATCACCGGGGTTTCTATCGTTCAGTATTTTGCCAGAGAACGGCAGGAATACAAAAAGTTTTACGCCATTAATAAACGCTACCGCGATGCGAATATCCGTTCCAACTGGTATTATTCCATATTTTTTCCTGTTGTTGAGTTAATTTCGGCCATGTCTTTAGGTTTGTTGGTATGGTACGGTGCAAAAAGTATCCTAGAGAAACCATTGGATGTTACGCCCGGAACCATCACACAATTTATCATGTATCTGGGGATGGTTTTTACGCCAATCCGCCAGCTGGCTGATAAATTTAATACGCTGCAAATGGGTATGGTTGGTGCAGAACGGGTATTTAAAGTATTGGATACGGATGAGGTTACGGTAAATGCCGGAACGGAAAAGCCGGCCAAACTTGATGGAAACATTAAATTTGAAAAGGTTTGGTTTGCTTACAACAACGAAAACTACGTGTTAAAAGATTTGTCGTTCGATGTTAAGGCAGGAGAAACAGTGGCCTTGGTTGGAGCAACTGGTGCCGGGAAATCATCAACCATTAATATTCTGAATCGCTTTTATGAGGTGAAAAAAGGTGAAATCACCGTTGATGGAATTCGTATCGAAGATTTTGACCTCGACTATTTAAGAAGCAACATTGCAACAGTCCTTCAAGATGTATTTCTTTTTTCAGACACGATTCTAAATAACATCACTTTAAATAATGCAGATATTACTATCGAAGAAGTGGTTAATGCGGCGAAAAAAGTTGGTGCACACGAATTTATCGAACGCTTGCCTGGCGGATATCAATATAATGTGATGGAAAGAGGCGCAACGCTTTCTGCCGGACAAGCGCAGCTGATTTCTTTTATTCGTGCCCTGGTTCACAACCCTGCTATTTTGGTTTTAGATGAGGCGACTTCATCCGTTGATACTGAAACCGAATTGTTAATTCAAAAAGCCATTGATAATTTAATGGATGGCCGAACTTCGATTGTAATTGCACACCGTTTATCAACCATTCAAAAGGCAAATCAGATTATTGTATTGGATAAAGGTGAAATCAAGGAAAAAGGAACGCATCAACAATTACTGAAGCTAAATGGTTATTACAAAAAGCTTTACGATCTTCAGTTCTCATCAGGAGGAATAGCAAAAAGTTCTTAAAAATGATTATGTTTGGTTTTCCTAAACAAACCTGATCATTGAACGCCTCGAGAAATAGTGAGCACGATAGAGTACTTTTTGACTTATTAAAGCAAGGAGATGAGGCCGCATTTGGTGAAATTTATAAACTTTATTGGCTAGAACTTTACAACGCAGCTTACAAACGTTTACCCGAAAAGGAAAAATGTCAGGACGTCATTCAAAACGTTTTCACCGATCTTTGGAACAGGAAAACGGAGCTTGATTTAGAAAAACCACTCGCTTATTTACACACGGCCGTTCGCTTTCAAGTGCTGAAACACATTGCCAGGACACCAAAAAACAGCTTTTTTGCCTCTTCATTTGAGGATCAGCTAATTTCCCCGCTTCAGGCGGATGGAGCTTTACTCGATCGCGAAGCCAAAAGTGTATTGGAATTATTTATAAAAGCGTTACCCGAAAAACGAAGAAAAATTTTTTTACTGCACTATTTTGAAGGCTTATCCACAGCAAAAATTTCAGTTCAGCTTAATGTTTCTCAAAAAACGGTTCAAAACCAGCTAACCACTGCCACCCATGCCTTAAGGTTTCGCCTAACTCATCTTTTTTTATTCTTCTTGGTGATTTACATTGCTATTTTTAGGTAATTGCTAATCTTGAAATAGATTTCCATAAAATTTTCAAAATTATTTTGGGATATTTTTAAGTTTCTGGTACATGTATATATAAACACCAGAACTATGGGTCAATTTTCTCCTCAAAAAGATCTACAAATTATTCTTAAACGCTATTTGGCTGGCCATGCATCAGCCGAGGAAATACGTTTCATAGAGGAATATTATAAACTTTTGGGTGAAAAAGCGGATGAAATTAGTGAAGCCGATCAAAACACTGATCTCGAATTGCAAACTTTTAAAGCTATACAGGCTGAACTTACTGCTCAAAAAAGGCCACGCATCATCTCTTTCGATAAATATGCATCCGCCGCAGCAATATTAATTTTAATATCCGCCGGCTGGTATTTTTTCTTAAATAAGAAGGTTACTAAGGCAACAATTCCTTTAGCAAAAGTTAAAAATCTGGATGTTTTGCCAGGTACCAATAAAGCCACTTTAACATTGGCCAATGGATCACAGATTGTTCTGGATGATCAAACACCTGAAAACATCAGCGATACGCATGGTGTAAAAATTTCAAAAACCAAAGATGGTCAGCTGGTTTATACAGTTGTCAACCAGGGAGAGCTATCAAATGCTGCAGCTTACAATACCATACACACGCCGAAAGGCGGGCAATACCAGGTTATTCTGCCTGATGGATCTAAAGTTTGGTTAAATGCAGCTTCATCTTTAAAATATCCTGAAGTGTTTTCGGGTAAGCAACGCTCTGTTACGCTTACTGGCGAAGGTTATTTTGAGGTGGCGAAAGATAAATCAAAACCATTTTATGTACAAACCCAATATCAAAAAATCGAAGTATTGGGCACTCACTTTAATATCAATGCTTACATGGATGATCATACCATCAAAACTACTTTGTTAGAAGGTCTGGTGAAGGTGAGTAATCTGAAATCTTCCAAAATTTTAAAGCCAGGTGAACAAGCCATTGCTGGTTTGGAGAATAACGCATTGATCAATATATCATCGGATGTAGATACAAACGACGAAACCGCCTGGAAAAATGGTCTTTTTCAGTTTAATGATGCTGAGCTAAAAAATATCCTGAACCAACTGGAAAGGTGGTACAATATCAACATCGACTATTCTACGGTTCCCAATAAAAGATACAATGGTATGGTACCCAGAAAATCGAAATTATCTGAAGTGTTAAAAATGCTCGAGAAAACAGGCAATATCAAATTTGAACTTTTAGAAGGTCGGCAGTTAAAAGTAATTTCTGATCATAAATAAAAAATAATCGGCTTAACCGCCACCAAACAATAACTAATCAATTAACCTTAAACCCAACTGAATGTATGAATCTTTACACTCGAGGTAGTCAACCCATGGCCGAAAAACCAAAGGGCTTTACTACAAATTACTTAAACCAACAATTTATTAGGGCTATGAAAATTTTTATTTTTCTAATGACTGTTTTATGCATTCAGGTAAGTGCTGCTGCATTTTCTCAACGCATCAATATTAGCCAAAAAAATGTGCCACTGGTGCGTGTTTTAAAAGAAATCAAACGCCAAACGGGCTATTTCTTTTTGTATGATACCGATTTGGTTCAGCAAAAATCAAGGCCAGTAACCATCGATTTAAAAAATGCAGCGATTAATGATGTATTAACCCAGGCTTTAAAATCGCAGCCTTTTGGTTGGGAGATTAAAGAGAATACCATTTTAATTTTCCCAAAAGCAAATAGCGATGAAGCGGCAAAAGCCATTGATGTAACAGGTAAAATTGTTGATGAAAATGGAAATCCAATGCCGGGTGCTTCAGTACGTGTTAAGGGGCAGTCTGCAATTTCTGTAACCGATGCCAATGGAAATTTTATCATCAGAAATGTAGATGAAAATGCAACTTTAGTGATTTCTTATATCGGTTATACAGATAGGGAAGTAGCTGCAAAAGCACAATTGGGTTCGTTGAAGCTAACACCATCTGCCGGAACGCTAAGCGATGTAGTGGTAACAGGTTATACTAATTACACCAAAACACAATCTGCCGCGGCGAGTTCTTTAGTTAGCGCTGAAAAAATTAATACCGTTCCGGGCTTAACTGTTGATCAGATTTTACAAGGTCGCGTTCCGGGTATGAGCGTTATTTCTACTTCGGGACAGCCAGGCCAAAGTGCAGCAGTGGTAATTCGTGGTATTGGCAGTGTAAATGGTTCATCTACGCCACTGTTTGTTTTAGATGGTGTGCCAATTGAAGCAGGTTATTTTCAAACCATCAACCCTGACGACATTGAATCTGCAACGGTTTTGAAAGATGCATCAGCAAAAGCATTGTATGGTTCAAGAGGATCAAATGGTGTAATTGTGCTGACTACCAAAAAAGGTAAGGCCGGTAAAATTGCAGTAAATTACACTTCACAATATGGTTTTTCTAACCTAAGCAGACCAAATTTCGAAATGATGAACACTTCACAGCGTTTGCAGTTCGAAGAAGAAATTGGAGCAAGTTTTGGCCGTAACATTGGGCCAGGATGGACGTATTCTCCAAAAAACCCAACCTATGCAGCAGGAACGGCAGCATCTCGTGCCCGTGCTGATTATATTATCGACAGTTTAAAACAAATAAATACCGATTGGAGAGATATTTTCTTCCAACGCGGTAAATTCCAGGAACAGCAAGTGAGCATTAGTGGTGGAAATGAGAAATTACGTTTTTATAACTCATTGAACTATTATAGCCAGGAAGGTGTTGCAAAACGTACAGGATTAGACCGCTACTCATTGAGAAGTAATCTAGATTTCAATGATGGTAAATTCAGCGGTAGCACAAATTTATCCATCGGTTATTCGCAATCTAGTTTTACTGAAGGTGAGGGTGGTACGGGAGCAGGTACAGCTATGGCTTCTGTTTATTACGCATTGCCTTACGAAAATCCATATGCTTTTGATGGCACTTTGGTGCATCCGGGAAACAGATCTCAATATTTTATTTTAGATCAGCGTGAAGGTAGTCAGGCTTTAGAACGTTTGCTAAATTCATCAGATAAAACAGAACAGTTTAAATCAATCATCAGCACTAATTTTGCTTACCAGATTTTGCCAGAATTAAAGATTACAACCAGGGCAGGTATTGATTATCGTCAATCTACCGACCAGCAATTCGTTAATCCTGATTCTTATTATGGATCAAGAAGTGTGGCCAATACTTTAGGTGGCAAAGGACGTTTAACGGATGCAAGCAGAAGAAATTTCAATATCATTTCAACTACAGGTCTAACTTATGCGAAGAAGTTTAACGATGTGCATGATTTTGAGGCTTCTGCTTTCTATGAGTACGTTTACAACAATTACAACTCATTTGGTTTTAGCGCTTACGGCATCGATGGTCGTTTACCAGAAACACCAGCAGGTGCAACAAATGGTAGTGCAACATTTTTACCGAGCACCACTGGTGGCAAAACTAAAAATGCTTTGGCATCTATCATGGGTGTAGCCAGATATACTTATAACGATAAATATACCTTAACAGGAAGTTACCGTTACGATGGATCGACCAGAGTAGCACCAGAAAACAAATGGCATGGTTTCTATTCATTTGGTGCAAACTGGAATGTTAGAGGCGAAGAGTTCTTAAAGAACAATGAGTTGATTAACGATTTACGTTTAAGAGCAAGTTATGGTATTACGGCAAGTCCTTTCGGTGGCGATTTCTTGTATCTACCAACTTACGCCGTAAACACATCTTACGGCGGTGCGGCAGCATTAAGGGCAACTACGCCAGGGAATGATGCTTTCGACTGGGAATACGTAAAGGAATTTAATACTGGTTTTGATTTAGCAATGCTAAAAAACAGATTACGTGTAACGGTTGATTACTACAATAGAAAAACAACCAACATGTTCATCAATCAGCCGCTTTCGGCAACTTCTGGCTTTAGTGAGCTAAACTTAAGTGCCGGTGTAATGCAAAACAGAGGGGTTGAGTTTGATGTAAGTGGAGACGTGATCAAAAACCAGGATTTCATCTGGACGATTGGCGTAAATGCTGGTTACAACAAAAACAAAATTTTGCATGTTACTGATTTAGTAGATTCATATCCTGATGGTGATACCAGAATTTTGAAAGTTGGTTTGCCTTACGGAACTTATTATGCTCCAGATTGGGCAGGTGTTAATCCGCAAACAGGCGAGCCGCAGTATTACAACCTTGATGGTTCGATCACCACAGCTTACAATGTAAACACGCAAAGTAACACCAACAGTGGCAGTTTATACCCAACATTTACAGGAGGATTTAACACCTCATTAAGTTATAAAGGCATTACTGCATCTGCGTTATTTTCATTCGTATCTAACGTAACGCGTTGGAACAACGAAGATTTTTATAACGAAAATCAACGTTATGCAACCAGTAACCAAACTGTTAGAATGTTGGAAAACAGATGGCAGGTTCCTGGTGATACAGGAAATGATGCCATTTTACAAAAATTCGATCTTCCAAGAAACTTTACTTCAAAAGATATTCAGGATGCATCGTTTTTGAGGTTGAGAAATGTGAACATAGGTTATGCTTTACCAAAAAGTTTACTGGAGAAAACAAAAATCATTAAAGGTGTTAAAATCTTCGTTCAAGGTCAGAACCTATTTACCTGGACAAAATGGAGAGGTTTAGATCCGGAAAATAATGCAGTTTATGGCCGTTTCCAATATCCTAATACCAGAACTTATACAGCAGGCTTAAACGTTAACTTTTAATATTTACAGCAATGATTAATAAAATATATCAAAAATACGCACTTATATTTTCGTTGTTAGTTTTAACATCGTCTTGTGCAAAGTTGGATTTGGTTCCAACTGATACCATATCACCGGATAAAGCATACAGAAACATCAGTGATATCAATTTAGGTGTTTTGGGTGCTTATGCGCTTTTAGATGGTGGTACCATTGGCGTGGTTTCAACCGTTTCTGATGAGGCAACGTTCCCAACAGAAAATACGGTTGGAAATAGCGATGCTTTCAGATGGTTATACAATGCAGGAAGTGGCTCGGTCACTTCGCAATATTATACTTTTTATGTAGCAATAGACCGGATCAACAGAACATTGGCAGGTTTGGATGCACTGACTTTGACAGGAGCTGATGCCACAACAGGTTCTCGTTACCGTGGAGAATTATTGGCTTTACGTGCTTATTTTCATTTTGAACTTTTACGTAATTACGCATCTGCTTATCAAACGGGTGCCCTGGGTGTTCCTTACATGAAAGCCTCGGCAATTATTTATCCTGCAAGAGATAATTTCGAAGTGGTTGTGGCCAATGCAAAAGCAGATTTAGTGGCCGCCAAACCATTAATTCCGACAACCTTTACAGATAAGACCCGCATCACCAAAGCAGCTGTTTCTGCCATTCAGGCGAGGTTGGCTTTGTATGAAAAAAACTGGAGCGAAGCCATCACTTATGCGAATGAGGCAATTGCAGCTTTTCCACTGGCTACAAAAGCACAGTTTCCAGGAATTTGGACGGATGCAAATGATAGCGAGGTAATCTGGAAAGCAAAACGCGTTGGAACGACAGATTCACGTTTGGGCGATTTCTATTTCCGCCAAACCGGAGGAATTGTTTTATATGCGCCAGCCTTTAAATTAATCAATACCTTTGATAAGGTGAACGATTTGCGTTATACCGCATACATCAGATTTGATGCTACAAGAACCGGAACCAGATCTCAATATTTGGTGAATAAATACATTGGAGGAACTTCAACTGCACCTGGTTTAACTGATATTAAATTATTCCGTACCGGAGAAATGTATCTGATTAAAGCAGAAGCTGAAGCAGAATCTACCGGCGACGCGGCAGGTGATTTAAATGTTTTACGTAATGCCCGCATCAACGGTTATGTGAATGCTACATTCGCTGATAAACCAACTTTAATTGCGGCTATCTTAGAAGAGCGTTATAAAGAACTGGCTTTCGAAGGTCATCGCTTTTTCGATTTGAAAAGAAGAAGTTTACCTGTGGTGAGGTTAGCTGCTGATGCTGCAAATGCCTCTGGAGCGATCACTTTGCCAATTACTCAGGCACAGTATGCATTCCCAATTCCTGCAGCGGAAATTTCTGTAAATAAACAGACCGTTCAAAACCCTGGTTACTAGGCTAGTTATAATTAATTATTCTGAGCCTTGTCACGTTGAGCCTGTCGAAACGCAAAAAGATAATCTTTTAGCCTTCGACAGGCTCAGGTCGACAAAATAAATGATACAGTCTTTTAAATGTTAATGATGAAACAATCCTTATTTATCTTTTTGATGGCCATCTGTTTTTCAGTAATGGGCTGCGGAAAAACCACAGAAACCCCAAGTACGCCCTCAACAGGCGGCGGTACAGCAACACCAATTGCTAAACGCCGGCCAGCGTCTATTGGCATCGTTGGCGATAGCACCAACGTGGTAAAATCTACCACCGGTGGAATGGTTTTAATGGGCGGTGGAGCTGATGTTGATGCTGCTTTTAAATGGATGATTGAAAGAAGTGGAGGAGGTGATGTAGTTGTGTTACGTGCGACAGGAACCGATGCTTACAATCCATATATCAATGCTTTGGGCTCAGTAAATTCAGTAGAAACATTGTTAATCAATACCAAAGAACTGGCGAACAATGATACGGTGGCTTACATCATCCGCAATGCAGAAATGGTTTTTATTGCTGGAGGCGATCAGTCTGATTACATGCGAAACTGGAAAGGAACCAAAACCGAGCAAGCACTAAATTATTTGTTAAATGATAAAAAGGCGCCGGTTGGCGGAACCAGTGCCGGTTGTGCCATTCTCGGTGGTTTTTATTACAGTGGAGAAACGGGTGGCGTTACTTCTGCACAGGCTTTGGCAAATCCTTATGACGCCAACGTTACCCTTTATAATAACGACTTTCTAAAAGCACCGTATTTGCAAAATGTAATTACCGATCAGCATTATTTAACCCGCGATCGTGAAGGGAGATCTGTCATCTTTTTAGGGAGAATAAACAAAGACTGGAAAACACCGGCTAAATGCATTGCGGCCGATGAGCGTACTGCGGTTTGTATTGATAAAGATGGAATGGCTAAAGTTTTTGGAGATTATTCGGTGACCAGGCCATACAGCTACGCTTATTTTATCTCTTCTGAGTCAGGCAAACAACCCGAACAAATGGAAGCTTTTAAAAAGGCAATCTGGAACAATAGCGAGAAAGCATTATCCGTTTATGAAATTGCGGCCTCGGTTAATGGTGGCGGAAACTTTAATGTTGCTAACTTTAAGGCTAATGAAGCTACAGGTGGCAAATGGTACTGGTGGTGGATTGATAACGGCGTGTTAAATAAAAAAGATCAATAGATAAAAATGAGAGCATTAAAATTATTTGCAGTATTACTATTCGCTGTGTTGGCATTGAATGTTTCGGCACAGCAGAAAAAATATGTAATGGTTATTCACGGCGGTGCCGGAACCATTTTAAAGAAAAACATGACACCTGAAAAAGAGGCTGCTTATGTAGCGGCTTTAACACAGGCATTGCAGGCCGGTTATGCTAAAATCAAAGCTGGGAAATCCAGTTTAGATGCGGTGGAAGCCACCATTCATGTTTTAGAAAACGATCCGCATTTTAATGCAGGCAAAGGTGCGGTGTTTACGCATGATGGTAAAAACGAACTTGATGCCGCGATTATGGATGGAAAAACGCTGATGGCGGGAGCAGTTGCCGGTGTAACTACAGTGAAAAATCCAATTTCTGCAGCAAGAGCGGTGATGGAAAAATCTGAACATGTGATGATGGTGGGCGCCGGGGCTGATCAGTTTGCAAAAGAAGCAGGTTTAGAAATCGTTGATCCAAAATATTACTGGACCAAAGAACGCTGGGAGGGTTTGCAACAAGCCATTAAGGAAGATTCTACCAAAGCGGTTTTAGATCACGGGAGTAAAAAATCGGAATTATTAGGCACTAAAAATCACGATTATAAATTCGGAACCGTAGGTTGCGTGGCTTTGGATAAAGCTGGAAACCTTGCCGCAGGAACTTCAACAGGTGGGATGACCAATAAAAAATACGGTCGCGTAGGTGATGCGCCAATTATAGGTTCTGGAACTTACTGCAACAATGAAACAGCAGGTATTTCTTGCACGGGCTGGGGCGAATTTTATATCCGTAATGTGGTGGCAAAAACCATTTCCGATTTAATGGAATACAAAGGCTTATCCGTTGCCGAAGCATCAAAAATTGCATTGGATAAAGTAGGTAAAATGGGTGGCGATGGTGGCTTAATTGCATTGGATAAAAAAGGAAATATCTCGATGCCATTTAATACCGAAGGAATGTATCGTGGTGCAATTACTGCAGATGGTAAAATCGAAGTCAACATTTATAAATAATGAAGAACGCTTTTTTATTGGCTTTTTTACTCGGGGTTTCGTTATTCGCGAATGCGCAAAGTAAAACAGCAAAAGGAAATCTATTTATTATCGGCGGTGGTAATCGTTCTGATGAGTTGATGAAGCAGATGCTGCAAACGGCCGAACTGAAACCGAGTGATTACATCATCGTTTTACCGATGGCAAGCGAAGTTCCGGATGTCGGCTTTGGAACGCTTTCCACGCAGTTGCAAAAGCTGGATCCGCGTACCATTAAAAATTTCAATTTCGCCAGGCATGATGTAAATGACAAAAAATGGACCGATTCTTTGGCCAATGCAAAATTGATTTATATCCTGGGAGGTGATCAAAGCCGTTTTATGAAGGTAGTATTGAACACGCCAGTTTATGCAGCCATTCATAAAGCCTACCAAAATGGTGCAACCATTGCCGGTACAAGTGCAGGCGCTGCGGTAATGAGTAAATATATGATTACCGGAAAGCAATTGCTGGATACGGTTTATAAAGAGACTTTTAATAAACTTTGGGATAAAAACATTGAGTTTTCTCAGGGAATGGGCTTGTTGGAAAATACCATTATCGATCAGCATTTCCTCAAACGCAATCGCTACAACCGCCTGATCTCAGCTTTGGCTGCTTATCCTGATCTGGTATGTGTTGGCATTGATGAAAGTACGGCAATTATTGTTCATGGCACTAAAGCTACTGTTGCCGGCGAAAGCCAGGTTATTCGGTTAGCGAATCCAAAAAGTTTAAAAACAACTGATAAAGGCTTGCTAAAGTTTAATCAGGCAGAATTCGGAATATTTAGCGCTGGCGATGTGATTGACATTAAACCCTAACCTAAGCATTAAGGTTGGCCGCTACAGGTTATTAAAAATTTCGATACAAAAAAAATGCGCTGTCTTTTTGCAGCGCATTTTTTGTATCTATAAAATCAGCATGCTGATCAGTGCAGCAGATACCGGATAGAAAAGTAGCGCTTGAAAGAAATTGCAATTGCATCGGTAAATGCTGATGAGAAATGAAAAGGTTTTATACTTTTAGTAAACCATATTTATAAGCAAACGACACCAGCGATGCCGTGTTCTTCGTTCGGGTTTTGATAATTAAATTTTTCCTGATGTTTTCAACCTTATTTTCTTCTAATTTAAGTTTTTCACTTATCTCGGTGTAGGTCAAACCTTGCGCTATCAATTCTATCATTTTGAGTTCAAGGTCATCTATACCCATTATTTTTGGGGAATTATTAGTTTCTCTCATTTAATTAAATTGAACCATAAAAATATTCACTTTGTTTCGTGATTCTGATAGCTCAAAAGGGCTATAACATGTGAAGTAATTATGTAATAACTTTACACTTTAGTCTTTCCGGGACGATAGATTAATTAGTGGACGCTCTGCCGCTCAAGGTAGAGCGTTTTTTTTTCTAACCAAATATAAAATACTTAAAGCCTTCCAGAGATGGAAGGCTTTTTTGCGGGCCTGTAATTTAATCTCGTTCTCAAGCGGATCGAATAACATACGATTGTAAGGTGTTGAAAAAACAGACAAACGTTTGCGTAGCTTTTTTAGCGATCTTTTTAACATCTTACAGAAAATTATTTCCTGGTTTGACTTGCCTTCGCTTCCTTATTGATTTGATATGGCATTAAGTATTGATAATATTGATAATTTGAATGTGTGACCTTAAATATATCAGATAAAGGCATAATCCTGGCATTTCGAAACCTGATATAGCATTCTCCAACAGGAGTTTCAAATTTCCTGGGCTACATTGATTAATTTTGAAACAGCTTCAGATAACACTTAAGAATGACACCTATCCCTACACCATCTGACGATAAACGGTTCTTCGAAATTCTGGATTTATGTGGCAAGAAAATCGAAGAAAAAATGGGTTCAAAGCCTATTGCAGATTGGCGCTCTAGGGATTATAACCTTTTAAATAGTCAGTTAGGAAGGCAAACCAAAGTTTATCTAAGTGAAAATACATTAAAAAGGATTTTTGGAAGGCTGAAAACCCCCACCCGCTACTACCCTCAAAAGGCTACCCGCGATGCCCTAGCGCAATTTATTGGCTATAGGGACTGGCAGGAATTCGAGCTGATTAACCGTTTCGCACCTCAGGTAGCACCAGCGATTAAACCAGAAGTTGAACACGCCGATGTCGAGCATGTCATCTCCACCGAACAGAGTTCTAAAGCCCGCACTTCAAAACTGTTCATTTATTTAGCTCTATTTATACTGGCCATTGCAGTGGGTGGTTTTATACTCTTCAACAAAATTGATCAAGTTAAACCAGGTGAAGTAAAACTAATTTGCGAAAATCCAAATGGTGAGGTGCCGCATACGGCTATTTTCAAATTATCGCGGCTTGGTAACGTAAATGAAGATAAGCAGTTTACGATAAATTTTATGGATGAAGGACCGCTAAAAACGATCACCGCAAATCAGGAAGTGGTGCAGTTTTTTAAAAATCCTGGTGTAGTACATGTTCGGCTATTCTATAAAAATAAAGCTATAGATACAATAGCTGTGTCCATGCAAACCAAGGGTTGGGTAGCAAATTCCGGTCACGATTCGCTTAGCGCTTTTCCAATCGCCCGCCTAAAGCCGCTATCGAAACAAAAATTATTTGTTTCAGCCAAACAGCTGGATTCTGCTGGGATAAACCTTGCCAAACCGTTTATGATCGGCTTTAGTAACATCCATTCCAGCAACATTAGCGGCGATAATTTTTTATTTAGGTGTCAATTAAAAACTGAAGAAAGCAGACCCGGAATTGCCTGTATGCAAGCCAGCATTTTTATCCTCGGCAGCGAGGGTCGTCACCGTGTATTAATGGTAAAACCGAGTTGTTCTGCTTTTTCAGAGTATAACTTTTCTGAACTTCATGTAAATGGCACTTCCAAAAACCTAAGCAACATGAGTTATGATTTTAGTGCCGGAGGTAATGTGAAACTTCTGGTAAAAAATAAAAAGGTGTCATTATTTATCAACGATAAAAATTTGCTCAATACTACCTACACTAAATCTATTGGTAAAGTATTGGGGGTTAAAATTTTATTTAATGGAATAGGAACGGCTGCATCTCCCGAACTATCCGACCTCAATACAGGCGAATCTTATTAATTAGCTTCCATTTTCAAACTACTCCATTTTTATTACGCCTCTTTGTGCATGCTAATCCATAATTTTTATCATCCATCTGTGTAAAAAACTGACATTAAATAGCTGAAAATCAAAATTTTAATCATTCATTCTTTTGGCTGTTGTTTGGATGTTTCATTTGTCGTTTTTCGCTCCAATTGCCCCTAGTTTTATCTTAATCCGAAAGCGGAATACTTATAAAAACAAACAAATTAGGTAAACAATGGAGCGTAGAGAATTTATTAAAAACAGTACGTTGACAGCTGCCGGCCTGACGATTTTACCAGGCGGGGCACTATTTGCGAAATCAGATAACAGTAAGGTTAAGCTTGGTTATATCGGCGTGGGCGCCAGAGGAATGAGCCATATTTCTGAAGGCTTATTACGTGATGATGTAGATATCGTTGCAATCTGCGATACACAGGAAAGTTCACTTAAAATCTGCAGAGCGGCAATTGCGAAGGCTGGGCGTACGGCAGCAAAGGAATATACTGGTGGTACAGATGCTTACAAAAAACTTTTAGATCGTAAAGACATCGACGCAGTAATCATCGCTACGCCCTGGCAATTTCACAGAGACCAGGCGGTTGATGCAATGAAGGCTGGCAAATATGTGGGATGCGAAGTAATTGCAGGCCTAACGGTTCAAGATCATTGGGATATCGTAAAAACTTCAGAGAAAACCGGAATGCCATACATGACTTTAGAGAATGTGTGTTACCGAAGAGATGTGATGGCTGCTTTAAACATGGTCAGGCAAGGTGTTTTTGGGGAGTTGGTACACCTTGAGGGTGGCTATCAGCACAATCTCCGAAATGTGTTGTTCAATGATGGCAAAGCATATTATGGCAATGGAGTAGAATTTGGCCCCAATGCCAGAAGTGAGGCACAATGGAGAACACAATTCAACATCGACCAAGATGGTGATTTGTACCCAACTCATGGCGCTGGCCCGATTATGCAATACGCAAATATCAACCGCGGAAACCGCTTTACCAATCTCGTATCCTTCAGTTCAAAAGCAAGAGGTTTGGCAGCCTACGTGGAAGATCTGTCTCCAGGCCACCCCAATGCTAAAATCAATTATAAAAACGGCGATGTAACCACAACACTCATCAATTGCGCCAATGGCGAAACCGTAATGCTTAGTCATGATACACATTTGCCCCGCCCATATTCAATTGGTTTCAGGGTGCAGGGAACGGATGGCATTTGGATGGATGTCAACAAATCCATTTATATCGAAAAAGAATCAAAAGGCGATCACAAATGGCAACCTGTAAAAGAGTGGTTTGAGAAATATGATCATCCGCTATGGAAAAAATACGAAAAAGAAGCCGTGGGAGCTGGCCATGGTGGCATGGACTGGTTTGTATTTAATGGGTTTATTCAAGCTGTAAAACAGAAAAAACAGACCCCAATTGATGTTTACGACTCGGTAACCATGAGCGTGATCACTCCGCTATCTACACAATCATTAAAAGAAGGGAACATGCCGCAGAAGTTTCCTGATTTTACAAACGGGAAGTGGAAAGAACGTAAAAATATTTTCGCCCTTGATGATAGTGGCTTTTAATCGTCTGATACCGATCTTTTAATTTTCGATACAAAGCAGCCAGTAATTACGATATGATCTTAGAAGTTTTAAAAGGCTTTAATTTAGATGGGCCGGAAACAGCATACAGCCTTTTTGGCGGGGGATTAATTAACAATACCTGGAAGGTAAGCACCGTTAATGGTGATTTTATCCTTCAGCAAATCAATACCGATATTTTCACATCCCCGGAAGAGATTATCGAAAATATCGTCAGGTTAAAAAGCTACCTGAACCACACTGCACCAGAATATTTGTTTGTTGGCCCGATTCAAACCCGTTCGGGCCAATCTGTGCTTAATATAGGCGGATACACTTTTAGGATTTTTCCTTTCGTTCCGGAATCGATAACGATAGATAAAGTGGTGCATCCAGGCCAGGCTTTCCAGGCTGCAAAGCAATTCGGGCAGTTTAGCAAACTGCTCAAAGATTTCGATGTGAGCAAAATCAATTTTCCACTCCGAGATTTTCACAATTTAAGCCTGCGTGTGGCGCAATACAGGCAAGCACTCAAATTGGCAGATGAATCCAGGTTATCAGCTGCGGCCTGGGCCATTCAACAGTTGGCTAAACATATGGATGTTGCTCAAAAGTACGATGAAATCATAACAAGAAATCAACTTAAAGTGAGGATATTTCATCACGATACGAAAATCAGTAATGTACTGCTGCACCGGGTTACTGGACATGGAATATGCGTAATCGACCTCGACACGGTGATGCCGGGATATTTCATTAGTGATGTTGGGGATATGATGCGGACCTATCTTTCGCCAGCGACAGAGGAAGAAACAGACTTTAGCCTGATCGAGATTCGCGTGGAGATTTTTGAAGCAATTTATCGGGGTTATATGAGTGAAATGGATACGGTACTCACATCATCGGAACGTGAATTATTCATCTACGCAGGCCAGTTTATCATATTTATGCAGGCGCTACGGTTTTTAACCGACTTTTTAAACGGCGACATTTATTATGGCGCCACTTACCCTGAACACAACCTCAACCGGGCGAAAAACCAGATCCATCTCTTAAATAAGTACACAGAAAATGTTGCTGCATTCGAAAAATTTATAGCAAGAGAAGAAATTAAACAAGCCGACTAAATCTGAAGAATCCCAAACCCGGATGTGGCCTGTGGCAAGCCGGGAGCGAAGATGAATTTAATGATAAACCAAACTAAAGCGTATGCCAATAACCAACAAACCCTTAACAACTAACTAAAAAATTGATTAAAACCATTCAACAAACTTTAACTCAATGAAACAAATAACTAACCAAAAACAAAACAAAAAGCGATTTTTTGCGCCGGTAACCATGCTGATCCTGGCTCACCTGGGAATCTCCGTTGCGGCACATGCAGAAACGCCTCTTACTGCCACAGTAAAGCCGGTGAGTGGAACACGTCATCATCTGTTAAACAAAGCAGGCGAACGTGAATTTGCAAGTTCAACCGAAAATGCTTTTGATATCATCACCGGAACGGTGAAGGATGCAAAGGGCGGAGCCATCCCCGGAGCGAGCATTACGGTAAAAGGAACCAATCGCGTAACTTCATCAAATAATTTAGGTGCGTTCAGTATCGAAGCGCAGGCTGGTGAAACCCTCGTGATCAGCTCAATTGGTTTTACCACCAAAGAAGTAGCCATTACTGGTGCAGCAATGGGCGTAATTACTTTGTCCGAATCTGCAGAAACACTAAACGAACTCGTTGTAGTGGGTTATAGTGTACAAAAACGCCAGAGTTTAACCGGCGCTTTGAGTACCATCAGTGGAGATAAACTGAAAAACGTAACCTCACCGAACGTACAAAATCTATTGGCCGGAAAAGCGCCGGGATTATTTGTAGCACCAGGTTCAGGCAAACCTGGTGCGGCAGCTTCTGTCATCATTCGTGGTCAGGCTACTTTAAATGGGACAACCAACCCACTATGGGTTTTAGATGGCGTAATTGTAGGTTCAAGCCCCGGCGAACTGAACCCCGAGGATATCGAATCAATGACGGTGTTAAAAGATGCGGCCTCCACTGCGATTTATGGTTCGCAGGGTGCCAACGGGGTAATCGTAGTCACCACCAAAAGAGCCAAGTCTGGGCAAATGACGATTGATGTATCTTCACGGGTAGGGGTAAACCAGTTAACAAACGGCAATTTGCAGATGATGGACGGGGCGGAATTATATGATTACTTTTCATCCTTTGCTAACGCCAACACCATCAGCTTTCCACGCTGGAAACCAGAGTTACGGAACAGCAATTTCGATTGGTGGGATTTGGCAACCAAAACAGGATTTAACCAAAATCACAATATATCGCTCCAGGGTGGAACAGAAAAACTACAATCATTCTTATCGGTAGGGTATTATGATGAATCTGGAGCAGTGAGAGGGTATGATTACGAGCGCTATAATTTCAGGTTAAATACCACGTATATGCCATATTCATGGCTAACGATTAAGCCATCACTGGTAGGCTCCAGACGCAGCGTTTTCGATCAACAATATTCAGTTACTTCAATTTATTCAAACCTGCCCTGGGATAGTCCATATGATGCAAACGGAAATTTGGTGCCACACCGTTCATCCCTTTGGGTAAACACAGCAAGTACCAACTATTTGTACGATTTGCAATGGAACAAAGGTTCGAACGTGAATTATGAATTTATGGGGAACTTAGATTTTGATATCAAAATCACTAAAAACCTCACTTTTGCTTCCGTTAACAATTATCGTTATAACAGTTATGCAGCAGCAGGTTATACCGACCCACGTTCTAATGGCGGCTTAAGTGTAAACGGAAGGGTAACGGATTACCGTTCTGAATATACCCGTAGATATACCAACCAGATTTTACGTTACAGCAATAACTGGGCAAAGCATAATTTAAATGCACTGGTTGGTTATGAATTCAATGATTTTTCGAACAAAACACTTGATGCGTACGGAACGGGTATAGTTCCGGGCTTTGAAGTGTTGGATGTAACAGCAAAACCAGAAAGAACAAGAGGTGGAATTAGCCAGTGGGCGGTACAGTCAGTTTTGTTTAATTCCAATTATGATTATGATGGCCGGTATCTGGCTCAGGTATCACTTCGTAGAGATGGTGCTTCCAATTTTGGAAAGAAATACGGTAATTTCTTTTCTGTAAGTGGCGGCTGGAATATCAGTCGCGAGGAATGGTTCAAAGCGAAATATATCAATACATTAAAGCTTCGTGCAGCCTTCGGTTCTGTAGGTAACCGCCCGGCAAGTTTATATCCTCAATATGATTTATATGCGGTTAACCCGGCGGCAGGTTATAATGGTGTTCCTGGCTTGTTAATCAGTCAGTTGGGTAACCCGAATTTAACCTGGGAGCAAACTTATACCAGTGGCATTGGCCTGGATGTAAACGCCTTTAATAACAGGGCAAGGTTAACAGTAGATTATTACATCAAAAACACAGACAACATTTTATACAATGTACCCATTAGCGGCTTAACGGGCATCACCAGCATTTCGCAAAACATTGGTAAAATGAGCAACAAAGGTATTGAGGTTGCGCTGGGAGGTGATATTCTTAAAACGAAAGACTTGACCTGGAGTTTAGATGTAAATTTAGGTCACAATCGTAATAAATTGACTGATATTTATAAAACCAGAAACCTGGATGGAACTTATACCTCAAAACCACTGATTGTTGGTGATGGCACGGGTATTGCCGGTTCGGCCAACAGGGTAATCCAGATTGGCCTTCCTGTAGATACCTACTACATGAGAGAATGGGCAGGCGTAAACCCGGCAGATGGTAAACCCACCTGGTATACGGTAACAAGAGATGCTGAGGGTAATGAGATATCCAGAACAACAACTTCAGATTATTCAAAAGCTACAGAAGAAAAATTAGACAATGCTTCTCCTGATTTGTTTGGTGGCATTACCACTTATCTGAGGTATAAAGGATTCGATTTAAATGCAGTTTTTGGCTACTCTATTGGTGGAAAAATTTACAACTACTCCCGTCAGGAATATGATGCCGATGGTACATATACGGATCGAAATCAAATGCAACTGATGGAAGGCTGGTCGAGATGGCAAAAGCCAGGAGATATTGCCACCCATCCGGTAGCACGATACAATAATCAGGATAAAGGAAATTCAGTTTCTTCACGTTATATCGAAAGCAATGACTTTTTCAGAATGCGTTCACTGGCGCTAGGTTATAACTTCGACCTGAAAAAGTATAAAATCAGAAATCTGAGGGCCTTTATTTCTGGCGAAAACCTGTTTGTGATCACGAAATACTCAGGTGTTGATCCGGAGATTCCGGTGGCTGAAGATACCGGAAATGTTCTTTTCTCAGCAGGTCCGTCAGTTTATCCTATGACCAGAAAATTTATGTTCGGTCTTAATGTTTCATTCTAATTCATACAAAAATGAAAAAGATCTTAGTTATATTGTTTGCAGTGATCGCAATATCATCCTGCAAAATCGACAGAGAGCCATTCGGTTCACTACAGTCTGAAAAAATAAATAACAACCCGGAAGAATCTATTGATGCATTACTTAACGGAACTTATGCCCAGCTGAAAGCCTGGTCAGATCCTATGCACCGCTTGGGTGAATATGCCGGAGATAACATCATGATTAGAGGTTCTTCTACTGATGCTTTTTATGAGTTTATCTCTTTTGCAAGAACACCGAACAACTCCAGGTTATCAACCTTTTGGGATAGCGGTTACAAGGCCGTTGCCCAGGCATCCAATATCATTAGTATGATCCCGCAAGGTAAAAGCACCACACTAGACAGTAAATTAGGAGAGTGTTATTTTATCCGTGGATTAATTTATTTTTATCTGGTGAGGGCATACGGTCGTCCATATTATCAAAACCCAGAAACCAATCTGGGAGTGCCAATTGTAAACGGAACACCAGCCGATGTTATCAATTTGAATCTGCCAGATCGTGCCAGTGTGAAGGCAACTTATGAGCAGGTGATAGCCGACTTGAAAAAAGCCGAAGAACTGATTAACGTAAACAAGGGTTCTATTTTTGCCTCAAAAGAAGCTGCCCAGGCATTACTTTCAAGGGTTTATTTATACATGAGTGGAACTTACGAAAATCCTAATCAGGCATTTGCTCAACTATCGGTAGATTATGCCACAAAAGTAATTTCAGGCTCAACCCGTTACAGCCTACTTCCACGGGCAGATTTTATGAAGTATAACACCTTTTTACCTGAAAGCAATAAAGAAACAATTTTTGCCATCAAACGCGTTGCTTCTGAATTTTCAGGTTCAGATCACTACTATGGTATTGGCGGTATGTACGCAAACATTGGTGGCCAGGGTTGGGGTGAGATGTATGCCAGCGCAAAATATATCGATTTGTTAAATGAAACCGGCAGGAACGACTGGCGCCCCGCGAAATATAAAATTGTAGATGCCCGGGCTGCTTTTATTGAGCCAACTTATGCTACCAATGCTTCGGGTGGGTTTACGGAAGTGTTCCGGTTCATTAAAGATGATGGCGCCAATACCTTAAACTATGTGCAGGCCAATATTACCAGAAATGGAAATATAATAACCTGTACAGAAGGTACGGATGTATACACCCTGACACCGGTAGATGCCGCTCAGGAGATTTACAGCATCAATTACAAAAACGGGAAAACGTATACTGGAGTGATTGATAACTTCATTACCTTGAACCGGGTTTATCCGCAATTCTATATTGTAAAAGATTCTCGCGAAGGCGAAAACTCACACCTTCATTCACCGGTAATCAGCAGGCTCGGAGAAGTTTATTTGAACAGGGCAGAAGCTTATGCAAAATTGCAGTGGTATACGGAAGCACTTAGCGATTTAAATACCATCCGTACGCGTTCAATTGTTAATGGTGGCTACTCATCGCTTACTGCGGCAAATGCAGGCAATTTAATTGATAAGGAGCGTCAGCTGGAGTTGGCTTACCAGGCAGAAAGAAGTTTTGATGTATTCCGCAACGGAAAACCTTTGGTGCGCCGATATCCGGGGCCACAGAATCAAACTGCAGATATAAGCGCTAACGATTTTCGGGTGGTGTATTATATTCCGCAAAGTGCGATCAATTCTTATCCTGGAAAATTAACCCAAAACCCAACCCAATAATTACAACCTTAAACAGGATGCAGGTCACTGTATCCTGTTTAAATTGATATCAATACTGGCAATAGCAAATGCTACAGTGGCATCTGGAATATAAAGCTTGTTTCTTTGGTATCAGAACTGGCAGTTAAATGCCCACCGTGGGCTTTGGCGATTTGTGAGGCAATGTACAGCCCTAATCCTAAACCTTGTTTGCTTGGGGTGTTGGCTTCCCTGGTGAAGGGTTCAAACAACGTTTGGAGTACAACCGGTGGAATTGCTCTTCCGCCGTTTATTACTGTAATTTTCAGCACATCGTCCTGCGTATCAGCGATAAGTTTAATCGGAGTATCTACCGATCCATGAGTAAGCGCATTTGCCAGTAAGTTAGATAACATTTGCGATAAACGGTTGATGTCGCAGTGGACTGACTTGTGCACATCAAAATGGGTAATCACGCTCCGCTCCGGATAAGAGATCATTAATTCATCAATGATATGCGTAATAATGGGTTCAATCATTACATCGCTAAGCTCCAGCAAAATACCACCACCCAATCTCACCCTAGCAAAATCCATTACATTAGCAATTAGTTCTTCCATGCGAAGGCTGCTTTTAGCAATTGTAGATACAATGGATTTGTCACGATCGGACAATACGGAACGCCCAAGTAACGATGAGCCGGTTTTGATCGCACCAAGAGGGTTACGAAGGTCATGACCCAAAACAGCTATAAACTGCTCCCTTAAAATGGCCAGCTCCCGTTCAGTTTGAATGGTGTTTTGAGCATCACTGATGGCATGACGGAGATTATCTTCATAAACTTTTCTTTCTGTGGCACGATAAATATTTAGTCGCATCTCCTGCGGCTGCCCGTTTTCATCTTTTTTGGCATAGCCATTTACCAATACCTGCATTTTGCTGCCATCGCTTAATAAAAGTTCTGCCGCAACCTCTTCAAAAAAGCCTTTAAGCCTTAACATTGGACCCAGATGCGTTTCGTAAAATATCCTGCTGCCTACTGCCAAAATACTGGTCATTCGCTTACCGATGAGCTGTTCCTTCTCGAAGCCCAACCATGTGACTACTTTGGTATTGGCTTTAATGATTTCTCCTCGTAAATTAGTCGAAATATAGCCAGAGAGCGAATTTTCTAAAAACTCCTCCAGATGATTTTCGTATGATAAATTGCTCATCGGGTTAAATGGTAAAGCGATTATAAAAACTCCTTGATCGCAGAAATGGTTTCCGCCGGTGCACTCAAGTGTGGGCAATGACCCGTTGCTTCGAGAATAATAAGTTTGCTATTTTTCATTTGCTGATGGATGAACGCTCCAACTTCTACAGGTGCAATAATATCTTCAGAACACTGGAGAATAAGTGTAGGGGTGTGGCAAGTTTTTAAGATGCTCCTGCTATCGGTTAGGAAGGTTGCACGGGCAAACTGCCTGGCAATGGTTGGATCGGTACGACAAAAGCTATTGGTTAACTCCTCACTCAGCTCAGCCCTGTCGGCGTTTGCCATAATCATTGGTGCCATGGTCATCGACCAACCCAAATGATTTTGATCCAGTGAAGCCAATAATTCATCTATTTCTATTCTGCTAAAACCACCAATATAATCGCCATCGTTGATATAGGATGGTGAAGGTGAAACCAGAATTAATGCTTTAAAAAGTCCCGGAGATTGTGCTGCGGCCATAATGCCCATCATAGCGCTAACCGAATGACCTACAAAAATGATCTCTTTCAACTGAAGCGCTTCCGCAATCTCTACGATATCCTGAGCATAACCATCCAGTTCGTTATATTTTACAGGATCATACGCATTAAGGTCTGAAAGCCCTGCTCCAACATGGTCAAACAAAATGATTTTGTAATTTTCAGCGAAAGCTGGAACAATCAAGCGCCACATGTTCTGGTCACAGCCAAACCCATGGGCAAACATCATCGTAGTACTGCCATTACCCAGTTGATGTACATTATTTCTTTCCAGTACACTCATTTTTTTTCGATAATAGGATAAAAGACAACGATGTATTAATTTGAATGATTTGTTGGGCCAAGTTGGTAAAAATACACAATTTATTTCAAATCTGTTTATTGAAAACAGCAGTTCAGCATATACAATACCGTCTGCTAGTCTAATAAGAATATTTCCTGTTTGGTTCAGAAAAGTTTTTTAATATTGTGCTCATGAGGTACTGATGATCTCTCATTTCGGCCAGTTGAAAAATTACGCCCCAATAATTAAAAAAGCCCTTCATCATTTGACATTTGATAAAGGGCTTTTGTTTTTTTTTTGGCGGAGAGCGAGGGATTCGAACCCCCGGACCTGTTACAGTCAACAGTTTTCAAGACTGCCGCATTCGACCACTCTGCCAGCTCTCCGCTGCAAAAGTACGAACTTGGCGCTAATCTGCAAATGATTTTTACTTTAATATTTAAATCAAAATATTACCGCTTGTTTATCATTTAGTTAACTTGCCTTTTATTTTTCTTCGGCTTCAAAATACTAGGCTAACTCACTGCCTTTTGGCTTTCAACAGATAAAATTCCATTGCCTTCTACTATAAAACAAATTAATCCGGTTAATACCAATGAAGAAAGCCAGAATTCGGCATAAGGTTTGAAAATACCTCCAGACATATTGATGAAAAATACCGCCCCGATAAGAATAGGCAGATTTAAAAGACAAAATAATCGGGTATGAGTGCCCAACGTAATGGCTATTCCACCTAAAATATGTAATACGATAATTAAATGGGCAAGTAAACTGATACTAACCGCTGTACCTAACATGGCGCCACGCATCAAATGACTGAAGGCTTCCATATGGGTATAAAATGTAATCCCTTTCCATATCAGGATTACACCAAGTACTATTCTAAAATAATCAAGCCATTTTGGGTGATGCTGATCGCCCCAGTGTTGAATTTTTTTAAGCAAGTTCATAATCTTTATATTTTGGTTAAATCAATTTACGAAAATATTATGGCGAATCAAAAAAATCAACATTTCAGAATAAACCAGGACATCAACTTAATGACTTTAAAATGAGTGTCTTTGGACTTACAATACATGCGTTTCAGCTTTTCTCAATCAATACAATTTTCAATGAACATTTTGATAGATCAAATTTATATCGGATATTTGTATCGCAAACGATATAATCGCTTGCGATATAAATTAATTAAATTATTAAAATGAAAACATTATACCAAACTAGCGCATCAGTAAGTGGTGGCCGCAATGGAAAAGTATCCAGTGAAGACGGCGCATTATCGCTAGAAGTGAGAATGCCAAAAGAACTTGGAGGAAACGGGGCAGGATATACCAATCCGGAACAATTATTTGCTGCGGGCTACGCCGCCTGTTTCGATAGCGCATTAAATTTAGTAATGCATCAGGCAGGAGTAAAGGTTGCTGAACCGACAACTGTTAAGGCAAATATTTCACTACATCCGGATGGAAAAGGTGGCTTTGTATTAGGTGCAAGTCTACAGATAAGCTTACCAGGCATCGAAACTGTTCAAGCGCAGGAACTGTTAGAGACAGCACATAAAATTTGTCCTTACTCGAATGCAATTCGTGGAAATGTTGAAGTGGCATTAGAGTTAGTATAAGCCTTAATTAAAGCATAAAGTGACCATGCCGGCGCTTTATGCTTTACATTTTTTATCTTTGACGCTTTGGTTGATCATATCATCATCAATAAATAGATAAAGCCGTAAACATGGATACATATTTTAAACTGGAAGACCAGCTTTGCTTCCCTCTTTATGCCGCATCTCGCCTAATTACAAAATGTTATCAACCCGTATTGGATGATCTTGAAATTACCTATCCGCAATATATTGTCCTGATGGTTTTATGGGAAACTGACAATATCAACTTGAGTATTCTAGGCAATAAATTAAGATTGCAGTCGAATACACTGACTCCGCTAATAAAGCGCATGCAGGAGCTAGGCTTGGTAAAACGTGCCAGATCTGAAAAAGATGAACGCAGTATCATTATATCCTTAGCAAAAAAAGGGATGGACTTGCAACAGCAGGCGCATCGCCTGCATAGCCGAATAAAAGAGAATCTGGGTATTAATGCGCAGGAGGCGCATGATCTCAAAAACTTGCTTAACAAATTAATTCTCAATCTGTCGCCATAGCGTGCATATCTAGCGCAGTTTCATTATGATTTTTCATAACCAATATTTAAATAAACCATTAGCTTATTCTGCTATCGCAATAAGCATGCTTGAACTTAAAGGAGTTATATTCATGGGCAGATCTGATGGCGAAGCAGAGAGAAACAAAAGCTGAAATCGCTAGTATGGAATTTTAGTACATCAATACTACATAATATTTGGAAACAACGGGGTTGTGATTAATCTTGAAAATACTGAACAAGAAGCCTTGCAGTTCTTTTTTATTATATAGTGCTATTGTTCTAAACGTCTATTCTACATTGAAAAAATAACTAAAATACTGAATCAACATTTTGCTGTATTGAAAAAATAGCGGCATATTAATCTGTATTTCTAAAACAAACGCGAATATAAAAATCGGAAATATTAACATTTATCCTTAACGATCAGTACCTAAAATGGCATGGAAATGCGCGATTGTAACATGAGAAGAGCAAAAATTTATAAAGCAAATCCCTCAAGCAAAAGGGCGAGAGGGATTTATATCTTTCATCCGAAAGAACTAAAGGATCGTCATCCATTGATCCTTAAGACTGAATTGTCCGTGCAATAATAAAAATTTCATATTACGAGTAAAAGCAAGACTAAAAATAGGGTATTAATACGTTAAAATTGATTTCAGCTTATCTGGCTTTTTTATTTAGGTAAAGACTTTGATAGCCTTAGCAGTTACTCCCTACCGTTTCAAGGCTATGACATTCAACCGGCAAAATATTCCATATTGCCTGACGGATTATAGTTTTTTTACTCGTTGTAAATTTTGCACCCTGTAAGAGGTGTAACTTAGTTTAATTTTGAATATTTATCCTTACCTGGCATGGTTAGGGTAATTATCCGAGCGCATTAAATATGAAAAAAATCATAAACACCAGGTCAAATTGCTCAATGAGTTAAGTCTGGTGGCGAATAAATACCATATTGGATGTTGAGGGTAATCGATTGCACTAAAGGAAATTCCTAATTGGATAAAATTAGATCCACGACAACATTGAAATTTCTTCAATAAACAAATTTTATCTCCCTATGCATACGCTTAAATGCATTTACTAGGTACCAATTTTTAATTATTTTTTTTTGACTTTTTATGTGTTTATATGTTCAACTAAATTTTAGTTATTATATAAAATATTAGGAGTATGGAGTTCACCGGATACTATAGGTCTAAAACTTGTATGTTTAATTAGTCCAATAAGAAAAAAATGGCATAAATTTAGACATTGCATCCGCTATGAATCAAGCTAATGCCCCTATCCCTGATTTTATGGGAATCGATGAAACAGAAAGAAAGGTTATAGAATTAGTTGCTAAGGGCCTTACAAACCTGGAAATTAGTGAAGAGTTACAGACTAAGCCAGGTGTGGTGGAAAAACTACGCAAAAATCTCATCATTGAAACCCGAACAAAAAATTCCGCATCCCTGGTTTCATTTGCTTACAAATACGGGTTATTAAAAGCTTAACAAAAAGCCTTACATGACTGCAAGGCTTTCTGATTCAAACAAACACAAAAGCTTTAAAAAGCTTTTGCAATTAAAGTCATCCTATCCCATCCGGGCATAAGTTAATAAATGGTAATGTATATAGATTCGCATTACAAAAATACAGGTTTGGCTTATTAGCTAAATAGCCCTTTAGTATTATAAAAAAAAAGCCTTGCAATCCTGCAAGGCTCATACTTTTTAATTAAATCGTCTCGGATCTAATGAAGTACTCAACGTTAACATTTTGATTTAAAATCCATTGTATGATATTATTGACGTAGTGGACTTAACCAGTTACCTGCCTTGCTGTTATTACTTATAAAAAAAAATATTACTATTGATAGAGCTATCCAAAACTGCTGTCTGATCATTTTGTGATCATATTGTAATTCGTGGATTTACAAATACTGCCTTTGGAACTTTAATCATGAAATATTTTTTTTGGGAACGGTATGGCTCTCGGTAGTCTATATTTGCATCATAACGTTACTGATGCCGAATAAAGGGGAGAAGTTAATACTTGCGCCTTGAAAACACGAATATTGTAAAAATCAACTCATTTAGTTTTTATATGTATTAGCCTTCATCGATTCGAACATGAAATCTTCCGATCGTTTGAGATATCGGCCGTATAATTCGGAATCAAGCAATACTTTTGTTTCTAGGAATGTACTTTCCATGATGCAATTTAAAATGATTGGTCTTAAGACTCGAATTTTCATACTGAGCTGCGCTTTTCTATTTGCAAATACTTTGGCCATCTTCATCGAATTTATGATCGCATCGGGATAACTTGAAACTGATAGTTCCAAACAAATAGATTCCATGGATTTAGTTCTTTCTAAATAATCTATAAGCTTTTTGAAGAGGCATACAGTATGCTCATTCATATGATGTGGTGCTGAGAGAAGATTGTCAGCCTGATTGATTAATAACTTTAGAGTTGGGCTTAGGATTTCAGACTCAATTGCTTGGTAAATAAGCTCTTGTTTTAAAAGCTCAGTTTTTTCTTTTTTCTTCACTTACAGTAATATTTGGTTGAGAACAAACTATTGAAGATAGTTTAAAGGGAACTTACGAAAGTTACTGCAGTTTAGTTTTTTTCAGATATCAGAAATATTCGAATCCCTTGTCTGTAAGAACTCGGCAGTAGATCTAAATTGTGACAAATTGAAAAACTGCTTTGATTATAATTTGAATGTAAATGTGATTCCTGGGCACATTATTACTGCCGGAAAGAGAGGGGGGCTGAAATTGCAAGAATCTCTGAAGGATATGACTTTAGCTGAGGAAATAGCAAATGATAGGGCGATTTAAAGAACTTTTATTCAAGCAAAATCTATCTATCAACAGCCAAATTAGCTCATTTTATATACGTTTTGGCTGAAGATATTTTTTTATCCACAGCCAAAACACTATATTTGAATAATGTTTTGGCTGCGGATAAAATTATTTTAATCTCTTAGAAGAAGAAATATGGAAGTGCTCATCGGAAGAATAGCGGAAAAGAAAATATTATCTGAGGCGCTTGCTTCGTCCTCATCAGAACTCTTAGCAGTCTTTGGCAGGAGAAGAGTCGGAAAAACTTTCTTGATCCGATCGGTCTTCCACAAACAGCTCATTTTTGAACTGTCGGGAGTTCACGACGCGAATGCTAGCGTGCAATTACTCAATTTTAGCAAGGCTATCGCAGATGCATTAGGCTCAGGATTAACTCCTGCAGCTCCTAAGAACTGGACGGAAGCTTTCTGGCAACTTAGGGAATTTGCAGCCCCTATACTTAAAAAAAGAAAAGCTGTAATTTTCTTTGATGAATTCCCTTGGCTAAGTTCGCATAAATCTGGATTTCTTTCTGCATTTGAATATTTTTGGAACCAATGGGCCTCACAACAGCCAAACCTGATTGTTACGATCTGTGGATCTGCTGCCACTTGGATGATCAAAAAAGTTGTCAATAGCAAAGGAGGCCTGCACAATCGCTTAACACGTAAAATCCGCCTGTTACCTTTCACATTGTACGAGACAGAACAGTACCTAAAAAGTAATAATATCCATATTGACCGTTACCAGGTGCTAACCATTTTTATGGCAATGGGGGGTGTCCCCCATTACCTGAAAGAACTAAAAAAAGGGGAAAGTGCTACCCAGGTCATTGACAGGCTTTGCTTCACCAAGGATGGTCTCCTTTCAACAGAATTCGCAAACCTATACCGTTCTCTTTTCGAAAACGCAGACAGGCATATTTCCGTAGTTAAGGCACTCGCGGATAAACCCTCGGGATTGACAAGAAACGAAATCATACAGACATGCAACCTACAGAGTGGGGGGACTACCAGTGTTTTACTTGAGGAACTTGTGGAATCTGGCTTCATTACGCCGCACCTGCCTTTCCAGAAGAATGCCAATCAGAGCATTTACAAGCTTAGCGATGAATACAGCCTTTTCTACCTTAAATTTATTGAACATTCCCGAGCCACCGGTGCAGGTACATGGGTAAAAAAATCATCAACGTCTTCCTGGAGGAGTTGGAGTGGCTACGCTTTCGAAGCGATCTGCATGAAGCATACAGATAATATTAAACAAGCGCTTGGTATTTCTGGAGTGTTCACTGAAACATCAGCTTGGCGGCATTCTCCTAAAGATGGAAATGGTGCACAGATCGATCTTTTGCTGGACAGACAGGATAATGTGATAAGTATATGTGAAATGAAGTTCTCAAATGCTGAGTTTGCTATAGATAAAACCTATGCGACTGAGTTAAAGAACAAACTTGATATATTTCGTCGGGAGAGTAAAACTAAAAAAGCACTTTTTTTAGTCATGGTTACAACCTATGGCACCAAAGACAATATGTATTCTATTGGCCTGGTACAGAACGAAGTTACCATGGATGATTTGTTTGTGCCTTAGTATAAGGTATCAAAAGGGATTCAAAATGCTGTTTTTATTAGGTTGTTTTGTCCACTAAAAAACCAAAAATTTAGGTAACACCTGATGCATTTACCCTAATTCTGTTACAGGAATTGCAAATATTTACCCTAATTCTGTTACAGGAATTTCTAAACCTTTAAATTTAAAAGTCGCCATGCTTCGCCTCAAGGCATCAGCCTCAGCAGGAGTAAAGCCTGCCACCACGATCGCAATCTTCATCGCCTGCTCCTGGAATAAAGGCACGCCTAATGTTCTACCCAGAATCTCTTTCAATTCCGCCGAAGGATATTACACCGGCTCTTCTCCATTCCGCCGACGCAGATAAGGATGTACCATATCCCCCTGAATCAGTCCCGTCCGAACAATAGCCACTTCAATCACCAGATCATAAAAACAGTTGGGACGCAATCGGGGGAGGATCGACTGCTGCGCCCGGCTTTCAATCTGGAACACCGCAATCGTATCCGCGTGGGAAATAGCCTAATCCATAGAAAAATTATATTACCAAAAGAACGAATCCATTTTCCTGAGCTTGCTGCAATAACATGGCACAGGGAAAACATCTTTAAGAATTAATAGTAATATCTAAATAAGAATTTGTCTTACAAAAAAAAACCACCCATATGGGTAGCCGAAACTTATATGTTTGGTATTTTCTATCTTGCTAAAACCATTGCGCTTTGTTCCGCATCCATTATCGCTTGAGAAGCAAAAGAGGAAGATTTCAAAGCGGCAAAGTCAGCTAATTTTACATTTTTCATGTTAGCGATCATTGTACTTTCATTCGCAGTACCATTTAACTTTAATACCGCATCATCCTTAACGATAGTGTATAAACTGCCTGCTGTAGTTTTGATCTTTGCTGTAGCACTTTGTCCCAAAAATAACTGCAGGTATTTCACATCGAAATTATTGCTGGTCACCACAACCGATTGACCATAAGCTTCAATTCTCTCCAAATCTTTTACGGTAATATTTAGTGTTACCTGACTGGTTTCCATTGAATTGATAAATAAGGTTATTCCATCAGTTGATACGGAGGTTTTTGCAGCGTCATAATTACTCGCACCCTCTACATTTTGTTTGTCACCTTGGGTTAAGATGACTTTAACGTTCCCGCTTACCCAGATCCTGTTGAATTTTGATAATGAAGAGGTTTTTGTTTCTGCTTTAATTGGCTCAGCTGCAAAAGTTGCCACCATTGATGAAGTTAATACTACTGCTGTTAATGCTGCTGCGAATATTGTTTTTGCTAAAGTTTTCATATCGTTTATATTTTAGGTTTTTGCTATTGTTTGTTATTAAGACGCAGCTGTCCATCAAACGTTGCAGGCAAAAACCCCGTATTATACCAGCACTAGTAACTACTAGACCAATGCCTGTAATTTCTAGACGAACTTTTACCTGATTCCTAAATCTCAATGATCAAATCTTTCTCATAGCCATTATATTTCTCACTCAAATAGCCGTGTGGATTACAAATAATTTCAGTGTCACCAATAGTATATCTGGTAGGCGTATGGATATGGCCATGAATCCAATATAAGGGCTGATGCTCCAAAATCACATCTTCAAGGTTTGAAGCATAGGCAGATGACAGGACATCATCTCTATAAAGCTCGGGTATTGATTGCAGGCTAGGTGCATGATGGGTAATTACCACATTCTTATAACCGCGTGATTCTTTCAGACTTTCTTGCAGCCAAAATTTTGATTTCTGGTGAATCTGATAGGTATCTATTGTTCTTAACTTTGAATAAGCTGGATCTCTGCGTATCTGCACATAATCGTTCATTTTGGCTTGACAAATAATGCCAGACTCCACAGGATTTCCATATAAGGAAAAATCCGTCCACATAGTTGCACCGTGGAACCTTATGCCCTCAAACTCAACCATATTATTTTCAAGGACATTTACATTTGAGTTTTTAGATGCTTCAAGTATTTTGTTGAGTGTCTTCGGGTAAGATCCTTTATAATATTCGTGATTACCCAATAAATATATTACCGGTTTATCAGGGATGTTTTGCTTTACCCACTCTATTCCTTTTGTCCCCAAGTTTGTATCTCCAGCCAGGATAGTGAGATCAGCACTGCTAAAATCCAAATCTGAGATACCAAATTCCTGATGCAAGTCACTAATTATCTTTATTTTCATTTCATTAGTTGATAACAATCGAATATATCATATTATAGTTTATCAGACAGAAATTGTTGCTAACGTTTTCACAATTAAGGATGACTACATTCGATATATAATGATTGTTATTTCAAACTAAATAATTGTGAATGATTTAAATAACAATCATTTTACTAATAATTATTTATCCAAAAAATCAATAGCTGCCGCAAATGCAGGGCGCATCATCTCACGTTCTCCTTTACTAATCTCCGCTTCTTCTGCAACTGCCGACCATTCCCCAACTACTTCGGCAATCTGAGTTGCGATTTCCCTTGCATGTTTTTTATCAAGGCGAAAATAATCAGCCACATCAATCGCCAATTCGAGATCAAGAGAATTATCATCCTCAGATACATTTAGTGTGAGTCCTGAACCGCTAGGAACGGGATTAACATCGTAGGCGGGCGACAAAATCCATCCTTGATCGCTTAATAAGAAACCATGGTTCCTTAAATGATCATCAGTATTGGATATACATATATTGAAAACTATACGTCTCCATAGTTGCTCCAGATCCTGTTGAGGATTAGCACCGTGACGACTGATGAATTCTGCAAGATCGAGATAGCTGATGCCGCTGGCATGATCTGCTCCATCTTGCTGTCCCAATAATGTCATAGCTGAAGCAAAATGAATCCGTTTTTCAGCTGGTGCTCTATCGAATCTCTTTGTAATGAAGGTATAATGTTTACCGGAAAATTTCCGGTAAAAATGCTCCGGAACCTCAATTCTACATTGCCGGGCTAATTGAGCAGCAACCCATTCCCATGCCCCAAGGTTGTAATCATCGTTTCCACTTGGAAACTTGGCAATCCAAAGTGTCCCATCAGTATCAATCACTCCCGATTTGGGTCTTGCTCCTCCAAGCGATCCCCCGGGAGCGACAAGCATACTCAGCCATTTGCTGTAATTGGGATCATCTAGATTACCATCGTCCTCCAGTTTTTTGCTTGCTGCTTCAAGTGCACGTAAAGCAGTCATTGGTGGAGCAGGCATGTTTTGATCGTCATCTAAAAATGGACCATCTGGATCAAGCTTAAAACGTAGGGCACCCATGCGGTGCTGATCATAAACTCCAAGCAAAAAGTCACTATTTTGAAGTGTGCGCACTGGGCGACTACCTATCCTGGCATCAATAGCTTCACGACGGATCATGAGTTTGGTACCCCAGCGGTCGGGAGAAGAATCCATAAATATCCCAAAATTAGATTTGTCTTCCCGAAGGAACTGCTGCCCTGGAAAAAATTGCAAATCGGGATCGATCATGAACTTTTGTTTTGACAGAAGCCACTTTTGATCGTACTCAAAAGAAAATACTTCCTTACGCCTTGCAAGAGTACAACTAAGTATCCCCATCAATAGGGGTCCTTCAAGACCTAACCAATCTGCAAAAACCCAAATCTCTCGGTGATCATTCATATTTTGCTTCATTTCCTTTTTCTTAAAGGTCTACTAGATGTGCTCTGCAGAAGTTTGGCATCTTGTAATTTGTGCCCCAGTTCGTCATCTGCACCAAGTTTGGCGATATCTCTTTCCAATCCTAACACAAATAGTACTTGAACATAAATACCTATCGCAACGCTCGGAGAACCCCGTTCAACCAACCAAAGCGTGGAACGGGCAATATTTGCCCTCTGAGCCACCTGCTCCGAACTTAGCTTACGCCTTTTTCGGGCAAGCTTTAGATTCTCACCCATATCTTGCAATAATCGCTCAGATTTTGGGAATAAAATCACCCCTCTTTTTTCCATAAAGATTGCTATTTCAATCAAATTTAGTATATATGTTTGAAATAACAAACAATTTAGTTGAAAATGATTAGACTCCGGATTAATGATTTCTTCATATTGGCAATAAAACCCTGCAGCGGTTCCTCGTATGTGCCACGACTCAACAACTTTCTATAACCGCCAGTATTTTGCCGAGTTTACTTCTACTGCTTTTGT
>NZ_JAVTSH010000007.1:0-374596 GCF_032678665.1 Pedobacter agri
GGTTAATTGGTTTTAAAAGGTTGCCTGGTGTGGATTTTTGAGGCAGGTGTGATAAAGGTAGTTTTTGAACCATATAGATATAGAGAACATATAGGTTTGAGCTAGATATAGAATACGTGTTTTTTGAACCATATAGGCATAGAGAACATATAGTATTAAACCGGGAAATCAAACAGCATTGTTCTTTGAACCATATAGGCATAGAGAACATATAGTATTAAACCGAGAGATCAAACTGCATTGTTTTTTGAACCATATAGACATAGAGAAAATATAGTATTAAACCGGGAGATCAAACTGCATTGTTCTTTGAACCATATCACATAGACATAGAGAAAATATAGTATTAAACCGGGATATCAAACTGCATTGTTCTTTGAACCATATCATATAGACATAGAGAAAATATAGACTGAATTGAAGAGATTAAAGTAAAGATAGCTTTAAGGCTTAGCACATAGGTATCTGGTGAAGGTGTATTTTATTTAGGTAGGTTGGCACCCAGCCATTTGATCGGGGCCGCGGCTGTGCCACTTAAACCCGACCAAAGTGGAAAACCCGCAGCGAGGCACGAGCGAGGATTTGCAACATAGGGCGGGACGATCCTTATATAATAGCAATTGCAGTGCTTTCCAAAAAAAACTAATATTGACCAGTACTTAATAAAACTAATGTACAGGCCCTCATTGGTTCAATATCATGTTGATCCAAAAGTTTCTCGAGTTCGTAATTCTCAGTACCGGGATTAAAAATAACTCTTTTGGGTTTAGTCTCTAAAATGTAATCATGATATTGAGGCTGAAGCGCTGGTCCGATATATAGTGTTATGGTATCGATATCCTGATGAATTTCATTTGGTTTTTCGATTTCAATACCTGCAACCTCACCTTTTTTGATGCCGACGTTTACGATTTCATGATTAAAACGCGTTAGCATGTGAGCTGCTTTGTAAGAATATCTTGAAGGATCGGGAGATGCGCCTATAATTAATGTTTTTTTCATTTTGCTCTATTTTCTGAATTAAAATTTTGACAACAATGCGATTTGTCCGGAATGATAAGCATGGTGTTGTGCCAATCCGTTCAACAACTCTGCATTGGTAAGGTGATTACCTAATGCAAGATTTTGCGCATCGATAATTTCTTCGTCCCATTGAATATCTTTAATTTCAGCACAATGCCTGATCAATTCTTCGTTGGCTACCTTAAAATCGAAAATAATTTTCTCCCATGCTTGCGGCGTTTTACTTTCGGGAGTTGGCCAATCGCCTCTTACCGGTTCTGATGCAGTGTTCTGCATTAACCTAGAAGTTACTTCTTCCGTCCAAGAGGTTAAATGAAGGGCAATTTCTGCTATGGAATGGGCATTTGGGATAAAATGTTCGAATGCATTTTCAGCCTTAACATTGTTTAGTGTCTGCATCACATGATTTCCATGCCAGGCATCACCATTAAAGGCTTTTTGAATTTCGTTTGTGATATTAAGCATAATTTAACAACAAGCTTAAGAATATAAAGTTTTTAAGTTGCCTTTAAGATTGCGTTAGCACAGTTAATTCCATCAATCGCTGCCGAAACGATTCCGCCTGCATAGCCCGCTCCTTCGGCACAAGGATAAAGCCCTTTGATTTGTGGATGCTGAAAAGTTTCCTTATCTCTAGGGATACGCACTGGTGATGAAGTCCTGCTTTCTACGCCAACTAAAATTGCTTCATTCGTATAATAACCTCTGATTTTTTTACCGAATAAAGGTAAGGCTGCCTTCAGGCTTTTTGAAACAAATTCTGGGAGGATATTGTCGAGCATAACACTTTTGGTTCCTGGCAAGTATGAATTTTTAGGAAGGTCTATCGACAGCTTGTTGTTTACAAAATCCATCATCCGCTGTGCGGGAGCAACTAAATTACCACCACCAGCTTCAAAAGCTAACTTCTCTATCTCTGATTGAAAATTTAGCATCCTTAGTGGATCATAACCCAGAACATCATCTAACGTTACCTGAACCACTGTACCAGAATTAGCAAAGGGATTATTACGTTTTGAAGGTGACCAGCCGTTTACCACGATTTCATTTTCGCCGGTAGCACAAGGTGCGATGATTCCGCCCGGGCACATGCAAAAAGAAAACACGCCACGGGCACCAACCTGTTCTACCAGACTGTAATATGCAGGTGGCAGAAATTCAGAACGGATATCGCAATGGTATTGTGCAGCATCTATAATTTCTTGCGGATGTTCTATCCTTACGCCTAGTGCAAATGGTTTCGCTTCAATTAAGATATTTTTTTTATGCAACAACTCGTAAACATCTCTTGCTGAATGACCTGTGGCAAGAATGATATGATCAGCGAAAAGTTTATCTTCAAAATTGATTTCGATACCTTTTACTTTACCAAATTCGGTAATGATATCGGTCATTTGTGTATCGAACATCACTTCGCCGCCGGCGTTTAGTATTGTTTCTTTAATCGAGGTGATAATATGGGGCAGTTTATTGGTACCGATATGTGGTCGGGCATCAATAATGATATCTTTCTCGGCACCATGATCTACAAAAACTTGTAGTACCTTATTAATATCACCTCTTTTGTTTGACCGGGTATATAGTTTTCCGTCGGAGTAAGTTCCAGCTCCACCTTCGCCATAACAGTAATTGGATTCCGTATTGACCAAGCCCTGCTTATTGATAGCCGCCAAATCGCGACGACGCTGTTTTACATCTTTTCCACGCTCAATAATTATTGGTTTTAAGCCATTCTCTATACATTGCAGCGCAGCAAACAAACCCGCAGGACCTGCACCAATAATTAGTACAGGTTTAGCATTACTGACATTTTGATAGTTTACCACCTGAATTTCGAGATGAGGTTCTTCATCAATAAAAACCTTTACCTGTAAGCGAAAAATTACTTTCCGTGATCGGGCATCAATTGAGCGCTTTAAAACTTCGAAAGATTTAATTCGGTTTTCCTGAATAGATAAACCTTCTGCTAATTTAGCTTTGATTATTTCTGGTTGCTCTACCTGATGCGGGAGCAGCGTAATTTCGAGATCTTTTTGCATGTTGTTCGTCGGGTTTTTATCCCGAATTGATGCAAAGATAATAATGAATCGCCATATATGTATTAGCGTTTATAACAATTGATCCTTGCACAATCTGTCAGTTATTTTAATGAAATGTAACAAAGGCATGCAATTTGATATCTAATTTGTAAATTGAATAAATTTAATTTTGAACAAGACACAAAAATCATAAAAATGAAAAGATTAGTATTTGGAATTATTGCTGCTGTAATTGCAGTAAGCACATTAAGTTCATGCGGATATAACAGCATGGTAAGCCTAGATGAAAATGTAAAATCGAAGTGGGGAACAGTACAAACCCAATATCAGCGAAGAGCAGATTTGATTCCAAACTTAGTGGCAACCGTTAAAGGTGCAGCCAAATTTGAGCAGGGAACTTTAACTGCTGTAACTGAAGCCCGTGCTAAAGCGACACAAATGACGGTAAATGCTGATGATTTAACGCCAGAAAATATCCAAAAATACCAAGCTGCACAAGGACAGTTAAGCCAGGCTTTGGGTAAATTGCTATCGATTACCGAAAATTACCCTGAATTGAGAGCAACACAACAATTTAGCGATTTATCGGCTCAATTAGAAAGTACTGAAAACAGAATTACCGTTGCCCGAAAAGATTTTAACGACGCAGTACAACAATATAATGGTAAAATTAGGTCTTTCCCAACCAACTTAACAGCCGGAATGTTCGGTTTTAAACCTAAGGGCTATTTTGAAGCTGATGCATCAGCTAAAGATGCACCGAAAGTAGAATTCTAATTATTGAACTTATCATATTTAAGGGTAGTGCCGGTTTGATCATTAAACGGGCATTACCCTTTTTACTTCTTATAAAAATAAAGACATGTCGTTATTTTCAGATTTAGAACAAGATAAAATAGCTGCTGCAATTGCCAATGCTGAAAAAGCTACATCTGGTGAAATTCGAATCGCAATAGATAAACATTGCACTATTGATCCATTTGAAAGGGCAACCGAATATTTTACTCAACTGGACATGGATAAAACATCGCAAAGAAATGGTGTTTTAATTTACCTTGCACATGCAGATCATAAATTTGCAATTATTGGTGATTTAGGGATTAACAGGTTAGTGCCTGCAGATTTTTGGGAAACAACCAAAATTGCCATGACAGCACATTTTGCCAAAGGCGATTTAGCTGAAGGTATTATTGCAGGTGTAGCACTAGCAGGTGAAAAATTAGCCCTGTATTTTCCGCCACAAGTGGGCGACATTAATGAGTTGCCAAATGACATTGTTTACATGGATCATCAAGAAAAAAAATAAGCAAATGAAAAAATTATTCCTTTTGTCTTTCTTCAGCTTAATATTCTCTTTTGCATTTGCACAGGATTTTCCTGAAAAGCCATCTACTTTGGTTAATGATTATTCTGGGGCGCTCTCGATAGAACAGCGGGCAATGCTCGAAAAAAAACTGGTTGCATTTGATGATTCATCATCTACGCAGATTTCTATTGCCATATTAAAATCAGTTGGCGATTACGACATTAATGAGTATGCTGTTGAACTCGGCAGAAAATGGGGTGTTGGCCAAAGTGGCAAAAACAACGGAATTATGATTGTTGTGGCCCTTGGAGACCGGAAAATATCTATTCAAACGGGTTACGGTGTTGAGGGTGCGCTGCCAGATGTTTATGCCAAACGTATTATTGATGAAGACATCAAACCCAATTTCAGAAACGGAGATTATTACCAGGGCCTGGATGATGCAACTACTGAAATAATCAAATATACCAAGGGCGAATACAAGAATGATAAGCCAAGAGTTTCTTCTAAAAGTAAAAATGGCGGGATTGGAAGTGTCGCGGTGATTATTATCATCGTTGTGGTGATCATTATTATCATGAGAAAAGGCGGTGGCGGAGGTGGAAGTGAAGTTATTGGCGGTCGTGGAGCTTCAAATGCGCTATTCTGGGCCATGTTGTTCGGAAGCGGTGGTGGACGTGGCGGAAATAGCTGGGGAAGCGGTGGCTTCGGAGGAGGTTCTTCCGGAGGTGGCGGTGGATTTGGTGGTTTCGGTGGCGGAAGTTTTGGTGGAGGTGGATCAAGCGGAAGCTGGTAGCTCCAGTCCATAGTCCGTAGTCCGTAGTCCGTAGTCCGTAGTCCGTAGTCCGTAGTCCGTAGTCCGTAGTCCGTAGTCCGTAGTCCGTAAGTTGGAAAATTTTGCGATCTGCTTGTTACAACGAGTTTCCAACTTTTCAAGATTTAACATTACAACAATTATGTACAGAAAAGATTTAATAACAGCCGAAATACAGAAACTTGCTGAGGTTTTAGCCAGAATTATGGGCTTAAAACTGGAAGGGAAATTAAAAGATGCACAAATAATGTTTGACGAAACCATGAAGACAAGTTTTACCTTACCGATTGAGGTATTGGAAAGTAACGACTTAGCTTCTTTTAATGCCTGGCTGGAATCTTCTAATCTTCCACCAGAAAAGTTGGACTCACTAAGTGAATTTCTGTATTATGAGTTAGGCATTAGTGCTGAAAGAAATAAACTGGTTGTACCTAAGTTAAATTCTATTTATCAATTCCTTTCTGAAAAACATAAAATTGTTCATCTGGTGAATTTTCATCGTCAGGAAACCATCCAACAGTACCTTTAAAAATTAACAGATAAGAAAATTGATATGATGATAGAAAAATGGCAAAAACTTGCATCTAAATATTTGGTAAAAGAGCGGTGGGCTACCCTAAGGGTGGATGAGGTAAAGTTGCCAAACGGAACAGTAAAAGATGATTATTTTGTATTGGAATATCCAGATTGGGCCACTGCAATCGCATTAACCGAAGAAGGAAAAATGATTCTGGTCCGTCAATATCGCCATGCGGCAGATATTGTTTCGTTAGAAGTTCCCGGTGGTGTGATTGATGGTGATGAAGGTCCGGAAGCTGGCGTAAAACGAGAACTGCAAGAAGAAACAGGTTATACTTTTAAAACGTGTAAACTTATAGCTGAGCTTTATCCAAATCCTGCAACGGCAAACAATAAAACCTATACTTATCTGTTAACCGGCGGTATTAAAACTCATGAACAACACTTAGATGAGCATGAAATTTTAAATGTAGAAGAATATACTATTGATGAAGTGAAACAGTTGCTCAGAGAAAACAAAATTGCCCAATGTATACACGTTGCCGCACTACATTATGGACTGGCCGCATTGGAAGAAAATGCGCAGTAATTAATTAAATGTTTTAAAGGCTTCGTTTAACGTTTAAACAAAAAGTCCTGATTTGAAATTCAAATCAGGACTTTTTGTTTTTCAGGAATCGATATAAAAAATTGGGATTTAGTAAATCCTAAACTTTTTACCCTAAACCTTAGTTAGCTCATTTTCAATTTCTTTTGGATATCGTGAACGTAAGCTTTAAATTTTTTGTCTGTATCAATTAAGTCTTCTACCGTTTGGCAAGCATAAATCACAGTGCTGTGATCGCGGCCACCAAAGAAAGCACCAATTGTTTTCAATGATGATTTAGTGTGGCTTTTCGACAGGTACATTGAAATTTGACGGGCCTGAACAATTTCGCGTTTACGCGTTTGTGATTTAACCATATCAACCGGAACTTCAAAATACTCACAAACCAATTTCTGGATGTATTCCATTGAAATTTCTTTCGAAGTATTTTTAATAAAGTTCTTTAACATTTGTTTAGCTAACGCTAAATCAATCTCTTTCTTATTCAAAGTCGCTTGCGCCAATAGAGAAACCATTGCACCTTCCAGCTCACGAACGTTATTGTCGATGTTGTGTGCCACATACTCAACCACTTCGCCAGGTAACTCAATACCATCGGCGTACATTTTCTTTCTTAAAATGGCGATACGTGTTTCCAGGTCTGGAATCTGCAAATCAGCAGAAAGCCCCCATTTGAAACGACTTAATAAGCGCTCTTCTAAACCAGCTAGATCTTTTGGTGCTTTATCAGATGTTAAAATTACCTGTTTACCTGATTGATGTAAGTGATTAAAAATGTGGAAGAAAATATCCTGAGTTTTTTCCTTGCCCGCGAAGTTGTGTACATCATCCATAATGATCACATCCATTGCCTGGTAAAAATTAACGAAATCGTTAATGGTATTATTCTTCAATGAATCTACAAACTGCTGGCAAAATTTTTCACAACTCACATAGATCACCAGTTTATCTGGCATACTGCGTTTAATTTCGTTTCCGATAGCTTGTGCCAGGTGTGTTTTTCCTAAACCTACACCGCCGTAAATCATCAGTGGGTTAAATGAAGTTCCGCCTGGTTTGGCAGCAACGGCATAACCAGCAGAACGGGCTAAACGGTTACAATCGCCTTCAATGTAATTCTCGAAAGTGTAATTTGCGTTTAGTTGAGGGTCAACATTTAATTTTTTTAATCCAGGAATGATGAATGGATTTTTGATATCCTTATTAATTGAAACAGGAATTGGCATCGATTGAACTTTTGCCTCTGCCCCATTTCCATTGGATGGCATATTGGTAGTATAAGGATTACCGCTGTTTGATGATTTATCAACAACGATATTGTATTCCAACCTGCCATCCTCTCCAAGTTGCTTTTTTACAGTTTTACGTAGCAAACCTACATAATGTTCTTCAAGCCATTCGTAAAAGAACAAACTTGGCACTTGTATGGTTAAAACCTTACCTTCCAATTTAAGGGCTGTTATAGGCTCGAACCAAGTTTTAAAACTTTGGTTCGGGATGTTATCCTTAATAATTTGAAGACAGTTCTTCCACACTTCTGTACAAGTTTTTTCCATTGCGATTTCTATAATTTATTGGTTTTCAGTGCCGATTCGAGATAATAGGATGGTCCGTTTCGGGACTACGAATATTGAGAAAATTATCAACATTTTAAACAAAAATTTCAAATAATTCGTAACCTACTGATAAGGAATAGGGTAGCTTAGTTAACCTCAATTTTTTGTGTTGATAACTATTTATTAACATCCTTTATCCACATTCATGCATATATGATGTCATTATTTAAACATCAATCAAATCGATGTCGGAAATACAAATTTTAAGCCACTAACAAGATTTATCAAGGCATCCACTATAATTTCGAAGGCTTAAAATCTCAAAAAGCTGATTATCAAAGCAATTGTTTTGTGACCTATTTAGCGTCTTCACTGCAATCTCCCTTATCAAGGAAAAATCGTGGTATTATTTCCCCTCCTATTGTAAATTGTATTAAAAATTACCCAAATTAATTTTCCCTGATCACGCTAAAGACACCAACCTATCTATAACATCAAATTTTCATGTTTAGTATTCACCAAACACTTTTCGCATCACATCTGAAATTTCTCCAAGTGTGGCATATTTTTCTACCGCATCTATAATAAACGGCATCAGATTTTCATTTCCATTTGCAGCATGTTCCAAAGCTTTTAATGATGCTGTAACTTCGGTATTATCCCTCTGGGATTTGAGTCGATTAAGTTTTTCGGTTTGAAGGATCCGAATGGAATCGTCGATATTAAAAACTTCTGTCAAACCTTCCTCGGTTTGCGTAAATTTATTTACTCCGACGGAAATTCTTTCACCAGTTTCAATTTCCTTCTGATACTGATAAGCGGCACTGGCGATTTCGTTTTGCATATAATCGCTCTCGATGGCATTCACTGAGCCACCCATTGCATCAATCTTATCTATATATACCCAAGCTGCAGCTTCTACTTCGTCTGTTAAATTTTCAACAAAAAATGATCCTGCCAATGGATCTACCGTATCTGTTACTCCGCTTTCAAAGGCGATAATTTGCTGGGTACGCAAGGCAATTTTAGCGGCGGCTTCTGTAGGAAGCGACAATGCCTCATCATACCCGTTGGTATGCAGCGACTGGGTTCCGCCCAAAACAGCAGCCATGGCCTGATTCGTAACCCTGATTACATTATTTAATGGCTGCTGAGCCGTAAGCGTAGACCCACCGGTTTGCGTGTGAAAACGCAGCATTTGTGCTTTTTCATCGGTGGCGCCGAGTTCCTTCGTAATTTTAGCCCACATCCTCCTGGCTGCTCTAAATTTGGCAATCTCTTCAAAGAAATTGTTGTGGCAGTTAAAGAAGAATGATAATCGCTTTGCGAAAATATTAATATCTAAACCCTTATCAATAGCCGCTTTTAAATACGTTTTTCCATTTGCCAAGGTAAAAGCCAACTCTTGCACAGCAGAAGATCCTGCTTCACGAATGTGATAACCTGAAATGGAAATGGTATTCCATTTTGGAACTTCCTGACTGCAAAATTCAAAAATGTCGGTAATTAACCGCATTGATGGCTTTGGAGGATAAATGTAAGTTCCTCTTGCAGCATATTCTTTCAAAATATCGTTTTGAATTGTTCCGGAGATCTGTTTTAAATCTGCGCCCTGTTTTTCAGCCAGCGCAATATACATCGCCAATAAGATGGAAGCCGTAGCGTTGATGGTCATCGAAGTTGTGATGTTCTTCAACTCAATTCCATCAAAAAGGATTTCCATGTCTTTTAAGGAATCAATAGCCACTCCAACCTTTCCAACCTCTCCCTCAGCCATATCATGATCGGAATCATATCCAATTTGGGTTGGCAAATCAAAAGCAACAGATAAGCCAGTTGTTCCCTGCGCCAATAAATAGTGGTAACGTTTGTTAGATTCTTCGGCAGTTGAAAATCCTGCATACTGCCGCATTGTCCACAGCCTTCCACGATACATATCCTTTTGAATTCCGCGGGTAAAAGGAAACTCACCAGGCATTTCATTCATCGGCTTTGCCGAAGTATAAATTTCTTTAATATTGATGCCTGATGTGGTGGTATGTTTATTGTCGCTCATATGGTTGTTCTGGTTGATTAGTTTTTTCGTTGTTTGTTTATCGCGGCATTTTTGAATTATTAAATAGATAAGATTAACAACACCTAAACCCCTCCATCAAACCAACCAAAAAACCAAATATCTAAACAACTAGCCATTAAAACATTTTCTGAATATCTTTTTTGATCAGTTCGATGGTTAAATCGTAAGGATTTTCGTCGATGCTTGCCATATGCTGCAAAATGGCCTTGCTCAATTCAATGCCATTCGAATCAGCAGGCAAGCCCTGTACCGCATTATTAATCATGGCGATGGTATCATCTTTAAGTTTACGCACCACATTCCAGGTAACGCTATCAATATAAAGTTGCTGGGTAATATTGTGTTGATACTCAGAGCGCACTTCATTTAAAATCCCGGCTTGCAATGCTCCGATCCCAATGCCTTGCTGGTGCAGGCGAACGAGCAAATTAGCAGGATTAATCCGGTCAGTAAAAATAATCAACCGTTCATGCGCCTGTAACCGCAGTGGTAAAATATGTGCCCTACCCTCTTTATTAAGTTCAATATCTTTGAGGTTAAAAAACCGCTGAATATCGGTCTTTAAGATATAATAAACTGCCATTAATGCTGAGAAGATGCCTGAAAATAAGATTACTACATCTGTTAAAACTTGTTGAATATTCATACTATTGTTAAATACGGTAATATTAACTATCCGTTAAGAGCAAAAATGTGCATTATTATTTATATTTCCTCTATGAATACATATTCTCAATGGTAGAGTAGAGAACGATAAATTGCTTTTTTATGATGTTAATTATTATATATATAAAAGCAATTTATCTAAGTTTGTAATAGATAAAATTTAAATAACATGAGCACAACAGTTGACACATCATTTGCACCGGTTACTTTTTCAGAAGGCGCAGCAAAAGAGTTATATAAATTAAAGGATCAGCAAGAAATTAGTGAGGATTACGGTTTACGTGTTGGCGTTGAAGGTGGCGGATGCGCAGGCATGAATTATGTTTTGGGTTTTGATCAGAAAAAAGATGGTGACCAGGAATTTTTTATTGATGGCATTAAAGTTTTCATGAACAAAGCGCATCAAATGTATTTGATGGGCATGATGATTGATTGGCAAGATGGCTTAAACTCACGTGGTTTTACTTTTGTTAACCCAAATGCAACCAGTACCTGTGGTTGTGGAACGAGTTTCTCGGCATAATTAAAATATAATTGTAACATAAACTACAGTCCCGATGTCTAAACGTCGGGACTTTTTTTATTTTTACAATTAAAGGCTTGAGGCAAAGGGTATAGGGTTTAAAGGCTTCCATGCCATTCTCGATACTTATATTCGATATACTATAAATGAATTACAGAGAAAACATCAGACTGGCATTAGAATCTATTAAAGGCAATCGCTTACGCACCATGCTTACCGCCTTAATTATTGCAATAGGTTTAATGGCCTTAGTTGGTATTTTAACCACACTTGATGCTGTAAAGAAAAGTATGACCGATGCTTTTAGTAGCATGGGTGCAAACTCCTTCACCATTAGAAACCGCGGTACGGGAATTAGAATTGGCAATGGAAAAAGACCAAAACCCTTCAAAGCGATCCGTTACGAAGATGCTGTTAAGTTCAAAGATAGTTTAAATGCGCCTGCTACGGTGGCAGTAAGTGTTTTTGCCAGTGGCGGTTCTACGGTAAAATATGGAGGGTTCAAAACTAACCCGAACATTAATGTTCAGGGAATTGACGAAAATGGCTTGGCTTCGCAAGGCTTAAGCTTATCTCAGGGAAGAAATTTCGGACTTTCAGAAGTATCGTTAGGAAGCAATGTTTGCATTGTTGGAGGAGAAGTGGTAGAAAGGCTCTTTAAAGATTCCGACCCCATGGATAAGCTTATTAACGTGGGTAACAATCGCTTTAAAATTATAGGCGTTTTAGCTAAAAAAGGATCGAGTATGGGTTTTAGTGGTGATAGAGCAGTTTATGTACCACTGTTAAAAGCGAAACAAATCAATGCCAACGCCAATCCATCGTACACCATTACCGTAATGGTTCCTGATAATAATGACCAGGAAAATGTGATTGGAGAATCTACGGCTTTATTTAGAAATATTCGTAAAGTTAAGATTGGGGAAGGAAACAATTTCGAAATCACAAAAAGTGATGCCATTGCACAAACCTTATTTGAAAATCTGGCTTTTGTAGCCATTGGTGGTGTAGCGATCGGAATTATCACGTTGCTGGGTGCATCTATCGGCTTAATGAACATTATGCTGGTAAGTGTAACTGAACGAACCAGAGAAATTGGCATTAGAAAAGCCATTGGAGCAAATCCGCAAGTTATTCGCCGTCAATTTTTAATCGAAGCCGTGGTAATATGTTTAATGGGCGGCGTTTTGGGCATATTTTTAGGGATAGTGCTCGGAAATATTATTTCGCTCGCCATGGGTGGAGCATTTATTATACCTTGGTTTTTTATTATCGGCGGCTTTGCATTATGTGTTTTGGTCGGTATAATTTCCGGATACTACCCTGCTAAAAAAGCCTCGAAATTAGATCCGGTAGAAGCGTTGAGGTACGAATAAGCTCCAGCATGTTAAAGTAGAACTGATTTTCTATTCAATTTAAATAGGATTGATTTCATATTATTCATCAACACTCCTTTGCGAATGGAGGGTCAAATCAATACGTTGTTTAGCTGATGTTGACTAAGTAAGCGTTGCATCAAAGGATTGGCCAGACTTTCTTCAAGCGCTGCGGCATGCTTGAGGTGGTGCATATCACTGCCAATAAAATCAACCAAATGATTTTCGACCATTTCTTCCGCTACTTTTTTTGCACCTGAACCATAATACCCTGTTAAAGCGATAGAGTTCATCTGCAATAAACAGCCTGTTTCTTTAATCTGATGAAAACTTTCAAACGATCCGTAGTAGTAAGGATATCTTTCCGGATGTGCTAAAACCGGTTTATAACCAGTATCCTGCATCATTTTAATGATTTCAAATAAATTTTGAGGCGCATTGATATAAGATAGTTCAAACAGGAGGTAGTTGCTACCGAAAGTAAGTACTTCTTTTTGTCTGATTTTCTTTTCTAAAGTTTCATCAAGGTAATATTCGGCGGCGGCATCAACCTCTAAATCTAACTGAATTTCCTGCAATCCCTTTCTTAATACATCCAATGCCCTATGTATTGAATCGGGCGTATTGCGAAAATAATCGGCCATGATGTGCGGCGTAGCGATTAACTTCTTAAAACCTAAAGCTTTAAATTTTTTCGCCAAGGCAATGGAATCATTTATGTTTTGAGCGCCATCATCTATCCCTGGAATAATATGAGAGTGCATATCTGTTCCAATATTCGAGAAATTAAATTCGGGTACTATTTTCTTTTTTTTAAATAATCCGAACATCTTAACGGGTGTAGCTTAATTTATTTCCTTCGGCAAACTGGCTGCCTCGGCTGATGGGGCTAATTTAGAAGAATAGATTTTATCGAGCAAATTATTTAAGCTTTCACTAAGATCAAACTGTAAATCTTCATGTAACTTTTTATATTTATTGATGGTAACGGCTACCGTTTTAAGGTAAAATGAAGAAAATAAAATCATGTAATCACGATATCCAAAAATTGATTTCCGATAATCGAAAGGAATGATACTAAGGATAAATATTTTCAGTTCAACCTCTCCTAACGGATCTTTAGTAACCTTATAAAAATGATTAACCGATGTAACCATCTTCCTAACCTTTACCAAAGCCTCTTTTGCATTAAGCTTTTTAAGATCAGCAACCTGTTCCGTCACATCGGTTTTAATTTTTTCTTTCCGGTCTTCCAAATCCAGTTCATCTTCCAGAAGCTTATAATGAAGATGTTCTGTGAGCACTTTGTCTTTAGCCACCAATCGCAGTAACAGCTTATCTTTTTCTTTGATAGGCAAATCTGTGATGGCTGTTTTTAAATCTTTATGCTCTGATAATTTCATTTAAAAAGGGTTGGCCTTGATGTATTTTTCCCATTCCCAGGCCGAACGCATCATTTCATTAATATCGAGTTGAGCTTTCCAGCCTAATTCCAGATTTGATTTTTGAACATCACCAAATATCTGAACAATATCGCCAGCCCTTCTCGGACCGATTTTATAATCGAGTTTTTCTCCTGTTACATTCTCAAACGCAGAAATAATTTCTAACACAGAAGAACCTTTACCTGTTCCGATATTGAAAACTTCGTAATTTGAGTTAGCTTTTCCTTCGGCTAAACGCTGTATGGCTTTAACGTGTGCCTTTGCCAAATCTACTACATGGATGTAATCGCGAATGGCTGAACCATCAGGAGTTTCATAATCATCACCATAAACCGTTATCGGGCCGCGTTTACCAATGGCCGACTGTGTGATAAAAGGAACCAAATTAGCGGGAACGCCATTAGGCAACTCACCAATCAGCGCCGTTTCATGTGCACCAACAGGATTAAAATAACGCAAAGCGATTACATTTAAATCAGGCTTAACCGCAGCCGTTTCAATTAAGATTTCTTCAGCAATTTGTTTGGTGTTACCATAAGGAGATTCGGCTTTTTTAACGGGAGCAGCCTCGGTAACAGGCAAACTATCTGGCTGACCGTAAACGGTACAAGAAGATGAGAATACAAAATCAATTTTTTTGTTAAATGAGGTTAACAAGTTAATTAATCCGTAAAAATTGTTTTTATAATATTTTAATGGTTTCTCAACCGATTCGCCAACGGCCTTCGAGGCTGCGAAGTGAATGATGCCCGTAATATCAGTGTTATTTTCGGCAAATTCCTGAACGGCCCTGTCGTCCTGAAGATCCATCTCTACAAACTCAAACCATTTACCTGTAATGGCATGCAATTGAGTTAGAATTTTGATGTTGGAATTGGAAAGATTATCAACAATAATCACTTCGTAACCTGAATTATGCAACTCGACTACGGTATGGGAACCAATATATCCAGTTCCGCCGGTAACTAATACTTTTGACATTTTAACGGTTAAATGTGGTAAAATCTTTATGATCAATTTTCGCTAAAGCCTCTGCAGGCAACGATTTAAAATATTCGTAAGTAATTTTTAAGCCTTCTGCTCTTCCCACCTTTGGCTCCCATCCTAAAATTTCTCTTGCTTTGGTAATGTCAGGTCTTCTCTGTTTCGGATCATCCTGAGGCAGTTCTTTATACACGATTTTTTGAGCTGTTCCGGTAAGCTTGATAATTTCCTCGCAAAATTGCTGAATTGTAATTTCATCAGGATTGCCAATGTTTACAGGTTGAGCATAATCACTCATCAGTAAGCGATAAATCCCTTCGATAAGGTCATCCACATAACAAAAAGACCGCGTTTGGCTACCATCTCCGAAAATTGTAAGGTCTTCGCCTCTTAATGCCTGCCCAATAAAGGCGGGTAAAACCCGACCATCATTCAGGCGCATTCTTGGTCCGTAAGTATTGAAAATCCTTACTATTCTGGTTTCCACACCATGAAACGTATGGTAAGCCATGGTGATGGCTTCCTGGAAACGCTTTGCTTCATCGTAAACGCCGCGAGGCCCAACTGGATTTACATTTCCCCAATACTCTTCTGGCTGAGGGTTAACATTAGGATCGCCATAAACTTCTGACGTTGAAGCAATAAGCATCTTTGCATTTTTATTCCTTGCCAATCCTAGCAAATTATGTGTTCCTAATGAACCAACCTTTAATGTTTGAATTGGAATTTTAAGGTAATCTATTGGGCTTGCAGGTGAAGCGAAATGCAATATATAATGCAACTTGCCCGGAATGTGAACAAACTTAGAAACATCATGATTGTAGAATTCGAAATTCTCCAATTTGAAAAGATGTTCAATATTGGCCATATCACCTGTGATCAGGTTATCCATTCCGATCACATGAAAGCCTTCTTTTACGAAGCGATCGCACAAATGTGAACCTAAAAATCCAGCCGCACCGGTAATTAAAATTCTCTTTTTCCCCATCTTAATCTATCAGTTTTCTTCCTATGCTATTATAATAATAGCCAAGATCGATCATTTTTTGCAAATCGTACAAATTACGGCCGTCAAAAACCACTTTATTTTTTAACGCCACGTCAATTTTATCAAAATCTGGATTTCTGAAAACTGACCATTCAGTAGCAATCAGCAATGCATCAGCGTTTTCTAAAGCCTCATATTGGTTTTTGGCATAATTTACCTTATCGCCAATGGTGTTTTTAACATTACCCATGGCTTCAGGATCGAATACGGTAACCGTAGCACCGTTTGCCAGCAATGCATCGATAATATATAAAGCTGGCGCCTCGCGAATATCATCAGTTTCTGGCTTGAAAGCCAAACCCCAAAGCGCAAAATGTTTACCTTTAATATCGTTTTTGTAATACTTTAAAACTTTATCTACCAAAATGGTTTTTTGACGTTCATTCACTTCCATCACCGATTTAAGAATCTGGAAATCGTAGGCATAATCATCAGATGATCTCACTAAAGCCTGAACATCTTTTGGAAAACACGAACCGCCATAACCTACACCAGGGAACAGAAAACGTTTACCTATACGTTCATCAGAACCGATACCTTTCCTCACCGCATCTACATCGGCACCCACCAGTTCGCAAAGGTTAGCAATTTCATTCATGAAAGTGATTTTGGTAGCCAAAAATGAATTAGCAGCATATTTCGTCAATTCAGAAGAACGCTCATCCATAAACAGGATTGGGTTTCCCTGGCGAACATATGGACCATAAAGCTCGGTCATTAGTTTTTTTGCCTTTTCACTTTTTGTTCCTAAAACCACCCGGTCAGGTTTCATGAAATCATCAACAGCTACCCCTTCCCTCAAAAATTCGGGATTAGAAACTACATCAACTTCAACTGTTGTATTTTCGGTGAAAACTGCCTTAACTTTATCAGCTGTTCCAACCGGCACTGTAGATTTGTTAACGATAATTTTATATTCTGTAATCAGTTTTGAAATGTCTTTTGCTGCCCCTAAAATATAGGAAAGGTCTGCGGCACCATCGCCACCCGGAGGCGTTGGCAAAGCCATAAAAATAATTTGAGCGTCTTTAATGGCATCTGCAAGAACGGTGGTGAAAGTTAATCTTCCTTGTTTAATGTTTCTATGAAATAATAAATCTAAACCAGGCTCATAAATGGGAACCTCACCATTTTGCATTTTTTGTACCTTCTGCTCATTAATGTCTACACATATTACGTCGTTTCCTGTTTCTGCTAAACATGTTCCGGTCACTAATCCTACATATCCGGTACCAATAACGGCTATCTTCATATATTTTTAAGCTTTTTAAATATATTCGTTTTATCTTGGCCACGAAGATAGGAAATTACAACAATGCTTTTGCTTTACATATTAGGAATTAGGATTTACAATTTAATTATTTCGATTTTTTCGCTATTTAACAATAAAGCAAAATTGTTTATAAATGGGCGGAAAAACCTATTTCAAAACATCAAAAATCAGGTTGATTCGAACCAAAAACACATCTGGTTCCACTTTGCATCGCTGGGCGAATTTGAACAAGGCAGACCTGTTTTAGAGAAACTCAAAGCAGTTTACCCCCAAAAAAAAATAGTGGTTACTTTTTTTTCCCCTTCGGGATATGAAATTAGGAAAAACTATGCTTTGGCTGATGTTTTTTATCTTCCTATGGATACCGCACAGAACGCGAAGCGATTTTTAGACCTGATTAATCCTGAAATGGCAATTTTCACTAAATATGAATTTTGGCATTTTTACTTCAAAGAACTAAACACCCGGAAGATTCCATTATATGTTATTTCAGGAATTTTCAGACCCACACAGGCATTCTTTAAATGGTATGGCAGTTTTTATAGAAACATTTTAAAATCGGTTACTTATTTTTTTGTGCAAAACGAGGAAAGTAAAGCCCTTTTGAATGCTATTGGTCTGCAAAATGCGGTGATTAGTGGCGATACGAGATTTGATCGCGTTTACGAAAACGCACAAACTGCCCGAAGCTTGCCAGAAATTGAAAATTTTATTGGTAATGCTCCTGTTTTAGTTTGTGGAAGTACCTGGCCCGAAGATGAAAAATTATTGGCTGTATTGCCTGAAAAATATCCCGATTGGAAATTCATTATCGCTCCGCATGAGATTCATGAAAGCCACATTGAAAGTATTGAAAAACAGTTTCCAGCTGGAAGTTTGCGGTTTTCAGTTTTAGCATCCCGGTTAAAGGCAGCCCCCGCTCCGACCTCGGCAGAACAAATCTTAATTATTGATAACATTGGCATGCTTTCTTCGCTGTATCGATATGGCAAAACTGCTTACATTGGTGGTGGCTTCGGTGCTGGCATACACAATACTTTGGAAGCTGCAGCTTTTGGATTACCAGTAATTTTCGGTCCGAAGTACGATAAATTCCAGGAAGCGAAAGATTTGATTGCTATTGGTGCTGCCCAAAGTATTTCTTCAGCAGACGAATTACTGAATGCTTTTGATAGCTTTTTAAAAAATAATCAGGCAGCAAACGCTGCAAAAAAATATGTGGAAGACAAAAAGGGAGCCACAGAAATTATAATTCGCCAAATTTTATGAAATTAAGATTAGTTACGCTTTTAGGGCTTTTATTTATGATTAAAAGTACCTTTGCTCAGCAAGAATTTAAAAAAATTAGCTTAGATAGCTTAGTGCTGATAACGCCTATTATAGATGCTGCTAAAGCAGGCGATGGAGATTCAAATACATTCAATGCGGAGTTAAGCTCCAAGATATCAAAATACCTTTTCGACAACCTGAGACAAAAATTTCCAGGCAATAAATATAAAAACATACCTGATTTAGAAACCTTACCTCAGCGAGAGTATATCGATATTACCCATAATTACCTTGCATGGACTAAATCTAAGAAAATTAAAGGATTTGTTGATGCCCCACCTGTTTTGGTACAAAACGATGTTGAGTTTACGCTGCATGTTGCAGTTTCGGGATATTATGGATCATCTGTCTACAAAGGTATCTATGCCAATCTTTTCGTTATAGATAATAAATTGAGAAAAATTATCTACTGTGATTCGAGTAGAACTACAACAGCGATTACCAATCAGGAAGCAGTTCGTAAATTAACCCTTAAACTGGTTGAGAAATATGTTGCATTTAAACCAAATCAGCGGTAACAACATCATCAACAATGGCTGCAATTTCCTGATCGATAGAAACCACAAAAACATCGTTTTCATCATTTTGAGGTTCTTCTAAAGTATTAAACTGGCTTTCTAACAAACTGGCAGGCATGTATTGATGTGATCTTTTCGAAATACGGCTATAAATGAGATCATAACTTCCTTTTAAATAAATAAACTTCATCGAATGATTATTCGATCTTAAAATATCACGATATTTCTTTTTAAGCGCAGAACAAGCAATAATGCAAGTGGTACCATGAGCTGCATGATCATGACCAACCTTTGCAATCAGATTTAACCAATCCAGCCGATCTTCATCGGTAAGTGGTATTCCCGCAGCCATTTTATCTACATTTCGTTGGGAGTGCAGGTTATCACCATCAATAAATTCTGCATTTAATTTCGGTGCCAGCGCTTTACCAATAACGGTTTTGCCACTTCCCGAAACACCCATTAAAATAATAAACTTAGCCATAAAATAACCTATTTAACCATTCCGGCGAGTGCTTCGATAAATACCGGGCTATCATTTAAACTTTCAACAAGCTGAACATGCTCACCACCCAACGCTTTAAACTCTTCATGATATTCAACCGTAATTTCGTAGAGCGTTTCCAAACAATCGGCCACAAAAGCTGGGCTAAATACCAATAGACGTTTTTTTCCTTCAGCTGCAAGTTTCTTTAACACATCAGTGGTGTAGGGTTGCACCCAAGGTTCTTTCCCCAAGCGTGACTGAAAACAAACCGTGTATCTATCCTTCGGAAGATTTAATTCAGCAGCGATTAACCGGGCTGTATCATGTCCTTGTGCAGAATAGCAAAATTTATTGGTATCGTTTAAAGTTTGGCAGCAATCAGTACTTTTCAAACAATAACTACCCGTGTGATCACATTTAAGCAGCTGTCTCTCGGGTAGCCCGTGAAAACTGAACAATACATGATCATAACTTTCAACCTGATGTTTGCGGGCATTTTCTGCAAAAACTTTAATCATCAATTCATTATCGTGAAACGAATTAACAAATGATATTGGCGGAACAGTTGGCCACTTACTTACCAATTCCATCACCAATTGCATTACGGAGCCAGAACTTGCAGATGCATATTGTGGAAACATTGGAATAACCTGAATACTTTCTACCAAACCAGCTTTCAAATTAGCTAACGCAGATGCAATAGATGGACTTTGGTAACGCATTGCAAGCTCAACGTGATAATCTTCGCCTAATCTTTCCTGCAACATTTTAGCCTGTAAACGACTATAATACAAAAGTGGAGAACCATTTTCATTCCATATTTCTTTATATAGTTTGGCAGTTTTTGGGCTACGGAAAGGAACGATAATTCCTTTTACCAATAATGTTCTGTTTAACTTAGGAATGTCAATTACCCGTTCATCCATCAGAAACTGATCGAGATATTTTCTAACATCGGCAGTTTGCGGACTATCAGGTGTTCCTAAATTTACCAGTAAAATTCCCTTTTTGCTCATTTATATTAAGATATGTTTTGTGCCGCAAATATCGCTTTTTTAGCAGCAAGTATTAAGGATAAAGTATCAAGATTTGGTAAAAACCACTACGAAGATTGTTTAGTTTTATACAATTGCCACCAGGGCATACCTGGTTTTTGATGATGCTCTAAATGATATCCAAAAAAATAGCAGGTAATGAAAGCCACAAAATGATTTTTTTGCAATGTTGAGGCGTGGTATTCATTATCATGTTCGCCTTTATGCGGTAAATAGGTTCCAAAATAAAATAACTGAAAGGTGCTCATTAACGATGGTAACACCCAGAAAAGCAACAGGTTCTTCTCCTCTACCCAAATATTCAACACATTATAAGCGATAGCCATAATTACCAATTGGATGATGGTAACGTAATTCATCATGAAGCTAAAATACCATTTCCAAAAACCATGAGGGGCAAAGTCCGGATCGGCTTCGGTATGCACATGATTGTGATGCTGGTGATGCTTTTTGAATAAACGGTTATAAAAAAAACCGGCATAAAGGAATACAGATAAATAACCAAAAAAATTGTTGACGGCTTTATTTGATGAAATGGTACCATGCATGGCATCATGGGCGGTTATGAACAAACCTGTATAGAGGTGCATTTGCACAAACACCATCAAATAAACCAAAGGATTTGTCCAATCGAAATCCCATCGCAACAAGAAAAACAAGGAAATAAACCAACAAATGATTACGGCCAATGCAACCAAAATTCCAGAAAACGAGTTGACACTTTTCAATTTACTTATTAATCTCTTGTTGGATATTTGATTAAACAGCTTAAACCGCAAATTGATTTAAGGAAATGGCTATTTTAGTAAGTTTCCAGTTCGGCTTTAACTTTTTCCATCAGCCACATTGGTGTTGATGTTGCGCCGCAAATACCTACTTTGTCACCTTCGGCAAACCAGTTCTGATCTAACTCTTCAACATTTGAAATGAAATAAGAATTATCATTATACTTTTTGCAAACATCATACAGTACTTTACCGTTTGATGATTTTTTACCTGATACGAAAATAATTTTGTTGTAATTACGCACAAAATTTTCAAGTTCTTCGTAACGGTTAGATACTTGTCGGCAAATGGTATCGTTTGCTTTTACCTCATAACCACGTGATAAAAGTTGATCTTTGATGTGATAAAATTTATCAACGCTTTTGGTGGTTTGGCTGTATAATGTAAATTTCGAAGGCAACTCAACATCATCCAACTCAGCCAAATCCTGAAATACGATTGCTTTTCCATCAGTTTGACCTTGTAAACCAATCACCTCTGCGTGACCATGTTTACCAAAGATTAAAATCTGCTCCTCATCATCATGAGAGTTTTTAATTCTGTTTTGGAGTTTCAAAACTACCGGACAGGAAGCGTCAATAAGAGTAAGATTATTTTCTAGCGCTAACTGATAAGTTGAAGGTGCTTCACCATGTGCCCTGATTAAAACCTTCTCATTTTTTAAGTCTTTTAAAAAATCATGATCGATGATTTTTAAACCACGGTTAGTTAAACGCTCAACTTCTTCATCATTATGTACAATGTCGCCAAGACAATATAGATAACCTTCGCTATCCAGAATATCTTCTGCCATTTCAATTGCGTAAACTACGCCAAAGCAGAAGCCTGATGATTTATCGATATTGACTTGTAAATTTAAATGATTCATTTTTGAGGATTATTTATCGTCATAATGTCCCTTTGCTGAAATTATAAATACCGTAATAATCTCCTCATCGATCCTATAGACTAATCTATCTTTTTTATTTATTTTCCTTGACCAGTAGCCAGCGAATTTATATTTCAGTTTCTCTGGCTTACCCACACCAACTTCAGGATGTTCACTAAGTTCTATAAAAATCTGACTAAGTTTTTTAATGGTTTGTTGATCTCCAGACTTATGAATCAACGCCAAATGCTTTTTAGCTTGTTCCGTGATATCTACAAAATACTTTCCCATAGTTTATGAACGTCTGCAACTCTTGTAACCCGTCCATTTTTCACATCATCTTCTCCTATTGCAATTTCTTCAATAAATTCGGCACTATATTTTTGCTCTTTTTTAAAAGTAACGTTTAAAGCATTTAGTACTGCTTCAATTGCCAATAGCTGCTTTCTATTTTTGGGTTGTACTATTATTGTTTCCATAATACATTTACTTACTGAAATATAGTTCAAAATTAAGCAAAAATATTTGATCCGGTTGTCATGTACAAGACAACAAAAAAGATAAGCTGCGAAACGAACATTGCTGTACCAATGTATTTTTGCTGCTTTAAACCCAGGGCATAATAAAATTTAAATAAAATAAGTGAAACGATAAACCAGGCTACGAAATTTTGACCTGGAATTTTGTTTAGGTCCCACTGCCAGTAATCAAACTTCATGGCTACAGGCTCTAAAAAGTAATCGAAAATAACGAGTATTATTGCACCTAAAACTGATGCCAGGATACTGTTTCTGATTTTCAGGCTCTTCATCATCTGGCCCACACTAAATATTAAAATAACCCAGTTTACGCCCATTAATATTGGCACCGCAGCAATTTTGTATCCTAAGGTATTGCCATAATTATAACTTCCGAATATTTTCCCGGTATGAACGCCTAACACTTCAACCAGGAAACCGCACAGAAAAACGCCCGAAACGAAAAGCAGTAGCCTCTTGATGTTGGCATTGTACGTGAATAAGATAACAGCGAACATCAGCAAAAGGTGAAAAGGCACCAGTTTGATAAAATAAGGTTGTGTTACTGGCAACAAGAAACCAATCAAGCCCACCAAATGAAAAATAATGATTACAGCAACTGCAATTTTTTTAACCCTTAAATCGCTTTGATCGTTCTGCCCTTCCATGTACCTTTTTTTAATATGTGTTTTTGTATCGAAATCAATGAAATAATCAAGAAGAATAACATCTGTAACGGATGTAAAATTAAATTTATTAAAACATTTTGCCCTGATAAGTAGGAAATCATTACCCTGCTTAAAACAATTAATGTTAATGGTAATACCAGCAAATCAGCATTAAAGTTTAAACATAAAATTACTGGCCCTACAACTACCAAAAGCTGGTAAAATAGCAATATAAAAATGTTATTACCAAAACCCGCCAGTAAATTTTTACTAAATCCCTGCAGGCTTTCATTGAGGTTTTTATACATTCTACAATAAATCAGGTTGTTGGCTAAAAGCGCTTCTGCATTATATTTTCGCTGTTTTACCAACTTCATTATTTCAACATCTTCTACAACCATATGCTTTACCTGCATATGCCATTGATTATCGAGATAATTTTTAGTTTTAAAGAACATACATTGCCCACTGGCCGCAGCGAAAGCAGGATTTTCAGAAAACTTAACCAAACGCATTGGAAGTAAGTTCAGTAAAATAAAATGCATCAGGGGAACGGTTAATTTTTCGCCGCTTGTTTTCATAATTTGATTGGTAAAAACACTCAACAAAGCTAAGTTGCCTTTCTCCATTCTATCAATTAAACTATTGATTAGCCCATGTTTTATAGCTTCATCTGCATCTACAAAAAGTAGGTATTTTCCATTAGCCAATGCTGCCAATTGATGACAGGCATAATTTTTACCGAGCCAGCCTGCCGGAAGTGGCTTTCCTTTTACAATGTTGAAATTGGGCGTAGCTTTACAAAAAGTATTTACGAGCTCAAAAGTTTCATCAGTGCTATCATCATCAAGTACAATAACTTCATAATTTGAGTAATCCTGATCCCTTATCGATTCGAGTAATGTTATGATGTTTTCTGCCTCATCACGAGCCGGAATAAGAATCGAAACGAGATCTTGATAGTGTTTTACAACCCTGGGTAATTTCGGATTAGAAAGAAAGTTAAAAACAGTTACTGAAAACCTGATGACCAGGAAAATCAAAACCGCATAAATAAATATCGTCATTCAGTAATTTGTGTTTGTTTAACAAGCGACTGATCGTAATGTTTATTATAAGCACTTTTTAATAATTGTAAACTTACGTATTCTTCATTTCCCCAATGCTGAAGGTAAATGTTTGCAGTTGGCTTTCTTTTGGAGAAGTAATCGATAAATGTGGCTGAAAATATGATGCTAACATTTTTTTTGCTGGAATTGATCACTTGCATTACACCCTTTTTAAAATCGATATTTTTTTCATGATTGGAATGCAGTCTCCCCTGTGGAAAAATTAACACCAGGTTTTCAGGATCATCTAAAAGTTTACCGGCATAGCTGAGTGTTTCCAAAACATCTTTTCCTTTGTTTTCTGCTGCAAAACCACCCAAATATTTTAAGAAGCCAACTTTTTTGTAATTATCGGCATTAATCAACACGTGAAAATTTTTCTTAAATAGTTTTTTGTTCAGATAAAAGATAAAGAAACCATCCCACCAGCTAAAATGATTGGCTAAAAGTAATATTGAAGAATCAGATTTAATGTCAGCTTTATTAAAGTTAACTGAGGAAAAGTCTTTTTTTATGATAAACTCAATGTACCAGGAAAAAAAATTGAAAATGAAAGAATTTTTTCGAGGATGATACATGCGTGGAAGTTGCAAAAAATTGGGGTTAATTGCAAGTATATTAATGTGAATAGCTTTCTTATCGGAATTTAACTCAAATATACCCGATCTTCTTCACCGTCTACATCCATCACCACATCCACATGTTCTTTCAAAATCGTAGCTAATTCCAATCCAACAAAATCTGTAGCGATAGGGAAAATTTTATGGCTTCTATCTACCAAAACCACAGTGCGGATTTTTTTGTGCGGCGTATTCAAAAATACACCCAAACCGTAAGCAAGGGTTTTGCCACTATTTAGCACATCATCAATAATGATAATCACCTTATTTCTCCAGTGACTTTCATCTAAATCTGTTTTGGCAACCAGTTTACTACTCTCTTTTTGAAGATCGATACGTAGAAGCGTAAGCTTAAAACCCGATATTTTTTTTAAAACTTTTTCCAATCGAATGGCAAGCTTATATCCACGATCCCAGATTCCGGCAAGCACGATTTCTTTTTCGTTCAAATTATCTTCTAAAATTTGGTAAGCGATGCGATCTATCTTTTGCTGAATTTGTTTCTTATTAAGAATTAAAAGTTGCGATGCCATTGTATCAAATAGGTTGAATACAAAAAGAACGATTTTAAGCATGAAATTCAAACTATTTGAAAAATAATTTCGATTGCTTGCAACGTTTTGACTTGAGCAACGTCTAATCAATAACCAAAAAACAAAAACCATGAAATCATTCATCACATCATTTGCCTGCCTACTCATTATCGTAAGCAGTTATATGGCAAAAGCACAAGAATCGAAAAATTACCCGGCAAAAAACTTCAATAGTATTGGCGTAAGCAGCGGTATCGATTTATACTTAACTCAGGGCAGTAGCGAGGCAGTTACCATAAAATCAGACAGTGAAACACTTAAAGATATTATAGTTGAGCAAAATGGCAGCAACATCAATATTAAATTCAGAGATGGTATTAACTGGAGTGGTCTTTTTAAAAACCGCACCATTAAAGCTTATGTAAACTATAAAACACTAACCGCATTAGCGGCTTCTGGAGGTTCTGATGTATTCACTCAAAATCAGTTAAAAACTGATAAACTGGCCATCCGTTCTTCAGGAGGATCAGATTTAAAACTAAATGTGGTTTGCAATGATATCACTATTCAATCGAGCGGTGGTAGCGATATTGGCCTAAAAGGAAAAGCAGAAAACATGACGATTCAGTCGAGCGGCGGCAGTGACATTGATGCTTATGAATTTGTAACCAATTATGCCAAAGTGCAAGCTTCAGGCGGATCGGATGTGGGCATTTTTGTTAACAAAGGCCTGGAGGCTGCTGCCAGTGGTGGCGGAGATGTGAGTTATAAAGGAAATGCTTCCCTTAAAAAAACATCGAGCTCAAAAAGTGGCGATGTACACCACGTGAATTAAAAAAGAATTTAGTTTAGTTAATGATAAATCAGCTGCTTTGTGGATGCAAAGCAGCTTTTTTTATTATACTAATTATGATATTACCTTTTAGCTTTATATGGGTAATAAATGAAATTTGCGCCTTCCGGAACAATTACAAATACACACATAAAATCTTCAGTTTTTTTGTAAACCTTTAAAAACGATTCTTTCTTTTCTTTATTGATAATTCCTTTTTCAACAAACTCTTCTAATGTTGAGGCCTGAATTGTCCAATCGGTATTTAGTTCTTCTTTATTTAAAATTAATTCACCAATGTTAACGGTGTGCTGATGCGCAATAAAAATAGGATGAGCAGATATTCCCTCAACCATAATTTCAATGGCAACTTCTTTAATCGCATCTGCATAAAACTCCAGGTCTTTTTCTAAACTTACCAAAGGACTTTCCTGCTTCTTTTGCGGTGCCCCGCTATCTTCAGGCGTTGCGCCTAATAATTCTTCTCTATCCATATTGTTGAATTATTGAATTTTGAAAAATTGAGTGAATGAATGTTTACAGGCACCTGCCATATTCTATCATTCACTTATTCAAAATTCAATTATTGTATTACTTCAATCTTAACAAAACCACATTTTCTACGTGTTGCGTATGTGGAAACATATCTACCGGCTTAATGCGGGCAACCTCATATTTGGCACTTAACATTTCCAAATCTCTGGCCTGCGTAGCCGCATTACAGCTTACATATACAATTTTTTCCGATTCCATTTCCAGCAAACGCTGTACAACATCTGCATGCATACCCGCTCTAGGCGGATCGGTAATCACTACATCAGGCTTGCCGTGAGCCAAAACAAATTCTGCCGTCAGAATATCTTTCATATCACCAGCATAAAAAATGGTATTATCAATTCCATTTAATTGTGAATTGAATTTCGCATCTTCTATAGCTGTTGGCACATACTCTACCCCAACCACCTGCTTAACATTTTTGGCTACGAAATTAGCGATGGTTCCTGCCCCTGTGTACAAGTCATAAACCAGTTCATCGCCTTTAAATTCGGCAAAATCACGGGTAATTTTATACAATTCAAAAGCTTGCTCAGAATTGGTTTGGTAGAAAGATTTCACACCAATTTTAAATCTGATGCCATCCATTTCCTCAAAAATATGATCTCGACCAGCAAAAACATTTACTTCCTGATCGAATATCGTATCATTCTTCTTTTGGTTGATAATGTATAACAACGAGGTAATTTGTGGAAATTCAACTTGCAAGAAATTCATTAATCCCTCTACCTGACTTTGCTCTGGATAGGCAAATACAACTGCCACCATTACTTCTCCGGTGCTGGAAGTACGAATAATCAAATTACGCAACACACCTTCGTGATTACGTAAATCATAAAATGACAATTCATTTTCCAAGGCATACTTACGAACCGCATTTCTGATGGAGTTAGACGGCTCATCCTGCAAATAGCAATGCTCGATATCCAAAATTTTGTCAAAACGCAAAGGAACATGAAATCCCAACGCATTCATATCAAAATCTTCGTCGCGTTCTACATCAGTTTTCTCGAGCCAGCGCTTATTAGAAAACGTAAACTCCAGTTTATTGCGGTAATATTTATTTTTCGCAGAACCCAAAATCGGCTCAGCGTTGGAAGTATCTACTTTGCCAAGGCGCTGCAGTGCCGCTTCCACATTTTTTTGCTTAAATTTCAGTTGAGAATCATAACCCATGTGCTGCCATTTGCAACCCCCACAGGTTCCGAAGTGAGCGCAAAAAGGATCGGTACGCAAGGCAGATTTTTCATGCAGTTGATCAATAATGGCTTCTGCGAAATTCTTTTTCTTTTTTGTTAAGCGAACGTCAACTACATCTCCAGGCACAGCCTTATCGACAAATATTACTAATTCATCGGCTTTGCCAACCCCTTTACCTTCTTCAGCGATATCAATGATTTGTACGTTTGGAACTATGGTTACCGTACCTGGTTTTCTTCTACTCATTATTTTGCAAAGATAAGGGTAAAAGCTGAAAGACTAAAGTGGAAAGCTAATGTCAGAATGAATACAAATAATTAGGCTATGATTACAGCTATTGGAGAAAAATTCAGAAAATATGAGGCACACGAATTTGTAATCAGTAAGCTAGCTGAAAGAACAAAATTTACTTTAAAAAATTATTTTCCAAAAAATTTAAATGCAGCTCCCCAAAAGCCATCTAACCAATTAAATTTTAGGTCAAATTTCTCATCTACTTGTACAGAAAACTCTAATATTTCTTTGCTCATGATAAAAAACCTATCTATTTTAACAATAATACAAAATTCATACCGAAAACCGAAACGGTATAAATTAAATTTATGTTAATTTTACATCAATAAGTTAAAACTTGATTGTCCATTATATACTGAATACCCTGACGTATTGATTTTCAATACATTAATTCCGTTTTGCGATATTATTTCGTAACTTAATATATCATTCACTAAAAATGGAGGTTCATCATGAACGTAATCCGGAAAATTGAACATTGGGGAGATGTTCATCACGCAAAATGGCTCGATTATTTACGTATTGTTCTCGGGCTAACTATTTTTGGCAAAGGTGTTTCGTTTATCAGCGACACATCGGTTTTACAAAATTTAATCACTCAAAACAATGTATTTGGCTTTTCAGGGATGATAATTAGTGTCGGCATTCATGTGGTAGCTTTTGCGCATTTGGTTGGTGGCATTTTAATCACACTGGGTCTGGTTACGCGTTTCGCAGTGGTAATTCAAATTCCGATTTTGCTGTTCGCCGTATTTTTCGTTAACCTCACGCCGGGATTTTCAGCACCAAATTCGGAGTTATGGCTATCAGTACTTGTACTTTTCTTACTCATCATGTTTTGGGTGGTTGGCTCAGGACCGCTATCGGTTGATGAAGGTTTGAAACACAAAAACGGAAAGCGATACACTTAAAGCTAGATTGAATATTCTTAGTATCTTTCAGCTTTATTACTGACAATGAAAATTAAGATACTTTTTGCACTGCTCTTAGCGGGATTGACAAGTTACGCCCAGACCTCAACTCAGGATTATTTCAAATTAACCCGAAATGGTTTCGATGAAAAAAATGCTTACGAAACCACCGCATTTGTAGAAAAATATTTTCGTGTACCTGGCAACAGCGGTTTCAATGCCAGTATTTATTATGTAGAGAACATCTTAAAAAAAGCAGGTTTTGTACAACAAAAACAAAACGAATTAGAAGCTCCGCTAACCTACCGCATTGAAAAACGCCCCATGAAAAATAATACCTGGGAGCCCGTTGATGCAAATATTGATATTGTTGGAGAAACACAGCCACTGATTTCCTTTAAAACGAACCGCAATATGACTCCGATAAATTGCGGCTCTACCCCTGCAGATGGCGTTACCGCTGAAGCCATTTTTCTTGAAAAAACATCAGCAGCCGATTTGGCAAAACTTGATCTTAAAGGTAAAATAATATTTTCCGAAAATCATCCTTCCAGGCTATTGCAATTAGCAACCAATGCCGGCGCAATTGGTGTACTGGGCTATGCAATGCCCAAATATACACAACCAGAAGTTCATCAAACTTCCATTCAGTTTGGAAGCATGAAAGCCAACAGTGAGGTTTGGACCTTACTGCTATCTTATGCTGCGAAAGAAAAACTTAAGGCTGCTTGTTTAAAAGGCGCTACAAAATTGAAAGTTAATATTCAAACCAAAATTTATCCATCTGAAGAACTAACCATTGTAGCGAATGTAAAAGGAAGCATAAAACCTGATGAGCGTTTCGTTTTCAGCGCCCATGTGCAAGAGCCCGGGGCAAATGACAATGCCAGTGGTGTGGGCACATTGGCTGAAATGGCCAGGCTCACTGCAGCACGTTATCAGGCCAAAAAGATTGCGCCACAACGCACCCTAACTTTTTTGTGGGGCGATGAAATTGTATCGACCAGAAGGTATATTGTGGAAGATACCAGCCGGGCGAAAGGCATTATGTGGGGCATGAGTTTGGATATGGTAGGCGAAGACACCAAGAAAACCGGTGGTTCATTCCTGATTGAAAAAATGCCTGATCCATCTGCTATCTGGACCAGGGGAAAGGATAAACATACGGAATGGGGCGCTGGAAATGTAACCGAAAAAGACCTGTTTCCTCATTATTTTAACGACTTTATTTTTGATATCTGTAAAGCACAAGGCAAATTTGCAAACTGGACAGTGAACTATAATCCGTTTGAAGGCGGCAGCGACCATACTCCATTTTTGCAAAATAAAATTCCAGGTTTATTGATGTGGCATTTTACCGATGTCTTTTATCATACCGATAACGATCGGATTGATAAGGTTTCGGCCACTGAAATGAAAAACGTGGGAATTAGCGGATTAACGGCTGCCTATAGTTTAATTTCGGCTGATGAACAAATGGCGATAACAACCGTTTCGCAGGTGAAAGATGATGCGTTGATTCGTTTAAAGACTGAGTTTGAGCTAAGTAAATATGCCATTGCAAAAGGTAAAGCTGTTGCTGATGAAATACATATTATCGCTACCTGGAGCAAATGGTATGTTGACGCTTTAGCAACCATCAACAAAATGCCGGTTAAGGCCGAGACAACCCGTGTAGGATCGGCAATAAAATTCGCCACAAACGAAGTTGAAAAACAAACAAAAATTTATTTGGAGGGTTTGAAGTAAACCCATGCCTAAACCAAAAGCAATAATTATCGGAGCAGGAATTGCAGGAATTGCCGCAGCCATCCGGATGTCTGTAAAAGGTTATCAGGTTGAAGTGTTCGAGGCAAATGATGCTCCAGGCGGAAAACTGGCTGAAATAAACTTACAAGGTTTTAGGTTTGATGCCGGCCCGAGTTTATTTACCATGCCAGAATATGTGGATGAGCTTTTTAAACTGGCTGGAAAAAATCCTAAAGATTACTTTGAGTATGAAAAACTAGATGAGGTTTGCCGGTATTTTTATGAAGATGGATTGCAGCTGATTGCTCATGCCGATCTGGATAAATTTGCTAATGAAATTGAACAAAAAACACGTTCAGGTGCAAAAGAAATTCATCATTTCATCAAAAAAAGCCAAACGATTTATGAAGTAACGAACAAAGTATTTTTACAAAGATCACTTCATAAAATTAAAAGCTATTTACATTGGGATACACTTCAATCAGTATTTCGCTTTGGTAAAATTGATGCTTTCAGAACACAGGCAAAGGCTAACCAACATTTTTTTAAAGATGAAAGAATTGCACAACTGTTCAACAGGTATGCCACGTACAACGGCTCAAATCCCTATCAGGCACCGGCTACCTTGAATGTTATTCCTCATTTTGAATACCACTTTGGTGCTTACCTGCCAAAAAAAGGAATGTTTAGTATTACCACTTCCCTTTTAAAATTAGCACAAGATTTAGGCGTAAAATTTCATTTCAGTGCTAAAGTCGATGAAATCATTTATCAAACTGAAGGCAGGGCAAACAAGGTAACAGGCATTAGATGTGAAAATCAAGTTTATAATGCAGAGGTAGTTATCTCCAACCTCGACATTTGGTTTACGTACAGAAACCTTTTAAAAAGTTTGAAGGCACCAGAGAAGTTGCTGGCACAGCAAAGAAGCAGTTCTGCTTTGATTTTCTATTGGGGTGTAAAAGGAAACTATCCTGAATTGGGTTTGCATAATATTCTCTTCGCCGAAGATTACAAGGCTGAATTTGACTGCATATGGAAAGATAAAACCATTTACCAAGATCCTACGATATACATCAATATTACTTCCAAACACCTCAAAGAAGATGCACCAACCGACTGTGAAAACTGGTTTGTAATGATTAATGTTCCGGCAAATAATGGTCAGAACTGGGATGAACTGATTAGCATAGCGAGGCAAAATATCCTCAAAAAAATAAGTGGTATTTTAAAAATAGATGTCGCTGAAAAAATTGTTTGTGAACAAATTCTAGATCCTCGCAGTATTGAGTTGAAAACAGGTTCTTTCCAGGGTTCACTTTATGGCAACAGTTCAAACAGCCAGTTTGCCGCATTTTTAAGACATCCAAATTTTTCTTCGAAAATTAAAGGACTTTTCTTTTGCGGGGGAAGCGTGCATCCTGGCGGAGGAATACCTTTGGCTTTACTGTCTGCAAAAATAATAGATGAAAACTTATTAAGTTAGCTAATTGATAAATGAGCTAATTAGCCAATTCTTCTTATCGTTTCTTCTAATTTCTCAGCATCCAAATCGAAAGCATCAACAATTACTTTGGCTTTTGTGTAGAACGGTTCCCGCTCTTTTAATTTAACTTTTATAAATTCCAGTAGCTGTTCATCATCCAGGTCTTTGATCAATGGGCGTTTCTGGCGGTTGTGTAATCGGGAAACTAAGGCAGCAGGTTCCATTTGAAGATAAACAGTTTTCCCGTTTTCATTCATCCAATCCATATTATCAAAAAAGCAGGGTAAACCTCCTCCAGTTGCCACCACACAAGTTGATGGATAATCGAAAGTTTTAAGCATTTCGCTTTCAAAATCTCTAAAACCGCTTTCACCATAAGCCTCAAAAAATTCAGCTATGGTTTTGCCAGATTTACTTACGATTTCTGCATCGAGGTCTATCACCGGACATTCTAAACGATGCGCCAATTGTTTAGCCTTCGTACTTTTGCCGCAACCCATGTATCCGATCAGGAAAATTAAACCTTCCAACTTTAAAAAGGAACCTGAATTTCCACCGTTCATATAATGTATAAAAATTAATTTTTTAAATAATGCTTTTCATCATGCCTTTCAGGGAGCTAAGAGGTTAACTTCACCCTTGGATCAACATATGCATAAAGAATATCCACAAGGATGTTAATCACAACAAAAACAAAAGCAATAAATAGTATCGATCCCATTACGACAGGAAAATCAGACATTTCCAGTGCGCTTACCGTTGTTCTCCCCAATCCGTTATATCCAAAAATATATTCCACAAAAAACGAACCGGCCAGCAGCGACGCGAACCAGCCCGAAATGGCCGTAATCACAGGATTCATGGCGTTTTTTAAAGCATGTTTATAAATAATGGCATTTCTACTTAAACCTTTTGCCCGGGCTGTGCGAATATAATCTTGAGCCAGTACATCAAGCATGGCACTTCTTGTTAATTGAACAATAATTGCAAGTGGCCTTAACCCCAGCGTAATCATTGGCAACCAAAGGTTTCTTAAAGTCAGAATTTCTCCACTAAATGGGTCATAAGAATACAAGCTGCCACTCATTTTCAGCCCCGTAAAGTCGCTGAGTACAAAACCAAATAGCCAGGCAATAATAATTCCGGCAAAAAACGAAGGTGCAGAAATACCCAGAATAGCAAAAGCATTTGCCGATTTATCGATCCACGAATCTTTGTAAACAGCGGAAAGCACGCCCAAAAACACGCCAATAATTGTGGCGAAAATCATCGCGGTGAGTGCCAGGATAAAAGTATTTGGAACGGTTTCCGAAAGGATCGCCGTGACATCGCGTTTGGTTTGATAAGAACTACGCAAATAAGGCCATTTAATTACCAATGCCTTCTGATCGAAGTTGATTAATTTGGCATAATGATATTTGGCCTGAGTGGTGCTATCATTATCCAATACACTAACTGGAGATAAATCATTTACATACAGTACAAACTGCATTGGTTTCGATCGGTCTAAACCAAACTCCTTCCGAACAGCTTCCAGCGATTGCACATCAGCTCTTTGTCCCATCGTCATCCTCGCCGGATCACCAGGCAAAATATTAAACAGCACAAAAACAACCAGTACGACACCGGCCATCACCAGCAATCCATACAGCAGTTTTTTTATGGCATATCCAATCATTATTTATCGAAATATTTTCTGCTGAGCTGATCAAAGGTAGGAACATTATGGAAATGCCACTTGTTTACTACCACACCATTTTTTAGCAATAACACACCAGGATTAGCCCTAACCATACTTTTCAACGGAACAGCATCAGCATAAAACACTTCTGAAAAAAGGTTATTCTGCTTAATAAAAGCCTCTGCATCTTGAGCGGAATTTGCCGTTAACAATACTGTACGAATATTAAATTGTTGCGTAGCATTGATAGCCAAAGCATTTAGTTTGCCTATCGCCGCCTGATTGGTGTTTCTTAAATCGTAGGCTACATAAACCAGACTATAGTACGGGTTCTCAATCAATTCTTTGGTATAATCAGTCCCGGAAGCATCGGTAATTTTTAGATCTTTAATTTTCGGTTCATAACCTTTCTTCACTAAGCGTTGTACAGGCTCACCAACAATTTCCCAATTATTGTCTTTCCAGATTTCTGTTTTCAAATAAGCTTTGTCGCTCATGTCTTTTTCTTCCTTGGTTTTTTTATTCACAAGGTGATACATGATTTCATACTCATCCGGCTTTTCTCCGGGAGGGATAACCATTTGAGAAGGAATATGCGACCCCACTTTATAAGGTAAAAAATCTATGATCGGCAGAACGTTGTAAGTGAAAATCCCAAAACCCAACGCAATTAAAGTAACAGCTATTGCAATATTCCTTTGCGCTGCCTCCTTTTTAAATAATGGCCGAATACGGTCTTTGTAAATGAAAATCACGACAATCAAAACCAATAAAACCAGATCTTTACTGAAAGATTGCCAAGGAGTAAGCGGAATGGCATCTCCAAAACAGCCACAGCTGGTAACTACTTTAAAGGCGGCTGAAACAAAGGTTAATAGCGTGAAAAAGATAATTAAAAGCAACAATCCCCAGGCAACCTTCCTGCTCCAAAATCCAAGAAGTAACAGTGCACCGAGTACAATCTCAAGCGTACAAAGCAATATGGCGATACCAGTTGCCAAACCGCTCAGAAAGTTCATGTGAAAAACCTCGAAATATTCCTGTAATTTATAACCAAATCCCAGCGGATCATTGGCTTTAATTAAACCTGAAAATATAAAGAGAACGCCAACAAAAATTCTTGAAATGCTTAAGATTATATTCTTCATTATTTATTTTACTCCTAATTTGATCAGCGCAAATACCGAATAGTTGAGCATATCCTGGTAGTTTGCTTTAACACCTTCAGATGCTAATGTTTGCCCTTCGTTATCTTCTATTTGTTTTACGCGGAATATTTTCATTAAAATCAAATCAGTTAATGAGCTAATGCGCATATCTCTCCAGGCTTCGCCATAATCATGATTTTTTGCGAACATTAAATCCTTTGTTTCGCTAACTTTTTCTTCAAATGATGTTTCTACCCGTTCATAGGGCATCTCATTCGGATCAGCCTCTGACAATTCTAGTTGCATCATCGCGATAACACAATAATTAACAATGCCTATGTATTCTGAAGTGATGTTCTCCCCTACCAGGCTCACCTTTTTTTCTTCCAATGTGCGGATGCGCTGCGCTTTAATAAAAATCTGATCGGTGATGGAGCTTGGTCGTAAAATGCGCCAGGCAGTTCCATAATCTTTTGTTTTTTTAAGGAATAGCGATCTGCAAACAGCGATCACTTCATCAAATTCTATAGCGGTATTTGTTTGTGCCAATTCGGGTAAATTATTTAGTTTTAATGTATTTTTGTTGCTAAAGAACAAAAGCTAAAGATACATTTTTAAAGCGAAACCCAAATCCCGCAAGGGTTTATTATGGAGGAAAAAAACTTTTTCGAACCCAAAAAAAGCCTCAATGTAAAAGGCAGGTTAATTGATTTGAGCAAGCCTAAAGTGATGGGAATCTTAAACATTACGCCAGATTCTTTTTACAGCAACAGCAGAACCAAATCAGTTTCCGAAGCGCTTTCTCAAGCAGAGAAATTTTTGCAGGAAGGCGCAACTTTTATCGATATCGGAGGTTATTCATCGCGACCTGGAGCTACTGATATTCCAGCTGATGAAGAATTACATAGGCTAATACCAGTCGTGGAAGCGATTTCGAAAATGTTTCCTGAAGCCATTATATCGATTGATACATTTCGGGCAAAAGTAGCCGAAGAAACCATTTATGCAGGCGCACACCTGGTGAACGATATTTCTGCCGGAGATATGGATGCAAAAATGTTTGAAACCGTTGCCAGACTGCAGGTTCCATACATGATAATGCACATGCAGGGAACACCTCAAACGATGCAACAAAACCCAACGTATCAAAACGTAACACTAGAAGTTATAGATTATCTGGCAAGAAAAATTGCAGCGCTGCGTTCGCTAAAAATTCATGATGTAATTATCGATCCGGGTTTTGGTTTTGGAAAAACAATTGCACATAACTATCAATTATTGAATGAGATGGAAGCTTTTAAAATATTTAAGTTACCCATTTTGGCGGGCTTCTCCAGAAAAGGAATGATCCATAAAGTTTTGGGCAATACAGCTGCAGAAGCGCTAAATGGAACAAGTGTTTTAAACACCATTGCCTTACAAAAAGGAGCTGGTATTTTGCGTGTTCACGATGTTAGAGAAGCAGTGGAATGCGTGAAGCTGGTAGAAATGCTTGACACTTAATTTACTACATTTAAACAATTAACCAAAAAGAACTATCTTGTGGCTGATGAAAGGTTTTGATTTTGATTTTCTTAAGGTATCGCCAACTGATGTAGTTGACATTGTGCTGGTTGCGATTTTGATCTACTACGTTTACACACTCATTCGCAATACCTTAGCCGTAAATTTACTCGTTGGAATGTTCATTATCACAGTGTTTTACTGGATAGTGAAAGCCCTTCACATGGAATTATTAACCACCATCATAGAGAAATTTATGAGCGTGGGCATCATCGCTTTAATTGTAATTTTTCATCCAGAAATCAGACGTTTCCTTTTGCTTATTGGCAAAAATGCATTCCTTCAAAAAAACAAAGCCTGGTGGGGTTATTTGTTTGGCAGAAAAGAAATAGAAAGGAACAACTTAACCCGAATAAAACCCATCATCGATGCTTGTAAAACGATGAAGAAAACCCGTACCGGGGCTTTAATTGTTTTTGTAAAATTTTATGATGAACAGTTTTTCGCCAACAGCTGTGAGGTAGTTGATGCGAAAATATCCAAGCGCTTACTGGAAAGTATTTTTCAAAAAAACAGTCCATTGCATGACGGGGCAGTAGTGATTTCAGAAAATAAAATTAAGAGTGCGAGTTGCATTTTACCTTTAACGGATAACGATCAGTTGCCATCGCAATTTGGTTTGAGACACCGGGCTGGAATTGGCGTTTCGGAAACTACGGATGCCGTTGCGGTAATTATTTCAGAAGAAACAGGTGAAATATCTTACGCCAAACAAGGCCGCGTGAGGATGAATGTTTCTTTCGGAGAGTTGGAGAAGTTGTTAAATAAAGATTTTTAGGAGCAAAGATAAAAGAACAAGGAGCAAAGAACAAGGAACAAAGACAATAAACCTCAAAAAAAACAAGGATTAAAAATAACATCTTTAATCCTTGCTCTTTATTCTTTTATCTAAACTAGCAATATTGCTCAAAAGCACCAATCAGGTTATCAGCAATCATTGCTGCTGGTCTGCCTTCAATTTGGTGGCGTTCAATCATGTGAACCAATTTACCATCTTTAAATAAAGCCATTGCTGGAGATGATGGAGGAAAAGGCATCATGTAATTTCTAGCTTGATCTACAGCTTCTCTTTCCATACCAGCAAAAACTGTTACTAATTTGTCAGGGTGTTTTTCATGTGCTGCTGCTGCTCTGGCCGCCGGACGAGCATTTGCTGCTGCACAACCACATACTGAGTTGACAACCACTAACACCGTTCCTTCACCCTTAATGGCCTGATCTACCTCTTCTGCGTTTTTTAACTCTTGAAAACCTACGTTGGTTAATTCCTTACGCATTGGCTCTACTAAATATTCTGGATACATTATCTTAAGATTTTTATTTACAATTTGAATGGTACAAAAATAACAAAATCGGATGGCATGTACCATCCGATTTATATTTTTAAGGTAAAATTAAAACTGCTATTTAAAGCCTCTAAAAAATCTATCGTAGGCTTCGGGATTTGTAATCGCTCCTGCTACAACTAGCACAACAACTACTATAAAAAGTATGCTTAATATCGTGGCAATCATACCACAAATTTTTCCAGCTTTGGCATTTTTAAATGACGATTCTGTGTATACGCCAGGATTAAGCTGATACTTTTTAACATCTCCAGCACCTAAAACCCAGGCAATGATTCCAAAGATTAATCCGAAGATACCATAGAAACAACAAGCTGGAAGCGCCAAAATCCCCAATACTAATGCTACGGTAGAATTTGGAAGATTCTGCTGCCCCATTCCGCCACCAAATTGTCCAAACGGAGGTTGTTGTTGAAAAGGCGGAGGTGTAATCGGACCAAAACCTGAGGGTGGATTAGCCGGTTGTTCAGGTTTATTTAAATCGATAGGATTATTTTTCGGGGTATTTTCCTGTTCTTCTGACATACTTAAGCGGTAAGTTGATGATTGTATATTTTATAAATGTAGTTGATTAGTACAATTACTGCAACAGCAAAAAATGAAATTTTGATTAGCGCTGCACCAAACTTAAAATCGAACTTTAGGTGTAACAAAGTAAAAATGATTAGGGCTATTAAAGGAATAGTTGCAGGATAAAACTTAAATGAAGCTGATAAATCACCTTTTAATAGTGCAATCAAAGAGCGTTGCAAACCGCAGCCAGGGCAGTCTAAACCAAAATAACTTTTAAAAGGGCAAGCAAAAAGATGGCTATTTAACCAATCGAGAAAGCTAAGTTGCTGCAGGATCATTTATATTTCCAATAATTTTGATTTGAGCATCTTTCCAAACTTTGTATTCCTCCAAATCTTTCAGCACCTGTTTATAAACCAGGTTTAGCACAAAAATATCGTCTATGAAACCGAGCAATGGAACAAAATCCGGAACAATATCCAGCGGAGAAAGAAAATAAATCAATCCGCCCAAAATTGCAACAATTGATCTTTTCGGAATTTCTGTATACTCACCGTTTACATAATCTTTTGCCACACCAAACAACAGGAGCATTTTTACCCAAACGCCTTCCAGCTCTCCCTTATTGGTGATGGCTTTACCCAAGGCATCTTTAATTGTGCTACTGGCTTTCGATTTGTCATCCAAAATTAGCGCCGCCCTGTTTTCAGACTTTCTAAAAAAATCAAGTATTTTCTTTCTGTTAAACCTCATAAATAATGCTTTACAAATTAACGTCCAAAAAGATTAAACCCGTATGCTATTTTTAACATTTACCAGAAACCGGTTACTTTCGGTAGAATGAAATGAGTAACTTTTTATCAAATGAAATAGGAATTAGTTTATCATTTGCAGTGTCTTCTTCAAACAATTGTTTCTTAATGGGATCGAACACAAACCTGGCAATAATCGGCATTCTATCAGCATAACTTTCATGTAAGTTAAAATTATAGGTTTTAGCGTAGCCTTGTGACGGATCAGTTTTAGGATTCGGGCTCGACTCCAGCATCAGGCCGTATGATGTTCCCCCATTTTTAATTACCCGTTCATATAATCCTTTTGTTAGCTGCCTGCATCTGGGCAAAGTTTCTACAATTTTATAAGCGATTTTAGCCTTATAACTTTCTTTAATCTGAGCAACCGTTTTAAAACTTAATGTTCCTAATACCAGAAAGACGACAACTATTTTAGTCCACATAATGTCTTATTTAGGCCGCCGATGCACTCATCATTTCCAAAATATCGTCAATGTATTTTCTTTCGTTAGCTAAACGCGGAACTTTATGTTGCCCACCTAACTTATCTTTAGCCTTTAACCAATTGTAGAAAGTATTGGCCGGAGCATTATGTACCGTTGGCCTGCAAAGCGCCATATCCTTGAACCTCTTCGCGTCGTAATCAGAATTAACCTCACGTAAAGTATTATCCATTACATCGATAAATTGCTCAAAATCGTTCGGTTGTTTATCAAATTCGATAATCCATTCATGCCCGCCTGCTTTTTCGCCTTCAAAATAAATGGGACCCGCTGTGTAGTCTTTAATTTCTGCCCCCGTAGCCAGACAAGCTTTAGTTAATGCCTGTTCAGCATTATCGATAATTACCTCTTCACCGAAGGCATTTATAAAATGTTTGGTACGTCCGGTAATTTTTATCCGGTATGGAGCAAGTGATGTGAATTGTATGGTATCACCAATCATGTATCGCCATAAACCACCATTGGTAGAAATTACAATGGCGTAGTTTTTATGCAACTCTACCTCTCCAAGCAATAATGCCTTAGGGTTTTCATCGCCAATATTTTCCATTGGGATAAATTCATAAAAAATTCCATAATCGAGCATCAGCAGCATTTCATCAGAATCATCCTGATCCTGAATACCAAAAAAACCTTCAGAAGCATTATAAGTTTCCAAATAATACATATCGTTTGAAGGAATAAGCTGCTTAAACTGTTCGCGGTATGGGGCAAAATTTACCGCTCCATGTATGTAAACTTCGAGGTTAGGCCATACTTCTAATAAATTATTCTTGCCGGTAAGTTCCAAAACTTTTTTGGCCAAAACAATTGTCCAGGTAGGCACACCCGAAATACTGGTTACATTTTCATGGATCGTAGCTTCAGCCATCCGGTCCATTTTTATCTCGTAATTGTCCATTAAAGCAATAGACATATCGGGTGTACGGTAAAATTCTGCCCAAATTGGAAGATTTTTAATCAGCACAGCTGATAAATCACCGTAAAAACAATCTTCGTTTAACTGATTTACCTGATGGCTTCCACCCAAAACCAATCCTTTCCCGGTAAACATCTGATTATCCGGCCGGTTATTGCAATAAATGGAAAGCATATCCTTTCCACCTTTAAAGTGGCATTCCTCTAAACTTTCCTGAGAAACGGGAATAAATTTACTTCGATCGCTGGTGGTTCCTGAAGATTTTGCAAACCATCTAATATCAGAAGGCCACAAGATATTTTGTTCACCTGCCAACATCCTTTCGATGTAAGGCTTCAGCGTATCATAATTTTGGATGGGTACGCGTTCCTGAAATTGCTGGGGGGTTAAAATTGATTTATAGTCATACATTTTTCCCCATTCGGTGTTTTCAGCACTATCTATTAAGGTGTGAAACCACTCTTGTTGTACGTCATGTGGGTATTTCATGAAAAGCTCGATCTGGTGGATCCGCTTTTTCATTAACCAGGTAAAAATTGAATTTACAATTGCCATAATTATTTTTTACAACAAATCATATTTACACCTCAAACTTCTTACGCTTCAATACGAAATTAGCACCTAAATATACTTTTCTTACCATCTCATTTTCTGCCAAAACCTCTGGAACACCTTGTTCAAGAATTTTTCCTTCGAAAAGCAGATATGCCCTATCGGTAATGGAAAGTGTTTCCTGAACATTGTGATCGGTAATCAATATACCAATATTTTTATGTTTTAGTTTTGCTACAATGCTTTGAATTTCTTCTACCGCAATTGGGTCTACCCCGGCAAAGGGTTCGTCCAGAAGGATAAAATTCGGATTTGCCGCCAAAGCACGAGCAATTTCGGTTCTTCTTCTTTCCCCTCCTGATAAAAGGTCGCCCCGGTTTTTACGAACCTTATGTAAACTAAATTCGTTAATCAGTTCTTCCAGTTTATCTTTTTGCTCCTCTTTGGTCATGTTACTCATTTCCAAAATGGCCAGAATGTTATCTTCGACAGTTAGTTTCCTGAAAACTGATGCTTCCTGAGCCAGATAACCAATCCCTTTTTGTGCCCTGCGATACATCGCATCTTCCGTGATGTCTTCATCCTCCAAGAAAATGCGCCCTTCGTTTGGTTTAATCAAACCCACAATCATATAGAAAGAAGTGGTTTTACCTGCCCCATTCGGACCCAAGAGCCCAACAATTTCACCCTGGCTCACATTAAATGAAACATCGTTTACAACAGTACGCTGCTTATATTTTTTAACCAGATTTTCGGCTCTTAATATCATTCTTATTTACGATTTTTGATTTACGATTTACGATTCCATAAATCCAAATCTATAATTTTCACATTCCGTTATTCTGAATTTATTTCAGAATTTTTTATAAAGATGCTGAACATGAGTCTTCGCTACTTTATCCTTGTTCTTTACTCTTTTATCCTTATTCTTTACTCTTTTATCCTTGCTCTTTTACCTTTATTCCTTTTATATTGAGTTGCAAACGTTTCTTATCTCTCCACACATTTTCTTCAATAGTATAACAAACAGAAAATGGAACTTTTGGTTGTAAGAGATTTTGAAATTCTGCCAATCCAAAGGCAATGCCCTCAAAAATAGGTGAATTTTGTTGCTTTATATTAATTTTTAGATGATTTGCACCAACGGCCATGGCATATCGATCTAAATAAACACCATGTGTTACAAAAACGGGAGCCATATTTTCTGGTCCGAAAGGCCCCATTTGTGACAGTACGCGAAAAAATTTCCCGTCAATTTGAGCGAGATCAATTTCAGCATCAATTTTTATCATCGGGGTTAACAATTCCTCAGTAATACTTGCTGAAACAATCTCCTCAAACTTATCGGCAAAGGCAGTTACATTTTGTTCCTGCATGGTTAAGCCTGCCGCAAATTTATGACCCCCATATTGATCCAAAAACTCAGCGCAGCCGCTCAAAGCCTCATACAAATCAAAACCCACAACGGAACGACAAGAACCTGCCACATGACCATTTGATTTAGTCAAAACAATGGTTGGGCGATAATATTTTTCGGTTAAACGAGAGGCCACAATTCCGATTACGCCTTTGTGCCAGTTTTCATTAAAAACAACGGTAGTTTTTCTGTTGATTAAGACCTCACTATCGCCAATTAAGGCCAAAGCTTCACGCGTAATGTCCTGGTCGTAAGTTTTTCGTTCGGTATTTTTAAGGTTGATCATTTCACTTTGCTCCAGCGAATTGCCATCTACCTGGCAGAGCAACATGGCTACGGCATGTTTAGCATGATCGATTCTGCCGGCTGCATTAATCCTCGGACCTAAAGTGAATACCACATCGGTAATGGTGTAATTTTCGGTTTTTCCTGATACTTCCATCAAGGCCCGCAACCCTTCACAAGGATTGGTATTCAATTTCTTCAACCCATAATAGGCCAAAATTCTGTTTTCTCCAACAACCGGAACGATATCTGCTGCAATGCTCACCATTACCAGGTCAAGATATTGCAAATAGGTTTCTGCAGGCAAGTTATGTTTTTGCGCATAAGCCTGCGCCAGTTTAAAACCGATGCCACAACCTGCCAGTTCTTTAAAAGGATATTCGCAATCCGAACGTTTAGGATCTAAAACCGCCACCGCTTTTGGCAATTCATCACCTGGCAAATGGTGATCACAAATAATAAAATCGATGCCTAAGTTGTTGGCGTATTCAATTTTATCGATGGATTTTATTCCGCAATCTAAAGCAACAATTAACGAAAAACCATTTTGGCTGGCATAGTCAATACCTGCTGTGGAAATTCCGTAACCTTCTAAATAGCGATCTGGAATGTAATATTCTATATTTTCTGTAAGTTGAGAGAAAAAACTAAAAGCTAATGCTACAGATGTGGTGCCATCTACGTCATAATCGCCATAAATAAGAATTTTTTCGTGAGTGGCCAAAGCTTTTTCAATTCTTTCGATGGCCTTATCCATGTCTTTCATCAAGAAAGGATCATGAAGATGATCTAATTCTGGTCTGAAAAAATACTTTGCCTGATCAAAATCACAAACGTTTCTTTGTACTAAAATTCGCGAAAGTGATTGATCTATATTGAGTTGTTCTGCTAATTTCTTTACCGTGTCATCATTACAATTTGATGTCAGCACCCATCTTTTTTCCATTATATTTGTTTCCGAACAGTAAATATACTTTTTTAATTTAAATCTCTACATTTTGCAAGTTCATACCTTATTCGAAGGCACCTATTCTGTAGATGCCTCCAAAAAATTTATTCCTTTCGATTCTGCCATTCATAGTTTTAAAGATCGCCCGGCCTCTTTATTCATCAATGTTCAGCCTTTTCTGGTTGAGTTAAAAAATGATTTAATCCTTTTTGATACAGGTTTAGGCTTTAGCGACGATCACGGCGAATTAATTCTTCATAAAAACATCCGAAACGCAGGTTTCGACCCAACAGATGTGACAAAAGTTTTGATGTCGCATTTACATTATGATCATGCTGGGGGAATGATTCACCAACTTGGTGATAAAACCGAACTCAGTTTCCCTGATGCAGAATATGTGATTAACCGTGGGGAGTGGGAAACGGCCTTTAGCAGCACTTCCTCGTCTTACCACACCGATATTTTTGAGTTTTTGCAACGCAACGCACAGTTAAAATTTATTGAAGGAGATGGAAATTTAGATGAAAACATTGCTTTTGAATTTACCGGAGCACATTGCCCTAACCATCAGGTTTTCCTGTTAACCGAAGGCAGTAGCAAGGTGTTTTTTGGTGGCGATGTTTTACCAGAACCTGGAGAACTCATTAAAAATTTCATTGCAAAATATGATTTCGATGGCCGCAAGGCGATGGAATTACGCAAGGAATTTGGAAAAAGAGCCGCAGCTGAGAATTGGGAATGTTTGTTTTACCATAGCAAAGAACAGGCAACCGGCTTTATTGATGAGGTAGATGGTGGGTTTAAAATTAGATAGCTGAGAGATGAAAGTTCAAAGTTGAAAGTGAAAAGTTGAAAGCTTAAAGTAAAAACCCAGCGGTCTTAAGTTTCATTGCCGTCAATTTCAACTGACGGAACTAAATAAAGCCGGCAGGGCTTTAGCCAAACCTGAAATTTACAACTTATGTTTCTTGCAGTGCTGTTGGTTTTTAAACCCGATAGCAGCGGAAATACTTTTGATTAAACCTATAAGGTTTTCAAAACCTTATAGGTTTGAAAAAGATTGTAGCGAATAGCGGGAACAAACCTTAAAAATTGCTCAACAGTTGCTTTCCAAAATTTCAAAAAATTCTATCGTGTAAATAAGATTGCTTCGTGCCTCGCAATAACGTTTTAAAAAAAAAGGTCTCGATTTGCATCGAGACCTTTCCCTTTTCCAAGACCTGGAAAATTATTTTTTAGCTACTAATTTCACACCGATTTCGAAGTTATCATCAATTGCTTTGTCGCCAATGCTATCGAAGAAAGATTTTGAACCGTAACGGATATCATATTTAGTTCTATCAACAAGAATTTTACCAGCCAAAGCCGAAACTGTACCATCTGCATTTACAGCAACGGTTGCAGGAAAAGTTACTGGTTTAGTAATGCCTTTGATGGTTAAATTGCCGGTTACAGTTAACGCAGCACCTGAGCCAGCAACTTTAGTAATTACGAAAGTTGAAGTTGGAAATTTAGCTGTACCGAAGAAATCATCTGCTTTTAAGTGACCTTCTAATTTAGCGCTACCATCAGCATCTTTAATTGAATTCATATCGATAGTGAAAGTACCACCTGTTACTTTTTTACCATCAACATTTAAAGTTCCTGATTGTAAAGAGATTGTTCCGTTGTGAGAACCTGTTACTTTTTTACCAATCCAGGTGATGGTTGATTTTGCTGCATCTACAGTGTAAGTAACTGGTTTAATAGTTGTAAAAGCTGATAAAGACACAACTGCAACTAACAAAAAGATTGAAGAGATTTTTAATTTCATTTTTTGGTTTTTTAATTTGATACAAAGATATGCTTAAGATAGATTGGTAGTTATTGATGTATGTTAAGTTTTTTCAAAAATAATCCAATTTACAAAAAGCACTCTATTGACTTTAAAATTGGGTGGAGGTTTAAACAGCGTTATTTTTTTTGATTTGGAAAGCAGTTTCTGAGGTACAATTAGCGTTAGTCGGGCTTTTCATTAAATCTTTTTAAAACAACCTTTGTCATGCTGAGGCACGAAGCATCTGTTTCATGGGTTGCAGATGCTTCGTGCCTCAGCATAACAGCGTGTTGAATGTTTGTACTATTTAAAAAGGATATCATTTCAATCCCGTTTAGTTAAGAAGTTGGTGCTGCTATTTTGGGTTGCAATATGTCTAACCTTTATTTTTATATTCGTTTACTTTTATTAACGATATGAAGCACCAAGCAAAATCAATCCGCCCGTTTATTGGAGCCAGGGACTTTGAAATTTCAAGAAAATTCTACCGTGATTTAGGTTTCGAAGAAGTAACCTTGGGTGAAAACCTCTCTGTTTTTAAAAGTGGTGAAATGGCTTTCTACCTGCAAAATGCATACGTTAAAGATTGGGTAGATAACACCATGATTTTTATGGAAGTTGATGATGTTGATCGGGTCTATCATGAGCTTCTGGAATTGGATTTAGTCAGTAAATATGAAAATGTGAGGTTAACATCCATAAGACATGAAAGCTGGGGCAGCGAATGTTTTCTACACGATCCTTCGGGAATTTTGTGGCATTTTGGAGCTTTTTATTAATGGTTGGAATTTAATGTCCTCCTCTAGTTCGATTGATTTAAAAAATTTTCTGTCAGTCTGAGCTTGTCGATAACCTTTTAAAAATAGAACAAGAAATACTTGAAATTGTAGCAGCCCTGAATATTCTGTCATGCTGAGGTACGAAGCATCTGCAGCAGAAGAAACAGATGCTTCGTGCCTCAGCATGACAAAAGCCTCCTCTAAGATAGCAATGAGCCTATGCTAATGCGCTTATAGAAAAGATAAAAAAATCTGGAAGTTTTTTAGACATAGATCCATAAAACACCGAGGAAAAGTAATGTTTAAAAAGATTATTTTATATTCATAAAAAATTATCGCTCATGAAAAACAAATTTTTCTCAGTTTTACTTACATCAAGCCTATTACTTACCTTAATCAGCTGCAATTTTAGCGGCACCTACATCAACCGTGAAGAAGATAAAAAAGCTGCAGAAAAAGTGGCTGATGAATTTTATACCCTGCTTCAAAAAAAGGAGTTTCAAAAAGTAAATCCCTTATTGAGTACGCAATTTAAAGCCGTAACCAGCGCTGAAAAATTAAACAACTATTTAAGTGGAACGCTGAACAAGCTAGGAGAAATTAAAAGCAAAAAACTCGATCATTGGGAATCGAAAGTAATAAAAGGCACTCAATCATCAGCAACCTATGTTTTGTACTACCTGGTTGAGCGAACCAAATTTCAATCCAAAGAAACATTGACCTTAACTGCAGAAAATGATCAGATTAAAATTCAGGGCTACAATGTTAATGCTGATGGTTTGCTATTAGCGAAATAACCTTTGCACAATGCAAAAAAAATCTGCAAGTTTTATAAAATGAATTTATAAAACTTGCAGATGATTTATCTAAACAGATTGCCACGTCGGCTGAAAAAGCCTCCTCGCAATGCCGGACTTGGCTTTGGAAAGGAAATCCTTAAACCCTAAACCCTTTACCCTAAACCTTAAGGCACTATTTCTTCCAAATAACTCTCTACTGGTGGGCAAGCACAAATTAATGATCTATCTCCATGGCTATCATTTACACGACCAACTGATGGCCAGAACTTACGCTCTAGCACGTAAGGAAGTGGGAATGCAGCAGTTTGACGGCTGTAAGCATGCTCCCAATCGTTCGCTGTAATTACCGCAACCGTATGAGGTGCATTTTTTAGTGGATTATCAACTTTATCAAAAGTTAAATTTTCTACCTGATCTATTTCTTTTTTAATCGCGATTAAGGCATCACAGAAGCGGTCTAATTCATGTTTAGGCTCAGACTCTGTTGGCTCAACCATTAAAGTACCCGCAACCGGGAATGAAACCGTTGGTGCGTGGAAACCGTAATCCATTAAACGTTTTGCAATGTCAGTCACTTCAATTCCAAATGCTTTAAATGAACGACAATCTAAAATCATCTCGTGTGCACAACGCCCTTGAGCGCCAGAATAAAGCACCGGATAGTGTTGCTCTAAACGAGCTTTCATATAGTTTGCGTTTAAAATCGCGTATTTTGTAGCATTGGTTAATCCTTCAGCACCCATCATGGCGATGTAAGCATGAGAAATAATTAAAATTGACGCTGAACCCCAAGGTGCAGAAGAAACTGCAGAAATTGATTTTCCCTTATCAATATCAACCACAGCGTGACCAGGAAGATAAGGAACCAGGTGTTTTGCCACACCAATTGGGCCCATACCCGGACCACCACCACCGTGAGGAATACAGAACGTTTTGTGTAAGTTTAAGTGGCAAACATCAGCACCAATATTAGCCGGGCTTGTTAAACCAACCTGTGCATTCATGTTCGCACCATCCATGTAAACTTGTCCGCCGTTAGCGTGAATCGTTTCACAGATTTCAATAATGCTTTCTTCGAATACACCGTGAGTAGATGGATAAGTTACCATCAAACAAGAAAGATTATCTTTATGTAATTCTGCTTTAGCTTTTAAATCTTCAACATCGATGTTACCGTTTTCCAACGATTTTACCACAACGATTTTCATATCGGCCATTGCCGCAGAAGCAGGGTTTGTACCGTGAGCAGAAGCCGGAATTAACGCAACATTACGGTGGAAATCTCCTCTATCATGATGATAAGCACGAATAACCATTAAACCAGCATACTCGCCTTGTGCACCAGCGTTTGGCTGCAAACTCATCGCAGCAAAACCCGTAATTTCGCTTAACCATTTATCCAGTTCGTTAAAAACTGAGTAATAACCTAAAACCTGGTCGGCAGGTGCAAACGGATGTATGCGACCAAAGTGAGACCAGGTAACCGGAATCATTTCTGCCGTAGCGTTTAGTTTCATGGTGCAGCTACCCAAAGCAATCATCGAATGGCAAAGCGATAAATCTTTTGCCTCTAACGATTTAATGTAACGCAACATTTCATGTTCTGAATGGTGCGAGTTAAAAATTGGGTGTGTTAAATATGCCGAAGTACGTTGTAAAGCTGATGGAATAACCGTTTCAACATTTTCTACCACTTCAACCTGGTCTGCCGCAACTGCTTTAACTTTCGCGAAGATTTTTGCAATTAAAGCAATGTCTTCAAAAGTGGTTGTTTCATCAATTGAAATGGTAGCCACGTTACCAACATAATTTAAATTGATTTCGTTATCTAAACAACCTGAGTGAATGCCACCTTTTAAATCGCCTAAATCGAAACGAATCGTATCAAAATAAGCGGAGTTTAATTGCTCGTAACCTAAACTTTTTAAAGTTGAGGATAAACTTACTGCCAAACCATGTGTGCGCTCTGCAATGGCTTTCAAACCTTTCGGACCGTGATAAGCCGCATAGAAACCAGCCATAATAGCCAGTAAAGCTTGCGCTGTACAAATGTTTGAAGTTGCTTTATCTCTACGGATGTGTTGCTCGCGGGTTTGCAAAGCCATACGTAAAGCGTAATCGCCATGGCTATCGATGGTTACACCAATAATACGACCTGGGATTGAACGTTTATATTCTTCTTTAGTGGCGAAAAATGCAGCGTGAGGTCCACCAAAACCCATCGGAATACCGAAACGTTGTGTTGTACCCACTACAATATCAGCACCCCACTCGCCTGGAGGCGTTAATAAGGTTAAGCTTAAAATATCAGCAGCAACTGTTAATTTAATATTTTGATTGTGTAATTCAGAAGCAAAGTTTTTGTAGTCAAAAACCTCTCCGTTACCTGCAGGATATTGAACAATTGCACCGAAAAAATCTTCAGTAGCAACGAAGTCTAAGTGACTTCCAATAACCAATTCAATGCCGTATGGATTAGCACGGGTTTTTAAAATATCTATTGTTTGAGGGAAAACCAATTCCGATACGAAATATTTCTTCGCTGCCTGGTTTTTACGCGTACTGTATTGCATAAACATTGCCTCGGCCGCAGCAGTACCTTCATCTAAAAGTGATGCATTGGCAATTTCCATCCCGGTTAAATCGATAACCATTGTTTGGAAATTTAACAAAGCCTGCAACCTACCTTGAGCAATTTCTGCCTGGTATGGCGTATATTGTGTATACCATCCCGGATTTTCGAAAACGTTACGCAAAATTACACCTGGCGTAATCGTATCATAATAACCCTGACCGATAAAGCTTTTGAAAACTTTATTTAACAACGAAGTTTGTTTTAAAGCACCAAGATATTCCGTTTCTGATTTCGCTGCAGGCAAATTTAAAGGTTGTTTTAACCTAATTGCCGTTGGAACAGTTTGTTCAATCAGCTCATCAATAGAATTTACGCCAACAGCTTGCAACATTTCAGCGGTATCTGCCTCATTTGGTGCAATATGACGATTTTGAAAATCTTCCTTGTAATGGATATTTAAGCTCATGCGGGTATGAATAATAAATTTGCTGCAAAGGTATAAAAAACACTGCTCTATTTTGCTATGTGCCAGTGTAAAAAAGGTGTCTTATTTAAGCTTAAAAGCTACTAAAATAGTAGATTTTGCGGATGAAAATTCAGGCAAACGTTTGTTCAATTTTAATGAAATTACTGATTATTTGGAAAGCAATGCCTGTGCTAAAATTAAAGTTTGCTCCCGCCATACGCTTCAATCTTTTTGTAAACTTCTGTTATCGTAAGTTTATTCAGGGTTGCTGCAAACAAAAAGTATTTTCGCTACTGTCGGGTTTATAAAAGTAATTCTGTATTCAAATGTCAGGTTAAACCCTTCCAAAGTTTTATATCTTTGACACATCAATCTTTAACGCTTACATGCCAATATCAAATAATAAAGTTGCGCTTTTAGTTCATGCCTGCGACCGTTACGAATTTCTTTACAAAGGTTTTGATTATGCATTTTCCAAAAACTGGGATTTTGACATTCCCTGCAATTACTATTTTGCAACAGAAGTAAAGGATACAAACATTAAAGGCTTTGCAAACATTAAATCAGGTAAAGGCGAATGGGCAGATAGACTTGCAACTTTACTTAGAAATATAGAGGAAGACTATGTGCTCTATTTTCAGGAAGATATGTGGCTCAGTAAGCCTGTAAATTCTGCTTTTTTTAAAGGATTATTTCATTTTGCTGATGAAAATAATGCTCAACAAATTAAACTCCACAGTTCTGAAGTTTATACAACCAAACAAACCGATAATTTTATAGAGGGTTTTAATGTTTCGGAAGTAGACAATAAGGTTTCTCATTTTTTAATGTCGCACCAAATTACCCTTTGGAGAAAAGATTTTTTACTGGCTCAACTTTATAAAAAAGAACACCCGTGGCGCAATGAGCGAAAAGGCACCAAACGATTAAAAAAACTAAACCCGCTCATTCATCATATAGATTATTTCGCAGAGAACGGGGCAGCCGAGATCAACTCAAATCAGAACCCGATAAAAAGGAGTGAATATTATGCGGTTTCATTTAACAGCACGCTTAATTCCAATGCAGCCCGTTTTATAGATGAACTAAAATCAGGCAATGCGCAGGAAAGAAAATATGCGGAGGAACTACAAAATCATTTCGACAATGATTTAACACACGACGGGAAACCTAAACCCAAGAAAGTAGATTTGTTCAAAAAATTTAAAACCTGGTTTTTAAATAAGAAGAAATAGAAACTACTTCTGCACTTTCCAACCTTCATCCTTATTCAACTTCAATTTATAAGTTTTGGTAATGAAGTTGCTATTTTTACTGGCATCCTTATCGAAAGGCTCAAAATCGGTGGTAACCATTTTTAATGACACCGTAACCTTGGCTGTACTCGAGTTTACTTGCTCAAAATCGACAGGCTTTTCATCAGAGAGCACATAAGTTACTGTTTTTACAGTTGCTCTATCATTATCTTGTTTCAACACCAGCGGACTTGCTTTATCCGTTAAGGTAATTTGATAAACGAAACTGCTATCCTTTGATAGGAATTTCTTTTTAGCCTCTTTTAAACTCAAAGTAACCAACCCTTTGCTCGCTAATGACTTGTACTTCCCTAGCTCAAACATATCGTTTGTGCTGTTAAATTTTATTTCACCAAAGTTAAAACGAGTGGTTTTATACTCAGGGTTGGCTTTTAAATAATCTGTAATTACTTCTCCAGCTTCATCCTGGTTAATGGTGGTTTTGGTTTTACATCCGGCGAAGCCGATAATTAGGAAAGATAAAATATAAAGGATATGTTTTTTCATGTTTATGATATTTGCTTTTTAAAGGTATTTATTTTTGGGTTAACCGCAAAGAGCGCTAAGTTTTTCGCAAAGAAAAAGAAGATTTTAAAGCATTTAACTTACAACATATATTTTACCACAGAGTGAACAGAGGTTTCACCGAGTTCACAAAGCTTAAACACTTAACTCAGTGTCCTCTGTGCTTTTCTTAGTGTGCTTTGTGGTTAAAAATTCAACAACCAGCTTTGTGTTCTTTGCACACTTATCTCTGCGAACTTTGCGGTTAATTATTAAACTAGGTAGAACGCTTTAAATACTTCAAATTTGGCAGCACCATTGCTGATAGAATGACGCATACACCCAGCCAACGCAAAAACGAAACCTGCTCCTGGAGAACAAAGCCCGCCATCATCACTGCAACAGGCAATTCAGCAGCACTTAAAATCGAGCTTAGGGCGGTGCCAATTTTGGGCACACCTTCGGCATAAAATAACGGAGGAATTACGGTGCCAAATACAGCAATAATCAATCCCCATTTCAACAGGCTACCGCTTAAGGCACCGTTATATAAAAATACAGGCGGAAAAAGGATGAAAATTAAAATACAAGCTCCGGTGATCATCAATGCGCTTTTTTGAATTGCTGGATATTCATTCCCGATTTTTCCACTCAACATTAAAAAGCCGGCATAAGAAATAGCCGCTAATAAACCAAAGCCAATACCTTTTAAACTCAGGCTCGAGATGGAGGTTTCAACCATTCCGCTGGCCAAAACTGTTCCACCCAAAACCAAAAGAATAGCCAAAAATTGCAACCCTGTTGGTTTCTTTTTGTAGATGAAAAATTCCAACAAAATACTCATCCAGATAAACTGCATCAGTAAAATAATCGCCACCGAATTAGGAACAAGTTTTACGCATTGATAGTAAAATATCGAGACTAAACCCGTACAGGTACCAGCCAACACCATTTTCCACCAGGGTGTAATTAACTTAATTTCTTTGGCTTTGTAACTGGAAGTACGGCTTTGAAAGAAAAATAAAACCCAAAGAATTACAGCACCGAAAAACGCTTGCGCACCCGTAACATCACCTAATGTGTAGCCATCATGATAATCTAATTTTACAAAAGTAGAAAGGATGCCAAAACTACAGGCACCAAAAAATACAAGGAGAATTCCTTTTAACATTACGGGTTACGGGTTACGGGTTACGGGTTACGGGTTACGGGTTACGGGTTACGGGTTTAGAAATTATTTTCGGAGATGGTTTAATTGATCAGCATATTATTTTACGCCGAGCCAAGCAACTCGACACACACAACTTGTAACTAACCTAACTGTTGTAGATATTTCTGAACAGTGGTTTCTAAACCTAAATAAAGTGCATCGCTGATTAAAGCATGACCAATGGAAACTTCCAGCAAACCTGGAATACTTTGAGCGAAGTAACGCAGGTTATGTAAATCCAAATCATGACCAGCATTAATACCTAAACCTAATTTATTGGCATGATGTGCCGCAGCGATATAATTTACGATCGCCTTTTCACGATCGGCGAAGTAGTTGTGTGCATAGGCCTCTGTGTATAATTCTACCCGATCTGTTCCAGTTTCTACAGCACCTTCTACCATTTCTACAATAGGGTCAACAAAAATAGAAACGCGAATACCTTCTTTTTGGAAAACAGCAACCATTTCTTTGAGGTAATCTTTATGTTTAACCGTGTCCCAACCATGATTAGAAGTGATTTGACCTTCAGCATCAGGAACCAGTGTTACCTGAGCAGGTTTATTGGCCAATACCAAATCCACAAATTTATCTTCACGACAGTTACCTTCAATATTAAACTCCGTAGCAATAACGGCTTTTAAATCGTAAACATCCTGATAACGAATATGGCGTTCATCTGGTCGGGGATGGACTGTAATTCCCTGCGCTCCGAAACGTTCACAATCTAACGCAACTTTAACTAAATCAGGATTATTACCGCCGCGGCTGTTGCGAAGTGTTGCAATTTTATTGATGTTAACCGATAACTTTGTCATGCAGCAAAGATAATGCTTTGCCTTTGTTTATCTTAAGCTCTAAATAAATTTGACTTTTTTTTGCTCATATTTGTCCAAATCGTCATGAATTTAAAGGATACAACATTATATAAAATTTTAATTGCGGTACTCGCAATTGTAAGCAGCCTCGCCCTTTTCAGTGGTGTTATGGAGCCAGATGGCGCACTTTACGCTTCGATGGCAAAAAACATCATCATTTTTGAAGACTGGTTTAACCTTTATGGCCGCGGAGCAGATTGGCTTGATAAGCCACATTTAACCTTTTGGATTGCCGCAGCGTTTTTTAAACTTTTTGGCATATCTTCCTTTGCTTATAAATTACCAAATTTCCTTTTTGGCCTTTTGGGCGCATGGTATCTTTATAAACTGGCAAAAGATATTTACAATGAAAAAACCGGATTAATTGGTGCCGTAATTTTTCTTAGCGCATTACATATTGGCACTTCTACTTTCGATGTACGAGCAGAAATTTACATCACAACCTTCACGCTGGCATCAATTTATCATTATTACAAGGCGCAAAATTATTCATTCTGGCATATTGTTGCAGGTTCATTTTTTGCGGCTTGCGCAATTTTAGTAAAAGGAATTTTTGTACTCATCCCTGTTTTTGCAGGTTTCATCATCTATTGGTTATTTACCAAGCAATACAAACAGCTGTGGCAACCAAAATGGTGGATAGCAATTATTCTAATTTTTGTTTTCATCACTCCAGAGCTTTATTCACTTTATACACAATTTGATTTGCATCCTGAAAAGGTTGTTTTTAACCGAACCGGTGTATCTGGATTAAAGTTTTTCTTCTGGGATAGCCAATTCGGGCGCTTTTTTAACAATGGCCCAATAAAAGGCAAGGGTGATATCTCTTTCTTTTTACATACCACGCTTTGGGCCTTTTTGCCCTGGTCGGTATTGCTTTATGCAGCAGTAGTAAATCTTTTCAAAAAGAAAAACCGGATTAATTTAGCTCCAGAAAGCATTATCATTTGGGCGAGTGCTACAGTTACGTTTTTAATTTTCTCCTTATCTAAATTTCAGCTGCCACATTACATTTTAATAATTTTCCCGCAGTTTTCGATTATTACAGCGCTGTATTTGCAAAAACTCGAAATAAAAGGCTTAAAAGCATTCCTGGTTGTACAGAATATGGTTTACGCTTTAGTTGTGCTTATACTCTCTGCCTTAGCCTATTTCTTTGGCTTTAACAATTATGTATTGGCAATAATCATTTTAGCGACTCTTTTCATTTTAGCATTTTGGATTTTCAAAGGAATTAGAACTGAAACGATTATTGGCCGCAGTGTATTCCTATCTGTTGGTTTAATGATATTTCTTTTTGTATTTTTCTATCCTGCAGCTTTAAAATATCAGTCGGGCAGCGAAGCCGGAGCATGGCTAAAGCAAAACTACCCAACTGCGAAACCAGCGGTTTTAAATTATATTGATGCTTTTTCTTTCGATTTTTACGCTCCTGGAGAAGTTAAATATTTATGGAATTACGATGATTTAAATAAATACAAAGGCACAAAAGATTTAGTTATTTATGTATCAGAAGCTGAATTACCAAGATTAAAAACGTCGTATAACGTTAAAGTATTAAATTCTTTTAAATACTTTCATATTTCTAAATTGACGCCTAAATTTTTAAATAAAAACACAAGGAACCAGGTATTAGAGCATTTTTATTTGGTTAAAGTAGAATAGCATGGATTTATTCTTCCGCATTATAAAATTTGGATTAACCGGTTTGCTGGGCATGGCGATAGATTTCGGTGCTACCTGGCTTTTTAAGGAAAAGATAAAAGTAAATAAATATCTCGCCAACGCCATTGGATTTACATTGGCCGTAACCAACAATTATTTAATCAACAGAATCTGGACTTTTCAAAGTACCAATGCCCATTGGGGAACAGAATTTAGCAAATTTTTAGTAGTTAGTTTAATTGGGCTTGGCTTAAATACCTTCATCATTTATCTGTTTCATCAGAGAAAAAACGGGACCAACTTTTACATTGCTAAATTTTTTGCGATTGTAATTGTATTTGTTTGGAATTTCCTGGCTAATATGCTGTTTACTTTTAAGTAACATTTTTGCCAATAAAGTAGAATACCACCAACCAGATTAATCCTTTAATCAGGAAGAATAAAAAACCGATTAAGCCCACTCGCTTAAACCATAATTTTACTTTTTCTTTATTCATGGTGTTGCTCGTAAAGATAGATCTTTTGAGCTAAATTAGAAAGATTTTAAATAAGCTTTTTAACTTATCTTATCCGAAGCGTAATCTGGCATGGCAAGCTGTAAATTTTATTTATGGAAGGTATCCAAAAATAAATCTTCTACTTTTTTTCGGGCCCAGGGCATTCTTCTCAGAAAATTCAAACTTGATTTGATGCTTTGATTATTATTAAAGCAATCGATACGAATTAAGGTACCAAGTTTTTCCCAGCCATAATGCACCTGCAAATCGGTCACAATTTTCTCAAGCGTAATTCCGTGAAGCGGATTGTTTTTTTGCTGATCGGCCATGGCGCAAAGTTAAAGAAATTATAAAACTATTGAGGATTAAATTGGGCCAGCCAAACCGTAGCGTATCCACATGCCGGATCATTCACAGTATGATTTATAATTTCAAATTGATGCTTCTGCAAGAGTAGTCGATAGTCATCTGAATCGAGTGAAGCATGAAAGAGATTTTCACCTCCATTTAAACCCCAGACCTCTCCCCTTTCGCTGCCGGATGTGAATAAGAGCATGCCGCCAGGAACCAGATAATTGGCGAATATTTCAAACATTTTGGGTTGATCGATAGCGGGTAAATGGAAAAAGCTATGCCAGGCTATAATGGCATTAAATTTATTATCCAGTTCCAGATCACGCATATCCTGCAGTAAAAACGTTTCTGCCGGAAAGTTTTGTTTAGCCAAATGAAGCATTTTTTCGCTTGCATCCACCCCTACTACTTTAAATCCTGATTGTAGTAAATATTCCATGATTGGCTTTCCATTTCCGCAACCCAGATCAAGAATGGTTGATGGCTTTGGGATGAGTGATTGAAGCCGATCCAGGTAAGGTTTTTCAATCAGCTGAACAGGTCTGTTCTCAGCAAACCACCCTGCAATTTTATTATAACTTTTATATACATTTTCCTTTTCGCTCATTACATTTTTTAAAAAAAAAAGCCCTTAGATTTTCATCCAAGGGCTTCAGAAATATATTCAATTATTTTCCTGGCGCTGTCCAGGTATTGTTATCAGGATTAGAATCTGGTAACACTTTATTTGGATCCAATGTAACGGAAACTACATCTTCAGTTGTTGGGAAGCGAACTACCCATGAAGTATTTTTCATCCATACATCAACTGGTACTTTAACGATCTCTTTTTTACCGCTTGCAGTTTCTACCTGAAGAATAATTGGCATCGGCATTTTTTCGAGATTGTTTACACGAATGGTATAACCCACTAGTTTATTATCTTGCTTTACCGCATCAACGCTGCCTATTCCCTGATCCATTTTCCAATTGTTTAGGAACCAGCTTCTCCAGAACCAGGCTAAATCCTCACCTGCGGCATTTTCCATTGAACGGAAAAAATCGAAAGGTGTTGGGTGTTTATATGCCCAGTTTTTGATGTACTCACGGAAAGCGTAATCAAAACGATCCTCACCTAAAATTTGATTTCTTAAAAGGTTTAAACCCCATCCTGGTTTAGCATATAAATTAATACCGATATTACCTTCAATCATTCCATCAGGCATTTGCATGATGTTTTCGAATTTAGGGTTACCAATTACTTGTTTGCCGATAGCATTTAAATTAGCCGGGCGCTCTGCATATTCACCGTTATTGAAGTTTTTAGATGAAATTCCGTTGATAAAAGTATTGAAACCTTCATCCATCCATCCGTATTTACGCTCATTTGAACCTACAATCATTGGGAACCAGGTATGGCCGAATTCATGATCGATAACACCCCATGCGCTACCCTTTTTCGCCTTCCATCCACAAAAAACAATACCAGGATATTCCATACCACCAATATTTGTAGCAATATTCACCGCCATTGGATATGGATATTCGAACCACTGTTTTGAATAATGTTCGATGGTTGATTTAACATATTCTACTCCACGGCCGTAGGCATCAACGCCATTACTTTCTACAGGCTGTGCAGAAACCGCTAAACCTTTCTTACCACTTGGCAAATTGTAACGGGCAGCATCTAAAACGAAAGCTTTTGAAGAAGCCCAGGCAGCATCGCGGGCATTCACAATTTTGTATTTCCAGGTTAATTTATCTTTCGCAGGGCGAGATTTTGGATCGGTAACTTCGGCTTCTGTACGAATGTGTACTGTAGCGTCGCTGCTTTTTGCCGCGTTCCATCTTTTCAGCTGTTCGGCCGTAAATACCTCCTGAGGATTTAACAATTCTCCCGATGCCATTAAGATGTGGCTTGCAGGAGCAGTTAAAGCCATAGTGATATCACCATATTCACAATAAAATTCACCACCACCCCAATACGGCAAAGTATTCCAGCCAATTACATCATCATAAACGCACATGCGTGGAAACCACTGTGCAATGGCATAAATTTCGCCATTTTTAGTAGTCAAGTGGCCTGTTCGGTCTGATCCTTCTTTTGGTACAATGTAAGAATAATCAATTTTAATGGTTACTACATCACCATTTGCAGCCATTGGTTGATCAAGGCGAATTTGCATTCTTGTATCTTCGACAATAGACTTAAATTTTACTGCTGCTGATTTTTGTGATACGCTAACATTCTGAATTTTATAACCTGCATCAAATGTTTCACCTTGTGCACCGTAACGGCTGCGGGCTGGGGTAATCTGTTTACCTCTTGAATCGTTTTTAAACGTATTTTGATCTAACTGCAACCATAAATAAGGTAACTTATCGGGGCTGTTGTTTTTATAAGTGATGGTAACGGAACCGGTAACTAAACTTTTGGTTTCGTCTAAGCTGGCTGTAATGTTGTAATCAACACGGTTTTGCCAGTATTTAGGTCCGGGAATACCCATTGCTGAACGAAATTCATTTCCATTCTGGGTATAAAATAAGGGTCCGAAAGCCTCGGCCGGGCTGTAGTTTGTAGTTGGTGCAGCTTGTTGAGCATTTGCAGAGAAAACAAAAGCGCAACCTACATAACACAACGCAATTAGTTTGTTAATTTTCATGTGAATAAGTTGTAATACAGGCGTAAAGATAAAAAATAAGCACATATGACGCCATATGTGCTTATAATGTTACTTTTTAAGACCGAATATTTTAGTTCACCTTCAACTTGGGTAAATCTTGAAGTTTACGTTGTTGTGGGGTTAGCTTTTGCCATGCTGCATAAGCCTGCGAAATATGATAATTGTATCGAAAAGGTCTTTCACTTTTTACCGCTTCAATTGATGGCCTGTAAATAATCATGAAATTTTTTAATTCCTCTCCTTGTAATTTAGTTAAGTCGGTAATTGCTTTTTCACTAAAGCTGGCATCAATTTCTTCCTGATACATTTCCTTTTCTTCTAAATCGGCCTCTTTGCGTTGCTGTCTCTTATATTTTCCGTAACCCAAATTCAGATTCAGGCCACCCACCTTATCCTTCATTCTCTTCCGGCCCAAATTACCACCTGTATTCAGCAGGGTATATTTTTCAGCCAATGGATCTTTTGCATCGGTAACCTGACTGTTCATCCTTACCGCCCTCACGTCAACATCAGCAAGGCTGGTTGATTTTACAGGAAGATAAATGCTTCTGTTCAGTAAGCTGGTTAAGTATAAGGTATCAGTATGGTAACCTACCGCAGAAAATTCAATTAAATCTCCTACACTCGCAGGGATAGTATATTTACCCGTGCTGGTGGTAGTGGTTACCTTTTTGCTATTTAAATTCCGAACAGAAACGCCAGGAAGGGTAACTGATTTTTTGTTGTAATCGAATACCACACCAGTGGTAACGGTTTGTGCCAGGGCACCAAAAGGCAGCGCAAGTAAGAGAAAAACGATCAGCTTATACATATATCAAAAGTAACTTAGTAAAACATTTCAAAGCTGCATTTAACAAACTTTAACATTACAACAAACGGATTAAGCAAGTGTTTGCGCATATCGTTCCTCATCGAAAGAAATTAGAATTGCTTTCCCATCCTTTTCGATCACCGGACGCTTGATTGCACTGGTATTTTCAATCAGATAGGCTATCGCTTTATCTTGGGTATCAATTGCCAATTGCTCATCTTTTGATAATTTTTTCCAGGTTAGTCCCTTTCTATTAAGTACTGTTTCCCAACCAAAAATATTGCACCATTCAGCTACTTTTTCAGCTGTGATGCCTTTCTTTTTGAAATCGTGAAATTCGAAATCAATTTGATGTGATTTCAACCAATCGATAGATTTTTTTACAGTATTGCAGTTTGGTATGCCGTATACGATCATTTACGTTTTAAGTTTTAGGTGATAAGTTTTAAGCTCAATTTGACGAAGCGAAGTTAATAAAGAGTTGTAAGTTTTACGTGATAAGTTATAAGTTCAGAGTCTACGACTTAAAATGATAAAGGAGTTGTAAGTTTTACGTGATAAGTTATAAGTTCAGTGTCTACGACTTAAGGTGATAAAAGGATTGTAAGTTTTACTTTCAACTTATAACTTATAACCTATAACTTACAACCTATAACTTACAACCTATAACTTACAACCTACAACCCAACTGTTCATCACATTTTTTAAATCATCCGTCACATTTTAAAAATCAAAAAGGTAAGTCTTTGTAAAATTGTAGCATAAACAAATCACAACATGATTATTATCTCTGGCGAAGACACCACACCGAAAATTAAAAGCATCAATCAACTGGAATTTTGGATTTCGACTACGCTCTACATCTTGGCCATCATAGGCATTTGTACTTCCACAAGTTACGGAACAGGTAATGCTTATCGTTTTATCGATAATCATCTTGAGTATAGCAGGCTGATTAATTTTTTCCTGCCTGAAACTTTCAAGGTTAGCTTACTCTATATCAGCTTCTTGCTAATTAATTTTTGTTTTATGCCACACCTGGCTAAAAAGAACAATGTTTTGCTGAACGTTATCCTCACCATTCTTATTACCGGGTTTTCAATTGTGACCTGGATGGTGGCAAATACTTATGCGCAAGCCGATCGTCTGGTAGAGGAAAATGATATCCACCACGGCTATGATATCTTGTTTGGTGAAGCTTTCACCTATATTTTCTTACTTTATCTGCTGTTTAATGTCTATGCCTATTTTAGCGAAAAGGGAACGGCGTTATTAGAAAAGGTTTCTTTTTTAAAGCAATATAACAGCAGCATTATCTACGAAATTTTTACTTCAATAAAAATCTGGCTCATTACGCTAATGGTTTTCGCAGTTGTTTTTTCACCTACCCGCGACTATGAGTTTGTAGTGATCTGGTTAATTGCACCTCCTGTAAATATTATTTTTACTTTTTTCTCTATTTATTACGTTATTCCAAATCTCCGTAAATCAAACAAGGGCTTCGGACGATACTTTTGGGGAAATGTAGCCCTTGCAATTATGATTTGCCTGCTGTTACTGCTGTTATTGGTTGGCTTTATGCGAAACGGCCCCGCAATTCCTATTGCGTTAATACTCACATCAATTTGTATGGTCTGTGTATCTACCCCACTTGCCTGGTACATCTATAAAAACAAGTTTGAAAAGCAGACCGAAATTCAGATGCTTAAAACAGAACTGGGGAAATCTGATGCCAGTTTGAATTTTTTGAAATCGCAAATTAATCCTCATTTCTTATTCAATGCTTTAAATACCTTATTTGGTACAGCTTTGCAAGAAAATGCGGAGCGCACCGGCGAAGGCATTCAAAAGCTTGGCGATATGATGCGTTTCATGCTTCACGAAAATACGCAAGATAAAATTTCACTCACCAGAGAGGTTGAATACCTAAATAATTATATCGATTTGCAAAAACTCAGAACATCACGTTCGGCTGACATCAGAATTGAATCTCATATAGAAGAACAATTAAACAACTTACAGATTACGCCAATGTTGCTGATTCCGTTTATCGAAAATGCTTTTAAACATGGAATCAGTTTGCAACAACCTTCCTATATTAAAATGACTTTGCAAACCAAAGAAGCGACCTTATTTTTTGATGTAAGCAACAGCATTTACATTAAAGCAGACAATGACCCTGAAAAACTGAAAAGTGGCATTGGTTTAGAAAATGTGAAACAACGCCTGGCTTTGCTTTACCCTGGCAAACATGAATTAATTATCCGCGAAAGTGCAAACGAGTTCTTTGTGCATTTAACCTTGCAGTTGGGATAATCAATTTGTAATATTGCCACAAAAAACTATGATTGCCATTGCTATAGATGATGAACCAATTGCACTCGAGATTATTAAATCTCATGCATCAAAAGTTCCGTTTGTAGAATTGAATGAAACTTTCACCGATGCCTTTGCAGCAATTGGTTATTTACAACACAACAAAGCTGATTTAATCTTTCTCGACATTAAAATGCCCGACATTAGTGGCATAGATTTTTTGAAAAGCTTAAGCAATCCGCCTATGGTTGTTTTTACCACTGCCTACACCGAACATGCGGTACAAAGTTTTGAACTCGATGCCGTTGATTATTTGTTAAAACCTTTTTCGCTTTCCCGCTTTTTAAAGGCCTGCAATAAGGCACATGAATTGTATAATCTTCGAAATCAAAAGCAGGAAACTAAAACTGATTTTATTTTTGTTAAAGATGGTTATGAACAAATTAAAGTTGAATTAGACGAAATTATGTATGTGGAAGCATCAGGAAATTACACCCAAATTCAGTTGAAAGATAAACTGGTGAGCTCCAGAATTACCATAAACGATCTTGCTGAACTTTTACCGAAATCTGATTTTATTCGCTGCCATCGTGCTTTTATCGTACCCAAAAATAAAATATCCAAATTCGACCGCAGCCAAATTTGGATAGGTGAAAAGATCATCCCAATCGGTGCTACCTATAACGGAATTCAGTTGACATAATCTTACAACATTTAAACATTTACCTCTTTCAACATTAATACCATAGCAGTATCTTTGCCGCATGTCAACACAACTAAAAAATCTATCCGATTTTTCTCACACTACTGTTCCAAACGGAGCGAATTACAAATTTGGAATTATTGTAGCGGAATGGAATGCCGAAATTACCGGGGCTTTGTACAATGGTGCCTTAAAAACCCTGCTTGAAAATGGAGTGGCAGAAGAAAATATCGTGTCGTTACCTGTACCTGGAAGTTTTGAATTAACCGGTGGGGCAGAAATTTTGTTGAGCAAAAGAAGCGATATCGATGCTGTTATTTGTTTAGGATGTGTTATTCAGGGCGACACCAAACATTTCGATTTTATTTGCGATGCAGTTGCTCAGGGTATAACCAACGTTGGCATTAAATATAGTAAACCAGTTATTTTCGGAGTATTAACCACTAACAATTTGGAGCAGGCGCAAGATCGTGCTGGCGGCAAACACGGTAACAAGGGCGATGAAGCTGCAATTACAGCAATAAAAATGGCCGATTTTTCGGCAAATATTTAAAATTGCGTTTTAATAAAATTTTGTAACTTAGCGGTTTAATCCTCCAATCTAATGAAAAAAGTTGCCATCTTGTTATTGGCGGTGTTCTGCACCATTACCATATTAGAATCATGTTCTTCTAAACTTTGCCCGGCTTACAGCTCTTACCCTGAAGGCAAACGCAGAAGAAACTAGTTTTTGATTATCAGATTTTTCATTTTTAGGTCATTTGCAGAACTTTATTTAACTGCAAGTGTTAGCCTATAAAACCATATTTTATGACCTGGGTTAACTTAACTTCAATAGATCAGCTTAATGAGATTAAATCTGCAAGCGGATACAGCCTCATTTTTAAGCACAGTACACGTTGTTCCATCAGTTCGATGGCGAAAAGAAAGTTTGAATTTAGCTGGGATGTTATTCCTGAAGATACAAAATTATATTTCCTTGATCTAATTGCTTACCGCGAAATTTCTACTGAGGTTGCTCATTTATTTCAAGTGACACATCAATCGCCGCAAATTTTGTTAATTAAGGATGGCGATTGTGTTTTAGAAGCATCGCATAGCGATATTTCTGCAGAAGAAGTAGCTGAAGTAATTGCAGCTTAATCTGATCTAATTCCTTCAAAAATAAAAAAGTCGCAAATTTTGCGACTTTTCTTTTATATCATAGTTTTAAACTTTTTCTATTTCTAAAACCCTTGAGGTTCTTTCCCTGGTTTCCTTACAAAGCTCGGCATCTTTAGCAAGCTCTTTACCAAAAGTAGGAATCATTTCTTTCATTTTCGCCTGCCATTCATCCGTAGCCAAATCGTCTTTGAAGCAGCGCCCCAATAATTCAATCATAATGGAAACTGCAGTTGAAGCACCTGGAGAAGCTCCAAGTAACGCTGCAATAGAACCATCGCCTGCACTTACTACTTCTGTTCCGAATTCTAAAATGCCGCCTTTCTTCTCGTCCTTTTTAATTACCTGCACACGCTGACCAGCATACTCCAACTCCCAGTCTTTCAACTGTGCAGTAGGTAAATATTCTTTCAAAGCGGCTAATCTATCTTCAGGAGATTGTCTCACTTGCTCAATTAGATATTTCGTCAAATCGAGGTTTTGCAAACCGGCCGATAACATCGGGCGGATATTGTTAAATTTAATAGATTTCGGCAAATCTAAAAACGAACCATTCTTCAAAAATTTAGTTGAGAAACCGGCATAAGGACCGAACAATAATGCTTGTTTACCATTAATCATGCGGGTATCTAAATGTGGAACAGACATGGGCGGCGCACCAACAGCTGCTTTTCCATAAACCTTCGCGTGGTGCTGTTTAATAATATCTTCATTGGTACATTTTAGCCATTGCCCACTTACAGGGAAACCGCCAAATCCTTTACCTTCAGGAATATCTGATTTCTCTAAAAGTGGCAGTGAACCACCACCAGCGCCTATAAATACAAATTTTGCTACCCGTTTGCGTTTCTCTTTAGTTTCTAAATCTTTAACTTTTATAATCCAGTTTCCATCTTTATTTTTCTTTAAATCACGGATTTCATGGTTAAAGTGAAGGCTAACATTTTGGTGTTCTTTAAGATGATTGAACATATCGCGGGTTAAAGAACCAAAGTTAACATCAGTTCCCAAATCCATTTTAGTGGCCGCAATCTGTTCATTCTTTTTACGTCCATCCATAATTAATGGCGCCCACTGCTTCACCAGCTCAGCATCTTCCGTGTATTGCATATCTGCAAACAAATTGCATTCATGCAAAGCTTCATAACGTTTTTTAAGATAGTCTACATTCTTTTTCCCCCATACAAAACTCATGTGCGGAATTTTACGAATGAAGTTCTCAGGATTTGAGATCAAGCCTTTTTCAATAAGATAAGCCCAAAATTGTTTCGATACCTCGAAATGTTCTGCAATTTGAATTGCCTTTTTAATTTCAACAGTACCATCCTTTTTTTCAGGCGTGTAGTTTAATTCGCAAAACGCAGAGTGACCAGTTCCTGCATTATTCCAGGCGTCAGAACTTTCTGCAGCCGCAATATCTAACCTTTCATATATTTCGATACTAAGGTTTGGCTCTAACTCTTTTAATAAAACACCAAGGGTTGCGCTCATGATTCCGGCGCCAATTAGAATTACATCTGCGTCAGTTTTACCAACTGTCTTTTTCTTTTTTGTCATCTTATATTAAAGGAGTTACAAATTTAGAATCATTTTAAACATGAAACGAATTTTCGCATATGAAAACTGTAAAATTGCTAAAAAATGTGTTTTTGTTTAAATCGGGTAGAATTAATTAGCAAAAGTTAATCCAAAACGTCAAATTTTGAAGTGAAATTATCAAATCTTCATTAACATTGGAATAGAAATTTCAACTTTATCTGTCAATCTGCAAATTGGAGCACACAAAGCGATCTACAGCAGGTCATTTCAGATCGAATAATAGCTCAAATGACACAGAACTTCTGCTACTCCAAGCGAATAATCATCTTAAAAGAACATGCCACTTTAAAATTATATTTTTAATTGCTGAATGGTTTGCTGATTTAACCGATGTTTTTAAAATGAAGAATATAATATTATTGAGCTGTATTATTTTGCTGGCCAGTTGTTCAAAAGAGAAAACTGATGAGGTTTTACTGAAACTTGATCAACAAAAACTGGAAGAAAATATCAACTATGACAAGATTGTATTTTACAAGTTTGCTAAAATTGCCATTCGCTCAAATGCAGTTTTAGATACAAACAATGTAGATTATCAAAAATTCTCATCACAAACCAGAAACATTGTAAACACCATGCACCAGCTGGATACAAATAAAAAAAGTATTTCGGTTATCGAAGCGCTACAACTTTACAACGATTACAGGAAAGTTAAAAATTTGGTGAAAGAAACTGATGAGGATATTTTTCCTGGTTTAATTCAGGGTTTTAATGTACTGTACGGTGCTCCTAAAGTGGATTTGAACACCCTGGATCCAAAAGAAAAAATCCGCATCCAAAACATAGAGCATGCCATTTTAAGTATGGCCGTTTTAACAACCAGAGATTTAGGTCAGCCCTTTGCCTTATACGAATGTTCTAAAACACAGCCAGAACTTCTGGATGATTCAGAGATTAAAACTTTACTGGAGTTTGTCCGCGGTTTTTTGTTTTTCGGGAACAACCTTTTTTATCTTTCTGAGGATGGTTTATCTCGCAATATTAAATGGCTGGATAAAAATGAGAATATTCCACTTCCCTACACTAAAGCATTTTTTGGCTGGAGAAATTTGAGCGATGATCAAACGCACACCGCTTTTCATGGTATGAATTATCTTTTTAGGGGTTTTGACAGAATGCGGATGGAACGAAAAATAGATGAGGAAAGATCGCTTGAAGATTTTGATTTTTTTGTGAAAGACATGAATAAACTTGGCCTCGAAAGCGAGTTGGTTTGGATGGTTGATGCTTATTTAAATATAAAAAGAGAGAAGCCTGAAAAAGCAGTACCTGCTTTAGAAAAGCTTAAAACTAGCCCATTGTTTTCAGATAGTGAACGCGAAGCCATCCAAAAAACAATTGATTATGTGAAAGGTAGAGAATCGGATGCTGCCTTAAATGGTGTTTATGATAAGGCATTTATGGCAAAGCTGGCCTCGAAGTACATGATTTCGGTTTTAGCAAAAATAGATTGGGAGAAAGTTTTACGGGAGAATAATGTGCCGCACACCAAAGAGATTTTTGCTGGCATTAATAAATTCAAAGCCTTATCAAATTCTGTAAGCCAGTACACGCAACCCTCAACAATTGAAAATGGCAAAAAGGAAATTACCAAAAAAGGCAGTGAACTGTTAGATAAGGCAAAATCGCTTTGGTAGAGTTTACGTGATGAGTTGAACTGACGTAGCCACCTAAACCGTATTGGAGCGGCATACCCCGATTTTTAACCTTTGCATTTGTTTTTACTGGATCGCTTATATTCCGGCACAGGTTTTATCGGGGATATAGCGGAAAGACGGGCCAAACTTTATCAAATGCAATTCAGTATCTTTCCATATCATTTTTAGTCGGCAACTGTTATTATTACAACCTTCAAACATTTCAACGTTACAACATTTCAATCCTAATCCTTAACTTTGCAATATGATTGATTTACCGGTAGTACCTGCTGTGACTGAAGTTAAACGTAAACCAGATTGGTTACGCGTTAAATTACCTGTTGGAAAAGAATACGCTCAAGTGCGCAGTTTGGTTGATACACATAAACTACATACCATTTGCGAGAGCGGCAACTGCCCGAATATGGGCGAATGCTGGGGAGCAGGTACGGCAACATTCATGATTTTGGGAAATATTTGCACCCGCAGCTGCTCATTTTGTGCTGTAGCAACTGGCCGCCCCTTAGCTGTTGATGTTGATGAACCCAATCGCATTGCCAGTTCGGTAAAATTAATGGGCGTAAAACACTGCGTAATTACCTCGGTAGATCGTGATGATTTGAAAGACGGAGGTTCAATTATTTGGGCCGAAACTTTACAGGCCATCCGCAGGGAAAGCCCGATTACTACGCTTGAAACTTTAATTCCTGACTTTAAAGGGCAGTGGGATAACTTATACCGTGTTTTGGAAGAACGCCCTGAAGTGGTTTCGCATAATATGGAAACCGTAAAACGCCTGACCAGACAAGTACGTATACAGGCCAAATACGATAGAAGTTTAGAGGCTTTGAAAAGAATCTCCGAATTTGGTTTAAGAACTAAAACCGGCATAATGCTTGGTTTAGGTGAAACCGAAGAAGATATTTTTGAGGCCATGGATGACTTGGTTGCAAACGGTGTTCACATTTTAACGCTAGGTCAATATTTACAACCAACCCGCAACCACCACCCGGTTGTAGATTGGATTCATCCCGATACTTTTGCCATGTACAAAGAAGCAGGATTGGCAAAAGGACTGAAATATGTTGAGAGTGGTCCTTTGGTTCGCTCATCTTATCATGCAGAAAAACATCTTTTCCCGATCGAGGGCATTGCATAAACGCAATTTTATAGTTTAAATCTAAAAAATGTTTTAGAAATCGCATTCCACCAAGGAATAGGTTTATAAAACATTTTTTTGGTTTTAATGTTGTGTATTGTATCTTAGTAACCAATAGTGACTGCATTAAAAAAATCATCCCTAACAGAGCCTGAACTCGTTCTTGCATTGCAATCGAAAGATCCTGCAGTATTAAAAACATTGTACAGCATGTATTCCTCGGCACTTTATGGTGTTATTTCACGTATTATTACGCATACCGAACTTGCAGAGGATGTGTTACAAGAAACCTTCGTTAAAATTTGGCAATCTGCCGGTCATTACGATAATACCAAAGGTCGTTTGTTTACCTGGATGATGAATATTGCCAGGAATTTATCTATTGATAAGTTGCGATCTAAAGATTTTAAGAATTCACTCAAAAACCAAGATATAGAAAATAACGTAAGTTTCGTTGATGAACAAAACAAGGTGACTTTTAACCCTGATGTACTTGGGGTTAAGCAACTTGTAGAGAACCTGAAACCAGACTTACAAGCAGTTCTCAATTTAGTTTATTACAAAGGCTATACCCATGTGGAGGCTGCAGAAAAGTTAGATCTGCCATTAGGAACGGTAAAAACCCGAATCCGCCTGGCTATTATTGAATTGAGAAGGAGTTTTAATTGAGCGTGGAAAATTTAAAAGCATATATCGAATCTGGAGTACTTGAGTTGTACGTTTTAGGTGATTTATCACCAGAGGAAGCGTTGCAGGTTGAAGAAATAGCATCTCAAAACCCTGAGGTAAGAGATGAGATTGCAGCTATTGAGCTCGCTATGGAAAACTATGCAATGCAAAATGCTGTAGAGCCATCTGCAGATGTGGAGAAAAAGTTGTTTGAGAAGTTAGGAATAAGAGCAGATGATGATTTGGAAACAACTTCGGCCACCCCTCAATATTCAGATGAACCTCGCATTGTTAGATTGGACAACAGTGATGGAAAAATAAGAACTTTACGTTTTGCTTTAGTTGCTTGTGTAGCTTTATTGGTTGTTAGTACTGCTGCCCTTTTCATTACTTACAACAAACTAAATGATGCTCATGATCAAATTGCCAGCTTAAACTTAGATAAACAAAAATTTGCCGGTGTGGTGAGTCAGCTGGAGTTTGAGAATAAGGGTTTGGATAACATGGTAGCCATGGCCGATAGTAAAGAATGGGCAACCATTCGTATGGCGGGGCAGCCTTTCAGTCCAAATTCGAAAATGAACGTGTACTGGAATAAAAAAGATAAAAGTGTATTAATTAACTATGTGGCGATGGATTTACCAAAAACCGATGCCCAGCATGAATATCAACTTTGGGCCATGGTTAATGGTAAACCCGTAAGTTTAGGAGTTTTCGGCAAAACTGATTCAACTACTAATGAGGCTTTACAAAAAATGCAAACCATACAAGAGGCACAGGCATTTGCTGTTACCATCGAACCGATGGGCGGTAGTGTTAACCCAACAATGGAAAAGCTTTCAGTGATGGGCGGTGTTTAGTTAGTTTCAAAATACTTAAAATATACAAATCCCGGCAGTTCAACTGTCGGGATTTGTTTTGTGCTATGATTTCTGTGCATACTTTACTTCCTCGTAAGGCTGAACCAAAACCCAGCCATCGCCGAAAAATTCCAGCTGGAAGGATTCGCCACTTCCTCTCCCAATAAAAGAGCCAAAGGTGAGGTTGGTTTTAATATTTGGCGATAAATTTTCTGACCAGGCAACAGTAGCATTTGGATCTGTATATACCGGTTGGTTTGCGCTTACCCTTAATAAAATTGGTTCGCCATGTGTGGTGATGGCAATATAGCCACTGCCAGATAATTTAACCTGAAACAAACCTCCACTCATCATCCCCGCAACGCTTTTCAGCATTTTAATTTCATTTTTGATACTTTCTTCGAGTGCCAAAACATCATTGCCATTCACAAAAATAGATTCGTTTTGCAGTTTAATGATTTTTACTTTCTTGCCCTCATCTGCCAGGTAAAGTTTACCTGTTCCTGCAGCATGCATCAATGATGTGCCTTCTCCTGAAATTGCCTTTTTTAATAAACCACCCAAGCCTTTGCTCAGCAAACCTTCGCGTTTAAAATCAACGTTGCCAATATAAGCCACCATCGATCCGGCTTTGGCTAATATCTTTTGGTTTTTAAGGTTTACTTCCAGCATCGCCGGCTTTTCCAGTTCAAAAAAGTCATTTTCGTTCGGATCTTCTGCCGATTCCCGAATCAATTCGTTGAGTGTATATTCTTTCTTTTCCATCCAAATTTGGTTTGATATAATTTAATTTAGCCAAACATCTTAATCAATTCACCAGCCAAAAATCTATTTTAAAGGTTTGAAATTAAAATTTAAAGCCTGCAGTTAATTAGTTAAAATGTTAGCTTCATAATTTCCTTTGATATTTGTTCGGCTATTTGAGAAGCACTAACCACTATCCTATCTGAGGCCAGAAAATCGCCAGCTTTACCATGAATGTAACAGGCTAAAATAGCGGCCTCTGCTGATGTGTATTTTTGAGCAAGAAAGCCCACAATTATTCCAGTCAAAACATCGCCCATTCCTCCCTGAGCCATTGCCGGATTGCCGGTTGGATTGATGTAAATCTTTCCATCTGGTAAACAAATAAAAGTAAACTGATTTTTTAGTATAATGACTATTTTAATTTTTTGCGCCTGTGATTTTGCCGTATTTACCCGATCCCACCAGCATTCGTGATCGCCAAACAAGCGGTCGAATTCTTTCATATGCGGTGTGATGATGCTTTTTTCAGGAATTTTTTCAATAAGATCTGGCCTTTCTGCCAACATATTAAGTGCATCAGCATCAATAACCAAAGCTTGGTTACTGGAAATAAGACGTTCTAAAAGTCGCTCATTTTCCGTTGAAACTCCTAAACCCGGGCCAATGGCAATGGCTTGAAATTTAGCAGGATTTTCAATACGCGTAAATTCCTCTCTGGGCAAAGCCATCACTTCGGGCAAGGTTGTGTTCAACGCTATCAATCCGCTCGGTGGAATGCAGGCTGTGGTTAAGCCCGCTCCCGCATGTAAACAAGCTTTTGCGGTAAGCAGCGCAGCGCCCATGGTATTGGTATTACCCGCCACAATTAAAGCATGTCCATAGGTGCCTTTATGACTAAAAATTTTTCTGGGTTTCAAGATATGATGGATATCTGCTTCCACTGTTAAAAGGAAATCAGATTCTTGTTTCTGGATAAAATTTTCATCCAACCCTATCGCAACAACTTCATAAGTTTCAGTTGCCATTGCCGATTCCGGGAAGAAGAAGTTGATTTTGGGCCGTTGAAAGCAAATGGTTTTATAAGCTTTTATCCCATTATAATTTGCATCTATCTTTCCTTCAGCAGGAAAACCTGTCGGCACATCAACGGCGTAAACTTTTTTATTCAGCTTATTAATGTAACCAGCTAATTCGGCATATTTTCCCTCCAGAGGCTTGTTTAAGCCAGATCCTAAAATCGCATCAATAATGATATCTGCTTTAATATTTTTTAATTCAGCAACACTATTAACGAGTGTTTTTCTACATTTCGATTCATCTAAACGCTGTAAATTGATGAGGAAATCTTTACTTTCTTTATCACTGAAGTTTAAGATATAAACCTTAACATTTTCACAGCCATTATGACATAGCAAATGCGCAATGGCCAATCCATCTCCACCGTTGTTTCCATTTCCACAAAATACAGCTATGTTTTTACTGGCATCAAACTCATCTCTCAAAAAGCTTTGAACAAAAGCACGGGCGGCCTTTTCCATTAAATCGATCGAGGCAATAGGCAGATTCGTAATCGTGTACTCATCAGCCTTTCGCATTTGTGTAGAAGTAAGCAATGTTTGCATATCTCTAATATAAGATTAAAAAGATGTGATTTTATTTGAATTTAACCAATACCTGATCTTAATAGTTTACACATCATATATCTTTTACCCATCTTTTAGCGTTTGTATTGAAATTAAATTAAACTCTAATCAAATGAATCAAAAACCATCAAATGCATTTGTGGCTGCGGCCTGGATTGCATTGGGCATTGGAATGATTGGCTTTATTGTAGGCCTTTGGCGTTCTGATATGCTCCTAAACGAAAAAGGATATTATTTTACCGTACTGATGTTTGGCCTTTTTGCCGTAATATCATTACAAAAAGCTGTTCGCGATAAACTGGAAGGTATTCCTGTAACCGAAATTTATTATGGTTTAAGCTGGTTCTCTACCCTGCTCACCATTACACTGCTTGTTATCGGTTTATGGAATGCTACACTTTTGCCAAGCGAGAAGGGATTTTATGCCTTTGCCTTTCTCCTCTCGTTATTTGGTGCCATAACGGTACAAAAAAATACGAGAGACAGCCAGATTTTTAACAAATTAAGGGATTCGCAATAACCTGATTGAAGCCGGTAGTTAAACGCTATCGGCTTTTTGATGTTTCACAGGAGCGATTAAACTTGCTTCGTATACAAGTAATGCTTTCTTTGCTGCAAAATGAGTTTGAGTAATTACATTCAAATAATCTTCAAGGGCAGCAAATAGAACCTTCAATTCCTCATCAAAGTATAAATCGGCGCCAAAATATTTGTAATCTTGATTCAAATATTCTTCCAAACGTAGACGCTCCTCTGTTTTTAAGCTTTCACTATATCGATCATCCTCCAAAATGAAGTGGATACTTTCTTTAAACTTTTTTTCTTCTTTTTTAACCAGCACCATCTTATTTTTAATAAAGTTAGGATGGTTAACGCTTTGCAAAAAGGAGGTGGAGTTTAATAAATCGGTATAGATCACCTGTTGCTCCTTAAATTTATTGGCAATTTCCTGATAGGCAATCGCCAACTTTTCGAACGGTTCATAAACATCCTGTTCTCTGGCTTCAAGGCGAAAATATTCAAAAATTTTGAAATCAATATCATCCAGCCGTTCCATTTTAGTCTTCATTTCAGCATTCAAATATTCCAGCATTTTTCTGCTATCAGCTTTCGAATATTTTAGCCCATTATAGGTAAATGTTTTGGCTTCGATCAGACCAGAATCCAACCTGTCGATCACATTATAATCTGCTTCCAGCGCATTCAACTCATAAATCAAACTCAAATTTTCTTCTCCAAATAGTTCTTCAACACTCAAGTTGGTTGTGATAGTTGGTTTTTTAAAATCACTTGAGCTATACTTTGTGAATGGATTCCGAAAATCAAAATATCCATTAAATTCATCAGGAAAAGCGTAATCACTGTTTTGCCCAATAAGGTCTATTTCGAAATCACCAGCACTTTGATTGATCGGTTCATTGCTGTAATTGACACCAGCAAACATAAAACCTGTAAGTTGGGCGGCAATATTATCCTTGTTCCCTAATAAATCCACCGCTAATCCGTCGTGTTCATCTTGAACAACGGCATTCAACTGCTCTAGTCGTCTTATTCTATCTCCGGTTTCGGGATGTGATGAATATTCATGGTTAAAACTGAGTTTAGATTTGTTGAAACGGTTGTAATAACTCAGATTTACTTCGGGGAAAAAATTACTATATGTCAGTTTATTGGCCTTGGCTATAAAATTCATGGCCACCAATTGTTGCGGATAAACGTTTTCGGTTTTAACGTTGGCTTCGATTTTTCGATTGTAATAGTTAAGCACCGTATCAAACGCCTGGTTAGCGAGCTGCATCCGCAACAAAGAATTGATTAGTGGCTTCGAACCCACCACATGCCCGGCCACGGCATCAGCATGGTATTCCATTTCATGAGACAGTTTGGAATAGTTTGCGTTAAGTATGCCATAAACCGTGACTAAAATTTCCTGCATTGCAACAATAATCTTATCGGATGCAAGTACAAATATCCCCAAGTACGAGTTTGCTTCGGCAATTTTTCCTGTTACCTGATTATAACCCTCATTATCATATAAAATGTCGTGGATGATGCTATTTGCATTATAAACATAACTGCCAACCTTCATACTTTTTTGCGAAAAATGCCCGAACTCATGCGCCAGTATTGCTTTTAGTTCATTAATGGTTGTGGTATTAATAAGGCCCATACCAATCTGAAGATTTTTACGAATTGGCAGAAACATGCTCCAAAAGTTTGAATCGTAAAAAACAGAGGCATTAACTTCAGCAGAGAGATAAACTTTTTTAGGAAAATCGGTCTGTACGGCACTTATGATTTCATCAATCATCGCAAATAATTTTGGCTCCTCAGCCCTTGTAACCTGAATCAAATGTGAACGGTCTGTTTTTTTATGCTTAAACATAAATTTGATCAGAAAAAAGAGGATCAAAAAGCCAAAACCAATCATACCAAGGCCTAACAGAATGGTGTAAAAGTTGGTAAAATACTCCATTAACTTTATGCCCAAATAACCACAAACCACAGTTAGTGTAATGGAAACTATGATGAGAAAAATATAGGTAAAAATGAATAGCAAAATTGCCCATACTGATTGAATAGCCGTTCTTTTGAAATCTTTGGATGGCTTGAGTGCGTTTTCCAACATGAAATAGTGTTTGTTCATGCAAGATAACAAAATCATGATTTTCTACAATCTGTAAACAGCATAAAAAATTTATAAGCATATTTGCCTGCAGGATAATTAACAGATATTTCAAAGGGAAAGCACAAAAACAACCATGTTGGATAAAATCATTATAGGCGTTAGCGATTGTAGCAAATTCGATATTTACAGCGATTGGGTTTTAAGTTATGACAAGCGGGTTGAGGTGGTAAAACTGGGCTACAAGCTGGATAATTTTAACGACATTGAAAAATGTGATGGAATTGTTTTAACAGGAGGCGAAGATGTTCACCCCAGGTTTTACAACCTTCCTGAATATTATCATTATTGTCATGAGGATGACATTGATGAGCAGCGTGATGAATTTGAATTTCGGATTTTGACCTACACGGAGAAAAATAATGTTCCTGTTTTAGGAATTTGCCGAGGCATGCAGGTGGGCAATGTATTTTTTGGTGGTACCTTAATTCCTGATATCGCCTCCTGGGGGAAATTTGATCACAGTAAAATGCCTGACAAAAGTGATCGTTACCATGAAATTAATGTGAATGAATCATCGTGGCTGAATACCATTGTACATACCACTAAAGGATTGGTGAATAGCAACCACCATCAAAGTACTGATCGTACCGGGAAAGGATTGGTAGTGAGTGCGCTCTCAACTGATGGCGTAACCGAAGCGATGGAACGACTTGATCCAAATGGCAAATCATTTTTACTTTTTGTGCAATGGCACCCTGAAAGGTTAAAAGATCAGCTCAGCCCATTTAGTAAAAACCTGCATGAGGCGTTTATTAATGCGATTATTTCCGGTAAGCGATAATAAATATCAGTTTAGCCTAAACACATTGCTGTCATTCCACTTTCCATTAACATAAGCGCCATTATAGGCACATTCTAACCCTTTTTTTTCATTAATGGTGATGGATCTATACTCAAAACCATAAATTTTGTACTGCTTTTCGGGAGTAAATACTTCAACTGTATCATGAATGGAAAATCCATCTACGTAGCGAAATTCTCCTGTTTTCGGATCTTCTGTTATCACTTTCTTTACTGGCCCATCAGTACCATTTTTAAGCTGCAGAGTTAATTTGTTAGTACTGGCACTTTCTGGCAATACAAAAATTAAAGCTGTTGATTGATTGGGATTTTGCTCACAATTATCTGTAAACTGTTCATCTTTAAATCTTTGATTGAAAAACCCGTAAACCATGTAAGCAATACCTATTGCTACAATCAGGAAAATAAATTTTCTGCTCATCTAAAAATTTATATCGGTATAAAAGATTTTGTTATTCATTTTAGCATTGGAATTTAGGCAAAATCTACTAAAATAAATCAAAGCCATCTTTTTTTAATAAATTGCGGATTAATAATGATTTGATTATACCGCAGTTTATTGATAATGAAAAACCTGTTTCTGATTTTTTCCATCTGCTTATTCACGGCAAATTCTTACGCTCAAAGTATAATAAGTGAACCTGAAGTTGCTGAGGGCGACAGTCCGGTTGCACAGGCGCAAATTGCCATTATACCCGAACCTGTCTCATTGATGAAAAAGGCTGGAACATTTACGCTTCCTGAAAACATCAGCATTCAGGCATCTAAAAGTGAAGGTTTGCAACAAGCCATCGCTGTGCTGTCAGAGCGGATTGAAACGGCTACAGGAAAATTTGTAAGCAGTGTAACTACTGCAAATCATCCTACCATTAAATTAATTATCAATGCACAGCCTGATGCTCAATTGGGCCTGGAAGGTTACAAACTGAATGTAAACCCAACTCAAATTGTGATTTCGGCAAACAAACCCGCTGGAATTTTCTGGGGTGTTCAATCCTTAATTCAGCTTTTTCCTGTAGAAATTGAAAGTAAGGAGTTGGTAGAAAACGTAAAGTGGAAACTTCCTTGTGTGGATGTAATCGATTATCCTAAACTGGGCTGGAGGGGATTGATGTTTGATGTTGCCCGCCATTTTTTCACCAAAGAAGAAGTGAAGCAGTTTATCGATAACATGGTTCGCTATAAATTCAATCTTTTACATTTTCATTTAACTGATGATGAAGGCTGGAGAATTGAGATCAAAGGCTTACCTAAACTAACAGAAGTTGGTGCATGGAGCGTCCAAAAAACCGGAACCTTTGGCGATTTTATTCCACCAGCGGCAAATGAACCCCGCACCTACGGCGGCTTTTATACGCAGGAAGATATTAAAGAGCTGGTACAGTATGCGCAAGATCGTTTTGTGAATATTATGCCCGAAATAGATGTTCCCGGTCATAGTTTGGCGGCCATTGCTTCCTATCCAGAACTTTCATGCACAGCAGACGCGGTAAATTACAAAGTACGTTCTGGTGAAAAAATCATGGATTGGAGCCGCGGGGCACCTCCAACGGCTTTGGTAGATAATACCCTTTGTCCTGCAAATGAAAAAGTTTATACGTTCCTCGACACCGTAATTACACAAGTAGCGAAGCTTTTCCCTTTTGAATATATTCACATGGGAGGAGATGAAGCGCCGCATAATTTCTGGGAGAAAAATGATCAGGTGAAGGCATTGATGCAACGTGAAGGACTGAAAACCATTCCACAGGTTCAGGCTTATTTTGAGAAACGTGTGGAACAAATCGTGGTTTCAAAAGGTAAAAAATTTATGGGATGGGATGAAATTTTAGAAGGTGGTGTTTCGCCTACCGCTTCGGTAATGAGCTGGAGAGGTTTAAAATATGGCATCCAGGCATCAAAAGATAAACATAACGTTGTGATGAGTCCAACTGATTTCGCCTATCTGGATTATATGCAAGCCGATCAGGTTACAGAACCGAAGGTTTATGCTTCTCTACGATTGAATAAAGCTTATCAGTTTAATCCTATTCCAGCGGGCGCTGATCCAAAATACATTATCGGCGGACAGGCAAACCTGTGGACCGAACAGATTTTCAATTTCAGACAAGTACAATACATGCTTTGGCCACGTGCTTTTGCCATTTCAGAATCTGTTTGGAGTCCGATAGAAAAGAAAAACTGGACAAATTTCATCGACCGTACCGAAGAGCATTTTAAAAGATTAAATCTGGCAGAAATCAAATATTCTCCTGCTATTTACGACCCGATTTTTACAGTTAAACGCAACGCTGATAAACAATTGATGATTGAGTTAACGCCAGAAATTGAAGGCCTGGATATTTATTACAGCTTTGATAATTCGAGCCCGGATCGATTTTATCCAAAATATACCAGTGCATTAACAGCACCTAAAGATGCCAGTATGTTAAGGGTAATTACTTACAAAGGAAAACAGGTTGTTGGAAGATTAATCAGCATGCCTATTTCCGACTTACAAAAAAGGGCTAAATAATGGGTAAAGAAATCGAAAGGAAGTTTTTAATTAAGGAAGCGGAATGGAATAACTTTGCAAAACCAGCCGGAAAACATTTGAGGCAGGGTTATCTAGTAAGTGATCCAAATAAAACTATTCGTGTGCGCACTGCTGAAAATGCAGCATGGATTACGGTTAAGGGAATATCCATCGGTGCCTCGCGATTGGAATATGAATACGAAATTCCTTTAAATGAAGGACTTGAGCTGCTGGATCATTTTGCCGAATCAGAACTTGAAAAAATCAGATACGAAATCCCCTATGAAGGCAAGATTTGGGAAGTTGATGTTTTCTCTGGCGATAATGCCGGACTTATTGTTGCAGAAATTGAATTGGAATCCGAAGAGGAAAACTTCTCTCTTCCAGCATGGGTGGCCGAAGAGGTTACCCACGAAAAAAAATATTACAACTCCTGCTTAACCACTCATCCATATAAAAACTGGATTTAAATTCAATTTGAAGCATCTTCATAAAAACCTTAATAGTATTCCCAACTTTGAATGTGAATAAATAAAAGGGTTGGATAATCTTTTAGATCAACTCAATTCTTATATTAGCCCCTTCAAAAATCATCCTTGTTTAATTTTGGAAACTGGTTATCCCTAAAATACCTTTTCCTAATTTTTAGAATTTTAAACAATTATATAAAAGGATGAAAACAAGTAAATTTTTAATGAGTGCTGTGATTGCAGGAACGCTGTTTTTAGCGAGCTGTTCTCCTAAGGATGCAGATATCCAGGCTGCAGTGCAGGCAAAAGAAGCTGCAGGTATTGCCGTATCAGTAGCCAAGGGTGCCGTGACTTTAACTGGCGAAGTAACTGACGACGCCGCGAAAACTAAGGCTGAAGAAATAGCCAAAGCTGAAAAGGGCGTAAAATCAGTAGTAAACAATTTAACCGTTAAACCGGCGGCTGCGCCAGTAGTGATTGCGGAAGATCCTGTTTTAACAAAAAATGTGGCTGATGCAACCAAAGATTTCCCAACGGTAAAAGCCGATATTAAAGATGGCGTAGTTACCCTTACGGGCGAGATAAAAAAAGCATCGTTAATTACATTAATGCAGCAGTTAAGTGCATTAAAACCAAAAAAAATCGAAAATAAATTAACTGTAAAATAAGCAGCAAAATGGCATTACAAGAAAAATATAAAGCATTAACTGATGCAGCTGTTGCTGCTGGGATAAGTGATCTTGCAGTAAGAGCGCAAGACGGAATATTATATGTAGACGGAACAGCAGCCGATGGCGCTACGAAAGATCATTTATGGGAAGTTTATAATCAGATTGATCCTAATTTTACATCCGGGGATTTAGTGCTGAACGTAAATGTGAGCGTTGATGCGGCTACAACCCATGTTAAAGTAGTTACCCAGAGCAGCAATTTAAATATTAGAAAAGGTCCGGGAACAGATCAACCGATTGTTGGTAAAGCGGCACATCATGAAATAATCACCCTGGTAAATCGCAGCAACGATTTGTGGTGGCTGGTAAGAACAAAAGATGGTGAAGAAGGATATTGTTATGCCCAGTATCTCGAACCTCAAGATTAATCAATTCTAGTTTTAGCTTAAATCCGCTTTTGTTACAGAAGCGGATTTTTTTATTTAACAATTTGAAGGATGAGCCACATTTGCTTCAAGATAACAGGTTATGATCATTGGCAAAATTTAGCAAACCTATGGTTGATTTTACCCCGGTTTTTCTCCAGATATTTTTACGGTGGGTTTCAACGGTATGTTCAGAAATAAATAATATTTTGCCAATTTCTGCTGAGGTGTGTTCCTTTGCAATGAGTCTGATAATTTCTATTTCTCGAGCAGATAAATTGTTTATCTGATGTTGATTCCCATTTTGAGAGATATTTTTCAACTTAGAGGCAATAGAATCCTGAATATAACTTCCGCCCTCCATTACCGTTACAATGGCCTTATGCAGTTCAGCGTTTTTTACATTTTTGAGCAAATAGCCAGAGGCTCCAGCCTTTAGCATATTTGTCATATTTAAAAAATCATCATGCATAGAAAGTACCATCACTTTGGTTTGAGGGTATTCCTTTTTTACATATTTGGTTAAATCTAATCCCGACTTTTCACCAAGGCTAATGTCAGTTAAAATGAGATCAGGAATATTATTTTTCATGAGTTCCTGGGCTTTATCAACCGAATTTGCTTTTCCTACAACAACCAGATTATCCGCATCTTTCAAAATTGCCTCAATACCATCCATGAGAATATCATGATCGTCAACTAAAAACACTTTAACCTTTTTCATATCAGCTCTTTAAGAATTAAATTTACTAGTTAGAGAACTTTAAAATGGTGGTAGTGCCCCTACCAATAGTCGAATCAACTTCTAAATGTCCATTAAAAATTCGAATACGGCTTTCCAGATTTTGCAAACCTAAACCTAGTTTAATTTCATTTTTATCATAGCCAATACCATCATCTTCAATCATAAGCAAAATTTCATCATCACTCATGTTAAGATGAACGCCAACATTTTTCGCTTTGGCATGTTTCAAAATATTGTTGCTAAGTTCCTGAAACGAACGGTATATCACCACAGCCCTTACCTGATTAACATCATCAAACTCAACGTGTTTAAAAAATTTGAAAACTGTAAAGTTTTGCACATCATTAAGCCGATCAATTACCTGCTCAATCGCTTTCACCAAACCGAAGTGCAAAACCATTTCTGGCGTCATCTCATGCGATAGCGTTCGCACTTCGTTCGCTGCCTGATCAATTAGGTCGTCTACTTTCTGCAGTTGTTCAATATCATTTTTCGCCTTTTTAAGTTGAAGCGATGCAGCGGCCAGTGTTTGCCCAACCCCATCATGCAAGTCTCCGGATATCCGCCTGCGTTCGTTTTCTTCAGTTTCCAAAATCGCTACAGCTTTGTTTTTTTCTTCAAAAAACCTCCGTACCGCATTCTGGCTTTTATACTTATTTTGAATGTAGAAATAAAAATAAATGCTGCTCGATATAAATACAGATAAACTGGCAATTAAAATTATAAGCCAACGCTGTTTGTTACTAATGTTAAGCCTGTTTTCGAGGTTTTCTTTCTTAAGTTTAAGGTTCTCAGATGATTTTTTCTCGCTATCATATTTCACCTGCAATTCTGCAAGTGCTTCGGCATAATCTTCGTTTTCGGTTTTTTTCTTTAATGAAATGAGCTTTTCATAGTACGAAGCAGCACGTTTATAATCTCCGGTTTTACTGTATAATTTGCTCAGTATGGTGTAAGCATTCTCTAATTTTAAATCTATCTTATTTTTTTGTGCGATCAATTCCGCTTTGCGGGCATACTCAATACCTGCTACAGGCATTTCCGATTTATCATAAACGTCGGCAAGCTCCAGATAATCACTGGCAAGCATTGCAGGATCGGCAATTTTTGCTCTTGCTATGCTGGCTTCATGTAAATAAAGTATGGCCTTTGGAAACTGATTCCGGTGGTAATAACTTCTAGCCAGAATATTTAAGCCGTTCGCCAAGTCCATCACACTATTTAGTTCTTTGGCAGTCTGAATCCCTTGCAGCGCATATTTTTCGGCATATTGATAATGCTTTAACAAGTTATAACAAGAAGCGATATTGCATAATACCGTTGCCCTGTTTTGATAATTTTTTTGAGGATTAAGCACAAGAACCTCATTAAAAAAATTGATGGCTTCGAGCGGCTTAGCATTTTCCATGTATGCCCAGCCAATGCTGATTAAAGCGCCTGTTTTATTAGCATGATCCTTGTTTTTTTCAGCAATATCGAGTGCCAGACTAAAGTGATCTACTGCATGATTAAACAAGCGTTTTTTAACATAACACTGGCCTTTTAGAATGTAAAATTTAACTACTGAAGAATCTTTTTCAATTAAAGCAATATTTTTAAGCGCACTATCAATTGACAGGATGCAATCATCTGTTGAGGCTTCACGATATTTTATCCAGGATCGAAAAAAGGCACTTTCAATCTTCCCATGCTGATAATGATATTCATTGGAAAGACGATTGATTATCGCAATCTGTTTTTTTGCACGATTTGCATCGCTACGCATGAGCATGGGTACCTGTAAAATCAGCCGGTCGATTTCTTTTTGTTTATGCTGACCTTGAACTTTTGGGCAATAAGCAGCCAAAAGATAAAACAACAACACGATTTTGCCGTACTTGTAAAAAGTAGACTGCTGCAGGCGCATCATATAGATTGGTTAGTGATGACCTAATTTATAAAAATTATTGCGATTAACATGCGAAATTATGCAGACAAAAAAAATCCCAAAAACTGAGCAAAAAATCTCAGTTTTTGGGATCAAAGGACATTATTGCGGAACTTATCTTCCTCCTGCGGCTAACGCATTTGGCTTTACAATCGATTTTAGTTCAATATCAAAAACCAGGGGTGTAAATGGGTTGATCGGACCACCACCATTTTCTCCATAACCTAATTTAGATGGAATGATAATTTTAATCTTGCCTCCAACACCGATCATTTTAACACCCTCTACAAAACCTGCCGGCAACTGATTTAAAACAAGTGGCCTGGCGGCGTACTGTGCCATAGGTGAATAAATCCCTGCTTCTTTCGCAGTTCTTGCGTTCGATGTATCAAACACATTAATTTTACCATCAGCTTTTTTATTGGTAAACTGGCCAGTATAATCCACCAAAATGGTATCCGTTAACTCCGCCCGGGTGGCATTTCCCGGTGCTTCAATAATATAATTTAAGCCCGATGCCGTAGTTGTAATTTTTAAATCATTATCGGCAATGTACTTTGCTATTTTGGCTGACTCGTTTGCTTTGTTTTTCGCAATCAAAACTTCATATTCTGCTTTATAAAAATCTCTTTTTTTATTTTCAAAAACGGAATCAGCTTCATTTGCAACTTTATGCAATACTTTTTCAATTTTTACAGTAAAGGTTGCGTAGTTATTTTTAGCTTCTGCAGGTTTCGGCTGCCCAGAATATTTAGCCATTGAATCCAAATTAAGTTTAAACGAGGCACTATCGCCTTCACCTAAAAGCTTTAATGCAGAAACCAGGTCGCCTTTGAACATTGATTTCGTTACCGGAAAAAATGCCGGACGCTCGTTATCGTAAGTATTCACCAGCGTTGAGTCTCCATCTTTGGTTTCAATCATCTGGATTCCATTAAACTTAATGAAATCACCTTCCTGAATTTTAGGCTTTCCTTCGTTTTTGTAAATTTTATAGGTCATGTCTCCTTCGCCTTTTTCGAACTTATTGCAAGAAGTTAAACCTAAAATTGCAGCAAATAAAATTATTAATGTTCTTTTCATTATTACTTAGATTGTATTGCAGACCATGAACCTCATTTGCGTTCATTTCTTCGTTTGGTACCGCTTTTAAACACAAAAATCTTGCCCAATATTACCGGGCAAGATTTTTTATTATTTAGGTTGTAAAGTTCTTATTTAATAGCTGGTGCTGCAGATGCTGCCGGAGCAGGTGCTGTACCTTTTTTAATATCAGTAATCTCAATTTCGAAAACGATAGGGCTGTAAGGCATTATACCAACCTGAGGAGCACCTTGCTCACCGTATCCAAGTTTTGAAGGGATAATTGCTGTAATTTTACCACCTTTTCCAATCAACTGAATTGCTTCTGTAAAACCAGGAATAGTTGAGCCAATAGCCATTTTAGTTGGCCCGTATGGTCTTCCTGCCTGAAACTTACCTTCTTCTTTAGCCGTTTTTTCATCGCTGGTGTCAAAAATTGGGTATTTTCCTTTATCATTTTTCTTTGTCACTCTACCGGTGTAGCTTAAGGTAACAGTATCACCTAAAGCAGCTCTTTCAGCGTTTCCTGGAGCTTTGATAATATATTGCAAACCAGATGCAGAAGTTGTTGTTTTCAAATTGTTATCTGCAATATAAGCTTTCAATTTCCCTTCTTCAGCGTTTTTCTTTTTATCAGCACTTGCTTTGAAATCCGCCTGGAAAAACTCACCAGCTCTTTTATTGAAAGTTGAATCGGCTTCGCCAGCTTTCTTAGCAAATACTTTTTCAATTTTTACGGTAAAAGTGATGTATTTATCATTTTTGAATTGTTCTGGCTTAGGCTGTTTGCTGTAGAAAGCCATTGTATCAAGGTTAACTTTAAAAGTTGCACTATCGCCTTCTCCAAATAAGGTTAATACATCATTCATATCACCAGCATACATTTTTTTCTGAACAGGAAATACCTGAGGGTTTTCCATATCATAAGTGCTGCCTAAAACCGAATCTTTATCATTTTTCTGAATAAAGTTCATTTTAACGATATCACCTTCTTTAATTTTTTCATTTCCTTCAGAATGGTGAATAGTATATAACAAACCACCCGCTCCTTTTTTTTCTTTGTTACAAGCAGCTAAACCTAAAGTTGCCGCCAATAGAACAATTATTCCTTTTTTCATTTTTGTAATTAAACTTGTTTTTATTTGGTTTCTTGCTTTATGCAATTAATTGATTTTTATATTCTTCCAATATGGATTTAAATTCACTTACCACCTCAGCCAAAGGTTTTTCTGAAGCGCCGCCAGCAGCATTTCTATGTCCACCGCCGTTGAAGTATTTCTTGCAAATTTCATTCGCCGGAAAATCGCCTGTAGATCGAACCGATAGCTTCACTTTATCTGTTCTTTCAATAATCAGGGCAGCCAGGCGAACACCATTAATTGATAGGGCGTAGTTTACAACACCCTCGGTATCGCCGGTTTCACTTTTAAAGCGTGAAAGTTCCTCTTTTGTAACTGAAATAATCGCGGTATTATATTCCCTGATCACTTCCAGTTTGTTTGATAAACAGTAACCCAGAAAACGCAAACGATCTTCGCTGGCATTATCGTAAACCGCCTGATGAATTTTCCAATGCTCTGCGCCAAGATCAATCAAATCTGCAGCAATGCGATAAACATTTGATGTTGCAGATTCAAAACGGAACGAACCTGAATCTGTCATGATTCCCGTATATAAACACGATGCCACATCTTTATTGATTCCTGCTTTGTCACCTAATTGGTTCACAATAAAATCGTAAACCAATTGTGCAGCAGCACAGGCATTGATATCCCAATGGCGATAATCGTCAAAATCTTCTGGTTCAAGGTGATGATCTATCATTACCTTTTTAGCACCTGCAGCCCTCACCAATTCACCAAGCTCATTGATGCGGCTCAAGGTATTAAAGTCTAAACAAAATATAATCGAAGCTTCATCTACCAGTTTGGCAGCTTTTTCCTGCTCCTCAGTAAAGATGATTACATCGCCATTGTTCGGCATCCAGTGTAAAAAACTCGGATAGTCTGTTGGCGTAACCACTTTTACATGATGACCTTTTTGAATCAGATATCCGTATAAACCTAATGATGAACCCATTGCGTCGCCATCAGGTTTATGATGCGTAGTGATCACAATTCGTTGTGGCGTAGCCAGTAGGGATTTTAATTCTGTTAATGTCAACATATATTTTTGCGCTGCAAAGCTAAGTAAAAATTAATATTAATGTCAGCTTATTTAACGTTATCCTTTTAATATTCATCAATTAAAACGTATTTTTGCAGAAAATTTCATATCAATACAATGAGCACTAACAGAACTTTTACAATGATCAAGCCTGATGCGGTTGCAAACGGACATATCGGATCGATCATAAACGACATTACCAATGCAGGTTTCAAAATCGTTGCATTAAAATATACAAAGTTAACTGACGAAACTGCTGGTCAGTTTTACGCAGTTCATGCTGAACGTCCTTTCTACAAAGATTTAGTAAGCTTTATGTCTTCAGGACCTATTGTTGCTGCCATTTTAGAAAAAGATAATGCAATTGAAGATTTCAGAAAATTAATTGGTGCTACTAACCCAGCTGAGGCTGCTGAAGGAACTATCCGTCAGAAATATGCTAAATCAATTGATGCTAATGCGGTTCACGGATCTGACTCTGATGAGAATGCTGAAATTGAAGGTAACTTCTTTTTCAAAGCAGACGAACGTTTCTAGTTTTTAAACAAAAGAAAATTACAATAAAACCCCGGTCATTCGGGGTTTTATTGTTTTACCAATTTTGTATCTTTCCAGCATAAAATAATCTATCCAATTAAACGTTGGAAATAATCACAACACGAAACACAATGAAGAAATTTTTATTAGCGGTATGCGTTTCTGGTATCGCTGTTGCAGCAACTGCACAAACTAAAACTGCTGCTAAAAAACCTGTTGCCAAAAAAACAGTTACCACTACTAAAACAACTACGGTTATTACAGGGCTGAGATCAGGCCTTGATTCTACCAGTTATGCTTTCGGAACCTCGATCGGATCAGGCTTAAAATCTACCGGTTTATCTACCTTAAATTACGACGTTTTATTAAAGGGATTGAAAGACGCATTTACCGGCGGCAAAGTAGTTTTAACTCAGGAACAGGCTCAACAATGCATTAACGAAGCCATTACGAAAGCATCAGCTGTAAAAAATAAAGCTGAAGCAGAAGCAAACAAAATTAAATTTGCACCCATGATAAAAGAAGGACAAGATTTCTTAGCAGAAAACAAAAAACGTGCTGGCGTACAAACTACAGCCAGTGGTTTACAATACGAGGTTTTAACTGCCGGAACTGGCGTAAAACCAACGGCTACCGATTCAGTTTTGGTTCATTACAAAGGAACTTTATTGAACGGCAAACAATTTGATAGCTCGTATGACAGAGGCGAACCAATCAGTTTCCCATTAAACAGGGTTATAGCAGGATGGACTGAAGGTGTACAATTAATGCCAGCAGGTTCAAAATATAAGTTCTTCATTCCGTACAATTTAGCTTATGGCGAACGTGGTGCTGGTGCTGATATCCCACCATATAGTGCTTTAATTTTTGAGGTTGAACTGTTAAAAGTTAATGGCAAATAGCCTTAATCAAAACTTTCTTTACGCTTTGATGTTAGCATATACATAATTTAACATCATATGAAAAAGATACTACCTATAGCACTAATCGCATTTTTATGCACTACCTTAAGCAGTTGTGAACTTGTTGGAGGTATATTTAAAGCCGGCATTTGGTCTGGTATCATTATAGTTGTAGTGGTGGTTGCACTACTCATCTGGATTTTAGCCAAAATATTCGGCGGTGGAAGAAGTTAATCTGGCCTAAGAATTAAATCCCATCAAAAGGGTTGATAACTAATCACTATCAACCCTTTTTTTTATCTTGTGATCATGAAAATTTTCAATCTCGAACCCATTACAGTCAAAGAATACATTTTTAATAAATCGTTTTTAGCCCAAAGCCACAGTAGCCACAGCAGTTCTTACGGATTTGATTTTGATTGTAAAGTGATTGATTCACAGAAAACCATGATCATCACATTTGAAATTCTTCACACTGTTGGAGATGGGGATTATGAAGAAGAAATATTCTTCGCCGATGGACCAAATGAGCTCTTAGTTGTAGGTTCATCTACCGTAGCAGAAGGTGCTGGAGACATATTGATGTCATACAAAAGTTCCTGCCAGTTTAACCTTGAAAATGAGGGTTATGATGTAGATATATTGTCGCTTATCGATTTTTTGACAGCCTATCATGTGCATACCCAAAAGTTTCTGGATCAGTATGGTTTCAAATCGTTCGGATTACCTGAAGAAGCATTTTTTCCTCACAATATCCTATCAAACGCGAAATGTGCAATTGAAAATTTACTGGGAAGTCATATGTATGAATTTTGATGGTCTTGCACTTATCCTAACAACACCGGGATTCGTCAACTATCAAACTTATAAAAATACCATTTCAGTTATTACTTCGCTCCCGGCATGTTCATTTAGTTTTTGAATAATCCCTTGACGAACCATTACCAGTTCGTTTTTAATCACCGAAGATTCAATTCTGATAAAAAGTTTTTTATCATGAATGTAAAGTTGAGTTGTTCTGTTGGCAATAGCGGTTCCCATAATTTCAGGCCACACCGCCAGAATAGAGGTTTCATCGAATTTACGGCGTAAGCGATACACGTCAAGCATTTTGCTCACGGCATCTTTCATGGTAATATCATTCGGTTTACGCATTTTTTATTTGTCCCTCTTCTACTTCAAACAAAGTTACATCAACTTCTATTTTTTCAAAAATAGATTTCACTCTTTCTTTGCCTGTATCGGTAATAAATATTTGTCCGAAATCGTGATGAGATACCATTTGCATTAACTTCTGAACACGGCTATCATCCAATTTATCAAATATATCATCAAGCAGCAGCAAGGGTTTGAATCCTTTGTTTTTAGCGAGATAGGCATATTGTGCTATCTTCAACGCAATTAAAAAAGATTTCTGCTGACCTTGCGATCCAAACTTCTTTAACGGCATGCCGCTAATTACAAAGGCCAGTTCATCTTTATGGATTCCAGTGGTGGTACGTTCCAGAACCCGGTCTTTTTCAACCGACTTTTGCAAAAGCTCACCAAAAGCAGCTTCATTCAATTGAGATTGATAATTCAACTCAACGGTTTCTTTGTTTTCGGTAAGGTAAGTATAATATTGGTTAAACAGTGGAATAAACTCATCCATAAAAGCCTTTCGGGTAGCAAATATCTTATTCCCCGCTAAAACCAGCTGCTCATCCAAAATCTCCAGCAGCGTAGGATCATATTTCCGCGTTATGGCAATTTGTTTTAGCAATGCATTTCTGTTGAGCAGAATTCTGTTGTACGAGATGAGCTGATCGAGATAGTGTGAATCGGTTTGAGAAATGACGTTGTCAATAAACTTCCTGCGCTCCTCGCTCCCTTCCATAATCAAATTCACATCATAAGGAGAAACCATTACAACAGGAAATAATCCGATATGATCTGCAAGTTTATCGTATTCCTTTTTATTGCGTTTAAACTGTTTTTTTTGATTACGCTTTACTCCACATGAGATTTTTTCATTTTTATTGCTTCGGTCAAAATCGCCCTGAATCATAAAAATTTCCTGCCCTGCTTTTATTTGCTGGCCATCAATCGGGTTGAAATAGCTTTTACAAAGGCAGAGGTAATGAATCGCGTCGAGCATATTTGTTTTGCCAGATCCATTATCACCCGTAAAAACGTTTACCGTATCCGAAAACTGGATATCAGCATCATTATAGTTTTTGAAATTTAGAAGCGTAATATTCTTTAACCACATAAATATGGCGCAATTTACCGTTTTTTACCCTCTAAATAACTAATGTTTAATTAAATACTTCAAAATAAAGATTGATTCTTTGATTGAAAAATGTATTTTTGCAATCTTAAATTTTTTAAACAAACATGTCTACAACAGATAACCAGACAATTCAACCTACTAAAAAAGGTTCATTCTTACAGGAAAATAACAAGAGCTTACTATTTATAGCAGGTGCTGTGGTTTTATTAATTGGTGTATATTTTTGGTATCAAAATGTGTACTTGAAAGGTCGTGCCGAAGAAGCTGCAAGCAAAATGTTTAAAGCAGAGCAATATATCGGTGTAGATTCTTTATCTAATAAAGCAATTAAAGGCGAAGGCGGTTACCCTGGTTTGGAGCAAATTGCTAAAGAATACGACAATACAAAATCGGCTAACTTAGCAAATTTATATTTGGGCGGAATTTATTTACGTAAAGGCGACTACAAACAAGCAGTGGAATCATTAAGTAAATATAGCGCTACTGGTAGCCCGGTTGCAGATCCTTTAGCTTTAGGTTTATTGGGTGATGCTTACAGTGAATTGAAAGATTACAAACAAGCTTCAACTTATTACAAGAAAGCTTCTGATAAAGCAAGCAAATTTACTTCTCCAATGTTCCTTAAAAAATTAGGTTTGGTTGCAGAAAATCAAAAAGATTTTAAAGGTGCGGTTGAGGCTTACACTAAAATCAAAACGCAATACCCTGAAAGTGCAGAGGCGCAAATGATTGATTCGTATATCGCAAGAGCTGAAGAACAAGTTAAATAATCATTAACTTATACAATATAATGAAGAGATCATCGAAAGGTAGTCTCTTTTTTTGTGTGAGATATTTGTTCTTTTTTAGATTCAAATCAACAAAGAAACTGAAAACGTTTGTACCTAGAATGCTTTACAGAAATCTGGTTACCAACATCTCCCACTCTTCTTCCAAAGAAACCTCCGGACGAACTTCTTTAGCTTTCCTGTACCAATAATCCGCATTCCAGCTATCGCCTTCTTTTCGATGTAAATAGGCATGAATACGCGAAGAGGAAACATCGTTTAAATGATCGACTTCATTGTGAGCATTGTCCCACTCTCCTTTGCCATCATACCAAAGTGCCTTTAATGGAACAGACAAATTTGGCTTTGGCTGATCTAATTTTAAGGATTCTTTGAATTCAGCAAAAGTCATAAGCGTTTTTTTGATGATCTTAGATTATTTATTGAAAGCGGTCATGGTGTGCGCCGGCCCGACAGTTACATAACTCTTAATCAAATCTACACTTTTATCGATCAAGGCTGGAAGCTCCAGCTGTTCATCCTTATCAAATAAACCTAAAACAAAATCTACCTGACGGCCTTTTGGATAATCGCTGCCAATTCCAAAACGTAAACGGGCATAATTTTGCCCACCGCAAACCTCTTCTATACTTTTTAAACCATTGTGCCCGGCGCTGGAGCCCTGAAGTTTTAATCGCAATTTGCCAAGTGGCAAGGCAAGATCATCAACAATTACCAAAACATTTTCCGGCGCAATTTTTAGTTCCTTCATCCAGTAATTTACAGCCTTACCACTTAGATTCATGAAAGTTGTGGGTTTAATTACGTGAAGTTTTTTTCCTTTAAAACTCACCTCAGCATAATAGGCTAAACGAATGTTATCGAAGCTTCCATTCAACTCTTTAACAAGTTGATCGGCAATATCAAAACCTATGTTATGACGGGTATGTGCATAATCCGGGCCTATATTACCCAAGCCAACGATAAGATATTTCATGGCGCAAAGGTAAAAGCTAAAAGCGGAAAGACCAAGGATAAATGGAAGATGTTTGATGTGCGATGGAAGATGGAGAACAGGCAATTGCGAATGTTTAATGGAAAATGGATTATTGAAAGCAAAACAAACAGCATGAATCCTTAAAACCCTCAAATCCCGAATAATCCTGATCAAAAAAAACGGCTCGAATAAATTCGAGCCGTTCTCTGTATAATCAAGAAAATTCTGATTATTTTTTACCTTTAGCAGCTTCAGTTTCTGCTTGTTTTAATGCTCTAGACATTGCAACAGAAACGATAGTATCTTCAGGAGTGTTAGTGATTACGAATCCGTCAACTTTAAGGTCGCGAACGCGGAATAAACTACCTACTTCTAATTTCTCTAAGCTTACTTCAACGTTTTGTGGCATGTTAGCTGGTAAAGCTTTAACGCGAAGTTTACGTAATTTCTGAATTAATTTACCCCCCATTTTAACACCTGGAGAAGTTCCTGTTAATTTAACCGGAATTTCCATCACGATTTCTTTCTCGTCGAATAACTGAAGAAAATCGATGTGCATTAACACGTCAGTAAGTGGGTGGTATTGAGTATCTTTAACGATTGCTTTAGTTTTAGTACCGTTAACATCAATTTCCACAAAATTTACTTCCGGGGTATAAATAACATCTCTTAAATCAGCAATAACTACAGCTAAGTGTTGTTGCTCTTTTCCACCATACAATACCGCCGGAACCTTACCTTCGTAACGAAGTTCCTTGGCATCGCGTTTCCCTACGTTCTCTCTTGGAGAACCGCTAATTGCGATTGTTTTCATTTTATTTATATTTATTTATTAGTAGTAAGTATTTAGTATCGAGTATTAAGACTTAAGTCATATACCTTTTACTTTCAACTTTTTAAACTCTTATTTTGATTAGCGGATGGCGTTTGGCGTTATAAAACGCTAATCGCAAAACGCTTATCTCTAAACCCTAAACAAGTCACTAATCGAACCGTGTTCATTTACATTGGCAATTGCCCTTGCAAATAAACTTGCTGTGCTTAGCACCCTTATTTTTTCGCTCTCCACTCTTAATGGAATCGTATCGGTTACGATTAATTCCGTTAAAACTGAATTTTCTACCGTTTCTACAGCTTTACCAGATAATACGGCATGCGTACAAACCGCTCTTACACTTGCAGCACCATTTTCCATAATCAAGGCTGCAGCTTTTGATAGAGTTCCTGCGGTATCGCAGATATCATCAATCAACACTACATCCTGTCCGGTTACATCTCCAATAATCGACATTGATTCGATTTCATTGGCACGTTTACGGCGTTTATCGCAGATAATCACTTCAGCATTGAAAAACTTTGCAAAAGTACGGGCCCGGTATGAACCACCCATATCAGGCGATGCAATGGTTAAATTTGGCAGATTTAAGCTTTTGATATAAGGAACAAAGATTACCGATCCATCTAAGTGATCTACCGGGATATCAAAGAAACCTTGAATCTGAGCGGCATGCAAATCCATCGTCATGATGCGGTGAATACCTGCAGATTTCAATAAATTAGCTACCAGTTTAGCCCCGATTGCTACACGCGGTTTATCCTTTCTATCCTGACGGGCCAAACCATAATAAGGAACAACAGCCGTAATATAATGTGCAGATGCCCTTTTAGCAGCATCAACCATTAACAAAAGTTCCATTAAATTATCGCTGGGCTGATAAGTAGATTGGATTAAAAAAACATCGCAGCCACGTATCGATTCATCAAAAGAGGGTTGAAATTCACCATCACTGAATTTGTGAATGGTTACATCACCAAGGGGTTTGCCGTAACTTTCAGCAATTTTTAGTGATAGTCCTCTAGAACCTGTTCCGGAAAATAACTTTACCGGGTTAAACTGCAATGGCATGATCCGTGTAGTTTACGGTTAAAAAAAATCGGATCATGTCATTTTACAAACACGATCCGACATTAAATTTTCGTTGTCCGACCTGGATTCGAACCAAGACAAACGGTACCAAAAACCGTTGTACTACCCTTATACTATCGGACAATCTTTTCCGAGAACGTATCCTCGAAAGGGAATGCAAATGTAGGAAGCTTATTTTAATTTTGCAAGAGTGTTTTTAAAATATTTTAAATTTCTTCCTGCCCTTCCTTTATTGCGTTGCAAAGATAAAAAAATCATCATATCGGATGCAACATTTTATTTTTTTATACGACTTTTTTAAGTGAGAACCACTTAAATCATTTATTATCAAAGACTAAATTTTACTATGAATTATTCAAAAATTAACACCATCACGGGTTGGCTGTGCTTTTGTATCGCTGCAATCACCTATATTCTCACTTTAGATCAATCAGTAAGTTTTTGGGATTGTGGCGAATTTATTGCTTCTGCTTTCCGGATGCAGGTGGTTCATCAGCCCGGTGCGCCTATCGTTTCGATGATTCAGCGGCTATTTTCTACCTTGGCCCTGGGCGATAAAAATATGATTGCTTATTTTATGAATATTTCATCGGCCTTGGCCAGCGCCGGAACCATTCTTTTCCTATTCTGGACCATTACTGCTTTAGCCAAGAAAACCATCATCAAAAAAGCAGAAGAAATTACGACTGCTCAAATCATCAGTATTATTGGTGCCGGTTTGGTTGGTGCATTGGCCTATGTTTTCTCTGATAGTTTTTGGTTTTCGGCTGTTGAGGCAGAAGTATATGCGATGTCATCTCTTTGTACCGCAATTGTTTTCTGGGGAATACTTAAGTGGGAATCTACAGCAGATGAACCAAAGGCAGACCGTTGGTTGCTTTTTGTGGCTTACATTATGGGGCTTTCAATTGGTGTGCATCTGTTAAACTTATTGGCTATCCCCGCTTTAATCTTCGTTTATTATTTCAAAAAGAATCCAAATCCAAATTGGAAAAGTGTGTTCAAAGTTTTCATGATCTCTATTTTGGCGCTGGCATTTGTTCAGTTTGGCATTATCCAATATATGATTTCTTTCGCAGCGAGCTTTGATTACTTTTTTGTAAACACCATCGGCTTAGGTTTCGGTTCCGGAATTTTGTTCTTCGCCGTTTTGGTTATTGGAGCATTGGTTTATGGCGTACTTTATTCCATCCGTAAGCATAAAAAAGGGCTGAATTTAATCATGTTGTTTACAGCACTTCTCATTTTTGGCTATAGCTCTTTCGCAGTGTTAATTATTCGGGCACATGCAAAACCCAATTTAAACAATACCGATCCTGAAAACGCCTTTAATTTCTTAAGCTACGTAAACCGTTCTCAATATGGAGATCGTCCGTTACTTTATGGAGAAAACTATAACTCAGAAAAAATAGATATTAAAGAAACCGGGCAACTTTACAGAAAAGGAAAAGATAAATATGAATCAGCAGGAAGCAAATCAGAATACATATTTGCTGATAAAACCCTGGCGCCAAGAATGTACAGCGATAAACCAGAACATATTAATTTTTACAAAAATTACATGGGTTTTGATGATGCACACAAACCAACTTTGAGTGACAACCTAAGTTACATGTTCTCTTTTCAAACCGGACAAATGTACATGCGTTACTTTATGTGGAATTTTGTAGGCAGGCAAGATAATGAAGACGGGCAATTGGGCGGTCGCAACGGGGCCTGGTTAAGCGGCATTAAACCAATTGATGCATTAAGGCTGGGGAGCCAGACCAACTTGCCGCCTTCCATTACTGAAAACAAAGCTTATAACCGTTTCTTCTTTTTACCATTGATTATAGGTTTGATCGGTGCCATCTGGCATTTCAAACGTAATCAAAAAGATGCCGGTATTATTGGACTTTTGTTCGTGTTTACTGGCGTGGCGATTGTGATTTACCTGAACTCTGTTCCCATCGAACCCCGCGAAAGAGATTATGCTTACGTGGGTTCATTTTATGCTTTCGCCATTTGGATAGGCTTAGGTGTTTTCGGACTGAAAGACTGGATTTTTCAGAAATTCTCTCCCGCAAAGGCGAGTATTTTTGCTTCGTTGATGGCAGTTTTAGCCGTTCCAGTTTTAATGGCAAGTCAGGGCTGGGATGATCATGATCGTTCTGACAGTCATGTGGCGCATGATATGGCTGTAAATTATCTCGAATCTTGCGCTCCAAACGCCATTCTTTTCACTTATGGCGATAACGATACTTATCCTGTTTGGTATGCTCAGGAGGTTGAGAATGTTCGTCCGGATGTTCGCGTAGTGAATTTAAGTTTATTTACTGCCGATTGGTACATCGACGGCATGAAAAAGAAGCAAAATCAATCTGAGCCTTTGCCGCTAACCATTAAACCTGAACAATATGTGGCGGGCACCAGAGATGTGATGTATTACCAGGATTTTAAAATCGCTCAGCATGTTGAGCTGAAAGATATTCTGGAGGTGCTGCTTTCTGAAAACGATCAGGATAAAGCAACCATGAGTGATGGCTCGAAGTATAATATCCTGCCAACTAAAAACCTAAAATTAACGGTAAACCCTAAGCAGGTTTTAGATACCGGAACCGTTCCTAAAGAAGATGCAGGCAAAATTGCCAACAGCATGGAATGGACTTATGCCGGGAACTATGTTGGTAAAGGCACCCTGGCTTTGTTTGATATTTTAACACACAACAATTGGGAACGGCCGATTTATTTTACGAGTGCCATGCCGAAAGATCAATATGTAGGCCTCGATAAATATCTTTATACAGAAGGCCTGAACAAAAGATTACTTCCGTTAAAACCAGATAGCGCTGCATCAGAAAATGAGGAATTGATTAATCCGAAACCCATGTTCAACAATTTGATGAAAGTGTATGCGTACGGAAATATTAGAAACGCCAATCACCTCGACAGACAATCGGCAGATGACGTAACTTATGTGTCGAACATGTTCGGCGGCTTGTTAACAAAATTAATCGACGAAGGGAAGATTAATGAAGGAAAAGAATTGATGAATAAATATTTCCAGGTGATTCCAAACCGTTTTTATACGATGCGCCAAGTGGTGAGCACTTTTTATGTTACAGAAAGCCTTTATCGCTTAAACGATTTAAACCGGGCAAACGCAATGATCAGTAAAACTGCGGAGCACATCAATAAAGAGCTAACTTATTTAGCCGATGTATCGGAGAGTAAAAATCAATTGGCATCAGAACAAAATGTTCGTATTTACCTGACTTATCTGGCACAGATGGTAAAGCTAACCCAAACATTTAAGCAGCATCAGCTTAGTAAAAAAATAGAAAATCAGTATAATGAATTGATTAATCGCTTTACGCCATTTGCTACAAGCTAAATTAAAGCACATCAATATAACCCATAAACAGCATTTCAGATTCTGTTTATGGGTTTTTTAATTTTAACCAGGCCTGAAAGGTGTGAAAATGCTTCATCAAAATGCACTGAAGCCGTTAAATATTGTTAAATCAATCCAAAAATTTACCTGTTTTATCGACTAGAATAGTTAATTTCGGCAGCATTTTTATGTGAAAACAGTTTTTAATATCATTAAATAAACCAATGAATTATTCAAAAGTCAATAACATAGTAGGCTGGATCTGCTTTTTAATTGCCACAATAACTTACGTTTTAACCCTTGAGCCATCAGCAAGTTTCTGGGATTGCGGAGAATTTATCGCGTCAGCATTTAGAATGCAGGTAGTACACCAGCCAGGTGCACCATTGTTCTTGATGATCCAACGTTTCTTTTCGGTTTTTGCCGCAGGAGATTTAACCCGCATTGCTTACTGGATGAACATCGGTTCGGCCATTTCAAGTGCAGCAACCATTTTATTTTTATTCTGGACGATTACTGCATTGGCTAAAAAAACCATTGTAAAAGCTGGCGAACAATTAACAACCGGCAACTTAATCAGTATTATGGGTGCTGGAGCCGTAGGTGCTCTGGCTTATACATTTTCTGATAGTTTTTGGTTTTCTGCTGTAGAATCTGAAGTTTATGCCCAATCGTCATTATTTACTGCCATTGTATTCTGGGCAATATTAAAATGGGAAGCGCATGCTGATGAACCAAAAGCCGATTGCTGGTTACTATTTATCGCTTATATTATGGGTTTATCAATTGGTATTCACTTATTAAACTTATTAACCATTCCAGCGTTAGCGTTCATCTATTACTTTAAAAGAACAGGCAAAGCAACCACTTCAGGAATTGTAAAAACCCTGGTTGTTGGCATTTTAATTCTGGCTGTAATTCAATATGGTATTATCCAGTATTTGGTTTCATTCGGCGCTTACTTCGATTTATTCTTTGTAAACACCCTAGGTTTAGGCTTTGGAACCGGTGTATTGTTTTTTGCCATTTTGTTAATCGCAGCATTGGTTTGGGGAATTCGTTATTCTATCAAACACCAAAAGAAATTATTAAACCTGGGTTTGATTTCTACGGTATTGATCATTTTTGGTTATGCTTCGTTCTCAATGATTATCATCAGGGCTAAAGCTGACCCTAACTTAAATAACAGTGCGCCAAAAGATGCTTTCTCTTTCTTAAGCTACTTAAACCGTGAACAATACGGCGATAGGCCTTTAGGTTATGGTCCAAACTATAATTCAGAACGTACAGGCATTAAAGAAGGTGGCAAAACCATCTGGAGAAAAGGCAACGACAAATATGAGAAAGCTGGCGTAAAAACTGATTACGAGTACAATAACAATACTTTATTGCCTCGTATGTATAGCGATGACGCCAGACATGCAGCCTTTTACAAAGAATGGATGCGTTTGGATGATGCCAAAGTGCCTAACCTGGTTGATAATGTTGGTTTCTTGTTCAGCTACCAGATTGGTTATATGTACATGCGCTACTTCATGTGGAACTTTGCTGGTCGCCAGAATGATGAACAAGGGCAAGGAAGTGGCCATGAAGGCACATGGATTAGTGGAATTAAACCAATTGATGCATTGTTGAGAGGAAATCAGGATAATTTACCACCATCAACAGTTGACAATAATGCTTACAACCGCTTCTTCTTTTTACCATTAATTATGGGAATCATTGGTGCATTGTGGCATTTTAAACGCAACCAAAAAGATGCAGGTGTAGTGGCTTTATTGTTTTTCTTCACTGGTATTGCCATTGTTTTATACCTGAATCAAAAACCTTTGGAGCCACGTGAACGTGACTATGCTTATGTAGGATCGTTTTATGCCTTTGCGATATGGATTGGTCTCGGGGCACTGGCCATTAAAGAATGGTTGTTTAAAAAATTGTCACCAACCAACGGTGCTGTGGCCGCCACAGTGATCGGTTTATTGGCTGCTCCTGTAATAATGGCACAACAAGGATGGGACGATCACGATCGCTCAACCAAAATGGTTCCTCATGATATTGCATTGGATTATTTACAATCTTGCGCACCGAATGCAATCTTATTCACTTACGGTGATAACGATACCTACCCATTGTGGTACATTCAGGAAGTGGAGAATGTTCGTCCGGACATCCGCATTGTGAACCTGAGTTTGTTTGATACAGATTGGTACATCAATGGTGCGAAAAAGAAACAAAACGAATCAGAACCGCTTCCAATTTCAATGAAACCTGAGCAATATGTTCAAGGCGAACGTGACGTGATGCCTTTTGACCAGAAAATTGACGGAACAGTTGAATTGAAAGATATTGTTGAGTTGTTGCTTTCTGATAATGATGGCGATAAAGTAATGATGCAGGATGGAACAAAATCTAACTTCCTGCCGACTAAAAACTTTAAAATCACCATTAACCCGCAGCAAGTATTAAGCACTGGTACAGTTAGCGCAGCTGATGCATCGAAAATTGTTCCTGAAATGACCTGGACTTTCAATAAAGGTTACGTAACTAAAGGGACTTTAGCTATGCTTGATATCCTTGCACACAACGACTGGAAACGTCCGATTTATTTTGCTTCTACAGTTCCATCAGACCAGTACAACGGTTTAGATAAATATTTATACAACGAAGGTTTAGCTTTACGTTTAATGCCTTTGAAACCAGATACTACTGCATCTGAAGAAAGAGCGGAACAGTTAAACACACCAGTGCTGTATAATAATGTAATGAACAAATTTAAGTGGGGCAATATGAAAACGGCTAAATACCTTGATCCACAGTCATCTGATGATACGTTCATTTTTACTAACATTTTCAGCAACCTTACGGGAAGTTTAATTAAAGAAGGTAAAACCGCAGAGGCTAAAAAAGTAGTTGAAAAATATTATGCGGTAATGCCTCAAAAATTCTTTGGCATCCGTACTGTAGTGGTTAAATTCTACATGGCAGAAAACTTATATAAGCTTGGCGAAACAGCCAGGGCCAATGAGATTTTAACGCAGTCTGGAGATTACATCAATAAGGAGTTAACCTATCTTGCCGATCTTTCTGCTACAAAAGGCTTAACTGGATCGCAAAATATTCAAACAGGTTTATATTATTTAGACAGAATGATTCGAATTGCTAAAGCAAGTGGACAAGATAAAGTAAGCGCTCAATTAGAGAAGACATTCTCTGGCTTAGAAGCTAAATTTTCTGCTTACTATTCGCAACAAGCGCCGCAGTAATTATTGCGCTTAGAAATTTTTAAAAGCAGCTTCATTCATTTGAAGCTGTTTTTTTTTTGCCCAAACCTCATAGGTTTTAAAAACCTATGAGGTTTATGCGCATTAATAGCCTTACGATTCCATCGTAAAATACGATCGTCTATTTACACGCTTGTTTGAAACGAGCGTGGGCATTTTACCATAAAGACAAAAATTAGTGCTTGCAATCGTTTTGTGCTTGCGCTCGTTTCTAACGAGCGCATTAATAGCCTTACGATTCCATCGTAAAATACGATCATCTATTTACACGCTCGTTTGAAACGAATGTGGGCATTTTACCATAAAGACAAAAATTAGTGCTTGCAATCGTTTTGTGCTTGCGCTCGTTTCTAACGAGCGCATTAATAGCTTTACGATTCTATCGTAAAATACGATCATCTATTTACACGCTCGTTTGAAACGAGCGTGGGCATTTTGAACAACCTGTAAAACAAAAAATCCCGCCTGGCAAAGCCAGGCGGGATTCCAAATTTATTTAATTAATGATTATTCGTTTACAACACCCATCTCACAGAATTTCTCAATTCTTTGCTCAATCATTTTATCCGTTTTAATTTTGCCTAAAGCAGCCAAATCTTTCACGATATATTCTTTTAACGTTTTGCCCATTAATTCCGGGTCTTGATGCGCACCCCCAAGCGGCTCAGGAATAATTCCGTCGATCAGCTTGTTGCCAAACATATCATCAGAAGTTAACTTTAAGCATGCTGCAGCTTTCTCTTTGAAATCCCAGCTTCTCCATAAAATTGAAGAGCAAGACTCAGGAGAAATAACAGAATACCAGGTATGTTCCAACATATAAACCTTATCGCCGATACCTATACCCAAGGCACCGCCAGATGCACCTTCGCCAACAACCACACAAATGATTGGCACACGAAGGACTGACATTTCTAATAAATTACGGGCAATTGCTTCGCCCTGACCGCGTTCTTCAGCTTCTAAACCAGGGTAAGCACCCATGGTGTCAATAAAAGAAATTACAGGTTTATTAAATTTTTCGGCAAGGCGCATCAAACGCAGAGCTTTACGGTAACCTTCCGGATTAGCCATACCAAAATTGCGAAACTGGCGCTCTTTGGTATTTTTACCCTTTTGATGACCGATCACCATCACCGTTTGACCATTTACCGTAGCAAAACCGCCTACAATTGCCTTATCATCTTTAACCGTTCTATCGCCATGTAGCTCGATAAAGTCATCGCAAATCATGCTGATATAATCAAGCGTTTGCGGACGATCAGGGTGGCGGCTCATTTGAACCTTATTCCATCCCGTTAAGTTTTTATATAAATTGTTGGTGGTTTCTTCTAATTTGCCATCAAGCTCGTCTAACGTGGCAGACATATCTACCTTGGTTTTGTCGGCAACTTGTTTAACCTTTTCTATTTGCTGAACTAAGTCGGCAATAGGTTTCTCAAAATCGAATGAAGTTTTTATTTGCTGCATAATTGAACCACAAAAATAAGTAATTATTTTTAGTTTGCAGGCTTGTAATCATAAATGCTTTTTTTCTTGTAGATTTTGGAAAGCACTGACAGCACATTTAGGTTGGTGTAGCCCCGCCCCCGTTCCTGCCACGATGAAGAATCGTGGGCCTCCACTCAGGTCGGGTTTAGCTTACACAGGCCATTTCTGCTATTTGCGGTTTACAGCAAAAAGCCAAAGTAATTTAGCCCTGATTGCAGCGGAAATACTTTTTGTAGCAGCAGCCCTAAATAAACTGTCATCCTGAGGCACGAAGGATCTGCAACCGATGAAAGAGATCCTTCGTGCCTCAGGATGACAGCTGTTTAAAAAGATTGAAGCGCAAAGCAGGACGAACTTAAATAGTTGAACTGCCCTTGCGCTCCAAATTGTTTTTATAAGATTTTCCCGCAGATTTACGCAGATAAATAAACGCAGATTTAAACTGATTTAATTTTAACCTCAATCTTCCTAAAATCCATTTATCCTCAAAAATTCTGGTTAAAACTTGGCCGCCTCACCTGCTTTTGGCAAAGCCTTTTTAATAAACTCGCGAATGTGATTGTTAGAATTTTTCAAATCCTCTTTACGTAAATACATCATGTGCCCGCTGCGATAACCTTCCCAGCTCATCCGATCCTGAAATTTCCCTGCAGCATCCAGTTGCCACATGCTGTATTTGGCATTGAAGTAATCGCAAGCACCATCGTAATAACCCGATTGTACGAGCAAGTGTAAATAAGGGTTCTGCGCCATCGCCTGGCGGAGATTATCACCGGTTTGATCGCCACTCCGATCCCATGGATAAACCGAGCCAAACATGTTGTATTTGAGGTCGGTTTTGTAGTTGAGTTCGTTGCGGATGTACATGTTTATGGCCGGCGTAAACGAATGCAGCCACGAAGTCAACTCCGCGTTGTAGTCCGGTCCATCGCCTGCGCCCATTTTATCGATACCGCGGTAACGGGAATCCAATCTGCCTACGGTAAATCCCTTATCCCGCATCAGTTCTTTCCAGAAGAAATTAGTAGGCACATTCAGGTTATAATCAATAATTGTTTTTTCAGACAAGCCAGAATAACGGGCCATTTTAGCGGCAATGGCTTTCTTTTTTTCGGCACTTAACATGCTTCCCTGAGAAATGGCAGGGATCAGTTCATTGATGGTAAAAGTTTCCACTTCAGGCAACATGGCCGTTAAATCTTTCGATTGTAAATCCTGAGGCAACAACTTGTGGTACCAGGCCGTTGCTGCAAAATACGGCAAACGTAAAGCCGCTTCTACCGGACCACCACGTTCAATGCCTAATTCTGTCGGCGAAACCAGCACAACACCATTCAAATACATCCACTGGTTATTTTGAAGTTCTAAAGCCAAACCCGAAACACGGGTAGTTCCATAGCTTTCGCCAATTAAAAACTTCGGCGACGCCCAGCGGTTATTTCGCGTAACGAAAGTATTAATCCACTCGGCTAAATACTTGATATCTGCCCGAACACCGAAAAATTTGTTGGTTGGAATATCTTTGCTCACGGCACGTGAATAGCCGGTGTTTACCGGATCGATGTAAACGATATCGGCCACATCTAAGATAGAATATGGATTCTCTTTGTAACCATAAGGCTGAACCGGATAACCTTCATCATCAATATTTAACACTACCGGCCCAGTATAGGCAATGTGCATCCAAACTGAAGCTGAGCCTGGTCCGCCGTTAAACGAAATAACCAAAGGTCTTTTATCGCGATTGGCAACATCACTTCTTTCATAATAAGTATAAAACAGGCCTGCAATTGGTTTTCCATCTTCATCCCAAACCGGCAGTGTACCGGTTGTGGCTTTGTAAGGAATAGTTTTGCCATCTACATTTACGGAATGGTTGGTAATTACCGTGCTTTCTACCTTAATGGCACGTTCATTTCCTGTTGATTTTGGTTCATCTTTTACGATAGCCTGAGGTGAACCAGCGGCATCTTTTGTCGGATTTCTTTTAGGTGCTTGTTGTGCATGACTAAAAAAGCCAGTGAGCAAAATGGTGCTTAGTATAAGTTTGAATTTCATTTAGTTGAGTTTGGTGGATAAATATCAAATTAAACTGGCTTTAATCAAAACGCCCATTAGAAATGTTACGCATAAAAAAACCGGCATCGAATTTAATTGATGCCGGTTCTACAATGGATATAAATCTCTTATTTATCCCACCAAACTTTTCCTACCAATTTATCGCCGCCAGGAACCGCAGCTGATGCAACTTTGTAATTTGCTGCATTAGATACTCCTTCAATAAGCGGATAAGGAAAACGGCGTGGAATGGAGCCGCCAGTATTTGTATTTGGGTAAACAATAGGCACCAAAGCTGGCAAACCTGTTCTTCTCCAGTTCGACCAGGTTTCGTAAAAATCAAGCATGGTAATGGTATGTGCCCAGTACTGCGTAGATATCATTTCTAAACCATTTGCAGCAACATACGGGTGTGCAGCCAGGTAGACAGCCGCATCTCCTGCACTTACAGCCATACTCGCATCAAACTGAGAAAGGTAAGTCATTGCAGCAGTTACACCGGCGTTGTAATGTGTTGCCGCCGAACCACCTATATTAAAACGTTGTGCCGCCTCCGCCCAAAGCAATTCTGTTTCGGCATAAGTTAAAATAATGGTATTGCCATCTCTTTTCAACATGCCTGGATTTGGTGAAGAGTAATCAGTAAAATCAGTGTAGGAAGCATCCTGACGAACATCTCTTCCTGCAATACCGCTTAAATCTTTACCGTTCGGCATTCCCTTTTGTACAGCTGCTGTGGTTACGAATGCAGGATTTTGAGCTTTCGTTACATCAGTTAAATACAATTTGGTTACCGCAACCTTGCTTAAACGTGGGTCGTTGTTTGTTTTTAGGTAATTGATAAATGTATTGCTCCATCTGGTATAATAATTCTCCTGACCACCATCGCCTAGTAAAACCTGGGCAGCTCTGTTTTGCGTTACCCTACCACCATTTGCATCATGTTTAAATAAAGCGTTGTCGGCATCGCCAGTCATGGTTTTTCCAACTGCTTTGTTGATATAGGTTTGTGCTAAAGTAGCATCAGCTTTTGTTAACCTCATCGCCATGCGCAACATTAAACTTGCGGCAAAACGTTTCCATTTATTCACATCGCCAGCATAAACCAAGTCACCAGTTACGGCATCGCCACCTACAGTCAGTGCAGTTCCGGCTTCATCTACTTCTTTTAACAAATCAGTATAAATGGCTTGTTGTGCATCGTATTTTGGATAAAGATTTCCGCTGTAATAACCTTTTCCGGCATCAAAATATGGAACGTCGCCATACAAATCCGTCAACCGTTGAAAAATCAACGCTTTCCAGATTCTTCCAATCTGGTGTACATTATTATACTGTGCTTTGCCTTTGGTAAACTCTACTAAATCTGCTGCATATTTAACCTGATCAGGATAAGCTTTTTCCCAGTAGGCCGCAGTGTAACCTTCGTTTAACATGTATTTATCGCCAGCCCAATAACCAATTACGGATGACATACCTTGCATCATGGTAGATGCATAGATCAAGTTGCCACGCCAGGTTTCATAAGCAAAATCGACACTACCGGTGTAATTTAACTGAGCGGTTGAAAGTAAGTAGTTCGGGTTATATTGTTCCTGATTAACCGACAAAGGGTCGGTATTAATTTTTTCGAAGTTTTTGGTACAACCTGTTATGAGTGCTAGGCCTGATAATAAAAGTGGTACGTATAATTTTATGATCGTTTTCATTTTCAATTCTTTTAAAGGATTATAACTTAACACTTAAATTTAAACCATAGGTGCGTACCGGTGGAACACCACCCAACTCCATCCCTGGAATAGTAGCGTTATAACTCGATTCCGGATCGATGTTATCCGTTCTTTTCATCAGGATAAATAAGTTACGCCCAACAAAACTCACGTTTAAGCCTTTAATTTTGTTGTTAAACATTTTAGCCGGGAAATTATAACCAAGGATTACCTGGCGGAATTTGATGAAGCTTGCATCCTGTACGAATTGTTTTGAAACATTGTTCGCATAAGTGCCGTAGTAATTTGCCGCATTAACACCCAATTGATCACGATTTTCGAGTGTGGCCTGATGTAAACCGAAAACATAACCGTAATAATCAGTAGCAGAGAAAATTTTCCCGCCCCATTTACCATCTATTAAAAATGACAGGTTAACCCCTTTGTAACTAAATTCGTTATTCCATCCGGCAGCCCACTTGTGGTAAGCCGAGCCATAATCTTTTAATTCACCGCGTTGTGGTACACCATTAGTATCCTTTACGATATTTCCATTACCGTCGTATAAGAAATCATAAGCCATAATCTGAGCAATTGGTTTTCCGGCAAGGTTTTGCAAGAAGCCAACATTACTTCTCGAAGTGGCCAAAGGTTGCGATGCAGTACCCGGAGCCAGGGTGATTACCATATTATCGTTACGCGATCCGTTGATACTGGAAGTCCAGCTGAAATCCTGATTTTTCAGCACTACGCCAGAAATCAAACCTTCGAAACCACGATTTCTCAGTTTACCAATATTCAAAACCGCACCATTATAACCGGTTGTTGTTGAGGTTGGTACATCAATAATTTCATCCTTTGAATTTTTGTTGTACCAGGTAAAGTCAACATTCAAACGATCTCCGAAAAACCTCAATTCTGTTCCAATTTCCAGCTCAGTAGCACTTGATGCGAATAAAGATGCATTGGGAATGGCGCCGTTTACAATGTTACCCAACGGATTATTATTGATGGATTCGCTACGCAAATTGTAATACAATTGTGTTTGGAAAGGATTAGTAGCCTGGCCAACGCCAGCGTATCCAGCTCTTAACTTACCAAAGCTTAGAAAAGATGGTTTCCATAATTCAGAAAACACAAATGATCCACTAATAGCAGGATAGATTGTATATAGTTTATTATCTCTTCCAGGCGTTGCCAAAGTAGAAAACCAATCACTTCTTGCACTTCCTGTTAAATATAAAATATCCTTATACGTTACTTCTAAAGTTCCGTAAAGAGATTGTGTTTCCTGATCCTGTTTATATGCCGATACTGATTTCCCACCCGTATTGGCCAAAGTATAAATGCCAAAAAGTTGAAAATTTGCACCACCGTTGGTTACACCTTCACTTTGTGTTCTGCGGTAACTTGCGCCAATATTTGGTGTGATGGAGATGTCATCAATTTTGAATGATTTACCAATCAAACCATCTACATTGATATCAGAAAATTTACTGTTCTGTTCGGTATAACCACCATCAGCATCATAGGCTGTACCTGAAGGCGTAACGGCGATGTAGTTGTCGTTATAAGAATCTCTTCCTGCCCGGGCTTGTAAAAATAAGCCGTTATCGAAAGTATATTTCGCACTTACCGAACTTAACAAACGTTCTCGCTTAGTATCGTGGATAAAATCATTTGCCGCGAACCAGGGATTGGTTGCATACGGATTGCCGGTATTGTATGAAAGCTCATTTCCATCTGGCTTTTTGCCCGGCTGTAAGGTTGCAATGTTTACACTGGTTGGTAAAAAAGCCGCATTGTAATTGGCGTTGCCTGCACCATCAGATAACATCGGACGGTTTTTAGCCTGCTCTAAAATATAATTTACCCGTGCATCAATCACCAGATTTTTTATCGGATCAAAAGTGCTTGATAAAGTGAAATTCTGCCTGTTCAAACCCGAATTAGGCACCACAGAACGGTTGGTTAAATCACTTGCCGACAAACGAATTACACCACCCGTGAAAGATTTATTCAATGCCAAAGTGTTGGTCCAGCTTCCACCGGTTCTGTAAAAATCTTCGATATTATTTTTTTGAGCCGTGTATGGCCTGCTTACGCCATCAAACTGAATCACATTCGATCCATCTAAGGGTGCACCCCAGCTCGAACTCCCTGTAGATGCGGCAGCCAGTTGTGTGGCCGGTTTTTGCCCATTTACCCCCTGACCATAAACATATTGCCAGTTGGTTCTGTCCATTACCTGTTCAGCAACATAATTGCTGCTAAATTCTATGCTGTTTCCTTTGCCACTTTTGGTGGTAATTAAAATAACACCAGCTTTTGCCCTGTTGCCATAAAGTGCAGATGCTGCAGCACCTTTTAAAACCGAAATACTTTCAATATCATCAGGATTGATGTTACTGATCGCATCGCCTAAATCTGGTGCATTGTCATATTGCCCACCATTGTTCCCAATACCGATAGTGCTTTTATAACCTACCGGAGCGTTTTCCATTGGGATACCATTTACCACATAAAGCGGCTGACTCGATGGACCCATACTGGAAACACCACGAATGGTTACGTTGGTTGCGGCACCGGCACCACCAGAAGTTCCGGCAATGTCTAAACCTGCAACTTTACCAACCAAAGAATTGGTGATGTTATTTTCACGGGCCTGGGTCAGCGTTTCACCACCAATCTGCGTAACAGAATAGCCAAGCGCTCTTCTTTCCTTTTTAATTCCTAACGCCGTAACTACCACATCGGTTAGTTGTTTGGTATCTTCAACCAGAACAATGCTGATTGTGGTTTGAGTACCGATGGAAACTTCTTTGGTTTGAAAACCTGCATAAGAAACCACCAACACGGCATTTTCGGGCGCATTCAGGGAGAATTTTCCATTAATATCCGTTGAGGTTCCGATACCTGTACCTTTCACACGAACGCTTGCGCCAGGAAGCGCACCACCCAGTGCATCTTTAATTGTGCCTGTAATCGGCACCTCTTTATTTCTGCTAATGACGATTAATCCCCCTTCAGAAACAGAATATTTCAGGTTGGTTCTGTTTAGAATGGCAGCTAAAACATCCGTCACCAAAGTATTGGTCACAGTGATGCTTACGTCTTTATTTACTGGCACGTATGAAGCGCTATAAACAAAATGATAGCTACTTTGCTGTTCAATAATTTGTAAAACCTTACCCAGTTTTGTTTTCTTCACATCGAGTGATATCTTTTCCTGAGAAAAAACCGATGCAGAAACATTAAGGCAAGTAATGAAAACCATAATACAGGCCAATTTCATTAGCATAATGAATTTTAAAAGCTTCCGGCGTAGCGGATGCCCTTGCAGTAAGTAATAATTAATCATATTTTTGTTTTTTTTGGTTGCGTAAGTTCTTGGCAGCAATCTGTTTGCGCATAAACTGCCATTAATTAATCAAAAAAGAGATGTAAAGGGCGGTGCTCCAACACCGTCCTTTCTTATCTATTTTGAGATGATTACCTGTTTTCCTTTTATCTCATATTTAAAATCTTCTACACCTTGTAAAGCCGAAAGGGCCTGCTCTATTGTTTCATTGCTAAATGTTGCCGTAAAACGATATTTTTCTACAGCGGTATTGGTAAATTTTATCTCCACATTGTACCATTTTTCGAAAATGTCTTTAATCTCATCAAAATCCTGGTCGTAGATTTCGATGCGATTCTTAGTCCATGCTGTTTCTACAATTGTACTGTCTTTAATTAGCGTGTAGTGGTTAATCGCAATCTCTGGTCTTGGAAGCGATGGTTTACGCAAGTTTGTCTTTTTCGTGGCAATCACTTTTTTATAGAACGTAACTTTCTGACTGGGTTTCAAAGTTATTATTCCACCTTTACCATCTACGGCTTCCATGGTGATTAGTCCGCGAATCAAGGTCGCTTCGGAAGTGACTTCATCGGGATAAGCTTTAACGTTAAAAGCCGTTCCCAATACATTGATTTCAAAATCGTTTGTATGCACTTTGAAAGGAACATCTTTACAATGAACCACATCAAAAAAAGCTTCTCCGGTTAAATTCACTTCTCTTGTTTTTGTGTTAAATCCTTTGATGATGGATAAGGAGCTTTTTGCATTCAATAAAACTGATGTTCCGTCCTGAAGCCTGATTTTTTTACGCTCGCCACTTTTTGTTGCCCAGGTAAATACTTCTTGCGTTGGCTCGTTTTTCTTAAAGTTGATGTAGCTTTTAAAAAGTAGAAATAAACCAATCGTTAAAATAAGTGCTGCTGCAATTTTTAACCACAAAAAGCGTTTCAGTTTCAGAACCTTTTCTTGTGGAATCATCTTCTTTTTGAAATCCGCTAACTGACCATTTAACTGACGTTTATTCCCACTCAGAATCACATATAGTTTTTTAGCCTCTGCTATTATCTCCTTCTGTTCGGGGTGTGCATGTATGTACTTTTCCCAGTATCCAATACAAAGTTTGTCGGTTCCAGCACAATACTGCTGAAACGTACTATCGACAAGAAAATCTTCTGCATTGAATTGACTTCTATCAACCATTCTAATTCGCCTTTTATATATCAGTGCCAAAAAGCTTTACTTTTTCCTAAGGAAATTTTAACTTTTTTTTAACATGACGGAATAAATGCGTTGCAGAGGCCTTGAGGAAGGAAATAAAATTTTACGCAATGATTAAAGACCGTCATTTCGAGCGAAGCCGAGAAATCTTTGAACAGCAAGTGGCAAAATTAAGCATTGAACTCTTTTCTTAATATTTTAAGCGCATCGTAAATGGTATTGTATGCCGTTTTTATAGTTTGGCTGGTTTGTTCGGCGATTTGCTCATAACTCAGACCATCAAAAAACTTTAAATGAATCAGCTGCTTTTGTCGAAAGGTTAGTTTTTCCAGCGCACTTTTGAGTTGGTGTTTGACCAATTCATCGCTTTGCACTTTAACAATAAACTCTTCGTAACTCATTTCCATCCAATCGCCATCTGCACCGGCGTTATTTAAAGCGATGTTTAATTTTTTCTTACGCTCGAGGATTCGAATTAATTTACGCTTAAGGAAAGTTCGCAGGTAAGCTTCAACATTATCAACTCTCGATAACGTTTCGTGTTTTTCCCAAACCGTGGTAAAAACCAAATCGGTTGCTTCACTCGAGGTGTCGGCATCAGCACAAACCCTGATACCGAAATTGATCAAAGGGTAGTAAAGCTCCTTGTAGAGATCAAAAAACGCATCTTTATCACCGGAACGGAGTCTTTCCCATAGCAAATGATGCGCCAATTTATCTTTCATTTAGGATGTTTAGTTGTTAAAACAATATTAACTAAAAACATCAAGATTATTAACAACAAAGCCGCAGATTAGAGGATTTTATAAATTAGTCCTCCAATCTGCAGCCGAACGCAGAAGCATGTAAGTTTTATTTTAAAGCGACCTTGCTAAACACATGATATTCTCCAGGAGCCAAATTTGCAGTATATGTACCTGACGATAAGTTTACGCTACTTCCAAAAGCATCAACCCAAGTTCCTGATGTGCCAAAATCAATATTTGCAGGTTGGCTCACCACATCAAAATTCCCTACAACTACAACAGTATTTGCACCTTCAACCAGCTTGATGTATTTAACTCCACTGGTTAAATTATAGGTTGGGTTTGTAGTATTAAAAATTGAATTGTTTCTTTTGAGCTTGATTAGTTTTGAATAAACATCATATAACGCTTTTGGATTCGGTTCGTTAAAATATTCCCATCTTATTGGTTTTTCGCCGGTTCTGCCATTGAAATCGATGTTTACCTCATAGCCCAACTCGCCAAATTGCCAAATCATTTTCGGCCCAGGAATAGCAAATAAAAATGCTGCTGCCAGTTCTTCTCTTTTTAATGATGTTGCTAAATTTCCTTTAATCGTATAATTTCCAGATGCATTGCCATAAGTGATGTTTTTGAAGTTCAAGCGTTCTTCATCATGGCTCTCGCCATAACTCACTAAATTTTCTGATTTAGAAAAGCCATGATTTGCAGAAAATCCCCACTGAAAATTAGAATTGCTTAACCAACCCATTGTAGCCTCATTCATATTATAATTCAAATTGTTCCAGAGCATCATGCCATCATCCGCCAATACTTTTTCTTCTGATTCTTCAGCAAAATGTTCCAGAATAACATAAAAATTATTTGGATCGATACTTTTAATATAGTTGTTGTAGTCTTTCCAGATGGCCACCCTGCCTGCATCATATTTTCTAAAAACATCATCTCCGGAAGATTGGGTTTGCGTAAAACCTTTTGATAAATCGAAACGGAAACCATCAATTTTGTACTGCTGCATCCAGAATTTGATGACATCTTTTGAGAATTTTTTAGTGGCAGCGCTCTCATGATTAAAATCGTAACCTACATTAAAAGGGTGTTTCGCATCAACATTAAACCACGGACTATTTGCGGTTGGTTTCGCCCCGTCAAAATACAGTTGTACCATAGGCGACTGACCGAATGAATGATTTAACACCATATCCATAATTACAGCAATTCCTCTTCCATGGCATTCATCGATGAAGTTTTGTAAAGCTGTTTTAGTCCCATAATATTTATCAGGAGCGAAATAAAATGAGGGATTGTAACCCCAGCTCAAATTTCCTTCGAATTCGTTAACGGGCATCAGTTCAATGGCGTTAATGCCCATATTTACCAAATAATCAAGCTTTGCTAAGGTTGAAGCATAAGTATGTTCTGTGGTAAAATCGCGAATAAGCAATTCATAAATCACCAGGTTATTTTTTTCCGGACGAGTAAAGCTATTGTTTTTCCAGGTGTAGGTTGGCTGGTTTGCCTGCATTACACTCACTATACCTGTAGTTTTTCCCGTTGGATAAGCTTTCAAGTTTGGGTAAACACTCGAAGTAATGTATTTATCATTATCCGGATCGAGGACTTTCTCAGAATAAGGGTCGGCAACTTTTAAATTTCCATCAACATAAAATTGATAAGCATATTCCGTATTCGGATTTAGGTTATTAATTTGAACCCACCAGGTATTTCCATCGCTGGTTTTCTTCATTACCGAAGCCGTTGTCGACCAATCGTTAAACTCTCCGATTAAAGAAACCGAATTTTTTCCAGGTGCATAAAGGGTAACTATGGCCGATGTTCCGTTATTGATAAAGGCCACACCATCTTTTGCACCAACAGGTAAATCGGTGGTTGGGTTTGTGGGTGTTTCTGTTCCGCCGTCAGTTGAAGACTTTTTGCAGGAAGTATTAAATGCTGCTACGAGCAGCAATAGGTAGATGATTTTTTTCATTTGGTTAGGGATTGGAAGAGATTTTACCACTGAGCACACGGAGTTTTCACAGAGCGAACAGAGCCAAAGATTCAACTCTGTTTACTTCGTGTCTTATTCGTGTTTCCTGTGGTTATATGTTAAGATTTCACTAGTATTACTATACCGATCTATTTTCTTCAATGGACAATTCCGAAGCTAAAACTTCATCTGTTTTCTTTGGTTCTCTGATAAATAAATAGCAAATCACCGCGGCAAGAATCATTAATCCTCCACCTAGCTGAACCGCTAAAAGTCTGTCGTTATTTAATACGTTTCGCATTAACCAGCCAAAGCCCAGTGATGCTATAATTTCTGGCAGTACGATGAAGAAATTGAAAATCCCCATGTAAATACCGATTTTATCTTTAGGTAACGAACCGCTTAACATGGCGTAAGGCATAGAGAGGATACTCGCCCACGCGATACCAACTCCAGTCATACATAGATAAAGCATGTTTTTATCGTGTACCCATGCCACGCTGATTAAGCCAATGGCACCACACAATAAACAAATTGCATGTGTAGTCTTTCTGCCCAGGGCATCCGCAATTTTCGGCAGTACCAAAGCAAAAAGAAAAGTAATTACACTATAATAGGCTAAAGTTAAACTTCCAAAATCTGCACCCTGAGCATAAATCGGATCTGACGCATCTTTACCGCCAAATACGTTTACTGCAACGGCAGTGGTATAATAGAACCACATTAAAAATAATCCTGGCCAGGTAAAAAACTGAACCAAAGATACAATCTGCATGCGTTTCGGCATGTTTTTCAATGCACTGAAAATTTCCTTTACCCCATTGCTGAATCCTTTATCAGTTTGTCCCTTGAGTTCTTCTTCACGTGGCGGATATTCTTTGGTGGTTAAAACGGTCCAAAGTACGGCTGCAAAAAAGAAAAATGCACCAATATAAAAGGAGAACTTCACATTTTCCGGAATATTCCCCTGCGTTGCGGTGTTCTCTAAACTAAATACGTTTTTCATCAACCATGGTAATGCCGAGGCTACACTTCCGCCCAAACCAATCATCATGCTTTGCATAATAAAACCGCGATTAACCTGACTATCAGGCAATTTATCCGTAACGAAAGCACGGAAAGGTTCCATGGCGATGTTTCCAAAAACATCTAAAATCCAAAGTAATCCTGCAGCCATCCACAAGGCACTGCTATGTGGCATAAAAACCAAAGCAATACTGCTTACAATGGCACCAATCATGAAATAAGGTCTTCTTCTACCCCATTTCGGATGCCAGGTTCTATCGCTTAAATAGCCAATAATCGGCTGAACCAAAAGCCCAGTTAAGGGCGCTGCCAAAAACAACAATGGAACCTGGTCGGGGTTGGCGCCAAGGTTTTCGTAAATACGGCCCATGTTGGCACGTTGTAAATCCCAACCAAACTGGATTCCAAAGAAACCCACACTCATGTTAATGATTTGTGCAAGGGTTAATTTCGGGTTCTCGAATACTGTTTTTAAGCTCATTGTATTTGGTTTATTTAACCGCAAAGGGCACCAAGTTAAAGCGCAAAGGGCGCAAAGCTGGGCGTTTATTCTTTGTGTTCTTTGCGTTTAATTTAAATGTACATTTGGTTTTTTTAACCACAAAGGACACTAAGTGAAGAACGCTAAAGTCGCAAAGCTGGGTATTTAAACTTTGCGAAAATCTTTCCGTTCTTTGCGGTTATTTTCTTTGGTTTAAAATTCTATTACTTGTGCCGAAACCGGTCCAAGTTTAACAGGAATACTCGTGCCTGCAGGTATGTTTAATTTTCTATCAGTTAGTAGATCTGTTACTGGTGATGAATGTTTCACTTTCAAAATATGGTCAGGGATTTCGATGTTGGCTTCTAAAGTTTGGGTTCTATCGAAATTTGCTACAACCAATAAACGTTGCTTGCCCGAGTAACGGATAAAGGCATACATGCGGTTGTTCATATTTCCCACTTGCGGAACATCGTAAATCTCGCCATTTACAACCGCATCACTTGTAGAAGTAACTTTTAAAAGCTGCTTGTAGTAAGCCCTTAAATTTTGTTGCGCTGCGTTTAATTTATGTCCATCGAATAAACCGCCATTCATCCATTTCTGATGATTTGGAACACCCCAATAATCAAAAATTGTGGTGCGGTTGTCGTCGCCACCGAAACCCTCAGCTCCTTTTCCTGGTTCGCCTACTTCCTGACCGAAATAAAGCATTACAGGGCCAGAACCTAATGTTGATGAAACTACCATTGCAGGCAAAGCCAATTCAGCTTTTCCTGCAAAACCTGCCGATGCGATGCGTTCCTCGTCGTGATTTTCCAGAAAGCGTAACATATGTTTGCCAAAACCAGCGCTTTCCTTCTGCCACACATAACGAATAGCGGCTACATCTGCAGATGGTTCGTTTCTAATTAATCGTTTCAAGCCGTCGTATAAGCCAACTTTATCGTACAGGTAATCGAATTTTCCTTCCTCTAAATATTGCTTGTAAACCTGCGGATTGTAAGCTTCACCTAAAAAAATCAAATCGGGATTAACCTGTTTAACCTGCGGAATGACCCAGTTCCAGAATGCAATGGGCACCATTTCTGCCATATCGCAGCGGAAACCATCAACACCTTTTTTCGTCCAGTAGATTAAAATATCACGCATTTTAGTCCAAACCGGTGGAATGGGTTCAAAATGATTTTGTCTGCCGTTTTGATAGTCAATACCATAATTTAACTTAATGGTTTCATACCAATCGTCGTATTTCGGCGATGCCGTGAATGCATCATTACCCGTAGCTTTCGCCGGATTTTCATCAAACTTTCCATCTTGCAATACTGAAAGCGGTGTTTTTTGTCCGTTGGTTGGCACCACAAAAGGCTGACCTGGGATATAATAAAAATCATTTTGGGCACTAAAAGCTTTAGTAACATCATCCTTCGCACCAAAATCGATTACGTTTTTAGGTTTGGCATAAGAATGATAACTTCTGGCTACGTGATTCGGAACGAAATCGATAATAACTTTCAGGTTTCTTGCATGTGTTCTTTTCACCAAAGATTCAAATTCTTTCATCCGGTTTTTAACGTCGACCGCCAAATCCGGGTTCACATCATAATAATCGCGAATAGCATAAGGCGAACCAGCCCTACCCTTTACCACATCTGCATCATCAACCTTAATTCCGTAAGCAGAATAATCGGTCAAACTGGCGTGAGCGATGGCACCTGTGTACCAAACGTAATTTACGTGAAGCTCTTTAATGCCATCTAAAGCTTTATCTGTGATATCATTAAACTTACCAGAACCATTTTGCTCAATGGTGCCGTAAGGAACGTTTGCTGTATTTTTATTACCGAATAAACGCGGTAATAGTTGATATATAACGATTTGTCTATCGTTCATTTTTTTACTCTTTTTTTGTGCAAAGGATGAATGAGAAATTAGCAAAAGGAAAACCACAATCAAAAAAGCGGCCGCATTAAGATTGCTTCGTTCCTCGCAATGACGAGGAGTTGAGGCAATTTTCAATCCATTTTCCATCTTACATTTTACCTCTACAATCATACCAACTCGGCGTTATTCACTTCTAGTTCTGCGTTTCCAGCCAGCTTATAGATTTGGTTTCTGATACCAATTTCCAAATCAACAGCGTTGTTGTTTTTAATATTGATGCCGTTTTCTGTGATGTTAATTTTCAAAGTTGCACCTCTAAAACCAATGGTAAACGAGAACGATTTCCACTGTGTTGGCAAGAAAGGATTAAACTGTAACTTACCATCGCGAACACGCATACCTGCAAAGCCTTCAACCACACTCATCCAGGTTCCAGCCATTGAGGTGATGTGTAAACCGTCTTCGGTATCGTTGTTGTAATCATCCAAATCTAAACGGGCGGTACGTAAATAGAACTCGTAAGCACGGGCTTCATCATTTAATTTTGCCGCTAAAATACTGTGAACGCAAGGCGACAAAGAACTTTCGTGAACGGTACGTGGTTCATAAAAATCAAAGTTTCTTCTGATGGTTTCCAAATCGTAATCTTCCTCGAAGAAATACAATCCCTGTAAAACATCAGCTTGTTTAATAAATGGCGAACGCAGAATTCTATCCCAACTCCATTTCTGGTTAATTGGTCTTTCACTTGCCGGCAAATCTTTAACTAAAGTTTGTTCTTTATCTAAATAACCATCTTGCTGTAAGAAGACACCCAGATTTTTATCTTCCGGATAATACATTTTCTCGATGATATCTGCCCAATCGGCAAATTCCTGCGCATTGAAGTTTAAGCTTTTTAATAAACTTTTGTATTTTTTTGGTTGCTGCGTTTTTACAATTTCAGCGGCTTCGGTTGCATATTTCATGCACCATGTAGCCAATAAATTGGTATACCAGTTGTTGTTTACGTTGTTTTCGTATTCATTCGGACCAGTAACGCCCAACATTACATATTGCTGTTTTTCGCCACTCCAGTTTACGCGTTGTTTCCAGAAACGGGCAATGCCAATTAAAACTTCTAACCCGAAATCTGATAAATAACTTTCATCGCCAGTGTAACGGATGTAGTTATAAATTGCGAAAGCAATAGCGCCGTTACGGTGGATTTCCTCGAAAGTAATTTCCCACTCATTGTGGCATTCTTCGCCATTCATGGTTACCATCGGATACAATGCTGCGCCATCTTTGAAACCTAGTTTTGCAGCATTTTCGATGGCTTTACCTAATTGCTTGTGGCGGTAAACGAGTAAATTTTTGCTTACTTCCTGTGGAGCAGTGGCCAAATAAAATGGCACACAATAAGCTTCGGTATCCCAATAAGTAGAACCGCCGTATTTCTCGCCGGTAAAGCCTTTTGGACCGATATTTAACCTGTCATCTTTACCTGTATAAGTCTGGAAAAGCTGGAAAATATTGAAACGAATGGCCTGTTGCGCCGAAACATCACCCTCAATTACAATGTCGCTTTCTTCCCATTTGGTTGCCCAGGCTTCCGTTTGTTCTTTTGATAAAGTATCGAAACCTTTAGCGGTCGCTTTCGCGATAACTGCTTTTGCTTCTTCTAAAAGTGCTTCTTTTGGATAATTTTCGGAAGATAAATTAGCCGCGATCTTAACCACAGTGATTTCCTCGTTTGCTTTTACATCAACTGAAAAAGATTGTCCCACAAATTTTTCTTTGCGAACCGCTTCAGGATGGATGTTTACTTTCTCCGAATTTTGATACAGTTCGATCTTGCTTCCTGTGCAAACCTCAAACTCGGTTTTCTTTGTTCTTAGTTTGATGTAAGCTTCTGTCCCGGTAATTTCATCAGAAACCATTGTCCAGAATTTTTCATCGTAGTTACTATCCTGATTTTTGATATCACCATCAATGAAAGGCATCAAGGTGATTTTGCCATCAAAGTTTAAAGGTGTAATGCTGTAGCGGATGGCACCAACTTCATCATCAGCGATGCTGCAAAAACGAGTTGATTTAACCTTTACGGTTTTACCACTTTTTAATTTTGCAGTGAAAGTACGTTCCAAAATACCCGCATGCATATTCAAATTGCGTTTGAAATCACTTACTTCGGCTGTAGCTAAATCTAAAATTTCATCTGCTATTTTCACTTCAATACCCACCCAGTTTGCCGCATTTAAAACTTTGGCAAAATATTCCGGATAGCCATTTTTCCACCAACCCACACGGGTTTTATCGGGATAATAAACACCAGCAACATAGTTCCCTAAAAGGGTTTCGCCCGTGTAAGTTTCTTCAAAATTGGCACGCTGACCCATTCGGCCATTACCCAAACTGAAAATACTTTCTGAAATTTTATTTAAATGTGGATCAAAGCCTTCTTCGATTATGTTCCACTCATCTGCTTTAATGTAATTCTTCATCTTTTATACTTTCGTCATTGCGAGGCACGAAGCAATCTCTTCTCAGAGGATTCGTTCTCCCAATTATTGATTCCTTATTATTAGATTGCTTCGTGCCTCGCAATGACGGCATTGGCAAGTTTATAATTCCTCTAAATCTTTAGCTGTTAATTTATCTAAACCACTTACTACAACATCGGCTTCGGTAAGCACACTTTTTTCACCAATACCAATGGCTTTCATACCGCCACGTTTTGCAGCTTCAACGCCAGCAACGGCATCTTCAAAGACCACACATTCATCAGGTTTAAAACCTAAAAGTTCTGCTCCTTTTAAAAACACTTCAGGGTCTGGCTTTGATTTGGTAACCATGTTTCCATCTACAATTTCATCGAAGAAATGAGCCAGATTGGTGCGTTCTAAAATAATGCCCGAGTTTTTACTTGCCGAACCTAAAGCCAGTTTGTAACCCGCCTGATGAATTTCAGTTAAAAAATCTACGGTTCCTGGCAGAACCTCAGCAGGTGTCATTTTGGTAATCATATCTACATACCAGCTATTTTTTAAAGTAGCCAGTTCTTCTTTCTCTGCACCAGTTTTTTCGACGCCGCCCCAGGCCAAAATTTTATTTAAGCTTTCTACCCGGCTTACGCCTTTCAATTGCTCATTCTGTTCTTCAGTAAAATCGAAGCCCATGGTATTGGCCAAACGTTTCCAGGCTTTGTAGTGGTAAACGGCTGTATCTACGAGTACACCATCCAAATCAAAAAGACAGGCTTTGATTGAGGTTGAAGGTTGAAGGTTAAAGGTTGAAAGTTCCGGATGTTTATTGTCTTGCATTGTTTAATAGTATTTTTGTAGCGAGCATCAAGTATCAGGATATTAGCCTGCTTTTCGCTGTAGTCTTTTAGCTTTCTGCTCTATTTAATTTAACTCTAAAACTAAAGTCGTTTTTGAAGGAACTTTAATCTCTTTGATTTGAACATTCTCGCCTGAGATAATGTTTTTTGCACTTGTAACTCCAGTTATTCGCTCTGCAAATCTTTCGGTATTTAATGTTTTTTCTTTCTCAGTATTATTCGAGATCACCATCACAGTACCTTTTACAGTTTTGTTGTAACGGAAATAAACATAAATATCATCCTCAGGAACAAACTGCATTAACTTTCCGCTCTGCAGCGCTGGGCTATTTTTGCGGTAGTTTGCTAAAGTCTTCACAAAATTGAAGGCTTCATTTTCTTTATTTGTTCTGCCATCGGCGATGAACTTATCTTTTTTATCTCCATCCCATCCGCCAGGAAAATCAGAACGAACCAATCCATCAGGATTTGAGAAGTTTTTCATTAAAATTTCAGTACCGTAATACATTTGCGGAATACCACGCATGGTTAATAACAATGCCATCCCCATTTTATATTTGTCGAAATCTTCACCAACCATCGAATAAAAACGGCTCATGTCGTGGTTATCCAGAAATATGCAGTTTGTATTTGGGTTTTTGTAAAGAAAATCATGAGACAAGATTGCATAAATTCGGTTAATACCGTCAACCCAGCCATTTTTTCCATTGATTCCCTCATAAATGGCATCCTTTAAAACTGCATCGGTAATTCCTTGCAGGTGTGTATCGAAACCGCGGCTTACTGTATTTCCTTCGGTAAAATAAGCCTGATTTGGAACAGCTGTAACTAAAGTTTCTCCAAATACCGATAAGTGCGGAAATTCGGCCTTTAATTTAAGCGCCCAATCGGCCATATAAACAGGATCATTATAAGCATAAGTATCTAAACGTAAGCCGTCAATTCCTGCATATTCAATCCACCAGATGTGGTTTTGGGTTAAATAATTTTGCACATAAGGATTGGTCTGATCAAGATCGGGCATAGATGGCACAAACCATCCATCGAGCATTTTTTTACGATCGGCAGCAGCGGCGTGGATATCCATTACCGTTTGGTCGCGATAACTCGTTTGCGTATATGTTGGCCATTGGTGTACCCAGCTTTTCATTGGTAAATCTTTAAAGAACCAATGTCCGGTACCAATATGGTTGTGCACTATATCTTTAATCACCTTCATGCCTTTAGCATGAGCGGTTTCTACGTATTTTTTAAAAAGCTCATTTGTTCCGTAACGGGGATCGATTTTATAATGATCCGTTACCGCATAACCATGATAGGATGCTTTTGCCATATCGTTTTCGATTTCCGGAGTCATCCACACAGTGGTAATTCCTAAATCTTTAAGGTAATCCAAATGATTGATTACGCCTTGAATATCTCCGCCATGGCGGTAATACATGCTATCGCGATTGAGTGCTGTTTCGGCTAAGCCCTGAACAACGTCATTACTTTTGTCGCCGTTCGAAAAACGATCAGGCATCAACAAGTAAATAAAGTCTTTTTGCGTTACACCCTGAATCCTGCCCGCACTTTTATCGCGGTTTTTTAATTCGTAGGTATAACTAAATATTTTTTTGCCTTTAGCAGTAAAATTAATCGGGAACGTTCCCGACTTCACTGCAGAAGAAAGTTCTAAATCCAAAAACAGATAGTTAGGATTTTCAACTTTGTTAACTTTTACCAGTTTAACGCCTGGGTAAGATAAGGTTACATTACTCGTTGCAATATTTTCGCCATGAACAAGCAATTGCAATTTTGGATTATGCATTCCGGCGAACCAGAACATGGGTTCGATACGCTCTAATTTTTGAGCAAACGAATTGAAACCGGAAAGTAAGATTAAAGAAAATAAAAATGATTTCCTTGCAAAGCGCAAAGTGAGAGTCTGAGCATTAAATGATAACGGACGAAGTAATATGTTGAGGGATCTGATCATGCTGAAACTTTATAGATTATAAAAAGCCCCGTAGTAAATACCACGGGGCAAATTTTAAGAGTTAGTTTTTAACAATGGTATATGTACCACCAGTTACTTTATCTGCTGTTTTGATTACAGTTAGGGTAATGGTATACGTACCCGCTGTAGTTACTTTAATATTGTCGCCACCTGTGGTAAGTGTAGCACCGCCACCTAAGTTAACACCCCAATCATGGGCGAAACGGAACTTAAATTCGCCAACAACTAAAGTAGTTTTTAACGAATAAACGGTGTATTTACCATCGTTAACGCCTTTCATATCGGTATCAGCTCCCCAGCCGCCTGGTGTTGCATCGCCAATTAACGACCACTCGTTTGGTGTACCAAAAACGATGGTATTCTTGTTTAAATCAACAGTTACCTGTTTTACAATTGCATCTGGAGATTTTAAGTTATCGCCAGCGCTCGAGCTGATTTTACCAGCACCGGCATCGCCATAAGCAACATCCCATTTCTTAGCTGGCGTAATTTTAAATTCTAAGTTACCAGCAGTATAAGCGATCATACCTGTGTAAACACCATTGCTTGATAAAGAAATTAAGCTATCAGCAGTTGATGGATTCCATCCCTGGTAAGCACCAGGTGCATAAATCCATGCAGAGGCCAGATATGGCGTAGCACTTAATGTTACCACGTTTGAGTAAGTTAGATCATTTACCGCAGCGCCTGATTTTAATCTCACTTCAACTTGTGCTGGTGTACCTACTTTTCCACCTAAAGCCAAAATCATGTTGTTCACTTCAGTGATTGTTGGTGCATAAGTTTTTGCTGTAACAACAATTTCTCTTGGTGTAGCGAAGTTGGTTCCTTTTAAGGCAAATTGCAAAGTTGATGTTACTGGCACTACATAACCAGTAGATGTAGCCAATGGATAAGTTAAAGTTGTTGCCGGTAACGACCCATTAGCCTGCACTAAACTTAATGTAGTGGTTGATGCCGTAAGTGTTCCTGCCGCAGCAACGCTAGAAACCGTTCTGGTTTCGTCCTTTTTACACGACCAAAGCGATACGGCAATTAAGCCTAAAGCTAAGGATTTGAATAATTTTGATTTCATATCTTTCTATCAATAAAGATTAATAACCTGTGTTTTGAACCAAATTCGGATTGGCAATTAAATCGGCCAATGGAAGTGGGTAAAGATTACGGAAAGCTGGTAAAGCAGCACCTGCCTGCACACCACCTTTGTAAGGCCATAAATATGTTGAGCCAGCGAACTTGCCGAAACGGATCAAATCGGTACGACGGTGTCCTTCCCAGTATAACTCACGACCACGCTCATCTAAATAAAAATCAGTTGTAAGAGCAGCTGCGCTCACATTACCTGAAGTATTGCCATAGGCTCTGGTGCGTAAAGCATTTACGTAAGTTAGCGCCAATGCTGCACTACCACCTGAACCACCACGGGCAACTGCTTCTCCATAAATTAAATATTGTTCTGCCAAACGGAACAAAGCAAAATCTAGTGAGCTGAAAGTTCCATTTAATGATCTTCCTGGTGTACCAGTTGAAGTAACATTTTTAAATTTAGTTACACGTAAACCATCTGTAAATTCACCAACTGCATCAACAGCTCTTTTGGTTCCGAAGAAAGCGCCACGTTTATCTAAAGTTCCGTTTGCATCAGGAAATAAGTTTGGCAAGTTCTGACGTGTTCTGTTACCACCCCAACCACCAGATGGAACACCAAAAGATGTAGGGTTCATATCTGCGTTGATTCCTGCATTGATTAAGAAGGTTGTACCGCCATAGTTGGTTCCATTAATCCCATCGTAGTTAATGGTTAAAATGTTTTCAGTATTGTTTACTTCGTTATCTGCTTTAAACAAATCCATATAGTTTGCTTTTAACGAATAACTGGCTGCAATTACTTTGCTTGAATAAGTGATCGCTTCTGTATTTTTTGCTGTACCGGTGTAAACCTGTGCATTTAAATACAATCTGGCTAACAATGCCCAGGCCGCACCTTTATCAGCACGTCCGTATTCATTTGCTCTTGGCTCTGCCAAATCGCCTTCAATGGCTTTCAATTCAGATTCAACATAGTTAAATAAAGCAGCTCTTTGAATTTGTTTAGGGTTTACTTTACCAATGGCATCATCTTCAGTGATGAAAGGTGGATTACCAAAAGCATCTAATAATACCCAGTATTGGAAAGCACGTAAGAAACGGGCTTCAGCACGGTAACGGGTAATGGCAGTGGCATCAGCACCGGTAATATTTCTGCTTGCCAATTTTTCTGCTGTACTTTCGCGTAAAAACTCATTGGCGAAAGTAATCTGCAATACACTTCTTGAATATAAACCGCGTAAAAACTGGTTATCTGGTGTAGGTGTTCCGTAATCCAATTCAGGAATACCCACATCACCCCAGGCACAAATCGCCTCATCGGTTACCAATTCTTGCGAGGTCCAGAATAAACGAAGGAAATCTGCATAACCAGCGTTTAATCCGCCCACATCACTATTATCAGAACCTGAAGGACTGGTTAACGCATAAGTAGCATATAACTTAACCAAACTGTTTTTATAACCTGCCGGCGTTGCATAAACGGTAGCAGAAGTTACATCGTTGGTTGGTGTTAAGTTGAATGACTCTTTTTTGCATGAATTTAATGACAACAGTAATGCGCCTGAAGCCAGTATCATTTTAAATGAATTTTTCATTTTCATATCTTTTCTTTGATAGGTTTTGATCACCATCGCCTTGCCAGCTTTATTTTCAGCATTTAAATTGATCGTGTTCATCGCTATTAATAATTAAAAACCAACATTTAAACCTAAAGTATATGTTCTTGGACGTGGGTATAAGTTGTAATCAATACCTGAAACTGATTCAGGATCGATTCCTTTATACTTAGATACGACAAATACATTTTGGCAGTTTGCTGATATACGCATTGAAGCTGTACCAGTTTTAGAAAGTTTACCAACGTTATAAGATAAACCAGCATTATCCATTTTTAAGAATGATGCATTTCTGATATAGTAATCACTTAAATACTGAACGCCTGATGCACCTGAGAAATTGGTATTGTACAAATCTGACGTAGAGTTGTTCAGAATACCTTGAGTACTTAACACGTTATTTCTGATCCCAAAGTTTGAAGAAATATTATCATAGATGTAGTTACCGAAGTTAGCTCTCAATACGGTACTTGCTGTCCATCTTTTGTAAGTGAAAGAAGTATTGAAACCTAAAGTAATTACCGGATCTGGTGATTTATAAAAATACTGGTCAGCATCGTTTACTGCACCATCGCCATTTAAATCCTGATAAACACCTTCTAATGGTTTGCCGTCAGCATTGTATACTTGTTTGTAAACAAAGAATGAACCTGGCAACTGATTTACTGCATTATATTTTAAGTGGATACCTGTACCACCGGTAATATCACCAGCATCAATTTTAAAACCTGAGTTAGGGTTTAACGTTAAATTGGTTACTTTTCTTTTGTTGTAAGCACCATTTACGCCGATATCCCATGTAGTGTTTTCAGTTTTGATAGCCACATAGTTTAAACTAACCTCAGCACCTCTTACTTCCATGTTACCCACATTCGTAGTTAACACATTGCTAAAGTTTGTTCCCACCGGGATGGTTACTGTACTTAATAAATCTTTGGTTTTTTTGTAATAAGCATCAATGCTACCATACAATCTGCCATTTAAAAAGCCATAATCTAAACCTGCATTATAAGTGGTAGTAGTTTCCCATCTTAAATCAGGGTCGTAACCTGCAGGGCTGTAATAGTTATAAAAAGTATTACCCACCTGATACTGGCCATTGTTGGTACTTGCGTAATATTTTGATAAGTAATCGTAGTTACCAATACCATCTTTATTACCGGTTTCACCGTAGGTTAATCTCAATTTCAAATCAGAAATTACTTTGCTGTCTTTCAAGAAATCTTCACCAATAATTCTCCAGGTAAAACCTGCTGACGGGAAATAACCCCAACGGTTATCTTCAGCAAATTTCGAAGAAGCATCAGCTCTCATTGTTCCTGATAAGATATATTTATCAGCAAAAGTATAGTTGAAACGACCGTAATATGAAAGCAACTTATTCTGATCAATTGAGAAAGGGAAAACTGGAGTAGTTTGTAAAACGCCCGTACCTCTGTAAGTAGCAAAGTTATAATTGGTTACTGCATCATCATAATAACCATAACCGGCAGTCACATCAAATCTGCTTTTGCCCAAGGTTTTAGCGTAAGTTAAATAAGCTTCAGAGAATTTGTTCATCTCTGTGTTCAATCTTCTTGAGAAAGAACCCTCGGTTGAGAAACTCTGTGCAGCATAAATTGGAACAATTGTACGTCCGTAACCTTTTGAATAATCATAACCAGCATTAATTACTGCATGTAATTCAGGTAGGAAATGGAAAGAGTAATCTAATTTTAAGTTACCAAAACTTCTGGCCGCATTACCATGATTATCTTGTTGTTCAATTAAAGCAAGTGGGTTACGCGGAGCATTTGGATTTGGAACAGCCGCAGAAGTAATCCATTCGAAATAATTTCCGAATTTGTTATTTGAATAAATCGGCTGTGTTGGATCGAACTGAATGGCCGCACCAATGGCACCGTCATTTGGATATTGAGAATCGGTTAATGAACCTTTTAAGTTCAATTCGATTTTTAAGTGATCTTGAAATAATTTAGGAGAGATAGAGAATGCACCTGTTGCTCTTTTCAATTTACTTCTCACTAAAACACCTTCCTGATCTAAATAACCGCCAGAAACACGATAAGGTACACCTTTAAATGAACCAGCGATACTTAGGTTATTATCAGTGGTGAATGCAGTTTGATAAATTGCATCTTGCCAATCTGTATTTGCAGTACCCAACAACGCTTTTTGTGCAGCGTTACCATTGGTATTTACAAAAGCACGAACCTCATCAGCAGTAAGTACATCAACTTTTCTAGCTACTGTTGAAATGGAATTATTAGTGCTCAGCGTAATTTGCGGTGCACCCGAAGTTCCTTTTTTGGTTGTGATTAAGATTACACCATTGGAAGCTCTTGAACCATAAATAGCAGTTGCGTTTGCATCTTTTAGAACGGTAAAAGTCTCAATATCATTCGGGTTAATTAATGAAAGCGGACTTGGTGCATTACCAATGCCGTTACCACTAAAAGGTACTCCATCAACCACGATTAAAGGATCGTTACTGGCGTTTAACGAAGCACCGCCACGAATACGGATGGTACTACCGCCGCCTGGCGCACCGCCACCTGAGATGATGTTCACACCCGCAACTTTACCCTGAATTAACTGTTCAGGTGTAGTAATAGTACCTTTCTGGAAATCTTTTGAATTCACCGTAGTGATTGATCCGGTTAAATTTTTCTTCTCGGCAGTACCGTAACCGATAACAACAACCTCATTCAGTTTTTGTGCATCGGGCACTAACTGGAAATTTGCGGTAGCGTTTGCCGAAACAGTAACAGCTTTATCAAGGGTTTGATACCCAATGAAACTTGCTGATAAAGTGATGGCACCATTTGTAAGTCCAGCCAATTTAAAATTTCCGTTTACATCTGTTGATGTACTTCTGGTTGTACCTTTTACAACAACTGAAGCACCAGGTAAAGGTTGGCCGGTTTCATCAAGCACTTTTCCAGATATTGATCCGGTTTGTGCTTTTACGATTAATGCTGAAAGAACTAACAGCACCAAAAGCCCCTGTTTTAACAGGTAAAATACTTTCATATTCGAAGCTCGTTTAAGTATAAAAATTTGGTTAAATATTATAGTGAATTACACATAGGCCTAATTTACAGCACTTAATGAGATTTCAAAATTTATTTAAAAAATATATTTCACAACCAAAAAGAAGCAAACGAAAGCGGGTGAAATTCGGTAATTTTAAATGTAGCCGCTGTAATAAAAACTTATTACAACAGAATTAAATTACTGATAATCAATAAATTGAAAACTATAAATTTTAAATCAATGTGTATTTTTTACACTAAGCCATTTTTAACTCACTTTTCGGGAACGTTCCCGAAAAATCACAAGTCAAAACCGACTATTTTTCGGGAACGTTCCCGACGAACAGGCAAAATTCTGCGTATTTTACACTAAGTGATGATTTTTTTTGAAATTTTCAGCCTCAAAAACAGCGGGAATTTTTAGGCGTTTTTTGACGGATTGGCGGTCGAATTTCTTTTGATAATTTTGGATTGCAAAACCACCTCGGTCGGGCGATTTTTATCCTGATGATCATCCAGGATTCTGAACAATAATTTGGCCGCCTGCTCGCCTATTTCTGTTGCCGGCTGGGTAATGGTAGTTAAAGAAGGATTGAGTAAAGGCGCAATCTCCAGACTCGAAAAACTGATTACTTTCAAATCATCAGGTATACTAATTTTCAAATCGTAACAAGCATAATAAGTTGCAAATGCCAAACGCTCTACGGAAGTAAATACGCCATCAGGTTTCAGCTGATTCAATGCCTCCTTAATGATTACGCTATTTTCATCGTAACTGTTGCTACAATCAACAATTAAACTTTCATCAAATAAGACCTGGTGTTTAGCCAAAGCATCAATGTAACCCTGCATCCTGGTTTTACCAATAGAAAGGCTTTTGTTTACCACCAGGTAGGCAATACGTTTACAACCCTGCTCAATCAAATGTTCTGTTGCCAGAAAACTGCTGTTGTAATCGTTTGTGATCACCCTTGGGGTTTCGATATCTTCATAAATTCTATCGAAAAATACCAGCGGAAGGCGTTTGGCGCCAAATTTATTTAAATAATTGTGGTCGTTTGCTTCACCTGAAACCGACATCACGATGCCTTCTGCCCTCCCGTTATGTAAGTGGCCGATAAAATTAACCTCTTTGTGATAATCATCATCTGTTACATAAATGAGGATGTGGTAACCATTTTCACGGGCTACTCTTTCAATACCGTGAATGGCCTGCGAGAAATAATTATTGGCTAATTCCGGAACGATAACCGCTATCGTTTTACTTTTTTGCTCCCTTAAATTGCTGGCGTAATGGTTAGGTTGATAGTTAAGCTCTTTAGCCTTCGCTAAAATGCGCTCTTTGGTAGCCCCACTAATATCACTATTATCTCTAAAAGCCCTTGAAATTGTCGAAGTAGATAAATTTAGTGCCTCGGCTAATTTCTTAATATTAATGCTATCCATTTGGGTTATTAAACCTTGTTAATCTAATTTCAGTTGTAAATATAAACTATAATATTTCGAAACAAAGTGATGTATTTCTCCGTAAAACAGAAAATTAGTTGTTTTGAGTATAAAATATTACGGATGTTACGCCTTCTGTTGCTTTTATTTAAATTATCTTCCTTAAAATCAATACTGTCGCAACGCATGAGTTGCAAAATTAATTTCATTTTTGAAAAACAAAAAACCGTAAACAAACATTAATAGTATTACACAAATTATCATCTTTGCCGTCTAAATCATAAAATCAACAATTTGGTCAATATATACACTAATGGGAACTAAGAAAATACTCATCGCTGATGACGACGAAGGAATTGTGGATGCTGTGACGATGATATTGGAAGTTATGGGTTACGAGGTGGCATACACTTACGACGGAGGAGCCGTGATTGATGCTGTAAAAGACCGGCCCGACTTAATCTTGCTTGATATTTGGATGAGCGGACACGATGGCCGCGATATTTGCCGCCAGTTAAAAGGTGATCCACAATATCAGGAAATTCCCATTTTGATGATTTCTGCCAGTAGAGACATTCGCCAATCGGCTTTAGATGCCGGCGCCAACGATTTTATGGAGAAGCCTTTTGAAATGGATTCCTTACTCGATAAAGTAGATTTTCTGTTAAATTAGCGTGACCAGATCAAAAACGTTCTACATCTTTATAAAAATTTTTTTTAAATTTATATTATTTCAACCATCTCTCCAGCTTTAAGTTGAAAGGTTTACATCCTTATCGATCATGGTAAAATCTACCTGATCACCGGTATGTTCAACGCTGAATTTTAAAACACCCCCAATTCTTCATACCGACTACATCCGTTTGCATGCTATTATATGATATATTCTTTCCATGATGTAAAGAAATAAATCTAATTGGGTGATGAGCATAAAAATTCCGAAATTTAAAGATTAAATGTCTGATCAGAATCCACCGCTTTTACGAAAGATAATTCATATCGATATGGATGCTTTTTATGCATCTGTAGAGCAACGGGATTTCCCGGAATATAGAGGAAAACCGATTGTTGTTGGTGGGAAACCGGATAGTAGAGGTGTAGTGGCAACTGCGAGTTATGAAGCCAGGCAGTTTGGAATAAAATCGGCCATGTCATGCAGCAAAGCTTATCAGCTCTGCCCTACTGCTATTTTTGTTTATCCCCGCTTTGATGCTTACAGCTCCGTTTCAAAATCGATCAGGGGAATTTTTAGTCGCTACACAGACATTATAGAGCCACTTTCTTTAGATGAGGCATACCTTGATGTTACAGAAGATAAATTAGGTATCGGTTCGGCCATTGATATTGCAAAATCCATCAAGGATGCAATTAAAAATGAATTGAATTTAACCGCATCGGCTGGTGTTTCCATTAATAAATTTGTGGCAAAAGTTGCTTCGGATATGAATAAACCGGATGGACTTACCTTCATTGGTCCATCAAAAATTAAGGCTTTTATGGAGAAATTGCCTGTAGAAAAATTTTTCGGCGTAGGAAAGGTCACCGCTGCAAAAATGAAAGCAATGCAAATCCATACGGGTTCCGATTTAAAGAATTTGAGCGAATCTCAGCTTCTTGCCCAGTTCGGGAAATCGGGTAAGTTTTACTACAAAATCGTTCGTGGAATAGATGACAGGCCCGTTCGAGCCAATCGGGAAACAAAATCAGTGGGTGCAGAAGATACCCTTGCAGAAGATACCAATGAAGACTCGGTAATGCATGATTTATTAAAACAGATTAGTGAAACCGTTGCGAAACGGCTGGAGAAATATCAGTTAAAGGGCAAAACGGTTACGCTGAAAATTAAGTTCGAGGATTTTAAACTAATTACCAGAAGCCGGTCTTTCCCTTTGGCGATACATAAAGCAGAAAATATTTATGCCGAGGCGATCAAACTATTAAATGATGCAAATATTGGCGCCTTAAAAGTAAGGTTATTAGGCATTACCTTATCTAGATTTTATGATGAACATCCTTCAGAAAAGTCGGAAGATAATCAACTGGAATTTGATTTTTAGTCTCCAGCAAATCATTTAACTTGTTTCTGCGTCACAATGCGATGATCCGGATCTTCCATAATATTTACTTCAATAATCCCATCAGCATCTTTAAGCAATCGCTTACAATCTTCACTTAAGTACTGCAAGTGTAACTTTTTGTTCGCAGTGTTATATTTTTCTGTGAGTTTGTTAAGCGCATCAATTCCCGACATATCGAAAACCTTACACTCTTTAAAATCGATCACCACATTTTCAGGATCGTTGGCCACATCGAATATTTCGTTAAAATTCGCAACTGAACCAAAAAAAAGTGGACCAAGAACTTCGTAATGTTTCACACCATTCTGATCTATAAACTTATTTGAGCGAATCCTTTTTGCACTATCCCATGCAAACACCAATGCTGAAATGATGACGCCGATCAATACTGCAAGCGCAAGATTGTGAAGCCAAATGGTTATAACCGCCACCGATATTCCGATAAAAATATCCTGCTTGGGCATTTTGTTAATGACCTTGAAACTCATCCATTCGAAAGTTCCAATGGCCACCATCATCATTACGCCTACCAACGCCGCCATGGGTACCCGCTCAATAACAGGCGCCCCAACTAAAATGATAACAAGTATAGTAAGTGCTGCAATAATGCCAGAAAGCCTTGCCCTCGCCCCGGCTGATAAGTTTACGAGTGTCTGTGCAATCATCGGGCAACCGCCCATACCGGTAAAAAAGCCATTGGCGATGTTGGCAATACCTTGTGCGATGCTTTCTCTGTTTCCATCTCCTTTACTTTCCGTAATCTCATCAACCAGATTTAACGTTAGTAAACCTTCAGTTAAGCCCACCCCAGCCATAATTAAACCATAAGGAAAAATAATTTTTAAGGTTTCTAGTTCAAAAGGAATTTTCGGAATGTGAAATGGCGGGAACCCACCACTTACCGAGGCGATGTCTTTAACCAGTTTAGTGTCGATTCTAAACACCAATACAACGATAAAAACCACAATGATCGCTACCAGAGAAGCTGGAACAGCTTTTGTTATTTTCGGCCACAACACTACAACCAGAATAGTTAAACTTACCAAAGCCAGCATTATATAAAGCGCTGAACCGCTTAACCAGGCCGTGTTGCCATTCACAACGGTTTTAAATTGCTCCAGCTGCGACATGAAAATGATTACCGCTAGCCCATTCACAAAACCAAACATGACTGGTTGCGGAACGAGTCTGACAAATTTGCCAAGCTTAAAAAGACCAACAAGAATTTGTACGATACCCGCTAACGCCACCGCAGCGAATACATATTCAATACCATGACTTTTCATCAAAGCAATTAATACGATTACCGTAGCACCAGCTCCGCCAGAAATTAAACCCGGCCTACCGCCCAGTATTGCCGTTACCAAACCCATAATAAACGCCGCATACAATCCTGTCAACGGAGGAAAGCCTGCCAGGATTGCAAACGATAATGATTCGGGAATCATGGTCATCGCTACGGTTAGCCCAGCCAGAATTTCGATTCGGTAATTTATGCTCTTCGAAAAATCGAAAAGTTGGAGATAAGGTTTCATTACTGGATAATTACAGCTGCAAATATCAACTATTATAATGAATTCAGCTTATCGCCTAAACCTAATATGGTGGTAAAATCAACAAAAAAACCATCAATTTATTGATGGTTTAATGAAATTTACTTTACCTGCTGCTTTAATTCTTTTTTGGTAAATTCCTTTTTAATGATTTCGGGCAGGTATGATGCGGTATATTCCTGTTGTGAAGTTAATATGGCGTCGGCATTTCCATCTGTACAAAAATGTGGAGTGATAAATCCGTAAAGACTTTTTGTAGTGGCCATGGTTTTGTTTCTCACATTTTCAAAATCTGCAGACTTGAGGTACATCAGCAAAATAGATACACCATAAGAATTGCCTCCATTTGATTTGCTGTTCAACCCAAGGGTAGTGCCCGGATAAACGGTTTGTCCGACCTTAACTGCAAAACTCCCTTTCTTGAGCCCTCTGTAGCTGGCCAATGTACCATCAGCATGTTCAATAATCAAATCGTTGATTTTACTGGTATAGGCTACGCCATCAACAGATTCTGAATCGTATAAATCTTTCACTTCGACTACCACACCTTTACGGATGGCGGTAACCGTATCTTCTTCTTTTGTAGAAAATCGATACACTTTCCAATCTTCGGGTGTAGTATTTCCAAAATAAGTAGCATTTACAAAAGATGACTCCACAGCCCTCACCCTTGCTCCATTTTTAGCTGGCAAAGTATATACAAAAGCAGCATTATATTTTGGATTCAACTTTCCCCTGATCGACGAATAACTGTAAGAAGAAAAACCAATTCCCTGATCTTTATTTGTAGGAGTTAAGGTTGTAGCGTTTCCTGAATAACCTCTTGTTTCAAACTTGCGGTTTCCTGGATCAGCGGCATTAGTTAACTGATCAAATTTTAACACCACGGTATAAAACCCTGGATCTGTTTTGTCGAAATTGAAAGTTACACTCTTGTCTGCATTCACTTTATAAGACAATTTTACCGGACTTTCTTGCGCAGCTGCACAAAAACAAATAATTGCTGAAGCAAAGAAAACTGCCAGCCTTAATCTGAAATTCATCATGTGATCGATCGTTAATTTGCTGCAAATTAGAAATTAACGCCTTATCAGTCAAATTAAATTTAATGCGGGAAAAAATATTATTGGTGTGTTTTGAGCCACTCTAATCTTCTTTGATCTGGCAAATGCTTTACTTTGAAATTTTCAAACTTTGCTTCAAAACCTTTTCCATCCGGACTAGCCGCCATCAAACCAATCATTACCGGAGTATTATCCTGTAAAGGCGCATTACGTGTCATGATGTAATGCTGATCATCTAACGAATAAAAAATTTCAACAGCATCTAACCTTCGCACCACTTTAATCCAGATAAAAGGTGGCACTTTTTCCAAAGGCAACACACTCCAATCGCTTTTTTCATGCGTCACCACCGTACTCACATTAAATTTTCCATCAACAAACTCAACACCTGTTTTGATGTAGTTTCGATGATCAATCCTTAGCATCAAACCCATTTGATCGAAACGTGCTTTGTAGGCACCGGTGAGTTTTACTTTCGCTTCAAATTCTCCACCATAGGTTCCGTAGTAAAATGGCGCATCATCAACGGTAAAACCATAATGAGAGATTCTCCAATAATCACTATTTGGCGTTACCTGCATCAACAGGCTATTATTTTTAATCTCCCACTTTTCGGGTTCATTAAACCATTGCATCTTTTCGAGACTTTGCGCATGTATTTTGTTTAGGCTGAACAGCGTGGTTGCGAGGAGTAATAATTTCTTCATGTTGATCATATCATATTTTAATTGCCCGGATGTTACCCGAAACATTTGATCGCAAAGCTATCTAAGCTGCAAGCCAGATTCAATGGTCATAAATAACCATTACCTTTGTAAAAGATGAGAAAAATACTTGACACGAAACTTCTGGCCCAAACTTTTGAATTCAACCCCACACCTCACCTGATGTTGGATCATGCCAAATCGATGGCCAGGATGTACAGCATGATGGAAAATTGCATCAGTGTTTTAAGTGATTTAAGGGCAAGAAAAAGTTACATCTTTAACGGCGCAGTAGCTGAGCTGCTTGGATTGTCGGCTGATGAGACTGAAATTACTTCCATCTGGGAAGATGAGTTGTTAAACAAAGTACACCCAGAAGATTTGCAAAAGAAATACAAGCTTGAGTTTGATTTTTTTCAGTTACTAACCACCATTGAGGTTGATCACCGCACAGATTATCAGGTCATCACTAAACTAAGAATCAGAAAAAAAGATGGAAAGTATACCTTTGTGCAACACCGTTTGATTTATGTTGCCAGCTCAGCAGATGGCAGCGTTTGGTTAGCACTTTGCCTCTATAATATAATTTATGATCATCCTGAATTTGAAATCCCGCAGGGAGTGATTATCAACAGCAGAACAGGTAAAGTAATTGATGATTACGAAGACCGGTTTGGAACATTGTTATCGCTACGCGAAAAAGAAATTTTGCAACTGATTAAACATGGTCACAGAAGTAAGGAAATTGCAGATAAATTGTCGCTAAGCATTAATACCGTAAACCGCCACAGGCAAAATATATTTCGAAAGTTAAAGGTAAACAACGCTATGGAAGCCTGTAGGGTTGCCGAAAATACAGGATTATGATCCGGACAACTATATTGTTATTTCTTAACCAATGAAAGTAATTTCTTGCCACCCATCATGATAGGGATTGCAATTAAACCACCAACAATGCCAGCCCCAAATTCTTTTATAGTAGATTGAAGATTCGGCAAAACATGATGCATAAATTCGATATTGTGGACGAAAATACCGCCGGCTACTAATATTAAGGCAATGGTTCCAACTACTGCTAACACTTTGATAATGATAGGAAGCGCTTTAACCAGCAAGTGACCCAAAGAGCCAAAGAAACCTTTATCGTTTGAACGTTTAATAAGTTTGTAACCTGCATCATCCATGCGTACAATTAAGGCTACAATGCCATAAACACCAACGGTTGCCAAAATAGCAACTACCGATACAGTTAAAATCTGAATAGCTAAAGATTTATCTAGTACGCTCCCAAGCGCTATAATTACAATTTCAATGGAAAGGATAAAATCAGTTAATACTGCCGATTTTACTTTTGCTTTTTCAGCTTCGGCATCATCTTTTATTACCTCAACGGCAGCTTCATCTTTAGGTTTCGATTTGTGGAAGAAATATTCGATAATCTTTTCTACACCTTCATAAGCCAAATAAAATCCACCCAAAATTAATATAACTTTAATGGCTATGGGGAAAAATGCCTGAAGTAATAAAGCTATGGGAACAATGATCAATTTGTTTAAAAAAGACCCTTTAGTAATTGCCCACAACACAGGTATTTCTCTTGAAGCTAAAAAACCAGTAGCTTTTTCTGCATTTACGGCTAAGTCATCGCCGAGTATGCCGGCGGTTTTACGTGTAGCCAGTTTGCTTGCCATGGCCACATCATCCATTAAAGCACCTATATCATCTAAAATCGCAAAAAAACCTGAAGCCATTGTATCTTATAATTATGCCGCAAAATAGAAATTCGATTTCAGATTAAAAGAATAAAACGGTTATCTTTTATTTAATTCTTAAAGAAGATTAGCTAAATGATTTAATAAAGAAAAGACAAAACACGCGGCAATGGGTATTGGCCCTACGCGTGAAAAGATTTAAACCAAATGAGAGATTATTTGTCATACGGTTATGTTCAAAAATCATACGTCATCAATGATGCTAAAGTGCATTTTGGCCTTTATTTTTATTTTTCAGGTTTCTATTACAAAAAGCTTATCACAACCAATCAGTTCCAAGCTTCAGTTGATGCACTGGACAATTGCTGGGGTTGAAAGAGAAGCTTTGGTATCAATTCCAACTACCGCAAAAACAAACGCAACTCCGGTTATTTTAGCTTTTCACGGACACGGAGGAAATATGACAAACCTGATGAAGAGCAGGGCTTACGAAAAGTTTTGGCCAGAGGCCATCATTGTATATCCACAAGGGCTGAATACTCCAGGACAACTAACGGATCCGCAAGGAAAGCGGTCTGGATGGCAAAAAATGCCTGGAGATATGATCGACAGAGATCTTATTTTCTTTGATGCCATGATGAAAACCCTTAAACATGACTATAGAGTTGATGAAAAGCGTGTTTATGCCACAGGACATTCAAATGGTGGCGGTTTTGTTTATCTGCTTTGGGCTGCAAGGGGAGACCAGTTTGCGGCTTTTGCACCATCGTCAGCGGTTGCTGGCAAAATCGTTAAGTTGCTTAAACCAAAACCTGCGATGCACATTATGGGAGAAAATGATCCATTGGTGAAACCTTTATGGCAAAAACTCATGTGTCAGGAGGTAATGAAAATAAATGGATGTACCGAACAGGGAAATTTTTATGCTCAAAATGCGATAATTTACCCTTCCAAAACCAATAATCCTTTTGTATGGTATTCACATGCCGGTAACCATACTTATCCGGCAGCTGCCGATGAAGTAATCATTAAGTTTTTCAAAGAAAATTCGAAACCTTAAACTAGATTTTTGCTAAACCCTAATAACGAAAAAGGATACCTGATCAGATTAAATTCAAGCTGCTGGGCTTCCCGAATACTCGGGATCATAACCCCAGCGTCCTTCTGATTAATCCCGTAAATACGTGACGCTAACCCAGCCGAGCTAGAAAAAAAAATGAAAAATAAAGACAAAAAAAAGCCCCACTCGGACGGAGTGGGGCTTGGCTTGAATTTTCAAGCTCCTTCTGCTGGGCTTCCCGAATACTCGGGATCGTAACCCCAGCAACCCTCTGATTAATCCCGTAAATACGGGACGCTAACCAGCCGAGCTAGGATCCCAGTAAGTTTGTCTCCACCAATTATCCTTTCGATAAGTTGACGACTTTTTTGTTTTTTAATAAATTTTTCAATTTTCATGGCTTCAGCTGCTATATCCCCACATTCAAAAGCCGCAGATAAAACCCAGGGTCTATGCTTTGAGGTATAGGTATTTCGATCGCTGCTATTATGTTCATTTAAGCGTTTCTCAACATTGTTTGTATAACCAACATAATATTTATCAGCGCTTTGGGAGTAAAGAATATAGATGTAAAACATAACATCAATATAACAAAAAAGCCCCACTCGGACGGAGTGGTGCTTGGCTTGAATTTTCAAGCTCCTTCTGCTGGGCTTCCCGAATAATCGGGATCATACTCCCCAGCAACCCTCTGATTAATCCCGTACTTACGGGACGTTAACCCAGCCGAGCTAGAAAAAAAATGAAAATTAAAGACAAAAAAAAAGCCCCACTCGGACGGAGTGGGGGCTTGGCTTGAATTTTCAAGCTCCTTCTGCTGGGCTCGAACCAGCGACCCTCTGATTAACAGTCAGATGCTCTAACCAGCTGAGCTAAGAAGGAATATTTTCTCGCATCTTCTTTCCCTCTGATTAATCCCGTACCTACGGGACGCTAACCAGCTGAGCTAAGAAGGAATATTTTTCCTGGTTATTGGTAAACTTACCAAAATCCTTTGGCAATTTTGTCATAAAAAATCCCCACATTACTGTGAGGATTTTGCTCCCTCTGCTGGGCTCGAACCAGCGACCCTCTGATTAACAGTCAGATGCTCTAACCAGCTGAGCTAAGAAGGAATATTTATTCTGGTTTGTAAAAAAAATCGCTAAAATCCTTTAGCATTCTTAACTCTGATTAATCCCGCAAGTGCGGGACTCAACCAGCTGAGCTAAGAAGGAGTGCTGGTTGTTTCCTAAAACGAGGTTCTGTGTGCTTTGCAGCTTGCATACCCTTGTTCGTTTTGGGAATGCAATATTAGGGCTTTTAAATTATTTATGCAATATTTGCAGTGAAAAATTTTTAAAAAAATTCAAAATAAAATATATGAGTCTGATAATCATAGGTACTGTAGCTTTTGATGCTATTGAAACTCCTTTCGGAAAAACGGATAAAATTGTAGGTGGTGCGGCAACATATGCAAGTTTAGCTGCTTCCTACTTTTATAACAAAGCAAAAATCGTGGCAGTTGTAGGAGATGATTTCGCAAAATCGGATATAGATACGTTTAACAAACACGGCATTGATACCGAAGGCTTACAAATTAAAGCTGGCGAAAAGTCGTTTTTCTGGTCGGGAAAATACCATAACGACATGAACAGCCGCGATACTTTAATCACTGAATTAAATGTATTGGAAAATTTTGACCCGATTATTCCGGAAAGCTACCAGGATTGCGAATATTTAATGTTAGGCAACTTAACACCGCAAGTACAGCAAACGGTAATTAAACGTTTAAAAAACCGCCCGAAATTAATCGTAATGGATACGATGAACTTCTGGATGGACATTATGATGGATGATTTATTAGAAACCATCAAATTAGTAGATGTTTTAACCATTAACGACGCTGAAGCACGTCAGCTTTCTGGCGAATATTCGTTAGTTAAGGCCGCCAAGAAAATTCTTGCAATGGGACCAAAATACCTGATTATTAAAAAAGGAGAACATGGCGCATTATTGTTTCACGAAGATCAGATTTTCTCTGCTCCGGCATTGCCATTGGCTGAAGTGTTTGATCCAACAGGTGCAGGCGATACCTTCGCAGGCGGTTTTATTGGCTATTTAGCAAAAGTTGGAACCATCAATTTCAACAACATGAAAAACGCAATTATTTACGGCTCAGCATTGGCATCTTTCTGTGTAGAGAAATTTGGTACAGAGAAATTGTTAAACCTAACCGAAGAAGAAGTTGCAGCAAGAATTCAGCAATTTGTAAGTTTAAGTTCGTTCACAATCGAAGCTTAATTTGGTATAAAGATTTAGCCGCAGGTTTGCCGATTAAAAATAATCTGCAAACCTGCGGCTTCTTATTTAGATCATTTTGGCTATGGGCATAAACTTCTCAAAAACCGCCTCAGTATGCGGCGCATCGGGCAATTCATCTGTTAAATCTTGTCCGGCCCAATGCTCATAATGTTTTCCATTTCGCCATAAACGGCTCTCCGTCATATCGTAAATCAGGCCTTTGTAAGCTACCCAAATCTGCGGTTTGTCCTGTCCGTTCCGCAAAGCAAGTTGTTGTTTGGTGTAAACCGGTAAATCCATTTATTAATTTTTCTAATGTTTAGCAGCGCAGTTGTTGTGCAAAGTAATAACTTTCTTCCCGCTTTCCGCTTTACTTCGTGCCCGCTTCAATCGGGGCTAAATGGCAAAATTTGCTTTTCATTTTTCGGGTTGCAAGGTGCAGAAACATCGTTTTTAAACCTGACAACAGTGGAAATACTTGTTTGCAGCAGTTGCCACAAATATGCTTTCATGTTGCCAAAAAAGATTGAAACGAATGGCAGGACCGAGAACCGCCAAACACTTCTGCCCTTTCATTTCCAAAAAATCTTAAGAAAGTTCTTTATTAACTGCCCTGCTTTTAAAATACTCATATAAATAAACATTCATTAAAAGTAACGACATTAAATAGAAATGATCTTCGAAAGGAATGGTGCCGACCCTGAAATTTAAGTTTTCATTATTATTATAAATTACCACCGGAATGGCTGTTAGAAAGCCATTAACGATATAAAAAGGAATTAATGAAACCAAATATGCCCGGTAAAATTTGTACATAAACCTCAGTTTATGATTTACATATTCTACTGCAAACAACACCACGAACAAAAAGCCGAAGTTAATAAGTGTGTACCAACGGCTGTAGCCGAAAAAAAGAATGGCGAAACAAATTCCAAGCAGGGCATGGCTTACGGCCAAACTGTATTTTTGCAATTCATTTTTAGGGAAATAGGCATTTAAACATTCATAGATAAAAATGCAGGCATATGGCACAGTCAGGAAAAATAACATTTCCTCTAACGGTAATCCCCATAAGCTTATGCCAACCAAATAATCAGGATTAAAAGACCACACGTTTAGCTTGACAAACAGCAAATCCCATATTAAAAAAATGATACCCGTTATTAAAATGGCGGGCACTACAAATTTCCATTTGCTAAAAAAGTGTACCTTCTTATCAAACGACAATATGAATGGAAAAAAAATAACAGCAATATTTATGAGGAGATAAATGTAGTTCATTTAAATAAATTTCTTTAAAATTTTAATTTCTTCGGCGGTACAACGTTTACTATCGATCATAAATTTAGCAACACTTTTTATTAAGCCATCATCAGCTATTCCAAAATTGCGGTTTTGGTAATGTTTTATAATCTCTTTCCGATCTACATTCAAATCTTTACTAAAACCCAGAAAACCAGGTGTAAAATGCTCTATTGAAAAGCGCATGAAACGGATTTCTAAATTCTCTTTATCCATGTCGATAGCTTTTTGCATGGTTCTCAAAGAAACTTTAACGTATTTTATTTTATTGTAGGGGTTCCATGCGTGTTTTGCCTTTAGCGCTTCCAAAGTTCCTAAATAAGCAGTAAGAAGTCCTGATCGGTTCGGTAATTTCGAAAGTTTCTCATGCAAAGAATCTGTAAGCTTAGAACTTTCTACCGCCTTAACTAAATCGCTCTTTAAAACCGCAATTTCTTTGCCCGACAGTTGAGCTTTGCAAATGGATGTTGAGACCAGAAGCAGGAGAAATAAAATACTATTTTTAATCATGTGTTGGGGCAAAGGTAAGAATAGGGAATTGGTTTAATAGATCGTTGATAAGATGTATACTTCTTATGATAAAGGTCATTTATGCTACCTATTTACCCTTCATTAATTATCCTGTTTATTGAAAACGAACTTCTGCCCGCCTTGCTTTAAAGTCATTTCTTTTTTCTCTAAATTAAATTCTAAAACAATTCCTGCACCATCAAACTTAAATACACCTTTCGATACAGCTTCTATTGGAAATGCCGATTGACCTGTTGCCTGAGCGGTTAATGTACCATTGTTTTCAGCAATCATCATTTTAAAAGGAAGTATTTTATTGACATAAACACCTGGATAAGCCTTCAATTCTTCGGCAGTTAATTGCATTGCTTTAAAATTGGGTGTTTTAAACGGCATCCCATTGCTAATTTGCAATACCGCAATATTAATATCATTTAAGGGATAGTTTAGGCCATTTATGCAAGACGCAATCGAGATGCCGCTTTCTTTAAAATTGTAAACTGCGCTGTAACTACCATAAGTACCACCATTATGCCCAACACCTACCTGGCTGTAAAACGGAACGCTGATTAAACCCATACCAAAACTATTTCGACCATTAAAAGTACTCATCTGAGCATAACTTGCCTTACTGATTAGTGTGCCTGTTGATAATGCATTTATAAAGACGAGCAAATCTGCAGGTGTAGATAAAATATCGCCAACACCAATTACATTCGGAAAGTAGATATCTTTAATATCACTCCAGTTCTTAATCATTCTATAAGGTTTAGCTTCCTCTTTTCCGAGGTTGTTCGCTATTGAAGAAAAGGTATTTTTTAGATTTATCTTTTTTACAATTCTTGTTTCCAACAGCTTGCTATACTTTTTACCAGTTATTTTTTCGAGAATGTAACCCATTAACAAGTAACCCGAGTTACTGTATTGCTGCTTTTCTCCGGGAGCGAAATGCAATTTCCGCTTAGCAATCGTATCCAGCAATTCTGCTGCCGGATGCGGATTGGTAATCCAATCTTTATCCACAACATCATTCACATAATCCATTAAGCCACTGGTATGTGACAGTAAATTCCTGATCGAGATCTCTTCTGCCCTCGGCATCTGAGGAAAATATTTAGATAATTTGGTATCTAAAGATAGCTTGCCTTCATCAATAAGCTGGAAGACCATTACAGCTGTAAACATTTTAGAAATTGAGCCTATTCTATATTGTGTAGCCGAACTGGCTAAAATGCTATCTGGACTTAAAGCGCTATACCCTATAGATGTTTCATAAACAATTTTACCGTTTTTAGCGACGGCAAAACTGCCCATGCTTTTATTTTGATCCTTTAATGCGTAAAAAAAGCTGTCTAACTTTTTCGTATCAATCTCCTGAGCAAAAGAATTTAACATGAAAGCAAAAGTGAAAAGTGAAAATATAGCAGCGGATCTCATAACGAATTTGAATTTAATGACTGATTTTAACGGATATGTACAATAAAATAAGGAATGCCACAAAATAACATTTCAATGCTACATTAAAAACTTTATATCATTTTTAATAAGGTGAAGCAAATTAGACCAAACAAAACCATCAAAAATTCTTTTATTTACATTATGGATAAAAAACCAACGGTAACCATTATTGGTGCTGGTTTCTCAGGGCTTTCTGCTGCTGCACTTTTAGCTAAAGATGGCTTTGATGTTACTGTTTTAGAAAAAAATGAAATGGCCGGAGGTAGGGCCAGAACATGGGAAAAAGATGGCTTTATTTTCGACATGGGTCCGAGCTGGTATTGGATGCCTGATGTATTTGAAAATTTTTATCAAATTTTCGGAAAAACCACTGCTGATTTCTATCACTTAAAAAGATTGAGTCCATCTTATAGGATCTATTTTGGAAAAGAAGATACACTTGATGTGCCATCCACACAAAGAGAACTTTATCAGCTTTTTGAAAGGTTGGAGCCCAACAGCAGTACCAAGCTTGATTCTTTTTTAAAGCAAGCCAAATACAAATACGATGTTGGCATGAACGAATATGTGTTCAAGCCATCACACAGTGTAATGGAATATTTTGATCCCCGCTTGGCCATCAGCGGCATTAAACTGCAACTGTTGGGCAATATGCGTAAACATGTACATCAGCTTTTTAAAAATGAAAAACTGCGTAAGCTGTTGGAGTTTCCGGTTTTATTTTTAGGTGCCACACCACAAAACACACCTGCTTTATATAGTTTAATGAATTATGCCGACTTGATTCTGGGCACCTGGTATCCTATCGGAGGCATGCATAAAATTGTAGCTGCCATGCAAACCATTGCCGAACAGCAGGGTGTAAAATTTGAATTTGATACCGAAGTAAAAAAAATTGTAGTTAAAAATAATGTTGCAGAAGAGGTAATCACCGATAAGGGGAACTTCAAAACCGACTTTTTAATTGGCAACGCAGATTATCATCACATTGATCAACACCTGTTAGACCAAGCTTACCGAAATTATGATGAAAAATATTGGGAATCCAGAACCATGGCTCCCTCCTGTTTGCTATTTTATATTGCCTTAGATAAAAAATTACAAAACATACTTCATCATAATTTATTTTTCGATGAAAATTTCGATAAACATGCAGAGGAAATTTATACTGATGCCAAATGGCCGGCCAAACCTTTATTTTATGCTTGCTGCCCATCGGTTACGGATGAGCATGTTGCTCCTTCGGGATGTGAAAATTTATTTTTTCTGATCCCCGTTGCGCCGGGATTGCAAGACAGCGAAACCAAACGCGAAGAATATTTCAATCTGCTTGTTCAGCGTTTCAAAGATTTAACCGGAAACGACATTAGCAAAAACATTCTTTTTAAACGAAGTTATGCCATGAATGATTTCGTTGCAGATTACCATGCCTACAAAGGAAATGCATACGGACTGGCAAACACTTTGAAACAAACGGCTTTTTTGAAACCAAAAATGAAAAATAACAAGGTAACAAACATGTTATATACCGGACAATTAACCGTTCCAGGCCCTGGAGTGCCTCCAGCTATCATCTCAGGTCAAGTGGCAGCAAAAGAAATAATAAAAAAGTTAAAAAAAGCTTGACAAATTTAAAATTTCCCTTATCTTTATATCCACAAAACAAAAACACTGCAAATAACCTTTAAAACGCAATATTGTTCGAGGTTTGCATTTGTTTCGAAACGAAAGAGAAGGCGAATTGTTGAAAGCAAACATAAGAATCAACTAACCAAATATATGATAAGCAAATAAGGCCCGGAAAATATCCAGGCCTTTTGCTTTACACGATTTTTTTTGCAGACTCTATAATATTCTTTACAGTTAAATATTTACCAAACTTTATGGAGTGCAGATTTACCTAGACTATCTAAAAAGATTAATTTGCTGCACTGCTATCATTCAAAAAAATATCATAAAAAAAGTCTCAATTTTCATTGAGACGTTTCTGTTTTTCATTTGATGTGTTTTAAGCCACTTCAGAAAGGGCAGTATCTTTAGCGTATGTTTTTAAGTATTTTTTCAAGATTCCTCTTGCTACGTGAATACGGGTTTTAACGGTACCGATTGGAATTTGTAGTATATCTGCAATTTCATGGTATTTATAACCTTCGAAGTAGCGGATAAAAGGCACGTAATATTCTTCTGGCAATTGCGCCAATGCTTTATCGATATCACCAAGCACAAATTTACTTTCTGCCTGATTTTTTGTTGCACTGTATGATAAGTTTGCCGAAGAGATATCTTCGCTTTGCGTAATCAAGGTATTTGTTTTAACTAAACGACGGTAGTTATTGATAAAGGTATTTTTCATGATGGTAAATAACCAACCTTTCAAATTCGTACCTTCTTTAAACTTATTGTAATAAGTGATTGCTTTCAACATCGTATCCTGAACTAAATCATTTGCATCTTCCGCATCTTTAGTGAAGTTTAAAGCATATGATCTTAATGATACTGAGTGATGGTTAACCAGATGGTTGAATTCAAATTTTGTCATGATATGTAGCTTTAGGTAAGATTAAAAAAATGAATTGATGTTCATTCGTGATAACCTAAACAAACTTAATACCAACTTTTTCTGGCACAGGCTTAAAAGTTTAAAACCCGTTTAATACGCATTTTCGTCACAGAATATTTACTTCGCGTTCTAAAGTGACTCCAAAAGTAGACTTTACACTGTCTATAATCTGTTCAGAAAAATTGAATACTTCTGAGCCCGTTGCCTTGCCATGGTTTACCAGTACCAAAGCCTGATTTTTCCATGTTCCGGTTTGACCGATTATTTTACCTTTCCAACCACATTGCTCAATTAACCAACCTGCGGCAAGCTTAATCCTATTGTCGGCTGTTGGATAATGTACCACATCAGGGTGTTTAGCTACTACTTCCGCAAACTCATGTTTATCAATTACCGGGTTTTTAAAAAAACTGCCGGCGTTTCCTATGGTTGAAGGATCTGGCAGTTTACTTACCCGGATATGCGAAACCGCAGCAGAAACATCGGCAATAGTTGGCTCTTCTATTCCTCTGTTTTGTAGTTCAGCTTCAATTGCGCCATAAGATGTATTGATAGCAGGCTGTGTAGATAAACGGAAAGTTACTGATGTGATGATATATTGACCCTTAAACTCACCCTTGAAAATACTTTCGCGGTATCCGAAATGGCAATCGCTGAAATTGAAGGTTTTGATTTTTCCAGTCTTTATTTCAAAAGCTGTACAGCTTTCAAAAACATCTTTAAGCTCAATACCGTAAGCACCAATATTTTGAATGGGCGATGCACCAACTGTTCCGGGAATTAAACTTAAATTTTCTACGCCTGCAAAATTGTGTTGAACACAGTAATTTACAAAGTCGTTCCAAACTTCGCCTGCACCCGCAGTAACCAAAATATGCTCACCATCTGCTATTGATTCGATTCCCTTGATGCTGATTTTGATAACTAACCCATCGTAATCTTTTGTGAAGAGCACATTACTTCCTCCACCGATAATTAGAAGCTTTTGCGATTTGGTGATCTCGTTTTCAAATAAACTTTTTAAATCTGCTTCAGAAAATATCTCTGCGAAATAACTTGCCTTAACATCGATACCAAATGAATTATAGGGCTTAAGCGAAATGTTTTCCTGAATTTGAAGCATATTGATTTTGTGTTTGCCCACAAAAGTAAATAAAAAGGGGTGATATCATCAATCAAATCACCGGAGAGGGAATGGATTAATCCACAATTTCCGTAATCGCCTTATCAAAATTAAAACTGATCACCTCTCTTTTAACGTCTTTTATCCTAACGCCCGATAACTTCCAGCCCACAAACTGCTTTGTTTTTGCAAGTTCAAGCAATTGATAACGTCTTTTGGTAAGCGCAGCACTAATTAAACCAACACTATCTGATTCCTTTTGGCTGAGATGTTCAATCTGACTTTCTAAAACAGCAAGTGTGTCATCTAACTCATTGCCTTTTTTAATACTGTCTGCGTAAGCCTGAGGATGGATGTTATAAAGACTGTCTAATGAGGCTTCATCGAAATTTAGTTTTTGATCTGAACTTTCATATTTTGATTCAACCAGTTCAATTGCCCGGTCTTTATCTGTTTTTTTTGAACAGGAATAAATTAACAATGTCATCATCAAAAGATAAATGATTTTTTTCATATCAGAAGTTTATAAATGTTAGGGAGCAATTTGGTGATCTGCATTTAACTGTTTAAAATATCCTTTCTTACAAACAACAAACCAAAAGCTTTGCTTTTTTCTTTCCCTTGATTTTTGTGGTGGATCTTATGTGCCTTCCTCACGGCTTTTAAATAGGCATTATTGCTTTTAAAAGTTTTGAATCTGCGGTGAACAAACCAATCATGAACAATAAAATAAATTAAGCCATATAGCGTAATCCCCATTCCGATGAAAAATTTTAAACCGAAATTTTTGCGATCAATGTACATCAAGTAAAGCGATAGCCCTGCAAAAAGCAAAGCGAATAAATCGTTCCACTCAAAAAATGAATGTGTTTTTTGATGATGACTTTTATGCATAAACCAAAGTGGCCCGTGGAATAAATATTTATGGATAAACCAGGATAGACATTCCATTGCTATAATGGTGAACAGTAAGATAATTAAGCTTGTAACTACATTCATTAAGGGTAAATCTACATCGTAAATATATAGAAACCAACGAAAAGCGTTTTTAATGTCATTACATTGTAAGCTTATGACAATTTATCAATCAATCGATTAACAATTAAAATTTTAGATCTATTTTTGACCAAAATATTAAAAAAGTCAGAAAGTAGAAAAGTAAAATGATTGTAGCTGATAAAAAGCGAGAACAAATTATTGAAGGCGCCATTAAGAGATTTAGTCATTTCGGAATTGGTAAAACAACAATGAATGATATTGCTGAAGATCTTTCGGTGTCAAAACCATCTCTGTATTATTATTTTCCGGATAAAAAACACTTGATTCTTGGTGTTATTGAAAAGATTTTCAACGAATTTTTCGAAGCCATACAAAAGAAATATAATCCTGAACTGGAACTAGAAACGATATTGATCCACACCATCGATGTGAGAAATACTTTTTTTCAGAAATACTACATGTTAAAAATTGCAGAAGGTGTTCCTGATTTACTTAACGATGAAACCATCAAAACCAAGCTTAACGGATTAAAAGATATCGAAAAGGATTTCTTCGCAAAGGTTTTCGGTAGCGCTAAAGAAAAGGGTGAAATAGCTCACGAAGACATGCCGCACCTGGCCGAATTATACCTGGAGAGTTTGATGGGTTTAACTACCATGTGCGTAATGGAAACGGCTAAAGATATTTTCCCTGACAAAAAAGCACTTAATAAGATGTCGCAGAAGCAGAAAGACCTTTCTTCAATTTTCACAAAAGGATTAAGGTGCTAGGGAGAATAAGGAGCAAGGATTAAGGAGCAAAGAACAAAGAGCAAAGAGCAAAGAAAAAAGAGCAAAGATTAAGGATTAAAGAGCAGCACAGCAATAAATCAGATATAGTTTGCAGTACGTCTTGATACTTAATACTAACTACTTTATACTATACAAGAACCCAAAAACAAAAAAAACAATACATTATGCTTAGAGTAAAAATGGTAAAATTAATGCTCGTATTAATTATCGGCATTGGTTTACCACGATTGGTAGCTGCACAACAGCAGGTTACCCTAAAAGATGCGCTTAACTATGCGCTTCAAAATAATGCCCGTGTTCGTAAAGCGAAACTCGACATTGAAGGCGGCCGATATAAGGTTCAGGAAGTGCGGGCACAGGCCTTACCACAACTTACTGGTAATGCTGGCTTAACCTACAACCCAATTATTGGGCAGTTGGTAGCCGACTTTGGCGGACAGGCACAAGCCATTAAATTGGGTCAGAACTGGAATTCTACCGCTGGGGTACAACTTTCGCAACAGTTATTTAACCAACAGGTTTTTACGGGTTTGCAGGCTGCACGTTCTAGTGAAGAATATTACAATCTTACTTCTCAATTAACAGAAGAGCAAATCATCGAACTGGTTGCCAATAACTATTATCAGGTTTTAGTGAACAGAGAACAGTTAAGTGTGCTGGATACCAACATTAAAAACGTTAAAACGGTTGAAAAGGTAATATCAAATCAATTCCAAAATGGTTTAGCCAGAAAAATTGATGTTGACAGGATCAGTGTTAACTTAACAAACCTAAATACGCAAAGGGAACAAGTGGTTAACGCTATTGTACAATTGGAAAATCAATTGAAATTTTCGATGGGTATGCCGGTGAGTAATCCTATTCAGTTACCAGCAACTGAGTTAACTCAGGTTACGCAACTTCCTCTTTTTGCAGATTCAGTTAATCTGGCAAACAGAACAGAGGTGAAAATTCTGGATACGCAGGATAAGTTATTGAGTTTACAGCGTAAAGCTTATTTGGCTGAATATTATCCATCATTATCACTAACAGGAAATTACACTTATTCCAGCCAGAGTGATGGCTTCGACTTTTTAAGTTCAAATGCAGCAGCGATTGGCTACGGCGCATCGGCCATCGGCTTAACTTTACGCGTTCCAATTTTCAATGGTTTTTTAACACGTTCAAAAGTACGCCAGGCCAATGTGGAGATTATGAAGGCAAAAGAAGATAGAAAAGAAAGTGTTAACTCTCTGAATTTAGCTTACGAAAATGCTAAGATCCAACTTCGTAATAACTTAAATACCATTAATGCCCAACGCAAAAACGTTGAGCTGGCTCAGGAAATTTACAGAAGTACACAAAACAACTACAATAATGGGTTGGCTACTTTAACTGATTTATTAGATACAGAAAATTCACTTACTTCATCTCAAAACAGTTATACCCAGGCTTTATTAAATTATAAAATAGCCGAAATACAATTAATAAAATCAAACGGAAATATTAAATCGCTAGTACAATAGAAATGAAAAGAGTAATTATAATCATTGTTGTAGTTGTTGTTGCCCTTGGCGCAATTGCTTATGTTTTAAATAACAACAAGAAGAAAGCAGAAGAAACAACAGCTTTTATTGCCAAAGGCAGTGGTGCTGTTGCTGTAAAAACAGCTTCGGTTGAACGTAAAGAAATTAATTTAGACTTTACAGTAAATGGAACTTTTGCTGCAAACCAGGAATTAAACTTTATGGCAGAAAACTCTGGTCGTGTTAGCAAAATATATGTTGAAGAAGGTAGCCGTGTAAGCAAGGGAACAGTATTGGCTAGGATTGATGCTGAAATTCTAAATACCGATAGAGAAACTGCTGAAGCTACTTATCAAAATGCACAAAAAGATTTGCAACGTTACGAAAGCTCTTTCAAAACTGGTGGTGTAACCCAACAGCAGGTTGATCAGGCTCGTTTAAATAGCCAAAATGCTAAACTTCGTTTACAATCTCAGCAACGTAAATTAAATGATGCAAACATCAGATCATCTATCAACGGTATCGTAAATAAAAAAATGATCGAAGTTGGTGCAGTTGTAGCTCCTGGAACGCAGTTGTTCGAACTGGTTGATGTTTCTAAATTGAAATTAAAAGTTAACGTAAACGAAACCCAGGTAGCTAATTTAAGGCTTGGTGATGCGGTTGAAATCCAGTCGTCAGTATTCCCTCAGGATAAATTTTCAGGTAGGGTAACTTTCATTGCGGCTAAAGCTGATGAAACTTTAAACTTTCCTATCGAAGTAGTGGTAACCAACAATATTAAAAACAGCTTAAAAGCAGGAATGTACGGAACAGCAGTATTTAAATTCCCTAAACAGGCTCCAGCTATTTTGGTTCCTCGTACGGCTTTCGTGGGTAGTGTAAGCAGTAACGAAGTATATATTTTAGACAAAGCGAATAATACCGCTCAAACGCGTAAAGTTGTTTCAGGACGTATTTTAGGCGAAAGTGTTGAGGTTGTAGATGGCCTAAAAGAAGGTGAAACTGTTATTACAAGTGGCCAGATTAACCTGAACAACGGTACAGCGGTTACTGTAATAAAGTAAAAAGTCGAAAGTACAAAGTAAAAAGCTCCGTGCTTAAAACGCTGGGCGCTAAACACAACACTAAAAAAATGAAACCAATCAAATAAAATCGGATTAGCTTCATCACAATTAAAACTATAAGTAATACAATGAAAATTACTGACATATCTATAAAAAGGCCATCACTGGTAATTGTGGTATTTACCGCATTAACCTTGATGGGTCTGTTGAGTTATTTCTCCCTGGGATATGAGCTTTTACCAAAGTTCAGTTCCAATGTGGTGTCTATCTCAACCATTTACCCGGGTGCTTCACCTAATGAGGTTGAAAGTACGGTTACCAAGAAAATTGAAGATGCCGTTTCTTCAATGGAAAACATCAAAAAAATCAATGCAAACTCTTACGAAAGTTTATCAGTAGTAATTATTACACTAACAGATAAAGCAGAAATAGATATTGCACTGAATGATGCGCAAAGGAAAGTTAATGCAATCCTCGCAGATTTACCTGATGATGTAAAACAACCATCGTTAAGTAAGTTCTCATTGGATGACTTCCCGGTGATTACCATGTCTGCTTCAGGAAACATGGATGATATTTCGTTCTACGATTTGATGGACAAGCGTATTGCGCCTATCATTTCACGTGTACCAGGGGTTGCCCAGGTTAACTTAATTGGTGGCTCTGAACGTGAAGTTAAAGTAGCGTTAGACGCTAAAAAAATGCAAGGTTACGGATTATCAGTGCCTGCAGTTCAACAAGCTATTTTATCATCAAACTTAGATTTCCCTACCGGAAGTGTAAAAACAAAAGCTCAGGATATCTTAGTTCGTCTATCTGGTAAGTATGCCAATGTAGAAGACATGCGTAAGCTTGTTGTAAGCACCAGCAAAGATGGCGCACAGATTCGTCTGGGAGACATCGCTGATGTTCAGGATACACAGAAAGAAACAGAAAAAATTGCCCGTATTAACCGTGCCAACTCTATTGCGGTACAAATTATTAAACAAAGTGATGCCAATGCCGTAACGGTAAGTGAGGGTACCAAGCAAACCATTGAACAACTTAAAGCCGACTATAAAAATGTTGGTTTGGATATTAAAATTGTAAATGATAGTTCGGTTTATACCTTAGAATCAGCCGATGCGGTTATCCACGATTTAATGCTTGCCGTTGTGTTGGTGGCTATCGTGATGCTTTTCTTCTTACACAGTTTACGTAATGCGGTAATCGTAATGATTTCGATTCCGGCATCGTTAATTGCAACATTTATCGGTATTGCCTTATTTGGTTATACGCTAAACTTAATGTCGTTACTTGGTTTATCTCTCGTGGTAGGTATCCTGGTCGATGATGCGATTGTGGTTTTGGAGAACATCCAACGCCACATGGAAATGGGCAAAAACAAGGTTAGGGCAGCTTCTGATGCCACCCGCGAAATCGGTTTCACCGTTGTATCCATTACGTTTGTAATTGTGGTAGTGTTCTTCCCTATTGCAGTAAGTACAGGTATGGTAGCCAACATTTTACGCCAGTTCTGTGTGGTGGTAATTATTTCAACCTTGTTATCATTGGTTGCTTCATTTACCATTGTACCGTTAATTTTCTCTCGTTTTGGTAAGCTGGAACGTATTGAAGGTAAAAACATCTTCGGTAAATTTATCCTTTGGTTTGAGAAACAATTGCGCAAATTTACCCAGTGGATTACAAACCTATTGGAGTGGACATTAAAACACAAAGCACTTACTTTGGTGATGATGGTGGTATTGTTCTTCTCATCTTGTGGTTTATTAGCTGGCGGTTACATCGGTTTCGAATTCTTCCCTAAATCTGATAAAGGTGAGTTCTTATTACAAATTGAGATGCCTAAAGATGTTTCTTTAGAGCAAACCAACTTCTACACGCAAAAAGCGGAAGATTACTTAAGTAAACAAAAAGATGTGATCCAAACCATCGCTACGGTTGGTCAATCGAGTGAAGGTATGGGTGCTAGTCAGTCTACCGCTTATAAATCAGAGATTAACGTAAAACTGAAAGAAAAAGAAGAGCGTGGAAATCTTTCTTCAGATATCATCTCTACTACTTACACCCGTGAATTGGAGAAAGTGTTGGTAGGTGCTAAAATCAAGACCGTTCCAATCGGTATTTTGGGTACTGCAGATGATGCGCCAATCCAGTTGGTAGTAATGGGTTCTGAATTAGATAGCGTATTGGCTTTTGCACAAAAAGCGCAGAATGTACTTGCAAAAATACCAGGTGCTACGCAAACTAAACTTTCGGTTGAAAAAGGAACGCCCGAGATTAACGTAAAGGTAGATCGTGATAAAATGTCGGCTTTAGGATTAACCTTACAAACGGTTGGTGCAACCATGCAAACTGCTTTTGCCGGTAACACCGATGGTAAATTCCGCCAGGGTGAGTATGAGTACGACATCAACATTCAGTATCAGGATTTCGACAGAAAAGATATCGATGATGTACGTAACCTGATTTTCACCAATCAGGCTGGTGCGCAGATTAAACTTTCGCAGTTTGCAGATATTAAAGAAGGTTCCGGACCAAGTTTATTGGAGCGTTTAAACAAATCAACTTCGGTAACGGTTAAAGCACAAACTGTAGGTGTTCCAACAGGTACGGTGGTAACCAACTTCCAAACTGAATTAGACAAGTTAAAAAAACCTGCGGGTATCAGTTTCTACTGGGCGGGTGATCAGGAAAATCAAAGTGAAGGTTTTGGTACTTTGGGTATCGCCTTACTTGCGGCAATTGTATTGGTATACTTAATTATGGTTGCCTTGTACGATAGTTTTGTGTATCCTCTTGTGGTAATGTTCTCGCTGCCGCTAGCCTTAATTGGAGCCTTGCTTGCCCTGGCCCTAACCAATAATGCATTGGGTATTTTCACCATCTTAGGTTTTATCATGCTAATGGGTTTGGTGGCAAAGAACGCGATTATCTTGGTCGATTTTACCAACCAGATGAAAGCACAAGGAAAATCTACACATGAAGCGCTAATTTTAGCCAACCATGCCCGTTTACGCCCGATTTTGATGACAACCATTGCCATGGTAATTGGTATGTTGCCGATTGCATTGGCAAGCGGTGCGGGTGCCGACTGGAAAAACGGTTTGGCCTGGGTAATCATCGGCGGATTAACGAGTTCGTTATTTCTGACTTTAGTTGTTGTACCCGTGATGTACCAGATTTTCGATAACATGCTTCATAAATTTGGCTTTGATAAAAAAGGAAAAACCATTGATGATTTACTGGTTGAACCTTACAAACACAAAGATGTGAACGAATACGATTTAGATCACGGACATTAAAATATAATACCATCCAAATTAACAATCGATTAGGTCGCCCCCCAAAGGCGACCTTTTTTTATTTATTTTTTTTTGGAAAAGGTGCTAAAGCTTTTCATCGGGTGGTACAGCCGGGCTGTCCGCTAAATCTTTTATTGGCCAAGTTCTCACGCTAACCGGCGATATAGTTATTGGCGTTAGTAAACTTTAACCAATATAAGGATACCGCTTCCATCCAGTTTAGGAACAAAGTAAGGTGCAATATCTTCTGTATCAAACAAAATAATATACAACATTGTATATTAGAGGTATGCTTAAAGTTGTTTTATCCCTCCTCTTAGTCAGCGCATCTTTTTTGGCAAAAGCCCAGCACCCTCCGGTTTTTGCAGCAATGACCACCGATTCATCCTTTATTAAAATTTCCGATTTAAATATCAACCTCGTAAAATATTCATACAAGCCTAATGGCGTGAGGTTTTTAGTAGTTCATGATAATGAAGATACGGGTGTAAAAGCGGGTTTTGATTACATCCGCTGGAGCGGCGGCGAGCTGATTGACAGCCAATATGGTGGCGTGAGAGATTACGTTTTTAGCCACATGGATGATCAATACCGCATCGATCCAAACGCGATTTATACCCAACGTGGTGTAAGCAGCAGATTAAAAAAAGATTACTTCAGTTCGAACGAAGTAGAAAAACTGATTTTGGATGCCGGCAAGCAGATTGTGGATTTTTACAATCCAAAATCGTTGGGCTACATTTTAACTTTGCATAACAATGCCGATGGCGGATTTGGCATTTCATCTTACCTTCCGGGTTACGATTTATCCAGCACAGCTGACTCAGTATTTATTAACTTTGGGATGGATGGCGATGATTTACTTTACGTTACCGAAGCACGCTTATTTACGAGTTTAAAAAAAGCGAATGTAAATGTGATTCTGCAATCAAAATTTGCAGAAAATGATGGCTCCTTATCGGTTTATGCCATGCAACAGAACATTCCATATATTAACGTAGAGGTACAACACGGGCATCAGGAAGAAAATTTAAGGTTGATCGAACTGGCGATAGCAACGTTGAAAGAACATGGGCTCATCAAAAAAGAAAACCCCATGATCCAGAAAGATAGCTTAACTAAAAATCCACCTACTCAATAGCCTTCATTTTTGTAACCAGGAAGCTCACAAATAACCCGAAACATCCAATTACGGCATAAGAATACTGCAGACTGGATAATGCAGAAATGTATCCAATTAATGGCGGGCCCATTAAAAAACCTAGGTAACTCACACTAGAAACCATGGCAATCGCCATCCCTGCAGAGATTTTTCCATTTTTTCCAGCCACACTGTAAACGGTTGGAACAATACTCGAAACCCCTACTCCAACTAGCATAAAACCGATGGTGGCGGTTACCACATAAGGCAAAAATACCGAGATGAACATCCCTGTAGATATGATTAATCCACTGATCTGAATAGTTTTTTTTCGGCCTAGCTTAGCGATGATTTTATCGCCCACAAATCTGCCAGTGGCCATCATCACCATAAAAGATGCATAACCCAAAATAACCAACGATGATGGTGCTTTAACAATTTCCTTAAAGTAAACACCGCTCCAATCGAACATTGCTCCTTCTGTAGCCATACTGCAAAAACCGATGATCCCTAATTGTAAAAGTATGCCTTCAGGTTTCATAAAGAGTTTTCCTTTGCGTTCTGTTCGGGTGCCTTTACCAGGGACAAGATGTTTATAATTTAAAAATACGTTGATGAAAATTAGCGCAACAATAATCCAGAAGTGATGATACGGAACAATGTGAAGGTTAACCATTAATAATCCGACCAGCGCCCCGGTAAAGCCGGCAATACTCCAGGCACCGTGAAAGGAAGTCATAATTGGTCGGCCGAATAATTTTTCTGCTTCAGAGCCCTGAGTATTTACTGCGATGTTACACATATTGCCAATGACACCGAATAGAAAAAGAAAAGCAGCCAGGTGCCAGGATGCAGTTGCTAAACCTAAATTGCTTAAAGCTAAAACGTACAAGGGAGCAGTGATGGTAAGGATTGCTTTACTTCCGTATTTAGTTACCAAACCACCAGAAATTGGCATAGTAACCAACTGACCCAGCGGCAGTGCCAACAGAATACTCCCTAATTCTCCATCTGATAAATTTAAACTGTGTTTGATATCGGGAATTCGACTCGCCCAGGATGCAAAGGCAATGCCCTGCCCAAAATAAAACAATGAAACAGCTAAACGAATTCTGTTTGGAGCGCTCTGGATGGGCAAAGGTTTAACTTCTAGCTGATTTAAAATTTCCTGATTAGCCTTTGTGTCTTCCAAAATTTGTTTTTTTTATATGAACGGGATTGCGCCGCAAAGTTCCTTAAATCAATCGGCAATTGAAAGATGTATTTATCATTTTAATACAATAAAATAATTGCATAGGGCGGTTTGCATTCATGGGAGGTTTTACACAAGAGGTAGCAACTTTAAAAGATTACTCCACTACGATCGAAATGACGACCTGATTAATATATCAGCCGTTTTATTTTAAGGTGGGTTTTGCATGAGGGATGCAGTGGAAATCCTTTTTGTTGGGCTGATAGTGGAAACCTCGCAGGTTTTGAAAACCTGCGAGGTTTATTTGAATGCATAGCCCGATTCTTTCTCCATATTTCTTCGGGATTGAGGCATGCCCAGAATTTTTATTAACCGTCAGCTATAACAGATGGCAATAAGTAATTTTTGATTTCAAACCTCTGCCACAAAAAAAGCCGACAATTTCTTATCGGCTCTATTATTTAAAAAGTAACACTGAAACAAGTTCAGCATGACGGGTTTGTATTAAATATGTATTGCTCTGTTATCCGTAGCCGCTAATGCAGCTTCTTTTAACGCCTCTGTATAAGTTGGGTGAGCATGGCAGGTGCGGGCAATATCTTCTGCTGAAGCACGGAATTCCATTGCTATCACCGCCTCGGCAATCATATCCGCAGCACGTGGACCAATCATGTGTACGCCTAAAACTTCATCCGTTGAAGCATCAGCTAAAACTTTGATGAAACCATCGGTATCCATACTTGCTTTCGCACGACCACTTGCCTTAAATGGGAACGAACCTGCTTTGTATTTTGTTCCTTTTTCTTTCAATTGCTCTTCGGTTAAACCAACAGATGCAACTTCTGGCCAGGTATAAACTACACCCGGAATTAAATTATAGTTGATGTGCGGTTTTTGCCCGGCAATAGTTTCAGCAACGTAAGTTCCTTCGTCTTCTGCCTTGTGTGCCAACATCGCACCTGTAATCACATCGCCAATAGCATATACGCCTTTAACCGAAGTTTCTAAATGCTCATTTACCGGGATTTTTTTACCACGTTCTTCTATGGTAATTCCGATTTTATCTAAACCTAAACCTTCAGTGTAAGCCGTACGACCAACCGCCACAATGCAGTAATCAGCATCTAATGAAATGGTTTCACCTTTTGGCGTTTCAGCAGTAACGGTAACGGTTTTGCCTTTTGTAGTTGCGCCGGTAACTTTATGCCCCATGTAAAACTCCATGCCTAAGTTTTTCTTCAACACACGCTGAAGCTCTTTACCTAAACCAGCATCCATGGTAGCGATGATCGATGGTAAAAACTCAACTACAGAAACTTTAGTACCTAAACGGGCATAAACAGAACCCAACTCTAAACCAATAACACCACCACCAATTACAACCATCGATTTTGGAACTTCTTTAATATTTAAAGCTTCGGTTGAAGTAATGATGCGTTTTTTATCAATTGGTAAAAATGGCAAAGCCGTTGGTTTAGAACCTGTAGCAATAATTACGTTTTTGGCGGTTAACGTTTCGGTAGAACCATCTTCTTTAGTAATCAGAACGGTGTTTTTATCTACAAAAGAGCCAAGGCCTACGTAAGAATCGATTTTATTTTTTTTGAATAAATAAGTAATACCGGCCGTATTTTGAGCAACAACATCATCTTTACGGGCGATCATCTGTTTCATATCAACTTTTAAATCTTTTAAGTTGATACCGTGAGTTGTAAAAGTATGAGCAGCGTTATGGAAATGCTCAGAAGAATCTAACAAAGCTTTTGATGGAATACAACCTACGTTTAAGCAAGTACCTCCAAAAGTTTTATATTTTTCTATAACTGCAGTTTTTAAACCTAACTGAGCACAACGGATTGCGCCAACATAACCGCCCGGCCCTGAACCGATAACAACGACATCGTATTGCATAATTTCTTTAGAATTTTGATTGCCCAAATGTAGGGAAAAAAGGCGGAAAGCTGAAAGTCAAAAGCTTAAACACTAAGCACAAAAAGCACAATTTTACAATGAAAATGGATTGCACAAAAAATCTTTAATACCATTCTAATTTCCGCTATCAGAAGATAGCGGTTCTATCGTGTCTTAAATTAAAAGACCCTAGTTTAACTGATCAGGATAGCAACCGCTGCTCCAAAATGTAATTTTTTACGTGGGAGAAATTTAAGAATAATTGATCAGCAATTTTTAATTTTTGGTGTGCCCTGATATTGTTTTGAACGGCATAAGTTGTAATGCCCGCAGCAACTGCAGATTTTACGCCATTCAGTGTATCTTCAAAAACAATACACTCTTCTTTTGCAAAACCCAGTTTTTCAACGCAGGTATTATAACTTTCCGGGTCAGGTTTACTTTTCGAAACATCAGTTCGGGTAATAAAAAGTTCGAAATATCTAGCTAGGCCATTCCGTTCAAAAACCGCTTCTACATCCATGCGGGGGCTTGCTGTAACAACAGCCAGGGTAAGACCTCTTTCATAAAAATACTTCACAAAATCTAAGGCATGGGGCATTAGCTCAATATCTTTTGTCCTGAATCCTTCAAAAGTTAATTGTTCACGCCGCTCAATAAAACCCTCCAGATCTTCCGTTATTTTATACTTTTTGATAATGGTATTGGCATTTTGAGGTAAAGGAATTCCTGCATAATTGCTTAACCAATCTTTGAAATCGAGTGTTACCCCATATTGTTCCAAAAACTCATTCCAACAATTAAAATGAAATTTCTCTGAATCTATTAGTGTTCCATCTAAATCAAATAATAATGCTTTTATTTTACTCATTTCTTCGTTGGGTTGATTACACAGATTATTGGATTACACTGATTATTTTTTTCTTCGACTCCTTAACTTCGGACTCACGACTTTGGACTCACAACTTCGCACTCACGACTTCGGACTCGCGACTTCGGACCTCCGGCAATTAAGGTATTACTTCAAACAGAAAAAACTGCTGAATTTGCGTTTTACCAAAATTATTATCTACACAAAACACCAACGATTCGTTTCCGTTAGCTAATCTTGGACCAAAAGTAATCCCTTCAATATTGTCAATATGTGTATTTAAGGTGTCAAAATCAAAAAGTAATTTTTTGGTTAATGGTTTAGGTGGATTTTTGATGAAGGAAGAATTGTTTATGACGTTTTCCGCTCCGTTTAAATCAACCAAATAGAGTTTCACGAATGAATGATCATCCCGGCCTTTTGCCCAGGCACGCTCCATTACCAATAATGTGTGGTTATTAATCGCCAGTATTTCAGAAATACCATTTAAATTCCAGTCGCTTTCAACAGTGGGTTTAATAGGTAAAGCATCCAAATTGTAAGCATATTGAGCTACATTTTTTCTCTTCGCTACATCAAATTTTAAAATTCTGGTTAATGCCCCATCAAACTCAAAGTGAGATTGTTCACCATCCTGATAAAGTGGCTCTTCCAAACTGGCGTATAAGGTTTTATATTGATCAGCAAAACTTAATCCCTCAAAAAATGCATTTTTACGTACCCCATAATTTTGCTTGGTGATATGAAAACCGGCAGGCAATGGAACGGTATCCAGGTATTTTCCTGTGGTAGAAATGAAAGTTAATGCAGGCTGAACAATGGTCGTATCCGTTTTGCGAAACAGTCTTTCACCCTCATTGCTCCAAACAAAAGTTTTTTTTGTTGGATTGTAACGAACGGATTCTCCATCGGCTTTTGAGTTTTTACCGAATTGGTATTTAGGATATTGGGTTCCATCTTCCTGCAATATGAATGTTACGCCGGTAAGCTGAACAGTATCTATTTTATTTTCTTTGATGGGAATTTTTGCCGTGTAAATCCTTGCCGGACTAAATTGTGACGGATCATCACTGATCATATAATATTGATCATTCTGTTCATCGTAATCAATACCTGATAAACCGCCAACCAGCGTATTTTGAAAAGTACCATTAAGTGGCATAATGTACTCACTCAAAAATTTGATTGATGATATATTGCGTTCCTTTTGCTTCGCCACATTTTTTGTTGTGGAACAAGCGCTTAGCATAACTGCAACAGTAAACAGGAGAAGGGAGATTTTAGAAGGTATTTTTTTCAAATTGCTTTTTTATTGCAAAAGTATCGAAATTGATGAAATAAATAAGCCGTTCCAAAATGATGAAACGGCTTAAATTTATTCACTTTGAGTAATTAGAATAATTTTCCGATCACACGATAAGAAATATTTTTTCCATCTACTACTTCTTCGTAATAAACATCGTTTGGAGAAACAAAATATTTCTCGTTTTTGATCGTCACTTCCCTACAGCCTTCTGGCAATTGAGCAATAATTTCACCAATTTGATGTGTATCAACCGGCCCATCGGTGGTATTCAAAATACCATCTTTCCCGGCTACAATATAAACCCTTGCGCCATCAGCATTTTGCCCTTCAGTATAATAAACACCTTTGTATTCGTAATAGTCTACGCCATCAATGGTAACCAAATTTGCTTCTTGTGGCAGGTTTGGTACTTCTGCTCCTACCGGTGGCACCACAACTTCGTATTGATTGTTATTTTGCTGGTAAAATAATCCTCCGGAATAATAAAACTGATTAGGACCAAAACTAAAGGGATAATAGCCATACGGCAACACACCAATTCTGAAACCTAAAAACGGTCTGTAGAAATTATAATAGCTATAATATGGCCGATAATAACCTCTTCCATAGCCCGGACGATAGCCATATCTGTAACCTATGCCCGGGCGATAACCCGGCCTGTTATAGCCATAATCTGAGCGGCCTGATCTGATACTTCCTCCATTCGCCCGTGGCACATATCCGTTTCTGTTGGGCGTTTGGACAGATGGACCTCTGGATATAGATCCACCTCTGGATGGTGAAACCGAACCTGAGCGACCACCACCAACTGAACCTCCGCCCCCACCAGCTCTACTTGGCCGTTGAGCAAGAACATCTTCCGAATTTAAAGTTGTAATCATCGCTGCTGCAGCGAAAACTAACAATCCTTTACTTAATAACCTTTTCATTGTATGTGTTTAATTAATATTGGTATGACGATAAAAAATGCTAAAAGATTACGCCTTAACATTATTTAACTAAATTTTGATAAAATAATGACCAGGCCAATTCTACAACTAACAAACCTTTTACGGGATGTTTTTTCTAATCAATTCTTAATCGCCTATATTTAAATTTTATTACCTAAAACTAATCCCAAATGAACCTTTCAAGATTTTTTTGTCTTATATTTTGTCTGTTTGTTTCTCATGAATTGTTGGCTCAGCAAACTGATTCGGCTTTTGTTAGAGAAAACTACACCAAAATAGAGCGCCAAATCCCCATGCGAGATGGGGTTAAACTTTTCACGTCGATATACCTACCCAAAAATCAAACCAAAAAATTTCCTTTTCTAATTAACAGAACACCTTATACTGTAGCGCCTTATGGAGCGGATAAGTATAAGCTGAGTTTAGGAAATTTCCCTGCCATGATGCGTGAAGGCTTTATTTTTGTTTACCAGGATGTAAGGGGAAGATGGATGAGTGAAGGTACTTTTGAGGATATTCGTCCGCAAACAACAAAAAAAGGCAAGACAGCTATCGATGAAAGTACAGATACTTACGATACCATAGATTGGTTGGTTAAAAACATCAAAAACAATAATGGCAAGGCAGGAATTTATGGAATTTCTTACCCGGGATTTTACTCCACTACTTCATTACCCAATGCACATCCGGCTTTAAAAGCTGTCTCTCCACAGGCGCCGGTTACCGATTGGTTTTTAGGCGACGATTTCCACCATCGCGGAACTTTATTTGTGATGGATGCATTCAGTTTTATGAGTAGCTTTGGCGTTCCCCGCCCAAAACCCATCACACCAGATAAAGGACCCAAAGGTTTTCAGTTTCCTATCCAAGATAATTACAGATTTTATTTAGAAGCAGGCTCATTAAAAAACCTAAAGGATAAGTACTTTGCCGATAGCATCAAATTTTGGAACGACTTGTTTAAACATCCAAACTTAGATACCTTTTGGAAAGCAAGATTAATTACCCCACACTTAAAAAATGTTAAACCAGCGGTTATGGTGGTTGGTGGTTTCTTTGATGCGGAAGATGCTTATGGCACTTTTGATACTTACAAGGCCATTGAAAAACAAAATCCGGGAGCGAATAATATTTTAGTTGCCGGCCCTTGGTTTCATGGTGGCTGGGTTCGCGGTGATGGTTCATATTTTGGAGATATCCCATTTGGAAGAACAACGAGTATAGATTATCAAACGCAATACGAATTGCCTTTTTTCAAACACCACTTAAAAGGAGAAGGCGAATTCAACGCTGCTGAGGCTAATATTTTTGTAACGGGAAGCAACGAGTGGAAAAAATTCGCCAGCTGGCCACCACAAGATGTGGAAAGCAAAAACCTCTATTTACAGCCTAACGGAAAGCTAAGTTTTGAAAAGGTGAAAAGAACGGATAGTTGGGACGAATACGTGAGTGACCCGAATAACCCTGTTCCTTATCAGGATGGCATTCAGGCCAGAAGAACCCGGGAATATATGATCGACGACCAGCGTTTTGCGGCCCGCAGACCGGATGTAAAAACTTACCAAACAGACGCACTAACAGAAGATATTACTTTAACTGGTCCTGTATTGGCCAATCTGGTGGTTTCTACCACTGGCACTGACGCTGATTATGTGGTGAAATTGATTGACGTGTATCCTGAGGATGCACCAAACCCAAATCCTAACCCTAAAAATTTGGTAATGGGTGGTTATGAGATGTTGGTACGCGGAGAAATTATGCGTGGAAAATACCGCAACAGCTTCGAAAAACCTGAAGCGTTTACGCCTGGCATTATCACTAAAGTAAATTATCCGCTGCCAGATGTAGCACACACCTTTAAAAAAGGACACAAAATTATGATTCAGATTCAAAATTCTTGGTTCCCTTTAGCTGATCGAAATCCACAAAAATTTATGGATATTTATCAGGCAGAACCAGGTGATTTTCAAAAAGCAACACACAGAATTTATCATGACGTGAATAACAGTTCTTTTGTTACGGTTTCGGTTTTGAAGTAAAATTGATAAACGCGATCGTCATTGCGAGGTACGAAGCAATCTCCATTTCGATCGCACTTAATTTGTTTTGTGAGATTGCTTCGTGCCTCGCAATGACGTAAATAAACATTAAATGAAAAAAATACTCGCAGTTTTAGCTATTACGCTATGCGTGGCAAATGCACAGGCACAAATGCTTGGCAAAAACCAGGTAAACTCAAGAGCAGATAGTCTGCGTGGAACGCTCACGCCACTTCGTACTTGTTATGACATCAACTATTACCATTTAGATGTTAAAATCGACATCGATCAAAAATCAGTTGCGGGAAGTAACGAGTTTGCATTTACCGCCACTCAGGATTTCAACAAATTACAATTTGACCTTTTTGACAATTTAAAAGTAGAAAAAGTAGTTTACCAGGGCAGTGATTTGAAGTTTTCACGAGAATACAATGCTGTTTTTGTTAGCTTTCCTAAAACCATCAAAAAAGGAAGTAAAGATAAATTCACTGTTTTTTACGCTGGAAATCCACGTGTGGCTAAAAACGCACCCTGGGACGGTGGTTTCATTTTCAAGAAAGACTCAGCGGGTAACCCATTTGTTTCTGTGGCCTGCCAGGGTCTTGGAGCCAGTGTTTGGTGGCCTAATAAAGATCATCAAAGCGATGAGGTAGACAGTATGCTGATCAGCATTAGCGTACCAAATACCTTGCAGGAAGTTTCAAATGGCAGATTAAGAAGCACCGTAGAAAAGCCTGATGGTTACAGACAATACAATTGGTTTGTAAGCAACCCGATTAACAATTACGATGTATCTTTTTATATTGGAAAATATGCACACTGGACGGATAGCTATGACGGTGAAAACGGAAAACTGAGCATTGATTACTGGGCTTTGCAGGTAGATAGTGCAAAAGCTCGTCCTCATTGGGATGCAGATGTGAAACCCATGTTGAAGTGCTTCGAATATTGGTTTGGTCCTTATCCCTGGTATAAAGACGGCTACAAATTGGTACAAGCGCCACATTTAGGCATGGAACATCAAAGTGCAGTGGCTTATGGCAATCAATTCAAAAAAGGCTATTTGGGAAGAGATTTGAGCGGAACTGGTCATGGCTTGAAGTGGGATTTTATAACCGTTCACGAGAGCGGCCACGAATGGTTTGGCAACAACATCACCACAAAAGATATTGCCGATATGTGGGTGCACGAAGGCTTCACCAATTATTCTGAAACGCTGTTTACCGAATGTACTGACAGCAAAGCTTCAGCAGATGAATATGTGATTGGCATCAGAAGAGGCATTAGTAATGATATTCCAATCATTGGGCCTTATGGCGTAAACAAAGAAGGCTCTGGCGATATGTACCCAAAAGGTGCCAATTTGATTCACAACATCCGCCAACTGATCAATAACGACGAAAAATTCAGACAGATTCTGCGTGGGTTAAACAAAACTTTCTATCATAAAACCGTAACTACAGCTGAAATCGAAAATTACATCGCGAAACAAAGTGGATTAAAGCTCGATAAAGTTTTCGACCAATACCTGAGATACACTAAAATACCGGTATTGGAATATAAAATTGATAAGGGAATACTTTCTTACCGCTGGCTAACAGATGTGAAAGGCTTTGATATGCCTGTGAGGGTAACCTTAAAAAGCGGCACCTTTTCTTTAATTAAACCTACAAACGATTGGAAAACAATAAAAGTTGATGCCAGTGTAAATGCAGAGAACTTTAAAAATGATCCTGCCTTTTACATCGATATAAAAAAGGGTTAAGCTGACCAGAAACGAAGTGCACATGAGCGTCGGGAGGAGCGATTTAAAATCAAGAAATTTCATCGGCCATGCAACTTTTTATAAAAATGATCGTCTTATAAACAAAAATTAAGTCATTAACTGTTTAAGTCGATCCTTAAATGGCAGAAAAATTATACCTATGAAAAAACTATTCACACTCTTATTTACCGCATCAACATTATTAACAAGTGTTAATGCAATAGCGAATGATCAAATTAACATCAGCTCATCAAAACATAGCGATGATGACCGGGATGTTAGAAATTTTAACGGCATTGCCTCGGCAGGGCCGATAAATGTTGTAGTTACACTGGGCAGCAAAGAGAGTTGCCGATTGGAAGGAGATGCTGAAGCCATTGCAAGCATCATCACAGAAGTAAAAGGAAACGTGTTGATTATCCGTCCTCAAAATAGTGTAACCAGTTGGTCTAGAAAATACGAAGGAAAAAAAATAACGGCTTACGTATCGGCAAGAGAATTGGCAAGTTTAACCATGAGTGGTTCAGGAAACATGGTGGTTAACGGAAAAATCAGCATGACAGATTTAACAACTACCGTGAGTGGTTCTGGAAGCATCAAGGCAGCTGCCGATGTCGATCACTACAACGGCGTAATCAGTGGTTCGGGCTCCCTAAACATTACGGGAAGTGCAGATCGTGCAAAAGTAGTGATCAGCAGTTCGGGGGCTTTCGAAGGGAAAGGACTTTCAGTAAATGATTTAACCACCACCATTAGTGGCTCAGGAACAGTTAATATCAAGGCAGATCAATCCATCAGAGCAGTCATCAGCGGTTCGGGAAGCGTAAATTATTCTGGAAATGCAACTGTAGATAAAACCATTATCGGTTCTGGAAGAGTTAGAAAAATTTAAGGATTAAACATTTATTTTCACGCCTCGGAGAAATTTGGGGCGTTTTTTTTTGAAAAGCAATTACCGTATTTAATTTATCGTTAGTCCCGCTATCGTTTCAAGTCCTCGCTCGTTCCTCGCTGTGGGCTTTCCACTTTATCGGGTTTATACGGCACAGCCTGATGATAAATCTGAATTTTCTGGCGATTCAATTTTTATTTATTAAATTATCTGAGTTAAAACATTCAAAAGTAAATCGTTAATGACAAGAAAATTATTCCTTGCGAATAGAATAAGAGAGGTTCTTTTAAATGGAAAGTGGATTGCCAATACAAACTTTAAAGAACAGATAATTAATGTAAACTGGGAAAAAGCCGTTCAAAAAATAGGCAACATAAACTCAATTGCAATGCTTACCTTTCATATTAATTATTATTTAGATGGATTGTTAAAAGCTTTGGCAAACGGTAAACTCGAAATTAATGATCGGTTTAGTTTTGACCTTCAGCCGATCGCATCAGCGGAAGATTGGAATAATCTCGTAAAGGATTTCATCAGCAATGCGGAAAAATTTGCAAACGCAGTTTTAGCGCTCGACAACAGTCGTTTAGATGAAATATTCATCGATAAAAAATACGATACCTATTTACGAAATATTGAAGGTGTAATTGAACACAGTTATTATCACCTTGGGCAGGTTGTGCTCATTAAAAAAATGCTTGATCTGCAGTAAAACATGATTGAAATTCATCCGAGAGGATAAATGATAACTTTACTCTGTACAAAATTAGCCGACCATCAAAGAAAAACAACAAGAATACAATGAATACTAATCCCCAGGTTGACCTCTTCTTTACCTCAGCGAAAAAATGGCAGGAAGAGATGCTGCAACTGCGAAAAATACTCCTCGACTGCGGTTTAACTGAAGAATTAAAATGGAGTAAACCCTGCTATATTTTCCAGGGAACTAACATTATTGTCATCCAGGGTTTTAAAGACTATTGTGCCCTTTTGTTTTTTAAAGGGATGTTAATGAGCAATGCAAATGGCATTTTAGTTAAAACCGGCGAGAACACACGTGTAGGCCGGCAGATCCGGTTTACCAATACGGAAGATATCATTGAAATGGAGGCCGTTATTAAGGCCAATATTTTCGAAGCCATTGAAATTGAAAAAACAGGATTAAAGGTGGAAGCTGCTCAGCCTGAAGAGATGAGGCTTCCGGAAGAATTTGAACGTAAACTAACTGATATCCCTAACCTGAAAGCTGCGTTTAACGCATTAACGCCTGGCCGACAGCGGGCTTATAACATTTACTTTTCAGCGCCTAAACAATCAAAAACCAGAACAGCAAGAGTTGAAAAATATATACAGCAAATACTCAGTGGTAAAGGTTTAAATGATTAGTAAACTTAAAACTGTACGCCAATAACGGTTAAATTTTCAATGTAGTTTATTTTCTGGCTTGCTTTATCAAACTCATCGTAACCTGTGGTATGTACCCGGGTTAAATTAGTTGCCCCGAATTTGGTAGAATTTTGCAGGTATACATGTTTCCAAACGTAAAATTTCAATCCGATTTTAGCAGATACACCATAACCCGAAATACTGAAATGGTTATTTCTACCTAAACCAAAAAGGTGGGCTTCTGTCCGCGGTACCATTAAGCCGCCGCCTATTCCCGTTTCTAATGTTAAAGATGTATTTCCACCCGGTGCAACCCAAATGTCGTCGTAACGCTCCAATTCCACATTGGCATAATTAAAACCGTCGGTATGCTCATAAGTTAGCATGCTTTCTTTAACATTAATGGTTTGACCATTATAGGTTCCGGCCATGGCTCCTGTCGATACATTTTCGGGTGTAATATTTGCCCCAATAGTTCCCGTAATGGCAACCGCCTGAGGAATATCCATTACATATTTCATATGATCCCAGCCGATTGAGATACTGTAGTTATCTTTAATAAAATAACCTACGCGAATATTATATTGTGGAACGGTAATTAAACTCGGGTTCAAATATGACCAATTGAGTTTCGATTGCCTGTCGTGTGCAGCAACATCATGCAGCGTAAAATCGTAATTTGGCCCCTGAAATCTGATATCACTTTTGCCATACCATGAACTGTTATAACCCCAATGGAAATAAAAATCTCCTTTCCGGGAAAAGTTTCTTTTGTTTTCTGGGTTGAATAAACTTTTTGAACTAGGTGTATTATTAATAGACGAAGTTTTCACCTCTTGTGCTTGCATCCGCTTGCCAAACAAGAGTGCTAAAAATAGGATCGAGAATTTTTTCACGCGGCAAATTGAGCAAAAACCGCAATCAATTACAACATCTTTAACATTTTGTAGTTGCCGATTTACAAAAAATGACTTTAAAACATTAATAACATATTAGAACCTGGTATAAACAGCAAATTGTACTATACTATTATTGGTGTAGTTTGTCGTGTTTTTCACAGCCTGATTCATGTAGCCAATTTCCAAATCTACCTTTTTCGAAAACCGATATCCGCCGGCCAGATAAAGCCTGTTTTGATCAAAAACACTTTTATTAATTCGATCTTTATTCTGGATATTCAAAAAAACCTCATTCTGCAAGGCTACAAATGCACCCCGATCAAATGTTGCCGCTGTTTTTTGTAAAGGCTGAATTAATCGGAAGAAATAACGAAAGCGTTGCGCAAAAACATCATCATTGGTACGCTCTATAAAACGTTGTTCTACCCTTACCCTATGGCTGGCATAAATAGAGCTGAGTTTATGATTAAAAATATACTGCTCAAAAATTCGATGTTCATGCAGGAAAGTATTTGAAGTGCCTTCAACCTGGTTTTGGGTAGTTTGCCATAAATACCCTAAAGCCACGTTATGATCTTTATTGATAAAATATTGTAAAGCTGGTCTGATCAAAGTGTTTCGAACATGGTCCCAATCATCAGCAGAGCGAACTTGGGCATCAAATTGCAAACCCCATTTCTCGTTAAATTTGGTGTTGTTAACAAACATGAACCATCCAGAGTTCTGGTATTGTGTTTGCGCAAAAAGCTTTCCAATTATCCCCAGTAAAAAGACTGTGGAAAGTATTAATTTTCTCATAAATATATTCGGTTTATCTGTGTGCCGCTAAAATAATAGAATTCTAAGAAAGACTTCTAATAACATTAAATTAATATTACCTTAACAATATCTTTACTTTAATGTTGTGCTATAGCAAGCATTATTTAAATTTCATTTAGCCGTAAGGAATTAAAAATTTATCTTCGTTAAAGATTTGGCTTTTACATCACACTGTGAAGAGCCAATTTCGACATCACAAAACGTAAAATAAGAACAAAATGATTATTGAACCGAGAATGAGGGGCTTTATTTGTTTGACTGCACACCCTGATGGTTGCGCTCAAAACGTTAAGAACCAAATTGAATATGTTAAATCAAAGGGTGCGATTAGCGGACCTAAAAAAGTATTGGTAATTGGTGCTTCAACAGGCTTTGGTTTAGCATCCAGAATTACTGCAGCTTTCGGTTCGGATGCTGCTACCATTGGTGTATTTTTCGAAAAGGCACCTTCGGCGGGCAAAACAGCTTCACCAGGTTGGTACAATAGTGCAGCTTTTGAAAAGGAAGCACATGCAGCTGGTTTATATGCGAAAAGCATTAATGGAGACGCCTTTTCAAAAGAAATAAAGGCAAAAACCATTGAATTAATTAAGGCCGACTTAGGCCAGGTTGATTTAGTAATTTATAGTTTAGCTTCTCCAGTAAGAAAACACCCTGATACCGAAGTTTTACACCGTTCTACACTAAAACCAATCGGTGGCACATACACCAATAAAACGGTAGATTTTCATACAGGCAACGTTAGTGAAATTTCTATCGAGCCTGCTACCGAAGAAGATATTGCAAATACAGTAGCCGTAATGGGTGGCGAAGATTGGGCCATGTGGATTGACGCTTTGAAAGCAGAAAATTTGTTGGCTGAAGGTGCTACAACTGTTGCTTATTCATACATCGGTCCTAAATTAACCGAACCGGTTTACCGTAAAGGAACCATTGGCCGTGCTAAAGATGATTTGGAAGCTACAGCATTTACCATTGCTGATCAGTTGAAAGATATTAACGGTAAGGCTTATGTTTCGGTAAACAAAGCTTTGGTTACACAGGCAAGTTCTGCCATTCCGGTAATTCCTTTATACATTTCGTTGTTATACAAAATAATGAAAGAAGAAGGTATTCACGAAGGTACAATCGAACAGATTCAGCGTTTATATGCTGAGCGATTATATACCGGCGGCGAAGTTCCGGTTGACGAAAAAGGAAGAATAAGAATCGACGATTGGGAAATGCGTGACGATGTACAAACTAAAGTTGCTCAACTTTGGGAAGAAGCTACAACCGAAACGTTACCCGCAATCGGCGATTTACCTGGTTATCGCTCAGATTTTTTGAGTCTTTTTGGTTTCGAAATTGACAAGGTGGATTACCAAAAAGAAGCGAATGAGGTGGTAGAGATTGAAGGATTAGTAGATTAGTCATCTTCATGATCCTGTAGAAATACTTTCGATCATTTTAGGATGACTTACGCTCCTTGTTAATGAGCGCATCAATAGCTAAAAATTTGTATCGTTAAATAGTTTATAAGGCTGGCTAATTAGCCAGCCTTTTTTATATCAAAAGAAAATGATTTTCGATTTACAACCTACCTTGGAAAATGAGCTGATTAAGGCTGTTCCCCTAAAAGCCGATGATTTTGAGAAATTATACGAAGTTGCCTCCGACCCACTGATCTGGGAACAACACCCAAACAAAGATCGGTATAAACGTGAAGTTTTCGAAAACTTTTTCAAAGGCGCTATGGAATCTAAAGGCGCTTTTATCATCTACGATCAGGCCAGCGGCAATGTTGTTGGCAGTTCGAGATATTACGAGCCCAATGAAGAGAATCATTCTGTCGCGGTGGGCTATACCTTCATTGGCCGCAATTTTTGGGGCAAGGGACATAACACTGCTTTAAAAAAACTAATGTTAGATTATGCCTTTCAGTTTGTTGATAAAGTGATTTTGCACATTGGCGCCACCAACTATCGATCGCAAAAGGCAACAGAAAAACTAGGTGCGGTAAAAGTAAATGAAATTGAGGTAGCCTATTATGGCGAACCCCTGAAATGGAATTTTGAATATCAGATTGATAAAGCTAAATGGGAAAACAGGTAATAGCTATTGTTAAACACTTAGCAGAAAGCAACTAACATTTCACGAATTATCAACGGCGCTCAATAGAATAAAGTCGTGTTTTAGTTTTAGTATTGTTATATTTGCATTAATCTCCATTTCCACTCACCTTTTTAAAAAACAAAACAATTAAATATATATGGCTAAATCTCAGGCAACATACAGTAAAAAAGAGAACGAAAAAAAACGATTAAAAAAACAGAAAGACAAACAAGAGAAAAAGGAAGAGCGTCAGGCTAATGCAAAAAAAGGTTTAGCGTTAGAAGATATGATGGCCTACGTTGACGAAAACGGAAACATCTCCTCTACTCCACCAGATCCGAAAAAGAAGAAAGTGATCAATACTGAAGACATTCAGATTGGTATTTCCAGACAAGAAGATATCATTGATGAGAACCCTGTTAAAAAAGGTACAGTAACTTTTTTCAACGACAGTAAAGGTTATGGTTTCATTAAAAACACTGAAACTCAAGATAGTATTTTCGTTCACGCTAATGGTTGCGTAACTCAAATTAAAGAAGGCGATAAAGTGACTTTCGAAGTAGAAATGGGCCAAAAAGGACCAACTGCCGTTAAAGTTTCAAAAGTTTAGTCCTCCACAATCCCTAAACGGGCACCGTAAAAATTCTGCAGAAATTTCTGCTGCGCAAGGTTTTATAACAATAAAATTCCGGCTATTAAAGATAAAACCTAGCGCAAATTTTTCCTTTTCTTACACCATATTTTTAGAAAATCAAGTTTCGGTTCGTTGGGGTAACCTTGCCCCGCCATCGCTACTAGTCCTCATTTCGCTATGCTCCATTCCGGGCTAACCGCTCTGTCGGGTTTAAATGGCAAATAACATGCTTTTATTAAAGTTTTAAAACAAGCGTTCATTCACCAAACATTCCTAGGGAACGTCCTGATCATTGAATTTTCGCCGAAAAAGAGCACATTTACGCTTGTCTTCAGCCCCCTCGGAATGTTAGATGGCTGGTAGAAAGATGATGAATCGACAACATTAATTTATCAAAAAATAAAAAATTTTAAATTTTCGGTGTGGAATTTGTGCTTCACGCACATCATAACAGCACACACAAAGAAAAAACATTATGAAAAAGTTAATAGCAATTGCACTCGTTGCATTTTTTGGTCTTTCATCGGCAATGGCTCAACAAGTAGATTTACGCAGAAAAATAAGCGTAAGCGGATCTGCTGAAACAGAGGTTACACCAGATATTATTTACATTGGCATTTCCTTAAAAGAATATTTAAACGGAAAGAAAAAAGTAGAGATCACGGAGTTAGAGAAGCAACTGTATGCTGCTGTTCAAAAAGCAGGTATTGCGAAAGAAAATTTAACCATCAGCAATTTAAGCAGCTGGAACTATGCTACAGAGAAAAAGAAAAACCCAGATTTTTTAGCCAGCAAACAATACCGCTTAAAAGTTAGCGACCTTAATAAATTCGATGCAATTTTAGAATCAATCGATCCAAAAGGCATTGCCAACACCAACATCGAAAGCTACGATTACTCGAAAATTGAAAGCCTGAAAAAAGATTTAAAAATTAAGGCATTATTGGCTGCGAAAGAAAAAGCAACTTACATGGCTGAGGCCCTGGGAAACAAATTGAACGGCGTAATTGAAATACAAGATGGTGGCGACAATATTATACAGCCAGTTTACAGAAACTACATGATGAAATCAGCAATGGCTGAATCTGCAGATGCAGCACCTGAGATTGATTTTAAAAAGATTAAGCTGAATTTCACCGTAAATGTTGTTTTCGAAATCAGATAATAGTTTTAACCTTTAAAATAGTCGATATTAAAACCTACCAGAACATTTTGGTAGGTTTTTTGTTACGTAGACATCGTAACACTAAAAATTTAAATATTATGAAAAAATTCGTTTACACTTTAGCATTGATTTTCACTTTAGGCATTAGTTTCAATTCGGTACAGGCAGCTAACAAGCCGGCTAAAAACCCAACCGAACTAACAGCTGAGCAATCTGCACAATTAGAAAGAATTAAAACCCGTGTGGAAGAAATCAGAGACATGGACAAATCAAACCTTACAAAAGCAGAACGTAAGGCATTACGTAGCGAATTAAGAGAATTAAAAGGTCAGGCACGTGCTGTTTCTGGCGGTGTTTATCTTTCTGTAGGTGCCATTATCATCATCATTTTATTATTGATTTTGATCTTATAATCAAAAAACATACATCTATCTATAAAAACAAAAAAGCTTTGCAGCAATGCAAAGCTTTTTTTATGGGTTAAGAAATTACCACTCCCTATTAACGAAGCGGGTTTTATATTGTCTGTGTTTCCTCCGAGGAGAGGGATTGGAAGTCTGAAGCCCTACTCCTACCGCTCGCAGGGAAAGGTTTTTTAATCAATCAGATCAAAACCTGTATATTTCACTAAAGCTTCAGGAATTTTGATTCCATTTTCAGTTTGATAGTTTTCCAGAATAGAAGCCACAATACGTGGTAAAGCTAAAGCACTTCCATTTAATGAATGCGCCAACTGTGCCTTACCTTCTTTACCTTTGAAACGAAGCTTTAAGCGGTTGGCCTGGTAAGTTTCAAAGTTAGAAACAGATGATACTTCTAACCAGCGTTCTTGTGCGGCGCTCCAAACTTCCATGTCGTAGGTCATGGCAGAAGTAAAGCCCATATCGCCACCACACAAACGTAAAACACGATAGTGCAAACCAAGCTCCTTTAATAACGACTGAACGTATTGGCTCATTTCTTCCAATGTCTCGTAAGATTTTTCAGGGTGCGTAATTTGGACAACCTCAACTTTATCAAACTGGTGTAAGCGATTTAAGCCACGAACATGAGCGCCATAAGAACCTGCTTCTCTGCGGAAACATGGTGTATAAGCTGTATTTTTAATCGGCAAATCTTCTTCTTTAACAATAACATCGCGGTACAAATTTGTCACCGGAACTTCAGCCGTTGGAATTAAGTATAAATCATCAATAGTTGAATGGTACATCTGCCCTTCTTTATCTGGCAGCTGACCGGTTCCAAAACCTGATGCTGCATTTACCAAATGAGGTACCTGCATTTCTTTGTAACCAGCTTCAATGGCATGATCTAAAAAGAAATTAATTAGTGCACGCTGCAACCTGGCTCCCTTTCCTTTATATACCGGAAAACCTGCACCCGTAATTTTTACGCCTAATTCGAAATCAATGATATCGTATTTTGCAGCCAGTTCCCAATGCGGCAATGCTTTGGTTGGTAATGCTGCAGGTGCACCGTGTAAATAAACAACTTCATTTTCTTCTGCAGTTGAACCTTTTGGAACCAAATCATAAGGTAAGTTTGGCAACTGAACGATGGCATTAAACTGAGCAGTTTCCAACTCATTTAACTTTTCAGTAAGGTTTTTAATATTCTCTTTATGAGAACCTGTTTGTGCTTTAATGGCTTCAGCCTCATCCTTTTTCCCGGCACGCATTAAATCGCCAATTTGTTTGGCAGCTGCATTTGCTTCTGCGGAGATACGATCAAGAGTGGTTTGAGTGGAACGGCGGTCTTCATCAATTTTAATGACCTCATCTACCAACTCTGGTTGTTTAAAGTTACGTACACTTAAACGTTCTAAAACTTTCTCTCTATTTTCACGGATATAATTAACTTGCAGCATTATTTAATTTTTTTACAAAGATAAGATTGAATTACGAATTACGAATTACGATTTTAGATTTTTATGTCGCATGTACAATCCTCTTCGCAAATCAAAATTCTATTTAATTTGGGATATGGCAATCGTAATTCGTAAATCTAAAATCTAAAAACAAATGGGCAAACTATTTCTCGTACCTACGCCTATAGGCAATTTGGAAGACATGACTTTTAGGGCAATCCGGATTTTAAAAGAATGCGACTTAATTTTGGCAGAAGATACCCGAACAAGTGCGCCCATGCTGAAACATTTTGGTATCGATAAACGTGTGTTTGCTCATCATCAGCACAATGAACATAAAGCAACTGCTGAAATTATCAAGTTTTTACAGGAAGGACAGAAAATAGCGTTGATTTCAGATGCCGGAACGCCTGCTATCTCCGATCCTGGGTTTTTCCTCGTTCGCGAAGCGATAAAAAATGATATTGCTGTGGAGTGTTTACCTGGTGCTACAGCTTTCGTACCTGCTTTGGTTAATTCGGGTTTACCTGCCGATGCCTTTTGTTTCGAGGGTTTTCTTCCGGTAAAAAAAGGCAGGCAAACAAAATTTAAAAAATTAGCCGACGAAGAACGTACCATTATACTTTATGAAAGTCCGCACCGTTTACTAAAAACCCTGGAAGAGTTTGCACAATATTTAGGCGCTGACCGACAAGCTTCAGTAAGCAGAGAATTAACTAAAATGTTCGAGGAAACCGTTCGGGGTACTTTGCTCGAAATAAAAACACATTTTGAAAACAATACTTTAAAAGGAGAATTTGTAATTTGCATTGCAGGAAGGGATATGAGCAAGGATAAAAGAGCAAAGAACAAAGATAAATACAGTGCTGAGGAAGAATAGCCTCTATAAATTAACATCAATCAATTTCAAAAAACATTATGATTAGCATAGATAGATTTTTAAGTGACGAACAAGACCCTAAAGCGGTTGAAAAAGTTATTGGAAAATTAAACGACCTTTTAACTACAAATGAGGAAATTTTATACCTCGCTGTTCAGAAAAAACCTGCTGTAAACTTGTTACCAGATAGTATTGCCGTTACCAATAAACGCATTTTTTATTGCGAACCTGGCAACCTCGGCTTAACGATGAATTTTAAAGATATTTCCCTAAAAAACATTAAGGAGGTTTCTTTCAAGGAAGAACTATTTGGGTCGAAATTTATTTGCGTACCACAAACGGGTGAAAATATTGTTACCGAATTTATTCCTAAAACTCAGGCAAGAAAATTATATCAGGCAGCGAATGAGCAATTAGAAGTATACAAAGAAACGTTACGCCAGCAAAAACTGGAGGAAGATAAAGCCAATGCACCGGCTCAACCTGCGCCACAATCCTTTGCAGATTTCACTTCCATTGAAGCCCCTGCTCCTGTGGCTGAACCGGAGCCGATTCAAATTGCTGAGGTAGTTGAAGAACCAGAAGATGAAACCACTTTGAAGCTTCGCAAATTAAAAACCTTGTACGATAAACACCTGATTACACAGGAAGAATACGAAGCGAAAAAAGGTGCTATTTTAGATAGCTTGTAAGATTACGGAATAGTGAATGGAAAGTAGTTAATAGGCTATATTTTTATACCGCCTAAGGAATTGACATTTGAAGGTGTCAAAAAACTTTACCTTTTTAAAGAGCAGAAATAGTAAACAGCTTTAGAACAAGTCTCATTTTACTATTTCTATTTCCAATTCTCAATTTCTTATTTCCACTTTCAATCGCCCTTATTTCTTGCTTTCATTAACATACAATGAACAAAAAACAATCTTACCTGCTTGCCCTTTTAAGCGCATTTCTTCTTTGGTTAGCCTGGCCACCTATGCCGTTTACAACGCCTTTGTTATTAATTGCATTAGTGCCCTTATTTATTGCCCTCGATTCAATTTTTAACAGCGATGCTTCAAAAAAAGGAAAAGGCGTATTCCTAACTGCAGGGTTAACCTTTCTTATCTGGAATACGGCATCAACTTATTGGGTTTACAATGCGATAAAGGCCTACAACGGCACCTTTGTAGCCATTCCTGTTTCCTTAATTCCTTATGGATTGGGTGCTTTTTTAATGACCTCAGCATTTTGGTTATATTATAGGTTAAGCCGATACACCAGCAAAAACATCGCCTACATCGGACTAATCGCTTTTTACATTTCACTTGAATATTTACAGCAAACCTGGGATTTGGCTTTCCCCTGGATGACTTTAGGCAACGGTTTAGCAGGAATGCATCAACTGGCACAGTGGTATGATTACACCGGAATTTACGGCGGTTCCCTTTGGATTTTAGTAAGCAATATCCTGGCATTCGAGGCTTATAAAAAGTTTAAATCTCAAACCGGTTATCTTAAATTTAGAGCACTAGGAACTTGGGTCGCGGTTGTACTTATCCCAATCGGAATATCGTTAGCAAAATATTTCAGCGCCGAGCAAAAAGGTACTCCAAGCAATGTGGTAGTGGTGCAGCCCAATATCGATCCTTATAAAAAACTTGCTGACATCCCGCCTTCGGAGCAAATTAAGATCTTAACGCATCTGTCTGATTCATTGGCTCAGCCAAACACCGAATACATCATCTGGCCGGAAACCGCTTTGCCCATTTATGCTGACGAAGATAAAGTAAGAACCTATCCTGAAATAACAGATTTGCAAAGTTTTCTGAGCAAATACAGCAATGGCACCCTGATTACAGGAATTGAAACCATAAAAATCTACGCTGATAAAAGAACAGTTTCTGCAAAATACGATGAACGAAGCGGGCAGTATTGGGATAATTTTAATTCCGCCATGCAATTGGAAAACTCAGCAAACATTCAGTTTTATCATAAGTCAAAATTGGTTCCGGGCGCCGAAAAAATGCCTTTCCCTAAAGTGTTTTCTTTTATGGATGGTGTATTTTCTGAACTTGGTGGTAGCGTGAGCGGTTGGGGTTGGCAAGAGAAACCAAGTGTGCTTTATGCCCAGAGTGGAATTGGGGCCGCCCCGGTGGTTTGTTATGAAAGTTTGTGGGGCGATTGGATTGGCCAGCAAGTTAAGGATGGCGCACAGTTTATCGCCATTATTACCAACGATGGCTGGTGGGGTAATACATCAGGAAAAGACCAGCACGAAATGTATGCAAAACTCAGGGCCATTGAAACTCACCGCGATGTTGCCCGTTCGGCAAATACTGGCATTTCGTGTTTCATCAACCAACGCGGCGATATAACACAAAGTACAAAATGGTGGACCAGAACGGCGTTAAAAAGCGACATCAATCTAAACGACGAAATAACTTTTTATGTTAAAAATGGCGATATCATTGCAAAAATTCTTTGCTTTTTGGCCGTTATTTTAGCTTTAATTATCCCTTATAAAAAATGGATCAAAAAATAACCTACCATAAAAACTACACCTGGTTTTTCCTCCTCATTATTTTAATATTAAACATCGCAATTGATCAAATTTCGAAATATATTGTACGGATAGAGATTTCCGATTATGAACACATTACATTAATTAAAAATTTCTTTACGCTTACCAAAGTAGAAAATAGTGGCGCTTTTTTAAGTTTGGGCGATAACATGCCGTACATTTTCCGCTTAATTATTTTAACAGGTTTACCCTTGTTATTTTTAGCCTACGGTGTTTATTACCTCTTTTCGAAACCGAACTTGCCAGGCAGCATGCAAATTGCATTATGTTTCTTAATTGGTGGCGGCATCGGAAATTTATACGACCGCATTGTTCATGGCTCTGTAACCGATTTCATGCACATGGATTTTCAAATTTTTCAAACCGGTGTTTTTAACATTGCTGATATTTCGATTATGATTGGTGTGGGAATTCTACTAATTCAATCTTTGCGAAGTAAAATAACCACGCCTGAATCGGCGCAGGAAGAAAATGAATCAGAAAAAGTTCATTAAATGTTAACGAAATAATTGCATTTTGTATACAAACATTAGATTATATTTATTGTTAGAAATCTAATCTCAACAAAAAATAAATTTAACATGAAAAGAAATGCAACAGCCGTATGGCAAGGTTCTATTAAAGAGGGTGCTGGTAAATTAACTACGCAGAGCACTACATTAAATGATACTCAATATTCATTCAATTCGCGTTTTGCCGAAGGTGTTGGAACAAACCCTGAAGAATTAATTGCTGCTGCACACGCGGGCTGTTTTACCATGAAACTTTCAGCAAATTTAGCCGAAGCTGGGTTTACAGCTACGAAATTGGAAACTAAATGCGAAATCAATCTCGATCCATCAAAGGGAGAGATTGTTGAGTCGCATTTAACTTTAACTGCCGAAGTGCCTGAATTAACGCAAGAGAAATTCGATGAACTGGTTGCTGATGCAGAAAAAAACTGCCCTATTTCAAAGCTTTTAAACACATCAATTACTGTTGATGCTACATTAGCTTAATGAATATTATCCAGCTTGCCAACAAAATTGACAAGCTGGATATTAAATCAAATCGAAAGCCCTTGCGTATTTGGATATTTCGAAAGAAGATTTTGTGTTTAATTTCTCGCGGATATTTCGGCGATGTGTATCAACCGTAGTGGATGAAATACATAATACATTGGCAATTTCTATTGAGCTTTTACCTAGTGCCATTTCTCTTAAAATTGTTTTTTCCCGCTTACTCAAACGCAAAAAATCATCATGATGATTTCTGGAAAAATCATTTTCTTCAAGATTTCTTTGTGCCTTATTAGCCATATGATGCATGGCATCAATTGGGATGGAAACCGTTATTGTCATTAAAGGATTATCTTCTTCATCCCGCATAAAGATTTTAATGCTTGATAAATACCAGAGCCACTCCTGTGTATTCGGAAACTTAATTTGTTGATAAAAACTTACTGTTTCGTCAGATGAATTTCGCTGCATCAATGCGGCAATTTTAGGCACATAATCCAGTGCGTCATTTGCATTGAAGTATTTTGCATGATAAACTTCGGTGGGCAATGAACAAATTTCATCTAAGGTAGTGCCTAATAACTGCAAACCATTTTCCGACATGTAAGCAATGCTCCAATTTCGGATATCATGAAGGATAACTACGCCAGGAACATTATTGAAAGCAGAAATGTGCCTGCTGATTTTGCTACACATTGCGGAGGTAAGATTTTGATTGTAAAACTTAACCATAATTGAGAGATTGGGATGCTAAACAGCATTTAATCTACTCACTACCAAACAATTATACAACTAATATTAGAAATATTGACTTATATCAAATGTTTCCCTACAATTGGCATCCTTCTGCCCATACCAAATGCTTTTGGTGAAACCCGAAGTATTGGTGGAGTTTGATAACGTTTAAACTCGGCAACATTAACCATCTTCAAAATTTTGTTTACTAGCGATTCATCAAAACCCTGTGCAACAATTGCTTTTGCACCTTTCTTTTGCTCAATGTGTTGATATAAAATCTGATCCAGTATATCGTATTCAGGAAGTGAATCAGAATCCTTTTGATCTGGCCTTAATTCGGCTGAAGGTGGCTTAACAATGGTATTGATCGGAATAATTTCTTTATCCTTATTGATATATTTAGCCAACTCAAAAACTTGCGTTTTGTACACATCACCAATTACGCCAATGGCCCCACACATATCGCCATATAGCGTACCATAACCAACTGCACACTCACTCTTGTTTGATGTATTCAGCAAAATGTAACCGAATTTATTGCTCATGGCCATGTTGATAATTCCACGAATGCGGGCTTGAATATTTTCCTCTGCAAGGTTAAATGGTAAACCTTTAAAGGCTGGTGCCAAAATATGGTCAAATGATTCAGCAACCTCTTTAATCGGGATGATTTCATGCATACAACCGATATTATTCACCAGATCCATTGCATCCTGAACAGAGTGATCAGAAGAAAATTTTGATGGCATTAAAACCGACATTACATTTTCTGCGCCTAATGCCCGGCAGGCTAACGCACAAACTACAGCCGAATCAATCCCACCAGATAGACCTAAAACAGCTCTCTTGAAACCAGATTTATTAAAATAATCTCGAATTCCTAAAATTAATGCGTCGTGGATTTGTTCAATATCTGTTAAACGCTGTGCTTTTGGATATTTGTTGCGCACATTTTCTACTTCAGCCAAATCAAACACCTGAAGATCTTCTTCAAAATATTTCATTTCAGCTTTCATTTCCCCATCGGCATCAAAAACCAACGATCCACCGTCGAAAATAATCTCTGTTTGTGCACCAACCTGATTCACATAAAACACAGGCAAGTGATATTTTTTCGCGTTATCTGCTAAAACCTTTATCCGTTCATCATCATGTGTATACGAAAATGGCGAAGCCGCAATGTTAATCATTACATCTGGCTGTTCCTTAATCAACTCATCCATCGGATTTGAAACATACAGCGGGTTGTCATTAATGTTCCAAAGATCTTCACAAATGGTTAGCGCAATTCTTTTTCCCTTAAAATCGATACAGTTAAAGCGTGTGGCCGGCTCAAAATAACGATATTCATCAAACACATCGTAAGTTGGCAGCAACGCTTTCCTGGCGATGTTTTTCACAACACCCTGCTCAATAAAATAAGCTGCATTAAACAAATCTTTACCTTGAAGCACATCGTTCTTAATGGGCAAACCAACAATACAAGCAATATCAACACAGTGTTTTGCAATTTCCTGTGCGGCATTTTCGCAAAGCGAAATAAACTCATCAAACTCCAAATAGTCTCTAGGTGGGTAACCGCAAATGGCCAACTCCGCAAAAACCACCAAATCGGCACCTTTTTCTTTGGCCAATTGGATATGATCGATTATCTTTTTTGTGTTGGCTTCGAAATTGCCAATATGATAGTTAAGTTGTGCAAGCGCTATTTTCATTGTTGGTGGTCGGTATTAGTAAGAAAGAGGTACGTATCGCAATGTATGATGTTAGAAAAATATACCAAAATTTAGTGCCAGGTAGTGGTTTCTCACATCACGGCTTTTATCTGTTGTAATATTGGTAAAACCATTGTTATAGGTTAGTCCGGCCAAAATACTGGCATTACCAGATATATCAAATTCTCCACCGCCACCGATAATCAATCCAGCACGATAAAATTTTGTATAGTCGGAGATCTTCAGATTGTCTGCCACTGTAGCATTTCCATTTTTTGCATCTTGTTTGGCGCTGATGTTAAATGAATTCGAAAGCCCGAACTGACCATACCATCGTTTACCTTCGGCCTTTATTGTTTTGAGTTTTATCGTTAAAGGAACTTCTATATATTGCAATTTATACTTCAAATCATAAGCAACCGGAACTGTTCCGCTATGATACGGAGCAGCATTAGCCTCCGTACTTTTCCCATTTATTGAGGTAACTGTTAATGCAGTAGAAAAACTATAGTTTGGTGCAAAATTAAAATCACCGATTAAACCGTAAGAAAACCCTAATCCTACACCATCGGTTTTCCCTTGCTCTGGTTTTACCCAACCAATGGTTGGCGTTGCGGTTAATCCTAACCTGAAACCATAATTAATTGGAGGAAAATTTTGAGCCCAAACACCGAAACTTAAAAAAGATAAAATTATAATCGTCGAGATTTTTTTCATGCTTTATGTGATTATATTTGTTGTACATGATGTATAACGTAAAACACAAGCAAATTTATCTATTTTTTCTTTTGGCTTTTGCATTTATTTCCTGCAAGCAAAGTAATCGGCCTGATGTAAGCAATATTAAACTAAATATCAAAATAGAACGCTTTGATAAAGAGTTGTTTGCAGCAAAAGACAAAAATACGAGTGTAACCAATGCAGCATTATTAAATAAGTACGGTTTTTTTTATGATGATTACCTTCATAAAATGATTGGATCGCCCGAATATAGCAACGAAGAAATATTAGGCACCATGTTTAAAGACCAGGCTTATACCGATTTAACAAAAGAGGTGGATAGTGTTTACCCCAATTTAAAAGCACAGGAAGAAGGTTTAACTGAAACTTTTAAATACATCAAATACTATTACCCGAAAGCGAAAATACCTAAAATTGTTTCTTTTGTATCAGGCTTTGCCTATCAAATGCCCATTGGCGATAATTATTTAGGTATAGGTTTGGATATGTTTTTAGGCAAGAACAGCAAATTTTATGGTGCCATTGTACAAAGCGTTCCACTGTATTTATCCAGAAGGTTTAGCCCGGAATACATCGTTCCCCGCGTGGCTGAAACCTATGCACATGAGGAGTTATTTGCAGAACCGGATGAAAATAGAACGCTGTTATCGAAAATGATTTTCCAGGGGAAAATATTGTATTTCCTTGATCAGGTATTACCAGAAAACATTGCCGATTCGACCAAAATTGGATATTCTTCTGAGCAATTGCAGTGGGCGCAAAATTTCGAAGGTGATATTTGGGCCTATTTTTTAGAGAACAATTTTTTATACGAAACTGATTACCATAAAATCCAGGTTTTCCTTTCTGAAGGACCTTTTACCCCTGGTCTTGGCGAAAACAGGGATTCGGCACCGAAATTGGGCGTTTGGACAGGCTGGCAAATTGTAAAGAAATATATGGCAGAAAACCCAAAAGTTACTATACAACAACTCATGGCTGAAAACGATGCGCAAAAAATCCTCAATCAATCTAAATACAAACCGAAACAGAAGTAGTTTTTAATGGGCAGTTTTCAGTTACCAGTCAAAATATGATCACCAACCATCAGCAATTAAACAATAAACCGGTTTAAACCGTTTAACATTCATATGAAAGTTGGAATCGTATTATCAGGCGGCGGAATAAGAGGAATAGCGCACCTGGGTGTTTTAAAAGCCTTTAGCAACCTGGGCATCACTTTTAGCCAAATTAGTGGAACCAGTGCAGGCGCAATTGCCGGGGCGTTTTTTGCCGCTGGTATTGATCCCGAAGAAGGACTAAACATTTTTTTAAAAACGAAACTGTGGCGTTTTATTCGCCCGGCGGTTGGTTCTTTAGGTTTAATCAATATCGAAAATACCTCACAAATATTAAAAGAATACTTTCCTGAAGATAGCATCGAAAAACTGAAAATTCCTTTAACCATTGCTGCTGTAAACTTTAGTGAAGGCCGATTGGTTTACTTTACAAAAGGACCTTTAATTCGAGCAATCCATGCTTCGAGCTGTATTCCTGGAATTTTTAAACCCATTATGATTGATGGACAAATGTATGTTGACGGTGGAATTTTAAACAATTTTCCGGTTGAACCATTAATGGACGAATGCGATTTTATTATTGGCTCATCATGCAACCACTTAAAACCTGTTGATAAAATTACAGGAATTACAAATTTGATGGGAAGAGCAGGTATTATGTCGATTAATCATGATATGGAACGTAAAGCTAAATTTTGTAATGTGATGATTGAACCTAAAGGTTTAGGAGCCATTAGCACTTTCGATATGAAACGAGCCGAAGACATTTATTGGCTGGCGCATGAAGAGGCATTGATTACGATAAAAAATACCCCGGAAATCAGAGAGCTTATAACAAAGTAAATGGCTGCTCAATTCATCCAACAAAAAACAATGAAAACATTCTTAAATGATTTTCACCTTGTTTTCTTTCTGCTAACAATTGCTATACTGGCGCCATTCTGTATCTATTTTCTAAAAGACAATAAGGAATTAATTGCTTTTATATCAGTTTGTTTTGGTTTCGGAGCATACTATTTTTCAGTTTGGATTGCTTCAGCAGAAACAACTTTCAGCGTAGAAGGTGGTGAATTTCAAATTATGCAGTATGCTAGAAGCCTTAATATTACACGAAATTACAGCATTAATCTATCAAATATTCGGGGATTTAGCATAGATGATGTAACAAGAGGCAATAAGGCCTTATTTATCTATTTAGATAATACAGAATACTTCAAATTTTCCTTTAGAAAGGTAAAAGAATCGGAAGAAATCAAAACATATCTCGCAACGTTTATTAATCCTTTATCAATAGATACGAATCCCAATTTCAAATCATTCTTTCAGGCTTATTTATTCGCAGTTAAAAAAGTTATGATTTTTTTAGTTTTAGCGATTAGTCTCACCGTTTTTATCACTCACTATTTACCTTTTCAGGGTTACACTCTAGTCATCACTTGTTTAATTTCGAATGTTGTGATATGGATGCTGACTGTACGCAAGCCTGTTAAAAAAATGTTTTTTAGGTATGGAGCATTTTACTTTTTTTCAAATGTTTTCATCTATCTCTCCCCTCTTCTAGCCATTCTTATTTATCGAAAAGTTTTAGAAATCAAAACTGAACCACTTAAACTGTCAAAACCTCATGAATTGATTTTTAAACCCGCTCATCTTTTTTATCAGTTTGATAAAACAGTAATTAATCCAAATGAGATTCAGGCTTCTACGTATTCCGTTTCTAAAAACAGCTCAAGCAGAGATAGATTTTTTAAAGTAACGCATTATTTTGCTACGCCAGTGGCTAGTGTAGATTCTATCCGTATCAACGCAAGATATAACCTATGGTTAGTGAAAACATTCGACCAGAAAATCAGAAAGGACTTAGACCAACAATTAAAATCTAATCTAATTCAGGATTTCCACATACGCTATCGGAGCAAGTTTGACAGCCTTTTAAACAATCGCCCTGAGTTTTATGTTGGGGATTTTTATAACATGACGGCTCACCAGCTCCTGGCAGGTAATGCAAATGCTACTGTAAATAACTATATTTTGATCCCACATTGGGAAAAAATCGAAACTTACAAAAATGAACTACAGAAAGAAGTTCTTTATTTACTTATGGCCATCTTATCGCTAAATTTTCTGGGTTGTGTTTTTATCGCAATTAACAGGTAAAACTAGCTTAGTTTTACCAACCGTTCTCCATCCAAAACAGGTATAGCTTTACAAGTATTTAATTGCAGGCAAAATACTACATCTTCCTCAATATTTAATTGCGCAAGGCGATGGCTATGAGAAGATTTATGAAGATATTTTCTTAAATCATCTTTTGCTAAAGCAAATAAATCTTCGGCAGCTACGCTTGAATCATCAAAATGTTCGAAGTTTTTACGGAGTTTGTTAACTACCGCCCCAGCAAACAAAGTATCTTCAAGATTAAACTGATCTTTCCAGCCAGCACAAAGTAACAGCACATTTTTATCTTGAGAAGCCAAATAATCGCATAGTGAATCTAAATTCAAAAACGAACCAATTACAACCTGATAAGCACGCTTATTAGCCAGGTGCAAAGCTTTGGTTCCATTTGTTGTAGTTAGTACAACTGTTTTGCCTGCAACCTTCTCAGCCGTATAAGAAAATGGAGAATTTCCAAAATCATAACCCTCAACCACTTCGCCATTACGCTCGGCGGCCAGAAGGAAACCCTTATCGCTATAGTTTAAGCAATCTTCAACGTTAGCAACAGGAATAATGGCTTCAGCACCATTTTCTATGCCATATGTAATGGATGAGGTTGCCCTTAAAATATCAATAACCACCACAATACTTTGTTCGATATCATATAAATCGATCAATGCAGGCGTTAAACAAACTTCTATTTTTTTCGACACAAAAAAAAGGTTAAAGGTTAAAGGTTAAAGGTTAAAGGCTTAAGCAATATCCCTAAACCCTATACTTTAAATCCTTAACCTTATTTATAAAATGGAAACTTAACTACTTTGGCCTTAATTGGTGTATTGCGAATTAAAATATAAATTTCAGTTCCTTCTTTCGCGAAATCTTTTGCAACATAACCCATACCAATTGCTTTCTGTAATGACGGCGCCTGTGTTCCGGAAGTTACTTTACCAATAATGTTTCCCTCTGCATCAGCAATTTCATAATCATGACGTGGGATACCACGATCAATCATCTCAAAACCAACCAATTTCTTTTGAATCCCAGCTTCCTTTTGAGCCTGTAATGCCTCAGAATTGGTAAATGTTTTAGAGAATTTTGTAATCCAGCCTAAGCCAGCTTCAATTGGCGAAGTGCTATCATCGATATCGTTTCCATACAAACAGAAACCCATTTCCAAACGTAAAGTATCACGGGCGCCTAAACCAATTGGTTTAATGTTGTAAGCAGCACCCGCTTCGAAAATAGCATTCCAAATTTTATCGGCGTGTTCATTTTCAAAATAAATTTCAAAACCTCCGGCTCCGGTGTAACCTGTTGCCGAAATGACTACATTATCAACTCCTGCAAAAGTACCTTTAACAAAGGTGTAATATTCCATTGAAGCCAGATTTACATCTGTTAAACTTTGTAAAGCATCTGCAGCTTTAGGCCCCTGGATAGCCAGAAGAGATGTTTTATCGGAAATGTTATGCATTTCCACATCTTTATCATTAAACTGTTGAATCCAGTTCCAGTCTTTCTCAATGTTTGAGGCATTCACAACCAGCATGTAGCTTTTTTCATCAATGCGATAAACCAAAAGATCATCTACAATACCGCCATCCTTGTTTGGCAAACATGAATATTGCACTTTACCATCGTACAGTTTAGCAGCATCGTTACTGGTTACACGTTGAATTAAATCTAAAGCATTTTCGCCTTTTAAAATAAACTCACCCATGTGGCTCACATCAAAAACACCTACGCCAGTGCGAACATTTGCGTGTTCTGCGTTAATACCTTCATAAGTTACAGGCATATTGTATCCTGCAAATGGAACCATTTTAGCGCCTAAAGCGATGTGTTTTTCTGTTAAAGCGGTATTTTTCATGCTTAATATTTAGTTGCGCAAAAGTAGTAAGAAAACATCAATGTTTTAGCGTAAAATTTAGTCCATTTTTTGTAGGATTTGGAAACGAAAGCAAGAATATGATCGGATTTTCAGCCCTGCTTTGCACTTTACTTCACCCAATAAAAACTATTGGGTTTCGTGTTCGTTTCAATCAGGTTTATTAAACAAAAAACACTGCTTAGCACCTAAATTGCTAAAAAACCTAACAAGTTATTATATTCGTTTAACGGATTGGATAACATAACGAAGACCAATACCTAAACTAACCAAATAACCTCAAACAAAATGACAACTGCAATTTTAAAAACCACTCCAGATGCCGAGATTGTAACAACCAGAATTTTCAATGCGTCACAAGAACTAGTTTATAAAGCCTGGACAGACCCTGTTCATTTACAAAAGTGGTGGGGGCCAAACGGATTTACAAACACTTTTAATGAGTTCGATTTTAAAGTAGGTGGCAAATGGAGTTTTATCATGCATGGCCCGGAGAAAGGCAATTATCCTAACGAATGCGAATTTATCAAAATAGAAAAGCCATCTCTTGTAGCATGGAAAAGGCACTCGAAACCCCATTTTCAGGTACTTGCTACCTTTCATGAAATATCAGCTAACGAAACGAAAGTTATTTTTAAAATGCTTTTTAATTCTCCGGAAGAGTGTAGCAAGCTCAAGCCCTTTGTGGTAGATAAAAATGAAGAAAACTTTGATCGGCTTGAGATGGAGCTCGCTAAAATGAAATTGATATAAGCCAGAATGACCAGCAAAAGATTTTTTAGGCCATAAAACTGAGCGTATTGGCACTAAGCACTTACCAACCCCTCATAAATCTTAAGCATTTTGCCAGCAATCAGCTTTATCCCGTGGTCGTTCTCTACCGTTTTCCTGGCATTCTCCCCTATTTCCATCCAGCGTTTAGGGTTGATGATACACTGTAAGATATACCGGTAAAACTCGTCGGCAGAATCGGCAATCAAAATATCATGACCATGACGGCAATTAATCCCTTCTGCAGCGGTAGTAGTAGCAATAATGCACTTTTTCATGGCCATGCCCTCAATAATTTTAACCCGCATGCCTGTTCCGGAAATCAAAGGCACAATCATTATGGCTTTTGAATTCATAAATTCGATCGCATCAAAAACTTCGCCCTCTACAATTAAGTTATCAGAATCATACTCAAAAAAATGCTTTTGCATGTTTTTGCCTGCAATATAAAATCGCAGATCCTTATTTAATTTTTCGATATCCGGCCAGATATCATCAAGAAACCACTCTAATCCTTCCTGATTGGGCCGCCAGTCCATTGCCCCTAAATGAAAAAGTGTTGGAAAACTCGTTTTTGTTTTATCGATTTTATACTTTTCTAAGTCGATGGCCACCGGAAAAACGCTCATAGGCACTTCGCATCCAAAACGTAAAATACTCTGCCTATCAGGTTCGCTAATGGCAAATATCTGATGGAAACGATTAATTTGATCAGTTTCGTAAGCTTTTAATCGTTGGGCCAGGAATGCAAGATATTTCCTCCTGATCAAAAAACTCTCAGAGTGAGAGAGGCGTTCCCACATGGTAAATTCAATGTTATGCGCCCTGTATATCAGCTTTGCGTTACTATTTGCCTTCACTACATCCAGGTAGGGCACCACAAACAATCCCTCAAACTGGATCACATCAAATGAATTTTCGCGTAATACACTCTCCAATTGCTGAGCGGCTTCATCACTGTAATACCTCGAAACGTTATAAGATTGGTTAGTGAAGATATTGAAGAAAGCCGACCACACATTTACTTCGGTATCTAAATCGAATGTATGAAACTTAATCTGCTCAAAAATTGGATCGTTAAGGTCTTCAATATCGATATTCCCCTTCATTGGGTTGAGACTAAACAAAGTGATGTCTGCACCAAGCTGTAGCAAACCTTTCATGGTATTATAAACCACAATTGGATAACCACTATTTGGTGGAAAGGGAATCCGCTTAGTTATGAGCAAAATTTTCACAATGTTGTGAAAATACGAAAATTAGACTGCTTTTGAAAACAACTCGAGTTGCGGATCGCTAACATTAAAAGTTTTTCTGTGAAAAGGAGACAGCCCGATTTCCATTACGGCCCGGCGATGTGCAATGGTAGGATAACCTTTGTTCGAAAGCCAGTTATAATGCGGGAAATCAGCATGCAGATTGCTCATATATTCATCGCGATGGGTTTTTGCCAGAATGGAAGCCGCAGCTATGTTCAGGTATTTACCATCACCTTTAATGATGCAGCTGTGTGGAATTTCAGGATAGGCTTTAAATCGGTTGCCATCAATAACCAGGTATTGAGGCTGACATTGTAATTTTTCTATCGCCCGGTGCATCGCCAAAAAAGATGCATTTAAAATATTAATGCGATCTATTTCTTCATGGTCGCAGGATGCAACTGCCCAGGCCAAGGCTTCTTTTTCAATTATAGGGCGGAGTAAACTGCGCTGGTCGTGGCTAAGTTGCTTTGAATCATTTAAGCCCTCCAACACAAAATCTTTAGGTAAAATTACTGCAGCCGCAAATACAGGCCCAGCCAAACAACCCCTTCCGGCTTCATCACAACCCGCCTCTAAAAATTCTTCTTGATAACAATTCAACAACATCATGCAAATTTAAAGAATAACGGCCAAATTTTGTGAATCGGATATTAATGCATTAAATTAGTTTTAAACAATGATGTGATGCCATACAATGAAATGCTCGCAAATCGCGTTGCAGATAAATTAATGCACTTGCCAGATGTAGAAGAAAAAGAAATGTTTGGTGGATTGGTATTTATGGTTGACCAAAAAATGTGCATTGGGGTGATGAGGGATAAAATGATGCTTAGGCTCGCTCCGGAAAGCCTGGTAACTTTAGAAAATATTGATGGCTGGGAGCCGATGGTGATGAGTAACACTGTAATGAAAGGTTATATCTTAGTTTCGCAAGATGTACTAAACAGGAAGGAAGATTTAGATTTTTGGATCAATTTGGCTTTAGCATTTAATCCACTCGCTAAGGCTTCGAAGAAAAAGAAAAAATAGCTGCATACAGGTTTTTAGTTAAATTCATTTAAATAGTTAAAACATCAAAACGCCTCTCTTTATATTACTGGTTTTTCTACTGATGTGCAGTACTGTGCAAGGCCAAACCTTTGCTAAACGTAATACGTTCAATACAGATCATGGTTTAGCCAGTAACCACATTTACGATATTGTAGAGGATAATAAAGGCTTCCTTTGGGTAAGTACAGATAACGGCATTTCGAGATTTGACGGCAAATATTTCCAAAATTTTTCTGTTCGCCAGGGTCTGCCATCAAATGAAGTATTGCAGGTTTTAAAAGATAAAAATGGCACCATTTGGATTAACTGTTTTAAACAAAACCCAGCTTATTTTGATGATTTAACTAACCGGTTTATTGCTGTAAAAAACAACGCAGAATTAAATGAAATTTCAAAGTCGCTTCTGCGATTAACGCTAACAACCAATGGCAATGTAAGGTTTTCAGGCAGAAATAAGGCGCTTATTTATCAAAACAACAAAACGATTGTGCCGATCGCGAATCTAAGTGAAGACCTGGCTATTGAAAATAAAAAACTATCATTAAAAAGCAGTCTGAACATAAATCAAAAAAAAACCATTCGGCATAAGTTCCTGCTTTATCATAATAAACAGAATATCGATAGCCTAATTTTAAATTCTGCTACCAGCATAGACAAGCAAATCATGCTGGATAATCAATTATATCTCTTTTCAAATAAAAATTTAGGATATAAAATTGCCTTTTGGGGCATCAAGCCGCTCAGCTATCAGATTGATAGCATTCACTTTCGTACTGATCACACCTTGCAAAAATTTTCTAATGGCAAACTAACCATCATCAGTCAAGATGGGATGGTTTCGATATTCAACAAGGATAATTTAAGGCAATTGTACCAGGTAAATGTGGGCAGGGCAACCAATTGTGCGTACATAGATCGTTTTGATAACTTATGGATTGGCACACTAGATAAAGGGCTGGTGTTTTACAGCAAAAACAAAATAAAAACCATTCAAACCAATGAAAATTTCATCAACAACAATTTTTTAAGTATTGCAGTAAATAATACTGGGGAACTCGCTGCTGGAAACTATGATGGAGAAATTTTACAGTTGAAAAATAAGCTGATTACAAAAAAAACAGTTAAAAACCCAAATAGAACTACATGGATAAGAAAAATTATTTACACACAAAATAATATCATCGCCCTGCACGACATTGGCTATACGATCAATTTTGGGCCAACCCGAAATATCCTAGCAGGAAATGGATCATTTGCTTACGCAAAATCTGCTGCTCTGATGAATGACACCCTGATGGTTATCGGCAGCAATTCAGGACTAATTAAACTGAACACAAAAAGTTTTGAAACAAAAATGGTTCGAAACAGTGCCCCCGAAATAACATTAAGTCTGGTAAAAGCAAATCAATTTATATACTACATAGGCCAAAAGGGCTTATATAAATACAGCTTAGTATCTGATTCTGCTAAACTTATTTCACTCGGAAAAACCTGGAGTTCGGAGAAGTTGAAAAATTTAGCCTATGCTCAGAACAATATGCTTTGGGCAAGTACGGCGAGTGGTAAATTGTTGCTGTTACACGAGGATAAAATCGTGAGCTGCATCAATGAAAATACCGGAATTCCTGAAAATATTAGTTGCATAGCAACCCAAAACAACAGCATCTGGCTAGGGTCCAAATCAGGAATTTCGATTATTGATTATAAATTCAAAAATGGAAAATTAACATACACGATTTGTAATGTTTCCAAAAATGATGGATTGCCTTCAAATACGGTCAACGATTTTTCGATATACAAAGATACCATGTACGCAGCTACAGAAAACGGTATCGCAAAAATCCCTTTAAATTATAAAAACTCAGCTTTTGATATCAAGCCAGAAATTACGGGCATAAAAATTAATAATAAGGTAGTGGAGGTAGCGAAAACTTATCAATTAAATAGTGATGAAAATAATATTGCAATGCAATTTGCCGGTGTGGAATTGAGCGGACATTTTAAAAACATCCAATACGCAATCAATGATCAATCACATTGGAATGATTTAGACGGCAACACATTAAATATCCAGCTGAATAATGGAAGTAACGATATTTACATTAGAGCAAGAGATGTGAACAATAGAGTCAGTAAAAATAGCATTCAAATTAATTTCTTCATCAAAACCCCGTTTTATAAAGCCATTTGGTTTTGGGCATTTATCACAATTTGTATATCATCCCTAATATTCTGGGTTTTTAGCAGACGGAAGCTTGCCAAACAACAAATTAAGTTTAATCAACAGCTTGCTTTAGAACAGCAAAGAAGCACCATAACTGCCGATTTACATGATGATATTGGTGCAACATTAAGTAGCTTACAGTTAAATAGCGCCGTTGCCAACCGTTTAATCCATAAAGACATCAAACAGACTCAAAAAATTCTTGATAAAATCGAAAATCAATCCAAAAGTTTATCGGATAAAATTGGCGATATTATTTGGAGCATGAAGCCGGGAAAGGATGAATTTATGACCATTGGGAGCCGTATAAAAAATTTCGCCAATGATATTTTAGGCGCCACTAACATTCATTACCACATACAAATCGACCCAACCCTAAACACCAAATTAACAGATATAAATACCCGAAAAAATATTGTTTTCATCACTAAAGAAGCCATAAACAACATTGCCAAATATAGTCAATCAAGCCATGCGGTTGTTAACATTGAAATCATCAATAATCGCATTTACCTAAAAATTAGTGATAACGGAATTGGTTTCGATCCTTTCAGCACCTTGGGTAATGGGCTCTCGAATATGAAAAAGAGAACAACGGAACTAAATGGGATTTTCCATCTCGAATCTTCTAAAGAAAATGGCTCCATCATTTCAGTAATGATTCCACTTGTCCCTTAATTTAATTACAAGGCAATATTATAATTGTGCTTAAATTTATGACTATGAGCATCCGCATTTTTATTTATGATGATAGCGCTGAACGCCGAGATAGCTTGAAGGCCTTATTCAGTTTAAACGACGCATTAAAAGTTGTAGGCGAGGCTGCAAATTGCAAAAGTGCCATTGAGGATATCGATAGCACATATCCTGATTTAGTGTTAATGGATATTAATATGCCCGAAGTAGATGGATTGGCGGGTTTAAAAATGATTAAAAACAAATATCCCAACGTTAAGGTGCTCATGCAAACGGCGTACGATGACAGTGAAAAAATTTTTACAAGTATAAAAAATGGCGCAAGCGGATATATTTTAAAAAACGATAAACCGCAGCGCATTTTACAAGCCATTGATGAAGTAATTGAAGGCGGTGCAGCCATGAATCCAGCCATTGCGCAAAAAGTATTGGATTATTTCAAACCCACTGCTAAAAAATCGCCGCTAAGTCCTAAAGAAACCGAAGTTCTATCGCTACTGGCAGAGGGCTTAAGTTATAAAATGGTGGCAGATAAACTGGGTGTTAGTTATACGACTGTAAACACGCATACCAAACGCATCTACGAAAAGCTGCATATTTCTTCTCTGGGCGAAGCCATTGCTTATTACTATAAAAACCTTCGCTAAAATCACGCTTAATATTTCCTGTAGCGCAAATAGCTTCAACAAACGAAGCCATTTCCGTTTTTTACTTATACGCTTCTCTTGTAATACCTCATCGTTGTAGGGCACCGCTGCACCCCTGCCTGCGGCAGGCAGGAGGGGATAAAAATCAAAACCTGTTTTTCATTTTAAAAGCTGCATAGCATCATAATCCTGCTCCCTATATCTAGGGATTTTTGCAAGCTTTCTATTTACAGAAATTAGCTATACACAATCAATTAGCTCAAATTTCGAAATTAACCTTAAACCAAAAGTTATGAAACAATTATTTACATTATTGATTTGCTTGTTTTACATCACTATACAAGCACAGCAACAAAAACCGGTAATTAGAGGTGGCTATGGAAAAACGGAGTTATCTCTGGGCGCTGGTATGACGTTACCAAGCTCGGCCATGAAAAACAACACCAACATTGGCAACCTTAAAAATTTAAACCTTGGCGTTTATGTACCAATATTAAACTATGGCGGCGCAACTGGCGGTGTCATCAGCTTAGGCTTTAATGCCGGTGGCGAATATTTCACAGGAAATAGAGATTATGACCTTAGCAATTACAAACCTTTTAACATTACCGGGCAAACGGGCACCCCTCCTATTATAGCAAAAGGAGCTGGCAGCCCTAAACAGGCTGGTTTTAAAACCGAAGGTGGTGCACAAGCTAATTTTAGTTTTGGTTCTTATACCATCTCACCTATTTTAAACGTTGCTTACATTAACCTAAAACAGAAAACATTTACGGTGAGGCAAAGCACTCCGGTAAATGGCCAAAACTATGAGCATACGTTATATAACCAGGCAGAAAGTAAAAACTCTGGCGTTGCAGTTGTAGCAAAGTTAACGCATCGGTATAGGTTTGGTAAAGACTGGAGATTTAGCATCTTTGCAGAAGCAAATTATCTGTTTGGACCTTCAGCTACTACAGCATCTACTTATTTTACACCAGAAGGTGCAGTAAATGCACAAGGCAGTTACAACCTAAACCAAATGAATTTTGGTACGCAAACTAGCCAAACTAAAAGTACTAAATTTAATACTTTTGGGGTTAATGCTGGCATAGGTATTGCCTTAGGTAAAAATAGCGAAAGCAAAACTATCAGACGCAGGGTAGAAGTTTTAAAAAGTAACAAAACTGGAGACCCGAATGCATCAGTAACGCAATCGCAAGATGGCAAACTTACCAAAGCTGATGCAGGTAAAACAAACGCAGAAGTACAAAAAACCTCATCACAAAATTGTAATTGTCCAGCGGTAAACAACTATGCTGTTGAGTACCCAAGTACTGGAAATAATCAAACAGGTAACGTGTCTTATAATTTTAGTATTCCACTATCAGACCTTAATAATGGAAAAAATATTCACTTTTACTTTCCTAATAGCCCATTTAGAGAAGGCAATTGCTACGGACAATATAAAGCTGTCGTTAATGGAATAGTAACAAATACTTATACCTCTGGCGGTACAACGGTAAATCAGCATATCCAAATTCCAACATCGAGTTTAGTACCAGGAACAAATACGATAACAGTACAAGCTGTTCTCAATGGTTCACCTAATGGAGCAACGACTTGCAATTTGACGACCACGACAATTAATGTTGTTAATCCACAACAGAGCACCGCAACAATTACTTTAACCCCAGAATGTTGCGTCGTATATACAGGACCACAACACACGGCAAAATATACTGGGCAGGTAAGATACAAAATGACAGGAATCGCAAGTCCTGGAACTAAAATTAAAATAATCCCTGCATCTGGCCCATCTGTTGTTATTCCATTTGTAGTTGCAACTGGAATTGGAGATGGTTATACCAATTGTTTCACAGGAAGTGTGTCTGTTGTTGTTTTAAACGCACTCGGAAATGTAATGACCAATGCAACAGTTAATGGACAAGCATGGTCGGGAACGCACCATTACAAATACATCAAATCGTTAAAAACCTGCGCAGTTTTAGAAAAACAAAACATACCAAAATCTACAAAAGATATTAAACAGCTTTAGGCTAAACATACAAATTGTTTTTAAAATTAATGCTCCAACAACGCCGCCTTCACTTTTTGTTAGCGGCGTTGTTTTGCTAAACGCTTACATTTTGCCCTTTTACATCAAAAGCATCGCGTAAGCCAATGGCTAAAACATTAAAAGCATAAACAGTTAACATGATAGCCAAACCTGGTAAAACGGCTAAATAAGCTGCATCCATAATGATGTAGCCGTAATGTTCCTTAATCATACTCCCCCAGCTTGCCATGGGTGGTTGCGCACCAAACCCAAGAAAACTCAGGCCAGTTTCTAATAAAATAGCTGATGCGAAATTAGAGGAAGCGACTACTAAAATTGGCCCGGCTATATTGGGTAAAATGTGTTTAATAATGGTTCTGGAAGTGCTAAACCCCAGTGCCCTTGCTGCCTCCACAAATTCAACTTCCTTTAACGCCATTACTTGTCCGCGTACCAAACGGGCCACATCAACCCAGGTAGATAAGCCCACTGCAATAAAAATTTGCCAGAAACCCTTACCTAAAGCGAAGGAAATCGCAATAACCAATAACAATGATGGCAATGACCAAACTACGTTCATGAACCAGCTGATTGCGGCATCGATTCTGCCACCAAAGTAACCCGCAATGGCGCCCAAACTCACCCCGATAAATAATGAGATTAAAACGGCCATTAAGCCTACCGAAAGAGAAACGCGAATTCCTAAAATCATCCGGCTTAATAAATCACGACCATAAATATCAGTTCCCAACCAATATGTTTTTTCGTAAACATTATACATTTCGAACAAGGTAGCCGGTGTTCCTAATTTAGAATAGGGTGTACACCTCGGACAAATTTCATTTAATTTATATTTAGTTTCCGGAGCTTTTTCTTCATCGCCGATATAAGGAGTAACGAAAACATAATTATTTACAATTCTGTAGGATGTAATTGGAATACTTGTGACATTTGATTTTTGTCCGCTCAACATGCGATCAAAAAAGCCAACTGTTTTAATATTTGGATTTTTATTCAGGATAACGAACTTGAAAGTACTGCCCGGTTTTTTCTTATTGAGTGGCAAAACCTGGGTATTGGCGTTTGGGCTGTCATCGGGGGTGATCAGATAACCCAAAATTCCCATCAATACCAATAGCAAAATAAAAATAAGACCACTAAAAGCGAGTTTGTTTCGCTTAAATTTTAACCATACTTTTTTCGAAGGACTAGTATCCATTACCTGACCATCCTGCCTTTCCAGTTATATTTCCCACTGTTTCCGGCAATGCCGATGTAAACGATATAGAGTATATGTAGCACATTTAAAGCAGGGATTAAGACCAATAACCTGCGCCTTTTTGCGAAGCCGGTCACATCCCATAAAAATAATGTTTCTAAAATCATTTTAACCAATAATTGATAAAATGTTACCGATAAAAAGCCGGGGATGAACAAACCTGTCACAAAATTGGTAATGATACTCAAATTAAATGTCCAAACAAAAACGCCTAGAACAATAATCGCTTTATTTTTATACCGGGTGCTTTTTGAAGCCCAACGCTTACGTTGCTGAATAAATGAGCGCAGGTTTTCTTTAGCGTGAGTATAAACAATGGCATCTCTGTTTTTTAAGAAACCTATTTTACCTGGATATTTTGCTGCGATTTTATGCAGCAGAAGTTCATCATCGCCAGATGCCAGATCATCAATACCCTGAAAACCACCAACCTCGTAAAAAGTACTTTTTTCATACGCTAGGTTCGCACCGTTGCAAGTAGAAGGTTGTTTATTACCTATAGTGGAAGCGCCCAGACCTATTAAGTATAAAAACTCCAACGACTGCAACCGCTCAAATAAACTTTTCTCCTCGAAATAAGCCACAGGCGAAGAAATCATTTTGTATCCTTTATCTTGATAAAAGCCGACCACAGATGATAGCCATTTCGCTCCCATTTTGCAATCAGCATCGGTAGTTACAATCAAATCGCTTGAACAAGAACCAATGGCAGTTTGTATGGCTTTCTTTTTATAAGAATTCAATGCCCGATCTTCGTTAAGCTTAATGAGTTTTACACCCCTATCGGCATAAGATGCAACAATTTCAGCGGTCCGGTCTGTTGAATGATCATCAATAAAAATAATTTCTGTTAAATGTTTCGGGTAATCCTGGTTAACCAAATCATCAATTGTCCTCCTGATGTTAAGTTCCTCATCACGGGCGGCAACAATTACCGAAACCTTTGTTGCAGGTTCATTTCGGCTAACATTAACCTGCTTTAAGTTGTGCCATCCTTTAATAAAGGTGAGTACCAGTAAACCATAAACCAGGGTTAGAGCGGCAGATAGAAGACTAATTAGTTTTAGGAGTTCCAAAAAAATTGAGTTTAAAAACGAAATAAGTGCCTAAGATAGCAGGAATAATAATATTTATCAGCCAAATGCTTGCCGTACATGCAATAACGGCCACATGCTGATCGGTAACATGTTTAAATAATTCCACCGCGGTTACACTCCTAATGCCTACATCAAATAGATCCAGCGATGGCAGTGCAGACTGGATGAGGAACAGCAAACAGGTCATCATCACAATATCAAGATATTGTAAGCCAGGGATAAGCCAAACAAACAAAATAAAGTACTGTGAACTAAATACCGCATATCTTGCCAAGCAAAACAGTATGATTTTAAAAAGTTCAGCTTTGCGGTAACGGCCCAAAATACTATAGAACTTTTTGTATTTACGGGTGAATTTGAAAGATAAAAGAATGCCGTTTAACCATCGAATATTAAAAAAGAAGACAATAAAAAACAGGCAGAAAGCAAGTGCTAGCATTGCCACGGCTAAAAAAACCAAATTATCAATCGGCACAAATCGATAAATGAAAAAACATGCCGCTACAGCACCGAATACATTTGTTAAAACCAACTGACCGATGTTGCCAACCGTCATGGCCACAACACCTACAATTCTACGTTTGGGAGAAAGAAAGAAAACCCTGCCGCCATATTCACCTAACCTATTTGGAGTGAAAATAGCAAGCGTTAACCCACAAAAAACAGATTCAATAGCCCGGTAAAAACTAATGGACTCAATCTGCCGCATCAGTCTTTTCCACTTAGCTGCTTCCAGAAACCAGTTTACAAACATTAGCAAAACCACAAATCCGATGATACTAAAAATTTCAAGCTGAGAAATTCCTTTCAACAGCGAACCGAAGTTTTCGAGATTTTCGTTTGCGACTAGCTTATGGTAAATAAACCAGAAGGCAAATACAACGATTGCGGCTTTTATAAGGACGGATAATATTTTTTTATTCTTGCCTGTCAAGATTATCTTTTTAGTTTGCAAATATGCTTAATATTGCTGTAATGTTGAATGAAAAAAAGGAACGGATAATTATGGGCATCGACCCCGGTACAGCGGTGATGGGTTATGGCGTAATTTTAGAGAAGGGAAATAAAACAGAACTGATTAGTTTAGGTGTAGTTAAGATGACTCACCTTGATGATCCGTTTTTAAAACTGCAACGTATTTTTGAAAAAACGGTAGTTTTAATTGATCAATACAAGCCTGATGTTTTGGCCATCGAAGCACCATTTTACGGCAAAAACATCCAGGTACTTTTAAAGTTAGGCAGAGCGCAAGGCATTGCTATTGCAGCGGCACTCTCCAGAAATATTTCGGTAACTGAATATTCGCCTAGAAAAATCAAACAATCTATTACAGGAAACGGAAATGCCACTAAAGAGCAAGTGGCGGCCATGTTACAACGTTTATTAAACTTTAAGGAAACGCCAGAATTTCTAGATGCTACTGACGGTTTAGCTGTTGCAGTTTGCCACTCCTTTCAAAAAATAACTTCCGGCGGAAAATCAAAAACCTATTCGGGTTGGGAATCATTTGTAAGCGATAACAAAACCAAAGTAAAAGGTTTGGCTGTAAAAGCGAAGAAATAGAATAGTTTCGGTCGGTGAGACACCGACGCATAATTTGATTTAAATTTTAAAGTCTGACTTAATAAAATCGTCATTGCGAGGTACGAAGCAATCTCTTAAAAAAGATGGCTTTGTGCCTCGCAATGAAGTAAGACAAAACTTAAACTTTCCTGCTATTGGTCGGTGCCCCCACCGACCAACTGATTTGCAATACTGCAATCTTTGAAACAAATTATCCGGTTAAGGTCTATTATTGTGCTTGCGCTCGTTTCTAACGAGTGCATGAATAGTGTTTCGATTAAATCGTATAACCGATCTATCTCACGCTGGTTAAAAACGAGCCTGAACAGAACAAATGAAACACTATTGCCTGCTATCCATCAAATGCTTTGTTGCCATTTCCATAGCTATTTTGTTCTTCCTCACAAAATACCTGATGATGAAAAACAGGCCCAGCCCCACTAGAAACACCATCCAAAGATTTGCCAGCGCAAGAATAATTTCTTTAAAAATTGTCCAGCCGTTTACAATATTAAGCCAAAGCCTGTTTGCAAATCCCGGGCGGTAATCATACAAATTATCATTAGCTACAGTCATGGTGCTTACGGTATTATCCTGATAGAAGTTGAGTGTAATCGTACTAAACTTTACCCGATCATCAATCTGCATGTTCGCAATTTTTTTATCGATATAATCATCCTTAATGAATAACGACGATTCTACATTCGCACTTTTTTTCGTCGCCACTTTATTAATTTTTTCGATCGCTTCAACCCTGTTTTGTGCTTTCAACTTGTTTGCCAAATAAACAATGCTTTGATCGTCCATTTTCATTGCCGCACTGTTTACAAACACTGCCATTTTAGAAATGGTATTGGTAAACTCATCCAGTTTTTCTGACGGCACTTTTGCAACCAGAAATCCTTCTGTTCGGTAAGAGGTAATTTCTTTCAGCGAATCGGTTGATTGTTTAACCTTTTCGGTTTCCTGTATCGAACTTTCGATAGAAAATTCGGCCACTGCGCCACCTTCTGCCTTAATGGTTTTGCTCAGTTGTTCTTTGGTTTGCTGCACATCTTTTACGCGAAAGCGCATGTCGGCAGTTTTAATGATTTTTTCGGGAGCTAACGTATCTAGCGGAACAGTATCGGCCATTTCGGCTTTACTCGAACTGGCATATTCTTTTTTTTCGCTGTTGCAGCCAAAAATGGTTACCACAATGGCAATAGCAATGATATTCCTTTTCATGATTCAGTGGTTCTAATAAATTAATCATTTAAAATATTTGCTTCAAATGGCCATTTGAATGAGCGCTTTGGTTAGTTTATTTCGCTCTGTTTTCCCTTTATACAGAAAACGGATTTAGGTAACCCAAGTGAGTTAGCAGTTGGCATTCAGGAGTTATCTTTTACAATTAGCAGTTCGAAGATTAAAAACAGTATTTTGAAAAGCAATTGCAGTGGTTGGTAGGTAAAAGCAGTCCCACCATACATTTCAATCTTTTAAAAAAATCCTGTCATGCTGAGGTACGAAGCATCTGCAACCGATGAAACAGATGCTTCGTACCTCAGCATGACAACATATTTATGTTTGTGCTATTTTAAAAGTATTTCCATTGCTGTCGGGTTTAAAATAGTAGGTATACCACTGCCAGCTAAACCTGACAGAAACGAACATCCCGAATTTCTCGGGATAAAGTGGATGGCAGGACTTTCGCAACCAATGAAAAACAGAACCTGCTTTTCTAAAAAAAATTGAATACAAAAAAGCCGATGATATTGGCGTATCATCGGCTTCTGTATTTAGAGAGAAAGTATTTTATGCATCTAAAATTTTGAATACACCTTTAATGCTGATGATGGCACCAATAAAAAGGATGATCCATGAAACCAATGATAACACCCATGAATCGAACGCGAAACGAGCGTATGTACCCACCATGCAAATCAATACACCAAAAATCATTAATTTATAAATTCCTGGCTGGTTAGCCGTTTTCATACTTTCTGTATTGTGTTTTAATTCGCTGTTCTCCATAATGTTTATTTTTATGATGCAGCAAAAGTAATACTTATTGCTGAATATTTATAAATGTTTAGTAACTTTTTAATCGTTCTAAACGCTGTTTTGCTTTATCTTTATCTGTAAGTTTTTCGCCCTGATATAATGGTTTTTCCCAATCGCCATACATAGGGTTTGGCAGTACAATAAATTTCACCCCGAAAAGGTTTTGATTTTTATTTACCTGATCGAAAGTATTCTTTTCCTCCCGATAAAAAATGTTGCTAAAATCGCTCAAATTGTCGCCACAAAGCATTAAAATATTATGGCTTTCGGCAATTTTTTGTCTGCGGGGCTCTTTGTTAGAAGTACCTTTCGAAACCAATAAGTGGGCATCGTTAGCGTAGGGAAAGCCAAAAGCCTGCAGGTTTTTTAAGGTAGCTGCATAATCTTTTTCATCGCGATTGCTGAGGTAAAAAGTTTCGATATTTTTTGAAGCAGCAAATTTCAAAAAAGCCAATGCACCAGGAACGGTGTCAGCCTTCGATAAGTTTGTCCATTCTGTCCAATCTACAGGGTGATAACTCAAACCTTTTTTGATCTCATGGCCCTGAAAAGGAGAGTTATCTAAAACGGTTTCATCAATATCAACGATAATACAATTTGGTTTTTTACTGGTATCGGCCCATAACGCTTCCTTTAATGATAAGCGGGCAAAATTATAAGCCTGAAAACACAAAGCTCTGTATTCGCCAGATGTTTGTTGCCAAAGCACTGCGTTGGTATAATCTCTGGCCGGTGATTGTGCAATGGCCAAAAATGGAGCGGCGAGTAATATAATGAAGATATATTTTTTCATGTTCTGGAATTATGCTACAAAGATATTAAGTCCTTTTTTCGGCAGTACATTTATTTGCATTTAATTAAGCTCGTTATCAACTTTTTAACATTAGGTCACAAAAAAATTAGCTTTGTTACTGTCCAGCCGCTATTCAACCCGTAGTATTTTATTATTTTTAAGCACACACAAATAAAATCTCTTATATGAAAACCAAAAAGTTACTAGGGCTTGCTATAGCCCTAATGTGCCTTGCTGCCTGCAAGAAGGAAAATCCAATCATTGAGCCAACCGAACCCCCTCCTGTTGAAAAACCCGATCCTTTCGAATTGCTTAGAGATTCTGTTTCATACGTTCTTGATGGAAAATCAATGGTGCAAACGGAAAGCTTAGGCCGGGGTTTGATCAACGCGAAAACGAACGTAAAGTTAGATTCATTGGTTAAACAAAAGGAATATATTTCCGGCGATCAAGACTCCGTTATGTTTGGCAGATTTTTTAGATTTACCGATGGAAACAGAAATGGGATAACCCTATCATTCGTAAAAAAGTACAACAAAAATCAAGCAATGCCTGCAAGCAACCAAACTTCGATGTTTATGCCCTTGAATAAGCTCGATTTATTTAGCATTGGGGAACGTAAATTTGCCCTGGATTTTAGTAGAAACAACTCACAAAATGGTGTTGTTTTCGAACTATCTGGCGAAAACTATGGCCTGCAAACCAATGGTTATTCCAGTTTGGTGTACCATGCTTTATTAAAGCCCGAACTGCAAAACCAATCTAAATTTGAAATTACAAACCTGCAAAAACTAAAATCAGGCAAATATTTGCTAGAAGCGAAATTCAATGCATCAGTCTACCGGGGTGATGGCACCAATGTCAAAAAGATTGAAAATGGTTATATGAGGGTGAAAATTAATCCTGATAGCATTTATTTTTAAGAAAAAGAAAAGCCCATTTCAATTAAGAAATGGGCTTTAACATTTTTCAAGAAACTCAAGAGTCCTGACTCAAGACTCCAGACTTATATTATCCGTTCAATGCTGCTGCACCACTTACAATCTCGGTCAACTCAGTTGTAATTGCTGCCTGACGAGCCTGGTTGTATGAAAGTTTTAAAGCTTTCAATAATTCACCGGCGTTTTCAGTTGCTTTATCCATTGATGTCATACGTGCGCCATGCTCTGATGCGTGAGAATCTAACACCGCTTTGTATAACTGAATTTTAATTGATTTAGGAATTAATTGCTCAACAATTTCTTCCTGTGAAGGCTCAAGGATGTAATCTACATTCGCTGCTTTTTTATCAGCTTTTGTTTGTACAGCTTCTTCAACCTTTGGCAACGGCAACAACTGCTCAGTAGTAATGTACTGAACGGCTGCATTTCTAAAGCGGTTATAAACTACTTCAACTTTATCAAACTCGCCTTTAAGAAAGCCAGCCATAATTGCATCGGTAATTTTGGTTACATTTTCGAAAGTTAAGGCCGAAAACACTTCATTATTGTTTCCAATAACGTTGTACTTGCGTTTTTCGTAAAAATCCTGCGTTTTTTTACCAATAGAAATAATGCTCACGTTACCGTTTTTCAACTGTTCGCTATATTTCTCGGCAATTAAATTGTTGGCCGCTTTAATTACGTTCATGTTAAAAGCACCAGCCAAACCGCGGTTTGATGATACGGTTACAATTAAAACCTTATTAGGTTCACGCTCTTGAATAAAAGGCGATGAAGAACCTTCTAAACTTGCCGATAGATTTCCTAAAATCTCTTTCAGTTTAGTTGCATAAGGGCGTAAAGCGATAATTGCATTGGTAGCACGTTTCAACTTAGCAGCCGAAACCATTTTCATAGCCTTGGTAATCTGTTGGGTTGATTGTACCGATGCAATCCGGTTTCTTACTTCTTTTAAATTAGCCATTCTTTATTTGGTTGCGAGTTATGAGTTACATGTTACGAGCTTTAGACCTGTAACATTTAACTCGTAACCCATAACTATTTTAGTATTTACTTGAAATCTCTTTTGCTACTGTATCTAAAACACCAGTAATGCCATCATCAAACTTACCAGCTTTTAATGCTGCTAATGTTTCTGGGTGACGCATTTCCAATTGAGTTAAGAATTCAGTTTCAAATTCTTTAACCTTGTTAACTGGAACATTACGCATTAAGTTTTTAGTACCAGCGTAAACAATTGCAACTTGTTTCTCTACAGAGAATGGAGAGAATTGCGCTTGTTTCAACATTTCTACGTTACGTGCACCTTTATCTAAAACCGATTTTGTTGCAGCATCTAAGTCAGATCCGAATTTAGAGAAAGCCTCTAACTCGCGGTATTGAGCCTGATCTAATTTTAGCGTACCCGCTACTTTTTTCATCGATTTAATTTGAGCATTACCACCCACACGTGATACCGAAATACCTACGTTAATAGCCGGACGAATACCAGAGTTAAATAAGTTAGACTCTAAGAAAATCTGACCATCAGTAATTGAAATTACGTTGGTTGGAATATATGCAGAAACGTCACCAGCTTGTGTTTCGATAATCGGTAAAGCTGTTAATGAACCACCACCTTTAACGATATGTTTAATCGATTCTGGTAAATCATTCATGTCTTTCGCGATGTCATCATTTGCGTTGATCTTCGCAGCTCTTTCTAACAAACGACTGTGTAAGTAGAACACGTCACCTGGATAAGCCTCACGGCCCGGTGGACGACGAAGTAATAACGATACCTCACGGTAAGCCACAGCTTGTTTAGATAAATCATCATAAACAATTAAAGCTGGTCTACCTGTATCACGGAAAAACTCACCAATTGCAGCACCAGCAAACGGAGCATAAAACTGCATTGGAGCAGGGTCTGCAGCCGAAGCAGCAACAACAACTGTATATGGTAAAGCGCCGTTTTCCTCTAGTGTACGTACAATGTTCGCAACGGTAGAGTTTTTCTGACCAATAGCTACATAAATACAGAACACAGGTTGGCCTGCTTCATAAAATTCTTTTTGATTGATAATGGTATCGATACAAACTGCTGTTTTACCGATCTGACGATCGCCAATAACCAACTCACGCTGACCACGACCAATTGGAATCATCGCATCAATTGCTTTAATACCAGTTTGTAAAGGCTCGTTTACCGGCTGACGATAAATTACACCTGGTGCTTTACGCTCTAAAGGCATTTCGTAAGTTTCACCTAAAATCGGACCTTTACCATCTAAAGGCTCTCCTAAAGTGTTTACTACGCGGCCAAGCATACCTTCACCAACTTTAATAGAGGCAATTTTTTTGGTACGTTTAATTGTATCGCCTTCTTTAATTTCGTCAGAAGCACCCAAAAGTACCACACCAACGTTATCTTCTTCAAGGTTTAATACAATGCCTTGCAGGCCGTTTGCAAATTCAACCAACTCACCCGATTGAACTTTAGTTAAACCGTAAACACGGGCAATACCGTCGCCCACTTGCAACACGGTACCAACTTCTTCCAGTTCGGTTTCTGATTTGAAGCCCGCCAATTGCTGTCTGATAATTGCCGATACTTCGTCTGGTCTTACCTCTACCATAATTTTAATTATATCTTTTTGTAAATGTATAGTGCTTGGCGCATGGCGCTTGGCGTTTTTCGGCCATACGTTTAGCGCAATATTATTTGTGTTCGGCTCCTTGCGTTTGGCACTTTATCGCTACACGCTTATCGCCTAGCGCTTACTGCGCAAATTCTTTTTTAAGTTTATTTAATCCGCTGGCAATACTTGCATCAAATTGCTTGTCGCCAACCTTTAAAATAAAGCCACCAATTAGTTTCTCGTCAATCTTTTCGTTAACGATAACTTCTTTAGCGCCTAATTCTTTTTTAACAGTTTCAATAATCTGTGCTTTAGCTTCTGCACTTAAAGTTGTTGCCGAAGTTACATCAGCAGTTACAATTCCTTTAATCTCGTTGTATTGTTTGATAAACTGTTTTGCAGTAGCAAACAAAATTGCCGAACGGCCTTTATTTACCACAATTTTGAAAAAAGTAAGCGATAACTTACCTACTTTATCTGCAAAAATTCCATTTAAAATGCCTACTTTTTTATCTAAAGGCACAATTGGGTTTTTTAATATTGCTTCTAGCTCAGGAGTTTCGTCAACTACTTTTTCAAACAAAACCATATCATTGTACGATTCAGCTAAACCGTTGTTTTCAACAGCTAAGTCGATTAATGATTTGGCGTATCTGCCGGCAACTTTAATTTCTGACATATTTTTTGAGTTGAAAGTTGAAAGTTAAAAGTTGAAAGCTGAAAGTCGAAGCTGAAAATTGAATATCACATCGTTCAATTTAAACTTTAAACTCTAAACCCTAAACCTTCTACTTTAAACTTTATACTTTAAAACTTAATTTAATTCAACGTCTTTTAACAAATTAGCCACTAAAGCTTCTTGTTTTGTTTTATCATCTAACTGCGTACGCAATACACGTTCAGCAATTTCTAATGATAAAGTAGAAACCTGACCTTTAACTTCAGCTAAAGCAACTTTCTTTTGATTTTCGATTTCGATTTTAGCTTTCTCAATCAATTTAGCACCTTCAACCTGAGCTTGTTTTTTAGCTTCATTTAAGATACTGTCTTTTAAAGTTTTTGCTTCCTTTAAAATCTCGTCACGTTCAGCACGTGCCTGTTGCATCAAATCTTGGTTCTGACTGGTTAAACGAGCCATTTCTTGTTTAGCTAACTCTGCTTTGTTCAAAGCATCATCGATACTTTGCTCACGCTCATGGATAGCTTTCATAATTGGTTTCCAGGCAAACTTACCTAACAAAAACAATAACAATAAAAAAGCTATGCTATTCCAAACTAACAAGCCAATTTCAGGAACTAATAAATCCATCTTATATATTTAATATTCTTATTTTCAACTAATCATTTAAACAAGAACCTTAACGGCAATCCCGAAAAGGTTCTTGTATTAATTCTTTCTTTGATTATTTTGCGATCAAAGAAACTACTACTGCGAATAAAGCAACCGCCTCGATAAAGGCTGCAGCGATAAGCATAGCAGTTTGAATTTTTGAAGCGGCTTCTGGTTGACGAGCAATAGATTCCATTGCAGATCCACCAATTTTACCGATACCTAATCCAGCGCCTATTGCAGCTAAGCCTGCGCCGATTGCAGCTAATGTTCCAGTCATTTTCTGATTTATTTATATTTATTTAACAATAATGTTCTTAATGGTGCTCTTCAACTGCCATACCTATAAATAAGGCAGAAAGCGTAGTAAAAATAAACGCCTGAATAAATGCAACCAGGAATTCAATTAAGCCGATAAACACAGCGAAGAAAATTGAAGCCGGAGCAATCCAAAGCGAGTTAAAAATAAAGATTAAGCAAAGTAACGACATCACCAAAATGTGACCTGCAGTAATGTTTGCAAATAACCTGATCGCCAAAGCGATTGGCTTGGTTAACGTACCAATTAACTCTAATGGCGCTAAAAATATCTTCATCGGAACAGGAACGCCTGGCATCCAAAAAATGTGCTTCCAGTAATGTTTGTTCCCTTTAAATGTGGTAATCAAATAAGTACAAACCGCTAATACGATAGTTAAAGCGATGTTACCTGTTACGTTAGCGCCTCCAGGAAAAAATGGAACCAAACCTAAAACGTTATTTAACCAGATAAAGAAAAATACAGACAATAAATAAGGCATGAAAGCACTGTATTTATGACCCAGGTTTGGTCTGGCAATATCATCACGAACGAATAAAATAATTGGCTCTAAGAACGACTGTAAACCTTTTGGCGATTTACCATTTCTTTTACGGTATGAAGATGCAATAGTCCCAAAGATAAGAACTAATAAAACCACCGATAACAACATACTGAAAACATTCTTAGTGATGGAGAAATCAAGCGGGCGGGCATTGGTAACTACTTCTGCACCATCTTTCACTTCGTGAGATACAAAAGCACCATGCTCATTTGCAGTAGCGTTTGCGTAGTAAATTTTATTGTGTGCCATTACAAAACGCTGACCACCTTTTTCTACTACATGCGTACCATCATCATTAAAGTTAAAAGCAGCAGAGCTAAACGTAACTAAACCAGTGTTTGTCCAAAGAATGATTGGCAAATGTAAATGTACACCATGCTCTCCATGACCAAAAAGTGTAAAGAAGTGACTATCGCTGATGTGATGAAAAATGAATGAAGTAATATCAAAACCTTTTTCTTTTTCTTCATGCGCTTCAGCGTGGTTAACAACAGCACCTGGCTCATGAGTAGCCGCTACAGCCGTATCAACAGGTAGCGAGGTAACAGTATCAGTTTGAGCGAAAGTATCATTTTTGATAGATAAAAACGCTATTAAAAGCGTAAAAACAACAATTACCTTCTTAACTTTCGACATGAAAACTTGGTTAAAATCCATTTATTGGCAGTTTTTTACTTTAAATTTTGGTGGCGCAAGTTACGCAACAAACAGTACATTTCAAAGACGGTAAACAATAAATAAAGAGAAAAAAAATTTACGATAAAAAGTAGACCGCTTTCCTTCGCTTTTATACTGTAAATCAACACAAAAGCCATACAAAAAATAAGCTTCACAATTACCGACCCTAATATTGCTACCACGCCGGCTTCCGGGTTTTTATTAATACCGATATGAGCCAACAGATAAGCGATGTAAGTTAACCCACCTAAAAACCCAAAGATGAGCCAAAAGCTTGGCACCAAAATATCTGAAGCAGGGAGAATCTGTGGTATAAGAACTACTACACCGATCATTAAACCAACGAAAATTAGGTATACGCTTGTAAATTTGGCCAGAGTCAATTGAAAAATAATTCTTTGTGGTTAAAAACTGCTGCAAAGATAGAGATTTTAATCACATTTTTGGCAAGCGTATCACAGCAAAATGTTTGATTTTTAAATTGTTGCAGCACACTACAGGATGAATCAAAGAAACTTTTAAGTTATTTCGTTACCTGTTTAATTACCTGATAAAGCGCAATGCCTACTCCCAATAAAGCAAAAGCTGCGGTAATAATCCTGGTTTCACTATTTCTATGTTCATCAATTTTATATCCAATAAAAGTGAGCAAACCAATGGTAATGATCATCTGAAAGCCTATGGCTGAATATTTTGCCGCTGCATTTACTTTTTTATTTGTATCGTCTTCTTTAGGATTTTCCATTTTTAAATGCAATAATTAAGTTAACTTTGAATAATTATAATTTGCAGCCAAATAAAATATTTTTGTTAAAATTTTGTTTATTGAATATCCACTAACGCGATTTATCATACTTGAAAAAACACTCTAACAAAGCATTAAATCCCTTCCTCCTCCTTATCAGCCTACTTTTTATTTATGGCTGCGTAGCAAATAAAGATACTGCTATCGACCGTAAGTTTCAAAATTTAACGGCAAGGTATAACTATATCTATAACTCAAATGTTTTGCTAACTGAATATAATGAGGGCTTACTACAAAGCTATACCGATAATTACGAAAAAATTTTACCAGTTTATTTGGATCCCGAGCCTCAGGTAAATCTGGTGCTTACGCCCGGTACGCCAAATAAACAATTAGATGAGGTCATCACCAAGGGACAGAGTATCATCAACGATAAAAGCTTTAGTAATTACATCGATGATGCTTACATGTTAATGGGCAAGGCAAATTATCTGAAAGGAAATTATTTTATTGCATCGGAGTATTTTGATTATGTAGCCAAAACTTATAACAATGATTTAAAAACATTTGTGTTGGCCATGAACTGGAAAGCACGCAGCCAAATGGAACTTAATAACATGGTGGTGGCAGATAAAATCTTAGATACCATGTTACGTGCCGCCGATAATCTTAAAAATGACATTGCTGAGCCATTGGCTACAACCGCCCAGATGAGAATTTATCAGAAGCGGAACAAAGAGGCCATGTTATTGCTAGAAAATGCAGTGCGTTTAGGCGACGACAAGCAACTGCGCATTCGCTGGCGGTATATCCTGGCACAACTTCAGGAACAGGATAACGATCTTCAAAATGCTTTTATTAATTATACTAAGGTAGAAAATAGTAATGCACCGTTTGAAATGTATTTTCATGCCAACCTGCAACGTATTAAAGTAAGGGCCTTGATTAGCGGTTACAAAGTTGATGAAGACAAAGCCCTGCTTGCTTTACTGAAAGATGATAAGAATTTCGATTATACGGATCAGATTTATTATCAGGTTGGAGAACTTTTTTCAAAGGAAGGTAAGTTTGTCAAAGCTGAAGAAAATTATCAAAAATCTGTGCAAAAAAGCACAAAAAACCAAAACCAGAAAGCGCTATCCTATCTTCGAATTGCCGATTTAAATTTTAAGGAGTTTAACAATTACATCAAGGCAAAACTATATTACGATAGTACGGCGATGATTTTGCCTAAAAACTTTCCGGATTACGACAACATTGTTAAAAAGGCTGATAACCTGAAGTATTTAACCGATCGTTATACCATTATCGCGAAGGAAGATACCGCACAAATGATTGCCAAACTTCCTTCTACAGAAAGGGAGGCGAGAATTAAAAGTTATTTAACGCCTAAAGTAGAAGTGGCAAATGTGCCTGTACTTGCCAATCAAACCTTAAATAATCCCGATTTCCCGAATCAATCGCTTAATTCGCCGCAGGTTGCTGCCGGCAGTACGTTCTACTTTAATAACAATGCTGCAATCAGTACCGGATTTGCTGATTTTAAAAAGCGCTGGGGGAACCGGCAACTGGAAGATAACTGGCGCCAAAGCCAAAGATCATCAGCACAGGAAAATACACAGGTGATGACTGGCGGCAATGTTGCCAACACCATTACACCTGCAAATGGCACTAATCCGCAATCTTCAACAGATCAAACATCACTCGAAAAACAATATCTTGATGCGCTGCCGTTAACGCCTGCTTTAATTGCCGTGTCTGATCAAAAAATTATCGATGCCTATTTCGAGATCGCCAGTTTTTATCAACAGGAGTTAAATGATAAAAACGAAGCAAATAAAATTTATACAGAGCTGTTGCGAAGATATCCGAACAATAACCATCTGGATGCTATATATTACAGTTTGTATCTAAACAATAAGGGAGTTGATGAAAACAGATCGAACGAATTCAGACAGCTGGTGCTGCAGAAGTTTCCAGCATCGAACTATGCCAAAACCATTTTAGATCCATCTTTTTCGGCCAAGCAAAGTACCATGGAAAACATTGCAAACAATAATTACAATGTTGCTTTCGAAGCTTATGCCAAAAAAGATTATCCTGGAGTAATTAAACAGGCAAATGATAATATCAGTGCCTTTCCTGATAACGATCTGGCACCGCAATATGCTTATCTAAAAGCAATTGCTGTTGGGCGTACAGCCAAGCTCGATCCCTTATTAACGGAGCTTAATGCCATTACAACACTTTATCCGAACGATTTAATTGTTACGCCTTTGGTGCGTGATCATTTAAAATACATTGAGGCCAATCTGGCTGAATTTAAACAACGCCCGGTGGCTTTGATTGATTTCGATTCAAATGAACCTCGATTTGTAAGTCAGGCAAAACCAATCGCGGTACCTGCGAAACCGCTGAATAACGATATTAATGCTGCCGCGGAAGAAAAACCTGCTGAAACCATTGCAAAACCTGTTGAAAAACCAGCAGAAGTTAAGCCTGCTGATGTTGTAAAACCAGCAAGTATTTTTAGTGCAGCAACTTCGAATGAGTATTATTATGTAATTGATGTGGCTGATGCGAGTTTAACTTTAAGTTCATCGCGTTTTGGAATTGGCCAGTTTAACCGTGGAAACTACCCTGATAATGATTTGGCGCATAAATTGATTGAGTTGGACAACGACCAGTTGATTTACGTAACCAGCTTTATTGATTTGGAAGATGCAAAACTTTACGAGTCGAGCATTATCGGGCAACTAAAAAATATTATGAAAGTGCCTGCAAATCTTTACAGAGGCTTTATTATCAGTAAAGAAAACTTCGAAAAACTGAACAGCAGAGATCGCATCAACGAATATTTAGAGTTTTTAAAAGATAATTACAAGTAGCACGAAGGCTGTTGAACGCAGCAAAAATCCGGTTCGTTAAAATTTTAATAAATTTGCGGCTAAAATAAGCTTCAATTGATTAGCTTTTGAACTAATTACAACACAAAATGAATAAATCCCTTTCTGCACAAGAAACAAGAAGATATAGTTTAATCATATGGAAAATAGTGGTGGGTGGCATAGCTGTTTTTGCCATTTTCATCTCGATGATTGGACTGGGGCTTTTCGGTGCGCTACCTTCTTTCAGAGACATTGAACACCCAAAAAGTAATCAGGCTTCTGAAATTATTGCCGAAGATGGCCGCCCGCTAGGAACTTATTTTGTGCAGAACAGGTCGAATGTTACGTATAAAGATATCTCAGAAAATGTAATCAACGGACTTATCGCTACTGAAGATACCCGCTTTAAAGAACATTCAGGAATTGATTTCAAACGTACATTTACCATCATTGGCTATAACCTGATCGGCAAAAAGCAAGGCGCAAGTACCATTACGCAACAGTTAGCCAAAAATCTTTTCCCAAGGGAATCAAATTTGAATTTCTTTTCATTGGTCCTAACCAAGTTTAAAGAGTGGATTGTAGCAGTTAAGCTGGAAAGGAATTATACCAAAGAAGAGATCATCACCATGTATTTAAACACGGTTGACTTCGGTAACCAGGCTTATGGGATAAAATCGGCAGCAAGGGTATATTTTAATACCACGCCAGATAAATTAACCTTAACCCAGGCATCAACTTTGGTTGGAATGCAAAAAGGAATTACCATGTACTCTCCTACCCGCCATCCGGAGCGTTCCAGAACCAGAAGAAACACCGTAATGGCGATGATGGTGAAATCGGAATTACTAAGCCAGCAGGAATTTGATGAACAGAAGGAAAAACCACTGGGCTTACACTTTAATGCAGCAACCGTTAATGATGGTATTGCTCCTTATTTCCGTTCGGTTTTAAAGAATGATATTAAAACAATTTTTCAGGAACAGGGCATTACCAAACCTGATGGAACACCATACGATCTGGATCGTGACGGGCTGAAAATATATACAACCTTAAATTACGATATGCAGGTATATGCTGAGGAGGCTCAGAAAGAATATATGAAGGTTTTACAGGCTCAATTTATCAATAGCTGGAAAGGTAGAAATCCTTTCAAAGGAAAAGACTTACAAATTGAGCAAGGTATTAAAAGATCAGATCGTTATAAATCGTTGAAACTGGAAGGTAAATCTGATGACGAGATCAAAACTGACTTTAATACCAAAACGGAAATGACCATTTTCACCTGGAAAGGAAACATTGATACGGTGATGAAACCTATTGATTCGGTACGTTATTACAAAATGTTATTGCGTAATGCCATGATGACGATGGATCCGACCAACGGACATGTGAAAGCCTGGGTGGGTGGAATTAACTACGAGCATTTCAAATATGACCAAGTAAAGATGGGAACGCGACAAGTGGGCTCAACAGCGAAACCATTTACTTATGCCGTAGCGATTGAAAATGGTTATTCTCCATGTTATACGGTATCAAACACACCTGTAACCATCGAAGGTTATGGCGAAAACTGGACACCAAGAAACTCTGGTAAGCCTTTACCGGGAAGCATCACTTTACAAAAAGCATTAGCTTACTCACAAAACTTTGTTACTGCATATTTAATGAAGCAAGTTGGCCCGGTTGCAGTTTCTAATCTGGCTACCAAAATGGGTATCCCAAATGTTCCGGCTTACCCATCCATCTGTTTAGGAACTTTCGATTCATCGATATTTAACATGGTTGGTGCATACGGGGCTTTTGCAAATAAAGGAACCTATACCAAACCAATTTATTTATTAAGGATTGAAGACAAAAATGGTGTGGTACTGTTCTCGCAAAAAGAAATACCTAAACCTATTATGAGCGAGGAAGTTGCTTATGTGATGACCCGGATGCTGAAGGGTGTGGTTTCAAACGGTACAGGCTCGAGGTTAAATTATAAGTATAAAGTGAATGCACCAATCGGTGCAAAAACCGGCACTACTCAAAATAACTCTGACGGTTGGTTTATGGCGATTACCCCACAACTGGTAACTGGAATCTGGACCGGATGCGAAGACAGGGCTTTCCACTTCATAAGCACTAACCAAGGTGAGGGTGCAAATACAGCGCTTCCAATTTTTGCCGGCTTCATTAAAAAGGTTTATGCCAATCCGGCGTTGAAGATTAGTCATGCCGATTTTGAAGCGCCTAAATCTGGTGTATCTATCACTTATGACTGTAACCAATACCAACAGCAGGAAGAAGGCACCACCGAACTCGACGAGAAACTGGGTTTTTAGTACGCCTGCCGCGTGAAGGATAGAAGTGGAAATCCTTTTGTGTTGCCTTGAGCGCAGCCGAAAGCAACACAAAAGATTGTAACAGATAGCCTGACCCTTTGCGCAGCTTAGGGACACGCCAAAATTCTCTTAAACAACATTAATCCTTATCCGCTTTTAGATCAGGATTTCGCATTTGAATTCTATTTTTGTAATTGATGAGCACTTTTGACCATAAAACCGCATTAACCGCAATTCCGCACAAACCCGGTGTGTACCAATACTGGGATGCCGATGGAAAGTTGATGTATATTGGTAAGGCGAAAGATCTGCGAAACCGGGTTGGCTCTTATTTTAATAGCGACAGACAACAATTTAATGGTAAAACGAGGGTACTGGTTTCAAAAATCAGGAAAATAACTTTTACCATTGTTGATACTGAAATTGATGCCTGGCTGCTTGAAAATAGCTTAATTAAAAAGCACCAGCCTAAATTTAATATTAATTTAAAGGATGATAAAACCTATCCCTGGATTATTGTAAAGAATGAACCATATCCACGGATTTACTGGACACGGAAAGTGATTAAAGATGGCTCAACTTATTTTGGTCCTTATGGATCGATTGGTATGATGCACACCATTCTGGATTTAATTAAAGAAACCTATCCGTTAAGAACCTGCAGCCTGCCGCTTAATGATAAAAATATTGCCGAAGGTAAGTTTAAAGTTTGTTTAGAATACCAGATTGGGAATTGTAAAGGCCCTTGTCAGGCTTACCAAAGCGAAAGTGATTACAATCAAAATATCGTTGAAATTAAAGAGATCTTAAACGGTAAAATCGGCAACGTCATTCGTGATGTGAAAGGGATTATTAAAACCGCTTCTGAGGAATTAAATTTCGAACTGGCACATCAATACTCCCGCAAGCTTCAGGTGCTGGAGAAATATCAAAGCAAATCGACCGTGGTAAACAGTGCCATTACCAATGTAGATGTGGTAAGCATTGCATCTGATGAGCGTTACGCTTTTGTAAATTACCTTAAGGTGATGAATGGTACCATTATTCAAACTCAAACCATTGAAATTAAAAAGCAACTGGATGAGAGTGATGATGAGCTTTTGATTACCGCTATGCTGGAGTTCAGGACAAAATTTAACAGCACTTCGAAAGAAATCATTGTGCCTTTTGAACTTTCTTTGGAAGATGAACAACTTAAATTTACGGTTCCTAAACTTGGAGAGAAGAAAAAGCTGCTGGAACTATCGCAAAAAAATGTGCTGTTCTTTAAAAAGGAGAAACTCAATCAGTATGAAAAACTCAATCCGGATTTAAGAACCGACCGCATATTAACAACGATGCAAAAGGATTTGCGGTTAACGCAACTACCCAAACACATTGAATGTTTTGATAACTCCAACTTTCAGGGAAAATATCCGGTTTCGGCGATTGTGGTGTTTAAAGATGCAAAGCCATCGAAAAAAGATTACCGCCATTTCAATGTGAAAACCGTTGAAGGTCCGAACGATTTTGCTACGATGGAAGAAGCCGTTTTCCGTCGTTACAGGCGTATGCTGGAAGAAGACCAACCTTTGCCGCAACTCATTATCATTGATGGTGGTAAGGGCCAGCTTTCCTCAGCGATGAAGAGTTTGAAATTGTTAGGCATTGAAAATCGGGTAACGGTGATTGGTATTGCCAAAAGACTGGAGGAGTTGTTTTATCCCGGAGATTCATTTCCATTGTATTTAGATAAAAAATCGGAAACACTGAAGGTGATTCAGCAGCTGCGTGATGAAGCCCACCGATTCGGAATTACTTTCCACCGTAAAAAACGCGACCAAGGGACACTTAAAACTGAACTGGAGCAGATTGAGGGCATCGGCAAAACTACTGCCGATAAGCTGTTAAAGCATTTTAAATCTGTTAAAAAAATAAAAGAAGCAACCGAAAAAGAACTTGGAGAAGTTTTAAACAGGAAGCAAATGTTAACCCTGCAGGAATATTTTAAGCAGGAATAAACCTACCACTTGTTAAAATTTCTAACAAAAGCCTACACAAATTCGAATTTATCTCCATCAAACAATCCTTTATCGCTTAACTTTAAATGTGGAATAACCAGTAGTGCCATAAAAGAAAGTGTCATAAAAGGTGCCACCAGCGTAGCGCCCAATTCTTTTGAAAACTGATCGATTGAAGTGTAAAGCGCAGCGACTTCGTAACCGTTATGATTACTCATTAAACCTGCAACCGGTAAAGGCAGCACTTCTTCTTTTCCATTTCCTAAAGCCACTACACCGCCTGTTTCTTTAATTACCAGGTTAACTGCCTTGCAAATGCTGCTATCATCAACGCCAACTGCAATGATATTATGGCTATCATGAGCAACACTTGATGCTATTGCACCTTGCTTTAAACCAAAGTTTTTTACAAATGAAACAGCAATTGGCGCATCATGATAGCGGTTTACCACAACCATTTTAAGTACATCATTTTCTAAATCGCTGATGATGTTTCCATTCGAAACTTTAGGCACCACTGCGAGCTTATTCGTGATCAACTGGCCATCTAATGCCTCGATCACCGGTATTGTTTCCTGCCCTGTAAAAGCGTAGGCAAAATCTTCCTCTTTTTTAAAACTGCAGTCGAAATGATTTACTGATTCTTTTTCTCTTGAATGCTCCACCCAATCGCCAACCATTTCACCATTTTCAGCAAGCAAAATACCATTAATGTAAGTTTGCTTTATGTTGAAGTTTACTAAATCTTCGGCAACAATGAAATCGGCAAAATCGCCAGTTTTTAATGCGCCAACATCTAACTTATAATGAAGAATCGGATTGATGCAAGCCGCTTGTAAAACGTTAAAAATATCAATTCCTTTCGCCACTGCTCTGGCGCAAATTTCGTTGATATGGCTTTCCACCAAGCTGTCAGGGTGTTTATCGTCACTGCAAAACATCATCATATCTGGCCAATCGTTAAGCAAATCGATTAGCGCCTCAAAATTTTTGGCGGCACTTCCTTCGCGAATGAGAATTTTCATTCCACGCTGTAGCTTATCTAATGCTTCTTCTGCGGTAAAACATTCGTGGTCTGTAGAAATTCCTGCATCAATATATTGTTGAACAGCATCGCCACGCAAACCAGGTGCGTGTCCATCAACAGGTTTACCTAAATCATGCGCTGCTGCAATTTTTTTTAAAACCTCCTCATCCTCATGAAGCACTCCAGGAAAATTCATCATTTCGCTGAGGTATTTAATTTCCGGCCGTTCTAAAAGCGACTTCACATCATCGTGATTTAATTCAGCGCCAGCGGTTTCGAAAATAGTGGCCGGAACACAGCTGGGTGCACCAAAGTTAAATTTGAAGGGAACAGTATTGCCATTTTCAATCATAAACTCCACGCCTTCCATGCCGCAAACATTGGCAATTTCATGCGGATCGCTAATCGTAGCAACCGTTCCGTGAACGACCGCCAGCCTCGCAAATTCACTTGGTATGAGCATGCTGCTTTCAATATGAACATGGCTATCAATAAAACCTGGAAGGATAAAATGCGTTTCATCTCTTGCTTCAGCTATTTTATTGATGGATTTAATTTTTCCATCTTCTACTTCTACTTCACCAAAGAAAATATTTCGATCGGTAATTTCAACTATGTTTCCCTGGATTTTAAAATTGCTCATTGTGATTTTTTACTTTGTCGTCACCCTGAATTTAATTCAGGGTCTTAAAGCAATAAGATGCTGAAATAAATTCAGCATGACAATACGGCTGGAAACCGCGGTTAATATTTCAATAATTTTTCAATCGTTGTTGCTAATCTGGCTTTTGCCAAAAACTCATCTTCTAAAGCTTTATTCATCGGAATTGCGGTATCTAAACTGGCACAACGCATAACCGGTGCATCCAGATATTGGAAGCAATGTTCCCCAATCCATGCCGAAATTTCCGCACCAAAACCATTGGTCAGTGTGTCTTCATGTAAGATTAACACTCTGCCAGTTGATTTTACCGCATCACGAACAGCCTCTTTATCCCAAGGTTGCAACGTACGTAAATCAATTAGTGTTGCGTTGCTTTCCGGATTATTTTTCAGGCAATCCAACGCCCAATGAACACCTAATCCGTAAGTGATGATGGAAAATTTATTTCCGTCGGCAAGTTTAACGGCCTTTCCAATTTCAGTGGTGTAATATCCATCTGGAACGGCAGCGGTTAAACTTCTGTATAAATATTTATGTTCGAAATAAATAACCGGATTCGGATCTTCAATTGCGGCCAGCAACAAACCTTTGGCATCTTCAGGAAAAGCCGGATAAACAACTTTTAAGCCCGGCGTTTTGGTAAACCACGCCTCATTGCTTTGTGAGTGAAATGGCCCTGCACCAGTTCCAGCGCCTGTAGGCATACGCACTACCACATCGGCTTTTTCACCCCAACGATAGTGCGTTTTGGCTAAATTGTTTACAATCTGGTTAAAACCAACGGTAACAAAATCGGCAAACTGCATTTCTACAACAGCTTTATATCCATTAATAGATAAACCTAAACCTGCACCAACAATAGCAGATTCGCAAATTGGCGTATTGCGCACCCTGTTTTTTCCGTACTTGGAAGTAAAACCATCGGTAATTTTAAAAGCACCGCCGTAATCGGCAATATCTTGTCCCATCAAAACAAGGTTGGGATACTTTTGCATCGCCAAATCTAAGCCATCAGTAATGGCGTCTAAATATCTTTTTTCTGTTGAAGCCTGAGCGGGTTCCACTACCTGCTGTTCGTGAGGAAAATACATATCGTATTCTTCCTGATTAGCATCCACTTTAGGTTCGGCTTCATCAAATGCCTCTTCAACTTCTAATTCAATATCTTTTTTGATTTTTGCCCTGATCTCAATGATGGAATCGGCTGTTAAAACTCCTTGTTCAATAAGGTAATTCTCATAGTTACTCAGCGGGTCTTTCTTTTCCCACTCATCAAATAACTCCTGCGGAACATACTTTGTTCCCGATGCTTCCTCATGCCCACGCATTCTAAAAGTTAAACATTCCAGTAAAATCGGGCGTGGATCTTTACGAATTTCATTAGCCAGTTGATGGATGGTATCGTAAACTTCGAGAATGTTATTCCCGTCAATTTGCCTACCTTCTATCCCATAACCAATGGCTTTATCAACCAGATTTTTGCATCTGAATTGTTCTGATTTCGGGGTGGATAAGCCGTAACCATTATTTTCGATCAAAAAAATTACGGGCAAATTCCAAACTGCTGCCACATTAACCGCCTCATGAAAATCGCCTTCGCTGGTGGCACCTTCGCCGGTATAAACCAAGGTTGCTTTTTGTTTACCAGCTAAAACATCGGCTAATGCTATTCCATCGGCTAATGCCATTTGCGGACCGAGATGAGAAATCATCCCGATAATTTTATAGTCTTGTGTACCAAAATGAAAAGAGCGGTCGCGGCCTTTGGTAAAACCTGTAGCTTTTCCCTGCCATTGCGCCATCAATTTTTTCAGGGAAATATCTCTGGAAGTAAAAACGCCCAGATTGCGATGCATAGGCAAAATGTATTCATCACTTTGCATCGCCAAGGTAGAACCAACGGCGATGGCTTCCTGACCGATGCCTGAAAACCATTTCCCAATCCTTCCCTGGCGCAAAAGCTTAAGCATTTTCTCCTCAACCATTCGAGGATAAAGCAATCTTTTATATAAATTTAACAGGAATGAGTCGTCTTTATTGCCGCGGTTAAATTGCATATTTGGTTAGGTATTTTGTTAAGACTCTTTATTCTTCTTCATTTCTTCAAATTGTTTGGAGAAAGATTTATCTGCCACCTTCGGCATTTCCCGATATTTACCCCAGCTTTTTTTGAAGAAGCTTTTGAGCAAGAAATTTTTGAATTTTCCACCGAAGAAGTCCATCCATTTCCGTTTTTGCATCATCCGGTTAAACATTCCCCAACCCATTTCTTCTACCTTACCGTTTTCATGCGCAGCTGCCGCATCTCTGCGGTTAAGCAATAACATTTTATGGATATCGATTTTTACAGGACATACTTCAGAGCATTTTCCGCATAAACTGGAGGCATAACTTAAGTGTTTAAACTCTTCCATGCCTTTTAAATGTGGCGTAATCACCGAGCCGATTGGCCCACTGTAAGTGGTATTGTAAGTGTGGCCGCCAATATTTTTATAAACCGGGCAAGCATTTAAACATGCACCACAACGAATGCAGTACAAACCTTGTCGCTGGTCTTTTTGCGCCAATAAATTCGTCCGCCCGTTATCTAAAAGGATCACATACATTTCCTCGGGGCCATCGGTTTCGTTAGGTTGGCGAGGGCCGCTTAAAATGGTATTGTAAACCGTTAAATTTTGTCCCGTTCCATGCGAAGCCAGCAAAGGCCAGAACAGATCCAAATCGGCCATTGAAGGAATAATCTTTTCGATACCCACAATGGCAATATGTATTTTTGGAAATGTGGTACTCAAACGGGCATTACCTTCATTTTCTGTAATGGCTATACTTCCGGTATCGGCAATTAAAAAGTTTCCTCCACTAATGCCTATATCAGCATTCAGGTATTTATCACGAAGTAATTCCCGTGCTTTTTGAACGAGCTGTGGTGGAGTGGCATCAATCGGTGTTCCGAATTTATCATGAAACAATTTAGCAATATCTGAAGCACTTAAGTGCATTGCAGGCGTAACGATGTGGTAAGGTGCCTGCCCCAGTAACTGAACAATGTATTCGCCTAAATCACTTTCCAAAGATTCGATTTGATTGCTTTCGAGGAAATCATTTAAATGAATTTCTTCGGTGGTCATTGATTTAGATTTGATCACCGTTTTGCCGTTATTCCGCTTAATGATGTTTAAAATTTCCTGCTGCGCTTCTGCGGCATCATTGGCCCAAATCACCTTTCCTCCTCTACGCTGAAAGTTAGACTCAAACTCAGGCAAAAACTTATCAAGATTTTCCATCACACGCCATTTAATCACGTGTGCTTTCTTTTTTGAAGCCTCAAGGTTTTCGAATTTTGATAGCCCGCGTTCTACTGCCGTATTGTATTTTCCAATGTTATAGTTGATGGTTTTACGATGCGGTAAATCAAAAGCTTTCTCATCAGATTTCTCTAAAAATTCCTCGGCAGTTTTCATCATAATTCAAAGATAGGAATTTCTATTACGGCCTAAAGTAATGTGCATAAAAAAGCCCCGACTGCTTTAGTCGGGGCTGAATTTTTATGGTTGAGGTATTGTACTACCTTTTTTTGGATTCCCTTTTCCATCTTTATCTACCGCAGGGCGCTTAGCTCTGTTAGCCAGTTCCCATGCTGTAAAGTAGGTAAGTTTTGCTCTTTTGGTTAACAATGGGAAATTAATTTTACTAACCTCATCGCCTGGTCTGTGATAGTCTTGCTCCAACATTCCATCATAATAAAAGATAATAGGAATGCCCAATTTGGCAAAGTTATAGTGATCTGAACGATAATAAATACGTTGTGTATCCTGAGGATCATCATATTTATAATCTAATTTCATTTTGGTATACGTAGCATTCACCTGCTCACTTAAATTACCCAGCTCACTGCTTAACATGTTTGAACCTACAGAATAAATGTAGTTAGCAGAATCAGGTTTACCTAAATATTCTTCGCCAATACGGCCAATCATATCTGTGTTTAAGTTGGCAATCGTATTCTCTACCGGAAAAATTGGATGTTGTGAGTACCAATCTGAACCCCACAAACCTTTTTCTTCACCTACAACAGTCATGAAAAGAATGCTGCGTTTTGAGCCGTTACCTGCTTTTTTAGCATCGGTAAATGCTTTTGCCATTAACAGCACACCTGTTGTACCAGAACCATCATCATCTGCTCCATTGTTGATTTTATCTGGTCCTTCCACTTCTGGAGTGATGCCAATATGGTCATAATGGCCAGTTAATACCAAAACTTCTTTTTTCAATTTCGGGTCAGTTCCTTCCAGGAAACCTAAAACATTTTCTCCACGAACTTCAGTGCCCTTTTTCATCGCACTTGCAGAAATGGCAACGTTGATTGTTTGTGATGCTGGTTTTGCACTTTCAGTAACTTTTTTCTGAAAAGCATCAACCGAAGTGTTTGCAGCTTTTAAAATTTCATTCGCTGTTGCGGTAGAAATGCTGATAATTGTGAACGGGTTTTGCTTTTTCATACGCTCAACCACTTCTTCTGTTCTCATCACTACCTGGCCAGCTTCTAAAGAGGCTTTACGCTCTGCAGAAATATTATCAACAGAAGGATCGATCAGAATAACAGCTTTCGCTTTATTTTGAGCCAGGTAACCTAATTTTTTCTGCCTCGCCATCATCGCAGCACGACGATCAGCCTTGTCTGTAGCTTTTGCAGTTGGATCTCCGGCAGCAAAAATTAAAACAACTTTTCCTTCTACGTTAATGCCATCGTACTCATTAAATCCATCTTTGGAGATGCCGTAACCAGCAAAAACAATATCATCAGCACTGAAAGTGAAGCCGTTTAAACCTACCGCGTTACTGGTGATTAAATAATCTTTGTAAGCTTGCTTTGGCTGCCCGTTAATGGTTAACATGCTCTCACTAATGGCATAAGTAGCAAGATCAATTTTTTGGAAGTATCCTCCATCCACAGGGCCTTTTAATCCAAGTGATTTGAAATAGTCACGAATATAATCGGCAGCCATCCATGCACCTTTTTTACCAGTTTCACGACCTTCGTATTCATCAGAAGCTAAAACAGAAAGATGTTTGAAAGCGTTTTCAGGATTTATGGCTTTGCTAAACCTAATTGCATCTTTATTAGGTGCAAGCGGTTTAACTTGAGCAAAGCAGCCAACACTTAGTATCGACGCCAGGCCTAGGGTTAAAAATCTTTTATTCATTATGGGTAATAGTTAGTTTAGTTAATAAGGTTAGCACGAAATTTTATCCACTCTTGTCTGGTGACGGCCACCTTCAAATTCAGTATTTAAAAATGTGGTGGTAATTTCTTTTGCCAATTCTTCTGAAACAAAGCGAGCCGGAATGCATAATACATTTGCATTATTGTGTTTTCTTACCAGAGATGCAACCTCATTCTCCCAGCATAAGCCCGCACGAATACCTGCATGTTTATTGGCAGTAATGGCTACACCATTTGCAGAACCACATAGCAGGATGCCGTAGGTAAATTCACCGTTTTCAACTGCAGCGGCTAAAGGGTGTGCAAAATCCGGGTAATCTACAGAATCCAGTGAATGGGTACCAAAATCCTTAACCTCGTAATTCTTAAGGAATTCTTTAAGCACTTCTTTATATTCAAAACCAGCGTGATCTCCACCAATCGCTATTTTAATTCTAGTTTCAGACATGTCCAAATTTATAGAGAATTATAAAATGTATTCGTAATGTTTTTGTTAGTTAGCGTAAAATGCTGCCTCCGCTTTTTTCTTTTTTCTCTCGATAAAAGCAGAGACGAAAATACTCAATTCATATAGCAAGAATAGCGGCGTGGCAACAATTAGCATCGTCATAATATCTGGTGTTGGTGTTACAATTGCCGATATGATTAAGATGATTACGGCTGCATACCTTCTGCTCGATCGCATCAGTTTTGGCGTCATTAATCCAAGTTTCGAAAGGATGAAAATGATCACCGGAAGCTCGAAAATAATACCAGTTCCTAGCGTTAATGTGGCAACTGATGATAAGTATGAATCGACAGTGAAAGTGTTTTTAATTTCCTCACTTACCGTGTAACCCGTTAAAAAGTTAACAGAAAGCGGGCAAACAATGAAATACCCGAATAAAATACCGCATACAAAAAGTACCGAAGCAAAAAATACAAAACCACTTGCAGATTTACGTTCATTTTCGTGTAGAGCTGGTTTGATGAAACGCCAGATTTCCCAAAGTAAATAAGGAAAACCCACCACAATACCACACATTACGCAAACATTTAACTGAAGATTAAACTGCCCAGCCATCTCAGTATTAATGATTTCTCCATTAATTTTGGTGATACACATATCTGCACCCAGCGAAGGAAATTTCTCCACCAATTTACACATCATGCGATAAGTCCAGAAATCAGGCTTTTTTGGCCCGAAAATAATTCTATCCAGGATAAATTCGTTGAAGTAAAAAGCGATACCAGTGAATACGGCAATGGCAATTACGGCTCGGATCAAATGTTTACGCAGAACATCAAGATGATCAAAAAAAGACATTTCTGCCTCTAAAGTTGTACTCTTTTGTCCTATAGCTTTTGTAAGGGAAGTTTTTTTAGTGTCGCTCATGTTGAAAACAAAAATACCATTCTAATTGAATAGAATGGTATCTACGTGTTAAATATAGAAATAGTTTATATTATTTAGCAAAAAGCATATATAAATATCATTTTCAAAATTGGTAATAATCTATTTCTGTACTTTGATCAGGCTTAACTGTTTTAAATTGGATGCATTGCTATAGTTGAACTGATAAATACCATCATCACCTGTTACAATTAATGATTTTGGCCCTGCAATCACATCGAAACTTTTTATATTTTGCAAATGCTGAAGCATATTATTGCCAATCGCTTTATTATCAGTGATATTGAAGCTCTTAATACCAAAGTTACCTTCACATAAAAATAGGTTATTTCCATTTACGCTTAAGCCGTGAGGGTTCTGCATTGGAAAAACAGCAATCTGTTTGGGTTTTGTCGGATCTTCAATATCAACAACTTCAAGCTGATTACTCGCTTGCCTGCAATTATTGCCTGTTCGCAAAGTAACATAAGCGAATTTTCCCTGTACCACTACCGGGTCGCAGGCAAAAACATGGCTATAAGTAGAAAGTTTAACTGGATTAGCAGCATCAGCTGCATTAAAAATGTGCATCCCGGTATTGGTGCCAATAAACAACTTGTTGTCGTAAGGAAAAATTGTTTCCACTCCAAAACCTAAATTTATTGCTTTTACAAATGACGGATTTGAAGCATTTTTCACATCAAACAAGCCTAACTCATACATACCAACCGTATAAAGGTGATCGTTCATTAACGTAAATCGTGCCATCGAGCCACCCTGACCAGAAGAACCGCTTTGAGAAGATGAACTGGAATAGGCTGCAATATCATTAATGACGCCTCCCTTATAAACCTGTTTCTTTACCACTGTATCTTTAGTATAGAAAAGATATTTTTGAACACCAGCAGAATAAACCTGCTTAAAAACATCATTTACCCTTTTAACTTGTTTAATACTGTTCATATTTGAAATATCAAAAGCAAGCAAGTCAATAAAGCTATCAGCGTAAAGAATATTATTTTGAATAGCAAGATCTACGTTGCCCGGAATCTGTACAAAAGCTATATTTACCGGCGCACTTGGATTTACATTGTTATAAATATGAATTCCTTCATTAGGTTCGTTGATGAAGAGATAATCATTGTAAATATAAATTTTGCCTGTTTTTTTTGCTTCTATTGCTTTGGTTAAACCTACCGGCAGGGCTCGCATCTGCTCTACTGTAATCATTTTTGTAATTTTGATGACTTCATATTCATCCTTCTTACATTGAGTAAATACTGCAACAAGCAGAAGCAGCAAAACGTTAAATAGATATTTTTTCATATTTGAGGGTTTTAACTTAGAAACGGGTGTAATCTCCTAAACGCTACAAGGTTATGAATTATTTTCGATAAAATTTTAGATTACTCTATTCGCTAAAAACAAAAAAGCCAGGATTTTGCAAACCTGGCTTTTTTGAAATATTGATTTTAATTACTCTGAATCTACAAATTCAAATGTTTCCATAAATTTAGTGGTGAAATTACCGGCTCTGAAATTCGGATCTTTCATCAACTGTAAATGGAAAGGAATAGTTGTTTTTACTCCTTCAATTACAAACTCACCCAAAGCACGTTCCATGGTGCAAATGGCTTCTTCGCGGGTTTGCGCCACGCAAATTAACTTTGCAATCATCGAATCATAATTTGATGGAATAGAATATCCGGCATACACATGTGTATCTACACGAACACCATGACCACCCGGAGAATGAAAATTAGTGATTTTTCCTGGTGAAGGGCGGAAGTTATTTGCTGGATCTTCTGCATTGATACGACATTCAATCGCATGCATATCAGGGAAATAGTTTTTACCAGAAATTGGGATTCCAGCAGCAACTTTAATTTGTTCTTTGATTAAATCGAAGTTGATTACTTCTTCGGTAACCGGATGCTCTACCTGAATACGTGTATTCATTTCCATAAAGTAGAAATTGCGGTGTTTATCAACCAAAAATTCGATTGTACCAGCACCTTCATAATTTACGGCTTGTGCTCCTTTAATAGCAGCCTCTCCCATCCTTACACGAAGTTCTTCCGTCATGAATGGTGATGGAGACTCCTCCACCAATTTCTGGTGACGACGTTGAATAGAACAATCACGTTCAGATAAGTGACAAGCTTTACCAAATTGATCACCAATAATCTGGATTTCAATGTGGCGAGGATCTTCGATGTATTTCTCTAAATATAAACCATCATTACCAAAAGCAGCACCAGATTCCTGACGGGCACTATCCCATGCGTTCTCGAATTCTTCATCTTTCCAAACCACACGCATTCCACGGCCACCACCACCGGCAGTAGCTTTAAGAATAACCGGATAACCCATTTCGTTTGCAATCGCGATACCTTCTTTAACGCTGGTTAACAATCCTTCAGAACCTGGAATGGTTGGCACACCAGCAATTTTCATCGTTTCTTTAGCAGAAGCTTTATCGCCCATGCCATTGATTTGTTCAGGAGTTGCACCAATAAATTTGATACCGTACTCGCGACAAATGTTTGAAAACTTAGCGTTTTCTGATAAAAACCCGTAACCTGGGTGTATGGCATCAGCATTAGTTAATTCTGCTGCTGAAATAATATTTGGGATATTTAAATAAGAATCTTTACTTGGAGGAGGACCAATACAAACAGCCTCATCAGCAAAACGTACGTGCAAACTTTCGCGATCGGCGGTAGAGTACACAGCAACCGTTTTGATGCCCATTTCCTTACAGGTACGGATAATACGCAAAGCGATTTCTCCCCTGTTGGCAATTAGTATTTTTTTAAACATATATTTTAAATTAGCTAATTGGCTAATTAGTTAATTAGCTAATTAGATAGGTTCTACTAAAAACAACGGTTGATCGTATTCAACTGGTGACGCATTATCAACCAAAATTTTAACGATACGACCTGAAACTTCACTTTCAATTTCATTGAAAAGTTTCATTGCCTCAATAATACATACTACTTTACCAGTACTGATTTCATCGCCTACATTAACGAAAACTGGTTTATCAGGGCTCGATGAGCGGTAGAAAGTACCAATCATCGGTGATTTAACCGTAATGTATTTTGAAGTGTCTTCTGCAACTGGTACTGCAGGCGTTGCTGCAACCGGAGCAGTAGGAGCTGTTGCAACTGGCGCAGCAGCCTGTACAAGCGGTGCCTGAGGCACGGTAGCATGCACAACTGTTGGTGCCTGGTTTGTTTTAATCGTAATCTTGAAGTTTTCCTGCTCAATAGCAACTTCGTTTACTCCAGAACGAGAAACAAATTTAATCAGTTCCTGTATTTGTTTGATATCCATTTTTTAATCCTTGTTATGTAAAAAATAGTGTATAAATGAATTAACTAAGTTATACTTTTTTTGTTTGTAATTATAGAGAAATAGGCACTGGAAATAAGAAATAGGCAGCGCTTATGATGCATTTGTCTATTTTCTATTGACTATTTCAAATTCCTAATTTGTATCGTAAGCCCATTTAAGATAAACTGAACCCCAGGTAAAGCCTCCGCCAAAAGCAGCCAACACAATGTTATCTCCTTTTTTAAGTTTGCTTTCCCATTCCCATAAACATAAAGGAATGGTTCCGTTGGTGGTATTACCGTAACGTTCGATGTTGATCATTACTTTATCAGTAGTAACGCCCATGCGGTTTGCTGTAGCATCGATAATGCGTTTATTCGCTTGGTGAGGCACCAACCAGGCAATATCATCAGATGTTAAGCTGTTACGTTCCATAATCTCTGCAGCTACATCTGCCATATTGGTTACGGCAAATTTGAAAACTGTTGGACCTTCCTGGTGTGCAAAATGTTCTCTTGCATCAATGGTTTCGTGGGTGGCTGGCTTAACTGAACCGCCAGCTTTCATTCCTAAGAAATCTCTGCCAGAACCATCAGTTCTTAAAATAGAATCCTGAATTCCTAAACCTTCTTCATTTGGCTCTAATAAAGCACAACCGCAACCATCACCAAAAATGATACAAGTGGTGCGGTCTTCGTAATTGATAATTGACGACATTTTATCGCCACCTACCACCAATACTTTTTTGTGTCTTCCTGATTCAATAAATGATGCACCAGTAGATAAGCCGAAAATAAAGCCAGAACAGGCTGCCTGTAAATCATAACCCCAGGCATTGGTTGCGCCAACTTTATCAGCTAAAACGTTAGCCGTAGCAGGGAAAGTAAAATCTGGCGTAGTGGTGCAAAAGATAATTAATTCGATTTCCTTTGCATCAATACCTCTTTTTTTAAGCAAACCATTTACAGCATGAACCGCCATATCTGATGTACCCAAGCCTTCACCTTTTAAAATTCTGCGTTCTTTAATTCCCGTTCTGCTGGTAATCCACTCATCCGAAGTGTCAACAATGGTTTCTAACTCTGCGTTTGTAAGCACATAGTCGGGGACGTAACCATTAACTGCCGTAATAGCAGCGTGAATTTTACTCATTTGAAAAATTTTAAATAAATTATTTAAATGCCATTCTAATTTTTTCTACCAATCCGGTGGTAATCATTTCTCTGGATTGAAGAACCATATTTTTAACAGCTAACGGACTAGAAATTCCATGTCCGATAACAACGGGAGCGTTAACGCCTAAAACCGGACTTCCACCGTATTGTTCGTAATTAAAACGATCGAAAAACTCATCTTTTAAACCTTTTTTAATGGTTATTACGTAAAATGATTCTGCCAGTTTCAGCATCACATTTCCGGTAAAGCCATCGCAAACGATTACATCCGATTTATCGTTAAATAAATCTCTACCTTCTACGTTACCCACGAAATTAAACAGATTGGTATCTTTCATTAACGGAAAAGTAGCCATGCTTAGCATGTTTCCTTTTTCGTCTTCTTCGCCAATATTCATTAACGCAACCCTTGGGTTTTCGATTTTGAAAAGATTTTCGGCATACAGGCTACCCAGTACACCAAACTGTAATAAAATATCGGGTTTGCAATCGGCATTTGCACCTACGTCTAATAATAAGCCGGTACCGCCTTTAAGTTTTGGAAGAATAGAGCATAAGCAAGGGCGGATGATGCCCGGGATAGTTTTAACGCTAAAAACAGCGCCAACTAACATTGCACCAGAGTTACCAGCACTTGCGAACGAATCGATTTTACCTTCTTTTAAAAGGTTAAAACCTACTGCGATGCTCGAGTTTGGTTTCTGAACAATTGCTTTGGTGGGATGTTCGCCCATACCAATCACTTCATCAGTATGAACGTATTCAAAGTGATCCGGATTAAAACCCTCTTCTGCGAGAATCGGTTTAATCTGTTCGGTATCGCCAATGAGAACCAAATGTTCTCCGGCGTTTAGCGATTGATGAGCTGCTATTGCTCCCAAAACGATTGCTTTGGGAGCATAGTCTCCGCCCATTATGTCGAGGCCTATTTTCATAGAAAAAATCTGTTTGTGTTAAGCTCAGGTTAAACCCTGATTTTTCAGTTGACTAAGGTATGACTAAAGCCGCTGAAAACACAAACAATTTTTTAAGAAAATTACCCGATTTGAGTATTTTCGATAACCAATTTACCGTTATAGTATAGGTTACCATCAACGTTGTAAGCACGGTGAGGTACGTGAATAGCACCTGTTGCTGCGCAAGTTGCTAAAGAAGGTGTCACTGCTTTATAGTGTGTTCTTCTTTTGTTTTTTCTCTGTTTCGAGATTTTCCGTTTTGGATGTGCCATTGGTGTATAATCTAATTATTTTTTTAACTTATTAAGGGCTTCCCAACGTGGGTCGCTTGTTTGTTCGTTTTCTTCTGCCTGCTTATCAATAGAGAGTTGTTCTAAACGATCAATCATTTCCTGATCACAATCTTTATCTGCCTGCTCGCAGTTTTTGATATAAGGTACGGCCACGTTAATCATTTCGTATAAAGGTGCCGATATATCAATCTCGGTATCTTTACGGCTTAGCGTGATGATTTCCTCATCATCGCTTTCCAGCTCATCTTCAGCAAATTTTACAATTTGTCTTTCGTACAAGTTTACCGGGTAGGCAAACTCCGATAAACATTTATCGCAATCTAAATTTACTGTACCCATAACTTTGAATTTTAAAAGCAACATGGTCTCTTGTTTCTCAAGTTCCAGGTCAACCTTTAAATTTCCGCTTTTAATTAACGAATACTCAAATGCATTAAAAAAGCGGTCATCAAGCTCATAATCAAAGTGATGAACTCCCAATTTTAATCCGGTAAACGGTATAGAAAATTGTTTTAATGGCTTCAAAGTACTATAAAATTTTAGCCTGCAAATGTAGGGATAAAATAATTAGATAAAAAATGTTTTTTAAAAATTGTTAACATCCAAAATTTCAATTAAAGAATAATGGTTGTTGAATAAATTTTTGAAAATCAATTTATTCGCTTCATTGGTTCCGAAAGTATCGTTTTTCGGAAGAATCTTTTTTAAACCTCTGTCATTCTGAGGAACGAAGAATCTGTTTCATCGGTTGCAGATGCTTCGTGCCTCAGCATGACAGAATATTCAGGGTTGCCGCAAATCAAAAAGTATTTTCACGCCAATGGGCTTTAGTTTACTTTAGCCTGTGTAGGAAAGCGCTAAGCATTAGCCAAAACCATTTCCTTGCCGTTTCTGCTCCATTCACTCCATGAACCAACGTAGAGTTTCGGAATCGGTAAACCTGCGTAATCCATGGCTAATAATGTATGACAGGCTGTAATACCCGAACCACAATGCACAATCACATCTTCAGGCTTTACTTCTTTTAAAGCGGCAGTATATTTTTCGTTTAAAATTTCTGGTTCTAAAAAACGTCCATCAGCATCTAAATTTTCAGTAAATGGAATATTAATGGCGCCCGGAATATGCCCTGCAATGGCATCGATTGGTTCTGTTAAGCCCGCATAACGATTCGCATCACGAACATCAATCACAATATGATCATCGGTTTTAGCTACTCTTTCTACTTCGCTGATATCTGATAGCGGCAATGTCCAATTTTGAACCTCGTATTCATCAACCGACTTTGGTATTTCAACCTTACTGGTTACAGGGAAACCTGCTTTCACCGCAGCTTGAAAACCACCATCGATTACTTGTAATTTCTCATGTCCGATTGATTTTAACATCCACCAGAATCTGGCTGCTGCGTTACTGCCATTTTTATCATCATAAACGATCACATGACTTTCTTTGGTGATACCAAGTTTTTGTAGCACCTTACTGAACTGATCTAAAGTTGGCAGTGGATGGCGTCCGCCTTTGGCAAAGTCGCCAATATTGGCCAAGTCTTCGTTAACATCTGCAAAAATTGCACCTGCAAGATGTTGTTCATCATAACGGGCTTTTGATCCGGCGCTGGCATCAACAATTACGATTTCATTATCGAGATTTAACCATGTCAACTCTTCGGGTTTTAATATGGAAGAAATTTTGCTCATTTCGTTTGAATTTGAAACACAATTTTAACAAAAATAAACCTGATAGAAGTGGATCCCGATTTTTCTTCGGGAGAAACGCATAGCAGGACTACCGGAACCGATAAAATACTGGACCTTGCTTTTCTAAAAAAATTAAAACTGTCGAAATTTTGCTTTTAAGCTTTACGAAGCATCATCTTTAATGTCGAACTGTGTTTCCACCACTTTACCGCCGCCACGTAATTGGTTACTCAACATTTCCTCCTGCTCCCTGCGGTTTTTGACAATATGAATGGCAGAAAACAAGGCTTCGGTGAATGAAGTTGAATCGGCTAAATCTTTACCCGCAATATCGTACCCGGTACCATGATCGGGAGATGTGCGCACAAATTTTAATCCTGCAGTATAATTTACACCGTTGTGGAAAGCCAAAGTTTTGAAAGGAATCAAACCCTGATCATGATACATGGCTAACACCGCATCAAACTTTTTGTAGCTGCCATTGCCGAAGAAACCATCGGCAGGATAAGGTCCGAAAACCATCAAACCTTTATCATAAGCTTCCTGAATAGCAGGCGTGATGATCTCTGCTTCTTCAGCGCCTAATAAACCATTATCGCTGGCGTGAGGATTTAAGCCTAAAACGGCAATTTTTGGTTTCTCGATCCAGAAATCCTTTTTAAGGCTATCATTAATCAGCTTTAGTTTGCTAAGAATTTTTTCTTTGGTAATTGACGTTGGCACATCTTTAACAGGAATATGACCTGTAACCACACCCACACGTAAGTTTTCACTAATTAAAAACATCAGTACATCTTTACTCCCACTTTTCTCCTGCAAATACTCGGTATGGCCTGGAAAAGAAAAAGTTTCTGATTGGATGTTATGTTTATTGATGGGAGCCGTAACCAAAGCATCAATGTCGCCAGCTACTAAATCGGCGGTTGCCCTTTCTAATGATAAAAGCGCATATTTTCCACCGGTAGCCGTTACCTGGCCAAGCTCAATTTTCACATCTTCTTCCCAGCAATTAATCATGTTGGCTTTTTTCAGTTGCGCCTGATTGGCGTGATTGATTACATTAAAGCTGAAATCGCCAAGGTTATTTGCCTTTCTATGAAAAGAGGAAACCTTAGTATGACCATAAACAATTGGAGTACAATAATTTAAAATAGCTGGATTAGATAATGTTTTAATAATTACCTCTAAACCGATACCGTTCACGTCGCCTATACTGATGCCAATTTTAAGTTTATTGCTCATAATTACTGGAAAATTTTAGCGCAAATTACTGATTTGATTTGATAAATAAGGTATAGGGTGGATGGTTTAAGCTATGGGGATTGTAAAATGAATGACCATACCTTATGCCTCAAACCTCATACCTTCCACCTTAAATCATTACCTTTGCTGCTATGAGTTTAGTAAAAGCGAAAAAACATTTAGGTCAGCATTTTTTAACTGATAAAGGTATTGCCAACCGCATTGTAGAAAGTTTGGTGAATACCGATAAATACAATCAGGTTTTAGAGGTTGGTCCTGGGATGGGTATTTTATCTGATTTTTTGTTGCAACGCCAGGATTTACAAACTTACTTAATTGATATTGATACCGAATCTTTTCATTTTTTGAATGAAAAATATCCTCAACTCGGCGACCGGCTAATTAACGGAGATTTTTTGAAGCTGGATTTTGATGCGATTTTTCCGGGCCAGTTTGCCATTATCGGAAACTTTCCCTACAATATTTCTTCGCAGATTTTATTTAAGATTTTAGACAACCGCCATAAAGTTGTGGAAATGGTTGGCATGTTTCAGAAAGAAGTAGCTCAAAGGTGTGCATCGCCGGCAGGTACAAAAGATTATGGAATTTTAAGTGTTTTCCTTCAGGCTTACTACAAAATCGAATATCTTTTTACGGTAAAACCAGGTACTTTTAATCCTCCACCGAAAGTACATTCGGCAGTTATTCGATTAACCAGAAATGAAGTAGAAACATTAGATTGTGACGAAAAATTATTTTGGCATGTGGTAAAAGCCGGCTTTAACCAACGTAGAAAAACTTTGCGTAATGCCGTTTCTGCGGTAATGCCAAAAGATAAAATGGATGATCATATTTATTTCGAAAAAAGGGCTGAGCAACTTACAGTCGATGATTTCGTTAAGTTAACCCAACACGTAAGTGCGTTGATGGAAAAGGAATAGTAGCTTCCGCTACGATTTATTGGCAACATTGTTCTCGTATTGCTGATAGGATTGCGCTAATCGTTTTTTAATTTTCGAGATTAAGTATCGTGGTGAAAGTACTTTAACACATTCTCCAAAGCCTAGGATTTCTCTTTCGAGTTCATAATTTAAAACAACATCAATTCTAAAAGTTGTTGTTTGCTCGTTTTTATTTAACACCACTTGCGATGAATGCAAGGGCTTAGTGACAACATAAGGAGCATGATCATTTGTAAACGCTAAAATTACCTTTTGCGCCCGGTCTCTGTCATTTTTAGTCACACCTATTAAATCATCATAATACCGATCGAAGTCTACACCCTGGTGATTCAAAAATTCTTCGTTGGGTAATTCCTGAAAATCGATGATTCTATCTAAAGCCAAATTTAAAATTCCAGGTCTTTTTTTCGCTTTGCAGATTAAAAACCATCTGTTTCTGTATTCTTTTAATAAATATGGATAATAAATGCCTTGCTGCCCTTGTTGTGCTTTAAAGGATTTATATTCTATCAACAACGAACGTTTATTTAAAACAGCCTGATATAAAGGCGGAATACACTCTAAGCCTTTTACCAACTTATTGCCTTCTAACTGGATATTGTTTCCACTTTGTTTTGTGCTTTTGTAGAGATTATTTTCGAGGCGGGCGATCATATCGCTCATTTCATCGAAATAATTGAAAGCATTAAATTCCTTTAACACACCAACAATTTCTTTCATTTTATCTACATCGGCATTATTTATCGGGGCTTTTGTAATGCTGTAACTTGCGTCTTCATAGGCATAAAATCGTTTATCCTGAACTACAATTGGTGCATTATAACCAAGTTTATCGCTACGCATTAATTGAATATCGGCCTGTATGGTTCTTTTACTTACGCCACTGGTAATCCCTTCCAGTTCGTAAAGTGTTTCGGCTACCTTTTCAATAATATCATCCAACGTCCATTTGCGGAAACGGTTTTTTAAGCAATCATCAATTGTTTTGTATCGGATAAGCGCTAATTTATTTACGGCCATTTTGAGTGAATTTTGGTTTGGGTAAAAAATCTGACGTTTCAGCTTGTCTAAATATAAGAAAGTCTTCTACATCTACGCAATACAATTGCGCAATTGGAGAAATAATGCAAACAGACTAAAATTTATTTACTTGAAAAACAGAATGTTAAATATTCTTTTGAAGATATTTTTTATTACGCAAATCTGTCGCGTAGTGGCGGTGGCATCTTTGTAATGTTGGTTATGGGAATAATTTTAGACACTCTCACAACCAACAATAAACCCCTCGGCAGGTGAATGTTGCCTGCTGAGGATAAGTTCTTTGATAAAATATAATCATCATATAAAAAAATTCCGATGAAAATCGGGATGGCAACACTAAACAATGAGTACCCATAGTTGTGGGTTTCTGTATAGCCCCAAAGTATAAATTTTATATTCTGGTATAAGTTGTAATAGATTGTCTAAACACGTTGTGTGTCGTGGGTTCGAGTCCCACTTCCGAGCATTCGGAATAATTCAGGGGTAGAATAACAACCAAATCATGCAGGTTCGAATCCTGCTTCCGACTGTCCGTTGGAATTGCTAATTGGTAAGCGTTTAGGGCTCAAAATCCAAAACAAAAAAGAAGAGTAACTTTTAAAATCACTCAAAGAACAGCACTGTAAAACCGCATTCAGCTTCTGGATTTTTTAAAAATCCAAAAAGCAATTTGCCTTTTGCTTTGAAAGTAAAACGATGAAAGAGCTGATTTAAAAATCAAATCTCGCAGAAAAATTTATTTAAATCTTCGATTTAAATATTTGACAAAGCTTGATTTCATTCTTAAAAACATCAGGAATCAATTTACTTCCGCAAGAAACAAATGAGTGCGCTTTTGCAATGCTTTGTAAAGAAAATGAACTAAATATTATAAAATCTAAATATCAAAAAAACATGAAAAGAGTAACAATTAACACCAATTATGTTGGATTGGTGTTTAAAAAAGGGAAATTAAAAAACGTATTAACTGAAGGAACTTACTGGTTAGGTTTCGGGGAGGATATTATGGTGTACGACATGGGAAAAGAATATTTCTTCACCTTGGCAGAGTTGGAAGTTTTGTTAATGAATAACGACTTTGTAAACTTAGTACACATTGTAGAAGTAGCCGATAATGAGTTGGCTTTAGTTTATAGAAACAATAATTTTAAAAGTGTATTAACTGCTGGTAAACACGCCATTTGGAAGGGTTTATCAACCTATACTTTCAAAAAAGTCAACATTAGCAACATTGAAATCGATGCTAATATTGATCGAAACTTATTAGAGAAAGCTTTATTGGTAAATTATATCAGGGCATACAAAGTAGAATCGTACGAGAAAGCATTGTTATTTATCGATGGAAATTTCGAAAAAGTGATTGACGCTGGAAACTATTTGTACTGGAAAAATGCGACAACCATTAGTGTTTTAAAAACCGATATGAGACAATTAAACATGGAAATTATCGGTCAAGAAATTTTAACTAAAGATAAAGCACAGTTACGAATCAACTTCAGCATTCAATACAAAGTAGTTGATATTATCAAAGCATTGTTAGAGAACAAGGAGTTTGAAAAACAGTTGTACATTACCATGCAATTGGCTTTAAGAGAATCAATCGGTTTAATGACTTTTGATGAGTTAATGGAAAGCAGGGAGAAAATTGCAGCGCAAGTAATGGATTTAACCACTGCAAAAGCAGAAGATTTAGGTGTTAAATTAACGAACTGTGGTGTTAAGGATATTATTTTACCAGGCGATGTAAAAGAGATTATGAATCAAGTTTTAATCGCCGAGAAAAGAGCGCAAGCAAATATCATTACACGAAGGGAGGAAACGGCTTCGACAAGAAGTTTGTTAAACACCGCCAAATTAATGGAAGATAATGCCATGTTGTATAAGTTGAAAGAGATGGAGTATGTAGAGAAAATCGCAGAAAAAATCAATACCATCAGCTTATCGGGCAGCGGCCAAATTGTTGACCAATTGAAACAAATTTTTGTTAAATAATACATCACTGCGAGGCACGAAGCAGCCTATTTGCTGAGATTGCTTCGTGCCTCGCGAAGACGAGTTTAAAATAAAATAATTTAAATTTAGAAACCCCTCGGTTAGGTGAATGAAATCTGCCGAGGATTAGTTAGGAATAAAATGAAAAATAACATAACAGGAAAAACCTTAATAGAAATAGGTTATTCTGAAGGAAAAATATTAGGCTTGGCTTTAGATATCTTGAAAAATAATTTCTCGCATATTGAAGAGCAAGAATTATTAACCCTATTAAAGAAAGTAAAAGATTACCCAGAAAGTTTTTTGGATGATAAAATTTTAGGTTCGTTGGCAGCAGCGATGATAGAGGAAATCAACGCACCGAAAGACGAACCCATTGAATTAGATAGCAACGTAAAAGGATATTCAATTTTTGGCACCGATTATATTGAAGAAGGTGCTCGAAACCAAATGGATGTTGCTATGAAATTACCCGTTTCGGTTGCAGGTGCTTTAATGCCCGATGCGCACCAAGGTTACGGTTTACCAATTGGTGGTGTTTTAGCTACCCGAAATGCAATAATCCCTTACGGTGTTGGGGTAGATATTGGTTGCCGAATGGCATTAAGTATTTTCGATATTCCTGAAAAACATTATTTCGGAAAAGATGCGATGTACAAACGTGAACTCATTGCTTTTACAAAATTTGGCGCTGGTCAGAATTTTAAAGGTAACGAAAAAGCCGACCACGAAGTTTTAGAAAACGAGGCTTTCAACTCCACTCCTTTTCTCAAAAATCTACATGGAAAAGCCTGGGCACAATTGGGTACTTCGGGTGGTGGAAACCACTTTGTAGAATGGGGAATTATAGATTTCGCAGAGCGAGATGAGCTTTTAAATATTAACAAAGGACGTTATGTGGCTTTGTTAACGCACTCCGGTTCTCGTGGCTTCGGTGCAACCATTGCTGGTCATTTTACTAAACTGGCTAAAGATATTTGTAAACTTCCGAAAGAAGCCGCGAATCTTGCTTATTTGGATTTGAATAAAGCAGAAGGACAAGAATATTGGATTGCCATGAATTTAGCTGGCGATTATGCTTCTGCCTGCCATGAAGTGATTCATAAACGTTTAACCAAAGCAATTGGCGCTAAGGTTTTAGCCAAGGTAGAAAACCACCATAATTTTGCATGGAAAGAAATGTTAGACGGTGAAGAAGTGATTGTTCATCGTAAAGGAGCAACACCAGCTGGTAAAGGCGTGATGGGTATTATTCCAGGAAGCATGACTGCGCCAGGTTTTTTGGTTCGCGGTAAAGGCGAAGTTCAGTCGATTAACTCAGCGTCGCATGGTGCGGGCAGACAAATGAGCCGTACGAAAGCCATTCAGTCGATTACAAAATCAGATATGAAAGCCATTTTGAAAGACCATAATGTAACCTTAATTGGTGCTGGTTTAGATGAAGCGCCAATGGCTTATAAAGACATTAACAAAGTGATGGCTGCGCAAACTGAACTGGTTGATGTGATTGCAAAGTTCGAACCGAAAATGGTGAGAATGGCTGATGACGGAAGCAGGGAAGATTAAGTGCTGAACTGTAAATCTTAAGTCCTGAGTTTTAAAATTAAAAAAGCTCCAATTTCATTAATGAATTGGAGCTTTTTCTTAGATTCGAGATATTGCAAACAACTAAATATTCGCGTTCTGCAAGGGATAAAATGTAACAACATTAACCATTTTTTTATCTTTTGCCTTACCCGAAGGGTTCGAAACATTCAAAATACTAATATATTTTGTAGGGTCGCCCATTGATTCGAAAATGATTACTTCCGCGTAATTTGTTTCATTCATTAGCGATGGCTGATCATTCAAAACAACAAAATTTCGGTTGTTTAACTCGCTCAAAAGTTGCTCTTTATTTTCTACCATCGGAATGCGATTTAACGTCTTGCGCTTAATCATCCACCGGTCGTTTATTTCTGAATAAGGTTTTGTAACCTGGCCATTTAAAACCGCAAATATGATTCCGCCCAGGATGAATATAAATTCGCCTGCCCAGATCACCCATAATAGTAATCCACTCACGGTATCAGTGCCTTTTATCCGAAATGACCCAACTTCGTTCAGATTTACAATTTCCTGAAAGAGAATATTCGGATGCGTGAAAAGGAAAAAGAAGTCATCAGCTAATAACTTAATATCGGTCGAACTCAGACTAAATGTGAATCCCTTTTGGCTATAGATTAACGTATCAAAAAATACCCATTGAACGTAAAAGGCAAATAACCCACAAAAAACGGCAATTGCAGTAACGACTTTCCGATTTCGGAGTTTTCCGATTTTTACACCCAGATCGATGAAAAAACCCAGGCCCATACCCAGCAAAAAAGCGATAATGGCGATGAACCAGATATTTGGTATTAACCTACCTAGAATGATGTAAATAATAGGTAAGATGATGGATGCTAAAATTCCAATAGCGAGTGTGATGAGAATTGCTGATGTTGAAGCATATCCCTGAGGCGTATATTTATTTTCCATAAGAGCATTTAGATGAGACCTTAATTTGAACACCCAAGCTGACAAAATTGTTTGATTGGGTGTTCAAATTTGCTTATTTCAACTTGCTGAGCGCAGTTTTAATTCTTGGCAACATATCTTTTATATCCTGAAGCGTACAAGCACCTACCGATGCCCTGAACCATGGCATGCTGTGTTCGTTACCAAAAGCAGAGAAAGGAACCAATGCCGCTCCAGCTTCTTTAATTAGGTAGAAGTTTACGTCTGCACTGTCTTTTAAAAGCTGACCGTCTTCAGTTGTTTTTCCGATGTAATCGATTTTAATGGTTAAATAAATTGCACCCATCGGCTCAACTGCATCAACATTAAAACCTTCACTTTTTAATTCATTAAAACCGTTGTAAAGCGCATTTAAGCTATCCTGAATTTGAGCTTTAAAGCTGGTTAAGAATGTATCAACCTGTGTTTTATCGTTAAAATAATTCGACATGGCAACTTGTTCGGCTTTAGGTGCCCATGCGCCCATGTGTCCAACCAAAGCCTTCATTCTATTCACAATATCTTCCGGACCGAAACCCCAACCCACACGTACACCAGTTGCAGCCAAACACTTCGAAGTACCATCAACAAAAATGGTAAACTCACGCATTGCAGGACGTAAAGAAACCGGATTTACATGCTCTTTACCAAATGTTAAAAGCGAATAAATCTGGTCGTACATTAAATACAATGGTTTTTCATCTGCTCCACGAGATGCATTTTCTGCTAAAATCACATCGCATATTTCCGCTAATGAGTCTGCATCGAACATCGTTCCTGTCGGATTTAATGGCGAGCACAAAGCCAACATTGTTGCCCCTTTTAAATGTGGTTTTAATTGCGCTGCAGTTGGCATAAAGTTATGAGCTGCATCGGTTTCAACCATTATTGTTTTTGCTGACGTTAAATGGGAATAATGATTGTTATTCCACGATGGTGCTGGGAAAACAACAGTATCGCCCGGGTCGATTACGGCTAAATAGGCAGCATAAATTAACGGACGAGAACCACCAGAAACTAAAATGCTATTGGTGTTATACTCCAGTCCAAATCTATCCTTTAATAGCTCTGAAACGGTTTCTCTTAATTGTAAAACACCATCAGCTGGCGGGTAATTGGTTTGATTTGCATTATAAGCATCGACAATTCCTGCTTTTAATTCTGTTGGAATTGGATAGATGTTCGAATCAAAATCTCCGATAGTTAAGTTAGCGATTGATGCACCTTTGCGCTTCATATCGTTAACTTCGTTACCAATTTTGATAATTTCTGAGCCAATTAGAGCACTGGCTATCTTTGATACTTTCATATATGTTTATTACTCGTGTTAATCTAAATAGTGTTGATTAAAATCGCTATATTTTATTATATATCTTTTAAGGATAGAGTTTTTCTTTTTCCTTTCCTAATCTGTTCTACTTCTTTCAAAGCCTTAAGAATTTCCTTGGTAATTTTGATTTTCATATGCTCTATTTTTTAAGATTGCTTCGTGCCTCGCAATGACGACCTAACGAATTAAATCTTCTATCGCATTATTTACTTTATCAAAACCAAATTGAGCTAAAACTGCCTGCATGGATGCAGCAATTTCTTCGTTGCAAAGGTTGCCGATGCTTCCCTCGTGTGTATGATGTATTTGGCTCGATGGTGCAAAAGTACCGTTTTCTATTTGTTCGCCAACTATTTTATAAGCTTCTCTGAATGGAACGCCTTGCAAAGCTAAATCGTTAACCACTTCTACACTAAACAGATAATCGTATTTTTTATCTTTCAAAATATCATCTTTTATGGTGATGTTCTGAAACATGAAAGTGGCGATTTCGAGACATTCGTTCAGCGAAGTGATTGCAGGAAAAAGGTTTTCCTTAAGCAATTGCAAATCGCGGTGATAACCCGATGGAAGATTGGTAATCATCATTGCAATTTCGTTAGGCAACGCCTGAATTTTATTGCAGCGAGAACGAATCAGTTCAAAAACATCAGGATTCTTTTTGTGTGGCATAATGCTCGAACCTGTTGTGAGTTCTGGCGGGAAACTGATAAAGCTAAAATTCTGGTTAATGAACAAACAAATATCCATTGCCATTTTAGCCAAAGTTGCCGCCACCGCACTCATCGCCTGCGCTAAAATTCTTTCGGTTTTACCACGACCCATTTGCGCATAAACCACATTATAATTTAAGCTTTCGAAACCCAATAAATTGGTGGTTAATGTTCTGTTTAAGGGGAATGAGGAACCATAACCCGCAGCAGAACCTAAGGGATTTTTGTTTGTGATTTTCCATGCGGCAAGCATCAGTTCCATGTCATCGGCCAGGCTTTCGGCATACGCACCAAACCACAAACCGAAAGATGATGGCATGGCAATCTGCAAATGCGTGTAACCAGGCATTAATTTATCTTTGTGCGTATTGCTTAGTTCAATTAACTGATTAAACAAAATTGAGGTTTGGCCAACCATATCTTCAATGCAAGCACGGAAGAACAGTTTTAAATCAACCAAAACCTGGTCGTTACGCGAGCGACCGCTGTGAATCTTCTTACCTGCTTCGCCGATGCGTTGGGTGAGCAACCACTCTACTTGCGAGTGCACATCTTCAACTGTATCTTCAATGGTGAAGTTTCCATCCTCAATTTCAGCGTAAATGTTTTTAAGCTCTTTTTGAACAATTTTTAATTCATCTGCGGTTAGCAAATTAATGGTTTCTAACATCTGGGTATGAGCTAACGAACCCAATACATCAAACTTTGCCATTTGTAAATCCAGCTCTCGGTCTTTTCCAACCGTAAAGCTTTCTACAAACTTATTTACATCTATATTTTTTTGCCAAATCTTCATTTTACTTTATTTAACCGCAAAGGACGCTAAGTTTTTCGCAAAGGACGCCAAGCTATTTTATCATTTTACCACAGAGCTCACTGAGTTTTTCACAGAGAGCGCAAAGTGTTTTATAGTCATCTCCGTCATTGCGAGGCACGAAGCAATCCTCCTTGTGTATAATTAAAAACATCTTACGATTCCTCAGCATTAAGATTGCTTCGTGCCTCGCAATGACGGATTATTGTATCACTGGTTTCAACATATTCACGTATCCCTCCACACCCTCAGCTACTTCACGAACATATAAAAATTCATCAGCCATATGCGAGCGACCAGAAAAACCTGGCCCACATTTTACCGATGGAATATCTAATAAAGCTTGGTCTGAAGTGGTTGGCGAGCCATAAGTTGTTTTGCCAAGTGCTACACCAGCCTGAACAACTGGATGATTTTTGTCTATTGATGATGGCTTCAAACGAATTGAACGTGGTGTAACATCACAATCTACATTCGCCCGGATAATTTCTAAAACTTCTTCATTGGTGTAAGCATCTGTTACCCGAACATCAACCGTAAACGTACAATTTGCCGGCACTACGTTGTGTTGCGAACCTGCGTTAATAATCGTAACCGTCATTTTCAATGGTCCGAAAACTTCTGATACTTTAGGGAATTGATAATTTCTGAACCATTCGATGTCTTTCAGCGCTTTATAAATGGCATTTTCGCCTTCTTCCCTGGCTGCGTGACCTGCTTTACCATGAGATACACAATCTAAAACCAACAAACCTCGCTCTGCAATGGCTAAATGCATTTCAGTTGGCTCCCCAACAATACCAAATTCAAGCTCACCTAAATCTGGCAAAACCAATTCTAAACCATTATTTCCAGAAATTTCTTCTTCCGCCGTTGCGGCTAAACAGATGTTATATTTTAAATTTTCCTGTTCGTAATAATATAAAAACGTTCCGATTAACGAAACCAGGCAACCACCGGCATCATTACTGCCCAAACCAAACAATTTATCGCCCTCAATGGCAGCATCGTATGGGTCGCGGGTGTAACCAGAGTTTGGTTTAACCGTATCGTGATGAGAATTTAAAAGCAATGTAGGTTTATTGGCATCGAAATGCTTGTTGTAAGCCCAAACATTGTTCATTTTGCGCTGCGTTTTAATTCCTCTCTCCTCTAGAAACTGAGCGATTAAATTCGCCGTTCTGTCTTCTTCTTTACTGAAAGACTGAATGCGAATTAGCTGTCGCAATAAATCCAGACTTTCTTTTTGTATATTTTCTAACAACATAGTATCGAGTAGTTAGTATCAAGTATCAAGACTAATCTCAAACTTGCACTTTTATTTGCTTTGAGCTTTCTGCTTTAAGCTTCTTTTACGTACAAATTCCCTGCTTTTAAGGCCGATAATTTTATACCTTTTATCAATGATGAACTAAAGCCATTGTGCTCCATTTCGTTTAAACCGGCAATGGTGCAACCTTTCGGCGAAGTTACTTTATCTATTTCTGATTCCGGGTGTGTGCCATGTAATAAAAGTAAATCAGCTGCTCCTTTGGCCGTTTGAACAGCCATTTTAAGTGCTTCATCGGCATGGAATCCAATTTCTACACCGCCTTGCGACGCTGCTCTGATTGCCCTCAAAAAGAATGCAATACCACAAGCACAAAGTGCCGTAGCAGAAGTCATTAAATCTTCATTTATCTTGACTACAGAACCAACCGTTTCAAACATTTTAGTCACCTCAGCAATATTTTCTGCCGAAGCATTGTCGCTTGCCATGCAAGTCATCGATTGGCCAATAGCAATAGCTGTATTTGGCATTACGCGAATCACTTCCACATCATCGCCCAATTTCTCCCGAACCGCAGCGCAACTTACACCCGAAATTACCGAAATCACCAAATGTTTAGCGGCAATTATCGAAGCATTAATTTCATCTAAAACCGTATTTAATTGTTGCGGCAAAACAGCAAGAATTATAACATCAGCATCAGCAACCGCTTGCTTGTTGTTACTGCTAACCACAAATCCAGCCTCGGCGAAAGATTTTAAATGGTCGATATTTCTACGGGTAAGCGTAATGTCGCCAGCCTTGGCAAAATCGGCTTTCACCAGGCCTTTTGCTAAAGATAAACCAATATTTCCGCTACCGATGATGGCTATTTTCTTGTTCATTTGATTACACAGATTTTGGTGATTTCACCGATTTTAATCAATCTAATATTTATTTGAAAAGCAGTTTCAGTAATGCTATTAATGTCAGTCCTGCTATTCACTTCAATCTTTTTTAAACTCATTGTCATGCTGAGGCACGAAGCATCTGTTTCATCGCTTGCAGATGCTTCGTGCCTCAGCATGACAGATAATTCAAAGTCGCTGCTAAAAAAAGTATTTCCGCTTCTATCAGGTTTAAATTACACCTGTCATTACAAGAAACGAAGCAAGCTCAATTCGCCAAAAAAACACCCCGCCCTGCGGGCACCCCTCTAGAAGAGGGGAATACTGGGTGCAAACCCATTGCATGTAAAAACTGTTTTGCGCTTTGTAATTTTGGCAACACGCTTTTTCCTCAATGCAAAGTCCCCTTTAGGGGATTTAGGGGTTCATCTTCGTCCCGAAAGTACCTTCAGCTAGTTCCGACAATTCATCGGCTTTGCCAATATAAACCGTCGAAACACCTTTCTTTATCGCTTCAAAAGCATTGTGTAACTTCGGAATCATTCCGCCTTGTACAGTTCCATCAGCCTTTAAACCTTCAAATTCGTTAGCTTTAATTTCTCTCACTACCGAATCATCATCATTCACATCTTTCAGCACTCCTTTTTTCTCAAAGCAATATACCAAACGGGTTTCATATAAGGCTGACATCGCCACTGCAACCGAAGAGGCAATCGTATCGGCATTGGTATTTAACAATTGGGTTTCGCCATCGTGGGTAATTGCACATAAAACTGGCACTAATCCAGCTTTTAGTAAGCTGTCCAACGTAGTTGAAGAAACAGAGTTTTCATCCAAATCGCCAACAAAACCATAATCAATCTCTTTAACGGGGCGTTTTTTAGCTTTAATAATATTTCCATCGGCACCCGTTAAACCAATGGCGTTGCTACCCTTGGCTTGCAGTTGGGCAACCATATTTTTATTAATCAAGCCGGCGTAAACCATTGTTACAATGCGCAAAGTTTCAATATCGGTAATTCTTCTACCTTCAACCATTTTGGCTTCAATACCTAAGCTTTCGCCCAGTTCGGTTGCGATTTTACCACCGCCATGAACCAAAATTTTATCGCCGGGCAAAGCCGTAAAATCTAACAAGAACTGGTGCAGATTCGCAGAGTTATCGATTACGTTTCCGCCGATTTTTATGATTGTAAGTTGTTTCATTTTATTTAGCTTAAAGCTTAAAGCAAAATGCTGAAAGCTTTGGTCTTTTAGCTTTAGTCTTTCTGCTTTTTATAATTCTTCCAACATTGCTTTAATTACGGCCTGTGCTGCCCATAAGCGATTTCCAGCCTCATGAATAACCAATGAATTTGGTCCATCCAAAATCTCCGAAGACAATTCCAAATCTCTACGAACCGGCAAACAGTGCATTACTTTCGCATCGTTTGTAAATTTCAGCTTTTCGTTGTTCATCATCCAGCCATCTGGATAAGTCAAAACCTTACCGTACTCTTTATAGCTGCTCCAGTTTTTTACATACACATAATCAGCGCCAGCCAAAGCCTCCTCTATATTATATTGAATATCGGCACCTGGCGTAAATTCTTCTGCCAATTCGTAACCTTCAGGTTGAGCGATGGTAAAATCAATCATTCCTTCCGCTTGTGCTTTGCACATCCATTCGGCAAAAGAATTCGGAACCGCTTGTGGTAAAGCTTTAACGTGTGGCGCCCAAGCTAAAACCACCTTTGGTTTTCTGCCATCAGTTTGTTTCCTCCAGGTTTCGTGAATGGTAATAATATCAGCAAAGCTTTGTAGCGGGTGACGGGTTGCACTTTCCAAACTCACTACTGGAACAGCGCAATATTTCACAAATTTGTTAAAGAAATCTTCGCTATAATCTTCCTCACGGTTGTTCAATTTCGGGAAAGAACGCAATCCCAAAATATCGCAATATTGACCCATTACAGCTGCAGCTTCGCGAATGTGCTCCACTGTTGAGCCATTCATGACCACGCCATCCTGAGTTTCTAAGGCCCAACCTTCTTTATCCAGATTCATCACCATCACATTCATACCCAAATTTAGCGCCGCTTTTTGAGTACTTAAACGGGTACGCAAACTTGGGTTCATAAAAACCAATCCTAAGGTTTTGTTTTTACCCAAACTCTGGTGTGCATAAGGATTCGCTTTTAATTCAAGCGCATCCTTTACAAATTGTTTGATGCTTGGAACATCGTGTACGGAAGTGAAAAGTTTCATTTTAAGCGGAAAGTTAAAAGCGGAAAGCAAAAAGCTTTTCCTGCTCTATTTTCTAATTTTTTTCAAGAGGCCAATCAACATTGCTTTTACCTCATTAATTTTACTGTCTGTTTTTCTATATAGCTCTTCAGATATATAGTTTAAATCTTTTACCAATAATACGGCATATTCAGTTTCATGACAAGACCCTAAAGCCATATCTAAAAATCTTGCGAAATCAGCATCAGAATTTCTTCCTGCTCCCTCAGCAATATTTAAAGCAATTGAATATGTTGCTCGCTTTAATTGGCTGTTCAGGTCATATTTTTCTGAAGTTGGCAAAATAGGTAATAAGTCCCCATAAACGAAAAGGGTTAGCTTATGTGCTTTTTGCCAAACTTCATAATTCCTGTAGTCTCTCATTATTAATGATGCTTTGCGCTTTCGGCCTTAAGCTTTCAGCACTTTTCCAAAGGCTGCCAAAAATTCATCAGCATGTGCTTTAGTTAAATTTAAGGCTGGCAATAAACGGATTACGTTTGGTTTTGCCTCGCCAGTGAAGATAAAATGTTTAAATAATAACTCCTTTTTAATATGAGCCAATTCTTCAGGCAACTCAATTCCAATCATTAAGCCACGACCGCGGACTTCAACAACCTGCTCGAATTTTCTCAATTCGGTGATTAGGTAGTTGCCAATTTCTTCAGCATTCTTCATCAGGTTATCCTGCTCCATAACTTCTAGAACCGCCAAAGCCGCAGCGCAAGCCAAATGGTTACCTCCGAATGTTGTGCCCAATTCGCCGTGCCAAGGCTTAAATTTTGGTGCAATCGAAATTCCCGCTATCGGAAACCCATTACCCATTCCTTTCGCCATGGTATAAACATCGGCTTCAACACCTGAATAATCGTGTGAGTAAAACAAACCTGTTCTACCATAACCACACTGAACCGAATCGGCGATGTAAACCGCATTGTACTCATCACAAAGTGAACGGATTTTCTGTAAGAAACTTTTCGAAGCTTCTTTAATTCCGCCTACACCTTGAATACCTTCGATAATTACCGCAGAGATTTCATCGCCCTGCGATTTAAAAGTTTCTTCTAAAGCCACTTCATTATTAAAAGGCAGGAAGATTACATTTTCCGTTTGATTAACCGGCGCTACAATTTTCGGATTATCAGTTACCGCAACCGCTAAGGAGGTACGACCATGGAAAGCACCGCTAAAAGCAATAACTTTTTTTCTTCCGTTGTAAAATGAAGCCAGTTTTAACGCATTTTCATTTGCTTCTGCACCTGAATTCACTAAAAACAATTGGTAATCTTTCTTCCCAGAAACCTGCCCTAATTTCTCAGCAAGCTGAACCTGCAAAGGAATTTTAACCGAGTTGGAATAAAAACCAACTTTGTTTAATTGGTCAGTTAGGCGACTTACATAATGCGGATTGGTATGGCCAATTGAAATCACCGCGTGACCGCCATATAAATCTAAATATTTTTGTTCGTTAGCATCCCAAACATTGCTGCCAGATGCTTTGGTAATTTCTATATCGTTAAGAGGATAAACGTCGAATAGTTGCATATTACTATGTTATAAGTTGTACGTTTTAAGTTATAGGTTTGGGTGCTCTCACTCTCGAAATTAAATTGATAAGCATTGCCTTAACTTCATTTATACTGTTTGATAAAATTGTGAACTGTTCTTCAGTTAGGTAATCTAAATCTTTTGATAAAATCAAAAAATATTCTGTTTCATTAGCCGAACCTAAAGAGATATTTAAAAAATTAGCCAAATCTGCTTGTGAATTTTTACCACAACCTTCGGCAATGTTTGCTGGTATTGATGCCGACGCCCGCCGAAGTTGATTTGTTAAACTATAAATTTCTTCCTTTGGAAACTTGGCACTTGTTTTATAAATACTAAGTGTAAGCTGATGGGCTTTCTCCCAAACTTTCAAATCTTTAAAATTCTGCATACACTTAAAACGTATTACTTAAAACTTAAAACCCTATTGCCTTCAACTTCAAGCCTGCTGTTTCTTCCAAGCCAAACATTAAATTCATATTCTGAACTGCTTGTCCGCTGGCGCCTTTTAACAGGTTATCAATAATGCTGATGATGAATAATTTATTGCCATGCTTTTCTACATGAACCAGCGCTTTATTGGTATTTACAACCTGTTTTAAATCAATGTTTTTCCGACTAACATGCGTAAAAGGATGTGCACTATAATAATCTTCATAAATTTTCTGTGCTTCCTCCAGCGTTAAATCGCTTTCTAAATACATGGCTGCTAAAATCCCGCGGGTAAAATCTCCGCGTTGCGGGATGAAACTCAAAGCCTCTGAAAGCGATGGCTGCAATTGCAATAAACTCTCACCAATTTCATTTAGATGTTGATGCTCGAACGCTTTGTAAATGGAAAGGTTATTGTTTCTCCAGCTAAAGTGCGAGGTTGCTGCTAAGCTTTGTCCGGCACCGGTTGAACCAGTAGTTGCATTGATATGAACTTCTGCATTGATTAAACCTTTAGCCGCCAAGGGCAATAAACCCAATTGAATACAGGTAGCAAAACAACCTGGATTTGCAATATTTTTAGCAGATTTTATTTTATCACGATTTAATTCAGGCAAGCCATAAGTAAAGTATTTAGTCTGAAGTCCGGAGTCAGGAGTCGAAAAACCAGCATTGGCTGAAAGTCTAAAATCCTGTGATAAATCGATGATTTTGATATTATCATTTATCGGATTAGCAGCTAAAAATTTCTTGGCATCGCCATGGCCAACACAAAGAAAAAGTACAGCCTCCCCTAAATCCCCTCCTGAAAGAGGGGACTTAAATAATTCTTCAAAATCAGTTCTATCTGTAAAACGTAAATCTGTATCGCCGATTAAATCGGTATGTACATCGGAAATTAAATTTCCAGCGTTGCTGGTGCTATTTACGAAAGCAATCTCTACGTTTGGATGGTTAATCAAGATGCGGAGCATTTCGCCACCTGTATATCCTGCCCCACCAATTATTCCAGCCTTAATTTTGTTACTCATAATCTGTTCTATCAATTATAGATGGATATGAAAATTAGTTTTAATAATCCTTCGACAAGCTACCGATGTAAATCGGGACAAGTCAGGATGACAATTGTAAAGAGATTGCTTCGTCGTTCCTCCTCGCAATGACGAAGCAGGAACGGAAGCTTTCTACTTTAGTCTTTTAGCTTTAAGCTTCTTCAGAATTAACTTTATGCCAAATCATTACCTGGTTACCAAAAATTTTAGAGAAGCCTTTAACATCTTCTCCACTCCAGGCGTTGTTCATTTCGCCGTAGCTACCAAATTTATTGCTCATTAAATCGTGGTTCGATTCAATACCAATAATCTGGAAACGGTAAGGCAACAATTCAACGAAAACTTTACCACTTACCACTTTCTGCGTATCAGCTAAAAAAGCTTCAATATTCCGCATAATTGGGTCGTGGAACTGACCTTCGTGTAACCAGTTACCATAGAAAGAAGATAACTGTTCTTTCCAGCTTAACTGCCATTTTGTTAAAGTATGTTTTTCTAAAGTATGGTGTGCTTTGATAATTAAAACTGGCGCTGCAGCTTCGAAACCAACACGTCCTTTAATCCCGATGATCGTATCACCAACATGGATATCTCTTCCAATTCCGTAAGGTTGCGCAATCGCTTGTAATTTTTGAATCGCTCTAACGGGAGCTAAAGTTTCACCATCAATGGCTACCAATTCTCCTTTTTCGAAAGTTAATTCCAGCTTACGCGATTCCGTTTCCGAAACCTGGGTTGGCCAGGCACTTTCCGGTAAAGTTTCGTGAGAAGTTAAAGTTTCCTTTCCTCCCACTGAAGTTCCCCATAAACCTTTATTAATTGAATACCTTGCCTTTTCAGCACTATATTCTACGCCGTGTTCGGCTAAATATTCTATTTCCGCTTCGCGGGATAATTTCAAATCTCTGATTGGCGTAATGATTTCAACTTCTGGAATGATGATGTTGAAAATCATATCAAAACGAACCTGGTCGTTACCCGCACCGGTACTTCCATGAGCAACATAATCAGCACCAATTTTTTTAACGTAATTAGCAATTGCCGTAGCCTGACTAACGCGTTCTGCACTAACCGAAAGTGGATAGGTTGCATTTTTCAATACGTTTCCGAAGATTAAGTATTTAATACAACCATCATAATAGTTTTCAGTTTCATCTACCACAGCGTGAGATTTTACCCCTAAAGCGTAAGCTCTTTTCTCTATTTCCTGTAATTCTTCATCAGAAAAACCACCCGTGTTTACAATTACCGAATGAACTTCTAATCCGCGATCTTGCGCCAGATAAATACAACAAAATGAGGTGTCAAGACCTCCGCTAAAAGCTAAAACTACTTTTTTCATTACTTATTAAATAACAGGGTAAATAAAAACATCAATACTTTAAAGCCCGATTTTGGCTTAGGTTTAACAACTAAACGTTGCTTGATGCGCATAAAACGCTCATATAATTTGGGTTTCTTTTGTAACTCTTCAGCGAATTTTTTGGCCGCATCGTGTTTTTGAGTAGCCGGATCGTAAAGCATTGCTGTACACATGCAGTTTTTACGCTCCTTCATTTTCAAAATTTCGAAGTTTACACAGCTTTGGCAACCTTTCCAGAATTCTTCATCCTGTGTTAATTCTGAATAAGTAACCGGTTCGTAACCTAAGTCAGAGTTAATTTTCATTACCGCTAAACCTGTGGTTAAGCCAAAAATCTTCGCCTTTGGGTACAAACTTCTGGAAAGCTCAAAAACCTTCTCTTTGATGGCATGCGCTAAGCCTGCTTTTCTAAATTCAGGCGAAACAATTAAACCAGAGTTGGCCACAAACTGCCCGTGGCTCCAGGTTTCGATATAGCAAAAACCAGCCCAGGTACCATCTTTATGAAATGCAATAACGGCTTTGCCCTCTTGCATTTTATTTGCAACATAGTCAGGTGAACGCTTAGCGATGCCCGTACCACGTGCTTTAGCAGATTCGGCCATCTCGGTTACGATTTGTTCTGCAAATACACGATGTTCAGGAAGTGCAACCTGCACTATAAATTCGTTAATATCCATTCGTTTTCTAACGAAAAATTATAAGTATTCTTGTTAATTGGGTTTTTAGAGAGGATCAATTCCTCGTTACGTTTAGTGGAGTACTAAATACGTGGAGTAAAATTTTGCCGGCTTGTGGGATAGTAAAATACGGGTTGGAAATGATTAATAAACAGACTTTTCCCAAACGCTAATTGCGTTGTGAAAACAGAAAGTTTATGTAAAAAATTTTTAATCATCTCTTGCGTATTAAAACGGCTTTAACTCTATTGAGGTGCAAAGGTTTAAATAATAATTGAGTTACACAATAATAAACTGATTTTTTTATAAAATCATAACATTTTTTTAAACTCTCCTGACTTAAAATGAATTGCGCCTTTAAGCTGAAAACGTAGCCTTTACACCGACTAGCTGCAGTTACTTTACAAATTTTAACATTGTTAACAAAACCTGTAAGTAGTTTAACATAGCTTAACATCATTTAACAACAGCATTAGGGTTTAAAGCCAATATTTGCAATGCTGTAGCGAATTCATTGTCGTTGCCGTTTTAATAGCATACGTTTTATCTTAAATCAAACCGAAAATTAATGAAGAATCTTTCCTTATTTAGCCCAAGAAATTCAACGCTAACGCCTGCAATTCTACTACTCATTTTATTTGCTGTTAGTTCCTGCAAAAAAAAAGAAGACACTGACACTACCATTGGTTACCTCAGAGTTATCAATTCAGCCCCAACTTTAGCTACATATTATCCATTTATCAATAGCACTTCAGTAAGTTCTTCGGCATTGCCTTATGGCGGTTCAACGTCTTATACAACAAATGGTTCGGGTTCCACAACCGTAAAGTTCACTGCTGAAAATAATGCTGAAAGTTTATTTACCAAAACCATTAATTTAAGTCCTAGCACTTACAACAGCTTTTACTTGATTAATAAGCCTGGTTCGTTGGAGGGTTTGCTAATTGCAGACGACTTAAGCATGGCATCAGCTGATCGGGCTTATATCCGTTACATCAATTTATCACCTGATGCGCCAGCCTTAGATTTAGCAAAAACTGGCGAAACCACTGCATTAATTACAAACAAAAGCTACAAAACAGCAAGCGGATTTATCGCCGTAACACCGGGTGCTTACACATTTGATGCGAAGGAAACTTCAACCGGAACGGTAAAAGCAGTTTCATCAAGCGCAACCTTAGCTGCAGGATATCATTACGATATTATTTGCGGTGGCCTAATCAATCCAACTAATGATACAGAACGAGCAATAAACGTAACGACAGTTCTTATTAAATAAAAATTTTACCCCAAAAATTACCATTTCAGGATTGCCACATCGGCAATCCTTTTTTATTTAAACTGAGTATTGCGCTAATCATGAACAGCTTTATTTGTTGAAATGTTAAATCCATCGATCTTATTTAGAATTGTTCAAAATAATTTGGATAATAAAATTTTCTAACGTTATTTTGCGACTGTTTAGAATTAATCCAAATAAAATTTAACATGCACCAAGTCAGACTATTCAGTTTAACGTTCTTACTTACCTTCTTCTATTTCTTGTCATACGCTCAGCAACCTGCTACCATTAAAGGTATTGTGACCACTTCAAACGGCAAGCCAGCCGCTTACATTTCTGTAGGCTTAAAAGGTAAAGGCCAGGGTACCATTACAGATGATGAAGGAAAATATACCATTAACCGTGTGAAACCCGGAACTTATACCATTAAAGCATCGGCAGTTGGAATTAACTCATCTGAGCAAACAATTACAATTATTGAGGGAGAAAATAAATCAGTAAATTTTGTTCTGGTAGAGAACGATCAGGCCTTGGAAGAGGTGACCGTTGCGGGCATCAATAAAAAATACAAAGTGAGTTTACCTTCAGCCACCTTAAGGCTAAACGAGCCATTATTGGAAGCGCCACAAAATATTCAGGTGGTAAGCAACCAGGTAATTAAAGATCAGCAACTTATTAGCATGAGCGATGGAATACTGAGAAATGTTAGTGGAGCTGTTCGTTTAGAACACTGGGGCGATTTGTATACAAACGTATTAATGAGGGGTTCACAAATTCAGGCCATGCGTAATGGCTTTAATGTAGTTTCATCATATTGGGGTCCGTTAACGGAAGATATGAGTTTCGTAGATCACATCGAGTTTGTAAAAGGTCCGGCAGGTTTTATGCTGGGCAATGGCGATCCAAGCGGAATGTACAATGTGGTAACTAAAAAGCCTACAGGTTTAAACCAGGGTGAAGTTTCTTTTACCGCCGGGAGTTACGATTTATACAGAACCACCATCGACCTTGACCACAAGTTAACAGCTGATGGAAAATTTTTATTCAGGTTAAATGCCGCAGCGCAAAGTAAAGGATCTTTCAGACCATATGAAGAAAACGATCGCTACAGTTTTGCCCCTGTTTTAAGTTATCAGATTACACCGAGCACAAAATTAACCGCAGAATACACTTTGCAAAATGCAAAGATGACTGAAGTAGGTTCATATTATTTGTTTAGTACCACTGGTTATGCAACATTGCCAAGAGATTTTACCTTAACGCAACCTGGTGTACAACCAACCCGTATCAATGATCACAGTTTAACGTTCAATTTGCAGCAGCAATTAGGCCAAAACTGGAAATTAACAGCGCAGGCTGCATACTATAAATACTTACAAAATGGTTCAAGTTCATGGCCATCAGCTGTATATCCTAATGGAACAATTATCCGTAATGTTGGCATCTGGGATGCAGAAAGCTCCATGCACCTGGCTCAGGTATTTTTAAACGGTACAGTTAACACCGGAGGAATAGTTCACCGGATTTTAGCGGGATTTGATGGCGGAAAAAAAGATTATATCGCAGATTGGGGACAATCTCATGATCTGGATGCTGCATCATCGCCATTTAATTTAGCCAATCCAAATTATGGTTTTCCATCAAATGGCTACCCAAATTTCGATCGCTCTGCCAGCTTACAAGAAAGGGCTATTGCGGCCGGTGGATTAATGGGGCAGAAATACTTAAGCGGTTATCTTCAGGATGAATTGGGTTTCTGGGAAAACAGAATCCGTTTAACACTTGCAGGTAGATACACTTATGTAAGTCAATCGGCTTGGGGTGGCTCACCAGATAAAGCGAAACACATCACACCAAGAGTTGGCTTAAGTGTATCGGTTGATAAAAATACTTCTGTTTATGCTTTGTATGATGAGGCTTTTACGCCGCAATCAGGCTTTTTGCGTAATGGTTCCACACCAAAACCGATAACAGGAAACAATAAAGAAATCGGAATTAAAAAAGATTGGTTCGATGGCCGTTGGAATACAACCCTATCGGCTTACAGAATTACCAAACAAAATGAGCTTACTGCCGATCCTAATAATATATTTGTCCCAAACCCTAATGATCCAACTAATACAATAAAAGAAAATTTCAGCATTATTGTTGGAGAAAAAAGAGCACAAGGGATCGAGTTCGATGTTCGAGGAGAATTGGCCAAAGGCTTAAATTTAATTGCTAACTACGCCTATACAGACGGAAAAGTAACTGAAGTTGCAAATGGAGTCTCTACTGATGTTTTATTTGTAGGACAAGTTATTCCTGGTTTTGCCAAACATACTTCAAATGCCTGGTTAACCTATACGTTGCAAAATGGTGCTTTAAAAGGCTTAGGTATTTCTGGCGGATTTACTTATTTGGTTGACAGGGCAACGGCCAACTTCAGTCCAACAAATCCAGAACAAAACTTACCTGATTACTTTAAACTGGATGGCGGACTTTTCTGGGGAAATAAAAAACTAAAAATCACGGGAAACGTGTTCAACATTTTAGATAAATACTTATACACCGGATCTTATTATACTGGATATTGGAATGCTCCAGATTACAATCAGGCTGCTTATTCATGGCAGGCTGAAGCACCAAGAAACTTTAGAGTTAGCGTAGCTTACAAATTTTAATCATACCGCCAGTACAAACCTGTCAGATGGTTTGTACTGGCTTTACTTAAACCGAAAAATAATGAAAACGAAATTATCCCTATTATTATTCTTACTTGCATTTAGTGTTACCAGTGCTTTTTCTCACGCACTATGGATTGAAACTACCGCCATCGGAAAAAAAGGCCAGGCACAGGAAGTGAAAATCTTCTTCGGCGAATATGAAGCCAATGAACCTGATTCAGCAGCGAAATGGTTTAGCAATCTAAAATCGTTTAAACTTGTTTTAACCGCCCCAAATGGTACAACAAAAGTTTTAACGGCTTCGCCGGATGTACATTTTTTCAAAGCAAACTTCACTCCTGACCAAAACGGAACATATAAACTTTCAGTGGTACATGAAGTGGCAGATGTTTACGAAAAAGGAAAATTATTGTATTATGCTTTTGCCGATGTTGCGGTTGGAGGCTCAAAAGTTAACACAGCTTTCCCGGCAGATGCAGCTTTAACCATCAGACCTGCCAAACATGTACAAAAAGTTGGAGAAGCGGCAACTTATCAGGTCATCTACAATAAAACGCCGTTGGCCAAGCAGAAGCTTACCGTTGTAAATGCAGAGCGAAAAGAAGTGCCTACCGAAACTGATGCAGATGGTAAATTCACTTTTAAACCTGAGCAAAAAGGAAACTATTTTTTAGAAGCTTTTACTGAGGAGAAAGCTACTGGAAAATTGAACGGAAAAGATTATGAGAAGGTATGGCATTTAGTAACTTATACTACACAAGTTAACTAAAAGCATTCCAACAAACCTTATCCAATTGATAGCTAAACTGGCAATTGGTTATTTTAGTAAAAAAAGCTTTTAATGGCACTAACAAAAACAACATCAAAAAAACCTAAAAAATCGAGATTAAGAAGAATCAGTGATTGGCTACACTTGTGGTTAGGCATTGCCTCTGGCTTAGTGGTTTTTCATTTGGGCATTACCGGGTGCATCTTTGCTTTTCAGCATGAAATTACAGCATTCATTCATCAAAAGGAGTTTTTTGTAGCTGTACCGGCAAAACCTCAAACACAACCTTTAAGTACACTCAAAGCGAATGCGGAAAAAGCTTTAGGCAAAGGCAAAAAAATCACTTTCATTTCAACGTACAAAGCACCAGATCGTGCATGGGAGTTTGGTGTTTACAAAGCAGGTAATCCCGAAGCATTCTGGTATTTTGATTCGGTTGATTATTACGATGTAGTTTATGTAAACCCTTACACAGGCAAGGTTACTTTGGTGGTAGATCATAAGTACGAGTTCTTTGGAATCATTAAAATGCTCCACTGGAGTTTTTTAATTAACCATCCCATCGGCCAGCAAATTATTGGTTGGGCAACTATCATTTTTGTATTTCTTTTGATTTCAGGTATGATCATGTGGTGGCCAAAAAACCTTAAGAAATCAAACTTCGATAAAAGTTTCAAAATAAAATGGTCGGCAAAATTTAAACGCATTAACTACGACCTGCACAATGTTCTGGGTTTTTATGTAATGATCATTTGTTTAATCCTTGCCTTAACAGGATTGGTTTGGGCCTTCAAGTGGTTTCAAACTACGGTTTATGTCGTGGCGTCGCGAAGTGTAACGCCGCCAGCTTTTGTAGAAGTTAAATCAGACTCGACCAAAACCATCTCAGCAATTCCTTTTGATGTTGCTTATGAACAGGCGAAGCAAAAATTTACTGATGCCGACCGGATTGGAATGTCGCCAGCTGAAGGAGGCACTGCAACCATTTATGCCACAGGTTACAGAGGTGACGAAACCTACTGGAACCATGATGTGATTCAATTCGATCAATATTCAGGGAAATTGTTAAACCGCAAAAATCAATCAGAAAAAAACGCAGGAGAAGCTTTAATCGGCATGAATTACGACATCCATGTCGGTGCGATTTTAGGTTTACCAGGTAAAATCCTGGCATTTTTCGCCAGCTTAATCGCAGCAAGTTTACCAATAACCGGTTTCATCATTTGGTGGGGCAAGAAGAAGAAAAAGAAAAGCCCTGCAGTTGCAAATCATTAATACAACCTTAAACAATTAATATAAAATGAAAATTTTAAACCTAATCTTTGGATTAACAGCGCTTGTAACAGTTAGTGCGCATGCTCAAGATAAACTGGAGCAAGACAGAAATTCGATCAAGGCATTAGCCGGTTTTTATAAAGTAAACTTCAACTATGCCGAAGTAACTTCTCCAAATCCTGATTATACTTTTAGCAAACCTTACAGAAGCCATGGTAACGAGTGGGCAGAAATTATTGTTGATGAACCAAAAAGAATTGTAATTCAGCACATGTTAGCCATTAACGATTCTACGGTGATTAAGCACTGGCGCCAGGATTGGACGTATGAAGATCCGGAAATTATGTTGTATACACAAGATAATGCCTGGAAAAAAGCAACCTTAAAAGCCGCAGATGTAAAAGGTAAATGGACTCAAAAAGTATATCAGGTTGATGATAGTCCACGTTACCAGGGTTATGGAACCTGGAGTCACGTTGGCGGGCATGATTCATGGCAAAGTGAAACTGACTCTCCACTGCCGAGAAGAGAATCAACAGTTCGTAAAGATTACAATGTTTTAAATCGCGGCAGCAGAATTACCATTACCAAAGATGGTTGGATGTTTGAACAAGACAATAAAAAAGTGGTTCGTACACCGCAGGGCGATAAATTGGTTGCCATTGAAAAAGGTTATGAAGAGTTTACCAAAATTGATGCTGCAAAATTTGCCTATGCACAAAAATGGTGGGGTGAGCAGAAAAATTATTGGGCAGATGTGCGTGATGTATGGGCAGACTTTGCAAAGACATCAAACACAAATTTTAAGGTTCAAACTAGTGCCAACGGAAAACTACTTTATGAAACGCTGTTCAGTTTAGGGGATCAATCCATTAAAGAAAAATGGTCTGCTACTCAAAATAAAGAAAAAATAAAAACGGCTTTACAGCCCTATTTAGCAAAATAACCTATTTCAAAATCACATCTTAAGCCATTTAATGTAAGCGTTAAATGGCTTTTTTCATTGACAAATGATTCCTATTGTTTTCTGCTTGCGCTCGTTTCCAACGAGCGCATTAATAGCCAAACGATTCCTATCGTTTATATTTATTTATCCTTAAAATTCCGATGAACAATATTAAATTACAACCTGCTTGCGCTCGTTTCTAACGAGTGCATCAATAGCCAAACGATTCCTATCGTTTATATTTATTTATCCTTAAAATTCCGATGAACAATATTAAATTACAACCATGAAAAAGTTGTTGATGCTATTAGTCTTGTTTTCCTCATTACAATGTTTCGCCCAGGATTCTGTATACACCAGAAAAATGGTGAATAAACTCAGTTCCAAAGCATTTTGGGGAAGAGGTTACACTAAAAACGGAATGCAAAAAGCAGCAGATTTTTTAGCGACAGAGTATAAAAAATCTGGCCTGGTTCCTTTTTCAATTAATTACAAACAAGGTTTCAACTTTCCGGTAAATACTTTTCCAGGCAAAATGAATGTGGAAATTAACGGCAAAAAATTAGTACCAGGAAAGGATTTTATCGTGAACAACGAAAGCCCGGGTATTAGGTTTATGGGAAATCTCACACAAACAGACAGCTTGAATTTTTTAGCTTCGCCCCTGCTTAAAGTTGCTTTAAAAGAAAAATTAACGTGGTCTGTAGCGACAGAGGTTGGCAAGACCACCCAGATTCAAATAAACAGGAAGAATTTCAAAGAACTGCCTAAGCAAATTGCGGTTGATATCGAAAACCAATTCGTTACTAATTTCCAGGCCTCAAATATTTGTGGTTTAGTTAAGGGTACAAAATATCCCGATTCGATATTGATGATTACCGCTCATTACGATCATTTGGGGGGCATGGGTGCTGAAACATATTTTCCCGGAGCCAATGATAACGCCGCAGGAGTAGCTACCTTGTTGAGCTTGGCTAAATATTATGCGGCGAACCCGCAGCCTTACTCCATTGGTTTTATTTGCTTTGCTGCTGAAGAGGCCGGACTTTTTGGATCAAAATACTTTACTGAGAATCCATTGTTGTCTTTAAGCAAAATTAAATTCCTCATCAACCTTGATTTGGTAGGCACAGGCGAAGCAGGAATGACAGTTGTTAATGCAAGTGTTTATCCAGGAGCTTTTGCGCAACTCAATGAAATTAACAACGAGCACAAATACATTTCAAAAATAAACCCAAGAGGCAAAGCAGCCAATAGCGACCATTATTTTTTCTCTGAAAAAGGCGTTCCGGCTTTTTTCATTTATACTCAGGGAGGACCATCTGCCTACCATGATGTTTTCGATGTAGAAAAAAACCTGCCACTTACTGAGTACAATGATCTGTTTAAACTGATTGTAAATTTCAACAAAAAATTAATGGAGTAACCTCGAACATCTTCTTTCGTAATATTAATTACTGTTTTGGGATAAAATTTCGGGCAGTTCGGATAATGAAATATGTACACCTGCATCTTCTTCACATCTTTGAATCAACAAATCAGAAACAAGATTCCTTATGAAAAAGATACAAAAAACGGCCCTTGCAATATTAGTCTTAATTAGCATCGCCTTAACTTCAAAAGCCCAGATAGAAATTGTAATTGTTGGCTCAAGTCATAACAATTTGCAATCCACACAAAATTTTCAAGCAGTTATTGATAAGCTAAAAAACTTCAAACCAGATATGGTTTTTGGAGAATACATCCCAGCCGAAGATTACGCAAAACTGGATGATAACAATTGGGCAAAAAAAGGTTTTAGAACGAAAGTGAATTATATCCAAGAACTAAATCCCGAATCAGCTAAGAATGCTTCAACATTAATCAGGAAAAATCAAAAAGCGCTTTTATCATCTCCAAATTATCATCAAACAAGAATGCATCTGGCAGTTGAATATGCTAAAACCTGGGATAGGGGAAATTTTGATTATCAGGTTTACGTTTTAGATAATTATATGAAACCTCATTTTGGTAATGAAGAGAAAGCAGCGTACAATAAAATGTTTGGTGGCACAGATTCTTTGAAGAAATTAAATGTGTTACGACCTGGAAGTGAATACAACAAGATTTTCTTTCCGTTAATTTACCAGTTAGGTCAAAATCAAATTTATAACATGGATTGTCAAACCTTTGATGAGCCATGGAGTGTTGCCTGGGGTAAAACTGATTCGCTTTTCAAAATTTTATCTGCTAAAGCAAAAGCTGACACCCTTTCTGCCGAAGCAAAAACCTTAAAAGCAATCGAACAATATTCGAGCTATGCCGATGAAGAAGAAAAGAAATTTAAAGATGATGAGTACGCAGGCATGAATACAGATAAATATGCCGAGCTTAATGATGCATGGAATTTCTACGGAGGCAAAAAATTCTTTGGTTATGCAGGCTTTCCAACTGAAACAGTTAAAGAAATGATTGCACAATGGACGTTAAGAAATGAAGGGATGTGTAAAAACGTAATCGAGCAGGCAAAAGCTAAAAAAGCTACAAGGGTTGTTGTTGGTGTTGGCGCAGCGCACCGCAAAATAATGGAAGAAATTTTATCAAAAAACCCCGATATCAAAATTGTTAGTTACAACGACTTAAAGTAACACGCTTAATTTGATCTTAACTTCCCCGGAATTAACTTGCCGGGGATTTTTTATTTTGAGTCGGCTCAGTTTTATGTTGAAAGCCATCTCACTCTACACTAGCTTTAACCCTTTCCATCATAATTTCTACGATTGTGTTTGTGAAAGTGAAAAACAAACTTATTTTAACTAAATATTTAGTTACTTGTCTTTTTATTGCAACACTTTTAAATTTTTGGCGTCTGTAATCTAACCAGACAATTCATCACTTTTTAACACTTGCTCATCACATTTTTCCAAACCAAAATATAAACGCACTTACCTTTAAGCTTCCCTTATCAAGAAACCTACATGAAAAAATTATTATTATCCCTAACGCTTAGCCTTGTTTTTCTTAGTTTATTTGCTCAAAAGAATGGAAGCATTACCGGCATTTTAGCCGACAGCGCTAACCACAAAACCACTTTAAATTATTCAACAGTTTCTGTTTATAAAGTTGGCGACAGTGTGCTGAACAGCTACAAACTTTCTGATGATAAGGGAACATTTAAAATAAATAATTTACAGATCGGCACTAAATACCGCCTGGTTATTACGGCATGGCAGTATGGAACCTACCGAAAGGAAATATCATTAACGGCCGAAAACCCTAATTTAAATTTAGGAACGCTTTATTTATCAACCAAAGCCAATGATCTAAATGAAGTGAATATTGTGGCAGAAAGGCCGCCCATCATTGTCAGAAAAGATACGATTGAATTTAACGCTGAATCGTTCAAAACACTTCCCTCGGCTGTTGTGGAAGATTTATTAAAAAAACTTCCGGGTGTACAAATTGCCTCCGATGGCTCAATTCAGGTTAACGGCAAGGCTGTGAGCAAAATATTGGTTGATGGAAAGGAATTTTTTGGTGGCGACCAGCAAATTGCTACTAAAAACCTACCGGCAAACATTATTGATAAAGTTCAGGTGGTTGATGATAAGCAGGCGAAAAGGCGAGATCCCGATTTGACAGCAGCTGAAATTCCTCAGATTATAAACCTGAAACTCAAAAAAGCAATTAAGAAGGGCGCTTTTGGAAAATTATATGCCGGAAGCGGAACCAAAGAACTTTATCAGGCCGGCGGATTGATGAACTTTTTTCGCGATACCACCCAGGTAAGTGTGCTTGCTTATGGGAACAATATTAATCAGCCTGGTTTTAACCCGAATGATGTACAAAGGATTGGTGGATTTGCCCGAAGTGGTGTAAATTCCATGATGATGAGTTCAGGAGGATACTTTGAATTTAATGGTATTAGTTTCGGCGGTAGTTTCAATGGCATCCAAACTTCTTCAGGCGGAGGTTTTAATTTTAACACACTAACCAAAAAAGGAATAAAACTGAATACCCAATATTTCTTCGGGCGCAACGATAATTTGCTTGAAAAACTAACCAATACCAACCAAACCTTAGGTAATGATCGGTTAATTACAAATGCAAATGAGAATACAAGTGCGTTAACCCTGAAACATAATATTGCAGGGAAGTTGGATTGGCAAATAGACTCGCTCACACAATTAACCATTGAACCTTTTATCGTTTTAAACTCCACTAATACAGTAAGCACGAATTATGCTACCAATACAAATGCTTCGGGCCAGTTGGTAAACAACCTGCAAAATCTAATCGATCGGAATTCATCGAGCAATAAATATCAACTGGTTGCCGATTTGAGCAAAGATTTTAAGAAAGCCGGAAGATCATTTAATATTGGTTTCGATGTATCTACTACGCCGAACCCTAATTTTAACTACAACCGGAGCATCAGCAATTTTTTTCTAACCCCATCAACTTCCGAAATTGATCAGCTACGCAACAATCAGGTTGAGAATTTCAGATCGTACATTTACACCAATTACAGTGAACCGATTAGCAAAAAGCTTAGTTTTAAAATTGATTTGAGTGGAAATATCCTCAACAATGAAAATGCACTGAGCACTTTTTACCGGAATCCGGCAAATCAACTATATGATATTGCGATACCGAATTTGAGCCAAACGGTAGAACAAAATGGTTTTAAAACGAATGCCAATTTAAGTTTAAGGTATAAAATCACAAAAGATTTTAATATCCAACCAGGCGTGGTACACAATTATATCTCATTAAATAATCGTTTCAGCAATTCAAACAATATCGATCAGCGCTACAATTTTATATGGCCAACCTTCCAATTGGTTTATAAAATTTTCAGATTGAATTACGACGCCCGTTTCACCGAGCCTAATGTGAGCTACCTTCAGCCTGTTGCCGATAATACCAATGCACTGTACATTAGAAATGGTAACCCGGGTTTGCTCCCTGCAAGAACGCAAAGATTGAGCATTAACATGTATAAATATGATCCTAAAAATCTGATCAATTACAATTTATACGGTTATGGAAATTTCACCAAAAACGGAATTGTAAATACCATAAGCATTAGCAATGGTGTACAAACCATTACGCCAATTAACGTAAGTGGCATCTACAATTTTAATGGAGGCGCAAATGGTTCAAAAGATTTTAAAATCAATAAAACAACGTTAAAATTGGGGATAGGCGTTTGGGGGAACATTAATCATTCACCTGTAATTATCAATAATATCCGCAGTGATGCCAATGTATTTTACGTCGGACCAAACGGTAATGTCCGTGTGAACTTTAACGATATGGTGGAGATTTCTCAATTTTATTCGGTTAGTTTAAACCGCAGCCGTTATCAGGATAATTTTTATACAAACCTAAGCTACAATACACATACGGCAACGTCAGAGTTGATCATCCGATATCCTAAAAAGGTAGTGTTTGAAACCAATTTCGCCATAACTGCCAACACACAACAAATTGCAGGTTATAACAATAACATTAAACTCTGGAACGCAGCTGTAACCTATTTGTTTATGAAAAATGACAGATTACAATTGAAATTAGCCATTAATGATATTTTGCAAAGTAATGTGCGAAGATCGGTTGAGATTACGGGGAATAGCGTAATTGATTACCAGACAAACAACTTGGGAAGATATGGCATGTTGACATTGACCTACAATATTCAAAACTTCGGACAAAAAGTAGGCGGCCGACAAACATTTTTTAATTTCTAAATTAACGAACCGTATTCCAAAACACAAGGTAGTCTATCTGAGTTAGATTACCTTGTGTTTCTAAAAGCCGATCTTAAGTTAAAGTCAATTTCACCAGATATTGATCTTCACCATCATCAAATATCATTTCACAGTTCCAACCTGTTTCTTTTGCGATAGTTTTAATGGTTTCTTTATCAACATAAACCCAGTTGAACCAATTCCCTTTTTCGCCTTTATATTCGTATTGATAAGAAACCTCACCGTAATATTGGTTTTGAGGTTTTGGCAGATCTTCGTAGAGATATGAAATATCAGATGAATCAAAAATCACCTGTCCGCCAGGATTAAGTAAATCTTTTATCCTGATTAGAAAATTTTTGAATCCTGCTAAAGTTCCGGTTAGGCCGATGCCGTTCATCAGCATTAAAATGGTATCAAATTTTTCCTGATAGGTAAAAACATCTTGCAGCAAAGCTTTCTTAACTCCACGATCTTTCATAATATTCACAGCCGCTTCCGAAACATCAATAGCAGTTACATCAATGTTAAAGGCCTGTAACAACAAAGCGTGACTGCCAACTCCGGCACCAATATCTAACACCCTTCCTTCGCACATTTTCAATGCTTGCAGTTCCAATACAGGCATATCCTCATCATCACGAAAGAAGAATTCTAAAGGCATTTCTTCTGGCTCGCCGTAAGAATTATGCAGCCAAAGTATATCGGCTTCGCCGGTTTTATAAATATCAGTAAGCGCTTTACCAAAAACATCCATAAGGCAAAGATAGTTGAAAGTTGTAAGTTGAAGGATAAAAGGATAAAAAGCCAAAAACCTATACAAAGATTCCTCCGCTGCGGTCGAAATGAAGACAAGCGAAACACTGAAAATAACATAATCGTCATTGCAAGGCACGAAGGAATCTCATTAAATAATTGCTTTTGTACCCTACAATAAATAAATAAATGATTTTTCAAAACTTGATAATCACAAGGTTCAAAGATTTCTCCGCTGCGGTCGAAATAACAACGAGTTGAATCAAAAAACTATTCCAATTCAAACTCCTGATGGTATTCTGGAATAGCTACATGCTTAAATCCATGATCTTTCAATCTGGTGGCAAAATTTTGCTGAACATCATATTCACCATGAACCAAAAAAAGCTGTTTTACTTTCGCCGGATCCTGGCACGATAAAAACTGCAATAAATCTTCGTAATCGCCATGCGCACTCATCGATTTTATAGATTGAATTTCAGCTTTCACTTCATATTCATCTCTAAAAATTTCAACCACCTTTTTACCTGCAATTAATTGTCCACCCAATGAATTTGGTTCACAATAGCCAACCATTAAAATGGTGTTTTTCTGATTACCAATATTATTTCGGATGTGGTGCTTCACACGTCCGGCATCAGCCATTCCTGAAGCAGAAATAATGACACAAGGTCGCGGATCTTCATTTAACTTTTTTGATTCTTCAACGCTTTCTATAAAACGTAAACCCTTGAAGCCAAAAATATCATGATCAACCTTTAAAACCTGTTTCACACCATTGTTGTAAACCTCTGGATGATTGCGCAGAATTTCAGTAGCTTTAGATGATAAAGGACTATCTACGTAATATGGAACGTCAGGCAATTTGCCTTTCAACTCCAAACCATTTAAGGCAAATAGCAATTCTTGTGTTCTGCCCACGGCAAAAGCCGGGATAATGACTTTACCCTTTTTTACTTTGCAAGTGTGGTTGATGATTTCAAAAAGCATGTCCTCAATCGGATCAAGATCTTTATGTAATGAATCACCATAGGTTGATTCCATTAAAATATAATCTGCCTGATCAAACTGCTGTGGGCTTTTTAGAAGTAAATCGCCATAACGGCCAACATCACCTGAAAAAGTAAGTTTTTGGGTTTTCCCATCTTCGGTAATGGTTAAATGTACTGCGGCACTTCCCAGAATATGGCCGGCATCGGTAAATTTTAAGCTAATGTGCTCATCAATTTTAAAATCTTCTTCATAAGCAACAATCTTCATCTGGCTTAATGTTTTGGTTACATCTTCATCAGTATAAAGTGCTTCTTCCATCTCTTCTCCTTCCCGCAGGTGCCGGTTAGAAAATTCAGCGTCCTGCATTTGAATCTTTGCCGAATCCATCATCAGAATTCTGGATAAATCCATTGTAGCAGGCGTACAGAATATTTTCCCTTCAAAACCATCAGCAACCAATTTAGGCAAAAGGCCACAATGATCGATATGGGCATGAGATAAAATGAGATAGGTGATTTTTTTTGGATCGAAGCCGAAATAATCATTCAGCTTATCGGTAACGTGGCCCATTCCTTGAAACAGTCCACAATCTAATAATATTTGGGTATTATTTTTTAGGGTAATAAGGTGCTTACTTCCCGTAACTGTACGGGCAGCACCGTGAAAGGCAATCTTCATTTAGATGTGGTTAGAAATTTGAAATAAAAATGCCGGATATTTCCGGCATTTCCAATTTCGTTACGCGTTTACTTCAGCAATTTTATCTTTTACCTTATCGGCTACTCCTGAAGCTTTATCGGCTAAGCCTGCTAATTTATCTTTTGATGCATCTAGCAAATCAGCAAAAAAATCTGATACTTTACCTTTTAAATCATTAGTAGAATCTGATGATAATGCTAATGCGATAGTTGCTCCCAATGCTGCTCCGGCTAATACGCCTACTATAATTTTTGTCTCTTTTTTCATGATGTTTGCTATTTAGTAATTAAACATATTTTACCTTGAGGTGTTTTAACTTTTTTCATCATACAAAAACCAATCCATAATGAAACAAGTATTTTTTATTGATCTTGATAACACAATTTATTTTACCAAACCTAATAAAGAGGTATTAATGACTGGGCTATATGATCTGTTGGATAAACAAAATTTACAGATCGATCAGGCAGATTACCAGGCAGCTAAAGATGAAATGTTGCGAACCCCTTTTTTAAAAGTGGCAGAAAAATACCGGTTTCCAAAAGATGTGATTGATCACACCGTTGAATATCTTGCCAATCGGGAAGTGTTGAAGCCGCTTCAACCGAGTGACGATTATCCCTATATTAAAAGCTTGCAAGGCCGGAAATTTATTGTTACGGCCGGCTTTCCAAAACAGCAAAAATCAAAAGTTATCATGTTGGGCATATCCGATGATTTTGAAGAGGTGCAGGTGGTTGATGTTTCTGTATCAAATAAAAAGCAAGCTTTTATTAATTTAATCGAAAAACATAACCTGAACAAAAATGAAATTCTGATTATTGGTGATGATGCAGAATCTGAAATAAAATTTGGTTTAGAACTTGGGATCGAGACTTTCTTGTTAGATCCCGACAATCTTCATCCAAATGCTAAAAGTACTTTTAGAGGAAAAGATTTAAGCGAATTGCATCAAGCTGCGGGGCAATAAATACCCATAAAAAAGTCCCGATTTTCATCGGGACTTTCAATCCATCTATCCTCGTCCACCTCTCGATGGTCTTCCTCCTTCAGAGCCGCTTCTTTCGCCGCCCCCTCTTTGTTGCTGAGGTGCTGCTTCAGTTCTTCTTTGTTCCTGGCGTTGTTGCATTTGTTGTTGTTGTTGGGCCCTTTGTTGCTGTTGTTGTGCATCGCGTTGAGCCCTTTGCTGTTCCATTTGCTGAGAACGTTGTTGTTGCATCTGCTCATTACGTTGAGCCCTTTGCTGTTCCATTTGCTGCGAACGTTGTTGTTGCATCTGCTCATTACGTTGAGCCCTTTGCTGTTCCATTTGCTGTGAACGTTGCTGTTGCATCTGCTCATTACGTTGAGCCCTTTGCTGTTCCATTTGCTGTGAACGTTGTTGTTGCATCTGCTCGTTACGTTGCGAGTTCTGTTGAGCGGCTTGCTCAGCACGTTGACGCTGCATTTGTTGTGAGCGCTCGTCATTTCCCCTCACTTCACGTTGAGCACGTTGCTGATCCTGGCTCATGCGATCTTGCTGGTTACGCTGCTGGCGCATTTGCTCCGAACGCTGCTGATCCTGACTTCTGTTCACATTCGCATCACCATTTCTTTGCTCAATTCCATTGGTATTTCCGCGGCTTGTTCTTCCGTTGGCATTGCGGTCATAAGCCTCACCCCTATTGTTAGGTTGATTATCTCTGCCAACATTTGCATCGTTACCTCTGCCGTTGCGGTTATCATTTCTAGAACCAAAGCGGTTATCGTTGTTTCCTCGTTGTTCATTAGTGCCACGATTGGCATTGTTATCTCTGCCTCTTTGATCACGATTTGCATAGCCTTCATTTCTACCGCCCCTGCTAATTCCTGCATTTCCTTGTTCAAATTTTTTTGGCGCAGCATTGCGATTATCAACTGCATTACGTTCTGGCCTTGGTCGGTAAATCGACACTTCCCTTCCGCCTACTCTACTTGCACCCGGGCGATTACTTTGCGCATAACGATAAACTGTTACATCACGATTAGTCGCTCTTCTAATATCTTCCATCCTTGGACCGCCATAGTAACTTCTTCTGTTGTAAACATAAGTGTTGTTAATGATAGTGGTGTTGCGGATATAAACATTGTTACGGCCGTAATCATATCTTGGAAAGGTATTAATGTAAATATTTCTTTGCGGAATAAAGTTCCAGCAAAATTCTGGTACCACGTAACGGCGGCCAAAGCTTAGGTTGATGTTAATGCTTGGCGCCATTGGTGCCCAGCCGTAATAACCATCACCACTTCTCCAATCAACCCATGCTGGTCCCCAGTTGGTATCTGGCAGCCAAATCCACTGGCGATAACTGTTTATTACCCAACGGCCATAGTGAAATGGCGCCCAACCCCAATCATAATTGGAAACCCAGGTATTGCCATATTCTGTCATGGCCCAACGCCCATTGGTATAGTAAGGGCGGAACTCATTCTGATCTACATCCGGACGCCATACATAACCGTACTGCGGATCCTGAATCCAGGTTCCATAAGGGCTTAATTCATCGTAAAAAGTTTGCATGGAAATGTTCCCAGTGCTGTAACCATCATCCTGGTAGCTATCCTGGTAGTCTTGTGCCCTGACTAAGGTGGTGGTTCCGACAAGAAGCCCAAAAAGCCCCAGCACAACTGCCGATTTTTTCAGTGTTTTCATTTGTGTGTTTATTTTAATAACCTAACTTGTGTGTATCAATTAGAGAACCAAAAATTAGCAAGGTTTAATATGCTTGCATAGTTTTTTAGTTTTCTGCCAAATCATGCCAATTAAAGCATATTTAACTATTATTTAACGTTTTATAAACGTGATAATTGTGCAGAAAATAAGTCATTTAGAAATAAAATTTGCTACACCACTGTTTACAAAAGAGATTATATTGGGCTCGAGCAAAACTTTAAAACTAAAATTCTGTTTATTGTACCTATTTTTGCAACATGCAGAACGGCACTTTATATCTTATTCCTGTTCCTCTTGCTAAAGAGGTAGCACACAAAACCTTTACGCCCTATTTGGTTGATACCATTAACCAAATTGACACCTATATTGTAGAAAACAGTAAAACAGCTCGTCGCTTTTTAAAAGAGGCAGGTTTGAAAACTCCTCAGAAAGATTTAATTGTACATGATTATGGAAAACATAACCGTACCGACTTAGGGCAATTTTTTAATGAGCTGAAAGCAGGAAAAGATGTGGGTTTAATGAGTGAAGCAGGTTGCCCCGGTATTGCAGATCCTGGTGCCGATATTGTAGCCGAAGCACACAGACGTGGCATTAAGGTAGTGCCGCTGGTTGGCCCAAGTTCAATTTTATTGGCATTAATGGCTTCAGGCTTTAATGGACAGAGTTTTGCTTTTTGGGGATACTTGCCCATTGATAAGGAACAGCGCACTAAACGTATTAAGGATTTAGATCTGTCAGCCAGCCGTTATAAGCAAACACAAATTTTTATTGAAACGCCTTTCAGAAATAACCAACTTTTTGAAGAAGTACTTAAAAGTTGCAAACCCAACACACAAATTTGTGTGGCCAGCAACCTAACTGCCGAAGATGAATTTATTAAAACTCAAAGCGTATACAACTGGCGCAAGGAGGAAATCGATCTTCATAAAAAACCAACGATATTTTTAATGTATTAACTAAAATGGCCTGTGAGAACAGGCCTTTTTTTATTATCCCTTCAAAACAGGTAATAATATGGTAAGCTATGCAACTGCAAATAGTTGCATTTACCTGTCCACCTAAACTGGATTGCAGCGGTATCGCCCGATTTTTCATCGGGCATTTAGCGGAAAGCCAGACGAACATTAATTTGACTGCTGTTATTGCTTTTCAAATTTTAATGATCTTGCGAAATTATATTCACATACAATTTTATCAGATAAAATTCTCTTTCGGTTGGTGTCCCCACCAACCGAAATAAGTGGTTAGGAAAACCACATCAATATCTTACGCTGTATCTAATATGATTTACTAGAGTCGGTTGGCGATGACACTAACGGATAAGTCGGATGTTCTTATTTTCTCAATTCCTTAATGGTAAAAAAATGCGCTAATACCAATGCGAAAATTCTTCACCGATTGGGTACGCTCACTTCAGAGATCAGTTCTCTATTTTGACCATTAAGAAATTAAGGCATTAAGGTTTTTCTCTATCGGTTGGTGTCCCCACCAACCGAAATAAGTGGTTAGGAATACCACATCAATATCTTACGCTATATCTAATATGATTTACGAGAGTCGGTTGGTGATGACACTAACGGATAAGCCGGATGTTCTTATTTTCTCAATTCCTTAATGGTAAAAAAATGCGCTAATACCAATGCGAAAATTCTTCACTGATTGGGTACACTCACTTCCGAGATCAGTTCTCTATTTTGACCATTAAGAAATTGAGGGCATTAAGGTTTGAAGTGGTTTTGTTGAAATGTCCCTCATCAGTTGTTGTCCCCACCAACCAAAATAAGTGGTTAGGAAACCACATCAATATCTTACGCTGTATCTAATATGATTTACGAGAATCGATTGGTGATGACACTAACGGATAAGTCGGATGTTCTTATTTTCTCAATTCCTTAATGGTAAAAAAATGCGCTAATACCAATGCGAAAATTCTTCACCGATTGGGTACGCTCACTTCCGAGATCAGTTCTCTATTTTGACCATTAAGAAATTAAGCATTAAGGTTTGAAGTGGTTTTGTTGAAATGTCCCTCATCAGTTGGTGTCTCCTCCAACCGAAAATAAAAATTTCCTCACATTTTCCGGTGGAAAACTTGATTTTAAAAATCCTTAAATTCCGTAAATCCTGATTAGCTTTGCTTCCTTTAAAATTGAAAATCTTGATATGTTAGCTCATCATAAAATCATAGCTGCAGAATTAAAAATTGCAGAAAAACAAGTTACGGCTACAGTGAGCCTGTTGGATGAAGGCGCAACCGTACCTTTTATTTCCCGTTACCGAAAAGAATTAACCGGAAGTTTAGATGAGGTTGAGGTGGCTGCCATCCGCGATAGGGTACTACAATTACGCGATTTAGATAAACGCCGCGAAGCGATTTTGAAATCGATGACCGAGCTCGGAAAACTGACGCCCGAACTGGAAAAGAAAATTAACGAAGCGGAAACCATTTCACTTCTGGAGGATATATATCTTCCGTACAAACCGAAACGTAAAACCCGTGCATCTGTAGCAAAAGAAAAAGGTTTGGAGCCTTTGGCATTGCAAGTTTTTGATCAGAAGCACTTTGATTTAGACGCTGAAGCAGACAAGTATGTTGATACTGAAAAAGGGGTAAATTCTCTGGAAGAAGCATTGGCTGGTGCAAGAGATATTATGGCAGAAATGATTTCTGAAAATGCTGAAGCCCGAACCAAAATGCGGACTTACTTTCAGGAAAAGGCAGAATTTAAATCGGAGGTAATTAAAGGAAAAGAAGAGGAAGGCATTAAATACAAGGACTATTTTGAGTGGAATGAGCCCGTTAAAACTGCTGCATCGCACCGTGTTTTGGCCATGCGCCGTGGTGAGAAAGAGTTGATTTTACGTTTGGATGCTTTGCCACCGGCAGAAGGCGCAATTGAATTGCTCGAAAACCAGTTTGTTTTGGGCAACAATGCTGCCTCGAAACAAGTTCAGCAAGCTTTAGAAGATGGCTACAAACGTTTGTTAGAGCCCGCTATGGAAACCGAACTTCGCGTTTTAACCAAGCAAAAAGCAGATGAAGAGGCCATTCGAGTTTTTGCAGAAAATGCCCGCCAGTTATTGCTTGCTGCACCAATGGGGCAAAAAAATGTGTTGGCGATTGACCCAGGATTTCGTACAGGCTGTAAGGTTGTTTGTTTAGATAAACAAGGGCAGCTTTTAGAAAATACGGCCATTTACCCGCACACGGGGCAAGGCAATGTGAAGAATGCCGAATTAACCATTCAGCAGCTTTGCGAAAAACATGATGTGGAGGCCATTGCCATTGGTAACGGAACTGCTGGCAGAGAAACCGAAGCGTTTATTCGTGGTTTGAATTTACCACAAGTTACCATCGTAATGGTTAATGAAAGTGGTGCATCTATTTATTCTGCATCGGAAGTAGCCAGAGAAGAGTTTCCAACTCAGGATATTACCGTTCGTGGAGCGGTTTCTATCGGTCGCCGCTTGATGGATCCACTGGCGGAACTGGTAAAAATCGACCCGAAATCAATAGGTGTTGGACAATATCAGCATGATGTTGATCAAAATAAATTACAGGCCAGTTTAGATGATACTGTAATAAGTGCGGTAAATGCAGTTGGGGTTGAATTGAACACGGCATCGAAACAAATTTTAGCGTATGTTTCTGGCTTAGGGCCAACTTTGGCGCAAAATATTGTTGATTACCGAAATGCTAATGGTGCTTTTAAAAATCGCGAAAGCTTAAAGAAAGTTCCTCGATTGGGAGATAAAGCTTATGAGCAGGCGGCTGGTTTTTTACGCATCCGCAATGCTGAAAACGTTTTAGATGTGAGTGGCGTGCATCCGGAGCGATATGCGGTAGTTGATAAAATGGCCAAAGATTTAGGCACAACAGTTTCTGCCCTAATGAAAGATGCACAATTGCAAAAGCAAATTAAGCCGCAACAATATGTTACCGATGAGATTGGTTTGCCTACATTGAATGATATCTTAAAAGAGTTGGCTAAACCAGGCCGCGATCCGCGTGAAGCTTTCGAAGCTTTTAGCTTTACCGATGGCGTAAATGAAATCAGCGATTTAAGAATAGGAATGAAATTACCTGGAATTGTAACCAACATTACCAATTTCGGTGCTTTTGTTGATATTGGGGTGCATCAGGATGGTTTAGTGCATACCAGTCAACTGGCAAACCGTTTTGTGGCCAATCCAAATGATATTGTTAAAGTACATCAGAAAGTGGAGGTTACCGTAATGGAAGTTGATGCTGCCCGCAAGCGCATATCCTTATCGATGAAAACTGAAAATAGTCCGAAACCAGAAGGAGTAAGGAATAAGGAACAAGGAGTAAGGAGTAAAGAACAAGGAACAAAGAGTAAGGATCAAGGAGCAAAGAATAAGGAACAAGGAGCAAGGAATAAAGATCAAGGAGCAAAGAGCAGCGAGCAAAGATCCAGGAATTTTGCCCCAAAACCGCAACAGGCGAAAAAAGATGCTGACGGCGATTTGCAGGAGAAATTAGCAAAGCTGAAAGGCTTGTTTAAATAAATTTCACCACCTAAGACACCTCAGTATAATTCAGGTGTCTTAGGTGGTAAAACTACAACCCTGCAAACTTATCTTTATGTTCCAGCCTTGTTTTTGGTAAGCTTTCAGGATAGTTATTTTGGATAAAAGTGATCATCGCTTCGCGGACGTTACAGCGTAAATCGAAAGCTCTTGAAGAATTAGAAGCACTCATTAAAAACCTGATCTCAATTGAGCCATCTTTATTTGTATCTGTAACCTGAACCACATTTACTCTTTTATCCCATAGGGAATTAGTTGTTAAAAGCCTCGTTAGTTCCTGGCGCAAGGGTTCAATCGGAATGGTGTAATCCATATATAAAAAGACTGTTCCCAGCAAATCTGCCGAAACCCTGGTCCAGTTTTGAAAGGGTTTTTCAATGAAGTACGTGATGGGTAAAATCAATCTCCGCTGATCCCAGATACTCACAACAACATAAGTCAGGGTTATTTCTTCCACTCTCCCCCATTCTCCTTCTACAATTAACACATCATCAATCCGGATGGGCTGCGTAAAAGCAATCTGAAAACCTGCCAGTAAATTTCCCAGAGATTTTTGTGCGGCGAAACCAATGATAATTCCACCAATGCCAACTCCGGTAAGTAAACCTGCACCGATTTTGCGCATGCTTTCAAAACTCAACAAAATAATAGCGGCAGTAATTATAATAATCAGCGAAACAATAAACTTTCTAACAAACTGTAGCTGTGTCCGGATTTTACGTTCCTTTAAATTATTTTCTTTATTGAGATCATATTTGAGGTAAAAAAAATCTTCCAGTACGTTAATCAGCCTGACTAATATTAGCGCAAAAATTGCCGTAAGCGCAATTTCGAGCATCTTATCTAGGTGCAATCGAACCGAAGCCGGCATCACCATAATATCAAGTGATGAATTTAGCAAGAGCAAAGGAATGAAAACAGCAATTGGCCTGCGAAGATGTTTGATGGTGGATTTTATAATCACTGAATCCCACCAACGAGAAAGCATAAGAAAGATTTTATGAATGACGAATTTGATCAGTAGTCCAAGTAAAATTGCGGCTATCCCGATAATTAAGTTCTTGATAAAAATAGGAATAGGATAACCGAAAAAATGGTCGAGATACTGCATAAAACAATTTGTTGGTTAAATAATTAAGATTACTCCACTATTTAACAACAACGTTTATGGTTTGTTTCAGAAAGAAAAAATAGAAGACATTAACAGCGTGACACTTTAGATTTTAGGAATTTAACGATGATATCACGCCATATTTTCTAGAGATTTGTCACGTTGAGCTTGTCGAAACGCCAAAGATTGGTCTTCGACAGGCTCAAACTGACAAAAAGCTGCGCATATGATGCTTTAAATTTGCGCAACAAATTCTTTTATTGAAGCGCCGGGATCATTGGTTTTCATAAAATTTTCGCCGATCAAAAACCCATTGAAACCAGCGGTTTTTAGGTTTCTAATGGTTTCAGGATTGCTGATGGCGCTTTCCGAAATTTTCAAAAATTCATCAGGAATTCTGTTTACCAAATCGAATGATGTTTGAATATCTACCGTAAAATCAGCCAGGTTCCGGTTATTCACACCAATGGCATCCAGATTTGAGCAAATACTTCTTTCCAATTCCTCCAAATTATGAACTTCCAGCAAAACGTTTAACCCCAGGTTTTGCGCAAACTTCCCTAAATCTGCAATCTGTTTTGGTGTCAGGATAGCCGCAATCAATAAAATAATATCAGCGCCCCAGGCTTTTGCTTCTAAAATCTGGTACTCATCAATCATAAAATCCTTGCGAAGAATAGGGATCTGATTTACCGCCCTTGCCGCTAAAATATCATCCGTTTTTCCGCCAAAAAAAACAACATCGGTTAAAACAGAAAGCGCTGATGCACCAGCAGTATTATACGCCTGAGTTACTTCAGCAACATCAGCAACGCCGTTTATTAATCCCTTTGAAGGCGAACGGCGTTTGAACTCTGCAATAATTCCGGTTCTGTCTTCAGCCAACAAAAACTCTTTAAAAGAATAAGGCGTACGTTTGAAGTGTTCAGCCTTTTCCAAATCCTGTATAGAAATCAGCCGCTTAGCATCCGCAACTTCTTCTTTTTTACGTAATACGATTTTATCTAAAATAGACCCCCCACCCCCTAAAGGGGGTTTTGAATATCCGGCGTTCATAGCTTATTTATTTGTTTTGCAATAGTTAATTTTGTTTTTCGACGTTCCGTATTGTTCCCCCTTTAGGGGGCTAGGGGGTTGTCAACCAATTCTCCATCATTTGTTTTCCATGCTCAGTTAATACGCTTTCAGGATGAAATTGCACCCCACGAACATCCAAGGTTTCATGTCTCAAAGCCATGATTTCACTTTTATGATCTCTCGCTGTAATCTTTAAACAAGATGGAAAATTCTCTTTGCTCACTACCCAGCTGTGGTAACGGCCCACGTTAATGGTTTGCGGACATTCCCAGAATAATGGCTCATCGCCATCCACAACGGTAACCGGTGTCGCAATGCCATGCATGGGTCTCCCCAGGTTTAAAAGCGTTCCGCCAAAAGCCTCGGCAATGGCCTGCTGACCTAAACACACTCCAAAAATACTTTTTGTAGGCGCATAAGTTTTAATTACATCCAATAATAAACCAGCCTCTTCCGGAATGCCCGGACCAGGAGAAAGCAGAATTTTATCATATTGCGCTACATCCGCCAGGTCGAATTTATCATTCCTCCAAACCACAGCTTCGTAACCTACCTCATTAATTAAATGAACCAGGTTGTAAGTGAAACTATCATAGTTATCGATTACCAATACGGTCTTTCTATCTTTATTTTCCATTGAAATTTCTTCTTCTTTTAACTGCCAACTTTGAACTGATCATTGCTAACTAAACGCCTTCCGCCATTTCTAGCGCCTTACGTAAGGCAGCAATTTTATTATTCACTTCCTGCATTTCAGTTTCAGGAACTGAATCTGCCACAATACCCGCACCAGCCCGGTAATGCAGTTCATTATTTTTACTCATAAACGTTCTGATCATGATGGCATGATTAAAATCTTCGTTAAAGCCCATAAAACCAATTGCACCGGCATAAAAATTACGCCCCAACTTTTCGTTTTCATCAATTAATTGCATGGCTTTATATTTCGGCGCACCACTTAAGGTTCCTGCCGGATAGGTATCGGCAACCACATCAAAAGCACTTACATTTTCCTGTAAATGACCGCTTACTTTACTCACCAGGTGAATTAAATGCGAATAATACTGAACTTCCTTGAATGATTTCACTTCTACCCGGTTGCAATGGCGACTCAAATCATTTCTGGCTAAATCTACCAGCATTACATGTTCGGCACTTTCTTTTGGGTCCTGCTCCAATTTTCTAGCTTGTTCAGCATCCTCAATATCATTTCCACTACGCTTAAAAGTTCCTGCAATTGGAAAAATATTGGCCGTATTATTTTTAATAGTGATTTGTGCTTCAGGCGATGAACCAAAAAGCTTAAAATTTCCATAATCGAAATAGAACAGGTAAGGCGATGGATTAATCGATCTTAAACAACGGTAAACATTAAATTCATCACCAGAAAAAGCCTGCTTAAACGCTCTTGAAGGCACAATCTGAAATACATCACCACGATAAATATGTTTTTGTAGTTTCTCTACCAGATCCATAAAGCCCTGATCGGTTAGGTTAGAAGTTTCTTCCCCCCGAAGCTGGAATTTGTATTCAGGATAATTTTTATTCTGAATCAGGTACTCCATTTTATCTAAATCACTTTCTTCCTCCCCATCGAACGTGTTTTTGAAAAGCGTAATTTCATTTTTAAAATGATCAATCGCGATGAGATAACGGTATAAATGGTATTGCATTTCAGGGATTTCTTCTCCCTCTGGGGTTTCAGAAGTAAATTTAATATCCTCAAAATGCTGCACGGCATTCCAGGTAAAATATCCAAAAAGCCCGCTTGATATGAATTTGATTTCAGGCAGTTCAGTCTCTTTAAACTTATCCTTAAAATCTGCAATCTCCTGCATCAGGTTTTTGCTTTCCGTAATGCCAACGGTACCATCCGGAAAATATGTTTCCAATCGTTTTCCCTTCAAGATAATTCCGGCAACCGGGTCGGCACAAACAAAACTCATCGAATTTTCTCTGCTATGGTAATCTGAACTCTCCAGCAAAATACTGTTCGGATAAACATCACGTAAGCGAAGATAAATGCTTACAGGTGTGGTGGTATCGGCAAGTAGTTTTTTGTAAGTAGTATTTATTCTGTACATTTTTTTACGGTATTGCCGTCATTGCGAGGTACGAAGCAATCTCATTGCTTAAGCGTTGACACCTGCTATCTATTAAGATTGTTTCGTGTCTCGCAATAACGGGATTTATTATTAAAAAATAAAAGCCCGGCGTGTGGTTCTACGCCGGGCTTTAATGGTTCTTTAAGGTTTAGGTTGATAAAAAATATTTTCCTCATACGCAGCCGGCGCAATTCTGTTTTGAATTACTTTGCCAAAGCCATGTATGTATATTGTTGATCATGAGCGACAAAAATATAAAGAATTTTGAATAATGGAAATATTTGTGAAAATAGTTATTGAAAGTTTTTAATCTTTTTATTGCCAGTAAGTACAATTCTAAAGAAATACTCAAATTTTCCAGTCCATGTACTGAATATTTTTTTTCGCCACTTATTTTTTTCTTCAGTTGTATTAAAATTTCTTTTAAAAAAATCGCGATGAGAAACTAACGTAATACAAATTGTAAAAAGTGAGTATATTAAAATCAAAATTCCGAATGTGCCAATCATAACTTAGTACTCAACTGATAAATAAATACAATAGACAAATATTAGAGAGATTATTCAAAATTGCAACCGTTTTGGAAACCTCGGTCGCGATTTTATTAGAAGGTTAAGAAACCCCAAAAAATGATCTTCCAGGAACATTTTTCGTCATCACCAAAATTGAAACTACAATTAATACCAACGCCAATCCGAAGAAAATAGCAATATTACGGTGTTTGTCTACTGCATCTGCAACTCTTTTTGATTTTGCATTACCAACAGTAATTAAAACAATGGCAACAATCATCATTGCGGTGTGCTCTGCCTTAAAGTATCTGCCAATCGCATCGCTCATTGGTAATTTAGTAAGCGGACTTAAAAAATAAAGTACTAAGCCAATCAAAAACTGAATGTGTGCACTTATTAGCGTAAACACATTTAATTTGCGATTACCTTCTGTGTAAGTTTTTTTACCAAACCAACCCGATAAAGCATTTACAACTGCAATAACTAATAAAATTAATACGATGTAGCGCCATCCAGAGTGCGCAGATTTTAAGATACTATACATTTTTATAGAATATGTTTGTCCAAAAATAGGCATTAATTGTAAAAAATAGGATATTCTACTCAACCAACGCTAATTTATATTAGTTTTAAACAAAATAAACCCCCAAACTGATCATGAAGAAAATTTTACTCGCTATTGCGATGGCATTTTCTACTACAATTATGTTTGCACAGCAAACTACCTTCCCTGTAAACGGCTCTTTTGATACGCGGCCAGGAATGTTTGCCTTTACAAATGCAACTATAGTAGTAAATGCCAACCAAACCTTAACAAATGCTACACTTTTAATCAAAGGACAAACCATTCAGGCTGTTGGCACTGGTGTTGCTGTACCTAAAGGTTATGTGGTAGTTGATTTGAAAGGAAAATTTATTTATCCCTCACTGGTTGATGCTTTTTCCAATTATGGAATTGCTGAAGCACCGGCTCAGACCCGTGGCTTTGGCGGGCAACGTCAATCTATTTTTGTTTCTACCAAAAAAGGTGCTTATGGCTGGAACGAAGCCATCAGACCAGAAACTTATGTAAAAAATATTTTTTCAGTTGATACCAAAAAAGCCGATGAATTGCGTAAAGTTGGTTTCGGAAGCGTGAATGTAATTAGTCGCGATGGAATTGCCCGTGGCGTTTCTGCAGCTGTAACACTTAATGAAGGTGCTGATAATGCAGTTATCTTGAAAGATCAAACCGCAGCCAATTATTCCTTTAACAAAGGAACTTCATCAAACGATTATCCTACCTCTTTAATGGGGTCAATCGCTTTGTTGCGTCAAACTTATTACGATGCAGCCTGGTACGGCAAACAAAAAGATGAATATAATATCTCTTTGGATGAATTTGGAAAACAGCAAAACATTCCTCAAATTTTTGAGGTTGATGGCTGGCAGAATGTACTTCGTGCTGATAAAATCGGAAAAGAATTTGGCAAGAAATTCATTATTAAATCTGGTGGCGATGAATATCAACGCATCAATGAAATAAAAGCAACTGGTGCAAGTTTAATCATCCCGCTATCTTTTCCAAAAGCGTATGATGTAGAAGATCCGGCCGAAGCCCGAAACGTAACTTTATCACAAATGAAAGGTTGGGAACTGGCTCCAACTAATCCGGCAGCTTTAGAAAAAGCAGGCATTAATTTCGCTTTAACTGCTTTTGGTTTAGAAAACAGCCGCGATTTCTGGACAAACATCCGCACTGCGATTGAAAACGGATTGACCGAGAAACAAGCTTTATTAGCCGTAACCACAGTTCCTGCCAATTTATTGGGAATTGGAGATAAAGTAGGTTCATTAGAAAAAGGTAAAGTGGCTAACTTCCTCATTTCATCTGATAACCTATTCAAAAACGGTAATATCATTTTCGAAAACTGGGTACAGGGAAAACGCTTCATTGTTAACAAAATGGATGTAAGCGACGTACGCGGAACTTATAACTTAAATGTTGATGGCGTTGGTGCTTTAACTTTAAAAATCACCGGAACAAGTGGTGGCTCTACTGCTGCAATTGAAAGAACTGGTGTGGATAGTGTAAAAACTACTGCAACATTTACCAGAAATGGCGACTGGGTTAGTATTAACTTCAACCTGAAGAAAAATCCAAAAGGAGATGTACGCTTGAGTGGATACATTACTTCAGCAAACCCAATCACCATCAAAGGCGAATCAGCTTTAGCTGATGGTTCTACCGGCAAGTTTACCGCAACTTTCAAAGAAGCAGCGAAAGAAATGCCTAAAAAAGATGAACCAAAACCATCACTGGCTGTAGGTTCATTAATTTATCCTTTCACCGCTTTTGGCACAGCAGAGCTACCAAAAGTAGAAACTGTTTTAATTAAAAACGGTACTGTGTGGACGAATGAAAAAGATGGCGTTCTACAAAATGCAGATGTACTTTTAGAGAACGGAAAAATTAAAGCCGTTGGAAAAAATCTTTCTGCCGGCGGCGCAAAGGTGATTGATGCTACAGGCAAACACATCACGGCAGGTATCATCGATGAGCATTCGCACATTGCTGGCGCTGGCGGTATAAATGAAGGCGCACAATCGGTTTCTGCCGAAGTTCGCATTGCAGATATCATCAACTCTGAAGATGTAAATATTTATCGCCAACTGGCTGGTGGCGTTACTACTTCTCACATTTTACACGGGTCAGCAAATCCGGTTGGAGGCCAATCGCAATTGATTAAACTTCGCTGGGGTAAATCTCCCGAAGAATTGAAGTTTGCTGGTGCCGATGGTTTCATCAAATTCGCTTTGGGCGAAAATGTGAAACAAAGTAACTTTGGTACAGGTGCCCGTTTCCCCGTTACCCGTATGGGCGTAGAGCAAACTTTTGTGGATGAATTTACCCGTGCAAAAGAATACGAAAAGGCAATGAAGTTAAAAGGCAGCAACGTTCGCAGAGATTTGGAATTGGATGCGATTGTTGAAATCCTAAACAACAAACGTTTCATTACCTGTCACTCTTATGTACAGAGCGAAATCAACATGCTTATCCACGTAGCGGATAGCTTAGGATTTAAAATCAATACTTTTACGCACATTTTAGAAGGTTATAAAGTGGCTGATAAAATGAAAGCGCATGGCATTGCAGGTTCTACTTTCTCAGATTGGTGGGCTTACAAAAATGAGGTTGCTGAAGCGATTCCTTACAATGGAAAAATTATGCACAACGTTGGTGTAACTACAGCTTTCAACTCTGATGATGCAGAAATGGCTCGTCACCTGAACCAGGAAGCCGGAAAATCAGTGCTTTACGGAAACGTTCCGGAAGAGGATGCTTTAAAGTTTGTGACATTGAACCCTGCACGTATGCTACACATTGATGATAAGGTTGGCAGTTTAAAACCTGGAAAAGATGCCGATGTGGTGATCTGGACAGCTAATCCGCTTTCAATTTATGCAAAAGCAGAGAAAACATTCGTAGACGGTATCGCTTACTGGGACATTGAAAAAGATGCTCAGGTAATTAAAACTCAGCAAGCAGAAAAAGCCCGTTTGATCCAAAAAATGTTGGAAAGCAAAAGTAAAGGTGGCAGAATGCAACGACCAATGGGTGATGCACCACGCCTTTATAACTGCGAAACTTTAGAAAACTATTCAGCAGAATTAACCGAGAAAGATCATGCACACTAACATGAAAAAATATTTAATGAGTCTGGCTTTTTCGGCAACAAGCCTGATGTGTTTTGCCCAGGCAAACATTTCGCCAGCGAAAAAACAAACCAAAACCATCGCCATTACCGGTGCAACCGTTCATGTTGGCAATGGAACAGTGATTGAAAATGGCACCATTCTTTTTGGTAACGGAAAAATTATTTCGGTTACAGCAAACGGACAAGTGCCACAAGATGATGTGAGCAGAATTGTCGCCACCGGAAAGCATGTTTATCCAGGTTTTATCGCAGCTACAACCAATTTAGGTTTAACTGAAATTGAGGCGGTAAAAGCAACTTTAGACTTTCAGGAAATCGGCGATTTTAACGCTCATATCCGTTCTATCGTTGCTTACAATACTGATTCGAAGGTTCCGGCAACTTTACGTAGCAATGGCGTTTTGATGGCACAACCTACGCCACAAGGTGGAACGGTTTCCGGAAGTTCATCAGTAGTTCAACTGGATGCCTGGAACTGGGAAGATGCAGCCATTAAAACTGATGATGCCATGCACATGAGCTGGCCGGTTACGCCTCGTTTTAGAGGTGGCTTTGGGGGTTTCGGCAGACCGCAAATGTCGGCAGAAATGTTGGCGGAAAGGACTCAGGCCGCAATTGCGCAGTTAACCTCTTTCTTCGCAGAAGCAAAGGCTTATTCAGAAATGGGTAAACCCGAAGTAATCAACAACCGCTTTGATGCCATGAAAAAAGTATTTTCTGGCGAGGAGAAATTGTTTATCACAGCTGATAGTCAAAAGGATATTGTTGCTGCCGTAAACTTTGCCAAAAAATTTGGCATTACACCAGTAATAACCGGCGCTGATGAAGCTTATTTAGTAGTTGATTTTTTAAAAGAAAACAACATTAGCCTGGTAGTTAAACAGCCGCATGCTTTGCCAAACAATAACGATGATGATGTTAATATGCCTTATAAAAACGCGGCAGTTTTGGCTAATGCAGGTTTAAATGTCGTACTAAGCATTGACGGTTACTGGCAACAGCGCAACCTGCCTTTTATGGCTGGAACAGTTACCGCCTGGGGTTTGGATAAAGAGAAAGCACTATCTACCATCACGCTAAATGCTGCAAAAGTAATGGGTGTTGATAAAACTACCGGAAGCATTGAACCTGGAAAAGATGCTACTTTCTTTATTTCTGCTGGCGATGCTTTGGACATGAGAACCAATAAAGTAGAGCAAGCGTTTATTCAGGGAAGAGATATCAACATGGATAATTTGCATAAACAGCTGGATAAAAAATTCAGCGATAAGTATACAGCTGATAAAAAGTAAGCGAATATTCATTTAACAGGAACGGCCAATATTAATTTATTGGCCGTTTTTTATTTTCGGTTGGTGAGGAGACCAACCGATAGAGAATTTATAAACCACTTCAAACCTAAATGCCTTAATTCCTTAATGGTCAAAAATATAGAAAACTGATTTCAGAAGTAAGCGAACTCGATCAATGAAGAATTTTCACAGTCTCATCAGCACGTTTTTTTACCATTAAGGAATTAGAATATAAGAACATCCGACCTATCGGTTGGTGTCCTCACCAAACGACTCTATTAAACAATATTAGATATAGTATAAGATATTGATGAGGTTTTCCTAATCACTTATTTCGGTTGGTGAGGACACCAACCGATAGAGAAAAATTTTACCGTTAAGGCATTAAGAAAATACGAATTATCCATCTATCAATAGGCATTGATACCAACTGACAACATTGAGTCACTTCAAACTTAATGCCTTAATTTCTTAATGGTCAAAATTTTTACCGTTAAGGCATTAAGAAAATCTATCTTTCAGCAGGCATTGATGCCGATAGATAAAAACAATCAATGGCATTTATTTTAACATTAATCCATAAAACAAACAATTTATAAATCATTTGATAACATAAAATCGAATTTAGCTTAACACTACAACTACAATTTTGCATCATAAAAATCAGAACTAATCATGATGAAACCTGCATGAGCATCAAACAATATTCTGCGAGCTCATGCAAGCTTCATAACCTATTAAAAAATCAAACAATGATGAAAAATTTACTAGTTGCAGTGATGCTGCTATTGTCTTTTGCTACCCATTCAGCAATTGCACAAACTACACAAGCATCCATATCCGGTATTATAACGGATGAACAGAAGAAGCCCATTCCTGGAGTTTCAGTTCAAATTAAAAACAATTCAACTGGTTTTACCACCAGAACATCCACCAATGCACAGGGTGAATACACCTTTAAAGAACTTCCATTGGGCGGTCCTTATACGGTTAAAGCCATTTACATTGGTTATGCGGAACAAAATAGAACGGGTTATATGCTAAACCAGGGCGATGCCGTAAAAATCGCTATCAACATGCAAGAGACTTCTCAAAACCTAGGTGGTGTTGAGGTTAATGGTTCTGCACTGAGAAATAAGGCACAACAATTTGGCGCCTCAACAGAAATTTCATCAAAGACGATGAATTTGTTGCCTGTAAACGGACGTAACTTCTCTAGTTTAACCGATCTATCTCCATTGGCTGGTCCAGGTGGTATCTCTGGTCAGTTAGGTTCTTCTACCAACTTTACCATTGATGGTATGACTGCAAAAAACCCAACTTCATCTGGAAGTACAACCAGCCGAAGTGGTGCGCCATACTCTATTTCCATTGAAAGTGTTCGCGAATTTAAAGTAGTTACCAATCAATACGATGTAAGTTTAGGTCGTGCCGGCGGTGGAACCATCAGCGCTGTAACCAAGTCAGGAACGAACGAGACAACAGGTAGTGCATTTGCTTACAACCGAGCAGATTTTTTAGCCAGTAGTTACGACATCAGAGGAAACAAAAGAGTAAACGATTTCTCTACTTATCAATACGGATTTAGCTTAGGCGGACCAATCATTAAAGATAAATTACATTATTTTGCAGGCTGGGATCATCAAAGAGATTCTCGTCCATTAATTATTGCTGATATTGGTTCTCTTGCTGATGAAGCTCGGTTTAATGTTACAAATTCCACTTTAGGTAGCTTCTTAGCTGTTGCCAGAAACAAATACGGCGTGGCCAATAGCGCTCAATATGGTTCTTTCGATAAAAAAAGAGGTACTGATGCAGGTTTCCTTCGCTTAGATTGGCAAATTGATGAGAAGAATTTATTAACCGTTAGGGACAACTATACAAACGATAGAAACCCACTTGGCTTAGCTGATAACACAGCAATAAATTTTTATGAAAGTTACGGAAACGATAAAAACGTTGATAACAGTTTATTGGCAACCTTGCGTTCTACCATTAGCAGTAAAGTAACAAATGAGTTAAAAGTTCAACATTTATACACTTACCAGGCGAGCACACAAAATGATCAATTGTCATACGCTATTCCAAGGGCAGTTGTAGGAAACTTAGGTTCAACATTATCAAACGGAAGCAACGTTACTACTGCCATCCAAATTGGTGGACATCGCTTTGGTCAGGAAGGATTTACAAATAACGTTTTCCAATTGGTCGATAATCTTTACTACAACACCGATAAAATTAAATTCACTTTTGGTGTGGATATCATGTATACGCATGCAAAATCATTATACGGAAGTGAAGTTAACGGAAGATTTGAGTTTACCAATTCGGGTACTGCCGCTGCAGGAAACGTACAAACGTCATTACAAAACTTCGATAACTTAATCGCAAACCGTTATTATAGAGAGGTGCCTTTAGTTGCTGATCCAACGGTGGTTGGTAAACTATTGAACTCAGCCATTTATGGTCAGATGCAAACGCAATTAGGCAAAGGCTTAGATTTCACTGGTGGTTTACGCCTTGATTACAGTAGTTATCCAACATCTCCCCTAAACCAGCAATTATTTGATGCGATTGGCGTAAGAACAGACCACAAATTAAAGCAATTTTTGATTCAGCCACGTATCCAGTTTAACTGGGATGTTAATGAGAAGCATACGGATTATGTACGTTTCGGTGCTGGTATTTTCGGTTCAGATGTTAATAATTATGTAACCATTAACAACCTAACTTTCGACGGAAAACATTTCGGAACTGTTGATGTAACTGGCGCAGCTGTTCCAGCCCCAAATTTTAACGATTATAGAAACGGAGGACAAATACCTACTTTAGCGGCATCGCAATTAGCAACAATTAATACTTATGCTGAAGATGCGAAGTTACCTGTGGTTTACAAAGCCAATTTATCATACAGTAAATTAATCAATGATAAAATTCGTTTAGGTATTACAGCTTTTGCAACCCTGGCCCGCAACAACTACATGTATGTAGACAGAAACATGGCAGCAACACCATATTTCACCTTAGCGAATGAAGGTAACAGAGGTGTGTTTGTTCCTTCTATCCCATCAAATGGTGTAGCGGATTGGAAAACGGGAAGATTGACTACAGCTTCGTTCGGTAGGGTATTGGAATTAAACAGCAAAGGGAAAGTAAATCAGTTTGCTGTTGTGGTTGATGGTACCTGGAGATACTTTAAAGATGGTGAAATCACAGCCAGTTATACCTGGAACGACGCCAAAGACAATACTTCATACAACGGAAACGTAGCCAATTCTGCCACATTATCATTGCCTGTAGTAGATGATCCAAGAAACTTGAGCCAAATGACTTACTCTAATAGTCAATTCCGCAACAAAGTGGTGGTTTATGGTACGTTACCATCCTTCTACGGAATCAAAGCAGGTATCCGTTATTCAGCAATCGGTGGAACAAGGTATAGTTTATTATCTGGCGGAAATACCAATGGCGATTTTGTATCAACAAACGATTTGGCGTTTATTTTTGACAGAAATAATCCTAGCGTTCCTGCAAATGTTCGCAATGGTTTGCAGGCATTATTAGATAATCCATTAGCAAGCCAGAGCTTAAAGGATTATATCTTGAAATACGAAGGTACATTTGCCGAACGTAATGGTGGAATCAACGGTTTTTATGGTACTATTGATTTAAGACTTGCTTATCAGTTTAAGTTCGGTGCTGATAGAAAACAAAGTCTTGAAATTTCTGGAGATTTATTCAATGTGGCCAACTTGTTTAGAAAAACCTGGGGAACATCTGAAAACCTAGGCACACAAGCAATTTACGGTTTAGGTATTCCTGCAAGCACAACCGGAGGTGTTACTACCCCAGCAGTAGCGAATTACGACACTGTAAATCGTCAGTTTAATTACCGCATTAATAACTCAGGAATTGTGGTACCAACGGGTAACCCTTGGCAGGCACAAATTGGTTTGAGATACGGATTTTAGTCATCGTAAGATAGACTGTATCTTTCCAAAAAGTCATAAAAAAAGGGAATGGATTTTTATCCATTCCCTTTTTTTATGTTTGCACCTACAAACAACAAAACTTTAATGGGATTATTACTAGACTACCTGAAAAACCACAAATGGATTGTGGTGTTAGCGCTATTGCTTGCAGGTTTAAATATTGGCTTTTCACTTTTAGATCCGTACATCACTGGAAGAATTCTGGATCGTTTCATCAACCAAAAAGATAAATTAACCTACAGCCAATACCTTTGGGGCTCTTTAGGACTAATCGGACTAGCGATTGGCGCTGCTATGGTTTCTCGCATTGCGAAAAATTTTCAGGATTACTTTACCAGCGTTATCGTTCAAAAAGTGGGCGCCAGAATGTATGCCGATGGATTACAACACTCGCTAAAATTACCTTATCAGGTTTTTGAAGATCAGCGCAGTGGTGAAACTTTAGGTATCCTTCAAAAAGTTCGCTTAGATTCTGAAAAATTCATCACTTCCTTCATCAGCATTTTGTTTGTAAGTTTAATCGGGATGATTTTCGTGATCGTGTACTCGGTTTCCATCAGTTATAAAGTAACCTTGGTATATTTTGCTGCCATTCCGTTAATTAGTTTTGTAAGCTGGTTTTTGAGTCGAAAAATTAAAGCCATTCAGCGCTCTATCGTGGGTGAAACTACCGCCTTGGCGGGTTCAACTACTGAATCGTTAAGAAATATCGAACTGGTAAAAAGTTTGGGTTTAGCCGATCAGGAAATTGAGCGTTTAAATAAAACCACCTATAAAATTTTAGGTCTGGAATTAAAGAAAGTAAAATATGTGCGAAGCATGAGTTTTGTACAGGGAACAACGGTAAACCTGGTACGGAGCACAATGATACTGGTTTTATTGTTGCTTATTTTTGATAATTCGATCACAGCCGGTCAGTACCTTACTTTTTTGTTTTATTCCTTTTTCCTATTTGGGCCACTTCAGGAACTAGGAAATGTAATTTTGGCCTGGCGTGAAGCTGAAGTTTCTCTAGCTAACTTTAAGAAGATTTTAAGCACACCTGTCGATAAAAAACCAGAAAATCCAATTTCTATCGATAAAATTAAAGATTTAACTTTTAGTAACGTTGGGTTTAAACATCAAACTGCGAACAGAAATGCAATAGAAAACATTTCATTCAAAACGCAAAGTGGACAAACAATTGCGTTTGTTGGTCCGTCTGGCGCAGGCAAATCTACCTTGGTAAAATTATTGGTTGGCCTTTATCCGGCCAAAGAAGGTAAAATTTTATACAACGGCATACCAAGTGATGATATTGATTTAGACGCCTTACGCGAAAAAATCGGTTTTGTAACGCAGGATACTCAACTATTTTCTGGAACGATCAGAGAGAATTTGCTTTTTGTAAATCCGACAGCAACCGATGAAGAATGTTATAAAGTTTTAAACCAGGCAGCATGCCAAACCTTATTGGCCAGAGCAGATAAAGGCCTGGATTCATTAATTGGTGAGGGCGGTGTTAAAGTTTCCGGAGGGGAAAAACAGCGCTTATCCATCGCCAGAGCATTACTTCGCCAGCCAGATATTTTAGTTTTTGATGAGGCTACATCATCATTGGATTCGATTACTGAAGAAGAGATTACTAAAACTATCCGTTCGGTTTCCAATTTAACCGACCACATGACGATTTTAATTGCCCACCGTTTATCGACCATTAAACATGCCGATGTAATTTACGTTTTAGAGAAAGGCCAGATCATTGAGCAGGGATCGCATGAAGCCTTGATTGCACAAAATGGTTTATATCAGGCGATGTGGCGCCAACAAATCGGCGAGAGAATTGTTGAGGTATAATAAAACCTCATGTTATGTTACTAGCGCAAATTGAAAGCAACGAAATAGGAATCATTATTATCATTGGTGCCATCCTTTGGTTGGCACTGATTTTAACTGCACTTTATCATATTTCAAGAAACAGAACCATGGTTTTTCCGGTAAAAGCACTATGGTTTATCATTATATTACTCGCACCATTTTTAGGATCGATCATCTACTTGATCTGGGGGAAAAACAGGAAGTTTTGAGTATTCCCCTTGTAATACCATAAGTTATAATTTTAAGAGTTGACACTTACGGTGATGTGGAATGATAAAGAATGATAAAATTGAATTTTTCAGCCACTTACCGTATCAACATTAAGGAATTAAGCAAATTTTTATCTTAAACATAAACACCTTTACCTTTAATTTCTTAATGCCTTAATGGTAGAAAACCTAATATTATAACCTTTCAATTCCAGCCATCGCATTCTTTAAACATTAGGAAATTAAGAAAATACTTCATCATGAACATAGGCACCTGACCTTAATTTCTTAATGCCTTAACGTTAGAAAACATAATATTATAACCTTTCAATTCCAGCCATCACATTCTTTAAACATTAAGAAATTAAGGCATTAAGAAAATCATCATCAAAAGCATAGTCACTTAACCTTAATTTCTTAATGTCTTAATGGTAAAAAACATAATATTATAACTTCTCAATTCCAGCCATCGCATTCTTTAAACACTAAGAAATTAAGGCATTAAGAAAATCATCATCAAAAGCATAGTCACCTAACCTTAATTTCTTAACGCCTTAATGGTAAAAAACATAAAATTATAACTTACCAATTTAGGCACTTATGGCTTTTCTATCAACATTAAGACATTAAGGCATTAAGGCATTAAAAAAAATTTATCATCAAAACATAGACACCTTTACCCTTAGTTTCTAAACGCCTTAATGGTAGAAAACATAACATTATAACTTACCAATTTCAGCCATCGCATTCTTTAAACATTAAGAAATTAAGGCATTAAGAAAAATTCTTTATCAAAACACAGACACATGCCCTTAATTTGTTAATACCTTGATGGTAGTAAACAAATAACTATAATACCTAAATATTAAAGTTGTTCCCAGCTTTTATTACTTTAATAAAATTATACTTTTGCCGTTTGTTCGTTAATATCCTGTAGGCTCAATTTGGTCAATGATTTGGTTTTAAGCCAGGTAATTCCAGCAATTGCAATGGTCATGCTTCCGCCAAAAACAACTGCCGGAACTAATCTCATATATTTTGCCGTGAGTCCTGATTCGAATTCGCCAATTTCGTTTGATGAGCCGATGAACATGCTGTTTACAGCCGATACACGGCCACGCATATTATCTGGTGTGAGTAACTGCATAATGGTTTGGCGGATGATTACACTCACACTATCAAACGACCCTTCGAGAAACAGAAAAAAAAGGGTGAGGTAGAAGTTTCTGGATAGCCCATAACAGATGATGCTTAAACCGAATCCCGTTACGGCGATTAGAAGGTTCCGCCACGGCTTCCCCATTGGAGAAAACCTTGTCATTAAGAGCATCGTAATTACTGCCCCAGACGATGCTGCACCACGCATCATACCTAAGCCGAAAGAACCCAGGTGAAATACATCTTTTGCAAAAATGGGTAGCAAGGCCACCGCACCACCAAAAAATACAGAAAACAAATCCAAACTCATGGCCCAAACCATCATTTTGGTTTTAAAAACAAACTGAATTCCCTCTTTTAAACTATGAAAAATATTTTGTGTGGGCGCAAATGTGGCAGGGTGTTTTTTAAGCGTAAAAATACAAATCAGTGATACGGATACTAAAAAAACAATTACACTGTAGGCAGCAGTAATTCCCCAAAGCCAGTTGATCAACCCTCCTAACAGTGGACCAATGATTGTCGCCAATTGCCAGCTGCTGCTGTTCCAGGTGCTTGAATTCGGATAAAGTTCTTTAGGAATAATATTGGCCATTAAAGAGAAAGTAGCCGGTCCAAAAAAACCTCTTGCCAAACCAATGCAAAAAACCAGGCCATACATAATCAGCACAATAAGGTCCTCTCTCAAATGTAGGTATTTACTGGTAATGATGAGCATGAGCACCGAGGCCAGCCACACACCCGAAAATATTTTGAGTAGCAAACCACGTTTTTCACTTTTATCGGCAATGTAGCCGCCGTAAAGCGCAATACCAATTGCAGGAATAGCTTCACATAAACCAACAAGACCTAGTTTTAACGGATCGTGAGTCAATTCATAAATGTGATAACCGATAACTACAGCTTGCATTTGATAAGCAAGAGTAAAAAAGAAACGCATGCCTAAAAACGATCTGAATTCTTTGAAACGAAGTGCTGCGAAAGGATCTTGTTTAACGATTATGGGGTTGGAATCTGAATCTGCCACTGGATTTTTTTTCACAAAACTAAGGTTTGAAAAATTAAAACCGCAATGGAATTAGAACACCATTAGAAACGTTACTGAGAAATGATATTAAGAGATCTTATCGAAAGTATACTTAGTAAAACTTGTAACATTTGTTGGCATAACTCGAACCTCTGTTATTGTAACCAGATGCATTTCCGCGATTAGGTAAATCCATTTCATACACAAAAGCTCCCTCCGTGGTGCCGCCAGTATTGGTGTAGTTGATCCGGGAAGTTGTTGCATCATGACTCACACCAAATCGCATTCTACTGTTGCTATCTCGATGCTTGAAAATATCAAAAATTAGTGAGAGCACAATTGCATCTTGCTGTTTACCATCGCCTCTATACCACAAACCAAGATTTACATTTCTATTTTTATATTGGACACCGGCGCTAAAGGAATTTATTTTGGCCTGATTGTAAATGACTACTGATGGAATAAACGCAGAATCGTCATCATGATCGAAAGGTCTGGTTTTGATCATATAACTCATGTGGCCACCATAACGAATTGGAAGTTTGGAAATACTTCCTGTAAAAGATTCATCCGGTTTATTTAGGTGTTGTGCCGAAAATCCCGCCATGAAGTTGCCGGTAACAAAATTCAAACCTGCACCAGCATCGAAAAAATATTTATTATTAAAAGCTGGGTAAGATGCTGATGTTGCACCACCTCCAATAATTCCGCCTCCATCAATTTGATCAGGAAAAACTAGCTTATCATAATCAATCTTTCTATTGGTAACACCTGCTTGTATTCCGAAAGAAATTGTATTCTCATTAAATTCGATACTATAGGAGTACACACCAGCAAAATTTGTTTTCGAAATATAGGCTGTTCCCTCGCTGGATTTATTCATAATCAATCCAAAACCTCCACCAAAACTCGGCACCTGATAATCGACAGCAAAAGAGTAGTTGGATAATGATCCCTGTACTTTTGTCCACTGACTCCTATAAATGGCACTCATTCTTAAGTCACCCTCAAATTGTCCGTTTAATGCAGGGTTTAAGTAATTTGGTGCGTTAAAGAATTGGGAGTAAATCAAATCCTGAGCAATACAAAGTTGGGTAGATAAAAGTAAAATCATCAGTAAAAAACAAGCTCTTAGAATTGTCATTTGCTGTGCCATTTGTTTATAAATTTCAATTCTCATGTTTATCTGATTAAATGAACTACGCCAGTTTTACTAGCCGTTTTGCCCTCATATTTCATTCCTTTCCAATCGCTGCCATTAATAAACTTCGCATCTGCACTCCAATAATATGCACCTTGGGGAGCCGCTTGTCCATTCATTGTTCCATCCCAAAACTCAACAGGTACACCATCCTGATCGAGTTTATTTGTTTGCCAAATCACTTGTCCCCATTTATTGAAAACCTTTAAGTTATAAGAAGACATTCCGGTTGCCGTCACCTTAAATATTTTCATATCCGGCTTTGCATGAGCCGGCTCAAAAGCATTGGGCAAATAAAGATAACCCGGCACCCCAATTACGCTTACCTCATCGTCAATTACATTTACACAACCGGAGCTATTTGTTAGGAAAAGCTTAATTTTATAGGTTCCGACATCGGCGTAGCTATGATTTATATTTTGCTTATCTGATGTTTTACCATCGCCAAAATCCCATTTATAGCTTACAATATTATCTTCTGTTTCCGCTTTAAAACTGAAACTATAATCGGGCACTTTGACTGTTCGGGATGGCGAAACATTAATTGTGGCTGTAGGCGGAGCGAATACGCTAATGTAATTTAACATCACAATTTGATCCTCGCAACCAAAATCACCCTTTGCCGTAAGTTTTACCGTGAATGGTGATTTAACAAAGTTGTAATTGTGTGTTGGATTTTTTTCTGCAGAGAAAGTACCATCTCCAAAATCCCATAAATAGGTAGTCGAATTTACCGACAGGTTTTGGAACACAACCGTTAACTGGTTACATCCAGATTTTACATCGGTTAGAAATGCGGCCTTTGGCGCATCAGCAACTTTAATGATATGAGAAAACACAGCAGAACAAAAACCATTTGAAGCGGTTAATTTTAGCTCGAAAATTCCGGCTTTGCCATAAATATGTTTAGGGTTGTTACCAACATAAGAAGTCGATCCATCGCCATAATCCCAGGTATAGGTTGTTGCACCAATAGAGGTATTGGTAATTTCAATATCCAGCACCCCATTACAACTAACATCTTGTTTTACTGTAAATGAAGCCGTTGGATTTGGATATGTTGTAGCTTGCTTTGTAATTGAATTACTGCCACAGCCATATTGATTATCTGCAATCAACTTAATATCGTGAACCAGATCCGGCGTATTGAAAATAATATTCTGAGGGTTTTTATCTGTTGAAACTAAAACCCCATCTACATACCACTCAAATTTATCGGCAAAAAGTGAAGTATTTGTTAATCGAGGACTGAAGGGAACACAAGCTTTATCAATCGCAATTGTAAAATTAGCCTGTGGCAATGGGTTAAATTGAACCGAATGTTCTATGGTATTTACACAGCCCAAAATATTGGTTGCTGCTAATTTTATCTTATAAACATAGGGTAAAAGAACTGATGTTGGCGTATTAAAGGTATTTGTAAAATCTTTTGTAGATGCTACAAGCATATCATTTATATACCATTTGTAGCTTACGATATCTGTACCCGCATAAGTCGTTTCGTTTTTAAAATTTATTGTTGCATTCGGCCCGCAAATCAAATTATTTGGGAAAGTAAATTCAGGTTTTGGCGTTTCTGTGACTCTGATAGTTTGCGTGGTAGTGGCTGTACATCCCTGTAAACTATATGCTTTCGCTGTAACCAAATAGGTGCCCGGAATAGAGTAAGTATGACTTGCACTATAACCCGTTGCAGTATTGTCTGAACTGGTCGGATCACCAAAATCCCATTCCACATTGGCCGCATTTGCTGGTGTACTAGTCACGACTAATTTAAATGGACCACAATTTAATATACTTGCATTGGAGTTAAATGAAGCAATCGGACCAGATGTTATTTCAACCAATTGCGTGGTTGAAGTGGTACAACTACTTCCATCAGGATATAGTTTTGTTGCGGTAAGCACAACTGTTTTCGTGCCCGACGTAGTGTATATGTGGGTTGGATTAATTTCTGTACTTGTTGTTCCATCGCCAAAATTCCATACTGCGGTAAACTGACTATCAGAAGTATTGGTAAACACGACGGTTTCACTTAAACAATAAGCTGGCTTACTCACCTTAAAACTTGCACTCACATTTGGATAAACGGTTATCGGTTGCTGGCTTTTTACCGTTGAACAGCCATTGGTTGCCATTAGCGTAATGGTGTAATCGCCTGCAATTAAATATGTGTGCGAAAGCGGCTCATTTATCTTATGTGTTTCTTGTATTGGAGATCCATCTCCAAAATCCCATGTATACACATTCGCACCTGTAGATTGATTTAGTGTTGTAAAATCTATATTAAAAGGCGCACATCCATAACGTTGATTACCCTGCAAAACCAATTTTGAAAATACACTTTGTGGCTGTACAACGATCAGATATTCTATTGATGCAATCTCGCCGCAATCATTTTTAGTCTTAACTTTTAATTTGAAAGTTTTAGGTAATGCCGTATCATTTTCATAAACATGATTGATATCTCGTTCATCAGTATAAACTGCAATCGGCGAACCATCTCCAAAATCTACTGTATAAGTATTGGCAAATGTTTTTGAATTTAAATTTTTGATGTTGATAGTAAAAGGTGCACATCCATTCTGACTAAAAGGCCCGAATAAGGCGGTTGGTGCTGGATTGACTGTCACTTTTACAGGATAAGGTGTTGTGGCTACACAACCTCCCAAACTTAATTCATACAAGTAAGTAACCTCAATTGGATTCACTGTTGTATTAATCAGCGTTTCGGAAATAGCTCCGGCAGCATCAATGCCACTCCCCCTTGCCGCAGTGTTACTTATTCCGTTTACAGCCGCTCGTTTCCAGCTAAATGTTACTCCATTAGTTGAACTGGTGGGCACGTAGCTAAATAATGTATTACTACATATCGCGGTTGCATTTACACTACTCGTGAAAACTGGTTTAGGATTTACAGTAATTTCGTAGGTAATTGGTACGCCTGCACAGTCATTTGCTCGTGGGATGATTAAATATTTTATCGAACCTGCCATTGTGCCTGCGTTAATTAAAGTTTGAACCGGAATATTTCCCGTTCCGGAGGCTATAAATCCCGATACATCAGTTGATGTCGTGGTAGCCGTCCAGCTATAAGTGGCTCCAGAAACATTACTGGTTGGCACTACTAAACTCGAACTCGTTCCTGAACAAACTTCCTGTTTAAGTATAGTATTGGTTATCCTCGAAACTGGATTTACCGTAACCTTATACTCAAACCTACTGCCGCTACAAGCATTTAAATCATCAGTACTGCCAACTGCCGTATAAATAACCGTTAGCGGGGCATTCGTATTATTTGTTAAACTTTCAGCTGGAATGTTGGTAGAACCGTTCAAGGCGTTAACCCCGGTTATTCCTACCGGCACAATGCTTGTCCAGGTTATTTTAGCGCCAACTGTTTTTGATGACAAGGAAATCTCAGGCGAAGAATCTCCGGAACAAATTGAAATATCCGAAGCTGAAAATTGAACCTTTGGGGATGGTTTTACAGTAACATTAACTGTGATCGGTGCACCATCGCAGCCCGTTCCATTTCCGGAAAATTTCGGGGTAATGGTGTAAACGATTGTCTGGACATCAGCAGATGTATTGATTAGGGTCTGATCGATCAATGCACCAGTTCCATTAGATGCACCAGTGATATTTGCGTTGCTGCTTACCGACCAATTAAAAACTGTTCCGGTCACTGCTGAAGATAAGGTTATCGCTGTTTTACTATTTGAACAAATTGATTTATTAGCCTCGCTTGCGAAAACGGAAGTTGCCGGATTGACCGTAATTTTATAGCTAAATACGCCACCCGGACATTGTGCAACACCAGAAGTTGATGCCGTAGCTTGATAGGTTACTGTTAAGGGTGCGTTAGTAGTATTGACTAAAACCTGCGATGGGATTTCATTTGTGCCCGAAGCGATCAACCCTGCTATACCATTTACTGGCGTAGCATTCCAACTAAAACCTGCTCCTGGCGTGGTGCTACTTAAAGTTACTGCATTTGTTGCTGCCGAACTGCAAATGGTTTGATCGGGCATAGAAAAATTAATTCTTGGGGCAGGATTAATGGTAATTTTATAAACTATTGCTGTTCCATCACATTGCTTACCCTGATACGCATAAGTTGGCAAAACATTAACATGTACCGTAATGGGTAAAGCCGTATTATTTACCGCCGTAAAAGCCGGAATCTGTGCACCCGATCCATCTGATAATCCAACTGAACCACCAGTAACTTTCCAACTGTAGGTAACTGTACTACCAACAAAAGCGGCGGCGTCGCTACCTAAAGCGGTTAACGGAACAGTGCGTCCTGCACAAGTGGTTACATCAGCAATAGCCGTTGTTGCTATATTTGGTAATACAGTAATTTTAAATGTGGTCGAATTTCCCACACATGCTTTTCCTCCCGCCGTGTAGGTCGGAATTACACTTAAATTTCCTGTTTGAGGAGATTTTGTAGAATTGGTAGCTGTAAATGATGCGATATTTCCATTTCCAGATGATGCCAAACCAATATTAACATTATCGTTAGTCCAAGTAAATGAAACATTTGGACTTGATGCCGTGGTTTGAAAAGTAGTAGCTGGAATTGTTGACGAGGCACAATTAATAATATCGGTTACGGTTTGCATAACCGGCGTTGGATTTACCGCAATCGTTACAGGTGTTGAAGTAGCCGAGCAAGATCCACTTTTGGTTATTCTTCTATAATAGGTTGTTTGCGTCAATGCCTGAGGTTGATAATCAATATCATTTTCTCCTGGAATGATTGTAAAACCAGCAGACACAGAAGTTGTCGATTTTTCCCATGTATAAATAAAGGTTCCACTTCCACCAATCGGTGTTTCTCCTTTTATTTTATCAGGTACAGAACTGCTACAAATGCTTTGATTTGCCGAAACTTGAAAATTAGTTAATGTACCCTGAACGGAGATTTTAACTGGATTAGATTCAGAACTACAGGTCTGGCTTTTTACGATCCGACGATAGTAAATATCCACATTTAAACTTCCGGGTTGATAAGTACTGGCAATTGCATTACTTATATCGGTCCAGCTAGTTCCGTCTGCTGATTGTTGCCACTGGTAGGTATAAGATCCACTTCCACCTGAAAGCGGACTGCCTGACTGATTAAGTATGGATGGCGTACTACCCAAGCAAATATTCTGATCTGCACCAATAACGTTATTCGATATTAATGGATTAACTTTTATAGTGATGGTTTCTGGTAAACTTTCGCAACCATTTACGGTTTGAGTGACGTAATAAACTATGGTAGTCGCAGTAGCAGTTGAGGGTGTTGGTGCGATCGAACTAAAATTCGAACCATTTGGTGCTGCCGTATACCATTTCAAACCAGTTCCAATTGCAGTTAAAGGAGTAGCAATATCATTTAAACAATAAGTTATTGCAGTGGCCGTGGTAGTTGGTTTGGCAGGAATGGGGTTAACGGTAATTTTAAAAGTAACAGGAACTCCTGAACAACTACCAATTTTTGGTGTAACAGTTATGGTTGCAGTAATGATATTCGCTGTAGTATTGCGAGCCGTAAATGAAGGTATTGTATTTCCAGTTCCGCTTGCCGCAAGTCCAATTGCTGCATTACTATTAGTCCAAACATAAGTTACAGTACTATTAATTGGCGAACTTGAGAGTGTAATTGAAGAAATAGATTCATTGTTACATGCATTTTTATCAGCAATAGGAGATATTACTGGCAAATCACTAACATTTACAATTGCGGTTTTAATTGTTGGTCCGCATGCATTTGTAGTCGTTAATTCAATAGTATATGTTCCACTTGCCGGATAAGTTATATTAGTTGGATTTGCAACTGAAGAGGTCGGAGTATTCGCTCCCGTGAGCTTCCACGAATATACTGGTGCCGTTTCTGAGCCACAGTTATTTAATGTTGCGGTTGGATTAAAACCTACACCGGCACAAACAGAAGTTGGTATATTTAATGTAAATGAAGGAGGTTCTCTAACTATAACCGTCTTGGGGGCTGAAGTAGCAGTACAACCTGTTCCGTTGGAGGTTGTTAAAGTAATTGTATAAATTCCTGGGTTGTTGAATTTAAATTCTGGATTTGGACTAGTCAATGATCCACTAACAAATGAATAACTTGAGGTTCCCGTAGAACATCCCGTAAGCCTGGAATAAGCTACTGCCCATTGATAAGTATTGGTTCCGCACAATGGCAAGTTTGAAATATTGGTGGTCTGAACTGTTGGTGTTGAGCCAATGCAAACTTCAGTTTTATCTAAAGTGAAACTAGCTGTAGGAAGTGGGTTGATGCAGACAAACATTTCCTTTTGTGTAACTCCACAAGGATTTGTAGCTGTAAGAATGACTTTGAACGTACCAGCAGAATTATAAATATGACTTGGGCTTTCCTGTGTTGAAGTATTCGAGGAGCTAGTTGGATCGCCAAAATCCCAAGAATAAACAGTTGTGTTTGTACAATTAATCCCATAACTACCCTTTGTGGAAGTATTTGTAAAATTAACATTTTTACCAATGCATGTAGAGGTTGGGTTAATAGTGAAATTTGCAATTGGGCTCGTCCATATTTGAATATTTCCTGCTGTATAAGGTGTAGTTGCACAGGCATTTGTAACAAATAATTTTGCTGTAAAGCTAGTTGCCGGACATGATGATGTTGTATATGTATGATAAATTGTTTGGTCAATGTTAGTGGCATTCAAAGGATGCTGAAAAGTCTCTGTTTTACCATCTCCATAGTCTAACACGTAAACTGTCCCTGGCGAATTATTCTGCCAGTTACTTATTACAAATGGAATTGATGCAGGAGCACAAAGTCCTGCTGTATTTCCTAAAGTGCCTAATCCTCCAGCAGGATTACTTTGATTAGCAATTTTATAAATTTTTGAATTATCACACCCATTAACTCCATATCCGGTAACAACCATTTCAAAAGCTCCTAATTGTGTATAGGTATGAGAAATGGGAAAAGATGCAGATGTTAAGTTAGTTTGAATAGTACCGTCTTTCCAATCTATTGTGTAAGTACTAATATTGGATGAATTTGTTGACGCATTATTTAATTTGATTGTATAATTTGGATTTGCAAGTGTTGGAGAATTATTACAGTTACTAAATGGGCTAAATACATTATTATCTGTCAAGGCTAAATCTGGTATCTGTTTTACAGTCACACTTCCAGTGTAAGATACCGTGCATCCATCTGCATTTTTTACCGTGAGCTTGACCGGAAAAGTTTGGATTCCATTTCCTGTTGTTCCAATAAAAATATGCTTTGGATTTTGATCTGTAGATTTATTATTTGTTACCCCAGAAGCAGGATCTCCAAAATCCCATTCATAAGATACCCCACCCACAGAAGTATTTGTGAATGAAATTTCCTGATTACTACATGTATTAGTTGTAGCATCAGAATTGAAAAAAGCCGTTATTGGCGTAGACATTGCAAGTTCGATTTCCGAACTCACTTCTGAATTTCCGCCTATGGTTACCTTAACCTTATATTTTCCAACTACTGTTGCAGAATATGTGGAAGAGATAGCAGTTGGAATATCTGCACCATCTTTAATCCATTGATAAGTTGCACCACTGACAACAGCAGTAGATAGGACTACAGTTCCACCGCTGCAGATAGTATTACTACTTGCAGTAATTGTGGGTTCCGCAAATTTATATTTCAATAAATTAATTGTCAACTCAGAAACTGAAGCTGAAGAAACTTTACTGCACATAGAAAAGCACAGAAAGGCAAAAAGAAAGAGTCGTTTGGTCATTGTTTGGGAGCGAGCACGAAAGTAAGTATTAATTTTTAGATTTTAATTACGGGAAACCGTAATGACTATCAATACTATAGCTTAATATTAAGAGATTTTATCGAAAGAAATTCCCCGCTCCAGTTTTTGAAGATGTGCTTTTAACATTACATTTTCAGGCTTCTCCAATTGCGGATCTTCTGAAAAAATCTCGATAACAGTATTCCTCGCTTCAGATAGAATAATTTGATCTTTGGCCAAATCCGCCAACTTTAAATCCAATACGCCACTTTGCTGAGTACCAGCAATATCTCCGGGGCCACGTAGCTGTAAATCGATTTCTGAAATTTCAAAGCCATTATTGGTACGTACCATGGTTTCTAAACGCACTTTTCCTTCTTTGCTCAACTTGTTTCCGCTCATCAAGATACAAAATGACTGTTCTGCTCCCCTACCTACACGTCCGCGTAACTGGTGAAGTTGCGAAAGCCCGAACCTTTCCGAATTTTCAATAACCATTACTGAAGCATTTGGAACGTTAACACCAACCTCAATAACCGTAGTCGCAACCATAATCTGCGTTTTTCCCTCGATAAATTGCTGCATTTCGAATTGCTTATCGGCATTTGGCATTTGCCCGTGTACAATGCTGATCTGATAATCAGGGCGAGGGAATTGATAACTTAACTGCTCTACTCCCGCTTCCAAATGCAAGAGATCAAGTTTTTCACTTTCTTTAATCAATGGATAAACAATGTAAACCTGCCGCCCGTTAGCAATCTCCTGTTTCATAAAACCGAACATACGTAAACGTTGTCCTTCAAATAAATGCCGGGTTTCAATTGGTTTTCTTCCGGCAGGTAGCTCATCAATGATAGAAACATCTAAATCGCCGTATAAAGTCATGGCCAGGGTACGCGGAATTGGCGTTGCCGTCATCACCAGAATATGTGGCGGGATAATGTTCTTACGCCAAAGCTTCGCCCTTTGCTCCACACCGAAACGATGTTGTTCATCAATGACAACCAGGCCAAGGTTTTTAAATTTAACCTTATCCTCAATTAACGCATGCGTACCAATAAGGATATCAATTTCGCCATTTTCCAACTGCTCGTGCAAAATGGTTCTTTCCTTTTTTTTCGTGTTTCCAGTGAGGATTGCGACTTTAACCAAATCATCGGTCACTAAATCCGTAATAGAAGCATAATGTTGCCGTGCTAGAATTTCCGTTGGAGCCATCATACAAGCCTGGTAGCCGTTATCATTTGCCAAAAGCATACTCATGAGTGCAACAGCAGTTTTCCCGCTCCCTACATCGCCCTGTACAAGCCGATTCATTTGAATGCCGCGTTGGGTATCAATTCTGATTTCCTTAACCACACGTTTTTGTGCGTTGGTTAATTCGAACGGAAGAAATTCTTTATAAAAGCGATTTACTTTTTCACCTACTACCTCGAAATTTGCTCCTTTAAATTTCAATTGCCTCAATTGCTTATTATGCAGTAACTGCAACTGGATGTAAAACAGTTCCTCAAACTTTAATCTGCGTTGTGCAGCATTTAAATCCTTTTCGTTTTTAGGAAAATGAATATTTAACAGTGCCATTCTCTTATCTGGCAGCTGGTATTTATCGATAATATATTGTGGCAAATTTTCAGAAACCTGTGGAATCACCTGATCAAGCAAACCTGCAATTAACCGTTGAATCCCTTTAGAATCAAGTGTAAATTTTTTTAGCTTCTCTGTGGAACTGTAAATGGGCTGTAAAGTTAAATTACCACGGCCCACCGATCTATTTTGATACAATTCCATTTCCGGATGTGAGATACTGAAGGTGCCATTAAAAAGTGTTGGTTTTCCAAAAGCTACATAAGCCGCTCCGACAGTTATATGGTCTTCAACCCATTTTAGGCTTTGAAACCAAACCAACTCCATGATTCCGGTTTCATCTTTAAAAACGGCAACAATTCTTTTTGTCCGTTTATCACCTATAACCTTTTTGCTAATTACCCGACCAATGATTTGAATGTATTGTGCATCAGGATTAATTTGATTGATCTTAAAATACTTTGTACGGTCAATGTAGCGAAAGGGATAATGCGACAGCATATCTTGAAAGGTAAAAAGACCTAAATCTTTTTTCAAAACATCTGCACGACTTGGCCCTACGCCTTTTATAAACTCAATAGGTGTATCTAAAATCGAATGGTACAAAACTATTAGGCTTTCTTTAAAACAATGCTTTTTAGCATTTGCGCATTAAAAATAACGATCGACAATAGTAAAAGCAAATAAGCAAAAAGCTGGTGGCTATCTATCCGCTCTTTAAAATAGAAAAATGCAACTGTAAATGCAACGATTGGGTTAAGATAAATCAAAATCCCTAAGGCCGATGATGGCATGCGCAATAAAGCATAAGCATTTAAAAACAGTGGTATAATGGTAAAAACAATTGCAATAAGGAAAATATGCGTCCAGAAGAATACATCTGTTGGTAAAACACTTGATTTAACCATATACATGGGCAACATCATCAATCCTGATAGAACCAGCTGAATTCCTAAGAAATTAAATTTATCTATATCTTTAATTACTTTCAGCACAATAACATAAACAGCATAAAATGCCGCGATTAATATCGCCCAAAGCACTTCATGTAAGGAACCTGTAGCCAATAATAAGATACTTACAAAGGCAACCACTAACGCTATTATTTTTGCTTTTGTGAGTTGTTCCTTGAGGATAACGAAACCACACAAAGCGGTTAACAGCGGACAAACCATATAGGCAAAAGCCGCAGCTTTTAGGCTGACGCTATTTACCGCATAAATATAGGTAAACCAATTACCTGTTATTAAAATTGAGGAAAGAACAGTTAGCCCTAATAATTTTATCTTTTTTTGAGTTGATAACGTACGGATCATGTTAAAATCCTTCTTAAGTACCGATCTTCTAAAAAGAAAAATAATTCCCCACACAACCGCTATGGATACAAATATCCGATAGTATAAAATTTCTTGTGGCGGAAAACCTTTGATGTTACGCAAAGGAATTGACATTGTTCCCCAAATGATGTAAGGGATAATTCCAGCTATAAAGTATTTGCTCTTACCCGTTGTCAAAATTATCCAACGATAGCAATAACCGAGATTTCTACATTTACGTTTTTAGGTAATACCGATACTTGCACGGTTTCACGGGCTGGGAAATTTGAAGTAAAATACTGACCATAAATTTCATTTACTTGCCCAAATGTCCCCATGTCGCTTAAGAAAATAGTAGACTTTACAACATGATCAAAGGTTAAGCCGGCTTCTAATAATACTGCTTTAAGGTTTCGCATTACCTGATGTGTTTCTTCTTCAATATTAATGAGATTAAGCTCACCATTTTCAGGGTTTATTGCTACCTGACCTGATACGAATAAAAAGTTACCTGCCTGTACGGCCTGGCTATATGGTCCAATTGGTGCTGGAGCATTTGTTGTGGTGATGATTTGTTTCATACTCAAATAGATAATTATTTAGCAAGCCATTGAACAAGCTTGTAGATGATACCCGCCAGAAAAACTGTTATTGCCAATGCATTAATGAAATGCATAATCTTAATATTAATATTATCTGGCCTATTCGGATCTTTTTTCCTGAAGAAGTACATGGTACAAACTTAATTAAAAAGCACCATTCAGAAAATTAAAAGGCATAAAAAAAGTCCCGATTTGCATCGGGACTTTCTTTTAAACTTTATATTGAAATACTAGTTTCTAGCAGTTTCAACACGACGGTTTTGGATACGACCTTCTTCAGTATCGTTAGAAGCAATTGGATTAGCTTCACCTAAACCTTTAGTAGCAACTTGACTAGCGTTAACGCCAGAGTTTACTAAGTAAGTTTTAACAGAGTTTGCTCTGTCTTTAGATAATTTCAAGTTATATGCAGCAGTACCTTCGCTTGAAGCGTAACCGTTTACAGTTACTTTACCACCGTTTTCACGTAACACTGAAGATAATTTATCTAAAGTTGGATAAGACTCAGTTTTTAAAACTGATGAGTTGAAATCAAAACCGATTTTCTCGAAACCTGTAACATTAGAGTTTTGAGTTGAATCAGCAGTGAATTTTGGAAGTGGACATCCTGAACCATCAACAGCAGTACCTGCAGGAGTTCCTGGGCATTTGTCGAATTGATCAGCAACACCATCACCATCAGTATCTTTTTTCAAATCTTCAACAGATTTTTCTACGTTAGATACACGGTTTTTCAATGCTTCAACTTCTTGACGTAAAGTTGGATCTTTTAACTCATCGTACATTGTAGCTAATGGGTTAGACCACTCTAAGCTTGGTTTTGCAGAAGAACCTAAAGAGAATTCTAAACCAGCATAACCGTAAGAGAATTTATCTTTAGTAGTACCTTTAGCATAAACTCCATCAAAGTTATCAGCGTCAACAAAGTTCATAGTGTAACCTAAGTTAAAGTTAACACGCTCAGAAACTTTGAATTTAACGCCAGCACCAACTGGAATATAAAAACCTTTTACGTAATCTTTTGGAGAATCGTGTCTGTCATCAGCAGGACCTACAGATTTACCTTTCCAGTCAACTACAGTTCCATTAGTATACGTAACTTTTGGAGCATAAGCTAAATAACCAGCACCAGCAGTTAAGAAGAAACCTACTGAATTCTCACGACGTAAGAAATCGATAGAACCTAAATTAACAACACCACGTAAATCTACAGCATATTGTAATTCAGTTTCAAATTCTCTAACAGCCGAACCTGGAGAAAGCGCAGAATTGTTTGATCCTGAAACTTTACCACGAACACCAGCTAATTCTAGAGCGAAAGAGTGACCTAATTGTTTACGGATATTCAAACCGTAACCTAAGTTCACATCCCATTTGTCAAAATCATTAGTACCACCAATAGCAACAACAGGAGCTAATACACCAGCATTAACACCAATTGACCAGGTTCTGTACTGTCCTCTTCCACCAAATACCTTGGTTGAAGAAGTAGTTGCAGGAGCATCTTGAGCGACAGCAAGAGTAGCAACTCCTGTTAATGCCACTAAAGAAAGCGCAACACTTTTCTTTAAAGTAGAATAATTCATAATCTTTTTTTCTTTTTAAGGGTAAACAATCTAATTGATTAATTTTTTAGTAATGGCAAAATTAAACAAAATTTTAAATTTTCAAACTTTTATACAAACTCTGTTCCAAACTTCGCTGTGATTAATGATTTTCTTACATTTGGCCATCACCTTGTTAAATTGCATTTATTATGAAATATTCCCAAATTGATCAAAACCTCTTTATCTTAAACAGAAAAAACTTCATTAAAAAGCTAAAAAACAATTCGTTAGCCCTGTTTAATTCAGCTGATGAGTTCCCAAGAAGTGGCGATCAAAACTATATCTTTAAGCAAAATCCTGATTTATTTTATTTATCCGGTATTGATCAGGAACAAACTATATTACTGTTATATCCCGATTGTCCTAATCCTTTATACAGAGAAGTCCTGTTTTTAAGACAGACAAATGATTACATAAAAGTATGGGAAGGCTACAAGTATACCAAAGAACAAGCTAAGGCTGCTTCTGGTATTGAAAGCATTTATTGGCTGGAAGATTTTGATAACATATTACACAGCATTGTTCACTATGCAGATAACATTTATCTTAATACAAATGAGAACGACCGGTATGCCCATACTGTACCTTACCGCGACATTCGCTTTATAGAGCAGATGCGGGCGAAATATCCGCTACACCACTATGAGCGGTCAGCGCCAATCATGCGTGAATTGAGAGCAGTAAAATCTGATGTAGAAATTGAGTTAACCAAAAAAGCTTGCGCCATCACCCGAGATGCTTTTGTGAGGGTGTTAAAATTTACGAAGCCGGGGGTTAAGGAATATGAAATTGAAGCAGAGATTATTCATGAATTTATAAAGCAAGGTGGTACAGGACATGCCTACACCCCAATCATTGCCTCTGGCCATAATGCCAATATTCTTCATTATAATGACAACAATCAAACCTGTAATGATGGTGATGTAATTTTATTTGACTTTGGAGCCGAATATGCCAACTACAATGCAGACATGAGTCGTTCGATTCCTGTTAACGGTAAATTCACTGCGAGGCAAAAAGAAGTATATAATGCTGTACATCATGTAATGAAAGAGGCAACTAAACTAATTGTTGCAGATACCGTATGGAACACGTATCACGAAGAGGTTGGTGAAATCATGACGGAGCAGCTTATTAATCTTGGCTTGCTAAGCACTACTGACGTGAAAAATCAAAACAAAAACTATCCTGCCTATAAAAAATATTTCATGCATGGCACTTCACATCATCTAGGTATTGATGTTCACGATTTTGCTGGAAGATATACCCCTTTTGCCGTAGGAACTATATTGACAGTAGAACCTGGCATTTATATTCCTGAAGAAGGTTTAGGCATCCGTTTGGAAAATAATATCCTGATTACCTCAAATGGCAATATTGATTTAATGGCTGATATTCCGGTGGAGGCTGAAGAGATTGAAAACATCATGAATAGTTAATTTGTTTGTTTTCGGTTACGTGACTGTTTTCTACTCAATTTATAATGAAAGCAATTAGGCCTTTAAAAAATCCGCTGCAAACCGATAAACATTAAAATCATCTTTTAGTAAGGCTGCCTGAATATTTTCTTGCAGCCTTTTTTTGTCTACATCCATCATCTTCTTGCTTTGTATAATCCTCCAGGCTTTCTCCGCAAAAAGATGGGCCTTCCGCTCGTTTGTCGTTTCAGCTGGCTTCAACATCCATTTACATAATTCTGCTACACCCCTATCCTTATCGGCAACAGTTTTTAATACCGGGATGGGCTTGAACCCCTGGTGGACAATTTTTTTCAGATTGTTTGCAAAAGTATCTGTGCCTTCGCGGTCAGCTTTATTGATTACAAAACAATCTGCGATCTCCATTAAGCCCGATTTAATGTTCTGTACTTCATCGCCCGATTCGGGAACTAAGACCACAATCGTTTTATCGGCCAAACCGGCAATTTCTACTTCCGATTGCCCTACACCCACCGTTTCAACTAAAATAATATCGAAATTGGAAGCCTTTAGTACATCAACCATCTCAATGGTTTTTGCCGAAATGCCACCCAGCGCACCTCTTGTAGCCAACGAACGGATAAATACTTTTGGATTATTGAACTGCGATGCCATCCTGATCCGATCGCCTAGTAACGAACCAAAATTAAATGGCGAGGTTGGATCGATAGCCAGTATTGCAACCCGTTTGTTTTCGGCAGTAAAGTAATTCGTAATCGCATTAACCAAAGTACTTTTCCCCGCACCTGGAGGCCCAGTAATGCCAATAACCACGTTTTCAGCATGTGGATTTAAACTTTTTAAAATCTGATCTGCAGGAGCAATGTTATTTTCAACGAGCGTAAGTGCCCTTGCCAAAATCTTATAATTGCCTTGCTTTAATTCGTTTAAAATGGATAGATGGGTATTCATCAATAAAACTATCTTTGTACAAATTAACAAAATAATAAACCACAAAGCGCACAAACCTCTGTCCCGAATGAAAGTTACCGGATTTACCTTTTTAAGAAATGCAGTTGTAAATGATTATCCTGCAAAAGAGGCCATCCTTTCTGTGCTGCCTTTGTGCGATGAGTTTGTGATTGCATTGGGCAACTCAACCGATGAAACTGCAGAACTGGTTAAAAATATCGATCCTAAAATCAGAATTATCGATACCATCTGGGATGAATCTATCCGCGAAGGCGGAAGAGTTTTTGCTGATGAAACCAATAAAGCCATTGCAGCAATTTCTGCTGATACGGATTGGATGATTTATATTCAAGGCGATGAAGCCATTCATGAAGATTATCTTCCAGTAATCAAAAAAGAAATGGAGTTGGAGCTGGAGAATAACGCGGTAGAGGCGCTTTTATTAAAATACAAACACTTTTATGCTTCTTATGATTATCTGGCGGAATCACGAAGATGGTACAGGAGAGAAGTTAGAGTTATAAAAAACCTGCCTGGCGTACACTCCTATCGTGATGCCCAGGGTTTTCGCATCAACGACAGAAAGCTGAAGGTAAAACTGATAGATGCTTACATTTTTCATTATGGCTGGGTAAAACCGCCACAAGGCCTTCAGGGCAAAGTGCGAAATTTCAATCAATTTTATCAAACAGAAGAATGGATTGAAGCAAATTATCCGGTTCAGGAATCTTTCGATATGCACAACGCCGATAGGTTGGTTCATTTTAATGGCACTCATCCAAAAGTGATGGCCCCAAGAATTGCTGCGGCCAACTGGAAGTTTGAAAAAGATTTAACCAAAGAAACGCCTAAAATGAATTTCAGAAGGAGGCTACTGCAAAAAATTGAAGATTTAACAGGCTTACGCTTATTTGAATACCGTAATTACAAAATTGTAAAGTAGATGCAAAAGAGCGTTTCAATTGTTATTCCAAATTACAATGGCAAGCATTTGTTAGAGAAATATTTGCCATCGGTATTTACAGCAGCAGAAAATACCGGCTCCCCATTCGAAGTCATCGTGATTGATGATGGCTCTAAAGATGACAGTGTTCAATTTATTCAGCAGCATTATCCAACGGTAAAATTGCTTATTAATGATAGGAACAGGGGCTTTTCATTTACGTGTAATCATGGAATAAGGGAAGCTAAGTATGAGCTTATTTTACTTCTGAACTCTGATGTGAAGTTAAACCCTGATTATTTTAACGCACAATGGAAATATTTTGAGCGGGAAGATACTTTTGGGGTGATGGCCCGTATCATGAGTTTTGATGAAAGCCGGATTGAGGATGCCGCCCGCCTGTTATATTATTCTGGCTGCCGAATCAAAGCAAACAAATTTTATTATAGCGAAAATCCGACTGATGAAAATGTTTATACAGCCTATCTTTCAGGCGCAAATGCTTTGGTTGACGCAAAAAAACTTAAGGAGCTGGGCGGCTTCGATGAAATTTATTCTCCCTTTTCGTCAGAAGATTTTGATTTGAGTTTGCGTGCCTGGCAGCTCGGCTGGAAATGTTACTACGAGCATCAATCTTTTTGCTTCCATCATGTAAGCGGCAGCACCAAAACACAAATCAAATCGAATTTCATTAAAAAAATTTACTACCGGAACAGATATATTCTGCAGGGCATTCATCTAAGCGGAATCAGAAAAGCATTATACCCGCTGCAACAAATATTCACCGAACTCATTCCAAAGTTACTTACTGGTAAAACCTGGGTTTGGAAAAGCTATCTGGATTATTTGAATCATCAAAATCAGATAAACAAGAGCAAAAGCAGGTTAGTTAACCTAAAGTTAAAGCATCAATCTCACCGCAACATTGACGATATTATCACCGTGATCAATCAATCAATTAAGGACAAGAAAATTAAGCGATTGTAAATTTAATCATCCTGTATCTGAAAATCTGTAAGGTTTAATCGAAAAGTTTACCTTTGCCAAGTTTTATTTAGATTTTTTTGGCGGTAGTTTGATTTATCGTCCATCTTACATATACATTTCACCTCGAATGAAAACATATTTTCGTTTATTATCTTTTGCCAAACCAATAGAAAAATTTGCAATTCCTTATGTGATTGTAACTTTACTTGCTGTGCTTTTCGGCACGTTAAACCTTACCTTGCTGGTACCACTCTTTGATACTTTGCTTCCCTCAAATGCGCCAAGCACTTTGAGTTCGGTATCATCTGCAAGTTCTGCTTTCGATATAACAGGCCAATTTTCTGATTTCGTAAAACACTCTATCCAGGTAAATGGTAGAGCCGAAACATTAAACTATGTCTGTATTATCATTGTTGTATCGGTATTGTTATCCAACTTTTTTAAGTATTTCTCTCAACGTTTTATGGAAGATTTAAGGGTACATACCTTATTAAATCTTCGCAAAACAGTTTTTAACAATGTAATGAATTTACATGTTGGTTATTTCAATAACGAGCGTAAGGGAGATATTATTTCAAAAGTAGCATCTGATGTTCAAGTAGTACAATTTACGGTAACCAATACCTTGCAAGTTGTATTTAAAGAGCCGCTAACACTAATTTTCTACATTGTAGTGCTATTGAGCATTTCAGTTAAATTAACTTTATTTTCGCTTTTGGTAATTCCAATATCTGCATTTATCATTAGTAAAATAGTTAAAAGGATTAAGCAACAGGCTAAAGAAGCACATGAATCTTTCGCAAAAATGATTGGCTTTTTAGATGAATCGCTTAGCGGGATAAAAATTATAAAAGCATTTAATTCGACTACCAGAGTTAAAGAAAAATTTCAGCAAGAAAACGAGTTTTACTCCAACTTAAATAGGAAAATGATTAGAAGGCAACAGTTAGGATCGCCTGTTTCTGAATTTTTAGGTGTTGTTATGGTATCTCTAATCGTTTGGTACGGCGGAAATTTAATTATCAGCAACCAACCTGGAGCTTTAACTACCAGTCAATTTATCGCATACATTGCATTTTTCTCTCAGGTAATGCGTCCAGCTAAAGCATTAACCGATTCATTTAGCGGCATCCACTCGGGTATTGCAGCGGGCGAACGTGTTTTAGACCTAATTGACACCAAACCTTTGCTGGTTAATGCGCCCGAAGCTAAAGACCTTGACTATTTTAATGATCAAATTAAATTTCAAAATGTTTCTTTCAACTATGGTGATAAACAGATTTTAAACTCGATTAATTTTGAAGTTAAAAAGGGTAGCACTATTGCTTTGGTTGGTCCATCAGGCGGCGGGAAAAGTACGCTTATGGATTTAATCCCTCGTTTCCACGATCCCAAATCAGGATCAATTACAATTGATGGGCAAGATTTTAAAAACTTAACCGTAGAGAGTATCAGATCGAAAATGGGAATTGTTAATCAGGAATCTTTCCTTTTTAACGATACTATTTTTAATAATATTGCCTTTGCAAAACCCGATGCCACCATGGAAGAGGTGATTGCAGCGGCAAAAATTGCAAATGCCCACGAATTTATCCTTAACACTGAAAATGGTTACCAATCATTTGTGGGCGATAGAGGCAATCGACTCTCTGGTGGCCAGAGACAACGTATTTGTATTGCCAGAGCAGTATTAGCCAACCCGCCAATTATGCTGTTGGATGAGGCCACTTCAGCGCTTGATACTGAATCGGAGAAATTAGTACAGGATGCGCTGAACAATTTGATGAAAAACCGCACCTCAATTGTAATTGCTCACCGTTTAAGTACCATACAACATGCCGATAAAATTGTTGTTTTAGATAGAGGGCAGGTTGTAGAAAGTGGAAGTCATACTGAGTTGCTGGGCCATAATGGACTCTACAAACGTTTAATCGATATGCAGGCTTTTAGCGATTAGATTTCTTCCAAAATCGATTGCAGCTTTAAGGTTTGATCTGTTGCATTAAAACTTTTTGCATATCGTTTAATGTAATCCTTATCATAGGACCCGTAGTTTTTTTCTATTGTTTCCATTGCCTCAGCCAAATCAGTAAAAGAAAGTTGGTTTACTACGATACCGATCTTATCATTTACGTATTCTTCAATGCCTCCTGAATTAAAACCGGCAATCGGTTTACCCAGGTGTGCAGCTTCCTGCATAACTAAAGGAAAAGAATCCTGACGCGATAATAATAAGAAAGCGTTACCCAAATTAAAGTAATCGTAATAGTCGGTAGATTTTCGGCCAACAAAAAAAAGTCTGTCTTTAAATGCGGCTTTGCCGGCTATCTGTGCATAAGCTGTTGTTCCCGAATCTTCAATGCCACCGATCCAGATAATTTTATGGTTGGGTTCTAGTACTTTTAATAACGGGATAACAAAATCGACACCTTTAATGGCATTAACACTGCCTGCCATGATCCAGATAAAATCGTTGGGAGAAAAATTAAACTGTTCGCTTACTTTGACCTGGCTAAGGGAAATAAATCGCTCGTCAACAAAGCTGTTTAGCAATTTCACGTTTTTATGCCCCATATCTTCTAAATTTTGGCAAACTATTTTTGAACATCCAATACACAGATCAGACTTTAATACGTTTTCTATGGTTTTTTCTTTAACCATGTCGTAGTAAAGTGGCATTTCATGTACATGGGAAATAATTTTTATGCCCAGCTTTACCGCAATTGCATAAGCATCTCTATTTACAATTGTATTAATGTACCAATAATCTGCTTTTACCTTTTTCTGTATTTTCCGCAGTTGAAACTCTACCGGGTTTATATTAACACCATACAATAGCAGCCTAAAAAGCCTGAGCAGATAGTTGCTGTTTTTCTTGTAACCAACAAAGTATTTGATGTATTTCGGAAGATCTTTAAGTAAAGAACCATCGTTACGGGTAAATAAGTAGGGCTCGAATTTTTCTGCATTCAAATTTTCAAGGATGTATAGCAATTGCATTTCAGAGCCAGTTCTGCCAAAAAACGGAGTAATGAACAATATTTTTTTAGGCATTGGCGCTCCTTCTTTTTTTGAAAAACCTGTAGTCATTTTATCTTTTTTTTGCGGCTTTAAAGATGCAAAAATCTCTGTCATCTTTTACACGCTTATTAACGCTTAAATTATCTTATTTTTACGGCACCTATACCCAGTACATGATTGACAAGCAAAAAATTCTTATTACGGTATTAATGCCTGTTTTTAACAGCGAGCTTTTTGTTAAGCAAGCTATTGAAAGCATACTCAATCAATCTCATCAAAACTTCGAATTTTTGATCATTAACGATGGAAGTACAGATCATTCGCATGCCATAATCAGCTCTTTTTCCGATAGCCGTATAAAATATGTGAATAACGAACTGAACAAGGGTATAGTTAATACTTTGAACCAAGGATTAACGTTAAGCATGGGCCATTATATAGCCAGAATGGATGCTGATGATATCGCCATGCCTGATAGATTAAGCAAACAGGCTGCTTTTCTTTATGCAAACCCCAGCTATAAATTATGCGGCAGCAGGGCTGTTGCTATTGATGCAAACGGGAAAGAAATAAACAACCTGAACAGGCCGGAGCACAGTGCTGAAATCAAAGTATTTAACCTGTTCCGCAATGCTTTTCTACATCCAACAATTATGGCTGATGCCGAAGTATTAAAGAAATTTGCCTACAGCGAAGATTTTAAGTATGCTGAGGATTATTTTTTATTCTCTCAAATTACAATGGCTTATCCGGTTGCAAATTTGAATGAGCGCTTATTGCACTACCGCATTCACGAAGAAAGTATAACATCGAAGAAAAGGGAAGAAATGGTGCAAAGTGAGCTCAAAACAACAGCCTACTTATTATCTTTCCTATTCGATAAAGTAGATGAGCAAAGCTTATTAATCCACCATTCAATTCTACGCCCTGAAGGCACTGATTTTTCCAGTCAAGAAGTTGAGGCCCACCTAATCAACATCTTAAAAGCCAATCGTGAAAGGCAGGTATTTGATCAAAAGGTACTCAGGAAACAACTTCAAAAAGATTGGTTCAACTATTTATTAAAATCAGACAATAAATCTTTACTGAACAAGTTTTTAAAATCGGGGTTATTTACGGTTAGTAATTTAAATTTGAAACAGATTGTCAAACTCCTGTTAAAGTAATCAATCATGGAGCCACTTATTTCTATAGCGCTTTGTACCTATAACGGAGCTATTTTTTTGCCGCAACAACTCGATAGTATTCTTAACCAAACCTATAAACACATCGAACTGGTGATAGTTGATGATGATTCATCTGATGGCACAAAAGATCTTTTGAAGCAATATGCTGATAAATACGGACAGATTAAGGTTTATTTTAACGAAAAGAATATTGGTTTTAATGCTAACTTTCAAAAAGCAATTTCTTATTGTTCGGGAGATTTTATCGCCATAAGCGACCAGGATGACATCTGGCTGGAGAATAAACTAAAGCTGCTGTACCGAAATATTGGGGCTAATTGGCTGATTTTTTCCAACTCTTCATTTATTAACGAGCATGGAGAAATCATCAGCGGACAGATATTAAATGAAAACTTTTCGTTGAGGGACAAAACTTTTAAAAGTTTATTATTTTCAAATTTTGTAACCGGACATACAAGTTTGTTTTCTAAAAAATTTACGCAGTTTTTTTTCCCGATACCAAATAAGGGATTTTATGATTGGTGGATGGGTTTTGTGGCTATTTACCACCAGAAAATAACATACCTGCCCGAAAAACTAACCCAACACCGCATTCATTCCAACTCTGTTATGTACACCTTAAAAGGAAGGGAAGAAAGGTATAAGGAAATAATAGATAATTTAGCCACAACAAAAAACTACAAGGATCTCGGCAAAAATGATGAGCTTTTAATTTACAGGTTATTTAAAGCATACAGCAGGTTGAATTTTTTCGACAAAATATTTTTGGTCAACATGTTCTTCAAAAATTACCCTCTGCTGTTCCCCGATCTTAAGCCAAGATATGGCTTAAGCAGGTTAAATTATGCTTTAAAACTAGTTAGAAAAACCTACTAATATTTTATTGAATGAAAATTTATAAATGGATTGATAAATTCAACCAGAGGAACAACAGGAAAATTATTTCAAAATATAATCACGGGGTTATTTCTGGTAAATCAGAGTACTTTTATCTAAATCCAAAATTTTACCTAAAATATTTATTAAGGCTTCTACTGGTTTTGGCATCAGTTATTACATTTCAAAAAGAAGCTTACCAGGCATTTTACACGCTTGTATTCAAAAGGTATTCGCCAATTCACCCGGCCAAAGGTTTAAATTTTGTACAAAACAAATTAGCTGATATATTAAGTACACTTTTTGGTTTTAGATATTTCATTTCTGAAATGATATTACCGCTTCTTCCTGAAGAAAAAATCCTAAAAAAACGACTCAATTTTATTGAGAATAATCGTCCGAAAGTTAGTATTGTAATACCTGTTTTCAACAATTTATCATACAGCTATAATTGTTTACTTTCATTATCAAACAACGTTCCTTCTTTTTTATCTTATGAGGTAATTGTCGTTGATGACTGCTCATCTGATGGCACAGAAAAATTTTTCAAATCGAATTTGTCTGGCATAAAATATATCCGGAACGAGGCTAACAGCGGCTTTTTAATTTCGTCAAATAATGGGGCAAAGCAGGCCAAAGGAGAATATGTGTGTTTCCTGAACAATGATACCCAGGTAAGTACCAATTGGCTTGAAAATTTATTGGTACCATTTAACGATGAGCAGGTTGGATTGGTTGGAAGTAAACTTATTTATGCAAATGGATTTCTGCAAGAGACCGGAGGCTTTGTTTTTTCGGATGCCAATGCGGCCAACTACGGCAACAATCAAGATCCAGCCCATCCACAGTATAATTTTATTAGAGAAGTGGATTATTGCTCTGGCGCAAGTATATTAATCAGGAATGCAGATTTACAAAAACTTAATTATTTTGATACTCGCTACATTCCAGCATATTACGAAGATACCGACCTCTGTTTATCGGTTAAACACATCCTCAATAAAAAAGTTATCTATCAGCCTTTATCAGAGCTGATCCATTTTGAAGGAATAAGTTCAGGCAGTGATATTGAGAAACATCCAATAAAAAGATTTCAAGCGGTAAACAAAGAAAAGTTTGCTCAAAAATGGCATAATCAACTCATTAATTATCCGCAGTTAAACGACATAGCGTCATCTCTTGCGAAGTGCAGAAAAAACAAAACTGTTCTTGTTATAGATGATACCATACCAGAGCCAGATAAAGATTCAGGTTCGGTAAGGCTGGTGCATATTATCAAAATACTTATATCCCTACAGCACCATGTAATTTTTGTGCCAAATGATGGGCTCAAAAAAAATAGCTACTTTGAGCAGCTAACCAATCTAGGTGCAGAAATCCTGTATCGGTTTCCAAACCGTAACAGCATGATTAAACTGCTGATGAACAAGTTAGACAACATAGATATCGCCTGGATCTGTAAACCACAAAATAACAAAGAATTTGAGTTCTTATTTAGCCACAACCCCAAAATAAAATGGATTTACGACACCATAGACTTACATTTTTTACGCGAAGAACGAGAAGCTGACCTGCTAAATAGCGCTGAGCTAAAACAAGGTGCACATAAAACCAGGGAGCAGGAACTTGCTTTTGCAAAAGCTGCAGACATTACTATTGCCATTACAAACGATGAAAAAGAAATATTGGAAAATTATGGTATCACAAAAACAATAGTAATCCCGAATATCCATATCGGCCAAGAAAATAACTTTGCCATTCCTTTTGAAGATAGATCAGGTATAATATTTATTGGTGGTTATGCGCATAAACCCAACATAGATGCTGTTAAATATCTTTCAAAAGAAATTATGCCACTAGTTTGGGCTAAAAACCCTGCCATAAAATTAACATTATTGGGGAGCAACCCGAGCAGTGAAGTAATGGAATTGGCTTCGGAAAAAATTGCAGTAACGGGGTATGTTGAAGATGTATCTGATTACTTTAACAACAGCCGTGTGTTTGCAGCTCCATTAAGATTCGGGGCAGGCATGAAAGGAAAAATCGGTCAAAGCCTAAGCTATGCGTTGCCAGTGGTTACTTCATCTATTGGTGCTGAGGGGATTGGATTAGTTGCCGATAGGGACTATTTACTTGCTACAACTGCGCAGGAATTTGCCGACCAGATTTTAAGGCTTTACGAAAATAAGGGCCTTTGGGAGCAACTGTCTAACTACTCCAAAGATCTCATAAAAAGCTATCATCCAGATCAGATTAAGCCTGTTATCAATTCGATCTTATCTTAATCAGCTGATATAGAAATCTTAAATACTTGAATGTTCCGATCAGATTTTGTCGGTAATACGTGTTCAAAACATTTTTGCGTTCCTGAAATGTGAAACTTTTATTCTTTATGATTTCTTTGAGAAAACGTTTAAGGGATGACGATTCCATTGTAGCTACTACCTCCTTTTCATAGCCTTCATAATTTAGCGGAAGTATATTCCGGTATTTATGCTGTACTTTAATGATTTGTTTCAACCATTCATCATTAAAGTTCCCATCGGAAGCATGCGACAGGAGAATATCATAACTGACCAATACTTCATAATGTTGTCCAACAGCTAACGAGTAATCAATATCATAACCATGAAAACCCGATAACAAACCGCTATCAAATTTAATTTCTTCGGCAATTTTCTTGGTTGTGCAAAACCAAACACCATCCAAACAGGCTACCTTACTTAGGTTCTCTTTTAGTGGATTAAAATATTCGTGTTTCTCTGCTTTGTTCTGATAACGGGAGCCTTGGATTATGTTCAGCCTCCAGCTTGAGGTACCGAATTCATGAGGTGGAAACCAGCCAGAAGGCACGGTAGATCTATAGGTGCTCCCAGCAATGCCCAACAGTCCTACTTTATCATCACGGAAAACGGCTACAACTGTTTTACCCCAGTTATTGGTTGTTATGCTAATATCCTCGTGTAAAAAGCATAACAATGAATATTTAGCCAGCGCCACGCCCTCGTTATATACTTCGCAAATCCCTTTGCCCGAATTCAGGTTATCAATGGCAATAACCTCATGTTCTACCCCAATGGTTGTTGTAATGTTTTGCCTAACTGCTTCTAACAACACCTTATCAACAGAGCAGATTATTACACTAATCATAAATTAACATTTTTTACACTTATGAAACAAGAAAGATATATAAATAAATATGTCAAATTTCGTAAAATTGCACCAAATGACTACAAAAAACATTGTTAGAAATTACGATTTTATCGATACGATGAGGTTTATAGCTATGATAGGAATTGTAATGGAACATAGTTCTCCTTTCTTAGGCTTAAAGTTAAATTCACTTTACGATCAAATTATTCAGACAGTTTCCCTGCAATTCATAAAATTTGGAACTATTGTGTTCTTTATCCTCGCCGGGTTTCTAATTGGGGATAAATTTAACCAATATAGCACAAAGCAATATTTAGGCAGAAGGTTAAATACAACCTTTAGGCCCTGGATATTTTGGGTAACCGTTTTTATCATACTTTTTTATATCGATCAAGGTGTGCGGTACATAAAGCATACCGATGCTTTGGGCTTTACACACCCACTCGAGTACATATTGGATAGAATCCATTTTATTATCGTTCAAACCAGCTTTTGGTTTATCATAAATTTTATGTTATGTATTACTATTCTGCTGGTTTTCAGAAAATACATGTATAATATAACATTTGGGGTAATATTAGGCTTGTTATCGCTTTTCTATTCCGTAAACCTATACTATGTCTGGATCCCAACTGGACATACAACTGCATTATTGGGATTTGTATTTTATTTATGGCTGGGTGTTATCTTACATAAATACTTTGATCGATATAACGAATGGATAAGCAAACAGCCTTTCTGGCTCCTATTTGGCGCTATGTTGATAGCTTTTGTTCTATCATGTGCCGAAACCATTAATCTGATCCATTTAGGATCTAATGATTCCGGAAATACGTTAAGGTTTTCAAATATTATTTTCTCGTTATTATCGTTCCTATTTTTATACAGATACTGCAATTTTCAGGCTATCGAGAAACTGAAGCCAAGGTCGATGACCTTTGGTATCCATTTGCTTCACCATATACTCATCATTATATTCCTGCCTATGATTTTGAGGCCTTTGAAGATTGTGTACACCAATGAAAGTGTTTGGAGCCTGTTCTTCCTGCAATTTGCAATCTTTATCTTGATTTACGCTTCAACCTATGCAATAGTTTATTACATAGGAAAATCGAAGAAATGGAAATGGACTGTTGGGCAGTGATGAATATAAGTCGCTTTAGAGGCGCAATTAAATTGTATTAATCAACGGGCTTGGGCTTATCCTAAATTGAAGCTCGCTTTTATTTACCACTGCAACAAGCAGATTTATTTTTCAGTATCGTACCTGTTGCAGTAAACTGATAGCAGTTCAGGCTTTATCTTTAAGCTTTTACCCTCTGATCATACCACGACTATAAAATATATAGCAAAACAGGACGGAAATTTTTAAGATAGATTTCGGCTGGACATAAAAAAAGTGACCTTTTTGAGGTCACTTTAAATTCTATATCTAAAAACCTGTTACAGTTTTCTAGCTACTTCAACTTGTTCGTAAGCTTCAACAATATCACCAACTTCGATGTTGTTAAAGTTCTGAATGTTTAAACCACACTCATAACCTTTGTTAACTTCTTTCACATCGTCTTTAAAGCGTTTTAATGATGCTAATTCTCCCGTGTAAACCACAACACCATCTCTAACGATACGGATTTTGCTGTTACGGGTAATTTTACCATCTAATACCATACAACCTGCAATGGTACCTACTTTAGTGATTTTGAACGTTTCACGAATCTCCACGTTAGCCACGATTTTCTCTTCAAACTCTGGATCCAACATACCTTCCATTGCCGATTTAATCTCGTTGATTGCATCGTAAATGATAGAATATAAACGGATATCAATTTGCTCAGCTTCGGCTAATTTACGTGCGCCTGTTGATGGACGAACCTGGAAACCGATGATGATCGCATCTGAAGCAGAGGCTAACAATACATCAGATTCAGAGATCTGACCAACACCTTTACTAATGATGTTGATTTGAATTTGCTCAGTTGAAAGTTTCAACAATGAATCGGCTAATGCTTCAATTGAACCATCAACATCACCTTTAACGATGATATTAAGTTCTTTAAAGTTTCCAATCGCTAAACGACGACCAATCTCATCCAAAGTAATGTGTTTCTGCGTACGCAAACCTTGCTCACGTTGTAACTGCATACGTTTGTTTGCGATATCACGTGCTTCAGTTTCACTTTCTAAAGCGTTGAAACGGTCACCTGCTGTAGGAGCGCCTTGCATACCCAAAACCTGTACCGGTTGCGATGGACCTGCAGACTCAACTTTTTGACCACGTTCGTTGGTTAACGCTTTTACACGTCCGCTGTAACTACCTGCCAAAATTGGATCTCCAACTCTTAACGTACCAGCCTGAACCAATACCGTAGTTACTATACCACGTCCTTTATCTAAAGCGGATTCAATTACTGAACCTGTAGCCCTCTTACTAGGATTCGCTTTAAGCTCTAGTAATTCGGCCTCTAACAATACTTTATCTAAAAGTAAATCAACATTTAAACCACTTTTGCTTGAAATTTCTTGCGATTGATATTTACCACCCCAATCTTCAACCAAAATGTTCATTACCGATAATTGTTCTCGAACTTTATCTGCATTTGCACCTGGTTTATCTACTTTGGTAAAAGCGAAAACCAATGGAACACCAGCAGCTTGTGCGTGATTAATCGCCTCTTTTGTTTGAGGCATCACTGCATCATCCGCAGCAACTACAATAATTGCGATATCTGCAACCTTAGCACCACGGGCACGCATCGCTGTAAAGGCTTCGTGACCTGGCGTATCTAAGAAAGTTACTTTTTTACCTGAAGGCGTGGTTACCATATATGCACCAATGTGCTGTGTAATACCACCTGCTTCACCAGCAACCACATTTGCTTTACGAATATAATCTAACAATGAAGTTTTACCGTGATCGACGTGACCCATAATCGTAACAACCGGAGCTCTTTCGATTAAATCTTCCTCGTTATCTACTTCTTCAATTACATTTTCTTCGTCCTCATCTGGTTTTACGAATTGGATTTCGTAGCCAAACTCATCAGCAACAATGGTTAATGTTTCAGCATCTAAACGCTGGTTAATTGACACGAACATACCCAGACTCATACAAGTACCAATAATTTTGGTTACCTGTACATCCATCATGCTTGCTAACTCATTTGCTGTAACAAACTCGGTAACTTTTAATATTTTCGATTGAGATTCAAGCTCATTTGCTGCCTCTTCTGCGTTGAATGCTACATCATCACGTTTCTGACGACGTAACTTGGCACGTTGAGCAAATTTACCAGACTTACCTGCTCCACTTAAACGGGCAAGTGTTGCTTTGATCTGATCTTGAATTTCTTTTTCAGTAGGTTCTTCTTTAGGTCCGCTTGGTGTAGCATTCCTGTTTTGGAAACCTGGTCTGTTGTTATTTCTATTTCCCTGGTAAGGTGTTCCACCTTGTCCGGCAGGTCGGTTACCCTGGTAAGGTGTTCCGCCACCTGGCCTATTGCCTTGGTATGGGGTACGCGGTTGTCCTGGTGCACCACCCTGACCTTGTCCTGCAGGATTTTGTCCTTGCTGACCCTGACCACCATGTTGACCTGGCTGACCTGGAGCACCGGGAGTTTTTTTACGTTTGCGCTTACGTTTTGCAGCTTCACTATCGCTAGATGACGCTACCGGACCGTTTCTCCTATCCGGAGTTGTTGGCAAAACAATTTTACCAATAATATTCGGACCAGTTAATTTAACGGTACGTGCTTTTATTACCTCAGGCTCATTGCTTGCTGGTTTAACTTCAGCAGGTTTTTCTTCTGCTTTAGGTTGCTCAACTGGTTTAGCGGCCTCTGGTGTTTTAACTTCTGGAGTAACCGGAGCTGTTGGTGCAGGCTGAGCTACCGGAGCTTCTTCCTTTTTAACCTCAACTAGTTTTTCTTCAGCCTTAGGCTGCTCAACCGGCTTAGCTGGCGCTTCTGCCTGAGCTACTGGAGCAGCAGGCGGCGTAACCGGCGCCTCTTCCTTTTTAACAGGGCGGGTTTTCGAGTTAAGATCATTTAAATCGATCTTCCCTACAATTTTTACGCCCGGCAAACCAGTTTCTTCAACTTTGTCTTCAGCCTTAGTTTCTTTCACTGGCGCTGCTGCCGCAGGTGCTGGTGTCTCAACCTGAGGTGCTGGTGTTTCAACAACCTTAGGTTTCTCTGCCGGAGGATTAAATGACTGAGCATTCTTAATCAGAATCTCATCGCTTTTTTCAAAGTCGGTATTTTTCTTCGGCGCTTCTACTGGTTTCTCAGTCTCAGGCTCGTCACGACGTATTTTACCAATCACTATTTGTTTGGCTTCTTCTCTTACGATCTTATCTCCCTGATACTCTTTTAATAAGGCATCATACATGTCTCCCGTAAGTTTAAACATAGGGCTTTTCTCGGCAGAGAATCCCTTTTTGTTTAAAAACTCAACGGCCGTACCCATGCCTATATTAAGTTCTTTAATAGCTTTAATTAAAATGATTGGTTTGTCGTCTGACATTTAGCTCCTGTTATTTTTTCTTATTAATACAAAAGTAGTGTTTATTTGGCAATTACACCACTTATTCAAATTCTGACTGTAAAATCTGAACCACTTCTTTAATGGTTTCTTCTTCTAAGTCGGTGCGTTTTACCAAATCTTCTACTGAAAGTGCTAATACACTCTTAGCAGTATCGCAACCGATAGCCTTTAATTCATCAATGATCCAGCTATCAATCTCATCTGAGAATTCTTCTAGATCCACATCCTCGTCACTTTCTTCTCCAGCTTCGCGATACACATCAATTTCGTAACCAGTTAATTTACCAGCCAGTTTAATATTGTGTCCACCACGTCCAATTGCTAATGAAACCTGATCTGGTTTTAAGTAAACCGATGCATGTTTGGTTTCATCATCCAATTTAATAGATGTGATTTTCGCCGGGCTTAAAGCACGGGTGATGTATAATGAAATGTTATTAGTGAAATTAATCACATCAATATTTTCGTTTTTCAATTCGCGAACGATACCATGAATACGAGATCCTTTCATACCAACGCAAGCACCTACCGGATCAATACGATCATCGTATGATTCTACTGCAACTTTAGCACGTTCTCCTGGTTCACGAACAATTTTCTTAACAGTAATTAAACCATCAAAAATCTCTGGAACCTCCAATTCGAACAAACGCTGCAAAAACTCAGGCGCTGTTCTCGAGATAATAATTTTCGGGTTCGCATTGATCATTTCTACTTTAGAAATCACTGCCCTCACAGAATCGCCTTTTTTGAAATAATCTGCTGGAATTTGCTCTGTTTTAGGCATTAAAAGTTCATTACCTTCATCATCTAAAACCAAAGTTTCTTTTTTCCAAACCTGATAAACTTCGCCAGTGATAATTTCACCAACACGGTCTTTATATTTTTTGAAGATTTCGTCTTTCTCTAATTCCAACACTTTAGAAACCAAAGTTTGGCGGGCAGCTAAAATCGCTCTACGACCAAAACTCTCTAAAGTAATTTGTTCGATGTAATCATCACCAACTTCCAAAGTGCTGTCTAACTTAGAAACTTCAGCAAGTTCAATTTCCAAATCATCATCTTCAGAAAACCCATCCTCCATTACTTTTCTCGTTCTCCAGATCTCCAGATCCCCGTTATCAGGATTCACAATTACATCACAGTTTTCGTCAGTTCCGTATTTCTTACGCAACATACTACGAAAAACCTCTTCCAACACACTGATCACCGTAGGGCGATCTATATTTTTAAAATCCTTAAACTCCTGAAAAGAGTCGATCAAATTAATTGTTGTAGTACTCATTTTATTTAAATGAAATTAACACACTGGTTTCTAATATATCATTAAACGGCACTTCTGTTTGTATGGTAACCGCTTTTTTCCCTTTTTCTTTAATCGATTCTTCAATCAGTAGGCTGTTATCTGTAACTGATAAAAGTTTACCTTCCTTTTTAAGTCCACCATTAAGTTTGATACTTAAAGTGCGCCCTACATTTTTTACGTATTGACGGTTTAACTTTAACGGCTCGCCAACACCTGGAGAAGAAACTTCTAAATTATAAGCCTGCTCAATTGCGTTTTCTTCTTCCAAATGAAAACCAACATGCCTGCTTATCGCTACACAATCCTGTATGCTAATACCTTCGTCACCATCAACATGAATAATTAATTTATTGTTTGGCAACATTTTCACTTCAACCAAAAACAGTTCTGGCCGATCTGCAATTTTTTCCTCAACGAGGTCTGCAACTCTCTTTTCTACCTGCATATTTTAACCTGATTTCATAGAAAAAGGGGACATTGTCCCCTTCTCTTTTCTTCGATTACAATGCAAATGTAAGAAATCTTTATGAAAAATCAAACACCCGCCTTAATTATTATGCTGATTATTACCGCTTAAGTGATTGTCGTTGGGGTTGTAAATTATACTTTGCAGCACCTGAAATCAACTTTCCGGCATTAGCAAATTCTACATTGATGAAACTTTCTACAACATAAGTTTTTCCTTTTTCGAAAGTTATGCTGGGTATAAAAACAAGGGAATCACCATAAACTTTACAAGTACCTTCAACCGGCAGATCATCCTGTAAACTATCCAATTCACCTGGCTGCATCCACACTGATACCAATTGATTGGAATCGGGACTGGTAGCGTAAGCATTCTTAACTTGCAATAAGCTTGCCTCATCAAAATTTTTAATTATTATTGATGCACTATCGCCCGAAAACTTAATGATTGGTTTGTTGTTTCTATGTGAACACGCTGATGCAAACATCACGATTGCAAACACGGCCAAATATTTAAAAAAGCATTTAAACATTTACAAAATTAAAAATTATGAGATTTATTATTGAAGTTCTTTTAATGGGACTTGCCTTTTACATTGGCGCAAAACTGGTTCCTGGCGTATCAATTGATGGTTATGGAAATGCAATTATTGCAGCCATTTTGATTGCCCTTGCCAACGCTACCATCGGTTTTATTTTGAGGTTATTAACTTTTCCAATCAACTTTTTAACACTAGGCTTGGTTTCATTTATCATCACCGTGTTGATGATTCTTCTGGTAGATAACATGATGACCTCTTTCAATACAACAGGTTTCCTGGCTGCAGCTTTCTTAGCCATTATTGTGGCCTTAATTAAAGCTATATTCGGTGCTATTGCCGGAGAAAAAGAGTAAGTTTGGATGTAAAATGGAAGATATACGGTGGACAAATAATTCCATTTGACATCTTCCATCATCCATCTATATTACCTGATTACCTCTCTCGAGATCACCATTTTCTGGATCTCAGAAGTTCCCTCATAAATCTGCGTAATTTTTGCATCACGCATTAAACGCTCCACATGGTATTCTTTAACAAAGCCATAACCGCCATGAACCTGAACAGCTTCAACGGTAACATCCATAGCAACTTTTGAAGCAAATAATTTAGCCATTGAACCTGCCTGGGTATAGGGTAAACCCTGATCTTTTAACCAGGCAGCCTTGTAAACCAATAACCTGGCAGCTTCAATTTGTGTAGCCATGTCCGCTAACTTAAAAGCAATAGCCTGATGTTCTGAAATTGGTTTACCGAATGATTTACGCTCTTTTGCATATTGTGTAGCCAATTCAAAAGCACCTTGTGCAATACCCAAAGCTTGTGCAGCGATACCAATTCTGCCACCTTCTAAAGTTTTCATGGCGAATTTAAATCCGAAACCATCTTCGCCAATTCTATTTTCTTTTGGCACTTTAACATCATTAAACATTAAAGAATGTGTGTCAGAACCACGAATGCCCAACTTGTTTTCTTTTGGCCCAATGGTGAAACCTTCCATTCCTTTTTCAACGATGAAAGCATTAATGCCTTTATGTCTCAATTCCGGATGGGTTTGTGCAATAACCAGATAAGTTGAGGCAGTACTTCCGTTCGTAATCCAGTTTTTTGTTCCATTTAGCAAATAATAATCGCCTTTATCTTCAGCGGTTGTCCGTTGAGAAGTGGCATCAGAACCAGCTTCGGGCTCCGATAAACAAAATGCACCAATTTTTTCGCCCGACGCCAATGGTTTTAAATATTTTTCTTTTTGCTCTTCATTTCCATAGGCTTCTAAACCGTAGCAAACCAAAGAGTTATTCACAGAAACCACAACCGATGCAGAAGCATCAATTTTGGAAAGTTCTTCCATTACTAAAACATAAGAAATTGCATCGAGGCCACTGCCATTATATTTCTCATTTACCATCATCCCCAAGAAACCAAGTTCACCAAGTTTTTTGACTTGTTCGGCAGGAAATTTCTGATGCTCATCTCGCTCAATTACCCCAGGCTTTAATTCTTGCTGCGCAAAATCGCGGGCAGCCTGTTGTATCATTAATTGTTCTTCACTTAATTCAAAATGCATAACATTTATGTATAAAAGGTTAGTAAATCAAATGTAGCATTTCCAATTGAAAATACTATGGCTGCATAGCAATTTATTTAATACTTATTGTTTGGCATTTTTCTATTTGATTTCTTTTTAGATGATGATGTAGAAATGCTAATTACAACCTTATCGTCGCAAGGGTTTTTAATTGCCCTTGTCACCTCACTATCCGATATTGTATTGATTGAAGATTCCGCTATTCCATTTTTCACCAGGTAGGTTTTCACCGCGTTTGCAAACTCTTTAGCCTGCACAAGATTTTGCATTGCTGTTTTTTCACTGTTGCTATAGCCGCGAACTGAAATGTTGCCACTCGGACTATCCATCAGTTTCTTTGTGAGCTGATCTAATATTCCTTGCGATTCAGATGAAACGGTGTTTTCTCCTGTCTTAAAATAGATGGTTGCACCATTATTGGACATGTACGATTTACATGATGTTGGATCCTGCAAATTTTTCAACCAGACTTTGATGATATTTTTATCTTTTTCAGGAAGACTGAGTTGTAGTTTTTTAGTAGTCATTTCCCCTAAGGTACCGTTCCGAACAATTTTAAGGATGGCTACCGCTTCCCCCCTTTTGTTGTCATCATAATACCTTACCTCGTTGCCCCAATCAAACGCTCCCTGCACAATTTCCTCTACCTTGTATCCCGATTTTTGTAAGCTTCTTTGCAGCCTGGTTGCAAAGGTTTTCTGCGTTAAGTCATTGTATTGGATATTTACTATTGTTGGCAATGATTTCCCTAACATCCAAACTTCAATCTGATTTTCATGTGTTGATTCAACTTTAACTGCCTGAATATCCCGTTTAAAAAATAGTGAAGCATCTGAGGCAACTTTTACAGCTCTTTTGCGGTCAGCATCCAGGGCATACCTTACCTCGCTTTTCGCGGTCAGTTCTAGATCTAGTGTGTTATTTACGGCATATTTTTCTGCCTGCAGTTGCACTTGAAAAAGTACTACACTATCTTTTAATCCTTCAGGATAATAGCGAAGATATACCGGATTTCCAGGAATTACTTCCCTGCAATTTCCAGAGATTTGCAGCTTAACCTGATCGCTAGAAATTACCATTGATGTTGCTGCTTCAAGGCCAGCAGAAGAAATAAATGTAAAACGAATTTCCTTACCTGCAACACTGGGTAAATTATTCAAGTGTATCGAATCACGGTTGACTAAAACCGTATCAAATATAGTTTTTGATCCCGCGGCCATAACTAATCTATTCGGGTTAAAAATTTTATAACAACTGTCTTTTTGAAATGCGATTTTCCAATTCTGAATTGCTTTTGTTTCAGTATTAACCAGCATCGAGAAATTGGGCTTTACAAAACCAACTATCGTGAGTGAAGCAAATAAAAAACCCAATATTATAATAGCTTGAAGAAGGTTTGAACGGATTTTTTTTCGAATCTCCTCTTTAGGTGTAATGCCCAGTTTTTGATTACTATAGGCCTCAAGATTATCAATTTTATTATCCCGATTGCGAAGGGTATTTTCCCAGGTGTCATTTTTATGATCAGGGTCAATTCCTTTTAGATAGATATTTAGCGGAATATCCCTAAGCTTTTGCTGGTTGTAGAGCAATAAAAATTCCTTTTCTACAGGCCCGAAAGCACTATATTTCTGTGCATTATGGGTGTATAAAACAAATTTATTCACAATAAGTTGCAAGCGCCTTTCATTACTTGCAAATGAACCTGGTTCTACTTCGGTTTCACCCTCCAATAAATTTACAAGGGTTTCTCTAGCGATGATTTCATTCTCAATTGTTAACCGCTTAAGCAATTCCAATCTTATTCTTGATGGAAAAATCCCTTTTTGAATCCAGTCTATTCTACAAATTTTAAGAAGATTTTCATACGTCACCAATTCGTTGTCTAGCCTATCGCCGATAGCTAAAATGATCTCCCAGGTAACTTTTGGGTACAAAGCGATGGCGGCAATCCATTGTAACATTTTTTCGTTATGTAGATATTCATCAAGTTCTCCGATTTCTTCAAATTCGATAAAGTTGGCACTATAATTTTTTAAAACATGGGTATCTTTAACCTGTTTGTATTCCTTTTTTAGTAAAACCTCTACCGTTTTCAACAAGCCTATGTTATCAGCAGGAAGGAGGTGAAAAAATTTACCTAATATTTTTTCATTTAAAGACCAATCGAGCACTGGAATAGAAGTGAGCAGCAAACGCGATGGCCAAAACGAAAAGGCATGTTCTATTTCCGCATTAATTTCTGGCAAAACAGCATCAATGAAATTATGGCCATCTCCAAAAATCATCAAAATAGATTGATGGTACTGGTTTTTCAAATAATTGATATTTACGGAATCGTCGATGTGTTTTTTAAACACCCGAAGCGGACTTTTGTAATAATAATAAATATCCAGATCTACCTGATGACTTAACAACTGGCTCACCAAATACTGAAAAAGCTTAAATCCTACATTTTTTTCATGGGTTTTATCAATCAAAACAAGGTAGCTGCGTTTCGAACTTTTATTTTGAAGAACTGGCGTAAACATGCCCAGGTTGCGTATGGTTGCCAGACTTGTTTTTTTTAGGTTTAAGTAATACTGATCGGATTCAATTTTTCGCTTTAAATTAAACGCCATTTTTACGATTGCCTCTTTACCTCTTATTAATTTATTTTTATTATTAAACTGAATATCCAATGGTTCTTTGCTACCCGTAAAGTCAGGGAGCTCAACATTTTTTAAATATTGTGTTTCTTTTCCGCTATAGATTGATGGAAAACCAAGTTGTGTGTTTTCATATTTGCGATATAGTCTGGGAATAGAGTAGGTTAAGATCATTAAGATTAAAAAAAAACCAATGATGTCATATGACCAATAAAATAAACTTTTAAGTTTTGGAGTAACTGCTGATTTGATGTTACCCATTTGGCTGTTTGAAACGGTGAATTGATTTGCATCGATAACATTCACCGCAATTATGCCTACACTATCATGAGGACAAAATTGATCAAGGTATCTGCAATTGAGCTGATAAACCCGAACGGAATCAAATGTATAGTCCAACTCCCTGTTTCCACCTGTTACCGCTTTGCCATCAATTTTCCAAACTACTGCCCTATTCTCAGGATTATCAATTTTAAAGGCTATTTTTTTTCCCTTAATAGCCTGATCAAAAGTTACCACCGGCAAACCATCGCAAACCGTAATGGTATCTTTCAATAAATTGGTAGTGCGATCATGTTTTGTAATTTGAAGCGCAATTGGCTTTATGCCTGTTTTCTGATACGCATAGCTAAAGTCCGAATGGTTCTGAACAGTGGTATCTTTCAAATTCCATTTCGCTGTAATGCCGGTAGTATCTACTAAAGGATGGAAGTATTTCTGATGTAATGTTTGCTTCACGCCAAATTTCTGAACAGCAGGATAGCTTGATTTTAAAGAATATTGAACGGAATCGCCAACAGTAATGTGTTGTTTCGGAAAAATTAGATCTTCATCAAAACCTGTCAGATATTTTGTTTTCGATATTGGAATAAGTAAAAACAGCACGAAAAAAGCTACCAGTACAAACAATAGACTAATGGCTAAAAATTTAAATGTTTTTTTCCGTTGTATAGCAGCGGCAGCAGTCCTTAACTCAGTTTCTTCCTGCTGTTGCAGTAATATTTTAGTTTCTTTTTCTTTTAGAAAATTATCGAACAAGAGATAAAAATGCTTTTGTTCATCAGCGTTTCTACAAACCAGTGCAGCCAAAACAAACTTTAACCGATCAGCATCAGTAGTATTATTTTTAAGCGCTTCAACAATTTGAGCAGTTACCACATAATCATCCACATCAATTGAAAATCCTCTACCTTTTAGTTCGGTGTAAAGGAATTCATCAATAAGTTTAGCATCAATTTGCGGCATGGTTTGAGGCTTTTAATAATTGTCTAAAACATTTTTGGCCACCAAATCAGGAAACAGCTTATTCAATTCCTGTAAATCTTCATTCTTTTTAATTAAACAAGAGAATGAGTTTTTGCATTGCTGAATACTTTTATCAAGCAGGTCATGTTCTTTCAAATAGTTAATCCAATCGATACATTCGGATGTTGATGGTTTTTTATCAATGGTTTTTGCTTCGTAAATTTTAAAAAACCAAAACATCTTCTCATCTAGGCCATCGCGTTCATTTGCTGTAAAATCAACTCCATTTATAGTTAGTTTTTTTGCTACAATGGCTTTCAATTCTGCTTCTGATGGGAAATCGATGTAATAAAACAGACATCGCCTTAAGAAGGCATCAGGCAGGTTTTTTTCGTCATTACTGGTTAAAATAATCACTACATTTTCCTTTTCCTGGTCGTTTAGTGTAATGGTTTTATTTATTTCTTTGATGGAGAAAGAAAGATTTTCTATCTCATAAAGTAAATCGTTCGGAAAATCTCTTGGTGCCTTATCTATTTCATCAATCAATACCACTGATTTTGCCCTCAGATCAGCATCGCCAATCTTCAGCTTTTGTTTAGACTGTTTGATGATTTTTTGAATTTCTTCATCATCAACAATTAACCCCTTGGCGCATAAAACAGCAAAACCCAATGCTGTTAAGGTAATATAATCCGCAGCAGTTTTAGCATCGTTTGCTACCGCGGCGGTTTTGATGTTTGCATCACGAAAGTGTGAAACAGCATCATATTCATAAAACAGATCAGCAAAAACCGATGTAGATTTGGTATTAAACTGAAAAACGTTTTTATTGAAATTTTCAAAGCTTTGATTGGCAACCCAATGCGCAAACTGGGTTTTACCAACTCCGGGTTTCCCTGCCAGTAATAACGGCCTTCCTAGCGACATGGCCATTTTTTGAACAGAAACCAGTGCATCTGATGGTTGATAACTGCCAATATCCTGAGCTTTGGTTAATTTTATTATTTTCATAATATGAGTGATTAGCTAAACTGCTGATTGATTTAAATTGGTGATTACTTTTTGTACTGCCCGCTCTACATAAGCCATTTGAGTGGGCAAGGGATTGTTGAAGCTTTTTAAAGCTTCAATGATTTTATCAACAAGCTCTTCCTGTTCAAACCCATTATCGGTATAAAGCTCGGCCCATTGGTCAAAATCTCTTTTATTAATGCCTTTTAAAGTAGTGTAATCCTGAACGTTAAATTCATTTTTAACTTCGTTGTAAAAGAGGGTTTCCTTTTCTTCATCGATATCGAGATTAAAAACAAAATGCAGAAAAATGCCGTTGCCATTGTTTTTCTTAAAATCGAATAACTTTAAAAAATCGATGATATTCTTAACCAAAAACGGGTCGTTTAATTCCAATTGGCCCACGAGGCGAAATGGCAATATTAAGTTGCAGGTGTCGTTACATTTCAGCAAATCGTAAAAAGCAGTTATAAATTCGCCAGATGAAGCATAATTGCTGGCCAAGTTCAGTTTAGAATCGAACACATTATTAAATTCATCCAAAAACCTGATCAACCATTTATCTACATCTTCATCGGGCTGAAAAATGCGATTGAGATCGATATATTTGAAGGAAGTGGTTAGTTTGGATTGATCCTGATTCAGCATTTCATCCAGGCGATAATTATAATAATTTGGCTGGTCTCGCTTTTTGGCCTTATAAAAGAAAAGTGTACAGCTTTTTTCCTTATTATTCTTAAGGTTTGCGTTGAAGTAAGCGATTGGATCTTCTCTGTTAATCCGATACAACTTCTTCGATAGAAAAGATTGTACATTCATAACAGGGTTTGCCACTAAATCAACAATTACTTTACTCTCTACAGCATGGTAGAACTTATTCAGTAGCTGATCAACATTTTCAGCCTCTTCCTGAAAATAATTCAACCCCATCAAAATTGCACTAAATTGCTTCACACTATCCGCATCGGCTATTGATGTTGACGAAATATCATCAGGAAGTTTGTAAATGTATGTTTTGATATGACCAGCTGTTGAAACAGCAAACTCTTCGCGGGTGTATATGCCTACCCGGTTCGAATAAAAAAGCAGCATATACTGGCACTCTTTTATTGAATCATTGTATTTATTTTGCGAACCACCTGCTATATGGTTATCAAAGTCTTCACAAACAACTGTTTCGAAAAAGATCCTTCCATTATATATTTTATTCTTTTTATCAAAAAACAAACGAATAGAATCCCTTAAACCAACAAATTTGATTGATGAAGAAATAAATATTTTGATTGTTTGGCTCATGCCTGTTCCTCAAGTTTATTTTTGGTATTGGATGATTAAAGTATTTCCCAGCCAAAACTTAAAGGAACAATAAGCCCTGATAAGAACAGGGTTTTTAACGATGGGGCGAGCGAAAAAAGTGGTTAGCTTAGGATAATTAAATATAAGAAATTTGAATTCAAAACAAACAAATCAGCACAACTTTGTGAAGCAATTTACACATATAACTCAAAGGAAAACAATGGTTTAATAAAATTACATCAGTTTATTTGAATTTTGTATTTGTAAACCTACGGGCATTCTTGTAAAATAAAATGAGGAGACTTGAGCTACCTAAAATTAGTATTAATAACAGCTGTGATGAATGTATGATTGTTGCATAAGCTAAACCATCTTTAAAAGAAATGGCGTATAAAACGAGCGCCTGGGCAACAACCCAGTGAAATACGCCTATACCTCCTTGTACTGGGGCTGCCATGGCAAACCCAGAAAATACAATTGCAGTGAATGCGGCATTAAAATGCAAACCAGAAGTAGCTTTAACGGAAGAAAAAGCGAAATACATGGATAAGAAATAAAAAATCCAAATCGCCAGGGTGTATAACAAAAAAGGGGCTTTTTGTGGAAGTTTACTATAGGAGCCAAATCCTTGTCTTAAGTTTACAAAAACCCGCAGGAACTTTTTGCCAAACCTTCGCCGGAGAAAGTAAACTAAAGAAGCGATGAACAGTACCGCAACAACTGCCAGCGTAATCATCCCTGGTAAGCTAAGGCTGGCTAATTTGTTTGATATTCCTTTAACCAGCACATTGTGAATAAAGCCCGAAACTAAATCATACTGGAAAACTAACATGGCTGCTGCCGTAGAAAAAAGGACCAATACATCAAAAAGCCTTTCGGTAATTACTGTACCTATTGAAGCGAACATAGGTACTTTTTCAGTTTTGTGGATGATACTGCAGCGAACAATTTCGCCAAAACGTGGCAAAGCCAAATTTGCCAGATAGCCAATAATTACCGCATGATAGGCATTTGAAAAACTTACCGGATAATGAATCGCCTGATAAAGCAGCCGCCAACGTAAAGCCCGTAATACATGAGCAAACCAAACAGATAGTGCTGAAGCACCCACCCAAAAATAGTTAGCAGACTTGATTTCCAGCCAAATGTTTCCTAAATCCTGACCTCTAAACGCTAAATATAAAACCCAGATTCCGATAGAAAAAAGGGTTACATATTTTATCGCTGTTTTGAGGTTTATAATCAAGATCTATTTTAGCAAGTGATTATTATCGTCAGGAAAAACAAGTATCGGATTATATTGCTTAGCTTCTTCAATTGGAAGCGCACCGTAAGACATGATGATTAAAACATCGCCAAGCTGGGCAAGGCGAGCAGTTGCACCATTTAAACAAATGGTACCTGTGCCACGCTCCCCTTTTATCACATAAGTTTCAAAACGAGCGCCATTATTATTATTTACGATCTGCACCTTCTCATTTGCTATAATGTTGGCTGCATCCATCAAATCTTCATCAATCGTAATACTACCAACATAATTCAATTCGGCTTGAGTTACCTTAACACGGTGTATCTTGGATTTTAATATTGTGATAATCATTTGGCAAAGTTAGTAATAAAGTTAGAATGAATGAGAGAATTAGTGGAGGATAGGATGAGAGAATGTAGCTGTACTGAATTCAATCATCCGCTCATTCAAAATTCATTCATTACTTAATAATCATATTATCAATTAATCTGGTTGAGCCAACTTTTGCTGCCACTAAAGCTACTAAACGGCCTTCATTTTTTGATTTTGCTTTTTCTAAAGTATCTCCATTGGCAATGGTAAAATAATCTAATTCTACCCCTTCAATGTTTTGGTAAAACTGCTTGGCTTTTTCTTCAAGCTCATCTAATGAAAAATCATTAAAATGATCTGCAACATATTGAAGCGACTTGCTTAGGACGAGCGAATTTTCACGATCAACTGGAGAAAGGTGAATATTTCTGCTGCTCATCGCCAACCCGTCATCTTCTCTAATAATCGGACAAGTAATAATATTAATAGGCAGATTAAAATGAGCAAGCATGTTTTTAATCATTAAAACCTGCTGAAAATCTTTCTGACCAAACATGGCTACATCAGGATCAACGGCATCAAAAAGCTTTTTTACAATTTGTGTCACGCCTTGATAATGCCCTTTCCTAAATTCACCTTCTAAAAGAAACTCTGCTTTTCCCAAATCGATATGCCAGTTTTCATCAGCTCCCTGCGGATACATTTCAACTACATTTGGCATAAAAACACCATTACAACCAGCCTCTTCGAGCATCGCTAAATCATGTTCAATCGGGCGGGGATATTTTTCCAGATCTTTAGGATCGGTAAACTGTGTAGGGTTAACGAAAATGCTACAAATAATAACATCGGCGTTTGCTTTGGCCAGCTCGATTAGCGAAATATGCCCGTTGTGCAAAGCACCCATAGTGGGTACGAGCGCAATTTTTTTACCTGATGCTTTGAGAGGTTTTAAAAAAGCCTCCAGTGCTGATTTGGTTTTAAATATTTCCAATTGGACAATCTAAATTAAAGTGGTAAAGGTGTAAAATAATCCAAACGAAACCAAACAAATGCTTGTCTATATTGATAAATAGTATTATTATGCTTATCTTTGCCGCTCATTATCTTTTATTTAACTTAATATTTTCTTAGAATATGGAGATGGCAAAAACGAAGCTGCTGATTGTTACACACGAGATGTCGCCTTTCCTCGAGCTTACTAAAATTTCTGAAATCACACGTCAATTACCACAGGCGATGCAAGAAAAAGGATTTGAAATCCGCATCTTAATGCCAAAATTTGGTAACATCAACGAAAGAAGAAATCGTTTACACGAAGTAATCCGCTTATCAGGAATGAACATCATTATTGACGACAATGATAATCCCTTAATTATTAAAGTAGCATCCATCCCCGCTGCACGTATGCAGGTTTATTTCTTAGACAACGAAGAGTATTTTCAGCGCAAACAAGTATTTAGAGATGCGAGTGGAAAATTTTTCGACGATAACGATGAACGCACAATTTTCTTTTGCAAAGGCGCATTAGAAACTGTTAAAAAATTAGGTTGGGCTCCGGATATCGTTCACTGTCATGGCTGGATGAGTTCTTTAGTACCCGCTTACATTAAAACAACTTATAAAAACGATCCTACTTTCAAAAATTCTAAAGTAGTATATTCTATTTATGAAGATTGTTTTGAAGAAAAATTAAACGCCAATTTCGCTAAGAAAGCGGTAATGGCTAACATGACTGAAGAAGATACAAAAGCCTTCTTACCATCAGATTGTAACAGCATGCACATCGGAGCTGTAACACACGCAGACGCAGTTGTTTTAGCAGATGAAAACTTAGACAAAGATGTGTTAAAATTTGTTAAAGATTCCAATAAGCCAACATTAGCCTTTAACTTAACCGAGAATTTTGAAAACTTCTATTCATTTTACGAAGAAATTTCAAATGATGAATTGGTTTCTGTTGCTTAATTAGGTATTATTATTTTAAATATGAAATTTACAAAACAAGACTTATTAACCCTGTTGATAGGTCTTTTTCTTTTTGCGTCGTGTAAAAATCCGGATGGTGTTGGTTTGGACGTAGATCCAAGCACTGCGATTACCGGTACACTGGTAAACAATGAACCCATAAAATCGCAAACGATAAAAGAAGGCGATGTGACTACCGCTAGCATTGGAAGTTATCCACTAGGCTATATGGTTGATCCTATTTTTGGCAAAACAGAATCAAGTGTAGCCATGACTGTTGTTCCAAGCACCACCAGTTTCGATTTTGGCACATCACCTGTTTTAGATTCAGCGATATTGGTGCTAAACCTGGGTACTCAGTTTTATGGCGATACGGCGAGCACAAAATACAGCATTGACGTTTATCAGCTTACAAATAAGGTTACCAATTTTAAAAGCTCTGATGTACAGGCACGTAACAGCCAGTTGTTAGGTAGTTTTAATAGCAAAATTTTCCCTAAAACGCCAATCAAAATTTTTGATATTATTTCAGGTAAGGCCGATACTTTAAAAACCGTACCAGCTCAAATCAGGATCAAATTAGATAAGGATTTTATCCAAACCACTTTATTAAACCTGGCTCCTGCGGCAACATCTACAAGTGCTAAGTTTGTAGATTATTTCAAGGGTTTATATGCGCAAGTAAACAAAACTGCTACTACAGGCACTGGAGGTATTGCGTTTTTGGATCTAACTGGAACAAATTCTTACCTGCAGATGGTTTATAAAAAAAACAATGCCACCAATGGTAGAGATACTGTAACGGTTAATTTTCCTGTAAGTCCATCGGGTGCTGCAGCGAACATTAAACATGATTATACAGGAACAGAGGTTGCCACACAATTATTGCCAGCCAATGCAAATACACAATATAACGTAACTTATCTGCAAGCTCTGGCAGGTGTAAAAACAAAAATTTCATTTCCTACCTTAGCCAACTTCACCAATACTTATGGCAAGGCAGTTGTAAACAAAGCAGAATTGGTTGTTGATTTAAGTGCCGGAACATTCGCAAATCCTTTTGCACCTGCAACAAGGCTTTCGCTTTATCGTTGGGACATTGCAGAACAACCTACAAACGTTCCTGACCATAATCAAGGTAACAGCGGCGATTCACGTCAACTTACAGATGCTGTTTTTGGTGGATATTATGATTCAATTCGAAACAGATATGTTTTTGTAGTAACCGCTTATGTACAGGATTTAATTGATAAAAAACTGACTGATTTCGGGACTTTTTTGGCTCCGACTTCACTAACCCAGTTTCAGCTAACCTCTTCTGTTTCATCAGCTGGTAGAGCAGTAATTGGTTCTGCTGGTAATGCAACTAATAAAATGAAACTAAATATTTATTATACCAAAATAAATTAAGATAAATCTGTGCTTAACAAAAGCCCTGGCAGTTTTAAACAACTGCCAGGGCTTTTTTTGTAGTACGCTCATACTATATTAAAACAAACGTTTGTTTAGTATATTCGTGTCGATTATTAATATACAAATTTATGTGTGGAATTGTAGGCTATATAGGCCATAGAGAAGCCTGGCCAATAGTATTGAAAGGCTTAAAAAGATTGGAATATCGAGGTTATGATAGCGCTGGCATAGCTCTAATGAATGATTCTGGCCAACATATTTATAAAAAAGCAGGTAAGGTGGCAGTGCTTGAAGAATTTGCTGAAAGTCAGGATCGTTCCGGTTCAGTTGGAATGGGGCACACCAGATGGGCAACGCATGGTGTGCCATCAGATCGAAATTCTCACCCTCACACTTCAAATAATGATAAACTTTCGATCATTCACAACGGAATTATCGAAAATTATGCAACACTAAAGGAAGAACTAATACAGCGTGATCATGAATTTAAAAGTGATACGGATACAGAGGTTTTAATTCATTTAATTGAAGAAATTCAAAAAATTGAGGAAATTGATCTGCTAGAAGCTGTTCGCCTAGCACTTCAGCAAGTAAGCGGAGCTTATGCCATTGTAATTATGGATAAAGAGCATCCTGAACAATTAATTGCCGCCAGAAAAGGGAGTCCAATGGTAATAGGGGTTGGTAAAGGTGAATATTTTATTGCTTCTGATGCAACTCCAATTATTGAATATACTAAAAATGTAATTTATTTAAACGATAATGAAATTGCATTAATTACTAAAGATGATCTTTTGGTTAAACAATTGGACAATTTTGTGCAAACACCATTAATCCAGGAACTTGAGCTTAAGCTGGAAATGCTCGAAAAAGGCGGCTTTGATCACTTTATGTTAAAGGAAATTTACGAACAACCAAGATCTATCAAAGATTGTATGCGTGGTCGTATTTATCCTGAAGAAGGAAAAGTTCAGTTAGGCGGAATTAAAGAATATGCGGAAAAGCTGAAAAACATTGATCGCATTATCATTGTAGCTTGCGGCACCTCTTGGCATGCAGGTTTGGTTGGTGAATATTTAATTGAAGAATACGCCCGAATTCCGGTTGAAGTTGAATACGCCTCAGAATTCAGATATCGTAATCCAATTATCACCGAAAAAGACGTTGTGATTGCGATTTCACAATCTGGTGAAACAGCTGATACGATGGCGGCCATAGAAATGGCAAAAGAGCGTGGTGCTACCATTTTTGGCATCTGCAATGTTGCAGGCGCATCCATTCCAAGATTATCTCATGCAGGTGTTTACACACATGCGGGGCCAGAAATTGGCGTTGCCTCAACAAAAGCATTTACTGCTCAGGTTACGGTATTAACCCTTATGGCCTTTTACATGGCGCAACAAAAAGGTACCATTACCACTTCAAAAATGATGGAATTGTTAACCGAGCTTGATAACATTCCTGAAAAAATTCAGCAAGCGTTGGAATCAAATGATATCATTAAAGAAGTTGCTGAGAAAATAAAGGACTCTACCAACTGCTTATTTTTAGGAAGAGGAAGTGGCTTTCCAGTGGCATTAGAAGGTGCATTGAAATTGAAAGAAATTTCATATATCCACGCAGAGGGCTATCCTGCTGCCGAAATGAAACACGGACCAATTGCTTTGATTGATGAAGAAATGCCAGTTGTATTTATCGCAACACAAAACTCATCGTATGAAAAAGTAATCAGCAATATCCAGGAAGTTAAAGCCAGAAAAGGTAAAGTAATTGCCATTGTAACACAAGGTGATACCAAAGTTACAAAAATGGCAGATTACTGCATTGAAATTCCTGATGCAAATGAGGCATTTTTACCATTACTTGCAACGATTCCGCTTCAGTTATTATCGTATCACATAGCAGTGATGCGTGGTTGTAACGTTGATCAACCAAGAAATTTAGCAAAATCGGTTACGGTAGAATAAAATCATTAGGCCTGCTCTTCAAAACGGGCAGGTCTAATCATATAGTTTTTCGTACCTTAACGTTCCCCTATCATCCCATTTTACCGTTAAACTCCTACCATTTAACTTCTCTACCTTGCCGCTTCTTTTCATTTTAGGGTAAGCGATTGTGATTATACTATCCTGAATTTCATATTTAGCAATATCACTATCCGGATCTACATCATAATAGTATTGTTCCCTGATTTCAAAAGTATGGTGTTTTTTGTAAGATGCTAGGGTTTTCCATCTTCCAAATAGTGTATGTGCGGCAAGCGTTTCAGGTATTTTTTCTCCAATCTTAATACTCCAAAAATCAGCATACTCACTTTGTCCATCTTTATAATAGGTGGTATCTGCACTTTTAAAAAATAAGTCCCGATCATAAATTTTGACTTCCTTCCCTTTTTCATTCAACACCACAATTTTAAAATGATCAGGAAATTTCAAACTGTCACCCATCATAATCGGTGTTATAATCCTTTCTGATTTACCAGGCATTAAACTTACCGTATCGTTTCGATTAAATTCATTATTTAAAGTGCTGTCTTTTTTGAGTATAACAGCTGGATATTCAAAATGAATGATAGCAGTTAATTTTTTATTGCCTTGATTGGTAATATCAATTGATTTAAAATTATCCTGACGTGTTGGTGCATCTCTCTTCTGTGTCGTCGCAACAAAACTGAATATTGAAATTAAAAACAAAAATTTCCGGAAAGCAGATTGCGTTTTAAACCGAAACGGAATTTGTAGAACATAATACGACAGAAACACGCTAACAAGTGCAATATAATCAGTATAATCAACCGTTCTAAATGTTTTCAATCCCGTTTGATTGATTAAATCGATCAGTGGCTGCGAAAATTCTGATTTCCAAAACAAGAACAAAAGTCCTGTCAAAATGTGTATCCCCTTAGTTTTGGCTGGAAAAAGAATGCTCCAAAAGAAAGGGAAAGCAAACAGACCAACAAAATCTGACAGCTTTCCCGTAAATGTATTATGAAAGGTTTGCTTTAAATAAAAATCGTTAACGATTAAAATAATTACAGAGAGAATAAAAACAGGATGTGCTAACTTGTACTTACGCTCCATGAAAATCTAAAACGGTAAATCGCCATTTTCATCAGATGGCCCAATGGTAAATTCATCCTGGATTTTCGGCTCGGTAGTTTGTGGAACAACGGTTGAAGGACTTTGCTCAAAATCACTTTTTCTGCCGAGCATGGTGAAATTTTCGGCTACAATTTCAGTTACGTATTTCTTCACTTTTTCTTTGTCTTCGAAAGATCTGGTTCTGAGTTTTCCTTCAATGTAAACCAACTTCCCTTTCTGAAGGTATTTCGATGCAACTTCGGCAAGGCCACGCCATAAAACGATGTTATGCCACTCTGTTTGTTCTACTCGTTTTCCATCTTTATTGTAGGTTTCAGATGTAGCTAAAGGAAAGCTTGCTACAGTTACTCCGCCATCTAAATGACGCACTTCAGGGTCTTTGCCTAAATGGCCTACTAAAATCACTTTGTTAATGCCAGACATAAATATTTTTGGTTAGTTTTTTCTCTTTTTTAAATGAACACCCGCTAAGATGGTTAGTTAATCCATCCTGATAAATTAAAGATATTCAAGTATAAAGTCATGAATAGCTTTTGGCTGCGGTAACTCATCTAACTTACCTAAAGAAACCCAATTAAGTTCCTTTTGTTTATTAAAGTTAAATATATAATTTTTTAATACAAAAAATCGTAAATGGATAATTTGGTGCGTTAATATGTGTTTTTTACCCGATAAGTAGGTAAAAACGGCTTCTTGGCCGAATGATTTTTTTACTAGAGTTATAAACGCCTCACCATGTAAATCTATTTCAGTTTCTGTTTCCAAACTTGGAAAATCATACAAATGTTGCCAAACATCACCAGCTTGCCGCTCCCTGACTAAAATTTTATCGCCTTGCCGACAAATAAAATAATTGAGATAGCGATGCCTTTGGGCAGCTTTCTTGATTTTAACCGGTAAATCATTTACTAATTGGTGATGAAGCGCAAAACAGCTTTGGTTTAATGGGCAAATGCTACAATTTGGAGATTTCGGCTTACATTGCATGGCACCAAATTCCATTATCGCCTGATTATATAATGCAGGATCAGCCTGGTGCAGCAACTCGTTTGCCAGTTTAAAAAACTGTTTTTTACCTGCCGGCGAGTTAATTGGAGTATCAATTCCGAGATACCTCGATAATACCCTGTAAACATTTCCATCCACAACAGCTCTGGCCTCACCAGATGAAAAAGACGAAATTGCGGCTGCTGTATATTCTCCAATTCCAATTAATTTTAATAACTCATCATGCAGGTTTGGGAAGATACCATTGAAATTATTGACAACAAATTGCGCAGTTTTGTGCATATTTCTCCCTCTGGAGTAATAACCTAAGCCTTGCCAAAGCTTCAAAACCTGGGCTTCGCTTGCATTGGCAAAATCATTTACTGTGGGGAAGTTTTCGAGGAACTTATTGAAGTATGGAAGCCCTTGCTCAACACGGGTTTGCTGCAGTATAATCTCTGATAACCAGATCGTATAGGCATCTTTTGTATGGCGCCAGGGTAGATCTCTTTTATTTATTTGATACCAGTTTATCAGTTCATTTTGGAATGTCATTGCTGCAAATTACGGTGTAATTATTGGTTTTAAAAAAATCTTGCAATCGAGTGATAACTTAGCAGATAAAAAAATCATCTTTTATTTCCCTATCTCATTAAAAAGCAATACTTTTGCAACCCCAAAACAGTAGTAATATTAAAACACAATATATATAAATAAGTAAATATGACTAAGGCAGATATTATTTCAGAAATATCAACAAAAACCGGAATTGAGAAGGTTGATGTACAGGAAACAGTTGAGGCATTTTTCAAGGTTATCAAAACGAGCATGATTGGCGGTGAAAATGTATACGTAAGAGGCTTCGGAAGCTTTGTTGTTAAAAAGAGAGCACAGAAAACTGCAAGAAACATCTCTAAAAACACTGCAATAATTATCCCAGAACACTTTGTACCTAGCTTTAAACCAGCAAAAGTTTTTGTTGATAAAGTTAAAAGTAACTCTAAAAAAATTAGCGTAGAAGCATAAGTCTTATTTATATGAACAGCAGCATAAGATCAAAACAAATCATTATCATTGGAGCAGTTTTATTGCTTGTTGCTTTTCTATTTACAAGAGACATTAAAGGTTTAGTAAAACCAACAGAAGAAAATGGCAAAATGCCTGCAAGCGGTCAAATGGCCGGAGCAGAAACACCATCAACTTCATCAGTACTAAGCATCGAAACTTCATCTATTGCTGCTAAAAATGTGCTAAACAAAAATTTGGCTACAGACATTACAGCTCTAGAAAACAGTTATAAGGGCGCCAATGGTACAGAGAAAATTGAACTAGCGAAACAATTAGCCCAGAAATGGGATGATGTTGAGCAAATTACTCCATCAGCACTTTATTTAGAAGTTGTTGCACAAAGCGAACCATCAACAAAAACGTGGGTAGCGGCGGGTAATAAATTTATAAAAGCTTTTGAGAGCACGCAAGATAGTTTAGCTCAACCTGCTTTATTGCAGAAAGCGAATACTTCTTACAAAAATGCACTAGAGAAAGATTCGACAAACATTGAAGCTAAAACAGGCTTAGGTGTAACTATAGTAAACGGCTTAGGCGCACCAATGCAAGGTATTGCAATCTTGCTTGAAGTTGTTGCTAAAGAACCTAAAAATGTTAAGGCAAATATGAATTTGGGTATTTTCTCTATAAAATCAGGTCAGTTTGATAAAGCAATTCCACGATTTAATACCGTAATTGCTACGTCTCCTACGCCTGAAGCCTATTTCTATCTGGGTACAGCTTTAGAAAATTTAGGCAGAAACAAGGAAGCAGTTGATGCCTACTTAAACAGCAAAAAATTAGCGGCAGACCCAACCTTATCATCTTTTATTGATAGGAAAGTGACTGAACTAAAGAATAAAAATTAATTAACAGATTAATAAAAACATTTAAAACTTAAAACTATGCCAAGCGGTAAAAAAAGAAAAAGACATAAAATGGCTACCCACAAACGTAAAAAACGTTTAAGAAAAAACAGACATAAGAAAAAATAATTTCTTATTTTGATTAAAGCCCTTTAAACCTCACAGTATTCACTGTGAGGTTTAAAGTATTTATATGATTTTTGTTATATAAAGCTTTGGGCTGGATCAATGTTTTTCGCGTTTATACTATCCATTTGTTAATAGGCGAAAGCCTTAAATCTGTAGCTGTTGGTAAAAGAATTAATTATCAATTCGACTCCTGCCGGAGTTACCATAGCGTTGATTGAAGACAAACAACTTGTTGAGCTTCACAAAGAACAAATCAATAATAACTACGCCGTAGGCGATATTTATTTAGGCCGCATTAAAAAAATTATGCCCGGCCTGAATGCTGCTTTCGTGGATGTTGGTTACGAAAAAGATGCATTTTTGCATTATTTTGATTTGGGCCCTCAGGTGCAATCTTTAATTAAGCTAACGAAGATCAAGCGTAATGGCTCGGTTACAGGCACATTATTAGACAATTTAAAGCTCGAAGCCGACATCAATAAGGCAGGCAAAATTTCTGATGTGCTTTCAAAAAACATGCTTCTTCCTGTACAAATTGCCAAAGAGCCAATTTCTACGAAAGGACCACGTTTAAGTTCCGACATTTCGATTGCCGGCAGGTATGTGGTACTGGTGCCATTCTCCAATACCATATCTGTATCAAAAAAAATTAAAAGCAATACTGAACGTAATCGCTTAAAAAAGATTATAGAAAGTATTAAACCTCAAAATTTTGGGGTAATTATCAGAACTGTTTCTGAAGGACGTGGAGTTGCCGAAATGCAAAAAGATCTTTTAGATTTGATTGCGAAATGGGAAAACTTCATCAAAAAAGTACCTTCTACCGAACCTTCAAAAAGAGTTTGGGGAGAAATGGACAGGTCATCTACGTTAATTCGTGATATTCTGAACCCTGATTTTACAAACGTTTACGTGAGCACACCAGAGTTGTTCGATGATATCCGTTCTTATGTTCACGATATTTCTCCAGAAATGGAAAAGATCGTAAAACTTTATAAACAGAAAGAACCTATTTTCGATCATTTTGGAATAGAAAAGCAAATTAAAAATGCTTTTGGCAAAACAGTAAACTTACCGGGTGGCGCCTACTTGGTTGTAGAACACACCGAAGCACTTCACGTAATAGATGTGAACAGTGGAAACCGTACTGCCAGTAAAGAAAACCAGGAGGAAAATGCTTTACAGGTAAACAAAGAGGCGGCTAAAGAAATTGCCCGTCAATTGCGCTTGCGTGATATGGGCGGAATTGTGGTAATCGATTTTATCGATATGCACAAGCCAACAAACCGTAAAATGCTATTCGATTATTTGCGTGAGCTGATGTTATTGGATAGAGCCAAACACACCATTTTACCTCCGAGTAAATTTGGTTTGGTACAAATCACCCGGCAGCGTGTTCGTCCGGAGATGAATATTGTTACGGTAGAAAAATGCCCTGCCTGTGGTGGCACCGGCGAAATTAAAGCGAGTATCGTTTTAATGGATGATATTGAAAATAACCTGAATTATATTTTACGTGAGCAGAATGAAAAAGGCGTAACACTAAGCGTGCACCCTTATATCGAAGCTTACATTACCAAAGGAATTTTCAACCTTCAACGCCGCTGGTTTTTTAAATACGGCCAGTGGATTAAAGTGAAGTCACAATCATCGTATTACTTAAACGAGTTTCACTTCATCTCTTCTAAAGACGAAGAAATAAAATTATAACTCAAACACATTTTTAAGAAAGCCTGAATATAATTATTCAGGCTTTCTTGTTTAAAAGTCGCTTAGCTTTTACGGCTTATAAAATCTAAATTCGTAAATCTTAAATCTATAATCAATTGGCAAAAACAAAAACCGCGTATTTCTGTCAGAGTTGTGGCTATGAATCGGCAAAATGGCTGGGCAAATGTCCTTCATGCAGTCAGTGGAACACTTTTGTAGAAGAGATCGTTGAAAAAGCACCTGCTTCCGTTCCTACATGGAAAACAGAAACGAGCACCAGAAAATTAAGCAAACCCAGCAAAGTTGACGATATTCAATCATCTGTTGAACGAAGAATATTAACCGGTGATAAAGAATTAGACAGGGTTTTAGGAGGAGGTTTAGTAGAGGGTTCGCTGGTTTTAATTGGTGGAGAACCTGGCATTGGCAAATCTACATTGATGTTACAGCTGGCGCTAAATTTAAAAGGCAAAAAGCTACTTTATATTTCTGGCGAGGAAAGTGAGCAGCAGATAAAAATGCGGGCTGAAAGGATTAAAGAAACGCCTTCCTCAGACTGTTACATCCTAACAGAAACATCAACCCAAAATATATTTAAACAAATTGAAATTTTGGAACCCGAAATTCTGGTTGTTGATTCTATTCAGACCTTACACTCTTCACATATTGATTCCACGCCCGGAAGTGTATCGCAAGTAAGGGAATGCACTGCCGAGTTATTGCGTTTCGCAAAAGAAACCGGTGTTCCTGTATTTCTGATTGGCCATATCACAAAAGATGGCGCCATTGCAGGGCCAAAAATACTAGAGCATATGGTTGACACTGTTTTGCAATTTGAAGGCGACAGACATCATGTTTACCGCATTTTACGCTCCATTAAAAATCGTTTTGGAGCTGCAGCTGAGTTGGGCATTTATGAAATGCAGGGAAGTGGTTTGAGAGAGGTTTCGAATCCATCGGAAATTCTTCTGTCACAGCGTGATGAAGAACTAAGCGGCATAGCGATTTCAGCCATGCTTGAAGGCGCAAGGCCAATGCTTATCGAAACACAAGCCTTGGTGAGTTCTGCAGCTTATGGCACCCCACAAAGATCTGCTACCGGATTTGATACCAAAAGAATGAATATGCTCCTGGCCGTTTTGGAAAAACGCTGTGGCTTCAGGTTGAGTACGCAAGATGTATTTTTAAATATTGCTGGCGGAATTAGAGTAGAAGACCCGGCAATTGATCTGGCCGTATTAATTGCCATTATTTCATCACAGCAAGATATTCCAATATCATCAAAAAGTTGTTTCGCTGCAGAGGTTGGTTTATCTGGAGAAATACGAGCAGTTAATCGGATTGAGCAACGCATCGCGGAAGCGGATAAATTAGGCTTTGAAACGATTTACATTTCGAAGTATAATTTAAAGGGAATCGACATTTCGAAATATAACTTGGAAGTTAAAGCAGTAAGCAAAATTGAGGAGGTTTTTGAAATGATTTTTGGTTAAAATTTACGCTAGGCTTCTGAAAATATGATATCAAAATGTACAATCAATACTATTGTTATTTTATTGATGCTGCTGTGCTCAAATCTCGCTGTTGCTCAGTTCAAAATAACAGGGAAGGTACTAAACATAGTCGGTAATAAACCTTTGGAGCGTGCAACAGTTTTCGTAAATAAAACAGATAACGCTACACAAACAGATCATGAAGGCAGATTCACCATCCATAATGTAAAGCCAGGCAATTATGAAATTATCGTTTCTGTAGTAGGTTTTAAAACTTATCAGGTTCCGATAAACATCCAATCTGATGTGAAACTACCCACTATTGCACTGGAAGAAAAAACCATTTCTTTAGATGAAGTAAAAATTACCAAGGCAATAAAGCCAGATAGCAAGTATTTGGAAATGTTTAAGCGGGAAATATTAGGTTCTTCAAAATTCGGCAAGCAGTGCAAAATTATTAATCCAAAAGTTATCCAGCTTAATTTTGAAAAAGAAGAAAATAAACTTACGGCCTACACAAACGGCTTTATGATTATTGAAAATAAGGCGCTAGGATATCGCCTGAAATATATTGTTGAGGATTTCGAGCGAAATGAAAAAAAGGAGCTCATCTCTTACATAGGATATGTCTTATTTGAAAATATGCAGGGCAACGAAAAACAACGCTTGCAATGGAAGGAAAACCGAGTAGAGGCCTATACAGGTTCAGTTCAGCACTTTTTCCGATCCGTATTAGGAGGTAATATTAACAGAGAAAATGAAGGTGGTTTCTTAGTGGCTACAAATACAAGAATGCGAAATAGGTTTCGGTTTAGTGATACGCTTATTAAAGAAAAAATTCGTTTTTTTAGCAAAAGTTCTAATCAAACATATAAAGATTCACTCTTTTTTTGGAGCAACATGCTCGGACTGCCAAAATATATTGAAGTGATCGACACTACAAAATTAAGATCAAAACACATTGCGGCACTTACTGATCAAAATCGTCTATACGCACTTAAAATTAATACTGACACCAACTACATTAACAACTGGGGATATGTAACAGTACCTGGAATGAAAGGTAGAACTAATTTTAGATGCGACACCTGCCAATTTATCAATTCGCTATATATCACCTATATTAAAGGTAGACCAAAAGATCTTGAAAAGTCATATAAATCAATATCATTCAACAAAAAAGAAGAATCATTTACCCCCACCCATGAAATGAATGAAGTGGCAAGTTTAATTTCGATTATTGATGGAAATGTTTTTTTTGATTGGAATGGCGTTATTGTTAATCCAATGAATTTAAAGTTAGAGCGGCACTGGGCTAATCTGCGACTTGGCGACCTTCTTCCTATAGATTATTTACCAGATATTGATAATGAGTGATTGAAAGTTTTATCTTAACTTATTTAAATAGTTCAGATTGACTGATCAAAAATTTTAAACAGAATCTTATGCCAGAAGTTTTCAGTTAGCTAAACAAATAATGAAACTAATGGGGATATTTTTCCACGGTTTTTCTACAGATAGCTGAATGATTTACCCAATTACACAATAGCATTGTTTTTGGCACACCCTTTATAAAATACGCAAAACATTAATAATCAGACAAATAACAGCACAACAACTATGCTTTGGCATTTTGGTTTAACATTTGCCTAAGGTAATATGTTGTACATCATGGGATGTGATCTATAACAATAGGGATGATTTTCCTCGTTAGTGAGAGCTAGCGAGGATTTTTTTTGTCTTCACCATTTAGAAAAATTTTAAATAACTTTGGGTCAGATAAATAACTGGAACAAATAATAATAACAAACCATGAAAAAGATTATTTTAAGTCTTAGCTTTTGCTTGTTTGCAGCCGCTGGATTTGCACAAACAGCATATACTGGTCAGAAATTTGGCGAGGAAGTAAAACCTGGCGATGTTAAGCCTGCAGCTAAGATGGAAGCAGCAATGGGTGATAAAAAAACCGTTGATATGAAAATTGAAGGTAAGGTTGTTGATGTATGCAAGAAAAAAGGCTGCTGGATGACTTTGCAAATGCCAAACGGCGATCCGATGCGTGTAACATTCAAAGATTACGCTTTTTTTATGCCAATGGATATTGTAGGTAAAAATGTTGTTTTAGATGGTATCGCTAAAAAACAAACCATCTCTGTAGAAACTTTACGCCACTATGCAGAAGATGCTAAAAAATCGCCGGAAGAAGTGGCAAAAATCACTGATCCGAAAAAGGAGCTGGCTTTTGAAGCTAAAGGTGTGGTGATTTTGGATAAGTAAGCGCAAGGATTAAAGAGCAAGGATAAAAGAGCAAAGAGCAAGGATAAAGGAGCACGGATAAAAGAGCAAAGAGCAAGGTTTAAAGTGCAAGATATGGCTCAATAAAAAGCCTCAAAATTTTTAAATTTTGAGGCTTTTTTTATGCTAATAGATTGAACTACAAAACCCAGTTCCAACCAAATTCATCTGTTGCTAATCCGTAACGGATATCATTTAGTTTTTTAGCGATTCCATTTGAAACATTTCTTGTTGATGGATCGGTTAATTTATAGGTTTCTCCGAGGTAACCAATTTCACCTACATGCGTTACCGTTGCAGCAGTACCCGCAGCAAAAGCTTCTGTTAACGTTCCATTTTCAATTCCTTCAATTACTTCTTTAACAGAAACACGGCGCTCTTCAACCTCAATGCCTGCTTCTTTTGCAAGTTTAATAATGGTATCACGTGTTACACCGTCCAATACTGTGCTACGTACTGAAGGCGTAACCAATTTGCCATTTATTACAAAGATCAAGTTTGCTGTTCCAGCTTCTTCAATATACTCATGAGTAACTGAATCGGTCCAGATTAACTGATCAAAACCTTCCTTTTTTGCTTGCTCGAAAGGATACAAAGAACGGGCGTAATTTCCAGCAGTTTTAGCAAAACCAACACCTCCTTCATCAGCACGGGTGAATTCAGTTTCAATCTTAACTTTTAATGCTGAACTGTAATACGGACCAGTTGGTGTGGTTAACAAAGCAAACTTATATGTATCTGATGCTTTTACACCCAGATAAGGATCAGTTGCAAACATTACCGGACGAATGTATAGGGCATAGTCTTCCTGATTTGGCACCCACTTTTCATCAACATTAATCAGCGATGCTAAACCCTGCATAAATATTTCTTCAGGAATAGTTGGCATCGACATTCTAGCTGCAGATTTATTAAAACGCTCAAAGTTTTTATCAGCACGGAAAACACTAATTTTTCCATCAGGCTGGCGGTAAGCTTTTAAGCCTTCAAAAATGGCCTGGCCGTAGTGAAGTGCAGAAATTGCAGGGCTCATTGGAATTGGTCCGTAAGGAATAATCTGTAAATTTCTCCATTCGCCGTCTTCATAATCAGCAGTAAACATGTGATCGGTAAAAACCTTACCGAACGGTAATTGAGAAAAATCAGTAACTGCCAACCTGGTTTGAGCGGCCTTAGTGATTTTTATATCTAATGTCTCGGTCATTGTATTTGAATTTTGAATTAGAGAATGTTTGAATTGGAGCATGTTTACAAATTGGAAACACTCACTTACCCTTTCATTCACTCCATCTATATATTTTTTTTTGCAAAGTAGCAAAAAACAAGCTTTCTTAATAGTCTTTTCTGATATTAATCTTTGTTTTTGAGTGTTTTGAGTACACTAAGCACCCACCCTTTTCCCCATTCGTCCATCTGTTCTTCTGTCCATAAAAACGGATAAAAGATTCTTTTTTGAAAACGCGGAGGCAAATATTTTTGCCAGTTGGTTCCTCCTGTAGCAGCCACATCAACAGGATCTTTCTCTAAATAACGCACAGCGGATTTATAATGAGATAAAGGCCACTCTACGTTAACGTAAAGATCAAGTTTGCGTAGTTCTTCAGCAAGCGCTGAAACATCTGCTCCTTTAGCAGCCAGCTGATGATAAAGCGCAGCGAAATTTGTAAGAGATCGATCTTTTGCCAACTGTAGAAACTGAGCTGCATATTTTTTAATGAACTGCTTTAGGGTTAAGGTTTGTTTACCGCTGGCCAATTCAGTTGCACCAAATTTCCAATAAATGTGTTCAAATTGTTCCTCAATAGTTGCGGTACCTAATTCATTGCGTTTACTTTTATCTACCAGGCGAATAAAATCGGTTGCACAAATTTCAATCATGCGGTACTGGCCAGATTGAAATCCACTTGCAGGTAAAAGCGACATGCGAAATTTAAGGAACTGTTCTTTCTCCATGCCATCAACCATAACCTCGAAAGATGTAGTTAATGCGTTGAAATAAGCATTAATTCTTTTAACACGGGCTGTAAAAAATTCAACAGTTAAATTTTCATGTTCAGCAATTTGCCGGCATTCATGTAAAGCCAGTTTGAAATAAAGCTCTGTAATCTGATGGTACATGATGAAAATTTCCTCATCAGGAATTGGCGTTTTCGGGTTTTGCAAACTCAATAAAGTATCCAAATGGATATAATCCCAATAGGTAAGAAAATCTGCATATAACAAACCATCCAAATAAGAGGCCATATCTTGCCCCATAGCTGTATATTTTTCCTGTAACTGTTGAAGTTTATCTTTTATTTCTGGTGTAAAATCCATGCATACGTTTAATTAAGCCAGCTTTAGCTTTGAAAGATACATTCCAGCTAAAATACCAGCCACACAAAGACTAAAATTGATTAGGATATTTAATAGCGCCATTCCGATGTGATTATCTTTATACAGGTTAATCGTCTCTAAGGTATAAGTAGAATAGGTACTGAAACCTCCGCAAAAACCGGTAATTACAAAAAGTTTCAAATTTTCGTTTAAGCTTGATTTCTGTAAGAAATAACCCAGAAATAAACCCATGATTAAACAGCTTAAAACATTTGATGTTAATGTTGCATAGGGAAATTTCATCAGCCGATTTGCGGATAACCTGGTAACACAATATCTTGCCAAACTCCCTAAACCACCTCCAACAAATACGATGATAACCTGTTTCATGTTTTATTCAGTTAATATAATACCCTAAACTTGATGGTATGCTCAATCTTTTTTAATGATTTAAATAATTGTTTATCGTACTCCGTATTTATATCGGTAATGGCATATCCAATTTCAGGGTTAGTCATTAAAAACTGACTCACGATGTTAATATCATGCTTGGCAAAAACTGTATTAATTTTCGCCATAATACCAGGTACATTTTGATGAATGTGAATCAAACGGTGAGATTTTTCGATTTTAGGCAGCTGCAAATTCGGAAAATTGCTACTCAGGTAAGTCGCACCTGTGTTCATAAAATCGGCTACACGTTTTGGAATAAAATCAATATTCCTTGGGTTATTCTTGGGATCATCGAAAACCACGATCCCTTGTTTGGTACAAAGGTCAAAATCAATTTTGTTTTTAGCGTTGCCCAGATAACCAATCGTTTTCAGTTTCGCTGCATTTTTTAACTGCTCTTTATCCATTTTCTCGCCCTCGGCGAAAATGATAATGCCCACATCCTTAACATACTTTTCTTCGAACGAGGTTTTATGCCTGATTGATAAACCATCATTTTTTAATATTGAAATGGTTAAAGGATCAACATTACCGATAACCAGGCACAAAATTCTATTTTTTGGATAAGAAATGGCTCTTGGAAGGTCATTTACGTAAAGAAACTCATCAAAACTTGGTGTAACGTGGTCGGCTCGGGAAACAATGCTTTCACGGGCAATATTTTCGGTAAAGGCGAAAAATTTATTAATTAAGCCACTTTCGCGTAATTGAAAATCAGAATAACCATCACCAATACCAAACAATTCGCCTTCCAATTTTAGATGTTGTAACAACTTCACTTTTCCACCTTCCTCGCTTAAAGGATTCGCATGGTCATAATCGATTATTTTTCCATCACCTGTGGTTACAAAAGTATTGGCGTAAATATTTTCCTTTTTAATGTGATACTGACTCACTACCGGAGTGATAAATTCCTTAAATCCGCCGGAAACAATGAGCACTTCATCTGCATGTTTTTTAAAAAACTCAGCATTACGCGAAAACGAAGTGGAAACCTTCTTTTTCAGGTGTTTAATGAGGAGTTTTAAATGATCTTCACTTGCTTCCAGCAATTTAACACGTTGTGCTAAACTTTCAGAGAAGGAAAGTTTGCCTTCCATTGCAAAGTTGGTGTAATCTTCAATTTTCTGGAAAATGGCCTCTTTGTCTGGGTGGTTCTTTAAAGAGATTCTGGCGAGTTCATCAAGCGCTTCTACCTGGGTAAAAGTGCTATCGAAATCGATAATGTAATACGCTTTTTGTTTGGGCATTATTTTAAATGTTGGATAATTTCTCGAATGCTTTGTTCAACTGGTTTAAAAACGATTCCAGTCTGATCAATCACCTTATTATTATTGTAATAACTTAACGTAATACTGCTGTTTGCGGTATCTTTTGTTATTGATGGCTCTTTACCGGTAAAAACGGAAACAAATTTTAGTGCCCTCCAGGCTATTCCAAGCATCCAGGGTTTTGCTTCTTTGGTGGGTGGTTTAACTCCAAAACTGGACGCAATTTGAGTAAACAAATCTTTGTAATGAACATCTCCGGCTGAAATAATATAGCGTTCACCTGAAACTTCACTATTCATTAATAAAATCATTGCTTTGGCAACATCTTCAACATCCACAAAACCTGATGCACCATCAGTATAAAATGGGAAACCATCTTTTACCAGCTTAAAAATGGCCCCGCTTCCTTCAAAGCCTGCATTTTTGCCAATTATGACCGATGGATTTACGATTACAGCATTTGCACCTTCGTTAATTCCCCGCCATACTTCCATTTCAGCCTCGTACTTGGAAAGCGCATAAGCATGGGCTTTAGCATCATACTCCCAGAAATCCTTTTCAGTAATTTCCTTATTCCCTTTTTTTGTCAGTCCCAAAGCAGCAATGGAGCTCACGTGCAAAAGCCTGCAATTACGTTCTAAACAAAGGTTTACGATATTAGATGTACCATCGATATTTACATGAAACAGCTTTTTTTTGTGCTTCGCACTTAGTGAAACAAATGCAGCACAATGATAAACTGCTGTGACATCTTCAAAAGCTTCTTCCAAATCAGCAGGTTCATTAATGTCGGCTTCAAACCATTGAATTAAGCCACTCGCTGAAATGAGTGCAGGAATTTTTGAGTTTTTTCGTTTCAACGCCCGAACAGCTAAACCTTTATCGGTTAACTGCTTTATCAATTCAGACCCTAAAAATCCCGTGCCGCCGGTTACCAGTATCATTTTATTTTTTTCGAGCTATATGTGGAAATACGCATTCAAAAATAGATATTTGAGCCGAGAGTTTTAAATATATGTCATTAACGGATTTCTTTTCCCCAATAAACGCCGATAGTTTTACACCGAAACAAGGGTTTTTAACCAGTCAGCTAGGTTTAAAGGCCCATATTTTCACCGAATCATTTCCTGACTTTGAAGAAAATACTTATGATTTAGCCATTATTGGTGTGCTGGATGGAAGAGGTGCGGTAAATAACGAGGGTTGTGCACTGGCGCCTGATTATTTCAGAGAAAAGTTTTACAAATTAAATGAAGGTGCTTTTACCAGCAGGATTGTTGATCTTGGCAACATTAAACACGGGGCAACGGTAGCCGACACTTATGTTGCCGTTAGAATGGTGGTATCCGAGCTCATTAAAAAAGATATTATTCCAATTATTATTGGCGGAGGACAGGATTTAACTTACGCACAATATCTTGGTTACGAAAATTTAGAGCAGAAGGTTGATTTGGTAATTATCGACAATCAGTTTGATATTGGTGATGACGATAATGAAGGAATTGCAACCCGATCAGATTGCTACCTGAATAAAATTTTCCTCCATCAACCCAACTATCTTTTCAACTACAGTAACATTGGCTATCAGACGTATTTCGTAAATCAGGAAAGCTTAAGTGTGATGGATAAGCTGTATTTTGATGTGCACCGGTTAGGCGAATTTGCACAGGATATTACTTTAACGGAACCGATTATCCGCAATGCGAATATGATTAGTTTCGACTTGGGCGCAATCCGTTCGGCAGATGCCGCAGCCAATGCAAATACAACACCAAATGGCTTTGATGGCGAAGAAGCTTGCAGAATTTCCCGATATGCTGGAATGAATGATAAACTAACTTCGATAGGGTTTTATGAATTTAACCCTGCCTATGATAACAATGGCCAAACTGCCTTTTTGCTGGCGCAGATGATCTGGTATTTTATGGATGGATTTTATGCCCGTAAAAAAGATTTTCCGTTAACACCAAAATCACAGTTTATGATTTATCGAACCAGTTTAAAAGATGGTTCGGGTGAAATGGCATTTGTAAAAAGCAAAAAATCAGATCGTTGGTGGATGCAGGTTCCATACCCTTCCGGACAATCGAAAAATGAGCGCTACCACCTGGTTCCATGCCGTTACGATGATTACCAGACTGCCGTGAGTGGTGAGATGCCAGATTTGTGGTGGAGGACCTTTCAAAAGCTATCATAATTTTACACAAGCTTTTACGTTCTGAAAACATATATTCCTAACTTTGAGAAACACTAAATTATATTCATGAAAAGAACATTATTGGCTGCAATAGCAATTTTACCATTTGCAGCATTCGCACAAAAGCCTTTCACATTAAGTGGAGATATAAAAGGGCTAAAAACCGGCGATAAAATATTCCTGATTTATCAAGGAGAACAAAAAAATATTACCGATTCTACTACTGTTGCCAATGGCACTTTCGCGTTCAAGGGCACTTTAGCTAACCCAAAACAGGGAAGTTTGTATTTAAACAAAAACCCTTACGTTAATCGTCCGGCTCAGGGAGAAAAATTGGATGGTTTATCTATTTATGTTGAACCAGGTACAATTAAGTTAACTGCTGCCGACTCTTTAAAGAATGCTACGATTACCGGATCGTCCGTTAACGACGATGCTAAGAAGCTTAAAGCTTTAACGAAGCCGGTAACCGACCAGTTAGTGGCTATTAACGCTGAATACAATGCTTTTACTCCTGAACAAAAGCAAAATAAAGAAGTTATGGATGGCTTAAGAGGCCGTTATGAGAAAGCTGCTGAAGGGTTAAACCCAATCATGTTGCAATTTGCAAGTGCCAATCCAAAATCATACATCAGTTTAACTGCAATTGGTCAGTTGGCTAGCGACCCGGAGAAAGCTACAGCTGCAGAAAAAGCATTTACTACGCTTTCTCCTGAACTAAAAGCTACCTCAATGGGTAAGCAGTTGGCTCAAGTTTTCGAAGCAGGTAAAAAAACTGCCGTTGGTGTAATGGCAATGGACTTTACGCAAGCAGATACTACAGGAAAGCCAGTAAAATTATCTGATTTCAAAGGCAAATACGTATTGGTTGATTTTTGGGCATCATGGTGTGGCCCTTGCCGCCAGGAAAATCCGAACGTAGTTTTAGCTTACAATAAATTTAAAGATAAAGGATTCACTGTTTTAGGCGTTTCTTTAGATAGACCAGGCCAAAAAGAGGCTTGGTTAAAGGCAATACATGCAGACAAATTAACCTGGACGCACGTTTCTGATTTACAATTCTGGAATAATGAAGTGGCAAAGATGTATGGCATCCGTTCCATTCCGGCGAACTTTTTAATTGATCCGACAGGAAAAATTGTAGCCCGTGATTTAAGAGAAGCTGAGTTACAAACCAGATTGCAGGAATTATTGGGAAGTAAATCGAAGTAAGAAAATATTGTTTAAAAGAAAAGCCGCCGATTTGCAGATCATTATCAGTCTGTAAATCGGCGGCTCTTTTGTATAGCAGATTATATTAAATCAAAACCAATATCTTCTCTGAAATATTTTCCATCGAAATAAATTCTACCGGCATCGGCCGTTGCAGATTGTAAAGCGGTAAATAAATCCTTTTGCAAACTAGTGATGGCAATTACTCGCCCTCCATTGGTTTTTACCACATCATTATCTAAAAGTGTTCCGGCATGAAAAGCATTTGAGTGACGAAGATTTTCAATTCCACTTATTGCTTTGCCTTTTAAATACTCGCCAGGATAACCACCAGCAACAATCATTACTGTGGCAGCTGTTTGATCAGAAATCATTAAACTAACCTGATTTAATTGTTTATTTGCCGTGGCCATAAATAATTCCACCAAATCATTTTCAATACGCGGAATTACACTTTCCGTCTCCGGATCGCCCATACGGGCATTATACTCAATTACAAAAGGATCGTCGCCAACTTTAATTAAGCCGAAGAAAATAAAACCTGTATAATCGATATTATCCTTTTTTAAACCATCTACAGTGGGTTTGATAATCCTTTCCTCTACCTTTTGCAGAAATTCTGTTGTAGCAAAAGGAACCGGAGAAACAGAACCCATTCCGCCCGTATTTAAACCTGTATCGCCCTGCCCAATTCTTTTATAATCTTTAGCTGATGGAAGCGTAACATAGTTTTCTCCGTCGCTTAAAATAAAAACGGAAAGTTCAATACCACTTAAAAATTCCTCAATAACAACAGTTGCACCTGCAGCGCCAAACTTACCACCAAGCATCAGCTTAAGTTCTTCCTGAGCTTCTACCGTTTCAGTGCAGATTAAAACACCTTTTCCTGCAGCCAGGCCATCAGCTTTTAAAACCACTGGCAAAGCATGCGTTTCCAGATAGGCTAAACCATCTGCTAAAGTTTCTGGAGTGAATGATTTAGAAGCTGCAGTTGGAATGCCGTGACGTTCCATAAATTGTTTAGAGAAATCCTTGCTGCCTTCTAGAATGGCACCTTCTTTCTTCGGACCAATCACCGGAATATGCGCAATGGCCTGATCGGCCAGAAAGAAATCATGAATACCATTTACCAAAGGCTCTTCAGGACCAACTACAACCAAGTTGATATTTTCGGCCAGAACTACTTTTTTAATGGAATCAAAATCGTTTACGTTGATGTTGATATTGGTACCATACATGCCCGTACCGCCATTTCCTGGTGCAATAATCAACTTATCGCAGTGCGAAGACTGGCTCATTTTCCAGGCAAAAGCACTTTCTCTGCCGCCTGAACCTAAAAGTAAGATATTCATACCGGCAAAGATAGGATTAGTGTTGGAAAATTGAATATTGAAATGTTGGAAAGTTGATCAGTTAGAAAGCTGGGATTGGGGGATTAGTGAATTGGCGATGATGTAACTTGGAAATTGGGTGACTTAGCGAAAAAATCCACCCATAGGTACTTTCAACTTTTTACTTTTAACTTCCCTTTGCGCTTCTGGTCATTTGCTCTAACATATCCCACATCTCATTTGGAATAGCCTCCAAGCCGTTCATTTGGCCGGCACCTTGCAGCCATTCACCTCCATCAATTGTGATCACTTCACCGTTAATATATCCTGAAAAATCGCTTACCAGAAATGCAGCCAGATTGGCAAGTTCCTGATGTTCGCCCACTCTCTTCAGCGGCACGCGGTTTTTGAAATCGAATTTTTTGGCTAAATCTCCAGGCAGCAACCTTTCCCACGCACCTTTGGTAGGGAATGGGCCTGGTGCAATGGCATTGGTACGGATACCATATTTACCCCACTCTACCGCCAACGATCGGGTTAATGCCAATACACCTCCTTTTGCACAAGCCGAAGGAACCACATAAGCAGAACCTGTAAAAGCATAAGTGGTAACGATGTTTAATACTGTCGCAGCCTGTTTTTCTTTAATCCAGTGTTTCCCAAAAGTGAGTGTACAGTTTACTGTTCCTTTTAATACAATATCAATAATAGATGAAAAGGCATTGGCCGATAACCTTTCGGTTGGAGAGATGAAATTACCTGCCGCATTATTTAACAGCACATCTACAGATCCAAAACGCTCCAATGTTTTCGTTAGCACGTTCTCTACCTGCACTACCTCACGAACATCGCAAGCCACCGCTAAAACTTTGCCTCCGGTTTTCTCTTCCATTTCATCAGCAGTTTTCTGCAAAACTTCTTGCTTGCGGCTGGTAATAACCAAATTGGCACCTAATTTCAAAAAATAAATACCCATGGCTTTTCCTAATCCGGTTCCACCGCCAGTAATTACAATGGTTTTCCCTTTTAAAGCATCTTCTCTAAGCATTGGTGAATTATAGTTGAGCATAATATTTGGTTAATCGGTTAATTATTGAATGATAATTGGAGATGCTAATAAACTACTTTCTCTGTAGGCTTGCAATAATTGTTTTTAGAATATGACGGGTTGTTGGCGACCACCACTGGGTCAGCATTTTTTCTAAGGTTTCAGTTTCATCTGCAGAAACAGCCTCGATTAAATCTTGCCTAATATTTAACTTGCTTTGCGACCAGGTATTGCTTTCGAGCTCCATGTACTTTTTGATTTTCCTTTCGGCTGCAGTTAACAAACCTTCGTTTTTCACCAGCTCATCTATCAAACCAACTTTTAATGCTTCTTCAGGATTGTACAATTTTCCGGCAAGTAAACTCCGTGTTGCCTCAGCTTTGCCAAGCCAAAAAGAATATAACTGAAAAATGCTGTTTGGAACGATAATACCAACTGGCACTTCATTTAAACCAATAATATACTGGCCTTCGGCCATGATGCGATAATCGCAGGCAAGTGCCATGACACAACCACCCGCAGGACTATGACCACTGATCGCTGCAACCAGAGGTTTTTTAAATGCAACCAGGTTTGCTGTGAAATTTAAAAACAGCTTCCAGAAAGCTTCTGCCTGCGCTTCGTTAAAATCATAAAGTTCAACCAGATCCAAGCCTGCAGAAAAAAATGGCGCATTACCTGTTAAAATAACCCCACCTATGTTGTCATCTGCTGAAATGTTTTTCAACATATCATCCAGCTCGGTAATCAACTCGCCATTTAATGCATTTGATTTTCCCCTACTTAATGTGATGGTGGCTAATCTATCCTTAACACTTACTTTTATTGTATTCATATTAAACAGTAATCAAGATTAATGATTGAATATTAAACGCAGCACATTAACTATGCTAGCATAATATTCAAATTTATTTATTTTTCCCTATTTAACATCATAAGTGTAAACTTTTCTAGCCAAATGACCGAAAGCATCTATTCCTTCCATCACTACCCTATATTGCCCAGGTTCATCAGCATTGTAAAATTCAAATTTCCCTTTACCATCATTTTCGGCAACAACTTGCGGATTCCAATAGATGGTTGTACGTAAATCAGCCCGGCTGTTATTAACTTCAGCATCGTATTTCGGCGCATAAAATTCTCTGGAAGCAGAAAATCCTTTAGGGTTCAAGGTGACTACACCTGGTGCATAATGATTGTAACTAGCCGTTCCACCACCGCGTTTGGTAGTAATCACAAGTACACCTCCCCCGCCTTGCGAGCCGTAAATGGCTGTATTACCGATTGTTTTCAAAAGCTCGATTGATTCTACATCCGAAGGAATAATATTGTCTAAAAAATCAGCTTCAACACGCATTCCGTCTAAAATAATCTGCATGGGTGTATTTTGGCTCCGCATCAAATAAGGAATGTTTCCTCTAAATAAAACACCTGGCAACCGGCCTTGCAAACATTGTGATAAAGTGATGCAAGTTGACAGATCGTCGGCAGTGAGGACGTAATCTGCCCTACCCGCCCCATTTAAGTTAGCTGAGTTTTTAGCAGGATTTCTTTTCTCTGTGATGGTGACTTCTTCAAGTTTAATTGTTCGTTCGAGTAAACCCAGCCGGGTCATTTCGTTAAAATAATTATCACTTTCTTTAATATATTTCATCAAAGAGTTATTTACATTCACTTCTATATCAGCTGAATTTTTGTTTTTTGTTACGATCTGGTTTGGAACAATATCGACATTAATATCTACAAATTTCCGCTCTGTTTTGGTTCTGGCCTGTACCACAAATTTTGTGCTATCAGGGAAAGTAAGGTTATCAAAAACAAATTTCCCATCAGCGTTTGTAACGGTATCGAGGATAAAAAACGATCCCTTGGTAGCCATTAACATCACTTTACCCCCCGGCACCGGTTTACCACCTTTCATCACCGTGCCACTAATGGTTATTGAGTTTTCTGGTTTGTAGGTAATGGCAGGTCCAGTTCCGGCGGCTATATTTCTCCATAAAAAGCGGCTCCAGCCTTGTGTTAGCATCAGGTTATCAAGCTCTTTCATTGTTTTAACATCATTATTCAAAAAATAATGATTGGGTTTTTCAATATACCCGGTTAAATCGGAAGTTAGCAGTAATGAGGTGAGGATATTGGTTTCATTATCTTCATCGGGAGTTACTTTTGTTGCATTGGTAACGGCAACAGAAAAGCTACTTAACACCGGTTTATTTTGGTTACTGGCCTCGAAACTAAAGCTTGACTTACCTTTTCTGCTGGTTGATACTGCGGAAGTATTTAAATTTACATTGATTAAATCAACAGTGTTATTTACAAAGATTAAACGTTCGGCAACAGGTTGGTTAGTAGCTGAAAATAAGGTAAACTGCACCACGCCAATGGGAAGGTTTTTCTTCGGAATGGTGGCCATCAAAACTTGTTTGTCCATTTTGGCTTTCGATACATAAAAAACATTTCCTGACTGTTGCGCTACTACCTTAAGTTCGCTACCATTTACCATACTTTCACTAGCCAGGATTTTTACAACCACCTTAGCCGTGTCTAAATTATTTACGGTAAGTGTATAGCCGCTTTTCTGCGTAACCGGCAACTTAAAATCTTTGTTTGATCCGTCTTTGAATGTAATTTTGGCGGTATAGCTTTTACCAGGTTGTGAATTAAAAACAAAACTTCCCATCCCCAAATAACTGGTCTCAAACGAAGTAATCGTGATTCCTGATTCATCAACAATGGCGCCTTTGATGTCTTCTCCACGCCCGGAGGTGTTAACTGATTTTACCGCAATTTTTTGTGGAAGATTTTCGATGAGTGAGCCTCCTTCAGGTAAAAACTGTACATCAACATCGTTGGAGGTAGAGGTGATTGGAATTGTTTTAACAACTTTTTGTTTATTTTCAAGCGTTAATGTAGCGACTATCCGGCCTGATTTATTTGCCAGTAACTGATTGCTTGTAAAATTAATTACGGCATCGCCTGAAAGACTCGTTTTAGTTTTTCCTTTAGCAACCGATTTGTAATCCAACTGAACATCATAACTTAGCTCGTTTTCCTTGTAAGCAACACCAGTTTTATCTTCAAAATGAATGGTGGCCACAACTTTGTCGGTATTGTTTTCTTTTGTAAACGCATAGTCGGTCTTCGTAAAAACTTTATTCGCCCAACTGTTTCCAATCTTGATGGTTTTATCGAAAAAAAACTCCGTACCGAAGTTACGCATGTAGTTGGTATATGCCCTGATACGGTAATTACCCTCACTCAAAGAATCTGTTAATTTAAAATCTCCCCAGGTAATGCCGCTAATTAACGGCAGTTTCACCTGCCTTTTAACTGAATCCTTTTCGTTGATGAGTTCTACATACAACACTTTACTCATTTGAGAAGGCGCCGATGTTTTGGTGTTGACTACATAACCTTTAAACCAGATGTCATCTCCAATGGCGTAGTAGGGTTTATCAAGGTGTATATGAACTTTCTCCTGAGGAAACTTATTGGTGTAGTCGTCAAGTTTTTTTAACAGCAGTGTAAAAGGATCGTCGTCCATTTTAAATGCAGTGAAACCAAAAAGAAGTGTGAGAATGCAGATTGCGAGGGTAATTTTGAATTTCATTTGTAGTTAGGGTAAAAATAAAATATGCCTCAAGGTACAAAACCCGAGGCATATTTTTATGAAGGTAACGTGAATATTAACCTCAGAATTTATTCTTCCACATCATGCTTTCAACAGGCCTGGTGGTTTTATTATTATACTTCGCATTGCCCTTGGTGTTGTACATGGTTTCAATATTTCCTTCCACAACAAAATAAATGAGTTGACCAATCGGCATGCCGGCATAAACCTTTACTGGCTGCGCCACTGATATCTCCAGCGTCCAGGTATTGCAAAAACCAACATCGCCTTTACCTGCAGTGGCATGAATATCAATTCCTAAACGACCGGTGCTGCTTTTACCTTCCAGAAAGGGTACATGACCATGCGTTTCTGTATATTCCAATGTAACCCCCAAATAAAGTGTTCCTGGATGTAAAACAAATCCATCTTTTGGAATTTCGAAATGTTCGATTTCATTATGCTGTTTGGCATCCAAAACTCTGTTTTTGTAAGTTGCAAGGTATTTGCCTAAATGTACATCGTATGAATTGGTACCTAAGCTCTCTCTTTTAAAGGGCTCAATAATGATTGTTCCCTTGTCAATCTCTTCTAATATCCTTTTATCCGATAATATCATTTTTTTTATGCGTATTTTTGGCCTAAATTATCAATTTATTAAGATAGTTTCACATGCTAATCTCAATTTTATAAATGCCAATAATTTATAATAAAAATGTTGATGAGGACTCGGTTCTTGCAATCTGGAAAATTGAAGAAACTGAAGCTGAAATGTTAGCTGGTTTGCAGCTCAAACAACACGAACTCGATATCATATCCTCTTTAAACAATGGCAAAAGGCTGTTACACTGGCTAAGCACGCGATTGCTTTTACGCACCATGCTTAATACCAAAGAATACATCGACTGCCAGTTTGATGAAGATGGCAAACCTTATTTAACAAATTTTGATTATCAAATATCGCTGAGCCATTCTTATGATTATGCTGCTGTGATGATTAGTAAAAAGCATGCAGTTGGTATTGATATCGAATTAATTAAGCACAAAATTAAAAGCATCAAACATAAATTTTTGAGTGATATAGAACTCGCTCAGAAACAAATAGGCGATAATATCGACGGACTTTATGTAGCCTGGTGCGCAAAAGAAGCCATATATAAGTGGCATGGAAAAAAAGGTTTAGAATTTAAGCGAGACATTCACATTAAGCCTTTTAAGCTGAAAAGCGAGGGAAATTTAAATGCTATTGTAGAACTTCCTTCAGGAACAAAAGAACTGACTGTAAATTATTTTAAAACCAATGATGGTTACATGTTGGGCTATGTAACTACTTAATACTTGATTAGAGAGATAAAAGAGATGGCCGAGAAACAATCAGGAGAAAAATTAATTCCTACGCAATTTATCGATTGGGGTTTAACAGATTACCAAAACGCCTGGGATGCACAGGAGGAGTTACTAAATAAAACTGTAGCCTTAAAAACGCAAAACAAGTTAGACGGCACGCAGCTCGCGACACCGAATTACCTCATTTTTAATGAGCATCCGCATGTTTATACTTTGGGCAAAAGCGGCCATCCGGAAAATTTATTACTTGATGAGCAAGGACTAAAAGATAAACAAGCTACTTACCATAAAATAAACAGAGGCGGCGACATCACCTATCATGGTCCTGGCCAAATTGTAGGTTATCCTATTTTAGATTTGGATAATTTTTTCACCGACATCCATTTATACCTTCGCACCCTCGAAGAAGCGGTGATTTTGACACTAAAAGATTATGGCATTGAGGCTGGCCGTTACCCGGGCTATACTGGCGTTTGGCTAGATCCTGACAATGACAAAGCCCGTAAAATTTGCGCCATGGGTGTTCGCTGCAGCCGCTGGGTAACCATGCATGGCTTTGCCTTTAATGTGAATGTTGATTTGGATTATTTTAAAAATATTGTGCCCTGTGGCATTGATGATAAAGCAGTAACATCTCTTGAACAGGAATTGGGCCATAAGCTTGATATGGAAGAAGTGAAGGGAAAACTCAAAACCCACATTGCAGAACTATTCAAAATGGAGTTGTTTGAGTGATCTCAATCCCCCTAAAACTTTTATTTTATCATTTCCGTAAGTTGAAGTATGAAAGTTTTATGGAGTGTTGCATTATTATATTTTTTAACTTCGGCATGTACAAAAACGCAAAACATGTCTGCAATTGATTCAATGGCTAAACCGGCAATCGTAACTCCGAGCGATGAAAAAAGCTATCTGGCTTTAGGTGACTCATACACCATTGGCGAATCGGTTAAACAAGTCGAATCTTTCCCTTATCAATTACAAAATTTGCTTAAAACTGAAAGAATTAATGTAACCACACCCAAAGTTATTGCCACTACAGGCTGGACAACCGATGAACTCCAAAAAGCAATTCTTCAAGCAAAGCTGACCCAAAAATTCGATTTTGTTACCCTACTTATTGGTGTAAATAATCAATATCGGGGAAACTCCATCATTACCTATAAAAAAGAATTCTCGGAATTGTTACAAACCGCAATTTCTTTTGCCAATGGAGATAAAACTAAAGTTTTTGTAATCTCAATCCCCGATTGGGGTGTAACGCCCTTTGCCAAAAGCGCTGGTAAGAGCCAGCAAAGCATTTCTACGGAAATCGACAATTTCAATGCTGCTAACCAGGAAATTACAGTTGCAGCGGGTGTAAGTTACACTAACATCACACCAGGATCAAGAAAAGCACTATCCGACTTATCCCTTATCGCAAATGATGGTTTACACCCAAGCAGTAAAATGTATTCTGAATGGGCCAATGCATTATTCCCAAAAGTTTTGGCTGTATTAAAATAACTTTCAACTTTATTTGTTCTGTTTTTAAATTAAAAATTTTACTTTAGTTTAACGATTTATCTATTAACACTTAAAAACAGAGAAAAATGAATGAGTACGAAGCAAGCGGAGTAGCCGCAGGGATTGGAGCTGGAGCAGTAATTTTTTATTTAGCAATCATCGTCGTTTTGGTGATTGGAATGTGGAAAGTATTTGAAAAAGCTGGTAAACCAGGCTGGGCAGCAATCATTCCTATTTATAACCTCATTATCTTATTGGAAATTGTTGGAAAACCAATGATTTGGATTTTGTGGCTGATCATTCCATGCGTAAACATCGTTTTCATGATTTGGCTTTATAACTTAGTGAGTAAAAGTTTTGGCAAATCAGAAGGTTTTACGGTTGGTTTAGTAATCTTCCCTTACATTTTTTGGCCTATTTTAGGATTTGGAGATGCACGATATTTAGGCCCATCTGCCGCTGAAGCACAAAATGGTGGTTTTGGAAACAATCCTTTTAACAATCCTAACAACCCATTTAATAGTCCAAATAATCCTTTTGGCAATCAAAACAAACCTTTTGGAGATCAAAATAAACCAAATGATAATCCTCCACCGGTAGTGTAATTATTACTGATGAGTATCACATTTATATTTTGCAGCCTAATCAACATGATTGATTGGCTGCAAAATCATTTAATACCCTGCCCTTTTAAAGCCCTAACAGGAATTGATTGTCCTGGCTGTGGGTTTCAAAGATCCCTTATTGCACTTTTGCAAGGCAATTTAGCCAATAGCTGGCATTATTATCCGCCTACAATTCCATTAATTATTCTATTTTTAATAGCAGGTATACACTACCGCTTTCCTGTTAAAAATAATTCTCTGGTCATAAAAATACTCATTATTGCTGTCGGCAATTTCGTAATGATTTCTTATCTGATCAAAATGTTAACAACAGCTAGGCATTAGCGCTTGATGTAACATAATTATAATCCTTCAGCACCGTTTCCAAAAACTGCAACTCATTCATTCCAGATGGAATTGAAACAAAAATGTGTGTTTTAATTTTTGAAGACATAGCGTAGATTAAATCTGCATTACCGGTTTGATAATATCCTGTAAGCACTTCATGAATAAGTTCCACGTCTCGATCATTTAAATGCATCACTTCCTTAAATTGTGGTTCATAATTTTCTGGCAAACTAAAATTGAAGGCCACATGATTAAGTTGTGTACGAGGCGTTGTTTTAATGAGTGTTGTTTTTGCCAATAAATCGCCTAAACGTTGATGATTTTTTGTAATTGCTACTGATACCAATGCAATCACCCCCCATCCAAAGGGAAATCCAAAATCGATCATCCTGAACAACCACCTGATTAGATATTGACCAAAGGTTGGCTGCGTTCCTTCCAGGCCTACTACTTTAATCTTCATGATTTTTTTGCCGAACGTTTGCCCGTTCATTGTTAATTCGCAAACCAGATCATAAAAAGCAAAAATAAGAAGATAAACAATCAATACGATCATTGAAGCAGTTCCCGAAAAGCTAAACGAAGCGATTATCGTTAAAATCCAGAATACAATTAACAAAATTGCAAAGCCAGCAATATCAATGCATCTAGCCGCTATTCGTTCGCCTAGTCCGGCAATCTCGTACTCGATATCAATATTTTGAGCGGTGTTAATCCTGATGCTATCCATTTTTCAAACATATTTATTTTTAAGGATAATTAATCAATCAAGCTTCTTAAATTTATGAGATAGACAAAGCTTTTATAAGATTTTTTTTTACACTGCCATAGGGTTGTCACTCAGCCTAACTTTCTTTGCCTAAACTAAATCATAAACCATGAGTATAGCAGACTTATTATTGATGAAATTAAACGCAGTTGAAAACATAAAACAAAAAAATATGGATATCATTAAAGCATTATTAAAAGAATTTCAGTCTGAATTTGAGACAAGCAAAAAATTCCTGAATCTGGTACCGGCAGATAAATTTGATTGGGCGCCACACGAAAAAAGCATGAGAATGAAAGCATTGGCAAGCCATATTGCTGAACTTCCATCATGGGTGAGTTTGGCCATTACTGCAGATGGACTTGATTTCGCCACGGCACCATACGAGGAAAAACCAGTAGCAAGCAATAATGATTTACTCAAACTTCTGGAAGAAAGTTATGCAAATGGAAAGTCTGAATTAGAAAAGGTAGATCCTGAAATACTCAACAATCAATGGATTTTGAGAAATGGCGATCAAATTCTGGGCGACCTCACTAAATATGAGATGATTCGCGTTGCCTTTAGCCAGATTACGCATCATAGGGCTCAGCTCGGCGTTTATTTAAGGTTATTAGATATTCCTATTCCTGGCAGCTACGGTCCAAGTGCGGATGACCAAAATTTTTAACGACTTCGTTAGTTGTGAGCCCTCGCCCTGGAAGCACCGAATTATTCTAAGGAACAAATACCTTTGGTGCAAGCAGGTGTTTCCTGCACACAACCGAAAAAAACATCGTTGTTCAAAAAACTAAACGATTATTGAAAATCAGATTGCCGCTGAATTAAACAAATTTATTTCCGTAAAATTGCAGCATGAACAATAATACTGCAACCCGTTTAAATAAATTTATCAGCGAAAGTGGATTATGTTCTCGCCGTGAGGCTGATCGGTTTATTGAGAAAGGAAATGTTTTCATAAACGGCAAAAGGGCGAAAATTGGCGATCAGGTTTTTGCCGGCGATAAAGTGATGGTGAACGGCCATAACATCGAGCCTAAAGAAGAATCAAACTTTATTCTCCTGGCTTTCAATAAACCTGTGGGCATTACCAGTACTACAGAATCGAATGTGAAAGACAATATTGTGGATTATGTAAACCACAGTGAGCGCATCTTTCCAATTGGAAGGTTAGATAAAGATTCTTCAGGTTTAATTTTCCTGACCAACAATGGCGACATCGTCAATAAAATATTAAGGGCTGGAAACAAACACGAAAAAGAATATCTGGTTACGGTTAACAAACAGATCACAGATGATTTTGTATTTGAAATGAGCAACGGCGTACCGATTTTGGGCGTAAATACCCGAAAATGTAAAGTCCGTCAAATCAGCACTTTTGTATTTAATATTATTTTGATCCAGGGTTTAAACAGGCAGATTCGCCGGATGTGTGAACACTTTGGTTATGAGGTGACGAAGTTAGAACGCACCAGGATTATGAATATTAATTTAAAGGGTATTCCAACCGGCGAGTTTCGGGAACTGGATGAAGATGAAATGAATGGCATTATGAAGAGTGTTGAAAAATCTTCTTCTGAAGCTGCATCAAAGCCTAAAAACACTAAAAAGAAAACCAACTCCTGGGAAGAGATTCCAGCACTCAAGCAAGAACAACAGAAAAGAACGTTTAAACCTGGTAAGCCTGCAAAAAAGTCAGGAGCCGGAAAAAAAGCAGCCTCGCATCCTTCAGGCAAACCTGCTGCTAGAGGTGCTTCATCTTCGAGAAATTCGAAGCCGGCAAAAGGTAAATCTTCAGGGAAATCAAATATCAGGCAAAGAGGCAGATAGCTTGATAATTGTAAAATTCTGACGCCTAGCGTTTTGCTTTCCTTTTTATGCTTTCAGCTTAAAGGCATTTTAAGTACCTTTGCAGCAAATGACAACAGCAAAAAAAATCGATATCCGCTCACTAGATTTGCCGCAATTGCAACAACACTTAACTGCAATGCAACAGCCTGCATTTAGGGCAAAACAAATCTATCAGTGGTTATGGGAGAAATCGGCAACTAAATTTGATGACATGAGCAATCTTTCAAAAGAATTGCGCAAAACATTAGATGATAGTTTCTCAATAAACGCTGTTCAGGTTAATAACTCTCAGTTCAGTAACGATCATACCATTAAAAACACCTTTCGCTTAGCCGATGGAAACATCGTGGAAGGCGTTTTGATTCCACTGGAAGATAGAATGACGGCATGTGTGAGTTCGCAGGTGGGCTGTAGTTTAACCTGTAAGTTCTGTGCAACGGGTTACATGGATCGTAAACGTAACTTAAATGCCGATGAAATTTACGATCAGGTGGTATTAATTGATAAGCAGGCTAAACAAAATTACAACAATCCGCTAACAAATATCGTGTACATGGGCATGGGCGAACCCCTTTTAAACTATGCTAACGTACTTAAATCAATTGAAAGGATAACGGCGCCTGATGGCTTAAACATGAGTTACAAGCGCATTACCGTTTCAACTGCTGGCATCGCTAAAATGATAAAAAAGCTTGGTGACGATGGTGCCAAATTTAATCTTGCGCTTTCATTACACGCAGCTGATGATAAAAAGAGAAATGAAATTATGCCTATTAATGAGGCAAATTCATTAAAGGCCCTGGCTGATGCTTTAAAATATTATTTTGCTAAAACAAAAAATCCGGTAACATACGAGTACATCGTTTTTAATCATTTTAACGATGAGATATCAGATGCGATGGATTTAGCAAAATTTTGCAAACACATTCCCTGCAAAGTAAATCTTATTGAGTACAACCCGATCTCATTTGCCGATTTTACCAATGCCGAGGGAGATAAAATCGATGCGTTTTCAAACTATCTGAAAAGTCAGGGAATCAACACGAATATACGTCGTAGTCGTGGTAAGGATATTGATGCAGCCTGTGGTCAGTTAGCAGTGAAAGAAGAGGCTGGCATTTAGGCTGGCAACGCCTCTAGTTTTTTTACAATTTCATCAAAACCAGGGCGTACAGAAAGCGCTAGTGATAAACACTCGTCACGAAGCGCCTCCAATTTAGAAATAAAAGATTTTTCCTCGTCCATGCAAATGGTTAACAAGTCATCGAGAAGATAGCCATATGCTTTAACTTCTATTCTTTCTAAATAAAAAGCAAGTGCCGCGTTGTTTTTATCGTAAAATGAAGCAGCTCCAAAGTCGCCAAACAGTGCTTCACCAGCTTCGTTTATCAAAATATTATGAGCATATAAATCGCCGTGAATTAATCCTCTGGCGTGTAAATGTTTACTTACCGACGCCATATTACGGGCAACTTTTAATACTTGAATCTTCGATAAGCTAACCTCATCACTAAAGACATCTCTGGTACAACTGTCTAAACTTGGCGGGCATCCGAGATTAAAAAAGTTTTTCGGAATTAGGTCCATAACTAAACCTCGTTTTTTCTCCTTCAGCAAATTCACTCTACCTAACAAACCAACCAACGCTGGGTGACTGCCAGCAGCGATATAAGCATTCATCTCATCATCAGGATAGCCATCGCTCGTTACCTCACCTTTAAACACTTTTACGGCGACGTTCGTACTTGTACCATCGCTCAATCTTTGTGCCTCGTAAATGGTGCCAGAAGCGCCCTCACCAAGCAAATCCTTTATTATAAGTTCATCAACCGACAGCTCTTCAGCGTCAGCATAAACAAAATCATTTTTAAAATCATTACCGGCGAATGCTAGCCAGGCTAAATTTGGCAGCGTAAAAATCCAATCAGGTAACTGTGTCAATCTATTGGCCGATATTCTTAATAGTGATAGTTGTTTACATTGATTCAAGGCATCTGGAAGTAATGCTAATTGGTTACCCGCCAACATGAGCTTCTGCAACCGCTTACAGCTGCCAATAGATTCCGGCAATGCGCTGAGTTTATTATTGGTTAAAATAAGCCATCTCAAATTTGCATGTAGCGCATCCTCTGGTATAACCTCAATCTTGTTTGCTTTAAAACCAACGGTGTCCAATGATTCACACCTCCCCAACACTTCCGGAAAAGTGTCAAATAAATTATCCGAGGCAAAAAAGATCCTAAGTTTTTTAAAGCGATAAAAATCAACTGGCAAACTTGTTAGTCTGTTTGAAGATAAGTCGAGATATTCAAGTGTCTCTACTAATTCAAAAAGTTCAACCGGAAATTCTGTTAAATTTTCAGAAAGTTTTACAGAAATGGCTCCTTTCAATTCGCCCTTTTTCAGCTGAGATACGGTGTTCAAATTTATTAGTATTAGTACGCCGCGAAGATAGTATCAATTAAATTAAAGATGAATATTAATTTGCGTTAAAAATATTTTGTAAAGCAAATACAGTGTTCCAATGTCAGTTTCAGTCCTGCTGTCCCTCCAATCTTTTTGGGGATGGTTTGCTAATGTTCGAGGTTCCTACCCCCAAAAAGGATTTCCGTACCATCAGGTTTAGGTGGCCACCATTGGTAGCGAATACCGAACTGATAAATATTAGATCTTAAACCAATCAAAACTATATAACTATATGCCTATATGGTTCAATAAATA
>NZ_JAVTSH010000008.1:0-312466 GCF_032678665.1 Pedobacter agri
TTCTCGAATTCATGTTTTTCGTTTTATAAATAATAGTCTCTTAACAGTTTTTTTAACATACTGTTTTGCATCCACTAAGAAAAAACCTTGCCAAAAGCGATAAATGCTTCGCAAATCACATATTATCAGAAGTTTATGACGGAAAATTAACTTCACAAAAAAGTTACCTAAAGCCCAATCGCAGGGTGTTAGATGTATAGAATTGTATACAAAAGTTAGAGTAGCATTAAAAAGTGAGATTTAAAAAGCAAATTTTCATCTAGCTTTTTAGCTTTATACCAAGTCAAATATTTAACAAGAATTGCAATATTCGACCGGGTGATTGATCTAATATATGTTTGATAGGATGTTTGTGCCAGCCTTAGATTTAACATCGAAGAACACTCCATCCAGAAACAGACAACCCGCAATTTTACAATCTCAATTTTGCAAAAAAATCCCAGAAAACTATTCCAGCAGAGATAACAATATTGAAAGAGTGTTTGGTTCCGAATTGCGGAATTTCAATACATTCATCAATTTTTGACATTACCTCATCGCTAACGCCATCTACTTCATTTCCAAAAATTAAGGCATATTTTTTCGAACGATCAGGTTGAAAAGTGTTTAACATGGTACTGTACTCGGCTTGCTCGATGGCTATAATTTCATATCCTGAATGACGTAAAGCATCAACAGCTTCTATTGTAGTAGGGTAGTGTGACCAATCTACAGATTGTGTTGCGCCCAAAGCCGTCTTCTCGATTTCACGATGTGGCGGTTGAGCTGTAATGCCGCAAAGTATAACTTTCTCCAAAGCAAAACCATCAGCTGTTCGAAAAATAGAACCCACATTATGCATGCTGCGAACGTTATCTAAAACCACTACAACGGGCAGTTTTTCTTGCGCTTTAAACTCCTCAATATCCGGACGATTTAACTCGTCTAATTTTAATTTTCTCATGTAATAATAGCCGCAGATGATAAATAATCCTGCGAAAGTATAATTATATTCTAAAGTTTAACAGGGCCACTTCCAATTTCACTTACATAAATTGCGGCAGGATAACCTATTTTTTCGACATAATAATCTGTTAAGTGTTTCGCAAAATCTTCTTCAAAACCTTTTTCCAGCAAAGCAATGGCACAACCGCCAAAGCCAGCACCAGTCATCCGGGCACCGATTACGTGTTCATAACCTGAACAAAATGTTACCACAGCATCTAATTCTTCGCCACTAACCTCATACAATTCTTTTAACGATTGATGAGAAGCATACATCAACCTGCCGAACTCATCCAGACTTCCGCTGTTTAAGGCTTTAGCCGCCAAATGAACACGGTCATTTTCTTTAACAACATGTGTGGCCCTTTTCAAAACTGTTTCATCTGTGATGAGATGACTATGTAATGCAAACTTTTCAGCATTTAATTCGCAAAGGTGATGCAATGTAATTTCCTCATTCAGCACTTTCAAAGCCTCCTGGCATTCTGCAACCCGTTCGTTATATTTCGAATCGGCCAGTTCGCGTGGTTTATTGGTATTAATAATGGCTAACACATATTTGCCTAAATCAACATCAACCATTTTATATTTTAGCGTTTCGCAATCCAACACAATCGCCTTATTTCTTTCTCCAAAAGCTACCGCAAACTGATCCATGATACCAGAGTTTAGTCCGATGAATTCGTTTTCTACACGCTTGGCTAATTTTACAAGTTCAAGTTTATCATAACCTAAGCTTAAATAATCGTTTAGGGCAAAGGCTGTTGCGATTTCAATTGATGCCGAAGATGATAATCCTGAACCAATTGGAATGTTGCCGAAGTATAAAAAATCGAAACCATTGATTTCTTTACCGTCTTCTATAAATTCATTGATTACGCCGATTGGATAATTCGCCCAATAGGAGCCATCTTTTTCATGTAGGCGATTACTTTCCACTTCTTTCTCACCATCAAAGTTTAAACTCTTAAATCTATATTTCTGGTCATTGTTGGAGGCAATTGCAATCCAGGTACCTAATGTAATTGCACATGGCATCACAAGGCCACCGTTGTAGTCAATATGCTCACCAATGAGGTTTACGCGACCAGGACTAAAATAAATTGCATCAGCATTTTTGTGATATTGTTCTACAAATTTTTGATCAAGTTCAGTCTTCATTTGGTTAAAATATTTATTTAAAGCAACTAATAATGGTATGTTTGTTTAAGGAACAAAAATCCTAAGTTACAATTTATGAGCGTTCAGCAAACATCAACAGGAAAATTTATTGAAGGCGAAGAAGTTATCGCAATCGAACTAACCAATAGCAAAGGCACTTACGTTAAAATATTTAATTACGGTGCGATCATTAATAAGTTCATTGTTCAAAATGCCAAAGGAGAAATGCAAGATATTGTACTCGGGTTTGATGAATTTGAACAGTATTTAAACCCTGACTATTTAAAAAACTATCCTTATTTCGGAGCAATCATCGGGCGTTATGCAAATAGAATCAAAAATGGCGCCTTTACAATTGATGATGAAACTTATCAGCTGGCTCAAAACAATGGTGATGACACCTTACATGGTGGTGTTGTAGGCTTTGATAGAAAGGTTTGGGATATTGTGGATGTAGATGATGAAAAGACGACCGTTACTTTAGAATATGAGAGTGAAGATGCGGAAGAAAATTTTCCAGGCAATTTAGTGATCGATTTAACTTTTGAATTGACAGATCATGATGAGCTGATATTGAGTTATGAAGCCGAAACGGATAAAGCAACAGCTATCAATCTAACCCATCATGGCTATTTTAACTTAGCGCCCGGTGGAGGAAATATTAAAAATCACCAGTTGCAAATATTCGGATCGAACTATTTAGAACAGGATGAAAACTATTGCGTAACAGGGAAGCTAATTCCAGTAGCTGGAACTGCATTGGATTTTACGAAATTAAAAGAAATTGGTAAAGACTGGAATGCAGATGAGGGTTATGACCAATCTTTTGTATTGGATAAAACGTACGGAGATTTAACCTTGGCAAGTAAAACAACCGAAATGGAAAGTGGCCTAACCTTAAATGTATATACCACAGAACCGGTAGCGCATTTATATACCGCCAAATACGTAGATGTTAAAAATGGAAAGGGAGGGAAGGATTATGTAGGATATGATGCGTTTTGCATTGAAACACAACACCATCCAAATGGTATTAATATCCCTGAATTTCCCACTACTGTGCTAAAACCAGAAGAGCTTTACACCCAAACCACCATTTACAAAGTATCATTAACAAAATAAAATATGTTTAGTCTTGAAGAAATAAAAGCAGCAGAATCAAAAATAAAAACCGGTGCAGATTTCCCGAAGTTTATTCAGGAAATAAAAGCCATGGGTGTAGTCAGGAATGATGTTTATGTGTCCAACGGTTTATCAATCTATTTTGATGATGAAGATAATGCGCAACAAGCCAGCCCTGAAGAATATCCTACACTGATCGTAAACGATGAATCTTCTGCAGCGAAGCTGGAGCACGCTTTAAAAATACATCAGCAGGGAGAAACGGATTACTTTACCTTTTGTAAACAGGCTGCCGATGCAGGCGTGGAAAAATGGGTAATTGATTTAGGCCACATGACCTGTACTTACCTGGACGCGGAAGGAAATGAACTGGTAAAAGAAAAAATACCAACAGTCTAGTTTTTCAGGCCTCATATCTAAAAAAAAGAGGCCTGAAATTAAATTCTTTCCAATACCAGCTTTATAGCTTGTTCAACAATTTTATTTGGCTCTTTACTAAATTCAAAATTTACTCTACTAGCCAAAATTGCGTTAACAGATAGCGCCTGGTGCCCTAACACTTTAGCCAAAGCATAAATGCCAGCTGTTTCCATTTCTAAATTTGTGATGCGGTGCTGGTTACTCTTGAAACCGTTTATTAAACTAATAAAATCCGGAACCGCATTTTTTGCTCTAACAAGCCTGCCTTGCGGCGCATAAAAACCTGGCGAAGTAATCGTTATTCCTTTAGGCAGATCTTTTCCGATCGTATCAAGTAAGTTCCTGCTCGCCGCAGTTAAGTAAGGATTTATACTTGTTAAGCGCCCGAAATGAACAGAAATATCATCTCTCAAACTTTTTTCATCTTCGGATATTTCCTGAACATAATAATTCATTAAAGCATCCATACCCAAGCCATAACTTGAAGCTAAGATTGTGCCCATTGGAATGTCTGGCTGTACTGCACCAGAAGTTCCGATTCGGATAATGTTCAGTGATTTTAAATTCGGTTTTATCTCCCGGGTTTTAAAATTAATATTAACCAATGCATCTAATTCATTGAAAACGATATCGATGTTATCAGTCCCAATACCAGTTGAAAGTACGGTGACCCTTTTATCACCTACGTATCCGGTATGTGTAATAAATTCTCTCTTACCTTTTTGAAGTTCGATTTTATCGAAGTATTTACTTACCTCACCCACACGGTCCGGGTCGCCAACAGTGATTACTGTATCTGCAACATCTTCTGGTAAAAGATTAAGGTGATAGATACTTCCATCAGGATTAATAATTAAATCGCTCTCAGATATTTTCATTTGTTAAAATTCTTTATTTGATTTAAACAGTTTGAAGATATTTTAGCTTGATATCTTCGATTTTATCAAACTTACTTAAAACCTGGTTCAGTTGTGCCTTTCTTACCTCAAATTTCAAAATGCAATTGATGTCAAACTGCTGATTTAAAACTTCAAGATTTTCATCTTTGATGACTTTCATCACATCATTCATTTGCAAGTACTCAAAATGAATTTCGTACCAATCATTTACGGTTTTGGTAATGATGGATGCCGCAGCCAAAGCCTCTAAACTTGCATTTTTATAAGCGTTGATTAAACCTGGAACCCCCAATAAAGTGCCCCCGAAATAGCGAACCACCACAATTAAAATATTTGTGAGGTCTGCAGATAACAAACAATTTAAGATCGGCCTGCCTGCGGTGCCCGATGGTTCACCATCGTCATTTATTCTAAATATCGATCGATCTGGAGTGAGGCGGTATGCGTAACACCAATGCCTGGCTTTTGGATGTTCCGAACGAAGTTGCGTAATGATTGGTTTCACTTCTGCTTCCATGCGGATAGGATAGGCGTATGCAATAAATTTACTTCCTTTATCCCTGAAAATACCTTCTGCGGCACTTTCTATGGTTTGATAAGCATCATCGAACAGCATTTTGCGAAAGGGTTATGATGATGACCGCAACAAGTGCTAAAACAATTCCGATATAGTTGAGTTTGTTTAGCTTCTCTTTAAAAATAATTATACCCACTAAACTTCCAAAAACAATAACACCAAGGTTCATGGCAGCGAATACTGTAGAAGGATTTTCAACCAACGCTTTGTGCGCCTTCATATAAAACAAGATGTTTCCGAAATTGAACAAACCCAAAATTAATCCACAAACCAGATTTATAGGCTGTATTTTAATCTTTTTTAACAACGCCAGGGTAACTACAATGATTAGCGAAACAATAAATGCCAGGCAAAATATTGTGAAAAGCGATGTGGTGTATGGCAATGCCTTGTACAGCGCAATTTGTTTAAAAAGCACATCAATTACACCAAAACCAAGAAAAACGCTAACAGGATAAATCCAGTTACCCTCCGTTTTTACCTCGGTTGATTTCCTCAAAAATGTTAGAAAAATTGCCGGAAAACCGATGATTAAACCAATTATTTTAAGTGAGTTGAAGTTTTCCTGGAAGATGAAGTATGAAGCGAGAATAGGAATAAACAACGACAGGCGTTGGGCAATATCAGTTTTTACGATACCCATATTTCTGATTGACGCCGCAAGAATTAAAAAGATACCGGGCAATAATATGGCTAAGGCGATATAAATTGGCCAGGGTGCGCTTGAAGAGACCGAGCTGATATCAGGTTTAAAAAATAAAAAGCAGAGTATTAGTGCTGCGAAATAATTTACCGAAACGGCCTGAACAATACTAATCTCATATCGTTTTGCCAGCTTTAATAATATCGCGACAGTAACACTACAGAGAATACTTAAAATTATGTATATCATTTAGTTAGAAGTGTTTTTATAAATAGATAGTTTGTCTGCTCCAACCTGAATCTGTTCTTGTAAATGTCCGTTGATTACGGGCGAAGGAACGCCATCGCCCCAGCTTCCTAACGACGAAAAAATACGGGCTTCATCCCAGAGATTGGCATCTAAAAACTGAGTTAAAATTTTTGCACCGCCCTCTACAATAACAGACTGAACATCCATCAAGTAAAGTTGGAAAGCTATTTTTTGGGCCAGATAGAAGTGCATATCTTCCATTTGAATATAGTGGATGTTCCCAATCACATCAGTTTTAACTTCATTAAAAATGATGGTTTTAGCTTCAGCATTATAGATATGGTTGCTTTGCGGCACCTCAAGATTTTTATCGATAACCAATCTTATCGGATTCTTTCCAGGCCATTCTCTAGCCGTTAATTGAGGGTTATCCATGATCGCCGTCTGTTTACCAACCAGAATAGCATCCTCTTCTGTTCTCCATCGATGTGCCAGTCGTTTTGCCAAAGCGCCACTAATCCATTTTTGATGACCATCTTTAGTGGCAAAGTAGCCATTTGCGGTTTCTGCCCATTTTAATATAATATATGGCCGCTGTTTTTGAATCCTGGTAAAAAACCGCCTGTTAAACTCCCTGCATTCTTCATCAAGAATTCCGCTAAATACTTCAATTCCGGCATTTTTTAATTTCTCTATACCTTTTCCATCAACACCTGAGAATGGATCGCGATTACCAATCACAACTTTTTTAAGCTGATGCTTTACGAATAAATCGGCGCAGGGAGGTGTTTTTCCAAAATGGGCGCAAGGTTCCAGGTTAACATAGGCGGTTGATTCCCGTAGTAATGTTTCGGCCTCAGCGCCAAAACGCTCAATTACTGATTTAATAGCATTTGGCTCTGCATGGGCTTCACCATATTGCTGGTGGTATCCTTCGCCAATAATTTTACCGTTATGAACAATCACACATCCCACCATAGGATTTGGACTTACATTTCCGATGGCAAGTGAGGCCAGTTCCAAACAACGTTTAATGTAAAATTCATCCACCATGTGGGCAAAAATAGTAAAAAATGAATCATAGCCTTTATAAAATAGATTTGATATGGTTACAAATAGGTAATTTTACATCAAATGAAAATTGGAGAATTAGAAGAGCATTTTGCATTAGAACTAGAACCCCTTTACGATCAGGATGAAGCCAAAGCACTTTTTGGTTTAGCAGCCGAACATGTTTTTAATTTAACACCCATTAAATTAAAAATGATGCGAGATATTGATACAGACTTTGTCCATCTGCAAAAGATACTGAGCATTCTAAATGATTTAATGATCGGAAAACCAATACAGCACATTTTAGGAGAGGCGCATTTTTACGGATCTTTTTTCAAAGTAAACCAAAATGTACTTATTCCACGGCCGGAAACGGAGGAGTTAGTGGATTGGATTATTAACGATTGTAAAACAAAACCGAAAGCCGAACTATCTATTTTTGATGTTGGTACTGGCTCAGGATGTATCCCTATTTCGCTGAAAAAATACTTAACAGGCGCTACAGTAACCACCCTCGATGTATCTTCAGAAGCAATTGCCGTAGCCAAAGAAAATGCACAAATCATGGATACCAATGTCGATTTTATCTTGGCTGATATTGCAGCATTTTCAAGTGAAAATAGGTTTGATATAATCGTTAGTAATCCACCCTATATCAGGTATTTAGAGCAGGTTGAAATGCATAAAAATGTTTTATTGCATGAACCACATCTTGCGCTATTTGTATCAGACGGTGATCCGCTGATTTTTTATAAGGTAATTGCTGATTTTGCTAAAACTAATCTCAAGCCATCGGGAAATGTTTACTTTGAAATTAATGAGTATTTAGGCAAAGAAACAAGAGAAATGTTAGAAGAAAAAGGATTTAATGACATTGTATTAAAGCAAGATATGCAAGGCAAGGATAGGATGCTTAAAGCAACAATTAAGAATATTTAATCTAACCTAAGATCTGGGGTGAAACTGGGTGATTACTTCCCGCAAATAATCTCTATCCACATGTGTGTAAATTTCTGTTGTGGTGATACTTGAGTGGCCCAACATTTCCTGCACAGCTCTTAAATCTGCACCACCTTCTATTAAATGGGTGGCAAACGAATGGCGAAGGGTGTGCGGACTGATCGTTTTTTTCAAACCGATGCTTTCAGCTAAGCTTTTAATTAGATTGAAAATCGATATTCTAGATAATTTAGCTCCAAAGCGATTTAGAAAAATATAATCTTCATTGCCTTTTTTGATGTTCATGTGAACGCGGATAGAATGGATGTAGATATCCAGCAGTTTTAACGCAACGCCGCCAATCGGAACCAATCGTTCTTTGTTTCCTTTTCCGATCACTTTAATAAATTCAATTTGCGGATATAAATTCGAAATTTTCAATTCTGTTAATTCCGTAACCCTCAAACCGCAGCCGTAGAGCACCTCTATAATTGCCTTATTTCTCATGCCTTCCGGTTTCGAAGCATCAATAGCGTCAATAAGTTGATTGATTTCATGGATGTTCAGCATATCTGGAAGTTTTCTGCTCAATTTTGGTCCTTCAATCAAAGCCATAGGATCTTTTTCTACTACCTCCTCAAGCATGAGGTAGGTAAAAAAAGCTTTTAAACCCGAAATAACCCTCGCTTGGGTAGTTGCCTGCATTCCCAATTCATTCAGCCAGCTAATAAATGATTTAATGTCCGCAGCCTTGATATTGTTCAAGGCAGGTTCTTGACTTACTGACTTAAAATACTGCGCCAGCTTGTCGATATCATTTAGATAAGCATCAACAGAATTGTTAGAAAGTGAGCGCTCTAATTTTAAGTAAGCTTTAAATCCTTTAATATATGATTGCCAAAGCATGTTTTTATTGAGATTTTTTATAACATTGCAACGTTACAATATTTAATAAAGATTACCAGCATGAAACCATCATCAAATTTTTGATATCTCGGAAATTTGAATTGTTTCATCATCAACACAAAGAAAGTTAAAAATGAAAATACAAATTATTAACGGCCCAAACCTAAACTTGCTGGGTGTTCGTGAACCATCAATTTATGGTAGTATCAGCATCGAAGATTATGTTAAAGAACTTAAGGCACATTATTCTTCATTAGAAATTGAATATTTTCAAAGTAATGTTGAGGGAGAAATCATTAATAAATTGCATGAAGTAGGCTTTAGTTTCGATGGCATTGTACTTAATGCAGGTGGTTATACGCATACTTCTGTAGCCATTGCTGACGCCATTGCAGCCATCAAAACTCCGGTTGTTGAAGTGCATGTATCTAACATCTATGCCAGAGAGGAATACCGTCATGTTTCATTAACTGGTAAAAATTGCCAGGGTGTTTTAACAGGTTTTGGAATGAAAGGCTATCGCTTAGCAATTGAAAGTTTAATACATTAAAAATAATTAACATTTATGAAAAAGTTATCGCTCTTACTCACAATAATATTATTTACGATTTCAGGTTATTCCCAAAATCAATCTTCACTAAATTTACAGCCTAATGAAAAATCGGTAGTAAAAGGAGAGGACGGAAAAGTATACGCTTATGATGAATGGAAATTGATGTGGTTTTCTGGAAAATATTCAGTTAAGTCATTAAACACCAATGATAATAAAGGTAAACCTGAATTTTTACTATACAAACTAACAGCGGAACAAACACAGGCAATGCTTGCTAGCATGCCTAAGCCGAAGGAGAGTTTAGCATTTCCTGCAGGAAAGAAGTTTGATGGATTCAAGGTAACCGATTTAAATGGAAACCAGTTTAATCTGGAAGAGGCTAAAGGCAAAATTATTGTATTAAACTTTTGGTTTATAAACTGTCCGCCTTGTAAAATTGAAATTCCATTTTTAAATGAAATGGTTGATTCTTATAAAAACACTAAGGATATTATTTTTTTAGCAATTGCGTTAGATGATAGCGTTCGATTACAGGAATTTTTAAAAAATAATCCTTATAAATATTCTATCATTGAAAATGGCCGCCCAATAAGTAATCAATATTCTATTAATTCATATCCCACACATGTTGTAATAGATAAAGGTGGAAAAGTTAAATTTAGTACTTATGGATTAGCAGCAAACACCGTTCTTTGGATTAAAAAGTCGATAGATGAATCATTAAGCACTAAGTAAGCTTATTGAAATACTTTATCTTTTTGATAAAGAAATCCCAGACAACACTATTATTATAAACGCCAGCATGTTTAGTATAAGGCTTTTGAATGGCTTTACGTTTTTTATTTGTCTTGGCAATTGATTTAATAAAATGCCAGTGGCCTTTACTAACAGCCATGGTAAACTTTAGCTTTCCTGATAAAAGAAAGTGCCACCAGGCGACAAAATCAATCCACATCCTGATTGTTATCCTAAAAATAGCATCGCCTGCAGGAAGATTTTTCTGCATGATGATCAGGTTGTTTCTAAAATTAAGGTAGGTTTTAAATGGATTTTCAGTTTGCAGTGTTCCACCACCAACATGGTAAACTTCTGAATCAGGGCAATACATGATTTTATAATCCAGGTTTTTAAGTCTCCAGCATAGATCAATTTCTTCCATGTGTGCGAAAAGATCAGCATCTAAACCACCAGCTTCTTTCCAGCATTTGCTTTTGATAAAAAATGCCGCACCGCTGGCCCAGAAAACTTCTTCCTGTTCGTTATATTGTCCCTGATCAAATTCGTAAACATTAAATAAGCGTCCGCGGCAAAACGGGTAGGAGTAGATATCCAGATAGCCACCTGCGGCACCGGCATATTCAAACTGGTTTTTATTGAGTTGCCATTTAATTTTCGGTTGCGCCGCAGCAATGCTGTCATCTTTTGCCATTAGATCGATAACGGGCTGTATCCAGTTCTGCGTAACCTCTACATCAGAATTTAAAAGGATAAAATATTCCGCGTCTACGCGTTCGAGTACTTTATTATAACCTCCAGCAAAACCATAGTTTAAATCGTTCTGAATAATTTTGACTGTGGGAAAATGCTCCTGCAAAAAAGCGACAGACTCATCAGTTGATGCGTTATCACCAACAACGATTTGCAAATTATCATATTGAGAAAGTAATATTCCTGGTAAAAATTGTTTTAGAAATGCCTTACCATTCCAGTTTAATATTACAACAGCTACTGAGGGATTCATTCTTTTATTCGGGTTTAAACTTCCAGCGTTTATGGCTCCATAGCCAGTATTGAGGTTGTTCTTTAATAATATCTTCTAAAAATTTAAAGTGCAAATTAGTAATTTCAAATTCATTTGCTGAAGCAGGATTTAAACACATCGGCAATACCTCAACATGGTAATAACCTTTCTTCACTACATTAACTTTGAAATAATAAATTGGCCGGTTTGTAGATTTGGCAATTTTCTCTACACCTAGTAGTGCGGCAGTTGGCCGATGCAAAAAATCTACAAAATACTTGGTTTCTTCACGCGTTGGCGCCTGGTCGCTGGCAAAACATAATAATGTAGGCTCGTTTTTATATGCAGCCATTCCCCTCAAAGTTTGGCGCATGGCGATAAAAACATTTCCATATTTTGTTCTGAATGTATTAAACCACGATTCGAAAATCTTGTTGGTAAGTGGCTTATAGATCACCATTGTTTTCGCAGAGATACTTAAACCTAGAGCCAAAGTACCAAGTTCCCAGTTCCCATAATGACCGGTACAAGCCAGTACGCTTTCTCCGGCATTGAAATGTTTTTCGAGTTGTTCAAGCCCCGTAAATTTCACTCTTTTCAAAGTTTCCTGCTTTGAAATTGTAGTCATTTTAATGATTTCGAAAATTAATTCCGATAGGAAAAGAAAAAACTTCTTTTCTATTTCGATAATCTGAGCAATTGGTTTTTCAGGGAAAGAGTTGACTAAATTTTCACGAACAACTTTTTTTCGATAGCCGATTACATAATAAAGAAGATAATATAGTAATCTTGCAAAAAAAAACAGGATGGGCAGAGGAAGCAACGACACCAGGTATAAAAAAAATACGCCAAGGTGCGCAAACCCTCTTTTAATCATTATTTTTATTTGTTTCAGCTACAAACATAAATTTTCAAATGCATAATACAGCTATACTTCCGTTATTTTATCTTCCTCCAGTAGGCTATTTTAGTTTATTGCAAAAACACGGACAGGATTTTTTAATCGAGAAACATGAACATTTAGCAAAACAAACCTACCGTAACCGGGCAAGCATTTATTCGCCAAACGGAAAGCTTGATTTAACGGTTCCATTGGTTAAAGGCTCAAAAACGCATACCAAAATGAAGGATGTTAAAATCAGTTATGACTTTAACTGGCAACGTTTGCATTGGCTGAGTTTAGAAACTTGTTACCGCAGTTCGGCTTATTTTGAATATTACGAAGACGAGCTTTCTCGGTTTTACAAGGAAAAATTTGAATTCCTTTTCGACTACAACATGGAGTTGATGGATTGGCTTAACAAAAAACTTAAGTTAAATATCGAATTAGATACCACAGTCGCTTACGAAGATCAAATTCTTCCTGAACTCGACTTTAGAGGTATGATGAATCCTAAAAAAAGTGATGAGTTTGTAAACAATAAACCATATTATCAGGTTTTTGAAGACAGACATCAATTTTTGCCCAACTTAAGCATCGTTGATTTGTTATTTAACCAAGGTCCGCAAGCCAAGTTATATCTATAAAATGGGAAAGAATAAGCCTCGCAATCGACATAAACATTATAAAGTTCCTGCTCCAGGCACTAGTCCTGGTTTATATGCTATTGATGACGAAGCTTTAAAACCCGTTATCGTTCTTCATACTTATAACAGCAAAAGTTATAAAAAGGAAGAACTGAAAAACATTAACAACATTGATAAACTGGTTGCAGATAAAGATTTTAACTATTGGTTTGATATTAAGGGTTTGGCCGATCCCAATATTTTCGAAACGCTTTATGCTAAATTTGATATCAGCAGATTGGTTTTGGAAGATATCACGAGTTCATACCAGCGTCCGAAACTTGATGAATATGACAATGATAAGTATATCTTTTCAGTTAGCAGGCACCTTTACTTAGGTGAAGATGATGTGTTATGTAATGATCAGATTTCTTTTATTTTATCAGAAAGAACGTTAATTACCTTTCAGGAAACCTACTCAGATTGTTTTGAGCCGGTACGGAAGCGTTTGGAAATTGGCAAAGGAAATATACGCATAGGCGGAAGCAGTTATCTGATGTATGCGATCATGGATGTTATTGTAGATAATTATTTCACCTTACTAAATTTCTGGGGAGAGGAGCTTGATGCCATTGAAGATCGGCTTTATGATCGCCCGGATAGAAGGATTATGTACGATACCCAAGCCATCAAACGATCATTAATTACAATACGGAAAGTGGCCTGGCCAGAACGGGATAAATTAAACGACATCATCCGTACCGATAGTCCGCTGATTTCTGATCTCACCAAAACCTACATGAAGGATGCTTACGACCATTGTATCCAGATCATTGATTTTATAGAATCGTTAAAAGAGATTGCATCTGCCAATATTGATATGAATCTTTCGATTACCAGTAACCGAATGAATGAGATTATGAAGGTGCTGACAATAATTTCATCAATATTTATTCCCTTAACTTTCATAGCAGGTATTTATGGAATGAACTTCAGCAGGGAAGACCCTGTTACCGGTAAAGTAATGCCCGATAATATGCCAGAACTCTACAGCCCAAATGGCTATACATGGACATGGATTGTAATGGCTGTAATCGCGGTTGTTCAGGTGATATATTTCTGGAGAAAAGGCTGGTTCAAGTAAGTTAATACTATTTACTTTTATTAGCGCTTAAAATTTTGGTAGCTTTAAACAATTTTAGAAGGTTTAGAGATAGATGCAGTCATTCGAGATAGACAAAAGCGATGTTTTAAAGGTTAAAAATGCAATTTTAGCTGGTGATGAAACCCTGAAAGAGGTTTTAGAGGAATATCATGCCTCAGAAATTGCCATTCTGTTCGAACGATTAGATAAATCGGAACAAAGACATATCATTAACCTATTGCCAGCGGAAATTGCATCTGAAATTATTTCCGAAATGGATGAGGAATCCCATCCTGAAAATCTACTTTTCGAACTTCATCCAGATAAACGTACCGAAATTGTAGAAGAGCTAGATTATGATGACGCTACTGACATTATCTCACAACTGGAAGATCATGAGCAGGCCGAAATACTCGAAGATTTACAGGATGAACACGCATCTGAAATCAGAAACCTTTTAACCTACGACGAGAAAACCGCCGGTGGTTTGATGAATACAGAAATTATCTGTGTAAACATCAATTTAACTAAAAAAGATGCCATTGATGAAATTATCCGCCAAAGCGAAGAAATGGAGGAATTCTACACAATTTATGTAGTAGATGATGAAAAGATCTTCAAAGGAATTGTTTCATTAAAAGATATTATCAAAGCTAAACACAACGCTCAAATCACCGAACTTGTTAAAATGGATGCGGTATACGTTCATCCAAATACCGACCAGGAAGAAGTTGCGAATCTGATTTCTCAGTACAACCTAACCAGTATTCCGGTAATTGATGAACATCAAAAACTTTTAGGAAGAGTTACTTTCGATGACGTGATCGATGTGTTGGAAGCGGAAAGTACTGAGGATATTTTGAAAATTTCAGGGGTTTCTGAAGATGAGGAATTAAGCGGTAATTGGGTTGAAGCAGTAAAATCACGTTTACCCTGGCTAATTATCAATTTGGGTACTGCCTTTTTAGCTTCTTCAGTTGTACGTTATTTTGATCCTACAATTAAACTCATTCCTTCACTAGCTGCCTATATGACCATTATTGCAGGAATGGGAGGGAATGCCGCCACGCAAGCGCTTGCAGTTACTGTAAGGCGTATTTCCCTTTATGATTTGACAGATAAACAGGCCTACCGAACAGTATTGAAAGAGTTTACAGTTGGTTTAATTAACGGTGCGGTAAACGGGTTGATCGTTTTTATTTTCGCATTCTTTTTTGATGGAAACCCAATGCTCGGACTGGTCATTTTCTTAGCAATGACGGGAAATCTGTTGATTGCCGGTGTTACGGGTGCCGGTATTCCATTAATTTTGAAACGTGTAGGAATTGATCCGGCAATTGCATCGTCAATCATCATCACAACTTTTACCGATGTTTTTGGTTTTCTGCTAATCTTAGGTTTAGCCAGCAAACTTCTGCTGTAGATACAACAATTTGAGCATAAAAAAAGCGACCCTAAAGTCGCTTTTATATTTTAATAAGGATTTAGACCGCCGTAACCCTCACCTCAATATTTCCCTTTACCGCTTTTGAATACGGACAAGCTCTGTGTGCTTTATCGGCAATTGCCTGCGCCTCTTCATGAGAAATTCCTGGAATATGAACATCTAAATCGGCCGATAGAGAATATGCATTTCCTTCTTTATTAAATGATACCAGAACTTTAACATTGGCCTCACTTACGTCAACACCTTCCCGTTCGGCAACGGAGCCCAAAGCTCCTAAATAACATGGCCCCCAGGCTGCCGCAAATAATTCTTCAGGGTTTGTAGCACCACCCTGTCCACCAAGTTCTTTAGGTTTTCTTAACTCAAAATCTAATATGCCATCGCTCGACTTGATGTGTCCGTCTCTTCCTCCAGTAGCTGTAACTTCAGCTGTATATAGCTTTTCCATAAAAATATTCTTTGTTTTAGTATAAACAACAACTGGTAGTACGCTTTGTTTGGTAGGCAATTTTAATGGTCATAAGCTGCCACTTGATCACTTCAATTGTTATTTAAGGGATTTTGCAGCTTCTAACATCAATTTTCGATCGGGTTTCGTGTAAAAAAAATAATTTTCGGCATCCTTCCGAAAGTTAATTTCCTTAAATGAAACAACGTATTAGTAATATGCCATCAGCTGCTAATCGTAATGATATTATATTGTAATACAGTTTATTACTTCGTTGTCTACCATAACATATACCGCTCTGTGGCAAATACATACTCACTTCTGTGATTTGGCTTTCGTGTAAAAAAAATGCTTTAAGGCCTATGCGTAAACTCACCGATATACTAAAATGATATTTTTACAGTATCACTTTTTAATTCATCGTCCCGTTGAGTAATAAATTGTTATTGTTGATGTGTGTAGCAGTATTGGCTATACCATCTAAATTGTTTGGTCAAACTTGTCCGGAAAACATTGGTTTCGAAAATGGAAATTTTCGGAACTGGAAGTTATTTACAGGATTATCTACGCTCTACAGCAACAAAAATGTCATCTATACCAATGAGGTAACATCACCTGCATTGGGCCGACATACCATTATCACCAATAAGGCTGAAAAAGACTATTATGGTGGATTTGACCTCATTCCGAGAAGTGGTGGCAATTTTTCAGTTAAATTAGGGAACAATGGCACTGGCGCCCAAGTTGATGGCGTTTCATACTTGCTAAACGTTCCTTCAGATCGCCCCGAATTTACGCTAACTTATCAATATGCTGTTGTTTTGGAAGATCCATCGCATCCTTTGGAGGAACAGCCTCGTTTTATAGCTCGCGTAAAAGATCTTGAGAAAAATGAATACATTCCTTGCGCTTCATTTGAATATGTAGCAACATCATCCTTACCGGGATTTAAAAAATCTAAAGTTAATGCTTCAATAATTTATAAGGAGTGGACGCCGGTAACGATAAACCTATCTGGCTATCAGGGAAAGCAGTTACTTATTGAATTTATAAGTGCAGATTGTGCGCTGGGTGGTCATTTTGGTTATGCTTACGTTGATGTAGACAATTTATGCGGCGACCTGATTGTAGGCAATACCTTTTGCAAAAGTGCTGATGAACTTAATATTTCCGGACCAAGTGGCTTTCAGTTTTATAACTGGTATAACGCCGATAAATCAGTTAAATATGGTTCCGGGCAGTCGGTAAATATCAAGCCCACGCCACCTGAAGGATCAAAAATTATCTTGGATCTGGTTCCGTATGCCGGTTTCGGCTGCCCGAGTTCAATTACATCTGTAGTGCATAGTGTTGATTATCTCATGCAGGTATTGGAGAAAAACACCGTATGTCAAAATGCTGAAGTCGATTTAACCAGTAGCCATTATATTTTAAACAAAAGTGATCAATTTACATATCTGGTTTATCAGGATAAAGATTTAACACAGCAATTGACCGGATTGATTAGCATTAAAAAAAATGCGAAATACTATATTAAGGCAACAAACTTTAAAGGTTGCGAAAGTGTCGCTACAATTGACATTAATGTTTTTGATTTAGCTAATGTAACGGTTAATAGTCCGCTAACAGCCTGTTTTGATCATACCGTTGATCTTACAAATGATCAGTTGTATTCCAATTTAGAGGGCATTTTAAGAAGTTATTTCCTTGATGATAAGGCATCGAAACCATTAGCAAATCCAAACGCCATTAAAACATCCGGAAAGTATTATGTATTACTTGCCAATAACTATGGCTGCAGTAAAATTCTTCCTGTAGAGGTAATCATCAACCCGAAACCACTTCTTAACATCAGTAATCCAGTGGCAGTTTGCTATCCAAATACAATTGATATCACTTCAAGCAATATATTTGCGGGCAACGACCCAACTTTTAAATACAGCTTCTTTGAAGATGCCGCATTAAAAAATCCAATAAATGATCCGAAACATATCGGTAAAACCGGCAGCTACTTCGTTACTGCAACCAATGCTCAGGGCTGTTCGGTTAATGGTAAAATTGATGTTGTAGTAAACGATTTGCCTGTATTAGCGGTGAAAGATCCTGCGGCTGTATGCTATCCGGAAAAGGTAGATTTAACCAATCAAAATCTTTTCCTGGGCAGTTCAGAGAAATTGAGCTATTCGTTTTTTAGCGATGAAGCACTCACTGACCGGGTAAGTAATCCAAAATCAGTAAGCAAATCTGGAGCTTATTATGTAAAAGCTACTAATGCATCTGGTTGTTATGTGTCTGACAGAATTAACGTCACCATTAATTCGTTGCCAACCATTGTGCTCAATAAACCAAAAGCAATCTTTGATTATGATTTTATCGATCTAACCAGTGCCGAAATCACTAAAGGAAGTAAAGATTTTTCTAAGGTTAGTTATTTCCATGATGCGTTATTAAGTCGCCCAATTGCAGATCCTACCAGGATGAACAAAGCTGGCATTTACTATATAACGCTACAAAATGAAAAAGGTTGTTCCGTATCGGCACCAATTGAGCTTAATATATTGCCACAGCCTAAAATTGTTGTGCCCACTGCATTTACGCCGCATAAAGAAACCAACAATAAATTATATCCGTTTTTAGTGAGCATCCAAAAATTAACCAGTTTCAAAGTATTTAATAAATGGGGCATCCTTGTTTATCAAACCGACTTGGCATCAAATGGCTGGGATGGACAATTTAAAAGCAAAATGCAGCCATTAGAAACATTCTCATGGTTCGCTGAAGGCATAGATGCCTTTGGTGGTAAATTTCAGTCAACAGGTAAAACTATACTTATATTATAATGTACAAATCGTTACTCACCTCTTTTTTGTGCATGATTACACTATACTGTTCAGCACAAGACCCTAAATTCTCGCAATACTTTGCGGCACCACTGTCATTAAATCCTGCTTACACAGGTTTTTTCGATGGAGAATATCGCATTGCGGTAAACACCCGCCAACAGTGGGGAAACCTCGGCGACCCTTACAATACCTATAGTGTTTCTGGAGATATAAAGCTCGTGGAGGATGAAAACTTTACCAATAGCGTTTTCAGTTTAGGATTAAGTGGACTATTTGATGAATCTTTCAACAGGGCTTTGAAGTCGCAATACATCAGCGCCAGTATGTCGTACTATCAATACCTCGATGTTGAACATCGCTTTAAGTTTGGCCTGGCACCACAAGTTTCGTACGTATCTAAATTTCTAGATTACAACAAATTAACTTTCGCCTCGCAATATACTGATGGCGGCTTTGATAATTCGTTGCCTAACTATCTAGACCTCAAAAACGATAAGACATCATATTTTGATGTAAATATCGGCGCTAACTTCGCTGCAAATTTCAATCGCCTGAGTTTTGCTGTAGGTTACGCACATTATCACCTTACCAAACCACAAGAAACTTTATTAAATAATGCAAATGAATATGTTCCGGTAAGGCAGACTGCCAATTTTGGCATGCTTTATTTGCTGAACAACTATGTAGATTTAAATGTTACAGGTGTTTATAATGTTCAAAGAAATAATAAAGACACTATCCTTGGCACCGTTGTAGGTTTCAAACCTAACGATGAAACCCGTTTGAAACTAAATTTCGGCATGTGGTTTAAGTTTAACGAAGCCTCATTTTATCCTTACGTTGGCGTAGCGATGGGTGATGTGAGCGCCGGATTGAACTATACTGTTTACGGAAATAAACTATTGAGCGCAACACCCCGCACTTATGAACTATCATTTATTTACAGACATAACAATTTTAAAGGTTTTAAAGTTCCATGCCCTAAGTTTTAAGCTATGAAAACTACATTATTATTTTTCGCGTTAATTGCATTTGGCAATATTGCATATAGTCAGCAAACTAAGCAGAGTATCGATTATCAATACTTTAGAGATGACAAAAGTTACTACGCTTTCGAGCTATTTAAAGATAATAGTAGCGGAATGGATAATCATTTGATGATCAATTTCACCGCAAATACGAGTTTTAAAAAAATTGATAAAGTTTATTTGAAAGCTGGAGAAACAGAATTAAAACTTAAATTTAAGCTAAGGGAAGAGACCGTTAAGTCAGACAATCCCGAACAAAAGTTTTATCCAATAATATTTGAGGCGAAAGATTTAGCAGACAAGAATTTTCCCTGTGATGCAAAAATCGTATTTAAATTAGACAACGGAACAAGTTATACTTTGCCTTTTAGCGCTTGCAGTGTAATTGAATTTATTGCGAAAAACTAAATTTTTACCTTAACTGTAAGTTTGTAAATATCATAGGCAACTTTTTGAATCAAGTCAAATTGCTCTGGCACCAAGTCTTTTCCTTCTACTATTTTTAAGCCGGTATCTGCCAGGCGTATCAACGGAACATTTTCAATCGTATTTTTGCCTTCAAGTAAATTATTCATCGCAGTATCAAGCAAATAATCTGTATTTTGAGCAATAGGTTTTAAGGCGTCGAAATTTTCGAAAGTAAATTCGTGCTCTTTATTGTAGAGCGAGAGTGTGGCCACATACGAAGACAGCAAATGACTTAATGCTGTAAACTGATGTACTTCTTTAATAAATAACTGCTTACTTTTAGGTTCAGAGAACATTCGCTGAAATAATGACGCTAAGTTTGCAGTAGCCACATATACTTCTTTTCTCGCCAACTTGTAATCTGTCCGGTTATAAACTTTTTCAAAATACAACCTGGCAACCTGTTCATAATAAGCTTTGTTAGCTTTTATAATGTCGGTCATCGCTTCTTTTAGTTTTTCATGTTCCCAGGTTGGAAAGAGTGAGTAGCTGGCTAACAAAGCAATACCCGACCCAATAAATGTATCATAAATCCTCTCCCTGGCTAAGGCAATAGAACCCATTCCGAGGAAATCAAATAAGATAAGGATGTATGGCGTCATGAAAAGCACACTCACCACATAGTTTTTACGCTGAAAACTGTAGCTTCCAACCATGCATATTAATAGAATTACAAAAAGCGCATTTTTATCATGAATATAACTCACTACCGCCATACCAATGAAAGCGCCAACGGTTGTACCAATTAACCGTTGATAATTTCGCTCTTTAGTTAGACTGAAGCCGGGTTTGGAAATCACTAAAATGGTTAACAAAATCCAGTAACTGTGAGAGAAATCAAGTATTTGCGAAACGATAAACCCAAGCGACATGACTACCGTAACCCTTAACGAATGCCTGAAGGTTGAAGAACTGTAAGTGAGATTTTCCTTAAATAAATCAAAATCAAATTTCTGGCGCTTAATGAATTTCTCGGTATCCACTTCCGCCTGACGAATATCTTTGTTATTGCGGACCTTGAAATAACTGAAAATTGTTTTCACCCTTGATAGGATATTCTCAATATTTACTTCGATATTTTTCAAAGCAATAATCCCAATGGTACTATATTCCTGATTGGTATTATTCTTCTCCAGGTTATTGATTTTAATTTTTAAACGTTCAATTTCGATAAGCAATCGTTTGGAGATTACTGGTTTTCCACCGCTTTTCAAGGCAAAGGCAATATCATCCAAAGCATAAGAAATACGTTTTATCGCCATTTCATAGTCTGATAAAATACCCGCTTTATCAAACTGATCATGTAATTGCTGATAGTTATAATAAGTTGACATCACTTGCTCAAACAAATCAACCATATCTACAAATACCAGCAATAAAAATCTGCCTTCCGGACTTGAATCTCTTACAATTTCCCTTGTTCTGAAGAGAAGTTCGCGAACGGCATCTTGTTTTTCGTGTACCGAAACTTGTAACTGCAACAAATCGGCGTAGGTTTTATCGTAATTATTGTTCTGATGATAAAACTTTGCTTTTTCCCTCAAAAATTCGGCTACCTCTAAAATAGAATCGCTTAAAGATTGTTGTACCAAACGAAAGGGGCGGAGGCGATAGACGAAATAACTTAATCCTGTATACCATAAACTCCCGGCCAAAACCATTAGCGAGTGAGAAATCACCTCTTGCCATGGGCGAACATCATCGATGCTCAACACCATGATAAGTAAAACGGCTGTACCAACCGACGCAGCTCTTACCCCATAGATGTAAAACATCGAAAAGATAAAACTCGAAATGGCCAGTAAAAAACCTATGAAATAATGGCTTTTATTGGTAAGTCCGGTGATGATTGAAAATACGAAAATTAATATCGTTGTAACGAACATTGCGTTCCGCCTGTGAACCATCGGCCCGGGGCTATCCACCACACTCACACACAAAGCACCGAGCGATAAAGTCATGCCATAGGTTAGCATACCGAATTGTGCTAGTATAAGTGAGGGGAGGAGAACACCTATCGTAATTCGCAACCCATCCGCAAAGTAAGTACTTAATAAAAAGTCTTGAATATTTCGAATGGGTTGCCTGATCTGCATGTACAAAAATAACATAATACACATGTTTTTTGTTGCACTGAAAATTAAGTTTTTTGATTTTTTAGAAAATTCAGGCAGAATTTAACTAGTGCACTGGTTACCAAAATGTTATAAAATGTTTATAATTTCTTATAGCGTTGATGTTAATAAACTTTGATAATATGCGTTGGCTTTAAAGAAATGAATACTATATCTATTTATCATGTTGATAACCAGTGTTTTTAAGTTTAAAACTATGTTAATAATTTGTGTCGATTTTTGCTTGACACAGGGGTGTTTTTGTACTAAATTAGATGATATCAAATACGAAGTACTTTGAATTCTGATAAAACCATCCAAAAGAGATAATGATCTGAACAGAGAGTTATTTCGGATATGTTTACAGGGAAAACGATTAATTTCAGAAAGGGTTAAACCGAGTAAGAATATAAATAATCCTCATCGAAAGATAGATTATTCGAAAATCGCACAGGCCCAAACAGAGCTTATTGAAAACTAGGAAGTTTACGAACAGAATAGTCGGAAATAAATTTTCACGGATCGTAAAAGTTGTAAAACCTTACGGAAATGGAAAAATCAAAGTAACAAGAATTAGATGCTTTAAATACAACTATGGTTGTTTTAAGGTTAAAACGGGGAACTGAATCGAAAGAAGAAGGACCCCGTTTTTATTTATACCGTTTTTTACTTTGCATTTAAAAGATTGCAATATTTGGTGCAAATCCTATCCAAAATATTAAATTTACCTTATGGCTAAAAAAGGTAAAACCCCAATTAACCCCACTCAAAAAATCTTCGTTTTAGATACATCTGTGATTTTATATGATCATGATGCCATCAACAACTTCCATGAACACGATGTTGCTATTCCTATCCAGGTATTAGAGGAACTCGATCATTTTAAAAGTGGAAACGATACCCGGAATTTCGAAGCCAGAAGTTTTATCAGGTTAATTGATCAAACCTCCAAACAGCAACTTATCAGTGATTGGGTTCAACTAAAAACAGAAAGTGCTGGTAAATTCAGGGTGATTTTAAATAATCAACCCTTAAAAACTGATGCGGAGGAGATATTTGGCAAGGGCAAAACCGATCATAAAATTTTGAACGCCGCGTTAAGTCTGAAAGACGAATATCCCAACAAAAAAGTTGTGCTCGTTTCAAAAGATATATGCCTGCGTTTGAAAGCCAAAGCACTTGATTTACACGCAGAAGATTATGAAACCGGCAAAATTAAAAATGTTGATGAGCTCTACGCCGGCAAGACAGAACTGTCAAATTTTCCTGAATCAATTATCGATGAGGTAAAAAAAACCAAGTACTTAGATACGGAGAATATAGTGCTTTCAGCGAAAGAGGGAAATCATTTTTACGTATTAAAAAACAAGCGGAAGGTTGCCAATGTGTTTTATAATCATGCCCTGAAAACACTTTCATCTGTTTCAACAGATGCTATATTTAAAATTAAACCAAAAAATATCGAACAGGCCTGCGCCATACATGCTTTGTTAGATCCAAATATAAAACTGGTGAGTATTCAGGGAAATGCGGGCACCGGCAAAACACTGCTGGCACTTGCGAGCGCTCTGGAGCAACGCCGAGAGTTCAGGCAAATCTATATTACCCGACCAATTGTATCACTTAGCAACAAAGACATTGGTTTTTTGCCTGGCGATGCCAAATCTAAAACAGATCCTTTTATGGCACCCATTTGGGATAATCTCCGCTTTATTAAAGATCAGTTTAGTGGTGATGAAAAAATGACTGCCAAAATTGATGAGTTAATCGCTACAGAAAAAATTGCAATTGCACCGCTGGCTTTTATTAGGGGAAGAACGTTAACAAAAATCTTCTTCATTATAGATGAAGCGCAAAATCTCACACCGCATGAAGTGAAAACCATTATTTCGAGGGCGGGTGAGCATACGAAAATAGTTTTTACAGGAGATATTTATCAAATTGACACACCCTATCTCGATTCGGAAAGCAACGGATTATCTTATCTCATTGAGAATGCTAAAAATCATCCTTTATATGCGCACATTACATTGCAAAAGGGTGAGCGAAGTGAATTGGCTAATCTTGCAAATGCGCTATTATAGTATTATTTTGCCGACCTTAATTTAATACAAACGCAAACTCAATGTTCTCACTTTTTATTCTGCTGGTTATTATTCGGTTAATGAATAAATACCTCGATAATGATCAATTCAAACTGGCAGACAACCCAAACACACAAAATGGAAATATCGAAAACTATTTTCCAATTGTTTTTCATTTTGTGATTATTGTTTTAATTGTAATCTCCTTTTTTAACACTAATATTTTAACAGATGATCGGATTCATGTGCTGGTATCAGATGGTATTTTTCAATTTGTGAGCACCTTGCTTATCGTTATCATCAGCATTATTAATCCATTTGTTTCCTTTTCTGCAGATGCACGGGCTAAACTGCAAATGCTTACAGATCAGGAAAAGTTTTCTTCGATGCGTTGGTTACTCAGAAATAAAAACTGGCAGTTATTAAAAACCCTGGCTTGCATCCTTATTGTAGCTTATTTTATTTCTAATCAGATTTTGGTGATTCCAAGCTTGAAACAAGGCACTATCTCTGGCATCACCATCATCCTGATTTTATTTTTTGTTTTCAGCAACATTGTTCAGTTGATTAAGGATCCGGTAATGTTTAAGAAAAAAACCTTATTCAGGTTATCGATGCTTTACCGCTCGTTTAAACTTTCCTTTTTCATATCAATTGGATTGATTGCAGCAGTATTTTTGTTTTCGGCATTAACACAAATTGATACATCCAAAACCGTAAAAATTGAAGCGATAGTATTAATGGTTTATAATGTGGTGATGGCTTACAATGAGTTTAAGATACTGCAGGCTTCGCGTTAATGATATTTTCGCATTGCCCTGATGGCGATAAAAAAACCAATCAGCGTTAAAAAGGCGCTTAAAATAAAAGGCGCACCAGGAAAATATAACGGAGTACCATCCTGGATGAAATAAACAAAAATATGACTGGCCAGCCATGGACCAATGATTGCGGCTAAACTTTGCAAACTTGTGGTTATTCCCTGAATTTCGCCTTGCGCATTTTCAGGTACCTGGTTGGATATAATGCTCTGCATGGCGGGTCCGCCGATACCAGCTAGACAATAAGGAACTATAAAAATCATCATCATTAAACCGCTATTAGCGAAAGCGAAGCACACAAAACCGATTACGTACAACATTAATCCAAAGTAAATTGCCTTTCGGTTTCCAATTTTAGGGATGATCAACCTGATCAATCCACCTTGAACGATAGCCACCATTAAACCTACTACGCCTAATGAATAACCGATCATGGTAGAATCCCACTGGAACTTTTCGATTACATAATATGACCAGTTAGATTGTACGGAATGGCTGGCAATATATAACAGTAATAGGGTCGCCAGTAGCCCCAGTATGGCCGGATATTTAGAAGCGTTCAGGAATGAGCCTATCGGATTTGCCCGTTTCCATGAAAATTCTCTCCGTTTATCTTTACCAAGTGATTCTGGAAGAATAAAATATCCGTATAGCCAATTAATTAAAGCAAGTCCTGCCGAAATCATAAATGGAACCCGTAGACCGAAAGTACTAAAGATGCCGCCAATTACAGGTCCTAAAATAAAGCCTACACCGAATGCCGCACCAACAAGGCCAAAATTTTGAGCTTTTTTCTCTGGTTCAGAAATATCAGCAATGTAAGCCATAGCAGTTGTAAAACTGGCTCCTGTTATTCCGGCGATAATTCTGCCAATAAATAACCAAAAGATGGAAGGAGCGAAGGATAAAAAAATATAATCAATACCTAAACCAAAAAGCGAGAATAGCAAAATTGGCCGGCGTCCGTATTTATCACTTAGACCACCCATAATTGGAGAGCAGATAAATTGTGCCAATGCAAATGCAACCATCAGGTAGCCGCCGTAATCGGCCGCCACACTAACACTTCCACCGGTAAATTCCTGAATCAGTTTGGGCAACACTGGTATAATAATTCCGAATCCCGTAAAATCAATCAGCAGCGTGATCATGATAAAAATCATCGCCGACTTTTTTTGTTTAGCCATTACAATTTTTGGTTATAAGCAAAAATATAAATTTGGATGACCTAATCCTACCAATTGTATCAGATTCTCGATACATTAAAGACGCTGCGCTTTAATTCAGCTGCTTCAAAAAAATCATTTAAATGTCGCTTTAAGCACACTAAAAAAATTAAGCATCAGAAAAGCTTTGTAGATAGGCAAAACTTTTCCACAATGCCTTATTTCGGCATATTTTTGCTAAATTCGCAAGGTTATAATAACACCTTTTTTTTGAAATATCGTTTTTGATAACGAGAATAATAATTTATGGCAGAAGATTTAGAAAATCAACAAAACGACAAAATCATCCAAATTAATATAGAGGAGCAGATGAAATCGGCCTACATTGACTACTCAATGTCGGTTATTGTATCAAGGGCTTTGCCTGATGTACGCGATGGATTGAAACCGGTACACCGCCGTGTTTTATATGGTATGCTCGATCTTGGTGTAACAAGTAATAAACCACATAAAAAATCTGCCCGTATTGTGGGTGAGGTTTTAGGTAAGTATCACCCGCATGGAGATTCATCTGTTTATTTTACCATGGTTCGTATGGCTCAGGATTGGAGCTTACGTTACCCAATGGTTGATGGTCAGGGAAACTTTGGTCACATTGATGGTGACTCACCAGCTGCAATGCGTTACACGGAGGCACGTTTCTCTAAAATTGCTGAGGAAATGCTTGCCGATATTAACAAAGATACAGTAGATTTTCAGCTGAACTTTGATGATACCTTACAGGAACCAACCGTTTTACCAGCAAAAATCCCAAACCTTTTGGTTAACGGATCATCTGGTATTGCGGTAGGTATGGCGACCAATATGGCGCCACATAACTTAACAGAATCTATTGATGGGATTATAAACTATATCGATAACAGAGATATTACCATCGAAGAATTAATGAAGTTTATCAAAGCTCCTGATTTTCCAACGGGTGGTATTATTTACGGCTACAATGGCGTTAAAGAAGCTTTTGAAACTGGTCGCGGTCGTATCGTGATGCGTGCTAAAGCCGAAATTGAAAGCATTAAAGATCGTGAAGTAATCATTGTAACCGAAATTCCTTACCAGGTAAATAAGGCACAAATGATTGAGCGTACAGCTGAATTAGTGGGCGAGAAAAAGCTGGAAGGTATTTCAAACATTAAAGATGAATCCAATAAAGATGGTATCCGCATTGTTTACGAGATAAAACGTGATGCAAATGCTTCCATCGTTTTAAATAACTTATATAAATATACGGCTTTACAAACCTCTTTCAGTGTAAACAATATTGCATTGGTAAAAGGTCGTCCGCAGATGTTAAATCTGAAAGATTTAATTGTACATTTTGTAGATCACCGTCATGATGTAGTTATTCGCCGTACCAAATATGAACTGGCTGAGGCTGAAAAAAGAGCTCATATTTTAGAAGGTTATTTAATTGCTTTAGATCATTTAGATGAAGTAATTAAATTAATCCGTGCTTCAGAAACACCTGAAGAAGCCCGTTTAGGGTTAATGGAGAAATTTGGTTTAAGCGACCTTCAGGCTCGGGCAATTCTTGATATGACGCTTCGTCGTTTAACAGGACTAGAGCGTGATAAAATTAAGGAAGAATATGCTGAGTTGATGAAAACCATTGAATATTTGAAATCTATTCTTGCAGATGAAGGTTTGCGGATGAAGATTATCAAAGATGAGCTTGAAGAGGTTAAACAAAAGTTCGGCGATGAACGTAAAACCACCATTGTTCATTCTGCTGAAGATATGAGCATGGAAGATTTCATTGATGATGAAGAAGTAGTAATTACCATTTCACACGAAGGTTACGTAAAACGTACACCAGCAACTGAATTCAGGGCGCAGGGCAGAGGTGGAAAAGGATCAAAAGGCAGTACCTCAAGAAATGAAGATTTCATTGAGCACATGTTGGTTGCAACCAATCATAATTACATGTTATTTTTTACTGAAGCCGGAAGATGTTTCTGGTTACGGGTTTACGAAATTCCTGAAGGTTCGAGAACAAGTAAGGGAAGGGCAATTCAGAATATCATCAACATTCCGAAAGACGAGAAAATTAAGGCTTATATCAAAGTTAAAAACCTCAAAGATCATGAGTATTTAGAGAACAATTTCATTATTATGTGTACTAAAAAAGGTACCATTAAGAAAACTTCTCTTGAAGCATACTCTCGTCCACGTGTAAACGGTATCAATGCAATTAACATTAACGAAGGTGATGTTTTATTAGAAGCTTGTTTAACTAATGGAGAAAGCGAAGTTGTAATGGCTTTACGCTCAGGAAGGGCAATTCGTTTCAATGAGAAAACTGTTCGCCCGATGGGTAGAACTGCAACTGGTGTACGTGGAGTGAGATTGGCACATGATAAAGATGAGGTTGTTGGCATGATTGCTGTAAACAATCCGGAGGTTACGGTGTTAGTAGTATCAGAAAAAGGATACGGAAAACGAACAGACATTGAAGATTATCGTGTGACAAACCGTGGCGGTAAAGGTGTTAAAACCATTAACGTTACAGAAAAAACAGGACAATTGGTTTCAATTAAAGACGTTACAGACAGCGAAGATTTGATGATCATCAACAGATCAGGCATTGTAATTAGAATACCTGTTTCTGCTTTAAGAGTGATGGGACGTGCTACTCAGGGCGTTCGTTTGATATCTTTAAAAGGTGATGATGAAATTGCTTCGGTAACCAAAATTGATCATGAAGAAGATGAAGAAGAAACAGTTGATTTAACAGATGTTGTGGTAACTGACGGAGAAGAGTTAGAAGCCGATACAACCGAAGCAGAAGAAACTGAAGAAGATGAAACAGATTCAGAGGACGAAACGGAAGAAGAAAATTAACTAAATTAAGATTAGAATAAAAATTATGAAAAGAGTATTTCTAGGTATAATTTTAGCAGGCACTGTAAGCGCTGCGTTTGCTCAGAAAAGCGAAGTTAACGAGGCTAAAAAAAAGTGGGGCATTTTTCAACTAACTTCACAAGGTGCTTCTACACCGTTGGCTAAAAAACTGGAAACCATTAAAAGTGGTTTAGCTAATACGGATAAGGCAATTGCCGATGAGAAATCTAAAGTAATGCCGGAAGCATGGTCGTATCGTGCTTTGTTTGCTTCATCAGCGGCAATTTTAGATACTGTAGATGCGGCAAATGCAGATGCAAACATTAAGATCGCTCAAGATGCTATTGCTGAAGGTAAAAAAATTGACGCAAAAGGGTCGGAAAAAGATAATTTTGCTTTGGCTGAAACAAATATTGCAAATGCAGTAAGAAATGCAGGTGTGATGGCTTACAACAAAAAAGATTATAAGACAGCTTACACCAAATTTGTTCAGGCAACAGTAATTAATCCTCAGGATACTTCGATGTATTTAAACGCAGGCATTGCAGCAAGAAATACTGAAGACTGGCCAGCTACTGTTCAGCAGTTTAAAAAGGTTATCTCTTTAAACTCACCACAGTCATCAGAATTATACAACGAGCTGGTTGACATTACTTTACGTAAGCAAAAGGATACCACAGCTGCGTTGGCAATTATTAAAGAAGCGGTAGCAAAATATCCTGATAATGCTGAGTTAATCAAAACAGAAACTCAAATTTATATCGACAGGGGAGATGCTGCTAAATCGGAGCAAATGTTAAATGCATTGGCAACAAAAGAGCCTACTAACCCAAACTATCAGGTTTTATTAGGAAACATTTATTTCTCTCAAGCGCTAAAGCTACAAAATGAAAGAAATAAAATTGATGCTAAAAAAGTTAAAGAGTTTAATGATGTAACTGCCAAAATGAATGGTTTGTTAGACAAATCTCTACCTTACTACAAAAAAGCGTTAGAAATTGACCCTAAAAATCCAGGTGCTTTGGAAACCCTTAAAACAATTTATGGTTTCAGAAATGACACTAAAAATTACGAAGACATCAAAAAACGTTTAGATGCGCTTCCTAAGCAATAAATGATAACAATTTAAAAAAGAGTCCCGAATTAATTCGGGACTCTTTTTTTTTGTTTATTTTTACGGCATTACCAATACATTTTACGAATTTAACGTACAATTATCCTATGCATAGCGGTTCAAAGTTGATATTAGCCCTCTCATTTTTTGTTTCATTTAATGCTGTTGCTCAAAAAAGCCAGATACTAATTGCCAGAAATGCGGTAGGTAAACTTCAAGCCTCGATTGCTAATAAAGAGGATGAAAAAAAGCAACTTGCGATTATTACCGAAGGTCTTAAATCAATAGAATCAGCAGAGAAAGATAACAAAACAAAAAACTGGGCAGAAACCTGGTCAATCAAATCATATTTAACATCTTTCGCGTCGCTCATCGATACAGATAAAGCCAATTCTGATAAGTTTTATGACGCGGCGAATGCAGCAATTAAGCAGGCGAGGGGTTTAGATAAGTACGAAGACAATTCTGGCTTAATTAAAGCTTCGAACCATAATATCTTAATTAAAAAACAGGAAAAAGCTAATTCATCGTTTTTTAACAATGATTTTACTGAGGCTTACAACGACCTGAAAGAAGTAAGTGATAGTTTTCCTGCAGATACCACATTAGCGTTAAATACGGCAATTTGTGCTTTAAACATCCAGAATTATGATGAAGCCATAAATTACTTCAAAAGAGCAAAAGATAATGGTATTCAGAATGCGGCGATGTTTCAAAAGCTTGCACAGTTATACGTCGGGAAATACGATAATGAAACGGCAATCAAAACTCTTGAAGATGGCCTGGTGAAAAATCCTTTTCAAAGAAATCTTACTAACGATTACATTAACTTGCTTCTGGATACTGAGAACTATACCAGAGCTGCTGCATTGATCGAGGGAAATTTAAAAGTAGAAAAAGGCAATAAATTACTTTACTTTTTGTACGGTTATCTACAGCAAGTAAATGGAAATAATGCGACAGCAATTCTCGCTTATGATAAAGCACTTGATAGCGACCAAAATTATTTTGATGCGCTTTATCAATTGAGTCTGGCTTATATTAACAGTGCAAATGAAACGCTCAGTAAAAATGAAGCAGACAAAGCCAACAAATATAATAATCTGATTAACAGGGCGCAGTTTGCTTTACAAAGAGCAAATGAAATTAATCCTAACGACAAAAAAACAGTTCAGTTACTTGTAGACATTTACACCAGAAAAAATGCTACAGACAAAGTTCAGGAACTGAACCGTAAACTCCAGGAATTGTAAGATGATAATAAAAAAGAGAATAGGATAGTATTGCAAAATATCAACTTAACATAATATTAATTATAAGACTCAATTATTAATACTTTTATACACAGCTATCATCTCATAAATGAGCTTGAAACAGCCCAAAAAATTAAAAAAATTAATTAGGCAAAATTAATGACCAGCATGAATGCCGATACAAATCTTTAAACCCAATTAATTCCCTTTCTTAGAAATTGTTGCGTTTTGAATTCCTCTGTATCATTTCCCGGCTGAACATTGTAACCCCAGTTTGCCTGTGGCGGCAAACTCATCAATATTGATTCAATCCGGCCATTGGTTTCCAGGCCGAATTTGGTTCCGGAATCGTAAACTAAATTAAATTCTACGTAACGGCTGCGGCGCTGATACTGCCATTCTTTTTGAACTTCGGTAAATTGCTTGTCGCGGTTTCGGTCAATCAATTCTGTATAAATTGGTAAAAATGTTTCACCAACATTAATCGAAAAATCTAAAATTTCTTCCCAGGATAAATTTGTATTTTCTGGCTTCAAGCGATCGTAAAAAATGCCACCAATACCACGGGTTTCTTCACGGTGCTTGATAAAAAAATAATCATCAGCATGATTCTTGAATTTCGGATAAAAGTCAATGCTAAAATCATCACATGCCTGCTTCAATTTGTGATGAAAAAAACGGGCATCGTTCTCAAACACATAATGCGGTGTTAAATCAATTCCGCCACCAAACCAACGCGTTTCTTCATTTAGCTCAAAGTAGCGGATATTCATGTGGATGATCGGAACTAAAGGATGATTTGGATGAATAACGATAGATACTCCAGTAGCGAAAAAATCATCTTCAGTTACATTAAAGGCCTTTTTTACCGGTTCCGGAAGTTTTCCATATACCGCAGAGAAATTTACACCACCTTTTTCGATAATCGAACCGTTTTGCATGATTCGGGTGCGACCGCCTCCCCCACCATTTCTTTCCCAAAGCTCTTCCTGAAATTTTCCCTTTCCGTCGGCAATTTCCAATCCCCTGCAAATTTCATCCTGTATTTGCTTATAACGTTCTGCAACTTCTTCTTTAAACATGGTGGTGTGATTAAGTATTCACAAATTTAAAGCTATTAAAGGAGCTATATTGATAAATGTTTAGATAGTACATTGGATTGACATAATCTTTTATCTCGAAAGCTTTACTGTCAAATCCGTTAATTATTCTTCGAGATAATCAAGATCCTTACTAAAGCTTTCCTTCAACTGACTCAATCCAAACACGGCGATGATGGTTAAAATAGCCATAACTAAATACCCTGCAGAAATTAAACCATATTTTTTCGCGAGAAATTCGAACAGAAAAGTAATTGGAATAAGTGCGCCACGTACAAAATTAGGAGCTGTAGTAGTTACCGTAGCACGAATATTGGTTCCGAATTGCTCTGATGCTATGGTGACAAAGGTAGCCCAATATCCTACCGAAAAACCCATGAACAAGCAAATCCAGATAAAGGAATCACTCGTTAATCCATAACTGGTTAAATAAACCACCACGCTAATTGCCGAAAGCAAGTGAAAAATGAATACGGTTTTTTTACGGGATTTAAGCACCTGAGAAAGCAGGCCCGTTACCACATCGCCAATTGCAATACCAAAATAAGTGAACATGATTCCGGTTCCGGCTTTCAGCGGCTCAGTGGCGCCCAATGCCTTCCCAAATTCTGGGGCAAGTGTAACTAAAATTCCAACTACAAACCACAATGGAATACCAATTAAAATACAGTAGAGATATTTCAGAAATCGCTTCTTATTGTTAAAAAGCATGAAAATGTTTCCTTTAGAAACGTCAGCGCCGGCGGCATGTTTAAACATTCCTGATTCAAATGTACCTACACGAAGGAGCAATAAAACCAGTCCCATTCCACCACCTACGAAATATGAGGTTTGCCAGGTATATTTTGACGCTACCGTTGCTGCCACGGCTGCGCCCAGCAATCCAATTGCACCAACAATCATAGTGCCGTAACCACGCTTTTCTTTATCCATGGTTTCAGCAACAAGCGTAATGCCTGCTCCAAGCTCTCCGGCCAAACCAATACCAGCAATAAACCTGATCATAGCGTAGCTATTTACCGAGGTAACAAAACCATTCGCAATATTAGCTAAGGAGTATAATAAAATGGAGCCGAAAAGTACTTTAATTCGGCCAAGCTTATCGCCCATCACGCCCCAAAGAATCCCCCCAAGAAGCAATCCAAACATCTGCGAGTTGATGATCAGGAAACCATCAGATTGCATGTTTTCAGGTGAAACGCCAATTTCAGTTAAACTTTGTACACGAACTACCGAGAATAAAACAAGATCATATATATCAACGAAATAACCCAGAGCGGCTACGATGACTAAAAATATAACATTACGATTGTTTGCTTTAGATTTTGGATCCATTTCGATATTTGGTTTATTTGCTGAAAGTACAAATTAGCACAAATAAATAAAACAGATTATAAAAATAAATGCCACTCTTGATTTAGAGTGGCATTTATATTACTGCATCGGAGGTGTTTTTGTTGTATCCGGTGGTGTAGTTTTAGATGTATCTGGCGGTGTGGTTCTTGTCGTATCCATTGGCGCCGTAGTTGCTGTAGAATCCATCGAAGTACTGTCTGATGAACCAGCCATATTCTTAGATGAATTGCATGCTGATGTGGCAATCATCAATGTGCCAGCAAAAGCAAGACTTAAAATTATTTTTTTCATAGTTTTTTATTGTTATCTATACACTTAACAACCTTGTAATCATTTAGTTTTATTTTTGTTATCAAGTATTGGCGTTTTTAGATATGTAGCTGATTCATAGCTGCATTCTCGGTAAAGGATACCAGCTGGCACATTGCCATTTTTAAGTTCGATCACATTCAGAATTATATACATGCTTTTTGAAAAAATCAGGATTTGATGAATTCTTTAACAAATAATTGTTTGCCACCTTTATTTACTGAAATATTACTGAACATCGGGCTTAAAAACTTTAAAAGGTGCTAAATCTTTCTGATATTAGGCAATATGATTATTTCTCAAAACACCTTGAAATGGGTAATGCGCTTTTATCCACCTTTATTTTTTCAGCGCATTTGGGTGAAGAAATTTGAAGAGGATTTTAGAAGTTGTACTGTTAAACTGAGCAAAAGTTTCCTGAATAAGAACTATAATGGTTCTATTTTTGGGGGAACTATTTACGCTGCCACCGATCCATTTTATGCCTTGTTATTCGATCAACTAATGCAAAGACGGGGTTTTAAAGTTCGGGTTTGGTTAAAAAGTGCATCTATTCAATATTTAAAACCTGGAAGATCGAATTTATATTTTACCATTCGTGTAACCGATGAGATGATAGCCGAAGCCGAAGACGCATTAAAAACCGTTGGTAAATTTGTAAAGGCCTTTCCTATGGAAATTACTGATAAAAATGGGGTGCTTTGTGCTACCGTAATGAACGAAGTTTATATCCGAAACCTGCATCAAGGCGAAACGCCAACTGTTGCTTATTGATCTATTATGCCAAGTATTAAAAGTTTAATTCTGCAGGGCGAAGGTGTGATGCTCGATTTTAAAAAAACGATTACCAACACCGAAAAGATTGCAAAAAGCTTAGTTGCCTTTGCAAATAATAAGGGCGGTAAGTTGCTTATTGGCGTAGCCGATGATGGCACCATCAAAGGTGTAAAATCGGAAGAAGAAGAAAAATACATGATCCTTACGGCTGCCCATCAGTTTTGCAAGCCCGCCATTGAACCTTATTTCGAAGAAATTTATGTTGATGAGAAACTAGTATTGGTTGCCAACATTCCGGAAAGCGATACTAAGCCGCATTATGCACTGGATGAACATAAAAAATGGTGGGCATATATCCGAATTGATGACAAGAGTGTATTGGCCAGCAAAATTATTGTGGAGGTGCTCAAAAATGATCATAAAGATAAAGGGGTACTCATCTCCTATTCTGATAATGAGAAAAAGCTTTTGGAATATTTGGATCGCAATCAGCGAATTACCTTAAAAGAACTGAGCAAATTACTACGCTGCTCCTATCGGAAAGCACAGAAAATACTAGTGAATCTTATTCTTACCAATGTAATTAGAGCCTATACTTCGGAGAAGGAAGAATATTTCGTAGCTGTATAAAAACGATGTTATTGTTTCGCTGTATGAGTGATGAGAAATCATCACCGTAATTACCAAGTAAACCGCATAATTAATCAAAGCTATCTTTTTTCATATTAAAAAAGCCGACCTTTGCAGCCTTATGTTTTCTAAAATTTATACCAAATACAAGCCCTACTACAAAGAAAATCTTCATCTGGCATTGCCAATTGTTGGATCGCAGGTTGGGCACACTTTGGTACATATGGCTGATAGTGTAATTGTTGGCCACTTCACTGATACCACACAGCTTGCCGCTGTATCGCTTGTTAACAGTATCTTTATTCTGATCATGGTGATTGGTTTAGGTATTTCGTACGGATTAACACCTTTAATTGCACAAGAACATGGTCGCAACAATGATCAGGAATGCGGAAAACTTCTATCGAGCAGCTTAATTATTAATGTGTTGGTGGGTATATTGCTTTATGCGCTGGTGCATTTTGGAATGTTGTTGGTAATTGATCATTTAAATCAAACACCAGCAGTTGTAGCTTATGCTAAACCATATTTGGGATTGCTTTCGATATCCATCATCCCTTTACTCGTATTCCAGACTTTTAAGCAGTTTGCCGAAGGTTTAGGTTTTACCAAGCAGGCAATGTTTGTTTCCATTTGGGGTAATGTTTTAAATATCACTTTAGGGATCATTTTTGTAAAGGGAATGTTTGGCATTAAACCAATGGGCGTAAGCGGAGTTGGCTTAAGTACGCTGATAGACAGATCATTGATGGCTGTTGTAATGGCGATTTATGTACTGCGATCAAAACATTTTAAAAAATATCTTATTGGCTTTAAAGCTACATTTATTGATAAGGTTTATGCCACTAAAATCATCAAAATTGGTGCACCGGTTGCGTTGCAGTATTCCTTTGAAATCAGTGCCTTTAGCGGTGCAGCTATTCTAATTGGAACTATTGGTGCTGTTGAACAGGCAGCGCATCAAATTGCGATCAGTTTAGCATCGATGACGTATATGATTGCCAGCGGTATAGCTTCTGCCGCAACAATAAAAACAGGAAATAATTTTGGTAAAAAAAGTTTTGATGATCTCCGGAAATCTGCCATCGCAAGTTACCATGTCATTTTACTTTTTATGAGTTGTACAGCAATTATCTTTATTGTAGCGCACACCATTATGCCGTTCATCTATACTGATGACGCCAAAGTTGTAGCTATTGCCGGACAACTACTGATTATTGCAGGCTTTTTCCAATTATTCGATGGAACCCAGGTGGTTGGTTTGGGTGTGTTACGTGGCATTGGCGACGTGAATATGCCAACATTTATCACATTTTTAGCATATTGGGTTGTGGGTATTCCGGTAGGTTACTTACTAGGATTTACCTTTGGGTTGGGTGTATACGGGATTTGGTATGGCCTTACCTTTGGATTGTTAACTGCCTCTATCCTATTGTTTTTAAGGTTTCAGAATAAAACCAGAAACCTTAATCAATAACTGAGGCATTATGCTTAAACCATTGATCATTGACTTATGTTTTTCGTTCATCGAAAATTAATCAGTTATTGAGTTGAGATTTACTTCCCGCCAACATTCACCACCACGCCGATAGTGAAAATTGAATTTCCGGCAGACATATAATCTCTGTTCTTCAGACCGATATTACTACTTGTTGTATATTGTAATTGAATGGTTTTGCTTAATCCCATTCTGGTAAAAAAGATTGGCTCGAAGAAAATGTTGTCTTCTTTGGGCTGAAACACGCCATTTAAAAAGAAGCGATCCATCTTCACATGACTGATTCTTAATGCCGTACCATAATTGATCGGAAAATCTTTGCCGAACAACTTTAAATTGTTTTTCTTTTTAGAGCTATAGTTTACCTGAAGGAAGGATTTTCTATAATCTACTTCCTGGAGTTCGCTGCTTACCAGAACATCATTTTTATAATCTCTGAAGGTAATGTCACTCCATCCTTTTCCAACACCAGCGTAAACTTCGATAATGCGGTTATTATCCGGCCCGAAAGTATCAAAATAACCACCCCCTATTTCAATCAATTTGTGTCCGAAATCTTTCGATTTACGTTCACTATTCATCGCCGATCCACTAAACAAAACACCTATGTGATTTGAAACAGCATAAGCACCATTAATACTGGCATTACCTTTTAAGGAAATATGGCCGCCACCGCTAAATTCCCCCTGTTTACTTAACATTGGCGTATTTGGTACATTGGGCATGTAAACGGAAGAACAACTACTGGCAAAAAGCGCTAAAATTGGGAAAGCTAAACGTAAGTATTTATTCATAGATGTTTTATAAACAGTTTTTCGATGCAAAAATTGTGTTAAAGCTTCATTTTCATAAAATCCATTACTCTTTTGAATTCATCATGCAACCCAGCTTTTAAATGGATCTCTTTTTGGTTTTTAGGATGAATAAATTTCAGTTCTGATGCATGGAGCAACATGGTTGTCATGTTCCATTGTTCGAGAAAAAATTTATTTTGCTTATTACAGCCATGAGTTCTATCACCAATAATTGGATGAAGAATATGACTGAAATGCCTCCTTAACTGATGCATACGCCCGGTTTTCGGAGTTGCCTCAACCAATGAATACCTGGAAGTTGCATGTTTACCGAAGGCTACATCCACTTCTGCCTTTTGCAGGGTCTTAAAGGAGGTAAAAGCATCTTGCATGGTTCCATTCTCTTTAGCCAAAGGATAATCAATATCCATTTCATCTGGCGTAAAGCCACGTAAAATCGCTAAATATTTTTTTTCGGTGGCTGCATTCATAAACTGCTGGTGCATGGCGATCTCCGATTCCTTATCAAATGCAAATAATAAGATTCCACTGGTTTTTCTGTCTAAACGATGTACCGGACTCACGTGTTTGCCTACCTGATCGCGTAGCATTTGTAAAGCAAATTCTGTAGCATCCCTCGCAATAGAAGATTGATGTACCAATAAACCATGTGGTTTGTTAATCGCAATCAAATGTTCATCCTCATAAATAATCTCCAACATGCGGCGAAGATAAGGATATTGAATCAAGTAAATAAATCAAAAGCTAAACGATATGTGTTACAATGTGCATCTACAATATCTTTGATATCTGCAGAATAGCCGCCACCCATACTTACTTGCAGCGGAATGCCGTTGCTTTTACAGGCCTGAAGAACCATGCGATCTCGCTCCTTACAGGCGGCTTTACTTAAAGATAATTTCCCTAGTTTATCTGTTGACAGCACATCTACGCCGGCAAGATAAAATACAAATTCCGGATTGGATTTATCGAAAGCTTGATTTAGCTTCTCATCAAGCAACGATAAATATTCATCATCTCCGATATGGTCTTCCAGCGGTACATCTAGATCTGAAATTTCTTTTCTGAATGGAAAGTTTTTTTCGCCATGCATGGAAAAGGTGAATACCCGTGGTTCATTACGGAAAATTTCAGCAGTGCCATTTCCCTGATGTACATCTAAATCAATAATTAATATTCGACTGAATAAATTATTATGTAGCAAATAGTTAGCTGCAATAGCCTGATCATTTAGTAAGCAAAATCCCTCTCCCCAATTACTGCCAGAATGGTGGGTTCCGCCGGCTACATTAAATGCTATTCCGGTTTCAATTGCGAATTGCGTTCCTTCAATTGTTCCTTGTGTAATTCGCAATTCACGTTCAACCAGTTGCGCATTAAGTGGAAAACCGACTCTCCTTTGTTCTTTTTGTGGAAGGGTAAGTCCTTTCAATTGTTTCCAGTAATTCTCATCGTGAGTCAACAGGATGATGTCTTCATCAACCAGGTTCGGACTAAATAAATTATTTTGATCAATTGTACCTTCATGAAGGAGCTGTCCGGGAATGAGCTCATATTTTAACATAGGAAACCGATGTCCTTCGGGCAAAGGATGTGCGTACAATGGATGCCAGGCAATTTTGATCATTAGCTCAAAATCTCTTCAATGTGTTTTTCAATATTATTCGAAATCTGATCTACCGGCAAATCATTCGGATCATATCCGAACGGATCTTCAATCTCTTCGGCAATCAGCTCCAAACTTGCCAGTACATATAGTATAAATGGAACAATCAGCACCAGGAAATAACCTAAGCTAAATACCCATCCGATAGGAAGTGTTAGTACATAAATGAAAATGAACTTCTTAATGAAAACGCTGTAAGAAAATGGAATAGGCGTATTTTTAATCCTTTCGCAACCTCCGCAAATATCCGTAAACTGATTCACGTCATTGGTTAACACGATTAGCTGTTCTTGCGAAATGTATCCTTTTCGGGTTAGCTCATATAAACGCGAAATCATACTGCTGGCAATTTGATTTGGAATATGTTTGCTTTCTTCAACCTCTATCAAAAAACTATTCTTACCGAAATATTTTTTTTCGCGGAGGTGCTCTTTTAATGCGAAAGCATATTTTGGAATGCCATACTCAAAAAACCTTACTTCCTCCTCTGGTAAGTTAAGCGCTTTAATTTTCATGGCGAAATTTCGGCTTACGTTGGTGAGTGCACCGAGCAACCTTCTGCCTTCCCACCACCGGTCGTAGGAAGTGTTTGTTCGGAAAACGAGTAACATAGAAATCACGAAACCTAAAAGGCTGTGCATCATCCCGATATTGCTTACATAATCACTTTTGGAGAGCTGAAACACATTCAGTTCAAGAAATGCTACAAAAGCAGAAAATATTGAGATACTAATCATTAGCGGCCATAACTTCCTAAAAGTATCGCCTTTATGAAAATGAAAAATAAATGTAAACCAATCTTTCGGGTTATAATGAATCATGTTTATGCCGTAGTTAATATCTTTTTGGTGACTTCTGATAATGCTTTACCTGTCTGGTAAACATCTTCAAATGAATTATAAAGCGGAACCGGACTTAAACGAATTACATTTGGCTCACGCCAGTCGCCAAGAATTCCATGCGCTAATAAACCATCAAAAATTTCCTTACCATTTCGAGCCGCAATGATAGATAGTTGAGCACCTCTTTCTTCTGAATTTTTAGGTGTAATAATTTTATATTGCACTTCTTCTAATTCTATATTTAATTCATTCACAACAAATTCCAAATAACTGGTTAAACTGATACTTTTATTTCTTAACATATTTAGAAAGCCAGCTTCCTTAAAAATTTGTAATGAAGCATGATATAAAGCCATCGGCATTACCTGCGTACAGCTTACTTGCCAACCATCAGCTCCGGCTTCGGGAATAAAACCCTTTTCCATTTTGAAGCGCTTATTTTCCTGATAGCCCCACCATCCGGCAAACCGGTTGAGCGCTGTATTTTCAAAATGCTTTTCATGTACGAATATCCCACTTATACCTCCAGGGCCAGCGTTTTGATATTTATAAGAACACCAGCAGGCAAAATCTACATCCCAATCGTGAAGTTTAACCGGGACATTACCTGCAGCATGAGCTAAATCCCATCCTACCATTGCACCAATGCTGTGACCAGCTTTGGTAATGGTTTCCATATCATACCATTGACCGGTGTAATAATTTATTCCACCGAAAAGTACCAAGGCGATTTCATCTCCCTGTTCCTTTATTTTAGCAACAATATCTTCCGTTTGAAGGGTTTCTTCGCCAGCTCGCGGGAAAACCTCGATAATTGCATCATTTGGATCAAAACCATGGAACCTAACCTGACTTTCTATTGCATACTGATCAGAAGGAAATGCACCAGCTTCCATGATGATTTTAAATCGCTTACCTTTTGGCTGATAAAAGCTAATCATCAACAAATGGAGGTTTACGGTTAACGTATTCATCGGGCAGACTTCACTTGGGAGCGCACCAACAACAGGCGCCATTAACTTTTTCAGCTCTTTATGATAATACATCCAGGGTTCATCTCCATCAAACCAACCTTCTACAGCGAGATTAGCCCAGTTATCTAACTGACTATTAAGTACCTCTTTAGCCACTTTAGGTTGCAATCCTAATGAGTTACCACACAAGTATATAAATGATTCATCACGATATTTCGGAAACAGGAATTGATCTCTGAAATGTTTAAGTTCATCTCTTTCATCCTGTTCCTTTGCAAAAGCTAAAGTGTTTTCAAATTTCATTGCCTCAATATTACAAAAAAAGCAGGTATTGTTTCCAAACCTGCTTTTAAAAGATAAATGTGATTTTAAAATTTCATTGTATCATGTTTGCCCAAATCAGGAGTATCTCCGGTAACTACAGCTTTCAACATACTAAAAAGCACAACAATTTTTGAGGATGATGCATCCCAGTATTCGGCTTCGTCAGGCGTTACCTTTATCAAAATTAATCTTGGATCTTCTACACCATCGGGAAACCATGCTTTTACAAAAGGCGAAAAATAGGCTTCTTTCCTAACCTGATCATCTACCAATTCAGCTTTTCCTTTTACCGTTAAATAAGTATTTTTAGAAGGATCGCTGTATGCCAGCAGCACATTATTCTCTTTCGAAATTTCTTTTGATTTAAGCGAATATTCATTGGTATAAAACCAGATGCTTCCATCATCTTCTATTTTGGCGGTACCCATTGGTCGGCTACCCAGTTCATCACCCGTAGAAAATGTGGTAAACATACAGGTGCGCACACTCTCTGCCATTTCTTTCAATATTGCTATGTTCTTCTCGTTTTTCATGATTGTAGATATTTGAAAGAAAAACAGCAAGACGAATGAAAAGTTTGAATTAAACTAAACCTTGTTAGGTTTGCTCACATATTTGTTTCCTTTGATAAAGAAACGCCAGGGAAGTGCAGCATGTTCCTGAGCGTATGCAATTCCAACCCTGGGAAAAGCCATAATCTCATTATCATCAAAATTAATTTGATGATCTTCAATCCAAATTTCTGTTCCGGTTAAATCTTTAGCATTGAAAGACCTGTTGATGCCTAAAGCTTTCGCCGCAGAACCTGGGCCCGATGAAATAGCTGGCTTTGTAAATGCCATTTTCCTGCGATCTTCCATCAACGCTTTGCCTACTAGCGGTTCTATCGCCCTGATCAGGACGGCATGAGGATCATTTATTTTCGAGCTTACCACATTAAAAAGATGGTGCATGCCATAACACAGATAAACGTAAGCAACACCACCCTCACTAAACATGGTCTCAGTTCGGTTGGTCCTTCTTCCTCCATAAGCATGAGAAGCCTTGTCATTTATTCCGAAATAAGCTTCAGTTTCGACGATGACTCCCGCAGAAACTTCACCATTAATATTTGTAAAAAGAACTTTTCCAAGCAAATCTTTGGCTAGATGCAGCACATCTTCATTTAAATAATATTCCCTGGATAATTTCAATTCAGATAAATTATTTGTTTAATAAAATGGAAATAACCTGCTCTAAATAAACTTGATCTGTTTCATCGAAATAATCTAGAAATTCACTATCTACATCCAACACACCAATTACCTTTCCATCTTGTACAAGCGGCAAAACAATCTCAGACTTAGATGCCGAGGCACATGCAATGTGTCCTGGAAATTCATCAACATCTGGAACGATTAACGTTTTATTTTGTGCCCATGATGATCCGCAAACACCTTTTCCCTTTGCAATTCTGGTACAAGCAACAGGACCCTGAAATGGTCCTAGTACCAATTGCTCATCTTTTACCAGATAAAAACCCACCCAGAACCAATTAAATTGTTCTTTTAGTGCTGCCGCGACGTTAGCCATATTTGCTACAAAATCGGTTTCACCACTTAGCAAGGCGCTAATTTGTGGAATCAGCGATTCATATTGTCCAGCCTTGGCGGCCGTTCTATTTATTTTTAAATCTTCTGCCATTAATCAAAGTTAGGCAGGATTTTCCTGATTTTTGGGTTAAGGATTGATAATGACAAAAAATTGAATGATCAGCTATATTAATTTCCTTAGTTTTGGATTCAATTATACCCTGAAATGATCGTTGCATTAACCATTACGAAGTTTAGTCGAATAGCCATTCCCTTTGCCTTTTTAGGAATGGCAATATTACGTATTCCCATGTGGTTAAATCAGAAATGTAAATTTTGGAAATTAATGGGCAGCGGTAAAGACGCTCAGGTTGATCTGGCTCCTGATTTTAAACATTGGGCAATACTAACAACATGGAACAATGAATCCGATTGCGACCATTTCTACAACCAATCATTTGTATTGAAATGGTTTAGATTTTTCGGTTGCGAAGAATTTACGATCTTATTAACTCCTTTATCTGCTCATGGCTTATGGTCTGGAAAACAACCATTTGAATATATTAAAAATCCCAATCCGACAACTGGTAAGATCGCGGTGATTACCCGGGCAGCAATCAGATTTAACAAGGTAAAGGAATTTAGAAGCAATATTAAACGAGCTGCAAATGAGATGAGACGGGCAGATGGTTTCATACTCTCAGCCGGAATTGGAGAAAATCCATTTCTAGACCAGGCTACGTTTTCCATTTGGGAGGATGCTCAAAGTATGAAAAACTACGCTTATAAATCACATGACCATGCTGAGGTAATCAAACTCACCAGAGAGCGTAAATGGTATTCAGAAGAACTTTTCGCCCGTTTTGAAATAATTAAAAGCTGGGGAACGTTGAACGGAAAATCAGTGTCAAACAATTAGAATAAACTGTTACCAAACAAATCAATAAAATTATATGAGAGTTATTGCAGAACTTCCACATCCGGAATGTAAGATTAGTATCTTTTCAATGAACCAGAAATACATTGTAAAGTTTGAACAAGGCACTTTTGAGCAGAGTTATAAACTTGCTGAATTGGATTTGAGCGGCGGTGGCGTAAATGATGTGTTTGAAATTCTGGATGAAGATTTTATTGCAACTGTAATAGAGCGATTTAAACAAATGCGTTCAGACTTTACCACTGCTTACAAAAGACACCAATTTTAGTTAATAAAATTAGATAAAACACTGATTATTAATCACATAAATTCATATACAGAATTTTGTTTGGCTAATTTGATTGTTTCAATGGAAGAATCAATCATCTATATAATGTATAAGTTTTAATTAAACAAAATAAGTAACTGATAAAAAGATTATTATACTAATATACAGAATTTTGTTTTGCAGGCGATTATTGCCAAATTATTGGTAAGATTACTTGTAAGAAGCATTTCGTATAACTTATCATCTTCAAAGGCAGCTAACTAAGTACCTAATAAATATGTCTTGAAATGCAATCATCATTGCTTAGGCATGGGCGTTGACTATAATAAAGTCTCAATCATCTATCAAGCAATTACGGTATCGTGTACTACTACCCTATACCAATTTTTAGAAAATTTCGCGACGGCATCCAAGTGAATTTTATCTTCCTGATAGGCATTATGATCTTTAATATTATCAAAAGTAATGGTTAGCGAATAGGTAAACGAGTTATCTATTACTGGTCTCGCAGGGGTGTTTGCGGCTAAACCATAATGCAGGCTTTTAATCAGTTTTATTGGCCTAAGGCTTTCGAAGAAATTAGCAAAGTCTTGGATTTCGACTTGAGTTAATTGAGGCTTTAACCAGAATAAAACAAAGTGTTGAATTTGTCCTTTATTTGAATTTGAAGTAATCATGATGTTGAGATGAGCTTAAACATAAAAAAAGCGGCCATTAAATGACCGCTTTCAAAATAAATATAATTTTATTGATTATTGTACTCTACCTGATTTTTTATCTTCACCTCTACCGATCAGGTAACCACCACCTGCGCCAACTAAACCACCGATAATGGCACCTCTACCTTTTTTCTTGTCGATTAATGCACCACCAACTGCACCAGCTGCGCCACCAATTACGGCACCTTTAGCACCATCACTCCATCCTTTTTTCTTAGCTGTTGGCTGTGTACCACCGTATGAGCTTGAACTGCTACCGCCTGAACTTGCATAAGATCTAGATGATTTAGATGAAGCTGCTCCTGCTCTTCTTGCAGCTGCTAATTCAGCCTGGTGTTGCGCTTCTTTTTCTGCTTCAATTTTCGCTGTCTCAGCTCTTTTGAAACTATCTAACCGTAAGCTATCTTTAACTGCTTTGATTGCAAGTTGTTTTTCAGCTTCTTGCTGCTTCAACGCTGCTTCTTCTTTTGCCTTATTATTACAAGCGAACATTACTGAACTCAATGCGATTACTACAAATATCTTTTTCATAACTTTTTGTTTTTTATGAATCTTGCTTTGCTACCTAACCTCACAAAACAGGTTTCATTAGGATGTGTATTTTAGTTAATTATATGTAGTAAAGAAAAAATGATGCCAAAATGTTTTGATACATCGATTAATTTATTAAATCGATATACCAAAAACCTAAAAGAGCAATATCCGTATCATCATTCCCACTGCTTTCATCCACTTTTTTAGGTTGATTATAAGTTCTGAAAACTTTCTCTCCTAATTCAAATGGAATCTTTTCTTTAAAAATGGGACCTTCGAAAGCAAAAGTATGGAACTCACCGTTTTCTCCACAAGGATCAATACCAGGAGGCAAATTGGCAATTAAGTCACTGGTAATTATTTGTCCACAAAAAACTTCTAGGTTTTGCTGCGTACAAACAATGATGGTTTTATAGTTCAGATTTAGAAACTCGCTGATGAGTTGCTTAGTATCTTTTCTCCAGAGAGGGAAAATAGCCATTAATCCAACTTCTGCTAATTTTTTCTCCCGGTATGTACGGAGATCCTCTAAAAAAATATCACCGAATATGGAATGGGTAATTCCTTCTTCCTTAAATTTAGATAAATGCAGTTCCATCACTTGGTCATACGAATTCATATCTGGCATTTCGCCCAATCGAATTTGATATAAAGGTATGCCGATGCTTTTGGCTTGAGCAATCAGTAAAGATTCTCTTACACCATGCATCGATACGCGATTATATTTTTCAGTAATTGTTGTGATTAAATATTTTATCTCAATCGTAGGATCTTGCAGTGCGTAATGAAGCGCCAAAGTGCTGTCTTTGCCACCACTCCAGTTAAAAATACAAAGTTTTTTATTTGGCATTTAACAGCATGTGTTTTAATTCGGCTACACCTTGAACGGCATTTTTTTGTATGGCGATTACATTCTGATATCTTTTTACATCAGGTGTTCTGGGATCAATAATATACTTTGTCACTCCTTTTGGAATAAAATCGATTAAACCTGCGGCGGGATAAACGGCTAAAGAGGTACCGATAAGCACGAAAACATTCGCCTGCTGGCAAATATCAGCTGCAACTTCAATCATGGGTACAGCCTCACCAAACCACACCACATGCGGACGCAGTTGAGAGCCAAGTTCGCATAAATCGCCCATACTAATTTCTGAACCATTAATTGGATATGTTAAATTAGACTTTCGATCGGATTGCGATTTGGTAATAATGCCGTGAAGATGTGTAACCTTTGTTGAGCCGGCCCGCTCGTGTAAGTCATCAATATTTTGCGTAATGATTTCGATATCGAAATTTTTCTCCAGTTCAGCTAAAATTTGGTGCGCCTGATTGGGTTGAGCAGCAAGCACCTGCCTTCTTCTTTCATTGTAAAATTCCTGAACCATTTCAGGGTTACGTTCCCATGCCTCAGGAGTTGCGACATCGTGAATATGATAGCCTTCCCATAAACCATCAGAATCTCTGAACGTTTTTAATCCACTCTCAGCACTGATGCCTGCCCCTGTTAGAACAACTATTTTCATTTGGATTAAGTATTTAGCAAGACGACTGAAGTATGTTGGATGCTGATAGGTTGCTGAATTTGCTGCTAATGATGTCGTCAGCTTTAAAAATTTCTGGATGAAACATGCAAGCCAGCGCCTGAATTCCCTGCACCAGTGTGCCGATGCTGGGCTGTGTGAACATATCAAAATCGGCAATGTAAACCTGATTGTTTTTTACAGCGTGGAGTTCGCTCCAATTACTTTTAGCAAACAGCAACGTTATTTCCTGCAGTGTTCTCTCTTTATCAAAACCACATGGCGCAATAACCAATACTTCAGGATTATACTTAACCACTTTTTCCCATGGAGTAACGATTGAATCTCCGGCAGGGTTAGATAACATATCAACGCCACCAGCGGCCGCAATTTGAAAAGGAATCCAATGTCCACAGTTATAAATGGGCTCAATCCATTCCATTAACATTACACGTTTCAACGGAGCCCTATTTGCTCTGAGCTGATCTAAAATATAATCCGTTTGTTTTTGAAGGTTCGCCAGGTATTGTAGTGCAACCTCTTCCCTCCCTAAAGCTTTTGCAATGGTGATGGCACATTCAAAAACATCCTGAAGATTGTTTGGCGATAATGGAACAAGTTTGGGCATTTTAGACAACTTCATGACAGCAGTTTCCGTACAAACGGTATCGATGTTGCAAACTTCGCATACATCCTGCGTAAATACGATATCAGGAGCTATGCTTTCCAAAAGTTCATCATCAACCCAATACAAGCTTTTACCCTGCGCCTTCGATGCAGAAAAGATTCGATCAATTTCAATGCTCGAATAGTTTTTACCTTCGAGAATACAGCGGACTACTTTAGGTTGCGCTGCAGCCTCTTTAGGACATTCGAATGTAACACCGTACAAGTGTTCTTGCAAACCCATGTCGTAGATCATTTTGGTTGCGGCAGGTAAAAAAGAGACAACTTTCATTCGAAACATTTAAAGGATGATGGATTTTTAACAGGAATTATTTACCTGTAAAAAATATAAAGTTAAAAAAAATCCTCTTCTGAATAATCAAAAGAGGATTTAAAGAAACATTAGTTATTTCTAAACGCTTTGGGCCTGAAGTTTTAGTACAGGATACTTTGCTTTTAATAATTCAAATGCTCCGAAAAGTAGTGCACCATATATCAAGGTACCTTCTAAAAATCTGATTTCAAATGGAATTGCTCTTTCGAGGCATAACCAAAAGCCGGCAAAATCTTGCGTGTATGAAGGATTTTGAAACCATACTCCAAAATCAGTAACAATCCAATGAATGAAAACAATTGTTAAGGTTGATGACAGTAAGCTTACCACGTTAATTTTTTTCAGCAAAACTCTTCCCACTAAAACCATCAAAGCAAAAGCCAGATAAGTCCAATACCAACCTTCATATAAAAAACCATTACTGTATTTGCTAAAAATTGTATTAGCCAGAATAAAATCGCTTAAAAATAAACTGATTAATGGAAAAGCAAACGCCTTAAAGTGATCTTTAAAATATGCGCCACCAAAAAGTGCAACTGCCCCTATCGAAGAAAAATTAGCGAACTGAAGCTCATCTGAGTTGAAGGTTACCAATAAACGAAATAAGGTAATCACCAGAATCATCAGTAATAAAATAAGGTTACGCGGATTAAATTTTAAATTAGACATATTGTGGAATATAGTAGTTGGTATCTTAATAAATAGGATTTTCGAATGCCCAAACCCGAATTCCTATCTTATGCAAAGTTAAATTTTATTAGCGGATATTAAAACTACTAACCTATATTAAATTACCTCATTTATCGCTGAGCACATTTATAGTTCACTGGAATACTCAGACAATAACTAACCTCTCATAGCTGTAAAATAAATGATGAGAAACGGCACATTTACATTAAAAGTTTAACTTTATAGTTCAACAAGAAACCATGAGAACCCTTTTTTTGATCATTTTTTTACTCAACAGCATTATTACGATGGCTCAAAACACGGATACAACTTTTCTCAAGAAGTTAATGGAATCCCGACCAGAATTGTTCAGTTCGGTACTAAACCATCCAGATAAAAATCAGGTGCAGATTTTATACACGCAAATTACACGCGATGCTAAAAATAGACCAGGTTTTAAAAGCTATAGCTTTAATTTAGATCCGCACCGCTATTTCTATCCGGCCAGCACGGTCAAACTTGCTGCCGTTATTTTTGCTTTGGAAAAAGTAAATCGACTAAAAAGTACAGGATTGACGGTTAACAATAAAATGATTACCGATAGCGCCTTTCGGGGACAAACAAAAGTTACCAAAGATACCACCGCCAAAAATGGCTATCCAACTATTGAACACTATATTAAAAAGATTTTGCTTACCAGCGATAATGATGCTTTTAACAGATTATTTGAATTTATCGGTCGTGCTGAAATTAATGAAAAATTGAAAAAATATGGGTTTAATGACAGTCGGGTATTAAACAGACTTGCTATCGGCGATGCCGGGGAAACCTCTAAACATACGAACCCGATTAAGTTTTACCATGGCGATCAATTGGTTTATGACCAAAAAGCGCAGTTTGATCCAAAAGAATATAAATTGGATTTAACTAACTTAACCATGGGTAAAGGATATCTGGACAGCGCTGATCGTTTGGTAAACAAACCTTTCAGTTTAGCAAATAAAAATGCCTTTGCCATTAATGATCAACATCATTTAATGCAGAAACTGATGTTTCCTGAAGCTTTTCCGGCAAAGGAAAGATTTAATCTTGCTTCAGCAGATTATCAGATGATTTACACTTACATGAGTAAATATCCAACAGAGAGCGATTACCCCAAATATGATGCGAACGAATTTTGGCCAACCTATGCCAAAATGCTTTATTATGGTCGGGAGAAAAATATAGCCCCAAAACCTAATATTAGAATTTTCAACAAATACGGAGACAGTTACGGATATATTATAGACAACGCTTACTTTGTAGATTTCAAAACGGGCGTTGAATTTTTACTCACTGCTGTAATTCAGAGCAATGAAGACGGCATTTTTAATGATAACAAATACGAATATGAAACCGTTTGTTTTCCCTTCATGAAAAACCTCGGAAGAACAATTTATGAGTTTGAAAAGAATCGGAACAAACCTAAGCCAGATTTAAGCAAGTTTAAGCTGGATTACTAGATATTGATCAACATTTCACGAGAACTAAACCCCTCAAGCTGCCGCAAAATCACTGCGTTATTCGTTTAATAACGCAGTTTTGGTTTCCAGTAATTTCCCCTGTTCCACTTCATCTAAAACAGGGAATTTAATATTCAAACTTTTTAATTTATCGGCAATGATCTCACTAATGGCTAATCTGGCAAACCATTTTTTATCTGCCGGAATAATGTGCCACGGCGATTCTTTGGTGCTGGTTTCATTAATGGCGTCTTCGTAAGCTTTCATATATTCATCCCATAAAGCCCTTTCCTTAATATCACCTGAAGAAAATTTCCAATTTTTAATGGGGTCTTCTATCCTATCTAAAAACCTTTGTTTCTGTTCGTCTTTGCCAACATTTAAAAAGAATTTAAGTACAACTGTTCCATTTGCAGCCAAATGCTCCTCAAAATTCCTAATGCTTTGGTAGCGCTGTTTCCAGAAATTTTTATTAACTTTTTTAACCTCATCAAAACCTGGAATGCTTTCACTTAAAATATATTCGGGATGCACTTTACAAACCAAAACATTCTCATAATGCGAGCGGTTGTGAATGCCAATACGTCCACGCTCGGGCAAGGCCTTCATGTGTCGCCATAAAAAATCGTGTTTGTATTCTTCGGATGTCGGAACCTTAAAACTAAAAACCTGACATCCTTGCGGATTTAAACCACTCATTACATGTTCAATGGCACTATCTTTACCGGCGGCATCCATTGCCTGAAAGATTATTAAGAGCGAATGTGTTGCTGAAGCATATAGTTTCTCTTGCAAATGGTTCACTTCGATTTTTGATTTAATCAAAGCATCTTTAGCCTTTTCTTTATTGTAATCTCCGGTAAAATCAGTTTTTGCACTTTTGATTGAAAATTTTTTATCGCCTTGTACAATTAGCGCCTTAAATTCGTTTTTCATCTTTTATTGTAATTTAGATTATTTCAGCATCAAGGTTTTAAATATAGTACTAAAAAATTAGTAAATTAAAAACGTGAATTTGCATAGAGAGTTTTTTATATTTAACGCCACAGCATTTACCAAAATATCAGCCTATTTAATATGTTCAAAGAGATAAAAAACAAGTACTTACGTTATTTTACAATCTTTATATTTTTTATAATAATCTTCTTTTCGGCACTTCAACTGAATTTTCTGTGGCTATTTGGCTATTCTCCTAGTTATCGTGATATTAAAACACCAACCTTGCGTGTTGGCTCTGAACTATATACTTCTGATGGAAAACTCATTGGCCGGTATTTTAAAGAGAACCGAACTCCTGTTAGTTTTAGCGATATCGCACCTAGTGTAATAAATGCATTGGTTGCCACCGAGGATGTTCGTTTTTACAAACACTGGGGAATAGATGCACAGGCTGTAGGGCGTGCTGTTGTAGGCATGGGTAAAGATGGCGGCGCCAGTACCATTACCCAACAATTAGCAAAGAACTTGTATCGCACCAGGTACAACAAATCACAAGGGTTTCTTGTAAAAATTCCATTGGTAAGAACCTTAATCGTGAAGCTCAAAGAATGGTTAACTGCAGTTAAACTGGAGTCGAATTACTCAAAAAACGACATCATTACGATGTACCTCAATACGGTATCATTTGGAAATAACACTTACGGCATTAAAACAGCGGCACGAATTTATTTTGATAAGGAAACAAAAGATTTAGCTACTACCGATGCAGCGATGCTGGTTGGTATGTTAAAAGGTACAAGCCTCTATAATCCTACTAAAAACCCTGAAAAGGCATTGGTACGCAGAAATGTTGTATTAAGCCAAATGAATAAAAACAATAAATTAAGTAAAGATAGTTTGGCTATACTTTCCAAAGAGCCCATTAAACTTAAAGAAGGTAAAATGGAAGATGGCAGTGATGGCGATTCGTACCTGAGGGCTGCTGTATCAAAATACCTGGAAAAATGGTGTACCGAAAATGGTTACGATTTAAACGAAGATGGTTTAAAAATTTATACTACAATTGATTCAAAACTCCAAAAATATGCAGAAGAAGCAGTAGCAGAGCAAATGAAAACCTTACAACGCCGGTTTTACAGCGTTTGGGGAAATGAAGATCCATGGTACGATTCTGAGAAGAAAAAAGTAGATTATCCCGATCGGGCGATGAAAAATTTACCGGTTTATGCAATGTTGCAGAAGAAGTTTCCAAATCAGCCAGATTCTGTTACAGCCTATTTCAATAAAAAGAAAAGGATGCAAATCTTTACGTACAAAGGCGATCGAGATACATTATTTTCCACGTTAGATTCCATTCGCTATTATGGAAAAATATTGAATACTGGAATGATGACCATGGAGCCCGCCAGTGGTAAAATTAAAGTTTGGGTCGGTGGTATTGATCATAAGTTCTTTAAATACGATCACGTAAATCAAGCCAAAAGACAGGCAGGATCAACTTTTAAACCCTTCGCTTACTTAACCGCATTAGAACAAGGCATGAGCCCGTGTGATAAATTTACAGACAAACCGGTTAAAATTGCATACCAGGATAAAGGAGAGACAAAATATTGGGAACCAAAAAATGCAGATTATAGTGTTACCTACCAGGAAATGAGTTTGCGTTGGGCCATGGCCAGATCGGTTAATACCATTACGGCTCAGGTAACGGAGAAAGTTGGATGGGATAATGTGGTAAAATATGCCCATGAATGTGGTATAGACAGTCATCTGGAATCTGTTCCATCGGTAAGTTTAGGCTCGAATGATGTTACCGTTTACGAAATGGTTAAGGCTTATGCAACTTTCATGAACAAAGGCATTAAAACCGATCCGATCCTGGTCGAAAAAATCACAGATCTGGATAATAATGTTATCGAGGAATTCAAGCCTAAAACAAAAAGGGTTTTATCTGAAGAGATTGCCTGGTTAATGACATATATGTTTCGTGGGGGTATGGAAGAACCCAGAGGAACATCGCAAGCCTTATGGGAATGGCCAAACTTGTTTAAAAAGAATAACCAGATTGGTGGAAAAACCGGCACTTCATCAGATTATGTTGATGCCTGGTACATGGGGCTGACCAAGGATTTAGTAACCGGTGTTTGGGTAGGCTGCGATGAAAGGACAGCCCACTTTAAAAATGGTGAACAAGGTGAAGGATCAAGAACTGCCTTGCCAATTTTTGCCAAGTTTATGGAAAAAGTTTATTTAGATCCATCAACGGGCTATACTTATGGTCCCTTCCCTAAAGCGACTGTAGAAATTACCCGAACTTACAACTGCCCAAGTCCGCAATATGTTAGAGATACAACTTCTACTGATAGTGTCGTAGTAGATTCTACAGACTTTGATGTGCCGGAACCTGAAGTTGCCCAACCTGTAGCACCAACCGAACAAGAGGTGAAAAAGGAAGAAAAGAAAGCCGATCCTGTACAAAACCAGCCTGCAACCACTGCCCCGCTTACGAAAAAGGAAGAGCGAGAGCTGCGGAGGAAACAGAGACAGGAAGAACGCGAAAAGAAAAAAAATGAAAATGGTGGCCAATAGATTTTGGCTTTAAAGGATCAGTTATTAACTCCTTTAAAAAGTGTTAAATTTTAAATACTAATTTAAAGTGTTATTATTTTTATTTATCTATCCGACTTCCGAATAGTAATTATTGATACAAACTAAACAAACATTTATGAAAATAGGCTCTACTTATATGAGGCAATATGTTCCAATATTGCTTTTGCTTATTCTTTCTTTTTCTGCACAGGCGCAATATTTCGGACAAAATAAGGTTCGATATAAAAAACTCGATTTTAAAGTTTTACAAACTCCGCATTTCGAAATCTATTATTATCTGAAGAATGATAATATGTTGAAGCGTTTTTCTCAGGATGCAGAAACCTGGTATAAGATGCATCAGGAAGTATTTAGAGATACATTTCTGACAAAAAATCCAATTATTCTTTATAACAACCATCCTGATTTTCAGCAAACTACCGCCCTGCAGGGAGAGATTGGAATTGGAACTGGTGGTGTAACAGAAGCGCTAAAAAATCGGGTGATTATGCCAGTAATGGAGCTGAATAGCCAAACACGCCACGTGTTAGGACACGAATTGGTTCACGCTTTTCAATATCACATTTTGTTGCAAAAAGATTCCATTAGCTTAGAAAATGTTGGCCAAACGCCTTTATGGATGGTTGAAGGTATGGCTGAATATTTATCCATTGGAAAAAAGGATGCATTTACGTCAATGTGGATGCGTGATGCCATGTTAAACAGAGATATTCCATCGTTAAAAGATCTGACCAATTCCAACAAATACTTTCCATATCGCTACGGGCAAGCCTTTTGGACTTACATCGGTTCACAATATGGCGATACAACCATTGTTCCGTTATTTAAAAATACAGCTAAATACGGTTATGAAAATGCGATCAGATACACCTTCGGTTACGATGATAAAACGTTATCGGGTTTATGGAAAAACTCCATCGATGCGCATTACAAACCCATGCTAAAAGCTGATAGTTCGCAGATTAAGATAACCGGAACTAAAATTATCGATAATAAAAATGCAGGTAACATGAACGTTGCTCCTGCCCTGAGTCCTGATGGAAAATATGTGGCCTTCATGTCGGAAAAAGATTTATTTGGCATCGATTTATTTTTGGCTGATGCGAAAACGGGTAGAATTATCCGGAAGCTGACCAGCCAAATTTCAAATGGACACATTGACGATTTTAACTTCATTGAATCAGCTGGTGCCTGGTCGCCGGATAGTAAGCAATTTGCATTCAGTATTTTCAGCCATGGTAAAAACCAGATGATGATTATCAATGTGGCAAATGGAAGTACCGTTTCTCAAACCGCGATGGAACAAGTACAACAATTTGGGAACTTAACCTGGTCGCCAAACGGAAAGGATATTGCGTTTTCAGGTATGGTGGAAGGACAAAGTGATATTTATTCTTATAATCTAGATTCAAAGGTGATTACGCAAATCACCAATGATGTATATTCAGATTATGCACCAAGCTACTCTCCTGATGGTAAAAAGATTGTTTTCTCTTCAGATCGAGCTGCCATCCAGAATAAAAATATCAATGCAGTACTACCTATTAACCTCGCAGTTTATGATATTGCTTCAAAGGCTGTAAGCAATCTTGATGTTTTTCCAGGTGCAAATAACTTAAACGCACAATTTTCTTCAAACAGTCAAAATATTTATTTCTTATCAAACAGAGATGGATTCAGAAATCTTTATAAATACAATTTTGAAGATAATTCGGTAGATCAGTTAACCGATTACTTTACAGGTATTAGTGGTATCACTGAGTTTTCTCCAGCGATATCAGTATCTAATACAGATGATATTGTTTACAGTTACTATCGTTATCAGCGCTACACACTTTACAATGCAAAATTAAGCAGTTTTAAAGCCAAAAGAGTTGGTAACCAGGAAGAAAACTTCGACGCAGCCATTTTACCACCAATGGAGAATTTCGGAGTAAACATCATCAATTCTAATCTTAACAACTTTGATAGATTTGAGAAAATTGTTGCCGATTCGATGAAAACTGTGGCGTACAAACCGAAGTTTAGATTGGATTATTTGGCTAATAGTGGCGTTGGCGTTTCTACAAGTAGATTTGGCACTGGTGTTTCTGGTGGTATTGTTGGGATGTTTAGCGATATTTTAGGTACCAATCAAATCATCGCCAATATCTCGGTTAACGGTGAAATTTATGATGCAGGTGGTTTGGTAGGTTACATTAATCAAAAAAGCAGAATTAACTGGGGAGCCGCAATATCTCACATTCCTTATGTATCTGGATTTAGTTCTTACGGATACGAAAAACTGCCTGCCGATAATAACACAAGCATTGACGCCTTAAGTGAGCGAACAGATATTATTAGAACTTTTGAAGATCAATTGCAAATTTTTGGCGCCTACCCATTTAGTAAAAAGCACCGATTCGAACTTGGAGGAGCATTTTCTCATTATAGCTACAGGATCGACAGGTATAGCAATTATTATAATAACGCAGGCTACTATATAGGTTCAGATCGAAAAAGACTAGACAATGATCAGGCAACATTAGATTATGGCGTACCTTTCAGATCATTTACACTTTATCAACTTAACGCAGGTTTTGTTGGCGATAATTCGATATTTGGTTTAACCGGGCCTTTAGATGGTTTTAGATACCGCGTGGCGGGAGAAAAATATTTCGGAACCTATAATTTTGCAGGTGCCACGGCAGATTTAAGAAAATACTGGAGGTTGAAGCCTGTTACCGTTGCCGCCAGATCTTATAATACTTTCAGAATTGGTAAAGATGCTGACCGCCTGTACCCAATGTACGTAGGTTATCCTTATTTAATTAGAGGTTATGAATCAAATTCAATCTACAAAACAACTTCAGCGCAATCGTCAGAATCTTTTGACATCAATCAATTAACTGGAAGTAAAATTGCGGTATTCAATTTTGAGTTGAGATTACCTTTTACCGGACCTAAAAAACTGGCTGCCATACCGTCCAAATTTCTATTTAGCGATTTAAACTTATTCTTTGATGCAGGTCTGGCATGGACGAATGACACGAAGGTAAAATTCAAAAGTGAACCGACATATACAACAGAGGTAGTTAGAGATGCAAACGGTGTTCCTGTTGTTGATAGTCAAGGGAAACAAGTAACTTATCAGGCAACCAATGAGCGTGTGCCGGCAATGAGTGTGGGTGTATCTCTGCGTGTAAACGTGTTTGGTTATTTTGTATTGGAGCCGTATTATGCCATACCTTTCCAACGCAAAGATGTTAAAACTGGTGTTTTCGGTTTAACCTTCGCTCCTGGCTGGTAATTCAGAAAGTTTTTAACTTATGGTTAGTGCCATAATAAATTGATAAGCTATAACATGAAAAAGATTGCCTTAATAATTCTGATGTCTGTTAGGTTGATGGCAATGGCTCAAAATGTAACTGAGCCAGTTAACAACCCAAAAGAATGGTCGCAAAAAACCGAGCCATTTAGAATTGCAGGCAATCTTTATTACGTAGGCACCTACGATTTGGCTTCCTATTTAATTGTAACTAATCAAGGTAATATTTTAATCAATACAGGATTAGCCAATTCATTGCCTATTATTAAAGAGAATATTAAAAGTTTGGGGTTTGATTATAAAGCCATCAAAATTCTGTTGCTCACCCAGGCGCATTTCGATCACATGGGCGCTATGGCTGATATCAAAAAAGAAACAGGCGCTAAACTTTATGTTGATGAAAAAGATGCAAATGAACTTAAAACAGGTGGTAAATCTGATTATGAGCTTGGGAAATATGGCGTAACCTTTAAACCTGTCACTCCAGATCGTTTGTTAAAGGATAAAGGACAAATCAAGTTGGGAAATACCATTATTACTATGCTTCATCATCCTGGCCACACCAAAGGATCTTGCAGTTTCCTTTTCAATACAAAAGATGAAACCTCAAGCTATAAAGTTTTAATTGCTAATTTTCCTTCGGTAATTGTAGACAGAAAGTTTTCGGAGATTAAAGATTATCCAAATATTGAGCAAGATTACGTTCAAACTTTCAAAGCAATGAAAAATATTGATTTCAATCTTTGGGTAACATCACACGCCAGCCAATTTAATCTTTATGATAAACGTAAAGATGGTGCAGCTTACAACCCAAAAGCTTTCATGAATAAAAACGAATACTTTGAAAAGATTAACGAATTGGAAAAGAGTTTTCTGAAAAAAGCTTCAGAATAGTTTTTCCCGCCATTGCGAAATTGAGTTTTCATCCATTGAAGCAATCTCGTCTGTAAAATTATTTGCCTGAATGGGATTGCCATGTTTCGATGAAAAATTGGAACTCGCCAAAGCGACTTTCGTAAAACCAACTTGAAGTAGCGTCAATAATAAATAATGCACAAACCATTCGTTCAAACAAAATCAGCCCAATATCTTTTTACGACAAACTCGTAAAGGCCAACGTAACCTGGTTAGTTATATTTCTATGCAACAATATATTCTCGAAATCTAAACCAATGGTTAAATCAATCCAATCAGGATTGCATGAGCGAACTAATCTTTCCTTTTGCATGCGTGTAAATCGGCTAATTACTTTAAACCTTGCCAAGGCCTGAGCTTCAGTTTTAAATTCTTCGAAATAAACTAAACGGGTTAATTGCTTTCCATTATCAAAGAATAAGTTTGGCATCTGCTTATAAAAATCTAATGTTTTAATTAAATCAGAACTCATGCCTACATGCATGCTGGTGCGATTTCTGTCGGTAACGATGTAAACAAACTTTTTCATAATCAATGGATCTAAAATTAAAACTAAACTATTTAGTATACCTTCTTGCAAATCAAAATAATATTACTAACTTTATGAGCATAAAATTACTAACTATTTTAGTAATTCCAAATTTATTTTAAAATTTATTTTTATGTCGAATATTTCAAATAATTTAAAGTACCTCAGGAAGAAAAAAGGTCACACACAGCAGAATTTCGCTGATATTATGGAAATTAAGCGTTCGCTAATTGGTGCTTATGAAGAAGACCGGGCAGAGCCGAAATATGAATTACTAAAAAAAATAGCAGAATATTTTGATTTAACTATCGATGAATTTATCAACGAGAAGATTAGTGACAGCTGGAAACCAAAGCCAAAAAGCTCTGGTTCAAATTTAAGAGTGCTTAGTATTTCTGTCGATCAAAATGATAAAGAGAACATTGAACTGGTACCGGTTAAAGCCAGTGCCGGTTACTTAAATGGTTTCTCCGATCCACAGTATATAAGTGATCTTCCAAAATTTCAACTTCCGTTAGCTGCATTAAGACAGGGAACTTTCCGTGCTTTTGAAATTATGGGTGATAGTATGTTACCTGTGCAACCGGGAAGTGTAATTATTGGTGAATACCTCGACAACTGGAATGAAGTGAAAACCGGTGAAACCTATGTAGTAATCAGTAAAAACGAGGGCGTTGTGTATAAAAGAGCGGGCAATCGTTTTAAAGAGAATAAAGATTTGAAACTTATATCTGATAACAAGGTGTATGATCCTTACACTATTGCAGCTGATGACATCCTTGAAATCTGGAGAGCAAAAGCTTACATCTCTACTTCACTTCCTGAACCGGCACCCGATCCAACAATGGAAACCCTGACACAGATGATGGCGCAAATGCAAAAGTCTATTTCGCAGCTTAACAAAAATTAACACTTTTTAACTTATCCCGATTAAACTGTTTTGCACAATTCATATCTATAATAAAACAAACACATAAAAAAATAGACATGAAAAAAGCGATTTTAACAATAGCAATTGCGGTGATGGGTTTAACTGCTGCATTTGCTCAAGACTCAACAAAAAGAGTTAGAAAACAAATGCCAAAAATGACTGCTGAACAGCGGGCTGAAAGGGCAACAGCGAGATTAGAAAAAGAACTGAGTTTAACTGCTGATCAAAAAACCAAGATTTATGCAATTGAATTAGAAAATGCTAAAAAGGTTGATGCTTTTAGATCTATAGATCAGGCAGACAGGAAAGAAAAGATGAAAGAAGGCAGAGCAACAATGCAGGCTCAAAAAGCTAAAATTGATGCCGTATTAACAGCAGAACAAAAAACTAAACTGGAAGCAGTAAGAGCAGAAGCCAGAGAGAAAGGTGAGAAAATGAGAAAAGGAATGGGCAGAAGAGACAGAGATAAAGCTCCGGTAGTTTCAAATCCACCAGCACAAGGCTAAGAGGATTTTAAAGGTTAAATATTCGATAAAAAGCGTTCCAATTTTCACTGGAACGCTTTTTTTTATGGTAGAATTTAAGTTTGAGCCGTTTATTTTAAGTAGCCTGTTTTATTTAAGAAATCAGCCCAAACTTTATAGCCTTCCGGAATTAGATGAAGTCCATCCTTTGTTAATTCAGCACGAAGGTGTTTATCCTGATCAGTGAAGTTTGAGTACAAATCAATAACAGTAACATTTTTAGCTGAAAACTTTTTAATCTCATCATTCAACCATAAAATGTGCTCATCTTTATTGTAATGATTTTTAAACTTACCGAAAGAACTGTTAACCGGTAAAAGTGTGTTAAAGTAAATTTGAGTTTTCTTTGAACCCTTGCGAATTCTCGAAATCATGGTTTTATAATTTCTTAAAATCACACTATCAGGAATATTTCTTGAAATATCGTTAATACCAATAAGGATAAACACCTTTGCCGGCTTTCCATCAATGATATCCTGCAAACGTTCCAATACGCCAAAAGTAATGTCGCCTGAAATACCACGGTTTTTTGCCTGTGGAAGATCTAACAACTTTGCCCAGTCTGTTCCGGCGGTAATGCTGTTGCCCAAAAACACAAAGTTCTTTTTAGATATGGGATCTGCTTTAAATTTATTTACAATTTCAACGTACTTACCAGGACGATAAGTGCTGTCCCATTTTACCGTTTGAGCTGATGTATTGCCTAGATTAAGAAGCAAACATACAATCGCGACAATTAGGTGTTTATAAAGATTTATTCTCATAGTCATGAATTTTAAGACACTAAAATACTATTTCGTTTGAACTAAAACATCTGGATAATCAGAAATAATCCCGTCTACTTTTAGTGCCCTGAGCTTTGTAATCTCTTCAGCAGTGTTAGCGGTCCAGGGAATTACCTTTACGCCATCAGCATGTGCTTTGCTAACCAATTCTTCTGTCACCATTTGCCAAACAGGACTTAAAATAAATGGTTTATAGCCTAAATCAGCAATATTTTCCTCGTATGACTTTTTGTTGGCAACCAGAAACGAAGTTTTAACTTTCGGATATTTTTTATTGATGATTTGGATCGTTCTTTTGTCAAATGACTGGATGACCACAAAAGGCGTAATTTTCTTCTTCTCGATCACATCCATTAATAATTTAACAAAAACTTCAGGTTCAGGATTTGTGATACCATCACCTTTTTCACTGGATTTCGTCTCAATATTATAAAAAAATTGATTGTGCTTGCCCTTTTTAGTTTCGGCCTGTACTGAATCAATCAACGATGCAAGCAATGGAATATATTGCTTGGACTTTTGCTGTTTCGGAAATGAATCGAAATACTTGCTTCCCAGATCAAAGGCTTTCAAATCATTATAGTCCATACCAAAAACCGGATATTTTTTTGCATCGGTTGCAGGAATTTCTTTGCCTTCTGGCGTAAGCATAAATGCAGGGCTTAGATAGTCATCATGGGTAACCACAATCTTGCCATCTTTAGTAATGTGCGTATCCATTTCCAATGTGGTAATTCCATCAATTTTCATAGTTTGCAACATCGCCGTGATGGTATTTTCTGGATAAAGCCCTCTTCCTCCCCGATGCGCTTCTGCACTGAAAGCTGGGAACTTGGGTTGTTGTGCATAGGAAACTGACGCAAACGTAGTTGCGGCGCAAAATAATGTAACTGCTACTTTAAATTTCATATTTGTTTTATTGTTGTTTAAAAAAAGTTCGGGTAATCAGTCATGATCCCATCTATTTTAAGTTTTTTAAGTTTTTCTATTTCTGCCTTGGCATTTACCGTGGCTGTTAATACCTTCACACCATCTGCATGTGCTTTCGCGATGATGTCAGGATTAAATCCTTTGTATGAAGAACCTATGATGAAAGGTTTAAAGCCTAAATCATGGATATGCTGTTCATAGCTTTTATCGTTGTTGGCCAGGTAAGAAAGTTTAATCTCCGGATATTTTTGGTGAACTATCTGAAGGGCCCTTTTATCAAAAGACTGAATAATGGTATAGTTTGTAATTCCCTTTTTTCGGATAACGGCAACAACTAAATCTGCAAACTTTTCAGGTTTTGGATGCATGATATCGTCTCCTTTTTCTGATGATTTGATTTCGATATCATAAAAACACTGTTTGAGCTTATTGATTTTGATATAGCGCTGAACAGAATCAATTAAATCACCAAGCCGTGGTATGTAGCTTTTAACTTTTTTCTGTTCAGGAAAAGCGGGATAGTCTTTTGAACCGACAATAAACTTACTCAATGTTGGGTAGTCCATTTTGTATACCACATATTTTTTTGCTTCTTCTTTGGTTATTTCAGTTCCATCAGGTTGTAGCGTGAACGACCTGCTCAAATAATCATCATGTGTAACCACTACCTCAAGATCTTTAGTGATGTGAGTATCCATTTCAAGGGTAGTAACCTTGCTATTTTTCAGTGCATATTGCATTGCCGGGATGGTATTCTCTGGCATCAACCCCCTGCCGCCACGGTGCGCTTCAGCACTAAAAACGGGATATGTAGCATCAGCTAAAAAACGGTTGGTAAATGAGGTGGTGCCAGCAAGTAAAATCAACAATATGGCTGGTAATTTCATTTTCCTAACCTTTAAATTCTGCCTCAAACTTTTCGCCAAACCGATCGGTAGCCACTACCTTTATTACTTTCACCGAAGGAGCAAAATGCGCTACAAATAAATGTTCGGTAGAATGTGGTTCAGGAAAAGTTCTTCCCGCAGGTAAGGTTGCACCTTTATATAATGTTACCGTTTGCGGATCATAACCTTTTTGGTTTTCCATTGCGCCCATCGCCTTTCCATCAAGAAAATATTCAACTTTCCAGTTCGGATCCCAGTTCCATACGTTGGCAATTAACCTTTTCTGATTGGTTAGCTCATCAACATAAATATGTACCTGTTCTTTTCTGCTTAATCCGGTAGGTTGATATTACCATTTTAAATTGGTGCCATCTACCTCATAAACGCCATAACCTCTTGGCGTACCGTCTTCACAAACAGGGCCAGTCCACCAGGCACCACAAACTGCACCATGGTTATGCTCAAAAATGTTACCTGTTATTACATTTCTGTTGTAATGAGTGTGGCCAGACATGATGTGAACATTCGTAAAACCATTTAAAATGGCGTATAAATCGGTATTATTTTTTACTGAATTATGAACTGGAATGTGAAGATTGATGATTACGAGCGCATCCTTCGCAACAAACTGTAAATCTTTTGCCAACCAATCCAGCTGTCGCTGATTGATAAAACCATCATATTTTCTATCTTCTCCTAAATAGCGAACATCATCCATTACAACATAATGTGCTTTACCCCTATTGAACGAGTAATAAGTTGGTCCGTAATGTTCCTGGAAAGTTTTGTCTGAAGTTTCATCGCCGCCCATCCTGTAATCCATATCATGATTTCCCAGGCACTGGAAAAAAGGAATACCCATATCTTTCACAGCCTGGTTATAATCGGCAAAAAGGGCATGGTTATCCCAAACAATATCGCCAACCGTAATTCCATGAACGGGTATATTTCCCATCGACTGGATTACTTTTTTGGTATCTGGAACAGAAGTCGTCATCATTTTTTCTACATCCGTTTTATTTTTCACCTGAGGATCGGCCCAAATAATAAAATTATGACGGTTATCTTTTTGCTTCATTTCCTTCAACTCGAAATTCAGAGCGGTTTTAGCATCAAGTTTTTCGTAATATTTTGCCAGGTGGCTATCAGTGGTAAACTCATATCCGGATGGTGTGCTGATCCAAATGAATGTAGCTAACGGATTAACCTCAATGTTGTAACCACCATTTTTATCGGTCTGGATCACACTGAATCCATCAGAAACCACAACATTTGCAATGCCCTTTCCTTTACTGGTTACTCGGCCACCTATTTTCCCATCTGCATCTAAAAGAGATAAGGCAGAATAAGATTTTAAGCTAACAAATAAAGTGGTGGTTAATAATCCAGTTTTTTGGATAAATGATCTTCTATTCATTGTTAATAAGGATGGTTGTAAAGATTTTTTATAATTAAAAGCGAAATGCTTTTCAGTAATACATTGATGATTAAAAAATGCCCAAAACATATTTAAGCTTTGGGCATCTTCAGGACTTGTTATCTAATTCTGGTTGGTGGAATAGTGTCACGCCCAATTTCTACGCCAGTTGCGGCATTGGTTCTGATCACGATGTTGTCATCTTCAATTATTGACATGTTTGCCGGCGAATTATCTTTAGGTAAGATAATGTATTTCATATCTCTCGCCTTTACCCACTTACCAAGTGTAACACTATAAATACCACCAGCTTTGTAGAACCATCCGACATCAGTGACAGTCAGATCATGGTAACTGAACCTGATGGTATTGGTACCTTGTAAATAAAATGGTTGAAAACCTTTATTTGGATCAGCAGGATCAACCTCCAATGGATCATAAACATCGTAAAAATCGTTGTTTGCAATGCGGTAACCTTGTGCTGGCGGTCCTGGAGTAAATAAACTACCTCCATTATGCACAAAAACTACATCAATTGGTCTGGTAGTAGCGGTAACCGTTGTACCCGCAAACGCTGCAATACCATAAGCATTACCACTATTTGCCAGTAAAGTATTGGTTATGGCACCAAATCCATCTCCAGCTGTTGTAGAATAATTTATTCCTCTGATATATTGAGCAGTAGGTATTGGAGTTGAGCCTGTACTGTTTATGGTTCTACCTGTCCCACCTACATAAAAATAGCCACCTTTTTTTACTGAACCACTGGTTAAGTTAAATTTATAGGTACGTAAACCACCTGTTGCCCAACCATTTGCAGGAAAACCAGCAGGCGTTGAAGCGCCAGCATTATTTGTAGTTACTACTGAGAATGGCGTTACGGCAAAATTAATATCTCTTGTGGCAATAAACTGAATGTAGTTGTTATTCGCATTGGTGCCTCTCGGATCAGGAATCCATCCGGAGATGATAAAATCCGGAATTTCAGGCGTTGAACTTAAAGTAATAACATCGCTTGCCGTTCTCATCCGGTGTTCTGGAATAAGCGTACCGGTTGAGCTTACTTTGTTAAATAAGATACCGTAATAATTTGCCGAGAATTGCAATGGGCTGTTCGCGAAGGTTGCTGTTGCCTCGGTATGCAAGGTAATATCAGCAAATCCATCATTCAACGTTTTGTCGCCCGATAATACATCTGTAGGTGTTGGAAGTGGATTAAACCCACCTTTTACAATCGCTAATAACGTACTTTCATACTTATTTGGGTCTGCCAGGATAAAACTACTTGGCACTCTGTTTTTGGCGATAGGTTTGTTTTGTGCTACTCGGTTTATCGCACCAGGGGAAATGCCTTTAATTTGCAAAATTCCATCTACACGACCCAATACACCTTCAGAAACATTGATAACAACTGAATCGCCGGGTACGTATTTGGCTGCATCAGCACCAATTGGAATGGCAATACCCCTTAGTTGAGATAAACGTTTTTTATCCTGAACAATTAGTAAACCGGCAGGAAGGTTTTTTCCAGAATGATCTGAAACAACCACTGCAGAGATGCTGCTGGAACCGTACATATTTTCGGGACTTAAAGTGATATCCGATCCTTTGTAAAGCCCTCTCAAATCGAAGATGGGTAAATAAGGACTTACTTCTCCACCAGGGTAATTCTGTTTTTTACATCCAATCATCCAAACGGAAATTGAGATTAAAACAAAGCTATATATGATAATTTTTTTCATGTTGATAATTTTAAAGCTGTTTACAGATTACGGTTTTTGCCACCATACTTGTGTACTGATTTCGTCGCCACCCATAGATGCTACAGCTAAACGGTAATTTGTTGGGTTGGTAGACTGAATATATACCGGATAAGTCATACGGGCTGGCATCACGCCACCGTTCGCAAGTCCTGGACCTTTAGGCAAATAAGGATGTCCGGTTCGGCGGTACTCATACCATTGTTGCATATCTACCATAAACAAAGCATAATATTTTTGCATATGAATTTGCTCCAATTTATCAACGAATTGTCCGGTGTTATAAGTTCCCCATTCAATATCAGCTTCGTTAATATAATCTAAAAATTCTGCTGCGGTAGTTGAAGTGGTAAAACTCGGCACCCAGTAATTAATTGAATTTGCTATTCCAGTGTTATAATAGGCTTCTGCAGAACCAGTGATGTATCCTTTTAAAGCTGCTTCTGATAAGATAAATTGTACCTCAGCATAGTTCATAAAAATACCTGTAAGTGGGTTAGCTTGTAAGGATCGAGCATTCAGTGCTACACTTGAAACCGTTTGGGCAAATGAATAGAAGTAAGCCTGTTTCGGTGCTCCCCCTCCAACTAAATAACCACTTGGCACTCCTGCAAATCCTGAAGGCCCTTGAGAAATTCCCCACCGGTTGATCCCTGCATTGGCATAACCTTTGGCGGCAGAGATATCAATTCTCGGATCTTTCCAGGCCACTAAACGATCAATAAAGAAACTGGCAATGGCTGGTGCCCTGTAATCCTGTTCACGAATACCATTCACCAATGGCGAAGTGTATGGATCAGAAACGTTGATTCCTCCATTCCAAAGCAATTTAGCCGATTCTCCATTATTGGCAATAATAGGATATTGAGTGGTATTGGTATTGGCAATTTCTTTAATCTTTGCAATCACTTGCGCAGAAACATCTGCTTTACCCGAAACCCGAAGCAATAATCTTAAATACAAAGAGTTAGAGAATTTACGCCATTTAGCGATATCACCCTTATAAACCGGATCGCTGATTGCGGCAATTGCGGTTCCTGAGCTCAATAAGGTATTTGCCTCTTCCAACATTTTAAAAATACCTAAGTACACATCTTTTTGTGTATCAAATTTAGGCTCAGTAACTTCCGATCCCTTATTTGATTCGCTGAAAGGAATGTCTCCATAAGTATCGGTAAGGTCGGCGTAAAGCCATGATTGCATCACTAATGAAATACCCTGATACGATTTATTCAATTTACCAGGCTCTGAAGCCTTGTTGTACATATCTTTAAAATTGGTTAACTGAATATACCAACCATTATAAAGATAATCAGCAAAGGTACGTCTGTATTGATATCGGAAAACTGTTGCATCTCCATCGTCCTGGTTTACGGTAACCTGCATCAATTCATTGTTAAAGTTTCGGTTACGAAACATCCCTAACGACAGTGAATTAACCAATGCAGGAGCCATCAATTTATCAGGCGTAGTATCGATAATATTAATCGGATCTGTATTGATTGCGATGAAATCCTTTTGGCAAGAGCTGAATGTTAAGCTAGAGCCAACTAAAAGAATAACAAGCTTTTTTATATTATTTTTCATGATGTTTTCTAGTTATATGCCAATAGATAGGTTAAATCCGTAGGTTCTGGTTGATGGAAACTGGCCTATTTCAAAACCCTGAACAATGTCTGATCCACTGATGGTACCAAACTCAGGATCGAACATTGGCCATGGCGACCAAATGAACAAGTTACGTCCATAAACTCCAAATGAAGCCGAATTCAAACCAATTTTTTTCAGGAAACTAGGTTTAAATTTATAGGTTAATGCTGCCTCTCTGAATTTGATAAAATCGGTACTAAAGGTACTTCCTTCAGCATTGTCAGCACCCATGTTTGAACGATAATATTCGTCAATATCTGTCGCGATTACATCATTTTTACGATAAGTTCCATCAGCATTCTGCACTACTCCGTTACCAATAATACCACTGTATCTTCCTGGTAATGTTGAGGTAAGTTTACCTTGCTCTACTAATTTATAGTTTAGTAAAGAGTGTGCTACTGCACCAATCTGCGCATCAAATAACAAATTAAGGCTAAACTGTCTGTAGCTGAAATTGTTGCCAATACTTCCTTTAAATCTTGGAATGGTATTGCCCAGGTAAACCACATCATTTGTAATTTTAGCCAAGCCTGTTGTGGCATCAAAAACAACATTTCCTTGAGGATCACGAACATAACCCCTACCATATAAATCACCCATACTGCCACCTACTTTGGCAACAATCTGTCCACCTGCAACCGGTCCGGTTCTTAATACCACCGAACTATCACCGTTCATATCAATAATTTTGTTTTGGTTGGTAGAGAATGTCATATAAGTCGACCAGTTGAAACCGTTTTTACTTTTAATCTGGCTTCCATTTACTGATATTTCTAAACCTTTATTATTCACCTGACCGGCGTTAATCAGCATTTGATTATAACCTGTAGCCCTATCTACGATACGCGTTAAATGTTGATCATTTGTTTTACCAGCATAAACTGCAATATCAAAATTCAACCTGTTTTTAAATAAACGGATGTCGGCACCTAACTCGTAAGTTGTTGTTCTTAAAGGTTTCAAATTACTGTTGGCCAACAAACCTGGATTTACCAGGGCGCTATCCGGATAAGAACCACTAAAAGCTAAACCGTAAGTGTAAGCGGTTCGGTAAGGAATTAAACTGCCGCTACCTACTTGTGAAGCTGAGAACCTAAGCTTCGCCATGTTAACAAATTTAGGCATTTTAACCACCTCCGACATTACAAAACTTGCACTGGCAGATGGATAAAAGAAACCAACATTATCTGTTCTTGTTGAAGAAGCCAAAGCGCTGTTCCAATCTTTACGAGCTGTGATATCAAGGTATAAAAAGTTTTTATAGCTATTTGATAAGATACCGTAAAAACTGTTGATGTTTAATCTTGAAGTATCAGGAATAGATAATAAAGGATATAAGTTATTTGATAATTCATAAATGTTTGGCACTCTCAATCCATCAGCCCTGATATCTGATCTGTCATATCTGTTTTTTAACTGGCTACCACCTGCAGATAAATTGAAACTAAAATCGTTGCTTACTTTTTTGTCATATCTGATTAAGAAGTCGCTGTTGGTTTCTGATGAATGGCTGTTTTGCTCCCGGTAAGACCCGAATATCAATTTACTTCCTGCATCATAAGGACGTTCCTGCATTTGTTTTTGTTTTGCATAATCAACGCTGGTTCTTACCAATAAACTTAACTCTTTAGTAAATTGATAGCTTAACTGAATGCTACCGGTAACGTTGTTTCGGCGTTGTTTATTTTTAAATTCATTAACAACTGCATATGGATTTTCAGGAAATGAGCTATACGGATATTTAATTAAACGGTTCTCCTGACCATTTACCCAATAATTTCTAATTGATTCCAAATCAGCGTTTGGCTGCCAGAAAATAAACCAATACATAATCGATTGATTTCCGTAACCATTACCTGGCAGGTTATCACTATACCTGTTACCATAATTAACCTTCGCCATTAACTTCAGCTTCTTGGTGATGTCAGAGTTAATAGATAATGAAGCGTTCGTACGTTCCACTCCAGAAAGTGGAATGATCCAGGTATTGCTTTGGTTAGAAATAGATGTACGGAAATTTGTTGTTTTTCCAAGTTTTCCATCTACACTTAAAGTATTTGTTAAGTTCTCCCCTTTACTGAAGAACTCTCTGATTTGATTGGTATAAGGTACCCATGGTGTCCGCGTTAAGCCTACATTTTGTCGTGTGCCGTCATATTGAAAAAAGCTTAAGCTCGGATCAAAACGTGGACCATAAGCAGAACTCGTTCCGCTGGTACTGGCACCATCAGCACTTGCCCCATAAGAATAATATGAAGCCCCGTCTAATCCTTGTCCATACTCATATTGTAGGTCAGGCCAACGGTTAACCTCCTCAAATGAACCATTTGAAGTAAATTTAATCCCTAATGATTTACGTTTCGAATTCCCAGATTTTGTAGTAATGATAATCGCACCGTTTGCACCACGCTGCCCATATAAAGCCGATGCACCAGGTCCTTTTAATACAGTTACACTTTCAATATCTTCCGGATTGATATCGTTAATTGTGCTTCCGTAATCTGCAGGCATGTTATCACTTCCAGTTCCATAAACTCCACCAGATGTTGCTGCAGTACGGCGACCGCCACTGCTACTTACTACAACCCCATCTACAACAACTAGGGCTTCATTATCGCCCGTTAAGTTATTTTCACCACGTAATATAATTTTGTTCGAACCACCAGGGCCACTGTTTGATCTTACCAGGTTTAAACCAGCAACCTTACCCGAAAGGGCATCAGTCCAGTTCGTGGCTACCGCTTCGGTCAATTGCGTACTATCAACAGTTGTAGTTGCATAACCCAGTGCCTTTTCATCTCTCTTAATACCTAAAGCAGTTACCACTACCTCATTCAATTGGCTGTTAGATGATTTTAAGCGGATAGTTAATCCATTCTGGTTTGAGCTTATGCTTCTTGTTACAACCGTATAACCAACCATATTAAATGAAATTGATCCTGCTCCCTGAAGCGTAACAGAAAAATCTCCGTTATCGTTGGTAACCCCTAATACCTTTTTAACGCCATCACTAATGGTAGTTCCCACAAGTGGTTGTCCATCTTCATCATCCAGCACTTTTCCTTTCACTACAAAGCGTTGTGCAGGCTGTTGCGCAAGCACGCTTAAGGTTGATGAAAGAAAAATACCAAGTAGAAAAATTTTGATGTAAAATGAAAAGGAATGGCTCGTTACCTGAAGGAACGATTTCTTTTCATCTGTCTGAAGATGCTTAGGGATTGCATCGCCAGCTTTTATTCCACGCCAAAACATGGAACTTGTTCTAGTAAAAAGTTTGTTCATATTATATCCGGTTATTAGGTTTCAATAATTGGTAATTTTCGTTTTGTTTCGTGTTCGGATTAGCGGCAAAGTAAGGCCCTGTAGATTAAGGGCATGTTAAGCAGCTGTTAAAAAACGATAGTAACGCTCATAAAATTACGAATTGTTGGTTTTACCATTTTTAATGGTTTCGATAATTAAATCTAGTAAAACAAATCGAAACTAAAAACAATTTACGAAAAACTGAAAAATTATTTCAGTTTTTGAAGATGGGTTTGTGGGATATTGAAAGATTAATAATGACGTTTATCAAAATATTGATTAGCTTAAAACGATCATAATAGGCAATTAAACCGCTAATAGTTTATAAAAAGAACTGCGGAACTATTATTTTACCACGCGATAATGGAAAGTAATATTTTAATTACATTTAAAATATTTAAATCAATTTTAAACACAATTTAAGCTTATTAAATATAATGAAACTTTTAAAGTAACATTTATGTTCCTACATAATCGAAAGCTAAAGAAACATAGTTACTTAATACTTTGATAAGCAAATACGTATTTTGCGTAAATTTTACTTAAAGAAATTGTTCGCTCAAGAATAATCAATGCCGCTATTGGGAAAACAACCAGGCTAAAAATATCGAAACTGTAAAATAAATAACTTAGTAGAAGTATCAAACGAAAGCACTCTAAATAATAGATCCACTTACGTTGTTCCAATAAAGCTCCGATATTAATCAGTGTAATGATGATGAAAAGTAATATAGCAATCTGATCTGTAAGACTCATCAGGTTAAAATATAAGGTTAAGCCGGTAAGCATTGCCACAACAATAATGAGTTGTGCATTCAAATAAAGTTTAAAACGAGGTTTCGATTGTTGTTTAATTTTATCCTGCCTAAACCTCCGTTCCAAAATGGGTCTGATATTCTGGTCCATGAGCGCAGGGCTACCAAACAGGGCATTCCATTTTGCCTTGAAGCCGTTCGCACGCTTGTAAGCCTCGCCTATTTCGAGGTAGTAATGGAAATGCTGCCACAAAAAACTGTAGCTTTTTAACGGATGTGTCAACCCGAATTTGGGTGGCTCTTCTTCTGTTTGAAAAGTTCCGAAAAGTTTATCCCAAAAAACAAATACATCACCATAATTTTTATCAAGGTATTTTTCATCACTGGCATGATGAACACCGTGCAAAGAGGGCGTGATAAATACATGCTCCAGCCAGCCCAACTTGCCAACCAACTGGGTATGTGTAAAAAACGAATACGCACCATGAACCAACAAAATCGTAATAATCATCGTTGGGTGGAAACCTATAAATGGCAATACACACCAGAAAATATTTCTGAATAAGGCCTGGAAGGTTGTAATTCTCGCGGCAGCAGATAAATTAAACTCTTCACTTTGATGATGAACAATATGCGCTGCCCATAAAAAATTGATTTCGTGGCCTAAGCGGTGATACCAGTACCAAACAAAATCAGTCGCCAGCAGGATCAAAACCCATACATACCATGCTGTAGAAATATCAAAGAGTGCATAATTGCGATAAATCCAATCATATAGCTGATAAAAACTGGCCGCAATAAACAGGTTAAGCAATCGCTCTGCAATCCCGATACTGAAATTTGCTACAGTGCTTTCGTATTTAAAAACCTTTGCTCTTTTTTGATTTTGGGCTATCTTATATTCGATGTAAACAAAAATGAAAAAAGCAGGAATAGCAAATGCGAGGTAGTTTAAGCCCATAATCTTTAATTTTCTGTTTTGAAGATAACGCTACAAACTTAATAATATTCTACTAATTACATAGATTTTGTAGTTTACTATTTTAAATTATCTTCCATTCTATTCGTTTTATGTTTTTTGATTCTATTAATTTGTAAAAATCAGTTACAGCATAATAAAATATATATGGCGGCACAAAACAGCACCGAGCAAACGAACATCCTATCTATAGACATTGGCGGAACCAGTATCAAAACCGTATTACTTGATGAAAATGGAAACATGTTATCAGAATATTTGAAAAGCAAAACACCTGAAGGTGCTACGCCAAAGGACATTGTTACTGGAATCGAAGCACTCATTAAGCCTATTCCAAATACCTTCAACAGAGTTTCCATCGGTTTTCCTGGTTATGTAAAAAACGGAATTGTGAAAACAGCGCCTAATTTGGCTAAAAATAAATGGGCTGATGTTGATTTGGCCCAGCGTGTTGCAGATGCTTTAAACAAACCGGTACGATTGGTAAATGATGCCGATCAACAGGGCTTAGGCGTGGTTGAAGGAAAAGGTTTTGAAATTGTTTTTACCGTTGGAACAGGTTTTGGTACGGCACTTTTATTTGATGGAGAGCTTCTGCCCCATTTAGAACTGGCTCATTTTCCGTTAAACAAAGATGAAGATTACGACGACTATATCGGCAATAAGGCTTTTGAAAAAATCGGTGGCGAGCGGTGGAACAAACGCTTAAAAAAGGTAATTGAAACCTACAAAACAGTTTTTAATTACGATTTCCTTTATATCGGTGGTGGCAATTCAAAACAAATCGATTTTAAACTGGATGATAATATTAAGCTGGTAACCAACAGAGATGGAATAAAGGGCGGTGCGAAGCTTTGGAAATTAGCCGACAAATACAATATCTTTACGGTTAATCCGAAAGTGTAAAAACTACACTATTGATGGTTTTTTATTACAATCATTTAACAACAGCATCTCTAATATTAAAATGTAAACCCTAATTTTGGGTTACAAGCAAAAAAGCAAAAAATGTCAAATAACGAGTCTAAAAATTACAAATTGGGAATGATAGGGCTAGGCACCATGGGCCGCAACCTATTATTAAACATGGCCGATAAAGGTTTCTCTGTAACAGGTTACGATAAAGATCATAAAATGATTGCCAAACTTGAAGAAGAGGGAAAAGCGCATAATTTAAAAGGTTATGATGACATCCAGGCGTTTATCAGCAGTTTACAAACTCCACGAACGTTAATTTTATTAGTTCCTGCCGGACCAATTGTAGATAGCGTTATTGCCGAATTAAAACCATTGTTAAGCAAAGGAGATATCATCATTGATAGTGGAAATTCACACTTTACCGATACCAATCGTAGAGTTGATGAGCTGGAAAAAGAAGGCTTACATTTCTTCGGAATGGGTATTTCTGGTGGTGAAGAAGGTGCCCGTTTTGGCCCTAGTATGATGCCAGGTGGCGATAAACAGGCTTACAACGTAGTTAAAGAAGTTTTCGATGCCGTTGCAGCGAAAGTGGGCAGTGATCCATGTGTAACTTATATTGGTCCTGGTGCTTCCGGCCATTTTGTAAAAATGGTACACAATGGTATTGAATATGCCATCATGGAGCTTATTGCCGAAGTTTATGGCGTGTTAAAAAATGGTTTAGGTTATTCAAACTCGGAGATATATCAGGTGTTTAAAAAATGGAATGAAGGCCGCCTGCAATCTTTCCTTTTGGAAATTACAGCAGAAATCTTCCTGTTTAAAGATACTGAAACACAGAACGACTTATTAGATCAGATTAAAGACGAAGCACGTTCGAAAGGAACTGGAAAATGGACATCGGAAGTTTCTATGGAGCTACAATTACCTGTGCCAACCATTAACGAAGCCGTTTCTAACCGCGATTTATCAAAATTTAAAGCCTTAAGAGTTTCTTTAGAAGAAGCGTTTGGCAAAAAAGAGAACAAAATTGATGTTTCTGTTGATGACCTGGAAAATGCTTTTTATTTCTCGATGATCAGTGCATATGCTCAAGGCATGCACCTGTTGGTTCAGGCATCTAAAGAATATCAATATGATCTTCAATTGCAGGAAATTGCTAAAATCTGGCGTGGTGGCTGTATCATCAGGGCTAAATTTTTAGAAGATATTTATCAGGCTTACGATAAAAACAATTCATTGGAACATTTATTTGGTGATGGCGGAATTCAAGACATCATCAAATCTACCCTCAACGGCACCCGAAAAACCATCTCAGCATGTATCAATGCAGGCATTGGTATTCCAGCTTTTGCTTCTACCCTAACGTACTTTGATACCATTACCACGGCTAGAATGCCTTCTAACCTCATTCAGGCACAAAGAGATTTCTTTGGTGCACATACTTTTGAACGCATAGATAAAGATGGCGTTTTCCATGCTGACTGGAATAAATTATCATAATAAATTTGATTAAGAATTTCAATATAAAATGAAAACCAAAACCGCATTAAACCCAACAGTATTTGTAATATTTGGGGGTACAGGTGATTTGAACAAAAGAAAATTAGCTCCTGCTTTATACAACTTATTTATTGAGGGTTACATGCCTGAGCAATTTGCTATTATTGGAACAGGTAGAACGGAGTTTACAGATGAAACCTACAAAAGTGCTTTAGAAGACGCTGTTAATGAATTTTCGAGAACAGGGAAGGTAAAAAAAGATAAATGGGACGATTTTGGAAATACCATTCACTATTGCCCTACTGATTTTGCCCACCCAAAAACTTTCGAGAATTTAAAAGCTTCGGTAGATCAATATAAAAAAGAATACGGTAAAGAAACGCAGGTTATCTTTTACCTGGCTGTAGCACCTAATTTCTTCCCGATTATTGCGGAGTGTTTGCAAAAATATAAAATCACGCAAACAGATGATAACAGCAGAATTGTAATTGAAAAACCTTTTGGCCATGATTTAGATTCAGCAAAAGAACTTAATGCCCTGCTAAGTACAATTTTCACAGAGAAGCAGATTTACCGTATTGATCATTACCTAGGTAAAGAAACCGTTCAAAACATGATGGCTTTCCGTTTTGCGAATGCTTTATTTGAGCCACTATGGAACCGATCATATATCGACCATGTGCAAATATCTGTTACGGAGCAATTGGGTGTTGCCGATCGTGGCGGTTATTATGAAGGCGCTGGCGCATTACGCGATATGATTCAAAATCACCTGCTGCAGCTTTTATGTTTAATTGGCATGGAGGCCCCTATCAATTTTGACGCCGATGAAATCAGAAACCGTAAAGTAGAAGTTTTAAGGGCAATGCGTCCTTTCTCTGCAGAAGATATTCGTTTCCATACCGTTCGCGGCCAATACAGCAAAGGTTGGGTTGAAGGAAAAGAAGTTCCGGGTTATCGCCAGGAAAAAGGCGTAGATCCTCATTCCAATACAGAAACATTTGCTGCGGTGAAATTCCATATCGATAACTGGAGATGGCAAGGCATTCCGTTTTATTTAAGAACGGGAAAACGTTTAAATCAAACTTCGTCGTTAATTACCATCCAATTCAGAGATGTTCCACATCAGATTTTTTCATCAGGTGTAACTGAAAACTGGCAACAAAACCGATTGGTTATCAGCATCCAGCCAGAAATGAGCATTCGTATGCAGGTACAGGCGAAAAGACCAGGTTTAGATATGGTTTTAAATCCGGTTGATATGGTTTTTGACTATAAAGGAACTTACGAAGGTGACACACCTGAAGCTTACGAAACCTTATTGCTTGATGCCATGATGGGCGATCAAACGTTATTTATGCGTGGCGATCAGGTAGAAGCTGCCTGGGAACTGGTGATGCCAATATTAAATACCTGGGAAAGTAAAAAATCAATCAACTTCCCGAACTACCCTGCTGATAGTTGGGGTCCGGAAGAAGCCGAAGCGCTTATTGCGAGAGACGGTTTCCACTGGTTTAATTTGCCACTGAAAAATAAAGAATAGTTAATCCAATTGTCATTCTGAGCCTGTCGAAGAACTTCATGATGTTTCGACAAGCTCAACATGACATCCAATATCATAATAATGAATTTATTAATTTACAAAACGCTCGACGAACTTACTGAAGATCTTGCTGATTATATTATTAAGATTGCAGAATTTTCCATCGAAGAAAACGACCGCTTCAATTTCGTTTTAACTGGTGGAGGCTCGCCAAAAGCACTTTACCAGTTTTTAGCAGAGAAGTGTGAGCACAGAATCGACTGGGAAAAAGTTTATTTCTTTTTTGGCGATGAGCGTAATGTGGCTGCTGATGATGAAAATTATAATGGCTTAATGGCGAAGAAAACTTTGCTTGATCCATTGAATATCAAAGATGACCACATATTTTATGTGAATACTACCCTGGCACCTGAAAAAGCAGCGATTGAATATAAAAAATCAATCGATAAACATTTTAAGGGAGAAGATATTGTTTTCGACCTTATTCTATTAGGCATGGGTGATGATGCACACACGGCTTCTATTTTCCCTCATACTACTTTAGTAAAGGATGAAGAAGTGAACGTGGCTTCAGTTTTTGTAGAAAAATTAAATACTTATCGCATCAGCTTTACTGCACCTCTGATTAATAAAGCTGAAAACGTGGCTTTCCTGGTTTTTGGTGAAAACAAAGCGGAAGCCATTAAACATGTAATTGGCGACGAACACAAAGACTTTGATCAATATCCATCTCAGTTAATTGATCCCATCGACGGAAAGCTTACCTTTTTTACCGATGAAGCCGCAACGAGATTGTTGGAAGAGTAAAATGGCTGATCAGTTAAAAGAATTTTTAATCGGAAAAACGGAATATACTTTAGGTTTATTCCGTTTTTTTATTGATGAACTGAATACTTTTGGAGTATTTGAGATTAAAGCCACAAAAACAATGATCGTATTGCAATCAACAGTTCCGTTTGCTTATGTTACGCAATTGGGTAAGAACTTTATTCATATCGTATTACCTTTCAATCAGGCTTTTGACAATCAGTTAAGCTTCAGCAAGATTGCAAATGTTCCAGGAACTAACCAGTTTAATCATCACCTCAGAATTTACTATACCGAAGATTTTAACGATGAAGTGATGTATTTTTTAAAGCTCGCTTACGAAGGAAATCATCATGCCTGATCCAGCTTCTCTTCGATGAGCAGTTTAATAATACCATCTGCCATACCAACCTTTGGTACAAAAATTTGCTTTATACCCGTCCATTTCATTAAGGTTAAATAAATTTCACTGGCGGGAATAATTACATCAGCACGGTCGGGGTTTAAGCCAAGTTCGTGAATACGTTCTTTTAAAGAATAGCTGGTGAGCCTATTGTAAAGTGCGTTGAGTTTTTGAATAGACATCGGCGCCCCTTCTTTCTCATCGCTCATTCTAAAAAGCTTATTGATGTTGCCGCCGGTTCCAATCGCAGCCAAATGCTTTTGCGATTTAGTATGTTCCTTTACCCATTCTTTCATTTCATCCCAGGTTTCTTCCTTGTCCTGGTTGTCGAGCATCCTGATGGTTCCAATATTAAATGATCTTGATGCTTCCGGTACGCCTTTAACAAAAACGGAAAGTTCGGTGCTACCACCACCTACATCAATATACAAATAGGTTTTGTTTTCGTCCAGATCTTCTTCGATGTGGTTAGCGTATATGATATTGGCTTCACGCTGACCTTCAATAATTTCGAGTGTTAAATCCGTTTGTGCTTTAATTTGTTTTACAATATCCTGTCCGTTACCGGCCTCTCTCATGGCAGAAGTAGCGCAAGCCAAATATTCAGAAACATGGTAAACATCCATCAAACTCTTAAAAGCCGACATGGTTTTAATCAAATCACCTGCTTTCCGTTCAGAAATATGATGATCTAAGAAGGCATCGTCGCCTAAACGAAGTGGAACCCTGATTAAAGTATTTTTTTTATATTTATATTTTCCATCCCGTTTGCTGATGTCGGCTATGAGCAGCCTAACTGCATTCGAACCCACATCTATCGCTGCGTATCTTAACATTATGATTGGTGCTTGGTTTTTAAATAGTTGTAAATGTCTACCTGTGCCCGTATTTTTTTGCTGAGCCTGTTTTTATGGTATTTGTTATTGTTTGTTGCGTTAATTTGCCGAGACTTGGTATTATCCTGCAGCTGTAAATCGATGATATCCTGAATCTCCTGCTTCACCTCCGGGTCTAGTACCGGAAAGCCCACTTCTACCCTATGCTCAAAATTGCGGCTCATTAAATCGGCAGAAGAGAGATACATATCGTTTTTGCCATTGTTGCTGAAAATGTAAACCCGGGCATGCTCTAAAAATTTATCGATGATGCTAATGGCCGTAATGTTTTCACTAAAGCCTTTAACTCCCGGCACCAGACAGCAAATACCACGAACAATCAGCTGAATTTTAACACCTGCATTACTCGCATCGTATAATTTAGAAATGATGCCTTCATCTGCTAAACTATTTACTTTCAGCATGATGTAAGCCAGTTTTCCGGCTTTGGCATTTCTAATTTCGCGGTTAATAAAATTGATGAGTTTCGAGCGACTTTCCAGCGGAGAAACAATTAAATGCTTAAATCCTTTGGTTACAGTTCGCTTGCTTAACGCATCAAACAACTTTACCAAATCATTGGTAATTTCTTTCCTCGCTGTAAAAATGCTATGATCGCAATATAAACCTGCCGTTTTCTCATTAAAGTTACCAGTAGCTAAATTAGCATAGTACACAGGTTTTTCTTTCTCCATCCGTTTAACCAGACAAATTTTCGAATGCACTTTATAATCGGTTAAACCGTAATTTACCTTAACACCTTCTTCCATTAAACGACTGGTCCAGTAAATATTCGCCTGCTCATCAAACCTGGCTTTTAATTCCAATACCACTGATACGGATTTTCCATTTTTAGCAGCATTAATTAAGGCGTTAATTACTTTTGAGTTTTCTGCAAGCCTATATAATGTAATTTGGATTTCCGTCACTTTAGGATCAATCGCTGCTTCGCGTAAAAACAGGATAATGTAATCATAGGATTGATAAGGAAGGTTTACCAGGTAATCGCGACGGGCAATCCGGCTAAAAACACTTTGCGTTCTCGGTAAATCATGTACTTTCAACGGAATATTTGGAGCATATTCCAGTTCTTTCTTCCCCACATTTGGAAAGGCAATAAAATCTCCAAATTTATGGTAGCTATTGCCTGGAATTAAACTATCAGCATCTAATTTTAGCTTATTCACCAATAACGTAAGCATGTTTAGAGGCATTGCAGAATCGTAAAGTAGGCGCATTGGCTTTCCCTTCTTACGTTTTTCCAGACTGCTTTTAAGGTCCTCGATAAATTTATCGTCGATGTTTTTATCAATATCCAATTCAGCATCGCGGGTAAGCTGAATGGAATAAGCTTCTAAATGATCATAGGTAAAAACATAGAAGATATCATCAAGGCAGTAACGGATAATATCTTCTGCTAAGATGATAAATTTTAAATCGTTGGTTTCTGGTAAAACAAGAAAACGAGGCAAGTTTGGCGGAATTTCTATCAACGCATATTTCTCTCTAAGCTTCGTATCTTTTTTTGATAACTTCACAAAGAAATATAGGTAACGGTCTTTTAGCTCCGGAAAAGGCTTATCCATATCCAGCATAATCGGAACCAGGTTAGATAAAATTTTATCCCGAAAGTGATTTTTTACAAATTCACCCCTGCTTACGTTTAATTGCGTGTCATTTAAAATGAAAATCCTGTTTTGAGCCAGTTCATTTATTAACGTAGCCTGAAACAATAAATCGAACTTTCGCTCCTGCTTAACAACTATATTTTTAATTTCATTAAGGATCTTTTTCGGATTATAACCTAATAGCGCTTTAGCTTTATCATTTAGATTGGTAAGCCTCGACATGGTAGCTACCCTTACGCGATAAAACTCTTCCAGGTTTGAAGAAAATATAGATAAAAACTTAATCCTTTCAATGAGTGGAACGCTTTCATCGGCTGCTTCCTGCAAAACCCGATCATTGAAATACAACCAACTTATCTCTCTGTTTAAAAATGGAATTTTCTTCTTGCTCATTAAAAAAAATAAAAATCCCTGCGTTACAGGGATGTTCAAATCTGCGAATTAATTTGTTAAATTGATGTTAACAAATGACGGTTTTCACGTTAACAAATTGTTTCATTATCTACACCTGTTAAAATAGTTAAAGCAGTTTTTTAGGTGAGCTTTTAATACTTTTAGATTTATTAGCAGGTAGATCTGTTTTAGCCGCGACTTTACTTATATCATCTTTTGCTTGCGTAGCCTTGGCTTCCACCGCTTTAACAGCTGGTGTTTTAGCCTTAACTGCTGAAGCCGTTTTGGCAACTGTTCTTTTTACCGGAGCTTTAGCTACTGAATTTGCTTTCGCCGCAACATTATCTTTTACCGCAACAACTTTAGATTTAACTGCAGATTCTGCTTTCGCCGCCGTTTCCTTAATCTTTTCAACTGGTTTAGCCAGTACTTTTTCTACTTTATCTTCGGAAGCAATGGCTGCAACCTTAACACTTTGAACTATTGGCTTTGCTTTCGAAACAGCCTTTTTAACCACTTTCGCAGCAGATTTCTCCGCCTTGTCTATGGTTTTAACTACAGGTTTTTTCGCCTCCTTGGCTTTCGATTTTGAGGATTTTAATAAATCATCAATTTTATGTCCAACATCAGCTTTAATTACAGTAAATTTTTTCGTTAATTTTTTCGCAACACGTTTGCTTGCCCTGGCCACCTCGGTACTAATCTCTGAGGCGTCATGCCCTAAACTTTTTATTACATCTAAAAATTGTGCTGTAATCGATTGCTCTAGTTGTTTTGCAGCTTCTTTTTTGGTGGCTTTTTTTTGAGACTTCGCTTTAGTGGTTTTCATATTATTTTTCGTTTTTTTGTGTGAGAGATTTATTTTCAACTAAATCTACTTAATTTTTTAATTTAAAGCTAGAAACATGCCTTCTTTTGATATTGTAAGTAAAGTTGATGCGCAAACACTTGATAATGCGATTAACAATGCCAAAAAAGAGATCTTAAACAGATTTGATTTTAACGGCTCAAAAAGTACCGTCGATTTGGATAAAAAAACAAATGTGGTAACCATCGTTACAGAAGATGATATGCGTTTGAAAGCCATTGAAGGTTCGATTATTTCCAGAATGATGAAACAAAATTTAGACCCAAAAAGTCTGGATTTTGGAAAAGAGACCATTGCTTCAGGCAACATGATCCGCAAAGAAATTACCATCAAAGAAGGACTTGATAAAGAAGCTGCGAAGAAAGTGGTTGCTAAAATTAAAGCCAGCGGTTTAAAAGTGCAGCCATCAATTATGGATGATCAGGTGCGTGTAACTGCAAAAAAGATTGACGACCTACAGGCAGTAATTTCTTTATGCCGTGGCGAAGATTTTGATCAACCTTTACAGTTCATTAACATGCGCAACTAAATATCAGATTGATAAGCTTTTGATAAATAATTTAACAGCTTATCAGTTTCAATCAGCGAAAAGATGGAAATACGCGAAAACGGATTTATATTTTCTGACAGCAAAGAATTGCTTCAAATTGATGCGATTCACCAGTACCTTAGCCAGGAGTCTTACTGGGCGAAAAATATTCCATTAGAAGTGGTAAGGCGATCCATCGAAAATTCGCTGTGCTTTGGTATATATAAAGATAACTATCAGATTGGCTTTGCCCGTTGGATAACAGATAAAGCCACCTTCGGCTGGCTTTGCGATGTTTATATTGAAAGCGATTATCGTGGCCAGGGATTATCAAAAAAGTTAATTTCATTTATGATTTTTCACCCTGACTTGCAAGGTTTGCGGCGTTACCAACTGGCCACACTGGATGCCCATGGGTTGTATGAACAGTTTGGTTTTGAAGCTATTCAAAATCCAGAAAGGCAAATGGGAATCGTTATTCCTCATGCTTACTCCACTGTAGCGGAAGATTAATTCAAAAACCTTTTTCTGGCTTAGGTGTTTTCAATACACATTAAAACATTGAATCCACATGAAAAAGATATTTCTGCTATCCACAGCAATTGCATTTACGGTAAGTTTTCAGGCCTGTCAAGTTGCAGATAAAAAATCGGCAACCACAAAAGACAGTGTCGCGGGCGATACAAATATGGTAAATGGCAACCACGTTACTGGTGCTGAAAGTACACAATCGGGACTGGATGAGGCCGGGGCTACGTTTTTAAGAAAAGCGGCGGTTGGTGGCATTATGGAAGTTGAAGCCGCAAATATTGCTATTGAAAATTCATCCAATCAAAAGGTAAAGGAATTTGCTTCACAAATGCTGGCCGATCATACCAAAGCCAATACTGAACTTAAAGCACTTGCGGTAGAGAAAAAAGTTATTACTCCTGATGCTTTGCCTGCCGAAGATCAGATCCATCTTGACGAAATGAAAAAAATGACAGGTGCTTCGTTTGATAAACATTATATCGACATGATGGTTACTGATCATGGGAAAACGATAACACTTTTTCAAGAAGGCGCTCAAAACCGTGATGCATCATTAAAGAGTTGGGCAACTAAAACTTTAAAAGTTATTGAAGGGCATGATGTTGCTGCCAAAGAAATAGCCAAAAGCCTAAAATAATTCCTTCTAGAAATATAAAATAAATCCTGATCATGAAATTGATCAGGATTTTTATTTTAGAAAATGTGTTAAAAGCATCATTTTTAATACATTTTATGGGAATGAAAAAAATTAAAATTAACTTTCGACGTTTAATACAAAAATAAGTAAATGAATAAGAGTAATATTTTTAAAGCGCTGCTAAGCGTTGCTGTAGTGAGTGCATTTCCATTTATCGCAAATGCGCAGAAAGCAAATTGGCAAAACCTGGATCTAAAAACTGATTCGACATTTGGTATCAGTACTGAAAAAGCATATAAAGAACTTTTAAAAGGTAAAAAATCGACCAAAGTTATTGTTGCGGTAAACGATGGTGGCGTTGAAGCTACACATGAAGATTTAAAGAGAATCATGTGGGTGAATGCGAAGGAAATTGCTGGTAATGGAAAGGATGATGATAAAAACGGATATGCCGATGATATTCACGGATGGAATTTTATTGGCGGGCCAAAGGAATCCATCAATTTTGAAACCCTTGAATTAACCCGTTTAGTTCGTCGCGATCAAACTCGTTTTGCAAACACAACTGATGCAAATGTAACAGAAAAGGATAAAGCAGATTATGAGTCATTTAAAGCCAGAAGAGCTGATCTGGAAAAACAATTGGCAGAAGCGAAACAAGGATTGGCTGGAATCTCCGGTTTTAAGAATGCTTTAGATGCAGTTGTAAAGAAAATCGGCAAAGAAAATCCTACGCTGGAGGATTTCAAAAACTTCAAACCAACAACTGATCCTGAAACACGTATTCAGGGTGTGATGGTTCAGCAACTGGAAAAAGGAAGCTTTAAAGATTTTTATGAGGATCAGATTAAAGAAGGTTTCGATTATTACACCCGTCAGGCAGAGTACAACCTAAATGTTGATTACGATCCTCGTGCCATCGTAGGAGATAATCCAAATGATTCGAAAGAGAAATTTTACGGTAATAATGATGTTGCTGGACCTGACGCCATGCATGGTTCTCATGTGGCTGGTATCATTGCTGCCGATAGAACAAATAAGCTAGGTATCATGGGCGTTGCTGATAATGTTGCAATTATGGGTGTTCGTTGTACACCTAACGGCGATGAGCGTGATAAAGATGTTGCTAACGGTATCCGTTATGCGGTAGATAATGGCGCAAAAGTAATTAACATGAGTTTTGGTAAAGCATATAGCTGGGATAAAGCAGTAGTGAATGAAGCCATGAAGTATGCTGCATCAAAAGATGTTTTAATTGTTCAGGCTGCTGGTAACGAAAATAAAGACATTGATACAGAAAATAATTTTCCTAACCACAAAGATTTAGATGAAAAAACCATCGCATCATGGATTACTGTAGGTGCTTCTGGTCCGAAAGACGATGAAACTTTAAAAGCAAGTTTCTCTAATTTCGGCAAAACTCAGGTAGATGTTTTTGCACCAGGTGTTCAAATTTATTCTACGGTACCAGGTTCTAAATACAAGAACTTGAACGGAACAAGTATGGCCTCTCCTGTTGTGGCTGGTTTAGCCGGATTAATTCGCTCATATTATCCAAAACTATCTGCTGCGCAGGTAAAAGAAATCATTGTAAAATCGGTTACCAAGGTAAACCACAATGTTTCTTATAAAAAAGGTGATGATGAAAATGCAGAATCTGTATCAGTTCCTTTTTCTGATTTATGCATTAGTGGGGGTATCGTAAATGCTTACGAAGCATTAAAGTTAGCTGCCACTTATGGCGGAAAAACTGCTGCAAAATAATTGCAGGATATATTCTAGCAAAAAGGCGAGCCGAAAATTTGGCTCGCCTTTTTTTATGTTCCTTTTTTTGTGATTGATAACACAAAGAATATCGGCGAAAATACGCCCAATTCATTTAGTAGCTTTTGTTAACCCGCTAAAATCTTATCAGGAGTAATCGGCAAAGTTCTGATTCTTTTCCCTGTGGCATTGAAAACAGCATTGGCCACAGCAGCAGAGAAACCAATTAAAGCAATTTCGCCCATTCCTTTAGCCCCCATTGGATTGATATAAGGGTCGGGTTTATTTATAAAATGAACCTCAATTTCAGGAATATCTGCATTCACAGGAACATGATAATCTGCAAAATTATTGTTGATGTATCTTCCATAACGGTGGTCGATAATGGATTCCTCATGCAAAGCCATACCCACACCACCCACTGCACCTCCAACCATTTGGCTGCGGGCTGTTTTCGGACTTACAATGGAACCTGAATCGCCAACGGAAACTATTTTATCAACCTTTACTACGCCGGTTAAACTGTGAACTTTTACTTTCACAAAGTGGATAGAAAAGGAGTACATCGAATAATCTTCCCGCTCCTTACCGGCCTGACTTTGTTTAGTCACTTCGATTTGTGGGAGATTATTCTTCTTAAGCACATCTACAAAATTAGAAGTTGCATCCATATTTGAATTAGCGGCCAACTCTGCGATAGTCGATTTCAAGCTGACACAAACATCATTTACTGCCGAACCCACTGTGGAAAGCGTTGCTGAGCCACCCTGACTCGGTGCCGGAGGCAAGGAAGAATCGCCCAGTTCAAATTTGATTTTATCGCCGGAAATTCCTAATAGTTTGCTGGCAATTAAAGTCATACCCGTTCCGGTACCTGGTCCGATATCGCTGGTTGCACTTTGCAAAACCAAAGTTCCATCGGCCTTTAAAATACCTTTTACGCTAGCTCTTCCTCTGTTTGCATTGAAAACGCCAATGCTTACGCCGTAACCATATTTCCATTGGCCGTCAACCAAACTTCCAGGTTTGTTTTTGCGTTCGCTCCATCCAATTTTCTGAGCACCTACGCGGTAAGCTTCTTTTATATTTTTATCTGAAAAAGGTTTATTCCGTTGCTGGTCTTTTTCCGGGTCATTCTTGATTCTGAATTCTAATGGGTCCATGTCTAAAGCATGCGCCATTTCATCAATTGCGCTTTCTAAAGCGAAAGCACCGGTTGCTTCACCGGGTCCACGCATCCAGATGGGTACCCCTAAATCAACTGGCACAACAGTATACTGCGTATTTACATTATCGCACTGATACATGAACTTAGCCATGTTCACTACTCCTTCGGTAAAATTTTCATAAGCCGAAGTTTCGCCAAACGCCCGGTGTGTAATTCCCGTTAAAGTGCCATCCTTATTTGCGCCTAAACCAATGGTTTGAACTGCAGCCGGACGATTACCCACCATGGTAAACATTTGCATTCGGGTAATTACCAGTTTAACTGGCTTGGCAATGTGTTTTGAAGCCATTACGGTAGCAATTTCCAATGGCCACGTTCTTAAAGCCATACCAAAACCACCACCTACAAACTCAGAATTTACCTGAATATTTTCAATCGGGATTTTAAAAACATTGGCAATAGTACCTTGCGTAGCTTTTACCCCTTGTGTTTTCGCGTAAACCGTTACCTGATTATTCGGGCGCCAGTCAGCTATAATCCCATGTAATTCCATTGGATTATGCGTTTCAATTGGGAGGTGATACTTTGCTTCAATTTTTACATCCGCAGTTTTATAAGCATTCTCTACACCTCGTTTATAATCCGGCTGGCCTTGCAGTTTCTTTGCCTTCGCATCGCTGATAGCTTTCTCAAAATCCGTATTAAAATCTTCTTTAGCGTATGTTGCTTTGACTAATGACGCTGCATAAGTTGCTCTTTCAAAAGTATTTGCGACAACTATGGCTATGGGTTGTCCGTTAAAGAAAATTTTATCGGTATAGAATATTTTAAATGGCGAACCGCCTTCTTGTTCATATGCTGGCGCTGATGGTTTATTTAAATGAGAAATTACCGAAATTACACCAGGTGCTTTTTCTGCAGCTTTGGTATCAAGTGTGGTAATTTTGCCTTTTGTGATGGTACTGGTTACTAAAACGCCATAAGTTAATCCTGGCAATTCGTATTCAGCAAAATATTTGGCCTTCCCTGTAACCTTGTGAATTCCATCGACACGGTCGTTTGCATCTTTTAAAACTCTTTTTTCCATGATTATGCTTTAGATTTTGCAACGGTTAACGCTTCGATGATTGAGTTAGGAGCCATTTGAAGCTTGAAATCATTTTCTCCAAATCCTTTAGCATCTGTCATGGCTAATTTTGCAGCCTGCTCAAAATTTCCCAAAGATGGTTCCTTTCCTTTTAAGAAATTTTCTGATGCTGTTAAACGCCAGGGCTTGTGTGCCACGCCACCCATCGCCAATCGGATATCTGTAATTTTATTATTCGATATTTCCATTCCAGCGGCAACAGAAACTAAGGCAAAAGCGTAAGAAGCTCTATCTCTTACTTTTAAATAATATGAATTTTTGGCTAGATTATTTACTGGAATTTCCAATCGAAGAATCATTTCATCTGCCTTTAAGTTATTGTCTAACTGTGGCGTATCTCCCGCCAGGCGATGGAAATCTTTAAATAAAACCTTTCGCTCACCTTTAGCACTTGCGAGCACAACGATAGCATCTAAAGCAGTTAGCGCCACGCACATATCGCTTGGATGCACCGCAATGCATTTTTCTGAAGTGCCAAAAATAGCATGCATGCGGTTAAATCCACCAATGGCACCGCAACCAGAACCTGGCTGGCGTTTGTTGCAAGGCATTTCGGTATCGTAAAAATAACCGCAACGCGTTCGTTGCATCATATTACCACCAACTGTCGCTACATTTCTCAACTGAGCCGAAGCACCAGCATTTAATGCCATTGCCAGCAACGGAATCTTTTCTTTAACTATCGGATTTTCTGCAACAGCTGTGTTTGAAGCCAATGCACCAATAATGATTTTATCACCAATTTGCTCGATGTTTTTTAAAGGAACATGATTGATGTCGATTAATTTTTCAGGTGCTGTAACGCCTCTTTTCATTAAATCAATCAGGTTGGTTCCGCCGGCCAGAAACTTTGAGTTTTTATCTTTTACTAATAAAGCTAAGGCTGATTTTGCGGAAGTTGTTCTTAAGTATTGAAAGTTGATCATGCTTTTTGTCCTCCTTTCGAAACCTCAACAATTGCATCAACAATGTTTGGATAAGCCCCACATCTGCAAATATTTCCGCTCATATATTCGCTAATTTCTGCCCTTGAGCTTGTATGACCTTCGTTAACACAAGCCACCGCCGACATAATTTGTCCTGGCGTACAATAGCCACATTGAAAACCATCATGTTTAATAAAAGCGGCCTGCATCGGATGAAGTGCTTCCCCATTTGCTAAACCTTCAATGGTTGTTATTTTTTTGCCTTCATTCATTACCGCTAAACTCAGACATGAATTCACCCTTTCACCATCAACGTGAACCGTACACGCACCACACTGACCATGATCGCAACCTTTCTTTGTGCCTGTTAAATGAAGTTCTTCACGTAAGTAATCCAAAAGGGTAATTCTAGGCTCTACAGCGCTTTTGTAGTTTTTATTATTTACAGTGAGATTGAGTGGTATTTTTTCGAAAAGTTCAGCGAAACGCTCATCAGCTTGATTTTCTGCAGCTTTAACTGCTACTGATGGTGTTAAGGCGATGGCTGTAATCAAGGAGCTTTTCTTTAAAAAATCTCTCCTCGAATCGCCATGATTTGGTTCCTGATCAGATGATTGCATAAAATATGTTTTGAGATGTTGTTGTTTTCTAAAGTTCGACAATCTAAACTGCAAAAAGTGCACATTTCGAAATTTAGAATAATTCTAATAAGGTTAAAATTTTATTGTCATTTCGACCGAAGTGGAGAAATCTTTGCACTTCGAAAGAGGCAATTTCAAAGATTTCTCTCCCGAAATTTCGGATCGGTAGCTTTCTCGCATGAAACCGCTGAAATGAATTCAGGGTGGCAACATCGGGTTATCAAAAAATAATTTTAGGAATGTCAACTCAATTTTTATTTTTATCAGATGGAAGAAATTAAGCCACTACCCGATTTATCAGCAGAAGAACAACGCGTTTTAGGATCACTAATAGAAAAAAGCCGGACAACTCCCGATTACTATCCAATGACCTTAAACAGCTTGACAGCAGCTTGTAATCAAAAAAGTTCGAGAAACCCTGTTGTAAATTATGATGAAGAGACTGTTACACTCACATTAAATTCACTAAAAGTAAAAGGATTAATATCCACTGCTACAGGAGGTTCGAGCAGGGTAATTAAATACAAGCATAATCTAGGCATCGTTTATCCTCTATTGCCTTCAGAACTTTCTATATTATGTTTGCTGCTTTTGCGTGGTCCGTTAACGCCTGGCGAAATCAACAGCAATTCGGGCAGACTTTACGAATTCGATAGCATTGAAGAAATTCTAGCGCAATTGCAAAAACTTTCGGAAGAGTCGCCTGCGTTTGTGAAGCTTTTACCTAAAAAGGCAGGGCAAAAAGAGGCGAGATTTATCCATTTGCTGGGTGAGCAAAACGAAGTTCAGGAAGCAGAGCAGGAACCTCAACAAACAACAATTTTCCAGCCCAATGAAGCACTGGAAAATCGTATTGCAAAGTTGGAACAAGAACTCGAAGAATTAAAAGAACTTGTGAATTTACTGATGGATAAATAATTAAGCTTCGTATTTCTTAAAGATAGTGCTTGCCACGTGCCCACCGAAACCAAACGTATTGTTTAGCACATAGTTGATTTCCTTCTTAATCGGCTCTGCCAATACAATGTTCAATCCGTGAGGAATTTTCTCATCCAGCTTCTCTGTATTAATAGTTGGAGGGATAATTCCATCTCGTATAGCCAAAATACTGATTAAACTTTCTACTGCACCGGCTGCTCCAAGTAAGTGGCCGGTCATAGATTTGGATGCACCGATTACCACCGGTAAATCGCCAAAAACATTTTTAACGGCAACGAGTTCGCTGATATCTCCTAAACCTGTCGAAGTTGCGTGAGCATTAATGTAATCGATTTTATCAGCAGAAATATTCGCATCATTTAAAGCTTTTTTCATGCCTAAAGTAGCACCAATTCCATCAGGAGGTGTTCCGGTTAAATGATACGCATCGGCAGCCATTCCACCACCAATAATTTCAGCGTAAATATGTGCACCACGATTTAATGCATGTTCTAACTCTTCTAAAATTAACGCTCCGGCACCCTCGCCCATTACAAAACCATCACGACTTTCATCAAATGGCCTAGATGCCGTTTCCGGGCTATCATTTCTTTTAGATAAAGCTTGCGCAGCACTAAAACCGCCAACCGAAGCCTCGGTAATTGCCGCTTCAGAACCACCTGCTATCATCACATTTGCCTTACCCAAACGAATGGTGTCAAAAGCATTTATAATTGCTGTGTTAGATGATGCACAGGCAGAAACCGTACAATAATTCGGTCCGCGGAGTTTGTGGCGAATAGAAATTGCACCTGCGGCGATATCAACAATCATCTTTGGAATAAAAAACGGACTAAACCTTGGTGTTCCATCGCCCTGATGAAATTCCGCCAATTGTTCTTCGAAAGTCGATATCCCGCCATTTCCTGTTGCCCAGATCACACCAACCTCTGCCAATTGGTCGTCAGTCATGGCTTTGAAATCCAAACCTGCACCTGTAATTGCCTGGTCGCTTGATGCGATGGCATATTGTGTAAACGTATCAAATTTTCTAGCTTCCTTTTTATCTAAGAAAGATTCGGGATTGAAATCTTTTACTTCAGCAGCAAAATGTGTTTTAAATTTAGAAGTATCGAATTTAGTAATCGGACCAACGCCGCTTTTACCATCTAAAATATTCTTCCAAAAGCTTTCTACAGTGTTTCCAAGAGGCGTTATAGCGCCTAATCCAGTTACAACTACTCGTTTCATTTTATCAGTTTTTATTTTCTCCCTGCGTACAGGTAATTAACGAAAGCTTCCACTTTTGGTGCAATAATCAAAATAGCAGGAACTGCTACGATGTACGAAATGCTCCACGACTTTAGCCAAACCTGTAAAAAACTTGCACTAAAACCTAAGTTTACGCTTATCGCCGCAAAGGTGACAATTCCTGTTGTGAAAATTGCCATAATAAAGGCAAAAGTTACTTTCTTTTTCATGTTGATGTTTAAACTAATTAGACGTTTCTAACCATGCTTTTCTGTTCGCATTCATAATGTTCAATGCATCAATAGGCGATTGGCGAAACAAATCATAAATTTTCGCAGTATCACCTACCCTAATTTCATACTCATCTTTTGCCAATGCCGCAATAAATTCATCGGCAACAACCAATGGTTTAATTCCATTATGTCCGCCAATTTCTTTCGAAAATTCAGTATCAACCAAAGGTGGCATCAACTCGAAAACCTTAACTGAAGTATTTTCCAGACTTAACCGTAAAGATGTTGTGTAAGAATGCAAAGCCGCTTTACTTGCCGCATAAGTTGGCAACGTTATGCCTGGAACAAAAGCAACAACTGATGAAACGTTTACAATTGCAGCTTCAGCCTGCTCTTTTAGAATTGGTAGTAGTTTTTGATTTAACCTTACAATTGATAAATAATTGGTTAACATTTCATCTTCAGCATTTGCGAAAGAATCGTTGTTTTCATCTGCCAAATTATAAACAATTGCTCTACCCGCATTATTAATTACCATGTTTAGATTGGGGAAATTCTTACCAATCCTTTCAACCAGGCTATCAACCTCATTAGCTTTACTTACATCAAAAGAAATTGGAGTAACGTTTTGTAATCCATTTAACGCAGTTTGCAAACGTTCCTTGTTTCTACCTGTTACGATAACATGGTTATTTAGAGCGATTAATTGTTTAACAATTTCTAAACCGATACCAGCTGTACCGCCAATGATTAATACTGTGTTTTGTGAAGTTTTCATATTTACGACTTTAACTTTATACCGATCGGTATATTTTAATTTAAAATTTTTTAACCTAAATTGTTGATGTATTTTTTTAAGGAATCCATGATAAGATTCCAGTTCTCTACTTTATTGGTTAACCGGGAAATCATGATACCACCCTCAATCATTGCGATAACCGTTAATGCAACTTGCTCCGGATTGTAGTCTGCTTTAATTTCCTTATTTAGAATGCCTTCTTCTACCAAGGTGATTATTCTTTTTTTCCATGATAACACAGCTTTCAAAGCCTTTTCTCGCAATGCTGGATGCGTGTCATCTGCATCAATAGCAGTATTTAGAATCGGGCAACCACCCGTTGAGATTTTTCCAACAAAAAAACTTTGATACACACTTACATACGCCAAAAGTTTTCCCTTGATTGAAGAATGATTATTCAATTCAGCCTCAATTTGAGAAACATTATGATGTAAATTGTGGTCAAACGCAGCCAAAGCAACTTCATCTTTATTAGCAAAATTTCCATAAATACTGCCCTTGGTTAAGCCAGTCGCAGCTGTAATATCGTTTAAAGAAGTACCAGCATAACCCTTCATATTAAATATAGGTGCTGTTCGCTCCACAATAAAATCTCTGGTTTTTTCTGCTTTAGTCATGTTGATTTATTTGACGATACAAATATATACCGATTGGTATATTACTTACAACTTAATTTATCATTGGAATGTACTATTTGATATGTAACAAATTACATAACACATGAATAAATGTTCCTTGCCCTTTACTTAAAGCGATAGAAAGGTACGTTAAAATAATCGTACTGTAGCGTTGTGTTTAATTATTGCAGTATTAATCAGATACCGGTTCTTCGTTCCGCTCATAATGACACCATGACTATTTGTTATACAGAATAAGTTTGAATTTTGTAACTTTGATTCATGAGCAAGTCAGAATCTATAGAAGAGTTTTATCAGAAAAAATTTGATTTTTTACCAGATAACCTGCAAAAAGATATTGGGCATTTCAATGTCTTCAGAATGGAAGATTGCATTGGAGATGATAAACCTCCAATGAATTACAGCAGACGAGACTACTATAAGGTTGCTTTAAATCGTGGCCATAACATTTATCATTATGCTGATAAGAGCGTGGAGATTAATGGAACAGCCCTAATGTTTTTTAATCCGCAAGTGCCCTATACCTGGGAACTGGCAAGCGGAAAAATGAGTGATGTGAGAGGTTTTTTCTACATTTTCACAGAGGCATTTTTCACAGAAAAAGTGAGGGGAAATATCGGTGACTTACCTATGTTCGCTGTTGGCGGCAAACCCGCCTATGTATTAAATGAAAAACAGGACGCTCATGTTTCGGCAATTTTCGAAAAAATGCTCGAAGAAATAAATGGTGATTATATGTACAAATATGACCTATTAAGAAACTACACTACCGAAATTACACACTTTGCCTTGAAAACTGAACCTTCAGAAGTTTTGTATAAACATCCTGATGCAAACTCCAGAATAACCTCCGTATTTACCGAATTGCTGGAAAGGCAATTCCCAATAGAAAATCCATCGCAAAGATTTACCATGCGCTCGGCAAAAGATTATGCTACACAGCTTTCTGTACATGTTAACCACCTAAACCGAGCGATAAAAGAAACCACAGGAAAAACCACCACACACTACATTACCGAACGTTTATTAAGTGAAGCGATGGCGTTACTTAAACACACAGACTGGAATATTTCGGAGATCGGCTACTGTTTAGGCTTCGAGGAACCAACCCATTTTAACAACTTTTTTAAGAAATTAACCAACCACACCCCTAGCTCCTATCGTATTGTTTGAATTTCGTAATCATCAGTTTGATTGGCGTAATATCATATTTTAATTCCCGATGTAATTTTGTCTTAACAAAAAGGATAAAAATATGGGACTTAAAAAAGTTTGGTTTGTAACTGGTGCATCCAAAGGATTAGGACTAAGTTTAGTAAACCAGTTATTAAAGGCAGGTCAATCTGTTGCAGCAACATCCAGAAATGTAAATGATTTAATCGCAGCCGTAAACTCCAATTCTGAAAATTTTCTTCCACTAGCCGTTGATTTAGGCGATGAGATAAGTGTTGAGCAAGCTATAAACGCAACCATTGCACAGTTTGGAAAAATTGATGTAGTGATAAATAATGCAGGTTATGGCATCGGCGGCAGCATTGAAGAATTAACAGATGAAGAAACCAGAAGTGCTTTCGAAGTAAATGTTTTCGGGACTTTAAATGTAATTAGAAAAGCTAGTCCGCATTTAAGGGCACAGCGTTCAGGACACATCATCAATATCGCATCAATTGCAGGCATCGTTGGCGCTACCGGATGGGCGGTTTATTCTGCAGCAAAAGCAGCTGTAATTGCACTATCAGAAGTTTTAGCAGAAGATGTAAAAGCTTTTGGAATTAAAGTAACGGTTGTTGCACCAGGCGCTTTCAGAACTAGTTTTTTAACGCCAGAATCTCTGGTACTGGCACAAAATCCGATCGCTGCTTATGAAGATGTTCGGGCAGTACATGCTAAGTACCTAAAAATGGATGGCGCTCAGGCTGGCGACCCGGAAAAAGCTGCTGCAGCAATGATTTCTTTGGTGAGTATGCCGAATCCTCCTATTCATTTATTATTGGGAAATGATGCTTTGCAAAGGGCTACATCAAAAACCGATGCGCTTACAAAGGAATATCAGGATTGGAAAGCGATCACAATTTCGACTGACTATTAAAAAATCGTCATTGCAAAAATACCGAGCAATATTAAAGCGATTGTTGTAGGATTGGTTAGTAACTCGCAATGACGAATAGTATAAAACAATTAAAAATCAAAACACATGGAAAATAAAAAAGTATGGTTTGTTACAGGAGCTTCAAAAGGCCTTGGACTAACATTAGTAAAAAAATTATTAAACAAAGGTTATAACGTCGCTGCTACTTCCAGAAGTTTAAACGACTTATCGAGTGCCGTTGGCAACTTTGAAAACTTCTTACCGCTGTCAGTTGATTTGATGAGTGAAGATAGCGTTGAAAATGCCGTAAGTCAGACCATCAGTAAATTCGGACAGTTAGATGTTTTGGTAAACAATGCCGGTTATGGAATGCTTGGTGCATTAGAAGAATTGAGCGATAAAGAATCTCGTGAAAATTTTGATGTGAATGTTTTCGGCTCATTAAATGTGATTAGAAAAGCTCTGCCACAAATGAGAAAACAACAGTCTGGACACATTTTTAATATCTCCTCTATTGGTGGTTTTTCTGGAAACTTTCCTGGATTTGGAATTTACTGCGCAACCAAATTTGCTGTGGTGGGTTTCACCGAATCATTGGCTGCAGAGGTAAAATCGCTTGGTATCAAAGCTACAGTGGTAGAGCCTGGTTATTTCAGAACGGAGTTTCTTACTTCAGGTTCATTGGCTGTTCCAAAAAATCCTATTGAAGCTTACAAAGAAGTACGTGAGTCGCAAGCTGCACACCAGAACGAAATTAATAATCAACAGCCCGGAGATCCGGCGAAAGCCATTGATGTAATTATCGCAGCAGCGGAGAGTGATCATGCTCCATTACATTTGTTTTTAGGTCCGGATGCTTACCACGTGGCAAATGAAAAAATCACAGCAGTACAGAAAGATATGCAAGATTGGAAAGCGTTAGCAACAGCGACCAATTTTGATAACATCTAGAAAAAAGTAAGGCAAATACTAAAAACCCGTAAGTGATAAATCGCTTACGGGTTTTATTAGTTTGTTCAAAAAATTAGATTTCAGAACTGTATACCGATCTGATGGCATCTCTTAAATTATATTTCGAAGCCATTACTTCACCATAAGCACCGGCACTGCGAATGGCAAAAATATCTCCCCTAAATGTTTCTGGCTGCTCTACTTCCTTACCAAAGCAATCTGTACTTTCGCAAATTGGCCCAACAATATCATACTTAACCATTTCGGATTTACCGTTTTCGATTTTGGGTTGACTTAAATTTTCTATTTTATGGTAAGCCTGATACAAAGCCGGGCGCATCAATTCAGTCATTCCTGCATCTAGAACCACAAAATTTTTCTTTTTACCCTTTTTGATATACAAGGCTCTGGTAATCAATGATGCTGACTGCCCAACCAATGCTCTTCCCAACTCAAAATGAACTTCTTGTTTTGGTTTTACATCCAGAAAATCTTTAAATATTTTGAAATAAGATTCGAAGTCAGGGATTTGGTTGTCTGGGTGATGGTAATCAATACCTAGGCCTCCACCTACGTTTAAAACCTCAACAACAAAGCCTTTATCTTCAAACCAGGTACAAAATTCGTTTACGCGAACACAAAGGTTTTTGTAAACATCAAGATTGGTAATCTGCGAGCCGATATGAAAGTGAATTCCTATAAATTTTAAATTTTTAGAGGCTTTCAAAGCTTCGGCACACTCTGGTAAATCCCATGAATTGATACCGAATTTATTTTCATCTAAACCCGTAGTAATGTTATGATGCGTATGCGCATCAACGTTTGGGTTAATGCGAATGGCAACCTGTGCAATCTTGCCTTTGGCAGCTGCCAGCTCGTTCAAAACTTCCAATTCCTGTATAGATTCTACATTGAAGCAGAAAATATCAAAATCCAAAGCTTCGTTTATTTCTTTATCAGATTTACCAACACCGGCAAAAACAATTTTCTTATTGTCGAAACCAACTTCAACTGCTCTTCGTACTTCTCCTGCGCTCACGCAGTCTGCTCCGAAGCCAATTTGTTTGATCTGCTCAAGCAAAACCGAGTTAAAATTTGCTTTCAGTGCATAGTGAATGTGAAATTGATATGGTTTTGCAGCTTCGGCACAAGTGCTTAAAGTTTTCTGCAATAAGTCCGTATCGTAATAATAAAAAGGCGTTTCTATATTGTCAAACTTTGCTATATCTTTATCGGCGAACATGTTCAAATTCCTTATTATATTTTTAATTTTATTCTTTGGGCTAATTTATTGGGGCAATTATCTTGATTTGAAGCATGGAAGAATTACCCGAAAACAATACAACGGAAAAATCCGATTTTCGATCGTACTGCTCCTAATTGTATTATTCCTTTTATTTATACGAAAATGAAAATAATAGCTGCCATTTTTATCATTTTGATTATCACTTTGGGTTTGTTTAATTCCTACAAGAAATATAAAAATGAGTTGTTACCATCAAGCTTTTTAGCTTTTCATTTTATTATTGGCCTGCTGGTAATCCTGGGCGCATTTTATCTGCTATTCGAATAATCGGTTATGCAAACTTCTTAGTGCCTCGGTTTTGTATTCGCTAAGGATCAAAAGTGAAACATTATAATTACTTCCACCATAAGAAATCATGCGGATTGGAATATGCTTTAATCCCTCTAAAACCCTGCTTGCAAAGCCATGTTTTTCTGAACCGAAATCACCAACTACACAAACTATACTGTGATTCGTGTCCACTTCAACTGTTCCAAAACTTTCCAATTCCTCAATAATTTTCGGAAGATTTCCAGTTTCATCAATGGTTAATGATACAGCCACTTCTGAAGTGGTAATCATATCAATTGGTGTTTTATAACGTTCGAAAACTTCAAAAACACGACGCAAGAAACCATAGGCCAATAACATCCGGCTCGATTGAATACGAATTGCGGTGATGCCATCTTTAGCAGCAATAGACTTAATCTTACCTTTTTCGCTATTGTGCGTAATTAAAGTTCCTGCAGCCGTTGGCTCCATTGTATTTAATAAACGAACCGGAATTTTATATTTCTGAGCTGGAAAAACGGATTGAGGGTGTAAAATTTTAGCACCGAAATATGCCAACTCTGCCGCTTCATCGAATGATAATTGGGCAATTGGTTTAGTTCCCTTAACAATACGGGGATCATTATTATGCATCCCATCAATATCCGTCCAAATCTGAACTTCTTCGGCCAAAATTGCAGCGCCTAATAATGATGCAGTATAGTCACTTCCTCCACGACGTAAATTATCTACCTCGCCAAAGCTATTGCGGCAAATAAAACCCTGCGTGATGAATAACTTATTTCCTTTATGCTGATCTAATAATGGTGTTAAATGTTTCGTTGTAAATGGGATGTCTGGCTCATTATCTTCATCGGTTTTCATGAAATCCAGGGCTGGCAACAGAACTGACTCTACACCGATAGATTTTAAATAGATATGATATAATGTGGTGGACAACAATTCGCCTTGCGCCAAAACCACTTTTTCTTCAATTGAAGTAAAAATATCGTTTGTAAGAACGGCTAAGAAACTGAAATGATAATCAATCACCTCATTTCCCATTTCCTGAAAATCAGCAGCTGGCAAAAGTTCAACAACAAAATCTTTATATTTTTGATATAGGTTTTCGACGCACTCGCTTCCCTTCTTCTTATCTCCAGCTAAAAAATAATTTGAAATTTCCACTAAGCTATTCGTAGTACCAGACACTGCTGATAAAACCACAATCTGCTCTTCATTTGGATTAATGATATCCAACAACTTCGTCATGCGCTCGGGACTACCTACTGAAGTACCCCCAAATTTTAAAATTTTCATCAAGTTATAGTTTGTTTTCAATTGTGATGAAGCAATCAGTTTTCGCCGATTACGCGGCTTAAAAACATAATGGTTTCATCTAATTAAATTATTTTTCTAGCTACAATAAAAAGAACACACCTTTCATTATGCCGACCAGAATATAAAAATGTGATTCTCTAATTTTTAATACTGGATTTTCTTTATTATTGTATCGGGGCGTGAAAATAAGCAAAAGCAAGTTAAAAGCAACATCCTCAACAAAATAAAATTTGGGCGAGATTGAAATTATTTCAATTTAACCAAACTTGATGAATTAAATTTTGTTCAACACCAGATATTAAATTAAAAATACAGCTCAATGCAATCAATTGATCAATCGACACAAGCCACAATAAATCAGTGGTTAAACGGAAATTACGACGAAAAAACGAAGTCAGAAATCCAATCTTTAGTAGATAACAATTCGACTACCGAACTTACTGATGCTTTTTATAAAAGCTTAGAGTTTGGTACAGGTGGTTTACGCGGAATTATGGGTGCGGGTTCCAACCGTATTAATAAATATACTATTGGTACTGCCACACAAGGCTTAGCCAATTATTTAAACAACAAATATCCGGGAGAAAAAATCAGTGTGGCGATTGCGCATGACAGCAGAAACAATTCGGATTACTTTGCAAAAATTACTGCTGATGTTTTTTCGGCAAATGGTATCCATGTTTACTTTTTTGAAGCATTAAGACCAACGCCAGAGTTATCTTTTGCGGTTCGCCATTTTGGTTGTAAAAGTGGTGTAATGTTAACGGCATCACACAATCCAAAAGAATATAACGGTTACAAAGCATACGGTGCCGATGGCGGCCAGTTTACTTCTCCCGATGATAAGCTGGTGATTGATGAGGTAAATAAAATTCAAAGTATTGACGAAGTAAAGTTTGATCGAGTTGATGCAAACGTTGAGTTAATTGGCGAAGCCGTTGATAAACTTTATTTAGATGGCATCACAGCACTGTCGATCTCGCCAGATGCGATCAAAAGACAACACGATTTAAAAATTGTGTACTCTCCAATCCACGGAACGGGAATTACTTTGGTACCGAAGGCGCTTGAGCAATTTGGCTTTACCAATGTAACCATTGTAGAGGAACAAAGTAAACCTGACGGAAACTTCCCAACGGTTGTTTATCCAAATCCGGAAGAAAAAGATGCATTGACTTTAGCCATGAATAAAGCGAAAGAAATTGATGCTGATTTAGTTTTGGCAACTGACCCTGATGCTGACCGCGTGGGTATCGCCGTGAAAGATAATAACGGCGAGTGGGTGCTGTTAAACGGTAACCAAACTGGAAGTTTGTTAATCAATTATCTTCTATCTGCCTGGGAAGAAAGTGGTAAACTAGATGGAAATCAGTTTATTGTGAAAACGATTGTAACATCAAACCTGATTGAAGAAATTGCTAAAAAGAAAAATGTTACCTATTATAATACCTTAACAGGATTTAAATACATTGGTCAGTTAATGACTGAATTAGAAGGTAAAAAATATTTTATTGGCGGTGGAGAAGAAAGTTACGGCTACTTAATTGGCGATTTAGTTCGTGATAAGGATGCGGTAGTTTCTGCTGCTTTTATTTCTGAGATGACAGCTTACTATAAAGATAAAGGCGCAAGTTTATATAATGCCTTGCTGGATATGTATGTGGAGTACGGTTTATACAAGGAAGACTTAGTTTCTTTAACTAAAAAAGGAAAAACCGGTGCTGAAGAAATTAAAGCGATGATGGTGAAATTCCGCGAAAACCCACCTGCAACGCTAGGCGGATCAAAAGTTTCTGTATTAAAAGATTATGAACTGAGCCAGGAAACTGATTTAGCAACCGGAAAAGTAATGAAATTAGATTATCCAACTTCGGATGTTTTGCAATTTATTACTGAAGATGGAAGTATCGTTTCTGCTCGTCCGAGTGGTACAGAACCGAAAATTAAGTTTTATTGCAGCGTTAATGCACCTTTAGCAGATCGTGCTGATTTTGCTAAAGTTAATGAAGAATTAGGCGAGAAAATTAAAGCTGTAATGGCTGATTTGCAGGCTTAATGTTTTTTAGCCACAGATTAAAGATTAAATAAGATGAATCCAGATGCAGTTACGCATCTGGATTTTTTTTGTCATAAATATTTCGTGAATTGAAATTGATGGCAATGAATAAAGTAGCAATTCGCAGAGACTTTCTCGATTTTCATTTATTCAATCCTGCTCAGTATTTATTCCCGTTGATTTCAATCAACCGTTTTAAAGATCCTTTTTCTTTGCTTCAATCAATTTCGTTTGTACATTTGCAGCAAATACAATGTTCAAGAAAGTACTGATATATATTTTAGTGATTTGCTCAATTTCAAACGGAGCAATGCAACTTGTGGTGTATTCTGGCTACAAAATGAACAAAGAATACATTACCAGCGTATTCTGTATTAATAAAGAACATCCTGAACTGCATTGCGATGGACAGTGTTTTTTAGCCAAAAAACTAAAAGACCTCGACAGTAAGAACAAACAGGTACAGGAAAATCTAAAACGAATTGTAGAAGCTGAACCAAAATTTCAGATCGCCTCAATTAATCATTACATCCCTTACTTTATCATCAAATCAGAAAGCGGTTATCTCGAAAAACCCGTAAAAGATCTTTCTGTATCTATTTTTCATCCACCGAAAACGGTTTAAGTAAATTTTATTTATTTACGACTCGTCACTTTGAACTGTTTCAGAGTCTTTGATGCTTTTTGTCATTCAGAACATAGCGAATCTCCAAACTATTAATTACTGATTTTAAATTTTCACACATGCGAATGAGTGAGGTTAATTTAGACAGTGCTTTTCGGTTGCAGATTCTTCATTGCATTCAGAATGACAGGTCAAGTCATTTCTATGCCACGGTTCGTTTCTTCAGAAAACGAAATTATAAATGTTTCGTGCAGATACGAACCATGGCTGGAAGCTAAAATTTTTCACTTATTCGATTTAAAAAAATGAAAATATCACAATACTTAATGGCATTCCTGTGCCCTATCATATTCTTCACATCATGCAAAAAAGATGCAGATGAAATCTCTGCAAATACAAAATCTAGTTTCACCTTGGAATTTGAACATCAGGTTAATGGTGCTGCTTTAGCCTTGAATACAGCAACTTACAAAAACGCAAAAGGTGAGGATTTTAAAATCAATGTTTTCAAATATTACGTCAGCAATATCAAATTAAGCAAGGCTGATGGTACAACCTATCTCATTCCCGAAAGTTATTTTCTGATTGATGAATCAAAAAGTGCCTCGAAACTGGTTACCATAAATGATGTTCCGACAGGTGATTACACCAAAATTGAATACACAATCGGCGTGGACTATGCGAGGAATTTTGCAGGCGCACAAACTGGCGCATTAGACCCCATAAATGGAATGTTCTGGACATGGAACAGTGGTTATATTTTTGTGAAACTGGAAGGAACCTCACCGCAATCTACAGCGGCAAATAACCTTTTGACGTTTCATATTGGCGGCGTAGTGGATCCGAATAATACCATCAGAACATATGCTACGGAGATCAACGCTGCTAATCCTTTGAGAATTAGAACTGATGCCAAGCCCAACATGCATTTTATTGTTAATGCTGCCGCACTATTTACAGGCGTAAGTGATGTAAGCTTTGCTTCGTTGAATTTTACGATGGGTGGTGCAAATTCAGTAATTGTAGCCAATAACTATGCTAAAGGCTTATTCCGATTAGATCATATCCATAACTAATATGCGGAGAAAATCAATCGTTTTTGCAATGCTTTTTTTAAGCATTGCATTAATGTATGCCTGTAGTAAAGAGGAAACTGAACTGAAGCCTGAGGAAACAAATATTACTTTCTCCATTCCGGCGAATTTCCCGGCACCTGCATACAATTTCGAAGAAAATAAACTCACTAACGCAGGTTTTGCTTTAGGAAAAAAGCTGTTTTACGATGCCCGCCTGTCTGCAGACAAAAGCGTTTCATGTGGCAGCTGCCACCAACAATTTGCAGCATTTGCGAACCTAGACCATAAGGTGAGTCACGGTGTAGATAATTGTCAGGGAAAGCGCAATGCACCCCCGCTTTTTAATCTTGCCTGGCAAAAGGCTTTCTTCTGGGATGGCGGCGTAAAAAACCTCGAAACATCGCCACTCAATGCCTTTACAGATGCCTGCGAAATGAGAACTGACCTGGAGACAGTTGTTGCGCTTTTAAAAAGCACGGCTCCCTATCCTGAACTCTTCAAAAGTGCCTTCGGTTCAACGGAAATCAATTCTCAAAAAATCCTAAAATCAATCACACAATTTATGGGTGTGCTGGTTTCGGGTAATTCAAAATACGATCAGGTTATAAGAAAGGAAAACGGGGTTTCATTTACGGCAACAGAACTTGCTGGTTACAAACTATTTAAAGATAAATGCAGTTCCTGCCATACAGAACCCTTTTTTACTGATTTTACTTACCGAAGCAATGGTTTAGATTTAGTTAGTGTTGATGAAGGCCGTTCGCACATTACAGGTGTGGGAACAGATTTTGGAACTTTCCGAGTACCAACATTACGTAATATCGAATACACCGGGCCTTACATGCATGATGGTCGCTTTTACAGTTTAGATGAAGTTTTAGAACACTATAATTCTGGTGTAAAAGCATCAGCAAATTTAGATCCCCAACTAAAAAATGAAATTCCTTTGAGCCCAATAGAAAAAGAGCAAATCAAATCATTTTTAAAAACATTAACAGACAATGAGTTTATCAAAAATAAATTATTTAGTGAATCGTAAGTGTTTGGTGTTGTTACTTGTAATACTCAGTAGCAATACTTTCGCCTGTGATATTTGCGGATGCTTCATGGGAATAACGCCTTATTTTAACAGAAATAACATCAGTGTTTTGTATCGCTACCGTTCGTTTAATGGTTATGCAGGTCAATCACATTCTTTATTTCCAAATGGCGGAAAGTTTTTCATTCCGGCAAGAAGACAGAATGCCCCTATAACCGGGCATGCCGGAAACCCGGAAGATTATGAGCTTTATCGCTCTTTGGAAGTAAGAGGAAAGTATTTCATCACCAACAAGCTGGAGATCAATGCAATCCTTCCTTACGTTTCGAATAGCGAACGTTATAATGGATACACCTCATCAATTTCTGGTGTTGGTGATATTAATGTATACGCAGGCTACCATCTGTTCAGAAAACTGGAAGATAATTTCAGGCAACAACTTATTGCCGGCGCAGGAATTAAAGTTGCTACAGGGAAAAATGATTTCAAGAATACCGAGGGCATTCGTTATTCCTCATTAATGCAGGCAGGAACCGGCAGTACCGATGGCTTTGTTTACCTGAATTACATGGTTGGCCTTGGCAAGTTTGGCGCCAGTTTAAATACCTCATATAAATTTAACGGCACCAACAATCGTAATGAAGGAATCGCAAACAGCACCACCAGTTTCCTTAATATCTTTTACACGCAAAGCATCGGCAAAGACCTTCAAATGATGCCATCAGCACAATTTTTCTACGAGTATTCTGCCGGAGAAAAATACAATGGTATTAAAACGGGCGAGCATGTGATGAATAATTTGATGGGCGGCGTTGGTGCCGATATCTTTTATAAAAATGTAGCACTTAACGCAGGAATTCAAAAGAACATCTGGGAAGCTGAAACCGACCATCCCATGAGTGCGGGAAAGGTTTATCTCGGAATTACTTATAATTTTTAAAACAACAAATATGAAAAAGATAATAACAATTGCATTTTGCCTAACCGTATTTCTTCTTGGCGCCTGCAAAACCGAACCTGATGCTAAAGCAGTAAAAAAAGAAGTGCTCAATATTCATGATAAATTGATGATTGATGGAGCCAGGGTAGTCAATAACAGAATAAAATTAGACGCTATATTGAGATCTGGTCAGATCAAATCTGTTGATGATTCTGCAAAAATTGCAGATTTAGTGCTTAGCCTAAATCAAGCTGATGAAAACATGATGGACTGGATGCATGCCTTCAAAAATGATTTCAATGGTAAAAATGAAGAAGAAAACCTGAATTATTTTAAATCGGAAATGGTAAAAATCAGAGCTGTTGAAGATGACTACATCAAAGTAACCAGAGCTTCAGATTCCGTTTTGAGAATTTACAACGTAAAGCCATCCGATAAAATGGAAATGATGCACCATAAACGTTAGATCATGTAGTTTACCCCGCTGATTTCGCAGATTTCCGCAGAGTAACAATAAAGATCAGCGAAAATCTGTGCAATCTGCAGGAACCAAATTTAATCAAAACAATAAAAGCTTAAAAATTGCCATCTGCAAAACAGAGGTTGTATATTTACACTTTAATACAAAATCATGAATAAAATTATTTCTTCGATAGCAATTTGCATGTTATCCGTAACCATATTTTCAGCCTGTAAACAAGAAAGAAAACTTCCATTTTATGGCGAGCGTTATGCAGAAACCGTAAAAGACGCAGCTGGTGTTGAAAAAGTTGATACCGTTTATCAAACCATCCCAAACTGGTCATTCCTGAATCAGGATAGTGTGGTAACAACCAACAAGGCAACAGATGGAAAAGTTTACGTTGCCGATTTTTTCTTTACATCTTGCAGCACCATCTGCCCAACCATGCACCGTAATTTAATGACGGTTTACAACGATTTTAAAACTAATCCTGATGTGATGTTCGTTTCGCACACGATCGATTTTAAGTATGATAAACCATCCGTATTAAAAAAATATGCTCAAAAGTTGGGTGTTGATAATGGTAAATGGCAATTTCTTTATGGCAGTAAAGACAGTGTATATACATTGGCCGAAAAGAATTATCTGGTTGCCGTTGGCGAGGACAGTACAGCGAAAGATGGCTACATCCACCAGGGTTATTTGGTTTTAATTGATAAAGATAGAAGGATTCGTGGTGCTTATGATGGCACAAAAGAAGACCAGGTAGAGCAATTAAAAAAAGATATTCCGGTTTTATTGGCAGAGTATAAAAAGTAAACTAATTATTATCGTCATTTCGACCGAAGTGGAGAAATCTTTGAACCAACTAAAAAGATTTCTCGGCTCCATTTTATTCCGCTCGAAATGACGATACTTTAATGCAACACATCAATGCGCAAATACATCATCAATTCTATTTTCCTTCTTTCAGTTATAGCCGTAATCATTTCCTGTCAAAATCAGGAAACGATTGATTTGCAAAATTACATGTCGAACGGAAAAGATATTTACAAAGCTAAATGCCAGAATTGCCACGGCGAAAACGGCGAAGGCTTAGGTCAGCTTGCTCCTCCGCTAACCGATTCTGTTTTCTTAAAAACCAACCAAGAAAATTTAGCTTGTATCATTAAAAACGGAACGAGTGAAAAAATTGTAATCCACGGCAAAACATATCAGGAGAAAATGCCTGGATTTCCTGAATTGGCTGATATTGATGTTGCTCAGGTGATGGTTTTCGTAACCAACTCCTTCGGAAACCATCAGGGATTTGTACCCTATTCAAAAGTTTCTACTCAGCTGCAGAATTGCAAATAGGCAGAAAAAACTCCCAGTTTTTTGTCTTTTGTGGTTAAAAAAATCCATCTTTGCGCAAAATGCAGGTTGTTCTATCGCTGTCCCGATTATCGGGAGAGAGGAAAGTCCGGGCAACGCAGGGCATCTCGCTTTCTAACGGAAAGGAATTTAGGATTGAAAACCTGAATTACGGATTAGTGCAACAGAAAATATACCACCTAACGCAAGTTGGGAAAGGGTGAAAACGTGTGGTAAGAGCACACGAGCATTGCAGGCGACTGTAGTGGTTTGTAAACCCCGGGAGTTGAAAGACCAAATAGGCTAACGCATGTAGGGCTGCCCGTCCGATGTTAGTGGGTAGGTCGTTAGAGGTAAATGGCAACATTTGCAGTGGATTAATGATAGAAGTTCTAAGCAATTAGAAAACAGAACCCGGCTTATAGACCTGCATTTTTTTCTTTTCTTGAAAAGCTAAAACAGTAATACTTAGCTGATTTCAGCCCTGCTGCTTACTATATCTTTTTTTTGCGATTGCTGTCATGCTGAGGTATAAAGCATCTGCAACCTATGGAACAGATTCTTCGTGCCTCAGAATGACATTCTATTCGAGGTTGCTGCAAACAAAAAAGTATACCGTTCACATCAGGTTTATTAAAAAAATGCCTGTACAAATAAACTTAGCGCCCAACCCTTGTATTATTTCAAATCTCATAAAACCTTTTCGTTGATTTCCCGTTTATAGCCTGAAATCGTTGTATAAAAAACTATACATTAATTTAAAAACAATATATTCGCATATCAAATAAGCATAAACAAATACTAAATGGCCAAACTATTAATTATTGATGACGAGCGGGCGATTAGAAGTACCCTACGCGAAATCTTAGAATACGAGAACTATGATGTTGAAGATATCGACAATGGTATCGATGGACTCGAAATGATTAAAAAAGGTAATTTCGACCTTGTTCTTTGTGATATTAAGATGAATAAGATGGATGGTATGGAGGTGCTTGAACAAGCACAGATCATTAAGCCTGATTTACCATTCATCATGATTTCTGGTCATGGTACTGTTGAAACCGCAATTGAGGCCAGCAAAAAAGGTGCTTTCGATTTTATCTCAAAACCACCAGATTTAAACCGCTTGCTGATTACCGTTCGCAATGGTTTAGACCGTGGTAATTTAGTTACCGAAACAAAGGTTCTAAAGCGCAAAGCGAGTAAAACCCGCGAAATCTTGGGTGAATCGGAAAGTATTTCTAAAATTAAAGAAACGATTGAAAGAGTTGCCCCTACTGAAGCCAGAGTATTAATTACAGGTGCAAATGGTAGCGGTAAAGAGTTGGTAGCCCGTTGGTTACACGAAAAATCTAACCGGGCAGACAGTCCTCTAATCGAGGTGAACTGTGCAGCAATTCCTTCAGAATTAATTGAAAGTGAATTATTTGGTCACGAAAAAGGTTCCTTTACATCAGCCGTAAAACAACGCATTGGTAAATTTGAATTGGCAAATGGCGGAACTTTATTTTTAGATGAGATTGGCGACATGAGTCTTTCTGCCCAGGCAAAAGTACTTCGTGCTTTGCAAGAGCACAAAATATCACGTGTTGGTGGCGAAAAGGAAATTGAAGTTAATGTTCGTGTTTTGGCCGCGACCAATAAGGATTTATTAAAAGAGATTGAAGATGGTAATTTCCGTATGGATTTGTACCACCGACTAAATGTAATCAATATTCACGTTCCTCATTTAACAGAGCGTACGGATGATATTCCGGTAATCGCACAAAACTTTTTAGAAAGCATTTGTAACGATTACGGCATGCCGGTTAAAAAAATAAACGATGGCGGGATGGCGGCTTTACAAGCACTACCTTGGACAGGTAACGTTCGGGAGCTGCATAATATGATTGAGCGATTGATTATTTTAAGTGATAAGGTAATCACTGAGAATGATGTTCGTGCCTTCGCCAACCCAGGCGGCGGAACAAACATTGGCGCTGCAACGAGCACACAAATTGCTGGCGCATCCGGAGGTTCAGGCATGTCATCATCTTTCGATAGTTTTAACAACTTCCAGGATTATAAAGATCATGCAGAAAAAGAGTTTATTAAATTCAAACTCGAGAAAAATAATTGGAACGTTTCGAAAACCGCTGATGAAATCGATATCCAACGCAGTCATTTATACAGTAAGATTGAGAAGTTTGGGTTGAAGAGAGCGGAATAACCCCCTAGCCCCCTGAACGGGGAATTAAAAGCGATGCTTTAATACCAAAGTTATTATTTTTTAATTTTAGAAGTTGGAGCGTAAAAGTTTACCTTGATTCGCTCCAACTTCTTGGTTCAGCGTAATACATCTAAGCTTTGTATTACCGCTTGAAAGTCAAAGCCCCCTTTAGGGGGTTGGGGGGCTTACCCCATATAATCGTTCTGCCTCATCAGCAAAGCCCTATATTTATTAAAAATAGCGGTTTTCGAAACGAAACCTGTGTATTGGTTTTCATTATTGATAACCGGTAGAATCCAGGCATTTTCTTGCTCCATCTTTTTCAGCACTAATTTTAAATCATCGCTTTCATTAATGGTATTTGGCGCCTGCTGAACTAAGTGCGATGCAATTAATAAATCTTTATTTTCGTTTTGCATTAACTCGTTGAAAATTTCTTCAACATAGATTACGCCTTTAAAATCTCCAAGTTCATCCGTTACGGCACAGATGTTTTTATGAGATTGAACAATTTCATTCATTCTTTGGGAAATCAAATCATTCATCACTAGTGTCGGATAGTTTTTCTCGATTAAATATTTCAATTTCATCTGACTTAATACCGTTGTGTCTTTGTCTTCGTGTGAAAGCAATTCTCCTTTATCGGCAAGCACCTTTGTATAAATAGAATGCTTTTGCGCACTTCTATTCACCGCGTAAGAAATGGCAGTAGTTATCATTAAAGGAACCATCAGGATATAGCCCCCGGTAATTTCGGCAATTAGAAAAATACCCGTTAAAGGCGCATGCATAATGGCACCCAAGGCAGCAGCCATACCTGCAACGATAAAGTTAGCAACATCCAGGTGTGTAATGCCGGAAAGATTAACTACATAGGCGAAAATAAAACCGATCAATCCACCCATAATTAAACTGGGCGCAAAGGTACCGCCATTTCCTCCCGCTCCCAGGGTAACCAAAGTAGCAATTGATTTCATAAAAATGGTAACCACGGTAAACAGTATTACCAGAGCAGGAACAGTGCTGTAATCAGAAAATATACTGTTGTTGATTACAGCTAAGTAATCACCTTTTAACAGGCCTTTTATGGTGATATAACCTTCGCCGTAAAGTGTAGGAAAAAGGAACACCAATGCACCCAGCATCAATCCGCCAACAACTATTTTGGTGTAAGGATGCTTGATTTTGTAAAAAAAGCCCTTTACTGCATAATTTGCTTTTGTAAAATAGATCGAAAACAATCCAATTAGTAATGCCAGGATCACATAATAGAAAAGCGCATTTATTTTCCATCCTTCGGTTACCAGAAAGAATAATTGTTGCGTGTAAAATAGCCTGGCTACCACCGCTGCAGTTGCAGCAGAAAGCAAAAGCGGAATAAATGCTGGAATAGTAAATTCTGGCAATAAAATTTCAATTGCAAATACAATTCCGGCAACAGGACTGTTAAATGCGCCAGCAATACCAGCGGCTGCGCCACAAGCTACCAACATGGTAATTTCTCGATAAGACAAACCTAAAAATCGCCCCAGATTGGATCCAATAGCCGAACCACTGGTTACAATAGGCGCTTCCAAACCGGTTGAGCCACCGAAACCTACGGTAATTGCCGCAGTAATGATCTGAGAATAAATATTGTGTGGCTCTACCCTGCTCGATTTTTTTGAAATGGCATATAATAGCGGTGTTAGGCCTGTTTCAAATTTACTTTTCCGAATGAAAAACTTGATGTAAAGTACCGTTAAAAATATTCCAATCATCGGGAAAAGCAGGTATAGATAATACTTGTATTTCCATTGCCAATCTGACTGGAGGAATTCTTCGATATGATGTGTTAAACTCTTTAATGCAGCTGCAGCTAGGCCCGCTAAGACTCCAACAACTACTGCAAGAATAATCAGGAAATTACGGTTTGATATCTTCGATTTCCGGTAGCGGTTAATCGTATCAAGGTAATTTACAAAACGGATATACATTCTATTTTAATTTAATAGAGGGCGAATATTCCAAAAGTAATAAAAAAGCTTGAGGGCGATGGGTATTAAGCTTTTATTTAAGCATCAAACTTATCGAGTTGTTTAATCAACGTTGCAAAATCTTTAGGATAAGGTGCGTCGATTACAATATCCTGATCATTTAATCCTTTAAAAACCAAATGCTTTGCATGAAGAGCAAAACGCTTCATAATCGGTTGCTCTTCCTCTCCTTTTGATAATCTGTAACCACGTTTAATCGAAGAAAGGAAAACAGGCTTTCCTTTATACATTTCATCACCAACAATGGCAGCACGTTGAGTAGCAAGGTGGATCCGAATTTGGTGCATTCTACCGGTTATTGGCTTACATTCAACCAGCGTGTAATGCTTGTAGTATTTTAATGAGTCGAAAATGGTCTCAGCTCTTTTGCCTTCTGCCCTGTCAATGGTTACATTCTTGTTTCCATCGTTAAGGATAGGTAAATCTACCAGTAAATGATCAAAGATGACATGTCCATCTACTACAGCATGGTAGGTTTTATTTACCTTTCTGCGCTCAAATTGCATTGAGGCATGGCGGTAAGCTTCTGGGTTTTTCGCAATAATTAAAGCACCAGATGTTTCCTTATCTAATCGGTGACAAACCTGTGCATCATCACTGTATTGTTTAGCCAAACGTAATACATTGGTTTCTCCAGAACCGCCTCTTTCATCAAGTGAAGCTAAAAACGGAGGTTTGTTGATCACGATAAAATCGTTGTCTTCGAAAAGGATAAGGTCTTTAAAATTTGGGTACTTCAAACTGTAGAATTATTTATGAAGCACAAAAATACGGATTTTTATTTTTGAAGGGTGAAGTCACCCTGAATTTATTTCGGGATCTTATTATCTTGAAAGTGTTGATCTGAAAATCCGGGACAGCCTAAGGACTTCACTACAGATGCGAAAAAAAAAACACAGATTAATCAACAGCTAAAAGCTATGTTAATCTGTGTTTAAATGAGGCTAATATTTTATTAAGAAAGCTCGAACTTATAACCCACACCTTTTACGGTTGATACATAAGTTTCGCCAAGCTTTTCGCGGAGTTTACGAATGTGTACATCAATGGTGCGGTTAGTCACCACAACTGAATCTTCCCAAATGTTTTTAAGGATAGATTCACGAGTATAAACCTTGCCAGGTTTTGAGGCTAAAAGATATAATAATTCAAATTCTTTTTTTGCCAAAACCACTTTGTTTCCACCCTGGAATACCAAATAAGCTTCACGATCGATCACCAGATCACCAATTTCTAACTTGTTTTCTGATACTTCTTCCGTTCCGGTATTTCGTCTTAAAATCGCATTGATACGGCTAACTAGAGCACGTGGCTTAATTGGCTTCGCAATGTAATCATCAGCGCCTACATTAAAACCAGCGATTTCAGAGTATTCTTCACTTCTTGCCGTTAAGAAAACCATAAATGTATTTTTGAACTCAGGAATAGCTCTCATCAATCTACAAGCCTCAATCCCATCCATCTTTGGCATCATGATGTCAAGGATAATCAAATCCGGATGAACTTTTTTAGCAACCGTAATCCCTTCCTGGCCGTTAGAAGCGGTAAAGACCTGATAACCTTCTTTTTTCAGATTATACTCAATCAGTTCCAGAATATCTGGTTCATCATCAACAATTAATATTTTCTGACCTGCGTTATTCATAGTTAAATATTTGTTACGAAAGTACTGTCTCTGAAGTAACTATTAGTTAAGACTAAGTTAAGAAATTGTTAACGACTTAAATTAGTTTAACATTGAGTTTCTTTTAACGTAACGTTTTTGCTAAAAATGCTTCCAATTCTGCCCCACGGAGATTTTTAGCTGCTATCTTACCATTAGGATCGATAATATAAGAAGTTGGGATAGCCTGAACCTGGTATTTTTTTACGGTTTCTCCGTTGAAATCTTTCAGCTCCGAAACGTGCGACCACGTTAAACCATCAGCTTTTATTGCGCCCAACCAGGCTGCTTTATCGGTATCTAAAGAAATTCCTAAAATATCAAAATTCTTTGTTTTGTACTGATTATAAGCTTTAACCACATTTGGGTTTTCTTGACGGCAAGGCTGGCACCAGGATGCCCAAAAATCCAACAACACATACTTTCCTTTATAATCAGATAAGCTGATTGCTTTTCCATCTGCAGTATTCATGGTAAAATCAGACGCAACTTGCCCAACCTGAACTGTTTTTAATAAAGCCATTTGCTTTACAAAAGTATCTACGGTAGCATTTCCTTTAATCTCCTCTTTAACTTCATCGGCAAACTTTACCAATTCCGCCTCGTACTCTTGCGGACTTAGCGTGTTCATTGCATAAAAACTCGCCAAGGTTCCTTTATTGTCCTTTGCAAATTTGATAATCTGCGTATTCAGCTGATTGATATAGGATTGATACTGAGGTCTCATATCTTCCAGAATCTGCGCCCTGTTCTGAGGTTGCTCCGCTACCTTTGCTTCAAAATCGGCTTGCAGTTTTTCTGCCTGCTTCGCGAAGTTATTTCTGATTGTATTTAGCTCTGATAACTTTTCAACTTCATTGGCGCCAGATATTTTATAAGCCATTGTTTTATCAGCTAAATCAGCTTCCAGCTTAATATCATCGCCATTTTTGGCGATTAACATAAATTCATGATTACCAATGGAAACCCTAAAAAAGTCTACAGATGGTGTTTTACGAATAAATTTAAACTCGCCTTTTTCAGATAAATTGGTAGAATCAATAGCGACCATCTGGCTACTTTGCATTCCGTACAGATAAACTTTCTTATCGGCACCTGGATTTTTAAAAGTTCCATCAATGTTAAAGCTGTCTTTTGGTTTACAGGCAGTAAACGCAACTGCGATCAGTAAGATCAGGCTTAAGTTTTTTAATTTCATTATTATTTTAGTTTTTCAAGTATCAATTCATTTAATTTTTTGGCATCAGCCTTACCTTTTGCCAGCTTCATCACTTCACCTACAAATAAACCCAATACACCCTTTTTACCTTTTTTATAGGCTTCTACCTGTGCCGGAAACTTGTTTAACACCTCATCAATAAAACCGCCTAATTCATCGCTATTTTCGGAAATTAACAGGTTTAATGATTGTGCCAAGCTTACAACATCTGCATTTGCGGTACCTTCAACTGCTGGCAATAACTGTTGAATAGCAATTTGCTGGGTGATTTTTTTATCATCAACCAAATTAATCGCGGCGGCTAACTGTTCAGGTTTAACTTTGTAATCAGCAATAACGACACCTTTTTCACTCAGTACGGCTCTAATGGGTCCAATTAGCCAGTTAATTAAAGTTTTCCTGGTATTAACCAATGGCAAAGCCTGATTGAAATAATCTAATAAATCTAAATCCTCTGCAAATAGCGTTGCATCAGCTTTGCTAATACCGAATTCTGTAACCATTTGCTTCGAAATTTCATTTGGTAAAGCAGGCATAGCCGATGTGATTTCTGCTAACCAATCATCAGAAATATAAATTGGCTGCAAATCAGGATCAGAAAAATAACGGTAATCGTTAGCTTCTTCTTTGGTTCGCATTGGCGAGGTTGTCCCTCTATCAGCGTCAAAATTCAGTGTACTTTGAATAATTGTTCCGCCGTTTGAAATTACTTCCACTTGTCTGCCAAATTCGAAATCCATTGCTCTACGTACGTTACGCATAGAGTTTAGGTTTTTCACTTCACAACGGGTACCAAATTCTGTTGAACCATTTGGGCGAATAGAAATATTTGCATCACAACGCAAACTACCCTCTTCCATGTTTCCATCGCTTACATTTAAATGGCGCACCAGTTTTCTAATTTCGCTCAGCAAAGCTGATGCTTCTTCAGCACTGCGAATATCGGGTTCGGTAACAATCTCAATTAACGGAACACCGGCACGGTTTAAATCTACTAATGAATAATGATCATCCTGGTCATGAATACTCTTGCCAGCGTCTTCTTCTAAATGGATTCTGTTGATACCAATTTTCTTCGTAGAACCATCAGATACTTCCACTTCAAGAAAGCCATTCACACAAATGGGTTGATTATCCTGCGTAATTTGGTATCCCTTTGGTAAATCAGCATAGAAATAATTTTTCCTATCGAAATGATTGATTTGGTTAATTGTACAGTTCAAGGCAAGGCCAATCCTAACGGCTTTTGCCACAACTTCTTTATTTAGTTTTGGCAACGCACCGGGCAGAGCCAGCGAGACGGTTGAAATATTTTGGTTAGGCAAAGCCCCAAAAGAAGCACTATCTGAAGAGAATATTTTCGTATTGGTATTTAACTGAACGTGTATCTCCAGTCCTGAAACGAGTTCGTAATTGCTTTGGTTTGTACCTAAACCCATATTAAAATTGTGCCTTTTATGTATTGCTTTGGCAAATATAGTTAAAGAATGTTAAAACGAATTGCCACAATTAAACTACTATGTAATGCTTCCGTCTATTTCAATAATCAACACACAAAAGAAACCCTAAATTTAAAAAGTTATGAAAAAGTTAGTATTATTTGCTGCGGTTCTGATGGTTTCATTATTCAGCATAAACAATGCAAAAGCACAGGTTAACTTAAGTATCAACATCGGCTCACAACCAGTCTGGGGACCTATAGGTTACGACCATGTGGACTATTACTATTTTCCTGATATCGATGCGTATTACAATGTTCCATCCAGCCAGTATATTTATTCAAATGGCGGACGATGGGTTTGGGCAAATAGTTTGCCTAATCAATACAGAAATTTTGATGTGTATAATGCTTATAAAGTTGTGGTCAACGAACCAAAACCATATCTCAGAAATAACATCTATGTAACTAAATATGTTAAATTTAAAAACTACAACGGTAGGCAGGCGATAATAAGAGATAGTCGTGATCGCAAATATTACGTGGTAAAAGGTCATCCGAATTACAATGGAAATATTAGCAATAGACCAGAGCAAGTTGTTCGCTCACAAAATGGCAACAACCGCCCAAGTCGCTCGCAGGTAACTATTGTGAAACAAAATCAAAAAACAAAACCAGGTCGTGACAATGCACCGGGAAATGACAGAAAAGCATCTAATAACCGTCCTGAAAGAAATAACGGTAAAGGACGTGGATAGCAGATTATTTAGTTGTGTAGAGGGGGTTTTCGAAAGAAGCTCCCTTTTTTTATATCTCTGTTACAATAGAAAATTTGGCACAGCGTTTGAATTCTATCCGTACACACAAATAGAAACGATTATGAAAAAGTTATTAATCATCTCCGCGATTGTAGGTATCGTGGCTTTAACATCAAATCAATCTAACGCTCAGGTAAGTTTAAATGTAAACATTGGCACACAGCCTGCCTGGGTTCCGGTCGGTTATCAAAACGTTAATTATTATTATTTGCCCGAAGTGCAATCTTACTATTACGTTCCGCAACGTCATTTTGTTTATCTAAGCGGAAACCGATGGGTTAGAAACAGACATTTACCGGCCAGGTACAGAGGTTACGATTTGCACCGCGGTAGAAAGGTTGTTGTTTATGGTCATAACCCGTACAGAAGTTACAATACACATCGTGTAAAATATTCAAATCGTTCGAACATCTACAGGTCTTCATATGGTGGAGGAAACCGTGTAAGATATAGCGCACCAGGAAGAAATAACTATAGACCGTATAAAGTTGATAAAAGACACCATGACAGAAGAGTAAATTCCAGTTTATTCTCAAGAGGACACCGGGAAAAGCATGGCAGGCATTAAATAAAAAAGAGGCTTTCGAGCCTCTTTTTTTATGATTAAAATCTTTTACCAATGGTTAAACCGAACCTTGGGTAGGCTTCTATTGCATTGTTCTTACTGCTAAAAACTCTGCCTACACCTAAATAAGCTTCTCCTAAAAAGCCATTTCTTGTTAAAAACTTTGCACCAGCGGCAGCACCCAACCCAAAAGAAGTATAATTTATTTCCGGTAGCGTATAATTATATCCTGCCGGATAAGAGGTATAAGCTAATGATGAATAGTCATATTCTTTATACGAAATAACTCCTGCATTGCCTTCTATAAAGAATCCATTCGCCTTTTTGTTTCCAAAATATAATCGGTAATGAGGGGTAATGATATAATTAATTCTGCTTCCGAAAACATTTTCATTTGTTGCGCCAATAGCAACAGAAATTCCAGCACCCATATTGTCTTCTATAATTCTTTCGTAGGTAATTTCAGGAATGGCCAAAACAGAATAAAAAAGATTAATCTTGATCTCATTATTGCCACCATGGCCAATTGCTTTTGATCTCGATTCGATTGCTTTTGATACGCTATCTGGATTTTTGCTTTGTGCCTTACACCAACTTATTGAGCCAAGTAAAACAATGATTAAGAGTGATTTTTTCATTTAGATTTTTTTCAAGCGAAACTAATGAATTAGTTTTAAAACCAAAATACAATTCAATAAATAATTTGAAAAGCAATTGCAGTAATGCTTAGGTTAAAGCAGTCCCGCTTTCGTTGCAATCTTTTAAAAAAACCTCTGCCATTCTGAGGAACGAAGAATCTTTTTCATCGCTTGCAGATACTTCGTTCCTCAGTATAAAAGATATTAAAGGGTACTACTTTTTTAAAAGTATTTCCACTTCAATCGGGTTTAAATTGCAAAGATGATACACCTATTAATGAAAAACTAACAATTAGCCCAGTTTCATTATTGCGGTTCTTTGCAAATTATTGTGGAATAAAGCCTTCAGCTTTACCTAAAACGTTCGGTAAACCTTCAGGATTTTTACCGCCTGCGGTTGCATAAAACGGCTGACCACCGCCTCCACCTTGAATTTCTTTCCCTAACTCACGAACGATATTAGAAGCATTCATTCCTTTCTTCACTAAATCATCAGAAAGCATTACGGTGATACCGGGCTTACCATCAATTTCAGTTGTAAATACCAGGAACAAGTTATCAATCATATCTTTTAATGAAAAAGCGAGGTTTTTCACGGCATCAGCACTTTGCAAATCGATGTGTTTAGCAATTAAGTTTATACCATTTATACCACGAACGTGATGAACGATTTCGTGTTTCAGGTTGCTAACACGCTCTAAAATTGATTTTTCAATCTCCTTTTTAAGTTTAGCATTTTCATCTAACAATGCCTGAACTGAAGATGATAAATCTTTCGAGCCATTTAACAAAGCTTTTAAATGACCTAATTCTTTTCTTTGATCTAAGAAATACTGTTCCGCTTTATCAGCAGTAATCGCTTCAATTCTTCGAACACCAGCCGCAACTGCGCTTTCAGAAATAATTTTAAATGAACCAATTTGTCCTGTAGCTTTTACATGTGTACCACCGCAAAGTTCTTTCGAAAAATGGTCATCAAAGGTTATCATACGAACAAAGTCGCCATATTTTTCGCCAAACAAAGCAGTTACGCCACTCTCAATAGCATCCTGATAAGGCACATTTCTTTGTTCCTTTAACTTAATATTTTGCCTGATTTTCTGATTTACAATTACCTCAATTTGAGCGAGTTCTTCATCTGTTACCTTCGCAAAATGAGAAAAATCGAAACGTAAATAATCAGCATTTACCAATGAGCCTTTTTGGTTTACGTGGCTTCCTAAAACTTGTTTCATAGCAGCATGTAGCAAATGCGTGGCTGAGTGGTTATCCTCGGTTAAAATGCGTTTATCTTCATCAACAACAGCCCAAAATTTTCCTTCCAAATTATCAGGTAAAATATCTGCGAAGTGAACCGTTAAGCCATTCTCCTTTTTAGTATCGGTAATATCAACCCAAAACTGTCGACTATGGTCTTCTAAACGACCGGTATCTCCTACCTGTCCTCCGCTTTCTGCATAAAAGGGTGTTTGGCGTAAAACAATTTGATATTGCTCTTTTCCTTTTGCTTTAACTTTACGGTATTTTAGAATTTCAGTTTCGATTTCTAAATCATCGTAACCCACAAACTCACTTTGCTCATCTGCATTAACAATAACCCAATCGCTGGTATCAATAGCAGTAGCTGCACGACTGTCATCTTTCTGCTTTTTAAGCGCTTGTTCGTATCCAGCTAAATCGACACTCCAACCCTTCTCTCTGGCCATCAGCTCAGTCAAATCGATTGGAAAACCGAATGTATCAGATAGTTCAAAAGCAAAACTTCCTTCTACCGTATTATTTGCTGCCTGGTATTTTTCAAACCGTTGAATACCTGTTGATAAAGTTCTCAAAAACGAAACCTCTTCTTCCAAAACTACCTTTTGAACGAAATCCTGTTGAGAAATCAGCTCATCAAAAACACCTTTAAACTGTTCAGCCAATATTGGAACGAGCTGATTTAAAAACGGCTCTTTGAAATTTAGGAATGTGTAAGCATAACGCACAGCACGACGTAAAATTCTACGGATAACATAACCAGCTTTGTTGTTCGATGGCAGTTGACCATCGGCAATTACAAACGCAATGGCACGAATATGGTCGGCCATTACACGCATAGCGATGTCAGTTTTTTCATCGGCGCCGTATTTAATTCCAGATTTGTCAGCAATAAACTGAATCATTGGCTGGAAAACATCCGTATCGTAGTTTGAGGTTTTCTCCTGTAAAACACGCACCAAACGTTCAAAACCCATTCCGGTATCAACATGTTTTGCAGGTAAACTTTGCAATGAACCATCTTTTAAACGGTTAAACTGCATGAATACATTATTCCAGATTTCGATCACTTGAGGATGGTCGGCATTGACTAACGTAGCGCCATCTACCAAAGCTTTTTCTTCATCAGTACGGCAATCTACATGAATCTCGGAGCAGGGCCCGCATGGTCCGGTATCGCCCATTTCCCAGAAATTATCTTTTTTATTTCCTGGTAAAATGTGGCTTTCATCAACATATTGTTTCCAAAGGTCGTAAGCTTCCTGGTCTTTTTCTAAACCCTCTTTTGCATCGCCCTCGAAATAAGTAACATATAATTTTTCCTTCGGAATTTTGTAAACCTCTGTTAATAACTCCCAGCTCCAGGCAATCGCATCTTTCTTAAAATAATCGCCAAAGCTCCAATTACCCAGCATTTCGAACATGGTATGATGATAGGTATCGATACCAACTTCTTCCAAATCGTTATGCTTACCAGAAACACGTAAGCAGCGTTGAGTATCTGCAACACGGGCATATTTAATCGTGGCTTCGCCTAAAAACAAATCCTTAAATTGATTCATACCAGCATTGGTAAACATCAAAGTCGGGTCATTTTTAACCACAATTGGTGCCGATGGAACAACGTGGTGCTGTTTTGATTCAAAAAAACTAAGGAATGCCTGTCTAATCTCTTGTGCTGTCATTACATTTTATTAATTGGAGGAACAAAATTAAAATTTTATTGCGTTAATAAGGAAAAATCGAGCTACATTTGAATACTTTAATTAATCGATGTAAAACACTCATAATCAAGCGCCAACTATGCCATATAAAGAAAGAGACATTAATAAAATGTATTATACCATGGGCGAAGTGACTGAAATGTTTAATGTTAACGCATCGCAAATTCGTTTTTACGAAAAGGAATTTGACATCCTACAACCTAAGAAAAATAAAAAAGGTAACCGGTTATTTACGCCTGATGACATCGAAAACTTAAAAATCATCTTCAACCTTGTTGATGAAAAAGGTTTTACCCTTAAAGGTGCAAAAGAGCATTTAAAAAACAATAAAGGCGATGTTAAAGAAAATCAAAAGATTATTGATTCTTTGGAAAAACTAAAAGGGTTTTTGGTGAATTTAGCGCAGGAGTTGTAATTCTTTTAAGAATATATTTCATCGCTTAAAAAGCAACAATGTATTTGTTATACTCTGAGCTCTTAACATTTTGTTATTTTGATAGATCATTTGATTGTTTTGAAAAATCATTTGACTGTTTTGAAAAATCATTTGATTGTTTTGGTGAAGTTGCTGATATTTAAGCAGTTCATCTTCATAAAGATTTATTCCTTCTTTCAAGGAGTCTACTCTCTTGTTTACAAAATAACTACCAATGCTATCAACTGCATGAATGGTTCTGTAACGCTCTGGTAGAATAGTAAATGAATCCAATTGGGATGCAATCAAATTCATTTTACTTTCAATAGCAGATATATTAGCCAATTCATTTGCTAATATCTCTTTCTTTTTTTGCGAATCCCAATATTTACCAACCATGTACTTTATACAAACAAAAATTGCTAAGTTACCAAACAATAAAAAAGAGTAATATTTTTCGGCCCTGTTTGTTATTATAAGAAAGGAAACTAGAGACACAACCGCTAATGCAATTAAAGTAAAGAGTGTGTTTCGATTATAATTATCAATCCTCAATTTTATTTGCCAAAGCTTATTATTCTCATTTGAGTAATTCTCAATTAATTTTTTTGATTCTAGTAAATTAGAAAATATTTGCTCAAGATTGATACATTTGGTTTATATTTCAATTCTAGCAAAAAAAATAATATTTTCAAATTCTAATTTATTTTCTAAATTAGAATAACCGAACAACAATCACCCTATTTTTTATTTACCGGTTTTAACGCCCTCAAATGAAAATATGGATTGTATTGTTAATCTCCCTCACGCCTTTTTGTTTATTTGCTCAAAACACTTTGGGTCCAAGGCTTACTGCTATGGGCAAAAATGGTGCAGCTGTTACCGATGTTTGGGCGGTACAGGCAAACCCAGCTGGAATAACCTCGCTTTCAGGGCCAATCATTTCACTAAATTATATCAAACATCTTTTTAGCAATGAGGTCAGTACTCAGGCCTTAGCTTTTGTTTTACCGATCAAAAACAACTTTATTGGAGCAAGCTTTCAGCGCTATGGATTTGCTGAATATAATGAAAGCAAAATTGGCTTTGTTTACGCGAAGAAATTTGGAGAAAAATTATCCATTGCTTTAAACGGTAATTATCATCAATTAAAAATAGCTAATTATGGTACCTCAACTGGTTTCTCGGTTAACGTAGGGGCGCTATACCATTTCGATAAGGAATTTACTTTCGGTGCTTTCGTAAGCAATCCATCGAAACAAAATTTTAGCAGCACTGAGGTATTTATTGAAATACCAACTTCTTTTAATGTTGGCGCAAGTTATTTAGTATCTGATAAAGTTTTAATTGCAACATCAATTAGCAAAGTGCTAAATCAATCTATCGATGTAAGCCTTGGCATAGATTACAAAATCATTGATTTGCTGAGTTTGCGTGGTGGCTTAAGTGCTAAACCATTTAAACAATATGCGGGCTTCGGTTTAAAATACAAAAAATTTTTATTGGACATGGCAACCAGTTATGATGCCAACCTGGGTTATGCACCTCAAATTGCTGTTAGTTATGCCTTTTAGATTGATAACAATTGTCTTGGTAATGATGGCTTCCATTGTTAAGGCACAAACAGTTGAAGAAATTGATGTTCGCGATATTATAGAAAGCGTAGCAGAAAATCTGCCGGACGATTACGATATGACGGAATTGATTGACGTGCTGACCAGATTGAGAAAACATCCTATCAACTTAAACAAAACTTCTGCTGAAGAACTCAAAACATTGGTGTTTCTATCGCCATTGCAAATCAGCAACTTTTTTGCTTACATAAAAGATAACGGAAAGTTTGTTGATGTACTGGAGCTTCAAAGTATTGATGGTTTTGATGTGAAAACTGTCCAGAATCTACTCCCTTTTGTCACTTTAAATCCTACTACGGAATATGAAAAACTTACATTCAGAAACATATTGAACCTAGGTGAAAGTGATTTGCTCATGCGATTTGCGCAGATTTTACAAAAGCAAAAAGGCTTTACTGATTTGCCAGGTAATCGTTACTTAGGTTCCCCGGAAAGGTTTCAAACCCGTTACCGTTATCATTATGGAACAATTGTTTCGGCAGCGATAACCCTAGATAAAGATGCTGGTGAAAAATTTATAGGCAAGCCTTTCGATTTTTATTCGGGCAACATTGCGCTATTTAAACTGGGAAGGATTAAAAAATTAGTAGTTGGAGATTATACCCTACAATTTGGCCAGGGATTAACCATGTGGTCGGGATTTGCTTTTGGCAAAGGGCCAGACGTAACGGCAGTAGCCAGAAAAGATTTGGGCTTAAGACCTTACACTTCGGCAAATGAATATTCCTTTTTAAGGGGCACATCGGCAACAATTAATCTTTTTAACAATGTAGATATTACACCCTTTATTTCATTCAGAAATCTTGATGCCAGTCAGGATTTGGGTGCCGATGGCAACCTTGTTCAGGCGACAATCAATCAAAGTGGCTATCACCGCACACCTACAGAAATTGAGAACAAGGGATCTTTAAAGCAACAAATCTATGGCTTAACACTTCAATATAATAACGATGATCTGGGCATTGGTGCCATCGCTTACCAAAGTAAGTACGGAAATAGTTTTATTACACAAACAGCGGTTTATGACAGGTTTAGTTTTACAGGAAATTTATTAACTAACGTTGGCCTTTATTATAATTACACCTATAGCAACATTTATTTTTTCGGCGAAGCCGGGAAAAGCTTAAATAGCGGCTTAGCTTATGTGAATGGTGCTTTAATTAGCTTATCTCCTACGGTTTCGACAGCCATCACTTATCGGAATTATGCAAAAGATTACCATAACTTTTTTAATCAGGCAGTGGCCGAAGCAAGTGAATCCGTAAATGAAAAAGGTTTGTATGCCGGCTTAAATGTGACACCAAACAAGCGTTGGGCATTTTCGGTGTATGGCGACTATTTTCGATTTCCATGGTTAAAATATCGGATTGATGCACCTTCAAAGGGTTACGAAATTTTAGGTCAGGCGGTTTACACACCTAGTAAAACCTTCAAGGCCCTTGCGAGATTTAAAACCGAAAACAAGCAGCAGAATACCGATTTAGATGTACCCGTTAACTTTTTAGATGATGTGAAAAAAGAAGGCTACCGCCTCGAAATAAGCTGGCAGATTAATAAAAAATTGAGTTTTCAAAACCGGGCAGAGGTTTCTCAATATAAAAAGGGTGATGCAAAACGAGAATTCGGCTACCTGATTTATCAGGATATAGACTACGCTCCAATGTTTTCAAAAATAACAGGAAACCTGCGGGTAGCATATTTTAATACACCAAGTTACAATAGCAGAATTTATGCTTATGAAGATGATGTATTGTATAGCTTCGCTTTTGGCATGTACAGCGGAAAAGGTTTCAGAACTTATTTAAACCTGAAATATAATCTGGCTAAAAAATTAAATATCTGGGCAAGATATGCCATGTTCATTTATAAAGATGTAGAAACTGTAGGTTCATATTTAGATGAAATTCAAGGCAATAAAAAATCAGAAATTAAAATTCAAATGCGCTATCAATTTTAAATTATGTTTAAGGCAGAATATATTTTTGCAAGGATCCTCCTTCCATTTATAATTGGAATTGGGGTTTTTTATTTTTTTCCGGCAGAAAAAATGATTTTATTTCTGGCAATTGCATCTGCCGTTATTTTCCTTTCTGTATTATTCATCAACATCACTTATAAAAAATTTGATGCTTACAAATTTAAAGGGGTAACCGGAATTTCTATCTTACTTTTTTTCTTCTTTTTGGGCGCTTTACTCTCTGTATTAAATAACGAAACACTGAAACCTGACTATTTCGCAAAGAAAAACTATAAAATTTTAAAAATATGGGTTAATGATGAACCTGAGCAAACCGACGATATTCTAAGGTTTAAAGCAAGAGTGGTTTCGGGATATGAAAATTCCAAACAGATCAGGCTTAGCGGGCAATTACTTTTGGCTTTGAAAGTAGATAGCATCACTCCTATCCAATTAAAATATGGTGATGAATTAGTGGTGTCAGCAAAATATCTCGAGGTTGAGCCACCTTACAGTCCTGCAGAATTTGATTTCAAAAGGTGGTTAGCAAGTCAAAACATCTATCAACAAACTTTTATTAACCAAAACCATGTGCTTAAAACCAATCGAAATATTGGAAATCGCATCATCAAGTTCGCACTGGATTTGAGAGAAAAGCAAGTGGCGAAATATCGAAAGATAATTAACGATGATGAGGCCTTCGCTGTCGCATCTACTTTAATTTTAGGTTTCCGTGCTGATCTGAGCAAAGAAACCTTAACAGCTTATTCCAAAACCGGAACCATACACGCCCTATCCGTTTCAGGAAGCCATGTTGGAATCATCTTTTTACTGCTCGAGTTTTGTTTGGCTTTCTTAAACAAGCGACGATCCCTTAAAATATTCAAATTCATATTGATATGCAGCTTGATCTGGAGTTATGCACTAATTACAGGTTTATCGCCATCCGTTGTTCGGGCGGCAATTATGATTACCATTTTCATAACTGCCAAAAATTTTGCCCGGAATAAAAACAGCTATAATACCCTAGCGTTTGCAGCATTCTGCCAATTAGTTTATAATCCTTTCCTGATTTGGGACGTCGGTTTTCAACTTTCTTATCTTTCTGTTTTCGGATTGATATACTTGCAACCCAAAATTTATAAATGGATTTACGTAAAAAACAAACGGCTCAACAAAATTTGGGAACTAACTGCCCTATCCTTATCAGCACAACTCGTCACTTTCCCATTGTGCATTTACTATTTCCATCAATTTCCTGTTTATTTCCTGCTGGGAAATTTATTTATTGCGATCCCGCTGTTCATAATTATGGTTTTAGGAATTTTTGTGCTCGTTCCTTTAATTGACAGATTATCTCCCATTTTTGAATGGATAATTGTATCTACAAACACGGTTTTAAAATGGATTTCGAATTTGCCTTTCTCAACGGTTTCTTCAGTTTGGATGAATCTTATAGAGCTTATTTTATTAAGTTTGGCTTTAGCTTTTTTCGTCTATTCACTGGCGAAATACCATAAACGATGTTTGATTATATCCTTAATAAGTTACATTATTTATTCTGCGCTGATAGTATACAAAGATTGGACAGCCATCCATCAAAAGAAAATTATATTATTCACTTTGCGGAAAAATTATGCTGCGGCATTTATAACAGGTCGGGATGCAGTATTGGTTACAGATTTAACAGAAGTTGATAAAAACTACCTGTTTTTTGTGGCTCCGGCTTTAGAGCAATCTCAAATTAAAAAAGTCGATTTCATCAATTTAAAAATGGATACTATTTTGCGTCACTTTATTAAAAAAGATAATCAGATTGTTTTCAATGACTACAATATTCTTTTGATCAACGAGCAGATGAACTACAAAAAATTAGCGGTTATTGGAAAGTTCAAAAGTATCTGGTTAACAGGCAACCACAAGTTTAAACTCGAAAATTTGCCAAATGGACTTGAATACGAGGATATCATTATCGACGCCACCAACAAAGATTATAAAATAGCAACGTTTAAAACTTTTGCAGATAATAATAAAGTACGAGCACATGTTTTAAAGAAAAATCCTGCATATTTGGTACACCTAACCCAATAATATGGAAAATTTGGTTTTGTATCACGTAGCCGAGCGAATAGCCACCATTACTATAAACAGACCCGAAAAGCGAAATGCGTTAAACCCCCAGTTAATTTCCGAATTAACTGAAAATTTTATTCGTGCTTCTGAAGATGATGATGTTAAAGTGGTTATTTTAAATGCTGTTGGCGGTGTTTTTAGCGCTGGTGCAGATTTGGAATACCTTCAGCAATTGCGTCATAACACTTTCGAAGAAAACGTAGCAGATTCCAATAACCTGAAAAAACTTTTCACCACGATTTATTACTTACCTAAAGTTGTTATCGCTCAGGTTGAAGGGCATGCCATTGCGGGTGGTTGTGGTTTGGCTACCATCTGCGATTTTGTTTTCGCCACTCCTGAAAGCAATTTTGGTTATACTGAAGTTAAAATTGGCTTTGTTCCGGCAATCGTATCCTGCTTCTTGAAACAAAAAGTAAACGAAACGATAGCCAAAGAACTCTTACTCACAGGCAAAATTTTCCCCGCAGAAAAAGCACTCGAATATAAATTGATCAACTTTGTAACAAATTCAGAAGAAATTCATCAAACTGTTAAAGAATTTGCATTAAGTTTGTGTAGAGAGAGTTCTGGTAATTCATTAATGATTACAAAACAATTGATTACCCAAACCACTAACCCGCTTCTTGAAAAAAGTTTGGAATTTGCTGTCCAAATCAATGCCAGGGTGCGGGAAAGTGAAGATTTTAAAAAAGGTATTGCATCATTTCTTAATAAAGAAAAAATTAACTGGTAAACAACTAAACTTAAATAAAAACATGTTAAAATCTATCAAAACGAGCGTTGTCGCTTTAATCCTTGTAGGTGGTGCAGTAATTGCTCACGCACAGAAGAAAATTGCTGAAGGTACAATTACTTATGGATTGGAATATAAACTTACTGATGAGCAAAAGGCAGCCATGGGCGGACAAGAACCACCTGCAGAACTTAAAGTAAAATTTAATAACGGCTTAACAAAAATTGAAATGGAACAAGGTCCGGCTTTGATCGGAATTGTATCAGACAATAACGAAAAAACTGGTTTGTTATTAATTGATGTGCCAATTGCACAAAAACAATTTGCAGTAAAACAATCTAAAGAAGATGTGGAGAAAGCCATGGGCGGCATCGCAAAGTATTCAGATTTTAAAGCTACTGGCGAGAAACAAACCGTTGGAGGCTATAACGCAGAAAAATATACTTTCAAAGATGATAAAGGTGCATCACACGAACTTTGGGCAACTAAAGATGTTGAATTACCAAACGTAGGATCACAAAATTATTTCCCAGGTCTAGGCGCTTTCCCAGTAAAATATACAATGGTTCAACGTGGCATTGAAACTACAACAACTTTAAAATCAATTTCTGAAGGTAAAGTTGGTGCAATTTCTAAAGATGTTCCTACTGGCTACGAAGTAGTTACCATGGATGAATTAATGAAAATGCAAGGTGGTGGTGAATAACTAACCTAGATCTTACAATCAAAGGCTTTTTAACCGCCGGCTTTTTATCTAAATTAGCCCGAAAGTTAAAAAGCTTTTTTTATGACTAATTTTTATGATAAAAAACCTACTCTTTAAATTATCAATTATTTGCATTGCTACTCTGGCATTTATTGATGTTAAAGCCCAAAGTATTAATTGGGCAAAGGATGGAAATTCCTATTACCAGATCGCCAGTGGAGAAATTATCAGTGTTACCTTGCCTAAGAGCGATAAAAAAACTGTTATTTCAAGAGCACTTTTAACGCCGGCTGGGAAAAGTGCACCCATCGCTGTGCGTAGCTTTCAGTTATCTGCTGATGGAACCAAAGCCTTAATTTATACCAACAGCAAAAAGGTTTGGCGTTACGATACCCGTGGCGATTATTGGTTGGCTGATCTAACAGCAAACAAAATCACGCAAATTGGAAAGGATAAACCTGCATCTTCTTTAATGTTTGCAAAACTTTCTCCTGATGGAAGCAAAGTGGCCTATGTAAGCAAACATAATTTATATGTAGAAAACATCGATGGCTCGAATGCTAAAGCCTTAACAACCGATGGCACTGACAGAATGATTAACGGAACCTTCGATTGGGTGTATGAAGAAGAATTCGATTGCAGAGACGGTTTCAGATGGAGTCCTGATGGTAAATCAATTGCTTACTGGCAACTTGATGCTACCAAAATCAAAAACTTCTTGATGATAAACAATACAGACTCTATTTATCCTTATACCATTCCGGTTGAGTATCCTAAAGTTGGCGAAAATCCCTCAGCTTGTAAAGTAGGCATTGTTGATGTTGCCACCGCAAAAACAAATTGGTTAAATGTTCCTGGTGATGACATTCAGCACTACATTCCACGTATGCAATGGGTGCCGAATAGCAACGAAGTTATCTTACAACAATTAAATCGCGAACAAAACGAAAGTATTGTTTTTATTTGCGATGCGGCCAGCGGAACGGCAAAAGCAATTTACACCGAAAAAGCTAAAGCCTGGATAGACGCTCAGGACGAATGGAAATGGTTAAACAACAATCAGGAGTTTACCATTACATCAGATAAAGATGGTTGGAATCATTTGTACAGAATCAGTCGCGATGGTAAAAAGCAGACCTTGGTTACCAAAGGAAATTATGATGCCATTGATATAAAACTGATAGACGACAAAAGCAATTACGTTTATTTTACAGCCTCTCCAACAAATGCAACGCAAAAATACTTGTATAAAACCAAGTTAGATGGAAAAGGTAAATTAGAACAAGTAACACCTTCAACGCTACTTCCGGGTACACATAATTACGATATTTCGCCGAATGCCGCTTTCGCCCGCCATAGTTACAACAGTTCTACCGTAAGGCCGGTTACCGAATGGATGAACTTTACTACCGGAAATCCATTTACCATGGATGGCAGCATTACCACGCAATTATCAAAACAAGAGGCACCTAAAAATAAAGTAGAATTTTTTAAAGTAACTACCGAAGATGGTGTTGAACTTGATGGTTGGATGAAAAAACCAGATAACTTCAATCCCGATAAAAAATATCCGGTTGTATTTTATGTTTATGGCGAACCTGCTTCTGCAACAGCGTTAGATACGTATGGAGCAGGCAGAAATTTCCTTTATGCTGGCGATATGGCCAAAGATGGTTACATCTACATTTCAATGGATAACCGTGGCGCACCAGTTCCGAAAGGAGCTACCTGGCGTAAAGGCATCTACAAAAACATTGGCGTAACCAACGTTCGCGACCAAGCCATGGCTGCTAAAAAATTATTGGCAACCAATTCATTTATGGATAAAGACCGTGTAGCCGTTTGGGGCTGGAGTGGCGGCGGGTCTTCAACATTAAACCTCATGTTTCAATATCCTGATATCTATAAAACAGGTATCTCAATTGCCGCCGTAGGCAACCAGTTAACTTACGATAATATTTACCAGGAACGTTATATGGGTACGCCTTTTCCAAGTAAAGATGCTTATATGAAGGGCTCTCCTATTACCTATGCTAAAAATTTAAAAGGTAATTTACTTTACATCCACGGAACCGGCGATGATAACGTTCACTACCAAAATGCAGAGATGCTCATCAATGAGTTAATTAAAAACAAAAAGGTTTTTCAATTGATGAGTTATCCAAATCGTACCCACAGCATATCTGAAGGCGAGGGCACAAGCGAGCATTTATCACTTACTTACACCAAATTTTTGAAAGATAATTGCCCTCCAGGAGCGAGATAGATTTTAAATATTTGAAAAGCAATTGCAGCGGGGAATCGGTTTCGATAGCCCCGCTTTTCATTTCAATCTTTTTCTAAACCTATAAGGTTTTAAAAACCTTATAGGTTTAGAAAAAGTATTTCCATTTCAATCGGGTTTAAAACGCAAGGTTCTTCGCTTCTCTTAACGTTTGCTTAGCAAAATGCCGATTGCAAGGTGCATTAAAAACTATCTCACTAAACCCAAAACCGTAAAAGAAACCACTATTGCAATGCCGAAACTTAGTAGTGTTCCAATCAATACATATTCTGTTAATTTAAGGTCGTGTGCCTCTTTTAAATCGCCAAAGCGGAATATAGATTTTGCTGCCAATAAGAAACCGACAGCTTCAAAATGGTTGGTGAGTATAAAAACAAAAATCAAAACCCGTTCTAAAATCCCGATATATTTTCCTGCATTCTGTAATGATTTCGGACTTTCATCATCACTTTCAGGTAACCATTTAGCAATAATTACTTTCATAATTATCGATGTTGGCAGGGATAAAAATAATAAGCCAACAATCAAAAACCAGGTTTTTACATCATTTAAATAACTAATATCTAAATAGCCTTTGTAAAAAACATGCCAAGCCAAAACAATAGAGCCAAAGTGCAAAACCTGGTCGGCAAAAAACAATATTCTAGCATTCTTTCTAGTTTGAAAAAGCGATTTTAAAGCATCAATTATAAAATGTAGCACACCAATTGATAAGGCTATTTTCCAGACATCAAAGCTTAAAAAAACAACAAATATTAAAACCACATGAATGAAAACATGTAAGTACAGTTTACCCGATTTAAGCTTCTTTCTTTCCTTATCCTTAACCCACGATGTAGGTTGAAGAAAAAAATCTCCAATTAAATGCGCAAGGATGAGTTTGATTAAAATGATATCCATTATGAAGAAAGAATTTGATTCAGTTTTTTACGATATAGTTTATCCATTTCCATGATTTCTGAATAGCGGGCTCGTTTTAAAGCTTCACTAACAGACGATTGTGTTCTTTTTGAAATAACCGCCAACTCGCTTTGCACAACATTTTCGTTTTCCAAAGCTAGCTTAACCATTTCAGCAGCAACAATGCCCCAACTGTCCATTGCAATTAAAGCTAGTTTAATCAAAACATTTATTTCTTCATCAAAATCCGGATTTTCCGTTTTAATTGCAAGGTTTACTTTTGCTTGTTTTAAACTATCAAAAGCAGCACCTGAATTTACAAAAGCATCGCCGCTTGATTCTGAAAGTTTTTTACGTTTAGTTTTTACCTCGCCAATGCCAATACCCATTCTTACATCTGCAGGCTTATTTATTTTAATACAAGCCTTTAAGTAGGCAGCAGTTCTAATGGCATTTTCTGCAGTTACTTCTACCTGAAAGCTATCGCCACGATAAATTTCCCATTTATCATTCTGCCCTGAAACTGCTTTTAAAGCAGTTTTTAAGCTTAATAACCAACTGTCTTTTATCTTTCGAGAACCAACAATATCTCCAGTTATAATGCAAATCATATTACTAATATAAGCCTTTATATTCATCATTCAAAAATTATCGGCTAATTAACCGATATTTCAAATTATCGGCTAATTACCCGATATTTAAGATTATCGGCTAATTACCCGATATTACCTTAAAACTTATATGAACATTTATTGTTTAAAGAATCATGGCATTAATCGAATTCACTAAAAGAGGCATTTACTGTAAACAAGGCGATTTTTACGTAGATCCCTGGTGGCCTGTAGATTATGCCGTAACCACTCATGGCCATAGCGACCATGTGCGCTTTGGTAACAAACACTACCTCTGCCATACCTTAACAAAACCAATAATTAAGCGTAGAATCAGTGAAGATTTAGATGTAGAAACCCTTAATTACGGCGAGAGTATCGTTCGTAATGGTGTAAATATTTCGTTTTATCCTGCTGGTCATATCATTGGTTCGGCGCAAGTTCGGTTAGAATACAAAGGAGAAATTTGTGTAATCTCAGGTGATTATAAAACAGAAGATGATGGTATCAGCGACGTTTTCGAACCCATAAAATGCCATTCATTTGTTTCAGAAAGTACCTTTGGCTTACCTGTATACAAATGGCAAAAACAAGACATTGTATTTGATAAAATAAAAAGCTGGGTAAGCGACAATATTCCTCAACAAAAAACCAGTGTATTAATTGCATATAGTTTAGGCAAAGCACAGCGTTTAATTAAAAACCTGGCCGGCGATGTTCCGATTTATGTTCACAACAGCATCGCCAATTTAAACGAGGTAATTATCAATGCAGGTGTAAACTTGCCAGAAACGATTAGGATTACGCCAGAAACCACCAAAGATGATTTGCAAAAAGGCATTGTAATTGTACCACCTGCGATGCGTGATAGCCGTTGGATAAAAAACTTATCACATCCTGTAACAGGCATTTGCTCTGGCTGGATGCAGGTTCGGGCACATCGCCGCTGGCAAAGTGCTGATGCGGGTTTTGCGCTAAGCGACCATGCCGACTGGACCGGACTGATGGATGCCATTACGGCAACCGGAGCCGAAAAAGTTTATGTTACGCATGGTTTTACGGCAGCCTTTAGCCGGTTTTTAAATGATGAAGGCATTGAATCAGAAGAAGTAATGACCAAGTTTGGGCAGGAAGATGATGAAGAAAACAAAGTTGATTTGGCCGATACTGAAAATGGCAATACGGAAACCGAAAACCCAAAATCAGTATGAAACGTTTCGCCAGGTTAATTCAACAGCTCGAACTGAGCAATAAAACAAATGATAAAATAGCAGCATTGGTTGATTATTTCAACTATGCTGACGATAAAGATAAGATTTGGGTAATTGCTTTGTTTACAGGCAAAAAACCACGGCGACCAATTAAATCTGCCTTGTTAAAATACTGGGCGATAGAAATTACGCAAACGCCTGAATGGTTATTTTCTGAAAGTTACTCCAACGTAGGCGATTTAAGCGAAACGATTGCCCTGCTCCTGCCTCCTGCCGAGAAAACATCTGATTTCCAATTGCATAAATGGATTGAAAATTTACATGATTTAGAAGGAAAGGATGATGAAACTAAAAAGAACTTCATTTTAAATGCCTGGAATACGCTTGAAACGCAGGAACGTTTCATTTTCAACAAACTTATTTCTGGCAACTTTAGAATTGGGGTTTCGAATAAAATGCTTGTAAATGCATTGGCCAAGCAAAGCAGTTTAGATAGTGCTCAGATTATGCACAGCATTATGGGTAAATGGAATCCATACGAAATCACTTTTGCAGAATTGATTAACGGAACTCACGTAAATACCGATAACTCATGGCCTTACCCTTTTTGCCTGGCTTATGCGTTAGAACAGGAACCTGAAAAATTGGGCGATATTTCAGAATGGCAAGCCGAATGGAAATGGGACGGCATTCGTGGGCAAATTGTAAAGCGTAATGGCGAACTTTTCATCTGGAGCCGTGGTGAAGAGTTGGTGACAGAGCAGTTCCCTGAACTTCATTTTTTAATTGATGTTTTGCCTGATGGCGTTGTAATCGATGGTGAAATATTGGCTGTGCAAGATAAACAGGTATTATCTTTCAGCACCTTACAACAGCGATTAAACCGTAAAACGATCAGCAAAAAACAGCTGGAAGATGCACCAATTGGTTTCTTTGTTTACGATATTTTAGAATACGAAACCAATGATTTTCGTGAGCAACCATTGAGTGAGAGAAGAAAAATATTAGAACAGCTTATTGGTGGTTTAGATGAAAGTGCTGTGATTCTATCGCCAGTGGTGAATTGTAAAACCTGGGAAGAATTGGCTGAATTAAGGCAAACTTCACGTTCCATTAACAGTGAAGGCATTATGCTCAAAAAGCTAAGTTCTCATTACCATAGTGGCCGTAAACGTGGCGATTGGTGGAAATGGAAAATTAACCCTTACACTGTTGATGCTGTGATGATTTATGCCCAGAAAGGTAGCGGCAGAAGGGCAAACTTCTTTACCGATTATACTTTTGCCGTTCGCGACGGTGAAAATTTGGTTACCATTGCTAAGGCTTATTCGGGCTTAACAGATAAAGAAATTAAGGAAGTAAATTCATTTGTAACTAGAAACGCAATCGAAAAATTCGGACCAGTTAGAACTGTTAAACCCGAGTTGGTTTTTGAAATTGCCTTTGAGGGAATTGCTGAAAGCAAAAGACATAAAGCTGGCTTAGCATTACGTTTTCCGCGTATTTTGCGTTGGCGAAAAGATAAAAAAGCCGCAGAAATTAATACGCTTGAGGATTTAAGGCAGTTATTGGCATCGACATTTATAAATGAATAGTTTTTTTTTGCGATTTGCATTCCCCTCTTCTAGAGGGGTGCCCGCAGGGCGGGGTGTTTATTTGTCTGAGCCAGACAGGCTTTTTTCTTTTGACAACAAAAGAAACAAAATTGCCGGCTGAAAATTTTTGTATTAAAGTTGGTAGTTTGGCTATGACCGTGCATCCCCAAAAATTTGTTAGGCCGGTTTAAAGTGAAACGGAGAAGCAATGCATAGGCTTAGTTGGGTGTAAATTCAAAAAGCAAAAAAGATTAGAATGGTAAAACGTAACTATTATATGATAGCGGCCTGACTTGGTTTATTTTATTTAGGTTTAATTGCTATTTAAACCCGACAGAAGCGGTATACTTTTTAAGCGCAGGTGCTTTAAACACACTGCATCTGCAACCGATGAAATAGACCCATAATTCATCAGCACAGCAGAAGTTGTTTAAAAAGATATAGCAAATGGCGGGACTGATTTAACCGAAGAATTACTGAAATTGCTTTTCAAATAAAAATATTAGAGATTACATGGACCAAACCAAAACCAAAGGTTATAAAAAGATAAAAGCATGGCTTAAGGCAAATAAGCGCAAGCCATTTCAATTTCAGGAAGATGCCTGGCAAAATTATCTTATTGGTTACAGTGGTTTGGTAAATGCGCCCACAGGGTTCGGAAAAACGTTTTCTTTGTTTCTGGCAGTGGTTATTGAGGCTTTGAATGCTTCGGAAGCGAGCAATAAAAAAGCCAAAGACCGTTTACAACTTATTTGGATAACCCCGCTCCGCTCATTGGCTAAAGATTTGGCCAGAGCCATGCGGGAAACGTTGACAGAGCTGGAATTGGATTGGCATGTAGGGGTTCGAAATGGCGATACTTCGCAGGCAGAAAAAGTTCAGCAAAAAAAATCGATGCCTGAGATTTTACTGATTACCCCCGAAAGTCTGCACCTTTTACTGGCGCAAAAAGGTTCATCTACACTATTTAAAAACCTGAAATGCATTGTTGCCGATGAGTGGCATGAACTATTGGGCAGCAAACGCGGTGTTTTGGTAGAACTTGCCGTTTCAAGAATAAAAGGTTTACAAAAATTAGAAAAGCAACAATTTTTAAGGGTTTGGGGAATTTCGGCAACCATCGGGAATATTGAAGAAGCGTTAGATGTTTTGGAACCTAATGAAGAAGCCAAAAGAATCATCATCAAAGCAGATTTGGAAAAGAAAATTCTCATCAAATCTATCTTACCGGATGACATTGAAACTTTACCCTGGGCCGGTCACTTGGGTTTAAAACTGGCTTACAAACTGCTTCCAATTATTGAGAAAAGTAAAACTACATTGATTTTCATCAATACGCGTGGGCAATCGGAAATGTGGTATCAACATTTACTGAACATTGAACCGGAACTGGCTGGCAGAATTGCCATCCATCATGGCTCGATAGATTTCGAACTGCGAAACTGGATTGAAGACGCTCTGCATACTGGTCAGCTGAAAGCGGTTATTGCTACCTCATCGCTGGATTTGGGTGTCGATTTTAAGCCTGTAGATACTGTTGTGCAAGTGGGTTCCCCCAAAGGTGTGGCCAGGTTTTTACAACGGGCAGGTCGTTCGGGGCACTCACCACACGAAGTCTCAAAAATATATTTCTTGCCCACCCACGCTTTGGAGTTGGTAGAAGCTGCCGCCATTAAGGAAGCTGCAAAAACGAATAACATCGAAAGCCGGGAACCTTTCATTATGGTTTTCGATTTACTCGTTCAATACCTCGTAACCTTAGCCATTGGCGATGGTTTTGACGATAAAGTCATCTACGAAGAAATCAAAAATACTCATGCTTTTAAATTAATATTGCCTGAAGAATGGACATGGGTAATGCAATTTATTACATCAGGTGGCGATAGCTTAGGCGCTTACAATGAGTTTAAAAAGGTTACCAAAGATGAAGATGGACTTTGGAAAGTAAAAAGCAGACAGCTAGCCATGCGCCATCGGCTGCATATCGGCACTATCGTAAGTGATGCCATGCTTAAAGTGAAGTTTCTTTCTGGTGGCTACATTGGCATGGTTGAAGAATATTTTGTCACCCGATTAAAAGCTGGCGATAATTTCCGTTTGGCCGGCAGGGTTTTGGAATTTATACACGTTAAAGACATGACGGTAATTGTGCGGGTAAGTAAACAATCGAACGCCATTTCGCCGAGTTGGAACGGTGGCAGATTGCCCCTATCTTCAAACTTGGGTTCCGTTTTACGTAAAAAATATAATGAAGCTTTAGATAAAACCCATCAGGATGAAGAACTGGATGTTGTATATCCACTTTTTCTATTGCAAGAAAAACGTTCGCACGTTCCTAGAAATGATGAATTATTAATCGAATTGATTAATAACAAAGAGGGTTTCCATCTTTTCGCTTATCCTTTTGAAGGGCGTTTGGTTCATGAAGTTTTAGCCGCTCTGGTGGCGTATCGCTTAAGCAAACTGTTGCCAATTAGTTTTTCTATCGCCATGAACGATTACGGTTTTGAATTGCTGAGCGATATCGAAATCCCTATGGATGAATCGATTGCTTATGAAGTTTTCTCGCCTAAAAACCTTACTGAAGATATAACTTTGAGTATTAACTCTACAGAAATGGCTCGTCGGAAATTTCGCGACATTGCTTGTATATCAGGCTTAGTTTTTCAGGGTTACCCCGGAAAATATGTTGCAAATAAACACCTCCAGTCATCTGCAGGTTTGTTTTTTAATGTTTTTAGTGATTACGACAAACATAATTTACTTTTGCGCCAGGCGTACGATGAAGTTTTTTATCAGCAACTGGAAGAACCAAGGTTGGCTGCTGCATTAGAGCGAATCCAGAACGGAGCAGTGGTAATTACCAACCCTAAAAGTTTTACGCCGCTATCTTTTCCAATAAAAGTTGATAGCTTGCGTGAAAACATGAGTTCGGAAGAGTTAGAGCAACGGATTGCCAGAATGAAAGCGGAGTCGGAGAAATTTAAATAAACTATCCTTTTACTCTTTCGTCATTGCGAGGCACGAAGCAATCTCGCCTAAAAGATTGCTTCGTGCCTCGCAATGACGGATTATATTACATAAAAATTAATGACCATAAAAAGCCACGGAGAAGAACTGATTTTAGATAAAGAAAGGGCTTTATATTTACCTCAACACCAACTTTTAGCCATTAGCGATTTGCATTTGGGCAAATCGGCGCACTTTCGTTCGGCTGGTGTGCAGGTGCCATCAACCATTGCTCAGAATGATTTGCAGCGTTTAGGTTTGCTTATCGAAAAATACAATCCCAAAATTTTGCTAATTAATGGCGATATGTTTCATCATGGTTTAAATTCAGATATTGATGAATTTGCGCAATGGAGAAAACAATTTAGCGAATTAAATTTCCTGTTGGTTAAAGGAAACCACGATCGGTTGGCTAACGCAGACTACGCCTCCATGCAGATTGATATTCACGAGCCTAGCTATTGCCTGGGTCCTTTCTGCTTTATTCACGATGCACCAAAATGTACTGAAGAGGAATTATATCCAATCAGCGGCCACATTCATCCTGGTGTAACCATTGTGGGTAAGGCAAAACAACGCTTAAAATTTCCATGTTTTTATTTCGGAAAAGAGTATGCCGTTTTACCGGCATTCAGTACGTTTACTGGCCTGTACAATATCTATCCAAAAAACAACGAGCAGATATTCGCAGTTACGCCAAATTTGGTTTTAGAAGTATAATTTTTTGTTTTGGAGCGCAATGGCAGAAGCATTTATGTTCGCTACTCCTGCTTTCACTTCAAGTCCGCCCGATACACCCAATCCCCCTTCACTTCGGGCTTTTCGTTCAATCAGGGCTATTTAACTTCTGTTCTTCTGAATAGGTTAAAATCAAGCGAACGAATCAATAATTTGCTTCAACTGCGACGCTTGTAAAACACCGCTTTGTCGCCAAACTTGTTTGCCTTGTTTAAACAACATTAAGGTTGGCACACTTTGAACGCTGTAAGCAGATGCCGCGGACTGGTTTTTATCGATATCAACCTTTATAATAGAAACTGAATCACCAACCTGCGATTTCAATTGCGCTAAAATCGGTTTCATCATTTTGCATGGACCACACCATTCTGCAAAGAAATCTACTAGTACAGGTTTGTCGCCATTAATTAATTCTGAAAATTTTGCCATGTCGTTAGTCTTTAGTCTTTAGTCTTTAGTCTTTAGTCTTTAGTCTTTAGTCAAAAACAGACAACAGGTAATTTGGTTTAAATAAAACATGTTAGTTTTTACTAGAATCGTCATGCTGAATTTATTTCAGCATCTCTAAGCTATAAGACCCTGAAATGAATTCAGGGTGACGAAAGCTGATATTTAAATATCAAGCAATATCCCTACTTTTAAATCTCTCTATTAAAATCCCAGTTTTCTAAATAATCCGCAACCCTGCGAACAAACATTCCACCTAAAGAACCATCTACTACTCTGTGGTCGTAAGATAATGAAAGGAACATCATGTGGCGAATGGCAATTACATCACCATGTTCAGTTTCTAAAACAGCTGGCTTCTTTTTAATGGCGCCAACAGCTAAAATCGCAACCTGCGGTTGATTGATAATTGGCGTACCCATCACGTTTCCGAAAGAACCCACATTTGTTAAGGTGAATGTTCCGCCTTGAGTTTCATCTGGTTTAAGCTTAGATACCCTGGCTCTTGCCGCCAGGTCATTCACCGCTTTAGTTAAACCCACTAAATTTAACTGGTCGGCATTTTTTATCACCGGAACAATTAAATTACCGCTTGGCAAAGCAGCAGCCATACCAATGTTAATATTACTTTTCTTAATAATTTGCGTTCCGTTTACAGAAACATTAATCATCGGGAAATCTTTAATTGCTTTTGCAACGGCTTCAACGAAAATCGGTGTGAAGGTAATTTTTTCGTTCTCACGTTTTTCGAAGCTGTTTTTCACCTTATTGCGCCATAAAACGAGATTGGTTACATCAGCTTCCACAAAAGAAGTTACGTGTGGAGAAGTGCTTTTACTCATCACCATGTGGTCGGCAATAAGTTTGCGCATTCTATCCATTTCAATAATTTCATCGCCACCAGATACTGATGTTGTTGAAGTTTTACTCACTGTCGGCGTTGGTGCCGCGGCAGATGCAGGTTTAGCCTCTACTATTGGCTCAGCCTTTTCTTGTGTAGCACCAACTGGATTACTTCCTGTTTTACTTGAAATATAATTTAATAAATCATCTTTATTTAAACGGCCATCAGCTCCTGAACCTTTTATCGAATTGAGTTCAGCCAATGAAATATTTTCTTGCGCAGCAATGCTCTTTACCAATGGAGAATAAAAACGTTCAGAAGATGAAAAATCAGCTTGCACAACAGTTTTTTCTTCAGGCAGTTGCTCAATACCTGGAATAGTTTCAGGTTTTTCTTGTTCAATGCTTGTAGATACTGGTGTTTCTTCCTTTACAACTTCACCACCACCTTCTGTTTCAATAATGGCAATCACATCGCCAACCTGGGCAACATCATTTTCCTGAAACAATTGTTTAATTAATTTACCAGCAACTGGCGATGGAACTTCTGAATCAACTTTATCTGTTGCAATTTCCAATATGGTATCATCTAAATCGATTGAATCTCCTGGTTGTTTTACCCATTTAATTACCGTTGCTTCTGCAACGCTCTCTCCCATTTTTGGTAACAATAATTCGTATTGAGCCATATTAAATTACAGTATATTATATTGGTATTGCGACAAAAATACAGATTTTATTTGTTCAACTCTTCTTCCTTAAGTAGATTTAATAGCATCGTTAATGCTGATGCCGCCGAACGCTCTATATTTTGAATGCGTTTGTTACTGAAAGTAAACACTTTAGCTACAGTTTTATTTTTCGATGAAATTGCAATCCAAACTGTTCCAACTGGCTTCTCTTCAGTTCCACCATCTGGCCCGGCTATTCCACTCACTGCTATTGCATAATCTGTTTTGAAGTGTTTTAGCGCCCCTTCTGCCATTTCTACAATCGTTTCTTCGCTTACCGCACCAAAGGTATTTAAAGTGTTTTCTTTTACTCCTAAAATAGATTCTTTTAGTTCGTAAGCATAAGCCACAGCTCCACCCCAATAAACGGATGAACAACCTGGGTGTTGGGTAATCAAGTGCGCTATGTAGCCACCTGTACAACTTTCCGCTGTAGATAAAGTTAGCCCAAGCTCCTTCATCATATTCAAAATCGCTTTTTCCAGCGGAATATCCTCATCAATAACCACAAAATTGTTAACCTTTGCAATAATTTGTTGTGCGTAAACTTCTACTTCGGTTTTTAAAGCGTTTTCATCATCACCTTTGGCAGATAAACGTAAACGCACCTGACCGAGCTTTGGTAAATAGGCTAATTTAATATGTGAAGGCAAACCATCTTCAATCTCTTCAATTTCTTTAGCTAAAAATGATTCTCCAATATTTGCAGTAAGAATAGTTTTATGAACGATAGATGGAAGTTTGAATCTGGATTTTATTCTTGGAAGAATTTCATCGTCCATTAAATACATCATTTCATAAGGCACACCAGGCATGGAAACAAAAATCTTGTCATTTTGCTCAAACCACATGCAAGGTGCCGTTCCGTTTCGGTTTACGATGACTTCACAACCATCAGGTACATCGGCTTGCTGAATATTAATATCTAGTAGTGGCCGGTTATATTTTTTAAAGATAGATGCTACCATTTCTAATGCACCCTCATCTCTACGAAAACCCATTCCAAAATACTTGGCCAGTGTTTTTTTGGTGATATCATCTTTCGTCGGACCTAATCCACCAGTAATCAAAATGATATCAGCACGTTTTTCGGCTTCTGCTAAACTTGATAAAATATGTTGTTCATCATCAGAAACTGATGTAATCTGTTTAACAGATACACCAATCAAATTAAGTTCCTTAGCCATCCAGGCTGAGTTGGTATCAACAATCTGGCCGATCAGAATTTCATCGCCAATGGTTATAATTTCAGCTAACATAATTTATTGATAGGTATTGTAGAAACCTTGTCTTTTGCTCAGTTTTAAATCCTGAAGGATAGATGCTTTTACCTTTAACGTTAATGAATAACTTTTGTAGGCGCCATACGGAACCCAGTTGATACTCATATCCCAACAGTGCAAATCACGATAAATACCAATGTTCATTGGCGTTAAGCCGTTGTTTTGAAAATCGTACCCCGAGTTAAAGGTAAATTTCCATTTTGGGGTAAGATTAAAATCACCATTAAAATTAAGTGTGTTGCTGGTTGTACTCACTCCAAAATCGTTGCTGTATTGAAAGCTGTATGAAAATGAAAAATTCCAGGGAATGTTAAAATCAACGAATGCATTTGGATCTCTACTAATGGCTGCCAATTGTTCTGATTGTATTGGAGATAGCCCTTTCTGCTTAGCGGTTTCACTTAATTTATCATTGGCCTCATTTTTACGTTTCAGTGCATCGGGATTTAAGCTATAATCAAATGAGAAACCAATATTTGTTAATCTGGCTAAACGGCCACCCCTACGCAATGTAAAAGAGTTACTTCTTGTAAAAGTTCTCTGCCCAGTAACCTGATCAACTGTTTCGTCCAAATCATAAGGGTCAAAGGTACCATTGTAATTAATCCCTAATTTATCTGTAAACTGAGAGCGCCCGTTAAAGCTTAGCGTAGAAAGTTTATTTCTCTCTGCGAGGAAATTATAAGATCCAGAAATACTTAAACCCTGGATAATCGGTATTTTTCTTTCACCAGTTCCTGTGGTGTCCTTGCTTGATTTAACTTTCAATTCTACGGTATTATCTACTCCAAAACCAATTGCGGCCGCTTTTCCGGGGAAAGATCCTTGATAAGCCATGCCCTGAAAAATAGAATAGGTTAATGGATTGTTAAACTGATCTAGAATAGGTTTCTTAATTGTTCTCTGCGAATCAACAAACTCATTCTCAGAAACTGCAGCCAAAAACGGACCCCTACCAGCTTTAGTAAAATCCGGTGAATAGTTAAATGAAACATTTGGGGTTATCACGTGGCGCATAGCCATAATATTACCTAAGTTCTTAAACTTTTTCTGTCCATAGATTTTTGTAGACATACTAGTTGATAAATTGTAACTTCCGGCTCTTTTGAAACCACTAAGCGTATCAATCCTTTCAGTATAGGTACCATCATCGAATGTGGTAAATTTCTTCTGTATGTGCTGAAAATTCCATACTTCATTATAGCTACCTCCCAATGAGAAATTTAAATATTTTAAGGCTGTAAACGACATGTTAACCGGAATGCTATGACTAAAACCTGATCTTAATCGCTTCAATCCATCATTCTGAAATAGTAAGCTATCCTTCGTATCGATAGCATTCGTTCCCTGTAAAGCATAACCAACTGTAATTTTTTGATACCATTTTTGCTCTCCAACACGTGTTTTGGAATCAAAAGGACTGAACGTTGGTACGTTAAAGGTCGCATCGGGTAGCCTGATGGAAACATCACGTGTTCTAAGGGTTTGATTACTCGTCATCGATAGCGAGTAATTCATATTGTTTGAGAATGTTTTCGAGTAGCTGATACTACTATTTGTTGTGTTATTGGCTATGGCATTTAAATCATAATTCAGGTTTGCCGGGCTATTGGTATAATAACTACTTGAAGTAACATTTACACTCGCACTAAATGTAGAGCCAGGATTGGCATTTGCATTTTGAGAATGCGACCACCTGATACTAAAATCTTTATTTGGATTTCTAAATGCTTCCGTGCCTTCCAATCCATTTTTAACACTGTTGTAACTCAAGCCAATGTTTCCGCTGTACTTGTAGCGTTTTATGTAATTGGTGAGCATGCTGGTTTCATAAGATCCGTTGGTATAAATACTACCCAGAAATTTGGCATCCCAGTAGTCGTTAAGCCCTAAATAGTATCCACCGTTTTGCAGGAAGAATCCCCTGGTTGCGTCTTCGCCCGGTGTGGGCAAAATAATCCCCGATGTTCGTTTGTTTGGTTTCGGAAAGAAAGCAAATGGTAAGCCGATTGGTGTAGGTACGCCTTCAAAAACCATGTACATTGGTCCGCTAATAATTTGCTTTTCAGTAGCTATACCCTTTGTAATTAAAATCCCGAAGTGCGGATGTGGCAAATTACAGGTACTATACATCACATTTTTGATGTGCAGCTCATCATCGATCTGTTTTTTACTTTGGCCACCAGAAAAATAACCACCCTCCTGTTCAGAAAAAACGCCAAACACCTTCGCCCGTGTAGTTTCTGAATTGTAATAAAGTGAATCGGCGATTGCAGAACCTTCAGCACCCGATTTAAATATGGGTTTACCGATATAACGATTGGTTTTAGGATCGGTTCTGCCACTGGCAAAAATCACTTTTGTTTGCGAATCATATCGAATGTAATCTGCATCGAGTTCAAAATCGCCATAATTTACCCGGGCATTCCCATACATGTAGACAACACTCTTCGATTTGTTAAATTTAACAGAGTCGGCCCGATACTCTACCTTCTGATCTAAACCACTGTTATTTTTTCCTTCTTTTTTGGATGTATCCCTTTTTGAAGTATCCTGTTGAATGATTTGTTGCAATGAAAAAGAAGAAAATGCGTTAGCTTTACCAACACCATGTGTTAATAAAATGACAGAAATTAGTAAAATAGAGCTAGTAAGAAGTTTCAAATTCGTATTTGAATGTTATTTTTGCACAAATGTTTAATCAAAAACGTTCAAAATTAGTGAAAAATATACCATTGATGTATCTTAAAACCATTTTAACATTTATTATTTGTTTTGCTTTAGTCAATACAATTGATAATCAAGCTTTTGCACAAGAATATAAAATTAAAACAATCGTAATAGATGCCGGTCACGGAGGTAAAGACGGGGCAACTCACGGGATTTATTCGAAAGAAAAAGATGTGGCTTTAAAAACTGCACTTAACTTAGGTAAGGCGCTTCAGGATAGTATAAAAGATATCAAAGTCGTTTACACCAGACAAACTGATGTGTTCATTCCTTTATATGAAAGAATCAACATCGCTAACAATGCCAAAGCTGATCTGTTTATATCAATTCACCTAAACGATATGCCAGTAAGGGTATCAAAGGTGGTAGATTATTACAAAAAAGTTAAAGGTAGAAAAGTTCCGGTTTACCGCTCGGTAGTTTCTAAAAGTACTTCAACACGTGGTACAGAAACCTTTGTATCGGGTACGGGCCGCCTGGGTGAGCAAGATGAAGTAATTAAAAGGGAAAATGCTTCTATGTTTTTAGAAGATAACTACCAGAAAAATTACGAAGGCTTTATTGCCAATACGCCTGAAAATGATATTATGCTTTCGTTAATGAAGCAAACAAACAGAGAAAGAAGTTTGAAATTTGCTTCGTTGCTGCAGCAGGAATATATCAACGCAGGCAGAATTAACCGTGGTGTGCAAGAGAAAAGCCTTGCGGTTTTGGCCAGAGCATCTATGCCTGCCGTTTTAACTGAAATCGGCTTTGTGAGTAATCCAGACGAAGAAGATTATATGAATTCACCTGAAGGACAAACAGAAATTGTCAACGGCATTATTAAAGCCATAAAAAATTACAAGCGCATCGCAGAAACATCATTTTAATCCATCCCCAAAAAATGAAGATAAAACTTCTAGCCTTTCTATTTTTTTTAGCGCCATTTTTCTCGAAACAGTTATTAGCCCAGGGATACAAAATCAAAACCATAGTGATTGATCCGGGGCATGGCGGAAAAAAACCTGGGGCTTCAGGAAGTTTTTCTACAGAGAAAGCAATTGCCTTAAAAGTTGCTTTGAAATTGGGTGTTAGGTTGAAAGAAGATCTGCCAGACATTAAAATCATTTATACCCGTACAAAAGATGTTGATGTGGATTTATACAGAAGAGCTGAGATTGCAAACGACGCTAATGCAGATCTCTTTATTTCCATTCACTGCAATTCTATGCCTCCGGGGAACAAACACATTAAAGGTGCTGAAACGCTGGTAGCGGGCTCTCATCGCTTAAAAGAACAGGATGCAGCGATAAGGGAAAATGCCGATATTAAACTGGAGAAAAATTATAAAACTAAATACGATGGTTATGATCCGAATAATCCGGCTACATTTATTCTTTTATCGCTTCTAAAAAACACCTTTCGGGATAAAAGCATTAAATTCGCCAAACTGATTCAAACCAGTTATATCAGCAGAGATAAGCGAGCAAGTCGTGGAGTTAAGGAACAGGGGGTTTTGGTATTACAAAGATGTGGTATGCCAGCCGTTTTAACTGAAGTTGGTTTTATCTCTAATAAAGAGGAAGAAAAATATATCAACTCAGAAAAAGGGCAAAACGAAATAGCAGAATCAATTTTAGCCGCCATAAAAAATTATAAAAAATCTGTCGAGGTAAGATAATTGGCATTATAAATGCTGAAAACCAGACAAACTATTATTTCAGATATCAAACAAAAACAGCTGTGTAAGCATTATGTAATAACTAATGTGATTTACACTTAAAAATTAAGAATTACGCCTCGGACAAGTATTTATTACTAATTTTACCACTTGTATCCGTCAAATACAAAACACTCATGAAGATTAAGAACGAAACCAAAGTAGGTATATTAGCTGCATTTGCCATTGCATTACTCATTATAGGATACAATTTTTTGAAAGGAAACTCCATATTCTCAAGTGAAACAACCCTTTTTGCAAGATATACAAGAGTAGATGGTTTATCCGTTTCAAAACCTGTTTTAATTAATGGTTATCAAATCGGCCGCGTTGCGAAACTGCAATTAGAACCAGGAGGAACTATTTTAGCAACGCTTAGCATTAATAGTAAATACGATATTCCTGAAAACAGTATTGCCCGTTTAGAAGGCACAGATTTATTGGGAAGTAAAGCGATTGTAATGTCTCTGGGTAATTCGAAAAAAATGGCTGAAGATGGCTTTACATTAAACGCAAATGTAGAAAAAGGTTTGATGGAGCAAGTTCAGCCTGTTCAGAAAAAAGCAGAATTGATTATTGGTAAAATGGATTCGATACTGAGCAGTGTGAACTCTATTTTAAATCCTAATTTCCAGAAGAATGTGGATAAGAGCTTTAATAGCATTGCCGGAACATTGGCCTCTTTAGAAAATACATCGAAAAAGGTAGATGGTTTAGTTGGATCTGAAAGTGCCCGTATTGAGGCTATTTTCAAAAATGTTGAGGGGATTACTGCCAACCTGAATAACAATAATAAGAAAATCAGTGATATTTTAACGAATATCAATACCGTTACCGATAAGTTTGCAGCGGCGAATTTTAAACAAACTTTAGACAACGCAAATAATGCAATTGCTGATTTGCAAAGTGTAATTTCAGGAATTAAAAGCGGTAAAGGAAGTTTGGGTTTATTGTTAAATGATGATAAAATGTATCAGAATTTAAATAATGCTTCTAAAAACCTGGATGAATTAATGATTGATTTGAAAGCAAATCCTAAACGATACGTACACTTCTCAGTGTTCGGTGGAGGAAACAAAAAAGATAAATAATTAACATAGTCTACAAATAATAAAGCCTGGCAATTAGAAATTGCCAGGCTTTATTATTTTAGTTCAGGATGATGATCCTTTTTATAATTGAAAAGTTCTTCCTTCTACCGCTAAGTCGGTGTTATCAAAAACAGATTGAGCTTCTTCTAAAAGCATTTGCAGTGTTTTGTAACGGGATGAAAAGTGACCGATCAGTAGTTTTTTCACTCCATTAATCTTTGCGATCTCACCTGCTTGTAGCGCCGTAGTATGATGGGTTTCGTGGGCACGATCGATGAGGTCGTGCATAAACGTAGCTTCATGATAGAGTGTATCGCAGCCTTTAATCGTTTCAAAATAACGCTCATCAAACATGGTATCTGAGCAGTATGCATAAGATCTGGGCAGATCAGCGGGTGTGGTGTAATCTTCGCTTTTTAAGATCTCGCCGGTTGGTAATTCTACATCTATTCCCTTTTTCAAAGCCGTGTAATAAGCCATGGGAATATCGTCTGTTTTCTCCTTGATCAACTTACGCTGTCTAGGTTTTTGCTGAAATATAAAACCTGTGGTAGGTATGCGATGATTTAATATGACTGTTTTTACAATCAAATCCTGATTTTCAAAAATTTGGCGTGATTCATCTGCTTCTGTTGGAAAAAACTCCAATGGATACCTCAAAGTAGTATCCGAATATTTAAACTGGATTTCAAGAATTTCGAGTAATGGCTTTGGACCGAATATTTGCATTGGTTTTACTCGCCCGTTTAAATGCAAACTCGAAAGTAAGCCGATAAGGCCAAAATAGTGATCGCCATGTAAATGGCTGATAAAGATATAATCAATCCGAGCAGCCTTGAGGTTGTATTTGGTAAGCTGTTGCTGTGTACCTTCGCCACAATCTATCAGATAAAATTTTTCATTACAATTTAGAAGCTGCGCCGATGGATTCCTGTTAAAAACAGGTGTAGCCGAACTGCTGCCAAGAATGGTAACTTCAAATTTCATAATGGTAGGATATAAAAAGCCTCGTAGATTTTAGAAACTACGAGGCTTAAATTTTATTTAAATGTATTTATCTTTCGCCTCTAAATTCCTTTTCCAATTCATCCATAAAGATGAAATCAGTTGCTTCTTCTAGTGTATTAACAAACGTTACAGATTGAAATATGTTTGACAATTCTATAATCGACGCAATTTCATCATTAATCCCTGTTACAATAAATAATCCGCCGGCTGATTTACAAAGCCTGTCACCAACTAATAAGCAACTTAAATCCTGCGCATCTGTACATTCTTTCACGTGACTTAAATCAACTATTATATTCTTAAATCCTTCAGCATTAAGTAAATATAATTCAGATTTCAAACCAGGAGAATTATCATTTGTAAACTTCGGCTCCTTAAGCTTCAGCGTTACATATTTATCATGTTTATCAACTGAAAATTTCATCTCTTCTAATCTTTGTGTTACTAATGTATAAAAATTTAAAGTGTTTCCAAAGCCTTTAAAACATTGCTTTCTATTCGGTTCCCGATTGCATCAGCATCAGCTTTAACAAATTTTTCTCCAACAATTTTTTCATAAAGCTCGATATATCTCTCGGAAATCGAATTTACAATTTGAGCAGTCATCTCCGGAATCACCTGTCCGTCTTTACCCTGAAAGCCATTCTCGATTAACCACTTTCTCACAAATTCTTTTGAAAGTTGTTTTTGAGGCTCATCAGCGTTTTGACGTTCCTCATAACCTTCAGCATAAAAATAGCGAGACGAATCTGGCGTATGTATTTCATCAATCAGATAAATCACACCATCTGCCTTACCAAATTCATATTTTGTGTCAACTAAAATTAAACCACTTTTGGCAGCAATTTCAGTTCCACGTTGATATAATGCATGGGTATATTTTTCTAATTGTTCGTAATCTGAAATGGAAACAATTCCCTTGGATAAAATATCTTCTTTAGCAATATCTTCATCATGGCCAACAGATGCTTTTGTTGTTGGCGTGATGATGGGCTGAGGTAATTTATCGTTTTCTTTCAAACCATCAGGCAATGAAACCCCACAAACAGATCGTTTACCAGCGCTATACTCACGCCATGCATGCCCTGCAAGATAACCTCTGATAACCATTTCAACTTTGAAGGGTTCGCAAATGCGACCAATGGTAACCATCGGATCTGGAACATCCAAAACCCAATTCGGAACGATATCTTGCGTAGCGGATAAAAATTTAGCCGCAATTTGATTTAAAACCTGGCCTTTAAAAGGAATGGCTTCCGGTAATACAACGTCGAACGCTGAAATACGATCGGATACAACCATCACCATTAATTTATCGGCTATGGTGTACACATCGCGTACTTTACCTTTATAGAAATTGCTTTGGTTTGGAAAATTAAAATTAGTTTCTTTTTGTGCTTTCATGAGGGCATAAAAATAGAAAAAAAAGTCGGAAATTAGGAGACTGAAGTCAGAAGACCGAAGTCTGAAGTCTTAAATTTTAAAGAAACAAAATTAGCCTCACGTTGATGAAATTAGACTTCGACCTCCCGACTAAAAACTTCTGATTTATTGAATATCTCCGTAAGCCTTCAAAATATCTTTCACCAATTTATGTCGAACAACATCCTCGCCACTTAAGTAAATAATATCGATGCCTTTAATATCTTCAAGAATTCTTAATCCGTTAAACAAGCCAGACATTTGCTTTTTGGGCAAATCGACCTGAGTCACATCACCGGTAACGATAAATTTAGCTGTGGGTCCCATACGTGTCAGGAACATCTTCAACTGCATGTCAGTTGCATTTTGCGCCTCATCTAAAATTACAAAGCAGTTATCTAAAGTACGGCCACGCATAAAAGCTAATGGCGCAATTTCAATAGTCCTGTTTTCGATATAGAATTTTAACTTTTCCGCTGGGATCATATCATCCAGCGCATCATAAAGAGGACGTAGATATGGATCGATTTTCTCTTTTAAGTCTCCAGGCAAGAAACCAAGGTTCTCCCCTGCTTCAACCGCCGGACGAGTAAGAATGATACGTTTGATTTCCTTATTTTTCAGGGCCCGAACTGCCAAAGCAACGGCAGTATATGTTTTTCCCGTACCTGCCGGACCAATTGCAAATAAAATATCATTTTTTGCAATGCTGCTCACCATTCTACGCTGATTAGCTGTTCTGGCCTTAACCAATAATCCATTGGTACCAAAAACAATTACTTCGCCACCTCCACCTGTTGGTTGTTCAACATCTTTTTTTACAACACCATTTGCCTTCGCACCTAAAATGGATTCAACATCATTATTTGTCAAGGAGCTATATTTTTCCAGGTGCGCAACAAGCTGGTTAAACTTTTCTTCGAATGCCTTAAGTTCCTGTTCATCACCGAGAACCTTAACATCACTACCTCTTGCAACCAGTTTTAACTTGGCGAAAGCACCTTTAATCATTTCGTAATTCTCGTTGTTTGCCCCCCAAAAGTGAGCAGGATTTACGGTATCCAGAGTTAATTTTAATTCGTTCAAACTGTAGTATTTTAAAAAGTTATCGGGGTATATTAATTAAAATTTGAATATTTGCAGACGCTTATGCCTCTACACAAGAATAAGCAATAATAATGAATTTTTAATGGGGATAATTACATTAACAACAGATTTAGGTTCGAAAGATTTTTACCAGAGTGCCCTTAAAGGTAGTCTGTTGAGTCTTATGCCTAATGTTAATTTAGTAGATATTACCCACGAAGTTCCATCATTTAATATTTCGTATGCTGCGTTCGTTTTAAAAAACGCTTACCCTTACTTTCCTAAAAATACTGTTCACTTAATCGGTATTGATTCTGTTTACAGTGAAAACACCAAATATATTGCCGTTAAACACCGCGACCATTTCTTTGTTGGTGCCGATAACGGTATTTTTTCTTTGCTTTTTGATGATGTTCCCGAAGATGTAGTGGAGCTAAATATTATGCAGGATTTAAAGTATCTGCATTTCCCTTTGGTTGATATTTTTGTAAAAGCTGCTACACATTTGGCCAAAGGCGGTAAGCTAAAGGATATTGGTTTGCCTGTAGCAGAAATTGAGCAAAAGATGCTTCTTCACCCTGTTATTGAGCGAGATATCATTCGGGGAAGTGTAGTTTACATCGATACTTTTTGTAATGTAATTACTAATATCACCAAAGACCTTTTTACCAGAATTCAGAAAAACCGTGATTTTACATTGTACTTTAGAAAGAGTGAAACCATTACTCAATTGAGCTGGCATTACAATGAAGTACAGGAAGGTGAAAAACTTTGCCTCTTCGGGATTAGTAACCACCTGGAAATAGCAATAAACAAGGGAAAAGCCAGCGGTCTTTTAGGACTACATCTCGGCGATATTGTTAGGGTTGAGTTTCATCCTTAGTTGGGTTAGTAGTTCATTGGCTCAATAGTTCATTTGTCTGGTAGCTCAAATACTAAGTTATACATTTCGAGCCCATCCATAAACAGTCTGCATTGCGATGCACGAAACTTTGCAAACTAATGAACCTATGACGAATGAACCAATGAACTCAGTTTCAAACAACTTCTATCCTTTCTACGTTTATATCTCATGAAGAAATATTGTTACCTCCTGGCGATGCTCTGCATAGGTTTTCAAACTTTTGCCCGTCAAGATACCACTGCCTATGCCGCACAAAGGGTAAAGGTGAATACATTGCTTGAAGAACGAAGCTCAAAGTTTGGTCAGTACGATGAAAGCTTAAATCAGCGTACCGGAATTTTCGGATGGCAAACCAAAAAAGATATTAAAAATTCTAATGAAATTCTTCGTCAGGTAGTACTAACTGATAATAATATCTTTAAGGAATTGAAAGTATTAATGGATTATAAGGATTTGCAAAATCAACAAAAGGTTGCCGTTGCAGATCACTCGCAAGAGCGTATAGAAAATTATATGCAAACCATTAAAAAGCTGCAAGATCAAAACGAAGAACTATCTAAAGATTTAGCGAAGAAGAATAATCAAAACTTATCAACCTATATTATCGTATTTCTTCTTTTGGTGATGATAGGCGGCTTTTATTTTTTCAATAAAAAATTAAGATATTATGAAAAAAGGATTGTTTAAAATTTTAGCGAAGATTAATAAGGTTATTTTGCCAAGTTTGTATAAGAAAGATCCGAGTAAATTAACTAATATTCAAAAAGCAATTCTAGGTTATCGTTATTGGGTAACTACCAATGCTTCAGACTAAAAAGGCCAACTTTGCAGTTGGCCTTTTATAAAAATCGTCATGCTGAATTTATTTCAGCATCTATTTAACGGAGGCTCTGAAACAAGTTCAGAGTGACGGAAATAACTTATTTTTTAAAATGCTCAATAATCAAAGTCGCCAGTTCTGTACCAATACGTTCCTGTGCTTCGTTAGTTGATGCACCAATATGAGGTGTTAATGAAATTTTTGGATGGTTTAAAATCTCAGCCAAAGGCGTCGGCTCATTATTAAAAACATCTAAACCAGCGAAAGCTACTTTACCAGAATCCAAAGCTTCGATCAATGCAGGTTCATCAATCGTTCCACCACGAGAACAATTTACAATACCCACACCATTTTTCATTTTGGCAAACTCATCTGCTCCTAAAATTGGTTTATCGGCAAATGGTGTATGTAAGCTTAAGAAATCACTTCCGGCAATTACCTCATCTAAAGAAACTGTTTTAATCGGAATACTTACCGATTGTCCGCCTTGAAAGGTTAACGTAATTTCAGACTCTGAAGGGAATAAATCATAAGCCAAAACATTCATCCCTAAGCCCAAAGCCACTTTGGCAGTTGCTCGACCAATACGACCAAAACCGATAATCCCAATGGTTTTACCACTTAATTCGGTTCCTTTTGCGTAAGCTTTTTTAAGGTTATTAAATTGAGTTGAACCATCAACCGGCATTTTACGATTAGCATCTTGCAAAAACCTAATGCCAGTAAATAAGTGAGAAAACACCAATTCAGCAACTGATAAAGAAGATGCAGCAGGGGTATTTACAACAGCAACACCTTGGCTACGAGCATATTCAACATCAATATTATCCATACCAACACCACCTCTACCAATTAATTTAATATTTGGAACGGCATCAATTAGTTCTTTTCTAACTTTCGTTGCACTGCGAACCGTAATGGCATCATAGTTTTTAAGGGCTTCAGCCAACTGATCTTGTGCAATGGTTTCTGTATCAACCTGGAAACCTGCTTTCTCTAATAATTCTTTACCGATTGGGTCTATCCCATCGTTTGCTAATATTTTAATCATAATATGCTTTCGCTGATTAACTGATGACTTAGATTAAAAGAGCATCAATTCTTTTACCATTTAATTAATTTGATTTCGCTTGTTTCTCTTCAAATGATTGCATTGCGTCAATCAGTGCATGTACACTCGTAATTGGTAACGCATTGTACATTGAAGCACGGAAACCACCAACACTTCTATGTCCTTTAATACCAACAATACCTTGCTCCTCTGCAAATTTCAAGAAAGGTTTTTCCAGTTCAGCATTTTCCATTACAAAACAAATATTCATTTTAGAACGATCTTCTACTGCGCAGGTACCTTTAAACAGCGGGTTGCGGTCAATTTCTCTATAAAGTGCTTCAGCTTTTTGCTTGTTTTCTTTTTCAATTTCTGCTACGCCACCTTTTGATTTTAACCAACGAAGATTTAATAACGCAACATAGATAGAGAAAACAGGAGGTGTATTATACATCGAACCGTTATCAATATGCGATTGATAGTTTAACATTGATGGAATTTTGCGGTCAATTTTACCTAAAATTTCATCTTTTACAATTACGATTGTTAAACCTGCCGGACCAACATTTTTTTGTGCACCAGCATATATCAAGTCGAATTTTGAAACATCAATAACACGGCTCATGATGTCTGATGACATGTCGCAAACTATTGGAACACCTGTTTCAGGTACTTCAAAAAGTTCCGTTCCGTAAATGGTATTGTTCGAAGTATAGTGAAAATAAGCGCTATCAGCAGGGATTTCAAAATCTTTCGGTATGAAGGTATAATTTGCATCTTTAGATGATGCAACCACATTTACATTTCCAACAAATTTGGCTTCTTTTAAGGCTTTGGTTGCCCACACGCCCGAATCTAAATAACTTGCTGTTTGCCCATCACCCAATAAATTCATCGGAACCATCGCAAACTGCAAACTTGCACCGCCCTGTAAAAATAAAACGGAATAACCCGATGGCACATTTAGTAACTCTTTCACCAATTTATCTGCCTCAGCAACAACGGCCTCAAATTCGGTTGTTCTGTGCGAAATCTCTAAAATCGATAATCCATCGTTAAAATCTAAAACTGCCTGTGCAGCTTGTTTAAACACTTCTTGAGGTAAAATACAAGGGCCTGCGCCGAAATTATGCTTCATCTTATTATATAATGTTTTATGGCCGTAAATGTAAAATATTTCAAGCAGTTATGCCCATAAAATCGTATCATAAAAAATTAAATTTTGTTAAAAATTAGAACCATTTTGTCCTATTTGTTGCAGTTTTTGCAATTAAAACGATTAACCTAATTTTGAAAATTTAAATTATGTGAAAAGCAAAATAGTGGTTATTGGCTTACAGCAGCCCTGCCATCCACTTCAATCTTTTTCAAACCTATATGCTTTTAAAAACCTTATAGGTTTAATCAAAAGTATTTTCGTTTTTTCAGGTTTGGACAAATTAGTTCGGTAATTCTTCGGATAGTTGTCCAGGCAAACTGTATAATTTAGCCAAAGCCAAATCTTCCGGTAAAGAAATAAAAATCCTAAAATCTTATAATCCTAGTCAATTTTTCAACTTCACGATTAACTTCAAGTTAAATTGTCGACCAGTTAAATAATTCGGAATGGCGTATTGCACATTATCAACATCTTTTAGCCATAGGTACGACACGGTGTTATCGATATTAAGCATGTTAAACACCTCAACGAAAAGAATAACAGAATTGAAGTTTCGATCTAAAAACTTAGGTTTATGTGACGCTGCATCATCTAGGAAATCTTTAGAAAAACCGATATCTACCCTTTTGTAAGATGGCACATAAAATTTATCCAAATATCTTGGCGTTTGCGAAGGGCCGATGGGTAGTCGTGAACCATATAAAGCGTTTAAATGCACTTTATATGTCGGACTATTTAATAGTTTATCCTGAAAAAATATGGAAAAATTAAGTCGCTGATCGGTTGGACGCTTTAAATAGCCAGGATAGATCATTTCACCATTTTGAACATAACTATCGCCAATAATATCTTCATTCGCATGCATAACCGACATGCGGAAGTATGAAACTAGATCTTTTACAAACTCGCCGCCAATACTGAAATCTGCCCCGTATGCGTAACCCGTCGAAACTTCATTGGCCAAATATTTAATCCTCAGATTATCAATTTTATAGGGAATTAATCTATCAGAATATTTAAAATAAGCCTCAGAAGTAAATTTTAACCTTGTTCCAAAGGCATCAAAAGCATAATCATACCCTACAGAAGTATTATAAGAACTTTGCGCTTTCTGGTTAATGTTTAATTTTCCACTGAAATCTCTTATGGTTCGATATGATGGCGGTTGCTTGTAAACACCAGCTGTAAACCTGAAAATTTTATTATTAGAGGTTGGTCTATAAGCAATTAACATTCTAGGGCTAATCAGCAGTTGTCTGCTCAATGAGCTGTAGGTAGCACGAGCACCTAACTGAAGTTCTGCATGATCAGAAAGCGAGTAACTATCTTGAATATAAGCACTATAATTTTTAATATTGATATCATTCTCAACATTAATTACGTTTTGCAGCAAAATGCTTTTAGAATTATTAGGCAAAATATATCCAGCCGAATCTGTGTAGTTATATTCATTTAAACGATCATCATACTTCGATTGATCAAACTTCAATCCCCATGAAAAAACGTGATTGTTAAAGTTCTGATCAACTTTAATTTCCGAAGCAAAAATCTGCGTATTTAAGCTATTACGACCGTAGTTATAGTAACTGCCAATACCTTTATTTTTATTTATCGGACCAAAGTTTTCGATCGGAAAGCTATTGTCAACTTCGTCGAAAATATAACTTCCATCGATATCAAAACGCTCTCGTTCGATAGTATTAAAATAACTATTAATAAATTTGATGACCTGATTAGGCTTTGGTGAATAGGTTGCAGTAACGGCTGTTCCCAACGTTTGGTAATCATCAATTTCTTTTCCGGTGTAGTCTACATTTAAACGCAGCGTGGTATTTAAAGTTCCAAATTGAGTTTCGCGGTTAGTTGGCTCTAGTTTAAACTGACCCAGATTTAGATTCCCTAAAATACTAATATTAAATTTTGATGAAAAATCATATTGATACATCAACTGCGCATCAGCAAAATTGGGATTGTAGCTACCCTTTTCGTCTTGCTTAATTAAAACGCTGGAATTATTTTTATACCGCAAACTTGCAAGCAAGAAACTATGTTTAAATATTCGCTTTGCAGTTAGTGAAGTATTTAACAGGCTTGTGCTTAAAATCGTTTGATTGCTATCCGGCTTATCATAACGAATATCTAATACCGAAGAAAGTTTATCGCCGTATTTTGCCTCAAAACCACCAGCTGAAAACTTTGCCTTAGTTACCAATTCTGAATTGATAAAACTTAAGCCCTCCTGTTGTCCGTTACGAATAAGTACAGGCCTATTAATTTCTACGTCATTGATGTATATTAAATTTTCATCAAAATTTCCTCCACGAACACTGTACTGTGCACTTAGTTCGTTATTGGTGGAAACACCAGGCAAGGTTTTTAGCATCGTTTCGAAATTACCAGAAACTAAAGGCATTGAGGCAACATCCGCAATATTTATGGTGGTGGTGTTGCTGAGCTGATTTTTTTTGTTCGTGATGTTTACTTGTTCCAACTCGTTAATATTGGCAACCAAATTCACCTGTTGCGTAATCCGGGCACCTGAACGCTCATTAAATTTTAAAGTTTGCGGCTGGTAGCCAAGCAAAGAATATTTAATGCTAAACGTTCGCGATTTTGAGTAAATGGTGTAAGCACCAGATTCGTCGGTTACAGTAGATTGCGCCTGACCTTGAACAATTATAGTTACCTGAGATAATGGTAATCTTTCTTCATTATAAACTACTCCCGAAATCCTAACCAATGGCTGCGCCACAGCAAAACTGCAACCAGCAATTAAAAGGAAAAGGAATAGCCGAAGTTTGAGCATTAGTTAGTATCGAGATAAAGTACCAGGTATCAAGATTGAAGTGGAGCTGATCATTCAGTCTACCATCAATAAAACAATTTAGCAATAAATAACAATTAAATGTTTACGCTATTATTGGTCAGTTGTTTCATCTTCGCAATGGTTTCAGTTGGATTTTCTGTCGCAAATACTGCATTTCCGGCTACAAAAGCATTAGCTCCAGCGGATACCAAATGAGCGATATTTTGCAAACCTACACCACCATCAACTTCAATGATTAAATCTTCGTTAACGCCCTGAATCAGCCGTTTTAAATCTTGAATCTTCTTGTAGGTGTTGTGAATAAACGCTTGTCCACCAAAACCCGGGTTAACCGACATAATTAGCACTAGATCCAAATCTTCGATTACATCTTGCAAAAGCGTAACCGGAGTATGCGGATTTAACGCAACGCCAGCTTTACATCCAGATGCTTTTATTAATTGAATTGTTCTATGTAAATGCGTAGAAGCCTCATAATGAACTGTAATTCGATCTGCACCTGCTTTGGCAAACTCTGGAATAAATTTATCAGGCTCAACAATCATCAAATGAACATCCAAAGGTTTAGTCGCATGTTTTTTAACAGCCGCCATTACCGGGAAACCAAAAGAAATGTTAGGCACAAAAACACCATCCATTACGTCAACGTGGAACCAATCGGCCTCACTTTGATTAATCATTTCGATGTCGCGTTGCAAATTACCGAAATCGGCAGAAAGTATGGATGGGGCAATAATGTATTTCATTTAGTCTTTTCTTAATTTCTTAATGTTTTCAAGTTCAATTATATCAATCTGGTCTTTTGGTCTATTCGCAGCTTTCTTTGAATCAATTAATTGATTGATATGTAAAAATGGAATCTCTAATTCGTAAATAGTTGCAATTGATGCGTATTCTAAACATTTATCGAATCCATACTCTTCTAAACCTTTCACAGAAGTCATAATATCCATCCTCAAGCTATTATCAAGGTAAAAATCAGTCCAGCCTGGTATAAACTGGATAGTTTCCAGTGATTTCATATCTCCTAATCCGTAATCTTTAAAAGCACTTCTTAGTTTTTTTCTATTTTCTAAATTGTCTTTAATCCAGATATCAATATCATCAGTTGTCCTGTGAAAACCATGCAAGTTGGTCGCTACTCCCCCAATCATAATAAAGCTAACTTCATTATTCAAAAGTGAGCGCCATAATTTTAAAATTTCATCATCAAAAACATCCATTTACTAATCGATTTTTTTATGAGTAATTTTTGCAGATTTTAAAATCATATTCAATTTCATCAATCTTGCCATAGTGTGAAAACGTTCTGTATAAGAGCTTAAAAGTGCTTTTTTTAGCAAGTCATCCGCTGCCTTTTGATAATCTGCAGTTGGCTCCTCAACAATATTTATAACTTTTTTCATCTTGTAACGCAAGTTACTAAATCAATGTTAAACAAAATAGATTCAAACAAAAAACCCTCTCAGTAAACTGAAAGGGTTTTATATTATAACATTAGTGAATTAGCCAATTGAATTAAGCTTTAGGTGCAGCTGGTTTTTCTGGTCTTGGCAATAAAACTTTACGAGAAAGTTTCATTTTACCTTGTTTATCGATGTCTAATAATTTCACCTCGATTTTATCACCTTCTTTCAACACCCCATCCATAGTTTCTAAACGCTCCCATGAAATTTCAGAGATGTGTAGTAAACCATCTTTACCTGGCATAACCTCAACAAATGCACCAAAAGGCATAATTGATTTTACTTTACCTTGGTAAACTTCGCCAATTTCTGGCTTAGCAACGATGTTACGGATACGTGTAACTGCAGCATCAATAGCAGCTTTATTATCAGCGAAAATTTCAACGATTCCTTTACCATCAACTTCTTCGATAGAGATTGAAGCGCCGGTTTCACGTTGCATTTCCTGAATAATTTTACCTCCAGGGCCGATAATTGCACCAATAAATTCTTTCTCAATAGTTAAAGAAACAATACGTGGAGCATGCGGTTTGTAATCTTCATTAGGCGAGCTAATTGTTTTCTTCATCTCATTTAAGATGTGCAAACGACCTTCTTTAGCCTGCAATAAAGCTTTTGTTAAAACTTCGTAAGATAAACCATTGATTTTTAAGTCCATTTGACAAGCAACAATACCATGTTCAGTACCGGTTACTTTAAAGTCCATATCACCTAAATGATCTTCATCACCTAAAATATCAGAAAGGATAGCATATTTACCAGTTTTCTCATCGGTAATTAAACCCATCGCGATACCAGATACCGGAGATTTAATTTTAATACCAGCGTCCATTAATGCTAACGTACCAGCACAAACGGTTGCCATTGATGATGAACCGTTAGATTCTAAAATATCAGAAACCACACGGATGGTATATGGATTAGCTTCACCTTGTGGTAAAACTTTTTTCAATGAACGTTGCGCTAAAGCACCATGACCAATTTCGCGGCGACCAGCACCTCTGTTAGGTCTAACCTCTCCTGTTGAGAAACCTGGGAAGTTATAGTGCAATAAGAATTTTTGGTAACCATTAAAGAAAGCACCATCAATCATTTGCTCATCATCTTTACTACCTAAAGTAACTGATGTTAACGACTGTGTTTCACCACGTGTAAATACTGCCGAACCGTGAGCAGCAGGTAAATAACCAACTTCACTCCAGATTGGACGAATTTCGGTAGTCTTACGACCATCTAAACGAATACCTTCATCCAATAATAGATTTCTAATCGCATCATACTGAACATCATGGTAATAATGTTTAGCCATTGCTTTAGTTAAATCTGCAGTATCTTCTGGCATTGCCTCGAAAAACTCATTAATAATGTTAGTGAAACCAACTTTACGCTCATCTTTGTTAGAACCAGATTTCGCAACTGCGTAAACTTTATCGTAAGTATCAGCGTAAACCTTAGCTTTTAAATCAGCATCATGGTCTTCGTGGCTATATTCACGTTTTACAGTTTTGCCAGTAGCTTCAGTTAATTCAACCTGAACCGCACATTGAACTTTAATTGCATCGTGTGCAAATTTTAAAGCCTCAACCATTTCATCTTCCTGAATCTCATCGCACTCACCTTCAACCATACCGATATCGTTAGCCGAACCAGCAACCATAAATTCTAAAGTTGCACGCTCTAAATCGCTAGCCAATGGATTGATTACCAATTTACCATCAATTTTTGCAACACGTACTTCAGAAATCGGACCGTTAAAAGGAATATCAGAAACTGATAATGCAGCCGATGCAGCTAAACCAGCTAAACAGTCAGGCATGATATTTTTATCAGCAGAAATTAATGAAATCATTACCTGAGTATCAGAGTGATAATCAGATGGGAACATTGGGCGTAAAGCTCTATCAACCAAACGAGAAATTAAAACCTCGTAATCAGATAATCTTGCCTCACGACGTAAAAATCCACCTGGAATACGGCCAGTAGCCGCATATTTCTCTTGATAATCAACTGATAATGGTAAGAAATCAGTTCCTGGTTTAGCACCAACAGTTGATACTACAGTTGCTAACAACATCGTATCGCCCATTTTAACTACAACCGAACCATCAGCTTGTTTAGCCAATTTACCCGTTTCAATTTCAACAATTCTGCCATCGCCCAAATCGAACGATTTTTTTATTACATTCATTTAAATAGAATTATGGTGTGTTTTCCTCTTTCTAAACACCGTTGTTTATATATGTTTTTGTTTTTGCAAACGAAGATAAGATTTAAAAAGCCTATCTATAACAAATCCCGTTAAAATATTTAACAGGAAATGTAAAAAGCCATCCCCTAAAGAATGGCTTTCGCTGATAAAATTCGCTTATTTTTGTTTAATGATATCACGAAGCTCTAAAGCTTTGATGATAGCACGGTAGCGCTCAATATCTTTTTTGTATAGGTAAGCCAAAATACCGCGGCGTTTACCTACTAATTTTTGAAGTGACAACTGAGTAGAGAAATCTTTACGATTTTTCTTTAAGTGTTCTGTTAAGTGCGCAATACGGTATGTAAATAACGCTACCTGACCTTCTGCAGAACCAGTGTTGGTTTCTACTTCGCCGTGTTGTTTAAAGATTTCGGCTTTCTTTTCTGAACTTAAATACATTCTTGAATAATATTAAAGCGATAAAAATTAATTAATTGTGCCGCAAAGATAAAGCTATTTTTGATTATTAGCAAGTGTAATTTGCAGATAGAATTTCTAAGCTAACCGCTTGATTATTTGGAAAGCAAGTTTCTGTTTTTCATCGTTTACACCTGCCCCGCCCTCGCTACAATCTTTTAAAGACTTCTGTCATTCTGAGGCACGAAGAATCTGTTTCATCGTTCGCAGATTCTTCGTGCCTCAGAATGACAGCATATTCAAGGTTGCTGCAATTTTAAAAGTATTTCCGCTAAGTCGGGTTTAGAGCACTTAAGAATGTGCAAGAAACTTAGTTTTTAACCAGCATTTCTTTTAATGATAATCCCTTTACCTTGAGGAACTTTTAGAGGTTCTCCTCCATTCATTAAAACAGCTAAATTATTAAGTTTAACTAATTCAAAAAACCTATCTTCAACCGAAAGAGAGCGCAATTTTGTTTCACGCAATCTTTCAATCACTTCTCTTTAAATGTTTGAGTTATACATTTTTAATTTGCTCGCAGTTTAAATTACAAAAAACTTAAAACACACATAATATTAAATACCTTACTTTTGCACAAAACAATTACCCTTGGAAAAGAATCAATTCAGCATTTTCGAAAGTGAATTACGTGTACGTCCTGATGATATAGACATGTTTAACCACGTACATAATAGCAAATACCTGGATTACGTACTTGCTGCCCGTTACGAGCAAATGGAAAAGTTCTACAGCATGCCCTGGGAACATTTCACCAAACAAGGTTTGGGATGGGTGGTTAGCCGTGTTGATATCAACTTCAAACGCCCCCTTTTAATGAACGATTTAATGTTGATTAGAACGGGTATTTTAACCATGCATGATAAAGGTTGTTCAGTTCAGTTCGAAATCATTAATAAGAAAACTGGCAAAGTTGCTTCTGATGGTATTTTTGATTATGTATTAATTGATTTGAATACCGGGCGTGGAACAAAAGTTACCGAGGAGATGATTAAGGCATATAGTATTTAGACAGGATTTAAGTAGGTTAAACCGTCATTTCGAGCGAAGCCGAGAAATCTTTGAAGCTGTTTAAATCGATGTTCAAAAATTTCTCTCCCGAATGTTCGGGACTTCGCTATGGTCGAAATGATAGTTTTACTTGTCATTCTGAGGAAACGAAGACCGCGAGCAGGTATGAAGTAAATCTCTAACCTAATGGTTCTGTTCTAAAATATCGCACTCACTTTATTTGTGCTTAATTGGCGATTATATTTCATAGCTTGCAGATTCTTCACTGTGTTCAGAATGACAAACCCTTGGTTCTTGCGCCCCGGTTCGTGTCTCCACGAACCGAAACATATCATATAACACATAAAGAACATTTAATTCCGTGTTTCCGTGGCAAAAAAATAAATTAGCATTCAAAATTTTATTTATCTTTACGCCATCAAAAAGAACAGAACCATGATAGTATCTGCAATCCGTTTGAGGTTTTAAGCGACCGAGGATTCCCTCCCTTTCAGTTTAGATATGTGCGGCTTAGCTGCGTATCTTGTGGTTCATTCATTACATTTTACTTTATAATATATGTCACAGTCAGTAAAGACACAGGGCAAACTATCTTCTTTTTTTGAAGTACTTGTACAATCATTAAAAGGCCACGAAGTTGATTTAACTTCCATCAGCATTAAGCGGGCAATAATTTTATTAGCGATTCCAATGATGTTGGAAATGGCAATGGAGTCGGTTTTCGCTTTAGTTGATTTGTATTTTGTTGGCCACTTGGAAAATAGCAGCCACGCCATACAAACAGTAGGTTTAACAGAATCGGTTTTGACCATTATTTATTCTTTAGCCATTGGTTTAAGTATGGCCGCAACAGCAGTTGTAGCCCGAAGAATCGGCGAAAAAAATCCTGAGGCAGCATCAAAAGCAGGTATGCAAACCATCGTCATAGCCGTTGCGGTGAACATACTAATTAGTATCGCTGGTTTAATTTACGCCAGAGATATCCTGTTATTAATGGGCGCATCAACCGAAACTGCAGACCATGGAACCACTTTCGTTCAGATTATGATGGGCGGAAGTATCATCATTGTTTTGCTATTTTTGATCAATGGAATTTTTAGAGGAGCTGGAAACGCGGCGATAGCCATGCGTAGCTTGTGGATAGCGAATATCGCAAATATCATCCTCTGCCCTATTTTCATTAACGGCTTCGGCCCAATCCCTGCCTTTGGTTTAACTGGCGCAGCTATAGCAACAACAATTGGCCGTGGTTTGGGAGTTAGCTACCAGGTTTATAATTTATTCAACGGTAAAAATGCCTTAAAAATTCGAATCAGTCATTTCGTTCCTAATTTCGAACAAATTAAAGCCATTGTAAAAATTGCCGCACCCGCTATTTTTCAATTCGTAATTGCCAGTTGCAGCTGGGTATTTTTAGCAGAATTAGTAGCCACTACCGGTGGCGATGAAGGCTCTGCAGGTTATCAGACAGCGCTTCGTTTGATGATGTTTTTTATGCTTCCGGCCTGGGGTTTAAGTAATGCAGCAGCTACGTTAGTGGGTCAAAACTTAGGTGCAGGCCATATTGAAAGAGCTGAAAAATCGGTTTTCCAAACCTTGAAATATATCATCATTTTCATGGCTGTAGTAAGCGTAGTATTCTTAACATGCGGTCATTTGTTTGCTTCTTTCTTTACATCCGATGCAAAAGTGATTGAGATTGCAAGTAGGGCATTGAAAATTTTAAGTATTGGCTTCGTAATTTATGGCGCTGCCATGGTTTTCAGTAGTGCTTTTAACGGCGCAGGAGATACATGGACACCAACTAAGATCAATATTTTTGCCTTTTGGTTATTCCAGATTCCATTGGCTTACTTTCTGGCTAAATATTTAGAAATGGGCCCGACTGGTGTTTTCATCTCCATTCCAACTGCCGAAGCTGGTATTGCCGTCGCAGCTTTTATCTTATTTAAAAAAGGTAAATGGAAGAAAACGATGGTTTAACTGTTTTCAGTTTGCCACGGAAACACGGAGTACACGGAATTGGGTTTTTAATTAACCACAGATAAACAGGATAAACACAGATGCATTTGGAATAGTATATGAGAATAAAGCTTTCCGTGATTTCTGTGTCTCCGTGGCAATAAATAATTTATGCAATTTCAAAAAAAACATTGAGTAGAACTTCTGTTTCTTGTTAATCAAACCTGATTGAAGTGTAAATACTTTTTGTTAATCTAAAGAAATAGATTGCCGCGTCGTTCCTCCTCGCAATGACGGAAATTGGAGCACAGCACAATGACAAAAAGATTGTAACGAAAAGCAGGACTGCAGCAACCAAAAAATTACCGCTTTTGCTTTTCAAAATGCAAAAAAATATGGTCGTTTTGCATTCTATTTTCCAACTAAAATTTTCCATTAAAAACTATATCTTTGCGCAAAGATGAAGCATATACGTAATTTTTGCATTATTGCACATATCGACCATGGTAAGAGTACTTTGGCCGATAGGTTATTAGAATATACCGCGACAATTTCGCAGCGTGAAGCGCAGGCGCAATTGCTCGATAACATGGATTTGGAGCGTGAGAGGGGCATTACAATTAAAAGTCATGCCATACAAATGAACTACAAAGTTGGCGATGTTGAGTATAATTTTAACCTAATTGACACTCCCGGCCACGTAGATTTTTCTTATGAAGTTTCGCGTTCCATCGCGGCTTGCGAAGGTGCTTTGCTGATTGTTGATGCGTCTCAAGGTATTCAGGCTCAAACGATTTCGAACTTATATTTAGCTTTAGAGCACGACCTTGAAATTATTCCGATACTAAATAAAATGGATTTACCTGGGGCAATGCCTGAGGAAGTGAAAGACCAGATTATTGATTTAATTGGCTGTAAACGTGAAGATATTATTCCTGCATCGGGTAAAACCGGTATGGGTATTTCTGATATTATTCAGGCCATTGTAGATCGCGTTCCTGCCCCTGTTGGCGACCCTGAAGCGCCATTGCAGGCGCTAATTTTTGACTCAGTTTTTAACTCGTTCAGAGGAATTATTGCTTACTACAAAGTAGTTAACGGCGAAATTAAAAAGGGTGATAAAGTTAAATTTATTAATACCGGCAAAGAGTACCTGGCTGATGAAGTAGGTATTTTGAAACTGGATATGGCTCCACGTAATGTGGTTAAAACTGGAGATGTTGGTTACATTATTTCTGGAATTAAAGAGGCCAGAGAGGTTAAAGTTGGTGATACAATTACAACCACAGCTAGACCATCGTTAGATGCAATTCAAGGCTTTGAGGAGGTAAAACCTATGGTTTTTGCAGGTATTTATCCAGTTGACACGGATGAGTTTGAAGAACTTCGCGAAGCGATGCACAAATTGCAGTTAAACGATGCGTCTATCGTTTTCGAACCTGAAAGTTCTGCTGCATTAGGTTTTGGTTTCCGTTGCGGATTCTTAGGAATGTTGCACATGGAGATTATTCAGGAACGTTTGGAGCGTGAATTCGACATGACGGTTATCACAACCGTCCCCAACGTATCGTATATTGCGCATACCACCAAAGGCGATGAAATTTTTGTAAATAACCCGTCTGATTTACCTGATCCAAGCAAATTAGATTCGGTTGAAGAACCCTATATAAAGGCAAATATTATTACCAAGGCTGATTTTGTTGGTCCGGTGATGTCGCTTTGTATTCAGAAAAGAGGAACAATTGTAAATCAATCATACTTAACATCTGATAGAGTTGAGCTTGTATTTGAGATGCCAATGGGCGAAATTGTATTCGACTTTTATGATAAATTAAAAACGATTTCAAAAGGATACGCTTCTTTCGATTACCATCAGGTTGGCTATCGCAAATCGGATTTAGTTCGTTTAGATATGCTAATCAATGATGAACCTGTTGATGCTTTGTCTTCATTAATCCACCGCAGTAACGCTTACGATTTCGGAAAGAAAATTTGCGAGAAACTGAGAGAGCTAATCCCTCGTCAGCAGTTCGAGATAAAAATACAAGCCTCTATTGGTGCCAAAGTTATTGCCCGCGAAACACTTAGTGCTTTACGTAAAGATGTAACAGCCAAATGTTATGGTGGCGATATTTCCCGTAAACGTAAGTTATTGGAGAAACAGAAAAAAGGAAAAAAACGTATGCGTCAGGTTGGAAACGTAGAAATTCCACAAAGTGCATTTATGGCGGTTTTGAAATTAGATTAAAATAGATTTGAGATATTAGATTTGAGATTTGAGATGATAACCGTCCAATCTCAAATCTAATATCTAATATCTCACATCTTATAAGAATGAAATTATTAGACGGTAAATACGTATCAGAAAAAGTTAAAATTCAAATTGCTGAAGAAGCTGCAGAATTTTTAAATCAAAGCGGTCGCAAGCCACATTTAGTTGCCATTTTGGTTGGTAACGATGGTGGTAGCGAAACTTACGTAGCCAGCAAAATGAAAAACTGTGAAAAAGTAGGTTTTAAATCGTCGCTTCACAGGTATGATAACTCGGTTACTGAAGCTGAACTATTAGCAAAAATTGAAGAAATTAACCAAGATGCTGATGTGGATGGATTAATTGTTCAGTTGCCGTTACCGAAGCATATCGACCCTGAAAAAGTTACTGAAACGATTGATTACCGTAAAGACGTTGATGGTTTTCACCCGGTAAACTTGGGTAGGATGATGCGCAACTTGCCATGTTTCATTCCTGCTACGCCTTATGGTATTTTGTTAATGTTGCAAGAATACAACATCGACACCACTGGAAAACATTGCGTTGTGGTTGGTAGAAGCAATATTGTGGGCAGTCCGATGAGTATTTTGATGGCTCGTAATGCAACTCCTGGTAACTGTACGGTTACGCTTACACACTCACGCACAAAAAATTTGAAAGAGCAGGTTTTACAGGCCGATATTATTATTGCTGCAATTGGTAAAAAGAATTTTGTAACTGCTGATATGGTTAAACCTGGCGCAATTATTATTGATGTGGGCATTAATCGAGAAACATCTACCGAAACTAAATCTGGTTTTAAACTTTATGGCGATGTGGATTTCGATAATATAGCACCAAAATCTTCTTACATCACCCCTGTTCCAGGTGGTGTCGGTTTGATGACGATTGTTGGATTACTGAAAAATACTTTAGCATCAGCTAGAAAAGAAATTTACACTTAGCAGAAAGGCTAAAGCTTAAAGCAAAAGCTAATCTTCTAAATATTCAAAAGCAACTCAAACATTTGAGTTGCTTTTTTTTTACGTATAACATATTATTTCTTTAAAGAGCATTTGCAGTAGGAATAAGGATCAAAGAACAAAGATGAAGGATAATCACAATGCTCGTATTTTCTTTAATCTTTACTCCATACTCCTTTATCTATCAACCCCAAAGCTTACTCCACCAACTTTCTTCGAAACCAATGTACAATCCGTCTTCCCGTAGTTCTGTGGGATAAATATCTATATAATCTCCTTGCCCCTCTGCGCCTCTTCCCGTTTCTAAATCATATTCGAAGCGATGGATAGGACAAATTAAATGACCATTTTTACACCAGCCACCAGAAAGATGACCACCCGCATGCGGACAATATGATTGCGTAGCGATAATTTTGTCATCATTATTGATAATACAAAGCTGTTTCCCGTTTACATCAACAGTTTTAATGGAATCGACATTAGGAATTTGAGTAACATTTAAAGCTTTAAGCCACTTCATAGCGCTAAAATAAGTATTTAAATATCAGTGTTATTTCATCTTTACATTAATTTTTGAAAGAGGAACTGCTACACCATATTTTTTTAAGATATTTGCATCCTCAAAAATGAAACAAGACATACCAGAAGACGGCACTTTACTTCCTTTAATGGAAGAATTCTACACAATACAGGGCGAAGGATTTAATACAGGCAAGGCGGCTTATTTTATCCGCTTAGGCGGATGCGATGTGGGCTGCCATTGGTGCGACGTAAAGGAAAGTTGGGATGCCGAAATGCATCCTTTAACACCAGCAGATGTAATTGTAGAAAATGCCGACAAATTTCCTGGTAAGGCAGTGGTAATTACAGGTGGTGAACCGTTAATTTATAATCTTGATTATTTAACCAATAAGTTAAAGGAAAGAGGGATTTTAACTTTTATTGAAACGTCTGGTGCTTATCCACTCTCTGGAAACTGGGATTGGATTTGTTTATCACCTAAAAAGTTTAAAGCGCCTCGTCCAGATATTACGCCATTTGCCCACGAACTGAAAGTAATCGTTTTTAACAAAAGTGATTTTAAATGGGCGGAAGAATATGCCGCAATGGTTTCGCCAACTTGCAAGTTATACCTTCAGCCAGAATGGTCAAAATCAAAGGAAATTACGCCGTTGATTATTGATTACGTTATGGCCAACCCGAAATGGGAAATTTCTTTACAAACGCACAAATTTTTAAATATTCCTTAAATAGTTTACATTAGCTTTAGTAACCAAATGTTAATGTAATGAAATACTGGTTTCTTTTATTCCTAAGCATATCCATTACTTTCTGCTTTGCGCAAAGTTCTTCAAATAGGAAAGCGCAGGCATTTTTCGAAAAAGCAGGGCCATATATTGATAAACAAGATTACAATTCGGCTGAACAAGTTTTAAAAACTGCCGTGGAAGCGGATCCCTTATTTCAGAATGCGTACATTCTTCTTGCCGGAGTGTATAAAATTCAGAAAAAATACATGGATGCTAAGTCAGCTTACCAGAAAGCGCTTTTAATTAATAGAAATGTATCTCCGGAAGTGAGTTTTGGTTTAGCAGAGGTTGAGTTTGCTACGCAAGAATATGATAAAGCCAAACAGCATTTTAACGAATTTCTGGCGTTAGATAGTTCTTCAGAAAGAGCAAAAAAAGCAAAAAAATATCTGTTGGACTGTGATTTCGCACGAGTAGCCATAGCGAAACCTGTAAAATATAGTCCGGTTAACCTTGGAAATGGCGTAAATACAACCGATTCCGAATATTTTCCGGCACTCACCGCTGATGGTGAAACCCTGATTTTTACACGACAGGTAAATGGAAATGAAGATTTCTGGACCTCACAGTTTAAAAATAATGCATGGGGTTTGGCGAAACCATTATCAACAAAAATCAATACCAGCCGATACAACGAAGGCGCACAAACCATATCTCCTGATGGAAAATATTTGTTTTTTACAGGATGTAATCGCCCAGATGGATTAGGAAGATGTGATATTTATGTTTCTCATCGTGAAGGAAATGATTGGGGAGAACCTTATAATATTGGTAAACCAGTAAATTCTGAGTACTGGGAATCTCAACCAGCGATTAGTCCTGATGCAAGGACATTGTATTTTATCAGTAATCGACCAGGTGGTTCTGGTGGTTACGACATTTGGAAAAGTACCATCACTGATGATGCCAAATGGGGTCCAGCAATCAACCTCGGCCCTGAAGTGAACACACCTTTCGATGAAAACACACCGTTTCTTCATGCCGATGGAAAAACACTTTATTTCTCATCAGATGGATGGCCTGGATTTGGAAATAAGGATATTTATTACAGCCGAATGAATGATGATGGCAAATTTCAAAAGCCAATCAATCTCGGTTATCCGATTAACTCTTTTGAAGATGAAAGTGGCTTAATTGTTAGTGCTGATGGGAATTCTGGTATGTTTTCATCTAATCTTAAGGATGGATTTGGTGCTCAGGACATTTACAGTTTTGGAATTCCTGAAAATGCTAAGCCACTAAAAGTTTCTTATGTAAAAGGAATTGTAAGAGATAAAGACAGCAAGAAAACCATTGAAAGCAATGTACAGGTGATCGATTTAAAAACCAACAAAACGGTTTTTGACGATTATACCGACCCCGAAACCGGTCAGTTTTTAGCAGTTATGCCTATTGGAAGCGATTATTTGTTTAACGTTAGTGCTGAAGGTTATCTGTTTTATTCGGAAAACTTTGAGTTAAAAGCAGGCGACATTAATAAGCCTTATCAAATTGAGGTTTTCATTGAAAAAATTAAGCAAGGTGGAAACGTTACGCTGAGAAATATTTTCTTCGATACAAATAAATTTAACCTGCTGCCCGCATCAATAAGGGAATTGAATCTTTTAATCGACTTCCTAAATGAAAATGAAAGTGTTAATATTGAAATTCAAGGTCATACCGACAATGTAGGCGATGCTAAACTAAATGAAAAACTATCTTTTAACAGGGCAAATGCGGTGTATGAATATTTATTGAAGAATAGTATCGATGCCAAAAGATTAACCTTCAAAGGTTTTGGAGCAAATAAACCCATCGCTGATAATAAGACGGAGATAGGAAGGAAAAATAATCGCAGAACTTCGTTTGTGATTACTAAAATTTAAGTTCTTATTAATAGAGTTGTCATTCTGAACGCAGTGAAAAATCTGTAAGCGATGAAAAACTATATTGAATGAGTAATTTGTAGATTTTAGCAAACGGTAATTACACTGTCCGTAACATGTTTGCAGAATCGATTTTTACGAGCTAAGCAATCTTATTAGAGATGTTTTTAATTAAGGAGATGAGATCGCTTCGTGCGCCGCAATGGCGACCGCTCTAAAGGCATCACTCACATTAACTTTGTGAAGCAAATCCCTAAAACTTCTTTCCTTTTAAAACTCGTATTTCAGAACCTTCAGCAAGCATCACAGAATCTGGCTTGGCATTGTTTAAAAATGCAAAATCACTACCATAGTTGATTCCAAAATCAACTTCAATTTTGTAATCTTTAACTGGGTAAGCCTCCCAACGCGGGTGTTCTACGCCGTACTCTGAAGTTTTATTAGGGCCGATTTTGGTATAACCCCAATAATGTTCGGTAATAAATTCCTCTTCGCTGCCAACTGCTATTTCTGCAGCTTTTGCAGATGTCGTAACCGAAAATTTATTCCAGTTTTTATTTTTCCAAAGGTAATCTACCTCAAGCTGGTGCTCCTGCTCTATCCAAACATGTTTCATTGGTAATGTTTGGTAGTTTTCTTTATAAATCGTATTTGCCACAAAAGTGATTGCCGGTAAGGGTACAATCTCTTTCACGAAAACCACACCACGTTTCCATTCGTTTCCGTCCTTATATTTGACATAGAACCTTAAATTTACTTCTTCGAAATTTGTATGGAAAGGAATATTAAAACCTCTAAGCTTCACATCAATAAACATAAATCCTACGAGGCTCACATAATATTTACCTTGCCAATCATCCAATTCAGTATGAGGAGGTAGATATTTCAACAGTATTTCTTTATCAACTGCATATTGGGCTAAAGCCAGTTTTCGCCATTCGGCGGTGAGGAATACTTTTGAATTTTCCAAGTTACAAAATTGCTTGTCTGATGCGGATTAATTTCGTTAAGGTTTCTTCTAATAAATCTAAATGCAACATGTTAGCCCCATCAGATTTAGCATTTGCCGGGTCGGGATGTGTTTCGATGAATAATCCATCGGCACCAACAGCAATTGCCGCTTTTGCAATCGTTGAGATTAATTCTGGTTTACCACCAGTTACACCACTACTTTGATTGGGTTGCTGCAATGAATGTGTGCAATCCATCACTACCGGAACGCCAAAACTCTGCATTTCAGGTAAACCGCGATAATCGACAATTAAATCCTGATAGCCGAAAGTATTTCCTCTATCTGTTAAAATTACTTTATCGTTTCCAGCTTCTTTAATTTTCTCAACAGCAAATTTCATTGAACCTGCAGATAAAAACTGACCTTTTTTTACATTAACAACCTTACCTGTTTCTGCAGCGGCGACTAATAAATCTGTCTGGCGACAAAGAAAAGCAGGAATCTGCAACACATCCACATAAGCAGCAGCCATTGCTGCTTCGCCACTTTCATGTATATCCGTTACGGTTGGCACACCAAATTCACGCCCAACACGCTCTAAAACACGTAATGCTTTTTCATCGCCTATTCCTGTAAACGAACTTCCTTTACTTCTATTCGCCTTGCGGTAAGAACCTTTAAAAATATATGGAATTTGAAGTTTATCTGTAATTGTGATAATCTTTTCTGCAATACGCATGGCGATATCTTCGCCTTCTATTGCACATGGACCAGCCATTAAAAAGAAATTTCCAGATTCGGTATTTTTTATATTGTTTAAATAGTTAAGCATGTAAATGGGTTATGTAAAATGGAAGATGGAACATGTATGATGGAAAATGGTGGATGGCAAACGCGAATGAACAACATCATCCATTTCACAGCTGCCATCATCCATCAAAGCTAGTTTCCTAGTTCCGACATGAATTTAATTCGCATCAATTGAATTTCTTCGCGGGTGTAATCTGTTTCACCAAGTTCGTTAAGTGCTTCATCAATCGAATCGCTTTCTGCAGCTCTGAAGTAATCAAAAACCTCATCCTGTCTGTCATCATCAATTACTTCATCGATGAAATAGTTTAAATTAAGCTTGGTGCCTGAGTTTACAATTGATTCCACTTCTTTCAGAATTTCCTCATAAGTGATGCCTTTTGAATCAGCGATATCTTCTAAACCAATCTGCCTATCAATATTTTGAATGATAGAAACTTTCATTTGCGATTTATTGGCCTGAGTTTTAATAATCAAGTCAATTGGGCGCTCGATGTCGTTATCCTCAACATATTTTTTAATCAGCTCGATAAATGGTGTTCCGAATTTCATCGCTTTACCCGAACCTACACCTGAAATCTGACGAAGTTCTTCAGTTGTAATTGGATAATGTGTGCACATTTCTTCCAAAGACGGATCCTGAAAAACTACAAATGGAGGAACGCTTTTTTGCTTGGCAATTTTCTTACGTAAATCTTTAAGCAACTGAAGGAGATGTGTATCCAAAGCACCTGTCCCTTGTTTAACATCGTCTTCATCATCCACAACGCCAGTTTCAATCAATTCATTTAAAACAAATTTTAAACTGTAAGGATTAATAATAAAATCTCTGCCCTGTTTGGTTAGTTTTAATAAACCATAATTATCAATATCCTTGAAAAGGTAATTATTCAAAACCGCCTGGCGGATCACTGATTTCCAAAGTAATTCCCCATCCTGCTTGCCAATCCCAAATTCAGGCACCTTGCTATGCTCGTAAGCAATAGTTTGAGCAGTTTCCAAACCTAGAAAAACGTTTAACAAATGGGTATCATCAAACTTTTCACCTGTTTTTTCGATAAACTTTAATAAGGTTGATAACTGTTCTTCAGCATCAAACTGTTTTTTAGGCTTTTTGCAATTATCGCACATGCAATTGCAGCCCGTTTCATTAAAGTTTTCGCCGAAGTAATGTAGAATCTGCTTACGGCGACAAACACCGGACTCAGCATAATCGATTACCTCTTTTAATATCTGTGTGCCGATTTCGCGTTCAGAAACCGGTTTATCTTTCATAAACTTAGCAAGCTTATCTACATCTTTCTGAGCGTAAAAAGCTATACAAACCCCTTCTCCACCATCACGACCGGCTCTGCCAGTTTCCTGATAATAGCCTTCCATACTTTTAGGCACATCATGGTGAATTACAAAACGAACATCGGGTTTATCAATACCCATACCGAAAGCGATTGTGGCTACAATTACCTCAGCATCTTCCATCAGGAATTTATCTTGCGTTTCTGCTCTAACTTTTGGTTCTAACCCGGCATGATAAGGCAAAGCACTAATTCCATTTAAATTCAGCGCTTCGGCAACTTCCTCAACTTTTTTCCGGCTTAGGCAATAAATAATTCCTGATTTGCCTGGGTTAGACTTAATGTATTTTATAATTTCCTTCGTAATGTCCCTTTTGGGGCGGATTTCATAAAATAAGTTTGGTCTGTTAAATGATGATTTAAAAAGTGTTGCCTCAGTCATCCCAAGATTTTTCATAATATCTTGTTGTACTTTGGGCGTTGCGGTAGCGGTAAGTGCTATAATAGGAATGTTATTACCTAAACCAGCAATAACCTGTTTAATTTTTCGGTATTCTGGTCTGAAATCATGCCCCCATTCAGAAATACAATGCGCTTCATCTACAGCAACGAAAGAAATCTTAATCAGATTTAAAAATTCGATATTGTCTTGCTTGGCTAAAGATTCTGGAGCAACGTATAATAATTTTGTCTGCCCGCTTAACAGGTCAGATTTTACCTGAGTAATTTCAGATTTGTTTAGGGACGAATTAAGAAAATGCGCAATACTATCATTTCCACCAAATGCTCTTAACTGGTCTACCTGATTTTTCATTAACGCAATTAACGGAGAAATCACAATAGCAGTTCCTTCACTCATTAAAGCAGGTAATTGATAGCAAATAGACTTCCCTCCGCCCGTTGGCATAATCACAAAAGTGTTATTGCCTTCTAAAATATTTGTAATGATCGACTCCTGATCACCTTTGAAATTATCAAACCCGAAAAAATTTTGCAGATTATCAAATAACGACTTTTTCACGTCCATTTTGTGTAATAAAATATGCGATGCTATTTTTGTATCCAAAATAACATAATTTTACAAGAATTTCAAGTATCAACAAACAATTATTTTCTCTTTGAAAAGTAAAAAATATATTATCCAATCGGCTATAAGCACGTTAGAGCTTGAAGCAGCAGCAATATTAAATGTTGCAAAAAACATAAACGATGATTTTGAAAAAGTGGTATCTGCCATTCTTCAATGTGATGGTAGGGTGATTGTAACCGGTATTGGAAAAAGCGCCATTATCGCTCAGAAGATAGTAGCTACTTTTAATTCAACAGGTACTCCGGCAATATTTATGCATGCTGCAGATGCCATTCACGGCGATTTGGGCATGATACAGCGTAACGATGTGATTATCTGCTTATCAAAAAGTGGAAACACGCCTGAAATAAAAGTATTGGTACCCTTATTAAAATCGGCAGGCAACAAACTGGTAGGCATGGTTGGGGAACTGGAGTCTTTTCTTGCGGAACAAGCCGACTTAGTACTAAATACATCTTTCGAAAAAGAAGCATGCCCGCATAATTTAGCTCCGACTACGAGTACGACAGCACAACTGGCACTAGGAGATGCCTTGGCGATTTGTTTACTGGAATGCAGAGAATTTAATGAAGCTGATTTTGCGAAATATCATCCTGGCGGATCATTGGGTAAAAAGCTATACCTCAGGGCACAAGACCTTGCGCTCTCGAATGAAAAACCATCTATAAGTCCTTCGGCAGCGGTAAAAGATGTATTAATTGAAATCAGTAAAAACCGTTTGGGGGCTGTCGCTGTTGTAGATGAGTTGGATCAGGTTGTAGGAGTAATTACCGACGGAGACATCAGGCGGATGCTTGAAAATAACATGACCATTGCAGGATTAAAGGCTGAAGACATTATGGGTAAAAAACCAAAGAGTATCCAAGCCGACGCTCTTGCCGTAGAAGCACTACACATAATTAAGGAAAATAACATTACACAGTTGTTAGTTCTAAAACAAAACACTTACTTTGGAATTATCCATTTGCATGATCTTTTAAATGAAGGTATCGTGTAATTTTAAAACATAAAATGAATAAAGATTATTACGCACTGATCATGGCTGGAGGGGTCGGAAGTCGCTTTTGGCCAGTTAGCAGAACTGAATACCCTAAACAATTTATCGATTTTTTTGGGGTAGGTAAAACTTTAATTCAAAGTACTTACGAAAGATTTTTAAAAATCTGTTTACCAGAAAATATTTTTATTGTTACGAACGAGATTTATTCTGATCTGGTTAAGGAGCAATTACCTGATCTGTCTGATAATCAAATATTAGCTGAACCTCTACTTAGGAATACTGCTCCATGCGTGGCCTATGGGAGTTTAAAAATTTATGAGCTTAATCCTGCCGCTACAATTGTTGTGGCGCCGTCTGATCATACTATTGCTAATGTTGATGGCTTTATAGAATCGATAAGTCAATCTTTAAATGCAGCCTCTAAAAATGATTGCCTGATTACGCTCGGTATAAAACCGAACAGGCCTGATACCGGATATGGCTATATCCAACATACCGAATATGTTTTAAACACTGATACTGATTTACATAAGGTTAAAACCTTCACGGAAAAACCTAATCTTGAGTTAGCAAAGTCTTTTATTCAAAGTGGAGATTTTCTCTGGAATGCAGGTATTTTTATCTGGTCAGCGAAATCGATCCTGAAAGCCTTTGAAAGACATTTGCCAGACATGTATGAAATTTTCAACTTAGGTAGATCAGAGATGAATACCGATCGTGAAAAGAATTTCATCAATAATGCCTATTTGCAATGTACGAACATTTCTATCGATTTTGGTATCATGGAGAAAGCAGATAATGTATACGTTTTACCTGCTGATTTTGGGTGGTCTGACTTAGGTACCTGGGCGTCCATATATGAGATGGCAGAAAAAGATTATGTTGGAAACGCCGTTATCCCTTCGGAGCAAGTGATTATGTTTGACTCATCTAATTGCATGGTGAACGTACCTAAAGATAAACTGGTTATCCTCCAGGGTTTGCACGATTACATCGTGGTGGAAAATAATAATATGCTTATGATTTGCCCGAGAAATGAAGAGCAGAAAGTAAAAGAATTTGTAGCCGAAGTAAAATCTAGATTTGGCAATAAATTTATCTAATCACTTAAAAATTTAATAATTACGCCAACATCTTTTGGTTCAAAAGCCCTAACTGCTCTTAAAATCATACTTTGAGAAAAGTTAGGGTTGATAATATTCCTGGCCACAACATCAATTTTCCTATCTAAGTTGACGATGTATCCATCGTACATAGTTGGCAGTACTGCAGAAAGTGCCTGCGCATTAGCCCAGGCCGTATTTCTGGCTGCAGTAATGCTAAAGTTAATTACCGATTCTTTACTATTGTTATCTACATATTTCAGCAGTTTCATTGGAGCACATATCTCTTCCAGATCTTGCTGTACAATATTGATTAGGCTACCAATGATATTATTAATCAAGTCGAAATCTTTTTTAATCAGCTGTATATCAATACCCCTGGCAGTTTCTGCTGCTGCAATTCCCAAATCAAGGTTGATGTGAGCGTTCATGCCCATGAGCAAATGTTGAATTACAGTGTATGGTTGGCCTGTTGCAGTGAAAGCAGATTTCCAGGATGCTGTTAATGGAGTATTTTTAGTGTGAGAGAAATAAGCATTGATGTAACGATTTGCGAAAATTACATCCAGCTGCTCCATTCTTGGCCCGTCAAAGAATAATCCGTTGTTAATCCCATTTTGCACTGCAATAGTCATCTTTCGATATAAACATGCAAAGTAACCTGCACGGGATTTTTTCGCCAGGCTGATGTCGATAATTTCATCCAGACATGAAATAACTTCAATAATGTTTTTTGCAGGGAGCATTTAGGTTTGATTTCTAAATAAAAATACACAATAATATTTTCAATTCAGAAATCAAACTAAGATTTAAACAGCAGTAGTCCGTTGTCTTACAGCTTCGTACAAAATTACACCAGCAGAAACAGATACGTTTAAAGATTCGATTTTTCCTGCCATCGGTATCTTGGCCAAGTGATCAGCTACCCTTAAAAGATCGTTTGATATACCTTCATCTTCCGAACCCATAATAATTGCTGTTGGCATGGTATAATCGGGGGCATAGATTAGGTCGCTGGTTTTTTCAGTACAAGCTACAATCTGCAAGCCACTATCTTGCAGGAACAAACAGGTTTTGTGGAGGTTCGCGTGCCTGCAAATAGGAATGTTAAATAAAGCTCCTGCAGATGTCTTAATTGCATCAGCATTTATTTGAGCCGCATTCTTTAGTGGAACAACAATCGCATGAACACCAACACATGCAGCCGTACGGGCAATAGCCCCCATGTTTCGAACATCAGTTACGCTATCTAACACCAATATCAAGGGCACCTCTCCTTTTTCAAAAACCGCAGGAACGATATCTTCTATATTCTGGTAAGTAATTGGAGAGATTACCGCAATTACACCCTGATGGTTTTTTTGCGACATTCTGTTCAGTTTTTCTATTGGAACAGAATTTAAAGGAATCAAAGTATCTTTCAAAAGCGCCTTCAACTCCAGAAATAACTCACCACCCAAACCGCGTTGTTGATAAATGGTTTCAATATCTCTTCCAGCTTTAACAGCTTCAATTACTGCTCTAATGCCGAAAACGAATTCATTATTTTCCTTTACCCGCTGAGGTCTTCTAAAATTATCCATGGTTTGAAATTGTTTGCAAAAGTAATTGTTTTGACGGGAATTCTGTTGCAATTGGGAAATTGATTAATTGAATGGGGAATACTAAATAGGGAAAAGAACTTATTTCGTATTCCCAACCCCTATTCCCTTTTTAACATTTAATTGTTTAAAGATTTTATAATTTCCGAAAAACCGAAAAAAAATTAATCTGATTAAACTTCAATTTGTTAACAAACAGCTAGTAACTTGTTAAAACAATCGCGTCAAAATTTAACTACTTTTGTACCATGAGTATGGATAACGAACAAGGCGGAAAAAACAGTTTAACAGCGAGGAAAGCAAGGCTCAGCAATACGGTAAGTACAATGGGTAAATTGCCGCCACAGGCGTTAGATTTAGAAGAAGCGGTTTTAGGAGCCTTAATGCTAGAAAAAGATGCATTATCAGCAGTAATCGACATTTTAAAACCCGAAGTTTTTTATCAGGAGGCCCATCAAAAGATCTTCGAAGCCATTCACATGTTGTTTGAAAAATCGAAGCCTGTTGATATTTTAACCGTTACTGCAGAGCTTCGCCAGATGGGTGCACTTGAGATGGTGGGTGGTGCATATTACATAACCAACCTAACCAATCGCGTAGCATCGGCAGCTAACATTGAGTTTCATGCCCGTATCATTTCTCAGAAATACATTCAAAGAGAATTAATTAGAATTTCTACTGATATCATTACTACCGCTTATGAGGATACAGCGGATATTTTTGATTTATTGGATCATGCAGAGAAGGGATTATTTGATATTGCCCAGAATAATTTACGTAGAGATACGCAAAAGATGGACGATATCATTAAACAATCTTTAGCAACATTAGAAGAGCTTAGAACTAAGACAGATGGGTTGACAGGGGTTCCTACCGGCTTTACCGGTTTAGATAGAATTACCGGAGGATGGCAAAAACAAGATCTTGTAATTATTGCTGCCCGTCCGGCGATGGGAAAAACAGCCTTCGTACTTACCTGCGCCCGAAATGCAACTGTTGATTTTCAAAAACCTACGGTAGTTTTCTCATTAGAGATGTCATCCGTTCAGTTAGTGAATCGTTTAATATCCGGCGAAGCCGAAATTGAACAGGAAAAAATTAGAAAAGGTAATTTACAAGAATGGGAATGGCAGCAATTACATAGTAAAATTGGCCGCTTAACTGAAGCGCCTTTGTTAATAGATGATACGCCTGCCCTCAATATTTTCGAGTTTAGAGCAAAGTGCAGAAGACTAAAATCTCAGTACGATATTCAACTTGTTATTGTCGATTATTTACAGTTAATGCATGGTAAAGGCGAAGGTGGAAAAGGTGGCGGTAACCGTGAGCAGGAAATTGGTAGTATCTCGAGGGCATTAAAATCTGTAGCTAAAGAACTGGATGTGCCTGTATTGGCGCTATCACAGTTGAGTCGTGCGGTGGAGAGCAGACCTGGTTTACAAGGTAAAAGACCAATGCTTTCCGATTTACGTGAATCGGGATCTATAGAGCAAGATGCGGATATGGTATTATTCCTTTATCGACCTGAATATTACGGAATCACAGAAGACGAGCAAGGAAGATCACAAGCTGGTATTGGCGAGGTAATTATTGCCAAACACCGTAACGGTGAAACGGGTATTGTACCATTACGTTTCGTTGGTAAGTTTGTAAAGTTTACAGATCTGGAAGAAGATTTTACTGCGCCAACATCATTTGCAGCAGCAGATCCTTCAGCAGGAATGTATCCATCGCAAGATTTTGAAAAACAAAGTAACGTGATTATCCGTCCTTCAAAAATGGACGATTACAGTGATGATGATCCACCGTTTTAATTAAAATATACTTCAAAAAGGGAAACGAACAGCTTCCCTTTTTTTGTGGGTTAAAATCTGAAAATCCGTTAAAACAAATAGCCTATTAAAATACCTGCAAGTACGATAACCGGTGGACTAATCTTTGTAAAATTTAGCAGTAAAAAAGTTGCGATCATTATCCCGATAAACACCAGATTGAAACCCATCGGAATCAGTAAGAGAATAAAAGCGGCTATAATGAATCCAACGCTTACGGCATTTATACCCGAAAGACTATAGCGGATCCTAGAGATTTTTTTCAAGTCATCCCAAAAAGGAACAATAAACAATACCAAAATTAATCCTGGTAAATTAATGCCAATTACCCCAATTAAACCGCCAAGTATTTGTCCCCACATGCCATAACCGAAATTTCTCATGCTTAAAGCACCCAAATAGCTGGTAAAGGAAAAGGTTGGTCCGGGAAGTGCTTGCTGAAGTGCAAAACCCGATAAAAATCCTGACGAAGGTAAGTAGTGCTTCATTTCGACAAACTCCGTAAACATCAGCGGAACCAGCACCTGACCGCCACCGAAAACTAGGATACCGTTACGGTAAAAATTCTCCAGCAAACGAATTGGCAAACTAAATGGAGAAGTTCGGTTAATAATGGCACCAACCAAAGCAAAAAGAAGTAAGGCACCTATAAAATATATTAATTTCTTCGGGTTTAGATTTGAAAATAAACGCACCCTTAATTCGGTTTCTTCACTTGGTGTTTCAATTGCTGATGAGATAATTCCACCAACCAGTATTGCCAAAGGAAATACATAGGCATTTCTGAGTACGAAAGTTGCTACTACTGATCCAATAGCCAGAAATATAGATACTTGCGATGACAACACTTTCTTGCCTAGTTTCCATGCACCATAGGCTACAATACCTAAGGCAATGGGTTGAATATATTCCAGGATATCATTAAACTTCTGCTTTTGATCCAGAAGTGCATAGCTGATCGCGGCAAAAGTCATTATTGCGGCAGTCGGTAAAATCCAGATCAGAAAGGTGATGATAGCCAGTTTCAACTTTCCTACCTTCCAGGCTATACCAACTAGCGTTTGTGTAGATGCTGGGCCGGGTAAAACCTGAGCAAGCGCATTAAGTTCCAACAATTCTTCTTCCGAAATAAATTTGGTGCTTTGCACAAAGTATTTCAACAATAAAGCCAGATGCGCCTGCGCACCTCCAAACGAAGTGAAGGTAAAAAATACAACGTTTCTGATAAATAGCCACTGCTTTTTAGCAGAGATGGGTTTAGCCTGCATTAAATTGGATGATTGCTGAAAGATTATCTATTTGTAGATGATGATGAAGTTTAATCGTCCTCATAATCTAAACCTGCCGCAGTGTTGTATGCCCCTTGAAGTTCAGAAAAAGCATGCATATCACGTTTGTTTCGGGCTACAATCATTCCTTTCTGATAAATTTCAATAGCCTTATCTTTTTGATTGTCTTTTTCTAACAGTTTGCCCAAATGATAATAAGTACCAACATAATCCGGATGTTTATCGGTTAACTGAAGGTAAAAAGAATATGCTTTTTCCTTATCATTTTGAGTGTTATACTCTGTGGCTAAGGCATATAGTATAAATGGATCATTCGGATCATTTTCTAAAAAATCCAATAACTTTGCTAAACGGCTTGATGACATTTTATTTCCTTGCTTTTTTAATTAAATTTGCAGAAAGACCTTATATAAATAATACAATTAATATGATAAATCGGTAGCTTTTTTATTAAGCCCTGAGCATTTCATATTCACTAAAAAACCACTATTAACATATGAAAATATTAGTTTGTATCAGTAACGTGCCCGACACGACGACAAAAATAACTTTTACTAATGATAATACCGAATTCAATACTGCGGGTGTACAATATATTGTTAATCCGTATGATGAAATTGCATTATCTCGAGCAATTGAACTAACTGAAGGTGGGAAGGGAACTGTAACCGTAATCAATGTTGGAGAAGCTGCCAACGATCCGACCATTAGAAAAGCATTAGCGATAGGTGCAGATGAGGCCGTTCGTGTAAATGCAGCGCCTCGCGACGCTTACTTCGTTGCGAAACAGATTGCAGAATATGCAAAAGAAAAAGATTTCGATTTGATTTTAACCGGACGCGAATCAATTGATTATAACGGAAATCAGGTTGCTGCAATGGTTGGCGAATTTTTAGATATCCCTTCTATCTCGATTATTAAAAAATTAGATGTTGATGGAAATACGGCAACGGTAGAGAGAGAAATTGAAGGTGGCAAGGAAGTAGTAACGGTTACTGGAAAATTTGTAGCAAGCTGCGCAGAAGGTGTTGCTGAGCCTAAAATTCCTAATATGCGTGGTATCATGAGTGCCCGTACAAAACCTTTAACAGTTGTAGATGCTGTAGCGCTTGAAGAAGTAACTAAAATTACCAAATACGAAACCCCTGCCCCACGCGGAACAGTGAAGTTAATTCCGGCAGATCAAACCGAATCTTTAATTGGCTTACTTCACAGCGAAGCTAAAGTTATATAAACCAATAAATTCCCTGAAAGGGATTTGAACTTAAGTAATTAAATCGTTTACATGATCCTTTTTTAGGATAAAGAAATAAATATATGTCTGTACTAGTATTTGTAGAACAAGCTGAAGGTAAGTTTAAGAAATCTGTTTTTGAGGCTGTTTCCTATGCAAAAGCAATTGCTGATCAACAATCAACTAACTTAACTGCCATTTCTATCGGTGATGTTGCTGAAACCGAATTGAAAGAATTAGGTAAATATGGAGCCTCTAAAGTTTTAAACGTGAGTGCCGAGCAGCTAAAAACCTTCGTTAACCAAGCTTATGCAAGTGTAATTGCTGCAGCTTCTGAGAAAGAAACGGCTGATATTGTGGTATTATCAAACTCTTTTTCTGGTAAAGGCCTAGCTCCTCGTATTGCAGTAAAACTTAAAGCAGGTTTGGCTGATGGTGCGGTTGAGCTTCCAAGTAATGATAGCAAATTTTCAGTAAAAAAGACCGCCTTTTCAGGGAAAGCATTTGCTGTTACCGAGTTAACCTCGGCAAATAAAGTAATTGCACTGAACCCAAATGCTTTTGGTGTTAAAGAAAATGCCGTAGAAATTGCTATTGAAAACTTTTCTGCTGACATTAAACAATCAGACTTAGGAACTGTTATCAAAGACATTGTTCGGGCAACTGATAAAGTGTCGTTACCAGATGCAGAATTAGTAGTATCTGCCGGCAGAGGTTTGAAAGGACCAGAAAATTGGGGAATGATTGAAGAGTTGGCTGGATTATTGGGCGCTGCGACTGCATGCTCAAAGCCAGTTTCTGATGCAGATTGGAGACCGCATTCTGAACACGTCGGTCAAACAGGTATCGCAATTAGCCCCAATCTTTATATTGCAATCGGTATTTCTGGTGCAATTCAACACTTAGCAGGCGTAAGCTCATCAAAAGTGATTGTAGTAATCAACAAAGATCCGGAAGCGCCGTTCTTTAAAGTTGCCGACTACGGAATTGTTGGCGATGCTTTTGAAGTAGTACCTAAATTAATTGAAGCTTTAAAAGCACACAAAGTATAATCATGTCAACCTGAGCCTGCCGAAATAATAGTAAGTTGTTTGGCAAGCTCAACATGACATCTGGAAATATGAAGAAAGTAAAATTAGATATTGTAGGTTTATCTTACAGCCAGACACAATCTGGTGCCTATGCCCTTGTTTTAGGAGAAGTGAACGGTCGCCGAAGATTGCCGATTATCATTGGAGCATTCGAAGCCCAGGCCATTGCCATCGAAATCGAGAAGATGACGCCAAGCAGGCCACTCACGCATGATTTGTTTAAGTCAATGGCAGATACCTTTCATATCAACATTCAGGAAATTATCATTTATAATTTAGTGGATGGCGTGTTTTATGCCAAGTTGATTTGTAGCGATGGTAAAAATACGCATGAAATTGATGCCAGAACATCTGATGCAATTGCACTTGCTGTGCGCTTTAACGCATTAATTTACACCTATGAATTTATTCTGGCTTCAGCCGGAATTGTAATAGAAGGAAACGATTTTCTTTTCCTGGAAAATATGGATTCCATCGCTAAAGAACCCGATGCAGATATTACACCGACTTCATCGAAACAGCAAGGTTTCGGAGATTTAACGCTCGAAGAATTGCAGCAAAAACTTCAGGAAGCCATTGCAGAAGAAGCTTATGAAAAAGCAGCAAGATTGAGAGATGAATTAAATAAAAGAGGAACATCTTAGTATCACTATCTTTCAAAAGAAGTGATATTAGCAATTTCACTAACGAATTTCAATATTACTGCCAGAATTTTCAAATGAACCCAAATTGTGTAAAATAATTTGGGTTCGTTTTTGAATTATGTTTTAAAATAGTTCTATATTCAGCCTTTACTTTCAAAAATCAAACGAACAAATATGATGAACGTTAAGTTTCGCTTAACCTTGATGAGCTTTATGCAGTTTTTTGTGTGGGGCGCCTGGCTTATCACTATTGCAAATTACTGGTTTGGCACAAAACAATGGGATGGTACGCAGTTCGGAGCCATTTTTGCCACAATGGGTTTTGCATCGCTATTTATGCCGACACTAACTGGTATCATTGCAGATAAATGGGTAAATGCAGAGGTACTTTATGGCATACTTCATATTTTATATGCGGCTGTATTGTTTTATCTTCCACAAGTAGAAAGCCCAAATGCATTTTTCTGGACAATTTTGGCGGCAATGTGCTTCTACATGCCAACAATATCTCTTAGCAATTCCATTTCATACACCACCTTAAAATCAGGAAATTTAGATGTTGTGAAAGATTTCCCACCTATCCGTGTATGGGGAACTGTTGGTTTTATTGCAGCCATGTGGATCACCAACTTAACCGGAAATAAAGCAAGCGCTTATCAGTTTTATATTGCTGGAACCGGAGCCTTATTGTTAGGAGTTTACGCGTTTACCTTGCCAAAATGTAAACCAAGTAGATTAATATCAGAAAAAGCTTCCTTAATGCAAACCTTAGGTCTTGAAGCTTTCAAATTATTTGCCAACTACAAAATGGCTTTATTCTTTATCTTCTCCATGTTTTTGGGTGGTGCGCTACAACTAACAAATGCTTACGGCGACGTGTTCTTGGACGAATTTAAGAACTTTCCAAAATATGCTGATTCTTTTGTGGTGAAGTATTCAACCATCATCATGTCGATTTCGCAAGTATCAGAAACCCTTTTCATTTTAGCTATTCCTTTCTTTTTAAAACGTTACGGTATTAAGAAGGTAATGATTATTGCAATGCTTGCATGGGTTTTTCGTTTCGGCTTATTTGCATATGGTAACCCGGCAGGTAACCTCTGGATGATCATCCTATCTTGTGTGGTTTATGGTATGGCTTTCGATTTCTTTAATATCTCAGGATCACTGTTTGTTGAAACCTCTACAACAGCAAAAACGCGTTCATCGGCACAGGGAATGTTTATGATGATGACCAATGGATTTGGTGCCGTGTTCGGCAGTTTGGTTTCTGGCTGGATGATTGACAAATATTTCACCAAATCTTTCAATAACATTCAGGCAACTTCCGATTTTGTAGGATCGGAAACAACCAATAGCCATTTACTTAATTTTGTTAAAACTCAAGGCGTTTCTATTCTGGAGAATGGATCATTCGACAAAACCATCCATATGAAAGATTGGCACAGCATCTGGTTATCATTTACCATTTATGCGCTGGTGATTACCGTTTTATTTGCTATTTTATTTAAGCACAAACATACTAAAGCCGAAGAAAAGGCTATTGATGCCATTACTCATTAACAATCTCGAAATCCCTTATGTCAGCTGGTAAGTATAGAAAAGAACACAATTGCTTAAACTGTGGTTCACATGTCGAAACTCATTATTGCAGCAGTTGTGGTCAACCAAATTTAGAATTAAAAGAAAGTTTTTGGGGTTTTATCAGCCACAGTATTGCCCATTATTTTCACTTCGACAATAAATTCTTTCAAACACTTGTTCCGCTTTTAACCAAACCCGGACAAGTAACGCTTGATTACCTTGCAGGAAAAAGGGCAAGGTACATCAACCCGGTAAGTATGTACATATTTGTATCAATTGTATATTTCTTGGTTGCGTATTCTCCGGAGCATGTGGACAGGGAAAATAAGCACAAACCCGTTACCGCTGCTCAATCACAGAAAAGAAAGGCCACGCTCGATACTGTACAGAAAAAACTCAGGGAGGCCGGATTAACCAATGCTGCCCCTGGCATTGTGAAAGAAACCACCTCTCGGATTGCTGAGGATTTAGATCGTGAGGAATTTAAAAGTCTAGGTTTTAAGGAACAAACAACTGCTTTGGAAAATCTTAAAAAGCAAAATAAAGCCACCAGATCAGATTCTTTAACTGAGGTAATCTCTACGTTCAGCAAAATTCACGATGACCGTAATGACAGTACCTATGCAGCCTATCTCGCCAGACAAAAAACACTTCAGCCACAAGATCAGGATAATTGGTTCGATCGTTTAATAAAGAAACGTGCCATCACTATCGGAGAGAAATCGGAAGTTATACAGGAAACTTTGGAGCATAACCGTCCAAAACAATACTTTCTGCTGATGCCACTCTTGGCGTTGTTTATCATGTGGAATTTTAGAAAAAATCATATCTACTACTTAGACCACCTAATATTTACTATTCATGGAATGACCGCCTATTTTATTGTATCAATATTAACAAGGCCATTTATGAAGTATGTTTTTGGAGCCGAAAGTATGATGTCTACCATTATTAAAATTGCTTTATTTGCTTGGATTTGCTGGTATATGTTTAATGCTTTAAAAGTATTTTATCAGCGCAAAAAGGTAATAGGCAAGATGTTCTTAATTGTCATTCTTTATTACGTATCACTGAAGTTGACAGAAATGATTATGCTGAATCTGATTTATTATGTAGCTACATAATTTCAAACATTACGGCATAAAAAAACCAGGTTTATCAAAACCTGGTTTTTTTATGCCGTATTAATTTACTTTCTATCTTCAATGCTAACAAAATCCCTATCGGTTTCGCCAACATAGATTTGACGAGGACGGCCAATTGGCTCTTTGTTTTCATGCATTTCTTTCCATTGTGCAATCCATCCTGGTAAACGGCCTAATGCAAATAACACAGTGAACATTTCAGAAGGGAAACCTAATGCCCTGTAAATGATACCTGAATAAAAATCTACGTTTGGATATAGTTTTCTGTCGATAAAATACTGATCGGTTAATGCTGCTTCTTCCAGTTTTTTAGCGATTTCTAAAATCGGATCATCAATTCCTAAGTTTTCTAAAATATCATCGCAAGCTTTTTTAATGATTTTAGCACGAGGATCAAAGTTTTTGTAAACTCTATGACCAAATCCCATCATGCGGAAAGGATCGTTTTTATCTTTAGCTTTATTAATCCATTTTTCAGTATCGCCACCATCAGCTTTAATTAATTCAAGCATATCGATAACGGCCTGGTTTGCACCACCGTGAAGCGGACCCCAAAGTGCAGCGATACCAGCAGAAATTGAAGCATACAGGTTACAGTCTGAAGAACCTACAATGCGAACGGTTGATGCGGAACAATTTTGCTCATGGTCTGCATGAAGAATAAGCAACTTGTTCATTGCACTCACAACAATTGGATTTACATCATAATCTTCGGTACGTTGGCCAAATGTCATCCAAAGGAAATTGGTAACATAATCATATTTATTTTTTGGATAAATAAGTGGATGACCTAATGATTTTTTATAAATGAAAGAAACAATTGTAGGCAATTTAGCCAATAACTTAATGATGGTTAAGTTTTGTTCTTCGGCAGTTTGATTTGGCTTCAAACACTCTGGATAAAACGTAGATAGCGAGAATATTAGCGAACCCAGCTGACCCATTGGATGAGATCTTGATGGATAACCATCAAAAAACTTCTTCATATCCTCATGAATCAAAGTATGCTTGCTAATTTCTGCTTGAAATGCATCTAATTGCGTTTGAGTTGGCAGTTCACCGTAAACGATTAAATAAGATACTTCCAGGAAACTCGACTTTTCAGCCAGCTCCTCAATAGAATAACCTCTATATTTTAATATCCCCTTTTCACCATCTAAGAAAGTGATTTTACTTTTTGTAGAACCAGTATTTTTAAAACCAGTATCTAAGGTTACAAAGCCTGTAAGATCTCTAAGTTTAGAAATATCAATAGCCTTTTCATCTTCTGTTCCTGTTATTACTGGCAATTCTACTGTCTTACCATCAACTTTAATCTCTGCAATATCTGACATATTATTGTATTGTGTTTATAGCTTTCTAAATTATATAAAATTAATATACATGCATAACAAATCTGTTAAATTAATATGAATAATCGGTCAAACCGACGTAACAATCATGCTTAATTTTCTGCATGTTTATGGTTATTTTCCTTTAATTTCTTCCGCAACGCGACCACATTCCAGCATCTCATCTCCATAGTAAGGATTTCTAATTTCTTTTGCTGTTGAAAGCCAATCTCCCCCATCTCCTTTGTTTGCCATTGGGCAGTGTTGTACGTAAAGTGTACCAGATTCAATTTCAGTTGTTTTAAATAAGGCGATTACATCTGCACTTAATACCGTAAAGTTCTTGCGTTGTGCAACAATATCACTGTTAGAAGCAATTTTAGCAGCAATCTCTGCAGTAGGTTCACAGCCTTCGTAATTAGCTAAACTTTTTTCAAGAACCAGTGCTGATTTTTGCGCTTTAGTAGCATCAGATGCAACAAGGGCATTCTTAAGATCTTCATACTCATTCAAAATTGCAAGTTTCTTTTCATCTTTAATTTCAACTTTGGTTGCAGCACTTGTTGTCTTGTTATCTGTTGAATCTGAAACGGCTTCAGTTTTTTTCTCTGCTTGATTACAGGCAAATATGGTAGCTAATATGGCGATGCCTAAGATTTTTTTCATTGTATTTGGTTTTCGGCTCAAAATAGCAATTTTAATATTAAATCAATAAAAAAAGCCCCGCAAATTGCGAGGCTTTCGAATTATATGATGATTTAATTATAATTTGAAATTATAAGCTAATCTCACAGCATACTGACCAGTTTGTCTGAAATAGGTAGTTGAAGAACTATCATTTACATAACCTTCATATCTGATACCGATATCAAGACCATTATTCCACTCATAACCTAAACCGCCAGTGTAAATAAAGTTAGTTTTTGCACCATCTTCGATTCCGAAACCTGCACCAGCTTCTGCTGCAAGATACATTCTTTCGATTGCAAAAACTTTAACACCACCTTTTGCAGGAATAAAATCGAAATCCAAAGAGTTGTTTCTGCCTTTCAATTTCGCATAACCACCAGATGCTGTAACTGCTACATCTTTAGTTAAATCCCATTGTAATTTTAAATCAGCTCCGTAAGAGTATTCCATTGGAGAGCTTTTTCTGAATAAACCTCCGTTTAAACCAACGCCTACTTTAAACGCCATACCATTATTGGTAGACATTGTAGTCATTTCCTGTGCGTTCAAATTTGTTGTAGTGAAAATTGCAAAAGCAGTAAGCGCTGTTGCGAATAATTTAGTAATTGTTTTCATGTTAGATATATTTAAGTTAATAAAAGGGTTTGAGTGTATATACGATAACAGGTGCTAAACAGATTTATTAATTTTCATTTTTTTCAGAAATTTATATAAATAAAAAAAGCCTCGACAGATGTTGAGGCTTCCTGAATTATTTACCTACTATTTACAGGCTAAATCCGTAAGCTAAACGAATACCAAACCATCCTTGAGGATTAACAGCAAAATCAGGTTTAGCAGTATTACCTTCATATTTAGCACTTAGATCTATTCCATTACTCCAAGAGTAACCAATAGCAGGGGAATATATAAAGCCCGTACCTGCATTACTTGGTGTTACGCCAAATCCAGCTCCCACTTCAGCAAGTCCATAAAGTCCAGATCCAGTTGTATCGAAAAAATATTTAGCACCAATCTTAACAGGGATATAACCGTAATCACTAAATTTCAGATTTGTACCCTCGATATCTTTTCCAACTAAATGTGTATATCCAGCAGTTACCGGAATAGATAATTGTTTATCTACATCAAACTGATAACGTAAATCTCCACCTATAGCTAATCCATATGCATCATTTGTTCCTGCACCCACATTTACTCCTATTCCTAATTTTTTCGATTGTGCATTAACGTTTGTTGTAAAGAATAAAGCTACAACAGCTGCTGAGGTAGCAATAATTTTAGTAATTGTTTTCATTATAAGATATTGAATTTTGAGTTAAATTAATATACCTCGACAATTACAAAACCTGTGCCAAAAGAGCTATTTTGTTTAAGCCGTTAACTTAAATTCGTTATAATCTGGCTACTAAAATAAATTAATTCTTATTTAAAACTTTATTTAAGATTTGCTGTTTTAAATGGTTTGTTGTTAGAGAAGAATTTAGCCAGTTTATCAATACACCGTCCTTTTCCATCTTTTTAAAAAAAGTATTCTGTCGTTTAGCATACTGGCAAATCGCAATCCCAAGTCGTAGCTTAAATTCATCTTCCGATAACAAACCACTTAAATAATTAACAGCGAATTTGTATTCTAAGCCATAAAAAATTAAAATTTCTTTAGTTATTCCTTCATCTAGAAGATCCTGAACTTCCTGAATCATTCCGCCGTTTAACCGCTCCTCCAGTCTTGTTAAAATTTTCGCCCGGGTGATTCCAACGTCGTTATTTAATCCAAAAATTATCGGTTTAATTTCTGGCCTTTGAACGGTTTCTAGCGTATTAGCTGTTAAAAATTCAGCAACCTCGATGGCCCTAATGAGTCTTTTCTTTGAATTGAGGTCCACATAATCTGTATTTTCAAACTTTTGGAGCCTGCTAATCAGTTCTTCTTTTGTTTCCTTTTCGAGTTCAGCCCTTAATAGTTCATTTATCGGAACAGCGGTATAGCGCTGGTTTTGCAGCAAACTATGAATGTATAAACCTGTTCCGCCGCATAAAATAGGAATTTTACCCCTGCTTAAAATATCTTCGAATACACGGTAGAAGTCATTTTTAAAGGCATCAACATGGTATCGTTCTCCTGGCTGAAGGATATCTATTAAATGATAAGGGATGTTTTGACCGTTAATGCTATATTCCTGCAAATCTTTACCAGTTCCTATGTCCATTTTTTTAAAGACCTGCCTGCTATCTGCACTGATAATCTCCCCATTTAGTGCATGGGCTACCTGAACAGCTAGCCTGGTTTTCCCGGAGGCAGTTGCACCTAAAATAATGATGAGGTTAAAATCAGTCATGTTTATTTTTCAATATGTACTTCAGGCTTCCTGTATTAAAGATTTGTTTTTGCAGCGATTCGTCTGCCTGAACAATATTTCTTTGCATATCCTCATTTATAGAAAAATAATGCGGGGCTAAAACAGCGGTTTGATCAAACCCTAAAGTAAGATAAGATTCACCTACCGACCAATCGCGATCTGCGTAGGTCATTATATCATTGGCTTTGTATTGATTAAAAAAATACTTCAAGAGTTTGCTTAAACCACCTGTAACGGAATAACCGGATTTAACAGCGAACCGAATAAGCTCAGCTGATTTATAGTCTAAGCTATGTGACATTTTGCGAAGTGCCGAAAACGTAGCCACCGCAACGAGATTATCATTCTCAAATAATCCTAATTTATACCTGCAGCTTACATAACCCTGTAGATGATTTTCATTTAAAAAAGCTTCAGCAATAGCTTTATCTAATTTCTGAACTTTCGTTTTACGGCCATGTATTTTCTTATTCAAGCCAAGCAGCGAGAGGATTCTTGCCAATACCTGCCTGGACTTATTAATCCAAACATCTTCCCACAAATGGATAAGTTTGATACCCCTGGATGAATAATTTAACTGTAACGCTATTAGTTCGGCTGGATCAAAACAGTTATTTAGCCTCACTAAATGAATGATAAGCTGATGTTGTTTAATTGTGACAAGGCTAAAATTACCAAGCAAAAAAAAATGGCTTCCCAAATTAAATTCAGCCAGGGCTGAAATTACTTGATGATGCCATGTATTTTCTTTTGTTGTTAGGTTGCTCAATGATCGTTGTGATTGTGGTATTGCACAAAATTAACGAAAGAACTTTAAATCCATTCCTTTTCTTTAAAATGGACATGAATAATTTCAATCAGCGTTTCAACTTCCTTCAATTTCACGTCATCAAGTTCAGTTAATTTTAAACCTGCCACATCCTCACCAAAACTTGCTAAACTTTGGTTCGAAGTAGAAAACTCATTTGTGTTTACTTTTACTTCAACCACGCTCCCGTTGATGTAAATCCCGGCAAAAAACCTTTCTGTAGTTTTGCCACCTTCAGCTTCAATATTTTTTTCGCTGTAAAGATCATAGCCTGTTTCGGAGTTTTCATGTACGGTATAACCTCGAGTTGCGTATGGCTGTAAACCAGCTCTTATTGTTTGAAAAATTTCTACAAGATCAGTTTTCATAAAACATTTTGATTTAATTTCTAAACACAAGATTGCTAATATTGTTTACGAATTTATTCTTCAACCCACCAATTTGATGTAGGCATCTCATCATTCAAAATTAGTGTTTGGCCAAGTTGAGGCGTAACAATTTTAAGATTTTTTTCAGCTGCTGCCTTTACTACCCTGTTAATTGGATCATTCCAAGGGTGCATGGCTAAACTAAATTTACCCCAATGTACTGGCATTAAAACTTTTGCTTTCAAATCAATAGCTGCCTGAACGGTTTCTTCGGGGAACATGTGAATGTGTGGCCAATACGCATTGTATTGACCGCATTCTAAAAAGGCCAGATCAAATGGGCCAAACTCCTCACCAATTTTCGAAAAATGCGAGTCGTAGCCAGAATCTCCACCTAAAAATAATTTCCATTCTTTATACTGCAATACAAAAGCCGACCATAACGTTTGGTTGCGTTTAAATTTTCGTCCGGTAAAATGCCTGGCAGGAACGGCGGTGAATTTTAGTTCTACATTTATTTGTTCGGATTCATTCCAGCATAATTCATTTATCTTATCACTTGCTATCCCCCATCTTTCTAAATGCGCACCTACCCCAATTGAGGTAATAATCTCGCTCACATTTGGTGCAATTTTTTTAATGCTTTCATAATCTAAATGGTCATAATGATCGTGGGTGATGAGCAGCACATCAATATTTTTGAAATCATCAGCTTTTGCAAAAGAAGTTCCGGGAAAAGCTTTACTTCCTATAAATGAAAACGGAGAAGGTGTATTGCTGAACACCGGATCAACCAAAATTCTTAGGTCATTTATTTTAATCAAATAAGATGAATGCCCGAACCAGATCACTTCAGGAGCAGCTGTTGCTGGTTTACCATTAAAATCTGGCTGGGTAAATTTTAAGGGTTTGTCTGGAATTTTATTCGGATGTTTCTCAAATAAAAAAGCTTTTAAAACCTTGAAGAAACTTACGCCTTCAGGTTGCATTGGTGTAAAGCTTTCATTTTGCAAAGCTCCATCACGATAGTTTCCTAAATGATGTATTTTTTCGAGTCTTAATCCCCGTGGGAGTCTTCCAAATACCGGAAGATTGGTGATGATTAAAAATAGAACGGTTAATATGAGTATGGTATAAAGGGTAATCATGTAAAGTAAATTTTTGGGCAATGTACATATTTGGCTAGTTATGTATCAAATCATAACGTCAGCGAAAAGCAAAAAAAGCTCCGAAATGGAGCTTCTTATTATGCTATGCAATTAAAAAAAATTAATAATCATCATTCAGGGCAAATATGGGTTTCCTGCTCATCCATTTACCGCCTGTAAAATCTGGGAACTCTACCGTTTCATTACCCAACTCTATCGATTGCTCGCTCAATGGCGTGATGGCACTCCATGCTGCTGCGTCATATACATCAAGCGGCGTTGGCTGATTACGTTTCGCTGCCTCAATAAACGCATTAATAACGAAGAAATCCATACCGCCATGTCCGGCACCTTGCGCATCGTTACCATATTTTTTCCACAATGGATGATCATATTTATCTAACCATTCTTTAGCATTATCCCATGCATGCGGTTTGCTCACCCCTTCTACGTAAATACTTTTATTAACATCCATCCATAAACCCTTAGTACCTTGAAAACGGAAACCTAATGAATAAGGCCGCGGCAAGTTTGTATCGTGCTGCAAAATAATGGTTTCACCGTTCGCACAATCAATAGAGGTGGTTACAATATCTCCAAGCCTAAAATTTACTTTTGTATTTGGATGTGTAGCGCCACCTTTGTCGACGATGTATTGGTGCAAACCCCGGGATTTAGTGGCGAAAGAATTCAGTTTCAAAAAACGATTACCCCTATTAATATCTATACTTTGCGCTATTGGCCCAATGCCATGTGTAGGATATAAATCTCCGTTGCGATAAACAGAGTGATTGGTTCTCCATTTTGCTTCCGAAAAACCCTTTTCACCAAACTCAACCCCATGGCCGTATGGGTTGATACCATCATTAAATTTTACTTCTCTTAAATCGTGTTGATAACCTCCCTGGAAATGTATCATTTCTCCAAACACACCCTGACGTACCATATTCAGTGCTGCAAGAACATCTCTGCGATAGCAAACATTTTCTAACATCATTACATGCGCATCTCTTGCCTCGGCGGCATGAACAACATCCCAATGATCTTGCAAGTTTATGCCTAGTACTACTTCGGTTCCTATATATTTAATACCCGCATTTATTGAAGCGAGAATCATTGGTTTGTGCAACTCCCACGGTGTTGCAATCACAACGGCTTTGATATCTTTTAGTTCAAGCATTTTTTTCCAGGCATTTTCACTACCTGTGAAGATTTTAGGCATAGGTTTTCCGCTTTTAGCAATAATGGCCTTACATCTTGTTAACATTCTATCATCCACATCGCAAATAGCCACTAACTCAACATCATTTCTATTTAAAAGTAAGTACATATGATTTTGGCCTCTTAAACCAACACCTATCATTACTACTTTAATTTTCTCGTTGGCTGGTGCAGCAAAAATTGATTGATCTGGAACCGCTGCCAGGGCTGCTGTTGTTAAACCGGCATTTCTTACAAATTGTCTTCTGTTCATAAGTTTTACTATTGCTTGTTGTTTGATTATTAATCGAAAATATCAATATTTAAATACCTTCAGAAAAAAAAGAAGGAAAAAAACAACGCAAACGTTTGATTAATTTAGTAATTTACGAAACGAAAAAGTAGTTTAGCAGTGCAATGCAATCAAAACCAACAACGATAAAGGAAATCGCCAAAATTTTGAAAATATCCCCGTCTAGTGTATCCAGGGGCCTACATGATCATCCGAGCATCGGAGCAGTTACCAGGGAAAAAATCAAGCAACTCGCAAAATCGTTAAATTATCAACCAAATAACGCAGCTATTTTATTCCAGAAGGGCAAAACATATACCATCGGCGTAATTCTACCAGAACTCTCCGAGCATTTCTTTTCAACGGCCATATCGGCTATTGAAGACGAGGCATTGAAGAAAAATTATACTGTTATTTTTGCTCAATCTCATGATAACTATGAACAAGAGGTTAAGTTGGTTGAAAAAATGAAAAATCAACGTGTAGATGGCTTATTGGTATCGATTAGTAATGATACATCTAACTTTGATCATTTTGAAAAACTGAACTCCTTTAATATTCCAGTCGTATTTTTCGATCGCATTCCGCCATCAAAAAATGTACATTATGTAGCGTGTAGTTTGGAAACCGCTACGGCCAAGGCTTTAAACTATTTGTTGAAGAAAGGGCATAGAAGTATTGGGATGATCAACGGCCCGGCTACGCTTTATGCAAGCGAAGAACGCAAAGACGGTTACATACAGGCTATTAATTTCAACAGACTTAAATTTGATCCATCATTAATTGTGAACTGCGATTTAACAGAAAAGGGAACTATCGAGGCCGCAGACGCATTTTTAAACCACAAAAGGAAACCAACGGCAATTGTCGCATTTAATGATTATGTGGCACTCTTTCTAATTAAACATTTCAAACAATTAAATGTAATTAACGACTTTGACATTGTAAGTTATGCAAACCTGCCAATTATTAGCTATATAGATAATTCCCCAATTGCCTCGGTTGAGCAATATCCGTATGTGCAGGGACAAAAAGCAGTTAACATACTTCTCGATTTGATGACAAATCCTAATCCTGAAAATCAAGCATTTTTTAATACCGTTGTTGAAGCTGATTTGATCATTAACGAGGTAAAGTAATATTGAAAGCAAACGTTTGTGTAAAAATTAATGCTTATTCAAACTACCAGGCAATACATGATATAACTTTTTAAAAGCAGCAATGAAATGCTGAGGATTTTTGTATCCAACCAGAAACGAAACTTCGTTAACAGGCTTTTTGTCGTGGTTCAAATAATGGTAAGCCTTTTCCATCCTTATTTTATAGAGATAACCAAAAACAGTGTAACCGGTTAGTTCCTTAAACCCCTTTTTCAATTTAAAATCATTTATTCCTGTTCTTCGGGAAAGTTCTAATAATGAATTTGGATTTTGTAGATCGCTTTCAACAATTTTTTTCGCTATCAAAACTTTTTCAACGTCTTCTTTCTTGAGTAAAAAAGCTGATTTTTTCTTTTTCTGGCTGATGTAAAAGATAATGAGTTCGAAAATTTTCGACTCAATGAATATGCGTTTCAGTCTCCCTTGATGAGGAGAGTTAATGAGCACCTGCAATAGTAGCTCTATTTCTGGAGCAATAATTTTAGTAAATGCTAAATTCTCGCGTTTAAATTCGGTATTTGCTATTTTAACAAAGTAGCTTTTGGTAAGTTGAATATAAATGTATGTCGTTTTCTCCGAAACACAGAGAACAACATCATCTAATTCACCATCGATAATGGTTTGTTGTTTTTCTCCAATTGAAAATATGGCACTTTTTTTTTGATTACAATAATAGTTAACCATACCTTTTAAACAATACAAAAAACCAATATTTCCCTGGGTGGTGCTGTACAAAAAATCAACACCATTCACTGGCTCAATTTCAATTAGATTGAGGTGAATTCCATCAAACCAACTTTCGCTTATCTTCATTAGATACTTTTCTCCGCGAAATATTCTTTTCGCCTCTTCAACATCTGATTCCGTTTTGAAATCACCTGCATAACTATGTGTATAAAGTATGTTTCCAGTTTCTAGTTCTGATAATTTGGTTTCCATTTTATTTAATCCGTATTACGGCATTAATTATCCGTTTAACGTTATCTCCATTTGATGATTATGCACAAATTTGCACAATTATTTATAATTAGTCTAAATAAATGAAAATATATTTATCGATTGTTTTATCCCTTTTCGGATTTATATCTGTGGCTCAGGAAATTAAAAGAGATACCGCGAAGGCAAACGAATTAAAAGAAGTTGTGGTTACTGGTCAGTTTGGTCCGCAATCGTTAAAACACTCAGTTTATAATGTGAGAACCATTAGTTCAGAAAAAATAAGGTTACGTGGTGCGGTTAATTTACAGCAGGTTTTAAATACGGAGTTAGGCTTTAGGTTTAGTAACGATTTAACACTTGGAACAACTGATGTGACGGTTATGGGTATGACTGGCAGAAATGTTAAGGTACTTTTAGATGGTGTACCAATGATTGACCGATCGGACACCCGCGAGAGTTTAAATCAAATTGATATTAACACCATTGAGCGTATTGAAATTGTTGAAGGTCCAATGTCGGTAGTTTATGGATCAGATGCTTTGGCTGGGGTAATCAATATTATTACAAAGCAAGCAGGAAAATCTCTTTTAAATGTTACTGCAAGAATACAGGAAGAAACCGTTGGAGAGGAATACGGTGCTTTTTCTGATAAAGGAAATCATATTCAAAATGTTGGCGTAAGTTGGCAAAATAACGGTTGGAGCGCTTTGGTTGGCCTAACACATAATGATTTTGGGGGCTGGAACATTAAACCTAGTACCACATCAAGAGAGATTGTTGATCAAGACTTAGCTAGCGGCAACCGCTGGAAACCCAAAGAACAATGGCTGGCCAATACCAAAATTGGTTACCGAAATGAAAAATTCAGTATATGGTATCGCTTAGATGGCTTGCAAGAGGAAATCATTAGTCGTGGAGGGATGAATACGCTAAATTATATTGCAGAATGGCAGACATACAAGACCAAGCGATACACCAATCAATTACAATCGGAATGGAAAATAAACTCCAAACTGCAAATTACGGCAATTGCCGGATATTCTGATTTACAACGGTTAACCCATACAATAAACCACAATTTTAGTACAGGTGCTGATATTTTAAGTGCCGAACAGGGAAAACAGGATACTGCAAAATTCAACTCTACTATATTTAGAGCTACTGCATTATATACGCTGAGTCCAAAGGTTTCTTTCCAGCCAGGAGTTGAATATAACAGAGATGCTGCAAGTGGACAAAGAATAAGTGGTTCACCTGTGATTAATGATTATGCTTTCTTCCTATCATCAGAAATTAAACCTACTAAAGGAATTAACATCAGGCCAGGGTTAAGATTGATCAAAAATTCCATTTATCCTGCTCCACCAGTCATTCCATCCTTAAATACTAAATTTACCTTAAACGAAAATTTTGATTTGAGATTAGCCTATGCAAGAGGTTTCAGATCGCCTGCTTTAAGAGAACTATACTATGATTTTGTTGATGCCAGTCATAACATTATCGGCAATCCGAATCTTAAGGCAGAAGAATCAAACAGTTTTAATGGTTCATTAACCTGGGCAGGATTAAATACTACTGAATTACAATTCCGTTCTACGTTTGCCGGTTTTTACAACCTATTCAAAAACCGCATCACATTTGCGCAATCATCGCAAGATGCAACTATGACTTCATTATTTAATGTACTTAAATATAAAACAACAGGTTTTACTTTAGATAACACCATTATTTATAAAAACCTTAATGCTACAATTGGTGCCTCTTACATCGGAAGATACAATGATCAGCTGGAAAACAATACTGATTTGGCCATTCCGGAATTTGCCTGGTCGCCAGAAATTACGGCAACTATCCTTTACAATTTCCCAAAAATTCATGGAAATGTGAGTCTGTTTTACAAATACTCAGGAGCCGTACCTAGCTATCAAAACACAGGAAATAGTGCTACGGATTATCAATTGGTTGAAATTGGGGGTTTCAGTTTGGCAGATTTAATGATTAACAAAAGCCTTTATAAATACCTTACAATTAATGCCGGCGTAAAAAACTTATTTAACGTTACCCGATTAAGTAACACTTCGACAGCTTCGGGTGGTGCACACAGTACAGGTGGTGGAGCTGTACCCTATAGCTATGGTCGCTCGTACGTGCTCGGAATAATCTTTAACTGGAATAAATAATCACAAAATAAAAACATGAATAAACTTAACTCAATGATTGCCATCGCTGCTTTAGCGATCTCTTTTACTGCTTGTAAAAAAACAACTGAAGAACCTCTTATTGTTGTACCACCTTCTGATGGCGCAACACTTACATTAAGTGGTAAAACTGCTGAATCAAACTATGCAAACATCGTTTTCGCAGATTTAAGCACTGATAAATCGACACCGGTTGATAGAAAAAGTTTTAATTTTGGTTTAACATCTGATAGCAGATTTAGAGTAATATTAAATGCAGCTTACCAAACTACAGCAGTTACTACTTCAAAAACCGATATTGCAACTGTTACTGTTGCTGATCCCGGCACAACTGCAAACCTAAACCATGACATCACAGATGCTTCAACAGCTACTTTGGTGGATAACTGGGATGGCGATATCACGAAAACTGCTCTTCCTGAAATTAGTGCTACTGACGCTGAAAACAAAGTTTTTTTAATCAGTTTTGAGGGGAGTAAAGACAAGGATAAATGGTTTAAAGTTAAAATAACGCGTAATGGTGCAGGCTATAAACTGCAATATGCAAGATTAAGTGAGACTACCATCAAAACTTTAGAAGTTGCTAAAAGTACCGACTTCAACCTGGTATTTGTTTCGTTAGAAAATAATAAAACGGTTAATGTTGAGCCCAAAAAAGCCGAGTGGGATTTTTCTTGGAGTTACGGTACTTATAATTCAGGCTTGGGCTCACCATATTGGTTCCAGGATTATATTGCAACCAATAACCTTGCAGGAGTTTCTGCTGCTGAAGTTGTGGCGACAAGCACATTAACTTACGCAACTTTTGCCGAAAGTAATATATCCGGTGTAACCTTCCTTAATACAAGAGATGCAATTGGAAGTAAATGGAGGTCAACCACAGGTACAGGTATTAGAACGGATCGCTTTTATGTGCTTAAAGATGGCGCAGGTAATGTTTATAAATTAAGATTTGTAAGTATGGGAGTTGGAAGCGACGGTGGCGAACGTGGCAAACCTGTATTTGAATATAAACTGGTTAAAAAAGGTTAGTTTTTCAATGCTCTCAAATTAAAAAATATGTTTTGTTAGTTGGATAGATGCTCCCCGCGATGGGGAGCTTTATCTTTTTATAGGGGTTCTGTTTCGAGTCTTAGAAAAAGCTATAAATTTGAATATTATTCAGTTGATACTGGAAATATATTCAATCCCAATAAATAAGACACTGCTAATTAGCGTTCCTTTCGACAAGATGATCACATCAAATTAGCTTAAACGCAAAAAGGTCCCGACCATAGTCAAGACCTTTTCGTTCATACTCACGAAATATTATTTTCCAGAGTTTTTCTTGTCAGTTACTTCTGCACGGATTTCTTGTGCTAAAACTTTAAGATCTTGCATTGCTTTACGCACACGAGTACCAGCAGCTGCATTGCCAGCATTATAAAATTTTTCTACATCTGCTTCAATCGCAGCAACAGCAGCTTTAACTTTTGAGAATTTTTCCATCGCTAATTGATGTTTTTAAGGTTTAAAAAATTTATTTTTTTCAATAATACATATTTACCTTGAATTAACAAGAGAAAGCAAATATTAATTTGGAAGAAGTTTTGCACATTCTAACAATCGAAAAAATGCCCTGGAAGTATTATAGAAGTAATATTTGAAATATATCACCTAAATTTAACCTATCTAACCAAGTTGTTTTGACAACTGAATCAAATTGTTAAAGGTTCCATTTGCACTGTTTATGCAACGCTCATAATCAGGTTCAGTGACAGTTTCATTAAGAACAGAAACAAAAGTTTTCCATTTTGAACTTAACTCCTCACCATAAACGCCATAGTAATTTAAACCATCTTCGTGGCCGGCAAAATTAGGATTAGCCAAAATATGCTTCTTAATCACATTGCCACCCAATGTCGCTCCTTCAAGAACATATAAGGCTCCTAAAACCGCTGCATTGTTTTGTTCAGGTATAAATAAATCGAAATTTAGCTCAGGTAAGGTTAGTGGATCAATATCCCAATATGCAAGGTCTTTTTCGAGCGCAGACAATTTCAACCTATTTTTCATATCAAGTTGTTCTGCTAAATTAGCATCTAACATATTTGCCAACTTATTTTCTAATTTTTGGTGGATAATATAATTTATCGTTAAGAGTTTTTTATAGTTTTCTATGCTCAACGAATTGTTCATAATTTCATTAACAAACATTAGCGACTCTAGCGATTCATGGCCTCCTGCTGTTTTTGTTCTTAATAAATTGGCAATCATAACTGGATTTTATCTATCATTTAAAAGGTTATTAAAAAAGAAAAGATTCGAATTATAAAACTCGAATCTTTAATAATTTATCGAAATTAATTTAACCGCAGATGTTGGTTAAACCAAAAATCGTGAACAGAATGGACACATTTTACTAAGTTATCGTATCCATCAGGTTTAGTTAAATAAGCATTTGCACCAAATTCTATTGATGCTTTCACGTCGTCAGGATTATCTGAGGTAGAAAATAAAATTACAGGTACCGATTTAAGATAAGGAATATCTCTAATGAATTTTAACAAATCCAAACCTGATAAACCAGGCAGGTTTAAATCCAGCAAAATTAATTTAGGCTTTGTTTTAGTATCGGCAAAGGCCTGCAACTTTTCCAAAGCTTCAGTTCCATCTTCCACAATACTTAAATTCAAAGTATCTTTAACTTCTTGTACGGCACTTTGCATAAAAAACGCATAGTCCATATCATCCTCCACGTAAAAAATATCTGGTGTATTCATTTATCTATTCTTAAAGGCTACGTAAAATGTAGAACCTGCATTTAGTTTGCTTTCAAACCAAACGCGTCCGTTATGTCTTTCAACAATACGTTTTACGATGGCTAAGCCCACTCCTGTTCCCTCAATTTCTTTAACATTGTCCATACGCTTAAAAAGCTCAAAAACCCTGTCGTAATAACGGTTATCAATTCCCATACCGTTATCTTTAATTGCATAAATCGTTTCGCCGCTATCAACAAACGCAGAGAGCTCAACTCTTGGTTTTTCAACCATTGATGAGTATTTAACTGCATTGCTGATTAAATTCGTAAATACTTGTGCAATCATTGTTTTATCACCCTTAATATCTACCAGTTGGCCTAAAACCAGTTCGGTATTGTCTGCTTTAAAAGCCGCCCATACTTCAGTACTAACTTCTTTAAGCAAAACCTGCATGTTCACCGTTTCATAGACGATTTCCGAGCGCCCAACTCTCGCCAGATTTAAGATTTCCTTAATCAGGAAATTCATTTTGCCTGCACCATTCAAAATGCGATCAAGCATTTTTCGGCCACCTTCATCAATGCTTTTGTTTTTTAGCATTAATTCGGCATAGGTTTTAATGGATGTTAATGGCGTCCTTAAATCGTGAGATATGGTATAACTAAATGTATCCAACTCTTCATAGGCGGCTTGTAACTTTTCATTTAGCAACCGGATTTCGTTAGCTTTTTTGTTGATATAGGTTACAATGATTTCGCGTATCCTTAATACGGAAGTTATTTCTTCCGGAAGCCACTTATCAGAAGTATTATTTACGACCTGCGACCAGGTTTCGAACGATTTTCTAGGAGATAAACTTGCTATACCCTTTTCTGATGGATTTACAGGTTTTTCGGGATTTCCTGCCCAGTTTACAGTTGAAATCTGTTCAGGTTTAAACCAGATAATAACTTCATCCGGATCTTTACTAATAGAACATGCCAACATTCCTGACGCAATGTCTTTATATCTTTTAGCTGGATGGAAAATTTCTGATAACCGATGAGTATAATAAATGGATTCGTCATTGTTTTCTTTAAGCCAATCTGCAAGTTCCCATATTGAATTTTCATCTGGTACATTTCCAATGGTTTTCAGATCATTTTCAAAAATAATTGCAACTCCAGATCCCTTTGTAACATCTAAAAGGGTTTTGCTATGCCTTGTTAAAGCATCAACCAAATATTTATCTCTGTTTAAATGCTCCAAAAGTACGGAAGCTGTATCCTTAAATTGCTCTACCATTTCCGAATCCTCTTCAGCCTGCCGATATTCTAAAGCTGACGAAAGAATTTCTCCAATTAACTTAGATCCTTCCCTGGCCTTATAATCTATAAACTTTGGCGTATAATTATGACAAGCAATTAATCCCCATAACTCACCGTTGGCAAGTAAAGAAATGCTAAAACTAGAGTCAACACCCATGTTTTTTAGGTATTGAATATGGATAGGTGAAACGGCTCTTAAGCTTCCATTTGTCAGATCAAGGGGCGTGTTTTCTTTGTAGGTTAAAATCGGAGCATCATTGGTATTAACATCGGCAATTAACCGGGTTAAGTTTAGTTTATAGAGTTCGCGGGCTTGTTTTGGTATATCAGATGCAGGATAATGTAAACCAAAAAATGGTTCAAGGTCATCATTTTTTTCCTCGGCCACAACTTCTCCATGCCCATCATCCAAAAATTTGTAGATCATGATCCTATCGTAACCAATTAATTTCTTAACCTCTACAGCAGCACCTTTCAGCAAGGCTGATACCGATTTACCTTGCAGCATCACAGAAGCTGAGCGTCCGATTAAACTTTGAATATCATATTGTAGGGTAACTGGCTCAAACTCCAATAACCAGTCGTTTACCGATGAACTGATAATTAAATAAAAAGGCTCTCCATTAATTTCTACCGGATGTGGACTAATGGCATCGAAACTTTTTCTGATGATTCCAAGAGCTAACAGGTCTTCGACATTGAAAACGGGATCTTGTTTGATAAGTTCGGATAATAGTGAAACTGGTTTGTCTAATAATTCTTTCGGGAGAACATTCAAAAAATCAGCTGTATTTTCGCTCAAATAAGTAATGGCAAGACTGCTTTTATCAATAGCGATTAAAAAACCATGAGACTGAACTTTGCCGGGAATATGGATGGGTTCTTTATCACAATTGGTTAAATCGACAGAAAATTTATTCATAATAGGATTAGGTCTTACAAAAATATCAGATTTTTCGAATTAACCAAGATAACACTTCTTTTAGAATGACTCTAATTTGCTATATTCGGTTTTGGGATTTATTTTTTATTTTATATTTGTTCGAAATTTAAACAATCATCCAAACCTTGGCAAAGAAAAACATTTTGGTTATTGAAGATAACCATGCAATTTTAGATGTTATCACTCTTATTTTAGAAAGCGAGGCTTTCAACGTAGCCGGTTTAAACAAAGGTGCAGATTTTATAAATCATGTTAAGGATTTCAATCCTGATGTAATTATCATGGACATTATGCTACCTGATATTGATGGCAGAGTACTTTTAAAAGAATTAAAAGAAACTGATTCTACGAATCACATTCCGGTATTGATGATATCGGCTCGCTATAATTCGACAAATTACATGCTAGATGGCATATCAGCCGATGATTTTATGGCAAAGCCATTCAACATTGATGAATTAATGGATAAAATTTATGCTTTAATTAAGTAATACTGCTATTATTTCTAATACAAAAAATATAGCCCCAATACTACGCGTTTTAAAATTACAGCATTAAAAAAATTATTTCAGCTGTTAAAGTGGCCAAATTTCAAAAAAAAATATTGTGCATCAGCCACAATCCAATTGCTTTTTTCGTAGAACGACACAGCCTTTGAGCTGAAGCTTATCAGCATATAAAATGATTACTTTTTCTTGCTTCTGGTGCCTGCATCTTTAGTAACATCTACTTTTTTCGCATCTTTTGCTGAAGTTACTTTTTCATCAGCACCTTTTGCTTTTTCACTTTTCGACGCTGTAGCCTTGCTATCTTCAGCCGATGTTTTTGAGTTTTTCATAGTATTTTGTTTATTTATTAATCTTCAGTTATTAACCATGTTTTGGCCTCTTCTATTTCTTCAGGTTTAAAGCCTTTTGATGAACCTGGTGTTGCAATTGTAAATATGTCACTAAACCACTCCACGCCTTTTTCATGACTTACCACAGCAATTTTCTTCCATTTGGTGAAATTTTGTAAGCCAGCTTTTGCATCCTGAACCCATGCACCTGCGGTAAAGTTTTTTACATCGGTGTCTAAAACAAGTAGATATCTAATTTCATCGAAGCGATCTGCGGTACGTTTCAAACCCGGAAGTAATACATTCTTCAAATCTTCACTGGTAACTTCCCCGGTTGCTCTTACACCAAATACATTGTCTGGTAATCCTGTTATTTCTGTCAACATATTTAATCAGTTTTTTAATAGAACAAGAAAATTGCGGTAGATGTTTGGAATAGAGAAAATTCTAAAAAGTTGTAAACGTAAAAAAACTCTTATATCGCTGATACTGTTATAGAAACAACATTTAAAAAAACTATAAAATTAACCCTATGAAAACCAGATTATTAAAAATCTCTTCGGCTGTTTTTGCTGTGGCAATTTCAATTACGGCCTGTACCAGTGGCGACAATTCGGCTACTACAACAGACTCTACTATGGCTGATACTTCTAAAGTTGTGGCTTTAAAACCCGCAGGACCAGCCCCAGACTGGGGAAAAACCATCAAACCTGAAATGCAAACCGTAATAGAAAAGCTTGCAAGTTATGGCGATAAGCCCATTGAAACCTTGGATCCCGCTGCAGCACGTAAAAATCATACCCCTACAGATGCTGTGATGGATTTAGTAAAAGAAAACAACATCACGGTTCCTGCGCCAAAGGTAGATACAAGCGGTAAAGATATTGATGTAGCGGGTGGCAAGGTTCATGTAAGAATCTACACCCCGAAAGAAGGCAACGGTCCATTTCCAGTAATTGTGTATTATCATGGCGGAGGTTTTGTAATTGCAAACCTCGATGTTTACAACGCATCTGCCCAAGGATTAGCTGAGCAGGTAAACGCAGTTGTCGTTTCGGTTGCCTACAGATTGGCTCCTGAAAATAAATTCCCAACTGCACATAATGATGCATTTGCAGCTTATGAATGGGTGGTAAAAAATGCTGCAACTATTAAAGGTGACCCTGCTAAAATAGCAGTAGTTGGCGAAAGTGCTGGTGGAAATTTAGCTGCAAATGTATCTATAGCTGCCCGCGACAAAAAAATAATGATCCCTGTACATGAAGTTTTGGTTTACCCAATTGCACAGGCAAATATGAATACTGAATCATATAAACTTTATGCCAATGCAAAGCCGTTAAATAAAGCAATGATGGGTTGGTTTACTGAAAAATATTTAACCACGATGATTGAGGCTCAAAACCCGAAAATTTCATTGGTAAATGCTAATTTAAAAGGCTTACCTCCTACTACCATTATCACAGCAGAAATCGATCCTCTACATGATGATGGCACCATGTTGGACAATAAACTTTCTGATGCTGGCGTAAAAGTTAACAGCAGAAATTACGAAGGTGTAACACATGAGTTTTTTGGAATGGCCATCGTTGTTCCTGAAGCCAAAGCTGCACAAGCTTACGCAGCTGAACAATTAAAAGCCGCATTTAAATAAAATAATAAGGCCATGAGTTGAACATCAACTCATGGCCTTATACTTTTTATTTTTTACTTTTTACTTTTCACTTTCTACTTTTCACTTTTTACTTTGTACGTTCTCCTTTTCACTTTCAACTTTCAACTCTTCACCCTAAGCACCTTTTTTCGAACCCAAACTCTGCATCAACTGATCATACAAATCATCGCTGGTTGCTTTTTGCGGTTTCATTTTCTTAACTGTAGCTCTTTTTCCTTTAGCTTTCGCTTTGATCATCTTTAAAAGTTCATCACTATAATCATCTTTAAATGAACTCAAATCGAATTTCGAACTATATTGTTTAATCAAAGCCAATCCCACATCCATTTCTTTTTTGGTAATCGTAATATCAGTTACCTTTGTAATTTCGGATAAACTCCTGATTTCTTGTTCAAACCTGATTTTTGTGATCACGATTACACCATCCATCGGATGAATGACACAAAGATTTTCAGTGTTTCTCAGCACAAAACGGGCAACTCCAGCTTTGCCTGATTTCTCTAAGGCTTTAAGCAGTAAGGCGTAAGCTTTTTTGCCTTGCTTTTCCGGTTCTGTATAATATGAGGTTTCGTAATAAATCGGATTAATTTCTTTGATATCAACAAAATTCTCTAATTCAATAATTTTGGTTTTTTCTGGCGATGCCTCTTCAAAATCATGCTTTTCAAGGATGATATATTTATCTTTTAGAAAATAACCTTTTACAATCTTCTCAAAGGGAACTTCCTTATGTGTTTTTTCATTTACACGCTGGTAGCGAATTTTTTCGTGATCGCGTTCATCAAGCATATCAAAATCCAGATGCGTAGTTTGTACTCCGGAGAATAACTTAACTGGAATGTTGACTAAACCAAACCCAATTGAGCCTTTCCAAATCGATCTCATAGCTATAATGTTTAAATTTTATAGTAAACAAGCACAGAATTCATATTGTTTTGTCATAATCACCCGAAAATGGTCCGATTCAAAACCATTTGTGATCCATAATGTTAATTAAGTACATTAATCTATTTAGGTACCTATGAAGATCGCATATATTTCCACTTACCCTCCACGCGAATGCGGGTTAGCAACATTCAACCAGAATTTAGTTAACGCTTTAAGCTTAAATCCATCTTACAATGCTCAGCAAAGTTTTGTTGTTGCGATGAATGAATCGGAAAATCTTGATGAGCATGCATATCCGAAGGAGGTCAAGTTTGTGATCCGTCAACAAAATCAGCAAGATTATATTGATGCCGCCAACTTTATCAACGAAAGCGATATCGACACTGTAATTATAGAACACGAATTTGGAATTTTCGGGGGAAATAGTGGTGTGTTTTTATTGTCGCTGATAAATCGCTTGAAAAAGCCTTTCATTACCATCTTGCATACGGTTTTAAAAGAACCTAGTTTCATGCAGCAAACCATTATTAAAGAGATTGCCCTGAAATCTTCGAAAATTGTGGTAATGAGTAAAAAAGCAGTATTATTTCTTACCAGCATTTACCAAATACCACAGTCATCGATTAAATTAATTGAACATGGCGTTCCTGATTTAGAACCTATTTTAAACAATGAAGTGGCGCAAAGTGAACTTTTCAAAAACAGGAAAGTACTATTCACTTTCGGACTGATGAGCAGGAATAAGGGTTTGGAAACCATGATCAAGGCACTCCCAAATATTGCTGAAAAACATCCTGAAGTTTTATATGTCATTTTAGGCAATACACACCCTGGTGTGGTGAAACATAATGGTGAAGAATACCGTGACAGTTTAAAAGCACTGGCCAAAGACTTAGGTGTAGAAAACAACATCGCTTTCGTAAATAAATTTGTTTCTGAAGAGGAGTTGCACCAATATCTAACTGCTTGTTATATATATGTAACGCCATATTTAAATGAAGCACAAATCACAAGTGGCACATTATCTTATGCTGTTGGAGCCGGCGCTGCAGTAGTTTCTACTCCGTATTGGCATGCTCAAGAGTTACTTGCTGATAATCGTGGCAAATTATTCGATTTTAAAAACGATAAACAATTGTCGCAAATTGTTAATGAGCTTTTAGATGATGAAAGCAAACATCAGCAACTTAAAAGAAATGCTTACCAATATGGCTTAAATTTAAGATGGCCAGCGATTGGTAACGTATACATTAACGTGCTCGAAGATGCCTTGCTTGCCGAAAAAAAACCTGAAAGAACGATACCTCCAATTATTGATGTAGAGGGTATGCCTGCTTTAAATTTAAATCATGTTTCTTTATTGACTGATGATACCGGAATTATTCAGCATGCCCGCTTCGGAATTCCAAACTTAAAAGAAGGTTATTGTATTGATGACAATGCCCGGGCACTAATTATGGCGCTGATGGCCTTTGAGCAGGATAAAAATCAAAAAGCATTAAAATTGATTCCGGTTTATCTGAGCTTTATTCAGTACATGCAATGTGAAGATGGAAATTTTAGAAACTTTCTGAGTTTTAACAGAAATTACCTTGACGAAGTCGGTTCGGAAGATTCATTTGGACGTACCATTTGGTCATTGGGATATTTGATTGCCGTTGCACCAAATAACTCCTACCGTGAATTTGGAAGAGAACTATTTTCTCATTCCGTTACCCACTTTAAAGATTTAAAGTACTTACGGGGAAAAGCCAACACCATCATCGGAATTGCCAATTTCTTGAGCGTGCATCAGGGCGACGAATTGTTAATTACTGAAATTAACCAGCTAGCTAAATCGCTTGTGGCGTCATATCATGCCAACAAAGATGGAGATTGGCTTTGGTTTGAAGACATTCTAACTTATGATAATGCCATTTTACCATTGGCATTGCTACACCATTATGAGGTAACCGGAAACCAGGAGTCATATCAAATTGCAATGGAAAGCATAGAATTTTTAAATAGTTTCTCATTCGAAAACGGGTATTTAAATCCGGTGGGAAATGCAGGCTGGATGAAAAAGCATGGTAAAAATCCAATTTATGATCAACAGGCTATAGAAACGATGGCAATGGTGTTGTTATATGCTAAAACCTTTGAAATTACGAAAGAAGTTAAATACCTGAATATGATGCACACCAGTTATGAATGGTTTTTAGGTAAAAATAGTTTACACATTCCGTTGTATGATTTCGAAACCAATGGCTGTGCCGATGGTTTGCAATACAACAGCGTGAATAGAAATCAAGGTGCTGAAAGTACATTGGCATATTTCATCTCTCACCTTGCGGTGTTAAAGGCTGCCGAGGCTGAATATGTTACCTTGGCTTCACCGTTGGTGGAGGTAGATAAATTGGCATAACAAATTGTCTCGCAAATTAAAAAGGCTGATTCATGAAAATGAATCAGCCTTTTTTGCTTCTAAAGATAGATGATATCTTCTTTACTTGTCGTTATTCTCTAATAACCTGTTTAGTAATAATTCAAGGTTTACGGTAGCAAATGATGAACTGTAATCTGATAATCCGTAGGGAATAATTAATTCTCCATTGCTGATGATTGATCCGCAGGAATATACCACGTTCGGAACATAACCTTCACGCTCATCATTATTCGGGATAATTAGTGGCTCGATTAAATGTCCTATTTCTTTAGTTGGATCATTTAAATCTAAAAGAACCACGCCAATACAATATCTTCTCATTGGCCCTACTCCATGCGTGATAACAAGCCAACCTTTATCCGTCTCAATCGGAGATCCGCAGTTTCCAATTTGAACCAGTTCCCAATCGTATCTGGGTTGTTTTAAAAGGATCGGATTTTCCCATACATTTACCTTATCAGAAAACATGATATAATTATTCCAGCCATCTATCCTACTCATCATTACATATTTTCCATTTATCTTACGAGGAAAAAGTGCTAAATTTTTATTTTGAGCACCATCGCCATAAAGCGGAATCACCTTAAACTCATAAAAATCTTCCGTTTGTACAAGCTTAGGGATAATCAATGAACCGTCGAATGCAGTGTAAGTTGCATAGTAAACAGCCTTGCCATCATCTCTAATAAATTTTACAAAGCGGGCATCTTCAATTCCTTTTCGTTCAAATTCCGAAATCGGGAAAATAACACGGTCAGAAATATCTGTATCTTTAGAAAAACTAATGGTATGATAAGTGTCTGATAACCAAAGCACTTTATCAAACTCAACTAGTTTCGCGGGGTTATCCTTATATAAAGTTTTCGAATCTTTAATAATATTACTTAGGCTGGTGTATTCAAATTTTTCATCTAGCTGGGCTTCAATTTCCTCTAAAACAGCAGGATCAATTTGTGCATAAGCTGCCTTTTTTAAGAAAAGCTTTTTGACGTATATGGCATTTTTCACCACTTCTGCCTCATCTACATAATCACCTACCGGCAACACCTGGATGTTGTTATTTTTATCGATTAAAGCTCTACGAAAAACGATAGATGAGATATGACCTTCTCCTACAGCTCTAAAACTAATGATCACACGCTTTTCACCTTCCACTAAGTCGGTTTGATCAGGATCATCGACTATGCTGGGGTTAAAAAAAGCTGCTGATTCTATTGAATATTCATGCGTAAAATAAGCGCCAATCAATAGTCGCGTGTATTGATCCAGATCTTCCAGATCAGTCCCTAATATCGCAAATTGTTTTTTTAGTTTTTTGCAGTGACGATTTAAAATCTTCGTGATGTTCCGGTGTCGTTTAGAATATTCCTGAAGGATGGGCGATATTAAAGAAAAAACTTTCTCATCCGAAAACTCTAAAACCTTCCTGATGACTTCAAGTGCTCTTTCTTCTCCATTGAAAAAAAAACGGGCAATTACCCGTTTCGTATCAGGATGAACTTTTACGGGTTTTCGTTCTATGTATAATCTCATTATTTAAGCTTTTTGATAGTTTATTCGATTGTTTTAGGCAATAGTATATTAACTAAATTACGACTTAATTGTTTCTATTTTTTATCGTTTTGATGAGATTCTTTACCTTTAACAAGAATCGTTCAAAAGCGAATCTTCATCAATATAAAACAAGATCATGCTCAAAAATATTATTCCGGCAAACGACGATTTAAGATTAAGAAAACTGTTTTATTACGAAATTTTAGATTCTCCTGCTGAACAATCATTTGACTTGATCAGCACCTTAGCAGCGGACATATTTGACGCTAAAAATGCCGGAATTTGCTTTATTGCAGATGAAGTTATTTTTGTGAAGTCGCGGGTTGGCGAAGCGATTGAAACACAACGAAATGACAGTTTAATAGCACAGGCTATTTTGGAAGATGATGTTTTAATCATCGACCATGATCCTAACAACCAGACTATCGATTCTTTAGTAGCGGCACCTATAAAATCTCCAGAAGGTTTTAACATCGGGGCAATTTATGTATTCGGGGATGAAGCTAAAAATCCATCAGAAAAACAGAAAAAAATGCTGATGCAATTGGCAGAACTGGTTATTGATAAGCTTGAAACCCGCATTGCTATTAGAAAAACTTTAACCGCACAGGATGACCGTCTTCATGTACTGATCCATGATTTAAAAAATCCGATGACTACCATATCTCTTCAGTCGGAATTGGTAAGCAGAATGCCAAACATCGACGAAAAAGCGAAGCTAATTACTTCAAAAATTAATCTGCAGGCTAAAAGAATGGTTGAGAGCCTGAATGAAATTTTAAGCGCTGCAAAAAAGGTAAGCGGATCATTCAAGCCCAAAAAGGAAAAAGTAGATTTAAGCCAAATTTTGAAGCTGGCTTCTCAACATCTTGAATCTTTCGCGAAGAAAAAAAATCAAACCTTTATTTTTGAAATGGAAAGCGGGCTTGAAATTTTTGGTGATACTGATAAGCTCACTGAACTATTTTACCATGTAATACATAACGCTATTAAATTTTCTGAACCTGAAAAGAAGATTTCGTTTTCTCATCAAATGGAAGATAACCGGATTACCATCGCGGTAAAGGATCAAGGTGTTGGCTTAACTCCAGAAGACTTGGAATTGTTATTTATAAAGTTTGCTACCTTAAGTGCCCAGCCTACACAAAATGAAAATTCAAATGGTTTAGGGCTAACCCTCGTCAAGATGTTTGTCGATATGCATAAAGGTAAACTTTGGGCAGAAAGCGAAGGAAAAAACATGGGTACAACATTTTATGTACAGCTGCCTATCAAGTAATTAGTCCAGCAATTCGGCCAATTTCATTTCCTCCAATAAAATTCTTTCAGGGGAACCAGTTTTTAGAAATGACCATTTTATTAACCTTATTACACCATTTTCAATTTCAATTCCAGTGATATCGCCATCGCTAAAACAGCAGCAGCCACTATTAAAATATCCGGGTTGATATTGCTTAAATTCTGGTGCTTCATCACCCCGCTTGATTCGTTTTTTTAGCTCTTGGTTTAGCAGATCGATCTCTTCCTTATTTTGCGCAAGGGTTGCTTTATTCAGCTTCAAATAAATTCTTTCTAAATGGGTTAAAGAAGCAAAAACCGGCTGATGGGTATGCCCTGTAATCAAAGAAGTATTTGTTTGCTCAGCTTGCCAGCTATACATCATACTATTATGCTCCGTTTTTAGCTGGCTATCGTAAGCAGGTGTATTTGGGTTAATACGCAAAAATGATTGTAGTGGCGCCCAGATGGTACTCACAAACCACTTACTGAACCAATTCCCATCACTTTGTAAATCTCCCTGATGGCCGTGAGTAAGAAAAATATTTAAAGTTTTATCATCAATGGTAGTTTTTAGAATAGCGCCCTCATAAATTGGAACCTTTTGACCATAAATCCGGTTCAAGTTGAAACCGGCCAGCGGGTCATTGTCCCAATACAAATCATGGTTACCGAAAATTTTTGTGAAGGCGCCGGCTTCTATAAAAGTTCTTTCTGCATCAAACGTTGCCTGATTATGCTTGATGACCGTCTCCATTAGGTTTTCCCACAGTTCTTCACTATCTCCCAAATTGATGTAATGGAAATTATTTTTCCGATAATGATTCAGCGCAGCTAAATAATTTTGTTCCGCAAGCGAAAAATCATCGGCGTAATCTCTTCCTCTCTTATGCTGATCGGAAAAAATGATAAATTTATCAGCCTCTTTAAATTCGAAAACAATACCTCGTTTACCGGGCGAATTCGAAATTGTACCGTACAGCTTAGTCAAAGCATCGTGAATGCGTTTTTGATTAGGTCTTGAGCCAAATTTGTTCGATAGCCTGATCACCCACTTACCTAATAATTTTTGAAGAAGTTTCCGCATTCAATTGCAATGATGTGAGTAAAATAACAAAAAATATCAGCAAACGTTTCATTTAAATAATTGGTGAGATCCCGCCTTTATCTCCACAGCACAAGTAAGTAACATTTACTTGATATAAGTTTCTGTTCCCTCAAATATTTCTACTTTAGAAAACTAACCAAGTATAAATTAAAATGAAAAACAATCAATCAGTTAATTTACTAAAACCTTTTACCTTGTTTATAGGAATATGTTTAGGTTTCAGTTCTATTGGTCTGGCACAAACACCTCAATTAAAAGGCATACAATTATCAAATGTAACAAAAGTGGCTCGTTTAACGGGAACACCTCTAAAGGATGAAAATTTGCCCAGCCCGAACAATACCGCAAAGGCCTATGATGTTGGTGGAACCGATTTGGGTATTTTCTGGCAAATGAAAGGATCGAAAGTTGGGATTTTTTTCGGTGATACCCATGGCAGAGCGTTTATTGCTGAGAAAGATGGCAAAGGAGGTGGCAATGGTGCCAACTGGCGATCGAATGTTCTGGCATTTTCTAGCGACGATCATCTCGAGGATGGAATTACCATTGATTCGATGGCCCTTGATCAGAGCGGAAGTGCCCGGGAGATTTGTGCAGGTGGAAAAACCAATCCTCAAAAATACAATACCTCCATCCCTACCGCTGCAATCAGAGTTAAGAATACTGATTATGTGCACTACATGAACATTTATGATTGGGCTGGCGGAAATGGCAGATGGTTAACCAATTTTTCATCCTTGTATGCTTCTAATGATGATGGGAAAACCTGGACCAGAAAAAATGAGGTAAATTTTAAAGGTGACAGTAAATTTTCGCAAGTTTGTTATGCCAAAAAAGACGGCTATGTTTTCATGATCGGGAGTTTATCTGGCCGTGGTGGGCCCGGTTATCTTGCCAGAATCAAAGAAAAGGATATGCTAAATCTTAGCCATTATGAATATTGGAACGACAATACCAATAAATGGGTGAAAGGAGATGAAAGCAAGGCAACGGTTGTTATTCCTGGACCGATTGGGGAAGCATCACTGATTTTCCATCAGAAATATAAGAAATGGATAATTGCTTACAGTTACGATTCCGCTTACAATCCATTAGCAAAAAGCAAGTTTCATGCACTGGCCTATCGCGATGCAAAAGAAATTAACGGGAAATGGAGTGATTTGAAAATACTTGCAGATGTGAACCAATTTAAAGGTTTATACTGTCCATATATTTATCCACTGAGAAACAGTGAAGATCAATTATACTTTACCATGTCGCAATGGGAACCATATAATGTTTATTTGATGAAAGCTGATATTGGCTTAAGATAATTATGCATCTTCCCCATTCCACACATCATCATCTGCATGTTTGATTTCATCATGGCTGGATGTGGATGATTTGAATAGCTCATCGTGATGGTAATTTCTTTCTGGATTTTCAGGTAACGAATCATCATGATCAGGTACAGTCGTCCGCAAATGTTCGGGCTTCTTCACTTCAGGTAAATCATCATGAATTACTGAAGGTTTTAGAATTTGTTTTCCGGGAGTTGATTTGTTATCCATATTATAGAATGATCAAATTTCAAGCCATAACTTAAACTAAAAGACAAAACCTGCTCGATGAACAGGTTTTGTTTGATATAATTAGTAATTTCCAGTTACTCCAACTTCTAAGCCGCGTAACTCAGCCAGACCACGTAATCGGCCTATTGCCGAATAACCTGGATTGGTTTGTTTCGCCAAATCATCCAGCATTTGGTGACCATGATCCGGGCGGAAAGGAATTGCCTGATCGCGTTTGGCATTTTCATCAGACAAGGCTTTCATAATTTCGTACATATTTACGTCGCCGCCTAAATGATCAGCTTCATAAAAACTTCCGTCCTCATCTTTCGTTACGTTGCGTAAATGTGCGAAATAAACACGCTCTTTCACCGCGTTAAATATTTCTAAAGCATCATTTTTCATTCCTGCTCCTAAAGATCCGGTACAGAAACAAACGCCATTGAATGGTTTATCTACCTCTTTAATGATGTACTCAAAATCTTCCAATGTGCTTGCAATTCGTGGTAAACCTAAAATAGGATAAGGCGGATCATCCGGATGAATGGTCATTTTAATCCCTTCTTCGGTACATACATCAGCAATTGAAGAAAGGAAATATTTTAAGTTTTCTTTTAAACCCTGCGTTCCGATAGCGGCGTATTCATTAATACTTGTTCTCAACGTTTCGAGTTCAATTTCTTTTTCGTTAGGAATACCCATGAGTACGTTTACCCGCAAATCTGCCAACTCGGCTTCAGTAAGGGTAGCAAATTTTTCATTTGCCCTTTTTAAAATAGATTCGGCATAATCTGCCTCTGCGTTTTCTCTCTTTAAAATATGAAGATCAAAAATCGCTAAATCAATCCAATTGAAATATAAGGCCTTTGACCCATCCGTCATTTCCAGATCCAACTGCGTACGTGTCCAATCTAACACTGGCATAAAGTTGTAACAAACCGTTTTCAGGCCACATTGAGCAAGGTTACGCAGTGAGGTTCTGTAGTTTTCCAGGTAATGTTCTGCATCCGCCCTGCGGGTTTTAATGGCTTCATGAACGGGCACACTCTCTACCACAGACCAGGTTAAACCTGCAGCTTCAATAATGGCTTTTCGTTCTTGAATATCTTCCAAAGGCCAAATTTCACCATGTGGAATGTGGTGAAGCGCAGTTACAATGCCTGTTGCCCCAGCCTGTTTAACATCTTGTAAGCTTACCGGATCTATAGGTCCATACCAACGCCAGGTTTGCTCTAATTTTTTGTAGTTCATATGTGGTTATTCAGATTTTTTGATTTTTAAACTCCGGAAAAAGCACAGAAGCCGCCATCAACGGTAATGTTTTCGCCATTTACAAATTTTGAGGCATCGCTTAATAAGTAAATTAAGGCGCCAATTAATTCCTCCGGATCACCGAATCTTTTAAACGGTGTTTTAGATATGATGGCCTCTCCTCTTGAGGTTAAAGAACCATCTTGATTGGTAAGCAAAGCTCTGTTCTGATTAGTGATAAAAAAGCCAGGCACAATTGCATTCATTCTTACTTTATCGCCATAACGGTTGGCCAATTCAACCGCCATCCACTTGGTATAACTGTCAATAGATGATTTAGCCAAAGAATAACCTAAAACCCGGGTTACTGCCTGGGTAGCCGAAACTGATGATATGTTTACAATGCTTCCGCCATTTTTAGCGATTTCTTTACCGAAAATTTGCGTAGGCACCAATGTTCCAAAAAGATTTAAATCGAAAGCTTGTTTAAGTGCAGAAATGTTAAGGTCGAAAATACCACTGGTAGGTTGAACCACGGCTTCGGCAATGTTACCACCAGCACCGTTCACCAGTGCATCAATCCGGCCAAAGGTTTTAATAATTTCCTCATTCGCAGCAATTAAATCTTGCTCGTTTAGCACATCGGCGATGATGTAAATTGCTTTTCCACCAGCCTGGGCCACGGTTTCAGCCCTAAGTTTTGCTGCATCTTCATTTCTGCCAATAATTACAATTGATGCCTGGGCGGCAGTAAGTCCGGTAATAAATGCTTCTCCTAAAACACCAGTTGCGCCGGTTACAACCACAACTTTATCCTTTAGAGAAAACAGGCTCTCGACATTTTTTATCATTTGTTTAGATTTTCTATTTGGTTAATCCACCACTAAGGTGGCAATGGAGTGCGGTAAGCTCGTTGTTGTTGCAGCCTGCCCTTTAATCCATAAACTATACTTTAATTTTTCATCTGTTTGATTCATTACCACAACGACCAACTTACCATCAGCATTTAAAAAAGCTGTCGATTGTAATACATCGCGGCTAGAGGCTGTACCAATTCTCTTGGCACCCGGACGAATGAATTTTGAGAAATGCCCCATATAGTAGTAGGCATTGGTATATATTAACTTGTCATTTTTAACATCAGCATGTACGGGTGCAAAACAGAAGTTACCTACATGATTTGGTCCACCATTTTCATCTAAGAGGATGTTCCAATCTGTCCAGGCTGCAGTACCCGCATTAAAATCATTTATCATTGAATATCCATAACGCTCACCCAATGTCCAGTCATCCAGCTTTTTAACATCATACTTTTCTTTACATCCTTCAGTAAAAATTAAGGCCTTTTCAGGATAGGCTTCATGTGTTTGGCGAACATTTCCGAATTGCATTCCGCTGCCCGTCCATGTTTCGTACCAGTGAAAACCGATGCCCCAAACATATTTTGCAGCTTCTTTATCGTTTAAAATGGTACTTGCTCTCTGAAAGATCTGGTCACGGTTGTGATCCCATGCGATTAATTTTTTAGATGCTAAACCTGATTTGTGAAGCGTTGGGCCTAAGAAGTTTTTAATAAAATCGCGTTCCTCCTCTGCCGTGTACACACATGATTCCCAAACCTGTTTTGCCATCGGTTCATTCTGAACTGACAAACCCCAGATTGGCATGCCCATGGCTTCGTAAGTTTTAATGAACTTAACATAGTGATTTGCCCAGCTTTGACGATATTCAGGTAATAAATGTCCGCCTTTAATTAAGCTGTTATTATCTTTCATCCAGGCTGGTGGCGACCAAGGACTTACATATAGCGTAAGCTTACCGCCAGCTGCAGCGGTTGCTTGTTTAATTAATGGAATTTTAAATTGCTCATCATGTGCTACACTAAAGGTTTTCAAATCTTTATCATTATCCTGAACGTAAGTATAGCTTCCGCTTGAGAAATCGCAACTTGCAATGTTGGTACGGGCAAGCGTATAACCAATTCCCTTATCTTTATTGTAATAAGCGGATAATAATTCCTGTTGATTTTTTTTTGAAAGCTTGGCGAAAGTTTCTGCAGAAGCATCGGTTAACGCACCGCCAATACCTACTAATGTTTGATATTTTATCGTAGGATCAACAAAGATGGTTGGCTCGGTTTCGAAAGGCTGCCTATTTTCAACAAAATTCAAAGTTTCTGTTTTGCTCAATCGATAATCAGATTTTTCGGCAGTAATGTAAACTATCACTTTCTTATTGCCGACAGCATACGTTTGAACAGTTTTCGCAACTGTTTTTACGTTTTTTTTGTTTTGTGCAGTTGCAGTAAGTGCGGTTGCCAAAATCAATAAAATGCTCAAATTTTGTTTCATTATTATTTTATTTACGTTATACGCCAAATCAGCGGCGCAAAATCTTATTTTGAACTTCGAATTTCCGAATAAATCATTCAATAAAGTCACAAAATAATAATTATTACGTATCATTTCTAAACAGCATAGTTAACTATTTATCATTCAGCAGCTATCATCTGTAATCATATTTCAACTTTATTTATATTTTTCCTGCATTTCCCTATAGAAATTTTTTAGAACGAAATAGGCTTTCTTCTTTTCGCCGGTTTCTGAAATTAAACCCTTGCGGTTCCAAAAATTTTGATAAACCGGATGTTGCCGGCGAGGCGATCTGAAATCTGTCAAAATCCATGGCGTAATTCCTTTGAGCGATTTAATTTTGGATAACATCGTAATTTGATTTTTGTACAGCGCTTCCTGGTATTCTTCACTCCAACGGGTATTTTCATCCGCGTGAAATCCAGCTAAAGCATCGCCCCCAAATTCACTAATCACCACAGGTTTATTGTATTTGATATTGAAATCATACTTTGTAATTTCACTTGGAACGCCACCAAAATACCAACCGGCATATTCGTTAAAACTTACCAGATCTATCTTTTCACCTAAAGGATCATTCAAAATCATGGTATTGCCTTCACGATGCACCTCAAGCGCAGCAGCAATTAGCCGGGTATCGTCCAAACTGCGTGCGGTTTCTACCAAATTGCTCATAAAACTTAAACGGGCATCACTTAAAGGGGTTTCATTACCCACAGACCAGATGATTACACTTGCCCTATTTTTATCACGAACGATTAAATCTGTTAACTGTTGCTTGGCATTTGCGTAGGTGGCTGGATTGGTCCAGTTAATGGTCCAATAAACCGGTACTTCTGCCCAAACCATTAAGCCCATTTCATCCGCCAAACGGATCATTTCTTCATTGTGCGGATAATGTGCCAGGCGAACATAGTTACAGTTCATGTCTTTGGCCCACTGCAGCATCATCCTCATATCACCGTTAGAGCGTAAACGACCTGCGATTAATGGATTTTCGTCGTGAAGCGATATCCCGCGGAGAAAAACCGATTTGTTATTTAACAAAATACTGTCGCCTTTTGCTTCGATGGTACGAAAACCTATTTTATCATTAATGCTTTCTTTATCTGATTTGATATTTGCCTCATAAAGCTTCGGATTTTCTGGCGACCAAAGACTTAAGTTATTCCATGTAAACTCATCATCTATTTTCCCTTCGCCATCAGTTTTGTATTTTTTCTCCAACTTTAATTCCGGAATCGATAAGGTAATTTCCTGACCGGCAGTTGGATCTGCTAATTTCAAAGAAAAATTAAGCAGGTTATTATTGCCTTTAACCAACTGCAATTTGTAATCACTAATGAAATGATCAGGAAATTCTGCCAGGTATACATCTCTGGTAATGCCACCGTAATTCCACCAATCGGTGTTGGTTGTTGGAATTTCATCGGGCTTCCTGGTATTATCTACCTTTACCACAACTGAATTTTCGCCAGTTTTAAGTTTATTGGTTACATCAAATTGAAATGGCGTGAAACCACCCTTATGTATGCCAAGTTTTTTCCCGTTTAGATAAACATGAGCCTCATAATTTACAGCACCGAAATAGATAAAATATTTTTTCCCTTTTTCTGGCTTGGCATCAAATTTTTTACGTAACCAAACTGTGCCTTCATAAAGCTCTAGTTTTTCAGACTGTGAATTCCAGTCACCAGGCACATTCATATGTGGTGAACCATTGAAACTATATTCAATCAGTTCCGATTTATCTTTCTGCTCGCGGTCATCAAAAAAGCCGCCTGTTCCTGTTTTAGTTTGATCGAATGGTTGATGCCGGTAATCATAATAACCGTTTTCATAAGGATCGATAATATAATTCCATTTACCATTCAGGCTTTGGATGTTTCTACCTTGAATATTTTGAATGGTGCTAACTTGGGCGTAACCCATTGATGTGAAGAGCGATAAGCAGATTAAAATAATTCGATAGGTTGATTTTAGCATAAATAATCTGGTTTTGTTAATTAATTGATCTTTTCAAAACTAACAATTAATTAACGGACGGTGTTTCCACCGCCCGACTAAATTTGAGCAAAATTTAGATACAATTCATTATCAATGTTTTATATACAACATTACGTGTACATAACCGATTCAAACTTTAAAACTCCGGTATGTATGTTCTTGATTATACATCCTGCCTGAGCTGGCGAATCTATAAAAACTACAGATCAAAAATCCTTTATTCTGTAGCAAGAGGGCAATAAATCGAGTCGTACAGACATTTCAAACGTTTGAAATAATTGAGAAATTTTCCTTATCTATGCAATAGCGATTGGACAAGATGAAGCAAAATACTCCTATAACACTGAAATTTCTTGCTGAAAAGCTAAAAATGTCAGTTTCAACAGTGTCAAAAGCACTAAATAATTATCCAACCATAAATGAGTACACCAAAAAACGTGTTCAGGAGATGGCGAAGGAGTTACGTTTTACGCCAAATAAATCAGCTATAAATCTAAAAGAAAGAAAATCGCGGATTATAGGAGTTATTCTGCCCAATCTGCTTGATCATTTTTTTACGAGGAGCATTTACGGGGTTGAGCAATTTGCCACAGAAAACGGATATAATATCATCATCAGTCAAACCCACGATGATTTGGCAAAGGAAATTCAATCTGCGAACAGACTTTTGAAGAGCCGTGTTGATGGATTGATCGTAGCCATATCTAAGCAAACTCAAAACTTTTCACACTTTGACCAGTTTGAAAATATGGGCACACCTGTTGTTTATTACACCAGAAATCCAAGTTTCAACTTAAACTGCCATAAAGTTTTAGGAAATACCTTTCAGGGATGTTATGAGGCAACACAATTTTTAATTGATAGAGGTCATCAAAGAATTGCGTATTTAGGTGGACCGAAAATGATCAGTTTTACGCATGACCGGTTTAATGGTTACATCAATGCCTTAAAGAATAATCATGTTTCATTTTCATCTGATCTGGTTGCCTACACTGATTTCGACCGGGACAATACAATTACCGCCATTCAAAGCCTTTTTGCAAATTCAGAAAACCCGCCCACAGCACTGGTTGCTTTTAAGGAGCCAATATTATTTGATGCCATTAAGTATTTAAAATCAATTGAACATCCCAACTTTGATAAAATCGAGTGTATCGGTTTCGGAAACACATCTGTTATCAGCTATCTGGATTTTCCTCCGATAGCATCTGTTGAAGAAAACCCTGAATCTGTAGGAGAAAATGCGATGAGGCTGCTATTGCAGCTGATTAACGATGAAATTGAAATCCAGAATTATCAAAAAGTAATGGTTGATTGCAAGCTGGTGGTTCATTAGGTTAATGAAATCCCATTTCCTCTTATCTCATTACGATGCTTTTCATTATAAACAAAAGCGCCAACAATGAGCAAACCCGCTATCCCCTCAAAAGCTACCACGGTTTGTGTCCCAAACTGGTGTGCCAGATATCCCATAAGCAAACTTCCAAGCGGCAAAACTCCTTGATAAGCCATGATGTAGTAACTCAAGGTTCTTCCACGCATTAAATCGTCAGCATGTGTTTGCAAATAGGTATTGATAGATGACGTTTGCGCCATTAAGCCAAGTGCAGCCAAACCGGTACAAATTAAAGCCAGGATAAGCGACGGACTAATAGCCAATGCCACTACAGAAACAGCCAATAGCACCCCTGAAACCATCACTATTTTCTGAAGATTTTGTTTCACTTTAAGGGTGGCCATATAAATCGCTCCGAAAAAGGCACCAAAACCGGCAGCACTTTCAAACCAGCTAAACGTTGTAGCCGTTCCGTTAAAAACATCCTTCGCAAAAACAGGCAATAAAGTGGTAAATGGAATCACCAGAAGACTCGATGCCGCCATCATTAAAATCATTGATGCCAAATCTGGAGATGCTTTCAAATAATCGTAGCCTTTTTTAAGATCAATCCAGATATTTTCTTTTGATTTAACATGGGCTGTTAATTTTAATTTCATCATCACCATACAACCAAGCACAGCAATAAAACTAAGGAAGTTAATCAGAAAACAGATATCCTCGCCCAAAGTACTCAAAATCACACCAGCCAATGCCGGCCCCACTAGCCTTGCCGCATTAAAAACAGATGAATTCAATGCAATGGCATTCGGCAAATCTTCCTTATCATCGATTAAGTTAACCATCAGCGACTGCCTGGCCGTTACATCGAATGCATTTACCAAACCCTGCACCAAAGAAAGTGCAGCAATCCAAAATATATCGTAAACCTTAAACCAAATCATCAAAGCTAACGCACCGGCCTGCAACATCAAAATCACTTGTGTTATGATTAATATCTTGTATTTATTGTGCCTGTCTACATAACTGCCGGCATAAGGCGCCAGCACCAATGATGGAATTAAACTGAGGAAAGTGATGAGTCCAAGCAAAAAAGCTGAGCCTGTTAAGCGGTAAACTAGCCAGCTAATTGCAACACGTTGCATCCAGGTACCAACTAACGAAATGGCCTGACCTGAAAAAAATAACCTGTAATTATAATGTCTGAGTGAACGAAAAATTGTCATATATCAAAGTAGTAAAGTAACTTTACAAAATTATAAATTTCAACTGAGTTGACAAAACCAATAATAACTAATTTTATCATTAAAACATCACAAAATCATATAAATCTATAAATAAATGAAGAACTTTAAATTTAAATAACACTATATTTGTAAAGTTTATTTACTAAAAAAATGCCAACACCCACTCAGGAAATTGCTGCTAAACTAAGGAGCACTGTTACACGCCTCACCCGACAATTGCGAAAACAGAATGTGAGCTCTGAATTTAGCAACGCAGAATTAATTACTATGTCGTTATTAGAACAGCACGGCATGCTGCTTTCCACTGAACTTGCCGAAATGGAGCGGGTTTCCAAACAGGCAATTTCTCAAATCATCAATCGGTTAGTTGAGGCAAAATGCGTTGAGCGACAACCGAGCGAAGACGATAAGAGAAAGGTTTTTATCAGCTTAACTAAACTCGGAGAAAAACATATTATAGCCAGTAGAAAAATCAAAGAAGAATGGCTCGTACAAACCATGGAAAAAATATTCTCAGCAGAAGAGATTACACTTATCCAGGCATTTCTACCTTTACTTTCTCGATTGGTGGAATATAACGGAACTAAGGTTTAATTTACTTTATCGTTATGCAAATTAGCCGTAACTTGCGGTTTCAAAATGGCATTATATTTCACATCAATAAATTCGGGAAGTAACGGCAACTGTTACTATGTTGGCAACGAAAACGAGGCTGTTTTAATTGATGTTGGATTAACTTGCAAAGAAGTCGAACTGAGAATTAACCGCTTAGGCTTATCCCTTGAGAAAATCAAAGCGATTTTCATTTCTCATGAACATAGCGATCATATTAAGGGTTTAAGCGTTTTTGCAAAGAAACATCACTTACCGGTTTACATTAGCACACCAACTTACAAAAGCAGCAGACTCCTGTTAAATGAAGAAAACATTTTTCCGATTTCGCACCTGCAAAAAATCAAAATAGGAAACCTTAACGTATTTGCCTTTTCCAAATTTCATGATGCCGCAGATCCTTATAGTTTTACTATAGAATGTAATGATGTTCGGGTTGGTGTTTTTACAGACATTGGCTCGGTATGCGATCGTTTAATCAGTCAATTCAAAACCTGCCATGCGGCATTTCTTGAAGCCAATTACTGTGCACAAATGTTAGCCAACGGTAGCTATCCTTACTTTCTGAAAAGAAGAATAACCAGCGGACATGGACACTTGAGCAATACGCAGGCGCTGGAACTTTTTCAAAATCATAAACCAGCATTTATGAGTCATTTGTTGCTGAGTCATTTATCAAAAGACAACAACGACCCTATGTTGGTTGAAAATATATTCAGGGATGTTGCAGGTGATACTTTTGTAAAAGTAGCTTCGCGATACCAGGAAACAGAAGTATTTTATGTAAGCAAAAGCAAATCAACAATACCTGCCTATCAATTTAATCCGGCGGCTTACCAGCCAGATCAACTGAATCTTTTTTAATTTTCTTGAAACGCTAAAAAAATTATAACAAAAAAATATTTTCACAAACATTTTTTAAGGTTATGGGTTATATCTATACTTCATAAATAGTTTGTTTGGTTTATTTGGGGCTTAAATTTTAAGCCCCTTTCTTTTTAATAAAAATTTCAAGCCACGCTAAATCCTTCCTGAAGGGAACTAACTTTCAAATTTGTAATATTTCACTTACATTTGCCGCAAATCTCCCCCTATTGTTTTTTTAACCTTTAACAAAAAAATAACATGGAGACGAGTAAATTCTCAAAATTCAGTGCCGAATTTCTAGGCACATTAGTATTAGTTTTAATGGGATGCGGTAGCGCAGTCATCGCCGGTGCAGATGGCACAACTGGTGTAGGTTTGCTGGGGATTTCTTTTGCCTTTGGTTTATCTGTTGTGGCAATGGCTTATGCAATCGGCCACATTTCGGGCTGCCACATTAATCCAGCCATTTCAATTGGAATGGTTGTGGCCGGAAGAATGAAAGCCGGCGAAGCAGCTTATTATATTATAGCCCAGATTTTGGGAGCAATTGCGGGAGCTGGCCTACTTTACTTAATTGTAAGCAACCAGGCAAATTTCGAAATGAAAGAATGGGCATTGGGTTCAAACGGTTGGGGTAAAGGCTATTTAGCCGAATACAATTCTACAGCCGCATTTGTTGCCGAAGCTGTATTTACATTTATCTTTTTACTGGTCATCTTCGGTGCTACTTCAACTAAAAACATTAATGGCGGTTTCGCTGGTTTAGCTATTGGGCTTTCATTGGTTTTAATTCATATCGTTGGCATTAAAGTTACAGGTGTTTCTGTGAACCCGGCACGTAGTATTGGCCCTGCGGTTTTAGCAGGCGGTGAAGCCATCAAACAAATCTGGTTATTTGTAGCAGCTCCGGTTGTTGGCGCAGTTTTAAGTGCAGTAGTTTGGAAAACTGTGTTAGAAAAAAACTAGTTTAAGATGTAAAGAGGATGATGTGAAGTGGATAATGAGCCTAACAATCTTTAGGCATCTATATTTACAAAATCTTATTTATAAAAAAAAGGTAAAATGAATTGAATATGATCCAATTTATTTTACCTTTTTTATTGCGAAATGCAAAAGAAAATCATTCCATTTTACACCTCACACCTTCCAACCTTTTTATAGGTTCTTTACAATGGCCTCATCAGTCGGCTTTGTTTTAGAACGAAAACGGTGAACCAACTCCCCTTTTTCGTTTATTAAAAACTTCTCAAAGTTCCATTTAATATCACCTTGTTCTTCCGTACCGGTTTGCGTAGTAAGGTATTTAAACAACGGACTGATATCATCGCCTTTAACACTGGTTTTTTCAGCCATCAAAAATGAAACGTTATATTTTCCTGTACAAAACTCTTTAATTTCGGCATTGGTAGAAAACTCCTGTCCGCCAAAATTTCCGGCTGGAAATCCGATTAACACTACCTTTTTACCATATTGTTTTTGAAGTTTTTCTAAATCTTCATATTGTGGTGTGTAACCACACTTCGAAGCGGTATTTACAATTAAAATTTTCTTTCCTTTAAACTTAGAAAGTTTTACTTCTTTACCGTCAATGGTTTTGAAGCTGAAATCGTAAACATTTTTTGGTGGCGTAGGCATCAAAAAATTTAACAGAATTAAAATAGTGCTGATCATCGTTTTTTCTTTTTATATACGAATATAGGCACAAATAGTTTTTGTTACAGGTTTTGATTGTAAATTAAATGCCAAAATGAATAATAGCACTTTAAGTTTTAATATTAGAAAACGAAAGTCATATTTCCATCGGCAATAACCGCCCCGCTTTCCCTCCTGCCATGAAAAATGGCATCCGTACAATCGGGTTTAGTTTACATCCTGCAGTTTTTTAAAACCAGTCAACCGAATTTGCAACGTAGTAGGTGTTTTCATTATTAACGGTTAATAGGTATACGCCATGCAGCTGTTGTAACCTAAACTACATTGGCCACCTAAACCCGACCGCGTGAAAAACCCGGAAACCGAGGTACGAGGTTGAGGATTTGGAACATAGGGCGGGACAAAGCCTGGCGAAAACTGTACTGAAATTGCTTTCCAAAAAATTACGATCCACTAAAAATTTAAGCTGATGAAATTTCAAAAATCAATTGAATTTGATGGGATTTTGGAAAATAATTTGTATAAAATTTAGCTCATGTTTGGATTTATGCTTTAATTATAGCTTTATTTGCACAAAATCGTTATTTCATGGCCAAAAATTTATTAATCGTCGAGTCACCCGCAAAAGCTAAAACTATAGAAGGCTATTTAGGCAAAGATTTCCTTGTGAAATCGAGCTACGGCCATATTCGGGATTTAGCCAAAGGCGATATGGCGATTGATATTGCGAATGATTTCGCACAGAAATACGAAGTTCCGGCTGATAAAAAAGCACTCGTCGCTGAATTGAAGAAACTTGCTAAGGAAGCCGAAATGGTTTGGTTAGCATCCGATGAAGACCGCGAGGGAGAAGCCATTTCCTGGCACCTCTTTGAAACGCTTGGACTAAAACAAGAGAAAACCAAACGTATTGTTTTTCACGAAATTACCAAACCTGCTATACTAAAGGCAATTGATAGTCCACGCAATATTGATTATAACCTGGTAAATGCACAGCAAGCTCGCCGGGTTTTAGATCGACTGGTGGGTTTCGAACTTTCTCCTGTTTTATGGAAAAAAGTAAAACCATCGCTTTCTGCAGGCCGTGTACAATCTGTTGCGGTACGCTTAATTGTAGATCGGGAAAGAGAAGTACAAAACTTTAATGCAGCTGCTGCCTTTAAAATCACAGCTCAGTTCTCTACAGGTAAAGGCAAAGAAATTGTTAAAGCAGAATTACCACATCGTTTTGAAAGCGAAGCTGATGCTGAGAAATTTTTGCAAGATTGTGCAAACGCTAAGTTCGACATCAACAGTTTAGAAACCAAACCTGCCAAACGCAATCCGGCGGCGCCGTTTACCACTTCTACATTGCAACAGGAAGCCTCGAGGAAATTGGGTTTTCCGGTAGCGAGAACCATGCAGGTTGCGCAACGTTTATACGAAGCCGGTAAGATCACCTACATGAGAACGGATTCAGTAAACTTATCTGAAACAGCTTTAAACGCCGCGGCGGCTGAAATTAAATCGGCCTATGGCGATAAATACCACCATCAAAGGGTGTACAGAACAAAATCGGCAGGTGCTCAGGAGGCACACGAAGCCATCCGCCCTACTTACTTTGATCGCCATACGGTTGATGGCGATATTTCGGAAAAACGTTTGTATGACTTAATATGGAAACGTTCCATTGCTTCACAAATGAGTGAGGCGTTATTTGAAAAAACTACCGCACAGATTACAGCTTCAACCCGCAAAGAACATTTAGTTGCTGAAGGTGAAGTATTAAAATTTGATGGCTTCTTAAAAGTCTACTTAGAATCTACTGATGATGAAGAAGGTGATGAAAAAGAAGGCGGTTCGATTTTACCTCCATTAGCCAAAGGACAAGAATTATTTTTGAAAGAAATGCAGGCCACAGAGCGTTATTCTCGTCCACCGGCAAGATATACAGAGGCCAGTTTAGTTAAAAAATTAGAAGAATTAGGCATTGGCCGCCCTTCTACTTATGCCCCAACAATTTCTACGGTTCAAAACCGCGGTTATGTTGTTAAGGAAGATCGGGATGGTAAACAGCGTAAATTTACTGCTATTATTTTAGCCGACGGAAAAGTAAACAAAGATGCTAGATCTGAAATTACCGGAGCAGAAAAACAAAAGCTTTTTCCTACTGATATTGGTGAAGTGGTAAACGATTTCCTGGTTGAACACTTTAAAGGAATTGTTGATTTTAATTTCACGGCGAAGGTTGAAAAAGAATTTGATGAGATTGCGCAAGGTTTGCAAGAGTGGACTAAAATGCTACACTCTTTCTATAGTCCTTTCCACACTGAAGTAGAAACGACGCTGGAAACAGCTGAACGTGCTACGGGCGAACGTTTGCTTGGTGTTGACCCTGCTTCCGGTAAAAATGTGTATACCAAGGTTGGTAAATTCGGACCACTGGTTCAAATTGGTGAGCTCGATGAAGAAGAAAAACCACGTTATGCAAGTTTAATGCGTAATCAATCAGTGGCTACCATTCAGTTAGGTGATGCTTTGGAATTGTTCAAACTACCAATGCAACTACCTGATTTTGAAGGCAAAGAAGTAATGGTTGGCGTTGGCCGTTTTGGCCCATATGTGAAATGGGGTGATGCTTTTATTTCACTTCCTAAAAACGAAGAGCCGCTTTCGGTAACTTATGAAAGAGCAGTACAGATTATACAAGAGAAAATGGATGCGGATGCACCTATTGCCTATTACGAAGGCTTGGGTGTAACGAAAGGCAAAGGCCGTTTCGGTCCGTTTATTAAATGGAACGATTTGTTTATCAATATTCCGGCTAAAGGTTACGATTTCGACAATTTAACACAAGCAGATATTGAGACGCTGATCAGTAAAAAAGTGGAGAAAGAAGCTAACCGCTTTATTAAAGTTTGGGATGCTGAAAAAATTTCAATTGAAAATGGCCGCTGGGGACCTTTTATTCGTTTCGGTAAATTAATGCTGAAGTTAAGAAATAATGAGGCCACAAAGCAAAAATATACAGCTGAAGAGTTGGCTGATGTTGATTTGGAAGTAATCAAAAAGATGATTGTGGAGCAAGTGCCAAATGCTTTTGAAACAAAGAAAAAAGCCCCTGCAAAAAAGAAAGCGCCGGCAGTGAAAAAAGCGGTTGCGAAAAAGAAATAATTTTGAACAAAGAGTAAGGAACAAAGATTAAAGATTAATTGTTTTAAACCTAAAAATCGCAGTCTTTATGCTTTGCTCTTTTATCCTTTATCCAAATGAAAGCTGATTTACCTGAAAATACCGTAGAAGATATTGCAATGGCTGTTGTGCTCATGAGCGAAACTCCTGAAGTAAAAAACTGGACGGTTTATCTCGTGAATCTAAAAAATGAGCCAATTACAAACGTTTTAATTAGTTCAAAAGGTTACGGCGAGAAAGATGGCAAACAAGTTAAAACATCTGTTTTAAGGCATTTTATTGGCGACATGGAAGCCAATGATTTTAAAGGTGTTGAAGCGATTGACCCCGAAGTTTTTGGCCTGACAAATGAATATTGGTTAAGCTATTACATTGGCTCCACCATTTACGACAAAAAATTTATCTTCCTTCCTGAAAGTATTATTGATTCAAATTTGATAAAAATCCCATTGGTTAACCGCCCCGGGGTGATGATAAAATAGGCACTCACCTCAAGTCGTCATGCTGAATTCATTTCAGCATCTTTATTATTTAGACTCTGAAATAAATTCAGAGTGACGATAGAAATTAAAGCACTTTAACCGCTTGTCTTCCTAACAGCTTCCATCCTGCTTTTTCCTTACTCCAAATAAGCAAAACATGTAGCTTTACTGCACCAGGAACATTTTTATCATTTGTTTTCGCATTTAATGTGTGGCGTACCAAGGCTGTTTTATTTTGAACGATAATCTTTTGATCAGTTAAGTTGATCTCAACAAAATCAGAAGAGTTAGAAAGCAATGCATGCAAAAACTCCTGCTTAGTTTCTACTTTACCACTTGAGTGTCCATAGCTTAAATCATTCAAAACCAATTGATTTAAAGCTAAACTATCTGGAGTAATCATCAACCTGGTTAGCTTATTTACCGCTTGCTCAACATCTGCTTTCTGCGCAAAAGTGAGGTTATAAGTTAAAATCAGGCTCGAAAAAATCAATAATTTCTTAATCATATCTGGTTGAATTGGGATTGATCTGTAAACTTATCCAAATCATTGCAAAGGAACAAATATAACCTGCTCAATTGGCTATTTTTGATCTGTACTTCTTCCACCACAAATACAAATAATAGATAAGAACCGGCAAAAAAAAGGAAACTATAAACAGATATACATTAAGGCAAAATATCTGTTATAAAATCAATAGGTTTAATATTATAAATCAAAATCCCCACAACACGCTAATTTTCAACATAAGTTATTTTAACGGGATTTTTAGTTTATTTTGAATCACATCTAATCAGAATTTCAAAAATGGAACAACCCTCTACCTACAAATCATCATCCAAAAAGAAATTTATTTTTATCGGTTTACTAGCGGCTTCTATCGCAGCTTTACTGTTTTTTTATTTTAACCGAAAGAAAAAATCGAATGAAGATAATCAGGCCTATGCGAAATATATTGAGGCCTATACCTCCGGAACAATCTCAAAAAAGAGTTATATCCGTGTGCATCTGGCTAATGCCGCTAGCGGAATGCAGGATTTAGGCAAGCCTGATTCACGCGACCTATTCGATTTTTCACCCTCCATCTCAGGAAAAACTTATTGGATTGATCCGCAGACTGTGGAATTTAGACCTGACGAAAACTTAAAATCCGGAAAGGAATATGAAGCATCATTTAAATTATCAGAAGTTTCTGCCACGGAAAAAGGTTTAGAGGATTTCGACTTTGAATTTAAAGTGATCACTCCTGGCGCCATGCTTTCTCAAAATGGCCTGGTTTCTCAAAACAATACTTCCCTTGATTATATGAAACTCACTGGAGAAGTAGCCACTGCTGATGCGGAGGAAACCTCAAAAATTGAAAAGATCATCGAGCTTGATTTCGACCAGAAATTAAAGGTTAAGTGGCAGCATGACCCGGCAAAGAACATTTCAAAATTTACCATAGATAGTATAAAAAAGAAAAGTACCGACCAAACTTTAAAAATTGAATGGGACGGCGACGCCATTGATGCTGAACAAAAGGGTGAAGAAGAAATCAGAATTCCTGCTTTAAATAAATTTGAAATTTTGGATATGAAAGCCATCCAGGGTGAAGAAGATTACGCCTTAGTGCAATTTTCGGAGCCTATTGGAGTTGGCCAGGATTTAACGGGAATGATTTCGTTGGGCAACCTGAGCGATTTACGTTATACCATTGATGCCAGCCAGGTAAAAGTTTACGCAGCCGAAGAATTGAAAGGCGACTACACCTTAAACGTGAATAACGGTGTAGAAAATATCAACGGAAAAACCTTATCAGGAGGAAAAACTGCAAATCTGGTTTTCGAAGATAAACTTCCTTCTGTTACCATTGCAGGTGGCGGTACCATTTTGCCAAATTCTGGCAAATTGGTTTTACCTTTTGAAGCCATTAATTTAAAAGCAGTTGATGTTACTGTAATTAAAATTTATGAAAATAATATTCCTCAGTTTTTTCAAACCAATACTTATAAAGATGCAAACGAGCTACGTAGGGTAGCCAAACCAATTTTACAGAAAACAGTTCGGCTGGATGAGGATAAAGCCTTAAATCTGCATAAGAAAAACCGCTTCACACTGGATTTGGATAAAATGATCCGCACCGAACCAGGTGCAATGTATCGGGTAACAATTGCGTTTAGGCAGGAGTATAATGCATACAATTGTAAGGCAAATGATGAAAAAGCAACCGATGATGGTGAGGGTTATTACGATGAAGAAGGTGGCTATTACGGGGAAAAGATTGATGAGGATGATGATTTCTGGCAACGATACAACAATTACTATCCTCAAAACTACCGTTGGTCAGATAAAGATAATCCCTGCACACCTTCATTTTACACCAATCAACGCTGGGCAAGCAGAAATTTAATCGCTTCGAATATTGGTCTCGTTGCCAAACGCGGAAACGATAATAGCATGCTGATTGTTACTACGGATTTACTTACTGCAAAACCCATGAGCGGTGTAAGTTTAGAACTGATGGATTATCAAAAGCAGATTATCTTCACCACAAAAACAGATGGAGATGGTTTTGCCAGATTTGATTTGAAACGCCAACCGTTTTTACTAATTGCCAAAAACGGTTCGGAACGAGGTTATTTAAAATTAGATGATGGTAGCTCTTTACCGTTAAGCCGTTTCGATGTTGGCGGAGACGTAGTGCAAAGCGGACTTAAAGGTTTTATATATGGAGAACGCGGCGTATGGCGCCCCGGCGATAGTTTGTTTGTATCGTTTATTTTAGAAGATAAGCTGAAGAAACTTCCGGCAAATTATCCCGTTACCATGGAGTTTTATAACCCAAAAGGTCAGCTTTATAAACGGTTAATTAACGGCAGACCAGTAAACGGATTTTACAGTTTTAAAACGGCAACAGAAAATACTGTTCCTACAGGAAACTGGATGGCGAAAGTAAAAGCTGGTGGCGCAACATTTACTAAAACATTAAAAATAGAAACGGTAATGCCTAACCGTTTGAAAATTGATTTTAACGTTGGTAACAGAACGTACCTAAGTTCTGGCACATCACCTGCTACCCTATCGGCAAAATGGCTTTTTGGTACGCCGGCACAAAATCTGAAAGCAAAGGTTGATGTGAACTTAAATACCACTGAAACCAAGTTTAAAGGTTTCGAAGGTTTTAGTTTTGATAATCCAACAGTAAATTTTGAGTCGCAGGTGAAAACCATTTTCGAAGGGACTTTAAATGGAGCCGGAACTGCGCAAATTAATACCAACCTCATTGAAAATAACACAGCTCCGGGAGTTTTACGAGCAAATTTCACCACGAAGGTTTTTGAACCTGGAGGAAATTTCAGCCTCGATAATCTTAGCATTCCGTATCATGTTTACAGCAGTTATTTGGGCATTCGTCCGGCTAAGGGAGATAAGTTAAGTGGCAGACTAGTGACCGGAAAAGATCATAAAATCGAAATTGTAAATGTTAATACCGATGGAAAACTGTTGGGCGGAAGCAAAACCGTTCAGCTAGAAGTGTATAAAACACAGTGGCGTTGGTGGTGGGAACAAGATGATCAATACACTTATGCAAATTTCACCCAAAACCAGTACAATAAATTGGTTGAAACACACCAGGTTAACCTATCGAACGGTAAAGGTAGCTGGAACTTGCGAATTGATGAACCGGAATGGGGACGCTATCTCATCCTTGTTCGTGATTTAAATGGTGGACACGTAACTGGAAAATCAGTTTATGTAGATTGGCCAGGTTGGGCTCAGCGTGAGCAGGGTGCAAATCCTACCGAAGCATCGATGTTGTCTTTTACGGCTAACAAAGAAAAATTTACAGTTGGGGAAGACATAACGTTAACCATCCCGACAGGTAAAGATGGAAGAGCATTAATTTCTATTGAAAACGGAAGCAGGGTTTTGAAAACTTTCTGGATTGATACTAAAGCCGGACAAACACAGTATAAATTCAAGGCAGAAAAAGAAATGGCTCCAAACGTTTTCGCGAACGTTACGCTGCTGCAGCCTCATGCGCAAACCGTTAACGATTTGCCAATCAGGATGTATGGTGCCATTCCGATTTCAGTTGAAGATCCGCGAACCATTTTGAAACCGACCATAAAAATGTTGGATAAAATCAAACCTGAAACGGAAAACACCATCACTATTGGTGAGCAAGACGGCAAAGCCATGACGTATACCATTGCTTTGGTAGATGAAGGGTTGTTGGATTTGACACGTTTTAAAACACCAGATCCACATGGTGCATTCTACGCCCGCGAAGGTTTGGGTGTAAAAACCTGGGATTTATTTGATTACGTACTAGGCGCCTGGGGCGGTAACCTGGAACGCATCCTGAGCATTGGTGGAGATGGAAGTATCAATAAAAACCTAAACCCTGCCAAAGCAAATCGTTTTAAGGCAGTGGTTAAATTTATGGGACCATTTACGATAGGCAAAGGCGAAAGTAAAACACACAAATTTAAATTGCCACAGTATATTGGTGCTGTTCGGGCAATGGTGGTTGCCGGACAAGATGCAGCTTATGGCTTCGCAGAAAAATCTGTTCAGGTTAAAAAACCTTTAATGGTTTTGGCAACACTACCTAGAGTAATCGGCCCAGGAGAAACATTTACTTTACCTGTTACGGTTTTTGCAACAGAAAATAACCTGAAAAATGTTTCGGTTCAGCTTCAGGCCAATAATTTAATTGTTCAGGGCACCAATAAACAGCAACTTTACTACCAGAAAACCGGAGAACAGATGGCTTACTTTGAAGTGAAAGCACCTGACAAAGTGGGCATTGCTAAAGTAAAAGTAATTGCACAAAGTGGCGGCGAAAGAACAGATTACGATGTGGAAATGGATATTCGAAATCCAAATCCTTATATCACTAATGTGGTTTCTGCAACGGTACAACCGCATACTAAATGGGCGGTGAATTACCAACCTATTGGCATGGCGGGCACAAACTCTGGTTCGCTTGAGGTTTCTTCTATTCCTGCGATTAATCTGGGTAAACGATTGAGTTATTTAATTCAGTATCCTCACGGATGTGTGGAGCAAACCACTTCAGGCGTTTTCCCTCAATTATTTCTTGATCGGTTAAGTCCGTTAACGGAGCAGCAAAAAGCGAAAGCCGAATCGAATATTAAAGCTGGAATTACGCGTTTAAAAGGCTTCCAGACTACAGACGGCGGATTATCATACTGGCCAGGCGAAGGAAGTTCTGATGAATGGGGAAGTAATTATGCAGGTCATTTCCTTGTGGAAGCGCAGAATGCAGGTTATACCTTGCCTGTCGGGTTATTGGATGAATTGCTGCGTTATCAAAAAACAAAAGCAGCTAACTGGGCGCCAAACAGCGATAATTTTTATGGAGGAGATCTATCTCAGGCTTATCGTTTGTACATGCTTGCTTTAGCCAAGAAACCGGAAATGGCAGCCATGAACCGCCTGAAAGCTTTTGAATACCTTTCTGTAGCAGCAAAATGGCGCTTGGCGGCGGCTTACAAACTGGCAGGACAAAACAGCGTTGCTCAAAATATGATTAGCGGACTGGATACATCCATTCAACCTTATAAACAGCTTGGTGGAACTTATGGATCAGATGTTCGTGATGGGGCGATGATTCTGGAAACCCTTACCCTGCTTGGTCAGAAAGCCAAAGCGGCTAGTTTATTGCAGCCTTTAGCGGCTAAACTGGGTGAAAATACCTGGTATAGTACGCAAACAACAGCTTACAGTTTATTAGCCATTGGGAAGTTTTGTGGTTCAAACCAGTCGTCAAATAAATTGCAATACCAATATGTGCTGGATGGAAAATCAGCGCCGGTAAATTCAAATCAATATCTGAATAGCACAGCTGTTAATTTCAAAGGCAGCACGGCGTCTGTTACCAATAATGGTAACAATGTATTATTTGTTCGTTTGGTATTAGAAGGGCAACCAGTGGCTGGTCAGAATAACTTTTTACCAAACCGACCAGATGTTTTAGATATGAACGTAACTTACAAGCGCTTAAATGGTACAATTCTGGATCCAACAACCTTAAAGCAGGGAACTGATTTCTACGCAGAAGTAACGGTGAAGAATCCAGGAAGAATGGGCTACTACGAGCAGATGGCATTGACGCAAATTTTCCCGTCGGGTTGGGAAATTATCAATACAAGGGTAAATGATAATCAAAGTATTTTAGCATCATCACCATTCACTTATCAGGATATCAGAGATGACAGGGTTTTCACGTACTTTAATATCAGAGAAAATGAAAGCCTGGTTTACAAAGTATTATTGAATGCTTCTTACACAGGTAGATATTATTTATCAGCGGTTCAATGCGAAGCGATGTATAACAATGATATTTCTGCTACGCAAGCTGGTAAGTGGGTTCAGGTAGTGAGGTAGGATATGCAGTTTTCACATTACTCAACTTGATAACTCTCAGTAGTGTAGCGAATTATTGAGCTTGATTCGTTCCTCGCAATGACGTGTATGGCGGCCGTCATTGCGAGGAACGAAGCAATCTTGAAAATGGTTTGTGAGTACATTAACCACAGTAAAAAAGATTAGTCATGAACAAAACATCAAAAGCATTCCTCATTTCAGATATTTGCTGCGTTGCATTGCTTTCGGTGTTTTTATTGCTACTGCCATCAAAGCTCTTTAAATCCCCAACATCTTTTGTAGTTGAAGCCAGTAATGGCAATTTATTAAGTGCTGCAATAGCTAGCGACGGCCAGTGGCGTTTTCCGGTAGCTGACAGCGTTCCGGTAAAATTCAAGAATTGCATTATCGCATTTGAGGATAAACGTTTCTACAGTCATATCGGGATTGACTTTCTGGCGATGAGTAGAGCCATGCGGCAAAATTTCAAAGCAAAAAGTGTTGTTAGCGGTGGCAGTACGTTAACCATGCAAGTCATTCGTTTATCTCGGAAGCAAGACCGGACCATCTGGCAGAAATTATTAGAAATGCTGCTGGCCTTGCGATTGGAAATTAAATATTCAAAAGAAGAAATTTTGGGATTGTACGCGGCCAATGCACCTTTCGGAAGTAATGTGGTCGGTTTAGATGCTGCAAGCTGGCGCTATTATGGCCGAGATGCAAACACCCTTTCCTGGGGCGAAATGGCAACTTTAGCTGTTCTTCCAAATAGTCCATCTTTAGTTCATCCCGGTAAAAACTCCCCTCGTTTAATTAAGAAACGGAATGATTTATTGGATAAACTTGCGAAGCTTAAATACATCGACCAATCAACAGCCAACCTTTCTAAACTCGAACCTGTTCCAGGTAAGCCACTTCCCTTACCTCAAAATGCACCGCATCTGCTCAACCGTTTTAAAGCCGAAAGAGTAAGTCTGGAAATCAACTCGACAAGAATAAAATCTACTTTAAATGAAGATTTACAGATTAAAATAAATTCTATTTTAAAGCGATTCAACAATCGATACAGGGCAAATGACATTAACAATATTTCTGCTTTGGTTTTAAATACTAAAAATGGCCAGGTTGTAAGTTATGTAGGAAATATTTATCAACCAGAAATAGCTGATTTACAAAGCCATGTTGATATGATTAAGGCGCCGAGAAGTCCCGGAAGTACGCTGAAACCTTTGTTATATGCGAGTATGCTGAACGATGGTTTTATTTTACCTCATACCCTGGTTCCAGATATTCCGACTCAAATTGCCGGATATTCTCCTCAGAATTACGATTTGGGCTATGATGGCGCTATTTCGGCAGACAAGGCCTTAAGTCGCTCGTTAAATATTCCTGCGGTGAAAATGTTGCAGCAATATAAATATGAGCGATTTTATGATAAACTCAAAAAACTAGGCATTGGCACATTAAACCAGCCTGCAGATCACTACGGATTATCGTTAATTTTAGGTGGTAGCGAAGTAAACATGTGGGATTTAGCCAATACATACATGGGAATGGTTCGTACACTGAATCATTTCAACACTTATAAAGGCTTATACAATCCTGAAGATTACAGGCCAGCCACGTATTTTACTTCTGGAAAGAAAGAAGAAAAAGACTATCAAAGAAATTCGTTTTTAGATCATGGTTCAATCTGGGCAACATTTAATGCAATGGAAGAAGTGATGCGTCCCGGCGATGAGGGTTTGTGGGAACAATTCTCATCGTCACAGCGGGTTGCCTGGAAAACAGGAACAAGTTTCGGCTTCCGCGATGCCTGGGCGGTTGGATTAACCCCGAATTATGTGGTTTGTGTGTGGGTTGGAAATGCCGATGGCGAAGGTCGCCCGGGGTTGGTAGGCATTGAAGCAGCAGCCCCCGTTTTATTCGATATTTTTAAGTTATTACCCAACGGAAAATGGTTTGAAACGCCTGCTACAAAACTTAAAAAACTGAAAATTTGCAAACAAAGTGGCTATAAAGCAGGCGAAAATTGTCCGGTGATTATAGATGAGATGGTGCCAACTGCCGGCGAAAAAACCGCGGTTTGTCCTTTTCATAAGTTGATTCATTTGGATAAAACCGGAACCTACCGCGTTACCGATCAGTGTGAAAGCGTGACCAACATGCAACACAAAAACTGGTTCATTTTACCGCCGGCAATGGAATATTATTATAAAATTAAAAATAGTGACTATAAAAGTTTGCCGCCATTTATGCCAGGTTGCGAAACATCTGGCGGAAATAACGTGATGGAATTGATATACCCTAAAAACGGCGCTGTGGTTTATATCCCGTTAGAGTTGGATGGAACCAGAGGAAAAGTAGTTTTAAATGCAGCGCATCGCAATCAAAATGCTAAAATACACTGGCATATTGATAGTGAATACGTTGCCACAACTATCAATTATCATCAGTTCGCGATTAGCCCGATGCCCGGCAAACATACGTTAACATTGGTAGATGAAAATGGCGAAAGACTGGTGCAGGTTTTTACTGTAATGGACAAAGAACAGAAGAAAAACTAAACAAATCACTTGGTTGAAACCGAGAGCAATGAATGCAATTGCAGACATAAGTAGCCAACTCGCTATTCATTGCCGTAAACTTTAGTCAACGGTTATCAATATAGCTTGTGGATTTCTTAAGTTATCCTGAGTTTAATAAACCAGATACAGTGGATCCCGATTTTTTATCTGGAGCAACGATGGCAGGACTATCGCAACCGATTACCGCAGAACATCGCTTTCCAAAAAAAAACTACGCTAAATCTCTGTTTTTGTAACAATCAGTTTCCTTTCTACCGTTCCGTAAACGATTAAAAACTGGGCAATCATATAAGTCGCCATGATTAGGACGCCACTTTGAGGAATGGGTTGTGTAAATTTATTTACTGCTAGTGCACTATCAGATAACAGGAAAAATAATGCTCCGTATAAGATGAGTTTGTAGCTGAAAATATTAACTTTCCCATAACGGTTCACCGCCATTATGGCCATGAAAGTAATAATAATAGCATACAGCAACACGGCGAATTGCATGCTACCTAAAAACGGTTGGAGATAGAAAAACAAACCCGCACAAAAAATAATCAATGCCCCAACAACCCACAGAAAAAACGCATTTTTAAGCCCCGGGTTCGATTTATGATCTAGAATAAATGCCCTGATGTAAAAGATATGGCATAATAAAAAAGAGATTAATCCGAAGGTAAAAAAACTTGCATTATTGGCTTGCAACATCAAAAAAACGTCTCCCGCTAATGCAAATACCAATCCTGTAAATATACGTTTATGAAATCGTCCCTTCAGATTAGTGCTCGAGTAAAGCCAGGCTAACAGCGTAAGTACAATGAAAGGCTTGGAAAAATTACGCAGTTGGATATTACCATCAGTTTCAGCATAAAGCTGGATGATAAAAACGAGCGCAAAAATAAAAGAGAATAATTTAGTTTTCATTGATTTGAGGATTTTCCTTTTGCAAATTGAAGAACCAAATTACGGATATTAACTGTATGCCCGCAAATATAACTTGATATCCGATTGGAAAATTTAATATCAGAATCAATACCACAGCCAGCAATAATCTAATATATTCGAATTTAACGAGCCATGGTTTTTGATCTAGCAGCGCACCACAGGCGGTTAATGTACAAATGGTAAACACAGCTCCTGAAACTAGTGATGAGGCATCCATTTTGGTGTAAGAAAACAATATGATTGAACCCGCAGCTAACGCAATGATAAATTGTATTAAAACATATCCAGTAAGTTTTGATTGATAAGCTGGATTATATTTTTGATAATGCTGCTCATCAATTTCAGGAGCGTTTTGAAAACCACCTAAATGCTCAGGGAACCAGCCTGGAGGTTTTAAAAAAACGTTAATTTTATCGCTTATTTTTGGTGATTTTCTTGCTGTCTTAATCAAGTCATCCCAGTAATGCAGATTTGCCCAAACCGGATTCCAGCTTGCCAATGGTTTTGTGATGCCGTAATAAACTTCCTCTTCTTCTTTTTGAAAAGTGCCAAAAATTCTGTCCCAGATAATTAATGTACCTGCATGATTTTTATCAATATATTTAAGGTTGGAACCGTGATGGACGCGGTGATGTGAAGGCGTGTTTAAAATATATTCCAAAAAGCCCATTGATTTTATTGCTCTGGTATGAATCCAGAATTGATATAAAGTATTGAACGAGCTTAGCGTTAAAAACATAATCGGATCGAAACCTACAAAAGCCAAAGGCAAGTAAAAGACCCAGCTAAACCAACCTTGAAACCAGCTTTGTCGCAAGGCTACTGTTAAATTGTATTCTTCTGATTGATGGTGAACTATATGGGCTGCCCAAAGCGCATTTACCTGATGACTCATCCGATGGAACCAATAGTAAAAGAAATCGACACCGATGAAAAGAAGAATCCAAACCCAAACAGCCTTAGGCATTTCGAAAATTCGCCAATGCTCAAAAATGTATTTGTAGCCAAAAAACAAAGCCGTTTTCATAAAAATACCCGTCAGCTGCTGCCCAATTCCCTGACTTAAGTTAGAAATGCTGTCGTTTAACCTATAATAATTTAACTTTTTGTAAAAATTATAAGCAAGCTCTACCCCTATCAAGATAAAAAATACGGGCACAGATAAAGCGATATAATCTACCTTCATAAAAATGAAAAATATATTTGGTTAGAGATTTCAATTTAGGAAAATTTTCGAAAAATTATAACATTCAAAAACCAGATAGTTCTTGCCCTGTTACTATTCTAAAATAAAAATCATTATGGCTGTGCAAACTCAAAAATTGAATGAACACAATTCAAAAGTTGTTGTTCTGGATTTTATAAATGCATTAAATGCTGAGAAATATGACGTTGCCCGTGAGCAACTTGCGGATGATATGACCTTTAAAGGGGTGATGGGCGAACGTAATGGTGCTGATGTTTATATGGAGGATATGAAGAAGATGAAATTCAAATATGATATTCAGAAGGTGTTTGTTGACGGTTATGATGTTTCCATATGGTACAACATTAACATGGACGAGAAAACGATCTTTTCAGCAGGATGGTATAAAGTTGAAAATGAACTGATCAAATCATTCCAGGTGATATTTGACCCGAGGCCAATATTATAATTTAACAAATTTGCTTTAGTTTCCTCACCACGATTTGTTCTCCGCTTTCAATATTAAAAAGAAACTGAAGGAACTCATCAGTCTCCTGAATTTCGATTTTCGCAACTCTTCCGTGAACAGCATCCTGTCCAATAGCATCACCGATTTTAATTTCGAGCAAAGCAGATGTCGGAATTTGATCGTCCACCATCATTTTAAAGCAGGTAAAGTAAGTGTAAAGCAAGTCTCGTCCGGGTTAGAGCTTACCTCTAATGTTCCGCCGTGTGCTTTTGCAATTTCAGCAGAAATGTACAAACCTAATCCTAAGCCTTTTTGATTCGGTTCAACTTCTCCCCTCGAAAAGGGCTGAAACAATCGCTCTAATGTTGCCTTTGGGATTTGTTTCCCCGGATTGGCTACGCAAAGCGTAAATTCTTTTGCTGTGGTTGCAGCCGTTATTTCAATGGTCGAGTCTGGTGGACTGTAACTCAACGCATTACCCAAAAGATTAGAAAAAAGCTGAGCAATTCGCTTACCGTCAGCCACCACAGGATGAACGAAATCGAAATTCAGTTTCATTTTTTTATCTGGCGAAATAGCATGAATTTCCTCCACAACCTGATACAACACTTTTTCTAAATCCTCATCAGGTGTTGGGGAAATATTGATGCCACCGCCTAACCTGCCACTGGCAAAATCAAGCATATTTTCAATCAAACCATTCATCCTGAAAGACGAATCTTTGATAATATTGACCAATTTTTGCGTCCGGTCATCGTGATTGATGCGAGCTAAAAGCTGCGCACTATTTGACACGGCATTGAGTGGATTGCGTAGATCGTGCCCTAATATTGCTATAAATTGTTCTCTTAATTCAGACGTTGCTTTCTCTACTTGTAACCGCTCTTCTGAAAGGGCCAGTTGCTCTAAAGCGTCTAAATGAAAAGCAATTAAATCTGCAAACATTTTAAACATTCCAATCGTAGTTGGATTGTTAAGTTTTGCAGGTTTCGGGTCTATGGCGCAAAGTGTTCCGAAAAAGTAACCGTTTTTTAATATAATCGGAACTGAAATGTAACTTTGGAAACCATATAACAATGGTGTATGATGATTGGCAAACAGTTCGTCTTCAGCAACATGATCAATGACTACAATGCTTTGATGTTGTCTGATCTCATTGCAGATGGTGGTTTCCAAATTTAACTCGCCACCTGGCACCAAGCCAAAGTTTATTTTATCGTTAACGGCACACGCTACCCATCTATCGGTGGTTACACGTGCTACAGCAGAAAAGCCCATGCCAGTAGTTGTACAAACAATTTCTAATATGTTTGTTATGGCTGGAATTTTACTAACCGACTCAAGATCGAAAGGGATATTGTTGTTCTCGTTTTGCAATGTCTGGGATAAATATTGCACAATTTACAAAAAATTCCTTCCTAAAGAAACATACATCAATCTTCTAACAGTTGTTTTACATTACTGAACCGATTTCTGAAAATTACATATAAGTTAGCGTAAACATGCCCAGTTTATCGCTAAACTGGGCATTAGATTAAGCATTTAATAAAGTCGGTTTTTCGTGAAAGGTTTTCCAAAGCAGCTCTCCGAATAAGGTATTTGACCACGCAAACCAGGCACGGGTGAATTTTTCGGGATTATCTTTATGAAAAGATTCATGCATAAAACCTTTGCCCGCATGGGTTTTACGTAAAGTCTCAATACAATATTTTATTTCGGCATCGTCTTTTGATGTCAAAGCCCTCATGGTGATACTCATCGGCCAAATCATGTCCTGACCAACATGAGGCCCTCCTATTCCTTCGGCGGCTGTGCCTTTAAAGAAGTACGGGTTATCCTTTGAGAGCGCAAATTTTCTGGTGTTTTGATAAATGGGATCTTCAACTTTCATTGCACCTAAATACGGTAAGCTTAACAAACTTGGAACATTTGAATCATCCATTAAGTAGGCGCTTCCAAATCCATCTACTTCAAAAGCGTATATTTTACCATATTTAGGATGATTTACAATGGCATGTTTTTGAAGTGCTGCATTTACTTCATCAGCAAGGTTTAGCAAACTACTTTCCAAAGTTTTATCAGGTTGCAAAGCTTTTATCATTTCTGCTGCCTGCTTTAAACTAGATACTGCAAAGAAATTAGAAGGCACCAGAAACGGAAAAATCGTTGCATCATCACTCGGACGGAAAGCAGAACAAATTAGACCTACCGGATTTACTGGAAAACCATATCCAGCCATCGGTAGCGAATCTGTTGGTTGTGTGGTTTCCCTTTGAAAATGATAAGGTCCCTGATCGGCCTTGCGCTGCTGTTCTTTAAAAGTTTTCAAAGTTGCCTCAATACCTTTTTTCCAGTCGAAATCAAATGGTGTTTTATCTCCGGTTTTTTTCCAGTAATGATAGGCCAAACGAATGGGATAACACAATGAATCTATTTCCCACTTACGCTCATGCACCCCAGCTTGCATTTTAGTTTTATCAGTTTTCCATTCGCCAACTTTATTCAGATCGCCGTAGAAGGCATTTGCATAAGGATCTTTTAATACACATTGTGTTTGATGAATAATTACTCCGGCAATTAATTTTTTAAGTGGCTCATCTTCTTTAACGAATTGAAGGTATGGCCAAACTTGCGCCGAACTATCGCGAAGCCACATCGCATCAATGTCTCCGGTAATTACATAAGTATCAGGTCTGCCGTTTTTTTCTTCATAATACACCGTTGTATCAAGCGTATTTGGAAAGCAATTTTCAAAAAGCCATGCCAACTCCGGATTTTTCACTTTGGCTTGAAAGGTTTTAATGGCTGCATCAACTGCCTTACTCTGGAAATGTCGTTTACCAGCAGCAACCCTCACTACCGGAAAATCAGGAAATAATTCGGTTGCCAGTGAAAATTTTGAAGCTAAAACGCCAGCGCCAAGCAAGCCTGTATTTTGTATAAATGTTCTTCTTTTCATTATAATGGATGATTATGATTTGGTTAAATTTAGTTGTGCAAGGCGAGCATAATACTCTAACATTGCAGCCTGCATAATTAGTGATTTGTTTTTTTGTTTTCCCAGCAGATTATTTTCATCACGCTCTTCTTGCCAGATTCGCTCTGCCTCGTTAATCAAGAAGGCTAATCTTCCTGCGTTTTTCTCAACTTTAAACAATTCCAGATATCCACGTAAAAAAACAACGTTAAACCAGTAATGGTCACCAAGCTTATTGTTTTTGTAAAAATGTTTTTCAGCGTTGATGGCAATCAATTTAGCTTCTCTCAAATATCTTTCTTCTTTGGTAAGCTGGTATAATAAAGCATTGGCCTGCAGCATGGTTCCGGTGTTATAGGTATAGGTAGCCGAATCAACTTTTGCATTTTCGACATTTATCGCATCATAAAATATACCTTCAGGCGATCGAAGCATCTTATTTGTCCAATTGTAAACCAATAATGCCGTATCCAGATATTTCTTCTCTTTAGTAATTTTATATAATTGCAGCGAGATCAAAATATTGGGTCCGTTTGAACAGGTATTTTTCGAAGTTTTTTTATCTTCCTGCCAATAAATTCCTCCGCCGGTTTTTTCATCATAACCCGTTAACAACCAACGATAGATTTCTTTTGACTGATTTAAATAATTTACGTTTTTATTTCTTTGATAAGCATCTAAATAAGCAATGGCGATCCACTGGTTGTCATCATAAAACCTGGAACTTTTATCAATGTACGATTGATAAGATGGTGCTGGCTTCTCCGTAGTGTAATATTGATTGATCGCTGAAACAACTGGGTCCATCCTTTTCGATTTCCCAATGGTTTCAGTTTCGTTAGTAGCTTGAATTAAAGCACACAATGGCCATAAATATGAATACGGTTTTTCATGTTTTCCAATATTTTCGAGATAAAGGCCTTTATTTGTTACTTTAAAATATTGCTCAATATTATTTTCAATAATATCTATCCGTTTTAGATAATCAACTTTGGTAACCTGTGCAAACGAGTTGCTGGCAAACCCTGTAATCAGAAGCAGATAAATCAATAATTTAAACAGATGTCGCATTTAAAAGTTCATTATTTATAACCTGATGCAATGGGTTAAAGGTTATTTAGTTTCTGATATTCGGTTAGCACTAAAACAAATATTAATATTATTTTGATAACATCAAAATAGAAAAAGGCAATTAAAGCATTCCTAAATCGATTTTCTTATATCTATTCAATTTATTACACAAAGGGCAAAATTTCGTGAATTATAGGTTGACTTGGTTCATAAAGCTAAAATCCGGTTTTCGATCAGGGATTTTACTTTAATTTTTTTCACCTTCCGATGTCACTCCAAGATCTAACATCATTACCACAAACTAATCTTTGCAAATACCTCATAAACCGAGTACTAAAAATCAAGTAATTAACTGATTTGTAAAATGTTATACAACATAATGATTTGATTTTTTCTTATCTTTAATTGGCGTTAAAAAGATCCTCCATTATCCTTTGTCTCCAGCTGTTCATCGCCACCTTAATTAACCTTAAATCTCAAACCACTATGACTACTAAATTTGGCTTTACGCTTATGAACATCGATGAATTTGAAAATTGGCTTTCAAATTTACGAGTTGCAAGAACGATTTTGTACATCCAACAGCACCATACCTGGAGCCCGAGTTACATTCAGTTTAAAGGCAATAACCAATTTGAAATGCAAAAAAGCATGAAAGATTACCACGTTGGAGAAAATGGATGGGCAGATATTGGTCAACATTTCAGTACATTTTCTGATGGGTCAATTATAACAGGAAGAAGTTTAGAAAAAACGCCTGCTTGCATTTTAGGTTTTAATTCGAATTCTGTGTGTATGGAACATGTGGGCAATTTTGACAGGGGGAAAGATGCCATGACCGCAGCACATAGAGATACCATTATTAGAATGACGGCTGCACTTTGCAGGAAATTTGGAATCGCGGTTACCAGTAATAAAATTGTTTATCACCATTGGTTCGATTTAAGTAGCGGCGTAAGAAATAATGGCACTAAGAACAATAAAACCTGTCCAGGTACAAATTTTTTCGGCGGAAATAAAGTTGCTGATTGTGAGCAGAATTTCCTGCCTTTGGTAAGTGCAGCATTGAACGGTGCCGCAATACCTTCCCTTTCGACAACTCATACAGATGTGCTAAAGTATGTTTATGTTACTGCAGATACCTTAAATATTAGAGAAGCACCAAATGCACAGGCCAAAAAAGCCAGCGATAGAGAACCAGCTGTATTAGGTGCAATCCTTCGGGTTTTTAAGGAACAGGACGGTTGGTATAAAATTTCTGGCTCGCAAGAACATTGGGTAAATGCCAGCTTTACAAAACCTGTTACCAGGGCAACAGTAAATGCTTCAACATTAAATGTACGAAGTGGTGCAGGCAATACTTTTCCAAAAGTTGCCGCATTAACTCAAGGTCAGGAAGTTTTTATTAGAGATGAAAACAATGGCTGGAGCAAAATAAATGCAGATAACAGATGGGTTAAAAGGGAGTTTTTGAAGTTGGAGTAGTTTATTACTGAAAGCAAAAAAAAACATTTACTTATAAATCAAATAGTAATCGGATATTCTAGATTAATAGATTCCCAAACCAGCTGAACAGGATTTTCGAGTTTAAAAAATCCGTTCTCATTTAGGTATTTTTTTAAGTCATTAAAATTAGTCATACTCGATTCTGTATATTCAATAATAGCGTTTATTTTCAGATTATTAACTGCTTCGAGTGGCGTACGATATTCATCGGGCGCCATTTTATACAAAAATGCTACAGTAACAACTTTTGATATAAAACCATCTCCCTGATGCAAAAGTCTTAAATAATCTGATAAATTCTTTGCAACTATTGCAGTTGGCTCACCTGAAGAATCACTTTCGACCACTACAGCATTATCCCATATTGATTCTTCTTTAATATTGTAGAGCAAAACCATTGATCCTGATTTTGCATGCATCAAATACTTAATATTATTCTTGTTAGTTACCCGCTCCTCATAAAATAAATCTCCATCTGCATTGCGGTAATATCCAAATACCTGCTTAAAAATACTAAACATTGCATCCAAAACATGGAAAGCTTTTTTATCTTCAAAAAGTTGATCAATATCTTCCATTTGTTATGTTATTAAATTATTTAAAGGTTGATTAGCCATTTGTCGCTCTCCTTGTGTAATATTTGCTTTTACAAAATTATAAAGAGAAGTTTTATCTTGTAGATTAAGTGTTAAACCGTTCATATCATCTGCATCAATATCTCTCCATACCCTTTTTTCACCGCCTGATATTGGCATTTGCAATACATTAGATTGTATTGCAGAAACATCGGCATTAAGTTCTGAACGAAGTTCCGAAACCACAATCTGTTGAGCAGCATTTCTGGTTGGAGCCATTGCTAATCTAGGCCTTGTTCTGGTTACAAAGTTGCTGGTATGCGGAGTTGTACCATAAGTTCTACTTACACCAAAATTATGTCGATTGCTATGAAGATTTATTACAAAGGCTCCGCTGCAATGACTTCCATTGGTAAGTTGAAATATCGGATTATTCGCCAAGAAGACATCTTCACGTGTAGGTCCAAAAACCATTTCAGCTGCTGCTTTTAAAGTTGCACATTGAGGTTGATGGTCAGGAGTAACACTATCATAAGTTGGGGTTGGCACTCCTGTATATGTACCAACCGCTCCTTCATATAAATATCGAGTCCTGATATCAGCTAAAGAAGCATTCCCCATTATTTCTCTTAAAATATCCATTAATTCAACTTCTTTAACAAGTAATTGCTGATAATTTGGATTTTGTTCAATTAAGTTTTCTTGGGCTTGGTCATCTGATAGGGATTTAACATTCATTAGAAGTGGTGTAATTTGGGTATCGTAAAGCACTCTGGCTTCAGCTGCTTTTTGCTTTTTTACTGCTCCTGTTCCAGTTGTTTCAGCATCGTACTGTGCTTGTAATTGCGTAATTAATAAATTAGCTGGTCTTGGATTCGAACTGGCTACATAGAGTTCTGCAGCTCTACCTTCTCCTTGATAATACATTTCGTGATGTTGTCCGTCGGAAGCAACAAACGATCTTCGCCTGTTCCACCATCCCAAAACAGCATCCCTTACGCTCCTTCCCGCATCCATAATTGTTCCCCCAATCCTAATCGCCTGATCAATTACCCATAAAATCCCTGCATCAATACGGGCTTTTACCGATTCCAAAATTTCCTGCATTCTGGTGGCTATTCTTCCAAAGCCAAACTGATTGGCTAAGAAACCGATCATGATGGGCAATGAATTCGCTAAAATGCCTTCCAAGAAATTTGCTGCGCCTGCGATATTACCCCGGGCAACATCGGCCAGCATGGTTACATATTGGTTTATAATCCGAAGGATAGGAACAAAATATTCGGTAAAGCTTTGAATAGCCCGATAAACTGCCAAAATACTATTTACAACAGGCATAATTCCGGATATATCAAGCATGCTTAACAACCAGGCCGTTGCCTGTGCCATGATCCGTTCGTTGATAAAAGTTACAATATTTCCAATTACCGTATCCCAGAGGTTACTCAGTTGCTCTTGAATTCTTTCCCAAATTGCTGCTGGTCCACGTTCCACCACATCGGCTACGAAACTCCAGGCTCCGGTAGCCATATCCAACATTCCACGTAACCGTTGTGCCCTTTCTTCTCCGATTCTAGTCGCCAACAAATTAAAAATATTATCGATGGTTATACCTAATATCTGAAGGATGAAACTGAATATTGAACCGAAAGAAAAATCTGTTGGCGGCGTAATACCCATCGCCTGCATTTCGGCGGTTAGCCAGTTGACTACACCCGATAATAAATGTGTGCCGATATTTCCAAAAAACTGCGTAAAACCTTGCTGTAAACCGCTGAGTAGATTAATGAAAAACCCAACCGGATTTCCTAAAATATCAACAACGGCTTGCGAAGCATTGGCTAAAATTGAAACCACAAGTTCGGGAGGAATACCAACCAGGCTTAACAATTCCCTGAAGAAAGTCCACATAGCTCCCGGCAAATTACCATCAACAAAAACCTGGTAAAGGATTGTCATTACGATTTGTTGTGCCCTTGCCCAAACATCACCAATGGCCATAATCTGGCTAAACAGTGGTATTCTGCTCAGAATTTGCGCTATCAGGAAGTTTTTTATTGGGGTTCGAATACATTCGGGAATGAGCATAAACGGACCCAGGATAAAATCTCCCGCCCGGCCAGCCAAATCGCTAAGGGTATCCACAATGCGTTGCAGCGCATTAAGTATGGGGTTAATAAAACCTGCTAAGTAGCCCAATCCGTCGCTGGCCATACTAAACAAACTAACCACTCCAGTTTGTACCCAATTGCTCAAACTCAAAGCCGTGTCATTTATCCATGCGATTGCCGGTGCTGCTGCAGAAAATATAGAATTTGAGGCAACTGAACTATAAAACCCTGTAATTTGATTCACAAAGCCGCCAACATTTTCAGCAATCCACAATCCCGTATTGCTAATTCCCTGCTGTACTTCAACAATTTTGGTTTGCACTGCAGGCAGGATAACATCTCTTAAAGAGGCCTGTTGTGCCTGTGCCGCTATTCCTGATCCATCATCGCCCATGGCACTTGCCATACCATTTACACCCGATGCAAAATTCGATACGCTATCACGCAAATTCATGATGGCTGTAAGTGGCAAAATATCCATTACCCTGGTAGCAATTTGCTGTACGGGCTCAATAACCGGGCGAATGGTTTCCTTTATTCCTGTCCACGCTTCCTCTGCTTTGCCTGTTACCCATTGAAGAATGCCATTGGAGTTTTCGGCACCCGAACTATCCGCACCGATGCCCAAGGTAGATTTTACCCAATCCCAAGCCATGGCACCATACTCACGTACTGGCGAAGTCCAATCCCAAATGCTTTGACCAATACCTTGCATCCACGCCCATACATCGCTGGCTGTTTGTCCGAGCCAATCGACTACAGGTGCACCAAATGAGCTCCATAAACCAGAAAAGAAATCGCCAATAGGCCGTACAAAATCGGTTAATCCTGCCCATGCATCGGTAGCAATGGTGGTGATTACATTTTTAAGTTCAGTTACGGCAGCCAATAGTGGCGCACAATCTCCGGAAATTAGTGCCTGCATAATAACCGAAACCCGCTCATAAAGCAGCGAGAATACTGAAATTAAATTGGTCACAAAATTGCCAACCGCCGGGAATCTATCGAATAGGAGATTCAAACTCGTCATGAGTTTTTCCCTTAAGAAACCTAAAATGCCTTTACTGCTGATTTCCCTAAGCAATTGTACAAATGCTGCCGGAGCAATTTCTTCTACAATTTCCCAGGCACTTTCTGCCAGCCAATCACCAAGATCCCAGCGCTGTACTTTTTCATCGCCACAAGCACAGCGGTCAATTTTTTCTGGTGCATCAACCTTGCGCAAAACTTTTTCTTTTTCTTCGGTTTTTCGCTGCACAGTTGCGCCCTGCTGTATGGTGTGTGTAAGTTCATGCGCCAGTAAGAATTTTCCGCTCGATGAATTGGGATTATATTCTCCCTGGTTAAAATAAATATCGTTACCTACGGTAAACGCCCTGGCATTAACATGAGCTGTCATTTTTGCGGCATGGGCATTATCGTGAATTCTTACGCTAGAAAAATCGGCACCCATTTTACCGCCCAAATCAGAATTTACATGAGCTGGAAGATTTGAGCCCGCACCCTTGGTTGAAGCAATGCCAGATTGAACCGTACCAGGAGCAGTTCCGCCATTGGCAAATGATGTGCCGGCTTTCGCTTGTAAAATTTCAGGCTGATCAATCCCTTTTAATTCTTCTTCCTTACGGGAGATTTTTTCTTCATTTTCACAATTTTTGCACTGACGCTGAACATTCATAGCTGCTCCACTACCAATTCCTCCCATCACAAAGCCAGCATTTGAAGGCATTCGCATCACTTTTTCGGCCACCTGATCGGCTTGCTTCTCCTGAGGATCATTAACTGCTCCAATCTTTAGCTTCGCTTGAACACAGCTGGCGCCTGGCCGGTTGTGTGTAACCGACTTAAATGATGGATTGCCATATGCAAGTGCAGCGCCCATAGTTTACATGGTTCGTCCTGATTTTTTAAGCTCAATCTTTATGCCTTCTAAAATATCTTTTTGCCTGATTGCTGTAGCTCCATCTTTTAGCATTTTCAACGTGGCGTAACGCACTACATTGATAATGACCCCGCCAGAAAGTTCATATTTATCGGCGATTTCACTGAGCTTAACTTTTGGCTCCAATTTGGTCATTTCAGAAAAACTTTGTTTCCATAGCTTTAACCGTTGATCTACATGCGGAATTGGAAATTCAACAATGGATTGAAAACGCCGTAGAAATGCCTGATCGATATTTTGCTTAAAATTACTAGCCAGGATAACCAAACCATTATGATCTTCTATTCGCTGCAATAAATAACTGGTTTCCTGATTGGCGTAACGATCGCGGGCATCGCTCACATTGGTACGCTTGCCAAAAAGGGCATCTGCTTCATCAAAAAACAATATCCACTGCTGGTTTTCAGCGGCATCAAAAACCTTTGATAAATTTTTACCCGTTTCACCAATGTATTTACTTACAATGCGGCTCAAATCAATCCTATAAACCGGAAAACCATGCTTTTTACCCAACAGTGCTGCCGCAAGAGATTTGCCTGTTCCTGGCTGACCAAAAAACAATGCCCTAAAACCGGGTTTTAGTTTTCGCTTTAAGGCAAATTCGTTCATCATCGTATCGTTATGTGCTAGCCAAGTTTCAATTAGTTCAAGCTGATCTAAAGTATGTAGTGGCAAAACCAAATCATCAGGCTCCATTTGAGTTTCAATGAGCTGCGCCGGAAACTCTGTTGAAAACCGAGGCCTGCTCCTCTCTCCGGTTGTAAACTCTTCAAACCAATTTTTATTAATATGCAGCGGAATACTGGAAACAGGTTCACCAGGCGGAAGCGGTTCATATTCCAGAACATCCAAGGCAAAAAGTGGATGTTTGGCATCAAAAAGTCTTAATAAATCAAATCTAAGTGCCAAATCATCTGCAGCGATGATAAACAAAAAAGTTTCTGCGGTAGGTAAAAAGCCACTAAAAACATTGCCTTTCCTTCCACCAAATTCTGTAAATATCTGTCCGGTAACTGAATTCTGGACGAGAAAAATATCGAGACACTGGGGTTTAACCTGACTTACCATCGCCAGAAAAAGTAATAGTCGTTCTTCGAAACTAAACTGATGATCAGCTATAAACTGACCGTACTTTGAATGGCATTCTGTTAAATCAGGTGGTTTAACATCAAAAACAGAAGTGCCTACCGGAACATTGCCAAAGTTTATGGCACTGCGAAGTTGCAACACTTGTTCAAACCAAATCAACTCAGTTTGAATAGCTGCAGCATTGGCTTGTAAACCCAGCTTTACCAATTTACCTGTATTAAATAGTTGTTCCATGGTAATTTTATCATTGATAATCCCCAAGGCAATCGATCTAATAAAATATCGATACCTTTCCTTTCCACAGTTAAATTCCAGTTGCTTTCTTTATAATGCAAACTTCCGGTTCTGATTAGAAAATTCTCTGACAAACCGCTGGATGAAGTATTTCCAAGTGCATTCCAATGTAAAATAACTGCCTTTTTTAAGTTTTCAGATTCTTCAATTTCCTCTGCAGAAAAAGTAAGCTTATCGAGTTCAATAACAGCTTCAGGCGCTAGACCACATATAATTTTATTAAACAAAAGCTGGCTTTCATCCTCCGGATATTGCCCATACACCAAGTAATGAAGGTAAACAACTGCCTTTTGCCGCGAAATATCATCTTTAAAATCATCCCGTTCAAGCCATTTCAAGCTTTCGAAAAGTGGTTTAATAAAAGGATGAATGATACTTAACCCTGCATTTTCAATTATCAGAGATTCTAATAAAAGCTTTTTAGCAATCGGTTGCTGTGAATCAACGCTGAGCTTTTTCTCCAAGAGAGGAATTGACTTCTGGTCATTGCTTTTAATGGCTGAAAACAAAAAATCAGATAAAACCGCTAGATGCTCGTTTGTTTTTTTTGATTTCGGTGTTTTTGCAACAAAAAGACTGAAAATTTCAGCTACTTCTGGTTTAATGGCTTCGTCACTATTAACAAATTTAATTAACCAATTCCCGAAATGCTGTTCAATATTAGCCTGAACTGTAACGATTTCGCTTAACAAAAAATCAACCATCTTTCGAAATAAAGCAGGTTTAACGGTAGATTTAAAATAATTTACAAATTCATCAGTTCGGTTTAAAAGCAGGTATTGATCGAAAAAAGTGGATTTGTTTATCAATTGTTTTAAGCGACGATAAGTAAACACATCATCCTTAACCGAATTGATGAATTGTTCAAAAAGTACGGTATCGAACTTATATAAATTTAGAAGAATTTTTACAGGTTGAAATGCTTTGGATGATGAAATCCACCAAGGTTTTAAACCCGTTTCACAATAATATACCAATGCTTCATAATCATCGATATGCGTTTCAACCCGATCAGAAATCAGGTGGTGACTTCGCATCGATTTTCGCGTAAATTGTCCTGCGTTTTTAAGAAACCGAAGCTGTTTTTTATTTAAATAAAACTCATCGGTAAGTCTTCGTAACTTATATTCTTTCAATTGATTAAACAATTGAGATAGAATTTGTTCTTTCATTACCGCTGTTAGTTTATTTAACGGAACATTTCCAAGATTTAAGTTTAATTCATCGATACGAATGGTTTCAGATAACGAAACCTCATCGAAAACCGAATTGAACAAGTCAGGCAATTCACGGCTACAAAATTCTCCAATTTGAGCTTGTACAATAGACCAATCTTGCTGACTTTCGACCGTAAGCATCATTTTTTGTGAATGGATGATGTGGTTGCTCATATTTTTTATATTATATCCTTGAGAGGAAATCAAAATTTAAAAATTCTTCATCATCAACAATTGTTACCTGACTTGTTCTCAGCAGATTATCATTGACCTTTGCGGTAACCTCGTAATTACCCGGCGCTAACTCAAAACTATAGGTTCGCACCGTGAAAGACTGTTCTTTAATTAATTCTTTACCACTTCTCACGCTTATGGTATAGGCCTTGGCACCACGAACATTGCCGCTTAAAGTGTAAGTTTGTTTTGCAATACTGCCAATGGCAATGAAGAAACTTAATTTCGCAGTACCCACCTCTTCCCCGCTAATTTTTTCTTTGATTACGTAATCAAATTCATCTAGCGCAATCATCTGTGTTAGTGTTTTGCGATCAATTTTTTTTGGATCTAAAGTATAAACCAGCACTTGTCGTCTCTTGTCTGGCAGGGGTTCATAAACTTCTTCCTCGAACTTTACCGAACCAAATTTTGGTTCAGATTTTATTGCAATTTCGTAAAAATCGGGATGGTATAAATTATTCAGAATCTGAATTTTAGAAATGGTTTCCCGATTTTGATTATAGGCTACAATTCTTGAAATTGGCACTGCAAGTGGGGTCAATTCCCTATGCGTAACGTCTTTCGGGTTGCAGTCGCAGCAGCCATCATCTTCGTAAACCGTAAAGTCGGCAATTAGATTTGAGCCCAGGTTTTTTAATCCACTATCTCCAATTTTAGCTGCTAAAGCATCAAACTGCTTATTAAATTTGGTTTCAAAATCATTTAGAAAACGATCGCGAATCTTTCTTTTCGATGTTAAAATCATTTCTTCAGGCGCACCTTCTTTTTCATCTTCAATGGCTTTACGTTTTAGGCCAAGCAAATCAAGACGCCCCTGATATTCTTTTTGAATTTCAACTTCTTCTTTTGTTTGCTTGTCAATTTCTTCGGTAATGGCCTTACGTTTGTGCTCTAAATCAATCTTCAAAGCCCTCGAAACTTCGTTAATTTCTTTTGTTTCGTCTTTTACTGCACTCTTACGTAAAACATTAATCTTATCGGCAAATTCTTTGTTAAGTGAATCTTCTGCTTTGGCAATAGTTTCGCTATTGGTTGTTCTAAATAGCGTCCGTTTTTTAACAACAAACGCTGAATTGAGGTCATCCTCTGCTTTTTTAAGTTGTACATCATTTAAAACGATGCGATTTTTTACCTCAGCTACTTTTACTTCTAGGGCTTTATCTATTTCCACTTCTGCCCGCCTGATGTCTTCATTTTTTGTCAGAATTACATCCTTAATGGTTTGAAGTTTTAATTTGTAGGTTGCGTGTATCGCATCTTCGGCCAACTTCAACTCGTGGAGTTTCTCGATCTTACTATTGCCTAAAGAAACAGGCGGCCTGGTAATGAGCTCAGCTTCTTTCCCTGTATGATAAAGCAACAACAAAGTGTTCCCTCGTTCCACTCCAGCCAAATGCTCTACCGCGGCATCTTGCAGGTAATCGGCCAACGATTTATTGACCTTAATATTGGAATTACGCTGTTTCCTCACATCGGTTATTGTACCAATTGTAACATAAGGACGCATCATCAGCACGTTCAAAGCCCGGTGAATTAAACTTCCAATCATCAAATAGGATAACAATTCCCTGTCTTTTTCTCGGTTTATGATCGTAACAAGCGTTTTCATGGCATCTACATACAAATCTAGAAAACCGGTGTAACGCTTCTTAAATTCATCCTCTTTGAAATCGAAAAATTCCAACGGCAAAAAAGTTATAATTTCTTCAATATTGTTATTTAATCTGGCAATCCAATTTAAAACATCTTTTTCAATTTCATCCTGAGCGTCCTCAGCTTTAACTTTTACGGTTGTAATTTTCGTATAATCTGTGCGGTTGATTTTTTCTGAAACTGTTCCGAACTTCACGAAATTTTTATTGAGGGCAGTAAAGGTTTTAAGCCTTTCGTTTGTAGTATCAGAGGTTGATGGAGCAGGCTCCGGGGCTGTTGCCTGCGGTGTTTCAACCTTTTCGTTCCCCATTACATTATCGAAAGCATCCTTTGCAGCTTCCACCACATCATCAAATTTTCCTGCCATGCTTTCGGCGATATTGCTGTATTTAATGAGGTTATCCAAATAAAATAACATAAGGTTTCGCCAAGCCAAATACTGAGAATCGAGATCAGGGTAGCGACAATTACTGCTTACTTGAGCTCCAACCCCCATAAATATTGAACGCACTTTGAAAGGCAAATTAAACTTACGTTGCAAACGTTTGTATTGTAGCACAGCGGAGGCCTGATCAAGCGCTAAATGGCCTTCCGTCCGAAAAAAATTCTGATCATTGAGATTATAAAATAAAGGTGCAGCTAACTTGCCTAAACCATATTCCTGGGCTTCAATTGGTAACTGACCATGATAGCTCAGAGGCTTGCCGTTGTCGCAACCATGACATAGTGATTCATTCCAAAATTTATCGAAACTGCTATTGTTGGGGTCGAAATAAATGGGAAATGCTCTTTTTCCAATATTTTGCCACTTTTCCCTACTCGGTGTTACCAAAACACCATTTTTGCTTTTGCTATCCTGCGGATCTAAATATCCATTAAGCATGGCTACAGTTCTTCCAAAAATGCATACCACTTTTTTACTCCAATCTTTATATTCATTGAAAAATGGCGAGTATTCAAATTCCTGACGATAAACCGAAGGAGGACAATCTGAAGCGCCCAGCATTAGATGCATTGGAAAAGCATCAGCATTTGGCAAAAGCGAGCTGTTTAGGTGCATGGCTGCGCAACGAAGCTCTTCATATGATTTGATAACATCTTCAAAAGCATCGTAGATATACTGAAAACCATAACCAGTTCCGCTTAGGTACTTTGTAGAAAGGTCAATTAGCCTATTTTCCCATGCTGAATTAATAGCGCCAAAATCTAAACCCTCGAAATGCTGTTGTAGCACAGGAAGTTCTTTATAAATTATTTCAAGTTGTTTCAGTAAATTTCCTAAAATTGCTGCTACAGGGCTTACATAACAGTTGATTAAATCTGCATAATTTTTAGCCTCAAGCGCTGTAACCAAAGCTCTTGGATAATTTATAGTTTCGAGATGATATAAAGCTGGATACATTGCTCCGCCACGATTGGCATTTGCGGTATTGATTTTGTTTAAATCTTCTTTCGTAACCAGTAATTTTCTTACGGTGAAAGTTTTCTCAACACCTAAATCATCGCAACTTTTACCCAGGCAACTTTGAAGATTTTTAGTGGCTGGTTCTAAAAAAAGTAAAACGATGTAATTACTCAAAATCAAACCCGGATCAATGAGTTTAGCTCCGGTTTCAGCTGCATTTTCTGCGGTAAGCAACTCAATGAATGTTACATCGTTACCAGTCGAATCCATGAAGTATGGATAAATTAATCCTTCCGGGAGTTTATATTCCTTATAATGCGTTAATGCACATTCACCTAAAGAAATCAAAAAACCCCATGACGTAACGCCCAAACCCTTAGCAATATTAACAACATTTGAATTAACATTCACTTCAAGTCCATAAGCAATACCACGCCCGATTAATCTGGTTCTGGTAAGCCTGCTTTCCTGTAAGAGAAAATCTTGCATGGTGTTAAGCTGCCCAGCGGTTAGCACTTGATTTTCTTCGAAAACGGTGGTGGTATTAATGAGTTCCATAGCTTAGATTAGTTAAAAAATGCCAATGTTAGTTTGATTGAGGATAAGCGTATTTTTTTGGGCTTCGTTTTCGTTACAACTATGCAACTTGCCTGATGGATAAACGCTTCTTAAATGCTGTATTATGTTCATAAAATCATCAAGCGCCTTTACCCTGTTAGCATCGTCAATGCTCGGTGTATTGATTTGCATGAGCCAGTTTTTATAAGCTTTTTCAAACTGACTCATTTGTAAAGGACTCACCCAACAAATGTTCATCGTAATATGTGCCGGACTTTCTTCACGCAAGGTTTTTTCAATAAATAACCTGAAATTCCGGTCTCTAAACCGGTCAGGCCAATATGGCAAAACTGCAGTCATTACGAAGCTGTAGGTATCACTAATTTTGCATTGTTCGCAGTCTACATCGGTATGAATATTAAGCAACTTATCATAAAATTGCATTTTAGGACGCAGTAGCAAATGCTCTATTAAGTGGATTCCTTCCCTATCAATAAACACCCGATTAAAAAAATGAACCATTTTTTGCACTGCTGTCTTTTCCTGACCTGCCCTTATTATCACCGTTTTGGGCGAAATACTTTTTATATTAAAATATTTGTTAATTAATATTTTAGCATCACCTTTATGATTTAATACTATAGATGAAACAATGGTAGTTTGGTTATTATCGAAGGTGATTTTCAATACCTTAAAATCATTTAAAATCACGGGAGATTTTACAAAAGTCATTTTATCACCAACATCAATCCTGGAAGTTAAATCGATATTATCAAAAACCAATTCTCTGCCATTATCGCTTATTAACGCATCAAAAGTTTCTGTAAAACATATTTTTCCATCAGGGTAGTTATTAGGAAATGTTTCGTTGATCTCAATTTTAATATTGGGGCCACTAGCAACTGTATTTTTTACGGTATAAGTTCCATTGTTTGATAAGGAATCAACTACGCGTAATGCTGGAGTAAAAGCACTATCTTCAATAATTTCGGCTAACGGCCGATTGTAATTTTTCTCCTGATGTTTACCAATGGTATTGCCATAGATGTCGAATACTTCAAAGTGATAGTTCGGTTCATAATTAATTATATTTTGAGGTTCGAAACGATAATAGTCTTCATCAGCAGCAAAACGGATCAATTTCCAGAGCAGGGTTTCTTCAGTATTATGGGTGGTTTCCGCATCATCAAGGCCACGAACTTCCGGCCCCTCTAAATCACCTTTAAGAATTACTTTTCTATTCGGATCTTCCTTCGGTTTATCGAATAACTGATATTTAATTTTATGCAGATAAGGGTTTGTGGTGGTTACCACAGTGTGCGACAAAATTTCGAAATAACTCCTGATTGGCGGTGTTAAGTTCTTACGATTCGACAAATTATGATGATACAATTCGTTACTACATAATAAGATATGATCGTTGATTAACGCCTTAGCAGTGGTGATTGATAAAGCAGTATTTTTACTAACCGCAATTGTATTTTCTGCGACCAAATCGTCAAATAGCACAACTTTATATTTATTTGTAGCTGCGCCAGGCACAATTTTATAATTATTTGGATGAACACCGGCACAAATCATTTTCTCCATTTCAGCTTTGGCAGACCGTTCATCTATGAAAGAACTGGCACCTTGAAAATGAATTTTGGAGCCAACTTTAGTATCTATAGTCCAATTAACTACGCCTTTTAAAATTCTGAATGAGGCAGAAAAATGTAAATCATCTACTTTTTTCGGATCGATTCCTAAAAGTGAACTCACCCGTTTTTCGTAACCGGATACATTTTGGTAAAACCAGCATAATTCATTTTTATAATTGAAAGCTTTGCCACGGTTCCGGCTAATTTCTGGATAAGCATTTAGGAAGGAAAGTTTGTCTTTAATTAACTCTGCCCCTGCTTTTTGACCATCAATTGTGTAAGCTATTAGTGCGTAATCGCTAAACTGTTCGCAAAAACGGGCCAGTAAATGATCTAAAAAACGATTTTTTCTCTCTTCAAATTCCCCTTTACTTTCGGTAATTGCCTGCAGTTTAGTGGCGTAATCTGATGTGAATATTTCCTGGTCTTTCGCATTTGGCACCACCTCATTTAATTCCGAATTCAGTGGCTCGCTGAAATACGATCTTTTTAGCAAAGGCTGATCATACTCATCAAGCTCCTGATTTAAACTAAACAAAGATTTTAAGCCATTTACCTGCTGAAGATAACCATAAAGTAACTGATCGAAAAAGGAGAGGAAACCTTTAAATTGTTTTGCGTTGGTTAGTCGTTCTTGCCTAGCTGCTTCATCTTTCGGCAAGTTTGGAATACCCTCAATCCCTACTCCATATACCAAAGGAAAATCCTGCTGAATGGAACTATAGTCTGTTGTTTCTCGCCAATTTCCAATTGGCAAAGATCTGTCTAACACCGGATTTGCTGGGTAACGTTTTCGGGCTGCTGAAAATAATTTGTTTAATTTTACCTGCATATCATCTTGATCGAAAGCGAACGGAAGGCTGCTCTTGTAGAACGATAAATTTGAACCGTTTGTTGATAGCCTAGGCACATAAAATTGATCGACCGCAAGTGACAAACACCATTTAACACTTTTTTGCGCAATTGCACCATCATCATCTTCAGGGAAATTAGCCAGTTGTAAGCCACTAACAGAACGCACCACTTTTTTACCATCAATCTCCGTATCCATAATGATCTGAATGATATCGCTCACGCGAATGGTGCATTTTTGTTCTGACGCATCTAGTTCATCATCATCAATAAAGCCATGTTCCAAAGCTGGTCCATCAAAAATGTCTTCTGTTGATTTCCCCTTTGCTTTCATATCAGGCAAGCTGTAGAAATACACATCAGGTGATAAAAATCTGGAGATTTCAAAGTAAATTTTAGCTGCAACGGTTGCTGCATCAGCAAAAGGATCAATCTCAATGTCACCACAAATGGCTATTCCCTCTACCTTTAATGCCCGGGAATTGAAATAGTCCTCGCAAAGTGGCCGATTATCATTCAGGCGATCTCCTGCTTTTCTGATAATGCTTTTGATAATGGCAATCTTCGATTTATATTGTTGTACAACGCCTTTAGGGTGCGTAAAAATAAAGTGATCAATTGCATCATTGAGCTGATTCAAATCAGGTATATCGACCGGAACGCCAGCAATAGTTTTAATACCTTTTAAGGTTACAGCGCTACCATCAATGTTGCTATTCCAAAGCAAATAACCTGTTGGCAGTTCATCAAATTCGAGTTTTAAACTTTTTATATTCGAAATGATAGATGGATCGTTATTAAAATCAACGCCCACATCATCCCAACGGGGAAAATGAATGGTGATCCTGATTTCCACACCATCTAATAATGGATCAATAAAATCTCGCACTACATAAGTTCCAGATAGTGCATTTGAATTTAAATCGCCATGTTTAATGGATTGATCAAACTCAAACAAAAAATTGTATAATCCTTTTACAAAAAAACCATCTTCATCTGTAACGGTTGGGGAATAATCGAGTTTTTCTTTAACCTTATCTACATAGAGTTTCATTTCTGAATCTGTGGCAGGCATAACCCAGGCGTTCTTGATCCCGAGTATTTCTCCATCAGCCACAACCGCAACATCCATTAACAACTTACGAAAATCTTTTAAGGTAACAGGAGCATTATGCAAGATCTGCCTCGCAGTATAGAAATTCTTAAAATCAACATCGCCTTCGGTTTCCGGATCATTCGCCAGTAAATCCTGCATCTCGAAAGTTAAGCGATAACCCAGATCGGTAATGGCATAACAAAGTGTTTCGAGTGTGGTTACTCCTGGATCATGCAAATTATAATCTGTCCAGATGTTTTTGCTCAGTGCTTGAATCCTTTCCAAACCAATCTCCCGCAGCCTGTCAAACTGCATGCTTTCCAAAGGCAGATCATTTTTCGATATGGTTTTTAAATCATTCATCAGTTACATCCACATTCATTAATCGGAACAAATTGTTTATTCGATTTAATCAAGTTGTCATCGCAGTCAGCACATGAACAATCAGGATTTTCAAAACCAGATAAATCATTGATATTTAGAATACTATGATCAGAAAAAGAAGTTAAAATGCTTGCAGCCGTTGCAGCTTCAGCCCGCTCTATATCTTTTGTAGAGATATCTTCTAAGCCTGCCGGCCTGATTAAGAACATCTTAAAACAGGTAATATAATCTACATAACTCAGCTTTTCCAACTGATAAATCAGAGTCGATTTTTCAATTTTCCCGCCAAATTCGAGCTGCATAGCTGTATCATTTGTCCATGGTGCCAATAATGATTTTATTCTTTCCTTTAGGCGTGGTAAATAGATATTATCTGCATAACCATCCTTCAGTTTAACATGAAAGTGCAGCTTGATCTGTTCATAAATGGGGTTATGAACTTGCACCTGCGCAAAGGCTGATTTTTTCTGATTAATGAAATTTTTAATTTCGTCAAGGGTGTTTTTCGAAACTTTGGGTTGCAGCGGATCTGGGGCATTCGTGACGGAAATATCCGGAACAGCAATAATGGTGATAGCACCTGGTGACAAAGCATTATAACCAGCAACATTGCCATTAAAAATGGTGTGACCAATACACTTTACGGTGTAAACGTTAGCAAACTTCGCCAGAATCAAGCGTTCATAATCCCACAACGTGATGGCCCTTCCCTTATGCCGTAGTTGTTCACTAATTCTTAAATAATAGTCATTACCTTGTTCGGCAGGCTTACCATTAAATGAACCAAAGGGCTGCATTATTTTCTTGACCGCAGCATCTGGTTCTTTTAGCTTACTAATTACTCCTGGTTCAATGGAAAGCTTTTCGGGAATCACATCATCATATAAATTGAATTGTGCTTCTGCCGCTTGAGCGGTAATTGAGATAATGTCGCAAACTGCCAATACATCTTTTTCTACACTTGCCCGTAACCAGCAATAACCACCAGGCATCAAGCTATTGGTACTATTTGCCGTTGCTGGAATCCTTAAGGTAATGATACCAGTGGTTAACAGCCCGTTTGTTTGTTCTCTGAGAACAGCAGAATTTTCAAAATCTCGCCAAACATCATTATGGAGGTACGACCATTTTACAATGGCTTTACTGTAGTCAGGATTCGAACTACCTTCACTCACCTGAAACAACAAACTAATATTTTGTGGCGCAATGGCATCAACCAGCCCAATATATAACTCTCCTTCATTTTTTAAGCTTGGCAATAAATAAGCTAAACCCTGGTCTGCATTTGGAAGTACTTCAGCCTGACCAAATGGTGCGATATGGAATAATTTGTGAATTTGATTAACACCAGCTTGAGTCGTTGCAGCTAAATCTATCTGGGCTTCAACAGTATAATCTAAACTCAAATTCTGAATAAGCGGTGTGTAAGGCGAATTAGGCAATTCTATGCTTGATAAATCTTCCTTTACGTTATTTAAAATGGCACGGCTATAGGCTAGTTGATAATCTGCATGCCCAAATTTGCCATTAGTAAACTTCAATTTTACAAAGCCACGTTCCGTATTCAAATCATAACCCCCTCCGGCATCAGTATTATAGTTGGGTTTCAGTTCACTGGGAATGGTTATATCCGTATTAAACTGCGCAACAGGAGCATTGGAATCTCCTGCACCAAAAAGATTAACTTTCTGAGGTGTATTTGGCGCTAGCGGAATCCAACTCCTATAATCTAAAAAGGTAATTTCGGCTTTGAAACTGGAGTTATTTACATAGTTGCTGAAAAGTTTCTGGATTTCTTGCTGCTGCCAATATTTAGGTATTATACTATACATTTGCGTTGAAAGATTGCCAACTGAAACATTCGCACTTAGTGTTTTCGAAACTGGTTGAACATCCATCACAGATTTGACTGACTCGTTTTGCATTTGTGAAGCGGCTTCTTTTTTATCGGAAGACGATGCCAATGAAGCATTTTGCACCGTCACGATAGGCAGAAACTCAAATAATTTTGCCGGTTCAGCGTATGATTTGTAATAATTATTGAACGCCATGGCCGGCAAATTCAAAAACTCAAAATTGAGTTTTAAGCTTGAGAGTTTATGCTGGAATACCTCGGTATTACCAATATAAAAATTTGCACCAATGGTTGGTATTGACCCAAAGAGTTCCATAGGCTTCGAGGCATCGAGTTTTCCCAAACTATTTTGAACCAAGAGATGCTTAACGCCCTTTACATCAGTTTTTATCTGAACCATTTCCAATGGAGCAAACATTAATGATTGGTAAAGCCCATCAGTTGGATTCAGCTGTATTTGGATGACAGGATAAATTGTTTTGTATGCTTCTAAATGAAGTTTTGGGTTATAATCAACGATTTTTTGATGGCTTTCATTAGCAAACAAAACCAGTTGCAGGGATTTACTTGTGATGTTAACTGAATCTACACTAATTTCTTCCCATCCTTTCTCCGCACTTGCCAAAGCTTTAAAATTCGCTTTCGTGAGTGTTGATATTATCGTATTGCCTGCTGCATAGGTGATGGTAATTATAATTTTGCGCTGACCTTCAGCCAGTCTGAATAATGGTGAACTTATGGCGAATCCGATCTGTTCTTTTTCTCTTTTACTGTTTCCAAATGCTTTCCAGCTTTTATCCTGATTGATGATTTCGCCACCCATACCCTCTCCGGAATTTGCAACCGGCGAAATCCAGATATTACTTTTTTCAGAATCAACTCGTATCGATTTTAAACTGCCGACTTTCGCCTGGCTGAAACTAAACTCAGACAGCAATTGATAGAACTGCTCTTTTTTATCCTTGTTTTTCCCAGCTTTAAATTCAGTTTTTTCCTTTAGCACATGTTGCGAAATGTGTTTAGCCAGTTCGATGGTTAAATAAACCTTATCAGGCGAGGCAGGTTTCTTTTCGAAGCCTAAAACGGTTTCGTAAAAATAATTAAGGTGTTTGGCCGTAAACTGGTTGAGATCCCGCTGTGCGATAGCATACAGCTCTAAAAATGCGTCAAAAAGCGCTAAGTGTGGCGCTGTTAAACCATCATCTCTTATTTCATTGATGTTAAAAACTGTTTTCCAATTGCTTTGATGCGGCACCTCATCATAGTAATGATAATTCACATAAGCGCTTAATCGCTCTGCAAATTGATAAAGCGCTGATTTACTTCGCTCATCAATGGCAACAAAAGAAGCATCCAACGCTTTGGGCAAGCGATTTAAACGGTTTGTGCCGTTTCTTGGTGCGCTATTTTTGTTGCAGTTTTTACTCATTTTTTAAAGATTTGTTCCTTCATTTAAATAGTATGGGTAAACGATGTTATTCCTCGTATTTGTGCTCCTGATCGTATATTCTACAACCAGATTAATAATTCCACTTTCTTCGTTTTTAAACACATCCAGTTTATCTAGCTTAATCCGGGGTTCATAATAGATTATCGCCCGCCTTACTCGTTCCGTTATCCGGGTAACCAATGTTACATTTATTGGCTCAAACAGCATATCATCCAGGTTGCAACCATATTCTGCCTGCATTATACGCTCGCCAACCGCTGTTCCAAATAGTATTTCAAGGCTCTGGTTAATATCCAAAAGCTCACTTGCCATACTTGTGGTAAACCGGTCTGAATCGACATACTTGTTAATTTTAGGTGGAAAAGCCCAACCTGTTCCTAAAAAACTACTTTCTCTTTCCATAACTATCCAATGGTTACTGTAGGGCAACCTACTACAGCCGATGCTCCACAGCCGCACACATCTCCGGTTCTAATCGCAGGCTTGCCGCCAATCGTTACCGTTGCACTGCCTGCTACAAACGGACTGGCTGGTATGTGGCCTGGTGGCGGTATAGCGCAGGTATGCATATCACCAACTACCGTTGCCGGCATGCCCCCGACCAATACGGTTGCTACTCCAGGTCCTGTTACCAAACCGCCATGATTGGTTACATCTGTTGTTCTTACTGCATTTGGCATCTCTAATTAATTTGAACCATACTTCCTTTAATTTTTGTAACCGCTGAAGAGCTCAACTCTACTCCGCTACTTCCTTCTAACTTAAGTTGTGCATTACTGGTTAGCGATATATTGCTACCTTCTATTTTAATATCACCACTAGCTTTTAACTGTAAATCTTTACTGCTTTCGATGGTAATACCGCTATCGCTAGTTTTTATTTTATTTCCGTTTTGATCTTCAACGGTAATTGATTTTTCATCCTCATTGAGTGTAAATTTGTTTCCAGCCGGTGTTTCAATGCTGATGATTTTTTTATCATCATCGAATAACATCGTCATGCCGCTTCTGGTCTTTAAGCCTTTTTCATGATTATCATCCTGGTATTTCAAATGAGGCAGATGTGCGCTACTGTATAATCTGCCTAAAATTACCGCATCTCGGGGATCATCATTGATAAAACCGATGATCACCTCATCATCAATTTCAGGATTCCAAACCCAGCCACGATCTTTGCCAGCATCAACCGTAGCTAATCTTGCCCAAATACCATCTCCGGTTTTTTCAACTGTGGGCAGTCTCACCCTAATGCGACTTTCTCCTTCCGGGTCCTGTTCCAGCTGGGTCACCACTCCAATTTGTAGACCATTTACTGGCGGAATTATGCCGGTGGCTGGTTTTTCCACCACATCATCGAACTTATAATGATGAAGGGCTTTATCCAGTCCAAACTGTACGTGACTGTACCAGGCCGCCTCGCCCGAGTATGAATGAATGACACCTGTTAGCAGGCATTTACCACTAAACCGATCGCCTATTCCTTTCAAATCCACAATTATTCCTGGCTTGAGTTTATTATCGCCCAAAACCCTAAAGTTTCCAATTATTCGATTGAGCCTGCTCCTAAATAATTGTGCAGTTGCCCACTCAGCTGATTCCTCGGCTGACAGATTCCCCGAATGAAAGGAACTGCTGTTTTCCCATCCAAGTACTTCTGCCAATTCATCTCCAGAAAAATTCCCCTGCTGTGGCAAGGATTTAGCATTTGAGGTGCTTTCTGTAATCTCCTGATTGGTGTAATTCCAGTTTTGTGTAATCACCTCCGGGTATTGCGTCCTGGCATCCATCTGTGCCTCAAAATCATAAATATTACTACCATAGGTGTATGTTGCTGTTGCCGCTTGATTCACATCAGGCCCGGCGATGACTAACTTTCCAGCATCTGCAATAACCAAAGCACTATTTAGTTCAGCCCGGGTAACTATAAAATCCCAATTGCTGCAATTGAACTGAACCAGCTGTTTATGCTTTAAGTGCAGATTATTTAATTCATAAGTGAGTCCGCTTTGGCTTAAAAGTTCTTCGATCACATCGCCGTCACTCATTTCTTCCCAAATTTTATTTTTTCTTCCGGCAGTAAGTTTAATCGACTTGTCTCTGCATTCTATCTCTAAGATGCTGCCCTCTTCATTAGCCTTAATCGTCTGACTGATAATCAAACCCGCAAAAATCAACTCATCTTTACCATCATAACCTGCAGAAATTGAAATTTCGGCACCGGGAACAAAATCTGCACCATTGCTTAAATCAAAATTTTGTGCAGCAGCACTTCCATCCATTACAACCACCCTGGCTTTAGGAATAGTATTTACGATATTGGTGACTGTAATTTCCAATATCCCAACAGCATCAGATAATGGCTGGCCTCCGATTTTTATACTAAATGACTGCACTCCCATGTTTTGTGGCATATCTTAAAATTTTTCAATCGGTGGAAAGGAAATACGCTGTCCCTGTTTTAACTTTCTGAAATTATTTAATTTGTTCGCTCTGGCAACCTCCAAATAATATCGATCGGTTTTATAGATGTTGTATGTCATCAATGGCAACGGACTATCGCCTTCAACATTTCTGAAATGTGTTAAATCTGGAGAATTTCTTTGCAATTCGTTGGATTGCTCCACTAATGACGTGTAGCTGGTAAAAGTACAATCTGTTTTCGCCCGTAAAGGCTTACCCGTATTATCGAACAACGTATAGGTAACCTTTACCGCAGTGAGCATGCCCTGAAAAGTCAATTCTCCCCAATGGATTTTTAAATAGTTAGGTTGATGCGTATCATCCTTAATTTTAAAACAGGTATCTATAAATTTCTCTATCACCTTGTGTACCGTTTTATCTCTCTGGATATCAGATTGAAAAGCAGAATTACCTGAATAAGATGCTGAAGTTGCATCCCATAATAAATCGAGTTTTAATTCCTTTCCTCTTGAAGATTTAAATTGACCCACACTATCAGCAGCATTCGCAGGGGCACTATTATCCAACTCGTTTTTATATTCAATAAAATAAGTATTTGGGTTGTACAAAACCTTAAAACTTTCTACGGGCGAACCTGAAAAATTATCGGTGGGATAAACATCAATGATGAGTTTTTCCAAATTACCGAGTTCTCCAAAAAGCTGACTAAGTGCCATAATTACCTTTCGTTTTTATTTTTAACCTGTTGCTTCAATTCTTCCAGTGCTTTTTTCATTTTCCGGTCGGTAGCTGTTTGTCCTGATGGGCTTGCAGGTGCTGAGCCGGCAACATTATTGGTCACCGTTGCCGTAATGTTAAGTTCTCTTATTTCAACTGGCATATCTTTAAATATCTATTCGTCTGAAATATTGATGGGCAAATTCAATGCTTTCAATTACGATTCCGTTTTGCTGGGCATTAAAACCTTCAACAGCCCATTTTATTGGGTAGGCATTTACAAAATTCCAGGCCTGCAGCGGAGTATGGTCTTCGTTTAAAAGGATTAACGTAATGTCTCTGGGTTTAAACGTAAAAGATTCAACACTCTCTTTAAACCACTTCATCGCTGAAGAACCGATCAACATGCCTCGTTTAAGGGTGAGGTTGCTATAGGTGATTGCCGTTGGTAGTTTATGCGCAAAGCGATTTTCACCACCCTCCTTATATTCCTCTGTGGCAATATTTGCCTCCAAACCTGTTACATCTGTAAAACCAATATCCGGCATTCCCGGATACTGAAGTTCAAGTCCTTCAATACGAAGCAAAAAATGAAAACCTACCGGAGGATATTTCGCAACCATAACAACTGCTATGTAAATTCAATACTCAAACCCTCGTGTGCAAGCTCTACCGTTTCTATAGCCACTTCATTCCCTGTTGAGTTAAGCGTGGGCCCATCAACCTTTGATGGCCATGCGTTTCGTACTTTCCAAACCACAACAGGTTCATGGCTCTCGTTAAGCAGGCTGATGGTTAAATCTCTACGCTCAATTTTATTTAAGCTTACGGTATTAAACCATTGAAAAAGTTCATTATCACCTTTAGTAATGCCTCTTTTCATTGAAATTGCTGCATACTGTTGCATGCCAGGCATTTTGGTAACGTGGTACTCTGGCGAGCTACCTTCACGGTAGTCGATTGACTGCGTTTCTACCGTTAAACCACTAACCTCCGTGAAGCCAATTCTTGAGCCGCCCCATTCCACTTGGAAGTGAAAAACCGGCAATGGATAATTATTTGCCATAATATTTAGATTTATAATAGGTTATTCCTGTAATTTATGTGAGAATTTCAGAATGATAAATTCTGCCGGGCGAACCACTGCCATACCAATCTCGACATTCATTCTTCCCTCAAGTATATCAAGTGAAGTCATCGTAATGCCTAGCCCTATTCGAACGAAAAATGCATCATCAGGCTTTGCTCCTTGCAACGCACCTTGCCGCCATAACTGATTAAGGAAATTTTCGCACATGGCTTTAACCCGTAGCCATGTATTGGCATCGTTAGGTTCGAATACCACAAATTCAGTTGCTTTTTTGATACTTTCTTCCACAAAATTGTAAAAGCGCCTTACCGAGATATACCTCCACTCATTATCATTTCCTGAAAGTGTTCTTGCACCCCAAACCAAAGTTCCTTTGCCGGTAAAAAAACGGATTACATTAATTGATTTTCCTGTAGTCGGATCGATATTTAAATTTTCCTGCTGTTCGGCGGTTACCCTTACCGAGGGACCAGTAACCATCCTTAAACTTTCATTTGCGGGTGCCTTCCATACGCCACGGTTACTATCAACCCGGGCCATTACACCAGCTACTGCCCCCGATGGAGGTAAATCGATAAAATTCTTATCAATTTCAGCTTTTAAAAGCCGATAGGTATTCAGGTCGATTGCTTTTATGGCTGATAAACTTTTCCCATCATAAGCCCCATTGTGTTTGATGAGGATATCATTTTCATTGTAACCGTAGTTCAGTGTACTTTGTAACCATGGATAATAAACGCAACCATATTTTAAATCGGCAGTGCTCACATCATCCCTGATAATTTTAGCATCATCATGTGGAACTGAAGAAAGCTTCCAGGCATCGAAAATGGCAATTCGATCTTGCAGCCTATTGCATAAAGCCAGGGCGCTATCGTACAAATCCTTATACCCCGATTTGGAAGCAGTATTTTTTTTGTGTCGATCGGTAAAGATCAGTAATGTTGGCTCATCAACCTTTGCAACTGCCGCCAAACAAGCACTTCCTTCTGGATTATCAAAATCTGTGGTATAGCTTCCGCTTGAAACAATATAGCAGGGGCCGCCGCCATTTCCGAAATACATTTGCAAAGTATAATACATGTACATGCCACTTGCCGATTCTTTTCTGGCATTACAGGTAATCGCTCTGTTTTGTACTTTGCCATCAACAATCACATCCTGTATAGTGGGTAAACCAGTTGTTTTAAATACTTCAGCCTCTGAATTTGGCCCACCAAAATACTTTTGATAATCTAAAAAAGAAGTAATCCGAATGGGTGTAGGAAGTTTATTTACACCTGGGAAAATATCGTCTCCATTTTCATCTTTAGCAATTTCTGTTCTACCCATAAAAGCTGGTATAGCCGTTTCAACCGGAGCCACAGATGCAGGAAGTTTACTGATTTCCTCAATATAAACGCCTGGGGTTTTATAGTTCTTTGCCATTTTTTAAGATTTTGCTAATAAATGAGAAAATTTCAAAATGATAAACTCTGCCGGACGAACCGCAGCCATTCCAATTTCGATGATCAATCTGCCTTCCAGAATATCGAGCGAGGTCATGGTGATGCCTAAACCAACGTTGACGAAGTAGGCATGTTCAGGCTTTGCACCGGCCAGCGCTCCCTGTCGCCATAACTGATTCAGAAAGTTTTCGCACATGGTTTTCACCCGCAGCCAGGTTTTGGCATCATTTGGTTCAAACACCACAAACTCGGTTGCCTTTTTAATGCTTTCTTCTACCATGATGAAAAGTCGCCTCACCGGAACATATCGCCATTCGTTGTCATTTCCCGCCAAGGTTCGGGCGCCCCAAACCAAAGTGCCTCTTCCTGCAAATTTCCTAATGGCATTGATACTTTTACCTCCGGTTGGATCAATATTTAAATAGTCTTGTTCTTCATCGCTTATGGATACTACAGGTTTATCTACGGTTCTGATACTTACATTTGCAGGCGCCTTCCACACGCCACGTTCGTTATCAACTCTGGCCATCACACCTGCCATCATGCCGGACGGATAAAGCGGAACCGTATACGCATTTAACGCAGCTTTGATCTGATTAAACAGCACAAAATCCACATTATCGAAACCTCCGGTTAAGGTTGGTGAATCTAATTTCACAGCAATTGCTCCGCCTTTTGGGTCATACACGATTGAAATATTGTTTCCGCTAGTGCCAGCTTCTAAAGCAGTAATGGTAACTACCTTACCTACTGATTCGGCATTAACCAATAACTTCAGATCGTTGTGCGCAACGATGGCATCCTTTAAACTTTTTGCTGTCGCCGTTGTGTTGCCGTCGATCGCGATTCCATCCGTTCCAAATGTTAGGCTGATGCCAGCGATGCTAATCGACTGGTTTTCTGTCGGGACAGCATCTATCGTGACTTTTGTAGTTGCTGCGATAGCTACTTGCGCTGCAGGTTTAACCACATCGGTAATGGGCTTTTTTGTATCTCCTGAAGATTTATAAATACCTGCGTTGTCACCGCCACGGTTATCCTTTGTAATTACGATATTTTCATCAGCAGTACGGTTGTAGATTGCACCACTTTGTATTTGCGGATAGTAAACCGCACCGTATTTTAAATTATCTGAACTGATAAAGTCGCTCCTAAATTTATCAGCCACCGAAATTGGTGTAGTTAGGCTTGCCTGTGGTGCATCAAGAACGGCAAACCGATCTTGCAGCTTGGCGCATTGGGCGAGCATGGCATCATTTAGTTCCTTTATTTGCGAGGCAGAAGATAAACCTACAACCTCAGGAATAACCAATAAGGTTATTTCATCTTCCTTTTCGCAAGCATCTAATCCGTTTTTTAATTCTGATTTATCCAACGCAGGCACCGCTTTAAAAGTTCCGGTAGAAATGATGAAACATGGGCCACCACCGTTTTCATAAAACATTTTCACGTGGTAATAAAGCAAATAGCCTGATAATGTGCTTGCTGGGGAAACTACAATTTTTGGTAATGCTGAGCCATTTTCGGGGTTTTCTATCGTTATTTCCAGTACTTCTGGATATGCAGCGCCAAAATGTTGTTCAAATTCCAGTAAGGAGGTGATGCGCAATGGCACATTGACATCAAACGGAATTCCGTTTTTTTCTCGCTTTGCGGTATAACCAACAAAACCCGGTATTGCAGTTTCTACTTGTGCAATGGAAGGAGGAATTGTTGAAATTTCTTCAACATAAACCCCTGGATGTTTATATGTTAGCGCCATATCTTAATGATTTATTTTTTAAACATATACATAAACTTTACTCTCCTCTCCCGCCTGCTTTTCAGGCATTGGATTAGGCAAATTTTTGGAAAGGACCACTTCAGTTGAACCATCTTTTTTACTCAACTCCAAACCCGTTTTTACTTTCTCGAAAAACGGAATCTTGATATTGCTTTTGAACAGCACAATGGGTACATCAGCTATTTTATTGATGGGATCATGGTCATCAGCTGGAACTGGCTTTCCAACGAAAGTGTAATTATTGTAAACCGGATTACCGCCTGTATCGCCATCTGCACTTTTATCCTTTACAAAAAGGTTGAAATCTTCCAAATCAATACCACTTTGATTGATCACATAGTATTTCCAGAAGGTTTCTTTCCTGGTAAAACTGATTGAAAACTTTGTCTCCACGATCACTGCATCAATTGCTGGTAGCTTAATATCCAAAACGCCAAAAGTAGATTGTGCTTGAAGTTCAGCGCTTTTAAAAATTTTATACGTCAATAAGTCGCTTCCAGAATCGGCTGCATTTTTTACCGAAATGGTGTACAATCCATCTGGCAGTTTTGAGAGGTTTATTAACTTTCCAAAGCTTCCATCTTTACTTTTTTTGATTTTGTATGGACTTGCTATGGGCGTTCCGTTGCTATCGTAATCAATTATTAAATTGTTTTTTGAAACGGAATTCAACCGTAATGTGACTTCTTCAGGGCCTGGCAAATCAAAACTAAAATTTAGCAAATCGCCAGCAATTGCATCAAGAATGCTGTAATTAAGACCTGTATTTAATCCATTATTCGTTAAATAAATCTTCTTATTGCTTAAAAAATTTTTCTGTGGACTTGCCTCATCTAAATTTGTAACGGCTAAAAACTTAGCGGCTTGTTTTAAACTAATTCCGAAGTATAGATTGCGCTCCTCTATCTTAATCTTCGCCCTCTCATCTTCATTCAGCTCGCAAATTAGATTAAAGCCGGCATCAAACGCCCTGTATATCCAACGCTGGTTTCGCATGAGTACACGCGAACTGTTGGCTGGTATAAAGTCCAGATCCTGACACAAACCATCTTCGTAATAGTTGTGAAGCACATTAACGGAAAATAGTTTACGATAGACCGTCATGATCTTATTTTGGTTTGTAATACAATATTTTCAACTATTCCGTCAGGTGCCAATTGTACATTTTCCTGAATGGTTAACATCCGTATTTTATAGAGTACCGATGGCAGATAGCTATGACCAATAATGCTCCAGAAATGGTTCATTTGCTCGAAATTGAAACTAAAAAGTTCTGCACTTAATCGCTCTATTTTGCTATCGGTAAGTGCAAGTAATGGAGAATTTGCTTGCGTAAAAACACTTTTCCCTTGAAAGAATGAAATAACCTGAGAAAGGCGTTTCAATCCTTCCAGATAATCCAGCCTTGGCGATTCAGTTTCTTCGTAATGGAAATTTGCAGAGATGAGTACAAAAAGATTGAGGTAAATATCAGGGTTACGGGTTTCAATATCGCCTTGCATATTTCGTACAGTTACCCGTTGATCTTTTGCTGCCCTGTCTTCCTCGATGTTCATTAGGGTTAAGCCCAGGGTTTTATCAGGAATAGCTAATTTACCATCATAAACAATACTCGAAACAACAATAAAATCTTCATTAGTTGTTCCGGCAATATTGTTCAAATAGCCATTAATTTCTTTCGAAATAAAATCAAGAGCGGTGTTAATCATAAACGAAAAAATATTGTAGGTTAGACAGTTAAGCAAATGATTATCATAAACTTATACACGAAACCGACAATAGTTATTAACAAATTAAAAAAAAGTTATCAACCGAAATGGAACTGCAAAATCTTCGAATCCGGATACTATTGCAATATTTTCAAATAGAACAAATCAATTAAAATATTAGTTATCAACAACTTGAAAAATTATTCCTATTAAGAATGAACACACAAACTATCGAATTTTATAGGCGAAATTTTTGAAGTAAAAATATAAAACGACAAAACCAGCCGTTAACCATCTATTAATCAATAGATTAATTGTATAACTATACATACATTTTTTTAAATAATGGATTATATGCCAATGAAATGCTAGTTGTAGTTAAGTGTGTAATCGCACTAATTAAAAAATCCAATTTGTTATCTTTATCGTAGAAAAACTGATATCATGACTATTGATTCATCCCTCCCATCAAAGCGTATATTGTCGATCGATATTCTACGCGGTATTGTAATGATCATTATGGCGCTTGACCATACCCGTGATTTTTTTCACATTGAAGCCATGACGGCAAATCCGCTTGATCCACAAACGACAACGGGGATTTTGTTTTTCACGAGGTGGATCACCCATTTTTGCGCCCCGATATTTGTTTTTCTATCTGGCTTATCTGCATATTTGTCATCTCAGCATAAAACACCTGCCGAAGCAAATGCTTTTTTGTTAAAACGTGGTATATGGTTAATCATAGTTGAAATTGTTATCATTTCGCTAGGCTTAACGTTTAATCCCTTTTACAACTTTATTATTTTGCAGGTAATCTGGGTAATTGGCTGGAGCATGATCCTTTTGGGCTTAATTAGCCGAATTTCCTATAAAGCAGTTTTAATTATTGGATTGATACTTGTTTTCGGACACAATATTTTCAACCTTTTTCCGCCACCTGAAAGTGAGGGTTTGGCTTTGCTACTTAAAGTATTCTTTACCGCTTTTGGAACAGTTGTTCCTCTAGATAATAACCATCTACTTGGGGTATTTTATGCCATTTTACCCTGGACAGGAATTATGTTCATCGGCTATAGCATTGGTGCCTGGTACAAACGGGGATACTCGGAAGAAACCAGGAAACAAAATCTGATGATTACTGGCTCGCTGACTATTTTTCTATTTCTTTTTCTGAGGTTCATTAATTTATACGGCGACCCTGCTCCGAGAAAAGAATATCATGATTTTTTTAAAAACCTAATGTCATTTTTTAACGTGAGTAAATACCCGCCGTCATTACAATATACCGCCATGACCATCGGTATTGCAATGTTATTTCTGGCTTTCACAGAGAAAGTAAGCAATTTGTTTACTCGGATTACAGCGGTTTATGGAGCAGTGCCTTTCTTCTACTATGTCATTCACTTTTACCTATTGCACACCATTTTAGTCATTGCCTTTTATGCAACAGGTTTCATTAATGCGCAAATCGTTCAGGTTCCGTTTTGGTTTCGCCCAACTGCGTTTGGGTTTAGTTTAACCATGGTTTATTTAATTTGGATTGCCGTTGTTGCAGCACTTTATTTACCCTGCAAATGGTTTAAAAAATACAAGGAAACACATAAGCAGTGGTGGTTACGGTACGTTTAAACTTGACGTAAATCTTCAATAACTTTCTCGAGATTGAAGCTAAACGGAAATAACAGCAAATTTATAAGCGTTGAGGATTGCGATATGCTCCTCAAATACAAAAAAAAACCGCTGACAAATGCCAGCGGTTTGATACCTCAATCGGGATGATTTGAAATATTATTTTTTAGGTTTTGCGCTCATGTAAAATGTAAGCTTTCCTCCATTGGTAATATCAGCATGTTTAATCTGATGGTTGGTAATTTCCTTTCCATTTAACAGAACCTTTTGAACGTAAACATTCTTATCGCTTTGTTTAATTGCCTCAACAGTGAATGTTTTTCCGTTTTCTAAATTGATAACAGCATTGTTAACCAAAGGGCTACCTAATGAATATACATCAGAGCCTGGTGCAACCGGATAAAATCCCATTGCCGAAAACATGTACCAGGCGCTCATCTGGCCGCAATCATCATTTCCACCCAAACCATCGGCAGTAGGTTTATATTGCATGTTTAAAATGTGGCGGATTTGAGCCTGACCTTTGTACACTTCATCTGTCCAGTTGTAAAGGTAGGCCACATGATGTGCCGGCTCATTTCCATGAACGTAACCACCAATAATACCTTCACGTGTAATGTCTTCTGTATGGGCGAAAAACTCATCCGGCAAATGCATGCTAAACAATGAATCTAAACGAGCTGCAAATTTCTTTTTCCCGCCCATTACCTCAACCAAAGAAGTCGGATCATGAGGAACAAAGAAACTATAGTTCCAGCTATTTCCTTCGATAAAACCCTGCCCTTCTGTATCCTTCGGATCAAACGCTTTTTTGAAAGTACCATCTGCCAAACGTGGACGCATAAAGCCTGAAGCACTATCATAATTATTTCTCCAGTTATTCGAACGTTTGATAAATTCATTATACACATCCATGCGGTTCAGTTTTTTCGCCAGCTGTGCAATGGCCCAGTCATCATAGGCATATTCAAGCGTATTGGAAACAGAAACACCACTTCGTTCAGCAGGGATATATCCTTTGTCCATATAATAACCGATTCCTTCATAGTCGCGGTGCTTCGCTGTCGTTACACAGGCATCTAATGCTTTGTTGGCATCGCCATTGTAAGTTCCTTTAATAATTGCATCAGCTAAAACCGAAACACTATGATAACCACTCATACACCAGTTATCGTTGGCATAATGCGACCAAATCGGTAACATCTTCAAACTGCTTTGATCGTAATGCGCCATCATCGATTTTACCATATCGTTACTTCTGCCTGGCTGTGTGATGTTAAAGAAAGGATGCAGCGCCCGGTAAGTATCCCACAGAGAAAATGTGGTATAATTAGTGAAACCTTCAGCCTTGTGTATGCCCTGATCTAAACCTTTGTATTCTCCATTTACATCGGTATAGGTTGTTGGGTTGATAAATGAATGGTATAGCGCTGTGTAGAAATTAATCTTATTATTGTTTGAGGTGTTGACCTGGATTTTATTTAACTCTTTGTTCCAGGTGCTTTGAGCCTGCGTTTTCACTTTCTCAAAATCCCAGCCAGATATTTCGGTACGCATGTTTTGCAAAGCATTCTCCTGACTCACCGGCGATAGTGCAAACTTGATTTTCACTTTTTCGCCTTCCTGCGTATCAAAATCAAAATACATTTTTAACTTTTTACCAGCAATTTCCGGGAAGTTTTGATCCTGGTTAAACTTGCCCCAAAAACCTCGGTAAGCTTGTTTGGCATCGTAACTTTTTCTGCCATAACTTTTAAATGGCTTCGAAAAACTCATGGCAAAATAAACCGTTCTGGTTCTTGCCCATCCATTGGTTTGGCGATAACCAGTTACTAAGGTATCGTTAACCACGCGAACGTAGGTCCACACCGTTTTATCTTCATAGTTATAAATGCCAGCCATCAAATCTAAAATGATATGTGATTGATCTGATTTTGGAAAAGTGTACTGATGCATGCCAACACGATTGGTAGCTGTTAATTCAGCTGTAATGTTATCATCATCAAGTTTTACTTTGTAATAACCAGCTTCAACTTTTTCATTGGCATGTGAATAGGCCGAACGGTAACCCCCTTTAGGGTTATCGGCAGTGCCTGGGTTTAATTGCAGTTTACCTTGTGTAGGCATGATCAGAAAATCGCCCAAATCTGAGTGACCGGTTCCGCTGAAATGCGTATGGCTGAAACCCGTTATGGTTTTATCTTCATACTTATAACCTGCACAATATTTGTAAACATCACCATTGTATTTGCCATTTACTTCGTAAGATAAAGTATCTGTTTCAGGACTTAATTGTACTGCGCCAAAAGGAACAGTTGCTCCAGGATAGGTGTGTCCCATTTTCGAAGTTCCAATGATTGGTTTAACATATTGGACCAAATTCTGCTGAGCCGATGCCACGAATGATGACAAAAGAAGACAAGGCAGGATAATTTTTTTAATCATATTCTGAAAAAATTGATTGTATTTTGTTTGAAAATTCTAAGGTATTAATTAAAATGCGAATGTGCATATAAACTTTGACTAAATCGTTTAACCAACATAAAAAATACAAAGTTGCGATAAGACACGTCACGCAACCCGTCTTTGAGAAATCGATTTTTCATCGATTGAAGCAATCTTATCTGCATGATCATTTACCAAAAAGAGATTGCTGAGTTACGATGAAAAACCGGACCTCGCAATGACGATCGCCCTAAATGATATTCACATCATGATATGGTTCATTCAAGCCGTCTTTGCGAAATCGATTCTCATCGATTCAAGCAATTTTATTTGCACGATCATTTACTAAAAAGAGATTGCCGCGTTCCGATGAAAAACCGGACCTCGCAATGACGATCGCCAGGAAAGAAAGTTTATAGCACAGTTTTTTGTGCAATAAACCAGATTGAAGCGGATACCGGCCCATGAGCATAAGGCCTGCAGGCGTATGAGCGAAAAGCTGGACGAACATTAATAACGACACAGGTGCTGCTTTACAATAAAACTCGCTTTAGCTTTTTACAAGTAACTGACTTGCTTTAAATAATTTCAGGTAAATAAACCTTATTTTTGCATCCTATTATTTTAAAATGAGTAAACACGGTAGAATTCTGGTTGCCATGAGTGGCGGGGTTGATAGTTCGGTAGCAGCTGTAATGTTGCATGAGCAAGGTTATGAAGTTATTGGCTTAACCATGAAGACCTGGGATTATGCCAGTGCCGGCGGCAGTAGCAAAGAAACCGGATGTTGCTCTTTAGATAGTATAAATGATGCCCGTACACTTGCGGTAAATTACGGTTTTCCGCACTACATTTTAGATATTCGTGATGAATTTGGCGATTATGTAATCGATAACTTTGTTGATGAATATTTAGCAGGCAGAACACCAAACCCCTGCGTATTATGTAATACGCATATTAAATGGGAAGCTTTACTAAAACGTGCCAATAAACTCGACTGTGAATTTATTGCAACAGGGCATTATGCCAACATTCGCCAGCAAGATAGCGGCCGTTATGTAATTTCTAAAGGTAAAGACGAAAACAAAGATCAATCTTATGTGCTGTGGGGTGTTTCTCAGGAAAACCTTTCGCGTACTAAATTTCCCTTAGGCAGTTTTGCGAAATCAGAGATCAGGCAGATGGCTTTGGATATGGGGCAGGAAGAACTGGCAAAAAAATCAGAGAGTTACGAAATTTGTTTTGTACCCGATAATGATTACAGGGCTTTCTTGAAACACAAAGTTGAAGATTTGGAAGATAAGGTTGCCGGCGGAAATTTCATTTTAAGTAATGGAATGGTTGTAGGTCAACATAAAGGTTATCCTTTTTATACCATTGGTCAGCGTAAAGGTTTGGGCGTTGCTTTTGGCGAACCGATGTTTGTGACCCAAATTTTACCGGAAAGCAATACGGTTGTTTTAGGCAGAGCCGAAGAGTTGGAACGCAAAGAAGCCATGGTTCGTAACATTAACCTGATTAAATATGCAAGTATTGAAGAGCCAATGAACGATGTAATAACCAAAATTCGTTATAAAGATGCTGGTATGTTAAGTACCATTGTTCAGGAAAAGGACAGGATGCGTGTGGTTTTTGATCACAATGTATCGGCGATTGCTCCTGGCCAATCGGCTGTGTTTTATGAAGGCAACGATTTACTGGGAGGCGGATTCCTGGTTTAAGTATGGCAATAAATCATATACATCCCAACCAACCGGTTGGGATTTTTTTTGCCTGCATATTCTATATTGCGCTAACCTATTCTGTAGTTCATCAAACAAAAAGCTTTAAAATTTCCTTTATAAATGAAAGTTTAAAAGCAATACTACATGAATCATACCCGCAGGCCCTTTCAACCCATAGAGAATTACGGAATTATCGGAAACCTTAAAACCGTTGCATTGGTTTCGTTGCAGGGATCAATCGATTTTATGTGTGCGCCTAAATTTGATTCGCCAACTGTATTTGCTACGATGTTGGATTCACAGCGTGGAGGATTTTTCGCAGTAGAACCAGAACTAAAGAACTTTACCAGCAAACAACTTTATTTACCGGGAACGGCAATTTTACTGACGAGATATTTTTCTGATTCGGGCATAGCGGAGCTAACCGATTTCATGCCCATTCAAAAAGGAAATAAGGAATTAACCAGTGCGATTGTGAGGCAAATCAAAACCGTTAGGGGAAGCATTAAATTTAAAGTGAGCTGTGTTCCCCGATTTGGTTATTCAGAAAGTGATCACGAAGTTGAATGCCTTGAAAAAGAAATCAGATTTACATCTGCCGAAGAAAAACTTCAGATCAAGATGTTATCTGATAAAGCACTTAAGGTTAGAAAAAAGAATGGTTACGCCGAGTTTACCTTAAACGAAACCGAAGTGGCTACAATCGTTCTGGAATTTTTACCGCAAGATCAGCAAGGGCAAGCGCTGGAATTTTATCAGCAGGATGCCTACCATCAAACCAAAGATTTTTGGGTGAAATGGATTAACAAAACGAGTTATGACGGAAGATATAGTGAGTTAATACGGCGTTCGGCGATTACGCTTAAACTTCTTACTTCTGCGGAATTTGGCTCTGCGGTGGCTGCGCCTACTTTTGGTTTGCCCGAAGCGATTGGCGGAAATCGAAACTGGGATTATCGCTTCACCTGGATTCGTGATGCGGCCTTTACCATGTATGCATTTTTGAAATTGGGCTTCTTTGATGAAGCAACAGCCTTTATCGACTGGATTTTTAACCTCTGCCAAAACATTGATTTGCAGCTTGTTTACCAGATTGATGGAAATTCCGAACTCCATGAAAAAGAACTGAAACACCTGGAAGGTTATCGTGCTTCAAAACCCGTAAGAATTGGCAACGAGGCAGCCACGCAGTTGCAAATCGATATTTATGGTGAGTTGATCGATACCATCTACATTTATAACAAATCTTATAAGCCTATTACCTATGAATTCTGGACGCTGATAGAGAAACAGATTGTTCAGGTCATTAAGAACTGGAAAAAACCTGATCATGGCATTTGGGAAATCAGAAGTGAGAAAAAACAGTTTCTGCACACCCGGTTAATGTGTTGGGTAGCCATGGACCGGGCCATTAAAATTGCTGAACATCGCTCCTTCCCTTATCCGGAGAACGAATGGCACCAGGTTAGAAGTGATATTTATAACGATATTTATCATAATTTCTGGAACGAAAAACGAGGCGCATGGGTGCAGTACAAAGGTGCAGAACATGTTGATGCAAGCGTTCTGCTGATGCCACTTACGCATTTCATCTCACCTATTGAACCACGATGGTTATCAACCTTGAAGGCGATTGATGAAGAACTTTTAGTAGATGTATTGGTTTACCGCTATAACAACGGAATGACCAAAATTGATGGTTTAGATGGAGAGGAAGGCACTTTTAACATGTGTTCGTTTTGGTTTATCGAGGCATTGGCCAAAAGCGGAGAAGTGGAACGGGCTGTAGAAAACTTCGAAAAGATGATTGGCTATTCCAATCACCTGCTGCTTTTTAGCGAAGAACTTGGCAAAAAAGGCGAACATTTGGGCAATTTCCCTCAGGCATTTACCCACCTTGCACTGATTAGTGCGGCTGTTGAATTAAATAAACAGATTGGACGAAGAACAAGTAAGCTTTAACTTACTGTTCTTCGTAATGATAGGTTAAGCCGCCATCTACAAAATAGGTTGATCCGGTAACGTAACCAGCCTCATCTGATGCTAAAAAAGCAACTACCGCAGCAACATCTTCTACTTTACCCATTCTTCTCATTGGGATGTTCTCTAACAATTTTTCTAACTGCTCTTTATTATTTAGCAGATCCTGATTGATCGGTGTAGTGACAGCACCGGGAGCAACGTTATTGATCCGGATATTTAATGGTGCCAATTCGGTAGCCAAATTTCGGGTTAACATCTTCATGGCGCCCTTGCTTGCACAATATGCCGCGAAGTGAGGAAACACAATTTCCTCATGTACCGAACTCATGTTAATAATTGTACCTGCTCTTTTCTCCCTCTTGCAATATTTCACAAAAGCCTGAACACCAAAGAAAACACCTTTTAGGTTGGTATCCATTACGATGTCATAATCTTCCTCGGTTACTTCCCAAAAATCTGCTTTCTTTTCCAGTCCCGCATTATTGATGAGGATATCAAGCGACCCGAAAACCTCAACGGCATCATCAACAAGTTTGATTACATCTTTGGTTTTGCTTACATCGGCAGCTAAAAATTTAACTCTCCTACCCATCTTTTCAATCTTTGCGATTAATTCCTCACCCCTTTCATCAAATTTGCGCCCGTTAAGAATAATATCTGCGCCTTCTTTTGCCAAGCGTAAAGCGCAAGCTTCGCCTATACCCTGGCTGCTTCCTGTAACTAATGCTATTTTATTTTCGAAACGATTCATCATAAAGTTTTTTAAGAATAAAAGTTATTTTAGCTAAGAATGTTTTAACGGATATAAAACTAAATGCCTGGGATAATGATGCATTTGCTTTTTACCACGCGAAAGGAGTAGCATTTTCGTTATAAAAAATGGTTTTTATTTCGGTTTTGTATATTTTTATACGTTTAGATAATCTGATCCCTATTTTCGTTTGGCTATTGCAATGTCTCTTTTCAGTTGCATATTCTCAATAGTAAATACATGATTGATTAGTGCTGAAATTTGAAATGCATAAAAATTAAAAATGACTCAAAATAAAAACTACGATGCAGAATTTTGCGGAAATCTTGCCATTCATCAAACCAACTCGATACAGGATTTCGGATTTTTAATCGTTCTGGAAATTGCATCACTCGATATTATCCAGGTGAGCGAAAATATCGAGTCGATTATTGCAAAACCTGCGAAAGAAAGTATTGGAACGAACTTTAAAGATTATTTATCTTCAGAAAACCTAAGTCAATTTAAGCTCGAAATCAGCAAAGGCATAAGAACCCGGTTGCCTTTTCAATTTCCGTTAATTGCTGCTTCGGCTACAATCCCAGTGAATATTCTTGCGCATGTAAAAAAGGATTTGATCATTTTAGAAATAGAAAAGGTTGATGAGGAACCTGAACGTAGTTTCACAGCGGTGTTTCAGGGGGTGAGATCGTTCATTTCAACCTTAGAAAGTACCGAAAGCCTACAAGAAGTCTGTGAGGCCAGCATTAAAGAAATCCGTAAAATATCGGGTTTTGATGGGATCAGGATGTATCGTTTCGACAAAAACTGGAACGGAACGGTTATCGCTGAAGAAATAACAGGAGAACTGGAAAGTTATCTCGGGCAAACTTTTCCTGCATCTGATGTGCCCAAGCAAGCCAGGGCACTCTATCTTAAAAACCCTTTCAGGTTAATTCCGAACAGAAATTACAAAACCATTAAGCTTTTTCCGGTAATTAATCCGGTAAGTAATGGTTTTTTAGATTTGTCTGATTGTAATTTGCGCAGCGTGGCATCGGTACATTTGGAATATATGGCCAATATGAATGTAACCGCATCAATGTCAATTCGGGTGGTTATCGACGGCGTTTTATGGGGTTTAATCTCTTGTCACCACATCACAAGTAAATATTTAAGCGTAGAAAGCCGGTCAATTTTTGACTGGTTAAGTCTGGAAATATCTTATCGTATATCCGCTATTATCAAACACGAAGAATTAGCGAGCAGTACGCGGTTGCTGCAACAACGTACGGTGCTCACAGACTTCATCTACGCTGAAGATGATATTGCTAAGGGAATATTTTCTGACGAAAACCAAAACCTACTTTCGTTGTTTAATGCTACTGGTGCAGCACTAAGCCTAAATGGCAAAATTAAAACGACTGGAATTGTACCAGAAATGGACCAATTAGAAAACCTGGTGTTATGGCTTGAAGGAAAAGGCATAAATAAGGTATTCGCAAGCCAGAATTTAAGCGAAACTTATGAAGAAGCGAAGGCCTATCCAGAAGTAGCAAGTGGGCTGTTAGCAATTCCAATAGATGCAGGGAAAGGCGACTTTTTATTATGTTTCAGACCGGAAGTAATCCAGAACATTAAATGGGGAGGTGATCCAAACCAGGCAATAACATTTGAAAAAGACGGGGTAAATTACCATCCGCGTAACTCTTTCAAACTTTGGTTGCAAACCATTTATGGCCAATCAGACGATTGGAAAAAAACTGAAATTGAAATGGCCGAATCATTAAGAAATTTCTTATTTGAATTTAAGGCAAAACAAATTTACAACTAAACGAATGACTGATCAGGTGACTAAAGCGACGTCAAAAAGATACGATAAATACATTGTTGCAATTGGAGCTTCGGCGGGTGGTTTAGAAGCCATACATGAATTCTTTGATCATATGCCTACAAATGCGAGTTTCTCATTTGTGGTTATTCAGCATCTGTCGTCAGATTATAAAAGTCTATTGGTTGAGCTCGTAGCTAAACATACCCACATGAAGGTGTTTGAAGCTGCAAACGACATGGCCATTCAGCAGGATTGTGTTTACATCATTCCTAACAATAAATTAATGACGGTAAGCCAGGGCCGTTTAAAACTGGCAGAGAAGTCGCACATTAAGGCTCCTAATACCGCTATTGATCACTTTTTGTATACGCTTGCAAAGGATAAAAAAGAGAAGGCAATTGCAATCATTCTTTCCGGAACCGGGACGGACGGCACAAAAGGCATCCAGGCGATAAAAGAATATGGAGGTATGGTCATCGCTCAGGAGCCATCTACCGCAAAGTTTGATGGCATGCCAAACAGCGCCATTTCATCAGGCAATGTCGATCATGTATTATCTGCTCCAGAAATGCACTATGAACTTTTTAACTATGTGAATGAAGAGCCGATCAAGGTGCTTGAAAATGGCAAAATAAACGAGCAGCTTTTAGATGAAATTTTCAAAATGGTTCATCTGCAAAGCGGAAACGACTTTAACTTGTACAAAACGCCAACCATCATCAGGAGGATTGGCCGAAGGATGAATGAGCATAACATTAAAACGCTCGACCAATACGTTCAATATTTAAAAACCAATCAAAAAGAAGTGGCCATTTTGGGCCAGGATTTTTTAATAGGCGTAACAAAATTTTTCAGAGATAAAGGTGCCTTTGAGGCATTTGCAGATCAGATTGCCCGAATTATTGAACAAAAATCAGACGGTGATACTTTAAAAATATGGGTTTGTGCCTGCAGTACCGGCCAGGAAGCCTATACCGTTGCCGTTATCGCGAATGAGAGTGTTGCCAAATCAGGAAAGAAAATAGACATTAAAATTTTCGCTACTGATATTGATGAAAAAAGTATCGAAATTGCCTCAAGAAACCAATATCCATCAAATATCAGTAAAGAGATTCCTGCGAAATACTTTAAAAAATATTTCGCTCAGGATGGGAAATTTTACGGCGTTGTTGCTTCCATACGTAAACAGGTAGTTTTTGCCAAACATGATGTGATTAAATCGCCGCCATTCATCAAAAATGATATGGTAACCTGCCGCAATATGCTTATTTACGTAAACAGCATTTTGCAGGAAAAAATCCTTTCTATTTTTCACTTTTCTCTGGTTTCTGGCGGTTACTTAATGTTGGGTTCGAGCGAAACCGCATCATCATTAAAAGCGGGGTTAACAGAAGTTTCGAGCAAATGGAAGATTTACCAGAAAACTGGAACGATCAATTATTCTACTTACAACACTTACAATACAGGGTCGAGATCGCTTTCTGTTCAGGATAAAAAGAATGCCCATGCTAACGATTTTTCTGTTAGTCCGATTGAAAAATCATTCAACCAATTTCTAACCAGAGACTTGGGTTACGTGGGCATATATGTCGATAAATCTTACATCATGCAAGATGCGATTGGCGACTACCGGCAATTTCTCTCCTTGCCTAAAGATAAAATCGAGCTCAACATCTTAAAAATGGTGCCGAAAGAAATTTCGATCATTTTGAATACGGCATTAAGAAAAGCCTGGAAAGACAACAAGAGTACCCACCTTAAACGTGTTAGATTCACGAACGGAAGTAAAGAAACTTACCTAAATATTTCTATACAACCGCCTGAAGAGAAAAACACCAGCGGTTCTACCATGATTATTTTTGGGGAAAGCACCCTGGAAACGATTCCAGATAAGGATGATTTGGGCATGGTGGCTTATCCTGATGGCGACCAAAATGAATACATTTTTGAGCTGGAGGCTGAACTAAATGAAACCCGGAATAACCTTCAGCTGGCGGTTGAGGAAATGGAAACCACTAATGAGGAACTCCAGTCTACCAATGAGGAGTTACTTTCTGCCAATGAAGAGTTACAATCCAGCAATGAGGAACTTCAGTCGCTGAATGAAGAATTGCACACTTTAAATACGGAGCATCAGGTAAAAATTAAAGAATTAATTGAGCTAAACGATGACTTAGATAATTATTTCCGTAGCACGGATATCGGTCAGATTTTCGTTGATTCGGGCATGTTCATCCGGAAGTTTAATGCCGCAGCAATCAGCATGGTTAATTTGATTGAAGCCGACATTGGCCGTTCCATTGAACACATTTCAAATAACATTAAGGCTGAAAATCTTAACCTCGATATCCAATCGGTTTTAAAAACAGGAAATGTTGTAGAAAAAGAAGTTCAAATTAAAAATGGCAACAGCAGTTTGATGCGCATTATGCCCTACATCAGAAAAGATAAAAAAACGGATGGTGTAGTAATTACTTTTGTTGACATCTCGAAACTTACTGAGTTGAGCAACATTATTAGCGGTGTATTTAATGCCAGCTTAAACGGTGTAATTGCGTTTAAAGCAGTCCGAAATAAACATCATTTCATTACCGATTTTGAATGTTTGTCGTTTAACGATGCTTCATTAAGAATCCTTAAAAAAGAGCATAAAGAACTCCTAAAAGGTAAAATGCTCGAAAATCTCCCTGAAATTTCAGAGGGAAATTTATTCAATAAATATATCAACGTAGTCGAAAAAGGTACTCCACTACAATTCGAATTTAAACTGGCCGATAAGGTATGGATTGAGATTGTTGCCGTTAAAATGGCTGATGGATTTGCGGCAACCATCACCGATATTACTAAACAAAAACTATCAGAAGAAAAATTAAAACGCAACTATAACGAACTGCTCGGAACAAGAGAAAATTTAAAGGAACTAAATACCGAACTGGAACAAAAAATACTGGAACGTACCGTTAAACTTTCTGAAAGCGAAGAGCGTTTCAACCTGGTATCAAAAGCTACGAATGATACCATTTGGGATTGGAACCTGGCGAACAATACCATGTGGCGGAACGATAATTTCGCTACTATGTTTGGTTATGAGAATAATCCGGATAACCAGAATATTTCTTTCTTTTTTGACACCATTCATCCGGATGACCGCAAGCGGGTAAAAGACAGTGTTTATGAGGCCATCAATAATGCTGAAACCCAGTGGACCTCACAATATCGTTTACAAAAAGCCGATGGAAGTTATGCTACCATCCTCGATCGTGGCAGCATTCTGTTGGATGATAATGGCATTCCATACCGCATGGTAGGCTCCATACTTGATATTACGGTTCTGATTGATACGGAAACAAAGTTAAATTCTACTGAGAAAAAATTCAGGAAAATATTTGATTCTAATGTAATCGGGATGATTTTTTCTGATGTAGAAACCGGTAGAATTGAAACGGCAAATAAGGTATTTGTTGAGATGCTGGGCTATACTACAAAAGATCTCGAAGATGGTTTAATCAAATGGAGTGATATTACCCCTCCAGATTTCTTACCAATTAGCAAAATCTCAGCAGATTTGGTAAAAAATGAGGGTTTCTGTCCGCCTTTTGAAAAACAATACTTTACTAAAAGCGGCAAAACCATTGATGTAATGGTGGGTTCGGCAATTTTAGACGACGAAGATCGCAAGGATGCAGTGTCGTACATCATTGACATTAGCAAACAAAAGCACAACGAAAAGCGGAGAAATGAGCTTCAAAAACTCATTAAAAAACAGCAGGACGAATTTTACAGCATTTTCAAAAAAGCACCTGCTCTAATCAGTATCCGTAGAGGAAAAGATCTTGTCTACGAATTTGTGAACGAAGCTTTTATCCAGTTTGATGGTGGAAGTGACTATATTGGTAAAAAGCAGCTTAAAGACGGCTCGCAGTTCGAAACCCAGGAGCTGATTAATATTGAGCAAAAGGTACTTGAAACGGGAGAAACCTTCATTGCCAATTCTTATAAACTGCAACAAAAGGATGAGAAAACAGGCAAAACGAAAGATAGCTGGTTTGATATCATTTTAAACCCGGTATTTTCTGATGGTGGCGCAATTGATGGTGTTGCATTTTTCGCTTTTGAAGTAACCGATTTAATGATTGCTCAAAAAGCAACCAAAGACCTCATGAACAAAAAAGATGAGTTTATGAGTATTGCCAGTCATGAATTAAAAACGCCTATTACCAGTATTAAAGGCTATTTGCAGTTTGCCCTAAAAATGGCGCAGCAGGAAAAATTTGAGCATATTTCTGGCTTTATTGATAAGGCAACCAAACAGATCGGCAAACTTACTTCTTTGGTTGATGATTTATTAGATGTAACACGGATTCAGGCAGGTAAAATGGTTTTCACTTTTTCTGACTTCAATATCAATGAAGTGATTGAAGAATCTGTTGATGGTTTGCAGGGCAGTTTAGGCAATCATTCTGTAACCATGAATATTCAGCAGGACGTTATTGTTCATGCAGACAAAAATAGAATTGAGCAGGTGGTATCAAACTTTCTGTCGAACGCACTTAAATACTCACCACATTCTAATGAAATTATTATTAAAACGGAGTTAAAGGAAAATGCTTTAAGGGTTTCCGTTCGTGATTTTGGTATCGGAATTCCCAAAGATAAAGCGGAATATATTTTTGATAGATTTTTCAGAGTGGAAGAATCATCCCACTTATTTTCCGGTTTAGGCTTAGGGCTATACATTTCAGCCGAAATTATAGACCGGCATAAAGGCCAAATTGGAGTGGATAGCGAAGAAAATAAAGGTGCAGAATTCTGGTTTGAGTTACCCCTATAAAGTTTACTACACCATTAAAAATTCAATTTTAGGCTGATGACTTATAAAAAGCATCGGCCTTTATTATTTTACAGAAACAAGCGATAAATTACCGCCACATTCTCCAGAGCGGAACATCGTTAGAATTAATCTCGTTGTTAATCTCGTCCCAGAATGATCTGCTGATGTCATTTATACCACTAATGGTGCGGTTCTGGTCTTTATTACTGTGGTGACTTGCTGATTCGTTTTCCTGATTGTTATTGTAGTGATTATCTTGATTGATGTCCATAGCTAATAGGTTTAAACTATAATTTTAACAGCCATCAAAGTGAAATGTTTATTATAATGTCGATTTACTTTGTAAAATTCATGAAAGATATCTTTCCCATATTAAAATTTCGCCCGTTAATGGCAAAAAAAATGGCACCGAGAAAGGTGCCATTTTTTTATTAGGATAAAATAATTTAAGCTAAATCGAACCGATCCAGATTCATGATCTTCGTCCAAACCTTTACAAAGTCATCAACAAATTTTTGTTTTGCATCTGAGCTGGCATAAACCTCCGCAATTGCTCTTAATTCTGAGTTTGAACCAAATACCAAATCAGCACGGGTTGCAGTCCATTTTGGCTGCCCGGTTTTACGATCGCTTCCCAGATAAACCTCTTTATCCTCAGAAACTGCTTTCCATGCGGTGTTCATATCTAACAAATTCACAAAGAAATCGTTGCTCAACTGACCAGGATTATGGGTAAATACACCATTTTTTGAACCATCAAAATTGATATCCAACGTTCTCAATCCACCTAATAAAACCGTTAATTCTGGTGCAGTTAAGGTAAGTAGGTGTGCTTTATCAATTAATAATTCTTCAGTAGAAACGGTAAATTTCGTTTTGCTGTAATTTCTAAAACCATCGGCTTGTGGCTCCAGATAACCAAAGGACTCCACATCAGTCTGACCCTGAGAGGCATCCATCCTACCGGCAGTAAATGGTACTTTGTTAGCATAACCGCCATTGCTAATAGCTTTTTCAACTGCTGCTGAGCCAGCAAGTACAATTAAATCGGCCAAAGAAATTTGTTTACCATCTAACTGCGAAGCATTAAAGTCATTTTGAATACCTTCCAATACATTTAATACTTTTTGCAGCTGTGCAGGATTATTTACTTTCCAATCCTTTTGAGGCGCTAAACGAATACGGGCACCATTTGCACCGCCACGTTTGTCTGATCCCCTGAAGGTTGAAGCTGAAGCCCATGCAGTAGCTACCAATTCAGAAACACTTAGGCCTGATTGCAGCACCTTCGATTTCAAGGCCTCTACATCAGCCTCATTTACCAAAGCATGATTCACGGCTGGAATCGGATCTTGCCATAATAATTCTTCCTGAGGAACATCCGGACCCAAGTAACGGGCAGCTGGCCCCATGTCGCGGTGCGTAAGCTTAAACCAGGCTCTCGCAAATGCATCAGCAAACTGATCAGGATTTTCCAAAAATCTTCTGGAAATTTTCTCATACGCAGGATCAAATCTCAACGATAAATCCGTAGTAAGCATTGTTGGCAAATGTTTCTTTGAACCATCAAACGCATCTGGAATAGTCGCCTCAGCATTTTTAGCTACCCATTGGTGTGCACCAGCCGGGCTCTTGCTCAACTCCCAGTCGAATGCAAATAAGTTCTCAAAAAAATTATTGCTCCATTGCGTTGGTGTAGTGGTCCAGGTTACTTCAAGGCCACTGGTAATGGCATCTCTCCCCGCTCCAGAACCGTAGCTGTTATGCCAGCCAAATCCCTGACTTTCAATTCCTGCAGCCTCAGGTTCTTTGCCTACATGATCTGATGAAGCTGCTCCGTGTGTTTTTCCAAAAGTATGTCCACCGGCAATTAATGCCACAGTTTCTTCATCGTCCATCGCCATGCGACCAAACGTATCACGAATATCTTTTGCCGCTAAAACCGGATCTGGATTACCATCCGGTCCTTCAGGATTTACATAAATTAAACCCATTTGTACTGCAGCAAGTGGTTTCTCGAGATTACGGGTGTGCACATCGCCATCGGCATCATCATCGCTCACTAAAACGCCTCCACTTTCAGAAACACCATCTGATCCATGAGCGTAACGAACATCGCCGCCTAGCCATGTTTTTTCTGATCCCCAGTAAACAGATTCGTCAGCTTCCCAAACATCTGCCCTGCCACCTGCAAAACCAAAAGTTTTAAAACCCATTGATTCGAGGGCGATATTTCCCGTAAGGATCATCAAATCTGCCCATGAGATTTTACGCCCGTATTTTTGTTTAATTGGCCAAAGTAATCTTCTTGCTTTATCAAGGCTCACATTATCTGGCCAACTGTTTAATGGGGCAAACCGCTGCAAGCCTGCACCTGCGCCACCACGGCCATCGCCTACCCTATAGGTACCGGCGCTGTGCCATGCCATACGGATAAATAAACCACCGTAATGACCAAAATCTGCCGGCCACCATTCCTGAGAATCAGTCATTAAAGCATGTAAGTCGGCTTTAACAGCTTCCAAATCAAGGCTATTGAAGGCTTCTGCATAGTTAAATTCTTTATCCATCGGATCAGATAAAGAAGAATGTTGACGTAAAATATTAAGCTTTAATTGATTTGGCCACCAGTCGCGGTTTCGGGTACCGCCACCGCCTACATTTTGCTTCATGCTGCCATTGTGAAAAGGGCATTTGCTGATGTCGTTTGAGTCTTTTTCCATTAGTTAAAATATTTATAGGTTGAACAAATGCCCAAACCATGTGTTTTGACAGTATTATAAAATTAGGAGATTAATGGCGATAATCCCAATCATTTAATTCTATATTTTAATAGCCAAAATCTATTATCTAAAAACATTTTTCGAAACTTTAATTTTCAAATACTGTTCTTCAATAAATTAATATAGCCATGATAGATACAGATAACCAGAATCCTGAATTAGAAAATGATAGAAACGATCAGGAAGAATTAAGCCAGAAGGCTTTAGGCAATACAGCAGTAGAAGAACATCCCGAACAAAATAATAACGATATATTGAGCACACCAAAAACTTCAGGAACAGGCTCAAACAATGCGGGGGCTGCTCCAGAGTCGCTTATCGTTCACGAAGATAAAGAAGGGGAAGACAGGTATGAGCAAGGGGAAGATAAATCGATTTAGAACTTATTTAAACACCTATCATCATTTTTACTTATCTTAAGGTAACAGGGTAATTATTTTCTCTATTTTTAATTATTATGAGAAAAATTATTCTAACCTATGTATTTCTCTTTGCGCTACATGCGGGTGCACAAGAATCAAAAGTCGACCTCTCAGGATTTAAAAAAAACGGATCTGAAGTTCGCGTGAATCAAAAGATTATTACTTTAACCTGGCCAGCTGGCAACAATCAAACGGGCAAAATGCTTATCGATCTGGAAAATGATCATGCAATGCTCAAAAGTGTTCAGCTGGCTAAAGGAAAAATATTTAAAGAAATCGGATCAGACTTAGATCCTGCGTTTGTGCTTACCATCGGCAAGCGCTCCTTAAGCCCTAACAGTGGCGGCTGGGATGTGTTTTTCGATCGCGTTCCTAAAAAACCCTTCCACTCCTATCTCGTAAAAATCGATAAGCAGGATGCCAAAATAACAACCAACGGACAGCAGACTATACTAACGATTAACAGTGCTCATGCAGACCGATTCAAAGGAAATGTTGAAATCACTTTATATAACGGAAGTCCGCTTTTTAATGTTGCAGCAGTATTGTCAACTGAAATTGATTCAACAGCTATTCTTTACGATGCGGGGTTAGTGAGCAGGAAAGCACTATGGAAATCTATGGCCTGGGCAAATGTTCAGGATCAGATGCAGCAGGCTACGCCATCTGCTTCAGATACCAGCAGAAACCTTGAAGTTAAATACAGAACCATTATTGGCGAAAATCCTGGCGGAAGTCTGGCCTTATTTCCAGCGCCACACCAGTATTTTTATCCTTTGGATGAAGCCTTCAACCTTAAATTTACCTGGTACGGCCAAAACTTCCATAAGCTTATTCCGGGTTTTGGCATGGGCATTCGTCAGGATCCTTATGGCGACAATAGATATGTGCCCTGGTTTAATGCGCCTCCAAAAACCCAGCAAAGGTTAAACTTTTTTTGCCTGCTGGATGAAGGCAATGCGACTTCCGTTTTAACGCAGGTAAAGAAATTTACACACAATGATTCATATAAAGCGGTGCCTGGTTATAAAACCATGGCTACACATTTTCACAATGAATTTATTTCGGATGTAGTATTGGCTGGAAAGCCTGTACCGGAAAAACCAGAATTTGTTGATGTGCTTAAAAAACATGGTTTAGACATTGTAAAACTTGCAGAGTTTCATGGGCCGGGGCATCCGAAAGGTCCAGATAATGATCGTTTAAAAGAACTGGGTGCTTTATTTCAACAAACTAAGAGATTATCAGATAGTAAATTCCTGCTTTTGCCAGGTGAAGAAGCGAACAACTTTTTTGGTGGGCATTGGCTGGCATTTTTTCCGAAACCAGTGTATTGGGTGATGTCGCGTAAACCCAATGAATCTTTTGTAACCGACGACCCGAAACTGGGGAAAGTATATCATGTGGGAAATAAAGAGGAAATGTTAAAGTTACTGGAATTGGAGAAAGGATTAGCCTGGACAGCCCATGCCCGCACAAAAGCCTCAACAGGTTATCCGGATGCCTACAAAGATGAGGATTTTTTTAAATCGGCAACTTTTCTCGGTGCCGCCTGGAAAGCCATTCCAGCAGATTTATCAATTCCTACGTTAAGCCAACGGGTTTTAAAATTAGGCGATGACATGGCAAATTGGGGCCTTCGAAAACATGTAATTTCTGAAGCAGATATTTTTACCATCACCCATCAAAATGAAATGTATGCGCACCTCAACGTAAATTATCTGGAGCTGCCAAATTTGCCAAACTATGAACAGGGCTGGCAAAGTATTTTAGATGCCATGCGGAAGGGTAAGTTTTTCGTTTCTACCGGTGAGGTGCTTATTCCTGCTTTCAGCATCAATGGCAAAAAATCCGGCGAAACATTAAAGCTAACATCCACCGGAACTGCAAATATAAACATGGCTTTAGAATGGACCTTCCCGTTAAACTTTGTTGATATTGTATCCGGCGATGGAAAAGAAATCTACCACCAGCGCATTAACCTTAATGATACGCAAAGCTTTGGTAAAAAAACTTTCAACTGGCCTGTCAAACTTGCCGGGCGTAAATGGGTTCGGGTAGAAGCCTGGGACGTGGCCGCCAATGGCGCTTTTACGCAGATGATTTGGTTAGATAAATAATCAACGGCAAAAAGCAGGCGAATTGAAAAATTTATTTTTTTTAAAACAATATTTAGATCTGTTTGTCTAAGTATATAGTTTGTTTGGTTTAGTTTTAAAGATGGATGTCGATAAAACAAAAATTTATAGCCCCTTAGAAATTTGGGGCTTTCTCATTTTTAAACAAATGGGTTTTTCAAAACGCTGTTAACCATCAAAGCGTGAAAAGGCTATATCACCCAACCAGCTCTTGACGACCAATGAAATAAGTTATTAAGCTCACGAATGAAGATAATTCCTATTTTGAAATAATTTTATTGAAACCAATAATATGGGAGGCTTTACCATTTGCATCATAAATTGGTTTTCCATAACCCCGTATCCAATGGACTGAGCCATCACGCCAGCGTACCTGATATTCAGATTGATAAATACTCCTGTTCACAATTGCCTTTTCTACGGCAGCTTTAATCTCATCTCTGTATTCTGGCAGCATTGCAGCAAAAAGATCATCATAATTAAATGCCTCAGATGGAGCATATCCATAATTTTGTTTTAACCTGGCATTGGCATTCATGTTTTTGGTGGCGAAGTCTACAATGGTATAACCCATATCGGTATCTTCAATGGCATTAATCAAAACGTTATTCGCTTCTTCCATCACCTGTTTCGAAAATACCTGTTCGGTTACATCATCAATAATGAACATGATGTTATCTGGCTCATCTCCCATCCTGCCCACGGGCTGCAAGGATAAATTTGCGTAGATATGTTTTTTTTCGCCGGGCAGATCAATAAATAATTTTGCTTCTTTCGCCTGGAAAGGTTTCGCCTGCTGGTAAGTATCATTCACAACCTGCTCAAAATCTTCTCCATTTATTTCCGTGATTAAATGATGAAGCCGTCGGCCGATAATGTTCATTCCAAAACTTTTCTCCATCATGGCATTGGCTTGCCAGATATTTTTATCAGCACCCGAACAAATGCCCATGGCGATGGGTGCCTGCTGAAAAATCATTTCAAAACTATCAAGCACCCCTTCTAAAACATTGTTTGCTTTTGAAATTTCCTGATGATAATCCATGAGGTGCGACATTTTCGCTACCACCTTTTCGTTTTCTGAAGCCAGTTTTACATTTTGTAAACGCATCGCTGCATCTTCTGCGGCAACCAGCCATAAGCCCATCCGATCGATAAGTACCTGTTCGAACTTCATCAGTAAAGTTTGCTTTTTCAACTCAAATTCAGTCGCCTGGTCGTTCATCAGCCAAAGCGAGCCGATGTTATGTCCATCGGGTGTGATAAGTGCTACTCCTGCACAGAAACCGATGGTATTATTTAGCAATCTGGAGAATGAAAGGGTTTCTTCCTGGCTGCCCACGATTGTAACCTCATCTGCTGGCAATAACTGGCCAAGCAGCGATTCGGTGCGGGGTAACGACTTCCTTCCTGCAAGCCCAACACAGGCTTTTAGGTAAACCTTATCCTGGTCTATTAATGTAATCAGGCACATTGGCAAATCAAATATCTCACAAGCCAGTTGTGCAAAATCTTCGAGTGCATGTTCAGAGGGACTACAAACTGTTTTGTAGCGGCTTAGTGTAGCCAATCTGGCACTTTCATCACGGCGTAGCCATAGTTCGTTTACTGTCATCATATTCAATTTTACATCCAGCACTTCTCACTTAAAAACAATTAAGGTGTAACGGCGAAGGAATGTAAATATAAACTTATTGTATTTTAGTGAAATTACCTGCTTAAAAAGTCTAATCATAATTAGATTATTTCTAAGGATCATGGCGCTTATTGGCGTTAAACCTATGTGGTAATTTTTAGTTCCTGCACTTTCTGACGCTGAGATTTATTCGTCATATATTGTTGTGTTTTGATATTTTCCCACATAATCAATTTATCCTCAATTTTGGAGAATACCCTGATTTCGCCATCTTGCGAAATCACCAAACCCAAGGCTGTAGGGTGGTTCCAGCAATAGGCAATCATCGACCTGTGCCGGGTTCCATAATGTTTAGGATCATCTGCCGTGAGTGATTTCGCTGAGGCAGTTGATGTAGCAGACACGTAAATTTTTCGCGGCATTCGTTTAGCCCTGAGCACCGTGCCAAAACCATTGGCTACCATATTTCTATCGAAAAGCACTACACCATCTACACAACTCTGCGAAGCAATGAAGCTAATTGCTCCACTAATTTCATCTCCCGTTCCTTTTTTAATATTTATCGATAAGGCTTCGTGTTGATATAAGCGTTTGTTGATGGAACGTCTTCCAGCTTCGAGCTGTTCATCTATGGTACGCTCGAAAAAGAAGTTATCAATTGCAGATCGGGCATGTGCAATCATGGCATTTGTTAGCCGCTGGTAGTGAATTTTGTATTTGATATCAAGATCTTCATGATCATCGGCAATGAGTATCGCTCCGCCATGTTGATAGTTTTGGATTTTAAGCAGCAACCTCGAAAAGGTTTGAATCCAAAGGCCGTCAAGGTATTCTTCCCAGTCTTCATATGCCTCCTCCGGATAAGCTTCTGCAAGGTATTCTTTAATATTTAGTTTTAGCAGCTCCGCATTTTTCTTTAAGATTTTGGAGATGGGCCCGATGGTAAGCACATCCAGATAGCGCTTTACCAAAACGTTCTGCTTTAATGTAGCCAGAAGTTCGTAATCAAACAATACATGGAGCGTACCAATATCACTCACAGCCACCTGAAAAAGCCCCGGCTGTTCAGAGTGCGTATCAGATTCGTAATTTAAAAAGTTCTGATAATGCATCGCCTGGTCGATCATGCCCCAGATGAAAAGTTGTCCCCGCTCATTATAATAAACGGCCAGCGAGGAGCAAGATGGATCGGCTGCTTTAGAAAGTTTAGCCAAAGATTTTGTGCTCATGGCAATAGGCTGCTCAAAAGCAACAAAACTCCATCTTTCAGGTACAATGATTTTAGGCGGCGTTGGATCTGGATTAGCAGGATCAATGAATGTTACCGTTACGCGAATCAGATCACTTTCCTCTTTACACATACTCGAAAAAAACAGGCAATCGAAGAGCGCCTCCAGAATATCAATTCCTGGAACTGGCGTTCTGCTTTTTGCCAATCTCAGTTTATTTTGAACCAGTAAGGCAAGATCTTGGGGACGTGAATTTTCCAAAGGATACGATTTGATATAAAACAATCAAGCAGTTGAATAGTTTTTCAAGCCGATTGTTAAATTTTATTTCAGGAAGTTTTAACTTTTGATTGTTTGCCTGTTGGTGTAACAAACCAACGCAATAGAAACTAATTGTTATGCAGCTATCATGGCGTTACTTTCTTACCCCGTGTAAATCTGTGCATCTTGAAAAGAAGGAATAATTTCCTAAATTTCTAACTTCTGTAATACATTACCGGGGAATGCATGGCACCATGATAATCTGCTCAACTTGATTAATATACAAACAATAATGGACATTTGTTTAATGTGTTACAGAATAAACCTAATCAGCATTATTTGTTTAAATTTCCTATCAGATAAGTACCAATTATCTAAACAAAGATGAACCGCAGTGCTTGCAGAAAAGTGCATCAGAATCGTGCCCCTCTAAACTGCAGCTCGGACAAGATTCGGGCATTTCCTTTTTTGATTTTGCGGCAACCGCAATGTCGTGTGTAATAATTCCGGTCGGGACGGCAATGATGGCATAACCAATAAGCATAACCACCGATGCAACAAATTTTCCCATTGGAGTAATGGGCGAAATATCGCCATAACCAACTGTAGTAATGGTTACAATGGCCCAGTAAATGCTTTCCGGAATATTGGAAAAACCATTTTCCTTTTTTTCTACCAGATACATGATTGATCCGAGGATGACCGTAATGGTAAGTACCGTAAGCAAAAAGATGCTGATTTTTCGAAAACTGTTTTTTAATGCCTGGGTAAGGAAATGAATTTCACTCAAAAATTCACCCAGTTTGAAAATCCTGAAAACACGCAATAACCTTAATGCCCTGAATACCAAAAGCGATTGTGCGCCGATGATAAATATGCTGAGGTAAGATGGCAACAGAGAAATCAGATCGATGATGCCTAAAAAGCTGAATACATACCGGATGGGTTTTTTAATACTAACCAGCCTCAAAATATATTCTATAGTAAACAATCCGGTAAATATCCATTCCAACTTGTAAAACAAGGCACCATACTGCCGGTGAATGCTTACCACACTATCAAGCATAACCACCATAATGCTGGTAAATATGGCAACGAGCAAACCTACATCAAAAGCTTTTCCGGCAGGAGTGTTTGATTCATAAATAACCTCATGCAATCGAAAACGCCAATGCTCAGATGGTTTTGGTTTCATGATGTAAAATTAATCATTTGCAGTCACATTAGCCATTCACTAATCGCGGCAATTTAGGTGGATTATATTGTATTGATTCTGGCCCGCTTTCTGTAAAAGGTAAACATACTTGTTGTAAATGTGTTAAACTAAATATGAAGAAATTTCTACTTTTCTTATTCACGATCCTTTGCTACTTCTCTGCCAATGCCCAATATAGCGACAGTACAAATTACCACATCTTACTCTCATCAACCGGATCAATCAACCGAACCAATGATCAGCGGGCATACTTGCTTAACAACGGCTTAAATTTCGGTATGAAAAAAGAGACTTTTGTATTAAATTCTACCACAAGCTGGTTATATGGAAAACAAAACAAGAGCCTAAGCAATAATGATTTTTCAAGTACCTTAAACTTCAACTTATTTAAAGGTCCGCCGCATTTTTATTACTGGGGTTTGGTGAATTATAATACCAGTTACTCACTGAAATTAAAAAACCAGTTGCTTGCCGGCGGCGGTATTGCTTACAGCTTTCTAGATGATAGCAATGCTTATATTAATTTGAGTAATGGTGTGTTATTTGACCAGAGTAGTTTGGTAGTAGGTGAAAGTTACAACACTTTACGTAACTCGCTGAGGTTACAATTTCATTTCCTGGTGAAGGACATATTAACCATTGATGGCAGCCATTTTCTTCAAAACTCATTTTCTCGCAGGGGCGATTATATTATCCGGTCATCAACCACCATTGGTTTAAAACTTCGAAAATGGATCAGCTTAACCACGGCATTAAACTATAACCGGTTGAATATTACCGGCAGAGAAAACCTTAATTTCACTTACGGACTGAGCCTGGATAAATATTTTTAATAACATTGCTACACATTCAATTTTAAAGATTCTTTGCTTAACGGATACCGCCGGTGAAGAAAGTTTTCCATTGATGAACATAACACGGCAAAAAAATCCTGCCGCGATAGCTGCTCAAATAATTGCAGATGACTAACTCCCCCGTCATTTTTATGTTTCGCCAATATAGCACCAACAAAGGTTACGGCCTCCCATACACCATCCATCAGAAAGAAATCGAAAGCTGTTAAAATCGTATTCCATTCGGTATGTATGGGGCGTAATATGAAGTGTCGCGATACAGGCAGTAAATGTTTCTTAAAAGTTTCATAATCCGCCATACATCCTTCGATTACCATTAGTTCTGCCTGGGCAGGATACTTGCTTTTGTCATGTAGCACTTTTTCCTTGCCGTGAGCATTAATAGTGGCCGCACAAACGGAAGAGATGTTAATCAGGGCCAAATGATCGTAGATTTTCGGATGCATGGTCTTCTTTGCATCACGAATAAGTTTCAAGCCTACAATACCCGGTTTGTTTTCAGGCTTTGCCGTCAAATCAATATATAACAATTCAAATTCCTGCTGAAAATTTAGCGCCATAATATAATGTGCAGCTTCGGCAATGTAGAAACGAAGATCAGTAAAGATAAAAGGACGATCCTCCTGAAAAGATAAAATAGAGAGTTGCAAATTAAAAGTTGTTCGGTTCCTAATCTTCGAATACTTTATCCGTATTCTTCGAATGGTAAATTTAATATTTTGCGCCTTGGCAACAAAACCACTGCAAACAAATCGACATTTATAAAATGCTTCTCCTTGTATTTCAGCTCATAAAAATATTCACAATTGATAGTAGAAAATGTTGAAAATTCGATGCCACCATAAAACATTGATTGCCAGAACGAAAGTAATTTATTCTTACTAAATCATCATGAGGCTACACTAAATTAATATTCAAATCCTAATTTTGTGTTATGGCAAATACGAACGTTAGAAAATCAATTCAAACCAAAATAGAATCTTTAGCTAAAGAAATTGAAATCCTGCAACTTGAGCTTAAAAGATGGGAGAAAATAGCGGCTGACTATGAAACCAATTCAGAAAGTATCGACCTCATTCTTTCTATACAAATTCCCGAAAAGGCAGAAGGCAAGGCAAAAAGAGTTAAGGTTTAAAAAAAATCTCCGGTCGTTAACCGGAGATTTTTTTTTGCAAGAGATTCAAACTCCCAGCGAATGATTACACTAAATTAGAATGGCAAATACTACTCAATAACAGAACAATACGCTTCGAACAATGTTATTCAATTACATTTAACCAATAATAAATACGATGAGTTTAACATTAGAAGTAGTAGAAAAATTATCTTCAGCAGCTAAGGCTAAGGCAAAAGAAATTGGCGTACCTATGAACATTGCTGTAGTAGATGAAGGCGCCAACTTAAAAGCTTTCCATAGAATGGATAATGCATGGCTAGGATCGATTGATATTTCGATTAAGAAGGCAAAGACTGCCCGTTTTTTTGATATGAATTCAGGAGAAATCGGGAAACTGTCGCAACCTGGCCAACCTTTATACAACATTGAACATTCAAACGGTGGTTTAATTACCTTCCCGGGTGGTGTAGTATTAAACGATGAAAGTGGTAATGTGATCGGTGCGATTGGCGTTTCTGGTGGAACAGTAGAACAGGATCATGAAGTGGCAACAGCAGGTGCCGATGCATTGAGATCCTAAAATAAAAAGATCTTTCAGATTAACATTCCTACCTGCGTTGGAATGACTGATACATTTGCATTATGGCGAATTCGATTCTTCATCAATTAGGGCAATCTCATTCCTGGATTAGTTTTTCACGATGAGGTTGTCAAATTCTGATAAGGAATCGGAACTCGCCATCATGAATTCGTCCTAACCCCCGAATAATTTTCTTCGAATTGTAAATCGTTTTCTGGTTATGGTTGTTATAGCCTTACAACTTAAGCTATGACATTAACTATCGACTGGAAAAATTTCTTCATTGGCGAAGAAAACTGGGAGTTCATGCTGGAGATTGCACTCCGCACTTTCATCATGTATTTCATCATTCTTATTGGCTTAAGGCTTTTAGGAAAACGCGGCGTACGGCAACTTTCGGTTTTCGAACTGGTGGTGATCATCAGTTTAGGCTCGGCTGCCGGCGACCCGATGTTTTACAAAGAAATTGGTTTGCTCGTACCCGTGATCATCTTTTTTATTATCGTCGGTGCGTATCGTTTAACCACTTATCTCACTGCTAAAAATGAGAAATTAGACGACCTTATTGAAGGAAAGTGCGTTTATCTGATCAAAGATGGACGTTTTAATACTGAAGAATTTAAAAAAGAAGCACTGGCACAAGATGAATTTTTTGCTGAAATGAGGCAACAAAGTATTTCCCATCTTGGCCAGGTAGACACCGCAATTCTCGAAACATCAGGAACTTTAAGTATCTACTTTTACCCTGATGAAAAAGTAAGATACGGGCTTCCTATTTTGCCGGCATTGTTTGCAGACAAAACAAAAAGCCTCTCGCCCGATCGAAACTATGCCTGTGCTTTCTGTGGAAACGTAGCGCATGTGGAAACCAAAGCGCCCCTAAAATGCGAAATATGTGGTCACGATGAATGGGTGACTGCTATTGATAGTTGCAGGGTAAAATAAGGTTGATTTACTACTCAAAAATACTGGCAAACAATTTATTTGAGTACAACTTGGCTTCATGATCATAGATGTGAGAGGTACTCATAATTTCATCCACACCATACTTAGACACAAATGCTGATAAGTTCAGTTTGATGGTCTCTTTGCTTCCAATGAAAGAGTAATACAGCATTTGCTCAACCGCTTCTTTTTCCAGCTGATCCCAATAGGCATTGATGTTTTCAACTGGCGGTTTCAAACGTTCCCTTCTTCCGGTGATTACACCCAAAAACATTCTTTTCACCGAACTGGATAAAAGCTCCGCCTGTTCATCGGTATCGGCTGCAACCACATTTACACAGGCCATTACATAAGGCTTATCTAAATATTGAGATGGTTTGAAATTATTTTTATAGATGGAAACTGCCTGCTCGAACAAAGCTGGCGCAAAATGACTGGCAAAAGCATAGGGCAAACCTTTTTCAGCGGCTAACCTTGCGCTGTCGGTACTCGAACCTAACACCCAGATTGGAATATCCAATCCTTCACCCGGAATGGCCCGAACTTTTGAACCGGCATTATCAGCAGAAAATAGTTGATGTAAACGATCGATATCTTTTGGAAAATTGTGAGCGGCATTAAAATTTTCGCCGCGGATAGCCATTGCTGTTACCTGATCTGTTCCGGGTGCCCGGCCTAAACCTAAATCGATCCGATTTGGATAAATTGACGCTAAAGTTCCAAACTGCTCGGCTACAATAAGCGGTGAGTGGTTAGGCAACATAATTCCTCCGGAGCCTACACGAATATTTTTCGTACCACCGGCAATAAACCCAATTAAAACGGCAGTGGCCGAACTGGCTACACCAGCCATGTTGTGGTGCTCGGCAAACCAGTAACGTTTGTAACCCAAAGCTTCAGATTGCTGGGCAATTTCCAAACTGGTTTTAAAAGTATCGGCAGCGGTATGGCCATCTAAAACAGTGGCAAGATCAAGAACGGAATAAGGAATATTTTTTAAAGTGCTGGTATCCATGTTGCGGCTATGTATAATATCAAAGCACAAAAATATCCTTTATATACATGCCCCGTATTGCTTTGCTGATTATATGACCTTCAATATACAAAGGTTAAACATTCGTTAGGAGTTCATCCATCGTACTGATGAGTTCTTCCATTTCGAAAGGTTTTTGCATAATGGCATCAGGTTGGCAATGCACATCATCGATATCAATCTCTACGGCAGAAATGAGCAAAATTGGGATATCAACAGTATCCACATGGCTTTTCAGATAATTGCAAACCACACGTCCATCAATCTTCCCGATCCAGATATCAAGCAAAATCAAATCGGGATGGTAATCTTTAATCACCTGGTCGATATTTTCGACGTTAAGTAACGACTTCAGCTCATAATCTTTATGTTGAAACATCAAAGGAAATATTTCTTGCAGGTCATTATCATCGTCTATAATGAGTATTCTTTTCTTCATTTTTTATTATTTTACTAAGCTTTCTTCTTAAAAATATTTCTTTTCCTCACCACAGGTTTTGCTGGCCCGATTAAAAACCCGTAAGGCTGAAGTGCAGGAATACGATCGCAAATAATTTTTACAATACCCAATAGTGGAATGGCCAAAATCATTCCGGCAACACCCCAAACAAACTCGCCCCCAACAATTGCCATGATGGTAAACAAGGGGTTAATATTTACTTGTTCGCCCACAATCAAAGGTTCAAGAATATAGGTTTGCACCAACTGAACAAAGGCATAAACCACCAACACACCAATAATCATTTTCGAATCACCACCCTGTGCTACAGCTGCCAAAACAGTCAAACTTGTTCCGGTAAGGTTGCCTACAAAGGGGATAATTTCCAGTATGCCGCATAGCACGGCAAAAAAGATGGCACTTTCTACACCAACAATGCTAAAGCCAATGCCATACATCACCCAGAGCACACCGATCATGGCACCTAAACCGCTCAGATATTTTTGCGCAATCAAACCACTTTCATGTACAATATGTGATGTTTTACCTTCCTGATGATCTGGAACAAGTTTCAAAATAAAGTTTTTGAGGTGTGCCCGATAATATAAGCAGAGGTACATATACACCAACACCAGAATGGTACTTACCCCAATACTTACCAGGTTTACAGCAAAGCCGGCAATCACTGCGCCGGTTTGACTATTGCCCTGTTTAATAATTTCCTTTTGCTGATTCTTGTCAATACCCACGCTTTGGTTCAGCCACGAACGCACATCCTGAATCATGTTGGTCAACCGAGACTTCATTTCATCAATGTTCTCCGTTAAACTGCCCATTTGCCAGTACAACAAACCTACAATTAACCCAATGGCAGCAACGAATATAAATATACAAATTAGTGAGGCTACTGCCCTGTTAATTTTTTTAGATTCAAGAAAATTGCTTAATCTGATAAAAAGCATGGAGAAAACCGCTGCCAATGCCAATGGAATGAGAAATGAGCTGGCAAAGTAAAGTATTCCAAAAATTAGTGCAATTAGTAAAAGTATATAAACGCTGCGTTGAAGTTTATCCATGCCTCATTAACATGGAAAAGCTTAAAATGTTTATCAGTAAATCCACTCTCCGTTACATCGTTCTTTTGGAACTGAAATGACAACATCGCTTAAATAAAAAATGCCCCCGACTTTCATCGGGAGCATCAAAAAATAAATCTATTTGTTAACCTAAATTCTAATTATTGTTTAACGATTTTAAATTCTGTTCTTCTGTTTAACTGGTGTTCAGTATCGCTGCATTGAACATTGTTGGCACACTTATTTAACAACTGTGTTTCGCCATAACCTTTTGCAGCGATGCGGTTTTTATTTATACCTCTTGAGATGATGTATTGAACCGCAGATTCTGCTCGTTTTTGAGATAATGTTAAGTTATACGCATCCTTACCACGGCTATCGGTGTGCGAACCAAGCTCGATCCAGATGGTCGGGTTATCAGTCATGATTTTAACCAGTTTGTCTAATTCAACAGCTGCATCCGGACGAATGTTCCACTTGTCGAAATCGTAATAGATATTTTCCAGTCTGATGGCTTTGTTGATTTCTACCGGCTCTAAATGTAAATCTTGTTTCAGCACTTCGGATGTTTTTAGCCCAATGGTTGCGAGGTTCTCACTATCCGAACGGTAGTTTGTTTTCTCTGCAATTACATTGTATTCTGTTTCTGCAGCCAGGTTGAATTTATAATTTCCATCTTCATCAGCTTCTGTTTTAACGGTACCGCCATTTACTTTAGCAAGTGTAACCAGTGCATTTGGAATAGGCTGCTTGGTTTTGATGTCAAACACGGTTCCTTCCAATCTGAAAGCAATAATCATTTTCTGATCAATGCTGTAAATATCATCGTTACCCAAACCATTATTCCGGTTTGATGAAAGGTAAGCTATACCACCTTTTTCATTTAAACTGAAACCAAAGTCATCCTGAGGAGAATTAAACGGATAACCCATATTTTCAATCTTTCCGATGCCTGCTCCTTCCCGTAATGCTCTGAAAACATCCAGTCCGCCCATGCCCACATAACCATCACTGGCGAAAAATAAGTTATTGTTCGCATCAAACACCGGACTGCGTTCATTGCCTGTCGTATTAATTTCTTCAAGGTTGATCGGTTTTCCCCATTCTCCCGCGTCGGTTTTTAATGAAACGTACACATCAGTACCGCCTTTACCGCCTGGCATATTCGAAGCAAAGTAAAGACTTGTTCCACTGGTTGAAATAAAAGGATCGCCAACCGAATACTTGTTCACATCGTTGTAAGGAAAAGCAACCGGTTCACCCCACTTTCCATCTGCACCTTTGGTACTGCTGTAAATCTCTACATTAACCGTACTCGGCTTATTTTTTACTTTTTCCAAGTCGTTAGGTATCGGGGTCATGGTAAAATACATCGTATTTCCATCTGCTGTAAAGCTGGCCGAACCCACGTGATATTTGGTTCCGGTTTTAATTGGAAACAAAGCCAAACTATCTGTTGGTGAAGGTTTGATGTACAATTTCAAATAACCATTACCCGTCCAGCCGTAAATTTTCTTGTCGGGTGTTTTCGCACCATCAAACTTTAAAAACGGCGAACTTTCTTTTGATTCCAGCCCGGTATTGGTTCTATCTGAAGTAAATACTACACCACCCTGATAGGTCGTAGCGCCCCAGTCTGATTGGCTGCTGTTCAAAGCTTGCTGATTGATTAATTCAATCTGCTTTGGGTTCTTCATCCATTTCACCGCCGAATCACACGACGAAAGCCAAACGTCTTTTTGTCTTTCCGTTACATCTTTTTTCTGATCGATGTAATTTAAATACTGAACTTTTGCTTCGCTATATTTCGAATTGCTTTGTAAGGCCTTTGCGTAACCCAAAGTGTTTTCCGGTTTACTACCAGCCATTTTAGAAGCGATTGCGTACCAGCTTTCGGCCTGTTTATAGTCATTCATGTTCGCATAGGCGGTGGCTAAACGTTCAGCAGCATGTAAACTTTCTTTCTTTTTGTAAGCTTGTTCGTATAAATCGACTGCCTTAGCATAATTAAATAACTCGTATTGCTTGTCGGCATCTTTAATTACATATTGTGCCTTTGTATCAAGCTCAATAGCGAGCAAAAAACAGAGAGAGAGGCATGAACCTAGTAAAAATTTCTTCATGATATATTGGGATAGATTCCTAAAATTACAAATTTAAATGCGGCTTAAAAAACCCGAGGTGTAGCCAGGCGAATGTTTGGTTTGATAAATGAGTAGGAAATTGAAATTTCATGTGTTCCACCACTATAACCTTGCAAAGGCCCGATAGAAAAATCATAACCATAACCAATCCTTAGTTTCTCAGAAGGGAAAATTTGAATGGCCGCTACCGCTGAGTTTCTTGGCGTAAGGTCTCTTTGTAAATAACTTTTATCGTAAAGTTTAACTCCGGTACGATATGATCCACCCACCCATAAAAATTCTTTAATCATTAAAAACGCATTTACATCCAAACTGGTTGGCCCGCCCCGATCATCTTTTAACAGAAATGAGGGTTTTACCTGGAAGTTTTCGTTAATCGGAAACAAGGCACCAGCTGTTAAATAATAATGTGGTTTTGGTTGAGGAATAAAAGCATAACGATCGATATTGATGTAAGTTGCAATCAGGTTATCAGCAGAAAAACCTGCGTAAAATTTATCGTTAGCAAAATAAACCCCTGCCCTGGCATCGGGCACAATGGTGCTTTGTACACCCACCGGCTGGAAAGGTTCCGGATCGTTAGGGTTTAACATTGATCCATCAATGCCCAGCTGCGCCATGCCCACACCCAATCCTAAAGCCAGTCGGGAGCTGCCATCATCGTTTAATCGAATCCGGTAAGCATAGTTTCCGTAAACGGCAAGATTGGTTTGTGCACCCAGTTTGTCACTCGATACCTGAAGGGCCAAACCCACGTTTCCGCTGTTGGCAATCGCATCAACGGCAAGCGACATACTTTTCGGCGCCCCGGTAATGCCTGTCCACTGGCTACGGTAAAAACTGTGCACATTCAACACCTCCTTATAACCTGCATAAGCCGGGTTAATGTAAATGCCGTTGAACATGTACTGGCTATACTGGGCATCTTGCTGAGCACAAACCGGCCTCGCAAAAAATAAAATGGAACACCCAACTAACAATAATATTTTTTTCATCGTCTTAATATCTAAAAGGGAAATCAGGTTTTCATGCCTGATCTCCCTAAGCCTCTTATCTTAATTTTTAAATGCCCTGATTAATGTAATGTATCCTTTAAATACTTCCACTTCATCACTTCCTGCTTTCTTAACACGCAATAGGTAATAATAAGTTCCCTCATTCAATCCCTCACCTGTCCAGTTATTTTGATAACCTTTAGCATGGAACACCTCATTACCCCAACGGTTAACAATCTGTAATTCGTTAGATTGATATTGATTCAATCCTCTGATCTCGAACACATCATTTATTCCATCACCGTTCGGAGTAAATAAACTCGGAACTGAAATGTTTACAAATGTTGCCGTTAATGTTACCGAAGCAACATTGGTATAATATCCGTAAGCATCTTTTACGCGATAAGTAAAAGTATCCTCACCCGTAAAGCCAGGGTTTGGCGTGTAGGTAATGGTACCATCAGCATTTACCACCACTTTTCCATTTTTAGGCTGACTTACAATTTCAACCGTTAGCTTATCGAATGTAGAGTTACCTGGATCATCATTTGCCAATACGATGATTGTTTTAGGTGATCCGGAAACGGTACCGCCATCGTCATTTACTGCCCTTGGTGATTTAGGGAAGGTAATTACGGTTGGCGTATTGTTGCTTTCCAGCGTACCAGAAATATCAGTCACATTAGCACCACCAATGGTTTTAGCATTAACCGTTGCGGTATTGGTTACGGTTCCTAAATCTTTATCGGCCTGTGTTAAAGTATAAACCTCTACAGCAGTAGTAACCGCACCCGGTGCTAAACCACCCGTTACCGTTATCGCCTTGTTGTTTAAGCCCAATTTAACATCTGTTAAGGTGATGGTATTTAAAGTAACCGGACCAGTATTTTTAATAGTGAAGGTATAGGTTACTTTGTTGCCTTCAAACGTTGCAGTTTTAACCAATGCAATCGCACCATTTACGCTGAAACTGGTTACCGTTGGTGTATCGTTGTTTTCTGCAGTTCCTGAAACATCACTTACCGGAAGATTGGCTGGTGTTCTGGCCGTTACAGTCGCCGTATTCGTTACGCTTCCTGCATCTTTATCAGCCTGTGTTAACTGATAAGTAAAGCTTTCCGTTACCACCGCACCCGGTGCCATATTTCCTGATAAGGTTCTGTTTAATCCCAGTTTGGCATCGACTAAGTTGATGACATGCAAGGTTACATTTCCGGTATTTTTAATACTGAAGCTGTAGGTAATGCTGTTACCATCGGTACTTACTGTTCCTGTTTTAACCAGTGTAATGGCCGATGCAGGGCTAATAATGGTAACCGTTGCATCATCAACTGCTGGTGTCGCCGGGTTGTCAGATTTCTCTTTGGTAATCGTACCTCCACCTGGTGTATTTGCAGTAACACTTGCCTGGTTACTAAATGAACCATTGTTTACCTCAGTTAAAGTAACGGTATGACGGGCAGTAACCGTAACACTTGCGCCTGGCGCCAGGCTGGCTACACTTGCCGGAATAATTGATCCCGCATCGGCACCCGCATCGGCAACGGCTACATTTGTTAAGGTAACATTACCAGTATTGGTTACCATAATATTATAGTTGATGACATCACCAACTTTACTTACGGTATTGGTTGCCTCTTTTGTTAAACGCAATGTTGGCGCAGCAACCAATGTAACGGTAACCGGAATGGTCACTGTCGTCGTTCCGCCTTTACCGTCGCTAACCGTAATGGTAAATGAATCTGTGCCTACATAACCAGTTGCCGGTGTATAAGTGTAAGTTCCGTCAGCATTCACCACAACTGTTCCATGTGCTGGCGCAGTGCTTACGGTGAAGGTTAATGGATCACCGTCAACATCGCTCGCCGTTACAACTCCTGTTTTAGCCGTATTCATTGGTGTGCTAATAGCTGGTGAAGTGGCCACCGGCGCATCGTTAACTGGTGTTACCGTTACGTTAATGGTTACCGTAGTGGTTCCACCTTTACCATCGCTCACGGTTACTACGAAACTATCTGTTCCGTTATAGTTTGCATTTGGTGTATAAGTGTAAGTTCCATCAGGATTAAGAACCAACGTACCATGTGCTGGCGGCGTTACTAACGTGAAGGTTAACGGATCGCCATCTGCATCTGTAGCCGTGATCTTTCCGTTTACTGGTGTATCCTCATTGGTCGTAATCGCTGGTGCAGTTACTACTGGAGCCACATTGGTTGGCGTGATATTAACATTAACCGTTACCGTAGTTGTTCCACCTTTTCCATCGCTGACAACTACTGTGAAACTATCCGTTCCACTATAATTGTTGTTCGGTGTATAAGTAAATGTTCCATCTGGATTAACCACAACGGTACCGTTAGCAGGTGGTGTACCCACGGTATAAGTTAACGGATCACCATCCACATCAGTTGCGGTAACCTTACCTGTAACCGGTGTATTTTTAGGAGTAGTTACAGTTACTGGTGCGGTAGCCACCGGCGCATCATTAACTGGTGTTACCGTTATGTTAATGGTTACCGTAGTAGTTCCACCTTTACCATCGCTCACGGTTACTACGAAACTATCTGTTCCATTGTAATTTGCATTTGGTGTATAAGTGTAAGTTCCATCAGGATTAAGAACCAAAGTACCATGTGCTGGCGGCGTTACTAACGTGAAGGTTAATGGATCGCCATCTGCATCTGTAGCCGTGATCTTTCCGTTTACTGGTGTATCCTCGCTGGTCGTAATCGCTGGTGCAGTTACTACTGGAGCTGAGTTTTGAATGGTA
>NZ_JAVTSH010000009.1:0-271476 GCF_032678665.1 Pedobacter agri
AGTTGATTGGTTTTAAAAGGTTGCCTGGTGTGGATTTTTGAGGCAGGAGTGATACAGGTAGTTTTTGAACCATATAGATATAGAGAACATATAGGTTTGAGCCGGGATCTAAACCAGCGTTTTTCTTTGAACCATATAGATATAGAGAACATATAGTATTAAAACGGGAGATCAAACGGCATGTTTTTTTTGAACCATATAGGCATAGAGAACATATAGTATTAAACAGGGAGATCAAACAGCATCTTTTTTTTGAACTATATAGACATAGAGAACATATAGTATTAAACCGAGAGATCAAACTGCATTGTTCTTTGAACCATATAGGCATAGAGAAAATATAGGCTGAATTGAAGAGGTTAAAATAAAGATAGCTTTAAGGCTTAGCACATAGGTAACTGGTGAAGGTGTAATTCTATTTAGGTAGGTTGGCACCCAGCCATTGATTGAGGCAGTAGCTGCGCCACTTAAACCCGACCAAAGTGGAAAACCCGCAGCGAGGTACGAGCGAGGATTTGTAACATAGGGCGGGACAATACTTATATAAGAGCAGTTGCAGTGCTTTCCAAAAAACATTAAATAGTATACCATATAAGTATACCATATATATGTATAGTGTGAAATGATAGGATGTTAAAAATTGTTAACTATATATATGTAGTGATTTGCTTTGCATAGCTTAGCGGCTAATTGTTTTTATTGATGTTATCGTATTATTATTTATCTTTGCAGAATGTTTAAAGTTAAACACTTAATTATTTTAGTATTTATTGCCGCATTGGGTATTGCGGGTTGTAAAAGTCGTTTCGAGAAATTGAGAGCGAGCAATGACGTTGCAAAAAAATACCAGGAAGCTATTCGGTTATATAATAAAAGGGATTACAGTAAGGCTTTAGTGTTATTTGAAGACTTGGCTCAAAAATACCGTGGTCGTGAACAGGCTGAAGATTTGAACTATTACTACTCTTATACGCTTTATAGGTTAGGTGATTACACAACTGCAAGATATCAATTTAAGAGTTTTGCTGATACGTATCCTGCCAGTAAAAATGCAGAAGAAGCTCGTTACATGGGCGCTTATTGCTATTATTTAGAATCTCCATCGTTTTCATTGGATCAAGAGAATACATATAAAGCGATAGATGCATTGCAATTATTTATTAACTTATACCCAACAAGTGATCGGGCGGCAGCAGCGGGAAAATATATTGCTGACTTAAGAGGCAAATTGGAAGATAAGGCTTTTGAAAATGCGAAAATGTATTTAACAACTGGTCCTAGTAATGTAGATAATTACCGTGCGGCTGTTATTGCTTTAAAAAATGCACAAAGAGACTATCCGGATATTAAATATGCTGAGGAGATGGACTTTTTGATGATTAAAGCACAATATTTATATGCTAAAAACAGTTATATCATCCGCCAGGAAGATCGTTATAACGAGGCAATTGAATTATATACTGAATTTACTGAAAATCATCCTGATAGTAAATTTACACGTGAAGCCAAGCAATTGAAGAAAGATGTTGAGGATGGGATTGTAACTTCGAAACAAGAGCTTGCATTGTATGCAGCTGATCAAGAAAAATATAAGCAAATGTTGATAAGGACCGGTAAATTAAAGGATACCGTTTCTACTAAACCAACTACTGCTGATAACACGAATATTAAAAATTAATTAATACATGAATACTAACAAACCTGCTGTACCAAATACTACAGTTACCAGAAACGTTCACGATTTGGATAGAACTACAGATAACTTATACGAATCTTTAGTTGTTATTGCTAAAAGAGCAAATCAGATTTCGAATAACGTTAAAGAAGAGTTGCACGGTAAATTAGCAGAATTTGCTTCGAGCAACGATAACCTGGAAGAGATTTTCGAAAATCGCGAGCAAATTGAAATCAGCAAACACTACGAACGTATGCCTAAACCTGTTTTAGTTGCTATGGATGAGTTTTTGAATGATAAAGTTTATCACAGAAATCCTGCTAAAGAACAAAAATAACATTGGCATAGCGCATGGAGTTTGGAGCTAAGGCGTTTCGCATGCGCTCTATGCACTGTGATTTAACTCTTTGCTTAAATGCTGAAAAATAAAAATATTATCCTTGGCGTTTGCGGTAGCATTGCGGCTTATAAGTCGGCCTTTCTGGTTCGGCTTTTGGTAAAAGCTGGTGCAAACGTTAAGGTAATTCTTACCCCTGATGGTGCTCATTTCATTACACCATTAACCCTTGCTACGCTTTCTAAAAACCCTGTTTACACCCAGTATTTCGAAGAGGAAACCGGCGTTTGGAGCAACCATGTTGAATTAGGTTTATGGGCAGATCTTATTATTATTGCCCCTATCAGTGCCAATACACTCGCTAAACTGGCAACCGGCATTTGTGATAATTTACTAACAGCAGTTTATCTTTCGGCAAAATGCCCAGTATACGTGGCGCCAGCAATGGACCTGGATATGTGGAAGCATGAAAGTACCCAAAACAACATCAATCAAATTTCTACTTATGGCAACGTTGTAATTTCTCCCGCAAGCGGCGAGTTAGCCAGCGGACTGCATGGCGAAGGCCGTATGGCTGAGCCTGAAGAGATTGTAGCATTTCTATCTGATCGTATTAAACAATCGCTACCACTAAACGGCAAAAAAGTAATGGTAACTGCAGGGCCAACCTACGAAGCAATTGATCCTGTCCGTTTTATCGGCAATCATTCTTCTGGCAAAATGGGCTTTGCTTTAGCTGATGAGTTGGCGAAACTTGGTGCTGATGTTACTTTGATTGCCGGGCCTACCGCTCAAAACTCAAACGCTTACCTGAAGAGGATTGATGTGGTAAGTGCAGCAGAAATGTTAAAAGCTTGCACTTCTATTTTTTCGGAAACAGATATTACCGTAATGTGTGCTGCTGTTGCCGACTATCGTCCGAAAACAATAGCTTCACAAAAAATCAAGAAACAGGAAAGTGCGTTGGTTTTGGAGTTAGAGAAAACGGTTGACATTTTGGCAACGCTAGGGAAAAGCAAAACGGAGCGTCAAATTTTAGTTGGTTTTGCTTTAGAAACCAACGATGAAGAAAATTATGCCAAAGGTAAGTTAGAAAAGAAAAACTTAGATTTGGTTATACTCAACTCCTTAAACGATAAAGGCGCCGGTTTTAAATCAGATACCAATAAAATTACTATTTTTAACAGGGCATTGGAGCGAACTGTATTCGAACTGAAATCGAAAACTGAAGTAGCGAAAGATATTTGTACTGCTATATTAAAAATCATAAGATGATAAAAAGAATTGTTTGGATATTGTTGTTAATTGGTTTCGGGAAATTACAAGCTCAGGAACTAAATGCCCGGGTAACCGTTCTGGCACCTCAGGTATCAAACATGAGCAAACCTACTTTGGAAGCTTTACAAAGAACAATCCGCGATTTTTTGAATAACAATAAGTTTAGCGTTGAAAACTACAAGCCACAAGAGCGCATTGAATGCAGTTTTGTGATTACGATCAATTCGTGGGATGGTGGCTCTGGTTATACCGCGGAAGCACAGATACAAAGTAGCCGCCCGGTTTTTAACAGCTCCTACAACAGTACACTGCTAAATATGAGCGATAAGAATTTCGACTTCAGCTATAACGATGGATCTACGATCGATTTTTCTGACCAAAATTATATCTCCAACATCAGCGCACTGCTCTCCTATTATGCTTACACCATTATCGGACTTGATAAAGATAGTTTTGCCAAAATGGGTGGAAGCACTTACTTTAAAAAGGCACAAAATATTATCAACTTAGCGCAAGCCTCAGGTAATACTGGCTGGAAAGCTGCAGATGGTTTACGAAACCGTTTTTGGTTTAATGAAAATGTTTTGAATCCAGTTTTCAGCGAATTACGTGTTTTTATTTACGCCTACCATTTAAACGGCTTAGATCAGCTTACTGATAATGATAAAGGTTTAACACAAATTGTATCGGCCCTGCCGGCTTTGCAGCAGATGGATAAACAAAAACTGGGATCCATTTTTCCTAATGTTTATTTTGCTTCCAAAGCTGAAGAGGTAACCAATGTACTTTCTAAACTAAATACTCAGGAGCGTATGAAAGCCTATAATATGCTCGCTGAGATCGATCCTGCCAACATTGGTAAATACGAAGGATTGAAAAAGAATTAGATTTTGGTTTGGTAATTAATGGCATCGAGTTAAATTTAACCTCACTCCCATTCGAAAATCAATTTCCAACTTTCAAATTAATGTCAGTCCTGCTTTCCGTTTATACGCCTGCAGGCCTTCTGCATAAGGCCGGTATCCACTTCAATCAGGTTTAATTAACTTAAACCGGTGCTAAAAACTTAAAACACCACCATTATTGTTTCTTAATTTATGCAACGTTTTAGATGTTCTTGCGTCTATTATTTAAAAAGCTGCTAAAATATTTTGATTATACGAATATCTTCGTACATTTGATTACGAAATAATTCGTACAACGTGTAACAATATGACAATTAACAACATCAAACCTACTGAAGGTGAAATGGAAATATTACAGGTGCTTTGGCAAAAGGGCCTGGCTACAGTAAGGGAGGTTCATGAAGCTTTAAATAAAAAGGATTCTGGTTACACCACTACTTTAAAATTAATGCAAATTATGCATGAAAAAGGAATGGTTGAAAGGGATACTAATCAAAAAACACATATCTATAAAGCCATCGTTAACCAAGATAAAACAGAAAAACAACTGGTTACAAAAATGATCGATAATGTTTTTAACGGCTCAGCGGCCAGATTAGTAATGCAGGCACTGGGTAATCATAGTGCAAGTGCAGATGAGATTGACGAAATCAAAAAATATTTAGATAGCCTTAAATAGTTCATTGGTCATTAGTCATTAGTCATTAGTCATTAGTGAAAACAGACTTGCATTGAAAATATCAAGGAAAGTAATTTGATTTTAAAAGAATTAAAGCAATTAACATGGAAACTTTAATAGAACAATTTATCAAGGCATTTGGATGGAGTATTTTAAATTCCCTTTGGCAAAGTGCCCTTATTTACGGTGTCTTATTCATCATTATGTTGAGTTTACCCAAATTGGCGGCAAAATATAAACATAACCTTGCCTTCGGTTCAATTGTATTGATGTTTTTTGGATTTGTTTATCATTTCGTAAATCAAATGCTCATCAACATACCTCAGGAATCAGCAGCTGTTTATCAAAAAGGCCTTCAGTTCCAACAATATTTTAATAATTTGCCGGAGAGCTTTAGTAGCAAGGCGGAGGCCTATTTCCCAATCGTCGTAACATTTTACCTAATCGGCATTGTGCTTCAACTCTTTGTCATCGTTAGAGGATACCATCAACTTGATAAATTCAAAAAACAGCATTTGAATGCTATTCCTGATAATTGGAAACTATTATTCGAAAATGTGATTGCCAAGTTGAAAATTAAAAAGACGATAAAGTTTCAATTGTCGTCAATTGTAAACGTTCCATTGGTAATAGGTTATTTCAAGCCGATTGTTTTGTTCCCCATCGCCTTGGTTAATCAACTGGATAATGACCAGGTTGAAGCGATTTTAATTCACGAATTGTCTCACGTGAGAAGGAACGATTTTCTACTAAATCTTATTAAAACTGCCATTGAAACACTGCTTTTCTATAATCCATTTGTTTGGATGGCTGGTAGATTTATCCACATTGAACGGGAGCATGCTTGCGATGATCTCGTACTGAAAATCACTGGCAAGCCATTAAACTATGCCCACGCTTTACTCAAACTTGAATTACTAAAAGATAAAAGCAGTCCGTCATACGCCCTGGCTGCAACAGGTAAAACCCAAAATTTATATCAACGTATAAAAAGAATAACCAATATGAAAACGAATTATTTAAATGCCAAACAGCAAATGGCAGCCCTCACCCTTGGCGTTGCGTGTCTGTTTTCCATCGCGTGGATTAACCCAACAGATAAGCAAAAAGACAACAAAACTGTTGCTAAAAACGAATTAATGACCATGATTAATGCTGATGGTACAGTAAAGACAATGCTAAAAATTGATACGAGTAAAAAACGTAAAATCAAGATTGTAACTATTGATGCCAATGGTAAAAAAACGGAGTATAACTCTTTAAATGAAATGCCAGATAGTTTGAGAAGGAATTTTTATAAGGATGAGCTTTTTTCTGGCAAAAATGTATTCAGATTAACGAGTGATTCTAATTTTAAGTTTAAAGATTCATTGTTCCAGGCAAGAATTTATAAAGAGTTCAATTCTCCTGAGGCGCAATTAAAATGGAAAAAATTTGGTGATGATATTGCAAGGGAATATTCCTCTCCGGAAGCACAAGCGAAATGGGAAAAGTTTGGGGCTGATGTAGCGAAAGAATATACATCTCCTGAGGCCCAGGCCAAATGGAAGAAATTTGGAGAAGATATCGCAAAGGAATTTTCATCTCCGGAAGCTCAGGCCAAATGGAAAAAATTTGGTGAAGATATTTCAAAGCAGTATTCATCGCCCGAAGCCCAGGCAAAATGGAAAAAGCTTTCAGAAGATATGTCTAAGGAATTTAATTCTCCAGAGGCACTGGCCAAATGGAGAAAATTGGGAGAAGAAACTGCTGCCAAATTGAACACCCCAGAATTCAGAGCTGAATTAGATGCCTTAAAAGATCGCGTTGGAAAAGCTGATAGCAGGAGAATTAAAAACTTATCCAGATTAAAAAGTGATTCTTTAGGCAAAGTTTATCAACTTGGTTTCTCTACTCCAGAAGGTTCAACAGTCTATTTCAATGATAACCAGACAAACAATAAAGTTAGACAAACCGAAGAATACAAAAAGCTAAAAGAGAAATTCGACAAAGAGGTTAAAGAACTTAAAGAAAAGATAGAAAAGTCGGAGAAGAAAGAAAAGAGAGAAAAATCAGAAAACTAAAATAAATCAAACAAACCCTGAAACAGCGAAGATTTATCTTCGCTGTTTGCGTTTTAGCCCTTTCTTAAAATAACTTTTTAGTATTTTCGTAGTCTGATATGCTACAAAAACTTTCCATTCGTAATTACGCATTAATCGATAGTCTTGACATCGAATTTGATAAAGGCTTAAATATCATCACCGGTGAAACAGGTGCCGGGAAATCTATCATTTTAGGTGCTTTATCGTTGATTTTAGGTCAAAGGGCAGAGAGTAAATATTTCTTCAACCAGGATAAAAAATGTGTGATTGAGGGAAATTTTGCTTTGGCTGACAATCAGTTAAAGGATTTTTTCGAGGAAAATGACCTGGACTTTTTTAATGAAACGATCCTGCGCCGTGAGATTTCAATTGACGGAAAATCGCGGTCCTTTATCAACGATACGCCTGTTAACTTATCCATATTAAAACAGATTGGCGAAAAGTTGATTGATATCCATTCTCAGCATGCCACGCAGGAAATTAACGATGCTGACTTTCAATTGCTCATTGTAGATTCATTGGCTAATCATCAAACTTTGTTAGTTGAGTACAGAAGCGGTTTTAAAAAATTGAGGCATGAGCGTAATCGTTTAAAAAAACTCATCGAAGATGCTGCTGAAGCCAGAAATAAACAAGATTATGAGCAATTTTTGTTTAACGAATTGGAACAGGCTAATTTAAAATCGGGCGAGCAAGAAGAATTGGAATTGGAGCTGGAAAAACTTACCCATGCTGAAACCATAAAAAGAGCTTTACTTATTTCAACTGGTTTATTAACAGAAAGTGAACCGTCTGCACTGCAGATACTGAAAGAAGCGCAATTACAATTACAGGCTGTTGAAAAGTTTGATCCGGCAATTAATACACTTTTTGAGCGGCTTAAATCATCTATCATCGAGATTAAGGATATTGCAGATGAGGTTTCATCGCTGGAAGAAAATACCTTGCACAGTGCCGATCGCCTTGAAATCATTAATCAGCGGTTAGATTTATTTTATTCATTGCAGCAAAAGCATCGTGTAAGTAATAACGACGAATTACTGGCAATCCAAAATCAACTCGAGCAAAACCTAAATAATTTGTTATCATCAGATGCAAATATCGAACAGCTTGAAAAAGATATTGAACAACTTACACTCAGCTTAACTAAACAAGCAAATTTGTTGAGCAGTAATCGTAAAAAAGCGATTAAAATTGTAGAAGACCAAACCGCCCTAACGCTAAAAAGAGTAGGAATGCCGAGTGCAAAGTTGGTTTTGAATCAGAAACAGTTATCAGATTTAAATAAAGATGGCTTAGATGAAATTTCTTTATTGTTTACTGCAAATGCCGGACAAAACCCTGCGCCTGTTAACAAGGTGGCCTCGGGCGGAGAATTATCAAGATTGATGCTGGCAATTAAAGCCCTACTTGCAAAACATACTTCCTTACCAACCATCATCTTCGATGAAATTGATACGGGAATCTCGGGTGAGACAGCATTAAAAGTTGGCGAAGTAATTTCAGATCTTGGCGAAAATATGCAGGTAATCTCCATCACCCATTTACCACAAATTGCGGCTAAGGGCAACGCACATTACTTCGTACATAAAAATGAATCTGGCGGCAAAACAAGTACCGGCATCAGAAAACTTCAAGCTGATGAACGTGTGGGTGTCATCGCAGAGATGTTGAGCGGTAAAAATCCTGGTGCATCGGCAATTGAAAATGCAAAGGAATTATTAGGCTAGTTTAAAAAACGATACTTGTGTTTTTCAAACTAAAATACTAGTTTTAAAAATGCGATTGATTTCTTTGTCTCTATTTTTTAACCTGATTTTTCTATTCACGTATGCCCAACAAAGCTTTAACCTATCGGGTACTGTCAAAGATAAACGAGGCGAAGCCTTACCGGGTGCTGGAATTTATGTGAGTGGTTATAAAATCGCCACAGTTGCTGATAATGACGGTAAATACATTCTGCCGCTTAAACCAGGGAATTATGATATTTTAATCCAGTTAATCGGATATAAAGCACTCAACAAAAATGTTATCATTTCAGATAAAGCTATTCGTTTGGATGTTATTCTTGATGAAAGTATTACACAGTTAGCCGAAGTAACCATTAAACCCGATGCCAACCGGGCGCATTACATTGCAATGTTTCGCGATTTTTTTATCGGCACCACACCTAATGCTCAAACTTGTAAAATCCTTAACCCAAATGTTTTAATTATCGATTACGATCAGGAAGATCGAAAACTAACGGTAAAAACAAATGACTTTTTAATTATTGAGAATCAAGCGCTTGGTTACAGAATTAAATATCTGGTCAAAAATTTCGAATGGGAAAGCAAAACAGGTATTATTTATTATGAGGGCTTTCCTTATTATGAAGATTTGAAAGGAACGGAGCGAAAAAAACGCATTTGGGCTAAAAAACGAATGGAGGCATATTTAGGGTCGCCACAGCATTTTTTTAAATCGCTTTTCCAGAATAGTGCCACTAAAGAGGGTTTTATAATCAACAAGTTAATTACAAAACCTAACCCGGATCGACCATCAGATAGTTTGATTAATGCGAATATGAGGCGCCTGGCTCAAAAGCAGATTGGCTTAAATGGCAAAATTACGATTGGAAACGTTCAAGATGATTCTCTAAGCTTTTGGGCTAGAAAGAAAAACCTGAATAAAGGAATTTCAATTTTAAACCGTAGGGATGTGCTTCAAGATACTTTGGTTAAATATTTCAATCCGAACATTAAAGCAATCAACTTTACCGACAAGCTTTATGTGATTTACAAAAACGAAACTGAAGATCCGATGTTCTTAAATCGACTCGGCCAGTCCATCTCTCGCCCTTTAGATATGCCAAATTATCAGGTTTCTACTATCGATTTACAGGTTGCACCCGTATATTTTTATGAGAACGGTGGCATTTACAATCCCCGATCAATGTTGTTTTCAGGATATTGGGCCTGGGAAAAAATTGCAGATAGTGTGCCGATGGATTTTAGCCCCAAATAGTCGCCTTCGAAAAAGTTAAATTTGTTAAAATCATATCCCAACATTCGGAATATTACGGCTTTTGGTTACATTCGCTTTCATGTTTAAAAGCCTACTGGCAACCTTATTTTTTTTCATTATTAGCCTATGTGCTTTTGCACAAAACACATTTACCATCAGCGGCATTGTTAGAGATAACAAAGATGGCTTACCTGGCGCAAGTATTTATTTGAGCGGCTATAAAATTGCTACTGTTGCCGACAATGATGGAAAATTTAAACTTCAAAACCTAAAGCCGGGTAGTTATGATTTGCTTGTACAAATTGTTGGATACCTCCCCTACTCTAAAAGTGTAATCATTTCTGATCAATCAGTAACAGTTGATCTGGTTTTGAAAGAAAATGTCGCTCAATTGGATGAGGTAGTTGTACGGGCAGATCCGAACAGGCAGAAGTACATCAATCAGTTTAAAGAGTTTTTCATTGGCAAATCGCCAAACTCTCTTCAGTGTAAAATTTTAAATCCTCAGGTACTCAATGTTGATTTCGATATTACAAAAAGTACTTTAACTGTCAGCACAACCGAGTTTCTTGTGGTCGAAAATAAAGCACTGGGTTATCGATTGAAATATATGCTGGATCATTTTGAATATAACTCGAGAACGCACATTATTTATTATTCGGGCCATCCGTTCTTCGAGGAACTAAAAGCTTCTGCAGCTAAAAAGAAAAAATATATCGCTGCCAGAGAGATTGCTTATTACGGATCATCACAACATTTTTTCAGGTCGCTTTACGCCGGAAAAAGCAAAGAAGAAGGATTTATCATTAATAAAATGCTTAAAATCCCAAATCCAAACCGTTATCCGGAATATGTGATCAATGCCAATTTGGAGAAGATAAAAACACTGCCGGAAAAAACAGGTGTGCGGAAAAGTGCAGGAAAGATTGATACGGCATTACTGAACTTCTGGACCAAACAAAAGGAAATGCCAAGAACTATCGACAGGTTTTCAAGAGGAGATGTACGCCCAGATACTTTGGTTCATGATTATGATGAAAATTTAAAATACCTGAGTTATACTGATGCACTCATTGTTCAATATACTAAAGAAAAAGAATCGCTGGCCTATTCAAAAACCGGATTTTGGATTTTCAGGCCCTTGGATGTTCCAGAAAATCAGATTTCGGTAGCTAACTTAACAAGTACTGGCGTTCGGTTCTACGAAAACGGCGGGATTTATGATTCAAGATCACTGCTTTATGAAGGTTATTGGGCCTACGAAAAGGTTGCCGATATGGTGCCGATGGATTACATCCCGCTCGCTAAAATTTAACTAAAATTCTTTCCACAATCGCAATAAATTACTAAAAATATTAGTAATTTTAGGTTATGACTGGCGAAGAAAAACAATATTTTAGAGGAAGAGGTGCTCAGGTTAATCCACATAACAAATTCTTGAAGGATGTTTATGTAAAAGAATATGATGAGGGCATTGACGATTGGGAAGAAAGCGATCGCAAAACATCTTTCCTTTTCGAAAACTCAAAATCAATTGTAAATAAGGTTGATAGTCCAGATGTTGGAATGGCTTATTCACTGAATCCATATCAGGGTTGTGAACATGGCTGTACTTATTGCTACGCCCGTAATTCTCATCAATACTGGGGATATAGTGCTGGCATTGAATTCGAGCGCAAAATTATTGTAAAGAAAGACGCTCCAATACTATTTAAAAAATTTCTTGAGAAAAAAGGATGGGATGCCTCTACGATCTCACTTTCTGGAAATACCGATTGTTACCAACCTGCTGAAAGGAAATTCAAATTAACCCGCCAGCTATTGGAGATCGCATTGGAGTACAAGCAACCCATTGGCTTGATCACAAAAAATTCGCTTATCCTTCGCGATAAAGATATTCTCCAGGAAATGGCGAGGTTAAATCTTTGCAAGGTTTACGTTTCGATCAACAGTTTAAATGAAGATTTACGACAGGTTATGGAGCCACGAACGACAACTGCAAAGCAGCGATTGAAGGTGGTGGAAGACTTAAGCAAAGCTGGAATACCGATGGGCGTAGTTGTTGCGCCACTTGTACCAGGCTTGAGTGATCACGAAATTCCAAAAATTTTGAAAGCAGTGGCTAACGCTGGTGCCCTACATGCAGGTTATACCGTAGTACGATTAAATGGCGCTATTGCCCAGATTTTTGAAGATTGGTTACAAAAGAATTTTCCAGATCGTTTTGAGAAAGTTTGGCACATGATACAAAGCTGCCATGGAGGAAATGTAAATGATAGCAGATTTGGAGATCGAATGCGTGGAGATGGAAATATCGCTAAAATGATCAGAGATAATTTTAAGCTGCACTGCCGTTTAAATGGGCTTAATGTTCAGCGCACTGTTTTAAATCATTCGCTTTTTAAAGTCCCAAATGATCAAATGTCATTGTTCTAGTTTGAAATTTGAGGGATAAAACATAGTTTTAACCCATGAATATTGCGCTGGTAACTTATTTGGATAAGGGAAAATACGATTCAACAACCGTTGAAAGTGAGGATGATAAACTGTTAAACTTTTTACAAAATAAAGGTTTAGCTATTGAAAAGGTAATTTGGAATGATCCGGAAATTAGATGGGAAAATTTTCAATTGGCCATATTAAAATCTCCATGGGATTATTTTGACAGGATTAATGAATTTCATAAATGGCTTGATCATCTCGAAACGAAAAAAGTAAAGCTTTTAAACCCTATTAATGTTGTACGCTGGAATACCAACAAACATTATCTGAAAGAAATTGAAGCCACAGGACTAGCCATTACGTCAAGTGTATTTATCAGCAAGAATGATCAATTTTTACTGAATGATTTTTTTGAGAAGTTTAATTCGAGTAAACTCATTGTAAAGCCATGTGTAAGCGGTGGGGCCAAAAATACTTTTAAAGTTACAGACGAAAATGTTGAGGAAATAAATAAACAACTGCAGCTGCTAGTTAAAGAAGAAGATTTTATTGTTCAACCATTTTTACCAGAGATAATAGAAAATGGAGAATGGTCGTTTATATTTTTTAATGGAATTTACAGCCATTCACTGATAAAGCAGGCAAAACCTGGTGATTTTAGGGTTCAGCCTGCTCATGGCGGTTCTGTACATCCTCAAAACCCTGATGAGGATTTAATTGAGGTTGCATCGCAGTATGTAAATCTTTTTGCCAAAGGTTGCCTTTATGCGAGGGTTGACGGCACATTTGTTAATGGAAAATTTCTATTGATGGAGCTGGAACTGATTGAACCTTTTCTATTTCTGAATACAGATCAGGAAAATTATGAGCGATATTATCAGGCATTAGTCGAATTGATTTAGGTGGCAACTCTTTTGCAGATGATAAAGCCACAGACCAGCACCATATGATTATGACTTTGCTCGCCTGTGGCTAAATAAGTTTACATTTTCGCAGCGAATACTTGCGCCCAGAAAGCACCTGATCTCGCTGCCCCCATTTCCTTATAATTTGCATTCATCATATTTTTACAGTGACCTTCACTTTTAAGCCAATCATTAAAAACCTGGCTTTCGCTTGTTTGTCCTTGAGCAACATTTTCGCCAACAGCTTTCCAAACATAACCGGCAGCAGTTACGCGATCTCCAACACCCGTTCCATTAGCAGATTCGTGTTGCATCTTGTTAATTGATTCCATATACTTACTCTGGTTGATCGCTGCTGTTGCCAAATTAGTATTCCAGGTTACCGCAGCAACTGGAGGCATCACGGTTGTTCCGCAATTACAGCCTGCCAAACGGGTGTCATTCACGAGCTTTAAAAGCGCATCGTTATTGATATTTGTGGTGGTTGAAGTTTCTATTTTTTTAGTGTTTACTTCTGGATCTGACGATTTTGCACTTTCATTTTTCTTACAGGAAATTGCCAGACAAACTACTGCTAGGCCAATCATTGGGACGAATAATTTCATTATATAGGTTTGTTTTGTTATCGAAAGATACAGTGAAATTCATTAATAAAAAATTTCTCGAATTTCTTTTTTCTGCCACTAAACCTAATTAAAGCATGTTTTAGCGTATTTGTAAACCTACAAATACAACAAAAACCCTAAATCGTATAACAAAAAAACTCCCGATTTTCATCGGGAGTTTTCTTATTATTTACTAGAAGAATCTTCTTCTTTTTTAGGCTCTTCTTTTTTCTTTTCGCCCTTTTTGTGATTTACTGAAATCAGCTCTGTTTCTTTATTATAATCAATTTCTAAAACATCACCTTCAGTTAATTCACCTTTAAGTATTTCTTCTGCTATCGGATCTTCTAAATATTTCTGAATGGCTCGTTTTAACGGACGGGCACCAAAATTACTATCAAAACCTTTATCAGCAATATAATCTTTAGCATTATCAGTTAATGCAATTTCATAACCCAAAGTATGAACGCGGCCAAACAAGGCTTTCAATTCAATATCAATGATTCTGAAGATCTCTTCTTTACCTAAGCTATTGAAAACTACTACATCATCAACACGGTTTAAGAATTCCGGAGCGAAAGCACGTTTCAAAGCACTTTCAATAACGCCACGGCTGTGAGATTCTGCCTGGTTTGTTTTTGCAGAAGTAGAGAAACCAACGCCCTGACCAAAATCTTTTAACTGACGGGCGCCAATGTTAGAAGTCATGATGATGATTGTATTTCTAAAATCAACCTTACGACCTAAACTATCCGTTAATTGTCCTTCATCTAAAACTTGTAATAAGATATTGAAAACATCAGGGTGAGCTTTCTCAATCTCATCTAATAAGATCACAGCATAGGGTTTTCTTCTAACTTTTTCGGTTAATTGTCCACCTTCTTCGTAACCAACATATCCTGGAGGCGCTCCCACTAAACGAGATACTGCGAATTTCTCCATATACTCACTCATATCAATTTGAATTAGCGAATCATCACTATCAAACATGAAACGAGCCAGTTCTTTTGCCAATTCTGTTTTCCCAACACCCGTTGGACCTAAGAAAATAAACGAACCGATTGGCTTTTTAGGATCTTTTAATCCGGCTCTTGTACGTTGAATGGCTTTAGTTAATTTCTTAATCGCATCATCCTGACCAATGATTTTCTCTGCAACTTTATCGTACATGTTTAATAGCTTTTGGCTATCGGTTTGTCCAACACGTTGTACCGGAATACCAGTCATCATGGCTACAACTTCAGCAACATTATCTTCAGAAACTTCGTAACGTTTAGTTTTCGTTTCTGCTTCCCATTCTGCTTTAGCTTTATCTAATTCTTCAATTAAATTTTTCTCTGTATCGCGTAATTTTGCTGCTTCTTCGTATTTCTGACTGCGAACAACTTTGTTTTTCTCTAACTTGATATCTTCGATTTTTGCTTCGATATCAATAATGTTTTGAGGAACATGAATGTTCGTTAAGTGCACTCTCGAACCAGCTTCATCTAAGGCGTCGATTGCTTTATCTGGCAAGAAACGATCGGAGATATAACGAGAAGTTAAAGTAACACAAGCCTGAATTGCTTCATCGGTGTAAGTTACACCATGGTGTTCTTCGTACTTATCTTTAATTCTGGTTAAAATTTCTACAGTCTCATCAGGTGTAGCTGGCTCAACCATTACCTTCTGGAAACGACGATCTAATGCACCATCTTTTTCGATATATTGACGATACTCATCTAAAGTTGTGGCACCAATACATTGAATTTCTCCTCTGGCTAATGCTGGTTTAAACATATTCGACGCATCAAGTGAACCTGAAGCACCACCAGCACCCACAATGGTATGAATCTCATCAATAAATAGAATAACGTCAGTAGATTTTTCAAGCTCGTTCATCACGGCTTTCATACGCTCTTCAAACTGACCACGATATTTTGTACCTGCCACTAATGACGCTAAATCTAAAGTAACTACACGCTTACCAAAAAGTACACGCGACACTTTACGTTGTACAATGCGTAAGGCTAAACCTTCTGCAATTGCCGATTTACCGACACCTGGCTCTCCAATTAAAATCGGGTTGTTCTTTTTTCTACGAGATAGAATCTGCGAAACGCGTTCAATTTCTTTCTCGCGGCCAACAATTGGGTCTAAGCGCCCTTCTTCTGCTGCCTTAGTTAAATCACGACCGAAGTTATCTAAAACCGGTGTTTTCGATTTAATATCCGAAACCTTTTTAGGCGTACTAAAGCTTTCTTCTTCACGATAATCATCATCGCCACCCGTAGATGCGCTGTTTGAAATATCATCTCTGAAACCATTTTTATTCACTTCAACCTCCTGTTTAAAAACATCATAAGTAACACCATATTGTAACAATATCTGCGAAGCAATGTTATCATCGTCTCTCAAAACGGATAACAACAAATGTTCGGTGCCAATTAAATCGCTTTTAAATATTTTAGCTTCTAAGTAAGTAATTTTTAAAACTTTTTCTGCCTGTTTAGTTAACGGAATATTACCCAAGTTAACTGTAACACTCGAAGTGCCGCGAACAGCATCTTCAATTGAGCGGCGCAATTTACCGGTATCAACTCCTAACGATCGTAAAATTTTTATAGCCATGCCATCGCCTTCGCGGATGAGGCCCAATAATAAATGCTCGGTTCCAATGTAATCATGCCCTAAACGGAGCGCTTCCTCCCTACTAAAAGAGATTACATCTTTAACCTGTGGTGAAAATTTTGCTTCCATAATACCTTTCTTAACAGCTACGTCCCTAAACTATAAAATTAATTATAAAAGAGTACCTGCTGTTTTCTTTATTTTATCAACAATTGCGCCATATAGGTGGATAAAGAGGCTTTTGAATACCGCATCATCCAGAAAATAACTTAAGTGTAGTGCTATGATAAATATTTTTTATTTTATATCTATCTACGTAATAAGTGTTTTATAGGTTTTAAAGCAGATTTTGCAATCTGTTTTGAAATTAACCTATCATATTGTCGGTTTATTGTAAGGATATTTCTGCAACGGACAACTGACAAATTGTAACCTTTTGCACAAGCAATTTACAAGTTTTGACAGAAAAATAAAACTTTGTGACATCATTTAACAATTTAACACAGCAAAATAATTCCGATGCCAGATATTCCCTATTAATGAATGGTAAACCTTTACAAATAACTATCTGTAAAGGAATTTTGTTTTGAAATAACCATGGCTAAATGGTTGGAAGTAATATATTTTTTTGAAATGGAATCTAATTAAACATTATTTACGTATGTGCTTAAGAATCCAAAATTCTGGATCATAATTATGGCACCTCTTTATCAACGGTATTTCATTGTACTTCTTTTACTGCTTGCATTTGCAGGTAGGGTTGCGGTATATGCTATTCCTGTTCAAAAGATGTCGAAAGATTTGATCCAGAAGAACTCTTCAGCCGAGAGTGAGAAATCAGAATCATCAGAAAAACAAAATCAACTGGAAGACAAAGTTAAACTTGCTGATCTGCATTTAAACAACATCACAAATTTTGATTTTGCCTCTTCTGGCAACGCAAACCAACAATCATTCTCCGGCAATTTCCTTTTGGCTTACTGCCATCTTCAAATCCCTGAACAACCCCCAAAATAGAAGCTAACCTGGCTCCTATTTATTATTTAACACTTAATTAAACATTAAAATCATGATGAAAACTAAACATTTCTTCATAATGGCTTTGCTTGCCCTTATGACACCCATTTTATTCTCTGCCTGCAAAAAAGACAGAAACAATCCTTCGGAAACCCTTGTTCCAGGACCAGATGTAAACTTTTATGCGCTAACATCTGATAGCAAGCTGTTGTTGATTAACGCCAAAAACCCATCTTCCGTTAGTGCAACTGTTAGCATTTCTGGTTTACAACAAGGTGAAACACTTTTAGGAATCGATTTTCGCCCGGCAACAGGCCAACTTTATGCCGTTGGTAGCACAAGCCGTTTATATGTAATTGATTACAAAACCGGTGTGGCAAGAGCAATTTCTACTACACCTTTAACACCAGCAATTAGCGGAACTTCAGTAGGTTTCGATTTTAACCCAACTGTTGATCGCATCAGATTGGTAACCAATACTGGTCAGAACCTGCGTTTAAATCCAGAAAGCGGAGCAGTAATGATCACTGATGGCGCTATCAACGGTGTTACAAATGCAAGGGTTTCTTCTGTAGCTTATACGCAAAACAAAGCCGGCGCAACTGCAACAGTGCTTTTTGATATCGACGCCGCAACTGACAAACTTTACAAACAAGATCCACCGAATGATGGAAAATTGGTTGAAGTTGGAAGTTTAGGTTTTGACGTAGAAGATGCCGGTGGTTTTGATATTAACCCCGATGGAACCGCAGCACTTGCTGCATTAACCGTTGGTGGAACTTCTGCTTTATTTACAATTGATGTAAATAGTGGTAAAGCTTCGAAAATTGGAAACCTGCCTGCGAACATTACGGCTTTAGCTATTCCTACCGAACCGGTAGCCTATTCAGTATCTAACAATAACGAGTTGTTAATTTTTAACCCAATGGCAGCTACGCCAACAGTTAGTGTAAAAACCATTTCTGGTATTCAAACTGGCGAGCAAATTTTAGGAATTGATTTCCGTCCGTTAAATGGACAACTTTACGCTTTAGGAAGTACAAGCCGTATTTATACAATCAACACTTCATCTGGCGCAGCCGCAGTTGTGGGCACAGCTCCATTAACTACATTATTAAGCGGAACACAATTTGGTTTTGACTTTAACCCAACGGTAGACAGAATCAGAATTGTAAGTAATACAGGCCAAAATTTAAGATTTAACCCATTAGATGGTAGCGTAACTGTTGATGGTGTACTGAACCCTGCTACAACTGGAATTACTGGTGCAGCATATACCAACAACTTTGCGGGCGCAACTACAACTGTTTTATTTGATATCGATTCGAATAGCGATAAATTGGTTAGACAGGATAATCCAAATGGAGGATTATTGGTTGATGTTGGTGCTTTAGGCATTAACGTAGAAGGAAGCAACGGTTTTGATATTGGCGGTACAAGCGGATTGGCTTACGGTTTATTTACTGTGGGTACAACACAGCGAATTTATACTGTAAACTTAACTACTGGTGCTGCTACAGCTGGCGCAACCATTACAAATGCCTCGAGAGGATTTGCTTTAGGTTTAGGCTTTTAGTATTCATATTTTTAAAAATTCAAATGCCCTTCGAATTTCGGAGGGCATTTTTTTTACAATCTTTCTGTAAACAAAATCGACGATTGTAAGATGTTAAAACATTTTAATTACCCCAGGATTGATACGCTTTTGGTAAAGTTATTTAATTAAAATCTTCACAGCAGTTTACTTTTCGAAAACATAGCCACAACTGTTATTTATCCTTATTCATACAATTTTTTAGAAGTTGGAAGATTGAATAATTAAGTGAAGATTTTTTTTAAATATTGTTGCAAACAAACTAAAAAGTATAATAAAAAAAACGTTACTCCTCCTGGTACTCATCAGTACCAATCTCATTGCTTTTGCCCAATATGAAAATGCAAAGCAAGTATTCGAAAGTCCAAAATTAAAAGAGGTAATTGCTACACACAAAACCGTAGCTATTCTTCCATTTAACACCAAGATTTCCTTTAAGAAACAGCCTAAAGATTTCAATCTAGAAGCTCATGTGCAAAAGGAGAAAACGATGTCAACATCTATACAATCGAGTATGTATACTTTCCTGCTAAGAAAATCCAGCAACTATACCGTAGAATTTCAGGATGTTGAAAAGACAAATATTTTATTGAAAAAAGCCGGGCTTTTAGATAAATTAGATGAAGTTACAAAAGATGAAGTTGCTAAAGTATTAGGTGTTGATGCAGTTATTTCAGGTAAATTTGAAACAGAACAAACCCGATCAGAAGCCGGAGCGATTGTAACAACCGTTTTATTTGGTGGACTTGGAAGTAAAACCGGTTCTGGATCATTAACAATGGTAGTGAATGATGGAAAAACGGGTGATATGTTATGGCGTTTTTTCAAAGCAATGAATGATGGCGTTTTTACTTCAACAGATGAATTGATCGATAGAATGATGAGAAAAGTATCGAGAAATTTCCCTTACAGTAAGTAATCGCTAATTTTAAAATAGTCAACTTATTACAAGCCCTCATCTTTTTAAGTTGAGGGCTTTTTTGTGTAAATACTAAATGATGTCAAAAATAATATTCCCAGATAAACCAATTGTTATCGGCAGGTTGTTATTATCTTTGCCAGTATTTACAAACCCTTATGATTAAGGCATAATTAACTAATATCAAAATTCAACATGTCAGACGAGAAAATAATCTTTTCAATGGCTGGAGTGAGTAAAATCTATCCGCCACAAAAACAGGTTTTAAAAAATATCTACCTATCATTTTTTTACGGTGCAAAAATTGGCGTTGTAGGTTTAAACGGCTCTGGTAAATCATCTTTACTAAAAATTATTGCTAGTTTAGATAAATCAATACAGGGCGAAGTTGTATTTTCTCCGGGCTATTCTGTAGGTTATCTGGCTCAGGAACCAGTTCTTGATCCTGATAAAACGGTACGAGAAGTAGTAGAAGAAGGTGTTGCTGAAGTAACCGCCATTTTAAAAGAGTATGAAGAGGTGAATGAAGCTTTCGGATTAGAAGAAAACTATTCTGATGCCGATAAGATGGACAAACTCATGGCCCGCCAAGGGGAGCTACAAGATAAAATTGATGCTTTAGGTGCATGGGAGATTGATTCGCGGTTGGAAAGAGCCATGGATGCCTTACGCTGCCCAGATCCGGAAACCAAAATTAGTGTACTTTCAGGAGGTGAGCGTCGTCGCGTTGCGATGTGTCGTTTGTTACTTCAAAAACCAGATGTTTTACTATTGGATGAGCCAACCAACCACTTGGATGCTGAAAGTATTGACTGGTTAGAGCAGTTCCTGCAAAACTATGAAGGAACCGTGATCGCGGTAACCCACGATAGGTACTTCCTGGATAATGTAGCGGGATGGATTTTAGAATTAGATCGTGGCGAAGGTATTCCATGGAAAGGAAATTACTCTTCGTGGTTAGATCAAAAAGCGAAACGTTTGGCTCAGGAAGATAAAACCGAAAGCAAACGCCAGAAAGCCTTGGAGCGTGAATTAGAATGGGTACGCATGGCGCCAAAAGCCCGTCATGCCAAATCAAAAGCCCGTTTGGCAAACTATGATAAGCTTGCATCTGAAGATGGTAAGGAAAGAGAAGATAAGCTGGAACTTTTCATTCCTGCAGGACCGCGTTTGGGTAATGTAGTAATTGAAGCTACCAATGTTACCAAAGCTTATGGCGATAAAATTTTATTTGATAACCTGAATTTTTCACTTCCGCCAGCAGGTATTGTGGGCATCATCGGGCCAAATGGTGCGGGTAAAACAACTTTATTCCGCTTAATTACCGGACAGGAAGAACCAGACAATGGAACTTTCAGGGTTGGTGAAACGGTAGAACTGGGTTATGTAGATCAAATGCATAACGACCTGGATGCTGATAAAACTGTTTATGAAAATATTACGGATGGTTTAGACAACATTCAGTTAGGCACTAAAGCTGTAAATGGTCGTGCTTATGTTTCTAAATTTAACTTTAACGGTGGCGACCAGCAGAAAAAAGTTGGCATTTTATCAGGTGGTGAACGTAACCGTGTTCACCTGGCCATTACTTTGAAAAAGGGCGCAAACGTACTTTTACTCGATGAGCCAACCAACGATATCGATGTGAATACCTTACGTGCTTTAGAAGAAGCTTTGGAAAACTTCGGTGGTTGTGCGGTAGTGATCAGTCACGATAGGTGGTTCCTGGACAGAATTTGTACCCACATTCTGGCTTTTGAAGGAAACTCAGAAGTTTATTTCTTTGAAGGAAATTATTCCGATTATGAGGAAAATCGCAAGAAACGTTTGGGCGATGTTGCTCCAAAACGAATCAGATATAAAAAATTAAACTAAAAAAAAGTCCCGGTTTGCACCGGGACTTTTTTCGTTTTAATAATTACTTCCTTCTCCTCAAAACTTTGTCTATTACCTCTTCAGTAACCTTTTCCATTACCTTATAACCCGCCAGATTCGGGTGAACGCCATCTGTGGTATATGCTGCTTTCTGTCCGTTTCGCTCATCAACCAAGGGCGTCCAATAATCTAAAATGATAAAATGATTGGCTTTCGCATAGCTAACAATTTCGTTGTTCAAAGAAATAATCTGATCTGCTACGCCCTTTAGGTTTTTATTCCAGGGGTACTCATAAATTGGCAGGTATTTACAGAGGATAACCTTAATTCGATTTTTCCTGGCCAGTTCGGCCATCGATTTGATGTTATTTAAAACGGTTTCATTACTTACATGGCCTTTGTTACCAGCCAGATCATTGCTTCCTGCAAGAATAATAACAGCTTTCGGTTTCAGATTGATCACATCTTGCCGAAATCGGATGAGTAGCTGAGGTGAAATTTGTCCGCTAATTCCCCTATCAATATAAGAACCGTTATTAAAATACTGCGGATCTTTCTGCTTCCAGAATTCGAATATTGAAATGCCTAAAAAGACCACCCGCTTCTCGCCTTTCTTCGGAACGCCTAAGGAGTCATTTTCTTTTCGATATTTTGAAAGCGCCGCCCAATCATCTGAAAAATCCTCTTTCTGAACCGACTCCCGCTGTTGGGCAATCAAGCTGACAGAATACAAAAGCAGTCCCAATAAGAGAAATTTAATTTTCATAATTGTGCTAAAAATGCTGTATTAAGATTTTTTTTCTTCTCTTGGACCTCTTTTATAAATCACCAAACCGTTTAAAAAGTTACGCAGAATCTGATCGCCACACGGTTTGAAATTTTCATGATCCTCGTTCCTAAAAATATCACCCAGTTCTGCCTTTGTTACTTTAAAGCCAACCAAATCACAAATTGTAATAATATCTTCCGTCTTTAATGACAGCGCTACCCTTAATTTTTTTAATATATCGTTATTGCTCATATTTTAATTTTGAATGAATGAATTTGAATTAGTAAATCATTGATAAGCGAATTTGAATGACATTGCTAGTATGTGTTTTATTGGAATGATGAAATGTTAGAATGTTGTAACGTTTAAACCTTCCAACAAATGAACAATTGAACCAATGAATAATTGAACTAATGAACTAATGAACAATTGAACCAATGAACCAACCTAACTCGCTACTTCCAGTTTTAACTTTTTTCCTTTTATTTTTTCACCAGTTAATAGCTTCAGGAGTTTTTCGATTTTTTCTCGTTTTACGGCTATGTAACTCGTGGTATCTTTTACTTCAATCAAACCTAAATCGTCTTTTGCCAGTCCACCTTTTTGCAAAAATAACCCCACAATATCTATCTTGTTAACTTTATCTTTTTTGCCATGGGCCAAGTATAAGGTTACCCAATCAGTTGCTTCAGGAATTTCATAGTGATCCGATAGCTGCTCCTCTTCAATGTCTTCAGGCAGATACTTATAATTTTCTTCAGGGGTAATTACGGCATATGCGGTACCTTTGGCATGCATTCGGGCGGTTCTTCCATTGCGATGAATGTAAGCGTCTTCCGTGTAAGGCAATTGATAATGAACAATGTGCTCAATTTCCGGAATATCAAGTCCACGGGCAGCCAGATCTGTCGTGATTAAAATTTTGTGACTTCCGTTTCTAAACTTCAAAAGCGCTTTCTCACGGTCGATTTGTTCCATTCCACCATGAAAAACATCATGCCCTAAACCATGTTCGAAGAGGATATCACTAATCCGATCTACCGTTTCACGATGATTACAAAAAACCAACGTATTCTTTCCTCCAATTTTAGTTAATAATTTAAATAAGACTTCTAATTTATCTGCCGCCGGGGCAGTTACTTTTTTCAGTTTTAAATTAGGTTTCGATTGAAGGTTTTGAGAAAAATCAATATCAAGTGCATTTCTTAACTTCACAAAATCAGGAATTTCCTCCATTTTCGTTGCTGAGGTAAGTATCCGTTGATTCAACGAAAGCAACTTGCCGATGATGTACGACATATCTGACTCAAAGCCAAACTCAAGCGATTTGTCAAATTCATCCAAAATCAGATTTTCTACGAATGATTCGTCAAAATTCTGATGTTCCAGGTGATAAGCAATTCTGCCCGGTGTGCCAATTAATACAGCCGGCGGATGAGCAAGATTATTTTTTTCTACCCGAACTGCGTGGCCGCCGTAACAACAGTTCACCTTAAAAGGCGTACCCATTTGCTTAAATACCTGCTCAATCTGCAATGCAAGCTCTCTCGACGGCACTAAAACCAGCGCCTGAACACCTTTAACATCAGGCTTCAGCTTTGCCAGTAAAGGCAACAGAAATGCCAGTGTTTTGCCAGAACCAGTAGGTGCAATCAGCAAAACATCATGCCCGGATTTTACTGCTTTTGAGGCAGCTTCCTGCATTTGGTTAAGCGCTGTAATGTTTAATTTTTTTAAGGCGTTCTCTATCATTACGCCAAAGATAAGCATTTCAACGCCTGTTACCTTAAATCACTATCACTTGAAAAACTTTGATTTAAATTTTCTGATGGTAGAGAAATCAAATTTTTTCTCTAACAACATTAACATATTCCCTCTTTTTGAGATTGATGAATTGACTTTTTCTGTTACCAAATCAACTGACGATTTTAGTCTGTCTGATAAATCATCTGCAAATTTATTCGCTCTGCTATTCTGCAAAAGCTGAAGTTCCTGAATTAATTCCGCTCTCATATTCTTTTGAATTTTAGTCGTTAATCTAACAAGTAGAACGGCGATTCGGTTGTAAATAATATAAAAAATTTGCAATTGTTCACCATAAAAATCGCTAACTTGTTGAAAACTAAGGCGCTGTTAGCAAATAAACAATTTCATCTTAACATAAATTTAATTTCAAGCACTTATTTTTATAAAAACCTGATTACCATGTATCCAAAGGAATTTCTTTGGAATTAACCTCAAAACAACATTGCGTATGACCTGGAAAAAATTTAGTGGCGAAATTATTCAATCTTCTATCCTCGAAGAAGTAGAAAAAGCAATTATCAGAGAAACAGAAAATGGCTACAAACTAAAAGTCTGCATCGGAACAGATTCGCAAGTGAAAGGCCTGGTGACTGATTTTGCTACCGTTATCGTACTGTTGCGAGAGCATCACGGCGGTTTTATGTACATCCATCAGGAAAAAAATACTCAGCAAGTGGGTATCAAAGAAAGGATGTTGATGGAAGTTCAAAAATCAATTGAAACGGCTTATTCCATCTGCGATTTACTGGACATTTATGACGTTGCACTTGAAGTTCATGCTGACATTAATACCAACCCATCATTTAAATCGAATAAAGCTTTGAATGATGCAATGGGCTATATTTTAAGCATGGGCTTTATTTTCAAAGCCAAGCCTGAAGCATTTGCCAGCTCAACCTGTGCTGACAAAATGGTGCATTAATTTTGTAAAGATTTTTTATAGGAGTATCTTTATTCATAATCCCCTATTATGAAAAAGATATTCCTAATCATTTGCTTATTCATCTCTGCCAATGTAATGGCTCAAACTGCTGATGATGGCACAATAACCAAAGTTGGTGACCCTATACCTTCTTTTAAATTTGAGATCGAAAAGGGCAAAACTGTTGACATTGCCGACTACAAAGGCAAACTGATTTTAATTAACCTGTTTGCAACCTGGTGCCCGCCTTGTAATAAGGAGTTACCAGAAGTTCAAACAAAAATTTGGGAAAAACATCAGCAAAACAGCAACTTTGCTTTCTTCGTATTCGGCAGAGAAGAAGGCTGGGATAAATTAACTCCTTATAAAAGCAAAAAAGGATTTACCTTCCCGATACTTCCAGACTTAGATCGAAGTATTTTCAGCAAGTTTGCTAAACAAAGTATTCCCCGAAATATCTTAGTTGACCAAAATGGAAAGATCATTTATCAATCTATTGGTTACGAGCAAAAAGAATTTGAGGCATTGGTGAAATTAATTACGGATAAACTCAGTTTATCCGCAACAAAATAGCAGCATTGCTGTTAAGCCTAAAAGATACTTTGAAAATACATCGATTAGAATTTACTCAGAAAATTCCTGTAGAATTGGATACCGCATGGGATTTTTTCTCATCGCCGCTAAACCTGGCAGAGATTACGCCGAAAGACATGACATTTGACGTGACCTCACCCAATATGGCAAACACTAAAATGTATCCAGGTTTAATTATCACTTACAAAGTTTCACCACTTTTTGGTGTCAAACTCGATTGGGTTACAGAAATTACCCACGTTAAAGACAAAGAATATTTCATTGATGAGCAACGATTTGGCCCTTTTGCTTTCTGGCACCACCAGCATCATTTTCAGGCTACCGCAAATGGCGTATTAATGAATGATATTTTACACTACAGTGTGGGCTGGGGTCCGCTTGGAAAAATAGCCAACGCAATTATGGTCAAAAATAAAATTAACGAGATATTCGATTTCCGTTACAAAAAAGTAGAAGCCATATTTGGCAAAATTTAAAAATCAGTTTTTACCATTTCCTGGTAGAAATTGATTCTTTTTTAACGGGAGCAGCTGTCTTTGTATCTGTAGCGATAAATTTCTTGAATGATTCGCCAAGTTTTAAAACTTTTACATAAGTGCTGGCTTGAATATCTTTCCAGGTTCCTGCATTTAAACGGTCAGCAGGTTTTTCCAAAGGGGTTCCGATATTTGTTGTAGCAACAAAATTTCCGTAGCGATCTCTTTGGTAAGGGATATATTCGAAATCAGTTAACCAGTAACGGTACTTACCGGCTCGTACTTCCATCACAAAGTTGTAGTTCACCTCCCCGCTCGGATGGCCAGCAACTAATATTGTTTTATCTATTACCATTTTTCCTTTTGCCAAAATTGAGGTATCCGTACTGCTTTCTAACCGCATGGTTTTCTTGTTGGCAGATTGAATAAAATTCTTTGCCCGCTCCAGTAAAATTGCCTTATCCAATACTTGCGAATCGACAACTTTATAATAAATAAATTTACCATCTTCATCCTTAGGAAATTGTTTTTCCTGAGCTGATAAACTGGTTATAAAAATGGAAAGGATTAAGGCAAATGCGTATCTCATCGGATGGTGTTAAATCTATTGACTAAGGTAAAAAAAAGCCGCCAGTTTTAATCGACTGGCGGCTCAAATCATATAAATTGCTTTTAGAAAGCATAAACTGCTGCCAAAGAAAACTGACCGGCATTTGGTGCAGCCATTCCATTTTCTTTTGCAAAAGGTTTAGCACCACTGTGATCTAACCTTACCTCAGGAATAAAAGTTAAACCTCCAGATTTAATATTTGCAGTAAGTGTTACTGAAGTGTATTTATCTCCTTCAATACCACCAACATTTTTGTATTTGAAATACTCACCTCTTAAACCCAATGCAACGGCATCAGTAAAGGCATATTGCGGATATAAAGCAGCGCCTGCATAACCACCGGCATCGTCATTAATGTCGTAATTAGCAGCGTTTAAGCCTAATTTAAATTTATCTGTAATCTGATAAGCCGTTGTTAAATCAGCAATGGTTCCATAACCACCTCCGCCAGCACCAGATAACACATTGATGTAAGCAGTCCAACCTTCAACCGGAGAAACCATCAACTGACCGCCGATGCTCGATACCCCACGGGTTGCACTATAAACATTCCAATCGTTAAATAAACCAGCCATTAAACTTACCTTATCAGAGAATTTGTAAGTTGCTTTGATGCCCGCATTCTGGAAAGGACCATTGGTAAACAAATACGAAGTAGAATAGTTAAAGTTTCCTACTGGAGAAATTACTTCGTATCCAATAAATGTTCCCATGTAACCGGCAGTCATCGAAAACTGATCGGTAAAATCGTAATTAACGTACAAATTCTGGATGTGGAATGATGATCCGTCATCAGAAGCATCTAAAAGTGATTGTGTTTGTCCTCTTGGACCAAAGGAAAGCTCCCCAACAAATGAAGCTTTACCTGTTTTCTTTTTTAAAACCAGGTCAATCATCCCTAATGAAACCGAGTTATGATCAGAGGCAAATGAGGTTCCAATATTGGGTTGTTTAGCAAAATCGTATTTAAAATAGGTATCAACCGATCCCGAAATTTCGAGTGGAGAGGTTGGCGTTTCTTGAGCCAGGGCGCAGCTAGCGCTGGCCATTGCGAAAATAGCAGTTAAAAATTTCTTCATGTTTGAGCTTTATTTGGGTTTAGATATTATTTAATGTTAGGCGATAGGTTCAGTTAAAGGACTGTTTTTTTCGATATAAACAGCTCTTTCTTCCACTAACAATGTACCTTGAGAATATTTTTCATTGTGTTGCGACTCATCAAGACCCATTTCTTCTTCCTCTTCAGATACGCGAATTGGTTGAATCAAGTTAATGAATTTGAAGATGATGAATGATACCACGAAACTGAAAATGATTACGATCACCGCACCTTTAACCTGAGTGAAGAAGAATTCAGTACCACCGTACAATAAACCATCTGCACCAATGCTATTTACGGTTTTGGTGGCGAAAACGCCAGTTAAAATCATACCAACAATACCACCAACACCGTGACAAGGGAAAACATCTAAAGTATCATCTAAACTTGTTTTTTGTTTCCATGAAACCACTAAGTTTGAAATTACAGAGGCAATAACACCAATGAATATACTTGATGGGATACTTACAAAACCTGCACCAGGGGTAATGGCAACTAAACCTACAACGGCACCAATACAGAAACCAAGCACTGATGGTTTTTTACCTCTTGCTACATCAAAGAACATCCATGATAAACCAGCGGCACCGGCAGCAGTATTGGTAGTTAAGAAAGCCGAAACTGCTAAAGAATTTGCGCCTAAAGCCGAACCCGCATTAAAACCAAACCAACCGAACCAAAGTAAACCTGTTCCAATTAGTACATAAGGGATATTTGCAGGCGGAACTTCTTTATGCTCCAAGTGCGATTTTCTACGTTTTAAAACCAATGCACCAGCCAATGCAGCCATACCAGCCGAAATGTGTACTACTGTTCCACCGGCAAAATCAAGAACGCCCATTTTTAATAAGAAACCGTCAGGCGACCAGGTCCAGTGTGCCAAAGGAGAGTATACAAATATGGCGAACAATACAATAAATAGAATATACGAGGTAAATTTAATACGCTCTGCAACTGCTCCCACAACCAGGCCTGGTGTAATGATGGCAAACATCAATTGAAACACTGCGAAAAGTGATAATGGAATCGTTCCCCAGGCTGGACCTGAATTTACACCTTGAAAAAACAGGAAAGTACCTGGATTTCCAATAAATCCGCCTATTGTTTCGCCAAATGCTAAACTGAAACCAACTACGGTCCAAAGAACAGTAATTACCCCAGCTGCAACCACACTTTTAATCATGGTTGATAATACATTTTTACGATGAACCATACCACCATAGAAAAAAGCAAGACCAGGAGTCATTAAAAACACCAACGCTGCAGAAATTAAAACGAAAGCAATATCAGGTGCACTGTATTTTCCATCGTCGAAATTTGGAAGTAGTGGAATAAATAGCGCTGCAATCGCTACGATCATTAAGACTGCAAAAGGCGCATACTGTTTTAAGGAAAATTTACTCATAGTTTTTATAGTTTGATTTGTTTTTATTGAAATTCTCTTAATTATTCATTAATTATTTTTATAAAAGTACGACATAATGTAATTTTTACACTATTTAATTAAAAAATTATAACAAAAACAGCAAATTTTTATAAAACAAATCAAAATTATACCCTAAAAATAAAATTAAATCAAAAAACAAACTTATTTAAGATGCGTTTTTAACAAAAACAAAATGACAAAATCTAGGCTAATAGTAAATATTTATCATTTTTTTGAAGAATATTAACATATAAAAACATGTAAAACTAAAAAACCCATAAAAATTCATGGGTTTTTATCAAAAAATATAAAATTTCTAAGATTTATCCAAAATAATCAGAACCCTGAACTACACCTCTTTTTTCGATCTCTTTATCAATATAAGTTTGAATTGCCGATTTATTCAGACCCCAATTGGGAGCAATTAACAAATCCCAGTCAGAAATTCCGAATAATCTTTGTATTACGATATCAGGGCGAAGCATTGGAATCAATTCGCAAAGCAAATCGGTGTATTCCTCTAATGTAAATAGTTTAAAAGGTTCTTTTTTATATTTAGCGCCCATGATTGATCCTTCAACAATGTGCAGATGATGAAATTTCACAAATTTTATTTGAGGAAAACGATTAATCTCATGAATATAGCCATACATCATTTCCCTGGTTTCCCATGGGAAGCCGAAAATCGTATGTACACACAAATCAAGCTTGCTATTTTCTAAAAGCTTAACCGCAGCAACAAATTCACCATGACTACAACCTCTGTTAATCTGCTCCAGCGTTTCATCATAAATGGATTCCATGCCCATTTCTAAATCAACATCGAAGCGATCGGTATAACTTTCCAACAGCGCCACCTTCTCGGCATCTATACAATCAGGCCTCGTGCCTACTGCAAAACCTACAATGTTTTCGGTTTCTACAGCAAGTGCCTCATCATACATCATTTTTAAATAATGTGTTGGTGCATAAGTATTGGTATTTGGCTGAAAGTAAACAATGAACTTATCTGCTTTATAGCCGTTTTTCGCCCGCTTAATTCCCTCCTCAAGCTGCTCTCTTATAGTAGGCATTTTACGAGAAGGTTCTGGCGTAAAAGAATCTACATTACAATAGGTACACCCCCCATAGCCCTTACTGCCATCTCGGTTCGGACAGGTAAAACCGCCGTCAACAATTACTTTGAATACACGTTGTCCATTATATTTTTGACGCAAATGAACGCCGTAAGCCTTATAACCCTTAATGCCAATATCTACCTGTGTTCCCATTGTCGCAAAAATACACAAATACATTTAAGTACAAGGATTTGATACTCAAGATTACATAGCGATCATAAAGCTAAAATTATGCTGATGATTTCATTAGGGTCGTAGCTGGATAAAAAAGCTTCTAAAATAAAAAGGAGCAAATTTACTTTGCTCCTTTTACTTATTGCTGTTTTTCGAAAGCATCAACACCCTTCAGCTAATTAAGTAAGGTCTTATTACCTGTTAAATTTAATTTATACCACTTTTTATCCTTGTAAAAAACCGCTTGATGATCGCCCTTGTGTTGGTTTACATCTATCGCTAACACTTTACCCTGGTAATGAAAGCGGATATTGTCATCCAAAATAGTGTGACCAACCACTATTTTTTTTGCTTTTTGAAAGGCCAGTATTTCATCCAGTACTTTTTCGTCTAAAGGCGGTTCATCAAAATAACCGCGATACCAGAACAATCCTGTTTTGCTATTGAAAATATTCAACACCTTTTCGTCCTTAACTGTATTCTTCAGATTCTCCCAACCGAGATACGGCCTGGAAATGTTGTTTATTTCTTGTACACTCAGTTTAAGGTTGTTTACTTCCGGTGATATTCCTCCGTGTAAAAACAAGTTCTCCCCGATTTTTTCGATCAGGTTTTTGCTCCTTAACCACCTGCCCAATTCCGTATTTTCGTTATATAATTCTACATAAGGATGTCCCATCGCAGCGGCACTTAGCAAATATTTTTTATCAAGGTATTTTAGGTTATTTGCCAAATTCATGATATCGTGATTACCTAAAATAGTATGTACATAACCGCCTTTTGCTTTTGCCGCTTCTTCCAGCTTATAAATGAGCCACAATGCTGCCGGAACATCCTTACCACGGTCGAACAAATCGCCACAAATTACCAAATGCCCTTTACCAAAAATCCATTCGTACTTGCCATCTATAATTTTGTTTGCTAACAGGAGATTTCTAAAAGCATCAAACTCGCCTTCAATATCCGACATGACGAACATCTCTTTAGGCTGTTTCCAAACGGAAGGTTCAACTTCAATTGTTTTTTTAAGTTTTACTTGAAAATTTTTTTCTTTTGCGTTTGAAAACTGAACATCTAACACTAAGTTTTCCTTATTACTTAAGGGCTGAGCGCTGGATTGAACTTCAGCCTTTTCTTTGGAAATATGCGTAGCGACTTTAACTAAAATACTATCGCCTTTATATAAGAGGTAAGGGCCATCTAACTGGTTTTGACTTTTTTGCTCCTGTGCATTGCTCACCTGCGTACCATATAGCAAAGCAACTAAAAATACAGATTTTATAAAATTGGACATCATATCGTTTTAAATTACTAAAATACTTCCCCCTCAGGGAAAGGCCTGGAATTATCCATAACGGGCACTTTCATAATTATAAGGATAACTAACCAATTTCTAGAACACTATGTAATAAAAAATATGTGCTTTCGAAATTATTTTTTGAGAGAATTAAAGGTTGTAATTTTAATACCAACAGCCTATTTGCGCTAATTTAAAAAGATTACCTCTATAAAAACACAAGAGGTAATCTATTCAATTCTATTTCATCAATTTACATTTAGCCGCATAAAAAAGGAATTATTGGTGGAGACTTTCAACCTGCCAAGGGTTTGTAAACCTCCATTAATCATCCCCACTTCGTAATCTGCATCAAAAGTATTTTGGGTTAGGAAATTATGGAATCCGGTTACATAGGTACCTACACCTCCAACTGCCTTGTAGTTGGTATAATTGCTTGTATTCAGCTTACCTACAAAATCGGTAAAGCTTACCTTTCCATTGTCTATTTTGATAACATATTCCTTGTATGCTCTCGTAGAAACGTTCGCTGGATTATAGTAGGCATAATTCACAATTACAGTATCTGCAGCCCTGCGTGTAATTTCTATGTATCTTAATGTATTTCCTACTGTTGCCATACTGGCTTCTGTATTGTTGTATAGGTTTGCACCGCTACCGGTTTGGTTAGCCTTTTGTAAACGTAATGCTGAAAATCTATAGATGGACAATCGCTCTGCAAAAGTCTCTACTGGGTTATTTTCTGAGCGTACTAGTGACTCTTTCCCATCTTTGTCTATCACGAAAAGTTGGTTGGTGGCTTTATTAAATCTAAATCCTGATACAGAAACATTCCCATTAACAAAAATATCTCGAAGTATGAGTTTATCGGCAGAAACAGCAAATGGTTTATTAGCTTCCTGCACTTGTCCACTAGCGTTCTTCCAGTTAAAAGTTACCTCTCGTATCACCATATTAAAGATAGCTGTAGTGTTGTTTACACCTTGTACCGGATTTAAAAATAAAAATGGATTTAATAAGGTATAAGCTTGTATCTCCGTTTTTTGGCTCGTTAAGGTATTTTGCGCAAGCGCAGTTAAATCCTTATCGGTAGCTTTAACCAGAACCATTTTATTGTTATACAATTTACCTTCCAGAATAATGCTATCCGTATATAATTTCTTAAAGGCATATTCAAAATCGCCGAACAAACCCAGACCGTTTATTCCGCCATTTATGGCTGGATCTGGATCTGCCAAAACATGAATATAATTGTAAGTATCAAAATTAAGTGCCGGACTGCCGGTGAGTTGCAAAGCGTACGCACTCTCCTTTTTGTTAAGAAGTGAGTTGTCATCAAAATCGCTATACATATTTACCCTACCGTTGGCATCAAATTTCATATAAAAAGTGTAGCCACCTGTTGCATAAGATCTCGGATCACCCGTACCTGGATACACGTACGCCATCCATCCTTTATCCGATCCTGTTAATATTTGTTTGTATTGCGCCATGGTTTCTGATAGCCTTTGTTCTGGTTTTTTGCCATCAATCAATTCTTCGCCATTTTTTTTACAAGCAAGAGTTGTAAAAATCAGCATCAGTAATGAAACGTAATATAGGTTCTTTTTCATGTTCTTTTTTTTATTGAAGTAAACCGGTTACAAAATTTGTACTTTCCTGCCCCACCACATATAAACCGCCTATTGCAGTGCTGCTTCCCTGATAGTCTATTTTAAAGGTATTGCTGTTAAGGTAATTCCTTAAAGTTGGGGTCGCATTAAACAATGAACCACTTGCAGGGTCGTATTGCTGTAACTTAAAGGTAGTAGGGGTAACAGGTATTATTTTAAAACGTAAGCTATTATTGCTTGAAGTCCCAGAGATCGTAGAATATATCCTTAATCGCAATTCCCCATCAATCTCATTAAAATTAAATAACAGATAATCTAAGGAACGCGAACCGTAGGCGAATAACTCTGATTTAATCGCTGGTAACAAACCAGCAAAAGCCTGCGATTTTTGTATTAATGTATTGCTTTCTAGGAATTGAAATTGCGTAAACTTTTTACCATAACCCAACTGTGAAGCCAAGGTAGGTTCTGGAGGTAAGGCATTTTGGATACGAGTTTGCAGTGCCCTAAAATCTATATTCCAGATTTGGCGATAATAATCGATGACCATGGCTTCTTTTCTTCTAAGTCTGTTGGCGCCATCAGTCCCTGCCAGCATTAAAATATTATCGAAGTTTTTCTGCCCACCTACCAATAAAACAGCAATCATATCGGCAAAATCTTCATCAGGTTCATTTCTCGCATTCAATGTGATAAAACCCTTTGCATATGCCTCTGGAAGTGTTGAGTTTTCAGCCTCACTTCCAATATAATCTGCTTGATTACTAATGGTTTTATAGCCTGCGTTATAATTTGCATATTGCATTAAAACATGTGCAAAATCGTGATGAATCGTTCTAATCTGTTCGGTTACAGCAACTCTATTATTCGGATCGAAATAGTTCAGGCTGTAAAATGTAATTTTCCTTCCTGATCCCGCAATAATTTCATTGGGCGAACTTTCGGCACTACCTACTAAAATAATTTGTTTGGGTGGATAGGTTTTAATAAAAAAATCAGAACTCTCAGCCTTATATGGCAATAAAAAACTGTTTAGCAATAATCGGCTTACTGGAAGGACTTTTGACTCATCTACCGGAACCAACGAACTTCTGGATAGTTCAGAGCGATCCCAATAATATTTCACCTGAATATTAAAAGGCTTCGTAATGCTATCCGTTAGCCAATTATCAATGGCAGTTGGCGTTCTCAAATTGTGAGAGAAATTCATTGCATTTACCTGCTCCGCAAGGTCTTCTTTCTTTTCACAGGCTGTTAAAAATGCAATAGCCGTAATCAAAAAACCGAGTATATAATATCTTATTTTCATTTCTATGATTTTTAAGTTAAACGGATATGACTTATCTTGGATTAAGTTCTATACCCGCTAATTTTGCTTCAGTAGGTATTTGAAAAACTCGTCTCAAATCATTTTTATCAACATTAATGGTCCTAACGTAAGTACCAGCATCATCTAAAACATCATGTCTTACGGTAATACCGTGCCTAAGAATGTCAAACCAACGTATCCCTTCCTGCACGAACTCCGATCTTTTAAAATCCAGCACGGTATTTACCAAACCAGTTTGATCATCGGTGGTCGCATAAAAATCACGTATTTTACTAAGCGTAATTTCGTTTGTAGTAGCGTTATACCCTGTAATGCGTTTACTGGCGTACAAGTTTAAATCAGCAAGCGCCTTTTCATTTTGCCCGGTGTAGGCATAGGCTTCTGCTCTATTAAACAACACTTCCTCTGCAGATAAAAGCGGTAAATTTGGATCATCAGAAGTAAATTTATTATGTCGACCGGTAGCGGTGCGTTGTCCCCATGATGCACCCGTAACGTTTACCTTAATCATCAATTGCTGATTGAGTTCAGTACTTAATCCATACCTATAATTGGCGTTTTCATAACCCCATCGAGTTGATGAATTGGAGACCAGGAGATTGGCCGCTTCAGTAGGTAAACCATATCTGGTTTTAGTAGCATTGGTACTTAAAGCGTTATACTCGGTAATCCAGGGGCGAAGTGAGTTACTAAAATTACCTCCGGCAACTACCTGGTTAGCATGTTCGATTACCTTGGCATAATTTTTTTTGAATAGAAAAAATCGTGACGCGAAGGCATGAGCAGCCTGGGTAGTGAAATGATATTTTGGAACCGTATATACCGTATTTTTTATAAGTGGTATGCCTTCATTGATGTCGTTCTCAATCATTTGATAAACATAATCAACCGTTCTACGGTCATACTTCGGTTGCATCTGCGTTTCTGGTGCATCTAAGTAAGGGATGCCTGGCGAACTATTTGCCTGGCCTGCTACGTATGCCTTAGAAAAAAAAGTGACCAGCATGAAGTGTGCATAAGCCCGGGCAAGCAAAGCTTCGCCTTTATACGGTAGATACGCTTTCTGATCAGAAACATTTGCTATCGCAGCAAGGGCATGGTTGGCTGCCGCAATGGCCGAATAACAGTTATACCAATAATAAATTGGCGTATCTGTACCTTCACCACCGTCAACATTTCCATAATCTTCGAATAAAAATGGAGGTACGCTTATGCTGTATTTTACACCATCTATCTTATCTATAACATTATCAGAAGCACCTTCAGCAAAAGTGATGTAGTTGGCAGTTGGGTAAGCGGTAACTAATAATTCTTTTACTTTACTCACTCCATCTAAACTTGTCCTCGCATCTGGTGAAACATCTAGATATTTATCGCAGGAAGCCAAAGTGAATGTTAATAATAACAATAAAATGTTTTTAATTTTCATATGCTTTGAGATTAAAAGTTAAACTTAAAAGAGATTGAAGTTTGTTTAGGTTGAGGCATCGCAACCCCTCCCGATTGGGCGAACTCCGGGTCCTGGCCATTCAGCTTGCTGTCAGCATAAATCAACCAAATGTTATTGGTTACCAACGAAACGTTAGCACTTTTTGCCCAAAAGTGTTTCGCAAATTTGCCTGGAAGTTGGTAAGTCAACATCACCTGCTTTAGACGAATAAAATCGCCCTTGGCCACGCGAACCGAAGAATAGTTGTAATTGTTATAAGGACTGCCATCAATACCATCGAAATCTATCCAACCTAAAACAGAAGGTGTTGTTGTTTTGAGTTCATCGCCCGGCATCACCCACCTGTTTAACATGGCTTTAGATGTTGCATTCAAATCAGAATATCTGGCTTGAAATGTAGGGTTTAGTCGCACAAAGTTACCTGCACTAAATGTTACCATCGCACTAAGGGTAAATTGTTTATAGGTAAAACTGTTATAAAATCCACCTGTAAATGGTGGATCACTTGGGCCATGATATACTAAATTACCAATTGAAGTACTCGATGTATTTACCTCTGTTGCCCTGTGGTTTCCCAAATCATCTACAAAATAAGGATATCCCTCTAGTTCATCTAAACCATCGAATTTCATAGAGAATAATGCATTCGGCGGATAATCAACCAACATGCCACCTGTAACTAAACTCCAAATAGTAGGTAGCGATTGTAGATTGGTGATTTTACTCTTATGAAATGCCCCGTTCAACTGCATACGCCATTTAAAATTGTCGTTATTCACAGGCGTTCCTGCCAAGGTAAATTCTATACCTTTTGACTTCATATCGGCATAATTCGCATATTTAGTCACTAAGCCCCCAATACCTGATGTTTTGATATTACCCAACAAATCGAAACCCCTTCTATCGTATAATTCAACAGTCAAATTGATTTTATTCTTTAAAAAGCCGAGGTCAAAGCCTAAATTGGTTTCATATTGTTTCTCCCAGGTTAGGTTTGAGTTTTCTAACCGGTCTATTCTAATTGTATTTTCGTTATCAGCTAGAATTGGTCTGCTGGTAATTCCATTTTTAAATACCACTGCAGAATTTGTTGCGCTGCTAATGCTCGCCACCAAACCATAAGTTAACCGAGCTCTAGCCTGACTTAGGATATTTTGATTGGCAAAAAATGCTTCTCGGTCGATATTCCAGGCACCACTCACATTCCAGGTTGGTAACCAACGTGCGAGCCTTGATTTTCCAAGCATGTTAGATCCATCGTAACGCATGGTCGCGTTTAATACATACTTATCATCGTAAGCGTAGGCTGCTTTTGCCATGTAAGCCAGGTAACGATCGTTGCTTTCGCTCATGCTGTAGTATTTACCGCCATTAACAGCAAGGTATTTGAAATATTGAGGATCGAATGCTACTGTTCCTCCCCGATCGTACTGATAACCTACTCCATTAAAATCAGAGCTTTGACGGGCAATGTAACGTAACTCTGCCGATGCAAAAACATCGAAAAGATGTTTACCTACTTGTTTATTCCAGTCTAAACTGTTACGTAAATAATAGTTGGACAAAGCCGTATTGCTTTGCAAATAAAACCCACCCTGTGGCAATATGCTGGTTGGTATTTCCAATGGATCGTCAGGATCAGTAAAAAGTAACGGGTTATTATTTCTAACATAAAAGCTATAATCCGACCTGAAAGCCTGCACCATGTTAGATTCTTCGGTTACGATCTGCTCTTGTTTGGTCGTCGCAAAACGGTATGCACCATCAAAAGAAAATTTTAGATCTTTAGTGATTTTATATCTCAGTTCTCCCTGTAATTTAAAATCAAGCATATCCGTGTTTAAAGTATTATTCTTAATTTCATTTAGAATATTAAATGGCGCATAGTTATCAGTATAATAAGTTAAACTACCGTCTTCTTCATAAATGGAGGTAGCACGGCTGGTTCTGAGTGCATAGCTATAAGGGTTGATTTCAAAACTACGGCTATAATTTCCAGCTGAAGCATCGGAAACCTGATCTGACGTACCTGGCGACAATTGCTTCCTCACTGCCGAGGTAGCCAATAAACCTATCTGCAATTTTGGAGAAATATCAAAATTACCTCTTAAATTTCCGGTATAACGTTTCACGTTTTCAGCTACACTCCAACCATTATCATTTAATTAACCAGCTGAAAAATAAACTTTCGTTTTATCAGTACCACTGTTAATACTTAAGGTGTGTTCCTGTTGCAGGGAATTTTTGAATAACACATCAAACCAGTTGGTATTTAATGATGCTGCTCTACGCAAATAGGCCTCACGATCGGCAGGACTTTGAGTCAGTGCAAAAGTTCCTGTTGCTTCATTGACTTCATACATTAAACCGTACATTTTACCAAAAACTCCGGTGGAAGGGCCATTGAGTACATCAAGAGGATTTAAATAACCTTTCTTTTCCAATTCTAGATTAAAAGCCATTTGATCGGCAGAATTCATGATATCAAGCCCTTTATAGGTTGGTTTTTGGTAAGTGGTTAGATTGGCAACATAAGAAACTTGTGGCTTACCCTCTGTTGATTTTCCCTTCTTCGTAGTAACCACAATAATGCCATTCATCGCTCTCGCTCCGTATAAGGCCGTGGCTGCTGCATCTTTTAAAATTTGAAAACTCTCAATATCGTTGGGGTTAATACCCGCTACTGATGAACCAATCAATGTGTTAGGGTCGCCGGTAGATAACTGCTCATTTGAGATGTTCACTACATCTTCCAGTACGATACCATCTACTACCCATAACGGCTTATTATCGCCGGTTAAGGAGGTTGCACCCCTAACGGTAATTTTAGGTGCGGCACCGAAAGTGCCCGAAACATTTTGCACAGAAACCCCGGCTACCTGCCCTTCCAACATGCGGCTAACGTCTGGTATACCAACCCGCTCAGCCTCCTTGGCAGAAACTGACACAGATGCTCCCGTAAAAAGCTTCTTATTTACATCCTGGTAACCTGTAGATACAATGTTTACTTCTTTGAGTTGGGTTTCATCTTCTTCGATTACAATGTTAATCGGGTCTTTTCCACTCACTACTCTTTCTATCGTTTTATAGCCAATAAACGAAAATACTAAAGTTGCACCCTCCTTAACGGTGAGCTGAAATTCACCATTCTGATTTGTGCTGGTTGAATTATTGGTTCCTTTTTCTTTGACAGATACACCGGGCATCGCAGCACCAGTTTTATCTTTTACTTTACCGGTAATCCGAACATCAAAAATGTAATTTACCACCCTGTCAAGCAGTGATTTTTCTTTTGGCTTGATCATGATGGTTTTGTCTTCAATGGCGTAGCTTAAATCTTTGCCAGTTAAAACTTTATCCATCACATCTTTAATTTCAGTACGATTAAAAGCGACATCAATGCGATCGGTACTCTTTAAGTTTTTTGTAGATAAGAGCACATCATATCCTGTCTGCTTCCTGATTTCTTTTATTACCTTCTCTATGGTAACATTTTTTGCATTTAGTGTTACATGTTGGCTAAACGATGCTGCACTTACCTGCATGAGAGAGGTAAATAATAGGATACAAACTAATTTCATTACTAATAAAAATTGGGGCACGTAGGTTCGTTGCGTACATAAAATTTTAGTATATTTTTTATACATTTGATCATCTGTGTTTAAGAAACACCTAACCTCCTTACTACAGAAGGGTGTTTCCTTGCGTCCATAAATAATTGATTTTTCTCAATGTTCGGATAAGCAGATATCAAGGAAGGGAAAGTGTCCAGCAATCTCTTCCTTATTTCCGCAAAGCAGCCCTTAGCCTGAAGCGTGATTCGTTTTCATGTGTTTGTTTGTTTGGTTGGTTAGTTATTTGGTTGATTATTTTACTTTTATCTTTTGTATACAATCACTTTCTTGCCGTCTATCTCAAAACGTACTTCGCCAGTTTCCTGAAATTTATGCAGCACTTTAGATACATTGTCGAAACGGCTTACCGTACCATAGTAGGTGATATCTTTGGCTTTTGCATCAGCGTATACAATTTCTACATCATACCAGCGGGCAATTTTGCGTAGAATGTTTTCTTGCTTTTCGTTGTTGAACATGAAATAGCCATTCTTCCAGGCAATGGCTTCATCTGTATCCACCTTCTTGATGTGTATCAAATTTGCCGTAATTTCAGCCTGGTCTCCAGGTTGAAGTGTATGAGATTCGAGTGCATTATTTAATCGCACTTCTACACTACCCTCTAACAGCGTAGTTCTACTTAACGTTTCATCTGCATAGTTTGCAACATTGAAATGTGTACCCAACACAGTTATCTCCTGTTTATTGGTTTTTACCACAAAAGGATGCGATACATTTTTTGCCACCTCAAAGTATGCTTCACCACTCAGTTCAACTTTTCGGCTTTTCTTGCCTGAAAAAGCCAATGGATAAGTTAATGATGAAGAGGCATTGAGCCAAACCATTGTGCCGTCGGGCAAACGCACTTGCCATTGCCCGCCATTTGGTGTAGAAATGGTGTTGGTTCTATTTTCATCGCTTTGTCTATCGCCTTGCTGAACATTATAAATTAATTGCCCATCTTTTGTTTTGCTAATTGATATGCCTGCCTCGTTTGCAATTTGTCCGTTAGTAGCGTCATTTAGCGAAATGATTTTTCCGTTGGCCAGCTTTAAAAAGGCTTTATTTTTACCTGGCTCAATGTCTGCTGCAAATATGTTTCGCTGTAATGTTTTATTTACGCTGTACTGGTAAAAACCAAAAAGGCCAACCACAATCGCCGCCGCAGCTGCAGTCCAAAGTTTCCAAACTTTGATCCGGCTTGCCGGTTTAACAGCCGGTTTATCCACATTTAAAATAGCTGCTAACGTGTCGTCCCAATTAATATTTGATAATTCAACATCACTGTGCTGATGCAAAAGGCTTCTTTTGAATATCCCCGCCTCTACTGAATCAGGATTTTCTTCTAACAGTTTTCGTAACTGCATACTTTCCTCATTCGTAAGCGTTTGGTCTTCGAACTTTTTTAAAAGAATATCAATAGGTGTAATATCCATTAGTTAACATTTATAACTGTTATCGCAAATTTGAGCTTACAGCACTCTTCCCTGCTACTACAGGTAAGAAGCACGAAAAACAAATAAGGACTAATGGGATGTAATTTTTTTTCTTAATAGGGAAGAAAGAAAAAGGGAAAGGTTTTATGTACCTTAAAGCATGCCGATCAAAATTAGAATATTAATGGATATTCCGTGATCTTTCAAAGCATCTTTAATATTTTTTAAAGCGGTAACCAGGGTGTTTTTTACCGTGTTTGGCGATAAATCAAGTGCTAAAGCAATTTCAGGGATAGATTTCCCCTGAACTCTACTTAATTCGTATATCTGTCTCCTTTTGGCCGGCATATGTAAAATTACCGAGGAAATGATTTTTCTAATATCGCTTACATACATGCTTTCCATCACATGATTTGTGCTTTCCTCCTGAGTTGTTCCAAAATCAGCCATCACCTGGTCTTTTCGAAGTGATTTCTTTAAATGACTTAAACACTCATTTGTAACGTATTTATACAGATAAGCTTTTGGATTTTCAATGTCAGCAAGTTTATCGCGATTTAGCCATAACCTGACAAATGAATTTTGAATAACTTCTTGCGTAGATTCGATAGATTTAGTGTAACGTGTTACAAAAGATTCCAGATTCGAAATGTGTTCATTAAAAAACAGGGCAAATGAATCTTCATCTCCCTCCGATATTTTCATGAATAATTCTCGTTCGTCTATCTTACTGATCATTGTGCTTATAGAATATGACCAATGAATACATTACCGTCTAAAACTATGAAAGTATGGTTAACCTGTCTTTCAAAAACCTGCAAATAACCAAAACCTACAGGAATGCTAAAGTAACAATATTTTTAACATGCGCAAATACACAGCACAAAACAACCTATCGATAACTGGTAGCTATTGGTTAATTATGTTCGATAAACATATCTATTCCCAGCATCCCGGATTTTCCATCATCATTAGATAAACTAACTTAGCTATGAACCAAAAGCCACCAATATGGCATTTAATAGTCTATTTGGCTACTAATGAGCATTCAGAAATATAGGAGTAATAAAACGAAAAAAACCGCAGAAGCTCTTTTGCCACCGCGGTTATCATATTGATCACTAAGTTTCGTTTTTAAACCAAAACAATACTAAACTGTTTTTTTATTGATGAAAAAGTAAACAGGAACCCCTACCAGAACAATTAATAATCCTGGCCAGGTATATTGTTGTTTATAAATTAGGAGCAAAATGCAGAACGCAGCACCGATTAATAAATAAATGATCGGTGTAATTGGGTACAACCATGTTTTATATGGTCGTTCCAAGGCTGGTTTTTTAATCCTTAAATAGATTACTCCAAAAACAGTAATCATATAAAACAATACAATTACGAAGGAGATCATATCTAATAAATTACCATACTGGCCACTTAAACACAATACAGAAGCCCAGATTCCCTGCATCCAAAGCGATTTTTCAGGAACGCCGTTTTTATTATTATGAAGGGCGGCTTTAAAAAACATGCCATCCTGTGCCATGGTTTGAAAAACCCGGGCGCCTGCCAATACAATTCCATTCACACAACCGAAAGTAGAAATCATTACCAGCACAGCCATCACAACTGTACCTATTCCACTGCCAAAAATTTGTTCTGATGCGGAAACCGCAACCCGATCGTTAGCCGCAAACGCAATGCTATCGCGATCTAAGGTATTGAGGTATATAAAATTTACCAACAGGTAAAGTACCATTACTGCCGATGTACCCAGAACCATTGATCTTACCACATTCTTTTTTGGGTTCTCAATTTCGCCGGAAACAAAAGTTACGTTCTCCCAGGCCACGCTCGAAAAAACAGACCCAACCATAGCAGCTGCAATTCCAGCCATAATCCCCATTCCGGAAATTGATTCCCAACCGGATTTTAAAAAGTTTCCACCCGAGTCAGTTTTTAAATTATTGAAAGCATCCCAACCAAAACTCATGTTTCCAGACCAGAAATTATTCTTCACCAAAAGAAAACCTAAAAGAATTAAGCCAATAAGCGCAACGATTTTTGATCCGGTAAAAACATTTTGCAACAGTTTTCCACTCTCAACACCTTTAGTATTAATATAGGTAAGCAGTAAAATAACGCCAATTGCTAAAATCTGAATCCAGGTAATTTTGTAGCTGCCATTTTGAAATAAAGGCGCCGCATCATTTAAGGCAGGGATTAAGTAAGCGGTAAATTTTCCAAATGCTACGGCTACCGCTGCAATTGTACCCGTTTGAATCACTGTAAACAACCCCCAACCGTACAAAAAACCCATCATTTTACCGAAGATTTCTTTCAAGTATGTGTATTGCCCTCCTGCTTTTGGAAACATGGCCGAAAGTTCGCCATACGAGATTGCGGCAGCCACAGTCATTACCCCGGTGATTACCCAAACCACAATTAACCAGTATCCAGAGCCCAAATTCCTCATGATATCGGCACTTACAATAAAAATACCGCTTCCAATCATCGATCCCATGACTAGCATTGCAGCATCAAAAAGACCTAGCTTTCGCTTGGGAGTACCCTCGCCCTGTAATTTTTCCATTTTTTTTTGTTGGTTTAGCTTTAGTTGCCGGCTAATTTATTTATAAATAAACAAAATCACAGGGATTGAAGTGTATTATTTTAGTCGACGAGAAAATTAAAACGTAACCGGGGATCGTCCTGAAAATGCAGCATAAAGGATTAACTACTGTTGTTTTGATCTTATCAATTCATTCCTTTAAACTCTCATTTTTTATTTAAGTACAAGAAAATAAAATTATTATATTGCTTAACTAATAACCAAAATTAAGAAATCAATGTTCTTTACTTATGAGGGTAAATCAATGAACTTGATATCAACGAACCAATAACCAAATATTAACTATGAACTTTTTACAAGAGAACTTAATTTACAGTATCCCGGCTTTGGGCCTTGTTGGGATTATTGTGATGATGATTAAAAGCGCCTGGGTAAATAAACAAGATGCAGGGGATAAAAATATGCAGGAGCTGGCAGGTTACATTGCCGACGGCGCCATGGCATTTTTGAAAGCCGAATGGAGGGTGTTAAGTATTTTCGCAGTTTTTACTGCTGCATTATTAGCCTACTCCGGAACCATTACAGAAATTAAAGGTGTGCCAATGCACTCCAGCTGGATTATTTCCATATCCTTTTTAATTGGCGCCATTTTTTCTGCTACCGCAGGATATATTGGAATGAAATCGGCCACAAAGGCTAACGTAAGAACCACACAAGCAGCAAGGACAAGTTTAAAACAAGCATTAAAGGTATCATTTACAGGCGGAACCGTGATGGGTTTAGGCGTAGCGGGTTTGGCTATATTAGGTTTGGGTGGCTTATTCATCGTTTTTTTAAAATACTTCAACGTTGTATCTGTGAACAGCGTAGAAATGAAAACAGCCATTGAAGTATTAACCGGGTTTTCACTCGGGGCAGAATCTATCGCTTTATTTGCTCGTGTTGGTGGAGGGATTTACACCAAAGCTGCAGATGTTGGCGCCGATTTAGTGGGTAAAGTTGAAGCAGGAATCCCTGAAGATGATGTGAGAAATCCTGCAACCATTGCCGATAACGTAGGCGATAACGTGGGTGACGTTGCAGGAATGGGTGCCGATTTATTTGGATCTTATGTAGCCACAATTCTGGCAACAATGGTTTTAGGGCAAGAAATTGACGTAAAGGATAATTTTGGCGGGATGTCTCCCATCCTGTTGCCAATGGTAATTTGTGGTTTGGGTATTATTTTTTCCATTATCGGCACCTGGTTTGTTACCATTAAAGATGAAAAATCTAACGTTCAAAATGCCTTAAATCTTGGCAACTGGTCTTCAATTGTAATTACTGCCGTTGCTTCATTTTTTATTGTGAAGTGGATGTTGCCTGAAACCTTGAGTTTACGCGGTTATGCGTTTTCCAGCATCAATGTATTTTACGCCATAATAGTTGGTTTGGTTGTGGGCACCATTATGAGTGTGGTAACTGAATACTTTACAGCGATGGGCAAAGGACCTGTAAATTCCATTATTCAACAATCTTCAACAGGCCATGCTACAAATATTATTGCAGGTTTATCTGTGGGCATGAAATCAACAGTAATTCCAATTTTGGTTTTGGCTGGAGGAATTATGGCTTCCTATCATTTTGCAGGTTTGTACGGCGTAGCAATAGCCGCAGCGGGAATGATGGCGACTACTGCCATGCAACTGGCAATTGATGCCTTTGGCCCTATTGCTGACAATGCCGGTGGAATAGCGGAAATGAGTCAGCTCCCTCCTGAAGTTCGTGAAAGAACCGATAATCTGGATGCTGTGGGCAATACCACAGCTGCAACAGGAAAAGGATTTGCCATCGCTTCAGCGGCCTTAACATCATTGGCTTTATTTGCAGCTTTTGTGGGCATTGCAGGCATTAGTGCGATTGATATTTACAAAGCACCGGTATTGGCCGGATTATTTATCGGCGGAATGATTCCATTTATATTTTCTGCCCTATGTATTCAGGCGGTTGGAAAAGCTGCTATGGATATGGTACAGGAAGTTCGTCGCCAGTTTAGGGAAATACCTGGAATTATGGAATACAAAGCCAAACCTGAGTATGAGAAATGTGTGGCCATTTCTACCAAAGCTTCCATTCGTGAAATGATGCTTCCGGGAGCAATTGCTTTAATCACACCCATCATTATTGGTTTTACTTTTGGACCAGAAGTTTTAGGCGGGCTATTAGCAGGTGTTACCGTAACCGGTGTATTGATGGGGATTTTCCAGAGCAATGCTGGGGGTGCGTGGGATAACGCTAAAAAATCTTTTGAACAAGGCGTAATGATTAACGGAGAGATGTTTTATAAAAAATCTGAGCCACACAAAGCATCAGTAACAGGCGACACCGTTGGAGATCCATTTAAAGATACTTCAGGGCCATCAATGAACATTTTAATCAAATTAATGTCTATTGTTTCGCTGGTTATTGCTCCATACATCGCAGTTAAGGCTGTACCTACCGAACAAAGGCAAGAAGTTCGCAAGGAAATCAGAATTGAGCAAAAAACTGATGCTTCAGGTAACATCATTAACGATACTTTAGTAAATACTATAGATACATTAACAAATTAGTTGTAAAAACATAGAGATAATAGGACTGAAATGGGGATTTTAACAAAATCCCTTTTTCTTTTTCGCAATTTTTATTTAGGTTTACCGCTTATTATCATAAATCAACAAACATAAAAGACTAAACAAATTATGAATCTTAAAAAGCCTATTGATGTGCTTATAGCAGAATCTGCTGAAAGTGGCGAGGGGACGCTCAAACGTACGCTGAGCAGTACGAGCCTTGTTGCCCTGGGCATTGGAGCGATTATTGGTGCAGGTTTATTCTCATTAACAGGTATCGCAGCAGCTGATCACGCTGGACCAGCAGTAACATTATCATTTGTACTGGCAGCAGTTGGTTGTGCATTCGCCGGCTTGTGTTATGCAGAATTTGCTTCGATGATTCCTGTTGCCGGTAGTGCTTACACTTATTCTTACGCTACAATGGGTGAATTTATGGCCTGGGTTATCGGATGGGATTTAGTATTAGAATATGCACTTGGTGCTGCAACGGTTGGGGTTTCCTGGTCTGGTTATTTCAACAAATTACTCCACGAATTTGGCCTCGAAATGCCGCTGTATCTCACAAAATCATTTGCAGAGGTAGATGGTGGAGGAATTAATCTTCCAGCGGTAGTTATCGTTTCTCTTCTTTCACTGATGCTCATCCGTGGAACTAAAGAATCAGCAAGCCTTAATAATGTTTTGGTAATTGTTAAAGTTGCGGTAGTAATCATCTTCATTGCTTTAGGTTGGAAATTTATTAATCCTGCTAACCATACGCCATATATCCCGGAAAACACTGGTGTTAAAGGAGAATTTGGTATTTCAGGTATTGCTGCGGGTGCTGCTTTGGTATTCTTTGCATTTATCGGTTTCGATGCCGTTTCTACAGCGGCTCAGGAAGCAAAGAATCCTCAAAAAGGAATGCCAATCGGTATTTTAGGTTCACTGGTAGTTTGTACCATACTTTATGTATTATTTGCTCACGTAATGACAGGTTTAGTACCTTTCTCAGTTTTTAAAGGTGATGCTTCTCCGGCAGCTACGGCGTTTAAAGTGACTGGTTACAGCTGGTTGCAAATGGGCTTAATCATTGCAATTTTAGCGGGTTATACTTCGGTAATCCTTGTAATGTTAATGGGCCAGTCGAGGGTTTTCTATACCATGTCTAAAGATGGTTTATTACCGAAATTCTTCAGTAACATCCACTCGAAATTCAGAACGCCATTTAAAACAAATCTGTTCTTCATGGTTTTTGTAAGTATTTTCGCTGGTTTTGTTCCGGTAACTGATTTGGGTCACATGGTATCAATTGGTACTTTGTTTGCCTTCTCATTGGTATGTATTGGCGTGATGTTATTACGTAAAACTGATCCAGACAGAGCTCGTCCATTCAGAACACCATTGGTTCCTTTTGTGCCAATTATGGGTGTAATCGTTTGCGTTTACCTGATGTCGTCGTTACCATTAGAAGCCTGGATCAGGTTAGCAATCTGGATGGCTTTAGGTGTAGCCATCTATTTCTTCTACGGTAAAGGAAATTCAGTTCTAGGCAAAAAAGGAAAAGTTGTTCATCCTGTTGATCCTCCGAAACCAGGATTATAGAACATTAAAATAAATTCAAAGCCTCGACAAATGTCGGGGCTTTTTTTGTGTTAAATAATTGTTAATAAAGTACCTTTGCAGCACAACCCATTGAAACGTATGCAACCAGTTAAATACAAGCATTTGGCAACCTTTGCTTTCTTGTTATTGTTATCCTTCCAATCCTATTCGCAAAGAACGATTAACGATATCATGGATTCCACAACAGTTAACCACCTGCTTATCATCTCTAAAAAATACGGCTCACTATCTTTCAGCGGTTATATGCAGCCTCAGTTTCAGGCTGCCCAATCGAATGGTACGCTTGCCGAATATCAAGGTGGAAACTTTGGAGAATTTAGCAATAACCGTTTTCGATTAAGGAGAGGCAGGTTAAGGGCAGATTATATGCTATTAGATGATAAAGGTAATCAATCAACCTATTTTGTGCTACAATTTGACGGAACTGAGCAAGGGGTAAATGTGAGGGATTTTTGGGGCCGATATTATGAGAACAAATGGAAGTTAGTATATGTTACCCTTGGTCTTTCTGGCCGCCCTTTTGGAAACGAATTACAACTTTCCTCCTCGAACAGAGAAGCGCCTGAACGTGGAAGAATGTCGCAGATTTTGATGAGAACCGAGCGTGATTTGGGTGCAACCTTTACTTTTAATCCACGTTGGAAGGACGCCAAACTTAAAAATGTTTTTTTAGATCTTGGTGTTTATAACGGACAGGGATTAGCTGGCCCCGGCGAATTTGACAACAGCAAAGACGTAATTGCCAGATTGAGCCACAAACCTTACACATTTAAAAAATTAGGATTTTCTATTGCCGGAGGAATAAGTACGTTGCAAGGCGGATTAAATCATCGTTTACCTGTAAGCTACCGAATGGAAAATCTAAATGGAAGCCTAAGCATGGTGAAAGATTCTGATGCAACCACCATAAATAAGGTAGCACCACGCCGATATTACGGCGCTGATGTTCAGTTAGCAACATCTGTGCAAAGCTGGAAATCGGAATTAAGGGCAGAAGTTATTTCAGGACTACAATCGGCCACCGCAACTACCTCGGCAACACCTGGATCTTATCCGGTTGATAATAAATCGGTAGCACTCCCCTACTACACCAGAAATTTTAACGGGGCCTATTTTACTTTCGTACAAACCTTAAATAGTACGGATAATCAATTGATTTTTAAATATGATTGGTACGATCCAAATGCGAAAGTTGCAGGAATGGATATTTCAGAACTAAAAGGATTAACTGCCGCTGATGTTCGGTTCGACACGTTTGGGTTTGGCTTCCTGCATCATTTCAATCCTCATTTTAAAGCGGTAATATATTATGATGTGATCAAAAATGAATCGACCCAGATTTCTGGCTACACTGAAGACAGGAAAGATAATGTGTTCACCTTGAGAACACAATTCTACTTTTAATAAATGGTTTGATAATAAGTATTTAATACAATTGCTTTACCTTTGGGTAAATTTGTTCCCTATGAAATATGATTTCATGAAGTTCGACTTCAACCAGATTCTGACAACTACAATGGTAATTTTCGCCATTATTGATATTTTAGGATCAATTCCGGTAGTGATCGAACTTCGTAGGAAAGCGGGACATATTGAATCTGAAAAAGCATCAATTGTAGCTACGGCACTGATGATTTTATTTCTATTCCTGGGAGAATCATTATTAAAGGTGATTGGACTTGATGTAGAATCGTTTGCTATTGCCGGCTCATTTGTAATTTTTTTCATTGCAATGGAAATGGTTTTGGGTTTAACCATCTTTAAAGAAGAAGCGCCAGAAACGGTTTCTATAGTTCCACTGGCCTTTCCTTTAATTGCGGGTGCCGGTACAATGACCACACTGCTCTCACTCAAAACTGAATATCAAACTCAGAATATTTTGGTGGGTATTATCCTGAATATGCTTTTCGTTTACTTCGTGTTAAAAAATACCGAACGTTTAGAAAAGCTCTTTGGTAAAACCGGATTAAACATTCTTCGCAAAGCATTTGGCGTAATTTTATTGGCTATCGCTATTAAATTATTCAGAAATAATACGGGATTGTAGATCAAAATCTCAGGAAAGAAATCTTCCGTAAGCCAATCATCATGTAGACCGAAGCCGAAGAAATCTTTACCGGATACAAGATCGTACTGTAACAAAAATTTCGTATATTCATCTAAACATAAAGCTAACCAAAGATGAACAGCTTCGAGGAATATACGTTAATTATCGGGGCAATTGCTGTTTTAATTGAAGCAGTGAAATACCTTAAAAAGAACTTCAAATCCTGGTTTGAGCATGTATAAACCTGTCTAAACGCTAATGTAGACAAACATCAACGACAAAGCCTTTGATGCAACTAAATTTTGATGAGCCTGGCTACAAACATGGTATCGGCATTATTTTGATACCCTTTGATTACCTCCATTTTTTCAAGCGTTAATGGTAAAGTATCTGTTAAGTGTTGCACCACCGCTTCGTTCTCAGCAGCAAACGCAGAACAGGTAATGTAAATCAGGGGCTTGCCTGGCTTTAAATATTTTACAACGTTTGGTCCGATAGCCTTCTGAATGGCTGCAAATTGATTAATCTTCTTTTCTTCAAAAAAGGTAAGCATTTCTGGTGTTCTTCCCCAGGTTCCGGCGCCTGTACAAGGTGCATCTAAAATAATCCCGTCAAATTGATAATGGTGCAGAACCTGATCATTATTTTTCAAAAGGTCTAACTCTTTTTTATGGTATTTCCTGATTCCTGCAAGGCGAAAACGCTCATCAAGATTCATCAGCACTGATTCTCTTAAATCTGTAACCAACAGCTCAACTACAGGCTCTAAGCTATGTAATAATAGGGATTTACCACCAGATGCCGCACAGCAATCCCACCACTTATCCCATTTGTTTGGCTCGAAATAGGTTCCTGTATACTGTGAAGATAAATCCTGAACCTGATAAGTTCCTTCTTTTAATACCGTTTCGAGTTTGGTACCATTCGGTAATGCCAAAGCAGTTTTAGAAACCTGATTAACTGTAATATCTGCCGCTTCAAGCGTTGTTATAATCGATTTTACATCAGCAGATGCCACCCTGATAAACAAATCCGGCTGCCTAAAAAACGAAGTAAAAAACTCAATCTTATTGATTCCTTCAGATAATTCATCTCCAAATGGAAAAACATCTTCCAGGTTAAAATCTGGGTATTTTTCTGCAATGATTTTAATTTTCTCTCCTAGCGGAAGCTGAATATCCGACTGTAACGAGGGTGAATTTTGCGCTACTACCGCACTTAAGGTTTCGTGGCAAAGAAAATCAGCAATACAAAGCCTTTCCTCGCGAGGCAGATTAGGCAATGCCTTCCCTAGCCTAAAAAAGCTATAAATATGCCTGGTTGCCCATCTTCTGTCAGACGACCCCATTTGCTTGTTTTGCTTGAAATAGCCAGGCAAAAAACGATGCAGGGGCAAATTCCCATCATAAGTATTTAAAATTTGTTCAAAAGCCCTTAACTGATGGTCAGCCCTCATAGAAAAATAAAAATTGTGAATTATTCGATAATATTTAATGCAAAGTTTTTGTATTTCAACAGCATTAAACTGGTGTTAATATAGCCTAATTTTTCATCATGGATAAATGAAAAATTATTATGAAGCCCCTTATATTTCTCCTTTGTAAGGTAATCGCGGTAATTTTCACCGTATTGACTTAGCAATTGACCAAAGTAAAAGCCTATATCAAATCCCTTGTAAGCATATTCACCAGGTTCGAAACCGAACTGTTTGCGATATTTTTTGATAAAGGCAATTACAGCAGCACTTTTATAATCAATCTTATATGATGAGCTGATTATCGTATTTAACGCCTGCATTTTATCCGTTGGATAGTTCTGTTTTATCCAATTGGGATGACCAAAAAGACTAAGATTATAACCTCCCGAGGGCAGATTTTTTAGCTTGAACAGTTTTTCAATAGTAGGTAAAACAAAAGTTCTATCCGTTGATGTAACCACAACAACATATTGCTTACCTTTTATCATCTTCGTTTCGAAAGTATAAGCCGATGCATATTCCTGCACTACAAACTTTGTTTTGCTTGCCAGATAGGATCTGATGGGCGAAGCAAAGGCTTCATCTCCAGTTTTCTTAGGATTGATAATCACTACAATGGTGTTTGCAGGATTAAAGCTTTTGCCAATATAAGCGGCAATTTTTTGCGCATGAAGATCGATATTGTTTACAATGGAAATGAGATTTGGATTGTTAAACTCTGAAGGATTAGATGCCGCCAAAGGGGAAACTACAGCGATATTGTTTTCCTTTGCATAAGCCGACATAAATTTTTGCCCGTCAGGAAATACCGGACCAACAATTAAATTACTCTGTTTAAACCGTTCATTTTTGTATAGTACTGCAATATGAGCATTATCATCCTGCGTATCAAAAACATTAAGTTTAAAGTTTAAGCCTGAAGCAGCTACCGAATCTAAACCCAACTTAAACCCCTGGTAAAAATCGATCGGCATCGCATATTTTTCTACATCAGCCTTGGTAGCTGTTTTTAAATTCAGCTCATCGAGTTTAAAAGGTGCAAGCAACGACACACTCGCTTGTGTGAATTTCTTAACCGTTTTCTTTTTTTCTTCAGGTTTTTCCTTTTCAACAGGTTTACTGGTTGGTGTTTTAGAAGTTCTTATTTTAGGAGAACAAGCTCCTAAAACTAAAATAAAGAAAACTAAAATATAGTAACAGTTTCTAAAATTCATACCTGCTGTTTTTAACAAAATATGCTAGCAAAGTTTATTCCACCTTGCTAGCATCACTTATATTTTATTGATAATGTAGTTAACTGAGAGAAAAACTGTCAACTTAAATTATTCCCATTCAATGGTTGCAGGTGGTTTAGAACTGATATCGTAAACAACCCTGTTAATACCTTTCACCTTATTAATAATCTCATTTGAAATTTTCGCAAGCACCGGATAAGGCAAATGGCACCAATCTGCAGTCATACCATCTACTGATTCAACAGCACGAAGCGCAATCACATTTTCGTAGGTACGCTCATCGCCCATTACACCAACAGATTGCACTGGTAAGAAGATTGATCCAGCCTGCCAGATTTTATCGTATAATCCAGCGGCTTTCAGTTCATTGATGTAAATGGCATCAGCATCTTGCAGTATGGCTACTTTTTCTGCGGTAACCTCACCCAAAATACGAATACCTAAACCTGGTCCTGGAAAAGGATGGCGGCCAAGAATCACATCATCGATTCCTAAAGCTTTACCTACCCTGCGAACCTCATCTTTGAATAGCGTTTTTAACGGCTCGACCACTTTCAGTTTCATAAAATCTGGTAAACCACCCACATTGTGGTGCGATTTGATGGTAGCTGAAGGACCATTTACTGAAATAGATTCGATTACATCAGGATAAATGGTACCCTGACCTAACCAGTTTACACCTGTTACCTCATGTGCTGCATCATCAAAAACTTCGATAAATACTCGTCCAATCGCCTTACGTTTCAATTCCGGGTCAGTTAATCCGGCAAGCTGGCTTAAGAAACGATCTTTAGCATCGATGCCCTTAATGTTTAAGCCCATGTGTTTGTATTGCTCAAGCACTTGTGCATATTCATCCTTACGCAGTAAGCCATTATCAACAAAAATACAATGTAAATTTGTGCCTATCGCTTTGTGTAATAACACAGCTGCTACACTACTATCTACGCCGCCTGATAAACCTAAAACAACTTTATCATTACCTAAGGTTTGCTGTAATTCTGCGATGGTAGTTTCTATAAACGCTGCCGAAGTCCAGTCCTGGCTACAACCGCAAATATCAACCAGGAAGTTTTCTAATAAAACCTTTCCGTCGATACTGTGTGTAACTTCAGGGTGAAATTGTATGGCATAAGTATTTGAATCTTTAATATGATAAGCTGCAACTTTTACGCTCTCTGTGCTGGCAATTAATTCTGCATTTGCAGGCATATCAGTAATGGTATCACCATGGCTCATCCAAACTTGTGAATCGATGTTGATCCCCTTGAATAGCTTATTTTCCTGGTTTACGAAACTTAAGTTTGCACGACCGTACTCACGTGTTGAAGACGCCTGCACCTGACCGCCAGATTGTTGTGCGATATATTGCGCACCATAACAAACCGCCAATAAAGGATACTTGTTATGATATTTTGATAAATCAATTTGAGGGGCATCATCCTGACGAACAGAATACGGGCTACCTGAGAAGATAACACCTTTTACATCTTCTGAAATTTCAGGAAGGTTGTTGTATGGATAGATTTCACAGTAAATATTTAGTTCGCGAACTCGACGGGCGATGAGTTGTGTAAATTGCGAACCAAAATCGACGATAATGATTTTTTCTTGCATCCGCAAAGATAGAGAAAGAAAGGGAATTGTTAAATTGTTTTATTGTTATTTTCTGGCTGCAAGTTATTCGTTGAGAGTTGTTAGCAATAAGCTTAACAATTCACCAATTTAGCCATTTCACAATTAACCAATTACCCATTTCGGCAGTTAAGCTTCTATCAACTTCACCTCTACCCCAAATTTCCTGAGAAAGTCTACGCCTTCGTCGCTAGGCAAACCTTTATAGGCTGCATACGATTGTGAATAGTAAACCAATTTTATCCCTGATGATAAGATTAAACGGGCGCAGGCAATACACGGCGACAATGTGGTGTATAGCGTACATCCTTCTATCTTCGATCCGTTTTTAGATGCGTAAAGAATTGCATTTTCTTCCGCATGTAAAGCCAGTGAGCAGCTTCCCTTGCTGTCTCTTGCACAACCATGTTCTGGCCATTCCTCATCGCAATTGTGTGTTCCTGCTGGCGGACCATTGTAGCCAATAGAAATAATACGGGTATCTTTTGTTAAAACCGCACCAACATGAGCACGTACGCAATGCGAACGGGCAGCCAAATCGGTGGCGAGATTCATAAATATGGTATCGAAACTTGGTTTGTTGGTCATGCTAAAAATAAAAAAGCCACAAAGCATAAATCTTTGTGGCTGTAAAAATAGCTTATTAAAAATTAATGTCCGCCAGAAATTTTCTGATCGAAATTAATTCCCTGAGACCGAAGGATACCGCTAACTCTCCAGGCATAAAATGCCAGGTAAGCAAAACAAAGAATCCCTACAATGTAACTATATTGAATACCGGTAACTTCCGAAACCGCACCTTGTAACCAGCTGATGATACCACCGCCCATAATCATCATGATCAGGAAACTACTACCTTGACTGGTATGTTTACCCAAGCCGCTAACCGCTAAAGTGAAAATACATGGCCATAAAGTACTGCAAAATAACCCTACACTGGTGATGGCGTAAACACTTACCATGCCTGTTGTGAACATTCCAATAAGTAGCGCTAAAATACCAATCCCCGAGAAGATTAATAACATTCTTGCAGGATTACCCTTACTCGCCATATCAGCAATAATTAAAACAAGAATAATTAAACCATAAACATAGAAAGGGGCTAAATCGTGATCAGCGATAGCATTTACCGCTAAGAAAATTCCGAAAGCCAGGTAAGGTGCCACAAATCTAAGTACTTTTTGAGTCTGAACGTTGTCGGTAAAAGCCTCAACTGCACCCGTCCATCTACCAATCATCATACTTGCCCAATACAAAGAAATATATGGTGCAATATCATGCAGAGCGAAACCTAAATCTTTTTCCATATAAGCCGGCAGGTTGCTTGCTGTAGAAACCTCAACACCTACATAAACAAAAATGGCGATCATACCCAAAACCAATTGTGGGTATTTCAAAGCTGAACCTTTAGCACCCACTTCTTCCGTTTTTGCCTCAACCAAAGCCGGGCGATCAGGCAGCGAAGATAATTTTAAGAAAATAGCAACGGCGATAAATGCAACACCCAAAATAAGATAAGGAACTTTTACACTTTCAATGCTGATATCTGAACTGGCATTTGCTGCTGATCCAAAAATTGCAAAACTCACAATTAGTGGTCCGATGGTTGTACCAAAATTATTAATCCCTCCTGCCAGCGTTAAACGCTGAGAACCTGTTTTGATAGGACCCAATGCAATCGCCAAAGGGTTTGCTACGGTTTGCTGTAGTGAAAAACCTAATGCTACAATGAACAAACCCGACAACATTAAAGGAAATGAGGCTAAATTAGCGGCTGGGTAAAACAAAAGGGTACCTGCGGCAGAGATAACCAAGCCTAACGCCAGGGAATTTTTGTAACCCAATTTATTCACAATATCTTGACCCATTAGCACAGATATACCGTTATAAATTAATGCACCAACGGTATAAGCAATATAGAATGCTAAAGAAACCAGTTGACTTTCGGCCTGTGAAAGATCAAAAGCTTTCTTAAATACAGGAATTAAAATATCATTACTTGCGGCAACGAAGCCCCAAAAAAAGAATACGGTAACCAGGGGTATAAATTGGGCCCACTTGGTTTGTGTTTGTTCTGAACTCATTTTTAAAATTTAGTTTTAGTGGGGCTAAACATAGATAAAAAAAAGTTAACTGAGGGTAACTTTTATGCAACTAATGCAACAAAAATAAATGTGCCATGTTTAGGTATAAAATTGCATATTCGCATATTATAAACAATACAATACATGTTTGAAGCCATATTATTAGGTATTGGGGCAGGGATTATTTCGTCGTTTTTAACAGGTCCGGTATTTTTTGCAATGATTAAAACCAGTATAGAAAGGGGCTTTATGGCAGGCTTTTCTTTGGCTATTGGAGTTATAATTAGTGATGTTATTTTAATTGCACTGGTGCTTTTTGGCAGCCAGTTTTTTGATTACAAAGCGAGTTTTGATAAATATGTTGGTTCTATTGGCGGAGTTTTCTTACTCGCTGTAGGAATATATTACCTGGTATCGAAAATGAAGGTGAATTATGATTCAAAAACCCTTCAAAAAGTTAGTAAAAGAGGTTACGTTTTAAAAGGTTTCCTGATGTGCATCCTCACTCCTTCAACCTTGATGTTCTGGATTATTGTTAGCGGAATCATTTCCGTTAAACTCAATAATATGCTAAACGAGAAACTGGTTTGTTTCTTTATCGCTATGGCTACTCAGTTGAGCATAGATGGCGCTAAAAGTTTTTACTCCAGTAAACTCCGTTACAAAATAAAGGAAGATGCTTTGAAAACGTTGAATAAAATAGCTGGCGTAGTGATCATCTTCTTTGCCTTCTGGCTGATTTATAAAACCTATATTCAGTTTTACGCCTGATCAAGAACAGGTTTATAGCACTTCATCAAGATTATAGATATCAACATAATCTAGCAATCTACCGCCGGCACAGTTTTCCATATTTTGAAGACGATAATAAGCTCTGTCGCCCTTTTTTAAAAATACCTGAGCACCAGTTTTTTCGCAGGGCACACCTCCATTATTATCTTTAATATAGGTTATGAGGGTACCTTCAAACGAAACCCGATTGGCATCCAATCTTTTCATCCGCCCATCAATTTTAAGATATTCATTCCGGCTATTGGTTTGCTCGCCCTTTACGGCAAACCAGTTATCTGCCTTTTTAGTTATTTGGGCAGTACCTTTCTCACTTTCGAAACTGATCCACTGCAAACCAATCGGAACGCTTTTGCTAACATTGATCTCAACTTTTGGAATTTTACTCTTAAGCTCATCGCGTACATTTTTAAGTGTATCATTTAATTCAGATAACTTATTAGAAATGCTATCGCTCGTATTATCTATCGCGTTGGTTACCTTTTGCTGGCTACTATCAGAACAACCAAATGCCAAACAAATGGCAAATATTACGCAGGATTTTATCAAATTTTTCATAGTGGAATTAACATGTACACCTGTCGAAATGTTTTTTTCAAACTGTTAAATCTGATCATAATGATTGATGGCATTAGTACTGAAAAACACCTCCAGATTCGTTGATTATTCACGTTACTCTATATTTTTTCAAGAAAAAAAAATAGCCCACATAAAATGTGAGCTATCTAATCTTCTAATTCTTCGAGGAGTTTTAATATGCCCGCTGGTTATTTCCTTCTTTCCAGTTGATAAAAGCCTTATTTACCACTTTATTTCCACCAGGAGTTGGGTAGTTACCAGAAAAATACCAATCACCTTTATTTTTCGGACAAGCTTCATGCAAGTTTTCTAAACTTTGATAAATCACTTCCACCTCGGCAACTGTACCTTTTGGCGTAATAATTTGTGCAATTTTAGCAGAAATTTCTTCTGGTGTAAATGGTCTGTAAATATCTTTCACATGATTTACTATCTCCTCTTTAGGCAGCAATAAAGACGCTTTACATTTTGCATAAACATCTTCAATAACCTGCCACATGCCACGCTCAGTTAATAACTGAATTGCTGCATCGAAAGCTACAAACTGCCCCATTCTACTCATATCGATACCATAACAATCAGGGTAACGGATTTGAGGTGCAGAAGAAACAATGATAATTTTTTTCGGATGTAACCGATCTACGATTTTAATGATGCTTTGTTTCAAGGTAGTACCACGAACAATTGAATCATCTAATGCTACCAGAGTATCCTGATGATTATTGATGATACCGTAAGTTGTATCGTAAACGTGGGCTACCATTTCACTTCTATCCGCATCCTGGGTAATGAAGGTTCTCAATTTTACATCTTTAACGGCAAGTTTTTCAACCCTTGGCGCTAACGATAATAAATCTTCCAGTTGCTCATCAGTCAGTTCTTCTTTCTTATGTAGAAGTATATCTTTCTGGTGCCTGCGTACATATTGCTGAACACCATCAACCATTCCGAAGAATGCGACTTCAGCTGTGTTTGGAATAAAAGAAAATACAGTGTTTTTCAAATCATAATTAACAGCCTGCAGAATTTTATCACTCAATAAACGGCCTAACTGTTTACGTTCACGATAGATCTCCACATCACTTCCTTTTGAAAAATAGATGCGTTCAAAAGAACAAGATAATCTTTCAGTAGGTTCGCGGAATTGTTCCATGCTCACCTCGCCGTTTTTTTTAATGATTAAAGCATGACCAGGATCAATTTCCTTCACATCTTTAAACTGAATATTGAAGGCCGTTTGTAAAGCCGGTCTTTCAGAAGCAGCCACTACAATTTCATCATCATAATAATAATACGCCGGGCGAATACCTGCCGGATCACGCATGATGAATGAATCGCCGTTACCTACCATACCACAAATAGAATAACCACCATCCCAGGTTTTAGCCGAGCGGCGAAGGATATTTGCAATGTCTAAATGATCGGATATTTTGTGTGTGATGGATACGTTATCATGTCCTTCTTTTTTGTACTGATCAAAGAGGTCTTGATTTTCATCATCTAAGAAGTGACCAATTTTCTCCAAAACGGTAACGGTATCTGCTTTTTCTTTTGGATGTTGCCCTAACTCATACAATTGCTCCAATAACTCATCAACATTGGTCATGTTAAAGTTACCGGCAATTACCAAATTACGGGTCATCCAGTTATTTTGCCTTAAAAAAGGATGGCAATTTTCGATACTGTTTTTACCATGTGTACCATAACGCAAATGGCCCAATAACACCTCGCCAATAAAGCTAACATTGTTTTTGAGCCACTCTGTATCCTGCATTAATTCAGGTGTGTTTTCTTGTATATCTACGAACTTATTCTGTACGTATTCGAAGATATCTGCTACCGCATTCGAAGCCATGCTCCGGTATCGGCTAATGTACCTACTGCCAGGTTTCATATCCAGTTTAATGGTGGCAATACCTGCGCCATCCTGGCCCCGGTTATGCTGTTTCTCCATTAAAAGGTATAATTTGTTAAGGCCGTAAAGTGCTGTACCGTACTTTTGCTGGTAGTAAGAAAGTGGTTTTAACAGGCGAATAAAAGCGATTCCGCATTCGTGTTTTATCTGATCACTCATTGTGTAGGTTTGAAGCCGCAAAGTTATCCTTTTAAAACATCACAACCTAAACAAAAGTATTTTCTTTTGTCACAAACGAGTTAATTTGAAATGATGCATTTCCAACACTTATAACGCCAAAATGTTAAATTATTTGGAATTAGTCTAAATAGTTTTGTAAAGAGGCTGCAAATTTACATCTTTGCAAAAAAAATGAATTTCGTCTGAGTTTTCATACTCACAATTATTAATTACTTGAAGAGAGTTTACATATTCGTATTATTATTGTTCGCAATCTCTGCCCAAGCGCAACAGGGAATGTTTATTGAAGGTAAGGTAATAGATCAACAGAATAAACCTATTCCTTCGGCCAACATCAAAATTATTGAAACCAATCAGTATGGAATAACGGCACCTGATGGTTCGTTTAAGCTTCCGGTAAAAAACTTATCTAATAATACACTAACATTAGAGTTTACATTTATCAGTTATCAAAAACTTGTTAAAAAAGTGCTGATTTCAGGAAATGGCACAAACCTCGGTAATGTTATTTTAAAAGAACTAAACCTAAGTTTAGAAACGATTGACATTAATGCTAAACGTAATTATGAAGGACAATCAAATTCATCACTGATAATTTCTAGAGACATTATCGAGCAAACTCCTGCCTTAAGTGTGGCCGATTTGCTTAATCAACTGCCGAACAGAAAAATTGTTGCACCATCTTTGCAAAGTGTGCAAAACATTACGTTGAGATCGAGTTTTGCACCAACCACCAACGGCCGTGGTGCATTCGAAATGAACAACTCTTTTGGGGTTGCCATTATTGTTGATGGAAATGCGATTAGCAATAACATGAACATGCAAAGTTTTAACCCAGGTTTATTGGGTGCAGGCAATTCGTTAATTTCTGGTTCTTATAGTGGTTTAAACGGTGCAGCAACACCAAGCGTAAACGGCAGTCCGGTTACTTCGTACTCAGGCGATTTTGCTTTCAGTGGAACGGATTTACGTCAGATTCCAGCCGATAATATTGAAAACATTGAAGTAATTTCTGGGGTTGCCCCCGCAAAATATGGCGATTTGACCGATGGAGCGGTAATAATCGATCGCCAGGCTGGTAAAGCACCTGGATACTTAAGAATGCAAATTCGCGACAATGCTACATCTTATGGCTATTCCCAGGGTTTTAAAATTTCAGAAAAAGCTGGCGCCGTGAATGTTGGCATCAACTACGTTAATTCCTTTGGCGATAACCGCGACCGTTTAAAAGCCTACAAAAGAATTAATACCTCGGCGATGTACTCAAATTCTTTTGGGATAGAGAAAAGATTAAAAAATACTTTAAGTTTAGACTATGGCCGAAACCTCGATGGCTTGCGGGGCGATAACGATGACATCACCAGGACCATTCTTCGTTTTGATAGTTGGAATTTTAGCGTGGCCAACAGATCTAATTACCGCATAAACAGTAACTTTTTAAAAAGTGCATCGCTAAATTTAAGGTATGCAGAGGGGCATCAAGTAAGTTACAGAGAACAGTTTAGAAATGAACCATATCTGATTGTTTCCGATGCCACTACAACCGGTATTCACGAAGGTAGTTATGCTCCAGGAATTTACACCGCAGCATCTTTAATTGATGGGCGACCAGTTAATGCTTCAGCGAAGCTGGATTTTAATGCTGATTTCAAAATGGGGGAGATTACACACTTTTTGGGTTTCGGTGTGAGTTATGATTATGGGGTTAATAAAGGTGATGGACAAGTGCTCGATCCGAGCAGGCCTAGGGCACAAACTGCGGCTGCTACTACTTCTTTAACCCCAAACCGGTCAGAACGTTATTACGATTTTAACTTGGCCGTACCCCAAAGAAACGTAGGTTTTTATTTGGAAGATTTATTCAAAGTGAAGATGTTCAACCGCGATTTAAACGTTAGGGCTGGCTTAAGGTACGATATCCAAAATGCACTGCCCTCTTTTTCTCCAAGGCTGAACATGAACTATGCTGTTGACCAAAATCTTCGTTTTGGCTTCTCTTATGGTTTATCCTTTAAATCCCCATCGTTAGGCCAGCGCTACCCTGGCCCAACTTATTTTGAAATTCCAATTATAAATTCTTTTAACGGGAATGCGGCGGAAAGCATTTATCTGGTTTATGTTAATCGTTATGATCATAATTCGAGTAATTTAAAATCATCAAAAAGCCAAACATTTGAGTTTACTTCACAACTTAAATTAAAAGAATTTAATCTTTCATTAAGCTTGTTCAACAAACAAAATCGTAATGGCATTAACACTATTAGCCAACGCAATTATGTAAAATTACCAACTTATGTAGCCACTATTAGACCAGGCCAACAGCCAATGTTAACCCAAACCGGAACACGAATAGTTGGCTTTCAATATTCTTATTTTGGAAACGACTTATTATCTGATAATCAAGGTGTAGAACTTATTTTGAATACGCCAAAAATTAAAGCCATTTCTACAACGTTTAACGTTAGTGGCGGTTTGTTCAGAACCAACTATGAAACCAAAAGTCCAAAATTGGACAGTTTTGAAGATAATGGTTCAACAAGGCCCGACTACGCCATCATTGGATATTACGAACCGGAGAAAAGGGTTTCATTCTTAAGTAATGCCAGAATAAGCTCATCTACACACATTCCCAAAATCAGCTTAATTGTTAATTTTATCGCTGAGTTCTCTTTACTTCAAAAAACAGTTCAATCTGAAACCGCTGGTATTCCTTATGCTTACCTCACAAGAGAAGGCAGATATATTGATATTCCAAATTTCGATGCGCTTAATCTTGATTATGGTCATCTTTATAAACCCGCATCAGAGATCAATGAGAATAATATTCCTCGTGTAATTCCCAACTTCCATTTGAGTTTGGCAAAAGAAATTAAAAAGAGATTCCGTTTCTCTTTCAATGTATATAACGTATTCAATTATCAACCTTATTATATCAATACATCAGGCAGTTACATTTATCCAAGTTCTGCACCATCTTTTGGCGCAGAGATTTCAATTAAACTTTAAATTTTAAAAATGAAAAAGTATCTCTACTTACTTCTTGCAGTTTCGATTTTAGCATCCTGCAAAAAAAACAATTCTACCGACATTCAGCCTGTAGATGTAAATGTAAAATTAGCGTATAACTTACAAGCGAGCAATTACCAATTGCCTTTAACCGAGATAAAGGTTAAGGTAACCAACATCGATACCAAAATTGCGCAAAACTTTACAGTGAACGATAAAGGCACGCTTATAGTTCCCCAATTGGCTCCGGGTTTTTACGATATTGATGCATCTGCAACCATTTCTGCTGCCGATTACAGCGCTTTAACAGGCACTTTGGTAACTAAAGACGTAACTTACAATGCATCTGTTAAAAAGAAACAAATTACAGTTAATTTTAGTGAAACTGTTGCCTTAAATCTGGTAACCGGCACTACTGGAGATTGGGTAATTAAGCAGGTTTATTTTGCGGGTTCTGATAGAGTAAATGGCGCTCTTTATCGCGATCAGTTTATCGAATTTTATAACAACAGTGATAAAGTACTTTATGCAGATAGTCTTTACTTTGCAGAAACTGTCGGTTTGGTAACCAAAACCAGTGCAGCAACTTACAACGTTACGGCAAGCAGCCAGTACGATTGGAGCAAATCGGTAAATATGCCAGCCAATATCGATGCAAATAACGATTACATTTACGCAAGAGCATTTTTGATGATTCCGGGTACAGGAAAGCAATATCCCGTACAACCCGGAACCAGCATCGTGGTAGCGCAAACCGCAATTAATCACAAAAGTCCATACACTGGTGTTGATGGAAAAGCCATTAGCGTTTTAAATGCAGATCTAACTATCGACTTAAGCAAAGCTGATTTCGAAGCTTACTATGCGCCTTTGTTAAGTAAACCATTGGCATCTGACATCGATAATCCATCGGTACCAAACTTAGAAGTTTTACAATATTTTGGAACGGATATGATTTTTGATAATCCAGGCCGTTACTCTTATGCTTTGATTAAAGTAGACGGTACACAAAAGCCAAAAGATTGGCCACAGTACAACCTTCCAACAAAGGCAACGCCAGGTTCAACTTCTACAAAATACTATCAGATCCCAAACAAATGGGTAATTGATGCTGTAGAAGTTCAGCCGAATGAAGTTGCAGACCGTATCCCTAAAAAATACGATGCAAGTTTAGATGCTGGCTTTACATTTGTACCACTAGGTTCTTACACATCTCAATCTATTATTAGAAAAACAGAGAAATCTGTCAACGGCCGTGTAATTCTAAAAGATACCAATAATAGCACTGAAGATTTCGATTATTTCAATCTTGCAAATCCAAGAGGATTTAAATAACAATCAAATGAGGTTGTATCATAAAACAAATTTCTCAGAACGCTTTAACATTGAACCTGTAGCAATACCTTAAAATTGCCTTTAGTAGGTACTTGAACAAGGTCGGGATAACAATCTATGTTTATGATACAACCTCTTTTTAACATATAAATGAATACAAAATTTCTCCTTTATCTATTTGTTTTCATCATTCCATTTTCAGTTTGTGCCCAAACGGTAAGTGATGGAAGAGATATGAAACGGGCTATAACATCAAATCAGTTCTATGCTGATTCTACCAGCCAGCAAATGTTCAACTTTGCAAAATCGAGCAGTTATTATCTCAATAATTTAATGCCCGATCATATAAGCAAGGCTGCAATGAGTTATCAATACGATAGAGGGCTTTATAATGCATCGCAAAATGCCACAAGTTTGCAAAGCAATAAAATTGAAACTGAAGGAACGATAAAACTGGGTACCATCAAACTATTTGGTGGATTTTCGTATAGGAAAAGCTATGAAGACAGCACTCGTTTTGCACACCAAACCCGTAGCAATACCAGCACCCCTTATTACTTTGGCTCGCCGGCTTATGTACATTACGAGCGTAATGTTTACGATTTTAAAACCATGGCGAACAAAAATTTCTTTAGCGAAAAACTTAGTGTTGCCGCAGGGGCAGATTATAAAGTGGGCAGTCATTTTTCTACAAATGATCCACGTGGGGGAATTGGGGAGTATCAGTTTAACCTCATGTTATCTTTGGGCTATCAAATTAGCACGATTACCAAAGTAGGGGCAGCAATTAGACATGGTTACGGACAGGAACGTATAAACATTGCTTACAAAAACCCACGCTATTACGAAAGTTCGAGCTTCCCGATGTATTACAATCATTTAATTAACGGCTATGGTGAGAGCAGGCCGGTTTTAAATGAACGCCGCTACAATGATGATCAAACCAGGAATGGTGCCGATATTTATGTAGATATTACCACAGCAAATGCTGGAAATTTCCACCTATCAGGAAGATATATTGCAGAAAACCAAGATTATTTATTTGGAAATGGAAGTGGTTTTACAACGTATGCCAAGTATAATTTAAAAGCCACCGTTGGGAATTTATTATGGACCAAGAAAATCCGCAACCTGAGCTTAAGTGCTTTAATTAATTACATCTCAAAGAACGGTGAAGATTACAATATTGATTTCAAGGCTAACAATTACAAATACCTCTCAAACAATTTATCTGCGAAGTTTTTTGTAACAACACGACAAGAAAAAAATCAATTTAATCATTTTATTGGGGTTGAACAACTAGATGAAGAACGTGTGGATGGTATTAAGGGTAATGATGTCTTTTATAAGAATCTTTTATTGAGCGCAGGTTCAGGTTGGAGAAGAAATCAAGATGATGCACATTACTTTGCATTAAACCTCACAGCTACCTATATAATGCCTTTGGATGATCGTTTTGCTGTATTGCAAACCAATGAAGCTTATTTTACACAGTACGTAATTTACCACGATTATTTGTACAATACTTCATCTTTTATTGGTGGCAATTTGGCTGCCGAATATGGTTTCCCATTATTTAAAGTTATGCAAGCATCCTTTAAAATTAATGCAGGTTATCTGCAAAAAATAGATGAGAAAATAATCAACAGAACAATCGTTTCGGCCCCCGGCAAAGATCGGTTTGCTTCCAATATCAGCTTAAATCTGTATTTTTAACCCCATGAATAAAGTTTTTGTCACGCTTGCCTTAGTCCTAACCGGATTGATTTTATTTTCATTTCAATCAACAAATTTTAATAATGATGATGAATTGAGCATAGATAGTTTGCGTAAAGTTTATTCGAAACCTACTGACCATTGGCCAAAACCTACGGTAGATAAAGGGGCCGTTTTTCAGGAATTGGGAGAACTTCCACCCTCTCCGGTCGATTTAAAAAACGATTCGGTAAAAAATGTTGTAGAACTTGGAAAGATCTTGTTTTTCGATCCTCGATTATCAGGCTCTAATCAAATTTCATGTTCGAGCTGTCATGCGCCAGATTTACATTGGTCTGATGGTCGCCAGGTTTCTGTAGGGCATGATCATCTGACTAATATCCGCAATGCACCATCTTTAGAAAATGTGTGGTTTTACAAACGTTTATTTTGGGATGGAAGAGCAGCAAGTTTAGAGGAGCAAGCTGAAAGTCCGGTGGCAGCACACAATGAAATGCACCAGGACATGAAAGCACTGCCTAAAAAACTGACAAAAATAAAAGGTTATCAACCATATTTCACTGCAGCATTTGGTTCGAAAACCATTACCAATAAAAGGATTTTCGAAAGCTTAGCCACTTTTCAACGGAGTATTGTGAGCAGAAGAACCCCATTTGATCGTTTCCTTGCCCGAGATAAAAAAGCATTAACTGACCAACAAATCGTAGGCTTACATCTGTTCCGTACCAAAGCCCGTTGCATCAACTGCCACAATGGCCCATTGTTCACCGATAATGAGTTTCATAATGATGGTTTGACTTATTTCAAGCGCAAATACGAGGATTTAGGCCTGTACAATGTCACCAAAAAACCTGAAGATGTAGGTAAGTTTAAAACGCCTGGATTAAGAAATGTAATGAAAACTGCCCCTTGGTTTCATAATGGACTGTTTCCGGATATGGATGGAGTGATGAACATGTACAATATCGGCATGCCTGTTCAAAGAGTTAGGCCAGAACAGGAAAATGATCCGTTATTGCCTAAAAATGATAAGCTTTTAAAAGGTTTAATGTTGAGCAAAGCTGAAAAGGATGCCGTTGTTTCATTTTTAGATGCGCTTACCTCCCCTACGGTTTTAGTTCGGGTAGAGAAGTTGCCGCAGTAATTTTACTAGATAGCCGTTCGACCATTATCCCTAGCTTGACTGGTGTTTTCGTCGTAAATTTATTCAATTCACTTAGGGATATTAAGTACTTCCTATCGCATACAACGTCATACCCTAGGGCATGATAAAGGCATTTAAAGGCATCTTTGATACCACCTTGCACTTACATCTTTTCAGATTTCAAATCTTCGCCAAAAAAGATTGAGGCATGTTCATCAAATGCCAGCGGATCGCCACTGGTGTAAAATGATTTCTCCTGGTTCCTGCTCAGTTTCTCTTCGATCTCAGGGTGTCGCTGTAGGTAATCAACCAAACTAGTCGCTACGATTTCGCCCTGCGTGAGAATATTGATATAATCTGGAAAAACTTTCTTAAGCTTAGGCAGCAGTAAAGGATAATGTGTACAGGCTAATAAAACACAATCAATATCCTCTGACTGTGTCATCAGCTGGTGGCAATACTCATTAATAAAAAAGTCGGCTCCACTTTGAAGATGCTCATTATTTTCAATTAACGGCACCCACATCGGGCAGCTCTGTTGGTAAACCTTTATCTCCGGAAAAAATTTATTAATCTCCAGCAGGTAAGATTGAGAATTAACCGTTCCCCTGGTTCCCATCACCCCTACCGTTTTGCTTGAAGTAAATTGGTTGATCACTTCGGCCGTTGGCCTGATTACCCCCAAAACCCGTTTACCCGGATACTTTGCAGGTAAATCTTTTTGCTGAATGCTACGAAGCGCTTTCGCTGAAGCAGTATTACAGGCCAGAATGACCAATTCACAGCCCTTTGCAAAAAGCCATTCCACGCATTCTAAAGTATATTTATAAATGGTATCGAAAGAATGATCGCCGTAAGGAGAACGGGCATTATCGCCGAGATACACGTATTGATAGTCTGGCAATCGATCGGCTATAGACCTAAAAACCGTCAATCCTCCATAACCAGAATCGAAAATACCTATTGGCGATGTTTTTTGCATGTATTGATTAAATGTGGAAGCGTTAAAATAAAATCTTAACCTTACAACGTTACAATGTTTTTTACAACCTTACAACATTAGTCAAAAAAAAACGGAACCAAGTTGCCTCGATTCCGCTTTATATTTTGAATTAGCCAGGGAGATTCACTACTCCAGACTAAAAACTAAAACCTTATTTCTTTGGTGCAGCTGGTTTAGCAGCAGTAGCTGAAATACCTAATTTACTTTTAACTGCAGCAGTGATATCATCGCCACCTTCCCAGAAAACTAAGTTGTTACCACCTTGTCCGTTCGCGATATCGAAAACGTAAGCCAAGCCTTTTTCTTTAGCTACAGCAGAAATTGCAGTGGCCACTTTTGCCTGAATTGGTTGGAATAACTCACCTTGTTTAGTACCTACATCCTGAGATGCTTTAGTACGGGCATCAGTAATGCGTTTCTCTAAATCTTGTAATTCTTGTCCGGCAACTTGTAATTCTTTACCAACTTGCTCTTTGTTAGCCTCACTTAAAGTTTTTTCTTTAGCCTGGGCAGCAGCCAATTTAGTTTGATATTCTTTGATCATTCCATCAATGCTTCCCTGTAAAGATTTACCTAAAGTTTCTAAGGTAGTTTGAGCCGTTTTAGCCTCAGGAAGATTAGCAAAAACATCTTCTGAATTAATGTGACCTAATTTTTGTTGCGCACTTGCCATATTCGCTGTAAACATTAACCCTGCTGCTACAAAGAATACGTTAATTAACTTTCTCATCGTTCTATTTTACTTTTTTTATTTTTTTATTGTTTTTCTAAATTCTAAGGGGGCGAATATACTAATTTCCTGCCCCTGGTTTGTAACCTAATTTCACAATTACATCATTACTAACATCGTAGCTACTACTTGCATAAATCATCATGGTTGCTTCACTGCTCTTGTCAAAAATGAAATCAAGGTATTTTGCTTTTGCAATCTGTTTAATCACGTCAGAAACTTTATCCTGAATTGGTTTGATTAATTTGGTTCTGGCCTGAAAAAGTTCACCATCAGGACCGAATTTTGAGCGTTGAAATTCCTTCGCTTGTTTTTCTTTCTCTATAATTTCATTTTCACGGCGCTTACGCATATCATCAGTTAATAAAACCTGATCTGCCTGATAGGCTTTATACATCCTGTCTATTTCAGAAAAGTTTTGATCTACCTGTTGTTGCCATTGTTTTGATGCTACTTCTAGCTGGCTCAATGCCGATTTGTATTCTGGCATCTGCTTCAAAATATACTCTGTGTCTACATATGCAAACTTTTGTGCATACGCACCAAATGTGGTGCAAAGTAAAAATGCGATAAAAAGATACTTTTTCATTTGTGTGTGTTTTATAATTCGTTTATAACCTAAGCCTTGTTTAAACTCAACTTATACTGTTTTATTGCATATTTAATTATTTTTTTACGCTTTATCAATTAAAATCCACCTAATTGTTGTGCGATACTAAAGTGGAACTGGCCTTTGTTCGAATCAGGTAAACCTGGAATCGCATCAAAACCATAACCATAATCAATACCTAACAAACCGAAAATCGGTAAAAAGATTCTTGCACCAACACCAACTGATCTTCTGATGTTGAATGGATTGAAATCACTGAATCTGTTCCAGGTGTTACCACCTTCAGCAAAAGCCAACACAAATGCTGTAGCTTGCTGACTTGCAATAACCGGGTAACGAGCTTCCAATACATATTTCGTATAGATAGGGCTACCAGATTGCTGTGCAATACCTGGATTTGATCCTACCGGGATAACCGTATTGTTGGCATAACCACGCATCGCGATCAGCTCTGATCCTTGTAAGAAGTCGAAACCTTGCATACCATCACCACCTAATTTGAAACGCTCAAATGCTGATTGACCTACGGCTTTATTATACTGACCTAAGAAACCAAATTGTGCCTGTGCTTTAATTACGAAGTTACCTGCTACACGTTGATACCATTGCGAATCAAACTTCCATTTGTGGTACTCGGTGAAACGATATTTTTCCTTATCAGGCGCTGTTGCATAATTTGTTTTATTAAACAATGAATAAGGCGGCGTTGCCTGAACAGTAAAACGGATAAATGAACCTGATTTAGGGAAAATAGGCGAATCTCTCGAATCGCGGCTAATCTCTTGTGATAAGTTTAAGTTATATGATGTTCCTGTAGTAAATAAATAACCTTGATAATTATTCAGAATGTATTGTTGTAAATTAACGGCGTGGCTTAATTGAAAATAGTTATCCGGCCAGTTTAACCTTCTACCTAAACTTACGGTAACACCATTCAAACGGATTTTCATTAAGTCAGACTCATTCGTTGCAGCATTTGATTGCAATGAAGTAAATGCACTCACACCAAAACTTACCGGTTTCTCGCCACCAAACCATGGCTGAGAGAAAGAGAAACTGTATGATTGATAATATTTACCATTCGTTTGTCCACGTAAACTTAATTTTTGCCCATCACCTTTTGGAAGTGGTTTGTACGCTTTTAAGTTAAATAAGTTTTTTAACGAAAAGTTATTGAAGGTTAAACCCAAAGTACCGATAATACGGCCACCACCGAAACCACCTGATAACTCAATCTGATCGGAAGGTTTTTCTTCTACCGCATATTCAATATCAACTGTACCATCTGCCGGATTAGGACGAGGAGTTGGAACTGTTTTGGATTCATCAAAGTTACCCAATTGGCCAATCTCACGAATGGTACGGATTAAATCGCTTTTGTTAAATTTTTGTCCCGGTTTGGTACGGATCTCACGTAAAACCACTTTATCATTGGTAATGGTATTACCCTTTAACGTGATTCTGTTGTTGGTATACTGCGGCCCTTCATACATGCGCATTTCCACATCAACCGTGTCGCCATATATTTTAGTTTGAACCGGATCGATGTTAAACGTTAAATAACCATTATCCGTATACATGCTGTTAATGTCGCCACCGTTTTCACCACCGCCATTCAGTTTCTTATTTAGTCTTTCTTCACTAAAAACATCACCTTTTTCGATGGTTAATACTTTATTTAAAATACTATCAGCATAAATCGCATTACCTGCCCAGGTAATATTTCCGAAGTAATATTTCTTTCCTTCGTAAAGATCCATTCTGATATTTACTCTTTTTTTGTTGTGTTGGTAAATGGTGTCTTTTAAAAGCTCAGCATCACGATAACCTTTTTCATGCATTTTGGCTATCATTTTTACTTTATTCTCTTCGTATTTTTCTTTAGAGAACTTTCCTGAACCCCAGAAACGCCACCAGGCAAATTGCTTAGGATTTTTTAGGTACTTTCTAAGCTTGGCTGCTTTAAAATCCTTATTGCCTGTAAAATCAATACGCTGCACTTTAACGCGTCCACCCTTATCAATATTTGCCTCTAAAACCACACTATTTTCTGCATTTGGGTCTTTACGTGTGGTATAATTAATCGTGGTGAAGAAGTAACCTTTATCTAACATGTACTTCTTCACAATTGCCGAAGTAGTGTTGTACAAGTTATCATTAACAATTTTACCGGTTTTATCATTCAGTTTTTCCTGAATGGCAGTTCTTTGTGATTTGTTAATTCCTTTCAAATCAATCGAGCTTAAACGAGGACGCTCGATCACTTCAATTTCAAAATAAACTGAATCCTGAACAAACTTTTCGATATTAATTTTAACATCATCAAACAATCCCTGCGCCCAAAGCGTTTTAATGGCATCAGAAGTAGCTTCACCAGGAAGAACCACTTTATCGCCTTTGGTTAATTTGGAAAGGGTGATTAAAACCTCTTTATCAAGATATTGGGTTCCTGTTACGGTTGTGCCACCAATGATATATTCTTTCGGACTAAAATAATCGAGATCTAAGCCTCCAACTTTTAAAGATGGGGTTGCCGGTGCCTTACCTGTAGGACGTATTTGAGCGAAGGCCGGAGCAGCTAAAACGAGTAGGATTAAAACTTGAAATATTCTTTTCATTAAAATAATTTGTTCAGTAATGGCCACGAAGGTAACAATGTTTTTTAAAGCAAATTTTAGGTTTGCTATGTTTCCCTTATGATGGTTACATTTATCGTATAAAAGTGGTGCTAAGTTAGTTTAAACGCTTGTTAAAAAGTGTTAAAAGAAAAATTAGTTCAATTGTTCGCTAATTTTTCCAAAGCGGCGTTCGCGTTTTTGATAATCAACAATAGCTTCAAAAAGATCTTCCCTTCTAAAGTCTGGCCATAACACATCGGTAAAATAAAACTCCGTATAAGCCATTTGCCAAAGCAAATAATTGCTGATTCGGTGTTCTCCACTGGTTCTGATCATCAACTCAGGATCTGGAATATTTACAGTAGTAAGTTTGGATGAAAAAAGATCTTCATCAATATCATCTAAGGAGATGGAATTATCTTTTACAGCTGCTGCAATTTTTTTAGCTGCCTCCAAAATTTCCCATTTGGCACTGTAGCTTAAAGCTAAAGTTAGGGTACATTTTTCATTGTGAGCAGTTTTTGCCATAGCCTCTTTCAAATCATCAATACATTCTTGAGGTAAAGATGCTATGTTACCAATCGCATTTAGCTTAACATTATTTTTGTTCAGGGTTTCGGTTTCCCTGTTAATGGTTGAGATCAAAATCTGCATTAAAGCATCTACCTCTTCTTTTGGCCGGTTCCAGTTTTCTGTTGAAAAGGCATAAAGGGTAAGGTATTCAATTCCTACTTCTACACAACCTTCTACAATATCTTTTACTGAAAGTACACCTTGTTCATGCCCGAAAACACGTACTTTGCCCTGGCCTTTCGCCCATCTTCCGTTACCATCCATAATCACGGCAATGTGCTTTGGCAGGCGGCTATAGTCTATTTGTTCTTTAAAATCCATTAATTATGTCAAAATCAGCTTAAAACGAGTAGCATTTTGAGGATACAAAGGTAAAAGATATGCCAACACTAACAAATAGATAAGTGTCCCTTTTTCTAAAATCTCCTCTTTGTGTTCCGGCGAAACCAATCTGATTAGGAGAAGGGTCTGATAAATTGACCCGATTTTGTCCATTACCTACAATTACAGGATTAACCGGATACCTACCACTCACATCATCGATATAATCGGTTAGCGGTGTTCGGTAGCCTAGTTCTGTAAATACACTCCAGGTATCTTTATAATTGTAGCGCAGGCCAACGCCGTATGGAATGGTTAATACCATATTTTGATAGCCCTCATCTTGCCCTTCTGTTGCTAACCGGTCAAGACGATAGGTTTCTCCGTCGTACTTAAACTTAGGTTTAAATGCTACAAAACCTGCTCCTGTAAAAAGGTAAGGCGTAAACTGACGTGTGCCCCCACCAAGCTTAAAATTAAAAAAATTAAAATCAACCAGCGCACTCAGTTCATTTAAAGAAGTATTGAAACTTAAATTCCGATCCCTAAACTGGGCGTTGTTTGATTCAGAATCTTTGGCCTGAATTTGACCGTAAGTATAATTTAGGCGGACACCTAAATATTGATTAAAATTCCTTTTTACGTATAAACCACCCGATAAGCCACTGATTTGTAATGGATTATTTTGATTTAAATCGCCCATGTAACCTGCTCCTCCACCCATAAGGCCAATTTCCCAATTACCTTCCTGAGCATGAGCAACTCGGCCGGCAGTAGTAAACAGGAAGATGATTAAAAGGAGTTTGTTTAGCGTCATACTTAGTAGTTACGGGTATCAATTCCCCATAATAATTTATTCCTTAACGTGTTTAAATAGGTTTCATTGTTAAGGCGAATAAGATTTATACAAAAGTCAGCTTTTTTTATTGATATTTTAACTGATCGCTCTACCGTAACGGTTCTGCTATCGCAGGATACCAGAAATTTTGATTCCCTGGCTTCTACTTCAAACGATAACTTATTATCATCGGGTAAAACTACCGGACGCACATTTAAATTATGTGGTGCAATTGGTGTAACTACAAAATTTTCAGAATCTGGATAAATAATCGGTCCGCCGCAGCTTAATGAATAAGCGGTTGAACCAGTTGGCGTGGCAATGATTAATCCATCGGCCCAATAAGAATTGATAAATTCATCATTCATGGAAGCATGGATAATCATCATTGCTGAGTTATCACGCCTGTGAATGGTAATATCATTTAGTGCAAAATTTTCTTCGCCAAAAAGATGATTATCTGATTCTAAAACTAAAAGCGACCTGGTATCTAACGTATATTCTCCATTAACCAAGGCGTTAAGTGCCGATGTGATTTCGTTTTTATTGATACTTGCCAAAAATCCTAAACGGCCAAAATTAATCCCAATAACCGGAATATTGGAGTTACGGATTAATGATAGTGTATCAAGCAATGTTCCATCACCCCCTAAACTTAATAAAACATCAGCGTTTTGTTTCAGTTCTTTATGGTTATGAAAAATAATGGTATTGGAAGGCAGTTTTATTTTTCCGTGAAGCGATGTCTTAAATTTTGAATATAAAACAGGCTGAATCTGGTGTGTAGCCAGGTGATCAAAAACCTCCTGTACGTAAGGCAAAACCGTATCGTTAAAATCTCTTCCGTAAATTGCGATCCTCATAAAAAGTAGCCTTATACATTTAAATAGTTCATAAACGAATCATATCGTTCTTGTGAACCATCATCAATTTGGGTGTTGTTATAAACTTCTTTTACCAGATAATCATACCTTTCGAAAGAAGCAACAAGTGAAGTAATTTCTGTTTTATTTACTTTCAACGTTACTTCCATCCGGGTAGAATCGTTAAAAGAATTAACATAAGAAGACAAAATTTGGGCATTATCTGCCTCTACTATTTGTGAGATGTGTGCTAAAGAATTATCTCGGTTGCTTATTTCCAAAACGATAATTCCACCTGGTTCATTTACCGCATACTGCTCAGCAACTGCATCAACCATGTTATTAATTGAAATTAATCCTACATAGTTTTTTTGCTGATCTAAAACTGGCACTGCAGTAAGTTTAAGCTGACTCATTAAGCGGATTACATCATAAGTATGTGCATCACTCAAGGTAAAAGCATTCAACATATTCACAGCCGAATCTGTTAAAAAAATATCGTGATTAGGAATACTTTGTAAATCATCTTCAGCAACCAAACCCAAAAAAGTAAGCTCATTAACAACAGGCAGATGCTTCACCTTAAATTCGCTCATGCGATCTAAAGCTTTTTGCACCGTGTCATTTGTTTTTAATGATGGTATGGCCTTCGATATGATTTCTGCAGCAAACATTATTTTAGTAAAATTCTATCTAAAAATTTCTCGAGGTATGCGTTAAATATTGCCGGGTGCTCCATCATTGGCGCATGACCGCATTGATCAACCCAGTTCAATTCGGAGTTGGGCAACAACTGATGAAACTCTTCGGCCACTTCCGGTGGCGTAACTTTATCATTTTTACCCCAAATTAATGAAACCGGGATAGTAATTTTCGACAATTCTTTTGCCATGTTATGGCGAATGGCCGATTTAGCCATGGTTAAAATTCTGATTACACGCGATCGGTCATTTACCGTTTTGAATACATCATCTACCAGCTCTTTAGTAGCCGTAGCCGGATCGTAAAATGTAAATTCTACTTTCTCTTTAATGTAATCGTAACTCTCTCTGCGAGGGAACGAACCTCCGAAAGCATTTTCGTATAAACCAGAACTACCTGTTAGCACCAAAGCCTTCACAAATTCCTGATGCGCAACGGTAAAAACCAAACCAACATGACCGCCCAGAGAATTCCCCACTAAAACAACTTGATTTAATCTTTTAAACTTCAAAAAGCGATGTAGATATCTTGATAATGCTTTTACGCCTAAAGTTAAAATCGGCAATTCGTAAATGGGTAAGATTGGAATAACAACATGATAACGATCTTTAAACTGTTCGATAACAAGCTCCCAGTTGCTTAATTCGCCCATAAGGCCATGTAACAATACCAGCGTTTCGCCTTTTCCAGCTTCGATGTATTTAAATCCGTCGTCTTCTATTATCTCGTAAGTCATATATATTCTAGATGGTATTGTGCACTAAGTTAGTAGAGTAAAATTAAATTTTCGCATTTCTATGCCATTTTTCTGAAATAAAACCGAAAACGGTATAAAAACGCAGTTTGTAAAGCCCAAAGCAATACCTAATAGCCATTTCACAATGCTAAACCTTTAAACCTGCTCCCTTAAACCTTTGTTAAGCCAGCTTCTCTTTCACAATTTCGGCAATTAATTTACCATCAGCTTTGCCTGCCAATTCCTTGTTGGCCAGGCCCATTACCTTACCCATATCCTTAACCGATGTAGCGCCAGATTGTTTGATTACCTGCTCAATTATCGATGCAACTTCTGCCCGATCTAGTTGCTGTGGCAAAAACTGATTGATTACCGCAATCTCCTCTTCCTCTACCTGAAATAAATCTTCGCGGTTTTGAGATTTATAAATATCTGCAGACTCGCGACGTTGTTTGATTAATTTCTGTAAGATTTTCAATTCTGTCTCTTCAGTAATTTCTTCTGAGGAACCTTTTTCGGTTTTAGCCAGAAGTAAAGCAGCTTTAATGGCTCTCAACGCTCTTAACTGTGCATTGTCTTTAGCCAACATGGCTTTCTTAATTTCTTGATCTATCTGTATCATTTGTTTTTTAGTTTTTGGTTGTTTAGATGTTTGGCGGTTAGCTATTTAGATGTTTAGGGTTCCTTTACAATATTTACTTAGTAAACACTATGTACCAACAAACCAAACAAATAAAAAACCAAACAAATAACTGCTACCCTCTATTTATAATCGTTGCTGTTGCTTGTATGGTTGGCATAATCAGCATATCATTAATGTTTACATGCTTTGGCCGGCTAACCACATACCAAATGGCATCAGCAATATCAGCTGCAATTAATGGTTCCAGGTTTTCGTAAACTTTCTTTGCACGTTCTTCATCTCCCTTAAAACGTACGACAGAAAATTCAGTTTCAACCATACCGGGATTGATTTCAGTAACTTTAATGCCATAAGGCAAAAGATCGATACGCATGCTTTTGCTTAATGCATCAACCGCATGTTTGCTGGCACAATATACATTCCCATTAGGATAAACCTCTTTACCTGCAATCGAGCCAATATTCACAATGTGCCCCGATTGGTGAGGTATCATCCAGTTGGAAACAATTTTAGTTACATAAAGCAATCCTTTTACATTGGTATCGATCATCGTATCCCAATCATCGGTATTTCCTTTATCAATCGGGTCCAAACCCTGACTCAAACCTGCATTATTAACCAACACATCCACTTTTTTCCAATCTGATGGTAAAGCTTCTAACAAGGTTGATAAACTTTCTTTATCCCGAACATCGGCCAAAACCTGTTGAATTTCGATGGCGTACTTGTCTGCCAGATGATGAGAAAGCTTTGCTAAACGATCCTGGCGACGGGCAAGAAGAATAAGATGATAACCTTGTTGGGCGAATGTATGTGCACAAGCCTCGCCGATGCCAGAAGTTGCGCCTGTAATTAATGCAATTTTAGCCATAGTATGAATAATTTAGCTTCAGTAAACCAATAAGCTACAATAGCCATTGATTTATAAAGGCAAGCAAAGGTAAGTTTTTTTGAATTGTACGGCTATTGAAAAATTAAACTGAACGTTAATTGACGTAATTTTAACTTATCGATTGGGTTTGCAAAAACGGTATTGTCATGCTGAAGGAGATCATCAGTAGAATACGCCAGCTTAATTTCAGGCGACATTTTAAAATATTCGAAATACAAGTCGAATCCGATTCCGGTTTCGTAAGAAAGGTAATTCCGTTTGTTCTTTAAAAATTTATTAATCGGTGTTTCACCCTCATCAAAGAATTTTTTCTTTGATGCAATATCAATAGAATATTTGGCGCCACCCAACCAGTAAGCCCGGAAATTATTCATCCTATTCGATTTAACTTTCAGCCCCAAAGGAAATTCGAACATGGTGGCCTGAACCTTTTTATCGATAACACTTTGAAAATTTTTCACCTGACCATTCCCAACCGTGATCGACTCCATTGGCAAGTACTCATAGGTAACCACCCGATCACTAAAAATTAAGGAGGGTGTTGCCCGAATATCAAAATTTTCGGCAATTCGCCTGTTCATCACAAAACCTAAACCGAAACCTTGAGAAGGTGGACTGGAAATAGAATTTAATGAACCGGTAACTGGCAAACCAGAATTCGAATCGTACGAAACTTCTAGCGAGTTTGGAACCTCATAAAATGGTGCCCGCCAGTTTTCTTTTTTTAAAATTTTATACTCAGCAGAAATATATTGGAAATTAAACCCGAAACTCCAGTCCTCATCATCAATTCCCCCACCCCAGTTTTGGGCAAAAGTTAAAGTTGAAAGGCTACATAAAGAGAGGATGAGGCTTAATTTTTTTATCATTTAGTTCCTGCGTATATTGAACTTATTCCAAACGTCAAAATTCTTTGTTTGGTACTTTTAAAACCAACTTTCTCCATCAAACTGGTAAAATCTTTACCATCAGGGAAAGCGGCAACCGATTCTGGCAGATAAGTATATGCTCTGGCATCTTTTGAAAAGAGTTTTCCGAAGAATGGCGTTACATGTGAAAAGTAAAAATTATAAAGCTGTTTAACCGGGAAGACCCTGGGTTTTGAAAATTCCAAAATAACCATTTTGCCACCAGGTTTGAGTACGCGGTACATGTCGGCCAAACCTTTTTCAAGGTTCTCGAAGTTACGAACACCATAAGCGCAGGTAATGGCATCAAAAGAATGATCTGCGAAATGCAAACCTTCCGAATCGCCCACCTGAACTGTAAAAACTTCATTCAAACTGCGTTCGTTAATCTTCTTTTTGGCTACTTCTAACATTCCCTCAGAAATATCTACACCAATTACTTTTTCAGGGTGAAGTTTTTTTATGGCTTCAAACGCGAAATCGCCGGTTCCGGTGGCCACATCCAATAAATTCCTAGGCTGAATAGAAACCAACTCCTTAATGGCCATTTTGCGCCAAAGCACATCAATCCCCAATGAGAGAAAGTGATTTAAAAAATCGTAAGTACCTGAAATGTTATTAAACATGGTAGCAACCTGCTCTTTTTTGGTTGCATCTTCAACTTGATATGGAGTGATATTCTGATTCATGATGTGTGGCAAAGATAGGGAAAAAGTCGTGAGTCTTTAGTCTGGAGTCTGAAGTCTGCCTCATCAAAACGCTTTCGGCAATTTAAAGTTTACATTTCAACGAGAATATGCAATTTAGACTACCGACTTCCCTCTTCGGACTTCCGACTCAAAACCCTACCTTTGCAATATGGTTATCAAAACGGCAACATTTGTTTGTAGCAACACCCAGATTTCGGCATTACCGCCCCCAACTATGCCAGAGTATGCTTTTATTGGCCGCTCTAACGTGGGTAAATCTTCACTAATAAACATGTTGGTAAATCAGCATGGATTGGCAAAAACCTCGCAACGCCCTGGAAAAACACAACTGATTAATCATTTCTTAGTGAATGAAAAATGGTATATCGTCGATTTACCCGGCTACGGTTACGCTAAAGTTTCTAAAACGAGCAGAGAGAAATGGGAAAAATTTATTCGGGCTTACATCACCAAAAGAGAAAGTTTGCAATGTGTTTTTGTATTAATTGATAGCAGATTAGATCCGCAGCAAATAGATATTGAGTTTTGTTATTGGCTCGGAGAGAAACAAATTCCTTTTTCACTGATTTTCACAAAAGCTGATAAACAAGGGATGACAACTACACAAAAAAACGTAGCCGCTTTCAGGAAAAAACTGGGTGAATTTTTTGAGGAGATTCCGGCTACATTTATTACTTCAGCAGAAAAGGGGAATGGAAAAGATGACGTTTTAAATTTTATTACTGAAGTAAATCACGATTTTGTTGTGCCAACAGATTATAAGAAATTTTAGATGGTTTGTTAGGCATTAGTTCATTAGTCAATGGTTCATTAGATTACTAACACATGGCCATTAGATCATTACTTAAACTTGAATTGTATGGTTGTGATGCTAACACAAAATTAAATCTTAAGAGTAATTTGTTCTTTAAACTAAAAACAATGGAGCCATTACCCAACTACACAATTAACCAGTTAACCGATTTGTACAGTTAACCAATTCTAATAAATGAAAAAATATTTTTCACTCGTATTATTCGCTCACTCGGTTTTTGCCTTACCGTTTGCCATGATCGGATTTTTCCTGGGTGTTACCACTACCGAAAATCCTTTCTCCTGGTATAAATTAATTCTGGTTTTGCTTTGCATGGTTTTCGCAAGAAATTCTGCCATGGCGTTTAACCGCTACCTTGATCGAAATATTGATGCCAAAAACCCACGTACAAAAATGCGTGATATTCCTGCTGGAAAAGTTTCGGCTAAAGAGGCATTGATATTTGTAATTGTTAATTGCATACTTTTTTCTATTGCCACCTATTTCATCAATCCGCTTTGTTTTTATCTATCGCCGGTAGCATTATTTGTTGTATTATTTTATAGCTATACCAAAAGATTTACGGCGCTTTGCCACCTGGTGTTAGGTTTAGGTTTAGCGCTCGCCCCTATTGGCGCTTACATTGCAGTTACCGGTCATTTTGCTTTAGTTCCGGTTTTGTATTCTTTAACGGTACTTTTTTGGGTGAGCGGATTTGATATTATTTATGCCTTGCAGGATGAAGATTTCGACCGTGAGGAAAATTTACATTCTATTCCCTCAACACTTGGCATTAAAAATGCACTAAATGTGTCGGTTTTGCTCCATATTTTATCAGCAGCATGCGTAATTTTACCCGTATTCTTCACCGAATTTAGCTGGGTTTATTATGTTGGAATTGTATTTTTCTGCTCGATGCTGATATATCAGCATTTGCTTGTAAAACCAAATGATATTAGTAAAGTTAACAGGGCCTTTCAAACTTTAAATGGCTATGCATCGGTTGTATTTGCCATTTGCTTTTTGATTGACGCGTACATAAGAACGAAATAAATGATGGAATGAGTGAATTATTGAATGAGTGAATTTTGAATGATTGAATTAGCGCATGTTTCAGGCAAATTGCACATTTAGAATTTAATCATTTGATAACCAGCTACATCATTCTCTCATCCATTCATTCAAAATTCAATCATACTCTCATCAATAATTTACGAACATGATTATAGAAAAAAAGACTAGAAAATATATTCCCCAAGACCTAACCATCACATGGGAAAGCCTCGAGCCATTGTTTAGTGAACTGCAAAGCCGCGAAATAAACAATGTGGATGAACTGGAACAATGGCTGAAAGATCGTTCTGAACTGGAAGCCGCCCTGGAGGAAGATTTCGCCTGGAGATATATCAAAATGAGCTGCGATACGGCGAATGAAGAGCTGGTTAAAAACTTCCAGTATTTCGCTGAAGAAATTGAACCAAAGATTTCACCTTTATCGAATGAGTTAAATAAAAAGTTTGTGGAAAGTCCGTTTATGGATGATCTGGATAAAGCAAAGTTTTTCGTTTACAGCAGAGCGATTAAAAAAGCCTTGGAAATTTACCGTGAGGAAAATATTGAGTTGTTCACACAATTACAGGTGAAACAGCAAAAATACCAGGGTATTACCGGTGCCATGAGTGTTGAAATCAGCGGGCAGGAATATACGCTCGAACAAGCCTCAATTTTTATTAAAGATTTAAATCGCGAAGTTCGCGAAAATGCCTGGAAAACCATTCAGCAACGTCGTCTAATTGATAAGGATGATTTAAACATTTTATTTGATGAGCTGATTAAATTACGTAATCAGGTAGCGTTAAATGCCGGTTTTGAAAACTACCGTGATTATATGTTCCAGGCTTTGGGTCGTTTTGATTATACGCCACAGGATTGCTATGATTTTGCCAATGCCATTGAGAAGGAAATTGTTCCCATTTTGAAAGAGCAGGCAGAAAAACGCCGGGAAGCTTTGGACTTAGACGCTTTAAAACCATGGGATTTGGAAGTAAGTGTAAGTGGTAAACCCGCTTTAAAACCTTTCAATAATGGCGAAGAACTAATTGATAAAAGTATTGCTTGTTTTAATGCCATCGATGAAAAACTGGGTACAAAACTGGCTACCATGAAGGCAAATAATCTTTTTGATGTAGAAAGCCGGAAAGGAAAAGCACCAGGTGGATATAACTATCCATTGGCAGAAACCGGAGCGCCTTTCATATTTATGAATTCAGCCAATTCGCTTCGTGATTTAACAACAATGGTTCACGAGGGTGGCCATGCGATTCATACTTTTCTTACAGCCAATTTAGAATTAAATGATTTTAAACATTGCCCTTCAGAGGTAGCTGAACTGGCTTCAATGAGTATGGAATTGATCTCAATGGATAATTGGGACGTTTATTTCGATAACGAAGAAGATCTAATTCGTGCAAAAAAAGAGCAACTGGCCGATGTGTTGAAAACATTGCCTTGGGTTGCCGTAATCGATCAGTTCCAACATTGGATTTATACCAATCCGGATCACACCGCGGCAGATCGGGAAGAAACCTTTAAACAGATTTACAACCGTTTTGGAGCAGGTTTTGCCGACTGGACTGGTTTGGAACAACAATTTGGCAATGTATGGCAAAAACAACTTCACCTATTTGAAGTACCGTTTTATTACATTGAATATGCCATTGCACAATTAGGTGCTATCGCCGTTTGGAAAAATTATAAAGAAAATCCTTCTAAGGCATTAGATCAATATTTGGCGGCACTTTCTTTGGGTTATACCAAACCTATGAATGAAATTTATGAAACTGCAGGAATCAAATTTGATTTTAGCGCAGATTACGTGAAAGAACTGGCCCAATTTGTAAAAGAGGAACTGGAGAAATTGAATTAGTCAGGATTCTGAACCGGCCAATATTATTATTTTATTTTAAGTCGTAGTGCATTTCACTGCGACTTTTTTGTTGCCATTAGTTTGCCACAATAAATATCCTCAGCGATATTCGATTATTTTTGAGCCGATGCGCCACATCTCACTCAAACTACCGGCAAAAAATATTTTTCGACTAAACTTTATTTTTAATCAGATTAATATTGCAAATGAGTTTATTAAATGCTTTTTATGCAAAATTTTAGGACTCCAAAACGATAAAATTACTAACGTAACATTAACAGCTGAAACACTTTATTTATTTAAAAAATATACTAACTTTGAAACTACGCTTAGTAATTGTACTTTGTACACTAAGCAGGTTAAAAAATCAACAAAAATCAAATAAAATGAGCATAATTGTTAATGTCCATGCGAGACAAATCCTCGATTCGAGAGGAAATCCAACAATAGAAGTAGAAGTAGTAACCGAAGCAGGCGCTTTTGGTCGTGCAGCTGTACCAAGCGGTGCATCTACTGGTCAATACGAAGCTGTTGAATTACGTGATGGCGATAAATCTACATATTTAGGTAAAGGCGTTTTAAAAGCGGTTGAAAACGTAAATACTAAAATTGCTACGGCTTTAAGAGGTATTGATGTTTTTGAACAAAACGCAATTGATAAATTGATGTTGGAACTTGATGGTACTGAAAACAAAGGTAACTTAGGTGCTAATGCAATTTTAGGTGTTTCTTTAGCGGTTGCTAAAGCTGCTGCTGATGAAATTGGCCAACCTTTATATCGTTACATTGGTGGTGTTAACGCGAATACTTTGCCAATTCCAATGATGAACATCATCAACGGTGGTTCTCACTCTGATGCGCCTATCGCATTCCAGGAGTTCATGATTATGCCAGTTGGTGCACCTTCTTTCTCTGAGGCTTTACGTTGGGGAACTGAAGTTTTCCATAGCTTAAAGAAAATTCTTCATGATAGAGGTTTATCTACAGCTGTAGGTGATGAAGGTGGTTTCGCCCCTACTTTTGATGGTACTGAAGATGCAATTGAAACCGTTTTAAAAGCAATTGAAACTGCAGGTTACAAACCAGGTTCTCAAGTCTGTTTAGCGTTAGATTGTGCTTCATCTGAGTTTTACAAAGATGGCAAATATGATTACACTAAATTTGAAGGTGCAACAGGCGTAGTTCGTTCTAGCGAAGAACAAGCACAATATTTAGCTGACCTTTCTGCAAAATATCCAATCATTTCTATTGAAGATGGTATGGATGAAAATGACTGGACAGGCTGGAAAAGCTTAACAGATAAAATCGGTGACCACGTTCAATTGGTAGGTGATGATTTATTCGTAACTAATGTTACGCGTTTACAACGTGGTATTGATGAAGCTACTGCTAACTCAATCTTGGTAAAAGTAAACCAAATCGGTTCTTTAACTGAAACGATCAATGCAGTTACTTTAGCGCAAAACAGTGGTTATACTTCAGTGATGAGTCACCGTTCTGGCGAAACTGAAGATGTTACCATTGCTGATTTAGCAGTTGCTTTAAACTGTGGACAGATTAAAACTGGTTCTGCATCTCGTTCTGATAGGATCGCAAAATACAATCAATTATTACGTATTGAAGAAGAATTAGGCGAAAACGCTCGTTTCATCGGTTCTAAATTTAAATACGCTAAGAAATAATTTTCGATTTATTTTATAAAAAATGCCGCTTAAATATTTAAGCGGCATTTTTTTGTTTCTATGCATCACGTCATTGCGAGGCACGAAGCAATCTTAAAAGTTTAAAAGTAAGATGAAGATGTTGTCTTATCAATGAAAGCCTGTCTGGCTCAGACAAAATAAACACCCCGCCCTGCGGGCACCCCGCTAAAAGAGGGGAATGCAAATCGCAGAAAATCAATTCCAAAACAGCCTTAATAATTGCCTTTCTATTCCAATATCCTTTTCTGGATGGCCAGTAATTGGCGTTCAGTTATTTTTTTAACAGGGTATAAATTTGCTTCTTTTGCCCATTTAACTTCCAGATCGTAAAAGGTAGTGGTGGGTGTTATCTTATCATTCATGGCTTCGTCAATAAAAAGTTTCCAACGATTGTAATATAATGATGATAATAAACCACTCCATTCCTTATGTGCATAATCTTTAAACCTGGTGAAAGATTTATTGTCTGGGCCCCAAAAGGTAATCTGAGCTTTAGCATTGTACAAAATATTGTTTGCATCTGGCAAGCCTTTTCCTAAAGCAACCGCCTGATTTAGCCACCTGTTTAATGTGAAATAATGATTGCTACTTAGCAAACTGTCTTGTTGTAAAACCATGCTCAAGAACACATTGCCCTTATCTTTTATCGATTTTTTATCTTTTTCCTGTATGGCTTTAACCAATTCATCATAAGCCCTATCGCCTTTATCGGCCATTACCTGCCTTAAAAAGTCAGTTTTATCCGTTTGGTAAGTTTCAGAATTTTTAAATTGTTTATCTGCTTTTATAAATAAGGCAACAGCTTGTTTAAACAGTTTGATGTCGTAATTACGCTTACGTGTACCCCAAGATGAAACCGGATTAACCTTGAGCGATGGCCTTGCGCAATAAATGCTTTCTGATGGCCCTTCCTGATAAACTATTTTACCTTTTTCATCTAGCGGACTGCTGTACACAGTTTGTGTAAACACTTTCCAGGCATCAACAATATCTTTGTTATAACTTCCGTATCGGTAAATGGTATAATCTGTAATCCATTTTTCTAAGGAAGGTTTTTCTTTTCGCCATGCCATATCTAACATCAAATCGTATGCTACAGGGTTATTATTTAATCCTTCCGGAATAATGCCTACACCTTTCAAGTAATTGTTGTATGGGCTTTGTTTTATTCGATAAACTTCATATAAAAAACGTTGAAGACGTCCGTATAAACCGGTCTTCTCGCCAAAGTTGCTTACATTAGACCAAATGAAACTGGTACCACCATAACCTTTTCGCAACTTCCAATTGGAAGTATTTTCACCAAAAAGTTCAATAATTAAGGTGTTTTCTTTTTTCAAACCTGCCAATAGCGCATCGGCAGGATTACTTTGCCAACCCTGCAAAACCCATGTACTGCTTGGAAAATGTTTTTGCATCATGCCTTGCACACTTTTTGCCACTGCAGTAATATCAACTCCTGTTTTTTTCCCTCCCTCATGAAAAGGTTCGCCGCCGAAATATTTAATATCGTTGCCGTATAGTTTTTTTAGTTCATCATAGTACACATCGGCTACAACATTAAATTTATCATTTGTTGGTACTAATATCGCAGGGCGTATAAATTCTGAAGCTACCCAAGTGCCTTGATCGATAATTTGTGCATCTTTAAGTGCATCAACTTTTTTATTCAAATCGTGAGGTACCATGCCGTAAAAACCCTGCAGAATGGGTTCTATTTCCAATTCTTTCATTTGGGTAAGTACCTTTTTTTGAAGTGCTGCCTGCGATTGCATAAAAGCGATACTGTTCGGTCCACCCCAGCCTTCTAAGTTGCCCATTAACCACCATGCAGTAAAAGCTGGTCCGGGAATAAAAGCTTTTGCCTCGGCATCAGTGTAGCCTAACTTTATTAAAGTATTATACCATACCAATTCGGTACCCATTGGGGCTAACATTAAATTTACCCCGCTTAAAGCCATCCAATCCAGTTCTTTCTCCCAATCTTTCCATCCATAAAAGCTAAACGAATAATTAATGGTACAATAATTTAGGGCATAGCGATATTGAAATGAAGAACTGATTCGAACCTTTTCGCTAATGACTGGCAGTTTCGAAAGTGGTGAAAGGTTATTTCCTAAATGGGATAAACTCCTGTTGCAATAGTATTTTAAATACCAGCCCAGGCCCTGTGCAGCAGCATTAGCGTTGGTTGCGGCAATTAAAATTCCCTTTCCATCAGAACTAAGCTCAAAAACATCTTTTTCACCAGAAACAATTTTGGAAAACTTGAGTGATTTAGCTAACCAGGGCACTCTTCGCTCTGCAATACTTTTTACCGAGCTAAAATCTTGTGCCTTTAATAAAGCAGTACTAGTGAGTAATAAGAGCGCAAATAATAATTTTCTTTTAAAAAAAGCCATGTGTGTTTAGAAAAAATGTTGAACTGAATGAAAACCCTTATCAAATACGTTCAAATGAACATAAAAAAAATTGCTTAATATCCTGTGATTAAAATTGAGATTCCTCTATTGCCAGATAGTTAATAAAATGTATGCATCCTTAAAAAAGGGCCGTTCTCATCATGAAAAACGGCCCTTACAGAAAAAATATAATTTAGGATACTACCAACCTGGAGTTTGTGTAAAACCTGGATTTTTGCCTTTTACTTTATTCATTTCTGCTTGTGGAATAGGAAATAAGTAATGTTTTGAGGCATCGAATGATCTGGTTTGAGATTGGAAATACGTAAATGTGGTATCTGTAGCACCGGCGATGGTATAATCAACACCAAAAACAGGTCTGTTATCAACAACTTCAGCTATCTTCCATCTTCTCACATCCCAAAAACGGTGGTCTTCCATTACCAGTTCTATTCTTCTTTCATGTCTGATTACGCTTCTCATTTGAGTTTGATTTAAACCAGCAGGAATATCCGGCATACCTGCTCTTTTTCTGATCGCGTTGATGGCACTATATACGGTAGCATCAGGACCAACAGCTTCATTTTGTGCTTCGGCATAGTTTAAATACAATTCTCCGGTTCTAAATATTGCCCATCCTTTTATTGAAGCGCCGGCACCGGTTGATAAAACTACACTCTCAGTCATGTATTTTCTCCACCAGTAATTGGTACCTGCTGCACCGGCATTGTCTTTATCAACACCGTAAATATTAACCGTACGATTTTTCCATCTGGCACCAGGGTATAAAATGCTTGAGTAAAACCTAGGGTCTCTGTTTCTGTATGGATGTTTTGGATCCCAGCCAGAACCTGTGGCTTTAATGGGCACTCCGGTTTTCATTTCGTAATCATCAACCAAATCCTGTATCGGCCCACTATTTGACCATCCCTGATAACCTAAAGGTTGTAAATTTTGATCAATCGCGGTGGTACCCATACTTCTACCCCAAATACATTCCGAATTCGCATAAACTAAAAATGCATCTTCATATTTTGGCGTTAACGTATAGTTATTGGCTAAAGCCATATCCAAGGCCTGTTTGCTTATTGTTGCTGCCGCTTGCCATCTGGATAGATCGTTACCTGGATTAGATAATACACTGGCAAAATATAAAGCTGCTCTAGATTTAATCGCCAAACAAATGGTTTTATTAGCCCTGCCCCACAAACTGGCACTGGTATGTTTCTCTGGCAAAATAGCCATAGCCGCATCAAGATCATTATTTATAGATGCAATAACCACGGGCAAATCGCTTCTTTCAACAAACACACCTTCCCCATCTGTTGCGGGTGATAGCGGTTTATCTAATAATGGAATTTTACCCCAACCTCTATATAACCTAAAATTATACCAGGCCCTTAACATTAATGCTTCTCCTCTTAATCTCGATCTACGTTGAGGATCATTTGGATCATCTGGAATTTTATCATAATTCGATAAAAAAACATTAATGGATCTTATGGAGGCATAATTGTTTGTCCACTCTATACTCATAGGGGCAAAGTTGGTTGGATTCCATGCACCATTATTAAAAATTATTGCACCATCAACCCATCTTTGCTTTCCCTCATCTGTCATTGCACTCGACACATAAAAACTACTATTGAGATAACCCCATGTACCAATATTAGCATAACAGCCATTGATAAATAGTTCGGCATTTGCTACACTTCCAAATACTTCTTGTTCATCAATATAATCATCTGGTACCTGGTCTAAAAAGCTTTTTTTACATGATGTACTTACCATCACTATCAATAGCGCAGTAAATAACTGTGATAGGTATCTTTTCATATTACTTATTTTATATCTTTTCATATTACTTGATGTTTATTAAAAGGTTAGTGTTAAACCTAAATTATATACCTTTTGGATCGGATATACTGCTGTACCATTTACAGACTGTTCAGGATCAAAATCTTGATAAGGTAATTTATCCCAGATAAATAAATTAAGTCCGTTAGCAAAAAACCTTAAATTATTGAGTTTCATTTTTTTCAACAATGCTTGAGGCAAGGTGTAGCCCAATTCTACATTTTTTAGCTTTAGATAGTCAGTTGAATAAATAAACCAGGTATTGATCGGACTATTGTTTTGAGCGGATACTGCCGACTGGTGAACTATTGGGTACGTAGCGGTTGATGCTGTTTCTGGTGTCCAAAAATCATTTAAACGATTTGGACCTAGGTAAGATATAAATGCTGTACCTTTTAAGTTACTTTGTAATAAAAAGCTAAGATCAAAACCTTTGTATCCAACACCTAATGATAATCCAAGTACATGGTTTGGAAAATTCCCCACCTGTAATGGAATTCGATCATTTACGTTAACGAAGCCATCACCATTAATGTCAGCATAGCGAAGATCGCCAGGCCTTGGTGCTCCTGCTACACTTTGTGGCGGAGCCGCGTTAATTTCAGCCTGATCTTTAACCAAACCTATTGCCTGATAACCCAATTGATAACCGATAGGTAAGTTGGTTAAACTTTGATAAGGAAATGTTAAATCTGGCTCATCTCTTTCTAAAATTTTGTTCTTGTTATAAGTCCAGTTTAAATAACCAAATAAATTCAATGCATTAATGTTCGTGTTATAGTTTAAAGATGCCTCCAATCCTTTGTTTACCACACGACCTACATTTATTTTGGGAGTATTTGTTATGCCCAAATAGGTTGGTATAGTTAAGGAAGAAGTTAAAATATCTTTTCTATCATTTCTAAAAAATTCGACATCTAGCCTGAGTTGATTGTTAAAAAATCCTGTTTCAACACCTAAGTTAATATTTTGTGACTTTTCCCAGGTAATGTTCGGATTGCCATTTCTTGATGAAACGTAACTTGCCACACCAGTTGAAACAGTACCAAACGTGAAGCCACCAGCATTACGGGCATAATCAGTAATAAATAACCAACGATCGGCAACCACCATTGGATCATTATTAATTTTATCATTACCCACGTAACCAAATGAGCCTTTGAATTTTAAAAGGTTCATTACTTTTGATTTAAACCAAGGCTCGGACGAAGCTATCCAGCCTGCAGACACAGCTGGAAAAACACCATATCTTTGGCCTTTCGGAAAATTCTCTGAGCCGTTGTAACCGATATTGAAATCAACAAAATATTTATTATCATAACTATACCCCAATCTGCCTAAATAACCTTCATAAACTGATGGTAAATATTGAGCTCTGGAGTTGAGGTTACGTGTAAATAATACTAATCCCTTAACATTGCTTTTTCCAAAATCGCGATTATAATCCAATTGCAGGTTCATTACAAAATAGCGAGTTGCTGCAGGGCTATAACTATTTGTTAAAGAAGTTTCAGTGGTAAATGGTGTACCATAAGTTTCTACACCCGTTACCGGATCTTTTCTATATCGATAAGATGTATAAGTTTGTCCATATGAGTTGTTAATGGCTGAATAATTCTCGAAAGAATATAATCCTTTAGCACTTAAACCTTTTGTGATGAAATCTAATTTATGGGTGGCCTCAATGGTTCCATTTGTACTGTTAAATGAGTTATTGTAATAACCACTTTCCTTTAATGCGGCTACAGGATTTCGAAGGTCGGCAGCAGTTATGCGCCCAGCTCCCCAACTTCCATCAGGATTATAAATAGGTGTTTGATAAGCCTGCATCAAATTTACCCAGGTAAATATAGAAGCATAACCCGGACCAGGGCCTACTCTATTTTCCAATCTTGAAGCTAAATCTAACCTCAGGTTTAACATTTCGGTTGCTTTAATATCAATGTTCGATCGGAAGTTATATCTGTCGTAGAGTTGTTTTATACCATATTTATTGTCGTCTGCACTTTTAAACAACGAGCCTTGATTTAAGTAACCTAATGAAACAAAATATTTTACATTTTCGTTACCGCCGCTGATGTTGGTATTGTACTGCTGTTGAGGGGTATATTCTTTAAAAAGTTCGTTATACCAATCTACATCCGGGTAGGTATATGGATCTTGCTTGTTAGTAAAAAGTTCAATTTCTCTGGCTGTCCAAACTGGTGCTAAACCATCATTTGCAGCACCGATGTTATCTAATGTTGCTCGCTCTAAACTATTAAACTTCGCTGGAAGGCGACCCGGTGTTTGCACCCCATAATTGGCATTAAAACTGATTTTTGTTTTACCAACGGTACCCCTTTTTGTAGTAACCAATACAACACCATTTGCACCTTGTATACCATATAAAGAGGTTGCAGCAGCATCTTTTAAAATACTAATGGATGCTACCTCATTTACATCAATATCACCAAAATTAGCATCACCCCTTGGTAAACCATCTATTACAATCAATGGAGTTCTGTTTGCGCCATAAGTACCAATTCCCCTGATGTAGATTGCCGCAGCATCTGCACCAGGTATTGCCTGCGATTGAATAGTAGTTAAACCTGGCAAACGGCCGGCTAGTGCATTACTTAAATTGGCTACCGGGCTTTGTTTTAATTCTCTGGTCTGAATGGTAGAAATAGAGGCTGTAACGCTGATTTTTTTCTGGGTTTGACCATAAGCCGAAACCACAACTTCCTCTAAACTACCCGATTCTGCAAGTAATTGAACAAGTAAATCACTTCTGCCATTAAGCTTTACCTCCTGGGTAACATAACTTACAAACGAAACCTGTAAAATGGCATCATCATTCACATTTTTAAGTGAAAATTTTCCGTCATTATCCGTAACTACGGCAATAGTAGTCCCCTTTACTTTTACCGTCGCACCAGGTAATCCGTTATTCGTTTCATCAATTACCCTGCCTCTAACATCGAGTTTTGCAGCTTGCGGTAATAATGACGATGAACCTTTATCTCTAACCACTATCGATCCTGATTCTATAGAGTAACTAAACGGTTGATCAACAAAACATTTATTCAGCGCTTCTTGTAGGGTTATATCCCGAATATTGATATTAAAAACTCTAGCTTTTTTGATTTTGGCAGAGTTGTATAAAACATCGTACCCGCTTTGATCGCCAATTGCAATGAGCGCTTTTTCGAGTGTAGTATTTTTCTCCGTTAAAGTGATTCGCTGTCCAAATGATGTTGCCCCTACCGACGTGAGAAAAGTGAACAAGAATATAGCAGTTAGCTTCATAGTTAACAAAATTTTGCTTTTCGCATAGCCGTTCCTATACAATTTAAAATTGTTAAATTTCATATATTTATGTTTGGTTAGTTAAGATGCTTACAGCACCCTTTAGAATAGTTTGTTTGTTCTCATTTTAAACGAAGCCCAATGGCCGGAAGTGTTGGTAGCACTTTCGGTTTTTTTTAGCTGTGTTAAATTGTAAAAATTTACGGCATAACCACTACCCTCCTTCCTGTTACTTTAAATTTAACATCGCCTGTCCTGTTCAGCATATTCAAGATTTCCTTGAGATTTTTTTTCTTTGATATTTTTCCGCCAAATTCAACACCGCTGAGATCACCCTCGTAAGCAACTTCTATATCGTACCAACGGGCAATTTTTCTAAGCACCAATTTAACATCTGTATGCGAAAAATTAAACCGCCCGTTGATCCAATCGATAGACTGACTTACATCAGCCAGCTGCACACTCAAATTTTTATCACTGAGGACGGCGGCTTCTCCTGGTTTTAAAGTTGCAGACCGTTTTTGGTCAGCTGTAAGAACTTTTACACTTCCTTCAAGCAGCGTAGTTTTAATTTGATTTTCATCCGAATAAGCATTGATATTAAAATGCGTTCCTAAAACTTCTACCGATTGCTTGTTTGTTTCAACTATAAAAGGTTTTTGCGCCTGATGTGCTACTTCAAAATATCCTTCACCAGTAAGCTTTACATTTCTTTGTGCACCGGTAAAATCGCTCGGAAATGTTAACGAGGATGATGAATTTAACCAAACTCTGGTTCCATCAGATAATACAACTTTAAAAAAACCGCCTACAGGCACCTCGATAACATTGAGTGGCTGGTTACCACTGGCTTCTGCAATTCCATCAGCAAATGAAACCTCATCAACCTGAATCTTGTTAGCACTCGAGCTGCCGAAAGCTGTTAGTTTTCCGGTTTTAGCAGCGGCCAAGTCTATATATTTACCATTACCCAAGCGAAGTATAGCTTTGTTTCCTCCTGGAAGGATTTTGCTTGCATAATCAATGCTATCCTGCTTGCCCGGAAGATTTTTTTGCTGAAAAAAATAGTATGCCGACGCAATTACTGCCAGAACTGAAGCTATTTTTAACCAGTTAGGAAACAGTTTAATGGTTCGCTTTTGAGTGGTAACCCCACGGCCTTCAATAGCATCTATTTTCTGATTAATTTTGGAAAGCAAGGCTTGTTCTGTCACCGTATCATTTGCAGAAACTTCATTTGTTATATCGCCAGAAAGCTTATCATAATATTTATCAACGAGAGAAACTTCATCTTCACCCGCCAGGTTTTGCAGATACTTATCGATTAAGATTTTGAATTGGTCTTTTTCCATGGTATACATATAAGTACCAAAAAGATGGCAACACCCTACGCTAATTTTTAAATAATTTGAAATTAATAATTATAAAAGGCTCATATGCCTATACAGCAAATAATAACCCACTAATTATTAGGGATGTATACTAATCGGGATGATTAATTTAATACATGCTGAACCAATATTGAAAGACATAGATTTATACTTAGCCCGGCTTTAATACTTTTAAGCGAAAGAGACATTTTCTTCTCAACGGTTTTTTCTGAAATACCCAACTGGAATGCGATTTTCTTATAGGTTAAATTATCAATCCGACTTAAGTTAAAAATGGTTCTGCAATCTTCAGGAAGCTCATCTATTAAATGCTGAATAAGGTGGCCCATTTCTTTGAAAACAAGCGGATCTTCACAAACCAAATCGACCGTAATTTTGGCAAGCTTATCGTAAAAGTCATCGCTTACTTTATTCTCGCGAATGGCTTTAAGCACTGAAAATTTAACCGCCTGATTTAAATAAGCCTTCAGATTAACAACTTTAACTTCTTCTCTTCTTTGCCAAAGCGATACAAAAACCTCCTGAATAATATCCTCAGCTTCAGCATCATTTTTCAAGATTCGACATGCTTTCTGATGCAGTGTTCTCCAGTAACGCAAATAAATCTGGTTAAATGCAAACCTATCTCCCTGGATTAAGGAGTTACTAAGTTCCGAATCTGTAAACGAAGAATAATTTTGCATTTGGAAACCCAAAGTAACAAAATTATAGCAAAACAATAAAATTCTGCTACTTTTGAAAATGAGTTAAAAATAACAACTCATCATTTGTTTTTTTATATTTGTTAGAATGAAACGTTTGATAGATCTATTTCGCAATAAATACTTCCTGGCAACAGCTGCATTTGCAGTTTGGATGTTGTTTTTTGATAAAAATGATATGATGTCGCAATATGAGTATCGTAGTCAGGCGAATAAACTTCAGGAAGAAAAAGAGTATTTTGAAAAGGAAACTGCTCAGGTTAAGAAAGATTTAAACGAGTTGAACACAAATTTAAATACTGCAGAAAAGTTTGCCCGCGAAAAATATTTCATGAAAAAAGATAATGAAGATGTTTTTGTGATCATTCATGAGGCAAAAAAAGATTAGCTAGAATTTTCGAGCAGGATTTTTAGGATTAATGGATTTTAAGATAAAGTGTTTTTTATCTTCTATTAATAATCAAACTTTGGAAGTGAAAGTTTAAATTTCACAGCCACAATTCTCAACACAAAAATAAAAGCAACCACAGCTAGTTTTGCTACAACACTTTCGATATTTAATTCGATTAATAAATAGTAAAGCATACCGCCGAGAATACAAGCGGTAGCATAAATTTCTCTTCTAAACACCAACGGAATGGTGTTGAGCAACGTATCTCTGATAATTCCACCGAAGCAACCCGTAATTGTTCCTAGCGCAATGCAAATTCCAGGGTTTAAACCAAATGTGATACCTTTTAAAATTCCAACCATTGTAAACAAGCCTAAACCAAGGCTATCAAACAAAAACAAGGTAATCTTTAATTTCTGCACATGCGTTTTAAAAAACATAGCTGCCACTGCCGTAAATAAAACAATTAAACAAGTCTGCATGTCCCGCATCCAGGCAACGGGTGTGTCGCCTATTAATAAATCCCTAACGGTACCACCTCCAATTGCGGTTACAAAGGCGATAATCAATACCCCGAAAGGATCTAACTTTCGCTGCATGGCATTAAAAGTTCCTGATATGGCAAAGGCAATGGTTCCTAATACCTCAATTACTTCTGAAGTAGAAATATTATAATTCTCCATTGCGCTTACGTAAAAACCATTCAACCGACAGTAAAATTAAGATAAGTCCAAACAGCCATTTCATATTGATGAGCTCGTTGTATTTACGGTCTTCATAACTAATGGTTTTAATATTTTCGTTCTTCAGAATTTCATCAGCAATTTTCAATAAATCGGCAGGCATAAAAAGCTTTCCATCACTTTGTTTTGAAATGGTATTAAGCAGTTGATGATTGGCAGTTGTCTGTTGGTACTCGGCAATTAGCGCATTAACATAAAAACTTCCGGAAGCAGTAAATTTTTGACCACCTAAAACTGTATTGGCTACGTAAGAATAATTTCCAGCTGGCATGGTACCGGCATCTAGCTGATAGCCATTTTCAGTTTTAGAAAACACGTAGTTAAATATTTTACCGGCCTCATTTTTAACCTGTAATTTTACCTCGGCTTCATTTACAGGCTGATAACTTTCGTTATATAAGGTTCCGTTGAATTGGATGGCTTCGTTTTCATCGTAGGCTGACTTTGATGTAAATACCTTAAACCTTCGCTTATCATCCTTTACCGAAAGATATTGTACCGTTTTTGAAATTAAATCGTTTAAAGCGGATTGTTCAGTTTCATTTTCAGCGGCTGATAGTTTCCAACGCCACAACCCCTCTCCCATTAAATAACCGGTTTTCAAACCATTGTCGGTTGTAAAAAATAATAGTGGCTGTTGGGTACTTACCTTTCCAATGCGCTGATTAAAAATCGCCGTAGCACTGGCGTTTACCGTTAGTCTGCCAAATGGCATCAATAGTGGGTCGACAGTTGCAAATTGTTTTTTATCCTCTTCTGAAAGACTAAAGTTGGTGAAACCATTGGCAAAGTCAGGATAAACCTCCTGTAACGAGCCGTTCGCCGAAGCTAAATTAACCTGATTTTGGATTTGGTTAAATGTACCAACATTACTTTGAGCGCCCAAAACATACCAGGTAGGTTTTTTTAAGGTTGTTAATTTCTGCAAAAATGAAGTTGAAATATTCTGCACATCAGGTAGCTGGTACAACACAACCAAATCAAATTTGGATGGATCGGTAGCGTTTAAGTCATCCGCTAAAACGAGCTTTGCCTCATAATGTTTATTAAGTGAAATGGCCTCTTTTAAAACACCTAAATCGGGATGTGGGGCGGCGGCCGCTAATAATACTTTTTGCCTACCATCAATTACTTCAACATAAAAGGTTTGCGTATTATTTTTCGTGGTAATTTCATTTTGAAGCGTACTCAGCTGAACGGTATATTTTTGAATACCTATTTTGCCTGCATGCAGTTTTACGGGAATGGTTTTCACGAAAGAATTTCCGCTAATGGCCAGGCTTTGTTGCTGCACTTTAACTCCATTCTGATTAACGGTTAGTATTGTATTTTCACCATCACTTTGGAAAGCCTGAACCTGAACTTCAATGGTAAAATCATCATCTAAATAGACAATGTTATTATAATTTACATTTGAAATTAATACGTCGCGTTTTGGAATGCTATCGCCAAGGGCAATGGTATAAACCGGTGCATTTATTTGGTTGATGCTGTACAAGGGGTTGCCACCGTGGTTAAAAATACCATCAGTAGCTAAAATAATTGCACCAACATTTCTATTGGTGTATTCATCTTTAACTTTTTGAAAAAATGAAGATGCATCAGTCAGTTTTCCTTGTCCCTTAAAATCGAGCCCATCGCCTACATAATCGCTAAAATGATACACCTTTACTTCATATTTATCTGAAAGTTTATCCTTTAAGATTTTAAGGTTTTGCTCGTACAGTTTTTGGTTAAAACCAGCTGCCTTAACCTGACCAACAGAAAGCGAATTATCTTGCCCGATGATAATTACAGGCTTATCTAAGGTGTAGTTTAGCGTTTTAATTAACGGTGCAAAAAGCAGCCAGGCGATAGCGGTAACAACAATTATTCTGATGGTCGCTAAAATATATCGAAGTTTTTTGTCAAGGTTTTTATTTCCACGATACAGTAGCCAGGCATACAAAACACCCAAAGCAAGGCAACCCAGAAAATACAAAATAGAAGTACCTGCAAAAAAGCCATTCATATTTTATAAAGATGCTAATTTTGTGTTTAACCACAAAGGAAGCAAAGATTTTAAGTGAGTTAAGATTTTTGCCACGGAAGCGCTGAATCCACGGAAAAATATTTTAATTTGTTGTAAATCCGTGTTTGCGTGGCAAAATTTAGGCAAACAAAAGGAACAACTTTGTGCTGATTATCTGCTTTGCCAAAGAGATACAGAAATTAAGTAAAAAACATTTTTAATTCCGTGTAAATCTGTGTTTCCGTGGCAAAATTTACCTTTAAATAATCAGCTTATCCAAACCAAATATCAATGAAATTAATCTGTTTAACCTTTCTCCTATCCTTAAGCATAATGGCAAATGCACAAACCCTTACGCATCGTCAACTACAATTTGAAAGAGTTAAAAATGCTTATGATGAAAAATGGACTTCCCTTCGTGAGGTACTTTCAAAATTCAGTATTGGTCATAGTCCATTAATGTTAATTAATGCCTATAAAGCAGAAAAAACATTAGAAGTTTGGATGAAAAATCCAAGAGATAAGTTTTATCAGTTGGTTAAAGTTTATGAATCTTGTGCAAGTTCTGGCACCTTAGGCCCGAAAGTAATGGAGGGCGACAAACAAACGCCAGAGGGATTTTATTACATCAATGTTTTGAACCCAATGAGTAACTATCATTTATCGTTGGGTATTAATTATCCTAATAATGTTGATTTAGAACGCACAGGTAAATACAATAACCCAGGTGGAGATATCTACATTCATGGTAGTTGCGAAACCATCGGCTGCATCCCTTTAACTGATGATAAAATTAAGGAGCTTTATCTATTAGCTATTTTCTCTACCGATCTGAAGTCTAAAAAAATTCCAGTGAACATTTATCCTTTCAAAATGACTGATGGAAATATGAAAAAATATTCCCTACAGTTTCCAACTCATTTAGCTTTTTGGAAAACCTTGCAACCAGGATATTTAGCCTTTGAGAAGAATAAAATCTCAGCTGAAATTAAAGAAGTTGAAGGGAAGTATATTGTGAAATAGTTGGAAATTAAAAAGGTTGGAAAGTTGCAATGTTCTAAATCCAAAACATTTCAACTTTCCAACCTTAAATCCTTTTAACCCAAACCTACAGCATTCCGCCGCAAACAGAAAGCGTTTGTCCGGTTACGTAAGCGCTCATATCTGATGCTAAAAACACACAAACATTAGCAATGTCTTCCGTTTCGCCAGCACGTTTTAATGGAATATCTTTTTCCCAACCCGCAACAACCGCAGGGTCTAAAACTTCAGTCATTTCAGTACGGATAAAACCTGGAGCAACAACGTTTGCACGAATATTTCTCGAACCTAACTCTTTGGCAACCGATTTTGTGAAACCAATAATACCAGCTTTAGATGCAGCGTAATTCGCCTGACCAGCGTTACCCTGAACGCCAACAACCGAACTCATGTTAATGAAAACCCCTTTACGGGCTTTCATCATTACTTTCGAAGCTGCCTTAGTTACATTGAAGATAGATTTCAGGTTGATATTGATGACATCATCCCAGTTTTCTTCACTCATGCGCATCAATAAACCATCTTTGGTAATGCCTGCATTATTTACAACGATATCAATTGTGCCAAATTCTGCAACGATATCATTGATTAATTGCTCTGCCTGGTCAAATTTTGAGGCATCAGAGCGGTATCCTTTAACTTTTGTTCCAAAGCTTTGTAACTCTTGCTCTAAAGCTTCACCTTTTTCTACCGATGATAAATAGGTAAAAGCCACGTTAGCACCTTGCTCAGCAAATTTTTCAGCTATTTTACGACCAATACCTTTCGATGCACCGGTAATTAAAGCTGTTTTTCCTTCTAGTAATTTCATAACCCCTAAATCCCCTAAAGGGGACTTTAATATAATGTATAAAAAATTTAAACGTGTAAAGTTAATATTAATTGTGAATGTTTAACACGATGGGTTTTATTCCCCCTTCAGGTGGTTAGGGGGGTTGGTTCCTGCTGACTCAAACAGTGAAAACTGCCCAAACCCCAGATAATATCAACTGAATTAATCCCAACTACTTTTCTATCCGGGAAACAACCCTGAATAATATCTAAAGCTTTCTGGTCATTCACATCATCAAAAACCGGCACAATTACCGCAGCATTTGCAATGTAGAAATTAGCATAAGATGCAGGTAAACGTGTATCATCAAAAATCACTGGTGAGGGCATTGGCAACTCCACAATATTTAACGAGCGGCCATCTTTCAGTTTCATGGCTTTCAAAGCGTCTAAATTCTCTTGTAAAAGAATATAGTTTTCATCCAGCGGATTACTTTCTACAACCGTTAAAACGGTATCTTCATTCACAAAACGGGTAATATCATCGATGTGTCCATCCGTATCATCGCCTACAATTCCATCTCCTAACCATAAAACCTGGTCTTGTCCGTAATATTCAAGCAAATATTGTTCAATCTGCTCTTTTGTTAAATGTGGATTGCGGTTTTCATTCAATAAGCAAGCAGTAGTGGTTAAAACCGTACCCGCACCGTTAAATTCAACCGAACCACCCTCCATCACAATATCTGGGGTAAATAAAGGCAAATCGAAATGTCTCGCAATTTTAGTTGGTATTACATCATCCAAATCGAATGGAGGATATTTTCCACCCCAGGCATTGTAACCCCAATCAATTACCGCTTTTTCATTTCCTTTAACTACAAATGCAGGTCCGTGGTCGCGGCACCAGGCATCATTCGTTTCGTTGAAATAAAATTCAATTTGCGATAAATCTGCATCAACCTTTTCTAATTCCGCAACTGCAAAAGCTTTCATTTCTTCGTCTTTCACATTGATGCGAACCTTTTCGCCCTCGGCAACAATTTTAATAAACTCACAATAAGGTTTGTAAATCGTTTCGATTTTCCCTGGCCAGCTTGCTTCCTTGTGTGGCCAGCTTAACCAGGTTGCCTCATGTTTTGCCCACTCGGCAGGGAAAGCATAACCTTGTTGTTTCGGAGAATAATCGAATTGGTTTATATTTAAATGTTCTTTGGGAGGGAAATTTGACATATTCTTTAAGTCGGAAAGTCGGGTGTCCGAAGTCCGATGATTTTAGTTTTATAAATAGTCCGAGGTCGGATGTCCGAAGTCGGAAGATGTTAGTTTTATAAATTAGTCCAACGGTCAGGTGTCTGAAGCCGGAAGATGTTAGTTTTATAAATTAGTCCAAAGATTTTATTAAGGCAGAAATCATTATCAAAATCTCTTCACAAGCTTGATAATGCTTCTTAAAAATGTCTTCGGTAATGTAGCCACGTCTAATAGCTAAGTGCAAGCAATTTACGACTTCAATATCAGACCTTAAAGAATAGCGTAGAAACTTCTTAAACTCTGGGTTGCTTTGTCCTGTGCTTCCCTCAGCAATATTCATCGATATAGAATCGGCAGCACGTTTCATTTGAGATGTCAACACATAAACTTCTTCTCTTGGGAAATTTTTTGTCATCTTATCAATCCCATCAGCTAAATCTAACGCTTTTTGCCAAACCTTAAGTTTCTCGAATTTGAAAGCCATATTTTAGTCCTTAGTTAGCGTAAATCAAATTACAGATTTTCAACTCTCAAACCAAATCAACTATATGCTATCTACTTCCAAACTTCTGGCCTCGGTCTTCAGACTTCCGACTTTAATCAATAAATCTTTTCGTAATCGGCTGATAAGAATCAATTCTTCTATCTCTTAAAAACGGCCAATGTTTACGCATAAAGTCGCTTTGGTCTAAATCCAATTCCACCACTTCCGTTTCTTCTTGATCGTGCGAAGCTAAATAAAGCAATTTCCCCTGTGCATTAGTTGCGAAACTACCACCCCAGAATTTCATCGCACCATCTTGCTCAAAACCAACGCGGTTTACACTCACAACCGGAACACCGTTCGCTACCGAATGTGAACGTTGAATCGTTTGCCATGCATTATATTGGTCTTTGTTAGTTTCCTCATCCTGGTCGGTTGCCCAGCCAATTGCTGTTGGGTAAAACATAATATCTGCACCCATTAAAGCTGTAATTCTTGAAGCTTCCGGATACCATTGGTCCCAACAAATTAAGATGCCGATTTTGGCAAACTTCGTTTCGAAAACTTTGTAACCTAAATCGCCTGGCGTGAAATAAAATTTCTCGTAAAAAGCTGGGTCGTCTGGAATATGCATTTTGCGATATTTACCTAAATAAGAACCGTCAGCATCTAAAACCGCAGTTGTATTATGGTAAATTCCGGCAGTACGCTTCTCAAATAAAGACGCAATAATTACAACACCCAGTTCTTTGGCCACAACCTGCAAAGCATCGGTCGATGGACCAGGGATGGCTTCTGCTAAGTCGAAATTTGCATAATCTTCCACATCGCAAAAATATAATGAAGTAAAAAGCTCTTGCAAACACACTATTTGAGCACCTTTTGCAGCAGCTTCCCGCACCTTCACAATTGCCTTATCTAAATTTTCCTGCTTATCTTTAGTACAAGTCATTTGTACCAAGCCAACTTTTACTTTCTTCATATCTTCAAATGATTGAATTAATGAATTAGAGAATGATTGAATGTTTTTATTACGCTTTACGAATTCATTCATTCAAAATTCACTCATTCAAAATTAATGCGCAAAGTTACTATTTTGTTTAAAAGTAGAACGGCATAATTTTGTAATTGTTTTTTAGAAAAGCAAAGGCCGTAGCCTTGGTTATGGTTAGTCGGGCTATCCGTTAAATCTTTTTTGTTATTGTCACACTGAGTCCATCGAAGTGCAACAAAAAAGGATATCACTTCTATCCCGTTTAAATGGGGAAAGATTTTGCTACTATCAGGGGTTGCAAATTGCCAAGAACTACCAAACTTTGTTATTTAAACCCGACAACAGCGGAAATACTTTTAAAAAGAGCAGCAACCTTTAATATCCTGTCATGCTGAGGCACGAAGCACCTGCAACCGATGAAACAGATGCTTCATACATCAGCATGACAGATGTTATTTTATAAAAGATTAAAGCGAATGGCGGGATGGTTGCAACCGAAAAGCACAGAAATTTGCTTTTCGAATTCTTAGTAAAAACCTAAAATGTGCTTCGACAAGCTGATCATGACAAGCGACGAATTTTAAGCCCCTATTTCTTCCCTATACTCTTGTTGCAATTCGAAAAGACATTTTGCGCATAAACAGCCATCAAACAATTCAGAAATATATTGAACCTCATTAATGCTGAGTTGAACCACGCTACATTGGCATTTGGTATAAGAATTTGCCTTGCATTCAATAGCCGTTCCGCACCTTTCGCAGGGAATGATTTCGTGTTTGCTATGTTTTTGAGTGTTCATTGGTTTAGTGGTCATTCGTTCATTGGTGTTTGGCGCATTAAAAAATAATGAACCAATGACTAATGAGCTATTTAACTAAATACAAAAATAGGGACAAAAAATAAGGTTTTGAGCGTTTGCCCAAAACCTTATCTATTTTATTGCTTTAAGATGTTCAGTGGTTCAGTTGTTGTTAGTTTATTGGCAATTAGCGCATATCTTATTGCACCTTGACAAATGAACTATTGAACCAATGACTAATGAACTACTTAACCTGAACAGCTAATGCAGCCTTCTTCCATTGAACAAACTGGTCCGTCAACGATTTCTTCTGCAACCTGGTCTTGAGTCATTTGAGCAGGAATTACCGCTTCAATGGCTTTGCCACCTTGGTTTTCTACCGTAAATTTAACTGCTTGAGATGCTGCCTGAGTACGTAGATAGTACATACCAGTTTTCAAACCTTTCTCCCATGCGTAGAAGTGCATTGAAGTTAATTTTGAAGTATTTGGTGCATTTACGAACAAGTTTAACGATTGCGATTGACAGATATATGCGCCACGATCTGCAGCCATATCGATGATGTTACGCATCTTAATCTCCCAAACTGTTTTGTATAATTCTTTAATGTAATCTGGAATTGACGGAATTGCCTGGATTGAACCGTTAGCCAATATGATTTGATTTTTCATATCGTTGTTCCACAAACCTAATGCTACTAAATCTTTCAATAAGTGTTTGTTTACCACTACAAACTCTCCACTTAATACACGACGGGTGTAAATATTTGAAGTATATGGCTCGAAACATTCGTTGTTACCTAAAATTTGAGAAGTAGATGCAGTTGGCATTGGCGCAACCAATAATGAGTTGTACACACCATCTTTCACTACTTTCTTACGTAGTGATTCCCAATCCCATCTTCCGCTATCTGGTGTTACATTCCATAAATCGAACTGGAACTGACCTTTTGATAATGGAGAACCTTTGAAAGTTTGGTAAGGACCGTTTTTCACAGCTAAATCGTTAGAAGCGGTCATCGATGCGAAATAAATCGTTTCGAAAATGTCTTTGTTTAAACGTTTTGCCTCATCACTTTCGAAAGGTAAACGCAATAAGATAAAGGCATCTGCCAAACCTTGCACCCCTAAACCAACCGGGCGGTGACGCATGTTTGAATTTTCAGCTTCCTGAACTGGGTAATAGTTATGGTCGATGATTTTATTCAGGTTTAAAGTAGCCTGATAGGTTACATCGTATAATTTTTGGTGGTCGAAAGCACCATTGATTACGAAACGAGGCAATGCTAATGATGCCAGGTTACAAACCGCAACTTCATCTTTAGAGGTGTACTCAATAATCTCCGTACATAAGTTAGAAGACTTAATGGTACCTAAATTCTGTTGATTAGATTTGCTGTTCGCTGCATCTTTAAACAACATATAAGGTGTACCGGTTTCAATTTGCGAATCTAAAATGGCAAACCAAAGTTCTTGTGCTTTGATGGTTTTACGTCCGCGACCTTCAGCCTCATATTTCGTGTATAAATCTTCGAATTCTTTACCGAAACAATCTGCTAAACCTGGTGCTTCGTGCGGGCAGAATAATGTCCAATCGCCATTATCTTTAACACGTTGCATAAACAAATCGTTTATCCAAAGGGCATAAAACAAATCACGGGCACGCATTTCTTCTTTACCGTGGTTTTTACGCAAGTCTAGGAATTCGAAAACATCTGCATGCCAAGGCTCTAAATAAATTGCGAAAGCACCTTTACGTTTACCTCCGCCTTGGTCTACATAACGGGCAGTATCATTAAATACACGTAACATTGGGATAATACCGTTACTTGTACCGTTTGTACCGCCGATGTAAGAACCTGTTGCACGAATGTTATGGATACTTAAACCAATACCACCAGCACTCTGAGAGATTTTCGCAGTCTGTTTCAAAGTATCGTAAATACCTTCGATGCTGTCATCTTGCATGGTTAACAAGAAACATGATGACATTTGAGGTTTTGGTGTAGCTGCGTTGAATAATGTTGGTGTAGCGTGTGTAAACCAACGCTCGCTCATTAAGTTATACGTTTTGATTGCACTTTCGATATCTTCTTTGTGGATACCAACAGAAACACGCATAAATAAATGCTGAGGACGCTCAACAATTGCTCCGTTAACTTTCAACAGGTAAGACTTTTCTAAAGTTTTGAAACCGAAGTAATCAAAGCCAAAGTCACGATCGTAAATGATCGAACTGTCTAAAATAGCTGCGTTTTTTTCGATAATCTCATAAACATCATCAGCAATAAGCGGTGCTGCCTTCTGCGCTTTCGGGTCGAAATATTCGTACAACATTTTCATCGTACCCGAGAATGATTTTGTGGTGTTTTTATGCAAGTTAGAAACCGCAATACGCGAAGCCAGCAAGGCATAATCAGGGTGTTTTGTAGTTAACGAAGCAGCAGTTTCAGCGGCCAGGTTATCCAACTCTGATGTGGTTACACCATCGTATAATCCTTCGATTACCTTTTTGGCAACATCGATCGGATCTACAAGGTCTGAATTTAGACTATAACACAACTTCTGAATACGGGCTGTGATTTTGTCAAATTGCACCGGCTCTTTCCGGCCATCTCTTTTTAGTACGAACATAATTTATGAGATTATTTTGTTAATGATTGAATGAGTGAGTTTCGAATGATTGAATGATTTCCCCTCAACCTTTAAACCAACTCGTAGTATTTTATTTATTTTTTGAATGATGTATGAGCACATTCACTCATTCTGTCATTCATTAATTCAAAATTTAATTAAAAGTCCTCGTCTAAAGAAAACGCTTGGGCTTTATTATCAGCTGATGTTAACACACCACTTTTTTGATAATCGCCAACACGTTTTTCGAAGAAATTGGTTTTTCCCTGCAATGAAATCATTTCCATGAAATCGAAAGGATTGGTTGCATTATAGATTTTTTTGTAACCCAATTCCTGTAACCATCTATCGGCTACAAATTCGATGTATTGACTCATTAATTTTGCATTCATACCGATTAAGGCAACCGGCAATGCGTCGGTAATAAATTCTTTTTCGATTTCTACAGCATCGCTGATGATGCCGTGAACCGCTTCTTCACTTAATTTATTGCTCAACATACTGTAAAGCAAGCAAGCAAACTCACAGTGTGAACCTTCATCTCTGGAGATTAACTCATTACTGAAAGTTAAGCCTGGCATTAAGCCGCGTTTTTTCAACCAGAAAATAGAACAGAAACTTCCGCTGAAGAAAATACCTTCAACCGCAGCAAATGCCACTAAACGTTCTGCAAAAGTTCCGTTTTCAATCCATCTTAAAGCCCATTCTGCTTTTCTTTTTACCGCCGGAACGGTATCAATAGCATGGAATAAGCGGTCTTTTTCTTCCGGATCTTTAATGTAAGTATCAATTAATAAAGCATAGGTTTCGGCGTGGATGTTTTCCATCATAATCTGAAAACCGTAGAAACAACGGGCTTCTGGCAGTTGTACTTCACTCATAAAGTTTACAGCCAGGTTTTCGTTCACAATACCATCACTAGCAGAAAAGAAAGCAAGGATATGAGAAATGAAATGTCTTTCGCCATCGTTTAAATTATCCCAGTGTTTTTGGTCATCAGAAAGATCGATCTCTTCTGCCGTCCAGAAACTAGCTTCGGTCTTTTTATACATTTCCCAAATTGCCGGATATTTGATCGGCAACAGTACAAACCTGTCTTTGTTTTCTTGTAGTAATAATTCCTGTTCCATAGCTGATACTTTAATTTTTTATTCAATTTAGTTAGAGCCGACAAAACCACGCATTCATCAATTTTATATGATGATTGAAATGTTTCGTATTAAAACTCTAGTGAAAGTGCTAACCCTGGCGATCGACAAACTACTGGGTTTTTAGCGGGGACAATTTAAATCTGAAATCCGAGAGATGTACCGATAAATTACTAAAAACTAAGCTTTTATATTTGTTTTCAAACGCAAGAAGTTAAAGAACTTTGTTATAACAAATATAGATACGAAGGCACTGTTTTGTGAATCAAAGTTGTTAACACACTGCTTGATAACTGGGGAAAAACGATCAGCGAAATATCATTTTCGAGCGAAAAAAAAGCTAATCGTTTAATTTCAAGGGTTTAGCAAACGAAAATAAGTGTTAATAACTTAAATTTGCAGTGTATAATGGGTGTGAAATAGAGCAGAATGGAATACTACTCTACGGTATAACTTAGCTTAACTTTAGCTATGCCTTTATGGTAGATACCAATCTCTTTAGCAGCACTTTCCGACAAATCAATAGCCAGTCTTTTTGAATAAGGACCACGATCATTTACCTTTACAATAACCGATTTTCCGTTATCCGGATTAGTTACGGTAACGAGTGTACCCATAGGTAAAGTGCGATGCGCTGCTGTAAATTTTTTGGCCCTGTACTTTGCGCCGCTAGTGGTTCGGCGGCCTTCGAATTTTCTGTGATAATAAGTTGCAAGAACTGTTTTTTTGATACTATCTGGCTCATTTGATGAATCAGAATTTTGTGCTTTACCTTGTAAAAACAGGAAACAAAAACTTAATAACAGAAAATACTTCATAGGCTAAAATTTCTTTATCGAGCCTGCAAATATAAGCATTTAGTTTATAATCAATAATTTGTGGAAAAATTCAGGATTTGAACATTAACTAATACACCTTCGAAAGCCCAAATTGACACTAAAAAACCCAATCATTTCGCCTGTTAAAAAATGATAAATCAGAATAGTAACTAAACAAAAAAAGCGTACAACTTATCGCTGTACGCCTCTACCTAACCTCACTATATCCACCTTATTTTTTATCAGGTACAAAGTTCATGGAAATTGAATTTACGCAATGACGTGTGTCTTTAGCGGTAAATCCTTCTCCGGTGAAAACATGACCTAAATGTGCGCCACAATTGGCACAAACAATTTCTGTACGCGATCCATCTGCATCGGGAATACGTTTTACAGCACCTTTAATTTCATCATCAAAAGCTGGCCAGCCACAACGGGCATCAAACTTACTTTCTGAGCGGTACAACTCTGCGTTGCAACGTTTACAGGTATAAGTTCCTTTGTCAGTAGTGTGCTCGTATTTTCCTGTACCAGGATATTCTGTTCCTTTATTAACAATTACTCTCTCTTCTTCGGGTGTTAATGTATTCCAGTTCATTTTCTTCTTTATAATATTTTCTGATGGCTGTGCTTGCTTTGTTTCTTTCTTCTCCTGCTTTTGAGCACAAGCGGAAAGACCTGTAGTTAAAACAACAGCCGAGATCAAAAATAGTTTATTTAACATCGTTTTCATATTACAATATACGCTGCAATTTTTGTTTTGGTTTGTAGGTTTAATGGTTTGGCTGAGTGTTTACAAAGGGATGATAAATTAGCGTGATGCAGCGGAGGCGAACATGGAAAATGATAGAAAATTGCCACGGAAACACTGAATACACGGAACAGATTTGAAAAAGCGATATTCGCTTCACACATGGATCACCAACTAGAAAACAACACGCTTAATTTCCAAAGTTGGCTTTCCGAAGTTTAATACCAAACCAACCTTACAGTCTGAACACTTTAAATAATTTATGGCTTGAGCTAAATCCTCATTTGCTATTCCACTTTTTGATTTGATTTCTAAAATAACAGAGTCAAAAACAATAAAGTCTGCATAAAAGCTATTTGGAAGTAAAACTTCCCAATAATACACAGGATAATGTTTTTCTCTTTCGAAAAAGTATCCACGGCTGTCAAATTCGATACAAAGTGCGTCCTTGTAAACGATCTCCAAAAAGCCGCAGCCCAAAGCTTTATGAACTTCGATTGCAGCATTAATAATTAAATCAGTTTCAGCTTTATAGGGAAGATTATCTTGTCTTATTTGATAATCCATAAAAATAGTTTTAACTAATCTAATCAAATTTCTTTAACGTTTGTCCATTCTCAAATGCCTATCTTTTTTCTGTATTTCGGTGACAATAAAACAATTAATTCCAAAATTCTTTTTTTCTGTGTCTTCTGTGTTTCCGTGGCAAAAGAAACATTTCTTTGGCAGCGTATATTTCCTTGGCAAACAAAAAAGCGTCCCGAACCTAATCGAAACGCTTTCATTTATGTAAATTCAAAAAATCTTACTTTGCCAATTCTTCTGCCATTGCAGCGCCAATTTCAGCCGGACTCTCTACCACACGAATACCACACTCACGCATGATTTTCATTTTAGCAGCAGCGGTATCATCAGCACCACCTACAATTGCACCCGCATGGCCCATTCTACGTCCGGCAGGAGCAGTTTGACCAGCGATGAAACCAACAACAGGTTTAGTACCATTTTCTTTAATCCAACGGGCAGCCTCAGCTTCCATTCCACCACCAATTTCACCAATCATGATGATACCGTGAGTTTCAGGATCGTTCATTAATAATTTAACTGCTTCAACAGTTGGTGTACCAATGATTGGGTCACCACCGATACCGATAGCCGTTGTAATACCTAAACCAGCTTTCACAACCTGGTCTACCGCTTCGTAAGTTAAAGTTCCTGATTTCGAAACCACACCAACATGGCCTTTTTTGAAGATAAAACCTGGCATGATACCAATTTTAGCCTCATCTGCAGTAATTACACCCGGGCAGTTCGGGCCAATTAATGTAACATCACGGTCAGAAATATATTCCTTAACCTGAATCATATCCTTCGTTGGGATACCTTCAGTAATACAAACAATCACTTTAATACCACCTTCGGCAGCTTCCATAATCGCATCAGCAGCAAAAGCTGGCGGAACGAAAATGATAGATACATTTGCTCCTGTTTTATCAACAGCATCTTTAACAGTATTAAAAACAGGCTTATCTAAATGTAATTGCCCACCTTTGCCAGGCGTAACACCACCAACTACGTTTGTACCATACGCCAACATTTGTTCTGCATGGTAAGTTCCTTCGTTTCCGGTAAAACCCTGAACGATAACCTTAGAATCTTTATTTACTAAAACGCTCATGTATCAATATTTTTTTGTGCAAAGCTAATATTATTGAGTGGAAAGTCAAGCCTAAAAATAGATTATTTAGACCATTTTTTCTGGAAAATGTATGGAATGCGAATATGGCTGGTGTAGCCCTGCTATACACTACAATCTTTTGCTGTAAAGTTACTAACCCTACAAGCGTTTTGCTAAAAAAGGGTTAGTAACTTTTAAAACATCAAAAGTATTTTCGTTTCTATCAGGTTTATTTCACAAAGTTTAGTGCCTTTGGCAAAACCGTACAAAACGCCTAAATTTACTGGAAGCAGAAAGATTAAAGCTGAAAGGCTAAAGCTAAAAGCAGAAGGTTAAAAGAGCATAACATGAAAAACAAAACTTTTATTCTTTTTACATTATTGACAACAATCGCGTTTGGCGCTAAAGCACAATCTATTGACACCACAAAATACATTTTGCAAAATGATGTTGAAATCGCTAAAGTAGAGCCCGGCACACATGGCGGAGGTGGAGAAACTGTAGGCTACAATTTTTTCTCAGAAGCAAAAAATCTTAAAACCGTTTTCAAAAAGAGAATCTTAAAATCAGGTTCATCCATTGGTTATCATTTGCAAAAGGAAGATGAGATTTACTATGTTCTTAGCGGCAAAGGTGTAATGCAAATGAATGGAAAAACTTTTCCTGTTAAACCCGGCGACGCGATTTTAACACGACCAGGAAGTTCGCATGGTATTAAGCCAAACGATGATAATGATTTAACGATTCTAATTGTTTACGAGAAAAAGTAGTCTGGTTGAAGGATTAAAAATCCTTAATTCAAGGATCGGGATTACAAATCCCGACCAGCGCCCATTTTTTCCCGTCATTGCGATCCCGATTTTTCATCGAGAGAAGCAATCTCTTTCTTAAGATTAATTTTCAAAATGAGATTGCTTCGTACCTCGCAATAACGAGCACTATAGATGTAGTTTGTTTGGATTTAAGATTATAAATCTATGTTTAGCAAACTGAGACACGAGGCATCTGCAACTTCCTAATAACCAACGTTAAAAAAGACAGAAATAAAAAAAGCCGGACTAACTTTAACAGTTCATCCGGCTTTGCTTTTCAAACGATCTTAAATCTTAAGCTTTTTTCACTTCAGCTTTTGGCTCCGTCTTCCATCCTTTTGCCCACTCAGCCTGCGCTGCATCATCCTGAAAAGTCCAGGCTACGAAACGGCTTATTTTTTGTCCCTGGCTCATTTGAACGGTACGCACTTCAAAGGCGTTTGCATTAACCAAAGCACTGTAAATACTTTTAAGGTTAGCACTTTTTGATACCAGCGAAGTAAACCACAATACCTGGTTTTTAATTTGCGCACTTTGAATAATCATCTGTTCTACAAAAGCACGTTCGCCACCAGGGCACCAAAGCTCGGCTTTATTTCCACCGAAGTTTAAAACGTGTTTTACCTCTTTCTCATTTCCACCTAAGTTGCGCCACTTTTGGCGGGTTCCTTGCTCTGCCTCCTTTAAAGAAGCGTGGAAAGGCGGATTACAGACTACCGCATCAAAACGCTCGCTTCTGCCAACAATGCCTCTAAAAATACCCATTTTTGAAGATTGCTGACGAATTTCAATTGCACCTTGCAACGGTTGGTTAGCCTCCACAATACGTTTGGCCGAATCTACCGAAAGCGGATCGATCTCAGAACCTACAAAGCTCCAGCCATATTCCTGATGGCCAATAATTGGGTAAATGCAATTTGCACCAACGCCGATATCAAGTACGTTTACATTGGCACCTTTTGGGTTTTTACCCATATTGCTCGAACCCAAAAGATCGGCAACATAATGGATATAATCGGCCCTGCCTGGTATTGGTGGACAAAGAAAATCTTGTGGAATATCCCATTGAGAGATATTATAAAAGTATTTCAACAACGCTCTGTTGAGTGTTTTAACCGCATTCTGATCTGCAAAATCAATAGAATCGTCGTTATGTTCGTTTTTAAAAACGAAACGTTTTAAATCTTTTGATGTAGCAGTAAGTTGTTTGAAATTGTAACGCGAACGGTGTTTGTTGCGTGGGTGTAACTCGCTTTTTTCTTTGCGGTTATTTTGTTCTTCTTGAGCCAATGTGATCTGGTTTAACTAAACATGCTGTGTGCATGTTTCTGATACAAAGGTAGTGAAAAGAGTTGGGTTATAGGGTTTAGGGTTTAGGGTTTAGGGTTTAGGGTAGGAATTTGTTTTGAACAAATATTTAATTGCTCGCGAATTTTTATATTTTTTTTCGTCCAGACTTATAACTTACAACTTGTAACATAAAAAACTAACTTTCCTCATTTTTCTCAATCACCGCTGGCTGAATTGCTTGTAAATATTTCTCCTGATCAAACTGATTTTCGCTTTTTGCGATAACGATGGTAGCCACACCGTTTCCGATTACGTTGGTAATCGCTCGGGCTTCGCTCATGAAACGATCAACACCAATTAAGATTGAAATATGTTCAATCGGCATAATTTTCAATGCCGTTAAAGTAGAAACCAATACAATAAAACCACTTCCTGTTACACCTGCAGCGCCTTTTGAAGTAACCATCAATACGCCTAAAACCGTAATTTGCTGACCTAATGATAAATCGACGTGAAAAACCTGACAAAGAAAAATTACGGCCATGGCCAGGTAGATTGCTGTTCCATCGAGGTTAAATGAATATCCGGTTGGAATAACTAAACCCACAACCGATTTATCGCAGCCAATGGCTTCCATTTTTTGCATCATACTTGGCAGCGCTGATTCTGATGAAGAGGTTCCTAATACAATTAAAATTTCCTGCCTGATGAATTTTAAATAGGACCACAAACTAAACTTATAATACCTGCAAATGCCATTGAGCACTACAAAAATAAACAAAATGCAAGTCAGATAAACCGATCCCATTAGTTTTGCCATTCCAAAAATACTCTGCAAGCCATGTGTACCAATACTGAAAGCCATTCCACCAAAAGCGCCAATTGGGGCCAGTCGCATAATCACCTTCATAATTTTAAACAACACTTTCGAAATTTTATCAAAAGCATTTAAAACCGAAGTTCCCTCGCCACCTAATTTATTCAAGCCATAACCAAAGAGAATAGCGAATAACAAAATTTGCAATATATTGCCTTCCGCGAACGCCGCGATTACATTATGTGGAATAATATGCAAGAAAAATTCTGCCCAGTTCATGTCTTTAGCTTGCTCAGCATATCCAGAAATTTTTGATGCGTCACTAGTTTTCGCCACCACGCCTGCACCAGGCTGAAGAATATTTGCCACTAATAAACCAACTGCAATGGCTATAGTGCTTACGATTTCGAAATACAGCAGTGCCTTTCCTCCTACTCTACCCACTTTTTTCATGTCGCCCATGTGCGCAATACCTAAAACAATGGTGAAGAAAATGATAGGTGCGATGAGCATACTAATCAAGTTAATAAAACCTTGACTAATCAGTTTTGCTGTTGATGCAAACTCTGGAAAGTAGGTCCCTACAATTATCCCAACGATGATTGCGACGATAACCTGAAATGTTAAGTTGGAGAAAATTGCCTTCATAGATATGTTTTGAGTCATGAAATATAAGTTATTTTTTCGTTTGTATTTCAGTTTAGTATTAAACCTAACTATTAAGGCAGGCTAATGCCATTGACAAGCCATTGAAAACGAAAAATTTGTACAACTAGTTGCAGATCAATTCTTATTTAGAATAATTAAAAATAATTCTCTAATCTCATTTTAATTTCTTTCTTTTGCGCCAACTAAGAATTAATCTAAATAAGATGTATAAAAAATTTACCCAAATTATTTATTTGGCAATGGTTTTTCTGCTACTCTCGGGAACAGCTTTTGCTCAATCTAAGAATGGATCGGTATCAGGATCTATTAAAACAAGTGACGGAAATCCGGCAGCTTTAGTTAGTGTTGGATTAAAAAACACCAATAAAACTACTCATACAGATGAGCAGGGAAACTTTATCCTTAAGAATGTTGCCCCAGGAAAATACACCATTAAAATCTCAGCAGTTGGTGTTAGGATTCAGGAAAAATCTATAACTGTAACAGCCAATAATGAATCTAAAATCAGTTTTGCAACAGCCGAATCGTCATCACAATTGGATGAAGTTGCCATAAACGGTTACAGAACGCCAAACAAAAAACCAGTAAACCTTGGTAAAATCGCGATTGCACCTAAAGATTTACCACAGTCAGTGCAAATTATCAATAACCAGATCATCACCGATCAGCAAGCCATGCGTTTGAGCGATGTTCTAGCCAACGTAAATGGCGTAGCTTACTCAGAGAACCGCGGTTCGGTAAGTGGAGAAACATTTGTGGCCAGAGGTTACAGCCTTGGTGGCAATAACGTTTTTAAAAATGGTGCTCGTACAAGCACCGGAGGAATGCCCGAGGTAAGCACACTAGAATCGGTAGAAGTATTAAAAGGTAGTGCAGCTTTATTATATGGTGGTGTTACAGGTGGCGCAGTAATTAATATGGTCACCAAAAAACCAAAATTCGAATACGGCGGTGAAGTATCAATGCGGGTTGGCAGTTATGATCTGTATAAACCTACAATCGATCTTTACGGACCAATTTCGAAAAAAGTGGCTTTCCGTGTAATTGGTACGTATGAAAATGCAGGAAGTTACAGAGACCAGGTGAAATCAAAAAGATTTTACCTAAATCCTTCCTTGTTGTATAAAGTTAATGAGCAAACAGATTTCTTATTGCAAGGCGATTACCTGAAAAGTGATTATACGCCAGATTTTGGTATAGGCACCATCGCAAACGCCATCCCTGATCTTGGAAGAAACACCTACTTAAATGCGCCATGGGCTTACAACAAAACCAACACTTCTACCACACAACTAAGTTTTAATCATAAATTTGATGAAAACTGGAAGTTAAATATCATTGCATCAGGACAAGCCTATAATAGAAATTATTTTAGTGCTGAACGCCCGTTCGCAGCCGCAAATGCCATCGCACTGCGTAATGTTACCCGTTCGAAAAGTAAAGAGTTTACTTACAACGAACAGATTAACCTAAACGGTAAATTCAAAACCGGAAGTGTGGCACATACTATCTTAGTAGGTGTTGACGCAGATCAGTCAAGGGCAACAACTTTAGGTACCTGGACTTATAATGGTGCAGCCACTTTCAATTATGGAAGCGTTAACTTATTAGATCCGGCTACGTATTATGGATCAGGACTTGTACCAAATGCCGTATCTGCAACATCAACCTTTGCCCCAATCTTCCGGATGGGCGCCTTTGTACAAGATTTAGTGAGCATTACCGAGAAATTCAAGGTTTTAGCTGGTGTAAGATGGACTTTCCAGAAAACACCTGGTGCTTATGTAACATCTGCCACTACAGGCATAAAAACGCCAAGTGCTACGGCTGACAAAGTTGATAAGGCTTACTCTCCAAAGTTTGGATTGATTTATGAGCCTGTAAAAACTACATCGATCTATTTGAGCTATGCCAATAACTTCACCGCTAACACCGGAACGGATATTTTCTTAAATCCAATGCGACCGTCTATCATCGATCAGTATGAGGCGGGTGTAAAAAATGATTTCCTTGATGGAAAATTATCAGCAAACGTAACGGTTTATAGAATACAGAACAGCAATTTAGCACAGACGGCGTTATTGAAAGCAGATGGAAGCGCGAATGTTGATGCAACAATTAAAGAATTTACAGGTAAAACCAGAAGTGATGGTTTGGAGGTAGACTTGACAGGAACGATACTGCCAGGATTAAATTTCCTTGCGGGATACAGCTATAATTTTTACAGATATGTTTCTACCCTGCCAACGGGTATTGTAGAGGGCCAACGTGTAATTGGTACAACCAAAAACAAAGCAAATGCCACAGTTTTTTACACTTTTCAGGATGGAGCCATTAAAGGATTGAAACTGGGTACAACTGTGTTGTATACCGGCACACGCAACGGCGGTTATGCAGATACAAAAACCCAAACGGCAAGCCGGTTAATTCCGCTTACACCTTTTACCACCATTGATCTTTCTGCGGGTTACACCTGGAAAAAATTGTCTTTGCTGGCTAAGGTTGCTAACATTACCGATGAGTTAAACTATTTTGTTCACGAGAATTATAGTGTGAACCCAATCGCACCTCGTCAATTTGTAACAACTGTATCTTACAAATTCTAATTAAAACATTAACGAGAAAGCGCTCCAAAGCAATGCTCTGGAACGCTTTTTTGTTGAATAGAATCTTCAAATAACCTCTCAATCGGAAGCAATCGAGACAACGGCACTTCAAGAATCAAACGTCCAATTCATTTTTCTTCCTGGTCTTCATAATTAAAAACATCACCATGATGGAAAGTATAATCATTATTAGGTAGCTATAAGAAAGATTAGCTTCATCTTTTGCTGGGATAAGGTTTACAATACCATAACTCAGAAACGACACGATGACATATGTAATTCCACCTGTTAAACCGCCAGCAATACCTGCGTTTTTTGGAAACTTGCTTAAACAAAAGGTGAAATAGTTATTAAAGGTAAAACCAGCACCAATGTGAATAATAAAGGCGAAAAAGATTAGCGAAAATAAATTGCTAACGAAATTTAAACTTACGATCATTAAAGCCACAAAAACAACCTGTAATATTGAATTAATCATCAGCCTGCTAAAAAATGGTTTGTTAATGGTTGCCTTACCAATAAAACCGCCTACCATCCAGGCAAAACCTAAAATTAAAGAGCTATAACCTGCAATTACGGGCGAATATTTCAGTTCGTGTTCGATGATAAAAGGTCCCGTCATGTTATAAACCATTACCATACAGTATGCTAAACCCAACATCACAATTCCTAAAGTAAAGCTGGTGGTTTTAATCATATCGATATAAATGCTAGTGATTTTTTTAAGTTGAAAATCTGTAAAATGTTTTAAGGTTTCTCCGCTGAATAGAAATTCGAGCACCGCAAAAACCAACGCAAAACCAGCCAGAAAATAAAAGTTTGATTCCCATCCAAATGCAGTATGTAAATATCCGCCAACAAACGGCGCAATGATGGGACCAGTAGACCAGATAATGGAAAATAAGCTTAAATAATGTTTGAGTTTCTCTCCCGTAAATAAATCGACAAAATAAGCCCGCTTCGCTACCACAATTGCACCTACCGAAAGACCGTGAATAATTCGCATGAGATAGATCAGGTAGATCTGGTGTGTTGTTGCGATTACAATACTCGCCATTGCAAATATCAGTAAACTGTATAATCCAATTTTGTAACGCCCGAAACTATCTAACAAGCTTCCGACAAAAAGTTGCGCCACACCATAACTAATCAGAAAAATACTTAATGTTAGCTGAACCTGAACATTGCTTACATCCATTTCGCCAGCCATAGTGGGTAATGATGGAATATAAATATCAGTGGCAAAACCGGAAAGTGGAATCAATGCAAAAGCCAGAATTGTGGCGATTCCTTGATTTTTCTCCTTGATATAAGATGTTTTAATAGTGGATGATGTCATTTTACTTAACAGGAAGAATGAATAATTTCAATTTTGGTGGCAAAAGTAGCTTTTTATGATGCTTTAAAAATCATGAGATTCACATAAACACACACAGATTACAATACAGCGAGATTTTTAGCAGAACATCTCATCATGCCGCCAATTTCCATCAACAAAAGTGATAATTTGACCGCTTTTGTAAAATCAATAATGATATGTAGTGAAATTTATATGTTGCTTTAAACGTTTTTAACTGATATTTTTATAAGTTTGAAGAATACAACAAGCAAACTAAGATGTTCGAAAAGCTATTTAGAAAGAAATCGATTTCCAAGATATTAAAAGATGCGGCGAGCGGCTACGGCGACCACGACAACACCCTACACAAAACACTTGGAGTACGCGATTTAACCGCATTTGGTATTGCAGCAATCATTGGCGCCGGAATTTTCAGCACCATTGGCAAAGCCAGTGCCGATGGCGGACCAGCTGTAATTTTCTTGTTTATTTTTACTGCGGTGGCTTGTAGTTTCGCTGCCTTTGCTTATGCCGAATTTGCTTCAATGGTTCCGGTTTCAGGTAGTGCTTACACCTACTCGTATGTGGCATTTGGCGAGTTGGTGGCATGGATCATCGGTTGGTCGTTAATTATGGAATATTCCATTGGAAACATAACGGTAGCCATTTCCTGGTCTGATTATTTTACAGGATTACTCTCCACCATAAAAATTCCTTTTCTCGGAATTAACGGCATTCATGTCCCAGATTGGGCGACAATGGATTATTTGAGTGCTTACAACGGTCATAAAACCGCAGAAGCTTTGCTTGCTGCAGGAAAAAACCTGGCCGGTCTTGATACTGCAACTGCTTTGGCTAATAATGCCTGGTTAACCGCCCCTCAAATTGGAGGATTTCATTTAGTAGCCGACATTCCGGCGCTTGGCATTATCATACTGATTACCTGGTTAATTTATCGCGGAATGAAAGAGAGCCGCAATGCCAGCAATGCCATGGTTGTGGTTAAGTTAGCTGTTATTTTATTGGTTTTGGCTGTAGGTATATTTTATGTTGATGTTAAAAACTGGGATCCATTTGCGCCCAATGGCGTGTCGGGTATTTTGAAGGGCGTTTCTGCTGTATTTTTCGCTTACATTGGCTTTGATGCCATTTCTACTACTGCCGAAGAATGTAAAAATCCTCAACGCGATTTACCTCGTGGCATGATGTGGGCAATTATTATTTGTACCATTTTATATGTAGCAATAGCGTTGGTTTTAACCGGGATTGTGAAATCAGATACGCTTGCTGTCGGTGATCCGTTAGCATTCGTTTTTGATCAGATCAACCTGAAATTAATGAGCGGAATTATCGCTGTAAGTGCAGTTTTTGCCATGGCAAGCGTACTTTTAGTATTTCAAATGGGGCAACCACGTATCTGGATGAGCATGAGCCGTGATGGTTTACTGCCAAAATCATTTTCTAAAATTCACCCCAAATATAAAACGCCTTCCTTTGCAACCATCGTTGTGGGTTTTGTAGTAGCAGTTCCATCACTTTTCATGAATTTAACGATTGTAACTGATCTTTGCTCGATAGGTACACTATTTGCATTTGTACTGGTTTGTGCCGGCGTTTTGGTGCTGCAAAATCGTCCGGATGTGCAGCGAGGGAAATTTAAAATACCATACGTAAACAGTAAGTTTATTGTTCCACTTGCTTTTTTAGCAGCTATTATATTTGCCTTTACCCAATTTGGTAAAGACACCAAAGCATTCTTCTTTAATTCACCTAAAACAATCGAAACGGTTTCTTTTGTTACCTCATTAAATGGAGATGAGCTCAAAATTGTAAAGGAAGAAATTGTAAAAAATGCCGCACCGCAAATTATGCTGGCTGATAAAGTTGATGCTGAATCGTATTTAAGTGCGCTCCCGGGCGATCGTTATGAACAGTTTATTTCAGCTTCAAAAGTATCTGTTGAGAAAAAATACGAAAGTGGCTGGAGCTTGTTCAAACATAAAATCCCAATGTGGATTTTTCTCATCATCTGTGTGATCATTTCTTTCTATTGCATCACAAAGAATCTTTCACTCATTCCGGTTTTAGGATTAATCAGCTGTTTGTATATGATGTGCGAACTAGGTATTTCAAACTGGATTGGTTTTGGAATATGGCTGGTTATCGGATTGGTGGTTTACTTTGCGTATGGCTACAAACATAGCAAACTGGCACAGGAAGTTTAGATTAAGTTTCGTTTGATCAAACAGATAGCCGTAATGCAGAGGCCCTTTAGTACGTTAGCCTATCGGTTGGTGTCCTCACCAACCGAAATACATATCAAATAATCATATTGCCTTTTAGTGTCACTCAATACTAAAGCAAAATGAATAGACTATCTGCTGGTGTTTTCACCAACAGAATAGATATCAAATAATTAGCCTATCGGTTGGTGTCCTCACCAACCGAAATACATATCAAATAGCCATATTGCCTTATAGTTGTCCCTCAATACTAAAGCAAAATGAATAGACCAGCGGTTGGTGTCTTCACTAACAGAAATACATACCAAATAATTATATTGCCTTTGAGTTGTCGCTCAAAACTAAATCAAAATGAATATTTTTCACAAACGCCAGGGACAAATGGATTATCATTATCCGTACTTCTATACTGACACGGTATATAATTTTGATCATCTTCTTAAAGAAGATGAATTTAAATTGATTATTATTAATTCATTACAATATTTAGTTAACCAAAAACTGGTTGAAATTTACGGGTATGTACTTATGCCAAATCATATCCATCTCCTTTGGAGCATGCTTAGAATTAATGGCAAAGAAAGTCCGGCAGCCAGTTTCACCAAGTTTACAGCACATCAGTTTAAGAGATATTTAACAAAATTTAAGCCTGATTTGCTAAACAAATATAGATCAGAGAAGGATGATCGTGAATATCAATTTTGGAAAAGAGACCCACTAGCGATTCCTTTAAGTACAGAAAAGATCTTGATTCAGAAATTAGATTACGTACATGAGAATCCTATAGAAGATAAGTGGAAATTATGTAAGCGCCCAGAAGACTATGCCTGGAGCAGTGCTGATTTTTATCAGACTGGAGTGGATAAATTTAATATACTCACTCATTTTCGAGATTAATTTGCGGGTTGTAATCTCGTCGGTAAACTTAAAATTTCGGTTGGTGGGGACACCAACCGATAGAAACAATCTTAACCTTTATGCTAAACCAATTTTTAGCATATTTCGGTTGGTGAGGACACCAACTGATAGGAAAAATTTCAACCTTTATGCTAAACCGATTAAAACATGTTTCGGTTGGTGGGGACACCAACCGATAGGAACATTAAAGGGCTGTCGACGCCTGTTGGTGAGCGCACCAACGGATAGCAAAACGGCATCAACTCATAGGACTAACAGTGTAAGTTACTCTGTAATCCTAAAATCTACTAATCCTGGTGATCTTTCTTCTTGACAAATCCCAGGGCGGTGATCATCACTAAACCTAAACCAGACGCAATCATATAGCTATTTGCATGATCGAGATGGTAAATCTTTGCAGCCGGACCAGCAATGAAAAGGCAAATGCCCAAAATTAATAGTGCTGTTCTCATCAATTAAACAGGTAATCTATTTAGCTCAATATCATCAGGCGTTACAAAAATCAACGGAACTTTCTCCACGTCAACATAACTGCTATCCAAACCAAAACTTCGTTCTTCCGATAAACTCATTTTCTTTAACAAGAAATAGTAATCCATAATCTGTCGTTCGTAGAAACTCAATTTTGTAAATTTAGAAAGGTGTTTTTCTAAAAGAACGAACCTGAAATCGCCAGCTATTTTATGTTTATTTAACGATTTATACTGACTTGTAATATCGATTTCGCCGTTTTTAACCAACTCTTCGACCACTTTACGGTACAACAAGTTTACACGTTGTTCAATCCTGAATCCTAAACGGAAATCGATACGGATTAACTTTCCTGGGATTAAAAATTCAACTTTGTAATCAAGCGTATAAGGTTCATCCATTACATCTACGTGAACCAGCCAATACACATCAGCACGTTTTGGTTCTTTCTGGATAATAGAATAAATAATCTTCGATTCTATTTCCGTTTTAAAATTTGCACTGGTTAAATACACCAACTGCGACGAATATTTAGGAACGGTTTCATCAACGCTTAATTCGCTCAAAATCTGATAATAATCTTCAATTTCAACGTATTTAACGAAACGATTTTTGATTTTCCGTGAGTTGTACCAGGTCCACATGACGCTTAACAAACCGCAACCTATTAATAATGTAACCCAACCGCCATGGATGAATTTGAATAAATTTCCTGCAAGGAAAGCAAGTTCTATCGCACCGTAAACTACAACGAAAATTACAATCAGATATTTAGGAAACTTTTTCCTTAACATGTAAACGGCAACCAAAACGGTTGTCATTAAGAAAGTAAGGTTGATGGCTAAACCATATGCCCCCTCCATATCATCAGATTTTTTGAAAATCAAAACGATGATGATACAGCCTATACACAACAGCCAGTTAATGGAAGGCACATACAACTGTCCTTTCTGTACACTTGGATAATTGATTTTAACTTTTGGCCAAAGATTCAATCTTACTGCTTCCGAAATTAAGGTAAATGAACCGGAAATCATGGCCTGAGATGCAATTACCGCAGCTGTTGTAGCTAAACCAACCATGAATAAAACCATTCCAGGAGGAACCAGCTCGAAGAAAGGGTTTACGAAATGTGGATCATAATTGGGATTTTTTAACACCCAAGCACCCTGACCTAAGTAATTGAAAATCAACATCAATTTTACAAAAATCCAGCTTACACGTATATTTTGTTTTCCACAATGTCCTAAATCTGAGTAAAGTGCTTCTGCTCCGGTGGTACACAGGAAAACCCCACCTAAAATGGCCAGTGCACCAGGATTTGTGATCAGCAAGTGAATGGCGTAATATGGATTTAAGGCTTTAAAAATCGACGGATCATGGATGATTTGCGCCAATCCGGAAACGCCGAGTGCCGCAAACCATAAAAACATAATTGGCCCGAATAACTTTCCAACCAAATTGGTTCCAAATTGCTGAATGATAAATAAGAGTGCAATGATGGTAATTACGATTGGAAGTACTTGTACCGTTGGAAACTTTAATTTTAATCCCTCAATGGCTGATGTTACCGTAATACTTGGTGTAATCATACCATCGGCAAGTAATGCCGCCCCACCAATAATGGCGGGTATCACCAGCCACTTCGCCTTCTTTCGCACCAATGAATACAATGAGAAAATTCCACCTTCGCCCTTATTGTCGGCACGCAAGGTGATCATTACATATTTTATGGTAGTTTGCAAGGTAAGTGTCCAGATTACACATGATAGTGCGCCTAGCACGAGGTCTGGATTAATATATGAACCGCCGCCGCCGCCTTTTTCTGCAATTTCTTTAGCCGTTTTAAAAATTGCTTTTAGCGTATATAATGGTGATGTACCGATATCGCCAAAAACAATCCCCAAACTTACCAGCACCCCGCCAGCAGTTAATGCGTTGACATTTTTATGATTTGACACTTCGTTGATATTTTTAGTGCGTCAAAAGTAAACTAACTATAACAAATTAACAACCATAATATTGTGTATTTTTCACACTGGTAAAAACAAAATTTATTGTTAAATTGTGTTAAAATAACAGAGATCAACAAAATGTTTAATTTCTTTGTTTTTAATTAATACATTTGCTTTATAAATTTGATGAAACTCTACCAAGTAACGTTGCTCACAAAAATTTTATGCATTTTTTGCATTGTTTTGGCGTGCAGTGTTAATTCTTGGGCACAACAAGCTGATAGTATTCACATTAGCCTAAAAAATAGAGTTAAAAAAACCAGCAGAATTCCTGAAATTAAAGCAAATATTCAGCCTTATAAGCCTTTGTTTGGCACCTTTGGTTCATCTGGTATGTTTAATACCTATTCAGGCACTACAAAACCTTCGAATATTGCCGCAACAAAAGATAAGTTATTAACCATTGTTAAAATTTATCCGAACCCTGTTGAAGAGCAATTAAATATTATCTTATCTATCGGAAAGGATGGAACCCAAACTACCATCAAAATAATAGATTTGTTAGGGAATGAGGTAGTAACATTGGCCAATGAAAGACTAAACGCTGGCGAGCAAACCAAAAGCTTCAATATTCCCAGCCGTTTAAATGCCGGCATTTACTTTCTACGTGTAATGGCAGGGTCCGAAAGTCAGGTAAAACGCATCTCGGTTTTATAACACCATTTTCTTTTCTATTTTTGGCTCATCGAGATTTTTGAAAATCTCTATGCTGTTATACTTCTAACTTTGAAAGAAATGAAAATCATCGCCATTGGCAGAAATTACGCCGAACATGCAAAAGAATTAAACAACCCTGTTCCTACTACCCCGGTAATTTTCATGAAACCTGATACGGCTTTACTGAAAGATAATAAACCATTTTATTTACCTGATTTTTCTAATGATGTTCATTATGAGCTTGAGGTGGTTTTAAAAATATGCAAAGAAGGGAAGCACATTGCCGAGAAATTCGCTTCCAACTATTACGATGAAATTGGTTTGGGAATTGATTTTACTGCCCGGGATATCCAAAGCAAACACAAAGAAAAAGGCTTACCGTGGGAATTGGCTAAAGGGTTTGACAGCTCGGCACCTGTGAGCATATTTTTGCCAAAAAGCGATTTTGAGGACATGTACAGCTTAAATTTTGAATTGAAGGTAAATGGTGAAAGTCGCCAAAGAGGACACACAAAGGATTTGTTATTCTCTTTTGAAAAGATCATCAGTTTTGTTTCTCAATACATTACCTTAAAAAAGGGCGACCTCATTTTTACAGGCACCCCGGAAGGCGTTGGCAAAACCAACCAAGGCGATAAGCTGGAGGCTTGGTTAGAAGGAAAACAACTTTTAAATTTTGATGTTAAGTAACGAATGATTAAAAATCCGATCCTGAATTTCCCTAAAATATCAACGCTAGTTTTATTTCTATTTGCCTTTAGTTCAACTCAGGCTCAACAGATTTTTAGCACAAACCGATACCCGATTACCGATTTTAGGCAGCCATTAGATATCGTTCCTCCTGCCCTTGCCGGATCTTTCGGTGAAATTCGCGGCAATCATTTCCACTCTGGCATCGATTTTCGCACTAATCAACGCGAAGGTTATCCTGTTTATGCGGTGGCAGATGGTTACGTTTCCCGTTTAAGGGTTCAAAACAGTGGTTTTGGCCAGGCGCTATACCTTAACCATGCAAATGGTTTTACTACCGTTTATGGTCATGTACAACGTTTTTCTCCAAAAATTGCCACCATTGTTAAAAACCTGGAGTACGAAAAGAAGACGTTTGAAATTGATGAATTTCCAGATGCAACTTTAATTCCAGTACGCAAAGGAGAAATTATCGCCTGGTCTGGCAACCGTGGTAGTTCCGGCGGACCACATTTACATTTCGAAATCAGAGATACCAAAACCGAAGAAACCATCAATCCTCAGTTTTTTGGTATTAATATTCCTGATAATATCCCACCGATTATTCATGGTTTGTACGTCTATCGTTTAAATGGAAAAACATTTAATGAAAATACACCGAAACAGGCTATTGGAATTACGGGTGCAAGCGGCAATTATAAAGCGCTAACGCCAATAAGTTTAACTGGCGAAGTGGGTTTTGGTGTGGTGGTAACCGATCGGCATAACGGACTTTCAGGAACAAACGGCGTTTATTCTATCCAACTGGAATTAGATGGAAAAATGATTTATACCTCGGCCTTGGAGCGTTTTGCTTTCGAAGACAGTAAGGCAATTAATTCCCATATCGATTATCCAACGTATTTGAATACCAAAAGAAGCATTCAAAAAAGCTTTGTTGATCCGGGTAATCCTCTAAAAATTTATAGTGGGTTGGTAAACAGCGGCAAAATCAACTTCAATGATGGTGCATCACATCAGCTTCGCTACATCATTACCGATGCAAAAGGCAATTCATCAGTTTTACCATTTACTGTTAACGCTGGTGTTGCAGCGGCTACACTCGCAATCATTCCAGCAGGAGTTGTTTATCCTTACAACAAGGTAAATGAGTTTAATAATGATGAAGTTAAGGTTGTGCTACCTCAGGGTACACTATATAACGATTTAAATTTTACTTACAAAAAACTTCCAAAACCAGCAGGCAATGCCTGGTCAAACATCCATCAGATTCATAACCGTTACACACCGCTTCATGTGGGTTTTAATCTTTGGATTAAGGCAGATGCGCTCCCTGAAAACCTGCGCAGCAAAGCCCTTATCGTAAGTACTGGTGGTTCATCGCAAGGCGGAACATTCGAAAATGGATATGTAAAAGCCTCGCCAAGGAATTTTGGTAGTTTTTATATCGCGGTTGATACCGTGGTGCCACGAATCAGTGCAGTAAATATTGCCGATGGAAAAAGTATGGCTGGATTATCTAAAATGACTTTCAAAATCAGCGACAATCTTTCTGGAATAAAAAGCTTTAACGGATACATTGATGGAAAATGGGTTTTGATGGAATTTGACGCGAAAACGGCTACACTTTGGCATAGCTTTGATGATCGCACGGCATCAGGAAAACATGATTTCGAATTAGTGGTGAGCGATGTAAAAGACAATGTGCGCCGCTATAGCATTTCTTTCTTTAGATAAAATCAGTTAAAAAAATTTACGATTCAGATATCTATAACTTATTTTCTCCATGTTGATGTAGCACTAAAAACGTTGTTACTTTTTTACCATTAAGAAATTAAGATCATTAAGACAGGGCGATTTGAACTTATTTTCTTAATGCCTTAATGCCTAAATGGTGAGATAACACTAAAACGTTGTTACATTTTTTACCATTAAGGGATTAAGATCATTAGGACATGGCATCGGAACTTATTTCCTTAATGCCTAAATAGTGATAGAACCATGCAAAAGCAATTGTATTTAACCATTAAGGAATTAAGATCATTAAGACACGACCATCAGAACTTATTTCCTTAACGCCTTAATGGTGAGAACACACTAAGAAACGCAACTTCTTTTTTTACCCTTAAGGAATTAAGGTTATTAACACACTGCTATTAAAACTTATTCCCTAGATGCTGAGATGAATTTGCGATTTGAAATAAACAATAGTTTTTACTGCAACCCAACGGTTTCTATTGCGCACAAAACTGATTTGCTAAACCCGGTTGGAGCGGATACCGGCCCTGTGCTTAAGGCCTGCAGGCGTATGAGCGTAAAACGGGATGGGCATTAAAATGAAATGCAGACTTTGCTTTTCAAATGATATTCCAAATATTCCATTCGAAACAACTTAAAGTCATATTTTATGCAAGTTTAAACAGTATAATTGGATAAACTGTTTAACTTGCAAAATCAATCATATACACTTAAAATTAAATATATGGCAGAACTAAATGAGGGAGACCAGGCGCCTGCAATTACGTCAAAAGACCAAAATGGCGTTGAAGTATCTTTAAGCGATTACAAAGGAAAAACCGTTGTATTGTATTTCTATCCGAAAGATGATACACCTGGATGTACAGCCGAAGCCTGCGATTTTAGAGATAATTACCAGGGCTTGCAAGCAAAAGGAATAGTGGTTTTAGGTGTGAGTGTTGATGATGAAAAATCGCACCAAAAATTTATAACTAAGCACAGTTTGCCCTTTACCCTATTGGCAGATACCGACCAGAAAATTGTAAATGATTACGGCGTATGGGCGGAGAAAAACATGTATGGTAAAAAATATATGGGCACGGTGCGTACCACTTTTATTATTGATGGTGAGGGAAAAATGTCACACATCATCAAAAAAGTCGACACTAAAAATGCAACACAACAGGTACTCGATTTAATCAATAACTAATTATGATATAGCAGTTAAAATATTAACTTTGCTATGTAACAACAACCTCTTATTTTAATGAAACATACAATTAAAGAGCTAGAAGATATCGCCTCGCAAATCAGAAGAGATATTGTAAGAATGGTTCACGGATGTCAATCTGGCCACCCAGGCGCTTCGCTAGGCTGTACAGATTTTTTTACCGCTTTATATTTTGAAGTGTTGAACCATAAAACAGATTTCACCATGGAAGGTAAAGGTGAAGATTTATTTTTCCTTTCAAACGGACATATTTCGCCAGTGTGGTACAGTACGTTAGCACATGCTGGTTATTTCGATAAAAGTGAACTCGCAACTTTCCGTAAATTGGATTCGAGATTACAAGGACACCCAACTACACATGAGCACTTGCCAGGAATCCGCATTGCTTCTGGTTCATTAGGTCAGGGTTTATCGGTTGCTATTGGCGCTGCTTTAGCAAAAAAATTAAACGGCGATAATTCTCACATTTTTGCTTTATTGGGTGATGGAGAGTTGCAGGAAGGGCAAAACTGGGAAGCAGCAATGTTTGCTCCTTTCAATAAAGTTGACCATTTAATCGCATCGGTTGATTATAACGGACAACAAATTGATGGACCAACCAGTAAGGTACTCGCTTTAGATGATTTACAAGCAAAATTTGAAGCTTTCGGCTGGCATGTAATTAATACAGATGGTAATGATATGCAAGCCATTGTTGAAGGCTTACACTACGCCAAAACTTTAACCGGAAAAGGTAAACCAATTTTAAATTTAATGAGTACACAAATGGGTGCTGGTGTAGATTATATGGTTGGCTCACACAAATGGCATGGTACAGCTCCAAATGATGAGCAATTGGCTTTGGCACTGGCGCAATTACCAGAAACTTTAGGGGATTATTAAATCAGATTGGAGATGTGAGATGTGAGATTTGAGTCTCATATCTAATGTCTAAAATCTCATATCTAAGATATAATGAAAAAATACACATATACAGAAAAAAAAGATACACGTTCGGGTTTTGGAGCTGGTTTACATGAAGCTGGAAAAAGAAATGAAAACGTTGTAGCATTATGTGCCGATTTAGTTGGATCGCTTAAAATGGATGCTTTTATTAAAGATTTTCCTGAGCGTTTTACACAGGTTGGTATTGCAGAAGCAAACATGATTGGTATTGCAGCCGGTATGACAATTGGTGGTAAAATTCCATTCACCGGAACTTTTGCGAACTTTTCTACAGGTCGTGTTTACGATCAGATTCGTCAGTCGGTAGCATATTCGAATAAAAACGTTAAAATCTGTGCGTCGCATGCGGGTTTAACTTTAGGAGAAGATGGAGCAACACACCAAATTTTAGAAGATATCGGTTTAATGAAAATGTTGCCAGGAATGGTGGTCATTAATCCTTGCGATTATAACCAAACCAAAGCAGCAACTATTGCCATTGCCGAATATGAAGGCCCGGTTTACCTGCGTTTTGGTCGTCCGGTAATTCCAGTATTTACCGATCCTGATCAGAAATTTGAGATTGGAAAAGCGTGGATGGTTAACGAAGGAACTGATGTTACCATTATTGCAACCGGCCACATGGTTTGGAAAGCTATTGAAGCTGGCGAAAAATTAGCTGAATTGGGCATTGATGCGGAAATTATCAACATCCACACCATTAAACCTTTAGATGATGAAGCCATCTTGAAATCTGTAAAGAAAACTGGCTGCGTAGTTACTTGCGAAGAGCACAATAAATTTGGCGGTTTAGGCGAAAGTGTTGCCCGCTTATTAACTACAGAATTACCTACACCACAAGAATTTGTAGCTACAAACGATACTTTTGGCGAAAGCGGAACACCTGATCAACTAATGTCTAAATACGGCTTAGATGCGGTAAACATTGTTGAGGCTGTGCAAAAAGTAATCGGCAGAAAAAAAGCATAGTATTTTTGATATAAAAATGGAAATAGAGAACGGGAAACAGATAGATAGATGCATTTGCTAGTGCAGGCTTTATTTCAATTACCCATTCCCTATTTCCTTTTTACCACGTAACATTGCCTATTTACCATTATCTATTCCCAATTTCCTTATTGTTTAATTCTTTGCCCCATCCCTTACGAGTACCTGCTCCTCTCTAAAAAATATAGATGAAACAAGTTGAAGATTCAGAAATTCTTGCCATGTTTGCCGTCGAAAAAACGCGTAATGAGGCTTTTAATCTTCTGCTAAAAAAATATCAGCAAAAAATTTATTGGCACATCCGGCGGTTGGTTCTCAATCACGATGATTGTGACGATTTGCTCCAGGAAGTTTTTGTTAAAGTCTGGAAAAACCTGGATAAATTCAGAAGCGATTCGCAGCTATACACCTGGATTTATCGAATCGCGACCAATGAGTCGATCACTTTTTTAAATAAACAAAAGCAGAAAAACAATACCCCACTTGATGAAGTTTCTTCAGAACTGGCCGACAATTTAGTCGCATCATCTTATTTTAATGGGGATAAACTGGAGCTCAAACTGCAAAAAGCCATCCTTACCCTTCCTGAAAAACAGCGCATCATTTTTAATATGAAGTATTTTGATGATATGAAATATGAAGAAATTTCAGAAGTTTTAGGCACATCTGTCGGAGCATTAAAGGCGTCATTTCACATCGCAGCAAAAAAAATTGAGGCAATTATTACAAATGATGAAATTGATTATTAAACCTTTTCCAAAAAATTGTATCATATATCCGTGATGAATGAAAATATAGAAGATAACGATTGGAAAAAGGATGCACCCTGCCTTGCTGCAATGGGGAAAAATAATCCTTTTACAGTACCGGATCACTATTTTGAAGGTGTGACGGAATCGGTGCAACAATCAGTTTTTATAGATGGATTAAAGCAACACACAGTTGAAAATGCTTTTAAAGTTCCAGAAAATTATTTCGAAAAACTTACTGAACGTTTAGAAACAAATGTAAGGTTATCGGAATTGCCTGTAGCCGAAAATGCTTTTGCTGTTCCGGAAAATTATTTTAACAACCTGCAAAATCGGATTGCCGCCAGAATTGAAGCAGAACAACCTCAAAAAATTGCGAATATTGTTCCACTTTGGAGGCGTAACATTGTAAAGTATGCCAGTGCAGCTTGTTTTGTTATTATTGCATCCTTCGGTGCTTATTTTTATCAAAATAGCACCTCTATACCTGTTGCACAAACTCAGCCTGCAGAACTTGCCAATGAACAAATGTTGTACGACATTGATGAAAGTACAATTATTGAGCATTTGGAGGCTCAAAACTTAAGCACATCCAAAACTACTTCTGCCTCAGATACAGAAATGGAAAACTATATATTGAGCAACTACTCTCCGAGTGATTTAACTCATGAATTAAATAACTAATTAAAAAAATGAAGAATTTATTATTCGTTGCTTTAATGTTCCTGTTACCCACCACCCTTTTGGCACAACGACCAAAAGGCGAGGAAATCGAATCGTTAAAAATTGCCTTTTTCACTCAAAAATTAGATCTGTCACCAGACGAAGCTAAAGTATTCTGGCCCATTTATAATGATATGCAGGCTGAGCAAAATGCCTTACGCAAAGAACGCATGCAAAAAATGATCTCCTATAGAAAAACTACAGAGATTGATAATTTGAGTGATGCTCAGGTGCAAAGTTTGATTACCAGTGAATTCGATTTTAAACAGAGAGACCTAAATCTCGATAAAAAATATTACAACCGTTTAAAATCCAGCTTACCAATTAAAGTGGTTGGAAAATTTTACAGGGCACAGGAAGGATTTAAGCGAGAGTTGCTCAACCGCTTTAAAGGCGGACCAAAAAATTAGATACGAAGACTTGCAGCAATGCAGGTCTTTTTTGTTTCAAAGGCTATTTCATTTCCGTACTTTTGTGCCATGCTTACCCAACGTCAGTTGTTTTTACAACACAATGCACAAACCTCTCCCGAACCTTTATTGCTCGAATTTGTAAGGGCCAAAGGTGTTTACATTTATGATTCTTCTGATAAAAAACATTTAGATCTCATTGCGGGCATTGGCGTGAGCAACGTTGGCCACTGCCATCCTGCGGTTGTAGAAGCCATACAAAAGCAAGCCGAAACCTACATGCATTTAATGGTGTACGGAGAGTATGTACAAACCCCACAGGTTAATTTTGCTAAAGCACTAGCCGATATTTTACCAGCAAGTTTAAGTTGTACTTACTTTTTAAATTCGGGAACCGAAGCGGTTGAAGGTGCCATGAAACTGGCCAAACGTTATACGGGCAGAAAAGGATTTATTGCTTGTAAAAATGCCTATCATGGCAGTACACAAGGTGCTGAAAGTTTAATGGAAAGCGATTTTTATTCTTCAGGCTACGGACCGTTTTTACCAAATGTAAGTTTCATTGAACACAATAACTTAGCTGATCTTGAAAAAATTACAGATGATATAGCTGCTGTGTTTATCGAACCCATTCAGGGAGAGGCCGGAATTCGCGTTGCTGATTTGGAATACATTTTAGCGTTGAGGGCAAAATGTACCGAAACCAAAACACTCCTCATTTTCGATGAAATCCAATCTGGTTTCGGCCGAAGTGGTAAAATGTTTGCCTTTGAGCACTACAACGTGGTTCCTGATGTGTTACTGCTTGCAAAAGGAATTGGTGGCGGCATGCCGATTGGCGCTTTTATCAGTTCGTTAGAGATTATGTCAGTTTTATCACATAGCCCTATCTTGGGCCACATGACCACTTTTGGCGGTCACCCGGTTTGTTGTGCTGCAGGATTGGCTACGCTAAAAACGTTAGTCGATAATAAGATTGTCGAGCAGGTTGAAGAAAAAGGACTACTTTTTAAATCACTTTTGAAACATCCGGTCATTAAAGAAATTAGAGGTAAAGGTTTAATGCTGGCTGTTGAATTTGAAAATTTCGATATCAATAAAAAAATAATTGATGCCTGCATTTTGGATGGTGTCCTGTCTGATTGGTTTTTGCATTGCAGCAATTCCATGCGCATTGCGCCTCCATTAATCATTACCAAAGAAGAAATTAAGGAAGCCTGCGAGATCATTCTGAAAAACATTAATTTAGTAAGAGGATAAAGGAACAAAGAATCAAGATCAAAGATTCATCTCAATCACTTAAAACGTATAACCTAACACTTATAACTCATTCATGAACGTACTCATAGTTGAAGATGAAAAAAGCCTGGCTTTAGAAATGGATGAATTTTTAAGCAAGGAAGGTTTCATTGTGGAACATGCCTGGAAAAAATCTTCTGCGGAAGAAAAGATATTCGTAAATAATTACGATTTCATTTTACTTGATTTAGGCTTACCCGATGGTGATGGTTTTGAAGTTTTGAAACAGCTAAAATCAATCAAAGATCGTGATGATGCCGTAATTATCCTCACTGCAAGAAGTGCTGTCGACGATCGGATTAAAGGTTTGGATGAAGGTGCAGATGATTATTTGCCAAAACCATTTTCATTAAATGAGTTGCTCGCCCGGATGCATGCCATTACCCGGAGGAAACATAAACTCGAGAAAAACGAGATCAATATTCATAATTTTCTGCTCAACATTCAAAACAGAACAGTTGCTTTTGGCGAGGAAAGGCTGAATCTTACAAAAAAAGAATTCGAGATTTTTAACTACCTGGTATTGAACAAAAATCGGGTAGTTTCGAGAATGAGTTTAACTGAACACGTTTGGGGCGACATACTGGAAGTAAATTCTGATTCCAATTTTGTTGATGTGCATGTTAAAAACCTCCGAAAAAAGCTTGCAGCAGTAACAGAAATCGACTGGTTCGAAACGGTAAGGAGTATTGGCTATCGAATTAATTGCTAAAAAGTCAGAGGTCGGGAGAACGTAGTCCGGCGAAAGCGTTTAACGCGTTATTTGCAACTCATTTGCGTATTCACTAATGAACTATTGAACAAATGAACCATTGAACAAATGAACCATTGAACTATTGAACCAACCAAATGAAGTTACAGGTTAAGTTTTCCTTATACAATGCCATCACCAAAATCGCGATTATCGTGGTATTAGGGGGAATTATCTTGTTTTCTTTGGATAAACTGGCTTTTAATCAGCTTGATAACCGGTTAATCAAGAAAAGAAATAAGATTATCGAGCACCTGAATGATAATGAGATAGATAGCTTACTTAATAAAGAACAATCTTTTACAGATTATAACATCTTAAAAGAGGAATTCATCATTTTAACGGATATTCCTGATAGTCAGAAAAGTACCTCTGCCGAAATCTTCACCGAAAAAAGAGAAATTGAAGGTGATATTGAAGTGTACCGAATTTTAAATTATAAATTTTCGTATCATACCAACTGGTACAATTTAGAAATTGGCGAATCGATGACGTCACTCTCATCCATCAAGAATGCCATTCGTTTTTATATGTTAATTGTGCTATTTGCAGCACTACTCATCACCCTGGTAACCGATTATTTCTTTTCCAACTTTTTGCTAAAGCCATTTTATTCCATCATCGACAAAAAAATTAATCTGGTTGACGACCCTTCTCATTACAACTATGAAAATATTCCAACCAGCACCGATGATTTTAAAATTTTAGACAACAGTGTAAATGCGCTAATGAAAAAAATTAACACGCTTTTCGATTTAGAGAAGCAATTCATTGCCAATGTTTCCCATGAACTATTAACCCCAATTTCAGTACTGAGTACACGTTTCGAAAACATGCTCAACACAGCCGATATACCAGAGGAGCATGAAAATAAAATTTATGCTTCTTTAAAAACACTTAACCGTTTAAAATTGATAATCAATAGCCTGCTACTGATTTCTAAAGTAGAAAATAACCAATATCTAAAATCCGAGGCATTAAGCATTCAGCAGGAAATTGAGGATATTTATGAAGATCTGGAAGACCGTATAGCCGATAAAAATATTGCCTATCACCTAAACCTATCAAGTGATTTTCAGTTCATTGGCAATAAAGCATTAATTCATACGCTTTTAATGAACATTATCAATAATGCTATAAAATATAATGTTGAAAATGGTTTCATCACCATCACTGGTAAAAATATCGGAAACCATTACAGCCTAACCATTGAAGATGGTGGTTTGGGGATGAAAAAAGAGTTGTTGGATAATGCTTTTGACCGTTTCAAGCGTGGCAATACAGAAGAAAATGGTTTTGGCTTGGGTTTAGCCATTGTGCAGAGCATTGCCAAGTTCCACCATATAACTGTCGAGATTCAATCCGAAGAGCATAAAGGTACCAGTGTCTCACTTATTTTTTAATATGAAAATCAGCTGATAGGCAGCCTGCTTCTGCCATATGCAAAATTGCTACCTTTGTGCTTCATGCTGAACCAATTTTCTACTAAAATATATTTCCTGCTTTTAGGCATTTTGCTGTCTTCCATCACCGGATTAATGGCTCAAAAGCCTGTTGCTATTCAAAATGGTGTGGACCAGCATATTTTTACTTTTACGGAAATCGAAGTACTGGAAGATGGGGCGAATAAGTTCACGTTCGATGAAATCAAAAGTTCGAAATTCGATTCACAATTTAAAGCCAGTGTAACCAGCACACCACAAACTAAAAACCTAAATAAAACTTATTGGTTCCGGATTAAAGTTAAGCCCAATGAAACTGTAGAAAAGCCGTTGATATTGGAATTTTTTGATCAAACGATCGATAACATTACTGCATATATTCCGCAACCAGATAAAAGCTATAAAACGGAAAACCTTGGTGATGCCAATGCTTTCAATAAACGCTTGATCCACCATAAAAATTTCGAAATTCCGATCAGGAATGAAGGGAAGGAAACCCAAACTTACTATTTCAAGATCAGCTCATCGCAGATAGCTGATGTAATCATTGTGCTTAGAACTGCCGAGTGGTTCATTTCTTATGCCTTAGATGAATACTTTTATTTCGGGATTTTTTACGGAATGATCCTCGTATTCAGCTTTTATAACCTGATCATGTTTATCGCCATCCGGCAGAAACAATATCTTTACTACGTACTCTATAACCTTAGTGTAGGCTTCTTCGAAATGAGTAGCGATGGAATTGCCTATCAATATTTATGGCCCAATGCACCTGCCTGGAATCAGGTGGCTTACGCATTTGCATTGTGTGCAACAAGTATTTTCGCCTTATTGTTTACCAGAGAATTGCTATTTGTTAAAGCAAAGGCACCAAAGTTAAATCAACTGATTGTTGGAATAATTGCTGCCCGATTAATCCTTTTTGCCTACAGTTACCTATTTGATCAGACGCTTTTCAGCTATAAGTTTATAGAAGCTATCCCGCTTTCAGTAGCCTTTTTTACAGGGATTTACATTTATAACAATGGCTATCAACCGGCACGCTTCTTCGTTTTAGGCTATAGTTTTTTGTTTGTGGGTTTCACATTGAAATTTTTAATCATGCTTGGGTTAAGCTGGTTAAACTTTGGTGCCATCAGTTATTACAGCTTAAGTTTTTGTTTTGTGCTGGAGATGGTTTTCCTGTCGTTTGCCATTGGAGATAAAGTGCGGCTGCTGAAACTTAAAAAAGATAAAGCGCAGCAAAAAATCATCAGGCAAATGGCGATTAATGCTAAACTGAAAGATACCGTTAACCAGGAGTTAGAGACTAAAGTTGAAGAACGTACGCGTGAGGTTTATCACAAGTCGCTCATTATCGAAAGTAAAAACCAGGCCCTGGAAGAGGTAAATGCGCTACTTCAAAAACAAGCAGAGGAAATTTCGCGAATGAATGTACTGCTGGAACAGGATAATGAGCAGCTTCAAACCAGCGTTGAAAAAGTATCCCGCGATCGGGTAATGAATACGGAAGTGGATTTTGAGGAATTCAGCAAAATCTATCCTGATAAAGAGAGTTGCTATGAGTTTTTAGCGGAACTGAAATGGAGCAAAGGGTACCATTGCCGTAAATGCAGCAGTGAACACTACTTTTCTGGCCATATTTTACATAGCCGAAGGTGTAGCAAATGTGGCTATGAGGAATCTGTTACTACTTATACCATTTTTCATAATACCAGAATACCAATCAATAAGGCCTTCTATATGATTTTCCTGATCTATTCAACAAAAGGAAAAATCTCTTCTCATAAGTTATCAGAACTACTTTCCATCAGACAAAACACATGCTGGACATTCGGAACCCGAATCAAAAAAGTGATGGATGATCGGAAGAAGATACTCAAGAAAACAGGAAAAAATGGGTGGAGCCAGTTGGTAATTGAATAATTTTGGGTTTGGATTCGTCATATTTGCGTTGTTTTAGTTCTTAAAACCGAAAAAATATTTATGGTGCTAAAGCGTATCATATTCACTCCGGCAGCCTGCACCATTTGGGTACTTAAACGCTGATAATCAATACCAAAGCCACAATAATAAGCACGGTACTTAAGCGTATCAAAACAAATACAAATACCTAAATATCAGCAACTTACATTAAAATTAACATTCAAAAAACTTGTATTTAACATAGAAGTAGTGTTAACTTTACCCAGTATAACAATTAACAAGAGCAAAAATTATGAGAAAAAAGTTTACATTACTTATGGTGTGTATTCTATGCGGAATCTCTTTGAGTATGGCGCAGAATATCACCATAAAGGGTTTAGTAAAAGATCAGAAAGGTCTGCCACTGCCTGGAGTTTCTGTAAAAGTAAAAGGAACTAACCAAGGAGCATCTACTGCCGATAACGGTAGCTACAGCATCACTGCTCCACAGAATGCTACTTTGGAGTTTTCATTCATCGGCTTCAAAGCTGTTGAAGAGGCTGTAAACAACCGCACAAGCATTAACGTAACATTATCTGATGATAATCAACAACTGAACGAAGTTGTGGTGATTGGTTACGGTACCACCGTTAAGAAAGATTTAACAACAGCTGTGGTATCAGTTTCATCTAAAGATTTAGAAAATCAGCCGATTACTAACCCACTACAAGCCATTCAAGGTCGTGCCGCTGGTATTCAGGTGAGTTCGCAATCAGGAAAACCAGGTGCAGGTATTTCAATTAGCATTAGGGGTAACACATCTATCACGGCTTCTAACAGTCCATTATATGTGATTGATGGCGTAACGTCGAGGGATGCAAGTTTTGTAAATGCAAATGATATCGAATCGATGACAATTTTAAAAGATGCATCGGCAGCAGCAATTTATGGTTCAAGCGGTGCAAACGGTGTGGTTTTAATCACCACTAAAAAAGGTTCATCAGGAAAATTAAAAGTTGCTTTTAATGCTTTTACAGGTTTTTCTAATTTCTGGCAAGAGCAAGAAGTGCTAAACAGCGAGCAATACGTTGGTTTGATGAGAGAGCTCGGATATACTTCGTTTGGTGGCAATTACAATACAGATTGGCAAAACGAAACTTTCGGAACCGGAAAGCAAAATCAATATCAAATTTCACTTTCTGGCGGAACAAAAAGTGGCCAATATTATTTCTCTACAGGTTACCAGCAAGATCAAGGAGTTGTGGCACCTGCAAAGTTAGATCGTTTAACAGCTAACTTTAACGCCACGCAAAACATCACGCCTTGGTTAAAATTAACCGGAAATGCTGTTTTAACATCAAGCACCTCTATCGATGTAGGTGATAACAGCAGTGTTTCTCGTGGCGGTGTAATTTTGGGTGCATTAACCACTCCGCCAACAATCAGTATTTTCGAGCCAAACGGACAATATACTACGATTCCAAACGCTGGTGGCTGGGATAACCCATTGGCATTGGCCTATGGCTCTGATAATAGAACGAGAAACTTTAAATTTATTGGTGCTTTTGGTGCACAATTAAACTTTACTAAAGATTTATTCTTAAAATCTACCATCAGTACAAATAATAACAGAAATTTCTATCGTTATTTCACTGATAACTTCCTAACCACGTATGGTCGCCAGGAAAGAGGTGTGGTACGTGATAACACGACCAGAGAAGGTGTTTGGTTAAACGAGAACATCTTGAACTACACTAAAAACGTAGGTAAAAATGCTTTTACAGCAACAGGTGGTTATACCATTCAATCATCAGACTGGAAATATAACAACAACGAATCTACTCGTTTTTATGATGTAGCTGGTAATCCAACCGCACCATCTGTAGCATTAACCATTCCGCAGCAGGCACAATGGAGCAAGCAATCATACCTTGCCCGTGTAACCTATGCATACGATAGTAAATATTTATTCAGCTCAAACTTTAGGGCAGATGGTTCATCAAGATTTGCAAAAGAAAACCGTTTCGGTTATTTCCCTTCAGTTTCTGCTGGTTGGAGAATTTCTGGAGAAAATTTCATGAAGGAAAGCAAAACCATTGATGATTTAAAACTTCGTGGTAGCTGGGGTAAAGTAGGTAATGACGAAGGTATTGGAGATTATGCATACTTAAAACTTTACAGCGTAAATGCACAAGGCGAATACAACCTTCAAAATCCGGCTAACAACGCACTAACATGGGAAAAAACAACACAAACCAACGTAGGTTTAGATTTAACCATGTTTAAGAGCAGAATTACTTTTAGTGCTGATGCCTACTTGAAAAAAACCAATGACCTGTTAATTAACGTTCAGTTACCTCCATCATCGGGTTTTGGTAGCCAGGCTTATAACGTTGGGGCAATGGAAAATAAAGGTTTAGAGTTTACCTTATCAACTAAAAACTTCGACCGTGAAAAATTCAAATGGACAACTGATTTAAACTTCTCATTAAATAGAAACAAAGTTACTGATTTAGGTTCTACTACTCAATCATTAGATTTTGCCGGCATTTACGAGCGTGACGCAGCAGTTAGAGTAGTTACAGGAATGCCATTGGGTAGTTTTTATGGTTACGTTTTTACAGGTGTTAATCCAGCTACTGGTGCAGCCCAATATGCCGATACCAACGGCAATGGTGTTACTGGTTCAGCTGACCCTGGGGATAGAACTTTTATTGGTTCTGCTCAGCCAAAATTCATCTACGGTATGACGAACAATTTAACTTACGGAAACTGGAATTTAAACATTTTCTTTCAAGGCGTTCAAGGAAGTCAATTATTCAATGCAACCAGAATTGATCTAGAAGGTATGTTTGATTCTAAAAACCAATCTGTTGCAGTTTTGGATAGATGGACAACACCGGGTCAGATCACAAATATTCCAAAAGCATTAAGAAGCAGCTCTGAAAACTCACTAACCTCAAGCCGTTTTGTTGAAGATGCCTCATACCTTCGTTTAAAAACAGCGACCTTATCGTACAGCTTTGGTCAATCGGTATTGGAGAAATTAAGAATGAGCAAAATTACTGTGTTTGCTACCGGATATAACCTGTTAACTTTCACTAAATACTCTGGTTTAGATCCGGAAGTAAATGTGAGCGCTGCAAACGGTCCGAACATGGGCGTTGATTTTGGAACTTATCCTCAATCGAGAAGTATATTATTCGGTGTTAATGTTGGATTTTAAGAAATAAGAAAATGAAACTAAAAATATATTCATTAGTAGCGGCTGCAGCATTAACCATTACGATGCAAAGTGGTTGCAAAAAAGATTTCCTTGATAAACAGCCCTTTAACCAGGTTACTGGCGATGTGGCGTTTACAACAGCTGCAGGAGCAGAAAAACTAATTTCAGGTGCTTATGGTGGCATGTACAATGACTACCACATTTGGGATTATATGATTAATGGTGATGTAACTGCCGATAATGCTTATGCAGGTGGTGATAACCCGGCCAATATTCAAATTGATTTGTTCACCACTAACTCAACCAATGGCAACGTTGGTCGTGATTGGAGTGGATTGTATTCTAATATTAAAAATGCCAATGAGGTATTGGAAAATGTTCCAAACATTCAGGATCAGGCTTTAGATGCCAATGGCAGAAGAAGTCAGATTTTAGGTGAAGCATCAACACTTCGTGCTTACTTCTATTTCCATTTGGTTAGATTATGGGGCGGTGTTCCATTGGTTTTAAAATCACCAACTACTTTAGAGGAAATGCAAAGACCACGTTCGTCGGTTGATGAAGTTTATGCACAAATCATCAAAGATTTAGAATATGCTTTGCCACTGGTTAGAACTTCGGCACCTAATAAAGGTATCATCACAAAAGGAATTGTAAACGCATTGCTTGCAAAAGTATATGCTTCAAAACCATCCCCTGATTGGACTAAAGTACAGCAATATGCAGATGCAACGATCAATGGTGGTTATTCATTAATTAGCTCCTTCGATCAATTATTTGATGGTGCTCATAAAAACAACAGCGAATCTATCTGGGAAATGCAGTACGATGGCTGGGGTGGCCCTTCAGGCCGTGGCAACTGGATGACAGGTGTGATTGTGGGTACAGGATGGAAACGTTTTTGTACGCCAACAAATGACTTAGTAGCTGCTTTTGATGCAGAAGGTGATGTGATTCGTAAAAATTCAAGCATCAGCTTTAGAAACGTGGTTACCGAAGGTTGGTCTGATGATTATTGGTCGAAATCAAATTATCCATTCATTAACAAATATCGTAATGATGATTTAGCCAATTCTTACATTATTCGTTTGGCTGATATTAAGTTGTTGAAAGCTGAAGCTTTAAATGAGTTAAGCGCATCAGGATGGTCGGCTGCTGCTCCAATTGTAAACGAAATTCGTGGACGTGTTAATTTAGGTGTTACTCCAGCTGCAAATCAAGCGGCAATGCGTTTAGCAATTGAAAAAGAACGCCGTTTAGAGTTGGCATTTGAAGGTCAGCGTTGGTTTGATTTACTAAGAACCAACAGGGCAATTACTGTGATGAATGCACAAAAAAATGGTAGCGGTGCAAACCTGAACTATAATGTTACCGCTGCGAAATTGCTCTTCCCTATCCCTCAGGCGGAATGGGACAGAAATCCAAATATTCGTTAATATTCATTTCAAAGGCGATAATTTCGCCTTTGATTTTTCATATCAGCAAGCCTATGCTATTTCAAGCATCTAGGCGTTGACATCACGATTTTAATCACACAAATTAAATCTTAAAGGGTGGAGCATTTACAAAAACTTCACCCTTTTAATCATCTACCCTATTACAAAACCTAAAGGCTAATGAAATCAATCTTTAATATATGCCTGGTTGCAAGCTTGTTGTTTGCATCCTGCGCTTGTAAAAAAAATGCATCAACTGCCAATCAAGAAACAAAACCTGGTATTGGTACCGTAAAATCTGAAGTGGGTTTCTGGCTTACCAAAGGTGATCAGTCACAATTATTAAGCAAACAAAATGTCGCCCTGAATTTTAGCGAAACCACCAATGCCAATCCTACGATCGAAGTTGACCAAAGTACTACTTTTCAGGAAATTGATGGCTTTGGCTATACCCTAACTGGTGGTAGTGCAAGTTTGATTAACGCTTTACCTGCTGCAGAAAAAGATAAATTATTGCATGAACTTTTTGCAGTTGCAGATGATGCAATTTCGGTAAACTACATCCGAATCAGCATTGGTGGCTCTGATTTAAGCGCATATCCCTTCACCTACAATGACCTGGCAGATGGGGAAACAGACGAATCTTTATCAAAATTTACCATCGCTAAAGAGCAAACAGATTTGATTCCAATTCTGAAAAAAATTGTTGCCATCAATCCAAAAATTAAAATTTTGGGTTCACCATGGACGGCGCCAACCTGGATGAAAAGCAACAAAAGCTTTATTGGAGGTAGCTTAAAGCCTGAATACTATCAAACTTATGCCAAATACCTGGTTAAATATATCCAGGCGATGAAAGCCGAAGGAGTTGTAATTGATGCCATTACACCTCAAAATGAGCCTTTACATCCGGGTAATAACCCGAGTATGTACATGCCCGCAGCAGATCAGGCCAATTTTATCAAAACTGCATTAGGGCCGGTATTCAAAAGCAATGGCATCGCTACGAAAATTATCATTTATGATCATAACGCAGATAAACCTGAATATCCAATTTCGGTGTTGAACGATGCTGAAGCCAAAAAATATATTGATGGCTCTGCATTCCATTTATATGCTGGTCCAATTTCAGCGTTAACACAGGTACATAATGCGCACCCTGATAAAAATGTTTACTTCACAGAACAGTGGGTTGGCGGACCAAGTAATTTTGGCGAAGATTTAAAATGGCACGTATCTACATTAATTATCGGCGCAACGCGTAACTGGAGCAGAAATGTTTTAGAATGGAATTTAGCGGCAGACCCGAATTATAATCCTCATACCGATAAAGGTGGTTGTACATCTTGCCTGGGTGCCATCACCATTGCCCCGGCAGTCACCCGGAATGTTGCTTATTATGTCATCGCTCACGCCTCAAAATTTGTTCCAACAGGTTCTGTGCGCATTGCTTCGAATATCACAAACAATCTGCAGAATGTGGCGTTTAAAACACCTGATGGAAAAAAGGTATTGATCGTTTGCAATAACAATGGCAGTGAAACAACTTTCAACATTAAACAAAATGGTAAGATGGTGACAACGGCCTTAGATAAAGGTGCTGTTGGAACCTATGTTTGGTAAAAATCTTGTTTAATTGTTTAGATGGCCCCGCAATAGCGGGGCTTTCTACGTTTAGGCTTTTTTTATTGAAATCTTGGCAGGCACTTTGTAGTAGAGCATCGAATCAATTCTTATTAACCATGAAAAAAATCATTCCAGCATTAACTATCGCAGCAGCATTGTTTACTGCTTGTCAATCAAAAAATACCAGTTCAGATGATGCAGATACAACTGCTATGTCGGCTGAATCAGCAAATACTTCACAATGTTATCAATCGATAAAAAACAGAGATACTGCAAGCATCACTTTGAATATAGAAGATGATAAGGTAACGGGCGCTTTAAACTATAACTTATTTGAGAAGGATAAAAACGCTGGTGTGATAGCTGGAATTGTGAAAGGGGATACCATTATTGCAGATTATACTTTTCAATCAGAAGGCACAACTTCTATTCGTCAGGTGGTTTGGTTAAAAAAAGAGAAGCAACTTATAGAAGGTTTTGGTGACGTGGAAGAAGTGGATGGGAAAACCCAGTTTAAAGATCAAACAAAGATAAACTTCGATAAGTCGATGGTTTTTAATCAAATCGACTGCAAATAAAAAAGGGCTTGCAACATATATCGCAAGCCCAACCCCTACACTAAACAAATTATAATTTCACTGCATCCTGCGCTGCAGCTGTCCACTCCTGGCTCAACTTAGTCATATAATCAGAATATTTTTGAACTTCTTCTGGCTTCAGTTTGCTTGACCAGGTTGCAGCATTTTGAGCCCAGGTAGTATATTTTGAGGTTAAAGATTCAACCTTGGCTTTATTTTGACTTTTTAGCGCTGCAGTATACTCTTCTTTCAATTTAGCATATTCTGCCAACCCCTTATTTACCTCGTCACTAGAGAACACAGGCACATTAGATTTTACAGTTTCAGTTTTTGTGGTGGATGTTTTCACTGTAGTATCTCCCTTAACGATGGTCGAATCTGTACTTTTTTCGGTTTTAGTTGTGCTTTCGCAGGATGTAATCACTGCTGCAAACAGTCCTGCCGCTGCGAGTGATAAAAATGCTTTTTTCATAATTTTGTTTGTTTGTTGTTACATTAATCATTTAAAGATAATGCCAAACGACAAAAGCTCATTTCACTATCTGAAATGAGCTTTCTTAAAAATTTTATGAAGCGAAAGTGGGGAATCTATTGCTATAGCCGGGAAAAAAATACCCAAGTTTTTTGCTGCTTTACATATTTTCGAATCGTTCCCAGAAGCCATCAACTGGTAATCTGGCAAAAATATTTACCGGCTCTTTTTTTACTGGATGAAGAAATTGTAACCTTCTGGCATGAAGGCAAATACTTCCCTTTCTGCTCCCACGGGGGTAACCATATTTGTTATCACCTACAATCGGGCAATCCATTGATGAAAGCTGAACACGAATCTGGTGTGACCGACCTGTGATCGGATCAACTTCCAGCAGGTAATAGCCATCAAGATTTCCAATTAAACGGTAAGAAAGTTCTGCCCGCTGGCTATTGGCCACCTCCGATTTGTAATAAGTAACCACATTTTTTTGTGGATTTTTAATTAACCAATGAATTAACGTTGCGGCAGTTTTTTCTGGCTTGTTCCTCACTACCGCCCAGTATGTCTTTTTAACCTCCCTATTTTTGAATGCAGCATTCATTCTTTCAAGCGCCTTGCTTGTTTTTGCAAAAAGAATAACGCCACTCACCGGTCGATCCAAGCGATGAACAACACCCAGAAATGCGCCGTTTGGTTTGTGATACTTTTTCGCAATGTATTTTTTTACCTGCTCATCCAACGGTTCATCGCCAGTTTCATCAACCTGCACAATATCTCCGGCTCTCTTATTAATCGCGATGAGATGGTTATCTTCAAAAAGTATGTCTTTTTCTGTAATTGGCATAAAACCCCTCCGCCCCTAAAGGGGAACTTGAATTTTTATCTTATATATGTAAGAATATAATATACTAACCTTCCTTTCCAATTTAATTGAAACTCCCCCTTCAGGGGATTGGGGGGTTAATACTGCTCCTTATCGTTAGGGAAATCATTGTTTTTTACATCCTGAATATACGATTGTGCAGCGCCTAAAATATCCTCATAAAGGTTAAGGTACTGACGTAAAAAGCGTGGTTTAAAACCTTTCGTTAAACCAATCATATCGTTCACAACCAATACCTGCCCATCACAATGAGGTCCGGCACCAATACCAATAGTTGGAATATTTAAGCTTTCTGAAACCTCCTTGCCTAATGCTGCCGGGATTTTCTCCAGTACAATTCCGAAACAACCTGCAGCCTGCAAAGCCAGAACATCAGTTTTTAATTTATTAGCTTCTTCCTCTTCTTTTGCACGAACGGTATAAGTTCCAAATTTATAAATAGATTGTGGTGTTAAACCTAAATGGCCCATCACCGGAATACCAGCCGTAATAATTCTTTGAACCGATTCAATGATCTCTTCCCCGCCTTCTAACTTTACACCATGGGCACCAGATTCTTTCATGATTCTGATGGCAGAGTTTAAGGCTTCCTTTGAATTACCCTGATAAGAACCAAAAGGCAAATCAACTACCACAAAAGCTCGTTTTACTGCCCTGATTACCGATGCAGCATGATAAATCATTTGATCAAGTGTAATGGGTAAAGTGGTTTCGTGGCCTGCCATAACATTAGATGCAGAATCGCCAACTAGCAACACATCCAAACCGGCATCATCCAAAATGGTGGCCATTGAATAATCGTACGCGGTTAGCATGGATATTTTTTCACCACGATGCTTCATTTCCTGCAAGGTATGCGTAGTGATTCTTTTTATTTCTTTATGTACCGACATGATTTTCGTTTTGTTGCCCCAAAAGTATCGTTTTTTCTTTAAAACTAAGATGAAAGACGAATGCTAAAAGACCAGAGCAGCATATTGCATACTGATGACGTCAATCTATGTTTTGAGCTTTAGCCTTTCTACTTTTAGCTTAAACCTTATTTTATATTTCTTTTTAAATTCCCAATCCTAAACCCTATCTTTGTACCCCGAAATGGAAGGGATTTATTCACGTTTTTTTGCATCCAGCAAAAACGGCATTACTGCCGCAAGCCATCCTTTTTTCAACTCTTTTTTAAATCAAAATCCATATTGTAATTACCATGACTAACTACACCAAGTTACCTGCGATTTTATTACTGGCCGATGGCACTGTTTTTTACGGCAAAGCTGCCGGAAAGATTGGTACCACTACTGGCGAAATTTGTTTTAATACCGGGATGACAGGTTACCAGGAAATTTTTACCGACCCAAGTTATTTTGGGCAAATAATGGTTACCACCAACTCGCACATCGGGAATTACGGTATTCAAAGAGAAGAAATCGAATCTGATTCAATTAAAATTGCTGGTTTAGTTTGTAAAAATTACAACATCGTTTACAGCCGCAAGCAAGCAACAGAGTCTATTCAGGATTATTTCCAAAATGATAACCTGGTTGCTATTTCTGACATTGATACCCGTGCATTGGTTCGCCACATTAGAGATAAAGGTGCCATGAACGCCATCATTTCTTCAGAAATTACCGACTTGAATGAACTGAAACAAAAACTTGCAGAAGTGCCTTCAATGGAGGGCCTGGAGCTTTCATCAAAAGTTAGTACCACTGAACCTTATTTTTATGGCAATCCGGAAGCAAGTTTAAAAGTTGCTGCTTTAGATTTGGGTATCAAGAAAAATATTCTTCGCAGTTTCGAAAACCGCGACATTTATGTTCAGGTTTTCCCGGCGAAAACAAAATTTGCTGAAATGGAAAAATTCAGCCCTGATGGTTATTTCATTTCAAATGGTCCTGGCGATCCTTCGGTAATGCCTTACGCTGTTGAAACCATTAAAGAAATTTTAGCAGAAGATAAACCATTATTTGGTATTTGTTTAGGGCACCAGTTATTGGCAGAAGCTAACGGAATTGGTACCATGAAAATGTTTAATGGCCACCGCGGCTTAAATCACCCGGTTAAAAATATCATCAAAAATCATTGCGAAGTAACTTCTCAAAACCATGGTTTTGGTGTTGTTCCTGATGAAGTTAGAAATTCAGATAAAGTGGAAATTACACACGTAAACCTAAATGATAAATCAATTGAAGGTATCCGTGTGAAAGGTAAAAAAGCATTCTCAGTACAATACCACCCTGAATCTTCTCCAGGTCCACATGATTCTCGTTACTTATTCGATGATTTTGTGAATGTGATGAAAGGCGAATTGGCTTGGTAGAAAAAGCAGAAAGATAAAAGCTTAAAGACTGAAGCAAAATACTTAAAATCTGCGAATCTGTGGCGATATAAAAGCTAAAGGTTCGCAGATTTTGTTTTTTATCAAATTTATACTTTTGATCATCATTTAACCGACATTTTATCCATTTGTAAGTAAATTCATTTTCTATTCATTTAAAGCTCCTTACCTTCGTAACATGGAAGCAAAAAATGCCATTATCCAGGTTAAAGACCTGGTAAAAAAATATGATGATTTTGTAGCCGTTCAAGGGTTAAGCTTTGAGGTTTACGAAAACGAAATTTTTGGCTTACTGGGACCAAACGGTGCCGGAAAAACTACAACGCTTGAGATCATTGAAACGCTAAGGGCAAAAACTTCTGGCGAAATTATGGTTGATGGCTTTTCTGTCGACAAAAACCCTCAGGATATTAAGCAAATTATCGGCGTGCAACTGCAAGCGGCAGGTTATTATCCAAACTTGAATCTGGTAGAACTGATCGAACTATTTGCTGGCTTATATGGCGCCAAAATTAAGCCGATGGAGATGCTCGAAAAAGTAAATCTTCAGGATAAAGCCAAAGCTAAATATAAAGCGCTTTCTGGCGGACAAAAGCAACGTTTCTCCATCGCAACCACGCTAATCAATCAACCGAAAATTATTTTCCTTGATGAACCCACTACAGGTCTGGATCCTCAAGCCAGAAGAAATTTATGGGATTTGATTATTGCCATTAGAGATGCGGGTACCACGGTGGTAATTACCACACATTATATGGATGAGGCAGAGCAACTTTGCGATCGTGTTGCTTTTGTAGAACGAGGACAAATTATCGCTTTAGATACGCCCGATAATCTGATTGATCAGCTGGTGAACAGCGGCTTTGAGCGCAAAAAAGAAGTTAAAAAGGCCAACCTGGAAGATGTTTTCATTAACCTTACAGGTAAAGCGTGGCGGGAATAACCTCCAGCCCCCTGAAGGGGAGTTATAGGCAAGATCGAAAAGCACAAATAAAAAGACAGTTACAAATTATACTTGATATATGAACGATGGAAATTCAAGTTCACCTTTAGGGGCGGAGGGGTTAAACAATAAAAATTCAACCTCCTCCTCAACGGATTTAGGACCTAAAGATCTGAACTCTTCTTTGGGGGCTAAGGGTTACAGCAATACAACAGCAACATTAGCATTGGCAAAGGCAAGTTTTCGCTCCATCATGCGAAGTCCGTCGGCAGTGGTTTTTACGCTTGCTTTCCCCTTGATATTTATTTTGGTATTCGGCTTTTTGGGTGGTGGAGGCACGCGTATCGATGTTGGTGTAAAACCTGGATCGGACATAAACAATCCTGTAATTGCCATGTTGAGCAAAACGGGCATGATTAGGCTAGTGATGGATAAATCGCAGGCTGATTTCGACAAATTACTCGAAAAAGGTAATGTTGATGCGATGATTGATGTGCACAAAAAAGTGAATTCAGTTGCTTATTCGGTCAATGTAGTTTACACTTCAGCATCAAGAGATAAGGGCGGGATTTTAAAGTCGGTGCTTAATAACGTCTTCTACAATAAAACGCTAAAACCAACAGTTGCCGAAATTAAAGAAAGTACAATTACTGGTCGTGAATATAAAACCATCGATTTCATTTTACCTGGCCAATTGGGCTTTTCGCTGTTAAGTACAGGTGTTTTTGGTACAGCATTCGTATTTTTAAGTTTGCGCCAAACCCTTGTGATTAAACGTTTTTTCGCAACTCCGGTGAAGAGATCAAGTATTGTAATTGGCGAAGCAATTGCCAGAATTGGTTTTGCATTGATTGGCGCCTTGTTTATTATATTAATTGGTCACTTCTTTTTCGGATTTACACTTGTTCACGGGGCGTTAACGGTCCTCAATATGCTCATACTCGGCACTATGGGAATTATTGTATTTATGGGCTTCGGTTTTATCATCTCAGGAATAGCAAAAACTGAAAGTATGGTACCTCCTATTTCCAACATCGTTACCTTACCACAGTTTTTACTTTCCGGAACATTCTTTTCCATCGAAGCCTTTCCAAGCTGGTTGCAGCCGATTAGCAGGGCTCTACCACTTACTTATTTAAATGATGCCATGCGTAAAGTCGCTTTTGAAGGTTCAGGTTTATGGGATGTGAAATTTCAAATTATGATTTTAATGATTTGGGGAATTGTGATTTATGCTGTTGCGGTTAAGGTGTTTAAGTGGGAATAAAATAGTGCAGGGAGATTAGCATTTATTGCCGTTAACCTTTTTTAACTTTTAGACATTGGTTAATAAAGTATTTTTGGCAAAATCGCTTATGAAAAATCTGTTTCTTTTTGTGCTATTGCTTATTTCATTTCCAGGGATGGCTCAGTTTAAGTTTTTAGCCAACAATTGTTCAAATCAATATAAGGCAAAAATATTTGTTGAAAACTGTGATAACGGGGTATGTGGTGGAAAATCGACAATTATTTTGTACGACAAGATATCAGATAAGGAATTAGAAACTTTCCATTCGGCAGATCTAGACTTCAGTTTATCCGAAAAACAGGATGCTAAAATTGGCTGGCTTGAATTGAGTAAATATCAGAGTCCTTTAATTTTCGGAGATTTCAACTTTGATGGTAAAGAGGATATGGCGATTAGAAATGGAAGCCAGGGCGTTTATATAAGTCCTTCTTACGATGTTTATTTGGCTAGAACCAACAACAGGTTTATTTTAAATACTAACTTAACAAAGCTGGCCAGTGAAAATTTGGGCATGTTTGAGGTTGATAAGAAAAACAAGTTATTAACCATTGAACAGAAAGATGGTTGTTGCTACCACAAAACGATCAATTACAGCATTGATGTTAAAAATAAGCTAACAGAAGTTTCCTCTGTTATTGAAGATTCTACCGCTGGTGATATCGTTACTGTCATCACACAGAAAAAAGTTGGCGGGAAAACGGCCAGAACAGTCAAGCGCTTTAAAACAGATGAATATTATAAGCAATAAACTTGATGAAAAATTAAACCGTCTTTATCTAAAGCGCTGCTTTTACTAAAAATGGTAATATTTCTTTCTGAAAACTCACGAAATTTTTGCGCACATCAGAATCACTTACCGAGGTAAAAGCGAATGAGAAAACGATACTTTTACTTGCTTTAAGCAAAAATGCTAAACCTTCTCGCCTTGCCGGATTATTTTTAAAAGTATCTAACTCCAGGTAAGCAGCCAATAACAACGCTTCCAGCTGATCAGATAAATGCTTTAGAAACTCTTGGGAATTCGCATTTTCACGAACAAAATCCCATCCGATAAATTCGTTGCATGCCGTAAAAGAGAGTCGGCTGGTTTTCATTACCAACGCCTTCAAGTGCTCTTCTTCCGAACCGTAACTTACTTTATTGTTGATGATTTCGTGAAGGTTTTGATCCAGATAATCCATTAGAATACTATCTAAAACCTGTTCTTTACTCTCAAAATATTTATAAATGGTTGCTTTGGCAATCCTCGCTTTTTTTGCAATTTCGTTAACACTTGTTTTGTGATAACCATATTTTCTGAAAAGTTCTTTGGCAGCCTTCTTTACTGTTTCTTTTATTTTTTCAGCTTCCATTAATTTCTTACGTTAATTGTAATGTTTCCCTGTAAGGAAACACTATAAGTTTTTAAAGTTCTTTCTGCAGGTGCCTTTTGAGGTGTACCATCAAGAAGGGAAAATTTTGCTCCCGAGCATGGATCAGTAGCAGTTAAGCCACTTTCATCCGGAACAATTTTGCATATTTTTTCGGGGTTCACCGTACTGCACCGATCAAAGGCTACAAATCCACCAAGTGGTGTTCGCACAATTACTAATCCTCCAATACCATGGTTTGGAACCAACAGCACATTATTCACTGCTTTAATGCCGAATTCTACAAGTGTTACATTGTAATTTACGGGTACATCCGGAATAAAGTTTTCTTCTTTACCGCAGCTGGTAAAAAGAACCAACACAAATAATATGCGATATAAATACCTCATTAAATTAAGGCAGATTTATATTGTTTTAAGAAACGGACATCATTTTCAGAGAATAAACGCAAATCTTTAATTACATATTTAAGATTGGTTATCCGCTCTATTCCCATTCCAAAAGCAAAACCGCTATATTTCTTCGAATCAATACCACAGTTTTCCAACACATTTGGATCTACCATACCGCAGCCTAGAATTTCTACCCAACCGCTATGTTTACACATGTTACAGCCGGCACCTTTACAAATGGTACAGGAAATATCCATCTCTGCAGAGGGCTCTGTAAAAGGAAAATAAGATGGGCGAAAACGTACTTGTGTGCCTTCACCATATAATTCCTGTACGAAATAAAATAAGGTTTGCTTCAAATCGGCAAATGACACATTTTCATCCACATACAAACCTTCTATTTGATGAAAGAAGCAATGTGCTCTTGCCGAAATGGCTTCGTTACGGTAAACGCGACCAGGCATAATGGCTCTGAATGGCGGCTGTCCCTGCTCCATCATACGTACCTGGACAGATGAAGTATGTGTACGCAAAGCAATGTCACCTTTCTCTCCACCTTTTTTAATGAAGAATGTGTCTTGCATATCTCTTGCCGGATGCTCTTCCGGGAAGTTTAATGCAGAGAAGTTATGCCAGTCATCTTCAATCTCCGGACCTTCTGCTACAGTAAAACCCAATTTGGCAAAAATCTCCACAATTTCTCTACGCACTAAAGCCAACGGATGACGGGAACCGATTTCAAAACCTTCACCTGGTAATGTCATATCAATAGCCGATTCTTCTGCTTTTACGCCAGCTCCTTCAGTTGATTCTTTTAACGTTTGGTACTTTGATTCGGCAAGTTGTTTAAACTCATTTAAAACTTTCCCCAATGATCTTTTCTCTTCAGTGGAAACCGTTTTAAATTCTTCAAAAATTTCTTTAATGATGCCTTTACTGCCTAAGTATTTGATGCGGAACTGCTCTAATTCATCTGCTTTTTCAGTTACGAAAGCATTAATTTTCTCCGAGTATTGTGTTATTTTATCCTGTAACATGGCTTCAAATATAAGGCAAATAATCCAAAAAAGTTAGTGTTGCCGGGTTCAAAAATTCTGTTTACAATATCATTATAAAAGAAAATGAACCCAAAACGCAGAAAGCCGCACTACGGCGGCTTTCTAAAAATGCTATAAAACTAAAAGGAGTTAAATCACACCAAGTTCTTTACCAACCTTAGTAAAGGCTGCGATGGCTTTATCCAGATGATGTTGTTCATGGCCGGCAGAAAGTTGTACACGAATACGTGCTTTACCTTGAGGCACAACCGGATAGAAAAATCCGATTACATAAATGCCTTCTTCCAACATTTTGGCTGCAAAAGTTTGGGCAATCTTTGCATCGTAAAGCATTACGGGTACAATTGGATGAAAACCAGGTTTGATATCAAAACCAGCCTCAGTCATTTTTTCGCGGAAATATTTGGTGTTATTTTCCAGCTTGTCTCTTAACGAAGTAGTTTCGCTTAACATATCTAATACCGCAATTGATGCGCCAGCAATCGCTGGAGCCAATGTGTTCGAAAATAAATACGGACGAGAACGCTGACGTAACATGTCGATAATTTCCTTTTTACCTGAAGTGAAACCACCAGATGCACCACCTAAAGCCTTACCTAAAGTTCCGGTAATGATATCAATTCTATCAATTACGTTAAAATGTTCGTGAGTACCTCTACCATTTTTACCGATAAAACCAGTACAATGCGATTCATCAATCATAATTAATGCTTCGTATTTATCAGCCAAATCAGCAATTTTATCAAGCGGCGCTACAGAACCATCCATAGAAAAGGCACCATCCGTAACGATAATTCTATGTCTGCAATCTTTGGCGGCAATTAATTGCTTCTCCAAATCTTCCATATCGGCATTTTTATAACGGAAGCGTTGCGCTTTACATAAACGTACGCCATCAATTATCGATGCATGGTTCAATTCATCAGAAATAATGGCATCTTCAGCATTAAATAATGGTTCAAACACACCACCATTTGCATCAAATGCCGCTGCATATAATATCGTATCTTCAGTTCCCAGAAACTGAGAAATTTTAGCTTCAAGCTCTTTATGTACATCTTGTGTTCCACAAATAAAACGCACTGACGACATTCCATAACCATGATCATCAATCGCTTTTTTGGCCGCCTCGATAACTTTTGGGTGAGAAGAAAGTCCAAGGTAGTTGTTTGCACAAAAATTAACTACTTCTGCTCCGCCACTTACTTTAATATCGGCACCTTGTGGCGTAACGATAATACGTTCGCGTTTATATAATCCAGCGTTTTCGATTTCTTCTAGTTCTTTCTGCAGAACTGGTTGTAATGTTTTATACATGGTTGCTATCGGTTGATTTTTGTTCAAAGTTATAAAAAAAACCGCTCGACATCTGAATTGACTGACTTTTTGAGTTAGTATTTTCGAGCAAACGTTTGATCATTTACCTGGAAAGCGTTTTTTAACCTTCGATTCAAAAAAAATTAGTCAAACACACATTTTTTAAAGAACTTAACAAACTTTAACATACTGCTGTATGTATAGTGTTAAAACTAATTCGATATTTATAGCTTACTAATCGACACTTATGATCAGAATCTGCGCCCTCATCCTTCTTTGCGGCTTAACTCACCTTGCATTTGCTCAGCAATACACAGTTACCGGAACAATTAAGGATACAGGCGGACAGCCAGTGCCTTTCGCATCCGTTTACATTAAAAATACCACCACCGGAACTTCGGCCAACGTTGATGGCAAATATGCCATTAAACTTCAAAAAGGCGATCATGTTTTAAGTTACCGTGCTGTTGGTTATAAACAGCAAGACCACGCATTTAAATTAGCCGCTGATGTTACTTACGACGTGAATCTTGATTCAGAAAGTTACACGCTTGATAATATAACCATTAAAGCAAATGCTGAAGATCCGGCATTTGAAATTATTAGAAAAGCCATTAAGCAAAGAAAAGTGCATTTAAATGAGGTGAATGCTTTTAGTTGCGATGTTTACATCAAAGGTGTTCAGCGGCTTAAAGGGGCACCTAAAAAATTCTTTGGTCAGGACATTCAGAAGGTTTTGGAATTGGATACCAATAGAAAAGGAATTATTTATTTATCAGAATCGCAAAGTAAATTCAGTTTCCGCCGCCCTAATGACATCCATGAAGAAATGATTTCTTCGAAAGTTGCTGGCAGAAACAATGCTTTCAGTTTTAATAAAGCATCAGATTTGATTATCAATTTTTATGATAACTATTTGCTCGAAAATACATTGAGCGCCCGAGGCTTTATCTCGCCAATTGCAGATAACGCTATGTTTTACTACAAGTATAAATTGGTAGGCGAATCGAAAGAAAATGGTGAGATTGTGCATAAAATCCAGGTTATTCCCAGAAGAGAAAACGACCCGGTTTTTAGGGGATACATTTATATTATTGATGAAAGCTGGAGAATTTACAATACGGATGTTTATCTGACAGAGAATTCGGGCATTAATTTCATTGATACCTTAAACATCAACCAGCAATTCACTAAAGTTAAGGATACGTATATGCCTACAAACATTAATTTTCAGTTTGCAGGTAATGTTTTAGGGTTCAAAATAGCCGGATATTATGTTGGCATTTACAGCAACTATAATATTGAGCCTAAGTTTTCTAAGAATTTTTTTAGTGGTGAAATATTAAAAATCACGGAAATGGTTAATAAGAAAGATTCTTCTTATTGGACCAATAACCGCCCTATTCCATTAACTGCAGATGAACAAATTAATTATGTTAAAAAAGATAGCGTGGCAAAACTAAAGGAATCGAAATATTACCTCGACTCGCTTGAAAAAGAAAACAATAAATTTAGCATTGGTAAACTACTGTTAAGAGGCTACAGCAAAAACGATCGCTATGATAAAAAGTACCTTAGCTTCGATCCTATTTTAAGATCGGTTTTTTACAACACTGTGGAAGGCTTTGCGATTAAATATGGCGTAACGTATAGAAAAGATTTCGAAAACAGGCGATCGTATTCGGTAAGACCAGAGTTAAGATATGGTTTTGCGAACCAGAAACTCACCGGAAGTTTAACAGGAAGTTATTATTACAATCCGTTAAAAAGAGCCTCTGTTGGTGCATCTTTCGGTAACGGCATTTTCGATTTGAATAATTTAGGCTCCATGACTGCATTGGGAAATACCATTAACTCTTTGTTGTATGAGAAGAATTTCCCGAAATTTTACGAAAAAAGTTTTGCCAGTATTTATACCACAAGAGAACTGGCCACCGGTTTACAAGGAAGTATAAGTGCTGATTATAGTAAAAACAACACCTTAACCAACAGTACTGACTTCAAATTTTTTGATGCCAAAGATCGGGAGTTTACTTCAAATAATCCGTTTACACCAGGAGCAGAAACCCCATTGTTTCCTACATACAAATCGTTCAGTGCCACTGCAAGTTTAACTTATACCATCGGCCAGAAATATATCACCCGCCCGGATGGAAAATTTTATACTGAATCTCATTTCCCAAAAATTACAGTTTTATATAAAAAAGGCTTTAATAACGTTTTGGGTAGCGATGTAGATTATGACTTCGTGAAACTGGAGCTGGCACAAGACCGCATCGGTTTAGGCCTATGGGGATACACATCATTATTGGTTGGAGCAGGGAAGTTTTTAAACAACCAAAGCATGTACTTCCCAGATTACAAACACTTCGCAGGTAACATTTCAACCATCTTCCCTCCTAACTTAAGGAAATTTCAATACCTCGATTTTTACCAGTTTAGTACCAATAAACAATATTTTGAGGCTCATTTGGAACATAATTTTTCTGGTTTCTTCTTAAACAAAATTCCTTTATTACGTAAAGCAAAGCTTGAAGAATTTATCGGAGGAGGTTACTTATCCTCTCCTGAAAAAAGAAATTACAAGGAATTTTACTTTGGATTTCAACGTTTGGTGTTAAGAGCCAGTTATGGTTTTGCATATGATGGCGCAAAAAAACTAACGCAAGGATTTAGAATTGCATACGGATTTTAAGCGCAAAGCAAAAAGCTCAAAGGCTAAAGCTTTCTGCTTTGGTCTTTAAGCTAAAAGCATTATCTTTGCCCCGCTTTAAACGCCGTTTGCAACGGTATCAACAGCGTTATGAAAAAATATCAAACACTACTTTATTACTGCTATAGTTACATAGCAGATGCAGAACAATTTGCTGCAGATCACCTTAAATTTTGTAAATCATTAGATTTAGTTGGCCGGATCATTGTTGCTGATGAGGGACTAAACGGAACCGTTTCTGGTTCACCGGAATCATGCGAAGCTTATATGAAAGCCATTCATGCTGATGAGCGTTTCGCCAAAACTGAATTCAAAATTGATGAGGTAGACGAGCCATCGTTTCTAAAAATGCACTGCCGTTATAAATCTGAAATCGTTCATTCCGGATTACGTGATACATCAATCATAAATCCAAACGAAAAAACTGGCAAACATTTAGAGCCTGCAGATTTCATGAAAATGAAAGATGATGAAGATGTTGTAATTTTAGATGTACGCTCAAATTATGAGCACAATTTAGGCAAATTCAAAAATGCGGTTACACTTGACATTGAGAATTTCAGAGATTTTCCTGAACAGATTAATCAGCTTGCTCAATATAAAGACAAAAAGATTTTAACTTACTGCACCGGGGGAATCAAGTGCGAAAAAGCTTCTGCCCTATTGCTTCATCATGGTTTTAATGATGTTTACCAACTTCACGGCGGGATTATTAAATATGGCAAAGAAGCTGGCGGTAAAGATTTTGAAGGCAAATGTTATGTTTTTGATAACCGCATTGCGGTAGATGTGAATAACGTAAATCCTACAGTGGTTTCAGTTTGTTACAACTGCGGCAAAACCACTCCTAAAATGATCAATTGTGCCAATCCGGAGTGTAATGAACACATTACGCAGTGTGATGATTGTGGTGAAGAACTTCAGGGATGTTGCTCAACCGCTTGTACAACCAATCCACGCAAACGCCCTTATGATGGTACCGGTTATTACGTAAAGGTGCCTCAATTGGTGGCTAAAAAATAGAATACATATAGTGGTGTTGATTGTCAATGGTTGATGGTTTGATAGCCAATCAGTCAGCATAACTTATTAAAAATTATCAAGAATGATGCGCACTAGATAATTTAAAATGTATGTATACAGAATCGCAAATTCTGTTTAGATTTATAATTGAATGATGGCAATCCATATTAAAAACCGTTATTCAGCAATCCTATGGCTTTTAAATTTGAGGAATTAAAGGTTTGGCAAATTTCTTTAAAACTTAGTAATGAAATAGATATTATTGCTAAAAGTTTCCCAAAAATAGAATTGTTCAGTTTATCTAATCAAATTAAAAAAGCCGCTGATTCAGTTAACCTAAATATCGCGGAAGGATGTATGGGACAAACGAAAGCTGAATTTTCCAGGTTTTTAAGATACTCCGTTCGATCAGGACTAGAAGTTGTAAGTTGTTTATTTATGGCCTCATCAAGAAATTATATTTCAGAAACTGAATTTAAAAGGCTATATATTGAGTACGAGCAACTTTGTAAAATGATTTCTAAACTAAAAAGCTCATTATAAGAAATGGTTCGATTAGCAATATTGGCTAACCGCCATCAGCCATGAACCATTGTCCGAATTGGCAAATCAACTATCCAACATTTTTTCAGTTACTTTGTACTACAATGGATTAACCAAATACCATTCTATGCAGAAACTATTACGTCTATTTATATTTTTTTCACTTTCCACCAATTTAATACATGCTGCTGATATCAAAAGTATTGGCGTTCCCTATATTGAAAATTATCCAAAATCGGTTTATGCTTCAGGAAATCAGAACTGGAGTATAGCTAAGGATAGTAAAGGAGTAATGTATTTTGGAAATGCAGAGGGGCTTTTGACTTTTGACGGAAAATATTGGCAAAAGTACCAAATGCCCAACAGGCAAATTGTTCGTTCGGTTGCTACCGACAATAACGGAAGAATTTATACAGGTGGCTTTGGAGAATTTGGTTACTGGGCATATTCCAATAATAAATTAACTTATCAATCATTAACCCGCTTATTGCCAAAAGAAAATAAACTCACAGATGAGATATGGAAAATTTATGTCGAAAAAGACCGGGTTATTTTTCAGTCCTTCTCCAGGATATTTATTTACAGAAAGGGGAAAATTGAAACGATAAAAGCGCCATCATCATTTTTGTTTTTGCACAAGGCCAATAACAGATATTTTATTGAGGTTTTAGATAAAGGACTTTTCGAAGTTACAGGCAGCAAATTAACGTTTTTGCAAAACAGCGAAAAAATAGGAAAACAAGGTGTATTATCTATTTTGCCTTTTAAAAATGGTAAGTTCATCATTGGAACAAGCAAAAATGGATTATTCATCTACGATGGAATTGATTTTGTACCACTCGCCACGCCTGCTAACAATTATTTGAAAACCTTTCAGCTCAATAATGGCGTTAAATTGCTGGATAGATATTATGCTTATGGAACAATTTTAAATGGTTTAATTATCATTGATGAAAATGGCGGCATAGTACAACGCATCAATAAATCAAGTGGATTACAAAACAATACCGTCCTAAGTATTTATGCTGATGATGAACAAAATTTGTGGACGGGTTTAGATAATGGAATAGACCGGATTGAGTTAAATTCTCCACTTTATTTCTACTTCGACAAAACAGGCCAATTCGGAACCGTTTATTCGAGCATTATTTTTAAAGACAAAATTTATTTGGGCACTAACCAGGGTCTGTTTTACAGTGATTGGTCGAGAAACAATGAGCTGGTACCGTTCAATTTTCGTTTGATCCCGAACTCTCAGGGCCAGGTTTGGGAACTGGCTATTTTGAATAATGAATTAATTTGCGGGCACAACAATGGTACTTTTAAAGTTACTGGTGATCAAATTAGCTGGATCTCGACAGTTAGTGGTGGCTGGACAATAAAGAAACTAAACTCAAATCCCAATTACTTCATCCAGGGCACTTATACAGGATTATCGTTGTATCAAAATACGGCGACAGGTTTAGCATTTAGCAACAAAATATTGGGTTTTGGTGAACCATCAAGATTTATTGAACAAGATCATAAAGGTGATATTTGGGTAGCGCATGCATACAAAGGTTTGTACAAACTAACACTGAACAGTAATTACAGCAAAGTAACCAGTACCAAATATTTTGATGAGCAAAATGGTTTACCCGGCAATTATAACATCAATATATTTAACCTGGAGAACAAAATTGTATTCTCATCAGACCGTGGATTTTATACATACGATGAGTTAAGCAATAAATTTACCCCTTATGAAGTACTAAATAAAAGTCTGGGGTCTTTTGCAACTTCCAATAAAATCATTAGTGCTGGCAATAAAAAATACTGGTTCATCGACCATGGAAAAACATCTTTGGTCAATTTTTCAGAGCCTGGAAAAATAGAAATCGACTCTAACCAATTCAGTTTGTTAGATGGTAGAATGGTGCAGTATTATGAAAATATCAGCCAGATTAGCAACGCGATTTATTTAATCAGTGTTGATGATGGGTTTGTGATTTACAATAGCACATTAAACCAATCTATTCAGAAACGAAAACTACCGGCAGTGCTAATCAGAAGGATTGAAGATATTACTGATAAGTATTTTACCATTAGCGAAACCGGTAATAATAGCAGTGAGACCGAAATTCCAAACAGCAGAAATAATATCCGGATATCATTTGCACTTCCCTATTACAGACAAGCAAAAATAAAGTTCCAGTACTACCTTGAAGGTTATTCTAAAGATTGGTCTGACTGGAGTACTGCTACACAAAAAGACTTTACCAATTTAAGCAGTGGAACTTATAAATTTAAAGTACGGGCAAAACTTAATGACGCTTCTGTAAGCGATACTACCACTTTTGAATTTACTATTTTGAGACCATGGTATCTCAGTAACCTTGCAATTGTTTTATACATCGCTTTGCTTATCGTATTACTCATTTTTGGCAAGCGGGCATATGAAAATAAACTAAAACGAGACAGCCAGAAAATAAGCGATAAACTCAAGGCAGAACAAGATGAAATTTTAAGACAGGAGGCAGAAGTAAACGAAAAGCAAATTATAAAACTGCAGACCGAAAAACTTCAGGCAGAGCTGGCGTCAAAAAACAGAGAACTGGCCAACTCAGCCATGACCTTAGTATACAAAAATGAACTGCTGCAAAAATTGAGTGGAGAAATCACGAAACTAAAGGATGAAAGTGGCAAAAAACTGTCGGAAGATCAAACCCGCAAAATCCAAAAAGTAATCAATGATGGAATGAATGATGAGCGGGATTGGAATTTGTTTGAAAACAGTTTTAATGAGGCGCACGAAAGTTTCTTTAAAAAGCTCAAAGCGCAACACCCAGATCTCGTACCGAATGACTTGAAGCTTTGTGCTTATCTGAGAATGAACATGAGCAGTAAAGAGATGTCATCTCTATTAAATATCAGCTTGAGAGGTGTCGAAATTCGTCGTTACCGACTACGCAAAAAACTCGAAGTACCGCATGATAAAAACCTCACAGAATTTTTAATGGAACTATAATAGAACCATTCAGTAGCTTGTCGGGAACGTTTGCATAAAACCAATGAACTGGCATCAATCGCCCATTTTGTTTGATAAAACACTACATCATTACCTCTCATGGGTAAAATTTTACCCCTACAAAAAGCATCGTGTATAATATACACTTTGTGTATCCGTAATTATTCAGTTACAAATACTAAAAGTGTGTTTTTAGTCTCAAATGCAAAATGGTAACTGTATTTGAGATAGCTTTCTTTTGGCTTTGATGTATTAATGTAGAGGTATTAGTACTTGCACAAGAGCAAAAACAATCTCACTTTTATATCACAATTAAACTAAATTATAATAAGCATGAAAAGAATCTTTACAAGAATTTCTGTTCTGGCCGTATTTTTTTTACTCGCAACTAACGTAGCATTTGCGCAAAACATCACCGTAAAAGGTGTAGTAACAGATGGAGGTGATAAGACCACCATGCCAAGTGTAAGCGTACAAGTAAAAGGAACACAAACAGGAACGCAAACAGATGCAACTGGAGCATATAGTATAAGTGCGCCAACAAATGCAACCCTGGTTTTTACATTTGTTGGTTATGCTACGCAAGAGATTGCAGTAGGCAACCGCACTACCATTAACGTAACATTGGCCTCAGGTTCAAAAGAATTAGAACAAGTGGTTGTAGTGGGTTACGGTACGCAACGAAAAAAGGATGTAACAGGGTCTATTTCGAGCGTTAAAGGCGAAGAAATTGAGAAATTTGCAGTTACAAATCCCATTGCAGCTTTGCAAGGAAAAGTGCCAGGGATGACGATTGCGAACGATGGCGCTCCTGGCTCATCTCCTACGGTTCGTTTAAGGGGTATCGCCAGCACAAAAGATGCGAATCCTTTATATGTTGTGGATGGTTTATTACAGGATAACATCGATTACCTGAATCCAAACGATATTGAAACCATTGATGTATTACGTGATGCTTCTTCAACTGCTATTTACGGTTTAAGAGGTGCAAATGGTGTAATTGCCATTACCACTAAAAGAGCAGCAAGAGGTAAAACTACGGTTAACTTTCAAACCACTTATGGTATCCAACACGTAAATAACTTAATTGATGTTGTAGATGCAGCTGGATTTAAAAAACTTTATTCTGCAGCTTTAGCAAATGCAGGTGCAGCCCCATTTGATTTCACAAACTATACCGGAGATACCAACTGGCAAAAAGAGGTTTTAAGAACCGCTGGAATTAACACCAATTCATTAAGTATCTCGAACAATAATGAAAAAAGCACAACATTGGTTAGTCTTGGATATAACAACCAGGATGGTGTGGTTGGCAGAGGAAACTATCAAAAATTTATTGCCCGTTTAAACGAAGAAATCAGAATCACTGATAAAATTAAAATTGGTGCTGATTTAACTGGCTTTCATTTTAGAAACAGACCTATTGCCGATGTTTTAAATAGCGCAATCAGAGCGGTACCGAATGTACCAATTGATAATGGTGCGGGTTTATATAACACGATGCCATCTTTCCAGAGAGCGCAGGTAGGAAATCCGGTTTATGCTATTGATCGTAATGACAGAACTTCTATTAACAGAGGTTATCGTTTCAACGGAAGCTTATTTGCTGAAATTAAATTCTTGAAAGATTTTACCTGGAAATCAACAGTTTATACTGATTTAGGTTTCAATAACGTGAGAAGTTATAATCCTCTTCCTTACACGGTGGTGAATATCGGTGAAGGAGCAATTCCAACCTCTACCTTCTTCGATCAAACAGCTAGAACTTCGATAAGTCAAAATACTTTTGAAGGAAGAAAATATCAACAAGATCATACGCTAAACTATGATAAAGTAATTAAAGATGATCATAGAATTAATGCATTGCTAGGTTTCACCTCTATTTATACATCGAGCACTACATTAAGCGGATCCAGAACTGATTCGACATTAAAAGTCCCATTTGATTCGAATCTGTGGTATATTAATGCGATTGCAAGAGACAATATAACAACAAACGGTGGTAGTGGCGCAGAGGAATCTAACGTTGGTATGTTCGGTCGTTTAAGTTACTCGTACAAAAACAAATACTTGTTAAATGCAACCATCAGAAGAGATGCAAGCTCTAGATTCGCACCTCAAAACCGCTGGGGAACTTTTGGTAGTGTTGGTTTAGGCTGGGTAATGAGTGATGAAGATTTCTTCAAAAACAACATCAAAGGTATCGATTTCTTAAAAATTAGAACCGCTTGGGGCCGTTTAGGAAATTCAAAAGGCGTTGATCCAAACTTGTACCAACAAACCGTTTCTCAGGCTTCAACAGCTGTGTTTGGAGACAACGTTTACCCTGCAGTCGATTTTACTTATATCCCTGACCCTAATCTACACTTCGAAATTGTACAGGGTTTTGATGTTGGTTTAGATTTAAGGGCATTAAACAACAGGTTAAGTGCAGAGGTTAATTATTACAACAAAACAACCGATGGTATTTTAACGAGCTTTACTTTACCAGGAGAAAACAAAACTTATTTTACGAATTTAGGTAAATTAACGAACAAAGGTTTTGAGGTTACTTTAGGCTGGAGCGATAAAATCGGTGAAGATTTTACTTATAACCTTTCTGGAAATTTCAGTTATAACAAAAACATTGTAAATTCAATTGGCAATACCAGCAATTTCCAGATTATTGGCAACGGTGGTGCTAACTTAACCGAAACAGGTAATTCAATTGGCTATTTCTATGGATACAGACAAGTTGGTATCTATCAATCAACAGCTGATTTGGATAAACAACCTCGTTTCGCTAACTCATTACCAGGCGATATCGCTTATGAAGATGTGAATGGCGATGGCATCATTAGTCCTGCGGATAGAACTTATTTAGGCACACCATTTCCTCCATACAGTTATGGCTTATCTTTATCTGCATCGTATAAAGGTTTTGATGCAACAGTTCAGGGTCAGGGCGTAGCTGGAAACAAAATTTACACGCAACGTCGTACCGCAAACTTTGCTCCGTTTAACTACGAAAGCAACAGATTAAATGCATGGACTGGTCCAGGTACATCTAACGTAGAACCAATTATAGCCAATAGGGGAAATAACTTATTGTTTAGCTCTTACTTTTTAGAATCAGGAAGTTTCTTCCGTTTACGTAACATTCAATTAGGATATACATTCAACAACCAGATTTTCGGTAAAGCGGGCATCCAGAAACTGAGAATATTCGTTAGTGGTCAGAATGTTGTAACCTGGAGTAAAGTGAGTGGTTACACACCTGAACCTAGAGTTTCGGATATTATCGGAGGAGGTGCTGACAATGGCGTTTATCCAGTTCCGGCAGTTTACTCGGTTGGTTTAAACGTAACTTTCTAATTTAAAATCATTTAATCATTATAAAATGAAAACGAATATAAACACCCGTAAAAGTATTGTTCTTGCAGTAACTGCACTGATGATATTTTCTTCAACAGGCTGTAAGAAATTTTTAGATACACAAAGACAGGGAGAATATACAACTGAAGATTATCCTTATCCTTCAGGTTCCGGTCCGTATGATGTATTTCTTTATGCAGCTTATAACGATTTGAGATCTTATGGTGTTCATGCAACGGGTTTCTTCTTGGCTACAAGCGTAAGAAGCGATGATGCTGATAAAGGCAGTTCTGCAACAGATGGCGGAGCAGATGCAAGCAGCATGGATTTATTTCCAGTACTACCTAACAATGGTTTTAGCAATGGAATGTGGACAGCTTATTACACGTTCATCGCCAAATGTAATACTGTGTTACAAAATGTGGAAACCAACAACAACATTGTTGCCACAGACGCACAAAAAATCCAAGCACAGGCTGAAGCCAGATTTTTAAGAGCCTATGCCTATTTCAACCTCGTAAGATTTTACGGACGAGTACCTTTGATTGATAAAGTTTTAACAGTTGATCAATACAATGTTCCTCAAAGCACGCCAGCTCAAATTTATGCATTTATAGAAAGCGACTTGCAGTTTGCAGCAGCAAACCTTCCACTTAGTTGGGATAAAAAGTTTGTTGGTCGTTCATCTAAAGGAATGGCGAATGGTTTATTGGCAAAAGTATACCTGACTCAACAAAAATGGGGTGCTGCAATGGGCGCTGCCAATTTAGTGATGACTTCTGGCCAATACGATTTAAGTACTTCGTATAATACCATCTTTGGTGAATCGGGCGAGAACAGTAAAGAATCTGTTTTTGAGGTACAGGCTACTGCCAGCGCAAGCGTACCAACTGACAATGGAATAGAAGCCATACAATGGCAAGGCGTTAGAGCACCAGGTGATTGGAACTTAGGTTATGGTTGGAATGTACCAAACACGAATTTAGAAAATGCTTATGAAGCCAATGACCCGAGAAGAGCCAGAACTTTCTTGTACAGAAATACAGCAGCTACTCTAGCATCACCAAATCCTTATAAAACTGTTTATGGTGAAACTACAGGAACTACCTGGGAAAATCCGGCTTATAACCATAAAACATACACAAACCCGGCATTCAGAGCACTTTACAATAACCGTGCAGGTAGATGGATGAACATGCGTGTTTTAAGATATGCTGATGTTGTTTTAATGTATGCAGAAGCAGCAAATGAGGTTGGCGGAGCAGGAAACATCACTGCAGCCTTAGCTGCACTGAATAGCGTACGTGCAAGAGCAAGAACAGGCGCAACGGCAGGAACATTACCAGATGTTGTAACTACTGATCAGTCGGTATTAAGAGAAGCCATCAGAAAAGAACGAAGAATTGAACTGGCCATGGAACATGATCGATTCTTAGATTTAGTAAGATGGGGCATCTCTGGAACAGTATTACCGAATGCCGGCAGACCAAATTTCCTTGCTTCAAGAGACAATTTGCTACCTATTCCTCAGGCTCAAATTGATTTAAGCAAAGGTGTTTTAACTCAAAATCCTGGTTATTAAACCATAAAATTATAGAAAATGAAAATTTCAACTTTAAATATAAAACGCTTCGCATTTGGCATTGCCATTTGCTCAGCCATATTTTCATCGTGCAAAAAGAGTGACAATCCCAACAATTTACCTGAGGTAGATCCTTCTGCTTACCAGGGGAAGATTGACGGCTACAACAGTTCTGATGAAATCTATCCAAATAATCTGAAAGCTTATTGGTCATTTGATGATACAAAGAATGAACTTAAATCAGCTTCAGCGCCTACTCAAACGGCAAATGATGCATTTGTTACAGGAGTAAAGGGGAAAGCAATTAAGCTTACGGCAGGTTATTTATATTATGCTAAGCAATTTGATGCATTTAAAACAGATGCCTTGAAAAGTTTCACGGTAAGTGTTTGGGTTCAGATTTTAAATAACGGTTCAAAAAGAACAATGTTGATGACTTTGGCTCGTCCGAATACCTTTGACGGAAGTCTTGATTTCAGATTAAATACCCAGGCTAACCCAGCAACGGTAACCGATAAATTAGGTATTGGCCCAAGATTTTCAACTGTTGGCGGTGGGTCTCAGGATAACCTGAACGCAACGCTGAATCCTAAAATCGGCGCTGATGTATGGACACACCTGGTTCTAACTTACGATAGTAACTCAGGAACATTTAAGGAATGGGCAAATGGTGTTGATGTTGGTTCTTACAACAACCGTGGTGTTGGAAATAACTTATTCAAAGCTTACGAACCTGGAGAATTTATTATTGGTGGTAACTACAATGTAATCCCTGGTAAAGCAGTTAATACAAGCGTAGAATATGCTGCTATGACCGGAACTGTAGATGAATTAAGAATTTACAATACTGTTCTTCCTGATGCACACATTAAAGCGTTGTATGCTCTAGGTGTTGCTGGAAAATAATAAAATTAAGCACACGGTTTAAACCGTGTGCTTATTCCAAAAAAATTAAAAAAATAGATGTTAAGATCAAATTACTTTTTGAGTTCATTAAACTTACGTTCGAAGTATTTGATGCTTATTATCTCTGTGTTGATTGCACTAGGCTGCAAAAAAGGAGACGGCTCCACTCCTATTGCTAATGATGCTTCATTATCTTTTACCGTTAACGATAAATATAATGGTACTTTAAGCTATAACGGCTTAAATAATTTTCCCGAAATTAAAATCAATTTATCAACGCCTGTAAATTCTGCAACCATTGGTAGCGCAATAAAATTTACAGCACCCGATGGAACAGATGTTCCCTATACTCAACAACTACAAAATTCAGATAAAACTATTGTAATTGTTCCTAAAACTGCACTTTCTTCATTTACAACATATACATTAGCCATTAGTGGCAATTTGAAATCTTCTACAAATGGAAGGCTAATTAATCCTGTCAACATTTCTTTATCCATTGGTTTAGACGATACCGATAAATTCCCCCGCATCACCGATGATGAACTTCTAACCCTGGTTCAAAAACAAACTTTTAAATATTTCTGGGATTTTGGCCACCCCACCAGTGGTTTAGCCAGAGAAAGAAATACAGCTGGTAATACCGTAACTTCTGGCGGTTCCGGCTTCGGCATCATGGCTTTGGTTTCAGGTATCAGTCGCAATTTTATCAGCAGAACTGAAGGCTTAGCCAGAATGCAAAAAATCGTGGCATTTTTGAAAACAGCTGAACGTTTTCATGGCGCTTATCCACATTGGCTGGATGGAAATACAGGAAAAGTAATTCCTTTCAGTACTAAAGATAATGGTGGCGACTTAGTAGAAACTTCATTTTTAATGGCAGGTTTGATGACTGCCCGCCAATATTTCAATGGAACAGATGCAAACGAAATAACTTTAAGAAACGACATCAATGCAATTTATAATGGCGTAGAGTGGAGTTGGTATCGCAAAGATAATGGTTCGATACTTTACTGGCACTGGAGTCCTAATTATGGTTGGGATATGAACCTTCCGATTAAAGGTTGGAACGAATGTTTAATTACTTATGTGATGGCTGCCGCCTCTCCTACATTTTCGATTCCTAAATCAGTTTATGATACGGGTTGGGCGCAAAATGGCGCCATGAAAAATGGTAATACTTATTTTGGTGTTCAGCTGCCATTAGGCCCCGCAAACGGTGGCCCGCTATTCTTTTCACATTATTCCTTTTTGGGTATTAATCCAAATGGCTTAACTGATGCTTATGCCAATTATGAGACGCAAACAAAAGCCCACACTTTAATTAATTACAATTACTGCAAAGCAAATCCTTTAGGAAACTATGGTTACAGTGAAAATTGCTGGGGCTTAACGGCAAGCGATATTCAAGGTGGATATACCGCAAGTTCCCCGAATAATGACCTAGGCACGATAGCACCAACGGCGGCCCTGTCATCTATGCCCTACACGCCAGCAGAATCAATGCAGGCACTAAAATATTTCTATTATAAACTTGGAAACAAAACCTGGGGCGAGTATGGCTTTTATGATGCCTTTTCGCTAAAAGATCAATGGTTTGCAACTTCAACCCTGGCGATTGATCAAGGCCCGATCATTGTAATGATTGAAAACCATAGAACAAAACTCATCTGGAACTTATTTATGAGTGCTCCAGAAATTAAATCAGGCATGCGCAATCTTGGATTTAGCAGCCCAAATCTTTAACATTATTTATTCCCGTTATGAAACTTACATTCCGCCACCTTCTTTTTTTATCATTAATCGGCACATTTATATCATCATGTGCACAAAAAACCACTCAGACAAATACAACTGATTCTACGGTAAAGGAACGCCTATCAGATGATCAATTACTCGATCTTGTACAAAAACAAACCTATAAATATTTTTACGAAGGTGCTGAACCTACTTCTGGTCTTTCCAGAGAGCGTTATCATAGCGACAACATTTATCCGCAGAATGATAAAAACATTATCGCCACCGGAGCAAGTGGCTTTGGCATCATGGGCACCATTGTTGCTATCGAACGTAAATTTATCACCAGAGAAGAAGGATTTAAACACCTTGAAAAGGGTTTAGATTTCTTAGCTAAGGCAGATCGTTTTCACGGTGTTTGGCCCCACTGGATATTACCTTCAGGTAAAGCAAAAGCCTTTGGCAAAAATGACGATGCTGGCGATTTGGTTGAAACCTCTTTTTTGGCACAGGCCTTAATTTGTGTTCGTCAATATTACGCTAATGGCAATCCACAAGAAAAGGCATTGGCTTCAAAAGCTGATGAATTATGGAAAGGCATCGACTGGAATTTTTATAGAAAAAACAATGAAAATGTATTGTATTGGCATTGGTCGCCAAACTCTGGGTGGAAAATGAACTTTGCCATTACGGGTTATAACGAATGTTTAATTACCTATGTTCTGGCAGCATGTTCGCCAACACATGGTGTTCCTGCCGAAGTGTATCATGAAGGCTGGGCAAAAAGCGGTAAGATTAATACCAACATTTCAATTTATGGCCATCCTGTTAAGTTAAAACATAATGTTGTAGGCGAAAATGTAGGTCCGCTGTTTTGGGCGCATTACTCCTATTTAGGTTTAAATCCAACAGGATTAAAAGACAGATATGCTAATTATTGGGAAGAGAACAAAAGCCAAACGTTAATCAATTACGATTATGCCATCAAAAACCCAAAAGGCTTTAAGGGTTATGGTAAAAATTCATGGGGCTTAACGGCGAGTTACTCCGTTAAGGGTTACGCGGCACACAATCCACAAGAAGATTTTGGGGTAATTGCGCCTACCGCAGCACTCTCTTCTTATCCTTATGCCAAGAAGGAGAGCATGCAGGTCATCAGAAATTTATATGAAAACCTAAATGATAAAGTTTGGGGAGAATTTGGTTTTTACGATGCGTACAGTGAAACTGATAATTGGTTTCCAAAAAGATACATCGGAATAGATCAGGGGCCAATTGTAGTCATGATCGAAAACGGCAGAACTGGGTTGCTTTGGAAGTTGTTTATGAGTGCGCCAGAAGTTAAAACCGGCTTAACAAAGCTGGGATTTGAAAGTCCGGAGCTAAAAAAATAATTGAATAAGAAGTTTCAACAACATCAAACCACTGAGGGTTGCGAAACCATTTTAAATTTTAAAGAATAAAAACACATATAATGAATAGAGCGAAAATCCTGGTTGTTTTTTTAACAGCACTGATGTTAAATGCAACGGCACAAACTAAAAAACCTGTATCAGCTGAAGAAGCAAAAATGAACACCTTCATCACCAACTTAATGGCGAAGATGACTGTTGATGAGAAGATTGGCCAGTTAAACCTGCCTAGCTCTGGCGACATTACCACCGGACAGGCAAATAGCAGCGATATCGGCAAAAAAATCAAAGGCGGTCAGGTTGGTGGTTTGTTCAACATTAAAGGGGTTGATAAAATCAAAGCGGTTCAGAAAGTTGCTGTTGAAGAGAGCAGGCTAAAAATCCCATTGCTTTTTGGTATGGATGTGATCCATGGTTACAACACCGTTTTCCCAATTCCTTTGGGCATGAGTGCAACCTGGGACATGACAGCTGTTCGAAAATCGGCAAGGGTTGCGGCAATTGAAGCCAGCGCAAGCGGTATCAACTGGACTTTCTCTCCTATGGTTGATATTTCACGCGATCCACGTTGGGGAAGAATATCTGAAGGTAGTGGTGAAGATCCTTATTTAGGGTCGCAAATTGCTGCTGCCATGGTAAAAGGTTACCAGGGTAAATTGCAAGCCAACAACGAAATTTTAGCTTGTGTGAAACATTACGCCTTATACGGTGCTGCAGAAGCGGGCAGAGATTATAATACTACTGACATGAGCAAAGTGCGCATGTACAATGAATATTTTCCGCCATACAAAGCTGCTGTTGATGCTGGTGCCGCAAGTATTATGGCATCTTTTAACGAAGTTGACGGAATCCCGGCTACGGGAAGCAAATGGTTAATGACCGAGGTTTTACGTAACCAGTGGGGCTTTAAAGGTTTCGTGGTAACAGATTATACGGGCATTCCTGAAATGATTGCACATGGTATGGGCGATTTACAAACGGTTTCCGCTTTGGCGATGAATGCTGGCATTGATATGGACATGGTTGGCGAGGGTTTCTTAGGAACGTTGAAAAAATCATTAGCTGAGAAAAAAGTAAGCATTAGCGAAATTAACAGAGCTTGTCGTTTAGTGCTTCAGGCAAAATATAAACTGGGTTTATTTACCGATCCATACAAATTCTGCGACCCAACAAGAGCGCAGAAAGAGGTTTTTAATGCAGAGAACCGCCAGATCGCTCGAGAAATTTCTGCGGAAAGTTTTGTGTTACTTAAAAACAAAAACAATATCCTTCCATTAAAAAAATCAGGCACAATTGGTTTAATAGGTCCATTGGCTGATAATACAGCCAACATGTATGGTACCTGGAGTGTTGCCGCTTTGTTTGATCAATCGGTTACAGTTTTACAGGGTTTAAAAAATGCCTTAGGTAATGATGCTAAAATTTTAACTGCCCGTGGCTCGAATTTCCTTGCTGATTCTGTGGCAGAACATCGTTATGTAAACGTTCATAACCCTACTTACAAACGCGACCCAAGAACAGAAGAAGAGATGATTAAAGAAGCACTTAAGGTAGCTGAAAAATCGGATGTGATTGTGGCTACGATGGGCGAAGGTTCTGAATTTACCGGAGAAGCGAGTAGTGTAACGGATATTCAAATTCCAGAAACACAAAAAAATCTATTAAAAGCATTGGCTAAAACTGGTAAACCAGTGGTTTTGGTGTTATTTACGGGTCGCCCACTGGCATTGAAATGGGAAGAAGAAAATATTCCTGCCATTTTAAATGTTTGGTTTCCAGGCAGCGAGGCAGGAAACTCAATTGCTGATGTGCTTTTTGGAAAGGTAAATCCTTCAGGAAAGCTGAGTGCAACTTTCCCTCAAAACGTGGGTCAGGTGCCTTTGTATTATGCACATAAAAATACGGGCAGGCCATTGGCAGAAGGTAAATGGTTTGAGAAATTCCGTTCGAATTATCTTGATGTAAGTAATGATCCATTATATCCATTCGGTTTCGGCTTAAGCTATACTACTTTTGATTATAGTGATGTGAAGTTAAGTGCAAACACGTTAACGAAAGGCAAATCGATCACCGCATCGGTTACCTTAAGCAATACTGGCAAATATGACGGTAAAGAGGTGGTGCAGCTATACATCCGCGACTTGGTTGGCAGCATTACCCGCCCGGTTAAAGAATTGAAAGGTTTCCAAAAAGTGGCGCTGAAAGCAGGTGAAAGCAAAACCATTAGCTTTAATATCTCCGAAAACGATCTTAAATTCTATAATTCTGACCTAAAATTTGTGGCTGAGCCTGGAGATTTTCAGGTATTTATTGGCACCAATTCAAGAGATGTAAAAGCAGCATCTTTTTCTCTGAAATAGAGATCAATAAGTTTACACTAGATTATTGATGTTGTCACGTTGAGCTTGTCGAAACGCTTTTAATAGTGTCTTTCGACAAGCTCAAGGACTACAAATTTTAAAAATGGTATATAAAAATGATCCAGGTTAGGCTCGATCATACAACCCTGTACTATTGCAAAGTAGTCAGGGTTTTTTAATTTTGTGATATGAAGAATTTTTTTCTAGCCATTTGTTTGCTGTTTGCAACACAAATTTCAAATGCTCAAGACTTAAAGAAATACGATAAAGGTAACTTCATCAAAGGGAAAGACTCGATTTATTACCGGATTCTCTTCCCCGAAAATTTTAATCCCAGTCAAAAATATCCGGTTTTATTTGTACTTCACGGGCGTGGAGAGAGCGGAAGTGACAATGAAAAGCAACTTACGCATGGAGCGAAACTTTTTTTGAAAGATGATGTCAGAAGGAACTTCCCGGCAATTATTGTTTTCCCACAGTGCCCGCTTGATAGCTATTGGGCAAATGTGAACATTACTACCAATGATAAAGGCAAAAGGAACTTCGCTTTTGTAGAGGGTGGCAAACCGACAAAAGCCATGCAAGCTTTGCAAAGCATGGTTAAGGATTTTCTAAAAAAGCCATTCGTAAATAAGGAGCAAGTATATGTTGGCGGTTTATCAATGGGCGGAATGGGCACTTATGAATTGCTGAGGAGAAAACGCAGAACATTTGCCGCAGCCTTTGCCATTTGTGGTGGCGATAACACCAATAACATCCAAAAATACAAAAACACGCCATTATGGATTTTTCATGGCGGCAAAGACGATATTGTTGATCCGGCATTTTCAATGGCGATTGCGGAGCGTTTAAAACTCGTTGGAAAAGAAGTTAAATTTACATTATACCCAAATGCAAACCACAACAGCTGGGACAGTGCTTTCGCCGAACCTGAATTGTTGCCTTGGTTATTCGGACATAAAAAATAAATAAATCCGTCATCTCGATTGGAGCGAAGCGAAACAGAGAGATTTTTGTACATAGATCTTCAAGATCAAAAATTTCTCCACTGCGGTCGAAATGACGAGATAGCCAATCTTAATCAAGAGAAACAAAAAAAGGCTTAAAGAAAAAATCTTTAAGCCCTTTGAATAATTTAATTAAACGGATTACTACTCCGCCATATTGTGATATACCGCCTGCACATCATCATCATCCTCTAATTTATCAATCAGTTTTAAAACATCAGCAGCTTGCTCTTCTGAAACTTCGTGATGCGATAATGCGATACGCTCTAATTTCGAGCTTTTCAATTCAATGCCTTTTTCTTCCAAAGCTTTTTGTAAGGAACCAAAATTTTCGAAAGCGCCTTGCGCTACTGCGATATCGTTTCCTTCTTCATCAGCCTCCACATAAAGTTCTTCTAAACCAGCATCAATTAGCTCAAATTCCAGTTCTTCTAAATCCAAACCTTCAGCAGGTACAAAACGGAAGATAGATTTACGGTTGAAAACGAAATCCAGTGACCCTGTTTTACCTAATGAACCGTCAGTTTTGTTGAAATAACTGCGAATATTTGCTACGGTACGGTTGGTATTATCAGTCGCAGTTTCAATTAAAACCGCAACGCCATGTGGTGCATAACCTTCGTAAACAATTTCCTCATAGTTGGCCATCGATTTATCGGATGCACGCTTTATTGCAGCTTCTACCCTATCTTTAGGCATGTTTACTGCTTTGGCATTCTGCATGGCTGTACGTAAGCGGGAATTGGTTTCCGGATGAGGCCCAGATTCCTTTACTGCCATTACAATATCTTTACCAATACGCGTAAACTGAACAGCCATTTTGGCCCAACGCTTAAATTTTCTCTCTTTTCTAAATTCGAATGCTCTTCCCATTTTTTAGTATAAAGTATAAAGTATCGAGTATGAAGACATCAGTCTAAGATCACGATCAACCTTATTTATTTTTTATTTTGCTTAGTCTTTTTGCTTTAAGCTTTTAGCTTTTCTTTAAATTATTTAACATATCTGTTGTGAGTTTCGATAAATCGAACTCTGGTTTCCATCCCCAATCTTTATTGGCAAAACTATCATCGATAGAGCGTGGCCAGCTGTTTGCAATTTGCTGACGGGGATCTTCTTTTTCGCCGTAAGTTAAGGTAAAGTTAGGAATATGTTTTCTGATTTCGGCAGCTAAAACCTCAGGTGTAAAACTTACGCCACCGAAGTTATAACTGCTGCGAACATTAATCTGATCTGCAGGTGCATCCATTAGTTCGATGGTTCCACGGATGGCATCATCCATATACATCATCGGCAATTCGCTACCAGCGTTTAAAAAACTTTGATAACTTCCCTTTTTTAATGCATCATGAAAAATATGGATGGCATAATCTGTAGTTCCACCACCTGGAGCTGCTTTCCAGCTAATCAGGCCAGGATAACGGATACTGCGTACATCTAACCCATATTTTTGATTGTAGTATTCGCACCAGCGCTCACCAGCTAACTTGCTAATTCCATAAACGGTATTTGGATCCATTACACAATATTGCGCCGTATTATCTTTTGGCGAATTTGGTCCAAAAACCGCAATCGAGCTTGGCCAATAAACTTTTGCTACTTTATACTCTAACGACAAATCCAAAACGTTCAACAACCCGTTCATATTCAAATCCCAGGCTAATTTAGGGTTTTGCTCACCTGTTGCCGACAATAAAGCAGCCAGAAGATAAACCTGTGTGGGTTTGTATTTTTTGAAAATACCATTAATCATCTCCTTATCCAAAACGTTAACAAACTCAAACGGAGCAGAATTTTTGATGTCATAATCGGGTCTGCGGATATCACAAGCCACTACATGATCATCGCCATATATTTTCCTTAACATGGTTACCAATTCGGTTCCAATTTGCCCATTAGAGCCCAAAACAATAATTTTTTCCTGCATAATTTTTTAGAGATTGAGCAAAGGTAAAAAAATGAGACAAAAGGGCTAAAAATAATTTATACTAAGCCATCTCTTCAAAAAATTCAGACAGTATAAATACGGAAGAATATTGTTAAATTTAGTAGGAAATCAGTTTTCGAAAGGAAATAAATTCCTACATTTACGTTAGTCTCCCCCTAAATAACCAAATAAATAAATGACTCTACAAGAGCCTGAAAAGTCAACTGATTTACTTTACCGGCTAAAGCAAGGCGATAAGCAGGCTTACGAAAAAATCTATTTCGGCTTTAGTAAAGAGCTGCTTTATGCGGCCTATAAAAAAACCGGCGATAAAATTGTCGCAGAGGAATTGGTTCAAAATATCTTTATTTCCCTTTGGGAAAAACGCCTCGATTTACAAATTAACAACCTCCAGGCCTATTTATTTGGTGCTTTGAAGCTGAGTGTAATTAACCATGTGCGCAGTTTGGTGATGGAGAATAAATACATGGAGTACCAAACGCTCACCTATTCAGAAGATCATCACGACACTTCAAACCAGGTAGATCTGCACGACCTGTCTTCCATTATAGAAAAAGGGATTAATTCTTTACCCGAAAAAACACAGGAGGTTTTTCGATTGAGCCGCTACCAGCATCAATCTACCAAAGATATTTCTACCGAACTGAACATTTCAGAAAAGGCTGTAGAATACCACATTACCCGCTCCATCAAAAGAATTAAAGAGTACATCAAAAATTTTTACATCTTTTTCTAACTGATTATCAGTTCGTTAAAAAAATATTTGCTTTTTTCTTTCTACCGCTTTAGGGGTTGAGCCTAATTGCGTTACTTGTATAGTATAGAGCCAAATATTTTTCCTTATGAACCAGAAATCATTCAACGATTTACTAGCCCGTTACCAAACCGGGAATTGCACTGAAGCCGAAAAGCTTTGGGTAGATAAATGGTATCATAATTTAAATAACAGAAACTTTAAAGATTTATCATCATCTGAGTTAGATGAAATGCAGGATAATATCTGGCTTAAAATAAATGGAGCGGAAGATGAAATTGCCGCACCTGTAAAAATTAAAAAGCTCTGGCCAAAATTTGCCATTGCTGCCTCCATTACTGTGGCATTTTTAATTGGAGGATTATATTTTGCCCGTTACAACCCTGCCGAAGAAGCGTTCATCAGCGAAAACGGTGACATAGCGCTTATCAGCAAAACCAACGATACTGATCGTCCCATCATTATATCGCTTAGCGACAAAAGTACTGTGACCTTAAAGCCGCAAGCAAATATTTTATATCCAAAGGTTTTTGCTGCCAATAAGAGAATGGTTTACTTAAAAGGAACTGCTTTCTTCTCGGTACGCAAAAACCCTAACAGACCGTTTTATGTGTATGATCAGAAACTGGTGGTTAGCGTTTTGGGCACCAGCTTCTGGGTAAAATCATCAACAGAAAAAATGCCTGCTCAAGTTGCGGTAAGGACAGGTAAGGTTAAAGTGCAGGAAAATGAGAAAAGTTCGCTTTTCGGCTTAGCTTCAGAAAAACTGGCCAAACCCATTCTGCTTACACCAAACCAAAAGGGAATTTTTAATGACCATAAGTTAAACAAAACTTTAGTGAGCAAACCCATTCCACTGGCCGAAGCTTACAATGTTCCATCTAATTTAAGCTATAACTTCAATGAAAAAAGCATTAAAGATATTTTCGAAACTTTATCTGAAGCTTATGGCATCGAAATAAAAGCTGACAACGAGCAGATTTCAAACTACACTTTTACCGGAGATTTAAGCAAAAAAGGGCTATATGAGCAGCTCGACTTAATCTGTGGAACCATTTCCAGCAAATATTACATCAAAGGAACCAGCATTGTGGTTTCGAATAAACACTAACCAAAATATATAAAATTATGAAGAGAGAAATAACCTATTTCAGCCAGTAGCGGGCGCTACCTCATCCATAATATTTTCTAAAAAACAAAGCCGACAATGTGGGGCATTGCCGGCGAGTTAAATACATTAGAATGTATTCATGGTATTTCTATGTCCAATAAATCCAATCATTTAATGAACAATAACCAAATTTATGAAAAAAAATCAACTTATTTCGCTGGCGATATATGCAATGAGAGTTTCGATTTACCAAATACTTGCAATAATAATTTTTACCTGTGGTGCATTTGCCAAAAATGTCGACGCCCAGGAATTTTTGAATAAACCTATTTCGATCAAAGCTGATCAAACCGATATTAAAACCATTATTGCCAAAACGGAAATGTTAGCAAACGTTAAGTTTGTATACAGTCCGCAGTTAATTAATTCGGATAGAAAAATATCCATCAATGTTGTCAATCAAAAACTTAAATACTTTCTTGAGAATTCGCTAAAACGTTATGACGTGGGATATAGAATAGTTAAAGATCAAATTTTGCTCTATTCTATTCCCGCTAATAACAACCTCGAATTATTAAAAGCTTTCGATGGCGTTGTTACAGGTAAAGTGTTAGATAGCAAGGGCAATCCAATTCCGGGCGTTTCGGTAACCGTTAAAGGTAAAACCATTGGCACCACAACTGATGAAAATGGAAATTTTGCTTTAAGAGGATTAACCGTAGATAGCCGGGTATTGGTGGTTCGTTATGTAGGTTTCATTTCTAAAGAAGTAAATTTGTCCGCCGGAAATGCCGATGAAAATATCACCATCAGCCTTTCAGAGGATAATTTACAGCTGGAAAGTGTGATGGTTACCGGTGGAAATCCGAAGAAAAAACTCGAAAGCTCCGTTGCCTTAACTTCAGTAAGCAATAAAGATATAACCAACAGGGCACCTTTAAACAGTACCGATTTATTGAAAGCGATTCCGGGTTTAACCGTAGAAAGTACCGGTGGCGATGGACCAGGTAACGTTTGGGTGCGTGGATTTCCGCAACAAGGCGGTTATATTTTCTTAGGCATTCAGGAAGATGGCTTGCCCCTGTTACCAACAGGATTTAACACCAACCCGTCTGTAGATCAATACTATAAAACAGATTTAACCATTCAGAATATTGAAGCGGTTAGAGGAGGAAACGCCTCTATTATCCAGGCGAATACACCAGGTGCCGTAGTAAACAATTTGAGTTATGTGGGCGCCGATAAACAGTACGGACAGGTTAAATTTACCACTGGTTTTTCTCAGGGTTTATATCGTTTTGATGGTAATACCGGCGGAAAAATTAATGATCAGATTAAATATAACATTGGTGGTTTCTATCGCACTGATAATGGTGTAGTTGACCAAGGTTTTAATCCGGCTAATCAAGGCGGTCAGATTAAAGGTAACATGACCTTTAACTTCAAAAATAACAAAGGTTTTATCCGCGTATATGGTAAATATCTGAATGATAAAGTACAATTTTTACTTACCAGCTACTACCCTTACGATGGAACGGGAAAACCAACTACCTACCGCGATTATAATATGGCTACACAGTCGATTATTCCTATTCAAACAGAATGGAGTTACAACGATCCGGCAACTGGTGTACATAACTTTAGCTTAACCGATGGTATTCATACAAAATTAGGGTCAGCGGGTTTCCAGTTCAATTATTTAACTGATGGTGGATGGCAGATTGTCAATAATTTCCGTTATCAGAATACACATACCAACAGCACCTACACTGCTCCAGCTGGAATTGCCGCAAGAACGACCACCACACCATACTATTATCCGGGTGGCGCTATCGCACCTTTTGTTTCAGGTGATTATGTAGTAACCTCAAACGCCCAGGGACAGATTAACAGTGATGTTCAGATTGTTGATTATTTAGATTTGAAGAAAACCATTAAAAATCACAGCTTAAATATCGGTGCCGGTATTCATCAATACAACCGTGATGATTTACGTTTTGCTTTCCGTTCATTTACTGAATTTAAAGAACATCCGAGCATTATATTGCAATCGCCAACAGCATTAGAACGTACCATTCAAACAAAAAACACTTTCATTGGCGATACCAGAACATTATCACTTTATGCAGGAGATGAAATCAAAATATCTGAACAATGGCGTTTAGATATCGGCGCAAGAATTGATAATCAGAATGTAAAAGGCGACAGGCCATACTATGCACTAAATGCAAATGGAACCGTAAACATCACCGCAGCGGCAAATCCGAATATTTTGGGTTATACCGCTTATGATGAAACACTGACTAACTGGGCGGCATCAGTAGGTGCCAACTACAAAATTAGTGCAACGGCCAGCATGTTTGCCCGTGCTACAAAGGCTTATAATGCGCCTAATATTGGTGATTATAATGCATCAGCTTATAATGGTGCTAACATCAAAAAGCGTCCGGTTTATTTGGGTGAAATTGGTTTCAAATACGCCAAAAACAACCTGGCAATTTTCGCTTCAGGAAGTTATTCTGCTATCAAAAATGTATCATTAAGCATTAATGTTCCAACAACTGCTGCAGGAACACAAGCATTGGTAGCCTTTGGTTCTACCCGCACCTTTAGTGCTGAGTATGAAATTTCATATAGAATTGCCAAACCTTTAAGTTTAAGGTTTACCGGAACGTTGCAAGATTCTAAATACACTGATTACGAAGCAAATACTAGTGGAAATGCCGCTGTTGCCGCAGAATTTGGAAACCGTATTTACAGCTTCACAGGAAACAGAACAGAACGCGTTCCGGTATTAAATACTGAACTGGGTGCGAACTATGATTTCAAAAACTTCAACTTATATGTAGCAGCAAACTATGTAGGCAGCCGTTTCACTTCTCCAAGTGAAAGCTATAAATTACCAGGTTATGTGGTAATGAAAGCAGGAGCTGGTTATAACTTTACTAAGAAAATAGCAATAAGATTCTGGGCAGACAACTTGTTAGATGCAAAAGTGTTGACAGAAGGTGATGTTCGTGGAGATCAATTCAGAGACTTTGCAAACGTAACTCCTGGTCAATTAATGATTGGCAGAACTTTACTTCAACGTACTTTCTGGGGATCATTAGCTTATTCATTTTAACAGCTAAAGCCGGAGTTTAACCTCCGGCTTTTTTAATCCATTTACATCATGACAACAAGAAGATCATTTTTACAAAAAACAAGTTTAGCCGCAGCAGCTGCATTTTTAAGTCCTTCCCTAATCACATCGGCTTTGGCTCAACCAGCAAAAATTTCTAAAATTGGCATTGGTTTATTCACCTTAAGAGAACAACTAACCGCCGATGTGAAAGCCACGATTCAGCATGTTGCAAAAATCGGTTACAATCAGGTAGAAACTTACTATGGCTATCCCGGGAAATATGAAGTTAAAGGTTTTTGGGGACTGGAGGCGAAAGATTTTAATACGCTATTAAAAAACAATAGTCTAACTTGTCCAAGCGGTCATTATAATACCACTGAATTTTTATCTACTGGCGATGATAAGATTTTAAAAACACATATAGAAGTAGCCAACAGTGTTGGTCAAAAGTATTTTGTAATCCCGGCACTGCCAACTGATGTTAGAACAAATGGAACGCTAGATGATTATAAGAGAATGGCCGCTAAGTTTAACACCGCTGGAGAATTGTGTAAAAAGGCAGGGTTGAAATTAGCCTATCACAACCATAACTTCGAATTTAAAGATCAGGGAAATGGCCTAACTGGCTACGATATTCTATTAAAAGAAACTGACGCTAAACTGGTTGGTTTTGAACTGGATATTTTTTGGGCAGTAAACGCAGGTTTAAATCCGGTCGATATGTTTAAGAAAAATCCAGGTCGTTACCAAATGTTCCATGTAAAAGATATGGATAAAGAAGATAAAACAGTTTTTGCCGAAGTGGGCTCAGGAAGAATAGATTTTAAAAGCATTTTTGCTGAATCAAAATTAGCTGGCCTGGATTATATCTTTACAGAGCAAGATCTCATAAAAAAGGATCCTTATCAAAGCATTACTGAAAGCTATAATTACGTTAAAAACAACTTGATTTAAATGATTCGATTATGATGTTATATGAGGAACATTTATTTATTAGTAAATATCACGTTTATATATAGTTATTGTATTAAATACACGAACCGGATGGATTTAGAAAACCATGAATAAACGTTATCCAGACGCTAATAATAGTCTTATTTAGAATTATTCTATGTAGTAACAATCGCATTGCAGATCTGTATTTTAACGCAACAGATTTGATTTTTACGGCATATTTTTTCTAATATTACTCATTCAACGCATAAGTAACCAATATATAAAATAACAAAAACGATGCATAGAAGAGAAGCACTCAGGAACGTCGCATTTTTGCTTGGCGGAGCCATCTCAGCCAGTACAATGGGCGTTTTATTCGAAAGTTTTACGCTCCCTGAAAACGAAAAAAACTTTGTTTCATTCTCCGTTCAGGATGAAAAAATCTTTGCTGAATTTGCCAACATCATTGTACCTACAACAAAATCATCACCGGGCGCCAAAGCTGCGGGTTTAGGGAAGTTTATTCCCATGATGATGAAAGATTGTTATCCGGCAACCATGCAAACTTCTTTTGCCAGAGGTTTTCAACAGTTACAGGAGAAAGCAATGAAAGATTTTGGCAAAAACTACATGAGTTTAACCGTTGCTGAAAAAACCAAACTGATGGTTGATTTAAGATTGATGTCAATTGCTCAAAAGGAAACCAAAGCGCCGGAAAACCAAGATCTGGCTTACTTTTTCGTTACTGCGAGAGACCTCACGCTGCTAGGTTATTACGCATCTGAAATTGGCTGTACGCAAGCACGTGAGTACATTCTGGTTCCGGGCAGGTACGATGGCAATGCGCCATTAAAGCCAGGTCAAAAATCATGGGCAACCTAATTTCTTAAAACAACGACAAAACATCATGAATTTAAATACAAATTTAAAAGCAGAAAATACTTACGATGCTATTGTAATAGGATCGGGCATCAGTGGCGGCTGGGCGGCAAAAGAACTTACCGAAAAAGGCTTAAAGGTGCTCATGCTCGAAAGAGGGATGAACATCGAACACATTACAGGTTACGAAAATGCAATGAAAAGCCCTTGGGAATTTCAGCATGCCGGTAAATTAACTGAAGAACAAAAGCGTACCCACCCGGTTCAAAAGCGAGATTATCCTTACCAGGAAGCGAATGAAAAATGGTGGGTAAATGATTTGGAATGTCCTTATACCGAAGACAAACGTTTCGACTGGTACCGTGGGTTCCATGTTGGTGGTAAATCATTAATGTGGGGTCGCCAAAGTTATCGTTTAAGTGATCATAACTTTGAAGATAATGCAAAAGATGGTCATGGAAATGACTGGCCGGTGCGTTACAAAGAACTTTCTCCATGGTACGATTATGCAGAGCGTTTTGCTGGAATTAGTGGTTCTAAAGAAAATTGGCCACTTTGTCCTGACGGAGAGTTTTTACCGCCAATGGATATGAACATTGTAGAAAAATCGGTTAAAAAACGCATTGAAGAAGCCTACAACAGAGAGCGTATCATGATGATTGGTCGCGTGGCCAATTTAACGGTTCCCCACAAAGGTCGCGGAAACTGCCAATACCGAAATTTATGTAGTCGTGGTTGTCCTTTTGGCGCTTACTTCTCTACGCAGTCTTCGACCCTTCCTGCTGCCATGGCAACAAAGCGTTTAACGCTTAGACCATATTCAATCGTAAACCACATTATTTACGATAAAGACACCAAGAAAGCAAAAGGTGTAATGGTGATTGATGCACAAACAAACGAAACGATGGAGTTTTATGCTAAAATCGTTTTTGTTAACGGATCAACATTAGGTACTACCTTCATTTTATTAAATTCAACATCAGATGCACACCCTAATGGTTTGGGTAATGCAAGTGGCCAATTAGGACATAACTTAATGGATCACCATTTCCGTTGTGGCGCTAACGGCGAAGCAGAAGGCTTTGATGATAAATATACCTATGGCCGCCGTGCCAATGGAATTTACGTTCCACGTTATCAGAATATCGGTAACGATAAACGTGATTACTTACGTGGTTTTGGTTACCAGGGCAGTGCGAACAGAAGCAACTGGCAAAGTGATGTTGCCGAATTGTCGTTTGGTTCAGGTTTGAAAGAGAAAATGACCAAACCAGGCAAATGGACCATGGGCTTAGGTGGTTTTGGAGAAATGTTGCCTTACTACGAGAATAAGGTTTACATTGATAAAACCAAAAAAGACAAATGGGGCCAGCCGGTATTGGCAATTGATTGCGAATACAAAGAAAACGAGAAGAAAATGCGTGTTGACATGATGAATGACGCGGCTGAAATGTTAGAGAAAGCAGGTTTAAAAAACATTAAAACTTTCGATAATGGCTGTTACCCAGGTATGGCTATCCACGAAATGGGAACCGCCAGAATGGGTAATGATCCTAAAACTTCAGTGCTTAACAAATGGAATCAAATGCATGAAGTGAGCAATGTTTTCGTAACAGATGGAGCTTGTATGCCATCTATCGCCTGCCAAAATCCATCATTAACATTTATGGCATTAACAGCTCGTGCTGCAGATTACGCCGTAAAAGAGTTGAAGAAAAATAATATATAAATTGGTTATAAGTTATAAGTGATAGGTTTTACGTAAAACTTATCACTTATAACTTACCACTTTTAAATAATGAAGAGAAAATTAAGAATGGGCATGATAGGCGGCGGTAAAGACGCGTTTATCGGTGCTGTACATCGCTTAGCGGCAAACATGGATGGTTTAATCGAACTATCAGCCGGAGCATTAAGTGTCAATCCTGAATTGGGTTACGAATCTGGAAAATTATTATTCCTTCCTGATCACAGAATATATAAAACCTACGAAGAAATGATCAAAGCAGAAAGCGAACTTCCTGCCGATGAAAAAATTGACTTTGTAACCATTGTAACGCCAAATTTCGCCCACTTCGCTCCTGCCATGTTGGCTTTGAACCATGGGTTTAACGTTGTAATTGAGAAGCCGATGACGTTAACTTTGGAAGAGGCTAAACAGCTTCAGGCTAAAGTTGAAGAAACTGGTTTGACACTTTGCTTAACACATACCTATTCTGGTTATCCGATGGTAAAACAGGCGAAACAAATGGTTCGTGAAGGCGCCTTGGGTGAAATCAGAAAAATTATTGTAGAGTATCCACAGGGCTGGTTAAGCACATTATCAGAACGTGAAGGCAATGCGCAAGCCGCCTGGCGTACAGATCCATCTAAAACCGGAAAAAGCGGTAGCATGGGCGATATCGGTACGCATGCCGCACATTTGGCAGAATATATCTCCGGCCTGAAAATCACTAAGATATGTGCAGATCTGAATATTGTTGTTCCTGGAAGAGCAATTGATGATGATGGCAACGTGTTGCTTAAGTTTGATAATGGATCTAACGGTGTTTTAATCGCTTCGCAAATTGCTGCCGGTGAAGAAAACGCGTTAAAAATAAAAGTTTACGGTGAAAAAGGTGGCCTGGAATGGCACCAGATGGAGCCAAATACTTTGATTGTAAAATGGTCAAATGCACCTGCACAAATCTACAGAACCGGAAACGGTTACATGGGCAGTTTCGCACAACATAATACGCGTACCCCGGGTGGTCATCCGGAAGGTTATTTAGAAGCTTTTGCTAATATTTATAAAAACTTCGCCTTAACAGTAAATGCCAAACTAAATAATGAGCAACCAACTGCAGAAATGCTGGATTTCCCGACAACGGAAGATGGTGTTCGCGGAATGGCTTTCATTGAAAATGTAGTAGCATCGAGCCAATCGGATCTGAAATGGCATGATTATAAAATTTAATTTTACCCATGACGACATTAAAAGGACCAGGAGTATTTCTAGCCCAGTTTATTGGAGATGAAGCTCCCTTTAACTCTTTAGATAATATTTGCAAATGGGCAGCTGATTTGGGTTTCAAAGGGATCCAAATGCCTACATTGGATACAAGATTTATCGATCTTCAAAAAGCGGCAGAAAGTAAAACTTATGCCGATGAACTCAAAGGGACAATTGCATCTTACGGTTTAGAAATCACTGAATTATCTACACACCTACAAGGGCAATTGGTTGCTGTGCATCCCGCATACGATGATTTGTTTGATGCTTTTGCACCAAAAGAAGTACATGGAAACCCAAAAGCCAGAACAGAATGGGCCGTGCAACAGATGAAATATGCTGCTAAGGCCTCACAAAATTTAGGTCTGAATGCTCATGCAACATTTAGCGGTTCCTTATTGTGGCAATATTTTCATCCATGGCCACAACGCCCTGCAGGTTTAGTAGAAGAAGGCTTTGCAGAACTGGCAAAACGCTGGACACCAATTTTGAATGAATTTGATACGCATGGTGTTGATGTTTGCTATGAAATCCATCCTGGTGAAGATTTATTTGATGGCGAAACCTATGAAATGTTCTTAGCCGCTGTAAATAATCATCCCCGGGCATGCTTATTGTATGATCCATCTCACTTTGTATTGCAACAGTTAGATTATATTCAGTATATCGATTTTTATCCTGAAAGAATTAAAGCTTTCCATGTAAAAGATGCAGAATTTAATCCAACAGGCAAACAAGGTACTTTCGGTGGATACCAAAGTTGGGCCAACCGGGCTGGAAGATATCGTTCTCCAGGCGATGGCCAGGTTGATTTTAAAACCATTTTCAGTAAATTAGCGCAATACGACTTTAAAGGTTGGGCCGTTATGGAATGGGAATGTTGTATTAAAAATCAGGAAGATGGTGCCCGCGAAGGATCGGAATTTATTCAGAAACACATTATTAACGTAACTGAAAAAGCATTTGATGATTTTGCAGCATCAGGAAAAGATAGCGCTTTCAATAAAAAAATATTAGGATTACAAGACTAACAACACACACAGATGAAAAAGACATTTTTAGGTTTAGGCGTTATAGTGATTTTTATGGCGTCTTTTTCGAAAGCAGATTTAGAGAAGGAGAAAATGGTGGTGGCTACAGCAACTACAACCAACCACGAATTTCAAATGAGTGCAGGCGAAAAATTGATTAACAAATCAGATTGTATCGGCTGTCACAACAAGGTGAATAAGATCATCGGTCCATCTTACACCGAGATTGCAAAAAAATATCCCGCAACTGAAAAAAACATCAATTACCTGGCTGATAAAATTATTAAAGGTGGTACGGGTGTTTGGGGTACCATGCCAATGACCGCACATGCTACGCTGAAACCGGCTGATGCTAAATTGATGGTAAAATATATTCTTTCTTTGAAGAAAAAATAAGCGAAACATCCTATAAACTTCAAATACTAATGAAAACAGACCAAGAAAATAAAAGCACGACTAACCGCCGTGATTTTATTAAAACGAGTGCCATCGCTGCCGCAGCTTTTATGATTGTTCCACGCCACGTTTTAGGCGGACCGGGATATTTAGCCCCGAGTGATCGATTAATTATTGCGGGTATCGGTGTTGGTGGAAAAGGACAAAGTGATATTGCCATGTTCGCTAAAAGCGGAAAAGCTGATATCGCTTATCTATGCGATGTTGATGACCGTCGTGCAGCAACCAGCGTTAAAAACTTTCCTAAAGCGAAATATTACAAAGATTACCGTGAGATGTTGGATAAAGAGCACAAAAATTTTGATGCTGTTTCTATCTCTACTCCTGATCATAACCACGCTATTCAAGCCTTAGCAGCAATGCAATTGGGTAAACATGTTTATGTTCAAAAACCTTTAACGCATGATATTTACGAGGCTCGTATTCTAACTGCCGCGGCAAAAAAATATAAGGTAGTTACTCAAATGGGTAATCAGGGTGCATCAAACGATGGTCCCCGCCAAATGAAAGAGTGGTACGAAGCTGGTTTAATTGGGGATGTTCACACGGTTTACGCCTGGACAGATCGTCCGGTTTGGCCTCAAGGTATTCCCTGGCCAGCTAAAAAAAGCGAAATCCCTAAAGAATTAGATTGGAATTTATGGTTAGGTACCGCTCCTGAAAAAGATTTTGTTGATAAATTAGTTCCTTTCAACTGGCGTGGCTGGTGGGATTACGGAACCGGTGCGCTTGGCGACATGGGTTGTCACTTAATTGAAGCTCCATTTAGCGTACTAAACTTGAAATACGCGAAAGAAGTTGAGGCAAGTGTAGGTTCTGTTTATGTTGACGAATTTAAACGTGGGTATTTCCCGGAAAGCTGCCCTCCATCAAGCCATGTTACCTTAAAATTCCCGAAAACGGATAAAACCAAAGGTGATGTTACCTTACACTGGATGGATGGTGGTATTCAGCCAGAGCGTCCTGTTGAGTTGGAAGCAAATGAAACTTTTGGCGATGGTGGTAATGGTACATTATTCATCGGAACAAAAGGTAAAATGATGTCTGAGACTTACAGTGCAAATCCAAAATTATTGCCTTTAAGCAGAAATAAGGATATCAAAGTAAAAGAAAAATATGCCCGTGTTAAAGATGGTGCAAATGGACACTACGCACAATGGGTTGATGCTGCAATTGCAGGTTATGGAAAACAGGAAGTAAGTTCTCCATTCGAAATTGCTGGTCCGTTAACAGAAGCCCTATTGATGGCAAACTTAGCAATCAGAAGTTTCGACATCAGGAAAAACGTAAATGGTAAAAACACTTATCCAGGCAGATACATGAAAATGCTTTGGGATAACGATAACATGAAAATCACCAATTTTGATGAAGCGAATCAATTCGTGAAACGCGAATATCGTCAAGGCTGGAACAACTTAACTCTTTAGGAACATTCGTCATTGCGATATGTAAGGCAACCTGATAATGTAGGTAGTTTTATATATCGCATTGGCTGTAAACAAAACACCATGAAAAAAATCATTCTTTCTGCCTGTATTTTACTGGCAGTCACTCAAATAGCTCAGGCGCAAAAAGGTTTTAAACCCTTATTCGATGGAAAAACAACAACAGGTTGGCATACTTATAACAAAACAACGGTAGGTAGCGGCTGGCAGGTTCAGGATGGTGCTTTGCACTTAGATCCAAAAACTAAAGGAACTGACGGCGGTGGCGATTTAGTTACCGATAAAGAATATAAAGATTTCCATTTAAAATATGACTGGAAAGTTGCTCCGAAAGCCAACAGCGGACTTATATTTTACGTTCATGAAGAACCAAAATATCATGCCACTTACTCTACCGGTTTAGAAATGCAGGTTTTAGATAATGACGGGCATCCGGATGGTAAAATTACCAAACACCGTGCTGGTGATTTATATGATTTAGTTAAAAGTAAATCAGAACCTGTTAAGGCAGTTGGAGAATGGAATAAAGCAGAAATCATCAGTAAGAAAGGAAATTTAACACTTATTTTAAACGGTGTTGAAGTAGTAAAAACTACCCTTTGGGATGAAAACTGGAAAAACCTGGTTGCAGGAAGCAAATTCGCTAAATGGGAAAACTGGGGCACTTTCAAATCTGGAAAAATTGCGTTGCAAGATCATGGGGATGAAGTTTGGTACAAAAACATCACCGTAAAAGAACTATAAAATAAGGTTGAGATTTAGGTTAAGGTCGAAAGCTAAACCTCAATCTAAGTCTTAGCACTCAACTTTAACCTCAATCTAAGCCTAAACATTAACCTTATATAAACCAAATGAATAGCACTACTCGCTTTAAACTTTCTACCATGATGTTCCTTGAATTTTTTATCTGGGGTGTCTGGTTTGTTACAATGGGAACATTTCTTGGAAAAAATTTACTAGCTAACGATGTTCAGGTAGGCTCTGCTTACAGTACTCAATCATTAGGAGCCATTATAGCGCCCTTTATTATTGGTTTAATTGCAGACAAATTTTTTTCAGCTCAAAAAGTGTTGGGTGTTTTACATTTAGTTGGTGGCGTACTTCTTTGGGTTGCAGGAACCTCACTAAATTTTGATGCCTTTTTCCCTTTCATTCTTGGGTATATGATTGCATTCATGCCAACTTTAGCTCTTGTTAATTCCATTTCATTTAAACAGTTAAATGATCCAGGAAAAGAATTTCCATCTATCAGAGTATTCGGAACTATCGGCTGGATTATTGCAGGTTTAATAATTGGTTGGTTAAATTGGGAGCAATCCGGAAATTTAATTTTAACATTTAAGACTGCCTCGATAGCATCAATAATCCTGGGTATATTTAGTTTCTTTTTACCTAATACCCCTCCTATAAAAAAGGGAGAAAAAACTTCAATTGGTGATATCTTGGGTTTAGATGCCATTGGATTACTTAAAAATAAATCTTATCTGCTATTTTTTATTGCTTCAGTAGCAATATGTATCCCTTTAGCTTTCTATTATAATTTCACCAATCCGTTCTTAAATGAAGTAGGAATGAAAAAAGCAGCTGGAGTTCAGTCTTTAGGTCAGGTTTCTGAAACGTTATTTATGTTATTGATGCCGCTATTTTTTGCTCGATTAGGTGTAAAAAAAATGCTGGCAATAGGAATGATCGCATGGGTTGTTAGGTATTTATTTTTTGCATTCGGCAATGCGGAAAGTAATTACTGGATGTTAATTGGTGGAATTGTATTGCATGGAATTTGTTACGATTTTTTCTTCGTTACAGGCCAAATTTATACAGATAGACTTGCCGGAGAGAAATTTAAAAGTGCTGCTCAAGGATTTATTACACTTGCAACTTACGGTGTAGGAATGTTGATCGGGTCAATCATTTCAGGCATGGTAGTAAATAAATATTCACTAGACGGTGCTCATGATTGGTATTCGATATGGCTTATACCGGCTGGAATTGCGGGACTTGTAGCTTTATTATTTATTTTATTTTTTAGGGATAATAATAAATCTGAAGCTAAAGCTTTATAATCATGCCTTCAAATTTAAATAGAAGAAATGCATTAAAGAACATCATTGCAGGAACTGCTGCAATTGGTGTTTCTTCGGGTTTAGCCACATTTGCAATGGATCAATCAATTCAGGATCATCAAAATGTAACCAGTTTAAAAGGAAATGTAAATCATTCCGTTTGCAGGTGGTGTTTTAATACACTTGATGTGGAAACGCTTTGTATCGAAGCAAAAAAAATTGGCATTAAAGGCATTGATTTGGTTGGCCCAAAAGATTGGCCTACCTTGAAAAAACATGGCCTTGAATCTACCATGTGCAATGGTGCAGAAATTAATCTGGTTGATGGATTTAATGATGAAAAGTTTCATGAAACCTTGATCAAAAATTATTCAGAAATGATTCCATTGGTTGCAGCTGCTGGTTACAAAAACCTGATTTGCTTTAGCGGTAATCGCCGGGGTAAGGATGATGAAACCGGGTGGAATAATTGTGTTAAAGGATTAAAGCAATTGATGCCTTTGGCCGAAAAACACGGTGTGATTTTGGTGATGGAATTATTAAATAGCAAAATCAATCACAAAGATTATCAATGTGATAAAACCTCATGGGGTGTTGAGCTTTGCAAACGTTTAGGATCAGAAAACTTTAAATTACTGTACGATATTTATCACATGCAAATTGATGAAGGTGATGTAATTCATACCATTAAAGATAATCATCAGTATATTGCCCATTATCATACCGCTGGCGTTCCGGGTAGAAATGAGATTGATGATAGCCAGGAATTAAATTACCCGGCGATAATGAAAGCCATTGTTGAAACCGGCTTTAAAGGTTTCGTAGCACAAGAATTTATTCCAAAAAATGCAAATAAATTAGCGTCTTTAAAACAGGCGATTTCTATTTGCGACATTTAATTATATCATATGTTATCAAGAAAAAGTTTTATGATCAGCAGTTGCTTAGTCCTAGCAACGTTCCTTTTAGCACCATCTTTTGCCTGTTTTGCACAGAAAAAAGCTGTTGGTCTTCAGTTGTATTCATTGCGGGATGATCTTCCAAAAGATCTAAAAGGAACTATTGAGAAAGTAGGAAAGGCTGGCTTTAGTCAGGTAGAAACGTATGGTTTCTCAGTTAAAAATCAATTCTGGGGCTTAACGCCGCTTGAATTTAAAAAACTTCTTGCAGCAAATGGCTTAACAGCTGTGAGTAATCACTTCAGTTTGGGCAGCTATTTGTCGGATGGAAATACCAGCGAGTTGAAAGCATCAATAGCGGCAGCAAAAGTTTTAGGTAGCAAGTATGTAACCATTCCATATCTGGATCAAAGCATCAGAAAAACGGCGGCTGATTATAAGAAAATTGCCGCTAAAATTAATGTTGCTGCTAAAATGTGTAAAGCTGCAGGTTTGCGTTTAGCTTATCACAATCACGATTTTGAATTTGAAAAATTTGGCGAAACCACAGGTTATCAAATTCTATTAAATGAAACCGATAAAAACCTGGTTGATTTCGAACTGGATTTATACTGGGTAGTTCGTTCAGGTAATGATCCTTTAAAATTATTTAAACAAAATCCAGGTCGTTTTACCATGTGGCATGTGAAAGATATGGATAAAACCAACCCGGCATTAAACGCTGAAGTGGGAACCGGCAGTATCGATTGGAAACCAATTTTTGCGGCGGCTAAACTTTCAGGCATGAAATACTTTTTCGTTGAGCATGAAACGAATTACAAACCAAATCCTATCGAATCAGTTGCAGCAAGCTGCGATTATCTAAAAAAGAATATTTTATAACTTAAGTTAATTCATTTAAAAAACAAACGGTCGTAGCCTCTCGCTACGACCGTTTGTTTTTTAAATAGGGTTAAAAGATTTCAGTTTAACTTTCCTGCCAAAACACAGGTATTTTTAAAGCGTTTTGTATTGCCGTTTAAATCAAATACATCAAACAAAACAATGTAAATTCCAATGGCGGCTTTTTGACCCTGATCATCAAATCCATCCCAAATGAGTTGCCCGCTCGTTCCAATGCTTTGGTTTTTCAATAACTTTCTTATTAATCGTCCCTGATCAGAATAAATATTTACCGTTGCTAAACTTGCAGGCTGAGCGAGCTGGTATTCCAGCGTCATAACGTCTTCAAAGTTATCACCATCCGGAGAAAATGTTCTGGATAGTAAACGGGCATAAACTTCATCGCCACTCTTTTCCTGTGAGTTTTTATATGTTGGTGTTGCAAAACCTACGGTAGCGGCTGCCGAAATAAAGTTGCCCGGCTCATTCGAATCGAGCGAAAAGGAAACACGCTCCAGTGAAATCCCGTCTTCATCCTGAATTAATGGATGATGAATTTTCGCATTGTAGTTAAACCTATCCAGCACCTGATTGTTACTCAATAAAATCACCGATCCTTTATCATTATTGAAAGCTGGCAAACTGCTAATCTGCGCAAACTGATTCGGAAACTTTACCTGATAATTTAATTTAATGTTGGCTTGATTAGTCGTAATTACCCAGTATGTACCGGGTGAAATCATCAACCTTGTTGCCGAAACATTTTTGATATTTGCAGGTTCGCCGGCAGTATTGGCATTAGCTAGCTGAAGTTCTTTCAAATCAATCTCATGGTTAGAGTGATTATAAATTTCTACAAAGTCAACCCCTCCTGTTCGGGGATTAAATAACACTTCTGAAATTAAAATATCACCTTTATTGATGATTTTAAGCACAGGTTTAACCCCTTGTTTTTGAACCTCTGAAAATTTATTCGGAGCATTAAGAGAGATAGATGAGCAAACGCTATTTCGCTCCTTCTTCGTTACCGAATAAGGATTTAAAATAACGGATGCAATTTTAATGGGTAACAATAGGGATATAAGCGTAATTTTTACCATATTTGGGCTTATATCAAATGTTTAATAAATATAATAATTAAAATTTAAAATGAAAGTAGCAGTAGTAGGTGCAACCGGTTTGGTTGGTACCGTTATGTTAAAAGTATTGGAGGAAAGAAATTTCCCTTTAACAGAGTTGATTCCCGTAGCTTCAGAAAAGAGTGTTGGTAAGGAAATTACTTTTAAGGGTAAGAAGTTTCCAATCGTTAGCATGGATACTGCAATTGGCATGAGACCAGATATCGCTTTGTTCTCTGCAGGTGGAAATACTTCATTGGAACACGCTCCTCGTTTTAAAGAAGCAGGTACAACTGTTATCGACAACTCGTCGGCATGGAGAATGGACCCGGCGATTAAATTAATCGTTCCTGAGGTTAACGCACACGAACTTTCTATCGATAATAAGATTATTGCCAACCCAAACTGTTCTACCATCCAAATGGTAGTGGTTTTAAAACCTTTACACGATAAATATAAAATTAAACGTGTTGTGGTTTCTACTTATCAATCGGTTACCGGTACAGGTGTTAAAGCTGTTGAGCAATTGATGAATGAGCGTAAAGGTGTAGATGGACCGAAAGCTTATGCCTATGAAATTGATTTAAACGTGCTTCCTCATATTGATGTTTTCATGGAAAATGGTTATACCAAAGAAGAAATGAAAATGGTTAAGGAAACGAATAAAATTATGAGCGACGACAGCATTAAAGTTACCGCCACAACAGTTCGTATTCCGGTAATGGGCGGTCACTCAGAATCAGTAAACATCGAGTTCGAAAATGATTTCGATTTAGCTGAAGTGCGTAGCATTTTAGAGAAATCGCCAGGCATTATCGTTGTTGATGATGTAGCAAACTTAAAATACCCGATGCCGAAAGATGCGCATGAGAAAGATGAGGTTTTTGTAGGTCGTATTCGTAGAGATGAATCGGCTCCTAAAGCTTTAAACCTTTGGATTGTTGCCGATAACTTGCGCAAAGGTGCTGCTACAAATGCGGTTCAAATTGCAGAATACCTGATTCAGAAAGAGTTGGTATAATTAGCTCAACTATTGTGGTGAATTCATTTTGACTTTTAATCAAATAGATGTTGAAATTAATTTAGCATGACAACAAAATATAAGTGATGTGTTTTTTACACATCACTTTTTTTATCTCAATTATTTTACCACATGAAGTTTTTTAAGCCTACGATATTTTTTATTTTCCTCTCTATCAATTGTATTGCTCAAAACCGCATTCAAAATATTGAAAAAGCATTTAACAATTTGCTCGCTGATGAACAGGCCAAACATGCCATTGCATCATTGTGTGTGCTTGATGCAAATACCGGAAAAACGCTTTTTGCCAAAAATGAGCAAATTGGCTTAGCCACAGCGTCTACCTTAAAAACGATCACCGCAGCAACCGCCTTTAGTATTTTAGGTAAAGATTTTCAGTTTCAAACTACACTGGCTTACTCTGGTGATATAACCGCTGATGGAACTTTAAAGGGCAGCCTAATCATTATCGGTAGCGGCGACCCGACTTTAGGTTCGTGGAGATATCAAAATAAAGAAAATGCTGTTCTAACACAGTGGGTTTCGGCTATTCAAGCTGCAGGAATTAAAAAAATTGAAGGCGCAATTATTGGAGATGACCGTATTTTTGGCACACAAACCACGCCCGAAGGCTGGGTTTGGCAAGACATTGGAAATTATTACGGTGCAGGTACTTCTGGTTTAGCCTGGCGGGAAAATCAGTTTGACATCCATTTACGCCCTGGCTCGGGCACAAACGATCAAGTGAGAATTGTAAAAACCGTTCCTGAAACGCCGTATGTGCAAATCGTAAATGAATTAAAAACTGGCGCAACTGGAACTGGAGACAGAACGTATGCCTTTCTCCCACCCTACAGCAATGTGGCTTATTTACGTGGTACCTGGGGAATGGGCATTTCCAAATCGGGAATTTCGGTAGCAACGCCTGATCCTGCCTTTGACTGTGCCTATCGTTTACAAGATACTTTAAAAAGACTAGGTATATCCAGCAGTCAGCAAGCTACAACAGCCAGATTAATGGCATTAAATAATCAAGCTGTACCTGCATCAAGCCAAAAAATAAGCACCATCAGTTCACCAACACTAAGTGAAATTTCTTACTGGTTTTTAAAAAAAAGCATCAATTTATATGGTGAAACATTACTAAAAACCATTGCCTTGAAATCGGGAAAGCCAGCAACAACTTCAAAAGGTGCGGAAACAGAGATTAATTATTGGGCGAATAAGGGAATTGATAAATCGGCTTTAAATATTATCGACGGAAGCGGCTTATCTCCTGGTGATCGAATAACCACTTCGGCTATGGCTAGTATTTTGTTTCAAATTCAGAAAGAGAACTGGTTTACTGATTTTTATAAAGGTTTACCAGAATACAACGGCATGAAAATTAAGAGCGGTACCATTAATGATGTTTCTGCATTTGCAGGTTACCATACCGATGCTTCCGGAAACAAATATATAATTGTGATTAACATCAATAATTACAGCGGTAGTGGCATTAATAAAAAATTATTCCGCGTTTTAGATGAGTTGAAATAAAGCGAAATCATTACCTCAATTTAGCTCCACTGCCTGCCGTATTTTTTAGGTTTTCCAAACTATGATAATTCCGTGTTAAAACAATTCTTATTACTTTTTACCCTATTCCCGCTGAGTTTAGCCGCTCAGGTTAATATTAGTTTGATCGTTCATGTGCCTAACAAAACAACAGATAGCTTATTTATAGCAGGGAATTTTAACGATTGGAACTCAAAAAACAAAGCTTTCAATTTAAAACGGAAGGATGACCTAACCTATGTGATTTCGCTCACTTTGCCAAAGGGAAACCACGAATTTAAAATTACCCGCGGGAATTGGGAAAAGGTAGAATGCAAGATAAATGGCAAACCTATTGCAAACAGAACTTTAAATTTAAATGTTGATACCACTATGGATTTAAGGGTTGCCAGTTGGTCAGATCATTTTAAACAGGTTAAAGAGGTATATCATTTCGGCGACCATGTTCACGTTGTTGATTCTGCCTTTTTTATACCTCAACTAAACAAGCATCGCCAAGTTTGGATTTACTTACCCAAAGGTTATGCTAAGTCAAAGAAAAAGTATCCTGTGATTTATATGCATGATGGTCAAAATTTGTTTCATGCAAATCCTCCCCGTGCTGATGAATGGGCGGTTGATTCGGTTGTGGATAGTTTGATTCGTGAAGGTTCGAAAGAAATGATTGTAGTGGGCATAAATCATGGAGAGAAAGATCGGCTGAAAGAGTATAACCCATGGGATAGTCAATATGGTAAAGGTGAAGGAAAAGAATATGTATCGTTCCTGGTTGAAACCTTAAAACCTTACATCGATTCGAAATACAGAACTTTAAAAGACCCTAAAAATACTTCCATCGCCGGTAGCTCAATGGGTGGATTAATTTCCATGTACGCCATAGCAAGATATCCAAAAGTTTTCGGTTCGGCAGGCATTTTTAGTCCAGCTTTCTGGCTTGCACCGAAACTTTATACCGAAATAAGTGAAAAACTTCCTGGCCTAAAAAACAGTAAGATATTTTTCGTTGCAGGAGATAAAGAAGGCCCGGCAATGGTTCGCGACATGAAAAAGGTTCACGATTTACTGAATCCCAGCGCTGATAATAACAACATTGTGCTACTAGAGAAAGCGGATGGTAAACATACTGAATGGTTTTGGCACCGGGAGTTTGTGCAGTTTTATCAGTTTATTGCGAAATAAAACAGGCATTCAATTCAGGCGAATATTTAGAAACTTAGCTTAGCTTTCTTAAATTTGAGAACACTTATAGTATTAGTCCAGCTTTGAAAATCAAGATTACCATTTTCCTACTCCTCACCTATTTTGCGGGTTCAGCACAGGTATTAAAAAAACGAACTACCTTATTGATGGGCAGTAAATTTGAAATTACCATTGTTGCCAAGGATGCAGAAACAGCGAATCGAAATATTGACTCAGTTATCGCTGAAATTACGAGAATTGAATATCTGATTTCGGACTGGAAGCCAGAAACGCAAATCTCGGCGGTAAATAGAAATGCTGGCATCAAACCGGTTAAGGTTGATCAGGAGGTTTTTGATCTCACCAAGAGAGCCCTTCAATTATCTAAACTAACCAACGGCGCTTTTGATATCAGCTTTGCTGCAATGGATCGCATCTGGAAGTTTGATGGCTCGATGACCGAGATGCCAACAGCAGAAGCGATTAAAAAATCAGTAGAAAAAGTAGGCTACCGCAATATTATTCTCGACAGCCTGAATTCTACCATTTTCTTAAAGTTGAAAGGCATGAAAATCGGATTTGGCGCCCTGGGCGAAGGTTATGCCGCAGACAGATGCCGAGACATAATGCTTGCCAAAGGAATTAAGGCAGGCATCGTAAATGGATCTGGCGATATGAGTACCTGGGGCAAACCGCCAAAGGAAAAAAACTGGACGATAGGCATCACGAACCCTTTTCATAAAGACAGCCTTTATGCCATTGTACCGCTCAAAGATGCAGCGGTAGTTACTTCGGGAAGCTATGCAAAATTTGTGGTGTTTAATGGAAAGCGATACGCTCACATTATTAACCCAGCAACGGGTTATCCGGCTACGGGATTAACCAGCGTTACCGTGTTTGGCCCGGATGCCGAAATGGCCAATGGCTTCAGCACTTCAATGATGGTTTTGGGAAAAGATGCTGCCTTGAAATTTATCCGATCATTCCCTGCTTACAGTTGTATTTTATTTGGCGATGACGGGCAGGTTTATCATTCTGAAAACATCAATGAGAAAATGTTAAAGCGCTGGAAAAAGCCTGTGTAGCCTTCTTGACAAATTTTTCTGATGGATTGATCTCTGCAAAGATTTTATTAAACTTAATTTATTCTCCGCATGAAACAAAATATTCTCCGCAAAAATGCGGAGAATAGCACGAATAATCTCCGCATTTCTCCAGTTATTGATTTCGAGCTTTATGAAAAGCCTAATAACAATCCATTAAAATCTGCCCGCGTGATTGATAATAACTGATACTTTTCTGCTGATCTTGCTGGCATAACGCTTCCAATAATTCGATCACATCTTTTTGCATGCTTAAAGAACCACAGAGCATTATCACGCCATTGTTTTTCAGGGTTTCGCATACCAAAGATTTATCTCTCTCTAAAAGATCCTTTACATAATGCTTCTGTCCTTCTCGGGAATAAGCCACATTGAGTTTAGTTAAGCGACTTGCTTCTTTATTAATTTCATTTTCATAAAGTGCAAAAGCATCCTGATTTCTGAAACCGCAATAAAGGTGAATATCCTGAACGCGTCCAAACTGATCGATCATGCCTAAAAATGGCGCAATACCTGTTCCGTTAGCAACCAAAATCACCGTTTTTGCCTTTTGAGGAAAATGGAAATGATTATTACGAACAACAGCTGCCTGAGTTATCTGGCCAACTTCCAACGCATGTAAAAAGCCGGAACCTAATCCTCCTTCATGCAATTTCACACTCAACTGTATTTCTTTACCAATTTTGCCAATAGAATATAAGCGTTCTCTATGATCGTTTGCCGGGTAGATGGAGAGTAAATCGCCAGAGGTAAATTTCAGTCGCTTTTTTGGAGCCAAACGGATAATAAAAGAAGTTTCTTGTCCGATGGAAACCGTTTTCGCCACCACCTGAAAAGCTTGTGTTTTTACAGGCTTAGTTTCCAGCAGTTTCGAAAGTAGCGATAATTCGATATTTGCGTTTTGTGCCCAGAGTGTTGCCCAGCGTGTAAACTCTTCCGGTGAACGATCGTTCACGGTATGAATTTCCAGCAAGGGTTTCGCCCAGTCCTCGTGAGATAAAGCATTATTAACCTCATAACCGAATTTGCAAAAATCAGGGTAAGCATGCGAACCAAAAGCTACCACAGAAAAATCTACCACATTTGATTGAGGGTGTTTTTTAAGTAACGATTTGAATTTAGTGGCATTCGTAGGCGCATCACCTTGGCCGTATGTAGCTGCAAAAACAACAATTTGCTTGGCTTTTGGATAATCACGATAACTGTTCAATTCGGCCATAAAAACCGTTTTGCCATTTTTCAGCAGTTGCTCCTGGATAGCCCTTGCAAAACGAAACGTGGTGCCGTTTTCAGAACCTACCAATAATATAAATTCAGCCTGATCAAATTTGCATTTGTTTTTAATGCCATTTGCCCTGCGTTTCCACCAGATTACAAAACCGGAGTAAATGAAAAATAAAATGTTTGCAGATGCAATGGCCAGAATAATGGCCCAAATGGCACTACCCCTTCCGGTATGCAAATCCATACTGAGGTTATTGAACAATGTAGCTTTAGAAAAAGCTTGTTCTGTAATAATATCGCCCGTAATTTGATTCACGGTGATTTCCCGATCACTAAGTTTAAGCGTGAAATAATCTTCTACATCTTCAGAAAAAGGAAATTCTATGGCCTGAAGTTCATTTAATGAGATATTTCTGAAAACCTGAAAATCGGCAACCTTCTTTGCTGGCGTTGTTTTCAACCCATCAAAATCAATCTGATGTTTGATTTTTTGTTCTTTAACAACTCCAAAACGTTGTAATGACAGATAAGTTCCACTTAAGGAAATGATGATGATTGGGATTAACAGCAATCGCCCTAAAACCACATGGTAATATTGTGCAAAGCCATCTTTTACAATTTTACCGAAAAACTTTTTAAAACTTCGCTGACGCTGGATGATTAGAACCGTTCCTGAAGTGGCAATCAAAAATAAAAGAAAAGCGGTAAGTCCCACAAAAAACCTTCCCGTTTCATGTAGAAATAAGGAGCGATGCAGTGTAGTTACCCACCGAAAAAATTCGTTCTCTTTAGCTACCTTGCCTAATGATTTCCCGGTTTTCGGATCAACATAAAAATTTCCTGATTCGTCATTGGCATCCGTTCCATTAACCAACACAAACTGATTCGCATCAATAGTTACATCAGCAATATCGGTGTAAGATTTTTGAAGTGTTGGAATAAGTTGTGCAACCGTGAGTTGATCGAAATCCTGTGATTTGTAAGGCTGGATTTTTTCGGTTACCGGTTTAAAGGAAAGAATAATTCCGGTAATGGATGCGAGGGTAATAAAAAGAAAAGAAGATACAGCCAGTGCGAGATGACTGTACCTCCATATAGAAATGGTCATTTAAAGTAAGCTTTTTAGTTAGGGCTTAGGCGAACGTATCTAATGTAACCCGTTCCTTCAGTTTTAGCCGCTAAACCTTCTGTAGTTAAAGGAATCTCAGCATCCTTAACGTAATATTTATTGTCTTCAACGGCTGTTTCAAAACGCAGTTTATATCCCTTGTTAATTTTCGCAGTTTCGATATCGAAAACTGTTACGCTCCGATCGCCGCCAGTAACCGATGCACCTGTAACAGCGCTGATATTTGTGGGTTTGCTTTTATAAGCCTTATGCCATTCTTTAAGATCAGGATACCATTTTTTATCAGAACCCATTACGTAAAGTGTTTTCTCGTAAGCCCCTTTGGCATCAATTAGTGATACCGCAATGTAAGCACCTTCACCTGTGTAATTGGTCATTTGCACCATGCATTTGTACTTCGTTGTTTTTTGTGCTGAAGACAATGTAGGTATGGAAAAAATTAGCGCAAACGCAAAACACAGTTTATAAATATTCTTCATTTTATTATTTCAAAAAGTCGATTGAGACTTTGTTTTTAGTTAAAAATTCGTTTTCAGTAGCTAAATCGTAAGGCGTTTCTTTAAATTCGGTAGCTACATCTTTTTTAGCACCTACAGAAATTAAATATTTCAAAAGCTCCGTATCTTTAGCCGTCATTGCTGCTTTATGCAAAGCGGTATAACCTTCTTTGTTTTTCAGGTTCACATCCACTTTATAATCAGCAACCAATTTAGCCAATGCCAAATCATTTTTAGCCACAGCCAAATGGTACAGTGAATTGCCATTCGGTTGTACAGCTGCAATGTTATAAGCTTTAGCTGTTAAAAGCTGGAGCTTTGCACTGAAATCTTCTTTACCGCGTGGACCGTAAGATTGGAACAGATAATATGTCGCATTATTGCCTTCTTTATCTACGGCATTTAAGTCTGCACCTTTATCCAACAGAAACTTAACCACTTCAGCTGAATTGCCACGTAAAGCCATGGCCAAAGCAGAAACACCTTTCGCGTTAACCTGATTAATATTTTTTACATTTTTCGATAACAATTCTAATGTTGCCAAATCTCTGTTACTACCCGCTGCCGCGATAAATGCAGTATTACCTTCTTTGTCTGCGGTATTTACATCTACTCCTTTTGAAAGAAAATAACTGATTATTTCTTCTTGTTTAGGTTTGCGGGCAACAGAAAACAATGCTGTTTCGCCGTTGCTACCAATTACAGTTGGTTTTAGTTTTAACCCTTCCAGGTATTGAAAAACAGCTAAACCATTTGAGCTCCCACGGCCACCTTGAGCAGCCATTAAAATTGCGTTATCGTTATATTTTACTCCCTTAGCAATCAATTTATTCATCAGTTCGATGTTTCCACTTCTGGCCACGTAGTTGAAAGCGGTGTTGCCGGCAGCATCCGTACTGTTTAGGCTTAACCCTTTTGAAACAAAATAGTCGGTTAATTTGAAATCTTTATCATTTGGAAGCGCAATTAATAATGCATTTGCTCCATCATGATTTAAGTCTTTTTTTACATCAGCGCCTTTTGAAATTAGTAAATCATAAACTTTCGTATCAGCCTGCCCGCCTACTGCTGCAAAGGTTAAGGGCGAATAACCGTGACTATCTTGCATGTTTACTTTAGCCCCATTTTTTAACAGATATTCCATTACCGGAAGATTACCTCTTGATGCTGCCCAAAAAAGGTAAGTTCTGCTATCGTGAGTCAACTTATTTACATCGTTTCCTGGCTGCGCCAGAAGAAATAAGATGGATTCAGCAGGTGCGTTATTGTTAATTGCCATTACAGAGGCATCAAACGACATCTGATTAAGCTGCGATGGACTATTGCCCTTTGCAATTTCAGCTTTGATGGTTGCTAAATCAGTATTGCCTTTCCAAAAAGCCTGGTCGAAAAAAGCATTTTTTTGAGCTTGTGCAATAAGTGATGCCATTGCAAGAACGGCAAATAGAATTTTTTTCATTTTTAACCTGGTCGTTATGAGTTATAATTTATCTGCTCATCTTGAGCCAAAAGAATTTCGGCTAAGTTAACAAGAATCATTCTAAATAAACAGGCTGAAATGAATTTTATTTATATTAATTAAAAAGAGTAGTTATTTTGTTACAAAGGAAAGGTTGAAATTAAAATGATATGAGAACGATGATGCTAATTACTTGTCATAATGAAAACGACATTGAATTATTGCACACTGCTGATCTTTGCCTTTAGTTCCAGAAAGATGTATAAACGAGAAGTTATAATAACGGCTTCAGCACCACCCAAACATTCTCAGCCAAAATCTTATCACCCTCAGCCGTAGGGTGAATGCCATCATCTTGGTTTAACTTAGGAATACCGCCCACCTTATCTAACAGGAAAGGGATCAAGGCCATATTGTTTTTCCTCGCTAAGTCAGGGAAAATGTTCTTAAAATCATTGGTGTATTTTGCGCCCATACTTGGTGGCATCTGCATTCCTGCAATTACTATTTTCACATTTGGATATTTCGTTTTAACGGTATCAATAATATCCTGAAGATTTTTGATCGTTTGTTTTACCGGTAATCCTCTCAACCCATCATTGGCACCTAATTCCAACACAAAAATATCGATAGGTTGTTTCAACAACCAGTTTATTCTTCCTTTTCCCGCAGCTGATGTTTCTCCACTTAAACCTCCGTTAATTACATTATAGGGCAGATTCAAAGAATCGATGCGATTTTGGATCAATGCCGGAAAAGCCTCTGTTGGATCTAACCCATAACCCGCTGTTAAACTGGTTCCGAAGAAAAGTATATTTTTTTTATTAGCAGCAGCTGATTTTTTTTGGTCAGCTGAATCTAAAGTTTTTTGATCATTGCCATTGCTTTTCCCATTCCCACAGGCCGCAAACATTAAAGCCAAAACAAATAAACCTATAAAGCGTTTTCGTAACATAATATCTAATTCCATCTCTAAATAAAAACCATTACCTTAACAGGCAAAGCCATGTTATGTTTGGCAAATACATCTACAAACCCTTTATTTCAAAAATTTGGAAAGTATTTTAAACATTCGAAATGTAAGTAAAATTTACCAAAGTGCCGGACGAGAACTGACAGTTTTGGATCAAATTAATTTCACTATAGAAGCAGGTTCAACGGTAGCCATTACAGGACCGTCGGGCAGCGGAAAAACCACCTTATTAGGTTTGTGTGCCGGTTTAGATCGTGCCAGCAATGGTACGGTAGAGCTTAAAGGAATCGCTTTAGAAAATTTAAATGAAGATGAACGTGCCGCCGTACGTAACCAATATGTAGGTTTCATTTTTCAAAATTTTCAGCTTTTACCTACCTTAACTGCACTCGAAAACGTAATGGTTCCACTAGAACTCAGGGGTGCAAAAAACATTAAGGCTCAGGCCATGGATCTTCTTGAAAAGGTAGGTTTAGCTGGTCGCTCCCACCATTATCCCATTCAATTATCTGGTGGAGAACAACAACGCGTATCATTGGCGAGGGCATTTTCTAATCAGCCTGCTATCCTTTTTGCTGATGAGCCTACCGGAAACCTGGACGCCGAAACAAGTGAAAAAGTAATCAAGCTGCTGTTTGATTTGAATAAAGATTTCGGCACCACGTTAGTTATTGTAACCCACGATTTAGAACTTGCTGCCCGAACGAGCAGAACGATTAAAATAAAAGGTGGTGTGATTGTCTCAGATGAAAACCCAACTTATGCCTAATCAGTTACCAAAACAAAGCATTAGTTTTTCATGGCTGTTTAAAATGGCCTGGCGGGATAGCCGCAAAAACCGGTCTAGACTTTTACTTTTTATCTCTTCCATTGTTTTGGGGATTGCGGCTTTAGTAGCTGTTTATTCCTTTAAAGACAATTTGCAACATGACATTGATGCCCAGGCTAAAGAGCTTACAGGTGCCGATTTGGTTTTAGATAGCCGGAAGGGCGTGAGCAAAGCCATGCAAAAGGTAATCGATAGCCTTGGTGATGAGCGATCACAGGAAAAAACTTTTGCCTCCATGATTTATTTTGATAACGGTGGCGGAAGCAGATTGGTGCAAATGAAAGCCATGGAAGGAAACTATCCATATTATGGTTCCATCGAAACCATACCTGCTGATGCAGCTGCACACTTTCAGGAAGGAAGAACGGCACTCGTAGATCAAACCTTGATGCTTCAATTTAATACTAAAGTTGGCGATTCGGTTCAGATTGGTGATTTAAAATTTAAAATTCTGGGTGCGCTAACCAAAGCACCCGGTCAAAATGGAATAGCAGCCAGCGTGGCGCCGATTGTTTATCTCCCCCTAAAATATCTGGCAAAAACCAACCTCATTAAAACAGGGAGCAGAATTAATAATAAATTTTATTTCCGCTACGATGATCCGTCAGGGGTAGATGAATGGGTAAAAGCCAATGAAACCAAACTTGAGAAAGAAGGTTTCGACGCCGATACTGTTGAATCGAAAAAAGAACAAACCGGTAGATCATTTAAAGATGTAAATCGCTTTCTGGCACTATCAGGATTTATTGCTTTGTTACTAGGCTGCGTTGGTGTGGGCAGTGCCATTCATGTTTACATACAGGAAAAATTAAGTGCCATTGCTACCTTGCGTTGCCTGGGCATGAAATCGAGACATGCATTTTTAATTTATTTGATTCAGATATTTTTTATTGGTTTGATTGCCGCAACGATTGGCGTGGTGCTGGGAACTGGCATACAGTTTTTGCTTCCCCTGGTTTTGAAAGATTTTCTTCCGGTAGAAATTACCATGCAGATTTCCTGGTCGGCAGTTGGGCAAGGGCTTTTACTGGGATTAATCATTTCAGTACTCTTCGCCTTACCTTCGCTTCTTTCGGTCAGGAGAATTTCGCCGCTTAATGCCATCCGCTTATCATTTGAAAAAACAAGTAGCAAAAGTGATCCTTTAACCTGGTTGGTTTATTTGTTAATGGCTGCATTTGTAGTGGGTTTTACGCATCTGCAGATGAAAACGTGGGTACAAACCCTGGCTTTCACAGCTAGCATTGGCATTGCGTTTTTGCTGCTCATCATCCTTTCAAAACTATTAATGTTTTTGGTTAAAACCTTATTGCCAACATCATCAAGTTATTTATGGCGACAGGGTTTCGCCAATTTATATCGCCCAAATAACCAAACGTTAATGCTCACGGTATCTATCGGGCTATCTACCCTATTTATTGGTACATTATTTTTTGTTCAGGGAATCCTAATGGATAGGGTAACACTTTCATCGGGAGGAAACCAGCCTAACATGGTTATGTTCGATATTCAGCAAACGCAAAAAGGCAGAATTGACAGCCTGACTAAAGCTTTCAAACTGCCGTTGATGAATCAAGTACCGGTAATCACAATGCGCATTGAGGAAATTAATGGTAAAAAAGCGAATGCCGACACCAATAACCGAAGAGCATACAGGAATGAAATCAGGGCAACTTATCAGGATAGTTTAACTGCAGCTGAAAAAATTGTTAAAGGAAAATGGGTTGGCAAAATATCCCCAAAAGAAACGGTTTATATTTCCCTTGATCAGCGCTATGCTGACCAGATAAATGTGGGTTTGGATGATAAAATTCTTTTCAATGTGCAGGGCATGATGATTCCAACAGTAGTAGGCAGTTTGCGTGAGGTGAACTGGAGCAGAATGCAAACCAATTTCAGGGTTGTTTTTCCTGCTGGCGTTTTAGAAGAGGCACCGCAGTTTCATGTGCTGATGACCAGGGTACCCAGCAGCGAATTATCAGCGAAATTTCAAGGCGAAGTGGTAAAAAATTTCCCGAACGTATCGGTAATTGATTTGGATCTGATCTTGAAATTGTTGGATGAAATATTAGATAAGATCGGTTTTGTAATTCAGTTTATGGCAGGTTTTAGCATGGTAACCGGGTGGATTGTATTGGTCTCAGCAGTATTAACCAGTAAAAATCAACGAACAAAAGAAAGCATTTTATTACGAACTATAGGTGCGAGCAAAAAGCAAATCCTGGCAATAAATGCCATAGAATATTTCTTTTTAGGTGCTTTTGCCGCAGGAGCAGGAATTATTTTAGCCATTGGCGGTAGTTGGGCATTAGCCAAATTCAGTTTTGATGCAGCTTTTGTTCCGCCATTCTTACCAACATTGGCACTTTTCGGTTCCGTTGTTATAATTGTGGTAGTTACCGGTGTGTTAAGCACTAGAAGTATCCTTAACCAACCACCGTTAAAAATATTAAGAACCGAAGGTTAGTTGGTTCAACAGGGAAATCATATTAATGATTTCCCTGTTTGTAAAGACTCGGAACCGATATTATCTTTTCAGATATCGATACATTTCGCAATTTGCCAAAAGAAATGCGCCAACCCCAAAATTTGCCGTAGCGTTTGCATCGACAATTTGGCCGGGAATTGCCTTTTCTCCGATAGGTTGAACATAACCTACACGACCGTTTTCCTGCAAAGCTATTTTTGACAAATAATTCCATGCCTTTAAGGCAGCCGGGAAATAAGTTCGCTTATCCAAATACCCGTTATTTATCCCCCATAACAATCCATAGGTAAAAAAAGCAGTTCCACTGGTTTCCTTTCCGGGGGCATGATCGGCATCAAGCAGGCTTCGGGTCCAATAACCTTCCTCTTGCTGACTAGCCAGAATAGCTTTTGCCATCCCCTGGAATTTTGAAACATATTCTGCCCGATGTTTATCTTTTTTAGGCAGATCATACAACACCTTTGCTAAACCTGCAAATACCCAACCATCGCCTCTTGCCCAAAAATCCTTTTTGCCATTTACACTTTTATGTTTTGGATAAATGTATTTCTGATCCCGATAGTAAAGCTGCTCTTCCTTATCGTACATGATGCTGTTTGCATAGGTGAAATATTCGTAGAGCTTATCAAGATACAATGGGTTTCCAGTGGTTTTGTATAATTTAGTCATTACTGGCATTACCATATATAAGCCATCTGCCCACCACCAATAATCATTTTGAGCGGTGTTCAGTTGATATTCCATAACCTCCTTTGCTCTTGCAATTTTATGCTCTTCAGGTTCTAAATGATACAAATCGATATAAGTTTGAAAGCAAATTTGCCAATCGCCAAACAATACATATTCATCCGTTTCACCATATGTGTATTTCCAAAGCGTTTTGTCGGCTGACTTTGCTCCCATCCATTGGTTTTGTGCTGCCCAATCTTCCGAAAATTTACGATAAGTTTCATTTTTGGTTATCGCGAATACTTCCATATTGCCTGTGTGATAAGCCGCATTATCCCAAAAAGCACGAACCTGAGGTTTATTATTTAACTGCCAATAATTGTTGGTTTTGTTTATGATTGCCAGCACTTCCTTTTTAGAAGGGAGATTTTGAGCTTCGGCACAAATTGTTAACAAAAGCAATACACAGCCAACGTAAAATTTATTTGTTATCATACAACATCAAAATAAGGGATTAAAATTTCGGTTTCCATTGCAGCACCCTAACGGCAGTTGGCCTAGCTTCAGCCTGTCCTTCCCCGTCTACCTGCACCACATTTTGCAGATACAAATTCAAAATGAATTGATTTTTCCAAAGTTCGGTATCGTAACTGGGCTCCCAATCGCCCACACTTTCTTCAGTTAAATCTTCAATTTTCCATTGATTACCTGTAATATCAGGATTCAAAACAATGGAAGCTTTATTCTTCCGCTCAGCATCTCTAAAAATAATTCCTGCCGCATATTTTTTCTGGTTTGGCCAGACAATAATTTGTGGTCTGGAAATTGGTATTTTTTTGGTACCTCCGCCACTTAAGCTAAATGCCGTTTTACGAAAGGTTAATGCGTTTACCTCCCATCCCTTGCCGGTATTAAAAACGATGTGATATTGAGGTATTGAATCAGGCGCATCTCGCCAGTAACTAGCTATAAATACCTTTCCATTAGCATCTGCAAACATCGAGGTCTGGTTAATTAACTCACTTTTTTGTGGAATCTTGACCGCGTATTCTGCGTTCGACGCTACAATCGGCAATTGGTAGCTTTCACCGGTTGACTTCTGCCAGGTTAATCCTCCATCCAAAGATTTTGCATAACAAAGGTCATGGTTACTCGCCACATCAGGCGTTTCTCTCCACACCCACGACAAATGCAGTCCACCCGATTGATCAATAGCCACCTGCCAGTAAGCATTGCGTTTGCCTTCTCCATCAATCATTCCATCCTGAACGCGTTGCCATTTTTTGGCTTTAACTGAGTACCTGTTAATCATTAAATTACCATTACCCGAACCACCGTCACGATAAAAGAATAACAAATCCCCATCCGGCAATTTATAAAACTCAGGATAACTGACTTTATTCTCTTTTTCGGCAAGCATGTCTAATTTCGAACCAAGCGCAAGCGAACCAGCTGAAATACCTTTAGCATAATTTAACTTGTTATTATGCTGCCCCCAGGCTACATGTAAAACGCCATCACCATCCACGATAATACTGATGGATTTATGTGCATCGGTTGCATCACCTTTGTAGGATGTCTTCTGAATCTGCCAGTTTCCGGATCCACCTTTTCGCTTAGCCAATACAACAAACTGATCAAGATCATAATATGCTGCATACTGATAGCCCTTAAATGTTACCAGTGCATTTTTCCTGAAAATAACCGCATTAACCGAATTATTTGCCCAGCCATTCTCAGCAATGGTGTAGATTTTCTGGTGCTGTGCAAAAGAAACATTATGGCAAAAAAATAAGAGGCAGAAAGCTAAACAAATTGATTTTAAAAATTTCCCATTCAAAAATATCGATGTCACATCATCCTTAAGAAAGAAATTACAATGTTTTGAGTTAATCATAGTGATGAGAATGATGCTACTAAAGAGTCCTGTTGTTCGGCAGCAATCAAGTTTAATCATTTTATAGAAATTTAGCGAATATGGTGTGATTTAACTACCTGAATAAATTATCCTGCCCCGCTAGCGCTTATTACATTTTAAAGATCAATATGAACAAAAAGTTAAATTTTTATTCCTGGTAAACCTTTTGTTAAGTGGCGTGTTTTTTTAATCACAAAGAATAAACAATGAACAATAAGCTTAGAAATTCCATATTACTTGCCACACTTGGAATCATCATCATCAGTTACGCAAGCTGTAGTGTTACGATTCCGCAAGGTGCTACAGCCATAAAACCATTCAATAAAGACAAATATTTAGGCACCTGGTATGAAATTGCCCGAATGGATTTTAAATTTGAAAAAGACCTGAACAATGTTACTGCCACGTATTCACTAAAGGATGATGGAACCATAAAGGTTGATAATAAGGGCTACAACTATGTTAAAAAGGAATGGAAACAAAGTATCGGCAAAGCCAAGTTTGTGAATGAAAGTGATGAGGCAAGACTAAAAGTTTCATTTTTTGGTCCATTTTACGCAGGTTATAATGTTATTGAAATTGATAAGGATTACCAATATGCACTAGTTGTGGGCAATAACCTTGATTACATGTGGATTTTATCAAGAACGAAAACCATACCTGATGGCGTAAAACAAGCCTACCTCGATAAAGCAAAAAGCCTGGGTTACAAAACCTCAGAATTGGTTTGGACCAAACATGATTTATAATTTAATCTTAGATTGATAAGTCCGTTTTGCTTTTTAATAATACTTTTACGCAAATGATTAGATTAAACTGCGACACGCCAAGTGAAGTACTTCAGGATGTAAAAATTGGAGACATGGTTACAGATACCTTTAGTAAAACAGGTTTGGTAGAATCCATTGAAGTTAATGATGATGGTTTGTATAGAATTTATGAATTTAATTTAGTTACCGGCAGAACAATCACTGTAAAAAAGTAAATTGCAGGGACCATATTATCTCTAGCCATGTCATTACTTATACTGCTCGCGGGCATACTGCTTCTTTTCATTTTAATTCTGAAAAAAGTCAATCCAATGATCGCCCTATTAGGCGTAGCAATTCTTACCGGATTGTTTTTGGGTATGCCAACCAGCAAGGTGATGAATTCCATTAGTAGTGGAATTGGAAGTACTTTAGGCAGCATGGTGATGGTGCTGGCATTAGGCGCCATGATGGGAAAACTGATTGAAGACAGCGGATCAGCAAGAAAGATCGTTTTCATTCTGATTAAATCATTCGGTAAAAACAACATCCAATGGGCAGTATTAATTACGGGTTTGATGGTTGGTATCCCCCTGTTCTATAACGCCGGTTTTGTAGTGCTTATTCCACTGGTTTTTGCAATTTCAGCCGCAACCGGACTTTCAAAATTGTATATTGGCATTCCAATGGCTACCGCCCTTTCTGTAACACATGGCTTTTTACCACCGCACCCCGGACCAGTTGCCCTTTCGGCTATTTTTCATGCTGATATTGGCAAAACCTTAATTTACGGATTGATTTTAAGCTTACCCATCGCGGTAATAGCAGGTATTTATTTTCCCAGGCTAATTATCAAAAGAGATCAGCCTGTTCTTTCTGCACTCGTTATTGAAGAAGGCGATGAACTCCCTTCAGCAACAAGGAGTTTCATTACGGCTTTGCTGCCTGTTTTTTTGATTATTGCCGGAACGGTTGGAAGTAGCGTCAGTATCGACTATTTTGGAAAATCATTTTTTACTTTCCTTGCCGACCCTACGGCTGCATTACTTCTTTCTGTGATCATCACCCTGTTTGTTCAGCAAACATCCATTGAAAAAGCAATGCTTTCGTGTGCCGAAGGTGTAAAAAGCATTGCAATGATCATTCTCATCATTGCCGCAGGAGGTGCGTTTAAGCAAATCTTGATTGATAGCGGAATGGGCGAAACTGTTAAACAACTTACGGCAAACCTAAATCTTTCGCCCTTATTGCTGGCCTGGTTAATTACAGCTTCGCTGAGGGTAACGCTTGGCTCGGCAACGGTTGCTGCATTAACTGCATCGGGCATGGTGTTACCTTTAATCGGCCCAAATGCACCTCCGGAGCTGATGGTATTATCGGTAGGCGCCGGAAGTTTAATGTTTTCCCATGTAAATGATACCGGTTTCTGGATGTTTAAAGAATACTTCAACCTCAGTTTGAAAGAAACTTTCCGTACCTGGACCGCTATGGAAAGCATTGTTTCCGTTCTAGGGCTACTTGGCGTATTAGCACTTAACCAACTTTAAAACTATTGTATGGTTTTATTGAAGTACTTACTAAAATAGAGCATTTGATAGGCAATTGCGTTTTCCCAATATTCAAAATTGTGAACGCCTGGCCTCACCGTAAAATCATGCGGAATATTTCGATCAGTCAATTTGTTGTGTAGGGCTACATTCACATCATAGAAAAAGTCATTTCTTCCTACATCGAAAATAATCGACAACTTGTTAGGACTTAGAAGATGTGTTAAGTTGATAACTGTATTGGCTTCCCAACGATCGGGAAACTGGTTATAAGGACCCAGCCGTTTTGCAATGTTCCAATTTTCTGGAAAAGGCCTGATGTCTACACCACCGCTCATACTTCCACAAGCGCCATAAACATCCTGATGTTTGAAAGCCAGGTACAAGCCACCGTGTCCACCCATACTTAAACCCGTAATTGCTCTTCCGGTTCTATCATTTATGGTCCGGTAGCGCCCATCAACAGATTCAACCAGTTCTTTTGAAACATAAGTTTCGTACTGGTAGGCGGGATCGATAGGGCTATCAAAATACCAGCTGGTTACGCCGCCATCCGGGCAAACCACAATGATTCCGAAATTATCTGCCAGTTTTTTTACCGCTTCCTTATCCCTGGTGTTTAACAGCCAATCTGAATATTTTCCGCCAGCGCCGTGCAGCAGATATAAAACCGGGAAACGTTTTGTTGAATTTTCATAAAGCTGCGGTTTTACCACCGCAGCTTTGATATCTTTTTTCATTGATTTACTTCGGGTCACAACAGTATCTACCGTTGCCGCGAATGCCAGCTGGGTGTAGAGTAATGTTATTAGGACCGCAAGGCAATTTAATATCGATTTTTTCATATCTGAAAGATGATTTTTCAGACTGAAATTAGATTTTTTTCACCACATGCCAAAATGGTTCCGATTTAGCTGATGCATTATTAACCTAATTCTTGGTTACCTTGTCAACCCTAACGTAACTCATTGATTGATTTACATTCTCAAGGTATTTTTTTTGATATTTCTGATGAACACGCTCATTTTGCTTTACGCCGTTCACAATCATACTATTTTTATCAAGTGAAAATGAAAGATTTGTGGTATTAGATACCAATCCATCTTTTAATAATTCAGCACTGATTTTATCTGTGTGATCTTTTCCATTCTCTACGTGAACATTTACGGAATTTCCTTCATTAAACGTAACGCTACCATTTATTCTCGGAGGAGTTGGCGGCGCAGCAGGTGGCTGCGGAACAGCATGACTTCCCGCTACTGGAGGGCTTGGTGGCGTTGGAGGAACAACTCCTGTTACTTTCGCCGGGCGAGGTGGCTTTGGCGGCTTCGGTGTTTGACTTCTTTTTTTATCATCCTGCGCCCATTTTTTTTCATCCTCAGCATATTTTTTTTCATCCTCCGCATATTTTGCCTCATCGGCAGCATACTTTTTCTCTGCCGCTTTGTATTTCTTTTCACTCTCAGCATACTTTTTTTCTTCTGCTGCAAAGCGGGCATCATCAGCAGCTTGTTTTGCATCGCGTTCTACTTGTTTTGCATCTATCCGATCTTGCTTTAAAGCTGCTTCTCCCAAGTCTGCTTTTTTAGCTGATTGATTTTTGCGCTCTGCAGCCTTCATTTTCTGCTCAATTTCTTTTTCCAGCTGATCTCCCGATTTGGATTTCTTAGCCGTATCCTGAACAGTTAAAGCAGAAGTAGAAATTATGTTTGTACTACTTGCAGCGGCGTGACTTATGCCTTTGAATGCAGCAGTGCATAGTACCGTAGATACCAATGCAATGGTTAATATTGTTTTTTCCATTTTGTTTAAAGTTGAATTGGTGTTAAATAACATTCTGCTCGCCCGATGCAGCAGACTACCCTTTTTGCCCGTAATGCCCATCGCATAAGCAGGTGCACACTGCTTAAATTCCTGACAAAAAACCAAGGCGCTCACATAGTTTTTCCGATCGTTTACACAGGAGATGGCCAAATCATCACAGCAATGCTCGCGTTCGGTTTTAATAAGTTGCGATACCCAAAGTACCGCAGGATTGAAGAAAAATACAATTTCGATGAAGCTTTGCAGAATATTAATGAGATAATCTCTACGTTTAATGTGCGCCAGTTCGTGAGCCAAAATAGCTTCTACTTCAGCAGTAGATAATCTATTTAATAAACCCAAAGGAATTAAAATTAATGGCTTAAAATGCCCAATAACCATGGGAACCTTAGCTATCCCCGATTGCATCAATTTAACCTGCTGATTTAAGCCAAGTTTATCAGAGAGCAGTTCCAGATGTTCATTCCAGGTTTTGCCAGCGGCATAAATTTGTCTTTTACGTAAATAATAAACACTGTTTAAACCCATCACCAGCTGAATACTTTTTCCGCAAATAATCAGGAACCAGATCAGTACAATTTGAGCGGAATAAGTATTCCAGATGTTGAATACCTTATTCAGGCCTGCGTACAAACTAAATTGAACGGAAGATACTGTCGGCTGGCTACTTTGCAGCGTTGTTAAACTAATTTCAACCTGATCATTTAAGCGCACCTCCGAACGACCTGTCAATTCAGTGAGTTTAGCATAAAAAACAGCAGAGATAGCAAATACAAACAAAAACAAACCACCTGTTAACAAGTCATAACGTAATTTTGCACTTGTTTTACGGGTCGCAAACATTATTGCTCCTGAAAAAACCGCCAGGATCACGCCCATCCATAATGAGTGAAAAAGTGTTGTACCCAAAGCACTCAACCAGTTTTCAGGCAAAAAGTTAATCCATTTAAATTCCATTGTGGTAGTTCTTTAGCAAAAGGTTATACTAATCCATTTTATCCAATAGCCGCTTAATCTCCTCAATCTCCTCTTTTGAAGTTTTTTGGTTCCCTAACAATTGCATCATCAACTGCGAAGCCGATCCTTTATACAAAGTATTCACAAAACGATCTAACAACTGAACTTTAGTTTTCTCCTCTGCTTCAACTGGAATATAAATGTGCTTCATTTGGCTTTCATCACGTTTTAAAATTCCTTTTTCTGCAAGGATCTGCATCTGTTTCAAGGTAGAAGTATAATTCACTTCCCGGTTCTCATTCAGCTTATCGTTTACAAACCTTACTGTAGATGGACCAAATTCCCAAAGCACCTGCAGGATTTCTAGTTCCGCTTTGGTAGGTTCCGGCAAATGATGATCATTTTGATTATTCTTCATAATCTAAAGGTACGATATTTTTCGTACGATACAAATATTACCTAATGTTTTTTTTTACCAAGCCTTGGGTGCCTTACAAAAAGGCTACAAATGTCAGAATAGCTATTTCAGGGACTTAATCACTGCGATCAAATCTTCTTCGCCATATGTGGCTTCTGCATCCTCGAAGGTTTCCAATGCTGTTGTTGCAAGCGGCGAGGAAATGCCTTCAGCTTTTGCTAACCTTAAATCTTTAACAATGTGCTTCAATGCGAACGCCGCCTGGTAATTGTCATTCAAAATGGCATCACCTTTTATGCTGGTAAAAATATTTCCAATTGCAGCGTTGTTAATCAGCTTCAACAGGTCGCCAGTTTGGATTCCGTTTTCATTGGCAAATAAGATGGTTTCCGCCAAGCCCTGCGTGTACAAGGCCAGCAAAGAATTTATGGCCAGCTTGGCCTGGTTTCCAGCACCTGAGGCACCAACCCGCAAAGACAATTTCCCCAATTTCTCAAAAACAGGTTTTGCACTTTCGTAAATGTCTTCATCGCCGCCAACCATGATCACCAGTTGACCAGTCTCCGCCTGTTTTACACTGCCAGAAACAGGGGCATCAAGATAATGATTACCCTTTCGTTTACTTTTCTCATTCATTTCCCTCGAAATAGCTGGGGAAACCGTACTCATGTTAATCACGATTTTTCCGCTGGTATCTGCAGCCAATAAACCTTCTTCCGATTCAAAAATCTGTCTGATGGCCGCATCATCAGAAACCATAAGGATCAGGATGTCAACTTTCTCCAATAGTGATTTCGGCGTTGCTGCAACTGATGCACCAGCTTTTTCCAGTTCGCCCATCTTATCTTTTGTCCGGTTAAAAACGCAAACCTCATATCCGGCTTTTATTAATTGTCCGGCCATCGGCATCCCCATATTACCCAAACCAATCCATCCTATATTATTCATCATTTCTTTATTAATTATTTAATTTTCAAAGGAAAGACTTAATATCTAATTAGAAAATTTTTAATACTTCTTTTACATTTCAGATTGAATGTTCAAACAATAATTGTTTAAAAAATTAAAATAATCTCATTTGTTCAAACCTTAAATTTGTTCAAAAAACCAACATGCTGCTCAAAGATTTATATTCTCCTGCTTTCTACGATCGGTTGTCTGATGCGTTATTGATTACACTTCCAGGCTTTGATAAAAAGAAATTTATTGCAAATATTTATGTGCCTGATTTCGAAAGAAAGGAATTAAAGGAGCGTATGAAGCATACCTCAGTTGTACTGCATCAATTTATGCCTACGGATTATGCCCAAACCGTTTTGTTAATTAAAAATACTGTTGCACAACTTCGCATCGCAGGAGTTGGTGAAGATGGACTGGCGTTCATGTTTTTGCCCGATTACCTGGAAACCTATGGGATTGATCATTTTGAAGAATCTGTTCACGCCCTCGAATCTGTTACGCAATTTGTGAGCTGCGAGTTTGCTGTTCGGCCTTTTATTTTGAAATACGAGCAACAAATGATTCAAAAAATGCTAACCTGGTCTTTACACGAGAACCACAAAGTAAGAAGATTAGCCAGCGAAGGCAGCCGGCCGCGATTACCATGGGCGATGGCCATCCCATTTTTAAAAAAAGATCCTTCATCGATACTTCCAATTTTAAATCAACTGAAGCAGGATCCATCAGAATATGTTCGAAGAAGCGTAGCCAATAGCCTGAACGATATTGCTAAGGACCACCCGGGTGTAGTGCTCGAAGTTGCCAGAAACTGGACCGGATTAGGACCTGAAACAGATGCCATCATTAAACACGGCAGCCGAACTTTGCTAAAACAAGGGCATGCAGAAATTCTGAAACACTATGGATTAGATGATCGGGGAATTGTGTTAAAAGATTTCAAATTAATTAATCCCATAGTGAGAATCGGTGAAAGCCTGACATTTTCGTTTACCATTAAAAATGAAAATAAGGTGGCAAAAAAAATCAGACTGGAATATGCCATTTATTATAAAAAGCAAAATGGGCAAAATACAAAGAAGGTTTTTAAAATTTCGGAAAAGATCTTTCCAGCAGGTGCAGCGTCGCATATTATTCGTAAACAAAAGTTCATACTAATTACGACGCGTAAATTTCACCCTGGCGACCATCAAATCGCAATGGTTGTTAATGGAGCGGAAAAAGAAATATTGAATTTCGAATTACAAACTTAAAATGGCAACCAATTGATCTAATAGCGGTATTTGTCTGTCTTTAATCGCTTTGCAGGCGCCTTGATAATCGAACCATTCGCCCCGATCTACTTCAACAAAATGCTGCTTTTTACCTGATTTTGGTGGCCATTCCATCTCAAAAGTGTTACTATGCAGGGATGATGGATCTAAATCGCCTTCCACCGCCCAGCATAAAACTTTCTTTCCTCCTTTTTGAACAATGGGATCCAACTCAATAAAATCTCCATCAATTCGGGTTCCCACTTCTTCCTCAAATTCCCGTATCGCAGCGTGAAGCGGGGCTTCATCCTGCTCGAACTCACCTTTTGGAACAGACCAAACCCCAAAATCTTTTTTAGCAAAAAGAGGTCCGCCGGGGTGAATAAGAAAAAACTCCAGCCCTGTAGTTTTCTTTCTGAATAATAATATGCCTGCGCTAACCCTCATCATCTCGTATTAAATCACCAATTTCTGACAGCCAATTACAGCGCCTATTTACATGAAACAAATTTTGTCGATGCTTGTTCTGCCTTTCATCATCAAAAAAATAAATGGCACATTTCCACATGTAGCTAGCAGAATCACAGCATAAAAAAAAGCCGTTCCTTTCGGAACAGCTTTCACTTGCATTCACGCTCTCTTAATGTATACAGTTATTGTTTTGTGATTTTGAACTCAGTCCTTCTGTTTAACTGGTGATCAGCTTCTGAACATTTTACGCCATTAGCGCATTTGTTAAGTAATTTGCTTTCACCATAACCTTTAGCAGTAATCCTGTTTTTATCAATTCCATGGTCAATGATATATTGTACTGCTGAGTTTGCCCTGCTTTGTGCAAGCCATTGATTATACTGGTCGTTGCCACGGCTATCTGTATGTGAGCCCAATTCAATCCAGATCGTTGGGTTGTCTTTCATGATCTTCACAAGTTTATCCAGTTCAATTGCAGCATCTGGTCTGATGTTCGATTTATCGAAATCATCCCGGCGACGTGTGCGGTTAATGGTGCGGCATCAGTGGTACGGGTTAAACTAACACGTGCATGAAGCAAGCCTTTATTAGCCGTCTCCAGCTCCAGAAGTGCATCTTTGTTAGGTAAATTTCCGCCGGGAACCGTACCGTCTTTTACCTTTTGCTGCGCAAAGGATAGAGATACACCAAAAACAAGCCCCGATAAACTAAGGAGTAAACGTTTGTTCATATACAATTGATTAAACTATGATGTTAGAATATGATTTTGTTTGTTATTTATCGCTGCAAATGAATTGCGGAATACAAAAAGAAGTCGGGACAATTTTAAAGCAGCGTTTACAGCAGTATAATCAATTAGTGAACCAAACGGGCGAGCATGCTTTTAAATTCAAAAAACGAAGAACCGGGGAAAAACCCCATCCCATAACGGGCATATAATTACACGTTTTGGGGAAAATATTGTGGCGATATTTCCACGTTCCACAATTTATATCTCCACCAACAAAAGATGAAGAGCATACAATGCATTGATATCAAGTAGATGTGACGTTTGAAAACCTATGAGAACCATAAGCGCTGATTCTTTTCAAATAAAATTCATTGGAAGTTTACAACTCACAACCGTGGAAAATATTTCCCGACCGTTATTAAAGCAACGACATATCGAACAACATTCTTCAGGCGAGAGGTGGAAAGCGGAAAAGCTCAAAGCTCAAAGTCGAAAGTAGAAAAGCTGAAAGCTCAAAGTGGTTTTACGACAATCATCCGTCATCTCGAAGAACATTTTTCATGTTGGAGAGATCTTATTTCGAAAGTGGAAAGTTTAAAGTCGAGAGTGGAAAAGCTGAAAGATTGGAGTGTCTTACGGCGTAAAAGAGTAGATTGCCGCAGTCAGCTGAAAAAGCTTCCTTCGCAATGACGTAGGAGGGCTTGATTGATTGTAAGAAAACGAATCGTTGAAATTTCCTATATTTTCTATATGCCTATATGGTTCAAGAAGAATAAAGAACAAAGATCAAGGAACAAAGAATACGGAACAAAGAATAAGGAACAAAGATCAAGAAACAAAGATCGCAAACGCTAGCTCGGTGGTTAAAATGCTGAGATGGTTGGTGTAAACAAGTAGATTACAAAGGTAAACAAACACTTCTTCGCCTATATGCCTTAAGCAGGCAAGAAAATACGGTTGTGATAGCTGCACTGGTATAAATTTATAGCGGCAAAGAAAAATAAAATGTAGTACCCAGGCCTTCGGTAGAGGTATACCAGATTCGGCCGCCATGGCTTTCGATAATTTGTTTTGAAATGGCTAAACCCATCCCGAACGATTCTTCTGCAGCTGTACCTACCCTACCATTATCCGAAAACATTTCAAAAATACGGTCTCCCATGTGCGCCGGTATGCCCACACCTTGGTCTGCAATACTCACCACCACCTCCTGTTCTTGCCTGGCCGTGGCAATTGTGATGGTATCATTCGCTGAACTAAATTTAATGGCATTGATGATCAGGTTATTGATCACCCGCGAGATTTTATCCTTATTAACCAAAACCACAATATGTTCGGCTGATATCTGTATTTTCTGCAATTTTGCTTCGGCCTTAAAGTGCAGAAGGTTGCTGCTATCATTTAACAAAGTATAAATATCTGTTGGCACAACTTCCCCTAAGCCCTGGTGTGTGTTTAAAATTTCATTGATCAAGGATAGTGCATTTGATCCGGCATCTCTTACCAAATGTAACATATGAAGGTTAATTTCTGATAAGCTTTCGTCTTCCAGCATCAATTTAGCTGCGTGAATAATACCCGAAACCGGCCCTCTTAAATCATGTGCCACAACTTTCATGATGGTTGCATTTTCATTATGGCTCTTTTCCAAAACACTAAAAACCTGCGTAAGCTGAACATACTGACTTTGAATCTGGCTTTTAGATACGTTCAACTTCGCGATATTCGCCCTGGTGTGTTTCAGGTTTCTAAGAACAATGTATAAAATCACAAAAATCAGGATGATCAAAATGATGGCTCCTACAATGAGTAGCTTTTTAGATTGCGCATCTTTTTTGAGCAGTTGGATCATTTGCGCTTTATCGGCATCTTTCAGGCCATGCTCAACATCTACATACCGCTGCCCTTTACTAGCAGTCTCAATTGAATCGTTTAAAACATGAAATCTTTCTAAATTGAGGTAAGCTTTTTCGGTGTCGTGTATCCTTTCATAATATTTCCATTTTACCTGGTGAAATTTCAAAATCAACTCGGGAGAGCGTTCTTTGCTACCAAATGCATTTGGATGATCCATCGCCTTGATCAATAAGCCGGCTTTTTGATACTGACCATTGTCGCTATACAGGGAAATCAACCTAACTTTAACTTCCTGGGCATCGCCCACTTCGAATCCTTTTTTATCATTAATCTCAATCGACTTCAATAAATATTGTTCTGCCTGCCCGAGTTTACCCTTTTGTATAAATACGTTAGCCATATTGCCGTATATCACGCCCTGTGCCCTGAAAGGGAAATTCTTTTTTTCGGGAAACTTATTTTTTCGTTCTTCGATAAAACTGAGGGCTTTGTGATAATAAAACAATGCACTGTCGGGCTGTTTTAAGTTATAAAAACAAACACCCAACGTATTCAGCACGCCCTGAGGCGAAACGAAACTTTCTTCGAAACTGGATGGATTGCCGCATTGCAACTGCTCCTGAAAACCTGTTTTGAGGTAAGGTATAGCAGCCTGATAAGCGCCCTGGCGGTAACGCAGAAATCCAATTCTTTTCGCCATGGTAAAACATCTTGCTTTGGCCTGCGAGATTTTATCGCCCCTTACATAAACATCAAAAGCATCGTCATATAATCCTAAATCCATGAGTACATCGCCCCTTAAAAATAATGCGGAAATATAATGACTGAGTAGCCTGGGTTTATCTTTTACAACCTTCACTAAACTATCGGCATATTTTAAGGCACTATCTGGCATTCTTTTGTACCGTAAAAAATAAGCTGTTTTTGTATTCAGTATACTCCAGTGGTCTACTGCAGTTAATTGAAGAGGGGAAGTTAAGCGGTCGAGGTATCGGATTGCTGAATCTTGTTCTCCGTTTTTATAAAGGTCATCCACTATCTCACGGATATTAAACAGCGTAGGCGATATCTCAGTAGGTTCTTGATGGACGTTATTTTTACAACCCAACAATGCTATTGCAGCGAAACAACAAAGAGAATAGCATATTATTTTTTGATATCGGTCATGTATCAAACTTGAACAGGGATGGTACACAAGTTAATAACATTTACAAAAAAATGCAAATTGAATTCAGGACTATGCCTGGAAAGCAGGCTAATTGATGTTAACTGTCATTGAGACTATGTTGCCTTTTTTATCCCGTATGGGCATCACATTTACTGCCTGCAAGCTGCTCTTTACAAAGCTAATATCGAATTGAACAACGTCAAAACGTTTAAAAACAATGGTTTTATCTTCGTTATAAAACCTAATCTTTTGTTTGTTGCTATCTTTGATGAAACCAACTCCTGCTATTTGATTATATGACATTACAATTCCCGTTCTCATAAGGTTTAAACTTTAAGTATAACTACGGGACATTAAACTGAACAACCGTATAAATACGCAAAAGGTTTTAAAATATGGAAACTTACACGGAATAAATTAAGTGAGTATGCCCGATCTAAACGAAAAGGCAATCAATGCCGCTGTATTTTTCGAGTTGGTTTTTACTAGTAATGATTCACGAATCCCCTCAATGGTGCGTTTACTTAAAAAAATTTTATCTCCAATTTCCTTGTTGGTCATACCGTCTGCAATAAAATCAAGCACGGTCAGCTCCCGTATGGTAATATCAAGATCAAATAAAGAAATTTTAAGCTGGTTAAACATGCTTTAAAGATAGCGATAATATATTGCACAAATACATAACATCCTGTATCAGAAATAGTAAAGCATAAACCGCTCTGATTGCATATAGTTTAAGTAAGGGTTTAAGGTAACGCCTAAATCCGTTTTGTATGCCTGCATTTAACACTACAATAAATCACCTCACTCCAGGTCCGCTCCCATTTTTTTCGCCATGCAAACGGAAGCTTACAAACGGGGCATATCTTTACCGGCAGGTTTTCCTTTTTCACACCTTTCATTGTATCTGCTAAAATTGATCTATTAACACACTGAAAATCAATGTCAAATCAAGCATATTATAACCTTTAGAAATAATAACCAAAAAAGCACCATCACGGTTTAAGCTGAGGCAAAATTTATTTTTTTTAAACTTTTTTGGTCCAAATGGGTCTATTTTATATGATAGAAACACAAGAAACATTTAATTTTACTACAATGCCTGTTATTAGCGGCATCTTATTACTGATTTTTGGCGCTTTCATTTTCATATTGGCATTGAGACGGAGAAATGAAAGAAGAAGAGTGAGCGGCATCAGCGGATTTACCTGTGCAGATAGAATGGTCAACACAAAAACTACAGAAAAATTTCTGCGTATTGTTGCCCTGGTATTACTTTTATCGGGATTCATACTTATCACTTTTGAGGCCCTTAGAATAGAAAATAAAGTAACTACGGAGCTTGCGATAAGTTAATATCCAAGTTTATCAGGTTGAAAATTAACCTGAAAATTTTCATTTGGGATTTTATAGCTAAGATCATCTGATATTTCGTAACTAGGATCGTCGGATATTTCATAACTAAGATTGGCATCAACGGTATAAATAAAGTCATCATTGAGCCGGATATTTGGATATCGGCACAAAAAGGCTTATATTATCATTTCCATCAGCATCAAGTATGCGCTAATTCATATTTTTTCACTAAAAATTTTCAAATTTGGCATTAAAAAAAGCAGGATTTTACAGAGGGCCACGCTTACCCTTCAGAAAGAAAGAAGCAGAACACAAAATTAATCAGTTGATCACCTCACCGGAGGTTAGATTAACTGGCGACAATGTTGAAACCAACATTTACCCGCTGGCAGAGGCACTGAAACTGGCAGAAGAACTGGATTTAGATCTGGTAGAGATTTCCCCAAACGCTACGCCGCCTGTATGTCGCATTATCGATTACAGCAAATTCCTTTACGAACAAAAGAAAAAGCAAAAGGAAATTAAGAGTAAAGCGAAACAAACCATTATTAAGGATATCCGTTTCGGTCCGAATACCGACGAGCATGATTTTCAGTTTAAACTTAAACATGCCGTTTCATTTTTAGAAAGCGGAGAAAAAGTACGGGCTTTCGTACATTTCAAAGGCCGGTCTATCGTGTATAAAGACCAGGGAGAAATCCTGCTCTTGAAATTTGCGCAGGGACTGGAAGAGGTTGGTAAGGTAGAATTGTTACCAAAACTCGAAGGTAAGCGAATGTTTTTAACCCTGGCACCCAAAGCCGCAAAGCGGTAAATTGCATATCAGTATTTTAAAGTAATAATCAGCTCCCTTACCAGATCATTTTATGTTCTGGCAAGGGAGCATGAAAAGGTTTTACTCCACAATTTCGACTCGAAATCAATTAAGAACCTTCGGAAAAAGGATAAGTTATTTTTTAAAGCTTAATCCTGATACAGTTGCTGTTGCCTGTAGCTTGGTCGAATCCTTCAAAATCATACAAACATTTTATGCCAAATGAAGTTATTCCAAGGCATGAACATCAAAACAAATGACGGGATATTCAGGACAGTAACCTCGATTATTCTTTACACTGCCGGATTGGTTATCCTGCTCTGGTTTTTATATAAAATTCTTAGTGTGGTTTTACTTGGAATTTTCGCCATTGTGCTTGGGGTAATCATTAACGCACCGGTAAGCCGGCTCGAAAAAAAAGGCATGAAGCGATGGCTGGCCAGCCTGATTGTATTTTTCATCATTTTTGGGATTACCTTTTTACTTGGCTGGATGGTGGTGCCACATTTGAGTAACCAACTGGATGTGCTCATTGGAAATCTGCCAAAATATTATGCGAGTGTAACAGCATACCTCGACAACCTGCTGAGTAAATTCCCCGAACTTCGAAAAGAGATTAGAGAAGGAGGTTCATCCATTACATCGGCTATGCCTTCGGTAGGCAATACGGTGATGGGCATTGGTAACTTTTCTTTTTCCGTTTTAGGTGGGATTTTTGTTTTCATCGTTTTCATTTGCATGGTTGTTTTTTTTGTAGGCAACCCAAAGCCAATTATCGAACTTTATTTAACTGTATTTCCGATAAAACAAAGGGAGAAAGCAGAAAATGCAATGAAACATACTTCGGTAATGCTTGTTGGCTGGATGAAATCGAACCTGATTGGCGGTGCGATTGAAGCGGTATTGGTATACGGTTTCCTCACTTTAATGAATGTTCCAGGTGCGTTGGTGTGGGCAGCACTGGCCTTTTTTTCGGAGCTTATTCCAAAAATAGGTTTTTACATTATGGCCATCCCCCCTACCCTGGTGGCACTCTCGGTAAGCCCCGCGACAGCCTTATGGTGTTTGGTTTTCTTTCTCTTGCTGAATGAACTGGTATCTGATTTTCTGATGCCGAAACTTCGCTCTTCTACGATGAACATCCACCCCATGTCGTCGCTTTTTCTCCTGTTAGCGATGGGAACTGCTTTTGGACTTACCGGAGCTTTGCTTGCAACGCCATTGGCTGCTATCATTAAAGCATATTACGAAGCGTTTTACCTCAGCAAGTTTCCTGATGATCCACAACTTGAAAAACGTACGCAGGATATCATTTATCCCTAATCATTACCAATCAAAATACGGTAATTTTTCCCTGGATAATGTTTTGCAACTTACATTACCCGGTTGCCAGCCTTCAGTTTAAGGAAAAGAACACCTATGGTAACAATAGATGAAACGACTTGTACTGTAATTGGAATTTCTAATTTAAATAAATGATTTGTAGCGTAAAAAGCAATATTGTAGATGATGAGTAAAAGCAGTACAATGAGGAGACGTTTCATAGGCGTAAATTGATACCCTAAATATACATAATTTTTCGGTCTACCACAGCGAAATACATCTTCTGGCCTAGCGAAAAAATTTAATTTACAGCAAGTGTTTAGCGGTGCAATTCATCAGCGCCAATTAAAATTCTTTTTTTCTGCCAAACCAAAATGAGTGTTATACCGTTACCTTTATGCGCAAAATCCCTTAGAATAAATAAAATACTGCAATGAAGCCTTTGCCGACACGGTTTACCGAAACGAAAATAGTGGACATTCTTAGTCAATCTCCTAATGCTACCGGCATATACTCAGGCGAAGAAATTTATATTGAATTTGCCAATGATGCGATGATTGCATTATGGGGGAAAGATAAATCGGTAATTGGAAAGACTATTGCCCAGGCACTACCCGAAATTGTTGGGCAACCTTTTATTGGCATACTGCAAGAGGTTTGGCGTAGCGGTATAAGTTATGAAAGCAAAAATACGCCGGCAGAATTATTTGTAAACGGCGAATTGCAGATTTTCTATTTCGATTTTATTTATCAGGCTGTGAAGGATGAAAATGGCAAAACAGATTACATTCTTCACACCACTACCGATGTTACCGAACTGAACCGTACCCGTGATATTGTGGCAGAAAGCGAAGAAAAACAAAAGGCTTTAAACCATGAGCAGGAGATTAATCAACAACTGGCTTCTATAAATGAGGAACTGGCTGCATCAATGGAAGAATTAAATGCTACCAATGAAGAATTGCAGTTAAGCAAAGATAATTTCCAGCAGTTAAATGAAGTTTTGGAAAGCAGGGTTGCAGAACGGGTAAAAACAATTGGATATTTATACCAGCAGCTGGAAGCCTCGAATGAGGAAATCCTGGCGTCGAATGAGGAACTTGCGGCAACTAATGAAGAATTAGTGAACAGCAGTTCGAAGCTGGAACAAACCTTAATTGAACTTGCCGAAAGCGAATTCCGTACCCGAAGCATTATCGAAAATGCACCCTTTCCAATTGGGGTTTATACGGGTAAAGAAATGAGGATTGCTTTCGCCAATCAATCCATTATCGGCGTTTGGGGTAAAGGTAATGACGTGATTGGGAAGCTTTATGCAGACGTTTTGCCAGAGCTTAGCAACCAGGCGATATTTCAGCAGCTTGATCAAGTTTTTACCACAGGTGTATTTTTTGAAGCCAGAAACCAGCGCCTTGAACTAGTAGTAAACGGTGTATCGACAACTTTTTACTTCAACTACATTTTCACTCCTTTAAGAAATGCTGCCGGCGAAATCTACGGCGTAATGAATACCGCAGCCGATGTTACTGATGTGGTGATGGCTAAACAAGCCCTTGAGGCTGCCGCAGAAGAAAAGCAAAACTTAAATGAAGAACTTGCTGCCATCAATGAAGAAATGGTGGCCATTAATGAGGAGCTAACGGCTTCTAATGAAGAACAGGCCAGGTTCAATTTTGAGTTATCATCACTATATGAGAAGCTAAAAATTAGTCAGGATGAACTAGAACTGGCAATTGACGCTGCCGGCTTAGGCACATTCGATCTTAACCCGGAAACCGGCCGTTTCTCTGGCAACAATTTAACTAAATTATGGTTTGGCTTACAGCCAAGAGATGAAATTGAGTTAACCAAGGCTACCGATGTGATTCACGAATCGGATCGTGAAAGGGTGGTTAACGCCATCCAATACGCTTTAAATTATGAATCTGGCGGATATTATGATACCAATTACGTGATTCAATTGCCTGGTGAAACAGAAGGAAGAATCGTTCGGGCAAAAGGTAAAGCAATTTTCAATAAAGAAAAAAAAGCCACTCGGTTAAGCGGTGTGCTGATTGATGTAACCGAACAAATCAGTTCTACAAAAAAAATGGCTGCAATGGTAGATAGCCTTGCGTTAAGCGAGCGAAAATTCCGTTCGCTGATTCAGCAGGCACCTGTAGCCATTAACGTATTTAAAACCGCTGATTTAATTGTGGAAAGTGCGAATGACAAAATGCTGGAGATTTGGGGAAAAACAGAACCTGTTGACGGGAAAAAATTTGTTGATATCCTGCCCGAACTAAAAAATCAGTCCTTTATTGATATTTTGAAAAGTGTGCTGCTCACAGGTAAACCTTACTATGGCGTAGAAAATAAGGTGTATATTTTAAGAGGTGGCACCCTCGAAGAACGTTTCTTCAACTTTATTTATCAGCCGGTAAAAAATGATGCCGGAGAAACCGATAGCATTTTGCAGGTGGTAACCGAAGTTACCGAGCAGGTGAACGCTAAAAAAGAAGTCATTGAAATAAACAACAGGTTGAACATTGCTATCGAGGCGGGTGCCTTAGGTTCAGCAGAGGTTGACTTGGCTACAGGAACGATGGTATGCAATGATCGCTATAAAATGTGTTATGGATGGCCACTCGACCGGGACTTTACCTACCCGGATTTGTACGCTTCTATGCTTCCCCAATATCGCGAAAATGTTAAAAATTTAGTTAATGAAGCCATTGAAAACCGAGCGGTTTATAAAGCAGAGTATGAAGTGAGCTGGCCTGACGGCGCTATACATTGGGTAAGCGCACATGGAAAAGCAAGATACGACAATGAAGGCAAGGCCATTAAAATGGTCGGAATCGTTTCAGACATTACCGAAGTAAAAGCAGACGAGCAACGAAAAAACGATTTCATTGGCATGGTAAGTCATGAGTTGAAAACGCCTTTAACTTCGCTTACAGCCTATATTCAATTGCTGCAAAGCAAGGCCAGTAAAAACCAGGATAGTTTTGCCTTAAGCGTTTTAGAAAAGGCCAACAATCAGTCGAAAAAAATGGTAAACATGATTAACAGCTTCTTAAATGTATCGAGACTGGAATCAGGAAAAATCCATATTGAAAGGCAGCATTTTGATTTATCACTGTTGATGCAGGAAATCGACGAAGAATTTAACGTTGTGGTGAATAGCCATCAATTCATCTTTAAAACTGAAAAAGTATTCATCAATGCCGATCGCGAAAAAATCAGTCAGGTGATTAATAATTTTATTTCTAATGCGGTGAAATACTCTCCTACAGGAAGTACCATTGAAATATCCTGCTCAATGGATGGAGCATCGGCAATTGTGGCTGTTCGCGATGAGGGTATAGGCATAATGCCGGAAGACCAGCATCAGCTTTTTGAGCGCTACTATCGTGTAATGAGCCAGCCACAAACGGTTTCAGGTTTTGGTATCGGACTTTATCTTTGTGCCGAAATTATCAAACGTCATCATGGGCAGATTTGGCTTCAGAGTGAAATAGGTATCGGATCTACTTTCTATTTTAGCATACCTATCGAAGGTGGCTTGAATTAAGGTATTATGATATTGGCAGATCTTGCATTTAAGCTTCCGTCGATAGTCAGTAATACCTGATCATGATAGATAAAATCCAGGTGTCCTTTTCCGTTTCCGGCATCATCGCTAACAACAGATGAACCGATGGAAACAATAATTTCATCGCCTGATTTTACCGGCAAGCTTTCATAAGTTTTATTCCCATATTGCCGGTCGACATGGAGTATTTTTTTTCCGCATGGGCAAGCCATGGAAATATTCAAATCTGTTACAGCCGTTAACTGACTTACCTGAATTTTGATAATTCCTGAACCTGGATGCGAAGGATCAGACTTTTTGCAGGATAGCAAACAAAGGCTACCCCATAAAAGAAAGATGAAAGAGCGTTTCATGTGATTTTGGATTGGTGTATTAAAGATAAGCAGTGTAATGCCTTTCTTAATCTTCATCAGCGAACAACAAATTTCACATATTACTTCACAAAAAAAGGCCATTGATATTTCAATAGCCTTAATAAACCAAACAAATGATTGTAATAGATAGATGTATAGTCAAGACAATAAGCGGGCAAAAAAGTTTTGAAAACAAGTGTTTTTTTTTCGAAAGGTAACATGAGGATCAATTGAATGAATATGTTGACCAACCTGTGGCCGGTTTGTACTCATCTTGATTCTAATAAATGTCTTCCACTACCGCATAAATGTTATGGTTGACCCAGGAAAATTTATGTTTTCAACAGGCCGAAGCGAAATGCGAAGGTAATCAACGCAGCGGTATTTCTGGCTTTGGTTTTACTAAGCAGGCTTTTCCGATGATTGTTAACCTGCATCAGGCTCAGTGTTAATTTATCTCCAATTTCTTTCGCAGTAAGGCCTTCAGATATTAATATCAAAACTTGATGTTCCTCTTCATTAAGCCTCATAATATGCGGAACGGTATTTAGGTTGATGTCCATGAAGGATGAAAACAGTACAATGAGGCAGATTGTTTTGCATTTAACACCCCCATTAAAAGTGCTTCGAAGCCACTGCTTCACTACTTTTTCTGTTGTAAATTTTAAGCCGCAGCATCCTTGACTGTTATTAGGCAGATGGCGCTGCATGCTATTGAAGCGCTTATGGTATTAAAGGACTATTCTTACTGATACCGAAGTGAATTAACTTAGGGCGTTATTAAATTACTAATGGGAACGATCTACTTCCGGATGGAATAGCGTAGTTAATGAGAACCTGGAGCACCATCACTTCAGGTTTTTTAGCCGATAAGCAGCAAATCCAAAAAGAAGAATCAGTTAAATTGGGTTTACTCCTGAAACAACTAAAAAAAGTCCGGTTCATCAACCCTACTTAAAACATAATAACAGCAAACGATGTTAAAGAGATAATAAGATACAATATGAACTACAGCAGTATAACCGAAACGATTCCACAAAACTATTATCAAACCCAATTTATAGATAGCTATAGAGGCGGAATAGAAGGCGATAATACCATGACATTTTTAGTAAAAGATGATACAGATTTGGTTACCTATGCCATGGCGGCTAAACAAGCCTGGGAATCTGTTGGAGATTATCCTTCCAGTTTCAAAGGCATCATCAGAAAAGTGAACGGAAATTGTTTCGCTACGTTCGATTACCTTGGGGCACTAGAAGCAAGCTTCAGCCAAAACGAACAGTAAATCATGCTTAGCGCTACATAAACGCTATTATTGGATGAGCACCTATATATTGACTGCCCGAATTGATGCCAATAATCAGCGTTTCTTTGATGAACTTCGTGAACTGCATTTCCCGAAAGAAAGAAATTTTCTAAAAGCCCATCTCACACTGTTTCATACCTTACCGGATGTTCCAAAGCTAAGGGAAGTATTAGAAACAATTGAGCTTAAACCCATAACTGCAACCGTAAGCAGTTTAAGAAATATTGGCCATGGCGTTGCCTATTTTATATCGAGTGAGCCCCTGGAAAATCTGCGGGTAATGCTGAGGAGAAACTTTGAGCATCATCTTTCGCTGCAAGATAAACAGCCTTTCAAACCACACATTACCATACAAAATAAAGTTAACTCAGATCAGGCGAAAGCTTTATTTCAAAGTCTCAACGCATCTTTTGAGCCATTTGAACTTACCATCCATGGCCTTGATTTGTGGATTTACTTAAATGGACCATGGGAACACCGCGGCTACTTTCCTTTCCTTAAAACACAATAACAAACGTATTATTTTACCTGCTCGATTGTTTTACACAGCATACCGTTCACGAAAAAAGCCCCAATCTGATAAGAAAGGAGCTTTTTTAAAATAGGGGGTTATGATTTTATAACAAACCGTAAAGGCCGTGTGCGTAGGTTCTTAAAGATGCAGAAACAGAATTCATTTTATCCGGAGATGGTCCTTTCACTTTATAGGCTTCCGGGTGAAGCTCTAAAGAATGATTATTCACTTGTTCTGCTGTATCTTTGTTCGTTAATGTTGCATTTTGTTCTTCGCTCAATTTTAAAGGTGCCATGTCGTATCGTTTTATATAAAGAAAACATGCAATGAGATAATTTGTTTTCGCATACACATTAAAAAAATAAATTTCTTCTATCCTCATTTATTCGATACTCGAAATCCAGTTTTCAGTAGCTGAAACTTTGATCGGATTTGCAGCAGAAACAATTTTTAAAACGCCACCTTTGTTAATGTTATCTTGTGTGATATAATTTTTAAGATAGGCTTTTCCGTTCAGGAAAACCTGTTTGATATACTTGTGCTTCAAACTAAAATTTTCAGTTTCTACCCTAAACGTTTTGCCATTGGGTAGGTGATACGTAACAGATGGAAACAAAGGAACATTTAAGTAATATACCGGCCAACCTACGCAGGCTGGAGAGAAACCACTTGAGGTAAATATATACCATGCGCTCATGGCGCCTGCATCATCATCCATGGTGCGCAAATAAGCATCGGGCTGATTACGGTAGATTTTACCGATGTAACTTCCAATGCCGCGGCTGTTATCATTAAAATAATTTTGGATAACGGTGTCAGCTGCCAACTGGTGCATCCAGTATTGAGATTTATAACCCTGTTTGGTTACATTATACATTAAGGGCACCTGCAAATCAGGTTCGTTGGCATGGTTGTATAAATCACGGGCGAAAAATTCATCTAGTTTAGCCAGATAAGATTCCTCTCCCCCATCAAGCGCTACCAGACCTTTAAAATCATAGGGAACAAACCAGCGATATTGCCAAATGGTACCTTGATATAAACCACGGGCCTGCATTTGATCCACATCACGTTTGCTTAGGTCTTTGAAATCTTTATTCCAGTATTTTTTGTACTCCAGCGCCTTGGCTTTATACGCTTCTGCCATTTGCGGGTTCTTCAAAATTTTAAAAATCTCAGCCATTGCCCAATTGTCATAGCTCGATTCGAGCGCTTTATCTGGCGATTTGTAATCTAAACCCTGAACTTCTTTCTCCAGTGAATCGGCAATTTTAGCAAAATCTACCGGGTATCCTTTTCGGTAGGCATCGAGTAAAACCACAATGGCATGCTCCGAGCGTACAGTATTTGAAGGTTCCTTTTGTCCTGCATAATCTTTTTTTCCTGAGTTGTATAAATCAGCAATAGACGTAACCATTCCTGCATAACGATCGGGAGTGATGATTGAAAGCAAAGGCAATTGTGTACGGTAATTATCCCAAATGGCCCAGCCATTGTACCGAACCTGCTCATCTTTCTGAATTTCGCCTTTGGTGTTGCGGTACTGCCCATCCTGATCGGAAATGACATAAGGCGATTGCATGGTTCGGTAAAGCAGGGAATAAAATAATTTTGCATCTTTTAAATCACCATTTACCGCAATTTTCGACAGATTTTTATTCCAATCCACACTGCTCTGCGACATCATTTCAGTCATCGAGTGGGTGTTAATGGCAAATTTGGCTGCCTCAGCACTTACTGATGAAAGCGCAACGTTCACTTCTACAGATCCCGCCTCCATCCCTAGTCTGGCGATGAATTTATGATTTGTCACCTCTTCCCATTTGATATTGTTTTTTATTTCCAGATAATAGTAAATCCGGTATTTACCTACAGCACAAGTTGTTTTTGATTCTACCCAGCCAGATACTGAATTTTGATTGATCGAATGTTCTTCTGCCACAAAGGCACCGTTAAAGGCATAACTCAAATCCAAATAAATACCCTTTTTTCCGGCAGGAAAATGATAAACATGTTTGCCGGCATTGCCTACAACGGAAAAGCTTGCTTTTATTTTATTCTCGAAGCCAACTTCATAATAACCTGGCACAGCTTTCTCTGTTGATTTTATGAGTTCAGATGCTTTAGGATCATCGCCTAAAAAAGGTTTCACAAATAGGTTCCCGCCTGAACCCTGACAGCCCACACCTTCGAAACGATTGTGCGTAAAACCCTCAAATTTCTTTGCCAGGTATTCGTAACCCGTATGTGTTTTTGGATAGGTTTGGGGCCCAATACTTAACATACTGAACGGATAGGAAGCTGCCGGCGACATTTGTCCGTGATCGCCTGATGAACCTAAAAAAACATTTACAAGATCAACCGGTCTTTTTTCTTTGATAGAAAAAGTGCTGGTCTTTGATTGCGCTAAAACGTTTAATTGAAAAAATGAGAGGAGTGCTATTATTTTAAGTGAAACTTTCATACCTGAGAATAAACTGGCCTAAAATAACATTTTAAAGTGAAGTAAATATTAAGTGTGATGTTATTTACCTGGACGATTTTAAAGGAAACAAAAAAGCCATTTCCTATTCGGAAATGGCTTTACATATGTTCTAAATGATGTTATTTAATTGCTACCGGAACAGAAATTTTATCCCAGTCTAAAGAGAAACCTGTTTTGGTAATTTTATAAACCAAACGCTCTTGAGTAGCTTTTAAAGCTTTTGTTTTTACATCAACACGTAAAGCGTCTTTTGCTTCTTCGTATTTGTACGCACCCCACTGTTTAGGCTCTTTGTTAAAGATGGCCGTCCAGGTTCCGCTTTCTTTAGGGATTAAGAAAAAACTGTATTTACCCGCAGGAAGTGCTTTTCCTTGTACCATGATGTCTTTATCGGTTTCGAAAGTAGAGGCCTCATTTGCACCCGCACGCCAAACTTTATCATAAGCTTCTAATCCACCCCAAATTTTACGGCCTTTTACCGCAGGACTGCTATAGTTAATGGTAATGGTTGCAGCTTTAATTTTGCCGGTTACCGTTGCCGCCGGACTTGGTTTCGGTTGGGCATCTTGTGCCATCGCACTTGCAGAGATCGTGATTGCGGTAAAAAGCAAAGCGATAGATTTAAACATCGTTTTCATAGTAATATTATTTATCTGTTTTTGTTGTTTTTGATTTTACGAATTTAATGCTTTGGGTCGATAAAATAATAATCCCAAAGTCGAAAAAATAATTACTGCTGCAGCACCAATCACATTTAACCATAAGAACGATACGACATCGAATTCATAAACGGCGATTACTACAATTTCTGATAAGATGGCTGAAATAAAAACGATTGGCCCGTTGATCCTTTTGAAATAGAAGGCCACAAGAAAAATTCCCAGAATGGGACCATAAAATAATGAACCCAACACATTAACGGCCTCAATGAGCGAACCCATTTGCGTGGCAAACATGGCTACCGCGATGGAAAATATCCCCCAGCCCAAAGTATGCAGCCTGCTGTATTTTAATTCTGTTCTGTCATCTAGCTCCTTTTTACTGAAAATTAAATGAACGTCTTTTAATGAACAGGCGGCAAGTGAATTCAGCGCTGCAGAAATAGATCCCCAGCTGGCTAAGAAAATTACAGCGAATAATAAGCCAATCATCCCTACTGGTAAGGTGTTTTTTACAAAATATAAAAAGATGTAGTTGGTATCTGTTTTCTCTGCATTAAAGTTCGATTTATTAATGGCTTCCTCTACCCTGCTATGCAGATCTTTAACGTCTTTTTGGGTTTCCTTAAAACTAGCAATAGAACTTTCCAAACCTGCGGCATGAGTTTCTTTTTGGGCAAGAATTGCTTTCGATTGGGCATTAAATTTTTCTTCGAGCAGCTTATGCTCCCCCTCAAAAACTGCCGCTTGCTGGGGCTGTGTTTCTTTCAAATATTGGTAAGAACGTTCGTTAAAATAAATCGGCGCAGGTTTCAACGAGAAGAAAGCAAAAAGTAGCGCACCAATGAGCAGAATGGCAAACTGCATCGGAATTTTAACCAAACCATTTAACAACAAACCCATTTTTGCATTGGTATTGTCTTTGGCCGTAATGTACCGCCCTACCTGACTTTGATCGGTTCCAAAGTAAGAGAGTGCGAGGAAAAAACCTCCAATCAGTCCGCTCCAGATATTGTATTTATCTTTCCAGTCAAATTCAGTAGTAATCACATTTAGTTTTCCTGATTTTCCTGCAAGGTAAAGTGCATCGCTAAAACCAACTCCATTTGGCATATTTTGCACCAGCAAATATCCGGCAAATGCCATCGTTCCTAAGATAATGAGAAACTGAAGTTTTTGGGTATGTGCTATTGCCTTTGCACCGCCAACATAGGTGTAAATCAATAAAATTCCACCGGTTAAAACGTTGGTTAAGTAAATGTTCCAGTTTAATACACTTGATAAAATAATACTAGGTGCATATATGCTGATTCCGGTCGATAATCCACGGGAAAAGAGAAACAACAACGAGGTTAATACCCTGGTTTTTTTATCGAAACGTTGCTCTAAATATTCGTAAGCTGTGTATACATTCAGCCGTTGAAAAATCGGAATGAAAGTGATACAAATTACAATCATCGCCAATGGCAAGCCAAAATAATACTGAACAAAGCGCATACCATCGGTGTACGCCTGGCCGGGTGCCGAAAGAAACGTAATTGCACTTGCCTGCGTAGCCATGATGCCTAGAAGTACAATGTACCAGGGCATTTGATTATCGGCTTTGAGATAGGATTCATTGCTTTTTTGGCCACGCCCTATAAAAACACCATAGGCCACTACAGCAAGAAGGGTGAAGATGAGTACGAACCAATCGATATTACTCATGCCCAGATTTTAGTAAAGAGATAATAAAAAACAATCTGGAAGATTAATGCCAAAGCAAGTAAAATATACCAGGTGTTCCAATTTTTAAGCTGGTTTTTCATCCTATTTTCCTGCGGAGATAAAATTAAAGAATAGCCTTGCTGCACCCACATTTCCTGCAGGCAGCTGCCTGAAAAATGCTAAAGGTGTGTAGATAAAATTACCTTTTCCATATTTTGCATATAATGTTGAACCTTTTGAAGCTTCTTCGCCAGTGTCATTCATTTCAAAAAGGGTTTCGTATTTTTCATCCCACTGATCGGGAAAGTAGGCGCCACGTTCCTGAACCCATCCATTGAAATCGTCGGATGTAATTTTATTAGGATAGTTTAACAATTTATGGTTTGGAGTTAGAATTTTAACAGCTGCGTTTTCTTCGGTCACCCTTTTACCACTGATGCGGAATGGGTAAACGCCAAAATCCTGTAACGCCATATCTTGCGTGGTATTATATTGCATCACCATTGTTCCGCCGTTTTCCACATAAGTTTTTAATGCGGTTTGCCAGTTTTTGATCCGTTTTTCGGTATTGATTACACGAACACCCGTCACCACGGCATCGTAAGTGGCTAACTTAAGCGGATTTAAAATATCAGCTTCGGTTAATACATCAACCTGCAAACCTGCCTGTTTTAATACTTCGGGAATAAGATCTCCGGCACCTTGAATATAACCTACTTTTTTCGCCAGCACTTTTACATCGCCCTTTAATAACCAGGTAGTAGCCGGAATAAAATATTGCAACGATGGCAAGTGCGGATACTGGATTAATACCTGCCCTTTGGTAAACTCGTTATTCTCGGAAGAAAAAACCACTTCCAGCTTATTTTGACTGGTCTTGATCTTGCTTAATTCATTGGCTGGGATCAGGAAGTCTTTAATTGTAATTGTATTTTCCTGTAAGTTGATGCCGGTAAAGTTCGCGATGATGGCATTGCCTATTTTAAAAGTAACCTTACCATAATTGATGTATTTATTGGCTTTGAGTCGCAGGGTGATTTTTAAATCTTCTTTATCTTTTGCGAAATAAACAGGTTCCGCAAAACTCAAATCCATTGCTGGCACAATACGCAATTGCTCCACCACATCGCCCTTAACCGGATCTAATTTTTTAAAGGAAAGCGGCAATTTAATATTGAATTTTTCGGTTCCTATTTTTAGGGAAAGCGCAACATTCAGGGCCGATTCAGTTTCGGCAAAACCAATTAAGGTATCATTGGCAACGCTAAAAGTGGCTGCATTCTTTGCCGGTTTTTCAAGCCAATAGGGTTCGGTTAAGGTAGCATTTGCAGGTATCTGGATTTTACGTTCAATGGTAATCAATGAATCGCCGGCAATCCTTCTATTTAGGTTATCAGTTTGATTGATCCAGTTAATTTGTTCAAGTATTACTGGTGTAGCTGACCGGGAAACTAAGTTCAATCGAAAATTGTAGCTATTTCCTGCTATTGCTTCAGGTTGATTGGTCACTACCTCGCCCATAAAACCTGTACAGCTTAAAATGATATGGTCAATTGCAGCCAGCTTATCTTTTTTCAGGTTTTTATCCTGGATCTCGGCGATCCTTTTTCTCAACATCAGCAGTCCGTGTAAACTTTTATCAGGATGATTATAATCGAAAGACAACAAAATGATATCGATCAGCTCATCAATGTTATCTATTCCCTTTTCAGACCAGTTGAAGGCAATTTTATCAAAAAGAGATTCTTTGGCTGGCACCCCTAAAACAGGAGCGAAATATTCAGTGCGAACACCAGCGACAGATTGTGTTCCGGCACCCTGGCTTTTGTGTAAACTTCTGCTCAAACCAGCCAGTTCACCATAACCCATGCCTAATTGCGCATCGTACTGGCCCACCGTAACCTTCAATTGATTCTCCGCAGTGGTATTGGCAGATCCGTAACGGAAAGTATTCCAAACCAATCTTTTTGGCTGCCAAACATCCACATATTTCAACTGATTAGGAAACATATTTTTATCGGCTGCAGCTGCAAATGCCTTCTCAGCCACCACCGCCGATGCTGCATGCTGCCCATGCCCTGCCGCGGCAGTTGGTGGGAAACGGCAAATGATCACATCGGGCCTGAATTTTCTAATTACCCAAACCACATCAGCCGTAATGCTATCGGCATCCCATTGCTTAAAGGTATCATTCGTGTTTTTCGAGAAACCAAAATCAATAGCCCTGGTGAAAAATTGTTGTGCACCATCTAGTTTCCGGGCTTCTAAAAGTTCATGGGTACGAATTAAACCTAAGGCCGCACCTTGTTCGGTACCTAATAAATTTTGCCCACCATCGCCCCTGGTTAATGATAAATAACCTGTTTCTACATTTCGCTCATTAATCAGCCATGACAATAAGCCCGTATTTTCATCATCAGGATGTGCTGCCAGATAAAGTACTTTAGGGATATGCTTTAAAGTTTTTAGTTCACGATAAATTTCAGCAGATTTTGCAGGGCGAATTTGTTGAGCTGAACTAGAAAACACAAAAAAACCGAGGATGATTACCAGGAATACGCTTTTGAACATAGAATTTGCTTTGTGCAACAAATATGCTCAAAATGGTTTTATTTCACGCAGTTGGAATCGAAAAAGGTACAAACAAAGAATAATTAATCCTTAATATTGCATCATAAATTATACCTATGAATGGGATTGTCCTCATCATTGATGATGAAAAAAAAATATGCAGCTTACTTTCGAGGATTATTGAATTAGAAGGTTTTAAAACCCTGCAGGCAAACACCGGTAAAGAGGGATTAAAACTTTTGAAAAACAACGACATTAGCATTGTGATCAGTGATGTGAAATTGCCGGATGTGAATGGGGTTGCCATGGTAAAAGATATCAAATTGCTTAAACCATTCGTTGAAATTATCAATCTGACTGCATATGGAACCATTCCAGACGGTGTTTTAGCCATTAAAAATGGTGCTTTTGATTATTTGGTTAAAGGCGATGATAATGATAAAATTATTCCGCTGCTTTACAAGGCGATGGATAAAGTAAACCTGCAGCAGCGAATTTTCGAGCTTGAACACAGCACCTCAAAAAAGCATAGCTTTGCAAGCATTATCGGTCAATCTAAACCATTGAAGGACGCAATTGACTTAGCGAAAAGGGTAAGCAAAACCGATACAACTGTGCTTTTACTCGGCGAAACCGGAACCGGCAAAGAGGTTTTTGCACAGTCGATCCACTTTGAAAGCCCGAGATCAACAAAACCGTTCGTTGCGCTAAACTGCAGTGGTTTTTCTCCAGATTTATTGGAAAGTGAACTTTTTGGTTATAAAGCCGGAGCATTTACTGGTGCAAATAAAGATAAAAAAGGATTGCTTGAAGAGGCCAATGGCGGCACTTTGTTTCTGGATGAAATTGGGGAAATGAACCTCGATTTGCAGGCGAAACTTCTTCGGGTGCTGGAAAACCAGAGTTTTATCAAAGTGGGCGATACCAATACACAACAAGTGAATGTTCGCATCCTTGCGGCAACGAACAAAGATTTAAAAGCAGATGCCGCATCAGGAAAATTCCGTTCCGACTTATACTACCGTTTGTCAGTTTTTACTATTGTTCTTCCACCTTTGCGGGAAAGGAAAGCCGACATCCCCGCCTTGGCGCAGCATTATTTAACAACTTTTGCCATTAAAGCCAGTCGCCCGGAACTTAAATTAGAAAACAACATTCTTGATATCTTTGAAAAATACAACTGGAAAGGAAACATCCGGGAGCTTAAAAACATCATCGAGCGACTGGTTATTCTATCGGATGGCGACAGCCTGAATCCATCTGCGCTGCCACAGGATTTTTTTGAATTTGCTCCAATGGAAAACAGATTTAATCTCCAACAGGTTGAGAAACAACATATTCAAAAAGTGCTTGTTCATACCAAAGGCAATAAGGCTGAAACGTCCAGGTTGTTGGGAATCGGTTTGACGACTCTTTATCGCAAGATTGAAGAGTATGGAATTAATGAGGAATGATTACAAAGGATTTTTGTTAAATTTGTTATATGAGCATTCAATATCTTTCAAATGATAGTGGCGAAATCACAGCCGTTCAAGTTCCTATTGAAGAATGGGAAAAGATAAAAAACATTTATCCAGATGTAGATTCGATTGATTTTTCTTTACCTGAATGGCATAAAAAACTAATAGATAGTAGATTAGAAGACATCAGCAAACATCCTGATAAATTAAAACCAATAACGTTTCTTATGAACGACCTCGACGAATAATATGAGCTATACCTTAAATTATTATGATGAGGTTTCGATAGACATTAAAGAGGCTAAAGATTGGTATAAAAATCAAAAACCAGGATTAGAAAAACGATTTGCTCAACAAGTTAAAAAATCACTTTTGAGGTTACAAAATAACCCTAAAGGTTATGAAATAAGGCATAAAGATATTAGAACAGCGTTCACAGATATTTTTCCGTATGCCATTCACTTTTATCTCAATGAACAAACAAGACCATTGTTATTATTGCAATACTTCATCAAAGCCGAAATCCAAAATTAAAAGGCCGATAGAAAATAAGCGAATTGGTATTATCGAACTTATGGCTTATTTTGATAAATCTTAACAAATAATTTATCTTAATAAAAGTTAGTTTTAAGTTTGTAACATCACCAAAACGATAAAAACCCTTCCATTTTGGAAGGGTTTTTTTATGCCTAAAATTTCGATCCAGGCATAAAAATAATTCAATACACTGCAAAACAGTGACTTATAAAAACCACAATTCTCTCGGCACAAGAGTTGGCAACAGGCATTTCATAAATCAATAAGTTATGACAATGATCCTGTTTCTAATTCTAATCCTACTCTGCTGGGCAACTTACCTTTCTATCGATTGGTTTGAAAAAATCTAAAGAAAATGTTAGCACTATTCATCATCGCAATCGCCGTATTTATCTATATGATTTACGTGTTGATTAAACCAGAAAAATTTTAAAACAAAGAAAATGGAAAGTAGAAAAATGGGGAATGGAAAATTGAAAATAGGCAATATAGAATAAAACACTAATCTATTTCCAATTACCTATTTCCAAACATTTATTTCTAAATACCTATTTCCAATTCGCCATATACACCCTACTAAATCCCATTCTCCCAAAACAAAAAAAATGAACACTGAATTAACCGGCATCATTGCCACCTTCCTCCTCACCATAGTCATTGCCATCCCTTTGGGTAAGTATTTGGCGAAAGTTTTTGCGGGAGAAAACGTTTGGACAGACTTTTTAAAACCGCTCGAAAACGGAATTTATAAACTTTCAGGCATCAACATTAAAGAACAGATGAACTGGAAACAGCAACTAAAAGCTTTGCTAACCATCAATATTTTATGGCTGGTTTACGGCTTTTTTGTATTAATATTTCAGGATAAACTGCCCTTTAATCCTGATGGAAATCCTGGAATGACACCAGATTTAGCTTTCAATACGATCATTAGTTTTGTTGCCAATTGTAACCTGCAACATTACTCAGGCGAGAGCGGCGTAAGCTATCTCACACAGCAATTTGTGCTGATGTTTCTGCAATTTGTAAGTGCCGCAACAGGTATAGCCGCAGCTGTAGTATTATTTAAAGCTTTTAGGGATAGAACCACCACACAGCTGGGAAACTTTTGGGAGTTTTTCGTCAGGGCCATTACACGATTATTATTGCCATTATCAATCGTTGTGGCATTAGTTTTAACTTTTAATGGCACACCTGCCAGTTACGAAGCGAAAGACCAGTTCGTTTCTGTTCAGGGCGATACCGTAAATGTATCGCGAGGCCCGGCAGCGCAGATGATTGCCATCAAACACTTGGGAACGAATGGTGGTGGGTATTTTGGTGCAAACTCTGCCCATCCATTCGAAAACCCAAGTTATTTAACCAACATGGTTGAAATCATTGCCCAAACCATTATTCCCATGGCTATGATTATCGCTTTCGGATATTTCATCCGAAGGAGAAAACTGGCCTGGACCATCTTCGGGGTAATGACGATTGGTTTGTTTATGCTGATGATTCCAACGCTGACTTCTGAATTAGGCGGAAATCCTGCGTTGGCAAAAATGGGTATATCGCAAACTACTGGTGCAATGGAAGGTAAAGAAATGCGCCTCGGACCTGCTGCCACCGCATACTGGAGTACGCTAACTACAGTAATTTCTACAGGTTCGGTGAATGGAATGCATGACAGCACCATGCCACTAACAGGTTTATGGCAATTACTAGCGATGATGATTAACGCCATTTATGGTGGATGCGGCGTTGGTTTATTAAACTACTTCATCTATCTGATTATTGCCGTATTTATTTCAGGTTTGATGGTGGGCAGAACGCCAGAGTTTTTAGGTCACAAAGTGGAAGCCAGGGAAATTAAAATCGCAGCCATCATCACCTTGTTAAGTCCGTTTTTAATTTTAGCGGGAACAGCCATTGCAAGTTTCGTATTTATTAATCATGGCGATGCGGCCTGGGCTACACAGCCGAAAAACTGGTTAAACAATCCTGGTTTCCATGGTTTCTCAGAAATGCTCTATGAAGTGACTTCGTCAAACGCAAATAACGGTTCTGGCTTCGAGGGTTTAGGCGACAACAATGTATTCTGGAATGTGCTTACCGGTGTGATCATTTTCTTAGGTCGCTTCTTGCCGATAATTGGCCCGGTTGCCATTGCAGGTTTGTTAGGCGCTAAAAAATTCATCCCGGAATCTGCAGGAACTTTAAAAACTGATACCAAAACATTTGCACTAATGACTTTCGCTGTGATTTTAGTACTCAATGCGCTGTCGTACTTCCCAGCATTGGCTTTGGGGCCATTGGCGGAATACTTTTCTCAATTGAGGTAAAACGTGAGATGGAAGATGGATAAGGGAATAGCCTAAACATCATACAGCTCTAGAGGTAAAAAGGAATATGGAAGATGGATAAGGTAATACCATTCATCATACCGGTTCAAAGTTTAAATAATAATGGAAAGTGAATATTGGTATTTTCCAAACACATCATCCATCTTACATCAAACATCATACATATTTAAAAATGAAACCCAATAATAAATTATTTGAACCCGCTTTAGTGCAAACTGCATTGAAACAATCTTTCATCAAACTCGACCCGCGGGTAATGGTTCGTAACCCGGTAATGTTCACCGTTGAAATCGGCACTTTGGTAATGGCTTACGTTACCGTGTACTCTTTCAGCAACAGCGAACAAGGTTCTCCATTGTATAATTTCTTCATCTTTTTAGTGCTGTTGTTAACGGTTTTGTTTGCCAACTTTGCAGAAGCAATTGCTGAGGCTAGAGGCAAAGCACAGGCAGATAGCTTGCGTAAAACCCGTGAAGAAACACCTGCAAAAGTTCTTTTGGATGATGGAACAGTTGAAATTCGTTCATCTAATCAACTGAAAAAAGGTGATGTTTTTGTTTGTGAATCCGGCGATACCATTCCAACCGATGGGGAAATTATCGAAGGTATTGCAACCATTGATGAATCGGCAATTACAGGTGAATCTGCTCCCGTAATTCTTGAATCTGGTGGCGATAAATCTTCTGTAACCGGCGGAACAAAAGTTTTGTCAGATGAAATAAAAGTTAAGGTGAGTACCGCTGCCGGCGAAAGTTTTTTAGATAAAATGATTGCTTTAGTTGAAGGTGCATCTCGCCAGAAAACACCTAACGAAATTGCGCTGACTATTTTGTTGGCCAGCTTCACATTGGTTTTCATTATCGTTTGCGTAACACTGAAACCATTCGCCGATTATGCCAACACGCCAATTACCATTGCAGCATTAATTTCACTGTTCGTTTGTTTAATCCCGACAACCATTGGTGGTTTATTATCGGCAATCGGTATCGCCGGAATGGACAGGGCTTTAAGGGCAAATGTAATTACCAAATCGGGTAAGGCTGTAGAAACGGCAGGCGATATTGACGTGCTACTCTTGGATAAAACCGGAACAATAACCATTGGTAACCGTAAGGCAACCAACTTCTATCCCACTGCAGGTGTAGTCATTAAAGATTTTACCGATGCCTGCATACTGAGTTCTTTAGCTGATGAAACCCCGGAAGGAAAATCAATTATCGAATTAGCAGCCGAACAAGGCTTTAAAAATACAGGTACACCACAAGGTTCAACATTTATAAAATTCACCGCAGAGACCCGCTCCAGCGGACTAGATACCACAGACGGAAGACGCATCAGAAAAGGCGCATTTGATTCCATCAGGAATATAGTGGAAAAAGCTGGAAATATCTTTCCATCAGATATTGAAGACCATGTTAAATCCATTGCCACAAACGGCGGAACACCTTTAGTGGTTTCGGAAAATGAAAAGGCTTTAGGTGTGATAGAATTACAGGATATCATCAAACCCGGCATCAGTGAACGTTTTGAACGCTTAAGGAAAATGGGCGTGAAAACAGTAATGGTTACCGGCGATAATCCTTTAACTGCTAAATACATTGCCGAAAAAGCTGGCGTAGATGATTTTATCGCAGAAGCAAAACCTGAAGATAAAATGAATTACATTAAAGATGAACAAGCTTTAGGAAAACTGGTTGCCATGATGGGTGATGGTACCAATGATGCACCTGCACTTGCACAAGCTGATGTTGGTGTAGCGATGAACAGCGGAACCCAAGCTGCGAAAGAGGCTGGAAACATGGTTGATTTGGATAACGACCCAACGAAATTGATTGAAATTGTAGAAATTGGAAAGCAACTTTTAATTACCCGAGGAACACTAACCACTTTCTCTATCGCAAATGATGTAGCCAAGTATTTCGCCATCGTTCCGGCTTTGTTTATCGCTTCCATTCCAGCTTTGCAAAGTTTAAACATCATGGGATTGCATACGCCAGAAAGCGCCATTATGTCGGCCGTTATTTTCAATGCGATTATCATCCCGGTTTTGATTCCACTGGCACTTAAAGGTGTGGCCTACAAACCAATTGGCGCAACGGCTTTGCTACGTAGAAATTTATTCATTTATGGCATCGGAGGTGTTGTCGCTCCATTTATCGGCATCAAATTAATTGATTTAGTAATTGGGTTGCTTGTTTAAATAACATGTCATTCTGAGCGCAGCGAAGAATCTCAAAGTGATTAGCACTTGCTAAAAATAGGCAGTGCAACTTTGAATGAGATGCTTCGTTCCTCAGCATGACAACAAAAAATAATATCATGAAAAAATACATCATACAATCGCTACGCTTAACCTTAGTTTTAATCGTATTGTTATGCATCATCTATCCCATCAGCATTGCTTTAGCTGGCAAACTTTCTAACGGAAAAGGTGGCGGAGAAAAAATCACCAGAAATGGTAAAACTGTTGGCTACGCTTTACTAGGTCAATCGTTTACTAAACCCGAATATTTCTGGGGTCGTCCATCAGCAGTTGCTTACAATGCGGCTGGCTCTGCAGGTTCAAATAAAGGTCCGTCCAATCCAGATTATTTGAAAGAAGTTCAATCGAGAATTGATACGCTGTTAAAATATAATCCAGGGTTAAAAAAATCAGATATTCCTGCCGATATGGTTACCGCTTCAGGTAGTGGCTTAGACCCGAATATTTCTGAACAAGGTGCGGCAATACAAATTGCCAGAGTTGCAAAGGCCCGTAAAATTGACGAGCAGAAAGTTAAAGAATTAGTGGCGATGAACACGTTAAAACCATTGATGGGTTTGTTTGGACCGTCATCGGTAAACGTATTGAAACTGAATTTAGCACTGGATAATTTATAGCGGCTTTATTGGAACGTCGTCATGCTGAATTCATTTCAGCATCTTAATGCAAAAGAAACCCTGAAATAAATTCAGGGTGACGACGACCGTAAAAATCAAAATTTTAAATGGTGTCCGTCATTTCGACTGAAGCGCAGCGAAATGGAGAAATCTTTGAACCTTTCATCGTACAATCCAAAGATTTCTCCACTGCGGTCGAAATGACGATTGACTAAACGGGCAACTCAAATCAATAAATCACTTTATTATCATGAAAAAATTAATCACCCTTATCACAACATTAACGGCAAGCTTAACTGCATTCGCTCAGGACGAACCTAAAGTAAAATTCTCAGGCTATTTAGAAACCTACTACGGGTACGATTTCAACAAACACGCTGACCATAACCGCCCAGGCTTTATATATTCTCACAATCGTGCAAACGAGGTAAACTTGAATTTAGGTTTTATTAAAGCGGCTTATGATAGTGGTTCAATCCGGGCAAATCTGGCGGTAATGGCTGGGACTTACGCCAATGCAAACCTAGCAGCTGAACCAGGCGTTTTAAAAAATATTTTCGAAGCCAATGCAGGCGTTAAACTTTCCCAATCAGAAAACCTGTGGATTGATGCCGGAATTTTCGCTTCACATATTGGTTTTGAAAGTGCCATTTCTAAAGATTGCTGGGTATTGACCCGAAATATTGCATCAGAAAACACACCATATTATGAATCTGGAGCAAAACTTACTTATGGCACAAAAGATGGAAAATTAACCGCGACCCTACTCTACCTGAATGGATGGCAAAGAATTACCCGTGTTGATGGCAATAACAAACCCGCTGGTGGTTTACAATTAACATGGAAACCTACTGATAAAATCACGGTAAATTACAGCAATTATTTAGGAACTGAAGGTGCAGATTCTGTTCGTGTAAACCGATTGTACCACAATGTTTATGGGGTTTTTCAGTTCACAAATAAATTTGGTTTAACCCTTGGTTTCGATTACGGAACACAGCAAAAAGTTAAAGGCAGTAGCGAGAAAAATGAAATATTATCGCCTGTGGCAATTGCACAATATAAGTTTGCTCCAAAATGGGCTGTTGCAGGTAGATTCGAATACTATGAAGATAAAAATGGTATTTTTATTTCAACAGGAACACCAAATGGTTTCAAAACAAAAGGTTATTCTCTAAACCTAGATTACTCGCCAATTTCAAATGCAGTGATCCGTTTAGAAGGCAAAACTTATGACAGTAAAGACAAAATTTTTACCAGAGAAAGTAGTTTAGTAACGGCGAATACTACAGTAACGGCGAGTATTGCAGTGGCTTTTTAGAAGACTGCCACTGAAACACGGAAATCACGGAAAGATATAGTGTATGAACAAATTGTACGATAGCTTTTCACGCTTGGCTTAGCATCCAACATGGCCCTAGCAGAAAATCTTCGTTCTACATTAAACCGGCCTAACAAATTTTTGGGGATATACTGCCAAAGCAGAGCTTCTAACTTTAATACAAAAATTTTCAGCCGGCAATTTTGTTTCTTTTGTTGTCAAAAGAAAAAAGCCCGTCTGGCCAAGACAAATAAACACCCCGCCCTGCGGGCGCCCCTCTAAAAGAGGGGAATGCAAATTGCAGAATAAAAACTGCCATGTAGTGAAAAAGATTAAAACACCATGCAAAACAAAGACGATTCTGTTAAACACTTCCTCAACCTCATCAAAAAATCGAGACGAGGAAAACTCAAAATCTACATTGGGATGAGCGCTGGAGTGGGCAAAACCTACCGGATGCTGCAGGAATCTCATGCACTTTTGCGCAGCGGAATCGATATTTGCATTGGTTATGTAGAAACGCACAAAAGAGCAGAAACTGAAGCTTTGGTTGCTGGTTTACCCTTAATTCCACGGAAAAATATTTTCTACCGCGGTAAAGAAATTGATGAAATGGATTTGCAGGGCATTTTAAACCGTCACCCGGAAATTGTTGTTGTCGATGAATTGGCACATACCAATGCCGAAGGCAGTAAAAACGAGAAGCGTTGGCAAGATGTTTTTGATTTATTGGAGGCTGGAATTAGCGTGATATCGGCAGTAAACATTCAGCATTTAGAAAGCATAAACGAAGAAATCGAACACATTACCGGCATCAACGTTACCGAACGGATTCCCGATAAAATTCTCGAACTAGCTGATGAAATCGTAAACATCGATTTAACAGCCGATGAATTGGTAACCCGATTAAAAGAGGGAAAAATATACGATAAAAGCAAAATTGAAAGGGCTTTGCAAAACTTTTTTCAGGCTGATAAAATTTTGCAATTAAGGGAATTGGCTTTGAAAGAAGTGGTGCATCAGGTGGAGCGAAAAATTCAGACAGAGATTCCAAAATCCATCAAGTTACGTCCGGAAAGGTTTTTAGCCTGTATATCCTCAAATATTGAAACCGCTGGGGTGGTGATTAGAAAAACTGCCCGACTGGCATCCTACTACCGTTCGCCATGGATTGTTTTGTATGTGCAGAGCGATGCAGAAAGTTTCGACAAAATAAAACTCGATAAACAACGACATTTGATTAATCATTTTAAGCTCGCAACCGAATTAGGAGCCGAACTGATTAAAGTAAAAAGCAACCAAATTACCCAAACTATTATTAACATGGCCACAGAAAAAGAAATCACAACCGTTTGTATTGGAAAACCACATTTAACAATTTTTCAGGTCATCATGCGAACGGCAATTTTTAATCAGCTGTTGCGTAATTTAGCAGCCAAAGAAATTGATTTAGTTATATTATCGTAAATGGGTTAACCGCAAAGAACGCTAAGTTTTTCGCAAAGTTTTGAAGTTATTTAACCACAAAGAACACAAAGAAAAAAGCACAAAGGACACAAAGTTGATGGCAACTATCTTGGTGTTTCTCTGTGGTAAAACCTTAAAATATTTAACCGCAAAAAATATAAAGGAAAAAACGCAAAGGACATAAAGTAAATGGAAACTATCTCGGTGTTTCTCTGTGAAAAACTCCGTGTCCTCTGTGGTTAAACCCTAAAATTTAACCACAAAGAACACAAAGGAAAAAACGCAAAGGACACAAAGTTGATGGCAACTATCTTGGTGTTTCGCTGTGAATAACTCGGTGTCCGCTGTGATAAAACCCTAAAATTATTCACCACAGAACGCACCAGGAAAAACCACAAAATACACCGAGTTTTAGAAACTAGCTTTGTGTGCTTTGCGAAAAACTCCGCGAACTTTGCGGTTATACAAAAATCATCATCATGAAAATAAAAACCAAGCTTCGCCTCGGATTCGGATTTCTATTCATCATCGTTTTATCCTTTGGATTGATTGCCTTATTCTTTTTAAACGAACTTTCAGATAAATCAAAAGTCATCCTGAAAGACAATTACAAATCGTTGAAATATGTTGCAGCCATGCGAAATGTAATTGATGAAAGCAATTTTCCATTACCTGCAGCAAAGGCAAAAGTATTTGAGCAAAATCTAAGCAACGAAGGACAAAACATTACGGAAACCGGAGAGAAATTAGCCTTTCAGAAATTAGAACTAGCGTATAAAACACTAAAAAATTCTTCAACAGAAAGTATCAATGAAAACAGTTTGAAAAGTTTACGTTCCGCACTTCAAAACATAGAAGAGGTGAATATGAAAGCCATTTATGATAAAAATGAAATGGCAAATGCAACATCCTCCCAGGCAAATTTATACATCTCTATTGCGGCAATGATTGCTTTCCTGATCCTGTTTACATTCATCGTGAACTTCCCGGGTTTTGTCGCGAATCCGCTGGCAGAATTTAGCGATGCGATAAAACAAATCGGCAGAAAAAACTATAAGCAGCGACTACATTTCAATAACCAAGATGAGTTTACGGAACTTGCAGATTCATTTAATGGCATGGTTGTAAAACTAAATGAGTGGGAAAATAGCAATCTTTCGAAAATCAAATCTGAGAAATCGCGTATCGAAGCCATCATTGCACAAATGCAGGATGCCATTATCGGCTTAAACGAGCAAGGCGAAATCCTATTTTTAAATCATTTGGCAGCAAAGCTGATGAACCTCGACGAAGAAAAAATCATCGGACAAAACGCCGCAGAACTGATGAAAAAAAATGAATTATTGAAAAGAATCATCAAGCCTGAAAAAGAAGAAAAAACATTAAAAATTTATGCTGATGAAAGGGAATCATATTTTCAGTTAGAGAATCGCGAAATTATCATCCCAAATTACGAAACGCCTGAAGATAAAACATTATTTGAATCTTCAAAATCGGCAGGAAGTGTTTATGTACTGAAAAATATCACACAGTTTAAAGAACTTGATGAAGCAAAGACAAATTTCATCGCAACCGTTTCACACGAACTAAAAACGCCGCTATCATCCATAAAAATGAGCTTAAAATTGCTAAACGACGAACGTATCGGCAACATGAATGAAGAGCAAATTCAGTTGTTAAGCCACATCAAAGAGGATAGCGATAGATTGCTCAAAATCACCAGCGAATTGTTGGATTTGTCTCAGGTAGAAACCGGAAATTTAAAACTTACTTTCGCCATAACCAAACCGGAAGATATTGTGCATTATGCGGTTGATGCGGTTAGATTTCAGGCAGAACAGAAATCGATAAAACTGGAACTAAATTGTGATCAAAATCTGCCGAAAGTTAATGCTGATATTCAGAAAACGGCATGGGTGTTGGTTAACTTCTTATCAAATGCATTGCGATACAGTTCAGAAAAATCAAGCGTTAAAATTGATGTTTTCCAGAAAGATAAATTTATTCAGTTTTCGGTTCAGGATTTTGGAAAAGGAATTGATGAAAAATACCAGAAACGTCTGTTCGAGCGGTATTTTCAGGTGCCCACTGATGGACAAAACAAATCGGGTTCTGGCTTGGGCTTAGCCATTTCCAAAGATTTTATCGAAGCCGAGGAAGGAAAAATCTGGGTTGAGAGTGCGATTGGAGAAGGAAGCCGTTTTAGTTTTAGGTTACCGATCAATCAAGCTTAAACAATATAAGGTTCCATTTCCTTATCAATACTTTTGCGTAATTCCATGAGCTTGATGGCATAGCCATGCATCGCAATTTCTTTATCTGTTTTTGGCTTGAAAGATGGAATGGGTTTTGGCTGACCATCATCGCCAACAGCTACAAAAACAATGATGCAGTGGGTGTTTTTCACAAATTCTGCCTGACCAACAGGTTTTGAGAAAGCATCCACAGCAATGTGCATACTGGTTTTGCCTGTATAGATAATCCTGGCTTCCATTTTAACTAAATGACCGATGTGAACTGGATGAAAAAAACGGATTCCACCAACATAAACCGTAACGCAATAGGTTTGGCTCCATTGTAAGGCACAGGCAAAAGCGGCTTGATCAATCCACTTCATCATCATGCCACCATGCACTTTTCCGCCATAATTTACATCCGATGGTTCGCTTAAGAATTGTAGTTCTATGTGATTTTTTGTCCTGGCCATTTTAGTTGTGTTTGTTTTTGGTAACCGCAAAGTACGCAAAGTGAAAACGTAAAGAAAGAGAAGTTTTTTTAAAATGAAAAGTGTTCTACCATATTCGTCATTGCGAGGCACAGCTTGTCCCGAACATTGGAAAGCAATCTTAAAAAATTAGCTATTCAATACTTTCGCTTTAGGATTGCTTCGTACCTCGCAATGACGAAACGTCTATGTTAATCGCAGAGAAAATTATAAATCTGCGTAAATCATTTTAATCTGCGGGATCATCTTCTGCCAACAAAAAAAGCCGTAGCTAAATGCCACGACTTCATCTTAATTCCTTCGCGAAAAACTTAGCGTTCTTTGCGGTTAAATCAGTAAACCTATTTTGCCATAATGCTTATCGCATAACCGCCACCTGGTGCACAATTTAAAGTTAACTTGGTTTTATTGGTTACTTCCATCTTGCGGATGGTATAAGCTTTTGGATTCGTTTCATAATGCGCATCCTTCGCATCAGCATAAATGGTTGCTGTATATTTTTTACCAGCATCTAAAAAACTGAAATCAATTTTCGAAGTACGGGCAACTTCATCATTGGTTCTGCCAACAAACCAATCGTTTTTGCCTTTTGCTTTACGGGCAAATGTGATGTAATCTCCAGGCTCGGCTTCTAAAACTTTCGTGTCGTCCCAATCAACTGCCACATCTTTAATAAACTGGAAAGCATCTAAATGTTTGTTATAAGTCTCTGGTAAATCTGCCGCCATTTGCAACGGGCTATACATCGTAACATACAACGCCAACTGACGAGCGATTGTGGTATGTACAAATGAATTGTTCTCCGGATTATAAGCACTTACCTTGGTTTCGAAAATACCAGGCGTATAATCCATCGGACCGCCGATCAAACGGGTAAAAGGTAAAATGGTTGTATGGTCAGCATTGTTACCTCCAAAGGCTTCGTATTCTGTTCCACGGGCAGATTCATTTCCGATTAAGTTCGGGTAAGTACGAGCCAAACCTGTAGGGCGAACCGCTTCATGTGCATTCACCATAATTTTATATTCCGCAGCTTTTTCAATGGCATACAAATAATGGTTATTTAACCATTGTCCGTAATGGTGCTCTCCACGAGGAATCATATTGCCTACGTAACCGCTTTTTACAGCATCGTAACCATTGGCTTTCATAAATTTGTAGGCGGTATCTAAATGTCTCTCATAATTACGAACCGAAGAAGATGTTTCGTGGTGCATAATCATTTTAACGTTTTTGCTTGCCGCATAGCGATGCAATTCCTTCACATCAAAATCAGGATAAGGCGTTACAAAATCGAAAACATAATCTTTTGTCTTTCCAAACCAATCTTCCCAGCCTTCATTCCAGCCTTCAACTAAAACACCATCCAAACCATGTTTAGCAGCGAAATCGATATACTCTTTTACGTGAGCAGTATTTGCCGCATGTTTTCCGTTCGGTTTAGTTTTCGAGTAATCAGTTATACCCAACTGAACACTGGTTAAATCGTTGTAAGCCCAGGTGCTTTTACCGGTAATCATTTCCCACCAAACACCAACATATTTGGTCGGTTTAATCCAGGATACGTCTTTGAATTTTGTAGGCTCGTTAAGGTTGTACGTTAATTTCGAAGTTAAAATATCACCAGCTTTATCGCTCACAATGATGGTTCTCCATGGCGTTACGCATGGCGCCTGTAAATAACCCTTATCTCCTACTGCATCTGGCGTTAACCACGATTCTAAAACCATGTTTTGATCATCCAGATTTAACGACATTAAAGAATAGTTAATTAAAGCTGCCTCGTGAATGTTGATGTACAAACCATCTTTGCTTTTCATCATTAAAGGTGTTTGTAAACCCGTTGGCGAAAAAGTAGTTTGCGATGCATTTGGCGTAACTGCATCTTTCATTTTAGCCCGAACCTCTGATAAGTTCGAAGTCACGGTGCTGTATTCCTGTGTATCATAATCGCCAGGTAGCCAAAACGCTTTATGGTCGCCGGCTAGTGCGAATTGTGTTCTTTCTTCTTTAATTACAAAGTAATCGAGGTTTTTCTGCTCCGGGAATTCATACCTGAAACCCAAACCATCGTTAAATAAACGCAAGCGCACAATAATGAAACGATTGCTTTCCTTTTGTGTTAAAGTAACCGCTAACTCATTATAATGATTTACGATTTCCTTTACCTCGCCCCAAACCGGTTTCCAGGTTTCGTTAAAGGTGCTGGTTTTGCTATCGCTTATCGTAAAACCATTGCTTAAGTTTTTGCCATCTTTTAGCTCCAAGCCAAGCTTGCTCGTTTTGATTACTTCTTTGCCTTTATACTTTAAACTGTAAGTGGGCACACCACCCTCTGCTAATGCAAATTTGGCCACTAAATTCGCATCAGGCGATTTTAACTCCTGTCCGGAAACGTTCCCGGAAAAAAGGAAAAGGCAAATAATTACTAGCAGTTGAGAGCAGTTAATCGATTTTTTGTTTAGGTTTTTATTCACTTTATATAATTTATTTTCTAATTCTTTTATACTCCCCCGTCATTGCGACCTTGGAGAAATCTTTTTTACATTATCTTGTCATTCTGAACGCAGTGAAGAATCCGCAACCGAATAGGGCTGCATCAAATTACCCCACTAATTTTTATTCATTAAATTATTCAGCGTTAGACTTCTATGCCATGAGATTCTTCGCTGCGCTCAGAACGACAAACGCTTAACGCTAATCCAACAACAAAGTTTCATCCTCATCATCAGTCAGGCTTAGCTGAATGCTATCGCTGCCAGCAATGCCCTCAATTGAACCGCGAATATGCGTAGCGTTTAACAATACCTTTTCAAGTTGCTTCTCACGGGCTTTCCATAAGCGTTCCATGGCATCACGTTCACGTTGAATAGACAATTTCATGCTCATAAAACCCTCACGAATGGCTTTCCATTGCTCAGAAAATTCGGCTCCGGTCAAGTAATCATATAACATGTGCATTTTGTCACCTCGGTTTTCCTGCGATTTCATTGCTGTAGATAAACGTAAAATTCCATCACGCAGCACATAAGCTACTGCATTAACTTCCTCAAAAGAGCAAATCCAAACACCATCTTTCTGCCCGAAACAATCCATGCCTTTTGGGTAACATTGACTCACGATTACCGCTACATCAACACCCATACTTCGCATATCTTTTTTCAGTTTCTCAATCCAGTCGCCTCCGAAATCTTTGGTACGCTTACTTTCATAAATAATTTTACCACACTCCTGCCCGAATTGATTACGTACAACCTGTACGCAATCTGCACCACGAACACCTTTGCCCACTTCTTCAATTAAATCGAACGGAAAATTGCTACGCAGCAATTCTTCCAAAATCAACTCCTGTACCTCGCCTTGCAATTGCATACTGCCCTGCTCCGCTTTGCGTTTCATTTCTTCCGCCAGTTTCTTCTGGTCGTCGAGTTGTTTTTCAAGCTCTTTTAAACGAAGCTGATGCTCGGTATCTTTAATGCTATTTTTTTCGGCCTCCTGCTTACGAATTTGCTCTACCAATTCATTGCGTTGCTCTTGCATTTTACGCTGAAAAGCCAGCTCCATTTCTTCCTCTTTCAGCTTTAAACTTTGCTCCCGACGCAAAAATTCTAACTCCTTTTCTCGTGCAAGCTTTAGTTTTTCTTCGTTTTCCTTTGCATTGCCTTCCAGCATTTGCAATTTGGTTTCAAAATCCGATGCAATACTTTTACGCAGATTTTCTTCCAAATCGCCTTTCAGCTTGTTCTTCTCTTCAATCAGTTTAGCTTCGAAAGTTTTTTGCTGCTGCTGTTTTTCGTTCTCAAATTCAGCAAGTCTTTTCTGCAACTTAGCATCATTTTCCTTCGTAAAAGCAATCATCTTATCACGTAGCTCTCTTTTATAATCTTCGGCCATGGCTTCTTCCATCGGAAAAACATGAGCACAGTTTGGGCATTTAATTTCGGTAGCCATAAATAATTTTTAATCACAAAGTTGAAGAGGTGCAAAGATATTAAAGCTTTTTAGGAAAAGGTAAACGAGTTTTGCACCATTTGCTTAAAGCACTTTCGACCGAACTTCGTTACCTGCCGTCAGGATTTTACTTACCGGGCATTTCGCCGCAATATCCTCTAGTCTTTGTTTCTGCTCTTCAGTTAATTGGCCGGTACAGGTAATCTCTTCCAGAAAAATATTTTGCGCATTCTCTATACCCATGTTCACTTCCACTTCAATTTTATCAACTGCCCAACCTTTTCTATCGACATACATCCGCAGCGTGATGGCTACACAAGATGCAAGTGACGCCATCAGCAAGCCCTTTGGCGCAAAGCCCTTATTTGTTCCGCCTAAATCTGCAGGTTCATCAATCACGATATCATGTGTTCCGTTTGTTACCGCACACGCATAATGCGCTTTGTTTATTGTTGCTTTTACCATTATTATTCAATTTAAAAGTTTAAACTTACCTAAAATCAAATTATTTTTTTCTGGAAAATGAAGGGTTCCATGTACATGGCAGCTTGCAGCCCTGCTTACCATTCCAAGTCCGCACTCGTACCTCGCTTGCGGGCTTTCCACTATAATCAGGTTTAGAAACAAGGGTTAAGCACTATGCAAACCTTCCAAATAACAAAAGCATTTGCCGTTTAGCCCCGATTGAAGTGGAAATACTTTTTTAAAAGTACTTCTGAAAAAGATTGCCACGTCGTGCCTCCTCGCAATGACGGGAACTGGTGACGATTGACAGGAGTAAAAAAGATTGAAACGAAAAGCGGGACTGTTTTTTAATAATTGCACCGCAATTGCGCTTCAAAAAAATCATTTTCAGCTATTGAATTTAAAAATAACGAAACATTATAACCTAGCATTTGTTGCTTTTAAAAACACAATATCATGAAGTACAGAAAGTTAATCGGAAAATATTTTGCCCACAAATCAAACAGCAATGCTCAAATTGCTTTGGCGTTAGTTGCTGGATTAGCTGCAGGAGCAGTAATTAGTGTTTTATTTGCACCTGATAGCGGTGCTGGAACCAGAGGCAAAATTGCCAGTGGCGCCAAAAATTTACGCTATGGTTTTCAGGATAAATACAACCTTTTGAAAGAAAAAGTATTTGGAGTGGAAGCAATTGAGGAAGATATTGTTGAACATGAGGTGCCTCATTTTAAGCATAAGGTTACCAAAAAAGCGAAGTCAGACATCAAAGAAATTCTGGAGCATGCCCATGAAAATGGTCAGGTGCAAGAGGGACAAGGATAATTTTCAAAAATGTTGGAAGCCATATTGGCTTTCGACATTTTACATTTTAGATCCTTATACAATTGATTAGTTTTGCGGTATAGCTCCGCATCATGATGTTTATCCTTTCTAAAATCCTGATTTATCTACTCAAACCTTATATCTGGATTTTTATTTTATTGATTTGTGCTTCAATTTTTCGAAAAAGCAGGAGAAAATTTCTGCTTGTTGCATTAGCGTTTTTCTTCATTTTCTCTAACGGATTTATCATTGGTAAGTTATTAAATTGGTATGAACCTGATTACCCGGCACCTAAAATTTATGATGTAGGTATTGTTTTAGGTGGATATTCTGGCTACAATGAGCGTAATAAGAAAATAGAGTTTGGCTCGTCTGGAGATCGATTATTTCAGGCAATTGATTTATACAAACAAGGCAGAATTAAAAAAATATTGTTAAGCAGCGGCAGTGCCAATTTGTTAGATACAACACAAAAAGAAGCTGATTTAACCCTTCCGTTTTTGCGACAGATTGGTATTCCAGATTCATCAATCATTATTGAAAATTTAAGTAGAAATACCATTGAGAATGCCAAAAATAGCTTATCCATTATAGAAAAGCAAAAGCCCGGCTCAACGGTGTTGGTAATTACCAGTGCCTGGCACATTCCTCGTTCAAAAATAATTTTCGACCGTTTTTCTAAAAGCGAATTAGATTATTACCCTACAGATTTCTGGGGTAAAACAGAATATGATTTTGCAGATTTTGTTGTTCCTAGCGCCTCAGCAATGCAAGCCTCAGAACAACTTATAAAAGAATGGGTTGGTTATGTGGTAGATCGGATAAGGGGATAGTGTTGGGTTGATTGTTTGAATTAATGGGATTGTTTAATTGCTAAATTGTTGGAATTGTTTAATTGTTGGAATTGCTAAATTGTTTAATTGTTAACTGCCTAAACAGTATGGAAAATTCATAAACAAATGGCTAACTTGTTCGCCCTTTTCCTTCAACCTTCAACCTTCAACCTTCAACCTTCAACCTTCAACCTTCAACCTTCAACCTTCAACCTTCAACCTTCAACCTTCAACCTTCAACCTTCAACCTTCAACCTTTCAACCTTCAACCTTCAACCTTCAACCTTCAACCTTCAACCTTTCAACCTTCAACCTTCAACCTTCAACTTAAGACTCAATCGCTTTCACCAGCATATCTTTCAGTTCCAGTAAGTTTTTCTGCGCTACGGAAGAAATAAAGATTGATGGAATCTGAGGTAACTCCTGTTTCATTTCTGCCATTAGTTCATCATCCAACATATCAGATTTTGTAATCGCCAGTACATGCGGCTTTTGCATCAATTCAGGATTGTAAGATTCTAACTCGCTTTTCAAAATTTCATATTCTTCTTTAATGGTTCTGCTTGTATCTGCAGGAACCATAAATAACAGTACAGAGTTACGCTCAATATGACGTAAGAAACGGTAACCTAAACCCTTACCTTTTGATGCGCCTTCGATAATACCTGGAATATCAGCCATTACAAAAGATTTCCCTCCACGGTAACTAACAATACCTAAATTAGGAACAATGGTCGTAAACGGATAGTCTGCAATTTCTGGTTTGGCTGCAGAAACCACAGATAATAAGGTTGATTTACCAGCATTAGGAAAACCTACTAAACCTACATCGGCCAATACTTTTAGTTCAAGAATATTCCAAACTTCCTGACCAGGCTCACCAGGTTGTGCAAACCGTGGTGTTTGCTGAACAGAGTTTTTGAAATGAGCGTTGCCTAACCCGCCGCGGCCACCCGCTGTTAAAATTTTGGTTTCGCCGTGTTTGGTAATTTCAAAAAGTACCTCGCCGGTTTCGGCATCCTTAGCAATGGTTCCAAGTGGCACTTCTAAAATTTCATCTTTACCCTGGCGCCCAAATTTGTGCGAACTTCCACCCGCCAATCCATCTTCTGCAATAATATGTTTGCGGTATTTAAGGTGCAATAATGTCCAGATGTTGCTGTTACCAACCACCGTAATATGGCCACCACGCCCGCCATCACCGCCATCAGGGCCACCCATAGAGGTGAGGATGTCTCGATGTAAATGTGCAGAACCTGCCCCACCCTTACCAGAGCGACAACAAATTTTTACATAATCCACGAAATTTGATCCCTGCGACATATTATTATGATTTTAGATTGGCGATTTTAAATATAAAAACCGCTGGTACATTCTTACTCTATTTTACTTTACGATTTAAGATTACAAAAATCGCTAAAAAACAAACATCCGCAAAAAACAACTAATGCTTTTTCTGCGGATGTTAATATTTAAAAAATTCTTATTTAAAACTGATCAATTACGTTGCAAAGATCAGTATAAACTCTTTCTATTTCACCTATTCCATTTACTTTTTTCAACTTTCCCTGCTCCTCATAATAAGGTAATACATGAATGGTTTTTTCAAAGTATTCTGAAATGCGTTTTTTTAGTTTCTCCGCATCATCATCCGGGCGGCCACTTACTTTATGGCGCTCAGCAATGCGTTTTGTTAACTCTTCCTGATCAACATCTAAAGCGATAACGCCGGCAATTTTGCTTCCTTTACGCTCTAAAAATAAATCAAGTTCTTTTGCCTGAGGAACGGTGCGTGGAAAGCCATCGAATACAAACCCCTTTGCTTCAGGATTTTTATCTACCTCTTCTTCAAGCATCGCAATTGTAATTGCATCCGGAACCAATTCTCCATCAGCTAACAACTGGCTAACTTTTTTTCCTAATTCTGTTTCGCCTTTAACGTGTGCTCTAAAAAGATCGCCTGTTGAAACATGTACCAACTGATATTTTGAAATCAGCTTTTCAGATTGGGTGCCTTTACCCGCCCCCGGAGGGCCAAAGAGAACTAAATTAAGCATTAACGTGGTTTAGGTTGTCTTTAAAATTAAGAGCCTTATTCCTAGGACTCCATTAAAACTGAAAATCAATACAAAGTATTGCCTTTCAAGGCTGCAAATATATAATTATTAATTTAGATGAGTTTTATAAATGGCAATTTATTTGAAAAACCAACTAGTTTAAAAAGTATCTAAATTATTTTTAGAAGAATGTTAGGTTTTAGACAATACCAACCTAACATTCTCAACAAAAAACCTAATTATTCCGAACAAAAAATTATAATAGCACTATTTACATTAAAATTTCTACCCCAAACCTTAAATATATGTTGATGAAAATTTAAAAAACTAGAGATTTATTGTGGTTTTTAATTTGACGTTTTTTGCCTAGGGAATTAAATTATTGCTACGGAGTGCATCGAATAATTTATAAAATGCATCTTCAGTATCCTGAAATACTAAAAATCCCATTTTTCTACTTTTCGACATGTCAGTCATCACTTCAATCGGCCTGCCGAGATCAAGATCAGTATGCCAAGCAGAGGCAAGTCGACTTAAATCGGCTTCTTTAAGCTTGTGTGCTACCGCAATTTTTCTCCAAACTTCAGCATCATTTGCCATCTCTTCCTCAAGCGGGTAAATGGTACCCTCAAAACCTAATGATTCAATTTCAAAGTATTCTGCCAATCGTTTCCATAGCCGGCTCCAGCGGAACACATCGCCATTTACTACATTGAAAGCTTCGTTTTTAGCTGCCTCTGTTGTTGATGCCCAAATGAGATGTTCGGCTAAAACACGAGCGTCAGTTACATCCGATAAGCCATTCCATTGCGCCGCTGAACCGGGCCACCTGAACTTGCGCCCTGTTGCCTTACAGATGGAAGCGTAAACAGCTAAAGTAGTACCCAGGTTCATGGCATTCCCCACTGCCTGACCAATTACCGTGTGCGGCCGGTGAATACTCCAGGCAAAACCATCGCGAGCTGCCGCAGCATAAACCTCATCTTCCTGAGCATAATAAAAATTTTCTATATCTAGCCTGGGATGCGTTTCCCTTAAAGGTGTTTCAGGTAAAAACCCATCTTTAGCATAAGCCTCAAACGGACCTAAATAATGTTTTAAACCTGTTACCAGGGCCACATGCACTACAGACTGATGAACAGATAACGCATCGAGTAAATTGCGAACCATCAAACTGTTTACCCGGATATTTTCAGCCTCGGTGTCATTTCGCATCCAGGTAGTAATGTAAACATGGGTAGGTTTTATTTCCGCTAAGCTTACCTTCAAGCCATCAAGATCTAGCAGATCTGCTGCTACAGGTTTTAAGCCATTTATTTCACGATTTGGATTCCGGGCCAAACCGTAGGTATCCCAGCCATCGGCAATCAGCTTAATTGCTAAATTACTTCCGGTAATGCCACTTGCACCAACTACTAATGCTATTTTATCCATTTTATTAATTTTTAAGTGATGCTCAAAATTACCAGAACAAACACCGTGAGCGCTTGACTTGCATCAATAAATACTCTTGATCTAAATCAACCGCCAGTCTGTATACCGAAAACTTTATCTTTGCCTCAAAAAGCTTAAACATGATCAACATTCTTTTCAGTCACATCGAAGAAAAAGTTTCGCTTAGCAGTGCAGATAAAGTACTGATTGAAAGTTTTTTTTCAACTAAAAAACTGAGGAAAAAGCAATACCTATTACAGGAAGGAGAAGTTTGCAAAAATCTTGTTTTTGTTGCCAAAGGATTGCTACGCACTTATAACATTGACGAAAAAGGTAACGAACACATGAGCATTTTCGGCTGGGAAGGTTGGTGGCTATCAGATTTTAATAGTTTTCTCTCTGGCGAACCTGCTGTTTTTAATATTGATGCGATTGAAGATTCGGAATTGTTGCTGCTTTCCAAAAATGATTATGAAGCCTTAACACTGGCAGTGCCCATCATGGATCGCTACTTCCGAATTCTTTATCAAAATAGCCTGGTGACCAAAGAACGAAGATTGATGAGTAACATTACGCATAGTGCTGAAGAACGTTACCTGGAATTATCGGCATCGAACCCTAAAATTATTGAGCGCATTCCACAAAATCTTATTGCTTCTTATTTAGGGATCGCCCCGGAAACCTTGAGTAGAATCAAGAAAAACCTGCTTTCAAAAAGATAGTTTATAAAGTTGCCGAATTTAGCAGGAAGTTTTGCGCTGAAAATAATCACAAAAAAAATGGAGCTAAATCTTTAAGATTTAACTCCATTTGGTGCACTCGAGGGGACTACAATCGAACAATTGATACCTCTGCTTACATTGTTTAATTCTGCTATTGAAAAAGAAAAATAGCGATTCATGAGATTTAAAAGCACTTTTATTTAACTTCAGAACTTTTAAGGTTGGTGGTAAGCAGATCATTTCTTTATATTTTACGACTGCTATTAACTTTGGCTTTAAAGGTAAATACTTTTCTGTGGAAAGTAAAAAGGAGCTTAATTGAACAATCACTAAAGCCACTATTTGATCCAATAATATTTTGGCTAAGCAAACTGCGAGAATTAGCTACGCTGCAGAAATCTGCGAACTGTTCCTATAGCAATAAAAAAAAAGTTGAATCGGGATAAGGTTGCAGGATATGTGGGCTTATTATGGAACATTACCACTAGTGTGGAAAAACCAATTTTACTGACCTCTCTCCGCCATAACACTAACGCTTCGGCAGTCAATGATTTACAGAAATTTTATTTCTGGCGTGACGGGATCAATGAGTCCTGGTTTATCTATATAATGGCTAGACTTTGGTGGAAAGGGCTTTGGCGGGTCTTTGCGCGATGGGGGTGGTTTTTGCGTCTACACGGATGGCATGCAAGGCATGTGACTTAACTGTACATACGGGTGTGGGTGGTTATTTGGGAAGTTTGGCTGAAGCGTGGTGGCATTTGTTTTTTTTGGTGGTTTTCTTTTTATCGCTTACGGTGATTTCGATGTTTTATTTTACCAGGGGAAATCTGGAAGGGATTGATTGGAGGATGATGGGTAGAGGGAGCCAAAAGAATAAACATAATTTGGTGTATGTGGTTTGTGAGGTGGTGATGGTGCTTTGTCCTTTGATCTTGGCGGTGTATTTTGTTTACCGGGCTAAAACGGGATATGATTTGAAGCCTTATGCATTGGTATATATTTTGAGACGTTGGCTGTGGGTGCTTTTGGTTTTTCGTGGTTGGTGAAAGGTGAAGCGCTATAGCCGGATGTGGGGAATGGGCTGTTTAAAAGAAGATAGTCAAAACACTTATTTTAAGATTCTAGATATGAAGTAACGTGAAAGTTATTTAAGATAATCCTATATTTACCCTCATCTAAATTTAACCAAATGGCCGCAATCGATTTACACTCAAAACCTTTTGACGAGGAAACTATAACAAAACTGGAAATTTTCGAAAACTATGCGCAGGCCTGGCTCCCTACATTTATTATGTGGCCTAAATCTGGTCCCACACTTTGCATTTTTGATTTTTTTGCGGGTACTGGTTACGATATGAATGGTGTTCCTGGAAGTCCTATTCGCTTTTTAAAAAAGATTCAAGAGTATAGAGGTGACATGTTTAAAAACAAAATAAAGGTTGAGCTTTATTTAAACGAATTTGAACCCACGAAGAAAAAACAGGAGAAATTTGAACTTCTTAAAAAATCCTGTGATCAATTTCTTTTAGATTATCCCGGATTATCGCATTTAGTCCATATCAACTATTCAAACGAAGATTGTGAGACCTTGTTTCCAAAATTGTTACCGACAATTGCCAAGTATCCGAGTTTGGTTTACCTAGATCAAAACGGAGTTAAATTCGCTGATGCTAAATATTTTCTCGAACTGGAAAAAACCAGTACAACTGATTTCCTTTATTTTTTATCCTCATCTTATTTTTGGAGATTTGGCACAACCGATGAGTTTAAAAAACATTTAAATATTGATATGGTTGAAGCGAAAAAAGATCCATATCAGCATATTCACAGAAACATCCTTGGTCAGCTCAAAAAGAAAATGCCTGTGGGAAGTCCTCTAAAACTTTACCCTTTCTCCATCAAACGTGACCCTAACATCCATGGGATCATTTTTGGTGCAAAGCATCCTCGGGCTGTGGATAAATTCCTTACTGTTGCTTGGGAGAAAAACAGTTTAAATGGTCAAGCTAATTTTGATATTGATGACGATATGGGCAAACAACAAATGGTTCTATTTGGTGCTCAAAAGCCGACTAAAATTGAGGGATTTCAAGCGGAAGTGCGCAAAAAAATACTAACTGGAGAACTACAAAATAATAAGCAATTGTTTGACTTTACCCTAGAGCAGGGACATATCGCAACCCACGCCGCAGTTGTACTGAAAGAAATGAAAAAAAATAAAGAGGTTCATTACAATTCAATTTCTCCCTTAGTTAACTATGATAATGCTTACAAGAAATCAAAAATATTGGAATATACTGTGTTAACCAGGAACGGATAAATTCTTTTATACTAAATATTTTAGTAACATTGCAAATTCAAATTAGAAAATGGCACAATCGAACATAGAGTGGACTGAACTTACTTGGAATCCGGTTACTGGTTGTAATAAAATTAGTCCAGGTTGCAAAAACTGCTATGCGGAGGTAATGACCCGCAGACTTCAATTCATGGGCGTGGAGAAGTATGCTGGAGGATTTGCTTTGAGAACCCATTTAGATACACTGAATGCTCCATTCAGCTGGAAAAAACCAAAGGTAGTATTTGTGAATTCAATGAGTGACCTTTTTCACGTTGATGTGCCATTAGATTTTATTAAGGCTGTTTTCTCGGTCATGAACCAAACGCCACAACACATCTATCAGGTGCTTACGAAACGTTCAGAACGTCTTCTGGAAATCGCATCTGAGCTGACATGGACCGATAATATTTGGATGGGTGTATCGGTAGAAAATCAAGCTTACGCTTATCGAATTCCAGAGTTGGCAAAAACGCAAGCTAAAATTAAATTTCTATCTATTGAACCCTTGATTGATGAATTAACACAGATGGATTTAACAGGAATTAATTGGGTTATTGTGGGTGGAGAATCAGGTCACAAAGCGCGACCGATTAAACGGGCTTGGATCAATACTATCAAAGATACCTGCGAAAATGAGCGAATTCCATTTTTCTTTAAGCAGTGGGGTAAAGCTAAATTCAATGAAAACCCTAACGATCCCACAATTGACGCAAAACATCCGCAGCATGCCAAAGGGGGGTGCGAACTTGATGGAAAAATTTACCGCGAAATGCCTAGAGTTCGTTCAGGAGCATTTTTATAATTTTTCGGTCTCAAAGTATTTGCTAAACATTAATTGTTTGCACTAATCTGATGACCTATCCATTGACGTTTGCAAATTATTGTTTCTCACCATGGAGACCATTTCGGTTCGAAATCGATACGCCACTATTGCCAGAACATGGAGCTAATTTAAGCAATACCAAATTGGAAGGCTTTGCTTTTTTTGAAAATGTCTTTATTGCGGAGCTTCGTAAATAAAATTTTCATTTTTTTACTATTTAGGCTACATTAGGGATTCATTTATTTTAACCTCTTATGGACGCTCTAAATATCCTGCATCTTTCCGATTTGCATATTGGAAATTTTAACTATACTGACGCAAGAATCCCTGCTATAAATATTGCCGATACTTTGATGGACCAAGCTAGAATGGTCGAAATAATTTTAGTAAGTGGCGACATTTTCGATGGAAGAAGTAAAAACTATAAGGCTGATCGCGATTTCGCTATTCTTTTCTTTAACACGCTCCTGGATCAACTTAATAATAAGGAGCTTTCAAATGGAGCTCTTACAAAAAATGATATCTTATTTGTACCCGGAAATCACGATCTTGTTCGGTCCGAAGATCATCCTTATCGAAAATATGACGATTTTATATCTGAGTTTTTGAAAGACGACCATGCTTCGAACGTAACATATTTGGATAAATACAATTTCATTTGTGATTTTCACAAAAAAAAGATTGCTATCCTTGGATTTAACTCTTGCCGAATTGAGCTGGATAAAGCGTTTGATCTTACCTGGATTGATAAAATCAATTTTTCCAAGTATGGAGATGAGGCAGAGGGAATCAAGGATTTAATACGTGATAATAGAAGAAGCGTCGTGAAATGGGATGACTTTGGTTACATAGATCCTTTGGAATTGGATAACGTATTCACCTCGCTTAAAAGAATTATCCCAGGATTTTCTGAATATAATATCATTTCTACCTTCCACCATCACTTCTATCCCTTTCCAGAACTAGCAGTTTCCGACCCGGATAGCAGTTTTATTAGAAATTATACATATGTGCTTGACCGATTTCAAAAACATAATGTAAAACTGGTCCTCCATGGCCATAAGCATATGCCTGTGCAACGGGTTATCACCGACAATAAATATTTTGATAATCCTGAATCAATTATTTACGTTTTTGCTGCTGGAAGTATAGGAAGTAAGGATGTAGACAATCGTTCCTTTCAGTGGATAAAAGTTTATGATAAGAGTTATGTTCGGCTTGCAGAATGTGAGCGCTATACTTTTAAAGGCGAGGAGTTAGAATCTGCTAAGACATTTATAATACCTCCAGAGATGAAGGATGAAAAAAGTTTTTCCGAAAATCTTTTGGAGATGCTTCACCTTCAAGAATCAAAGTATTATCAAAAGTACATTGCCTTAACCAATGAGTTCGAGCAGCTGATTTCTGATAGCAAAATTCAAGAAGTTATAGGACTTGTTGGTAATCTTTTTACAATCTTCGGGCATATCAAACTTGAATTGAGGAGAATTCCCAAAATTAATTATGTATTACTGCTCATCCTGAATTACAGAGTTATTTACCTTAGAAATTTGCATTTGCAAAGTGAGATTACTTCCGCACTTTTAGGCAGACTTAGAACTGAAATTGAATCTGTTTTAGGCAATGATGTTTTCGCTGATGCCATGATGGCATTTCTAAATGCTATTTCAAATGATGAAATTGAACGTGCTTATTTCTCTATTATTAAAAATGTTAGCAGTGAAAACAAACGGATCGGCGCATACTGCTCAATAGGTCTTTTTATTTCTGATCTTTTCTTATGTATTAGTAACTATGGTGAATTTTATTTTGAAAAAGAGAAGCTTAACCATAAAATAAACATCAGTCTTCAGGCTAATTCGTTTTACAATAGCATTCCAAGTAATTCCATCTCTCTCAAAGGGGATACAGATCGCAGGGCAGTGGTCATGTCTTTTAAGTCTAAAGATCCAACGGTGCATAAAGTGGCTGTTTTGATTATTAAGGATTTTGAAATGCGACTTGATAAGTTTGAGGAAAGCCTGAAAGAAATAAAACTTAAACTTTATTATATAATCCCAAAGATCGAAGCTGAAAATTATGATTTGGAGAACTTTCACTTCGATGCCTATATTCCAACACTGCTTCCGCTTCTCACAGGAGATAATCTTTACAGGTCTAAGGAAGTGTTTATCAGGGAACTGGTACAAAATTCAATCGATGCATCGCTTTTGCGTAAACAGATTCAACCAGATGAGTCATTTGACAGGGACATCCATATTGTACTTGGGGAAGAAAAGCGTATCGACGGAAAGATGAATAAATTTTTCAAGATAATAGATTCTGGAGTGGGTATGTCGAGATTTACAATTGAACGATATTTTACCTCTATTGGTAGAAGCTATTATGTGTCGGAAGAATTTGATGAACTTAAGAGAGATAATAATATTAAGTATAATGCAATTAGCAACTTTGGCATTGGGTTTCTTTCCTCGTTTATGGTATGTAAGGAAGTGCTCGTAGAGACAAAAAATGTATTTCTTGATGAAGAGTTCAATGGTCTTGAAATCGAAATACCCAACTATGATGGTTGTTTTTTTATTAGGAAGAAGGAAAAAGCAGATGTAGGGACACATATTAAGCTTTATGAAGATGAACGGAAACTTTTCAACTTTGAGAGATTTGTTAACTACATGAAAAGAACCTTAGTTGGTTTGCCAGTTAATATCAAAATTGACGGAAATGCAATTACTAAACATTTAAAAATTAAGGCATATGGGTTCCAAAATAAAATGCTTTCAGACCTTCAAAAAACTAATCGTCCTTTGTTTTATGTGCCATTCTCTGAAGAGAGCAAAACAGGTAAATATTTAAGTTGGGATAAACTTTACAATGCCTCTCTGAGTTCACTCGATAAATTCGGCATCTGGTTTGATTTTGGAGATATCTTCCAAGGGAGAAATGTTACAAAGCGGGAACATATAGTTACCTTAAATCAAGGGCTTTTAGTCTCTTACCCACATATCCCTTTTAATTTTACCAACCAAAATCTTTCTTTAGGCTTAAAGATCAATTATCCTAGCTCCTTCATCCAATTGGATGTTGCTAGGGAGAAAATACTCAACCTTAAGGCCAATGTAGACGTTAATAATGTTATTCCGCTGCTTAGCAACCAAATTGAGGAATTCATGCGTGATGATAGCGGAAAGATACTTGGAACGTCATTAGCTGATCTTTTTTTCATGGAATATATTTTAAAAGTAGACTTCAAGCAAGACATAGGCAAATCAATTTCTAAGGAAGTTTATACCCTTAAAATTGAGTTTTTTGATAATACCTTGAAGTTTTCCTTATGCAAAATATCGGAAGTGCCAGAGCTTTATAACGATTCCAACATTTGTTACTTGCATGAGCAACATGGAACCAGGCTGAATGTTATTGAAAAGTTTTTCATAAATTTTGCGAAGGAATTTATGGACGCCAAACTAAAAAAATCAAAAAATGACAAGGTATACACTAACTTAAATAAATCCAAACACAAACTCATTTTTAGAAATAATGAGCTTATTACGGATTGGTATGAAAGCAGTGCAGTTTCAATACATGATACATTACTGACACATATTTCGAGATCGGGAAATCAAAAAAATTTTGAATATGAGGGTATGCTTCTATTTAAACGAGAGTCAAAGGTCACGGAACTGAGTTATATGGAAATTATATCAGGGCTTATACCTTTAAGCAAAAACATGGGTGATAAAAATGGTAAAGAAATTTTGTTTCTCCTTATAAACACCTTAACCTTGCTAAAGTGTTCAATTTTTAACAACATAGTCGTAAGAGATTCTAGTAGCTTTAATCTCGAGATCAAATTAGAAGATATAGGACTCATTAAACAGCATAATCTTTTTGACTCCCAGGAAAAATAGTGCTGGGCGATACCTAGTCTTTTTATGATATAAGCTTCTTGGTCAATATCGCGAAATTTATACAAGGTTGGACAAACCAAATTATTTGATTCCATCTCACCAATCTTTAATTCTTTTAAGCTTATTGATAAACACGTTGTTACCCAGAAGAATATTTTCGGTCAAAAAAAGGGTTATTGGCTTCGGTTTATCCCGGTATATAATTACATATTAACATTAGGCGGTATTTTAAGATGGAGCGAATTATACGCGGTAAGAGAGTAACGTAAAACTGGTTGCCTGATTTCAGTTAGTCAATCTTGCCTTAGTAAGGTTAATACCTTTTCTAATATTTCATCGTTGCTAAATGGCTTGTCGATATAATCATCTGCAAAAACGGGACTACTCGAAGTTTGGCGATGAAAATTATAAATTGCCGACATGAGTATAATGGGTATATGGCTGTATCTCGAATCCGCTTTCAACTCCTCACAAATCCTATTTCCGTTATCTACCTTCAATACAACATCCAGCAATAGCAGGTCAGGCCCAAATTCATCTAGCCGTTCATACAGATTACAAGCATCAGTTGCTGATGAAACTCGAAAATTTTCAGACTTAAACAGTTCTGTCAATGAATTTAAGATATCATGGTCATCATCCAAAATGAAAATCTTGGGTGTAGATGAAATATGCTTTGGCATTTTGTTGATTTGAATTAAAGTTAAGGATCAGTAAAAATACAAGAATATTTTCTCCGTTAATAATACTTCGCATTTGAGGCATATGAAGTCAAAGCATCATAATCCCATCCATAGGATGCAATTAAGAAACTAACGCATTCTGCATGAATAATCTTAATTTAGAGTTTTGATCATCATAAAAAGTTATCGCAAGCATTTACATGGTGAAGGCAAATATTTTGCCTCTGAATTCAGAGAGTCGTTCATTAAAAAATTTAAATTATTCGATTGTTACCAAACGACAACTCGTAAATTGCAATACTAAAATTGTTCCTGTAAATTTTGATTTAAATTTAAGAGGGTGCCTGAACTTTTTCCGACACCCTATAAAGCTATTTATTGTTTTTTAAATCTTTAAAAGGCGTGGTTAATGGCAATATCTTATTTACCTTTTCAACCTCTAACTGTTTTTCAAGCAGAAATTTCTCCGATTGTTTTGGATTTAAAGATGACGAACCAATTTTTACATTATAAATTCCTGCCTCAGCAATCCAAGCAGCTCTACGCTCAATGAATGAAGCTAAATCTTTAGGCTCCAAAGTAAGAACTATAGTTTCTGATTCACCTGGATTTAATAATTTAGTCTTAGCAAATGCTTTTAATTCTGATACTGGCTTATCAATATTTTGGTGGGGTGCCGAAAGGTAAAGCTGTACAATTTCCTTACCCGCTACTTTTCCGGTATTTTTAATGGTAATTGATGCGGTTATTTTTTCCTTAAACGTTTTGGCACTTAATTTTAAATCAGCATATTCGAAATTAGTATAAGATAAACCATAACCAAACTCGTAAGACGGCTTAACGTTGAAGGTATTGAAGTAGCGGTAACCCACATAGACACCCTCTTCGTATGTAACATCCTTTGGGTTTTCTGCAGGCACACCAGGAAAGTTCTTTGCGGATGGCGTATCAGAATATTTCAACGGAAATGTCATGGTTAACTTCCCTGAAGGATTCACTTTTCCGGCAATGACGTCCGCAACGGAGTGCCCACCCTCCTGCCCTGGTTGCCATGCTAATAAGATTGCATCAACCTCATCTTTCCAGGAAGCAGTTTCTATTACCCCTCCAATATTCAGAATTGCCACTACCTTTTTTCCTCTAGCGTGAAAGGCTTTCGAGATTTCATGCAGCATCTCGATTTCTTCTTTTGCCAAATTAAAATCATTATCAACCACCCTGTCACCACCTTCACCGGAGTTTCTACCCAAAGTTACAAAAGCAATTTCTGATGTTTCTGCTTTTTTTGCAAAGAAAGCATCATCCATTTTCATTTCAGATAACTTCCCAGGAAGTGCTAAAATACCTTTTGATTTTCTACTTTCCATTTCCGCAGCCACTTGCTTTTCTGCAAAAGGTTGGTATAGATTGACTAACTCTTGATCTAATTTGTAGCCTGCAGAATTTAGTCCCTCTAATAAAGAAACGGTATGCTTGTTGTTGACACTTCCACTTCCTGTCCCTCCGGTAATCCATGCATAGGAAGTAACACCGAATAAAGAAATCTCCTTTTGCTTATTGGCAAAAGGCAAGGTATTATTTTCGTTTTTGAGCAAGACCATTCCTTCCGCAGCCGCATTCCTTGTTATTTCAGCATTTTTCGTTAAGGTAGGTTGATTGGAATATTGATATTTATGATAAGTGGGAGTACGAAAAACATACGCTAAAATTCTTTTTAAGTTGATGTTCACAACTTCCTGAGCCAATTTACCTGAATTAAGTGCCTCAAGCAAAGCTTTTTTCTGAGCTGGAATTCCAGGCATTATAAGGTCATTTCCCGCCGTCATTTGTTTTACAACATCTGAAATTTTTCCTTTTTGTATAGATTCAAAGCCTGGGAAACCACCAAACCAGTCTGTCATTACAATTCCTTTGAAACCCCATTCGTTTCTCAAAATTTGTGTAAGCAAATCTTTGCTGGCGGAGGTATACTGTCCATTCACCAAGTTGTAAGAGGACATTACTGTCCAGGGCTGCGCTTCTTTGACTGCGATTTCAAAACCCTTTAAATATAATTCCCTCAGTGCACGTTCAGAAACATGGACATCTATCGTTAAGCGATTAGTTTCTTCGTTGTTCGCTGCAAAATGTTTAATAGAAGTTCCTACACCCTGAGATTGGATGCCATTAACAATCGATGCAGCTATTTTCCCGGAAATGAGTGGATCTTCAGAATAGTATTCGAAATTCCTGCCATTTAAAGGATTCCTTTGAATGTTCAAACCAGGTGCCAACAGTACATCAACACCATATTCTTTTACTTCATTACCCAACGCTTTTCCCACCTGATATAATAAATCCTTATTCCATGTCGAAGCTAAGGCTGTCCCGACTGGGAAAGCGGTTGCATAATAAGTATTTTTGTCGTTTTCCTTTCTTGGAGCAATTCTTAATCCTGCTGGACCATCAGCTACAACTGTCGCAGGAATTCCAAATCTATGCAATTCAGCAGTTCCACCTGCAGCTCCAGGTACCAGACCTTGCTTAGAATCTCCGACAGGACCAGTCAGAACTTCAATTCCTGGCATTCCTGTTCCAATTAAAAGATCGACCTTCTCTTCATTGGTCATTGCCTTAATCACAATTTCTATTTTCTGATCAACAGACAAACGAGAATCTTCCCAGGGGTCAAACTTTCCGTTTTTGTTGGCATCGTTAAATGTTTTTCCACTAACGCTTACTAGTTTATTTTGAGCGTTTGCCCCAGGCACCGCTGCGATTAAAGCCAACAATACGCTGGCATATTTTGCTTTTTGTGGTAGCTTAATTAAGCTAAAAACGTTTGTATTCATAGTTATTGT
>NZ_JAVTSH010000010.1:0-207597 GCF_032678665.1 Pedobacter agri
ACTAATTTCTCACATTAAACATACAACGCAGATTTAAATTTTAAATTTTTAAAACGTAACGATATATGTACCAAATTTATGCAAAACTGTGCTAAGTAGCAAAATATCAGAAATAAAAAAAATCGCTAATTAATTAATAATTAGCGATTTAGTTGTCATAACTTGTCGCAGTTATGCTTGAATTGTCCTAACTATTTACCGATACAAAACTTCGTGAATATGTTTTCCAGCAAATCATCGGTAGTCACCGTTCCGGTAATTTCGCCGAGGTAATGAAGGGCCTGTTTAATATCCATCGCCAGAAAATCAGAAGTTACTGGATTGTCTACATTATCTAACACCCTTTGCAGAGCATTTTCAGTTTGTTTCAGTGCTTCCACGTGGCGAATATTGGTAACCAGAGTCTCACTGGTATTAATGTGGTGCAGATTAACCTGTTCGAGCAAAGTATCCTTCAATGCATCGATACCCAATTTTTCTTTAGCAGAAATGAATACCACATTCAGGTTTTCAAAAGCCTTACGTTGTTCAGATGAGATCAAATCTGCCTTGTTAACCAAAATCAGATAAGGAATTTGCAATTGGGCCAATCCCCTCACCTGCTCTTCTATTTCGGCAATGCTTTGAGCCGCATCCGCCATATAAATAATCAGTTTAGCCTGCTTCATTTTTTCCAGAGTACGTTCCACACCCAGGGCTTCAATAATATCTGCCGTATCGCGGATACCCGCCGTATCAATAAAACGAAAAACAATGCCGCCTATCGTCAATTCATCTTCAATCGTATCACGGGTAGTGCCGGCAATATCTGAAACAATTGCCCTTTCTTCGTTTAATAAAGCATTCAGCAATGTCGACTTACCAACATTTGGTTTGCCGGCAATCACAATCGGAACACCATTTTTAATCACGTTACCCATCTCAAAAGAAGAGATGAGGCGACGCAAAACATGATTAATTTTATTCACCAGATTGGTCAGTTGTTCGCGGTTGGCAAACTCCACATCTTCTTCCGCAAAATCAAGTTCAAGTTCGATCATGGAAGCAAAATGGATCAGCTGTTCCCGTAAAGCCTTCAGCTCATTGGCAAAACCACCACGCATCTGCTGCATGGCCACATCATGTGAAGCTTTAGAGTTGGACGCGATGAGGTCGGCCACCGCTTCTGCCTGACTTAAATCAAAAGCACCATTCAAAAATGCCCGCAGGGTAAATTCTCCAGGCTTTGCAGCCCTGGCACCCTTGCTGATCAACAGATTGATAATCTGCTGAATGATGTAGTTTGATCCGTGGCAGGAAATCTCCACTACGTTTTCTTTGGTATACGATTTTGGCGCAACAAATAATCCAGCCACCACCTCATCAACAATCTGATTTCCATCTTTTACCAGGCCGAAATGCAAGGTATGCGAGGCCTGTTTCTCTAAATCCTTTCCTGCAAAAACACTGTTGGTGAGTGAAATGGCATCCGGACCAGAGAGGCGGATCACGCCGATGGCACCTGAACCAGAGGGGGTTGACAAAGCAATAATGGTATCTTGATTGTTCATGTTTATGTTTCGAACCGCAAAAATAAAGCTATTTCAGTGGTATATCGTGAACATAAGGTAATTTTTTATCACCTTATGGTTTTTCACAAGTGGGCTTCAAGAGAGAAAACGTAATTGTCATGATGGCATGACTTAAAAGCGAAAGGCTCTATTAACCCAAAATATATAATAAATTGAAGCATCAAGCGCTTAAGATTTCCGTTTGCACGGGGGTCACAACTGATGGGCCACATAAAATAAAGTAACCCCCCCCGCCCCTCCTTGAAAATAAGGAGGGGAGTTTTCCCCCATCGTTTTATAATCTGGTGAAAAAGATCTCTCCATTGCGGTCGAGATGACGGTACGAAAAACAAATGACCAACTTCCATAGGCACAATGCAACACGGCATAGGAGATGATTGAAGGGAAAGCAGTTGAAACTGGTGCAAAATTCCGCGAATTATATTCACGCAATCCTCCCCCGCCTCCCGAAGGATCGGGACAGGCTCCCCCAAAGGGGGATAGCGATCGCCTTAAATCGCTATATGAAAAACATTACCTGACGACATCGGTTGATTGGACACCTCTCGTAAACGAAAAGATTGCCACAGCCCATGAAAAATAGGCTTCGCAATGACGTAGGGGTTTACAGAAAAACTATATGTTCTAAATGCCTATATGGTTCAAAACCTGAAAATGGTTTTACATCTTAAACGGTAAGATTGCCACAGCCCCATGAAAAATAGGCTTCGCAATGACATAAGGGATTACAGAAAAACTATATATTCTAAATGCCTATATGTTTAAAAATTAAATACTTACGGCGCAAAAGAGTAGATTGCCAAAGTCAGCTGAAAAGCTTCCTTCGCAATGACGGTAAAAAAGATCTCCACTGCGGTCGAGATGACGTTACGAAAAACAAATGACCAACTTCCATAGGCACAATGCAACACGGCATAGGTTTTTCTTGCTCCATGCTACACGGCATAGGAGATGATGGAAGGGAAAGCAGTTGAAACTTGTGCCCAAACGCTCATTATTCAGTAACTAAAACAGCGGCAAGTCGGATTTTCCATCCGACCTAGTCCGCTGTTGCCAATAAAGTTTCGACGAGCTTAACCAACATCAGATCCTCCTGTCCCGAGTCTTCGGGAAGCCTTGATCTTTTGCTACTTTTCCATCAAGGGAAAAGTAGGAGGCCGCCGCCGATGAGGCACATAAAAATCTAGTTAAGAGGTTAACTCAATCAACCAACCCCACCCCTCCTTGAAAATAAGGAGGGGAGTTTCCCCCTCCCACTTCCAGAACCTGGTTAAAAAGATCTCTCCGCTACGGTTGAGATGACGGTATGAAAAATAAATAATCACCCGTCATATCAGCAAACCCGATTAATTCCAACCTCCACCCAGTGCATGATAAATATTCACCACGGCATTCAGTTGTTGCTTTTTGGTTTCAATCAGTTCAAGTTTCGATTGCAAAGCATCACGTTGTGTCATTAAAACTTCGAAATAATCTGCCCGGGCTGCCCGGAATAAATCATTTGAAATATCAATCGACTGCGTTAAAGCGGCCACCTGTTTTGATTTTAGATCATAACTTTTTTGCAAATTACTGATGTTCGACAACTGGTTTGCTACATCGATATAACCATTCAAAATACTGCGTTCATAATTGTAAACCGCCTGCAACTGTTTGGCATTTGCTGCTGCATACGAAGCCTTAATCGCATTCCTGTTAATCAGTGGACCGGCTAAGTCTGCAGCCAGTGAATACATGATCGACTCAGGTGTCCTCAACAGATAAGATGGATTGAAAGCCTGATAACCAATGCTCGCTGAAATCCCTAAAGAGGGATAAAACTGTGCTTTGGCTACCTTCACATCCAGTTTCGAAGCTGCTAAATCAAGCTCCGCCTGTTTTATATCGGGGCGATTGGCCAACAATTGCGAGGGCAGGCCGGCCTGAACCGTTGGCGGAACCAGGTTATTAAAGGCATTACGATCGCGGATGATTGGCTGAGGGAATCGACCCAGTAAAAAATTGATCTTATTCTCCGTTTCCGTGATGTTTTGTTGAATATCAAACTCCAGACTTTTAGAGCTTAAAACCTCCGCTTCGAATTTACGAACTGCTAATTCTGTAACCCGGGTGGCCTGTTTCTGAATTTTCATCAGCTCCAGTGCATTGCTTTGTAACGCGATGTTCTGCTTTACAATCTCCAGCTGGTTATCCTGCGCCAGCAGTTCATAATAAGAATTGGCAATTTCTGAAATCAGATTGGTAACCACGAAGTTTTTACCTTCAACGGTGGAAAGATAACGGGTAACCGCCGCTTGTTTGGCGTTGCGAAGTTTATGCCAGATATCAGCTTCCCAGTTCGCCTGTAAACCAAAAGCATAATCCGGCAGCACATCCGGAACGCCTTTTCCCGGAGTAATCTCGGTCGATGCATCACCCGCTCCTGCACTGGTATAACGACCAACTTTTTCCACGCCTGCACCAATACGATATCCAACAGTAGGTAAAAGTTCTCCCTTCCTGGCCTTGATTTCATTTTTCGCAAGCTCAATTTCCTGCAAAGTGATGTTTAATTCCTGGTTGTTTTTTAATGCTGTATCAATCAGGCTGATCAGATGCGGATCGGTAAAAAAGTTACGCCATTGCACAGCTCCGGTACTGGTGGTGTCTGCAGCCTGACCAAAACTTGCAGGAACATTTTTATTTTCATTTCGTTGGGCAAATTCAGGCACTTTACAGGCACTGTATACAGCGCACAGCGCCGCCAAACCAACAATTTTATATCGATTAAACTTAAACATTGTCTTCTACTTCTTCAGTTAATGGATGTTCTTCTTCTATTTTGATGAGTTTGTGCTTGGCAGCGATGGTACCAAAAATGTAATACAATCCGGGGATGATCACCACACCGAATATGGTTCCGAAAAGCATACCGCCCGCGGCAGCCGAACCAATGGTTCTGTTGCCGATTTTTCCTGGTCCGGAGGCAATCATCAATGGAATAAGGCCGGCAATAAAGGCAAAAGAGGTCATTAAAATCGGACGGAAACGCACCATCGCACCTTCCATCGCTGCTTTTACAATACTCAAACCCTGGCTATGCCGCTGCGCCGCAAACTCCACAATCAGCACCGCATTCTTACCCAGCAAACCAATCAGCATCACCATCGCCACCTGTGCATAAATGTTGTTTTCCAAACCCAGAATCTTTAAGAACAGAAATGCGCCGAAAATACCTGCAGGCAGCGAAAGAATTACCGAAAGTGGTAAAATGAAACTTTCATACTGTGCGGCCAGCACCAGGTAAACAAAGCCCAAACAGATCAGGAAAATATAAATGGCACCATTCCCTCTGGATACCTGATCTTTAGAAATACCTGCCCAGTCAATTCCAAATCCCCTTGGTAATGTTTTCGCAGCAACCTCGGTAATGGCATTAATGGCCTCTCCCGAACTGTAACCCGGCGCACTTTGTCCGCTGATTTCTGAAGCATTGTACATGTTATGCCTTGTAATTTCTGATAAGCCATAAACCCGTTGCATTTTAATAAAAGCCGAGAAAGGCACCATTTCACCACGGTCATTTTTAACCGATAGTTTTAAAATATCCTCCGGCAACGCCCGGTATTGCGGCAAAGCCTGAACAATTACTTTGTACTGGCGGTCGTATTTGATAAAACTGGTTTCATAATTACTACCCACAAAGGTTGATAAAGTATTCATCGCGTTATCAATGCTCACGCCCTTTTGCTGTGCGATATCATTATCTACATTAAGCATGTACTGAGGAAAACTTGCACTGTAAAAAGTAAACACCGATGAAAGCTCCTTGCGCTGGTTAAGTGCTTTTACGAAATCATTCCCCACGGTTTCCATTTTTTTGTAATCGCCACTTCCCGCTTTATCCAGTAAGCGAAGTTCGAAACCACCTGCCGCACCATAACCCGGAACCGCTGGTGGCTGGAAAAACTCGATGGTTGCCCCCGGAATGTTTTTTGATTTCTCTTCCAGTTCTTCGATAATCTCGGCAGCCGAATGTTTACGTTCGCTCCAGTCTTTTAGGTTAATTAAACAGGTACCTGAATTAGATCCTGTACCCTCCGTCAGGATTTCATAACCGGCCAGTGAGGAAACAGATTTCACGCCATCAATGTCTTCACACATTTTTTGCAGTTTCTCTGCAATCTGATCGGTACGCTCTAAAGTAGATCCCGGAGGGGTTTGGATAATGGCGTAAACCATACCCTGATCTTCATTTGGAATAAAACCTGAAGGAACACTGCTGCTCAATCCCCAAACACCCAAACAGAAGGCAATCAGAATACCAAAAGTGAATAGCCTTCTGGTAACCACACGGGTTAATATCCATTCATATTTCCCTGAAAGCTTGGCAAACCCATTGTTAAAGCGATCAAGAAACCAGTCGATAACCGATTTTTTATGATTTGAACCGTGATGGTTTTTAAGCATAATGGCGCACAAGGCTGGTGTAAGCGTTAAGGCGACAATACCTGAAAGGATGATTGCCGTAGCCATTGTAATGGAAAACTGGCGATAGAAAATCCCTACCGGTCCCGACATAAAGGCCACTGGTATAAATACCGAAGCCATTAAAAAGGTAATCGCAATAATGGCCCCGCCAATTTCTTTCATGGCCTGTTGCGTGGCTTTTAGAACAGATAATCGTCTGTCGAGTTCCATTTTAGCATGCACCGCCTCAATCACCACAATCGCATCATCCACCACCACACCAATCGCCAGAACGAGGGCAAATAAGGTAATTAGGTTCAGCGTAATCCCGAAGAACTGCATAAATACAAACGTACCAATCAGTGAAACCGGAACAGCAATGGCTGGAATAAGCGTTGAGCGCCAATCACCAAGAAACAGGAATACCACTAAACCCACCAGGATAAATGCTTCAACAAGGGTATGGATAACCTTTTCTATCGATGCATCAAGGAATTTTGAAACATCATAACTGATTTCATAATCCAGCCCTTTTGGAAAAGAAGTAGATTTAATTTCAGCCATTTTAGCCTTAACATCTTTAATAACCTGACTGGCATTACTGCCGTAAGATTGTTTCAGTACAATTGCTGCCGAAGCTTTTCCGTTTAAGGTGGAGTATAAATTGTATGCCGCAGCACTAAAATCAACATCGGCCACGTCTTTTAAACGAAGTAGTTCGCCCGCAGCATTGGCACGAAGAACGATGTTGCCGTATTGTTCTTTGGTATTGTAACGACCAGAATATTTCAATACATATTCAAAAGCCTGCGATCTTTTACCCGAACTTTCGCCCGTTTTACCTGGAGAAGCTTCTAAACTTTGCTCATCCAGTGCTTTCATCACTTCATCAACTGAAATTTTGTAAGCCTGCATGCGGTCAGGTTTTAACCAGATGCGCATCGCATAATCTCGGTCGCCCAGGATATCTGCAAAACCAACCCCATCTACCCTTTTCAACTCTGATAACAGATTGATATCAGCATAGTTGTACAGGAAGTTCTGGTTCATTTTCGGATCCTTGCTATACAAATTAATGTACATTAGCATGCTCGATTCTTCACGGGTAATTTTAACGCCCTCACGAACCACAAGTGGTGGAAGTTTGTTGGTTACTGCCGCTACCCTGTTCTGAACATTCAGCGATGCCTGATTGGGATCGGTACCCAAATTAAATACCACCTGAATGGAAGCTTCACCATCGTTACCAGCATCCGAAGCGATGTATTTCATGCCCGGTACGCCGTTTAGTGCCCGCTCTAGCGGAATTACGACCGATTTAATTAATAACTCATTGTTTGCGCCCGGGTACTCAGCCGTGATGTTCACCTTAGGCGGCGAAATGGAAGGAAATTGTGTAACCGGAAGAAAGTTGATGGCTAAAACCCCGAGAAAAACAATTATAAGCGATATCACTATAGAAAGGACGGGCCTTTGTATAAACTTGCTAAACATAATATAAATATGAAGGTGCTGGGATTATTCTGTTTTCAGTCTCAATTGTTTCATTACTTCTTTGGGCTGTTGAAATTTGAAAGCGATTTTGTCATCATCTTTAACTTTCTGTACGCCTTCAAGTAATATTTTGTCGCCGGTAGTGAGGCCATCGCCTACGATATATAAATCCGGCAGGTCGCCAACAATGGTAATGGCCCTGGAATGTACCTTATTGTTTTTATCAATTACAAAAACATAAGTTTTATCCTGAATATCGTATGTGGCTTTCTGTGGAATAACCATCGCATTTTTCAGTGGAACAACCATTTGAATTTTACCGGTTTCACCGTTGCGAAGCAGGTTATCGGCATTGTTAAACCTCGCCCTGAAAGCAATGTTTCCGGTTTCATTGTCGAACTCACTTTCAATCACTTCTACCTTACCTTTGGTTTTTAGCAATTCATTGTTCGCCAGAAGCAAACCCACTTCCTGTTGTCCTTTGGCTTTTGCAGCGCTTTGATAGTTTAAATATTCCGGCTCTGAAACATTGAAGTAAGCAAAAACCTGACTATTATCAGAAAGGCTGGTCAGCAATGCACCATCATCAACCAAACTACCCAACTTTAAAGGAATACGGTCGATGGTGCCTGCAAATGGCGCCCTGATTTCGGTATTTGAAAGATGGAATTTAGCCAGCGAAGTTTCGGCGTTTGACGATTGCAATTTCGCTTTCGCCAGCGCCAGTTCGTTTTTTGATACGATATTTTTATCCGAAAGTAATTTGGTATTCTCTAACTCAATCTCAGCCGATTTTTTTTCCGCCTGTGCTTTCAGTAACTCTGATTGTGCAGCTTTAGGCATAATCTTAAACAACAACTGGCCTGCCTTCACTTGCTGACCTTCATCAACATAAATATTTTGCAGATAACCTTTCTCTTGTGCCCTCACCTCGATGTTCCGAACCGATTTAATCTGTGAAACATATTCTTTGGTAAAGGAAGTATCCATCATTAAGGGAGCAGTTGCGGCATAGGTAGCCACTTCTTCTTTTTCTTCTTTTTCCTGATTACACCCGCTTGCTAAGAGCAACGCAAACAGGCCAAAATACACGATAGTCGTTTTCATCGTTTTACTGGGATTTTTTATCTGATTGATTTATATTTTCAGAATTTAAGGCAGAACGGATATTCAATTGTATATTTCCGATCGAACGGCATCTGCCGCCTTTTAATTCTTATGCGAAATAACCATCGAATTATGAAGTTATAATGAAGTTGGCTTTTGGGATTGATGCGAACAAGATAAACCGCTTTAGTGACCGAAATTTTCAGCGTATTACCTAATAAGTAAAAAATTAGAGGAAAATAAAAACAGGGCAAAAGATTCTTAAATCTCTTGCCCTGTTGAAGGGTCAGTTGCGGTGCAAAACGTAAATCCTTTTGTCGACGATTTGATTAAAGCTGTGATGATAAAGTAGTTTAAAACTTATAACCATAACCTAGCCTAAAAACCTGTGTTTCTAAATAATCTATACTGCTATAGCTAAAACCGTTGCCTATAATATTTCTTTTTGTTTTGAGTGTACCCAAGATATCCGTTCCATTCAAAAAGAATTCACCTTTTCCTTTTTGAATCTGTTTTTTAACACCTAAATCCACTGAAAACCTTGAGCCAATTGTTCCCTGTGGAATAATATCTTTAGCCAGATAAACGCCCGAAAGCTGGATCTGTGTCTGTCCTTTAAGCTTGAACATATTATTGAGCTTAAAATTCCCAGATGTAGTACTTTCTTCAGGCATATTATAGATCGTTGGCACAGGATATCTATTGGTTATCGTGAACGCATTGATTTGATTACGATAGATTGCTGCACTTGTATTAAATGCATACCAAGGAGCAAGTTCCTGTTGAAAAACAACCTCGCCTCCTGTTTGGTAGCTCCTTCCAGCATTCTGGAAAATGTTATACAAAATGGTGTTGCCTGGAACCTGCGTTGCAATTCGAGTAATTGTTGCATTGATCATTTTGTGATAAAGTGAAAAATAGATATTTCCCTTTTTCCAGTTTAACCGGTAGCCTAGTTCTACAGTATTGGTAAACTGTGGGCGCAGGGTCGGGTTACCAACTTTTAACAATTCTGGTTCATCATATTTTGGAAAAATACGGATATCAACTTCATTTGGTCTATCCACCCTTCTGTTGTAGAATATGGAAAGTTTGTTGTTATTGTCAATTTTATAGGCTAGCCTAAGATTTGGAAACGGACGAGCGTAATCGTAGCCGTCACTCTGATAGGTATTGTGGTTTGGATTTACATCATACTGTACCTTAACATATTCAAACCTTAACCCGGCTTCCATTTCGAAATGATTGGTTTCCAGCACATAATTCGCATAAGCCGCAGGAATAGTTTCCTTATAATCTGCCCATCCGCCAGCATTTACATCAATTGGCGAATTTAGTCCAGGGAAAAATTGCATATCTGTTGGTATGGTTCTCCTTCTGAACTTTAAGCCCATTTCAATTCTTCCTTGCTTTAGTGGTTTGATGTAATCTAAATTAAAATCTGCTACATGTTCATCTGATAGCAAAGCAAAAGAATCTTCGCCAGTAAAAGTAGGCATAATGTTGGTGAAGAAATATTTTTCATCTTCCCTATGCCAGGTATAATTAAAGCCCATATTCAGTAAATGACCAGGTTGAGCAAATTTATGCTGGTAGTTGGCTGAGCCAGTAACTGTATACTTAACTTCGTCTTCTAAAAACTGCCACAATCTTAATCTTTGAGAAAAATTTCCGTTGAAATAGGGAATATCACCACGGTCTATTATTTTTTCCCGATTAAAATAGCCAGAAAAAGTGAAGGAATTCTGCTCATCTGGATTCCAGTCAACACCTGATTTTACGGTAGTGTAATCTGTTGTTCTGTTTCTTTTTACTTGTTGATTGATTATTGTTCCGTCGTTGTAAGTTCTGGTTGCAAACTCATTCCTATTTAAAGTTTGCGTGTACAAGTAATCGCCCTGCAAAAATGTGTTTAATTTATTTTTTCTGTAATTTAATGAAAGCGAAGGATTGATTTTTGGCGTTGCCTGAAATTGTGGCCGGATGGATGGTAGATTTTCTCTTCGTTCCCAAAGTGAACCAAGACCAGTAGTTAGTCCAATTTTTCCGTTAAATCCTTCTTGTTTGTTCTTTTTATAAATGATGTTGATGATCCCGGCATTTCCATTCGCATCATATTTTGAAGATGGATTATTAATGATTTCAATCTTTTCAATTGCAGACGCTGGAATATTATCCAAGCCAGTTTGGCTATCAAAACCTGTCATCGCATTCTGCTTCCCATCTACCAAAACTGCAACCTTATCATTTCCCCGAAGCTGGATCTTACCATCCTGCAAGGTTACCCCTGGTAAATTTTGCATAGCCTGTAAAACAGAACCACCAGACTGCGCCACATTATTACCAAGCGTAAATATCTTCTTATCCATCTTATTAGATAAACCATCTGCACTTCCCGATCCAACTACTGTAATTGCACTTAATGTCTGCAAATCTTCTAAAAGAATAATTTCCCCCAAATCTAAAAATGCATTCAGTGTACCTATCGTAACCTCTTTACTTTTTTTCTGATAACCTACAATACTAAATTCCAGGATATAACTCCCAGATGAAAGATCTACTAGCTTGAAACGACCCAACGAATCGCTAATTGTACCTGTTACAAACTTCTGATCTGTTTTCTGTTTAACTGTGATATTTACATATTCGATGGAAGACTTTGTTTTTGAATCTTTCACAAGTCCGGAAAGGGTAACTTTCGCTTGCTTTGCATTGGCACATAACACCACAAACAACAGTAGAAAAACAAAAACTACTTCTTTCCTGATAAAAAGCATTGCTTTTAAATTAAAAATAAGAGATAGAGAATAATAGCGCATTAGAAATTAAATATGTAAGCTGATTCTGTAATTTTCTACATAATTAAAAAGCAAATCTGTTGAAAATTAGAAGTTGAATTGTTATGCGTAAAATTTTATAAAATACTATCGGCATTTTTTCGCGGCATCAACTGCATTTTTTTTACAAAAATTGAGATTAAGGGAGCTGATGGAAATTTGGCAACAGCTATCAGAACAGTTGCCATACTTTTTATTGGGTGTTATACCAGCCAATGCCGAAATGTTGAAAGAACCTTTTGAAATTTAGACGCTAGCAGGTACAACGCGTATTGCAGCAGAAACAATTTTTAATATCTTATCAGTACTAATTTCCTACAGAATTAAATCGTTATTTTACATTGATGAAGGTATTGGTTATAGAAGATGAACAAGCTTTAAGGGAAAGTATCGTTTCCTATTTGAAAGAAGAAGGCAACTTGTGTGAAGTAGCTACAGACTATTGGAACGGAATTGAGAAAATCAAGCTCTATAGCTACGATTGTATCCTACTCGATCTTACCCTTCCGGGAGGAGATGGATTAAAAATTCTTTCGGAGGTGAAAAAGATGAACAAAACTGAAGGCGTATTGATCATTTCAGCACGTCAGGCGCTAGATGATAAACTTAATGGGCTTGAAATGGGCGCCGACGATTATCTGGTTAAACCTTTCCATCTTTCAGAACTAAAAGCCAGAATAATGGCTATTGTAAGAAGAAAAAACTTTAGCGGAAGTAACCTCCTATCATTCAATGAAATCAGTATTGATCTTTTGGCAATGGAAGTTAAAATTAATGAAAATGCAATCGTTTTTACCAAAAAGGAATACGACCTGCTCATCTACTTTATTTCCAATCAAGGAAAAGTTATTAGCAAAAATGCCATTGCTGAACATTTGTGGGGCGATGAAATTGATATGTTGGATGATTTTGATTTCATTTATACCCACATCAAAAACCTGAGGAAAAAATTGGTAGAAGCCGGGGCTAAAGATTACATCAAATCAATGTATGGTGTAGGTTACAAACTGGAGCGCATATGAAATTAGCGCAGCGATACAATAGGGCAAACCTGATTACTTCCTTTATCATATTGACTATTACTGGGGTAATTTATTACGTTGCTATCCATTTCATTCTAACCAGAAACCTTGATAAAGACCTGGTTATTGAGGAAAAAGAAATTGAGTCTTACGTTAAAAATTATGGCAGACTTCCAGATCCAGGAGATTTTCTCCACCAAAAAGTAACCTATCGTTTGCTAGAACGGGATAAAAAAATTGAACGTGACTTTATCTTTGACAACTTTTATGATGAAACTGAAAAGGAAAATGAGCCAGGAAGAAGCCTGGTAACAAATGTAGTCGTCAACGAAGAGAACTATCAGGTCGTTATCAGTAAGTCAAGGGTAGAATCAGAAGATCTGGTACAGTTGATTTTTTTAATTACCATTACCGTAACCGTCTTGCTACTGATCACGCTGCTATTAATTAACCGGTTTGTTTTACGTCGTATATGGAGGCCATTTTATGCTACGCTAAATATGATGAAAGCATTCAATTTGACACAAAAGGAAGAGATCGATGCGTTACCAACCAATATAGATGAATTTAATGAACTTAATGAATCGGCTGTTGCTATGGCCTCTCGGGTTCGTCAGGATTATAAAGAACTCAAAAGCTTTACGGATAATGCCTCTCACGAAATGATGACACCACTCGCAATTGTAAACTCTAAGCTTGATTCGCTGCTGCAAACCGGTACTTTTTCAGACTCACAGGGAGAAATCTTGAAAGATATCTATTATGCCAATGGCAGGTTGATCAAACTTAACCAATCTTTACTCCTGCTTGCAAAAATCGAAAACAACCTGATACCAGAAATCCAGCAAATTGACATATCAAAGCTACTGGCAGATAAAATTGCACTCTTTAATGAGTTGTTAGAAATGGAAGGTTTAACTTTAACCTCAAACTTAGAATATTGTTCAGTTAACATGAGTAGCTATCTGGCAGATATTCTATTGAACAACCTTCTAGCCAACTCCATACGTCATAATATTCCGGGTGGAGAAATTGTTGTTTCCTTAGCGAACAATCAGCTTCAAATTAGCAATACCGGAGAAACTGGTCAGTTGGAGCAGCGTCTTTTCGAGAGGTTCTCCAAATCTGCAGCATCAGAAGGAACAGGGCTTGGTCTTGCCATCAGCAAACAGATCTGTACACTATATGGATATTCGATCAGCTATGTCTATGTTGGCAACCATCACCAGTTTTTAATTAAATTTTAAATAATGCGCTCTTTAAATCATCACTACAGAATTGCTACATAATCTACTGCTAGTTTTATAGTAAAATCTATAAACCATGAAGAAAATAAGTTATGTAATTGCATTGTTGATAATTGTTACAACAGCTATCAAAGCCCAAAAACTCAATACCAATAAAGTCCCCTTTGCTGTTAAATCGGCTTTTTCAAAAACACATCCCAAACTTTCGAAAGTAAGCTGGAGTAAGGAAAATGAAAATTTTGAAGCTGAATTTATTTTAAATGAGAAAAAAACGAGTGAAGCTTACACTTCAAATGGGGACTTTGTCGAGTCGGAAGTAGAAATCAAATTTGCAGCGCTTCCCTCGGTAGTTAAAAAGAAGCTAAAAGATCAAAAAGTTGCTGAAACAGCAAAAATTACAAAGGCGAATGGTAAAGTAATTTATGAGGCCGAAGTAAAGGGCAAGGACCTCTTATTTGATGCGATTGGAAATCCGGTAAAATTTTAGCCGTTCATGAGGTTGAAAAACAAAGTAACAGGTAGCCTGCTTCTAGTAATAATGGCAGCAACTTGTTTTGCGCAGCAACAGGATACCATTTCGACAGTTAGGCTAAACCCCAATGTCGCAAGAAATACTTCAGAAGAAATCAAGCCAGAGAAATTTAAGGTAGTACATTTTATTGCTCCTGCAGTTCTTATCGGGTATGGTTTTGCTAGCATTTATGATCAGGGTGCCTTAAAAGCGCTCGATCTCAGCACAAAGGCTGAGCTTCGCGAAGATTACCCAAGATTTGCCTACCACTTGGATGACTATGCACAATTTGCACCTGCACTTGCAGTTTACGGATTGAATCTTGCAGGCATTAAAGGCAAACATAACATGTTTGACGCATCAATGATTTATATTACTTCAGCAACGATCATGGGAATTTCAACCCATCTGGTTAAAAAGGGAATCGGCAGAATACGCCCCGACGGTTCAGGATATAATTCGTTTCCATCCGGACATACCGCGTCGGCTTTCGCTGCCGCAGAATTTCTCTACCAGGAGTTCAAATACAAGTCTCCATGGATCGGCTATGCTGGGTATTTTGTAGCTGCAGCAACCGGAACATTGAGAATGTACAACAATAAACACTGGTTTAGTGATGTAGTTGCTGGTGCTGGATTTGGAATTGCGGCTACAAAACTCGGTTACCTCCTCTATCCAAACATAAAAAGATTACTTAGTGTACCTGGGCATCATCAAAACATTAGTTTTAGCCCTATCTATGAGAACCACCACTTAGGTTATAAATTCAGCTACAGACTTTAATTGTTCTGTCCGATCATCATTTTTAGCTGATTGGCAAGATCCTGTGCTATCATCACCACATTTCCGGTATGATAGGCGGTATTAAAACTGAGCTCTTCCGCAACAAGAGCATTTACAAACTTGATCGAAAGCCTAACAATGAATTTCAGGCCTATGGAATAATGCTGTGTAAATGGATGCAAGCAAAATCTGCAGCAATGTTGAAGCAATAGAAAATTCAGATTCTCTTCAGAATTCAAACATAACTTTGGCCTTTGGCCAAAAAAGGTAAACAATAAAATGAACAGCTTAAAAAAACGAAAAACACTTTTTCAATACAGATTTGGGCCGATACTTTTAGCCGTAATCCTACTATGTAGCATTTCATTGCTTACCCGCATCTCACTGCTTATCTATTCTGCCAGTTTTTTTGATTGGTCAATCCTTAATCTTTTAAAAGTTTTTTTAATTGGCTTCCTGTATGACCTATCTGTCGCTTCTTATGTAATTTTGCCGTTGTTGATCTACCTGTGGTTTTTCCCCTCGAAATGGTATGGTAAAAAACTGAATAAGCTCATCCTAATAGTGTATTTATTTGTGGTGGCGTTTACACTTATCTTCAATTCGATTTCAGAATGGATTTTTTGGGAAGAATTTTCTGTGCGATATAATTTTATTGCTGTTGACTACCTGGTTTATACCACTGAAGTCATTGGAAATATCAGACAATCATACCCCATAAATACTTTAGTTACAATTCTTGTTATGGTTTCTGCATTAGTTACCTATTTACTAAGGGCGAAAATATGGGAATCTGCGGGCGTTCCTATGCACTTTGCTACACGCTCTAAATATTTTTTATTAATGCTTATGGCTCCCATTGCCTCCTATTTCCTGGTTAACCATAGCTGGAAAAATCACAGTGGTAACCAATACGTGAATGAGCTCTCTGGAAATGGAATGTACGACTTCGGCTTTGCGTTTTGGCACAACCAGTTAGATTACAATACCTTTTATAAAACAATTCCTCTTGAAGAATCATTATCGATTGTTAGAAAAAACCTTGGGTTTATACCTTGTAATGAAAAAGACTGTAACACAATTAGAAATATCCATAGTGATTCAGCAGAGAAAAGAATGAACGTTATCATGATTAGCGTAGAAAGTTTGAGTGCGGACTTCTTGAGCTGTTATGGGAATACTCAAAACATTACACCTAATCTGGATTCACTTGCGAAACAAGGTCTATTATTCACAAATCTTTATGCTTCTGGAACGAGAACTGTTCGTGGCCTGGAAGCCTTATCACTTTGTATACCTCCTACACCAGGGCAGTCTATTGTCAAACGGCAAGACAATAAAAACTTATTTACATTAGGTAGTGTATTCCGATCAAAAGGTTACAACAGCAGATTTATTTATGGCGGATATGGTTACTTTGATAATATGAATGAATTTTTCTCACAGAACGGATATGAAGTAACAGACCGGAATGCCTTGAGCGAAAAGGAAATTCATTACGAAAATACTTGGGGCGTGGCAGATGAAGATCTATTTACGCTCTCACTTAAACAATTTGATAAAGATTACAAAAAGGGAAAGCCATTTTTTGCACAGATCATGACTGTTTCTAACCATCGACCTTATACCTATCCAGAGAGAAGAATCGATATTCCTTCTCATACGGGTAGAGAAGGAGCCGTAAAATATACAGATTATGCCATTGGTAAATTTATTAGAGAGGCAAAACTCAAACCTTGGTTCAGGAACACACTTTTTGTAATTGTTGCAGATCATTGTGCATCAAGTGCCGGAAAGGTTGAGCTACCGGTTAACAAATACCACATCCCAATGATTATCTATGCTCCGGAACATGTGAAACCTGGAAAATTCGAAAAGCTTGTTGCACAGATTGATATTGGTCCATCAATACTTGGATTGCTGAATTTTAGTTACCAAAGTAAATTCTTTGGTCAGGATGTTTTTAGAATGAAAGATGAACAGCAAAGAGCATTTATTAGCACTTACCAAAGCTTAGGATACATCAAAAACAACAAACTAGTGATCTTAGATCCGAATAAAAAGTTGAGCACATTTATTCCGAATTTTAAAACAGGAAGCTCAAAATCAATTCTTTCAGAAAACTGGTTAACAAATGAAGCCATTGCTAATTACCAATTAGCCTCATACCTCTATTCAAATGGTGGATATCAAATGAATTCAAAATAATGCTCATTTCAGGTATAACTTTGCTTTTGTTACGTTACGACTTATTAGATAAACAATAAAACTTTTAAAGCCATAACTATATCTCCTTAATTGTTAATGCTCCATCATGAAATTTTAGTTCATTAAATGACGTCGGGCAAAAAAACAGGTCAGTAAAACATAACTAAATGATTACTAGCAGAAAGCACAATAAAAATCCTGCTAAGACCCGAAAGCCCATTAATTCGACATTTAAATGTTCTTTGAAGTAAATTTCCAAAAAAGCGACAGGGTCCATGCATAAGGGGATAAAATAGTCGGTATTGAAAATTTTGGTAGATAGGGATTTAGCAGCTTTTATTTCACTTTCAGCACTACTTTCCCTTTAGCACGTCCACTTTCAACATAAGCCAACGCTTCATTGGCTTGGTCAAATGAAAATACTTTGTCTACGATCGGTTTGATAGTACCAGCCTCTACAAGCGCAGTGATTTTACTTAATTGCTCACCCTCTGCCTTCATAAATAAGAAAGTATAATCAACATTTTGTTTTTTTGCTTTTTTGCGGATACCGCTGCTAATAAGTTTAAGGATTATTTTTACAAACCATGGCACGCCTGCTTCTTTTGCAAATTCTGGTGTTGGCGGACCAGAAATGGAAACTGCCTTTCCTCCAGGTTTTAGAATGCGGATTGATTTTTCAAGCGTTTTCGTATTCTGACTATTCAAAACAATATCATAGTCTTTTAGTATATCTGCGAAATCCTGTGTTTTATAATCAATAAGTACATCTGCACCAAGTGTTTTAAGTAGAGGAAAGCTTTTCTCACTGGCCGTCGTGGCAACTGTAGCAGCCAGGTGTTTGGCCAATTGAATAGCAATTGTTCCCACACCACCAGAGCCTGCCTGAATGAAAACCTTTTGTCCTTTTTTAAGGTTTGCTTTTTCAACCAGCGCCTGCCAAGCGGTCAGGGCTACCAATGGAATTGACGCCGCCTCCTCCATCGTTAGTTTTTTGGGCTTAAGGGCAACCTCCTTTTCGTTGATGGCAATAAATTCTGCAAATGTACCAATGTGAAAATCAGCAGGCCGCGAATAAACCTCATCGCCAAGATTGAATTTTTTTACATTTTTACCAACCTTGGTAACCACACCCGCAACATCGTGTCCTAATACCAGAGGAAGTTTATAAGGTAAAATCAGTTTAAACTCCCCTGATTTTATTTTAGCGTCCAACAGGTTTAAACCTGATGCATGAACCTCAATCAATACCTCGTTATCTTTAACCTGCGGAACAGGGAAATCGTTAAGGTGTAATGTCTCTGTTTTTCCGTATTTATTAATGGTATAAGCTTTCATTCTGATGGTTATGATTTTAACGCTGCTGCTGATTTTTTTGGATTGATCAATTCAAATGTCAATTTAGGGAAAAGTCGGTTCAATACGTAGATCAACTTCGTATCGCCAACACGAATGGTATATTGGTCTTTCTCCAACCCCTTTATCAGTTCCTTCACCAATTTTTCGGGACTTATTTTCTTATCATCGCGGTCTGCAACCATTTCCGTATCTACCAGCGGAGGCATCAATTCGAAAACCTTTACATTGCTGTTCAAAATTTGCAGATGCCCTCTTAACGATTTGGTGTAGAAAGCCAATGCAGACTTTGATGCCGAATAAGTAGCTTCTATCATTGATGGCACAATGCTCAAGATGGAAGTGGTGTTGATGATGGCCGATTCTTTTCTTGATTTAAGCATTTCCATAAAAATATTGTTCAGCCGGATAATTCCAAAGTAATTGACCTCCATTTCATAAACGGCTCCGTTGACATGCCGGTCGTTTGCTATCCCTAAATTGGTAGGCGGAATGCCAACACCTGCATTGTTGTACAGTATATCAATCCCGCCAATTTCTTTAACTTTGTCGAAAAGCAACAGGGCATCTTCCTCATTACCTGCATCACTTTGTATGGCAATTAAACCTGGATACAACTGCTTTGCAGTATTTAACTTATCCTGATTTCTGCCCGTGATGATCACCTTTGCCCCAATTTCCAAAAATTGTCTTGCCGCTTCCAGTCCTATACCCGAACCACCGCCTGTGATGAGTATTGTTTTTCCTTTTAAATCCATTTTGCTATGAATTATTTTTAGCTATTTAAATATCGCTGCACCTATTGTAACAGTTATACAACTGATGCATAATGTATTTCCAGTTGTTTCCATTGCTTCTATAATTTAATTATTTAAATTTGCTTGCGTTTTGCAAGTTCAAATATATAAACAACTTTTAATTTGCAAGTGATTTTATAAATATTTTATGAAGGATACAAAAAAAAGGTCTGATTGCCCTATTAGCAGCTCATTAGACATTTGGGGAGACAAGTGGTCATTACTCATCGTACGGGACTTGATGTTTGCCAAAGAATGCACTTATGGCGACTTCCTGAAATCGGATGAAAAAATAGCGACCAATATTTTGGCTTCGAGATTACTAACCCTGGAAACGAATGGAATAATCACAAAGCATGACCACCCAGAGAGCAAAGCCAAAGTACTATATAAACTAACCGAAAAAGGTGTTGATATGCTTCCTTTAATGATCGAAATCAACTTATGGGCTGATAAACATTTTTCATTGCCAATAGAAAGAAAAGCAATGCTCGAAGAGGTTAAAAAAGATAAGGAAGCATTTATTAGGAAACAAAAAGTTGCACTATTAATTAATAGCTAGCCAATTGCTCCAACTCATTATTCTTTAACAGAGAAAAATTTTTGAAAGAACGATTAAAAAAACAATGAACTAACGCTAAATTACATTCCAAATCATGGCGCATGAACCTATAACATTGTTATCCCAGATCCAAAGGACATTAAGTGCAAGTGGGGAAACATCAAGGTTTCAGGCACTATAGATGGTTATGAATTTAAGAATATGAACCTGGCACCAGGTTGGGGCTTTCAGGGATAGTAGCCACCTGATTGCGGTGCAAACTGTGCACCCGGCTTTTGTTCCCAGAGTTTGGTATTTGTGCACTGATGTGCGATCATGACCGAAATTTTCAGTATATTACCTAATAAGTAAAATTTAGAGGAAAATAAAAACAGGGCAAAAGATTCTTAAATCTCCTGCCCTGTTACGGGTCGACAAAGGTTCGGATAAGCGATAAATTTATTGCCGATTTGAAGCGAATTGCAGAATTAGACACTAAGATGACAGAATATGATGAACTAGGTAGATTGATGAAATTGCGAAAAGAGAAAGAAAAGTTAATCCCAAAAGTCATTGACAAAAAGAAAAAAATTAGAGCTAAGCGGAAAGCGAGGAAAGTGACACTGAAAAAATGGGTAATTAACCTTTCGGATGATTAACTATTTTCTTAAGCAGTAAAATTCCTTTTCAATTTATCTCTTTCAAAAATTTGGAACTCAAGTTTAATTAAGGTTCAACCTGGAGATTTCGGCTATCTTGACCAAGTGATTCCGTGTCAAATTGACCACTCTAACAAAAGAGACAACTTATCACTAACATATTATTTGTTAGCCTTTTGTGCTGGTCAGTCTAAACCGGAACACATTTACCCTAAATTCCGAAATAAGTTGATCAGTCTTAACGAAATCTCCGATAAAGTGGACCGGCACGTCCAAAAGAATATGGTATAAGCTTATTTCTATATATATTAATTTTTGCCCTTTGAGTTCAGGAAAAGAACATAATCGAAATCTGTGACGTTATTTATTCAATCTAGCATATTTGATCTATCCATATTTCAGACTGCTTTAATCAACACTTTTATAGATAGATCCGGGAACAGCAATGATGGAATACGATACTAGATTTTACATCGCTTATACACAGTGAGCAAAATTTTAGCATATTGTGATGAAAGAGAGTTAGTAATATTCAGCGTCAATATCAAGTATAGCTTATCGCAGCTGATAAATAAAGACAATATCTGACGTGTTCATTGGCCCTATGCCAATTTCATACCAGAAATGATTCGTCGACGATGGTTGAGTCCCCAATCTGAGATAGTATTGGTCAATTGCTCAAGCGATTTGCCATATTCAGTTATCCGATACTCAATAGCAAAAGGCGCGGTATTGAGTACTTTGCGTTCAATCAATTGATTCATTTCCAAATCCTTTAATTCTCTGCTAAGCATCTTTCCCGAAATCCCTTTAACCTCCTTCAATAGTACTGAATACCGCATTGGTTGATAACACAGACATGCAATAATTGATACTTTCCATTTCCCGCTTAGAATTTCCATGGTATCGCTAATGGCTAGTATTTTATCACTGCATGCCTTTACCAAATCAAATTTTTGTTTCATATCATTCACCTGGTTACTCCTTTGTCACCATAACTTTTGTCACCTGGTGACAAATATACACTTTACGAGTTTATCTTTGCCAACCAAAATAATTAAAAAAAAATGGAATTAATCAATGATTTAAAATGGCGTTATGCAGTTAAGCAATACTCGGATGAAGTGGTAAGTGAAAACAAAATTGACCAAATTATTGCAGCAATAAATCTAAGCGCATCTTCATGCGGTATACAGCCCTACCGCCTATTTGTAATTACTAATACAGAACTCAGAAAGAAGTTAGCGGAAGGTTCATTTAATGCACAGATTCATTCATCTTCTCATCTGTTGGTCTTTGCTTCTTTAAATGAAGTTACAGGAGGATATATAAACGATTATATTACAATGATGGAACAACAAAGGAGTTTGGATAGTGGGGCACTTGATGGATTAAAGGAAATGATTATTTCCCACTTCGCCACCCAGACTCCAGAACAACATGCATTATGGTCAGAAAAGCAAGCTTACATTGGGCTTGGAACAGCACTAGTAGCAGCCGCTGCAGTCAAAGTAGATTCGACCCCTATGGAAGGCTTTGATGCTCAAAAATTTAATCAGATTTTAAGATTATCTGAAAAAGGTCTTCATGCGACGGTGATTTTATCGCTGGGTTACCGTGATGCTGACAATGATCATCTTGCATCCATGCATAAGGTACGTCTGGCAATTGATGAATTTTCAACCAAAATAAAGTAATTTATAACATAACTAACTATTGATCTTTAAATGGGTTTTTTAACCATACGCACATGTGACCTCTTATTTGTGATAGTATTCAAATTATAACAATGATGATATGTGCGCAATGCAATAAAATGTAATTTAATCGCTGCTGATTTTTTTCAACTCAAACAAATACAATTGTCATTTGTCCTATACAAGGCCTGAGGTAACCGGCTAAACTTTATATTTAAGATATGAACCAGCTCCAATTTGCCCAAATGATCAATGAGCACAAAACGATGCTCAGCACTTTTGCTTTAAAATTCACTAAGGATAGTGATGATGCCAATGACCTCATTCAAGAAACTATGATAAAGGCTATTAGATTTTCGGCAGGATTCAAAGAGGGTACGAATGTCAAAGGCTGGTTATATACCATTATGCGCAATACGTTTATTAATGACTACCGTAAAATTACAAAAACTCAGTCTGTAATCTCTCAGCAAGAAGAACTTACCTCAGTTCATCTGATGCATAGCGCAACGCATAACCAGGTCGATGGCAGGTTTGCGATGCGTGACATCAAACGAGCAATCGGTAATTTACCTGAAACGCTATCAGCCCCTTTTGTCCGTTACGTGGAGGGATATAAGTATCATGAGATTGCCATAGAGCTTAATTTGCCTATAGGCACGGTCAAAACTCATATCCACGAGGCCCGCAAACGCCTAAAAAAACAATTGCAGATTTACCGTAGTAGTCAATGCAATTAAACTGGGCAAGACATTTAGATGCGAAGTGGTCAAATACAGAATATTGTGTTATTTTTCTATACCTTCTATTATTGGTTATTTTAAGAAGAAAAGCGGTCGTTCTTCAATTAACAATATTTTAGCTGTAGTTAATGACCGTATAGAATTAAAAATTCCCTTTAACGCGATTTTGAATATCGTCATTTCCAGTTTTTTTTTCCTTAACGGCGAATGGATTTCCGAACCGATATGAAAATGAAAGGATTAATCGACGTCCGTCAACATTTACATGACTATTCATATCAATATTCTGGTAACGGGTAATCTTCCTAAACTGGCTCGATTGAAAAACATCATTTAATAATAGTTTGACATTTGCTTTATCTTTCAATAACGATTTTTGTCCTGCAATAGAAATTACATAATAGGCTTTTTCAATTCCTGTGCCATATACTGATTTTGAATTTAAATATCCATTCAGTTCAAATGAATATCCCTTGCCAGCTTTAAACGAGTTTTGGCTATTGAAACTAAAACTGGTCATGCTGTTTGAAAAAACGCCAATCTCCCCTTCGCCATTGTATTCGTTTCTGTAAACATTGAAGAAATTAGTCGCACTCCACCATTTAAAATAATCAGTCTGCCCCGTGAAACTGAAGCCATAATTAATAAGATTTTTCAAATTCTGAGGACTTTCAAAAGTTGTATTAATTGCGTCAATCTGACCGGTAATCCAGGTCATCACATCTTTTGTTTTGCTGTAGTTGAGAGCGCTTGTATATTTTCCTTTGAACACGTGACTGATGACGAAATTCTGGGTCACTTCCGGCCGAAGGTTCGGATTTCCTTCATAATACAGCAATGGATCTCTAAAAACACGAAATGGATTCAAATCACTGTAATCTGGCCGCTGCACCCTCCTGCTCATCGCAAACTGCAATTGATTATTATCTCGAAAAGATTTAGCAATAGCAATATTTGGGAACAATTGAAAATAATTTCGTTTAAACGTTTGATTGCTGGTCACTTGATTGCCCACGGTGTTGGTATATTCGCCACGCAAACCGAGTTGAACGCTAAAGCTTTTAAATTCCTGACCAAAGTTTAGATAGGCTGCGTGAATTTGTTCCTTGTATATAAAATAATTACTGCTGCTGGCATCGTATTCATAAATCCCTTGATTCAGGTTTTGATAAACCAAATTGTTATCCGAAGTGATTATGGAACTCTTTAACCCGGTTTGAAACTTTAACGCCTTTCCCCATCGGTCTGCATAATCTGCTTTGGCAACATATACATCTGTTTTTGCCGGTACATAACCTTTTCTGCTCGTGAAGACTTCATTTTGATTTCCAGTCATCGCCGAGGTATAGGTATCCAGATTTAGGTCTGAAGTAAATGAATTATTGGCATAATCAACATCCGCAGTAAATTCTTTGCCCTCCTTGTTAAATTTATGTTGATAATTGAGGTTATAGGTGATATTTTCCCAGCCTTGTTTGTCATAGTTTGTCGTTTTTAAGTGACTAATCAAACGACCATCGAAAGCACTTAGCTGATTACTAGTTTTACTATCGTGCAGGTATTTTCCGACATTGCCATTTACCAGAACCCCTATCGAACTGGATTTATTGATATCAAAATCAGCCCCCAATCTAAAATTATTAGTGTTCAAAGGCTCGTTTGTTTTAGTATGCTGATTTGAAATTCGATTATAATTCCCGTTGATCTGGCCATTATCATAAAATCTGCGACTGAAATCTAAATATTCTGTCTCGCCTCGATAGGCATAATTGTAGCTTCCGTAAACATTAAACCAGCGATTTTTATAGTTTAAAGTAAATCCGGACCCATATCGCGCCTTCCTGCCCGCACCGCCATTAATAGCAACTGAACCATTTAATCCTTTTCCCTGGTTTTTCTTCATCACGATGTTGACAACACCTGCATTACCAGCAGCATCATATTTTGCTGATGGATTATCCATTATCTCTATTTTGGAAATAGAGGATGAATTGGTTCCCTTTAATAACACTGCCAGCTCGGCCGGCGATAAAAACGTAAGTTTGCCATTGATCATTACAGTTACTCCTGGCCTGCCTTTGAGCGATATCTTACCATCTTCGTCTACTTTTACCCCTGGTGCCCGTTGTAACAATTCCAAGGCTGTGTTTCCTTCTGATAAAATGCTATTTTCAACATTTATGGTCATCTTATCCATGCTTTGCTCAATAACATTTTTCCTGACCGAAATAGTAATTCCATCTAAAGTCTGGATATCTTCAAGGAGCTTTAACTGACCGAAATGTATGCCGCTGCGCTGCTCAGATAGGTTAAAAACCTGACTATGGTGAGAAATGAAGCCCATACTTGAAATATGAATTCTATAACTGCCATGCGCCATAGCCGAAAATTTGAACTTTCCCAATGAATCGGTTAGCGTCCCTTTTATTGCCTTTCCTTCCCCGTTTTGAAGTGCAACCGAGGCATATTCCAATGGATTTCCATCGGCCAAGATAACTGTTCCGGTAATGCTATTTTCTGCTTGTGGAAATGTTTTTGTAGTAAATAAAAAACTGGCTAAAAACAGTAAAACATAAGGCAAAAGCTTTCCCCAAACAGGTTTTTCACCTGTTGCAACGTGTAATGAATCGTTCATAATATTAGACTTTATGGTGCTGGTTGCACCTTCTTATTTTTAGATTTCTTTTTCTTACCCCACCAGATGTAAAAACCTGTTATGGGTAGACTGGCACATATTAAACTCACTAAGAAGAAAATAATTTTGGTAGTCAAATTACCAATAGCGCCAACATGTATTCCATAATTTGACCTTCTAATCCAGGCCGCTAAATTTTCATCCCTCAATCTTTTGGCTGATGCCGGAAGTTCTTTTAAAGTATATTGATCGAGATATACATCCCGCCAGGTTCCCCGATACATATCCGTGCATACATAAAGGGCATCCGAAGGGGTTTCAGGATAATGCAATATAATTTCAAATGGGTGGTGCTCTGCAATTTCATACACCCCCTTTGTCCAGGCCCTGTCCACCTGAAGCAGTACATTGGTTGGAATTATTTTTGTTGTATCAGATAATGCTTTTACCCGCTCTGTTTTCTGCCCGCCTGCTAGCCAAAAAACGCCATTATTGAACCATGCAAAACTCATCATCAATGCTGTAAAAGCAAATATCAAAGCAACGATAAGGGAGTAGAACCCCAGTACATTGTGCAAATCGTAATTTAGGCGTTTAAACCTGGCTGACCATTTAATTTTGAAACTTTGCTCACGGCTTCTTTTGTTCCATTTCTTTGGCCACCATAAAATGAGCCCGCTAATGGTTAGCAAAAAGAAAATTAGCGTACCCCAGCCCGTAACCTGATGACCAATTTTTTGTGGAAGCCACATGTAGTAATGTCCATCTTTAAAAAACTGAAAAAAATCATGTTCCTTGACAATCGCAACTACTTCAGCTGTGTAAGGGTTCACATAAATGACCGAATCCATTTCATGGATACGAAAGTGTGCGGTTTTATTTTCACCATGATACCAAACCGATTCGATTTCTCTACCAGGCAATGCGCTTTGCACTGCCTGATAAAGAATGGATGGCTTTAATATGGCCTGGGTAGATGAAGCGGGCTTTGCATTGAACCAGGAATTGGTTAAGTCCTTAATTTCTACCTCAAAAACCAATACACAGCCGGTAATACCTAATACGAATACTACAATACCTGAAGCAAGGCCAAGCCATAAATGCAACCAGGCATTTATTTTTTTAAATGTCATGATCTGCAATCGCTTACTTTAATTTTTCAATCCTCAGGATGTAGTCTATACCGCCTACAAATTCTAAACCTTTGGTTAACTTGTCGGTTGCCGGATCGTATTCCCAAATGTAATCCCTATCGGCAGCATTTACCGCTATAAACGCTTTTCCATCTTCGACAATAACGCCGTTTACCATACGCTCACCCTTATCAGCCGGCAAGTCTAATTTTTTGATAAAACCACCCGTTTTCACGTCTATAATGCAGAAATAATGGTCGGCATCAATTGACTGGCCGGCAATACGTGAACGTACAATGGCCTTTCCATTGCCGATATACCACATTGCAGGAACCATTTCTTTGTTGGTAGCTGCTGAAAAATTGAAAAAGTATGTCGGATCGATTTCGGTACTGCCGTTTTTGATCCGGTACATTACCGAAGGCGATTTATAATCGTAAACATTTACCGGATCGCTGATAAAATAAAGGTCATTGTTTTCATCGACAAAAGAAGATGGTGCATAAACATTTGGTCCACCCAGACCAGTAGTGCGTGTATCAGAAAGAGACTTTTCAACCGTCATAGTTGCATAATCAATCACTGCTATCAAAGCTTCCTGATAAACAGGCATCACCGGATACTTACTCCAGTCCATGGAAGCATAACCATAACCTAAAAATAGTTTTCCATTCCTATATTCTGAAAAGCCAATATTATAGCCATCGAATCCTTTGGGTATTGCGTTCAAAGAAAGTTTTCCGGTCTTTATGGTCATTTTATCCACTTTGACTACCGCATAACGGGCCTCATTATTTCCATCTCCAAAAATGACTAACGTGTTGTTATCCACCCATGCATATGAACTCCAGTTCAACCAGGAGAAAGGGATTTCCTTGTCAATCAGAAGCGCGCCGTTCTCTACATGGTATTTCCCAAGGCGTCCGCTGTTTGCATTAGCATGGTAGTAAAATCCATCTCTTTGAATGACATCCTGGGCATATACTTTCCCGGTCATCTCGGCGCCATTACCAGCTAAACTTAGCGTGCCACTGGTCAATGACTGGATACCGGCAATGTAATATGCCGTATTTGGCCAGCTGCCTACACATAGAACTGCAGAATATTTGGTGCCTTCTTGTGTTATGCCTTCGTTACGTTTCTCACAACCTATTGTAAAAACAGTCACTAAAGCAAGGCTTAGAAATTTTATAATCTGGTAGGTATTTTTTTTCATTTTAGAACTTATATGTGGTGATTTGCATTTAATTATTGGATGAAATATCTGAATTTTACTGAGAATGATCGGCCCGGCTTTTGTAACCTAAAGTTGTCATAAGCCAACTGATCTGTTAAATTTCTGCATTCCGCAGAGATGTTATAACGTCCCTGCTGAAGAGAATAACTCAGGGATGCATTCTGGATAAATTGTGTAGGGATATCTGACTTTCCGTTCGGATTCCCCTTACCTTCCCAGGTAAGGTAAAACCAGTTGACATATTGGGTAAACCAGTTAAATTGCAATCGCGTATTTTTGCCTAGCAGATCGTTTTGACCAATACTAAAGTCTGCATTTCCAAATAACCAGGGTTGATTGGGAATTTTATTCAGGTACGTCCCTTCGACATTGTAAGATTCTGTTGAGCCGGATTTCGTCGTATTGATGGCATTTTGATAGGTTAAGTTGACATTCAAATTAAGCAACTGACCATAGGCATACCTCACTTCTGTTTCAAAGCCGGTAATACGTACACTGGATTGGTTTCTGTTTTTTAGCAGTTTAGAACGTTCATCCGGCACCGGAAAAATAAAATCTTTTGCATCACGGTAAAATCCGGATGCTTCGATAAAAAATGAATTTTTCCCTGATTTAAAGCTATAATACGCACCCAGATTGATGTTATCACTGCTTTCAGGTTTCAGATCAGGGTTACCCTGTAAGTTGAGTCCGTCGCCGAACATTTCTTCAGCTTCCTGCAGTCTGTAAGCATGTTCGAAAGAGGCTTTTATTCCAAGACTTTGCGTTATTTTATAACGCGTTGCAACGCCATAACCCAGGTTACTAAAGGTGGTATCCATCAAAGTGTACACTTGGTTGATGTATTTGGGCCGGTTTAATCCAAGGTGATAATATTTTACAAAAGCGGTGTTAACTAATTTTTTTTCTAACAAATCCTGTTGATAGGCAAGGCCGGCGATCTGCTTTTTCAATACACCCGGAGTTGCATCGTGGTCTGTCAACAGTTCATTATAATTCTCATTTTTCAGATGGTCCAGGGTATAATTTAGATTCAAAGAATGCTGATCATTAATCACATAGCTCAGATTGCCCATCGCATAGGTACGTGGTCTGATGATGTGAGCCAATGCTAAAATCCCCCCCATTTCAGAGTAGCCTTTATCGAAATAGGTTCCATCCCAGCTATAAGTGCGTTTTACCGTATCAGCGGTTAAATATTTATCTTTTGACCTGGCTACAAAGGCACTTAAAGTTAAGCCTTCAGTAAATAAGTTATCCTTTTTATAACGTAAGGTAGCACTTCTGGCTTTACTTTCCCTCCTTACCTGACCATACACGATATTTTGATCGAAGCCTGTCTGCAGATCCTGATTGGCCTGGTTATAACCGGCACCCAGAAACAAAACATCAGCCCATTTTTTATTGGTCACACCTGCTTCCACCTGGGCCGATAAGGATTCGTAGTTATCATGAAAACGCCTTACATCCTTAGTCACAAATTCAGCACCATTTAGATCGACAATGTAATTTCCGATACGGGTCCCACCTTCAACGACTTCCACGTTTTTCATGATATAGTTGTTATCAGATGAATTATAAAAACCACTCGCTTTAACAATAATACCCGTCTTTTTATCTACAAACTGACCCGTTAATGCTGAACGGTTGGTATTAAAGGAGCCATAACTATGACTCACATCAAGATAATTACTTGCTTTTTGATTAGTGACCACGTTGACTGCACCACCCATGGCATCGGCGCCTAAGGTAACAGGTACCACACCTTTGTAAACTTCCAGACGTTCAGCCAGATTTACCGGGATGTTGTTAAGGGACATGGCTGTACCCATGACATCTATTGGAATCCCATCGATAAAAAATTTCACCTGCTTGCCGGATAGTCCGTTGATAGAAAACTTAAAATCGGAACCCAGACCGCCTTGCTCCCTTATCCGAACTCCTGTACTTCGGTTTAGAATCTGATTTAAATCAGCAGTGGTATTTGCCAGCTTTTTAGTGTCGATAGCGTTCACCGAAAAAGCTGACTCTTTTATTTGCTGCGTTTTTGTTTTACCATCTACAGCGACCTCATTCAACTGATTTTGATCTTTCTCTAAAGAAAAATTTATTTTGAGGCTTTGGTTTGCCTGTACGGCTATGTTTCTTGTTTGTTTAATGTAACCCAGATAAGATACCAGCAGTGTGTAAGTGCCTGGTTGAACATTCTTGATCTCAAAATTGCCGAATTGGTCAGAGGTTGCACCGGCTTTGATTTCTTTTAATTGGATAGTGGCACCACTGACCACTTCATTCTTATCTTTTATGGTCCCAGAGATGGAGGAGTTGGTTTGTGATAAAGCACCGAATGAAGCGAGGGTGAGTAAGAGTAAGAGTAAATTTTTTCCGTATAACATGATTTTAGTGTTGTGCATTTGGAGAGTAGTAGCACAAAACCTGTTTTACCGAAGGTCGAAATAAAAAAAAATTAAAATAAAATGAGAAGATTATTTCATCTGATCAATACGTAAAATAAAATCAGTGTCTCCAGCGAGCTGAAGCCCTTTTTTTAAAGATTTTGTTTTAATGTTGTACAGCCAGATATAGTTACCCTCTTTGCTCGAATTAACAGCAATATAGGCAATGCCGTCTTTAACCATTACGCATTCCCGTCTAGTACCTTTATCCAGCGGGAGATTGAGCTTGCTGATTGTTTTTGTTTTTAAATTTAACACATAAAATTCAAAATGAGCGGCACTATAATGGTCTCCCAAACCAGTAAAAAGATCTTTTCGTTCGGACCTGATCACCACTTCATTGTTGCCCAAATTCCACATGCCATAGGCATGGTTTGCGATTTTTGAATCAGAAATGTTAAAAAAGTAACTCTTATCCAGGTGAAGATCGTTTGCTTTAATTCTAAAAATTGCTGTTGGTAGGTCTGGCCGGTTTCCAAGGGCAATCCCGGGGCAGGTCATGAAATAATAATCACCCTGTTCATCAGTAAAGGAATAGTTTTGTACGGCATTCAACCCACCGGGGTAGGTTGACCGTGAATCTTTATCGGTACCCAATAAACGCATATCAGGATAACTCAAACGCGAGACATACATGGTGTCACTAGTAGAATAATCGGATGTGTTAACCGGAAAGTGATAGGTGTAGCCTAAAAATATAGACTGGCCTTTGATTTTGGTGAAACCTACAGAAATTGATTTAAACTTACCAGATGGTTTAGGTATTGGTAGATTACCTTCCCGGAGCAAATTCATATTTTTCACATTGAGCAAACGGTAAGTTACCTGATTATATTTATTGCTGTTTAAACCAACCAAGAGTAAACTATCCTTCCCTACCCAACTGTAATTTTCAAGAGAAAAGCCATCTATAAGTAATTGCCCATCGATAGTTAAGCTATCGGTGCTTAAAACAGATTTGGAACACTGAGCCGTTTTTCTGTTCAGATGATAAATAAATCCATCTTTAACAATAATATCTCTATCCATATCCGCACCATCCAATAATACACCTTCGTTTTCTGGTTTTAGTACTCCACCCTTTAGGCTATCTGTTGTTATAATCAACTCTTTATTGCCCTTCGATAAAATGTAAAAACTATATTTACCTGATATGTTTTTGTCCCTTTTGGCACAACCAGAAAACAACATAGTTAACAAAATGCAAAGCAAGAAATCTTTAAAGTGAATCATCCAGCGTAAAATTAAATACCAAATTGAGAAGAAATTTGTTTTTGCATAATTGGCGGGAGATCCAAAAGATTTCTATCATTCACTACTATAATACCTTTTGCACCTATTTCGCTATTCAGAATGATATAAGTTTGTCCTTTCTTTAATGTAACTTTTTTTTGCGTCCCTTTAAAAGTAAGGCTGATGTCTTCTTTTGGTGAGATCAGTATGCTGCCTGAAAGATCGATAACGCCGCCTGTATGAATTTGCGCATTGGTCTGTGGTCCGATGGAAATATTATACTCTTCAGCTGCCACATGCTTTACCCCTGCCTGCATGGAATTATGGTAGGAGAAAGACTCCGGCGCAATACTCACACTTCTTATAAAAAGAAAATACATACCCAAACTAAGAATGACAAATACAATGGAAGCAGCGATAGCCCCTTTCCACATGAAATACTTTTTTGTTTTAGCTGGATTCCCCGTATCCATTATAGTCTTGATGTTAACCCACATCTCATCTCTATGAAATTTGGCTTCGGGTTTTGACAGCATTAGATCATCTGTTTCTGCACTAAATAACCATTTTTCCACTCTTTGCTTCTCTTCAGCTGTGCAAAATCCCAAGTGGTATTTTTCAAGAAGTTCTTTATCAACATGTGTCGAGCTCATCCTATTATCTCCCAATAACAAACATAAATAAATTATCGTTTATATTAAGAAGTAGCGTAACTGCTGAATTGCCGTAACAACAAGCATGAAAAGTTGAATATTAATCAGGCCTACTTTGAGTTTACCCATTGCTTTGGTGATATGATATTCTACCGCACGTTCGGAAATGGCTAATAAGTCAGCAATTTCTTTATTGCTCATTCCCTGCTCCCGGCTCATTTTATAAACCCTTTTGCATTGACAGGGTAAGGTATCTACCAAATCATCGACTTTTTCCTTTAAATCATTAAATAATACCTGCTCTTCTGTGCAGTTGCTATTTGTACGGCAATCCATCATATGAAATTCGGTATGCTTTTGCCTTGTAGCTTTGTTGCGGATGAATTCAAAGGTTTTAAATTTGGCCGAACGAATAAGGTAGTGTTCTATATTTTCCAATTCTAACTCAGACCTTCGTTCCCATAGGGACCGAAAGATATCCTGTACCATGCCCCTGGCAGGTTCAATTTCTTTGATATTATTATAGCAGACCGCGAAAACTTTCTCCCAATAAAGCAGATATACTTTTTTAAAATTATCATGATCAATTTTCATTACAGAGATTGCTTGGAGTTTTCGCGGCACCATCAAATTTATCAAAATGTTGGTGCAGGCAAATATAATCAATTTAGATTAATTATAAATAGCAGACAATTATATGCTCGATTAGTAATTTATTGTAGCGATATTGGAAATTTTGCTAGCAGTGATCAACTCATTTCAAAATTCAGGGTCAAAGTGTTTCGGTTCAAACTGTCCCTCTCAACAAATTGATTAATAACACTATGAAGATAATTCGTATATAATTTGATACTGGTCAATCGGCTACGGGACAGCATGGTCAAGCCGAAATCTACAGTCAAATAATAAGTTGAAGGTCTTCTCTGCAAAACTGCAGAAAAAACCCCTTTTGCTCAGCTAGATTTCAAATATCTTGGACGGACTGTACCCACCGTGTTCCATTCTTCTTACATAGCCCAATTGGTTGGTAAGCATCAATGTCTGGCCTATTTTAAAAGCAGGGATATTCTCATGATGATGTCCATATATCCAATAAGCTGGTTGATATTTCTCAATCATTCCACTAAGTTCTACTGCAAATGCTTCGTTTAGTGTACTTCCAACAAATCTTGCAGGATAATTGATTAGTGTAGGAACATGATGAGTGATCACAATTTTGTTTTGTCCATTTTGCTGAGAAAGTTGGTCTTCGATAAATTCCACACTTTGTGTATGCAAACCAGTAAAATCTGCAGGTCTGAAAATGCCGCCGTTATTACGAATCACATAAAAATCAGAAATACTTTCGCCAATCTCCCGCTCATTTTTTGGGCTGATATGGGACCACATTGTAGAAAATATGAGGTCTGAGCCTGGAACAGAAATCTTTACGTTGTTCACCAAAGAAATGTTATCTTTTATCTCTTCATTAACGCTTCCCTGGCATCTGGAGATATCACTATAATAATATTCATGATTGCCCGGCAGCCAATAAACCTGCTCAAAATGATCAGAGAGATAATTAAAAAAATCCATTCTTTTTTCAAGCTGTGAAAAGGTGACGACATCTCCAGCTAATATCAGGATATCTCCTTGAGGCTGTATAGGATTTTGCATGAGGTAATCATAGTTTTCCGGAAATTCCAAATGTAAATCCGAAGCGTATTGAAAAATCATATTGACGAAGGAATAAAGATTATCTAATATTAAATGGATTCGGTTGCAATCCAAACACTGCTCCCTGGCTCACAATATAACAATTTGGCTACCATGAATTGGATGATAGGATGGCAAATAGGTTATGTACTTATTGTTCACCAGTTCCCTGATGCACTTGTGATAGGTTGCATTGGATTTAATCTGAGATAAGCACATTAGCTTTTTTCGGCTCACTTCTATAGTATTCCCGGCTTTTTGTTGTTCACACATTATCAATATCGACGTATAGAGACATAAATGGGTGCGTTCCAACAAAAAATTTTTTTTTGCTACAGTTAAAAAATCACTTAGTTTTTCTAACAAGTTGAACATTTGAACCTCCTTTCTGCATCATTTTTTCAATATCTATTATATCATAATAGGCAATGCTCCCAACCTTGGTAAAGGGAAGCATCCCGTTGATACGCAGGTTTTGTAAAGTTCCAGGCGAAATATTCAGCATCTTTCGCACTTCCGCGCTGCGAAGCCACTGTTTATGCAGGTTTTTTTGAGGCTGCAAAAGTATTTTGATCTCCTCGATGAGCTGCATTTTGAGATCAGCCAGGTCTTCTTTTGTTATAACGTCTATTTTCATATTTTATTAAATCAGCTTGTTTACTTCTAGGAATTTATGGAACCAAGAATGGCCGGCATCCACCGGCCTATTCTCATCATTAACTGAACGATTAACTACTATAAAATTTAATTTCTTTTCAAAAATCACAGCAAAATGTATTTATGATGACTGGGTTGTAAAAACTATTTTAATTCGAACTCCTGCATCAAGCATATCAACTTCAGCATCTCCTGTTGTGAAAACTTTTCAACTAGTACCAAGAATTCACCATGAAAACACCGGATGATAACATTGAAATTATCGGTATCCAGACGCACCGCAAACGGTAATATGTCATCGGCAGCTATAAGGGAGAATCTGACTGCAGTCGCAGCCCTGTCCTGCGGGTTAACTGAACAGCAAAATTTCGAATTGCGCTCAATTTCCTTATATAGCATTCCAGAGCGTGCTTCAAATCTTTTCTTATATTCAATTATTCCCCCCATTTTTTCCAGTTCACGCAAATTGTGGTCAAATAGGAACATCGACGCAAAAATCCCCTGAACGAATTGTCCTCCCTTTCCTACCAAACCCGGTTCCGCGCGCAAACTATACCCTCGATTGGTTAAAAAGCGATTCTGAACAATAACAAGACACAAATCATCCGGTATAATCCGATTATTGCCCACAGCATATATCATTGAAAAATCCTCCACCCTCACCTTGGTTGAAAACAGATCTGAAGACATATCCAGTAATAGCGGAATTTTAATCTTAGGAAATCTGGTTTTCCTGTTCCCCTCTTTTTCGTTGGTTGAGGTAAAATGAAGAAAAGAAATGTCGAAAGGTATCCAGTCAGCATTTGGAACATAACTATAATTTGACTCCCTGGAAGAACCGATTATTTCTACCTCATGATAATCTCTTGCATTCGATATCGCAAGGGAGGACCGCGAGCCGGCATCAACAAAACCGCAGCGGGAATTTCCATTCAGCTTCAGTGCTCGAAAAATATTTACTCCTCCGATTTGGTTAAGATCATAAAGCAGAATATGATAATCTGAAGGAACACTTAAAAGTGTGCTAACCCGAGTCTGAATGCGCAATAATTTATTCTTAGCACGCTGATCATAACCCGCACCAGAAACGATATGAGTGAGTTTGTCAGTTTCAAACCGCTCCTGACTGGGCACATGATTTTGTTGATTCCCCATAATAGATTTTTCATTTGACTGGAACAAAAGTCAGCAGTAAAAAATCAATCAAAAAACATATAGTGCACAATGGTCAAAATTACTTTTACAGCGTGTTAAACAAAATTATATTGGCTTTAATTAAATAAAAATCCCCGCCGACAAAATATCATTTCCCAGTTAGAGGCCATAGGGCAATTATTTATGTATAAAATAACTGGATTTAATTTTTCGCCTACACCGATTCATTTACATTTTAATAGTTTTGCGCTGTCTAACCAGTCATAATCTTGCCAAATGAATAAATATCAATTAGATGGAGTTGATGCTGAACTGTTAAACCTGCTCCAGCTCGATGGGGAGCTTACTTACAAGGAACTTGCCGGAAAACTTAATCGGAGCAAAACAAATATTGTCGAGCGAGTTAAAAAACTAAGGTCAGAAGGGTTTATAGATAGGTATGTTGCGCTGGTAAATCCGCAAAAAATCAAAAGCATTTTTGTTGCCTTTCCTCTCGTTCAATTGAAATCGCACAGCAAAAGCGACATCGAGCACTTCAAGCAGGAAATGAATTTGCATGAAGAGGTAATGGAATGCTACCATATCACGGGAAATTTTGACTTTATGCTCAAAATAGCCACTTCAGACATGATTGCTTATAATGATTTTCTAAGAGATCGAATTGCAATACATCCACAGGTGGGTACTATCCAAAGCTTTTTAGTCTTATCGCAAAGTAAAAGGCTTACTGCTTATAAGATTTATTAATAACCCTTTTCATCGGTATATACTGAAATTAAGATCGGCGGCTTCATTTCCGGGCATGAACATTCCCTTTACTCTTGCAAGTCTTTAGGCATACCAAAAATTAAATTGCCGATGATCTCTTAATGCCATAGTAAGGTGTTGATATGCACCTTAAAAGTTTAGGAAAGTATTTCTCCATCCCTTTTTGAATATGTAGATGCTCTATTTTCTGTAGCCTGGTGTGAAGGATATCGAGCCTATTTGAAAAAAATATACAGCCTTTAAAGGTCGGATTTGTCTAGTTTTCACTGATCGTTCCGCGTTTCTTCTCATCCTCTGCCCCATTGCTTTTTCTGGTGTTTTTGATCGTGCCCCAGAAGTTATAATTCAGGTTGAGTTTAACCATGCGGGTTTCAAAGGTATTGTTCCAATACTGCTTAAGGTCCCCACTATCCTGAAAATAGCGGTTACGGTAAGATTTGAAAATGTGTATATTCCGTGCGAATCTCTTGTCTCGAATAGTGGATTATCCCACCTACAAGGCTTTTCCACTGAGGATATCTATATTGAACTGAAAAATCGCTACTCACCCAAAGCTCATTATATACTGCAATTGCCCTTTATCTTTAAAGTATTCATCGAGGGAGTCATTAGGGAACATATTGACTAATTCCTTATGATTTTGGAATAGTCCTTCAAGTCAATTTCTTTTCTCGGTTTAGATTTATTTTTACCGAAGAGACTAGTAATAAATTTAGCCGGCGGACTAGCAACAATGGAAAATAGGGTATTGAGAATGGCGACTCCAAACTTCGATGTCGGATAAACCAAATCTGGAACTCCGGGTGGTCGCTTTTGTATCTTATTTATATAGGGTCTCATCAGGGCTTCATAGTTAAAAAACGCCTGCTCATAAGATTCTGCGATAGCAAGTTCTCCAGCGAGAATATATGCTCCAGCTATGGCAGCATCGGTTCCCTTCCCAGAGATGGGTGTTGCGCAATAGGCGGCGTCACCTGTTATCGCAACCCTCCCCTGATACCAGGATTTTGCTTTCACCTGGCTCACCCTTTCCAAATAAAGGTCCTCAGCCGTTTCAATCTCTTTTGCGATCCGATCAGATTCCCAACCTACGCTTTTGATTTTATCAATAAGAAATTTTTTCTGCTGTTCTATGCTGAGTTTTTCATAGCCGCGTTCCGGAGAGCGAAAAAATACGCATGCCCTTGTTTTACCATGGTTGTCCGGACGAATAAGGAATACTATACCCCGTTCGGTATTGCACCATCTTGCCCAGCGGGAATCCGATTTAACTTTTTTGATTGTAAGGTATGCACTGTAAAGTCCGAGATATTTGAAATTTATGGATTTTCCAAAAACAAGCTGCCGGGTGTGCGAGCCGATACCTTCTGCAATTAGCAGTAGGCTGTATCCGGCTTTTTCACCGTGTTGAAAGCTGACCTCTATCATTGAAGACGTCTCACTTACTTTAGTAATATGATTTCCGAATAGGAACTCTACCTTATCTTCAACAGATTCGTATAACAGCTCAACCAAATCTCCCCGAAGGATTTCTATTTCTTGGGTCATGCTCAGCGCATTATCCTTCGGAAATTCTGCAACAGTTTTGTTCCGGGTATTTACAAAACGGATACCCACTTCGGTGGTTGTGGCTGCCACAACCTTTCTGTCCAGTCCCATTCGCTGTACAATCTCCCATGCAGGACCTTTGACATCAATGTTTTGTCCGCCAAGACGAAGTCCCTGATTCTTTTCGACGACAGTCACTTCAAAACCGTATTCAATAAGCCAATAAGCAAGCGTCAGTCCTGAAATGCTAGCGCCTGAGATAAGTATCTTTTTCGTTTTTTCCATGCTGATGTCTAATATTCAAGGTTAGCTCACCCAAACATGCTTTTAAACAAAACAGAGATGCAATAGTTTTCCCTGGGTCAATTGCGAATTGGAATGATATCCGACCCGTTCCGCTCTCAAAAGCAATTGGACTCCGGTGGCTTTTATTTGCTAAGTTTGACTTTTATGAGCATCACAGTTTTTGATTTAACCCTTTATGTAATTTTTCAATAAAGCAAACTATCATTGACTATCTAGTTTATAGCGATGAATCTTGAAAAGATTAGAAAATATATCTTTTATGATTTTTAAAAACTGATTTTTTATAAATTGCGATGTGTATTCAGATGTATTAAATACTATTGGCTTTTTTAATGACTGGGAAAGGCTACTTTTTGAAAAGGAGATTAAGCTTCGGTATGTTAATAAAAATGAAATATTGCTTCAGAAAGGCAATATTGCTGCATCTGTATTCTTCAATTTAAAAGGTTCACTCTATCAGCATATTAAAAATGAAGAAAAAGTTGAAATCATAATAGATCTTCATCCGGAAAATGAGTGGGTTTTAAACCACGGAAGCTTTCTTACCCAGCAACCTGCAAACAGTACTATCACTTCATATTCTGGAGGTATCGTTCTTGAGCTTAGCATTCAATCCATTCATTATCTGATCGGACAATCGCTATCCTTTCTACAGTTAAACAAAATCATAAATACGGCTGTTTCAAGAATCGCATTATTCGATAATGCATTAACGCCGAGAGAAAAGTACATCTATGTTTTAGATACCAGACCACAGCTACTACAAGAATTTCCGCTGAAAATGATTGCATCTTATCTCAAAATTACTCCCGAAACCATTAGCAGGGTTAGGGAAATAATTCTCCGTGGCAAAAGTTTTTATTGATTTCAATCAAGTGTAATTACTGAGATGGTGAAATATATTTGTCAAATAATATAATCCAATCAAATATATGGAGTACAATGCAATTTCAATCCGCCCATTCATCGGCTCAAAAGATTTTCAAAAGTCAAGAGAATTTTATCAGGACCTTGGATTTAGCGAGATAAAGCTTGGATTTAAGATGTCCTTCTTTCAACATAATAAAATTGGATTTTACCTTCAAGACGCTTTTGTCCAAGACTGGGTAAATAATACCATGATATTTCTTGAAGTAAAAGACTTAGATAAGACTTACCATGATTTATTTATCCTTGGTTTAAAATCAAAATATCCCGAGGTAAAGTTGACTCCGATTCGAACAGAACATTGGGGAAGGGAATTCTTTCTCCATGATCCATCAGGAATTCTTTGGCACTTTGGGGCATTTAACCATTAGCCTGTAATAATTAATAGATTCCTATTCACAAGGTGAAGATTTCGGTAGCTTTGACCTCCAAATTCCGTAGTCAACTGACCAACTGTAACAAATTTTTGAATATTAAAAACATATTAATATTAATTGCATAAAGCAATTAATTCCACCACTTTATGCCAATTCTCTAAAATACGCAAAAGCAAAACTTTATAGCAAATTCATTTCCAGCGAGAAGGAGTCCATGGGCTCTGGTTTATCCAAGCATACCTTGGTACTGCGATAAAATACTTAACAAAAATTGCAATATTCTATAATGTTTCATAATAAGAAAGACCGATCCAACTGCCCCCTCATTGCCATAACATTGCAACAAAGATTAGCAATAATTTACATTATTTCATTTATGGATAATCGAAGCATTCTTTCTTGATTCATCGACCTTAACGTAAATTTGTCATTTGGCTACAATTTTTATTGACCAATTATGGCAAATAAAAAAGTCAAAAAAACGAAGGTATCTGCCACTACATTATATTCATCTTTACCTCACGAGTTCTTAGCCACTCCTATAGCGCTTTTTCGAAATAGAAAATACCCAAACAAAGATGTTCAAAGGGAAAAAGTACCTTTCAACACTAACTCTGTAACTTCTTTATAAGACGAGTGATTTGGTTTATGTATTTTATTAACTTCGGAGATTAGATCAAGCTCATGAAAACATCCATTTTATCCGTCTCAATTTTATTTCTAGCCGTTGCTCATCAGGCTTTCAGTCAGCAAAAATTCAATAAGAAACAGTTGCTACTTGCCTCTTCCGAGCGTGCGGATATATCTATCGGGAATGATTGGTACGAAAATCGCTGGCGGATATCCCCTCAAATTGAACGCGATAGCTTGCGCTTGGCACTCTACGGAAAACATGAAAGTTTTGCTTTCAGAACCGATAAGGATAGCCTTCGATTCAGCATTAAGCCTGGAGAGACAAAATCATTTTACGTGAAGCTTGGAGATTCCCCACCCGCTCATACCTTTATTACCGCCTCAGCCTATCGCTGGGACAAGATATCATATGCTAATGCTTTTAAAAGAAAAGATGTACAACTCTTTTTCGAGGAAAAGGACCATGCCTATTTCGATTCCTTAAGAACCTACTATCCGATCGCACACCTCATCGACGACAACAAGAGCGATACTGAAAACGTTCTTTCGATACTTAACTGGACTCACCACCAGTGGAAGCACGACGGTGGGAATACGCCTAAGGGCATCACTGGCATCTCGATTCTAAATGAGGCTAAGGCAGGTGGACGGTTCCCTTGTTTTGCCTATGCCATCGTGCTTCGGGATCAGCTTACCGCATATGGATTTCCATCCAGGGTACTCTACCTGAAGACCAAGGATGCTGAGTACAGAAAAAGCTCTCCTGGCCACGTGGCCACAGAGGTCTACTTGAAAGACCTAAAGAAATGGATATTCATTGATGGACAGTTTAATGTAATGCCAATGCTAAACGGTAAACCTTTAAATGCGGTTGAATTTCAAAAGGCACTGAGCCACCATTACGAGCAGGTAAAAATCTCCAGTTATGATAAGGTTTCTAAACGGGGTTACACCGAGTTTGTGTATGATTACCTCTATTATCTCGACACTGCCCTAGATAACCGCATTTCCGACAAGAGAACAATCGAAGGAAAACGTTCAATCATGCTTGTACCTGACGGCGCTCCTGAACTAAAAAATATTGAATTCTGGAATTCAGCCGTGGATTACTGCATCTACACCAATAATATCAATGATTTTTATCCTAAATTGAACTAAGTCCAGTAAAACGTGCTGATAAGTGGAAAACAAAGCTCGTAGAAATCTAGGCTATGGATCAGCATCCGTAAATCAACATGCAGTTGATTGGAATGTTTTTAATATCTAAATAAAATGTACTTCGAAGTGCACTTAGTGCACAAACCAATTAATTTGCCCCCTTTCTACCAATTGTCAAACAATGCATAAAAGCAACACTATACAACAAATTCATTGGCAGGAAGATGGTGTCAATATGATCTGTTTATCCAACTGCGAATAAAAAAGCATGGCAATGTTTTTAGGTATGACATATCCTATGGTAATTCTGCGGGCTCAAATCCCTCCCATCCCGAGCATTTGCACATCAGGATTGACCAGACCATATTTTTTAAAGGCCGTCATCAGAACTTCTCCACCACTTCCCGCCCCATCAACACCAAATCCGTGTTCAACCAAAGTTCTTTGGAGGGCCAAAGCCGTTTTCAGTAATATTGTCAATGAGTAGAATCTTCAGATTGATTTTTCTCAAAATTACCATTATTCAATTATCCTCCTATAATTGAGGTTTTATCGATAAACTTATCATTCATTAATATCAAAGAGACTTGCTGTAACTCTTTTTTATTTTCAATAAAAAAGGACATTAATCTATTGGATTCATCTATCAGTTCTAAACAAACAGAATTATCAGATGAAGGGATTTCGGAAGTATGGTATTGAATACGGCCATTGTTCAAATATCCTTTTTTTGCAGTAAAATTATGGCTTGATTGATAGCACTTAGCTTCGCCTTTTTTAAAAGGTAGTCGCTAAGATTATGACTCCAGATTTTCCTCGAAAAGCCTTGTCCCGTAACTGATTGTCCAAATCTGAAATATATTCTTACAATAGATAAATTTTCAGTGTTCATGATTTCGATTTTATAGTTCATTTAATCTTTTTCCGGTGAAGCCTACGAACCTATTGTGTTTTGGTTCACCTATCATTTGTCTACCATAAATGCTGTTATGACCTGAGGATAAATAGGCAACTACACAGGCAATAGCAATGTAAACACCGCAGTTGCTTCCGAAAAGCTCTATTGCCATAATACTGCAAGCCAACGGAGTATTCGTGGCACCAGCAAAAACAGCTACAAAGCCCATTCCTGCCAAAAGTCCCACAGGCAAAGGAATAAAGTAACCCAATGCATTTCCCAATGCAGCACCGATAAAAAATAAGGGGGTTACCTCACCACCTTTAAACCCTGCGGCCAATGTGACAATGGTAAAAATCATTTTCAATGCAAAATCATAAGCTGGCAATTGCTGTTCGAAGGAAGCTTCGATGGTGGGAATACCCAAACCGATATATTTCGTGGTCCCTAAAGCCCAAACAGCTGTTGAAACTAAAATCCCCCCAACAAAAGGACGTAACGGTGGATAAGAAATTTTGTTTTTAAAAAGTCTGGACACGCGATGAATAGTTTTGCTGAAAACAGCGGAGCAGAGTCCGAATGCTATCCCTGCAATTATGGCATAAAGACCATTTAAAAAAGAAATATCAGGAATGATCGGGATATGATAATGTGTATGCCCAGTTTTCCAGAGTTTAGTTACTAAATCCGCGGTGATGGAGGCTGCAAATGCCGGAAAAATCGAATCATATTTGAGTCTGCCAATCAGAAAGACTTCTAGTCCGAAAATCGCCCCGGCCAATGGCGTTCCAAATATGGAACCAAAACCTGCGGCAATGGCAGAAATTATTAAGAATTTTCTTTCGAGTGGGGAAAGCTTCAGCGGCCTTGTAAACTGGTCTGCAATAGATCCCGCCATTTGTATTGCTGTCCCTTCTCTTCCTGCAGAACCTCCGAATAGATGGGTTGTAAGTGTCCCTAGATAAACGAAAGGCGCCATCCGAAAAGGAATAATTTCTTTTGGATCGTGGATAGTATCAATCAAAAGATTATTACCCGCTTCTACTTCTTTACCAAACCTGTGATAAATATATCCTATTACAAACCCCGCAATCGGAAGAAGGGCAATTAACCAAAGGTGATTTTCTCTCAATTCCGTAACCCAGCCTAATGTTTTTAGAAATAATGCGGACGCGGTTCCAATACAGACACCAATAGCAAGGCTGATCAATAACCATTTGATGATGTAAAAAAGGGATGGATAAGCTCTGAAAAAAGAATTTGCTTTAATAAGGGATCTCTGCCCTTTCGTTTTTTGATAATGACGCATAATATATCCTGACTAAATGTTGTACATTCAATTCAATCAGGCGCCATTAGCTTTTTAAAGCGGTTGGGTAAGGGAGACACCATTCCCTTCTTTTCATACGCAAAGATAAGAAAAAAAACAATATCTACCCGACTTTACATCCACTTGAGGAGTTTTGTAGATGTTTGGATCAAGTGTGTATGGAGAAGATGGCCTACCTTAGAAACAACCTCCATATTTTGATAACGATATTTATGTCCGAACACTGACAAGATTGATTTGTCACCCTTACAAGCAATTCTCAATCAATAAGTTATTTGTAATCATTTATCAGCCGGACAATGAAGTAGCTATTGATCTTAATCGCTTATTTTAAAACTTTTACTTCTTTTTAGCTACTTGCAACTCAACCTTTAACAAGCATATTATTTGTAACAATCCAAACAAAAGAGCAAAAGTTCTCGACTTCTAGAATTTGTAGGTTTTCGCTTACCAGGGCATTGTCATCTCGTGCAGCTAATTTTTTGTGAGCGATGGTTGAACCCAAAAAAATCCAAGGAATCAAATCATCTTTTTATTCATTCGAAAATAAAACAGTCTATATTTTAGTTTTATTGTTTTCACTTTTGAATATTAAATATACTGAAATGATAAAGACCACTAAATATAAAATGCCGAGCAACGTATTATTGAATTTAAGAGTCCTGAAATCAAATTCGCGAATTAATGCTAATCCAAGTGTAAAAGCAATCATTGCAAAGAAAAAGTTGAAACCAAGTTTATTTTTCATTCTTAAATATTATTTACTTACAACATCTATAACTATTCCAATTATTACCGGGAAAATCCAAAAAGTAACCATTCCCAAAATGTATGCAAAAAATCCTTTAATGTAGCTTGATACTTTACTTTTAAAATAAAATTGTCCGATTGCCCAAACACAATAAAAAATTCCAAAAGCACCAGCAAAGCTCATTACATTAAAGTGCATTATTGCTTGCAAAATTACAAATACCGAAAATATGAGCATTCCCATCCCCATAACAAAGCATAACATGATTAAAACCTCATAAAAATTGTAATTAAACTTTCTGAAGAAAAGCTGTAACCATAAAGCGATGAAAATACCCATCATGATATTTGCATATCCATAGTGTTCTTGAATCCATTTTACTATTTTGCTCACGGTACTTACCGTTCCATCATTAACCTCATGATATTTTACATATCCATCCTCAATATGAAACAAATGGGTCAAAATTGTATAAATTAATGAAGTTACGATAATGAATATAATAGGTTTCACTAATCTGCTTCTATTCTCAGATAAATATTTGCGGATATTTTCGCCAGGATTCAAAATGAGTTCACGAATCGTATACAAAATCCCACGTTCAAAATGCAGCACATGTTCGATTTCATGGATGATGTATTTGCGGTCTATTCTTTTAATACTCGATGGATGTCCACAGTCCGGACAGTATTTTGAATCCATTTCTCTATGACAGCTTACACAGTTCACTTGTAGTAATTGAATGAAGATTAGAAGATTAGTTGTTTAGAATTTATTTAGCTTGGTCGAGTTAACAGTCATTGTCTATGAAACCTTTTCATGCTGTAACCCATATTCTTGATATTGGTTTGATTATCATTTTTAATACAGCAAATATAAAGCAAATAATCAGGACACCAACCGATTTTTTTTTGCTTACAAAGAATTGGAAAGTAAAACCTACTGATACTTTTGAAATATGGTAGACAATATGCTTCGATAATAATGTTGATGATCAGATGGGAGGTGATGCAAAATGTTTTCAAATTAAAGCAGATCAAAACCTGCTAAATGATCATTTGCTCGAAATAAAAATTCTTGTATAAAAAACTTTCCAGAACTGGTGCAGGATGCAACCTACGCATCAGTCTTCCGTGATACTAACAAAGCAAATACTTAATCATTTCAGAGATAGAGGACGACAAATGCCAATTATTTTTAAAACAAATCTGCCGCCATATCGTATTACTTATAAATTATGATATGAGCAGCAGCAAATACGTGAATCCTGAACTACAGAAATTTATTGATGCATTTGAGCCTAGTAAATTTAAAATCCTCAAGTCAGGCATAGAAGTGAGGGGTATTACTAATATCCATAACGGAATTGATTATGCCAACCAGATTATACAGAAATTAAAACTGAATCTATTAATCAGGCATACTGCCGATATGACGATGTATGGAGGATTTGAAATCTTGGAGAAATAAGGTTCATTTTAAGTAGCTTTCAAGTATTTAAAATAGAGTTATTTGATACCAGAAGGAATTGATAGATCCTTTTGTACCGACATTTTCCACATTGAATTATATACGTGTAAACATCTCTTCGCAGTACAGTAACATTATTACTGCTCAATGATAATTCCATTTATTGAGATTGAACTACAACTTAATGAAATTGCTATATTGCCGATGGAATCGCCATAGTATGATGAAGAGTATTGGTCTGAAAAGCTACATAGTGATGCCTTAAAAAATTTTATAATTCTGGTAGGCAATTTCCCATAGCTGTCGCTAATAGTAATTTCCCCATCAAAATTACTTTTTTTAGCAGCCATTAGTTTGAGTATTTCATCAGGCAGGTTTTTCGCATCCAGATTAAGATAAAATACACCGCTTTTGTAGTTTGTTAATGCCAGAGGGGTTTTGGTTGCAACCGTATCGTTTGTGTTGGCTGATGCTGGCGTAGTTGTAAGGTCTTCATCATATCTTGAGATAGATGCTGATACACTGTTCAATACTGTCGTCATATTTTTTCACCAGCCATGATAACCATAGTAATTTTTATTCTCGATTCTCCCTGAGCATCGGATACTGAGACAAATAGGAGAAGACAGGTAGCGAAGGCTATAACTTTATCATAGGTAACTTATATATAGGTACTAAGTTTTCTGTATTGCTTAATTTAACTTCTTCAGATATAATTTGGTTTTAACTAATCTATTTATTATTCGAAGAAAGTTCGAAGCCATCATTTTACATAAACATTCATGATAGGATGATTAACATTTCGTAGTAGCCAATCTATTAAACAACGCATTTGTACTGAACTGTTGTTGCATGATTAGTTTGAAGAAAACCTAAACAAATGCACTTACAAAGTTCAGCTAAAATCCAGGAAATTTGGCGACAGATTTTGTTTAAAAGATATAATTATATCAGCGGCATAGTGGATTGAAAAGTTGGATTAAAAATTAAATCAATAGCATACTTATCGTTTTTTAGCAATAAAAACAGATTATATAACTATAGTCAATCAATATCATATTGCATAAGTGCTAAGTAGGCTAAGTACAACTATTGCTTTTCCATTTTTCTTTTACCTATTTAATCATATAAAGCTTTTTATCACTGTTAGTAAATAACGCGTAAGATAAGTTAGGGTGACTATAGTACATATAAGCCTCGATAAAGAATATCGGCCGGACTTTGTTTTTTGTGAATGTACCCAGACTTTTGCCAGCTATTTGAATCGATGAAGAAGCCCGGTCCTGTTCCAGATACATAAACTCCTTCACTCGTAAAGTGTCATTTTTATACACCAAGTCGGTAAAAAGGTTGCCGTGAAAAAGAATTTTATCATAACCTGGCGTATTACCCCCACCTCCCGGAAAGCGCACCTTTTCCCTTTTAAGCTTTTGAAAGTAACGGTACCGGATAAATGGCGTTTGGATAATTTCCTTGTCCCCGCTTACCTTTGTGTTAATCCGCTTAAAAATATTATTCAGCAACAGTTCCTCACTTGCAGCATAAGGGAATTGTTTATAGACGTTTAGTGTTGTAAAAAACTGATAACAATTTCCCCCGTCAAAATAGGTTAATTTTGCAAAAGTTCTCATGGAGGGTACTATCTGAATTTTATCACCTTCCATCTTTTGTGGCGCAGGGCTATCCGAATCATACTCAACATAAACACTTTTGGCAGTATGTACAACTTTTTCCAAAAGTTCCTGCTGACGAGTCGAATTCCATTTAAAATCTTCATTCTGCATGACAATGTTTTTTGCTTCGCTGTTTCCATCAAAGCTCCATTGGTAATACTGATGTTTTCCTTTATTGATAACAAGTCCGTTAATAAAGGCGATATCAGACGGTTTGCCATGTATGATTAAGGAGTCCGTTACCTCGCCTTGCTCATTGAATTTAGAAAAAACATTTTCTTCAGGCCTCGGAACTGCATACACAATAAGCTCGTTAGATGCTGTCATAAAATATTGAATATCCGCTGTACTTTCTATAACTAGTCTCATCGAAACCTTTGAGGATGTGATTACTTCCGAACGATCCAGCGACTGATATTGCAGAAAGCTTTTCGGCAATTCATCTATCGCTGTCTTGCGGTATTGAGAAAAATTAAATGCAGCGGCCACCAATACACCCAAAATTAAAACGGTAACTACACAATACCACATCTTCATACTTTAATTTTTTAAATAACTTGTCACATTCCTTATCAGCCAAATCTAACACCAACAGGAATGCCTTAAAATTTCTACCTTCCTGATTTTGACCTGATATTAACGCCACAGCATATGTCTTTTTATAGGTTAGCACTGGCGAGAGTTCGTAAAATTCTTTTTTCTGTCGACGAACGCTATTATAACAATAGATATAGTTCGACTATATTAACGAATAAGTTAAACACCAATTTTACTTTTGGAGGCCACTTTTTCAATTTGCTCGTTTTCTTTCTGACCTGAAATTATTTTTAATACTTCCAAAACACAATTCCTCCCAGCAATATCCCGCCAATATAGAAGAAAACGAGATAGCCGTTCTTAATAGTATCTGCATTATCAAGAAAAATTTTCACGGGATTTTTAAGTGGGTTTCTATGTTTTTGGTGGAAGCCAATTTGGGTATTTACCATAACTTTTATCATCCCATATGCAAGATTAAAAAGCGTAAATGAAGCGATTGACATCAAGATAATCTTCAGCCAGCTTACCGTGAAAGCTTCATTATAAATTGGCCGTATGTAATCAAGCCAGATTTTCACAGGATAAATACTCACTAGCAAGAATATTGGGTATCCAATCAATATGGTTTTTATTTTAAGTCTTGCATTTAAATACCAATAGCAATAGGTAAAAACGAACAAATAAATGAGAAAACAAGTGATCTTTAATGCCAAAGTTTGATTGATAAAGACGTTAGAGTAGGAAATGACACATATATTAAAGGGCTATCAGAATTATCAAAGCAATATTTGCATTCTTATCCCTACCCTTCATTTTTCATAGCGTTAAACGTTATCATTCAAAAGCATTGGACTTACCACCCTCTTTTGCTATATTTTCAACTCATCCCTAATCGTAATGATTCTGGGTCAAGTCGAGCCTTACTTAAGATGCATAAGCTTTGGCGTGCTACGATAAGACTAAGTTTTTGTGAAACTTTTTGGAACTGGTCCTTTCCAGAAAAATGATATTTGCAAGCTTAAATATGATAAGGGGCCAATTCCCAATTTTCTTGCAACTCAAGAGTTTCTAAACATTGATTTCCCCCAATCAAGTCTTCAAAGTTCATACGCTTACACAATGTAACACGTCAAGTTTACATTGATCCATCTTTTATTTTTTCCTTAAAATCCGGCTCCGATGCTATCCATTTTTCAAAGGCTTTAATCGCTTCACTGGCCAATATTCGCTCAAAATTTATTTTCTGATCTTCAATTTTCTTTCCCAACTGCTCAGTTATAAATTCATCACCAAATCCAGCCCACTCTGCATCCCGCTTGGTATTCCCATAATATACCTGAGTAATATTCGACCAATAGATCGCGCTAAGACACATCGGGCAGGGCTCAGCACTTGTATACAGGATGCAACCGCTCAAATCTGCTTTTCCAATTTTTTTCGAAGCGGCACGTATGGCATTAATTTCAGCATGGGCAGTAGGATCGCAATCACGGGTTACCGTATTTTGCTCCGCACTCAAAACCTTCCCGTCCCTCACTATCACTGACCCAAAGGGACCGCCATCCATGGTCTTTATATTGGCTTCGGCTAATCCAATCGCCCTTTGCATAAATTTTTCATGTATTTCCATAATCTAGTAAACAGTTCATTGACGGAGAAGTTTGAAAATGTGGTGTTTTCGAATATAATAGATAATTGATTGGAAAAACCAATCTGACTGACCCCTCTTTGCCAAAAAATTAACTGAAATACCAGTAATAATTTAAGTTAAATTTATTTCTGGCGGAACGGGGTCAATCAACTCTGGTTTATCCAGTAAACTATTAAAACAAGATAAATGAAATTGAAAGCTAATCTGTATGATTTTCCTCATAGAAAACAGGTAATCACAGCGTGCTTTATTTTGAAATTTTCCAATCGGCAATCTTCTTCAAATCCTCGACAAAAGAGTTGTGATCGTGTCTCGTCAAGTGCACCGGAAGGTGATAAGAATCTAGATCTGCTAGGCTTATCTGTAGCAAGCGGTACTCTCATAAGTTAGAATGAAGAAGAGGTTGAATCCTTGCCGAGCGGTCACCAGCACTTAAGGCCCGTTAGGGCGCCCGATATGTTCGACTCATCAGCCACTAACACTATAATAGTGTTAGTGGTTTGGCAAAATGTTTTTCAACTATTTGAGCATACTTGCACCGGACTTCGCGAACTCATTACATAAATCAAAGGTTACCTGCGCCCTAGCAAATGCGTTTCCTGTCATAATCGATTTAAATCTTGTTTCTGTATCTGCGTAGTTTTTGACATTCTGAAAATATCCCGTAACTGCATTGTATGCACCGAAAAGCGTTCCTCTTGTGGTTTTCTCCAACTGTGATGGTGCGCTGAATGCAAACTCCACGACAGTTTCCACGGTTTTGATAAAATGACTGGAAAGCTCATCCCTATTCCCCTCCATCAAAGACGTTAGCGATTCGGATTTTGGCGCCATCGCGATTTCAATAAGCCTTTTGACATGCTTATCGCTTATTTGGACTTTTGTCCAATGGGTATAAAGGTTTTCCATTTCTTCAGCAAGACGGCTGGTTATACCCATCAATTGATGGGCCTGTTTAAGCTTTTCCAAAGCACTGGCCGTGTGCCTGATCTTTATGGTGTTTTTTTGATTGCGCAAGGCTGCATTCAAGGTATTCTGACATATTACCCTAACAGGAGTAAAAGCAGCAGAAATACTTCCAAAACCATCGTGGGATGTCGTCAGAAAAAGATATTGTTCGATCAAATCGTCCTTACCTACTCTGATGTATTCAGGAAGTTTAGCAGTAATAAAAATCCTTTCTCCCTTACCTAAAGCACCGGCGGTTTCATACCTGATGCTATTGTCATTTTCAACAATGCTGTCAAAAAAAGAAAACGCTTCGATATTTTGAATGATTTGGTAATCCTTTCCGACCACCCCTAACACCTCTTCAGTATCCGTACGTATATTCGCAAAGTAGTTAGAAACGCGAAGATCGTGATCTATACCACCTGCGTGCGCATTTTGCAGATCAAAATTAACGTTATCAAGCGTGAAAAGCGGGCGTTTTTCCACTTTATAATCTAAGCCAGCACATCGTAAAGCCTCTGCGCTGGTAGGATGTTGTTCTATAATTGTCCCCAAGCCATGCCAGGCTTTTTCTTGAACAGAAAAGAAACTGTGCCTTTGAGTTTGTCCGTTGTAATATATGTTGTGAGCCATTTCTATTATTTTTTATTTCTGGTTTTTGTGGTGAGTATTTCTGCCGTTGTTACTCTTACGTTTGGTGTATCAGTCATTAAAAAGCGGGATTTTTTTTCCATTTCTTCCAAGGCAATGTTTACGTTGTGGTGATTTGTTTCGACTTCTATGCGAACAATAAAAAATATCTCTTCTGTTTTCATGGTATTTTAGTTTTGGTATTGATTGTATTGGTGGTAGTAAGAAAATGGATCACAGTCCTACAGATTTTCTGCATATCCTTTGCAATACAATTGATCGAGTAATTCAAAGAATGCGGCGTACATCGTTTTTAGATTATTAATCCATGTCCAGTTTGGGCAGGGAAAGAAGTGATTAAACGGGGATTGTGATTTCAGCTTCGATTTCAGCCAGGCGATTCGTACAGAGGTTGCGTACGAATAGGGCAACGGCCTTGATGATCACAGGGTTTTTCGTTGAAAACTTGTTTCGTTTATCATCTGTGATTTCCATTTCGCAGCCCTGATAATAATTTGAGGTTGTGTCTTCGGCTTCCTCCTTTTGCTCAATCTCGAATTTGTCGAGGTTGTCAATGGTATGCACAAGGCGACCCCGTTGCACCATGCGGCGGTGAAGTTCTTCCACCAGTTTTAATGTTCCCTCCAAATTAAGGGTGGGTTTTTCAAATGTAGTTTCCGCTTTTTTTAGTTCGCCATCCTCTTGCTTAGCATGGGGCAACTGCAACACTGATCCAGTAGCGTTTTGCTCGTCTGTGCTCTCTTTGGCTTGACCTGCTTTATCGATTGGGCCTTTGGCTTCATTTTTTTCGGTTTTATTTTCCGCACTTGGATTTGTTTTCCCTGCCATCGGCTGATAAAAAGGATTCTTTGCACCTTTGATGTCTATAAACTCTGCTTTTCCGTTTGCTGATGCATTATTTTGATTTTTCATGATGTTTTTGTTAATATTTTAAAAGTATTCGATTAATAATCTCCCCCACTGGGGCAATGTTTTCGTTTCGCTCGAAGCGTCGGGCGGTCGGTGGGCTTCTGTCTTTTAAAGGGTTCATGGCTTTATTATTTTACGCATCAAAATCAGTCGGCAGGAGCCTCCTGGCTTTTTGTTAAGCCACCGCTCCTTGATACAATCCAGTTTGCAAGGCAAGACTTTGCGAAAAACAAATACGCTTTGGAGCGCAGCGAAAAAGGAAGATTTTTTTTCGGCAAACCCTTTAGGGCCTGGTCTTTCCGGCAAAGGGATTGTTCAGAAATTTGCTACTCAAAATGCCTACAGGTTTTTATTTCAAATGGAAAATTTAGTATAAGAAGAATGTCCCAGAGCGAGAGCGAGAAATATACAATGCAAAACAGTGCGTATCACGTTTCCAGATCAAACTTGAATAAAAAATTTTGAAAGAATGTCCTGGATATCTATCTTCGAGTTTGAGGGCGTTAATTTAGATGAACGGTAGTATGGCGATAGCTGTTCTCCCGTTTTTTTGATGCATATTTATTGCTAAAATGATATTTCCGGACAGAAAATAGGATCCCGCCATTGGAAATTTTCTGAGATGAATGTATAAAAAATAAGCTTCTGCAGCAGGCTGCAGAAGCTTTGAGATTTACATCATACCTTCATCCATAAAACTGTAATACCCCTCGCTACAAACAATGATGTGATCAAGTATTTGCAGGTCGAGCAACTTACCTGCTTCAGAAAGTTTTCTGGTCAATCTGATATCTGCCTCACTTGGGCTTGACTCTCCGGATGGATGGCTATGGGAAAGAATTATTCCACATGCACATGCTTTTAGTGCAACAGCGAATATGATTTTGGGATCGGCAATTGTCCCAGACATACCACCCTGAGAGATATTGACAATTCCCAGCACCCTGTTTCTACGGTTAAGCAATATGATTTTAAATTCTTCAACAAGTTCGATTTTGTTGAGATCCCAGTTGTTGAGTAGTATCTTATAGGCCTTACTGGCGCTGTCGATCTGTGGTCTTTCAACAGGTTTGAATTTTGGTTTGTAGCTGATTTCGATTTCTGCAAGGTTAAAAAGTGAGTTTTCCATAATATTTTGAATTAATTATGGTGCAGACAAAGGTTTGAGGGTTGCCAAAGCAAGAGAAGCAACGGAATAAATGGGAAAGAGGGAAAAGGCTACAGGAGGGTTTATGCCGGAATTTCTCCTTGTGTGTCAACCTTCAAGCCTAAATTTGTACAGTGATTAAATGACCCTCCCTGACCTTGACAACCTATCCCTATATTCTAGAATTTCGTCAATTGGTTTTATAAATCGCTCAGCGGATCCTAGTAAAGCAACGAGAAATCAGCAATCTGATCATGAACGCCTTTAATTTTTTCCTGTTTCGACAGCTCTTCCATGGTAAATCCACCTGAAAATGATGTTTACCTGTTAATAGACCATTGCGGTCAACAACCCTATACGCAGGTAAATCAGGACGTAACTCATGGGAATGAATCATCGCAATTCCAACCAATCTGGACGATTTGGCCGATCCCAAAGCTTTTGCAATCGCTCGGTAAGTTGTAACCCGACCGTATAGTATCAAAGCTACAAGCTCATATACTTTGCTATAAAAATCCGAACTTGATTTCAGGAGGTTTTGATTTGACATATTAAGAAAACATCGTTTGCTTTATTTGGTTTAATTAGCTTAGTAGCATAAACAAATCACCATGCCAGAATTACCTGATTTAGCCGTTATGGCTACGCGCCTGGAACAAAAATTAGCGCACCATAAATTAATCGATTTGAAACTTCACGTTGATCGTAAATGCAAGTCTTCTGAGCAGGAGCTCAAGGAAGCATTTGTAGGTCATTCGTTAAAACAGGTGTTCCGGGAAGGCAAGGAATTACGCTTCGAGTTTGCAGGAGGAAATATTTTAGGGCTCCATTTAATGTTACATGGAGAGATTAGATTAGTTAATGAGGACGAAGAAACTAAGTTCCCAATACTCCAACTTGATTTTAAAGACAATATATTATTCTTAACAGATTGGCAGAAACAGGCAACCCCAACATTAAACCCTGAAAAGTCAGCTGTACCTGATGCTTTGGAAATTAATGCAAAATGGTTGAAAGACGTACTTGCTAAAAAGAAAACTGATGTCAAAACGGTCCTATTGGATCAGAAAATAGTCAGAGGAATTGGCAACAGTTATTCTGATGAGATTCTTTACGATGCCGGGATTTCCCCATTATCGATTGCCAATGTTATCCCTGAAAAGCAAGTTGAAGTTTTAGCCAAGTCCATCCATAAAGTGCTGACAGAAGAAATCAAAAATTTGATGAATGCCAGCGAAGATCTGATTATTGGGGAGAACAGGGATTTTTTAAAAGTGCACCTACCGAAGACGAAAACAACAAAAAAAGGCGAAGAGATACTTATTTCCCAGAAAGGTTCACGTAAAACCTATTATGTCGAAAGCCAGAAGCGGTATGAATAATGGCTAACAAACACTGTATGTATGAACCCAGCGTGCTTCTTTTCATAATGAAGTGATTGATCATCCAACGGATTTCGCTAAAATTAAGTTGCTCAAAAGCGCAACTAATTTATTCGCTGATAATCTACTACTCGGATAATTGCTTTAATAATGCATTTAATCCACGGCCATCCTTTATGGTTTTACTTGAGGCCTATTGGGTGTAGGGAAAATAAATGATTCTAGACCTTTTAAAGTCAAGGTGAATTTCGTTGTTGCCAACCATATTGGTTGCAAAGCCTAGCGCTTTAAGTTTCTAAGTGCTTCCTTCAGTCTTTCAGGTTCTAACCGTGCCTGCTTTTGACCGTCAAGTCTTGGACTACGATAAATGTACTTTTTCTGGTATTGAAGCAGGCACCAAATGCCTTCCAGCTTTTTTCACAATAATCATCTTCCTTCCTATGGGATCCAAAGTTTTTCTGCCTTTATAGCGGTAATATGCGCTTACTACCTCTGCATGATGGCCATCAGGTATCATACACTTCGCGTGCATTCATAAAGGAAGTTGCTTTCTCACGCAATTGCTCCTCTAAAGCATACGCATCTGTTAAGGGCTTTACATTCGGAAGGCCTTTGACATCTTCAAAGCTGATATTTTTTGATTTCAGATGGGATTTTTTTGCCTCAATTTGTTTTGCAGCCACACTTCCTGGGTATAGTAAGGATGATTTAGGAGTAAGGGTTCGAGTTCCCCAGGTAGCTGGTGGTGGTGGTTCTGCAAGTTTAATTCACTTTTCTCAATTTCGTTGTTTATCTTATTAATTACTAGCTTCAAAACCCTGATAAGCAGGTGCAGATTCTACCTTCTCCATATTAATATAATCTTCTAGTTTAGAAAAGTCAAAGCTTTGAACTGCTTTCACAGCAGATTTTAGTTTTCACAGCTTATTCCTAATCTTAATGCCGAGTAATTGCGATTCCATCGGTTTATATTAGGTAAGACATAAGAAAAGAACACCAATTCAATTATTTAAGTCTTTAAATGTCTATCGTTTCCCTTTAGATAAATTTTTGATGAAGATTACGGAATAAGCACCAAGGAAGTAACAGACTTATAGAGGTCTATAAACAAAGATATCTCCCACCCCATTATATATATTTCTTCTACTGAAAGTTTAATACAATAATTACAGCTACCGGAAAATAATCCGCCCCAAATTATAGGTATTTCGTATTTTAATAGTTATGACTTTAGCTTTGGACGTGCATCTCATAATGGTAGGATGTTTAAGAATGTAAGTATATTTTTGATACTAATAATATTCACTATTTTTTGTGATGCCGCAGATAATGAAAAGATTTCTATTTAACGCCTCATCAATAGCTTAATTACGCATGTGTGCTACTAATCCGATCAAATTCATTAAACAAATTATACAATATAATAAGTCATTTTTACTTTCCAATATAGCAAACAATTGGGCATTTGTAAATGTTATAGATAAACACTTCCTAAAAATATTACTACACTTTGACCATAGACCAAGGATATGATCTACCTTTATCTGGTAATGATCCCGCAAATATTAAACTGCTAAAGTCCGCACTGGATTCATCAATTTCAGGCATTATCATCACAGATAACACGCAGTTCGATAATCCAATTATATATTGCAATAAAGCTTTCGAAAAACTCTCAGGATATGCTCGTGAAGAAGTCATCGGCAGAAACTGCCGATTTCTTCAGGGAAACGAACGTAATCAGAAGGCAAGAGACGGCATTAGAAAAGCAGTTATAGGTGGCGAGTCTATTACTGTAGAACTTCGAAACTACCGGAAGGGTGGAGAGTTGTTCTGGAATGAACTTTATATTTCCCCAATAACAGGGGATGATGGCAAGGTCACACACTTTATCGGTGTACAGAATGACATTACCAGAAGAAAAAATGCAGAAGAAAACTTACAGCATGAACGGGAGCAGGTCGAGCTTAAAATTGAAAAAAGAACCAGAGAATTAAACGAAAATCGGGAGTACCTAGATAGTATTATACAAACTATCCGTCAGGGGCTCATTGTTTTGGATCCTGAATACAAGGTTATATCAGCCAATGATTTTTTCTATAAAACTTTTAAGGTCGAAAAACGGGATACCATCGGCCGATCATTATATGATCTGGGAAATGGGCAATGGGATATCAAACAATTGCGAGAACTTTTGGAGAAAATACTACCTAGTAATAACCCTGTACTGGATTTTGAGGTTGATCACGAATTTCCCCATATTGGCAGAAAACTCATGCTGCTCAATGCCCATAGAATTGAATTGGAAGGCAGTTTTAAAGATAGAATTTTGATTGCAATCGAAGATATTTCAGAGATTCGGGCGTCAGAGAATAGGAAAGACGATTTTCTGTCCGTATCTAGTCATGAACTTAAAACGCCACTCACCACCATAAAGGGATATAACCAAACGATTTTAAAATTGTTGCCTGCTGACATAAATCCAAAAATACCCATAATGGTAAATAAGTCTGGCAAACAAATCGACAGGTTACAAAACATCATTACCAGTTTACTTGAAATGTCACGAATACAATCCGGCAAATTGGTGTTGGATGCAGAATCAATTGACATGAATATCCTTATTAAGGAGATGCTTGAAGACTTCCAAGAAGCACATCAGGATCATACACTAACCTTTGAAGGACAGACAAGGCAGACGGTACCTGGAGATGAATCACAAATTTCTCAAGTATTACAAAATCTAATAACCAACGCCATTAAATATTCTCCTGATGCCAGGGAAATCAAGGTGATGCTTTCTGAAGTAAGTAATTATATAAAAGTTTCCATTACCGACTTTGGATTCGGCATCAGTCAGGAGGATCAGAAAATGATTTTCGAACGTTTTTTCAGGGTTTCAAATATTCAGAAGCATTTTCCTGGCATGGGCATAGGCTTATATATCTGTGCCCAGATTATCAAGCAACACGGTGGAACGCTATGGGTAGATAGTGAGCCAGGTAAAGGAGCAACTTTTAGCTTTACCTTACCAATACATGGAAAGGAATCTGGTCATGAATAAGACACTTCTGATTTGTGATGATGATGTTGATATCATAGAAATGCTGGAAATCGTACTGGATGATAGCGGCTTTGACATTATCACTGAAGCCGACAGCAAAAAAGTTTTGGAATTAATTTCCAGCATAAGACCACAACTCGTTCTAATGGATTTATGGATGCCAGTGATATCTGGCGATCAGATATTAACGCGTATGCGGGAAGATGAAAATCTGGCCTCAATCCCAGTGGTGATCATGTCGGCTGCGCAGGATGGTAAACAAATTGCCTCCAAGGCAGGTGCAAATGGATATATTTCAAAGCCTTTTGATATCGATAAGCTAATGCAAAAGGTTAATGAATTTATGAGTTAAATATTTTTGATACGCAACTTATAACTTATTGTTAAGCTTAGCTGTTAGGCGTTCCTTGGTGTGTTTATGGCACAGACCCATTCATTTTTATGGCACCTTTCACATTGACTGGATTTAAAGAGGTCGGCAACTTTTGCGCAATGTGTACATGCATATAGCCCGCTGGTCGCAATCGTTTTAGATTTAGCAGAAAACGGCTTAGGATAAATCGGCATCCCGGGTTTAGTTTCTTCTGGACTATAAAATAAAAAACTCACCTGTCCATTTGATTCTAAAACGGCAGTTCTTACCTGCCCCAAATGCTCAATACTTTGAACACGCATTTCAGCAAAGAATTCATCCTGAGCAAAGTTTGCATCTCCTTCCTCTTGGAGCGTAAACATGCCATCTTCAATGATGTAGATTGGTTTACCTTCCAGTAAGTTTTCAATCCGCTGATTCTTTGAGGCCAGAAAAGTGATTATTCTGTAAATGACAAGTATTACCAGAAACACTAAAAGCGATGGCAGTATTGCTGATTCACTATTTAGCATCGGATCTCCTGCTGCCGAGCCCAGCGCAATGATAATGGCAACTTCAAAAATACTTAACTGCCGGACACCCTTTTTTCCGGAGGAGCGCAGAAATATAAGTACAAACACAAACATGATTACTGTTCTTATTGCAATTTCTACGACTAAAGACCAATCAAGGTCTTTTAAAAACACTTCCTTAAAATCTATAGAGAGGTTTATCATGCGGCCTCAGGTGTGGTAAAAGGGTGTAAATTAAATATTGCTTCCACCACCCTCTTAGATGCTGCCTCACCAAAATCCAACCCTGAGAAATCCGGATTATACCCACCGATATAAGGAACAGCCAGCATGAAAATACGCTCATTTGCCGCTCCATATATATCCAATACCTGGAAGCTATCATTAATGGCAATTCCTGGAACAAGCTGGTAATATTGCCCGTCAGCGAACCTAATTACTTTATTATCACCGTTTTTGTGAAGCGCCTCAGCAGTCTTTTGATCCTGAAACATCAGCATAGCAGATGCTACAGATCCTGATTCAATTAATCCTGGATACGGTAAATCTTTTAACTCCAAATGTGGTTGCCCGATGGCATCAACAAAGGTCTCATATTGCACGCTAACTTCTTCACCCTTCTCATCCTCATGAATATATAATATTTTATTTTCGTCGCTAATTGATACATCTGCCTTTTCGCCAACACTTACAATGTCAAGAATACCAGCTTGGTGTAATGCCATTAATTCATGGACGGAGCTTTGGGGCGCAAAAGCAATAACTACAGAAATTAGCGGCATTAAATGTTTTTTTAGCCGCGCCATATCTTCAGCGGAAAAGTGTTTTGCAGGATAATTCATTGCAAAACTCAAAACCGCGAGCATCTCTTTCCAGTTCACCGATTCCCTTTTTCTTATTGACCGCTCTGCCTCAACCATTTCCATCGCCAGAAGCTCAAAGGCTGAATGCTCATGACGCGTATGCATCATTTTCTCTACAAACTCTTCTATCGATAGGTTTTTTATTTGATTATAGAATCCCGGGTCTGATTCTTCAAGCGGTTCCAGAAAGTTTCGTTTTAATACGTAATCCAAAGGCAGAAAACCTCCATTTTTTTCCATTACAGTCTTTACTTCATCGTTCGATAAAACAGCATCTTTGGAAAGATGAGAATCCCCGAGATGAAATCTCACGGCAGGTAGTAAGCCACTGCGTGAATGCATTAGCATTTTAAAATCCGGGCTATCTTCATCCAAAAGATAATAAATGCCCCCGTCCGGTTTTTTAATAAACTTACCGTTTGCCCTGGCCAGCGTCCGGATGGCATCGATAGCAGTAAGTGAGGATCCCCTGATGGCTACTTTATGATTGGTGCGATGCGCCAATTTCTCAGGTGGGTAAGGCGAATCAAAGTAACCTTCCACCATGCCTTCATTTTTGGTTGGCCAATGGTGCCCACTGCAAATGATCACCTTATCGAATAGATCCTCGCTATCCCCACAAACAACTTTGCTCATGTTAAGCTCCGGCACATCGATGATATCGGTCACCTCACAGCCGTATCTTATATTTACTTGAATTTGCTTATCCTTTGCTTTTTTTATCAATCCAGTAAACTGGTCAGCAAGATATCTTCCAAAAAGCAATCTGGGCATAACCTTATACTCATTGAACTTATCTGCATTCAGGTCAAACCTATTCAGCGTATGTTTGTGTTCTGAATTTATCCAATTGGATACAGGCTCCAGCAAATCAGGAATTTCATTTCCCGATACATTGGTGATATGTTCATCCAGAGCCCCATCCCGGCTATAGGGCATACCGGCTCCTAAAAGTTGCTTTCTCTCATACACGGTTATTGAAAGATTAGTTTCATTTTGGTCTAGAAGAGATTTAAATGTCAGCAGTGCAGTAGGCCCACCACCGATGAGGGCTATATTAAGTTGTTTTTGAGTTTTCTCCATAAAGTAAGCGTCCTGTTGAACGTCTTCAAGTTAACCCTAATATGCTACTAAAAGTTTTTGATATCTTTTTGACTATGATAATCTTAAATAAAAATTCTCACAACTAACCAGAAAAACCATCAAACAATTATGGATGCTTCAGAGTTGATATGCTTGACAAAAACTTTAACCCCTAGATAATATATGGAAAACCATACGATGCTGCAGTACTTTGAATGGTACTATCCTAAAGACGGAAGTTTATGGAAAAAAATAAAAGATGATGCCGGCAGGCTTAATGCCATAGGCATTGATGCAGTCTGGCTTCCGCCGGCGCACAAGGGGATGGAAGGAGAATCTTCAACGGGTTATGATTCCTATGATCTATATGATTTAGGTGAGTTTGATCAAAAAGGCGGCGTTCGCACAAAGTATGGAACCAAGCAGGAGTACATTGATGCGGTGCTTGCAGCCCGAGCGGCGGGTATTCAGGTTTATTCAGACATTGTGCTTAACCACCTGGGTGGCGCGGATGATCATGAACCCGTTACCGTGCGAAAAGTCAATCCTGACAATCGCAATGAATTCATTTCCGAACCATTCGAAATCGATGCATACACTGTTTTCAACTACTCCGGACGAAAAGGTAAATATTCCCAGTTTAAATGGGATTTCCAGTGTTTTACCGGCGTAGATTATGATGCCAGAACAGAAGAATCTGCAATTTATAGTATTCAAAATGAATATGGCAGCGGCTGGGAGCATGTACTGGACACTGAAAACGGGAATTATGATTACCTGATGCTCACTGACATCGATTTCAGAAATCCACACGTGAGGGAGGAACTTAAAAAATGGGGAGAATGGTTTCATAATACTGCTGAAATGGATGGATTCCGTTTAGATGCAATCAAACACATGCCTGCTGAATTTTTCAATGAGTGGCTGGATCACATGCGTTCAGTGACGGGCAAGGAATTATTTACTGTTGGCGAATACTGGTCACCAGGTGATCTTCAATCCATGTTGGATTATATTAACGCGACCGGAAAACGGATGTCCTTATTTGACGCCTGCCTTCAGGCGAATTTCTCACGCGCCTCAAAGGAAGGAGAAAACTTTGATCTGACGACCATACTGCAGGGCACACTTGTTGAAGCCATACCCGAACTTGCTGTCACCCTTGTGGAAAATCATGACACCCAGCCCCTTCAATCCCTGGAGCAGACGGTAGAGCCATGGTTCAGGGCGCATGCCTACGCAATTATCCTGCTTAGAGAAGCTGGATACCCCTGCGTTTTCTATTCCGATGTGTATGGTTCAAGTTATACTGATAAAGGTAAAGATGGTTTTGACCACGAAGTTACAATGGAACGATTGCCCCAACTAGAGGCGTTGCTAAGTTTGAGAAAAGACAAGGCTTACGGTGAGCAAAAAGATTATTTAGATCACCCAAGCTGCATTGGATGGACAAGATCAGGGGATAATGAACGTGAGCATTCAGGAATCGCGGTGGTCTTATCAAACGGCTCTGCAGGAAGTAAAAGAATGGAAGTGGGTACTCACTTTGCAGGTAGCGTATTTAGAGATCACCTTTCGCATCATGAAGGAGAGGTTATTATCGGCGAAGATGGCTGGGGTGACTTTTACTGCGAGGCTGGTTCAGTTTCAGTCTGGGCAAAAGCTTAATTGAAGAATTAATTCTGATGGCGGTGGGTTAAATCACCGCTATCTTATACCACAACATCACCCTTCAATCTGGAGTGGCAAACTGAAATGAGCAACAGTTCCCTTGCCTTTGGGATTAGCTTCTATTTTGATTTCTCCACCATGGTGGGCAATAATCTCCGAACAAAGAAACAGGCCTATTCCACTTCCCTGTGCGATTCTACTCGTATCTTCGACTCTATAGAACTTTTCAAAAACTTTTGTTTGCTCGGTTTCGGATATGCCAATGCCATTGTCAATTACCGAAACTTTTATATTTCTATTTTCCCGAGCAATTTCAATTTCAACCTTAGATTCTCCAGGCGAATACTTGATCGCGTTATTAACAAGGTTTGTCAGCACCTGGGCAATTCGGTATCTATCAGCAATTACGGTTAGATTTTCGGTATTAACAGATAGTGTAAGTTCAAAATCATGGCTGGTAAGATTTGTGTTGGAAATAACTTCTAAAGCCAGTTCCTCCAGATTTACTTCCTCTTTTTTAAGGATCATTTCTGACTGATCGTGCAACCGCCCAATGGTCATTTCTTCCATTAGCCTTTCCACTTTTCCGCTGGCAGTGATTGCTCGCTCAGCAATAAGCTGATGCTTGGAATCGCCCGTTTTGGTAATGAATTTTTGTAGCAATTGTAAATAGCCCTTCACAACCGACAAAGGCGACTTAAGCTCATGGGTAGTAATGTTTAGCAGCTCGTCTCGCAGAATCTCTACACCTTTTTTATCTGATATATCGATGGTGGTGCCAATTATTCGAACTGGCTTGGTTTGCTCAAAAATGACTGTACCCCTGACCTGTAGCCAATGAATCTTATTATCATAATGTCTGACACGCACTTCAAAATCATATGTGGGTGTTTCAGGATTCATAGCCTGCTTTAACCCTTCCTCCCTGCGCCACCGGTCTTCTGGTAATATGGAATCAATTATCGTTTGCTCAGTAATGATTTCATTTGGTGATAAATGGAAGTTTACCCTGTTCTGGTCGGTACATTCAATCAGTTTGGTTTCTAGGTCAAGTTCCCAAAAGCCAAGCTTGACCTGGGCAAGGGCTATGGCCAGATGTTCCTCAGAAATCCTGGCAGAGTTAAAAAAGTTCTTTGGCAATTGTTTTACTATTGATTTTAGCAAAGTTAAGCTTTACCTGATAATCTGCAAAATAAGCCGTCTTGAAAATCTCAAATGAATGCAAACATTAATGGTGATGAGTGGTTAAATAAATACTCATTTGATAGAGGTTAATAATATATATCAGAAATTTTACTTAAAAAATTTAATTTGCTTTACGATGGATGATAATATATTACCTGAGATTAAACAATCATTTAATTTAGTGCCCAGCTGTTTAATGGTCATTTCTCCCAGCTTATCAATTACTTTGGTCAATCATTATTTTGCGGATTGTTTAAAGATTGATAGAGACATCATAATCAATATGGATTTAGCATCCGCTCTGAACCTAATCTTCAATAGCTCGCCGGAGCTCATCCAGGCGAATACACTTGACCTGGAACAGTGGCTTAAAACGAATAACAATACGCTTTCGTTACGCGCTACCCAAAACACTTTCAAAGCAAAGTTTGAGGGAATGTCCTATAACATCATATCGGGGGATAAAGGGTTGGAAGCAATCATTATAAACTTCGGAATCGGCGTCAGCGTTTGCAACAGGCAAAGCATTTCTGAGCGGGAGATGACCCTTCAAAATATGACCGATGATTCAGAAGTATTGATCAGCATAGTCGATGAATACGGTAATCTTGAATTCCGTAACCTTGCCTGGGAAAAGTTTATGGGAGATAGAATGCCTTCAGAAGGAAGGTTCAAATGGGAAGATCTGGTTCATGAAGATGATCTGGAGCCATTTCATGATAAGCTTTATGAAGCGATTTCAACGAGGGCTTCATTTTCAGCGGAGCTTAGGATGAAAGATTGTGATAACCTATACCGGTGGTTAAAGATTAAAGGTTCACCGAGGATAAATGCCCACCAAAGGTTTTTGGGATACATCTGCACCGGCATAGAAATCAGCGAGATAAAAAACCAGTTGACAGAACTTACCAGGCTCAATGAGGCGCTCCTATTTTCTAATGCCCAAATAGTTGCTCGAAAAGAAGAACTGCAGTCTGCCTTTGATGCAGCGGAAATGGGTAGCTGCAGTCTGGATATTGGAACATTGAAAGCAGAAATGTCCAAAGAATATCGAAACCATTATGGCCTGCCACTGCATGGGGATATTGACTGGCAAATGGTTACCCAGGCTGTAGAGCCGGAATACCGAGAAGAAGTAAACCGGGTACTTTATGAGGCAGCTGAACATGGTACCCCTGTGGATAGCACCTATCCTATCCGTCACCTTGTATCTGGCGAGAGAAAATGGATGCGGGTAGTTGGGAAAGTAAACAGGGCCAATACGGGAATACCTCAAACCGTGTATGCAGTGGTAATGGATGTTACCAGCAAGATGGAAGAAGACGATAGGAAAAATAAGTTTATTGAAATGGTCAGTCATGAGCTCAAAACGCCGCTAACTTCAATAGGTGGATTTGTACAGCTCTTAACCCATAAATATGATCATGGCAAGCAAATTGATACGGTCAACATTTCAAAAAAAATCCAGCACCAGCTGTCAAAAATGGGCAGGCTGATTGAAGGGTTTCTGAATATTTCCAGGATAGAGTCTGCTGAAATGAAGATTGAAAAGAAAGAATTTAATTTCTGTGCGCTCATAAATGAACTGAACGAGGAGTTTATCAATGATATCTCAACTCATACTATTACTGCTCCAAAGTGTGAAAGTCTAATAGTAAATGGGGATAAGGATAGAATTGGTATGGTAATACATAATCTTATCAGCAATGCGATAAAGTATTCTGCATCCGGATCTGAAATACAGATTGAATTCCGTGCTGAAAAACATAATCTGGTATTCAGTGTGAGAGATCAGGGTATCGGCATCGTACCAGGGGAAGAAGAAAAGCTATTCGGGCGCTATTTCAGAAGCAAAAACCAACGACTTTATACAATAGCAGGTTTCGGTATAGGACTTTATATCTGTGCTCAGATCATAAAATTACATGGCGGGAGGATATGGGCAGAGCGTGTTGCGGATGAAATTGGCAGCAAGTTTAGTTTCTCCATACCACAATCATTGGACAACTGATATCAAATCTATATAATATGTTAAATCTAACTGGTTAGAATCTCATAACATCTCGTAACCTTCCAGGGTTTCTAATTTATTAAAACGGATAATTTGTGGTATGGTTGAACACAACTGGTTAGCTCAGGCTAGATTATTAAAGCATATATTTGATTGAATAGTAGATTAGATTTTGATTTTCAATAACTCATTCTATTCAATGATATTCAAATTTTGGTGTTAAGCATTACCCTGTTATATCAAAGTACCTTAATGAGGCCCCTTCTATTTAATATTATCTTAGCTGCGCTCCAAACTTCTTTACCCACATTGAGAATTAAGTTTGCCTATTAATAGTTTAGATTTTTTTGAATACTACCAAAACTAACAAGCTTTCCTTTTGGGTACAACCTAGATGTGTGAATATTATATTAGTGAAACCTCATCGCAAAACACGAAAGTATTTATCCCCGACTGAATATTTTTCTTTAAGCTGTAAGTTTAATAACATCAATTAAGGCCAAGAAAAATTGTTTCTTAAAACGAAAAATTTAACAATCTTCATGAGCCATACGCTGTGCGAAGGAATGGTCAATTATTTTTTATTGGCAAAACTTAATTTCTAATATATATTACTGATGAATCTTGGACCGACTTACGAAAACAATATAAATCCATAATAACTAATACCTTTTAGTTTCCATCCAGCATTTTAAACTCAACATAGTACGCACAGTTTCTTATTGATAACGCTTTTTGGCTTAGCCGGAAGGATTTATACAAATCACTAAATTATAGATCTATAGAACACAAAATGGAAACTTAAAACATGCGAACAGAGTGCAATATAATAATCAATTGCTATTATAGGTTTTTACCTTCAAAAGGATCAATTAATTTTTTTCTAAAAAAGTTTTTCCAAAAAATAATTTAAATAACCTGTAACTTTTTTTTACTATTTGCGACCTACTGTCCAAACATTCAAAAATTGAAGAATAGTAACCTACATCAAACATTCGAAATGCTGATTAAAGATCATGAAAGAATGGTTTTTAAAATCTGCAGATTATATCGCAATACTGAAGATGACCGGCAAGATCTTTTTCAAGAAATCGTTATTCAACTTTGGAATGCCTATCCAAAATTCCGTGGTGAATCCCAATTTGGAACATGGCTTTACCGGATCGGTCTCAATGTAGCGATCACACAGTACAGGAAAGGTAAGAAGAAAATATACACCACTGATATCGAGACATTAAACATAGAGTTAGCCGAGCACGCATACGGTGACTCGGAAGAGGCAAAGTTTCAAAGCATGTACGCCGCAATTGAACAATTAAATGATATTGAAAAAGCAATAGTTATGCTTTATCTAGAGGATAAATCTTATGAGGAAATGGAAGATATCCTTGGAATAAGCAATGGGACACTCAGGGTAAAAATGAACCGCATTAAAGAAAAATTACGCCAACTGACCAAAAATATATAATAATGGAACTCGACGACTTAAAACAGGACTGGACGCTTTCCAGCCAAAAATACAAAGCCCCAGTTCACAAACTTGATGAACTACTTAGCAAAAAAGGTAATGATTCGCTGGGCAAACTGAAAGCAAAGTATAAAAAACAGATGGTTTTACTTCCACTTGTAGCAGCATTTCTAACGGTAGCCATGATCGTTAAGCCAGTTTTACAGCAAAGTGCATTTATCTGGTTTATTATACCCATTGCTTTGATGCTTGCATTAATGTATTACCGTGATTACAAACTGGTAGAAAAAATGGAAGATGCCAATACAGAATCAGTGAAAAGCAGCATACAAAAAAACATGCATCTTTTGCAACAAAATGCCAGGCATCACCTTGTTTTCGCTAGAATATTCCTGGCAGCATTCATCATCATCCTCGAAGCAACAATGTATTTTCAACCGGATAAAGATTTTGCATTCTGGAAAACCGTAGCGCTACCGTTAAGACTGATCATTTACGGAGTCGCAGGATTTTTACAGCCCTACATTACAAAATATTTTTTCGATCATCATTTTGGAAAGTACATAAAAAATCTTCAAGCCCTTTCTGAGCAGACTACCTAAACAAATAATATATCACATTTAAAATACTCTTGTATAAAATACATTAAGGCTATTGCTATGCCTTTTAAAACCAAACATTATGAAAAAAATAATTCTTTTATTGTTATTGCTGGCCACTTACCGGGCATCAGCTCAGGAATTTAAAATCACTGATAGCATTGTTATAAAGCTTAAAGGCGGCAGTGAATTAACCGCAATTGTAACGCAAAATAAAGCCATAAGCAAACCGCTGCCAGCAATCGTGCGGTATTCCATTTATACAAACCTGGAGGCTGATAAATTCTTCAATTCTATTGCCTGTCTCAGGGGATATGTAGGCGTGACAGTTTATTTAAGGGGCAAATATTTGAGCAGTCAAAAAGCTGAACCTTTTGCCCATGATGCTGAAGATGCTTACGAAATGATTGACTGGGTTAGCAAACAATCCTGGTGCGATGGAAAAGTGGGTATGTATGGTGCCAGTTATCTGGGATTTAGCCAATGGGCATCCGTTAAAAACCTTCATCCAGCATTAAAAACAATAGTCCCCCAGTCTGCAGTTGGTATTGGTGTTGACTTTCCATTCCACAACAACATTAACTTAGGTTATAATTTAAACTGGATTCATTATGCAACTGACAGCAAGGTACTGGATAGTAAAAGCGTACAGGAATTTGCTGATCGAAAGAAATGGTCTAATGTATTTAACGAATGGTTTGTAAGCGGTAAATCTTTTGCTTCGCTGGATAGTATAGAAGGCAGGCCAAATGAGCAGTTTCAGCAGTGGTTAAGTCATCCTTCTTATGATGATTACTGGAAAAAATTGACCCCGACCGCAGAGGAATACGCAAAGCTAAATATACCTGTATTAACAATAGCCGGGTACTATGATGTTGACCAATCCGGGGCAATGCATTATTTCAGAGAACATAATAAAAACAATAAATATGCAAACCATTATCTGGTCCTGGGGCCCTATGATCACTTTAGCCTTCAGCAAATGACGATGCCAGCTTCGGTTGGTGGCTACAAAATTGATTCCGCAGCAATTTTTAAGGTTTACAAACTCACGTTCGACTGGTTTGACCATATACTTAAAAGCGGCCCTAAACCATCTCTGCTAAAAGAAAAGGTTAACTTTCAGGTAATGGGTGCAAATAGATGGGAACATGCCGAAAGCCTTGAGAAAATTACCATAAAAAAATTAAACTATTTTCTGAGTGCAGTAAAGGAGAGTGATATCTATAAGCTTAGCAAATCATCTGGGAACAAAAATGAAATTATTCGCCAGCGCATTAACTTCAAAGATAGAAGCAGCACCATTTCAGCTGGGAATGCGCTTGTTTTGGATACTTTATTGCATACAGATAAAAACAGTCTTGTCTTTGAAAGCGATGCGTTTGAACAACCGATGTCTATTGCGGGCTCGCTTGATGGGGAATTGAGTTTGAGTTTAAATAAAAAAGACCTTGATATTACCGTGCAACTCTATGAAAAATTGGCGAATGGCAGTTACTTACGATTATATAATGACATGTTAAGGGCGAGCTATGCTAAAAACCACAGCAAGCGTCAGCTCTTCATACCTGGAAAAACAGGTAAAATAAAACTTACAGGTAATACCTTTTTCGCTAGTCGCAAGATAGCTAAAGGATCAAAATTGATTTTTATTTTAGGCGTTCCATTGGACCCCGGTATGGAAATTAATTATGGGACAGGGAAAATTGTGAGTCAGGAAACCATCGCTGATGCAGTTGATGACCTTCAGCTTGAGTGGCATCCAGATAGCCATATAAGCCTTTCAGTGTTGCCAGGCTAATGAAATTTATGAGCTTCTCATCATCAGATACGGATATATATTAGATGATCTATATCAACCTAACCTCGCTATATCATTTGTAATTATTTTAATAGTCAACCATAAAATGCTTTTAGCTCACATGCTTCAATTCAAGAAAAGGGTAAATTGTCTTACCAAACAATAGTATTCCTGCCTACTATATCTTTCTTTCAGCCGTAACTTTATTCGCACCAGTTACGGCAAAGAGCAAAATCGTTTTACATAATGATCCCTAGACAATTGGAAAATACTACCATACGCTATGAAACTGATTTTGAAAAAGAACTTATATGGACATTCCTTATGCTAATACAATTCTCGAATGGTGACTATGTTTAACTAAAAACCAACCATAATTCTCTAAAGTTATCTGATGACTGACAATGCTTTCATATTGCCGGGAAATTTAAAATAATCATGAGTTTCATTTATATAATTGATTTTTTCAATATCCGAAACTTTGGCTGATTTGGATCCAGTTCGGATATAATCGCCTATTTTAATGCATTCCAGACTGCTTTGAGAAGTAAATTTATCAATACGCATAAAGCAACATTATTTGATCTGTTTCTGAAAAATTGTCTGGTAGTCGTGGGGACTGTATATCTTAAAATTAACTGCCTCGTCCAATTCATCAAACAGTTTTTTAACAAAAAAATATTTGCTTAATAAAAAGAAGCAAGCCGCGGTTTGTGTTTGGAATCATTAATCGAAAAATAGCGACCTTAGAATCGTTATCATCGTTCGGTAGAAAAATCGCTTTGCGGCTTGCTTCCCAGTCGCGCTTATCCACCCAAGGACCGGTATAGACCGATCAAGGCAGCATAAGATGCCTGTTTAAGATCTATCTGCTCCATTTCAGCATTTAACACACTGCCCTGCGCAACGATAACTTCCAGGTAGCTGGCATAACCTGCCAGGTATAGATCATTTGCAGTGGAGACTGCATTCTTTAATTCTGCAACTTCCGTCGTTTTATAATCATATGCCTGTTTATAATTTTCCAGTGCAGAAAGCTGCATGGTTACTTCCTGGTATCCATTAATTAAGCTTTGCTGATATTGGTAAAATGCTGTTAGCTGAGTAGCGTTAGCAACCAGATTGGTATTTTTCAAACTTGCTCGATTTAAAATAGGAGCCGTTAAGCCGCCCAAAAAACCCGCAGCCAGTGATCCCGGCGAAAATAATAAAGGAAGTCTAAAACCATTATAGCCCGCATATGCATCTAGCGTTAAGGTTGGCAAAAAAGCTTTTCTTGCAGCAGAAACATCAGCTTTAGCGGCTTTCAGTTCTTCTTCTGCCTGTTGCACATCGGGACGATTTAATATGATTGCCGATGGCAGGCCCGCGTAAACCTGTTTCGGAAGCGGTAAGTTTATGGCTGAAGTATCTCGGCGAATTTTTTTTGGATAACGGCCAAGCAGTAAATTCAGTTGGTTTTCAACTCGGGTAATGGCCTGCCTGATCTCAAACTGTTTTCCCTGCGTAGCCGTCCGCTGCGCTTTAAACTGGCTCACCGCTAAGGCAGTAGCCCTGCCTCCGGTCATTTGTGCTTCTACCACTTCAAGTCCCTTATTCTGCAACTTAATATTTTCTTTTAAAATCTTCAACCGTTTATCCAAAGCTATAAGTTCATAGTACAATGACGCCACCTGACAGGTCAATTGGGTTTGATACCATCTCAGTCCTTTCGTAGTGGACAGATAGCGGTGGAAGGCCGCCTCTTTTCTGTTAGAGAGCTTACCCCAGACATCTATTTCCCACGAACTTCTGAATCCAGCGAAGTAATCAGGTGTCGGGCTGGGAATTTTCTGGTTGGCATCAATATTTTCCGAGAAATTGGTATCATAATTACCTACACCATTCATCGTATATTTCCCAAAATGATCTAACCCTCCGGAAACACTTGCACGAAGTGTAGGTAAAAGTGCAGCCTTGCTCAAACGGAGATTTGCGCCCGCAATCAATACCCGTTGAATGCCTGATTTCATATCCAGGTTTTCTTTTAAAGCCGTAGCGATAAGGGTATCGAGCTCACTTTGGGTGAATATTGATTTCCATCCCAGCGCTTCTTCCGGTGCAGCCTCGACTGCATTAAATTTCTCAGGCATTTTCGCGGCTTCCGGCAGGGCAACCTGTTTTACAGTATTGCATGCTGACAATAAGATAAGGACTGCAGGAAAAATATATTGTTGTATCGTTTTAAATTGATTTCTTTTCATAATATTAAGAATTTTCGGATGGAACAATTGCTTTGTCCTGCTCGCGTGTTTTGGGCGCCAATAAGGCATATAAACCAGGGATGATTAAAACGCCGAAAAGCGTACCTATAAGCATACCGCCTACCGCAGTCATGCCAATAGATCTGTTCCCGATAGCCCCGGCGCCAGAGGCGATACATAACGGAATCAAACCGGCAACAAAAGCGAAAGAAGTCATTAAGATCGGGCGTAACCTTGATACCGCACCTACCCTGGCCGCTTCGATCACAGTTGCTCCTTCTTTTCTTTTCTGTTCTGCAAACTCGATGATCAGAATTGCATTTTTACCTAAAAGGCCAATCAACATTACCAGGGCTACCTGAGCATAAATATTATTTTCCAATCCCGCTATTTTCAGCGTAAAGAATGCGCCAGCAATTCCAGCGGGCAAAGATAAAAGCACTGGCAGCGGAAGCAGAAAACTTTCATATTGCGCAGCTAAAAGCAAATACACAAATATCAAACAGATGATAAAAATATAGACGGCCTGATTTCCAGACAATATCTGTTCGCGTGTCATCCCTGACCATTCGATGGTATATCCCCTTGGCAGTTTTTCTTTTGCGGTGGCTTCTACCCGGGCAATGGCCTCACTGCTGCTATGACCAATAGCGGCCTCACCGGTGATCATCGCAGAAGGATACATATTATACCGGTTAATCTGCTCCGGCCCGTAAACTCGTTGCAAAGAGATAAAAGTGGAATAGGGTACCATTTCTCCCCGATCATTCTTTACATAAAGCTTCAGCAGATCTTCAGGTTTGCCCCGGTATTGCGGATAAGCCTGCACCATCACCTTATACATTTGTCCAAAGCGAATAAAGTTAGTAGCATAATAACTTCCAATAAGCGTTTGTAAGGTGTTCATCGCATTGTCGATGGTCACCCCTTTCTGGGCGGCCATATCCTGATCCACATTGATTAGATATTGGGGAAAATTCGGATCGAAACTGGTGAAAGCACCTGAAATACTTTCGCTCTCATTGAGTTCCTTCAAAAATGCCTGGGTGACCCCTGCCGTTCGGCCCATATCTTCTCCCTTGTTCTTATCCAGCAAACGGAGTTCAAATCCACTTGCATTCCCAAAACCAGGAACCGTAGGAGGAGAAAAAAACTCGATCGATGCATCTGATATGTGGCGTGTTTTCTCCTTCAGTTCAGCAATCAATTCATCCACACTTTCTTTTCTCTTGTCCCAGGGAGAGAGATTGATCATGCCCATCCCGTAAGAAGCGCCTGTAATTTCACTCATCAGACTGTATCCAGCCAAAGTACTTACGTTTTCTACTGCACCAAATGATTGGGTAACTTTTTGAACCTGATCCAATACCTTCTCGGTCCGCTCTACAGTGGATCCGGGAGGGGTAGTGACATTGATATAAATCATTCCCTGATCTTCTGTGGGAATAAATCCCGATGGCAGGATGCTGATCCCTAACCAGGTGGCGAGGATAAAGAAAACCAGCATGATCAAGGTCACCGGCTTTCTTCCGGTAATGCTTCCGATCAGACTTCCGAATTTACGTTCGGTTTTATCATAACCTTTATTAAATAAAGTAAAAAATCTTTGCAACAAGCTTTTTTTCTTCTGGTGTGCAGGATCATGTTTCAACATCAAAGCACACAGCGCCGGGGTTAGGGTTAGGGCATTAACACCAGAAATAACAATGGATATGGCTAGCGTCAAAGAAAACTGCCTGTAAAATACACCGACAGGCCCTGACAGAAATGCAACTGGAATGAATACTGCAGACATCACCAAGGTAATGGCCACGATAGCCCCACTAATTTCCCTCATCGCTGCGATTGTAGCATCCATTGGGGAGAGATGATCCTCAGACATCTTTACATGCACGGCCTCGACCACAACAATTGCATTATCAACTACAATTCCGATGGCCAACACCAGCGCGAAAAGCGTTAAGATGTTGATCGAAAAACCCATGATCTGTAAAAAGGCCAAAGTGCTGATCAAAGCAACCGGAACAGCCAAAGCGGGTATAAGCGTGCTTCGAAAATCCTGCAGAAATATAAACACCACAATAAACACCAAAATGAAAGCTTCGATGAGCGTCCGCAAAACTTCATGAATACTGGCATCAAGAAAACGCGAAACATCATATGCATAGTTATACTGCATTCCCGGAGGAAAACTTGTTTCCTTCAGTTCGGCCATTTTGGCTTTGATGTTATCAATCACCTCGCTGGCATTTGAACCAGGGCGTTGCTTGATCATGATCGAAGCCGATGGGCTCCCATCGGTTTTGGAAACCATATCATAACTCACCGTTCCAAATTCCAGGTCTGCAACATCTTTCAAACGAATCAGCGCACCGTTACGGTCCGCTTTGATCACCATTCTTTCATAGGCCTCCATGCTGTTAAACTTACCCCCATATTTCAGTACATATTGCTTAACTTCGCGGCCCGTACCCGAATTTTCACCTGCAACACCAGGGGCTGCTTCAATATTTTGCTTGCGCATCATACCTACAATATCATCAACTGATAAATTGTAAGACTTCATTCGGTCAGGTTTGAGCCATACCCGCATCGAATAATCACGGGCCCCCATAATTTCCACGAAACCAACGCCATCAATACGTTTGAGTTCCTGCAATACATTGATATCAGCAAAATTGTAGATGAACTCTTCGTTCATTTCTTTATCGGTACTGGTTACATTTAAGTAAAGCAGCATGCTGTTGACCTCTTTTTCAGTGGTAACCCCCGCTTTAATTACTTCTTCGGGTAACTCATCTAATACCGTAGTGACGCGATTTTGCACGTTCACTGCAGCCTGATCGGGATCCGTACCTACATTAAAAAAAACCTGTACCAGCGTCACCCCGTTGTTGCTGCTGACTGAGTTCATATAAGTCATGCCGGGAACGCCGTTTATCGCCCGTTCCAAAGGTGTGGCTACTGCTTTTGCACAAACCTCGGCATTGGCGCCATTGTAACTAGCGGTTACCACTACAGAGGGTGGAACGATGTCTGGAAACTGTGTAATGGGCAGCTTGAAAAGAGCAAGCACGCCCAGTAATATTAAAACTAAAGAGATGACCAGTGAAAGCACAGGCCGTCTGATAAATGTCTCTACCATTTGTATTTACAATTGAAATGCATCGCCATGCGCAAAGCACAGGCAGCATTGATCAAGAAAGATAAAATTGATTATTTGCTGGCTAAAAGTTTTTTCATGGTTGTATAAACCGGTTTGATCACCTTTCCATCACGAAGTTCCTGAACGCCTTCATAGACAATGACTTCCCCTGGCTTCAAGCCTGAACCAACTACATAATAGCCTGACAAGCTTAGTTTTGGAACAAAACTCCTCATCTTGACTATATTGTTTTTATCGAGCACAAAAACATAGCTCTTATCCTGGATTTCAAAAACTGATTTTTGAGGAACCAGGACACTACCTGTCAACCGGGAGTTTAAACGGATTTTTCCCGATACACCATGTTTAAGAATGTGGCCTGGATTATTGAACATAGCCCTGAATGCAATCGATCCCGTATTGTCCGAAAAAGCGTTTTCATGTGTCTGGATTTTACCTTTTACAGGGTAAATGCTTCCATCTGACAGAATCAGCGTGGTTTCTTTATCATGGTCGAAACGGCCTTTACCATTTCGAACGAATTGCAGATATTCATTTTCCGAAACGTCAAAATAGGCATACATCTGTCTGGTGTCGGAAACTGTAGTAAGCAATGCACCTTCTTCGACTAAACTCCCCGCTTTAAGCGGTAATCGGTCTATCCTGCCCGAAAATGGAGCCCTAACTTTTGCATAGGTCAGTTTTTGATTCGCATCGTCAATCATTGCTTTGGCAGTTTTGATTCTCGATGCTGCCTCGGATAATTTGGCTTCACCCAATGATAGTTCCGATGGGGATATTACCTTTTTATCCACTAAAGTTTTGATTCGTTCTAGCTCAACCTCGGCAATACTGGCCGCTGAGAGCGCACTTGCCAAATTAGCCTTAGCCCTATTTAATGCAATGGAATATTCCCTGTCGTTCAACTGAAATAGCAACTGTCCCTGCTTCACCTGCTGACCTTCGTCTACCATCACCCGGTCAATAAATCCGTGCATCCGAGAACGCACTTCCACATTTTTGATTGCCTGCATATCGGCAACATAATCATTCGTTAACGAGGTGTCCTGTGCTTCTAGTTTGAGTACAGGTATCTCTACTATATCCTTTGTATTATTATTGGTATTGCCATTTTTGCAGGCGCCGAAAGCCAATGCAAGCATAGGAATTACCATCCGTCTTAGTTTCATTGTTGTGTGTTATTTCTGAAAATGAAGCATAGCATTACAGCTTCAGTTGAAAATTATTTAAGATACATTAATACCTATTGAATAGGCGAATAGAAAAATTAAATAATGCTTTTAGAAATAAGTTAAACGGTAAAGAAAACCATGTTGGCCGCAAGAAATCTGCGGCTGTTGATAGCCGGTTAATGAATGAGGAATTGTATAATTCTGGGTGATCCTTTTAGCGAAAGGCTGTATATTAAGCCCGGAATCATTAAGGTGTTTGTATTTTTTACGGTATTTGTTTGCCTTGGTTTTGACAAAGCTAAAATGATGATCGATCTGCTGATTGTCCAGACCCACAAATTCCGTTACCTGTTCTCCGATATCCTCCAAATGAGAACCAACCTCCTGCCCTATACTGGGAATTAATGAATTTAAAAGCGCAAAAAGCACCAGCACCAGCGTGAAAACGGTGTAACGTAAAGCCTGTATTGTACGGGTTATAGACGTGTGGTTTCTTGACATTTTAAAAAACGGATCCCGGCAAAGATAGAAAAAGCGATATAAAACAATCCAGGAGTAATGTAACAGAATTGAAACTTAGGCGTGGTTTATTGATTGAAATAACTTTGAGATGTTCTGTTAACATTCTGGTAAGATTATCGCTCAATAGTGAGATCCGTGAAATACTATTCATGCGAAAGTTAGTCCCATTGGCTTGAGAAAGATTGATCATTAAATGATTAACTTCAGACCACTACACTGAAGTATTAAGGTGTATACACTCAATAACCGATAGCACACGATATTTTTAATTAATTATCAAGAGATGGTAGATTTTAATAGAAAAAATATTCACGATAGTTTTGTTTTAAAAAATGAACGTTGAATGTCAAATCTTTTGATACAAATATAAATATACTTTTAGGCGACCTAGATTCCCATGCTAAATATTTCTTTATGGATTCATGATGTTATTTTTATGAATGAGGTTAGGTCTATACACACAAATCTCGTCATTAATTTTTTGATGATTGATAGTTCAAATTCTCACTTGATAACGGATACAGATTTTGGATTGAATGGCACATACATTATCCAACTAAAAATCAATTATAATAGTTATTCTAACCAATGCTTAAATGATGGTTTTTCACACCACCACGCAATAGGTATAGACAGTGGTTTGAATAATAATAAATTTTGAACCGCGAATCAGACACGAAGATGATAGTGCGTGATAAAGTATGTTAGTTTATAAAATCTCGCAACAGAACGAAAAAATAAATTTGTAAGCCAGGATAAAATCAGCGCTATGCGACATCCAGAAAGGTCGCAGTCACAAATCAGAAGTACTATTATTAGTTAAAATCCATTAGAGATTACGCACCGAAATCCAGTATGTTCAAGACCTGTATCAGTCGAGGTTTTCATTCGTGAAGTAACCTTATAACCCTCACAATAGGATACGTTGCACATAAATGAACCACCGCGAACAACCTTTTTTGGTATGCCTGGTTCAATTGGGTCAAAACTATCTGTGGGGCCAATTGGATTTGTAGCTAATTGACCGACCGATTTATAGTAATCTGAACGATACCAATCACTGCACCATTCCCAAACATTTCCGGCCATATCAAACAGACCATAACCGTTGGGCTTAAATTGTTTTATAGGCGCAAGGCCTCCAAATTTATCCCAATTTGTATTGCTAATCGGAAAACTGCCCTGCCACGTATTGGCTTTGGCAATACCTTTTTCAACATCCTCATTTCCCCAGGGATATAAGTTCTCTTTCAAACCACCTCTTGCTGCATATTCCCATTCCGCTTCGGTAGGCAAACGCTTTCCAGACCATTTACAATAAGCCATCGCATCATCCCAAGAAATGTGAACTACAGGATAATGATCTTTTCCATTGATATTGGTTTTCGGTCCATGGGGATGTTTCCAGTCAGCTCCTTTCATCCAGCGCCACCATTGAGCAGCATTATCCAAACCATCAATCGTTTGAGGTTGATAAAACACTAGCGATGCGGCAACAAAAATACTATCTGGCGGCTTTGAAGTTCCTGCAGGCAGTTGTTTTTTCATTTCCTCCCAAACCGGTTTTCGCTCAGCAGTTGTCAGATACCCAGTCGCATCCACAAACATTCTGAATTCTGCATTCGTTACTTCATTAGCATCCATCCAAAAAGAAGATAGTTTGACTTTGTGTTGAGGATATTCATCCTCTCGTCCTTCTTTATCCTTGGCGCCCATATTAAACGTTCCCGCAGGAATGAGCACCATGCAGCGATGACTAACTTTATTGGTAGCAAAACTTGAGGAATCCCTTAATACCCCAAACCTATCAGGAAGATTTTGCCCGCAAGAAGCAAGAGAATCTTGCCGTTGTTTTATTCCGATACTATTTTTTGAATCGGAGCATGTTAACCAAAAGAGAGGCAGTATTGTAAAGATTAAAGTTTTAGTTTCCCTCATATAATGGAATCAAGAAAATTTTAAATAGCGCATAAATAATACTAATACATCCGAATTTACTAACTCACCGTTGATTAGCTGATGTTTATTAACGTTTCAATTTTATTGATTTAAGCATAAACTTCGATAGATCATCTGCTGCTTTATCGTTTTCGAAACCTTGCGGTAACCTGCCATTTGTATATTCATTATACAACCATGGGTCACCAAGAGCTAAAACAATTCCCTTTCCATATTTAGAAATCACCATTGCAACCTCACCTTTGCTGGTTTTTAAGACTGGCGTTGCTGTATGGCTTATGGAAATAGAAGAAGCATCTTTGATAAAAATCTTTCTGGAAGTTTTGAAAATCTGGTTATTGCTTATATTTATTGCTCCATCTTCGAAATGGGCATCATCTGTAACATGAAGGATTAAATCATTGTTAAATCTGAACCCAAATTTCTCCGCTAAAATATTAAAGTGCTCCAGATCTGCATTCGCTTTATCATTTCCTAAAAGCAATAGAACCCCTCCCCTCTTTACCCAGCCCGCTATTGCATTTGCATCCTCAGAGTTCATGTAGTTTGGTTTAGGATTATCTTTCAGGTGATCAGGATCTACAATGATGTAAACATCACTCCCTGCCAGCGTTTTCGCTGTTGGTTTTTTAAAAAGCACGCTAAGTTCTTTTGCGCCATTACCCTTAAAAGATGCACCTAAAATAGAGAAGCCGGTCATTTCCGTATCGTTCCACAAATAATGAAAAGGGTGACTCTGTCCGTCTGCGCTTGGCTTGGTTTCACTGTTAAAGTAATGATCCAGCGTAACAACTTGACTTTGAACGTAGCTACTTATACTAATTAATGCTGCTGTGAAGATGAATTTTAAATAGGTTTTTGTCATGATTTGATTATGTGTGGATAATTTGGTCTAGCCTTTTTCTGAATCTAACTTGATCAGGTATTCGGTCGGCATACAACCATAGTATTGCTTAAAAGCTGTTGAGAAATAAGATGGGGAGTTGAACCCGCACATATAAGTAACCTGTGCCATTGTATATCGCTTGCTTTGCATCAGTTCAACTGCCTTTTTAAATCTGATGGTTTTGACGAAATCAGTTGCTGATTCTCCTGTTATTGCCTTAAATTTTAAATAGAGGTTAGATCGGCTCATGCCAATCTCCTGACTAAATTTTTCTACCGAAAAATCTGAATCCGATAAATGCTTCTCTACCACATCTATTGCTTTTTTAAGAAACTCTTCATCAAGGGTATTGAAGGCCAGATTTTGAGGAACCACCTCCCTACTGCCGCTGTAATAATCTATCAAACGTTTTCTAGCTTTCAACAGGTTGGAAATTTTGGCTGCAAGCATCTCAATGGAAAAAGGTTTTGTGATATAATCGTCAGCCCCCATTTCCAATCCCTTAATCTGCTGATCGATTTCTGATTTCGCCGTGAGTAACATCACAGGAATATGAGACGTATTGATATTCTGTTTCACACGTCTACAAAAATGCAGACCGTCAAGCTCTGGCATCATCACATCGCTCACAATCAGATCAAAAGCCTGTTCTTCAAGTATTTTGAGTGCCATAAGTCCGTCAAACGCAACGGTAATCCGGTAGTCTGTTTCAAAATATTCCCGCAAATAATCTAGTATTTCCTGGTTGTCATCCACTAATAACAAATGGCTTTTGTGTATGCCGTCTGCTTCAACAACATTGGAATCTTCCAGAACCTCTTCAACATTTTGATCCGCTTGGCTGGTTAATACTTCAGATACAGTAGAGAGTTCATAAATCGCACTGTCTTTTTTACCTAAATCTCCATAGGCAATATCTGAAGTTGGGATCGAAACCGTGAAAACACTTCCTTTACCAATTTCACTTTCGGCAAGGATAAATCCGTGATGCAATTCAACCAGTCGTTTGGTGAAAGCCAGACCGACACCTGAACCCAGGTTCATTTCCTGGTTGTTGACCTGGTAAAAACGGTCAAAGATTTTGGCAAGATCATCCTTGCCAATCCCCACACCGGTATCGCTTATTTTGATAATGGCATAATCTTTTGAGATAGATAAATCGAGACTGATTTGATCTTGGTTTCTAGTGTATTTAAATGCATTGGAAAGCAAGTTGAACAATATTTTCTCCATTGCATCATGGTCAAAGAAAAAGGCAAGCTTTGCCTGGGTAGACCGATAAGTATATTTGATATTTTTTTGATCTGATAAAGGCTTGAAAGATTCGTATATCTCATGTATAAAACTTACAATATCACCCCTTTCTACTTTTAAACGCCTTGTTCCCGTTTCTGTTTTCCTGAACTCGAAAAGCTGATCGACCAGATTATACAACCGCTTTGCATTCGTGAGCATCATTTCATGACGCTTTGTAATCGCCTTTTGCGCCAGTGGCTTATTGATCATTTCTTCCAGTGGAGCAAGAATTAAGGTTAGTGGGGTTCTCAATTCGTGTGAAACGTTCGTAAAAAAATCCATTTTCATCTGATTGATGTAGCGAACTTTTTCTTTATCCACACGTTCAAGCTTTAACTGATGCAGTGCTCTAACACGCTCTGCAATAATCCTGTAAGCAACATAAGCCCCAACTATAGCAAAAGCGAATACCAAAGTGTAAAACCACCAGGTATTATACCAGGGTGGAAGTACATTGATTTGCAAACTCCGCACTGCACTAGTCTCTCCATTCGGGCCTACAGCCTTAATTTTAAAATGGTAGTTGCCTGCTTTTAAATTATTATAAACCACCTTCAAATCATCTGTTCGCTGCCAGTTTTCATCCACACCATCCAACATATAGAGGTAGTGGGTTCGGTTTGGTGAAATATAATTGAAGGCATTGAAACGGATGGTAAACTGCTTATATTCAGAAGCAATCGAAATTTTATTGGTTTGATCCAGTGGGTTTTCGAGTATTTCGGTTTCATCGCCCATATTCACCATTCGGCCGAAAACCTCAAGTGCAGTAAAGGATACTTTTAATGATAAGGATTGTTGTTTGATATTTGAGGGATAAAAATAAGAAACGCCATTAATGCCCCCGTAGAGTAACATCCCATCCCTGGCTTTGCAAAAAGCATAATCATTAAACTGATTATTCTGCAAGCCGTCGCTTTCATCAAAAGTTTGGACTGATTTGGTCGCTGGATTGTAGCGAACAAGCCCTTTGTTGGTAGAAATCCACAGGTTTCCTTCCTGATCGGATTCAATTCCATAAATGGTACCTGTTATAAAATCTTTTCGGTTTCGATGTGTGATGAATGTTTGGCTTGGTTCATCGAACAAACTCAAGCCTTCCCTTGAGCCAACCCATATTCGCTGATTGCTATCTTCAGTTATACAGGTAACTACATCATCACTAATTTGAGATTTAGCGGTATTCCCGAAAAGCATATTATCCGGATAAAGCAGAGTAACTCCATTGGTTGTACCGATCCATATCCTACGCCTGCTATCCTCAAAAAGGTAAGTGATATCATCAGAGCTCAGCCTTTTGCCAGCCTTATCCAAATGAATGTGAGAAAATAACCCCTTTTCGGAATCAAATTGGTCTAATCCAGACCGGGTTCCCACCCAAATTCTGCCCTTATAATCTTTTAGTACGCCGTATACCAAATTACCGGCAATTGAATTTGGATCATTTTCATTGTGTAAAAAACGCTTAACTGATCCTGTAGCCGGGTTTAATATATTTAAACCGCCATTATGCGTTCCGATCAGTACTTGCTCGCGATCATCAAAAGCGATAGCTTTTATGTTGTTTGATGCCAATGTGCTGGCGTTGCGCTCACTGCTCGTATAATAGATAATCGTGTTGTTCTTTCTATCCCAATAATTCAGCCCCTTATCATTGGTACCGATCCAAAAATTACCTTTTTTATCCTGACTGATGGCACTAACCACCTCATCATTTAACGATAATTTGCCCGTGTTTTGACTCAGCAGGTTAAACTTGATATCATTGCGATGATAATAATTTACCCCTCCATAAAATGTACCCAACCAGATACCATCTTGCTTATCCCTGAAAAAGCACCGAACTGAATTCTGGCTAATGGTGTAGGGTTGAGAAACCTGATGAAAATAATTATCAAACAGCCCAGAAGCAGCACTAAGAATAGACAAACCTTTGAACGTTCCAAGCCAGATATCCCCCTGTGTATCTTTCCCTACACTCCTAATGTTATTGTCGGCAATACTGTTCGCATCCGCTTGATGTAAAAAAGTTTTATTTTGATTCGTTTCCGGATTGTAGCGAATTAATCCAGCTCCTTCTGTGGCCACCCATAAAAGGTCACCATCCAGATAAACCTCATTTATCGCTGCTTTCTCCGAACCCAGATCAATTTTTGATAATTGGCCCTTGTTTCCCGACCTTTTGAAAAGCCCAACATCGGTTCCGATCAAAAGATCTTTTTTCCAGTTGCCGATATAAGCTATTTTCCTAATTCCATAATCGAATAAATTTAAATTTACTTCCTCAAAAGTCTTTGATTTTGGTGACAACTGAAAAATACCACCCACCACTGAAGTTGCCCAAAGATTATGGTGCTCATCTTCAGTAATCGAAGAAACATACCACTCCCCTAAGCTCCGAGGTAATTTATAGTTGATAAACTCATCTTTGGCATAATCGTATCGGCTAACGCCTTGATTACCTCCTATCCATAAATTACCGACATGATCGACAAATAATGTGCGGATGTAATAAGATTGAAGGCTATTTGGATGAGCCTTAACAGGACGGTAGACTTTAAAACCTTTGCTATCATAGCGGTTGAGTCCATCCTGCGTCGCCATCCAGATAAATCCCAGCGTATCCTGCTTTATCGAGAAAACGGTGCTCTGGGAAAGTCCCTTGCTTACTGAAATATTTCTAAAATTACGATCAGAAACCTGCGCTTCCGAATCGCCAGTTATCACAATAAAGCATAATACAAAAATGGCATTCAGCCACCTGAATCGTAACCAATTTGCTTTTTGTATGATTGATAACTTCTGTAGAAGCATAGAATTTATGATAACCTGATGATTAAATATTCAAGATAAGCATTTATAAGTTTACATAATCACACTCAACATTACGAAGTTAGCGATGCATCATGTAAGCCACTTTTAAATTTGATTAAAAATCTTTTAATAGTGATCAATTTTAACATGTTAGTTAGCGCTATCATATTTCAAAACATCAGGAAACTGATCTACCACTTCTTTTTTGACTAACTTACCATCGATCATCTCAAGCAAAACAGAACTTCCCTTTAGATCTCGAACCAAGGCCTTCCCCTGAAATTTTACCGGCATATTTCCATAAGTAAATAACGATTCGCTTTGCGCTCCGTCTATTGTTAATGCAGCCTTTTTATCGCCATTCAACTGTGCCCTAATACGCCACTCTCCTATCCTTACCTCACAAATCCCTTCATCGCTATCAGGCATTTTAATCACTTCCACCTTACCGGTTTTAATTTGTATAATCGTTAAAAATCTGAAGTTTTTAGCTGGCAGAGACGTGATGCCCGCATGCCATTGGTTTTTGAAATCTTTGATTTTACCCTCATCATCCGTTACCTTATTCCAATTTTCGGCAAGTTCAGAAAATTGATTATGTACCACCAAGTTAATCGGACTGTTGGCAAAAACTGTTGCCACGCTGCGTACAGAATCATTTTCAGTAGTGAAATCTTTTCGAATTGTTGCATTCGAATTTTCTGCTTGAATCTTGCTATATGGTGCATGAAACAGGGTAGTCCATTTTACAGGTTTGCTGGCTGATAGTTCATCGTAAAGCACAATATATTCTCCAGCAAGCTGAAGCATGTGCCGGCGATATAAGGTTACGCCCGATTCTCCGTACACATTCCCTGCTGTTGGCGCAACTTTGATCTGATCAAAACGGTTTAACCAAAACTCACTTTGGATCTTTCCGTAGGCATTACTTGCATCTCCCAAAGCATATTGAATGTTTTTACCACTGATTGATCTTGGTATCCAACCAAATCCTTCTTCGCCAATCTTTTGACTAATGCTATCCGCTAAAATTGTTGAATATGCCCTTGAACTTCTGTAATAAAAAAGGTTATGCTTATCGCTAAAATTGCTATAATACCCGCTTCCACCAAAAAGTACTTTACCTTTATAATTTACGGTAAAAGCATTTTGTGAAGCATGTCCGTGACCTGATGCACCAAAAGGACTGCTTAATAAATAACTGTTTAGGTTATTTCTGGCATCGTTGAGGTTTTCATGCATGGCCACAACGCCTACATCGTTGAAAGCCCTGCTTTTGGGTAAATCATCAAAAGATTTTGTTGCGATCTTTCGGTCTGGCTTGTAATTAAGCAATCTAAAAAGCAGATAATCATCCGTTCCTCTGAAATATTCAGGGTTATCGATTTTTATCTTCGCCACATAATTGTTTAGATAGGGGTTATTTACTTTAAGAGCTAGTGCATCTGCAAACCAGGCTTCTCCTTTTACGATGTATGGAATATTTTCCCACATATCACCCGTTGCGGTCGAGGCAGAACCGTTAGGATGCGTATAGATGAGATAATAGGGTAAGTTTTGCATCCAGGGAAGCTTAAAATAATCTACTCCACTAAAATCACCGAACATTTGAGAGAGGTAGATAATCGATTTAAAGTTAACCCTAAAATAGCCATTTCCTTCATGCCAACCGCCATCAGTTGCACCCAAAACCGGAAACCTCGCCGACCACACTTCATACATATAGGCTAACCATTCTTTTGCTTCCGGTACTTCGTTGATTACTGATACTGTTGCAATAGCCAGGTTTCTTAAAGTGATTTGCCAAACATGATTATCGCTGACATGAAGCTCAAAACGGTTGGGAAGATGATCATAAACCCTCTTCGCCCGCAGCGTAATCATATTTTTAAAGCGGAGCCTTTCTTCATGATTTAAGTAATCGTAACCTGCATCATAAAACCAGCCTAAAGCTTCCAATACTGCGCCACTTGTAAAATCATCACCGGTAGCCAAACCATTCGGATCCATGTTGGCAATATTCAACGCTCTTCTTTTTGCATCCAGAATAAAACGTTTGTCTTTGGTTAACTGGAATGCAATGCAAAGATTTCTAACTGGTGTGCCTACCGCATCACCAAAGCCGTGATACATCCGCTCAATAATAATCTTTTTTTCTAAAGGTGTTTTACTTGTAGTATCAATAATTCTTTGAGGTTTTTCAACAGGAAGCGGCTCCAACATCAATTTTTCAGCAAAAGCAATAAACTTTTTAGCTTCAGGATTTTGGAGATTTCTATTGTAAAAATCTTCCCCAATCTGGTTCATATTCCACAATAATGGGTGCGATCCTTCATTCCGTTTTAGCACGGTTTCTATTGATGGCGAAACTTGTAAATTAGCGTACTTGGGATCTATTAAGAAGTCGTAGGTTTCAGACCAAATCCAATTATTGCTATTTTTTAGTGTGTAACCATATTTCCAATACCATTTACCAGGTTTTAAAGCCTGATGCAGTGGATATACTGCCCATCGCTGTTCCTTGCCCGATATCACATTGCTTATAAATTTTGGATCTGTGGCCAACATTACTTTATATTTTACATTTTCAATATTTGGATCTTCCGGAATCTCACTACCACTTTCCATTGGTAAAACCTTATTCTTACCATTTGTACCTGGCCACAATAAAGCTGGTGCATTTGTGGGAACCGTTATTCCATTAGCAGGATATGGCCATTCGCGTACCCGGGCATGAAGTTTTGCTTCATTAACTTGTTTTACACCTGGCTCCTGTGCTAAGGACTTAATCGAGAGCAAGGAAGTAAAAAGTGCTATAAAAATTTTCATTATCATATATTAAGATACTTTTCTACAAACCTGAATTAAATTTATCGCCATTTTTTGTGCCCCATTGCTTAAGGTAATTTCTCATTTTTAATAACTTGTTTTTGCTTGCATTTTCCTTTGCCAGATTATGCATCTCTCCAGGATCTTTTTTCAGATCGAAAAGTTGCTCACGAAGTAGTCCTTTATCGTAAACAATATACTTAAAATCCTTTGTGATTACCGCTCTTCCGCTGATACCCAGCAACTCTTCGTTATCGGCGAATTCAGTCTCTATAACCATAGTATCGCGAAGTGAAACGTTCGGGTTAATCAATCTTTTACTTAAATTTACTCCTTTCAAATAACCTGGCTTGTCTACAGCGGCAAGGCCACAAATTGTTGGAATAATATCAGTACCATTGCAAACCAACATATCATCAATACGGGGTTTTATTGAACCATCCATTTTGGAGATGATAAAAGGGACTTTTGTTGATTCCTCGTATAAAATCTGCTTTTGATTCCAGCTATGGCCGGCGTATCCATCGCCATGGTCTGCGGTAAAAATAATGATCGTATTCTTTTCCACGCCATATTTTTGAAGCGATCCTAAGAGCATTCCAATATAACCATCCACTTTTTCGACCAAACGGTTGTAAGCCCATCGATATTGCCGCCACTGATCTCCAGTCCAGCCTACTGATGGGTAAGTGCGCAAACCCACCGTTTTTTGCTGATCCCGTACAATTTTTGGTTCCAGTTCGGGAATTCGCCAGTTTGAAGGTAAAGGTGGGCACTCCGCTACAGGTGGGGCATTTGCTAAAACATCCATCTTTAATGTTTCACCCCTTGCCCACTCGCAAATATCATGGGGATTTAAAAAGGAAGCAACCAATAAAAATGGCTTATCTTTATTTTCCATAATAAACCTGGCGCTAAAGGATGGCGTTGCGGCATCGTTATAATCCAAGAAATTGGTATTTTCTATGTAGTTGAATCCATGTTGGCTAACTTTGGTTGCAGGTACAGGTAAGTGCCACTTACCAACATATCCAGTTTGGTAACCCTCATTCTGGAATATTTTACCCATCATCAATAAGCTATCTGGCCATTGTCCATCTTTCTCAGGCGCATTGCCAACAAAACCCGTCTCGTGTGGCATTTTACCGCTAAAGATTGAAGAACGTGATGGCGTACAAAGTGGCTGTGCGCAATAGGCTCTTTTAAAGCGAACACCGTTTTTCGCAAGCTTATCCATAGCAGGGGTTTTCATATATTTATTCCCCGCAGCACTCATGGCTTCAGCAGTCTGCTGATCAGTCATGATGATTAGAATGTTTGGACGCTGTTTATTCTGAGCAATTGCATTATTTAGTTTGCAAAACATTAAGAACAACAGTAAGGAATGTTTAAGATCTTGTCTGTTCATTTTTAGATTGTTTTGAAGAAAATTCTATTTTAAATACATAAACCGGTAAAACTGCTTTAAAATCTTCTGGTATCTCGATAGTAGTTTTATCCTTTTTGTTCTCCCACGATATTCTACCAGCATTGCCAAGTAACTTAATCGCTTTAATTTTTATGCCTTGTTTGACTAAACTCTCTACCTCCAATTTTTTCTCTAGTACACTGCGAGCAAATAGATAGATAACGTTATCTCCTTTTTGATTATAATAATAGTCAGGAAAAATATCTTTGGAGGTTAAATCTGCATCCGACTTCCCCATCACGTCTTCCTGACTACCATTGAAGGATATGCTTTGTTCATTAAGCACAAACCAGGGTTTCGTTCCATAAATAGCCTCACCGTTTACTTTCATCCATTGCTCAATAACCTTTAAATTAGCAACGCTGGTTGGGGGGAACTCACCCAGGTCACTTGGACCAATATTCAACAAAAGATTACCGCCCTTACACACAACTTCAACCAGCTGACGAACTAACAGTTCGGAGGATTTCCATTCATTATCAAACTTACTATATCCCCATTTCCTGCTCATAGTGATGCAGGCCTCCCAAGCCTGAACTTCTTTACCAGCACTTATTTTCTGCTCGGAAACTGTGTAATCTCCGAACCCATTACCTATACGATTGTTGATGATACAATTCGGTTGTATATCCAGGATATAATTACGTAAATCTTCGCTCTGTGATGGAGTTGTTCCCTCTGGTGTGTCAAACCAAATCATTCCTATTGGACCATATTGGCTTAAAAGTTCTTTTAACTGTGGTTTTACCTTTTCGTCAATATATTTTTGGTAATTTCTTACTTTCATTCGGGTAATCCCAAGTATTGCCTGATTTTGCTCCAATCTTATTCCAAACCGTATTGGGACTTTCCCAATCTCTACCGAGGGAATAATAAAAGCAAAATTTCAAACCGTACTTCTTACATGCCTTGGCCAGATCAACCATTGGATCTTTATGCCATGGTGAAAGATTAACAATGTTAAAATTATTACTGGGTGAATTGTACATCGCGAAACCATCATGATGTTTGGCCGTAATAACGATGTATTTCATGCCAGCTTTTTTTGCCCTTAGCACCCATAACTCGGCATTAAACTGCGTTGGATAAAATGTTTCTGCTATTTTTGCATAGTCTTTTATCGGAATACGCTCAAAATACATAAAATGCTCATTGCCTTTCTGCGGTGCATTATTCCAATGACCAACTGAATATAACCCCCAATGAAGAAAAAGGCCAAATTTGCCATCTTTCCACCAATCCAATTTATCGGTGTTTATGCATTGTGCAGATGCTATACCAATGACTAAAAAGAATGTGAGGGTGAATGAAGCTAAATAGATTTTTAACATATTATGTCATGTAATATAATTGGGTTGTAAGCTAGAAGTCTTAGTTTAAGCGATATTAATCAATCAAACCCAATGTCATTTTTATTGCTGGCTTAATCATTTTTCTTTTAGATAAGCCATCTAATTTTACAACAATCACAGTGGCAATCTTATCTGGTGGACTATTGGGCAAACCAGTAATTTCTCGTGTAGCATCATCAACTTTCTTTGTCTTTAGTTCACTTTTTTGCCTAATAAACTGGCGGCAAGTATTTCATTTTTTAAACCTTTCAGTGTCAATTTCCCATCCGTAGGCCCGTTAAAAACTGATAAATAAAGCGTAGTAGAGTTTTTATTATCCTTCGCTGTTATACGTCCCCATTCAATAGGAATCAGTCATGTCTGGTACCGCTGCTGAGCGATCATCTTATAAAGCATCTACCATAAGAGCAACCTATAGCATAGTATAGCATGATTTTGATAGCGTGATTAAAAACCTGGATTCTGTCTTGAAATGCTCTTATTCACATCCAACTCGTTTTGCGGAAGCGGATAAAGCTCATGCTTGCCTTTTACAAAGTTGGTACTTGCTACATAGTTATATTGCGAACGAATGGCTTTTACCGCATCCTGTGTTGATTTTATCTTATCGCCAAGTAAATTCCATCTAATCAGGTCAGATCGGCGCATACCTTCGAAGCACAGTTCCCATGCTCTTTCATTTTGAATTCTTAGTAAAAAGGCATCTTTTGATAATCCTGCTGGTAAATCTACAGTTGCATTTGTTCGCTTGGTCTGCAATCCAGGGGTTAACACAGCTCCAGTACCTACACCGTTAATTGTTATGGTGGGCGCTGTTGTATAGCCACTACCTGCATTTAAAATAGTAATGGCTGAAATTCTTCCTGAGGTAATCACTGGGACTGCAGATGCATCCACCCCCGAACCTGTAATGCTGATGGTTGTAGCGGCTGTATAGCCAGTTCCTCCCGCACCCAATGTAATGGTAATGCCACTTCCTGGAGTACTGGTTGCATAAGCTCTTCTCCTTACCGAATTGATGGCGTCATAAGCTTCCATAGTTGGCCCATTATTCAACTCATTATCTATTTCTGCTTTCATCAGTAAAACATCTGCGTACCGCATCGCAACATAGTTGATGTTCGTGTAACTTCTTTCCAAAGCTGAGTTTTTTTGATACTCGCGGCTCCACTTTCCTGGCGTCCAGGTCTCATCTTGTCTGGCAGTTAACAGTGGAACCCTATTACCGTTTATATCCAGACTATATCTGGCAATTGAGAAATCACGACGTAAATCTCCACTATCAAAACTGGTGTAAAAGGATGCCGGAACAAAAACCCTGTTTAGTGTACTACCATACAGACCATTCACTGTAAGCGGTGCATTGAAATGTCCAAAGCTTGAGCTGTTAGTGTTAGTCACCGCTGGAGTATAAAATGAAGTTTCAAAAAGACTTTCTTTTGGTTCGAAAACCTGTTGTGATTGGTTTTTAAAAACCTGGCTATAACTATTGTTCAATTGATAAAGACCAGACGCAATTACCTCGTTTACCTGTGTTTGAGCGATCTGATAATATTTTGTATAGTCATTTGCCCTTTGCATGGTTCCATTGGGTCTCAGTGAATATCCCCCTGCAAAAAGTGCAACACGAGCCAACATTGCCTTTGCACCAAATTTATTAATCCGTTCATCGGTAGGTAGAGAAGCAGGTAACACTATGATAGCTTCTTGCATGTCCTTAATTACCTGCTCGTAAATGATAAAACGATCAGTAAGGGGTAATCTTAAATCATCTCCCGTAACCGAACTTTTTGTCTTGAAAGGCACATCACCCCAGAATCTCACCAATTCTGAATAATAAAATCCCCTCAAAAACTTGGCTTCTCCTAGCATTCTATTTAGATCTGCTTTTTCAGCAACCGATCCATTTGTGTATAAATTCATTTTCGGAATACGTTCAATCACCACATTGGCACGGTCAATTCCAGCATAAAGGGTCGACCATGTATTGTAAAACAAAGAGTTTCCGGCAAGATAGTAATAGTGTGAAACCTCCCGCCAATCATTTACCGTAGTTCCTGGGCTCAAAAACTCGACATCTGTGTCGGCATCATATACCAAAGGAATATTCCATGCGTAGGTATTTGGACTTTTCATGGCTTCGTAAACACCAAGTGTTGCTGAGTAGGCTTCACTAACAGATTGAAAATAATTTGATGAGGTAAAAGACGAATATGGAGTGGTTTCTACTATTTTTTTGCAGGAAATCATTGGCATTAGCCCAATCAATCCAAATACTAAAGCCTTTGTTATATGAGTATTTCTATTTTTCATTTCAATCAATATTAAAGGGATAAACTTAAACCAGCTACAAACGATCTGCCCCTAGGATAGGCACTAAAATCAACGCCTGGAGTAAGCGGGTTATTAATTACACTAACTTCCGGATCATAACCAGAATAATTGGTAAATACATGAAGATTATATGCAGTAAAATACACCCGGGCATTTTTGATTTTTACTTTCTCGAGCCATTTTTTTGGGAATGTATATCCTAGGCTCACATTGTTTATTCGTAGAAATGAACCATCTTCTATCGCGTAATGGGTTAATCTGCCTCCAGTAACCCCTCCAATAGATGCTACTGTATTTTTTCCACTGTTCAATGCTTCCAGTTCAGCTGGGTTGGTTACCAGTTGGCCAGCTGCATTTATATTGGTCCATCGTTCAACCTGAAAAGCAAGGTTACTATTAAAATCACCTGATATACCTAGATTATTCTGAATATTGGCGTTGTAAATATCATTTCCATAGGTAAAATCAAAAAACACACTTAAATCAATGCCTTTATAGCTAAAGTTATTGTTTATACCACCTGTAAACTTAGGATTTGCATTTCCGATAACCGTACGGTCAAAATCATTAATCAAGCCATCCGGAGTACCATTCGGACCACTTAAATCTGCGTATTTAGCATACCCTGGTTGCACAACTGTACCATTATTCACTACACCAGTTTTTAATGTATAAGTGTTTGTAGTGGCATTGAAATTAAAATCATTCACTTGATACAATCCATCACTGATATAACCATACATAATACCAACAGGTTGTCCCACCTGTAAGATATAATCATTAAAAGCTGTATTATAACTGCTTACCAACAAGGAATTTTCTTCATTGCTCAATTTTAAAACTTTTGTCCTACTGAATGCAATATTGAAATTGGTATTCCATTGAAAGGCGCTATTTTTAATATTGATAGTGTTTAATGTAAATTCGATTCCCTTACTAGAAGTTTCACCAATATTTTGGAGCTGCGTGGTGAAACCAGAGCTGGCAGGAATACGCGTATTATAAAGTAAATCTTTAGAGCGGTTATCGTAAATATCTGTAGTAAGCGTTATTCTTTGCTTCAGTAAACCTAAATCTAAACCTAAATTACGTTGCACCACCGTTTCCCACTTTAAAAATGGATTAGATAAATTAGACTGGTAAGCAGTGCTGATAATTTGATTGTTTAAAGGATAATTACCAGTAACGAATGTACTTAGTGATGCGTAATTGGCAATCCGGTTGTTACCAGAACTGCCATAGCTCAGACGCAACTTTAAATCAGAGAAAATTTTGTTGCCTTCCATAAAAGGTTCTTGTATTATGCGCCAAGCCACCGCTGCTGATGGAAAATAACCAAATACATTTTCACTTCCAAATTTAGAAGATCCATCTCTCCTTAAAGATGCGCTCAATAAATATCTACCTTTATAGGCATAATTGCCTCTGGCGAAGAATGATAATAGTTTATCATCCTCGGCATAAGACGATGGAAAACCAGCTACAGTACCAGCACCTAGGTTATCAAAGCCATTGTTCACCACTGGAAAACCAGTCGCTGAGGCTGAAAAGTTTTCTAAATAGTTGTAGATGTATTCCTGTCCCAAGGATATATCCATTTTATGGTCTTTCGCAAAGGTGTTGGCATAGGTAAGTACGTTATTAAATGATATACGCTGCGCTAGTGCATCACTAATGCTTCCACTTGGTCCACCACCACGAATCGCCTGAATATTGGTGGCATCGATGAATGTTTTGATCTTGTTGGTTTGACTGGTATAACTAATCAATCCATTATAGGTCAGATGATCAATAATATTATATCTAGCAGTAGCGCTGGCGTTTAAACTCTTTATGGATTGTTTGATTTGACGTGAGTTCAGCGCAATCAGAGGACTTTGAAAAGCTGGACTGCCTTGGTTATCCAAAGGGTCTATAGCATCATCCAGTAAATCGAGATCATTATTGTTTTTCCCGTTTATCGGGCGGTATTGAAGTAATGTTTGCAGAAAACTCAGTCTGGCATTCCCTCCGGTTTGCGTCCCTCCTGTTCCATAGATTGCTTGATTGGAATAATTTACGATACCGGTCACCACACCTTTTTTCCCGATATTGTTGGTAACGGTAAGTTTAGCAATATCCTTATTTGCACCACTATTCAACAATAGTCCATCATTAATATTTTTAGAATAAAAAAGATTGTATCTGATTTCGCTGTTACCACCGTTAATGCTTACTTTATGGTATTGATTCATCACTGTTTTACCTAAAACTTCATCTTGCCAGTTAATTCCCGGCCTGTCACCATAATTGAGCTGCAAAGAATCAAAAGAACCATAAGTAGTAATGAAGCGCTGAAGTCTTGTGGCATCGCGAATGGAATTTTCGTAAGCATACTGTGCATATTGAAGCGGGCTCAATACAGGCAAATATTTGCTGGTAATTCTGGCACCTACGTATCCATCATAATTTATAGTAGTCTTTCCGCCTTTAACTTTCTTGGTGGTTACTAAAACCACTCCATTGGCACCCCGAGCGCCATAAATAGCAGTGGCAGAAGCGTCTTTTAATACATCAATAGATTCAATATCCATCGGATCTAAAAAAGCCAACCCTTCGGTTTGTGGTACACCATCCACGACATATAAAGGTTCATTACTTTGGGTTATAGATGTTCCACCTCTAATTTTAATCGATGGTTCAGCACCTGGATCCCCGCTGCCCACAGTAACCTGCATCCCGGCAATCCTTCCCTGCAATGCCTGGGCAACGTTTTGAACAGGCACTTTCGCTATTTCAGTACCACTGATGGATGAGACAGACCCCGTTAGACTACCACGGGTAGTTTCTTGGCCATATCCTGTAACAACCACTTCATTAAGTGTATTGGATTCATCTTGTAGTTTAGCATCTATAGTTGTTCGGTTATTCACACTGATTTCTGTCACTTTTGATCCCACGTACCTGTAAATGAGTATTGCATTTGAAGGAACTTTTATCTGATAGGATCCATTTTGGGAAGATACTACAGCATTCTTGGTGCCTTTTTCGAGAATTGTCGCGCCTGGGATTGGTTGGTTGGTTCCATCTCGAACCACGCCTTTTATTGTAATCACATTTTGAGCTTGTGATACCGCGACTAAGCATAGCAGACATAATGTAAATACGATCTGTTTCATTTCAGTTTGGTTAGTTTGGTAATTTTTCTAGAATATGTTGGTTAGTTTATTTTGATATTTTATCTGCTAAAACCTGATTGCAAAAATCTGGGTATTTTCAACAACGAATCTATGTTATAAAATTCATTCCGGGTTTTAAATTTGATTAAATCATTCTCAATATTGATTAATACTGCTGTCAAACGATCATCGTTTGTTTAACAGGTTCGATTGCACCGTATCTTTGAAATATGTTTGCGGCACAGCCCAATAATCCTGCTCTGTTACCCAATCCCGCGGCAACAATTTGGGAATATCCTGGCCCAGTGGGTACGGCTAATGCCAATACTCTTTTTTCGATCTCCCTAATGTAAAATGAGCCCGATTCACTGATGCCTCCACCAATAATTACTCTTTGTGGATTGAACAGGTTGATAAGACTTACAATACCTGTGGCCATATACTCGAAATGAGATTCCATTACCTCTATCGCCTCGCTCTCCCTTAACATATACCTATTGACGATATATCGTGCATCAACGTGCTCAGGAGCATCTATACAGATAGACTGATAGTGGTTGACCATTGCCGTGATCGAAGCATAGGCTTCCAAACATCCCCGGGCGCCACATGCACAAGCCTTACCTTTGTGGTTGATGATCATGTGGCCCAATTCAGTTCCCCTGTTTTTGAACCCGCCATAAAGTTTACCATCAATCAATACCGCACCACCTATTCCAGTACCCACAGTTAGAAATACTGCGTCACTACAGTTTTTGGCCGCACCATAAGTCAGCTCACCCAGGCCCATCAGGTTTGCATCATTATCAATAATGATATTTTTTCGGGTAATCAATTTTAAAATATTGCCAAGCTCTACATTTTTAAACCCCGGCAAATTAATTCCACCTGCAATTACGATATTATTCTCAATGATGCCGGGAAATCCTACACCGACACCAAGAATCGAATCGGCATATCTTTTGGTACAATCATTAATGGCTTCAGTCATATGGCCGATTACGGCCCCATGCGTCTTTACGTTTTTCAGAGAAATATTGGTTGAGTACAGAATTTCACCACGCGGATCTACAACCCCACATTTTATGGAAGATCCGCCAACGTCGATACCTATTGCATTTAATTGGTTCATATTAAAACAGTTATTTAGGTTGAGATAAATTAAGATCAAGATCCGCTTGGATGTGGAACCTAATCAAACCCTAAAGTACACTCATATCTAAACTTATACTTTCAATTTTAGCCTAAAATATTTAAGTTTTGGCTAATGCTAATCATTCGAATATCTGGCAAATATTCTGTGGAAAGGCATTTAAAAAAGGTTTCCATCAAGAAAAATCTTAATCAAAATCAAAAGCATTTTAACTAAAATCAAAATTAAAAATGCAGTGTTCAACTTAATTTCACAATTGCTTATTCAGCAGATTATTCAACCAGCAAAAAGATAAAGCTATCAAATGAAAAACATCCTAACCATATTCTTCATTAGCGTTCTAACATTTAAAAGTTATGCACAACAAGACACGCAATGGTTCACCAAAGCAACCCGTGTAGCAGCGTTTCAACTGAAGAGAGCCGCAAGCGCATATAGCCCGGGGAAAAACCCGCGTTCGGTTAATCCTGATGGGACAGTCAGGTTGGCACCGTACAAAGACTGGACAACTGGATTTTTTCCAGGTTCATTATGGTATGGCTATGAACTTACAGGGGATAAAACCCTTGCTGCTGATGCTAAACGCTTTACTTTAGCCTTAGATTCGGCAAGATATATTACCAATACACATGATGTTGGTTTTATGCTCTACTGTTCTTATGGAAATGCCTACCGCATTACTGGAAACAATGAATATCTACCAGCACTGAAAGATGGGGCAAAGCATTTATTAAACCGTTTTGATCCAAAAATCGGAGTGATCAGATCATGGGACTTTGCCTGGTGGAACTATCCGGTTATTATCGATAATATGATGAATCTGGAATATTTATATTGGGCTTCAAACTTTCTACAGCAGCCCAGCTACGCCAAAGCTGCAAATGCTCATGCATTAACAACGCTCAAAAACCATTTTAGAAAAGATTTCAGCTCTTATCACGTTGTAGATTACGATCCGAAAACAGGCAAGGTCATCCGTAGAGCAACACACCAAGGTTTGACTGATGAGTCGGCCTGGGCCCGCGGTCAGGCATGGGGACTTTATGGATATGCCATGTGTTATGCCAATTCTGAAGACGAGAGGTTTTTACAACAGGCTGAACACATCGCGGCTTTCATTATGAACCATTCCAAAATGCCAAAAGATAAAGTACCCGCCTGGGATTTTGATGTTCATAACGCCCTTGATACAGCCGAGCGAGCGCCCAGAGATGCTTCAGCCGCAGCAGTTATTGCATCAGCATTATTAAAACTGAGTACACAGGTTAAGGATGGCAAGAAATATTTCACCTATGCAGAAGATATTCTAAAATCCCTTTCATCTGATGATTATCTGGCGAAACCTGGTGATAACAAATATTTTATTTTGAAACACAGTGTTGGTGCTTTCCTTTATAATTCAGAAATTGACACTCCACTTGACTATGCAGATTACTACTACCTGGAAGCCCTGAAACGTTATAATGAAATCAAAAAAATTGATTTAAAATCAATGAAAAAAAATTAATACAACATGAAATTAAAAGTATTAACATCCCTGATTGCCCTTGCAATTTCTAGTCTAAGTTTGAAAGCGCAGCAAAGTCCGATTTCAAAGGAAGACTTCGACAATATTAATTTGACCTATCCTGGACTGGAAAAAGTAAATCAAAGTTTTCAATTAGCGAAGTACGATCAAGCTGCCCAAGAGCTATTAGTTTATTATCGTAATCGAAAAAAAATTCGCCATCCTGAATTTAATATAGGAGATGAGCAGCGTTTCAAAGGAAAATCCATTGGGGCAGCAAACCAAGAGAAAGCAGATAATGCATTGCTTCATAAATTCCAGCCACATAAAGGTTATGGATTTTTCGATTACGGAAAAGAAATCAACTGGCAGCTTTGGCCAGTAAAAGATAATGAGGTAAGGTGGCAGCTTCATCGCGTATATTGGTGGCAATCTATGGGATTAGCCTATAGAAGCTCGGGAGCGGAAAGATATGCGGCGGAATGGGTTTATCAGTTCCGGGATTGGGTGAAGAAAAACCCACTAGGCCTTTCTGCAGATAACGATGCTTATGCCTGGAGGCCATTGGAAGTTTCAGAAAGAGTGCAAAGCTTGCCAGGAACCTTCAACTTATTTCTGTCTTCAACTCATTTTACTCCAGCATTTTTAATGGAGTTTTTAAAATCTTTCCATCAGCAGGCTGATTATATCCCACAACATTATTCTAAAGAGGGCAACCATCTATTGTTTGAAGCCCAGCGAGTATTATTTGCAGGGTCATTTTTTCCTGAATTTAAAGCATCGCCATTCTGGAGAAAGAGCGGAATAGATATATTAAATACCGAAATTACAAAGCAGGTTTACGCCGATGGGATTCAATATGAATTATCCCCTGTTTATCATATCGCATCCATCGATATCTTTCTGAAAGGCTACAATGCGGCTAAGATGGCTGGTGTGGAAAGTGAATTTCCTGAAACTTTTAGCAAAACCATTGAACATATGATCATGGCCAACATTGATTTTTCCTTTCCTGATTATAATGCGCCGATGTTCGGCGATTCATGGATTGCTGATAAATCAGGGAGAATCAAACAATATCAAAATTGGGCCAAAAGTTTTCCGGAAAATGAAGTGATCCGATACTTTGCAACTGAAGGTAAAGAAGGAGAACTCCCAGATCACCTCTCTCATGCATCTAGCAACGCGGGTTTTTATACTTTCAGGAACGGCTGGAACGACAAATCGACAGTGATGGTTTTAAAGGCTAGCCCTCCAGGAGAATTCCATGCGCAACCCGACAACGGTACGTTTGAGCTTTATGTGCGGGGTAGAAATTTTATGCCTGATGCAGGAGCTTTTGTTTATAGCGGCGATGCGGAAATTAATAAGCTTCGTGAACAATATCGACAAACCAAAATGCATAATACACTAACCTTGGATGATCAGAATATGTTGATCACAAATGCTAAACGAAATAAATGGAAAACGGGTAAAATGATGGATGTATTAACATTTACCAACCCGAGTTATAAAAACTTAGATCATCAGCGAACTGTTTTTTTCATTGATCAAAAATACTTTGTTATTATTGATCGAGCAATCGGAGCAGCAACAGGAAAACTAGATATCCGATTTCATTTAAAAGAGGATGCCAATCCTGTCTACGATGAATCAAAACGCCTATTATACACAACCTATGGCGATGGAAACAACTTATTGATACAATTGCTTAACCCCGATAAAACAACACTCTTAGAAGAGCAAAGTAAAGTTTCTTACGAATATAGAAAAGAAATGCCCCGACCAGCAGTAGCCTTCCAGAAACAGAAGACCGATGCAAGAACACCATATTTTATCAGCGTAATTTACCCTTTTACAGGCAAAAAAGCTCCGGAGATTACGATAAAAGAAAATACTGGAAATGACTCTGTTCAAGGTAAAATAGATTTCGAGTTGATGATCAACGGAAAAAGCCAAAATATTAAATCCAACATTGATAAGTGATGGATATTTGTCTCATACTATTGTTAAACACAATTTAACCGAAGGGAATAATGAAAAACATAAATCTTATATCGCACAAACTTTTGATATTTATTACACTCATAGCGATGTCATGCAGTAAAGAAAATACTATTAAAAGTCAGGATAGTGCTTCAACACTATCCTTCAGAAGTAAAAACAATATTGAGAAAGTGAGTGATACATTTAATAATGGTGATACAATTCTTAATGTAAATTACGAAACTGGAACTTTTGACTCAGGAATTTCAGGCGTTACAGCCACGCATGCTAGTGCTGCAGATGCCGCTTATATGGTAAATCCCGCAAATAATGGCAGCAATTATGCTATAGCTCATAAAATCGTATATGGCGATACCGCATATAATTCTGATGGAAACATACGAAGTGAAAGTGACGCAGTTGCTATACAAAGTGCGAGGTTTTTCCCTGGAGACGAACGTCGTTATGAATTCAGTGTTCTATTAAAAGACTGGACACCTTGGGTTTCCGGATCTACCTACGAAACAACCATCTACCAACTTAAAGTATCAGGCAATTCTACATCCGGATCTGGCGTTCCATTGCAATTCCGAACGGCCAGAAATGCAATGCGCCTGAGATATGAGGGCTCCAATACCCTTAAAGATATTCTTTCAGACTTACGACCATATATAAACCAGTGGTTAAATTTCAGGGTGGATGTACTATGGGCAGATGATAATACTGGCTACATGAAAACCTACATGAAACTACCCGGACAATCAAGCTATACTTTAGTGGATGAGAAAACGAACTTTCGAACGTTTGCTGGAAATGTCAGTGTTGGAAATGTAGGCTATATCAAATGGGGAGTATATGTCACTCAATCTCCCTTGACTCGTATTGCTTACCATGACAACCTCAGAATTATCAAGTTGCCACTATAATAAAATCTAGAAGAAATTAACAAAGCCATAGGAAAAATATAATGGAAATTAACCTTTATGGTAAAACAGCATTAGTTACCGGTTGTAACAGAGGTATTGGAAAAGCGATGGCTATTGCTTTGGCGGAAGCCGGTGCGGATGTTATCGGCATATCAGCGAATTTGGAATTAGCTGGTAGCGAGGTTGAAAATGCAATCCATGGATTGGGTAAAAAGTTTTATCCCTATCAGTGTGATTTTGGGGATCGTGATAAAATGTATGAGATTATCAATAAGGTCAAGAATAACCATGATCGCGTTGACATCCTGGTCAATAACGCTGGAACGATATTAAGAAAGGCTATCACAGAACACTCAGATGAAATATGGGATGAGGTCATTGCTATCAACCAAACTGCTCCGTTTATTTTAAGTAGGGAATTTGGCAAGAAAATGGTTGTAAGAGGCGAAGGAAAGATCATTTTTATTGCCTCTCTACTATCCTTTCAAGGTGGAATTAATGTATCGAGTTATGCCGCAAGTAAAGGCGCAGTTGCATCATTGACGAAGGCGTTTGCCAATGAATGGGCCGCAAAGGGAGTAAATGTCAATGCGATTGCACCTGGTTATATTGCTACAGACAACACTAATGCGATTAGACAAGATGAAGAGCGGAATAGCGATATTTTAAAAAGAATCCCCATTGGAAGATGGGGAAAACCCGAAGACCTCAAAGGCCCGATTCTTTTTTTGGCCTCGCCAGCCAGTGATTATGTTCATGGAACAACTTTAGTTGTTGATGGAGGTTGGATGGGCAGGTAACTTCCCATCTAAATCCCATTACAATCAGCGTTGAACAAAAGTAAGGTTCGAACTACCCGTAAGGCAATCTATATATCTGGGCACCTATAAGAGCTAACTTACAATAGTCAAATCCAATTATAATTTATTTCAGGTTAATATGGAGCAAATGCTTAGGAATTTCTCTATTCATCAGGACCCTTCGTAGGGTATAACAATAGCGAGTAATACTATAAAAAATTCCGCCGGCTTACCCTAAAAACCTCTGAACCAGATAAACTATTGTTAACATTTGAACTAGGTTCAGGCTGTAAGGTGGATGGCATTCAAACAGGAGCAAATGTGACTATCACTTCACTAATTGATTGTTATCTTGATCAGAATTCATCAGCACTTATGATCCTGACCAGTGTGTTAGCTACCCTCTTTTTGAAAACAAAAAGTATGAGATGGCCCATAATTTCTAATTGAAAGTCTGCGACGGCCTAATATCATTAAAATTATTTAGCGAACGAGCTTCCTAAAGCGCTCAGAAATGCTAAACGCTTTAGGAACCTATTTGTAATCTATTGCAACCATGCGTTACATTATCATTTGCTCCGAGAATGACTTCTCTGAACCCGTACATTTTCACCAAGCGAAATTTTGCAGCATACACTCTAATACAATCTATTACTCGCTTTCCAGAGGAATCTTGGCTTTTGCTATAAAGGAGTCCAGGTTGCAATCAGATGAGTACAATTATGCAATATCTATAGAAGGCTTGTGATAGTTTCTTATGAGTGTTGCGCAAACAATAATTGTGTTTTGTACTCATCTAATTTTTCAAAATCAATAAATAAAATACCTTTAATAGAATTAATAAAGCCCTAACTCAGCTATTGCAGCATTCTGTGTACCATCCCAAGATGTATTGGCGATGAGCTTAAAATATCTGATGGTTTGTGGGCTAGCAAATTTAAAATATTGCGTTCCATCTGTTTTTACAGCAGTAAAATTTCCTTGAGAGATAAAGTTTATACCATCTGTGCTGGTTAATATTTGGAAATCTTTTATCGCTCTATTTGATCCTTGACGATTTTGAAGTGCCACACCGTTGGCTGTTTTGTTGCCACCCAAATTTATTGTTATAAAATGTGGAAGCGTTCCAGTTGGTGATGTTGACCATCTGCTATGCCAAAAGGTAACTGTACTATTATCTATCACATTTGCTGCAAATCCGTTTTCCCCGGTTTCCTGGGAACTGAACCCTTGAATTGTCCATCCGGTTTTGTTGAGTTCTGCATGGTAATCAAATTTAATTGCAGGAACGCCATTTTGAAACGTATAATTATAAATGTGCTGCGTTATTGTACCATTATTGTGCACAAACTTGACTTTTAATTCATACGGCATTCCATTTGATTTCTCCCAAAATTCATTGACTGGCATGACTACGTTAAAACTATCGGTACCTATTACAGGGCTTACCCATGTAACTGCATTATAATCCTTATTTGTACCAGTGCCTTCATTATTTACATTAGGATCATTATAATACAAGATTTTCGCTACATTGCCAGTTGAGGTAAATTTACCTGAGCAAATAATGGCATCTTGTGTAGTAGAATAACTTGCGTAGATTCGTGGAATAGTTGTCACGACATTACTATAATACGTGTTGGTATTATTGTTAAAAACCTCGTTGTTGTTAAAAACTGCTGCATCAGCAGCTGCGATAAAGGTTGGCGTTTTCCCTAGCGTATAATTTCCGCCACCCATTAACGCGGTGCCAAGGATGTTTTTTTCTGTAACCCATTCTTTATCATGGGCAGCGTTGAAGGCATGGCCCATTTCATGAGCAAGACCACCAAGCCATTTTGTAAAGGGGTCGGTTCCGATATTGCTGATGTTGAATCCAATATAATCCATTACATAACAATATCTTCCTGTCCCATAAAATGGATTGCTGTTGTCAGGATTGCTCCCCCCACTAAATGATGGCATAATGATTAAGACATGCTGACTTTGTTTCATGGATGGGTTAGCAGCATAGAAATTATTCACTTCGGTTACGCCCAGATTTCCATCGAAATTAGCTTTAGATTGCGAACTCTTAATTACATTGACTTGAACCAACTGCGTTGCTGGATCTTTTGCCAGACCAAAAGTTTTAGGACCATAGCCGTTTCTATCCATTTCCTGAGCGTAGAATCCCTGCACCCATTTCAGTACGCCGTCAAATCGTTTTCTAAAATTGGGTATGGTGTCTAAATCTGTGGGAATCAGATAAACAACCGTCATATTTCGGTTATTAGATTGAACAGGGTTCGAGGCTATACTGACATTTTTCTGTAGCGGATCGAATTTTAGTTCCCCTATAGCAGGCGCTTTTTTGCAGGAGAAGGCATGGAGTGTGATAATAGTAATTAATAAAAATAATTTTACTGTCTTTTTCATTTTAGTTAAATTAATAGTACATCATTTGGTATGTATAATATTCTCTTGTTTTTACTAATACAATACAATAAGTTGTTCCCAGGCTTTAAGGAGATTCAAGTATAAACTTCTTTTATCCAGCGCCTTATTTTTTCCGGACAATGGATAATCTATTATTCCATTTGCACCAGAATATTTCGCTATTCGGTCCAATATATTGGTATCAAAGTATAATCAAAATGGTGAAATTCAGACCCAAGCAGAATAACCCATACGTTATTCAACTTAAATTTCATGTCCCCGTGGTTAATATTTGTACACGTTTATTTCTGCTAAGTGGGTAGATGTTATAGAGGCACTTGCCGATTGAGTTGCCGTTACCTTTATATATCGCCAGTATGCGGGTGTAATCGTGTAAGACTGTCCCGTTTTTATTGATGGATCGAATGGAAGATTTGTGCCCAAGGTTGTCCAGGTATTTCCATCTTTACTGGCTTCTAGATTGAATAGAGTAAAGCCGTTATTGTTATTTTGCCTTGGGATTAGTTCGACTTTGGTCACGAAAATTTCGTTTTTCATGTCAACACTAAGCCAATGTGGAAATACAGGTGCGGGCGATTGCCATTTAGAATGCCAGTAGGTGGTATTATTTCCGTCAATGGCAAAATCCGCCTTACCATTTCCAGAGCCCTCTCCAACCAGTTCCTGACTGCTCGATGCGGCTACCCAACCTGTTTTCACTGCTTGAACCTCTGTAAGTTTTGGGGCCACGATAAAAATCGTTTTGTTACCACCAATGGGATATCCATCAGCGCTTGTGATGCTTATTGGCAGCACATAATCTATTTTATCACTGAACTTTTTAGGAAAATAACTAAGCTTTACGAGTTCGGAGTTCAGTTGTCCTGCCATGATCGTTGCCGATAATGTGTTAAGCGAAAAAGCATCAACGGGAAACTTTTGGTATGGGGTTAGGCCCTGTGCTACTCTAACAACATTTAGGCTATCAAATGCTTTATCATCAATCGCTAACTTCACGTTGATTGCTTTAGAAGGAAGCCCTAGGGCACCGAAAGATGCGTTGAACTCAAAGGTACGTGCTTCATCCTGGTATGGAAAGATGGTAAGATTCTGGATATTGCCAGTAGATCGTGCAATATAAACTTTAGCGCCAGACTTACTCTCTGTTTGAAGAGAATAGGGCGTCTCTATTTTTTTACATGCTGAGAGCGCAATTACGATTAGGACTACATAATTGCTCAGCTTGAATATTTTTTCTATCATGATTATATTATGTTAAATTAATACCCTGGAAATTGAACGAGTTGTTTGTTCCTATCCATCTCATCTTGACCATATGGATAAAAATAGTACTTTCTTTGCCATGGAGCTCGTGTAAACGCAACTGTCCTTTTATGGAAATTCGGATCAGAAAGTGATGAACCGGCATCGACATTCATACCAAACATTTGTCCACCTTGTTTAAAACCAATTTGCTCCGGGACTTTCCATCTACGGACGTCAAAATACCTCGAACCATTTTCAAAACAAAGCTCCACTCTTCTTTCCAGCCTAATCTGGCTTCTTAATTCTGCTTGAGTGGTACCACTGATCGCAGGAATACCTCCTCTTAGTCTAACCAAGTTCAGGTACTTCAATATCTCAGGATTGCCTGGATCGCTTTCGTTTAATGCTTCGGCATAATTAAGATACAATTCGGCTAGACGAATAAGCATTGCGGGACGCTGAACGAAAACATAGGGACTAAAACTAAATGTTGGATGAATATTCTTTCTGGCAGTATATCCAGTTTTTGGCCAGTTTCTGGTTTCACCTGCCTTGCCCGAATTCCCAGTATAATAGTATTCCACTCGATTCTGTCCTGCCTTGGGTACCCCGGGGATGACAGCCCCATTGAAGCTGATATCAACATAAAATCTAGGTTCACGATTGACATACATCATATTCGTACCTGCAGCGTAATAAGAATTTCCCGTGGAAGTATAGGTATTTTCATTGTATCCAGATGAACCAATGGTAGCGCCATTGCTCATCCGAAAATCGTCTACCAATGACTGTACAACAGCCATCCCGTTGTATGGAGAACCCTGTACCGTTCGCGGAGCAGCATGATATTCCCAAATGCCTGAATTGTTAGCTGTTCTGATCCAAATTCCTTCGGTCCTCCACCCATCCCAATATAAATTTCGGCAGGAAAGAAATGCTGCACGGAAGGGATCAGCGTCTACGACCTTATAAAGCGCTTTACCATTTGCTTCCGCTAATTCGATAGCAAGTTTTGCAGCAGTAGCAGCTTTTGTCCAGCGAGCAGGATCGTAGCTCTGATTGAACAGTTGCTTTCCATTTAGATTCTTAAAATCAGATAACTCCAAGTTCCCGTTAAATAGTGGGCTTGCGTGGTAGAGTGTAATCTGGGATTCCACCGCGCTAGCTATCATTTGATTAATACGACCAGTTTTAGTAGGATCAAAATCTGAGGTCCCGACTGTGAAATTATTCACTGGCAGTTTCTGCTTAGCCTCAGCAATCTCCTTTAGTACAAAAGTGACGCATTCGTCCCATGAGCTGCGTGGGATCTGGTAATTATCTTCGGGTTTTCCAGAAGTGAGTGGCATGATTTCTACAGGACCGTACTGTCGCATAAGCAACCAATAATAATATGCCCTTAAAAATTGGGCTTCACCTTTATATTGTTTAATAATTTCACCTCCATTGTTGAGTGCTAATATTTCTTGATTCTTATCAATATTCTCCAGAAATATTGTGGCGAGTCTAATTTTCTCGTAGTAACCCAGAGCGCCCATATTTACAGATGTTGCAGCCAAAGAGCCACTATTCATTCCCGGATTTTCCCAATTACTAAAGTCAAGCTCATCGGTCATAACCGAAAATTGGAAACCTGTCCGTATGTCCCAAGGGTCATAAAGGGAGCTATACAGACCGCCAAGCCATCTTTCAGATTGGCCTCTATTTGTAAATACTCCATCTATCGTGACAATATTATCAGGGATAGTATCGAAGAATCCTTTTTTACAACCTGAAGAAAGCCCAAAAGCGATCCCCATTATTAAGATGATAATTTTGTTGAATTTCATGATTTTATTTTATTGAAAATTAACACGTAAGCCAATATTATAGGTACTGATATTTGGATAGGATGCTCCTCTCCCGTCGCCCAATTCCGGGTCCCAAAGTTTCCACTTCGAGAAGGTCAGGAGGTTAGTTCCATTAGTATATATTCTGACTTTTCGGATACCGACCTTTTCGAATGCTTTTGGACTGAAAGTATAGCCAAATTCTGCGCTTTTAAGTCGCAAATAGTCTGCGCGTTGAATCCACCATGTGCTAGTAAGGTAGTTTGTGGTAACATCTTGATTAGTTGACAATCGAGGATAAAAAGGGCGTGGATTCGTATTCTCCGGTGTCCACCTATCAAGGACTTGTGTATACATATTGCCGCTGGTGGCACCGTTTGAGAATGGAGTTGTCCCAAAGCCTCCAGAGTAATTAAAATCTACCTGCCCTGCGCCCTGAAAAAATAAGGCCAGGTCAAATCCTTTATATCCGCCACCAAAATTTAAGCCGTACACAATTCTAGGGACTGCACCATAACCGATCGCAGTTTGATCATCTCCATTAATCACACCATTTCCATCCAGATCCTTATATCTAATGTCTCCTACCCTTATGTCTCCCGCTTGATTAGGTGCATTATCAATCTCTGTTTGAGATTGAAAAAGTCCTGTGGCAATATATCCAAAACGCTGGCCAATTGGTTTGCCTACCCGATCCAAATAGGAATATTTCCATGGTGCGAATCCATCTACAATATTTTTATTGATGTTGTAGTTGAATACCCCTCTAAAGCTTACAAAGGCGCCGGCACCAAAATTTTTGGTATAATTTAAAGTCGCATCCAGACCTTTATTATCTACCTGACCAATATTATTATAAGGTAGATTAGCAAACAAGAAACCTGAATTGTAAGGTAGAGAGGCATTGGTAACTAAAATATCCCTCCTTCTTTCGCTAAAGAGTTCCACGATTAATTCCAAGTCATTGTTCAGAAAGTTCATTTCCAAACCTAAATTCTGACGGTATGAGCTTTCCCATTGAACATTTCCGCCAATCCTAGTTTCGCTATAGCCCAGTACAGAACCCGACCCGGGATTTTCACCAAACGAATAGCTGCCACCCGCTCCTATCGTAGTAAGGTATAAAAACCTCAAACTTGGATCCAGTAAGGCAGCATTGCCAGATATTCCGTATGTGTACCGGACCTTGAAATGGCTTATAATCCTCTTCAATGGCTCAAAAAACTTTTCATTCGAGACAATCCAACCAGCGCCAATTGATGGAAAAAAGCCATAACGTTTATTGGCTACGAAGTTGTCTGACCCTGAGTAAGAAAAATTTCCCTCAAAGAAATACCGATCATTGTAACCATAAGTTGCCCGCCCCACAAAATTTCTTTGTCTATAAGGAATTGCACCCTTGTAACCTGCTGCATCGACCCTAGATTGTGCATCGCTGAAGTCGGACTGGTTGAAGAGAATTAAACCACCGAGATCGCTTTTGCCGAACTTTCTTGAATAATTTAGTGCACTTTCAATGTAGAAGCGTCTGTCGCCGAACCGCGTAATACCGAAAGACAAGTCATTGGTTCCAGGAGTGGTGATTTGAGTAAGCAAGTTTCCCTGCGCATCCCGACCAGTTGCATAATATGTCTGTAACGTTCTGCCTCTGCTGTTATTGGTTGAACTATTTACATCGTAGGCAAACATAGCAGTAACATTCAGGCCTTCGGTCAGCGCATTTAGGTCTTGTGTAACCTTTATATTTGATCGGATCACATTATTAAATGAAGTGTTGACACCGGATTGGGTTAGTGCCATATAAGGACTTATTCCGGAGCCTATTAATTGGGGAAACTGTCCATTGCTGTACTGTATAGGAATTGTATGGGGCGGTGTTGAAGTTGCGAGATTAAAAATCTCATTAACCCCATAATTGGGAGCGTTGTAATTAGTAATATAACCATTCACTCCAAAATCCAATTTGGTAGTTCTGGTAACATTCAAATTAAGGTTACTCGTGAAATTAAAGCGATCAAGTTTTAAAGTTGAGTTGAAGGACTGAACATCATCTGTTTTGAAGATGCCTTTTTCACCAAAATATCCAGCTGAAAGGTAATAGGTAGCATTTTCAGATCCACCATTCACATTAAGGGTTAAACGTCGATTCTGACCATAATCATTAAAAAGCTCCTTATACCAATTTGTATTAGGATTCAAATCGGGGTCGATTCCGTTTGCGGTTTTATTAATAGCATCTGGAGTATAAATTGGAGACCTTCCTCTCATGGTAAGCCCTTCGTTATATAAATTCATAAACGTCGGCCCATCAATGAACTCAGGCAGTGCGGTAAATCTATTTATTGCTTGATTAAACTCAGCATTCACAGTTGGTTTTCCTGCTTTACCTTTTTTAGTAATAATTATAATAACCCCATTAGCTCCACGAGTACCATAAACTGCTGTGGCAGAAGCGTCTTTCAGAACGGTAAAGCTCTCTACATCTTCAGGGTCAATATTGTTAATACTTCTATCAGGCACCCCATCAACAACTAAGAGCGGTGTTCTAGGACTAGAACCGAAAGTTGCTATTCCTCTAATAAATATGTCCGAACCATCGCTTCCAGGTGCACCACCCCTTTGGTAAGCCACAACGCCAGCAAGTCTTCCTGCTATAGCATTAGTCAGATCTCGGACCGGCAGTTTTAGCTCCTCTGATTTTATTGTTGCTTGAGATCCTACCAAGCTTGCTTTTTTTTGCTTTCCATATCCTACCACGGCCACTTCATTGAGGTTGCCCTCTTCAGGCTCAAGGGTAACGTCGATATCTATCTTATTTATTACCGATGTAGTAAATATTTTATATCCCACAAAAATAAATTCCAGTTCGTCTGATGGCTGAACGTCGATTGAATATCGCCCTTTTTCATCAGTAACAACCCCCTTACTTGTACCTTTAATCTTTACGGACACGCCTGGCATGGCACTCCCAAGCTCGTCTCTGACATATCCTGAGACCTTAAGTAATATGGGAGTGAGTTTAATAAACGATGTCGGCCCTTTACAGGAGCTTAAATCATGGGCATAAATATCTCCATGCCCGATAAGCATGATAATGCCAAGTAGTAAGTAATAAATTCTCATAGTTTGTTTTTGATTAGTTGATTGTTTGTTTTACTTAAATGGTTCATTAATTAAACCATCTATCATTTATGATAGGTTATGCGTGGTAAGAATATGTGATTGAAAACCTCATCCACCAGTTACCATGAATTCGATTACCAAGTTCCCAACTGCATTTTTTCCTATGCAAATTTTCCTACTTTATTTGTAATAGCCCATTGTTGATTGCACTTACTTTTGGCACCCATTATCAGCATTCCCAATTGTCTCTATTGGCCATTGAATGCTAGATAAATTTGGGAACGTGTTTTTGCTAAATGGTAAAACTCCTGTATCAATGGTGTCAGGTGGCAATAAACCCATTGTTGGGTACGGAGGACAGTAAATGGTACAGCTGTAAGTGGCCAATCGAAAACGCCTGGTTTCCTTGACCGTCGAGGAAGATGAATTGTTCATTCAGTCAATAGTTTGTTATGTTACATTATACTTGGTTGTTGGCTATTGATTCAAGTACGATTAAGTCAGCTATCCTTAAATCTTGGAATAAAAATTTTTTTAGTCCAAAAGCCTGACACTAAATTACCTCAGTACAAAAAATAAAAGCTAAAGGGATGTTACCAAAACAAACGCAAAATAATGAACGCATAACTATCTATTTAACAGATAATTATAAACAACAAAAATTAGGATTGAACAAAAATCCAATCCAAATAGCAGGATACTATAAATAAAAAATGAGAATTAAAATAATTTACCGGTAGTGAGGTCCACGATTTTTGGGTTAACAGCTTTCCCTATGCCACTATAGACAATTTTGATTCCAAGAATTTTTCCTATGGACTTTTGATAGCTGGTTATGAATATTCTCTTTCCGTTAAGAGTTAACCAAACCCTTTTATTTCGCACTTCGAGTTTAACATCCCCTCCATTTTCCGGATCAAATGCAAGTTTGTCCAAGACCTGGTCCGTACCTGTAGCTTTAGCTTCAGAAAAACTGTACCGGGATAGTGCAACACAGCTTTTTCTAAAAAGTGTTATAAGGTGCCTATCCTTTTCTCCAAGAATAATTAATGTTGTCTCTACACACTGTACCCCTGGACGACTCTGTTCAACAAAGACTTTGGTTGAGAAAATAAAATTATCGCCATTAACATTTGACCGGTGGATGTTACTAAAGCCAAGTAAAAAGGGTTTTTTAAGATCCAAACCGGCAGAGTCCAGTTGTGTTTCTGGAACATAAATATTTGCCGGATCGATGGGCTTTAACTTAGCAATAGGAAAAGCCCTAGAAGTGTCATTACCAGAGTTGGCCACCCAGCCTTTGGTTTGTAGACAGACAGATACGGTGTCAATCGGAATATTTTTTTTAAAAAGTGTAACGTAAACTACGCCTGGATTTTTGAAAAAACGGGTCACTGTTTTCCCTGAACTAATTGGTGCGGGTAATGCCTCTTCTTTGGAATCGATATAATATCCTTGCGAATTATCAATTGAATGATTGGACTTCACTGTGAATACAGCACTATGAGGCACGGTACCATAAGGATTTTCGCAGATTAATGTCACTTGTGGACTGTTTTCCTGGGAAAGACGATAACTAAGGAGGACAAATACCGCTAGAAAAAAAGCTATTACGGAGAATACGATTCGCTTGGTCGATTGTTTGCTATTCTGCGCCAAGACGGGAGGCAGTGGAGGCGTCGGGGGTGAAACTGTTTCTTCTTTTTTCAATGATAAAAACACCAATTCAAATTCATACCAACTTTTGAAACCAACAAACTGAGCAAGAGCATCTCTGGTTGCTTTTTGAGGAAAATACCTTTGTGGAGTTTTTATGCGACCGAAAATGCGCTTAAGGGTGGTATCGCTGAGGTAAACTTTGGTCTGTTTGCCAAGTCTGCTACTTAGTGCATTATAGTCATCCTTGCGCCATTCGTTTATTGGTTTTCCACCCATTTTGACGATAATCTTCTGACAACAATCATCCAAAGCGTCAAACAAAACCTGCTTATCAACATGAACAGAATTAGAGCTCATTTATATATATATATCTAATTTTTAACAACTTAAGGCTTCATAACATTGCTATAACTTTGTCGTTATAAAAAATTAAGAATAATCCAAAGTCCCAATATATTTACATTTCCAAAGCAAAGTTAATAAACCTAAAATTACATTTTAAGTTAAGCAAATGACAAAAAAAAAGAATTTTATATTATGCAGTCTGCTCATGACCATAGTTAACGGGTATGCGCAGCAGAATATCATAGTAACCACAAAAAACACCGCCTTAACATTCACAGTTGATGCAGATAAAAGCTTAATAGCTTCCTATCTGGGAAAGAAACTTGAAAACGAAAATGAGTATCCTATTATCCCAAATCTGGACAAATACAAACCTGGTTCTGATGACCTTTTTAACAAACACGAGGCTTATGTTGCTTCGGGATCATTAAACCTTTTAGAGCCAGCTTTATCCGTTACCCATGCCAACGGAAATAAGTCCACAGTGCTGACATTTTCTTCTGTAAAACAGGACAAATTAGACAATAACCGAACGTTGACCACGATTGCACTAGAGGACGGGCAATATAAATTTAAAGTTGTATTAAAATACCTCAGCTATTTCAATGAAGATGTAATTGAACAGTGGACAGAGTACGTGCATCAGCAGAAAAAGGCCGTAACCTTAAACAAATACGCTTCTGCAAACATTACCATTCCTGGAAATGCATTTTTTTTGAAAAATCATTATAGCGCGGGACTTAGAGAAATGAGATCTGAGGAACAACAACTGCTGCATGGCATTAAAACAATAGATTCCAAACTTGGTACAAGAGCAAATTTGTTAAATTCCTCCTCTTTTATGCTTTCTGTCAATCAACCTGCAACAGAGGATAAGGGGGAAGTAATTGCAGGATCCTTAGCCTGGTCAGGAAATTTCAGACTGGACTTCGAAAATTTTGACGAATATTATTTACGCATCACTGCCGGCATCAACAATTTCTCTTCAAATTACACGCTTAAACCAGGGGAAACGTTTACCACACCGTCCTTTATCTACACCTATTCATCGAATGGGAAAGGGCAAGCCAGCAGAAACCTGCAAAATTGGGCGCGACATTACAAGTTGGCAAACGGTCGTGGCGAGCGTTCAACCTTATTGAACAATTGGGAGACAACTTATTTTGATTTTGATGAGGATAAGTTAAAAGAATTAACCATGGACACCAAGAAGTTAGGTGTAGATGTCTTTTTACTTGATGACGGCTGGTTCGGTAACAAATACCCACGAAACGGCTCAACATCGGGGCTGGGGGACTGGGATTATAACAAAAAAAAGCTTAAAAACGGAATCAGCTCAATCGGACAGGAAGCAACCAAAAATGGTGTAAAATTCGGCATATGGATTGAACCGGAAATGGTGAACCCCAAAAGTGAGTTATATGAAAATCACCCGGACTGGATCATCCGACAACCTGGAAGGAAAGAATATTACATGCGGAATCAACTGGTACTTGATCTGACTAATCCGAAAGTTCAGGACTTCATATTTCAGATTATTGAAAATATTTATAAGCAAGTACCAGATTTGGCTTTCATCAAATGGGATTGCAATTCATTGATATACAATGCACATTCAACAACTTTAAAGAACCAAGATCATTTTTACATTGAGTACGTCAGAGGGTTAAATAACATACTTAAAAAAGTAAAGGCTAAACATCCCAATACACCCATGATGCTATGTGCAGGAGGAGGTTCCAGAGTGGATTACAATGCATTGGAAAGTTTCACTGAATTTTGGCCAAGCGATAATACCAATCCCTTCGACAGGATATTCATTCAGTGGGAATACTCCTATTATTTTCCTGCTATCGCAATGGACAATCATGTAACCGATATGGGCAAACAAAGTTTAAAATTCAAAACAGATGTGGCTATGATGGGTAAGCTGGGTTATGATATTCGTGTCAAAGAAATGGATGCGGCTGAGCTAAAATTTACGCAAAATGCAATCAAGCAGTACGATAGCTTTAAGAATATTATCTGGCATGGTCAGCAATATCGGCTGCAGGATCCATATCATCATAAAATTGCATCCATAGCCTATGTAAATCCAAATCAGGAAGAAGCTATTGTGTTTAATTATTACATGGCAACCACTTCTGCTACAAATGTTAATTTACCAATTAGACTTAAGGGATTGAGCAGTCATAAAAAATACAGGATTGAAGAAATCAATTTGTATCCTGGTGCAAAATCACCTATCAGCAGTGATCAGATATATAGCGGAAATTTTTTGATGGAAGTTGGATTTAATCCGGAAGTGAGTGCTAAAAGATCCAGCGTAGTATTGAGGATAAAGCAAATATAAAACTGCTGCTGCTATGATTAAATTAGTATACTGACAAAATTTGGATATTTTGATTTAGAGGCAAAGTTTGGCTCAGGGGTATTAGGAAGAAATAAAACTGCAGGGCACAATTCTTTGTTTTTTTCATTGATATCAGATATCTTTGAAGCAGTGATTAAAAAAAACTTACGTACTTGAAGATAAATTTGTTAATTACCGTATGACATCGACCTAGCCTATTAAAAGTCGTAAAATAAAATGTGTTATTTTTTTGATAGGCAATATCCATACATTTATTTCAACCATGATTTATGTTTTCCTAATCATAATAGCCAACGTGTTTATCAAAATTTTGATCCTATTGGTTATGGTACACCATCATGTCGATGGAATGGAAAATTAGTTGCAGCGGCTCAAATCTGCAACCGTAGAACAGATGATCTCTCCCATCCGGAACAATACCAAATATCAAAACATTTTTTTTTACAATGTTCATCCTTGATGATGGTACTCAAATAAAACGTGGAGAAAAGCCTTCTTATTGTATGGAAACAGGATTGGCAGCTCATATAGTCTTCATATTTAAGGTTAGACGGGGCAGGTGTTGTATTTTTAATTAACTTCCAACGGTTTGAAACCTGATGCGAGAGCCTAACCAACAACCTTCAGAAGTAGAAAGTGGAGTACGACGGTATAAATAGCACCACCGCCTACTAGCCACAGATAATAAATTTTTTCATCTGAATGCATTACCAATCCGCTCGCACACCCTGTTGCGCTTAAACGGTATTTTGCTGCAATTGCGACCTTCCTAAATATAAATGATTTCAGCGACAAAAATATATTACTCGCTGGCATAATTCCATTCCAGTCCAATACGGTCTTACTGTTCGTATGCTACGGTGAAATTTCTACCTACCCTGTCAACAAAATACTATGGAAAACATCTTAATCAGTTAGATTGAAGAGGATTGATAAAAAACATGGAATTATTTTGAGGTATGAAGATAATCAATATCACTTTGTCGAAAAAGCACTGGCAGCACAAAACAAAAACAAAATTGAGATCCTGTGGTAGAGTAGTGAATAATCATATCATTAGCTAGGCAGTAATTTTGCATACCAAAAGTCTGAATTAAGCCATACCACTTGAATGATATGGCTAATTGAACATTATTTCGATAGTCGAGTTGAAACCTAAAGCGGATTCTGAACAAGCCCTGGATGTATCAACATTTGAGACTGAGGTATCAGCTCAATAATATTGTTATCACTCCACTTAATGATACTAATAGGTGTATTTCCTGCCAAATGGGTTCCCGGATATCTTCTATCCATGTCCCGCTTATTTCTAAAAACATCAAATTTACGGTGCCCTTCATAAGCGAACTCCAACCTGTCTTCATCGAGTACCAGATCCAACACGGGTCGACTATTTGGTAACGCATTTGCACTGAATAGACCATTTTGAGGAATACCGGCACGAGTACGAATCAAATTGACATCAGCTAATGCTTTTTCGTTCTCGCCCAGTTTTGCAAAGGCTTCGGCACGGTTAAGGTACATTTCAGCTAATCTAAATACTACTGGCGACCAAAGCTGAGGTTGATTTTCCTGGTTAGAACATTTGATAATGTAATATTTAGGATAACCATTTCTATTTGCCATTTCCGGCTCGATAGTAACTGCCTTCCTCGTTCCTGAAGACAAATTAGCGAAATAGCTGATGCGCCCATCAGGACCTGTTTCTTTCTCCAGAAAGCGGGTGGTCGAACCTTCCAGGTAGCTATAATCGTTAACATTAACCTTCGTCAGCTTTAGGCTTTTATATTGGAATGCATCATCGGCATACAGTCCGGTAACAACACCATTATTTAAGTACACAGGGGAAATAAACTTATTTCTTTCATCTGTTGGATATTTTCTTAGCAGCTCAATGTAAGGCTTCGAAGCATACATTTCTCCGTAACCTACATTTTGAATCACGGAATAAATAGAACCAATATTACTAAATCCAGCATCAATCAAATCAGCATTTGGGATAAATTTTACGGCAAAAATAGTCTCTGTATTGTCCTCAGGTCTAATTGTAGGATAACTTGCAAGACGCTGGGTTGGAAGTAACTGGTAGCGGCCGCTATTAATAACCAGGTTCGCATTATCTATGCATTTTTGATTATCTCCCATATAGAGGTAAACACGTGAAAGCAGCGCATAAGCTACTTCTTTAGAAGCATAGGCATTTGATTTCTTTTGATTTAAAAGCGAAACCGCTTTATTTAAATCACTCAATACCTGTTCATAGACCGAAATAATGCTGGTCCTTACAGGAATTTGATTTGGATCAGAGTTAGTTTTGATTGGTATACCGATTCCAGCAGAACCATGTGAGTACGGCTTTGAAAAGACATTCACTAAGGTAAAGTGTAGATAAGCCCTAAGAAAGTAATTTTCGCCAAGCAGCTGGTTGGATTGATCGGATTTGCCTTCTTCGACAGTTTCAATCATTTTATTACATGATGCGATCACCTGATAGGAATTTGTCCAGAAGCTCGTTGTCAGCGAATTGGCCTCCAATCTTTGATAGTTATAAAGATTGAAAAGGTGTGAGGTGGTCGTACCGCTCAATGAAAGATTGTCACTACCAAATTCCATTACCCTATGCCATCCTAAAGCCATTGTTTTCAAGCGAGCATAGTTACCATCGGTAACAGACTGAAGGCTACCTTCTGAGCCACTCAAGTCTTCTGGTGTAAGGGAGTCATATGGCGTACGATCGATGTCACAGCCAACAAAGTGTAAAGCGATTGCTAAGAAAGCTACTATTTTAAATCTTTTCATGATTGCTTATTTGAAGATTTTACAAGGTTACATTTATTCCAAAAAGATATTTTTTTGGAAGTGCGTATTCAACGGTTTCAGGATCGAGCCCAGAAAAACCGGTGAGTGTTAGTGGATTGTCCACGGAGCCAAAAAGCTGGACTCCTTTCAGCTTTAACTTATCGGTAATTAATTTAGGAAACGCATATCCAAGTGTTAGGTTACGCATTCGGAAAAACGACGCGGTCTCCAGATATCTTGAGGAAACTTTGTTGGAATTATTTGTTCCTCCATAAAAAGCCAATGGATGCGTTGCATCTGTATTTGTTGGAGACCACCTCGACCAGCCTGATTTAAGTTCCATCTGATTATAGGTTGGATAGGCACCGTCGGCATCAAAAGTCTCCCTTCCGCTATTATAAATCAATCCTCCTTCAGAGAAGGCGAAGGTTGCTCTAAGGGAGATTCCCCGAAAGGACATTGTTGAATTCAGCCCGCCAAAAAAATCAGGCGTTCCTTTTCCTACAATCTGCAAAGGGGCAAGATTATAGTTTCCAGTCAGCCCAACTTCTCCGGTTTGAGCATTAATCGTTTCCCATTGAGGGGCGCCAGTCGATGGATTGACACCTGCCCATTTCTTCATATAAAAAGTGCTGATGTCAAATCCGGGTCTATAGAGATAGTTCCCGTTCACCTGATCTTTATCCCCATAAAGCTTTTTCACTTGGTTTACGTTTTTGCCAATATTGAACTCCAAATCCCAGTTGAAACCATTCTCTGCCTTAACTAATCCGGCACCCAAAGTAAATTCAATCCCTCGGTTGCTTATAGAACCAATATTATCAAAAATACTATTGTAGCCAGATACCGCAGCCAATGGAACACTGCTCAGCAGGTTGGAAGTGCGTTTCTGGTAAACTTCAATACTTAGGTTTAACCTTTTCCATATGCCCAGCTCTACCCCTGCGTTAAAGTCGTAGGTCTGCTCCCAGGTCAGATTGTCATTGCCCAATTGAGAAGGGAAAGCCGTAGGCAGGCCATTATATTGAGCACTTAGAGAGTAAAGAGAATATTGTGGATATAGCGCTGTAGGCGTATTACCCACACCACCGTATGCCGCTTTGATGCGCAGATAATCAATGGCCTTTGCATTAAAGAACCCCTCGCGGTGGATGTTCCAAGCCCCCCCTATGGAAAAGAAATTTCCATATTTATTTTCCTTTCCAAATCTGGATGAACCATCTCTTCTAAAAGAAAGCTGCGCAAAGTATTTATCAGAAAAGTCATATGTCCCACTGAACAATAAGGACTGAAAAGCGTAATCATTGGTAATTCCTGCTATCGTAGTCGGCGATGATGTTGCATTGATAACGCTGGTTCCGGGTACTATGCCCTTTCCTGTTGCGCTCAAATCATTGTACTTATAGTCACTGTATTCATAAGCCATCAACGCTGAGAAACTATGATTTCCTATTTTTTTATTATAGTTCAGCATCTGGTTTGTAAACCTTGTCACCCTTTTTGATGTGCTGTTACTGAGCCTGCCCTGATCCGCTGAACCATTTGTCGATCGGGGATCTACATAACTGTTACCATCACCATGATAATAGGTTAGATTATTCGTAGATCTAAAACTGAAATCTTCTGAAATCTGATAATTCAAATCACCATTGATCATGGCATTTGCTACCTTATTTTCACTAAAATTCCATTGCAAATTATATAGGTAATTATTCAAATCCCGGCCGAACCATTTCGTGCCATTGATTTGTGGATTTACAATAGCACCGTTTTGATCATACGGACTATCCCATGGCATATTCCTGTACATATCATACAAACTATGTTCCCTGCTTTCTGTAGCGGTATAGGTGGCCGATATTTTAGGGCTAAAGGTTATCCTTTTGGATATCTTATAATCTACATTTAATCTTCCGGAATAGCGTTCGTAATTATACCCTTTCACCGTACCCTCTTCCTTAAAATACGTCCCTCCAGCATATATTTTTGCTTTCTCAGAGCTTCCCAGGTAGCTAAGATCATACTCCTGTGAAGGCGCAGTTTGGGAACCAATCTTCACCCAATCGGTATTGGTTTGCGCTACCGCCGGTGTATATGATGCGGGGATGGCTCCTTGATTACTAAACCCAGTGTACAAGTCAACAAGCCCCTGGGCATCGAGGAGTTTAAAATTCCCCATGTTAAAGGTTGATACACCCGCTTTTGCAGAAATTGTAAGTTCGCTACTGTTGGGTTTTGCCGTTTTGGTTGTAATCACTATCACGCCGTTTGCCCCCCGGGAACCATATAGAGACGATGCAGAAGCATCTTTGAGCACTGAAAGGGTTTCAATATCGGTAGGATTAAGATTTGGTGCACCGTGCTGAATCACACCATCCACCACATAAAGTGGATCCAGTGTTGAATTTAAGGAAACCCTTCCTCTGATTCTTACTGTTGGTGCAGCTCCGGGCCTACCACTTGAGTTCACAACACTCACTCCGGGGACCTTACCTTGTAGCAGCGAGGATACATTTGGAGATGTCGCATCATTTAATTTTTTACCGCTAATTTGTGTGATGGAACCCGTAATGGCTTCCCTTTTTTGAGTGGAGTATCCAGTAATAATAATTTCGTTCAATTCACTTTGTTCAGCAAGTAAAACAATGTTAACCGTTTTAGACTCTCCCAAAGTAATTTCCTTTGTTAGATAACTTACAAAAGAATATACTAAAACTACTGGACTGATTGAAGTAGGAACATTAATGGAATAGTAACCATCACTGTTACTTATTGCGCCTATTTTTGTCCCTTTTAAAATAATGGTTGCGCCGACTATGGGCTGATTGGTATCGTCAGTGATTCTCCCAGAGATTTTTTGGCTGTTTAGCTGCTGACTTAATCCTACTAGAGGAAATAAGCATAAGGCGATAACCACAAGGATAAAATGGGTTGCCAGATGGTAATTCAATTTCTTCATTTAAGTATGTTTGAAATAAAAGGTTGGTAAACTTGGTCTGGTATACAAATGATTTTAATGAGCGGATATTTGATTATAATTTTTTAATTATGAAGGCGAAGAGAATATATGATCATAGTGTCGTAATTAGAACACATATACTATACTTATATTAGTATTTATAAACAAGATTCGCATAAGTTTTCAATGTTTATGATCAAACCCTCTATACTATTTAAAAATTTGCTTAGGAAGAATAGCCGTCCAAGACTTTGGAAGTTCTCGGAGACCAAAAATGTATGCCAGTACGGCCGCTGTATTTTTGTTTCGGCTAATAAAGCTATCTGTTAAGCCAAGATTTCTAATTTTTTGTCCAGTAATGGCCCAGGGTGTTTGCATCTCCGCCATACTTACCCCACCGTGTCCGCTACCTATCCCACCATGATCAGTAATCAGGAGGAAGTAAGTATCATCAAATAACTTAGCTTGCTTTAGTTTATCGACTAACCCCCCAATGGCGTTATCGGCCTCTTCAATGGATGAGATATATTCAGGCGACATCCATTTGTGATTATGGCCTGCGTGATCAGTGTGTACACTATATAAAAATACCAGACTTGGTTGATTTTTATTTTGCTCGATAAACGCTAATGCTTTTGCATAATTGTCCTGATATCGGTCACCTTTTTCAAATGAGACCTCATCGATATACTTTTGATTGATTGGGTTGATCAATTCTGCCCAGTTGTAATAAAAAGCAGCTTTAGCATTCCTTTTCTGATCTTTTAGTACCTTAAAAATAGATGGACTATATCCATCCTGATCAACTTCAATCGCTTTTAAAGGATGATTAGCCAGTGTCCAGTTATTTGCTGTTATCCCATGCTCCTCAGGTCCCTGCCCAGTCAGATGGCTTGTCCAATTGGGCAGCGTTACTGATGGCATTACTGGTCTGTTGGAGAGTGTGATGGTGCCTTTGGCAAACAGCGCATCAATGTTGGGATGTTTGGCTGCTCTGAACCCTTCTGAACTTAGCCCATCTAGGCCAATGATTACTACCCGCTGTGCAAATGTTGTGGAAGCCAGTAACAATAATAGTGTTGATAATAAAGTTTTCATACGTATTTTTATTAGTGAATGTGTGTAGTTGATGTATTATGTTTGGATGCTAGAAAAATCACTAACGTAGATACTATGCAGGCTGCGCCAACTATTATAAAAATAGGATGTGTACTTCCTGAAATGTCGATAATCTTACCGATGAGTGGTTCGCCCAGGGCTGCGAACAGGTAGCCAAACATATTCATGATTCCGATACCCGTCCCGGTAAGCCTAGAGCCCAACAGGTCAGGACTCAGCGGCCAAAAACATGCCTGCGGCCCGTATACGAAAAAACCCGCACCAAGCATTAATACTGCGGAAAGCAGGAAATCCTCTTTATTTACAAAATACATCGCCATGGCAATGAAGGCACTCGTGAGCATACCTATTTTAATCGCTCGGATCCGGTCCCCTTTAAATAGCGAATCTGATAGCCATCCGAACGTCAATGCGCCTAGGGCCATACCAAAAGGGAGGAAGAATGTTACCCATACGCTTTGTGGCTGTTGTTTCCAGTTGGCTCCCAGATAGTGGATGGGTACCCAAAAGATAAGCCCATAGCGAGCCATACTTTCAAAGCCAAAGGCCATGCAGATGAACAAAAAACGCTTGTTGCCCAATACCTGCCTGTAGCGATCCGTCCAGCTGTCTTCTTTTTCAGCGGTAAGTACGTTATCCGCTGCTTTATCTTGCTGGGGTTTATCCTTGACAAACAGAAAAAATATTGTGGCACCCACGAGCAAACACAGAACAGGAAGCCTGAACAGCATACGCCATTGGTAACCTTGCTGCAAAAGGATAATGGAGAGCACATAGGTAATCACAGATGAAAGGCCCGCCGACATGGTATAGAATCCAAACGCCTTACCACGTTCTTCTTTTTGCCACCAGTTATTGATGATCTTTCCCCCCGGCGCCCAGGCCAGGGATTGAAAATATCCATTGAGGCCCCAGAGTCCCAGAATAATATATGCGTCATTTGAAAAACTGATGGCGATATTGGTAGCTATTGAAAGATAAGCACCCAGCGCCACCATTACTTTTGGACTAAACCTGTCGGCCATATTTCCATTGATCAACTGACCAAGCGCATAGCCGATTAACATCGCAAAACTGATCCAACCAATAAACCCGTAAGATACTTTTAGTTCTGCGCTCAATCCTGCCGCTGCCCAGCCGAAATTATGCCTTCCGGTGTAAAAAAATAGGTAGCAGCCCATGGTCAGTGCGAGCATGCTCCATTTATTTTTATTAGTCACACTCATGATTATTCGTTTATTTGAATTCCGACTCTTAAAGGTTTTTCCTTTACCGCGTAATCAAAAGCCTGTTGGGCTTGGACAAGTTCAAATTCCTTTGAAACAATTTCTTTGAAAGGGAACTTTTGATGGTACTGCGTAATGAAATTCACAGCATATACAAAATCATCAAAATTATAGTTATGCAGACCCTTCACCGTTATGAGCCGCCTAACAATTGATTCAGCATCTACTTGCACTTTACGGGTATTAAAAACAGCCCCTACCCAAACGGCTATCCCCCCAATGTTGAGGGCTGCAAGTCCAGCTTCCATTGCATCCGGCGAGCCACTCATATCAAAAACAATGTCAGCGGCATTAACCAGGGCATCATTTGTAGCGGTATTATAAACAAAATCGGCGCCGAATGCCACCGCCTGGTTCAGGCGGGATTGCTGGAGGTCAGCCACATGTATGGATTCTGCTCCCTCTTGTTTGCAGATGGCAGAACAAACCAGTCCAAGTAAACCACTTCCGGTAATCAATACATTTTTACCTGCTACTGATCCTGCCAACCGCACCGCCCCTGCTACAGTGGCCACCGCACAATTAATAATCGCGGCCACGGGCAGTGGAATATCTTCGGAAATTCTGATTACTGCTGTACCCTTTTTTAATATGCAATGCGTAGAAAGTCCTCCATGCAAGGCGTCTTGCCCGGTAAGCAGGGCATGTCCGTATTTAAAAAGCCCATCTGATTTTTGAGGCATGCCAGCTTTAGCCAGCTGGGTATTAGGGTCGCTTGCAAAAATACTCCAGGTAACCCGGTCACCAATCTCAATATTATTTCCAAGATAATCCTGGTGCACCCCTGAGTCAGCGAACGCCAGCACTTCGCCAACAATTTCGTGTCCTAAAACGGTAGGCATTTTTTCATTTCGAAGGCCACAAAAGGTATGTAGATCACTTCCGCAAATTGAAGTGTAGCGGTTTTTAACCAGGATTTCACCGGGATGGAGTGAGGGTATAGAGTGTTCTTCGGGAGAAATTTGTTTTCCGTGTCCATAGAAAACCATTGTCTTAGCTGAGTTCATAACGCTTCCTTCAAGGATAACCGTGATAGTTGTAATACTTAGTGATTTGCTTAAATTAACGGTAACAATTCCTCGAGGCTATCTATAATATAGTCTGGTTTTGCCATTTTTAATTGTTCAGGCGTGTGTGCACCTGTTGTAATGCCTATACTCAATCCGCAATCCGCATTCTGTCCCTCCTCGACATCTATGGCAGAATCACCGACCTTTATTACACTGCTGGGATCTTTGATGGCAAAATGCTCCATGGCATGCTCAATCATATCTGGGAAAGGCCTGTTACGGGATACGTCTGAGGCGGTCACTAGAAGATCATACTCCTGCCCTTGTGCCCAACCTAGTTTTTGCAGGATTTGGCTGGCAGTTGTCCTATCATACCCAGTATCAAGTGTGATTTTTATACCTTTACTTCTTAGTTCAGAAAATACTTCCCTGGCTTTAGGCTGAGATGAAATTTGCTGCGTGGAGTAAGTCTCGGCCAGCTCGATCTGGAATTGATCGTATATGGCCTTGGTGAGCGGGTAATCATGAATACCTGCTGTTGCAAGCACAGCGGCAATCGCCTGCTGTTTTTCCTTCCCTGCTCCTACCTCCAACACATCCTCGAGGTTGAAATTAAAGCCCTTATCATTAATAGCTTTCAGAAGCGTTTTATAAACCAGATTGTTTTCATCTACTGTCGTTCCGGCCATATCAAAGACCACCATTTTCGTTTGTTGTTTATTCATTTTAAATAAATTGCATTTTTTAAAACATTGTGATTAAATCAAATATAATAAAAACAATTACAATGTTTAGCAAAACTAAACATTGTTAATAAAAAATAAACAACGGAAAGGATTAAGTTTATGTTAAGCTATTGTGATCCTTCGAAAAAGTAAATGACAAGCATGGTTGTTTTAGTTTTTCCGGAATTTGTCGGCGTATGGGGAATTCTTCCATCAAACAGTAATGAATCCCCAGCGTGGAGCTCATACATCCGGTTACCAATATTATAGGCCACAGACCCGGCAATGATATATTTATACTCAAATGCATCTGTTTCGACCATGGGTCTCTTGGCATTAGGTTCGAGTTCTAGGAGCACCATATCAACAGTTCCTTTATTCACAGATTGGCTGAAGATTCGTTTGTATAGGAAACCATCCGCATCTTCTTTTTCAAACGATTCATAATCCGAAGCACGCTTGATGATAACAATAGGCTTTTCATCAAAACTGCTAAAATCTTTAAAAAATGCATTTAGATCTATTCCTAACGCTTTTATGATATCGATCAACACGATTAGCGATGGTATTGTACGAGAATTTTCAATTTGGGAAATAAGCCCCTTGCTAACGCCCGCTTTGTCCGCTAGCTCCTGCACAGTTACATTCTGTTCCCTGCGTTTTTCTTTTATTTTATTGCTTATCTGAACTAAGGTATCTTCTTTCATAAAATGAACTTTCAAATAGATTATTATTGATTAAATTGTTAGATAAAACAAACATAAAGCTATACAAAGTTAAGTAATTATAAACTTGACCAGTTCGTTTTTTATGTTTTGTCGACGATTTATCATTTGGCTGGATTTGTTGATAGCCATAGAGCTTTCCCTAAAATCACACATATTGTCAGAAACTATTCTACGTAACTCTCTTCTGGATATATCAACGCCATTGACCCCTTTCTCGCCAATTTACAAATTGGCAACAATCAATACCTAAGAAAAAATCTTTTGTTAGTAAGAGGGGTCAATCCACTCCGGTTTATCCGATTCATGTCCAATATCCCCAAATAAGATAAATCTAAGACACTGTCTGTTGCATACTTAAAAAACTGAATATAAATTTAATTGCTTTCTAATCAGATATGCTTTTATAGTTTCCTTTCCTAAAGATACATTCAAACGGAACCGGCAATTCATTTCATCCCTACGTCTATAAAAAATCGTATGAATTGAGTGGATTTGTAAGTGGATTGATGATTCCGGCGCAAATCATTTGTGGCATAGTATGTATATGGACGTATGAAGTATTAGTAAGGATAAATAAAGAAAATCTAGGTCTCCTCTTACGATTAGCCAATGGTCTTTGTTTGATAACTTTAAGATCTTTTCTTTTAAAAGGTTACTCTGAACATAGTTTGCAATCTATTTCGGAGATCCAGTTAGCCAATCCATTAAAATACTAGCATGCAAAGATTTACATAATGCTTTTTGTTAATTGAGATCATTCCACTTTGTTTATCCAGTAAATGACCTGAAGCGCGGAGCGCGCCAAAATGAACGGAGAAGCCTGACTCCTCTTCTCCGTTATAATGGTAAACTTAATTTTTAAAATTCAAACATAAATCAAAAACCTTTTGAGCGCGAATGGAGGCCGTGCCGGTTAATATACTTTTGAATTTTTGTTCTGTACTGGAGAATTTGCGTACATTCTGAAAATATCCGGTCACCGCATTATACGCACCAAACAAAGTTCCTTTAGTTGTCGCTTCCCGCTGAGAGGGTGCGCTTTGCGCATACTCAATTACTTCATCTATGATATTAGTATAATGAGCGGAAAGGTATTCAGTTTTTCCTTGCTGAACATTCTCAAGAACCTCTCTACTTGGAGCCATTGCAAACTCTATCAATTTTTCACCTGTTCATCGCTGATGCGGATTTTTGCCCAGTGGTTGTATAGCTGTTCGAGTTCATTGGAAAGCTGGCTCGTCATACCCATAAGTTTGTGAGCCTGTCTGAGCCTGTCGTTAGCACTCACAGTGTGCCTGATTTTAAAGCTATTCTGATGATTTCGCATTGCTGCATTCAGCGGTTAGGGTGAATTCGAGGGTCGCCCCTCGAACTTCCCCACAGATCTGGACGTGCCCCTTTCAGGGCATCCAGCTCCCAGACTTAACTTATCCGCATAATGTTGTTTGCGGTGAAAATGCTTGTGAACTAATTGCATATTTGACAGCTTATTATCCGTCCGAATTTTGTTCTTATGGTGTCTTTCCCATGATTCGTACCAGTGTAGCTTACTTGTACAGATAGGACAATATCCACCCTGTATGCTGTAAAGCCGCTCTGCCATTGACCCCGTTAGTATTGCATTTCTGCAACTCCAATATTCGGTATCACCATCAAAAGGACTTCTTGCCGTTTGAACCTTTCTCCACTTTACATCTGCACTAATGTCAAATATGCCAAATGAGACGTCACCAAGTATAAAACGGTCTACTAATCTACCTCTGCGTTCCACCTTCCCTACATACCGTTTCATAAAGTCATGTCTGCTACTCCGATGTTTGTGCACGTCTTCATACGCTTTGTAAAGGACTGTGTCCAGTTCTCGCCTTAGCTTCATAAAGCCGTAGGATGCATCCATTGCCCATTTGTAGTACTTCAGCCACCCGTTGACCATCATTTTCATATGGTCTGCTTTCTTAGTAAGTTCAATTTTGTTACTGTACTCAAATAGTCGAACCATTTTCGTCCATTCTCTGATTTTCTTTGCGAAAGCATACACCTTGTCAGGATCGGGGTAAAACGTGACTTTATATTGCTTGCCATGTTTCCCACTTTTCCATTTATCGAATACAAAACCAAGAAATTTGAAGCTGTCACCTTGATGGAATGCTACCTGCCTTGTTTTGGCTTCACTTAGCTTTAAGCCTCATTTGTCCAGTATCGCTGGTACTACTTCCCTTACCCGTCCTAAGTAGTCTTTATTTTCACATACAATAACAAAGTCATCTGCATATTGCATAAATCCTACTGATGGGGCATGTTCCCTGCATCTGTTCTTAATGTTACTAACAAAACTCACAAAAGGCTTAAGATTTCTATCCTTTGGCGTTCTGGTAGTAATCAGGTGTTCATAGAGTTCAAAATCGATACCCCATAATCCGATATTACATAATAGTGGGCTAATCACTCCGCCTTGCGGTGTACCTGCTTCAGTTTCATGTAATATACCGTCGTCAATATAACCGCATTTGAACCACTGATTAATTGCTCGCAGAATGTTATTGCTAGTTCCTTTCAATTTATCCAGTATGTACTGGTGATTGAGGTTATCAAAACACCCTTCTATGTCAGCGTCTAGCACCATTACTTAACCTTTACGGTTCTTTAGATTGTGCCATACTGCCATACAAGCATCAGTGGTGCATCTCCCAGGTCTGAACCCATAGGTGTTCTCGCTGAATTTTGCTTCCCATTCGGGTTCTAGTGCAATCTTGACCAATGCCTGATAGGCTCTGTCTTCAATTGTTGGAATTCCTAACGGTCTTAACTTACCGTTTGACTTTGGGATGTAGGTTCTTTTCAATGGTTTTGCCTTGTAATCTTTGTCAAGGTTCAACCTTTGCGCTAAAGACAATCTTTCCTCATTGCTTCGGATAACTGCCTTGTCTACACCCGCAGTGTTCTTTCCTGTGTTTTCAGAGGTAACTCTTTTTACACTTAATAATCTGGCATACGGGTCTTTCAGTAAATCCCTCTGTAATTTTCTTACTTCGGTAATATTACTGGCAAGCGTTGCCCGATACATTTGATTTTGCTTCCGGAAGATACTTTGCTCAACTGTTTTCCAGTCGATGTCTTCCCATCTGTTTACTTTCAGCATTTTAGTTACTTTCATTTGTATCCTTTTGTTAAATCCACAACGAATTTGGCTTATCTGGTCAACCGTAGCCAACCAGCTTTTGCTTGGTCGTTGTTCCTACCCGATATATCACATTCGTTCAAGAGTACTTTTTGCTTCCCAGCAAAGTGATATTCGGTTTCCTCGTTCCTTTAACCAATGTTTGCCTAAACTTAGACTCCTCTCTATACCGCCAGTCGTGTACAAGCTTATGAATACCCTCTAACAGATTGGGCTCCTGTTGACTGGAAGACTGTACCATACGATGTGGGTACAGCGTGCATGCTCACGATACCTTAACGAGGTTATCATATTTAGTTCGTCCCATCTTTCTCATGCGGCATCGCTCCGCTGGATTGACTTTGCTCCGAGCTTCTCACTCCCTGTTCTCTTGGCAGGTTAAGGGCCGGATGGACTTTATTAGATAAGCCGCTAACACCAGCATTCCACTGGATTGATTAAAAGTTAAATCCACCCTTACGGGTGAGACCCGTACAGCTTATTAGGCTGCACAACGAGTCGCACTGTTCTGGCAGACGATCCTCACGGGGGTAAATGCTGCAGTTATGCTGCCATAGCCATCATGTGAGGTGGTCAAAAAGAGATACTGTTCAACCAGGTCATCTTTACCAACCCTGATGTAATCAGGCAATTTTGCGGTTATAAAAATCCGTTCACCACTGCCCAATGCTCCTGCTTTTTCATATCTGATACCTCTGCAATCGCTCACAATGCTATCAAAAAAAGTGAAAGCATCGCTATTCTGGACCACATGATAATCTTTACCGAGCCTGTCCCCGAGTATGTCACCATTATCCGTTCGGTAGGTGAAAAATGACTGGGCGGAAGTAATTTGTTCCCCACCTGGTAATATATGAGTATTGGGCGATTTAGCGACTTCGAAATCAAGTCCTGCATATCTGATGGCTTCAGCGCTTGTTGGATATTGTTCTACAACTGTTCCCAAACCATGCCATGCTTTCTGTTGTACGGAAAAAAAACTATGCTTACCGTTACTTTCGTTATAATTCAGGTTATGCGCCATGATTTCTATTTTTAAGGTTTCTAACTTTAGTTGTTGATATTTCAGAATGGATCACCTTGACCTTTGGGGTATTTGTGATAAAAAAGCGGGAGGTTTTCTCCATTTCTTGCAAAGTCTCCTCAATGTGTCCATGCTGGGTACTCACTTCAATGCGGACGATAAAAAATATTTCTTCTGTTTTCATGTTCTTAATTTTTATAGTTATTTATAAAGCCCTGGTATTGACTATTGAAAATATTTGGATATTGTCCCCTAAAATTTTCAGTGTAGCTTTTTCAGTATAGTTGGTCCAGGAGGCCAAAGAATGTATATTACATAATGATTGGTTTATAGTATACCCTGCACGAAGTGGACAGGGTATGATCTTGATTTATGCAGGAATTTTAATTTCCGCTTCAATTTCTGCCAAACGGCTGGTACACAAATCTCGCACAAACAGGGCGACTGCTTTGATAATTACGGGGTTCTTGGTAGAGAACTTATTGCGTTTATCGTCGGTAATCTCGATTTCACAACCCTGATAATAATTGGAGGTTGTGTCTTCAGCTTCCTGTTTTTGCTCAATTTCGAATTTATCGAGGTTATTAATAGTATGCACCAGTCTACCACGCTGCACCATGCGGCGGTGCAGTTCCTCCACCAGTTTTAGTGTACCCTCGAGGTTGAGTGTGGGGCTACTTTTGGCTTCCGACTTTTCGGACGCTGGATTTTCCGCTTTAGTTATCGCTGGTAAAACGATTGCTCCAGCATTTTTGGATACTTCAATGATTGACTTCGTAGCATCCTTAACAATTTCTGAACTTGCCACTTCTTCTTTTGGCTCGTTTTTATTGGCTGATATATTATCAGGATTGTTGATGGTTTTACCTGCCATTGGTTGATATATTGGATTTTTGACGTTTTTAAGATCTTTAAAGTCTGTCTTTCCGTTCACTGTATTGATTCCTTGATTTTTCATGATTCTTGATTTTTGATGTTTGATTAAAAATGTTTAAATGATTTCCTCTATTGGGACAAATTTTAGCCATCGCTCCGCTCGGCGGAGTTGGTTGGTGGGCTTCTTCCTTTTATTGTATCCATCGCATTTCCTATTTATAAGTCAGTCGGCAGGAGCCTCCTGGCTTTTTGTTAAGCCACCGCTCCTGAATGCAATTCCACTGCAAGGCAAGACTTTGCGAAAAACAAATACGCTTTGGAGCGCAGCGAAGAAAGGAAGATTTTTTTTCGGCAAACAGAAGGCGCCGGTCTTGCCGGCAGGGGAATTGTTCAGAAATTTGCAACCCAAAAAGCTTGGTCAGCACTTTGAATCACATCGTAACAGAAGAACTAAAAAGAGAGAAAAAGAAAAAATGAACAGAAAAAAAGCACCTATAACTTTTACGCTATAGATGCTTTCGGTTTTATATGAGGCCTTCGTCCTTAAAACTGTAGTAGTTGTCCGGGCAAACGATAATATGGTCGAGCACCTGGATATCAAGAATCTTTCCGGCCTCAATTAGTCTTTTGGTGAGCCTGATGTCCGCTTCGCTGGGTGAACTTTCCCCTGAAGGATGATTGTGACTGACCAGGATAGAATTTGCGCAGGCTTTCAGGGCTATCGCGAAGATAATTTTGGGGTCTGCTATAGTACCGGACAATCCGCCCTGGGACAGATTAACAATACCTAAAACCCGATTTCTTCGGTTTAAAAGGACAACTTTAAATTCTTCCAGCAGTGCAATTTTATCCTCGCTCCAGTTATCAAGAATAATCTGATAGGCGATATTTGAGCTGTCAATTTGCGGCCTTTCTGCTGCTTTAAATTTTGGTTTGTAGCTGATCTCGATTTCGGCAAGCTGATAAAATGAATTTTCCATAATATTTTGAATTAATTATGGAGCCCCGTCTGGTTTTGATTCCGCCAAAGCGAATGAAGCAACGGAATAAATGGAAATTGCGCAAAGGCCACAGGCGGGTTTATGCCGGAATTTCATGCGTGTGCCGGAATCAAAACCTAAATTTGTACCAGAAGTAAATGCAATTAATGATATAAGAAAACTTAAGCAATACCTTCAATGCTTTTGATCAGCAAAGTTTTCCAGGTCAGATATCCTAATCTACCGCAAAGCTCATTCACAAAATACTCACATCAGCGGAAACATCGTTGACCACCTGAAATAGGATTTTTTATTTTGAATTGTAACTCAGGTAAACAATTAGGTCATCTGAAGGGAAGCTTCTCCCTAATAGCGATTTCAAATGAACCGATTCAAGTTCTATCGCGGCATGTTTAAGAGTATCATTCATTACCCTTGAAAGGTTTTTTATGTGAAACAAAATCAGTTTCGAGAATTGCTAAAAAGGTTACAGTCATAGCGCAAAACTAATTTTGTAAATGATATTCACAAGTCAGAAAAACCAAGGCCCTATGGTTCAATGACTTTATTTTTTAGAACCTATAACTATACACAGATAAAATAACTATATATATGAAAAACCATCGTTTTTATCGATTATAAATCATCCCTTAAAATTGCCGTCAATGGGAGTACCAAGATTCATCATCAATATTGATATGAACTTTTACGGGCTGGGTTTTACTGCAATGGTACATTTCAAAATCTAATGTAGACATGGATGACATTTTCTATATAACTCAATCAGCCTCAATAAGTTTTAAATAAGACAATGGTTTATTAAACCAGATAAACAAAATTATAATCACTAATTTAATTAGCAAATTTAATTTAAACACTGTACGAATATTTATTTCAAATCACCATTAAAAGTTGCATTACTATGCTTAAAATAACCTTTGGAGTAGAAATCGGGTGATTATCTACTATTTATCCACAAATCCTGTGGATAAATGATTTATAAAATGCTAATATAATTAGTAATTTTACAGCTTAATTTATTGCCGTATGATAAGAGAAATGGAAATCCCATGGGATGTATCAATAGATACCTTAGATAACCCAGGTCGTGTTAGTGGTTTTATATCCCCTGCTGAGGATTATAAACAACGAAGGCTACATATTGCTCAGAAAATTGTTAACGATCCGACCAATACTTTTTACTTTGAAGCGGACGATGAGCAAATGCGCTATTTCGGTATTTTGAAAGGTAGCATTATCATTGTTGATAAATCGGTAAAGGTTTCTTCAGGAATGCTCATTGTTTGTTGTGTAGATGAGGAGTGGTTAACCAGAAAGCTTCTAATAAAAGGAGAAAACACTTATTTGTGTATCAATGATAGCATGGATGCCTGCTTAAATATTACTGGTAAAAATATTACCGTATTTGGTGCTGTTACCTGGACCTGTTTACCTCATTCGAAGCACAACAATGTTCGCACTGGCAGATTGTAATAACTTTTACGCGAGTTGCCACCGGCTTTTTGAACCTCAATATAATGGTGTTCCGGTAATCGTGTTGAGCAATAATGATGGCTGCGTAATTGCCCGGAGCAACGAAGCCAAAGCATGCGGCATTGCAATGAGGGCACCTTTTTTCAAAATAAGAGCAGAAATTAAACAACATCATATTGCAGTATTTAGCAGCCATTATACTTTGTATGGAGATATCAGTGCCAGGGTGATGACCAACCTGGCAAGGTTTACGCCAAACGTTGAGGTCTATAGCATCGATGAATGCTTTCTGGGGTTAACAGGTTTTAACAATCTTACAGAATATGCAAAAGAGATTAGGGATGCTGTTATTTATAATACCGGGATTCCAATCAGCGTTGGCGTTGCGCCGACAAAGGTGCTGGCGAAAATAGCAAACAAGACCTCCAAAAAACATGAGGGTGTAATGGTGTTGGAAACTGAAGATCAGATCCGCGTAGCATTATCCGACTATCCTGTTGAAGACCTTTGGGGAGTGGGAAGACAATTTGCACATAAGCTTATAAAAGGGGGAATTGAGACTGCAGCGCAATTCAGGGCCTTGCCAATGGATTGGGTACAAAGCAATATGACTATTGTGGGACTGAGGATGTGGCGCGAATTATGGGGAGAAAGCTGCATACCTTTAAAATCCGTTTTGGAGCCGAAAAAAGGCATGTGCACCAGTAGGGCATTTGGAAAACTGACAACAGATTACAACGAACTTAAAGAAGCCACCTCAAGCTATGCTGCAAGACTTGCGGTCAAACTCAGGCGGGAAAAACTTTGCACAAGCGTTATATCTGTCAGGCTTTTAACCAATAAGTACAAATCAGAAGCTCCTCAGGCCTTTCCTGCTATTACCATACCTCTGGATCATCCGGTAAACAATACCGTTGATTTGGTTAAGGTAGCATTATTTGGATTAAAAAAAATATACATGCGTGGTTACCTTTTTCAGAAGGTAGAAGTTACTGCCACTGGCTTGCTACCAGAGTCGGAAGTGCAGCTGAATATATTCAGCGACTGGAATGGTGCAAAGCATGATAAAATATCGGATGTGCTCGATAAGATAAATCTTCATTATGGCGCCGGCACCCTAAGAATGGCGGGTGAAGGCAGTAAGCAAAAATGGTCGATGAAACGGGAGTTTTTGCGCCCGAGCTATACAACAGATTGGAACGATATCATAAAAGTTAAATAATGAAAGAATTGATAGCATTCATCAAACGCTACCTGTTTAAAGAGGCAGCTACGCTAAATCAGATTAAGGATAAGCAAAAGGCTAAAAATAAAAAGTAAAACACCATAAGTTTGGTAATGTTATATTTGAATATTACAAGAAAACTATGTGTGCACGTTACACCTTAACAGCAGAGGAGAAAGAGATCCTGAAAACGCATCCGCACCAGTTGCAGGCTGAATGGACGCCAAATTATAATTTAGCTATCACCCAGATGGGGCTTGTCATTACCGCCGATGAACCAGATATTATCCAGCAGATGAGCTTTGGTATTGTACCCCATTACGCTGAAAGCCTCAAGCTGACGCGCGATACGTGGAACATCAAAAGTGAAACCGCTTTGGAGAGTAATTTATGGAGACCACTACTGACCAATCATAAAACATGCATCATCATTGCAGATGGATTTTATGAATGAAAAGATCTGGGGAAGGGCGATAAGCAGCCTTACCGGTTTACGGTAAAAGATAGAAAAATGTTTTGTTTCGCAGGACTTTGGTCGCAGTGGGTTGATCCTGAAACAAAAGAAAAATTCAGGACTTATGGGATTCTGACTACCGAAGCAAATTCCTTGGTTGCAGAGATACATACGAAACCACGTATGCCTGTCATCCTAACTAAACAGGAAGAAGAGATCTGGCTGAGCAAAACACTTTCAGTAACTAGCAAAATGACCGTGCTGGATACCTTTCCTGCTGAGCTGATGAAACGAACCAAGGTAGGCAAGAGGGTTAATGCAGTCTCTACCTTAAAGAAACCTAATAATGATTCAGATTTACTATTGCCTTTAAATACAGATGATGATGTTTAAAACAATCTGCCTGATGTATTGACCGCATGATGAGCGTGATCAAAATTGAAATAAAAAAAGTCCCGACCAATGGCCGGAACTTTGATAATTTCCCAAAACAGCATGGCTGTTATTTATCGCTATTTTTCTTTTCGGTGATTTCTGCCCTAATCTCCTGAGCTAAGCCTTTAAGATCCTGCATGCCTTTACGCACGCGTGTACCTGCTGCAGCATTACCATTTTCATAAAATTTAGTAACATCTGCTTCAATAGCGGACACAAGTTCTTTTACTTTTTCAAATTTTTCCATAATTGTTTTTTTGCTGACACACCCGTCAGTGATTATAAAATTTATTAGTTATTTTAAAACGAGTAGCTAAAGTACAAAAAGCATCTACACACCCAAGCCCTGGCTGGCAGAAACTTCTTTTCCCTTTGATTTTGTTACAGACTTATCTACAGCGGGCTCCTTTAAAAACTGTTCCCTTTTTTCTGATTTTCCATTGGCTGCAAACATATTTAGCTGCGAGTAACGTGGAACGGCCTCGATGTGTAATTTTACCTGTTCACCATTTTTCTCAACTGTAATGATGGGACGATCGCCATTCTTCAACTGGGTTTCCAATTTTTCCCTTTCCTTAGGATTCTCCAGCTCTTTGATGTTAAATTTATCAAGCACTTCTTTTAGGTTGAAGCCATAAGATGGATCATGATATTGATTCATATTAAAATTCATGTGTCGGTCCCTCGGTCCATCCAGGTCGAGCTTCATCCAGGCTTTGTACGGCAGCCCTCCTTGAGTAAGCATATCCTCGCGATAGACTGCCCTTCCCTCAATTAAGTTTACAGATTGGGAGGCGGTGAAGCCTTTGCCCCTTTCCACCCAAATGGTTTGTGGCAACGGCGGATTTCGGAAAGTCCTTCCAAACTCCTTATCCACATAATTGATCTTACCCTGTTCCATGGTGGCGAGCTTGGTTTTGTGGGCAGCATCCTTCCCTACCGCAAGTTCGGCGTTCCCGGAATGCTTTTTAAATACTTCAATTGCTTCCGCTACATTTTCCCTTTTATAGACATTATTTTTTCCCGCGGTTTCACTCGGCGAAATCACCAGATACTGCTGGCCAGCCTCCAAGGGTTTACCCTCATTCAGTGCAACATCATATTTATTTAAATAATAGTTTTCGGACTGACCGGACTGTTTGAAATACAAATTAAGATCAATCTGCCCCTTGTGACCATTGATCTGATCCTTTAATACAAACTCAGGAAGGTTCGCCTTCATGTTTTCTTCCATTTTCTCCTGCAGTTCCTTACTGAAACCCAGGTTTTTCATCTCCGATTTGAGATTTTCTAGATTGTTCAAATTCATAACATTGATTTATGGTTAACGATTTGCGCTTACACGCCACTATTAAAAAAAAAATGATCCACCGGAAAAGCTATTTTCCAGGTTGATTATCGCGAAGCAGCACCGGGAGTCCTGCTTTCACCTTCATTTTAACCCGCTTCACCTTTTTAGAAAAAAGTCCTTTGGCCGCGTCAATGCCTGCACCGGCAGCCTGCATGCCAATGGATTGATCCGTGGTCAAAAGTTGCAGGCTTCGAACGGCATCATCTGCTCCGCCCGATATCGCATTATCTACGATTGCATCAGGAGCCGCTATACCCCTGATGCCATCAAGGCTATAAATTGACAGGTTCACTGGGATAATATTATTTGCTATCCTGATGGTTTTAATGTCTACCAGCAACCTTTGATTAGTCAGGTTACAAAGGCCAAAAATCTCATGCCCTTCGGGCAATAAAACGCCGGAAATGGTCACCGTATCAGAAAGCACTAATTTTAGCACAGCGCCCTGTATGAGGGTTTGCTTGGCTGCGACCTGCGCCGGAATGGCTGCAAACTCCTTTTCAACAGCTTCATTCACGCCGCTTAGATAAGCATCGCGAACCCTTTGCGGGTGCTGAATGTCCAGTACCTTTTCGAGCATGCCGCTAAGCTGCTTCATCTCCTGGTCCTCAGCGCTCCCCCCTTGCATCGTAGACATTAGTTTTTCTAGCCTGTCCACATCTGTGCTCATACCAGGCACCTTGATACTACGATTTCTCGCTACAGGAGCAATACCCTGGTCAACAGGGGCATTCATCTGCGCCTGAAGCTGCTGAAGTTTTTGATCAATATCCTGAGTCGGATCTTTGGGACTGTCGGCGCTAAAGCCTAAGCGATTGGCAACGTTTTCTAGATACTGATCCTTTGCATGAGATGAATCAGTCTGGCTTTGTTGATAGATTGACATCTTATCCGCAGCTTTCTCTTTACCGAAACTGGCTTCAGGGAGACGAGCATTAATTTCGGGATTTTTCTTTTCGCTTTCCTTGGTGCCTCTTCCACCGCCCATGGCATAAAAAGCCAGGCTCAAGAATGGCAGCAGCAATACCGGGAGCATGAGCAGAAATTTTCGCTTGTCCCTCATTTTTTGGTTTTCCATATGATTGGTTTTATTTAGTGAATGGCATTAATGATTAATATTAGTAAAGCTGCGCTGGTCAGCACGCTGAAGACAGTAAGCAGCGCAAGCATCGCCTTTGCGGAAAGGTTGCGACACTTTGTGTTCAGGTAATCCGCCAACTGCCGCTGCCAGATGAGGACTATTCCCCTGACCTCCAACAAAACGTTACCGAGTCTTTGATTCGATTTCAACTTTCTTTTCATCTTGAAGGGTTTAGCGGTTCATCATGATTATCCAGGGTTTGCCAGCGTTGGATTAAAAACCCATGCGGATTATTATCTGAGCGGGACACATTCCGCAGCGTTCCTGTTGTGACCAGTTTTCGTCGAATGGTTGAACTGGATCGAATGAGGCGCTGGGTAGCATAACAAGTGAACACATAAGGATAGGCATCCAGGTCAACCAGCGTACTATCCACTAAAATTTCCTGGGAGATATTGGCCGAAATGAGGTTATTAAAATAACCCTTTTCCTTCAGGTTATCATAGGCTCGCTTGGCACTTTCATCTGCTAGATTCAATGCAGCATTAATATTGGACTGGATCACCTTTTCATCCGGATCAAGAGAAAAAAAATAATGATGGAACACTTTAACATGATCGCGTATTTCTACGGCGATATTATCCTTTCGGTCCCCTGCCGCAGCTTCCAGCACTTTTCCATTAGCCAGGATATACACCTTTTGCTGCGCCCGATCCACCATCGTAAATCCTTTATAAATGGAGAACCCTGAAATCAATAAGCAAGCAATGATCATCAAAAGACTAAACCGTTTGATGTGGCTAAATGCGGTATCGATATTTTTAAATTGTGTAAACATAGGATGTAGTATTTAAGTGGATTTACCTGATATTTTATCTTTGTGGTAGGAAGACTGATCAGGAAAATAATCGCCCTGTCCAGCAGCGGCATAACCCTGAGACTGTAAACGGGCTTTGTCTCCAAGGGCATCTGCAACCATCCCACCTGCACCAGTGGCAGCACTCATAGCTGAGCTAGGTGCGGCAACAATGAGAGAATTAACCTTGGTCAGGATTGCATTTCCGCCCCCTGCATGTACCACGTAATTGGCCACATTAGGCACCGAAAAATAGCCTACGATACCGATGATGAGAAAAACCAGATAAGCGGTATCGGTTGCTGAAAAAAAAGTATCGCCCTGCGCTTCGATTTGCGAAAGATCGACTTTGATCATGTTCTCCTGAATCTTGCCCAGGATGCTGCCAAAGATATTGGCGATGGGCAGCCAGAGAAAAATGTTCACATACCTCGCGAGCCATACTGTTAGCGTTTGCTGAAAGCCATCAAAGACGGCAAATCCAAAAACCAGTGGTCCCAGAATAGCCAATACGATTAGAAAAAATATCCTGATGGTGTTGATGCACAGCGACGCTGCCGCGTATAATACCTCCAGCACTTCTTTCAGCCAGCTTTTTATGGAATTGCGGAGATTGTAACTTTGTTTCTCCATCCAAAACTGCATCGAATTGCCTAGCCCATCTAAGAATGATTCATCGTCCCGATTTGGATCCTTTGGGTGGGTATATTTATACCATTTATCGCTATCGCCGTTTCCATTCTCCCCGACATACATCTGCCAATTTTTAGATTTTCTGATGGCTGCTTCCTTTAGTTTCAGCAATCTTTCAATCGCCTTATTGCTATCCGACACCATCGCACCGGTTGCGCTGACGGTTGGTTTAAGTACACCGTTCATGATGCCGAGTACTACGGGAAACATCATAATGCACATACCCAGCGCAAAGGGACGAAGCAAGGGATAAAAATCGATGGGTTCTGCGGCAGCGATCTGACGCCATACCCTACTGGCGATGTACCATAAGGCGCCGAAACCCGCAATCCCCCTGGCCACATCAATGAGCCTTGTGCTCAAAGGAATCATTTCCCCATATACATTATCCAACACTGCCTGCATGCCATTGAGCTCCCCTGTTATTCCTTGAGAGAAAACCATTGAAGGCAGAAAACAAAGGACAAAGGCGATGCCTGCACGCTTAGAAAAGCCAATAAATAATTTTTCCATAATCCTAAATTTATTTGATCTTAAATAATTCCCTGGTCCCCTGCATATCCGCTATCGCCCCTTTTCGCTGGAGCAGTAAGGTAGCTGCCTGGTGATTGAAACTTCGGAGAAATGTAAGTTTATCGGATGTATCCTGAAATATCCGGTCAATGGAAGAAAGCCTTTCTTCATCACTCATGCGAAGGGAGCCTGCGGTGAGTACAAGAGTAAGATCATCCAGGTTGTCCATGCTTTGAGCAAACAGCACCGCATACACCTGCCCTATATAATCCAGCTCCCCGGCATTCATCAAACCAGAACGCTGAAAATTCTTTATTGAGCGCTTATATTCAGAGACAATATCCTTTTGAGCGGTGATAATGTCTGCAACACGTGCATATTTCCTGACTTCCGGGCTGACCAGCATCAGTCCATCAAGAAAAGTTTCATGAAGTGAAAAATTACCTTGTGATATATTTTTGACAGCGTTGTAGCCACTGGAAATAATCGTATAACCTTTTTTCATATCCCGAAGGATATTTTTCAGCTGACTCAATTTTTCCACGTTAATCAGCAGCTGCTGCGCCTCGGTAGATTGTGCGAGACCGGGTTTGCTAAACAAAATACTGCATAACGTTAGACAGGCTACCAATATTATCTTTCTATTTTTCATACCATCCCTCCATTCTTTTTAGTTCGTCTAATTCCCTCGACCGCTCAGCGCCCAGCTTTATTACTGAGGAGGAAAAACTGAATGCAAAGTTCCTTTTATCTTGCATTCGCTGGTGTAATCCGTCAATCCTCGACAGACGCTCATCATCAGTGAGTTCAAACTTTCCTGAGGTAACGATCAAGAGCAGCGCTTCTAAATCCGCAAGACAATCTGAACGCAATTCAGTTCCTACCAATGCGGCGTAGGCCTTGTGTTGTTCTTCGAGACCAGAAATTTCTGATAAGGCGGCGAGTGTTCTGGATACCTCAATCTGCATCTGCAAAATCTCGGCAACCTTTATATTATTCCTGACTGCAGGGCTGACCAACTTCAACGAGCTAAAAAATGCGCTATGTAAATCAAATTCACCTTTACCGGCATCTTTGATAAAACCCAGCCCGGACTTGCCAATCTCATAACCTTTCCTGAGATAACCTGCATAAAGTTTTAAGGCTGCGACCTGTTCAATCAGATACTTTTGCTGCGTCTTTTTTTGGGAAAACCATTCCGACCAGGTCTGCGCTTTTGCGCTGGAAGTGAAAAACAGCAGCATGCCCAAAACGCCGGAAATAGATTTATTCGATTCCATATAGCTCCTTTAGTTTAGCTACCTCATCCAGGGAGTTTGACCGTTTGATACTTAAATCTATACTGCCGGCATTGAACTGTCTGAGGTCTGCATAATTTTCGTCCATTTTTTTAGCCGCGGCACCAATAATCTCCAGGCGCTTTCCGTCACTCATCTGGGTTTTAAAGGAATTTACTACCAGCAGCACCTGATCCAGGTTTTTGACGCTTTCTTCCAAAATCCCTAGATAAGTCTTCTGCATCTGGTCAAGCTCATCCATGGTGAAATGTTTATCTTTCTGAAAAAGCCCCCATGCCCATTTGTATTCATCGACAATGGCAATCTGCCGCTGGGTGAGGTCCTTCACTCTTTTATAATAAGTAATGGCTGTTTTGACTTTCCATAGTGAGGTGTAGTATTCAATGTAAAGCTCCTTTTGCCGCTCGGTCCAGTCGGCAATCTCGGTCAGTTTAAGCTTTGACAGCTGGTTTTCGAGCACCTTCTGCGCATTTTGCAGCCAGATGGTCTCATTTTGTAACCTTTGCACTTTAAGGTCGACTGCGCGGATGACCTTTTTTACGCCTGCCTTGATCACTTCCAATACCGCCAGCTGCGCATTAGCGCCTTTGGGCAGGCTCACGCAAATGGTCATCGCACTGACCGGAAGAATTACCATATAGTTTTTCATAATCTTTTTGATTTTGGTTGCCAGCGAGCCCAGGATTTTCCCTGGACTTGCTAAGCTGTTTCTGATTTTGGTGCGTGGCCACGCACGGTTAGCTAGAGATCTCATATTTTTTTAGCGCTTATTTCTTAAAGTATTTCCTTTTGCCTACTTCCAGGTAGCCCGAATCGGGGTGGATGGTGATGAGCTTTCCTCTTTTGGTTTCGTTCAGGGATTTCGTTGCCTCATCATACAAGCCTTTCCATTCTTCCTGCTCATACTGCCTTTTGCCTATTTTCCCATTTCGGACTAGGTTAAACCCTGTGCGCCGATGGATGAAGAATAGGTTGCCTTCACCCGGTTCAACAGCAAGCGTATCATCAGCTTTACTGAATTCACCTCCGGCGGAATTGACAAAGGTTCCCGGCAGGAATGACCTCGATTGATCGCTTTGACAGCCGGCGAGCTGTATCAGCGTAACCATGGCTAAAATCAATTGACACTTTTTCATAATATTTTATTTTTATAGGTAAATGGTTTTTTTTCTGATATCATCTGCCAGGCTTGCGATGCCTTTTCGAACGCTTCCCACCTTTTCCGCATACTGATGAACCAAAAGTTTTTCCTTTTCTTCAGTGGTATAGCAGAGGTATTCTTCCAGGCTTACTTCGGTCCGGTAAACCTGGCTATGCTGCCCGCCCAGAGAAATAAATACTTCCTTGTATTTTTTCATGGGGTCATTGTTCCGGTTCATCGAAAGAATCTGGGATTTTTCTTTTTCAGTGAGTCCAAGCAATTCCTGGATATCATCAAACTTATTCTGGTACTTACTTTGATCGAGCAGGATCTTACAGTCCGAGTTATTGATGATGGCCTGCTTTACCACCGGAGAAGAAATGATATCTTCTACTTCCTGGGTCACCACGACCGCTTCCCCAAAGAATTTCCTTACGGTTTTGAATAGGTATTTAATGTATTCTGCCATACCCTCTTTAGCAATAGCTTTCCAGCATTCCTCAATCAGAATCATCTTGCGGACACCTTTGAGCTTTCGCATTTTCGAAATAAACACCTCCATGATAATCAGTGTCACCGCAGGAAAAAGAATCGGATGATCTTTGATGGCATCCAATTCAAACACAATAAATCGCTCAGAAAGCAAATCGAGCTGCGAACTTGCATTCAGCAGGTAATCAAATTCCCCGCCCCGGTAGTAAGGTTTAAGCACATACAGAAAACTATTAATATCGAAATACTGGTCGCGAACCTTATTTTCTTCCAACACCGAAAGATATTCGCCGGCAAGAAATTCATAGAATGAATTGAAGCATGGGAAGATATCCGGATGCTGCTTAAGATGCTGAAAATACAGGGTCAGCCCATTGGAAAAACCAACATATTCTGAGCGGGTAAAGGTCTCCCCTTCTTTTTTGGAAAGCGCCAGCAGCAGCGTTTTGATGCTTTCCTTTTTTTCAGTGTCCAACACGTCCCCGTCAGAAAGATAAAACGGATTAAAGGCAATCGGACTGGCTTCACTATAGCTGAAATAATATCCACCGACCAGGTTACAAAGCCCTTTATAGCTATGCCCTACATCAACCAGCAATACATGGGTGTCTTGTTCATAATAGCTGCGCACCATATGGTTGGTAAAGAAAGACTTACCGGATCCGGATGGACCAAGAATAAACTTGTTTCGATTGGTGGTGAATCCTTTAGAAATCGGCTCATCAGAGATATCCACATGGACGGGCCTGCCCGATAGCCTTTCCCCTAGGCGAACACCAAAGGCTGACCTCGAATCCCGGTTGTGGCTTTCCATATTAAACAGGCAGGTGGCCTGTTCTAAAAAGGTATCGAAAGTATCATTCATCGGAAAGTCTGCCTGATTGCCCGGCAAACCGGCAAACCAGATCTGCGCCTGACCATCTGTTTCGCGTTTGGCCACAGCTTCAATGGCTGCCATCGCAGAAGAAACGCGGTTTTTGATTTCCCTTTGTTCAGACGAATCATCGGACCAGGCCATCACATTGACATGCGATTTTACCGGTAACCTGCCCAATGCCACCGCCTCATTTAAAAAATCATTCACTGCATCCCGTGATATTGAGTTCTCACGGGAATAGCTGGAAAGAGAATGCAAGCGGAGTTTCTTCGCTTCCAGGCGTTTGATGGTCTTCTGCGCATCAGCCAAAAATACATATTGATTTAAGATGTGATTGCCTTTCAAAAGCTGCCCAAGCGGACTCGCAAATCCGACACTAAATTTGGATTTATCTGTTGAATAAGGCTCATAATTAATTCGGCTGCCACAAAAAGCCGGCAAGTCTTCGGTGTCTGCCAGGGTATAGATTTCCAGCTTTTTTTCGCCAACGGAGATCCCATTCTGTAAACTGACATCCCTGATCATTGGCATCTCGCCTTCACCAATTAAAAAACAGTACCGCTCTATAATACCTGGTTTATTGGCTGTTCCTGCCAGCTCGTCATCAGTTAATCTATTAAGCTCAACAAATCCCGAATCCTGCAGTATACGCTCGAACTGTCCGGCTTTGTCTAGAAAATCCGCCATCAAAACCGGATTAATCGTTTGCGGTGGAACCAAAGATTTTCTCAAGATATTGCTCACTGCCGAGGAAGAAGGTTTTCTGCCAGCTGGTTTTTTAGTCAGAAAAACATAGCAGCTGTGCTGGATAGAAGGACGTTCATTGAAAAACCGCTCACTGGCCCTGGAAAGAAAATTTAATCCATTTTTCTCAAAGTCGGCCTTAAACTTTTCAGTTAGAAACCAGTCCTGTTTGTGGAATACACTCTCGGGCGGCAAAACTTTTATTGCCTTTATCCAGGTTTGATGATAGGCCTCATAGTCCCTGTCCGAAAGAGAAAAGATTTCAGGCAAGATTGCTTTAAACCCAATGGTAATGTCGCCGCTATGAGACAGGATGCAGCTGTGTTCTATTTTATAAATGGGCAGGATATTGATGGCCTCTTTCATAAGCTTAGGATTATTGATAATCAGGATATTTGAGTTTAGTAAAGATTCTTCTCGAAGAAAACCGAATGTATTTTGGAAGTCCCTTTTTTGCGAGATATTTCATGAGTCCATGTTCACCAAAACGGTGGCTCAGGCGGAAAGTGGCGATGAATAAAGCACTACCCAAAAGAACAATTAGTGGAAGAATAATTAGCAAACTAAGCCCTGAAATATATAGAATCGCAAAAGACAAGAGCAGCAGTACCAGTCCGATAGCGAGGTAAGCGATATACTGCGCCTTTAATCCTTTAAAGACAATTGGCTTTGATACGCCTTTATTAATCTGATAAATGGTTGCCATAATTCTTAAGTTTTTTATAATCCATTAATTAAAATCGAAAACTTAAGCCCGGCTAAATCCCGAAAAAGGACTTAAGTACAGTAGCGACTACGACCAGAAAGATGCAGCTACCAAACCAGGCCGCAGCGACCTTATTGGTATCGGATTCCCCGGCGTTCCATTTGTTAAAAACCTTAATGGCACCGATAATCCCCACGACAGCGCCAATGGCATACATCAGATCGCATCCGGTATCGAAATACCCTTTTACCTTATTGGTGGCTTCCTGAATTCCGGCATTCCCGTCCTGGGCAAAGCAGGAAACTGAAAAAATATAATTGAGGGTTAGCCATACAAGCGTGAACGTCGTGGTCTTGAACAAGCCAAGTCTTCTGGCGGCTTTGAATGAATTATTTTCCATGATAAAATTCTTTAAGTAAAAAATCAATTGATTAATCCCACATATACTCGAGTTCTTCCAGGGTGACCGCAAATGGAGCATGATCGCGGATAAATTCATTGATCCTGCCGATGTTGGGATTAGACCCGATACGTCCGTATTTCTCGCTGATCATGGCGGCCAGCGCGAAAAAGTCCTGCTTAGTGCCATCCTCTTTTTCTAGGATCCCAAATATTTCTTTCAGCTCCTGAATGACATCAGCCACCAGCCCCAGCTGGTCTGATTTATGATTGTCATCGATACCCAACGAATCATCACCGACAGAAAAACTTAATGCACCCATACTCACCACTTCCAGCCCTTCAGGCATTCTGGACTTGCCCATAATATCCTGCTCCAGAGAATCCGGTTGTTTTTCAGATGATAAAATATCACTTACCGAATCTATTGACGACTTTGAGGAAGCATCTGAAAGAAATGCTATTGCATCTTTACGATAGACCGTCAATAGCAGCCCTAAATACCAGAGTGCACTGAGTACGGCAAAAAAAATGAGGAAACTTGTCCAGGGAAATTGTTGTAACATAAATATGAAGTTTTCCGGCCTGCACCATTGCTGACCTTTGTCGGTACAAATTTTGGGGATTGGCGAAATTTTGGTTCTATACTACGTGGGTACTATCGAACGATTTTTTGGAAACCAGCCTTAGAAACCATATCGTGACCGCTGATCTTCGGGAATCCAGGCATCGCTGTCCTCAATGCGCTTCGATACGAGCTGTTGCATTTCATCGAGGTAACGTGTCTTACTCATAGCTTTTCGTCTTTTGATATCGGCAAAACGCTTGAAGTAGCCGGAAATGTTAACCTGGAAAGCCTGGCCGAAAAACTCCATGAGTTCGGATAGGCTAATCTTGCCTCCGTTGACCTGACCCGTTTCGTATACCCCATAAACCAGCTCGACCATATTCACCGCCTCCCCTGTCCATTTGAGATCTTTAAAAGCATTTCTGTGCACGGCATCTTCACCACCTTTTCGCATTTCAATCTCTTGTTTGAGCGAATCCTGCAATTTTTCGAAGGCGATGAACTTGGAAAAAAGGTAGTCCGCTACAGTCGAAAAAGACGGATCCACATCCGGGACTTCAGCAAACCCAACGAGCTGGCTACTTCCGTTTCTAGTAAAATACCGATCATCCAGATCAGTTGCCCCCAGGCGGTAGTATTGATAGATAAATTCATTCTGTCTGAAAAACCTATCGATGAAAACGAGCTGCGATTCAAGATGAGCGATTTGCTTATCCTTACCCAATAGCGGCATGCTGGTTTCAATTGTGTAGCGTTCGGTGATCAGAATCAACAGTGCATAAATCTGGGGCTTGCCGTTTTTAAAAAAATAGATTTCTTCCTCTTCATCTGAAAAACCGTTCTTCGTGAGTTCGATCTTCAAATGTGCCAGTGCTTTTTGAACGATCGATAAACCGGTTCTAAGTTTCTCCAGTGAATTTTCAATGGAAGTGGTTTCTTCCACTTGAAGCGAAACTTCCGCATACAATTTTTCTGATAGTTTCTTTAAATTCATAACAATACACTTTAGGTTAAAAAATTTAAGCAGCAGTTCATTTAGACATTGAAAAGAAAAGTAAATCGTCACATAACAAAACTGTTTTTCAAGCGTTTAACTTTTGTATCCATTTCCGACAGGACAATATTAGTTCAGTTAAAGCTGTAAAGGTTTGATTTCGATCACAATCGACAGCCCATGAAAAATATTGAAAAAAACGAGGCCGATTTACTCGAAACCTTAGGCTTCATTGTACCCCTCCCCGCACCTTTCCAGCAACGGGTCAATCAGGAAGTCATTGTTGAGAAATTCCAGAGAAAACATGTATTACTGAAACCTGGTGATACCTCACGTAGGCTATACTTTATCCGTAGTGGATTTTTAAGGGCATTTTTCATTGACGAACAAGGTAAAGAGCGTACCACATGGTTTATGGGCAAAGGGGATCTAATGATCTCTGTATATAGCTTTTTCACCCAAAAACCGGCCCACGAATACATTGAAGTCCTCCAGGATTGTAAGCTGCAATCATTAAGCTGGAATGAACTCAATGCCTATTATGCCGATTTCAGGGAAGGTAATCTGCTCGGCAGAATTGTTACCCAGAAATATTATATTCTAAGTGAGGAACGCGCGATATTCTTGCGCACCCAAACACCGGAATCTAGGTATAGGCAGTTGTTGGAACAACATCCCGGTATAGAGCAACAAACAACCATTACCAATATCGCAAGCTATCTGGGAATTACCAGAGAAACCCTTAGCAGGCTCCGGTCTAAAAACGCAAAGATGTGCGTTCAGTCACAAAACTATTCAAATACCGTCCATAACTTTCACTAAGAAAAAGAAAAGATGAAAACAATTGTAAAGATATTAAGCATCATCGTATTGCTTATTTATGGTTGCAAAAAAGAGCAATTGGAATTGCCAAAAGAGAATTTGAATACGCAATTTGCTGCAACTGTTGGACTGGATGAGGCGAGAACTTTTATGGCTTCACTTCCGGAAGATAGCACAAAATCTCTGCAAGGCATAGAAATTAATTGGTCGTTTGCCAAAAACCGAAATGGCAACCTGGTTATCCCACTGAGAGGGCAACCTGTTTATCAAGGTTATAAACAAGGATACAGGGAAATTATTTTTACAAAGAATAAGCTTCAACAACTAGAAGCACATATCCTGGAGATCATTCCAGATGCGACCTACCTTCAAAAAACTATGAGAAGCACTTCCAAAACCTTCACCGGTAGAGTATTCGACTATAATCTAAATTATCAGTTAAAAGGCGGGAGACTTTATAGTGAGGGCAAAATTGTGGGTGAAATTAAAAATCTTTCCGAACGGGAGAAGATTGACTATGCGAACAAAAGCCTTAAAGAAAAAAGCAGTCCATATGGTGTTCAGGGAAAAATTATGAGGGCCATGCTGATAGAATCCTGTACATGGATTCAGAGCAGTTATATTGATGCAGAAGGTGACTTCACAGTCCATTCCGAACGCGTCTGCAGCTATAGTTATGTCGGGAACGACGGCCCAAGCTATTTTAATGATGCGGGCGGAGGTGGAAGTTATACCAATACCAGTAGCGGAGGAGGAGGTGGCGGCACAGGTAGTACCACAATCGCACCTCCACCTCCCCCATCAAACCTACCTGGCGAGAACAACAATAAAGTTGATCCAAAAAAAATGATGGATTGTTTTGCACAGATCACCAGTCCAAATGCAGCTTTTGTTGTACGTGTTTATGTAGTCGAACCCCAACCAGGAACCTCATTTAATGTTGGTGCAAATAGTTTCGGGCACGTTGCAATTTCCCTAACCAAATCAAGTGGGAATACGTCCATAACACAGACCATTGGATTCTACCCTACAGGATCTGGATTTGAAAAATTAAATTCAAAGTCACAAATGCTTGATAATGGCTTAGGAGAATACAACATGAGTGCTACATATTACGTATCAGATGAAAGTTTCCAAAAAGTCATTGATTACGTTGGTAATCCACCACAGAATTATCATTTTACAGACTTTAACTGTTCTGCGTTCGTTTATGGTGCAGGACTGGCTGGTAACATTGGCATACCAGATCCGACCACCCAAATTGGTATTAGCGGTCCTGGAGGTGGTGGATTTGCAAAGACACCTGCAGGAATGGCAAGCGCTTTAAGAGAACAAAAAGTTAAAAATCCGAACTTAGATATCAGTGATGCCGGGGGTAGAATGCCAGAGAGCAAGGGACCTTGTAATTAGAAATAAAATGAAAAAAAGAAAAAAGATGGCATTAACAATACTTCTAGTAATTATTGTTGTTAGCAATTTTCCACCAATATATTATTTCATTGGAGAAAGTTATAGTTATCAAAATAAAGATGGCAGTTTCGTTTTTACTGAACAGTCAAGTACAATCCAGAATTTTGAAATGGCTGAACTTAGATTTGAAAATTTTAAAATTCGTAATCCACAAAACCATAATGATATTCTATTTCGAAAATTCAAACTAAAACCCTGGAAATTTTGGGAATGGTGGAACATGTTTAAAAACTCAGAAAAATATAAGTTACAATACTTTAACTGAATGAGATCGATAAATAATTCTAGGACGAGACACATTTAGGACGATACAATCTCAAAGTGGCCGCGAGTTTCTCCGTAAAGTGGCCACTTTTTTTTACCTAGAAATTTGCATTAACCATTTTCTAAGATAGCATTATATCTAACTTTAAGCTCATTTAAAATGTAATTCGAAAAGCTTTGTATTGTAGGAGATTGTTTTGGTGTAAATCTATTTAAGTCTTTAAAATAGCGCTTGAAAGAAGGATATGTTTAGTTTATCCTCTAGATTCGAAGTGCCAATGTCGATCACAGTAGATCTATTTACAGCTGTTTTCAATCTCGATATTTGCCTTATATCTAGATTGATCCACATATATGATTTGGAATAATCAAATCATGAACTCCAGATATAGTTTTTCTTTAGTAGTGAGCCTGGTCAATTTATTAATTTCAAGACTTTGAAAATTAGAAATCCAGTTGTCCTCTTTGAAACGTAATCAGTTGTCTACTACTATCTTCAATATATCCACTATAGTCTTGCCAATGTTTTTTTTATGCATTACGAGAATTACTTGCAACATTTCTATAGCCCTAAGAGGAATAAATTTGATTAATTATTTTCATTTTGAGAAAGGTCTGATTCAGAAAAATTTCCTAAGATTTCATCAACTAACAGACTCAAACTTTTCACTAAATTTTTATTTTTTAAATCGCATTCCCACACTTCAATGACCTTCCAACCTGCTGCTAGTAATGTATTTTTTGAATTTTGATATCGAGAAATATTGTTGTTAATTTTAGCTAACCACCAATCAGTTCTTGTTTTCGGAACAACATAATATCTACAACCGGAATGACCATGCCAGAAACATCCATGAACAAAAATTGCAGTCTTGTATTTAGTTAAAACAATATCTGGTGTCCCCGCTAAACGCTTTACATGTATTCTAAATCTAAAGCCTAATGAATGAAGGAATTTGCGTACAATTAATTCCGGCTTTGTATTTTTGCTTTTTATTCTGCTCATGTTATATGAGCGAACTTGCTTACTATGAACATCAGACATTCATTAAGAACGCTATTTGCTAAGTTTTGTTCTGATAATTAAATTTTATTCAACCAGTCAGAATTCACAGTTATCTTCTCTATAAGTTCAGTCCTCACTCCCAAATTAAATTCCCTCAACTTTTCGCAAAATAAATCGCCATCGATTAAATCTATAGGAGGGGCTCCGTCTCTCGTTGCTTCTTTCACACCCTCTCTGGTAAAGTTACCTGTTGTTATAAATAGTCCTTTATCCGCCCTTCCTTGCATTGCACCCCGAAAATCTCTAATATCTCCGCTTCCTACCGAGCCCTTATATCTTTTGCATTGAAAAAACACATGGAAACTAAGAAAACCATTAATTCTAGCTATACCCTTACCATCTATTCCTCCGTCTCCTGACTTACCTTTAACTTCAACTTGGATAAATCCACTTTCTCTCAGAACTCTTTGACATAAGCGTTCGAATGTTGAAGGTGCTATCTTTAATAATACTAAAATCAATCGCTCTTTCCAACCCAGTTCTATTTCTACTTCATCTTCAATTTGTTCGTCTTGAGAATAATTATTTGAATTGGAGTTCGTATCCGCTTTTGGAATTTTAAGAGTATTTTCTCTGACAAATCGAACTATTTTCTCTGAATCTAATTGAGTTGTATTAATTTCACTATCAATTAAGGACCAAATTCCACGTGAAGAATTTTCTATTAATCCATATTTTTTTAAATAGGTTCTTGCCCAGGCTAATCGATATTCAACTTTTGATTGTACACCTGCTTCATTATGAGGAACTGATAAAGTTTGTTCATCTAAACTCATTATCTCATACACCGTCTCATTTATTTCTTCTATAGAACCAGAACCTCCCAAAACTTTTAATGCTTCTATGATTGGTATTAGCATCTTATTATGTGTCGGCACATCATACTTTTTTCTTCTTCCCATATTTTATAAAAGCAATCAAGTAAGCTAAACAGAGAAATTGAATTTGTATACTCCCTCACCTAGTAGAGATACGGTGACGTCAGTCCTTCCGTAACGTTCTAGATGATGCCTTCTAACTGGTTGCCCTAAAGGCACACCTATTCGCATTCTTACATACTCACCGAGTTGAGATTTAATGGGAAAGGAGCTTATCTGTTTAGGATATATCACTCCATCAATTGGCTGCGAACCTTCCAACAACCCCTCCATTGTTATGCCATCATCCCATATAATTTCAATGGCATCATTATGCCTTTGCAGCCTACCTCTGGAATCTACACTTTGTGGGTTTATCTGTTTAGGTGGAAATAGATGAGGGTAATCTTTTATATGATTTGTTCTAATTGGAATATAGGCATCATTGAGAGTGGTATGGTTGCTAGGGTTTTGTCCCCAATTCAGTCCTGCAGCATTTTGAACTTCATTATCTTTTCCAAGAAGTGTCATATTACAATATTCCAAGTTAATTGTTTTTTCAACAACCCTATCACTTCCGACTTCTAAGCAAGAAACAGAATTATTTAAAACCTTCTGAATATATGCGTTTAGCGGTCTAAAAGTATCAAATGTTGTTTCTGCTAAAACCTCTCTAAATGGAGTCGTCAATCCGTTAGTAGAAAAATTAGCGGAACCAATTAATGCATGAATGATCTCACCGCTTTTTCTCCAAGCGTAACATTTGGAATGAACAGGCAGTTGAGAATAGAATATATTTACGTTATCGACCTTATTTTGTATAGATATTAATGAATTATGTAGCGTAGGCATAATTCCCTCTGAACCATACATACCGTATATCACGGTTGTGTTAAAAGGTAGTTGCTCAAGTCTTGCAACAGGACTAGGGCCCAAATATCCCGAAAGGACAATTAGTTCATCAGAATTGTGTATTTGGTGTCTGTGAAAAATTAATTCTTCTAAATCTTGGTTATAGAGCATGTTAATGTTTAGATATTAGCTAAAGTCGACATTATAATTTAATTCGTCAACTCGATTTATCGTAACTGTTGTGCGGCCATAATTTATTAGATCTTCATAACTAATTCTTCTGGTAGCAGGTAAACCTAGTCTAGATCTAAAGTATTTTCCCAATGTATCTTTTCTAGGCGTTGATGCAATTTGTTTCGGATACCCGTCTGAGCCGTTGCCTTCAAATAAAACCTGCATATCGACTCCATCATCCCAATGAAAATTTATAATTCTTTGAACTGCGAGTTTTGTATCAATCAAACCCGGGTTTGCTCTGATAAATCCAATATGGATAGGAATATAACTATCATACGGCCTTGTATGATTCAAAGCATTAGAGCCCCAATTGAGGCCACCTGTATCATGCATCTGTCCATCCACCCTCAATAATGTAATTTCTGGCATAATTCACCTTTTTTATAGTTAATGATAAATAATTCTATTACAGTTTCTGCTATCGCTTTCGCAAAAGTAGGAGGTACTGCATTGCCAATCATTTTATATTGATCTCCTCTTGAGCCTAAAAACTCGAAATCATCTTCAAAAGATTGCAATCTTGCCGCTTCTCTCACGGTAATTGATCGGGCTTGTTTTGGATCTGGATGAATATGTCGTAATCCATCTTTATATAAGTGTGCAGGAATTGTATTGCTAGGTTTATCTTCCCTAATCACATGATATTTATGAAAATTAGACTCCTTGCCTGTTTTCTGTTGATATAATTCAATTAACGCTTTGCTTGAGGCATACTTATTTTTCCCACTTTTTATATCATTCGCCAATAATTCAAAAATTTTAATATCCCTAGCACTATGCGTTCTGGGCTCATGGTTTTTAGGGAGAGGAACACCATTTAACTTAATTGCATGAGACTGATTAGAAATTTGACTAGTAGGATAAATTTTTGGTAAATTCTCAAATGCGCTCTTTGATTTTAAAGGCTCTAATGTTGCTTTTGATTTTAGATTGCTATAAAATGTCTTAATTTTTGAAGTGCTATTTTGACCTTTTTTAACGCCAAAGATTATGACTCTCTTTCTTTTCTGAGGGACGTTATAATATGATGTATCGAAAAGAGCGTCGTCTTTTAGATTGTCAGTTATTTCATATCCAACGATTTCAAAGGCTTCCCTTACTCTGTCCACTATTGAGATACCGCCCGGCCTTGCGGATAAGATACCTTCTACATTTTCAAACACAAAAGCCTTTGGTCTGTAATAATCGACCATCTTTACATAACTTTCGAAAAGATAATTTCTATAGTCTTCATGCATTCCGTTAGTATCTCTAACTCTTCCTGCGATCGAATAAGCTTGGCAAGGAGGGCCTCCTATAATAAAATCTACTTCACTTTGTTTTACAAGGGAATTAATTCCATCATTGCTTCCATACAAAACATCAGAATATCCGTTAATCAGTTCCTCCGTTCTTTGTATATCAAAATGAAGCACATTATCTATTAAAGTATCATAGCCATATTTTGATATAAGCCGTCTCTTTAAAGTCTTAACTGTTGGCAATTCCCAGTCAACTGCAGCTAAAGTTTTAAAACTTCCCGTCTGAAGGAATCCATCAGTCAAACCTCCACATCCTGCAAATAAATCAATTACATTAAATTTCATTTTTAAGATGTTTTATCAAATGCTCTGCTAAGACCTTTCCTAATAATGGGGGAACAGCATTTCCTACTTGTCGATATTGTTCGGTTTTATTTCCTAAAAACACAAAACTATCTGGAAAAGACTGTAGCCTAGCATTTTCTCTAACACTAGGCACTCTATTCCATTTATAGTGAAAATGATTCCTATGTCCAGTGTCGATGGTTTTAGAAGGCTTTTTGCTATGATATCTTGTCCAAGCTTCATTGAATCTCCTAGAATCGCCCACTCCCAAAGGCAGGTTTTTATGATTTCCTCCCTCTGGAACTTGAGATATTACATTTATCACATGTTCTGTATGCAAAGTTCCAATATGATTTCTCAAAACACTATTTCCATTACGCATCATGAGTTGATATTCACTTGACACTTCCTTATCGTAATTAGCCTCATCTTCACCAAAATCAGCAACGAGGTCTGGCAAATCTCCTATAGCATCTTCACATCCGATATAATTATCTTCATTCAACACTGATGGTGGAAATTCAAACTTGCCTATATCCTTTTTTAATGCCACGAAAAATACACGCTTTCGTATTTGGGGAACTCCATAATCTGGGGCATACAGCAACTTAGGACTACAAGTATATCCCATTTCATCACAAAGTCTAATGATTTCCTTTTTTGCTTTTCCACCATAAAGCTTCAACAGCCCCGGTACATTTTCGATTATTATAGCCTTCGGATCAAGTTTTTCTGCCAATTTGAAAACTGAATAAAAAAGTGAATTTCTTTCATCGTTTTCATCTCTAGTACCTGTCAACGAAAAACCTTGGCAGGGAGGTCCAGCTATTATAACATCTATTTTTCTACCCTCTGTCTCCGCAACAATTGTTTCGATCGCACTATCTTTGTGCAAATCAAGTAGCAATCCCTTTGAACCGTCATGATTTTTTTCAAAAGTTTTAAGTGCTGTAGCTGTATTATCAACCCCTAAAACTACATGAAAACCTGCTTGTTGGAAACCGTATGAAAACCCACCACAGCCTGAAAATAAATCGATGGCTGTTAATTCATTTTTATTTATCAAAATTAATTTCTCCTTGTTTTGCGTTGATATTCCTTAAATAAAAAGCTGTTCCCTCAGCTACTGTGAAAACATTATTTGAACATTTATACTTATTGGCCTCCCTAGCAAACTTATCAGCAAAAAACAAATCGCTAACTGTCTGCAAATCTTCTCCGATAATCTCTGCTAATGTTTTAAGTTTTGAGACTGAAAATTTCTTAGTGCCATTTTCGATTCGACTAATTGCACTAGAATTTATTCCAATTTTGGCTCCAAACTCAGTTTGAGTCCAGACCCTTTTTTCTCGTTCTGTTTTTATAAAGTTGCCAAAACTTGTAACTTTTAACGTGTTCCCCATTTTGATTTGACCCTTTTTTAACAAACATAAAAATAATTTGATAATCTTTGATCAAACTACCTCTGCAATTTTGAAATTTGTTTATCACAAGTTATCTACAGTTGTAAAATTCTAAAATTGGATTTGCCCGGTCTTCAACCCCAACTGTGAAAAAAGCCACCAATCGTGTTAGACTGATTGCTTTTTTGTAGCCCCTAGCAGAAACCACATTTATAAATATAGAATTTTATTACTTACTTCTGGACTTTTTGCCCAATTCCTCTTGTTGTGCCATCGTATTAAGTTTAACATCCTTAAAAACTTGTTTTTGTAAGTCACCAGGATCTACATCAATTGCTAAGGCAATTTTATAACTCTCCTCCGCAGTTAAAATAGTTGATGGGTCATTCGAAAGTAAACTTAATCTCGTCTCGCTTATACTCGTTTTTCTATATATAGCTGCCTTGTTTGCAGATTTTAGAAACAAAAATTTTCCAAGTTTAGTAAGATCAGATTTTTTTTTCACGCCTCTTTTTTCAATAAACTTAGTTTGTAAAAAAAGAATAAATGAAAATTTTGAATTTTGTTTATATAATATAAAATATTCTTTATATAATATAAATTTATTATTATATTTGATAAATAGATTTAAGTAGTACAAATTCAAATAAATATTTAACTTAGCGAACAAAAGATATTAAGAGTTCGCACTAGAGTCTGTGTTTGGAAACCTGAGAATTTTCAATGGACACAAGATGATAGGTGTTAAGCTCACGTCATAGGCGTGGGCCCACTTATTGTGTCCAAGGCTTCTCAGGGCCTCCAAACCAATGAGATGGGTTCCACGCTTAATTGATTTATCTCATACAGGCTCCATTAATAAACACATAATGGAAAGCCGTTTAAATATCATCCTAGCCTTAATCATCTGCGCACCGGAATAATTCTATACACCAGGCGGGATCACCATGCTTGTTCGGTTAATGATCAATAATTTCTACATGGCTCCCGACCTGTTTTTTATCCGTTACCCAACGGCGTTTCTTATCAACTAATCATAACCAATCGCATGAAAAAATCAGTAATATTTATTACCATGGCATTGCTATGCCAAAATTTCAACCTCTTTGCGCAGAGCCCAATGAAACCCGGGCTAACTATTGGCACGCAGGTAGCCAATGAAAGCCTGTCTAACAGCTTTGGAATTAAAAGTGCATCAAAATCAATTGCCAAGTTGAAAGGCAAAGTTATTGTATTGGACTTTTGGGCAACCTGGTGCGGCCCATGTATCGCTGCATTCCCAAAAAATGAATTATTACAAAAAAAATTCTCTGGCAAGGTTCAATTTGTCAATATTGGATACGAATCGAGACCGACAATTGAAAAAAGTTTTACGCAAAATTATCGAGGTAAAGAAACCGGATTTTTATGGATTACAGAAGATAAAACATTTGTAAAGATGTTTCCCCACACCTACCTGCCTCATTATGTCTGGATAGACAAGGAGGGAATTTACCGGGGCGCCACTGAAGGAAGGGATGTCACCGAGGAGAATATTTTAAAAGCCGTTAATGGCGAGTTTAGTCAGCTCCACCAAAAGACAGACGGTGCGTTAAAAAAAACCAGTGTTGCAAATTCCCAAAATAATGAAAGCAGTGTATTGTATAAAAGCGTGCTCAGCAGTTATATTGAAGGTCTCCCCGGAGGTTGGGTGTTTCATGTTCCAGATTCTATAAATGGAAGAAGGGTAGAATTTAAAAATGTGACTCTGCTTAATCTATATCGTTCAGCTTTTGGAAATCAAGAGATATTCAATAAAATAAATACACAGCTATTAGTATCAGATATCGATTTATTTACATCCACACTTCAGGGACAAGCATTCACTGATTGGTTAAGAAAAGGAAAAGGCTACAACTGGAGTGTGCGTGTGCCAGCTGATGAGAACCTGTATGAATTTATGCAGCAGCAACTCTCAATTTTATTTCCTCAATACAAGGCCAGCGTAAAAACGGTCAATAAGCAATCCTGGGTTTTAACCAAGACATCTGACCAGGATAAATTGGCCAGCAAGGGTGAAAAACCTTTTACTAAATTTTCCCCATTCGAGGCTATCCTACAAAATGTCCCGATGAGGGCCCTGACCAACCAGCTTAAACAAATATTCATGCAAGATTCAAAATTGCCAATCATAGATCAATCGGGTTATACAGCCGCAGTGGATATGATCATAGAGGCGAAAATGACCAGTATGGACGAAGTAAATGAGGCTCTGAAAAAATACGATTTGCAGTTTATTAAAAAACATGCAGATTCGAAGGTACTGGTTATCACGGATAGCTCATCAGAAAATGAGGCTAATAAGATTAGTCAGGTAGACAAAGTTAAAGAAGCGGGGCGTTAGGGGATGAAAAGGTTGCTTATAATTCAATTTTTATTTTGGTGGAGCATTGTTGCATTTGCACAAACCGTTGTCACTGGCGTCGTTCTGGATGGAAGGGTAGCTATTCCCGGGGCAACTATTTCCATTGAAAGCCTTAAACTCACCACACGGACCGACAGCGCTGGAAAATTCAAAATCGTCGCCCCTCTTGGTAATTATACATTAGTAGTTTCCCATTTGAACTACGAAAAACAAAATTTAACGATAAATACTTCGAAGGATTTGTTGCTGCCTATAGATTTAAAGCCGGTGAGCAACCAGCTCGAAGAAATTCAGGTTGTAAATACGGGATTTCAAAAGCTACCGAGGGAACGAGCTGCAGGTTCATTCGCCACCCTAAACGAAAGCCAGTTGAGTAGAAGGACAACCCCTGATATTGTCAGCAGGCTGGAAGACGCACTTCCGGGACTTGTTATTAATCGGTCAGGAACACGTGTTCAGAATCAGACTCAGGTAAGTATACGAGGACAAAGCACATTATTTGCCCGAACCGAGCCACTGATTATTCTTGATAATTTCCAGTATGAAGGCGATGTCTCCACAATCAATCCAAATGATATTGAAAGCATCACGATTTTAAAAGATGCTTCGGCCGCTTCAATATGGGGTGCCAGGAGTGGAAATGGTGTAATCGTAATCACTAGCAAATCAGGCAAAAAAAATGCACCCGTCACAATAAACTTTAATTCCAATCTTACCATTGGGGAGCGGCCAGATTTATATTTTCAAAACAGAATGAGTAGTAGTGATTTTATAGATATTGAAAAGGCTTTATTCGCCAGGGGATTTTACACCAATAGTGAAGCATCTGTTTTAAAGCCAGCATTTACTCCAGTTATCGAATTGCTGATAGCGAAACGTGACGGCCGGATCAGTGGGCCAAATGCGGATGCGCAAATCGAAGATTTCAAAAATATTGATTTCCGGGCGGAGGCGGCAAAACTGTTTTATCAGCGACCCGTAAATGCCCAGTACGCTATATCATTGAGCGGGGGCAATAGCAGCCAGCAGTATTACCTGTCTGCAGGACTTGATGACAATAAAGATATACTGAGATTGAATGGTACAAAAAGGGAAACGCTTCAGGCGAGATCCAGCTGGAATTTTTTGAAAGAACGATTATCTTTCACTGCGGGTGTAAACTATGCCCGTCAGCGTACTGATTCAGGAAATGCAGGTTTAAATCTTGCAGAGGGCGTGAATAGTTATCCTTATGCCCAGCTATTGGATCAAAATGGAAACCCATTGGCAGTGAATATGGGATACCGGAACAGTTTTAAAACAGAAGCAATTTCCAAGAGCCTTTTGGACTGGAACTACCGCCCCGCAGATGAACTTTATGCCATAACTAGCAAACGCAGGATAGAAGATTTGAGGCTAAACTTCGGCCTGACCGGCAAATTACTCCCTGATTTAAGTGTAAGCTTACTTTACCAATTCAATTCCATACGTAATAATAACATCCGAAATCAAAGTGCAGATAGTTACTTTTCTCGTAACCAGATTAATAACCTAACACAAATCAATACTGATGGCTCCCTTACCCGCCCCATTCCACTAGGAGGCATCGTTGACAACATGAATGGGCATAGCGAGGTAAATAACCTCAGGGCGCAGGTGAACTATGAGAAAACATTCGGTGACCACAGATTGAGCATTTTTGGTGGCGCAGAGTCCAGAAGCCAGGATGACCGTATTAACACCAGCAGATTTTACGGTTACGATGAGCTACACGCGAACTATCAGCCAGTGGATTATCTAACTGCATTCAGGCGTTACGTTAATGCTGGCGCAACTGCCAACATTGTATACATGGACGGTGAGCAGCGTCTTGCCGACCGAAGCCGGAGTTATTTTGCCAATTCCGGTTACACCTACCATGAAAAGTATACAATTAATGGAAGCATCAGGCTTGACCAAAGCAATATTTTTGGCGTAGCCACCAATCAAAAGGGCATACCCTTATGGTCAGTCGGCGGGTTATGGGACATCGCGAAAGAACCCTTTTATTCAGGCGAAAGTGGAGGAACAAGCATTGCGGCAATGCTTCCAACACTGAAATTCAGAGTGAGCTTTGGCTACACTGGTAACGTCGATAAGACTTTATCCGCATATACGACCGCCACATACAATAATGGCTCGGGAAATATTAATAACAGCAACACCCGACTTCCATATGCTACTATAGACAATCCGCCGAACGCTCAGCTGCGATGGGAAAGAACTAGAATAATCAACTTTGGCTTCGATTTTGCCAGCCGGGCAAACAGGGTTTCTGGAACAATAGAATACTATCGCAAAAAAGGTATAGACCTTATTGGCACTATTCCTTATGCGCCCTCCAGCGGTATCACCACTTTCAAGGGCAACACTTCTGGATCCCAGGGGCAAGGTATTGATGTGAATCTGCTAAGTCGAAATTTTACTGGAAAGCTTGCCTGGGAAACGAATGTAATTTTAAGCTATAGCAGTGATATTGTAACGGATTATAAAATCAGGGGCACCAATGTAAATTATATCCAAAATCCGAGACTATATCCTCGAGAGGGTAAAAATGTGAATGCTGTTTATGCTTTTCCGTGGGCGGGACTAGATCCTGCAAATGGAAATCCCAGAGGTTATCTAAATGGTGAAATCAGTACGGATTACAATAAAATTTTGTTAGCGGAAGATTTCGAGACCGTCAAATATTTTGGTTCTTCCAGACCGTTGTTGTTTGGAGCGGTTAGGAATACATTTACCTACCGCAATTTTTCGCTCTCTGCTAACATCAGTTACCGACTAAAATATTATTTTACGCGCTCATCAATTGCCTATGGCACAAATAACGGGCTTGGCGGACATGGTGATTACACATATAGGTGGCAAAAACCCGGCGATGAACTATTTACAAACGTCCCCTCGGTGCCTAACGGCAATATTTCCAACCGGGACTTGTTCTATGCAACTTCCGAGGCGCTTGTAGAAAAAGGAGATCATATCCGTTTACAGGACATTAATTTTTCCTATACACTGCAAAACAAGAAAATTCTGGGTGCTACACTCCCAACATTACAAATCTATTTTTACGCTAATAATATCGGCCTCCTTTGGAAAGCTTCGAAGGCCGTACAGGATCCTGATTATTTCAATTCCCAGTTTTCGCCTCTGCGCTCCTATTCTATTGGTTTAAAAGCAAACATCAGATAATTATGAAGACAATCATTACAAAATTGAAAATATTCATCCGCTACATTATTGCTAAAAAACATTTTAATAAGGTTAATACGAAGCTCCTATTAATATTAATGTTGGTGGGCATTGCCGGCTGCAAAAAGGACTTTTTGGATACCAAGCCGAACAAAGCCTTGCTGGTTCCACAGACCATCGCTGATTTCCAGCGATTGCTGGACAATACTGGCGTGATGAATTTATGTCCATCCTTAGCACTCCTCGCTGGTGATGAATTCTATGCGGACGCAAATAGCATAGCTGTATGGACTACCCCTGCAGAAAGAAATACTTACATATGGGCTGATGAAATTTTTGAAGTCCAGACCAGCACAGAGTGGAATGCTTGCTACAAACAGATTTTTTATAGCAACATCATTCTTGAGGGACTTGAGACCATGAGCGCGGAAGATCAAGGTAAATCTGAGGCGAAATGGATTAAAGGTTCGGCTTTATTTTTTCGGGCGCAGGCCTTTTATAATCTCGCACAGGTATTTTGTCCGCCTTTTCGAAATACAGGCAATGATGATTTGCTAGGGCTACCTTTAAAACTTAAGGCAGATGTGAATGAGCAAGTGCAAAGAGCAAACCTTTCTGCAACCTATAGCCAGGTCATAGAGGATTTAACGAATTCCCTTGCGCTATTACCTGGGTCGGTTTCAAGCAAAAATCGGCCCAGCCAGCGCGCAGCATTGGGACTGCTTGCCAGAGTAAACTTAACCATGCAACGGTATTCGGAGGCTTTGTCCTATGCGAATGACGCACTCGGCCAGAATAGCAGTTTACTGGACTTCAACTCCTTAACAGCCACATTAACTTCCACTGCCAATCCCTTTCCTGTAGGTCTGCCTACGGGAAACGATGAAGTTATTTTCTACAACAGTATGGTGAGTTATTCGTTTTTCAATAATAACCTCCGGGTGGATAGTACCATTTATCGAAGCTATGCAAACAATGACCTGCGAAAATCAGTATTTTTTGTAAGTCGCTCCACTGGGCAGATCAATGTTAAAGGGAGTCATGCCGGTACAACGGGAGCCTTTGCGGGTATCGCTAATGATGAACTTTATCTCATTCGCGCTGAATGTGAGGCGAGAAAGGGAAACCTACTTTCAGCCATGAATGCTTTGAATCAACTGCTGGTTAAAAGACATCGGACCGGAACCTATCTTAACCAGACCGCGGTAACAGCAGAAGAAGCTTTAAAGCTAATTCTATCCGAAAGAAGAAAAGAGTTATTTCGGCGGGGGCTCAGGTGGTCAGATTTACGAAGACTAAATCAGGATGCGAAGACAAGTGTTGTCTTGCAACATCAGGCATCTGGACCTGTTATTCAATTGCAACCTCAGAGCCTTAAATATACATTTCCTATACCACCCGATGAAATCATAGCTAGTGGTATACTCCAAAATCCAAGATGATGAAAAATGCCTGGGTCTGATCACCCAGGCATCTGAGATGTTACTGACCTAAGTCAAATGTCCCGCGTGACACCGATTGATAATCATCGGCATTTGGCGCTGGATTTGGATAGCTAAATTCCGCAGTACATTCATTCTGAGAATCAATGCAGCGATACTCACCTTGCTCAGGTTGAGTGGTCGGAGATACTGGCGTCAATCCTGCCAGACTAATCCAGTTACCACTGGCATCTTTGCCATAATTATCAACCAATGCTGGTTTGAAGGCACTTCCGCCTACTACTAAAAATGCAGCAGCCACTGATGCGAAAACTGGTTTTCTGATTTTCGAAAAATTCATGATTAATCGACACTTATTTGCATTTGAAAAAGTGAAGGAAAAAGTTTAGTTTAAGGTTACTGTTTATTTGAGGAACCGATACAGCTGCTGTGCCGGTTTTACTATTTTTTAAAATCTTTTTTCAACCTCCTTTCCCCTGTGGCGGTTAATTATCATTCCAAATAGTGCAACAAGCGTTATTAAAAGATTGATCATTAAATGGCTTCCCCAAGAAAGTTTTGTGAATAGCCCTGCACATGCACAAGGCCTTGAGACAAAGTACCCGAAGTAAACTAGTGCCGCATATGCCGAAAAAAAAGTCATGAGCAAAAAGGAGAGTAGAAAACCTAAGCTTTCTGATTTTGGAAATATTAAAAGTAGTCCAATCGCTATTTCCAGGAATGGCAACACTGGAATGGCGATGGTAAGTATTTGTTGAGAAAAAATCTGATAGTGCATCGCTATCCAATAGCTGTGATAAAAAACGAGCTTATCCAGACCTGTGTAAAACCAGAGTAAAACAAGCAGGTAGACAGCAAATATTTTCAGCTTATCCATTATGCATTTGTCTCTGCCAGGCACAATTTTGATGATATCGTTGGATAGTTCCATTATTAAATTTTCCTTTAACCATTAGTGATGACCAAATTTCCTATTTCATTAAATCATTTAATGCGACAAATGATGGAAAATGCTCACTACACTTAAAACGATCAGCTAAAAATTTCTGATTACCCTTAACTTTTATAAAACCTGGAGAAACTGTCGGCCTTAATGCCCAAAAAACTTAAGATATCTTTATGTTTTGCCACGTTAAAGATATTTGAGTGTTCGTTATAAAACCTATCATAACGTTGCCGGGCATTAAGCATTTGCATTCTAGAGGCATATTTTGCCCTATCAGCTTCACAAAAATCACGGGCGAGATCGATTATCGTTTCTAATTCAGTAAATTCTTGCCTAAGTTGAATCAGGTTGACATATGTTATTTCTATCAAAACACATTTAGAAATACTTTCAATATCCCGGAAAGCAGGTAATTGGCTAAAAAATGAAGGATAAGCGTACATGAAATCACCCGGAAAATAAAACCAGCTGATACGCTCATAATTTTCATCATGCGCTGTTTCTTTAGCGAAGCCCTCGGCGAGAAACCAGAGTTTGTTCACACGATTATTGGCTTTTAGTAATAAATTGCCTTTGGCAACTTGCCTGATGACTGTTTTAGAAAACAACTTGTCTCTAAGTCCAGGACTCGGGGAGGAAAATTTTTCTAATTTAAAAAATAGCTTTTCATAGTTGGCGTCATGGTGCATGTAAGAAAATACATTTTAAAGATTTGACCTAGAACAAGTAGCGAAATAAAAAAGGGAACCGGAGTTCCCTTTTTCGTATCCAAGAACAAATAGTCCAGTTAAAGAACGAAGATCAAATCGATCGGTTAACAAATCAATAATTTCTAACATTAAATTTTGAATTTTCTTAGACCGAATAAAAATACATTATGTAAGAGGTATCATATATTATGTAAGTGTATCTTAAATTCGAATATTCTTCATTTCGAACATGAAAGTTTATAAATTCTTTTGCACATAGTTTTAATATTCCTATATTGTGTAAGATATAGCAGAAATTTATATGGATATAAGCTGCATTATTATAGACGATGAACCTCATGCCATTGCTGAGATAAAGGATCTTATTGCCATCACGCCCGATATAAGTGTTAAAGCAGCATTTGACAATATTGGAGATGCCTTGGCATTTCTTCGCAGTAGTGGAAAAGTAGAGGTGATATTCTGCGACATTAGTATGCCACAAATAGATGGCTTGGAGGCCGCGGGGATACTAAGGGAATTTTGTAACTATTTGATTTATATTACTGCGCACCGATTCCATGGCGCCGAAGCATTCGAGGTCCAGGCTGCGGGATACTTGGTTAAACCATTAAAATATGACAAGTTCATTCGCCAGATTCAAAAGATAAGGGACAATATATCTACTGCACTGTGGCAAACGTCCGAAGACCAAACAATATTCGTCAAAGGGAATGACAAAAATAGTTTAGTTCCAATCAATGTGCATGAAATCATCTATATACAGGGACTCGATAATTATATTAAGATTCACACCACAGAGGGAGAAAAGATTACATATATGCAGCTCAAAGATTTAGATGCTACCTTGATGAGACAATCAAAATATATGAGAGTGGCCAAATCAATTATTATTTCAGTTAAATTTTTAGAAAAAGTTGATGGCTACGTTGTCTATATGAAAACAGGTGAGACCTTTAATATTGGAAAAGTTTACCGGCCGGCGTTTAAGGAATTCCTGTTACAACGCAGATTAAACTAACACACCGGTGGTTCCGCTGGATGTATTGGTAGTTGTTGTGAATAAGGTGGTAGTGGGATCTGTAGTGTCATTTTGTAAACCCCTTCGAACATTTTTGTAAAAGAAAATAACTTTCTTTTTTAGTTGATTTTTTTTGTAGTTTTTCATAGCCTTAAAATTGTTTAAGACCAATTTTAGCGCAGTAAAACGAACCAGGCATTTATATTATGTATCATGCACGAAATATTATGTAAAAGGATTAAAGCTTGGGGCACGGAGCCACTCATACATGCTGGAATGTGGGTTATTTACATCTTCGGAGAGATTTTTAGTCTTGCCCTATTAACAGATACCTATAGCACAGCCGAGCACTACATTTTTTTTTATCTCTTGAATATTTTGTTGTTTTACAGCTATGTATGGCTCCTTTTCAAAGTTTCAGAAAGCAGTCCAATAAAATATCTATATTATATTTCAATTGCTATTGGCACCTTAGCATTGTATATTCTTTTGGCTGGTGCACTTACCACTCTTCTTAAAACTGTTTCCCATAATGGCAAAGTAGTCGGAGTTTTGGAGAAGAAGTTTATGATTTCAACAGCTTGGCGTGGGTTTTACTTTATGTTGTTTGCCACAGGATTTGTTTTACTTAAACAGAATTCAAAACAAAAAGTAAAGGAAATGGCTAAAGTGCTTGAAATTGAGCGGCTGAAATCACAGTTAGTCTCTGCCGAAAAAGATTTTCTTCGCTCACAGATCAATCCTCATTTACTGTTTAATACCCTAAGTTTCATTAATCATGCGACAAAGTACAATCCTGGAAATGCAAGGATTGCTTTAGGGTTACTTTCAGACATCATGGATTACGCTCTTCACTGCGGGGATGGTGACTCTGTTAGTTTAACAGAAGAAATAGAGCAAATTAATAATATGATTGCACTCAATCAGCTCCGGTTTGGCGACAAGCTAAATTTAAAATTTAACATCAATGAAAAATGCTTGGAAACATCTATAGCGCCGCTTATCCTATTAACATTAGTTGAAAACGTTTTTAAGCATGGAGACCTCCTCCATAATAAGATTTCTTCAGTTTTTGAAATCGATTGCCAGAATAATTCCATAATTTTTAGGACGAGAAATCCCATAGGTAAACAAGCGTTCTTTTCAAGCACCAAAACAGGGCTTCGTAATATACAATCAAGACTCCAAAATGCTTATCCGAGCAGGCATGTATTTGAGTTTATTATCAAAGATGAGGTGTTTGAAACAAAACTGATAATATCTTTATTGTATTAAGGAAAATTACACAACATCTTCTGGTTTGCAAAGGGACATGTCGCGACTGTAACCTTTAATTAATGTTAAAAAATCTTATTCCGCCTGTCCATAATAATTAAACGCGGATTGGATATTCTGAAATCTTTTAAATCAATCATCAAATCAATGGAAATGTGAAAACTGCAAGTTATAATATTGTTTGCTGGTCAGTTAAATTATGTGCCCATTAATGTATGGCACACTTGTAATAGTTGTGAGAAAGCTTTAGCGCAGTACCGATAAGATTAGCATCGGATTAAATATCGATTTTATGATAATAGCTTTTTCAGCAATCCAAACATCAAAGCACTAAACAATCAACCCCTAATTGAAATTCCAGATAATCCCAAATTTTAAATCGTCTAGCATCATGAAACTCAACAAAAAACTTATTTCTCTTTATAAAAAATCTAAAGAACTAAATTCTGTAAGGGCTCAATTGAAATCTCAAAGTAACTTAAAATATCAACTTCCTAAAGATAAAGAGCTTACTTTATTGGAAATCCAAGATGCTATTGATCATCACACATCTATTATCAAATTGACAGCGGCCAATGAGAAATTGTCAGGTCGTACTATGAATATAGAGAGGGAGGTGTTAACTATTTTAATGGCTATTGGCTTTCCTGCCAGAAGTCGAATTTTGATTAATGACGAACACTGCGGTAACTTAAGTTTTTGGTACTTGGGAAAGCGTATTTATTATGAAGAACAAAATAGAGAAGATTTGTCATAGTGATACAGTGTTAGTAAATTTATTATTATCCTTCAAATTCTTTTTTCTTTGTTTTTTTTTGACGGGTTTGGCAACACCTCCGTCTTCAGAATTATGGTTATTCTTTTCAAGCTGCCCCTTTTCGCATTCCGTAGTGAGCAAGGATGCAATTTGGGATTTAATATTTTCGTAATTCTCCTTTATTTCTTCTAATGAAATATTTTTGACGATGGGGATGGGCTTATATTGTTTTTCCTCATCTGCTATTGCATTATGGTCATTCTGAATCTCGCAATGAAACATCTTTAGTGCAATCTTTTCCTCTGGATTATCGGCAACCATTCCAACAAATTCGCCAGAAGAAAGTGAAGCTATCTTAGATGCTGGAATGGCATAGTCCAATTGCGTAGATTGTGAAATGGATATATCGCTACTGTTAATACTTCTGGACTGCCGGTCCTGCATAATTTTTCCAAAAGTTTCACTTAGCGTTTTTGCTGTGCTTCCAGTAACCTGCCCGGAAATAATGTTTCCAACAATTCCAGTAATGACTTCAGATTGTTCTGCACCATAATTTTTTTTTAACTGACTAAAATCCTGCACAGCTAAGGCAGTTGCTACCTTATTACTTCTGGCAGTAGCGATAAGGCTATCAATATGATTGAAGAATATGGTGGGGAATTCATCAAAAATCAGCGCACTCTTCAATTTTCCTTTCTGATTGACCAGTTTAATCATCCTGGATATATAAAGCGAAAGTACTGCTCCGTAAACCTGAAGCTTTTGTGGGTTATTGCCCACACAGATAATTTTTGGTTCGTTAGGGTTGTTGACATCTAAGGTAAAATCATTGCCACTCAAAACATAATATAACTGTGGAGAAGACAACCTGGCCAGACCAATTTTCGCTGAGGCGATCTGCCCTTCAAGTTGCGCCATTGCTTTGTTCTGATAGGCAGAAATAAATGGATTAATTAAAACCTTAATTTCTTCCTGCGTTTGCAACACTTCGAAAAGCAGGTCGTAATCTGCCTGCATGAGTTCAATTACATGTGGAAGTGTACAATATTTTCCATCCTTATATGTTTTCAGGTACCAGATAATGGCCGTCATAAAATTAATTGGACTTTCTACGAAAAAATCTCCCTGCTTTTTTATCCAGTCACGATTGAGGCCCAGCATAATTGTTCTGCTCGCTTCAGTCGCATCTGTAATATCGCTCATTGCCGCAGGATCCAGTGGATTGCACCGGTGTGTTCGGTTGAGGTCATCAAAATTTATTATATAAAACTTTGGCTTAACTTTATACCTCCCAATATATTTGAGCAGACAGTTGTATGCAATTACCGAAAGGTCGTCATATTTAAAGTCATAAATGAACATGCTGAACCCCTTGCCCATCAGCTGATCAATTAGATGACGGATAACAAAATATGATTTACCCGCTCCAGGTGTTCCGGCGACCAGCAATCCACGAAAAAGATTAATCAAATTAATCCAGCTATCCCGTCTTGTCCCCTTATGATTATATTTTGCAGGGAGGTTTACCGAGTATTCATTCTCCAGCAGGCGTTCCTCCTGAGGAAAGGTTTCATTTTCCGAATTGAAGATATCCCGTGCCATGCCAGCTTTAATTAGTCTGGAAATCCAGGTTCCTGCTGCAAGTATCAATAGGTATCCTGCTGAGGTAAGAAGGATATACACGGTCGCCAGCGCCTTTAAATCCAAGGGTAAGTAAATAGAAAGGATACTACCAAAAAACAGCAACAATCCAAGTGCACCATAAACAATAATGTTTTTGCTTTTGATTTCCTCATCTTTTTTTCCTTTTACCCCTAGCAGAGAGATTGCCAAAAAGATTAGCACAGCAAACTTCACCATCATCCAACCCTCAAAAAGTCCTATTCCAGCCAAAGTCCTCAAAATCCTATCTGTTATATCCGAACGTATTTTCAGCTCTGCAAAAAATGGGTAAAGCCGGATATAATAATGCATGCATAGCAAGAATGTACTGATCCATCTACTCATATCTAGTATTTTCCTTAGTCCCTGAGTATCCTCCCCTGTATTCATAAGTTTATCTCATTTGGTTTCCAATATCTTGTTGAGCTGATGCTCTCTTTTTCTTTTTCTTCTTTTTCCGATTGCCAAACCTGCTGAGCGGATCAAAATCAGGTTTTTGAAGCAGTGTCTCCATCAAGTTAGTTTGTTTAGCAGTTTGAATCGTCTGATGATTTTGCTCAGCATTTATTTTGGTTAGCGTAGATGGCACAGGAGAGCTAGCAGCTTTTGATTCCAAAAGCCGAACAGTTCCAAAGCGTTCAAGCAAAGCTTTGGCGCTATAGGATTTACCAAGATCGCTGCCGTTGAAAACGCAGCGGCTATTATGGTCTACATAGGTTACACCATAAATTCGCCCGGTATCATTTTTGCGAAAGATGACGCCGATATTTTCCTTTCGTAATACTGAGGAAAAATCTTTTCTGCTTAATATTTTATGCCCAGCTAATGCATCATCTAGCTTCTTTCTAATGGAACTAATATGTTGTTTTCGCTTTAATTTATTACCTTTAAACTTAGCTTCCACCCGAGCCAGAATAGGCTTTCCAGCGAGCGAACTTGCTTTAATAGGCACGCCGACTCTATTTCCATTCTTATCCAATATCGCATAAACCAATCCACGACGTTCGTACATCCTCGACCCTTCCGCACCCCTATCGGCTGTGACATTGAATTCACTAAGCACCGCATTGTATTCAGCGAGCGAGGTAAATTTATAGTCGCGCAAGACCGCAGTGACAATATTATAAATAGACTCACGGGTGGGTTTTTCTCCATATTGAGCTGGTCTTACACTGATCCCCTTTATCAGTGGATCTTTTGTCCGACTTTCTGCCTTCACGAGGCCATATTCCATTTGCAAGGCGATTCTGATTTTTTCATCCTTTTCGATACCGATATTGTGAATAGAAATCCTGTCTCCATTCTGTTGGACATTTGTGGTAATAATGTGTATATGAGGATGGCTTACATCTTTATGCTCATAAACCAGGAAAGGTTGCTCGCCGAAACCTATCCTTTCCATATAATCCACAGCAATATGCTGAAGCTTTTCAGCACAAAGCTTATCCTGCCGATCGAAATTGAGCATGATGTGAATCGCATTCGATTTCGCTCTACTGTTAAGAATGGTCAACTGTTCAAAGCGACGCAATTTGTCGCGCAATTCCAGATCGCCAATTTCAGCACCAAACTTATTGGCCAAAATGAGTTCAGCATCACCAGTTTTAACCTTATTCTCATTATAATTGAGCAGGCCGCGGATACTTTTTCCACTTAGGATCCTCGTAACCATTTCAAAGAAAGTTTTGAAACCAATACCAGTAGACGATCAACTTTTTGTCCAACATTTTTATAAAGATCAGAAGTACGCATGAAATAAAAGGCCCGCTGCGATTCATTTTCTGCTGTATGGAAATGGCGGGTCTGCTGATTGATATTGACGCCGATTGATTTCAGTTCTTTGCGAATCGAAGTTAGCTCCTCCATTGGCCCACTCATTGAAGCATCCCTATTCAGCATTAATATCTTCTCCCGAGAAAGAATTTTCCGTGCAACCTCTCCCATTGATCGGCAGTTACTATTCTGCATAATCTCATGCATCCGCTTGTAAGTTTTTTTTGTAACCCTCGTCCTAATTGGGTGGGTAAATCGCTCATCTTCATTATCTACCTTTGCCTTCATAAACATTAATTTTCGTGATAAAACATTAAGCTATCCGAGTTTCGAGGACAGCCCAGCCACAAGGATGGCAAGAACCGTTTGTGGACAAACGTACTTCTTGCAAAACACCCGCGTGGTTAAAGTATTCCTGCAGATAACTCTGAATTGTGTGGGATTTAACATTCTTCCTTTCGGCGAAAATTTGAATCTTTAACCCTGTTCTTCGGAATGGGAATATCAATAATTTTCTTCCGAAGTTTCAGCCAGAGTTGTCGGTAGTAGATGGCGGAACCTGGTCTAATTCTTCTGTTTTTTATTAGCATATTCATAGGGTAATGCTTTTAGAGCAAATCTCAAGAGTTGAGTCAAACTACTTTGTTACTATAGTACGTAATCCTGTTATTTTCTGAAAAATCACTTTTATGTCTGCTAAGCCGAATGCATGAAGTGACGGCAATGATAGAAGATTCATCCAACAACCCTGGTTTAAGCCATTGCAATTAGAGCATTCGGTATATCGATTTACATTGAACAGGCTCGAGTATAAATAGATACGAAATAATTATGGCATAACTCTTGTCTTTGGTTAACTGTTTACGTTAAATAAATATGAATAACCTCACCGTATATTCTCAAAATTCAAGATTTCTTTGTAAGTCATAGCCTTGTCCCCGATTTTCAGGGAGTAGGGAAAATAAAACATAAGCACTTTAGTCAATCCTGTCAAAAAGACTTCAAATATCGCGATGAAATAGGTTATGATAATGGGATAAAGTGTGCTTGGGATAGTTTTAATCAATTTCCTAATCTCAGCGATAAATGTTAAAGTGTTCTGGGCTGATTTCTGGGAATAGCATTGGAGAAATCAGTTAGGACTTGCTTGATTCTTGTTGAACGATAAATCAAATTTGATTATATTGCCCTTATCAAATAACGCACCCTCAAGTTTTGGAAAGTTTTTTTTTCGTACGAGGAGGGATTAATCTCTAATATGAATTTTATACTTAACGACCTCGTTATCGCCTATAAAAAGGCAAAGTCAGAACTTTTTCATGAAAAACTTCAGGTTGCGGGCCTGGAACTTCCCGATTATGAAGCAAATCTCTATAATAACTTAAACAACCTACTAATCAAATTAAATTCTGGTAAGTTTGATTTTGTAGAATCGGACGGCTTCAATCCCACACCAAATTTCTATCCAATAGTAAAAAGACTTTATCTCAATGCAAAAACCGTCGACGAGAGCAGTATTGTTTACTACTCAAGTATAAAAAGCAGATGGGATAATCGATTTTTTTCTATTGAAAAAGCTGACTTCAGGGTAATCAGTAATTTGAGCATCGACTTTCACATCCTATCTTCATTATGGATTGATAAGGTGGCCTACGCATTTGAACAAGCACTTTCCCCCAGCAGTTATGGAAGCAGGCTGAACAAAATTTCGGAAAATGCTACGACACATGGACTACATTTTAAACCTTATATACAAGGTTATCGTAAGTGGCAAAAAAATGGCCTGGACATTATCCGGGAAAATTTGGAGCGAAATGATGAAACCATTGCACTTACCGCCGACATTAAATCATTCTACCACCATATCAATTGTAGCTTTCTACTGAGCGAAGATTTCTTCAAATCCTTTGCCATAGGTAGAAATCTTTCGAAAGAGCAGGTATACTTGAATAAGCTTATAGTCAAAGCTATTCAATTCTGGTCAAAAAGCGTTTTCAACTCGTTGAGTGAAATAACTAGGGAGCCATTTGCTGAACAAAAACATATTGGGATTCCAATCGGATTGGCCGCTTCAAAGGTGATTGCCAACCTAGTGTTGAAAGAATTTGATGATGCAGTTGAACAGGAGTTGATGCCGCTCTATTACGGACGTTATGTCGACGACATTTTTATTGTCAGTCAAAAAACAAAGAAAATCAACAAACGCACAGACCTCTGGCTTTATATTTCAAAGCATATCGAAAGACTCTATTTCGACACTTCAAGCAGTGAATCTACCTTCAAGCTGCTACTTTCAAAAGAAACCCAGATTGCATTTAATAATGAAAAGGAACGCATTTTTTTCTTAGACAAAGAGTGTGGTGTAGCTATAGTCAATGAGATTGAAAAGGAACTCAATGAAAATTCAAGTGAATGGCGATTGTTGCCAGATGCCAAGGAAGATTTGGAAAAATTTTCCGACGAGGTGATAAAGGCGAGTTCGGATAGCACAGAAGCGCCAAACAGTCTTCGTAAATCTGATGGGATAAGCATTCAGCGGCTCAAGTATGCATTGTTTTTGAGAAATGCGGAAGAGATGATACTCACCCATCCTTACGGTTACTGGAAAAAGGGGGTTGATGAACTTTTTCGTGCGACTGCCAATTTCGTAGTGGATCCCGAGATCATGCACAACTACCTTCCCTATCTGGTCAAAATATTACGGATAGCAATTTTTAATGGGGATTTAGTGAATACAAAGCGAATCTGGGAATCGATTTTGCTTGCATTTGATTCCATCTCTTGGGGAATATTTTTATCTGAGACTGAGGAAGTTCCCAAATACAAAGAATATCTGCTAAAAAATATTGAGTTTGCATTTTACAGCGGTTGGTCGATTAACAAGTCCGAAGGAAAAACCAAGTCATTCTTGGAAGGTTTTCAGAAACTAACCCACATCAAGTTGGATACCAATCGAGTTGAAAGATTTCTCCTGGCAGATTTTCACCTCGTTCCCTTGAAAAATATTTTCGACCCCAAATGGCTAACACTGAAGAAAAAGGTTCTAATGCTCATGGAAAAACCAGAGATGAAACCGTACTTAGTCGATTTACGCCTGGAAGAGGGAATTTTAAACGAAGATTTGATTAGCAGTAAAATTCCTGATCTAATCCGTGTAATCTACCTTGAATTTCTTCATCCGAGCGCAGATCCAGTAGTACCCCTGTCATTCTTCTTTTTAACGAGAAAAATGAACTACCTAGAAATTACAGCCTTATTAAGCCAGTGGTTAACAGAGCAGAAAGAACTTTTTCGGGCATTTTTGAAAGTTTTTGAACTTCATGATTTCGAGGTGGAGCTCATCGAGGAAGATGGTTTTAAAAGAATCAATGCAAACCTGTTCCCTGCTAAATCCGATCCCTTAGTAGCTTTGACCAGCTACCAGATCAGCGACGCTAGTTGGAAAGCACATGTCATAGGAACAAGGGAACCCGACTTGACGCGTTACAAAAGACTATATGAGTTGGTGAACAGCATACTTTTGACCAAAGACCGAAAGGTTGACTACATTGTCCTACCTGAGTTGGCACTCTCTCAAGCTGCAGTCAATGCCATCAGCAAGAAAATAAAAGGGAGCGGAATAACTTTAATAACCGGCATCGAATATGATATTGATCGAACTGATGGAACAGCCAGAAATAGGATTGCTATTGTCCTACCTATCACAGTTGATGGTCGTACAGAATTGGTGCAAATCATCCAAGAAAAAATAATCCCTGCCATTCATGAAGCGAAAGAACTCAATGACAGTGCGGGCTTAAGATTGGTTGCCTATAATAAGGACAAATACATTATCAGTAAAAATGGCTTCACTTTTTCTTCCCTAATTTGTAACGAATTCCTAAATATTGACTATCGCTCAGGATTGAGGGGAAAAATTGATGGGCTATTTCTAGCTGAGTGGAATCAGGATATAGAAACGTATAATTCTTTGGTCGAATCTGCTGCCAGCGACCTTCATGCCTTTATAGTACAAGTTAACAACAGGCTTTACGGCGATACGCGTGTAAGGGCTGCGTTTAAAAAAGCCCATGAAAGGGACGTAGCCAGAATACGTGGTGGATTGCTGGATTATTTTGTAATCTGTGCTTTGAAAGTTAAAGACTTACGAAATTTTCAGATGAACGTTGTTTCGCCAGCCGAACCATTTAAACCCGTTCCGACAGGATTTGTCATGGATCCAAAACGTAGATTAAAGTAATTAACGATGAACAGCAAATAAATAGTTAACTACTGTTTGCGAATCAGCACGGATTTTTCAGGAGCGGCAATTTTTTCAATTTTTACCTTCATCTCTGAAACCCAATTTGGAACTGAATTTTCCGTGCTGATTTTGTTTTTCACTTCGATGAATAGTGCGAGACCTTTTTTGGACGTTTTAAACCCAAGATTTTCATTCATTGTATGAGAGAATGCGAAATATCCTTCATTAGCCATTTGCTCTGGGAAATCTTTTTCAACGTTAAATAATGCGAGAAGCGCTCGGTTTTTCTTTACGGTTTCTTTTTCGTCAGCGGTACCAGCATGTTGTCCATCTCCGTCGAAGAGAACATAACAAGGTATGCCTAATTCGGTGTAAAGCCTATAGAATCTGTCAATCTCACCTTTTGAACCGCACCTGACAATGGTTAAACAGTCAGTCAAATAATCATATCCGATTAGATCAAAGAAGTATGGAATCAAAAGCGATTCGCTTTGTCCCTCGACTAGCAAAATCTTTTTTGCGAAAAAGCCCTCATTTGCTTTTTGTGTGTCACCGGTTTCCTCGAATGCATTTTTATGGTATAGTAAGATATTCTCGGCTGTGGACTGAATTCCTGTACGGATTTCCAGATCATCTGCAAATCTTTTTGGATGTGCACTATTGACATAAGTTCCCTTGTCTGAATTACGACGTGCCACGAACACCTCGTTAAATCTTCCGACCGTTAGGAAGTTAGGAGAATGGGTTGTATAAAATATCTGGGTATCATTTTCTGCAAGCTGAATCAGTAAGCGGTAGAAATTGCGCTGGGCCTGTGGGTGCAAGAAAAGCTCCGGTTCATCGATAAAAATTGGCGTGCTGTTATTGAGCTTTAATTGTGAATAAGCTTTCAAAATAGCTATGGAGATTGAAGCCTGTACACCCATTCCTAATTTAGATGCCTGGAAAGAAAGATGTGTACAACTATCTCTCACTATTACCTGAAGGGTTCTAAAGAAATTCCAGGGATCGTAGAGATTTAAATCAATACTGAGGTCTTCTGGCTTACGGTTCAGTTGTTTCGCCGTTTCATTTTGCAATATGGAAACGAACTGTTTCATCACCTCATTCCCTGCTTTGTCTTTTACACTAAACAACACTTCATCTCTTATTCTTTCAAGTTCTGATTGAAAAAGTTCTGATTTGACAACTACTTCTCCAGTATTCTCATCAACGAACTCATCTTTTTTAAAAAGATTATTAATATCCTGTAATATCCGTCCCATCAGCGACCACCGGTTCGAAGGAAGGTAGTCCATGATATTGCGGTCAACGCCTATATATGCAGAGCAATATTTTTGTCGCGCCTCGTCATTAATATAACCACCGGAGAGATTAAGGCCGGATTTGGAATTCCCTCTTTTATCTTCCCAGTGTTCTGTCATCTCCAGATAGTTATCGTCATCGAATTCCAGTCTCACCATTATCAAATTATTCAGGTCACCCAAATAGTGGTCTTGAGGCTGGATATTAGAGAATGATGGGTAAACCGGTCCGAGAAGCCAGGTTACAGCTTCAAAGATATTACTTTTCCCAACGCTGTTTTCACCGATCAGCGCATTTAAAGTACGGCAGCACTGAATGGTGAGCGAAGATATGCTTTTGTAGTTCTGAATAGTTATCCTCTTGATTTTCATGAGCGTAAATTTTTACAAGTTAGCGATATCACTCGGCAAACACAACCTCTCACAGAACGATTTTTCGAAGATAGATTAAACGCAATAAAATGTACAAAGTTGATTTCGGTTGAAAAAACAGCCTATCTGATTGAAAAATTTAATTCATGCTTTCCTTCAGACAGCTGAACTTTTCGTTTGGAAGACTTACACATATCAGGTTAATTTAAAATCAGCTCTCATGCCTTTCGGTATACTAATCTGATAAACCACTTTCCCTTTACTGATTTTCCAATATACTTTGATAGTCCTTATTTTACTCTCATAACTCGCCCTCGCCCATCTCAGCCGCCTATCTATCTTCGGCGCAGTTTTCAAATACTTATCTCTTTTTTATGGAGAGTTTCGGATTCGAATAGCTAATAATTGATCGATTTTACTTAGGAATGCATCTTCAACTGAACTTGAATACCTGCATTGTCATTGAGGTAATCTGTTTGAATACGAATTTTTGAGCCACTAATAGCTAATAAACTTCTTCTCATAGATTCCATAGTAGTAACGTACGGAAGTCAGTTGAATGAATAAATTAACAGACTAATCTTGTCTAAAGATAAGGATATGGATTATTATAAGCTTAGAGAAAAAAGGTCTGTGACAGCAGAAAAAGTAGTCAAAATTCTTCAAGAACATGGTACAATAATTAATATAGAAAAAGCTCAAAAAGTTTTGGAACTCATTTATAAATTAAGTAACTTATCTATGAAAGAAACACTTCGCCGGGTTTCTAATCATACCTTGAAGAATAATCTGAGAAGATTCACCCGCCATAAAAGAAGGAGAAAAGGAAATGAAAATAGCTGATTTATATGTAAGAGTTAGTACGGATGAGCAAGCTGAAAAAGGCTACTCACTTAGAAGTCAACAAGAAGTTTTAGAAAAATATTGTGAACTCAACTGCATCAAAGTAAGAAAAGTGATTGTAGAGGACTACTCAGCGAAAACCTTCAATCGTCCGGAGTGGAAAAAATTAGTTATCCACTTAAAAAAGCATAAAGGAAAATCAGACCTATTATTATTCACCAAGTGGGATAGATTTAGTCGTAATACTAGTGACGCATATCAAACTATTGCAATGCTCAATAAATTGGGCGTTGACCCCCAAGCTATAGAGCAACCCCTGGATCTCAATGTACCTGAGAATAAAATGATGTTAGCGGTCTACCTTACAACACCTGAGATAGAAAATGACAGAAGAGGGCTTAATACCAAAGCAGGAATCAGACAAGCAAAGAAAGAAGGAAGATGGACGGGTAAAGCACCTTTAGGATATATTAACAAAACCGCTGAAAATGGGAAAAAATATATTGCATTGAAACAACCAGAAGCCTCTTTAATGAAATGGGTTTTTGAGCAGCTGGCAACTGGAACTTACTCGGGAGAACAAATACTTCATTCAGCAAGAGAAAAAGGGTTAAATTGTAGCAAAAACAATTTTTATACCATCATTCGTAATCCAATTTATTGTGGGAAGGTAATTGTTCCAAAATATAAAAATGAAGATGCATTTCTAGCGCAAGGATTGCATGAATCCCTAATTAGCGATACAATGTTCTTTAATGTACAAGATGTATTAAATGGAAGAAAGAAAGAATTTGGCCAACCCATTTCTACTCCGGAGTCACTAGTGTTACGTGGCTTCTTGAAATGTCCTAAGTGTCACCGTTCCTTAAGTGGCAGCTCATCAAAGGGGAAGAATAAACATTTTACCTATTACCACTGCACATCCGCTTGTGGAATCCGCTACAGGTCGGAAAAAGTTAATGAAGCTTTTGTACTCGAACTTTTAGCGTACCTACCTAGAAACGGTTATGCTGAAATTTTTAGTCAAACGATATCGGATGCCTATCACAATCAAATAGGATCTATCGTGGACGAGCGCAAAACTTATTCAACGCAGATCCGAGATTACAACAAAAAGATCGAAAAAGCGAGGGATTTATTGTTAGATAATGAAATTGACGCTGTCGATTTTAGAGCTATCAAAGTTGAGTGCAATGAAAAAATGGCAATTCTCGAATCAAAATTATCAGAGCTTAATACAAAAAACAAAGCTGTGTTAAACATTAAACCTATAGCTGAACGTGCTATTAACAACTTAATGAATCTGGACTTATTTTATGAAAATTCGAGCGTTGAAGGCAAAAGATATTTAATAAGTTGCTTATTTCCCGAAAAAATGGAATACAATGGAGACCGATATCGAACACCTAACGTCAACGAAATCGCCCTACATATCTATCTGAAAAACAAAGAGTTAGAAGCAAAAAAAACGGGACGAAAATCTTCTTCAAAGACCTCGTCCCACTGGGGGTGGCTGATGGGGCTCGAACCCACGACCCTCGGCACCACAAACCAATACTCTAACCAACTGAGCTACAGCCACCGTGTTTTTTAGTGTCACAAAAGTACGACTTTTAATATTTCTTGCAAATATTTTTATAAAAGTTTTAGCAAGAAATTTTTAATCCATTACTAGTCAATAATTTGAAATGAAAAATAATTTTCGAAGTTTGTTTTAACAAGTTATTTTGAACCTAAAAACATACCTTTATCCTGTTTATGATCGAGATTTATACAGACGGTGCAGCTAGCGGAAACCCGGGTCCGGGTGGATATGGAACCATTTTAAGGGCCGGACAACACTATAAGGAATTGAGCGGAGGTTTTAGAATGACAACCAATAATCGCATGGAACTTCTTGCTGTAATTAAAGGCCTCGAAGCATTGAAAAGTCTTAATCAGCAAGTAACTGTTTATTCTGATTCAAAGTATGTGGTAGATGCCGTAGAAAAGAAATGGGTATTTGGTTGGGTAACCAAAAACTTCAAGGATAAAAAAAACAAAGACCTTTGGATAAGATTCCTTGAATTATATAAACTGCACAAAATAAAGTTTATCTGGATCAAAGGTCACAACGATCACCCTGAAAATGAGCGTTGTGACAGATTAGCGGTTTTCGCTTCGCAAGACAAACAGAATTTGGCGATAGATACTTTTTTTGAGGCGGAAAGAAATAGAGCAAGCCTGCTTTAATCTAATCCACCGATTACGCCTAAATCTTCAAGTTTCGATTCTACTTTTTCTTCAACAGAGATAGATTTTGCGGTGTATAATAGCATCATTTCTTCAGCCTTCTCTACCATTTTTTTCGAACCGATAAATACCGGAACGCGTTGATGTACTTCGGTAGGTTGAATTTCCAAAATGCGCTCGAAACCAGTTGAGGCTTTCCCCCCAGCCTGTTCAATAATAAATGCCATTGGATTGCACTCATAAAGCAACCTCAACTTACCTTCCGGCGAGCGGGATGTAGTTGGATAAATATAAATGCCTCCATTAATTAAACTTCTGTGAATGTCGCCAACCATTGAGCCAATGTAACGTGAAGTATAAGGTCTGTTAGTAGCATCATCCTCAACCTGGCAATATTTAATATATTTTTTTACACCTTCCGGGAAATGGACATAATTTCCTTCATTGATAGAGTAGGTTATGCCGGTCTCCGGAATTCTCATGTTCGGATGAGATAAACAGAATTCACCAATTGATGGATCTAAGGTAAAGCCATTAACACATTTGCCTGTAGTATAAACCAGCATGGTTGAAGAGCCATAAATAATATAACCCGCTGCTACCTGCTCGGTACCTTTCTGCAAAACATCACTTATCGTTGCCCTGCCTTCAAAACTTTTTCTCCGGTAAATTGAAAATACTGTTCCAACGGCAACATTCACATCCGTATTGGATGAACCATCCATCGGATCGATACATACTATATATTTAGCATTTTTAGAAACAGGAGAATCAATATGGATAATTTCTTCCTCCTCTTCGCTGGCGATAATGCAACATTCTCCTCCACTTGTAAGGGCAGCTAAAAACTGTTGATCGGCATACACATCCAGTTTTTTTTGCTTTTCACCTTGAATGTTAGTTGTACCAACATGGCCCAACATATCTACTAAGCCGGCTTTGTTAATTTCTCTGTTTACAATTTTAGCCGCGATTGCGATGTCTCGAAGCAACCTGGATAACTCTCCTTTGGCGTAAGGAAAATCCGCTTGTTTTTCTATAATAAATTGTCCTAATGTTGTTACTCCTAAACTCATACTTAGTGTAATTTTTACGCTATCTACCTGATAACTCAATTACTTCTAAGGTATGAATATTTTCGTCAGTTATACAAAAACGGATTAGGGTTCTCACTTTGTGCCAGCCATGTTTTCCGGCAGCGCCGGGGTTTATATGCAAACATTTTATCTTTTCATCGAACATTACCTTTAAAATATGTGAATGTCCGGTGATGAATAATTTTGGGGGCTTAGTGTAAATTTCCGGCTTTACAGCATTAGAATAGCGACCAGGGTAGCCACCAATATGCGTCATCCAAACATCTACGTTTTCACACCTAAAACGATTTTGTTCAGGAAAATCTGCCCTGATGGCAGTATCATCGATGTTTCCGAATACCCCACGCAAAGGTTTAAAGGCCGCCAAAGGCGCTGCAACATCAGCACCAAAATCGCCCGCATGCCAAATTTCGTCTACCTGATCGAAATGTTTAAACACCGCATCATCCAGGTATCCATGCGTATCTGAAATTAAACCTATTTTTTTCATTATGTAAAGTAATATGTAAACTTATTGCACACTTCAACCTAAAATCCCAGGTCATTTTTAATTTTAGACTGTTGGTGTACTGTTTTTAACAAACACTTCTTTCGTTCTTTATCGTATCTAAAAAACGCTAGTAATTCTTTATTTTATATTGTAGGATATTATCATCTTTAACTTTAAAAAGCTAAGAAAAAATCGCTCAGTACACGCTTATATTCTGGCGTGTGCTTGCCCATCGATTCATAGATATAAAGGTTAGTTTCAACTAATATTTGCTTTGTTTTAGAAAGACCAATAATTTGCCTGAATGCTGGTTTGTTTTCGTCAGAATGAATATTGATTTGATGGGTAAGTAACAATTGATATTTAGCGGCTTCACTAACCACCTCGAGTGCTTGCTTTACCGGAAGGATCAGATACAAAATCCCTTTTTCATTTAATAATGTATTCGATTGTTGAACGAGAAGTTCAAAAAAGTTTTCATCCGCATGCCGGGCTATCCCTTTTCTTTCCTCTTTATTTTTCAGATCATTTACAAAAAACGGAGGGTTGCTTACAATAAGGTCAAACTGCTGCGAAGGATAATAATTAGATATTGAAATATGATCGACACTTAAGCGTTCACTAAATTTTGAATGCTCAAAATTTTTACGGGCAGCTTCCGCAGCGAGCTGATCAATTTCGACAGCATGAACTTCCGCTTCCTGATATCGCTGCGCTAACATTAAAGCAATTACCCCTGTGCCGGTTCCAATATCCAGTACATTTTTTGGTGCAGTAGAAGTAGCCATCGCCCCTATTAAAACGCCATCGGTATTAATTTTCATGGCGCACCCCGACTGGTCAACTTCAAATTGCTTAAATTTAAAAATGCTCATGTTACACCTCGTATAATTCTAATGGTAAACCATCCGGATCAGCAAAAAAAGTAAATCTTTTCCCTGTGAATTCATCTATACGAATAGGCTCCGCAGCAATGCCATGGTTACTTAACCGACTAATTTCTTCTTCAATATCGTCTACTTCAAATGCCAAATGACGCAAACCTTGCGCCTCCGGTCTGGATGGCCGGGCTGGTGGATTTTCAAAAGAAAAAAGCTCAATCTGATAAACCTCATTTACTGCAAGATCCAGCTTGTAAGATTTTCGTTCTGCCCGGTAAAATTCACCTAGAACCGTAAAACCTAATTTATTAACGTAAAAATCTTTCGATTTTTCATAGTGAGAACAAATAATAGCAATGTGGTGAATCCGGTTGAACATTTTGATGAATTAGTTTTGAATGATTAAATAACGGAAGGTAGCAAAGTTGCAGAAAATGATTGAATTTAAAATAGTAGTAATTATGGAAGTCTACAATTTCTGGTGATTTAGAATTTTCATATCTATCATTATTTTACATTTAGCCATTCAAATTTCTCTCATTCAATCCCCCATTCCTTCACTCATTAAATTTAAAAAGCCTAAATTTGCACTTTCAAAAAAAAAGCATGATTCATTTCTTCTCTTGTCATCCTGAGCCTGTCGAAGGGCAAAAGCAGGCGATTTTTGTACTTCAAACAGACAAAGCGCTTTCACAAAATGATATTACTAAACTTGAATGGTTATTTGGCGGCGCCAAAATCTCGCAAGAAACTGCCTTAGCGGGCTTTTTTGTTGGACCACGAGCGGCCATGATTACCCCTTGGAGTACCAATGCCGTAGAAATCACCCAGAATATGGACATGCAGGGCATCATCAGGATTGAAGAGTTTAAAGCAGTTGCCGAAGATTTTTCAGACTATGACCCGATGCTTTCGCAAAAATATGAAAAGCTTGATCAGGATATTTATACCATTAACATCAAGCCTGAGCCTATTCTGGAAATCACTGATATTGCTGCCTATAACAAACAGGAAGGTTTATCTTTAAGTGATGAAGAAGTTGAATATTTGAATTCATTAGCTACCCGTTTAGAAAGACCATTGACAGATTCTGAAGTATTTGGCTTCTCGCAAGTTAACTCAGAACATTGCCGACATAAAATTTTCAACGGAACTTTTGTAATTGATGGTGTAGAACAACCCACTTCACTTTTCAAATTAATCCGCAAAACTTCTGAAGCTCATCCAAATGATATTGTTTCGGCTTATAAAGATAACGTAGCTTTTATTAAAGGACCAAAAGTACAGCAGTTTGCACCAAAACGTGCTGATATTCCCGAATTTTATGCTACAAGCGATTTTGATTCGGTAATTTCTTTGAAGGCAGAAACCCATAATTTCCCAACCACTGTTGAGCCGTTTAATGGTGCTGCAACAGGTTCTGGCGGCGAAATCAGGGATCGTTTGGCTGGCGGACAAGGTTCTTTGCCTTTAGCTGGAACTGCAGTTTACATGACTGCCCTTTCTCGTTTGGAAGAAGGCCGCGAGTGGGAAAAAGGAGTTGAAGAAAGAGCATGGTTATATCAAACCCCAATGGATATCCTGATCAAAGCATCGAACGGTGCGACAGATTTTGGAAATAAATTTGGTCAGCCGTTGATTACGGGTTCGGTGTTAACTTTCGAGCACGAAGAGGAATCACGTAAGTTAGGCTTCGATAAAGTAATTATGCTTGCCGGTGGTATTGGTTATGGCAAGGCTAGTCAGGCGCAAAAATTAAAACCAAAGGAAGGCGATAATATTGTTATCCTCGGTGGTGAGAACTATAGAATCGGGATGGGCGGTGCAGCAGTTTCATCTGCAGATACTGGCCAACACGGATCAGGTATTGAATTAAACGCTATCCAACGTTCGAACCCGGAAATGCAAAAACGTGCTGCCAATGCGGTTCGTGGAATGGTAGAGAGTGATCATAACTCAATTATTTCTATCCACGATCATGGTGCCGGTGGTCACTTAAATTGTTTATCCGAACTGGTAGAAGAAACAGGTGGTTTAATCAATCTGGATAAATTGCCTGTTGGCGATCCTACCCTGTCTGCTAAAGAAATTATCGGTAATGAGTCTCAGGAAAGAATGGGATTGGTGATCGGCAACGAACATATAGAAACTTTACAGAAAATTGCTGATCGCGAACGCTCGCCTATGTACACCGTAGGTAAAGTTACCGGCGATCATCGTTTTACTTTTAAATCGGAAACAACCGGCGCAAAACCAATGGATTTCCAGTTGAAAGATATGTTTGGCAGTTCTCCAAAAATTGTGATGGAAGATCAAACCATCGATCGCAAATATGAAGAGATTGCTTATAACAAAGCTGAACTGAACACTTACTTAGAACAGGTTTTACAGTTAGAAGCGGTAGCATCTAAAGATTGGTTGACAAATAAAGTCGATCGTTGTGTGGGCGGCCGGGTGGCAAAACAACAAACCGCCGGACCATTGCAATTGCCTTTAAACAATGTTGGTGTAATGGCATTAGATTTCCAGGGAAAAGAAGGCATTGCTACTTCAGTTGGTCATGCGCCATTGTCGGCTTTAATTGATCCGGCTGCTGGTAGTCGCAATGCAATTGCAGAATCTTTATCAAACATTGTTTGGGCACCGTTAAAAGATGGTTTGAAAAGCGTTTCGCTTTCTGCCAACTGGATGTGGGCTTGTAAAAATGAAGGTGAAGATGCCCGTTTGTACGCGGCAGTTAAAGCCTGCTCGGAATTTGCCATCGATTTAGGAATCAACATCCCGACAGGAAAAGATTCTTTATCCATGAAGCAGAAATACAAAGATGGTGATGTTATTGTTCCAGGAACGGTTATTATCTCTGCAGGTGCAAATTGTGATGATATTACAAAGGTGGTTGAGCCTGTACTTCAGAAAGATGGCGGCTCAATTTATTACATTAACCTCTCTAACGATGCCTATAAATTAGGTGGTTCATCTTTCGCACAGATTTTAAATAGAATCGGTACGGAAACACCTGATGTTAAAGATGCTAATCAATTCTCGAAAGCATTTAATGCAATTCAACAATTAATTAAGGAAGACAAAATACAAGCCGGACATGATATTGGTAGTGGTGGTTTGATTACAACCTTATTGGAAATGTGTTTTGCTGATCGCGATCTTGGTGCCTCAATTGATTTATCTTCATTGGCTGAGCAAGATGTAATTAAACTACTATTTGCAGAGAACATTGCTATCGTTTTCCAGGCAGACGCTTCAGTAGAAAATGCTTTAAATCAAGCTGGTGTGACGTTCCATAAAATTGGAGCAGTAACATCATCAGCTACGCTGGAAGTAAAAAATGCCGACGATAATTTTAGTTTTGATATTGAGCATTTACGCGATGTATGGTTCAAAACATCTTATTTACTCGACAACAAGCAAACAGCAAATGGTTTAGCAAAAGAGCGTTACGACAATTATAAAAACCATGTTTTAAATTACACTTTCCCATTAACTTTTGATGGAAAAAAACCAGCGATTGATTCATCTAAACCTCGCCCGAAAGCGGCCGTTATCCGTGAGAAAGGAAGTAACTCGGAGCGTGAACTGGCGAATGCGATGTACCTGGCAGGTTTTGATGTAAAAGATGTACACATGACAGATTTAATCACGGGTAGAGAAACACTGGAAGATATTCAATTCATTGGTGCGGTTGGAGGCTTCTCCAATTCTGATGTTTTAGGGTCAGCAAAAGGTTGGGCTGGTGCATTTTTATACAATGAAAAAGCAAGGGTGGCTTTAGAAAAATTCTTTGCCCGTCCGGATACTTTATCTGTTGGAATTTGTAACGGTTGCCAGTTATTTGTTGAATTGGGTTTAATCAATAAAGATCATGAGGATAAACCTAAAATGTTGCATAACAGAAGTGGTAAACACGAAAGTATATTTACTTCGTTAACGCTTCAGGAGAACAATTCAGTAATGTTATCTTCACTTGCAGGCAGCACATTAGGCGTTTGGGTATCGCATGGCGAAGGAAGATTCTCTTTACCGTACGCAGAAGATAAATACAAAATCGTAGCGAAGTATGCTTACGAGACCTATCCTGCTAGTCCGAATGGTTCAGATTACAATACGGCAATGATGTGCGATGAAACTGGCCGCCATTTGGTCATGATGCCGCACATCGAGCGTTCATTGTTCCAATGGCATTGGGCAAATTATCCTGCAGGCAGAAAAGATGAAGTTTCTCCTTGGATGGAAGCTTTCGTAAATGCAAGGAAGTGGATTGAAGAAAAAATATAGGCTTTTTTAAAGCGATAATAGAGAATAGGAAATAGAAGGGAGATTATCATTCCCCAATTTCCCATTCTCTATTTTCTATTCCCCATTTCAAATCATTGCTACATCAAATTAAAATTGATCGGCATGTTATACCTCACCCTTACTGGTATACCCTTGTTTTTTCCGGGTTTCCATAACGGCGATTTCTTAATTACTTTCATCGCTTCTTCATCGCAACCAAAACCAATCCCTCTTAAAACCTTTACATCCGTAATGGAACCATCTCTTTCCACTACAAAACTCACGAATACTTTACCTTGAATACTTTCTTCTTGTGCCCGATATGGATAGCGTAAATTGCGCTCCATATATTTAGTAAAAGCTTTCATGCCACCTGCAAATTCAGGATATTCGTCTACACCTTCGATACCCACAATGGCATTTGAATCTCCTCCGCCTTCACCTTCTTTAGCTACACCATTGCCATTGCCACTCACTGCAGGAACAGCTAAAACCAGATCAGGTTTAATTTCACCATCTTGTGTAACATTGCTCACCACCGCATTTTCAATTTCCTTTATCGTTGGCGGATCTTTAATTTCAGGTTTATCCACCACAACAATGTTAGAAGTCATATTAACTGTTTTCACTTTAACAGGTTCGGCTTTCGCAGGTTCCACTTTTTTTTCAGGCTCTGGCTTTTTCATCTCATGAATCACATCAGTTAAATCGACTACTTTAGGTGGAGAAACTTTTTCAATAACCGTAGGAAACATTTTACTGTACACTAGCGGAGTGAAGGCAAGCAATAAAAACAAGCCTACGGAAACCAGTAAAGCCCTGGTCATGATTTTAGAAGATTTTGACCTTAATTCATAAGCGCCATAGGTTTTGTTGCGGTCTGCAAATACAAGATCGAGCCACTCGGTTTTGTACACATTGATTGATGATTTGAACATAGCTATTAATTTTTATAGCATGATGTATCAAAAACCAGAATTCCATAAAAGAAGCAAAAAATCTGTTTTCGTTACGAAAAGTGAAAAATTTCATTTAAAAAACATTTTTTTATTTCATTTTCAATAAAATTGATAGAAATCTTACGATTGTTTTATAAAAATTAATAAAATATACTATTTTTGACAAAAAACATAACAAATTAATGAAAAGCTTAAGAACCATCGCATTAAAAGAGGCTCAAAACAGAATTTCACCAGAAGTTAAATCACCATCTTCAAAAATTTCTGATTTTTTTGGCGCTAATGTATTTGATAAGAAAAAAATGAGAGATTTCTTATCTAAGGACGTGTACGAAAAATTGATCTCATCTATCAACCAAGGTGAATTAATTAATTCTGATGATGCCAACCAAATTGCAACCGCTATGAAAGCATGGGCAATGAGCGCTGGCGCAACACATTACACTCACTGGTTCCAGCCGTTAACAGGTACAACTGCTGAAAAGCATGATTCATTTTTTGAGCCAAGTGGCGATGGTGCTATTGAGAAATTTGCAGGTAGCGCATTGGTTCAACAAGAGCCAGATGCTTCAAGTTTCCCTAACGGAGGTATCCGTAACACTTTCGAAGCTCGTGGTTACACCGCTTGGGATCCATCATCTCCAGCTTTTATCATGGAAAGCAAAGCAGGTAAAACACTTTGTATCCCAACAGTTTTCGTATCATACACAGGTGAAGCATTAGATTATAAAGCACCTTTATTAAAAGCATTAGCTTCGCTTGATAAAGCTGCTGTTGATGTTTGCCAATATTTCGATAAAAGCATTACAAAAGTAAATGCTTCATTAGGTATCGAGCAAGAATACTTTTTAGTTGATGAGTCATTATTTAATGCTCGTCCGGATTTATTATTAACTGGTCGTGCTTTATTCGGACACATGTCTGCTAAAGGCCAACAGTTAGAAGATCACTATTTCGGATCAATTCCTGAGCGTGTTTTCACGTACATGGTTGATTTCGAAAATGAAGCTTTAAAATTAGGTATTCCTTTAAAAACGCGTCACAATGAGGTTGCACCATCTCAGTTTGAGTGTGCGCCAATTTACGAAGAAATCAACTTGGCGATTGATCACAATCAATTGTTGATGGATTTAATGGAAAAAGTTGCTCGTCGTCACCATTTCCGTGTTTTATTGCATGAGAAACCTTATGCAGGCATCAACGGATCGGGTAAACACAACAACTGGTCGTTAATTACTGATACCGGTAAAAACTTATTGGCACCAGGTAAAACGCCAAAAAACAATTTGATGTTCTTAACTTTCTTCGTTAACACGATTAAAGCAGTTAGCGAGCATGCAGATTTATTACGTGCAAGTATTGCTTCAGTAAGCAACGATCACCGTTTAGGTGCTAACGAAGCGCCACCAGCAATCATTTCAATCTTCTTAGGTTCACAATTGAACGATGTATTAGATGAGATTGAGCACTCACGCATCAGCAAAAAAATTAAAGAAGATAATGCACTTTGGTTAGGTATCCCTAAAATCCCTCAAATTTTGTTGGATAATACAGATCGTAACCGTACTTCTCCTTTCGCGTTCACAGGTAATAAATTTGAATTAAGAGCAGTTGGTTCTTCTGCTAACTCTTCAGCACCAATGACGATCTTAAACGCGATCATGGCTGAGCAATTGGTTAAATTTAAAGCTGAAGTTGATAAATTAATCAAGAAAGGTGATAAAAAAGACATCGCATTATTAACGGTAATCAAAAAATACATCAAAGAATCTAAATCGATTCGTTTTGAAGGCAATGGTTACAGCCAGGAGTGGGAAGATGAGGCTGCAGCACGTGGTTTATCAAACATCAAAACTACACCTAAAGCTTTAGATGCGTATTTAACTGAAAAATCTGCAAGTTTATTCGAAACTACAGGAATTTACAGCAAGCGTGAAATTCATGCCCGTCATGAAATCATGTTAGAAAACTTCTACAAAAAATTACAGATCGAAGCTCGTGTAATGGGTGAAGTAGCAAATACTGCGATTATTCCTGCGGCTATTGCTTACCAAAACTCATTAATTGAAAATGTTAAAGGTTTAAAAGAATTGGGTGTAGAAAGCAAATCTTCACTAGATATCGTTAAAAAACTTTCTGAGCATTTAGACATCGTAAAAACAAATATCGATGCCATGTTAGAAGAACGTAAAGTAACCAACAAAATCGAAGATACACGTGAGAAAGCGATTGCTTACGATGAGAAAGTGAAATCTTACTTCGATTTAATCCGTTATCATGCCGATAAATTGGAGCAAATTGTTGACGACAGCGTTTGGCCTTTACCAAAATTCAGAGAATTGTTATTTATGAAATAGATTTTAAGCCGTAAGGTTTAAGGTATAGGGCGTAAGGTTTAAACTTTACGCCCTTTTTTTGGATCAGGATTTTTAGGATTTAGGGATTTTAAGATCATAAGCATAAACCATTCTGTTGAAATAAGCTGAGTATTAAATTAAAAGGCTAGCCCCCCTCGACCATCAATTTCTATTTTCCATTCCCTAATCCCTATTTTCCATTCTCTATTTTCCATTTCCCGATCCTTATTTCCCTATTATCTCTTACCTATCTGCTATTTTTTTCTAATCCCCAATCCCTTTTTCCTATTTCCCATTTTCTATTTTCCATTCCCCTGATTCCACCAAACTACTAAATACCGAAACCCTCAAAACTTCTGGCTCCCGACTTCTGACTCCCGACTTTTTCCCTTATCTTTGCGGCAACATGAGTGATAACAGGTACAATCAACGTGGCGTTTCTGCCTCAAAAGAAGATGTGCATAACGCCATCAAAAATATCGACAAAGGAATTTTCCCAAAAGCATTCTGCAAAATTATTCCCGACATCCTTGGTGGCGACGAATCTTATTGCAATATCATGCATGCAGATGGTGCCGGAACGAAATCATCTTTAGCTTATGTTTACTGGAAAGAAACCGGCGACATTTCGATCTGGAAAGGAATTGCGCAAGATGCTATCATCATGAACATTGATGATTTAATTTGTGTAGGTGCTACCGATAACATCCTTTTATCCTCAACCATTGGCCGCAACAAAAACTTAATTCCAGGTGAAGTAATTGCTGCAGTAATTAATGGAACCGAAGAAATTTTAGCTGATTTACGCGAGCAAGGCATTTCCATCTATTCAACTGGTGGAGAAACCGCAGACGTAGGCGACCTGGTAAGAACCATTATTGTTGATTCTACCGTAACTTGCCGTTTAAAACGTGAAGACATCATCAGCAATGATAACATTAAGCCTGGCGATGTAATTGTGGCTTTGGCATCATACGGACAAGCAACATACGAAACGGAATATAACGGCGGAATGGGCTCTAACGGTCTAACCTCTGCCCGTCATGATGTTTTTGAAAAATCTGTAGCAAATAATTATCCGGAGAGTTTTGATCCGGCAGTTCCATTTGACTTGGTTTTTTCTGGTCAGAAACAACTTACCGACGAAATTGAAATTGAAGGATTTGGCAAAACTACCGTGGGTAAACTGGTCTTATCTCCTACGCGTACCTATGCGCCGGTGATAAAAAAAATATTAGAAAACTACCGTAGCCAGATTAATGGCATAGTACATTGCAGTGGTGGTGCACAAACAAAAGTGTTGCATTTTATTAATGACGATATACATGTGATTAAAAATGACTTGTTCCCAATCCCACCGCTGTTTCAATTAATTCAGGAAGAATCTGGCACAGATTGGAAGGAAATGTACAAAGTGTTTAACATGGGCCATCGCATGGAGTTGTATGTGCCTCAGGAAATTGCAGGAGATATCATCGAAATATCAAAAAGCTTTAACATCGATGCGAAGATTATTGGTCGCGTAGAAAAAGGTGAACAGAAGCAAGTTACAATCGAAAGCGAAAAAGGAACTTTTGTTTACAACTAAAACGCAATTAACACACCCTTAATTATAACACTGTCATACTGAGCCTGTCTAAATACTCAAGTTACCTACTGAGCATTTCGACAAGCTCAATGTGAGAAATCTGCTCATTTCATCACTCCATTTCCTAATCACGATTGATGAATTTATGAAAGGTGCTTTCTTCTCCGTCACTTTTCTCCTCCTGATAGAGAAAATCAAGTTTATTCGAATCAAAATTTTCGAAGAAAGTATCCCAATCAATTTCCTTTAAATCAGATTTACTTTCACTGTGTTTAGGAAAATGAATTCTCAACACACCTTCATTCTTTCCTTTAGCGGTATCCGCAACTATCGCGGGTACACCACCATGTTTCTCAGCCCATGCTTTAATGGTAGCATGGTTGTGAGTTTGTTTTGAACTGCTCATAATTTATCATTTTATTAAATCAATTATTAATAATAATTATACAAGCATGTAAAAGGTTTTCAGTTTTTTAAAATTGCTGTAAAAAACAAAAGCCCCGACTTTTCAGTCGGGGCTTAAATCTTAGTATTTAAATTAAGTATTAGTTAAAGTTATAACGAACACCGAATTGCATGTAGTAAGTTGATAAAATCGTTTGAGTGGTACCAAATGTCTCACGAATTACATCACCACCAGCAGTATTTAATCTAAATGTTGGTCTGGTAGTATTGTTAACTTGTGTAGCATTTGTTGGAACCAAAACTGATGTACTGTTTACGAAGTTTCTATTACCCCATTTGCGGTTCAATAAGTTTCCAACGTTGAAGATATCTACAGAGAACTGGAATGAATTTTTAGTTTTTCCGTAGTTTTTGAAAATCTCTTGAGTTAATCTAAAGTCGAACTGATTTCTCCAAGGTAAAGTTGCACCATTACGTTTAGCATATTCACCTCTGTGCTCACTTAAATATTTATCCTGAGCAATATAATTTTCGAAAATTTGGCTTTGCTCTGCAGCTGTGAAAGTCCTAACTGTACCGTTACTTTGCGTAACGTTTTGAGATACAAAATCAATTTCACTTGCATTTCTAGGAATGTAAATTAAATCGTTTCCATTTACACCATCACGGTTAAAATCTGCACCATAAGTGTAAGAGAATCTACCTTGTTGAGCACCTTCATAAAATACAGAAACGAAAGTTGCTAAGTTTTTCAAAAATTCTTTACGGTAAGAAACACTAGCAATGATACGATCAGGATTCAAGTTATTTGAATAACTCAAAGTCGGCTCATTTGGATTACCTGATGTTTGAGGAATTGACCATAAGTTACCCAACTGATCACCAGCACCATCACCGTAGTTACGTTGATCAGAACGTGTGTAAGCGATCATTGCAGAAACACCACTGTTAAATTGTTTTGTCAATTGTGCAGTAGCCTGCCAGTTGTAACCACCTTTAGCGTTAGTCATTTCTGTAACGTTTAAAGCACCAGTTCCATTTGCTGTAGGAATACCTGCAGAGTTAATATCCACTACTTGTCTACCTGCTACCGAGTTTGGAAACAATGGTCTTGTATCTGGATATCCTGAAATTGCAAGGTTTGTAGGATTTTCAAGGTTTACGTTTTTAGCAACAGCAACTCTTAAATCTCTTCCATAAATACCCTCTAAAGTACCAACAATTCCCCAAGGTAATTTTGCATCAATCGCTAAACTTGATTTCCATGTTTGAGGGAATTTCAAATCTGGAGACATTACACTAATTGTACCTGGAATAGAAGTGCCAGCTGCAGGTTTAGTCGCCGTTAACAAGTTAGGTGCAATACTTGGATTAAAAAATGGAGTATTGGCACCTGAATATACTTGTAAAAATTGTAGTAAACCTGCATCACTTGATTGAGAAACTACCCATACAAAAGGTACACGACCAGTAAAGATACCAGAACCACCACGAACTTGTAACGAACGATCACCCATTACATCCCAGTTAAATCCGAAACGTGGAGAGTAAGAAAGTGTATTTTCAGGTAAAACGCCTGTATCTACTTTTTTGCCATTTGCAAAAGTTTGAGCAGCTACTAAAGGATGTGTTTGGATTTCTGATGCATCAGGGTAAGTAGCTTGTTCAACACGTAAACCTGCTGTTAACTTTAAACGGTCAGTAACTGTGAATTCATCTTGTAAGTAAGCAGAATACTGAGCAAACTTAAAGCTAGGGAAAGCCTGAGATCCATCTGCAGTTAGTGGGTAAGTTACAGAATATTGTAATGGTCTTTGATTGGTAATAAAGTCATTCCAAGATCTAAAAGTATAGAAACCAGTACCAAAACGTTGGAAACCATTTTTAGTTGTACTGAGTTCAGCTTGCAAACCTAAAGTAAGGTTGTGCTTGCCTAATGCAATACTTAAATCATCGCTATAAGTATAACCTTTTACATCACGTAAGTTACCATAAGTAAATGGCTCGTAACCAAATGTAGTTAAAACCCTTCCTGCATTAGCAGTAGTTTGCGTTCCATCTAAAATATCTACTAAAGGAAAGGGAGCACTGTCAGAGTTCCTTGGATCATTCTGGTGCGAATAAGTTGCACGAGCTACGTTAGTAATTCTACTTCCAAAGTTCGAAGTTAATTCAGCTACAGCTGAATAAAGATTTGCCGCCTGATAATAATTAGAATTATAGAAAGGTAAACCTGCGTCACGTCCGTTTCCTGATCTTGAATTTAGATAGGCTAATGTTCCTGTAACACCAGAGTTGGTTACAGATGTACTAGCAGGTGATGGGCTTTGACTTTCTACCTGATTGTAACGAACACTGAAACGGTGATTTTTAGAAATGTTCCAATCTAAACGGGCAAACATCTTTTCATTATCACTAACATTCTGATAACCATCATATGGGCCAGTCTGATAGCCATAACGAGTGTTAAGATAGGAAGAAACTTCATTTAAAAAGCTAGCTGTAGCCGGAACAACATTTGGATTATCAATTGAATATGGATAACCCGGTGTTGCGGCTAAACGTTGCGTTCCAGCCTCAACAGTATGTTTTTTCTCATAGTTAACAAAGAAAAACAATTTATCCTTTACAATCGGACCACCTAAGCTAAAACCATAGTTTTTCTCATCAAGTGGTTGTATGTTCTGAATTCTGAAAGTATCACCAATTCTTTTACCTTGATGATCTTCTGTTCTCATGGTATAAAATGCATTACCTGAGAAAGTATTTGTACCAGAACGTGTAACTGCAGTTACCGAACCACCTGTAAAACCTGTTTGGCGAACGTCATAAGGCGTAACATTGATCGAGATTTGCTCCAACGCGTCAATTGAAATTGGAGAACCTCCAGCAGGAATATTCTGACCAATACCAAACTGGTTATTAAAGTTGGCACCATCAACCGTGAAGTTGTTTGAACGGTAGTTACCACCACCAATAGAAGTACCATTAGCCTGTGGCGTTAAACGTGTCAAATCGTTCACACTACGTGAAATAGTAGGCAAAGCTTGAATTTGTTGTTTTCCAATTACTGTTGAAGTACCATTTTTGTTTGAATTTAAGATACTGTTAGTGCCTTGACCAACAACTTTAACTTCAGCAAGGGTTGAACTGTTATCAACCAACACTAAATTAACCAAATAAGGCTCACCTAATTTCAAAGAAATGTCTGATAATTTTGCAGGCTTATAACCTACGAAACTTACCTCAACCGTGTAAGGACCACCTACACGCATACCACCAATGGTAAATCTACCATCAGCATTTGTTGAAACGGTGTAAACCGAACCCGTTGGCGTGTGCGTTGCTTTGACGCTTGCACCCGGCAATGCACCACTCGCATCCTTAATTGTTCCTGTCATTGATGAGGTGGTAACCTGAGCGCTTGCGCCGAAAGTGATACCTACAACTGCAACAATAACGAGTACTAATCTTAAAAGTAAAGATTTGTTCATACTTTGTTTTTTAATTGTTTTTTGTTTGTTGAATAATAATCGGGGGTGATTTTATTGCTGCAAATGTAGGGATTAAAATTTAACACATTTTAACATCCAATGTTAAATTATCGTTAAGCATTCTAAAACTTTTCAACAATTAACACGTCAGATTAACACTTTAACTTTCAGTTTATTAATTGATATGAAATCATATTGAATATTTATTAAGAAAAGATGATAAATATTGCAATTATTGAATCAAAAATCGGCAGATAAAAGAATTTCTCAAAAAAACGGTTCCAACAATTTATCAATTGGCCTATTAAATCTTACAAATTACTGACGATATTAGGTATTTGTGATTGAAAATCTGGATTTACAAAATCCTTTGATAATAAATGTATCATAGATGGCGCCAAACCACTAATTTCAATCCGCCAAAGCGGCAAAACAGGTTTTGTCTAATCTCACAAGGCCAATTTTCAAAATTTGACAATGTATGTCAATAATCATCGCAATCAATTAACATTTTTTTTTTAGTTTTGGCAATTGATGGTCCGGTGATTAAGACCATACGGTAATGCGAAAGTTGGGCAACCATCAATCCGAGAATTATCCCGATGCGGGAGACTCCTTCCGCCAGAAGATTACTGCAAATAAATAGTTAAAAGGAAATCTCTTTAATATAAATATGAACTACGACGTTATTGTTTTAGGCAGCGGCCCAGGTGGTTATGTAGCTGCAATCAGAGCTTCACAATTAGGAATGAAAGTTGCAATTGTAGAGCGTGAATCATTAGGTGGTATTTGTTTAAACTGGGGTTGTATCCCAACTAAAGCACTTTTAAAAAGTGCTCAGGTTTTCGAATATATCAATCACGCGGCTGATTATGGTATTACTACTGCAGAGGCTACGGCAGATTTTGCTGCTGTTGTAAAACGCAGTCGCGGTGTTGCTGATGGCATGAGTAAAGGCGTTCAGTTCTTGATGAAAAAGAACAAAATTGACGTGATCATGGGTACTGGTAAAGTAAAACCAGGCAACAAATTAGAAGTTAAAGGTGCTGATGGTTCTCAAAAAGAACTAACAGCTAAAAATATCATTATCGCTACAGGTGCCCGCTCAAGAGAATTACCAAACCTAAAACAAGACGGTAAAAAAATTATCGGTTACCGCCAGGCAATGGTGCTTCCTGAATTACCAAAAAGCATGGTTGTGGTAGGTTCTGGTGCTATTGGAGTAGAGTTTGCTTATTTCTACGCTACCATGGGTACGAAAGTAACTATTGTAGAATTTATGGAAAATGTAGTTCCGGTAGAAGATGAAGATGTATCGAAACAATTATTACGCAGCTTGAAAAAAGTTGGTATCGATGTAATGACTTCAGCTTCTGTTGAATCAGTAGATACCGCTGGTGCAGGCTGTAAAGTTTCGGTAAAAACAGCTTCTGGCATGCAAACCATCGAAGCTGATATCGTACTTTCGGCAGCTGGTATTGTTGCTAACATCGAAAACATTGGTTTAGAAGAAACAGGCATCAAAACAGAGAAAGGTAAAATTGTAACTGACGAGTTTTATAACACATCAGTTAAAGGATATTATGCCATCGGTGATGTAGTTGGCGGTCAGGCTTTGGCTCACGTGGCATCTGCAGAAGGCATTATTTGTGTAGAGAAAATTGCCGGACAGCATGTTGAACCGTTAGATTACAATAATATTCCAGGATGTACATATTGCACACCTGAAATTGCATCTGTAGGTTATACCGAAAAAGCTGCAAAAGCTGCTGGCTACGAACTTAAAATCGGAAAATTCCCATTCTCGGCTTCAGGTAAAGCAAGTGCTGCTGGTGCAAAAGATGGTTTCATTAAATTAATTTTTGATGCGAAATATGGCGAATTATTAGGTGCGCACATGATTGGTGCCAACGTAACCGAAATGATTGCTGAAATTGTAGTGGCTCGTAAATTAGAAACTACTGGTCATGAAATGATTAAGTCAGTTCACCCTCACCCTACCATGAGTGAGGCCATTATGGAAGCTGCTGCTGATGCATACGGCGAAGTAATCCATTTATAAGCTGAAAGGCGAAAGCTGAAAGCTGTTTAATGATAAAACCCTTTAGTTAGTGCTAAGGGGTTTTCTTATTTTTAACCGATTCAAACTTGATACTTGCTACTTTTTAGTTTTTACTTGACACTAAAACTATAAAATGAAACTACATACCATAGATACCGGACTGTTTAAGTTAGATGGTGGCGCCATGTTTGGTGTGGTGCCAAAAGTAATCTGGCAAAAAACCAATCCGGCCGATTCAAATAACCTTTGCACCTGGGCCATGCGCTGCCTTTTAATTGAAGATAATGACAAACTGATTTTGGTAGATACCGGTATTGGGGATAAACAGAATGAGAAATTCTTCAGTCATTATTACTTACATGGTGAAGATACAATGTCGAAATCGCTGGCAAACTTAGGTTTCGGACTCGATGATATCACTGATGTTTTTTTAACGCATTTACATTTTGATCATGTGGGCGGAGCAATTAGTAGGGTGAATGACAAGCTGGCTCCAACATTTAAAAACGCAAACTATTGGAGCAACGAAAAACACTGGCAATGGGCCGTTGAACCGAATCCACGTGAAAAAGCCTCATTCTTAAAAGAGAACATTTTACCTATCCAGGAAAGCGGTCAGCTTCAATTCATTAGAGAAGAAGAAAATTTCGAGTGGCAAAAAAACATCAATATCTCTTTTGCCTACGGACATACCGATGCCATGATGTTGCCAAAAATAAAATACAAAGGCAAAACGATCGTTTACATGGCCGACCTCCTACCCTCTGTTGGTCATTTACCTTTACCTTACGTAATGGCCTACGATATGTTTCCTTTAAAAACCTTGACAGAGAAACAGGCATTTCTGGAAGAAGCGGTTGAAAACGAATATATTTTGTTTTTAGAGCATGATCCCCTTAACGAGTGCTGCACTTTACAGCGTACCGAGAAAGGAATTCGGGTAGCACAGACTTTTAAATTAAGCGAAATCTAATGATCAGACTTGCTGTGCCTCAGGATGCACCATTTGTAGCGCCACTTATTATCCAGGCAATGGGAAATTTGGCTGCAAAATTTGCCAATTCAGATAACCCAAAAGTAATTCTCGATTTGTTCATCTATTTTTTTCAGCTGGAGAACAATCAATACAGCTATCAAAACACCCTAGTTTATGAAGAGAATGATCAAATATTAGGTTCGTTGAATGCATACGAAGGGGCAAAACTAGCTGAACTTAGGCGAAACTTTTTAAGTTATTTGAAAGAAAACTACAAAGTAACCAACTTTCATCCTGAAGCTGAAACGCAGGAAGGAGAATTTTACTTTGATACCATCAGCGTACATCCGGATGCACAAGGGAAAGGAATTGGTAAAGCATTGATAAAGGCTGGAATCGATTGGGCAAAAAAACTTGATCACCAGCAAATCGGTTTGTTGGTTGAAAAAGAAAATTTAAAAGCCAAAGAATTGTACGAAAAATTAGGATTCAAAACCCAAAATAACAAAGCCTTTATGGGTGGAATGTATTTCCACATGGTGTACGCACTTTAAGATGAGCTTACGGAATTGTCACATTTTAAAATTATGCAGATTTTATTTGTATTTAATCTAAATAATAAGCAATTTCGCATCAGATGGAAAAAGCTTGTATCAATATCAATGAACTGGTTAACGTATTCTCAAATGCACATGGTTCTATTTATCAATCAGATAAATTAAATTGCTTTTATGTTGATTTTGGCGGAAAGTTTGCCAAATACAATTGCCTGTCGCTTCAAAAACTTAAAAAAGTGGTGGAGCAAATCGATATCGAAGCGCTTCTGCTGAATACCCGCAAAGCTGATTTTGAACTGGTAACCTTCAACGGTTGCGAGCACATTTATCTGTTAAGCGCTTTAGAAATTGTGGCTTTAAAAGATTTATTGCAAGGCACATTCACCATGTTTAAACTTAATCACCTGATCAGCGATTGTCTTTATAGATTGGTTTATTAGTTCATCAGTTGAATGGTTCATTAGTCATTGGTTTAATAGTCAATTGTTCATTAGCTCAATCGTTAAATGGTTCATTAGTCATTGGTTCATTAGTTCAATGGTTTAATAATCAATTATTCATTAGTTCAATCGTTCATTAGTCATTGGTTCATTCAGAGATCCTAAACTAGTACAATCTTTAAGCCTTGGTCTTTGATCCTTATTCCTTTATCTTTGATCTTTATTCCTTCATCTTTATTCCTTGATCTTTATTCCTTCATCCTTCATCCTTCATCCTTGCTCATTTCTCTTTTCTCCTTGCTCCTTGCTCTTTGCTCCTTTCTCTTTGCTCATTTCTCTTTGCTCCTTTCTCCTTGCTCCTATCCCCTTAAGTAACAGCAAGTATCCGTTTGGCGTTATTCATTCGATCACCTGTTCTCTGTTTCCTGTTCCCCATTCCCAGAGTATCTCATCCGCATATCATTATTTAAACTTATTATAAATAACTAAAAGTCAGCAATTTAGACTAATTTCATATAGCAAATAAATGATATTATTGAACAAATTCGTTTTACATTTGTAGTGTTATTAAAGCACAGAAATTATGAAAGATCTAATGCGTATTAAATGTTTAATATCTCAGGATATCGAAACACTTTTAAATCAGCAAATAAAAAAAGAAGCTCACTCTTCATCACTATATTTATCAATGGCATCATGGTGTAACCAAAACGGTTATGATTATTCTGCTGATTATTTCACAAAACAATCGGAAGAAGAAAGGATGCACCAGCTAAAATTATTCAAATATGTTTTGGATATGGGCGGTAATGCAATTTCTCCTGAAGTTACAGGCATTAAAACTGATTTCGCCGGATTCAGAGAAGTATTCGAAGATGCGCTTGAGGCAGAAATCGCGATTACACAAAGTTTCAAAAATTTAGCTTCAAGATGCCATAAAGAACAAGATTTTGTTACTATGGAGTTTTTAAACTGGTTCTTAAAGGAGCAACGCGAAGAAGAATATAAAGCCCGTAGAGCATTGGAATTGTTTGAAGTAATCGGCGAAGAAGGTACTGGAAGATGGGAAATCGACAAACATGTGAACAAAATCACTTATTCTGAAGATTAAGCACAACAAATAACAAAGCATATATATGAAAGCTATCTCATCACGAGGTGGCTTTTTTTTTGTTTCGCAGCTTTTATTCTGAACTCGTTTCAGGATCTCTACAGCATAACAATCATTTTCACCAGGCCGTCATCCTAAACCTGTTTCAGGAACTTTATCGTCTAGCACCATACTTACCAAATCGTCATCCTGAACTTGTTAAGGATCTCAAATGCATAACAATCATTTTATCAAGGCCGTCATCCTGAACTCGTTTCAGGACCTTTATCGCCTATCACCGTACTTACCAAATCGTCATCCTGAACTTGTTTCAGGATCTTAGTTTTTTATTCGATCACTTCACCAATGAGGACAAAAAAAAGAAAGCTTCCACTGTATCAATGGAAGCTTCTTTCAGTTTAGTTTGTTTGGTTATGTTGATTATGAATAAGTCTGAAGATTTTTATAAAAAAAGCGCCGTTGCCAGCGCTTTTTTTAAACCAAATATATAATAATAATTAACGAGCATTACAAAAGTACAAACTTTATTCATATAAGCAAGTGATTTTCACAAATAAATTAAAAAATTTTATCAAAAAGATTAAAAAGATTAATTAATCACATTAAATATTACTTAATAAATTGCAAAAGCTATACATAAATCATTTTTTTAAATAAAATTTTCGATTTTTTAATTCAAAATCATACTTTAAACAAATATTTAAGTCAAATGATAGAAAATTTTATAAAAAATTACTTAAATCATCCAAAAATTTATGATGAAATGTTCCTAAATAGTGATAATTATAGAAATCACTATTCAAATTTCATCAACAACTTTTCTAAAGAATCTCTCGAAAACCTCAACAAAAAGGAAGAGCTCGCTAAAAAACTTTTCATGAGCCAGGGCATCACCTTTACTGTTTACGATAGCGGTGAAGGCATCGAAAAGATTTTCCCTTTCGATATTATCCCTCGAATCATCACCTCAAGTGAATGGTCTTTCATCGAAAAAGGAATAAAGCAACGCCTGAAAGCGTTAAATCTTTTTTTAAAAGATGTGTACAGCAATCAATTTATCATAAAGGATCAGATTGTTCCGATCAACGTAATTTATTCCTGCCCACATTTTTTAAGGGAAATGCATAATGTAAATGTGTTGCACGACATCTATATCCACATTGCCGGCATTGATTTAATCAGAGATCACGACGGAACTTTTTATGTGCTCGAAGATAACCTCCGTACCCCATCGGGCGTGAGTTACATGCTTGAAAACCGGGAGATTACCAAAAGACTCTTCCCCGATCTCATTCCGCAATGCGGCGTGAGAAGCGTAACAGAATATCCTGCTATTTTGTACAAAAACCTGATGGCCCTATCGCCAAGGGCAGTATCTAATCCCACAATTGTATTATTGAGCCCGGGCATGTATAATTCTGCCTATTACGAACACACTACATTAGCCCGTTTAATGGGAGTTGAATTGGTTGAAGGACGAGATTTGGTGGTGAAAAACCAGAAAGTGTTTATGAAAACCACAACGGGTTTGCAACAGGTTGATGTAATTTATCGCCGTGTAGATGATGATTACCTTGACCCCTTGGTATTTAATCCAAACAGCGTTTTAGGCGTTGCCGGCTTGATGGGCGCTTATCGAAAAGGAAATGTCGCTATCGTAAATGCGGTTGGAAATGGCGTTGCTGATGACAAAGCCGTTTACGCTTATGTTCCTGAAATGATCAGGTATTACCTAAATGAAGAACCCATTCTAAAAAATGTTCCAACCTATCAACTAAGCAACCGCGATGAGCTGGATTACGTTTTTCAAAACATCAATACCATGGTGATTAAAAAGACCAATGGAAGCGGTGGTTATGGCATGCTGATGGGACATGCGGCAACCGAACAGGAAACGGAAAAATATAAATTAGAAGTTTTAAAAGACCCGCGAAACTTTATTGCCCAGCCCACGATTAGTCTCTCTTCTGCCCCATGTTTTATCAATGGAAAACTGGCACCGAGAAGAATTGATTTACGTCCTTTTGCACTAAACGGTCCTGATGGAATATCCATTGTTCCAGGCGGATTAACCCGGGTAGCCTTAAAAGAAGGCTCGCTGGTGGTGAACAGCTCACAAGGCGGTGGCAGTAAAGATACATGGGTTTTAACTTCTTAGAATACAAAATATGTTAAGTAGAGTAGCATCGAGCTTATATTGGTTAAGCAGATATGTGGAGCGTAGCGATGGAATGCTTCGCATGTTGAAAATAAATTATGCTTCATCGCAAGATACCATCCAGGAATTTACCTGGAAACCAGTCATCAGAATTTTTTCTTCGGATGATGAAACTGAACTTTTAAATATCCAGCATGATAGTAGAGCGGTGATCGAATATTTATTGTTAAACCGCGACAACCCCAACTCCATATTAAATATTGTTACCCTGGCACGGGAGAATGCAAGAAGCGTACAGGAACATATTCCGAAGGATTTATGGCAATGCCTGAATGAATATTATCATACCGTAAAAGATGAAAAACTGTTGTGGTATGTTCAAAAAGATGACCCCATTACAGCCTTGGATATACTCATCAAACAAGTGATGTTGTACCATGGCACAGCCGATAGTGCGATGGAACGTGGAGAAAGCCGGAGTTTCATGAAAATTGGTAAACATCTGGAAAGAAGCATCCAATCCATCGATATTCTCGATATTAAATTTAGTTCCATCAGTGATAACCCTGATTTACTGACAGATATTGCCTATTGGAAACATTTACTTTTATCACTGGGGGGTTATGAACTTTATTTAAAAACATACCGCCAGGGTTTCGATGCCAAAAATATCATTGAACTGGTGATGCTGAACAATGATTTCCCTCGGTCGGCACTTTATTCAATGAACAATATCGATCGTTATTTTAGCCGTTTAAAAAGCGAAAGCAACATCGAGCACTACAATAATTTATCTTTCAAAATAGGAAGGTTAAAAAGTATGATCACCTACAGTTCAGTAAATACGATGGAAGAAGAGCAATTACATGATTATTTAACCGAAATACGGGCAGAACTATTCGGCATCGGAAACCTGCTAAATGAATATTATTTCGCAAATTCATAATTAGATCATCATACTGCTTTATTTAAAACAGAATACAACATGCCAATATTTAAAATTAAACATATAACGAATTATAAATACGAGTCGCCAGTTCGGGATAGCGCCAACCAGATCATTTTATTCCCGATTAAAGACGATTACCAAAAAGTAATCAAACACGATTTAAATATTTCAGGAAGTCCGGAAATTGAGATTTTTATTGATTATTACGGGAACGAGGTTGGAACGTTCACCCAGAACGAACCACATAATCAACTTAAAATATTTTCTAAAGTTAGCGTGGAAACCTCAGCTAAACCGCTGCCACAAGATGACATGTTTAGTAGCGAGCAATGGCACAGCCTCGATGCTATAAAATACGAGGTTCCATACATTGACTATTTACGGCAGGAATCTTTTGATGGAATTATTCAGCTAAAAGAAACAGCATTAAGCATTAAAAGCCCGGATGATACACCCTATCAAACGGCGATAAAATACTGTGCCCATGTGTTCAGTAATTTTGAGTACATCAAGGGCATCACAGCGGTTGATACCACGATTGAAGAAATTCTAAAATTGAAAGCTGGCGTTTGTCAGGATTTTGCCCATGTGCTTACCGCTATGCTGAGGTTAACAGGCATTCCATCCCGTTACGTGAGCGGCTACATTTGCCCCAATAGAGATGGTATGCGTGGTGAGGGTGCCACACATGCCTGGGCTGAAGCATATTTGCCGGAGTATGGATGGCTGGGCCTCGATCCTACCAACAATTGCATCGCTAACGAAAACCATGTACGCTTGGCTGTCGGCAGAAACTTCGCCGATTGCTCTCCGGTTAAAGGCGTATATAAAGGTGGTTATGAACACATTATGGAAGTAAATGTATCGGTCGGCTATAATGACGAGGACTTCAATGACAATGAAAATTATTTCCAGCCAAAAGAAGTGAATTATACCAAACCATCTGGATTAACTACAACCGCCCGTAAGCAAAACAGCTACCAGCAATACATGGAGGCCATGCAACAGCAGCAACAGCAACAATAATCAGTTTACTGTTATGGGCGATTAGTTGCCAGTTCAGTAATCAAAAATGTTTATTGATGATTAATTTATTTCAAAAGATCAATAAATGACGTTTTAGGGAGGCCGTCATTGCGAGGGAGTATTTCACGACCGCGGCAATCTGATCTTATTACGAATGAGATTGCTTCTCCTAATGAAGAATTGGGATCGTAACGATGAAAAATAAAACGTCGGTGGTAGCTTGTCGAAGAATTCATATCAGCATTTCGACGACTTGTCGCGATACTTCGGGAAGCTACATGATACAACTCCCCTAATTCCAATTCGGAAAAAACTATAGGAATAATTATACAGCTATAAAATTTTGTTATTTATTTTCATAATTTTCAATTTCTAATACCAAACATTATGAAAATTTCATATTTCTTCCTAGCAGGAGCAATTGTAACCTCAATATTTTCTGCCTGTACTCAAAGTAAGGATTCTGCAAAACTTGGCCCGATATCGCCAGAAGAAATCAAATCTCATATCGCTGTTTTAGCCGATGATTCCTTACAAGGCCGTCGCCCGTTTACCATTGGAGAAACCAAAACCGTTAATTATATTTCATCAGAACTAAAAAAAGCCGGCGTAGAACCTGGCAACAACGGAAATTACATCCAAAAAGTTCCAATGGTTGAAGTAACATCTATCCCATCAGCACATATGGAAATAACTGGCGGAAAAGAAAAACTAAGCTTTAAGGCCGTTGATGATTTTGTAGCCTTTACCAGAAGAGAACAAGATACCATTCAGTTAAAAAATTCGCCATTGGTGTTTGCCGGTTTTGGCATTGTAGCACCAGAATTTAACTGGAACGATTATAAAGATTTAGATGTAAAAGGAAAAACGGTTGTGGTTTTAATTAGCGATCCAGGCTTTGACGCCAAAGATAAAATGTATTTCAGGGGCGACACCATGACTTATTATGGCCGCTGGATGTATAAATATGAAGAAGCAGCCAGACAAGGTGCCGCCGGAGTAATCATTATACACCAAACAGAGCCCGCGAGTTATGGCTGGTCGGTAATTACTAACAGCAACACCGGTGCTAGATTATATTTGCAGGCTGCTGACAAACACATGTCGCGATGTAAACTAGAAGGATGGATGACCGAAAAAGCAGCTACCAGGCTGTTGGCGAATGCTGGAATTACCGGAGATATTCGTGCCTATGCAAGAAGGAAAGATTTTAAAGCAGTTCCATTAAAACAATCGGTAACGGTCGGTTTAAGCAATACATTCAAATATTCCACTTCGCAGAATGTGATTGGAATCATTAAAGGAAGTAAACGGCCAGACGAAACCATTGTTTATTCTGCGCATTGGGATCATTTTGGTATCGGGCCAAAAATTAATGGCGATTCGATTTACAATGGCGCAGTAGATAACGCAAGTGGTGTTGCAGCAATGTTATCTATCGCCAAAGCTTTTCAAAACGCTAAAGAAAAACCAGAAAGATCAATCGTATTTTTATCGGTTACTGGCGAAGAACAGGGCTTATTGGGTTCAGAGTATTATGCGTTGAATCCGATTTACCCGCTTAATAAAACCGTAGCCAACTTAAACATGGATGCGCTTGGTTTTTATGGAGAAACAAAGGATATCTCCATTAAAGGAAAAGGTCAAAATGAAGTGGAAGATTACATCATAAATGTGCTGAAAGAAAATAACCTGGAGGCAGTTGGCGATACACGTCCGAGTGCGGGAAGTTATTATCGTTCAGACCATTTCAATTTTGCCAAAGTCGGCGTACCCGCAATTGACATCGTAAATGGTTTCAACAGTAAGGAACATGGTGCTAAGTGGGGACAAGAGCAACGACTTGGCTACAACGAAAAACATTATCACCAACCATCTGACGCATATTCTCCTCAAATGAATACCAGTGGTTTTGCACAAATTGCCAACATTCTGTTTACCGTTGGTTATAAACTAAGCAACGAAACAACTTTCCCTCAATGGAAAAAAGGCTCAGAGTTTAAAGCGGCAAGAGATAGATCAATCGCTAAACAGCATAATTAAGTTCTTAGTGTACATTTGCAAATTAACATTTTAACAATTAAGCAATTTCAACAATTCAACCACAATAATTTTTCCTAAATTTGCGCCTTTTACAAATAACAATATGATTAAGAGACAGCAAATTAAAGAATTATTAAAGTCGACAGCATTTGACACAGAAGTAACGGTTATGGGATGGGTTAGAACTTTCCGTAATAATCAGTTTATTGCATTAAATGATGGGTCTTGCATGGGCAATATCCAGGTTGTGCTTGATTTTAATAATTTACCAGAGGAGCTGTTAAAAAGAATCACCACTGGTGCAGCCATTTCTGCAACTGGAAAATTGGTTGAATCATTGGGAAAAGGACAATCTGTTGAAATTAAGGCTACAACAGTAGAAATTTTAGGAGACAGTGATCCTGAAAAATTCCCTTTACAGCCTAAAAAACACAGTTTAGAATTTTTGCGTGAAATAGCACACTTGCGTTTCCGCACCAATACATTTAACGCAGTTTTCAAGGTGCGTCATGCTTTGGCTTTTGCCATCCATCAGTTTTACAATGAGCGTGGTTTTGTTTACATGCACACCCCTGTAATTACCGCAAGTGATGCGGAGGGCGCTGGAGAAATGTTTAAGGTTACCACTTTAGATTTTGATAACACACCGCGTACGGATGACGGAAAAGTAGATTTTTCTCAGGATTTCTTTGCCCGTGCGACAAACTTAACCGTTTCTGGTCAGCTGGAAGGAGAATTGGCAGCAATGGCATTCGGACAGATTTATACGTTTGGTCCAACTTTTAGAGCTGAAAACTCGAACACGACACGTCACTTAGCGGAATTTTGGATGATTGAACCTGAAGTTGCTTTCGCTGATCTGGAAGATAACATGCAGCTTGCAGAAGACATGATGAAGTATGTGATTAAATATGCTTTAGATCACTGCAAAGAAGAACTGGAGTTTTTAAATACACGCCTGGCTGAAGAAGACAAACAAAAACCTCAAAATGAGCGCAGTGAATTTGGTTTGTTAGAGAAACTGGATTTTTGTTTGGCTAACGAATTTGAACGGTTAACTTACACGGAAGCCATTAGAATTTTAAAATCATCAAAGCCTAACCAGAAGAAACAATTCAAATATTTAATTGATGAGTGGGGTGCAGATTTACAGAGTGAGCATGAGCGTTACCTGGTAGAGAAACACTTTAAAAAACCAGTTATTTTAACAGATTATCCTGCTGATATTAAATCTTTCTATATGCGTCAAAACGAGCCTGATGCTGAAGGCAGACAAACCGTAGCGGCGATGGATATTTTATTCCCGGGTATTGGAGAGATGATTGGTGGTTCACAACGTGAAGAACGTTTAGATCGTTTGACTAAGCGTATGGAGGATATGAATATCCCACAGGATGAATTGTGGTGGTATCTGGATACCCGTCGTTTTGGTTCAGCACCACATGCCGGTTTTGGATTAGGCTTCGAACGTTTAGTACTTTTTGTAACCGGCATGACAAACATTCGTGATGTAATTGCTTTCCCTCGTTTCCCTAAAAATGCAGAGTTTTAATAGGGTTTAGGGTTTAGGGTTTAGGGTTTAGGGTTTAGGGTTTAGGGTTTAGGGTAAACAAATCACTATAACATAAGGGTTTGGGTTTTAATAAAACTCGAACCCTTTTTTTATTTACCTAAAGCTGGTTGGTGAGGACACCAACCAGTAGAAAACTCGAACCCTTTTTATTTACATAAAAGTAACCACCCCGCCCCTCCTTGAAAATAAGGAGGGGAGTTTCCCCTCATAGTTCTAGAAACTAATTA
>NZ_JAVTSH010000011.1:0-197714 GCF_032678665.1 Pedobacter agri
CTCAACAGGTAAAACAGTTTTTGCATTTTACACATTATTATGCTATGAAAACAGCGGTGCCAGGATTATTTCTATTTCCGGATTTTATAGATGAAAGAAAAGAACAAGATCTTCTTGATGAGATAGACAGCAAAGTATGGATGGTGGATTACGCCCGTAGGCTACAGTACTACGGATACAGAAATGAGTTGGAAAGTCCTTATGACCTGGTACCGTTCCCGGTGCCACTTCCGGATCAAATCCGCCTGTTGTCAGAAAATATTACCAGACAAGGTATTTTGGATCATTTATCTGACCAGGTTATCATTAATGAATATATGCCGGGTGAAGGAATCAGGCCACATAAAGACCGCAACTATTACGAAAATCAGATATGCGGGGTGAATCTGGGGAGCGGTTGTGTAATGAGATTTATAAAAGGTGCGAAACTGGAGACAATAGATGTTGAGATCCCAAGGCGTTCTATATATGTGATGCAGGACGATGCCCGGAAAAAGTGGAGTCATGGCATACCTCCAAGGAAGAAAGACGTGATAAATGGTGTTATCCATCAACGGGAAAGAAGGGTATCAATTACCTATCGAAAGGTGAAGATGTCTAGGGTTCATCCACTCAATCCCGATGGGAAGGTGGCTAGCGTGTTACAACAGGTGTTTGGTATTAGCTCATAAGCTGTCGATAAATGGTTGAGTGCTTTGCTCAACGCTTGATTTTTTAGTTCTTTATCGGAAAATCAGGACTCATCAGTATGTAGAAGCCTATTTGATGTTCTTCTGATGTGGATTACCTTTCGGATTCTGCTTAAAGTTTCCAGCTGTATTTATGTAGTAGCAACTTAGGTCAGGTGCGTAATTCCAAAAGTGGAGTGTAGGTGACGTTATTTTGATATTGCGCTTTGTAGCTTTGAGAAGCACTAAAATACACAACATTCTCAATCACTCCACTAATGGATTTCAGTTGTTTTATTTACGGGGTAACTTAAACCGGATAACAGAAGCTAAAAGTGGATCTTGTTAGATAAATAATGTCTGATCTTCTCCATCAATCTGACCACTTACCAATAACCTGATGCCTACAAATGAAACCAGGCCAATTGTTACGCCTACTAATATTGTTGCTTTAAATGGTGACATGTAAATTAAACATAAATAGGAATGCAGTTGTTTGACTAATCCACAATTTCATAGCGCATGAAGATATAAAGGCTATCGCATTTTGCAGACCCATTGCATTCGTATTTTAACTGCGCTTTCGTAATTCTCCTGTTTATAAATGGGAAATATAACGCGATGAAACATGTAAAAACAGCAACCAAAGAAATCAGGATAAATAGGAATGACACGGGATATTGTGTAATTTTTGAGTGCATTGCGCAAAATTAAACAAATTCATCATATCTTCAATCCTTACCTGATTCGATGAAAACGGAAGGCAATTTCACGGTATCAGGACTAATATGAAATACCCATAAATAGCAAGAAGTAAAATATAGATTTGGCACTACTTCATAATACTAGTTTTTTGATAGTGGCATTTTAATTAGCAGTTGTTTAACCAAATGGTCAACACAGAGATTAAAAAGGCTTTTAGTAATTTAGCGAGATGAGCGCAACATGTCAAACTAACTTTTTAAGCTTCGTAACTGTTCAGCATGGAGAGCAGAAGCGAAAATATACCGGTGAACCATATACTGTTCACCTGGTTGCTGTAGCCGAATGCGCCGAAGCAAACAACTTGAAGTTTGGATATGAAATTGGACTATGTCATGATTTATTTGAGGACACCGCTTGTACGGATCAGCAACTGAGAACTGCGTTGGAGGCCTATGGATACATGACAAACGAGATTGATTTCATCCTGCAAGGAACGTGGGATTTAACTGATAAATTTATATCGGCTGATTATCCAAATTTCAACAGAAAGCAAAGGAAAGCAATGGAGGTGGAGCGACTGGCAACCATCAGCGCAAATAGTCAATCAATAAAATATTGTGATTTGATCGATAACACTAAATCGATTGTCCGGCATGACCGGAATTTCGCCCGGGTTTATCTTACTGAGAAAGCTAACCTACTAAAGGTTATGAATAAGGGTGATCAGACACTTCACGAGTTGGCGGTGAAAAACACCCTAAGTTAATGGCTATTTTAAATCCTTCTGAGTTTTCTAAAGACTAAAAATCCGGCTATTGTTAATACGGCATAAACATATTGATCAAGATCGCATTGTACAGGTCCCGTCGCTGTGTATAAAATATAATTGTACTCATCATGTAGTGTGCCACCCAGAACAAATTGACATTTTACTCCTGTAGTTGTTCCCAATTGGCTTCTCGGGCAAACATTTGGTGTTGTTGTGTATCTGTTGCCCAAAAGTTCATAGTAACCGAAAATATTCTTTTGTGAATATAGAAAACCATCTGAAGCCCGGAAGCATCCGATACCTGACTGGCATTTTGCTTCAATAGCAATCAAACTCATCAAAAGATATAAAAATAACATTAACCTTCTCATAATGAACTACCTGGTATGCGAAGGTATCCACAAGAAAAAGAAAGGTAAGTGAATGAATGACTTGAACAGAGAAATCCGGCTAAATCAGGTAGTTAGAACGCGCTAAATACCTGATATATAATGTTGTTTTACCTGTCAGCAGAGATATAAGGTACTTAAATGATGATATTGAATAAGCGGTCAGGCAGCTACCGCCTAACCGCTAAATCATTACTAAACATCCGTTCATGACACCGGATACTGTATCAACAGGCGAATTTCTAATTTAGTTTTAATTTTGTCCCTTGGCGAAAGCAAACGAAAAAGGCCATCTCACGACAGCCTTAAATTATTATAAACCAAACTAACAAAGTATTTAGGAAGGGGGATAGCATGAAAGATATTCCCCCTTTGATGATCGATCAACTAACCAAAGTATCAGATCATGTTTTTCATAGGTGATAGATAAACTGTAATCTCAATATTTTGTTTTAAAAATATAGAATTTTTAGCTGCAGTGATATCTAGTGTGAACGGTTCCTGCTTAGTTTAAAACATTTTTTGTGTTTTCCAGTTATTTGAATGTTCTATCCTTATTATTATGAATACCTTAAAAAAGTTTACCGGAACGGTAAACAGGCACAGCTGTCCGCGTTGTAAAAACTTTGAAACCTATCGGATACCAAGAGGTTTTGTATTTAAGAAAATTTTGACTTTTATTTCAGTAAAAAGGTATAAATGTGATCGGTGCATGAATAAATTTCATTCGTTAAACTGAGGGTTAGCTTCGATTTCGCGCACTAAAACAATTTGCATTCTGGGAAAGTTCAACTGCCGCTCATCTAACCATGCATTTTTTCATAGAATTCCAGGGAATATTTGTCAAGTGGGAGTAGCCTCACTTAAAAAAGGCTTTAACTAAAAATCACAATAGCGCATCATGCCTCAAGTTTTTCGGTTGAGCCTCCGGAATAACAAGGTTATGTGGTTTAAGTGAATGATCCAATTCAACTTACCACTTGAGCAGTTCATATTATTTATGAACCTCACCCAGGCATTCTCTGCAAAGCCTCGCTTCATGTATTTTTGATAACCGACTATGAGCGATACCAACATGTTTCCGACGTGGAACTTTAATGGAAAAATCATTGTAATATTTCAATTTTCTATTATTTTAGGATAAAAATTATCCCATGCCAGAAATTCCGGACTTGGCCGTAATGGCTAAAAATCTCGAAAAAAGAATTGTTAATCATACTGTAAAAGATGTGGTGCTGCACGTTAGTAAAAGTGCGAATGCCACTGAAAATGGTTTTTACGGCGCCTTGGTCAATCATAAAATCAAATCCATATGTCGGGAGGGAAAAGATTTGCATCTTGAAATAGGAGATCATATACTGGCATTGCGTTTAATGCTTCATGGGGAATTAAGATTAGTGGTTGCAGAATTCCCGAAATTTCCAATATTCGAACTTGATTTTGGTGGTATGCGATTGTGTTTAACGGACTTTCAAAGTCAGGCTAGACCAATACTTAACCCAGACCCTGTAGTAGTGCCCGACGCACTGGACGTTTCATTTACTTTCTTTCATCAGATGTTAGAGAGAAAAAAGAGCGATATCAAAACTGTTTTGACTGACCAGAAAAATATCAGAGGGATTGGAAATGCATACGCAGATGAAATTCTTTATGATGCAGGTATCGCTCCACATTCAATTGCAAATAAGGTGCCTGCCGAAAAGCTTTTTAAATCCATGCGAACTGTGTTAATTCAAGCCATTGAAAGAATAGGTATGTTGGACCCGGATCGAATAACGGGTGAGAATCGTAGTTTTATGAAGGTTCATTTGCCGGATAAATTACAAACGCCAAAAGGAGAAACAATCCTGATAGATAAAAAGGGAACTCGTAAGTCTTATTATGTAAAAAGCCAAAGTGTCTATAAATGATAATCCCGGGGCCTGAAGATTGGTTTTATGAAAGATTAAATAGGAAACCTTGTCGTTTTTCGGACCACGATAGTAAATCCAATATTTTTGTTTTGAATCTAGTCTATTGAAGGCTAGTCTGAACCATCGCTCTCATAGCGGGTCTCGCTTCACTAAAACGTATATTATGAAGAAGTTAGGTGTGGACTGCGCTACTTAAGGTTGATGACAACTGCGGTGAAAGAAACCCGCAAATGTGTGCCAATAACACAAATTTATGATTTATAAGTCAGTGACTAGGTTATTCAAACCTGAGGTTTAATGTTTTCTCGTATGTACATGTTGATGGCAAATTTTTTTATAGATATAAAAAAGAGAAAAGGTTAAGTTGTTTTTGCGCTCTGCATTCTCTGGCAAAAGGTGTCATGAGGGGGGCTTAGGAAATTTAATCTTATTGTCCAGGATGGAATGAGTTGTACAGGGTTACAAAGCACCGTTCAAACAACTGCCTTTTTTCATTACCATCACATTACCTAAGCACATGTTGTGAATGCTAATTATTATTGCTTGAATTACGGTGCAGCCGAACAAATTATATGTGTGGAATTTATTGCTTTATTCTAAACTGATTACAGCTGCATAGCCACCATTTCTAACCATTTGTACATCGATTTTATCCCCTTTCTTTACTGCTATCGTTTTTTTGCGGTAATCCATTGCTTGCCGAGCAGCGTTAATACCATCTTCAAAATAGGTCATTTTGTATGTTCTTCCTGCTTCAAGAAAATCAAGGTTAAGGGAAATTTTCCTGATTTTTTCTGCGTCATTATTGATGCCGCCGATAAACCATTTCTTATCTTTTCTTTTAGCCACTACCGCAAGTTCTCCAACTTTAGCTTCCAGCGCTATGGTTTCATCCCAGGTGGTGGGTACCGAAGTAATAAATTCCGTACAGTCGGGATTTCGGTAATATAAGGTGGGGTTGTCGGCCAGCATTTGCAATCCACTTTCAAATACAACGAATAGCGCCATTTGATAGGCTCTTGTGCCAATGCTGGCTGCATTTGGCCGCTCTGCCCGATAGGACTCCGGCTGCATGCTGATCATTGCACCGGGAGTGTAGTCCATTGGCCCGACCGCGTTTCTCATGAACGGTAAAAATAAACTGTTTTTTGGTAAAGTACCGCCCATTTGTTCCATTCCCCGAACACCTTCATAAGAAATCACGTTAGGATATTTATATTCCAGGCCGGCAGGTTTGAAAGCACCATGAAAATCAACCAGCAATTCATTTTTTGCAGCTTCATTCGCAATGCGTTCATAATAATTTACCATCCATTGATCGCTTCTATCCATAAAATCTATCTTCAGACCTTTCACACCCCATTGCTTAAAAGTTTTGAAAAGGTCCATGTTTTCGTGAACCGTGAGCCAGGTAAGCCAAAGCACTACGCCAACATTTTTTTCCTTACCATAGCGGATTAATTCATGAACATCTACTTTAGGGTTTGGAGTGTAAGGATCCGTGGTACTATTCGCCCATCCTTCATCCATGATAATGTACTTGATGCCAAATTTCGCAGCGAAGTCGATATAGTATTTATAGGTTTCGAGGTTATATCCCGATTCAAAGTTTACATCCGGTCCGTAAGGCGAAGCATCGTTCCACCATTCCCAGCTGGCTTGTCCTGGTTTAATCCAACTCGGATCCTTGATCTGGCTTTCCGGTGCGAGTTGCAGCGTCATGGTATTTTCAAGAAGCTGTTTGTCTTCTGTGCTGATCACAAAGTAGCGCCATGGAAAGCTCCTTTTTCCGGTGGTTTTGGCAATGTAAGGTGCTTCCTCAATAATCTTTAAACTCCTGTCGCCATCAGGGGCAAAGCGGAGTGGAGATTTTGGAAATGCTGCCTGAATCTTATTGTTTCCATTTCCTTTTAGGAATAAGCAGGGATAATCAGAGAGATCTGATTCACTAACCAGTATCTTATATTGTTTTTTCGTGTCGATTAATATGGGTAAAGTACTCATTTTAGCATTCCAGTTTGCTGAGTTTACCGTAGAATAGTTTTCTTCGTAAGCTGTTTTGAAACTTGCAGGCTGCTGAACATGGATATCATATGACGAAGGAAAATTCAGGTCAACCTGCTCATTCAAAACTTCTATTGCTCCTTTTTTATTGGTAATAAACCGGTAGGCAACCCCATTATTAAAGGCCCTGAATTCAATAGCGTAATTTCCCTTGAAAGACATCAGGAGTTTATTGAAGCTTGATACTACTGTTGAATATTTTAGGGGCACATGTGGTTTGAGTGTATTTGATACTGCCGTGATTTTGGAATTCAGCAGTTTTGCAGGGCTACCAAGGTTTTCATTTTTCAAGTTTAATGCAAGTTTGTTGTTGCTGAAAAGCAGATCGTTGCGATAACTTACTGAATAGGTGATGAATTCGCCAATGTTGATGGAAACCTGGATGGCGCCGTCAGGAGATTTAAGGTTGAGCTTTTCATCAGCATGAGTAGTCGTGATAAATGCGATGAGAATGCTTACAATTAGGTATGCTTGTTTCATTTGGTATGTGATTGTATGTAGATGTCTTTTTGATGGCACTATTCCCGGCGGCTTTCTACTGTGTAAATAAAGCTATCGGCTTTGTAATAACCCAGGTTGTATTCAATTGGTCTTTCTTCTATATCATATACAAACCTTTTGCGGAACAAAATTGGGGATCCGGTATCCGTTTCCAGTTTGGCAGCAATAAATTCATCCGCCAGAAGGGCACTTATCTCTTCCTTTGATACCATGGCAATAATCCCATGGGATTTTTCAAGCATTTCGTAAAGAGGCGCCTTGTAATCTTCCTCTCCAGTAAGTCCGACAATGGGGTGAAAATAAGATTCAAAGTAAACAAATGGGCCTTCGGGGCGACCTCTTAACCTCACAAGTTTTAATATTTTCTTATCTTCTTTGATTCCAAAGAAGCTTGCTATCCGTTTATCAGGAAGTACCCAGCTTACATGTAATTCAAAGTTTTTGATCGGTATACCACGGGCGCTCATTTCCTGCGAGAAGCTCATCCAGTTTTTCGATTTTGAACTCAGGGATTTCGATTCAACAACCCTGGTACCAACACCTTTTTTCCGGATTAATAAACCATCATAAACCAGTTTATTAATTGATTGCCTCAAGGTGGTCCTGGAGATGTTAAGGTCTTTCGATAACTCTACCTCATTTGGAAGAAGTTTTCCATCAATATATTCCTGAGACTCAATCAACTTTCTGAGTAGTTCCTCAGCCTGAACATGCAATGGTACCTGACTTTTATGATCGATTTTAAGTTTCATAATCATCACAATATTAAAAAAAAAATACCTTTTTAAAGTATGTGTGTACATAAATAAGTTTGTTGAGCGAGCCAGTTAATGGTTTTGCGGCTTTCTATTAAAAATTCTTTAAAAATATTTGGAGAATAATTATTAAATAATACATTTGTATGTACATACTATTGAATGTATGGTCTAACCAAGTTTTCAAAATATATGAGTCATCCCAGGCAGATAATGCTAGCCAATCATTTCGATTTATCCATTTATGGGAGAATTGGATCATTCATTCAAAAGTATTTGATTTTAACAAAAGGTTACCTATTCCAGTGCTGTGAGGTAAATGGACACAATCATGAACATTACTTAAAACCTTAAATTTTAATATGTACACACAAATAGAATATGCAGCAGGAAATTTCAGAGTCTAATATTTTTTTCAAGAGTGCTATGTCAATAGAAGAACCATTAAGAAAAACGGAGCAGGAGATTATGCCTGATCGCATCAATAAAATTAAAACTGTGGAAGGATATGACATCTATCCATATTTCGACCTGGGAGATGATAAAATATTTTCGGGGGTTGCGTCTTTGTGCAATTATATTATTGAACACCAGACTGTGGCCATCGACGGTTATGTTGGTGTTTACTGGGACAGGTTGATAAGTGCCGTTTCGAATGAATTTCAATCGAGAAGTATAAAGATAAACCTGGTTGATTTCAGCAACGCAATGAAATCCGAAGAGGAGATTATCAACCTAACTGCACCTTTTATGGGGCAGGAAGATTCGGTTTGGGGCAATAAGACAACCTTAACACTTCGCGATTACTTTGCGGAAGATCTTTTAAAATCTATACTGCCTGATAAAGATGTTGCTGTTAATATTCTTATTGGCCCTGGAGCAAAACTTGCAGGCTGGGAGGCCAAAGTGATTTACGTAGATGTGCCCAAAAATGAGCTTCAGCACCGAATGAGTGCAGGTTCAATTTGCAATTTGGGTATGCGTGTTCCGCAGGAACAGATGGAAATGTACAAGCGCTTCTATTTTATTGATTGGGTAATACTTAATGAACATAAAAGGCAATTGTGCAGCCAGATTGATGTATTTGTTGATGCACAATGGGAAGCGCAAATCAATTGGGCATTTGGTGATGATGTTCGTGGTGGGTTAGAGAAGATGTCGAACACCGTATTCAGGGCGAGGCCCTGGTTTGCTCCTGGCGCTTGGGGTGGACAGTGGATGAAAAAGCACATGCCGCAACTGGATCAGAATGAAGTGAACTACGCCTGGTCTTTCGAGTTGATTGTACCTGAAAATGGAATTGTACTGCAAAGCAGCGGTTTGCTGCTCGAAGTTTCTTTCGATCTGTTGATGTTTACACAAAATGAGAATATCCTGGGTCGCCATGCTGAGAAGTTTGGGGCGGAGTTCCCAATCAGATTTGATTTTCTGGACACCTTTGATGGCGGAAACCTGTCCATTCAATGTCATCCCAGCCTTGATTACATTAAACAACAGTTTGGAGAAACCATTACCCAGAATGAAACCTACTATATACTTGATTGCAAAGAAGATGCAAAGGTTTATTTGGGCTTTCAGGATGATATCAACGAAGATGATTTTCGAAAAGTCTTAGAAGAGAGTAACCAGGACGGAATCGAGGTTGACATTGAAAAATATGTTCAGGTTCATCAAGCTAAAAAACATGACTTGTTCCTTATTCCTAACCGCACCATCCATAGCGCAGGCGCCCAAAACCTTGTCCTTGAGATTAGTGCGACACCATATATTTTCACCTTTAAAATGTATGATTGGTTAAGGTTGGATTTGAATGGCAAACCCCGGCCGATTAATATTGAACATGCTTTTAAAAACCTTGACTTTTCCAGGAAAGGAGCACAGGTTCAACAGGAACTGATTTCAAAACCAACTGTTATTGCGCAGGAAGATGGCTATACCTGTTATCACTTGCCTACGCATCAGGATCATTTTTATGATGTACACAGATTAGATTTTGATGCATCCGTTGCAGTAGAGATTAATGGAGTTTGTCATGTATTGATGCTGGTAGAAGGCTCATCGATCAGCGTAACCACAGCAGACGGTTCAAGCATGATTTTTCAGTACGCCGAAACCTTCGTTATTCCAGCCGCTGCCGGCAGTTATACAATCGTTAATCAGTCTAACCAACAAGCGAAAGTAATTAAAGCTTTCTTAAAGTAACTACCATGATTAGACAAGAACAACATACGTCAATAGAAAAGAGCAGTTCCTATCTATACCTGGTTTGTCTGGTAGCAGCTTTAGGTGGGTTTTTGTTCGGATTTGACACCGCTGTAATTTCCGGAACCATCAGCCTGGTGACTAAAGACTTCGGATTAAATGCGATAAGTGAAGGCTGGTTTGTGAGCTGTGCACTTTTAGGCTGCATCATTGGCGTTATCATTTCAGGTAAGTTGAGTGACAAATTCGGGAGGAAAATCGTGCTCATTTTGTCGGCATTTCTTTTCCTTACCTCTGCACTAGGCTGCATGTACGCAGGTGATTTCTCCACATTAATTGCATTCCGGTTAATTGGCGGAATTGGCATTGGCGTGGCTTCAATGGTTTCTCCACTTTATATATCTGAATTTGCACCATCAAGACTTAGGGGAACCATGGTATCCCTGTATCAATTGGCTTTAACCATTGGTATTGTTACGGCTTATTTTACCAATGCCTATCTGGCTAATCACAGCGGGGAAAATTTTTCCGGAGCTGACGCCGAAAAAATATTTTCTCAGGAAGTATGGCGGGCAATGCTTGGCCTTGGCGCACTGCCGGCGCTAATCTTTCTCATCTCATTATTTCTGGTGCCTGAATCTCCCAGGTGGCTATTATCAAGTGGAAAAAAAGATCTGGCAGAAAAAATCCTGATCAAGATTGATGGGCAAGCTGCGGCAAGGAAAGAACTTGATGTCTTCGCTCATCAAAATATCACAAATGAAGAAGGTTCGCTGAGCACATTATTCAAACCGGTTTATCGCAAGGCTTTGTGGATAGGTTTATTATTGCCCTTTTTGTCGCAGGTTTGTGGTATCAATGCTGTGATTTACTACGGACCGAGAATATTGGAACAAGCAGGATTTACCCTAAATAATGCCCTTGGCGGACAGGTGACTATCGGCTTGGTAAATGTAGTATTCACGTTCGTAGCCATTTTTACAGTTGATAAATGGGGCAGAAAACCATTGCTATATGTAGGGATTGGCGGAGCGGTAATTTCACTAATAATTATCGGTCTGTTGTTTCAGTTTGGCATCATTTCAGGTCCATGGATACTGATTTTTATTCTGGCTTTCATTGCCTGCTTTGCATTTTCTTTCGGCCCGGTTTGTTGGGTCGTTATTGGCGAAATATTTCCCAATGGAATTAGGGGTAAAGCAATGTCTTTAGCAACGTTAACCCTTTGGATTGGAAATTTCTTCGTTGGTCAGCTTACTCCGGTGATGCTTCAGGGCTTGGGTTCGTCGTGGACCTTCTGGATATTCGCCATTTGTTGCTCACCGGCACTTTATCTCACCTGGAAACTTATTCCAGAAACCAAGGGCCGCTCACTGGAAGAAATTGACGCCTATTGGCAGGAAGATCATCTCAAGAATAAATAATACTTCATTCTCAACCACTAACCTAATATATCAGATGCCATGACCGCATCATCCTTAATCAAAATGTTATGAGACATAAACTTTACCAAATTAAAAAACTAAAGCGACTGCCGCTCAGGCAGCTGGTGGTGCTAGTATCAATGCTGGTTCCGTTCAGTCCCGGCTACGTTGTGGCAAAAACTTCTAAAGCGCCTTTGATGCGGATCAACACCCGTGAAATTTCTGTTAGCGGAAAAGTGGTTGATGAAAAAGGTATTGCGCTGCCGGGTGTAAGTGTACAGATTAAAGGGACTACCATCGGAGCCGTAACTGATGGCAATGGACTTTACAGCCTTTCTATACCAGATAATTTAGCATCCAGAAGCCTTACATTTTCCTATTTAGGTTATGTAAGTCAGGATATTGCTATTGCTGGCAGAAAAACTATCAATGTTCAACTGAAGGCTGGAGGAGAAAATGCGCTGGATGATGTGGTAGTGGTTGGATACGGAACGCAAAAGCGGGTGTCAATTACGGGTGCGGTAAGTACGATAGATGCAAAAAACATTGAAAATAAACCAGTGCTTAATGCGTATCAGGCATTGCAGGGCGAATCGCCGAACTTAATTATTCAGCAAACTAACCTTAATCCGGGCAGTAATGTTACAGTAAACATTAGAGGGGTAGGCACACTTGGCGACAACACGCCACTGGTTGTGGTAGATGGTATTGTTGGTGGAAATCTGAATACGATTAATCCGAATGATATTGCCAGCGTTTCTGTATTGAAAGATGCAGGTGCAGCAGCCATTTATGGCTCCAGGGCAGCAAATGGTGTGATCTTAATCACCACTAAAGCGGGTAAGCTGAATCAGAAAACTACAGTTTCTTATAACGGAAGTTACGGTGTTCAGGATGCGAACGTATTGGTTCATAAAGTTCCGGCATGGGAAAATGCTTATTTTAAAAATGAATCCCTGGTGAACTCAGGTCTGAGTCCTGCGTACACGCCTGATCAGATTCAGCAATTGAAAGATCAGGGCGATGGTACCTGGAACATTGAAAACCTTTTGCGTACTGCGCCACAGCAATCACACAATGTTAACATTGCCGGTGGTGGTGAAAAAAGTTCATTTTTTGTATCTGCGGGTTATCAGGATCAACAAAGCAATTTCATTGGTAATGGAGGTGAAGGCGCAAATTTTGGTTATCAGAAATATAATTTAAGGTTAAATCAAACCAATGTAATCGGTAAGCTAAAAACGAATGTCATCCTCTTATACACCAAAACCAGAAACAAAACCAATAGTGTGGGCGATAACAATATTTTCGCTGATGCCAACCGGGTTCCGGCAAATTTTAACTGGCAGGATGAAAATGGAAATTACCTGACAAATCCTTTTGCATCACAATATAACGAATATGGTGTGCTGGAAAAAGGAGGCTTTAATCAGGCAGATAATGATGAGATTTTTGGATCATTCAATGGACAATTCGAAATTACAAAAGATTTAATATTGACAGGTCAGTTTGGTGGTACGCTTCAAAACAACGGTACTTTTTTCAGAAGAACGCAGGTAAATTATCTGCCTTCAGGTGTGTATGGAGATGACCGTTCTGTGCTGGATGCCAATAGCAAGTCACAACTGTTTAATACCAAAGTTTACCTGGAATACGGAAAGAAAATCGCTGATCATGACTTCAAAGCGCAGATTGGCGCATCAAGTGAAAATTATTCTCAACGAGGATTTCAGTTGCAGAAAACATTAACTGATCAGTTACTGGGAACCCCTACAACCGGTACTATAGTCGATCCGATTAATTCGAACAATAGCCTGGCTATCAATTCTAATAGCCTACTTTCTTTATTCGGAAGGTTAAACTATGCTTTTAAAGATAAATATCTGCTTGAAGCTACTGCCCGTTATGATGCCTCTTCAAAATTTGCTAAAGGCAACCGCGGAAGTTTTTTTCCATCAGTTAGCGCAGGTTGGTTAATCTCACAGGAAAATTTCATGCAGTCGATAAAAAATACAGTGAACAGTTTAAAAATCCGTGCTTCTTACGGTGTTCTCGGAAACCAGAACGTTGGTAATTTCCAGTACCAGACCACCTACTTCAATTACGCCAGTGCCTATGGATTCAATAACATTCCTGTTGGTGGAGCCGGAACTTTGTTGTCTAACCGCGATTTGACCTGGGAGAAAGCTTCAACCTTCAACATTGGTTTAGATGCAGGCTTTTTTGATAACAAGCTGACGGCTACCTTCGAATATTTCAATAAAGTAACCAGGGATATTCTTCAACCCCGACAGGATATTCCGGCAATTTTTGGTGCAGCAACGCCTGATTTCAATGTGGCAAAAGTAAGAAGTAAAGGTTGGGAAGCTTCACTTACGTATAATCTCCGCGGAGAAAATGTTACCCAGAGTTTCAGTGTGAATGTGGCCGATAACCAAAATAAATTATTGCAGTTATCTGGCGGCGCAACCGAGCAAATCATCAATCAGGATGTATTTCAGTTGCTGAGACGTGTTGGCGAACCCATCACGCAATATTATGGATATGAAACCAATGGATTTTTTCAAAGCCAATCCGACATTAATAATTCACCGAAAATTGCCGGAAATCCCGTGGTTCCAGGTGATGTAAAATTTAAAGATTTGAACAACGACGGGGTCATTGATGCAAAAGATAAAACGGTATTGGGTAACCCATTTCCACGCTATACATTTGGTTTTACTTACCGTTTGGCAGTAAAAGGGTTCGATCTTCAGTTGTTTATTCAAGGTGTTGGCAAACGGGAAACGTTCCTGCGTGGTGAGCTGGTAGAACCTTTCCACTATGGATACGGCGCAACAGTTTATGAACACATGACAGATTATTGGAGTCCTGGTAATCCTAATGCACGTTATCCAATTTTTGCGAACATTGGATCACCATCTAATACCAATAACTGGAGAACAGGTTCAGATTTATATAAATATGATGCCGCTTACGCCCGCTTGAAAAATGTAAACATTGGTTATACATTGCCGCAAGCCATAACCAGCAAAGCAGGAATCAGCCGTTTGCGTGTTTCACTGATCGGTCAAAATCTCTTTACGCTAAGTAAACTTAAATTTATTGATCCTGAAACCTCAGAATTTGGAAATAACCTTAGTACAGGCTCAAGTTCAAATAGTGCCCGACAGTATCCGCTGCCTATTTTTTACGGTGCTGGTTTAGACATTACCTTTTAATAACTACGGTAAGCATAACTCATATGAAATCTACATTCAAAAACCTAATTATAGCTTTTGCCTTGCTTACTATTGCAGGCTGCAAAAAGCTCGATATTGCACCCACCGATCGGTTTTCAGATTTAACCTTCTGGACCGTGGATGTTAACGTAAACAACGCCCTAAATAATAACTACAGTTTGCTTTATAACAGTAGTTTATTTTTTGAACCCGAAGCACTTTCTGATAACGCTTATTCGCCATCAGGCGATTTAAACCTGATCGCAAGCGGAAATGCAACTTCGCTTGCGGCAAAATTTGCCGGAGACTGGGCAAGTTATTACCGGACAATCAAATCGGTAAATATTTTCCTGGAAAACGTGGACCAGAATAAAACCTTGCCCCAGGCAGCCATTGCGAGAATGAAAGCAGAAAACCAGTTTATGCGTGCTTTCGCCTTATTTAATCTGAGCAAATGGTATGGCGATGTGCCGCTACCTGATCATGATCTAACGCCTGAAGAAGCGCAGGTAATTCCACGTACTTCTAAAGCTGCAGTTAGCGACTATATCATCGCACAGCTGGAAGCGGCTATCCCAAACCTGCCGAGTAAGGACCAGCTTCCGGTCAGTGAAAATGGCAGGATTACAAAAGGCGCCGCATTGGCCCTGCAAATGAGAACCTTGCTTTATCAGGGCAATAAAATGGCTGAGGTAGTTGCGGTTTGCGAAAAACTGATCAACAATCAGGCTACTTATGGAACGTACGCGTTAACGCCGAGTTACAGTGCGTTGTTTAGCGATCCTGCTACTAATAAAACCAATAGTGAAAGTTTATTATCACTGCAATATGTGCCAACGGTACGTACCTGGCAGAACTTTTGGGATTTTGCACCAAGAACAGTGGGCGGGAGGGTAAGCGCCATGGCACCCACCCAGGAACTGGTAGATGATTATATTATGCTCAATGGAAGAGGAATTAAAGATGCAGGTTCAGGTTATGTAGAAAGCAATCCTTATGTAAACCGCGATCCGAGACTTACCGCTACAGTAGTTTACGATCGATACAGCTGGGTTAATCCGAATAACACCACCAAAACCATTTACATTAAACCTGGGTCAGACCCGGTACAGCCTGGTTTGGATGAATATTCACCAGGCTCACAGAGTGCTTCGGCAACTGGTTATTACTGGCGTAAATATTTCGATCCTATTGCTTTATCAAGTTTTGTCTCCGGAAATAATTTACACCTGTTCCGCTATGCGGAAGTGCTGCTTACTTATGCAGAAGCCAAAAATAGTTTAGGGCAAATGGATGCAGCAATTTGGGCAAAAACAATTGGTACCATTCGCTCAAGAGCTGGTTTTACTGATGCCGGAGCCTTAAGTTTTCCATCAGGTGATTTGACTAACATCATTCGCCGTGAACGCAGAGCTGAACTGGCCATGGAAGGTTTAAGAGTGGATGATATCAGGCGATGGAAAGTGGCTGAAACCACCATGAATGGCTTCGCTCATGGTGCTAAATTTGCCACCGATCAAAATGTAGATGGGGGTTATATCAGAACGCAACAACGTAAGTTCAATCCACAGCGTGACTATTTATGGGCAGTGCCTTCCAGTGAGATCGGCTTAAATAAAAATTTAACACAGAACCCAGGTTATTAACGAATCAAGTCATGAAAAATCTAAATAGAATATTCGCCTTAATGCTGCTTGTATGTCTTGCAGTTGCTTCCTGCAAAAAGGAAGAACGTGACCTAAATGAAAACATCAGTCCGGTTGGCACTTTAAGTTTGCCCGTAAATCAGGCCTCCATTAAACTTACGCCTTCCAATGCTGCAGCTTCGCAACAATTTAAGTGGTCATCGGCAACACCTGAAGATGGTGGCTTGATCCTTTATGAAGTGGCTTTTGATAAAGAGGGTGGGAATTTTTCAAAACCGGTTTTTAAAGTGGTTTCCGATGGCGGAGGTGTGCAACCACAAGTAACCATCTCACACAAAGATTTAACCAGGATCGCGGCACTTTGTGGCATCAACTCTTCTTCTACGGGTAAGGTAAACTGGACCGTTATTGCCTCGAAAGTGAGTAATAGCAAGGCTGGCCAAGAGATAAGGACGCTTCAGCTGGAGCGCCCTGCCGGATTTGCCGAAGTGCCAACCGATCTTTATTTAACCGGATCGGCAAGTGAAGGTGGCGATGACCTATCTAAAGCGGTTAAATTTAAAAAACTGGAAGAGGGCGTATTCGAACTTTATACTTCGCTAAAAGCAGGAAGTTATATGCTTACCGATAAATCCACTCAGGCAGGAAGAAAATTTTTCGCTGAGGGTGCTTCCATAAAAGAGGGAACGACAAGTATTACGGTATCTGGCAGCACAAAAGCTTATTACCTGAAATACGATTTCAATGTAGCCAGTGTGATTGAGGTAAGTGAAGTGCAAAGCGTTGGCCTGTATATGTCGGCTTATGGAAACGAAATCGGGCAGCTGAATTATACTTCAGCAGGTACCTGGCAGTCTGGAATTATTCCAGTTGTGTTTTATCAGTTTTCGTGGGGTAGAGATGAGCGGTATAAATTCGCAATCCATACTTCTTCCGGTGTTAAGTATATGGGCAGCAGCAACGTAAACAATGTCAGTCCGGTTGGCCAGGCTGCGTCTTATTTTTACCTCAATTCCGTAACCAACGATCAGTGGAATAATACCTATAAATTCAATCCTTCAGCTGATAATAAAAGCATAAAAGCAACGGTAAATTTAGGCGCTGATGGTCCGTACAGCCACACGATTGTAACCCAGTAAATTTTGCACTTCCGGTATATTATGCCGGAAGATAACACCTACGCCATGAAAAAAATACTAAAAAATACATTCCTGATTTTCGCTCTCCTGGCTGCTGTCTCCTGTAAAAAGGGAGGAGATCCTGTTCCTGTAACACCACCGCCAGTTGTTCCGCCGGTGGTTCCAGGTACTTCGGTAAATTATCTGCAGCAAGCAAAAGACACGCATACCTTTACGGTCAATAACCTGCTTACGGCAAGTTACGGCTACAGGGCAAACACCACTTCAAAATCAAATAATTGTTTTGAATGGTACAATGTAAGCCAGATCTATGCAGATGCAGCCATGGTGGCGGCTGGGGAAACCAGCTATTTGGTTTACATGAACAATACCTTCAAGTTCATGGATAACATGTGGGATAAAAAGGATTTGAGGGGTGGCTATTTCGCATCAGTGAACCTTGATGGTACCGGTGCCGGCGGCGATAAATATGTGGATGACAATGCCTTAAGTGGAATGGTATACCTGGAGGCTTATGATATTACCACCGGTGCTGATAAACAGGCCTATCTCGCAAAGGCTAAAGCTTGTGGCGATTGGTTGATCAATAGCGGGCTCTGGGATAATGTGTATGGTGGAGGATTTTACTGGAATACACTCAAACCCGAAAAACCCACTCAAACCAATGGACTTACCTTACAATTGTTTCTGAAATTGTATAGTTTAACGGGAGAATCTGTTTACCGTGATTGGGCTAGGCAGGTAGATGCCTGGTTAACGGCCAAGATGTTCGATGCCAATACGGGATTGTATATTTGGAAGATAGATGGAGCTGGTGAGGGGATTAAGCATACACAAAAATTTACCTATGATAATGCGATTATGGTTGAGGCTTTTATCTTGTACAGTAAAATTATGAACGATCCTTCTTATTTAACCAAAGCCCAAAACCTGGGCAAGGCGATGAACAGTGCATTATGGAATGCCATTTACAAAGGTTATGTTTTTAATACCGCCGAAGCACGGATCAATCCGGCATGGTGCGCCTGGGGTTCTCAGGCCATGATTCGCCTTTACGAGGCGGACAAAAACCCAGATTGGCTGGTTTATGCAAAGGAAAATATCAATCGCCTGAATATTGCAAACCGGAACACGGCTAACCTGGGTTATTATTTTTTTGCTGGCTTCGACGGGCAAAATCGTTCTACCGAGATGGAAACTGTTGACCAGGCCTGGATGCAGCGCCTTCAGGCGATGTTGTCAAAATACCAATAATCAGAATCTTCAATTATGAAAATAGGCTTTAAATCAATATTTATACTTCTTCTTTTCCTTATCACAGCCGTTACTTCCTTTGCGCAGGATTTGTTAAAATATGTGAATCCAAACATTGGCACAGCTCACAGCAGATGGTTTTTTTATACACCGGCAGCAGTTCCTTACGGCATGGCAAAGCTTGCCCCATCAACCAATGGAAGCTATGGTAACTTGCAGGGCTGGGAAGCGGTAGGTTATGATACCCGGCACAATTCGATAGAAGGATTCGTTCATTTCCATGAGTGGCAGGTGGGTGGAATCAGTTTTATGCCAACTGCGGGAACATTAAAAACCGTTCCGGGTGAGTTGGAAAAAGCGGGGAGCGGATATCGCTCTGCATTTGACCGAAAAAATGAAGTTGCCCAGCCTGGATATTATTCCGTAATACTCGATGATTTTAAAATCAAAGCTGAACTTACCGCTACTAAAAGGGTTGGATTTCATCGTTACACCTTTCCGAAAAGCAATAGCTCCAGAATAATGTTATCAATAGGAAATGTGCAGGGAGAAAGCGGTCCGGTAAGCGACGCTTCGGTAGAAATGATTGACGATGTCCATTTTCAGGGCTTTGTAATCACTTATCCAAAATATGTGAAAACATATGATGAAGGCGGTCGTGTAGCGATGTATTTCTATGGAGCACTGAATAAAAAGCCTGCTGAAGTTGGTGCAATCAGTAAAGACGCTGCGGTTGTGAATCAAAAATATGCTAAAGGAATAGGGGCAGGGTTATTTTTAAACTATCAAACTTCGGAAAACGAAAGCGTCGAAATTAAAGTAGGACTTTCTTATACCTCTGTTGCAAATGCGAAACTAAACCTTGAAACTGAGGCACGCAACCTCACTTTTGAAAGTGCGAAGGCTGCAGCCCAGCAAGAATGGAAATCCGAACTTGGAAAATTAAAAGTTTCAGGAAAAGTAGAGGCCGACAAAACTAAGTTTTACACCGGGCTATATCATGCCTTATTGGGTAGGGGAATAGCGAGCGATGTTAACGGAAATTTCCCGCGACATGATGGCAGCATCGGACAACTGCCAAAAGATGCCCAAGGCAAATTCAGTTACAACTTTATGAATACGGATGCCATTTGGGGAGGGTTCTGGAATTTGACGCAACTGTGGGCGTTATCCTATCCATCACACTACAGCGATTTTGTACATACGCAGCTTGAAATTTATAAGGAACGTGGCTGGTTTGGCGATGGCATCGCTAACAGCAACTTTGTATCAGGCGTCGGAACCAATTTTGTTGGACTTGCTATTGCCGGAGCCTACCAGGCAGGTATCCGCGATTATGATTTGAATCTCGCTTACAAAGCGGTATTGGGCAATGAGCTAGGTTATCAAAAACGATTGGTGGGTTCAGGGAAAATGGATACAAAAAGTTTTACATCCAAAGGTTATGTGCCTTATCTGGAGGCCGATAAAACGGATTCAACAGGATCACATTTTTCAGGTTCGCATACTTTGGAATACAGTTACAGTGCTTTTGCCGCTGCGCAAATGGCAAAAAAAATGGGTAAAAATGAAGACTATAAAAAGCTTATTCAATTATCTGATGGCTGGCGGTTAATCTTTGATCAAAAACTCAAACTGGTAAGGCCTAAAACAGCTGATGGAAAATTCATTGATCAGTTTAACCCGCTGGAAGCCTGGCGTGGATTCCAGGAAGGAAATGCGACGCAATACACTTTTTATGTACCACAAAATCCTCAGGGCCTCATTCAAGAGATCGGTAAAACAACTTTTAATGAGCGTTTGAATAACATTTTCGAAACCTCTCAGAAAAATGCATTTGGAGGCGGAAAAACGATTGATGCCTTTGCGGGTATTCAATCATTATACAACCATGGTAATCAACCTAATTTGCACATCAGCTGGTTGTTTAACTATTCAGCGGCGCCTTGGTTAACTCAAAAATGGACAAGGGCAATTTGTGATGAGTTTTACGGTACAGAAAGCATTCATGGTTATGGTTATGGGCAGGATGAGGATCAGGGGCAGCTGGGTTCCTGGTATGTGATGGCATCGTTGGGACTGTTCGATGTGAAAGGCCTGGCCGACGCGAGACCAACCCTCCAGATTGGCAGTCCGATGTTCGATCGTTCAGTAGTTAGCCTTGGAAATGGAAAACGTTTGACCATCGAAGCAAAAAACAATAGCAAAAGCAATGTATTTGTTCAGTCTGCTACCTGGAACGGAAAAGTGCTCAGCAAAGCCTGGCTTTATCGTGATGAACTCATAGAAGGTGGCACATTGACTTTAATTATGGGGAACAAACCCAACATGTCCTGGGGCATAAGCGTTCCACCGCCTTCAAATCAGTAAATAAATTGTCTTTTACTAAAAACTGATATGCCAAAACACATGAAAAACTTATTGATCATCACCTTCATGGTGTTGTCGTGGAAAGGCTATACCCAAAATGTTCAGTCGGATAGCATCTATAAACATCGGGCTGATTTGTTTTTCGAGAAGGTATGGAAAAACTATCGGTTGGAAAAAAATCCAGGATTATTTAGCGAACATTATCCTGGCGGAGAAAAGGTAGACCTGGATTACTTTCAAGGTTCAAATGTCAAAGAAAAAGAAGTAAGCTTTTTATGGCCATTTTCGGGTATGTATTCGGCTGCAAATGTATTGTTCAGGTATCCTGATCTGACGAAAAAATATGCAAAATATCTGGATAGTTTAGCGGTTGGTGTTTGGAAATACCGGGATACTACCCGTATGCCAGTAGGTTATCAGGCTTACCCTGCCATGTTAGAAAAATCTGACCGATATTACGACGACAACGCTTTGGTATGCATAGATTATGCTGAAGCTTATTTCAACACAAAAGATGCTATTAATATAAATAAAGCTAAAGAGGTTTTCAATTTTATCATTAGTGGCTGGGATGAAAAGCTGGATGGTGGGGTGTATTGGTTGGAAGGCCACAAAGATCAGAAACCAGCATGTAGTAATGGGATGGCTACCCTGGCTGCGCTTAAACTCTACCAGGCGAGCAATGATCCGGTTTATTTAAACTGGGCGAAACGTTTTTATCAATGGATGCAGGCGAGGTTAAGAAATCCCCAGGGAATTTATTATAACGATGTCAAAATGGATGGCAAACCCAACGCAACTTATTATACTTACAACACGGGTTCGATGCTTGAATCTGCGGTTTTGCTGTATGAGTTTACGAAAGATCCGGCCTACCTGAAAGAGGCGCAATTTGTTGCAGCAAGTTCTTATCAGTTTTTTTCCATGGCAGAAAACGGTTTACGGTCCTTTAATATCGATTTGCCATGGTTTGTTACCGTTTTATTTAGGGGCTATGAAGCTTTGTACAAAATAGATCATGACCCGAAATACATTCAGGCAGTTGCTAGGGATTTAGACAGGGCCTGGGCAAAATCTGTTGACCAGTATGGTTTTTTAACGGCCAAGTGGGCGAGTGACGAAACTTCAAAAAGAAAACCAAAATGGTTACTTGATGAAGCTTGCATTGCTGAGCTTTATGGTAGAATTGGCTTATTAAATTTGAATAACTAACCTATTTTATATGAACGATAATATTGTTCTTGGTGTTGATATTGGTGGATCACACATCACTGCGGCATTGGTGGATACGGGTGATGGCACCATTGTGGCAGGCTCTATACAACGAGAAAAAATTGACTCTGCGGAAGGTGCTGACCATATTATTCAGGCGTGGAGTACGGTAATGACTCAAAGCCTTCGGTTTGCCGGAAATTCAGGAAAAATTGCTATCGCAATGCCTGGGCCATTTGATTATCAGAATGGTATATCTTATATGAAAAGCATGGGGAAATATGATGCGCTTTATGGCATGAATGTCCGTGATCTTTTATGCGCTCAGTTGTCAGAGGGTATAACTGAAATTCATTTTATTAACGATGCCGGCTGTTTCTTGCAGGGGGAGGTCAGTCATGGACCTGCCGCGGACTATCAGGAAGTTGTGGGTTTTACATTGGGGACAGGATTTGGCTCTGCAATAGCTAAGGGTGGACTGGCTTTGGATGCAGATTATTGGTGTTATCCGTTCATGGGTGGGATATGTGAGGATTTTTTTTCTTCCAGATGGTTTGTATCAACCTATAATAAATACTCGGGTTTAAAGGTAAACAATGTTAAGGAACTGATTTGCGATGTCGAGCTGGGGGGACCTCTACTACAGGTGTTCGATGAGTTTAGTATGAACATGGGGGTTTTCCTGACGCAGCTTTACAAAAAACATAAATTCGATTGTGTGGTATTTGGAGGGAATATAGCTAAGGCATCATCGCTGTTTTTGCCACAGTTAAAGTATTATTTAAAAACAATGGCCATTGCTGCGCCTGTATATATATCCTCAAAGGGTGAAACTGCTGCATTGATTGGTGCTTCCTGTTCGATTGTACATTAGGAAAAGGAAAAAGTAAACACACTAATTATCACAGTATCTGCAAAAATATCATGTTTTTTCTTTTGAGTATCCATGGCCTGAATAAATCCATGAACTAATTGCTGTCAGAATTAAGTCGCTTTAAATCATCACATTGTTTACCCTTTCTGTAGCGTAAATATGCCTTATAGACTTTCTAACTCCTTTGTAAATATTTTCTAAACTCTCTAATAATTTCATTCTGTAAAATCATCTCTATACACGATATAATTTGAATCACTATCAGGCATCGATGTCAGATGGTGACCTGCGACTAGTTTTTGAAACCTTTTCAAGACAATTACTTTTCATAATGGGCACTTTAAGGAGGCTTCCAAATCCTAAAACTGCTTGGGCCGGGTGATGACAGTTTATAGGTTTTTAAATTTTTTCATAACGCAAAAGAATGTTACGGTAGCTTCCGCTGCCAGTTAGTACCAAGCTATGTTAAGATAATTTTAAATATTCTTGGATTATGAATGTGAAAGCTTAATTTTCGGTTTTCAAAAAAAAAGGTCATAATAGAAAATTTATGAGTGGCAGTATTTGTAAATGTGGTTTAAAATGATTATGTTGATGTATATAGTCCCCGAATAAGATGATATCCCCACTAATCACCTATTGTCAGCAACACCAGCATTTATCTAATAAACTTATTGAACGGATAAAAAACATTGCATCCATCCATGAAGTTGAAAAAAATACAGACCTTGGTGATTTCTTAGCCGGACATTCGGGTGTGTTTTTTTTGATCAACGGATTGATCAGGAAATACAGCATGTTTGAAAACAAGGAAATTACACTGGGATTTGTATTTGAAAAGGACCTTTTTGGTTCTGATATTATCAATGAATGCTATTTTGAACACAACCGTATAGGCTTGCAAACGCTTGAAAAAACTACGGTAATATTTGTGCCCTACGTAATGCTGGAAAAATTGAAAACGCAATGTAAAGAATCCGTTGTTTTATTTGATAAAATACTTAGGCGGAAATTATCTGATTTGAATTATCAGTCCGCAATTTCGAGAATTCCAAATGCAACCTCCAGGTATAATATGTTCTGTAAATCTGTTCCTTATCCAGATAGAATTCAAGGCAAATTTTTAGCCAGCTACCTGGCAATGAGAGAGGAAACTTTAAGCAGGATCAGGCATCATTCAAGTATAGTTTGATTACCGAATAACAGCATTTACCAGCATATATCCAAAGAAATTGAAGGAAGTATTTAGTAATAATATATAATAGACGTCTTAAGTAGATATTGCCTTTGCACTATTTGGTAATCAAACCATATAGGTATATGCAGGATATTTTTGATATTCTGTCCGGAAAGCTGATGCAATAATAGACTCACTATGCAAAAAGAAAACAATAAGGTTATCAGTCGCAACCGGTCTGATTACAGATTTCCATTTTAATTCAGCGCTATTTTTTTGCAGGTGATGGGATGTTTTAATCCCATCTATGACGTTTACTCCTCCCTCGGATGCGGTGAGCTGCGGTTATGAATCTTTAGACGCCCGACGAGCACCTCGCTAGTTAAAATTTTTAAATTATTGGTTTTTATGTTATCTTTATCTGGTCCCGCTAATTAATGTATCACTAAATTAATTTCTCATGAGGACAGGAGTCATAGTTTCCTATAACAGTGTGATTAGATGTGGCGTCATTAAAGATGGCAATAAACAAAAAATCAGGTTTTATAACGATCATCCAGAGGTGATGTTCAAGGTACTCGATGTGGTGAGGTTTTCCATTGGTTTTGTTGACAATGCGCTGAAAGCTATTAATATAGTTCCTGTAGTTGACAAAAGTGGGTCAAAGGTTTCGCTGGCAATGTTAGTCAACTAATGATAACATTGAAAAGACAGCTTATAAATAATGTCTTTTGAATGCATATTAAAATTAACCCGATAAGTATTGATAATGTGGCTCATAACTGGACACTTTCGGTTTTCCTGAATAGATCGGCGACTCCTGGAAATGCTTATTGCCTTCTCAAGTAAGTTCTTTGAACAGCCTTGTTTGCATTGATGAACATCCTAATTAATAAATGTACATGGTCAGTATCATATTTTCTCCTGATCGTCTAAATCCAGTAATGGGATATTGAACTTTCAGGGGATTTTTTATAATTTAGAATACTCAAAACGTGATGATGGCTAAAATATTAGTACTCGAGAATGATCCGGGAAATGCAAACGTGATTCATCTAGAATTAACAGACCAAGCTCACGATGTGAAGACGATAATAGATGCATCCCTTTTAGAAAAAACAATTGATCAGTTCCATCCGGAACTAATCGTTATGGATATTTTGCTTAATCATTGTGATGGAAGAATCCTTTGTGCGGGCTTAAAGAGGTCTGTTAAAACCGCACATATTCCTATACTGCTCATTACTGCGATGCTCGAATCCCAGATATATGCCCTTCCGATCCTTGCAGATAAGGTTATGTTAAAACCTTTTGATTATGAGTTGCTTGCGGACAACGTAAACAGCCTTCTGTCGATATAATCATTGCCAGGCATTATAGGTCACATACAAATTCATCCATTCAATATTCGCTTGCCAGTCCTCTAACAATTCTTTTTCCAAATGCTTTTTTTTAAAAAGTCATTGAAAAATGCATGTGCATACCCACTACTTGCTGTTTTAGTTCGCTGTTTTCATTAGAAAAAAATCGATGGTAAAATGCCATCAGTCTTGAGAAAGCACTATACCAGTTTCTTTATTGGAGACAAATATGTGAACCTTGATAAAATATAAAATTGTCGCATAATTAGTCGCAGGTCAAACTTAAAAGCATAAGATTTCTGATAAGTCCAAGATGACTTAAATCGCTGGAAACAGGTAGCACTACCCCCGTGGCTATCTATTGTCTTGATTTGACACTTGAGTAAAAAACCTTTACAATTTTCAGTCTGTATAAAAATGATTCTTATCATTTTTTAAAGTAAATCAGATCTTAACAGCTTTAGTGTTGCTTCAGTAGGTTTGAGCAATCAAAAAATAACTGATGTCACACACTTTTCATATCCCTGTTCTTGGCTTAGGCTACTCCATAGACACGCCATTAAAAGTAGCCCGCTATGGTATTTCGTCCACATTGTCTATTGTTGATGATGATTTAATTGAACGGATGAGGGCATACCATATGGCCCAAAGTGGCCAGCAATATTTTCCAATACCCAAAACAGAAGCTGACTACAGATCAAAACGAATAACTGCTTATCTAAATTTTTTAAATCAAGAAATTAATGATCAATTTGATAGGTTAAAACAGTCCAGTTTTACTCCTGGGAGTGAAATTTGTAAATACTTTGAGCTTTTGCCTGAATCATCATCGCTGAAACACGGTTATGAATTAATGATGGACTATCCGGAAGGTGAAAGCAAACGTATTTTCCAGAATGTGTTGAGGAAAGCGATGAAAATCGGTGCTGCCGATGTTAATATTATGGCAAAGGTTGATAAACTGAATTTTGTTAACGGCTCTTATACGGGCGATGAAAATTCTGATGCAATGGCTGCTTTTAGAGGTTTCGCGAACAGCTCTCTAAATTCCTCTGTTATTCTCTCAGCCGGAATGAATCCCAGGTTATATAGCTACATTGAACATTTTGATGAATTTTTGCCAGATGATCATGCACGCTTTAGAAAGAAGATTATTTTAAAGGTGAGTGATTTTAGATCAGCATCTATACAAGCTAAATTTCTGGCGAAAAAAGGTGTTTGGGTTTCCGAGTTTAGAATTGAATCCGGCTTAAATTGTGGCGGCCATGCTTTTGCTACGGAGGGATATTTACTGGGTCCGATTTTGGAAGAGTTTAAAAATAAAAAAATACAGTTGCTAGATGAATTGTTTACCACTTATCAACGTGTACTGTTGCAGCGGGGAATCGATCTCAATCAAAAACCCGCTCAGAAAATTAGCGTGCAGGGCGGAATTGGTACAGCGAAAGAACAAGTTTTTCTTTTAAAGCATTATCAGCTGAGCACAACAGGGTGGGGTAGTCCTTTCCTGCTTGTACCCGAAGTGACTAACGTAGATCAACGGACTTTAGATCGCTTAGCTGCGGCTAAAGAAGAAGATTTTTACCTCAGTAATTCTTCGCCTCTTGATGTACGCTTTAATAGCTTCAAAAATTCAACTGCAGACTTTCAAAGAATGAAGCGAATTGAAAAAGGTAGGCCTGGCAGTGCTTGTACAAAAAAATATCTATGCAACAATACTGAATTTACCATAGAGCCGATTTGTACAGCTTCCAGGCAATATCAGCATCTCAAAATTAAACAGCTCAAGTCTGCGGCATTAACAATAGCTGAATATGAGGCAGAATTTGATAAGGTGACAGAAAAAGTATGTCTTTGTGAGGGTTTGTGCGCTTCGGCATACCTTAAATATGAAATGATTCAACCTAAGGAGAGTGAAGCAGTTTCAATTTGTCCGGGACCGAATTTAGCCTATTTTAATAATTTCTATGCCCTTCATGATATGGTAGGCCATATATATGGCAAGGTAAACCTTCTTGGTGATAATCATCGGCCACATGTTTTTATCAATGAGTTGAATTTATATATTAATTACCTGCAGTCAGAAATTAAAGATCAGCTTTTCAGCTTAACTGATAAAAAAAGAAAGCAACTTGCCAATTTTAAAATGCAGCTAAATGAAGGCATTGAATATTATAAAAATCTTTTCAAACAGGTGCCTGATTCAACATTCCCGAACATTAAAGAATGCTTTAATTTACTGGAAACATCTCGATTCAAACTTAATCAACTGATGATAATTTAATAAGCGCAAGCTAAATTTCTATATTTACCTCCAATATACAAACGAGTGAAATTACATGGACAGATCAAAATTTTTGGATGCGATAATTGAAAATGCCATCGATGGAATCATTACGATAGATGATCGTGGAATCATTGAGCACCTCAATCCGGCGGCATTGGAACTTTTTGGTTTTTCAAGAGAGGAATTAGTCGGTAGAAACGTCTCGGTTTTAATGCCTCAGCCAGATAAAGCCAGGCACGATGGGTATATTCAAAATTACCATAATACTGGTCAGAAACATATTATTGGCATCGGAAGAGAAGTCCACGGCCAGAGAAAAGACGGTTCTGTCTTTCCATTCCGCTTGGGGGTGAGCGAAGTCAAATTCAGTGATCGTAAAATTTACACCGGTTTTATTCACGACCTGAGTAAGGAGAAAGCCAACGAAGAGCAAATAAAAAGCTATACGGAAAAATTAGAAGTTAAGATCAAAGAGCGCACTCAAGATCTGGTCAAGCTGGTGTCAGAACTGGAGACGGCCAAAGAAAATATGAGGGCTCTATTTCAGAAAGAAAAAGAACTCAATCAGTTAAAAACAAGGTTTGTTTCGATGGCATCACATGAATTTAGGACGCCATTAAGCACCATGCAGCTGTCAGCTTCGCTGATTGATAAATACACCGAAAAGCAGGATAGAGCAAATGTTGAAAAGCACACCTCGAAAATTAAAAATTCCATTAACAACCTCACGACAATTTTAAACGATTTTTTATCGCTGGAAAAGTTGGAGGCAGGTAAAGTTGAAGCTGCAGCCAATTGGTTTAATATCATAAGCTTTGCTGAAGAAATTACAGAAGAAATGCAAATGATGACCAAGCAGAATCAGCACATCATTTATGAGCATTCGGGGGTTACAGCGAGTGTCTTTCTTGATTCTAACTTGCTCAGGAATTGCGTCATCAATTTAATTTCCAATGCGGTGAAATACTCTGGTGCGGACACATTAATTCAGTTTAATTCTCGTTTAATGAATGGGAAATTAATACTCGAGGTTAAAGATAATGGGATTGGTATTCCCCAAGTGGACCAACAAAACTTGTTCGAACCCTTTTTTAGAGCACACAATACGGGTGATATTCCAGGTACAGGTCTGGGACTCAATATTGTCAGTCGCTACGTGGGGTTAATGGGCGGCACCGTAAGTTGCATCAGCGAGCAAAACAAAGGCACCGTCTTTACATTATGCTTCAACCAGACGATTTAAATATTTTATTATCATAATGAATAGAAAAGTACTCATCATAGAGGATAATGACGATATCCGCGAAGGTACAGCAGAGGTACTGGAGCTGGCAGGTTATCACCCCATCACTGCAAAACACGGAAAAGTTGGGGTGGAGATGGCATTACTTCATCAACCCGATATTATTTTATGTGATATTATGATGCCGGAATTAGATGGTTACGGGGTACTCTATCTGTTAGGAAAAAATATAAAAACAGCTCATATTCCGTTCATTTTTATTACTGCTAAATCTGAAAGGGCCGATATGAGAAAGGGTATGGAAATGGGTGCTGACGATTATCTCACCAAACCTTTTGATGATATTGAGTTATTTAAAGCGATTGAAAGCCGGTTTAAGAAAAAACAACAATCAGGTAATTTTACTCCTGAAACAGGGAATAATCAAGTAATTATAGATGAATTCATAAAAAAGGGAAAATCCAGGTCAATAGCTGGTAAACAGGTTATTTACGTAGAGGAGGATGAACCAAGCCATATTTATTATGTTGTAAAAGGTCAGATCAAAACCTATAAACGTTTTAAAGATGGAAGAGAACTCTCTTCGGCGCTTTATAACGATGGAGATTTCTTTGGTTATGAAGCCCTTTGTAATGGGGAGTTTTATGCCGACAATGCCGCAACATTGATTGATTCTGAAATCGTTCAAATCCATAAGTCAGATTTTATGGAATATTTACTCAGTCATCAGGCCATATCAAAATTGTTTATTTCTTTGTTATCCGGGAGTGTGCGTGATAAAGGTAAACAGATGCTACAACTGGCTTATTCATCAGTCAGAAAACGAGTTGCCAATGCGTTGGTACAGGTGGCGGATAAGTTTGAGAAAAATGCCAGTGACAGTTGTACCATCAAGATATCCAGAGATGACTTAGCCGCTTTGGTAGGAACGGCCAGTGAAACCGTAAGCAGGATGCTGGCTGACTTTAAAGATGAAAAATTGATTGACAAAACAGGTAATGCCATCAATATTTTATCGATAGAAAAACTTAGAAATATCAAACACTAATAATTCCTGCTGGGAGAAAAATATAACCATAATCATTTTTTATTCTAAGCGTCCTCACGCGTAGGCAACCCGTTCCACTATAGTTTTGTATGCATAAAATAATGTATGAAAGCTATAGTATATAATATCAAATCCGACGAAAAAGAGTGGTTGGTGCTAGCCAACTACAAGAAGCATGATATCACCATTATTGCCAACAGTTTAACCGCTGATACGCTTGCTTTTGCAAATGGAAAGGAAGCATTACTGGTATTTAACAATGATGCCCTCACTGCCGAAATGATTGCTAAGCTGAGATTGCTTGGTCTGAAATATATCGCTACTGCTTCCTTTGAAACTGATCATCTGGATCTGGAAGCTGCTGGCATTGCCGGAATGAAAATTGCAAATGTTCCCTGGAGTGAAAAATCTCAAACGCCTCGAATGCGGATGGAGCAGGTAATTAAAAACCTCGATCAATGGTCCTCCGGTAAATGTGTAGGCAAGGCCTGCTGCTGTCAAAATAATTGTGGTGTAGCTAAAGCTTTGAAATGATGGAAGCTTCACTCATTCAAAAATATAATGTTTCAGCTCCACGCTACACCAGTTACCCAACCGTACCCTATTGGGACCAGGATAGCTTTTCCGTAGCAAAATGGACTAAGGTAATCTCAGAAACTTTCATTTCCCATGCTGACGAAGGCATAAGCCTTTATATCCATTTGCCTTATTGTGAAAGTTTGTGCACTTATTGTGGCTGCAATACGAGGATTACCAAAAATCATAGGGTTGAAGGACCATACATCACGGCTTTACTGAAAGAGTGGGCAATGTATTGTGATATTTTGGGCTCAAAACCTAAAATTAAAGAACTCCACTTAGGCGGCGGTACACCAACATTCTTCAGTGCGGCAAATTTAGCCTGGCTGATAGAGGGGATTTTAAAAAATGCACGTGTTGCTAAAGATGCCCAACTTTCTTTCGAGGCACATCCGGCAAATACAACAACCGACCATTTAAAGACGCTTTATAATCTTGGATTTAAAAGGCTGAGCCTGGGTATTCAGGATTTTGATCCAAAGGTACAGGTAATGATAAACCGCTTTCAAACACCCGAACAGGTCTCCAGGGTAGCCAATCATGCCCGTTTGTTGGGTTACAATTCCATCAATTTCGATTTGATTTATGGATTGCCTGGTCAAAATGTAGAAGGTTTAGCAGAGACCATTAACAAGGTGATCCAGTTAAAACCTGACCGCATTGCGTTTTATAGTTATGCCCACGTACCGTGGCTGAAACCTGGTCAACGCCATTTCACTGAAAAGGATTTGCCTGTCGGCGATGAAAAGTTTGCGTTGTATCAAAAAGGTAGGGAAATGCTAATTGATGGTGGTTTTCATGATGTGGGAATGGATCATTTTGCGTTAAAAAACGATTCCCTGTATCAGGCAAGTCAGGCAAAATCGCTACACAGAAATTTTATGGGCTATACCGATCAGCATACGCATTTGCTCATTGGCCTGGGAGTTTCATCCATCAGTGATGGCTGGAATGGCTTTGCGCAAAACCCCCGCACAGTGGACGCTTACCTGAGCAGGATTTCCGAAAGAATGATCCCGGTAGAGAAAGGTCATATCCTTACCTGTGAGGATTTGGAAAACAGGAAACATATTCTGGGGATCATGTGCAGAGAGAAAACATACTTCAAAAATGGAATTCCTGAACACATCAGTGATAGATTATGGCCGCTATCGGAAGATGGATTAATTGTTTTTGACAAAAATACCATTCAGTTGACTCACCTGGGAAAATCATATATCAGGAATGTTTGTATGGTTTTCGATGAACGGTTATGGACAAAACAGGTCGAAAACCAATTATTCAGTTCATCAATTTAATTATTTAAACAATGCATGATCAAAAGAATCCAACCGCAGAAAAATTATGTTTTCATTGTGGCGAAAATTTGCCGAAGCTGAGTTTCAATTTTGACGAGCGCAAATTCTGCTGTGCCGGTTGCCGTGGGGTTTATAAAATTTTGGCAGAAAACAACCTTTGCAATTATTACCAATACAACAATACCCCCGGGCAGCACTCTAAAGCTGAAGGCCATCTTGAGTACCTCGATGAACCTAATATCATCACGCAACTTTTAGATTATAAACATGAAACTTCGAGTATTGTGACCTTTTACATTCCGGCTATTCACTGCAGTTCTTGCATTTGGTTACTGGAACATCTTTATAAAATCAACCCAGCAATATTTAACTCAAGAATTGATTTTCTTAAAAAACAAGTTACCATCAGTTTTAACCATGAGGAAATTTCGTTAAGAAAACTTGTTGAAATCCTGAATGAAATTGGCTACGCACCATTAATCAGCTTGCAGGATGTTGTAAAGGCGCATAGTGGTTCGGTTGACAAAGCTTTGGTATTGAAAATTGCGGTTGCCGGCTTTTTAATGGGAAACGTGATGCTTTTTAGTTTTCCTGAATATTTCGGGCTTTCAGGTTTAGAAAAGCATTTTCAATATCTGTTCGGCTGGCTCAATCTTGCTTTTTCCATTCCTGCCACATTTTATTGCGGTCGGGATTATTTCGTTTCGGCCATCACCAGTTTAAAACACAAACACATCAACCTCGATACACCCCTGGCGTTAATTATCACGGTGTTATTTTTCAGAACAGCATTTGAGATCATTTTAAATACCGGGCCTGGTTTCGCTGATACCCTGACAGGTTTGGTGTTTTTACTTTTGGTGGGAAAATGGTTAAAACAACGTACTTATCATCATATTTCTTTCGATCGTGATTATCGCTCGTACTTTCCAATTGCCGTGACCACCCTGGAAAACGGAAAGGAAAAGCCGGTGCCTATTAATGAGATTAAAACCGGCGATCGTTTGTGGATCAGAAATGGGGAACTCGTTCCGGCTGATGCCATTTTGATGAAGGGTGATGCCTGGATGGATATGAGTTTTGTAACTGGTGAGTCTGAACCTATCCACAAAGTCCTGGGGGAGATTATTTATGCCGGTGGCCGTCAAACCACAGCGGCCATTGAACTTGAAGTCATCAAGCCGGTATCACAAAGTTATCTGACTGGTTTGTGGAACAATGATATTTACAAGGATCCCGTTGAAAGGGAAACTTTTAACGATAGCGTCGCAAGATACTTCAGCATTACTGTTTTTGTGATTGCTTTTGCCGCAACAGCATACTGGCTTTTTAGAGGCGATAGCCATAAAGCCTGGTCGGCACTTACCGCGGTAATCATTGTGGCTTGCCCGTGTGTTTTAGCATTAAGTACGCCGTTTACCTTATCAGCGATTTTATCCGCTTTCGATAGAAAAGGATTTTATGTAAAAAATACGGATGCAGTTGAAGCTTTAGCCGGTTGTAATACCATTGTTTTCGACAAAACCGGAACGTTAACAAGCACTGAGCATGCGCGTATTAGCTGCAGCGGACTTTTAAAGGACGAGGAAAAAGTGCTCATTGCCTCGCTTCTTCGTAATTCTGTTCATCCCTTAAGCAGGCAGATCATCCAAGACTTAAACGTTGATGAATTTCATGAACTCGAAGGTTACCGTGAAGTGTTGGGTAAAGGATTAACCGCAAGGGTCAATGGCCACAGTGTTTACGCCGGACATCTTTCCCTTTTGCCATTTACGGTAGAAAGTCCTGGTAAATCGGGGGTCCACATTGTAATTGACCATGTGTATAAAGGATATTTTGATGTAGCGTTACAATGGCGTGCAGGTTTAAGCCAGCTCATGGCAAAACTCTCTAAATATGAGCTGCGAATTTTATCAGGGGATACCGACAGAGATTTATGGATGTTAAATACCATCTTTCCGGACTCAACAGAGATCAGCTTCCGTCAAAGTCCTCACGATAAGCTAAACACCATTCTCGGACTGCAACAGGGCGGTCAAAAAGTTTTGATGATCGGTGATGGGTTGAACGATGCAGGCGCTTTAAAACAAAGCAACTTCGGCATTGCCCTGACGGACAACATCAATAACTTCACCCCGGGTTGCGATGCCATTTTGAAAGGCAATGCGTTACATTATTTACCAAATTTTATTCAACTCAGTAAAGATGGATTGAAGGTGGTTAAAATGAGTTTTGCAATTGCCACGGCTTATAATTTTGTGGGGATTTACTTTGCCGTTCAGGGAACGTTGTATCCACTGATTGCAGCAATCTTAATGCCCATCAGCACCATAACGATAATCTGTTTTACCACTTCTGCGACCCGGTTTTTTGCCAGAAAAAGAGGTTTAACCAATTAACGAATTCACCACCATCCAACCAGCCAAAACCTCTAACATCATGAATATTCTGTATTTTTTAGTGGGCTCAAGTGTGCTGATGGCACTGATTTTCCTAGGTGCCTTTTTTTGGGCATACAAAACAGGACAAAACGACGATGTGCATACTCCTGGTTACAGAATCCTTTTTGATGATGAAACACAGGATGAAAAAAGTGAAGAAGATCACTTTTTGAACTAAGCACCATCATGCTCCGGAAAATACCGGCACGATACCTTTGAGCTACAAAACAAAAAAAACTTTTCCTTCTATGCAGTTAGAAAAATTTACTTACGATAACAAGATTGTCCGCAACTTCGGAATTGCCACACTTGTGTGGGGAATTGTTGGGATGACCGTTGGCCTGCTGGTAGCCATGCAGTTGTTTAAACCCGCCATGAATATGGGTAGCCAGTACACCACATTCGGAAGAATCAGGCCATTACACACCAATGCGGTAATTTTCGCATTTGTAGGCAATGCAATTTTCATGGGCGTTTATTACTCGCTTCAGCGTTTATTAAAAGCCAGAATGTTTAGCGATGTGCTGAGCAAAATCCATTTCTGGGGTTGGCAATTGATTATCGTTGCAGCCGCCATCACTTTGCCACTGGGTTTTACAACCTCGCATGAATATGCCGAGCTGGAATGGCCAATTGATATCGCCATCACTGTAATTTGGATAGTTTTTGGTATCAATATGTTCGGCACGATCATCAAAAGAAGGGAACGCCATTTGTACGTGGCCATCTGGTTTTACATCGCCACATTTGTAACGATTGCAGTCCTGCACATTGTTAATTCTTTCGAATTACCCATCACTTTCCTTAAAAGTTATTATGTATATGCTGGCGTTCAGGATGCATTGGTTCAATGGTGGTATGGCCATAATGCCGTTGCCTTTTTCCTGACCACTCCATATTTGGGCATGATGTATTACTATCTGCCGAAGATGGCGAATCGTCCGGTATATTCTTATAAGTTGAGTATTCTACACTTTTGGTCGCTTATATTCATTTACATCTGGGCGGGTCCGCATCATTTGCTGTACACGTCCTTGCCAGGTTGGGCACAATCGCTGGGAGTCGCATTTTCCATCATGCTTATTGCTCCAAGCTGGGGCGGAATGATTAACGGCTTGCTGACACTGCGAGGTGCCTGGGATAAGGTTCGTGATGATGTAACGCTAAAATTTATGGTGGTAGCGCTTACTGCTTATGGAATGGCTACTTTCGAGGGCCCAATGTTATCGCTGAAACAAATTAATGGAATAGCACACTTTACTGACTGGATTGTGGCGCACGTCCATGTCGGCGCTTTGGGCTGGAATGGTTTTTTAACCTTTGGCGTGTTGTACTGGTTAATTCCACGAATATATAAAACTGAACTGTACTCTAAAAAGCTGGCCGGTTTTCATTTCTGGATTGGAACATTGGGAATACTTTTTTATGCAATTCCAATGTATTGGGCAGGTTTTACCCAGGGATTAATGTGGAGAGAGTTTACACCTGAGGGATTGTTGAAATATCCAAACTTTCTGGCGACCACCCTGCAGATTATTCCAATGCATGTGCTGCGTTCAATCGGAGGTGCGCTGTATTTAGCTGGGGTAATCGCCATGACTTATAATTTAGCCAAAACCATGTTAGCCGCTAAACTGGTGGCGAACGAACCGGCAGAAGCGATGTCGCTGTCAAAGGAGATTGTTGATCATTCTGCTGCAGATAAAGCCTGGCACAGGGTGTTGGAGCGTAAACCTCTGAAGTTTATGGTATTTTCTCTTATCATCATTTTAATTGGCGGAATGGTGGAGATGATGCCGACTTTTACCATCAAATCCAATGTGCCAACCATCACAAGTGTAAAACCATATTCAGCTTTAGAACTGCAGGGAAGGGATTTATATATCCGGGAAGGTTGTGTAAACTGCCATACACAAACGGTCAGGCCTTTCCGGTCAGAAACAGAACGCTACGGAGAATACAGCAAAGCCGGAGAATATGTTTATGATCATCCGTTTTTGTGGGGTAGTAAACGTACTGGGCCAGATTTGCATCGTTTGGGGGGCAAGTATTCTCATGCCTGGCATTACAATCATTTGGTTGATCCCGCTTCCATGTCGCCGGGAAGTATCATGCCTCCTTACGCGTGGCTTGTAGCCCAAAAACTTGACGTATCCACAACACCAGCTAAAATCAGGGCAATGCAGACTTTGGGTGTTCCTTATCCGGATGGTTATGACAAAAGGGCCATCGAAGACTTGAAAATTCAGGCATCTGGTATTGCTGCAGAACTTAAGCAGAACAATATCAGGGTTAACAGTGATAAAGAGATTATAGCCATTATTGCCTACCTGCAGCGTTTAGGGACCGATATTAAAGCTAATAAAAACATTATTCCATCTAATCAATAAGCAATATGTTCAGCCAAATTAAAAACCTGGATGGGGGCGAGATTTACCTCATCAGTTCACTACTGATGTTTATGGTTTTTTTTCTAATCGTCGGAATTTACCTACTAAAGCTCAGTAAAAAACACATTGAAATCATGCGTGAAATGCCCATTCGAGAAAATAAAACTGAGGGATATGAAGAAAATTAAATTAACCACAATCAGCACTTTGTTTGGTTCTGCAGTCTTTGCTGCGGATGAAAAAATAGTTGCTGTTGGTTCGTCCGCACCTGGCCTGGGCTTAAGCCAGTCAGATTTACTGATCGTTATTTCATTAGTATTTGCATTCGTCTTGCTTTTTGTATCTGTTACCTTGCTCAACGCTTTTAAAGTAATGTATTGGGAACAGTTGAATCCACGTCCATATTCACCGCCCGAGAAAGCACCGGTTCTGGACTATGATTCATGGCTAAAGCAAAAGAAAAACAAACCGTCGGTTTGGGAAAAAATGTTGGGCTTAAAACCTGTTTCACAGGAAAAGGACCTGGAAATAGATCATGCCTACGACGGGATCAAGGAACTTAATAATCCTGTTCCTGCCTGGTTTAACATTTTGTTTTTTGGCACCATGGTTTTTGCCATTTGCTATCTGTTCTATTACCATATTGGTGGTTACGGTGATTTGCAGGATCAGGAATATGCAAATGAAATACTAAAAGCACAGGAAGAGAAAGCTGCATTCCTGGAAAAATCATCCAATACAATCGATGAAAACTCGGTAAAATTTGACAATACGCAAACGGTTTTGGAAGAAGGTAAGGGCATTTTTAATACCAATTGCGTGGTTTGTCATGGAGATAGAGGACAGGGAATTATTGGTCCCAATTTAACTGATGAATTTTGGCTTCATGGTGGTGGGATCAACAATATCTTCAAGACCATAAAATATGGTGTTCCGGATAAAGGGATGATCAGCTGGGAAAAAATGCTCAGTCCCAAGCAGATCAGTGCTGTTTCCAATTATATTATGTCTTTAAAAGACAGCAAGCCTGCCGGGGCAAAGGCGCCGCAAGGTGACAAATATGAAGAGAAGAGTCCTCAGGATAATGAAATGAAAAGTGTTGGAGATAGTTTGAGCGCTTCAGATGCAACAAAAAATTAAAATAAAAGCAAAGGAATCTTTATACCCTAAAAAACCGTCGGGTAAATTATATACCCGGCGGAAATGGTTAAGCTATGCGTTACTGGTATTATTATTCGCTTGCCCTTTTGTGAAGTTCAATGGAGATCAGTTGGTCTTACTCAATTTTTTAGAACGCAAATTTGTATTCTTTGGATTGATATTTACTCCTCATGATTTCTATTTGTTTGCAGTGGCAATGCTTGTTTTTGCCATATTTATACTTTGTTTTACAGTTGTTTTGGGCAGGCTATGGTGCGGTTGGGCCTGCCCTCAAACTATTTTTATGGAGATGGTTTTCCGAAGGATAGAATACTGGATTGAGGGTGATGCCAATAAACAAAAGAGATTAGATGCCCAGGATTGGGACGCGGAAAAGTTTTTAAAAAAAGGTATCAAGCATGTAATGTTTTTAATGATTTCCTTTTCGATTGCCAATACTTTTTTAGCTTATATGATCAGTTCTGAAGTGTTATTTACAATTATTACGGAACCTATAAGGCAACACATCTCTGGATTCATTTCTATCTGTTTATTTACGATAATATTCTACTCGGTTTTTGCGCACTTTAGAGAGGTTGTTTGTACCGTAATCTGTCCATATGGTAGATTACAAGGTGTGCTTCTTGATAACCAAAGCCTGGTTGTTGCCTATGATCTCTTAAGGGGAGAGCCAAAAGGTAGTTTGCGTAAAGAAAGTTTTGGCACGCATAAAGGCGATTGTATAGACTGCAGGCTCTGTGTTCAGGTGTGTCCGACAGGTATTGACATTCGAAACGGTACGCAAGCTGAATGTATAAATTGTACCGCCTGTATCGATGCCTGCGACGCAGTGATGCTTAAAATTAACAAACCGTCACGGCTGATCGGGTTCTATAACCAGGAGTTTTTGCAAGATCGTAAAGCCTATCAAATCGGGTTTAAATCCTATGGCTATGCAGCTGTTTTATTTCTGGTGATAATTGTTTTTTCATCGCTAATTTATAAGAGAGAAGACATAGAGACAACGGTCTTAAGAGCTAGCGGAACGCTATTTCAAGAGCGAAAAAATCAGGAAACCAGCAATCTTTACAATGCACAACTGGTGAATAAAACAAATAGGGATATTAAATTTCAGTTAAAATCAAAAAATCTTAATGACAAAATTGAGTTTATCCAGGATGCCAGAATTTTGCCAAAGGAGGGGAGTACTCAGGTTACTTTTTTTCTAATCAGGAAAAATAAAACCATAAAAGAATATAAGTCGGAAGCTGTTTTTGAGGTTTTGGTAAATGGAAAAGTAGTTAGTGAGGCCAGTACCAGTTTTTTTGCGCAACCAGAGTAAAAAAAAGGATAGCTGGATTCCTGGTCCGGGTGGGGCGCTATAGTCAAAAAATGAGACAATGAATTGGGGAACAAAAATAGTTATGGGCATGATCACTTTTATGCTTTTTATTATCGCGATGGTTAGTTATATGTTTTACGTCCATGGTCGGGATGCATTAATTGAAGACGATTATTATGAGCAAGGAATGAATTATAATACTGAATTTAACGCGACCAGGAACATGTTAGATGCCAATGCCGTGCCTGAAATTGTTATTTCGCCCAGTCAGATCATCATAAAATTAAAGGATTCGGCCACTTACCATCTCAATTTAAAACGGGCATCAAATGATAAGGATGATAAAACGTTAAATGGTTCGACGGTTGGGCCGTCAAATCTAATTCTGATTGAACGCATCGATTTCCCAAGTGGTTTGTGGTTTTTGAAACTTCAATGGAGCGTGAAAGGAAAAGACTTCCTATTCAGGAAAAATCTCTCACTATGATGAATATTCTCCCGCTGGCTTTTTTAATGGGACTTTTTGGTAGCCTGCATTGCGCGGTAATGTGCGGGCCGATTATGCTTGGTATGCCATTTCAGAAAAAGAGTTTTCTGGAATCATCACTACAACTTTTACTTTATCAGTTCGGACGTGTTTTGATTTATATGATCTTAGGTTTTGGGGTTGGTGTATTGGGGAGTAGTATCAAGGTATTCAGCAATCAGAAAATACTGAGTTTAATTGTTGGATTGATAATATTAATATTTAGCGCTTTGCGTTTCAGCAAGCTGTGTCAATCCCGATTCTCTAAAATCCAGAATATGTTGCTCATTCCTGTCAGCAGGTTAATGTCTGCTGTTTTTACACTAAAGATCTGGGGTTTATATGCTGGGATGTTAAATGGGCTCATCCCCTGCGGAATGGTTTATTTAGCTTTGGCAACAGCATTAAATACAGGGGATGTAATTTCGGGAGGAACATTTATGTTTCTTTTTGGTTTAGGGACAACACCACTGATGATGATGGTTTCTATGGGTGGAATTTATCTTAAAAAATACATCCGCTTCAATTCCCAACAATTAATTCCATGGTTCATGTTGGTCCTGGGGATTCTATTTGTGCTACGCGCTGCTGATCTTGGCATACCGTTTATCTCCCCAAAAACGACTGGGTCTTTTGAACATGCATCTTCATGCAAATAGCTTGTCTGGAAACGTTGAAACTATAAAGATTACTTTAGTATTGGAATCGATGCTATACTTCTCAATTCATAAAAAAGTTTCAATTTTCTGGACTTAATCAATAAACATCGCAAAAAATGGCTAGTTCTATGAAATGATGGAAATATTTCAGTTTTTTTTATAGACTTTTTTTAAAAAAAAATATTTAGTTTTAAATAAAAAACACAATGGCATCAGGTACAGTAAAATTTTTTAATGAAACCAAAGGTTTCGGATTTATTAAAACGGAAAGCGGTGAGGAAGTATTCGTTCACGCATCAGCTTTAAAGAACGAACTGCGTGAAGGTGATGAAGTGACATTTGATATTGAGCAAGGTAAAAGAGGGGCAAATGCTGTAAATGTTAAGTTGGTTTAGATCACATCCAAACAAATACAATATCATCTTTATAGAATGCAGATAGTTGATTCTATCTGCATTTATACCAGAATACCGTTTCTAAAACAATGTGTTATCAAAGCTGCGGTATTTTTGGTTCTGGTGACTCTCAATAAATCTGCCCTTATCCCTTCAACAGTTCGGCAACTTATAAAAAGCTTATTTCCAATTTCTGAATTTGTTAATCCCTCAGAAACTAACTGTAAAACATCGAATTGTTTTTTTGTCAGTGGAGAAAATTTTTCTGAATTTACTTTTAACACACCCATATATTTACTGAACAAAAGTTATTGTGAATTGTTGTAGTTTAAACAGATTGATTCTTTGATTTTTGCTGGACAGGTTTTCAGATTAATAAATGCGTATTCTGAAATTTCCTTTTTCGTTTTTGTACTTGACATAGGTTGTCCTGAGACAGGTTCTGATTGAAAGGGAAATTAGTTAAAATCTCCTTGGTTATGCAGTTACTAAGTCTATCAATAACTAAGAAACGAATAAACAGTGGGTGAAAATAGTTATTTTCAATCATTGCTTTGTTTCAGGTAATAGCAAAACTCCATGTAATTTTTCTGGCCTATACTATCTCTTTTCTATGCCTAAAGTTTGATGACTACCCATACGATTCTTCAAGCTAGTAAGATGGCGGCTTATTGCGAAGATATTTACTTATATGAAGTTTGATTTTATTAATGGGAATTTTTAATATTGCGTAGACAATGGTGTCTTGAGAATCAATGGATGACGATTCTCATCTTTCGCGAGGAAAGCTTATCCCCTGTTATTGATATGGCAGGGGAAATTTAATACCATTTACTAAATCAAAAATAGCGAATCATTTTTCTGTAACCAACCGATTAATGAAAGGAAAAATCTAAAATATAAGAAATTTGTTTGTCTGGGATTACAAACGCGAAGTCATTGATACTTTTGGCTTGTCTCAGGATGACACCGATTTAACAGATGCGTGTATGATATAAGCTGCGCTTTCCGGGGATAGCGCTGGTGTCATAAATAGTAAGATATTGGTTGCATGGGCCGAGGGAAGAGCTCAATCGCCATCACGTTTTTTATTGGCGGTCAACCTGCTGTAACGACCTGTTCGCCTGTTCAACTTCTACTTCCTTAATGGTCACGGCATAATGGTTGGGATGAATCTCCGAGCCATAGGCAATCGCGTAAGACCTGGTAAATTCTGCCCCAAAATATAATATCATAGAGGAATAGTAGGTCCACAGTAAAAGTACGATGAGTGATCCTGCAGCGCCATAAGTCCCTCCAATATCACTTTTCGATATGTATACGGATATGGCAAACTTTCCTATCATAAACAACACGGCTGTTACTATCGCCCCTGATATAACATCCCGCCATTTGATATTGGCATCGGGTAGGACTTTAAAGATTACGCCGAAGATTGAGGAGATTACAGTCAAGGTGATCGCTGTATTCAGGACATAAAAAACAATTACAGACACATCATCAAAACGACTTTGCAGTCTGTCGCTAAACCCATCAAGTACAGCTGTTATAGCCAGGGAAACAAGAAGTAAAAATCCAAGTGAAACGATCACGGAAAAGGACAGGAAGCGGTTCTGTAACATTTTCAGCCATCCTTTCTTAGGTTTTGGCTTTATCCCCCAGATGGTATTGATGGAATCCTGAATGTCTGCGAAAATACTTGTGGCTCCAATGAGTAGGGTTCCAAGACCTATAATAAAAGCGATCGTTCCCTTATCCCCAAGTCCAGCGCTTTTAATCGTTTCCTGCAGCTGCATCGCGGACTCTGATCCTAAAAAACTTTTTAGCTGATCAAATACTTTTCCCTCCGCGGCCTCTTTTTCCATGAATATTCCGCAAAGCGCGATAATGACAACCAGTAGCGGCCCCATGGAGAAAACAGTGTAGTAAGCGAGTGAACCACTCATTTTGGTCACCTTGTGATCACCAAAACCAGTGAAAGAAGTTTTCAATACGGCCCATATTCCTTTTAAGGTGATTTTTTCTTTTTTAGTAGAATTTTTTACCTGGGAAACTTCCGCGCCAGCAGGTTGCTCAAGTGTTTTGAAGTAGGGCTTTGACGCAGGAATAGCTGGCTTCTGATTAACATCATCGCTATCGCGGCCAGTAGTTTTAGTTTTAAGTGTTGTTCTGATTAGTTTTTTTGCGGCCAGCGTCAGTAACCATCTACTGATAAAGCCGGTTTTTTTAAGTACCGTATTTTGAAGCAACGAAGCGGCAAGATCTGGGATAAGCTTCCCTCTAGGGTCTTTCAACTGATCGATCCTTTTATCCAGACCAGTTTTCAAAACTTCCTTCCCGAATTCAATCGGATGATGCTTGGTCAGGCTTATCACACCATACTTTATTTCTGATGCACCTGAAGCGATATCATCTTCAAGCGCAACGTTGTACTCCTCAAGTTCTTCTAATGTTTTAAAGTTCTTTACTTTTAAGCTCATCATCAAAATATTTATGCATAAGTTTTCTGATAGAAATATTGATCAACATTTTCTCAATAAATGAGATTCTTTTGGAAAATACGACAGTGGCGATGATCAGATAGAAGATGGTAAGTCCCCCAAACCCCGCTGTATAACTATTGAACAAATCTGAAAATAAAAAGCCCAATGTTATTGTGCCAAAGAGGAAGGCAAGCAGGATACATACCGACATGATAATATTGGTTACCAGATTAGCCGCCAGTTTGGACACGAAGATGAGCGAACGGTATTGCAATAATTCCAGCCGTTGCTCAATATTTAGCTTCCCATTCTCTAAAAGCGCTGAAATTTGTTCGGATAAACCTGTCATAAGTGAGAATTATGCGTCAGCTATTTTTTTATTAAACTCCTTTTGTGTTTCTTCCTTCAGGTCAAAACCCTTGTTTTCGATTTCGCGTGACACATTTTCTCTGGTAGCGGCCAGTGTATCGATTCCTTGCATAGCGCTATCCATGATCTTTTCCTTCAGATCGTTCAGTGCACGCGACAGACGATCCTGCGTTTCTCCGCCTTCATCGGGAGCAAATAACATTCCAAGGGCAGCACCCGCTGCAAGTCCTGCAATGATGGCGACGACTATATTTGAGTTATTGTTCATTTTAAGGTGATTTGTTTACTGCACAACCTTAAGTCCGCGGATTTGTTTTTATTTTATCGTAATTATCCAAGCTAAATTCAAAACACGTTTTACAATAACTGAAGCAGATACAATCCTTAAATGCTGATAAAACCGTATGAATTTTAGGTAAACGAAACAGTTCATTTCTTAAGCGGTCAAATATTCTTAAAGACTATGTAAATCTGATATAGTTATTTAGGCAACATTGCTATTATAACAAAAAGCCTGAGCATTGCCGTAACTCTTTTTTCGATACGTGACTAGTTTATGCCTGTCATGAGGAAAAATAGTGCCCATTTCTACCTCCTAATCAATCTTTTTAAGTTTCCCAAGCCTATTGATACAGCTATATTAATGTCCGACCATTTTCATCCTATCCCCAAACTAAAAACGGAACAGCAACCTTGATCATTTTGATTCTGAGTTGTCTTAAATGGAAATTATATTTTGAAACGTTTTGATTGCTTTTATTACCAAAAAATCGAAAAATGGATTTCGTTTTATAAAGTAATGGTATCAAATGTTTCGTTTACCATGTTCTGGATTCGATCAAAAATTAGGCATCAACGACCGGAATGTATAAAATCCAGTATAAATCCTCAAAACTTTATCAATCAAAAACTAGTTGTTTGCATTGAATTTATATACTATCATGGCCACGATCTTTCCGAATACAGATTACCAATATAAATTGAACATCGATCTCAATGAAGTTGACTGGCAACGCATTTTATATCTATTTAAAGCTGTTGAATGGAAGCACAGGAAAGCTGTTGAGATTGAAAACGCATTCAGAAATAGTACAGCCACTATTTTTATTTATCATAAAGGGCTAATTATTGCTTTCGGCCGCGTGGTGGGGGATGGCAGATACTATGCGATGTTGGCCGATATTGTTGTCGATCCGGATTACCAGGGTCAAGGACTTGGTAAATATTTGGTTCAGGCGCTTAATGATCAGTTAGTGGATTATCATTTTGTTAACCTTACCGCCGCTCCTGGTGCTGACAGATTTTATAAAAGCATTGGCTGGAAAAAGCAAACGACCTCATATATTTGGCCACAAGGACCTAAGCAGCTGCGGCAACATTGTGAGGTAGACAAATAACCATCGCAAATGTATCTCTCCGAGGTAAAAGTAAAAGAGTATTCATTAGAGGCTGTCCGGGGATATGCGATTTTAACCTATGAAATTCCTGCTACTATCATTACAAATATCCAAGGACACATGGGTCGGATTTATGAAAATCTTCATGCCACGCTTAAGGATGTAGGGAAAGTCTTTGCTTCAAAACTACTGACTTACTAAGACAGATGGGTATGTATTGAATTAGAGTTAGATATACCTTGGGATAAAGGTAAGTAAATGGCCGTAGGATGTATAATGGGTTTTGTTTTGGTGCAAATGAAATCCTAAAAACGCTATTCGATGTGCCACAATTCTAGCTATCCAGCTTTCTCACCAAGAGCTAGATGAACTGATAACTGGATTTATTGAAAAGGAGGGATGAGGGAAGAATGTTATCTCACGGCGCATTTTCAATATTAAAGGACCGAGAAGAGGCTAGTGAGGGTATTTGATCGTTGATGAACCAATATTTTCATGAACGTGTACCAGGAAAGTTGATTTCGGGCATGTGCTTTCAATTGATCTAATAGAGGATATTAGATTTTAACCCTTTTGATTTGTTAAATTATCCTATTAAACTCAAGGCTTTGAGCTTGTGTAGACAGAGGTGTTAAAGTTCAAACTTCTTGAATTATTATATGGCAAAAAATTGGCACTCAATGCCCAATTTTTTACAACAGTCCGTTGAGACCATTTTTCGGTACAGGTATAGACAGCCCTTTTATCTCACCTTTAATTATGGGCTTCGTGTTTGTCAACCTTCGCATTATCGCGGTCTTACTTTGGTTGCCGGCAGGTATTACTCCAATTAGGGAGTGAACCTTCATCGCGTATTCTGGGTCTGAATTGCCTTTGGATACTATATCCAATTTAACTGATCTCTTCATCATATTCATTCTCCTTTCTTTCTTACAACCTTACTTTTTCACAAAGGTTTTGTTCATTTTCCATTTATAGTTTCCTTATGAAAAAATGGAATTTAATTTTTTACTTTCTATTATCTTTTAGAGCATATTTTCTACAATCGTCTTTTTTAGTTTCTTTACCCTTCATTCGTTTCTTTAGATAAGCTATAATCAACCAATAACTAAATAATACAATGGCATAAATGAATATTGATGGCTTAATGGCTGATGGTCCCTGGTAATCATAACTCATGAGGCTAAAGCAAAGAGCTACCACCAATGCAAATTGAACGAAATTTAAATCACTCAAAGATTTAACCTTAGCGAGGTGTAAAAACCATTTCAAAAAGATATACATTAATACTAGCCTGCTAAATATTTCAATACATATGCTCATCTTTATTTTATTTTAATTTATCAAATGTATGGGATATAAAATATCCACTTATTAGTAGCGGGATAGAGGTAAGTTGATCGCCCGGTTTGCCATCTACGTATTTAACTTATCTTAATGAAGGGTAATTCGATAGTTTCCACCTGGAACATCTTTTTCTTGTAAACACCCTATGGTGCGATACGTTATATTTTGGAAGACCATAGTTATCATTTAAAATCATTTTTAGTTTAGGGCCTGTATTTTATTTTATGTTTGAATGGTTTCTTGAACTCATCTTATCCAACTTTTGCAAATAGGAAAGTAGCAATTTCCCACAGGCATCAACCGTAGATTCAACAATCTGTTTTTTACTTCCGGTGAATCTGAAACGTTCTGAAAATATCGTTGTACTTCCCCGTTGACCATATAGGAACATAGTACCAACTGGTTTTTCTTTGGTTTCGCTTCCCCCCGGGCAGGTAAGCCCAGTTACCCCAATATGTATGTCTGCAGGAATCATTTGACTGGCACCTTTGGTAATCGCTCTGGTCACCTCAAACGATTCAGGGGTGAATGTCTCAATCAATTCATGGTCGACTTTTAAAAGATCTTCCTTTACGCTCGCGTCATAACACACGATTCCGCCTTTTAAAAATGTGCCAGCGTTCTCAATCATTGCAAAATCAGTGCTCAGCCGGCCACCAGTCGCGCTTTCGGCAAATGCGATACTGAGCTTTTTTTCGATCAGAAGTCTACCTATCTTATTTAAATTTTTGCTCATTATTTATTTAAAACTAATCAGTTCAGATGCCCCGGATAAGGGGACTTTCCTCATCTTGTTTATTTTCTTCAGTCTGAGTGTTAACAAATTTAATATTTGCTTTCTTGGCGTTTAGGCTGGCCTTGCCACCAATGCCTCGATAATCTGGCTCTGGTTCCTGTGCGTCGGTAGTAGCCTGTTTTTTTTTGGTTAACTTATCCATGATTTAAAATTAATATGAATTAGCAATTAAAAATTCTAGAAAAAACATCCTTGCTCTTAACAGGAGGAACTACGCTAAATTTTAGCCAATATCGACTGACTCCTTTCGGTATGTTCCTGGATTGTTGCCAACGCTAAGTTCGCTACATTCTTTACATGCTTATGACTACTGGCGGACAGGAGTGCAGACACAGATTCCTTCAGTAACAGGTGTGTATCAACCTGGGCTTGCATGTATGCTTTGTCAAAAGCCGGACCGTTCGATGACTCTAGCTTATAAGTAAACTTTTTGTTTGCTCATTTAACGCAGGGGTTATATCGCCTAGGTCTTTTAGGATTTTACCCATTACTTCCTGTTCAGCGGCCTCAAACTTCGCGAACATGTTCACTTCAGCATTTGATGCTTTGTTTAGCGCCAGCCTACTCGTTTGAAGGGATGTTGTTCCCAATGCAGCAATTTTTGCCTGTAAAGTGCTATCTGTAGTTTGAGCCATTATAGCAATAGGGTTTAGAATTGTTTCGGCAAAACCGCCTCCAGCGGCAATCAATAGTTTGCTTTTAATAGTGGTTGAAAGAAACGCCCTGCGCGGGTTCATGTTTGTTGATTTCATAGTCTTGGTGATGTTTTATTTTCGATCGTTCATTTCCGACTTTCTCAAATACTACGTTTTAAATGCTAATTGTTTTTTGGGCACTGGACTATTGTCTGCAATTTTGTTAAAGTAGTCCTTCAATACCTGTGCGGGGTTGTACTAATTGTTCCACTTTGTGCTTGCCACCAAACAGCATGGTTAGTAACATCATTAGTAGCAATCTTTTTCTTTCATCTGTGAGTTGCTAACCAATTAAACAACACACCTTGTTGGAGCATAGTTTGCCGGATAAATACGGGTTTTATTGCGAAAAACCTCAAAATTTATTTCGGTACAGGATTGCTTTATTATATTTAAGTTGGATAACTTATGTGTTGGGTGTCATTACGCACGTCCGAACAAGTATATATACCCCTTATTTTTACATTTTTCAGTATTTGCAAAACAACTAGTTATACGATTTCAACGCGATCAGTGGTTTGAAAGAAAACGGTAGATTTTCTCCCTTGCGGACTTTGCCAAGGAATTGATATACAGATGTTGATCGTCTCTTCCCGACACCGCTTTTGTAATTATTTCTAATCCTAATTATTAAAACCTATTATAAAATTGGGTGTTAACAGGTAGGGCCTATTGAATAGAAATTTCTCAACGGGTCTAATGAGTTATCTTTTGGAATTATTTTTTGCAGGTGGCATTGCTATTATAGTTGTTTCAATTTTATTGATCTATGGACGTAAAAAAATTAAAGAAAGATTTGACTCAACAAGTCCGTACTACCGTGACGGCCAACCTATAGAAAGATTTTTTTTTAAAAAAACCTCTGATAAACAGCTTATTGAGTAATGGTGGGTTTCAGTGGAGATTGCTAAGTTGGTCATAAGGAAAGTAAATATGCGGGTTGGTTAGGCAGCATGAAGTTATAAAGTACCCAGTGGACTGCAAATGATGGGCTCGAATTTTTCATTTCAGATATCGAGAAGGAGTTACCTAATGTTCACTTATTAAATGGCCTTTAGGCGACATTGACGGGTAGCTATCCTGAGGTACTCCAGACCGAGTTGGAAAAGTTCTGAGACGTTACAAACACTTGTCGATCAGCTGACTGATCTTGGAATATTTTCGGCTTTTTTCAAAAAGATTAAGCTATAAATATGGTTAGTTTTGATGAACACGTGTGCTTGATCGTAAAAAACGCCACATGCTCATTTTGTGATTATAATTGTGAATTAGTTCAGAATTTAAAATTGCGTCGGGAATACAGGAGCAACCCGTGTTTGTTTCATAAAATTATTTATATTATGAATAAGTTAACAAAAGCTTTGGCATGTAGCCTTTCGGGAACAAGTTTAATGACTTTATCAAGTGCAATTATGTCATCGACCATAGGACAGGAGTTCAGGGAACCGGCACAACTTGGTAAACTAATGAAAAGATTGGCACCATTTATTTCAAAATCTCTTTGTAATGGCTTAGGCTGGGGCGCACATTATGCTATGGGTACGGCGTTCTCTTTAGTCTATACCTATCTATGGAGAAACAATTTTTTAAAGCCAGATGGTAAAAACGCAGCGTTTTTAGGTCTGGTTAGCGGAGTGGCCGGATCACTGATTTGGAAGGCAACCTTCAAAGTACATCCCCTAACACCTTTTATGAATTATCGCCGGTTTTATTTACAGCGGGTTCCTGCACATGTTTTATTTGCCATTGGGGTAGCCCTAGCGTATCATTTTGTTAAAGACAAAGGTAGGAAACCCGCAAAACATAACCATAGCTAGCGATACCAGGCTCAAACAGAACGGTGTTTGTTTGTATTTTTTTAAGTCGTGTGCAGGGAGATATTACCAATCCGAGAAAATAATTCATGAAAAAATACTTAAAAAAAGATCTGCTAACATTCAGGGAGAAATAACCGATGAGCTCTAACTTTAAAAAATATTTTAAATATTAAAGGACGCGTTAGTTTCACGGCACTTTGCTGGTTCTTGAGCTGTTAATTTGTTTTGATTGCAAAATTATTAAGCTTAACTATTTCAAACATAGCCTGATTAATATCTATAGTGATTGTTTCTGGCTATCTTCCCACTCAGAGTTAGTATCCTTAAATTGAATAGGAACTACATTGTCCTCGAAAAGAGGTTTTCTGTCAAACTCACTGCACACATCATCATTTTTGGTAGCAGCTGATCAGCTTTTTACGCCAATTATCTGGCTGACTTGATCATTTGTAGCTGACACAGATTTGCCTGGAAACGTGAATTTACAGACTATGCTGTAATTGGTAAATGGAAAAGCAGGTACTATCCGCAAGCTTTATGGCTGATCTAAAAATATTCTTTTTTCATGGTTTACTTTTCAAACAATTCAGGGCCTATTCCCAAAAGATCTTCCTTAACGAAGGCATCATACAAACACTATCTCCTTTAAAAAAGACTTCTGCATTCTCAGTCATGGAGAAGTCTGCGCTTAGTCTTATCCCAGTTGCACTTTCAGCAAAGGCAATTGACAATTAAATAAAAAGATTCGTTTAACCTATAGCGATGAAAGGTGGACTCAATTGATCTTGTCGTATATACGCGCTGCGGGGATTTAGGTTCATAGTTTTCACACTATCAATGTTTATGCTTGTTACTATCGCCTTTAGGTTGGCAATTTAATAAAATAATAATTTTGTTTACTCAATGGTTGCGGGTAGCTACGTACTTTAATCTCAGAAGTTACCGGAGGATTGCTGGAAAGGCATTAGCAATTATAAAGGCTAAGGTTTAAGTAGACGTTATTCATACAAGTCACTTCAATATCGTACGTATATATACTGCTTATTCTAACCTTTCTAGTATTTTGCAAACTTATTGAGGTGCATGTTAGTTTCATAAAATCAGTGGTTTTATGAAACTGCAGATATTTATGTACTCGCTTACGTGATCGATCAACAGATGAAAAGTCAGAATTATTTTGCCCCACTGTTATCACGATGGCACTTATGGGTTGTTTCAATATAATCCAGAAAAAGGAAACCATTAAAAAGATTTGGATGATACTGTAAAAAAAGATTCCATTCAGGGCCAAAATAAGTGAACCCGGGAGGCACCGCTAGGAAATATTAATAAGATCTGTGTTTAAAAGCAGTATAGAGAATGGGAGCGATATTCTATAATAGGATTATTTCACTAAAGGTAGGTATCCTTTGCGTATTGTGTATTTGTGCTTGCCATAAAGAAGATGCTGACAATTACGCCTACCTACCTCAGGATTTCATGGTCAATGTATTCCAGGAGCAGACCTATCAAATGGCTTTGGCCGAACGTCTGGCCAAAAATCTCTCAAGCCAAAAAATAGAACAAATGGTTAATGCTAGAAGAAAGTTTTCAGCAGACTATATTTTAGAGCTAAACAGTTTAAAACTTTCCAGTCCTCCCTTGCAAGTGTCGCTTTCAGCTCAGCAAGCTAAAGCATTACAGGTAATAGATCAGAAGTCCGGAACTAGAGATGAAGTGGGGCTACTAAAGGCGCTAATAGACTCCGATCAGGTTATGATTGCTTTGCATGTGAAAGCTGCTTCCAGCAGCGGTGTTTCTGATGGAATGGTACGAAACTGGGCTGAGCAGAAATTACCTGCTTTGAGAGAAAACTTAAAGGAAACTCAAAATTTGAAATAGTTTGGAAATCCGAAGAAAATTGCAACACTTAAAAAAAAAGAAAACACTTGGATATGCCAACTACGGTTTTAAAGGATCTTTCGGAATAATGGTGATCAATGAAAGTTGGACGATGCTTATGATTGATGTTGGTCGTAAATACAAACGTCGCCCTAACCTGATGTAGAATGAATGCTCAAATCACTTACAATTAAGGAAATGATGTGTTCTACTTAACGCAAATAAGTTTTCCTGATTTACCTTGGTTTACAGAATTATTGGACAATATCTTAGTAATACCAAAGGAGCAGGATCTTGTGTCTGACATTTATAGGCCATTGGCATACAATTTCAATACCATTCGTTCATATGACTAGAAGTTGAAGGAATGTTATTATATATTTTGAAGTCTGGTTTGGCTAATAGGTTTTAAGTAGGTTACATGGCAAGTGCGCGATACAATGAAACTGAGCTGATACATCCAGATGCCTGTATCTTAGAAATTGAAACGGTCAGATAGGATCAAAGCTATAAATTAAGAAAAATGAAAACCTATTGTATTGGTATAATCGGTTACGGCGGGTTTGGTAAATTTCTTCACCACTGGTTTAATAAGATAAATTTTTTTAAAGTCTTTGCCATTGCGGAAACTGGCAACGTTCTCATGGACTACCAGGGGTTAAGGGTTTATTATGATTGGAAAGACCTGATCAATGATACCGAAATTGATACTGTCAGCATTGGAAAATTTTCTTTAGCAAACGCCTGACAATAAAAGGTTTATTGTCCATTATTAAAAAAAGGTTTGGTAAATCATACAATTATTAAAAATCAATTGGGCAACTCTAATTCCCTAAAGTATGACCTGAATGATTGAATAGCTTCATCGATTGGTTGTTTTCCATACTTTACTGGATTTTGGTGGCTAATCTGTGTTTCTGTCCACTCCCATAGCGATTCGAAATATTCACCCAATATAATTTTATCTATCAATTTGGTAAGGTCGATGCTTAATTCATCTGCCAATTGTTGGAGGGTGGGTTGATAATGACTTTGGAATTTTACAGCTTGCCAGATTTTCCTTAGTTTATTTTTTAACGTCAAACGGAAAATGTGTTCCTGTATGGAGTCTACTATCTGTTTTTCACCAATTGAATTCATTTCTTCCCACTTTCCAAGCTGAACCGAAAACCCATACGCCACGCGACCAACTATCCGGGCAGATGTAAATACCTTAACATTTGGCGAATGTCTGATTTTTGCATCAACTCTTTTTAATGCCTTTCGGAATTCTTCATCCTCTAGATAGGGGATTGGTGGGATCCGTCCGGCACGTTCATAACATTCACAGCTGACCGCAAGGCTTGGTCCATAGCACTGGAAATGTCTTGGCCAGGGATTAGAGGGGCAGGGATCTATTATAGATTCCAATCTGGTAACATATAATCTATAAGTAACATCCCGCAAATGATGTATTTTTGCATTGATGGGTGTGTTTTGCGGTAAAATTCGTCCACCTACAACCTCAGCGCCTTTCAAAAATTCGTCAAGGATATGTATTACCCATTTAGCATCTGCTGTAGTATCACCATCTGTTGAGACGATGATGCCCTGCTTACCCCGTACCCTCATCAACCTCCGATATGCTGCATCCATTAGTATTCTTCGGGCAGCACCCACATGGGCATCCGGAGCAGGTAGGTTAATGCATTCTAAATGAAGTTGGAATAGCGGGTATCGCTTCATGTACGCTCTGCAAAGTTGAAAACTTTCGTCCGTGCAATTGTTGGCGAGGACCAATACCTCGTACATCATAGGATCTACCGGTTGACCTGAAAAATTTATTTGAAGTCTTAATGCATCTAGCGTTTGTTCAATATTTTCCGCCTCATCTTTAACTGGAATCACAACAGTCAACAAAAGATTCTTATTGGGTGGAATGCAAAAAAGCGTCTCTGAATGTTTTAAAAGCGTCTCCATCGTAGTATTTAGTTTTTATTTAACACTGGCTTCAACGGATAAGTTTTAATTTTTCGCTCACAGGGCTACGTCCTTTATCAAATCCGTTAAATGTCATTGCGAGCAACTTCAATAATTTGACTACAGCCCAACGTTTTTTTAAGCTTTTCTGTCTATCATTTCTAATCTGAAAATTAAAGCGATAAAAAATGGCCCGGATTGGTTCTTTCGCTTTTTGAAAATGTTAGATTTGAATGGTATTCAAAATAAAAAGCACTTTAGTATCTGAAGACTACTCAAAACAGACCATGACCAGCGGCATCTATTATACACAAGTTAAACCCGATGAATTACTTTCAGACTTTGTGGAGAGTTTTTGGTTGCTGCGCAATGATTCGGAAAATGATAAGGAGACTGTCGGATTACCGGACGGAAGAATTGATTTATTTTTCATAAAGTCAGATGACCAACCTTTCAAAATTGTGCTTCTTGGTTTAGGTACGCAATACCATGCTGAAGGCTTAATCCCCGCTAAGAGTTTGAGATTTGCCGTAAGCTTTAAGCTGCTTGCCGTAGAATATGTTTTTCAGGAAAGCATTTCGGATATTGTCGATAACGGGAAGATATTGTCTCATGATTTTTGGGATATGAGTGCTGATGATCTCGATAGCTTTGAAAGTTTTTGCGAAAAATCATCACACAAAATAAAATCTCTTATTCCAAAAGAAATTGATCTTCGCAAAAAGAAATTATTTGATTTTATCCATGAAACGCATGGTTCTATTACCGTAAAGGAACTCTCTGAAAAAGCTGGATGGAGCAGCCGACAGATGAACCGGTATTTTAATCAGCAATTCGGCATTTCATTAAAGTTATTCTGCAATTTACTCCGCTTCCGGGCTTCGCTGGAACATATTGCAAAGGGAAAACTTTTTCCGGAGCTTAATTTCGCAGATCAAACCCATTTTATCAAAGAAATAAAAAAGTTTTCCGGGGTAGTTCCCAAAGAACTTTTTAAAAATAAAAACGACCGATTTATACTATTATCTTCCTTCAGGTCAACATAATTTTGCATCATTCAAAACGATTAAGGATATGCAAATCAATGATAAAAAAATAGCAATCATCGGCGGTGGTCCGGGTGGACTGACTTTGGCCAGGCTGTTACAGCTTAAAGGAGCTGATGTGCGGGTTTACGAAAGAGATATCAATAAGGATGCACGCGTGCAAGGCGCACCACTCGATATGCATGAAACATCTGGGATGGCAGCTTTGATCAAAGCTGGTCTGTTAGCCGAATTCAAAACTCATTTTATGCCGGGTGCAGATAAAACGTTAATTTTAAATGAACAAGCAAAGGTTTTTTTCAGTGATCATGAAAAGAATATAGAAGAAGATTTCGGTAACGAACATTTCCGTCCTGAAATTGATCGTGGTGTGTTGAGAAAAATATTGTTAGCCTCTTTGGAACCAGAAACTGTTGTCTGGAACAGTCATTTTATTACTATGGAACCGCATAAAGCAGGCTGGATGTTACATTTCAAAGACGGTGTTTCGGTTTATGCAGATCTGGTCATTGGCTCTGATGGTGCCAATTCTAAAATCCGCCCTTACCTCACAGATATCAAGCCGTTTTATTCTGGGATAACCATGCTGGAAGGTAATGTTTATGATGCTAAGAAGGCGGTTCCGCAAATGTATTCGCTAATTAACGGCGGAAAAATCATGGCTTTCGGAAACGAAAAAAATATTCTGATGGGACAGAAAGGGGGAGGTGATCTTGGATTTTATCTGAGTTTCAAAGTCGATGAAACCTGGTCAAAAGATAGCAATATTGACCTTTCAGACCGTAACGCTGTGCTGAAGTGGTTTAAAACAGAATATTCCGACTGGAGTGATGTCTGGTATGAAATATTTAAGAAAGCAGCGACTCCATTTATTCCCCGTCCGATCTATTGCGCACCATTGGCCCAAAACTGGAAAACACTTCCGAATTTGACCATCATCGGTGATGCTGCGCATGTAATGCCACCATTTGCAGGAGAAGGAGCAAATATGGCGATGCTTGACGCTCTTGAATTAAGTGAATGTCTGACTTCGGTAGGGTATAGTTCTCTACAGGAGGCTATTTCATCTTATGAAATAAAAATGTGGGAAAGGGCAGCAAATGCAGCGAGGAAATCACTGGAAAATGGTGATAAAATGCACGGTGAAAATTCATTAAACACAATGATGGGATTTTTCAACCATCATTGAGACATTGCTGTTGTTGATATAATAGATGGAAAATAGCAAAGTGAATGATACCTTCTTTATTAAGCTAATGGTCAATCGCGGATTTTTAAGGCTAAATTTAAATCGATAATTCAATATACATCCGTTTTTGCCTTTGAACATGTATTCATTTGTTAAAGTATCCAACTTTGTCTGGTTTGAATATGGATTGAAAAATCTTTTGCAGATATTAACTTAGAATTGCGCTAAGTGCCTTTTTGCCTGGACAACTGCTATGGAGGAATGCTTATCAATCAATCTTTTGTTTTGACGGTCCAGATTAGAGGCTTTTTATGATAAACTGATAAACTTATGCTTTGTTGCTTATAATCTAAAATATCTTTAAATTACTTGCATATCTAAACTCAAATTTATGGCAAAAATAACTTCAAACACAAAGCGGGTTGCAATGCTTATTTTCTTTCTAATTTCGGCTGCTGCAAATTGTCTAGCGAAAGCTACTATAAGTTATGAAAATGATTCCAGCAATGACTTCAATTATTATAATCCTTTAATACAGCAAACTGGTGATACGCTTAAAGTTGGAATGGTGCTCGAGGGCGTCAATACTGCTAAAGCAGGCAGGATTACTTTAAGCTATAAATATGATTCCTCGATAAAGAAGGCCATGCCAATGTCGAAAAGATTAATTGTAGTGAACGGGAAAGCTATGGAGCCAGGAACGATCGGAGGGCTGGAGGGATCGGATTACATGATCATATTAACTCCGGAGCAAGGCGTTAAAAAATATGGTAAAAAAGGAGAGTTTTGCGTGATTGAAGCGAACGGGCCAAAAATTACTTTGCTAAGTGTGCCATCGCCACCACCTAGCGGACCCCCGCCATCATATCAATAGTATATTAATATACGTGCGCTCAATTGTTTGCCAGAGACAGATTCGTATCCAGCATCAATTTACTTTACAGCATATCCAGGTGTTTTCACATGGATAATATATCCAATATAGCGTAATAAGCTATTATAGGATTTTTATAGAATTTACTCAAGCAATCTCTTAAGTATAGTATGATTTTTTAATAGACATGATGTAAGTGATTGTTAATTTCCGTTTTTCAGATTGCCACCTCGATGGGTTTATAAATGGCTTCTGTGTTTCGTGGGATATTTTCCACTTCTGCATAATTTGTTGGGATGAACTTACAGCTGGAAATCATTTTAAATAGCAGGATTGGTAACTAGTAAAAGATAATATTTACTGTTGTAACACAAAAGTGGGAAACGAATTTTTTGTCGTTAATACTTTTTGGCTAACTTTGGCGAATTGAAAAAGCGTATCACCTTTACTATTCTGCTATTATATTTATTTTCCGCTACAGAATTCAGGGAATTAATAAAGCTTCCTGTGCTTTTTCAACATTTTAACGAGCACAAGCAGCTCAATCAAAACCTAAGTTTTTTCGGATTCGTTTACGATCATTATAATTCTATACCACATACTGATAATGATCAGGAGCGAGATGATCAGCTACCGTTCAAAAATATTGACATGAGTAGTTTTTTAACGCCCGCAATTCCTGTATCGACTTTAAATTATTTTGAGAAGGCGGTTAGAATAATTGTCAAAAATGATCTTTTCCATTATACAGAAGGTCATATCCCAGGTCCAGATAGTGGCAAAATCTGGCAACCTCCCAAAAGCATCTTCTTGACCAAGGTTTAGGATATGCCCTCTTTTTTTTGGTCATTCCTTTTTTTAATTGAGAAAGATCATATTCATTTTTTATGCTTAATAAAATCATTGGGTTTTCTGTAAAGAATAAACTCATCGTGGCGTTGTTTACCATCGCCCTAATTATATACGGAGTTTTTGAACTCTTTAAATTACCGGTAGATGCTGTGCCGGATATCACCAATAATCAGGTTCAGATCATTACCGTGGCGCCATCTTATGGTGCAACTGATATCGAACGATTGATCACTTTTCCAGTGGAACAGGCCAGCAGCAACATTGCGGGTATCAAGGAGATCAGGAGTTATAGCCGGTTCGGTTTATCGCTGGTGACATTGGTCTTCAATGATGATGTAGATGTCTACTGGGCCAGACAGCAGGTATCAGAACGCCTGATTGTGGTACAGGAATCCATTCCTGATGGAATCGGAAAGCCAGAAATGGGTCCTATATCCACCGGATTGGGCGAAATCTATCAGTATGTCGTCAGGCCGGAAAAGGGTTACGAGGGCAAGTACGACATCACCGAACTCCGGACCATTCAGGACTGGGTCGTTCGCCGTCAGCTGCTTGGTGTAAAAGGCGTTGCGGAGGTGAGCAGTTTTGGTGGTAAACTGAAACAGTATCAGGTTGCCATTAGCCCAGGTAAGCTGCAGTCACAAGGAATTACGATCGCTGATGTTTTTAATGCACTGGAAAGTAATAACCAAAATACCGGAGGAGCCTATATTGAGAAACAATCTACAGTGCTTTACATCAGAAGTGAGGGACTCATTGGCAACAAAGAGGATATTGAAAATGTGGTAATCAGGAGCAATAAGGGTGAGGCACCGCTATTGATCAGGGACGTGGCGGAAGTGGTGATTGGTTCTGCCACGCGGTACGGGGCACTTACCTATAACGACCAAGGCGAAGTTTCGGGTGCCATCGTGATGATGCTCAAGGGAGCAAACAGTAACGTTGTGATCAAAAGCATTAAAGAAAAAATTGCAGAAATTCAGAAGACTTTACCTGAAGGTGTGGTGATCGAACCTTTTTTGGATCGCACCAATATGGTAGCCAATGCGATCAGCACAGTGCAAACTAACCTGTTGGAGGGTGCGTTAATCGTTGTTTTTGTACTCGTCTTGTTCTTGGGAAACTTCAGGGCTGGCTTGCTGGTGGCTTCTGTGATCCCGTTGTCTATGTTATTTGCAGTGATTATGATGAACCTTTTTGGTGTAAGCGGAAACCTGATGAGTCTAGGCGCACTGGATTTCGGTTTGATCGTGGATGGGGCTGTGATTATTGTGGAAGCTGTGATGCACCAGCTAAGCCACAATAATAGGTTCGCTGGCGTAACCACGCTTTCGCAAGCTGATATGGATAAAGAAGTAAAAGGTGCTTCCTCGAAGATGATGAACAGCGCTGTTTTCGGCCAGATTATCATCCTTATTATTTACCTGCCCATTTTTGCTTTGCAAGGTATTGAAGGCAAGATGTTCAAACCCATGGCGCAAACTGTTGCTTTTGCGTTGTTGGGTGCATTCATCCTATCCTTAACATACATCCCAATGTTGAGCAGTGTTTTTTTGAGTAAGAAGATTAAAACGAGGCAGAACTTTTCAGACCGGATAATGGCTAAAATTGAACGCCGATATCAAACATTGTTAACTAACGCATTGCGGATACCCAAAATCATTATTAGCGGTGTGCTTTTGCTATTCGTGATCGCGGTTTTGCTGCTCAGTGGGATGGGTGGGGAGTTTATCCCGTCCATTGAGGAGGGAGATTATGCGGTTGAAACCAGGGTATTATCGGGAAGCAGCCTGAATACAACCATGGAAAATGTACAAAAGGTTGCAGGTATTTTGAAATCACGGTTTCCGGAAGTGATTAATGTCGTGACCAAAATCGGTAGCAGTGAGGTGCCCACTGAACCCTTACCGATGGATATGGGTGATATGATTATTAATCTAAAGCCCAAATCCGAATGGACAACGGCTAAGTCTTTTGATGAACTTTCCGAGAAGATGGGTGCAGCGGCCAGCGAAGTACCGGGTGTGACCACCAGTTTTCAGTTTCCTGTGCAGATGAGGTTTAATGAACTCATGACGGGCGCCAGGCAGGATGTGGTATGCAAGATTTTTGGCGAGAACCTTGATACGCTTGGGATTTTTGCCAGACAGTTGGGGAATCTGGTCAAAACTGTAGATGGGGCTACAGAATTGTACGTGGAGCAGATTACCGGTACGCCGCAGATCGTGATTAAGTATAACCGGGCAGCCATCGCACAACATGGGTTGAACATTTCAGAAATCAACAGGAACATTAATGCGGCTTTTGCTGGTCAGAGTACAGGATTGGTATTTGAAGGGGAGAAAAAGTTTGATTTGGTAGTGCGCTTGCAGCACGATCAGCGAAAGGACATCCAGGATGTTCAGAATTTACTGATTCCAACGCCAGCTGGCATACAGATTCCCTTAAATCAGCTGGCACAAGTGGAACTGGTCGATAGTCCAAGTCAGATTCAACGTGAGGATACCCGCAGAAGGATATTGGTTGGCTTTAATGTAAACGGCAGAGATGTGGAAAGCATTGTGGAGGAACTTCAGGAGAGAGTAGCCGCTAAAATTAAATTGCCCACAGGTTATACGGTAAGCTTTGGCGGATCATTTGAAAATTTGAATGAAGCAAAGTCACGCTTATCTGTCGCTGTTCCGGTGTCATTGGTACTGATATTTTTGCTTTTATATTTTGCCTTCAACTCTGTTAAATATGGCTTACTTATCTACACCGCCATTCCGCTTTCGGCAATAGGGGGGATTTTTCTGCTCAGCATGCGGGGAATGCCTTTCAGCATCAGTGCTGGCGTTGGATTTATCGCGCTTTTTGGAATTGCCGTTCTTAACGGAATTGTACTGGTGGCAGAATTTAACCGGATCAAAAATTCGGGGGAAACTGATTTGAGAAAAATTGTAACCAAAGGTACAGTTACGCGTTTAAGGCCCGTACTGATGACCGCTTTTGTAGCCTCACTTGGTTTTTTACCAATGGCTTTGAGTAATGGAGCAGGTGCATCTGTCCAAAGGCCTTTAGCCACGGTAGTGATTGGAGGATTGATGATTGCCACGCTACTGACTTTATGTGTATTGCCTGTTCTTTATATTGCCTTTGAAAAAGGAATCAAGGCTAAAGTTGCGAAACCGGTGATGGCCACAGTTTTGGTGTTACTGGCTTTTTTGCCAGCCAGTGCTCAACGAAGAATTTCTGTTCAGGAAGCCGTGGAAACTGCCGTGGAGAATAATTTATTGATCAAAAACCGCCAACTCAGGGCAGCGCAGGCAAAAATGCTTATTACAACCGGCAGCAATCTTCCCAAAACTGTTATAGGAGCAGAATATGGAAATTTCAACAGTCCGCTTACCGATGATAAGTTCAGCGTCTCTCAAAGTTTCAGCTTACCAACGGTGTATAACAGGCAAACCAGACAGCTGAGCGAGGAGTGGAGAGCGGTTTTGATGGAGGTTGATGTGAAGGCAGCCGAGATTAAAAGAATCACCCAATCTGTGTTTTATGAATTGCTTTTGATTGATGAGAGGGGTAAGTTGCTGAAAAGGATGGACTCGGCCTATACTGCGTTTCTAAGGGTGGCTACACTGCGCCTTAAAGCAGGAGAAACAAATATGCTGGAAAGGGCATCAGCTGAAAATCAGTTGTCGCAATTAAAAATTCAGGAGAAAAACCTTGTGCATGAAAAGGAACTGCGATTACGGGAATTGATGCTCCTGATGAATACTGGCGAAATCCTCATTCCCAGTACAGAGAGGTTGAAACTAAACGTTCCAATAGCAGATAGCTCATCATTAGCATCACACCCTAATTTGAATTGGCACCGCCAGCAAGAAAAGGTCGCAGCGGCATCCGTTAAAACTGAAAGCGCAAAGCTTTTACCTGACATTTCCTTGGCCTACAACAACATGAGTCTGCGGGATGGAATCATTTACAACAGGGGGAACAGGTTTCAATCCGTTCAGCTTGGCGTTGAGATTCCGGTATTTGCGGGTGCCCAGAAGGCGAGGGTTAAATCTGCCAGAACACAACAGCTGGTTGCGAAAAACGAAACGGAATACCGGAGCAAGCAATTGCAGACCGAGTTTGAAAGTGTAATGATGCAGGTCAGGCAATATGCAGACATTGTTGAAGAGTATGAAAATACGGCATTAAAAAATGCAGTTTCAGTAACGCGAACTTTGGATAGACAGCTTAAAAACGGTGAAATCAATTATCTGGAATGGACCATCCTGAATCAACAGGCTTTACAGGTTCAGCTTGATTATTTCGATGCCTTAAAAAACATGAACAACAGCATTATTAATTTAAATTACCTTTTATCAAAATAGCAATGAATTTTAAGTTATATCAACCAGTCATAGCCTTTGCAGCATTGTCTGTATTTTTGTTTGCCTGCAGTAACAGGGAAGAAAAAGCAACTGAAGAACCGAAAATAACAAATACTGATCTGGTGTATTTAAATGCAGAGCAAGCCAATACCATCAATCTGGAAGTTGGCGAAACAAAACTTCAGGAGGTGGGTAATGTGCTTAAATTAAGTGGACAAATAGATGTTCCGCCACAGAATCTGGTTTCTGTAAGCATCCCTTTGGGTGGCTATTTAAAATCGACAGAAATGCTGCCGGGGACTAGGGTGCGCAAGGGACAGGTATTGGCCATAATGGAAGATCCGGAGTATATTCAGCTTCAGCAAGATTATTTGCGGGCAAGTAACAGACAAGATTTCGCCATCAAGGAATATGAACGCCAGCGTGAACTGAACAGTACCAAAGCAAGTAGTGATAAGGTACTTCAGCAGGCGGAAAGCGAGTTAAAAAACCTGAGAGTAGAAACCAGTGCATTGGCTGCTAAACTGGGAATGATCGGTATCAACAGGAGGAATCTGACAGCCAGAAATATATCACGCGCTATCAGAATTTATTCCCCGATCAATGGTTATGTCAGTAAGGTATATATGAATATTGGTAAATATGTTACCCCATCTGATGTGATGTTCGAGCTGATTAATCCTGAGGATATTCATTTAAACTTAACAGTTTACGAAAAAGATCTGGATAAAGTTTCTATCGGACAAAAGGTCATTTCTTATACCAATAACAACCCTGATAAGAAGTATAGCTCGAGCATTATTTTGGTCAGCCATTCCTTAAACGAAAACAGAAGTGCCGAGGTGCATTGCCATTTTGATCAGGAAGATAAAAGCCTGACGCCTGGTATGTACATGAATGCCGAAATTCAGCTGAATGCTAAAAAAGAGAAAGTGGTTCCAAACGATGCGATCGTTAATTTTGAAAACAAGGACTATGTTTTTGTCAAAGAAAGTGATTCCAGCTTCCGCTTGACGCCCTTAAAAAAAGGAATATCAGAGAATAATCAAACTGTAGTCGGAGGGAGTTTGGATGGTAAAACGATCGTGTTTAAAGGTGCTTATTCGCTATTAATGAAATTAAAAAATACAGCTGATTAATATAAATAAAAGGAACTATTGAAAGATTATCCATGTGAAGTGCTGTTCAAATTTTTTTGGCTATTGTAACAGATTTGAACAGCACTTGCTTTGTTGAGCAGATTCAAAACTGGTTCGGTTTTATCAGATAGCAAATGTTGACTTAGAGAAAATACTCATTGAATCTGAACCGCGAAAAGCTCACTGCCGCTTCAACCAGGGCGTTACACCTTTAGGTCCATACCACTCAAAGGTACTTAACGAGGTAGTGATCCTGGCTCCGTTAAAGTCATAAGCATCTATGTATAGGGTATTTCCATCTGCAGAAAGGACACCGTAATAAGGAACAACATAAATTTGGATCAACAACGTTGGTGCCTGAAAAAGTGATCCGCGAGCCATCCTGCTTATATTCCCTTTGAAAATATATCCCGTCGTTATAGGAGAAATACACCGGCTTACCGGCTTGAAAATGATTTGTGATTCCCTGTGTTAAAAAGACTATAACGTTTACATCAGGGAACCACTCCGGGTGGTCCGGCTGCGCCCAGGTGCCGACAATGCCTGGAGCAGTCTTGGGGAAAAGGTTAATATCTACCATGGTGATGATGGGTGAAGTGCCGCCTGTGATCTTCGACTTATCAGCAGAGATGGTATAAACCTATGGGGAATTAAATTGTTCGTCACCCGGAAGGTCAAATAATATTGTAATCTGTGTTTGACCCAGGGCATCTTTCTGTACCTTTGTTATTTTTCCGTGTACATCACCACGACGCCATTTGGTTAGTGTTAAATGCGACCATGCAGTAACGCTGTCTCCAGCGCCGAAACGTAGCGAAAGGGGCCTGGGATAATAATGATTACCTACTCTGGCGATGCCGGTATATTCTGTATTGGAAAAGCTGTAGGTACCATTAGAGGCGTTATTGATATCTTTCTTATCTTTTTTACAAGCATAGATAAATAGCAGGGTGGTCAATATGATGACGGCTACAGATAATTCAATTTTTTTTTCATGGTTGGGTTGTGATGTTTGAATTATCTGACAGGAAATAATGTTTCGTCAACCTGCGTGCCCTGGCCTGCTACCCGGCACCAGTTGCCTGAACTCTTGTGATATACTTCCAGCCGGCGCACCTTGATGTTCAGGTCACGGCCATCAACAATAATATTGACGTTGATCAGTAGATTAACTACTGCGGTAGTCCCATCATAAATGCGGATGAATTCATTCCCAGGGATTACTTTGACAGACTTAAAAATCAGCTTTTCTTTCTTTTGCGCGTCTATCCATTCCTGATGGGTAAAGGAGATGTCGCCTTTGGGGCCAACTGAGATCATATCATTACAATCTATGATTGTTCCGGGTCGCTGGCTACGCAATAGTTTACGGATTTCCTGACGCTCTTTGGAATAGCTTGCAGTATCGACCTGAGCATACAGGCTGCTGGTAAAAATAAGTAACAGTGCTAATGTGAATAAACTCTTCATACTATTGTTTTGCTCAAAACTATCAGAAGTGATGCTATGATTTTGATAAAGTAGCTTAACATTCCCCGACTGAATGCAGATAATGTTTTTTTGTCTACCGGATCATTTTGTCGTCGATGAAAGACGCTGATAGATAGTTTTGTAGCCTTGGTCGAATAACCTGATATGAATTACTGATTTCATGCTTCTATCCTTATCTTAGTATCAAGTTGACCTTTTCATGGAGCAATTACCTTTTATAAATTCGAATAAGCTAGAGTGGCGGCTGTCGCGGCATCTGGTCTTCTGGCTGCTATGGTTTGTGTTTCAATTGCTCCTGTATTCCTTTTCACCTTCGCCGGCATTGCAGCAGCAACCGTTTTTGCATCGACTGGTCATCACTTCTCCAGAAACTTTGATCTATATGATACCCAGTCTTTTTCTGGCTTATACGCTCATGTATATCGTTATACCCAAACTGGTTTTACCTGGAAAGTATGTTTTCGCCATACTCGGTGCTATGGTAATTGTATTTTTAACTGCGGCACTTTCGGCAGGATTATCCATGACCATTATTGATTTTCTTCGGCACCTAAATGCAGATAAGTTATCGCCACTGGTCGCAAGTGAGCCACATCCCGCTTTTTATATTCAGTTTGGGGTGGCCATGTTAGCCGGGTTGCGTGGAAGTATCACGGTGGGAGGTGTAGCTGCTGCCATAAAGTTGATGAAATGTTTTTCTGAAAGGCAGCAGGCAGCCCTCGTCCTTGAAAAAGAAAAGGCGAATGCAGAGCTTCAGATGTTGAAGGCACAGCTTCACCCACATTTTTTGTTTAATACCCTTAATAATATTTATTCTTTTACGCAGAATGTCTCTGTGAAAGCATCAGCTATGATCATGGAGCTTTCTCAATTGCTTCGTTATATCCTGTATGAATGTAATAAGCCGTTGGTGCCCCTGGATAAAGAATTGAAAATGATAAATGATTATCTGGCTTTGGAAACCATAAGATATGATGACGGGCTGGATATTTCTGTACAGCTCCCAAAAGCAACAAACCACATGATAGCCCCGTTATTGTTATTGCCCTTTATCGAGAATGCATTTAAGCATGGTGCCAGTCAAATGGCTGAAGCGCCATGGATAAGCCTGGCCATCACCGTTATGGATGATAAGCTTGAAATGAAACTGATTAATGGCAAACCCATCGGAAACCTGAACAATAACGAAGGAATAGGCATAGTCAATGTGCGCAAACGTCTGGAGATACTTTATTCGGATCGGCATGTGTTAACCATTCATGATGTAGAGGAGATGTATATCGTGAATTTAAGCCTGGAGCTAATTAATATGAATCCCGAACTAACTAAACCCAGTGTACGATGGAGCCCATGAAGAAATATAACTGCCTGGTTGTTGATGATGAACCACCAGCCAGGGAGGTGCTGCGCCGTTATGTTGCGCAGGTGCCCATGCTCAATCTGGTGGAAGAGTGCGCTAATGCTATACAGGCACTTACGGCGCTAAAACAGCAGCAGGTCGACATCTTTTTTCTTGATATCCAAATGCCGCAACTTTCAGGTATTGATCTGATCGCTGCTTTATCACAGTCCCCAAAAATAATATTAACTACCGCTTTTGAGCAGTATGCTATCCAGGCCTTTGAGCTGGACGTTACAGACTACTTACTCAAGCCCATCCGCTTTGACAGGTTTCTAAAAGCTGTGATGAAGGCAATGCCTGATCTGGGATCATCATTGTCAACCGGACCTGCTTCTTACCGTTCAGAAACAGCTGAACCTGCATTTCTTTATTTCCGTGCAGACAGGAAAATGGTCAAAGTTTTTTTAAATGATATATTATATATAGAGAGTCTAAAGGATTACGTTAAGGTTTATACCATAAAGGGCATGATCGTTACAAAATACGCGATGGCTGCACTCGAAGCAATGCTTCCCGCCAACAATTTTTTGAGGGTTCATCGATCTTTCCTGATCTCTATCAATAAGATAGATTCCTTTACAACTGAGGAGATCGAGATCAGGGGTCAGATGATACCACTAGGTAAATTATACAGGCAACAGGCGATAAAAAAGTTAAGTTATTAACCTGATGCCAACAATAGCTGTTGAAAATGCAGTATTCCGTTAGAGTTTTTGTTATCAGATATTTCTTTGAAAAGTATAAATTTCAGATTGCTTTTTGGGAAATTATCCAGACATTTTTTCATGTAATAGTATCAGATAACCTAATAATCATTGGAGTCCTGATTATCTTTTTCAATACTGTTTTGTACTTAAGCTCGCAAGGTCTGCCTGCTGCGCGTTTTTAAAAATCGTTCATAAACTGATTTCAATTATATATTAGCATTAATTCTTCCGAATTCTTCAGTCGTAAATTTAAATTAGAATAAATAGAGTAGATGCTGAAAAGATTTTATTCAGGATATACCAAATATTTTAAATGCGTCGTTTTGAATTTTCAATCCCGGTTCCCGGGCTCTTCTGACTTCTGCTTCAATTAATAATGTTGCTAATAAATAAATGCTAATTCTCGAGGTGTGTGACTTACTGAATCAAAGTGTAGATTGAAAACCAATGGTGTATTATTTCGAGTATAAATCCTCAAAACTTTACCAATGGAAAGATAGTTATTTGCTTTAAATTTATCTCTCATCATGGCCACTATCACTCCGAATACAAATTACCAATATAAATTGAACGTTGATCTCAGTGAAGTTGACTGGCAACGCATTTTGGAGTTATTTAAAGCTGTTGCATGGAAGTACAGGAAAGCGGGAGAGATCGAAGGCACATTCAGAAATAGCACGGCGACGATTTTTGTATATCACAATGAGCTCATTATTGCCTTTGGCCGAGTGGTAGGGGATGGCAGATACTATGCCATGTTAGCCGATATTGTTGTGGATCCGGACTACCAGGGGCAAGGATTGGGGAAATATTTGGTTCAGGCGCTAAATGATCAGTTGGTGGATTATCATTTTGTGAACCTTACCGCCGCTCCTAGATCTGACAGATTTTATAAAAGCATTGGGTGGAAAAAGCAAACAACCTCATATATCTGGCCGCAAGGGCCTAAGCAGCTGCGGCAACATTGTGAGGTGGAAAAATAACCACCGCAACTGCATTTATTCCATGGGATCTTAAATGAACACATTAAAAGGCAATGTGAGGATATGTCATTGCGATCAATGAAATTGCTCACTTTTACTGGTAGACGACATCCTGCGTCAAAACATCATTGCTTATCCTGACTTCTTTAGCACTTGTGTAATCTTTATAAGTGCAGGATCTTTAAAAGATCTATTTGTAGACTTTAGTGCAGACGCCGTCATTGAAGAACTATTTTATGTACCGCAATTATTACGCTAATCAAATCGCTTATTGGCTAGAAAATATATTATTATAATCATCAAGCTTATCGTCAGAATTAAATGTTTAAACTATAAACTTAGTGAGATGAAGACGATATTTTTACTGGAAGACGATAATGACATTAGACAGGTGATACATCTGATTCTGGAGGAAGAAAATTATAAGGTTATTTTAGCACGATTACTGAATTTAGCAAAAGAGATAAATCTATCCATGCCGATCTGTTTTTACTTGACGTTATGCTTCCCGATGGTTCCGGCCTGGATGTGTGTGAACAATTGTCTTCAGTTGAAACAACACCAATATTGGTGATGAGTGCACATGCAACCCTCAAAGATATAGAAACCAAATGCCGGCCTAATAACTTTATTCAAAAGCCCTTCGATATTGAGAACCTTTTAAGGCAAATTAAAAGCCACATTGCGAATTGATAACGTTTCAGTACCTTTTTTCCCTTAGACTAATATGCCATACCTAAAGGCAATAACAACCGCGACGGTGTATTTTTAAAGCTAGTTTTTATTAGCTCGGAACATTTTGGCGCTTAACCCATGAACTAGGATCTTGGTGATTTTAGTTGAAGTAGTACTGCTCGCTGGGTTATTTCAGCTGGATGGGAGAATAAAGAACAACGAAAAACACATCACTGCCCTGCTTCAATGGTTATTTCTACCCGCCGCTATGCGACTTTTTTTTTCTCATCTTCATGATTACCAACCATTTCAGTCAACTCATCGCGAAATTCTATAAAAACATTTTTTGTTGCTACTATCGATTTAACGTTCCGATCGCAATACAAATGATTTTTTCCTCTTAAAATAGTTATGAACGCTGTTACGGCATAATACAATCTTCTCATGGTGCATCTACTTGTTTCAAATTAGCGAATTATAATGATCTATTTAACGGGAGAGATTTATATTTCTTACCTGATTCTCTTGGGGATTTGACAAATAGAGCGTTTAGTTTTGCTTTTGATGTTATCGTATGCCAAATCTTAAAGTTTTCGATACTTATCGGTCAAATGGTTATCACCGGTAACAATTGCTTTTGGCAAATTATGGCTTTAAATGGAATGCCCAAGCAATAGAAAACCAAAGATAAAATTAGCACGCAGCGCAGAACAAATCATCATATCCGAACATTTTTGTATTTTAAATCATCCATAAATAAACACAACTTGTACGACTTATTTTAAAAGATTTTAATGATTTCTATACCTTTGCGCGATTAATTAAATACGCATGGTCAAAATTACGCACGAAACTTCATTAAGAAAGTTAAACTCAATTTCCCTAGGAGACAGGATTGTTGACGGGTACGACTCACAAGGCGCAGTTGTTGGTATCTCCAAAAAAGTCAGTGACGACTGTTGTGAGTTTTTATTCAAATTGGACAATAAGCAAATGATTTACATACTGAGTTCGCGTAGTTAATACTATTATCATAGGTTCGGTCACAATCCTAACCTTCTATTTTTGATTTAGGAATTTATAATGTTTGCTATGGCCTTACGTCGTCAAAAGTCGATGTAAATGACCAGATAAATTGGTTTTTCCATATAACTATTATCTGGTCTATCCAAGCAATTTATCAGGTGTGATCGGGAGGGTTCTGATTCTTTTGCCTGTGGCGTTAAAAACCGCATTTGCAACCGCGGCAGCAACACCGACGATTCCTACTTCCCCGATACCTTTTATGCCCATTTTATTGGGGATTAAATCTTGTTCGTTAATAAAGATCGCTTCCATTTCTCCAATGTCCAGGTTGGCCGGTACGTGATAGTCCGCGAAAGATCTGGTAGCGAAATTTCCATATCTTGGATCAACAACCGATTCTTCGCTCAAAGCCATCCCAATTCCCCATATATTTCCGCCGATGATCTGCGAGCGGGCGGTTTTTGGATTTAAAATCTTTCCTGCTCCGGTGACGGCCAAAAAACGGGTGACCTTGATCATTCCAGTTACGCTATTGATCCTCACTTCCGCAAAGTTTGCATTGAAGCTATGTGCAGAATATTTTTCTGCTTCGGCAGGTGCTTTGGAATCCGACCGGGTTTGAAATGCCGCTATATTTTCAGAGATCATCAGTTCTGATGCGCTGGGACGGACAAAAAATTGTTTTCCGGATTTTGCCAGCAGTTCGTCTGTGATTTTACTGCAGGCATCGTTTACTGCATTGGCAAAGCTCGAAGCGCCAACTGAGCCAACAGAACCTGCGGCAGGTGGCAGATCAGAATCTCCCAGCTTAACGGTGATCCTGTCCACACTTAAGCCTAAACCATCAGCCGCGGTCTGGGCAAGGATGGTGTTGGTTCCTGTACCCAGGTCAGATGCCGCGATCTCTACGGTGGCAAACACTTTTGAACTGCGCATGCTAAGCTTAATTATTGCTGAGCTGTCGCGTTGCCGGGCGGGATAGGTGCCACAGGCCACGCCGTAACCAATAAGATCCTCTCCAATCCTGTTTGTTCCGGGCTGGGGTTTTCTTTTTTCCCAGCCAAATGCTTTAGCACCTTCTTGTAGACATTTTACGGTAGTTCTCGATGACCAGGCTTTCCCGTTTGAAGAATCTTTTGGGGGCTCATTTTTGATACGGAGTTCAATGGGATCCATTTTTAATTTATGGGCGAGCTCATCCATGGCGCATTCCAAAGCGAAGCTGCCAGTGGATTTCCCCGGTCCCCGTGTATAGGTAGGTAAGATCAGGTTCATGGGTACGACCCGGTAGCTGATCAGGCTATTGGGAACCTCATACATAATTTTAGAACAGTCTCCGCAGGGTTCTATGTATTCACTGTCCACAGCCGTATGCGAAATGGTTTCGTGCGCCAGAGTGGTAAGTTTTCCCTCTTTTGTTGCCCCCAGGCTGATCTGCTGGATATTCTTTTGTCTCATGCCCACTGAATTGAACATTTGCTGACGGGTGAGGGCGAGCTTAACCGGGCGGCCGGTCATTTTAGCTGCAACTGCGGTAAGCACCAGATTAGCCCATTGTCCCCCTTTTGATCCGAATCCGCCACCGATAAACGGAGAAATGATCCTGACCTGTTCGGGCTTTAAGTTCAATGTTGCTGCAGCAGCTGCCTGCGCCCCGTTGATGATTTGCGAACCATTGTATAAGGTCAGTTTTTCTCCTTCCCATACCGCTAAAGTGGAGTGAGGCTCTAATGGGTGGTGGTGTTCTATCGGGGTTTCATATTTTTCTTGCACGCTCATCTCGGCGCTGGCAATCGCTGATTTCCCCGCCCCACGAACCTGGTCGGCGAGTTCTTTTCCTTTTGGAAGTTCAGGGCTTTTGGAAAGTTTTTCAAAATCAATTTTTTCTTCTTTACGGTTATAGCTGACTTTGATCAGGTGTGCGGCGGCGGTGGCCTGTTCAAAGCTTTCGGCCACTACGATACCGATGTGCTGACCGTGAAAAGTAATCTCGGGTCCCTGTAATAGTGCACCTCCACGCAGGCCTCCTTTCACGTTTAGCTTTGGGGCATTTTGATGGGTAATTACTTTTAATACGCCCGGAGCTTTTTCGGCCTCGCTTGTCAACATTTCTTTGATCTCTCCGGCCGCGATGGTGCTTTTAAATAAAACCGCATAAGCCAGATTGGCGGCCGGGTAGTCTGTGGCATAACTGGCTTTTCCGGTGATTTTAAGTATTCCGTCTATCCGGTCAATGCCTTTGCCAACTGATTTTTTATTTTCTTCCATAACGATTTCTTTCTTAACCTTTGAGCGCAACTTCCATTGCGCTAACGAGCGTTTTTTTGGACATTTCTATTTTGAACTGATTATGTGAAAGCGGTTTTGCTGCGGCCATTTCCATCGCTGCAGCTTTAATAAAATTCGCTGTCGTAGCACTTTTGCCTTTCAAAAATGCCTCGGCTTTGAGTGCCCTCCAGGGTTTATGAGCAACACCGCCCATCGCTATTTTCGCGGATTCAATGATGTTGTTATTAATCTGTAAACCAACAGCGACAGATACCAGTGCGAAAGCATAAGAATTTCTGTCCCTGACCTTAACATAGGCCCAATGTTTACCGAAACTGTTTTTTGGCAGCTCAATTGAAGTGATGAGTTCTCCTGAAGACAGGCTATTGTCTTTTTCCGGGTGCGTCCCGGGTAAAAGGTGAAAGTCTTTCATTTCAATCTCCCGCTGCGATCCGTCACTGCTTACTTTTATGCGGGCATCCATGGCGCTAAGTGCGATGGCCATATCAGAAGGATAAACTGCCACACAGTGGTCTGACCAGCCGAATATGGCATGCATCCGGTTAAAACCTTCCATCGCAGCGCAGCCGCTGCCTGGCTTTCGCTTATTGCAGGGCATCGAAATATCATAAAAATAGCTGCAACGCGTACGTTGCAACAGGTTGCCTCCATTTGTTGCCATGTTTCTGATCTGGGCAGAAGCGCCGGCGAGAATGGCTTTGCTCAGCAGGGGAAAATATTTCCGGACAAGGCTATGGTTGGCCGTAAAAGTATTACTCGCCAGAGCGCCAAGCGAAACAACCTTAGCGGTTTCTTTAATCTCTTTTAGCCCGATTCTTCCCAGATCAATTACCGCTTCGGGCAGGGCAACATGCTCTTTCATCAGGTCCATTAGATTGGTTCCTCCGGCAAGAAAGGCGGCCCGGCTGTTCTGGTGATGCGCTGCAATTGCGGCATTGCTATCGGTTGCTGAAATAAACTTGAAAGGGTTCATAGTGATGGGTTTTAACCTGCGAAAAGCCAGTTTTGAGTAATGTTTTTCCCTGATTGGGCTTCTTTGATCGCAGCGACGATGTTAGGGTAGGCGCCGCACCGGCAAATGTTTCCTGACATGCGTTCTGCTATTTCTTTATTTGAAAGCATCACGGGTGTAGCTTCGCTGCTGATGTCTTCTGTCAGATAACTGAGATTGCCTTCTTTGGCTTCTTTCATCAGTGCCACAGCAGAACAGATCTGACCTGGCGTACAAAAGCCGCACTGGAATCCGTCATGTTTTAAAAAAGCAGCCTGCATGGGATTGAGTACATTATCTTTTGCCAGCCCCTCAATGGTAATCACTGATTTTCCTTCGCAGGTAGCTGCCAGGGTGAGGCAGGAGAGGACCCGCTGTCCATCCACAATCACTGTGCAGGCGCCGCATTGCCCGTGATCACATCCCTTTTTAGAACCAGTCAGGCCGATTCGCTCACGAAGAGTATCGAGTAAGGTCATCCTGGAATCGACGAGCACTTTTTTAGCTCCCGAATTCACTTTTAAATTAATGGTAATACCGTTTTCCACTGCCTCCGGAATCAGATCAGCAATGGCCTCATCTTCAATACTTCGGGCAAAAAGCTGCTCTGCACCAATGGCATGGCTGGCTAAAAGACCCGCTGTCGCCAGACTCATCAGTTTAATGAAGTGTCTCCTGTTAAATCCGGATTGGATGACTTCTTCTAATTCTTCGGGCATAAGATCGCCGAAGAGTTTTCTTTCTTCAGGGGTAAGCTGTGTTTTGTTGTGTTTCATGTTGCTGTTTTGAGGTGGAAACAGTTAGTATTCTGCTGACTGGCAGCTGGATGCTATTTTTTAAACACAATGCTGGAGTTATGGTTTTATAATCATTTAAAATTGTTTAAATTGATAGCGATCGGCTGCCATATTTTCTTTTGGGATATGTTGAATACAGCAGAAATGGCTAAAAGATTTCACAACCAAGGAGTTTATTGATGAGTACAGATAGTAGGGGATTGATGCCTTCAATTTTTTGGGACATGCCTTTATCTTGAGGTTCTAGAATTCTACTTTTAACTGGTCTGAATTTTTAGGAAGTGCGAAGCAATAGTTGTATGTTTTTTTATTGGTTAGAATTTAAAAGAAATGGTAACATTTTAGTTTCTACTGTATACTGTTTGAAAATAATACTTAGTTTTAAATAAAAAAGCTAATGGCATTAGGTACAGTAAAATTTTTCAATGAAACCAAAGGTTTCGGATTTATTAAGACAGACAGCGGTGAAGAGATATTCGTTCACGCAACAGCATTGAAACAAGAACTTCGTGAAGGTGATGAAGTGACCTTCGATATTGAACAAGGTAAAAAAGGCGCAAATGCTGTAAATGTAAAACTGGTTTAACTAACCTCCAAACAAACATAGTGTTATCCCTATTGAATGCAGTTAGTTAATTCTATCTGCATTTTTTTATACTAAAATACCGCTTCTAAAACAATGCGTAATTAATGCTGCAGTATTTTTAGTTCTGGTAATTCTCAATAAATCTGCCCTTATTCCTTCGACAGTCCTGCAGCTTATAAAAAGTTTGTCTCCAATTTCGGAGTTTGTTAAACCTTCCGCAACTAATTGGAGGACATCGTATTGCCTTTCCGTGAGCAGAGAAAATTTGTGCGTATCCATTTTTAAGACTTTCATAAACTAGATTACTGCTAAAATATCGGACAGTTCATAGGGTTTACTGATGTATCCCGCCGCACCAAATGATTTAGAAACTTCTTCAAACTTTCCAACAGACATAAAATAATATGGGATACTTTTTGTTTGTGAATTAGATTTCAGACTATTGCATAATTGCATTCCGTTATAATCGCCAAGCATAATATCAGCAAAGATGATATCGGGTTTGAACCTAAGTACATTTTTAAGAAAATCTTTGCCGCTGGACAGCCCTTTCACTAAATGTGATTCGTTTTCAAAAATAAGTGTCAGGACGTCTAAATTTGATTTATCATCTTCAACAATTAAAATCTTTTTCATAACCTACATTTTTAAACTAAATTAATTTTTACCAATAATTAATGTTAATTAACCATAAAGTTGTTACAAAATTATTCCATATTGTTGTATAAAAGGCTGCTAATTTGTTCACAACTTCTTTTGTGATTGCTAAAAATATTAGTAATATTTACCTGATGAAATATCAAGAAGCAACAGATACAAAAAACATTAAAATTGGCCCTGACTTAATCGCTATTGAACCAGTTAAGGGAGACACTAACCTTTTTAGGATCAATATTAATAATGCATTTAAAGGCTATGTAATTAGAAAAAATGATGAATACGCTTTGACCGGTCAAAACATGATACACCCTTTAATCTACGCACGTATCCTAGATTGCATTAAAAATGGAATATGCACTTAACATTTACGGCTTTTAATGTTTCGTTTCCGGACGGTGATAAAATAATTACCATGACTTTTGCCCATGGAGGTGTTGGCAGAAGATATTTTTTAATGATCAATAATGGCTATTAGGCGGATAATTGACTTTTATACTACAGGGTGGCATTTACGCCTGCAGATTTCTAATCTGGATTATTCACCTGTTGATCTTTAGTCTGTATATATCATGCTGGAAATCAGGCTATTGAAAAAGCTTTTTGTATCGGCCTGATCTTAATAATCAAAGTTGTAAATCTATGCATACACCTATCACATTTATATTGCCTTACTGGAAGAAAGGTTAAAATTTTCTTACAAATGAAATCACCAGGAATTTTATAGGTTTCAAAAATCCTGCAACCTGGGCAATTATATCTGTTTTCGCCAGGTTCAGTTAACGTGTTTATAAATAATAGGGATAGATAAACAAAGTTAAACACGAAATTTTTGATAAGTATCGGTTATCATACACTGATAGCCTTATCCTACCAGGTTAATCAAATCTTAAAAACACAACTGTCTAACTCATGTTTCTAAATAACTTAAGTAGAACATGTTTTAATTTGGTGAATTGAAGATTATAAAAAGGTGTTCATATTAAGGAAACTTTTAATATCATCTGTTAAACTTAAGGCTATCAGAAGATAGCCTTTTTTGTTACAAACAAGAATTATTTACGCTGGTTTTAATATAGTCGCTGTCCTGAGCGACAGTTGAATTAATGAACGTAGGCGGTTTAGGATGGATGTCTTAAATCGCCTTACTAAACATCTATGACTATACATTTGATTTTATTTAGAGTATTAAAAGCTTTTAGTCGGTATTATATAGCTGTATTCGCTTCCGCATCTGGATTTGCTTTTATGTCGATATAGATACGGCTGGAAATCTCTCTGAATCAATTATAGTTGTTCCAGGAAACAATAGTGTTCCTCCTTTTGGTAACTTCTCTGCTATTAAACCGATCTTCATACAGCTGAATTGTCATCCAGTAAAGGTAATCCAGAATTAATTGGCTTCGATCTTTATTTTTTTAACATGCCATAGCACTATGAAATAGCCGCTTAATTAGGTTAGGGGATTCTATTATTGACGACAAGATACACCATTTAGACTCAGTGTTCTGGAATCCAATTAAAATTCTAAAACAAACGCACATTCCTACATGTTGTATTAGCATGGACGATAAAAGAAAACAAGATGGTCGTGATGATGCTAAAGTAGATTTGAACGATCCAAACGAAGTGAGTTATGCGGCTCAGCAGGCTGGCATCAGCCCAAGTGAGTATAAAGAATATGCAAAGGCAGCTGGAACATCATCCAGAAAAGCTATTGCTGAATACATCGCAGAACATAAGTAATATGTCATTTGGCGAGCACGTAAATATAGAACTCGATGGATTACCTAAATTTCTCAGAACGGACGTGCATGGGAATCGCCTGGGTTCACTTGCTTATTTCCTAACCTTGTGCACCTAATCATAGTTGGTAAAGGCAGTTCGGTTGCAGAGGCGTTCGATATTTAGGATGTGAAGCCTCAAGCTCATTTGAGGAATGCTGGCGAAGATGATCCGGTTGTAGTATCCTGAAAAAGCCTTTTGATTGAAGACGCTTATTTGAAACAGCTTAGCCAGCAAATATTGTCCGAGAGTGAAGAGAACAACATATTGCTGAATTTGAGGCTCAGTTTACAAATGAGAAGGAGAAAGTTAATTTCTTCAGACAAGGCTTACTTTTTTCATGACATGTTCCATTAGCCGTAATTGCCAAATAGATTTACAAGTGAAAAAAAAAATGTAGTTTACGATAGTTACGTTCGTTTTTTGAGACAGGGGTTTACTATTTATAACGTTTTCCAGGTTTAAGTTGAGCCTTATTATTTTTCATAATAGCACCCATAGCACTAAACTAACTAAATAACTTCAAATTTTTGTGGTCTCACTTAGCCTGAGGCTTAACTTAAACCTGTTGTTATAGGTTGTTTTAATTGGGTATTGTAGTTTTACTATTTGTGAAATCAAGTTTTTTGAACTTTTTAGAGAGTTTTTCGTCAAGGCTTGTCTTGTCGTCAGTGAAAGACACTAAACCTTTGTCAAAATGCCACGTACCTAGATAATTCAGCGTATTTTCAGTAATTATAAAGCTAAAGCTTGTAAGGTCTTTTTCTTTCAATTCGCCTGATTTAATTTTTTCTTCAAATTTATTTGTAGCGTCAATGCCTTTGAAAATTGGTTCGGCATACATTGTGCCTCCATAGACTTTGCTTTGTGTCCACCAGTAATTAACGATGATATATTTGCCAGGTTTCAAGAAATATGTAAACTGATTTTCCTTGGCAGATTTGAAAGTCGGCTTAACTCTATAGCTGAATATCTCCTTTGTGTCCGTGTTCATTATTCGAATGTCTTGTGGATAGCCTCCACTACTAAACCTAGCCTTTGAATGAAGTTACCATAAATTACACATTGTTCGTTAGAAATTATGTCGCCTGCACCAACAGTACTAAGTGATTTGATACTTTGCGAATAAGCCGAAAAGCTTAAAAATAGAGAAATTGCTTGTAGTAGAATTCTTTTCATATTAGCCGTGTCATAAAATAACCTATAACTTGTATCTAGGTCTAACATCGTCAGAACTATCCTGCCATTTATAGGTAGATAGATCTTATAAACGTAATCCTTATTTTTTGAGCCAAAGTATTCAAAAAGATTCTTTAATGCATCAAACATGGTTCGAACCTATTAAATATTTACTTCGTATTTTGAGACAATTTATGAAAGCTTATGCCACCTAAACAAATTGCTTATTATCCATGGTTTATTCAATTCTATCAAATTCAATCTGTTACTGACTTAATCAATATCTAGAATCTTATATCTATTTGATATACTTCTTTCTAAGAAATTCGATATTTCGGATCGATGCTTTTGAAAAGCGAAATGGTTTTGATTTATCCATCTTTGATGCTCTATCATAGATCAAAAAAAATGAAAAGGGATCGTCCAATGACTTAATAGATTCCTTCTTCAAGCCATTTCTTTCAATATAATGAGCCATATATGTTCCGGGTACATGTCCGCCCGTATATGGGGTTCCTTTAAAATAGTCTCTAACCTTCAGACTTTTCCTGTTTTTAACATCTTGAGAAAATAAACTATCCATTAATGGTAGTATTTTTTTTGCTTCATCAAAAAATTCCTGAAAATATCTTTGGGTGGGCATTAACCGGCTGGCTGTATCAGTCATATATTTTTTGTCTACCATATCTGCTGAACCTTCATTCAATACCCGGTACATTGCCATTACAATGCTATTATCATCTGGTTCAATGTCGAATGACGGCTGGGGTTTGAGCATGTGATGAAGTTCATGCCCACCTAGCGCTCCCAATCTATTTTGATCATTTTTATAAGCGCACAGTAATGTATAGATGATTAAGCCATCTTGTGCATGCGCATCATTATGAATTGGAATAATAGCAACCTTAAGATTAGGTAACTTCTTATGAGCGGTTTTAGGTAGAGCGGAATAGGCATATTGGTAAGACCTGTCAAAATATGATTTAGGATCAGAATCTATGCGTTTAAGATATTCTTTCATACCATCCTCATCAACTTTATATTGATTTATCATATATGTGAGCCAATAAGAATTTGGATCTGCTAATCTTTTTTGCAGTATGGAACTGTTTTTTGGCATATAAACAATCTGCATATTTTTCCTGTATGATTCAAAGTATTGTTCGTTGACGCCCTGATCAGCCATATAGTCTTTAATCGCGTTGTTTGACAGAAACGATTTCCAATCTGATCGGCTTAGTGAATCACCTTGCTTAAGTTTTGCAGTAATTTCAAAATATTGGTAGCATGTTGAGTCAACAAAAGACTGAGCAAAGCTAAATTGCGAAATGAATACCATTATTGTAAATACGTAAAAAAAGAAATCAATTCTGGCTGGTTTAGATACTGCTGACATATTGTTTGGTTTTTGGCGAATATACCTAACGAGTAGTAAATATTTTGAGGAAAACTATTCTTTGATAGAATAAATTTATGACTAATTAAACCCAGGATTGATAGATAATTATGCAAGTCAAATGAAATGCTTTACTTACAGATATTGTTCGTTTTTGTGAGACGAAAAAATATAATTGCAAAACCCTCAACCCATCAGAATGCTACCATTTTTTAATGGAGAAGTTTGCTCCTTTATTCTCCTCTAAGTAAAGCATTTATCAAGCCAGACATTTTATTTTCAAAATCATTAGAGTATCCTTTTACAACATTTGATATTTTACCGTCCTTATCAATGAGGTAGAATGTAGGAGCTTCATGTGCACGATATAAGTTCGCAACATCACCTGCATTTGGATACATTTTATTCTTTATATGCTGACTTTCCTTAAATTCTTTCACTAATTTCTTGTTGTCCCTGGTACTTAGACTAAGTATCTCAAAATTTTTATTTTTATATTTCTCTCGAAGGTTCTCGAGAGCTGCCAGAGATTTAATACAAGGAACACAACCAACAAAGAAAAAATCCAATAATACTATTTTATTCTTAAATTCTGATAACGAAGTTTTTCTGTCTTCGGTATCGTACAGAGTCCATTCGGGCGCTAAAGTCCCTGGCGGTAATAAAGTAGTCTGCTCTATGGGTTTTTCTTTGAATGGATGCAATCCTGCAGGTACAGCAAAATAAGCGGCATCAATTACGTCTTGCTCCAGTTGATAATTGAAATAATTTTCTTCTGTGTAGTAGTTAGATACTTGTTTGCTAAAATCGGCAGTCCTTACTCGGTTCAATATCCTTAAAGGTAAACCTGTCACCTTATCAATAAACAGATGTCTTAATGTGTATGCATGGTCTTCGTTAATAGTCGTGTCTTTAATATCAATAATAAAATGATAGCTTTTGCAGCCATTAACAATTGTATCCTGGGCTTTTATAAGTTTGGAGGGATTTTTATTTAGAAATTTTCTTATCCAAGCTAATTGTCCAAGGAGTGACTGATTAAATGTCATGGCTTGTTGATTGCTTTTTTGATAAGTACTATCGGTGGGAAATATTGAAATTTGATCTGTTCCTGAATATAGGTCTATCGTCGGCAATTTCATGCCATTATATTTGAACTCATGTCTGAAAAAATAACCAAGTTCCTTATTTTCAGTTTTCTTTAAAAAGACAAATTTTTGTTCATTTATTAACGTATCACCGAATTCTTCCTTTTGTTTATAGACATACTGAACGCTGAAATTTTTATAACCTTCGAGTTTATCGATCGTATTCTGAAATATAGTAACTTGGGCATTGCCATTTAAAGCAACCAAAAGAATCCATAGGATAGCAAATATTTTAATTATTTTTTCAAAGTTCATTTGCATTAGTTTTACGATATGATACCAGTAATTTAAACAATATTATTGAAGATAATCTTAAATAGTATAGATATATTAAGTCAAATGTCCGTACAGAAAACTCCATAAAATCCTAGTAATTTAATAAGTGTTAGGAGAGAGGACTTTAGAATATGATAATTAGGAGAGCCACCTATTGTTGTCCTGCTGTATTCAAGTTTCTTCATATATTATCATAAACTCATTTTATAATCAAAATTAATTTATAATTTCTGATTTTGAGTAAACGAAAAAACATAATGGCAAATTAAAAGTTCGTTTTTTGAGACAAATTTAAGAGCGAAATGAAGACCTATCGAAAACCCACCGCTTTTTTATAGAATGCTTATCACTTATTTGTTATTTAACAAACCGAAATCCAGTGTAAACAAGTTTATTTCATAACACTTGCAACCTAAGCAGATGAAATAACATCTTATTAAAAATTAAATAAATGAAATATTTATATCTTTTTACGATTTGCCTGATACTCACACAAAAGCTTAACGCACAATATATTTCAAAATCCCAGGCTGTATCAGATATTGATTACTTTAATAAAGCACTACTTGAAGTTCATTACAATCCGTACTTATATATAAGTGAGGAGTCATACAGGAAGGTAACAGATAGTTTAAAAAATTCAATTAATGACTCCATATCAGTGAAATCGTTCACAATGGTAATGAGTCATCTGACATCAACCATAAAGGATGGACACACCATGCCCACCATAGTTCAGCAGATTTTCAAATCTGATTTCAAGGACAATATATACTTTCCATTGGAATTAGTTGCTGATAAAAATTATAATGTCTATTTGCCTGTTCAGAATAAGCAGTTTAACATCCCTACAGGAGCATCAATCACTTCTATAAATGATTTAGATATGAAAAGCTTCTATAAAAAAACAAGCTCGATGATCGGTGGATTACGCTCTTACCAAAAGGAAATGGCAATAAATCTTATTGGAAGCTTCTTGTATCTGGCTGATGTAAAGCCTCCTTTCAAGGTGCGATACCGATATAAGGGAAAGGAAAACTTCATCACTATTCAGGGAGGAATTACCTTCAAAGAATGTTTAGCAAAAGCGTTACCGCAGGTAAATAACCAGAGGTTCACGTTCGAATTAAAGGACAAGAAGATAGGTTATCTGGCCTTAAATACTATGGAGTCAGATTTTAAAGCATATACTGCATTTTTTGATTCTTGCTTTACGGCTTTAAAAACTAAAAATATTAATACAATGGTGATTGATCTGCGTAAAAACTTAGGTGGCAATTCGCAGATTGCTGACTTATTGATCAGTTATTTCAATGTTAAGCCATATTCACTTTCCGGAGGTCGATTTTGGCGTGTTAGCCAACGATATAAAGACTTTCTGACTGATCAGGGTGACACAACCCAATCTTATCTCAAGAAAGTGAATAATACAGTATTGGATTATAGGAAGTGTGGCCCACACGAACCTATGTTTGTAGATAATAAACTCTTATTTTCCGGAAAGGTATATCTTGTAACAGGACCGTTGACATTTTCAAGTGCAAACATGTTAGCTGACGGGGTAAAAGAATATCACATGGCAACAGTTATAGGACAGCCAACCGGAGAAAATACAAATGATTTTGGTGAAGGTTATTTAATGGAACTGCCCAACAGTAAATTAAAAATCCAAACCACTACTACCTTTGACCTAGGTGTAGATTGTGATCCAAAAAACAGTCATGCAGTAATTCCTGATATACTAATTGAACCATCCATAAAAGATAAAATTAACAAGTCTGATCGGGTAATCAGCTATATACTCCAAACAATCCGCTAACTTATAAATTATCGAGTTTGCTTTTTACTTCTGATTTCTTCGTTTTATGAGATTAAAATTTAAGAACGTTTGATTTGTGAGCTTAAACCTTAAAATTTTGGCCTATTTTCTTACTACAGGACGACAGATTCCAACCGTCAATATTGACATTATACTGCTGTATAGAACTTTTTAAAAATCATAATTAGGCAAACGACCAAAACTACAATTAAAAGTTTTTTTATTTCTTGTAACTTTTATCTATCTCTTGCGACCTATTGTCCAAATATTAAAAAATTGAAGCAGCATAACCTATACCAAACATTCGAAAAACTGATCAGGGAACATGAGCGGATGGTTTATAAAATCTGCCGTTTGTATGGGAATTCAGATGAGGATAGGCAAGATCTTTTTCAAGAGATCATTATCCAACTATGGAAAGCATACCCAAAGTATAGAGGAGATGCGCAGTTCGGCACCTGGCTTTACCGTATAGGACTGAATGTAGCAATTACCCAATACAGAAAGCAGAAAAATAAAATATATGCGACCGATATCGAGACCCTGAATATAGAGCTACCCGATGCAACCATCAATGCCGAAGAGGAAGAAAACTTTCAAAAAATGTATGCCGCAATCGAAAAGCTCAATGATATTGAAAAAGCAATAGTTATGCTATACTTGGAGGACAAATCATACGATGAAATGGAGGATATCCTGGGGATAAGCAATGGAACCCTTCGGGTTAAGATGAATAGAATTAAAGAGAAAATACGCCAGATCACTAAAACCAATTCATAATGGAACTTGACGAATTAAAACAGAACTGGAATCAGTCAAACGATAAATTCATTCCCCCTTACCAATTGGATAAGGTAATTGCCTCCAAGAGCAGCGGTATCTTAAGTCAACTGAAGGCAAAATATAAAACGCAGGCGATGTTGCTCCCTCTTGCCGCTGCCTTTTTGAGCTTAGCTATGATCTATAAGCCGATATTGCAGCAAAATGCCTTTATCTGGGTAATCATTCCAATTATGATACTTCTTGCAGTAATGTACTATCAAGGTTATAGATTGATATCCAAAATGGAACATGCCTATAGCGAATCGCTGAAAAATGCGATACAGGAAAATCTAATCCTGCTTAACCTTAATACCAAAAAGCAATTGATATTTATCAGGATAATATTGGTTATACTTATTTTGGTACTAGAGATCACAATTTACCAGCAAACTACAACTGCCTTTAACTTCTGGCAGGATATCGCTTTACCGGTCCGGATTGGGGTATATACTTTACTAATACTGGTTCAGCCATATTTTACCAGATACATTTTTGACCTTGGTTTCGGCCGCTACATCAAAAACCTTCAACAGCTATTGGACGAGACAGACTAGACCTTTTCTTCAATAATATTCATACTAAAAAAATAAATGACAGCAGCACATATGGACTTTCTATGCCCAAAAATTAACTATCTCATGAAAAAAATTATTCTTTTATTTCTAATCCTGACAGCATTTGATTTATATGCTCAAGAGTTTACCACAAGAGACAGCATCACAATTCGCTTGCGGAGCGGAAACGAGCTCAGTGCAATTGTTGTCCACAACAAAGGAGTTCCGCAGCCATTGCCTGCTTTGGTTAGGTATTCGATTTATGCCAGCCCACAGACTGATAGGTACTTCAATACTCTTTCCAGTTTGCGGGGTTATGTGGGGGTAACTGTATACATCAGGGGAAAATATTTAAGCACTGGGGAAGTGAAGCCTTTTGTTAATGATGCTACAGATGCATGGGACATGATTGATTGGGTAAGCAAACAAAGTTGGTGCAATGGTAAGGTTGGCATGTATGGTGCGAGTTACCTGGGGTTTAGTCAGTGGGCAGCAGTAAAAAAACTTCATCCCGCGCTAAAAACAATCGTACCACAATCAGCGGTGGGTATTGGGGTAGACTTCCCATCTCATAATAATATCAATATGGGTTATATGCTCAACTGGATACATTACGCAACCGACAAGAAATTACTTGACAGTGCGAGTATGGCCGAGTTTTCGGATCAGAAAAAATGGACCAGGCTATTCAATAGCTTGCACACCAGCGGAAAATCCTTTGCCTCACTTGACAAGATGGAAGGACGCCCTAGCGCCTTATTTCAAGAGTGGTTGGCACATCCATCATACGATGAATACTGGGCGAAATTTACACCTACAAGTGAAGAGTATGCGAAACTTGATATTCCTGTGCTTACCATCGCAGGTTATTTTGATGTCGACCAGTCCGGCGCAATACACTACTTCAAAAAGCACAATGAAAATAACCCAGGTGCAAAACACTATTTGGTTCTGGGTCCTTATGACCATATCGGACTGCAGCAATTGAGCATGCCGGAAATGGTAGCGGGATATAAACTGGACTCAGCTGCTATATTCAAGACCTATAAATTAACATTTGACTGGTTTGATTATATCTTGAAGAACGGGCCAAAACCAGCGATGTTGAAAGACAGGGTTAATTTTCAGGTAATGGGTGAGAACAGCTGGAATCATGCGTCTACCCTTGCTGATATCAGTCGGAGGCACCTGAAGTATTTTCTGCGTCCGGAGGAAGAAGATGGTGTTTACCAGCTAAGTCAGGAAGTTTTTAAGGGAACTAAAACCATCAAGCAAAAGATTGATTTCCATGACAGATCCGATACGATTTCAAATAAAATTAATACCCTAATATTGGATAATTCACTTCATATAGGGAAGAATAGCCTGGTTTTTGAAACCGGTAAATTTGAACAGGCGGTAAAAATTGCAGGATCATTAGATGGGGAATTAAGTTTTATTATCAACAAAAAGGATATGGACCTCAAAATTCAGCTTTATGAAAAACTGGCAGATGGCCGCTACTTGAAATTGAACGATGACATGCTCCGGGCAAGCTATTCAAAAGATCATAGCAAACGGCAATTGATTACGCCGGGCGTGAAAACAACGGTACAACTCACCGGAAATACTTTCTTTGTCAGCCGAAAAATAGCAGTAGGGTCAAAATTGGTCTTTGTACTTGGTGTGCCTGTAGAAGCAGGTATGGAGGTTAATCATGGCAGTGGCAAGCAAGTCAGTGAAGAGACAATTGAGGATGCCAAAGAAGACTTGATCGTAAAATGGTTGCCTTCAAGTTACATCAACCTAACGATTACATAGACTACCTTTTTATGATTGAAAATCTTTTAAAAAGAAGCGTGTGCAGCAATGAAGTCATTTACTCAAGGTAAAAAAGTTAAATGCTTTTGTCCGTTATACCTTCGTCGCTCCAAAAATTGTTTCCTTAAAAATGATTTCACAACCCGCCGTTTCGAGCGCTTCAATTGAAGATTTAATTTTGTTCTTTAGTAGAAACCTTGGCGTATCCGATATTCATTATTGTATCACTAAAACCCGTCTTTGTAGATTTATTAAACTTTGTTTTGTGATACAAGTTTTTGGGAAGCTTCGGTTTTAGAATAATGCTTTAATCCAGGACAGATTTGAAAATCTCATAATACCACCGTTTTATCAGTTGAAAATTTTCTCATTATTGAATGTCTTTAAAATTGATCATCAGCGTGCATTTATAAATGTTTTCTGCATTGCAAGAAAATGTACAGATTCGCTAGCTACATCAATATTTCAATGTGTGTGGCGAACATGGTACTGTATCCTCATTCGGGTATGTTAAGGTTAGGGAAATTTAACTATTCGAAATTAAGTTGGGAGCTGTACTCCATGGCGATTTTATTTGTTGGATTGGATAAAACGGCATCACTATGTTGGCTTACTGGAAATAATTCCTGCTTCCGGAACATGCTTTATATCAGTTTTTTAACAATATTAATGTGTTTAACTAATTACCATTTACCCAAATTTTGCAGGACTATGGAGTTACATGTGAAAGTGCTTTTTCGAAGAGATTTGTAAGTCATAGTGGATGTACTTCTGTGCCTTTTGCTGATAGCTAAAATTAATATTTAACTATTTATTCAGGATTTTTGTTTAAATGAACATAGTTGCCCAATTGGGAAAGAGGTAGGCTATGTCAATCTGCTGTTATGTTCGAGCTGGATGAGTTGATATACGTTTCGCTGGCTTCAAATTGAAGCTTTCCGGCGGACGCGGCAAATTACTTCTTTCGGATAGGTTGGCAAGAAAATATGGATGCTAAACCTGTAAGAAACATGTATGCACCAAAGAGTTTTTTAAGATAAGGTTGGATAACTTTTGCTTACCCAAACCTTAAAACCAGTTTTAATAAACCCTTCTGTGATCAGAAAAGACTAGGGTGTCTCATATGTCCTGAAAGCTGCAAGTTTCCTGCTTGGTATTATAGTCAGTAGGAGATATTTATCCGATGAATCCCTTGACAGCCCAACTGAATTAATTTCCTATGGTCTGTACATCTTCAGATATTTTTTAAGTCCAAGCCTTGCCTGGTGTATATGGGTTTTGACTGTACCTATCGGCAGATTCAGTTCAGCAGCGATTTCGTCGTATTTATATCCTTCGAAATACCTTTTGAAAGGTACGCTATATTCAGCTTTGATGGAAGCCATAGCCTTATTGATATCTTCCAGGGCAAATGTGGTTTCTCCGCTGTTTTTTGTAGCACTTTTTGCTAGCTGTCCACTGGAAATGTCATCTTCAACAGTAATAATGGCTTTACGCTTGGCTGTTTTGTTGAAATCATTGATATAGGTATTTTTCATGATTACATATAACCAGCCCCTTAGGTTGGTGCCCTGGTCAAAACTATTGGCAAAGCGAAGTCCCTTGATGAGTGTTTCCTGCAACAAGTCTTTGGCATCATCCTCATCGCGGGTAAATTTTAATGCGTGTGACATCAGGTGGTCAGAGTGGGCGTAAATCTCAGATGTGAATTTAGCGTGGTTCATCATTCAAATCGTATTTAGTTTAAGGTAAATCCGGCTTTTCCGGATATAAGCTGAACAGATGGATACTTAATTGGTTTTTGCTTATGTGATATTACGTATAACTTCCTTTTTTTTTAGGTAATTATATCTGTAAAAATACGCGAGGTCAATTGATAAACCTTCTTGTTTTACGCAATTGTCAGCGAAGATTGTAATAACATATAGGGTACCTTGTTGGGGATATTTAGAGACGCCTCAGCGATGCCTACATACTGGTCGGGCAACTACTGATTCGATTGATAAGATGCTATAAATCCTTGATCAATCTGTCATCCAGCTTTGTTGATACAAGGATAGAATCCACAGAGGTAACGATTGACAGTACGCCTAAACCCGATAATATAAAGTCTATCTCTACATGTTCCAGGCAGCCCTTGTAGATAAACGCCATACTCAATAATAGCCATCCCGCGCCGGCTATTGCGAAGCATCTTCCCCGAAGGGTATTTAATTTCACGCCATTGTTTTTTTTGAAGGTTGTATCGGGCTTAAATCGTTTTAGCATCATATTGGATTACAAAATTAGTGGAATGCATTGCAATTTTACGAGGGTAAAATTACCTTTTTTGATAATCGTCATGTTTTTTTCATCCGAAGTTGATAATCATACCAAGTATGCAAGCTTATGTTTTAAAAAAATTTCGGAAGGCAAAATCGAATCAAAAAATGTGATGTATACAAACTATTTTTTAATTTTCATGTCTTTAAACATATTGAAAACTGTTACACCGGGACAATGAACGCAAACTTATCTTCAAACACCACCATTGAGGAACGATTCAAAGCCTTACTTGAGGTTACATCTGATGTTGCCTATAGTTTAAGTCCTGATGGATCGTTGATGTATGAGCTTGATGAAGGGGGCTTCCTTAAAGATTCATCAAAGCCAATACTGGAATGGAAAATCAAAAATGTCTTCACTGAGGATATGGAGATGGTGAATGAAAAAATTGCAGATGCGATAGCGGCAAAAAGTATCTTTGAACTTGAATACCGTGTAAATTGTGCCGACGATATGGTAGGATGGACGTTCTTTAGGGCAGTCCCGATTCTGGACGGTAATGGGGAAATTAAAGAATGGTTCGGTTTAGCCTCTGATATCACAAAAAGAAAGTTAGCGGAAAACGCATTAGCTGAGGCGAAAGATGTTTTGGGGCAACAAAAAAGAACTTACGAAATGATCATTTCTGGCAGCCCCGATTTGATGTACATGTTTGATCTGGACTATAAATTTACTTACGCCAACCGCGCGCTTCTGGAAATGTGGGGCAAGACCTGGGAGGACGCAATCGGAAAAGGATTGATTGAAAATGGTTATGAAGCCTGGCACGCAGAAATGCACGAACGGGAGATTGATCTCATTCGTGATACAGGTAAGTCGGTCAGGGGGGAGGTTGCCTTTCCGCATGCTAGTTTGGGACGAAGGTTATATGATTACATTCTTAATCCAGTATTCAATAATAAGGGCGAAGTAATAGCGGTTTCGGGTACCACACGTGACGTAACCGATCGAGACCAGTGGGAGCAAAAGCTAAAGGAAAGTGCTGAACACCTGCAGGCTATGAATGAAGACTTTGCCGTATTGAATGAAGAACTTTCTGCCTCTAACGAACATATTATAGCAACCAATAATCATCTTTCGCAGGCCAATGCGAACTTAATCGCTGCACAGCAAACTATTGAAGAAGGAAAAATGGCGCTTCGCCTGGCCATTGAGGCGGCAAACTTTGGGACCTGGTATATTAATACCGGCACGAGGGAGTTTATAACCGATACCAGATTAAAGGAACTCTTCGGATATTATCCCGATGAGCCGCTATCCATTGAAGCGGCATTGGCACGAATCACAGATGACTATCGGGAATGTATATCGTCTCAACTTGAAAACGCGATTCATAATAATGGGGATTATGATGTAAGCTACCCTGTTATTGGTCTTCATGATCAAAAGTTGCGATGGCTCAGGGCCATTGGCAATCTGGTGGCGGATCCTTCCGGCAGTTTCTCCGCTTTTACTGGCATAGTGATGGATATTACTGAACAGAAGATGGAAGAAATGCGAAAAAATGATTTCATGGGTATGGTCAGTCATGAGTTAAAGACGCCCTTAACCTCACTCACGGCTTATCTTCAGTTAATGAATATGCGAGAGGCTTACAATCCGGATGTGGTCAGTCGCAGGGCAGTTTCACAATCTCTAAGACAAGCAAAACGGATGACAGATATGATTAATGGTTTTCTGGATTTCTCTAGGCTGGAATCTGCGAAAATCAGTATCATCTCTTCGAGTTTCGATATAGCGATTTTGATCAGAGAAGCCCAGGAGGAAGCCCAAATGCTTTATACTACCCACAAGTTTATCTTTGAGCCTGTCGACAGCCAGATCATACATGCCGATAAGGGAAAGATTGCGCAGGTAATCGCGAACCTGATAGGCAACGCGGTGAAGTATTCACCAATAGGATCATCGATACAGGTGGCCTGCATCACCACCGGTGGTGAAGTTGAGGTAAGTGTTAAGGATCAGGGGATTGGGATTGAAAAAAGCGAAATTCCAAAGATATTCGACAGGTTTTACCGGGTCGAAGGGAACCATTTGATCTCGGGTTTTGGTATAGGCCTTTATATATCTTCAGAAATCATAAAACTGCATGGTGGCAGGATATGGGTCGGTAGCGATTTGGGAGAGGGTTCGGTTTTTTATTTTACGGTTCCTGTTTCATAGCACTATAGTTGAAAAGAAAAATCATCTTATAAGAACAATGGAAGTAGGTGGCAGTTATTCAGCTGAGGTTAACAAACACGGTTTATCAGATTTTCTACTGTTGCAATGTTAAAGGGTTTTTCGAGAAAGCCATCCGAGATTTGTTCAAGGTGCTTCATGTCATATAATGCTGCACTTGTTAAAATCACTTTTATATGCCTCGTGTGTGGCATTGATTTTAATTTCTTGCAGATGACGATACCATCCAGATTGCCCAGACGAATGTCTATGAGGATTACATCGGGATTGAAGTCCTGAATTTCCTGTTGCCAGGTTCCTGGATTATCTACAGTAACTACTTTATGGGACGCTTCCAGAATGAGCGCCAATACATTCCGGATATCTGCATCATCATCCAAAATCAAAACTTTTGCCATGTTCCAAAATTAAGAAAATTGTTCGTAATTAGCGCATGGTTAATAAACGCGCTGGCTCCAAAACAATGCAATCCTTTAAAGAAATGCCAAAAGTCAGTATTCATCACCCCATTGTTATACGGATGGCGGAATGAAAATGGACTATTTCCCAGTCTCCAGATTCGCGGCATGTACTGGCTTGGATTCCGGCGATCCTTTTCGCCGCAGAAATATCGTTAGGATGACAATAGATGCGACAAGGGAAATTCGCTTTGCCAGTTTTGAAAGGTCTCAAACCAGAAATTCGCCGGACCAAGATAGTCAAGTTCAGAATCAGTCGGCACCCCGCTCAATACCTGCTCAACATTGTGGTCTTTCCAGCTTCCATAAAAGTGCAAACACCAGCTTACTAAAAAAGGGAAACCAAAAACGATAGAAAGTGAATTAGAATACAACTTTAATATCAGGCCTCCGCGTTTTACTGGCCAGGGAGCATCTGCGTGTGGAAGCGGGTCACGGTCTACCTCCTCTGTTTTTTCAAGTTTTTTGGATTCAGCGGATCCCATCTGACGAAGTGAGATTGTCAAAATCACGTAGAGCGCCATTTGGAGAAACTCGCTTTCGAAGTTCTCAAAAGTTGCCGATACAAAATGTCCCGATAATAGATAAGAATTCAATGATAGCGCTGAGGCGCCCAGGCCCTGGAGCTCGTTGTTATCCGTTTTTCATCCTGTTATTGCCTGAGCTATAAGGGTGATAATAAAAATTGTTAAGAAAAAAACTGATAGGTTGTTTCGGTACAACCACCTTCGTTTTCTAGTGTTCTGTATACTGTTCCTAATTATAAGGCTTGGGTTTAATGGGAAGCTTTCAGGAAGCGTGCGATCCTTGCGGGTGTCGATCGGTTCATTGTTTACCGGTCCAGCAGATACTGACATTTTGGTTGCCGGTAACTTCCATTTCAATCTGTTTATTTTTAACGGGCATTGGAAGAGATCCTGCTCGGTCACTAGTGATCTTAAAATATAAATTCGAATGATAAGGTTTGTCAAAAACAATTTTGACCCGATAGGTCATGGCTTGGTGACTTAACATCTGGAAGGTTACTTCGCCTTGTTTTTTGCTTACTTTTGAAAAAGGTCCGTCAACATAGATCATAAATGTTTCACCCTCGATTCTGATAAAATGTCTTGGCAATATCCCAAATGCATTTCCAGCGCCGTAAACCTCCTGTCCGACTGCACCACTTTGTTCAGTTCCGTCGTGTATGTCTTCCAACGCGATCCATAAATCCCGTTCTACTTTTCCTGTTTTAACCTCCTTTGACAACATATCATCTGGTAACATGGTCGGGTAGTAAAATGGCGCCCGGTCTATGAGATACCTGATGTATTCCCCGCAAAGTAGTTGAACACTAGGCAGTATTTCTACGCCAATGGCGTGATTCAGGAAGTCGTGGAAGGCGCAGAATACTTCCTGTTCTTCATACGCGGCTGTATAAGGTGCATCTGTTAAGGGAAATAAAGCAAAAAATGTTGGCATATTTTTCCCGTATCCGTAATTGCAGTCCCATAGCTGGACATTCTGGAAGAGTGAGGCCAGGCACCGGTAACATAAATTAAGGTGTAGGGGAGTTCCAGTAATTTTAAATAACCTGAGCATGGCGCCGGCGGCGAAAGCGGTGTTGTTCGCCTGATACATGATATCAGGCCCAACGGCTGCGAGTTGGTCCGCGGCCTTAATGGCTTCCTTCAGGTACTTCTTTTGCTTAGTGAGGGTGTAAGCCTGGATCATAACGAGTGCATATAGTCCGGCAACGTCTTGTTCACCTCCTTTTCCCGGTTCGGTTTCTGCTTTTAAGATTTCCAGCGTATCCATTTTGTAAAAAACAGGCCACTCGTAGTTGAATTCGTGAGCCACCTTGATCGCAAAGTCTAGGGAACTTAAAAAAAGTTTTTTTGTGGCTTTATCGCCCATCAGCGCCAGCCTGGAAAGGTTTAACAGGGGATGGTGAAGGTACCAGGAGTCCATCACTAAGGGGATTTTTTGTTCTTCTTCTCCTTTGAGTTTGTCTTCCGCGGCGGGATGCCATCTCAAAATAGACTTTAACTTTTTATCATAAAATGAGGGAAGTCCTTTTTTGATGGTGCTCACTACCGCCAGCTGATCTCCACTCCAGTTTGTATAATCGAGCAAAGGGAGAAGGACAGCAAGCTGGACCATAATTTCCGGTGGTGTCTCATGATCACAGAGGTAGGCATTTAGGTAGCTGTTCCCCTCCACACGCGACCAGCAGCCTGGGTTTTCAATCAAATCTTTCAGCCCATTTTTTACAATTTTTGGCCATTGGCGATACCGGGTCTTGGGTTTAGGCAGGGGGACGTAAATGGCTGCCAGCATGTTCAGGTAATCAGTTGCCTGGTCTGAAGTTTCATCCGGGAGCGGGCCTAAACAAATATGCGCGTCGGAGAGCAAGATAGATTTGCCGGCAACTAAAGGTTTTTCAGTGCAGGGAGGTAGGGAAAGACCGATTTCCGGCAGTTCGCCACCAACAACTCCGCTCAAGGAAGTTGCGGTCTGTTCGCAATAGCCGGAAAGTGAGGTTAGGTTTTGGAAATAAAGTATCCGCAGATGGCTGGATGGCTTCGTTAAATATATTAAGCCTGAACGAGTTTGCCGCTGCGAACAATGGATCTCACCAAAATCTTTTACGGCATCGTCCCTGTGGTTTTGTAAAAGAATGTCTTTTGGCCAGAATGGTATGAAGAGTGTATATGATGGGGTAAATGCACACTTGTAACGCAGGATCGGGTATGTTTCACTGGAAAGTGCCACTGAAACGGTAAAGGTTCCAATCACCGAGAAAACATCTATCTTACATCCGTCTTTGCTTTTACGAACCTTAAAGGATTGGATTTTTCCGGAAGGAACAAAGCATGGACGGAAATGGATAGGTGACTTATTATTACTGGAAATCGTCGCCCACAGGGAATCAGATGTAATTTTGATGCCCAGGTGGATTTCGTTTAAAATTCCAGTGTAAACTTCTTCTGTCTGGCCGAGTTCGGTTATGGCACTCAGTCCCCATGGTGACAATCCCTTCATAGCTCAAAGTTTTAGAATAGGGTTATGTTCCGAACAACAGAGGTTTTCTTCTTTTTGTTTGGGTTTCCGCTTCCGTATTTCTCACGGATTTTTTCGCGGATCAAACCTAAAATTGATTAATATCGTATATCTTCTTCATAACCAAATTATGATGAGAAACAATTATATTTCAAGTCTGGAGGAGTCAGCAAATCAGCGTGCAGTATCGCTCGGATCGAAATCCAGAATCAAAATTTTACGTATTGGCCGCTATTCAACTTTGAGCGATCTGGCTAATATTAAGCTGGGTAATTATATAAAAAGCGATGGCCGGTTAAAAGGTAGAGTACTTCAGATAGATATCGTTGAGCTACGCTATGAACGCCACTATTATTTCAGGTTAGAAAAAGGAGCGGGGACGGTGCTGATTATTAAATAATTTGCGCGATAACAATGGTGCTAACCAAATAGTACCATATTGAAAAACAAAAATATAATATCGGCAACCTGATTTGGCTTATCTTAGGAATGATGATGCATATCAATGCATAACTACTTCTTTTGTAAATGGTTTCTAATAGTTGACCAGGTGCTTAGTCTCAAACCGGTTTGCCAGCCGGAAGCTGATTGATTTGAAAAAATAGGTCTTAGTATGAGATATCGATCCTTTTAGCTTCCTATCTATTCTCGGAAATATTGAAGAAATTATTTATGCTGCAGTGCTGGCAATATTTCCAGTATTTTAGAGGAAAAATTAGAAACCAATCAGCAGGTTGTTTTTTTTGGTTTTTGCAACCTTCTTAAATCATTCATCATTTTACATGCGAACTGACGAAAAATGCCCATAAAATGATTTGATTTTCAAATCAATATCTTTTGGATTAACTGGCAACATGTTAAACTTTCCTATTGTTAATGAAAATGTACAGCATAATTTCTCTGGCTGATTTAATGATATTGTTATGGTTAATCATTTGGTTTAATTTCTTCCACCTTATTTAACGATATATTATATTACTTTGATCTCCCTCAATTGTATAGTATACTGAAAAGCTGGTGTTTTTAAAATAAATTAACCGCTACATAATGTATGATATGCAAAAAAATGTTCATAATTCAAATTTTGAAGAATTGGATAAGTTAGATCATGAAATTAAAGGTAGTTTGGGTGTAGTCAAAATGTTAGTAGATGAGTTGGCGAAGGAACTAACGCCAAGTGAATATTCGATCAGGTTAATTGAGATTATTATCTCTATCTGGAAAGAAACATGGATTTGCACGGAAATAGTGTTGCTGAGCAAAAAATTATGAATCTTGACCTTTGCCAAGGTAGCTAACGATGTTTAGCTATAAATATTGGCATCCATAAAAAAAGGATGCAACACTCGCTGTTGCATCCTCTTTATCTAAATTAACGCTCTCAATCTTTATGACTGATGCAAGGCTCTCACCCCTTGCGACCGCAATATCATAACTTTAAATTTATATTCAAAAACTAATTAATTTTTTTTTCGATTAAATCGAAGTCATGGTTTCATCTATAAATACATTAACTTTTAAAGTTATTTTGTTCTGATTATTTATAATCTCACCAAAAAATTATCACCATCAGTGAAATCAGTTATGTTAAACGAATTTGTTTTACTATTGAAAATAGTCAGGAGGATAGAATTGGTTCAGCCATATCAAATCAATAATCTAAGCAATTATTTAGCAGGCATTGAAGCAGCATACAAATAAGGTTTAAAAACGATTAAAAATTCTTGATTTATCTTTTGTTGGTGTTTAGATGCTCAAACGTGGTAATGACCACCTAATTGATAACAAAATTAAAATAGATGATAAAATTGGTTAGCCGTCTGATTTTTTTTGGCAAACGAAAACAGTGGCTGATGATATTTTGGGTTTTAAACCCTGCTGATGACAGGTGGCCTTCACTTTTCTGGAATTGGGTTGGGGTTATCGATGAGCGCTGATGTTATGGACTAGCTATGCGCTTCAAGATGGTGAAATCTTGCGTTTTAATGGTGCAAAGAAATATAGGTGTTCTTGCGAGTTATTGCCTGGCAATTAGGTTTTTATGATAGTGATGGAAGCGGAAACTATCTTAACACCTTTGGAAGGTTGCCTAGTGACTGGTATTGCCAAATAAGATTGCGATTTCGCCTTCTGTGCTCTGACCCTGTATTTTATATCTTCTTACTTAAATCTAGGTTTTATTTTTTTGATAAAACCATTTTGGTTTAAGGAACGTTTTTTATATACCTGTAAATTAAATATTTCGATTATGAAAAGTGAGAAAATGTCAGTAAACGATCCGGCCGGGAAATATCCTCAACCGCCATTTCCGAAACAAGATCAAAGCCCACCTGGTAAAGAAAGTGCTTTAATCCCTAAAGCTGATCATGGTGAAAAATCCTATAAGGGAAGCGATAAGCTGAAAGGAAAAAAAGCCATCATTACAGGAGGGGATTCAGGTATCGGAAGGGCAGTAGCGATCGCATTTGCCAGGGAAGGTGCAGATGTGCTAATCAGTTATTTAGATGACTCAGAGGATGAAGATGCACGGGTTACGGCTGATTTTGTGAGAGATGCCGGTAGAAAGGCCGTGTTGATAAAAGGGGATATTAAAGAACAGGCTCATTGCCAAAAAATTATTGATAGCGCCATCGCTGAATTTGGCGGGATTGATATCCTGGTCAACAATGCGGCTTTTCAAATGGCCAGGAAAAATATCCAGGAAATTACGGCCGAAGAATGGGATCGTACGTTTCAGACGAATATCACTGCGATGTTCTATCTTTGCAGAGCGGCAGAACCACATTTGAAACCGGGTAGTAGTATAATCAATACCACATCTGTGAATGCTTATTCTCCCAGTGAGCAGCTGCTGCCTTATGCGGCAACCAAGGGCGCGATACAAAATTTCTCGGCGAACTTAAGTCAGATTTTGCTTATGAACGGAAAAGGAATAAGGGTAAATTCGGTTGCCCCCGGACCAATATGGACACCGCTAATCCCCTCTACTATTTCCAATCATACACAATTTGGAAAGGATACACCTATGGGTCGGGCTGGTCAGCCAGCTGAAGTTGCACCTGCTTATGTCTTTTTGGCCTCTGAGGATGCAAGTTATGTGGCTGGTGCAACAATTCCGGTGACGGGGGGACGTATTACGATTTAGACAATTTAACAATATTGGCATGGCTAAGTATTCAAAAAAAGCATCTGAAAAAGTAGAAGAAACGATGCATGAAATGAAAGAGGGAACGCTTAAATCCGGAAGTGGTGAAAAAGTCACGTCCAAAAAACAGGCAGTCGCGATCGGACTTTCTGAGGCCAGAAAGCAAGGTGCAAAGATGCCTAAAAAAAAATCTTAAAATAAGTCTGTTATCTGATTATCAGTAAATGGAGCTGTTAAATTAATTTTTAGCAGCTTCAACTATTTCCGGATTCGTCCTAATGTTGTAGGTTAAGTTCTAATCGCGTTTGAAAATGGTGGGTTTGATGTTTCTTACTACCTGCGGGAATATTAATTAAATAACTATTTTCTAATGGGTTACCTTGATAGTTTTTGTGGTATAAAGGTCAAACAATGTTAACCTCAAAACAAAACAACATGAAAAATTTATTCAAATTAGGCTTTTTGGCCTTCGCATTATCTTTATCAATAGTTTCTTGCTCAGAAAAAAAAGCGGATGGTGCTGATTCTACCACTATGGATTCTTCTTCAACTGATACGATGATGCAGGACACTATGGGCAAGGATACGATGATGACTGATACGATGATGAAAGACACCATGAGTAAGATGTAAGTTTTAAATGTATTTCCAGAGGGTTCTGTTGAAGAAACAGAAACCCTCTTTTTTACGGCAAAAAAATGGTGTTTGATGCTTTGCCATCAGGCAGATTTCTTAGGTTTTAAGCTATTAGGTATTAATGGTATTTTGAGAAAAAATCCATCCGTTACCGATCATTTATGTTGGCATCAAATCAGCGGTAGAACGAAGGTACAGCTCGAAGATGAAACATGCAGATAAACCAGTACCTAATTAGAGAACCTAACCGTTTAAATAATGGTTTATAAGCAGCGACTGATCGTTTGCTTTACCAGGCTCAAAATGAAAAATTTGATTTGTTGAATTCCTTTAATTCTTCAGGAAGCCAAACAGGATAATTTTTATTTTTTACGACAGCTATTGCGGATGCTGAAACCGGAATCTGCCATATTTTGAAGAAATCTGATAGATCTGTCTTGGAAACATGGCTTATTGTTTTAAACCATAAGTCTATTTTTTCTTCATTAGTTTTAGGATATTTATTTTTTGGCAAATCTGCGTAAACTTTATGAGCGCTTTTGATTGGTTCCCAACCAAAGTGCTCGATAATTTCAATATACATGCTCAGCGCTATCCAGGGGTTTTGTTTAAATTTATCATAACTTGGCTTGCTTCTCATATATTGTTTGATTTTCTCCATCACACCCGCTTTGCTGGGTATGTTGTCCTGGTTATGGTACTTACCCAGGTTTAATAACTGATCATAAACATACATGCTGTAGAGATTTACAGTGACTTCGCCTAAACCATCGAAATCGAGGTCATGAAACTGGTGTCTGTGGCCGAGCTCATGGAAAATTCCCCAAGATCCTTTTGTTTCAATTTGCTCTTTATTGAGCATAATTCCGGTACTTTCATCATCGTTTGGGGCTACAATTTTGGCTGGTGTGGTGAACAAGGCCCCAAAGGCTACCTGCTGATCAACGATGATTCTTTCAGGGTATAATCTTTCCCGGTCGATCATCCGAAGATCGGCATCAGCATCCATTACCTGATCATAGAATTTCATAAGCGCAGTTGGATTTTTGAGTTGCCTGATTCGCTCAGCTGGAACAGCAAACACGATCTTGTCTGTGGCCAGTTCTGCCCAGGGTGCCGGGTAATTTTTGATTGTCCGGTTCCATGCACTGTCATCAGTCACACCGAGCTTGAAATAAGGGGCGTTTACGGCTCCGATTACTTTTAATGAAATCGATTTTAGTTTTGTTGTATCTGATATGTTGACCATCAGTAATCCGCCGTAAGGAGAATAAATCTTGGTGGTATCTTGATTGAGTTCGAAATTTCTGGTCAGGTCGAATCCAATTCTCACCAGATGATCTGCACCACTGGCGAGGTCATCATCATGAAGGCCGATCTGGACTTTAAGTTTCTGAGCGTGATATTTTTTATCTAATATTATTTTAACTACTTCTCCTGCAGGAATATATAGTCCTGTGCTGTGTGGGCGATAATAGACCGAATGAGGTTCAAAAAGCCCTTGTTTGCCCACCTGCACGTTGATAATTAAATTTTTGCTAACTCTTGGAGCAGTATCTGGAACCATTCCAGGAAAGTCTTCATGTCCTTTTATTTTAGTTTTAGCTCCATATTTCTTTTTTAATTGTGATTCCTGAATATTGCCCGAAATAAGGTAGGCCATTTTTTTCTTTGGAGAAGATAAATCCAGGGGGCTTTTTGGTGTCGGCCGATAGAATGTATCGGGGATCTGGAAGAATTCTTTCAGCCGTTTTACAATCATGGTGCGCTCGTCATTGTATTCGGTAGTAAAATACAGGGTAGGTTTGACGAACCAGATATAAGCATAATAATCCTGTGGATTTTCGGTGTATTGAAGCGTTAAGGAGGACTCGGGTATGGTATTAATATGGAGATAGGGTGGAGCTTGATCTAAAGAGATAAGGTTATTGTTCCAGCTGGAGCGGAGGATCATATTTAGATTAATTATTCCGGCTTTGGCTAACAAGGCATTTAGTTTTGGAAAAACCTCAGCGTCTTTTTTTCGGATTCTGATACTTTCAATTGGTGAGGCAACGACAAGTGTTCCCCCCGATCTGACGAATTTTTCCAGTGCCAGCAACTGTAGCGAGTCATTGATGTCTGCTGAAAGAAAAAGTGTCTTGATATCCTTTGAGAGTTGAAGGCTCCCTAAATTTTTCACCTGAAACTTCTTAGCCTTCAGGTAATCTGCAAGATCGTGGCTTTGTTGATTAAAAACGGCAATGTTTCCAGTTGCAATTTTCAAGGTGTTTTGAATGAGTTTACCTACGGAAGGGTTCTTCAGAAGGGCTTTCTCAAAATAGGCCGGTGAACCAAATGCCAATATTTTACCGCTACCCAAGCTGGAAGCGACGATAGCGCTTGCCTTTAGGTTAAGTATACCCAGATTGATTGTTCCTACGATTTCCGGTTTTTCATCAATAGCTAAAAAGGTGGAGGTAAATCTTGTTGAATCTGGAAGCGGCAGATTCAAAATGTCTTTTGTAAGAACTGATTTTAACGTGGGTGCAGTCTGGCAAATTCCTATGCTCAGGTTTAAAATAAACAGTATGCTTAATAAAAGATACGAGCGTTTCATCACGATATTTTTTTTCTAAAATAGTGATAATAAATCCTTTTAGTAAGCGTGTATTAGCCAGTTAACTATTTTTAACATTTTAACTATTTCAGAGTTTTCTGGCATGTATAGTCTGGCCTTGTATCAAAATCAGCTCCTTAATCTTTCCGTTTTCATCTTTGACGAATTCTATGGTCGCGTTTACTTCTTTGGAAAAGAACTTGGTCTGGCTTTGGGGCAGGGCTTCGATTTTTGGCTGTCCGGTGGCCTGGGCAAAAAGACGTTTGCCCTGCTTTGTGATGGTAAGGATAAAATTGGGCATGAGATCGTAGCGACCGGTATAACTTTCCAGCACTGATTCGGGAACATCGCTTAAATTTATCACTTTGGTTTGGTAAAGGCCTTTGAAGCCGTAAACCGTGGCGATGCTGTTGATGATTTCGGGGATGATGGCGCCGTTATCGGAATTGACCATGATTGCAAGGCCGTTTCCGCCCTCCAGACTCCCGTAGTAAGCGGACTGGAATCCATAATTGGAGCCGCCATGACCAAAATATTTTATGCTATCAGGAGATTCAATGAAAACCCCAAGGGCGGATCCATTGCTGTTGGCGTAAGGCGTCAAACGAATTTTGGTGTCGGATTGATTTAAGACTTTGCTGGATTTGCCCTGGTAAGCCAGCTGGGTTTTGATGATGTATTTGGCCAGATCGGATGGATTGGTCCATAGTCCGGCTGCTGCCTGCTCAGGGTAAAGGTGGTAATTCCCTTTAATAGCTGAACCATCTGTAAGGTATCCGGTGGCGAGATAGTTTTTTTTGTGATCCAGGGGCGGCTGGGCAAATGTGCTTTCGTTCATGCCCAGGGCTTTTAGAATAGTATGGTTCAGGTAATCCTGGTATGGTTTGCCGGTGATGTCGGTTAAGAGCTGCTGGGTGATGGTCGTTCCCCCTCCCGAATACTGCATTTTCTCTCCGGGCGCAAATTGGGACTTGACCGGATCAGAGTTTGCCGGCTTTGTGCCATTGAGTATCTGGATGGTAGTGGGTAAAGGCGTGCCGATCTGGTAGCCGCCGAACCCATGGACGTTCAGGCCTGCGGTATGGCTAAGCAAGTTAGCGGTATTGATTTTTTTACCTTTGGACAGGGAGTCATAGGGGAATTTCCAGTTTTTCAGGTAGGTATTGATGTCGGCGTAGAGGTCTAGCTTTTTATCGTGGAAGAGCTTCATCATGGCCAAAGCATTGAAAGATTTGCTGATGGAAGCAGCCTGAAAAAGGGTGTTGATGCTGGCTTTGGACTGGGTAGCGGAATCGGCTAGGCCATAAGCTTTGGCAAAATCAATTTTATAGTCTTTGATGACTGCGATGCTCAGGGCTTTAATGTTATAATGTTTCATCCGCTCCTGAAGATTCATTGGTTTTTCTCCGCTGGTAAGGATTCTGCCGGTTAGGTTGTTTTCCACCTGAATAATTCTTTCGTTAGGGGTCTGCTGGGCTGAGGCGAGCAATACGCATAAGCATAATAAGATCGTGAAAAGACTGGAATTTACATTTGGGGTCTTCATCATTTTGAAGTTGGCTTTGTCGTTGAGCGTATGGTTCATAGGTAGTGATTTTGCCTAAGGCTAAGCTACAAAATTATTCGCTTCAAGATGCAGTCAGTTTTTTGGTGTAGCATCAATGAACTATTATTGGTGCTACTGATGTGGATGTTTGAGAAATGGCCGTTCTCACACGGTAAGTATTTGTGGTGATTAGGAAAACACTCTTTAAAATTATTCTGACTCATTTTCAATGCTTTACTTTTTCAGGTTTGCGCAGATGGAAACTGCTTTTATTTTTGCGTTATGACTGTAACTGTACTGGCGATACTGGAAACTGATTTTAAGCCGGAAAAGAATCTGGCGAAGGTGATGAATGACCGTCTGGTGCGTGTAGCAAAGGAGTTGCAGGAGGTTCATTTTAAGCCGCTGTCGGGCAGGGGATTTTCTTCGGATGATCTGGTGGTGTATATCAGTTATAATCCCAAATATAAAATCCGTTTTAGGATTGTAAATGATGTGCCTGCGGATATTGAGTATTTTGTGGCGGAATGTTGCGGGAGGTTGGGTTATATTCTTTGGAAGGCGAATGCGATCGGGGTGAGCAGGGAAGAGATCTAGTTGAGGTGTCTGGATGGTAGTAGTTGTGGTTTGTTATTGTTATTTGTGTTTTATGGATATTCCCGTTTCCGGGGCGGGCGATTTTCTATGTCTTTGGTGTAAATAGGACGCCGGGGCTGTCCCTGATAGGATAAAATGATGATATTTGTTAACTGATTTATCCATCTGATTTTAGAGATGGTTTGCAAAGGTTGGTTAATTTTTTAGTTATAACCAAAGCGTGTCTGCTCTTGTCAACAGCAAATGGTTTAGACTTCAGATCCCATTTTCTTTTCTCATCATGCTCAAGAAAGCAGGAGTAATACCGATGTAACTGGCGATATGTTTTTGAGCAATCCTTTGCGCTAACCCTGGATATTTTTTACGGAATTCTATATACCGTTCTTCAGCTGTTTTATAAAGATGGGAGGTAATGCGGTGATGATAAAGATTGAATCCATTTTGATTAAGGATTCTAAAAAAACGTTCAAACTTTGGAATTAAATTAAACAGTGTTTCGAGTTGGGCCAAGGATATGCAATATAACTCACTATCTTCCAGTGTCTGGATCGCATTCACAGATGGGGTTCCATTGAAAAAGCTGGCGATATTACAGTTCCACCAATTTTCCGGGTAAAATCCGATAATGTGGTCGTCTCCACTTTTGTCGGTGTGTAACATACGTAAACAGCCTCTTTTAACAAAGTAAATGTATCGTTCGGTTTCTCCGGCACGCAATAGCCATGTTCGCTTTTTAACTTTTTGGATTTCAAAAGACGAAAGTGCCTGCACCTGTTCCTCTGGTGCAAGCGCTATATGTAGAGCAAATTTATTTAGAATGAGCTGATGCATGCTTTTGCGAAGATATAAATTATAGGGTAAAGGGACGTGTCATGTACAGTGAAAGATCGGAAAGTGCAGCCAGTCGTAGCGGTTCTGCTATTTCGCGGTAGGCGTCACTTCTGGCAACTTTTAAGAATGACTGGGCGCTTGAATATTCAACTATTAAAATTGCATCCCAGCTATCACGTTCATTGGCCACTACGCTGGTGAGTATGCCACTAATCAGGTTTATCTTGGCTTCTAATCCTAATACGGCCATCACCCTTTTAAATGCCGGAAGGTATGCTTCAACATACAAGCGTCTGTCGCGGAATTTTAGCATGTTCAGCATCAGCGCAGGACCTGTTCCTGGCACCATTTCAGGAAGGGTTATAATTTTCTTTTTAATTTTTTCCATATCTCAAAGATCTTGCGTTTTGCGAAGAAAAAAGTTCAACTAGCTGAAAAATTTAAAATAGATCGCAACAATTTGTTTTGATGAAAAATGTGCAGGTAGTGAAATCATATAGCCAGTTATAAATGGTATGCATTCAGGTTTGGGCCGGTATTTAGGATGGGCTAACGCCATTGGTGAAGATCATATGACTATTGAAATAATTAAGCTATAGTCGAATAGATATATGTTAAATTAAAAATCCGACAAATGAATTGAGCGTATGATATCTTTATCATATCTTTCAACTTTTCAATTTTTTTGCCCGGCTTTAAAGAAAGTTTACATAAGCGCCAAAAAATTAGTTATTATCGTTTATTCATTCTTAAGCAGAAGTAAGTTACATCAGTTAATCCATATGAAAATACTCTTATTTATATTTTCTTTTTTACTCTTTTCAACTACCGTTTACTCACAAGCAATTAAGCCTGAACTTCCCTATAATAGGGATAAACAGGTTTTCCCCCTTCAAAACAAGGGATTGGATGTGATGCTGGATTCAAAAGGTCTATTTATAAGTAGAAGTGTTTCCATTTTTGATAGTATTGGACTTAAGAAAGCGAATTATGGCCTCAATGGTCGATTGAGTAATGCTGATGGTTTAGCACTCGATTATGATATCAATGGACGTGTTCGTCAAATTGGAGATAAAAAAATAGATTACGATATTGATAACCGGGTTCGCCAGATAGGAGAGGATCGGGTAGACTATGATATCAATGGGCGTGTCCGCCAAATTGGAAATATAAAAATAGATTATGATCTTAATAACCAGGTGCGCCAAATAGGAGATAGCCGAGTTGATTATAATATCAGTGGACAAGTCCGACAAATTGGAGATAAACAAATAGATTACGATATTAATAACCGGGTTCGAAAAATAGGAGATGATCGAGTTGAATATGATATCAATGGGCGTGTCTGTCAAATTGGAGATAAACGAATTGATTATGATCTTAATGACCGGGTTCGCCAAATTGGAGATAAACGAATTGACTATGACATCAATGGTCAGATAAGAGAAGTTGGGGAGTTAGGTGATGAGCTTCTATTTCTTTATAAAACAATTCAGAATTTTAACAATAAGAAATCACAGTAATTTTAATTTCTACAAAAGCCTCCAGGTTAAAACAAGGCTTATATATTAGATTTTCACCTTCAAATAAGGGCAAATTATCAACCTGAGTGCATAGTTAGACAAAATGGCTATTATTCTTAACAGTATTGATACTCCTGCTTAGTTGATAGTTATTCAATTTAAATATTGAGGGTTACAATTTTGGCATAAAGCCAATCTGGGTCATTTGTCTCAAATCTATCAATTACTGGAAAATCATTTAATAGTCTATTTTTTAAGAAATAATGTAAGGAATAATATTCGGTTTTTGAGACCTATTTATCAAGTCCCAGCAACGCGCTGCCGATTTCCGCTACATTTTAATATTATTTATCATGCTATAGTTTGCTGTAATTTTTCATTTATAAACTGATGACATCGCAGTTTTACATCTCTCTTTTGAAAATATATTAAGGTGGTTTTGAACACGAAAAAAGTGGATTCGAACACAATATAGTATCTCAACTTACTGAACTTTGATCTGACAAAATTTGGTAAATGAATATGAAAGTAATTGTAACAGGTTCATTAGGGAATATCAGCAAGGTGTTGGTGGTACAGTTGATAAAACAGGGACATCAGGTTACTGTGGTCAGCAGTTCTGTGGCCAGGAAAGCAGAAATAGAACAGTTGGGAGCAAAGGCGGCGATTGGTGAAATCGAAGACGGCAAATTTCTGACCGAAGTTTTCCAGGGTCATGATGCTGCCTACTGTATGATCCCGCCATTTAACTTTTTCGGGGACCAGAGCCTCGATCATAGGGAAAAGACAAGAAAGATCAGTACGAATTATGTTCATGCGATTCAAAAAGCAGGTATGAAAAAAGTAGTTCATCTGAGCAGTGTTGGTGCCGAAAAACAGATTGGGGCAGGGGTATTGGTTTTCCATTATATTGCAGAAAATATTTTCAAAGAACTTCCCAATGACGTATCTGTAACGCATCTTCGTCCCGCATCTTTTGATTATAACCTGTATGCCTTTATGGATATGGTTAAAGGCAAAGGTTTTTTGGAAGGTATTGTCGGGAAATTACTCTACATGAAACATTATGGTTTGAAAGGTATTATAAAAGGATATTCTGGAATTATCTTATCAAATTATGGAGCAACCGATAAAATCGCCTGGGTATCGCCAATCGATATTGCATCTGCCATAGCCGAGGAAATTAACGACCAGTATGTGGGCAAAAAGATAAGATATGTTGCAAGTGAAGAACTTACCTGTCAGGAGATAGCCACCATTGTAGGGAACGCCGTTGGGAAACCATATTTGAAGTGGGTGCTGATCAGCGATGCGCAAATGAAGAACGCCTTTATAAAGATAGGTGCATCAGAAAAAATTGCCGATGAATTCACGGAAATGAATGTGGGGATGCATAATGGTAGTCTGTTTGAGGATTACTTTAAAAACAGGCCTTCCATTATGGGAAGCGTTAAAATCAATGATTTTGCGAAAGAATTCGCTTCAAAATATAAAGAACAATGAGATATCTATTTTTAACTTTTCTTTTACTGAATTTTTCATCAATGTTATTTGCACAATCAAAAGCTGATGATATTTTAGGTGTATGGTACAGTCCGGTGAAAGAAGGAAATGTGCAGATTTGTAAAAGCGGTGAAAACTATTACGGTAAATTAATTTATTTAAAAAATGCCACTGACCAGGAAGGAAAGCCACTCTTAGACGTGAATAATCCTGACAAGGACAAACGTAAAATGCCTTTGGTGGGAATTCTTTTATTAAGAGATATCAAATTCAATAATAGAAAGAACAGTTGGAAGGGAAAGCTCTACGATTACGATGGAGGAAAGGGCAATACCTACGATTCATATCTTACCATTCTCAAAACTGGTAGTCTGAATGTCAGAGGCTTTTGGGGTCTTTCTTTTTTTGGATTAAATCCCGGGCTTACTTTGAACAGAGTTGATGTGAAATAATCTTATATTTAAATTTTTGAAGCAAGAAGGATGAATGTACAGCAGCCCTATAGAATAAAAACCATCAAAGAATACCATAAAATATTGGGTGCAGGTAATCCCGAACATCCGATGATCAGTGTTATAGATCTTGCTGAAATAATACCTTACAGAAGTGAGGAAAGTATCCGAGTGATATTTGATTTCTATATTATCTCATTGAAAAAAGTGGAGCTGGGAAATGTGGAGTATGGCTATGGACAGCAAAAGTATGATTTCGATGATGGCATTTTGTTTTTTATATCACCCAATCAGATATTTTCCTTCAAAGCGGATGAGGATTTCAGGAGTTCTGGAACAATGCTGCTTATTCATCCAGACTTTTTATGGGGAAATCCATTGGCTAAAACCATAAAGAAATATGAGTTTTTCACTTATGCGATAAATGAAGCACTGTTTGTTTCCGACAGAGAACGATTGGTCTTAGACAGTTTTATCAAGAATATCGAGCAGGAATACCATTCCTATATTGATAAGTTTAGTGAGTCGATCATTATTTCCCAAATTGAATCGTTTCTTAATTATTCCAATCGCTTTTATATGCGTCAGTTTCTTACGCGTAAAATATCGGGAAGTCAGATTCTGGATAAACTGGAAAAAATCTTAAATGACTATTTTAATGATGAGGATATTATTGATAAAGGACTGCCATCCGTACAGTATATAGCAGGACTGCTCAATTGCTCTCCGAACTATCTGAGCAATACTTTAAAAACCCTGACAGGTCGGAATACCCAGCAGCACATTCACGAAAAGATCATTGAAAAAGCAAAAGAAAAGCTTTCGACGACGACACTTACTGTTGGCGAAATTGCATTTGAACTGGGTTTCGAATATCCGCAATCGTTTAGCAAATTGTTTAAAAGCAAAACAGATCACTCTCCGGTTCAGTTCCGGGAATCCTTCAATTAATTTTAAACTATCAACTCAAGGATGACCTATTTCATAGCATTATTGAAAGCAAGAAATGAATACTTGTTTTATTTTGGAATGCTCTCTCTGTTAAGTGCAGTCATAATGTTTGCAGTATCAAAATTCAGCAATGTCCAGATCAGTGGTGTGAATGCATGGTACAAACCATCTAAATTTGCTTTGTCAATCGGCATATTCAGTTTGACTATGGGATGGTATACAGGTTACCTTTTTTATAAATACATTCACATATATAATTGGGCAATGATTATCTTCCTTGGATTTGAAGTTTTTTACATATCACTTCAGGCTTCTAGAGGTCAGTTGTCCCATTATAACATCAGTTCAACTTTATATGCTTCACTGACTGTGGTCATGGCTATTTCAGCAATAGCGGCCACATTATACACTGGATATATCGGGATACTGTTTTGTACGGGGAATTTTGCTGAGTTTCCGGATTACTATCTTTGGGCTATTCGCTTTGGCATATTTTTATTTGTCATATTTGCTTTGGAAGGCACCATAATCGGCGCCAATGGTTCGCACAGGGTTGGTGGTGCTGGTGGAAGCGCAATACCTTTTCTGAACTGGAGTCTTCAATATGGTGATCTGCGCATAGCTCATTTCATAGGGATGCATGCGCTGCAGGTATTACCATTGGTTGCTTTTTATGTACTTAAGGATATTAGGCTGGTTATTTCGGCTGGAATAATGTACGGATTACTTGCTTGTTTTTGTTTGGTATTGGCGCTGAATGCCAGGTCTTTATTCTCATTTTAGTAAATTCTTTAACAATTATTCAGATCAGTATTGAAGTTGGCACCAATATTTCAGATCAGGAATGATAATTACTTACAAATATTAAGGTGGATTGAAAGCGCGTAAGAAATGGTTCTTGTTTCTACCTGAACTGTAGTAACCCGGATTGTAATAATTAGGGATGTCATTTGAATTAGAATTTATTCTCCTGCATGGTTTCCCAGAGTTGGAAGCATGGTAATAACTATAGAAAAAGGCTGCTGTGAAGGATTGTGATTTTGGCAAAGTAAGGATGATTCAAGAGGATAATTATCGTTTATTTTCTAATTCAGAGTAGCAGGATATTTGAAAGAACGTTTAAGGTAGTCTACATTTGCCTGACCCTGATGTTTGTAGATAATTATCATTTTTATCTTCATCATTGTTTTAGATATAAGCATTGGTTTTTAATTAAATGATTTTCGAAACTCCAATGGTGAAACGTTTGTTTTTATCTTAAAAAGTTTGCTAAACGACTGGGGATGTTCAAACCCGAGTGCGTAGGCGATTTCGCTCACTGAAAGATAAGTGGTGGATAACTTCTCTTTCGCTTTTTCAATTAGTTTTTGGTGGATGTGTTCCTGAGCATTTTTACCTGTAAGCTGTTTCAGCATGCTGCTCAGGTAATCTGATGAAACGTTCATAGCATCGGCAACTTTATTGACGGAAAGAAGACCACCTTCCGATTGTTCTTCAGCGGAGAAATAGGAATTCAGGAAATTTTCAACTTTGGTCAGCATTTGGTGACTGCTGATTTTTCTGGTCATAAACTGACGGTTGTAGAAGCGTTCACAGTATTTGAGCAACAGTTCAATCTGAGATACAATGAGACCTTGCGAAAAGCTATCAATATTAGCATTGTATTCTTGTCTTATGTTTTCAAAAATAGTAAGAATAACCGTTTCTTCTCTACCGGAAAGAAACAGCGCTTCGTGAATTGAATAATCAAAAAACGAATATTTTTTAATTTGCTTCGCTAAAGAAAATCCCCATAGGAAATCAGGATGGATTTGCAGAAGATAACCGGATCCGCTATCAGACGAACCCGGGTCTTTTTCTATTCGTAATACCTGACCCGGCGCTAAAAAAGACATCAATCCTTCATCAAAATCATAAATCTGTTGCCCATAATGCAGTTTTGCGCCAATATCACGCTTTAAAGCTATCGAATAAAAATCCATAACAAGATTCACAACTTTTGAATCTTCGCTAAATTGCAACTGTGAATAGTCAACAAGACTGATTAGGGAATGTTCCGGTTTTGGAAGTCCTCTGAAACGGTGATATTCTGTAATGGATTTTATTCTAGCGATTTCCATAGGTGCAATTTAAAGTATTTAAGATCAGTTGTGAATTGGATATTTTTAAAAAAAATGTTATCCACTTAAAATTATTTTGTTTTTCCTGACTGGCTTTTCATTAAAAGCCCAAACCAATCCTCCAAATGCCAGGTATGTGTAAGCTTACCATTTTTTAAGTAATGAAATTCGTGCAGCGATACTGATACTTTCTGATGGGTCGGCTTAATCCCCATAATTTCATTGATGTGGGTAAACTCCATTGATGCCCTCACTGCCGCCCGCTCGTGGCTTCCGAAAATGTCGTGGATGATCACCTCGATGTCCGGACATGTTTCAAAAAGATAGGCCATAATGTTCTGCAGACCTTCGGGCCCGTTTTTCTGGCCAGGTGCAAGTGGGATATCTTTCCAATCCGGCGTACAAATTTCATCCAATACTGAGGGATTTTTCATTTTAAACGCACCGTAAAATTTCCTGATTGTTTCTATCTCGGATTTCGTCAGGTTTTTAACAAAATCATTTTCTTCATTTTCCATATTCATAGGGTATTATAGATTGGATCCTCCGGAAATTTCAATCCGCTGGGCGGTAATCCAGCGTGCCGCGTCACTGCATAAAAAAGCAACAACTCCACCTATATCTCCAGGAAGACCTACTCTTCCCAAAGCAGTCTGGGAAGCTAGTTGTCTATTCATTTCCTCATTGTCCCGAACGGCACCTCCCATAATATCGGTTTCAATTGCTCCGGGCGCTATTACATTAACCCTGATATTTCTTTTGCCTAACTCCTGTGCCTGGTATTTTGTCAAGGTTTCCATGGCGCCTTTCAATGCCGCGTACGCTGCAAAACCGGGCGTAGAGAATCGTGTAAGACCCGAAGAAACGTTTACAATACCCCCGAACGGATTGATTTGTGACAATAGTTTTTGGGTAAGGAACAATGGTCCTCTAAGGTGTACATTTTCCATTTCTGTGAACTGCTTTTCAGTAAGATTTTCAAATTCTGCATAGTGGATAAATCCAGCATTGTTGATAAGGAAGTCAAATCTGTCTGTATTTAATTCAGATTGCAACTTGGCTATTAAAGTTTTTGAGAATCCATCAAATAGCGAAGAATTTGAAATATCAAGTTGAAGTGCAATTCCCTTTTGCCCGGTTGCTTCAATTTGGTTTACAACTTCTTCGGCTGCATCTCTTTGACTGTGATAGGTAAAAATGACATCAAGTTCATTTTTAGCAAGGCTTAGGACGATATCTTTTCCTATACCCCGGCTTCCCCCGGTAATTACTGCAATTTTGTTTTGTGATGACATGCTTCTGTTTAATTTATTAATGTAAAGCAAAGGTATGTCGACAAAACATGGGGAATGAAGCCAAAGCCTTTATGTTTGTATCCAAAACCCATTTTCTTGAACGATAAATTTTTAGGATAATAGCATTGGTGGCAGAGAAAGCTAAAACATATAAGATCGCTTGTGGCGTATTGAACGAAAGTTGGGATCAAAATAAAATGGCGCTGCTGGAAGTGTTTAAGCTATTGTTTTTGAAAATGCAGAACAGGGTACTTGGTGTGCTGAATGTGGCGCAAAGTGGATTCTTAGTGGTCTTGATTGACCCGAAGGTGGTGTTTCCTGCGGCACTGAAAGCTTGTGCGAGTGGTATTATTTAGCTCACAATCATCCGGGTTCGCAGCTCAGTCTGGGTGAGGCGGATATCTGGCCGACCAGAAAAATAGTGGAGGGAAGCTATTGGGAATTGAGGTGCAAGACCATATTATGGTTTCAGCCTATGGTTATTATAGTTTCGGGGATAAGGGAATGATGTGATTCATCAGTCCGTCGAAACTCATACAAGATCCTGACTAGACTGAATCAATTCAGCTCACTGCTGGCTTTGACTCTACTCAGCGTTTCGGGGCGCATTCCAAGATAGCTCGCTAGATATTTACCAGGAATTCTTTTATTGTTGCTGAACATGGAACAGAATATTTGATATCGTGCTGAAGCATCAGGGATCCGGGAAAGGGCAGACTGCTGGTTGAGCTGGTATATTTTACTCATCATGAGTGTTTTTAATACGAAACCGGATTCCGGGCACTGACGCATCAGTTTTTTGATCAATGGGTGTGGCATGACAATCAATCTGCAATCTTCTAATGCTTGAAGACGAAGTTGTTGTCCTTCAAGGTAATGGTATTTAAACAGGTCGGAGTCCAGCAGGTTTTCTTCACTCAGGAAATCCAACGTAATATCTTTTCCCTGGTGCTCGATATATTTACGGATGAGTCCGGAAGACAAAAAGAATGTACTATCGGTGTCCTGTAACAATTGAGTAAGGTCCTCATGACGACTCACCTCAAGAATATAGGCATCTGATCGGATCAGTTTTATAAATTTAGCGGATAGTGGATGATTTGCCTTGCAATAACTGATAAATGGTGTGACCATAGTCTTTTATTAGATAGGGCAAGAATACTGTATTTTGTATCAAATTCAAAAAATAATAGACTTGATGACTGAATATTTACTGACGAAGTTGGTAATTAAACTTCAGCCAACATTCCATTTCATTCATTAATTGGGTGACAACGGTTAGCAATATTAAAGGGCTGAAGTCTAATTAATTTAAGGATTTTGATGTGATAGGATGATTTTATTTGTAGCTGTTTTTTGTGTTTTGTGTTTTGTTGTTATTTGGTATTGATCTTTGCTGCGGCACTTCGGATTCTGCTCAGGGTTTCCAGTCTCATGGCTAAAAAGGAAGCGATGTATTTAAGTGGTACCCGGTCCAGCAGATGATGGTAGGTGACCAGAAACCGTTCATAGCGTTTGGCAGCTGTTGGAAGCCTGGCGATGAAGGCACGTTCTGAGGCACCCTGGTAATAGATCTCGGTCATTTTTCGACCGACATAATTGGCAATTGAGAAATGTTCGTATAAGTATCTTGACATGGAATGGGGAACGGCGATAGCCAAAACAGGTTCAATGCTTTCAATGTATTCATCCGAATCTACTTCTTTCCAAAGGTTTCGGATGCTTCCTGCAAGTTCATTGTCCGCGGCAATCCAGGTCGTGATCTTTTGGTTTCCTGCTTTGATATATCCGTGCACGGCGCCTTTGATGATTAAAAATATATAACGGTTGCGTTTGAGTGGAGAAGCCAGGTGTTTTCCTTTTGCAAAAGCAACAGGGAATGTCTGTGCATTGATGATTTGCTCGATTTCCGGGCTGAGTTCATGAAAGGACTTAAAAACGGCGATGAGCGGCGATATGCCGCTAAAATTATCCCATTTATTGTCCCCAAATTCGTTTTTTAAGTTCATTTTATGCAAAAATAAAAAACTGCATATTTTATGCAATACCGGATTTAACTATACAACTTGCGGTTGTTTAATGCAGCACAACTAACTTTAATAAGTAAGAAAGTTTTAAAATCCTAAACCATTGAATCTACGTAACTACATTACGTCCCGGTCTTTAAGTTCATAAAAGCTAGAATAGAGATATATGAGAAAGGGAATAGTTTTGTCTTATAACAGAGATGTTAAATATGGGTTCATCAGAGATCTAAATGGTCAAAAAATTCGATTTTACAACGAGGATGATCTGATAATTTTAAATGTAGGAGACTTGGTTCAGTTTGCGATTGGCGTGATAAAAAATAGACCTTGTGCAGTGAATATCATAATGTTGTGCCGTAATCAAAACAAAGTTGATGAATGCAATTAATCATTCTCCGAAATACCATTGGATCGCTCCTGGGCTAGCTAATATAAGAACGATAACAACCACACCTTTTAATGTAGCTTTTTGCCATTCTTCCGGTGTATCATAATGCCTTATGATTTTGCCGACACCGAAATGTGCCATCAATACACATGATATAAGAAAAAACCAGAGGGTAGATATTATAAGTACAATATAGGAAGAATTTAGTTCAAAAGTTTAGCGCTCAGTTGTTCAGGGATAGTGTTTTCTTATTGGTTACAAACCGGTTAAATAAATTTTTTTCTAAAAAGATATACAACTGCCTATTTTGTTCAATACCATGTTTAAGTATACAACTTTCGGTTGTTAAATGTTGAATTATACCTCATTGAAGAACGGTGTTTGTTGAAATTTAACCTTTATAGTTAAGAGCAGAACTTCAACATATAGGCAAGTGGATTAATAAAATAAATCCTCCAATCCCAGTTTTTTTATCCGCATGCTGATTGCGGACCGGGAGCGGCCAAAGTGCAGCGAAAGATCCCCCGGGCTGTAGCCATCGGCAAACATGATGGTAAGTTCATTATCCAGTTCCACTGTCCAGGATTGGTTAGCGGAGGGTGTTTGTTCGCGGTTAGCTGATTTGGTATCGATCGTCTTTTTTTGAGATCCTGCGGATGTCTTTGCGTGATGTTGTGATGCTTTGGGGGCTGCGATGAAATAGATCTGCGGGGAGGCTGGAAAATGTTTTGGAACCAGGGATTCTGGGATATAAAGACCAGTTTTAGCCCGGGTGATGGCAACATACAATAAATTGATTTCTTCGTTCATCCGGTTAAAATCCTCTGGCAGGGCATTTTTGTCTTCCCTTAGCCGCCTTACTTTTTCTTCGGTTACAAAGTCATCGGCCAGAAGCACGGCGTCATATTCCATTCCCTTACTGCGGTGCACGGTGGAAAAAACGATTTCAGCTTTTGATTTATCTTTGTTTTCTACATGCTTTGCTTTTATGGCTTTGATCATTCCGGGTATGGCGTTACCATATTTTTCCACCAGTTCAATCATCATCGATAACTGCTTATCGCCGGTCTGCTCCACATATTCTTTCAGCGCTTTAATATCACGCATGGCGCTGATTAGCGGATCTTTGATCTGACTATAATTTCGATTATGCAAGCTCAGGATATCATATAGTGATGCGCCTTCTTCCGCATAAGTGTAGGAGTTGATGTTGCCTTCAAAGTAGATATGTCTGATGTTTTTCCTTTCGGTCACATACTCGATTGCTTTGATGAGCAGTCCGAGATTTGTGCGTGCGATGACGGCATTGCTTTTAATTTTTTTTCCGCTGCCTTTTCCCAGTATGGTAATTGGGCGATGGGGTTCCAGGAGATTTTTCAATCTCAGGGTTTCCATTGCGAGGTTTGCAATGTCCTGTCCGAACCGGAAACTGGTGGAGAGGTGGTAGGTTTTGAAATGAGCTTTCTCAAGGGAATTAATGGCATAACGCCAGCTGTATATTTGCTGATGGGTATCGCCCACAATAACTTTAGTGGCATTTTGTTTTAAAAAGATATCCAGCATGGCTGGGGAGGCATCCTGCGCTTCATCAAACAGGATGTAGTCGAAGCCAAGCTGGGGATGCTGAAGCTGGAATTTTTTCAGGTAAAAGTCGTGGGTGATTTCGATTTCACCGCGGTCCATTTTGCCAAGAAAAATTCTTGCCTGTGAAACAATGTATTCATGGTTTTCGGCGACAAGGGTTTTCGCAGCTTCATCTGCTGCAAGCTCGAGGTAGTTTAAGTGCTGGACTTTCGGCTTGTCGCTGTTACAGAAATAAGATATGAGTTTAAGTACGTGATTAGCGATTACTAATTCACTGTGCTTTTCTCCTGTACCTTTTAGTTTAAGAATGCCGGCAATTTCGTTTGTGGTATAATCCTGGTTTCTGACCTGGTATTTGCTGCGCATGACGATGTTGCGAAAGGCGAGGGAATGAGCGGTTTCCACATCAACGTTCTGTAAACCTTTTGCAGCGAATTTTCCGGCGGCCTCTACTTTTACAGCTTTGTTGAAGGCAAGGTATAAGATCCGGGAGTTGGATGGTCTTGTCCTGGCATACTCAATGATGGTGGTTGTTTTTCCTGAACCTGCAACTGCGTTAATTTTGATATGACCAGTTGAATTGATGATATCTTTCTGCTGCCTGGTCCATTCCATCTTCAAAGGGTATATTCTGTTTGGGTTTTGTAATGCTGCAAAAATACGGATTTTGGCGTATTTGTGCGGTCTTTATTTTTGAATTAATGTGGGCCTTGAGTTGCTGAGGGTGGCTGGAATGGTGGTGGCTTGCGGTTGGTCTTTCCTGTAGGGTACGCCTGACCAATGAACTGCTTTCGGTCAGAAAATGTAAGACTCTTTGGCCGATGGTTTGAATTGTTATCTTTAAGCTAAGCTAAATAAGAAGTTAGATAGTTAATGCTGGTAACTCAAGAGGGGGTTACCACCATCAGTGACACGGGAGATCTTTTGGAACGGTTTGCAGATTTTAAGTGGTTTTGAGGTTTTGTTTAAGGAGGGGTTTTCCATATTTTGTATTTTTAGGAATAAAGCTTACTTTAGTCCCATATTAACATAACGCTCAGAACGCTCATCAAATTACGCCCTCTTCCAGTGATCATCCGTTGATCTTGTTTTCTTTTGTTACTGGCTAAGTAATCTGTTGTGAAGTGCTGATTCTTTAATTTATGAAAAATGAAAAAGGATTAATAGACCTCGCTAAAAAAACATTTGCGGTAATTACGGCTTCTATGGCTTCCTTATCTGGTAATCAGGCCGAGGCCAGTTTGCTGCCAGCGCATGATCTGCCACATGGCATGAGTATTGATCATCTGGATATCGCCGCAAAGGAGCTTAAGCCTAAGCTGACTTTAACTACAGAAAGAAAAATTGATAAAGAATATATTCTGCTCGGTTCTGCCCAAACATTTATCTCAAAGAATATGTGCTCAGAAAATTACGCCTATAATAGATTCAAGAAATGTTTGGAGGCAACAGGTTTGTTGGATAAAAACTATACACTCTATTCGTTTAAACACCTATCAAACGTAAGAAAATTCTTAGCAGGATGGGCCCTTGCAGAAATTTGTTCTGCCAACAGGCATGGCAGACTATCGGAAACGGAAACCTATCTGAAAGAACTGCTGAAATTCGTTAGGTCAGATAAAGCCATCCCAGCTATCTAACGACTTTTATAGTTTTTTTGCAGGGGTTCAAAATTTCGGTAAGTAACCTTTTTTTCGTATTGTGGTCTGTTTGATTGAGCAAAATGTCTGATGACTTCTTTAGTTTAATTTATAGTAGCTTATCATTTTCTAATCATTATTTATGAATAGCCAGAAATTAATTTCTGTGAAAAGAAGTGAGCACTTTTAAAGTAATATAATGTCAACTTGGTATATAATAAAAAGTTATTACACTGGCGATAGTTGCCGGAGGATAAATGTCTGCTGGGGCAGGATTAATGCTTTTAGATGTGGTTACTGATGGTGATGGAAAAGTAGTTGTTTTTGCGTCTGGATTGCGGTGGAAAATTGCACCACCTTCTTTAAACTTGACTTTTTTCGTGATGTTCAGTCATTTTGTTGTTCCGAATGCAGCAAGCTTTTTATTGTTTACGCTAATCCTAAATAGAGTATGAACAGACTTGATAAATTACTGGATGTTTTGGAGAAGATTTATGAGATTATTCAAATGATCTATACCATTAATTATGGAAAAGTTAATTTGCCGGAGGATCAGTTATTGTCCAGACAGGAGGTAAAGGATTATTTGGGGATTAGTGAAAGTACTTATAAACGAAAGGTGAAAAATGGCCAGTTGAATCCTTACAAATTTCCGGGCGGGGACCGCTTTTACAAAAGTGAACTGAGAGAAGAATTGAAGGAAAGTAAAAGGCGGGGGAGGGTTTAGGTTGTGAGTTGTGGTTTGAATAGGTTCAAGCTATTAGTTGGTTGTTTTAGTTTGCCTAAATCGGTATTATGCAGAAAAATTATTTTATATGATCAATATATCGTAATATTGCGATGCTAACTTATGGGAATTACAAAAACAGAGATATTTACGCAAGAGCAGAATCGGCTATCAGTGCTTTTAAAGGCTATTGCCCATCCTGCACGTATTGCCATTTTGCAGCAGATCATTTCGGCAAATGCCTGCATTTGCGGAGATCTTGTGGAAGAGCTTGGCCTTGCTCAGGCGACGATTTCTCAGCATTTGAAAGAACTTAAGCAGGCGGGGATCATTCAGGGGACTATCGATGGGGTAAAAGTTTGCTATTGTATAGAACCTGAAACGTGGAGGCTTTTGCAAAAGCTTTTTGGGGACTTTATGGGTTCCTATGTTGATATGAGGCACTGTTGCTAAGCCCTTTTTTTTGAGCAAATCAATCGTAAAATTACGATTCATAAATAGAGATAACATGAAACTATCAGAAATCAAAACCATTTTGGCCACAGCTGAAGGGATTAACTTCCAGTTAGAAAACGGAGAATCAGTACCGGAGCATTTCCATGTGACCGAGGTTGGAATCATCACCAAAGACTTTATCGACTGTGGAGGTAAGGTGCGCCATGAGAAGGTGGCAAATTTTCAGTTGTGGGATGCAGATGACTATGAGCACCGCCTGAAAGCGGCAAAACTGTTAAATATCATTGCTCTTTCGGAAAGGGTTCTGGGTATGGAAGACCTAGAGATAGAAGTGGAATATCAGTCTGTAACGATCGGTAAATATGATCTTGGCTTTGATGGAACAAACTTTATTTTGCTGGCCAAACAGACTGCTTGCCTGGCGAAGGAAGCCTGTGGGGTTGAAGATTTGCCTAAAAAAGAGTTGGTTAATCTGGCAGGAGCGGCAAAGGGTTGTGTACCTGGCAGTGGTTGCTGTTAACATTTGATACTAAAAGAATATGAAAAAAATATTAGTGCTCTGCACAGGTAACAGTTGTAGAAGCCAGATTGCAGAAGGCTATTTAAGATATTTTGCAGGAGATAAAGCGGAAGTATACAGTACGGGAATTGAAACACATGGAGTTAATCCAAAGGCTATTGAGGTTATGAAAAGGGATGGGATTGACATTTCCGGACATACTTCCAACAACATTGCTGAGTACATGGATATCGATTTTGACTATGTAATCACTGTTTGCGATAATGCAAAGGAAAGCTGCCCTTATTTCCCGAGTCATGCAATCAAATTACACCATAACTTTCCTGATCCTGCTAAAGCTACCGGAACAGAGGAGCAGGTGATGGAAGCTTTCCGTGAAGTGAGGGAAATGATCAGGAAGTATGCGCAGAACTTTGTTAACGAATATCTGAAGCGCTATGATGTCTTCAAATAATTGTGCGTCAGTTGACTATTGGCGGAAAACCGGCTTTGTATGAAAGGTATGCAATGCTTTGAATATGCATGGCTATGATTATTAGAAAGGACACAGGCCACTCGTTTCTTTCTTCAGGACAGGGTTTTCGGGTCCGAAAAAGGAATATTTTTACGACTTTGACCAATGATTAATCTATATTTTGAGAGAATGGCATAAGGGTCACCCTGTTCACTAAACTAAGATTACATGGCAAAGCGACTAGGAGGAGAGAATGTGAAAAGATATAGGTGAAAAACATGCTTTTTTTTGTAATTGATAAAACAGAAATTCATGAAATAGCGGAGCCGATTTTCATGAATGTAATACCTTCGCAGCATTCTGAATGCAAATCTCCAAGATGGATTGATGATCTTTTAAGATAAGGCCTGAACCAAGATTTAATTTACATTAATAGATTAAAAGCGACAAAACTGTTTTATATAAATTAAATTAGAAAATAGCGCTAACTATTCAGCAAGGATTTTACTTTCTTAGCCAAAAATGTTTCTATTAGAAAGGAAGGTCTATTAGCTACCTTTAAAATAAACATCGTTAGAAGAAATTCAAAATAAAAGAGTTAATTTTAATATCAAAATCAGGGAAGTAGAAGGGACGTTTATAATTGTAAATCGTCGCCGTTAATCATCAGCTTCTTGTAGAGCTTTTCTATTCTATTTGGGGAAATTTATTTGACGCCAACACCTACCTTCGTCCATAATCATCTAAGCTTATGCTTATCACGAATGAAAAATTTCGGCAACTTCAAAGTGTCTTTAGATTTGTTGGCTATTATTACTTTATTTTCAAAGAGGAAGTACATTATGGAAGAACTTATAGAGATGGCAAGTGCTTACATTGACAGATTATTTACCGACTGTCTTCCAAAGGCAATGTATTTTCATAACCTGGAGCATACGTTGAGAACTTTGGAGGCAGTCCGAAGGATCGGAAACCATAGCGGGCTTGATGATCAGGAAAAATATATATTGGAGCTTTCCGCACTATTTCATGACTCCGGTTATACCAGAAAGTATATCGGGCACGAAGAGGAAAGCATGCGGATAGCGATTGATTTCTTACGAAAGGAAAATGTTGGTCAGGAGGTCATCGACGCTGTCTGTATTTGCATTCTCGCGACGAGATTCCCTCAATTGCCCACTGAAAAACTGAGCATGATCCTATGTGACGCTGATCTTTACCATTTTTCCCTCGATGACTATCTTCTTTTCGCAGAAAACCTAAAAAGGGAATGGGGTGTTATGCTGAAAGTCTCTTATAATAAACAGCAATGGGATGCGCTAAACCTTAATCTGCTATGCAACCATGAATATTTTTCCCCCTATTCCAGAAATAAATTCCAAAAGGGGAAAGAACTTAATATTGACAGGTTATCTGCTATCTGAGCGCATTTAAAATAGTTTGGGACTGTTTTTTTAAACTTCAAGATGTCTTCAGTATCTTATACCATATTTGTTTTTATGAAGATTTTAATTATTGAAGATGAACCCGGGCTTCAGCTGAGTATAGTACAGTATTTACTTTCGCAGGGAAACTTATGTAGTCAGGCCAGCAGTTACGCCGAGGCAATTGATCGTTTAGGGCTTTATGCATACGATTGTATACTGCTCGATTTGACACTTTCTGATGGAGAGGGTTTACAGATATTGAATTATCTCAAAAGAATGAATAGAACCGAAGGGGTGATCATTATTTCGGCGAGAAACTCCATTGATCAGAAAATAGAGGGACTCAGTCTAGGGGCTGATGATTACCTGATCAAGCCCTTTCACCTCTCAGAGCTTAATGCCAGGATACTGGCAGTTGTTCGCCGCAAAAGTGCTCATGGCGAAAGGCACATTGAATTTAATGAGATCAGAATAGATCTGGATGCGAAAGAAATACTTGTAGATGGTAAAATCGTTTATATGACAAAAAAAGAGTTTGATCTCTTGCTGTATTTTATTTCCAATAAAGGCAAAGTGATTTCTAAGTCTGCTGCAGTCGAGCACATCTGGGGTGATGATGCTGACATGGCCGATAGCTTTGACTTTATTTACACCCACATTAAAAACATCAGAAAAAAACTTATTGATGCGGGAAGCAAGGATTACTTTCAATCAGTTTATGGCATAGGTTATAAGTTCACGCAGTCATGAAACTATTTGCCAGATATAATAGTATACTCATCATTATCAGTTTTTTTGGACTGTTGCTGATCGGATCTCTTTTTTACCGGATGCTCACCTATTATCTCGATCAGCAGATTGACCATGATCTGATGGAAGAGGTGTTGGAAGTTAAGGTGTACTCAGAAAAAGGCAATTTTTACCGGCCGCATGAATTTGAGGACCTGGTGGTTCAATACAAAAAAATAGATAAAGCCAATCCTTCCAGTAGCTATGCCGATACCGTATTTTATAATACGATAAAGCATCGAAAAGAAACCGCCAGATACCTCAAGACTGAACTTGAGCTAGATGGACAGCCTTATCAGGTGCTGGTGATCGCTTCAAAATTTGAGCGGCAGGAGCAAATTCGGAACATCTGCCTGATTATCCTGATTCCTGTGCTACTGCTTTTTGCCCTGGTGCTGCTGGTGAACAGGATTTTGTTAAAACAGATATGGACGCCTTTTGAGCAGCTTTTAAGAAATATTACAGCGTTCAATGTCAATCATGAACGCCCTTACGAGCCTGTGGATATGCCTGTTGCAGAATTCAGAGTATTAAACAAGGTATTGATTGAACTTTCGGGGAAAGTAAAATCTGATTATAAGGAGATCAAATTGTTCACTGAAAATGCATCCCATGAAATGATGACGCCCCTTGCCGTAATCAACTCAAAACTAGATAACATGCTCCAGTCGAATGTTTTGGGTAAAGAAGATGGTGAAACCCTTGTTGAACTCTATAAAGCAACTTCACGTCTTACAAAGCTTAACCAGTCATTGTTACTGCTGGTTAAAATTGACAATAATTTACTGCAGGACGAGGAGCTGGTTAATTTGAAGCTGCTCATCGGAGAAAAAGCTGTTTATTTTCAAGAGCTTATCTTCGGGAGGGACATAAGTGTCGAGATGTCATTGGCAGATGTAAGCATACCTGCCAGTTGAGAATTATTGGAGATACTCATCAATAATCTTTTCAGTAATGTGATCAGGCATAATTATGATGGCGGGAAAATAGAAATCAGTCTGAATGGGAACAAAATTAGTTTTGCAAATACCGGACACAATAAGGCGCTTGACCCGGAAAAAATATTCGAACGTTTTTACAAAGACAATGCCTCCGAAGGTACAGGTTTGGGACTAGCTATTCTTAAGCAAATATGCAACCGCCATAATTATCAGCTCGATTATACCTATCATCATGACCTGCACACTTTTACTGTAACTTTTAACCAAGAGTAATTTTTTATGGTTATTATTGGATCTACCGCCTATGGAACTGGCAACCTTGAAAGCGGAAAGAAATATGCTTCTTGCACATGTTTCTGGCACTGGGTAAATTTAATCCTGTATCCGGATCTTTATTTACTGTGCTGATCAACTTCACACTTTTTAACCATTCGCAGCGCGACTTTGTTAAGCATGAACTGATAAAGGCTGGCGCTTCAATCAGCAATAGGCAGGCGGGAGCGGTTAGTCAACAAATTTATTTTAAAACTTCAGAATGTCTTCAGAATCTGTCTATATTTTTGATACATGGAATATGCTCCTTATCAAAATATCGGGATAAGTGGCTGCCAGCATACATGTGACCCTAAAAGCTTCTCGAGATAAAATTTTTATATGATTTTTTTCAGGATTGGTCTATTCTAAAGGGGTGTCCGTCGGGACATTGTTGGAATATTTTATTTGCTTTGCTCATTTTAATTATAAAAAGACTATGGACAGAAAAGATTTTCTTAACAGCATCGGGATGAGTGCTGCAGCATTTGCCCTCATTAACTGTATGGGTTGCAAAAAAACCGATGGTAGCAGTGCTATAGATACCACAGGGCCAACTGGTGTAAACTTTACCCTCGATCTAAGCCTCGCTGCCAATGCCGCATTGCTCAATAACGGCGGCTCGCTGGTAACAAATGGGGTTATCGTGGCCAGGACGAATACCGGTTCGTACATTGCCGTGCAGCGCTCTTGTACTCATGAAAGTTATACCCTCACGTATCAATCTGCAAACAGCCGCTTCTATTGTCCTAACCATGGTTCCACTTTTTCTGAGAACGGCGCCGTAACCAATGGTCCTGCATCCAGGGCCTTAACCATTTATAACACCCAGCTTACGGGTACCATTTTAAGAGTTTACGCTTAAAGCATTATGAAACAACTATCTATCATCCTATTTGCCTTCCTTGCCATTCCTGTATCATGGATGGGTAATTTTGCTGAAGCACAAAAACAAGCAAAGGCTTCACACAAACAAATCCTGATCAATTTTTCTGGCTCAGACTGGTGCGGTCCATGCATCCGCCTGCGCAAAGAAATCTTGGAGTCAAAAAGCTTTGAAGAATATGCTGCCAACAATCTCGTACTGGTCAGGGCAGATTTTCCAAGGCAGAAGAAAAACCAGTTACCTCAAGCGCAAATCAAACTCAACGAATCATTGGCAGAGGTTTATAATAAAGATGGAAAATTCCCTTTTACAGTCCTGGTTGATGAAAATGGGAAGATACTAAGAAGCTGGGATGGATTTCTGGATGAAGGTCCGGAGGCTTTTGTTACTGAAATTGACAAACTAAAAAAATAAGTTCAGAATGGCTAAAGCTGTTTCCGTAAACCAGGTATTAAAACTCATGGGCAACCGCTTTGAGTTTACCGTTATTGCAGATAGCGAGCAGGAAGGGAATTCGGCAATAGCTGCCGCGATAGAAGAAGTGCAACGCATAGAAGCTCTGCTGACGACTTTCAGCGACCTTAGCCAGACGAGCCTGATCAATGCAAATGCGGGCCTGAAGCCGTTGAGGGTTGATGAAGAAGTGATTAACCTTATTGAGCGGTCTATCAGGGTTTCAGAAATTACAGATGGTGCTTTTGACATTACCTATGGGTCGATAGATAAAAGACTCTGGAATTTTGATCAGGACATGACCAGTCTTCCAGATGAGGAAACTGCGCTAAAATCGGTTGGGTTAATTGATTATAAAAATGTCATCCTGAACAAAGCACAATCGACTGTATACTTAAAAAATAAGGGCATGCGCATCGGTTTTGGTGGAATTGGAAAAGGTTATGCCGCAGATAAGGCAAAATCAATTCTACAGCACCTTGGGATGAAAAGCGGAATCGTAAATGCAGCCGGGGATTTGATTACCTGGGGTACTCAAATTAACGGCCATCCATGGACGGTAGGTATTGCAGATCCTGAACAAACCAGCAGGCCATTCTCTGCGCTGAAGATCAGCGATATGGCGATTGCTACTTCGGGCAGCTATGAAAAATATGTAACCATCAATGGTAAGCGTTACTCGCATACCATAGACCCCAAAACAGGGCTCCCGGTGAGCGGGGTTAAAAGCGTAAGCATCATTTGCCCAAGCGCGGAACTTGCAGATGCACTGGCTACCCCGGTCGTGGTAATGGGTGTAAAGGTAGGGTTGGAGCTGATTAACCAGATCAAAGATGTGGCTTGTATTGTAATCGATGATTATGACCAGGTTTTTACCTCAAACAATATTAATGTGATATAATATGAAAACTTCAAAAACATTTTTCCTCTTTCTTCTGGGTGGAGTGCTCTTTAACACTATGCTCACCTCGTGCAGCAGCGTAAAGCCTTATCAGAAAAGCAAACTTAATGATGCGGACATGATTCTTTCGGCTAGAAAAGCCCAAAAATTCGAGCAAAGTTTTCAGCTCTATCGCGAGGGGGCTTCCGGGGCTAATGGCGGTAAAAGTGGCGGTGGTTGTGGTTGTAATTAATGAACTGTAGAAAATGAGAAAAATATATCTTCCCGTGCTGCTTATGTACCTGGGTATTTTAAGCACCTATGCCCAAACCAAACCTCAACCAGCCAGAGCAGACAGCAGTAAATATCAGTCTAGAAAATTAAAGATAGATGAAATTAACCTTGTTTCAGCCTATTACCATCAGGATGGAAACAACTCTGCGGTAACAGGCGGTATAGGGACTGAGAAACTCAGTGATTTCGCCAATACGATTGATTTGCAGATGTCAAAATTTAACAAAAAAGGAAAGAGGAATACTTTCCTTTTTGAACTTGGCGTGGATCATTACACTTCAGCGTCTTCGGATAAAATTGATCCAAATACCATTTCTTCAGCTTCTTCAGCTGATACCCGTATTTACCCATCTTTAAACTGGACACATTCTAATGAAGAAACGGGAAATTCCTTTGGCTTCACCGGGTCTTATTCAACAGAATTTGATTATCAGTCAATTGGTGCCGCTTTTAACCTGACCCGCTTATCAAAAGATAAAAATTCCCAGTTTGATTTTAAACTACAGGCCTTTTTAGATCAGTGGACAGTTATCCTGCCGATAGAGCTCCGAACAGGAAACGCCGGAAGGGCTGGCGAACAGTATGATACCGCACCAAGAAATTCTTTCAGCGCTTCTTTCTCCTTAGCCCAGGTGATTAACCACAAATTTCAGGCTTCGCTGATTTTGGAACCATCTTACCAGAAAGGTTTGCTAGCTACAAAATATCAGCGCACTTATTTTACCGACGGCTCCCTCCGTTCAGAAACCTTGCCAGATAAGCGTTATAAGCTACCAATAGGGTTACGTATGAACTATTTTTTGGATGATCGGTTTGTAATCCGAACATTTTACCGGTATTATATGGATAATTGGGGCATAAAAGCACATACGGCAGAACTGGAAATACCCGTTAAGATCAGTCCGTTCTTTTCAATCAGTCCATTCTATCGGTACAACAACCAGGTCGGAACCAGATACTTTGCGCCTTATGGCCAGCATTTGCCATCTGAAGAAAATTTTACCAGCGATTATGACCTGTCCACACTCACCAGTGATTACTATGGTGCAGGTCTTCGTTTTGCGCCTCCTAGAGGGGTCTTTGGTTGGCAGAGGCTTAATATGCTTGAATTGCGATACGGGCATTATTCACGGTCTACAAGTCTGGTTTCCAATATTGTCTCCCTAAACCTCAAGTTTAAATAAAGCAGTTTAACTGAACTGGCGCTTTTCAAGTATAGAAATTGTGCTGAGCTGAATTTTGTATAGTTTTTCTTGAAGTTCCAGGGCTTTGTTCTTTTCATTGAGCAAAGCCCTCAAATGGTTAACCTCTGCTGTTAGCCGGTTTTTTTCATGTAACTCTATCTTAGAGAAAACCTTTCCGCTTTCGTAGTAGCTGAAAAAATTATAGTTAAGGATTTCACTAACACGCACCAGGGTAAGGATATCGATGGTTACGGTATTTAGCATTTCCTGTGCCTTTGTCATGCTGATCTCAAGCGCAGCAGCAAAGTCTGAAACAGAGATTTCTTTTTGCTTCATTTCCTTCCAGATCATTAAGCCTATATGGACACTCATTATTTTATAAGGGGATAATTTAAAACAATGAAATTACAGTAAGGATAGAAAAACCAGAGTAGATTGACCCCGTCTCACCGGAAATTAATTCGTAATGAATAACTGGTTGCCATTTTGTTATTGAAGTGGCGGAAAGGGGCTAAATTAATTGTTTTGTCCACTCATAGCGCTAAAGTCTCATAATTGGATAAATTAGGGACTGGGAAACTTTCAGGATGGCTGTCTAATTTGGGAATAACAAGTAAAACTCAATTTTTAGGGCAGATAATAAGTGTATTTGCGATATCGATTTTTGTGTGTCTTAATATGTATTGTTTTTGCCGTTAAAAAATAAGTTAAGTAAATGCCGCGACTTCTTGTCCAGACTAACGCAATCTTTTTGATGTTTTATGTACATCGAATGCGTGTCGATGCTAAATAATGATACTATATCTTCATCACGGATTGAAGGAGGTATATAGATTGGAATATTGTATCTTTAAACTTTTAAATCCATCTTTAAAATAATGGACAACAATAATGCCTTAAACGCTCAGTTCTTATCCGGTGGTGGTGAAATGGGCGAACTTATACGTTCTATGGACTGGTCAGGCAATCCGCTGGGGCCGGTTGAAAGCTGGCCCCAGAGTCTGCGCACCTCTGTCAGCTTATGTTTATCTTCCACTTTTCCCATACTCATCGCCTGGGGACCTGAAACGATACAGATTTATAATGATGCTTACCGACCAATATGCGGGGCGATGCATCCTCAGTCCATGGGGATGAATTTTAGGGTATGCTGGGAGTCGGCACTGGAAGTGGTGGGTGACAAATTCACTCGCGGCCAGCAGGGAGAAGGTACTTATATCAAGGATCAGCAGATGTTTCTTTTTCGCTATGGTTATCTGGAAGAGGCATTTATGACCTTTTCCTTTGCGCCGATCAGAGATGAATCCGGAGAGGTGGGTGGCATTTTCCATCCCATTACAGAGACCACGGACAAGATGCTCAGCGCGAGACGGACGCTGGTTTTAAGGGATATAGCAGCAATACTTGCAAAGGCCAATACTATAGGTGACATTGGAAAATTTACTGCCCAGCGTCATGCAGACTATATTGCTGATCTGCCCTTCCTCCTGTTTTATGCTTTGGAAGAGGAGGGGAGGACAGCCAGGCTGATCAGTGCATCCGGCATTGAGCATGCAAATCAGATCGGGCCTGAATATATAGATTTAGCATCCGCCTTGGAAGATAGCTGGCCTTTCTCGGCTGCGGGTGCATCCGAGATTGTTGTGAGTGATTTACAACAGCGTTTTGGGGAATTTGCCTGTGCACCATATCCGGAAACGCCTCACTCCGCGGTCATACTTCCGGTCTTTCTTTCTGGCAAAGAATCGCCTTTCGGGTATATCGTTGCAGGAGTAAGTTCCAGGCGGGCAATGGATGAGGAATACATGGGGTTTTATGCGTTGCTGGCCAACACCTTCAGCACCGCTGTCTCCAATGTCTATGCTTATGAACAGGAGCAGAAACGCGCCGAGGCGCTTGCGGAAATTGATAGGAGCAAGACTGCTTTTTTCAGTAACGTTAGCCATGAGTTCAGGACGCCGCTCACGCTGATGCTCGGTCCGCTGGAAGAGCTCAAATCCCATCCGCAATTACAGGATACCCTTGTGAGTGAAACGGTTCACGCGACCCATCGGAACGCGATGAGGCTGCTCAAGCTGGTCAATAACCTTCTCGATTTCAGCCGCGTGGAGGCAGGCCGTGTCCAGGCCTCCTATCAGCGGGTAAATGCCGCAGAACTAACAATGGATTTGGCCAGCAGCTTTCGCTCGATCATTGAAAAGGCAGGCATGCAGCTTGAGGTTTCTTCCGACAGCAACGAAATCAACGCTTACCTGGATGTGCAGATGTGGGAAAAGATTGTTTTAAATTTGCTATCCAACGCATTTAAATATACCCTGCAGGGGAAAATATCAGTTTTACTTAGCCATAACGAGCGTGAACTAACGCTCATTGTTAAAGATACTGGAGTCGGAATCCCGCGGCAAGAACTTCCTAAAATGTTTGAGCGCTTCCACCGTGTAGAGAATTCTGCAGGCAGGACTCATGAGGGTTCTGGTATTGGACTTTCACTTGTCAATGAACTGGTCGGCTTGCATGGCGGGAGGATTGTAGTGGAAAGTGAGTTGTCTGTAGGTTCTACTTTCACCTTACGGATACCCCTGGGTTGGGACCATCTGACAGCCGAGCTGATACAAGAAGATAATTACCAGTCTGCCCCAAGTGGCATCAGGGAATCCTTTCTTCAGGAAGCATCAGGCTTATTGGGTGCAGGGGTCGAGTGGCATGCCGCACCGAAAACAGATTTCACAGCTTCTTCGGATATGCACCTCAACATTGACCCGGGCGGGACCAGAGCAAAGGTACTCATTGTTGATGACAATTCTGATCTGCGTGCTTACCTTAAAAGACTACTTGAAAGCGAATTTGACATAGCTACCGCTACCAATGGTGCCGATGCATTAGACCAGCTCGCTGATGGCAGGCCTGATCTTATCCTGAGCGATATCATGATGCCGGTGATGGACGGAAAGCAACTGCTAGCCAAAATCAGAGAAGGGGAAGAAAAACACTGGATTCCGCTCATATTTCTTTCTGCAAGGGCTGGTGAAGAGGCCAGGATTGATGGGCTGGAGGCAGGAGCGGATGACTATCTGGTCAAGCCTTTCTCCGGTCAGGAGCTGGTTTCAAAAGTCCGCACCCAAATTAAGATCAACAGGGTGAGGAACCAGAACGAACAGCGCATGCGGGATTTCGTTTCGGTTGCGACCCATGAGCTTAAGACTCCGCTAACAGCCCTTTCCGGGTATGCACAAGTACTGAAATTGAAAGCAAGAAAATCACAGGATTTGGCTATGGTTCATGCAGCAGAACGCGCCCAATATCAGGTTGTTAAAATGTCGAGGCTCGTTGAGGATCTGATGGATGTGAGTAAGCTAGATGAGGGCATGCTACAGCTTAAGCTTATTGAGTTCGATATCAATACCCTGATTGTGGAAACCGTTGAAGATGTTCAGTCCACGGCTGCCAAACACCGCATCAGTTTTTCACCAGGAGTGGAAATCAAGATTTTAGCTGACCGGGAGAAAATTGGCCAGGTGTTGACCAACCTGCTGGTAAATGCCATCAAGTATTCCCCTGATTCTCCGGAGGTTCTTGTTTATACCGAACAAGCTGATGGAAAAGTGCTCATATCAGTAAAAGACGGGGGTATTGGCATTGCGGGCCGGGATCAGGCGCATATCTTCAAAAGATTCTACCGAACTGATTCGGCCCATCATAATTTCCGTGGATTTGGTATCGGACTGTACCTTTGCGCAGAGATCGTGGCCCGGCACAAGGGGGGGATTGCTGTGGAAAGCGAAACTGATAAAGGGTCAAGATTCTTCTTTACACTACCTGCTATACTCCCTTAAACAGTAAAGAATGCAGATCGATTTGAAAATTTCTTTCCCGAATCTTAAATATGAGTAAAAAGTACCCTACGGAACAGTTTCCTGACCTGGAAATCCGGCGAATAGCAGCTCGGGACCGCTGCCTGATGTTTAATGCCTCTGGCAATAAGGGTTTTGATCCGATATGCCGGCATGCTGCAACGATGTCCACTGTGTCTATTGCGCACGTTTTTCTTTCTGGACGGATCTTAAGAAGTTATGAAAATCAGTGCGGATATTGATAAAAATATCTTGTCTGGGAGCATCACATCCGGCATAAATAAATCAGGCTGGCCCTACGATAAATGGTGTAAAAAAATCATTAAGATGTTAATGCAAAAAAAAAGTATTCGATAGAATGAGGTGGTGGCTAAAATCTTAGGTTAAATCGATGATTATCGATCCTAGCTACCGGTGGATCAGATAAATGAATTTAACAACAGCCCAAAGTGGAATTACTTGCTAGAAAACAGGCAATGAGCACTTTCCTGAAAAATTTCTTAAACCCCCGTTTTTCTTAGTTTAGTTCTTGCTCAATCATGCTCATTAAGTCATTGATATCAAAAGGCTTCGGGATATATGCCGAAGCGCCTGCCTTTTTGGCAATCTGTTCGCCATCCCTGCTTGCGGACATAACGATCACTGGGATTGCCCGGGTGTGCGGGTTTTTCCTGATTTTTTCAAGCAGCTGATCACCCGATACCAACGGCATCCATAAATCAAGAATCACCAGATCAGGGATTTCCTTTTCAATTAAGGTAGATACCTTCAAACTGTTCTGTTCAGAAATGATCTTATGGCCCGTCTCTTCCAAAATTATCTCCATCAAATCCAGTATACCCGGATCATCATCGCATATCAATATTTTTTTAGCCATCTGCATTCTTTCCGTTTTTTGGCAATGTAAAACTGAACACCGACCCCTTTCCGATTTCACTCTCCACCCATAGTGTACCCTCATGGTTCTGGATGATCTGATCGCAGATATATAGTCCGATACCCATCCCCGGATAATTTTTCTGTACCTCATTCCCTCGGTAAAAACGTTCAAAGACCTTTTTGGTATCTTCTGCAGTAATTCCTAGCCCGTGATCGGTTACGGATACCTTAACATATTCACTGACATTGGAAATGTGCACTTCAATATCTTTTGAGTCTGGGGCATATTTGATCGCATTGGACAACAGGTTGTTGATCACCTGAATGATATGGGATTCATCCCCCAAAACTTCCGCATTGGTTATCCCAAATAGGGAAATCCGGTGGCCTGGCGCATTGGTACGGATACCTTCTATCGCTTCATTAACGACTCTGTCCAGACTAAAAGGTGCCTTATGCAATTCGATGTTTCCGCTCTGGATCCTGGAAACATCAAGTAGTTCAGAAATCAGGTTATTCAGACGGTCTACATACACTGCTACTTTATCCAGCACTGACTTATATTTTGAACCCGTATGTTCGGGTACGTTTTTCTGAAGTACCTGGATAAAACCCTTGATGGTCGTCAGCGGGGTTTTAAGTTCATGACTGGCGATGGAAAGAAAATCATCTTTTCGCCTTTCGATTTCCTTGCGATCGGTAATGTCCTCGATTGCCAGTAATATCTGATCTTTATACTGCCCTTCGAGCTCAATCCTGTAGGCATTTAGCAGCATCAGTTTGCGCCCGATGTGAGGAAAGTCGTGCTCCACTTCAAAGTCAACCACCGGATTATTAGTGGGCAGGATCTTAACCAAAAGCTCACGCAGTTTGGGTATATCCCATTGATTATTACCCAGATGATAAAGTTCCCTGCCAATGGTTTCCTCAGGACTTACCTTAAATGTCCTGAAAAAATGATAATTTGCGCTGATTACTTTGAAATTCGGATCTAGTACCAGCAAGCCTTCCCTTACCGTTTCAATGATGCTGGTCAGAAATGATTCACTGTCCCGCAAATCAGCGGTCCGCTCCTCTATTTTGCGTTCCATCATCGCTTTCTGCTGCCGCAGATCAAGCTCTGCATTTTTCCTGGTTGTCACATCATTCTGTACACCGATAAAATGGGTAATATTTCCCTGGTCATCCCTGACCGGCGACATATATAGCTCATTGTAGAACAAATCACCGTTTTTCCGGTAGTTCCGGATTTCAACCGTACACTCTTTTCCTTCGATGACACAGTTTTTAAGCATCTCCCGTTCTTTCTGAGACCTGTCGTTAGCCTGCAGGAAACGGCAGTTGTGTCCAATGATTTCCTTACGGGTGTAGCCGGTAATTTTTTCGAATGCGGTATTGCAATAGACGATTGGATTATCGGGCTGTGTATTATCTGTAATGATGATTCCCGAAATGGAAGCATCCAACGCTTTGGTAAGTAGCTGAAAGTTTTCACTGATGGATGTTCCCGAGAGGTCAAATTTTCCTTTATTAAAATTAATCACGCAGTTTGGAGAGTTTAAAATCTTCTGATTGAGTTAAAAATGTATCGCCGAATACAATGTACAATAACCACGGAAAGCACAAAAAGTTTTAACAACGATCAACCGGCGTTTCGACTTCCACATCTTTCGGAGTTATTGCATGATTTATTCTTCAAAAAATATAGATTCATCGGATAGCCAGCTCGAGCAATCGATGGAGTGATTAAGTCAGCTGAAAGTTAGCATTAGTTCGTACTTGAGTAAGCTGGCCACCTTAATTACATCATTACTTATATTACAGATTCGGGCGCCAATTAGGAAACTGATTAATCCACTACGGAATCTCACCTTGAGTGAATCCATATTCTCCGATCAGCTCGCGAAAGAGTTGTAATAACTGACGGCTTTAGTCCTCAATGGTTATTTATCGTTGGTTACGGATCAAGATCTGGAAAGAAGGTACAGTGAAAAAGTTGACAATGAATTAAAAATCGAGTGGGTTTTTTGAACTTTAAAACCAATTATTTAAAAAGCTATTTGCTTTCTATCATTCCCTCAACAACGGGTGAAGGATCTTTGTGTATAGGCACTCTAATCACAAAATCCAATGACGATCATTGCAGGAATACCAGGCCGTCCAGAATTGAGTTATTTCAAAAGTCTAGTAATTCTCGTAGGCAGCTTTAAGTTAATTTGTTCATTCTGGATACATCATTTTAAAATGATCTTTTATTGTTAAAAGATTGGGATCACGACTATTTCCCATACGGGTACCATTCTTTACAAAAATAAAATTTGTATTATTAAAGTTGTCGCCAGTTTTATCTTTAAAGATTCCCTGGAAGGCTATCAACCAGCCGTTGAGCTTAGTTATCTCCCAAAAATGAAATACACCGGTTCCCTCTAACGGACTTTTTGTGTATGAATGATAGGTTTTAAAATAATTGATGATAGCTATCCTAACTTTGCAAGAGTTCTTCAGTCAAAGTCGCTGTGTTTTCTAACGAGTTAGGTGTTGATGAAAGATAAAACTGCCATATCGAAACAAAAACTGACAAAATTTTATATCTCATGGATTTGTGAAACAATAGCTATAACTATGTGTTGCAGATGCATGTGGTATGAGGGGGTCATACCTATTTATCATGCAGATAGATGTAAAATGAGAGATAAATACGTTAACAGCCATAGTGACCTCGAATATTATTTTGAACAATATCCAAACCTTCTTTTTGTAGTAGGTGAGGATGGTTTTCTCAGGAAGATTAACCCTGCCGTTATAAGTCTCTTAGGGTATACAGAGGACGAGTTGTTTAGTGCACCCATAGATGAATTGATTCACCCTGAAGACAGAGAGATTACTCAGCATTTAAGGTTGGGCCAAGTTCGTGCAGGAGATTTCGCGGAATATGAGAATAGGTTACTTACGAAAAATGCAACAATAGTCTGGTTGTCCTGGAGCTCCGTCTTTATTGAAAGGGATCAAGTGTTTTTTGCTATAGCAAGAAATATTACCGATAAGAAAAAAGAAGAGGAGCAAGCTCACGTTGTGGCGATACTGAACAGATTAGGAGATGAGCAACGGATAAGATTTACAAAGGAAATCGCTTTTATCAATCCTGTAAGAAGTGGTGAATCGTCCAAATTTATGTGGCTGGGCATTACAGAAACATTGCCTAACCTGGACCAGAAGTGGATGGAGAAATTCGAGTTCTTAATTCGGGAAAATGCGGCCAAATCAAACCTAAGCCTTAAGTTTCTTAGTGCTGAAATGGCAATGAGTGAACGTCAGGTTTATAGATATATCAATAGGATTGTCCTTATGACACCAAAAAAATTAATTACCATGGTACGCATGCACATGGTTTGGGAAGTCATATTGAGTGGGAATGAGCATGACCCCGCCGTTTTAGGAAAAATGGTTGGTTTTGTATCAACTAGCAGATTTAAAAAACTCTTTCATAAAACTTATGGAATTGAAATTACCGCATTGCTTTAGCTAACAAATATTTAAAGCTTATAACATGTCTAAAAAAGTATTGGTGATTGACGATGACAGGGAACTCCTATGGCTTTTCCAAGCGATACTTCAACAGCAGGAAATCCAGGCCGTTACCTTTAATACCGGGATTCCTCTTGAAAAAATCATTGCGGAGCATCCGGATCTAATTATGCTGGACGTTAATATTATTGGTTCCGAAAAAAATGGTACCGATATATGTAAGGAGATCAAGGAAAGTGGTGGCGAATTTAATGTTCCGGTGTTATTAGTGTCTGGTGAGAACGACTTAGAAGTACTTGCCAGATGTTGTGGTGCGGACGATTTCATTGCAAAACCTTTTGATATCGATTATTTGATGAATAAGATAAAGAAACACTTAACTTAGGCGTTGAAATATTATGGCTGAAAAAACGAACCATCCTAACGCCTGGGATCGAATACACCTGGGTTCTGAACGATTAAAGCTTTTCTTTCTAAAACATCTAGATCGTATTTATGCGGCGAAAGTTCATTTGGTTCATAAACTACCCCTAATCATTGATGAGGCCAGGTTTAAAGATCTTCGGAATGCCATCGCTGAGACGGTTGGGAATGTGGAAAAACAGATTGCCCGGATGCAACTGATATATACCCTTTTAGATAGTGATCCGTCGAAAGGTAGCATAAATGGACTTAGCGGTTTAATAGAAGACGCCTTTGAAGCAGTTCAGGAGCAAAAAGGGGAACCGGAACTTCAGGATCTTTCTATAATTTTTTATTTACAGAATATTGAAAGCATTGAGATGGCATCTTTTCAAATTTTACAGATGGCTGCAATTCGGCTCCATAATCAGCATATTAACAGATTACTCAGGGAAAATTATGAGGAGGCAAAATCAGATAGAACATTATTGCTACTGATTTCTTCCAAGTATATTATTAGCTAACCGCCATAATGAGGTAATGACTTGTAAATTTTCAATTAAGCTAATCATGTTACACTCTGGGTTTAGCAAGTAACGATAAACTTATTTCGGTATTCAGAATTAGTCTGTTTCACGGTAGATTAACGCCTCCAATGAATGGTGATTGGTGTCTTAAAAAGAAGTTATTTATTCTCTAGACAAGTTAGGGTGCTTCCGAATACCATGGTTAAGCGAGTCGAAATCTGCACCTCACCCCGCAATCATCCTCAAGTAGGAAAGTCCTCTTATTTGTCATTGGTAGTCCATATACATCTGTTCGATAAAAAAAATAGGTGTTTTGATTTTAAAAAGCAGTTTCAAATGCCTCTGAGCCTGTTTAATAATTATACCTGTTTTTTTCCTTCCTGAGGCCAATATCCATGGCCAAATTTATTGGTGAAGCACCAACATTAAACTTAGCAACCGCTCCTGACCCTTTTGAATCTGAATTATTTGCCGGTATGTGAGCGGAAGACACCCCTTGGCTGACCAGACCATTATTCCCATCGGATAAGCCTATAAACAACTAACGGACAAGCTAAAGCTTTAGGGTGCTGAAATTAGATGGATGAATGCATCAAGCTAACCTGTTGCTTATTAATGTGTTAAATCTCCGGCTCGAAATTTATATTCAACTATTGAATAGTATATGAATCAACGTTTAGTAAAATAATTTACGATCGTTTCATATCTGTTACAATGATGTATCGGGATTTTGTCTCATGATTCGTAGTTTTGCATCAAATCAGTGTGCATCAATGATTAGAACAAGAGAAGATTCATTTTTTAAAATCCGATCTGCTGTTCCGGAATTTTTCCCGTTACTGCTGTTGCTGGTGCTCGCATCCTTTTTTTTACGACCGCCTCATTTAACCGGGGATCTGGTAAAAGGAATTTCCGCTATTTCTACAGATTTTACGAGTATTATTAGCACTATTTCAGGGGAGGACCACGAACATGCTTCCCTGGACGCGGTTGATCAGAAACAGCCAAAGTTCCGTAAAAAATTCCAACACCTTAATGATGCCACAAGTGACCTTCAGCCCTTTCAAAAGCGTGTGGAGATTCGCTACCATTTACCGGCTTCAAATCCATCGGGTTACGAAACCCCACATTTCTACAGCGGGCAACACGCTTTTCTATACAGGCTGACTTATTTCTAATTTTTCCTGCCTTTGTAATTCATTTCTTGGATTATATGCGCTTGCGGGATTAAAAATTAAATATCAGATAAGCGGCTGTGCGCTAACCTTTTGGTTATGGCCGCTGCTTTACAAAAAGAAATAAGAAAACACATCAATGAAAATTAAATGGATGGCGATCTTGATCCTTGCTGCCGCAATGCAGGCATGTACAGGAGGGACGGCCCAGAAAAAAGATAATGAGGTTGCCGAGATACCGGTATTAAAGTTAGCCCGTCAGGATACTTCACTGTCTTTCGATTATGTAGCGGATATCCAGGCTTATAAGAATGTGGACATTAGATCCAGAATACATGGCTTTATCGAAAAGGTTCTGGTGGATGAGGGTGAAAATGTGCACAAAGGTCAGCTCCTTTTTCAGTTGAATGACCGGGAACATGTGATCGCACTCAACAAGGCGAAGGCCAGTCTGGCCAGTGCGCTTTCTGCAGCGAGTATAGCCCAGGTTGAACTGGAAAGGATCACAACGCTGGTGGATAAGAAAGTAATCTCTTCTTCTGAACTATCGCTGGGACAGGCGAGGCTTTCAGAGGCTGAAGCGCGGATCAAAACAGCAAAGGCAATGATTGATGATGCCAATCAGAAGCTTTCCTATTCGCGCATCCGGTCTCCTTTCGATGGTACAATAGACCGTATCCCTTTGAAAGCCGGAAGCCTGATTGATGAGGGTGCCCTGCTGACTACCATCTCTGATACCAGGGACATGTATGCCTATTTTGACATCTCGGAGAATGAGTACCTGCAATTCAGCCGTACAGGAAAAGGACGTTTTGATCAGAATAAATCTGTTGCACTTATCCTTTCCGATGGTTCAACCTACCCGATAAAGGGAAAGATACAGACCCATGAAAATTCATTTTCCGGAAACACGGGCTCGATTGCTTTCAGGGCAGTTTTCGCCAACCCGAAAAATATTCTAAAGCACGGCGCTTCCGGGAAAGTCGAGCTGAGCTCGAAACTTGCCGGCAGTATTCTCATTCCCCAAAAGTCTGTATTTGAGATCCAGGACAAGAATTACGTTTTCGTAGTGGGTAAAGGCAATAAGGTTAAAATGAAAAGTTTCGTTCCCAAGTTGCGTTTGCCGGGATTTTTTGTCTCTTCAAGTGGGCTTGATGCGGGAGAAACCATTGTTTATGAGGGTATACAGAATATCCGCGATGGTGCTGTCATCAAACCGGTCTATACCACAGATAAATCTTTGCTGGCGAAAAAATAATTCAATGTATCATTATCCAATTCTTCTGCGGAAATTTTCGGCGGGGTGGGATTGGTATAATCCAAAATAAATGGTTGAAACCTTCATTAGAAGACCAGTCCTTTCACTGGTTATTTCACTTATATTAATTTTACTGGGCATTCTGGCCTTATTTAAACTTCCCATTACGCAGTTTCCGGACATTGTTCCGCCTTCTGTGGTGGTAACGGCTAACTATAACGGTGCCAATGCCGAGGTGTGTGCCAAGGCCGTAGCCACCCCCCTCGAACGTGCCATTAATGGTGTTCCGGGCATGACCTATATGAATACGGTGAGCAGCAACAATGGGGTAACTCTGGTACAGGTATTTTTCAATGTCGGTACTGATCCGGATCAGGCAGCTGTGAACGTGCAGAACCGGGTGACCACTGTACTGGATGAACTTCCTGAAGAGGTCATCAAGGCTGGGGTTACTACAGAGAAAGAGGTAAACAGTATGTTGCTTTATCTAAACATCACCAGTAGCGATAAGGATATGAACGAAGAGTTCATTTATAATTTTGCGGACATCAATGTGTTGCAGGAACTCAAAAGGATAGATGGTGTGGGTTTTGTAGAAATTATGGGCGCCAGGGATTACTCCATGAGGGTATGGCTGAAACCCGACCGGATGCGCTCGTACAATATTTCTGCAGAAGAGGTCATTGATAGGATGCGTAAGCAGAATATTGAAGCCGCTCCTGGAGTAGCTGGAGAGAATTCAGGAAAAGGCAATGAAGTAAAGCAATATGTGCTGCGCTACACGGGTAAGTTCAACAATAAAGAGGATTATGAGAATCTGGTGCTTCGGGCGGAGCGGGACGGTGCACTGGTAAAGCTAAAGGATGTTGCTGATCTGGAATTTGGGACAGTCAGTTATGATATGGTTTCCAAAACTGATGGCAAACCTTCCGCCTCTATTATGATCAAGCAGCGGCCCGGTTCGAACGCAAGCGAGGTCATCGATAACATTAAATCTAAAATGGCTGAACTTAAAGTGACCAGTTTCCCACCGGGAATGGAATATAATTATGCCTATGATGTTTCCAGATTTCTGGACGCCAGTATTCACGAGGTTCTAAGGACACTTTTGGAAGCATTCATACTTGTATTCATCGTCGTTTTTATTTTTCTTCAGGATTTCAGGAGTACCCTTATCCCGGCACTTGCGGTTCCGGTAGCCCTAATCAGCACGCTGGCCTTCCTTCAAGTCATGGGTTTCTCCATCAATATCCTTACCCTTTTTGCGCTGGTACTGGCCATCGGTATCGTGGTAGATAATGCAATTGTGGTTGTAGAGGCAGTCCATGTTAAAATGAGCGAAGAACACCTTCCGCCAATGGAAGCCACCATTGCCGCGATGAGGGAAATCAGCGGCGCAATCGTGGCCATTACGCTGGTGATGTCGGCTGTATTCATCCCTGTTGCTTTTCTCTCAGGGCCTGTCGGAGTCTTTTACAGACAGTTTTCACTTACCCTGGCCATTTCTATTGTCATATCCGGCATCAATGCTTTAACGTTGACACCGGCGCTTTGCGCGCTGTTGCTTAAGCATAATGGTGCGCATGGCAAAACGGGGGTGCTTCGTCGATTTTTTGGTCTATTCAACAAAGGATATGATAAAACAGAGAAAAAGTTTGGCCGCCTGGTCAGATTGATTATCTCTCGTAGGGCAATTACGATTGGACTACTTTTGTTGTTTATTTCTCTGAGCTGGCTGGGGTCGAGTATTCTCCCTTCAGGATTTATTCCAACGGAGGATCAGGGAATGATATATGTAAATGTTACGACTCCTCCGGGCTCAACTGTGGAGCGTACAGAGGAGGTGCTGGATAAAGTTCAACAAGTAACAAGTGGTTTTCAATCCGTCGAAAATATCAGCACACTTGCAGGTTATAGTCTGATGAGTGATATCACGGGAGCCTCTTATGGGATGGCGATGATTAATCTTGCCGCATGGGATGGTCGTGAAGAAAGCGTTGACGAACTTATTGCAGGCCTTAAAGCCAGTACCCGCGGAATCAGTGATGCTTCTATTGAATTTTTTTCCCCGCCAACTGTTCCCGGCTTTGGCAATGCCAGTGGTTTTGAGCTTAGGCTGCTGGATAAAAACAAAAGTGAGGATATGGGGAAAACGGCAAAGGTGACCAAAGATTTCCTTGCCGAGCTTCGCAAAAGCAGCGCCATTTCAGGTGCATTCACCAGTTTCGATCCTAACTTTCCTCAATATATGATTCACGTGGATCAGGATATGGCTGCGCAAAAAGGGGTGACGATCGAGAATGCAATGGGCACTTTACAAACCCTCGTCGGAAGTTACTATGCGACAAACTTTATCCGGTTTGGACAGATGTACAAAGTGATGCTTCAGGCCTATCCCCAATACCGGGGCAAGCCTACAGATCTGTTAAAACTCTATGTCAAAAACGACCGTGGTGAAATGATTCCTTATTCAGCCTTTATTACCATGGAGCGGGTTTACGGACCGGAACAGATCAATAGGTATAATATGTATCCATCGGCAATGATTAACGGCGATGCGGCAGCAGGCTTTAGTAGCAGCGACGCCATCACGACCGTTGAAAAAACGGCAAAGGAAAAGCTCCCGAGAGGTTTCAGTATCGAATGGTCGGGAATGACAAGGGAGCAGATTCTTTCCGGTAATCAAGCAATTTACATATTTATCATTTGCCTGATCTTTGTCTACCTCATTTTAGCTGCGCAATATGAGAGCTTCCTGTTACCGCTACCTGTCCTGCTTTCACTTCCGGCAGGAATCGCAGGCGCATTTTTTACGCTGAAACTGGCTGGTTTGGAGAATAACATTTACGCACAGGTGGCGCTGGTCATGCTGATCGGGCTGCTCGGGAAAAATGCAATCTTAATTATAGAATTTGCCGAACAAAAACGTCGAGCCGGCTTTTCGGTTGCCAGGGCCGCGGCGCTTGGCGCAGTATCCAGATTGCGCCCGATACTGATGACTTCTTTTGCTTTTATCGCAGGATTGATTCCCCTCTGTATAGCTTCCGGCGCCGGCGCCGTAGGTAACCGTTCGATTGGTATGACTGCAGTTGGGGGAATGCTCATTGGGACGCTCTTTGGGGTGTTACTGATCCCAGGGTTATATGCGGTATTTGCAGCACGGAAAAAACAGCCGTCAGCTAAAGGTTCTACGCTTAAAACACATTAAAATGAAATTAAATATAAAAGTAATTATTCCTCTTATTATCGTTTCGGGTCTGTTTGCGATGATCACTTCCTGTGGTTCAGTCAGGCAGACGACCCTTCCTGATCTCAAAAAGATTCCTGATTCTTTCAGCAAACTCGCCGCTGCGCCGGCGGAAGCTTTAAGCTGGAAATCGGTTTTCACCCAGCCTGATTTAAAAAAACTTATTGATACTGCGCTTAAAAATAACCTGGATATCCGGTCGGGAGTGCAACGGGTGCTGGTTGCGGGATTGAACTTACGTTTAAGCCGCTCAAGACTCTATCCCAGGCTAAACGCCGGCATATCGGCCGGACTTGACCATTATGGGGATTATACGATGAACGGGGTGGGGAATTATGACACCAATTTTTCTGAGAACCTGAATGAAAAGCAGCGTATTCCAAGCCCGACTCCGGATTATTTTGCTGGCTTCAGGAGTTCATGGGAAATTGACATCTGGGGAAAATTATCAGAAAAAAAAAGGGCAGCATACAACCGCTACCTTTCAAGCCAGGCCGGTTTGCAGTGGTACAAAACACAGGTCGTTACTCAGGTTGCGGAGCTTTATTATGAACTGAGCGCACTTGACAAGCGTTTGGAAATTATTCAGCGGAATATGCTTTTGCAAGACAGGGGGCTTGAAATTGTGGAAGCCCAGATGGCTGGCGGCAGGGCAACCGCCCTCGCGGTCAGTCAGTTTAAGGCCCAGCGCACTGCCACCCAGGGAAAACAGTTTGAAATCCGTCAGGCAATCAACAGGGTGGAAAATGAGCTGAACTTGCTTATGGGCAGGTATCAGGGAAAGGTCGGGCGTGACACGAGCACAATGACAAAGGTTTTGCCTAGAGAAATCTATGCGGGAATTCCATCAAAGGTTATTCTGGCAAGGCCGGACGTAAAGGAAGCTGAGCTGGAACTTGCTGCCTCGAATGCTGATGTGAATGCTGCCAGAAAAGCATTTTTTCCTTCGCTGACCCTTGATGCCTATGCTGGCTATAATGCTTTTAAGCTTCCGCTGATTTTTTCTCCTGGATCTCTTGCTGCAGGATTTCTGGGTGGACTGAGTACTCCCATACTCAACAGGGCAGCACTTAAAAACAGTAGCCTTGTTGCAAACTCCGGACAGCTTTCCGCTTTTTACAACTATCAGCGCATGCTTATTAAAGCCTATCAGGAGGTCTCCGTCGAGCTTTCGGCGCTGGATAACTATAAGCAGGCCTACCGTTTAAAATCAAGCGAGGTACAGGAACTAAAAAACGCGGTGTCAACAGCAAACGACCTGTATCTTTCCGGATATGCCAGCTACCTGGAGGTGATAGTCGCGCAGCGTAGTGTGCTCGAAGCAGAAATGCAGCAGGTGGATCTCAAGCAGAAATCATACGCTTCGCTCATCAACCTTTTCAGGGCGCTTGGGGGGTAAAGGTTTTTCGCTCTTAACAAACTATGGATTATCCCGGGATTCCAAGCTGGAATTCCGGGATTTTCCTTTCTCAAACTTTCTTTTATAATGTCAATGCAAGGGCTATCTTACCTGCCGTAAAACGTTATGAATTACCTATATCTTTTTGCAATTAATAACCCTCATCAAAACAAATCACTCGTTATCTCAACAATTGATTCCTTTTTAATTGCTATAAATAGCCACTAAAGAATCTACCTTTAACCTAGTCTTAAGCCAGGAACGGATCCTTACCTGATTGGCAGCACTAGGCATTTTGGATACCTCTGCGCTGAAAAGGGTCAGCGTATCCTTGCGCTGTGTATCGAGCCTGCTTATGACTGTGTTCGCGAGTGAATAGCTTTTAATCTCTGGAAACAGCGCAATCAACTCAGATCTGATTTCCGGCAATGGCTGTTTAAGCTTGTCGACTTTCGCCGCAGTACCGGACTGGTTTTCTTTTTTGAAGACATCTTCCATTATACTGGCCTTGATCTGCGAAAAATCGATTTCCTGCCTGGCATTAAGTCCCTGCCTTATTCGCAGAGTAGTTCCCGCTAGCTTATATTCCTTTAATTTCCCTTTAATTAAATTTATTTTGGTCTGGGGGAGTTCTTCTCCAATCAACAGCAGGTCAATCTCTTTTTCTCCTTTGGCATAACGAAGGTTTCGGTTAATGACCTGCGTGGTTGTGAAATTAAACTGCTCTCGAATAAAAGTCTGTGCATTGTTCTCAAATATACTTTTCTGCACAATACCGTAGGCTAGGTATATGCTGGGGATCACGGTGATGAGCACGCTGATAAGAATATACCGCGAAACCTTTTTTTCCACTCCCGGGTCCTCGAAATGTTTTTTCTCAAACTTTAAAAATCGTACGATAAGATAGGTGGATATACAAATGAAGAGACTATTAATGAAAAACAAATACAATGCGCCAAAGAAAAAGGGCCAGTTGCCCATTGCAAGCCCATAACCTGCCGTACAAAGCGGTGGCATCAGTGCAGTTGCGATCGCTACACCAGGAATAACGTTGCTTTTGTCCCTCCTGGTGGCTGCTATGATGCCGGCAAGTCCCCCTGTGAAAGCAATAAAGACATCCCATATAGAGGGAGTGGTTCTTGCCAGGAGTTCACTCTGAGCTTCATGGAGCGGGGTAATGTAGAAATATATGGTTGAGGTGGCTATACTGATGAAGGTAGCAATCAGCAAATTTCTTCCGCCTCTTTTAACAAGTTCAAAATCATTTGTGCCAATACCCAGCCCAATTCCCATTATCGGCCCCATGAGTGGAGAAATCAGCATAGCGCCAATGATCACTGCGGTGGAGTTCACATTCAGTCCAATTGAAGCGATGATGATAGCAAAAATCAGCGTCCAAAGCGGGCCGCCTACAAATACAGAATTTCTGGAGATTGAATCTACTACTTCCTCTTCATTTGTCTTTCCCAGATTCAAATTGAAACGCCTGGAAAAGAATGTTCGCAGTGCACCCGGAACATTATCATTTTCATCTTGCATGTGTTATTCGCTGAAATTCTTATTTAATTGTTTTCCAATATTAACTTATCCTGATCAGAAATACTTGTTATTTGCTTCCTTTGTGATGGTTCACAGTCCGGCACGTTTTAAACATTTACATCGCTAAACTGTTTGAACGGTATACTTTTTACCTAAAAGAATTACCATGAAAACCAACAGCTACAAGACTTTCGGATTAATGCTTACCCTGTCTTTTTTCATCATGTATGGCGTAATGTTTTTAAATTTGGATGACAGCAGTCATATTTACCTTAGCATCACACGTACCTACATGACTTTACTCATGATCGCTCCTATGGCAGTGCTCATGCTATTGCTCATGCCCATGATGTACAAAAATAAGGGCCTAAACCGAATCATTAACATTTCTGCTGTAGCGATATTTGCTTTAAGTTTTTGGATGCGTCGTAGCCAGGTTGTGGTAACAGATGCCCAGTATATGCGGGCAATGATTCCCCATCATTCTTCTGCAATCATGACCAGTCGTCATGCTGATTTAAAGGACCCCGAGCTAAAGGAACTTTCTATATCCATCATATCTTCCCAGGAAAAAGAAATCAAGCAGATGAAAGCTATTCTGGAGAGGTTACATGCAGAAAGAGGAGGAAGAGATAAAAAATAGCTTTTTATCTTAAATCATAATAAGCGTAATGATTGCTGCCCAGATCAGGGCAAAAATACCTCCGATGTAAACGATTGGCATGTGCCGGCTGATATTCTTTGTTATTAGCCCAGCGTAGACCAGCCAGATGAGGTATACAGCGAAATAAAGTGGGGCGGCGAATAATAGCATAATTTTACGATAATACGAACTTTTCAAGACTTATTGATTAAATATAGTAGATTAAAAAGCTCCATCTTGAAAGCACTGGTCATAAATAGCGTTCCCACTCAGCTAAAAAACCGATTTAACGGAATGCTTAAAGAACAAGTTTGTCTAGGTGTACGCCCTTAATTAGCTTACCTTTGCCTTTCCGGAAAAAATACCATGAATCAAGTTAAGAAAACCCCGATTGAGAAGATCATTGCCCCAGTGAGCAGATTTATTCACCTGGAATACACCAGTGGAATCATTCTTTTGATCAGTGTGATCCTGGCGATTATATGGGCCAACTCATCTTTTGGCGAATCCTATCATCACTTATGGGAAATCGATTTCTCTATTGCGTTTGGAAAACATGCACTTAGTAAGCCGCTTCATATCTGGATCAATGATGGGCTGATGGCGCTATTTTTTTTTGTTATTGGCCTGGAACTCAAACGAGAGTTCATGGAAGGGGAGCTTTCATCTTTAAAAAAGGCAGCCATGCCGATGGGTGCCGCGCTGGGGGGCATGCTTTTTCCGGCCTTGATTTATACACTCTTAAACTTGAATACTCCTACCGCTCACGGCTGGGGAATCCCGATGGCTACGGACATTGCTTTTGCACTTGCCCTGCTTTCCATGGCGGGAAATGTGCCCACCTCGGTAAAGGTTTTTCTTTCTGCACTTGCTGTGGCAGATGATCTTGGAGCGGTGATGGTCATTGCTTTTTTTTACACTGATCATGTAAACTTTGCTGCTCTTGGCATCGCCGGTATATTTCTTTTGGCGTTAATTATTGGCAACAAGATGGGGGTAAGGAATAGTACTTTCTATCTGCTGATTGGGATTTGCGTATGGATAGGTTTTCTGCTTTCAGGCGTTCACGCCACTATCGCAGGGGTTTTGGTCGCTTTTACCATTCCTGCAATGACCAGGATTGATGAAAACGTATATTCAAACAACTTGCGCAAACTTTCCTATGAATTCGAAAAGGAAATTCCTAGTAACAGCACCCTCACTACCCCAGAGCAACATCGTACCATTCAACATGTTAAAACCTTAAGTTTGGCAGCGGAAACACCGCTGCAAAAAATTGAGCATGCACTCCATCCATGGGTCGCTTTTATCATCATGCCTTTATTCGCACTTGCCAACTCGGGAATTTTGATAGGGTCAGATTTCTTCAGTTCTATCATCAATCCGGTGACACTTGGCGTTACCTCAGGACTAATCATCGGAAAATTTACAGGTATCCTTCTCTTTACCTGGATAATGGTGAAGACCGGAATTGGAGTTCTTCCGGACCAAGCTAACTGGAAGCATATCATGGGCATTGCATTATTAGCCGGTGTCGGATTTACCATGTCGCTTTTTATAAGCGGACTGGCCTTTAAAGACCCGGTTTTTGTTCAGCAGGGCAAATACGGGATACTAATTGCCTCGGTTTTGGCTGGGCTTGGGGGATACCTATTTTTAAGACGTGTTGGGAAGGGGTGATGGAAATTTCTTTTGATGAGGTTGTATCTCGATATCAGTTATACATGGGAGTTGCAACTATTTCAATAATTTTTAAGATCAAACTTTTGAATCTATTCATTGTTGCTTTGTCAAGAACACATGGGAAAAGAATTTTTGAGAACAGGAATAATAATCTGCATTGACGGCAATACACGAAAAGGATTGATCAGGGATGCTAATGGTGAAGAGATAAGTTTTCAATCAGGAAAAGATATACCCATTCTCACTGAGGGCACCCGTGTTAATTTCGAAATTTTAATGGGAGCTGACGGTCTTTACGCCTTGTTGAATTCAGATTTTTAACCTGGTTATTCTTACTATAGATCAACTAAATCCATTGTCAGAGAAACGATTATACTCATTGAAAAATAAACTGATAGTCAATTATAAAACCTGGTCCTGGAATTTACTTTTCTGTGGTTTCTTGCATCTACTTTAACTAATTTTGTGCGATTCGGTATTGATTTTACAACCGGATGAATTAAATAAATGGGGATTGATCAATTTGTTAGATTTATTAAGGGTATAGTGGACATCGATGAACAGGATTTGCGATTGGTCCAATCAAAATGCAGGCAAAAAGTTGTACCGAAGGGCAAGCTTTTGTTGAAGTGCGGACAGGTTGCCAGTCATTACTACTTTATTGTATCTGGCGGACTTCGGTTTTACGATGCATCGGGTGAACAGGAAAATACGACTTGGGTTTGTTTTAAAAATGAGTTTTTTACTGAAATATCCAGCCTTCATCCGCAAAAACCTACCCGCTTCAACATTGAAGCCATCGAGGAGACGGAACTGATCGTTATCGATAAGAAAGATATGGACTTTCTCTATGCCCACCTAAGCAGTTGGGAAGAATTCGGGCGTAAGATCTGGGAGGCTACAACAGCCAGAATGGTCGATCAATTATTGAATTTCCAGACCTTGACTGCAGAAGAACGCTATCTTAAGTTTCTTACAAATAGAGAGTTGGGACAAAAAATTCCGGTAAAGCAACTTGCTGCTATCCTAGGTATCACACCCAATGCATTGAGCCGTATCAGAAAAAACATCAGGTAAGTCATTTTCTACCTTTTGGTAGTTTTGCCATTGTTTCATTGCCGTACATTTGATTGAATCAAATAACAATAAATCAAATGACAATATTTAAAGGAACAGCGCAGCAAAAGTTTTCAGATGACGAGCTCATTCAGGATTTTCCGGAATTTAGTAATCATTATGCAGAGGTTAATGGAGTCCGATTACACTACATCGATGGGGGCTCCGGTGAAGCGATAATCTGTCTGCCGGGATGGCCCCAGACCTGGTATTCTTACCGAAATATTGCTCTTGAATTTTCAAAAACGCATCGGGTAATTGTTGTGGATATTAGGGGGATGGGTACTTCTGATAAGCCTGAAAGCGGTTATGATAAAAAGACAATGGCGCAAGACATTAATCAATTAATACATTCGCTTGGTTTAAAAAAAGTAGCAATGATTGGTCACGATATTGGTGGAATGGTCGCGATGAGCCTGGCTTTCAATCACCCGGAAGTTGTTGAAAAACTGATTGTAGCCGACGGGTTGCATCCTAACGAGGGCATAATGCAGATGCCGCTGTTACCTGCACCCGGAACTTTTGGTGAAAAAATGGATGCCAATATGCCTTATGCCTGGTGGATGGGTTTTAATCAAGTGAAGGGTTTACCTGAAAACATTCTTGAAGGTCGTTTTCGCTTTCTGATAGATTATGTTTTTGATTATGTAATGATTGACGAAACCAAAATGACTGAAAAGGAACGCATCATCTACGCTGAAGCCTATAGCGATGCAGAGAGTATCAGGGCTTCCAATGCGTGGTATCAGGCATTTGGCCAAGATATTGAAGATTCGAAAAACTATCAGCAACTTCAAATGCCAGTTTTAGGAATTGGCAGCAATGTCAGTCATCAGTTTATGCAGATGTCGATGCCTTATGTTTGCCAAGACAGCCATGTAGTGGCTCTTTCTGGCGGCGGCCATTATATGTTTGAAGAAACCCCGGAGCAGGTGGTTGAAGCCATTTATAATTTTTTAAAATCATAAACAGATTACAATGAAAAAAAATATTTTGGTAGCAGGTGCTACCGGTCATCTGGGGTCGATGATTTGTAAAGATTTGGTTAGCCTGGGCGCCAATGTGATTGCCCTGGTAAGAAAAGCAAGTGATGCAGATAAGATAGTATCACTTGCTCAAATAGGGGCCACGGTAATTGGAGTAGATTTTAATAAGAATGCTGAAATCGCAAAAGCCTGTGAGGGAATAGACTGCGTGGTTTCTGCACTCGCAGGACTTGCCGATGTTATAATCAATACTCAACAAGCACTTTTAAATGGTGCTATTGCCGCCGGAGTGAAGCGGTTTATTCCATCTGATTTTTGTACGGATTATCAGCCATTAACGCCGGGGGAAAACAGAAACTTTGATCTTCGGAGAGCTTTTAAAAATTATATCGATGAAAAAGACATCCAAGCCACTTCCATTTTCAACGGCGCCTTTGCTGATATACTGAAATACAACACGCCGATTTTAAACCTAAAAAATAGATCAATTGCCTATTGGGGTGATAAAGCGGACTGGAAACTGGATTTCACAACAATGGAAAACACTGCAGCATTTACTGCTTTGGTAGCTTTGCAGGATGAGAGTCCAAGAGATTTACATATCGCAAGTTTTCAAATCAGTCCTATGATATTAAAAGATAGGGTTAAATTGATTAGCGGACAGGATTTTACATTGTATAAGTTTTCGGAATTAGATGAATTTGCGGCAAACATTAGAAAACAACGCGCAGATAATCCTTTGGGTGAGCAGGAGTTGTATTCAAAATGGCAGCAGGCACAATACCTATATTCGATGTTCACTACGCAACACCCAAAGCTCGACAATCAAAATTTTTCTCAAATAAAATGGACTTCTGAAATCGAATTTTTGAAATCATTTCTCAAGTAAAGTCTTTTGTCTTTAGGGATAATAATTGCTAAGCTGCGTTTTTAAGTTCTTTCAGATGGGTGTTTCTTAATTGAACATTCATCTATGACTGTAAAGTCAGATTTGATAAATCATTTGTGATAAATCAGTTTAGCGACAATGTTGATAGGAAGGCTATTGGGGTAAACCGTCTTGATTTTAATTATAAATTATATCTGGTCTGGTTACTGTAATTTATTTTTTTTAGTATTCATCCAGGTCCAGACGTATATTATTCCCCAAATGATCTGAGCCGGAAGCATCAGGGCTCTAATGAAACCACTCAAAGCATTCGATTCTTTGTAGATGTATGGGACAACATGAATAGGTGGCGCTGTGTGCCAGTAAAGGTAATAGACCATCAGGGTTCTCATTCCGGTGATAAACTTGCTGCTGTGCAGCAGGTGGAGGAACAGTATCATTCGGAACAACATGATCTGGAAATTGTAAGGCTACGTGAACGGGCAAACTTAAATCGGCAGATAAACTGGTTATATGTGGTTATAGGTTCAGCAAGTATATTAGTTTTGGCTTTGTTACTGGGTTTTTACCATTATAAGCTCAAAGCCTCGCAGCAGCGGATTTTGATATCGCTTCAGGAAAAACAGGAGGCAGAGCTACTGGCGTCTTTAGGGGAGCAGGAACGTGAATGGATTGCTGCTCAGCAGGCTTTGCTTCAGGACCGCACGGAGTGGCTGGAGCGTGAATTGTTAGCGGGTACGCTCAAGATTCAGGAAAAGAACACGGTTTTGGAACTGCTGAAAGAGAAATCGAAAAGTATTGCCGATACGGCTACTAAAAGTATGGGACGAATGATCACTCAAAACCTGCGTTTGGATAAGGACAAGGCAGATCTGCAAAATTCGATCGGAGATATTCACCCTGGATTTTTCAGTGCTTTGCAGGAAAGGGCGGGTGGTGTGCTCACTAAACTCGACCTGAAATATTGTGCCTATATATTAATGGGTCTGGATAATAAGGAAATTGCGAACAGGCTGGCGATTGAGCCTAAGAGCATCCGGATAGCCAGGTATCGCTTAAAGCGAAAACTTGGTCTGCAGAAAGAGGAGAACTTGGATTTAGTGGTTCGCGCTTATGAGTGGAAAATCCAGTACAGATCGGGTTCGACGGATGGGGGTTGATGATTTTAAAATTTTACCGTTGAATTTGATTAAAATCTTGAAACTTCACAGTCTTTAAATATTTCATGTATTAATTTGCAGTATATTATAAGCGTGGACTAATTTAATTTGTCTTAAGGCTTTTGTAAGCAATGCAGTTGTGTTTTTTAGTTGCGGGAGAACTTGGTATGGAGATTTCGAGGTTACTGAGTAATTGTTTCCGTAGCGGATTGACCAGCTTAAGTAAATTGACTTTAAACTTCTATCGTATTAATTATTAATAGGTTGCTGTGTTCAACTTTGACCGAAACAAATTGACTCAAAATTCCATAATGATATGGTCACACCCTGCGAAATTTCCACTCCGATAGCATAATTTAAAAAAAATGTTACCTTATACCTGAAATATTTACCGCTTATTTATTTTTTTACAAAATAATAGGTCAGCTTTGCGGAAGTGTAGGCTGGATCATTATTATACGGCCCATCTGTCGACCATGTCATTCTATTATTATCTATGGTAATCTTATAGGTTTCGGTTGGATTATTTGTAATACTGATGTAATTGATATTATTGTTAGTAGAGAAACTGTAGTTATATGTTCTTGTACCCCTGGCATCAACACTTTTCGCGGAATTATCTCCAGCAAATTCCCAGGCTTGTCCACTTAGAACGGGTTGATCTTCGCTTTTGGCAAGCTTCCCTGAGGCATCGTAATACTCAATTTTGCCCGCTGTGGTTATTTAATTACCCGTAATTTTTACTTTAAGTGCTTCAGGATCGTTGACAATTGGATCAACCTGTGCATCTTTCTTGCAGCTAATCAGAAAAAAACAAAAAATAAGGGATAGCGTGTGTAGTTTAGATTTCATAGAATCATTTTATTCAATAACGTTTTCTCGTTATAATAGTTTTAGTATCGCTATAAACATAAGGAGAAATTGTATAAGATATCTTTGAATTATTTCGACGCCAATAAGGTGAATACGAAATGAATGGATGCTTTTATACTCTAATGCTTTATGCCCGTTTCACCTATCCAATTATTTATTGTCCGAGGAAATCAAGTACAATTTGATTAAAAAGTTTGGGATTTTTTAGTGGTAAATAATGGTCTTCACCATTGACGATCTTCACGCTGGAACTTTTGATATGGGCGTGGATCAATAAGGTATGTTCGGATTTAATCACATCATGCTCACCAGCCAGGATCAGTGTGGAAATGGCTATCTTATTTAACTGATTTTTATTTATATGCGGTTCCAGTAGTACCAGTTGAGTGAGTCGCAACTGGTTCTTGGATGCTGCATCTTAAAGATTCATGAGGCTATCTCTACGTTTTTCAAACATTCGGATAATATCTTCCCTTATGGCCCTGGTGCCCGGAAAAATATTCGCACCCATCAGGACCATTTTATCAATTTTTTCAGGGTGTTTCAAAGCAAACTCAATGGCTGTATTTCCGCCATCACTCCAACCCAGTAAACTCGCTTTTTTGATGTGGATGGAATCTATTACCGACTTTAGGTCATCGGCAAAAAGCCTATAGCTATAGGCCATCGTATCTCGGTTGATGCTATTCCCATGTCCCCGGGTATCCACGGCAATGACCTGGTAATGCTCAGATAGTGGTCCTATCTGCTTTCGAAACGAGATAATGCTCTCGCTGTTTCCATGGAGCAGAATCAGCGGACTCCCTTTTCCATAGGTCTCATAATAGATCTCACCGTTTGCCACCATGATGCGCTTTCCATTGTTGTTTCCGTACAATGCCCCGGATATCTCCGGATCAACTTTCGTTATACCATCCAGATTTTCCTCCTGTTCTTCTTCCTTCATATTTTTGGTTTTCCTGCTTGATACTTCCAGGCCAATAAGCAAATGGGAACTGTAGACTTTTTGCCATGGCGCTTCACTTTTTATTCTGTAGAGGCTTGAGCGCAGCGGACTGGGAAATGAAGGGATAAAAAATGCCTGCCTGCTCGTGTCCCCGGGTAAAGACTCAAGTTCAAGAATGGACAGCGAAACGGCAATTTCTTTTCTTCCCTTTATCTCGATCTGGTAAGGACGCAAATCTATGGTCTGGACCTTTGGCATTCCCTGCTCAGATGAGCCAGACACATCGAACACGACATCCTTATCCAGCAAAGAGTGATCGGGAATTCCATTAACATTCAATCTGAGCTTTATCCTTTGAAAATGTCTTCGGTTAATTTCGAAATTAAGTTTCCTTAGGTAAACATCCGGGTCTATTTTAAGAATAGTCGCCTGTTCACGGCCTCTTTCATCGCTGAATTTAGGTATATTCTTATACATTTCAGGAAAGAATACCAGATTTGCTGACCAGCGTCCATAGCTTTTCATTTTCCTTTGCCCGGCATTTATTTCTACGGTTTTGAGGTTTAGCGGCAACTCCTTTAAAGAAATGGTCGTGTTTGCATTGATGAGCTGTTCTGCATTCATTCTAGCGGTCTGGAAACCTATTGCAGTGAATATGAGCGAATCTGTTTTTGAAATTTCATTTGGGCGATAGCTCAACCTGTAATTCCCTAATGAATCAGAAACGGTGCCGATAGCCTTACCTCTGATGCCGATACTGACAAATGCAAGGGGGAGTTTGGTGGCGGCATTTACAGTTTTACCAGATAGTTGACTTTCCTGGGCATGAACGCTAATGTTTATAAAAATAAAATGTACGAGTGCTATAAGTAGAAAAAACTTAATAGTCGCGTATGTAGAAGGGATGTGGTTTTGCATTTTAAGGCCGTTTTCAGTTAAGATGACATCCTCAGTAAAAAGGTTGCAAGCACAGGATCCTTATATTATTTCGACAATATTATGCACAAGGCGGTAACCGTTCAAGAGATAGAACAAACAAACTTCTTAAAGATAGCTTAATTAACTTGCAATCTATTTGTTGATATATTCATCATGAATTTGGTGTTGCTACTTATTTATATCTATTTTTCTTTTATTAAAGTTTTTGGCCATTAGAATGAAGAAGCTAATCTTTTTACCTTTTTGTTATTTTGTAAAATATCATTTGCTGACACTAATTCGCTAACCCCATATCAAACCCCGCCAACCACAACTATCAGCGAGATAGCCGTGACGGAACAGCTCATCTCCAATTTAAATCTTACAGGACAATTCTGGGGCTTTCGCAACGCAATGAAATATTCCGCGCATGATAGAACTATCCTAATTGCCTGTGTGGCCGTGCAAAATTGCGCAAAGGTCAGCCTACGTGAGGAGGGTATGGGCATCGCTTAAAAAAAATTCTGGGAACGTTGTGCGAGCGTGTATCATAGGGTGGAGGGAAAAGATATGGCTGGCGTATCCGGCTTTGGGATTGGCCTGCTTCCGAATGGTAATGGGATAGAGGTATGTAAGGGTATCAAAAATGATTTTCCCACGTGCTCAGTACCAGTAGTAATTATGAGTGCTAATTACTCAGGGGATGATGTCAGGTAAAGTTGCATGGCACAGGATACTTATCCTTGAAATGCCCCTGGGCATACCGGCATTTTTGGGTACTGCGATTTCGGTGATACTTTCATTCAAGCTTAATCAGTCCTATGATCGCTGGTGGGAAGCAAGAAAGATCTGGGGCAGTATTGTAGGTGATAGCAGAACTTTTGTGCTACAGTTACAATCATTTCTCTATACTGGAAACGACGACGCGATTCTGACGCTTTGTTTTAGGTACATTGCTTGGTGCCGGCCTAAACTGAGCACTAAGCGATGAGAAAATTCTCATCACTGAACGACTGGCCTTAGTGATTAAAATCGGAATCACTGCGCTCTGAATGCTTTAACCATTAAATCAGATAATTTAATAGCGGTTTGTCTACCTTTGCGTCCTGGACAGAACTTTTCAAACTCTTCAGGAGCATAGAAGTTTAAAGGCTTAATTTCAGCTTTACTTATTAATAATATATAAATGCCTCCAGCATCATCAATGGTTAGGTTTGATCCTTTAACCGTTGGGCATCCCGAACCCTCTATAGCATCATCTTTCATATTCCATAAATTCAATCTAAGTACATCATTCCAAAGATTTCTCAATTTATCCAGTGTAATAGCCTTTTCCACGAAATAACGGTTAATCGAGACTTGTTCATTCATATATTCTGTAAGGTCTTTGTAATACATCGCCCTACGGATCGCCGATGGCACTGTAAGGTTGACTTTACGAGCTTCTGGTCTTTTATATTCGTAAGCAGTTATTGTGTCTCCTGTCTTGCTTAATAAAAGAAGAAAGGGGCCATGAGACCAAATACTGGGATACTGTATAATTACCGTTGTATCTGATAGCCTTTGCATTGTCTTTGCGATATTACTGTCGTTCAGTTGTGTTTGAGCATCGCCTGAGATATATGTAAATACGAACGCGAGGGTAATTAAACATTGTTTCATAGTTTATAGATGCTCAGTTTAGTAGAAATCCATATCAGTAACTATATCTAGGATTTATAGGCAGTATTTTTATACGAAAGAGATCAAACACTGAACTTTAACTCTGGGCCTCATATTTGATTTCATAAAACATAAGTTTACATCGCATTCGGACTTTACTGCACCGACCTTCGCTCAATACGCATTCTGGGTACACATTCTTTGTAAAAACCTATTAGTTTACTCTTTTCAAGTCCAACTTTATCAACACATGATTGACTGCAATCTCTTTGGTGTCATGAAAGTAAGGTGGCCTAAACGCGTGAGATATATCGCTAATCAAGGATATAGCATCATTGGATTCTTTTACAACATTCCAGTTATTGACAAAATATATACCCTTTCCTCCTAAACTAAGATTGATTTCTTTACCATATTTATTTGAGGTGAAAGGAATTGTTATAATTGTATTATCATATTCATCAAGGTTGACTACATTATTTCCTTCAAAGCCTAATTTAACCGGAGCAACAAATGCCAAAGCATAAGGAAAAGCTGATTGTTATTGGAGTCGAAATAAGCAATATTGTATCCCTCGACAATCCATTCCCTTTGAAGCGTCAGATCAGGTCTATCCTTTTTACAGCTCACAAATATAAAGGTTATAACACTATTGTAAATGTGTTTGTCGTAGTATATAGTAAGCAGCAATCATAATAAGATATGCTTGACCATTAGTCTGTCATCAGTTTTAGAATTGCAGCCTCATGTGATAATATAGTGACCAATCTATATATTGCTTTTGATAATATCTTATCATGGTACTTAAAAAAAAATGTGGTAATAACTATGTTGAAAGTCGTCCGGTGTGGTCTTAATTATTACAGTCTTTATCTAAAATTTGGATTTTTTGATAAGATGCGTTATAAACGTCATTTTGACGTTTAAAATCGGGCTTATTACCTGAATAAAACGATTTTGTTGAATTAGTTATGATATATCGGAAATGTGAGATAAAAGATCCGAGAAAATAAATGATGAATTCGATTTTTTCAAACGTTTGAAATTGGTCTTAACCGGATTTTTTTTGGGTTTGAGGTTGCATCAGGAGGTTTTTTAATATTAACTTTTATACATTCGTTTAACTAAAAATTCTAACCAAATAAAAAAAAATGAAATCTATTTTGCTAAATCCTTATTCCTCCATTATTCAATGGATGACACACTTCCTGATGCTTAAAAAAAGTTTGTCCATACCGTATTTTGTAGTTTTTAATTTAAGATAATATCATACAATTTTTGGGTTGTGGTTGGTGATGATAATTACTGATTATAACCAATATGCACTGTTTGGCGGTTTACATTAAGTGGCTTATTGACTTGGCCAATAAAATAATCTATGCCAATATTTTGATTCAATTTCAAATCAACAATTATATATATTACTATGGATAAACTTTACATACGACGGGAAGTTTTGTCGCCGGCTATCTGCAACAATATCTACCGCACAAGCTTTATTTGTTTAATTATTTTCCTGTCACTATTTGGATTCTCTGGCAAAGTTCTGGCTCAATCCGTTATCACTGGCACAGTTAAAGATAGCAAAGGCATTACATTGCCGGGCGTAAGTATCCGTGTTAAAGGAACTTCTGTAGGTGCTGTTACGGACAATGATGGAAAGTTTTCTATCAGGGCTTCGGAAAGTTCTGTACTTACCATAACCTATGTCGGGTACACCAGTAAGGAAGTGGCGGTAAACTCAAAAAATGCTTTGACGATAGTTCTGGAAGACAATTCACAGGGCCTCGAGGAAGTTATGGTGGTAGGTTATGGTGCGCAGAAGAAAACAACCCTGACCGGGGCGGTTGCGCAGATTAGTGCGGAAGAAATCATGAAGTCACCAACCCCGAATCCGACCAATAGCCTGGTTGGTCGTCTACCCGGCCTGCTGGCGGTACAAACCAGTGGTCAGCCCGGAGCGGACGGCGCAGCACTCAAGATCAGAGGAGTAGCTACGTATGGTGTAAACAACGCTGCCATTGTTGTAGTGGACGGGATAGAACGCCCAAGCTTTGCCGATGTGGACGCGAATGAGATAGAAACCATTACCACATTAAAAGATGCGGCCGCAACAGCGATTTATGGAATCAGGGGTGCAAATGGTATTATTGTCATCACGACCAAACAGGGGAAGATCGGTGCACCCAAAGTGACCTATACCGGAAACTACGCATTGCAGACCTACACTGGTCTGGCGGTGGGGCTGCCGGCTTTCGAGAATGCATCTCTATTAAATCAATCTTACATCAATGATGGTAAAACGCCATTTTTCAGCGATGCTGAAATACAGAAGTTCAGAGATGGTTCAGATCCGATCGGTTACCCTGATGTACAGTGGTTCGATTATTTGACCAGAAAGTTTTATTCCCAAACACAGCACAATATTAACATCAATGGCGGAACCAAGGTTGCAAAATACTTTGTTTCGGCTGGCTATGCCTTCCAGGACGGGATTTTTAAAAAATTTGAATCTCCTTACGGAATTAATACGGTGCCCAATTATAACCGCTATAATTTCCGTTCCAATGTAGATTTGACGCTCAACAAAGATTTTACCGTGGGCATCAAGCTCGGTGGCCGTTTTGCCACCAGGTACCAGCCATCGGGATTGCGTTCATCTTCGGCCTTCTCATATGACACCATCGAAGGTATGATCTCACGTATCCTTCAGGTTCCTGCCTATGCCTATCCCGTGACTTTGCCTGACGGAAGAATCACTGCCAATCCAAACATCGGAACAAACATATGGAACCCTTATGCAGTCTTAACCCGTTTCGGGACACGGAATGATGATAACAATACCATTGAAAGCACATTTAACCTGAATTATAAACTTAATTTCATCACCAAAGGATTAGGATTCAAGACGGTTTTTGGCTACGATTCCTATTATAATAATATCGAAAGACGAAATGCGAACTGGGCAGCATATGTATATAACCCGGCAACCGGCCAGGCCACCCTATCTACAGATACCAGGAACCGTGATGAACCTCTTGGCGCAGTGCAGGATGGTGGCGTTACCGAAGGTAGCACCAATATGAACCTGCAGAGCGGATTTGATTACAACAGGGATTTTGGAAAACATAATGTTACAGCCTTATTGCTCGGTACCCGTCAGCTGATCAAATCAACCGGAAATACTGCATTTACTGCACCACCCCGTGCTTCGCAGGGTATTGCCAGCAGAATTACCTACAATTATGATGAGCGCTATTTAGTTGAATTCAATGCGTCATATAATGGATCCGAAAATTTCAACTCTGGTCTGCGTTATGGATTTTTTCCGGCGGCTTCAGCAGGATGGACCTTAACAAACGAGCCTTACTGGACGAAAAATAACATACTAACGTATTTTAAAGTGAGGGGAAGTTATGGCCTGGTGGGCAATGACAGAATTTCCAATGATCGCTTCCTGTTTTTAACCAACTATTCCACCAATGTTGCGGGAAGTGCACAGGCAGCGCCCTTCGGCAACCCGCTGTCCATTACCAGCTACCCAACCCTTTGGATCAGTGACCCGCAGTTCTTCGGAGCTTCGATCAACGCTTTAGGCAATGAGCAGGTAACCTGGGAAACAGGCACGAAACGAAATATTGGTTTTGAGGCCCGGTTGTTGAAAGACAACTTAAAAGTAACCGTTGATTTGTTTGATGAAACAAGAAGGGATATTTTGACAACACCTTTAAGCGGTTCGGCTTTGTTTGGACATAGCTATCCCAATCTTAACAGGGGGATAGTATATAATAAAGGGTATGAGATTGAAATAGACTATCAAAAGCAGATTGGAAGTGTTACGCTCGGACTTAATACACAGTTAAGCTTTGCAAGAAACAGGATTGTCGAAAATGATGAACCTGATAATTTGCCTTTCTCTGTAGCCAGAAAAGGCTCCAGGGTAGGACAATTTTTTGGATACAAAACCGACGGATTCTACCAGTCGCCAGCAGATATTGCAGCCTCACCGAAATTACAAGGATATAGCCCGATTCCAGGTGACCTGAAATTCAGGGATCTGGATGGTGATGGGGTAATTACCACTTTGGATCAGGATGCGATCGGCTATTCCAATACCCCTGAGTACATTTACAGTTTTAGTCCTAGGATTATTTACAAAGGTTTTACCCTCTCGGCATTATTTCAGGGCGTTGCAAATATAAGCTCAAATGTAATTCTGAATGAGCAAAACAATGGTCAACAGATGTATCCTTTTATGCTGGATGCCTGGACACCGGCGAATGCAGCAAATGCAACCTGGCCTGCATTGCACGCCAGGGGAACGGCATCTCTAAATTATGCATTAAATGACTTTACCTTGCAAAATTCAGCTTACTTAAAAATAAGAAATGTGGAGCTGGCCTGGAACTTACCTAAAAAATGGTCTTCTTCCATCAAATTAAGCAATATACGGGTGTTTCTGCAAGGACAAAACCTCTATACCTGGACCAAATACAAGTTCTATGTTGATCCTGAAAATGTAAACACGATTAACACCGCCTTTCCGCTTCAAGCCCTTTACCCAAGTTCGAAGATTTACAATTTTGGTTTAAATGTTCAATTCTAATAAAATGAAAAACTACAAAATATTGACAGCAATTGTTCTCTTTATCATCTGCGCTGCCGCTTGTAAAAAGGACTATCTGGAGCGTACCCCTGGTGTGGCCATCAGCGAGGATGAAATTTTCGCAGATCCGGCGCTTGCAGCAAGATTTGCGGACAATGCCTACAACTACCTGATCACCAAATATGTTCGTTTCAATGACCACAGGGGCACAACCGCTCAGGCGTCTGATGAAGCGGTATCAGGAAATTCGGAAGGTTCAGTAACTTCACTCAACAGAGGGCTCTACCATGATCATTCCAACGGACCTTCCCTGAATGATATTTATGGTGTCTGGCGTCTGATGTATGCCGGGATTGCGGTACACAACAAGATGCTGGCCAGAATCAGCGAAGTTCCGGCATCGCCAAATGCTTCTGTTCCAATCTTTGATGCTAAGCGTGTGGAGGGCGAAATGCGCTTTTTGCGTGCACTTTCTTATTTTGAACTCACAAAAAGATTTGGAGGAGTGCCCATAGTGGACAAAGTGTATGGTGTTAATGATGACATCAATCTACCAAGAAGCACCTTCACACAGGTTACACAGTTTATAATAAATGATCTTGATGTGGCAGTTACCAAACTGGGTACCGATGCGGAATATGGCCCGTCAAATTATGGACGTCCGACCATTGGTGCCGCTCAGGCGTTAAAGGCCCGCGTATTATTATACGCAGCAAGTCCGTTGAACAATCCGTCCAATGATAAATCAAAATGGCAGGCGGCCGCGGATGCAGCCAAAATATTAATGGATGGGAGATATCAGCTGCAGGCCACCTATGGAGATATTCTGAATGTCCCATCCTCTCCCGAATATATCATGATCAGGATTAAAGGAAATACCCCGCTGGCGGGAGAAATGATGCAGGATTTCTCCATGTCTCCAGGATCGGGTGGCGCGCAGGGACAAATGAACCCGACACAAAATCATGTGGATATGTATGATATGGCCAACGGTCTACCCATAACAAACCCCAGTTCAGGATACAACCCACAACGTCCTTATGAAAACAGGGAACCTCGTTTTTACGACAACATTATTTATAATGATCGGCCTTGGCAGGGCGGTAGAGTCGAAATGTGGTCCACCGTCGATGCCAACGGAAGAACGCTTTACGGGAAGGATTACAATCCTACCATAACCTACACTGCTACCAGGTACTATTGCAAAAAGTACTGGCCGGAGGTATACAGAACTGTTGGCGGTAGCACCACCTTGTTGAATTATATCTATTTCAGATATGCAGAGATGATGCTTAACTACGCAGAAGCACAAAATGAAGCTGTGGGTCCTGATCAGACCGTCTATGAGCAATTGACAGAGATTCGTAAACGTTCAGGTATTCTGCCGGGTACAAATAATCTTTACGGATTGAAGGCTGGTATGACACAGGATGAAATGCGCATAGCCATCAGACATGAACGTGCCATTGAACTGGCCTTCGAAGATCATCGCTGGTATGATATCATGCGGTGGAAAATAGGTGCGCAAACGATCTCTGTTCCGATGAAAGGAATGGATGTGATCAAAAATGCCAATGGTAGTTTTACTTATAATCCCATCGTACTCAGTGGCACATTCCAAAAAACATGGACGGAGATTCAGAACCTTTATCCAATTCCCAGAAATGAAATTTACAAAAGTAAAGGAATATTAACCCAGAATCCAGGTTGGGAGTAAACGGTTTTTACATAACGCTTAAAGATTTATTCAATATGAAATTAATAAGACCAAAATATATCACGTGTTTCTTTCTGCTTTGGTGCATTTTGTTCCAGGCATATGGACAGCAAAAGCCTGATGAAGGAATAACGGTTAAGGGCAAAGTGGTAGATGGTAACAATCAACCCATACCGGGAGTGGCAATATCCATCCAGGAGGATAAAACTAAAAAATCGGTAGCTACCGCCTCGGATGGAAGCTTTATAATTGAAGCTACCACAAGTGATGTGCTCATTTTTCAATATACAGGCTTCAACACCCTACTCAAACCGGCGGGTGAAATCAGGAATGCTGATGTTAAATTAGTCAGAGCATTGGTTGATGCCGGGGATAACGATAATGTATACATTCCTTTTGGCGTGCGAAAACGAAGAGAAGTGACTGCAACGATAAGCACCATTACTACAGATCTTCTTCCACAGATTCCTTCATCCTCGCTGACCAATGTCTTTACAGGAAGGCTTTCGGGATTGGCAGTATATCCTAGCGGCTCTCAGCAGCCCGGTTATGATGCCTCCAGTTTTTTAGTGAGGGGGCGTTCTTCCTATAACAGCAATCAGGAACCGTTGATTCTGGTCGATGGTATTGAACGGGATTTCACCGCAATGGACCTTGGTGAAATTGAGAGCGTGAGTGTGCTCAAGGATGCGGCGACTTTGGCATGGTATGGTATGTATGCTGCCAATGGCGTCATTTATGTGAAAACCAAACGCGGAAGCGCTACCAGTACTAAAGTGACATTTGATGGCCAGGCAGGGTTGCAGGCACCCCTGCAAATTACCGAGCCTCTGGATGCATTCAACTATGCGACCCTGTATAATGAAGCTTCCTTAAACAGTGGTGGAACGGTTATCTATAATCAGGCAGCTCTGGATGCTTACCAGACAGGGTCGGATCCGATAAGATTTCCAAATAATAATTTTGTGCGGGATTTTACCAAAAAAGTTGCACCGACACAGCGCTATGTAGCTACCGTTAGCGGCGGAAATGCCTTTATCAAGTACTATACACTTTTGAGTGCTTATCAGCAGGGTGGCTTTTACAAGGGCGGAAACAATGAAACCTACGATGCCAATACTGATTTTAACCGTTATAACCTCAGGACCAATATCGATCTTCATGTAAACAAAAACCTTGATGTCGCACTCGATATCGGAGGAAGAATAACGAACCTGAATTTTCCAAATGCAGGTACAAGCACTTTCCTGAATACGGTCTATTCTACGCCCGCAAACGCGTTTCCGGTATTGAATCCAAACGGATCTTACGGAGGCACTTCTATTTTTACCCAGAATAACCCATTGGCCATTTTACAGGCAAGGGGAGCAAGCACGGATTTGATGCGGAATATGATCGCCACCATCAGTGCCCGCCAAAAAATGGATCGTATTTTAAAAGGTCTGACAGCCGAGGTATTTTACGCATATGATATCGCCGGACTTTACCGCTCGGGATTCTCTGAAACCTATGCCACATCCATACTGAATCCGGATGGATCATATTCATCTTTCGGAACGGCAACGAAGGTAAATTATCAGGGAAATGTGTTTTCAGGCAATATCAAAAAGAGTGAACTGTGGGCAGGATTGGACTATAACAGGACTTTTGGTGATAATGATGTGAAATTTTCGACAAGGGTATCAAGAGCAAACCTTTCTTCTTTCGGAAATCTAGATGTGCGAAGGGAAGGATGGTCAAACCGCTTGTCCTATGGCTTTAAACAAAGATATTTTCTAGACCTGAATGCAACCTTCTCAGGGTCTGAAAATTTTGCTCCGGGGCGCAGGTATGGTTTCTTTCCCGCCGCATCGGCAGGATGGATACTTTCTGATGAACAGTTTATGAAAGGGTCGGGAGCTTGGCTGGATTTGTTGAAAATCCGTGGATCATACGGACTGGTAGGCAATGATGCAATAGGAAATGCGAGAAGATTCGCCTATAATGATTTCTTTAGCCGAAGTACCACCGGCTATACCTTTGGGACTTCTTTCACAGGTGTAGGTGGAACAGGCCAGCTTGCTTTGGCAAACCCCTACCTGACCTGGGAAAAAGCTTATAAAACCAGTCTTGGCTTTGATGCCAAGCTGCTAAAGCAGTCCTTGTCGGTCAGTGCAGATTACTTTTACGAAAACCGAAAAGACCTTACCACACAGTCTTTACTTCCTAGTCTGCTGGGACAAAGTCTCATATTTGTGAACGAAGGTGAGGCGCAATATAAAGGGATCGAGACGGGGATAAACTACAACAAAAAATTCGGTGAGCTTAATTTAAACCTTTTTGGTAATTTTACCTATACCGTCAGCAAAATCCTGGCCATCAACGAGGCTGCCAACTTGCCGGCTTATCAGAAGCAGGTGGGCCATCCCATCTCTAGCGTTATTTCCCCTGCAGCCACTGCAACGACAGGGGCGGGATATATCAGCACCATGTTGATATCGGATGGGATTTTCCAGAGTCAGGCCCAGATTGATGCTTCGCCTAAACAACTGCTCTCCAGGGAGGTTAAGCCCGGAGACATTAAATATGTGGACCAGAACGGAGATGGGGTGATCAATGACCTTGACAGGGTAAGGACGGATTTCAATTTTGTTCCAAAGGCTTTCTTCGGTTTCGGTGCATCACTTGCCGTAAGAAATTTTGATCTCAATTTTCTGTTTCAGGGAACCAGTGGCCGCTCGATCACCATACAGCAGTTGGTCAATGCGGGCAATATCAACAATGGCTATCTCAATCAGTTTAGCCAGGACAGGTGGACTCCGGGAAATCCAAATGCCCAGTTTCCCAGATTATTGTTAACTGATCGCGGCAACAATACAGCGAACTCGGATTTCTGGATCCGCTCGGGCGACTATATCAGACTGAAAAATGTTGAACTCGGCTATTCTTTGTCCTCCGCATTCATTAAAAAACTAAAGATCTCGCAGCTGCGGTTTTACGTGAGTGGATTGAACCTGCTGACCTTTGACCAGCTCGGCGATTTGCCAATTGATCCGGAGTTGCCCGAATCCGGTTACAATTCCTCATATCCATATATGAAAATCTATTCGTTTGGGTTAAACCTGAAATTTTAAAGCAAAAACAATGAAAAAAAATATATTTTATATAATCCTGTTACTTTCCTGTTTCCAAATGATCGGATGCAAGAAAGATGGTTTTCTGCAGGATGGGTCCTTCAGTGGTGGCAATGATATTACACAGGCGCAATTATGGGCAAATCCGGATTATGCCCGCAATTTTTTGAATAATGTTTATTCTGTTCTTTCCGATCGGTATAATGTGGACAATAACGGGGCACTGTTTGGCGTAGCGAGTGATGAGGCTGTGAATTCCAATCAAAACTCCAACATTAATACCATTACTAACGGTACATGGAGCCCTGTTAAGACATTTGACGATATTTACGCCGATACCTACATTGGTATTCGAAAAGCGAATATGTTCCTGGAAAACATTGACGGTAGCGCTGTTATTCCACTTGATGAAATGTTGCCAGCGAATGTTGCTGCCAATCAAACTTATGCTGCCCAGGTTGACCGACTGAAAGGTCAGGCCTATTTCCTTCGTGCTTTTTTTCAGTTTGAATTATTGAAACGTTACGGCAGTTACGCCATCGTAACCAAAACGCTTACCGTGAACGATAACCTGGATCTTCCAAGAAATACATTTGCACAATGTGTGTCACAGATTTCTGCAGACTGCGAGGATGCAATCTCACGTTTACCGATTTCGCCGACGGAATGGAACGTGGCCAACAGGGGAAGAGCAACCCAGACTGCCGCAATGGCTTTAAAGGCACGTTTGCTATTGTATGCGGCCAGTCCACAATACAACCCGACCGGTGATATTACTAAGTGGCAGGCAGCTGCAGATGCAGCTAAACGTTTGATGGACCTTAATAAACACAGCATATACAGTTCTTATCCGAATATATGGTTATGGAACAATGGTGCCTTCAACGCTGAAACCATTTTCGCTACAGCAACATTGAATACCAATTCTATCGAAGTGAACAATGCTCCGGTCAGTTATGATGCGGCAAATGGACGAACCAATCCTACTCAGGAAATGGTGGATGCATTTGAAATGCGGACTACAGGTCGGCCGATTACAGATATTGCCTCAGGCTATGCAGCAACAAACCCTTATGCCAATCGTGACCCCCGCCTGAATTTTGCAATCATGTATAATGGCTCAACTTTCAAAGGGAGGACGGTAGATACCTACGTTGGAGGCAAGGACGGGCTGAACCTGAATGTGAATGCAACCAAAACAGGTTACTACCTTCGGAAGTACCTCAGTGAAAATGCTGCCTGGGCTGCAACTACTACCAATGTCCGCCGCCCATGGATTTTCTTTAGATATGCAGAAGTGCTTTTGAATTATGCCGAGGCATTGAATGAGGCTCAGGGTGTTGCCGGGCAAACAGAGGTGCTTCGTGTCCTGAATCTGATTAGAAACAGGACCGGAGTAGCAATGCCTGCACTTCAAACGACCAATCCGGCCGGAAATGGGTATGTCATCCCTTCACAGGCAGAATTAAGGAAAAGGATTCGCAATGAACGCCGAGTGGAACTTTGTTTTGAAGAACACCGTTTTTTTGACGTACGCAGATGGAAGGAAGGGGAAAGTACGTTTAATAAGGCTGTTACAGGCATGAGAATCGTACAGGCCGGGGCCGCAGGTTTTACCTATACGCCTTTTAATATTGAAAATCGGGTGTTCGGTGCCGCTAATTATTTATATCCTATTTCACAAAACGAGTTGAACCGTGCGCCTGCTTTGGGACAGAATCCCGGATATTGATTAATTTAGTTTTAATCCTCTGGGTTAGTTTACAAATACCCAGAGGTTTTCCTGTTCAGTCTGCAAAGTAGTTCCGAGGTTTGTTTGGTGAAGACGGTAAAAAGAATGCATATGATCAGCAAAGGATAATGATAGTCAAATGGAAAACATATACAGCTAAAATGATCGGGTCTTTAAAACTTTTTTCCGGCTTGGGCTTACTGCTCGCTTTTTCGATTGTGAATACCGCCTGCGATAAGCATCAGGTTTTAAATCCTGCCGATTTTCCACAGAATGTCACCTCAGACAGGGAAACTACGTTGCAAAAAAGCCTACCATTTCCAATGGGTGCAGCAATAAACGTGGCTTTGCTGCGCCACGATACCGGTTATCGCAAATTGGTAACGGGTGAGTTCAACAGTATTACACCTGAAAATGCGATGAAAATTGCCACCATTCATCCGGAAAGAAAAAAGTATGACTGGGAGGATGCTGATTACCTGGTAGATTTTGCCGACGCCAATAAAAAACGTGTTCATGGCCATACCCTGAACTGGTATAAATCTCTGCCATCCTGGGTAGTTCATTTCGAAGGTACCACTGCCGAGTGGGAAGCACTTCTTAAAAACCATATTCAGACAGTGGTAGGCCATTTTAAAGGAAGGATCATATCCTGGGACGTTGTGAATGAGGCGGTGAATGAGGATGGCAGTCTGAGGAACAGTATCTGGATTCAAAAGCTGGGAGCAGAATATATCGAGAGGGCTTTTCGCTATGCCCATGAGGCAGATCCGGATGCCATTCTTTTTTATAATGATTATGGTAATGAGAGCAGTGCCATCAAAAGAAATGCCATTTTAAAACTGGTGAATGAACTGAAGGGGAAAGGTGTGCCAATTCATGGGATCGGTCTGCAGATGCATACACGCATTACCCAAAGCGATGAAAACTTACAGGTGGCTATCAGCTCAGCCGCAGCCACCGGACTGAAGGTACATATCTCCGAAATAGATATTGCGGTGAATCCTCAAGGTGAACAGAATTTGGTCTTCAATGCTAAGTTGGAACAGTTACAGGCTCAGAAATACAAGGCAATTATTAAAGCTTATAATGCCATACCCAAATCGCAGCAATTTGGGATTACCCAGTGGAATGTAACCGATAAAGACAGCTGGATACCAGCTCATTATAATCGTCCGGACTGGCCGCTTCCATTCGATAGTAATTATCAGAAAAAAGCGGCTTATCGGGCCATCTTGGATGGTGTAAAATAAAGATTAATATGATGAAAACTTATGTGTCCCTTGTAATGCTATTCATTTTTTCCATCAGCTTAAAAGCGCAGGATAAAAAAATTGAAAGCAAGGTTGATTCAGTATTGAACATGATGACCCTGGACGAAAAAATCGGTCAGTTAAACCAGTACACCGGGGACAGGGATGCCACCGGGCCGATCACCAATAATCCCGATAAACTAAAAGATATACGAGATGGAAAACTGGGTTCCATGCTGAACGTGCGAGGAGCTAAGGAAACCAGGGCAGTGCAGGAGATTGCGATGCAGTCAAGGATGAAAATTCCACTGATCTTTGGTCTTGATGTGATTCATGGTTATAGGGTAACTTTCCCCATTCCTTTAGCTGAAGCAGCGAGCTGGGATTTATCAGCCATAGAGAATGCTGCCCGGGTGGCAGCCAGGGAAACTGCTGCCTCCGGTGTTCACTGGACCTTTGCCCCGATGGTAGACATTGCCCGCGATCCGCGTTGGGGCAGGGTGATGGAGGGAGCCGGCGAAGACGCTTATCTGGGGTCCAAAATCGCTTTTGCACGCGTAAAGGGTTTTCAGGGGAAGGGATTAGGAAGTCTTGATGCAGTGATGGCCTGTGCGAAACATTTCGCTGCCTACGGTGCTGCAATCGCAGGAAGGGATTATAACGCAGTTGACATAAGCGAACACACGCTCTGGGAAACTTATCTACCTCCCTTCAAGGCTGCAGTGGATGCCGGCGCTGCAACATTTATGAATTCATTCAATACCCTTAACGGAATTCCCGCAACGGCAAGTTCCTACCTGCAGCGGGATATACTGAAAGGCCTGTGGAAATATCCAGGCTTTGTAGTCAGCGACTGGGGATCCATCGGGGAGATGGTCGACCATGGTTTTGCTGAAAATAAAATAAAGGCAGCCGAAATGGCCATCAAGGCGGGCAGTGATATGGATATGGAAAGCAGAAGCTATCTCCCCAATCTGGCCAGACTTGTAAAAGAAAAGAAAGTGCCGGTGACGCTGATAGATGATGCGGTTCGACGGATATTGCGCAAAAAATTTGAACTGGGCCTTTTTGATGATCCTTACCGGTTCAGTAATGTAACCAGGCAGGATAAGGAGTTGAATGCGGCAGGAAATAGACAAGCTGCGCTGTCCATGGCAGAAAAAAGTATTGTGCTTTTAAAAAATGAAGGGAAGCTTTTGCCATTGTCAAGAGAATTAAAGAAAATTGCGGTCATCGGTCCCCTGGCCAAATCAGAAAAAGACATGCAGGGCTTTTGGTCCATCTCTTGGGAAAATGACCAATTGATTTCTTTATACCAGGGCATGAAAAACAAATTGGGAGATAAAACTGAACTGCTTTATGCCAGGGGATGTGATATTTCCGACACCTCCAGAAATGATTTTGCGCAGGCTGTTGCCGTGGCAAGGCAGGCAGACGTGATTGTGATGGCCGTTGGTGAAACATTGGACATGAGTGGCGAGGCTAAAAGTAAGGCGCACATCCGTATTCCGGGCATACAGGAAGCTTTAGTTGAAGCCATTCAGGCAACAGGCAAACCGGTGGTGGTACTCGTAATGGCGGGCCGCCCGCTGATATTCAACTGGACCGCGGACCATGTTCCAGCAATTCTGTACACCTGGTGGCTAGGAAGTGAGGCAGGAAATGCGATGGCAAATGTTTTGTTCGGGGATTATAATCCCGGTGGAAAATTGCCTATGACCTTCCCCCGGGATGAAGGGCAGATACCAATTTATTATAACTACCTCAGTACAGGAAGACCAGCGAAAAATGATCAAGATACCCGCTATCGCTCCGCTTACCTGGATATGCCAAACAGCCCGAAATTTGCTTTTGGTCACGGCCTCAGTTATACCACTTTCGAATACTCAGGATTAATATTTGATAAAACCGAGCTGCGAAGGGACGAGAAGATGGAAGTGAGTTTTACCCTGAAGAATACCGGTAATTTCGCTGGGGAAGAAGTGGTTCAGCTGTATCTTCAGGATAAGTTTGCCTCGGTGGTCAGACCAGTTAAGGAACTAAAGGATTTTAAAAAGATCATGCTCAAACCGGGAGAAACGAAAACGGTTTCTTTTATCATAGACCAGGAGAAATTATCTTTCTATAATCAAAAGTTACAATGGGCTGCAGAGCCTGGTGGATTTAAGCTGATGATCGGCACCGCATCCAACAACATCAGACTACAGAAAGATTTCCTTTTGAAAGATTAACAGTCACTATCTAAAATCCAAAAAAACTTTTTCAGCAAAACAAGTAGCAGCAAACAACATGTCATTAACCAAGTCAATTTATTTTAATCTATTATTAGCGCTGCTCAGCCTGCAAGGCTTTGCCCAAAATTCCGGTCGCTTCACCACCAGCTTAAACGACCTGTGGCTGTTCCACAAGCAGAACGGCCCTGTCTCCAAAGTGAATATCCCACATACCTGGAATGATCAGGATGTTCTGGACGACGTTCCGGGATATTACCGTGATCTGGGTGTTTATACCAGAAACTTGAAATTTGATGAATCTGCCAGAAACAAATCGATATTCTTGATTTTCAATGGTGTAGCACAGGAAGCTGAAGTGCTGATTAATGGCAAGTCAGCTGCCAAACACGTTGGCGGTTATACGCGTTTCATAGTCCCGGTCTCAAAATTTTTAAACTACAAAAATGACGTGTTGGAAGTCAGGGTGAACAATCGCTTTAATGAGGACATTCCACCACTCACGGCTGATTTTACTTTTTTTGGAGGGATCTATCGTAATGTCAATCTGGTAATGACTGATCGGACTCATTTTTCGCAGGACCAGAACGGCGGCTCCGGGATTTTTATTACGACGCCAAAGGTAAATGAGCACGCCGCAAGTGTCAGCATCAGGAGTTATCTGGAAAACGAGTCAACCAAGACAAAAAAGCTTCAGCTTATCCATCAAATCTATAATGCCAAAGGCATGCTTGTTGCCAGCCAGGCGCAAAATATTACGCTCGCCGGTGGAGAACATAAACCGGTGGTTCAGGACATCAGCTCGGTGAAAAATCCGGAACTGTGGTCACCCGAAAATCCGTATTTGTATCGCGTAGTCTCCAGAATAATAGATATCCGGTCAGATCAGGTAATAGATCAGGTGTCCAGTCCACTGGGCTTCAGATGGTTTAAATTTGACGCCAATCAAGGTTTTTTCTTAAATGGTAAATCCCTGAAGCTGATGGGAGCTAGTCGTCACCAGGATTATGACAAGCTTGGTAATGCGACTCCCGACGCGCTCCAGACGAGGGATGTAGAATTGTTAAAAGCTATGGGCGGCAACTTTCTACGCATAGCGCATTACCCGCAGGACCCCCTGATCCTGGAGGCATGTGACCGGCTTGGTATTCTCGCTTCTGTCGAGATTCCGGTGGTCAATACCATTACAGAGTCGGAGGCTTTCACAAAAAACTGTATGAGCATGCAGCGGGAAATGATCAGCCAGAATTTTAATCATCCCAGCGTGATCATCTGGGCTTATATGAACGAAATCCTTTTGCGGACGAAGTTTTCGAATGACAAACCCCGCCAACTGATTTATTTTGATCATGTCCGGGAACTGGCTCAAAAACTCGACAGCCTGACCCGTAAACTTGACCCCACTAGGTATACGCTTCTGGTAAATCACGGTGCCTGGGATATTTACAATAAAGTTGGTCTGACTAAAATCCCAATGATTGTAGGCTGGAATTTATATTCCGGATGGTATTCCGGTGTCCCAGCAGATTTTGCTAAATTTTTGGACAGACATCATCAGGAATTACCCAACACCCCTTTTATGGTGACAGAATATGGTGCCGATGCCGATCCCAGAATCAGAACGACTGATCCGGTCAGATTTGACAAAAGCATTGAATATGCCGTAAAATTCCATCAGGTTTATCTGAATGCCATGCTGAGCAGATCCTTTGTTGCAGGAGGGATGGCCTGGAACCTGGCAGATTTTAATTCCGAAACCCGCGAGGAAACGATGCCCCACATTAATAATAAGGGACTGCTGACCATTGGACGCCTGCCTAAAGATACTTACCTGCTTTATCAGGCATATCTTCTTAAAAAAGGCTATTTAAAAATAACATCTGCTCACTGGAAAGATCGAACAGGACAGGCGGACTCGGCGAAAATGATCAGCACACAAAATATACAGGTTGCCACGAATCTGGAGAAAGCAGAATTGTTTTTAAACGGAACCAGTTTGGGGTTCAAAGCAGCAGTGGATCACGTGATCGACTGGACAGTTCCCTTCAAAAATGGATTGAATCAACTTCGGGTAGTTTCGGAAGGCCAGAGCGATCAGGCCGATATCAACTTTCTGGTGCAGCCCTATCGGTATAAGGACGAGATTCCCTTTGAACAAATCAATGTGCTGCTGGGATCCAAACGGTTTTACCTTGATGATGCGGAACATCAGACATGGATGCCTGATCAGATTTATAGGGAAGGTTCATGGGGATCGATCGGTGGCGAGCCGTTTAAAGGGACTAATAACAGAATCAGTTATGGAAGTGATAAAAATATCCTTGGTACCGATCATGATCCTGTTTATCAAACCCAGCAGGTAGGTATTGAGCAATTCAAATTTGATGTGCCCGATGGTGAATATGATTTATCCCTGCATTTTGCCGAATTACTGGGTGGGGAGACGAAAGAGGCTTTGGCCTATAATCTGGATAACAATCATAAAAAAGAAGTGGAAGAAAAAAGAATTTTCAGCGTGTCCATAAACGGATCTCTTTTTATGCAGCAGGTAAACCTGGCCAGAGATTTTGGTTACACCACAGCTGTAAAAAAGCAAACCAGAATAACGGTCGAAAACGATAAGGGGATTACGGTCAAGTTCCTACCGATTGAAGGAAAGCCTGTCTTGAATGCCATTCAATTGAAAAAAGTTTATTAAGTAATATGAACATTTTATCTATCCGCGCAATATCAATCGATGGACTGCGGGCGCTGACCATGTTCCTGATGATCTTCGTAAATGATGTTGCAGGCGTGGGCAACATTCCGGATTGGCTTAAACATTCTAGAGCAGATTTCGATGGAATGGGTTTTTCGGACCTGATTTTTCCGGTGTTTTTATTCATAGTGGGGTTGTCGCTTCCATTAGGGCTTGGCAATAAAATGCAGCGTGGTAAATCCACATTAAGTATCCTTCGGTATGTTTGTGGTAGGTCTCTTGCATTGATTGTTATGGGGTTTTTTCATGTTAATCTCGAGAACTATGATCATCAGTCAGCTTTTCTGGCTTACCCCGTTTACAGCCTGTTATTGACCGCATCATTTTTTTTGATCTGGACGGATAATTCGTCAGGAAGAATGACATCAAACGTTCAGCTAATGCTAATCAGCGGGGGCGTCGTGCTATTAATTTTCCTGACTTTTTTATATCGAGGCGGTACACCGGTACATCCTATAGGCCTTCGTCCGCAATGGTGGGGTATCCTGGGAATTATTGGCTGGGCCTATCTGGTGTCGTCCCTGATTTTTTTGATTATTCAAGGAAAATTTAGCCTCTTATTCCTGGCGTTTCTTGCTTTCGCTTTAATCAATGTAGGTGCACACCTTGGCCTGCTCGATTTCTATGTTCCGGTAATTGGCAACGCATCATCCATTGTACCGGTCCTTGCCGGTGCCTGTATTTCTCTTTTATATGTGAATTTTACAGCGCAGCAAAAATGGAAGCACATGTGGTTCCTGTTTTCTTTTTATGGTTTGCTCGCTATTGCTTTCGGGATGTTCATCCGGTCCTATACCGGCGGAATTTCCAAAATATACGGCACACCCTCATGGGTATTTATTTGCCTAGGCGTAAGCATCCTGACATTTGAGGCAATGGTTTGGCTTATGGATGTCAAAGGAAAGTCCGCCTGGTTAAAACCCATTAAATCTGCAGGAACCAGCACATTGACCTGTTACCTGATTCCCTATCTGCTTTATGCCGCGCTGAATCTGATGAAACTGGAATTTCCCGATTACCTGAACAATGGCTTATTGGGGATATGCAGATCGTTTGTGATTGCCGTCGCTGTAATCGGGATAGTCTCGGTCATGGAAAAAAATAAACTTCGATTAAAAATATAATTATAGATGCTGAAGAAAATAAAATACATTCTATTATTCAACTTACTGATATTATCTCAGTCATTGTCTGCACAGCAATCCGTTCGTCTGACGGAAGGCTGGGAATTTTTAAAGCAAGATCTGGGTGGGATCTGGGAGGCCATCCGCCCCGTGGGTCCGGGTAATCCCGAGGCCGTCCCGCTCTGGCAAAAGGTAAGTCTTCCGCATTGCGTGAATGCCACGGATGCAGTTGATCCGGACGTCAATTATTACCAGGGCCCTGCCTGGTACCGTACACAGCTCCTGATTAAAAATCCCTATCAACGAGGCCGGACAATTTTGCACTTTGAAGGTGCCGGACAAAAAACGCAAGTTTATGTTTACAACACTAAAGTTGCTGTTCACCTCGGTGGGTATGATGAATGGACGGCCGACATTACCGATGCAGTCGCTGCGTTTCAACAAAATGAAGCCTATCAAAAACAGTTTAAGGGAATGGTTCCGGTTTCCATTCGCACCGACAATTCTAGGGATCTGGAAATGATTCCCTCTGATTTATCCGATTTCAATGTTTATGGGGGCATTTACCGATACCTAAACCTGGTATATACCCCGGCACTTTCAGTTGATAAAATGTTCGTGAAAGCAGAAGTGGATGTACAGGGCAAATCAGGAAAGTTAAATGTTACAGGGAGATTCTACAATCCAGATAACCTAACAGATGCAACCATTCGCTTCAGGTTACTGGATCCAAATGGAAAGGTCGTGGCCAGTCAGGAAAAAAAAATGAACAGTTTCACTACTGATCTGGATTTATGGAACCTGGTGTTGAGCAGACCACAGTTGTGGAACACTGATCGTCCGCTACAGTATACTTTAAATTATGAAGTGACCTCTTCAGCCGGTAATTATAAGGGGGAGGAGAGAATCGGATTCAGGCACGTTAACTTTATCGAAAAAGGGCCCTTTGAGTTAAATGGAACACGGTTGCTTTTGCGGGGTACACATCGCCATGAGGATCATTCCGGCGTCGCCGCGGCGATGACCGAAAACATGATTCGCACAGAAATGCAGATGATGAAGGATATGGGGGTAAACTTCATCCGTCTGGGGCATTATCAGCAGTCGAAAATTGTACTGAACCTTTGCGACAGCCTGGGCATTCTCGTCTGGGAAGAAATTCCGTGGTGCAGAGGTGGATTAGGAGGGGAATTATACCAGCAGCAAGCACGTACAATGCTGAAAAACATGATTGAGCAGCACTACAACCACCCTTCGATTATAATTTGGGGCCTGGGCAATGAAAATGACTGGCCCGGTGATTTTCCTGAATTTGATAAGGAAAGAATCCGTAATTTTATGAAAGAACTCAATAACCTTTCTCACCAGATGGACGCCTCAAGATTTACCGCAATCAGGAGATGTGATTTTTGCGCCGATATCGTGGATGTCTATTCACCGTCTATATGGGCCGGCTGGTACCGGGGTGCCTACACAGATTACAAGAAAGCATCAGAAGATGAATTCGCCAAAGTTAAACGTTTCCTGCATGTAGAATGGGGTGGAGATAGTCATGCGATGCGCCATTCAGAAAATCCGGACAAAGCACTAAGCACGATCAAAACCGGGGGTAAAGCGGATGAAAGGGCAGGTGATGCCTCTTTGTACGGAGGGGCGGCCAGAATTTCCAAAGACGGAGACTGGAGCGAATCCTATATTGTGAACCTGATTGACTGGCACCTGAAAGAACAGGAAAATATGCCATGGCTATCCGGGACAGCCTACTGGCCGTTTAAAGACTTTTCAACCCCTGTACGCCCGGAAAATCCGGTACCCTATATGAACCAAAAGGGCGTGGTGGAAAGAGATTTCACAAAAAAGGAATCTTATTTTGTTTTTCAATCCTATTGGACAAGTAAGCCCATGGTTCACATTTATGGACATAGCTGGCCGGTAAGGTGGGGAGAAGAAGGTGAAGAAAAGATGGTAAAGGTATACTCCAATTGTAGCGAGGCCGAAATATTTTTGAACGGCAAAAGTTTTGGAACAAAAAAACGAAACAGCCAGGATTTTCCTGCTTCAGGACTGAGATGGAATTTACCCTTTCTGAAAGGGGAAAATACGATAAAAGTTATCGCTAGAAATGGAAAAACTGCCATAACTGATGAAATTAAGTTCAGCTATCAGACAGAAAAATGGGAAAAACCTGCCAAACTGGTTCTCACCAAAATTACCCAGCAAGATGATACGGCAACACTGGAAGCAAAACTTGTTGACCGCAATGGCATTTTGTGCCTTGACGTAGTCAACTGGATCAACTTCGGTCTGACAGGGGACGGGAAACTCCTGGACAACCAGGGTACTTCGTCAGGATCCAGAAAAGTTCAGGCATATAACGGAAGGGCAATTATCCGGGTTAAAATGAACAAAGGTAAAAGTATAGCCTCTGTTTCTTCAGATGGCCTCTCCACTGTTTTTAAAGAATTTTAAGTGATGAAAAAGGTTTTTTCTATTTTAGTACTGATTGCTTTTTATCTTGCGGTAACGGCATTTTCAGCTTTGAGCGGCAATGAACAAAACTTCTCCGAAATCATGGAGAAACAGGCGGAGGTCGTTCTCAAAAAGCAGATTCTGGCAGAAGCCAGCTGGGCATTAAAACAAAATCCGATCACGGTAACGGATTCATCCTCTGTTCGTAGCGCCGGGGGCAGGCATGATTTTTTCTCGGAAGCGGATTATTTCTGGCCTGATCCAAAAAATCCGGACGGCCCTTATATCAACCGTGACGGGATGACCAATCCCGCTAATTTCAATGCTCACCGCAAAGTGATGATACGGCTGAGCAGGATCATCGGCGCATTGGCCTCGGCTTATAAGATAACCGGAAACGAAACATATGTGAAGCATGCCATCAAACATCTCCGGGCCTGGTTCGTCAATAAAGAAAGCCTGATGAACCCCAATCTTCTTTTTGCCCAGGCCATCAAGGGAAGGTTTACCGGCCGCAACTATGGCATTATCGATACCATACATTTAATGGAAGTTGCACAGGGTGCGCTGGTCATGCAGAACGCAAAATCATTTGACCAGGAGACGCTTTCCGCGGTAAAAAAGTGGTTTTCAGATTATATCTTCTGGCTAAATACTTCAAACCCGGGAATACAAGAAAAAACAGTGAAGAACAATCATGCCACCTGCTGGGCCATGCAGGTCGCTTCGTTTGCCCGGTTCTGTGGTGATGAAAACATGCTCGATTCGTTGCGTGTAAGCTATAAAACTGTTCTCTTACCCAATCAGATGGGCATTGATGGAAGTTTCCCACTGGAACTGGCACGGACCAAACCCTATGGCTATTCAATTTTTAATCTGGATGCTATGACCATGCTTTGCCAGATTTTATCGACCCCAACAGAAAATCTTTTTAAGTTTGAAACGGCTGACGGAAAATCCATTGAAAAAGGAATGGAGTACCTGTTCCCATATATCGAGGATAAAAGTAAATGGCCCATCAAGCCGGATGTGATGTACTGGAACGACTGGCCGGTCGCGCAACCGTTCTTGATTTTTGGCGCACTGCGGTTCAACCGGTCCGACTGGTTCACAACTTGGAAAAAACTGGATCACAAACCTCAGGTAGAAGAGGTGATCAGAAACCTACCTATTCGAAATCCCCTAATCTGGTTATAATATGAAAATAAAATTGAATACCGTTCTACTCAGTCTATTGTCCTGTAATCTGGCAATGGCTCAAAAAGTAAACGTAAAGCAGGCTTTCTCAGCGGCAGCAAAACAAACAACATTATTAGTGAACAACGTAAACTCAGCACGTCTGCTCAAACCCAATCTGGTTTCGCCAAGAACGGTGGAAAAAGGTCAGTTTAAAATGGTGGTATCAAAAGACTGGACAAGTGGCTTTTTTCCTGCGCAACTCTGGTATCTTTATCAGTATACAAAAGATAACACATGGCTGGATCTTGCCAGAAAGTATACCCAGGATATTAAAAAAGAGCAGTACAACCGCGGTACACATGATCTTGGTTTTATGATTTACTGCCCTTTCGGAAACGGATATCGATTGACCGGCGATACGGCCTATAAGGCGGTCATTATCCAGGCCGCCAGATCATTGTCCTCACGCTTCAATAAAACAGCAGGCGTAATTAAATCCTGGGATCACAATGGTGATAAATGGAAATATCCTGTAATTATTGATAATATGATGAACCTAGAGCTGCTCTTCGAGGCGACAAAAATGACCGGTGATTCATCGTTTTACAAAGTTGCCGTATCACATGCTGATCAAACCATCAAAAATCACTTCAGACCGGATTTCAGTTCCTATCATGTTATTGACTATGATACCCTGAATGCCGGAAAAGTTCTTCAGAAGTTGACCGCGCAGGGATATGCCAATGAGTCTGCCTGGGCACGCGGACAGGCCTGGGCATTGTACGGATATACCCTGTGCTTTAGGGAAACCAGGAACAAAACCTATTTGGCCCAGGCCGACGGTATTGCCAATTTTATCCTCAACAATAAAACGACACCTGCCGATGGAATTCCTTACTGGGATTACAATGATCCCAAGATCCCCAATGTTTCCAGGGATGCTTCTGCTGCAGCGATCACTGCATCTGCATTGTACGAGCTGGCAAAATACAGCAATAGCGCAAAAAGGTATAAGGCTGCGGCCGATAAAATTTTGTATTCCCTGAGCACCCAATACACCAGTAGGATAGGTGGGAATTATGGTTTTATCCTTGAGCATAGTACCGGTCACCTTCCGGCAAAGTCCGAAATTGACGTGCCCATCAATTATGCGGATTATTATTATCTGGAAGCTCTTTTAAGAAGTAAATAAGGTGAGGAAGATTCTGACATTTTCAGTATTGTGTTTTTTGCTCCTCGGAGCGATGCGGCCCGGTTACGCCCCGAAAACTAAAGTAGTGATTGGATATGTCGGCGGATACCGGGGTAGGGTTGATATCACAAAGATTCAGGCCACAAAGTTGACGCATATCAATTATGCTTTTGTAAATATTAAAAACAACAAGGCGTTCCTGGCCAAAGAAGAAACCGATACGTTGAATCTACGCAACCTGGTTAAATTAAAAAGCGATAATCCCGGGCTGAAAATACTGATCTCTATTGGAGGCTGGTCCTGGAGTGAAAATTTCTCCAATGCTGCCTTGTCCGATAGCTCAAGGAAGGCTTTTGCCGAAAGTACTGTGGATATCGTTCGCAAATATAATCTGGATGGGGTGGATATTGACTGGGAGTATCCGGGTATTCCCGGTGAACAGGGCAATGTTTACCGGCCGGAAGACAAACAGAATTTCACTCTAATGCTGAAGGAGATCCGTCTCGCCTTGGACGGTTTGGCAAAATCAGGCCATTCCAGAAAACTTCTTACCATCGCAGTTGGGGGCTTCAGTGACTTTATCCGCCATACCGAAATGGACCTGGCACAACAGTACTTAGATTTTGTTAACCTGATGACTTATGATTTCTATCATGCCAAAGTAGCCGGGCACCATACAAACCTATATGATTCGAAAACTTATCCCGCAGAGAACTACGTCGATAAAACCTTCAGGGAGTTTGTGAAGTCCGGGGTCCCGGCTAAAAAACTGGTTATGGGCATTGCTTTCTACAGCCGTTCATTTACTTTAAGTCAATTCGCCAAAAAGGGGTTGGGAGATTCCATTCTGACCAGTCAGTATGGAAAGGGCTATACTTTTATAAAAGATAGCCTTGCTAATAAAAATGGTTATTTAAGATTATTTGATCAGCATGCAAAAGCACCGTATCTTTTCAATCCGCTGACTCATGAGTTCATGAGCTATGATGATGAGCAATCGGTGGCCGAGAAATGCAGATATGTAAATAAAAATGACATGGCCGGCGTCATGTTCTGGGAATATGATGCTGACTTAAAAGGATATCTGCTCAGTCAGATCAATAAAAGTTTAAAATGAGGGAGAACAAAATTTCGTTGCCGCGTTACAGCTATTCAGCCTGGCAGGAAATGATCCGGACAGTTCTCCGGAAAGAAATGGGTTTTGTCATGGTTAATGTTCTCTTGAAAGGCTGAGGATTTGGTTGACAATTAACATAGTAATCATAAAGTTTATTTACTTATGAGAAAAATCATGATCATATTTTGTCTGGTGCTTTATGCAGCTTATTCCTTTGCTCAGAATAAACAGCCAAAGTTCAGCGTAATTGCCTTCTACACTGCAAAGAATGATTTGGCACACATCAGCTTTGTAAGGGAAGCGAATAAAGCCTTTGATAAAATGGCCAAGGCGTACGACTTTGTTTATGATACTACCTCAAACTGGAATAATCTCGATAAACCGTTCCTTTCCGGGTATCAGTTGGTTATTTTTTTGGATACACGTCCGGAGTTGCCCGCTCAAAGAAAGGCCTTCGAAGACTATATGCAATCTGGCGGCGCATGGCTGGGATTTCATTTCGCAGCGTTCGCATTGGAAAAATCATCTTTTGATATGAACTGGGGTTGGTTTCACAACCGGTTTCTGGGGTCCGGAAGATTCGTAAGTAACACCTGGAGACCGACTGCGGCAGTTTTAAAGGTTGAGAATAAAAATCATCCCCTAACTGCAGGACTCCCTGAAAGATTCAGGTCTCAGCCGAATGAATGGTACCGCTGGGGAAACGATCTGAGAAAAAATAAGGATATTGAGATACTGATCTCCATTGATACTGCGAGTTTTCCCTTGGGTACAGGGCCCAAGCCAAATGAGATCTGGAAGTCCGGAGATTACCCGGTCGTCTGGAGAAACCGGAAGTACAGGATGCTTTATGTAAACATGGGTCACAATGATATGGACTATGAACATAAATTTGACAATAGCAATAGAACATTGTCCTATACTTTTGGCAACCCTCTTCAGGATCAGCTGATAATCAATGCGATCCTCTGGCTTGGAAGCCGTCCATAAAAATGAAGAGGACAACACTCTCCACTGCAAGTTGCAATACCTAAATTATAAAAATCCAAATGATCCGTGGATGATTCAGGGCGTTTTGGGTTTAAGGAAGCCATGTGTTGATTGTGTAGCGCCCACACCGAAGAAAATGCCCGGCTAAATGAAACTTACATTGAAACGATTGTTTTTTTTCGTATTATGAACGGACTAACCACATAGATTATGCCTGTTAATATTATAGCCCTTTTCGGGAACCATCCTGGATTTTGGATTGCTCCAATCCGAAATGCCTTAGCAGTACTTTGCTTTAGTATTTTACTTTTTTTATCACTTGGTACGTACGGGCAAGTACCCCTCATCATCGACGATAACCTGCCGCATCAGATATTTACCTTTCGGCAAATCGACATTCTGGAAGACAGCAGCGGCAAACTTGGTATTGGCGATATTCTCACAGCAGAAAACCAGCGCCTGTTTAGTCCAGGCAAAAATCGGATTCCAAAAAATGAACACACTGCTTCGGCCTACTGGTATCGGCTAAAGATCGGACACAATGAGGCTTCCCAGAAAAAATGGATATTGGAGTTTTTCGACCAGTCGATCAGCGATCTGAAATTATATGTCTCCGATGGATTTACCAGTTACCAGGAAAATTCCTTTGGTACAAAATACGGTTTTGCCAACCGGGTATATGAACATAAAAATTTTACCTATGATTTGAATAACAAGTCAAATAAACTGCTCACTTATTATGTCAGGATCAAGTCGGACAATCCGGTAAGCGCAATTTTTGTCGTTCGTGACTTCAGGTGGTTCGTAGGATATGCGTTAAGTGAATACTTTATATTCGGTTTGTTCTATGGGATGATATTCGTGTTTTGTTTATACAATCTTTTGATGTATTTCGCTATCAAAGGTAAACAATACCTGTATTACGTACTCTATAATTTGGGTATCGGGTGTTATGAGATGTGCAACGACGGCATTGCCTTTCAATATCTTTGGCCATCTTACCCGACAGCAAATATCTATGGGTTTGGGGTGTCGCTATTTATCAGCAGCATATTTGGAATGCTATTTACCATTAGGTTTCTGTATTTAAAATCCAAATCTCCGCTGTTCTATAAAGCTGTTGTGCTGATGATTATCCTGCGGACAGTGTTCTTTATAGCATGCTTGGCTTATCCTCCGCTGTTCAATCTTAAGCTTATTGAGCTTCTGCCGTTAATCCTGGTCTTCTGCTCTGCCTTATCGGTGCACAAGAACGGATTCAAACCGGCCATTTTTCTCGTGTTGGGTTACGGAATCCTGCTGCTGGGATTCTTTGTCAAGATCCTGTTGCTGCTCAAGTGGATACCATATGGAACATTGGTGTACTACAGCTTAAGTATCTGTTTCGTATTGGAAATGGTATTGGTGTCATTTGCCATCGGAAACAGTATACGTGGTCTGAGGAAGAAAAAGAATTTTGTTCAAAAGCGTATCATTGAACAACTTCAGATCAATGAAAAGCTCAACAGGACACTTAACAATGAACTGACGTTAATGGTGGAATCCAGGACCCAGGAACTTCGAGAGAAGGCAGAAATTATTGAGGCGCAGAATATGGAGATATCCGTGATGAATGCCATGCTCAAGCAGGATGTCAAGGAACTGAACCTGAACATAGAACGGGTCACCAAAGCAAGGGTAATGTCCAAGAAAGTTGATTTTGAGGAATTCAGCAGGATATATCCTGATAAAGAAAGTTCCTTTAAATACCTTTCGGAGCTTAAATGGTCCTCAGGGTATGCGTGCAAAAAATGTGGCAATCCCCATTTTTTGAATGGTGCAACCCCCTACGCCAGACGCTGTACCAGATGTGGATATGACGAGTCTGTGATTGCCGGAACACTTTTTCAGAATAGCAGGATTCCCATTAATAAGGCATTATACATGTTGTTTTTGGTGTATCATTCAAAAGGAACCATTTCATCCTATAAACTTTCCCAGATATTGGATATCCGGCAGGGTACCTGCTGGACCTATAATTCCAAGATGCAAAAAATTTATCTGGAGAAAAAAGACATGATAAAAAAAGCAGGCGAAGAAGGGTGGACCAAGCTAATCATCGAATAAATCTGCTTCAGGGATGTTTACGAGGTAAAAAAGTTAAAAAAAGTAAAAAAAAATCTTGCTCTTAAAGCGTATTACCCGAAAATATCACATACGGGTTTAGTGCGCACTGACCTGATTTATCATTTCTTTAGTTTGTTTCTAAAGTGTATTAGCATTTATTATAACTAGCTGTTATATAGCGTTTTATCTTAAATTTTTGTTTGCTTTTTGAAATTAAATAGAATACGTTTGTGCTCTTGATTTCTTAACCAAATAAAAATATGAGAAAAAAAATTACGCTACTTATTAGTTTGGTTTGTTTTGTGCTGTTCTGTGCGCATGCGCAGGAGAACACCATAAGAGGAACCGTTAAAGACAAGTCAGGTACCGGAATCCCCGGAATCTCCGTTAAAATCAAAAATGCGAAAACCGGAGTCTCCACGGGCGCCGACGGCGGATTCACGATATCGGCTCCAGCCACCGCCACGCTTGTATTTTCAGCAGTGGGCTTCACCACCCAGGAAGTGCCTGTCGGCCAACGGTCGAGCTTTTCCATTACTTTACTGGAGGAACCCCAGAACCTGAGTGATGTGGTTGTGATTGGTTACGGAACAGCAACAAAGCGTGACGCCACCGGTGCCATATCCAGTGTCAAGGCAACTCAGCTGGAAAACGAAAATCCACAAAGCCTTTCAGACGTGCTCCGTGGTAATGTTCCAGGTTTATCTGTTGGCCTGAGTTCCAGTGCCAAGGGTGGTGGGGATTTCCTTGTTCGTGGAAAATCAACATTAAGCGCCGGAAGCTCTCCGCTGATTGTATTGGATGGCGTTATCTACAATGGTCAGCTGGCTGATATTAATCCCAACGACATTGAAACAGTTGATGTGTTAAAAGATGCAAGCTCACTGGCTGTCTATGGTGCCAAGGCCGCAACCGGGGTTATCGCAGTGACAACCAAGAAAGGTAAAGGCGATGAGCCGCTCATCACCATCAATACGAATGCAGGATTTGCGGAACTTGCCAAAAATATGCGTGCGTATGATGGCGAAAATTTTCTGGCATGGAGAGGTGACGTCTTAAGAAGTGGAGCGACAACACCTGAATATTTATACACAGATCCCCGAAATCTCCCTGCGGGAATTACCCTTACTCAATGGCTAAATGGCCAGAGTGGTGATCTTGTGGACCTATGGCTGAATAGGCTTGGGCTTGTGGCCAACGAAAAGGCCAATTATCTGGCCGGAAAAACTGAACCCTGGTATGATGATATCTTCAGAAAGGGATTCCGACAGGATCATACCCTGAGCCTTAGCGGCAGAAAACAGGAGGTCAACTATTACATGTCTCTGGGTTATCAGAAAAATCAGAACGTGATTGAAGGAGGAGATTATACCGCTATCAGGGCCAGAATCAACCTGGAGGGCCAGGTAGCCAAATCTGTTACCCTTGGCTTGAACTTCCAGTTTGCAGACCGTGATGAAGCCCGTACGGGAGACGGATCGCTGGAGGCAGACTGGACCCAGTTGATCAACCTCTCTCCTTATGGAGACCGCTATCTACCAAACGGTGAACTGCGCAGAATCCCAACAGATGACAGTGGTCTCAATGCGAGAAACCCTTTTTTGAGGACAGTGTATAATGAAAGGATGAATAAGCAGAACACCATTTTCGGGAGTGTTTACGGAAAAGTGAAATTACCGTTCGGGTTTAGTTATCAGCTCAATTTTAGTCCGGGCCTTGATTTCTACCGAACATTCGACTACCGCTCTTCCAGAAATCCTGATGTAGTGACGCCAGGAGGATCCGCAACCAGATCAAATGAAACCCGATACAACTGGCAGGTGGATAATCTCATCAAATGGAATAAAACTTTTGCCAACATCCATAACTTTGATCTTACACTCCTTGCAAATGCAGAAAAATACCAAACCTGGTGGACCCAGGCCGGTAACGAAGGATTTGTACCGGGGGATGTGTTGAGCTATCACAACTTATCAAGCGGAATCAAGCCAACAACCAATAGTGAGGACAAAGTCTACACCGGGGATGCACTCTTGGGCCGATTGACTTATTCCCTTTTGCAGCGCTATTACCTTACACTAACCGTTCGCCGTGATGGATACTCCGTATTCGGCGTGAATTCCAAAAGGGCTACTTTCCCTTCAGCTGCACTCGCATGGGTGTTCACGGATGAAAAGTTTCTTAAAAATCAAAAATGGTTGGGTTATGGAAAACTCCGCCTATCCTATGGGGTGAATGGTAACCGGGATCTCCGTAATCCAGACAATGGAACGGTCGATCCATATGCTGCGCTCTCTCAACTGACCAGCGGAAAATACCAGACGGTAACACCAGGTGGGGTTGCATCAGATGTGAACACGGTGCAGATCGGGAACAAGATGGCCAATTCGAATTTGAAATGGGAGGAAACAACTGCGTTGAACATTGGTCTGGATTTCTCTTTGTTCAATGACAGGATAAGCGGTTCATTTGAGGCCTTTACCAAAAAGACCACGGATTTGCTGGTAAGACAGACGCTTCCAAATGTAAGTGGTTACTCAAATGTATATTCCAATCTTGCCCGCATCAACAACAAGGGCGGAGAGTTCAGTGTGACCACGAAAAATCTGATCGAGGGAAATATCAAATGGAGTACAAACTTCAATGTTTCCTTCAACCGCAATAAAATCATCGCTTTGGCACTTCCAACCAATGACCCCGGGAACGGATGGTTCATCGGTAAGGATATCGATGTAATATGGGACTATAAGGTAAATGGTGTCTGGCAATTGGAGGAAATGGGTGAAGCGGCTAAGTTTACCAGGGCTGCCATTAAAGCGGGGGATTTTAAACTCGAAGATGTCAATGGCGATTATGCTTATTCTGACGATGACAAACAGTTTTTAGGGTACAGGACACCCCGCTATTTTCTCGCAATGAGAAATGAGTTCAACATTTTTAAAAACTTTGATTTCTCATTTCAGCTTCTATCCAATTGGGGTCAGCTTAAACAGTATAATCAGGCCAAAAATCAGCCTGGAAGTGTTGGTTTTGCCAGGTCTAATTCTTACGTGCTTCCATACTGGACACCAGGCAATCCGATTAACGATTATGCAAGGCTGAATTCCGGGTCAAGTGGAACCAGCTTCAACATATACCGGGACAATTCCTTTATTCGTTTGAACACCGTTGCCCTTTCTTATTCGGTACCTTCGGATCTATTGACCAAAATACGCGTGAAATCGGCAAAGATCTATGCCAATGTAACTAATACCGGATATTATGCGCCTACATGGACATTTTGGGATCCGCAAAATGATGGCCCCACTCCAAGATTTTACACCTTAGGACTTAACGTGACGCTTTAATTAATTCATATGAAAAATATACATAAAAATATACTGTTCTTTGCCGGTTTTATTTCGCTTGTCATGCTGGCAGGCTGCAAGAAATCTTATCTTGATTCCGAACAGCTCTCATCTTATGCACCGGAGAACCTCAACAACCTGGTGGCCATGAAGGCAGCCTTGAATGGCTTGGGTGCAGCAACAAGAAGAGAATTCTTCGGCGATTCCGCGCCGTTGCTGACCGAATCACTTTTCTCCGATGTTGCCGTAGATGGTACCACTGACAAAAATACGCCGGCGCAGGATCTGATCTCCCGGATCACTCCCGATGCAAACCTGAACAGCGATGACTTCAATAAAATAGGCTGGTATTGGGACAACGAGTTTGTTGCCGTCAGACAGGCAAATACCATCATTTCAAATATTAACAGGCCAACTTATAGTTCGGAAGCAGAAAAAAACCTGATCCTTGGTTCGGCTTTATTTTACAGGGCATACAACTATTACCGGTTGGTTCACCAGTTTGGTGATGTTCCCTTTCTTGTTCAGGACCTGGAATCGCCGAAGGCGGATTTTTATTCCACTAAACGTGAAGTAATTTTAGGCAAATTGAAGACCGATCTTGAGTTCTCCCAGACATGGGTCACCGATGGAGGCAACAAGGGTGATGTCTCAAAGGGAGCAGTCAGCCACCTGTTGGCGAAAGTCAATCTTGCCCTGGGCAGGTTTGATGATGCAATTACCGCCGCTAATAATGTAATTAATGGTGGCAAATACGGAATGATGACTGCCCGTTTTGGAAGCACAGCTTCTGATGCCACCAAAAATGTGATTTGGGATTTACATCGGATGGATAATAAAGCCATTGGTGCAAACAGAGAGGCTTTGTTCTTGGTGATCGACAGGGAAAACTTCGTGGGATTTACCGCAAATGGTTCGCAGCTCATGAGAAACACTGTGCCGGCCTGGCACTTCGCGAATGTGAAAACACCTTCCGGAGCCACAGCCATTGTTGATGTAGTGACGGCTGAAATTCCATTGACCAGAATGTATGGTCGAGGTATCGGAAGATATCGGGGAACCCCTTACAGTACCAAATATATCTGGACTGACAATACTGACTACAGACATGCCAAAGGGATGTGGATGGATATGACCGATCTGGTATACAATAACCCGGCACTTAAAACCTCTTCAAATGCTGCAGACAGAGCTTTATATGGCCAACCATTACAACAGTATTCTTCAACAAATTTGGCGCAAAGATTTACCAATGGTGCACTGGATACCATCCGTCACTGGTTTGGCTGGCCTCATTATAAAGTGTTTATTAACTCAACAAATGCGTTGGCAAACGATCCATACTGGACTCCGCCACGCGGTACCAACACCGATTGGTATGTGTTTCGTTTGGCAGAGACCTATTTGTTAAGGGCTGAGGCATACTATTGGAAAGGTGACCTGGCGTCGGCAATGGCAGATATTAATGTGGTAAGAGCAAGGGCAAATGCAACCCTTTTAACAAATTCTTCTGCAATTAATATCGGTACCATCTTAGATGAACGTGCCAGAGAATTGTACTGGGAAGAACCACGTAAAACTGAACTCACCCGTATAGCCTATATTTTTGCACAAACAGGTAAGGCAGCATACAACGGAAAGACGTATACGCAGGCCGCTTTTTCAGACAATAATTTTATGTACGACAGGATCATCGAGAAAAATGATTTTTATAAGAATCAGGTTCCGACCCTGCAGGGCGTGAATTATAAAATTGCACCCTATCACGTGCTATGGCCTGTGCCTGCGTCTGCACAACGCTTCAATACCGAAGGCAGGATCAACCAAAACAAAGGATACGCTGGGTACGAGCTCAATGTTCCGGCTTTGGATAAGCTTCCATAAATTATTGCGTGGAAGTTAAATTTAATGAAATAAACCCTATTTTGGAACGTATTCTCGTTTGATTGTTGGCAGGAGGGAGGTTGATCCTCTTTCCTGTTTTTTCTGACCATAGGGATGAGAATCCCATTATTGACATAAAGAGGCTGTTAAGCCCACTATTCATCACTTAAAATAGAAACATGTATCGCTTAAGTTCAGTTTTCTTTATCATGCTGTTGTGCCTGTTTGGTTCAAAGGGTTATACTCAGGGATTTCTAAGGGCGCAAGGCCAGAAAATTGTCAACGAGAAAGGGGAAAACGTGCTGCTTCGCGGTATGGGCTTAGGCGGGTGGATGCTGCAGGAGGGTTACATGCTTAAAATTGATAAAGAGGGTCAGCAATACCGGATACGCGAACGTATCGAGGCACTGATCGGTCCCGAAAAAACCCGCGAGTTTTATGAGGCCTGGCTGGCCAATCATGTGCGCAAAGCTGATGTTGATTCGATGAAGCGGTGGGGATTTAATTCCGTCCGTCTGCCCATGCACTACAACCTTTTTACGCTGCCGTCCGACAAAGAACCTTTTCCAGACAAAAATACCTGGCTGGAAAAAGGCTTCCAACTTACCGATAGCTTGTTATCCTGGTGCAAGGCCAATAAAATGTATTTAATCCTGGATCTACATGCCGCACCCGGTGGCCAGGGAAATGATGTGAATATTTCAGACCGCGATCCTTCTAAACCGTATCTTTGGAACAGCGAGGCCAATCAGCGAAAAACCATTGCCCTGTGGAAAAAACTGGCACAACGTTATAGAGATGAACCTTTTATCGGCGGCTATGATATATTGAATGAACCCAACTATGGATTTGAAAATCCCCTGGACGACCGAAACGGGAGCCGGGAAAAAGTAAACGCGCCTTTAAAAAAGATGATGCAGGAGATTACCCAGGCCATCCGTGAAGTGGATAAGAACCACATGGTCATCATTGAAGGAAACGGCTGGGGGAATAATTACAATGGCATTTTTCCGCTTTGGGACAACAACATGGTGCTCAGCTTCCATAAATACTGGAACTACAATGATCAGGCTTCCATTGCTCACATCCTAAAGGCTCGCGAAGAACAAAACGTTCCAGTATGGCTGGGTGAAACAGGGGAAAATTCCAATGTCTGGTTCCGCGATGCCATCGCGCTGCTGGAAAAAAACAACATCGGTTGGGCATGGTGGCCCCTGAAGAAAATCGGTGTCAATAATCCCATGGAGATTCTTTCCAACCCGAATTATGATGCACTGGTTAAATTCCTAAACCAGGGCGGCCCGGTTCCAGATGCGCCCAATACTTATAAGGGACTAATGGAACTTGCGAATTCTTCGCGCCTGGAACAAACATCGATCCACCGCGATGTTATCGATGCAATGATCCGTCAGCCCTTCAGCAACGATACCCGGCCTTTCAAAATTCATTCGGTTCAGGATGGTGCTGTTATTTACGCCGTGGATTACGATATGGGTAGGAACAACTATGCTTATTTCGATCGCGACACAGCTGATTACCATGTGTCAAGTAAGCAGCGATCTGCAGGAAACCGGGGCCGCATTTACCGCAATGATGGGGTGGATATTGCCCGTGATTCTTCCACTAATGATCGTTACTACGTCAATAGTATCGAAACAGGAGAATGGCTGCAGTATACTCTAAATGTAAGCAGAAGCGGAAACTACATGCTGAAGCTGAGCACTGCAGCGACGCATTCCAAAGGGAGGCTGTCAATCCTTTTAAACGAAAAGGTTGTAGCTGAATCGGTGATCGTACCCGTGAGTGGGGGAAATCATAAATTTACTGCTTTCGGTATCAAAAACATCTTACTTAAGCGGGGCGAACAGAAAATAAAGATTCGTGCCGATGAAGGTGACTTTATTCTGAGCTATATTCAATTTATAAAGTGATCATCTTGATCGATGGCTCGGACCACTCAAGCACATGTCCTCTGCTGAAAACGATTATGCGATGCGATACAAATCACGACTGCATTATGTGGCGTATTATGAACTTTGTATGAAATCAAATGCTACGCTTTGCTATTACAATAGGTAATAACATAGGATGTCTTAATTCGATAGATTAAAGATGGGGATTCCAAGAAAAAATTACATCGATAAATAGGAAGGCCCAAAATGATAGCTAAAAAACTTGCTTTGAGCTATCAAATACAATGCATGAAGTCTTCAACCGAGGAGTTATCTACCCCGATACTCTCAATAGAAAAACTCAATTTTTAAAAGAAGTAGCGTTATTTATAGTGGTGATTCTAAAGTCGCTGGTGTGATTTATTCATTCGATGCATTTCCTACCAAGTCATGCTGCACAAGCAATATTTTATGGATTATATCTTGAGCAAGCAATGGAGATTGTTAGGTAAGTTATTCATTGTAGTGGAATTGACTTTTCCAACACATTATGGTATCTGTTCATCACATATTTGCCTAATTTTATTTTGGTATAGATGTTCTGGATGCTCACACAAAATTGGAAGGTTATAATATTGAGCCGCGAATGACTACTGGATGGAAAATCTAGCAGAGTAATCTTAATCTCCTAAGATAAAAACAAATTAATACTGAGGAAAGATTGCAGATGGTTGAAATAAGTACGAAATTTATTGCTTTCTGATTATCTGTAATCCTAGTGATAGATGGATTCATTCATTTCTGCTAGTGTTAATTTTCAGTGCGACTTGATAAACGGATATTTCTTATTGGAAACTAATATATGACCCAAAAGTTAGATTCGAGAAATCATTATTGTAAATCAGTTTAAGGATAGCGTTGATAGAAAGGCTATTGGCGTTAGCCATCGTGATTTTAAGGTGTTGATATAGTTGGGTCTGGTTACTGTGGTTTTTTTTTAATACTCATCCACAAACATGTTATTCCCCAAATGATCTGAGCCGGAAGCATCAGGGCCCTAATGAAACCACTTAATGCATTCGATTCTTTGTAGATATATGGGACAAAATGAATATCTGGCGCTGTGTGCCAGTAAAGGTAATAGATCATGAAGGCTCTAATTCCGGTAATGAACATTACCGTTTGGACAATCGAAGCACTTGTTTTATTGTTTATATTCAACAATATGATCAGACCCATGGTGATCGATGCATGAACAATCAACTCAACGATAACAAAGGCTACATGAACGAGATTGTAAGTTGGATGGTGACCCGGAGCGGGCGTGTGCAGGTAGGTTAAAAAATCGATGCATTCCACTAACAGGAACAGGGCGTATATTCCGTAGAGATAGATACCCCGTTTGATGGCAGAATGAACTCTTGAGATTGAGGTTTCTGCCTGCTGCTTAGATTGTTCATGGCTTGTTGCTCTGCTTTCCATGTCATATGATCATAAAGTGTTTTAAAATAGCCAGCCGGGGTTGAAAGACGGCTCAAAGCATCCTGCAACGCCGGTGGCTGGAGAGACATTAACGCCATAGGTTTAGCACTACGACTTATGATTGGTTTCTGTTTACCTTAGGCTTGTTTTTCGTTTAGTTGGCAAAGTTGAATTTACCTTCAAACAGTTTTCCTACAATTGGAAGGGGTTTAAGTACTTCGTTGTTGGCGGCGACTACGCCTAATAATAAAAACACCAGACTTAACACACTTACTATAAGGGAAAGGATATATAAAGAGGGAACAATGCTCACCACTACTGATATTGCAATTCCCAGGATAAAGGTTAGAATGATTAAACCTAATGATTGCCCTAGATGGTAATTTACCAAAGGGTTTTTGTCTGAACTTTTTTTGTACTGCAAGTAAGCTACCACCCATCCGATGATGGTAACATAAGCCAAAATGGCCATGGTTTTGTTTGACATAATAGATTTTTTTTAGATTAATGAAATAAACTATTGAGACCAAAAATAGGCTCTCAATTGCTGCAATACAAGAAAAGGCAGCCTACAATGTGTCTACTGATCAAAAATGGAGCGTCTACAAATCGTCTACAACAAATTTATCGATGCGTTGTTAAATGTATATTCGCTGAGGTTACAGCGCCGTCATTAAACTTTATTCCTATCTGATAAATGGTCAAGAAAGTTGCTATTCTTCTCGCCATCCTTACGTTTACTATTCACAAGTTTGCCGCTGCGCAAATGCTTGTGATCGATTCCTTAACTAATGTACTTGCAAAAGCAAAGCAAAGTGAGCGACCTGTTGTGCTGGCTGAATTGGCCCGCGCAAATTATGAGACTGACGTTAACAAGGCTATTGATCTGGTTATGCAGGCTACAGCTTTGGCAAAAAAGGAGAAGGAAGAAGGTATTGTCGCTTTTTGTTATGCTTCAGCCGCGCATCTTCTGATGAGGAAAGGACAGGAGAAACGGGCGGCAGCTTATATAGATAGTGCCATGCGCGCTGCAGGTAATTCGACAAATTCACTTTTCAAAGGTTATGTATGGCTCCGTAAAGGCTGGTTTGAGCTAAATAAAAATGAGAATGGGAAAGCCATGTCGGCATTTATTAATGCTGATAAACTACTGAAAGGCAATGCTGATCGAAGGGCACTGAGTTACCGAACGCTGTTAAATCACTATGCTGCGAGTATTTACGCTTATGGCAGTGACACCTTAAAACAGCATAAATATGCGGTTTTGGCTTTGCAGCTCTCTAAGATGAGCAGATATCCGGATGATGTGCAGATTGGCTACATGACTTTAGCACATAGTTTCTTTTCTGCTTTTGAAGTGCAAACGAAAAGAAGGACGCTTCTGGATTCGGCAGTTTATTACTACCGGAAATCTGCGGAGGTTTACCGCCGCAACCAGGATAAGATTTTGATTCAAAGTAATGCATCAGTTACGGCGCTCAACCTGGCAAATATCTATTTTAAGTATTTTCCGGAAAGCTTTAGGGACAGTGCCAATCGTTATGTCGATGATGCACTTAAAGTCGCCAGGAAAACCAATATGCCTGAAGTGATAGCCAATTGTTATGGTATCATGAGTGAATATGCGATGCGTAGGGGGGATTATCCAGCGGCAGAAAAATATTTGCTGACGGGAATTGCAGAACTTGATAAGGCCTTACCAGGGGTTGATATTACACGATCGCGAATGATGTTGGGGCTGTCGAAACTGGCGGAACAAAGCGGAGACTACCCTAAAGCCTTGAGTTATTACAAGCGTTACTCGGCGTATTACAGGAAGGTCTTTGATGCCCAGAAGCTTGCTGCTGTGCAGCAGGTGGAGGAACAGTATCATTCGGAACAACGTGATCTGGAAATTGTAAGGTTACGTGAACGGGCAAATTTAAACCGGCAGATAAACTGGTTATATGTGGCTGTAGGTTCAGCAAGCATATTAGTTTTGGCTTTGTTACTGGGTTTTTACCATTATAAGCTCAAAGCTTCGCAGCAGCGGATTTTGATATCGCTTCAGGAAAAACAGGAGGCGGAGTTATTGGCGTCTTTGGGGGAGCAGGAACGTGAACGGATTGCTGCTCAGCAGGCTTTGCTTCAGGACCGCACGGAGTGGCTGGAGCGTGAATTGTTAGCGGGTACGCTCAAGATTGAGGAAAAGAACACGATTTTGGAACTGCTGAAAGAGAAATCGAAAAGTATTGCCGATACGGCTACTAAAAGTATGGGCCGAATGATCGCTCAAAACCTGCGGATGGATAAGGACAAGGCAGATCTGCAAAATTCGATTGGAGATATTCACCCTGGATTTTTCAGTGCTTTGCAGGAAAGGGCGGGTGGTGTGCTCACTAAACTCGACCTGAAATATTGTGCCTATATATTAATGGGCCTGGATAATAAGGAAATTGCGAACAGGCTGGCGATTGAGCCTAAGAGCATCCGGATGGCCAGGTATCGCTTAAAGCGAAAACTTGGTCTGCAGAAAGAGGAGAACTTGGATTTAGTGGTTCGCGCTTATGAGTGGAAAATCCAGTACAGATCGGGTTCGATTGATAGGGGTTGATGATTTAAGGGTTTCATAGAGTATATCTTGGTTCACTAAACCTATATTTTGAGAACTTATTCCGCGATTCATTGAGTTGTAGCAATGTTAAATGACTGATGATTAATAAATAAGTCGGAGGTTATACAAAACGATAGCATCTAGCAGGGAACATTAAAATTTTGTTAGCAAAATGTTTTTTAGCGGAGGATAATGCTAAATTTGGATCCACACTATTTTTAAATAGTAGAAAATAGATAATTTAAACCAAATATAACGTGAAATCCTTTTATACTAAACTGCTTCTATCCATGGTAGCTTTAATTGCTTTATCAACAAATGCTTTTGCTGATAAGCCGCTCTTTTACTATCAGATTAAGGTGTATCATTATAAGACCACTGCGCAGGAAAATAAAATTGATGCTTATTTGAAATCAGCTTACCTGCCTGCTTTGCATGGTGCAGGGATAAAGGATGTTGGTGTTTTTAAGCCGATCGTTCAGGATACTTCGGATAAACTTATCTATGTGTTTATTCCACTTAAGAAGCTGACTGATTTGGATAAAATCAATATGTCGATAAGCAGGAATGGTGGGTATGCAGATATCGGAAAACCGTATTTGGACGCGGCGTATAATGACGCGCCATATACCCGTATCGAATCTATCCTGCTGAAGGCTTTTGCAGCGATGCCGGAGTATTCGCTGCCAAAACTTACCGCACCTAAAAATGAACGGGTTTATGAATTAAGAAGTTATGAAGCCGCGACTGAAAGTCTTTCTCTCAACAAAATCGAAATGTTTAACGATTATGAGGTCGACATTTTTTCAAAGTTGAATTTAATGCTGTTTTTTATGGACAGGTAATTTCAGGAAGTAAGATGCCCAACCTGATGTATTTAACTACTTTTAACAATAAAGCGGATCAGGATAGCCACTGGGCGGCTTTTGGTCCTGAGTATAAAAAGATCAGCGGTCTGCCGCAGTATCAGCATAATGTTTCAAAAAACGTAACCTTGTTCCTGTATCCCACGGATTATTCTGATATCTAAGTTTTCCCATATCAATCTGGCAATGGCTAATCTATCCTGAGATATTAAATTGGACTATTTTTAGTCATTTTTTTTAAATAGCAGAAAATGTTGTAGTGGTAAAAAAGTGCCATTTTTGATCAGCTTAAAGCCGTTCGCTAAAAGTTCTTTCTTAGCTTGACTGACGCTCATTTTGTGTTCAGGCTTGATGGCTACGGAGGGATCTTCCGCTTTATACTCTAACAACAGTAGCTGGCCATTGGGCTTAAGTGCTTTTTTTAATGCGGTCAGGTAAGCTGCGGGGTATTGCAGTTCATGATAGACATCCACCATAAAAGCCACATCTATGGAGTTGGCTGGTAGATTTGGTGACTGCTCTGTTCCCTTGATCACTTCCACATTGGTAAAGCGGTCATCGCCGGCCTTTTTTTTGAGAAAGGCAATGGCGTCATCCTGGATTTCCACGGCGTAGATTTTGCCTTTTGGAATTCGCCGGGCAACCCTAAAAGTATAAAAGCCGGATCCCGCACCAATGTCTGCTACTATACTGCTATTTGTCAGCGGCAGGGAGGTCAGCGCCAGATTGGTGTTTTCTTCCTTTACCCGGTTGTTCCTTTCTAACCATTCCACTCCCTCAAAACTCATCACATGGGCAATCTCTCTACCCATATAAACTTTGCCGGTACCGTTGGCAGATGGTTTTTTAAAAGTGTATTTGGATTGTTCCTGAGCACTGGTGATCTGGACAGATATTAGAAGACAAAAAGAAAAAAGAAGAGATGGTATTTTCATAGCAATAGTAATAATTAAGCTTAGCGGAAAGAAACGCATAAAAGTTAAGCCATTTTTGGGTTCAATTGCAGCTGATTTGATGGTTTTTCTGGTAATTAAATTTCATGCTCGTTTTATTGTGTTTGTGCGTTTTAAATTAGCTACTGATGGGCCGAGCTAAGATATACAGCTAAAGGTTTAACCAGTGTGCACGCTTGTATAGCATGAGCGGTATTTGTCCGAAGATGGGCTGTGTTGTTTCTTCGCAGTGATGGGGCATCAGGCTGGGTCGTCTTTTGGATTTTCAAATTTGGCTTCCTTAGTGGAGGTTTTGTCTTTCGTTCCTTTATGGTCTACTTCTGAGGCGGATTTAACTTCTTGCTTTGCATCGGGTTTTGGACGATATTCTGATGTCCTTTTGTTTTTTTGAGTGTCCATATATATATCTTTTATTTCTTTTTTAATCTTCAAATTTACCGCTTAAGCTTTAGCGGCATCACTTCCTTTGCTTTGTTTCTCCTTTTCAGCTTCATCTGATGCTGGATTCAATGACTGGTCGCTGTCTGCATCACTGCCGCTAATTTGCTCATCAAGATCGTTTATGGTGGAATCCACCTCACCGCTGTCATATTTTTTTGCAGGGTCTTTCTCGACACTTTCATGAACTTCCTTAAGTTCCTGAATTATTTCCTCTTTTGATTTGTTGTTTTTCATTTGATTTATGTCTTCTGTCTTAGTTAGACATCAATGAAGGGGAAAAGTTTGTTAAAAGTGATACTGGTATGGCATAATCAGTTTGTAGGACAGAACTTTAAAGTGGTTTATATTACCCTTTACTCATAACCTAGCCGTGATGGTTATCTAATCAGGTAGTGATGCCATTGAGTTAAAGACCTGGATGGTGTACTATAGGAGCTATTATCGGTATGTCCGCTTCTGATTCTTTGCTATCAAAATTTCGAGCGATACTGTGGTTTCATTCAATTTTTTTTATGTTTGGATTCTGAATGAATACCGAAAAACAATTTCCAGATGCGGGGTTTAGCGTTGAGCTGATGATCCAGGCCCTTGCATGTTCTCCTGAAGCTACAGCCATTTACTCAAGTGAAAATATGATCATCCGGTTTGCAAATGAAGGCATGCTAGGGGTTTGGGGTAAAACTGCTGCCGTGGTTGGCAAACCTTTGATGGAGGCACTACCTGAACTTGATGGCCAGCCTTTTTTGGCGCTGCTCAAACAGGTATGGCATTCCGGTGAAACTTATTCTGTAAAGGATGCGCCGGTTCGTGTATTGAAAAACGGGGTATCCACACTTGATTTTTATGACTATGAGTATAAGGCACTGCTAAATGAGAATGGTAAAACCTGGTGTATCTTGAATACTGCCCGAAAGGTTACTTCAAGAAAAGAGTATTTGCAGCAAATCCAGCATAAAGAAGAAACGGAGCAGGCGCTGATTGAAGAGATGGCCACAACAATGGAAGAACTTAGTTCAACTAATGAGGAATTGAACAGGTCATTGAAGTTGCTAGGGGAGAGCCGTGAGCATGTAAAAACAATCATCGAGCAGGCTCCGGTAGGAATCGCGATGCTTGAAGGGCCTGAGCATATTATTGAAATTGCTAATCCGGCGATTCTTAAAATCTGGGGGCGTAAACTTTCTGAAGTAAAGGGGTTCCCGCACGCGGTCGCCCGTCCCGAACTAATGGGGCAACCTGTGAACGGATGGCTAACGGAGGTGTTTGAAACGGGCAAAAGACGTAAAAATGATGAATTTCTGGTCAGATTACTGGATAAGGATGGTTTGCGTGAGGCGATTGTCAATTCTATTTACCAGCCCATATTTTCCTCAGAAGGAAAAGTTACAGGAGTTTTGGTTATTCTGGATGAGATCACCGAGCAGGTGTTGGATCGCCGTGCAAGTGAAAAAAACCAACAGATGCTTTCCATGGCCACTGTTGCCGGTGAACTGGCAACATTTTATTATGAACCGGAGACCAACCAGTTCTCTGGCAATGATCTTTTAAAATCCTGGTTTGGCCTGTCTGGCGAAGACAACATGGATTTGGAGACTGCCATCTCTGCTATTTTCGAAGAAGACAGATTGCGGGTAGCAGAAGCCATCGCCCAATCCTTTAATGATAGCATGGATGGGCATTATTTTATTGAATACCGGATTTATCATCCTGATGATCCAAAAGGAAGACTGATTCAGGCAAGAGGCAAGGTGTTCTACAATCACAATGGTAAAGCCGCGACCCTGAACGGGACCTTAAGGGATATTACCGAGCAAAAAAAGGATGAAGAGCGGAAGGATGACTTTATGGGTATGGTAAGCCATGAGCTGAAAACTCCGTTGACCTCGCTGAACGCCTATCTCCAACTGATGCAACGAACTGCGATGCTCTCAGGCAATACCGGGCAGCAAAATATAATTGAAAAGTCGACAAGGCAGGTGCGTAACATGACAGCTATGATAAACAGTTTTCTGAATATTTCACGTCTTGATTCGGGAAGAATGCTTATTAACAAAATGCCTTTTGATCTGGCATTATTAATGAAGGATCTTGAGGAAGAAACGCTTTCGATCATTCACACTCACCAGATCGTTTTTGAAAAGGTGGAATCCCTGAAAGTAAACGCGGACAGGGAAAAAATTGCCCAGGTGATCCACAACCTGATAGGCAATGCAGTTAAATATTCTTCCATGAATACCACGAT
>NZ_JAVTSH010000012.1:0-182818 GCF_032678665.1 Pedobacter agri
GTTGAGATTTATATCAAGTGATTTTCACGAATAACAATGAACGACTATTGAATATAAATATGAAGGCATTAAAAGTTTTAAAAAATTAAATCCCAACATCACTATCAATTTATATCCCCTTTAGGTATCCCCTTTAACATTACGCTGGTTTCACGCTTAGCGAAATCTATAAACACCAATTCCAAGTCCGAATATAACTGTATGCCTGCAGCCGTTAATGACTGATAACCGAAGTCTTCCATAGCCCTTTTATCCTTAAAGGAAATCTCGTATGGCAGATGGATGCCAATAATATTTGGAAGACTTACTTTAAGAAGGATATTGAAATTTCTAAATAGCGCTTCCAATTTTCGAGCTGCCAGTGCAAGCTCAGCGGGCGTCATGCAAGCCATAATTGATCACCTTTAAATATATTTCTTATATAAACAAATTAGTCATTGTCCATTTTCCTCACGCACCATGTAGTCATGCTTCGCAAATTCTGCACGTTAGTAGTTTTTATAGGCTCATGCAACATCCCGCCAAGCTTTTTGGTTAGACGGATAAGCATTTCCTGATTGACCAGGAAGCGTTCGGACTCGTCAGGCATGATGTATCTTCCGTTTCCGATAAAACGCACGGAGGACTCGATCCCAATATCCGAGGCCAGTCTGCAAAACAGATAACCACCGGGTTTGAGTACACGCCACATCTCGCCTAACATCTCCTCGAAATGCCCGAGACTTAGGGCAAAGTGTAAAACGGCACTGCTGATCACCAGGTCAAATTTTTCATTTTCAAAGGGCATATTCTCTACCGGAGCGATATGAAAATTTTCAGAAGCCCTTGATTTTAAAGTGTTCTTAACAAAGCTTTTTATATCATTAATGGATTCAGCATAATGATCAACTCCATGTACATCATATCCATTTTTTAGAAAGTAAATCAGATTTCGGCCTGTTCCGCAACCCGCATCCAGGACGGTATGACAATTTTGATAAGTGCCCTTAAGCAATTGATCAAAAAGATAAATATCTATGTTTCCAAAAGCTTCCTGTATATCCTGTGTTCCGTTCATGTGTACAGGCAAATATAAAAAATGATATTAATCGAATACCATTACTTTGCAAAGAGGTGAAACAAAAAAAGGCTATCTCCCGACCGCCTTTAAATTATTAATTCTGAAGTTAACTATTTACTCATAAGTAAAATGTAGGAAAACAACAACGTGCCATTCCATTTGTTTTGAAAAGTCACATTTGTTATCCACCGATTTTAATTGAATAAGGTTAGATCGGGGCCTGAGGGCTTATTGTTGTCCTCGTCCTTATTTCTGGAATTGTTTATTTTTTTATCGACCTGCCAGCCTTTCAGCAATTCATTATCCACAGAGTGCAAAACCTTCAACCGTTCTGTAACCGGAAGTTCCCTGTCGAGCCAGATGGCGCTTTCAGCCTGAGAGAGCATGCAGGGCATTCGATCGTGGATCCTGGACATAAATTCATTGGCGGGCTGCATGATCATGGTACAAGACGGAATGACGATGCCGGTCCTTGGATCTTTCCAACTGTCCCAATAACCAGCAATGAGCATCAGCGCTTTATCCTGGCGTTGAAAAAAGTAAGGTTGTTTCTCGGCATTACTCCTGTCCCATTCATAAAAACCTTCGACAACAAAGACGCAGTGACGCCTACCGACCAGGTGTTTATAAGTGGGCAAAGACTGCATGGTTTCGATGCGGCAATAGGTGGTATTAAACTTCGGAACCTCGCTGGAATAAGATGGGATCAGACCCCATTTGATATAATGGAGTTTACCCGGACGGGCATCCAGAATGACAGGCATATCGGTGCCCGGGGGACGATTGGTATCTTTTGGTTTTGCTTCCCCGCCTAAGATGAGGCCTGCTTTTGCCGCCATCGCTTTACTCTCGCCGATCAGTGTTCTTCCGCACATCGCTATGTCTCCTTTACTTTTTTTTGTTCCTAGATTTTTGGCTGTTGAGGCCGTTTATTAATGATTTTGACGTTTAATTTAAATCACTTTTATAATATCACTCCAGCGTGTGGTGTAGCCCTTGGACAGGTATTCATGTTTGAGTCTCCATTTTTTTTCAAATCCTTCAGTTGCCATTCTAAGCGTTCCCCTGCCATAGGCAAGATTGAGCTTATCCAGGACTGCAGAGACCGTATCTTTCTTGCCACCATCGTGGTCTGAAAACATGTTAAGCTGAAGTTCACTTTCCGGGATAAGCCCCGTGGCGATCACCCCGGCCTTTCGATACTTGATGCCATACCTAAAAAGTTTCTGCGCTACCTTTACCGCAATGCTCACCAGGTCAGTGGTACTGTTACTGGCGATGAGCAATTTGTGCGTATGGCTGGGAAAATGCTGTGGATGATCTTCGCGGTTTTTATTGGTATATAAAAACACCTGTAGGTACATACAACGAAGCTCCTGCGCCCTCAGCTTCTCAGCGAGTCTGCTGGCATAAAGCGTCAATGCTTCTGAGAGGATCTCAGGGCTTTCGATGTAGTTCCTAAACGAGCGGCTGACCGTAATCCCTTTGGTTGCCTCACGGATTTCATCCAGCGGGATGGCTGGCCTGCCCCATAACTCATTGTACATGCGCTGGCCCATGATAGTCATATTTTGCTTAAACCACATTTCAGGCATTTCCCTTAACTGTGCGACAGTTTCTATCTTCAGTTCCTCAAATTTTTTATAGTATTGTCTGCCCACTCCCCACAAATCATGCACAGGAAAGTCTTTTATGGCGGAGGCAATTTTTTGATCAGTATCCAATACCAAAACACCGTTGTGTTTTTTAGCGAGCTTATTCGCAAGTTTAGCGAGGGTTTTGGTCGGTGCCACACCAATGGATACGGGGATACCGGTATTCTGCATTACTGATGTCCTGATTCTCGGGGCATAGGAATTTAAGTTATTGATACCGCCAAGCCAGCCGAAGGCTTCGTCGATGCTATAAACATCAAGTCGGGGGAACCACCGGCCAAGCTGGTGCATCACGCGTTCACTCATATCACCATAAAGCACATAGTTACTGGAAAAGACATTGATCTGAAATTTTTTAATCAGGTCTCTAACCAAAAATTCAGGATCCCCCATCCTGATACCGCAGGCTTTTGCTTCTTCACTTCTGGCAATGACACAGCCATCATTGTTGCTTAATACCACAATGGGCTTGCCTTGTAACTCTGGGCGAAACAGACGCTCGGCGGAGGCGTAGAAGTTATTACAGTCACAGAGCGCAAACATGGCGGTACTTCCCGTTTTTAAGTGATTTGGGTAATACGTTCCTGCAGATTGAGGTTACTACACCCCAGACCTGCAAGGTATTTATTTCTGTCTGGAAGACAACATCATTATCGTTTCTAAGTGCCGGAACATTACCAGCGACCTGATAAATCCGGCAAGTAAAGTTTCCATTCACAAAGGCGACGACAACAGCGCCATGTTTAGGGTTTAAACTGCGGTCAATGATCAGAATATCCCCGTCATGAATGCCGATCGAAGACAAGGCATCCCCTTTCATTTGAAAATAGAATGTGGAATGAGGATCCACAACCAAAGTAGAGGCGATATCAAGCCGTCCCTCCAAATAATCCGCAGCCGGAGACTGAAACCCCGAAATCTTTTGCTCTGCTCTATTTTCAAACGTCCTGATCATAAATACCCTGCCTTAGTGCAGTACAAATTTATACTAATATTTTTAGTATTACAAATTTTTATGATTTATTTTTTAGTAACACAAGATTTCTGAAATGGAAGTTTTAATATACTAGGCTATTCCCCTTCAAAAGTTGATAATTAGCATTCAGAAATCCAGGCTCCCAAGTTTGGGCTGAGCCCTTAAAAAATTGTATAACATTGAAATAGATCTATCCAGTCTTGACAACAGGCCTTGTTTTATCTTGGGATCAAAAAATTACGAGTACTCATCATGGTTCAATCAGATGACAAGACAATTAATATATGCTTATTATCACCTGAATTAATAAAACACTTATTGTGGCTTACACGTGCTCAAAAAGAAGCCTAGTCAAAACGCTGAATCGCAAAAGCTGCAGATTGCACTTGCGATTTTCATTGACCAGTCTCGTCAACAGATTCAGCTAAAGATCAACAATCACATCATTCCTTCGTCCATAAAACTATAGAATCCATAAGCTGAAATGATAATGTGATCAAGCACCTCAATCCCCAACAGCTTTGCGCCTTCTGACAATCTCCTCGTTAATTTTATATCCGCATCACTCGGCTTAAGTTCCGAACTTGGATGATTGTGGCTGAGAATAATCCCGCTCGCACAAGCCCTTAATGCCGCCGAATAGATGACCTTCGGATCGACCATCACTTCGGATAAACCACCCTGAGCAACATTCAGCACGCCCAGTACCCTGTTTTGCCGATTCAGGAGCATCACCTTGAACTCTTCCAGTAATTCTATCCTATTGCGATCCCAACTCTGATCAAATATCGAGTAAGCGATACGAGATGAAGTTACTTTAGGTTTTTCCGAAAGTTTAAATGCCGGGCGGTAACTGATTTCAATTTCTGAAACTTTAAAAACTTGCTTTTCCATAATATTTAAGATTTAATTATGGTGCAGTACAAGGTTCAGTTCCAGCGCCAAAGCAAAAGGAGGAACGGAATAAATGGACTTTAGCTGAAAAGGCCACAGGAGGGTTTATGCCGGAAATTCCTTTGCGTGCCGCAACTGAACCTTAAATTTGTGGCGGAATTGGATCGTTAGACTAAAAAATAATCGTATCAGGTATTCAATATTGTCATGCTAATAGCTTATCATTCTCCATCATTTTACAAGTTATTTTACGCTCTTTCCTGGTTTTTAGAAACCAGATCATCTAATCAAACTGGATGATAGATAGAATGTAGAGCTGCTAAGACCGTTTAGATTAGTGTTTTGTTGGATTCTTATCATGAATATATCTCAAAATAATGCTTCAATATTCAAGGCATTCTGCTCATCAGACTTTTTTTCAATGGATGACTGAATAATCTTCAAAGGAAAATCAAAGAATCTTATTCCAGAAAGTTTTTGGATTTCAAAACCAACATTTGCTTTTGTATGTTTGGAACCGAAACCAAACCAACATAGCAGTGAGTAAACCAAATCATTTTTTAGGCATCATCATCTTAGGGCTTATAGTATTAACCCTAACGTCTTCTGCCCAGTCCTTTGTAGATTCAACGTGTTATAAATATTTTGAAATCACTGCGAAACTTAAAAATGGCGATACCTTAGACCGGTCGACCTGGGGAACATTTCTTTCTGACAAAGCCATTAAGGATTATATGGCTGATCAAGGTGTAGATGACCAGTATTTTGAGTCCTATCGTAAGAATATGCAAATCGTGTATATGCCACAAAATGCCGATCGGTTGAAGAAACGACTTGCTGATCCAGCTTCCTATTGGCTTACCTATATGATTAATCAGTATAAAATCAACGAGGAGGATATGAAAGCATATCTTAAAAAAATTGATGCAAATCCTAAGTCTTACTTCGAAACCTCTTATCAATATGCCTATTCGGCGCTTCCAAAAACTTCCCATAAAACGCTGCCAGATCTGAAAGTAGCTATTATTCCTATTCATAATGATGCACATGCGCAGGAAGATCTGATCATTTACACGCTGCTCTGTGCTTTCAAAAATGATCAGAATAAAATGGGTGCATTGGGCGGACATGAACTTCACCATATGCTTCGCCCTCAACCAAAATTTAATATAGAGCCACGAGATGAAAGTGCTGTAATGGCGATGTACAGGATACTCAATGAGGGGGCAGCGGATATGGTAGATAAAAAATATATGACTGATACCGCAACTAAGTTATTGCCTAGCCAAAGATACTTCCAGGAATTTTTTGACCAGGGCAAGAAAATACTTCCACGAATGGATTCTCTGTTTCAGCAGGGTGCAGCTAGTTGGAAAAATTTGCGCACCAGAGATTACTTTAAGGGAACACCGTTTTCAAGTGGTCATGTTCCCGGGACATACCTATCACATTATATTGAAAAAAATGGCCTCAAAAGTAAACTTTTAAAATCACTCGATGATCCTTTCTCATTTTTTTTAATTTATGACCAAGCGTCCAGACGAGACAAAGATAAGCCTTACCGTTTCTCAGCAGCAGCAATAAAAAACATCAAAAATCTGAGGGCTAAGTACATTAAAAGTATCTAGCTTTTTTCAGCGAGGGATTACGAAGAACAAAATTTGATCAGGTGATATGAACAGCGAGATATCTCCTATGGAATGTACTTTCTGATGGTCAATATAAGCATCAGCGCTATCGTTATTTTCGTAGTGATCGTGATGATGAGTACTGGAAATAATAGCATTATTTTTTTGGATGATATCATATTGCCCTATCTGCAGCAACGATATATCAATTGTATAGATGCTGCGATTTTACAAAATAAGTCTTGCGTCCAACGATCCTGTCACTTAAGACTTCTTCACCCTTTGCAGTTTCTTTTATCCCGGCCCCGTGTATACGCATGAAATCACGGAGCTCCCCCTTAAGTTCATCGCCGTTCTCCATTTCTATATCCCTGATCGCTTTCTTCAGCACGTGATGCAGGCTCTTGTAGAGCTTTTTCACTTCATTTCTAGGAATGGCCTTTGCTATCGAAAAAGGTGAGATTCCAGCGTGGTATAAAATCTCATCAGCATAGGAGTTACCAATCCCACGCATTTCCCCCTGATCCATCATCAGGGTTTTCACGTTTCTCCTCTTTCTGAAGAGCAGATTGAGAAAATACGCTTCATCCATTTCCAGTGCATCAGGAACCGTTGTAGGCTGGGGATTGAGGGTTGGAGTGGCCTGTTTTTGAAGGTCCACGACCGCAAAACCTTCTCCTCCTTTAAAATGAAATCCCAGTATCTGATATTTCGGGGTCTCATCTACCTCTAGCGAAACCAGTTGACCGCGAAGCATCAGGTGGATACCCAACACCTGGTTGGCAGAGAAATGCAGTTGAAGCGTTTTTCCCTCGCGGGATACGTTTTCAAGCCGCTGTCCTTCGAGACAATGCGTAAATTCTTTCACACTGACATTTAGCTTTTTAGCAACGGTCACTTCCATTTTCTCCAAAGTCTTGCCCTGAAAACGCCGGTAGAGTATCTTTGCAAAGACAGAAAGATCTGGTAATTCAGCCATTGTTAAACGCTTAAATATTTCTTTACGTCCGCTATTTTATTGCCGTGGAGTACAATGGCCGCTTTCAAATCTGGTACGCTTATCTGGAATTCTATCGCCCAATGATCGAGGTCATTTGGATCATCAGCATTTATTATTCCGGTAGTGGCACCAAAACTTTCCGCTTCGAGGGTATCTTCATCACTTTCCAGTGTGTTGCGGTCCATTTCCTCCTGCATATGACCAACCATTTTACCCGATCTGCCCTTTAGATTTTCAGAATTATCTTCAGTAATTGGAATTTCCATGATTGTTTTTTATAAGTCAATTGATAGTTATCCTTACAACACACCGATCATGCAATTGGTTTTTGGTACCACGGGCCCCAGGCAGTAAGCGTGATCAAAAAATTCTGATTTCTGCCCTTGAAAAATTGTTATCAAACATAAACATGCGAAATCGTGCAGAAATGCATTGGAGCTGCCGAAATAACTTTAGCACCACTAATGATGCAATTTGTTTTTTAAAAAAAAACAACAGCCGTGTATGGATTAAAAGACTAAAACTTTTGAATATGACGCAACTATTATCGTTACTAAAGTGTTAAGGCATTAATTTAGTAGTTGGATTTACTTTTTGCAATAAACCTACAACTAATCACTTTTCAGCAGTTTACACCAATCACTACCTCAGAATATTTCAATGAAAGCAATAGGATTTAGAAAATCGTTACCAATTAGCGAAGAAGAAAGCTTTATCTCCTTCGAAACAGAAAAACCCGAAGCCAGAGGCAGAAATTTGCTGGTTAAAATCATCGCGATAAGCGTCAATCCGGTAGATTATAAAGTTCGGCAGAGCAGCGCGAAAGATAAGGTTCTTGAGCAAACCAAAGTAATTGGCTGGGATGCGGTGGGTATTGTTGAAGACACCGGAAGCGAGGTCACTTTATTCGAAAAGGGAGACCACGTGTATTATGCAGGTGATATCACCAAAAGCGGCAGTAATGCAGAATATCAACTGGTGGATGAGCGTATTGTGGGTAGAAAACCCAAGAACCTTTCCTGGGCAGAGGCCGCCGCCATGCCCCTAACCCTTCTTACGGTCTGGGAACTTTTTTTCGACCGGATCCGGATCAATCAAAGTGACAGCGGCAAGTCATTGCTTATTATCGGTGGCGCAGGCGGCGTAGGATCTATTGCCATTCAAATCGCAAAGCGGATAGCCGGATTAACCGTCATCGCTACCGCCTCCCGGGCCGAAAGTCAAGAATGGTGTAAGCAACAGGGCGCAGATTTTGTAGTGAATCACCAGAACCTCGTTGAGGAAGTTCAACAGGCCGGTTTTCAACAGGTAGACTTTATAGTTGACTTTGTGGACGTTAATATGTATTGGGATGCCATGGTTACACTCATCAAGCCACAAGGTCAGATCGGATCGATCAGCGACCCGGTAGAAAGTGTAAATTTAAAGGCGTTAAAAGGAAAAAGCGTCAGCTTTCACTGGGAGCTGATGTTTACCAGATCAATGTTTCAGACAGAAGACATGAGCCGTCAGCACCACATTCTGAACCAGGCTGCGACACTTTTTGAAAATGGAACAATTACCTCCACAATCAATCAGTGCTTTTTTGGATTTAGCACCGAGAATCTGAAACGGGCCCACGGGTTGCTGGAAAGTGGTAAGTCCATCGGTAAGATAGTCATAGAATATTAATGCATGATGCAGGATACATTTAGAATTACAACCTGAGTCATCTGGGCCGCTATCCTGTTTGGAATCCAGATTAGCTTTTATTAGCAATCGAGCTGATTTGGATTCCAATTTCTACCAATAGGGCGCTGGATATGAATCGAGTACTCGACTATTCATGCACCAAAACAATTTTCCCGATATGTCCGCCGGACTCCATCAGTTCATGCGCCTGGATGACATCCTCAAAACTAAAAGTTTTGTAAATAAGCGGTTTCAATTGACCAGTGTTCAATAATGGCCATACCTGCTCCTTAATTTCTTCTGCAAGCTGTTTTTTGAATGTATATTCCCTTCCCCTGAGCGTACTTCCGGTAATGGTCAACCGCTTTTTCATCACTTCGGCAATACTGATTTGCGGGGAATTTCCCTCCATCGCATTGATATAAACCAGGCGGCCCTCCGGACGCATTATGGCAATGTTGCGCTGTAAATAACTTCCTCCTATCATATCAAGAACCACATTGACACCTTCCGGAGCGAGTAGCTTCTGAAAGTCCTGAGTTTTATAATTAATAGCAATGTCTGCACCGAGTGCAATACAGGCTTTTGCTTTCTCATCGGAACCTACTGTTACAAAGACCTTTGCCCCGAATGCCTTGGCTAGCTGTATAGCCGTAATGCCGATGCCGCTGCTGCCGCCGTGAACTAAAAAATGTTCATCTTTTTTCAATGCGCCTCTTTGAAAAACATTTGACCAAACCGTAAAGATGGCCTCAGGCAGGCTGGCCGCCTCGGCAAAGGACAAGTGCTCTGGTATGGATAAACATTGTCCTTCCTCTACTACCACCTGTTCTGCATATCCCCCGCCGGCAAGCAATGCACATACTTTATCACCTAACTTCCACTGGCTTACATTTTTGCCACATTCAACTACTACACCAGCGACCTCAAGTCCGGGAATTTCTTCCGGAACGCCTGCTGGCGGCGGATATTTCCCTTGGCGCTGTGCAATATCTGCCCGGTTCAGGCCGGCGGCTTTGACTGCTATTCTCACCTGTTGATCTGAGGGAGAAGGATCAGCATAATCTACCAACTTTAAGACACCTGGCCTGCCGGGGCGAGTGATTTGAACTGCTTTCATAATATGGTTTTTTGAAGGTTAAATTGTTTTTTATGATACGGACAATTCGCATACCAATAAAACCAAAATAATAAATGCACTAAACATAAATCTTTTTGCGGCAGGTGATGTTCTTCCATTACATCTTAATTTGAAAATATGGAAAACAGAAAAAAATTTGCGCTCATTACCGGTGCCACCAGCGGAATCGGACTGGAACTGGCTAAACTGTTTGCCCGGGATCAATCCAATCTGATCCTTGTCGCACGCGACAAACAAAAACTCAATGCTACTGCTGGAATGCTGAAATCCGAAGGCGTAGAAGTAGTAACCATTAGCACCGATTTGTTCATAGCCGGAAATGCCCAGGAGGTATACCAGCAGGTCAGTGCATTAGGCCTTCAAGTAGAAGTATTGGTAAATGATGCCGGCCAGGGCGTGTATGGTAAATTCACAGACAACGAGCTGGAACGGGAACTTGACATCATCCAGCTGAACATCTCTTCACTGGTTACCTTAACCAAGCTCTTTCTCAAAGATATGGTGAGCCGGGGATCAGGTAAGATACTCAATGTTGCCTCTGTAGCAGGAAAAGCCCCGGGGCCATATCAAGCCGTATATCACGGCACAAAGGCATTTGTGCATTCTTTCAACGAGGCCATCCGCAACGAGCTGAAAGACACAGGGGTAAGCGTAACTTCACTTTTGCCAGGAGCTACAGACACGGACTTCTTCAACAAAGCAGATATGCTGGAATCAAAAATCGTTCAACAGGGAGAACTGGCAGATCCGGCAATTGTTGCAAAAGACGGTTATGAAGCTTTACTGGCAGGAAAGGATATGGTGGTTTCAGGCTTTAAAAATAAAGTACAGGTGGCTTTGGGAAATCTAACACCTGACAGCATGCAGGCTGCCCAAATGGAAAAAGTGCAGGAGCCCGCAGATACCAATAAGAAATCATCATGAGAATATAATAGTCCTTGTAACCGCTATGGCAGAAAGAAGCAGTAAAAAAATGATTATCGTTCGCGGCGCAAGGGAGCACAACTTAAAAGACCTAAGCCTGGAAATCCCAAGGGATAAACTGGTGGTTTTTACCGGAGTTTCCGGATCAGGAAAGTCATCGCTGGCTTTCGGAACGTTATATGCCGAAGCGCAACGACGTTATCTTGAATCCGTTTCGCCCTATGCCCGTCGACTTTTTAACCAGATGAGTGTTCCCGAAGTGGATTCTATCGAAGGACTGCCGCCGGCAGTAGCGCTTCAGCAGCAGCGGGGCGGTGCCAGCACTCGATCCTCAGTAGGAAGTGTCACTACCCTTTCCAACTTGTTGCGCATGCTCTATTCCCGGGCAGGAGACTACCCTGGCAACCAATCCATTATATACGCGGAAGGATTTTCACCCAATACACCCCAGGGCGCATGCACAGTATGCCACGGATTGGGCAGTGTTTTTGAAATCAATGAGCAAACCATGGTTCCTGATCCGCGATTGAGCATTCGTGAAGGTGCCATTGCCTCCTGGCCCAAAGCATGGCAAGGACAAAACCAGCGGGATATTCTGGTTTCCATGGGCTATAACGTAGATGTCCCATGGAAAGAATTACCAAAACATGATCGTGAGTGGATACTTTTCACTGAAGATACGCCAACCGTCCCGGTATATCCTGGCTTTACGCCCAGGGAAACCGCAAAAGCGATCCGGGATAAAAAAACGCCCGACTATATGGGCACCTTCATCGGCGCCAAACCCTATCTTCTCAAAACGTTTTCTTCCAGCCAGTCCGAACTGATGAAAAATAGGGTTAGACAATATATGATCAGTGCTGTCTGCCCACTATGCGAGGGGAAACGTCTCAACAAAGCATCCCTTTCAGTTAAATTCGAGGGAAAAGATATCTCGGAACTGTCCCGTCTACCGCTTGCAGCTCTGGAAGGAATTTTTAACCATTATGCCGGGATAATGGCGAAAAACGAAAAACAAATTGTTACTCAACGTATTTCCGCCGACATCAGCTCAAGGTTATCAGTGATGCTTGAACTGGGTTTAGGCTATCTTGACCTGGAACGCAGCACCCCGACACTTTCACCCGGGGAACTGCAGCGGCTGAGGCTCGCGACACAGGTACATTCCAATCTTTTTGGCGTAGTATATGTTCTTGATGAGCCCTCAGCCGGACTGCATCCAGCCGACACACGGGCATTGCTTAATATACTGGATAAACTCAAAAGAGCCGGCAACAGCATCTTTGTCGTTGAGCACGAAATCGAGGTAATCCGTCATGCAGACTGGATCATCGATGTCGGACCGGGAGCAGGTGCTGACGGTGGCCAGATTATCTATAACGGCGTACCGGAAGGATTAAAAAATACAAATAATTCCCTAACCGCTGATTTTCTCTTCGATAAAACACCGCGTGTTCTGGTTGAAGCAAGGAAACCTGTATCGAAACTTTGCGTGAGCGGGGCAACCCGCCATAACATCAAAAGTCTGGATATTGACTTTCCGCTGGGTGTGATGACCTGCGTCACTGGGATTTCCGGTTCCGGAAAAAGCAGCCTGGTCAGTCAGGTACTGGTAGAGCTGGTAGCCAATGGCCTTGGACAGCAGGTCGAGATTGATAATGAGCTTACAAAAGATTTCCCGCTAGTCGAAATACCCCTCCCCGTACAGGGAAAAATCACTTCCGGGATTGAAGAAATTTCCCGCCTGATTGTTGTTGACCAGAAACCCATTGGAAGGACGCCCAGATCTAATCTGGCAACCTACACCGGACTATTTGATCTGGTCCGAAAACGTTTCGCCAGTACTCCGCTTGCCAGAAAAAGAAAGTACGATGCCGGACGGTTTTCCTTCAATGTAGCCAAAGGTCGTTGTCCACACTGCCAGGGCGAAGGCTATATTATGGTTGAACTGCTCTTCCTGCCAAGCGTCTATACCCCCTGCCCAACCTGTGAGGGCACCAGATATAATCCTGAAACCCTGGAAGTGACCTTTAGAGAAAAGACCATTGCCGAGGTATTGGAGATGACTGTAGACGAAGCCTGCACTTTTTTTGATGATGACCCTGGCATTTACCGTTCCCTTAGGTTGCTTGGGGATGTAGGTTTAGGCTATATCAAACTCGGACAATCTGCTACAGCTTTATCGGGGGGCGAGGCACAGCGCATCAAACTGGCTACCGAACTTCAAAAAAGCCAGAAGGGCTCCGCACTTTATGTTCTCGATGAGCCGACAACTGGCCTGCACCCCTCCGATGTCGAAAAGTTGCTCATCCAGCTAAACCATCTTGTTGATTCCGGAAACACAGTGATTGTAGTGGAGCACGATATGCAAGTGATTGCGCAAAGCGACTGGATAATAGATATTGGTCCGGGAGCAGGTGATCAGGGCGGGAATATCGTATATTCCGGAGTCGCCCAAGGCCTTACCATGATCAAGGAAAGCAAGACCGCCCCCTTTCTCAAACATTATCTAGCATCGATGCAAAGTGCAAAAAGTTAGTTTGGTTATCTCCTCAAACCAATGCCGTTTCAAATGGTTAAAAGAATATGGAAAAAATGAAAAGAAATGTAGTGATCACGGGTGCTTCGAGTGGTGCCGGCAGAGCCACCGCTCTGACATTCGCAAAAAATGGTGATGATCTAGTCATCGCCGCCCGACACTCAAAGGCGCTGGAAGAACTGGCTGAAGAATGCAGGGCTTTTGGGGTGCTTGTAAAAGCCATACCAACCGACGTTTCCAATTACCACGAAGTAATCAATCTGGCCGGAATTGCTGCTGAAGAGAACCGGAATATTGACGTATGGATTAATAACGCGGGTGTGCTATCCATCGGAGCATTTGACCTTACTCCAATGGAAATCAGCGAACAAGTAATCAAAACTAATCTGATCGGATATATGAATGGTGCACATGCGGCTCTTCCATACTTTAAATCACAAGGCCATGGCATTCTGATCAATAACATCTCCATTGGCGGCTTTCTACCTGTTCCTTATGGAGCAGGCTACTCCGCTGCAAAGTTCGGCCTCCGGGGATTCTCAGCGGCACTGAAATCAGAAATGAAATCTTACTCCCGTATACATATCTGCGATGCATTTCCAGGATTTCTTGACACCCCGGGTATGCAGCATGCCGCTAATTACACCGGGAAAGCATTGAAACCCGGACCTATCGTGTATGATCCGTTCCGACTCGCAAATGCGATCTATGAGTTATCACTTCATCCCCGGTCAGAAAAAATGGTGGGAAGCTTTTCAATCCTGATGCGTCTGTCCTATGGTCTGCTTCCTTCACTAACTAGGGGAATTGAAGCAGCAGTAATTAATACCTACCTGAAGCAGGCAAAAAACATCACGCCTACCAGCGGAAATGTTTTTAACAGCGTGGATTACGGTCATTCCACCCATGGTGGATGGGGAATCCCGGGAAAGCCCAAATCACATCATAAATATATAGCGATGGGCACAATTGCCCTACTTGCATTGCTGCTCACCAAAAGAAAAATATAGACATGATACCGCGCGCTATTGAAGAGGATAAACGATCTTTCTTTATATGCAAGGAAGTTACGCGTCGTTCAATAATGGTTTAAGCAATTTTAGGGTACCCGAAAAACAGGCTATGCCTTCAGTTATTTTTACCCGCAAGAAGCTTGTCAGCAGATAAAACCAAAATGAATAAGAGCATGTTGTCTTATTAACTACAATCAATCGAATCCGAGAAGGTCGGTCATGCCGACTCAATCTGAATACTCAAGTAGTGTAAGAAGCGTGAATAACTAATATTTTCAGTACTTACCGCATAAATGATTTAAAGCCAATAAATGATGAATATTCCAGAAAAATTAATCGTCCAGGTCGCGCTTGAAGGAACAGCTGCTAAATTCAATCCCATCATATTTAAAAATGAAGATAATTTCTGTGCACTGTATGGGAATAATCCGCAGAGCGGAATATATGGTTGCGGAAAATCTATTGAAGAAGCATTGTTAAACTGGGAGTATAATCTCCAATTAATGCTATCAAACAATATGGACCTTAAAAAAATGCTTTCAGAACACGAGCCGCCTGAAAGCGTGAAGCAATTTTTGAACGAATATCGGGAACGGGCAAAACATGATTCAACTGGGTATGATCTTAATAAATCTTTTTAAGCTGTACTGATGCGTTGGTCGTACCAGGAAAAGATCATCCAATATTCATTGATTAATTTGACATCCGCAGCGATTAAAGAGCTCAGAAATTAGTCATTAAAGAAATTTACAAAACTTCTGTATTTGATTACGGTTGTTAAGTAAGATCGATACAGACAAGATGAAAGAAATTCTACGTTGTCTAAACTATTCCTTCTGCGGTATTAAAGAAGTACTAAAGCACTACCAAATTATCCGAGAAATATTTTCCGGTACCATTTTCACCTTAAAACAAATCATATGCTAGCAATGAATTACAGAGGGCCATTTCGCGTACGCGTCGAACAGCGCCCGATGCCGGAAATCCTTCATCCTGAAGATGCAATTGTCCGTGTTACCAGAACTTGTATCTGTGGTTCAGATTTACACCTGTATCATGGTATGGTTCCGGATACCCGCGTGGGTTCAACTTTCGGACATGAGTTCATCGGAATTATTGAGGAAATTGGTCCACTTGTGACCAACGTAAAGATTGGTGATCAAGTTTTGGTTCCATTCAATATTGCCTGTGGTAAGTGTAACTTTTGCAAACAAGGCTTATACGGCAATTGTCATGAATCCAATTCGATGGCTACGGCTGTAGGGGCAATATTTGGTTATTCCCATACCGCAGGAGGTTACAACGGCGGACAAGCAGAGTATGTGAGGGTTCCATATGCAAACTTTGGCCCTACCGTCATTCCTGCCGATATGGATCCTGATGATGCCGTTTTACTGACCGATGTGGTTCCAACCGGATACCAGGCCGCCGAAATGGGTGGCATCAAAGAAGGTGACACTGTGGTTGTTTTCGGTGCCGGCCCCATTGGAATAATGGCAGCGAGGTGTGCCTGGTTTTTTGGCGCTGCCCGGGTGATCATTATTGACCATATCGAATACCGCCTTGAGTTTGCCAAAAATTATGCAAAATGCGAAGCTTACAACTTTAAATCCATGGCCGATCCGGTTGTATTTCTTAAAAAAACCACAGACTGGTATGGTGCGGATGTCTGTATTGATTGTGTAGGCTGTGAAGCGGAAGGCAATACCCTTCAGACCTTCACCGGTAAGCTAACCTTGATGCAGGCGGGTGCTGCAACTGCATTACAGTGGGCAATCAACTCTGTAAAAAAAGGAGGAATAGTATCGGTAGTCGGGGTTTATGGGCCGCCATTTAATTACGTGCCTATTGGTAATGTATTAAATAAAGGAATTACACTGCGAGCCAATCAGGCATCTGTTAAAAGGCTGCTTCCGAAACTTATAGAACATGTACAGGCAGGTCGATTAAATCCAAAAGGCCTGATTACCCATCGGGTTCCGCTGGAAGAAATTTCAGATGCATACAATATATTTTCAAAAAAACTTGACGAGTGTATCAAAACTGTACTTATTCCTTCAGCCAAACACTAAAACTATGAAAACTGAAAACAAAGATTATAAAAATATCCCGGGATGGGGAATGGATATTGACATTGATAATGAGCCAACTTACCCGATGAAAAACTATACGGGAGATGATCATAAGCGAAGTAACTACGAGCGTTCTGAACAACAAAAAGTTGACGTGGAGTTGCTAAAATCCAATGAAAGGCCACAATATAGTGCCGTTTTTGGAAATACCGTACCTCCTTCAGGGTTAAGCGGAATAATTAGACGTTATGCTTTTAAGCACAGTGAAGACAGATACCGACACTGGATCCCGCTGATACTTGCGGACCGGGTTAATGCATGGGAAGGCATCATCGAAGATATAGCTAATGGCACTCTCCCTAATGTACTGGCCGAACGTGGAATAAAATCTGAGCTCCGATATAATGCAAAAAATTTCGCTGCTAAAACGTTGGTTACCATAGCTGCAACTGTACTATTGATTGCACTAATTAAAAAAAGAAAATAGCGCCTGTTTATCAGTTAAAAAACCAACTGATCTTACCACATCAATCTGCATAACGGCAATCCTCGAAAGATTGCCGTTATATTCACGAAGTGAACCCATTATACCTTTGTTTTTCGATAAGTCCTACTAAATCAATCTGGTTAATTTCTTGTACGATAATTTTCACAGATGATGTATAAAACGGAGTTTTAATACATTATTAGCATAAATTACCTTATCAATATGTCACTAGCGCTCGAATAGACGCGCAGATAGATTTAAAGAGCTGGTTCAAGCAAAATGGTGTATCCATGAAAGTAAAAAATTATACCAACTACAATTTTGATTTATTGTTTATAGTTGCGAGTGGTGATGTAGTCACTAAACACATTGATCTTAAGGCTCACCATGAAAAAAAGATGAAATTATTGAGCTTCGGGAAGATCAAAAACTTGAATAGCATCAATGACACCGCGGTAGTTATTATAGTTATCGAGTTAAAAGGAAAATTTAACAGACAATGGGTTTAAAATAAATATCGTTAAATAATATGATGGAACATTTTGATGATCATGTTTCAGTGAAGGCATAACAGGGAATAGGGATTTTATGATTTGGAAGTCGACCAAAATAAAACAAAGAGCCTTTAAATTTTAGTTTACACAATTCAACGGATCAAGTAATGCACCAAATGATGAGGAACAATCCGTATTTTTATATTATTACTCCATCCTTAATTGCTGAATATGAATACCAGAAGAGATTTTTTACGAAATATAGGTGCATCAGCCTTGATGCTGCAATTGAATTCATTATCAACATTTGCTGATTCTTCAGATGATAATGAACAGCCCTACCAGGGAAAAGTATTGAGGGTTGCTATCATGGGTTTGGGTGGATATGGTACCCGTGTCGCCGAAGCAATGAAAGACTGCACTAAAGCTAAGCTGGTAGGTGTTATTAGTGGTACTCCTTCTAAAATCAAAGACTGGCAAGCGAAGTATAATATCCCTGAAAAAAATTGCTACAATTATAACAACTTCGATCAGGTGAAAAACAATCCGGATATTGATGCGATTTATGTAATTACACCAAACGCATTGCACCATAGTCAGGTCATCCGTGTAGCCAATGCGGGGAAACACGCGATATGCGAAAAACCCATGGCGCTAAATGCCAGAGAGGGACAAGAGATGATAGACGCCTGTAAAAAAGCAGATGTAAAATTGCTGGTTGGCTACAGAATGCATTTTGAGCCACGCACATTGGAAGTGATCCGGATGCGAAATGCCGGAGAATTTGGTAAGGTGATGTTTTTCCAGGGGCAATGTGGTTTTAAAGCAGGGGATCCTAAACAGTGGCGTTTAAACAAAGCGCTAGCTGGCGGCGGATCAATGATGGATATCGGGATTTATGCACTTAATGGAGCGAGGTATATGGTGGGTGAAGAACCGATTTGGGTGACCGCTCAGGAAACCAAAACGGATCCGGTAAAATTTAAAGATGGTGTTGATGAAACCATTCAATTTCAACTCGGTTTCACCAGTGGTGCTGTAGCATCCTGCTTATCTAGCTACAACATTAATCATCTGGATAGATTTTTTCTAAGTGGTGACAAAGGATTTGCAGAAATGCAGCCCTCAACCGGTTATGGTCCGATAAAGGGAAGGACACATCAGGGCGAACTCACGCAACCGGTAACCATTCACCAAACGGTACAAATGGAGGAAATGGCCGACATTATTTTTGCAAATAAAAAGCCGATAGTTCCAGTGAACGGTGAAGAAGCCTTGAAAGACCTTAAAATTATTGATGCCATCTATCAGGCGGTTAAAACAGGCAAAAAAGTCCCACTTACTACTTAAAAAACGTTTAGTAACAGATTTAGCTGCCTCGTTTAAAAACGTAATAGTGTTGATAGCAGGCTGCGATCTATCACAGCCTACTGCCAAAATACAAATAACTTACCTTACGGTTAATAGATTTACACTTATTTTATCACTATCTGCTGGGCCATAAATAGATACTTCATCTCATTCGCTACCTTTTTCTGATTAACTTTCGAATAAATTTGTGTCGTTCGGATATTTGAGTGCCCAAGCATATGCGACACGCTCTCAATTGAGATTCCTTTCTCTAACGTCACAGTCGTGGCAAATGTATGCCTGGCAACGTGAAAGGTCAATTCTCTGCGCACCCCCGCCTTTTGCGCAATTACCTTTAAACTCCTGTTTGTGTGTTGATTCGAAGGGCAGGGGAAAATTGTTTCCCTATTGATCGCTTCAGGAGATAGTTTATATTTTTGAATCAGAGCCATGGCTACTGGTAGTACCAATACATGAAAACTTCGCCCATTGGTATTTAATGTTTTCTTCCTTTGCATCACGAGCCAGACACCTCCTTCATTATCAGTCGTAATGTGATGGGAAGCAAGGGAGCTGATTTCACTGTAAGCAAGCCCAGTGTAACAACTGAAAATAAACATATCACGCACAACAGCTTGAACAGTATCGGGCAAATCTACCTGTTGAATTGAAGCCAATTCATTATCATTAAGAACCTCGCGGTCTTTAGTCACTAGTTTTCGAGTAAAATGAAGGAAAGGATCTCTCAAAATCCAACCAAATTTTAATGCAAGCCCCATCAACTTCTGAAATCTTTCCATGTGTTTCATTACTGTATTGTTAGTACAAGGTCTCTGTCCTTTATCAGGTGCTTTAGTTCGTAAATAAACGCCAAAATCAGTAATAAACTTAAAATCTATTCTTCCGAGCTGAATGTCTGATAACTTTTTTCTCTTTAAAAATTCTGACAGAAAGCGCTCTGTGGAATAGTAATTTTTTAATGTGCCTGTAGCTAGTAATTTACCCGGTTGATCGAAATGGTATTTAATTAAGTCTTTTAATGACTTGCCCTGCTCCTCGCCTTCCACTTTGATTTTAATCTTTTCTGCTGTTACCAACTCTTTCTTAAAACGTAGTTCATCGTAAGCAACATTGATATCGTTCAGAACTTGTCGCATTCTGTCACGCACAGAATTATTCTCTGGTGAATTTCCTTTCAATTTCTGAGCTTTTTGGTTCCATTGTGATGGATCCACCGACTTTTTTATAGAAAAATAAACCATCTTTCCATCAACCGTAATTCTAACATACAAAGGAGCGACCCCAAAGGCCTTCCTGTCACTTCTAACGTAGAAATTAACACTAAAACTGTGCTGAGATTTCATCGAATTTCCTCCATTTTTTTTTACCAAATCCAATACCAAAAGCAGATAAAAAATGGATATACGGATTTGGTAGTTTTGTTTAAAAAAATATGTCTAAAAAAATTTCGATTTTGTTGAGAGAACAATAATACTGAGAAAAGTCTGGTATTGGATTTGGTAAAAAAAAGTTTGATATTCTTTTACCTAAACTGATACCAATAAAAACATGAAACCCCCTAAATGAACCATTTAGAGGGTTTTTGATACGATTTGTATCTGTAAGTGTCGGGATGGCAGGATTCGAACCTACGACCTCCTGCTCCCAAAGCAGGCGCGATACCGGGCTACGCTACATCCCGAACTTAGGTATCACCTTTTGTTAAACCTTTTTTTGAAAAAGTTGGTTTAAAACTTTTTGTCGGGATGGCAGGATTCGAACCTACGACCTCCTGCTCCCAAAGCAGGCGCGATACCGGGCTACGCTACATCCCGAACTTGGTATCTTCTTTTTCCCTTTTTCTAAGGGTTGGCAAAGTAACGGTTTTAAAATGATAATTCCATTTTTTTTGTTACTTTTTTTTTGTTTTGCGGTGAGGGCGGGATTCGAACCCGCGGTACCGTTACCAGTACGACAGTTTAGCAAACTGTTCCTTTCGGCCTCTCAGGCACCTCACCGTTAACCTTCAAAATTTGTCCTACCGACCTTGTTTTGAGGTCTGCAAATATAGTAAAACAAGTTATTCTACAAAAAAAAATTACAAAACTTGTTGATAATCTATTCGCACATGATAGATACTCATCAGCATCGTCTTGAATATCAATTTGATAGTTTCAATATCTTTTAATGTTAAATCGCAATCATCTAATTGATTTTGTTCTAATTTGTAGTTAATTATCCGTTCAACGATGTCATTTATGTTCTGAGCATCGGGATTTTTAAGACTTCTAGAGGCAGCTTCGACAGAATCTGCCAGCATTAACACTCCTTGTTCCTTACTAAAAGGTATAGGTCCGGGATACCTAAAAATGTTCTCATCGACAAATTTTTCGGGTGTATTTTTTAAAAATGACTGGTAAAAATAATCAACACGGGTGTTTCCGTGGTGGGTTCTAATAAAGTCGATGATTGCTTCAGGGATTTGATTTTTCCTCAAAATCTCGATCCCCTTGTGTACATGCTGAATAATGATCTGTGCGCTTTGCTCGTAAGGTAATTTATCATGCGGACTCACCGCGGTATTTTGATTCTCGATAAAATATTGAGGATTATCTACCTTGCCAACATCGTGATACAATGCCCCTGCCCTTACCAATACAGAGTTTCCGCCGATTTTGAAAATTGCGGCTTCAGCCAGGTTGGCCACCTGTAGCGAATGTTGAAAGGTACCTGGCGCTTTAAATGCCAGTTCACGGAGTAATTTGTTATTGGTGTTAGTTAACTCAATCAGCGCCACATCAGATGTAATTCCGAAAATTCTTTCGAAAAGATAAATCAGTGGGTATGCCAATAATGATAGTAACACACTAAATACAAAAGGTAAAAAGTTAATCCATTCAATTTCACGGAACGAACCTTCGCGAAGCAACGCAATACCAACAAAAGAAACGAAGTAGGCCAGCAATATAAATAAAGCGGAAACAAGAAATCTTTCTCTTTTGACGAAATTTTTGATGCTGAAGATTGCCACCATTCCAGCAGTTACCTGATAAAATACAAATTCAAAACTATTGGCAACAAAGAAACCGGCAATTAGAATTACCAGCATGTGTAAGTAAAGTGCCAAACGTGTATCAAACAAAATCCTGATGATAATCGGAACTACACAAAACGGAATGTAATACAAGCTCGGAATTTCCATCTTTATTGCCCAGGTGAGCGCAAGCAGCATTCCAGTTGTTACAATCAGAATTAAAGATAACTGGCGATTGTCTGCAAAAATATCTTTCCTGAAAAGAAAGAGGAAAGACATTAAAATGGTAAGGATAAAACTAACCAATACCACCTGGCCAATATAAACGAGCACCCTGCTTCCAATTGTTTTTGTTTGTGCATCGTAGGTGGTTTTGTATGATTCTAGCTTCTGATAGATTTCCTCATCAATCACATCGTTTTTGGAAACAATTAATTCACCCTTCTGCACCATTCCCTTTGTTGTGGAGATGTTACTAACGGTGTTATCCTGGATTACCTGGGTTAAACGTTCATCAAAAACAATATTGGGAACAAGATGGTCGATTACCAGATTAGAAACTAAATCTGTCATTACCTGGTTAGTTGCATTGAAATTCGCTTTGAAAAAAAGTAATGCACTCTCTGTGGTAAAAACGTCTTGAGTATTCCTTGTTTTGGAAACATTATTTTCCATCAGAGAAAAGTCGTAATGTTTGGCACCTGCCTGATGTTTAATGTTTAGCCCAATGATCCCCCTTTGATAAATATTTTTTAAAAGATTAGCAGATTCAGCTTTGTATAACACCCTATTCTTCTCATCGAGTTGTGTTGACTTCCATTTAATATCAAAATCATTAGAAAACTCTTCTAAGGCATTATCAGAAATTGCTTTATCAAACTGATAAACCGGCAAAATATTTTTTAATGCATTTTTCTTATCATTACTTACCTGAGGATTCGTTTTTAAAATCGCGAAGCTAAAAGGTGAAATCAGATCTTTATTTTTCCAAACTGTGTTTTTCTCAAATTCATATCTGAAACGTGGCTGCTTTGGTAAAAATAGCGTAATGATGAAAACCGTAAAAATCATCATCACATATTTTAGGTTTGACGAATATTTACGGTAAAGAATTTTGTGTGAGTTTTTTTTGATTTTAGCCAAAACGAAGAGATTATTGTGCTTTCAAAATTAACATTTTTATCTAATATACATTTTACTGTTTTTGTTTGCAATTACCAGATTTTATATTTTATTTTATGATATCAAATTAATATCAATCATGTATCAAGAAAAAATTATCAGTCCTCCATCAGGTTATTTAACTTTTGTATTATGCCTTGCGCTTTTAGGCGCCTCTATTTTTTGTTTCGTAACAGAAAACTTTTTATGGGGCGGAGTTTTGCTAGCTATCGATGTATTCTTAATATTTCCCGGTTTTTTAATCATCAATCCAAATCAATCAATGGTTTTAACCTTATTTGGTAAATACATTGGCACGGTGAAAGCCGACGGATTTTTTTGGGTGAATCCGTTAACTGCAAAAAGAAGAATATCATTAAAGGCTAACAACTTAAATGGTCAGCAACTTAAAGTTAATGACAAATTGGGTAACCCGATAGAAATTGCAGCTGTTGTAGTTTGGAAAGTTAACGAAACCGCCAAAGCAGTTTTTTCTGTAGAAAACTATATGCAATACGTAAATATTCAAAGTGAAGCTGCAGTAAGGCATTTGGCAAATATTTTTCCTTACGACCACTCTGAGGGCGAAGAAGATAGCATTACGCTGAAAGATGGTGCGGAAAAAGTTAGTGAGCTATTGGAAAATGAGTTGAACGAGAGGTTATCGCGAGCCGGAATTGAAGTTTTAGAGGCAAGAATTTCGCATTTGGCCTACGCTCCGGAAATAGCAAGTGCTATGCTACAACGCCAACAAGCTACGGCTGTAATTGCCGCCAGGAAACTGATTGTAGAAGGCGCGGTTGGAATGGTTGAAATGGCGTTGGAAAAGTTATCCCAAAAAGGTATTGTCGATTTAGACGAAGAAAGAAAGGCAGCCATGGTGAGCAATCTGTTGGTTGTTTTGTGTGGCGATCGGCATGTACAACCTGTGGTAAATACAGGAACCCTTTATAACTGATAAGATGAAATTCGAAGAAAAACAAGGGTTAAAAATTTGGTGGTTATACCTCATTACCGGCTTAACCATATTTCCTACAGTAGCCATTCTCATTTTTTCTGAGGATGGACTGAATTTCAAAGAACTACAGGCAATGTATTTCGCCCCTGTTTTTGCTATTTTTCTTCCTTTCTTAATTATTTTTATCATCCAAAAAAACCAACTTACTTTATTGATTACGCAAGATGGTTTATCATACAGATATTTCCCATTTCATCGTAAAGGAAATGTTTATCCGTGGGAAAGCATTGAAAAAGCTTATGTCAGAAAGTTTGATGCGTTTTCTGAATATGGTGGCTACGGTGTGAAACACAGACTTTGGTTTAAGTTAAGAGACAAAGCCTACATTTTAAACGATCACTCGAAAGGGCTTCAATTTGAATTTAAGGATGGAAAAAAGGTCTTATTCAGCTCAAATAAAATTGATGAGTTGGAATTATTCCTAATTAATTTAAAAACAAAATACAGTATTCAAGCAATTAGTTGAGGGATGGCAGAAAAAGATAAAAAAGCTTTTGTATTGAGAATCAGTCATACTTTATTGAAAGAAGTAGAGACCTGGGCTGCTGATGAATTTAGAAGCACCAATGGACAAATTGAGTTTTTGCTTAATCAAGCGATAAAGACGCGAAAAAAACCAAAACCAAAAGAAGAATAACCAAAGCCGCAGTTTTGCGGCTTTGGTTATTAAATGGCATATCACCTACCCCTACGCTAAAATGACATGATATACGTTATTGCAATGTTAAAATATTTATAACTTAGCAACCTAACCAATAATTCATAAAAATTTTTATTCATGAGAGAAGTTGTAATTGTTTCGGCTACCAGAACGCCGATTGGAAGCTTTGGTGGTTCGTTGGCACAGTTTTCTGCTACACAATTGGGTGGGTTTGCAATTAAAGCTGCCATTGAAAAAGCAGGTTTAAAACCAGAACAGGTACAAGAAGTTTACATGGGAAATGTGCTTTCTGCTAACCTTGGGCAAGCCCCAGCTACACAAGCCGCAAAATTTGCGGGCTTGCCTGACCTACCAGCAACAACCATAAATAAAGTATGTGCCTCTGGTACGAAGGCTATTATGCTTGCAGCGCAGAGCATCGCCAATGGCGATAACGAAATTGTTTTAGCAGGTGGCATGGAGAGCATGAGTAATGTACCTTATTATTTAGACAAGGCTAGAAATGGTTATCGATTGGGGCATGGGCAGGTTACTGATGGTTTGGTAAAAGATGGCTTATGGGACGTTTACAATGATTATCATATGGGTTCTGCAGCCGAGCTTTGTGCTACAGAATGCAACATCACCCGTGAAGCGCAAGATAACTTCGCTGTTGAATCGTATAAAAGAGCGCAAGCAGCGCAGACTGCTGGTAAATTTGCAAATGAAATAACGCCAATTGAAATTAAGGACAGAAAAGGTGAAATTTCACTAATTGATACAGATGACGAACCAACGGCTGTTAAGTTCGAAAAGATTCCAGGATTAAAACCTGTATTTAAGAAGGATGGAACAGTTACTGCGGCAAATGCTTCGACACTAAATGATGGGGCGGCAGCATTGGTTTTAATGAGCGCTGATAAAGCCAGAGAATTGGGCATTAAACCATTGGCTAAAATTTTGGGTTATGCCGATGCACAACAAGCGCCGGAATGGTTTACCACGGCACCGGCGAAAGCCATTCCTCTAGCTTTACATAAAGCAAATATTGATATTAAAACGGTAGATTATTTTGAAATTAACGAGGCTTTTTCAGTAGTTTCCATAGCTAACAATCAATTATTAAAATTGTCGGACGATCAGGTTAACGTAAACGGTGGCGCTGTATCGCTCGGCCATCCGCTGGGCGCTTCCGGTGCGAGAATTGTAGTCACCTTACTTTCTGTTCTTGAACAAAACGATGGGAAGATCGGCGTAGCCGGAATATGTAATGGCGGCGGTGGTGCAAGTGCGATTGTAATCGAAAAATTGTAACACATGCGGTTTGTTTCTTTAGCATTTTTATCATAAATGAGAATTAAAACAGTATATATTTTTTTAATGATTGCTTTGTTTGGCTTTGACCTAAAAGCCCAGCAAAGTAATCAGAAACTTAATGTCTTTCAGGATACGCTAATCAAAATCTCTAATGCCGCCATGGCAGAAAATTTTGATCAGAAAAAACTGGATCTTAACGGAAAGTTTGTTAAAACTTTGGTTGAGGCTTTGAAAACACCGAGTTCCTTTAGTTATCCTTTTGATTCTTTAAAAAATGTTTCGGTAATCAAGTCTCCGGACCAATCGTTACGAATCATAAGCTGGTACATGCAATTGGAGAACGGTACGTACCGATATTATGGAGCTATTCAGATGAATACAAACAGCGGCCCGCTGAAGCTTTTTCCATTAATTGATCAAACAGAAAACATCAAAGACCCGAATGCGATTGATGATAACCAAAAGTGGTTTGGAGCCCGTTATTACGAGATTATTCCTGTTGTAAGCGGCACTCGTTTGCCCTATTATGTTTTATTGGGATGGAAGGGCAATAACCAAACCACAACAAAAAAGGTGATTGAAATATTAACTTTCAATAAAGATAAAGCTACTTTTGGTGCGCCGGTTTTCGATGGAAAAAACATTAAAGACAAAAACAGATTCATATTTGAATATGCCAAATCAAACGCCATGTTTTTAAAGTCTGATAGAAAAGCAGGTATGATTGTTTTTGATCACCTGGCACCATTTGATTCCGAAATGGTTGGAAAATTTGAGTATTATGGTTCGGATGGCACCTTCGATGGTTTTAAAGTCATCGGAGGAAAATTAAAATTTCAGGAAGGACTGGAACTTAATAATGATCCGAATGCGATGGACGAACTTTATGCCGATCCGAAAAAAAATGTTAAACCCATTAGAAAGTTCTAGCATTTCTTCTTTTCTTAACGGATTCATTATCCGCCCCTAACGCAAAAATTTGTGAGTTTGCCGCTCACTGCCTATATTGCGCCTTACAAACTAGCTTAACAACACACAAATTCTGAATTCATAAACTAACACCAACAAATGTTTTATGCAAACATCCATTGAAACCAAAGACGATTTCTTTAGTAGTAAGGTATTGGGTCATCCGGCAGGATTATTCGTGCTTTTTTTTACGGAAATGTGGGAAAGATTTTCGTATTACGGCATGCGGGCGCTGCTCGTTCTGTTTTTAACTTCATCAATGTTTGGCGACAACCCGGGATGGGGATGGCCAAGAGAGCACGCATTAGCTATTTATGGCTCTTATACTTCATTGGCTTACCTTACTCCAATTTTAGGCGGTTTCATTGCTGATAGATTTATCGGTTACCGCTGGGCCGTAATTCTCGGCGCTTTACTGATGACGTTAGGCCACTTATCTATGGCTTTTGAGTTCAACCCGATTTTCATGTACTTAGGGTTATGTCTTTTGGTAACCGGAAATGGATTCTTTAAACCAAATATGACTTCCATTTTATCTCACATGTATAAAAAACATCCTCAAAAGAAAGATGGCGCTTATACAATTTTTTACATGGGTGTTAATTCTGGTGCCTTTTTAGGAATGCTTTTATGTGGCTACATTGGTGAAAATCCAAATTGGGGATGGAGTTATGGTTTTGGTTTAGCGGGTATTTTCATGTTTGTGGGTATGCTGCAGTTCTACTTCACCAAAAATATTTTTGGCTCAATTGGACTAAAACCAGAAAAAAATAATGTTGTTGTTGATGAAGATGAAGATCCGGCAGAAGCTAAAAGAAATCCTTTTTCGGTTTTCGACATTGTTCTTATTGGGTTAATTTCAATCATCGGATTGGTTTGGATTATCAATGACCCGGCTTCTAAAATTACAGGATCAACTGTGTTTAATTTTAGTGTTGGCAGCTTAACAGGAGACAACGTAGCCATTATTGTTGCGCTAATACTATTCATTTTTATTTTGATTAAGAGAATTGCGCAATATACTCCGCAACTTCGCGACAAAATGATTGTGGTTATTGTCCTTGCTTTTATCACCATTTTCTTTTGGGCATCGTTTGAGCAAGCGGGCGGTTCAATGACAATTTTCGCAAAAGATTATACGGCCAGATTGCTGGAAGGAAATGCGAAAATTATATTTAATGTTGCCAATACCTTAATTACGATAATCCCGCTGGTTATCATTACTTATGTGCTTTTTAGCCTATTCAGAAAAACTTTTGCCAAATTCGCTTTAGGAAATATTATCCTGGCGGCAGGTTTTGCCATTATTTGGGGTTTAGTTATTTACATGCTCAAAAATCAGTATGCCGATGTTAAGGCAGAAGTTCCGGCAACTTGGTTTGGCGTATTAAATTCATTGTTTATTATTTCCTGTGCACCAATTGTATCAAAACTTTGGGAGAGCAAATTTAATCCTACGGCAACGGTTAAAAATGGGTTGGGAATGATTTTATTAGGAATTGGTTTCGCAGCCCTGGCTTATGGCTCAAGTTCCATTCCATCTGGAGCAAAAGTTGCATCTGTGAGTATGATCTGGCTTATTTTGGCCTATTTCTTTCATACCATGGGTGAATTATTTATCTCTCCGGTAGGTCTGTCTTATGTATCGAAATTGGTTCCAGGCAGAATGATTGGTATTATGTTTGGAATCTGGTATCTGGCTATCGCCATTGGTAATAAAATTGCCGGAACGATGGGGGGAGAAATTGATAAGATTACGGCAAAATATTCCATGTCGACATTCTTTTTGATTTTCACTTTGATTCCAATAGGTTTAGGTATTTTCATTATGCTCCTCACTCCTATCATTAAAAAACTAATGCACGGGGTAAAATAACATGCAAATCGCAACAGAAAAAACGCCTTCTATCGAAACTTTAGAAGCGATTCAAAACTTTGAGGGTAAGTACCCAAAACAACTTTGGTATTTATCGTTAGTAGAGATGTGGGAACGTTTCTGCTTCTATGGAATGCGTGGTGTTTTAGCTTTTTTCATGGTTGATCAATTGGGCTTGAGCGATCAGAAATCCAATCTACAGTACGGCGCTATCCAGGCTTTTGTGTATGCTTTCACTTTTATCGGCGGAATATTCGCTGATAAAATTCTAGGATTCCGTAAGTCGCTTTTTTGGGGTGGATCATTGATGATTATTGGTAACCTGATTTTAGCTTTTTCTCCTCAGGATTTATTTTATGTCGGTATAACTTTATCCATCATTGGGACTGGCTTTTTCAAACCAAATATCTCATCAATGGTTGGTGAATTATACCACGAAAAAGATAACAGAAGAGATGCTGGTTACGGGCTCTTTTATGCCGGAATTAACGTTGGCGGCCTTTTAGGTGGTGCAATGTGCATTTACCTTGGCAAGTATGTTTCATGGCATTTGTGTTTTCTTTCTGCGGCCTTAGTAATGGCTTTCGGTTTAGGCACCTTTATTTTCACCAAGAAGTTTCTGGGCCCGATTGGTAATTCGCCGTTATTAAACTTAGAAAAAACAAAACGGACTGCTTACGAAATTGCCGTTTATGTGGGTTCCCTGCTCTGTATTCCGCTCATTTTTATAATGGTAAAAAACACGGCCTATACAGATTACTTCATGTATACCATCGGCATTGTGGCGCTGATTTATTTCATTTACGAAACCGCAATGATTAAAGATATTAAAGCTCAATATAAACTGATTGCAGCTTTTGTATTTATTTTCTGCTATTTTATTTTTATGGCCATCTCTGAGCAAAGCGGTGGCTCTTTATCACTTTTTGCTAAAGACAATTTAGATCATAACTTACTGTTTTTTAACATCGATCCAAATGTGGTAAACAATAGTGTGAATTCATTTTTTGTCATCGTATTTAGTCCGCTGGTTGGTTTATTGTGGATTGGTATGTACAAACGAAAAATTGAACCCAACACAGTGGTTAAATTCGGAATCGGATTTTTATTACTGGCGCTCAGTTTTTATGTATTCTATGCCACCCGGTTTTTTGCAAACGATCAAGGCATTAGCTCACTGAATATTTTCACATTGGCTTACCTGCTGCTAACCCTCGGCGAACTTTGTTTAGGGCCGATTGGCATGTCAATCATCACCAAACTTTCGCCAAAGAAAATGTTTGGAATGATGATGGGACTTTGGTTTTTATCGAGTGCATTTGGCCAGCTTGCTGCTGGTAAACTCGGTGCGGAGATGTCAAGCATTGATAACGCCTCGTTAATGACTAAATTGGTAGCCTATACCGAAGGTTACAAATCGCTTGCGCTTTATTCGCTCATTGCGGGGGTGGCTTTAATTGCCTTTTCTCAACTGGTTAAAAAGTTGATGGGTGAAGTGAGATAAATCAATTCGAAATCAAATCATCAAAGGCCAGAAAGAAAATTTCCGGCTTTTGATTTTTAATAGCTAATTTCGCCCCATTCCAATAAATGGTCTATCGTTATTCTAAAATCTTAATTAATAGTGTCTGATAGTTTAGTAATCATCCCAACTTATAATGAAAAGGAAAATATTGAAAAGATTATCCGCAAGGTATTCTCTTTAACACAACCTTTTCACGTATTAATTATAGATGATGGATCGCCGGATGGAACGGCTGATATTGTTAAGTCGCTACAATCTGAATACGATGGGCATCTTTTTATAGAAGAACGTGCTGGCAAACAGGGTTTAGGAACAGCGTACATTTATGGTTTCAACTGGGCTTTGCAACGAGATTATCAATACATTTTTGAAATGGATGCCGATTTTTCTCATAATCCTGATGATCTTTCGCGGCTGAGAGATGCCTGTGTTCAAGGTGCAGATGTGGCTGTGGGCTCGAGGTATGTAAAGGGTGTTAATGTGGTAAACTGGCCGATGGGTCGTGTGCTAATGTCTTATTTCGCCTCGATGTATGTTCGGTTTATTACCCGTATTACCATCCAGGATGCTACAGCGGGATTTAAATGTTACCGCAGGATTGTATTAGAAACCATTCCGCTTAATAAAATTCGTTTTGTGGGTTATGCTTTCCAAATTGAAATGAAGTTTACGGCGATTAAGTTTGGTTTTAAAGTGGTTGAAGTTCCCATTATCTTTACGGATAGAACAGAAGGCACATCGAAAATGAGCACAAAAATTTTTAGAGAGGCTTTTCTGGGTGTGATTCAAATGAAAGTAAATAGTTGGTTTAGGAATTATAGTCGGAGTTAAGGAGTTGAAAGTAAAAGTTAAAAGTTTGGATGAACTTAAAATGTAATGAAAATACTTCCTTTGCCATTTAAGACTTTCGACTACGGACTTAAGACTTTTTTCCTTTGTTTTCTCTGATCATTGCACCAAAATCTTGTTTCTTCACCATCGCATCTACCGTCATCGCCAATCGTTTAGTCCGGGTCGTTTCTGTTTTTGCTTCATTGATCCACCTAATGAAATAATTTTGATGCGATTTTGGCTGCGCTAAAAACACATCCAGCAATCCGTCGTCATCAGCCAAACACATTTCCAAATCTTCTGGTATATCAATTTTAAAATCCTGATCCTCTTCCAGCCATAATTCAATTTTAGCTCCCGCCTCCTTTTTTAGTTTCTTTCGAAGCGCTGCCTTTAATGCGATAATAAAATCGCCCGCTCCCATTGGTATGGTTGCCACGCCACTAATTTCCAATGCATCAATTTTTCCTTTTACCCTAAAACTGACCTTACAATCTGGTTTGATTTTACTCGCAACATCTGCCGGAATAAAAACATAACTCCAACCTGTTTTTTCGCCCATTTGGTCGAATTTCTCTATTTCAGCTTTGATGTTAATCATGGATTTGAGCAACATTTAATTTATAATGAATACTTCTGCCTCCGCCTGAAACTATAAGCACACCTAATTTTTCCAACTCTTGCAAATCTCTTGTTGCTGTAGCTTTAGACACTTTCGTTAACGAGATGTATTTTTTCGCAGTCATTCCGCCTTCAAAACCATCTGGACCAAAGCTGTACATTTTTTGTAGAACCTTTACCTGCCGTTCATTAAATCTGTTCTTAAATAAGTCAAAAGTCTTGATTTTATTAAGTGTAAAATCAATCATCTCTTTAGCATCAAACTGAGCTGTCAATGCCAAATCAACAAAATAACTCAACCAATCAGAAATATCATTGCTTTCCTGGGCATTTTTCAATGCATTATAATAAGCAGCTTTGTTCCTTTCTATTATTTTAGATAAGCTTAGCATAACTGGCCTTCCTAATGTTTGCGATAGTGCCTTTTCTGCTATGGCACGACCTATTCTCCCATTCCCATCTTCAAAAGGATGAATGCTTTCAAAATATAAATGAGCGATTCCCGATCTTATTACAGGATCTTTAAGCTCATTTATGCCTCCAGGCATAGTTTCATTAAACCATCTTAAAAACACTCTCATTTCATGTAAAACCAGAGCAGATGGTGGAGCTTCAAAATGAATTATTTCTTTATTTAAACCTCCCGAAATCACCCTCATTGGCTCGTTACTCTTTCTCCAAGCACCTACGTTAACCCGGCTGTTTTCTCCAAGTAGTAATATATGCCAATGAAACAACGTACTTTCTTCCAGGGGGGCTTCATAAGTATTTCTTACATCAATCATCAAGTCAGCTATGCCAGAAGCTCGTTTATCTTTAACTATTTCAGCAATTTTATTTATTCCTAAGTTATTCTTAATAGATGACATAACATCTTCTCTACTTAAGAATTCTCCCTCAATCGCTGAGGTTTTTATTGCCTCCGATAAAATTGTTTCTAGAAGAGTTTCTGTTCGAAGATTACTGGGTAATGCTTTTAACAAAGCATTAACTTCGCCAGTTTGTTGTGCAAAATCATACAACTTCCCAGAAATTTTGTCAGTAGAATAACTGAACTTTGGCCAATCAGAAAGCTCCCAATTATATCTCATGAGCCGAATATACGATTTATTCGGCTCAAAAAAAAGGTAAATGATGAGCCGATTAATTCACCTAATCGGCTCATCATTTTACTGAAACAAAGAAAGTTGCCCTTTTTAAAAAAAGAGATTCATTTAAATAGCCTCATTCTATGATCATAATATGAGCTTCTGAATTTGATTTGACTTTATTAATAATTCCCTTCTGAGGGTAAACAACTGCCGAATACCAATCCTTTTTCAATTTTATATTCATACTTCTGTGATTAATCAACCGCAACCGGATTCATCATAATATCTAGCTTGGCGAACTTTAAAACCTCTATGCTCGGGAAACCAAAATCTTCAACAATTTTACCTAATATTAAATAACAGCCCTTCCCTTTAAAGGGATATATCGGCGTTGAGTTTGGAAAATGTGTGGTATCGAAAAAATCTCCGTTATGATCTAAAAAGGTACCAAACCACATTTTGGAATTTTTAATGGTGTGAACCGTTTTTTCACATACATAGTTGCCTACCATCCGAACGGTTTTGCCAATGTACTGATGCATATCGGCAGCCATCACATCTCCGCGATAGCTCGTTTTCAGGAAATCGAACATGTTGAAATTTAAAGGATAACCCAACAGTTCCCATTCAATATAGGCATCTTCAAGTGCTGAATTTTCCAGCTCAGGTAATGTATAACTCTTTTGCGTTACACTAAAAAGCTCCGCCGAATTGATCCGTTTTTGTTTATGCCCCAAGTAGTTATAAATTTCCCAAAGCAAGGTTTTCTTATCTTTTCCGGTAAACCTCAAAGCGCCTAACCGAATTAGCAATATTGCCTGTTCTAAGGTAATTTGAGTCCGTTTGACAAACTGTTCGAGATTCGGATAAGCGCCGTTTAACTGCCGTTCTTTCGGTATAAGTTCGATCAATTTCTGCTCTAATCCTTGTATGCCAACAAAGCCTAAATAAGCATCGTTTTCTTTAATAGTCACCACTTCGTCGCTATGGTTAACACATGGCAAATGCACCTTCGCTCCTGTTTTTTGCAACTCGTGAACGTAAACCCAACGCGTATAAAAACCGCCATAGTTATTTAAAACGGCAACCATAAACTCTTTCGGGTAATAAGTTTTTAAGTACAGGCTCTGGTAACTCTCTACTGCAAAGGAGGCAGAATGTGCTTTCGAAAAACTGTAACCAGCAAATGAAGAAATCTGGCGCCACACTTCAGTAATTAGCTTTTCGCTATGCCCTTTTTTCCGGGCCGATGCAAAGAACTTGTTTACCAGTTCATCAAAAGCAAGCTTAGATCGATACTTTCCACTCATTGCCTTACGCAAAACATCAGCATCAGCCAGATCGAGGCCAGCAAAATAATGGCAAACCTTAATCACATCTTCCTGATAAACCATCACCCCGTAGGTTTCTTTGAGTTGCGTTTTCATTTCTTCGCAGAGGTAAACCACCTTATCGGGTGCATGGTAGCGCTCAATGAATGATTTCATCATTCCTGAACTTGCAACGCCTGGCCTGATGATGGAACTGGCCGCAACCAGGGTTAAGTAATCTTCGCATTTCAGTTTTTTTAATAGTTGTCGCATTGCCGGCGATTCAATATAGAAACATCCAATGGGCTGACCTTCGCGTAAAATCGCATTTAGTTTCGGATCATTTCTAAACGTTTTAAAATCGTGAATATCGATATCGTGATCGCAGTTTCGCTTAATAATTTGCACAGCCTCGCGGATGTGACCAATTCCCCGCTGACTTAAAATATCGAACTTTTCATAACCAATTGCTTCGGCTTCATACATATCCCACTGTACGGTAACAAATCCCTTTGGCGGCATATCCAGCGCAGTATAGTAGGTTATCGGTTCTTCAGAAATCAGGATTCCACCGGCATGAATAGACCGCTGGTTGGGCATATTTTGCATGTAGCGATGTACCGCTGCCAACTTTTTATACGTTGCATTCTGTTGATTCTCTCTTTCCTTCGTGGGATCACTAAAACTATCAATCTCACTTTTAGGCAGGCCCAACACCTTTCCTATCTCCCGAATAATCGCCCGGTCTTTGAAAGTACTCATGGTCCCTAGAAATGCAACATGCCATTTTGGGTACTTGTTGAAGATATATTTTTGGATGGTTTCGCGTTCATCCCAGGCAAAGTCAATATCAAAATCAGGTGGACTAGTCCGCTTTTCGTGGAGAAACCGCTCAAAATACAGGTCAAGCGCTATAGGATCAACATCTGTGATACGCAAACAGTAAGCAACGATGCTATTGGCGCCAGAACCTCTACCCACATGATAGAAATTACACCTGCCGATGGCGTAACGAATAATATCGAAAGTGATTAGAAAATAGGCGCAATAGTTCTTAAGTTCGATGATGCGTAGTTCTTTCTCCATTCGCTCCTGCGCAACCTTATTATCAGGTCCGTAGCGATAAACCAATCCTTTGTATGCTATTCTTCGCAGCAATTTCTGGTCGAATGCTGCACCTTCTTTACTATAAGAAAATCTGTTTTTCGATGTTGGCTGGGGCCCCGATTCAAAGTAAACACTCAGATCACAATGATCCATCAGCCTCTGCGTATTTTCAATGATGAAGGGGAACCTATCGAAACTGCTTTTTAATTGTTCTTCAGTAATCAAAACCTCCTCATGGCTACATTTCGCATCTTCAGGAACCATACTTAAGAGCGTGTTCAATTCGATGGCTCTTAAATATTCGTGCAAACGATATTCGACCTTATTACTCACGGTAACCGGATGCCAAACAACCAGTTTTTCTTTTTTGCCAAGCAGTTGGTGCTGATACAGATGATTAAGCTGTTTCGCTTTTATCCCCACAAATTCATTTAGTTTCAGCTCACGATTGAAGTTTTTTGTAAAAGGATAAATGAAAAATACATCAGAAAGCGAAGGTGCATCGCTGGGCAGAGGTGTACCTTCTATATTGTGGTGGCTTAAAAACTCATTGAGTTCACGCATTCCCTCTTTGTTTCTGGCGATACCGACGTATAACAGATGGTTGTCTCTTCTAAATTCAATACCGGCAATTGGTTTAATTTGATAGGGAATATTACCCGCCTGAATATCATCCGCTTCGCGGGAAATGCCCTGCTGGTAACATTCGCGAATAAACTCCATTGCGCCAGTAGAATTATTGATATCTGTTAGAACCATTTGTCGAACTCCCAAAGCACGAGCTTGCCTCACGATTTCTTTCACATCAATCGTTCCGTATTTTAAACTATATGATGAATGTACGTTAAGGAACATATTCAGTTTGCAGTTCTCAGTTTGCAGTTTTCAGTAATTAATCCAGTTTGGTGGCCGTTCCTAATTCAGCATTAATGAAGGTTCTGATTCTCGATTTTTTGCGCTCCTCAGTTTTATCGGTTTCACCTTCCACAGGCGTTTTGAGTTTATTTTTCCGGGGATTATATTTAATTACCTTGCCGTTTTCATCTCTTTCAGGGCCCTTCACGATACAGGCCTTTACCACCGATTCAATTCCATAGTGATTCCGCACCTTATCCATTGCCTGATATAAATCATACTCCTCCTCTGAAGTATGATATAAACCAATTTGTTCGAAACCACTTACCAAATGTGAAAGTTTGACCCCTATTAACCGCAGCAACATCCGTTTAGAATACAGCTTTTTAAACAGATCATGTGCCTTGGCAATTAAAAATGAATCGAGTGCGGTATATGGAATCCGTGATTGTTGGGTTACGGTTTCGAAATTCGAATAACGAATGGTGACGGTTATGCAGGCCGTGAGTTTCTGCTGACTCCGAAGTTCATAGGTTAAATTGGTAACCATTCCGCTCAGTATGGCCTTCATCTTCGAAATATCCATGCTATCGCTCTCAAAAGTTGTTTGCGTACCAATTGATTTGCGTTCTCTGTACGGTACCACCGGAGAGAAATCTATGCCGTTCGCCTTTTGCCAAAGTCCTAAACCATGCTGTCCTAAAATCTTGAACATCAAATCCTGAGGTATTTCAGCAAGTGTCTGAATCTTTCGAACGCCCATTTCACTCAATTTTTTAAATGTAGCATCACCAATGCCCGGTATCTTATGTATGGCAAGCGGGTTTAAAAAGTCACGTACTTCCGGAAAAGGAATTTCTTTTTCGCCATTAGGCTTACATTCATTGGTTACGATTTTAGATACTGTTTTATTTACCGATAAGCCGAAGGAAATGGGTAAACCCGTTTCTTTAATAATTGTCTGTCGTAATTCCGACGAAAATTTCATACAACCGAAAAACTTATCCATTCCGGTCATGTCGATATAATGCTCATCGATACTGGCTTTTTCAAATAGCGGAACTCGATCGGCAATAATCTCCGTAATTTCATGCGAAGCCTTCGAATAATCATCCATATTGCCCCTAACAAAAATAGCCTGCGGACAGAGCTGTTTTGCCATCCGCCCAGGCATTGCAGCATGAACGCCAAATTTCCGGGCTTCATAGCTGCATGAGGTAACCACTCCCCGATCAGCATTGCCGCCAACAATTACAGGTTTGCCTATTAGCTTTGGGTTTTTCCTGAGCTCCACCGATACAAAAAACGCATCCTGGTCCATATGAATAATCTGTTTTTCCTTGTCCATCACTTTTCTTTCATTAATTTACCACCCCGACTAAAACCATTGAATCAAAAATACTAATAAATTTAGTTTTCAGGACGAGCTTTTTATCCACAAAATACTAACATTTTTAGTTTTATAGGCCCTCGTATTTGTTGCAAAAGTCTTGGATTGCCTATTTTGAAGTAATTAGCCTACACCGGATTCGTATCGCTAAGAATATATGTTAGCCATCTGATTTCAGGTACTTTTTGCTGCCATAACCGACGAATTCACGCTAATATGGCTTAGGAATGTTTACATGATGTTTTTTAATTAAAAAAATTAAAAGTTCCATCAGTAATACTACGCGAATAAATAACATACGACGTTAGCGGTATGATGTTTGTCAATATTTAGGCACATTACCTAAAAATCAAACCTATGAACAAAACAGAATTTAGCAGCATTGTTAACAGCAATGCGAGCTCGCTACGCTCTCACGCTCTTCAGTTTACGAAAGACCTAGATGATGCAAATGATCTGGTACAAGACACCCTGATGAAGGCAATTAGATTCTTCCATAAGTTTGAGGAAGGTTCTAACCTAAAAGGATGGCTTTTCGTAATTATGCGTAACACGTTTATTAACGATTACCGCAAAACAGCAAAGAAAAACGCACTGATTACTACGGAAGAAGAAATTACTTACGCAAATTTGAGTCATAGCGCTACAAGGAATGTGGCGGAGAACAAGTTTATGATGAGCGACATTCAGAAAGCGTTAGATAAACTTCCTAAAGCTTACCGTGATCCATTCGTTCGATATTTTGAAGGTTATAAATATCACGAGATAGCCGAAGAACTTGGTTTACCCATTGGTACGGTAAAAACCCACATCCACCAGGCCAGGCTTGAGCTTAAAAAGAATTTAAAAAATTATAAAAATGATGCTTATTACCGAGCATAAAAAAAGCCTTCCTAATATTGGGAAGGCTTTTTTATTTATTGATCGGCATCCGCGTCGGCACCTTTTTGATCGGTATCTTTATCATCAAGTTGCTTAAACGTTCCGTCTTCGGCATAGGCCTTATCGGCGTCGCTTCCAGCCAAATCATTATCCGGAATTACGCCTGTTTTGCTTTCATCCTTTGTCTGTTGCTTTTCTTGTTCCCCTTTGGGATTTCCATTTTCCATATCCTTAATCTTTTATTAACAACCATTTCTACCGATAAGGGTTTTGTGTTTATGAATTTAGCTTAATAATTATTCCGGTAGCGATATTTTAAAATCAGCATTAAAACATCCATTGAAAAAGAAAAAGCGTTTGTGATGAGAATGGGCCAATCCATAATTAACATTCCGTAATAAAACCATAAACCATTTCCGGTGAGTAAAACGACAAACATAAACGGCGAGACATTAGCTGCCTTTTTGGTTTGCAATGTTTTAACAATCTGCGGGATGATGGCCAATGCAGTTAATACGCCAGCCGTTATTCCAATTACCAATTTTAAATCCATCTTATTTTTCTACACACAATCGCATGATTTCGAGAAAGTTTTGCTTTCGAAAATTCACGTATTTAAATCTTTAATCAATTGATAAAGGCAGGTAGTTAACGTTGCGCAATACGGCTCATCAATGTATTTCTACGCAACGTTTCAAACCATAAAACTATGTGCATTTAATTCAGTTATGTATCAAACATCAACCTAAATATAATATTATGGCAACTACAGCAAAAACGAAAAAAACAAGCAAAACACCAATAGGTAATACAGGTAAAATGGAAGATTCAGCGTTCCATAAATTCTTCGTTGACGAATTGAAGGATATTTATTGGGCAGAAAAGCATTTGGCAAAGGCGCTTCCAAAATTTAAAAAAGCAGCTACAAGCCCTGAACTGGCAAATGCTTTTGAAAAACATGCTCAGGAAACAGAGCAGCATATTCTTACGCTGGAGGAAATTTTCTCATCACTAGATGAAAAGGCTGCAGCAAAAAAATGTGACGCCATGGCTGGATTGCTTGAAGAAGCAAATGGAATTATCGAAGAAACAGATAAAGGTACAATGATTAGGGATGCGGGATTAATTTTGGCAGCACAGAAAGTTGAGCACTACGAAATTGCGACCTATGGTACCTTAGCAGTATTTGCAGAAAATATGGGCCATACGGATGTGGCTGCCTTGCTTAATCAAACGTTAGAAAACGAAAAGGCTACTGACGCTATATTGACGCAAATAGCCGAAGGCGCCATTAACACTCAGGCTGCAGAGGAATAAAAAGTTCTTTCAGCCAAGTAAAAGACTTCCAGTTTTGGAGGTCTTTTTTTTTTAATAAAAATTGCATTCCTTATAGCTATGCAATTTTTTTGACAATGCTAAACAAATATTTGAAACTGCTTGTCATTATTACAAAATCTATACTATGAAAAAGACAATCATATTTGTACACGGCATGTTTCAGAACCCAAAAAGTTGGGAAGGCTGGATTAATTTTTTCGAATCGAAAGGTTATACGTGTATTGCGCCGGCATGGCCCTATCATGATGGAGAACCTGCAGCTTTACGAAACCATATTCCTGAACAATTAGGCGATTTGGAACTGGATGACATCATCACGCCAATTGAAACTGAAATTTTAAAACTTGATGAAAAACCAATTATCATTGGCCACTCCGTTGGTGGTTTAATTGCACAGCTTTTGCTTGCAAGAGGTGTGGTGAGTTCGGCAGTTGCCATCTGTTCTGTAGCGCCAAATAAAATGATCACTTTCGACTGGTCGTTTTTCAAAAATGCCGCAACCATTGCAAATCCATTAAAAGGAAATGAACCAATTCCGATGGATCTGGAAACTTTCAAAGGCGCTTTCGCAAATACTTTAACTGATGCACAAGCGCAGATTGAGTTTGAAAGAACCGCTACTCCGGATAGCAGAAATGTTTTCAGAACCTGCATGACTGATTCGGCAGATATTGATGTTGAATTGCCCCACGCACCACTCCTGCTCATTGCTGCCTCGGAAGATATGATCTGCCCGGCTTCTTTAATTGAGAAAGAACAGCAGGCTTACACGGATGAAAATAGCGTAACAGATTTGAAGGAATTTCAGGGACGAAGCCACTATATCTGTAATGAACCTGGCTGGGAAGAAGTTGCCGCCTACGCATCAGAATGGATTGACAGGCAGATGAACAATATGCCGCTAACCGAAGATTTTAAACAGATTTAGAGAACCTGACACAAAAAAAGCTCATGTTAATCATGAGCTTTTTTATTTTTCTGAAATAATGCAATTAGCGGCTATTTTAAATTTATCGAAACTTTAAAAAGTAAACGGTGTTGATTTTTTAAAAGAATGATATATGAAACTTACCAATTTTACTTTAGCAGCACTTGCATTAACTTTTTTTTTAAGTTGTAGTAATTCAGAAAAAACCGGGGAAAAATCTTCCGATTCTAATGAAAATGCGATAGAGATAGATACCGGAATTACCAAAAACGAAAATGCTGCAAAGCTCGATGAAGCAGATATTGAGTTCTTAAAAAGTGCAGCAATCATTGAAATGGCTGATGTAGAAATCGGAAACAAAATTATCCAGCTGGGTGCTACAAATGATATTTTAACATTTGCCAATACGCTGGTAAAGGATCAAACTGCTTCTGGTAGTGCGTTGAAAAACCTGGCTAAAAAGAAGGGTTTCAGTTTGCCTGGCACATTACCAGATTCAAAAATACAAACAATTAAAAGATTAGAAACTTTTAAAGAGGATGGCAAAAATGAATTTTTTATTGATACCATTATCAAAGACCGCCAGACTACAATTGATCTTTTCGCAGCCGCTGCAAAATCTAAAGATGCTGATATTGCTGCATTTGCCGAGTTGACAAAACCAACTTTATTAAACCATTATGAAGAAGCCAATAAAATCAAGAAAAAGATACTCGAATCGAAAGCTGGCCAGGGAGAAGATCCATTAAAAAAGAGCGATCAGAAAAATTTTAAGGGTTAACAGATCGCTTAATTCGCTTCAATGGCAGTTATATTCTTCACTGCCAACTCCAATGCACCAATTTCATCAGGAAAAAACGGCTGAATAACAGAAAAAGTTATTGCTAATAAAAAAGCAATCAATATACAATAGAAACTAGCCTTGGCGCTATATTCCATTTGTTCGGGTCTTCTGCCTTGTTCCATTTTTATCATAGGGATAGTGACAATCAAGACAATAAATATTGTAAAATGTTTGACGAAACAAAAAATATCTGCTCAGGCTTAAAAAAAAAAACGATATGACATTAAAAACTACAAACAAACCGTACCAATTATTGCTTGATATACTTAGCGCAGCAGGTATGGGTTTAGGCATTTATCTTACTAAACCTTCGTTAGAAAAAAGGCTGTCAAAAAGCTTAAATCTGGCAGATTCGAGCGTAAATAAAACTTTCAAACATTCGCCGGCATCAAAAAGCATCAATCCTATAAATTTTGAACTTGCTGGTTTAGGTGGTATCGCCGCTTATAAAATGTATAAAGGATTTAAGAGGAACAAAAAAGCAAATGTGGTAGAAGGCTTTTTCTTAACTGCAGTGCTGGCTGCCGCTGTAATTTATACAGCAAGCATATCAAAATCTAAAGCTTAAATTATTTTAACGGGACAATAAGAACTGTCCCGTTTAGAAAAAATTAACGAATGGTAGAATACCAATTAATGGGATGCGACCTTAAATTCATTCCATCTCGTTCAATGTGGTATAAGATGATTGGTATTGTGAAATCTATCATTCGTTCAACTTTCTTAGATAATCTTCCAAGAAAATCAATACTAGAGATTCCTTCTTTTAGATGAACATAAATTACCGTCGGCGTTTTAAATTCAAAACGATCGATCATTCCTGGCCATTCGCTTTTAATGCGGTTTAGGAAATTAGGAATTTTAACATAGTCTAGGTTTTTTTCCATATTTCAATTATTTATCCCTTAAATTAAGTAATCAGTTGCAATATTTGAAGCGATTGCTCAACATCAACAACTTTTTTACACAGGGATAAGTAGCCTAAACTCAACAAAATCGTTACCTAAAACCGTAAAAAACACGTAGTAGGCAACGTATTTATACTTAAATTGTTCCGTTTATAGATATTAATTTAGGCGAGTAGACAAACGGTCGATTAAAATGAGCAAGCGGGTTTTAATTCTTGATGATGATTATTCAAATGCGGAAGCACTGGCCTTAATTATGAAAGAAGAAGGTTACGAAGCCTTGTCTATTTTTTCTGCAACAGACTTATTTTCCACCATTACAGCCTTTAATCCGCATATTTTACTTTTAGATATACAATTGGGACAATATGATGGTAGAATCCTTTGCAGAGAACTGAAACACCGAACGGAAACAAAGCACTTACCTATAATTCTTATTTCGGCCATGCTTGCAAGCCAGCTCACCGAAACGAATGCAGAAGAGGATGGAATAATAAATAAACCTTTTGAAATTGAAGAACTCGTTTCGATGGTTGAACGTTTGCTCAAACTCCCTTAGAATGAACAATTGAAAATTCTGAATCCCTAAAGAAATTGGACAATAAGTATTATTACGCAATAATATACTGAATTTAAAAAAGCCCGGATTTCTGCTTAGAAATTCGGGCTTTTTTTAAACTGCGTAACCGTTTAAGATGGAAAACCGTACGAGTGCTGCTGTGTTTTTACAACCTGTCCGATCGATGAGTGCCTGCCTTAATCCCTCAACAGTTCGCCTGCTCAAAAATAGCTTATCAGCCATTTCCTGATTAGTCATTCCCTCGCCGATAAGTTTGAGCACACTTAACTCCCGCTCTGAAAACTGAAGCCTGTGATTTTGTTCGGGAGAAAGCATAACCAACTGTTTATTAAACCTTTCCAGTATAGAAATACACAAAGCGGATGAAACATAGCGATGGCCTTTCATTACATGTTGCAGGCAAAATAATAGTTCATCAGCACCCACACTCTTTAACAGGTATCCGTTTGCACCTGCCAAGAAAGCATTGGATGGATACTTTTCATCCTCCAAAACACTTAAAAGAACAACTTTAAGATTTTTAGACTTCTTTTTGATCAGTGGAATCATTTCAATACCATCCATTTCGGGCATTAAGACATCTGATAAAATGATATCAGCCTGAATGCCAGTATCTATCAAATCAAGCAGCTCACGTCCGTTAGCAACATCTGCTACCACCTCAACCGATTCGTATTTATCCATAAGTGCGGTAAGCGACTCACGCATTAAGTGATGGTCATCTACCAGGATTATTTTGATCATAAACCAAATATAATTGAAGGAATGTAATTCAGAAAACAGGCCAATTTCGATAAGTACGGAAAATGGCTTTTTTGCGCTTATTTAAGTATTTATTTGGGTAATTCTACATAAAATGTAGTTCCTTTTCCAGTCTCGGTATCAAACCAGATTCTTCCGCCGTGAAGCTTTACAATATTATAGATAATGCCCATTCCCAAACCGCCAGAATCTTTGCCTTGCAGGCCAGCTTTAAAACCTTGTTTGCCTCGTTCAAATAAAGTTGATCTGATCTCTTCGGGTATTCCTCTTCCATCATCATGTACCGAAATGATCACACTTTCGCCCAAATCATTTACAGCAATTCCAATTGTACCGTTTTCATCAGTAAATTTTATCGCGTTTGATACCAGGTTATTGATCACCTGCAAAAATTTCATTCCATCAAGCGGAAGGTAGATTTTATCTTTATTGCTCTTAAATTTAAAATTCCTGACTGCCCGAAGCTGCGACCGGCGGTAATACCTTAAAGCATCTTTAAGTTCCCAGACCAGCTCCAACCTGTCTTTACTAATTTCTACTTCGTTTGATTTAATGAACTCATGATTAATCACACTTCTTACCAAACGCGTATTCCGATCGCACATATCCATAATAAACCGAAGCGACTCTTTAAGTTCCTTATCGCCGGTACTGGCTATGCCTCTCTCCATTGATGAAGCCGTTAACTTCATCATTCCTAAAGGTTCTTTTAAGTCATGAGATAAAACTTCAAGCGTAATATTTTTACGGTAATTAACTTGTTCGATATGGAGTTTATTCTGTCTCTCAACCGTTATGTCTTCCACAATACCACATAAAATTATTTCCGACTGCTCAAAGGGATAGATGCTTGCTTTTACATATTTCTCCCTTTTACCATGAAAACTCAACCGAAACTCATACTTTTTAGGCGCCATATCTTCTAGGCACTCTTCGTAACAGGAAACAATATGCTCCCGGTCATCATCATGTGCAGATTCAAAAAGTAGATTTGGATGATATAGAATGGATTCTTTTTCTACTTCCCAAATGTTGGCCAGGCCGGCGTTTACATAGATAAAACGTTCGGTTTGTAAGTTATAGATGAAATAACCATCGCTAGAACTTTCACCAATTTTGCGAAATAATTCAGTGTTTGTTTCAGTCATAAGGATGCATCTCGATTAGAATAGTTAGGCAAATCAGAAACGCAGATTCGTAAAAAAGGTTTTAGTTATTTAATAAAAAGCAGATTATCAGCTATTGAGGTTGTGCATAAAGATGATCTTTCTGAGCGCTAGCGATTTAAAAACAAATTCTGTTTTTTTGGGAATGGACTGAATTTTCATTTGTAACTTTACCTCATGACAATGCAGGAACTTCAGGAGCTGGAAGATTTTTTCGCCAATGCTGGCAAACAACAAGTGCCCATCTTTTTAAATCAGGCCACTGAAATAAGTGATTACGATCATTTTCTGCAAAGCCACTTTCAGCCATTAAAGGCAAATCTTACTTCTAAAGTTAACCAACCACTAATTTACAGGCTGAAAACCTTAAAATTAATTATTGAATCAAACGCCTAGGTTTATTTATGATCGCTGTGCCCCAAGTCCATACCGGGACTTACATGATCACGAACCAAACGTTTTAATTCTTTGATTTCCGGAAATCGTTCCATCGCCTTTCTGTCGAAAATTAATTCCTCGTTTACAGAAACATAAAATGCACCACCGGTTTCACTCGGAACCAACATTACGCCCTTAATCTCGTCGGTAAAGGTACTTAATAATTCCTGCGCCATATAAGCCGACCGAAGCATCCAGCCGCATTTTGGGCAATATTCAATAGTGATGATGGGTTTCATGCTGCCAATATAAAAATATCTTTTCTTAAGCTACGTCATTTCTATGCCTGAGCTAAATCCTGCGGATTTATTTTTTAATATAGAATTAAAAAAATTATCAACTATATTGGCGAAAGTTGGTTATTGTAATCAGTATTATCCTATTTTTTATGACGAAAAACATCTTTATCGCATCTGCAGAACCCTATACCGGAAAATCAGTGATTGCATTTGGCATGATTAATATGCTGCTGGCTAAAACCCAGAAAGTAGGTTATTTCAAACCCATCATTGCACAAGAAGATCCTAGCAAAAGGGATGAACATGTTGAAGCCATGCTCGACTATTTTTCGCTTCCTATCCGTTATGAAGATGCTTTCGCATTTACGCGACAGGATATGCTGCACCAGGCAGAAGATAGCGGGACGATTATTAATACCATCATCAGTAAATACAAAAAGCTGGAAGATAATTACGATTTTACGGTTATTGAAGGAAGCGATTTCCTGGGCGAAGGCAGTGCCTTTGAATTTGAATCAAACGCCCTGATGGCGAAAAACCTTGGTGCTCCTGTATTAATCGTAGTCTCCGGAAAAGGGAAAACAGCAAGCCAGTTATTTAAAAGTGCCATTAATATATACCGGAACTTTTTGTTAAGAGATGTTCAGGTGTTGGGTGTTGTGGCCAATATGGTTAATCCGGAGGAAGCCGAGCGGATTAAACAAGCCTTAACTAACCAATTACCGCCTGAATTATTGATAGCAGTAATTCCAATTGAAAGTGGCTTGCAAAGCCCTACAATGAAAGAAATTGCAGCAGCTTTAGACGCTGAAATTTTATTCGGAGCAGATTTATTGGATAACCAGGTAGATAATTTTGTAACCGGTGCGATGATGCTGCCCAATTTTTTGAGGCACATTAAAGATAACTTGTTAATTGTAACACCTGGAGATAGAGGCGATATCATCATTGGTTCACTGCAGGCCAATCTTTCAGCCAACTATCCAAAAATCGCGGGCATCGTACTCACAGCAGGCAGTTTGCCTGATGAGCCGATGATTAAATTAATCGAGGGTTTGCAAACCATTATCCCAATTATTGCGGTACAAAAAGGCACTTTTGAAACGACTACAACTATTGGGTCCATCCACTCTAAAATTACTATCGATAATAAAAAGAAAATTGAACTGGCCATCGATATTTTCGAAAAACATGTTGATTTAAAAGCGCTAGATGATAAGATTATCACTTTCAGTTACCAGGGAATTACCCCGCACATGTTCCAGTACCAATTGGTGAAATGGGCTAAACGGGAGAAAAAACATATTGTTCTACCTGAGGGAAATGACGAACGGATATTGAAGGCGGTAGAAAAACTCATTGCTCAGGATATTGTCGACATTACTTTGTTGGGCGATCCGGTAGAAATTGGAAATTCAATTAAACGACTTGGCTTAAATTTAGATGCAAACGCCATTCACATCCATAATCCAGCGCATTCTGAGCAATACGATGGGTATGTAGAAACTTTGCATGAGTTGCGTAAGGCTAAAAATGTAAACCTTGAAATGGCCCGCGATATGATGACCGATGTATCCTATTTCGGCACCATGATGGTTTACAAAGGCGATGCCGATGGAATGGTTTCGGGTGCGGTTCATACCACGCAACACACCATCCGCCCTGCGTTACAATTCGTTAAAACCCGGCCAGGTGTTTCTGTGGTGTCATCTATATTTTTCATGTGTTTGCCAGAACGTGTAGCCATTTTTGGCGATTGCGCTGTAAACCCAAACCCAACCGCACAGCAGCTTGCCGAAATAGCCATTTCATCAGCCGAAAGCAGTGCCAAATTTGGCATTGAGCCAAGAATCGCCATGTTATCCTATTCATCGGGCACATCAGGCGAAGGTGAAGACGTAGAGCGGGTAAGAGAAGCTACCGCAATTGTGAGGGAAAGATATCCGGAGTTGAAAATCGAAGGTCCTATTCAATATGATGCAGCGGTTGATCCAATTGTGGGCAGACAGAAGATGCCAAACTCTGAGGTTGCCGGCAGGGCGAGTGTATTAATTTTCCCTGATCTAAATACAGGAAATAACACTTACAAAGCAGTGCAGAGAGAAACTGGTGCTTTAGCCATCGGCCCAATGTTGCAGGGTTTAAATAAGCCAATTAACGATTTAAGCCGTGGCTGTACGGTAGACGATATTTTTAACACGGTAGTGATTACGGCAATACAATGCCAGGATTTATAAAATTAACATGAACATTTTAGTCATCAATTCAGGGAGTAGTTCCCTAAAATATCAGCTCTTTAAAATGCCAGTGAAAGCCCCCATCTGTAGCGGATTGGTGGAACGCATTGGCATCGAAGGATCATATATTAAACACACCGTATTTAGCGATGCAGAGAAATTTGTAACCGAGAAAACAGATTTCATTGCTGATCATGGCGATGGTTTGAGCCAGGTTTTGGCCTTATTAACCGAAGGAGAACAGGCGGTAATAGCCAGTCCGGATGATATTGCAGCCGTAGGCCACCGCGTGGTGCATGGAGGAGAGCATTTTTCTGGTCCAACCTTGATTACTGAGGAAGTTAAAAATCAGATTAAAAAACTGTTCTCACTTGCGCCGCTTCATAATCCGGTAAATTTAAAATGTATCGAGGTAGCTGAACAAACTTTTCCAAATGCAAAACAAGTGGCTGTTTTTGATACCGCTTTTCATCAAACCATTCCGCAGCAAGCCTTTCGATATGCCATTCCTGATCAGTACTATAAAGAACATGGCATTAGGGTTTATGGATTTCATGGCACCAGCCACAAGTATGTGAGCGAGCAAGCCATCAAGTGGCTGGATAAAAAAGATTCAAAAATCATTACCATCCATTTGGGTAATGGTTGTAGCATGACGGCCGTTCGCGACGGCAAATCAATTGATACAAGCATGGGTTTTGGACCATTAAGCGGGCTGGTAATGGGTACACGCTCTGGCGATATCGATCCATCTGTTATTTTTCATTTGATTGAACATGCAGGTTACAGCCTCGATCAGCTGAGCACTTTATTTAACAAACAATCAGGATTGTTGGGTGTGGGTGGCTCGAGCGATATGCGTGATATCGGCAAACTTGCTGCCGAAGGTAAAGATGGTGCAATATTATCACTTGAATTATATGCCTACCGCATTAAGAAATTTATTGGTGCCTATGCTGCCGTTTTAAATGGTTTAGATGCCATTGTTTTTACAGCAGGTGTTGGCGAAAACGACAAATCTATGCGGGCAGCAGTTTGTGAAGAGTTAAACTATTTGGGTATCGACATGAACAAAGCAAGCAATCTGGAATATTCTGGTGGGATTGCTGATGTCAGTTCAGATGAATCGAAGGTAAAAATCCTGGTGATTCCGACCAATGAGGAATACGAAATTGCGCACCAGTGTTTTGGTTTATTAGCGTAAAAAAATCCCTCATCAGGAAGTGTCTTTTGATGAGGGATTATAATTTAACCTTCCAAAATGGATAAAATATTTCCAGATGGATCTTTGAACCAGGCGATTTTAGGCCCGTCCGCACCTCTCGATATTCCTTTTTTGTCGGTTTTGATGTATTCCGAATGATATTGTTCGAATTTTATGCCTTTAGCGGTTAAATCATCAACAGCTTGCTCAATACTTTCTACCGGGAAATTTAATACGGTGAAGGTTGCAGGTTCATGATCATCTTTTGGATAAAGCATAATATTTTCGGCATTATCTATTACCAATTCTAATATGCCCATTTCTCCAACTTTGGTTTCCAAACCGATTGATTCATAAAACGCTTTTGCTTCTTCTATATTTTTAACAGAAAAAGAACTAAATGACTTGCTTGTTTGCAACATGATTATAGGAATTAGTTAAACAATATGTAGAGCGTTGTATTCAGTTAGCTTTTCCAGGCGCCGATTAATCGTCTAATCACAATAATTTCTGCAATGTGGTAGGCATTGTGATCGGCTATTTGTAATGCTTCGCGTAAAAGTGTTTGTCCTTGCCCATGTGGAATTTCGAGGTAAAGATCTTCAGTTTCGATCAGCTCAATAAATTCTAAAAGATCTTTTTCAATGCTGGCAATGGTTTTATTCCAGGCCTCCATACTTTCAGGCGCAACTTCTTTAGGCCAATACTCATCGGGCCATTTCGGCGATTGATGATTTCCGTCTTTACTAAACTCCAACATATCCCATTGAGCAATCCGGATATGTTCCGCTAACTGCCAAATGCTATACGGTAAATGATCAGGTTTTTGCGAAACCTGTTCCACACTTAAATCAGCTAGTGCTTCTTTTAATCCAACGTGTGCGCCTCCTCCATTTAATAATTTTTTGAGTTCGTTGATTAGAATTGAGGTATGATTTTCCATGGGTTTTATAAATGTTCCAAATGTTCAACAAAATAGAAAGCTGATGGTTTGGAGTTGTAATTTTCTATTACTTTTGAATATGAACTTTCAAGATATCTTCCCTGTACTTAAAGAATATACTTATTTTAATACCGCCTATTCCGGAATTTTATATCAACCATTGATAGACTGGCGCCAGCAGCATGATCAGCAATATTTAGCTGCAGGCAGTAATTTTAGGTTAGAAAGCGGCACCCTCATCGAAAAGTTAAGACTAAAACTAGCTGAAATTTTTCAGGCTACAAACGTATTTCTCACACCGAACTTTTCGTTTGGCTTTAATACTTTGCTCAATGGGCTGGCAAAAAATCAGCGCTTTTTGTTGTTAAATGAAGATTATCCCTCTCTAGCCTATCCTGTAAAATCCAGTGGTTTTGAATTTCAAGAAGTCCTGATTGATGAAAATCTTGAAGAAAATATCTTGAAAGCAATTGAATCTTTCAAACCGACTGCGTTTGCGTTTAGCATGGTGCAGTACATCAGTGGTTATAAATTATCAGAAGGTTTCATTAAACAAATAAAACAAAGTTATCCGCAGCTGCTTCTGATTGCCGATGGCACACAATTTTGTGGCACTAAAGCATTTAATTTCAAAGAATCAGGACTGGATGCCATGCTTTCCAGTGGTTACAAATGGCTCCTTTCGGGTTTTGGTAACGGTTTTTGTTTTTTATCAGATCATCTTGTTGATGTACTTTATCAGGAAAAATCGGCTGAAAGCTTACCAACTGCGCCTTTTTTACAAGGTAAAAGCCATTTAGCGATGAGTTTCGAGCCTGGTCACCTGGATACCTTAAATTTTGGCTCGCTAAATTACAGCCTCAATTTCCTGCAAGCTATCGGTTTTGAGAATATTGAGAAAAGTAATCAGCAGCTTTGCAATCAAGCTAGAGCGGAATTTTATAACAGAGGCTTGCTGCCTGAGTGGATGGTTAGCAGGCAAAGTCAATCAACGATTATCAGTCTACCCTTGAAAGCGGAAATGGTAGAAAATCTGGCGAACGCAAAAATTCTATGTTCAGCAAGAGGTGCCGGGACAAGATTTTCATTCCATTTTTATAATACTTTGGATGATTTACAACAGTTGCTTGATGTAATTGATGGAAAAGATTAATCCACTTTCCAAACGGCATCAACAAAATATTCCCGGCGATCGAAAAAGCGATGCATTGGCGTAAATCCTGTTTTACTTGCTAGTGCATCAATATCTGCTAGTGAATATTTTTGTGATATTTCCATATAAATATGCTCGTTCTTATTGAAGCGAATGGTTTCGTCGCCGATATTTACTCGTTGATCGTTCAAACTAATTAAATAACTTTTACAGGCGCCACTTTCCGGATCGTAGGAAGCATAATGATCAAAATTTGAAACGTCGAAATCGCCATCCAGTTCTCTGTTGATTCGATTGAGCAGGTTCAGGTTAAAAGAGCGGGTAATTCCAGCCGGATCGTTGTAGGCAGCTAAAATTTGTTGCGGATTTTTCTTCAGGTCAAATCCAATAATCAACAAATCATTTGGAGAAAGCTCCTCCCGCAAATCGCGACAAAAGTTTTCCGCTTCTGCCAAATCCATATTGCCAATATTAGCACCCATAAACAAAACCACTTTTCGACAGTTAGAAATAGCCTTTGCCTTTTCCAGCATTTTAAAATAATCACCATTTAAACCCTGAATTTGCAAAGCAGGTAATTTTTTAGGTAAATTTTCTTCTAAATCAGCAATTACATGTCCGGAAATATCGATTGGTAAGTAGGTGAAACTTAACTGCGCTTGTAGCAAAGCCTTTAATAAATGAATGGATTTGGTGGCATCACCTGCACCAAGCTCAATTAAATCGAAAGCATCTTCACCTGAAGAAATCAAAGTAGCCAGCTTAGCCGATTGTTCCTGAAGAATTTCCATTTCCGAATCGGTAAGGTAATATTCTTTCATGTCCATAATCTGCTGAAAAATCTGGTCGCCTTTTTCATCGTAAAAATATTTGGAGCTTAAGAATTTTGGTTCAGCTTGTAAACCAGCTAAAACATCATTTAAAAACTGCGAACCAACCGGAACCATACGTTTTGTAATCATCGTATCCATAAAAATTATTTTGCTAATCGAATGCCTGTAAACTGCCACCTCAAATGTGGATGAAAGAAATTTCTGTAAGTAATACGTTCATGGCCTGCTGGTGTAGCAACAGATGCGCCACGTAACACTTTTTGATTAACCATAAACTTGCCGTTATATTCACCAATGGCACCGGGAGCTTTGCTAAACCCTGGATAAGGCAGATACGCACTCTCCGTCCACTCCCATCGTTTGCCCCAATTAAATTTTTGTGCCGCGATTTCCCACTCAAATTCTGTTGGCAAACGTAAAGCTTTCCAACTGGCGTAAGCGTAAGCTTCATAATAACTAATGTGAGTAACTGGTGCACCCAAATCAATTTGCTGTAAGCCATTTAAAGTATAGTTATGCCATAGTCCATCGATCTGATTCCAGTACAAAGGCGCATTAATCTCGTTGTTTTTTACCCAATCCCAACCTTCGGCATGCCAGTAACTAAAATCCTGATAACCGCCTGCGTTAATGAAATCAAGATATTCCTGATTAGTAACCAGATTGCGACTAATGGAGAAGTCATTTAAATAAACTTTGTGTCGCGATAGTTCATTATCAAAACAAAAATCATCACCCTTACACCCTATTTCATAAACACCTTCAGTAATGTTGATCATATCCTCTCCAGAGCCCAACTCCGTGGAATCTTTCCAATCTTTTGAGTAAGCTGGAAACAAAGGATTGTTGCCCAGAATATATTTGATATCAGTAAGCAATAGTTCCTGATGCTGTTGTTCATGGTTGAAGCCCAGAATCAGCAATTCTATTAGCTTTTCATCAACCGTGCAGGAAAGCAATTTTTCCATCGCCTCATCTACATAGGCACGATATTGATAAACTTCATTAACACTTGGTCGGCTCAAATTTCCACGATCGGTACGGATTACCCTTGCGCCAACCGATTCATAATAACTGTTAAAAACATAATTAAACTCCGGATTAAATTCCTGGTAGGTTGCAGAAAAAGCTTTGAGGATAAAAGTTTCAAAAAACCAGGTGGTATGGCCAAGGTGCCATTTCGGCGGACTCACATCTGCAATCGGTTGAACAACATAATCCTCCGTTTGCAAAGGCTCACATATTTGTTCAGAATGCTTTCTTATGCGCAAGTATTCTTCAATAAAATTCATTTGTTGTTATCCAGATATTGCTTAAGATCTGTGATGGTATAAACACCCAGTTCTTTCGATTGTTTTCTCCGCATCATTAATGCATAAGAATTATTAAAGCCAATAGGTGTTAACCATTTGATCTGAAATTTCTTACGAAACTCATCATTTACATAACGGTAAGTTTTGTCTTTATCATGCGCTATTTGCTTTGCAAATTCGGCTTTGGGTTGCAGTAAAACCAGTAACCCTGTACCAGTATATTCCGGATAAAAATCAATCTGATCGTTTACCAAAGCGTCGAAACAAATTTTCGTACCGCCCAAACCTGTTTTGGTAGCTACCTGATAATTGGTATTTCCTTGGATCAGCATTTTATACATTTCAGCAAGGATGTATTGTTCCCCAAAAATTTTCGAGCCAATACGAATGGTGCCTCCCTTTCCATTTTTCGAAACTTTAAAAAGATTCTGGCTGATCAGGAAATCTTTCGCTACCTTTTCAGGACTTTGATGCAGCTGGTCTGTTTTATAGTTCAAATCCGTCATGATTGAATCGGTAATTTTACCTGCAAGTAAATTCAATACATTTTCAAGTTCCGGGAACTTTTTCAGTGAAGATTCACGCACAATCGGTGCGGCATAGTAAGGTGGAAAAATGCGTTGATCATCTTTCAGAATAGTGAGGTCGAAAGCTTTTAATCTTCCATCAGTAGAGTAGCCGCTAATGACATCCAGTTCCTTTTCAAAAGCAGCTTTGTACATTACCGCATCGCTGATTACGATGGTATGGATTTTCAATCCGTACACAGATTTCAAACCCAAGTCGCCATCTTGCCGCCCCATAAATTCGGGTGTAAAACCAGCTGTAAGTGAACTTCCGTATGCTTTTGGCAGCAAATAAAAGCCACTTAAAATCAGTAGAAAAACTGGCAAAACAAGTAGGACTTTGCGTAACCTTTTAAAGTTTAAATTCTGTAGCAAAGCAAGCAAACCATCCAAAACAATAGCTAAAACTGCTGCCGGGATAGCTCCAGCCAAAATCATATTGGTGTTGTTCAAAGATATTCCACCGAAAATAAATTCGCCCAAACCTCCCGCCGCAATGTATGATGCAAGTGTAGCTACACCTACATTTATGACCGTTGCCGTTCTAATCCCAGCTAAAATAACCGGCATGGCCAGTGGAAGTTCTACTTTGAAAAGTATTTGCCAAGTGCTCATCCCCATTGCTTTAGCAGCTTCCCGAATGCTTGCATCTACACCCACAATTCCGGTATAAGTATTTCTGATAATCGGTAACAATGCATAAATAAGTAAAGCTACAATAGCGGGTTTGGCGCCAATACCCAGTAAGGGAATCATAAAACCTAATAAGGCGATACTTGGAATGGTTTGAAGCACACCGGCAAAAGCCAGAACAGAACCCGATAATTTTTGTTTCCTGGCGATTAAAATACCGAGCGGCAAACCTATAACTACTGCAAAAAGAAGAGAAATAAAAGTTAAGCCTACATGTTGTAAGGTTTGGTTGAGCAATTTATCAGATTGCTCGGTCATGAATTGCCACAGGCTTTGCTGATTTTCACTCATGATATTGCTTTTTTTGATAGCGCTTAAATGCTTCGGTAAGTTCGCTAAAAGTAATATTTTTCTGTTCGCCGGATGAATTTTTAACTCCGAGCGCTGGTGCCGATTGCAATTTATCCATCGCATCCCAAACACTTGCTGTAGAAGACAGCGAAATATTATTTACAGACTCGGATGATGATGGAATCAAATCCCAAATATCATCCAGCGAGATGATTTTAAATTCCAGTGAAAGTTTCTCGCTGGCTAGAAAGTTTTTAGCAAAATCATTTACAGGTTTGTAAAGCAAATCCTTAGGCGTTCCAATCTGAACAATCCCCCCCTTGTTCATCAGGCAAATCCGGTCTGCAAGTTCGAATGCTTCATGAATATCGTGAGTAACCATCACCATCGTTTTTCGCTTCAATTCCTCTAAGCCTTTAAATTCTTTTCTGATGCTGGTTCTGGTGACATTATCCAGTGCTCCGAAGGGTTCATCCATTAATAACACGGATGGATCTGTGACCAATGCCCTGGCCAAACCCACACGTTGCTGCTGGCCTCCACTAAGTTCGCCTGGGTAGGCGGATAAATATTTCTCAGATAAATGAAGCTTCTCTATAATTTCGTTACTTCTTAATTTGATCTTCTCTTTTTCCCAACCTAACAATTTAGGAACAATGGCAATGTTTTCCGCAACGGTATAATGTGGAAACAATCCTGTGTTTTGCAGCACATAACCAATTTCTCTTCTTAGTAGCTCAGGTTTTTCTTTGGAGATATCTTTCCCGTTGACGAAAATGTTTCCAGCATCTGGCGTAATTAACCGGTTAATCATTTTAAGCGTGGTTGTTTTACCACACCCACTTGTACCGAGCAAAATGAGATTTTCTCCCTCCGATACTTCAAAGGAAACCTTTTTAACAGCCAGAGTATCGCCGTAGCTTTTGCTTACTGCCTCAACTTTAATCATCTAATTTCATAAATAGATTGTTCAAAGATTCACTATAGGTTGGGTGGGCAAAAATACCATATCGAATGTCTTCATAAGTAATTCCACCTTGCATGGCCATTTGTAAAACCGACATAATTTCTCCCCCGTCGGCTGCAATGACAGCTGCTCCAAGGATTTTTTTGGTTTTCGCATCAACCACTGCTTTCATTAAACCAAACGTTTCGCCGGTTTCAATCCCCCGGGCTACATTTGCCATTGGTAACAGTGCCACTTTATAATTTAAGCCTTGCGCTTTCGCTTCAGTTTCTGAAATACCAACCCTCGCTAATTGCGGATCAGTGAACATGCAATACGGAACCGGTCGGTTTTTTGTGCTAAGTTTTGTTTTTTCAACTAAATTGCGATACACAATTGTATAATCGTTGTATGCGATGTGTGTGAATGCCGGACCGCCCTTGACATCACCCAAAGCATAAATACCTTTGATGTTGGTTTCTAATTTCTCATTTACGATGATGTGACCTTCCTCATCTTTTTTTATTCCCGAGTAGGTTAAGCCTAATTCATCTGTTTGCGCTTTCCGACCAGCTGCCACTAGAATATGACTGCAATTAATTTTTCTGGTCCCTGATTTATCTTCAATTTTTATAGATACACCATTCTTGGTTTTCTTTACCTCTTCAATAGTAACCGCTGTTAAAACTTCAATTTTTTCGTTATCCAGTACCTTACATATTTCATCAGCAATTTCCTGATCCTCTTTCGCCAGAACATGTGGTGCTTTCTCCAGAACAGTGATTTTACTTCCAAAACGAGCGAACATTTGTCCGAATTCTAAACCTATATAATTACCACCGATAATTACCAGGTGCTCCGGAACTTCGTCAATATCAAGAATTGAAGTTGAGGTTAGATAGTCTACATCTTTTAAACCTTCTATGTCAGGAATAATTGTTTTCGCACCGGTATTAATAAAAATAAGATCTGCACTTAAATTTTCTATCTTTCCATTCATCATTTCTACCTTCAACGTTTTAGCTGCAGTAAATGAAGCATTACCCAAAAACAAAGTTAACCCTTTAGTACCTTTAATTCCTTTTTCGGCTGAAGCCTGAAATAAGTCGACTATTTCATTTTTTCTCTTGATGATTTTTTTGAGATCAACTTTCACATCCGGAATGACAACACCAAGTTTACCAGCAGTTCGAGCCTGAAAAGCAGCTCTTGCAGAGGCAATCATCGTTTTGGTTGGCGTACAGCCATCGATAATGCAGGTTCCGCCTACTATCCTTTTTTCAATAATAGCGGTTTTCATACCTGATTCTGCTAACTTCTTAGCCAATGGTGTTCCTGCTTGTCCTGCCCCGATGATAATTGCGTCGTAGTGTTTCATAATTCTCTTTTTACAGAAATAAAACTAGAAAAGCCAGTCATTGTTTGACTGGCATAGATTATAGTTTTATGGCTTTCTTTTGAGTGCTTTTTAATGCCCAATAGATAAGCACAGGCTGAAAAAATAACCGCATAAATCTTTTTTCATCAGTATCCAAACCAAAACCATTGCGTTTGTTAACGTACTGGGAAATATTGCCGGGAAAAACAGCTACGAATAATGATGCAGCCAATATACCTACAGCAGGTCTATATTTTCGGGGTGCAAATACCAACGAAGCACCCATTGCTATTTCGACAATTCCTGAAGCCACTACAGTATCATCTTTTTTCAATGGAACCCAGTCTGGAACCTGCGCTTGAAACTCTTTTCGTACAAAGGTTAAATGGCCAATGCCAGCAATAATTAATCCTGTTCCCAATATAACCCTGGCGATATTTTGTGCGGTATGCTTTTTCATAATTTCAAAACAAACTTTTATTGGAAAAGGTTTCCTGTTCATTAGTTAACGAAATTAACATCTGTAGAAAACTTTTCTAAGCTCATTCATGTTATCATTCTGAAATTAGACAGCTCAACACAAAACAAAATGAACCAGATTTTAACCGACCACGACTATAAATTAGTTATTCAAAAAATTAAGCAACTTTCTGAGATAAAAAACGCTCATTCCATTTTCATTCCGGAGATTAATGCGCTTAGAGAATTGGCCATGAATTATGAATGCAAACGTTATGATTTAACGCTAATAAATAACGCTTCGCAGCAACTTTCTGCTGCAGGTTAAATTCAAATTAATTGCTACAAGATTGTTCTAAAGTAGAATGCTTAATTTGCTATACAATTTTTAAAAAAGCAATTAAGTTATAAGTATTGAGCTAATGGGCTGGTGTTACCTACTTATTACGGACAGGTATAAATACTTGAAATATTACGCTAAGGCAATAAAAACGCTATTTTTGGAAACCAAGTTAACAAAGCTGTGTTATTAAAACTCATTCTCAGCAACAGATGCTGTAAGTATTAATGATGTTTAACTAACGCAAATAATGGATCAAATAGAATTTAGCCGAAACGCAGATCAACATTCATCTTCTTTACACTCTCATGCAATGCGTTTCACCAGAGACGAGGATGAGGCGAAAGATTTAGTTCAGGATACGCTTTTAAAAGGCATTCGTTTTTGCCATAATTTTGATGAGGGGACCAACATTAAAGGTTGGCTTTATGTAATAATGAGAAACACTTTCATTAATAATTACAGGAAAGATCAAAAACGTAATGAATTAATCACAACTGAAGAAGACCTTTCGAGTGCGCATTTGCTTAAAAGTGCCTCTAAAAATGCTTCGGAAGGAAAGTTTGTAATGGGCGATATTCAGAAAGCGCTAAACAGCATCCATCCAAATTATAGCATTCCTTTTCAACGTTATTTTGAAGGATATAAATACCATGAAATTGCAGAAGAACTAGGTATTCCGATTGGAACCGTTAAAACGCATATCCATCAAGCCAGAATAGAACTGAAAAAATACTTGAAGAACTATAGAGGCAATTATAATTTGTAAAATTTATTCAAATCTGCTAATTAGAAGGGCCAACAAAAGCGTCAACTCTTTTTAATAAATCGAAAATATCAAATGGTTTCGCGATAAAATCTTCGGCGCCACATTGCTTTTTCATTTCACTTAAAGCAGCATGGGCACTCATCATCATTACAGGAATATCTTTAGTAGCTTCGCTGTTTTTCAGCATATCGCAAACTTCAATGCCGTTGCCGTCTGGAAGCTTCACATCAAGTAGATAAAGGTCTTGTGATGCTTTACCATCAAAAGCCATAAATTCTTTAACGTTGGAGAAGCCGTAAACTTCGTATTGTTCTTCTGTTAAAATAAGCTCAATAATTTCTTTAATGCCCTGATCATCTTCGAGCAGGCATATCTTCTTCCCCATAAATTCTTAGTTCAAATTAGTTTCACTGTGTAATCAGTGATAAACCGCTAAAGTGCAAATTTGTTTTAGGTTTTAATAAAAAAAAATCAACCAGAAAAAAATATGTTGCCAAGGTTTAAATATTCTGGGGAATGAAGACCTCCATCCCCCAGAGCTTTTTCTAAGATTACATTATACTAGTTCACATCCGGAAGGAGATTTAAAAACTGTTCCTTACTTGCTGTTTTTAAATTTATTTTCACTTCAACGCCATAGGTTCGATCGTCGATATAGTTTGGAAATTCTACAACAATCCGGTCATCACTCCAAGATATGATGCTATTTATATTTACAGTTTCCTTTACGCCATTATTGATCCGATAAATACTAACTGACCTTGCTGTTTCAGCAGTATTACCAAACCCATCTCCTACTATGGTCATCCAATTCGTGTTGTTGACAAAACTTCTTGAAAAACTGCTTAAGGTTATATTACGCTGAAATGCTGAGATAAAAGCACCCCACTTATTCCTCACCTGAATGTTATAACCATTTTTAATGGCGCCGGTTGGCTGGGTCATGGTAATTGTGGCAACATTTGCATTTACTACGGCCGGGTATTTTATGCCTTCGATAAACATTTCGAAATTGGCATTGGCCGCTGTTGCATTATAATTATTTCCACTTACCACGAACGTTAACATTGAAAATCCTAAAATTCCTGATGGTGTTATGGTACAACTTGATGACAGTATTGTTGGCTCCAAATAGGTGAACGTTAAATTTCCGTTTGGATAACTGGCTTCCACATTGTTACGGTAAATCTTTATTTGTTGAACATTGGGTTGAGAAGATGAAAAACTTGGTATCAGGAATGTAACGTTTCCATCATCAACACTTACCACTTGTGCATTCTGACTACCGACTGTAACCCGGATGCCATTTGTTTGTGTACCAAAGCTATTCCCTTTAATCACCACTGTGGCACCATCAATTCCGGAAACATTGCGTAACACGGGCGACGCCTGGTTTAAACTGCTCGCCACAATATTCTGCAGGTAACTAAATGGAACGGCGTTGCTGGCTATACCATCAACAGTTACTAAAACATTTCCATTGGTACCTGCTGGTATCCGTACTTTAATCTGATTAGCAGAATGACTCAGCACCGTTGCCGCGCTTCCATTAAACGATACCACCGGAGCAGCAGCACCAATAAAATTAGCGCCAAATACCGTCAGGGTATCTTGAGCAAAAGCCGATGTTTTGCTTAAGCCTGTAATGGTTGGTGCAATTTTGTAAGTAAACGGTTGGGTATTGCTACTTACTCCATCAACGGTGACCATTACATTTCCCGATGTTGAGGCAGGTACTTTAACTTCGATACCTGTACTATTCACTGAATTAACGGCTGCAGTTACACCATTAAAAGTTACGCTAAGGTTTGGTCCGGCATCGAAATATTTACCTGCGATTTTAATTACATCGCCTACATAACCACTTCCTTTATCAAGGCTTGTAATCTGGGGAATAAATTTAAACACCGGCCCCTGATTGGAAATGCTATTGGAGGTAACGGTAACAGGTCCGTTTTTTGCCTCGGGCACTTGCGCAATCAACTGAACGGTAGATGACCTGAGGATATTTGCAGGAACGCCGTTTATGGTAACCTGATTATTGGCAGCCGTAGCGCTGAACTTACGCCCGTTAATGGTTAATTCCGTTCCTGCAATGCCTGTTAAAGGCAGTACTTCTAAAATTACAGGTGAGTCAAAATCATAAGTAAATGTAGGCCCATTAATCGCCTGGCCATTTATTTGAAGCATAACGTTACCAGTTCCAGCTTCATAAGGCACGGTTGCCAATATTACATTATTTGTTGATTTTTCAATAATAAGACCTTGCTTATTGTTGAATAACGCCCGTATCTTGGCCGTATCAACCGGGAAATTTTTTCCGTAAATGCGTACCTGTGTATTTTCTGTACCTCTACGCGGACTAATACTATCAATTACAGCAGAATTATCTGTAGGTTCATATTCGAACTTTTTTGCGCATTGCGAAAAGCACATTGCCAGTACCACCAGCAATAACCCATAAATACTATTTTTGTAAATCATCTCATCAGTAATTAATTTTTCAATTTCTTCTTATTGATTTTTCAATACCTGGCTCGCTGATACCGAGTTTGGTTTTAGCCACAATTCGATAACTATATAGCGCACCTTTTTGAGCGGAAGCATCAATGTAAAAATCATTGGTTTCTACACTGGCAATGAGTTTGAATTCCTTTTCAAGATTAGATTTCCGGTAGATGGAATTTGTGAGTTTTAAGTTATTGTGCGCTGGCCATGAAACATAAATGCCCTCAGGTTTATTGATCAGATAAAGATCTGCAGGTGCTGCTAAAACTGTTGTTAATGGAATGGTAATGCTGCTTACAGGCGATAAAATGCTCTGATTTGCTGAAGCATCAATAGCCGAAACGGCATACTCATAATCGTAACCAGGTGTAACAATGGTATCATCAAAAACAGTAGTTCTTAAAGGAGCTTCATTTAGTGATTTAAATTCCTTTTCAGTTTTTAATTTTCGGAAAACCCTATAACCAACAATGTCGTCATTTTTTTCGATCATGTTTTCCCAGAAGAGTTTGACTGCTTCATCAGCATACCTTACCCCCAAACCAGATGGATAAGGAACAAATTCTACTTTTAAAGGCTTAAACATTACAGGCAATGATACCTCGCTCATTTTCTGAGAAATATTCATCAACTGAATACCGTAAAAGTAAGTGCTTTGTCCATTTAAATTTTGCAGAGAATCTGTATAGGTATTGGTGCGCAATGCACCGGAAACAACCCTCATATCGTCTTTCGAAGTTCCTCTGAGTACATAATAAGCAAACTGATCAATCTCAGGATTTACATCCCAAAATAATTTTACCTGAGCCGTACTATCTTGCCAAACTTTTAAACCTTGTGGTGCCATCGGTATATCATGCTGACTTTTCACAGCGATATTTGCCGTTGCTGCAGGAAGCAAGGTGTAGCCTTTAACTTGTATAGTAAGTGGGCGAACCTGATAATGATAGGTTACATTAGGCAAAATTGCTTTATCAAAATACGAACTATCTGTAGCTGAAAGTGTGGCTACCTCAATAAATCCATCTGTAGACTTTCTGGATTTCAAAATTTGCACACCGGTGTAAATGCCTTCATTCGGCAATGCTTTCCATGATAACCATGCACCTTTTAACGAATCTTTAATGGAAAGATTAGTGATGCTTTTTATCTGGCTAAAAGATTTACTAACTGCATAGGCGGTGTCAGATGGCAAGCCCTGATTACCGGCAAAATCTTCAGGAACAACATAATAGCGATATAATTGACCTGGTTTTACTTCCTCTGCATAAAATGTTTTGGAAGTATCGTTCACTGAATAAAACAATGAAGGTGGATTAACTAACTGATATGATTTTTCGCCATATTTTAACCTGTAAATTTTACCAAACACAGCTGGCGCATTAGTCAGTTTGGCGGTCCAGGTAAGTTGAATCACACTATCTGCATTAACTAGATCTTTTAAACGATAGGCTCCAAAAGGAACCCGTTTTACCTCACTTATTTTTTGGGTAAACAAAATTTGTTCTTTTCCATCGCTATTTACCTTTACAACGCGGTACGCTGTTGTTGGGTTGGTATTTTTGATATTTTCATCTTCCCAAATCATACCCATTCCCCTTAAAAACTCCTTCGAAATAAGGAACATGCCCAAGCTTTTAATATTGCCAGATTGCAGCTGTTTGTAAGCCGCGCTACCGTCTGTTACTTCGAGTGCATTTTTAACAGCATCAGCGATAACGTTTCCAGCCCGCTTAGTAAAGTCATCAAAGGAATTTGGAAAGGTTAGTGTATTAATTTTTTTAAAGTTTCCTCTCCCATTTTCATCTTTATAAACATCAAACTGTTTAACCATGCCTTTGTAGCTATTAAAACTTGATCGGCCTTCTACAGAAGGAACGATGCCATACACAGCATTTTTACCAGGCATTAATTGGCCCATTTCTACTCCTGTATTTGTTGGGCCTTGTGCCTTAACCCAAAAGCAAATAATGGAGAGACACATTGTGATAATTGTTTTCATAAATTTTTTTAGGTTATAAATCAACATAAAAGCTTAAATCGAGTTTCTTTGCAGCCTTCTCTTTGAAGGTGATCTTCGCTCCTCCTCCTGCACAGAGTTTTACTCCCATTCCACATAAAACGCCGAAGTCAACATCATTACAGCTTGGGTTACAGCCACCTAATTTGCATTCTATTCTTCCATGCGCTTTCCCGCTGAAAAACCAACCATCTGCTTCGTTTCTTCCGCCCATAAATTCGAATCCAGCCTGGTAGTTTATACCGGCACAGAAAACCAGACAAGCATCAAATCCACCCCCCATATCGCCCGCAACGCCAATGAGGTAGCTATTTTCTGCAAAATTGAAAATCAATTTCGCCTTTGCTTCAGTCGAATACCAGAACTTCAAACTCGCAATCAGCACTTTAAATTCGAGTGGTTTTTCTTTTGGAATACCCATTTTAGAATATGTATTTACATATATTCCTGAGAAAACATCTTTTACATATCTCGTATCTACATTTTGGAAGTAATGACTCACCCTATCGCCACGAGTGCTTGGGTTTTTAACACCCACACCCAGTGCGAATTCTCCATTTGATTTTATTAAACCTAATAAATTGGCCTCCATGCTGCAGCCTAAAAAAGCAAAGCGATCGTCATTTTTCAAACTGATGATTAAATCGCCTTGAATTTTTGCCTTTGCTAAACCTTTTATGGGTTCAATTTGTGCGTCGACAGCGATACTGAATGTTGCCTGAGGAAAATCTAATTTCATTCTAGCGTGTGCTACGTTCAAGGCTGTGCCGATTACCACAGTGCCATAACCTTCAAATATAGGCCCGCTGCGAACGGTTAAACCAATTGGATCCAGCTTGATTGCAGTACCTAAATTGGCAATGGAAAGTGCGCCATTAATATCAACCATAAAATCTTTGGTAGCGGTGTTATATTTAAATCCGCCTCCTACACCTTCTATGGTTACAAAACCAATCGGAATGGTGATATTAGCATCAAATTCGGCACCAAAATCAATTCCTCCCTTAACCTTCCAATAATGAAACTTAATTCCTGCATCGATTGGTGTGCCTGGTATTCCGAGTTTACCTCCACCTTCAAAACCTTTATCATTCATGGCAACTTCAATCTCGGTTTTCAATACCGGTACATCCAGCGATGCCTTGATTTTGCCTACCGAAACACTTACATCACTGCCACTATTTTTGAAGGAAATATCTGCGGCGCTCAAACTCAACAAGGGTACATCAACCGAAAGTGCGCCCTGAATGCCGATTAACGGCGTGCCACCTGTATTATCGAATTTGATGGCCTGAACTTTAATTTTTGCGAATGTAAGGTCAGATTCGAAGTTTACCGGCGCATCTACCAGGAAGCGTCCGTTGGTATGCACTTCAAAAATTGGAATATTGATTTCAGAGGTGAAGAATTTGGTAAACTTAATTTTACCAGAACCACCTAACTTGTACACTCCTGACTGGTTTGGAACCTGGCCAAAAGAAATTGGAGAAGCGCCCTTTTTAAGATTTACAATATTGAAGATATTGATTCCAGATTCCGGGATGATAAATTTCCCGCCAAAAAACATATCGCGGCTGATGGAAACATCAGAAAAATCGATGTTCGAAGTTCCGGATGCCGGCACTTTAATCACCATTTTGCCGCCAATTTTAAAACCATCTTCATTAAATAAGAAAGAAGCCAGCGTAGCACTCCAATCTAATATTTTAATAGCGGGCAAGTTGTTTTGTGAAACTTTAACGCGTTTTACCGATAAATCTGAGCCGATAACAAATTCCTCAATTTTAAAAACAGAAGATTTAATCGGACCTAAATCTGGCGTGTGTATTTCTCCGACAAAATGTAATCCATCTTTATCGATGAACGATTGTTCGGTTTGGGCCAAAAATTTAAAGCCGTAAACGCTGCCTTGCCAACCTGCCTGCGGACCTTTGATTTTATATTTTATGGCAGTTTGAGCAGTGCCCGCTGAGCTAAACAGCGTTACAGAACTAAAAGCTGTAACATTTTCAGGAACCAGTTTAACCGCAGCATTGATTAAACTCCAGCCACGGCCGCCTTGTATCGCTGTCATGTTTGCCTCAACTTCTCCTGTAACTTTACCCCCGCCATTGCCATCGGATTCTACAATTATTCCGTTTTGAGATTTAATGGCAACCGGAATGAAATTTAGCAACTTGAAGGATAATGAAAGTTCGTCGGTTACAATTTTATTACCCTCCGGAACTGCGTTATTATTTGCATCGAAGTTGATTTTGGCATTACTAAACTGCATTTTGATATTGCCAATAGCTTTCAAATCGCTCAAAGCAGGGATCAGGTTCACAAAGGCGCCAGAAACCCGATATCCGTTGCCTTCCTGAACCATTTGATCGAGCTCTACCTCGAAACCTAAAATTTTGGCAATGTTCCTTCCACCGCCATCGGCCAAGGCAAAATCTTTTTGTACAGCGCCACTATTTGTATTTACGGTTTCTGTTTTAGCAATATAACCTGATTTTGATGCTTTCAATTGGAAGCTACCCTTTGGAATATATAGGTTATAACCACCTGTTGCATCAGTAGTGGTAAAGAGATAAGGTTTTTCTTCTACTTTAACGGTAGCGCCGCTAACCGCCGAATTATTATTTCTTACAAAACCACTAACTTTTATCCCTTTTTGGAGTTTAATTGTTTTCGGCAGCTCACTACCATTTTCGTTGATGAGTAAACTTTCCTCAACCATCACATAAGCACTGCCTGCTGGCGCTTTAACCGAAACTTTCGCGTCGCCGCCGAAGCCTACGTAAAACCATTCTCCTTTGTTATCGGTAACTCCCGTGGTATCAAAAAGCTTAATTTGTGCATTGGCAATTACCCCATTTGTTTCCGCATCGGCTATTTTAAATCTAATTTTCCCCAGTTTTCTTTTCAAAAAGCCAACGTCACCCAAATCAAGTGTAGTAAGCGTATTCGATCCATAATTTGAGCCCGTTAAAGTATTGTCAAACAGCTCTGACAAGGCCCCAACTACATTGCTGTTTAAATTGGCGGTCGAACTAAAATTAGATGATGAGAAGTTAACCATTTTCGCACCCGAGCCCGAAACATTTGTAATTGTTGGTGCAACAGGCGAAGAAAAAGATTTAATACCAGAGTTATTGATACTGGCAACACTTTGAGAGGCAGCAACGCCAAACAATACTGGTGAAAAGGAAATTCCTTTAGCCAGTTCGTTTTTAACGGTTGGAGTATTCATCAATTGAATACTTAAATCAACTGCGTTGGCCTGCGTGTTTTTAAGGTTAACCGCCCGGGTATCTTCGTAAATTTTATCGTTTTTGAAAATATGTGCAGACTCCAATACATTGCCCGGCAGTTGAACAGAATTACCCGCTGTTCCGTTACCATTATTGTTTCCAGTAGATTTTGCAGGAATGATCACCTGGATTCGCTCATCTACATAACCTTCCTTTTTGATGATTAAATAATGCGTTCCCGGAAAATAAGTAGTACTGAACAAACCGGTTTCTCCTGAAGTAAACATATCCGTTGAGCCTTCAAAATTGAGCCTGGCATTGCCTAAAGCTTTTTTATCCTCAGCAACAACTCTACCTGCAACCTGTACCAATTCTGGTTTTATCCTGAATGAAACATCCTTTTTCTCGCCATCTAAAACCCTGTTAATGATGATTTCGTTTGATGGATCAATCTTGAGGTTTTTAAATTCGGCAGGCACCTGAATAAGTTTAACCGTGAATGATTTACCCTCTTTTAATCGGGGTAAATTACCAATGGCGTAATTGCCCGCACTATCTGTTCTTGACGTATAAGCCATATCTACGAGCACTCTGTCGATACCGCTACTGCCTTGGAATGAAGTACCAAGATTAGCTGCAAGTGTATTCATTTTTCCACCGCCCAAGGTTGAATTTACCGCGGTACTAGCATAGAAATTTCCAGTAGAGGTTGATTTAGTTGTTGCAAGGGTTTGTAACGGCTTACTGGCCTGCACATTTGTATTTGCAATAGAAATACCTGCTACCAACTGACTACTGTATTGACTTGCTCCAACATTTACAAACGGCGACCCCTGCACAGTTGATTCTTCAACATCATCTTTATTAAATACAACCTTAACGATAGCATCCTTAACGGATGCGAAACCATTTTGTAGTGATAATTGAACCGAACCAACAATAGCTGGAGGAAGCGCAATCAGCTGGTACGTTGGTTTTACGTTAACCACTTGTGTGTTTGACAGTTCAACATCAGCCACTTTTAAACCACCTGATGTAGAGGTTATGTTGCCACCAGTACTGAGTTTAACCGTGTAATTAATGCTATGAAACAACTTCGCAAATTTGAAACTAGCCCCGCTTCTGGCAGCCACACTATCTACCGCAACAAGAACCATGCTTTTTCCATTAACTGTTTCTCTCACTTTCCTGTCGGATGATAAATTGCCATCATCATTTAAAAAAGGATAAGCAATGGCATCTGCATCTTCACGATAGATTTTTACTACAATGTTCTTTTTATCATTTTCCGATCCCTGAATTTGGGGCAGTTCAATCACTGGAGAATAACGATAGGTTGATGCCAGGCAGATGATTTCTCCCAAATCAATATCCGTATTCTTCAGCATGCTTACTGGTATAGTTTTAGTCTCCTCGATAGCACCTTTACTTACCACAATTTTAATCTGGCTGTAGCGGTCTCCGCCAGTGAAATTCAAGTCGGCAAAATTCACATCGAAATTACCTTCAGCATCGGTTTTGCCAGAAGCGATTAAATTAGGCTCAAGATTTTTGATGGTAAAATTCCCTTCATTTTTTTTACCACTGGCCGGTTCGCTCGAATTTTTACCATCCTTTGATGTACCTGGTATTACGGCTACTTTGCTATTTTTGGATGAGAAAATACCGAACTGCGAGTTGGTTTGCTCCTTCTGTTTTTCCTGCTCTTTTTGAACAGTTGCGTTGTAAGGGTTTAAAATTGCCGGCGTTGTATTAGGAACACCAATTATTTTGACGGTGGCACCAGCGAGCGGCTTTTTATCGGATGATGCTATCCCGCTGGATGCGTCAATGCCAGAATCTAATTTTCGGTGACCAGTTACAAATATGGCCGAAGAAACTGCAGCATTAGCAGTAGCCGTAATTGCGCTTACATAACCATTATTGGCTGCTGCAGCAATAATGGTTTTATCAGTAGTAATTGCGTTGCGAACGTTAGTAGGATTATCTGTTAATGGATTAAAGGCATTGTAAACAATACCGCCAATTACCCCATTTCCAACAGATGCATTACTGGTGGTTGCTGAATTTGATGTTGATGTTGTTGCAGTTGCGGCCATAAGTCCGGCAGTCGCATATCCGTTTGGCATTTTCAATATGTCTGCAACGGTGTTCATTCCCGCAGTAATCAGCGGATTACCTCCACTACCACCACTATTATTCGGCGTAACGCCTTTATAACTGTCTTCGCTCGCCTTGAAAGCCCAAAGTGCTTTACCTTTTATGCTATTGGTAGTCATCGGTTTTTTAGGCGATGATTTTGTTTCTTCTGTTGTGGTTGTCGCCGTGGCTGTAGTTGCAGCGTTATAAATAAATGAGCTTACCTGACTAATTCCATTATTTCGAAAAGCATAAGCATTATTCGGATCGAAGGCAGTTACCGCTAGCACATATCTTCTGCCAGCTGTTAGCTGTGGATCTGCCGGATTATAAACATATACATTGCCCATCACCTCCTTTTCAAAGAAATAAGGGGGCACGGCAGTTAAATAAGCGTCATTCGGGTTTCGATTCACCTGGGTTTCGATTATCCTCACTTTATATCTGATTGAAGGCGGTGCACCGGGAGGAGTGGTCCAGTTGATGGTAAAAATATTTCCGGCAGTTGATTTCAGTTCCTCTCCGTCAAGGGGTTTGATTACCAGTGGAGGTTCCAAACTGCTAATAGAAAACCGGTTACTACATCCAACAGGTTCATCGGCACTAATTGGCGCATTGGTGTTGTAGTCGTAAGCCTGCATACAGACCTGATAACTGCCTTCTGGCAATCCATTTCCACGGATAAATTCATCTTTGGTAATGCCTGTATAGGTAAGCTGGTTATAATCAAAAAGTGTAACCAGATCAGCTCCGTTCAAGTTGCGCACCTGCCCAGGTGCCAGTGTTATTGCGGCTGAGCTTTTATAATTCCTGCCAACTTCCAATCTAATGCCATTGTCGCCCACTACCGCAGCACGTAACTGTATTTGCTGTGTTCCAGCCGATTGATTGGTTAAGGTGATAAGCACTTGTTGCGGTCTGCTTTCGTAATCGGTAATTCGATTTGGATAAGGTGGTAAAATCCGAATGGAAACACCTACCTGTGCTTTTAGTGTCTGTGTAAAAGCCAATGCTAAAATGAATACGATAAAATAGATAAATTTTTTCATGACTAAAATTTTATTTGATAGGCTAATTCCCCTCTTAACTCGCTGTATTTTTGCTGTAATCCTTCGGTATTTGCCGGAGAGTTACTTAAAAAGTAAAGTCCGAAATCGATGTTATGCCCCTTTCTAACCCTATATTTCGTATTAAAGGAGCCGTTGTAAATCAAACTTTTACCGATGGCTTGCTCGCCAATTGTTATCGAATGGTTGGTTGACATCCGCAATAAAGATTTTAGCAGGGTGATGTCGCCGCCTAATGAAAATCCGGTATAGGTTTGGTCGATGCCCATTCCTTTCAATTGGGTGGCATTAATGCTGGTATTGAGGTTGATGCCTTGCTTAACAAAGCCAATATTATAACTTGCTAAAAACTGTTTCGTATCCATGTTCCTGCTCATCGCACTCTCGCCAAAAAATTGATTAAAATCGTTGAGGTTGCTGAGTGTAGCCGCAAGGCTGATCATATGACTATATTTTTCGTTGCTAAAAATGTACCTGGGCATCAAGCTATACATTTCTGTGGTTTGTACAATCCTTAATGAATCGGCAAACCGTACGGTATTAGGACTCTGGTTATTGGAGTAATTGCTATAACTGGCATCGATACCAAACCTATCGGTAAATTGTATCGTTGCATTTCCTGCGCCAATGAATCTTTTATTGGTAGCGTTTTTCTGGTTTTGAAGATTATCCTTTTGGATACCCACACTGCCATTAAAACTGATTTTATTTTTCCAGGCCAGAAATGAGGGTGCGATGGTCCAGGCCTCAATATCTGAAGTAATAAAATAGGCGCCCATCGATTTAAATTCAGGATCAATACGGCGATAGTTTACTTTTAGGCCATATTTTTTGTCGCGATAACCCACACCAGCACTAAAGGCAGTATATAATTCGCTGGTTGCATTAATATCGGCATACTTTTTTATGGTTTTTAAAATCGGATCCTCTAAAGAATCTAATGGCAAAGTGGTGTATAAGTTGCGGGTATATAAACTTACTGCAGCTTCACTTTCAATTAGGAAATATTTCAGGAAAGTAATTTGCCCTTTATAACCTAAAACAGTGTTTCCGGCAGGCGCAATAGGGTTATATTGTTTATTTAGCTGACCACGGGCAAAACCTGTACTATCATCCTTCGCTTTTAAATAGCTAAAATCGATAAAACTCTTTGCCGAGCCATAACCAACTTTTACAGCATAACCTTTACGGGTAAATGCTTGTGGTGCTAACGATTGCGTTAGCGTATCAATCACAGTGGCCTTATTTAATCGGCCATACATAAAACCCAGCCTAAATTTCCCCGGATTTAGCTCAACACCGGCGCCCAACATGGTATGGCCACCTAAAGTATAAGGAGAAAAATTTACGTTGCGGTAACCCGCATGTAAGGTAATCCATTTATAGGTTGGGCTTAAACCAAACTGATTAAACGGCTGTTGGAAGTTTGTTTTTCGGTCTGTGTAAACAATACTAAAAGGAACATCCCATCCATAAAAACTTAATGTAGGGCTACCGCTTAAAATTAATGAAAAGGGATTGCGCCGGTTTGCCGCTCCGTTCATTTGGTAACCAATTGTACGAACCTCTAATGCGCCACTGTAACTGAATGGTTTTGCATTTTTGATATTTGCAATATCCTGTGCAAGCAAAGGTTTTGTCAGCACTAATAGGAGGAGGATGCAGCTTAACCTTCTAATGAGAAAAAAGAATTGTATCATAGCTGTTCAATTAATTTAGTAATCAAAAAAACAGCTTTAATTCATCTCATTTTTAGCTAGTGATTGGGTATGTGCTTTTATTGAGCGAATTAGGATTTTCGATGAGTAAGCTTTTTCAAGCCCAGAGCAAATAGCAGCTTAACAACGCCTATTCGCAAAATGATAAGGTTTTAGCGGAAATCATGAGCACCAAAAATAAGCCTATAAAAAAGGCTCAACCAGGTTGGTTGAGCCTAAGAGCGCTCATATTAATTTCATAAATCAAAATAATCTTTGCATTAAATTTTCTTTTTTCTGAACAGATACCTCGATTTCTGCTCCATCCGATAATTCCAGTGTGCCACCATCTCCCTTACGGTATTTCACCACATAATCAAGATTAATAATTACAGAACGGTTAACCCGCATAAATTGTGTATCGTCCAAAACAGGTTCATACTCTTTCAGGGTTTTTGAAACCACTATTTTTTTGTTGTCAGAAAGGATAAAAACACTATAGTTACTCATGGCCTCTACCCTAATGATATTGGCTTTATCTACCAGGTAAATACCTTCGGCAGTTGGTAATGCCAATTTGTTTCTTGATTTTTTTTCAGGCAAACTGATCTTGCTTGAAGCTTTTTCCATAACCCTCTTTTTCAGTCGGTTGATAGCAGTTTTTAGTTCATCTTCATCAACTGGTTTCATTAAATAATCCAGGGCACTTAATCGCAGCGCATCCAAAGTATAACTGTCGTAAGCAGTAGTAAAAATCACTTCGAAATTAAATGTCCCAATGTTCTCCAATACTTGAAAACCATTCATACCGGGCATTTCTACATCAAGGAATAAAACATCAATACCAAGATGACTTAAATTTTCTAATGCTTTGGCGGGCTCATTGAAAACGCAAATTACCTGAAGCTCATCCTCAAAAACAGCCAGCTTCCTTTCAAGGAGTTTGCTGCCTCTAATTTCATCGTCTAAAATGGCCGCTTTTAACATAGCTTATTTTTTAAATAAATTTCGTTTAATTATTTCTGCCGAACAATGATATCATGCGATTTTATTTACGAATATATCATCATCAAAAATTTATTGAAACATAAATGATTGACTGATCGTGTTCAATGAGCAGAATTCGCCTTATAGTGAGTGAAGGACACTTTACAAAACATTAACTGCTCACTAAAAACATAATGCGCTACTGTTTCCAGAAAGGTTTTCCCAGTCATCATTCAAAAATCTTTCATGCAAAAATATACATTGAGCAAAGCGTGAGTTTAAATGAGTGAATGGGCAATTTAGCTTAGTTTAATTTGATGTTACTTGTTATATTTATGTGTTATTTTGGTTAACGGGAAACACCAGTAAATTAAATTACCGCTCAACAGTTATGAAAACGTGGATAATTTCTTTAATTATTCTTGCATTTAGCTATAACCTGGCTAAAGCGCAGCCTTTTCCTAATTTAAAGTTTAATCAAATAACGGTTAAAGATGGCTTAAGTACCAACGCGGTAAGGTGTACTTACGAAGATCGAAACGGGATTATCTGGATTGCCACTGCCAAAGGGCTAAACCGATACGATGGAACGGGCATTAAAGAATTTAAGCACAATGATGCCGATAGTACATCTATTTGTAATGATGCAATTATAAATATTGCTGCCGACAAGGAACAACAGTTGTGGTTAGGCACCGCGAAAGGTTTATCGCGTTTTAATCCGCAAACAGGAAAATCAGTCAACTACCTTAATCAACCTAAAAATAAAAATAGCTTAGCAAGTAATTATAATTGTACACCCTTTGTAGATAGCAAAGGTAACCTATGGATTGCTACCGGAAAAGGGATACAACTGTTTAATTATCATAAAAATATTTTCGTTACCATCCCACCACCTCCGGTAGAAAAAGCTGATGAACACAATGCTTTCAATTTGATTAGGGAAGATAAAAACCACAGGTTATGGGCTCTGGCCCAAAAAGGTTTGTATTTAATTGATCAACAGAACAAGAAACTTCGTGCTTACAACCAGCAAGACAACATATTAACACTCTATCAGGCATCTGACGGGAACAGCTATATAGGCAAGGCAGAAGCTGGCCTTAATTCTTTTAATCCGAGAGAAAATATTGTAAAACCAATTGTTATTCCATTTTTGAAGAGACCAAGCAGACGGGTAAATGATATCGCTGAATGGACTGATCACAATCAAAACACGTGGTTATGTGTTGCTGCAAGCGGTGGTTTTATTTTGAAAAATTTAAGAGATGACCAGATCCGGGGCTACATATCTGACGAACTTAATCTAGCGGCCTTAAACGCGTTTAACATCTACCACATAGCAAAAGACAGGCAAAACCGTTTATGGTTATCAACCGATAATGGCATTAGCATTATTGACCCGAACTTTCAAAATTTCGAAAACATTCCGCTTTATCAGCAAATTAAACTAAACAATCCGAAACTATTAGGTATTCCAAATAATATGCTCGAAACGGAAGACCGATTTTACATTACCTGCTATTACGCAAAGGGCATTTATACTTTTAACAAGAACTGGCAGCTTTTGTCGCATATTGCACAAATACCGGAAAATGCTAAGAGTTTTCTGAGCAAATCAATCAACAGCATTTACCGGGATGATCAAAAGAATTTTTGGTTTAGCACTGATTCAGGACTGGTAAAAAAAACAGGTACTCGTTACAAAATATTCTTCCCTCCTGTTGATACAAGCAATAAAGATAACCTGGTGATCTCCAAACTGTATAAAAGAAAAGATGGTAAATTTTGGATCAGAGCCAGGCAAAATGGCGTTTACCTATTTAATCCGGAAACTGAAAAATTCCTTAAACAATATCTTCCAGATGGTAAAGACATTGATGGGCCAGTTTATTCAGGTTTAATTGATAAGCAGGATGATTTTTGGATTGGTGCTACAAAAAACATCAGCGTTTTTAACCCTACCAGAAATGCTTTCGACAAAATTACCATTAAAGATATTGATGGTAAAGTACGCGATGTAACCTGGGTTACCGACATCACTCAAGACAAAGAAAATGTGATTTGGGCGGTTTCGGATATTGGATTAATGAAAATCGATAAGAAGCTTAAAACCGGTTTGCTCATCGATCATAAGATGAAATTGCCTGAAAATTACCTTAAAAGAATACTCATTGATTCGACAGGAAACTTATGGATTCCATCACAACAGGGAATTATCAGGTACGATAGAAAAAAAAAGTTTACCTACTTTAATTTCAATAATGGCCTACCCTTTCAGTACGAAGGACATGGTTTTTTTGAGATTGATAAAACAGGGCATTTCTTACTAAGTTACAGTGGCTATGTAACGCGTTTTAACCCCTATAACATTAAATCGAACACGGCTATACCAAGGGTTATTTTTATGGATTTTAGTGCCGACGGACAAGAAAAGACAGTACAAGTTGCCAGCAATACAAAAACAATTACACTTAAGCCTGGTACGAAAATAGTAAACATTCATTTTGCCTTAACCAGCTATACTGCGCCACAGGAAAATAAATATTTTTATAAAATTGGGAAAGAGGCAACGTGGCAGCAGGTAAAAAATGGGGATATTGCTTTAGGGAGCATGCCACATGGCCAGTATGTGCTGTATATAAAAGGTTGCAATAATGATGAAGTTTTTAGCACAGAAGAGCAGCTCTTAATCATCGTATCGCCACACTGGTACGAAAAAAATTGGTTTATAATTTTGTGTGTTCTCCTAATTGTAGTTACCATATTTTTACTAGTCAGACGAAGAATAATTTTTATTCGAAATCAGTTTCTGATCAAACAAAAGTTATCTGAAAGCGAGCTGAAGTCTATCCGTTCACAGATGAATCCACATTTTATCTTCAATGTGCTCAATTCTATTGAAGCTTACATCATGGAAAATGATAAAAAAACAGCTTCGAGATTGATACAAAAGTTTGCCGCATTGAGCAGGCTCATTTTAGAAAATTCGACCAAAAGCCTGGTTACTGGTGATAAGGAATGGAAGGCGTTAATGTTGTACACCGAATTAGAGGCCATGCGCTATGTTGGGGCATTCACTTATAGTTTTGAGGTAGATGAAGACATTCAGCTAAAAAGCATTCATCTTCCGCCCATGCTCATTCAGCCTTTAATTGAAAATGCCATCTTGCATGGACTCATTTCTGATGAACAAACTGATGGACAGTTGAAGGTAACACTAAGTAAAACCGATAGTAGCATTTGTATTTCTGTTCAGGATAATGGTGTTGGTTACGGTACCACCACTAAAACCAATCGGTTCAATGGCATTAAGGAAAAATCTATGGGTTTGGCCTCTATTAAAGAAAGGATCGAGATGATTAACAAACAGAATCCTAGAGGTGTAATGGCGAGTTTTTCAATTCAACCAGGGAAAAATCAGAAAGGTACAATTGCTCAAATATGTTTACCGTTTTTTGGTGAACCCGATGAAAGGTAATTTTTAGGCCAGCTAAAGCTTATTGTATTAACAGCTCATCAAAATGTTGCTTTGCCAACACATTTACATCACATCGTATTAATATATTTGTAATACCGATGAAGAAAAAGCTCATATTAACCATACAGATACTTTTACTATTCAGCAGTTTTAGTTTATTTGCCCAATCAGCCCGTGTTCAGGTTTCCGTTACCGAAGGTATATTGGAAGGTAGAATGAAGGACAGCGTTTATATTTTTAAAGGAATTCCCTACGCCAAACCGCCGGTAGGCCATTTACGGTGGCGGGCGCCAGAACCTGTAGCCAAATGGTCGGGCGTTCGAAAAGCCATTGATTTTAGTGCCAGGCCGGTTCAAAAATCAGGCATCTTGTATGAATTCAGATCGGAAGAGATGAGCGAAGACTGCCTTTATTTAAATGTATGGAGCACGGCAAAGGCAAATGATCAACCTCAACCCGTTTATATATTTATTCATGGCGGATCATTTATACATGGAGATGGATCGCAACCCGCTTACGATGGTGCAAGTATGGCGAAGCAAGGAATTATATATGTTTCAATTAATTATCGCCTTGGTGTTTTCGGCTTTTTGGCTCATCCTGATTTAGGCAAAGAAAATAAATGGGGTGCCTCCGGAAATTATGGTCTGCTCGATCAGGTGGCGGCAATTAAATGGGTTCGTGAAAATATTGCGGCTTTTGGTGGCGATCCCGACCGCATCATTATTGGAGGCGAATCTGTTGGTGCGCAATCTGTTAGCGCACATATGGCTTCTCCGCTTTCCAAAGGGCTTTTTGCTGCTGCTATTGCGCAAAGTAGCTCCTTATTGGATTCACGCAGGTTAATCAAATCAAAAAAAGCCTCAGAAAAAATGGGGATAGATTTTGCTGAACTGACTAAAAGTACCACAATTGCAGAAATGCGGGCGATCGACGAAAAGCGATTATTGAAAATTGCTTCCAAAGGCGATCCACGAAGATTTAAGCCTACCGTTGATGGTTATTTTTTAAATCAGTTTCCAATAGATGTTTTTGAGGCAGGTAATCAAGCTAAAGTTCCGCTCTTAGTGGGTTGGAATGCTGATGAAGTTCCGGCATTGGCTTTTTACAGGCTCAAAAGGATTAATCCTGAGAATTTCAGGAAACGGGTAAATAAAATTTATGGCGAAGATGCTGATGAGATCTTGAAATATTATCCGGTTAAAACAAAGGCTGAGGCAAAAACAGCCGGGTCTAAGTTAGGCAGCGATTGGCTTATTAATTACGGAACCTGGCAATTGGCGGAATTACATGCACAAAGCAAGGCTCCGGTATATCGCTATTTATTCGATCAGCCTCATCCAGGCCTAACTGCTAAAACCATCAACGATGGCAACTTTTTCCAGGTTATCCTAAAAAAATTAATTAATAGGGCCATTACCGGCTCAGCATTCCATGCCGCAGAAATAGAATATGCCTTAGGGAACTTAGAAGTACAGAGAAATTACGCTTGGAAACCAGAAGATTATATTGTTTCAAAGCAGATGCAATCCTATTTTGTGAACTTTATTCGTACAGGTAATCCCAACGGCGAAAGTCAGAACCAAACGGCTCTTGTGAACTGGCCGCAATTGAGCAGTGATCAAAAAAATAAGTTTTTAAGAATAGGCTTAACCAGTAAAGTAGAAACAGAGACAGATAGCACAAAAAATCGATATTTGCTCTTGCAAAAAATAAGTTTTGGAGAATGAACGGGCAAAAAAAAAGCTGCATGAAACCATGCAGCTTTTTTGATTTTTTAACTCAATTACAATGATTTGTGTGCATCGCGTAATGCTTTAATTGCATCATGACTGATATTGATACCGTCTTGTTGTTTAAGCAAAACTGATCTTACGTTTTCACCCAATTCATTTTCCTGAAGAGCATCTTTATATGCTTTTTTAATCGCATCTTCTCCTCTTTCGCATTCAGCTAAAATGCTATGGCGATCATCACCACCAAAGCTAGCTTTGATATCAATCCATGCTCTGTGTAACGTTCCTAAAATAGTATTTCCAGTATCTGGATCTTCATTATTTCTGCCTACTAAACCTGCAAGTTCAGTTACGTTTGATCTACTATCTGACGATAGTTTGTCAAAAGTTGCTTTTAAATCAATGTTTTCTTCGCTTAGGTCTTTTGATGCTTTATCAAAGCCATCAGCTCTGTCATTGTTAATTTGGATAAGGTCATTTAATACCTCTACTGTTTTTTCTTGATTTTCCATAGTAAATTATAATTCTATAATTGGTAGTGATATTATAACACGATCTTTCATTTAAAGTTTTACCAACTCAAATATTTAAATGAAAAATATTGATAGGCACTTAAGTTGATAAAACACTTTTAGCTGACAAACATTAGTAGTAACCATTCGTTTGTTAATTAGATTATTAAAGAAGAATACTATGTCTATATTAAATAACAAAGTCGCCATTGTATCAGGCGCTGGATCAGGAATTGGAAGAGCGATTGCCATTACTTATGCAACCGAAGGTGCTAAAGTTGTAGTTGCTGATATTAATGAGGAACACGCAAACGAGACTGTAAAATTAATTAAGGATAATGGCGGAGAGGCCATCGCGATCAAAGCTGATTCGTCAAAAGCAGAAGAAAATAAAAGGTTGGTAGAAGAAACGGTGGCCCATTATGGGCGTTTAGATATCGGCTGCAATAATGCAGGAATGGGTGGTCCTGCGAAACCGACAGGAGATTATGAGCCAGAAGAATGGGATCGGGTGATCGCACTGAATTTGAATGGCGTTTTTTATGCCTGTAAATATCAGTTGGAACAAATGGAAAAAAACGGCGGCGGTTCAATTATTAACATTGCATCTATCCACGGACAGGTTGCCGCACCAAATAGTCCGGCTTATACCGCTTCAAAACATGCCGTTGTGGGCTTAACGAAAAACATTGCAGTTGAATATGCACAGAAAAATATCAGGTGTAATGCAGTTGGGCCAGGTTATATTGAAACCCCTTTACTAACTGCGAATTTGAATGAAGAAGCCATGAAAGCTGTCGCTGCAAAAAGTGCCATCAATCGGTTGGGGACTGTTCAGGAAATAGCCGATTTAGTTGCTTTTTTAAGTTCAGATAAATCATCATTTACAACAGGAAGCTACATTATTGCCGATGGTGGATACACCGCTGTTTAGCGATAACATTTTTATAAGTAAGGCCAAACCAAAAAAGGATTTGGCTTTTTTTTTTGCAATAGACTTTCCGCTTAAATTGCATTCCGCAAAATGCAAACTATGCAAAACCAAGCAGTTACAAAATTGTTAAATAATTACCACAGCACCTAAAACTTGAACTATGAAATCAAAATTTCACTACATCGCATTAGCGAGTACATTGCTCTGCATAACCGCCTGTTCTAAAAATGACATAAATGAGGGTACTGAACCAGATCCTACTGACGGACCAGGCGTAGAAACAAATGCTCCAAATACGAGTTACAAGCCTGCATTTAATGGGCAAACAAGAGTAAAAGCCGTTCGTACTACTGCAGCTTTTCAGGGTACTGCAATTAGTACCGGTTTAACAGCCCCATGGGGAATTGTTGCACTGCCTGATGGGCGCTTGCTCATCACACAAAAGGCCGGCACAATGCGCATCGCAACCACTGCTGGCGCTTTGACTGCCCCTATTACCGGATTACCCGCCGTAAATGCTTCAGGCCAGGGTGGTTTACTCGGACTATGCATCGACCCACAATTTACCAGCAATAGAATGGTGTATTGGGTATTTTCTGAAAATGTTGCCGGTGGAACACAAACTTCTGTAGCCAAAGGCAGGTTAGCACAAAATGAACAGAGCATTGAAAACGCCACGGTGATTTACCGGGCTGGTCCTGCTTACAATGGTACGCTACATTATGGTGGCCGGATTCTATTTGATCGCAGCGGAAATTTAGTGGTAAGCACCGGAGAAAGATCTGATTTGCCTACCCGCCCATTGGCGCAGTCCGTTACTTCTGGTTTAGGAAAAGTTATCAGGATTACGACAAGTGGCTTGCCTGCTACAGGAAATCCTACATTTTCTGGTTCTGGCGCTTTGCCAGAGCTGTATAGTATCGGCCACCGAAATCCTCAAGGCTTGGCCATACATCCAACAACTGGCGAAATCTGGCAGGGAGAACATGGTCCACGGGGTGGAGATGAAATAAACCGCTTACAGGGAGGTAGAAATTATGGCTGGCCTACGATTACCTACGGAATAGAATATAGCGGAGCGGCAATTGGTGCACCTATCCAACAACAAAATGGATTGGAACAACCTGTGTATTACTGGGATCCGGTAATTTCACCCAGCGGGATGACATTTTATACCGGCAACCGCATCGCCGAATGGCAAAACAACCTGTTTATTGCATCGCTAAGCGCAACACATATAGTGAGGTTAGTGATTGAAAATAACCAGGTAACCGGGGAAGAAAGATTGTTGGTTAGCGAAAATCAAAGATTCAGAGACATTACTCAAGGGACTGACAATGCACTCTATGCCATTACTGATGGTGGAAGGCTTTATCGGATTGATCGGTCATAGACGCGAAATGTATTTAGTTGAGAAGCGTAGGAAATATCATTTGCTACGCTTTTTTTGTACAAAAACAATTTAATTTTTTAAACTAAAACATGAAATGAGTTAAAATATTGATTATTAAGTTAATAAATGAAAAATTAATTTCCAATCTCGAAGGTTTTTGACTATATTGACAGCAGTTAATAGCAATTAAATCAGAACGTTATGAAAAATTTTCTTTTTTTCTTAGTTTCTTGTCTGATATCTGCTACTGCATTACTATTATCTGGTAAAATTGCCGACTTTGAATTAGGGATTAGTACCGTAATTTGTGTTTGGACAATTTTCGCATGGAGTATCATCAATAAAATTAGCCAAAGTAAAAATAGCCAGAGCTGAATTAAAATTGGATGAACAGTAGAAGCCTATCGTACTAATAAATCCTAGCATTCATGAATGCTGGCAGGAAACTTTATGCTTGCTATTTGGCACAGGATAAATAGTCAATCCTAAAATATTCACTAACCTTAAGAATCAGATTAGTGAATATCAAGCCCATTATCAATCTTCAGGATTACCTGCAGCATTGCCTGCTAAATCTCCAGATACATCCTCGTCATCATCCGTTTCGCCGGTTAGCCCTTCCTGCACATCGTTATCTTCATCTTTGTCTTGCGGATATCCGGCATTTTGTTTTTGATCATCGTGATCATCCCAATTTTTTTTGTCTTTTGGATCAATATTCATAAGTTTTTATATTAAGTTATTATGAAATTACAACCACACAGTTTCGCTTTAGGTTTTAAATATCTCAGTTTAAAAGCCTTTTGCCTTAAAATGGCAATAAGCCCACTGTTTTAAATTATCTACAACAAAGCGCTTTAACTTATTCATTGTTGTTGTGTTTAACCCAGTATCTCAAAAATCCTATGATGCAGCTTTTGCGTTTATTAATTCAAATGACGGTTAAGTCCGGATACAGAAGAAGCTGAGAATCTATAACAGAGTAGGCAATATTTAAAACTTGAAATTATCAAAATGCAAGAATTGAATTTAAACGAAATGAAAGAAATTAACGGTGGTGGAATTTTTGGAAACAATGATTCTGCAAGTTCTGGTGGTTTAGGAGGTGCGTTAAGCATTGGTAACTTGTTATCATTCTCTAACTCTACTCAGGATGGTGATGAATCTAGCAGTACGTCGTTCTCTTTAGGTAACAATATCGGTGGCAGCCTTGCTGGCATATTCGATAGCCTAAAATCTTAATTGAAAAATTAAGTAGGTAAAAAGACTGGTTCCGAACGGAGCCAGTCTTTTTCATTTGAAGCACTTTAATTGCTTGTGCTTTTGCCAGAGGGCTGAATTTTAATAAGTCACCCAGCTGGAAAGCCATGCATTTTAGCAGATGCCAACCAATACATCATCATAACGTCACCAGAGGTTCTGTTTTTTGGGAAAATAAATCGAAACGATAAAAATCAGATTATCAAATAGCTGCAGTACAATATGTTTATAACTGATTAGCTGTTGATAAAACAACGTAAACAAAACCAGCCATGAATTTATTTACATGTAAATTAAAATAGAAACTATGCAAAAGACCACTACTCAAATTAGCGAGGATCTTCAAAAATTCATCGATAAATTTCAGCCTAGCAAGTTTAAGTTATTAACCAGAGGCATTGAAATAAGAGGAAATAACGACCTTCATAGAAGCATTACCGCAGCCCGGGAGCTTATTGAAAAAATGAAATTAAAACTAACTGTCGAACACTCTGCCGAGATGGCGATGTATGGCGGCTTTGAGGTAGTTCACGCTGCTTAATATCACATTGCAGAAGCGCTAACCTTTAGCGCTTCTTTCATTTACAAGCCAGGTAAATTCATCCTGATTTTCTCTGTTCGAACATTCACATCAGGCAGCTTTCCTACTGAACCTTCGTGTCACTCAATACATCTCTTACCTGCATGTATTACCTAAGTTCTTAAAAACGCCATTTTTCTAATTGCGTGATAAATACCTACGCATTTGAGCGCACTACGCGATTATCCAAATTTCTAAACAATGAACCATAAAGCAGGTTCTTTGGATACCAATACCATAATATATTCCAATTCAAATATGATTGACATCTTAAAATATCGTCAACTCTCGGATGAAATTTTTGATGTAGAACAAACGGGAACGAATGAGCTAACGATCATATTTCAGAGTGATGCTGATGTAAAAGCATTAATCAAAAAAGCGAATGCATTGGCGATGCAAAAGCCTGGCGATGAAAACCTTTCTATCGTTTTTACTTACGATAATGGAAGAACAATAGAACCTCATTAACCTGACTTTTACGCAAATGATTGAATTTGAATGAATATTTATTGGTATTGTATATCAAAATCTATCCTTATAAAATGAACGAAAAAAAAGAATATGACTATTTAATTGTTGGTAGCGGGCTATTTGGCTGTGTTTTCGCTCATGAAGCGATTAAACGAGGGAAAAAGTGTTTAATCATCGACAAAAGAAATCATGTTGGTGGTAACGTTTATTGCGAAAAAATAGAAGATATTAATGTTCATAAATACGGTGCCCATATTTTTCATACTAATGATAAGGTAATTTGGGATTATGTGAATTCTTTTGTTGAGTTTAACAGGTATACCAATAGTCCGATGGCGAATTATAAAGGACAATTGTTTAACCTCCCCTTTAACATGAATACTTTTTATCAATTATGGGGAGTAAAAACACCACAGGAAGCCAGAGATAAAATTAAATCTCAAATCGATCAGGCGCTAATTACTGCGCCAGCCAATCTGCAGGAACAAGCCATTTCTTTGGTAGGTAGCGACATTTACGAAAAACTAATTAAAGGTTATACCGAAAAACAATGGGGTCGATCGGCGAATGATCTGCCTGCTTTTATTATTAAAAGATTACCCGTTCGCTTTACTTACGATAATAATTATTTCAACGACAAATATCAAGGCATCCCAATCGGAGGTTATAATAAACTGATAGATGGCCTTTTAGGCAATTGTGAGGTTCGCCTGGAAACAGATTATTTTGCAAACAGACAGCAGTGGAATGACATGGCTGAACATACAGTGTTTACCGGAAATATCGATCAGTTTTATGATTACAAATTCGGCAAACTGGAATACAGAAGCCTAAGATTTGAACATGAAGTACTTGATAAAGAAAATCACCAGGGAAATGCAGTAATAAACTATACTGAACGAGATATTCCTTATACGCGGATTATCGAGCATAAACATTTTGAGTTTGGTACACAGCCTAAAACCGTTGTGACAAAAGAATTTCCTGAAGACTGGGCGCCAGAAAAGGAAGCGTATTATCCGATAAACGACAAAAACAATAGCGAAACTTTTGAGAAATATAAAACGCTAAGTAGAGCTGAGCAACACGTGATCTTCGGCGGCAGGCTTGCCAACTACCAATATTACGACATGCATCAGGTAATTGGTTCAGCACTTAAAACTGTTTCCACACATTTTGCACCTTCAAATGCTATCCCTAACCCAATATCATAAATATGAATATCCAAAAACCTCTTTTACCCAAAAACCTACTGTGTTTCTCGCACCTTCGCTGGGATTTCGTTTTCCAACGTCCGCAGCATTTAATGAGCCGATTTGCTGCTGAAATGAATGTTTTTATCCTGGAAGAACCCATTTTTGAAAATCTTGAAGCTGGTTATCTGGCAATGGACAACAGGCATGAGCAGTTAACTATTGTTACCCCTCACCTTCCATTTGGTTTAGATCAGGAGCTTGAAAAATTATTGATGCGAAAATTATTAACGGAATTTATCGGAGAAACAGATTTAAATGACTGGATATTCTGGTACTACACACCCATGGCACTTCAATTTTCCGATCACCATACTGCGGCATTAACGGTGTTTGATTGCATGGATGAACTTTCTGCCTTTGATTTTGCACCCAAGGAATTGGTATTACTGGAAAAAATGTTACTTAAAACAGCAGATGTTGTTTTCACCGGCGGACATTCGCTACACGAAGCAAAGAAAGATCAGCACAATAACATACACGTTTTTCCAAGCAGTATCGACAAAGCGCATTTTAGCAAGGCCCGCACCGCAGACGCAGAACCAGCTGACCAGGCAAATATTAAAGGATTTAAACTTGGTTTTGTAGGGGTAATTGATGAACGCTTCGACGCAAAGCTGATTGAGGAAATTGCGTTTAAACGCCCGGAATGGCAAATTGTATTGTTGGGCCCTGTGGTGAAAGTGGCAATGGAAAGCTTGCCAACAGGACCTAATCTTCATTATTTAGGTCAAAAGAATTATCAGGATCTACCTGCCTATCTTTCAGGTTGGGATGTCGCTTTAATTCCCTTTGCCATTAACAATTCTACCCGCTTTATCAGTCCAACGAAAACTCCAGAGTATCTTGCAGCCGGTTTACGGGTGGTTTCTACACCTATCCGCGATGTTGTTAAACCTTATGGAATTGAGAAATTAGTGAGCATCGCATCAAATGCTGATGAGTTTATCAGTGCTATTGAACAAGCCATTGCTAAAGACAATACTGTTGAATGGAAAAATAAAGTTGATGTGTTTTTATCAGATAAATCTTGGGAAAACACCTTTGAAGAAATGAAAAAGAAAATGCACTGGACACTATTTGAAACCGATAAATTACTGGCCAGTTAATGGGAGATGAACATCCATTTAAAACCTTTTGGATGGCTGGTTTTGAATGTTCAGACCAGCTTAACCACTATGGAAACCGGGTAGATTTGCTTACGGAAACCGGACACATTACCAACGTTTCAGCTGATTATAAACGCATAAGTGAAATAGGTATATCAACCGTTAGAGAAGGTATTCGGTGGACACATGTGGAACCGAAGCCATACACTTATGATTTTAGCACCGTGGCGAAAATGATTGATGCCGCCAGAATAGGCGGTATTCAGCAGATTTGGGATATTTGCCATTTTGGCTATCCCGATGACCTCAGTCCTTTACATCCCCATTTTATAAATCGGTTTGTTGGTGTATGTAGTGCCTTTGCCACCTTTTACCGTGATTATTGCCCAGGTGAAACACTGATTGTTACGCCGATCAATGAAGTGGGATTCATTTCGTGGCTAGGTGGCGACCACGCCAGTACTACGCCTTATGCCCGTGGCATGGGTTGGGATGTTAAGTATGCACTCGTTAGGGCTTACATACAGGCGATTAAAGTTTTTAAGGAAATTGATCCGAATACGAAGATAATGACCACCGAACCTATCGTTAACATTGTACCTGCGCTAGATGCAACAATGGAAATGGTTATACAGGCCGAGGAAAGTCATGATGTACAATACCAGGCTACCGATATGCTTACAGGGAAAATGTGCCCGGAACTTGGAGGCTCAAAAGACCTGATTGATTACATGGGTTTTAATTTTTATTATAACAACCAGTGGGTAGCCAGCGATTTTTCTGGTCTTCCCTGGGCAAACAATGATCCTGATCCGAGATGGAGGGGATTATCTTCATTATTTGTAGAAGCGTATCACCGTTACGGCTTACCGATAGTTCTTGCAGAAACGAGTCACCCGGGCGAACATCGGCCAAATTGGATCGAACTGATTACACGCGAATGTGTTAAAGCGCTTCAATATGGGGTGCCGCTTAAGGGCATTTGTTTATATCCAATCATCGATCGGCCAGATTGGGATCACCTGCACTATTGGCACCACTCCGGATTGTGGGATGCTGATGCTGAAAACCCTTTTTCAAGAATCATTTATCAACCCTATGCTGATGCCATAAATGCTGCAATGAAAGTGCTAAATATCGGCTCCTCTTAAATCAATAAAACGGGTAATTTTCTATTTTGTGATTTCAATTTTTCCATCGTTTTTAATCCTGAAGATATATTGTATAAATTTTCTAAATTTTGATATATCAACTTTCGCAACCTTCCCCTGATTGCCTTTTCCATCAGTAATGGCATCTCCCACCTCGATACCATCTAATTGTTCTTTTGTGGAATTTTGATTGATCAACATTGTATTAAGAGTTAAAGATAAATACAGGCATTGCGATGATTTATAAATTATTGATGGTCACGCTATTGCCTTTAAAACATTAATTTAAAATTGTTTTAACCAAGTTGTGGTAGTAAAGGGCTATAGCATTAGATTTTTGTTAAAGTTACATTTGTAATGTTAAGATAGGAGCAATTATTTTAACACGGGACGAATTCTATGCCTGGATAGGATAGGAAGATTAATTACAGATCTTAACAGATTTGTTAAAGAAGCCTTTCAGAGATGAAAGGCTTCTGTTATTTCCTCAATATTTTCCCGACGTGTTTTGTTACAACACTGAATAATGCTGCTATGTTTCTGGTTTCAATAAGCCCTTTACTAAGCTTTTCCATTGTGGATAAGATAGACCGATCCTGGCGGCTGTACCGACTAATGCATTTCGAAAATTATCTAACCCACTTCCGGTTTCCATATTTGGTGATTCGTTGCGGGCATGTTCTTCGGCATACACCACGTTTTTTACACGTCTAATCTGGAAGGTTGATGTGGCTTTCGACGTAAGAAAATGAGCGGTTTTTCCTTCCGGATCAAGCGGATGCGATGATGGGCGTACCCGAAGGGTGAAAACATCTTCGTCAAAATCAACTTCTGAAAATACTGCTTCTACATGAACCCAATCATAGCCCTTGCCAATACTGGTTCCAGGTCCTGGAATATCTATACGAATAAAATCTCCTTCCGCTACCGTTCTTTCACAACTTCGTCCGTTGGAATCAAAAAGCTTAAAGGAAGATAAAGGGATACTTGACATTTCACCCCAGCGATTAACGTCTGAAAGTCTGTTTTTAACAATCTGATATAATTCTATTGCCTGAATGTAGCTTTCACACGCTACACACTCAATGGCATCAGTTTCGGCCCCACTTTGGTGTACCGGAACATGATCACTTCCAATTATTTCTCTTTCCATTTTAATGCGCTTTATTTCATTAAAAACAGGTTGTTTTCAAAAATTGTTCCGAAGATAAGTACCTCTTTTAAACGTTGACAAATACGCGGTAATGATGGGTTGAATACGGATAATAAGGATCTTTTTGGCCGTTAATATTTCTTCACCGTATCACCAGGATCCAGTCGCTTGGCAGGCTGAATGGAATCTTTCGTTTTAGTGGTATCCTCCATGTCTTTATAATGATTGCCTTTTTCAGGATTATAATTGGAACATCCGGCTAAAATGATGATGCCTGTTGCAAGGCTTAAGATAAGTTTGATATTTTTCATAGCATTTAAGGTTAGGTTTTGTTTATACAAGCCTAAGTACAAACACATTGTTTCAACATTCCGATATGAAAATTTCAAAGCCATTTACTTTAAGCAGCCATGATAAAATTACCCCAGCCGCTTCTTCCACTCCAGCTTTCTTTGCTGATAATCGTCAAAACCTTCTGCCCGCTTCCAGAAGTCATAAAAAATTGCAGCTGCCGCTGCTTTTTCATCCGTTCCGGTCCCCCGTTCCAGCGGAGCATAATCTTTCTCTTTATCGTATTTCTTCCCACCCTTGTAATTTGCATAGCGCCTAGCCCGGGTATAACCCATTTGCAGGTACTTTCTGGCAAGATCTGCACCTACAAAATCATCATTTGATAAATAATCTTTAAATAATTCAAAAATCTTTTCTGCACTCTCCTGAGCAATGGCCGGGTTTTTAAAACGCCAGAAAGGTCCAATTTCTGATTTATAGGGTTCACAGATTAGCACACCTTGCTCACCCTTCCCTACTTTGTATTGTTCAGGATGTTTTTTATAATCGATATCAGGTTTCCAGGCATAAGCTGAAACCTGAAAATCCAGATAAGATGGCTTTTTTTGATTTTTATTTTCAGGATGATTGCTCATTACAAAGTACCCTTTACCATTTCATTTAACGTTTTTAAATTTGCATGGGCATCGCCCATAGTATTATTAAAGTAGCTAAAAACGGTTTTACCTTCTTCCATCCAGTCGTTAATATAACTGGCATATTCTGCAAGTAACGCTTCAGAATAACTGCCTTTGTAATTGCCACCTGGACCGTGGAAACGCAGGTAAACAAAAGAAGCTTCATCCATCTGCATCGGACTTGCCGCATTTCCCTTGTCATGAATCACTGATGCCATTTTAAATTCAGCAAGTAATTCAGAAACCTCCTCAACATAAAGTGAGGCATGTCGAAATTCAAGGGCAATTTTCCATTCTTCTAGTGGATCACATTGCCGAAGTTCGGCCATGAGCTGTTGTAGCTGGCTGAAATGAGTAATACGCACACTCGGCGGAAACTGAACCAGTAAACACCCCTTTTTATCTGCTAGCACGTTAATCACCTCGAAAAACCTGGCCATTTCACTTGGGTCGAATGCTAATCCAGGATGGTGTGTAATGCCCTTAAAAAGTTTAAAAGTGAATCTAAAATCTTCCGGCACTTCTGCACACCATCTTTTAATGGTTGAAGCTTGTGGAATTTTATAAAAAGAACTGTTGATCTCGATACTGTTTACAAGCGAACCATAATAGCAAAGTCTCGATCGGGTTTGGTATTCTTCGGGATAAAATGCTTTATTCGGAACCGGCAAAAGCAATCCACTGGTACCTGTGTAGTAATTATCCATTAGGTTACTATTTTGGAAGTTCAATATAAAATGTTGTGCCTATGCCCTGTTCACTCACCAGCCAAATTCTTCCCTGATGCAGATCTACGATATCTTTAATGATATTCATTCCTAACCCTCCAGATTCCTCCCCATTAAGCCCTTTTCGCAACACTGATTTTTCATTTTGAAAAAGTTTCTCTTTGATTTTCTCTGGTATACCGATGCCGTTATCGCTTACCGAAACCACCACCGTTTCTCCGCGGTCTTCGGCATTTACCTCAATATTGCCGCCAAATGAAGTAAATTTTATTGCATTTGAAACCAAATTATTGATCACCTGCATAAATTTCATGCTATCGAGGAACATAAAAATTTTCTCCTGACTTGAGGAAAAAGTAAAGTTCCTGATTTCACGGAGATGAGAACGTTTATAGAAACGAACCACATCTTTGAGTTCCCAAATCAAATCTACCCGCTCCCGCTTAATCGCTACTACTGACGATTTTAGAAATTCATGGTTAACCATACTTCTGATCAGTTTCAAATTGCGTTCGCACACATCCGCAATAAATTGTAATGAACCTTTAAAATCTTCTTCAGCAACTCTTCCAATTTTGTTTTCCATTGATGATACGGCCATTTTAATCATGCCTAATGGTTCTTTAAGATCGTGAGAAAGTACTTCAAGCGTAACATTTTTTCGCCCGTTAATCTGTTCGATATGTGTTTTGTTTTCCTGTGTAGTAGTGAAATCATCCAGGATCCCGTAAATTTCGTTATTTTCCTGATCCAAATAAGCGGTACATTTCAAATATCTTACCTTTTCATCGGCTGTTACCATGCGAAAAACATATTTTTTTGATCCGCCATCTGCCAGTAATTCTTCGTAACAACTTTGTAAATGGTCTTTATCCTCATCATGAACTGCAGCCCATAATTGCTTTGTATTTACCGGATGCTCCGAAAGATTAAACATCACAACAAAAGCTTGATTTACATAAACGAAATCCGATTGTTGAACGTCATAAATAAAATATCCATCCGAAGTGGAAGATCCCATTTTATAAAAAATATCATTGCGAATTTCTGCCATTAATTATATTATTTTTTGTTAAAACCCTAAAACAAAAGGCATTGTTTTAGCCTTAAAAAGGATGAACATTAATCTATAATACCGTTTGCATAAGCAAAACGCATCAATACGGCAGTGTTTCTGGCTCCGGTTTTATCAATCAAACTTTGCCTGTGCCCTTCAACAGTACGTTTACTGATAAATAGCTTATCAGCCATTTCTACATTGGTTAAACCCTGCCCAATCAGTTGTAAAATTTCAATCTCCCTTGAAGAAAAATCGCCACTGCGCATTTTAAAGCTTGGAACAAGTTCTTTCTGGATGACATGATCAATGATGGGTATGGCCAGGCTGGAACAAACGTAACGCTCTCCAATCAACAACCTGTTAATGGCGAAAAAAAGCTCTTCGGCATCAACTGATTTAGTTAAAAAACCACGGGCACCTGCCTTTATGGTTTGATAAAGATTGGCGTCGCTTTCCATCATCGACATAATCAAAACAGGAATTTGAGGATATGACTGCTTCAGTTCGGCTAACATGGTAATGCCATCCATCACAGGCATACCAATATCAGAAACAATTAAATCAGGAATTAATCCTTTGTTTAAAGCATCAATCACCTCTTGCCCATTGCTGGCCTCCTGTAATACCTGGTATTGCTGTGTAGATTCCAATAACATTTTAACGCCGTTTCTAATCACCTTGTGATCTTCGGCCAATATGATCTGTTTCATTTGTTTTGTTGTTGGCCATTTCTTCACTACCATGAGATCGGGTATGATCAAGCTATGTGCTAACATAAGTTATTCCAGATAGTTTTAACTGAATTAGCTGTTCATCTCATGAATAAAAATGGTAATAAAAAAACCGGATGCGATCAGGCATCCGGCGGTTATTTGTTTGTGTGTTGTTTATTATTTTGAATAATCGCTCCATTGCGCAATGCCATCTGGCTCAGCTGCAATTACTTCTGCACTTTTCTCTTCACTCATTTGTTTATTTAATTCCTCTGTTTCTTCCAGTTCCGAAGCCATATCATCATCCAGTTTGGTTAAGCCTTCTGTTTCCTGAACAAAAGCGGCCGGATCTGAGACAAATTCCCATTCCTTATCCATACCTGGCATTTCACCTTCATTCCATGGTCCGGTGAATGATTTTTCTGGAGAAAGATTAAAATACTGCTGCGTAAATCGTGGATCGGCCTGCAATACACCTGGAGGAAAATTCGGTTGGATCGTATCCAGTGCCGCCTCAAACATTTTATAATGCGCCACTTCTCGGGTCATTAAAAACGAAAGTGTTTCTTTTACGTAGGGATCATCAGTAAATTTCATTAAGTGTTCATATACCAATTTTGCCCTTGATTCTGAAGCCAGATTACTTCTTAAATCTACGGTTAAATCGCCATTGGAGTGGATATATGATGCACACCAAGGAATGCCCTGGCTGTTAGCCAACCGTGGTCCGCCACTGCTTAGCATCACGAAATGAGGATTTGCAGATAATGCGGCATGAATAATATTTTCTTTCGCGGCTTTACCATCAAGCACCTGCATAATCTCTGATGAATCAGCAGCATCTTTAAGCGAGCCAATTACACCTTTTAGTAACATTTGTATGGTGGCCCCCACTATTTCGAGGTGACTAAACTCTTCCGTTGCAATATCCATCAGCATGTCGTACTTATCTGGATGGGGTTGCTTTGCACCAAATGCTTGCGTAAAATATTGCATGGCTGCTGCAAGTTCGCCGTTCTCACCGCCGAACTGTTCTAAAAGAATATTTGCAAAAACAGGGTCAGGCCTGGAAACCCTTGCATTAAACTGCAGGTCTTTTGAATGATGGAACATAGCTTTGTGTTTTGTTAGCGAAAATTGTTGATCAATCTTCCCCATATACACCACAAAAAATGTTAAATGGTTTGCAATAACAAAAAAACAGGTATTAAGATTTAAGAACGTAGCCAACCATGTTGACTACCTGCTTTAAAACAGGTGAAAAATCAGGTATTTTATTTCTTCTATATCAACCAACTAAGCCATACCTTTATTTGTCTAATTGGTATGATAATAAAAAACACTATAGTAAGATTACATAGCCGATTGATAGGCAAGCCGGCGAAAACTGATCATATACAATTAACTACACTTTACGGAGACCTTTTCGCTGCTAGTGGAATCCTGTTATCATTGGTTAGCATTATATTTTTTTACAAGGGCTGCATTGAACATTCAAAATTAGATTATGTGTGCGTAGGTTATGGATTTTTCTTCGTTTTATTTGCAATCCTGGCTATCCTTTCCTCTATTAAAATTAACGACCTTTTAATCAAAAGACGGTAATTGACTATAAGCATGATAAAAACATCAATGCACTATGTTTTCGCATTACAATTAACATCAATAAAATGAAGGTTTTTGGCAGTGAATTAATCAGCCTCTACAGTGGCGAAGTGGTGATGATTATGTTGGCACATGATGAAATAGATTGTGAGCGGCTGTATCACTATTTAACCATAGATGCCTATGAATTTAAAAAACATTTAGTTGAGCACCATCCTGAAGTAAATTACCTTTCAGTAGGATTTAGAAATCCGAATGGAAAACTAGATTGGAACAAAAACTACATTGAACTTCCAAAATGGTATGATCTCAATTAATATGAGATGATTTTTGAGGAATTTGTGGCAATTAGAACTGGCAAACATTTTTATACGCTTACCGTTTCTATTTAAAATTTGAATGGGAACAATTGTATTCTTCGGAGATAGCCTTACTGCTGGTTACGGACTTCGCGATCCGCTCACCGAATCTTTACCGGCCCGAATCCGGCAGATTTTAAGGAGTGAGGGGATGGAGCATCAAGTTATTAATGCAGGGCTTAGTGGTGATACTTCTGTTTCAGCGTTGAAGCGTTTACCTGAGATTTTGAAAATAGATACAGATATTTTTGTACTTGAACTTGGCGCCAATGATTTGTTACGTGGGCATCCGGCAACGTTGGTAAGCCATAACTTACATAGCATAATTTCAGCAGTAAAAGAAAAACATCCTGCAGCAGCTATTCTCATTTTAGGAATGAAACTTCCCATTTGGATACCAGATGAACGGGCTCCTGGTTACCGCCGCATATATCAGGATTTAGCAACGCAAAATCACTGTGAACTTGTCCCCTACTTGCTAGATGGAATTGAAGGAAGAAAACACCTTAACATGTACGATGGTGTTCATCCGCTGGCAGAAGGCTACAAGATTATGGCAAATAACGTTTGGCCAACGCTAATAAGAATGATCACTAAAATAAACTAAATGAAAAAGAGGTGGGAATTACTCCACCTCTCCTTCTCCAAGTCCTTCTAAAAACCAACCAGATTTGTAATCAAATTTTGCTGATTTTGAACCTGATTCATCTCTGACTTCGCTGGTAAAATCATGGGCAATAATTTGCTCTGCTTCTAAAAGCTGTTTGGCCATGATGCTATATTCTTCAGGATCCAAACCTTCCTTAATGATATAACTCGGTGCACCTGTATCCGACCAAATGGTTTCAAGAAGTGCGTCATTAAATTTTTGCCTGACAAGATCCAAATCGTGATTTTCTGCTTTCATGGGATATTTATTAATGGCTAATTTTAACTAAGGATGTCCGCTTCCACCTGCGGCACCATATATTTGCCCGGTAGCATAACTTGCATCGCTGGCTGCTAACTGTACATAAATAGATGCTAGCTCAGCAGGTTGCCCTGGTCTGCCTAAGGGTGTTTGCGCTCCGAATGCTACAATAGCATCTTGTGGCTGCCCACCACTGGTTTGCAGGGGTGTCCAAACAGGACCTGGTGCCACACCGTTTACGCGAATACCTTTTGGGCCTAACTGTTTGGCCAGCGATTTGACGAAAGCTACGTTTGCCGCCTTGGTTTGTGCGTAATCGAATAAATTTTCAGATGGATCGTAAGCCTGAACCGAAGAGGTTGCGATAATTACAGCACCTTGGGGTAAATGTGGCAAAGCTGCTTTGGTAATCCAAAATGGTGCATAAATATTGGTTTTAATGGTTTCATCAAATCCTTCGTTAGTTAAATCGAGTAAGGATTCTACAGCTTGCTGATGACCGGCATTATTTACTAAAATATCAATTCCTTCCAGTTTTTCAACCGTTTGTTCAACCAGTTGCTTGCAAAACGATGGATCGGTAATATCACCCGGAATGCCATAACCTTGTCTTCCGGCAGCTTTTATTAAAGCGATCACTTCATCAGCATCAGATTGCTCTTCTGGCAAATAGTTAATTACCACATCTGCCCCTTCTCTGGCATAGGCAATAGCCGCGGCCCTTCCAATACCGGAGTCGCCTCCCGTAATTAATGCTTTACGTCCGAGCAAGCGCCCTGAGCCGTGGTAGCTGCTTTCTCCATGATCGGGTACCGGCAACATTTTCGACGCTAGGCCTGGAACTTCCTGTGGCTGCTTTTCGAAAGGCGGTTTCGGATATTTATTTAATGGGTTTTCAAGTGTTTTACGGTTCTGTTCCGGCATCATATGTATTTAAGTTTTAGTGTTGGTGCAAATCAATTCAGCACCAATGGTTATCTATATTTAAGCATGTCTCAATCAACCCAGATATCTCTATATGAAAGATTGACCTTTATTTAAGCAACAGCAGGAAATAGAAATTTGTTCAGAAAAAATTTCCCGCTGAAAAAAATCGTCAGAAAAAGCCTCACGCTTTACGAATTAATCTTTTAAAACCTTGTGCGCCCCAAAATGTTATGGTATAGAAATTAAAATATTAACGATGACAGAAGAGAAAAAACAGCAGGCAATAAAGTTGCTGAAACAGGGACTTGAAACCGTTGAAGAACGCGAATACACAGAGATTGCAGAGGTACCTACAGAAGATGAGAACCGGTTCGAAGTGAAATACAGTTTTGTACACGATGGTATTGAAGGCATATTCACTGTAATTGGTGAACGTGCAAATGCTGATGATGAACAAGAACTGAAAATTAATCTGTTAAGTGAGTTTGCAGATGATTCTCTTCACTATGATTCGGCTACTGCAAAAGATCAGGTAGACAATGATTTGATCAATGTAGAAGAATATTTACATCGTCATATCAACGAAGGTTAAATAACGCAATTAACTTAACAACAGAGGGCAGGCAAAATGCCTCCTGTTGTTATTTAATGTTACGATTTAAAGTTCCCCTAAGATAGTCACAAGCTTTTCTAAAGCTAAATCCCGTTGCTCAAATTCCTGAAACAAAAAAGGAAACGACCCTTTTGTGGTGTCGATATGTATTTCAGGGAAATCCTTACTCAATATTCGATCTTCATGATCATACTGAACCAGATCTTTCGGTCTGACCATGATGATACTATCAATTTTAATAAAAGTGTTTTGTACGCGAACAAATTTTCCATGTTGTGAAATGGGCATATTAATTTGGTTTAGTTTAGTTCATGCAAATTTGAGCATCAGCTAAAGCAGAATCAAGCGTTAAAAGGCTATATCACAGAATGAACAGAACATAAAGATGATTTCTATTGATAATTATCAAATCAAATGCTTGTTAAGGTTTTATTTTAACAATCGGGGTCGATTTGAAGGGCTACGGTAAGAACAAGATTACAGCCTAAAAACTAGTGGTTATGGCTATCCTAAATACATTTGTAAAAGTATTTTTTTCCTCGCTTTGGTCGGCCATTAAACCATAATCGAAACTGCTTTCAATTTTCTTGCTAAAGCGATATCCTATTGAAACATAAGGCCGGTTTTGATCAAAGACATGACTGTTTGCATATTGTCGGTTTAATACATTTAAGAATACCTCATTCTGCAGGCCAGCAAAAAGCCCAGACGAAAAGTCCTTGTTAGCATATAATGGGAACTGGGCGGCAACAAAACCCCTCGCCCTTAATGCCAGATGTGTGCCTGAATCTTGCAGGAAACGCTGTTCGAAACGTCCACGTAATTGGATTTCAATGCGTCTGATCTTAAATTCATATTGATATTGTTGATAAATCCTGTGTTCATATTCATATTCGTTATCAAGCCAATCACCCTTATAAGCATAACCTAGCGCAAAACTATGTTGATCATTAAAATGATAAGCCAACGCAGTCCTCAGCAACAGCGTGTTTACCTGGTTAAGGTTTTCTTCCGACCGGCTCTGGGCATCGGCCAGTAGTTCGAACTGATCATTAATTTTTTGGCTATGCGTTAGGAAAAGCCAAAACTGTTTTGGTTTGCTTTGCGCAAAAGAAAGCGTGTGCAGTGCACCAACCATCAGCAGTAACATCACTATTTTTTTGATTTTCATGTGCCTAGCCAACATTTTAAAACCATTAAAAGTTTTTATTGCTTAAGTAACTTTAAAAAACATGTCAGCCGATACGCTTGCCTTTCATAAAACAACAAGTAACGTCTTGTAAGCGTTTCTGGTTATCCAAATATTGAACGCTAACTGACATCATGTTTTTCAGGATGTTTTTCCTATCAGAACATCCAGAGCCGTTAGAAATTAATATATGTTTTAGTCAAAACTTATGTCAATTTTTTGGTGTTGACAAGGAAAATCCCTACCATGAAGAAAAATTATTTTAGATTAGCTTTAGCAGTATTTATGCTAAGCACAACTTTGGCCCAGGCGCAACGTGGTCTCCCACCAAAAGAGGTCACCAAATCTATATCTGTTACAAAATATGCACAGGTATTGGAGTTTAAACCTGAAATGCTTAAGCTTTTAAAAACGCCACCAGGCTGGCAGGTAAGTTTAGCTGCATCTGGCTTAGGTAAACCGAGAATGCTTTACACCAGCCCAGCTGGAAAAGTATATGTAACACGCAGAGATGGTGGAGATGTTTTGCTGCTCGATGACGCGAACAAAGACAATAAATTCGAAAATCTGATCACCGTTGTCGCTAATTTTAAAGGTGTCCATGGCATTACCATGAAAGATAACTGGATGTACCTGTGCAACAGCAACGAACTTCGCCGCTATCCGGTAAAGCCAGACGGCACATTGAACGTTTACGCTGCAGAAACGCTGATTAAAGATCTTCCCGACGGTGGACAACACCCGAACAGAACAATGGATTTTGGCCCTGATGGTATGCTTTACATTTCAGTAGGCTCACTTTGTAATGACTGTAAGGAAAGTGATAAAGAAACCGCAACCATGTTACAGGTTGATCCAAAAACCTGGGGCAGGAAAATTTTTGCAAGCGGTTTAAGAAATACCATCGGCTTCGATTGGCACCCTCAAACGAAAGAACTTTGGGGTATAGATAATGGCGGAGACACCAAAGGCAGTGATTGGCCACCAGAGGAAGTAAACCGCATCATGATGGGTGCAGATTATGGTTTTCCTTACGCTTATGGCAAACAGGAAGTTGATAAAAGCCGCGAAGATCCTGCTGGAAACACCAAAGAAGCTGTTGTAAAAAATACGCAACCTTCAATACTCGAATTAACTGCACACATGGCCCCTATTGGTTTCACATTTTTTCGCGGCGCAGCCAATATTCCTGCAGAGTGGTCGGGAGATGGCCTTGTGGCATGGCATGGTTCATGGAATGCCGATAAGCCGGTTGGTTTCAAAGTGCAACGCATCCATTTTGAAAACGGTGTAGCCGTGAAAGCTGAAGACTTTTTAACCGGATTTTTACAAGGCGAATCTCGCTTTGGCAGACCTGCCGGTATTACCGTGACAAAAGAAGGAACAATTTACATTTCGGATGATGCTGCCGGAAATATTTACGCCATTAAAAAAACAAATTAATTATGAGAGCTTTAACCTATATCTGCTTAGCAGTAGTTTGCGTGGCTACGGTAGCGGCAATTAAACCTGAACCAACGCCCAGGATTGAATTTGATGCATTAGAAAGTTATCCTGAAGGCATTGCATATAATCAAGCCAAAAATATTTATTATGTATCATCGGCCCGGCTGGGCAATATCGGGCAGGTAACTCCTCAGGGTGCTTACAGTATTTTGCATGCTGATACCACCTTAAAATCGACCTATGGATTGAAAATCCATCCGGATGGCAAACAGCTTTTTGCCTGTGTAAGTGATGCAAATTACAGTAAATACACCAACCCAGCTACCCGCATGAAAATGGCCAGATTAATTGCCATTGACATCCAATCCGGGAAAAAAGTATCAGATGTTGATTTATCTGCACTACTGCCTGGTAAACATTTTGCCAACGACCTAACATTCGATACCCAGAGAAACGCTTACGTTACCGATAGTTTTGCCGGTGCCATTTACAAGGTAAGCCCAGATGGCAAAGCATCTGTATTTGCTAAAGATGAGCTGTTCAAAACCGAAGGCGTGGGATTAAACGGCATTGTTTTTCATCCAGATGGCTATTTAATTGTTGACAACAGTTCAAAAGGTCAGCTTTTCAAAGTAATGCTAAATAATCCAAAGAGCGTGCAAAAGGTTATGATCGATCAATATTTTTTAGGTGCTGATGGTTTGTTGCTTAAAGACAAAAATAATCTTACCATGGTTGTCAACGGTGGGAATGATAAAATTTATCAACTCACCAGTAACGATAACTGGCAAACTGCTGTAGTTAGCGCAGCAACGGCGTCAACGGATCGTTTTACTTACCCTTCTACGGCAACCTCGAACGGCGCCGACATTTGGATTATGAATGCACAATTTAATCAACTGTTAGATAGTAACTCAGTACCAGTGAAAAAATTTGCCATTCAAAAAGCGGTTTTCAAACCAATGAAACCATAAGTATCAAAGCGGTTTACTACGTACAAAATTTTAAAAAAGCGTATTTACCACGTAACTTATACAGGTATATTTACGATACCTAAAATTAGATGGATGACACTTTCTAAAAGGAAAGACCTGGTTGCGGATGCTTCAGGTCTTTTTTGTTAAATACGCATACCATATCGGTAAATACTTATTCTTTTGAGGAACTGTTGATAAATATCAACAACGTATTGACAGCCGTTCGCATATTTTATATCATTGCGCCCGACAATTAAGTCGAGCGGCCAATGGATGACGGCCTGCTCCCCTTTCGGATGAAAGACAATCCCTCGCGATGAAACTCGTGAGGGATTTTTTTTAATAAAAGTAAATAATTGCTTCAAATAGAAGCGTTGAATCAAACATTTTACATTGCTTTGGGTTTGAATTTAAATCCTCATTTCAATTAGAACTTGCTGAAGCGCCTATTCATGAAAAAGCTACTCTTACCCATCTTATGCACATTTTTTTTTGCCAATCAAAAAGTTAACGCCCAATTTAATTTTGAGCAACTGATTAAAGCCGGTCCAGCCGATGTAGAAAAACTTGTTGACGCCTATTCCCGACCATTACTTTATGGTTTCGGATTGGGCATGAATAGTGGATGGGCAAATACCGCACAAACAATAGGGCCCTTACATTTTGATCTGAGGATCATGGCAACTGGTTCAATCATACCCAGAGCGAAACAAACCTTTGATGTGACCAATATAGGCCTTTCCAGCAATCTTCGCCCTGCCGACCCAACGAAGATACATTCGCCAACATTTACGGGCGATCGTTATAACAATGGGCCTTATATGGATTTGTTCGATGGAAATGGCAACAAACTTATTTCTTTTGAACTGCCCAGTGCAGTGATCGAAGACCTTGTGCCTACACCCCAGATTCAACTTACAGTGGGCTTTATGGCTAATACAGAATTGATGGTTAGGGCGGCACCAAAAATTAAACTTGGAGAACGGTTTGGTTCGGTTTCATTGTTTGGCCTTGGCATCAAACACAATATCGTGAGGGATTTTATACCAAAAGATGTTAAAAAAACACCTTTCGATCTTTCTATACTTGCTGGCTTTAACGTATTAAATTATAGCAGAGCACTTAACCTTCAACCACTTCCAGGCACCATTCCAGAAAATAACGAACAAGCAACTGATTTTACTGGTCAGGCGATTTATGGTCGTTTTGATAACTACCTCCTGCAAACCACCCTATCAAAAGAAATTGGTTTTTTCAGCCCTTTCGTTTCATTGGGTTACAGTATATCATCGGCTACCCTGGGCTTAAGGGGAAATTTCGCCATTCCGAATAGTATACGTGATAATCAGGTAGCCTACATTACCTACACCGATCCATTTGAGCTCAAAAGAACCTACCTAAAAACACTACGTGGCGATGTTGGCTTTCAAATGAAATTCCCCGTGGTAAGGATTTATGGATCTTACTGTTTTTCAGGAGGTTACGGAATGCTGAGTGCTGGAATTGGATTGGGCTTTTAGTTTTTTTCGATTTCTTTCAGGTTGTCCATTTTTTTATAAGCCAGGAAACCTTTAATATCTTCAAAATGTTCGCGGACACGCTTATTACCAAACTCAAATACTTTTTCAACCAGGCCATCGAGAAAATCCCTATCGTGTGAAACCAGAATAAGCGCGCCATCAAAGTCTTTCAAAGCATCTTTAATGATATCTTTCGTTTTCATATCCAGGTGGTTTGTGGGCTCATCCAGTATCAAAACATTTACCGGCTCCAACAATAATTTAATCATCGCCAACCGGGTTTTTTCACCACCTGAAAGCACTTTTACTTTTTTAGTCGTATCATCGCCACTGAACATAAAAGCACCTAAAAGGTCTTTAATTTTAACTGTACCTTCACCCAAGGGAATCTGATCAATCGTATCAAATACGGTAAGATTTTCATCCAGCAAAGCAGCTTGATTTTGAGCGAAATAACCTATTTTAGCATTGTGACCAACTTTTAAACTTCCTTTAAAATCGATTTCACCCATGATGGCTTTGATCATGGTGGATTTGCCTTCACCGTTTTTCCCTACAAAAGCTACTTTCTCGCCGCGTTCGATTACCAGATTTGCCTTCTGAAATACCACATGATCGCCATAAGTTTTGGTAAGCTCTTCTGCCATTACCGGATATTGGCCAGAACGTGGCGACGGCGGAAATTTCAGTCTTAATGCTGAAGTATCTACTTCGTCAATTTCTATCACCTCCAGCTTTTCAAGCATTTTTACACGCGATTGTACCTGAAGTGTTTTAGAGTAAGTCCCTCTGAAACGGTCAATAAATTCCTGGTTATCGGCAATAAACCGTTGTTGCTCTTCGTAAGCTTTTAGCTGATGTATTCTTCTGTCGGCACGTAACTGTAAATAGTGGCTATATTTGGCTTTGTAATCGTAAATTCTACCCATCGTTACCTCAATGGTACGGTTCGTGATGTTATCTACAAAAGCCCTGTCGTGAGAGATTACCATTACTGCTTTGGCCGAATTGATGAGAAAATCCTCCAGCCATTGAATACTTTCAATATCCATGTGGTTGGTAGGCTCATCCAGTAAAATCAGATCAGGTTTTTGAAGTAGAATTTTGGCAAGTTCAATACGCATACGCCATCCACCAGAAAATTCAGAAGTTTGGCGGCTAAAGTCTTTACGTTCAAAACCTAAACCTTTGAGTACTTTTTCAACCTCTGCATCGTAATTAACTTCTTCGATCGAATAAAACTTTTCGCTCAGTTCTGATACCCTTTCAATCAGTTTCATGTAATCGTCACTATCGTAATCTGTACGAATGGTAAGCTGTTCATTCAGTTCATCAAGCTCCTTTTGCATCTGGTTTACTTCCTGAAAAGCTTTCATGGTTTCTTCGAACACCGTAAGTTTATCTTCGGTAAGCAAATGCTGTGGTAAATAGGCAATAACCGCATCTTTTGGTCCAGTAACACTTCCCGAAGTGGGTTTTGCAACATCAGCAATAATTTTTAAAATGGTCGATTTTCCCGCACCATTTTTGCCCATTAAAGCAATTTTGTCGTTCTCGTTTATGGAAAAAGTTACGTCGCTGAAGAGCGTGGTTCCGCCAAATGAAACGGAGATGTTGTTTACATTAATCACAGTTGAAATATTGAAATTTCTGCAAAGATAAAAGAAAGACCTTAATTTATAATCACCAAAGGCAGTTATAAATTAAGGTCTTCAAGCGGTTCTTAATAGGTGCGATCACTCAATCTACATCAGAACAGCGATAACAACCATCGTTATTTGGCTTTGTCTATACGGGTTTCACTTGGCCCGCCATAGTAAACAGAGCGATCGTTAAAAGTTGTTTTACCCCTGTCAACCTGTAAATCCATCGTAAAAGACACTTCCATTTTATCTGTGTACTTTAATGGCTTCCCTTCGTTATCGTAGAAAACAACCTGATCCATGGTAAAAGTTTCTGGCGCATCAAATTCGTTTTTGCCTGTTCCATTGGCTACAGGCATTAAGGCAAGCATTTTGCCTTTTCCTCCCGGCTCTTCGTAGAAGCCAATCTGTGGCAATTGGCTATCGTGGCTAACACCGCTTCTTACGGTAATATCGCTATCAATAAACGGGTAGCCAACAATGGCAAACCTTTTACCATTATTTTCCTTTACCTGGTTTAATGCCTGGTACTGCTCAAAATTTACCACTTGCCCTTTTTCCTTGTTTTGACTGCATGAAATAAGCATTGCCGATGCAATAGCGATAAAAAACATTTTCTTCATATTTTATATTATTTTGTTAGTTGATTAGTTATATTTTAAATTAGTTGAGCAAACCTGATACTTTTAGGTTTAGATAGCGTTCGCCAAGTTTTTTAAGGAAATCATTCGCAATGATAATTTCTTCTATATTTTTCTGAATGTTCAGCGAAAATGCACTCGCATTTGTGTTGGCATAGGTAAATAACAAGGCCGAAAACATAATTAATTCGATGGGATTGCCATCAGTAGCCAGCGAAATCCGGTAAGCTTTAACATTATCTCCTTTTTGTTTAGCAAATGCTTTGATTACACCCTCTAAAGGAACTTCACTTATTGATGATGCCTGTAAACGAGTAGCATCAAAAACCAGGTGATTGGAAATTTCACCATCCGTGTCGGTATCTAACAAATGTAAATCGGCACCGCTTAAAATGAAGTACTTCGGCGTTTGAACAGTTTGAAACCTAACGGTTCCTAAAGTGGCCATTCCTTTTAAACTGTCTTTAATACCATCTTTTATTGAATCTTTAGTGGAATAATTGATATTGGCATAATTAAATGCATCAATAGGCTTGCCTTCCATTTGCTTAGGTAAAAAGGAAAGTTCGGAGTTTAAAAATTTGTTTTTGTAGGTAAGCACATTACGCATTTCTGCATTGAAATCGGTATTCTGAAACATTTCTATCTGCTTCTTTTTCTTCAATTGCATAAAGTAAAAAATGCCTCCATAAGTCACAATTATGAAAACAATAATAAAAATAACTGAGCTACTCATTTTTTTGGGGTTTTAGTGGATAAATAAGAATTTAGACTGTTTTAGGTATAACTTTTGGTTTCTGATAAGGAAGAATTCCCCAAATTATAAAGGCCAAAAATAGTATCACGATTAATTTGGCGCCATACCTTGTATAAAAGGGTAAGCCAATCAAGTCTTTTTGATTTAATTTTTGAGAGCGAAGAAGCACTTTTAATTCGCTTTCCGGCAAATCGAAATAGCGGTCTGTTTCTTCATCGTAAATAACCAGTTTTGGTTCTTGTGTGATGTACAAGGGCAGAATATAAGCGATGTTAAATTCTTTATGCAGCGTTGCCAAATCAAGATAATTGCCACTGTCAAGTTTAAAATCATTGATATTTGGTAGATCATGAACGGTGTTCAAAACCGATCGCTCTCCAATTGGTATTCTACCCTTTGCTAATGCTAAGCTGGAAGTAGCAAGCACAATTAACAGCACCAAAACAATTTGTTTCGAACAGATCATCCTCAAATTTTATATCTTTATCAATCATAATATTGCGATACTGGGGGATGAACAGATCACGATATAAAAATACATTATGGCATTCAATTTGGCCGGCAAAATCATTATCCGTTGGAATCGTCTTTAAATTCGCCGGTTCAGAACTATTTTTCGTATTCCCGCTTCGCGTGAAGCAAAGCATATAATGAAAATATATGATTGGGTTCGCCCCATTTTTTTTGTTTTGCTGAAGCCGCTTATCTTTGATCGTTTAAGATTTTAATTAAAAGAGAACCACACGAGTATGAGCTTACTTTACCCTGTGGTATACCCTGTTAAGAAAACGATTTTTATCTGCAGGCCGTGGATTTCCATTCCTGTCCCAGATGGCAATCTGGGATTGAAAAATTAGCGTTTTATCTTTGATATATAGCTGAAAATAAAAATCGTTTTGATGCGTTTGCGGATAGATAACCAATTTATCGCCTTGCATTTGTGCCTTTAATTTAAAAGGTGGTGCTTCTCCGGTTCCAATATCTGTAACGGTTGCATAATCTTTTCCTTTCTCAAATTCGATCACAATAAGCAGGTTATGGTGTGTTTGCTCATATTCCCATTTACCTGCAAAAGCACTTTTTGGAAACGGTTTTTTTTGCGCTTTGCTTGAAATAGAAAGCACTAAAAAAAAGCTTAGCATAATTAAGTTTTTTGCCATCATTTTAAAAGCAAGGTGAAATCGGTACAAGTCAAAAACCTGTGCCGCTAATCATTAAATTTTCTCAATAACAACGTTGGAGACTTCGTAACCGAAATCTTCACCTTCATCTTTAACTGTTACCTTGCCGGTGCTGTAATCTTTTACGGATGAAGATTTTTTAACACCTTTATTCGGGTAAACAATTTGTGCGGTTATTTTCACTTTGTCGCTGGTGGTTAATTTATTACCATCCTTATCAAAAATAACTACGTCTGTCTGCTCAAACTTCCGGCTATCTTCAGGAACATCAATGAACACCGAATTTTTTCCTTCGCCATAATTAACAGTTATCCCATTAATTGTTTTATTTCCGGTTTGGATGATAAAGAAATCGTTGTAAACCTCAAATTCCATAGCGATATTCTTACCAGTTCGCGTAAGAAATGGCGCTTTAAATTTACCTTCCAAAGTAATGGTCTGGTTGTGATGGGTATAGGTGGTTTCGATTTCTTTGGCAGTTTTTACACTGCTACTGGTGTAGAAAAATACTACGCCGATAAATAGCACTACCGCTATGCCTAAAATGGTTTTGATTGTCTTCATATTGATATTTGTTATTGATTAATTGTGTTGCTATTAATAACACTTTATGCTCGTCAGGAGCAGGATGATCAGAAATAGAATGATGCTAAATAGCGTGATAACTCTAAAATCACAGATTTCCATCTGAAATACTCTTCACGAACCAGCTAGGTTTTCATTTCATTTTTTCATTAGCTAAGCCAACTATCAAATCATTTTAGCTATTGGTTGTTATTTGTATAATATTTTGAAGGTACAATGGCAAGTTTAGCTTGATAATCATCTTTCAAGGTATCCATGATCAGGAAGGGTAAAATATTGATAGATGGAATTACAGCGCCTGGTAAATATTTTTGTTTCGGTATTGAATACGTAACACACCAGGCATCCGCACCACCACTTAAGCTACTTCCTAGTTTGAAACAGAAAATACTTTGGTCATCCCTCAATACTTTAATAAAGGCAAATACATCTTGTGGCACGTTGTTACTTTCTTTCATGTCAGCTATTTTGTCTGCTGTGTCAATTAGCCAATCAGTGTTAAATCTATGTTCTTCATCTAAAGCAAATACCAACACCATAGGCAACATGTCTTCATTTCCTTCTTTATACAATTGATGATTTGCCTGCACCACCGAGGCAAGCACCATTTGTGCATTGGTGATTTTTTCTATATTTTTTGATGAACTGCTATATAAGGCAGCTGTATCCTTTATAAATCCTGCATCAATTCGAGGTGTATTTTTATACGGCGACAACTTTTCATAAGTTATGCTCTCGCTAATTTTTAAACTGTAATCTTCTTTATCTTTTTCTATTTGAGCAAAATAATCTCTATACTGTTGTGCTTGTTCGTGTTTACCTCTTCGCTCTAACGAGGCTATAATTTCCTCAGGAGATTGCCCTGGTTGCGACTCTTTTGATTCAGAAATTGCACTTGAAATCAAGTTGATAATTGTTTTTAAAAATCCCATAATTTTAGTTTAGATGGTTAATGAATGTTTATTAATTTCTTGATAATTAGTAATTTATTAAATATGGGATGAGATTATGTTTTTAATAGATTTTAGTAGAAGGTTTAAACTTTTTTAATATTAATAAATGCGTTTATTGTTATTCAAAGTATGTCAAGCTATCTTTTGCATCATCAATTATATTTTTAGGATATTTTTCACTTGTCGCTATTTTTTTCATTAGTTCAAGATAGATTTGATGATTAGGATGGTCTTTATCATTTATGAGACGATGCAATAAATACAGCGAATACGCTGTTGGCTTTCTTTCAATGGACTGTAAAAGCAATTCTTCGTAGCCGTTTTTGTAATGAGTTTCTATAAAACTGCCTAATGGCCCTGGTCCGCCGTAATCTATATCTGGACTACGTTCTAACAGTTCGAATATGGGTTCAATTGCGTCACATTATTTTCAATTTTCTCTAGCTCGTCAATAACTTCATAAGCAGGATCGATAAAATCGTATTTATCTCCTGTTTCTTCAGCCTTTTTGATATACGTTTCAAGTTGGTCGATAATATTTTTAATTTGTGCTGTCATGGCATATATAATTCTTTGTATTAACTCGTTACGAATTTGCTCCAGCCATAATCAACTGCTCTACAATTTCATTGTAACCCTTTTCTGAAGCATAATGTAATGCCGAATGTTCATCATTATCTTTCTCATTTACATCAGCACCACTATCAATCAGCAAAGCTGAAATTTCATTAAAGCCGCAAATGGCAGATACGATTAATGGCGTTTCACCCTCGTTGTTTTTACTGTTGATGTCCATTCCTTTTTCAACCAGCAACTTTACTATTTCCTTATTCCCTCTGCCACTGCTGTAATGCAAAACCGAATTTCCATCCAATCGCTTCAACAACATATCGGCATTTGCATTAAGCAGTTGTTGGGCAACCCTCAAGTTATTTTGCATACAAGCCAATACCAAAGCACTATCTCCGCTGTCATTTACAGCGTTGATGTTTATCGTGCTAACTTTCAGCAACTCGCCTACCACTTCTGCCTCGTTGTTCCAAACCGCCTGGTGCAAGGGTGTATTTCCACTGCTATTTTTATCATCGGCATTGCCAACTAATAATGCAACGGTATCTCGCAAACCTCTGCTCGTGGCATAATCCAATGCACTATGGCCCTCATTATCTTTAATGCTTTTGTCTGCTCCTTTTGATAATAAGAACTTGGTAAATTCCGTTCTTCCTTCGGCCAGCGAATAAATCAAGGCAGTTTTTCCTTCTTTGTCGGTTGCATTGATGTCGGCTCCACTATCTAACAAAACGCTTAAGATTTCTTTATTACCACTTTGCGAAACAATGTGTAAAGGTGTAGCGCTTTGGTTATTGGCCAGGTTAACATCGGCTCCTCCATCTACCAAAATTTTAACGATATCCCTCGCCCCTTTCTGGCAAGCATAAAATAATGGCGTATTGCCCATTCCATCGCGTTTATCGAGGTTTATTCCACCCTTTTTCAGTAGTGTTTGTACGATTGCTTTTTGATTATTCTTGCAAGCGTTTAAAAATATTGCGTCCATTTAATGTCGTTTATAATAATTTTTAGTTTCTACATTTTTTCAACGAGCCAGGCAACCAGCGTTTCATTATTGCGTTCGCCTGCATAATCCAGTGCCGATTTCCCATCATTGTCTTTTGCATCAATCAAAAGATTTCCAAAATCTGCCATCAGCTCGCAGTAAGTTTTTGCTACTGATCTATCTGAATTGTTAACCGCATACATCAGCGCTGTTTTACCGTTTTTATCACGCAGTTCAGTTGAAGCACCTTGCTCTAAAATGGTAATCAGGTTTTTCTCGCCCCTTTGCGAATCTGCCAAACACAAGTACATTAATGCCGAAATTCCATTTCGATTGGTTTTATTTACATCAGCATTCGTATATATCGCTTCCTGCGTTAAAACTGTCGAAATCGTATTGCTATTGAAAAGCATTAAACTATCGGCATATTTAGCCGAAATAGTTAATAAAGTATTTTCTTCATCATCCACTAACGAATCTATTTTATAACCGGCTGTGATATAGGCCGCTAAAATTTTCTGAAAAACTTTATCGTTAAACTGGTCGAAATTGGTATTTACACCCGAAACAGGCGTATATAAATGCCTGAAAGGATGCCAGGCACTGCTATCAAGCGCATTTGGATCAGCGCCATTTTTTAGCAATAATTCAGTAACCTCAAAAGAATGTTTTTGCATGGCAATGGCTAGCGGGGTCATTCCATTTAAAGCATCACCTTCTACATCATAAATTTCATTTACATTTTCACCTACCTGGATCAAAGCATTTAGGGCCACCAAATCTTTGTGATAACAAGCCTGATGCAAATCCATTCCTCCGGCATCGAAGTAGTGTGTTACCGTTTCCTGATTGTTAAAATCGACTCCTTTTAAAATGGCCCCAATTGATTTAGATTTCTGAGCAATGGCCACATCAACAGCCGTTTTTCCCTCATTATTTTTTTGAAACGGATCAATTCCGAATTCCCTGGCAACAATGGCGAATGTGATAAATTGATTAAATCTCGCCTTACATACATGATGCCTCCATTCTAGTTCTCTTCTGGTTTGCGCTTGTCTTTGGTTGTTTTCATCAAAGTCAGGATCATTTTGATGCGTCATTAAGCGTTCCAGGGCGGTTTCAAATGCAGAAACTGGAGTGTAGGAATACTCAGCCAGGATATGCAATATGGTATTTCCCTTACGATTGGTAAAATCGATTTTTGCACCAACTTCCTGATAAGCTTCCAGCATTTCGGTATAACCAACCCTGGCACCAAGCATTAAAGCCGTTTCGCCATCGCTATTTTTCCTCAGCGGACTAACCTTTACCTCCAGTAGTTTTTTGGTACATTCGTAAACCTTTTTTTCACCAATAAAGTAATCATAAGTACGCAGTGGCGTGGCTAAAAAATGCAATAGGGTATCGCCATGTCTGTCTTCCACCCCGGCACTTCGCCAGCCTTGTGCAATCAGAAATTCAACCATTTCTAAATTAGCAAAACCACAAACCTGCCTCCAAACTTCTATTTGCTGTTCTTCCGAAATATCAACGATCTCCTTTTTATATAATTCGTTTATCTCTGCAAGGTCTTTCCCCTGTATATATGCTTGTTCTATCTGGTATAAATTCATGTGTGTTTAAGTGTTAGTTTTAGATTTCGCAGTGGTTAGTGCTTCAATCACGTTTTTACATCTATCCATTTCCGGCAAAGCCGCTAAACGAATAACTTCCTGCCAGTTTTCGAGTTTCAGATTAATGTCTACCAAGACTCTTCTGATGCGCAATTTGACGAGATTGGTATTTAACAGCACCATCGTTTCGTTCAACGCAAGGCGATAAAACCCATTTTCATATTCATCCGTTAATAAATTATCAGGTAAGTGGTTATTTACATGTTGTGCGCTTGATGGCGTAGCAATTTTCATCTGTGCCTCGCCCAGCATCGCGATAGCTTTTGTATATTCATTTGCAGAGCGATGGCAAAGGGCCATGTTGTATAATAAAGCCACAGATTTTTCTTTGGTGTTTTGATGCAAGTAAGCAAAAGCCGAATAAGCCAAAAACCATTGATTGGTGTTGATGTACACCATACCATCGGCCTCCAACTTTGTTGGATTTAACTGGTTAGCTGAAGCATTTTTATCGATAAGCATGTTTATGGATTTATTTACCAAACAATTTGCTCCAAAATCCTTTTTCCTCCTTTGGTTTTTCAGGTTCGATATGGGTTACCACATGTTCTGCATTGTTTATTATGGTTCCTTCGGCCAAACCTTCTCTTTGCTCAATTTCTGCAAACTGAGCCATTGCCGTTTCTTGATAAAGGTGTGCACCTTCAGGATCGCATTTATATAGGTTAGAATAACATGAAGAACTGTTTAAATCTAACGGATTGGGTTCAACTACTTCGGTTGCTTCTAACAGCCCTAAACCTTTTCCTTCAGCGTAAGCCAGCGCCTTTAGAAACACCGCCATTCGCCCATGCGAAAAGAGCTCATCCAATGTTGATTTTATTAGCGCATCATTTTGATAATCATTCAATAACTGCTTTACTTTTTGTTTAGGAATGTAAACTCCCGAACTATAGTTTGCTACAATGTGATTAAGAATTTTTTGAGCAAATCTGTTTTCAGGAATAATAGCTTCCCAAGGCTTGAAATATTTTTGCAACACATCGCTTTCGGCAAAAGATAACGCACCTCCCCGTACGTAAAAATATTTTTCGAAAAAACCTTGAATAACAGCTACGTAATAGCCGTGTGTATGTTCGAAAATATCGTCAGCTTTCGTTTCTAAAGCAACATTGATGGTGTCGCCATATTTTTGCTGGTAAAATTCTTCAATGCCGTTTTTACTCGCTATGTCTGCTATTTGCGCTTTGTTTTCCAGAACATCGAAATACCAGGTCTGCATCTGTTCTTCGCTAATCGGATGATAACTAATGTCCCAACCCATGATATGATCTTATTTAAGTTTACCAAAAACCACACTTATCTTTCTTTCTGTAAAATAGCATACCTAATCAATTTAAGTACAGCTGAATTGAAATTCGTTGGATATTATTTATAATTCGCCAGCACAAATTGATTATTCGAAAAAAGAATAACCAGGGAAGCGTTAAATTGAAACTCACATTGCCATGCAAAACCTATTGAACCATGTGGCGCAAAAAAACCAAAACTTATCCTTGTTTTTTAATGTTAGCAGAACAATAGCTACCACTAACAATTCCATAAGATGCGAACAGAAACGCAAAATCATCTCTACGAGAAAGAAAACACCTATGCTTTAACTTTAAAAGTGAATGGTGAAGAAAAAAAATTACTCCTTAAACCGTGGGTAAGCCTATTGGATGGTTTGCGTGACCATTTAAATTTGACCGGAACCAAAAAAGGTTGCGATCATGGGCAATGCGGCGCCTGTACGGTAATTTGCGATGGCAAACGAATTCTAAGTTGCCTTACGCTGGCCGTGATGAAAAACGGATCTGAAATTACTACCATTGAAGGTATTGCTCGAGAAGATGATTTACATCCGATACAACAAGCTTTTATTGATCATGATGCATTTCAGTGTGGCTATTGCACGCCTGGCCAAATATGCAGTGCAATTGGTTTAATACAAGAAGGAAAAGCCAACTCACGGGAAGAAGTAAAAGAGTTGATGAGTGGAAATTTGTGTCGCTGTGGCGCAAACGTGGGCATTATTGATGCCATTATGCAGGTAAAAAACGGAGGTAGCGGTGAATAACTTTGAATATAAACAAGCAGCAACTTCTGAAGAAGCGATCAACCTTATTCAAAACCATGAAGCTAGCCGTTTTCTGGCAGGCGGCACTAACCTGATTGATCTGTGGAAATATAACATCACCAACCCTACTGAACTGATTGACATCAATCGCATTGCGGAACTTTCAGAGATTCGGGAACTGGAAAATGGAGGACTAAGGCTTGGAGCGGGATTTAAAAATGCTGATACCGCTTATCACCCGGTGGTTGAACAAAAATATCCGCTACTTTCAAAAGCAATTCTTGCAGGCGCATCGGCTCAGATCAGAAATATGGCCAGTAATGGCGGCAACTTGTTACAACGAACGCGATGTTATTATTTTTATGATCATGAAGTACCCTGTAATAAACGAGTTCCAGGTTCTGGCTGCCCTGCCAAAGATGGCTATAACAGGATTCATGCAATTTTAGGAACCAGTGAACATTGCATTGCGGTTTTTCCATCTGATATGTGCGTGGCTTTGGCTGCTTTGGATGCGGTGGTGAATGTTGTTGGTCCGGAAGGAAACCGCAGCATTAACTTTGCAAACTTTCACCGCCTACCAGATGATCGGCCAGAGCTGGATAACAACCTCAAACCTCACGAGCTGATTATTTCCATTGATCTTCCTGAAAAAGGCTTCGAAGCAAATTATTCGTACCTGAAACTCCGCGACCGCCATTCGTATGCTTTTGCGTTGGTTTCTGTTGCAACCGCACTGGAACTTGATGGAGATACAATTAAAGAAGCCAGAATTGCACTTGGCGGTGTTGCACATAAACCCTGGCGTTCGGCAGAAGCTGAAGAATTTTTAAAAGGCAAAATGGCGAATGCAGAGAATTTTGCCCTAGCGGCGGATTTGATTTTAAATGGCGCAAAAGGATATGGCCACAATGATTTCAAAATAAAACTTGCCAAAAGAGCAATTGTACGTAATGGGTTGATGGCTTTAAATCCTGAATCTCAACTTCCTGGGGCAAAACCATCAGCATAAAACCAAAAAAAATTAAAATGGATTTAAACAAAACTGTAGGACAACCCATTAGCCGACTGGAAGGAAAGTTAAAGGTAACAGGCATGGCAAAGTATGCGGCCGAGTACGAGGTAGACGACTTGTTACATGGTTATGTGGTGAGCAGCCCCATTACAAAAGGCAAAATTATTAATATTGATATGTCAAAAGCACTTAGTATTCCGGGTGTTGTAGATGTGCTCTCCCATCAAAACCGTACAAAACTGGCATGGTTTGATTTGCAATATACCGATATGGATGCGCCACCAGGAACCGTTTTCAAACCATTGTATGATGAAAATATTCTTTACAACGGCCAACCGATTGCGTTGGTAGTGGCTGAGGATTTTGAAACGGCCAGGTATGCTTCTACTCAAATTATATTTGAGTTTCAGGAGGAGACTTTTGAAACCAATTTAAGAGATAATCTCAATAAAGCCCGGCCGGCTAAAAAAGGCTTTGCCACAGCGTTGAAACCGCCCCCGCCCCCGCCTACAGGTGATTTTGAGACTGCGTTTGCACAAGCCGCAGTTAAGGTAGAAACGGAATTTCAACATGGCACTGAACACCATAACCCAATTGAGCTTTTCGCTACAACCACCGTGTATGAGGGAAAAGGAAAACTCACCATTTATGATAAAACACAAGGTACCATTAACAATCAATTATATGTGGCCAATATATTTGGTTTGCATTATAAAGACGTAAGGGTTCTGGCGCCATTTGTGGGTGGTGCATTTGGTTCAGGACTTCGTCCGCAGTACCAGCTGTTTCTTTGTGTAATGGCAGCACTTCACTTAAAACGAAATGTGCGGGTGGTGTTGGATCGGAAACAGATGTTTTCTTTCAGCCACCGACCACCAGCCATACAAAAAATGCGTTTTGCCAGCGATATCAATGGCAAAATTACAGCGCTTGGCCACAGTGCCTTTGCCGAGACGTCTAATTTTGAAGATTATACGGAACCAACAGCAAACTGGAGCCATAAATTATATCCATCACCAAATACACTTTTTGAGCATAATCTCGTTCCGCTAGATGTGTATACACCGATGGATATGCGGGCACCCGGCGGAAGTACGGCACTTCATGCCATTGAATGCACCATGGATGAACTTGCCCATCAGCTTAACATCGATCCGTTGGAACTCCGCCTGATCAATTACTCGGAGATGGATCCCTCAAGCAAAAAGCCATACACCAGTAAGGCACTAAGGGCCTGTTACCTGGAGGCTGCAGAAAAGTTTGGATGGAGCAACCGAAACGCTGAACCACGGGCCATGAAACGTGGCAATAAACTGGTGGGCTACGGCATGGCTACAGGAATCTGGGATGCCTTTCAGTTTCCCGCTCGGGTAGAAGCCATGATTACTAAGGATGGCAGAATGGTGCTGAACAATGCCACCACCGATATCGGAACCGGAACGCTAACCGTAATGACCCAAATTGCTGCCGATGAGCTTGGCCTTTCTTTAGAAGAAGTTGATTTTCAATACGGAGACAGTAAAAAACCATTTTCGATGTTTCAGGGTGGTTCAGCCATCACTTCCTCTACCGGCGTTGCCATTGTAGTTGCAGCTAAAGCCTTGCGCAAAAAACTTCTGAAAAAAGCAGCAGAAATGGATGCTTCACCATTTAAAAAGGCAAAAGAAGAAGAGGTGATTTTTAGTGCAGGAAACATGCATTTGAAAAGTAAGCCTGAGATTTTTACCTCTCTTAAAGATATTATTGCCTTTAATAAAGGTAAAGCGATTAAAACCACTAACATGGGGAAACCCCACATGTTGAAACTTAGGAAATACAGTTTGGCCACACATAGTGCTTCCTTTGTAGAGGTAGAAGTAGATCAGGATCTTGGTACAGTAACGGTAACCAGGGCAGTTACGGCCGTTGCCGCAGGGAAAATTATCAATCCCAAAACCGCAAAAAGCCAAATTTCCGGATCTATGATTTGGGGGATCAGCAAAGCCTTACATGAGGAAACGATCATGGATGATCACCTGGGGAAATACATGAATGCCAATCTCGGAGAATATCACATTCCGGTGCACGCCGATATTAACCAGCTTGATGTGATTTTTGCAGATGAAAAAGATGAACTAATCAATGAAATAGGTACAAAAGGTGTTGGCGAAATTGGCCTGGTTGGTATGCCTGCCGCCATTTCTAATGCAATTTTTAACGCTACGGGTAAGAGGATTTATAGCTTACCCATCCACTTCGACGAATTGATTTCATAATTAAATTAAAACACTAACTGCTAAGGAACAAACCATAATCCTTTTATTCTTCCTTAGCGGTTAATGTGAAATCCAGGCTGTTTTCATCACTCAGTTCGCTTTCCTGGTGAGTAACCACGATGACAGTAGTTTGCTGCTCAGTGAAAAGTTCTTTTAGCCCACTAATCAAACGGTGTTTTAGCTGGCTATCAAGTGCCGCGAAAGGCTCATCCATCAAAAGCAGTTTTGGCTTTGTAGATAGGGCTCTCATGATCGCTAAACGTTGCTGTTGGCCGCCAGAAAGCTGCCGGGGCAGTTTATCACGCATTGTCGTCATCTCACCAAGTTCGAGTAAACGGGAGATGTAAGTTTGATCATTGCTTCCATACTGAAGATGTTTTTCTACGCTCATGTTCGGAAACAGTGCATAATCCTGAAAAACAAATCCAACACCACGCTCCTGTACTTTTTTGGAATATGCTTTTCCCGCGTCATACCAAAGCTCGTTTTCAAAAATCACCTTTCCTCTATCAGGAAGAACCAACCCTGCCAGAATTTTAAGTAATGTTGTCTTCCCCACCCCCGATGGACCAAGAATTCTGGTCGTTTTATTTAACTGAAAGGTCGTATCTACCTCAAACTCAAAATGGCCGTATTTACCACCTATTTTTTTCTCAACTGAAATTTTCATCATTCGAAAGGACTTTTAACAGCATTTCTATTAATTACAAAAACGCCAATAACAATGATAAAAGTGATGGCAAATAAAATCATGGCATACGTATTTGCAGCCTGGTAATCCATGGTTTCAACGGCATCATAAATGGCGATGGACGCAACTTTAGTTTCGCCGGGAATATTTCCCCCGATCATCAGCACCACACCAAATTCGCCAAGGGTATGGGCAAAGGTTAATACAGCCGCCGTGTAAATGGATGGTTTAATGTTTGGAAGCAATACAGCAAAGAAAGTTTTTGTTTTTGATTTGCCCATCACGTACGATGCTTCAGCAATGGATCGGGGCAAATGTGAAAATGCAGCCTTAATCGGGCTAATCATAAATGGCAGACTGTAAATAATCGAGGCAAAAATCAATCCTTTGAAAGAGAAAACCAGCTGAAGACTAAAATGAAGCTGCAACCATTTCCCAAATGCGTTATTCGGACTGAAAGCCAAAAGCAGGTAAAACCCAAGTACGGACGGTGGCAATACCAGTGGCATGGTGATAACCGCCTCGGTAATTAGTTTTAAAATACTTTGTTTCCTGGAAAGCCAGTAGGCAATCGGAATCCCAAGGATAAGCAGAAAAAGTGTCGTAATTAAAGCGAGTTTAATACTGAGCCAAATGGGGTCAAGATTCATGCTTAGTTTTGTTGTGGTAAATGATAACCATTCGAATCTATTATTTTCCTCGCCGATGGAGAAGAGAGATAATTGTAAAACTGAGTTGCCTGGTCTAAACCGGTTTGATTGGCATGTTTAAGCAAAATCGCAGCTTGTTCAATTTTACTGTAACTCTTAGGATCTATCCTCACCCATTTTAATTTTGAACGTTCAACCCGTTCGTAGAGAAATGCCTCTGTGGTAAATCCGATTTCTACAGCGCTTGTTTGAATATAGGTATTTACTTGCGAAATGCTCTCTCCGAATACCAGTTTCGGGGCGATGTCATTTTCCAATCCGTAGAATTTAAGGGATTCCTGTGCGGCTTTTCCATAAGGTGCTGTTTTTGCATTCGCAATTGCAATTTTTTTCACCTCACTGCTTTTTAGAAGTGATTGCCAGTTTTTTATGTCATCTTTAACCGATCCGCAGACGATTAAACTCCCTAAGGCATAAACCTTTGGCGCCTTCAAGCCGTAACCTTTCGCAAATAACTGATCTGGAAATTCAGTATCGGCAGAAAGAAATACATCGTATGGCGCACCGTTCATAATTTGTGCGCTAAGTTTTCCTGATGCACCGATAATTACTTCGATGGCTATACCAGTACGTTTCTTAAAATCGGCCTGCAACTTTTTGATAACGCCTTGGGCGTTTGCAGCCACCGCCACACGAAGCGGCTGGGCATAACTTTTAACCTGTAAAGCAATTAATAAAATGAATAGTATGAGTATTCTGGCGATTTTATAATGTCTAAGCATTTAATTTTGTTCAAGAAATTTTAGAAACAGGCTAAATTTAGCCTTTTAGCTACAAACATCAATTATTAAAATAGGTTTAAGCTTTAGTTCAAATTCAAAGATAAAACAACATCTTAAAACGCTTAAGAATATAAAATTACCATTATTACCTTTTATGTACCAATATTACTGAATGGGCAAACACTTGAGCATGTTATTTGTAAATTAGTTAACGGAAAATTACGATTAGCTAAGGCCATGAATAGAAGTTTATTTTTTGAGCGATGCTAAAACAAAACTAAAACTAACAAAATGATTTCTTTGAACATTAATGATCAAAATTTTAATATCGACGCAGATCCAGAAATGCCGCTATTATGGGCTATCCGAGATCTGGTTGGGCTAACCGGCACCAAATTTGGCTGTGGCGTGGCACAATGTGGCGCTTGTGTCGTTCACTTAAATGGTGAGGCTGTTCGCTCCTGTGTAACCAAAGTTTCGAGGGCGCAAAACCAAAAGATTTTAACCATTGAAGGTTTATCCAAAAATAATGATCATCCTTTACAGCTCGCATGGAACGAGGCTGATGTACCGCAGTGCGGTTATTGTCATTCAGGCCAGATCATGTCTGCCGCCGTTTTATTGCGAGAGAAACCTAACCCAACCGATGAAGATATAGATCAAGCTATGTCAGGCAACATCTGCCGCTGTGGTACATATCCACGAATCCGTAAAGCCATCCACATGGCTGCTGAAATGACTAAGAAAGGAGGCACGGCGAAGTGATGGTTAAATTAAGAAATATACTCAAAGGGCATACAGGCATTATGCGGATCGCCTACATCATGGTGATCATACTTTCATTGGTAACCATCATGGCTTTCGCTTTACATGACGACCATAAACCTGTTGAGCCGGTAAAGAAAATTGTCGTGGCAAAAGATAGTGTGGCATCAGTAGCAGCATTTAAAAAAGTATATCGCGTATTAATGAGCCCCAGGTGTATGAATTGCCATCCATCAGGAGATATTCCACTGCAGGGCGATGACAGCCACTTACATACAATGAATCCGCAGCGAGGTGTGGAAGGAAAAGGTGTATTTGCCATGAAATGTGCCAACTGTCACCAACCCACCAATACACCTGGCAAAAATACGCCTCCGGGAAATCCAAACTGGCATTTGCCACCAGCAAATATGAAAATGGTTTTTCAGGGCAGAACACCTTACCAGCTTGCCAAACAACTTGTTAATCCGAAGCAAAACGGCAACAAGGACCTAAAAAAATTAATTGAACATGCTGATGACGGATTGGTACTGGCAGGCTGGAATCCGGGTGAAGGAAGAACGCTACCACCAATGAGCCATGCAGAATTTAAGAAAGCCTGGATCACCTGGCTCACCACTGGTGCCTATGCACCAAAAAAATAACCTCATTTTCTTTTAGAAAACAACATATTATGAGCACACCACAAGTTTCGAGAAGAAATTTTTTAAGAACCGCAGGATTAGGCAGTGCAGGCTTATTTCTTGGTTTATATTTACCTGATGCCGCCATGGCAATGGTAATGAGCGAAGAAGAAGCCCTGGCAGCAGATGTTTACACCGAGCTTACTGCATGGATTTTAATTAAACCGTCCGGACAAATTACCCTTGTTAGTCACAGGGCAGAAATGGGCCAGGGTGTTTACCATTCCATTGCACAAATTATTGCCGAAGAACTCGAGGTAGATTTGGCATCAGTAGATATTCAGTTTGCCCAAGGTAACGAGAAAAAATATGGCAGCCAGTTAACTGGTGGTAGTTCAACCATTCGTGGTGCTTACAAAAACCTGCTAAAATTGAGTGCCTCAGCACGTCAGGTATTAATCATGGCAGCGGCTGCGAAATGGTCCGTTCCCGTTACCGAATGTTATGCTGCATCAGGTCATGTGATTCACAAACCTTCTAATAAAAAGTTCCATTATGGCGAACTGGTGGTAGATGCCGCAAAACTTCAGGCACCAAAAGATGTAGCATTAAAACCTCGTTCGGCTTATAAATTAATTGGCAAACCGCTTCATAGAAAGGATACTCCACTTAAAACTAACGGACAGGCAATTTTTGGAATCGATAAACGAATTCCGGGGATGGTTTTTGCCGCCGTAGAGCGTAATCCAAGACTACGCGGAAAAATTAAGAGTTTTGATGATACCGAAGCCCGCAAAGTTCCTGGTGTAACTAATGTGATCAAAATTGCCATGGGCGTTTACGACATGGAAAGAGAAGGTGTTGCTGTGATTGCCACCTCTACCTGGGCGGCTTTACAAGGTAAAAAGGCATTAAAAATAGAATGGGATGATAGCGGTTTCGAACATGTAAACACTCCGGAAATTTACCGCAAACAACGCGAAGTTTTAAAAACGGAAGAAGGGCGTTTATTGAAAACCCAAGGCGACCCAAATGCAGTGATTGCCCGTTCGAAAGACATTGTAGATGTGGTTTATGAAACTCCTTATCAATCTCATGCCACCATGGAGCCTTTAAATTGTATTGGTCATCATCGTGGTGATACCGTTGAAATTTGGGGACCAGTACAGGCACCTAACTGGATTCAGGATTATATCAGTAAAAAGATGGGAATTGCTTTTGATAAAGTAATTGTGAACATGACTTTTTTGGGTGGTGGTTTCGGCAGAAAAGCTTTAATGGACTACCCGCATGAAGCATTAGTTATCTCAAAAGCGATCGGCTTACCTGTTCAGGTAATTTGGGCCAGAGAGGATGATATCACACAAGGGCCATTCCGCCCGGGAATTTCCTATCGTTGCCAGGGTGTGATTGAAAATAATGAAGTCAGCGCCATAAAATTCCGTATGGCTGGGCAAAACAATGATCATTTCCGCTCTGGCGATAACGGTAAAGCAAATAGAAGTACCTCCGAAGGCTGGTTAAAACCATATTTCGAAACCATCAAAAACATTAGTTTTGCTGATGTTCCTTTTCAAACGCCAATTCCAACTATGTTCTGGCGCTCGGTTTACGCCTCTACAAATGGTTTTGCTTATGAAAGTTTTGTTAACGAGCTGGCCCATAAAGCAGGTAAAGATCCGCTTGAATTCAGGCGCAATTACCTTAAAGAAGAAAGGGCTGCAAAACTAATTGATAAAATTGAAGAAGTTTCAGGCTGGAAGAACAAAGGCAAAAACAAAGGTTTCGGCATTGCCATAACAGAGTGTTTCGGCACAACAGTCGCTCAGGTAGTTAAAGTTTCGAAAAAGAAAGGCGAAAAACTGAAAATTGATCAGGTTTGGGCTGTGGTAGATTGCGGATGGTATGTAAATCCGGATATTATTCATGCCCAGATTGATGGTGCCATTGTAATGGGTTTGGGTGCGGCCACCATTCACGAAATTACTTTTAAAGATGGTTTGGTAGAACAGCGTAATTTTTATGATTACAAAATGCCGAGATTAACCGATATTCCGCCAATTGAAATACACATCATGGAAAATGATTCGGATGCAGGTGGTATCGGCGAACCAGGGTTACCGCCCTTCGCTCCTGCCTTGACGGAAGCAATATTCGATCTTACGGGCAAACGCATCAGAAAACTGCCTTTTGATATGGCAAGTATTTAAGTTAATTTTATCAGGAGCCAAAATTTGGCGCTTAATTACCCTATGAAAGAAATAGCTGACATTATTGGTGCCTACCACAGTGCCGTAAAAGAAAACCGCAAAACGGCATTGGCAACTGTGGTTAAAGTAGAAGGTTCCTCCTACAGAAGAGCAGGCGCCAGAATGCTCGTTACCGACGATGGCATGCTTACCGGAGCCATCAGTGGGGGTTGTTTAGAAGGTGATGCACTTCGAAAAGCGCTTTCTGCAATCCATCAAGGCGAAAATAAGTTAGTAACCTACGATACCACTGATGAAGACGATGCCAAATTCGGGGTGCAGTTAGGTTGTAATGGAATTGTTCATATTTTGTTTGAGCCTATTTTCAGCGATGATAAATTCAATCCTATCGAATTATTAAAAGCAGCCGACAGCAAACGTGAAAATTGTGTTTTTGTAACGCTTTTCTCATTAGAGGATAAAACTCAGCCTGGTTCTGTCATGTTATTCCGCGAAGACGCCATTCTCGAAAAAAATATTGCCGAAATTGCTGGCTCAATAAAAAATGATGCCTTTGATGTGTTGAAATTGCAATTATCGCGGATAGAAACATACATCATCGAAGGGAAAAACTACGATGCTTTGCTGGAGTTTATTCCACCACCTATCCAGCTTTTGATTGCCGGAGCAGGAAACGATGCCCAACCGCTGGTGGCCATGGCCGACATTCTCGGATGGGAAATCACGGTGATCGACGGGCGGCAAACCCACTGCACTTTACAAAGGTTTCCGAACGCCAAGAGAATTCTGGTGGCGAAACCCGGAGAAATCTTGACCAGCGTAGAAATAGATAGCCAAACGGCATTCGTGTTAATGACGCATAATTACAACTATGACATTGAGTTATTAAATATTTTACTGGAAACTAAAGTACCTTATATCGGTACATTGGGCCCAAAGAAAAAACTGTTGCGAATGCTCGATGAATTGGGAAAAAGTGATGAAATTGAAAAAGTAAATGGACCAGTCGGATTAGACATTGGTGCAGAAACTGCTGAAGAAATTGCTGTATCGATCATTGCAGAAATAAAAGCCGTGTTTTCTGGTGCCTCTTCAAAAATGCTCAAGGAAAAGAAACAATCCATTCATTCTTACGAATAGCATCAGATATGGAAACCGCAATCATTATTCTGGCAGCAGGGAATTCGAGCAGAATGGGCCGGCCAAAACAATTGCTTCAATACAAAGGGCAAACTTTTTTAGAAATTGCAATCCAGGCGGCTGTACAAACCAGTTTTAGTCCGATTATTGTTGTACTGGGTGCGCATGCGAAGAAAATTTTGCATGTGCACAACCATCCCACGATCACTTTTGTGATTAATGAAGATTGGGAAAAAGGAATGTCATCAAGTATTGCAACCGGCATGAATGTGATTTTAAAAGATTTTTCAGACACAGAAAATGTCATCATTACGGTAGCCGATCAGGTTCACATTACCTCTACTATTCTGGAAGATCTGTATCATACATTCAAATCTGAAAATAAAAACATTGTCACTTCCCATTATTTGCAAACAACAGGCACTCCCGCATTGTTCAACAAGAAATACTTCAATAATTTACTAAATTTACAGGGTTCAGGAGGTGCAAAAAATATCATCAAACAACACGTTGACGATGTATCATCCATTCCTTTTGAACTCGGCCATATCGATATTGATACGGCAACAGATTATCACAACTTAATTAATCATCAATGATAGCAGATGCGTTTGGAAGAGTACATGATTATTTACGAATATCGCTAACAGATAATTGCAATTTCCGCTGCTTTTATTGCATGCCCGAAGAAGATTATGATTTTACACCTGCTTCGCGATTGATGCAACCAGCCGAAGTTTTCGCATTAGCTAAAACCTTTGTAGATCAGGGCGTTAAAAAAATCAGATTAACGGGTGGCGAACCATTGGTGCGTAAAGATGCTGCCGAAATTATCCTGGCTTTAGGAAAACTACCTGTTGAACTGGTGATGACCACCAATGGCACCCGGATAGCAGAAATGCTTCCTGTACTTTTAGAAGCAGGCATTAAAACGGTGAACATCAGTCTGGATACCTTGCAACCCGATAAATTTTTCACCATTACCAGAAGAGATGTTTTTCATCAGGTTAGAAGCAATATCGAGTTATTGCTACAGCATAAAATCGCCGTTAAAATTAATATGGTGGTGATGAAAGGATTGAATGATGGTGAAATTAAAGATTTTATAGACTGGACAAAACACAATCCTATTCAAATTCGATTCATAGAATTTATGCCGTTTACAGGTAATAAATGGACAAGCAACAAAATGTTTTCTTTAGAAGAAATTTTAGCGCTTGTGGAAAAGGATTTTGTGGTTCTACCCGTAAAATCTGCACCCAATGATACCGCAAAACATTTTATGATTCCTGGACATGAAGGTTCCTTTGCTGTAATTAGCACCATGACTGCTCCTTTTTGCAGCACTTGCAATCGCATGCGACTCACTGCAGATGGAAAATTGAAAAACTGTCTTTTCTCGGTAGGCGAAACAGACCTTTTAAATCCTTTAAGAGCTGGGCAAGATGTGCTTCCACTGATTAAGGCTTCCATTTGGGCTAAAGAAAAAGAACTTGGCGGGCAATTGGGTAAACATTTCGAAAACCTGGATGCTACCCTACTCAATAATAGAAGTATGATTACCATTGGCGGATAAAAAATGATCTCTGTAAACGAAGCTAAAGCGCTTATTGCGAATAATATTCAACCACTGTTGCCTGTAAAATTGCCCTTATTACAGGCCCATCAGCACATTTTAGCCGAAGATGTTTTTGCCATTTGCGACATACCGGCCTATGAACAGTCATCAATGGATGGTTATGCCATTAGGTTTTCAGAAGCGGGTATCGCACTGGAGTTAAACGGTGAAATGGCCGCGGGAACCAATGCGCAACTCACCATAAATGCCAGACAAGCAAGCCGCATATTTACCGGTGCGCCCTTACCTTTAGGCGCCAATACGGTAGTGATGCAGGAAAAAACCGAAATTTTAAACGGAAAACTGATAATTCAAGATACAAATCTTTCTGCTGGACTTAACGTAAGAAACAAAGGTGCAGAGATTAAATCAGGCGCATTGGCGATGGAAAAAGGAAATTACCTTAGCCCGGCTGCCCTTGGTTTTCTCGCTGGCATCGGCATTACCGAAGTTTCAGTTTTTCCTATGCCGAAGGTTTCTATTATCCTTACCGGTAAAGAACTGGTTCAACCTGGAGAAACTTTAGCTTTTGGGCAGGTTTATGAATCTAATTCCTATTCCTTAAGCGCCGCATTAAACCAGGCAGGAATTAATCAGCTAGCGGTTTTTGAAGCCGATGACGATTTAGAAGTATTAACTACCATCCTCCAAAAGGCTTTGGCAACAAGTGAAATCGTTTTGCTTACCGGCGGTGTAAGTGTTGGCGATTATGATTTTGTACTCGAAGCTTCGGCCCGATGCGGAATTCAAAGGGTTTTCCATAAAGTAAAACAAAAACCCGGAAAGCCGCTTTTCTTCGGCAGACTCAATCAGCAATACATTTTTGGCCTGCCTGGAAACCCGTCGTCGGTGCTCAGTTGCTTTTACAACTACGTTCTACCAACGCTTGCCGCACTTTCCGGCAAAACAAATCCGGCTAAAGAAATTGAGGCCGAGCTAAGCAGTGCTTACAAAAAGTCTCCAGGATTAACTCACTTTTTAAAAGGACACTATCAGGATGGAAAAGTAAGTATTCTAAGCGCACAAGAATCTTTCCGTTTGAGTACTTTTGCTCAGGCCAATTGCTTGATCATAATCGATGAAGAAATTGAGCAATTGGAGCAAGGTGAAGTGGTTAGGATCATGTTATTACCTTAACAATACTCAACGGCAAAATTATTAACAACCACCAACTTTTAACAAAAATTAAATACATATCAATATATAAATGAGATACATCACCCTAATCATTTTATTATTTTCTTTAAATGCGCACGCACAAGAAAGCAAACAGTTCACCATCGAGGGTAAAATAAAAAACCCTACTACATTAAACCTATCAAACCTTGAGGAATTTAAAAGTTTGAGCCTTGACAGCATGGTGGTTTTTAATCACCTGATGCAGCGGAAAAGTAGTATCAAAAACATCAAAGGCGTATTATTAAAGGATGTATTATCCAAAATAGAAATTGAGACTACCTCACCAAAAGTATTAAGTGAATATTACATTGTATGCACCGCTACCGATAATTATAAAGTGGTATTTTCATGGAATGAGTTATTCAATTCAGAAACTGGAAAACATGTGATGATTTTAACCGCTTTCGATGCAAACCCGGCAAAAAATGAAAAAGGAAACATTGCATTGATTTCACCAACAGATGAGGCAACGGGAAGAAGATTTGTAAAAGGATTAAGCAAAATCACTATACTTCAGGTAAATTAGCGCTATGGAAATCGAAATTATCAGTTTCGGGAAAATAGCAGAATTGGTGAACCTTAAGAACCTGAACATCGATGGCATTAAAGATACCGATGGTTTACAAAAGCACCTGGAAGCTGCTTTCCCAAAACTCAAAGAAACTAAATATAAACTGGCACTGAATAAGCAAATTATACACGTCAATAGTCCATTGGCATCAGGTTCAGTAGTGGCCATTATGCCGCCTTTTTCTGGAGGATAAAATATGGATAGGGAAAGATACCACAGGCAACTCATTTTAGATGGTTTTGGCACCGCAGCACAAGAAAAACTTCTCGATTCAAGTATTTTGGTGATTGGTGCAGGCGGCTTAGGCTGTCCGGCTTTACAATACCTTACTGCTGCAGGTATCGGTCGTATTGGTATAGCTGATGGTGATGTGGTTTCGATGAGCAATCTACATCGCCAGTTACTTTTCGCTACAGAAGATATCGGAAAGCTAAAGGTAGGCGTAGCTGCGAAAAGATTGGCAGCTATCAACCCTGAAGTTTCCATCCAGTCCTACCCTTTTTTCGTTACGCCAAATAATATCCTTGATGTGATGGAGGCTTATGATGTAGTGATCGATGCTACAGATAACTTCGAAAGCAGATACCTCATTAACGATGCCTGTGTACTTTTGAAAAAGCCTTTGATATTTGCCGCGGTTTCAGGTTACGAAGGCCAGCTGGCAATATTTAACCTGGCGGATGAAAAGGGTATCGCCACAAATTATCGCGACCTCTTTCCCATTCCACCGGCAAAAGGAGAAATTCCGAATTGCTCCGAAAATGGGGTAATCGGTGTATTGCCTGGCATCATTGGCACCATGCAGGCTGCAGAAGCCATTAAAATCATTACAGGAATTGGGAAGCCATTAATCAACAAAATACTAAATTACAACTTGCTGGAACAGTCCTTTTATGAAATCGAAGTGACGCCGGCACCACCTAACAGCTACGTTTTACCGAAAGACAAAATTTCCTTTTTAAAAATGAATTTTGGTAACCAGAAAGCAGATATAAAAAAAAGTGTGATAGAAATAGACATTAGCGAATTACAAGATATTCAGCAAAAGGAAAATACGCTACTTATTGATGTGCGTGAAAAATATGAAGTCCCGCAACTTAACCACGGAGAATTTAAACAGTTCCCCATGTCGGCTTTGCAGAACTTGCTTAACGAAGATATTGCAGAAGATAACATCGTTCTGATCTGCCAGCATGGAATCAGAAGCCTATCAGCAGCTGAATATCTTCATGAAAAATATGGCAACGAAAAAAACATCTACAGTTTAAAAGGCGGAATTGCCCGTTGGAAAAACTTTTTCACCTCTCAATCATGACGGAAAAGAAAATTAAGAACATTTTTGTTCAGGATGCCATTAGTGCTGCTTTTATTGCAGATAGCATCGCGAAACACAGTTCGAAGACAGAAATTGGCGGTCACAGCATATTCCTCGGACAGGTAAGAGCAGATGAGATTGACGAAAAACAAGTTGTGGCCATTGATTACACTGCTTATGAGGAACTTGCTTTGGCACAAATGCACCAAATCAGGGAAGATGTTTTCAGCAAATATCCTTTAAGCTGTATGCATGTGCACCACAGTTTAGGAACCATTAATGCAGGTGAAATTTGTTTGTTCGTTTTCACTTCATCAAAACACAGAAAACCTGCAATGGATGCCTGCGATGAACTGGTAGAAAGAATTAAGGCAGAATTACCCATTTGGGGAAAAGAAATATTTGCTGATGCTTCACATCAGTGGAAAGAAAATAAATAATATGGTTAACATCACGCATAAATCAAATACCCTTAGAATTGCTATTGCCACGGCAACCGTTCGGGTTTCTAAACAAGAAACCATTGATGCCGTTGAACAAAGAAAGGTACCAAAGGGTGATATTTTTGAATTTGCCAGGGCAGCTGGTTTATTTGGCGTAAAAAAAACGAGTGATGTCATCCCCGACTGTCACCCCTTACCTGTTGAATTTACTGCTATCACTTACGAAATAAAAGATTTAACCATAATCATTTATGTAGAAGTGCATACCATCTACAAAACTGGTGTGGAAGTAGAAGCCATGCATGGTGCTTCAGTTACTGCTTTGACCATGTATGATATGCTTAAGCCCATTGATAAAGGGGTTGAGATCGAATCCATCAGGTTATTAAAAAAATCAGGAGGCAAAAGTGATTTCAACAAGCATGAGTTTACCGACCTCAGGGCGGCAGTTATTGTTTGCTCTGACACCATTTCTGCAGGCCAGGGTGATGATCAATCTGGAAAAGCCATAGTTGCTAAACTGGAATCTTTTGGATTGGAAACCAGCATTTTTGAAGTAATTCCAGACGACTTTGAGCAGATTCAAAACAGGGCCAAAACGCTTTCAGCAGAAGTTGATTTACTGATTTTTACCGGTGGAACAGGCTTGTCGCCACGGGATGTAACCAGCGATGCTGTTTCACCTTTGATCGAAAAACCTATAGATGGTGTTATGGAAACTGCCCGCCGCTACGGCCAGGAACGGATGCCATTTGCCATGTTATCACGAAGCGTAGCCGGATTAATCGGAAATTCACTGGTGCTGACATTGCCTGGATCATTAAAGGGCGCTACAGAAACAATGGATGCACTCTTTCCTCAGGTATTGCATGTTTTTAAAGTAATGAAGGGCGCCAGACATTAATTCAGCACAATTGCAACTTTCAGTAGTTTGAACGATCACCCGAGGTTGTAGTTTATAAAGTCTTTGCTATCTTTATTCCGTGAACAAACTACTACTTTCAGGCATTTACATCTACCCCATTAAATCACTTGGCGGAGTAAGTTTAGCGGAATCTTATATCGAAGAACGTGGGCTGCAATACGATAGAAGGTGGGTTTTGATTGATGATGAGGGTATGTTCATTACCCAAAGAAAATACCCGCTATTATCACTTTTACAGGTCGATGTATTGGATAATCAGTTAAAGATTTCACATAAAGATCACCCTTTAGAAACGATTTCGTTTTCTATTGATCAGCAGACAAGAGTAGGTATTCCGGTTACCATCTGGGATGATTTGACCGAGGGTTTCGAAGTTGATCCAAACGTAAGCGAATGGTTCTCCCGTTACATGAACTTTAGTGTAAGGCTGGTAAAAATGAATCAGGCTACCAAAAGACATGTAGATCCAAGATATGCAAGCCATAAAGAGATTGTAAGTTTTGCCGATGGTTACCCCTGCCTGATTATTGGTCAATCTTCGCTGGATCATCTAAATGAAAAACTAAACGAACCCGTTCACATGGACAGGTTTCGCCCAAATTTTGTGTTTACCGGCGGCGAAGCGCATGTTGAAGATACTTTCAAAGATTTTGAAATGGGCGGAATTCAGTTTTCTGCTGTTAAACCTTGCGCCAGATGCGTACTCATCACTGTTAACCAGCAAACTGCCGCTAAAAGTGCCGAACCGCTCAAAACGCTTTCCAAATACCGCACCATCAATAATAAAATTATGTTCGGTCAAAACCTTTTACATCAGGGTTCAGGCATCATTCGCGTCGGGATGGAAATTCAAATCAAATCGACCAAAGAAAAAATTCTGCCTTAAGCACCTAGGGTATATCCAGCTATTTATTCGCTTAAAGAGCGACTGAGCTTCAATCATCAACCTATTCAGTGTAAATAAGCTTCAGTTAAAAAAGGATATTTACTAATAAAAAAAACTGAAGCGTGATTTTTATTGTCATAATATAAAGCTTATTACTTAAGCTTAAATTATTTATGAAAATAGGCATCATTGCGCATTTGAAACACCCCATCAAAGCACCTTTTGCAGGTGGTCTGGAGGTTTTCACCCATCAAATTACAACCTTACTCACTCAACGTGGACATGAAGTCATATTATTTGCCAGTTCGCAATCAGATGCACATCTCCCGCTCGAACCAATTCTATCTGACGATCATTATGATGCCAATACCGGCGTAAGAATAAAGAAAAAAGATCTGCCTTCAGAGTATATTGCAGAGCATCATGCTTATTTAAATTTAATGATGTCAGTTGATGATTATGGTTTGGATATTATTTTCAACAACTCCCTCCATTATATTCCCATTACAATGGCTAATGCAATTAAAACGCCCATGTTAACGGTATTGCACACGCCGCCATTTTATGAATTGGAACTTGCCATCAAGGCTGAAAGACGTCATCCAGTGATGAATTATGCTACGGTTTCACAGCAAAGTGCCAACAACTGGCAGCATCTTGTTAATCATTGTACCGTAATTCCGAATGGTATCGTAACAAACGACTGGAAGCCGCGGCTTCATAAAACCGAAGAATCTTATGCGATATGGTTCGGACGGATACATCCTGATAAGGGACTGCATTTAGCCATTGAAGCTTGCAAAAAGGCAGGCATAAAATTAAAAGTAGCCGGAGGCATAGCCGATCAGCGTTATTTAGATCGCATGATTGCACCGCAGTTAGATGAAAATATTGAACTATTGGGTTTATTGAATCAACAGGAACTCAATAATGTAATTGGCCAGGCAAAGGTTTGTTTAATTACGCCGTGCTGGCAAGAACCATTTGGTTTAGTCGTAGCAGAAGCCATGGCCTGTGGAACGCCAATTGTTGGCTTTAAAATCGGCGCACTGCCCGAATTAGTGAATGAGTGCTGTGGCGTATTGGTAGAATTTCCTGATACCGATGCATTGGCAAATGCCATTCCCGTGGCCAGCCAGCTTGATCGATCGGCTGTTGCTGAATCAGCTACCCGATTCGATATCCATAAAATGATTGATAGTTATGAAAAATTGCTGGAAACGCTGGCAAAAAAACAACCCGTGAAACAAGCATCCTGATGATAGAAACCCCTACCCGAACGATAATCCAGACTTTTGAGCTGCAGAGCTTTGAAGATATCTTACAGAAAATAAAATCGCAGGCCAAGTTGTCTGAGCATGATCCCGAAGGATTAAAAAAAGAATTTCAATGGCTTAAAGAAAGTGGTGCGCTGAAAATTGTACTTCCCGGCGAACCGCTTGATTTTAACCAACCGAACATGCCTGCATTGCTTAACCTGCTCAAAGCAGTGGGCAAGGCTAATCTTTCCGTAGGGAGAATTTTCGAAGGCCACATCAATACCCTTTACCTCATTCATCTTTATGCAGATGAACAACAGAAAAAAGAATGGTACCAGGGTGTTCAGGATCAGGGCCACCTTTTTGGTGTTTGGAATACTCAGGCACAAAATGGCATTCAGTTTTATCCGGAAGCCGATCAGTTTAAAATCAGCGGCAGCAAAACCTTTTGTTCTGGCGTAGGCATAGTAGATCGGGCACTCATCACAGGAAATATAGATCACACAGATAGAAAAGGCTGGCAAATGGCAATTGTAGATATGTCGGCAATTAGTGAGCAAAACATTGACAAAAACAGTTGGAAACCTTTAGGCATGCAGGCTTCAGGCAGTTACAACGTCGATTTTTCAGGTTACCTTTTAGCCGAATCTGATTTGATCTCCAAACCAGGCATCTATTTAAATCAACCCTATTTTAGTGGCGGAGCGATTCGATTTGCTGCCGTTCACTTAGGCGGCGCAGAAGCCGTTGCAGAAAATACCATTGAATATTTACTGTCGCTAAACCGAACGGAAGACCCCATTCAGCGCCTTCGCCTATCGAATATCATGATGCAGTTGGTATCCGGAAGACTATGGCTAGAAAAAGCTGGGCAACATTATGATGAATGGGCCGATGACAAAACTCACGAACAAGACCTTATTGCCTTTGCAAATATGACACGCGTAACTATCGAAGATATTTGCCTTCGTATTATGGATGAGAGTAATAAATGCATTGGCGCCAGAGGATTAATGGCACCATACGACATGGAACGAATTTTTCGCGACCTCACTTTTTATTTACGGCAACCTGCCCCTGATGCGACCAGGCTAAATGTGGCAGATTTTTTTATTAAAAAGCAACATACCGGGCATGACTCCAATATTTGATAAAGAAGCTTTTAAAGCATCAGCTGTTCAATTAAATATTGATGATCTGCAATTTATAAAACGCTGTTTGATTCTGGTTCCCCATCCTGATGATGAGTCATTGGCTTGTGCAGGATTGATTTCCATACTGAAAGAACATGGTGCTGAATTCAAAATTATTTTGACTACAGATGGCAGCAAGTCTCATCCAAATTCAGAAAAATTTCCTCCTGAGAGGCTCACTCAAATCCGAGAGGAAGAATTAAATAAAGCCATTAAATTAATGGATTTAAATACCTCTATAATAATACCTTATAAAGGACCTGATTCTAAACTCCCGGCAAGGGGAGAAGACGGTTTTGAGATACTGGCTACCAGGCTTGCCGAAGATTTAGCTGCGTTTAAGCCAGACCTGATCCTCGTTCCTTATGAACTCGATCCACATCGCGATCATCGTGCCACCTGGCAAATGCTGATGGCTGCACTTGAAAAAGGAACCACGCAACGCCCAAAAATTTGGGAATACCCCATCTGGCTTTATGAACTGGCCCAACAAGCTGATCTGCCCAAATTAAATCATGATGAATTGAAATTTGTTGATGTACACCAATACAACACTTTAAAACAAAATTGTATTGCTGCGCATGTCTCTCAAACCACCAGACTAATTGATGACGACCCGACGGGTTTTATCCTGACTGCGGAAATGATTTCCAATTTTACCGCAGGTCAGGAGTATTTCATGGAACGAAAAAAAATAAATCCCTCCAACACATTATCTGAAGATTATTTTGAAACGCTTTATAATAGCAGTGAAGACCCCTGGAATTTCGAAAAAAGTGCATACGAGCGGCAAAAATATGAAAGCTCTTTAACTGCCATTCCACCTGGAAAATACAGCAAGGCACTCGAAATTGGTTGTTCAATTGGCGTTTTTACAGCTATGCTTACCCCACTTTGCGAGCATTTAACCGCCATGGATATTAGCACAACAGCATTGGAGAAAGCCAGACAACGTTTAGGAAATGTAGCAGATGTAGAATTTCAGCTCGGTGCCATTCCAAATGATTTCCCTGAAGGCGATTTTGATTTAATCGTAATGAGCGAAGTGGGTTATTACCTCTCAATGAAAGATTTATTGCTGACCAGAAACTTGGTTGAACAGGGCTTGAATGAGGGTGGAATTTTGTTATTGGTACACTGGACACATTTCGTTGTCGATTATCCCCTTTCGGGAGATGATGTACATGAATGCTTCAAACAATCTTCGCTTAAACATTTGCATGGCTCACGTACAGCCGATTATCGGATAGATATTTTCAAAAAACAATAAAAGTTATGCCTTTTACCATCGCTTTTTACGTTCACCACCATGGTTCAGGGCATTTGATGCGCACCATGCAAATTGTTGACGCACTGAAAGGCCATCAGGTAATGTTAATGGGTAGCGGCCTAAAAAAAATAACGCATTTGCCGCCGCATGTTACGCTGGTACATCTTCCACTAGATGTTGCAGAAGAAAATGAAAAAGTAATTGCCGACTCACCGCCGCCAACCGGACTGCATTATGCGCCATTGGGTATTAAGGGAAACAGAGATCGGGTGGCCATCATGACTGAAATATTCCGAAGCCACTATCCTTTAATTTTAGTGGTCGATGTATCTGTTGAAGTTGCTTTACTGGCTCGTATGGCCGGCATTCCAACCATCATCATCAGGCAACACGGACAACGTAATGATTTGGCGCATCAATCGGCTTATGATAGTGCCGAACTTTTAATTGCTCCCTTTGCGAGATCGATGTACATCGGAGAAGAAGATCATTTTTTCAAAAAAACGTTTTTTGCTGGTGGATTTTCAAAGTTCGACCAGACAAAGAACGACCAGGAAATTGATCCAAAAATGATTTGTATCCTCATTGGAAAGGGTGGAACATCTATAAACCTGGAACTAATAGTGCACATCGCTAAGTCCTGCCCTTCCTATCAATTTAACGTGATGGGATTGAATGATGGAGAATCTCAAGCTTTAAACAATTTGCAATTCCATGGAGAGGTAAAAAATCCAGCCCCGCTGATTGGCCAGGCGATATTGGTGATGGGCAATACTGGGCACAATACCGTTATGGAAATGGCCAGTCTTAATAAACGGTTTATCGGCATTCCGGAAGACCGTCCTTTTGATGAGCAGCTGGAAAAAGCAAAATCTATTGAAGGCCGGTCTGGAATTTCAATTATACATCCGCAGCAGCTATACTACACAAATTGGACTGATTTATTTGAAAAAATCAGCAGCGAAAAAGTTGATTGGAAAAATGTCATTCACGCATCAGCGTTAAACAACGTAGCCGATGCCATTATCAATACCGCGAAAAAATTTTTCTAAATACTAAGGTTTAAGTGCCTATCAACCCGGTTTCTACAGCTTAGCCTGCCAATGCTTCTGTACCAATAATTAACTCCTCAGTAAGCTTTTTAATCGTAACCTTACTCCTTTGGTGAAAATGCATTCTCATTGCTGAAATAACCAGGTTTATGGGTTCGTAAATAATAGAGGAATGCCCTTGCTGATGCAACCGTTGTTCTACTTTTTCCCATAGGGATTCGAAATATATACTGGTATTGAAAATATTGACCAGTTCTACCTCATCAATTTCTGCCCAATCAGCAAGTGCGGCTAATGCTGTTAAAGAATAGGTTTCAAAAGTGCCGTTATTCCAAATATTTCTTAACCTGTTTTTAAAATCAAATTTAAAAATCAAGGCATCTAAAGATTCAACCTGTTGCTCTTCGCTTCTTAAACTCATTTCCGACCAATGTTTAAGCTGAACGGAAAAGCCAAATTTCACCCGTCCATCTAACCTCCCGGAAGTATAAATGCGCACTTTTGGCGAATGCCTGAATTTAGCGTCTACGCGATTTAAGGCTTTGCGAAATTCTTCATCTTCCAAATAAGGAATCATGGGCAGGCGGCCTGCTTTTTCATACATTTCGCAGGTTACGGCCAAACTAGGTCCATAACACTGGAAGTGCCGGGGCCATGGGTTTGAATCGCAGGGATCAATAGCCGATTCTAAACGGGTTTTCAAAAAACGGTAAGTTACGTCCCTTAAATGATGGCGCCTGCTAATCTCTGGCGTATCCCGGGGTAAAATCCTACCCCCAATCACATCTGCGCCTGCCGAAATTTCCTTCATAATATGATAAACCCAATCAGGAGCCACTTCACTATCTGCATCTGTAGAAACAATGATTCCACGTTTTCCTGCCATTTTCATCACACGCAGGTGTGCAGCATCCATCAATAACCTTCTGGCTGTACCAATATGAGCCTGCTTTTCCTCCAGTTCGATACATTCTACATGTAAATGAAATTCAGGATATTTTTGCTGATACCTCTTGCAGATTTGGAAGGTATCATCCGTACAATTGTTCGCCAGAACCAACACCTCATATAAATCCATATTGATCGCCATACCCAGCTCGTTTAACTGCAAACGCAATGCATCAAGTGTTTTAACAATGAAACCAGATTCATTTTTCGCAGGAACAATTACAGACAGTTGAAGTGAGGGATGTAACTCTCCTTTGAAAAGAAACTTAGTTTCTATTGGTAAAAGCTGATTCATATATTTTAATTAGTTTAACCTCCTGCTTTATGCAAGAGATTTCAAGAATATTCGGGTAATAAGCCGAAATAGGAATTGTGGTGTGTAATACAACAACTACAAGTTGACAACAGCAATTTTTAATCAATTGTTTAATTTATTAATTCCGATTTCTACGGGAATAAATTCGGTCTGAATTGATGCTATCACTATACTATTCGAGTAAAATATACTGATTTACAGACACCTAGTTAATTCTCTAAGTTAACTTCATTCCTTAAATCAAACAGTATTTATCCTGATGTTCGAATTATTCAAATTTGTTTTATTGATTTATTAGATTTGAGCATGAAAAACTCGGGTAAAGCTACAAGTCATGATCAGGAGTACCTAAAAAACGATTTTTCCTCCAATGAGGGAGATCATCTCTCCTCTCTATCTTTACTTAACGCCCTGCCCCAGCAAGTTTGGACAGCGGGAACCGATGGTAAAATCGATTATGTTAATGATACCATTTGCCGCGATTTTGGTTATCCGCAAGCTTTAATTATCGAAAGCGGTTGGGAAGCCTTTGTTCACCCGGAAGACATTACAGAAAGTATTGAGCAATGGCAGGAAGCACTTAACACCGGAAAAGAATATGTTACCGAATTTCGGTTACGCTTTACCAATGGACAATACTACTGGCACCTGGCAAGAGCCGTTCTGGTTAAACGGGCAGGAAAACCATCCATTTGGGTGGGTACCAATACCAACATTCAAAGCCATAAAGATAACGAGTCGCGTAAGGATGAATTTATTTCTATTGCCAGCCATGAACTGAAAACACCGCTAACCTCTATCCGTGCTTACAACCAGGTAATGTTACGCAAAGTGAGCGATGAAACCACAAAAGACTATTTACTACGAACACAGGGACAACTTGCCAGGCTTGAAAAATTAATTAAGGATTTGCTGGATGTGAGCAAGATTAATGCTGGCAAAATGTCGCTCAACCTAGAAAGTTTTAATTTTTCAGAAATGCTGCGTGATGCCATAGCAGCAGCTCAGTCGCTCTCCACAAAACACAAAATTATTTTAACTGATGAATTGAATCTTCAGTTTACCGGTGATCATTACCGTTTAGAACAGGTTGTTCAAAATTTCTTATCTAATGCGGTAAAGTATTCTCCCGAAGCAGATCGGGTTTTAGTGAGCACCAATATTAAAGATGGCAATGTGATTGTTTCAGTAAAAGATTTCGGCATTGGCATTGAGCGTTCGCATTTAGGCAAGTTGTTCGATCGTTATTATCGGGCCGATAATTCTTCAAGTAGATTTGATGGACTCGGGTTAGGATTATTCATTTCTGCCGAAATTATTAAAAGACATGGCGGAAGTTTTTGGATAGAAAGCGAGCTGGGTAAAGGTGCTACATTTTTCTTCAAACTACCACTGGAGGCAGACCACCCTATCCAGCCAGAAATTAAAACAAAAAGCAACTATAAAGACCGGTACCTGAGTATCTCCTGCCCGCAGGATGATGATATTATGTACGTGGAGTGGACGGGTCATCAGGATATGCGATCGGTAAAACATGGTGGTGCCTTAATGATTGAATACCTTAAAGCAAATCCACGCTCTAAAGTTTTTAACGATAACCGTTTGGTATTGGGCACCTGGTCAGAGGCATCAGACTGGGCAGCTGAAGTATGGTTGCCGTTGATGGAACTGGCCGGGCTGAAATATTTTGCATGGATATTTTCTGCCAGTGCTTTCAGCCAGTTATCTGCCCAAAAAAGTGTAGACAATGAAGAGAAAACATCAGAAATATTATTCTTTCACCAGGCTGATGAAGCATTAACCTGGTTAAAAAACATCCATCAAAAATAGTTTATGATACGTTTATTTCCTTTAAGAAAGATGATTTAGGAATCTGTATATCAGGCTACAAAAAAAGCCGGCATCATGATTATGATTGCCGGCCCATTCAAAAATGTTTAAATTATTTTACATCATTTTTAACCTTGTTAGCGGTACGCTGTCCAGGTAAATAGATCTGAAAACCAAAAGATAAATTTAAGTTACTTTGCGTAGTAGCACTACCAAAACCAACTAATCCATTATATTTCAATAATGTTTCTAAACCAATATTTGGTGTAATAAAATAGGCGAAACCCGGACCAACACTTAAGTTTAAACCGTTTGTATTTCCACCACCTTTACTTACGTTCACGCCTCCAATACCTGCAGTCGCTTCTGCGAAGAAACGTCCGTGGCGGATAACTTCTACATCACTTCCAGCATAATAACGTCCTAATGCACCAACACCATAACTGGTTGTAGTATTCGAATTTTTAGCCGTTTCTAAACCAAAATTTACATAACCACCTAATGCAACATTATCCTGAATAAACCAGGCAGCCTTTGGCGTAATGTCTACACTGAAAATTTTAGGATCATCTAATCCTAAATTGATGTTTGTTAGGTTTCCACCCACCATTACATTACCTTTTTGAATCTGTGCGTTAGCCACACCAGCAAATAATGCGAAAGAAAATAAGCTCGAGATAAAAATCTTTTTCATATAAATGTTTACAATGATCATCATTATTGAATGACCACCCCTTCAACATCATCTGGAAAGAAATGTTTTCAGGTTTTACAAGCGTACTGATTTTGAGGGAGATAGATTTACATTTTATTATGCCTTACTTATGTTTTGAGTCGATTTTAATCAAAATCCTCATTAAATGAACCGCAGAAAATCCTTTAAATAACATCAAAAAACAAACTTTATCGAAATCTTCATCAATAACACTTATCACAATATGGCATCAAATCCTTAATTCAAATTCCTGATTAAACCCTGCATCATACACTTTAAAAGTAATTGGCCATTCTTCCTTAATTAATTGCGGAACAAAATCACTAAATATCCTTTCAAAAATTTCGAATTCAATATCTGTTTTGGTTACAACTAAATAAGTTGATTCTGATTGCACGATCACCTCTGCTACAAAATCTTTCCAGCGGTTTTTAATTAATTTTGGTAAATGAAGAAACTGCTGTGCCATGATGAATTTGCTAATGGATTTTACAAATTTTTCATCCAGTTTCTGATCGGCAAGATTTCGCCAATGCCCATTCGACAAATCAATTTGCCCTAAAATTTCATCATCATTAAGGATTAAAAATGAATGCTGATTTTCTTCCTGCAATAACAGATAGGCACTAAATCCTAATTCTTGGGTAGGATCTTCGTGGAGGTAATGAAGTTTAATCATGAGATAAGGGATTAATTATTCGTCTGAAAGTAAGATTGATACGTGGTTTCATATACTGTTTTGATTTAGCAATGCGATGATCCCATTTTTGCTGCAAATCTCCTTTCATTAAAAGTAGAGATCCATGTTCCAAACGGATGGAATATTTCTCGGCATGATTTGCCTTGAGCCGGATATCGAAACACCGAACCTGTCCAAAAGAAAGAGATGCAATGATAGGATGAGACCCCATCACGGTTTCATTATCACTGTGCCAGGTTACCGAATCCTGTCCGTCACGATAGTAATTGAGCAATACGGAATTAAACTTGATACCTGCTACAGGTTCTACCATTTCTTTAAGTTGGAGCAGTTCAGTAGTCCATTGTAATGGTATTGATTTACCAAGGGCAATGTAGTCTATCTGTTCAGGATCACCATACCAGGCTGATAGCCGTGGCGTGATGACCTCCTTATCATAGTAACGTACTACTTTTTGCTTCCAGGGTGTGGTTTGTATCAGATGCGCCAGCATTTCATCGCTAAAAGCAGGCGTTAAAAACTCGCTTTGATAAGTTAAAATATCTACAGGCAATCCAACAGTTTGCCCTGCCTCAGCAAAAAAACTCAATTGTTCCATACGTTAGCAAAGGTGCAAAACTTTTTATAAATTACTAATATTTTTAGCATTATATTTGCCATTAATATTTAAAATGAGAGGCTAACTATGGAAAAAGTATCGAAACAACACATCATTGCAGATTTGAAAAAACAAATTCTGGGCATGCAGGGTTATGGTACGCTGAGCATTCAGGATGATGTTTTTCCGCAATTAAAACTATTGGCCAAAGCTTTTCCGAACCATCATTTTCCGCTAACAGGCATTCATGAGTTTATTGCGAACGAAATTGAAGATGCCGCCGCAAGTACCGGTTTCATTAACGCAATCCTTTCAGCATTAATGCAAAAGGCTAGCCCTTCCATCTGGATTAGTACCACACGAAACGTTTTTCCTCCAGCCATGCAGCGTTTCGCCTTACAACCCGACCAGATTATTTTTATCGACCTTAAAAGCCACAAAGAAATATTATGGGTTTTAGAAGAGGCTTTAAAATGTGAAAATCTCAGTGCTGTGGTGGCTGAAATACCCGAACTGAGTTTTAGTCAATCCAGGCGATTACAATTGGTTATCGAAAAAAGCAAAGTTCCGGCTTTTATTATTCGACATCAGCCCCAACAACTTAACAATACAACCTGCCTTGCCCGTTGGCAAATTAAACACTTGCCCAGCATATTACCCGATGGGATGCCCGGTGTTGGTCAGCCTTCATGGTCTGTAGAACTGTTAAAAGTAAGGAATGCACAGCCCAGCAGTTTTAAACTCTCCTGGAATGGAACAAGCTTTGAAAACATCGAACAGCAAAATGAAGTATTGCAAACTTTTAGAAAACTAAAAGCCGGTTAATATGGAAAAGCGTTTTGTGAGCATTTGGTTTCCGTTTTTATTAACGGACTGGCTGTGCATCCGCCGGCCAGAACTAAAAGACGTTGCCTGTGTATTTACGGCGGCTGTTAAAGGACGTATCATCATCACGGCCTGCAACGCATTGGCTGCTAAACAAGGCATACAAGTTGGTATGGTATTGGCCGATGCCAGGGCACTGGTACATGAACTGGAGGCTTTTGATGATAGGCCTAATCGAAATGCGAAACTTTTACTGGGATTGGCAGAGTGGTGCATCCGATATACGCCTTTTGTGAGCATTGACCTGCCCCATGGCATTTTACTTGACGCTTCAGGCTGCACTCATTTATGGGATACGGAAGCTCATTATCTTGCTCAAATCAGCAGGCGACTGAAAGAAATGGGTTATAGCAATAAACTAGCCATCGCCGATAGCATTGGAACAAGTTGGGCTGTTGCCCGTTTCAGCACTCAGGAATTTGTTGTAGCGCCTAAAATGCAGTATTACGCTTTACTTTCATTGCCACCGGCCGCTCTTCGGCTGGAGCAAAGTACTTTAGATCGTCTAAATAAACTGGGACTGCAAAAAATTGAACGTTTTATTCAAATGCCACGCAGTGTTTTACGCCGCCGCTTTGGTGAAAACCTGCTGCACCGCATTGGCCAGGCGATGGGTGATGTACCAGAGGTATTTGATCCGATTGTGATTGTACCCGAATATGAAGAACGCCTGCACTGCCTGGAGCCCATCAGAACGGCAACAGCAATTGAAATCGCCATTAAAAAATTACTGGAACAGCTTTGCAGCAGACTAAAAAAAGAAGGTTTAGGCTTGCGTAGCGCTGAACTGAAAGGTTTTCGGATAGATGGAAAAATCATCCGCACCAGCATTGGCACCAATCAAAGTAGTAATGATGTTCAACACCTGTTTAAACTCTTTGCTTTAAATATTGATAAACTTGCGCCGGGTTTAGGCGTAGAACTTTTTGTACTCACGGCAAATAAGGTAGAACCTGTTATTCAGGCCCAGGATAAATTATGGATAACCCAGTCAGATCTTCAAAGCCCTGCCCTTTCTGCCCTGCTCGATCGTGTAGCTGGAAAAGTAGGTGTGGCTGCGATTCGTCGTTTCTTGCCCCAGGCACAATATTGGCCGGAACGGGCGATTAAAAAAACAGCATCACTTAGCGAGAATAGTAACCTGCCCTGGCATAATCCACTGGGTCGCCCCATCCACCTATTGCACCAACCCGAAAACATACAGGTTACTGCTCCTATTCCCGATTATCCGCCATTAATCTTTATTTACAAGGGGAAAAAACACCATATTAAAAAGGCTGATGGACCCGAGCGCCTGGAACGTTCCTGGTGGCTGGAAGATGGCGAACATCGCGATTATTATATCGTTGAAGATGATGATGGATGCCGTTATTGGCTCTTCAGGGCCGGACATTATTCTGCTGAAAATTCACGCTGGTTTATTCATGGTTTTTTTGCCTGATGATGATGGAATACACTGAACTACAGGTAACCAGCAATTTTAGCTTTTTAAGGGGAGCTTCACATCCAGAAGAATTGGTGGAAGAAGCTGCTAAAATGGGCTACACCAAAATTGCCATTACTGATCACAATACACTCGCTGGTATTGTTCGGGCACATGCTGCAGCAAAAAAACTGGGTATAGAAATTATCCCGGCATGCCGGCTAAATTTAGCTGACGGACCAAGCCTGCTGGCTTACCCTACCAATCAGGAAGCTTATGCCCGCTTATCGGCTTTACTTAGTTTGGGTAATTTGCGTACAGAAAAAGGCAGCTGCTTAATTTATCGCAAGGATGTTTACGCACATTCCGCTGGAATTTTATTTATTGCCATCCCGCCTGATACACTTTCTGCAAATTTTGATTTTGAATCAAATTTCCCAAACGACCTTGCGGAGTACAAAAAAAAACTTCAAGATCAGCTTTATCTTTCCATTTCGAGGAATTATCAGGGCGAAGATCAAAAAAGGATGTTCCGGTTAACGCAACTTTCTCAAAATTTAAACATCCCTCTCGTGGCTACGAATGATGTATATTACCACACACCATCACGTCGCGAACTTCAGGATGTATTAACCTGTGTACGTGAAAAATGTACCATCCAAACGGCAGGTTTTCATTTATTTCAAAATGCCGAACGCCACCTTAAAGCCCCCGAAGAAATGCTGAGGCTTTACCGGAAATACCCGCAAGCTTTGCAAAATGCGGTTTACATTGCCAATACCTGTCAATTTAGCTTAAGTAGCCTGAAGTATGTTTATCCGGAAGAAATTACAAGTGGTGAGAAATCTCCATTAGCTGAACTCACCGATTTGACCTGGAAAGGCGCACATGAAATTTTTGGCGATGATTTGCCTGAAAAAATTGTCAGCAACATTAACCATGAACTGAAATTTGTGGAAGAAATGGAATATGCTGCCTATTTTTTAACCGTTTATGATATTGTTCGTTTTGCCCGTGAGCAGAAAATCCTTTGCCAGGGTCGTGGTTCTGCCGCCAATTCTACCATATGTTATTGCCTGGGCATTACTTCCGTTGATCCTACAAAATTCGATTTATTATTTGAACGTTTTATTTCTTCGGCCCGTAATGAACCACCTGATATTGATGTGGATTTTGAGCATGAACGCCGGGAAGAAGTAATCCAATACATCTACCAGAAATATGGCCGTAATCGGGCAGCAATTGTGGCTACTGTAACCCAGCAAAGGCAAAAAGGCGCCATCAGAGATGTAGGCAAAGTGATGGGACTTTCTGTGGATACCATTAACCGGCTTTCGGCTTCCATTTGGGAATTTACTGATGAATGGTTTGAAGGCAATCGCCTTACAGAACAAGGCCTTAACCCAAATGATCCTTTGTTGAGAAAAGTGCTTTCCCTAACCGGCCAAATGATGGGTTTTCCCCGCCAGTTGGGTCAGCACACGGGTGGTTTTGTGATTACGCAAGGTAAACTGACCGATCTTTGCCCTATTCTTAACGCCCGCATGGCAGACCGCACCAATATTGAATGGAACAAAGATGATGTTGATACCCTGGGCTTTTTGAAAATTGACATTCTGGCTTTAGGCATGCTCACCTGCATCCGCAAAGGTTTTGATTTGGCAAAACAGCATTACAATCTCGATCTGACCATGGCAAAGATCAATGAAAATGACGATCCTAAGGTTTACGAAATGATTAGTCATGCCGATACCATTGGTGTTTTTCAAATTGAAAGCCGGGCGCAACAGTCCATGCTTCCGCGATTAAAACCAAAATGTTTTTATGATCTGGTAATTGAGGTAGCCATTGTTCGTCCGGGGCCTATTCAGGGCGATATGGTACATCCTTATTTGCGGAGAAGGAATGACGAAGAGGAAGTAAGTTATCCATCTAAGGAACTGGAGGAGATTCTCAGCAAAACACTTGGCGTTCCACTATTTCAGGAGCAGGCCATGAAAATTGCCATTGTGGCGGCTGGTTTTACCCCTACCGAGGCTGACGAACTTCGCCGGAGTATGGCAACATTTAAACTGAAAGGCATGGTTACCCAGTTTGAAAAAAAATTAATTTCAGGCATGGTAGCCAAAGGCTATAAAGAAGATTTCGCTAAGCGAATATTTAAACAACTGGAAGGTTTTGGAAGTTACGGTTTCCCGGAAAGCCATGCCGCTAGTTTTGCCTTGCTGGTTTATGTTTCCTGCTGGTTAAAATGTTATTATCCAGATGTTTTTGCAGCAGCATTACTCAATAGTATGCCGATGGGATTTTATCAGCCTGCCCAAATTGTAATTGATGCCCGAAAACATGGCGTAGAAGTTCGGCCTATAGATATAAATCATTCATGCTATGACAATACTTTAGAAGAAAAAACAGGAGCCTACCATGCCTTACGATTGGGATTCAGGCAAATTAAAGGAATAAGAATAGAGGAAATGGAAATTTTAATCCGCCACAGGCGAACACCTTACAAAAGTATAAACGAGTTGGTAGATGCAGGCATATCGCTAGCCACGATGGAAAGACTGGCAGATGCCGATGCATTTCGGTCGCTGGGTTTCGATCGCCGCCAGGCACTTTGGGAAGTATCAGCACTTGCAGATAGACCTGTAGCATTATTCGAAGGCCAGGATGCTGAAAGCAAACTCGAAAAACAAACCCAGCTCCCACTCATGACCAAAGCTGAACACGTAATACAGGATTATTCGACAACAGCACTTTCTTTAAAAGCACACCCGGTAAGTTTTGTAAGGGAACAACTGGATTTGTTAAAAGTATGTGCCAACAAAGATTTAGATACGGTTAAAGATGGTCAAAGCATTAAAGTTGCAGGCTTGGTATTGGTCCGTCAACGTCCTGGTACAGCTGGTGGCGTGTGTTTCATTACAATAGAAGATGAATCAGGCTTTTCCAATCTGGTGGTTTTTGAAAGCCTTTTCGAAAAGTACCGGAAAGAAATCCTTCATGCCCGTTTACTTATGGTAGAAGGTAAATTGCAAAGGGAGGGTGAAGTAGTGCACATTATCGTTAAGCGCTGTTTCGACCTGACAAAATTGCTTCGAACATTGAGTAAAACGGATCAAGATGATCTTCCGATATTAACACCCTCCCGTTCTGATGAAAAAACTGCTCCTTATCCAAGCGAAAACAAAAGAACACAGGTGCGCCAAACCAAACAAGACATTGCCATTCCACCTGCCAGGAATTTTAAATAATCCCAAAACTAATGATATCTATGACTCAGCTGCCTTAATAAGAAGCAAACTCAAAAAGATATGTTTAGTGATATTCGAGCATCAGTTTATTATCTAACGCAAAAATGTAAGTGGTTTGGTTGGCAAGGTAATTATGAATGGGGTACTTAGTGCCCATTTCACTTAGTGACATCACCAGGTTTTTTACCACAGCCCGCATCTTGGTTTGCGATTTTTTTCTCTTTGAGATAAGGGCATTAATTTCTACTTCTTCAATAGCGGCATCAATTTCGTGGCCAAGGGTATGAATTTGTTCTAAAAGTGCCAGGTAGCGGTCAAATTGTTCTTGTATCGTATCTTTACTCATTTTCTGTTTTTTCTTCAATCAAAATCGATCCGGCCATGCAGCTGATCAATAATTCATCTCCATCGCGTCTGTCGATTACCCTTACACGTGTATTTATCTTACAAAGTTTTTCTACCAAAAGTTCCTGTATTTCTGCCCATTCCTGCGAAACACTTTCCAGGTGTTGTTCCTTTCTTTCCAGTTCAATATGCGCAATCAGGTGCTCATCAGCCTCTGCGGCAGATATGGAATCGGTTTTTGATAAATCCGGTAATTGTGAGGCATCTACTACCCGCTTGGCCTGTTCTACTTCAATAGAAAGGTCTTCATACTTATCAAACAATTCCTGAATGTTATCATATATCATATCCACATAACCTTTTTATGTACTGATAAGTTTTGTTCATTTACAATTATAAACGCTGTTTTAAGTCTTTAAAACTTATCCAACTGATATCTAACTGAAATGACCGGAAGCAAAAATCTATCCATAAAACATTTGAAGGAACAAAGGGTTTTATAGCATATGGAAAACATCAACCTACTCTTAATTCCGGCAGCCCGCAAAGGCGAAATCGAAGTATTAAATGAATTGATCCGCAGAAAGGCAGACCTGAATTTTACTGACGAAAAAGGATATACCGCTTTGATTATTGCGGGCTATAACAATCAACCTCAAGCGGTAAAACTTTTGATAGATGCCGGTGCGGATATTAATGCTGCAGACCATGGCGGAAATACGGCCTTGATGGGTGCTGCTTTTAAAGGTTATCTTGATATTGCGCAAATATTGATCAATAAAGGTGCAGATTTAAACCTGCAACATGGTAACGGAGGCACCGCGTTGATGTTTGCAGCAATGTTTGGCAGAAACGATGTACTTGCTTTATTGATAAAAGAAGGTGCAGATGTGAATATGGTAGATCATAGAGGGCAATCGGCATTGGATTATGCAGCTTTGCAGGGGAATGAAACCGGACAACAACTGCTCATTGAAGCAAGTCAGAAAATTAGTCTTTAATTTTATAGCATAAAAAAAGGAGGATTTTTATGTCCTCCTTTTTAATCTTTATGCCGGAATCTTTCTCGGATTTTCCCTTTCCCAAAAACGGTGCAGGGCAATCATTTCTATGAAAGTACTGCTCAAATCATCAGCCTGACCTGAAACCAACACGCCTTCTCTTAAAACGGTTTCCTTGGAATATTCTGCCGGAAGTTTTTTATAGAAATACGTCGATTCCAAAACCTGTAATGCTTGTTCATCTGCTGCAATGGCCTTGCAATGTTTAAATGCTTCATTTAAGAAATGAATGGCATTGGCTTCAGCTTCTAAAGTAGCTACTGAATTTGTTCCACCAGGTACATAAACGGCATCGTATAAAACCGAAGCTGCTGTAAGGAAACTTTCATCAGGAACTATTTCCTGATCTTCCTGTGAAATAATTTTACCCAGTTTTGGTGCGATGATGTGCACTACTGCACCTGCTGCTACCAACGCATCTTTAACGGTACTCAATGAAGCCCCATCTACCCCATCAGCAGCGAGAATGGCCACTTTACGGGTTTTAATGGTGTCTTTTATTGTTCCAGCCATACTTAATGCTGCCGAAGTTGCCAGACTGCCTTCCGGATTTAAGGAAGCATAATCTGCAGGATCTCCATCAGCCGGAATGCTGCTATTCAGCGATTCCAAAGCGATATCTGGAATATGTAAACCCAATGCAAATGCCACAGCACCCGCCAGGCCGTTATCAATTTGGGCAAGCACAGCCAGCATTCTTTCACGAATTTCTACAGCCTTTACTTTTCCCAGTTCGAAACTTAAAGCATCGATGATGTGATTCTGTTCAGGATCACTTTGTGAATTGAAAAATAACCTCGCCTGTGAAAAATGATCGAAGAAACTTCTGCTTCTCGCCCTGATTTTTCTGGCATCAATGCGTTCATTATAACTAACGAATCCGCCATCTGAAGCTTTAACCTGTTGCGGATCATTTGCTGCCAGACCATTTGGTCCATAACTCGTTTTTCCTCTGTTGATGGTTTGTCGCATATAACCATCACGCTGGTTATTGTGTACAGGAACCACAGGCCGGTTTATCGGAATTTCATGAAAATTCGGGCCACCTAATCTAATCAGCTGTGTATCGGTATAAGAAAATAAACGCCCCTGCAATAGCGGATCATTTGTAAAATCAATACCCGGAACCACATGCCCAACATGAAAGGCAACCTGCTCTGTTTCGGCAAAGAAATTATCCGGATTTCTATTCAGAGTCATCTTGCCAATGCGTTGCACAGGTACAAGTTCTTCAGGAATTAGTTTTGTAGGATCAAGAATGTCGAATTCAAATTTAAATTCATCTTCTTCTGGAATAATTTGCACACCCAATTCCCACTCAGGAAAAGCACCAGCTTCAATGGCATCCCAAAGATCGCGTCGGTGAAAATCAGGATCTTTTCCTGAAATATTTTGTGCCTCATCCCAGGCAACTGCGTGTACGCCCAATAAAGGTTTCCAGTGGAATTTAACAAAATTGGAAACACCTTGTGCATTAACAAAACGGAAAGTATGTACGCCGAAACCTTCCATCATGCGGTAACTTCTCGGTAATGCCCGATCGCTCATTGCCCACATAATCATGTGTGCTGATTCGGGAAGGTGGGAAATAAAATCCCAAAAAGTATCATGTGCTGAAGCTGCCTGAGGCATCTCATTATCTGGTTCCGGTTTTACCGCATGGATCAGATCCGGAAATTTCACAGCATCCTGAATAAAAAATACAGGAACATTATTGCCTACTAAATCGAAATTCCCTTCCTGGGTATAAAATTTAACTGCAAATCCACGCACATCACGGGCAAGATCTGTCGATCCCCGGGAGCCAGCTACGGTAGAAAAACGTACGAATACAGGTGTTTCCTGGCCGGGATCTGTTAAAAAGGCAGCCCGGGTTAATGCCGATTGGTCTTCATAAACTTTGAAAACCCCATGAGCTGCCGAACCTCGGGCATGAACAATACGTTCCGGAATTCTTTCATGATCGAAATGGGTAATTTTTTCACGCAAAATAAAATCTTCCAGAAGTGTTGCACCCCTTTCTCCTGCTTTAAGTGAATTTTGATCATCGTTAATCTTTACTCCATGACTGGTAGTTAAAGATTCGCCGGTTGAATCAGCGATGAATGACTCCAGTTTTCTGGTTTTATCATTCTCTTGTTGTGAGGGCTCAGGCGATTGCTGAGCATTTTTCTTTACCATAATAAATATTGCTTATGCTTCTTCAGCAGCTTTGTAATTAATATCGTTCTCCGCAATTTCCGTCAACTTTACATCGGCTTGCTTTTCTTCATTTAAAGTTTCTTCAAGCAATGAAGCCACCTCATCAAGCCCGAGCGTAATCGCCAATTGATGCAGACCTCCATAACTGGCAATTTCATAATGCTCTACTTTTTGCGAAGCCAGCACAATGCCTACATCACGTGTAGCCGTTCCAGCCTCTGTTTCTTCGACAATGCCTTCAGCCTCTTTGGTTAAACCTTCCATCGCATCGCATTTTTTGGCAATTGCTTTTTCATCGAGCAATTCGAAAACCTGTTCTAACCTTGCCACATGGGTTTTAGTTTCTTCTAAATGCGAAGTAATGGCCTTTTTAAGGCTTGGGGACGTTGCCGCTGAAATCATTTTGGGAAGCGCTTTAACCAGATGGTTTTCGGCCCAAAACAAATCTGCAATCGAATCTTTAAAAAGCGCTGTCAGTGCCGGAGAATCCTGCACAGTGGTTTTGGAAGCAAATTTTGGATCGCTACCAGTATCTTTTTTAGCCATGATATGTTTAATTAGGTATGTTCACCTAACAACCCTAAATTGGAAACATAAGTTTTGTTTATTATTAACTCACTAGGTTATGGCAGTGAGATTTATATCATATTAATTTGCAAATCAGATATTTGAAATGATAATATAAATAATTAATTTAGTTATAAAACGATCTCATTCGTAAAAAGAACAGATTGCCGCGGTCGTGAAATACTCCCTCGCTATGACGAGTGCCCTAAAACATCATTCCTATTACCATTGACCTTTTTACTTTCGTCATTGCGATCCCGATTTTTCATCGGGAGAAGCAATCTCATTCGTAAATAAGATTGCCGCGGTCGTGAAATACTCCCCCGCAATGACGAGTGCGCTAGAACATCATTCCTATTACCATTGACGTTTTTATCAAAGATTATCCTTGGCAATGACACTCCAGTCATCTGAGCCATGTCCATTTGCTATCCACCGATCCATTTCAGCAACAACTGCAGGCAAAGCATTTAATTTTACTCCTTTTTCCTGAGCAGCGCTGATCATTAAACCTGCATCTTTTCGTGCCATATCCAACTCCCAGGAAGGTTTACCAAAATCGCCCGTAAGAATTTTATTTAGTCGTGCAGGCACACCCGCACCAGGATTCCAGGACGCAAACAAATCCACAATATCTGAACTCGGAACACCCAAGGATTTCGCCAAAGCCAGCGTATCTGACAGCCCAGCCGTAAGTGATATAAGAAAATGATTACCAGATAATTTAATAGCTGCAGCTCTACCTTCTTCTGAGCCGAAATTTAAAAGTTTACCTGTCATTTTTGAAAGCTCAGCCGTTACTGTTTTGACCACTTCTTGATCGCCGGAAACCAGCATATTACCAGTACTTTCTAAAGCGTTTGGCGGTCCCATAAATACTGGTGCATGCAAATAGGTAATTCCCTTATTTTTCCAATAGGCTGTTCGTTCTATCGCACCGTTAACTGAGGTAGTTGTATGATCGATAATGATTACACCAGTTTTAAAACCTGGACTAGCCATTTCCAGAACCTGATTAACGGTATCATCATCTTTGAGGGTAAGGTGAATATAATCAACACCCTTAACAGCATCAACAATATCATCAAAAGCTGTTGCACCATCTGTTTCGAGTGCTTTAGCCTTAGTAGCTGTTCTATTCCATACCTGAACCTGATCTCCTTTGCGGAGCATCGCTTTAACAAAATTTGAACCTAAGAGGCCCATGCCTAAAAATGCTTTCATTGATGATTTTATTTATGGCTAAAGATAATGAGTTATGCACTTCTATTGGCAGCAAAAAGAAAAAACGGCGCTTAAGGATATGGAACCATTGTCAAATTATTCTTTAAAGTGCTAGTAAACTCAAAACCAATATGAATTGCGGCATGTTGAAATTAGAAAACAATGTCGAAAATGTAAATCTCTATTATACAAAAATCACTCATTTACAGAAATATATCAAACATTACCTAATGTAAAATATAACTTATGAAAGAAGAATTAATGACTAGAAGACAAGCCGTAGCCGGTCTTGGCGTAGGTATTGCAGGCCTGGCCGTATCACCTGCTTTTGCAACAGATGGTGTGGCATTTTCTGCTCCGGCAGGCTTGCAAGATCCAACTACAAAATATCCACGCCCTCCTTTCAAACCGCAACAGCAACCATTTCCAGGTCTGGCCAGCAAAATGAATCCCCGCCCAGATCATGGTGAAGAGAGTTACAAAGGCTCAGGCAGATTGACAGGAAGAAAAGCCCTGATTACCGGCGGCGATTCAGGCATGGGTCGTGCTGCAGCCATTGCATTTGCCCGGGAAGGAGCAGATGTGGTCATCAATTATTTGCCAGCTGAAGAGGAAGACGCCAAAGAGGTGATTGATTTAATTACCAAAGCCGGAAGAAAAGGATACGCAATTCCCGGAGATTTGCGTGAGGAATCGTTTTGCAAACGACTGGTAGAAGATAGCGTGAAACGCATGGGCGGTTTGGATATCGTGGTGAGCAACGCCGCCCGTCAGCAAACCAAACCCTCGATATTAGACATCAGCACCGAAGATTTCGATGCGACAATAAAAACAAATATTTATGGTCCGTTTTGGTTATTGAAAGCATCGATCCCCCACCTCAAACCTGGGTCAAGCATTATTGTCACCACTTCCGAGCAGGCCAATGATCCCTCACCGGAACTGTTCGACTATGCCCAAACGAAGGCAGCCAATACCAGTACCGTACGCTCACTGGCAAAATTCCTTGCACCTAAAGGCGTTCGGGTAAATGGTGTAGCCCCAGGTCCTATCTGGACACCGTTACAGGTTGGCGGTGGAGCTACCAATGAAAAGTTGACCAGCTTTGGAAAAGCAACTCCGATGGGCAGACCAGGACAACCAGCAGAATTGGCTTCTATTTATGTTCAGTTGGCTGATAATGGCGCAAGTTATTCAACCGGACAGATTTATGGTGCAATGGGTGGCGGTGGCCAACCCTAAATACCTTTGAACTCTCAACTTTTGACTTTCAACTTTCAACTTTTAATTAGTCTTTTACACTAAAATCTATATATTTGACACTGTTGCACGGGGTGCTTTTAACTTTGGTTAAAGGCTGAGATGAATACCCGCGAACCTGACACGGATAATACCGGCGTAGGGATGCACTGGCTCAAATGATTGCGGCTGCTCGGCTGTCTGAATTTAAGCCCTGTTCACTATCCGAAAATCCGGTTAGTTGACAGGCCTTAAATTTTTAGACATATGCAATTAGAACAAAAAAGCTTTAATGTTCTTTCAGAAAGCCTTACCAATTGGCAGGGAAGAAAAGAATGGTTTTTTAACCGTGAACATACCGATACCTATGAACAATGGTACGAAGGGCGTTACAAACGTGCTGAGGTATGGCAGAAAAAAGTAATGGCTCAACTGCTTGGCAGTAACCCAGAAATTAGAGAACTACTCGAATTTGGTTGCGGTACCACACGTTTTACCCGATGGTGGAAAGAAATTGGAATCGAAGCTACAGGTGCCGATCTTTCTCCGTTTATGCTGGGCCAGGCAGTACACCTTTTTGAGGGCGACCTTGTCAATGCCGATTCCCACTTTATGCCGTTTAAAGATCACAGCTTCGATGCTGTCGCCTTCATTACCACATTTGAATATTATCGAGATCCCGTTCAGGTAATTAAAGAAGCTGCCCGTGTAGGAAAAAAAGGTATTGCCTTCGGCATGATGAACCGGAATTCACCGAAATTTTTTCGAAGGAGAATTCAGCAGGCATTTGGTAAGAATCCCTTTTATGTAACTGCAAATTTTTATACGCCAAGAAGCCTGACGGATAAGATTCATGAAGCCTTAAAAGGTCGTGAATATACTATTGAATGGACTTGTACGGGGCTTCCGAAATGGTTTCCGCTTCAACAATGGAGTTTGCCTTATGGTGATTTTTTTGGGCTTTATGTTCACCTCAACGATTAAAGCAAAAAAGATGGATTTAGGAAAAATCAATAATGATGACTTTGAAGGGATTATACTTCAGCGTTGTGGAAAAAAGCGTAGTGAAGTGCATTGTGGACCGGCATTTGGTGTAGATGTTTCAGTGATCAACCTGCCGGGAGGGCTTGCTTTGGCCATGACCAGTGACCCTTTATCTTTAATTCCTTCACTTGGTTTGCAGGAATCGGTGTGGCTTTCCGTTCATTTGATGGCCAACGATATGGGCACTACCGGCTTTGCACCCATGTATGCGCAAATGGTGCTCAACCTACCAGATTATTTAACCAGGCAGGATTTTGATACGTATTGGGGATTTGTTCATCAATACTGTGCTGATGTTGGCGTAGCCATTACTGGTGGCCACACCGGAAAGGTGACGGGTCAAAATTCTACTATCGCCGGTGGCGGAACCATGTTACTTACGGCGCCAGCCCAAAACATCCTGCTCAGTAAATATGCACAACCAGAAGACCTTATCATAGTGACCAAACAATGCGCCATATCCTCATCAGCAATTTTAGCGATGAGTTTCCCTGAAGCAGTAATCAATAAATTGGGAAAAGAAATCTACGAAGATGCTTGCCGTCTATTTTACAAAACATCAAGTTTAACAGAAGCGCTTTTAGCAACTGAAGATGAGGAAACTATGGTAAGCGCCATGCATGACGTAACAGAAGGCGGTGTTTTGGGTGCAGTATATGAAATGGCTGTTGCATCTGGAAATGGTGTCATCATTGAAAATACGGCCATTCCTTTTGGCGATACTGTTCGTCAGGTCTGTAATCTGTTCGAACTCGACCCACGATTTTGTGTGGGTGCAGGTAGCACCATCATGGCCGTTGATAAACTGAAAGCAAAACCATTAATCGAAAAGCTTCAGAAACACAACATCCAGGCTACAATTATTGGAAAATTTACCAGTAAGGAAAAAGGATATAAGCTGCTTGATCAAGACCAGATTTTGAATCTTCCCTATTTTGCTACCGATCCGTATTGGGGAGCTTTTTTTACCGCATTAAATAAAGGATGGAAATGAGCGAAAAAATTATTGGTGGGATTTATCTGGTGATTGATCCCGCTATGGAACAAAACCTATTGTTTAAAAACCTTAAGGCCGCACTTGAAGGTGGGATTGATGTTTTACAAATCTGGAACCACTGGCCCGAAGGAATGAACAAGTTGAGCTTTATTCGGGAAATCAGCGATTTAGTCAAACCATATCAGGTGCCGCTCCTAATTAATCAGGAATGGACTTTATTAACAGAAACCTCAGAACTAGATGGTGTACATTTTGATACGTTTCCGGATGATTTTTTGGCAATCAAACAAAGCATTGGCAGGGCATCTATCATTGGTGTAACCTGTTCAGGAAACCTGGAAACCGTTCTGCAGGCACACGAAAACCAACTTAATTATATTTCCTTCTGCTCCATGTTTCCCTCCAGCTCTGCTGGCAGCTGCACTATTGTTTTACCTGAAACGATAGAACAAGCTCGTAAACTGACCGATATCCCTCTTTTTATTTCCGGTGGAATTACCCCGGAAAACACGGCAACGTTGAAACAAAAAATAGATTTCGATGGCGTTGCCGTAATATCAGGCATACTGAATGCAGGTAACCCCAAGCAACAAACCACAGCTTATAAACAGGCATTAATCAAAAAATAATCATCATGAGAATAAAAACCATAGAAAAATTATGCTGTCCTTTTGATAAAAAAGATCTTAAGCTGGATATTTTTACGAAAGACATAAACCTGAACATACTGGAAGGAATACTAACCTGTGCACACTGCAAACGAAAATATCCGATTGTACATGGCGTACCGATTATGTCACCAGATGAATACCGCCAGATGGATCTTGAACAGCCTATCCTGGAAAAGTGGAAACTTGAACATGGGCTTAGCGACATGCAGCTGATTCCAGAAAGCTGAACATAAAAAAATCACCTAAGCATTTGGCCTAGGTGATTTTTCAGTTTAGCTAAATGATTCAGCTTAGCATATTGATAGCATTTACCGCCAACCTAACCCAGGGGCAACGTGTTCCAAAATAGCAGCAATCACATGAACATTATAATCAACACCTAAGGTATTTGGAATAGTCAACAATAAGGTATCTGCTTCTTTAATTGCCTCGTCTTCGGCCAGCTCCTTAATCAGTTGATCGGGTGCTGCTGCGTAACTCTTCCCGAAAACGGCACGTTGATCTGCCTCAATGTAGCCAAAGCTATCAGCACCTCTCGCCTGCTGCCCAAAATAATAGCGGTCCTGATCGTTAACAAGTGCAAAAATCGAGCGGCTTACAGAAACCCTTGGTTCACGTTTATGCCCTGCAGTTTTCCATGCTTCTTTGTACAACCTGATTTGTTCCGCCTGTTGAATATGGAAAGGTTTTCCGTTTTCATCAAATTTCAAGGTAGAACTTTGCAGGTTCATTCCCTTTTCTGCAGCCCAGATGGCCGTTGCATTAGATGCTGCACCCCACCAAATTCGTTCCCTCAGCCCTTCAGAATAAGGCTCCAACCGCAGTAAACCTGGCGGATTTGGAAACATGGGATTTGGATTCGGCCGGGCAAAGCCGACACCATCCAGTTTATCTAAAAATGTCAATGCTTTTTCACGCCCCATGTCGGCGTCTGTTTGGCCGGCTTCAGGTTGGTAACCGAAATATTTATAACCTTCAATTACCTGCTCGGGCGAACCTCTGCTAATGCCTAACTGCAATCGTCCACCCGAAATCAAATCAGCTGCACCTGCATCTTCCACCATATACAATGGGTTTTCGTAACGCATATCAATCACCCCTGTACCAATTTCAATTCTATTTGTTTTAGCTCCAATTGCTGCAAGAAGCGGAAACGGTGAAGCCAGCTGACGGGCAAAATGGTGAACCCGAAAATAGGCCCCATCTAAACCAAGTTCTTCAGCGGCAACGGCCAGGTCAATAGATTGGAGTAAAGTATCGCCTGCATTACGGGTTTGGTAAGAAGGATGATCAGACCAATGCCCAAATGATAAAAATCCGATATTCTTCATATAATGATGATTTTTCACGCTAAGATAAGTTAGTAAGGCGATGCAGAGGTCACGGCTTAGTCATAACGGAAGCCAGGCAAATTCCTGATGCAGATATAAATGTCTTAACATCTCAGGTTGTAAACTAACAAACGACCTCATTTATGGTTTTAAACTAAAATAGTTAGATTTAAATGTATAATCACCTCTTATGAATCAGCACAAACATTATTCGAATCAAAAGCTCATCTCCAGTAAGCGGGCTGTTATGATGATATTAACCTTTCTATTGATGTTATCAGGGCAGCTTTTTGCACAGAAAAAATTAAGCCCCAGACAAACCTATCCCGATTTATTTGAAAAAGTACAATTAGCAAGAATTTATCCTGATGGTAAATCCTTTGTCGATGCCATTCCTAATAAAAGTCCCTCGGAAATTATGAACGCTTATCGGGCACAAAAGAACCTTTCGACTTTTAACCTAAAGAATTTCGTAACAGCGAACTTCTCCATGCCGGAAAACCATAATGCGGTTTATCAATCGGATATCAATGCCGGAATTGAAAAACACCTGGATACGTTATGGACTGTGCTGAAAAGAAATCCGGATACCGTTTCGAAGTTTGAAACATCGTTATTGCCATTACCTCACCCCTACATTGTTCCTGGTGGTCGTTTTAGGGAAATATACTATTGGGATTCCTATTTTACGATGCTCGGCCTGCAAAAGGCTGGAAAAACCAAAATCATGAAAGACATGATTGACAACTTCGCGTATTTAATTAATCAATATGGTTTTATCCCAAATGGGAACAGAACCTATTATTTAACCCGCTCGCAACCACCATTTTTTGCTGCAATGGTGCAGCTGCTTACTCAGGATAACACAGCGGCTAAACTGGCTGATTATAAAGATGTGTTAGAAAAAGAATATAATTTCTGGATGAAAGGTGCCGCACAGCTTAAAAATGGCACTGCAATTAACCATAGCGTAAAACTAATGGACGGAACAGTACTGAACCGCTATTACGATGCCGGTGATGAGCCGAGGGAAGAATCGTATCGTGAAGATTTCGAAGCTGCCAAATTAACCAAACAACAACCTGCTGCTTTTCTTCGTCATGTGCGGTCGGCAGCAGAATCCGGATGGGATTTTAGCAGCAGATGGTTTGCAGATGGAAAGAATTTTAGCCAGATCATTACTACAGATTTGCTACCTGTAGACTTGAATACGTTGATGTACAATCTCGAAATTGCCATTGCCGATGCCAATCAACAAGCCGGAGATAAAGCGAAAGCCATTTTATTTTACGCCAAAGCCAATCAACGCAAAGCGGCAATCTTAAAATACTTCTGGAATACTGGCTTGAACTTTTTTACCGATTACAACTGGAAAACCAGGTCATTATCAACGCAATATACCCTGGCTGCTTCCTTCCCACTCTACTTTAAACTGGCAACTCCAGGTCAGGCAAAATCAGTCGCTGAAAAAATTGAGAAGGATTTTTTAAAACCTGGCGGATTAATAACCACATTAACCACATCAAAAGAACAATGGGATGCACCGAATGCCTGGGCACCATTGCAATACATCAGCATAAAAGCTTTGCATCAATATGGTTTCGATAAACTTGCGAATGAGATCACAAACAGATGGATTAATCAGAATATCGCTGTGTTTAAAGAAACCGGCAAGCTAATGGAAAAATATAATGTGGTGGAAACAAACAGCAAAGGTGGCGGTGGCGAATATCCTTTGCAGGATGGTTTCGGTTGGACGAATGGCGTGCTGCTAAAACTTTTGAAAGATAAGTGATGATTTCACAGTAACGCTTAAAAAGACGGATTGCGAATCTCTATGAAATTGCAATCCGTTTTTTTTATTAGTTTTTATTGGTAACTGAAAAAGTTCTCTTTTCTGTTCCTACACCCCTGATTTTGATCGATTTCCATTTAGCCGGTAAAACCGATGGAATTTGTACGATACCTTTATTGGTAATATCTAAACCACCAAAGCCCATCAGCACACTTTGCAAAACCCCGCCGGCGCCGGTAGCAAAATATGGATTTGTACCGCCTTTTGTTTCAGCAATAACCCTGAATGGTGGATTCAGGTTCGGCTGGTAGGCTTCATTAAAATATTTGTAAGCCTTTTCTGCATGACCCGTTCTGGCATAAAGTAAAGCAAAAATAGCATGAGTCATTGCAGGTGTACCTTCATCTGGTATCCTGGTTTCATAATACGCCAGGTCTTTTAAAATTTGATCTTTCGCTGTAATGCTTTTTAAAGGATACGCAAGCAAATTCACATCACCCTGTTTTATGCCTTCACCTTTGTAAGTTGCATGCTCTTTGGTAACGCCATCCGGAAATTTTAAAATTGGAATATTATTTTCCACCAACGCCCAATCCTTATTTTGCGGCAACCCTAAAACAGCTGCAGCCAAATTTGCATTTTTAAGATTTAGTTTTGCAGCTGCGTTTGTAAAGGCATTATTGTCTACATTTTCTGCCCATTCATCTGCAGCTACTACATTTTTTATATCAAACTGGTTTGGTCCGTTTCGTTCTACCCTGCTGGCCCAAAATTCGGCTGTTTGAGATAAAATTGGCCATCCTTTTTCTTTAAGCCAGACTTTATCTTGCGTAACACAATAATAATTCCATGCGGCCAGGGCAACATCTGCTGAGATATGGTGCTCGAATGGACCGCTTAAAGCCCAAACAGGCGTTTCTTCTACGCCCGAATCTGCACTTTCCCAGGGATACATTGCTCCTTTAAAACCATGCGAAAAAGCATTTTTTCTTGCCGGTTCCAATCTTTCAAATCTATATTCAATTAATGATTTGGCAATATCAGGATGCAATACCAATAATGCAGGAAACATCCAGATATCTGTATCCCAGAATACGTGGCCATTATAACCTAAGCCAGATAAACCCATTGGCGATAAGGAATAAGAAGTTCCCGCCCTGGAAAATGAGGTTAAATGATAAAGCATACTACGCACATCTTGTTGTGCCTGCGGATCTCCCTCAATAATTATGTCCGATTTCCAAAGTTCATCCCAGGCGGCATGATGATATCTAATTAATCTGTCACGACCTTCAAGTTTAGCAAAAATAGTCATACGCTCGGCTTCGTTAAGCGGATCGGCATGTTGGGCAGAACTAATTGTACTGCCAACAACGCTATAGCTATAACTTTCGCCAGCTTTAAGCATTTTACTGAACTTCATTAAATGGCTGTTATTATCCCACATTTCGTGGATAATTTTTGGCTCGCTTCCATGCTGTTCGTTAAATAAAAAACTATTAGAAGCGCACAACTGTAATTTGCCTGTCGGGCTTTTTGCCGTTGATGTTAACAGGCTCAGCGTTACATGTGGCCTGTCAATTTCATTATAGTAATTTTCTACATCGCGAAGAGCATCAGGTGTTTCCATCACACTTGCTCCCGTTAATTTAAAATCTTCGTTGGCTGTAATGGTTACATCCATTAACACCGTAAAAGGCAAGTGGCGAAGTGCGTAGTAGGTATATTTTATATTTGCCTTTTTCCCGTATGTCAATTGTGTGGTAAATGCGGCATGCTGCATATCAAGCTGTTGCTGCATATTGCTTGTATTTTGGTCGTCGAGTCTTTTTCCATCAATTTCCAGATACATGTTAAGCAAGTTGAAACCGTTTAAAAAATTACTTACACGACCACGTCCATACGTATCATAAGTGCCGGCGAGCACAACATTTTTTATCTTAAACGGCTGAGGAGAGGAAACAATGCCGATTATTCCGTTTCCCGCAGTGATGCCGAAATATTTACCAGGGTCGATTTTATCAGCACTGATTTTCCAGGGATCCTGCGCCGCTACTACAAAAGATATGAAGGTACACAGAAAGAAAAGTACGTTTTTTTTCATAGATGTATTTTAATGAAAAGAAAGAATTAAAATAAATAAGAGGCCGAATTGCCATCAGATTCGTTAATCGGATGGCAATTCAGCCTCTGGCTTAGCTAAACGTGATAAATTAGTATCCTGTATTTTGAACAAGATTAGGGTTACCAAGCTGATTATCAGGAATTGGGAATACCAGATATTTAGCTTCGCTTGCTGGTTTTTCCTGCCATGCTGCAAGGTATTTTCCAAAGCGAATTAAATCCTGTCTTCTAAAACCCTCCCAATACAATTCACGTCCACGCTCATCAAGCAATACATCTAAAGTTAAACTTGTTAAGGTAGATGCACCCCTTACTGCCCTTAACGAATTAACCAAGGTTAATGCAGCAGCGGTTTGTGATGTTCTCATTTGTGCCTCTGCTTTCATCAGCAACACATCAGAATACCGATAATAAACCCAGTCGTTATCTGGTTTTCTTGAACCCGCATTAGCATAGTCAACAGGATATTTGATTACCCTGATTCCGGCAACTTCGAGGTGGTTTGGATCTCTTTCTATGATGCTCACTTCTGGTGTAAAAGCCAGTGGATTGCCTTTTCTATCTTTCAACGCCACACCATTCTGATCTACCTGCTGGCCAACCAAAAATCCTATGCGAAGACCCGACACATTGGTTTGTCCTGCATAAGTGCCGCCTCTTCTTTTATCCGCCGCCTCGAATTTTGCATAAAAATTGGATAGCGACGAAAAGCCGTTGTAACCATTTGGATTTTGGTTATAATGGGTAGTACATTTCCACTGTCCATCTAAGTCACTTCCGGTAGCACCACCAATATTTTGCGCTGTGAAAATATTTTCTTTGGAAAGGATATCATTTGTCGGTGCGAAATTATCGAAGTAATTTGCCGTTAATACATAGCCGCCTGCTGCAATTTCATCAGCAAGTGTAATCACCTTGGCCATATCTGCTGCATCAAAAGTTGGTGCGTTTCGGTTCAGAAAAGCCCCTTTGTTAAGATAAACTTTCATCAAGAGCGTTCTTGCTGCATTTTTATTTGCAACGTTTGCAGGTCCTGAAGGCAATGTTGGAATAATGGCTGTTAACTCGGTAATCAGATAGTTAATTTCATCGGTAGCATTTCTTACCCGGGATGGTTTGGTCACATCTTCTCCGGCATCACGATACGGTACCTGTCCCCATCCATCGAGAATAGAAAATTGAGCAAAAGCACGTAAGAAGCGAGCCTCTGCAGCCTGAGTAGCGGAAGGATTGGCACCTAAAACGCTGGTAGCCACATAGGAAATACTATTTAAATCCCTGAATACATCAGATATTCTGGAATGATCTGGAGCCCATTTATGCAGGTGTAATGATCGCCATGCGCCATTATCGTCCCAGTCACCAGCCCTTGTTGGCACAATAACCTCATCAGAAGTAACTTCCTGCAAAGCTACCCAATTCCATGGTGCCTGGTAAGGGCCAATCATTGCTGCATAGCTGGCACCCAATAAACTCGACACATTACCTGCACTTACCCCGCCGCTGCTTACCTGACCATTTAGGTTCTCATCAAGCTTGGTACAAGCCGAGAAGCTTAATGCAACCAGTGCAAAACTGAAAATATATTTATTTTTCATGATTTTTATATTAAGAATTATAAAGAAAAATTAACACCAAAGTTGAAGGTTCTTGCTGTTGGATAAGCTGTATAATCGATACCGGCAGAAGGAACCCCACTTACCCCTTTGTTCACATTAACCTCCGGATCAAACCCTGTATAATTGGTGATCACGAATAGGTTTTGTCCGTTAACATAAATATTAAGGGATTTAATTGCTTTACCAACATTACCGATATTGTAATTAAGCGTTGCGTTGGCAAGCTTCAGATAATCGCCTTTTTCAATATAACGTGAAGAAGCTGCAATTGGATTGGCTAAAGATTCCTGTACCGGCAAATTCACCAATGCCGAAGAAATATTGCGGGTACCCAGATTAGAAATAGCCAGCACAGAATTCGCGGTATTGTTGTAAATATCCTGCCCGAATGAACCGTTAAAGTTTGCCGTAAATGATAGTTTTTTATATCTGATATTGGTACTTAAGCCCAAAATCAGTTTTGGGTTAGGATTACCTACGTAGTAATTGGTGAAACCGTCATCTGTATAAAGCGAGAAGCCATTTGCATCTAAACCATTATATTGTCTTGTTACCATCGCAAACAAAGGCAAACCATTCTGGATCACTTCTGTAGTTACGCCACTCAAGCCTTGTCCGTTCAATGAGCCTGTTTTGATAATGCCATTGATATTTTGAACTTTATTGTTGATGAAAGTAGCATTACCGCCCAATGACCAGTTAAGATCGTCTTTTTCAATTAAAACACCGTTCAACGTTAACTCAACACCCTTATTGATAATCTGACCTGGTAAATTTACCCATGTTGGTACGTTTCCACCAACTGCTGGTACAAATGAGATTTGCGGAAATAACAGATCATTTGTGGTTTTATGAAAATAATCAACTGAACCGGTTATTCTGCTTTTTAACAATCCAAAGTCAATACCAACGTTGGTTTGTTCATCCGACTGCCATTTAAGGTTTGGATTTGCGTTGTTAATGGCCACTAACGTTGGTGCACCGTTAGAGTTTCCAAAGTCATAACGTTGCTGGGCCGAGCCTGAAGGGAAATCCTGATTACCGGTTTTTCCATAGCCTACTCTCATTTTAAGCTGATCAAGCCAGCCGGCGCTCTCCATAAAACTTTCTTTCTTGATATCCCAGGCCGCTGCGAATGAAGGGAAGTAACCATAACGGTTTGACTTTCCAAACTTGGTTGAACCATCGGCCCTGAAAGTTGCCGTTAAAATGTATTTGCTGTCATAATTAAAGATTGCCCTGGCGAAGTACGACTGCAATTCGGTGGTTGGATTGTTGAAAGCAGAAAAGGTACGGTTTGCAGGTGCTGTAGTTTGAAATGCATCGGTATAATCGGCATCAATTTCGCCAAATCCTGTTGCCGTGTTTGTAGTCCCTTTGTTAATGAAGTTTGAATATTCGTAACCAATAATAGCATTCAAATTCAATTTGCTTACAATTTCCTTATTAAAATTAAGGGTATTGGTAAACTGTTGCGTAATCAACTCATTATTTGAATAACTTGCATAACCGCCCAGGAAGGTACCTGAAGGCTGAATGCCCTGAAGATTTAAAAAGCTTCTGGTAGAGGCCCTTCTGATACCGGCACTGTAATTAACACTGGCTAACATGCGGTACTCCAACCATGGTGTAATTTTATAATAAGGAGATATGCTACCCAAAATTGTTGAAACTTTAGCTTTATCATTATTAGCGGCCAGTGCAGCCAGCGGATTAATGGTGGTAGAGCCATAATCAATAAACAGATCGCCGTTTGCATTATAAAAAGATTGTGTAGGGTTCCATGACAAAGCCTGTGAAATCAAACTTCCGGTAAAACCTGCATCGGTAGTGATGGGCGCAATGCTTTCCAGATATTGGTTGCTGATCATGTTGATATCAAGCCCTAGTTTTTTGCTTTCCAGGAATTTGAAGTTTCCGTTAAAGCCTGCACTATATTTCTTAAAATCGGTAGATTTGATGATCCCCTGCTGGTCTTGATAACCAAGCGAAGCCCTGAATGTATTTCCATTGGTTCCGCCACTGATACCAATCGAATAATTTTGATTGTAAGCAGTCCTGGTTACTTCGTCGAGCGCATCAACACTAGAACCGAAATTACCGTTGGTAAGTCCGTATTTTGCCAGCGCAGCACGATATTCGTCGCCTGTTAATACATCAACCCTTCTCGCAATGTTACTTACGCCGGCCGAAGCACTTAAATCAATTTTGGTATCGCCTGATTTTCCCCTTTTGGTGGTAATTAAAACCACACCGTAGGCGGCACGCGAACCATAAATAGCCGTTGCAGAGGCATCTTTTAAAATTTCCATCGATTCGATATCTGCCGGATTGATGAAATTTAATGGATTACCATCCGGAGCGGTTCCAATACCAGCGCTGGTTGATGGCCGGGCCGAACGTCCATCAAGGGCAACTCCATCCACAACATATAAAGGCTGCCCGGTACCGGTTACTGCAGAGTTACCCCTGATTCTCACAGTAGAAGCACCACCTGGCTGACCACTGTTGTTGATCATTTGCACACCCGCTACTTTACCCTGTATCAATTGATCGGGAGCGTTTAACGGGCCTTTGTTAAAATCTTTTGCCGAAACCGTTGTAGCGGCGCCGGTTAAATCGCTTTTTCGTACCGATGCATAACCCACTACCACAACCGCATCGAGGTTGTTGAGTGAAGCAAGGGTAATGTTAATGACTGTTTGATTGTTAACGTTTACCGTCTGCGTTTCGAAACCTACAAAACTGACAATCAGTTTTGAGGTTGGTGAAGGTACGGTAATCTGGAATTTACCCTCGGCATCACTTTGTGTTCTGGTACTGGTACCTGCAACCTGTACAGTGGCGCCAGCCATGGGCATTTTATCATTGTCAGATATTGTTCCTTTAACAACGGTTTGGGCAAACACCGCCGAGGTTAAAAAAAACATCAATAAACTTGGAAGCACGAATTTTAATGTGCGTAATTTCTGTTTCATGGGCAAAACAGACCAATTACTTGGTAAAGTGAAGTTCATAAGGGATTGATTTTTGGTTAGAAAATGTTGTATTGGTTTGATGAAATCATATTTTCATCTTAAGGTGGATGTGCGCTGATGGTGTTCATGGGATGTGATATACTAAGGGATAAACTTATTTCTGATATAAAGGGTATGGTTTTTCAATCTTCATTCTGGCTACTTCCAATGCTTTGTCTATACAGTCATCCATCTGCCTTTCTAAAATGAAAGCCGATAAAAATCCTGACCAGAACGCATCCCCTGCCCCCGTTACGCCGTGTACAGTTTCAATTGGAATGGCCTGTTTATATTTCCAGGGATGATTTTTTGCCTGATACCAAACGCCATCTTTACCACAGGTGAGACAAATAACTGCCGCATCCAACTGACCCAACCACTCTAGCGATTCTTCTACAGTAAGTGGCTCACCCACAAAACGCTCCAAATCATCTAAACTGATTTTCAATAATGGATTCAATTTAAGCATTTTTTTGAAAACATCCTGACCATCATCATCTTGCCAAATGGATGGCGCAAAATTCCAGTCAACTGAAATGGATTTCCCCATCTGATGTGCTTTGCGTAAAGCAGCCAGAATATTGCCCCTAGCCGGTTCTTTACTTAAAGCAAAGGCCGTGGTATGTACAATTTCAGAACTGCTAATGGCTTCGTCCTCCACCCTTTTGATTACAAAATCCGCACTTCGGTAAGGAATAAAATCAGGCCGGTGCTCATTTTTAGCCACCAATACAATGCTGGTTTGGCGATTTGCAGCTCGATGAATATGTGTTGTCGATAAACCAATCGTTTTCAATTCATTGATCAGGAAAAGACCTAAATTATCCTGCCCAACGGTTGCTACCAAATCTGTATCTACACCAAGCCACTTAAGGTTGGCGCAAAGATTGGCCGAACTTCCACCCTGCAAGGTGGAATACCGGGAAGGTATGGCAAGTGATTCGATATTCTCATCGGAGATGATATCTACCAGGAGCTCGCCCACCACTAAAATCTTTTTTGCTGAAATATCTTTTGTCGGAGTCATCATCGTCAGTTTAGGTCAAAAAGTTTTTTAAATTGATTGTTGAGGAGCGCCTGCTCACCAATAATTGCCCCGGCAGCACTCCAGGTACAGTTAGGCACACCACAAGGCTCCAAGCTGGTGCCATGAAAGCACTCATTAAATAAATCTGCTTTAGCGTTGGAATGGTGAATGCTTGCCAGAATATCGTCCGCCAGCTCTGTCTCGTTATGAAACTTTAATGCAGCCACCAGCCAGCCGTTCCAAACCGGCCATAAACCGCCGTTATGAAAATAATCAGGATGGTTCCGGAAAGCATAGGCATAGTTATGTTTAAGCGCTTCCATGTCTAAATCATGATCATAAATTGTTGGATAAAAAGAAGGCAAAAGCGATTTTTTCCGGTTATAAAGTCCCAAAAGAAAATGTAGCACCTGCTGATTCTGAAGTGCATCGCCCATACCAAGCAGCAAGCAAAAAACATTGGCCTGCAAGTCGAAATAGGTATAAATCCTACCGGGATTAAAACCCATTAACCAGTAATGTTTGGAAGCATCTTTTAGCTGATGTGCCAGATTCGGTGAATAGGCATTTACCAGGGGATCATGATTCCAGTAATTTGTTTTTACTGCATTGGTAATTGCAGCTTCTTTACTGGCCCAATCTTGATTCGGAGTTAATTTGCAAGCCATTCTCAATGCCCAAATCCTAAGCAGCTGATCGAACAAAATATAGCCATGCTGGATGTATTCATCTGCCCAATCACCACTTTGTGGCACATAAATCAAATGTTTCCCATTAAATTCCCAGCTATTTAAAACGGTAAAACATTGCTTCACTTCTTCCTGGTATTTTTGCCAGAGGCGCTCATCGCCGGTAAGTATGGTATAGGCACACAAACCGATTACCGCCCAAGATGGATTGTCGGCCCTGCCCGAAGTTCCGCCGTAACTCGCTTCGCCATTTTCTGGCGATACGTTTGAAGGCATAAATCCGCTGGCATGCTGGTGATCAAAAAGCGTTTGGATGGTGATTTTTGCCGTGTCGATCAACAATGCATCACCACTAAGCAACGCCGCAATACTGGTGATCACCCCATCCCTGGTCCAAACACGTTTGTAATTATCTTGTTCCTGCACAGCGGCAACAAATCCAAACGGCGTAATGGCCTGATGCAGGAGATTCAATGCTTTTTGATAAGGTGTTAAGTGCTCCATTATATTTCCTCCGTTTGATTACTTTTGTTAATCAGCAGCACCATAAAACCCGCAACAACAATTAAAATACCGGCAAAAATGATAGCGTTTTCTGGACGATGGCCGAGCACATAACGGTAAACATATTTGAAGGTGATGGTTTCCAACAACATGGGCAGTACGATGAACATATTTAAAATCCCCATAAAAATTCCGGTTTTGGCTTTCGGAATACTGCCCGCCAGCATGGCATAAGGTGTACCCATCATGCTGGCCCATGCCACGCCCAAACCAATAATCGGAACAATAAGCAACAAAGGCTGATGAATCATCGGCAAGGCAATTAAACACAATCCCCCGAAAAGCAGACTGATTAAATGCACCCGTTTTGCTGTAATCTTCCGGGCAAAAAAAGCCAGGGGAAACGCAACTAAAAACGTAACTACATTATAGCCTCCATTTACCGTTCCGGTGAGCAATTGGGCTGAAGCAAAACCATCTGACGCCGCATTACCGGTATTGTAAATGGTTTTGGCCAAACAAAGTGTAATAAATTGCCAGTAAATAAACATGGCGTACCAGTTGAACAAATAAACAAGGCCCAGTTTCTTCATCATAGTGGGCATCACTTTAAAAGCATCAACGATATCGCCAAGCACCCTGCCCACTCCTCCAGGTTCTGCTTTTATTTTTTCGATTTCTGCTGCTGATAGCGGCACCTCCTTCGTTGTTAAACAACTATACATAATCGAACCTATTGACACGACACCACCAATAAAAAAAGCAGCATAGGTGGTATAAGGAATATGGTTTGCGCTTCTGGCATTGATGCTAATTAATCCGGCAGCAATCAATATCCCCGGGGTTAGATTGGCCAGTGTAATGCCCAACCCGGTAAAAAAACTTTGCGTTAAAAAACCCAGGGCATGTTGGTTTGATGGCAGTTTATCGCTTACAAAGGCCCGGTAAGGCTCCATGGTAATGTTGTTTCCCGCATCCAGAATCCATAAAATTCCGGCAGCCATCCATATGGAGCTACTGTAGGGCATTGCAAAAAGGCAGATGCTGCAAATAATTGCCCCAATTAAAAAATAAGGCCGGCGACGGCCAAACCTGCTCGTAGTTTTATCGCTCATGGCACCAATAATCGGCTGGATAATCAGGCCTGTCATTGGTCCTGCCAGGTTTAACAACGGTATCTGATCGGCATCTGCACCCAGGTAAGAATAAATAGGTGTCATATTGGTTTGCTGTAAACCAAAACTGTATTGAATACCAAAAAAACCCAGGTTCATGGCAATAATGGCACTAAAATTTAGTTTCATCGCGGGTAATGACTGATGAACTTTCTCGGCTGGTGCAACGATCATATCCGGATTAATTAAGTTGAAAAACTAATGCCTGCCATGGTTTCAAATCAACCTGGTGATTCAAAATAGCTGCCTGGTTTTTGTAATTGTTCATCAGCATCCTAGCTCCTGCTACGTTAATATTCTTATCCAGCGGATAGTAAATTGATTTGGTAGAAAAATTAAGCAACACAAGCATTTTCGCAGCGCCTTGCATTCTGGTATAACCGTACACATCGGGATTTTCAACATCAAACACTTTATAATCGCCGTAGATCAAAACGGGTGATGATTTCCTTAATGCAACCATCTTTTTAAAATAAGAAAGTTCACTTTCAGGATCTTTTTCTTCTACCGCTACATTAACGGTTTTATAATTAGGGTTCACTTTGATCCAGGGCGTACCGGATGTGAAACCTGCATTTGTGCTGTCATTCCATTGAAAAGGCGTTCGGGTATTATCGCGGGAAATGAATTTTTGTTTATCCATAAAAGCATTCAGGTTTTCGCCCCTTGCCTTGGCACTTTTGTAGGCATTGATGGTGGCAATGTCGCGGTAATCTTCAATTTTATCGAATTTGATGTTCGACATGCCGAGTTCATCGCCGTTAAAATAAAAGGGTGTGCCACGCATCGTCATGATCAGTGTGGTTAATAACTTTGAAGAAAAACTTCTAAACTCAGGACGATCATTTCCATATTTACTTACCATGCGTGGCACATCGTGGTTTGCTAGGAAAATGGCCAGCCAGCCTTTCTCTGCAAAAGAATGGTCCCATTTGCTAAATGCTTTTTTAAGTTCAGTGAGCTGATAACCTTTCGGGTCGTTTCCAATATCCATAATTTCGAAATGATAAGCCATATTCAGCTCCTTTCTGTCCTCATCTACCAATGCGTGTGCATCCTCTAAAGTACTTCCGGCGCCTTCGGCAACCGTCATCATGTTGTATTTGCTCATCACCTTGGCGTTCATTTCTCGTAGATATTGATGCAAATTTGGCCCCATCCCGTAATATTTAATGATGTCTTTTTCATATCCCAAAGGATATTTTTTCCAGGTGGTATCTTTCGATACATATTGAAAAGCATCCATCCGAAGGCCATCAATGCCTTTATCAAGCCAGAACTTCATCATATCATACACTTCATTTCGCAATTTTTCATTCTCCCAGTTCAAATCGGGCTGCTTCTGAGAAAAATAATGCAGGTAATAAGATTTAGTAGCGGGTTCATATTTCCAGGCGTCGCTGTTTACGTCGAAAAAACTATACCTCGGGGTAGGTTTCCCTTTTTCCTCCGGCCACCAATGGTAATAATTCCGGTAAGGATTGCTGCGGGATGATTTTGCCTGTTTAAACCACTCATGCTCGTCACTGCTGTGGTTTAGCACCATATCAAGCACCAGCTTAATATTTCTTTTGTGCAAACCGGCAAGTAAATCATCAAAATCCTGCATGGTGCCAAACTCTTTCATAATGTTTCGGTAGTCGCTAACATCATAGCCATTATCATCATTTGGAGAAGAGAAAATAGGATTAAGCCACACTGCATTTATGCCAAGACTTTCTAAATAGTCGAGTTTTGAGATGATGCCCTTCAAATCTCCGACGCCATCACCATCGCTATCTTTAAAACTTCTGGGATAAAGCTGGTAAACAACGGCTTCTTTCCACCACGCAGGCTTATTCCCGCTTGTTGCAGTTTCAGTTTGTTGGGCATACCCATTTATAACAAGGCAGCTGCAATACATCAGAAGAAATAGCGTAAAATTTCTCATCATCAATCATTAATTGCCCGGTAATTTGGGCGTTTTAGGGATTATTTATATTTGGTTAGTTCGATGAACAACTTCCATCAGTTGGAAATGAGCGTATGTGCATCTACTTATTGAATATGAAGATAGGGTTATAAAAATTTCAAACCCATAGGAAACCGCGATTTTAGACCGCAAACGTTTGCGGAAACATTTGCGGAAATGTTTGTTGTGGAAAACTTATATTTGAGTAACCAAATACATCCCATGAGACAGAATCCAACTTTGAAAAAGATTGCTGAACGGCTCAGTGTGAGCATATCAACCGTTTCCAGAGCTTTAAAAGACCATCCGGATATTTCACCGGAAACTGGCAAAAAGGTAAAAGAGCTGGCAGAGTTGCTGGAATATGATCCAAACCCTTATGCCGTAAATCTACGCACACACAGTAGCAAAGAATTCGCCATCGTGGTGCCCAGTCTTTCTAATTTCTTTTACCATTCATTTATTAGTGCCATTGAAGAAGAAGCGAGAAATTATGGCTATTCGGTTATCATTTACCGCTCTTCAAATGATGCTAAAATTGAGCAGGAAATTTTGAAAAGCTGCAGGCATAAGCGGGTATCGGGAATTTTTATTGCGATTACCTCAGAAACCAGTGATATTGAGCCCTTCTTAAAAATGGATGTACATGGCATTCCGGTTATTTTTTTCGATAAAGTTCCGCAATATGAGTCCTGTAATAAAATTTGCGTGGGCGATGAACATGCCGCTGCGCTCGCTGCTGAAGAAATTATCAAAAAAGATATTCCAAACGTATTAGGAATTTTTGGCGACCAAAACATGTCGATTACCAAAGCCCGACTCGAGAAATTCACTGCGGTACTCCAGAAGGATGGCCAGGCCATTAACCTGAAAACTGTTCATGCAAGAAGTTCTGCTGAAGCTGAGCAGATTACCATGTCGTTATTGCCCGAATGGATCGGTAAAAAATTTGCAGTTTTTTGTATGAGCGATGAGATTTTGGCAGGATCGATGAAAGCCATCCAACGGAAAGGACTTAGTGCACCAGCCGATTTAGGTGTAATAGCCATTAGCGATGGCATGATTCCGTTGTTATTTTATCCGGAAATTACCTATGCTGAAACCAGTGGCAGTAAACTCGGCAAACTGGCTTTTAACAGAATGATGCGTTGCATTGCCGGAAGCTCTTTCGCACAAACCATTATTGATGAATCTAAACTGGTTGCCGGCGGTTCCATTTAGAAAAGCAGCTTGATAGATTTAAACTTCTTGTTTTTGAATTAATCCAATAGCCCTATCCCATTTCTTATACACATCAATGGGTTTAGGATAAACAGGAATATCAAAGGTCCATGGAATTAAAACTTCTGTATCATTTCTTTTAGCAAGCTCGGGGATCCATTTCCGAATAAATTTCTGGGCCTTGTATTTATTAGACTGGTGAACCGGGTTGGTATACCAGATTTCAAAAGCCTGCATGTGCCAGTTCATCCAGTTAGAGGTTACATCGTAATCAATCAGCTTAGATTCGAAATAAGCTGCTCCCCAGGTCCAGTCTATTTTTAAATCATGCACAAAATAACTCGCACAATTTACCCGCCCCCGGTTACTCATGTAGCCGGTTTCGTTCAGCTGCCGCATGTGCGCATCAACAAAAGGAATGCCGGTGGTTCCGTTACACCACCGCTCAAAATCTGCCGGATCATTTTTCCATTCGATAGCTTTATTTTTATAACCTTCGGTATGGAAGATCGAATTGCCAAAACGCATTGCCTTAAAGGTAAAATAATCTCTCCAAACCAATTCAAAAACCAGCCACCAGGTACTTTGGTTCTTTTTTACCTTTGCTTCATAAGCCAGCACTTTTTCATAAATTTCTCTGGCAGAAATGCACCCTAAAGCCAGATAAGGCGAAAATTTCGAACTGTAATCCAAGCCATCCGATTGGTTTCTACTCCACCGGTAGCCGGTTAAAAGTTCCGATTTGAAAGTATAATATTCCAGTCTTTTCAACGCTTCGCTTTCTCCACCCGCAACAAATGGTTTTGCCTTTTCATATTCATTTTTAGTAAAGCCATAACTGATATAAGATGGAAAGCGATGTGTTTTTACACCTTTAACAGCTTTGAGTTTTACAGGTATGTTAAAAGTTTTCCGGGGTTCGCTCTGCTTTCCGGCCGGAATCCGGTAGGCCTTACTGGTAAGGGGAATTTTTTCAATTTCAAAAGGAATATCATCTTTATGATAGAGTGTTTTACCCCAAAAAAAATGGAAATTAATTTCGGGCAAGGCATCCATCACCGCGTTTACCAGGCTAAGTTCTTCACTGGCATATTCCTCTTCTGCATATACGTCGGTAATATGGTGTTGCTTAATCAGTTCCGGAAGGGTTTTCAACGCAGAATCTTCCCCAATAATAAGATGCCCGCCAATTGATGTTAAGTTCTTCCTTAAATCAAGGAGAGCTTGTTTTAAAAATTTGAACCGGTTTACGTCCGCTTTCCTGAAACCCAGGTCTAGTTTTTTAAAAGCATCTTTTTCTATGCAATAGCAAAATATAAGGTCAGTACATTCCTGCTGGGCCACAGTTAAAGGCTCGTGATCGTGTAACCTCAGATCATTTTTAAACCAAACTAAACCTATTTTTTTCATCATATAGATTTTAATGCTACGTGGAATTAATTTCTGCAGAATTTTGCTTCCAACATTCATTTGAATCATCCAACCGCTAAAACATAGGACTATCAAAAATCAAAACAGCAGATTTTCAAAACATTTAATACAATCAATTCATAAACCTGCCTTTTAGCTTACCCGCTTGTTATTGCAGGCAGCAACCCATTCATCTTTGCCGCAACGTTCACAGCTAGATGGTGCAGAAAGTTCAGTGGTATGGCCGCAATGCGTACACGCATACACCATAGGCTCCGAAATATTTTTTGATTTTTTTGAATAAGCTTTTGGGAATACCGGTAAGCCATAACCAACCTCCTCATCATCGCGAAACAAAAAGCTAACTTGTCCGTTCGTTTCCAGCAAAGCTGCCTTCACCTGGCCGAGATGTTCAATGCCTTGCGCCCTGATTTCGGCAAAAAATTCATCTTTGGCAAAATTCCCATCCCCTTCTTCTGTTAAGGTAAATTTCCCATCCTCAATGATATACATCGGCACACCTTCCAGAATATTTTCTACCCTCTGGTTTTTAGCTGCCAGATAAGTGATGAGCCGGTAAGTAATCAGAATCACCACAAATACCAATAAAGAAGGGATAATGGCCGACTCGCTGTTTAACATCGGATCGCCCGCAGCTGAACCCAATGCAATAATGATTGCAACCTCAAAAATACTTAATTGCCGTACACCCTTTTTACCCGTAGAACGTAGAAAAATCATCACCAAAACGAACATTATAAACGTTCTGACGGTAATTTCGAGTGTGAGTGACCAATTAAGATCGAGCAGGAAAACATCCTGCCAGTTGATTGCTGCCATAATACCTATTTCAGAAAGAACCTTTAATTGCCCGTAATTGTTCCGAAATATTCTCTTATGGTTTAAGATTTGAAGTAAATGGCTCCTGATATTCAGGATATAGAATACGCTGCATTAACGTTCGGACAGATTTAAAGCCCGTGATTAACCCTGCTATATCTGCCAAAACAAACAAGAATGCAAAAAATTGAAAGGCTTTTAAACGATTGGAATGGTAAAAAAGAAGGTTGATCCCTCATTGGGTTTACTTTCTACCCAGATTTTACCGCCATGATCAGATATAATTTTCGAAGAGATATACAAACCCATACCCAGCCCAGGATGAGAGCGGGTAACGTCATCAAGGCGGTAAAATTTATCAAATATCTTTATGATGCCTTCATCAGACATGCCCAGCCCCTGATCGGTCACTTTTATCACCACGCTTTTATCGTCGTCTGATAAAGACGTTGCAACATCAATGGTCGAATTTTTGGAAGAATATTTTGCTGCATTACCTAAAAGATTTGTTAAAACCTGCTCTAACCGCAGCGGATCTGCTTTCACCACGCATGGTTTGCCCAGGCTGATGTTGATTTGATTGCCATCATGTACGGCTGATAAAATCATAACCGCTTCTTCAACAAAAGCATTCAGATTAACATCAACCAAATCGTACTGTAAGCTGCCATTTTCCATTTTTGATACATCCATTAGCTGTTGGGCCAATAGCGTAAGTTTGGAAGTTTGAATATCAAGTTTATCCACCACACCGGCAACCTTATCTGAATATTGATCTTTTAAAAGTTTCAGCATTTGAGTATAGGCTTTCACTACGGTAATCGGCGTTTTCAACTCATGGCTGGCCACAGAAATAAACTCTGTTTTCTTTTCATCAAGTTCACGCTGTATTCTGAGTTCTTTTTCCTGCTCGCCGGTTAATCTGTGCAGATGATTATTTTTCTTTTTAATTTCTTCGTAAGCATTCAATGGGCTGACTTGTTCAAAAAAATCTTTTAAGTCGCTGATTTTTGAATCATCGAGCTTTAAAGAACGTGGCAAACCTAATCCCATTTCAATCAGATAGGAATTGCCGGAAGCTTGAAAGGTAAAATCAGGAAGAAGTTTTTTGGCATAAAAGAACCCTTCATCCGTTGAACGAAAAAGCTGATCAGCGTCAAAAACAACTCTTGCAAACAATGAATAGCGGGGGAATTTTCCCGAAATCACAATGTGTAATTGGCCATTATCCGTATATTCTATAGCAGTTCTGGCAATTTCAGATACGGCGGTAGCAAATGTAGTTCGGGTGGCTACAGTTAGCCCCAATTGTTCACCTACCTGCATCGACCTGCGATGCGCAAGCACCAGATCCATTTCATTTTCGAGTGAAATATCTAAAATCTCTTTCATGCTACCGAACTTTTAAAACTATAACCGACATATCATCCGTTCTTCTGGCATGATCCTTATAAATGCAGGCAGCAAGAATGGACAGATCATGTTTCAATATCCCAGGGTATTTTGCAACTTCCCAGCGGGTCTTGATACCATCCGAACAAAGTACCAATTGATTGTATTCCGTTGAACTGTAGCTTTGATCGTTCATGGTTGTGGGAATGTTGTGACCTACAATGCCGTTATACGACATGTGATTTTTAGACGACATTGGCCCAATCCATTTGGCGGAAATATTCCCGATTCCGGCTGAAGACCATTTTCCCGAAGCAGCATCAAAATGGGTAACGTTGGCCACCATGCCACGGGTTTTACGTGTTGAACTGTGAATAAACCTTAAGGTTTCTATTGGGCTATCATCTGGAAAAACTTTAAAAATATTGGCGGCTTCATTTACGGCGTGATTGGCTTCAGGACCATGCCCAAGCCCATCGCCCAGCATAAGTTTAAAACTATTGCCTTTTGTACGGCAGATGAACCCATCTCCACTTACCTTTTCTCCGGGTTTGCTTACTACCAATGGTCTGATTACTAATCCTGATTTCTGCTCCGGTTTTTGACCAATGTAGATCCGGCTTAAAACCACTGTACCCCAGCCTACTGCCGAGTAAATATCGAAAGTATCAGAAAGTCGTTTAATACTCCCTAAACCGGCGCCCATGGTATTGCTTGTAGATACACCATCCAAAATCATCCTGTTGGTGTTCTGCATCCCCGGACCGGTATCAATACTAATCAGTTCGATGTAGGCCACACCGTTTTCATAAAATTTGCCGAAAAGAATTTCTCCATTATCAGCATATTTAAAAAGGTTACTGGTCATTTCGGCAACGATAATATCTACTTCCGCTATTCGCATACCTTCCATTCCCGCATCGAGCAGGTGCTGGTGTATCTCTTTTTTAAGCAGCGAAAAATAACTCCTGTCGTTTGCCTGAAGACTTATATGTGTTGCATCAACCATTTGCCCATTTTAATATCATCACTACCGTTCCCTCTCCGGGCTTACTTTTTAAATCGAATTCATTACAGAGCCTTTTTGCGCCGGGTAAACCAAGCCCCAAACTTTTTCCGGTAGAAAAGCCGTCTTTCATGGCCGCAGCAATATCGGGGATACCTGGCCCCTTATCAGAAAATGTAAGGCGCACCCCATTATCGCGTCCGCGTGTAACTACTTCAATTAAACAGTTACCGCCACCACCATAACGAAGCATGTTTCGCAATAATTCACTCGCCGCAGTAATCAGTTTGGTTTGGTTAACCAAACCCATCTTAATTTTTACAGCAACTTCACGAACACGGTTTCGCAACAGCACTACATCTTGCTCCCGCTGTACTTGAATGGTATCCTTACTCAACGAAAGTATCATCATCATCGGTTTCGTCCTGGTCCCCGTGATCATCTCCTATCATCGACTTAAGCAAAATCATTCCCTTTTCAACATCAAGTGCGGTATGCACTCCCTTTAATGGAAGCCCAAGCTCTATCAATGTGATGGCCACAGCGGGCTGCATGCCCACCACAACAGTTTCTGCATCCAGAATTTTTGACATACTTGCAATGTTTCCGATAATTCTACCCATAAATGAGTCGACTATCGAAACCGCAGAAATGTCGATCAGTACACCTTTTGAACTGGTTTTATTAACCATTTGTACCAGGTCAGCCTCCAAATCCAGGGCAAGCCTGTCATATAGATCAACCTGAATGGTCACCAGCAAAAAGTTTCCCATCCTTAGAATAGGAATTTTATCCATATAGATTAGAAATTAGTTTTAGCAATTACATTACTCTTGCGCACCTCCAGGCGAAGAACCTTAAATGCATAAGATAAGGCACTGGCCAATGTTGCTTTAGTAATAATATTAGAAAGATCTATGCCCAGATGAACTACCGTTTGGGCAATTTCTGGTCGGATACCACTGATGATACACTCTGCTCCCATCAATCGCGTGGCACTTACGGTTTTGATTAAATGTTGCGCAACTAAAGAATCTACTGCTGGAACACCTGAAATATCAAGAATGGCGATGCTCGATCCGGTTTCTACAATCTCTTGTAACAGGTTTTCCATTACAATCTGGGTTCTTGAGCTATCAAGGGTGCCAATAATTGGCAAAGCAAGTATACCATCCCAAACGCGGATTACAGGCGTAGAAATTTCTGCAATCTCATCTGTTTGTCTCAGAATTACTTCTTCTCTGCCTTTTATAAAAGTTTCAAATGTTACAATGCTCAGGTTATCCATCACCTTGTTGATTTTCAAACTTTCCTCAAAAAGCTGTTTAGGATCTTGAATCTACTGTTGTAAAACTTCCAGTAAAGCTTCTTTCAAACTGTGCACAAATCTACCGGTTTCCCTTGGCGAAAAACCCTGACGGGCACGGGTGATGGCTATACCGCCTAATATTTCGATTACAGGATCCCATCGGTCTGCATTGAAATCAAGCAGATCGTCGCCCGCAAGATTGGCAACCAATGATGAAATTAACTCTTCTGATTGGCCGCGAAGTTCTTCATTACTGATGAGATCTTCTCTTAAACCATCATCCGAAAGTTGGTTTCTCATCCAGATTTCAAGGATGTTCTTTTTTTGTGTTTGTAACAATTTCAGCGTGTTAAATGACATTTTTAATAGGGATGGTTAAGGTTTTAAACTCGACACTCCAGAAAGGATTTTAAGGCAGGAAAGGTAGGAATTTCTTTCGTATTCTAAAGGCTTAATTTTGCAGACCATGGAAACATGCAAATTGCGACTCCTCAATAAAGCGATCAAACCGCTTAATAACACCTAACTATCATCAGTTACTCGGAACAACTAATATCAATTACGGTTATTTTCTGATCCATAAAAAATGAACCATAATGGTTTCTATTAGGCAAAAACTTGAGTAATTAACGTCAATACCATAAAATTAACCACCATGTAGCACTACCCTGAATGACGAAAATTTTTTAACAGAAAGCGTTGCACAGATCATGCCTGTTGCTTACACCAATCATAACTACAACAAAAACATAAAGTAACCAGCCTGATAAAATGATATAAATTGGAGTAGTTATACGCAAAGGAATGTATGCAGAAAGAAAAGATTTCGAATATTAAACCCGATTTCACAACTGAACAGCAGGCGTCATAAGTTTAGCGCATCACGCTTAAGGAATAAGCCATACAAATTAGGCCGCTGGTTTATTTCATGAGGTAAAAATAAAACATCGCTTTCACAATCTGGCTCATGCTACGTTTTCCGTTCACCCAATCGGCAATGCTTTCCCGGTCTATTCCTGTATCAAAGGCAATTTGTTTAATCCTCACCCCTTTTTCGTCCATCTTTTTTTCAATCCAGGCAACATCCACTAAACTGGCCGGAGATGGAAGATGTGTTTCGGCTTCCACCTGAATCTTAATTTCAGAAGGGAATTTGCCAAAAAGATCTTGTGCCCGCTTTATTAAAGTGGCCTCGCTGGCATAAGTTCCCGATGCTTTTTCACCCTGAACGGCCAAAACCTGAACAACATGATCTTCAACGGCCTGAATTACAAATGAAATATTTGCCTGCTGTTTATGCCGTGCTGCAGTAGCTTCGAGCTTAAGCATTTTCTCCGGAGATACTAAACCACTTAGCAGTGATAAATTTTCAATATTGCTCATTTTTTACGTTGCTTTGGGTTGAATGTTTAACTGGCGGTTTGTAAAACTACACTTTTCGACAGGAGCTTTTGCGTAAGCTTCCTCAACCTTTCACGGTAATCTACACCCAGCCATTTCAAATAATCCCTGGTTACTTTGGTTAAACATTTGCCATACTGTTTAATCCGATAGTCGATTTCCTTGTCAAGGCTTTGGCATAATTCCATTGCTTTAGCTAAATCACCATCGCAATTTTCCACACACATTAGGGCGTGCTGCCGAATCGAATCACGCATCACGATTTTAGATTTCTTGCCGTTTTCCATTGCTTCATGATAGGCCGAAACCACATCGAAAGCAATTTCCAGACTGTTTGGAAAAGTATTGCGCATTTCCATCGGGATGGCATGGGTTTGCTCTACACTACGATGCAGGTTTTCATGGTAAATTTCAGGATGCAGAAATACATGCATCCAATCGATTTCACTGTTCCATTCGCCAAACCTTTCAATATTATTTCCTAAATCGGTAATGGTAAACGTTTTTTTGCCAGTTAAACGCCTTGCACCGCGGCCTACCATCTGATGATACAGCGTTAAAGAAGTGGTTGCACGAAATAAAATTACCGATTGTATAGAAGGTTCATCGAAACCAGTGGTCAGAATAGATACCGAGGTTAAGATGGCGCCTTTGGTTTTTTTAAACCATTTTAATATTTCTGCCCGCTCCGCGAAAGGCGTTTTGTTATCCAGGTGCCTGATGGCGAAACCTGCTTTGGAAAAGGTTTCTTCAACCCTTTTAGAGGCGAAAATACCATTATTAAAAATGAGTGTTTTTTTACCCAAAGAATGTTCCTGGTACGAATGCAGCAACAGATCTAACATAATTTCTGATCCGTAAAGCGCATCAGACGAGCTCACGGTAAAATCGCCGGTCAATCCGGTGAGCAGTGAATTGAGCTCCACATCGTAACTTTTAATTTTAGGCTTGGCCAGAAAACCCCGGTTAATCAGTGATGAGATCCCCTCACCTAAAATGAGTTCCTCGTAAAAACGGTTCATCGGAAGGTTGACATCCGAAGAGAAGGGCGTGGCGGTAACGCCAATAATGGCAGCATTTTCGAACTTGCCCAACAATTTATGGAAGGAATTATGGTGCGCTTCATCTACAATCACAAGCCCAACTTCCGAAGTATTGATTAGTCCGTCTTCAATCCTGCGCTTTAAAGTTTCCACCATGGCAACATAACATTCAAAACGGTCTGTTGGAGCTAATTTTTTAACCTTACTATCCACAACCCTGTTGGCCACACCGCTCCCCTTCAAAGCAGTGGTGGTTTGGCGGCAAAGTTCTATCCGGTGTGTAAGCACAATTACCTTTTTGCCAAAGGCGCCAATAAACCGCTTGGCAATTTCTGAAAAAATAACCGTTTTCCCTCCACCTGTAGGCAATTGGTAAAGCAGTTTAGCCCGTTGCTCGGGATGCGCAGAAAGTTTGCTGAATAGCGCTTCCAGATCTTGCTGTTGATAATCGTATAATTTCTTTTTGCTCGCCGGCAACATCGGGGGTGCTTCATTCATATCCATGTATTGCTAACCCTGCCCGCTGGAAAAAAGTTTTGCGGAGCGCCGCGATTTTTATCGATCAGCTCCGTAATTGATCAATTACAAAATGTCATGCTTTTAGGGTCGAAAAACCTGGTAGGTTTCGTCAACGCATCATCTTAATCGATTAATTAAAACTTTAATACTTTATTAAGCTTTTAATAGTATACCAACACCAATCGCTATGAAAACGAAATTATTAATATTCATAATGGCCATCGGCTTAGCATTTTCTGCCTGTAATGGCAAACAAGCCGATCAGGAAAATGCTGATAAAATGAACCAGTATACAGACAGCACCACACATAGGGATTCGCTCAGTGCAGATACCACGCATGATAAAACCACCAACGCCCCGGCAGATGCTGGCACAGAAAAAAAATAGCTCATGTTTCAAGCCTGATTGAATGAATCAGGCTTGAAATTAACTCAACTACAATATTGGAATCGACCTCCGTTAACTATTCCTACAGCATATGGTGCATTCTACCCCCAACTGATTAGCTTTGAGCTGAATCATCAGAAACCTATGTATTCTTCATCATCCAGAATTTACATTTAATGCAATCATGCTTAGCTGCAATGCAATTTATTGGTCTGGTATTTTTTAACGATAAGGATAGAGACTTGATAATGGCCTGCAAAAGTTTTAATTTAGGCCATACCTCATTTCGATGAGCAAAATCCCTAACCTCCTGTTTGATATGAAATACTTATTGATTGTATTGGCCTTGTTTTCCTTAAATGTTCATGCCCAGAAACTGGAAATATTGTTGATCGGTGTTTCCCATAACTACAGTTCTTATCTAAAACAGGATTTCGCCGACATTTACAAAAAGATTGAACAATTCAAGCCCACAGCATTTTTTGGTGAGTTTTTAAGTAAAGAAGATGAACAAAATGTGATGGACTACTGGTGCAAAAAGGATAACCTTCACCGTTTGCAAATACTTCGGCAAAACAGAAATATTGCTGAGCTACAGCTGCCCAAAACGATTGATAGTTTAAACAACATTATCAAACAAAAGCCAGACGACTTCAAATCAAGAACTGACCTGGCCCATGCGTACTATCTCAATGAAGACGTAGCTAACGGCCATTATCAGTATTGGCAGGTATACGACCATTTAAAACAACATTCGGATGCGGATTTAAGTACCTATGTAAACAAATTGCTTAGCCCGAAACTGGATACCACCGGCAGGAGCATGAGAAGGTTGATCACTTCTGAATATGCGCTGATTGAATTTCCCATGATGCGTAAAATGGGCATAACCACACTTTATGCCATGGATTGTCAGGATTACGACTTAAATTGGAACGCTTCATGGGCAGCAGTAGATGAAAAGTTCGCCTCCTTCAGAAAAGACACTAGCAAAGTATTTCAGAGCGAATTGAAAACTCACCTTAAAAGGATCAATGATGGCTTCAAACGTTATGATGAAGTAGAGAAATCTTCGCCAAGAGTAACCGAGTGGCTCAACACTCCTGAAGCTTCGGTAATTTCGGCATCAGGCGATTTTTATTCACCGGAAATGTACGACATGAAGAATTTCCCTAAAATAGAAATGCTTTCCAAAATACACTGGTGGATCATGAGAAACCAGGGCATGTGCAACAATGTCATCCATCGGGCCAAAGTTGCAGGCGCCAAAAAGGTGGTGGTTATTGCAGGTGCCAATCACCGGAAATACATGCAAGACATCTTTGAACGCATGCCGGGCGTGAAAGTGCAAAACATCAATCAGCTAAATTGAGGTTATGAAAAGATCTAAAAGGAGAAACCTATTCGCTCGGCAGGGCAATACCCTACTACCTACAGACCTTTTATTTAATCCCAAATATCACTATTCACCTCTCTTTTTCACAAACACATTTTTGGTACTATACTGATCCTTCGTCAAAAAGTTATCTGTAAAATTCAAAGCACTATTACATTCATAAACTAATTGATTTTTAATGATACTAATTTCGCAGTACGATGAATGATGGTCACTATTTTGAGCAGGTAAAATCAGTTTGTTATTTTTAGGATAAGCATAGTAAGCATCTTCGCTGTAGCCTTTGGTGTGGTCATTGATGAGGAATGAATTATTTTCGGTATCGTAGCTGATAACGAGCGTTTGTTTTTCTTTTTTGCTGTACCATTCGCCGGAAAATTTTGCGATTAGGTTTTTATTAGCGATGCTGTCTTGTGCGAATGTATGATTGGCTCCGAAGACAAGTGTAAATAAAATAAGAATTATATTTTTCATATTTCGAATTTCGTTATTAATGTAAAAGCAAATTTTCTCTGCATCGATTTTTCAAAATCATAATAGTTGATATCGGGCAAAAAGCCTTTCCATTGCAGGATGTACTCGCCATTCACTTTTTTAAGCGTAATGTCATCATCAAACGTTGGATGATGGTTATTCATTATGAAGAAATTGGTCAAATCATCATCCGTTTCCGAATTGATGGTGATTGTTCTGTCCAACAGGTCATCTATCGTCTCGGCATTTTCAATAGGCATTTCTAATTCCAGTGTTGCATCGTCTTCTTTATAGCCAAAATCGATGGGTTCGCTCAATACGTTATTGCCTGCTTCGTCCCAAACTTGCTCCTCGCCAGTATATTTTGCAGAGAAATCAATTGCTATGGAAAGTATTTCATCTTCTAATGACAACGTTGTTTCGCCTGCTTCAAGAATAAGGTCTGTTTCGTTTTTTAGAAATTTTTCGATGGTTAGTGTATTCATAATGCTGTTATTTTTTTAATTTTCACGATATTGCTCTTTGTAAATATCTGCTATAACGATAGGCGCCCGTTTTTCAGTCACATATCCGTCTGTACTTGTAAATGCAATAGAAGTTTCGTCTGCGATGTATTTCTGATTTTCAAATGTTGCAGGAAATTTAAAATCAGTGATGTAATTTTTATCCAAATCAGCTTTTTTGCCTTTCATTATTTCTTTTGTTATTTTCTTAAAGTTTGTAATGAGATAGACAGCAAAAATATCATACACCATTTCGGCATAAGCTACAGGTGCTATATTTTCATTAAAAACTGTTGAGTTACAGCTTATCTGAATTTCCTTATATTCTTTTCGGTTAAATTGTGCCAAACGGAACTTTGAATACTCATCGTTGTATAAATTTTCCTGATGAAACTTATGTATTTCGGGATTGTAAATGCCAAAAGCCAAACAAAAACGATAATTTCCTTTTTGTAAAATTTTATTCGGTTTCAGGATATGTTCATCTATAAATTGAAAAATATATTCGCTAATCCTATAATCAACTCTGGGTCTTTTGAATAATAATTCGATATCAGGTTCTATGGACATTGGTTTATTGAAAGACCATATTCGGGTAATGGTGATACTTTGATTGTTCATTATAAAATCAGGTATTTAAATATTTTCTTTTTAATTGTTAATAATCATAGCTATTTGAATTATCCAGCATCCTGATAAATGTTTCAAAATCTTTTGCCAGGATTGTTTTCTCGCCGTCGGGTTCTATTTGTACTATCTGTGGTTCGCCCTGTTTTCCGCTCACCGAATAATCCATCAATATCATATCGTGTCCCCCTCTCGGTGTACATCCGAAATAAATTCCGATTTCGGGATATTCCCATTCCGTAATCCAAAAACGGCTTCCGCGTTCGCCACCGATTGAATAGGTATTTTTGCGGTCAATTCCCATTATATCCGAAATTTCAATGGTTCCAAGTCCCCAATCTGTCCCTTGTTCGCTCTTGAATTTTATCAGCGGAATATTCTTTTTGAGCGAACCGCCATTGTGAAGTTTCATCAATTCTATGTATGATGCAGGCAGTTTGTAACCCAGTTCAAGTTCCAAAGAAGCGATTAATTCTTCTGTGATGATTTCGTTTTCTGAATATTGACTTTTCCAGAAATCGATAAAATCAAAGTCTTTAAAAAATTTTAGTTCCATTATTTTCGATTGTAATCAATTAG
>NZ_JAVTSH010000013.1:0-92757 GCF_032678665.1 Pedobacter agri
GTCTGCAAATAGCTTAATGGCTTTTGTTGCTCAGCCCCGGATAAAACGCTGTTTATCAAAGAGAAAAAGTTCAAAACATTTTAGCAGTTGATTGGTTTTAAAAGGTTGCCTGGTGTGGATTTTTGGGGCAGGTGTGGTAAAGGTAGTTTTGAACCATATAGATATAGAGCACATATAGGTTTGAGCTAGATATAGAATACGTGTTTTTTTAACCATATAGGCATAGAGAACATATAGTATTAAACCGGGATATCAAACTGCATTGTTCTTTGAACCATATAGATATAGAGAACATATAGTATTAAACCAGGAAATCAAACAGCATGTTTTTTTGAACCATATAGACATAGAGAAAATATAGACTGAATTGAAGAGGTTAAGTGAAGAAAGCTTTAGGGCTTAGCACATAGGTAACTGATGAAGGCTTATTCTATTTAGTTAGGTTGGCACCCAGCCATTTGATCGGGGCAGCGCCTGTGCCACCTAAACCCGACAGAAGTGGAAAACCCGCAGCGAGGCACGAGCGAGGATTTGCAACATAGGGCGGGACGATACTTATATATGAGCAGTTGCAGTGCTTTCCAAAAAATGAATATGTTATTTAACAAAATTTCAATAAATTAGGCATATGTTAACGGTAAAACGTTGGGGATATGATCTAATTGGTTTGTTGTTTCCAAACCCATGCAATGCTTGTGGCATACCCTTATATTACAGTGAATATCTGATTTGCACGAAATGCTTGTATGATTTGCCTTTTACTGATTACCACCTGCATGCAGAGAATAGAGTAGCTAAGCAACTATGGGGAAGACTTAATTTAAATGCTGCAATGGCCATGTTATATTTCAGAAAGGGAGCGAAAGTTCAAAACCTGATTCATAACTTAAAATACAATGCTAAAACTGATATTGGCACTTTTTTAGGAAGCAAGCTTGGAGAAAGATTAAAAGCGAGTCAATTGTATTGCGACATCGACTTGATAATCCCTGTACCTTTACATCATAAAAAGTTAAGAAAAAGAGGTTACAATCAAAGTAGTTTCATTGCTTTGGGAATTTCAAATGTGATGAAAATTCCTTTTAGCGAAACTGATTTAATTAGACCGACCGAAACAGAAAGCCAAACTAAAAAAAGCAGATACAACCGGTATGAAAATATGCAGGGTGTTTTCAAAGTAGCTGATCCAAAGTTGTTGAGCGGCAAGCATATATTACTGGTTGATGATGTAATTACAACTGGTGCTACTTTAGAAGCTTGTGCGAACGAGCTTATTAAAAATGGCGCAGCGAAAGTAAGTATTGCTGCGCTGGCTTATGCTGAATAGGTCATCTATACGCATGAAATTATGTATTGCTTTCAATCGAAAATTATTTAAGTTTGATTTATGCGTAACATTATTTTTCTTGCGTTAATTTTTAGTAGCTTCATTTTTGGGTGCAGGAAAGAGGACCATATTAGTACGGATCCTGCTGCAAGGCTCAATTTTTCTACAGATAGCGTTGTTTTTGATACTGTTTTTACCTCCGTTGGTTCAATTACCAAGCGATTCAAGGTTGTGAATAAAAATAACGCTGCAGTTAACATCTCAGAAATTAACTTAGCTGGAGGAGGCTCATCTCCATTTAGCATTAACATTAACGGAGAAAGCATAAGCAATAAAAATAACCTGGTAGTTAACGCAGGCGATTCTATAAACATTTTTGTTAAGGTAAGTATCAATCCCAATAGCAACCAATTGCCCTTCATTGTTCAGGATTCGATTTTGTTTTCTACCAATGGAAACAAACAGGCAGTGCACTTTATTGCCTATGGGCAAAATGCGGTGTTTGTAAATGGATCATTAATTAACTCAGACGTTACCTGGTCATCAGCACTTCCCTACGTAATTACGGGTGCATTAACAATCAGGAATAACGCCAACTTAACCATTAATCCTGGCACAAAGCTTTATTTCCATAAGGATGCCAGCTTAAATGTAGAAGGCAATTTAAGCGCAAAGGGCACAGCTGATAAACCAATTATGTTTTGTAGTGATCGGCTAGAAAGTGCCTATACTGATGAACCGGGGCAATGGAAAGGAATATTTATAAAATCAACAGCCAATGCCACTATTGCCTATGCGACCGTTAAAAACGCTTCTGTTGGCATCACTTCAGATTCGCTTACAAAAAATGCTACCCCGAAGCTAATTTTAAGCAATACCGTAATCAAAAACATGCAAGTGGCGGGTTACATTGGCAACCACTCTGATCTAGTTGCATTTAATAACTTATTTTATAATTGTGGTAACTATCTGATATACGCAGCCGGAGGTGGTAATTATAACTTGAAACAAAACACCTTTGCGGGGTACAATCCAAATTTTCCACGTAAAACCGCAGCCTTAACTTTTTCTGATTATTTATCGGTCAAAGCCTATAACAGGCTGAATTTAAACCTTACCAATAACATTATTTGGGGGCAACTTAATAATGAATTGGATATTCAAAAGAAAACGAATGCAATAACCCAGAGCAGTATTTGGAATAACTTAATAAAAACTAATGTTACTGCTTTTGCTAATAATGATAATTTGATTAATGCAGATCCGGGATTTATTAATTGGACACTCGGAAACTTCGAATTAACCAATAGCAGCTCGGCGTTGAAAAAAGGCTACAACCTAGGCAACGAACTTTATTTTGCTGATTACCTAAGCCATGATTTGAAGAATAATCCTAGAAATTTTCCTTCCTCGTTAGGGTGTTTTGAAAAAAAATAATTTTTTTCAAGGTCTTTAAAACAATTTACCTTCAAGCTCGTTTATATAATTGAGAGCGTTAATTTAGATGGTAAGGGTCGATATTTCTACTAAGGATATCGGCCCTTTACTTTTACATATCTTCGAAGTAATATTTACTACTCGCACCCCAGCCGTTTTAAATGTTGCGACTATCTTAACACAAAATTTTCCGGAAAAACAAAAAGCAGCTACAAGTAAATGCAGCTGCTTCTCGAAAAAATATGATTATGGCTTATTTATAAAGCGGAAAAGCACTTACCAGATTGATTACCTCAGCTTTAACTGCGTTGATGTTTGCTTCATCTTCAGGATTAGTGAGTACCTGATCAATTAAATCAACAATTTTTTCCATTTCAGTTTCTTTTAAACCACGGGTGGTAATGGCCGCAGTGCCTACACGAATTCCGGAAGTTACGAATGGTGATTTATCGTCAAAAGGAACCATGTTTTTGTTTACCGTAATTTCAGCCCGCTCCAATGCGTTCTCTGCCACTTTACCAGTTATGTTTTTGTTTCGAAGGTCAATTAACATTAAATGGTTATCTGTACCGCCAGAAATAATACCATAACCTTTCGCCACGAACGCTTTCGCCATTGCCTGGGCATTTGCTGCTACTTGTTTAATATAGGTGCCATACTCTTCTGTCAAAGCTTCGCCAAAGGCGATTGCTTTTGCTGCAATAATATGTTCTAAAGGACCGCCTTGAGTTCCTGGGAAAACAGCCATATCCAATAAATTACTCATCATTCGGGTTTCACCTTTCGGTGTTTTCAAACCCCAAGGATTTTCAAAATCTTTACCCATCATAATCATTCCGCCACGAGGACCGCGTAGTGTTTTATGAGTAGTAGTGGTTACAATATGGCAGTGTGGAAGTGGGTTTGCCAATAAACCTTTAGCAATTAAACCTGCCGGATGTGAAATGTCAGCCAATACCAAAGCACCAATTTTATCGGCTACTGAGCGAATGAAAGCGTAATCCCACTCACGTGAATACGCTGATGCACCGCAGATAATTAATTTTGGTTTTTCAGCTAAGGCAACTTCTTCCAGTTTTTTATAATCAATTAAACCAGTTTCTTTCTCTACACCATAAAATAGTGGCTGGTACAATTTACCAGAGAAATTTACCGGCGAACCATGGGTTAAGTGACCACCATGAGAAAGATCGAACCCTAAAATTTTATCGCCCGGCTGCAGAATAGCCAGCATAACAGCAGCATTTGCCTGAGCACCTGAGTGAGGCTGAACGTTAACCCAGACAGCGCCAAATAACTCTTTAGCTCTGTCTATCGCAATTTGTTCTACTACATCTACCACCTGGCAACCACCATAGTAACGTTTTCCTGGCAATCCTTCTGCATATTTATTTGTCAGTACAGAACCAGCAGCTTCCATTACCTGCTTGCTTACAAAGTTTTCAGATGCGATAAGTTCTAAACCGTGCTCCTGGCGGTTTAATTCTTTATCAATAAGTTCAAAAATTTGGGTGTCGCGTTTCATCCTTATATAGGTTTGTATTTTTTGTGCAAAAGTAAGAAATTAATCGTTAACGAAGCGGTTGAATATGAGTTAAATTGCTACCTACAAACTTTGCCTTTTGAGTTAACAATGAGAATTAAAACCAAACAATTGCAAACATTTGTGAATATGCTATCTGCAACTCTATTCAGTTATTGATTTCACCTTGAAGTTATTAAAACCACTTCCAAGGGTGATTTCAATAATTTGTTGTTGCAACATTTCTAATATCGCTAGGAAATTATAAACAAAATGGACTTTGTTCTCCGAATTTTTGAGTACCATAGCAAAATCAATCTGCTTATTAATGTTTAATAAGTTAGAGATAAAATGTTTTTGTTGTTCAATAGTGTAAGGATATTGTACTACGGTATGTTTAACCTCTTCGCTACGCAACTCATACTTTTGCAAAGTGCGGTGGTAAATGGTTAATAATTTGTATAAATCAAGTGATAACAGTTCATCCTGATGAGAAGAGGATTCGGCAGCGAGTGATAAATCGTATTCGATGTTACCTCTTCGCTCCTGCTGCATTCTGGTTTCTTCAAAAGCCTTCAGTTCTTCAGCAGCAGATTTAAATTGTTTATATGCAATAAGCCTGGCAATTAGATCTTGTTCCGGATTAAGTTCCTGCCCTGCTTCGTCAACCTCAATACGTGGCAGCAGCATTTTCGATTTTATCCGCATCAATGTTGCAGCCACGAGGATAAATTCGCTGGCTACTTCGACATTTAGAGCTAAAAGCTGATGAATATAAGCCAGGAAATCGTTGGTAATCTTCGCAATTTCAATATCCTGAATATTCAACTCATCGCGTTCGATAAAAAACAAAAGTAAATCGAAGGGGCCTTCAAAAACAGGAAGCTTTATTTCAAAATTCTCAGACTGCATTTAAACAAAAATAATAAATAACAGCGAGACGTAACCAGTACCCGATTAAATTTAAGGCAGGAACTAAATCCCGTTACTTAAAATATAAATCGTTTGTCTGGAATCTAGATGAAAAAGGAATTCTCTGGAATCGTTCACTACCGATTTTCTGATTTTAACTACCTTACCTTGAGAATTGTATTCATCAACTATTTCATCACCGATCTTAACTTTGTTAAGTTTATTTACGGGAGTTGAGTGGGTTAAATTTAGCATGGGATGTTTTTTTTACTAATTTGGTATTTTTTTAAACTTTCGAGAACTCAAGTCGACCAACTTAGTAATATGGTAGAAAATGATGATGCAAATATAGATAAAGAATATGCATAAATCTTAGTAAAGTAGTATTACTACTACGCATTTAGGCTTTACGTGTTTGCCTATTATCGAAGAAGCCTATCATATTTCAACCTATTTGAAGATAATTAGTTACCAATGCGATTTTTCTTCTGTATTAAAACAAAAATACCTTACTTTGTATCTTGTTTTTTACCCAACTACCGAATGCAAGTTAAAGCTGGCCCCCTATTATCTAAAATCAACTATCCTGCTGACTTAAAGCAATATAGCGAATCTGACTTAGAACAAATAAGCCAAGAATTACGTCAATACATTATTGATGTTGTGAGTGTGAATGGTGGCCATTTTGGCTCCAGTTTAGGTGTTGTAGAACTTACGGTAGCACTTCATTATGCCTTAAACACGCCCTACGACAAACTCGTTTGGGATGTTGGACACCAGGCTTATGGCCATAAAATCCTAACTGGCCGGAGAGAATTGTTCCATACCAACCGTATATATAAAGGAATAAGCGGTTTTCCCAAAATTTCGGAAAGCGAATACGATACGTTTGGGGTTGGCCACTCCTCAACTTCCATCTCTGCAGCTTTAGGAATGGCTGTTGCTTCTCAATTAAAAGGAGAATCGAACAGACAGCATGTTGCGGTTATTGGCGATGGTGCCATGACAGCCGGTTTAGCTTTTGAAGGCTTAAATCATGCAGGTATTGAGAACAGCAACGTACTGGTTATCTTAAATGATAACTGCATGTCAATTGACCCGAATGTTGGCGCACTTAAAGAATATTTAACGAGTATTACCATCTCAAAATCTTACAATCGCTTTCGCGATGATATATCGAGTGTGCTGGCTGGCCTTTCCAAACTAGGCCCAAATGCACATAAGTATGTAAAGAAAATAGAGAAAAGCATCAAGGGTACTTTATTAAAACAAAGCAATTTATTTGAGGCATTAAATTTCAGATATTTTGGCCCTGTTGATGGCCATGATGTTAAACGTTTAGCACAAACCATTAAAGATTTATCAGCTATTCCTGGTCCCAAATTATTACACTGTATTACAGTAAAGGGTAAAGGATTTGCATTGGCAGAAAAAGATCAAACCATATGGCATGCCCCAGGTTTGTTTGATAAAATTACCGGCGAGATCAAAAAAAGTGTTCCGGATAAGCCGCAACCTCCCAAATATCAGGATGTTTTCGGGCATACAATGGTAGAACTTGCAGAAGCGAATAATAAAATTGTAGGAATTACTCCTGCAATGCCTTCTGGCTCATCGTTAAATATTATGATGAAAGCCATGCCTAAGCGGGCTTTTGATGTGGGCATAGCAGAACAACATGCAGTAACCTTTTCAGCTGGATTAGCCGCACAAGGATTGGTTCCTTTCTGCAATATTTACTCGAGTTTTATGCAGCGTGCTTACGATCAGGTTATTCACGATGTAGCTATACAAAAATTAAATGTTGTTTTCTGTTTAGATCGGGCTGGTTTAGCGGGTGCCGATGGTGCTACACATCATGGCGCTTATGATATCGCTTACATGCGATGTATCCCTAACCTGATTATCTCATCTCCAATGAACGAAGAAGAGTTACGTAACCTAATGTTCACCGCTCAACAGGAAAACATGGGCCCGTTTGTAATTCGTTATCCTCGTGGAAATGGCGTGATGCCAGATTGGAAAAGACCTTTTAAAGCTTTGGAAATCGGCAAAGGGCGAAAAATTTGCGACGGAGAAGATGTGGCATTACTAACCATTGGACATGTTGGCAATTTTGCCGTTGAAGCACGTTCGGAATTAAATAGCGAAGGTATATATCCTGGGCATTATGATTTAAGGTTTGTAAAACCTTTAGATGAAGAGATGTTACGTGAAGTGTTCTCAAAATATAAACATATAATTACAGTAGAAGATGGATCACTGCCTGGAGGCATTGGTTCGGCTGTACTGGAATTTATGTCCGATCATGGTTATACTTCAAATGTGATCCGCCTGGGTATTCCTGATCAGTTTGTAGAACATGGCGAACAAGCGGAACTTTGGGCAGAATGTGGTTATGATAAGGCTGCTATTATTCATGCCGTAAGAAAGGTAGGGTTTAAGAGAGTGACAGATAGTATGGTGGGATAGGTGTTCATCAATAAATTAAGTATAATTTATTGATGAAAGTTAGACTTTACTTTCATCAAGTGTAGTTAAAACATCTGATACTTTTGAGTGATGAGGATGCCATACAGCCTATATAGTCATCAGATACCTTAAAACTGTAAAAGTTATAAGTTTTAGTAAAGCGAACCGCTTGGTCCTTTAATACTGATATTTCATTTATTTGATCTATTAAGCCTTCACCTGTCGCTTTCAATAATGCTTCTTTTCTGGTCCAAAGCCAATAAAAAGTTTGATTAGCGTATGGTCCATTCTTCAGTAGCTTTAGTTCTGGCTTAGTAAAAGTAATTGCTGTAATACCATTAAAATCAAAATCTTTTTTACAAAATTCAATATCTATCCCAATAGGATTTTTAGAAATAGCAAAAATTACCAAATCTGCACAATGTGTAATATTGAATTCGATACCCTCTAAATACGGCTTGTTATTGAACCCTAACTGAAACACAATACTTTTTGGAGAAATATTCATAAAAAAGGATAATATATTTCTAATTCCATAGCGAGTACATATAAACCTGTTAGCATCATCAATAGATCTAAACTTTAAAGCTTTTTCAACTTCCTCCACTGATAAAATTTCCCGGTAGTCATCTTTAATTTTTTCGTAATAGACTCCAATATCTATTTTAATAATGTAATCACATGCAAGGCTTGTGTAGTCTATGGAGTCAATAGCATCGAACTGCAATTTGGGAAGGCTAAAATATTTTTCTTTTAAATTTAAGTTCAAGATAGAGTTTTAGTTAAATGAGTAACCTGATCAAGGCTTGATTGTAAAATCTCAGCAAACCTTATATCATTAGGGGCATGCAGGAATGTATTGTGATCTCCAGGAACATTATGAATATTTAAAGGTTCCGTGGTTAAATCTTTCCACCCAAGATATTTTCTGTCATCAAGATAGTATAAACGTTTTTCCACACTAAAAAGATTAATTTTCATGTCAATCTTTTTTAATACGTAGCTTTCATAGGCATTAGCATAAGTCTTGTAAACTACGCTCTCTTGAGATGATGCGACAAACTGCTTGACGATCTTTTCGGGGGAAACAAAGAAATTAAGTTTATTTTTAAAAGCCGTTACCTGATGGCCCATAGCCTCTCTTGGATTGTTAATGAATGATTTTGAAAGGTAAGGAAGTTTATAAAACTGTCTTTTTAATTTTTTCAAAAGTTTCAAAGGATCACTATCAATACGATGTTTGTTATACCCGTAAGAATCTATTAAACCTAAAAAACAAACTTCTTTCCCTAATTCCTGAAGTTGCTTCGCCATTTCAAAAGCAATATAGCCACCAAGTGAATAACCTGCTATGGCAAATGGGCCAACGGGATCTTTTTCGAAAATTTCGGCTATATGTTTTCCGGCAATTTCTTCAATTGTAGTCGGGATTTCTTTTTCGCCATTTAAACCATAAGCCTGAATGGCATACACCGGCTGTTCTGCATCAAAATGTTTTGTAAGAGAATTAAATAAAAGAACGTTAAGGCCTGCGCCATGAATCAAATAAACGGGTGTTTTACACCCTGATGTTTTAAGCGGTACTATAGATGTCCACAGGTCATCTTCGTCTGCTGATAAAATTCTTTTGGTGAGCCGAGCCACAGTAGCATTTTTTAAAAGAACCGCTAATGGTAAACGAACGCCAATGATTTTCTCTATTTCCGACATCATTTTCACAGCAAGCATGGAATTTCCACCTAATTCGAAAAAATTATCTAATCTATCTATTTCTTTTAAACCTAATATCTCACTCCAAATTGCAGCTACCCACGACTCATTTTCTAGCTGAAGCTGATTGACATTCTCATTTTCGCTGTCTTTAATTTTTGGTTTTGGTAACGCTGATTTATCTATTTCATGATTAGCGGTAAGCGGAAACTTATCCAAGACAATAAAGCTTTTGGGAATCATAATTTCGGGCAAATCAAGGCTGATCATTCTTTTCCAATGATCTATCAATGCGTCGTGATCTTCTAAAACGTCAATTAAAGTAATATAAGCAAGCAGATGAATGTCGCCTAGCTTATCTTCTTTAGGTATGATAACTAATTCTTTAATATTTTTTTGCTTTGCCAGCACAATAGAAATTTCAGCAGGTTCAACCCTTATTCCATTAATTTTGACTTGTTGGTCTGTCCTCCCAAAATATTGTAAGTCGCCATTATCAGAAAACCGCCCGAACTCGCTGGTTTTGTAAAAAGTTTCACCTGGCTGTCCATCAATTTGTAATTGAAAAACTCGCCCTTCATTCCATGTAAAACAGTTTTCGGCCAGCCCATCGCCATTAACAAATATTTCTCCCGTTTTCCCATGCGGTGTAGGTTGTCCATCTTCATCACAGATTAAAATTCGAGTATTATTTACCGGCCAACCTAAATTTATGCCTTCATCTTCCCTAACTATTTCTCTTACGGTTGTTACAAAAGTTGTTTCCGTTTGTCCGCGCAGGCTCCAAAGTTTATTTCCACTGGTCAATAATTGATCGGCAATCTCTTTTGTTAATGACTCACCAAAATGCCATATCCGCAAGCCAGCCTTTACATCCCAACGATGTTGAATCAATTTCTTCCAAAAGAATGATTGGCTACTTAAGATAGCAATGTTTTCTTTTTGAATTATGCGAGCAATATCTTGCATAGTTGCAGCTTGTTGCAAATTTGCAAATACGATCTGGGCACCGCTATTTAGAGATACCAGTAACTCGAGAATAACAAACTCGGAAACGTTTGTAGCAATTGATAATAATTTTTCGTTTTCCTTTATTCCAGGGTTAGCTTTAATGCTTGCTATTACATTACTTAAACTTTGATGTTTGATTTTAACGGCAACAGGCTTGCCACTTATATGAGATTCATATTGTACATAGGCGATGTTTTGACCATTAACACTTGGAAAATCAATTGGATGCAATTCAACTTCTTTGCTATTTAAGATACGCTCCAAGGAAATATCGGCTGCGTTATCGTAGTGTTGGGCATTTTTATTTTCGGCTACCAATATTATCTCTACTTCAGCATCTGCCAGGATATACGCATTCCTTAGCCTTGGATTTTCAGCATTTAGAACCAGAAAGGCTGCACCAGCTTTAAGGATTCCAAGAATTGCGATCGCCAATTCTGGAGATGGCTGCATAGCAATTGCAATTACATCACCAACATTTACACCCTTTTTAATTAAATGTTTTGATAACTTCTCCGCTTGTTTGATCAGATCATTATAGATGAGTGTTTTACTGCCAGAGCTAACAGCAGTGTTAAATCCACATTTCTTTGCCGAACATTCAAGAAGGAAATTCAAACTCTTTTCCTTTGAGTACTCGGTAGCCGTGTCATTCCACTTAAGTAACTGCTCGTTCCAGTATATTGACTTTTCAGCTGCAAGTTCTTTAAAAGAAACCGATGGCTTAATTGTGATTAATTCTAACAGTCTTTCGAAATCTTTTGAAATTTGTTTTATGGTATCCTCTTTAAAAAGCTGTGTGCTGTAGGACCATTCTAAAAAGAATGCAGATTTAGAGCCAGTAGCATTCAAAAATATTTCGAATGTTTCAAAAAATTTAGGGTTCGATATGAGCTCATATTCTAAATCCGTAAATGAAACTGCGGCGTCAAATCCCATATCTACATTAAATATGATGGGTAATATGGGTATGCGAGAATAGTCTTTCTTTTGATCTAAACTTTCTACAAGTTCACCAACCGTAAACTTTTGATTTTCATAAGCATCAAAAAAATCTTTTTTCCGTTTAGTTAGATAAGTATTAAAAGATGTTTCCAAATCTACTGTACTTCTTAAAGCAAGCAAATTTACGCAATGACCAACCAATTCATACTTCTCTGTAGCAGCCTGGCCCGCGGTTGGCATCCCAATGATAAGATCAGTTTGGTTAGTTTTCAAAAAAATAAAAACTTCAAAGGCACTTAATAGCGTATTTACTAAACTTGCCCCATAAGTTGAACCCAGTTTCTTTAATTTTTCTACCAGTTCATTTGGAATTTGGTGATCAAAACGATTCGATTTAAAGTTTCGATTTTGAGGCCTGGGATAGTCTGTTGGAAAATCTAAAATTGGAGCGCCGTCTTTATAAAGATTTAACCAATACGCCTTAACCTCTTCATGTTCTTTGCTATTCTTAAACTCAGCCATCTCAACTACGTACTCACTAATCTGATCGGCATTTTCTAGTTCTATTTTCTGTCCACTTATTTTTGCATTATAAAGTTTGGCTATATTTTCCATGATAATACCAAAGGACCAACCATCGCAAAACATATGATGGCCAACTATGGTAAAATAATGATGGGTGTCATTGAGTTTGTGTATGAAAGCCCTTATCAGCGGTCCTTCCTGTAAGTCAAAAACATTTTGCATTTCCGCTGAAATGAAAGCTTTAATCCTTACCGCCTGATCCTCAAACGAAGAGAAATCCTGATAAGAAATTTCAAAAGGAATATTGTTAAAGATAATGATAGACTCTCCGTTTGAACTAACGACTGATCGCAAAGCCTCATGCCTTAAAACTACTTCCTTGATGGCGTCTTTAAAGAATTCCTTCTTAAATGCACCTTTCAAATCCAGTGATATCGATTCGTTATAGGCTAGATTTGCATCATCACCCCCAATAATACATGATAGCCACATCAAGCGCTGAGGCTCGTTCATAACTACGGTCTTCTCTATCTCATAACCACTTTTAAATGGATTATAATCAATAGGCTTGAAGTCAGTGAAGATTGTATTTTTTTCTATCATTTTAGTAGATTTCTACCTCAAGGTATTTTCCTTTTTTTTCAGGGTCAGTAATAAACCATGCCGGATTTCCACCTTTATCCATTCCTAATTTTGCTCCAGAAACTGGAGGATTTTTAGTTTCAAACACAACTGAAGCGGAATCAAAATCTGGATTATTTTCGTATGCTGATGGGAAAAACCCAACTTTGATCATCATATCCATACTTTCTACAAAAGCGGTAATCATTTTCTCGATATCTGAAGAAGAAGTGGCTTCTGTCATAAAACAAGGAAAGCCATCTATAATATGAATTCCTTTTTCCCGTAATAGAACAAACATCAATTCACTATAAGGTAGTTCCTGATGGAACTTTACTTTCCAAAGTGAACCATAGTTGGCTACAAAAATTGGAAGTTTTCTTTTCTCAAACGCTTGATTTAGTACTTTAGAAAGGTAATTTCCTTTTTCATTAATTTCCTTCTGTAAATCTGGGCCTTTTTGTTTCATATACTTTAACGAAGCATAAGCCGCAGCCAGAGCCAAAGGATGACGGACAAATGTGCCGGCAAAATAAGTGACACCAGCTTCGGGTACTGAATCATTCCCGTATTGCCAATTACCACCGTCCAATGCGTCCATTAAATTTCTTTCACCAGCAATAACACCAATTGGCATACCCGCCCCAACCACTTTACCGTAGGCAGCTAAATCTGCTTTAATGTTAAAGATTGCTTGCGCACCTCCTGGATGAAATCTAAAACCGGTAATCACTTCATCGAAAATAAGAACAGAACCGCTTTGTTTGGTTATGGATCTTAATTCTTTCAAAAATTCAACTGGTACGAATTCTGGCCTTCTGCTTTGTATCGTTTCTACCAGCACACCTGCAATTTCATCACCTCTTTCTTTAATAATTGCCAGGCTTTCTGGCGTTCCATAGTCTAAAACTAAAATATTTTGTACCGCTTCTGGCATAATGCCAGCTGCAGCAGGGAAAGATTTTAATTTCTTGGTTCCCCGCACTAAAACTTCATCTATTATACCATGATAAGCGCCTGTAAAAGCAACAATTAAAGATCGTCCAGTAACTGTTCTGGCAATGCGTATGCAGCCTAAAACCGCTTCTGATCCGGTACTACACAAAGCAGCTCTATCAAGCCCCGTAAATTCACAAATCATTTTACTTACAGCTGCTGCCAGTTGATGCTGTGGTCCAACTTCATAACCTTTCTCCAACTGTTCATGTAAAGCATCCTTAATCACATCAGGTTGATGTCCTAACATATTTGAACCAAAGCCGTTCAATGCATCAATGTATTCGTTGCCATCCAGATCCCACATTTTACTGCCTTTGGATTTATTGATTACGATTGGATAAACCAATTCTTTAGTTGCTGGCCTAAAGCCCGTTACAACACGGGGATCTGCCATATATGGCCTGCTCTCATTTGTATAAGCTTTACTTTTGGCGGTTTGATTATTGTATCGCTGTGTTAAATTTTCAAGAAAATCTTTTTGTTTTTGGGTAACAGAAGTAGATGAACGTTCAATTTTAGGAGTTGCACCGAATGGTTTTCGTATTTCTTCTTTTTCTTCCTTAGATAAGCTGCTATCTACTGTTTTTGCTACAATTGACGCGGCATTTTGCACAGCGATTGGCGCAACGTGTTGTGCCGGAGCCTGAATTGGTTGTTGTATTGTATTTTGCCCTTGTAACAACACAAGTTGTTGAGTTAAAATATTTAACTGTTGGGCAATTAAACCTAAAGCGGTATTATCTGTATTCATTCCAGCTTGCGGAAATTGGTAAAGCGGTATTTGATAACTTGGAGATTGTTGTACCGAACTCGCCTGTGGTAGGGATATTTCTGCTATTGTTGGTTCCACTATTGGAACTTGTAAAAATTCCTCAACAGGCATACTGGCATCTAGATAATCAACTAAACTATTTAAATTGCTATATTCTTCATTTAGTTTTCTAAATGTGATAGGCAAATTGAATTTACGCTTTAAAGAAGTGGCTACTTGTGTAAGAAGTAACGAATCAAAACCCAACTGTAAGAAATTTAACTGGGGATCAATACCGTTCATTTCAATGCCCGAAGCATTTTCTAATACTTGTCTAACTTCAAGGGCTAGGTTTTCTCTTCTTCTCATGATGATTTGTTGCTTAGCTAATGGTGTCGATAATGTTTTTTGTGGCAATTCAACCGGCATGTTTTTAGGGCTGTTTTGTTTGGGGCTTAACCAATATTTTTGTCTATTAAATTGATAAGTTGGCAACTCTACGATAGATTGGTGAGTATAGTAAGCATCCCAATCAACATCTACTCCATTAATCCATAATAATCCTAAAGCATTTAGGATAGATTCATCTGCATGCTGACTTGGCACTAAAGAGTTGATAGCTTTAACAGTTTTCTTTTCAGATAATGCAATCTGTTTAACTAATGTTGAGGTAACAGTACCTGGACCAACTTCGATAAATACCGGAGAATCATACGTTAATGCTGTCTCAGCGGCTTTTACAAATTCAACTGTATTTCTTAAGTGTGTTGTCCAATAATCCACATCAATCGCCTGCTGGTCGGTTAAAATTTTGCCGGTAACTGTTGATATAATTTTAATATTTGGCTTTGATAATTTTACTTCGGCCACTATCGCGCTAAAGTCAGCTAATATTGGATCCATCATGGATGAATGAAAAGCATGACTTGTAAACAGCGGTTTATTTGCAATTTCTTGCTTATCTAGTAATTTAGATAAACTCGCGATTTGATCTGTTGGACCTGAAACGACACAAAGCATGGGACCATTTACAGCGGCAATGGATAGGTCTTCGCTCAAAAGATTCGTAATAACTTTTGCATTCTGCCTTACAGATAACATACTGCCGCATGGTAACTTGCTAATTAATTCACCTCTGGTAGCCACTAATTTAAGGGCATCCGTTAAAGAAAATACATCAGCCAAATGTGCGGCAACATACTCTCCAACACTATGTCCAATAAAAAGGCTAGGTTTTATACCCCAACTCATATAAAGCTGGGCAAGAGCAAACTCCGTTGCAAATAATGCTGGCTGGGTATATCTGGTATCTTTTAATTTGCTTGTAGCTACAGCCATATCGCTGGTCGCGAAAATAATGTCACGAATATCCTGATCTATGAAATCTTTTAAAATATAAGCACATTGGTCTATCGCAGCTTTATAAACAGGTTGCTGTTCGTACAACGCAAGGCCCATGTTTAAGTATTGAGCACCTTGCCCCGGAAAAGTGAAAACAATTCCTGTAGGCGTCTCCTGTAAAGTATTAACATTTAAATAAGGAACATTTTGTTTTGCCAATATATCTGCAAGTGCTGATGTGGTTTGACCAACCGCAAATTTTCTTGTGCTGAAAGCTTTTCGGCCTGTATGCAAGGTATAAGCAATATTAGCTAATGAAACTGCAGAGTTATTCTGCATATAATCCGATAAAACCCTTTCAAATTTCAGTAAACTATTTTCATTCTGTGCAGACCACCTGATCATTTCATACGGTGCCGCCTGGTTCTCAATCTTCTTTTCGATTTTGTAACTTTCTAAAACAACATGTACGTTCGTACCGCCTACACCGAAAGAACTAACACCCGCATATCGAGTTTTTGTATCGTCCCAGTTAGTCAGTTTTGCATTTACGTAAAACGGACTATTGTCAAAGTCTATGTGGGGGTTAGGCTTTTTGTAACCCAATGATGCCGGTACCATCTTATGATGTAGTGCCAGGCAAGTTTTGATAAAACCAGCAACCCCAGCGGCATGAGTTAGATGCCCGATATTGCCCTTTATGGACCCAATCGCACAGTATTGTTTTGTTTCCTGCGCACCAAAAGCGTCCACAAGCCCCTCAAATTCTATAGGATCGCCTATGGGAGTTGCGGTACCGTGGGCTTCAATGTAAGTGATATCTGCTGCATTAATACCAGCATCGCTTATTGCACCCGAGATAGCACTGGCCTGACCAGCAGTACTAGGTGCGGTAAAACTTCCCTTGTTACCCCCATCGTTATTAACGCCAATACCTTTGATTACTGCAAATATAGCATCACCATCTCGTTGGGCCGCACTTAAAGTTTTAAGTAACACCACACCAGCACCATCGCTAAAAAGCGTTCCGGTAGCATTTGCAGCAAATGGGGTACAATGCCCATCGGCACTCAACATACTTCCCTCCTGATACAGATGGCCACTATTTATGGGAGAAGTAATACTCGCAGCGCCAGCTATGGCCATCTCACATTGGCCAGCTCTCAAACTATTTACAGCTTCAGCAATGGCCAGTAAAGAAGTAGAACAAGCAGAATTCACATTTACAGCCGGTCCATTTAAGTTTAAATGATAAGCAGTTCTAGAAGCAATATAATCTTTATCGTTAACTGAGTTAACCTGAAATTTTCCTTGATTTTCGATTAAATCTGGATGTGCTAAAACATTATTTTCATAATAGGTGTTTACACCAGCCCCAGCGTAAACACCTATTTTTTGCTGATATCTACCTGATAAATAACCGGATTTCTCCAAAACCTCCCATGATATCTCCAGAAAGATCCGTTGCTGAGGATCCATTAATTCGGCTAGCTTAGCATTAATGCTAAAAAATGATGGATCAAACTCATCCGCATGGCTGAGAACACCCCGGGCTTTAACATAAGAAGGATCATTCCTAATATCATCAGGTATGCTCGGGTCTAAATCTTCTTCATTAAAAAAAGTGATCCCTTCCCTTCCTTCAATCAGCATCTCCCATAACTCATCAATGGTATCGGCACCTGGAAATCTGCCAGCCATACCGATTACAGCAATATCAGTACCTTCACTTGGTGTGTTAAGATTTTCGTCTATGGAAGTATTTATCTGAGTCAAATATTGCGCAAGACTACTAATAGTAGGAAACCGGTAAAGTTTGGTAATACTTAACCGAGGATACGTAACCTTCAGTAAACTCGCAATGCGTTGAGCCATTAAGGAATCTCCCCCTAATTCGAAAAAGTTATCGTCGGCACCAATTTTCGTGATTTCTAAAAATGCGGACCACAAACGATAGATATCTTCTTCAACGACTCCGGTTGGTTTTTTATAGAGATTTGCTAAATCCGGCCGCCCAATTTTAATTGATTGTAAAGTTTTTTTATCTATTTTCCCATTGCTCGTCAAAGGCATTTCTAAAACGGGCACGTAGATGGCTGGAACCATATGCGGAGGCAACAGCTTATTTAAAAAATTAATAAGCAAACGTTGATCTATTGGAGCATCCGCGGTATAATAAGTGACTAACTTTTTTTCACCGAAAGACGTTTCATTGGCCAATACGATGCACTGGCTAATTTGTTCATGTTGATTGAGTTTACTTTCAATTTCCCCTAACTCAATTCTATAACCCCTAATTTTAACCTGGTCATCCAATCGCCCGAGAAAAATTACATTTCCATTAGGTAAGATTTTTCCAATATCACCTGTCCTATACATTTTTTCACCAGTTTGGAAAGGATCTTTTACAAATACTTTATGTGATAATTCTGATTGGTTGTGGTAACCTCTGGCAAGGCGATTACCGCCAATATACATTTCACCAGCTTCACCATCTTCTACTTTATTCAGGTTACCATCTAGTATGTAAACCTGCATAGCCGTTAAGGGCTTTCCAATGGGTGTAGTGGTTAAGCTGTCCAAATCATTTGGTTTGCATAAAAATGCCGTGGCAGCTACCGTGATTTCAGTTGGACCATATTCATTGTAAAAATCAACATGTGCTGCCCACTTCTTTGCAAGTTCAACGCTGCAAACATCTCCCCCAGCAATCACACGCTTTAATGATTTAAAGCTCGTTGGGTTCAGGTTCTCTAATAGCCCAGGCGTAGCATGTAAATAAGTAATTTGACTTTCATTAAGTATTTTTGCGAATAATTCATTGTCCTTTATCGAATGTTCATCGATAAGCGTCAGCGTTGCTCTATTTAACAAAGCCAGAAAAATTTGCTCTACAGATGCATCAAAACAAAAACTTGAAAATTGAAGAATTTTGTCGTCATGGTTAATATTAAAAAGTTCCGTTTGACTGCCGATGTATTTGCAAACGGCATGATGCTCAATCATCACACCTTTAGGATTACCTGTAGAACCAGAAGTATAAATTATGTATGCTAAATTGTCAGGGCTTACCGGGCAGTTAGGATCCAGTTTTGACTCATTTAAAACTGCCCGGTCGTTGATATCAATAATGCTTAGCCGATCAGGCAAGTCGGCTCCACTACCTGCATTACATACAATTATATTCGCATTTATATCTGCCAATATATATTCTTTTCTGTTTATTGGATAATTTGGATCAATAGGTACATAGGCACCTCCGGCTTTTAGAATGCCGAATATCCCAATAATCATTTCAAAAGATCTGTTAATGCATAGGGGAACTAAAGTTTCGCATGTTATGCCCCGCTTAATTAAATAGTGTGCGAGTTGGTTTGACCTTTCATTTAATTCTCTGTAGGATAATTTTTCGTTATAAAATTCTAAAGCAGTTTTATCTTGATCAAATAAAACCTGTTGAGAGAATAATGCTGTTATCGCTTTAGTGATCATAGTTGAAAAATTTTTCGGTAATTAAATAACGACTTGTTATTATAAATTATTTAAATCCAGAATCTAGTTTTGTTGGTATAATGCCCATATGTATCTCAAACATATCGGCGCGATATTACGATGATCAAAAATACAAAGAGTTTTTATAACAAATAATAGTCTTAAAGGGCTATAATTGAACATAATTGACAAATCCAGATTAGATTCGGATTAGAAATTTTCTTCAAAATCAATGAAAATACCTTCAAAGGAGGCTTTGGTTCGTCGGATCTGGGCACCTCAAAATAGGTGATGGAAAAAGATGAGAACCTAAACGCTTTTTAGGAAATCTTTACTATCAGCACATAAGGAAAATCGCCTCATCAAAATATCAAAACAATAAGCGGCAGTAATCAAAGGGCTTTATAATTTTATTATAGTATATGGCGATTCGTTATTGGTAATTTATCCGAAGGATGGGAAATGAGAAATCAAAGCTGTTTCAGCGATATTTTTGAGTCAATCAGTAAAAAATTTTAAATAAAAAATAATAACCGGTTAAGAAATAAGTAGTATTTAAGGGCTATTGGCCTATAGTGCAACGTTTTCTACTTTCGTAGTGTTGGTTAGATCAATTATGATCCATACTCACCAACATTTATACTATTAGTTATGAGAGTATTAGCTATTGCCTCTTCAGGCGGCCACTGGGTCCAACTTTTACGGTTGAAATCTTCATTCAATGATCATGAATTAATTTTTGCTTCCACCACTAAAGCAAATGAAGTGATGGTAAAGGAACATGAATTTTTCCCAATTCCTGACACCAACAGAAATAATTATTTGAGCATTCTAAAAACAACATTATCGCTCACAAAAGTTTTAGTAAAAATTAAGCCTGAGTTGATTATCACGACAGGTGCAGCGCCAGGATTATTTGCACTGCTTATAGGTAAATTAATGGGAATAAAAACGATTTGGATCGATAGTATCGCTAATGTGGAAACTATCTCAATGAGCGGCAAAATAGCGATGCGATTTGCAGATCGAGTGTATACACAATGGCCGGATTTGGCAAATAATAAAATTATTTTTAAAGGTAATATTTTATGATGATTTTCGTCACAATAGGAGGGCAGGAACCCTTCGACCGCTTGATTGAAGCAATGGACCTATTGGCTCCCAAACTTAATGGATATGATATTGTTGCACAAGTGCTCAATTCAAACTATAAAGCAAAAAACATTAAAACGATTTCGTATTTGTCTCCCAAAGAATTTGATTTTTATTTTGATGAGGCAACGCTGATTGTTGGTCATGCTGGAATGGGCACAATATTGACTGCCCTGCAACGCGAAAAACCAATCATTGTTATTCCGCGTAAAATTGAATTAAAAGAACACAGAAATAACCACCAATGGGCAACTGCTCAAAAAATGACAGAACTTAATTACGTTCACGTAGTTAACGATGAAAAAGACTTGCTGGAAAACATCAGAAAGTTTTTAGAAACAGGGGCTAAATCACTTTTTAAAATAAATTCAGAAGCCTCTGATTCATTACTTGAATCTATTAAAGATTATACAGAAGAAATAGCTAGCATTTGATGCTAGCTATTTATTAGCTTCCTTCCAATACTATTATAATAGTACCCTAAGTCAATCATTTTTTGAAGGTCATATAGATTCCTTCCATCGAAGATAATTTTATTTTTCAACCTCTTTTCCATATTTTCAAAATCTGGATTTCTAAAAACAGACCATTCAGTTGCAATAAGAAGTGCATCTGCCATATCAAGAGCATCATATTGATTTGTTGAATACCTAACCTTATCGCCAATCAGATTTTCAACATTTTTCATGGCTTCAGGATCAAAAGCCGTAACCGTAGCACCTTTCTTTAACAAAGCATCAATAATATATAAAGCCGGCGCCTCGCGAATATCATCAGTTTCTGGTTTAAAAGCCAGTCCCCAAAGTGCAAAATGTTTGCCTTTAATATCATTTTTATAATATTTCAATAGTTTATCGATCAAGATTGTTTTCTGGCGTTCATTCACCTCCATCACCGATTTTAAAATCTGGAAGTCATAGGCATAATCATCAGCTGATCTAACCAACGCCTGAACATCTTTTGGGAAACATGAACCACCATACCCCACGCCCGGGAATAAAAACCGCTTTCCGATACGATCATCAGAACCAATTCCTTTTCTAACCGCATCAACATCTGCACCAACCAGCTCGCAAAGGTTCGCGATTTCATTCATGAAAGTGATTTTGGTTGCCAGAAAAGAATTAGCGGCATATTTTGTCAGTTCAGAAGAACGTTCATCCATAAATAATATAGGATTTCCCTGGCGAACGTATGGGCCGTAAAGTTCAGCCATTAATTTTTTAGCCCTTTCACTTTTTGTACCTAATACCACACGATCAGGTTTCATGAAATCATCCACAGCCACACCCTCTCTTAAAAACTCAGGGTTTGAAACCACGTCTACTTCAATAGAAGTGTTTTCTGTAAATACCGCTTTCACTTTATCTGCTGTACCAACAGGCACTGTAGATTTATTTACGATGACTTTATATTCAGTAATTAATTTGGATACATCTTTAGCGGCACCTAAAATATAGGATAAATCTGCCGCTCCGTCGCCACCCGGAGGCGTTGGCAAAGCCATAAAAATGATCTGGGCGTCTTTGATGGCATCAGCAAGAACTGTTGTGAAGGTTAACCTACTCTGCTCAATATTTCTGTGAAACAATAGATCTAATCCAGGCTCATAAATGGGCACTTCGCCACGCTGCATTTTTTGTACCTTGCGCTCATCAATGTCTACACATATTACGTCGTTTCCTGTTTCCGAAAGACAAGTACCAGTTACTAAACCAACGTAACCAGTACCAATTACAGCTATTTTCATTTTTAAAGATTGATGAATAAAATTATGAGTGACATTTTATAAGAGCTTATAACTACTCTTAAATGCCCCGAAATTATCCAAACAATACAGATCTAACAATAGCCCTTTATAGCTAAATAAAATAAGTGGAATTGAATTATTGTTTATGGTGTAAATGAACTAACCTATAATTTGGAATAGTGTAATCGGTATAAAACTGCAAAAGGAAAAAATTCATGATATAGTAAGCACATTACCCAACATCCGAAACCCTTAATTTTACGCATAGGTCTATTTTCAGAACTTAGTTTATAACAGACGACATTTTTTGTAGATCTGCAGCTTTACTGGCAATTTTAAGTTCGTCAACATAAACGGTTCTACTTGTTATCGGGTTATTGGCGATTTTATCCCAGTCATACCTGTATATTCCTACTTTAAAATATGGATAATTTGCATCGTTGAATGAATTCGGTAAATTTATTCTACTGACAAGTTTTGTTTTATTTTTCCATATTTCCAAAATACCTGAATTGTCATAGCTCCATTTAATATGGAAAACCCAGTCACTCCATTTGTTTTTTTCAACTAACCCCAGATCGCTTCGATTATAGGAATAATCACCCTGAGCATTAACTCTCTTAGCACTGGTTCTTGTATCCAGGAAGAATTTATCATTCGAAACGCCTAAACAAAGCGGCGCGCTTCTCCATTGTTCTCCAAATGTAAAATCGGGTAGAGATTGCCACTGGATAATACAATCGTCAATTGAATCAGAAGTAAATGATGATGGAAAGTATAACGACACCGCATACCAGCCATCCTCATTTTGTACGCCAGGTTTGGTTCCCAGTTCAGATCGGTGACCATTTGGCAAATCATTTCTGCGTAGTTCTACCTTCATCGAACCACTGCCAGCCCTGACTATTTGTTTATCAACACTAGCAGACCATACGCAGCACTGACTAACTTCGTACCAATCGCCAATCGTTGAATTGAAGTTATAATATTGATAAACCGAGGCGTCTAACGTATCAGGTAACTTTAGGATTGAGCTAACAGCTACACTTTTTGGAACACCAGGATAGAAATCGATAGTTTTTTCACAGGAAACCATGAAAAATGAATACATACACGTAGCACATAGTAGCAACACCATTTTACGATATTTCATAGGAGCAAGAATTTTTAAGGACGTCCTAAAATTAATGCAAAGTTTTAAATAAACAAGAAATATTTAAGGTATGAACAAAATGAACTAAGTTTTATTAAAAGTCTATGAATGGTAGAAGTTTTTATACCACAGTTCTAATGATAATAACATGAACAGATTTCTTCTATAATCTTTCTTTTTGTTTTTGTGCAAATCTATCATATTCTTAATCGCGCCTACATGGAAATATTGTTTGCTGAATGATTGATTTGAATCGATCAGATCTCTTAAATTACCAGCCAGTTCTTCCTTAAACCAATCACCTACAGGCGTTTCAAAACCTCTTTTCTTACGGTTAATGATCGAATTTGGAAGCCATTTTTCAGCGGCTTTACGATGAATGTACTTGCCAACCTTACCTCTTAATTTTAAAGATATAGGCAAAGTTTCAATAAAGTTAATTAAATCAGTATCTAAATAAGGTACCCTGTTTTCTATTGAGTTGGCCATAGTCATTTTATCATTAAAAATAAGCAGGTTATCTGGCAACATTCCTCTGGTATCTAAAAACAAAAGTTTAGATAGCGAATCAGCTTTTGGATCTGTCTGATTATAATATCTTTCGAAATGAACCCTTTGGCTCTGATCAATTAACGGAGCAATGTTATCTTGATAGAGTTGTTTTTTCAAATCTGGGGTAAACATCGTATATATTGCTATGAATCTATCCAGCTCATCTTTAAATTGCGATGAGTATACGCCTCTTTCAATTGCGTTATTGGTTGGAAACATTTTTTGAGCAAGAGACAGCGGTAACATTGATAATAAACCCGCGTAATCTGATAATATTTTCTCCCCCCTGTACCGTTTGTATCCTGCCATCGGTTCATCTGCGCCTTGGCCACTCAATACCACTTTTACATGTTGAGATGCTAGATTAGAAACATAAAACAGTGCAGGTATTGTAGGCTCTGCTATTGGCTCTTCAGTATGGTAAAAAGATTTGTAAAAATAGTCCATATATTGCTGGCGATCCATAAAAATATCTCTATGTTCCGCACCAATAAATTTTGCAGTATCTCTGGCATCATCTAACTCGTTAAAATTACCCTTTCCCTTAAAACCAACGGTAAACGTTTGAATAGGATGGCTATTATGTTGTGACATCAAATGACCCAACACTGCAGAATCCAGACCGCCACTTAGCAGTAAACCTACCGGTACATCACTTAATAACTGTCTTTTAACCGCTTGTTCCAATAAACGTTGATATTCCTTAATGGCCTCATGCTCATCAATGTTCTGATTAATTAGTTGTGGTTTTTTCCAGTAATTGATTAATTCAGTTTCTCCATTCTGGTGATAAACCAGATAAGTTGCTGCCTCTAACTTTTTTATGTCTTTAAATAAAGTAAATGGTGCTGGATTGTACCGAAAAGTTAAAAAAGTATTCAGCGCATTCGTATCTATTGCTTTTTCATAAATTGGATTATTTTTAATAATCTTCATCTCTGAGCCAAAAATTAATGATTTCCCGTTTTGATAATAATAAAGTGGTTTAACACCAAAATGATCCCTAACCAGATAAACTTTTTGTTTTATCTTATCAACCAATCCAAAAGAAAAAATTCCATTAAAGTCATTTACAGCTGCAATACCGTATTCCTTTAAATAATAGAGAATCGTTTCCGTATCAGAATTGCCGTGAAAAGTTACCCCAGGCAACTTTTTTCTTAAATCTAAGTGATTGTAAACCTCACCATTAAATACAATCCCGAAGTTACCACATTTGGTAAACATCGGCTGATTTCCATTTTCTGAAAGATCTAAAATAGATAGACGAGTATGGCCGAAATATACTTTATTTCCTCCCATATCGAAATCGATCAATTGTTGAAAGTCTGGTCCTCTATGTTTAAGAGCGTCTAATTCAAAGGCTGATAATTTACAGTTAATACTACCGGCTATTCCACACATATTCTTATAGGTTATCTTTAAAGCTATTTAATTTAAATTGATTATTATTATTATGGTTACCATTTACATGTTACTAAAAGGTATCTGGTAAAAACACATTTGTATCTATTTTTTTGCTGTTTATTTATAGCGCTTTTGTAATTTTAACGCCGTTAATCTTTATTATGTATGCAGGAATACCGATAACAGTAGCATCTGAGGGCACATTTTTAGTGACCACAGCATTAGCGCCAATATTAGAATTGTCTCCAATGAAAATATTATTAAATACTTTTGCACCAGGGGCAATCCTGACATTATTTCCTATAGTAGGCCGGCCGTTTCCTACACCAAAGCCTACAGTTACTTGTTGATTAATCCAGCAATTTTCCCCAATAGATTCGGCCGAAATAATTGTTGCAAAACCATGTTGAATAAATAAACCTGGCCCAATGTTATCCGTTGCGATAAATAATGATGACATTTTTGGGCAGATGATGTTTAGGAGATGGCCAATCGTACCCACACGCTTATAAAATAAATTTCTATATTCTGGAAAAAAGCCAAGTAAATAAATAAGTCCAATAAGCCCGGTTTCCTTCCTATTCATTATTTCAAGCCACCTTCGGTTATCCTGTTTGATAATCTCATGATTTGAACAAAACAGGAACACGATAATATGAGGTAAGCACCTAATAAATTCCAAAGTCAATCTAAAATATTTAAGTATCTCTAACATTGATGTTTAATTTAAATTGGGTTACAATTCATTTTTTAATCTCCTCTCCGTCCAATTACTCTTGCAGGTGTTCCACCTACAATCATATACGGTTCAACATTTTTTGTTACTACTGCACCTGCGCCAACTATAGCACCCTGGCCCAAACTAATACCCGGTAATATAATTGCATTCCTGCCTATCCAAACATCATCCCCGATCACTACAGGCTTTACCTCAGTAAATTTTTGATGTATAATCATTTGGGTTTTATCTTTAAAGTTATGGGTAATAGCAAGTATGCTAACATTATGGGCAATTAATACATAATTACCAATTACAGCCGATTGAATATATACGCCCTCATTAATTTCGCAGTTATCCCCAATCACAATTTTCTCCTTTAAGCCAAATTTAAAATTTGATTCTATAACGGTGTCTCTACCGATGTCAATTACATACTTTAATATTTTTATCCTCAATTTATTGAAATATTTCCCCATTGGAAAATAGACATTTGGAAGCCTGATTGCTATCACATAATATATTACCAGCCAAAACTTTTTCATATCACGCTTTCATACATCTTGGAAAGTTTTTCAGCGACGCTACCTTCATCGATGCCCATTTGCATCAATTTTTGACGCCCATTTGATACCCGATCCTCTTTATTAAGCAATAAAATTGCCTCGACAGGCGCAATAAAATCCATTTTATCAAAGGTTTCTACAACAAAGCAATTACGTACATCCTGAAGCAGATCAGATACATCACCAACGTTTGTTGAAACTATCGGCTTATTACAGCCCATTGCTTCCTTTATAATTTGCGGTGAGCCTTCGCTAAAGGAAGTCATAATCAATAAATCCAATTCATTCAAATTCTGGGCAACCTCGTCTCTGGTCATATCATCAAACTCTACAACAACTATATTGAATCGGGCTTTCAATTCTTCGATGATAGAAGTAAACAATGGCCAGTTTTTTTCTATTCTCGATCTGCTACTAGGAAAGCCAATTTTGAGGGTATCAGTTTCCTCAGGCCCAGCGAGCTGTTTAAATCGATTGGCATTAATCCCACATGGGATTTTCATTAATTTATTTTGATGCGATTTTAGTAATTCTGCGGTTAAATCATTTAATACAATAACCTTAGATGCATATTTCAATATATTTAAGGTGATGTTTTTCTGTAAAAATCGATTTATAAATCCTTTCATACCAAATAATTCGCCACCATGCAGGGTGATGATCACCGGTACTTTCGGCCTAAAAAATAGCAGAAAAAGACCTGATATCGCATAATGGATGTGAATGAGATCGTAATCTTTACTTTTTAGCGCATGTTTAATTGATCTAATGCTTTTGAAGTAATTTACTTTGCTCTCTCTTCCATTGATAAAAAAAATATCACTTTCAACATTTTTTAGGCTTTCTATTTGCTCTTTAACGTGTATGCCGAAAGATTGATAATCTTCAACAGGAAACATGTTTGTTATAAATAAGATTTTCATTGATGATCTAGTCTTGAGTGTATGCATGAAGTAAAATATCGGTATTTGCTGTCCAAAGGTTTAATGCTGAATCAATCTTTAAATTATCTGCTAAAACATCATAAACTTTTGACTCAATAAATTCAATAATTCTTGCCGATAGTGCAGAAGGATCACTAGGCTGAATGAGTGAGCCATTTCGATCCGGATTAATGTGCTCAGCAAAAGCACCTACACTTGAGGCTATAACCGGGGTTTTTAAACCAAATGCAGTCATTAAAACAGCACTTTGAGTGGCTTCAATATATGGACATATAACAAATTTCGCTTCGCTTATTAAGTTGACTAATTCGTGGTTGGAAATATGTTTATTAAGTATCGTTGCATTTCCAGAAATATTTTTCAATTTCTCTGTGTTTATTTCATAGCCATTAATACTCCTTCCAGCAATAACGAAATGTTCATCAGGGTATTTCGCAATAACGCCTGGAATAGCATCAAGCAGCACATCTATTCCTTTGTAAGGAGACATTCTTCCAAAAAATAAAATATGCTTTTTTTCATAAGTCTCTTTATCCTGAAAATTTCTGTAATAACTTAGTGCTTCCATTTTCAGATTAATTCTTCTTATACTTTCTATTTTATAAAAGGATTTAAACTGTTGTTCAGCGAATTCTGAATAAAATAAAAGTCCCTTGAGGTTTGGAAGTTTAAACAGCAATGCCTTGTAAAATTCTATTTTATAATCTTTTTCACCTAGGTGTGGTATCGGGTCATGCAGCGTAACGAAAACTTTTTTAAATTTTAATATTGACGGCAAAATTAAAGCTGAACGAATTAATATTGCCTCTATGTGTAAAACATCAGGCTTTATCTTTGATATGTATTTACGTATTTTATGCGCTTTAGTAATATTTGATAAAATATTTGATTGCTTATGTGCAATAAACATCGTACTTGCAGTGCCCTTTATAAAAGGCTCCATAAAACTAAAGCTTTTAGGTGAAAGCACCTTTTGAGGATCTACAAATAATTCGTTTTCCGGAAGCTCATTGATGTCACATACATTTTGATTCTTTGATTTTTCAGTAACCTCTATTAATACATGTAATTCAACATGGTTTTTGAGTACATTTATGAGTTCCAGAGAAGCATCCATGAAACAGGTACCGGTATAAAAAATAACTTTCTGCATTTTTTTTATATCTATTTTACAATAAAAAAAGATTTAATAGCTTTTTTTAGTAGGCCACTGTAAAAAATAAAGTAGGCCATTGATTTACGATTCTCTAAATTTAAGCTTTGTAATGAACTTACAATGTAATCCTCTTTCTCTCGTATATTTAAGCAAGTGATTTCTATTGGCATCGTTAAAAGCCATTTTAGCTTCTCCCTGGCTGTAATTTTAAATTTTGCGATATATGATTTAAAATAGCGATCTGCCCAAAGTAAGTAGGCTAGGTTTGCCTGGATTTTTCGAATCACAATTGGCTTATCATTGGTAATAGATGAAATATTTAAATCACTATATCTCCAATACACAATGCCCTGGTTCATGGTGTAAATTCCATGTTTCCTGGCTAATTTTATCCATGTCGCGTCATCCGTAGACCAGCACAAATCGAAATATTCAAAACCTTTAACATCTTCGAAAGCCTGTCTGTTGAATATATATTCAACAGCATAACTATAAATTTTTTTGTTAAGTCTTCCTTTAAAGAAATCATCTGCACTAAGAAATTCAGGAAATTTGTTTAATGCTCCAATTGCTTCCCCACTGCTATTAACAATCTGATTATTAAATCGATATAAATCTATATCCTTGTTCTTATTCAAGCTACTGTAAAACGTTTCCACGCAAATTGATTCAACATAATCATCATCTGAAAAAAGCCAAATCCATTGCTCTTGATCAATAAGATTGATGCAACGATTCCACTGGTCAACCAGGTTGACACCCCCTAAATTATTCTCAAATTTTTTATAAACAATGTCAAGTCTACCCTCAAATTCCTCAACTATTTTAAATAAATCGTCGGGGCTCTTATCATCTCCGATATAGACTATAAAATCTTTACAAGTTTGAACTGCTAAAGACTGTAGGGTTTGTTTCAGGTATTTGCCTTTATAAGCGGGTATTACTATTGCGAGACGTGATTGTGTTGACATTTAGCGTATTAGACTTATAAGATGTTTGAAGTACCTATTATGGAGTGCTACGAAGATCTTGTTTCCCGTAGTTTCACACAATAGCCCTATATCACTATCCAAATAATGACCTTTCTTTATTGATTTATAGCTGAGATTTGAGCAACGTGAGACCTTGATATTTTTCCTATTTCATACAAATATTGATAGCAATACAACACAATTACTGTCGTAATCAAAAAATTAGTTGAAATAATGGAATCCGAAGTTAGACAAGTGACGAGTAATAGCCAAAGGTAGTATTTAAGATAATAGTAATCTTTGGGCAAAGGAATTGTAAAACTCTTATAAAAAATCATGATATAGGCGATGACCGCAAATATCCCAAATAAAATATATAATTCAACTAAACCGATATCTGATAAGAAAAAACCATAATTGTCACTTAACGCCAGCACTGTTTTACCATACGAGGAATTATTATTGTATAATCCATTTCCAAAAACTTTACCTAAATCAGTTGGGGTAAATTGAGTTAAAAAGTAATCAGCCGCACGAATTCTGATGTAATCACCACCAGCCGATACATCTTGTTTCTGTTGCTCAACCAAACCTTTACTAATTGGCGTTTCTATATTGAAGAATGCATACGCAGCAATGGCAAAAATTGCAACCGTAACAACTTTATAAACCAGTTTAATACTACTTAAAAAATGAAACAGATAAACAATCAACATGAGAAAAATTGCTTGCCTGGTAACTTGTAGTATATTGATAACTAATCCGGTAATGGCATAAGCCAACCACAAATATTTCATATTTGTTTTCAGATTGGTTACTTTGTTAACAGCAATAAAACATGATAAGAAGAATACCCCGGCGCCAGGAAACCCCACACGAACTACTCCCCGATCTTCTACAAATTCAGCATGTTGACCAAAGTATACAACAGTAGTATGGGTAAACTGAAAAAGAAACAGGAGCATATAAATAAGCCCATAAATAAGTATGATATTTTCTATTTTGCTAATCGGTATTTTGGCATATAAGAGGTAAAAAAATGTAAACCAAATCAGATACGGAATTGTTGTAGCCGCGTAGCTAAGTTCCTGACCCCAGGAAAATCTCGCCATAAATATCGAAAAAAGAATAGAAACGCATAAAATTTGTATCGGGAGGATAAATCCACCTTTACTTTTAAAGAAGTGAGGAATTGATATCATTATCGCTATGCCCATAAAAGCATAACATAGGTTTTTCAATACACCAGAATTAGCGACAACGGCATCAAAAAATTTTAAAGAAAAGATGATTAAAAAAAAGATGAAAATTGTCTTCTTATCGAACATACCCAAAAGTTAGTTAAATGATTCGTTTAGCTCGAAATGTTTTTTAGCATTCTGATTGCTCAAATCAATTATCTTTGTTTTATAAGTTTCATAACTTTTTACAAAATTATAATTCGATTCCATCATAACCCTACCAGCACCTCCGATTTTATAAGCAAGACCTCTATCTGAGAATAGTTTTTTTATCGCAGTGGCGTAATCTATCGGGTCCGTGCAATGCATATAATTTATACCAGATTCGGCAGAAATACCCTCGATACCAACATTGTTACTCAAAACAGTAACTGCACCAGACATCGCTTCCAGAATTTTTATTTTAATTCCGCCTCCAAAAGTTAACGGAACAACCATGCATAAAGCTGTTTCAAAATATTTTGCGGGATCATCTACAAAACCGGTGAAAACAACACCCGGGACATCCTTATATTTTTTAGAAAAAGATGCTGAAGTCCCAGCACCTATCACAACAAATTTGACTAAATCGCTTAAATTAAACGGAATAAAAACATTTTCAATAAACCATTTCACCGCGTGCATATTTTCCTCACGATTCATGGCACCATAATATATGACCTCATTTTTGTGTAAGGCTTGACTCCGATTACTTCGGTTATAAAATGGTGAAATTAATAACACTTTGTCTGCATCAATGCCATTATTAATGAGTAATGAAAAATCATTACTGCTAAGTACCAATATCAAGTCCATCAATTGTAATGCAGCCAATTCCAGCGCTTTAAATTGCTTCACCAAAAATTTCTTCTGTAAAATGCTTTTATCAAACATTCTTTCAACTTTGTTAAAAGATACATCATGCTCAGTAGCGATAAATATTGCCTTTGGAAATAGCTGCTTGCAGTAGTCACTTAAAAAAAGCATTTCAGTCCATTCAAATGCAATGATGTCTGGCACCCATCCTTGATCAAAAACGCTCTTTAAGGCCTTTTTGTAAACTAACCCTCTAAAAGGCTCCAAATATAACCATGACGGTTTGAGAAGTGAAAGTAAGTTTTTGATTGGTTTTTTGTAAAAAGGATATTTTAATTTTTTAAGAATCGCTGGCGTTTTTATAGAAAAATCATGGGCATTTGGAAATTGATTTTTCATTTTGCCAGCATTTATAAAATCGTTATTATGATCTACAACATAAGCAACCTCAAATAATTCATCATTACAAAATTTATCCAGATAAAAACTGAAAGATTTATGACCGGCCTGATAAGTAGAATCATGCACAAAATGCTCAGTAATAAATAGAATTTTTGTTTTTTTATTCATAATGTTATTACGTAATATCGGTATCGAAGAAGGGGAAGTATTTCAATTTGTATTCATATTCCTCAATTCGACGCACTGCAATAAATTTTGCTGGCATACCAGCTACAATGTAGTTAGTTTCTAAGAAAGATTTTGTCACAACAGATCCTGCACCGACTACACATCCTTTCCCTAAAATTACGCCAGGTAAAATAATTGCCCTGCTGCCAATCCAGGCATAATCGCCAATAGATACTTGCTTGCCAACCGCAGCGAACATTGGATCATGAACCTCATGACTTAATGATAGGATATAGCACTCGGGGGAAATGCTTACATTATTCCCGATTTCAATTCCATATCTCCCATCAAGATAAACTTTTCTATTAATTACGGAATTTTCACCTATTTTTATATTTCTGCCAGTAAAAAAACAGCCCATGTGCACGGATGACTCTTTCCCAATCTTGATTCGCAGGATTTTTTTGATGTACCAGTGCCTCACATCATACAAAGGAAAATTTGTTATAAAATGATTGTAAAGGTAAAAAGAACAAGCTATTAAAAATTTACTTCGCATTTTGCTTTATGATTATCCAAATCAAAATATTTACTTGTTAAATATTCCAGTAGCAGTTTTATTCAAAATGCGACGTGTTTGGATGTAATAGATAATTCCTAAAAAAATAAAGATAAGCGTATTTGATAAGGTTACTCCGGCTATACCAAACTTATGTGATAAAACTATTGCCAATGGAATGTTGATTAAAGCTGTAAATACAATCAGGTATAATTGTAGCCTGATTTTGCCAATGCCATTTAAAAAATAAACGTACATGGTTTGGAAGCTATAAGCAATAACCCAAAGTGCCATCACAAATGATAGAAATGTGGGCAGCTCTACACTGTCTTTCAACCATATTTTATAAATGAACGGTGCACTAACAAACATTAAAATTGTTATACCCACCAGAACTAACCAATATTTTTGCATTTTATTTAACACTTCATGTATCCACTTTAAATCATTTCTAGCATATGCATCGGTAAATGCACTCCAGAATGGTGTTATGACTATTGTAAATATCATCGTGATGATAGAATAAAGTTTGAAAGCAACATTGAAAGTGGTCACTTCTTTAGGCCCAAATAAACGGATGATGATAATGTTATCTGTTTGAACCAAAATCAAAGCCCCTATCTGTATAATGAAGAAAATACCACCAACCTGTAACAAGTCCTTTGCGTATTTAAAATCTACAAACTTGAAACTGGGCTTGAGACTTTTTAAACTAAATTTATAAAGGATAATTGAAGCAATAATTTGGATTAGAAGGGGTACTCCAGCCAGTATAGCAACAATATAAACTAAATTAACAACTACGGATTTAGATAGTATATATATGATGGTTGCACTAAATAACTGGCCTAGAAATGCAATTAGTGAGACTTTTGAAGGAACATGCCATGCCGTTAAAATTGTATTTATAATTTGAAATACGAATTGCACACAAAACGTAATAAATACCACAAGCACCAATAAATTCAGGTTCAGGTCTTTTGAATTTTTTACATTTAATATCGATTCCCAATTGAGAAAAGGATTTATGGGTAAAAAAATTACTAAAACAATAAGCGAAATGATACCCAGAATGGCATAAGTCGTGCTAACATATATCCGCGAATTAAGCGTTTGACCTAGTGCAGAACTTTCGGCGAGTTTATTTTTTAAACCATTGGCTAAACCAATATCAAAAAAATTAAGCCACCCAATTATCGAACTCAAAGTTAGCCATAAACCGAACTGGGATGGATTAATATAATTGATCGTAATAGGGATCAATAAAAATCCTATGGCCATGCTTAAACCCTTTAATATTAATGAATAGAATATATTCTTCTTTATTTGACTCGAGCGGGCATGACCGTTATCAAAGAATGAGTTTAATTTAACCGTTAAATATTGGATCATTTAGCTAATGATGATTTGCCTTAGGTGAAAATTTGTAAATTAAAATAATACGCTAGAATCTACTACCAAAATCACTAAAAACAGGCTCTAGAAAGTTCTTTTTTGTAGTGGTGTAGTAAGAGTTGCTATAACTATATCCCGAGCCAAACTTTTGACGGTCCAATCCATTAAAAACAATGTTAATATTCTTAAGTTGATCCTGATCCTTAATCGTTTCCAGATAATTAAGTTCAGTTTTACTCGTCACACCTTGCCTTATAACATACAAACAAACATCTGTTAACGGAGAAACAATTGTAGCATCAGGTACTAAGTGAACTGGAGGACTATCTATAATAATATCATCATAAATTTCACTAAGTGCCTCGATTAGCGCAACCAATTCAGGTCTTTCTAATAACTCTGATGGATTTAAAGCAGCTTCTCCGCTACTAATCACATCAAGATTATTTGTTACGCCAGATTTTTGAATGATATCATTAATGCTTGCCGAACGCATGAAATATTCGTTTAAGCCTGGTTTATTATTCGGCAGATTGAGTATTCCTAGTATTTTAGGTTTTCGCATATCCAACTCCAAAATAATCGTTTTGCGTTCTGTATAGGCCAAGGAAATACTTAAATTGATGCTAACAAAACTTTTACCCTCACCAGGTAAACTAGACGTGATCAGTGTTACCCTTCCTTTTGTTTTTTCTTTATGCAGGTAATGTAACCTCGTTCTTAGTGCCCTGAACTGCTCGCTTGTGGGCGTAGCATCCCGCTCGTTGATGGCAATTTGATTTTTTTGATGCGCTAATGGTATTTCTGCAATAACCGGCAAATCCACAGCTTCTGTAATATCCTGTAAACCAATTACTTTATTACTTAAAACACTTCTGATAAAAATTAAACCACTTGGTATACCCAGGCCTAAAACCAATGCCAATGCATATATTGTATTCTTTTTATCTTTAGGAAAACTAGCATAAGCCTGATCGATTATTTTATCATCGGTTAACGTAGCTGCGTAATTGGCAGATGCCTCTTCTCTTTTCTGTAAGTAATAAGTATAGAGCCCTTCCTTACTAGATTGTTGCCTTTTTATATTTATAAACTCACGCTCTTGTGTAGGAATACTCCTTATGGAAGACTCAAAATTTGAGTTATAAGAACTTAATTTATCTCTTTTACCTTGTAAAGAAACCTTGATACTCCGTACCATTTCTTTAATGGTTTGCTTGGTGGTTTTGATTTGCCTATTGATAGGCTCAAACTCTGGACTTGTTTCGGGCGTAGTGGCCGCTAGTTCCTGATAATCCAACTGAAGCTTAGAAAGGTTATCTATTAAATTGGAAAGCGAAGGGTCATCTATCCCATTTGCTGATGGTACCTTTTCAGAGTTCTTTGAAGAATTAACATATTTATCAATCCTATTGATAATATCTAACTGAATATTAGCGTCATTAAGTTTGGTATCATTGGCTTGTAAGTTTTCTAAGCTCACTTTAGATTGTAGGCTGATATCTGTTAAGCCTTTACTACTTTTATAGTCTTCAATTCCTTTTTCTGAAGCACCTAAATCGCCAGATAATTCTGCTATTTTTTGATCTAAAAAGTTGATCGTATTTTTTACATCCTTGTTCTTATCAGTTGAAGAAGAAAGGTTATAATTAACTAATAATTGATTAAGGATATCTTTTCCCCTTTGCGCATTTGCATCATTTAAAGATACAACAATTGTTGATGACAGTTTATTTGAAAGGGATGCATCAATTGCTTTCTGATAAAGTACCACAACAGTTTCAGGATTTGAAACCGCTATGCTAAGTTTATCCCCAATATGAGCCGCCAAATGTTTTGTTGGCTCAATTGTCCATATTCCTAAACTATTTTTGTATGCTTTATTGAATTGAAACCGATTCGATTTGCCATTTGGCATAATGAAATCAAAGGATTGACCATCAATCGGAATAATCTGTAGTGTTTTACCCTCAAAATTTGGATTTTGCTTCACAAAATTGATTTTAACCGGAGTTAAATTATATAAATCAATTTTCTTCAACCCCTCTTTTTGTTGGTAATTTACCCAAAGCTTCAAATCCTGAACTACCTGATTGGTTAATTTTCTTGATTTAAGTATTTCAATTTCATTTTCAATTGTTTTTGCAGAATTGACAAAATCAATTTCGTGTAAAGCAGAAACCTGCCGATCTTGATTTTTTTTATCGTCCTTAATTAAAAGAGATGCCTTGACTTCATATACAGGCGAAAGCGTACCTACATAAATATATGCTAGCGGAATAAGAATACCCAAACAAAGTAAAAACAATGGCCAGTGAAACAGGTATTTACCAATTAGGGCTCCTACACTAAATTGCTTACTCTTTTCAGGTATATTGAAAGTGGTGGTTTGTCCTTGTAATGATGCCATTCCTATTTATATAATACCGAGAAAACAATTGCAACTACAGAAAGCGCTGATAATACTAATGAAGTAGTTTTGCCCCTGTCAATCGTTGCAAGTTTAAGCTGGCTTGGTTGCACATAGATTTGGTCGTTATTTTTAAGGTAGTAGTATGGTGATTGAAAGATTTTCTTTGAAGTTAAATCTATTGGTATATATACTCTTTTACCGGCCTCTTCTCTAATCAACACTACATTTTTTCGCATACCAGTTACGTTTAAATCTCCAGCTAATGTTAATGCCTGGGTAACCGATATTTTTTCATCTTTAACAGTATAAATATCTGGTCTCAATACATCTCCATAAATGGCTACCTTAAAATTCAGTATCCTTACGTTAGCAACCGGATCCTTGTAAAATGTAGTCAACAGACCGTTCATTTTTTCCTGAACCTGGGTAGTGGTTAGCCCAGCTACTTTCAAAGCTCCAATTAAAGGCAGTTGAACCTCGCCTTTGGCATCGACTAAATACCCTGAAACAGTTGCTTGATTATCTTTGGAAGTGTAGTTAAATATTGCTGATTGATCTGGTGTTCTACTGCTTACATTAATACCTAGAATATCTGACGATTGAATAACAGCTGGTTGATAGTTATTGATCGCTTCCTGAGTAATCGCGGCGCGGTCTAAATCCTGGTAATAGGGAATATCTTTATATGAACCACAAGAACTTAAAAGCAATGCAGCTGCCAATATTAATAATTTATAGTTTTTTTTCATTTGAAGGTCAAGATTAACGCGAGGTGTTTGTATAATTTAATTGAATAATAAAAGAATTGTCTATAATAACTAGCACAAAAATACAGCTACGCAGATGAGCTATCAATAGCCCTTTATCGCTATATTGACATTTACAGACTGTTATAATATAGCCAACTGTCAAATTGATACTACAGAAATGCTTGGCTTTTGTGCAACATATGTGCATGAGAATTATTCGAAATAAAAAATGCCCTGTTCAGGCATTCTTTACAATCTTTATATTTGGTTAGTTAAAAGGCATTATCTTCACCACCAACTGCATTTAAAACGGTTTTACAGATAATTTTAAGATCAAGCCACAAGTTCCAGTTTTCCATGTAAGCGATATCATGTTTAACACGCCCTTCCATTTGTTCGTGTACTTTGGTTTCCCCACGAAAACCATTCACCTGGGCCTGGCCCGTAATGCCGGGCTTTAAAAACTGCCGCACCATATACTGATTAATAATCTGACGGTATTCTTCCGTGTGTTTTAGCATATGAGGCCTTGGGCCAACCACACTCATATCACCGAACAATACATTGAAAAACTGAGGTAACTCATCTATACTCGTTTTGCGCATAAATGAACCGATTCTTGTCACCCGGGGATCATTCCGGGTAGCCTGCTGGCTATTACTATTCTTGTTAATGCGCATGCTCCTAAATTTAAAACAATAAAACGGCTCATTGTCTCTACCAGACCGCAGCTGTTTAAAAATTGGATTTCCTTTAGATTCAATTAAAATCAAGACCATCATAATCGGGAATAACCAAGAGAGGACGAAAAGAATCACACCAAGGCTAAATACAATATCAAATGCACGCTTAATAATCCTGTTTCTTAACCTGGTAAGGGGCTCCTTCCTGTTTACCAATATCGGGATACCATCGTAATAACTGCTCAGTTTATAATTTGCACGGTTGAAAAATTCCTGGTTTCGCTGGTAGTGGATGAAAGAAGTCACAAATTTTATTCTTACACAATGTTGCTCGGCCAAGGCCAGTATTTCATTCATGGCATTGCTTTGTTCAGGAAACTCTGTCGTATAAACCTCATCCAAATGGTTTTCTATGGCATATTTAATCGAGTTACGTAAATTTTCTATTGGAAGATTATTGATCAGAACCTCCTCATGTAAATCTTTGAAAGACCCTGCAAAATTTACTGTCAGACTGTTCATCAAAAAAAACTTCTCTAGCCGATTGCCTAAGTCATGATTGCCGATAATTGCAATCCTCTTTTTAAAGGTGTCCATTTTCAAATAATAGCGATCAGAAACATAAGCCATTAAACGAATGGTACTAAAACACAATATTTCTAAAATGAATATATATATTACTGGTAAAGTAACCCGTATTCCTGGCAAAAACTGATTGCAGGTGAAGTAAATAATTGCAATCTGCAATAAAAAACTAAATGCTAATTTCTTATACAAAATCTCATGCTTTTGCACATTGGCAAACGTATAGGTTCCGAATATTACGGCAGAAACCATCCAGGATAGATTCATTAAAATTAAAAACCTGGCCGCAACCTCCAAATTATTTTTGGTTAAAAAGCTGGAAAAGTAAATGAGTGCAAATGAACAGTTGATCGCAAAAGCGTCAAAAATTACCAGTAAGGTAATGAGTATAAAAACATGACGACTCTTCATATTATTTGTGCGTTTTAGATTTTTGATAACCGTTTACTTGATTATTATATACTTGATATAATGCGTAAATTGAGAGATTTTATTGGGGCCGTACAATAGCCCAAAAGTACTACACAAGATAAACAGCTAGAAAATAGGATGTTAGCTAAGGTCTTAAGAAGATGATGTCATCCCATAATGATTGAATTTGTTTAGTGCCTCAACCTTGTTTTGTACATGCAATCTTTTGTAAATATTTTTGCAATGGTTTTTCACCGTGTTGGGACTGATGGAAAGCTGCACAGAAATCTCTTTGTATAAAAGCCCTTTGCTTAATAAAGAAAGAACTTCCAATTCCCTTTCGCTTAATCCAAAAGTATGCTGGTTACTTTGCTTGCCATTTAATAATCCAATCACACGTTTTGCAATATATGGGCTCATTGGCGCACCTCCTTCATAAAGTTCCGTAATGGCCGAATGAATTTCTTCCATGCTTGATCCTTTCAAAATATATCCGGAGGCGCCAGCTTTCAATGCATTGAATACATTTTCATCATTCTGATAACTCGTACACATTAAAAACTGAGTAAGGGAAAGGCTAGGTTTAGCCTGATTTACAAATTCTATTCCCGATTGTGTATTCAGTTTGATGTCTACAAGCGCAATGTCTGGTTTATCAATATGTATTTTCAACAATGCTTCTTCTACGGTAGCATAAACACCTTTAATTGCGAAATTTTCGTTATTTTCGATGGCTCTAACGAGTAAGTTACGATATTGAGCATGGTCTTCTAAAATTGAAACAGTAATCATATGATATTTGAGATGATTTATAAATATGTTTCGCACAACCCTCCATCAAGAACCAATTGAATCTTTTTTCGGTTTAAAAAATTAAACGCTTACACACAAGAAGTCGGGATATACAACATTCAAAAAACGAATAAGTCGTTTCTTAAATTTTTTGCTAAGTTAGAGTCAATGTTTTAAAACGCAAAGTAATGGTATGCCCTTTTAATCATCATGTTACTAGGTATTAAGATGCATATAAATCATTTAAAATGATACTTTTGCAATGCAGGTTATCATACCCTACAAAGTGACAATATAGTATATATTTGTATTATTTAAACTACAGTAATTCAAACAAAATGAACCAAATTCATATTACCAATTTGATTTTTCCGGAGCTTTTATCACTTCAGTGGGATGCCTTTTATCCATCTTCAATAACAATAACAGTCTTTATTATTACATCTGTAGCGATTTTATATTTTTTATCCCCAAAAATTAGATTCTTAAGAAAGTATAAAAGTGAGTATATCGCACAGAGTGAAGCTATCAAATTAGAAAGACAGCGGATCAGCGAAGAATTACATGATGAACTTGGATCCGGTTTATCAGCAGTAAAGTTATATGCAGAATTAGCCGCTAAAAATAATGCGGAAATTACTGAATTAGGGGAACTTAATGACATGATCAATGACATCTCCGTTAAAATAAATGACATTATCTGGACAACAAGCACGGAGAATGACCAATTTAACAATGTAATCTTCTATATTCAAGATCAGTTAGCTAAATTGTTCAGACATTCTGGCATAAATTTCGAATCAATTCTTCCGGAAGAGATCCCATTTTTGAGAATTAAAAGTGAAAGCCGAAGAGATATTTATCTTTTAGCTAAAGAAATTGCACACAATACCTTAAAGCATTCGCAGGCTGAAAAAGTGATACTTGAAATAATATTATCACCAGAGGTCATTACGCTAATGATCAAAGATGATGGAAAAGGTTTTGACCCGGTTGCGAAAGAGAAAGCTGGCATGGGCCTCTCAAGCATTAATAACCGGGTTAAAAGATTAAATAGCAGGTTAACAATCGAAAACTACAAGGGCACGAAAGTATTGGTCAACATCCCCATACTGGATAACTTCTATCCGGAAATTGAAATACCTAAAAGCACTTACATTTTCAGTTTTTGGAATAAAAATTAAACAATCTCAGGGGTACGAAATTCCATAGGGTCTTCGCCCAGTGGAAATTTGTAAATCATCTTTAAAATTACAGCAGGGTTACCACCAATTACACAATGGCTTTTTACATCTTTAGTCACTACTGCGCCAGCACCAATCACCACATTGTTTCCCACGGTAATATCACCTATAATAATCGCATTAACCCCAATATCCACATTATCACCAATTACTGGTGCTGGTCCAAATGATCCATTATCCAGTATTTTACTGCCAATCGTGGTCAAATGGCGTAAAGTGCAGTTTTTCCCGATGCTTGTTTCGCCATTAATAACTGAACCATAACCATACTGGAGTTTAAAACCACTACCAATTTTAACTTTGCAACTGATCTCAATGTTAAAAAGCCATCCGATGATTAACTTATATAACATCAGGTACCAGAAAAAGATAATTCTCAAAATGATGTGCCGGTTAACAAACGAAGCGCACCTAAAAAAAACCATCACCGCACGCCCCTTTACATTGTGATGATTGGTTCTCCAATCTTGAAAAATATTATAACTAATGACGTCCATTTATTTGGCAAATTTATACCGATAATACTCCTACTAAAAATTACGACCAGCAATCAGCTCATCGAAATGTGCCACATACTGGTCCACTACATTCGACCAATTATAAGTTTCCCTAAGCTTAGCCATATTACGATCAATCCGCTGCACATGATGATTCATCTTGGCCTCAACAGAGATTAACTGTTGTGCAACAGCCTCCAAATCTTGGAAATAAAAGGAATCGGATGTCAGTATACTTCTGTTGGCGTCATTATCATATGCAGTGATCAAACAATTTGAGGCCATGGCTTCCAATAATAAATGAACGGATCCATCATGTCCGGAACCATGAAAATATAGGTTTGAAAAATACCTCAGATTATCAAGCCTGTCAGCCTCATATACACTACCGAGAAATTTAATATGCGCAAACGGTTGATATTTTTCGCTCAGATAACTGCCAAATTTGCTTGAGTAGTTACCAATAACTAGAAAAATATTTTCCATTCCTGATGCTACAACGCCATCCAGAATTACTTCCGCCACACCATCTTCCTCCAAACTTCCGATGTATAAATTGTATTCAAACGGCTTAACATCTTCTATTGTCAATAATTCTTCATTTGCATTTGTAAAAACAACATCAACGCCCTGTGCAATATATTTAGCTCGTTTCTGATACCGTTTATTAAGATAATAGTTAACGATTGTTGAATCAGAAACCAAAGAGTCGCTGTATCGAACCGCAAATTTCTCTGCCAACCGAAGAAATCTTGAGCGAATAATTCCATGCCTGCTCCGCTTCCATTCTGTGGAAGAGATATTAGAAATCAATAGCGTATTTTCAGGCATTAACCAGGACCAAAACGAGCTCGAAGCCCCAAACTGTATCACCAAATCACACTTTCTATTTTTTAAATCTTTAAAGCAGTTATAGTCATATATGAAGTTACCTAAAGCCCCCAACTTATATTCAGGATCGTAAACATGAATGAGTTTAATTCCGCACCAATCCGCCCGCTGATAGGAATGATTATGGGAATTATAAACGGTCACTTCATGTCCTCTTTCGGCTAATCCGAGGGCGATGTATTGAGCACCCTTTTCAAAACCCCGATAAAGATCAGGTATTCCCCTGGTGCCTACAATTACAATTTTCATCGATTTTTTTACTTGGATTTGCTTCATTAATGCAGTGAATTAGACATATATCCTCATACATTAACTATCATAAAATTAGTCATATACGGCTCATAGGTCAATAGCCCTTAAATACTAGATTTAAGTACCTGAAAGATTTTTGCCTAACGCGCAAACGCGCTTCGGTATAAGACGGGGGCGCAGCCATGAGAATTTTTTATTGGTGGATGCGTGCTATTTCCTAATGCAAGTTTATAATGATAAGGTTTAATCAACATCGGCACAGTTGAGGACCTCGCAATTAAAACCTCGCTCTTCAGATCAAAGATAGTTTAGGCTTGAAGGCGACCTGGTATTGATTCAATCAAACCTGATGGCACACTTGGAAAACTGATGGATATTAGTAAACTACGCAGCTTAAGGTGGAAACATAAGATTGATCTTCCGGAAGGTATTGAGTTGGCTTATCAAGACTTTGAAGGCAGATATTAATATTTCAGCAATAAATGATAACCCTATAAAGGTTTTCAGTAAACGACCAAGCCAACTAACATCTTAAGTGCCTTGGTTGTTTACATTAAAATAAAATATTTTAGAAAGCGTTTTCTTCTCCTTTTGCCATGTTAATCGCAGTCATAAAGATGATTTTAACATCTAAAGCAGCTGTCCAGTTTTCGAGATACCAGATATCGTGTTCCACCCGCTTAACCATTTTATAGTCTTCTTTTGTTTCACCCCTGTAGCCATTTACTTGTGCCCAGCCCGTAATGCCTGGTTTTAAGAAATGTCGAACCATAAACTGATCAACGATACCTTTGTATTGTTCTGTGTGACTTAGCATATGCGGGCGGGGACCAACCACACTCATGTGTCCCATAAATACGTTAAAAAACTGGGGCAACTCATCCAGACTAGACTTTCTCAGAAACTTACCAATTTTAGTGATGCGGTCATCATTTTTGCTTGCCTGTCTTTTATCGCTGTCTGCGTTCATGCGCATGCTCCTAAATTTAAAGCACCAGAAAGGTTCATCATCCCGCCCACTTCTCAATTGCTTGAACAATACAGGCCCCTTACTTTGTAATTTGATGAGTAAGGCAATGATAGGATATAACCAGCTTAATAAAAATAGAATTACCAGGCCACTGAAAATGACATCTATTAACCTTTTTTTGAAGCGGTTATGTACTTTCTCCAAAGGTTCAGAACGAAGGGAAATAACGGGGAATTCATTCCCCAGATAACTCACGGTATAAGGAGAAAGCAAAGCGCCGCTGATGTCTGGGATAAATTTTAACCGGACACACTGACGTTCTGCCTCTTCAGTTAGCAGCATCATATCACTCATTCTCTCCGGAGCGATGGTAACATAAATATCCTTAATCCCTTTCTCTACTGCCAGTTGAAAGGACTTTCCAACCATATCTGATAACCGGCCATCACGCTCCAGGTATTCATCAGGAACATCAGGTATAAAACCATGAAATTCAATGTATTTCTGCTTTTGAAAATAACTAGCCAACTGCGTACCGGTAGCATTATTACCCATAATGGCAACAGACTTAACGCCACGCAAATGATTGAAGAGCAAAAACTGAAACGATGTTCCGATGAAACGATTGACTAGAAAAAGAAGGCCTAAGGCCCCGTAAAACACTAGCAAAAAAGACCGTGAGAAATCATTTTGTTTAGAGAAAAACAAATATACTGCAAATAAAATGGCATGCAAAATTACACTCCGCCACGTTCCTCTATAAATCCGTTCAATACGCCTTGAGCCATATTCCGTATATAAACCAAAAGAAGTGGTAGAAACAATCCAGAGTAAACTACACACCACCACATAGTGCCATTGCAATTCCGCGTTTACACTTTTACCTAAATAACTGGTGAATGTATAAGCGAAAAAATAGACACCAATAACCATCATCAGATCGGTTACCGGTAAAATATATTTCAGAATGAATAAGTAACGTGTTTGCATAACATAAATTAAGGGCGTAAGCCAAACATCATTGTTATCAAAATTAATGCCTCAAATTATTCATTCAAATTAGAATAAGACAAGAATTGATTTCTATTGCTGGCAAAATTCAAAGATACTACTTTAAAACGATTACTTATAAAGAGTAGGTTTACCCGTTTATTTGACAGATCAATTATGAAAATTAATAGATAAAAAAAAGCTTATCATTTTGATAAGCTTTTTTTGGTATCATGAATATTGGGATCCGAACTTCTGGACCATTTCTCTCGATACCGCTTTAATCTCTTGTTCATCCGATTTGGGATAGATCAGTAGCACCTGCTCGTCATCCACTACAATATAATTATCTAATCCGCGGATTACCGCTGCTTTACCTTTTGGCAAATTTATCATACAATCTCTGGTATTGCTTAAATGGATGTGCTCGGCATTAAATACATTCAACTGCTCATCTTTTTCCGCTATAGCGTGCAATGATGCCCAGGTACCCAGGTCAGACCAACCGATATCTGCCGGGATAGTATAAATATTATCTGCCTTTTCTAATATGGCATAATCAATGGAAATATTCGGACTAGCAGGGTATTTTTCCAGAATAAATCCTGCTTCCTCCGAGGTATTATAAAGTGAATTACCTGATTTAAACAAAGTATCGATCTCAGGTGCATATTTTTCAAAAGCATGCTGCAAACTACTCGCTTTCCAGATAAAGATTCCTGCATTCCATAAATAATTTCCACTTTCTAAATAAGCTTGTGCTTTTGCCAGTTCAGGCTTTTCTTTGAAGGCAGTGACTTTTTTTATTTCGCTATTAAATCCTTGCACCTTATTCCTTGATCCTTGATCCTCCACATATTCAATATAGCCATAACCTGTATCCGGTCTGGTCGGGCTAATCCCAAGCGTAAGTAACGCATCATTTTGATCTGCATAGGCTAAGGCCTGTTCAATTTTATTTAGAAAAACATGCTCTTTCAAAATTAAATGGTCAGATGGCGCCACAACAATATTGGCCTCAGGATTTTGCTGTAGGATTTTATAAGTGGCATAGGCAATACAAGGTGCTGTATTGTTACGGCTTGGCTCTAATAAAATATTATCGACTAATATATCTAGAAGTTGTTCCTTCACCAAATCAGCATAATCTTTATTGGTTAATATCAGAATATTCTCTTTAGGGCAAATGTTTAAAAACCGTTGATAGGTGAGTTGCAGCAATGACTCCCCTGTTCCTAAAATATCAATAAATTGTTTAGGGAAGTGGTTACGGCTTTTTGGCCAGAAGCGGGAGCCTACCCCTCCAGCCATGATTAATACATAATTATTTATCTGATTATTCATTTTTATTTTTCTTCGTACTTTTCAATTATAAACTTTTTCAATTCGCTCATAAACACCTTTTCATCATATTTTTCTGCATGCTGCCTGATAAATTTTGAATCAAATTTCAGGGTTTCAAATAACTCGATGGCATCAATCAAACTTTTTTCGTTTTGCTCCTGAAAGAAAACAGCTGTAGACTTACTTGCATCGCCTGTATAAGGTACCATGGTTTCCATCACTCCGCCAGCACCAAACGCAATAACTGGCCGCCCTGATGCATTCGCTTCTAAAGGTGTAATACCATAGTCTTCATGTTGCGGAAAAATCAAGGCTTTGCAATTGGCATAGAGTTCAGCCAATTCTTCACTGGATAAACCTTTTTTAAATTCAATATTGCTTTTCGCCAGTTGCTTTAATTCGTCGGCTTTTGTGCCATTGCCCACAACAATTAATTTTAGGCCCAACTCATTAAAAGCTTCAATAGCCAGATCTGCTTTTTTATAATATTCAAGCCTAGAGACCAATAGATAGTATTCTTTAGGTTTATCAGAGAGATGAAAATTCCTGGTTTTAACATCAGGTGGTATCAGTTTGATTTCCTGAACACCATATGCATCTTTGATCCGTTGCCCAGTCTCCTGTGTCATACCCATAAAATAATCCCCCCGCTGGGCTGCATCCTTATCAATTTTCTTTAGGATGTTGATTACATAGTCAAAAATCAGCCGGCTTAAACCCTTTGAATCATTATATTGACTGTAGGACTCAGGATCCCATGCTAGCCTGAATGGGGTGTAAGTATAAATGAATACTTTAGCGTCGTCATCTATATTAACATATTTTGCACTATGCGTATTTGAAATCAGTACGATGTCATATCCATGTACCTTGAGGGTTTTCATCGCCCAAATGGCAAATGGGAAATACAATCTTTGCATCCATTTCACACTTTTGGATAAAAACTGAAGCCAGGATGTATTAACCTTATAATTTTTATATTCTGGGTAGGTACCTTCAGGGTTATAAGCCAAAGTAAAAACATCAGCCTGAGGAAATGCCTTTAACATCGTCATTACCACCTGCTCTGCTCCTCCTCTCCTCATTAACTCATCATGAACAATAGCTACTTTCATTACGTAAAGTTTTTATCTTCCTCATTGATTAATATTTCCAAAACATCGAAGAATGATTTGTCATATTCCCACCCTAATACACTTTTTGCTTTATTGTTATCGCCGTACATATCTTCCATGTCGGTAGGCCTAAACAATGCGGGATCTTCCACAAGCTTATTCAAAGATATACTGAGGTAATCCATCGTGTAAGTTATAATATCCCTCAAATAGATGGATGTACCAGAACAGATTAAATAATCATCAGCTTTGTCTTGCTGCAGAGAAAGCCACATCGCCTTAACATAATCTGGCGCATAACCAAAATCCCTTTTAACATCAATGTTACCTACTCTTAGTTCCTGCTTTAAACCTTTTTTGATTTCCAAAGATGTCCTGATCACTTTTTTCACAAAGAAGTTTGGACTTCTTAAATATGACTCATGATTGAATAAAACACCATTTACGCAAAACACTTTATAAGATTCACGATAATTTATCCCTGTCCAAAAGCCAGATGCTTTTGATATGGCATAAGGGCTTAGGGGATGCATTGGAGTAAGTTCTGTCACTGGAAGTGATTGAACTTTCCCAAACATCTCACTACTGCTTGCCTGATAAATCTTGGTGTCTAATTGAAGAAGACGAACACTCTCTAATATATTCAGGACGGATTGTGTATTATAGTTTAAAGTTCCGATAGGTTGCTCAAAAGAAATACCCACGGAACTTTGGGCAGCTAAATTATAAAATTCATCGGGTTTATATTTTAATAAAATTTTTATAATACTCGAGAAATCCAACAAATCACATTCCTCAATTACAATATCAGTTTTTATAGCTAAATAATTAAAATTCTTTGCACTGAAATTGTGACTACTACGGGTTAAACCAATAATATTGTAATTTTCACGAGCAAGTAATTGTGCTAAATAAGCACCATCCTGACCTGTGATTCCTGAAATAATTGCTATTTTCTTACTCATCTATAAGGCTATTATTCAAATTGACTTTTGATATAATATCCATTTTCTTGCAATAATTTTTCTTTCTTAAAATGATCTACATCAGATGCCACCATCTCCTTAACTAGGCCAGCCAAATCATATTTAGGCTCCCATCCCAGCTTTGTCTTCGATTTGGTTGGATCACCAATTAAAAGATCTACTTCTGTTGGCCTAAAATACGTTGGATCCACAGCTACAACTTCCGTGCCCAATGCAATTTGAAAATCAGGATTTGAACAAGAAACTACCTTACCAATTTCCTTAACACCCTCTCCTTCGAAACCAATTACAACACCAACTTCTTCAAAAGCCAATCTTACAAATTCTCTAACGGTTGTAGTTACACCTGTTGCAATCACATAGTCTTCAGGCATATCTTGTTGCAAAATCCGCCACATCGCTTCAACATAGTCTTTAGCATGACCCCAATCTCTTTTAGCGTCAAGATTACCTAGGAACAGTTTAGATTGCAAACCTTGAGCAATCTTAGCAACAGCTCTTGTGATTTTTCTGGTCACAAACGTTTCTCCCCGCAACGGGCTTTCGTGATTAAATAGTATACCGTTACAAGCGAACATATTATAGGCTTCCCTGTAGTTTTTAGTTATCCAGAAACCATAAATTTTTGCTACGCCATACGGTGAGCGAGGATAAAAAGGCGAATTCTCATCATAAAATCCTTTATCATTTTTATTTTCTGGCATACCACCATATAATTCCGAGGTAGATGCCTGGTAAACCCTGGTCTTTTTTTCCAAACCTAAAATCCTTACTGCTTCCAATATCCTTAAAGTTCCAAGGCCATCTACATTCGCCACATACTCAGGGGAATCAAAAGACACCTTAACGTGGCTCATAGCGCCCAGATTATAAATTTCATCTGGCTGAACTTCTTGAACTATCCTAACCAAATTGGTCGCATCTGTCAAATCACCATAGTGCAATTTAAATCTAACGCCATCAGAATGCGGATCTTGATAAAGATGATCTATCCTGTCGGTATTAAACAAAGAACTTCTTCTTTTAATACCATGTACCTCATAACCTTTATCTAATAACAGTTCCAGTAAGTAAGCCCCATCTTGGCCAGTAATTCCAGTAATTAATGCTTTTTTCATTTTATACTTTGCAAATTTATTATTTGTTTAAAATTAATAATTACGTTTGAAGTATTTCGAACAACCATACAACATAAATTATTAAAGCTCGGGTAAAGTTAATATATTCTTTAAGCCCATTGCAGAAGTATGCCAAGAAAATTTTTGTATTCTATTATACCCTTTTTCAATAAGATCTTTTCTTAACTTCTCTTCAGCGCAAATCTTCACCATTTGATACATCAGTTCATTCGAATCATTCGGGTCAAAGTACAATGCCGCATCGCCGCACACTTCTGGCAAGCAAGTTGAGTTGGATGATATAACTGGGCATCCATAGCTCATTGCTTCAACCAGCGGTAGACCAAAACCCTCGTATAAACTAGGATAAATGAATGCAATCGCTTTGCTATATAATTGACTTAACATTACATCATCAACCTCTGTTAATCTTATTATATCATCATTAATACTTAATTGGCTATTGCCGAAATTATTGTTGAAGCGACCTACTAAGATTAGCTTTACATTAGCAATATTTGCGTTGTTAAATGACTTAATTAAAACGCTGACATTTTTCCTTGGGTCCATTGACCCTACAAATAAAAAGAATTTGCCGTACCCTAAATCAGATGGATCATCCGATTTGCTATGCAAGCTTGACACCGAATTATAAACAACATGAATTTTTTTTTCAGGTACATTTAATAATTCTATGATTTCTGACTTGGAGAATTTACTTACAGTGATTACTTTTTTTGCTCGTTTAGCTATTATTGGGATTAAAAATCCATACCAAGTTGAAAAGGCCCTGGAAAACCACTTCGGGTTTCTTAAAAAAGCTACATCATGAATAGTAACCACTTGGTCTCTAATAAAAATTGGTGCAGTATTACATAAATTAAGTAAGGTAAATTTACTTCTGGTATTTAAATAAATTGGCAAATCAATCTGTTCCCATAATGTACCGGTTTTATTTCCAATTACTAATATCTTATCCTCTTCAAAAATGCCATACAAGCTGATATTTTTGGGGCATAGAATGAGGCATTCTACTTTTAATTTCAGGAATTCTTTTATCAATTCAATAGCAAACCGCTGTACTCCAGTAATCTTTTGTGATAAAAATTTTCCGTTTATATAGATCATTATTATATTAGTAATGTTAAAAATAGTTATTTACTGCGACTTAAAAATTAATTTAGCTTATTGATTTCAAAGATTATTATGAAAAACTAAATTACAATTAATTATAAGTTAACTTTTATCTATTATAATTTTCTATCCCCTAAAACTTTCACTTTTAATATAAAAATTTTGACGTTTATAAGTTTTGTTTAATGCCCATGTCAAGACAATCATTGGTAAAAAAATAGCATAAATCGCAAAAAAACCCGAAGTGATCATAAAAGAAAATATTATAACTGACATGAGTGACATTGCATAGGCTTCAATCATTTGCTTGTTTTTAATGTAATACATAACCTTTCTATTTATTTCCTGCAGAAAGTAACCATAAGTGAGTGAGAATATAATAACACCTATCAAACCGAAATTAATATATGATTCTCCGAAAATTGTTAACCTCAAGCCTCCATGATAAGAATCAGTTAAGCCAGCAATACGGGTAGTAACTTTTCCCAGTGCCCATTCACTTCTAAACTCAGAAATTCCTGACGGTATAAATGAGATGAGCCCTGAGAAATGTGTTTTACCCAGAATTAATTGATGATTCCAATCGCTCAATACCCACGCAAAATCTCTTAGGTCTGAAAATGTATTACCGTATATCAAAGATGTAACTATATCACTACCGGTAACTTTGGTTTCCCCACTCCGCAATATTCCAAACCCAAGTACGGCAGCAATTAAACCAGCTCCCATAACAAGTATTTTAGACCACCCAATATTTCTACCTTTTGACGTTATATAGAAAAACATAAGAACGGAAAGAGAACCGAATGCAGCACCACGACTCCCAAAAATAAAGGAGAACCCAAAAACCATAAGGAAGCCTATCAAATATATTTTTTTCTTGTGCGCTAAATATAGTACGCCTAAAATTGAGATAAATATTGGATATACAGACACTGCTATATTGTAAAGTGGCCGCTCGGTACTTGATTCCCCTAAAGAATCGCGTGCACCTAACAATGCGCCAGAGGTCAAGGCTTGATAGGCAACAAATAGAAAACATGGAGAAAAAATTATAAATAATACCCATAAAGCATTTTTAGAATTAATAATCCTTTTCACAACGCCAGCGAGATACCATATTTCAAAATTACCTGTTACAATGAATCTATTATTTTTATGGTTGTAAAAGTATTTTCCCAACCACATAGAAATGTATCCAACCGTTACTATAATTAATGCTAAATCTACTTGTTTTGCAATCATGAATTGCGAACCGCCTGTTGCTCCCTCATTTTCCACAGCTTTTGCAAAAGGATAAAACATAAAATAAAAAATTACATTATTTATTAATAATTGAAATGCCCAGAAATCAATGATAAACCCGTTCTTTAGCCTAACTGATACAATGTACCATATATAATGAATAAATTGAACTACACAGACAATGATAAGTAACGAAGTCATTTTTTTTAATTCTTATTTAATAATATGGAAATCAATATAAATCTTTTAACTACTTAAAATTGAGATAGCAATTATAAAAGTTCTTAGATTCATATATAAAATTGGGTTTTAAAATTCTTTTATTCCTTCAATAGCGGACGTTGTATCGCTAAATATATCAAGGGACGGCTGCAACACCCTATTTAAGTTGAGTCTTAAAAAAATTGATAAACTTCCCGACTTCAGCCTCTTGCTTTTTGAATACAATTGGTTTAACTTTAAATTCCAGATGTGCTAAAATAGCATGGCCATATTCCATTTCGTCAAGAGGTGAGATATACGCAACTCCACTATTGCCGCCAGATTCCCTTAATTCTTCAATATCACTCGTAACAACTGGCACGCCACATGCTAGTGCTTCCCTAACCGGAATACCAAACCCCTCATAAATTGACGGGAAAAGAAACAAGCTTGCACCATTGTATAAGTATGGCAAATCCTCATCAGAAACATATCCTAATCTTAAAATTTGATTTTTATATTTATTACAAAGATCAATTAATCCTTCATTCTTCCATCCACCAGCCCCTATTAATACGAGTTTGTAACCATTTAATTTATTATGATTTATTAAATCTATAAAAACATTAATAGTGGTTATCAAATTCTTACGTGGCTCTATGGTCCCAACGGTCATTAAATATTTCCCGTTTAAATTATATTTGTCGAGAACTTCTTTTACTACTATTTTATCTTTTGGTTCGTAAATGGCGTCGATTGGTGGATTGATAATTGCATGACTTTCCTTATCAAAATATTTTTTAGTTTTTTTCGCGGTACCTTGAGAAATTGAAATTACGAAATCTGCACTTTGGGTATCGCTCTTTAAAAACAACAGATGCGAGTAATAATGCAACTTACCCATCTTCTCCGGGACTAGTTTATAATTTAAGTCATATACTATTGTTACTCTTTTTACCGATTTTTTTAGTTTTGGGAAAAATCCAGTGGTCGAGAAGTAAACATCAATGTTGTCTTTTGCAATTAATTGCCCAGCAAATAACTTTAACCACACTTTATCCGGTAATTTCCTCTTTAATGAACTTTCTTCTTTTTTAATTACAAATTTTGAAAGCAAATTTTCAGGCAAATAAATATCTTTATTTGAGTAGCCATAATATGTTGCTTCTGGGAAGGCCTCGAAAAGATAGCGAACCAATGCAATTGAGTATTTCCCAATACCACTTGGATTTTTTCCAAAGGGTTGTGCGTCAATTCCAATTCTCATTCTAACTATTTTTTTCAATTAAAAACGCCTGTTTTTCAAATCTACTGTGTGAGCGTATGAACTTCATTAGCAAATAATATCTTTTTATACCTACAGTCTTTTTAAGTATTATTAAAAGTTTTTTTAATTTTTCAATTTTCCCGTCAACATTTGATATCCCCTTTCTAATAGCTATATATTTACCATCTTTATCAAAAATCATTAATTTATTAATTTCTAACAGATTAAAAAAAGAATCTTTAATTGTTATAAAAGGATTTTTATAAGCTTCTTTATTACCTAAAGTTCGGAAAAATCTTCTTTGGTAAGGTAACACGGAAACACCATTATCATATTGATTATATTTATATTTCAACTTACTTAAGTAGGCTAAATCATTCTTCTCAAGATTGTCAACATATTCTTTGAATAATTGCAAATATTCTGGCTTGTTATCAAGATTATACTTATCTTGTTTTCTAGCAATATTATGGTAGTCGTGAGCATCAAGGCCTGAAAAATGAAATATTGCTAACGGCATTCCATCAACAAAATAATTGCCGTCCTCAACAGAAAACGCCCTCTCGTGCATATTCCAAAAAGCCACATTCATACCAGGATGACGTAGGATTTTCACATTGTCTCCATGTAATGCTGGCAGAAAATCCATCCACCTTTGATCTACATGTTGCGCATCCTCCTTATCTGCGTAACATTGGTCCGCTAGTTTGTGCTTCCACCAATCTATAATTTGCTTCCCAGTAGTACTATTATTAACAGCAAAAAAACCTAAGTTATAAATTCCAACGAAGAGCAATTCTTCTTCACTAGTAGCACCTTCATATTTGACATATGGATATAAAATGTGGGGAGTTAATAGAGCCGCTTTCGTTTCCAATTCATCGAACAAGAAATTCAGTGAATTGTACACAACCATATCAGGATCTATATATAGAACATTTTGGTAACCTCTTTCATTGACTAAAATGTCTAAAAAATAAGGTTTTATTGAGGTACTAAATTCAATCACATCATATTTAAAAGCCATTTCATAAAAGCTATGAATATTTGGCAGATTTTTAGATTCAATTACATTAAAATCTTCACATTTAATGTTGATGCCATCAATTTCATCCGACAGCAAAATAAAAAAATCTACGTCGGGGCAATGTTTTTTAACAGAATAACCCAATGTTTTTGCTTGCGCTAAATAATTTTTGGCACAGATTGTAAATATAGCGTTTCTCATGGTTCGATCGTCTTTATAAGTTTTGCAGGTACACCTGCGATTATAGAATTTTCCGGAAAACTTTTAGTAACTACGGCATTTGCTCCAACTATGCTATTTTTTCCAATTGTAATATTAGGCATAATGGCAACACCTTCTCCTATCCAAACATTATCTTCAATTACGACTGGTCCTTTTGAGGTTACAGTGCGTTTAGAAGGAGGGATCTTTAAATAATCATAGCTTATTTCGCCATGAAAGTGATCAGTAATAAAAACTCTACTAGCAATTAATACATTGTTTCCTATTATCACCTTATTTACACATCCAATGTGACAATCAAAATTTATTGAGACATTGTCGCCTATTATTATTGCAGGACTATAAATATGACCATTATGTTTTTGGTGAGCCTCTAATCTTAAACGACCAAAAGAACTAAAATTTTCGCCAATGTTTATAAACTCTCCCCCAAAAATACGAGCTGGATATTCAATACTAAAATTCTTACCAACAGATTTTATATCGAATACGTATAGATAAGAATAGATTATATTCTGAACACGGCGACAAATATTAATAAACCTAAATAACATTCTCTAAATTTTTTATTAGTTCAATAAATTGTTTTTAAGAGTAAAAACGTACAATAAAATATAGTTAGAGAGCATACAATTAAATAAAGTTAAATAAAGTTAAATTATCACTATAACAATGATAACTTATTGCAACCACATGTCCAGCCAGCAAATACCTAGCTACAATAATACAAGCAACTTGTGGAAATGAAACTATAAATCCTTTAATTTTTAAATTTGGAATTGTTAAATAAATTACAAAATACTCACAGGTTTTAGATAAATTATCTCGAATAGTATTCGGATAAAATTATCAAATCTTCCTCTTTTATTGTTTCAAATCATTAATTTTTAACACTATCAATCTTTACCCATAATCTTGAAACTATATTGTTATGCTTATAAAATTCCACCTCAGGATTAAACCAAGGCTCTGGAGCAATAACGATCTTGTCAGGGTTTGTGTTAAGCCACGCGCCCCACCAACTATAAGTACTATTTGCAATAATATTATGTTTGGCACACGACATCAATTGCATATCACGGAAATTTCTTTTATTACTCGTCGGATTCCAATCCACCAGGGTATACTCAATACCATTTATGTTTTCCTTCACCCAATCATGATTATCTGTGAATACGTAAAATACCGGATTATCGACGTGTTCCTTCATATATTTGATAGATCTATCATAATACTCCTTTGAACAAATACCTTGATATAAATCAAATTTCTGATAATCTGCCCCTTTGCGAACGTGAATTGCAATTGAATTCTCACTCTTCATTTTATTGTTAATTTCAATATTTTTCGGTTCATCAAATGGTAGAAAAGTAAAATTCTTTCTTACGTCTTCTTTGCAATCTTCAAAATATTTCTCTGTCTGCCACAAGCCAATAAAATTACAATCTTTAGTAGCCTTTTCTTCAATATCCGGCACATAACTAAAAACCGGCTCTTTAATGTATTTTTCTCTACCTAATATATTTGAAAATTTTCGCAAAAGGGATCCTTTTCGACCGGTAATGCAACTATACTTAAACTTGCCTTCAGTGGTCGACTTTACATCAATATTTGGAAATGCATCTTGCAATCTCACAAATTCAAAAGCCCATTCCTCTCTTGGCTTAAAATTATGTTGGTCTATGTAGACATCCAACCCTTTAGCTTTTAAGCCTCTTGCAAAAGCATAACAAAACATTTGATTTGCCAATCCAGCTTGTAAACATACTGATATCATAATTATTTTAATTTATTGTTAAATTTATCATTCCTCTTGATATAATATCAGCTTCATGAACAATAGCTTCATTCTTTTTATCTAATTCTAGTCTTCTCACTTTACTAAAAATCGTTGAAACCAAAGTAAATTTTATAAAGAAGATTTCCTGTATTAAATTAATATTTTGTTTATTGCTTATTAATTTTATCTCTTACGGCAAATGCTGCTTCTACAGCTTTATCCATATTATAATATTCCCACTCAGCAAATCTTCCAAGTAAATAAATCCCATTTTCTTCTAGTATACTTTTAGCCTTATTAATGACTTCTCTGGTTCTGTGATCTTGTATTACATAAGAATTAGGTTCATAATTGTATGCTATTGGCTTTAAATTACCTGGTAACTTCTTTATCTCTTCTGCCATTTCCTCAAACTTAACTTTGCCCGAGAATTCAACCACACATGTCTTTCTCTTGGCACCTCTATTATTAGTTTCACTAAAATTACCGGTATAAATTATTCGATGTGCACTCGTAAAAGATTCGGGGATATACAGCCATGAAATATCTGTTTCATCAGTTTCACAAAATAGATTAGAAGTGCCATTAGACCTTAGTTTTTCTAAATATTCTAAATCAACTCCACCGTTTCGCAACAAATCTTTAAAATAGGCGGGCAATTTTCTAACATCTCCGCAATATATTACTCGATCAAAATCAACTTCATTAATTCTTAACTTACCCAAGATATTTTTGACATCACTAACGTTAAAATCTTCAAATACATTCAGTCCTTTTTTTAACCTATCAACAATAAATTGCGAACCATTTTCTTTAGGATAAAAAAAAGTTGAATGAACCATATTATCTTCTTCTTTTCTAAAGAAATTGCTTTCTAAAATCTCCTGTAAAAGAGGCATTGGCAATTTTCCTTCCAGCCATTGCATAGAAACAGTACTCAAATCCGTTTTCCAAATTTTAAGATTATAAGGTTTAAAATAAATCTGATACAGCGTGTCACCAAAAGTTCCCTTTAGAAAATCCTCAAAATTAGAATAATCAAATGGTGAAATCTTATCTTTTTTTTGAAGTTCTAATAACTCATGAATTACCTTTTTTACAATATCTTGATCCAACATATACAAATAGTTTTCAATCGGATAACCAATAATAGTATTGTTGAAAAAAACTTTGGCATTTCGAGTCGCTTTAACAAATTCATTTTCCTTATCGAAATGTGACCAAAACCAATCCAAAACATCGTTATTTCTAGAGTTAAAAACATGTCCCCCAACTTTATGGAACAAACAATCATTAACTCTTTCGCACTTTATAAGCCCCCCAGCTTTAGTCTCTTTTTCAAAAAGCATAACTTCATTTTGATCTTTCAACATATTGGCAACACTTAAACCAGATATTCCCGTACCTATAACTGCTATTTTCATAAATTATAAAATTAATTATTATCAAATAAACAAAACATTAAAGCTTCCTCTTTAAAATTTTATTAATATTTATTAATGAGGACAAAAAATTATTTTTGAAAAATATCTGGGAGACTAAGAAAAAAATTAAGAATGATCCAAATGTAGTCACCATTAAGGGTATCCCAATAAAATGTCTTTTATAGATTAAAAACAAAATTAATGTAGAGAACAAACAGCAAAAAATTTGTATTAATAACTTATAATCAATAAATATTTTTATTTCCTTTTTTGCTGCAAGAAAAACATATAAACAAACACTGATCTCTGCTATTACAGCCGCAATAGCCGAACCAAGAAAACCTATTGAAGGAATCAATACAAAATTGATAATAAGACTGACTGTTAAACCAATAATTGTTGCCACTAATATTTTCCTCTCTTTTCCTATAGGTAAAAGGAATTGAGTTCCGAAAACATTACATAAACCAATAATTAAGGGCATTATAGATAAAATCTGTAGAGCCATACTCGATTTTAAATATTTAGATCCAGATATAATCATCAAAATCTGCTCTGGGAAAAGAATACAAAAAAACGAGAAAGGTAAGGAGAATAGCAATACTATGCTTATTGATTTACTAATAAGATTCTTAATTTCTTCTTTGTTATTGGTCTTGTGTAAAAACGATATTCTAGGAATAAACACCAATCCAACCCCACTAATAATCATCCAAAAAATTTTAACCAATTTCAATGGTATATTATAATAACTAACATTTAGAGCATCAGTTAAAAACCCTAAAATAATAGAATCTAAAATCACATAGATACTTAAGGACGCATTTATGCTAAAAAGCACCAATAATGGCTTTAAATGCCTCATAATATTCACTTCAAACTTAAATCCTGCGAAATGATTCTTAAAAAAATACCCAAAGTTCACAATTGCATTTGCAATCATCACGCTTGCAAGTATAAAATAATAAATCCCTGAATCATATTTGTTTTTTACGAAAACTAGAATCGCAATAACACTCAAAATTTTAAATATTAAAGACCTTTTAGTTATGTAAGAAAATTTTTCAATTCCTTGATAAAACCATTCTATTGAAAAAGAATTTGAAAGAATCATTAAAGACCCTATCTCTATTAATCTTATATTATCAACTAATTTAGGAACAAATAAGCCCAATATAAAAAAAATAATTATGTAAAATAAAGAAAGAAACAGTTGTAAAGCAACTAACTCAATAACCAAATTAGATGAAATCTGTTTATTACCCTTTAGCTTTGCAACTTCACGTAATCCATAAAAAGGTATACCTAGCGAAGCAAATAAAATAAAATACTGAGTAAAAGAATCGATAAAAAAAACATTGCCCAAACTTGCATTTGACAATGTCCTTGTTATATAAGGAAAAGTAATTAATGGTAAAACTATTGTCGACGACGTAAGTATAAAATTACTTAATAGATTTTTTTTTAGGCTCATTTTTTAAATTCATAAATGAATTACCTCAAAATCAATAACAAAATTTTGTCATAATAATTCAAAGTATATATACACTTATTATTTAAGTCTTTTTAAAATTTACAAATCACTAGTTACCATTTCTTTTACCAATCCAGCAAGCTCATGTTGCGGTTTCCAACCCAATTTTTTTTTTGGGATTCAATAGGATCACAAATCAAATTCCGTTGGAAGGTAATATTGTGGATCTATTCTGACTACTATTTACCTATTGGTAAGTGGTATTCAGGGTTGTTGCAAGCTACAATTTTGGTAGTTTAATTTCCTCGTATTACTTCGAATTTCAATTCAATTTTTTATTTCATCAAATGCAAAACGAACAAAATCCCGAATGCAAATCGCAACTCCTGTCGCAATCATATCACCCTCTATGGCATCTTGTTATAAGATGCTGCACATCCTTCTACATAATCTTTGCGGTGACACCCAGTCTCTTTAAGAATTCAAGTTTCGTAAATAAAAACAATTTTTATTTTTCTAAAGCAATAGCTGCCGTAGCAATAGTTATTTTATGGGTTACAAATGGTTCCCCTTTTTTCGGCGATTCGTGATTTAACAAGATTCCATTACGATCATAGATATCGTAGGCTTCACGGTAATTTTTAGTACTCCAATAACCATACATTTTAGTTACAATATAAGGTGAATGAGGATAAAATCGAGTGTTTAATCATAAATCCTTGCTTAAATATTGTATATTTCATCAGATTATACTTCTTGAACAATTTTAATGATATCGGCAGAATCTGTCAAATCACTACAATGCTAGGTAAAACAAACACGATACTCTTATTGGCCCTGGTAAAGATGATTAATTCTTTGAGAATTAAAACAAAATCATCTTGTTTTAACACCACGCACCTAATAAGCTTATTGTAGTAATAATCCAGGCAAATAAGATCCATTTTGATCCGTGATGCCGGTTAAAAGCACGATTTTTTACTTTGTTCTCAAATTCTTTAAGTTATTATTTTAATTTTATACATCAAGCAAAAATACTAATTACATCTTTAATTCTTTAATCTTATTTACATTTTCCAAGAACCAGTTGTAAGTTTTCCTAACACCTTCTTCCAAATCAACCTGATGTTTCCAACCTAAATTATGCATTTTGGTTACATCCATTAATTTTCTTGGTGTCCCATCGGGTTTTGTAGTATCCCAAATAATCTCACCTTGGTGTCCTGTGATTTTTTGAATTATTTCTGCCAATTCTTTTATGGTTAAATCTACTCCAGTTCCCACATTATACAAATAATCTGGAAGTTTATTTTCTAATGCAAAAACAACTGCCGCTGCCATATCATCTACAAATAAAAACTCCCGCATAGGAGTTCCAGTTCCCCAAAGCGTGACTGATTCATGATTATTTTCTTTTGCAATGTGGAATTTTCGAATCATCGCTGGCAATACATGAGAAGTGTTCAAATCGAAATTATCGTATGTCCCGTATAAGTTAGTTGGCATTAAACTCACATAATCTTTTCCAAATTGTTTTCGAATGGCTTGGCAAGCTTTAACACCGGTAATTTTTGCAATAGCATACCATTCATTTGTTTGCTCCAAATCTCCAGTAAGCAAAAATTCTTCTTTCAAAGGTTGTGGTGCTAATTTTGGATAAATACAAGAACTGCCCAAGAAAATAAATTTCTCTATTCCAGTTTGCATCGCCGAATCAATAAGATTATTTTGGATTTGCATATTTTCCATAATAAACTGATATGGATAATCATTATTGGCTAAAATTCCTCCAACTTTTGCAGCAGCATCTATAATTATGTCTGGTTGTTCCTGAAGCAAATACTCTTTAACAGCTACTTGATTTCTTAAATCCAAAGTAGAGCTAGATGCTCCAATCAAATTTGTATATCCTTTAGCTAAAAGTGTTCGCCAAATTGCAGACCCAACCATGCCATTGTGGCCAGCAATATAGATTTTATCGTTTCTATTATGTAAATTTGACATTATTTGTATTGGTTTTTAATGCTATAACTATGTGATTTAAGAGGGCATTCCTTTTTAAAGTGGTCAACATCTGCGCCAACCATTTCTTTTACCAAAGATGCTAAATCATATTGAGGAACCCAACCTAATTTCGTCTTAGATTTGTTTGGGTCGCCAATTAATAAATAGACTTTTGGCGTGGTTAAATACCAATACATTTCCTACGCGTTTTAAAGCAATTTCCAAAAATCAAACTAATCAAGGACATGAAGTGTAATAATAAGGTCGGTTGTAGCGCCGTCCCTTAATTCTAAAGGTTTCGTTAAGTATTGTCCAGCTACATAATTCACCTTAAGCCTGGCTAGTTTAAAACATAAGGTAACTGTATCTCGTGTTGCCTGTCTAATATCAGCTACCTTTAACGTAAATTCATAACCGAAACTAACCTTTAAATTTTCTTTTTATTTTTTCAAACTTAGACAAGTTACTTTCTTGACCATAATTTCCATAGCCATAGCCATAACCATAATGTTTATTATAAATATCATTCACTACGATACCTAAGTTTTTCATCTTATTTGATGTAAATAAATCCTGAACAATCTGCAATTGTTCTTTACGCGTAACCTTATGTCGAACCAGATAAATAGAAACATCAGCAAACTCCGATAATAGCTGCGCATCGGTGATTACGCCAATAGGAGGAGTATCCATGATGATATAATCAAACTGCTCCTTTAATCCGGCAATCAAACCAGGGGTATGTTCACTCATTAAGGTTTCTGCCGGATTAGGTGGTAGAGGACCAGAAGTCATGATAAACATATTAGAATTGATTGTTAATGGCTTGATAATATCTTTAATCTTAATATTCTTATCAATGGTATAAGTACTAAAACCTGCATCATTAACCACTCCAAGCTTAGTAGATAATCCAGGTTTACGTAAGTCAAGTTCCATCAATAAAACCTTTTTGCCAGATAAAGCCAAGACATTTGCCAAATTTATAGCAGTAAAAGATTTACCCTCCCCACTCATGCTGGAGGTCAGTAAAATTACTTTTTGATCTTCATTTTTCAGGTAAAAAGAGAGATTAGTTCTTAAGGCTCTAAACTGTTCTGAAATTGATGAACGGCTGTGATGGGCGACAACCAAGCTATCTCCATCATCGTTATGACTGATTTCACCAAAGATTGGTATGCTTGTCAGTGTTCTAATATCCTCTTTAGATTTAATTTTCGTGTCAAATAAATCTTTTAGGAATAAAATCAAATACGGAATTAAGATACCTAATACAAAAGCAACTAACACGACCATATTCTTTTTAGGACTTATGGGAGTAGGATAAGCTTTTGGAGGATCAATGGTTTTAGCGATTGGGATATTAGAAGTTTTTGATATTGCGGTTTCTTCCGCCTTTTGCATTAAAAAAATATACAGTTCTTCTTTTATTTTTTGATTCCTTGCCAATTTTAAATAATCCTTTTCGATTTTTGGAACTTCATAAATTTTTGACTCTAAATTATCAACCTGTTTCCGAAGTTTGTCTCTTGTAACTAAAAATGTATTTTTACTACTTTTTATATTCGCTAAAATTCCCTGTCTAAGTTGAAAAATCTGCTTATCAATATTTTGAATAAATGGGCTTTCTTCGGTAACACTCAACAATTGCCTATCCCGTTCTATCAACAATGAATTATATTCTCTCATTAAATCAGAAAATACCATGTCTGCTGGTATCAAAGAGGATGGAAAAACTCTTTTGTTCTTAGTATCATCCTCTAAGTAGCTCTCTAAATCGCTAAGTATTGTAACTTGAGTTTCCGCTTTTGCTAAATCATTGATAAACGAGCTTGAATTCTGAACTAATAATTTACCTTGCTCAGTCATATCTGCAAGTCTATTACCTTCTTTAAAGCTTTCTACGTTATTTTCGACATCACCCAATTCACCCGCAATTATGCTTAATCTTTTCTGAATAAAAGCTGTTGTACTATCCGCAATAATATTTTTATCTTCAAGATTTGACTTAATATATTGTCTAATTAATGAATTTAGAATGTCTTCCCCCTTTTTTTCGACAGGATATGACATCGACAAATCAATTACGGTTACTAACTTATTGGAAACGCTAGCTGTAAACTTACTCATTAAAAATCCTGCACGATCATCAACGGAAGAGACCGCTACAGTATAATGTCCACTTAATTTATCAATCTGATCTGATGCGGGGAGTATTTCAAGTATCCCAAGATCATCGACTTTGAATCTTTGACTATATTTAACAACTGAATCAAAATTATCGCCAGTAATTTTAAATCGCCCATCTGTTAAGCATTCTATATGCAACTCTGTCCTTTTTATCGAGTCAACTCCTTTAACAATGTTTACAATAAATGGCTTATTATATATTTCTTTATCAACTAAACGACTATGTTTGGCGTAGACTACATTCAATTGCATTTGCCTAACCACTTGCTCCATTAGGAATCTAGTTTTAAGCACTTCTATTTCGTTATCAACGGAGTTTTTACCTCCAATTATACCTCCTAAATCCATCAAAGCACTTGCTTGCTTTGATGCTCCACCCCCATCTCCATCATTAACCAGCAACTTTGCGTTAATTCTATATGTAGGTGGTGTAAACCTAATGTATAATAAGGAAGCAACTAGCAGTATTATCGTGCTAATTAAAAACCAATGCCATTTTTCTATTAATTTTCCTAAAATTCTCTTGAAATCAATTCCTTCTTCTTCAAGAGTATTCTCAATTCTATTATTTGCGTTCATGTAATTTAATATAGATGTTTTATCTAAAGCTTGTGATTGCTACAATAATTACCGATAAAACAGAGGCCAAAACACTAATAGTCTGAACCTGTGCAGAATTTGTAGCCGCTACCTTTCGCTTATTGGGTTCTACATAAACCACATCATTTTGTCTTAAATAATAATACGGGCTATTAAAAATTTCTGATGAGTTCAAATCTAACCGTGCAAATTCTTTCTTTCCATTATTGTCCCTTACAATAAGTACATTTTCTCTTCTTCCATAAATAGTTAAATCACCGGCCAAACTCAGGGCATCGAGGATCGTTACTTTTTCATTGGGTAACGTATAAGCAGATGGTGCATTTACTTCACCCAAAACACTTACTTTAAAGTTAGCAAACCTTAATTGTACGTTTGGTTCTTTATAAACCACAGCGGCTTTTTCTCTAATGAGTTCTCTTGCTTGATAAGTCGTTAATCCTTCTACTTTTACTTTCCCTATTAAAGACAGTTCCACATCTCCATTACGATCGACTAAAAAGCCAGAAACTTGCTGTGCTGCAACAGCGGTATTTGCACCGCCGCCTAGAACAGTATTAGAGGCCGCTTGGTTCACAATAGCGCCGCTTTGAGGGTTCAATGTGAAGATATTGATACTCAATATATCATCAGGTTGAATGATAGGTTCAGTAAATTTAGTAGCATTGTCAAGCTTTGCCTGGTTTACGGTTTGAATATCCTGAAAATAAGCAATCTTCTTATTGCTCACACATGAAGACATCATCGCCAAAATCACTATAGCCAGCGAGATGGAAAAATTTAATTTGTTAGAAGTGTATTTAGTCATAGGTTATACAGGAAGTAATTGTCCTGATTATTATTTTTTGGATATTAAACTATGGTTATAAACTATAGTTCAGTAAGAGCATTTTTACACGATGCAAACTTAATCATTTAAATGTAATAACAGAAGTTGTTTATAAGCCTAATTGATTAAATAAACAAGGCCAACCTTTGCGTGAAGATTATTAGCATCCTGTTTATTCCAGTCCCAATAATCGTTAGAACCGGGTTTAGCCTGCCATTGGTACTGATAGTTCAATGATTTGATGTAAGTGAGTTGCCCATTGAGGACGAAGTTCTTATAATTCCAACTCACGTTACCCCCCAAGGATAGATCAACCCAGTGCCTGTTGATAAATTGATTTTTATCTGCCGAAGCATATGCAAAATCATAAAATAAATCATTATTATTTACTTGTCTTTCAAACTGCAGACCAATTCTTTTTAGCCCTTTTACCCAGCTAAGATTAAATGATTGTAAGTTAGTTCCTGGGCCAATACCAGCACCTAAAACTTGTCCTTTATTTGTATAACCATCTGTTACCTGATAGTGGATATACCATGGTGGAGTAGCCCTAGTTTCTCTTGTTGTAGGCGTTTGTAATTGTGTAAATTCAATACCCACCTGGATATATTCATCTGATTTTCTCAAAGGAATGAGTTTTCTTAAACCAACTGTATAAGCCCTGCTGTGCTCTGGCTCCACTACTGCATCTCTTAGGTCATTAGAATGATCATTTCTTCCATATTCAAAATAGACTTCAGCTTTACTCTCAGGAAATATATATCTGGCGATAAACGACAGGTATTGATCTTTTTCGGCAGTATCTTCAGCATTAGAACCATCAACAGAAGCAAATGACGCCTTTTGAGCTGCCTGGAATATGGGGAAGTAGTCAGCAAAGCTATTGCCCATTTTACTACCATTTGTTGCGTACACTCGTTCTAAACCCACGTAGAGTCCAGGAACCCACTTCGGTTGATATATAACAATGATGCCGGACAGGTATCGCCAATCGTAAGGCTTAGTAACCAATTCGTTTTTAATAGCCTGTAAAACATTGGGCTGATCTTTAAGATTTACGCCAGAGTTTTCCAGACGCCCACCAATAATCTGAGCTTCAAATGAACCAATGTAAGTTTTAATTGGTCTGGTCGTGTTTAATGTAAAATGCCTAAATCCTGAAGCATTATTGCTCATTAACAAGGAATTTCGCACACCTGGTCCCCACCATAAATTTTCGTTAGAAAAACCTGCAGAAACTGGACCAAAGTTGAGTCGTATACTACTCTGACCTAGGGAAAATTTGTTGTATTTATTTTCTCCAAATCGATCTGGCAAATCAATTTGATTATAAAAGCGCGTAACCGGACTATTCCAATACACACCATTCGGCGCGTCGATTAAACGTTGAAAGCCTTTATTTTCTGCGAAAACATACTCTGGTCTGAACTGGACACTTAACGGACCGATTTTAGCATAAATACCCGTCGAAATTTGTGTCTGATACCCCTTGGCCTGCACCATCGATCCATCGTTCATGCCATACGGATGGTGTGAATTGAATTGTTGCTGCCAGGCAACGGGTAAAGCGTAGATCTGGGTATGCAGTTTAGGATTGTTGTAAAGTAAATATCTGAACTTATTCAACGAATAATTTGTATCCGGATCCAAGGCCAGGTTATTACGGTCAGACATGAACATCGGCCGGATCATGTAGGAACTGTTGGAACTGTCTTTACCTAAAAGCTGTTGCCTTCGGTAAGCATCTTCTACATTTTCCAATAAACCAACAGGTAAGGTCTGTGCAAACGCACAAAAATTTAGGGAGAGCAATAATAAGGAAAGGTAGATTATCCTCATAAAAATGTTTTATAGATAAAGAGATACAACGTTAAAAAGTGTACGAAGGTATGCAAAGTTTTAACATCGAAGAAAAAATTTTTAATTCTGCAAACCCCAACGGTTGTTCCGGGATATAAATGTAGGTTTTTTGATTGCAGTCTGCCGATTAACAGCTAAATAAATTCATCACATTCATCATTCCACATCGCTGTTTTCTGCTTCAACGGTGGCCAAATTTAAAAAAACACATGTAAGCATAAGGTTTTAATCAAGATTATCCGTTTATTTGGGGTTAAAAAGATAAAAGGCGCCAGATTGACTCCCCCGAAACTGAATATTCCCATCGTTATGCTACACCACGTAGCAGATCATCCTCATCCAAGTTTGAAAAAGTGGTGCATCAGTCATTTAAAATTTCTGGAGTTACTGGATAACATTGAGCTAAAAGGCCTGGTGACGACAACTTTCCAGGAGATTATCGAACTTAAACCGTCGAAAAAAGAACTGAAAAAAAGAGTCATCATTAGTTTTGATGATTGCCCGGCTTCATTGTTTGATTTCGCCATCCCGGAATTGTTAAAGCGAAAAATGAAGGCTGTTTTTTACATCCCTACCAACCAAATTGGTGGCGTAAACGAATGGGATATCGAAGAATACGACATGAGCCGGGTGGAACTGATGAATACATCACAACTCAGGGAACTTGTCTTGCTGGGAATGGAAATAGGCAGCCATGGAGAAAAACACATCAAACTCGATGCCGTTAGCGAACTGGAAGTGATTCAGGATATTTCAGATTCAAAAGAAACGCTGGAGTTGTTATTGGAAAGCCCGGTATATTCATTTGCTTATCCCTATGGAAAAATCCCGGCCAATTACGGGAAATTATTAACATCAGCGGGTTACACTTTTGGCCTGTCGATTTATAGCCCTATGGAAACCAACTTTGCACTGAGGCGGTTTGCTATTAATCAAGGTGACGACGCGAAAAAGATCAGGTTGAAATTGGGTAAAAAGTACCGGCTGATGCGTTTGTTCTATGACCCATTGTTCTTTCTCCTGAGAAAACTTTAAAGCACTTCATACTGGTTCGAAGAAACAGATGATATAGTCATTGCCGCATGCTGAAAAAAAATGAGGCCGGCACCAGCCAGGCTCAATGAAACATCCTCCCGGCTACGTGACCACTGGAAAACGAACACACTGCCAACTATAAACAAACCAATCCCCATGCTAAATGCCTGGTATCACTTTCAGACTGGCTTTTACCGCTTGCAGATTTTTCTGCACTGCCTTGTATTCTGTAGTTGACGATAGCTTTTGACTGGCTGCGCCGCTTTCTGCAATTTTACGCTTTTTCGATTCCTTTTTTCGGATTTGAATCTTATTGATCCCCCTCAAATTTACCTGCTGTCGAAATTTTGATTAAGCCTTTCGGCCATAACACCACATCGGTTTCGGAAAATAGACTATAATTGGTGATGCTGTACCAATTCTCACGGGCAGAGTGTGTTTTCTGAAAAGAAGTATGGTGGACATACCATTATATTTGAACCCATCTCGTGAATTTACAAATATGCAGACAATCAAAAAGTTAAAATAAATTAATCTCTGGTGAAACACGGTCAATCTACCCTATGTTATCCAACTCTTGCTAAGGTAAACTGGTTAGCCAAATTTTATGCGGTTGTCAGAAAGTACACATAGATAGCCATGCATCTTTGAATTTATCAGGATCCCGCTGCCGCTACTTTATCAACTTATTTAAATCAGCGGATGCTTTATTAAAGTCATTTAATTTAAGCACTAAACCGATATCTGGAATTCTCTTATTAGTATAATATTGGTAGTTAGGAAATACCTGCGATTTTGGGATGATTGGTTTACTTAAAAACATCTTACAAATTTTCCAGAAGACAGACATGCTGATATCCGTATCAATTAATGACCATAGATTATAAAAATATCTACCTGCCATGGGTTTATGTTGTATCGCAAAATTCAGAACGGCTTTGGTCACATCTTTCTGCCTTTCCACTCTGGAATGATCATCATATACCGTTCCTGCAACTCTTACCCTGGCATATGCCAGTGCCTGATCTCCAGTCATCTTAATCGTGCCTGTTTTTGTTAATGGTAAAAGCGGTACACCTTTGAGCGATGCTTGTTCATCAATATAACCGTTTACATATTGATGAATACCTTTATCGATATGCAAAGTTACACCACCGAATTTATCAATAATATCTGCGGTGTTTCGAAAATCAGTTACGATGGTTTGGATTAGCTTAGTTTTGAAGTTTGCATTAATTGTGTTAACTAGTAACTCTTTTCCTCCCAAACGATATGCCGAATTTAATTTTTGATTACCATAACCTTTGACATAAACATAGGTATCTCTCAAAATAGAGGTTAGTTTTATTTCAGATTCCTTAATAGTTATGATCATAATCACATCTGCATTACCCCTTTTCCCTTTTTCCCGAGAATCGGATCCAATTAGGAGTATTTGACTTGCAGACAACTGCACCGTTATAGATATAAAGATGATGGTTAGAACTAATAGATTTTTTAACATCTGCACAGGAATTCAGGTTGAATTTATTGTCACAAAATAAACCATAATAAACCGGCCAGTATATAGCCTTTTTTCGCCATTGGAAACAAAGCTAAAAGTAAAAACGATTAATGATTCAGCATAATAACACTTTTGTCCCGCGCTGGTGCATGCGTGTATACTAAATATATATGAACGATTTCTATGAAACTGTTTTGGTAAAAAACATAGCGAATTTTTTAATTTCTTCAACAACAAAGGCATGCGCTATCAGAAGAGGAGCCTGCAACAAACACCAGGGCGAAACGATCAACTTCGTCCGTGTATAATAATTTTTCTAAAAAGTTGTCTAATCTAGCACTATGAATACGCCTTATTTCAGCCGGATTGTTGTGAAGTTATTGGCTCAACATAATTCTAATTCTCTGATCATTTGCTAAAGTTATAGAGCCATGCAGTGAATAATCAATTGAAACGATCCTCCCTTACTAATTCTTTCGTTATTCTGCCACGCTGGCAGAAATTTCTTCAGAGTTATTAACAATCTTTCTTGCCATGTCATTTCAGAAAAAGCCCGTCACGAAGATACCAAAGCATGTAACATGCGGCCCAAAGATGCCCGACACCAATTAAAGAAGAGTAAACAGGCCATCACACGATAAACTTTATAAGAAAACGTCCTGTGAACAACTGTGCTCATCCTGTCAAGGGCAGAGCAAGCGTCATTCATATGGTAGCCAATACTAGCTTCCTGCTGCTTTTGACTGAAAATTAGACAGGCGCAAGCATTTTTGGCGCAAAAAATTAGCCTGCTTATAAAAAGGATATTAATTAAGAGCAATATAGCTATACCTGAAAGCAAGCGGAGGTTGAGTAACCTTGGCCTCCACATCCATCCTCAATGAAACGAATGCATGCCAGTATTATTTGCCGCCATCAGCCAGGGGCAATATTGCGATGGTAATATTGAAATGCGTTAGAGGAGCCGCATTAATATTTTTGCTAACCATGATTACTTATCTTTAGGATTAACATTTTGATGTTTGCCCATAGCTCATAACCCTACCATAGCCAATTTCCTTAACGACTGCTCTAAGAAAAAGGATAAATGCCTATTGGAGAAAGGAGAAATGGATCATTAGAAGGGACAACCAGAAATAATATGCTTGCAATCAATAGAATACGCATAACTTAAACAGAACACATTTTGTGCTAATATAGAAACTTATTGCATCTTCCATATAAATGAGATATTAGGGCTGGAACGGCAATAATGAATATTCTGTATTAACGTAAAACTGTCCATATCTGTACTTTTAAATTGCAAAACCAAAATAACAGAGAGGAAAAAAATACGCTTTGTGCTAAAGAGAGAACCTTAATGCTTGGAGCATTCTTTCATGGTATGGCTCTATATGTTTTTTTTATAAAAAATGTAAGGTAGAGCGGTCCTAAATCCCATATCATGTGCTATCACATTAACGTCCTCTTTATTGATGCAATCTTTTCGGACTACCATGATAATGTGATCCCAATTGAGATAATTCAACTAAAAAGCGGTTTTTTTACTTATTCACCTAAAGAAGTAATTCCCAATGAACTTTAGAAATGTATTAATAAAGATCGAAGGGATTATTGGCTCTTAAAGCTGGCTGTACAAAACCCTTTAAGTAAATCCTAATCTAATACTATAAATGTTTAAAATTGGTCTTTAAAAACTTGAATGTTATTAAATATTTAATATTGAATATATATTTCATACTACGTTGTCGCAAAAACCATTCGGAAGTCTTGAGACTACTAGTATATAGGAAACTACACCGCTGCTATTGCACAAAGGGTAATTACCAAAAGCAAAGCACTAGTGGAAGGTCATATAAAAAATAAGAAAGCCCATGTCTGACTTTCTATTGGAGATGCTAAAGCATAAATATTTAATAAAATATCCCTATTTGCAAGAGATTATACCTATCTCATAAGTCTTGGTATTTTTGTGTATAATGCTCTTAAAGCTTAAATATACAAATTCGCCATTTCTGCCCATTCTTATTCGTTACTTCTTCCCAATCTAAAAACGCATATTTATCAGCATATCGTTTCCAAAGTTGCGCATGCTCTTCGAAATAAAACATAGAGATGATGGCATGTCCTCCCGGCTTTAAAGTGCTTTTGAGATAGGCGTCCAACTGCTCAACAGGTTTCTTGAAATAATAAACGCACTCGTTAAAAATTACCACATCAAACTTCTCTTTCGGCGTGTTTTGGTTAAAGTCCATTTGCTCAAACCGGAATGGTGGAAATGTTCTTCGGGCTTCGGCTACCGCATTTTCAGAAATGTCGAAACCCAGATAATCATCCGGACCTTTAATCTCAGATTTTAGATAGTGAAATAGCACCCCTTGTCCGCAACCTGCATCTAATACGCTACCTCCACCATATTGCTTATAGAACTTTACAATACTTTTATAGTGTAAGGATTCTGTTTCTGAGTAAAGGTAATCCCAGGCGCCATTTTTAAATTGCTCTTCCCAAACTCCTCTCCCCACCGGGCTTCCGATTCCAAAGCGGTATAAGAACTTTCTGAATAATCGTTGTTTGATGTAGTAAAAAATTTTTTCTGCGGTAACCATAGTTTTATGATAAAGGATGTATTGAATTAATCTGTTTGCTTTTTTGAAAGAGTGATAGGTTAAAAATCACGGTAAAGATTTCTGAAGGTACTTCTCAAACCAAAGCTGATCATTCCGGTGTTTTGTGTAGCTATTGATGACGATTCCTTTCTGATGATCCCCCCAATTTCTGCTCTCAGGTTATACTTTGGATTGATGAGATATGAAACCTTGGCTTCTGTAAAAAACAAATTGGTTTTGATGCCCTGACCGATGAAATTTCCATAGTTGTTAACATGAGTGCTGTAGTCTAGGAAAATATTTTTTCCATAATTTAAGCCAGCAGGATCTAAACCATAATTAGCATAAATCATTTGCCCCTGGAAATCGAAACGTTTGTAACTATAGTTCAGTAAACCTAAGAATTCCCTGAAGTTTGCACCAAAGGGGTGTGCCAATGGCTGGTTCATTGCAGCATAGTTGGAAACACGATCGAAATGTGCATAGGTGTAAGGACGGGCGGTGTTGAATTCTGCCAAATAGTTTAAACCAGGCACTTTAAATAAATCTGACCCACGAAAACCAAGCTGTACAGCCCACTTGTTAGCCCAGTAACCATTGTTAGCAAAAAACTCTTTTGCGGTAAACTCATCGAACATAAACTGGCCATAAAGCGCGGTTTTATCCAGCACCTCATATTTTAAATTAATGCCCAAACGCATTTTATCTGGTGAACTGGTATTGGCACTTTCAACCGAGCGCAGGAAGATGAACGGATGGATATAATTGAAGTCAAAACCGCGTTTTCCCTCAACCTGTGCATCAGCCCAGGTAACAGCCTGAAAAAAGCCGGCAGAAAAGCGTTTTGTGACATTCCAATCTAAATAATGTGCGGCCATCCATTTTCCCCGGTCTCCTAAACGGCGATCGGTAGTAAATCTTTCCGCACCTGGATCAAGCATGTAGGCGAAAATGGTTTGATATTGAACATTGCCCAAGGAAGCCCTCAACCGTAGAAATGAATAATTGGCAGCAACATCAGAAAGCAACATCGAGCGATAGCCATCTCCAATAAAGTTCTTATCGTATCCTAAAGCGATGTTCAGGTGTTTATTTGCGGTGTAAGACAGTAACGCGGTGGCATACGACCAATCTTTTGTCTTGTCGCCTAACTTGCCCGTCATTTCACTAGGCACCACTTCATTTGTGTTGATAAAATCTGTGACATAGTTGGCAAACACACCCTGATTTTCATAGGCACTGGCATAGAATGAAAACTTTTCGCCTACATCACCGCCGATTTGAAAACCTCTTGTATTTAACCAGGTAGTTTTACGCTCAGTTGTCTCTCTCCCAATTTGAAAATCTGGTAAAAAGTCGATAAATACCTTATAATCCTCGCCCTTAAGGTTAACCAGGTGCTCATCTGTTAGTTTTCGCCGCACCCAACTTCTTTTGTTAAGTGAATCGACGCCCAATTGCATTAAGCTTTGGTAACGCTTAACCAATACACTGTCATCTGCATAATAACCTTTTATTGAACTGTGAAAACGCGAATTCTGATCATATACCGCATGATTTAGCTTTTGATAAAACTGAAAAGAATAAGGGATGTTTTGGTTTGGCGTTTGGGCAAGTGCCACTCTTGTTGAAAAGAGGGTTAAGGTGAGTGCAAATAAAATCTTAAACCGGATATTGTTTTTCTCCATCTGCATTGTCGAGTTCTTCATAAATAGAATTATTGCTTTTGTATTCTTGTACCAGCTCCTTCATCAACACCACTACCTGCCTGTTGTCGTTGGCTTTAGCACAGTTTATTAATTTGTAAATGTGTTGTTCTACATCATTGAAAATATACTCACGCACTTTCCCTATCATAATCTTATGGTGATGGGTGGGCATGGTGTTTTCATTGTCATTTAAGAGCTCTTCAAACAATTTTTCCCCTGGCCGTAATCCGCTATACTGAATCTTAATATCCTGATTAGGAATTAATCCAGCTAAACGAATCATTTTCTTTGCGAGTTCCACAATTTTGACAGATTTACCCATATCAAAGATAAATATCTCCCCACCATTTCCCATACTTCCTGCTTCCAGCACCAACCGACAGGCTTCAGGAATTGTCATGAAGTACCGGGTAATTTCCGGATGTGTAACCGTAACCGGGCCTCCCTTTTCAATTTGTTGTTTAAAACGTGGAATAACAGAGCCATTGGAACCCAAAACATTCCCAAACCGGGTGGTAATGAACTTGGTAATCGGTTTTATATTTAAATCATTGATATAACTTAAGCCATTGCTGAAAATATAGCTTGGATTAATTAAGGTATTGTTTAGTGACTGAACATATATTTCGGCAATACGCTTGGAAGCCCCCATTATATTTGTAGGGTTAACTGCCTTATCAGTAGAAATCATCACAAACTTGCGTACACCAAATTTAATTGATAAATCTGCGATGACTTTAGTGCCCAATACATTGGTTTTAATGGCTTCACAGGGGTTATCTTCCATCAACGGCACGTGTTTATAGGCCGCGGCATGATAAACAAAATGAGGTTTGTAAGTTTCAAAAATATGTTCCATTCGCCTGATGTCACGAACATCACCCACAGCTGCATGGTAATTGTAATTTTGGCTGGATTCTTCCAACTCGAGGTAAAGATCGTGTAAAGCTGTTTCAGATTGATCGTTCAGAATAATTAAGCTTGGTTCAAATTTTAGCAGCTGACGTACAATTTCACTTCCTATCGAACCCGCAGCACCTGTAATTAAAATTCTTTTATTTTTAATCTGGCTTTTGATTCCCTCCACATCAATCTCAATCGTTTTCCTGTTGAGCAAATCCTCTATGTTTAAATTCTGTATTTGCGACGATTGTAGCTTGCCATCAATCCAAACGTTAGAAGGTGGGATATTAAGTACAACCACATCATGCTCTAAACAAGCATCAACAATATCATTTTTTACCTCTATCGGAATGCTAAACGATCCAAAAATCAGTTCATCAACCTCCCTCTTAGCAATAAGGCTTTTCAGTTCTCTCGCATCTAATATCCTTACCCCGTCTATTGTTTTTCCTACTTTTCTTAAATCATCATCCACAAAAGCGATGATATTTTTATTGATCCTGGCATCGTGATCAAATGTACGTTTAGTGGCAATCCCAGCCTCTCCTGCACCATAAATAATCACCCTCATCTTATCCAGATTCAGGTTTTTAACATAAGTGAAAAAATATTTCACCAATATTCGGTAGGTAATGAGCAATACAAAACTAACCAAACCATAAATCACTACAATGATATTAGAAGTAAGCTGGTAGTTCCAAAATGCGGTAATCGAGATGTTAATGACAAAGCCGGCTGCAGCACTGAGTACAACAGCAAATAAAATTCGAAAAGTATCCTGAGCGCTGGTGTACCGAATAATGCCGGTGTAAGATTTTACATTAAAAAATACAATGACATTGATAATGGCAATAACCAACGCGGTGCGACTGAAGAAAATTAGATTAAGATCGGTGATATCAAAGTTATATCTAATAAAGTAAGCTATCCCCAGAGATATGGTGCATATCATCAAATCGATAATAAAAATTAGCCAACGGGGCACTATATTGATCTTACTAAACACCGAATTTTCAATTATTACCTTTGTGCAAACCCTTAACCAATTCTTTCCGACCTTGAACAACTAATCGAAATGCAACAAAAAACGTACCTGTAATGGTTAAAATTAGCGCAAGATAGGATATTTTGTCAATATTGAGGAAAATTAAACAAAGGTTAACCCCCAACTGAATCAAACAATAATAAACTGTAACCTGTAGGTGCGAAATATTTCGCTCATTTGCTAAAAACTGGTAGAAATGAGTACGATGTGCCTCAAAAATATTTTCCTTCCTTAAAATTCTGAAAAACATAGTACTCACTACATCTAATCCGTACACCAGAAGTAATAAAATATAATTTAGGTTATTGCTAAATATGATGAGTTTTAAGATAAAAAACAAAATGATAAATGCAATGCTTACACTGCCCACATCACCTGCAAAACACCTTGCCAAACTTCTGAAGTTAAAAAAGTTGAATACTAAAACCGCAGCGATGGCAGCTATGATAATCATGTTATCTATAAAATGGAAATGACTTATATTGATGTACAGGAGTGACAGCAAAGTTAACAAACTATAACCACCGGTTATCCCGTTAATTCCGTCCATAAAATTGATGGCATTGATCCCTCCTATTACAAACAGAAGCGCAAGGCCTACAATATACCATGGAAAAACATACAGGTTTAACTGATAAAAAAGTAGTGCTACCGCTAATAAATGGATGGAAAATCGCACCCTAAAATCCTGATTTTTCAAATCATCGAGAAAGCTGATGGCGCTGATGAAAAGCAAGCCCGTGATAAACCAGGCATACTGATAGCCAGAAAATGCAAATTCGAGCAGAAGTGCAATCGGGAATATAATTCCGCCACCCCTAATCGTATGTTCCGCATGAGAGCTTCTCTCATTTGGTGCATCAATGATATTATATCGATCTGCTGTTTGGAGATAGAGGTACATAATTCCGAAAAGCAAGATGGTAAAAAAAACAATGGAGATATAAATCATACAATCAGATTATCAACTACAGACTTTGGGTTCCAGCCAATTTGATGTCTGGCTCTTTGATCGGAAAAAGTCAAGGTTTTAGTCATTTTACTTAGCTTTTTACTAGTGATGGGGAAATTACCTCCAAAAAGATCACCAAATAGAGCAAATGTTTTAACAAAACCATAAGGCAAACTTAGCGAACTTCTTTTATTAATTTGCTTTTCTATAGCCAATGTTAAAGCTTTGAAACTTGGGTGCTCACCATCGGTAAGGTTGTAAATGCCACCAACGAGATAAACTTGCTCAATAAAATTTCCCACATCATCTACCATAACCATACTCCTTTGAGCTTCACCATTACCAATGTTAAAGTAATACCCTTTTTTTATGGCCTTGATCATGCTGTGAAGATTTCCGGGTGGGTTTTGACCAGCTAATAAGGGCAGGCGTAAGATGGTGCAGATGACCTTGTTCTCCTTGCACCACGCCCTAATTAATTCCTCGGCAGCGATTTTGCTTTTACCGTAAGGGTCTTGCGCCAATAAAGGGAAATCTTCATTGATAAGAAGACCCTCTTCTAAACCGTAAACGGAAACAGAGCTGATAAACACAAAATATTTTGGCAAGCCACATTTTTCGAGCCCGGCGAGTAAATTCATTGTACCAGTTACATTTACCTGGTTAAATACAGCTTTTTCTGCTTCAGTTTCAGGCACTACATGTGCCTTTCCTGCTGCATGAATAACCAGCTCGCAAACTGGAAGTACGGGAATTTCCATTGCAAGGTCGGCAACAACATCACCGGCTGATCTGCCTAACTTTATTAGTTCGTATTCGGCAAAATAATTGGAAATCGCTTTTCCCAGGAAACCAAAAGCACCTGTTAAGATTATCTTCATTTTAGAAACTGCGTTAATCTTTTAATAATTCTTTTGGGCATTAACAAATAGGGTGCCTTTAAATGATTTTGTTTCCAGGCAGCGAGTATCTCCAAATTTCCATTGATGATATTTTTCATACTCACATTGGTTGCACCACCCAGGCGCATACGTACAAACAAACGGTTGATGTATTTGCTTTTGAATTGATGCAGTTTGAACAAACGCAACATAAATTCATAATCTGCAGCCAAACGCATGTTTAAATCAAAAAGACCAACCTTTTGGTAAACCGCTTTTTTAATAAACAATGAAGGATGTGGTGGTACATGACCATCTTCAAAAAAATCAGGATAGTAGCTTTCTGAAGTCCATTTACGAACCACCTGATTTAAATCGTCACTTTTCACGTAAACCAAATCACCGTAAACGAGTGCTAAATCACGATCACTTGAAAAGGCTTCCATTACCGTAGAAACAACCTGGTTATTTTCATAGACATCATCTGAATTTAAAATGCCGATCACATCACCTGTGCACAATTTAATTCCTTTATTCATGGCATCATAAATCCCAGCATCCTGTTCCGAAACCACCTGATGAATGGCAGAACCATATTCTTTTATGATATCCATTGTTCCATCGGTAGATGCACCATCTATTATAATATACTCGATGTTCGGGTAAAGTTGCCCTAAAACAGATTCAATTGCGCTTTTTACCGTATTTCGATTATTAAATACTACTGTGATAATGGAAATTTTCATGGTACTAATGCTTGATATACCTGCAACGTTTCCTGATAACATTGTTCCCAGGAAAATTTTTTGGATTGCTCCAATCCCTTTACCTGCAGTAATGCTTCATTTCCGGAAATGCTGTAAATCGCTTGCCTGAAAGCATCAATATCCAACTCATTTACTAATAACCCAGCATCGCCAGCAACCTCTGGTATCGATGATCGATTTAATGCCACAAAGGGTGTTCCGGTTTTCATCACTTCAAGCAAAGGTATTCCAAATCCCTCGTAAGCGGAAGGATAAATTAAAGCAAAAGCCTGGTTATAGAGCAGGTTTAATTCTTGATTTTCGATATTGGTAAAGACTTTCCATCGGCCATTGAGCTTGTGGTTAAGAAACTGTCCTTCTGATTTTGATAAAGCACCCCCCACGATGTAAAAATCGAATTCTGGCAATGTTTGTAGTAGTTGAACGGCAAAATTAAAATTTTTATAATAAGCCCTTGAGCCTATAAACAGAAGATATGGTCGTTGCGCAAAAGATTGCGCTGCAACCGGGAAAAACGCGTCAGAAACGCCGTTGTAAATTACAGTAATACGCTCTTTTTTTATGGAAGGATGGAATTTTAACAGATCTTTCCTGGTATTTTCAGACACTACAATGATTTGATCGGCAGCCTCAATTGCTTTGTTTTTTTGTAATAAATGTAAATATCTCCTTAATCCACCATAAAACCGTTCATGCACAAAATCATGAATCGTGACTACAGATTTTGCCTGGGGGTGGTTGGTGGAGCGGTTGTAGCTGGAGTGAAAAATAAAAGGCTCATGATGATTTTTGGGAAAAAGCTTTTTAAATCGCTCCACTAAAACAAGCTTCTTACGCTGTACAATCAATTTTTCTGATGGAATATTCAACTCCAGCCTCGAAATATTTTGATTGGTATATTCCGTAAAACTAATATCGAAATTATCTCTTAAAAATCGGGAGATCAGTGATGTCCAGTAAGAAGAGATTCCTCCGGCATTTTGCAGACTGTAAATAATATTATCATAATGGATTTTCATTCCGCCTTCCCTTCATTAAAACTTTCTACCACACGGCTTCTCAACAAATATAAGGTATAAAAATAGATCAGGTTTTTCCCGAGGCCAATTTTAAAAATTTTGTGCTGAATCATTTTGCTAACCAGCGCTAAAAACCCACGCCGATAACTCTCCAAAAAATCATTAATCATATGATACTGCTGTTGATTAAGTGCTTTTTTGTATCGACAAAAGAAAGAATTTACTAAATTATAGTTGTCTGTCAATGGTTTGAGCATTGCATCGCTTTGCTTAAAATATCGGTTAAACCGACTGGCAAAAGTCATTTTGTTTACGTTGCCACTGACGTTGTTTTGATGCTGCCGATATAATATCAGGTTTTCATTAAGCAAAATATTTTTGCCAAAGGCGGAAATGACCAGAGCTATATAATAATCGTGGTTTACAGATGATACCGGAATGTGCTTCACTTGTTGCACAGCAGCCGGGTTGAGCATTATGGTGCAGCCCCAGGCGTAATTCTCATTGATTAGCAAAGGCAAATTTAAAGTTGCAGGCAAAGGCAAATTTATTTTGATGGGTTGATCATTGGCATCAATGAAGCTTAAATTAGAATATAAAAGCAACGGCATTTTAGCGCCGAATATTTTTTCCTTTTCCACCATCACCTCATAAGACCGTTCCAGCTTTTTTTCCAGCCATATGTCGTCTTGATCGGCAAACAAAACATAATCTTTATTATTTTCAAAAGCCCAATCAAAAAGCTGTGAAAAATTGCGACAAGCCGAACCGTGGATGTTGCCGTAGTGAATTAACGTGATGCGAGCATCTCGGCTACAAAAATCCTGAATCATTTTAAGTGTCCCATCAGTTGATCCATCATCTCTGATGATCAATTCCCAATATGGATAGCTCTGCCCGATTATGCTATTTATTTGTCTTTCCAAATACGCTGCACCATTATATGTTGCCATTAAAATGGTTAAAACTACTTGCTCCTGCATATTACTTTATGGCGATGCGATTAATGATAAAAAAGAAGGCGACAAAAAACATGTGGAAGAAATTGGTAAAGGCACACATGAAAATACAAAAGATAAACAGCGACCACTCCACAATGTAATATTCACCATTTTTTGCCAGGTAATTTTTGAAAGAATTCATCGCAAACAAACCGTACATAAAATTCAATCCAATAACCCCAATCCACCTAAAATCTAAAAATGGGTCTACAAGATAGGTGCCAAGTTTTGTGTAAGAGCTGTACAAAGGAGGATAAATCGCATTTTTATCAACCGGTATAATCGTTAACACTGGTCTTGCACTATATAATCCATACGATACATAATTGTCTCGCAAAGCATCACTCACAATACCATTACCTGATGTTAGGTTAACGGCGCCATATAGCGAAAGGTAGGTTTCGATGATATTGGTTGGTTTGGTGATATCACCGTAATCTCTTAAAAAGTCATTAACCGACATGGAGTTAGATTCTTCAGATGAGCCTCCCCTTAATTGACCTAGAACAATAAAAATAACCGTACACACAACGCCAATGGAAAAAAACTTAAGCAATGGAATGGTTTTATAATAGCTATAGGCAATAAGCATAGAAAAGAAAAACAATACAATGATTTGTCTGCTAAAAAAATTTAGGATGATAAAGCCACAAACCGCAGTGAGTAACAAGAATTGCCAGAACCGAAGCGTTTTTCTTTTAAACAGAATGTAAAACATGGCCGGCAAAACCGAATTGACAATGATAAAATTGTGTAGGGGCGTTACTTCATTTTCGTTAAGTTCTTGATAAACTTCGGCATTGGCCAGGTTAAAAACAGGAAGATAGCCAAGTTGCCCAACCTCTAAAATAAAAACGCCGATTCCGGCAACAAAAACCAGAAGTAAAAAAGCCAAACTCAACCGTTGGCTCAACGGTGGGATGTAACTTTTAAAACTGAAGGTAAATGTTTTCATCGCCACCAAGCCTCCTGCAATGAAGAAAGCAATACTCAGCACCATGATCAGGATGTAATGATAATCGTAATCAATTTGCCTGTCAGAAATGATTAAAAATGAAAACCCTGCAATATAAATGAATAAACTATAGAGCGTAAATGGATTGATAATCTGGTTGAAGCGAATGATTGAAAAAACTGTGATGGTTTCAGCCAGTAGCAGAAATCCTGTAAAAGGCAAAATCTCATCCATTGTACTTCCCCAGGAAAGGTATCGGTAAACCAGGAAGGCATCTAAAAAGAGCAATGCGCCAACTATCAGTATGAGAACATAAGGTTTATTAATCATTTACCGAACACTTTTATATAAGCGGGTACCCAGCCTAAATATACCCTTGCCCAATAATGGCGAAGCTTTAACCGGATTTTTTACAAATTTACTTAAAATATAACTTAACCCGGTAAATGCATTAAGTGATCTGATTTGATGAAGCGCCAAAAGATTCAGGTTTAACGCTTTCAAATCTACGGGCTGATCAGCCACATCCGATTGATTAAGTGCCAGATCCATGTATTGACGAACCACCACCTCGCCCTCAAACATTTTTTGATGATTAGCCATTGCACTGGTTTGGTGCACGCGGATCAAAACGAAAGATCGTTCATCTTTATCATATAAAAAATTGGGGCTTAACATGGCAACATTAAACCACAATAACCAATCTTCGTTATTTTGCAGTTCCGGATTAAACATTCCAGCCCGAACAAGCAATGCTCTTTTAACAATAGGACTGCTAATAGTTAGGATATTATTTTGGATTAAGCGCTGCCATAATTGATGACCATTTAAGCTTTCCTCTGCCAAAAAATTGTTGGGATATTTTTCTACATACTGTACCGAAGGAAAAGTGCCACTAAAAAATATCGATTTTGAAAAAACAAGATCTGCTTCCATTTTTTCTGCGATATGCATTTGAACAGCCAGTTTATCCTCACTTAACAGATCATCTGCATCTAAAAATTGAACATATTCTCCGCTGGCTAATTCGATTCCTGTGTTCTTTGCTGCTGAAGTACCCCCATTTTTAACATGATGATATTTAAACTGATATTGAGGGTTTTCCTTAATGAATTGATTAACCACTTCTGCAGTATTATCCGTTGAGCCATCATCAACAATAATACATTCCCAATTTCGGTACGTTTGCTTGATCACACTTTGCAAAGTTTCATTAATCAGATGCCCGTAATTAAAAGATGGTATAATGATGCTTACCAATCCGCTCATATCATTTCTTCAATTTTCTGCTTCATGATTATCCAGCGGTTTTTCCATTGATGATTTGCAATTACCGCCTGATAGTTTTTTTCAATGAGAGGTTGATATTGCTCATAGTTTTCTAAAATTTCAAGAATTTGTGTAGCAGCCCTTGGCATATCAATAGCAACAATTGGATTATAGCCAAATAATTCTTCCATATCTGTAGGCAATAAGCCTACAATTAAACATTTAGAAGCCATAGCTTGAAGGTATCTTAAAGTCATGGAAGAAATGTATTCAGAGCGTTCAGGATTGGTAATGTTGGATGGCACACAAATTACAATTTTTGAAGAAGCCAGCGCCTGGGTAAAAGCAGGCTTGTCTGCAAACAGAAAATATTTATCCGGTGTACGAAAAATATGATTTTTACCTTGATCTGCCAATGCACCCTTTATCAGTTCATGATATTCATCATACATCCTGCCGAACTCGAGCACATCAATATTTCTGTCGTGGTAAGCATTAAATTTATAATCATCGATTTGAAGCGCCTCTGGGATCCATAGCGCTTTACATTTAATGTGTTTGTATTGTTCAGTAAATATTTCGTAAACCTGTTTGGAGGAAAAAAAAATACATTTAATATTAAAAAAATCGAGCAAAGGAAATATCCAGCGATGAAACCTCGGCCAAACATCATACATGTATATAAAATTTAACCTTGAGGTAAAGGCATGGGGAATAAGAAACCTAAAGTCACCACTAATCATCGAAACGAAATTAACCCCACCAAGATTTTTAAGCTTTGGCCTTAACTTAAATAACGCAGGAATGCCAGTTAGTTTCCGAACCAGGAAAGATTTAAAACGCGAATGTTTAATGAATACGCGTTGGGTTTCAAAACCACCGCTGTTATCTTCTATTGTAGCGTAAAGTTCATCAATACAATCAAGAAAATATTCTTCATCTTTAGATTGCAGTAAGCGAAGTTTTACTCCCATAGATTACAAATGTGCACAATTTTATAAAATTTAACCAACCTTTATATCGTAGCCAAAATTATTTATGTGAGGAAGCCAAAAATTTAAGTTGTATTTCCACCAGGCATGGCATCCAAATGGCAACTGCTCATTATTCAATTGATATAAAATTTCTGGATTTACTTCAAAACTAAACTTTAAGGCTTCTGTGGGTCTAGGAACTTTAAAGTCTGGAAAATTATCGGGAATAACTTCTGCCCAAAACAAATCTTCATTAATAATTGGTTGATATGGGTAGCCAGAATAAGTGAAGATTACCTGATGTTTAATGTATCGATAGAAATTAATGTAAAATGGTCGGTTGGCATCTTCAAAAGTTCGGGTATACTTCAATTTTTTAAATTTATTCACAATATCATAGCATTTAGGAACATTCCTTAAGCAAAACCCGCCGTTGCCCTGACTTACCATTACACTTTGAGCACTTGCATCGGTATGCCCCTCAAAAAGAGGCGCACCTATGGTATCGTATCCCTGCCTACACCAATAAAGCAGTTCATCTTTAAATACAAAAGCATCTAACTGATGGATGAGCATAAAATCGTAATGAATAAAGCTTTGGTAAAAACCAGTATACTTCATCAACCTGTTATACGCCATAATATCAGTAAAAAACTGATCATCAAAAGTTTTATACTTTGCTTGTCCACTAATAACATATGGATGCTTTGATATGAAGTTTTCTAAACCTTTAGGTAGCACGAAATAAATGGGGTGACTTCCAAGAATGCGAAAGCATTGATCCATTGCAACTTGCTCAAAAGAGCTGATTACATCGGAATATATCGGAATGACTATACAAACTTTCATACTATACTTTTTGCAGGAACTTTAACGGACCAAATCCACTTAATGCCTCAATAATTGTTTTATTTCTCCATACGAATAATTGCATTAAGGCATAAACCACACCAGAAATCACCACAGTTAGAAGGATAACAAGCACCGGAATTTCAACCAATTTTAACACCAGGAATTTAACTATAAAAAATAGCAGGGAGCTTAGCACTGCCTGTACCAGTTGAAGTACGGGAAATGTTAATTTGAACAACTTAAAAGAGAAATAAAATAAGACCAACGTAACACTTGCTTCAGTAGCTAATGAACTGATTGCAGCACCATTTTGTTTTAAAGTAGGGATAAGCATAAAGTTTAAGCCCAAACTTACTACCACACCAAAAAGTGAAGCATATAATATTTTCCTTTCCTGATGCAGCGGAAGTAAAATCTGATGGGCGAACACCTGTGCCATACCTACAAAACAAACAATAAAACACAGAATCTGCAGTGAGGTAACCGCAGGCAAATATTTCGCTCCGGCGAAAAGGGTAATGATTTCTGTGGACAGGCACAATGTACCAATGGCGATAGGAATGCTTAGAAAAACAACAAAACTCATTGATTTAAGCAATAGCGATTTTGCCTCATCCCAGTTTTTATCCCTGAAAGCAACAGTTAATCTTGGCAATAAAACGGCAGATAATACACCGATTACGGCAAGTGAAATTTTACTAATCCGCATGGATGCAGCATAATAACCCACATGTACATCATTTGTTAAAAAACCTAAAATAATGGTATCAAAAACCAAATAAATGGTAGTAATAATACTATTAGAAAAGATGATGAAAAGTGGCTTGAGGTGTTTTCTAAGTGATAAATTATTAAATGAAATGCCAATTAGCTTGCTAACGGCATACATATTGGCCAAGGCAGCGATAATGGTTGCAATAAGATTTAAAGCATAGTATACGTTTTTATCGGCTGGAGAATGAACCAGAAAAAACAGCAGGGCAATGGTAAAAAGCCTGATCAACACCGTTCTTAGGGCGATATATTTAAACTTTCCTATACCTTGAAAAAACCATTCAACAATAAATACATTCCCTAACAAAATGCCCATCCCAATTTGGTATAACCCAAAATTGTTGAGTAGTCTGGCACTGGAAAAACTAATTACCAGCAAAATGCCTACAGATAAAATTGAAGTGATGAGGTGTATTAAAATCAGTTCGGAAAAAACCTTACCCAAGGCAATATGGTCATCTTTTACTTTTGCAATTTCCCGAACACCGTATAGCGGGATTCCCAATGCAGAAAAAATCAGAAAATAGGTGATGAAATTATCGGCAAAACTAACCGTTCCCATACCTTCAGGCCCCAAAACCCGCGAAGCGTAGGGAAAGGTAACAAGTGGAAATAATATTTGAGAAACAGACAGTAATGTATTAAAAGCAATATTTTTCCTGAGTGTGGACATGCTTTATCTAATCATGGATAAAAAGCCTCTTCTCACCAGCAAAAAAATTGACATTAAAAAGCCTGCCAGAAAAAATCCTGCAACCATCCCCTGCGTTTTAGTAGTGACTACTTTGTTCAAAGGCAAAATAGGCGAATCGATCATCTGGATAAGTGGCATCTCTTTTCGCTGCGAAACTTTTGACATTTCCAGATTTTTAACCAGCTCTGTAAGAATAGCTGTATTCGCCTGTGCGTCCACTTGTCGTCTTTGCGATGGTACTTTTAGTATTTGACGGGCAGGGTTAGCATTTGGATTGGCGTCAGTTAGTTTGGCCATGCCAGCAAGTGCACCATTTAATTCTCTTTTAACAGAATCGGTTTGATGTTGCAAAATTTCTACATTTTGAACCGACTTTTTTGTTTTGGTAAGCAAATAAAACTCATTTACTTTCTTAACCATCTCATCATTGAATGCTTTAGAGAATGCTTCATCTTTTGAGGTTACCTGAACTTTTAAAATGCTAAGTTTTTTATCGGGTTTAGTTACAACCAGGTTGCTTCTGCTAATTTCTTTCACCACTTCACCGAGTACACTATCCTGAGCACGAATTAAGCGATCATCCTTATATACTTTGAAGTCGATATTTTTTAAAATAGGGTGCGTTGCCCATTTGTCTCTTAATCCATTAAAATCAACGTAACGGTCAATAAGCAGTTGTTTTTTATGATTAATAGCAACCTCCGTTAATAAAGTTTGCTGAATCATCGTTCGAGATTTATAAAGTTCGATTAAATTATCGCCTTGAAATACGCCGCCATTACCTCCGCCTCCAATATCAATACCTACCATTGATGCTAATCCAGCCATCTGGCCTAAGCCACTTCCACTATTTGCATCCTCTAATGCGAAGGTACTCACCGCAACATATTTAGGCTTTTTATAGGATGCATATAAGTAGCCTAAAGCTACACCCAATACGCAACCGATCAGGATGATTAACCATTTAGACTTTAGGTAAGATAACCATTCAGTAACTTTAATGGCTAATTCCTTTAATGTAATTTCTCTGCTAATTGTATCAGACATAACTTACCGTAACAAAGTAACAATAATAGCCGCCAGTGAAGCGACAGCTGTTGATATCCCAATAAATGCAGTAGCATTCAATTTTTCACGTTCTGCCCGTTTAGGAACAAATATTTCCGATCCTGGCTTTACCTGAGGAAAATTATTAAAGAATAAAAATTTTCGGTTTGCGGCTACTGATCCATTAGAATAAACTATAAATGCACCTTTCTTATAAGCGTTATAACTAAATCCACCCGAACCACTAATATAGGCAACGAAACTTTTGCCTTTGGTGTAAACGATGCTATTTGGTTTTAGAACTTCTCCGGTTACCCGAATGGTTTGAAGCTCTTTTGGCACCCTGATCACGTCCTCATTTTCTACAATTAAATCATACCTGGATTGTGGCTTAGCTAAAATTTTCTTAAGATCAATACCCACCAGGTCGCTTCTTAATATTTGAAGGTCTTTGTCGAGACTTGTCGTATCACGGGCACCCGATTGTTTTAAACGTTGAAGATTTAGAAGCTTTTCACGATCTTCCCTTAATGTTTCCAGACTGTCCAACCTTAAATCTCGTCCATTTCTGCGTAAAGAGGCACCATCAGGATAAGCCAACGGGCTTAACCCTCCAGCTCTTTTAATGATATCAGAAATACGTTCGTCCTTTTTGGTGATCGTATATACTCCCGGGTATAAAACTTCACCTTCAATTCTAATCTGGCGCTGAACGTGATAACTTTCTGATCCCCGGATGGAAACGATATCAAAAGGCTTTAAGGTGAAGCCACCTTGTTGTATTTTAAGATCCGGATCTACATTCACCGTAAAAACTTCGGCTGTTTGTGCAGATGCTGAGGTAGCATCACTGTTTTTTATTCTCCTCGAAATTTCGATGCGGTTGGGTGTTGCGCCTTCTTTAAAGCCTCCAGAAAGTTGGATCAATGATTCTAAACTCATCCCATCAGCATACTCAAAAGTGCCTGGCTGTCTTACTTCTCCCTGAATGGTTACCCTAAACTCTTCCCGCAGTTCAAATATGGATTTGATTACCACCCGATCTTCACGTTGCAACTTAATATCAGCTTCAGTACCTGCCAAAATTTTGCCCAAATCAAATGAAAGTAAGGCAAGGCTGTTATCCGCATTTAAACGCGTAATATACCCTCGATTTAAAAAAGCATCTTCCTTTATACCATCGGCCTTTAAAATTAAGCTTTTTAGCGTAAGCTGCTCGTTAAGTTCATATTGCCCCGGACGAAAAACTGCGCCAGAAATTTCTACACGATTAGCAAAACGGTCAAGAATTTTCTCTACTACAAAGCTGTCGCCATTTTTAGGTTGGTAGGTTGAAAATTCAGCATTGGGAATATCAGTGATTTTACGCTCACGGCTCGTGTTTTGTAATACTTTGATTTGCGCTGAATAGGCATCACTTGAAAACCCACCGGCAAACCGCAATGCATCAGCAAGGGTTTCCGAATCTTTAATTTCAAAAAAAGCAGGCCGTTTTACTTCTCCGGATAATTCAATTCTGGTTTTATACACAGGAATATTTACTACGTCCTGGTCTTGAAGTCTGATGTTGCCTTTTTGAATACCATTTAAAAGAAAATCATACACATCTACTGTGTTGACCACTTTATTTCCGCGGATTATTTGAATGTTGCGGTAAGTACCATTGGTATTTGGCCCACCTGCCGTACTCAATACATTAAATAAAGAAGAAAGTGAAGATACCGTATATGAACCCGGTTTTACCGCTTCGCCAACAACTGTAACTGTAATACTTCTGATGTTACCAAGCGTAACAGAAACTGAAGTTCTTCCTGATCTTAAAGCCGGATATGTGGAAGATAGCGATGATTTAATTTTCGAAGTTGCTTGATCAATGCTTAAACCCGCTACAGAAATTAGACCAACATATTGTATCCTGATAGTGCCATCAGGACTAACTTTCGACTTGTAGCTTACTTCATTGTCGCCAGTAATATCGATTAATAATTCATCATCTGGGCCCACGATATAACTTTTAGGAGTAGCCATTCTTAAATTTGGCTCAAAAGTTTGAGTACTTAACCCAAAAAGTTCTTCTCCAAACACCTTTAGCTTACTTGGGGTAATGGTGTTGGCCAATGCCTTAGTAGATAGTACGGAGTTAATCCTTTTTAATGAATCAATTTTACTCTGTGAATTATTTACCCTTGAGCGGTTAATATCAGTAAACGGCTTCGTTAAGGTTGGTTCAGATCCGGAATTGTTATTCTCTATGCCATCCTGTTTCCTGATTTTCTCGACCCTAACCCTCAGTTTTTCAATTTCAGACTGCTTCATCCCCTGTGCCAGTGCCAATTGTTCCAACTGTGCATCGTTATAACCAATCGATTCAGCCCGTTGCATCAATTCCCTTATTTTTGCATCGCTCAATTCATCAACCTTTACATCGGCATAATTGGTTTGAGCGTGTAGAGAAGCAGCGGTGATGATTAAAATGAAAAAAAACAGCGTTATCTTAAGTAGATTTTTAAACTTCATGTGTAGGTAGTTTATGAAAATTGCGCCAATTGGCAGATCAAAGCGACAAATCATTCATTATTTTGCTCGTATAAACTGCTAAAATACGAAATTATTTCATTGGACAGGTGAACAGCTTAGATTAGCATTTAAGATTTAATAATCTGTTGCTAAACAAAACATGGGAATCGACTTAAACAAATAGTTCTTTATTTTTGAATGGATAAGAACCAATTAGCTCATAAAGTTTGCCGGATTCAACTGCATTTTGTAATGTACTCAGGTGTTTATCATGATGCAAATCTGTTCCAGCTAAATCATACATCTTTTCTTTAAGCAAGTATTCAGCTAGTTGTTTAACTTCCTTTCCATAGTATCCGACGATAGAAAGCAAATTCAGCTGGAACAAGCAACCTTTTTCTTTGAAAAGTTTTAGCCTTGATTGATCTTTAAAATAAAATATGTATCGTTCAGGATGAGCTAAAATTGGTTTATAGCCCTTAATCTCAACGTTAAAAATCTGTTGAACAATATTAGGACTTTCATTTAAATACGACATCTCAATTAAGAGGAATTTATCCTGAAGTGAGCACAGTTTTGAATCCAGATTAAAATCCTGGTCAACCATATATTCTCCTGCCGACTCTAACTTGAAAGATATTGCGGCATCATCAATAGCAGATTGCAGTGATTGTCTTGCATCAGAAATGCTTTCAAAATTGTTAGGATAAAGTTCTTTATAGATATGTGGCGTGGCAATAGAGTGATTGAAGCCCAGCGCTGCTAATGACTTCACAAATCTTAGACTGGTGGCGATATCAGGCGAGCCATCATCAATCCCTGGTAGAATATGCGAATGCATATCAATCCCTAACCAGGAGATATCTGTGATTTTATTACTTTTTTTAAAAAAATTAAACATCAATGTTAGCGGTTAGAAATGTTCGTGATACACATTTAAAATTTGAATAACGCTGAATTACTCAAAATAGTTCAACGTTTTGTAACCACCTTGTTTTAAATACTCATCCTTTTTCATCAGGTTTAAATCAGATAAGACCATGTCTTTAACCAACAATGGCAGATCATATTTAGGTTCCCATCCCAACTGCGTTTTAGATTTAGTAGGATCTCCCAGTAACAAATCAACTTCAGTCGGCCTGAAGTATTTTTCATCAACTCTAACCACGGTTTGGCCTGGTTTAAGGTTTTCCATTTTCAAGTCTAACCGTGAAACAATATCCTGATCAACATCAATGATAACCCCTTTCTCATTTTGATCTTTACCACTAAACTCTATTTCTATGCCTAATTCTGCGAAACTCATTCTAACAAAATCACGTACTGTTGTCGTAATTCCTGTTGCGATGACAAAATCTTCCGGTTTTTCTTGTTGCAAAATCAACCACATTGCCTCGATATAATCTTTTGCATGACCCCAGTCTCGCTGTGCAGAGAGGTTACCTAAATAAAGACAACTTTGTAAGCCCAACGCGATTTTTGTGGCTGCCCGTGTAATTTTTCTGGTGACAAACGTTTCTCCACGTAAAGGACTTTCGTGATTAAAAAGTATACCATTACAGGCAAACATATTGTAGGCCTCGCGGTAGTTTACTGTAATCCAATAGGCATACATTTTAGCTGCAGCATATGGCGAACGGGGGTAGAAAGGTGTAGTTTCACTTTGTGGCACGGCCTGAACCAAACCATATAATTCTGAGGTAGATGCTTGATAAACTTTCGTTTTTTGCGACAAGCCCAATATTCTAACCGCTTCTAAAAGTCTTAATGTACCTATTCCGTCGGCATTTGCAGTATACTCCGGCATTTCGAAACTTACCTGCACATGGCTCATTGCTGCTAGGTTGTAAATTTCATCTGGCTGCACCTCCTGGATAATTCTAATTAAGTTTGTTGAATCTGTTAAATCACCGTAATGCAGCTTAAATTTAACATTGCTTTCATGTTGATCTTGATAAAGATGATCAATCCGATCTGTATTAAATGAGGACGCACGACGCTTTAATCCATGAACAAAATATCCCTTTTTTAATAAAAATTCTGCCAGATATGCACCATCCTGTCCGGTCACACCCGTAATCAAAGCAACTTTCATAAACTATACTAGAATTTGATTTGCAAACATACAGAATAATTTATTTGATAAACAAAAGACTTAAGATTAAACAAACATCTTATGCTGATTAAGGCGCTTTAAATCTTCGCGTTTTTCTTTCGCTTTTACTTGTCTAAGAGATAAGTAAGCGATAAGGTTTGATAATACTACAGCAATTATACTGAGAATTTCAATATGGGTGATCATGACGATAAGGATAAACTAATTGATTAAACAAATAACAATTCATTTTGTTTGGAATAATTCTATTTTTTTATACCCTTTCAGATTTAATGTTTAAAGCATTTAAACTCCATTTACATGCATTTTGTTATCACCAATTCCTCCTATCTTCATCCTTATTTCCAATCCATGTAAGTTAATTATGCTTACAGGCATTTAAAGTCTGGCATCTACCAAATCGCGGCTGATGAACGATTTCGTATCAAAAATAATAGCGCCTTGTTTTCTAAATCTGTGAAAATCGATTGCTAAAAATTTCTGATGAGCAACCGCCAATATCACAGCATGGTAGTGGGAAAATTCTTCTGTTCCAATAAGATCAATACCATAGTCCTGCTTAACCTGATGGCGATCGGCCCAGGGATCATGAACATCTACCTCAATGTTAAAAGCCTTTAGTTCATCAATGATATCTACAACCCTGGTATTTCGGGTATCCGGACAGTTTTCCTTAAAAGCGAAGCCTAAAATCAACACTTTTGCCCCATTTAGAATACTGCTTTTAGCTACGATCATTTTGATGACTTTATTGGCCACAAACATACCCATATTATCATTCACCCGTCTACCTGAAAGGATTACCTCTGGTTTATAACCTAAGGCTTCAGATTTATGCGCCAAATAATAAGGATCAACCCCGATACAATGTCCACCCACTAATCCAGGTTTGTAGTTGAGAAAATTCCATTTGGTTGAGGCGGCAGCCAAAACATCTGAAGTATCGATACCCATTTTGTCGAAAATTAAAGCCAGCTCGTTCACAAAAGAGATATTCACATCTCGTTGGGCATTTTCAATCGCTTTTGAGGCTTCTGCAACCCTAATGCTTGGCGCCAAATGTGTACCTGCGGTAATAATTGAAGCATACAAGCGATCGATTTCCAGTGAGATTTGCGGGTTAGAACCCGATGTCACTTTCTTAATTTTAGTTAGGGTATTGACTTTATCCCCCGGATTAATTCGCTCCGGAGAGTAACCACAGAAAAAATCAACATTAAATTTTAATCCGGAATATTGTTCAAGAACAGGAACGCAATCTTCTTCCGTACAACCAGGATAGACTGTTGACTCATATATTACAACATCGCCTTTTTTCAAAACCTGGCCTAACATTTTACTGGCTGAAAGCAAAGGTTGAAGATCAGGCCGTTTTAAATGATCAATGGGTGTCGGAACCGTTACGATGTAGATTTTCGCATTTTTGATATCACTCAGATCAGCACTTAGTTTTAAGCCAGTATTATTTTTAGCCTGGAGCACGAGTTCAAGGTCATCGATATTGGCCTCATGGGTACCGTCTAGCAAATCGTTTAACGCTTCTACCCGAAGCCGGTTTATATCATAACCGGTTACTTTGTATTTTTTCGCAAATTCTATGGCCAAGGGCAGGCCAACATATCCTAAACCGATAACTGCTATCTCCTTATATTCACTCATGATCATATGCTATGGATGGCAAATATATAGAAATTTAACACGATCAATTAAGAGATAATAGATCTCAGTTCCCGCTGCAGATAGCTGTTACAATGCTTTCGAAATCAGACAAAATAAATCAAAATCCTTTATGACCAGATCTTTAATTTAAATAAGCGACAAACACTTCTATGCTAAAGGAGAT
>NZ_JAVTSH010000014.1:0-16889 GCF_032678665.1 Pedobacter agri
AAGATTGCCACAGCCTGTGAAATACAGGCTTCGCAATGACGTGGGAGGATAAGGGATTGGGTGTGTAGTGAGGACGAATCGAATAGCATAAGATTTACCTATATGTTCTAAATGTCTATATGGTTAAATAAAACTCGAGTAGATAGCATTCGGTAAGATTGCCACATAGCTTCCTCCTCGCCTGCCTGCAGTAGGCAGGCAATGGCGGAATAAGGTTTGATACATGATTTAGCAAGAGATTTTCATGATACAACTAAAAATTCCTTAGCTGTATCACGATTTTAGGCCATATTGTATTTAATTGCCAGTACAAATTGACTAATATTGGCAGCAGCATTTTTCCGCTAGGCGCTTTGATCTTCTGTACTGGCGTTTGGAGCATTTAACATCACCGAAGCAATGCCTGCATCTCTACCACTTACACTTTCGTACATTTCGCTGCGGCCTATAACCTGCCCGTTACTGGCCTTTAGGTTAAAATAAGGCTTACCATTCGAGGCAGTTTTACGATCGAAGTTGGCATCGTTTTGCGCATGATTGCGAACAGAATTGATTCCATTTTCGCAACCAGCTTTGGAAACATAACCCTCGCTGGATAGAATAACTTGACCATTTCCTGCATGGAGATTAAACTGAAATTCGCCGTTGCTTCTTTTTTTAATTACAAATTTTCCCATAATACATTGAATTGATAAATGCAATCAGGGGTGGGAAATCACAATAGGTAAATAAATGTAGCAATTATCAGCGATAATTTAAAATTAGGTCTGATCATGTGAAAGGTATTAGAAGTTGTTTTAGTTAATGGGTTGCTACATATAAACGGTAAGATTGCCACGTCGTACCTCCTTGCAATGACGTAGTGGATTTTGGATTTGTCCTTCGACTAGGCTTAGGATGACATTCGTGGACAAAAGCATTAGGCAAGATATATTCTAAATGTCTATATGGTTTCTAAACTTATAGTTGATACGCGTAAACGGTAAGATTGCCACGTCGTTCCTCGCAATGACGTATGGGATTGACTATGTGGTTTAAAGTTCCCCTTACACTCACCAAAACTTTTTCGTCGAGGAATTACAGGCGTTGGTCTAAAGGTTGGTGCTGCTGGTATAATACCGCGTTTTTGGCTGCAACGTTTTGCACCTGATGTCGTCTTATTATCAGAAAACATTGAAAAACTTAAAATATAAAGTCATGAAAACATTAGCCAAAACATTATTCGCAACAGCATTAACAGCAGTATTATTTGCTTCATCAGTAGCCACCACTTATGCAGCTGATTCAGCTCCGCTGGCAAAAACCACCTCCGTTAAAAATGTAAACCGCATTTGGGTAAGCGGAAATGTAAAAGTAGTTTTAACACAGGGCGACAAAGAAAGCATCAAAGGTTCTGAAAATTATGATGCCACTAAAACTTCGATATTTAGTAACGGAAGTACACTTTACATCAACTCCATGGAGTCGGAACAAGTAACGTTGAACATTACAGTTAAAGATCTTGAGCGTATAGAGGCTCACGGACAATCGGTAGTGGTAACCAGTAACAACTTCGAAGTAAAAAACCTGCAGTTATTTTTAAACCAAAGTGCTACTGCAAAAATTAAAACCACCGCAACAAGTTTGTACACGGTTGTTAAAGAAGATGCCGTATTGAAATTAAATGGTACAGCAGTAGAAAGCACCATGATTGCCAGCAACATGAAAAATGTGAAATTAGCCGATTTCGCCAGCCGCAAATCTGAATCTTTCATCGCTGACGAGGTGACCGCAGCAGACAAAGTTGCCGCGACATTGGCAAAATAATTAATCCAGATCCTGAATATTCTGAAGCTGCCCCGTAATGGCAGCTTTTTTTGTTGCCAAATTATTGGTAACGTTTTTTGCTTAAAAAATGAGATCGTCGCGGCGTCCCTCCTCGCAATGACGCATTAGATGGGGGATCTGGATTGGCAGTGGGTTTTCCGGCATTAGAGATGATGGATGGAGAAAACGTGAAAGCTTTTGCACAAAAACTTCACTTTACACAAAACAAGGCAGAGCGTTCCGACCGATCCTTCATCGGTCGCTTGCGCTGCCGGAATATAAGCTTTGACGAATTTATCCGACATCAGATCTAGGCCTTGATCTTTTGCTACTTTTCTATCAAGAGAAAAGTAGGAGGCCGCCGCCGATGAGGCTAAGAAAATATCCGAAATTAGTATGACAATAATAAGAGGTAATAAAGCCGAGTACAAAGATCTCTCCACTACGGTCGAGATGACGGATTTAATCGAGGGATTGGCTGGATGGGATTTGCGGCGTGACTGGATGGGATTACGGCGTAAACGAGAAGATTGCCACAGCCTGTGAAAAACAGGCTTCGCAATAACGTAGAGAATAGTACATGACGTATTAAATGGATGGTGTAGCTGAACGGTGGGTCCGCTACGGTCGAGATGACGGATTTGCGGGAGGGATTGGCTGGATGGGATTTATGCGAAATTGAGGCTTTATGTAACTGGATATATTGCCGCGTCGTTCCTCCTCACCATGACAGAATGGATCTCAATGGAAGAAAGTTGAAAAACTTCAATGCTCTTGATAATCCAGGTGTGAACTAAAAGTTTATGATAATATCCATCTTTTTTATTGTCCCCATTTTGCAAACAATGTTCGGGGTTTTGCATACATCCGATTTTGAGATCTTAACGAATTTTGGATCATCAAAAACATTAGCATGATGGAAATAAAAAAAATAGCATTAGGAACTCAGGGTTTGGTTGTACCAAATATTGGTTTAGGTTGTATGGGCATGACTGGTTTTGAAGAAGGGCACATGTATGGCCCCGCAGATGAGCAGGAAGCTATTGCGACGATTCACCGCTCCCTGGAACTGGGAGGCAATTTTCTGGATACTGCAGATTTATACGGCCCTTTAAAGAATGAACAGCTGATTGCCAAAGCCATCGATGGAAAACGGGATCAATATATTATTGCAACCAAATTTGGATGGGAAATTGATGACCAGGATAAAGTAACCTGGGCCATAAACGGTAAAAGGGACTATGTAAAAAAAGCGGTGGAACGCTCGTTGAAAAATCTTAAAACCGATTACATTGATTTATACTATATGCATCGGCTCGACAAAAATACGCCTATTGAAGAAACGGTGGGTGCCATGAGTGAATTAGTGAAGGAGGGTAAAATCGGGTATATCGGTTTATCTGAAGTTTCATCTGAAACGGTGAAGCGGGCACATGCTGTTCACCCGGTTACTGCTGTTCAAAGTGAATATTCTTTATTTGAACGTACGGTTGAAGAACGTGGTGTATTAACTACTTTGAATGAGTTAGGTATTGGTTTTGTGGCATATTCACCACTTGGGCGTGGTTTTCTATCTGGCCAAATCAAAAGTATAGATGATCTTCCGGAGAATGACTTTCGCAGGGCAATTCCTCGTTTTCAGGAAGCGCATTTTCATAAAAACATTGAGTTGGTAGAGGCAATCGCCGCATTAGCATCAGAAAAAAATGTAACATCGTCACAACTTGCCCTTGCATGGATCATGAGTAAAGGCATTATTCCCATTCCCGGAACAAAACGCCGGAGGTATTTGGAGCAAAATCTCGCTGCTACATTGATTGAGCTGACCGACTCGGATCTGTTGCGGTTAGAAAGTATCGTGCCTCTGGGTACCGATACCGGAAAACCTTATGATGAATTTAGCATGGGCCTAATCGATTAATTGAACCGGCTGCATTTTTTTGACATTGCAGCCGCTTTTCTTTTTCCTTAAATTAATAACTTACAGCATGAATGCCATCAAATCAATTTCGCAGTTTCACCGGCTTTTGTCGCTTCCCGAGCCATTGCATCCTTTAGTAAGTGTGATCGACCTCGATCATTGCATTTTTCTGGAAGATGAAATCTGGAAGGGATTTGTAAACCATTTTTATTGTGTAGCACTAAAAAAAGAGGCCACCGGAAAAATCAGGTACGGACAGCAACATTACGATTATGATAAAGGTGTACTTAGCTTTACGGCACCTAACCAGGTTCAGCATTTGGATTTGCAGGCCACAGCATGTGGTTCAGGTTATTTGCTGATCTTTCATCCTGATTTTTTGTTGAAACACCGCCTGGCCGCCAGCATCCATCAATATGGTTTTTTCTCCTATTCGGTCAATGAAGCATTACACCTATCTGCCGAAGAAGAAGAAAATTTAATCACCATTCTGGATAAAATTGAAAAGGAATGTATGCATATCGACAGGCATACCCAGGAGATTATTCTTTCGCAAATAGAGCTGTTATTAAATTATTCCAATCGCTTTTATGAACGGCAGTTTATCACTCGTAAGAACAATAACCATCAGTTACTGGCAAAATTCGATCAACTGGTTGATGATTATTTTAATGGGCAGCAAGCCACAAACCGTGGCCTGCTCACCGTACAGCATATTGCAGATTTGATGAACCTTTCGCCCAACTACCTAAGCGATTTACTTCGCGTACACACCGGACAAAATACGCAGCAACATATTCATGAGAAATTAATTGATCAGGCTAAAGAACGATTGTCTACCACCAATTTGTCGGTGAGTGAAATTGCCTATGCGCTGGGTTTTGAACATTCACAATCATTCAGCACACTTTTCAAGAAAAAAACGAATATGTCGCCCGTTGAGTTTCGGCAAACTTTTAATTAAGATGATTTGCCTTATCAATATGAACAAGGCAAATGTTTGCATCCTGAGTACGACAATAAAACTTGATGAATCATCCTTAATGTTCTAAATGCCTAAATGGTTTAATAAAACTTATGACCGGGGGGTGTGGTTGTCCTTCGACAGGCTCAGGATGATATTTGAGCTTAAGGCTTAAAGCTTAAAGCCGTTTTACGACGTAAACGATAATTTGTTCTTCTATATGTTCTAAATGCCTATATGGTTTAGTAAAACTTGTGACCAGGAGGGATTTGCGGTTTGTCCTTCGACAGGTTCAGGATGACATTTGAGCTTAAAGCTTAAGGCTTAAAGCTGAAAGTGGTCTTAAAGCGTAAATAGTAAGATGATATAACCACAGAGAACACGAAGAAGACACGAAGTAAACAGAGTTGAATTTTTGGCTCTGTTCGCTCTGTGAAAACTCCGTGTGCTTAGTGGTATTTGATCTTAAGGCTTAAAGCTGAAAGTAGTTTTATGGCGTAAACGATAAAATTTATTCATCTATATGTTCTAAATGCCTATATGGTTTAATAAAACTTATGGCTTGGATGGTTTTGCGGTTTGTCCTTCGACAGGCTCAGGATGACATTTGAGCTTAAAGCTTAAAGCCGAAAGCTGAAAGTGGTTTTATGGCGTAAACGGTAATTTGTTCTTCTATATGTTCTATATGCCTATATGGTTTAGTAAAACTTATGACCGGGAGGGATTTGCGATCTATTCTTCGACAGGCTCAGGATGACATTTGAGCTTAGGGCGTAGAGCTTAAAGCTTAAGGCTGAAAGCGATTTTACGGCGTAAACGATGAGATTGCCACAGCCTGTGAAAAACAGGCTTCGCAATGACGATCGATTTGCGATGACGGATTGATTGGAGGAATTGCCTATATGGTTCAAACCTACGTCGATGTCTCGATGCCTCGATTAAACAAAATTTCTTACCTTTTAAAACCTTTTTATGGGATTGTTGGTTTTATCTGCCGAACGACTAACCAAAAGATTTTACATCATGCCATATTCTAATCACTGGACAGATGATGGATGTTTTGGACAAGGAGCAAATTACCCTATAAACCCACAGGCTTGGAAACATCAGAAAACCCTCTAAAGCAACGAAATTCCTTTCGTCCTAAATTGCTTTTAATCCTCGCACTCGCATTGTTGCTTGGTGCCGAAGGTTATTTCGGATGGAAGTTACACGTGCTTTCCGATCAGCAGGAACGTATTAAGGAAGACTACTCCAACATCAATAACATCACTTTTGGACTTTTCTCTGTTCAACAGTGGAAGGAGAACGTTTCGAAAATCGTCAACCACCAGGTTCGTAACCTTAAGATGACGAAAAAACAAAAAAAGGTGCTGCAAACCGAGGTAGAGCAGGTGCTGCTGGCACTTATTGATAAGGCGGAAGCACTGGTCAACAAGAAAAAGAAAACCATCAGCGGAAAGATTCAAAAGTTCGCCATTAAAAACTTTGTGAATTCCGACAGCATCCGGGCGCAGGTACCAGGTTTTGCAAGGAAAATTATTGCTGAAGTAGACGATCCGAAAAATAAGCGTCAGCTCAGTAAAATGGCCATTGGCGAATTTAATGAACTGGCCAGCGAGGAGATGAAAGATAGTGCCTTTGTGGCCAAACGCAAGGAGGTTGAAGCCATGTATGCCCGCTACAAAGTATCATCAACGCCCTCACTTAACGAAAAACTGGTGGCATCATTGGCCGAAATCCGTACCCAAACCTATCGTTATTCTTTTGGGATGCTGGGTTGTGTAGCAGTTGTACTGGCATTTTGGTGGGGCTTACGCAAACGCCGTGATTTACATGTTACGCTGTTTGTGATGTCGCTGTTATTTGCTTTCATGTTGTTGGCGGTCGGGCTTACCGCTTCCATGATTGAGGTTGATGCCCGAATCCGATCGCTCGATTTCGTATTACTTGGGGAGCATGTTACATTTAAAGATCAGGTGCTGTTTTTCCAGAGCAAAAGTATTATGGATGTGGTGATGGTTTTGATCAGTCAATCCGGAATAGACTCTATCCTGGTGGGCGTACTGATCCTGGTATTTAGTATCCTGTTTCCGGTGGTAAAACTGAGCTCAACCGGTATTCACCTTTTAGGGAACAAAAAGCTTGCAGAAAATGGCGTAATCAAATATTTCGCCTTTCAATCGGGCAAATGGAGCATGGCTGATGTGATAGTCATTGCCATTTTGATGGCTTATATCGGGCTGAACGGTTTGCTGGAAGGTCAGCTGCAGGCATTAAACATCAAAAACGATTCACTCACCATCTTAACCACGAATAATACGGCATTACAGCCAGGATATATCATTTTTATCAGTTTTGTACTTTATGGACTCATATTATCTACCATATTAAAGTTCATTACTCCACACGATGCCCATTAACAGGTTTGATTAATTTATGGCGACAATAAACACCACTCCCGATATACCTGCAAAAGCAAACAAGTTTGCTCCATTTGCGCTCATAGCCGTTTTAAGTATTCTTTTAATAGGCGCCGCTTTTTTTGGCTACCAGTTTCATCAGGTAACTTACGAACAGAAATCGATAAAGGAAGATTATAGTTTATCGAACAACATTACTTTTGGCATTTTCTCTGTAGACAGATGGGGAGAAAAAATCTCGGCGGTGGTAGACCGTAGAGTGAAAGGCTTTAAGTTAACCGCAAAGCAGAAAACCGAGATGCGGGAAGGCGTAGAAAAACAATTACATGGATTAATTAACAAAGCTGTAGCCGAAATTACCCGGCCACAAAAAGGTTTGGCTGGCAAATTAAAAAAACTGGCTTTTAATACCTTTGTAGATGTTGATGAACTTCATGCCCAGGTTCCTTCATTTGCCAAAACAATCGTAGTTAAAATTACGAGTCCATCCAGTTTGAAACGCATAAAAGGAATCGCAAATAGCAAACTAGATGAACTGGAAGAGCAAACTTACGATCGCTCGGTTACCACCATCAGCACAGTAGAACGCAATATTTACCATAAATATCACGTCAATAATGCCAATGCTTTTGATCAGGTAGTGAAAACCAAACTGGATCACATTAAAAAGGAAACCACATTTAACGGACTTTGCCTTTTAGGCTGTGTTTCCATTGCACTGGTTTTGTGGTTATTTCTGCGTAAACAGGTAAGGTTGCATGTGCCGTTGTTCGTGATGTCGCTCCTGTTCGCCCTGGTTTTGCTGGTTGTTGGCGTCACTTCGCCCATTATTGAGGTAGATGCCCGTATCCAATCGATGGAGTTTGCTTTATTGGGCGATAAAATTGCCTTTACCAATCAGGTATTGTTTTTCCAGAGTAAAAGTATTTTGGGTATTATCGGAACATTGATTGAGCAGCCCAAACCCGATGCGGTTTTGGTGGGTGTATTGCTGCTTATTTTTGTTGTCGTTTTCCCGCTGCTGCGGATCATCGCCAGAGCCTTACATGTTTCCTGCGCACATTTGTTCGGGAGCCAGAAGGTTTTGCGTTTTATGGCTTTCGATTTGGGTAAATGGGATATGGCCGATGTGATGGTTGTGGGTATTGCCATGACGTATATCGGGTTAAATGGGATCTTAAAAAGTCAGCTCTCAGGTTTGAATATCGAAAACGATGTGCTGAAAACAGTTACAGCAAACAATTCGGCACTGCAACTTGGTTTTTACGTGTTTGTAGCCTACGTAGTATACGCTAAAATACTTTCTTACATCATCAAAAAAATTGATGAACGGAATGGAGAATGCAATTAGCAAATTCCTTATACAGAAAGAAATATGATTTTGATTACAATTACTTTGAGCCGGTATCCGTACCTTACTAAAAATCGAAATCATGATGAAAATTGCCATCTTTAGTACCTGTAAATATGACCGTGAATTTTTAGAAAAATACAATACGGGATATGAGCTCGTGTTTTTCGAGGCGGCATTGAGCTTGCAAAATGTGGTACTCACCAAGGGTTTTGATGCCCTTTGTTTATTCGTGAACGATCGGGCTGATGCAGAACTGATGATGCATTTAGAACAAAATGGCATCCGACTGATTTTGTTACGATGCGCCGGCTTTAATCATATTGATCTTGCTGCGGCAAGTGAAGCAGGCATTAAAGTATTGCGGGTGCCGGCCTATTCACCCGAAGCCGTAGCCGAACATGCCATGGCGATGGTGCTGACCTTAAACCGCAAAACCCATAAAGCTTACAACCGTGTTCGGGAAGGAAACTTTTCTTTAGAGGGTTTGATGGGTTTCAATTTAAATGGCTGTAAAGTGGCACTTATTGGTACCGGCAATATTGGTAAAGCATTTTATAAAATTTTAAAGGGTTTTGGATGTATGGTGATGGCTTTTGATCCTTACCCAGACCCGTCGCTTGCAGAAGAAGGTTTAGTTTATGCCTCACTGGAAGAGGTGATTGGCGATGCTGATATTGTATCGCTTCACTGCCCTTTATCGGATGACAATCACCACATGATCAATCACATTACGCTCAAACTTTTTAAGCCTGGCGCCATGCTTATTAACACCAGTCGCGGTGGATTGATTGCTACGCAAGATGTAATTGATGCTTTAAAAAGTGGGCAACTGGGCTATCTCGGGCTCGATGTTTACGAGCAGGAATCGCAATTGTTTTTCCAAAACCTTTCAGAAGATGTGATCCAGGATGACTTAATCTCCAGGTTAATTTCCTTTCCAAATGTATTGATCACCTCCCATCAGGGGTTTTTTACGCAGGAAGCGATGCAACAAATTGCCACTACAACTTTTGCAAATGCCGATGCTTTTAAAGCGGGTTTAACTTTAGCAAACGAAGTCTCCATCTAGATTTGCCAAGTTCATCAGTTGTTAACCTTTTATCCTGCTTAAGGCTGCTCGGGCTGTGGTAGCGAAATTTTCTCAAGGATTTCTCAAATAGATATTTCCAAAGGATGAATTAAAATCATAGCTGGCTCCCTTACCAGGAGTAGCGGCGATAGCGGTGAAGAATCTTTGTTCTTTTACTTCGTTAGGCTGAAAATTATAATTGGTATAAATTTTACCAAAGCGGTTGGTCATTTTAAGTGTACCCACCTGCTGTTGGCTTAGCCTGGCATCAATACCGCCGAATTTTGCATCAATGGTAATCGGTCCGTCAAAATCGGCAACTTCTACTACACCATAAGTAGCCGTTACATTGGTTACTACGTTGGCTGGAAGTTTAATGTCGATAAGGATTTCAATGTCTTTAGTTTGGTAGCTGGAAGTGACAGTGTTTCCTTTTTCCTTTATAAAGGCTTCCATTTGTGCCCTGCTATCAAACATTTGTTTCTCGCCATTTTCTACCGTGTAAAACTGTTGGGGCACTTTATCCATGTCTACTTTGTTCTCTATCAACACCTTCCCATCGGCTTCGCTGTTTAATAAGGAAAAAACATCATTTGCGGCTACACCGTTCACTTTTATCGATGCTTCTACCGATATTTCATTTTTGTCCCAGTTGCTTACACGAATGATTTTCGGGTAATCGAATTTAAAATCAACCGTCTGGCCTTTTTTAACGGGATAAAGCTTTGCTATTTTTTCCTGAGATAAGGCAATACATGGCACTAAGGCTGTAAAAAGCCAGCATAATACTAATTTCATAATTGGGTTTGATTTAGAGGTTCCAATAGGAGATTGCCTATTGGAACAGTATGAATGGATTATTTTACGCGGAGGTATACATTCTGATAGTTTGATTTAAGAATAAAATCAGATCCACCACCATTAATTTTACCTTTAATATCTTCTGAGCTTCTTCCGCCATAAACGGCCAGGCCTCTAACCGTATTTATGGTTCCGGTAGCACTTTTTACCCCAGTTATTGTTACCTGGCTGTTTGCCGGTTTCCCGATAACCGTTACATTGTTTTTATCATCTGCCAGCTGTTTATCAATTGCGATTTTAAGCTCATCAGCTGCATAAATCTTTCCAAAACTGGTCGAAAGGTCTACATTGGCTTTCACATTTGCAGGCAGGGAAACATCTACGTGGCCATAAACCGATACGATAGAAACAGGACCCTTGATCACATCCGCAAAAGTAGCATCTACAGTTCCGTATAGTGATTTGATATTCATTGGCCCTGTGTTGTTCTCCAGTTTAATTTTATTATAGCTGGTTGAAATCTCAATTTCATTATTCAGGTTTTTAAGGATGATCTCCTGCTGATAAATGTTACTTTGGTTCACAAAAGTGATTTTAATGTTTTGCGGAACTTTGATCGAAACAACACCATCAATCTTTTTATTCACAGCGTTTACGTTAATTTCGGATCCTTTTTCTGATACATCTAAACCCAAGCCGGTATTATCTACAAAGCCCGATGCACTAATTACACGAAGTCCTTTGGCCCGTTCATCAACAATTTCATTTTCATTTTTTGGGAGTGAAAATATGATTTCGTTACCACTGTAACCTTCTACTATGGCTCCTGGAATGTTTAAGTTTAGTTGTCCGGATGACTTACTGAGTTTGTATTGTTTCTGTGCTGAAGCGCTCATGGCGATTGAAAGCACAGAAAGAAGAACGATAAATTGTTTTTTCATAATTTTATTTGTTAAGTACTATAGTTTGTCTTGATTTAATAATACGTTGTAGGCTTCATCTCTTACCGCAACAAAGGTTTCGGGATTGTTAACGATGGCATGCAGCTGGTCATCAATTTTAACATTTTTCATTTTTCCGAGTAAGCTGATGAGTCCGAGCTGAACCATTGGGTCATCTTGTTTATTTAAAGAATTAACCAACAAAGAAGCTGCATAACTATCGGTTTGGTGTTTTTGCAGTACACTTAGCGCAGCTAAACGCACATTTGTATTTCCATCATGATTGAGTGTTTGCGAGAGCATATTTAAAACCTCATTATTGATTCGATTTGATTTTTCTATATCCAAAATGGCCAATAACCTAATGCTTGCTGAACTGCTGTCTTGCAGCGCTTTATAATCTGAAACCTCATTTTTGGGCGCAACAACCTTCATTTCTGATTTAGATGCATGGCGTTCAGCTGCAACTGGAAGTAATGCTGCCGGGCTTTCGGTATATTTTTCAGGCTTTATTTCTTCCGGCATGTTCACTGCTGGATGCTGTTTCTCGTCCACTGGTTTGCTTTGTGTATAATTCACTTTCGTTTCCCGCTGGCGGTAAAAAAAAATCCATGTCGATGCTACGGCAACCAATAAAGATGCTGCAATCAACCATTTTTTGCTGTTAAAAAGTGAAACCGTTTTTACTTGTGGTTTTGCGCGTGGTGTCACTGTTCGTTTAAACCGTTGCATATCAAAAGCAGGTGCTTCGAGATGATCGAATTCTTCCCTGTTCTGCTCCACAAAATCCTTTATCTGATCATTCATAATAACATTTATCTTTTAGTGATAATAAAATCTTCTTTTTTGCCCTATGGTATTGTGTTCTTACATTGGTAGGCGTTAAGTCGAGCATTACCGCAATTTCTTCATGCGTAAGTTTTTCAAAAACATGCAGGTTTACAATCGTTTTATATCCTGATGAAAGCGATTCGATACTTTTCTTCATATCCTCTACCTTACAATCAAAAATCTCCATTTCTTCCATGTCCGTTCCTTCATCTTCTACATCCATTCCTCCTAAATCAGAAAACATTATTTTCTTTTTTCTGATATGCGAAATCGAACGATTGATCGCGGCCCTTTTTACCCATGCTTCGATGTTTAACACACTTTCCAGCTTCCCCACTTCCGTAAATACGGCGCAAAATGTATCCTGAAGAATGTCTTCTGCTTCTGCGGTATGGCTCACAATTCTGCTAATCGAATTGTAAACTTTTCTAGAATATCGGTTATAAAGTCCGGTATAACCGCCCTCGTTTCCGTTGAGGCACAATGCAATTAATTCCTTATCCGTTATTTTATCTGCAGATGGCAATGTCGGAGCTTTTTAATTTATCTTTCTTTACGTTTCTATATTCTAGTCGCAACTTATTTAAAAGTGTTACACTATTTCGTAAAATAATTCCGAAAAAAATAAAATATAGCGATAACGTAAGCGAAAAAGATTAAGCTGATGCGCTGAAAGAAGATACGGTAGAAGTTAGGCCGACGGGAAATAGGCCTAAGTCATCCTATTAAAATTGGGGATGTTCTAAAGTTTAAACAGAGAGGGAATCGAACGGTGAAATATACTTTTATAAGTTAAGGATAATTGCACTTATTAACTATGCCCTGTTCCACTAAAATTGGCAGGACTTTCGTTAACCTGACTGGCAGAAATAACAGGAATCGTTTCCTGATACGATAACTCTACAGCATCAAGATAGCTCCTTAATTTTGCGATGTTCTCGCCTACACGAAGTCGGTCAGCTTCGCTGTGTTCAGGTGCACCGTCCATCGATTGAATTACCTCGAGGGCATAATCCATAAAATCTTTTACATTTTCTGAAAGCAGTGGTTTCGGCGTAATCATATCTGTTGTTTTAATCGTATGTTAAAGCAACAACAAAAACCTTCGAAAGTTTCAGGATTATGATTTAGCTGGAAATGATGGTTTTTGCGGTTTCCGCCATTCCCACGGTGCCACTGGGTGTGCGTCTATCCATAAACCGATTTTATTCTTTCTGGCTGTAGCTTCAAGCTGGGCATACAGTTGATCCTTGGAATATTTACGAAAGTGCCAGGCCATTCCCTGCTTAACCATTTCTTGATTTACAATTTGCTTTTTATGATTTGCCACAACAGCAATCAGCCTCTGGTAGCGGTCGTAATTTTCTCCATAAACCATTACCTGCTGCCCGAAACATAAATTAGACAAAGCAATTTTTGCGTTATTGCCGAATGGCTGTGATCGTCTTTTCTCCGGGCAATCGATATGCGCCAACCGAATTTTAACGGGTGTTTTTTGATATAAAACTTCCATCGTGTCGCCATCCATAATGCGGATCACTTTGGCGCTAAATGTTTTGTTTTTGAATGTAGGCTCACTTGCCTCGAAATGGTAAAGCGGCTGAACCCAGAACCACAAAATTAAGATTGCTATTTTTCCCATCCACATAAAGTTTTGCCCTGGCCTTTCGCTTTTTCTAAGGTAGTTTCGATAATCTTGTGCTGGCAATTACTTAAACCACGGCAGCTCGATTTGTAATGATATTTTTTAGCCCCTTCGCTGTTGCAAAGGTAAACGGTTTTGGTTTCGCTGCAAGCGATATTGATCAGAAGGAGGAGGGATAGTGTGAGGGATTTCATTAAGGAGAGCGTAACTTATAGTAGCTGTATTTTCTTCAAGTGTATATCCATCTGCTTCTGAATGGTTTTGTCATAATCAGATTCTTCCTCATTAGATTTTCCTATTAATATTAACAATTCTAGAAGTAATAAAAATATAAACCATATTCCATACACAGTCATAGCAATTGAGGAGCTCTTTAGAATGCCATACATAATAGAGAGTTCATCAAGGAAGCCTACTTTCATAGATACCTCTTCTTCTAAATCAGTTTTAACATTTAGTAGTAGTGCCTCTTTACTTGTTTTCTGGTTGTTAAGTTCTTTTATTTGCTGATCTACCGATTGGAGTTGTTCTATTTTAGGATTTGGTATAGATCGAACATTTGTTGATGTAACATTTTGAAGAATTGTATTTGTAATTTGATTTCTCGAACTATCTGTTGTTGTTTTTACGACCGGTACTTTGCTTGATGTAGTCTCAATGATTTTTTTTGTAGGGTTCCTATCAATGTCTTCTAATAATAATTTACGCTCATTTTCTTTTGCAAAAATTGCATTATTTGAGTTATTTATTTGATCAGTGATTTCTTTAGTTTTTATTGGCATTAAAGAGTTAACTTTTAGTTGATTGGATTCCATTTTAGTTTTATCAATATCATCTTTAAAGATGATTTGATCAATGATCAATGAACCAATAACAGCCATCATTAATGCTAATCCTACACGGGTTATTTTAAGTGCTCGGTTAGTTTTTTCTGCAAGTAATATTTGACGCTCTATTTGAAGTATTATAAGGATTGATATAGCAGAACCAATTATACTACCTAAAGAATCCAGCTTAATATATCTTGAACAGAAACAAAATCCAACAAATGCCCAGACGGTAGAAATAATCAGTAAAGACGCTGTGTACTTTTTAACTTTTCTTATTGAAACCTCGCTACAGTTGCTTAAGATATAATAATTATATCCAGTAAGGAAGCAGCTAAGTTTTAGCCACCAAATTTGAAATTTTCTCATTAGAATCTTTTAAGAATACTGTGATGTGAAATTGCTGAAAGACCATTCATGAAACCACGAGTGTAGCTAATAATCATTCCTTGGCTGTCACCAGTATTGCCCTTATGTTCCAATTCCATTTCCAAAACTTTACTTATGTGACTTTCGGCAATGCTTTTTTTCATTTTAAGTTCATCTACAACATCAACCATTCCACTTCGTCCTCTGCTATCTATATGAAAATCTATTTCTTTTATAAAATCTTCATAGAAGGTTTTGACTCTTCTAATTGTCCTTTCAAGCTGATTCTTTAATGCCTCAATATTTTGTTCCAAATGTCTAGTGTCTGGATTCATTAAGGCATCTTCATACCCTTTGTTTTCGTGATTTTTGTCAAGAAAGTCAAATAATAGTTCAATAGTGTTTTCTACTCGCTTAACATTATTTTCAGTACTTTTTAATGGCGTTTCAACTTCCTTTTCGATAAAGATGTTTTCTGGAATTTCTATCTGATTTAGCCTATTATTTGGTTCACTGACAAGTATTTTGTCATTAGAAACCTCTTCAGGTTTTTGTTTATTAAAAAAGTTAAACATAAATAATTGGAATTTTAAATTTAGAATGACCACGTTGATGGCATGAATTGCAAAGAGTAATTAGAATATTATTTGAATATTCCCACGGTGCTTTAAACTTTTTTGAAACAGATTCATAATGATATTGCCTATGATGTACTTCCAATCTACTTGCGCTGCCGCATATAATGCATCTGCTATTATCTCTAAGTAATATAAAGCTTCTTTTTTCTCTCCATCTTTTGTCAAGTAATAGTGCACCATATGACCCATGTTTTTTTGAAGATATTATTCCAGTTTTTTCTAAAAAAGTTTCCTTAATAATAAATCTTCGGTAAAATTTCATGGACTAATTATCTAACTAATTAAAAAATGCAAGATTGCTTCCTATTCCGTCCCGAGAATGATTGGAAGCAATCTGCTGCATTTTTGAGAGAGATTGAGGGTTAATTGTATTATTATTTTTCTGCAGTTTGTTTTTTTTTCAAAAATACTGGTATACGCGAAGAGATCCTTACGGGAAACCGTAAAGAGCAATTTTTTAATAAAAAAAGAAGAGATTTTTTTTAGATTACTGAACGGTTAAGATGTTTTGCTGATCAGGCATTTTAATTATTGCTTCTGATTTCTCTTTCATCCACCAGTTACTATCTAAGCGTTTGACAGAAGTAAATGTCCTTTTGTCGCCAACTTTCATATTTGGCGTATCGAAATGCCTTTCCCAAACATGAATAAGTGTATCAGTACCAATTTTTATCCACCATAATTTGTTGCCAAATCTTTGTGTTTGATATACTTCAGAAATTGTTCCTTCGATGGCTTTTGTATTAAAACCAGGTTCCATTAACTGAAAAACCTGTATTTTTTGTTTTTGAGCGCTTGCACTTCCAATCATGAAAGCGAAGATAATTGGCGTTAAAAATTTTTTCATCTATAGCTTTTTTCGGCTATACATGCAATGGATGTGATTTAGAAAGGATGATATTTACGTTCCACAACAAATTGTGCAATAATTGTAAATATGTAGCGCCAAACCTACAAATTTTTCGGAATATAGTTTTACGGGAAACCGTAAGTGTGGTAAAAATTTTTTTAATCAAAATAGGGCATGAACACCAATTTTTCATTTGTTGAGGAGAGATTTTTCTCGAGGGATTTTTTGAATGAGCTCTCTCCGGCATGAAGAATGCCGTTCGAGATTACACGAGGATTTTGAGTTTTTTTTCGAATACGCTCAGGATTACATTTGAGCTCAAGGCATAAGGCTTAAAGCTAAAAGTGGTTTTACGGCGTAAACGATGAGATTGCCACAGCCTGTGAAAAACAGGCTTCGCAATGACGGAATGGGCGGTTGATGAGAATCGGATGGAGTAGAAAAATTATT
>NZ_JAVTSH010000015.1:0-8856 GCF_032678665.1 Pedobacter agri
ACACTAGTAAGTGGCGACAGTTTCAGCGGAAGCCTGACCAGAACACCAGGTGAAAACGCGGGTACTTACTCGATAGGCCAGGGTACACTTGCATTAAGCAGCAATTATACCGTTACTTACATTGGTGCTGATTTAACGATCGGTGGAAAAACCATCACGGTAACGGCTGCAGCGAAGAGCAAGACCTATGGTGATGCTGATCCTGCTTTGACTTATACCTTTGCTCCGGCATTGGCTACAGGTGATACTTTCACGGGTTCACTGGTGAGGGTACCTGGCGAAAACGTAGGCACTTATGCAATCAATAAGGGTACGCTTTCATTAAGCAATAACTACGCATTGACTTATGTTGGTGCTGACTTAACGATTGCAGCGAAAACCATTACGGTAACAGCAGCAGCGAAGGGCAAAACCTTTGGAGATGCTGATCCTGCTTTGACTTATACCTTTGCACCGGCATTGGCCACAGGTGATACTTTCACGGGTTCACTGGTGAGGGTACCTGGCGAAAACGTAGGCACTTATGCAATCAATAGGGGTACGCTTTCATTAAGCAATAACTATGCATTGACTTATGTTGGTGCTGACTTAACGATTGCAACGAAAACCGTTACGGTAACGGCGGCAGCGAAAGGCAAAACCTTTGGTGATGCTGATCCTGCTTTGACTTATACCTTTGCACCGGCACTGGCTACAGGTGATACTTTCACGGGTTCACTGGTGAGGGTACCTGGCGAAAACGTAGGCACTTATGCAATCAATAAGGGAACACTCTCTTTAAGTGGTAATTATGCATTGACTTATGTTGGTGCTGACTTAACGATTGCAGCGAGAACAATTACGGTCACAGCGGCAGCGAAAGGCAAAACATTTGGTGATGCTGATCCTGCTTTGACTTATACCTTTGTTCCGGCACTGGCTACAGGTGATACTTTCTCGGGTTCACTGATTAGGGTACCTGGTGAAAACGTAGGCACTTATGCAATCAATAGGGGTACGCTTTCATTAAGCAATAACTACGCATTGACTTATGTTGGTGCTGACTTAACGATTGCAGCGAAAACAATTACGGTAACAGCGGCAGCGAAAGGGAAAACATTTGGTGATGCTAATCCTGCACTGACCTATACCTTTGCTCCGGCATTGGCCACAGGTGATACTTTCTCGGGATCACTGGCTAGGGTACCCGGCGAAAACGTAGGCACTTATGCAATCAATAGGGGTACGCTTTCATTAAGCAATAACTATGCATTGACTTATGTTGGTGCTGACTTAACGATTGCAGCGAAAACCATTACGGTAACGGCGGCAGCGAAAGGCAAAACCTTTGGTGATGCTGATCCTGCACTGACCTATACCTTTGCTCCGGCACTGGCCACAGGTGATACTTTCACGGGTTCACTGGTTAGGGTACTTGGTGAAAACGTGGGTACCTATGCGATCAATAGAGGTACGCTTTCATTAAGCAATAACTACGCATTGACTTATGTTGGTGCTGACTTAACGATTGCGGCGAAAACCATTACGGTAACAGCGGCAGCGAAGGTCAAAACCTTTGGTGATGCTGATCCTGCACTGACCTATACCTTTGCTCCGGCGCTGGCTACGGGTGATACTTTCTCCGGATCACTGGTTAGGGTACCTGGCGAAAACGTGGGGACGTATAGAATCAATAGAGGTACGCTTTCATTAAGCAATAACTATGCATTGACTTATGTTGGTGCTGACTTAACGATTGCAGCGAAAACCATTACGGTGACAGCAGCAGCGAAGAGCAAAACCTTTGGTGATGTTGATCCTGCTTTGACTTATACCTTTGCTCCGGCGCTGGCTACAGGTGATACTTTCACTGGTTCACTGGTGAGATTACCAGGCGAAAACGTGGGTACTTATGCGATCAATAAAGGAACATTGGCTTTAACTGATAATTACAATATCAATTACGTTCCGGCCAACCTAAGCATAAGCCAGGCCACCATTACCGTCACAGCGAATAATGCGGTGATGTGTCGGTCAGATGGCTTCCCAAATTTTAGTGTAAGTTATAGTGGCTTTAAATTAGGGGATACTGAGAATGCATTAAGCACAAAAGCAAGCGTTAACACCAATGCGGATAGGAACATCCCAGGCATTTATACACTTATTCCTGCTAATGCAGTTTCGGGAAACTACCGTTTCGTATATGTTAATGGATCGCTCTTGATTAATGCTTTACCAAATGCAAATGTAATCAGCAGCAAAGGAACTGAACTCAGCAAAGGAGAAACAGCGCTATTGACAGCAACAGGTGGGACAACCTACAGGTGGTCAGCAGCAAATGGAATCCTATCTGGTCAGAACACCGCTGTGTTGACTGTCCGTCCTTCTCAGACCACTACCTATACGGTAGAGGTTACGGGTACAGGGGGTTGCACGGCAACGAGATCCATCACCATCAAAGTGGCTGAAGATTATAAGCTAATCGCCAATAATATCCTGACGCCAAATGGTGATGGGGTAAACGATACATGGATAGTTCAGAATATCGACATGTATCCAAACAATGAGGTAAGGATCTTCGATCGGAATGGAAGAGAGTTATATAACAAGAAAGGTTATGATAATGCTTGGGCAGGAACCGTTCGTGGAAGCGATTTGGCAGAGGGCACTTATTATTATGTGATTACTTATGGGCCGGACAAACTTGTTCAAAAGGGATTTATTACCATTATCAGAAACCGTTAATCATTATGAAAAGCATAAAAATTAAAATATTTATACTGGCCGCACTGGTCGGGATGACAAAGGCGAATGCTCAAACCAGTCCGTTAATGAACCAGTACTTCCATAATACCTATCTGGCCAACCCGGCTATGGCAGGCGTCAAAAAAGGAGCAGCGGCAGATTTAGCTTTCCGTTCACAATGGAATAGTATTCCGGGTGCACCGGTCATGCAGAACTTAAGTGCAACTTATGGCTGGGAGCGTGTAGGTATTGGCTTAAACTTGAACCTTGATAAGGCGGGTTTGCAGAGGCAGACAAGAGTCTTGGCCTCATATGCCTACAATTTGCCATTAGGTGAAGAAACAAAATTGCATTTTGGTCTTTCTGCTGGTTTTATCAACCAGCGGATTGACATGCAGGATCTGATTGGAAATCCGAATGATACCCAGGTGGGCATGTACAATACAGATCACCGGACTTATTTTGATGGTGATTTTGGTGTGGGGATGACCAGTAACAGACTAAACCTGGATTTTGCATTGGTGAATCTAAAGAATTATTTTAAGCGGGACAATTTCAGGCTGATCAATTCGCCGGTCTTGTATGCTGCTGTTGGTTATCAATTTGATCTAGGCGAAAACCAGTTTCAACCAAAGGTTGCATACAGGTCTTTCCAGGAACTTTCCGGGATCTTTGATATTGGTGGGCAGCTTGCGCTGGCCAATGAACAATTACTTTTGACAGCCATATACCATACCAGCCGGGCGGCGAGTTTCGGGGTTGGGATGCATTACAAAAAAAAATACACCATTAACACTTCTTATACAACCCAAACGGGTGCGCTGAGTGGATTCACCGCCGGTAGTTTTGAGATTAACCTTGGAATTAACTGGTAGATAATATTAAAGGACTGTATCAATTCAGTTTCACGATACAGTCCTTTAATTGCCTTACAACATACGTAAAATGATCAATCTGACTAGATTTTACCTACCGGCGAATAGGTTTTTTATGTTTGTTTTAAAAGATAGATTCTGGTACTTACATCTTCTTGTGTAGTATTAAATTACTATTTCAGACGAGAAGTTGTTTACGCGTCGTTAGTGAAGTCTCATTAATGCACTTGCTTGTAAAAATTTCCAACAAAAAATAAAATTTCCTGTTTTTTCATGATTCACAATTTCGTCAGAATCATTACATGAGCAATTTATAAAACACTGACTGCATTTTTTGATGATCCATTGAGAATGCAATTCATGAAAGATTACTATTATTTCAAGAGATTTGAAAAAAACGATATTGGAAGGCATTTTGTAACTGCTTAATGAGCTGAAAAAATTGCTATTTTTAATTAGCTAAACTTTGATTTCTAAAAATCAACTAATGGAAACGGAAGGCTATTTACAGATAAGAAGATAATGCTAGCACCGATGATAAAAATGTGATTGGTTTTATTGTGACCTTATAGTCAGTTCCTTTTACCAACCGACTATAAGGTTACTAATTAAGTTCAGCATCCTATTTTATCTACGGATTTAAAGGTCAGTTCAAGCCAGAACCAATATGAAAACCGTTCACTACCATCCCTTGCAGATCTTAAATTGGTGATTTCATAATTTGCTGGTATTTTAATTTCCTGATACTTGAAAAGTTGCTTATCCTTCGACATTGCTGTTTCACTCTCACTTCCGTCGCTGTAAACAAAATTGATTGACTTTAATGGTGCTAAACTACTATAAGGCTGTAAATAGTAAAACCGCAAGGCAACAAGCTCCTTATCAGGATCAACTTTAATCGTCTTTGTCTTATCGCCACCAATTTTAGTTGCTCTCTGACCATCATGACCTTCAAAATTTACCTGGAAACTGTCTAGACTGTCCCCGAAGTTATATACTATTTCTTTAATCTTCCCGCTGGGCTGACTGTCGTTTGCCGGTCGCAACGGACGTAATTCATTTTCGCTTCCCGGTGAAAACGGTCCTATGGTTATTCTGTTGAAAGCCGGATCGATAGCTGGTGGTGCAGATTCTAAACCAGGCAAAAGGCGGTTAGTATAAAAAAACGAAGCATAAGACTGCGCAAAATCTGCTATCCAAAAAGACATCCATCCTTCCTTGATTTTCATCAACTCGTCCTTTCGATAATCTTTACCATCCACAAATCTATAGCTCTTTTTGAACGATCTCTTCGCAAAAGTGTCGTTGACTTGGATGTCTGTATCTTTTATCAATTTACCTGTTGTAACACTTTCGTAAATAATCTGTGAGGAACGCCATTCAATCAAAGCCGGGATCTGCTCGGTAAAAAATGACTGGTAGTTTTCAATCTGCCGCTGCAAATCAATTACCCAAGCCTCATCAAATTCACCATAAAGGGCCTCTCCGGAATCCACTCGTTCTTTGAGTATAGCAAGATGAACCAATGAAAACGTAACTGTAAATGGTATAAGTTTCTCTTTGTTATTGGATTTGATTAGCTTGAAATACATTTCCGTGCACCTACTAATAAGTGTATTGAGTTGCATGGCCTGTTCAGATTTGTTTTTGGCTACAACATAGGATACCATATCACTTTTGATAGCCATCAACTCGCTTCCATCACGGGTGATCTCGAATTCAAGAATTTTTAGGTCAACCATTTTGGAAACATTTTCACTAACCTGAGCCCAGATATCAGCTTTAGCTTCCTGCCAGAAACTTTTGATTACATAACTGACTGCACCTCCTATATAGGGTGCTTTGGATGCCAATGAGATGACTACTGTTCTTGCTTTGGATTCCCAACTTGATTTTGGTGATGGTGTAGGGTGCGGAAAAAAATCTTTGCCGGATAGAATCAGGCGTTCATAATCAGTAGGCGTAGGTTTGAATAATGTGGACATAGCTATATATTAAATTGTTTTTAAGGCAATGAAGTAAAAAATCATCTTGGATATTATTAATCCTGGCGGAATGAGCGTTAACCATGGATTTCTTTTCTATCAAATCCCTAATATAAAAAAAATAAAAATCAAAAAACAGTAAAGATCACCAAACAGAGTTAATGGAATTGCTGTCTAGTAGCTTTCATATACTTTGAAATTTTGATGCCTTTAATTGATATGCATCAAAAAAGATCTGGTCTATTTTTTAACAAGGAAAAGTTTAATCTTTCAAGATTATAAGCCACGGTCCCTAATTTAACCTAATTATGCAAGCCTATCAAATTAGCATTATTGCATTAACGCAGTTTTACATTTATTATACTGCTGGTTCTGAACATATATTTGACTATTTAAAAACTAGATTCTCATATGTTATTTACGATGGGTTGTTTTTATGATTTCTGAATTACGCACCAAATCATTGCCATTTAAATTTGTGTAACATATTGATGAATCCGATGGTTAAAGAAAGTTATTTTTCAACTCGAACAAAGCATATGGATCTCGCTTTTTAGTCTGTAATCATAAAGGTTTCTCAGTAAGATATGCTGTAAGTTTACACCTATTTTCTGCGAACATACGCGTCTGTTTAATTTCTTCTAATGAGGTGAAAAACAAAATCACCGTTTTCGACATTGTAGAAAAAAAAAGATTACATGAATGACCAACTCATCAGATAGACATAGTAAAGCGCACAGGATAACAGAATCTACCATCTCCATAAAAACTTTTTTGATTTCACTCGCTGCGAGTATTCTTATCATTCTTTCGCTTTGGGTATCGAAATCAATCGAGCGGAAAGCCATCATTGAGATAAGTCAAAGGCAAAGTCAGCTATATAAAAGAACAATTTCTGCTAGGTTGGATACTACTTTAAAAAGCCAATTGTTGGTATTTAGCAAGCCGTTGGTTTGGGCAATCCGTACTGAGGTTTTGAAAGGGGATAGGAAGGCTGTAAACACCTATCTTGATCAACTTGCGACCATGCAGAATTTTAAGGACGCTTCCGTAATCGATAACTACGGAGTAATCATAGCTTCAAGTAAAAAGTCGGAGATCGGACATCTGTATTCCACTTTTTATAACATCAACTTCCTCTCAAAAGATTCTGCCAGATTGAATACCCAAAGCGGTAATAGTATCATCATCACCAGTCCAATTTTTGAAAGGGACCGTAAAGTGGCCAGCCTGTCCATTCATTATCAGCTAGTAAATATAGATCATTATTTCAAGCAATAACTGACAGCCTTAATTGTGTCGACTATATCCTCCAGTTTCGCACTTATTTTAGGATTCAAGCCATATGTCGCTTCTTAGGATAAACCTTTCAGCATTGCATGTTTCTAGACATCTTCAATAATGAATGCGCTCATCATGCTTAGTGCGCCCTTGATTGTGTTCTTTCTACTCAGTTCCAAAATACGGGTATCTCTCAAATGGAAGCTTTGATATCAATTATCAGAAAAACACCTCCCAAAATGGATTGGTAGCGATGAAAAAAATAGGGTGTATCGGCTAGTGAACCATCTAAAGATTGTTGCGCCACGATCTCTCATTAGGAATTCAATATCCGCAGATTATTATTTATTAGTTGCGAACGATAACTATTTACAAATCTGAATGAAGATTGTAAACGGTATACCGAATCGGATATTCTCCACAGATATCCTTAAACCAATGAAAAGCAGTGATTTATCTTCTTTTTAGTCGGTTAACTCTGACACAAGTCTGCCACTAAACGGCCCGCAAGCTTAAAATTCATGCAGTCCTGCACGGCGAAAAAAAACAAGATTCTTCTAAGGAAAATCCGGAAAACGTTGGGTACTCCGAACGTAAGTCACAGGAAAAAAATCTTCGTCAGGCTAGTTTTGGCTTTGTGGAAATTCCGGAATTACCTTATACATTTCCCCGTTTAGTAAAGGGACGGACAATTTTAAAGGTTCCTATAGGGAGCACCCTAGATAAAGAAGTGGCAAAGCAAAGTTGGTATGTTGAGTTCTTTTTCTATAATGCAGCAGAAGAACGGATGGAGCGGATCAGGGTAACCAGAAAGCTTAACCGGATTAAAGATCCAAGGCAAAAGCTTAAAAACTTTAATAATCTATGTGAAGCATACCGGATTGCCCTCGAAGGCGATTGGAATCCATTGGATGAGCAGGCAAATGCAAGGCTTAAAAAGGAACTCATTGGCATCGACCTTAATGAAGCATTAGTTCTTTTTGAGTCCTACCACAAAGCAAAAGGAACAAGGCCCAAATCAATCAGTACTTACAAGTCCGACTGTCAATTCCTTTATCAAATATCAGGGTGGAAATAAAAAGGTGAATACCATCAGTGATTTTGAGATTACGGATTTTCTCAATTTTAAGGCAAGAGAAGAGAAGTGGGCCGGGGTGACCTACAACAATTGCAGAATTGGGTTAAATAAATTTTTTAGATATTTAAAAGTTAATAATATATTTCCGCGAACCCTGTAACCGATTGTGAGACACGAAAAAAAATGCCGACACAGTCCCATCAGGTATTTACGGAACGCGACTTTAAGGTTATCATGGATTGGCTTGATAAGTATGATAAATATTACCAGTTGTTCGTGCGGATGATTATTACACCTGCATCCGTCCGAAGGAGCTTAGATTTCTTCAGTTGAAGTACATTGATTTGGAGGAAAATACGATTACTGTCCCTGGCACTGTGTCGAAGAATAAAAAATCAATTCCTGTTAATATTGACGTCAGTCTGAGAGCCGAACTAGATAAATTGCAAATTGAAAAGTTCGACAAAGAATGTTTTCTTCTGGGTTCTGCAAAAACTTTCATTTCACAAACTATGTGCGCTGAAAATTATGCCTACGATAGATTTAAAAAATGTTTGGAGGCTACTGGTCTATTAGATAAGAATTATACACTCTATTCATTTAAACATCTCTCAAATGTGCGGAAGTTTCGCGCTGGATGGACGCTTGTAGAAAACTGTTCGGCCAATAGGCATGGCAGCCTCTCGGAAACCGAAACCTATTTGAAAGAGTTGTTAAAGTTTGTTAGGTCAGATAAAGCAATCCCAGCGATTTAGCGACCCTTGGAGTTTTTTGTAGGGCTTGTCAAGATTTCTGCCAAAAACTTTTGTTTCTGATTTTTCCGGGATGTTAATTTCTTCTCCGAAAAATGTAACTGGTGGATTTCATTTACTTTTTTAGATAGATCTAAAATTATTTCAAATAGTTCTTTAAT
>NZ_JAVTSH010000016.1:0-3499 GCF_032678665.1 Pedobacter agri
ACATCACCGGGATCGGTGGTCATCATTGACAGATTGAAAGAAAAGAAACGCCAAAGGGGCACATGAAACGGTTCGAGACCGCAGTTTTTGACTAATAAGGAATAAGCTATAGGCTTAGGTTGGGGCACATTAAACCCTGCACCTTTATACCCTGAGCGTTATACCTTAATAAAGTTCTTTGACATATTGGAAGAAGTTAAAAAAGAAGAGCAAACAACAATAGGCGACTGTTGTGTTTGTGCTCACCAGACAGAAGAGTAATCAGATGGCTGGTATGAGACATCATAACAAGAGCAAAAAAAGCATACCATATGGCGCAAAAGGCATATGAGTAGAAGAAAGTAATAAAGAGTACACGGGGGATGCCTTGGCTCTCAGAGGCGATGAAGGACGTGATAAGCTGCGATAAGCTTCGGGTATTTGCAAATAGGAATTGATCCGAAGATTTCCGAATGGGGCAACCCGGCTGGTTGAAGACCAGTCACATATAATGAGCAAACCTGCCGAACTGAAACATCTAAGTAAGCAGAGGAAGAGAAAATAACAATGATTTCCTGAGTAGTGGCGAGCGAAAGGGAAAGAGCCCAAACCATCCATGTTACGGCATAGGTGGGGTTGTAGGACTGCGTTGTGGCATTAGCAAACAGAAGTGGAACGGGATGGGAAGCCCGGCGATACAAGGTGATAGCCCTGTACACGTATAGAATGCTAGTCTAGCAGTATCCTGAGTACCGCGAGGTCGGAGACGCCTTGTGGGAATCTGCCGGCACCATCCGGTAAGGCTAAATACTCCTGAGAGACCGATAGTGAACCAGTACCGTGAGGGAAAGGTGAAAAGAACCCCGAACAGGGGAGTGAAATAGAACCTGAAACCGTGTACTTACAAGCGGTCGGAGCGTACAAGTTGCGTGACGGCGTGCCTTTTGCATAATGAGCCTACGAGTTACTCCTCTCTGGCAAGGTTAAGTGTTTAAGGCACGGATCCGAAGCGAAAGCGAGTCTGAATAGGGCGTATAGTCAGAGGGGGTAGACGCGAAACCTTGTGATCTACCCATGGACAGGTTGAAGGTGCGGTAACACGTACTGGAGGACCGAACCGATAAACGTTGAAAAGTTTCCGGATGATCTGTGGGTAGGGGTGAAAGGCTAATCAAACTGGGAAATAGCTCGTACTCCCCGAAATGTTTTTAGGAACAGCGTGGATATTAAGTTTCATAGAGGTAGAGCTACTGATTGGGTGCGGGGGAGTCAAATCCTACCAAATCCAGACAAACTCCGAATGCTATGAAATATGATCTGCAGTGAGGCGCAGGGTGCTAAGGTCATGCGCCGAGAGGGAAAGAACCCAGACCATCAGCTAAGGTCCCCAAGTTACAGTTAAGTTGAACTAACGAGGTCCGATTGCACAGACAGCTAGGATGTTGGCTTGGAAGCAGCCATTCATTTAAAGAGTGCGTAACAGCTCACTAGTCGAGCGATCGGGCATGGATAATAAACGGGCATTAAATTGTACACCGAAGCTATGGGATTGAAATATATCGGTAGGGGAGCATTCTATCGGCAGTGAAGGTATCTGGTAATGGGTGCTGGAGCTTATAGAAAAGCAAATGTAGGCATAAGTAACGATAAGGCGGGCGAGAAACCCGCCCACCGAAAGGATAAGGTTTCCTGATCAACGCTAATCGGATCAGGGTTAGTCGGGACCTAAGGAGAACCCGAAGGGGAAATTCGATGGACAACTGGTTAATATTCCAGTACTTTTTATAACTGCGATGTGGGGACGGAGTAGTGACACTGCCGCGATCTGACGGAATAGATCGTTAAAGACAGTAGGTATTAGAACGGTAGGCAAATCCGCCGATCTAGCTGAAAGTCGATAGTACCGCAAGCCTTCGGGTGAGTGGATAGCGCAGGTAATCAGACTTCCAAGAAAAACCGCTAAGCTTCAGGTTATAAAAACCCGTACCGCAAACCGACACAGGTATCCGGGAAGAGGATTCTAAGGTGCTCGAGTGAATCATGGCTAAGGAACTCGGCAAAATGGCCCTGTAACTTCGGGAGAAGGGGCGCTGGCAGCAATGTCAGCCGCAGTGAAAAGGCCCAGGCGACTGTTTAACAAAAACACATGGCTTTGCAAAATCGAAAGATGAAGTATAAGGCCTGACACCTGCCCGGTGCTGGAAGGTTAAGAGGGGATGTCATCCGCAAGGAGAAGCATTGAATCGAAGCCCCAGTAAACGGCGGCCGTAACTATAACGGTCCTAAGGTAGCGAAATTCCTTGTCGGGTAAGTTCCGACCTGCACGAATGGTGTAACGATCTGGGCGCTGTCTCAGCCATGAGCTCGGTGAAATTGTGGTCCCGGTGAAGACGCCGGGTACCCGCAACGGGACGGAAAGACCCCATGCACCTTCACTACAATTTAACATTGACATTGGGCACAGGATGTGTAGGATAGGTGGGAGGCTTTGAAGCGGCGTCGCTAGGCGTCGTGGAGCCAACGTTGAAATACCACCCTTTCTGTGTTCGGTGTCTAATCCCGTCTTACGGGAGACATTGTTTGATGGGTAGTTTGACTGGGGTGGTCGCCTCCAAAAAGGTAACGGAGGCTTTCAAAGGTAAGCTCAGTACGCTTGGTAACCGTACGCGGAGTGCAATAGCATAAGCTTGCTTGACTGTGAGACATACAGGTCGATCAGGGTCGAAAGACGGATATAGTGATCCGGTGGTTCTGCATGGAAGGGCCATCGCTCAAAGGATAAAAGGTACGCTGGGGATAACAGGCTGATCTCCCCCAAGAGCTCATATCGACGGGGAGGTTTGGCACCTCGATGTCGGCTCGTCACATCCTGGGGCTGGAGAAGGTCCCAAGGGTTCGGCTGTTCGCCGATTAAAGTGGCACGCGAGCTGGGTTCAGAACGTCGCGAGACAGTTCGGTCCCTATCTGTTGTGGGCGTAGGAATTTTGAGTGGGGCTGACCTTAGTACGAGAGGACCGGGTTGGACTAGCCTCTAGTGAATCTGTTGTTCCGCCAGGGGCATTGCAGAGTAGCTACGCTGGGAATAGATAAGCGCTGAAAGCATCTAAGTGCGAAACTAGCCACGAGATGAGAATTCCATATAGGACCGTAGAAGACTACTACGTTGATAGGCTACAGATGTAAAGCTGGCGACAGCACAGTCGAGTAGTACTAATCATCCGAAGCTTTCAAAAGCAACATACTGTTGTTTGTTCTTCAAAACTTAACTTCTTTCAATAATATGTCATGTTGAAGTTTAAAGTAAAAAGTATAAAGTCAAAAGACTTACAACTTAGAACTTATAACTTACAACTTTAAAATATTTAGGTGCCTATATCGGTGGTGTCCACCTCTTCCCATTCCGAACAGAGAAGTTAAGCCCACCAGAGCCGATGGTACTGCGGTAACACGTGGGAGAGTAGGTCGGTGCCAAATCTTAAAGAAGCCCTGTAACGTAACGTTGCAGGGCTTTCTTGTTTAT
>NZ_JAVTSH010000017.1:0-2656 GCF_032678665.1 Pedobacter agri
TGGATAAACCGCTTCAAATTGACCCCTCTTCGCCACTTTAAAAAGCCCCCCTTTGCCGAGTTAATTTGATAAGGTTCGCCAAAGCAAAAAGACCCCTTTGCGCCGATCCAAATTGACCCCCTTGAAATCGCAGATTCGTTTGTGCTGAATGGTTTATAGGAATATGTTTTTGTTTAGCTTTTAGCCGAACAAAAACTGCTGATTACAATGTCCAATAAGCCTATCAAAATGAATAAACTAAGACAGATCATCCGTCTATACAATCAGGGAACCGGGACCAAGCGTATCCATGCAATGGTATCAACTTCACGTAATACCATTAAAAAGTATATTCGCATCTGGCAGGCACTTGGCATCAGCTATGAAGAGTTTAATGCCAAGAGCGATAGCGATCTGGCCGTCATTTTCACCACACCTGTGGCCAGAATCTCCAGTGCACCCCGGATGCAGATTCTCCAAACACTATTACCTGATTACTGTAAAAGATTGAAGAAAAAGGGTGTTACAAGGGAATCTCTCCACGAAGAATATGTGCAGAAACACCCTGACGGATATAGCCGTTCACACTTTAATAACGCCATAATGGTCTATCTGCAGCTATCCAGATCGGTGATGCATATTGAACATAAGGCTGGTGATAAGATATATATCGATTTTGCCGGTAAAAAGCTATTTCTTATCGGGAATGATAATACGAGGCAGGACGTAGAGGTATTCGTGGCGATACTTGGTTGCAGCCAGCTCACCTATGTTGAGGCTGTGGCCTCACAGAAGAAGGAGGATCTCATCGCCGCCTGTGAAAATGCACTTCGCTATTTCGGAGGTGTACCAGAGGCGATCGTGCCCGACAACCTTCGCTCCGCTGTTACAAGAGGAAGCAGGTATGAGGCGGTACTGAACGATGAGTTTGCCGCATTTGCGGAACATTACGCAACGACAGTTATTCCCGCACGTGCCTATAAACCTCGCGACAAATCACTCGTGGAAGGAGCTGTGAAACTCATTTATAGAAGTATCTACAACAAACTTGATAATCGCCGTTTTGAAACCCTGGAGCAGCTTAATGCAGCGATAGCGCCTCTGCTCGAAATCCATAACAACAAGCACTTTTCTGGTAGAAACTACTCACGCAGGGAACAGTTTGAGGAAATCGAACGTGAAGCACTTGCCGTGCTTAATCCAGTTCGATATGAGGTGCATAAGCAGGTGATGGTTACCGTAATGAGAAACGGGCATGTACGGCTGGGTGAAGATGTTCACTACTATAGTGTTCCATATAATTATGTTGGCAAAAAGGTGAAGTTGCTGTACACTTCCGGCTCTGTAAAAGTCTATTACAACTATACCATGATAGCTTTACATTCAAGAGTGCGAACAAAGCACCATTATACCACCCAGGAAATCCATCTGGCGCCACAGCACCGGTATATCTCAGAATGGACTCCTGAGAACTTTATACAGCAGGCAGAAGAAATCCATAGTGATGTTGCCAGTTATATATCAAAGGTGCTTGAGTATAAGGGACATCCGGAGCAAGCCCATAAATCCTGCTCGGGCATACTGAACTTTGCACGTCGTGTTGGAACGGTCCGGCTAAAAAATGCCTGCCGTTGGGCAGATAATCTTGGACAGTATAACTACCGCATAATTGAGGAGATCCTGCGAAAACAGCTTGATCAGCTATCTGCAGAAGAACAGACAATAGAGATCCCTGAGCATGGAAACATCAGGGGTAAGGAATATTACCAGTAACAATTAATAGCAATTAGAAATGAACAATGAAACATTAGAGAAAATGAAACAGCTAAGGCTGTTTGGAATGTACGATGCATTTAGGACCAATCTGGAATCATCTGTAAAGGAATCGCTAACTACTGATCAGTTTATATCGGTACTGGTTGCAAGCGAGTGGGATGACAGGCGCAACCGTTCGGTGGACAGGACAATTAGGGCGGCTGCATTCCGATATAAGGCATCTCTTGAACATATTGATTACTCCATTGAGCGAGGCCTCGATAGGAATCAGGTGCACAGACTTGCAGCCCTGGATTTCATTAAGGAGCACAAGGATCTTTTTATAACCGGTTCCACTGGTACCGGAAAAAGCTATCTGGCCACCGCACTTGGATATCAGGCATGTCAGAATGGATACAAAGTTTTGTATGTCAATACCGCTAAGCTTATGGGGCAGCTAAAGTTGGCAAAGGCTAAAGGTACCATCCTGGCAGAACTCAAAAAGATTGAAAGGGTTGATCTTCTTATTCTTGACGACTTCGGACTTCAGCCCTTCGACCCACAGTCAAGGGTTACTTTACTGGACATCATTGAAGATAGGCACCAGAAGCGTTCAACAATAGTTACATCACAAATACCAGTGAAGGAATGGTATGATATAATTGGTGAGAAAACAATAGCAGATGCGGTTCTTGACCGTATCGTTCATCACTCATTGAGAGTTGAATTATTTGGTGAATCTATGAGGAGGAGAAACTCTAAGATTGAAAACGTATTTTTGTAAAATAACAGTTGTTAAACAGGACTTGAAAGATCAATTCTAAAATGCCATTTCGTACAACAACTTCTGCTTTTTTCAAGCAACAACTCTGGGGGTCAATTTAAAATTGGCGAAAGGGGGTCAAATTTATTGGTATATGCA
>NZ_JAVTSH010000018.1:0-2421 GCF_032678665.1 Pedobacter agri
ATTTCTTGTTCATGTTGTTCATTTTTAATATCGATTACAACATGCAGAGGTATTAAATGTTTCAGAAGTGTTACATAAAATAAACACAAAAAAGTTGTATTATTTATAAAATTCAAATATTTTATAGTGTCGTAAATAACTGGATTATTGAAGAGCATTTTGGAGGGTACAGCCAATAGATTAAAGCCATACACTAACCTGGAATTACCTTTGTTGATGGCATTCGTAGGCGCTAAATTAGGACAACAGGAGAACAATGATCCTGTAAAAGCAAGCTATTCTTTGCCAGGCAGAAGATAATCAATAGACAGGCTGGCCATTCGACCAGTACGCCCTAAAATTGGACCCGTGATAATGATCCTATTAAGCCTTTGCATATTAAGTTTGACAGAATCTGTGGCGAGAAACGTTCTGTTATAAAAAGTGGAATACAAATGTCCAACTTCAGACCTTTTACTTGAAAATATAATTACACCATTATTATCAATTATAGATGCTTCCTGAAAATTTGGCAATGTAGTAAGCTGATTTAGATAGGTATTAATAGCTTTCCCATCCCCTTTTAAAAAATCATTAGAAATTGTCCACAATAGTGGTTTACTAAATACGAGCAGGTTATTTTTAAATGTAGCGTCTGATTTAGCAGAAATTAATCTTTTATAACGCTGGCTTTCTTTCTGACTTTCTCGAAGAATAGATCTCCGTTCCATTGTTTTCCAGGCCCAAAGAGAAAAAATTATTACAATGGTGAGGGAGATCGAAATCATGAAGGTTTTGATGGAGATAGTAGATTCTTGTATTTTGCGAGCTTGACTTTGTTTATCCGCTAGAGTGGCCATCGATGTAATTCTTTATTTCCCTATAAATGTATAAAACGTCGATTTTGTTTTTAGCTAATGCAAGGTCTCTGCCCATTGCCTGGAGATTTAGTGTAAAGACAGACAACGAAGTCAGTAATAAACCTAAAATCTGCACTGCGTTAATTCCACTGTCTGTTTAACAGACATAGAAACCCTGCTACCATCGACAGTTATTTTAATATAGATTGGAGTTCTCCCAAAAGCCTCTCTATTGCGCCTAATAAAGAAATTGACGCTAAAACTGTGGTTAGATTTCATAAAATTTTCTCTTTAATTGCAACCAAATCGACGACAAAAACAGCAAAAAAATTGATCGATTTGATCGTTTGTTTTTTTGAAAAAAAATTTAATTATAAAAATTCCAGTTTTGAAGAAATCACAAAATTATAAGGAAAATTTTGGTTATGATTTGGTTGCAAAATATTTGATATATAATGCCCCATAATGACCTATTTCAAAAAGAAAACCCCCTAAATTCATCATTTAGAGGGTTCTTGATACAATCTGTATCTGTATTCGTCGGGATGGCAGGATGATAAAGTAATTTACAACCCACACATTTACAATCACTTACAAAGCCTTTTTCTTTTATGGTAACGATTTGGTAAAAAGTAGTTTCTAGCGATTTTTTACAGAACTTTTCGCAGTAAATTAATATCTCAAAACGATCGAATAACCTGCTTATTGAATACAATTTACGACTATTAACAACAATATCAAATAATTGCATTGCTTTTAGAAATTCTTTTCATTTATTCCAGGAAAACAACAAGCAAAAAAAATGCCCGCTATTTCGGGCATTAATATTCTTAATCTGTGAAAACCGTTATTGCTGTTGCTTTAATACAACCTTATCTGATTTGAAGAAAGAGTGTGATTAAGGCTTGTACCCATATCATTTATTTCCTATTCATGAGCGTTTCCATATCCTCATGTCTATAATAAATCAACCCACCGATCTTCGAAAAGCGCAGCGTACCATTTCTTCTATATGAAGCTAACGTACCTTTAGAAATCGATAACATTTCGCAAACTTCGAAACTTTTCAACCACTCTTTTTTTACTACTGGCTTTTTACCTCCAAACCTGAATTTTCGCAATTCTTCAAAAATATCTTCTCTTAGCTGAGCGATGTCAGCTTTCGTAACCAACTCTGAAACTTCCATATCATAACATTTTAATGTATTATGAAGTTAGTATAGCCGCAAGCTTATTAAAATTTTTGGACCAAATTGAACTCAATTGAACTGCTAATGAACTTATCTTGACGTGAATTTAATAACAAACTGAGCTACTCAACTCAACCCCAATTCAGGAAAGAAATTAATCTATTTGGCAATTACGAATTTCGCAATATAAAATTAAAAAGTTTCATAAATATTTTGTAATCAATATATTTATGAAAATCAAATAAACAATTAAATAATAATACTTCACATATTATTTGAAGATTTTGATGTCCGTTATGTTGATAGAGCCAAGTGTTTAAAAAACACGAGGCTATCGGCCGTCCAGTGGACGGCCGATTTTTGGCTATATTATATCGTAATGGGTTGCGTAC
>NZ_JAVTSH010000019.1:0-2232 GCF_032678665.1 Pedobacter agri
AGCTTAAATGTGGAGAATAACGGAGTCGAACCGTTGACCTCCTGCGTGCAAGGCAGGCGCTCTAGCCAGCTGAGCTAATCCCCCAGGATTATTAAAGTAGTCCCGTCCAGATTTGAACTGGAGACCCCTACATTATCAGTGTAGTGCTCTAACCAGGCTGAGCTACGGGACTGTGCTGTTCAGGTGTGGCATCTTTTGCGGTTAGTATATTACCGCTACCGCTCCATTTGCTACCTAGCTTTCGTTCCGATGACCTTATGGTTAAGGACAACCGTCATTTCTTCTGGGTGTTTCTTCTTTTTTGTTGCTTCGTTGTTTCGTTGTTACTTGTTTGGTATATGTCTTTCAACTTATAACTTATAACTTTCAACTTATAACTTTCAACTTTTCTCTTTTTACTTTATCGAAATATCATGTTGCGCAGTGAGTAGTCAACTCTACTCCAGAAAGGAGGTATTCCAGCCGCACCTTCCGGTACGGCTACCTTGTTACGACTTAGCCCCAGTTATCGGTTTTACCCTAGGACGCTCCTTTCGGTTACATACTTTAGGTACCCCCAACTTCCATGGCTTGACGGGCGGTGTGTACAAGGCCCGGGAACGTATTCACCGCGTCATTGCTGATACGCGATTACTAGCGAATCCAACTTCATGGGGTCGAGTTGCAGACCCCAATCCGAACTGTGAATGGCTTTGTGAGATTCGCATCATATTGCTATGTAGCTGCCCTCTGTACCATCCATTGTAGCACGTGTGTAGCCCCGGACGTAAGGGCCATGATGACTTGACGTCGTCCCCTCCTTCCTCTCTGTTTGCACAGGCAGTCTGTTTAGAGTCCCCACCTTAACGTGCTGGCAACTAAACATAGGGGTTGCGCTCGTTGCGGGACTTAACCCAACACCTCACGGCACGAGCTGACGACAGCCATGCAGCACCTAGTTTCGTGTGATTGCTCACTGATCTATCTCTAGATCATTCACTAACTTTCAAGCCCGGGTAAGGTTCCTCGCGTATCATCGAATTAAACCACATGCTCCTCCGCTTGTGCGGGCCCCCGTCAATTCCTTTGAGTTTCACTCTTGCGAGCGTACTCCCCAGGTGGAACACTTAACGCTTTCGCTTAGCCGCTGACTGTGTATCGCCAACAGCGAGTGTTCATCGTTTAGGGCGTGGACTACCAGGGTATCTAATCCTGTTTGATCCCCACGCTTTCGTGCCTCAGCGTCAATAAGACCATAGTAAGCTGCCTTCGCAATCGGTGTTCTGAGACATATCTATGCATTTCACCGCTACTTGTCTCATTCCGCCTACCTCTAGTCCATTCAAGCCCATCAGTATCAAGGGCACTGCGATAGTTGAGCTACCGTCTTTCACCCCTGACTTAACAGGCCGCCTACGCACCCTTTAAACCCAATAAATCCGGATAACGCTTGGATCCTCCGTATTACCGCGGCTGCTGGCACGGAGTTAGCCGATCCTTATTCCTTCGGTACATTCAGCTTATTACACGTAATAAGGTTTATTCCCGAATAAAAGCAGTTTACAACCCATAGGGCAGTCTTCCTGCACGCGGCATGGCTGGTTCAGAGTTGCCTCCATTGACCAATATTCCTTACTGCTGCCTCCCGTAGGAGTCTGGTCCGTGTCTCAGTACCAGTGTGGGGGGCCATCCTCTCAGATCCCCTAGTCATCGTCGCCTTGGTGGGCCGTTACCCCGCCAACTAGCTAATGACACGCATGCCCATCTCCATCCCATAAATGTTTGATCATTGGATAATGCCATCCTGTGATTTTATGCGGTATTAATCCGGATTTCTCCGGGCTATCCCCCAGATGAAGGTAGGTTGCATACGCGTTACGCACCCGTGCGCCGGTCTCAAAGAAGCAAGCCTCTTCTACCCCTCGACTTGCATGTATTAGGCCTGCCGCTAGCGTTCATCCTGAGCCAGGATCAAACTCTCCATTGTAAAATGTGTTGTAAGATTCTGACCAGTTTTAACTATCGTTAAAAATAGTCTTCTTTTTAATTTGTCTGTTAGACATTGACTTTAAAATGTAATAAGGAACTCTGTACTTGAATTCGTACTTCATTACCCCACTACGCATCATTGACATCTCTTGTAAGAACTTTATCGGCTTATATCCTCGCGGTTGCCTGTATATATCTGCCAGCTTCAGTTGGGCTTAAGTCTTAATCGTCTTTTCCCTGTTTCTGCTCGCTTCAATCTTTTTG
>NZ_JAVTSH010000020.1:0-1521 GCF_032678665.1 Pedobacter agri
TGTCTCGTCCGGAAAAGTCTTTACAGTTGGGAGCTGTTAATACTAAGTATTCTTTACAATTGTTATTTCGTCCGGTTCAGTGTTTACATTTACTTTTTACGTAATCCTCTTCCGGCTTTACACTGTTGTAGCAGTAATCCTTATCAGGCTTTACTTAATTGACTTTGAATATCCAAAGTAGGTAATTTATTTCTCTCATCATACATGATTTTATTTTGGTTTTCTTTCCAATAGTTTTTCCACTTTATTGGCAAGTTTCCTTCAGAGGTATGTGCTGCTTCTGGCGTCATCATATTTATGCTCAAATGAGGTCTTTTAGTATTGTAGGCCTCAATGATCCCTGATATTTTCAATGCAGTGTCATACTTGGTAGTAAGCTCAGATCTGTTCAGCCATTCAATTTTCAGTATGCCATTAACCCGCTCTGCTATAGCGTTTTCCAAAGGGTCACTATTCTCTGTCATACTGATGTGAATACTAAAGGATCTTAGTTTCGAAATGTACTTATCACAGCAATATTGAACGCCACGATCTGAATGATGAATAAGACTAGCTGCTTTATCAGCGGGTAACTGATTAAGAGCCATTTCCAGAGCAGATACAGCATCATCTGCTTCTAGCTTATTGGATATGTTCCATCCAATTATCTTTCTGGAATAGGCATCAGTGATCAGGGAGAGGTATAAATATCCCTCGATGGTTGCAACGTATGTGATATCACTTACCCATAATTGATGTGGGTGTATTAGCTGAATACCTCTGATCAGGTTGGGATATTTACGATACCAATGCCTAGAATTGGTGGTTATGATTTTGATTTTATAGTGCCGAATCAATAAATGGTTTTCCCTCAATAAATCAAAAAAAGCATCTCTACCCATGGTTATATTTTCTCTTTTCATCTCTGCGCCAATTAAACTAAGCACTTTACGACCACCAATACCGGGTAAGATAATGCGCTCATTTTTAATCATTTCAAGTACTATATGAGATTGCGCCCGACATTTATACTCATACTTCTGTAACTGATAATAAGCCTGTCTGGTAAAGCCAAACAATCCGCAGAGCTTGTCAATGCTTAGCTCTGGACATTGTTCTTTTATTTCTTTGACTGTTTGGCTCCAGACTTTTTTCTGATAGAGATATTTAAATCGCGCTCTGCAATATCTATCATCTTGTTTGTAGCCAGATTCATTAGACGTTCCCTTTCCAGAGCTTCTTCCAATTCCTGAATACGTTTTGCCATGCCATGGTGAGTATCAGGCGTTTCGGTTTTGGACTTTTTTGGAGATTTGTTCATAACAGGCGTTCTGAATTCACCACCAAATTTACTAACCCACTGCCCAACTGATGCATGAACAGCTAATTTAAATTTATCAGCAGTCTTTTGCATGCTGTCATCAGAACTTAGGTAATGTTGAACAACCTCGCGCTTGAAATCGTCCGAATAATGCTTTACAATTTTCATCTTTTATTGAGTTTTATGTGCTCAAAATTGTAAACCTAATTCCGGACAAGACA
>NZ_JAVTSH010000021.1:0-1099 GCF_032678665.1 Pedobacter agri
AAGTTTAATTCTCTACCACCAGTGTTATCTGTGTGACCAGCTAATTTTAAGCTAAAGTTTTTCTCTACCAATAAACCAGCAACTCTGTTTAATGAAGCGTAAGATTTAGAACGGATAGTAGATTTACCTAAATCAAATTCTAAGTTTGAAATTGCATCTTTAACAACTTTACGATCTTCTTCAGTAATTACCTTAGTTTCTCTGATAATTTCACGTTGAACTTTGATTGGGCAACCTGAACCATCAACAACAGTACCTGTTGGCGTTCCTGGGCATTTATCAAATTTGTTAGCTACACCATCGTTATCATCATCAGCTAAATCTTTAGCATATTGATCTCTGTCGCGTTGTGCATTTTGCTCAGCAGTAGATAATGCTCTTCTTAACTCAGCACTTTCTTCAGCACTTTGTTTACGTAAGTCAGCAATAGCACTGTAGTTTTGTAATTGTGAATTTTCTTTATTACCTAAAGCAAACTCTAAACCTGCGTGAGCATAAGAGAATCTGCTCTCATTGTAAACAGATTTAACTGTTGGAGAAGATTTGATGAAGTTGATATCATAACCAAAATCAAGGTTAATTCCTTTTGCAACACCTAATTTAAAACCAACACCAGTTGGGATAAACCAACCTTCTCTACCGTTAAATACTTCGGTAGTTCCAATTTGTGAATCTGAAGACATGTAACCAGCACCCGCTTTTACGTATGGAATTAAAACAGCGTTCTCCGTGTTTAAGCTAAAGTTAGCAATGTTCAAAACCGCTGTTAATGATCCTGACCATGAAATGCTGTTCTTTTGCTCTAAACTTCCAAATGCATTGGCAGTTTTCATTTCTCCACGTAAAAAGTCTGCTTGTAATCCTAAAGCCGGAAGGATTTGTTTTTTGATAAACGCACCATAACCGATACTTTTAAACTCTCTTGCATCAACACTACCACCACCTAAAAAAGTATTTTGGCTTAAGATACCTCCGTGAGCACCAACGCTCCAGGTTCTTAAAGATTGTTTACCAAATCTACTGGTTGTAGTAGGTGTTTCTTGTGCAAATAATTGTGATGATAATCCCAATAGGGCAACCAACATTGTTGATTTTGTAA
>NZ_JAVTSH010000022.1:0-700 GCF_032678665.1 Pedobacter agri
CCATGAATGATGAGTTCTTAATTTTCTCCATAGACTAGCTATCTCGGCCAGTAAAACTGTTAAGTGCTTTTAGCCCCTGTTTATGCTAGGACGACGGGCATGTTGAAATGATTTGCTAATTGGCCTTAACCACGCTCAGGATGATATTTGCGCTCAAGGCATAAAGCCTAAAGCTAAAAGTGGCTTTTACGGCGTAAAAGGTAAGATTGCTCTTCTATATGTTCTAAATGCCTATATGGTTTAATTGCTTACAATGGTTGTTTCTCGTAAACGAGGAGATTGCCACAGCCTGTGAAGCACAGGCTTCGCAATGACGAGGGAGGGGGAGGATCGGATGGAGTAACAAAAAAGATTTACCTATATATTCTAAACGCCTATATGGTTTAATTGCTTGCAATGATTGTTTCTCGTAAACGAGAAGATTGCCACAGCCTGTGAAGAACAGGCTTCGCAATGACGTGGGGGGATCATGAATTAGGTGTATGGGATGGTTAACGATTACTTTCCAGCGCATTAATATCCCCGTCTACGCTAGGATGACGGATTTGGTGGAGAGATTTGCCAATTGGATTCATCTCGTAAACGAGAAGATTGCCACAGCCTGTTAAAAGCAGGCTTCGCAATGACGTAAATAAATGAATTATAGTTGATTATGGATTTGGCGGAGGGGTTTGCTGATTGTATTCATCTCGTAAACGGT
>NZ_JAVTSH010000023.1:0-696 GCF_032678665.1 Pedobacter agri
ATACGCAAATAGCTTAACACCTTTTGTTCCTCAGCCCCGGATAAAGCACTGTTTATCAAAGAGAAAAAGTTCAAAACATTTTAGCAGTTAACTGGTTTTAAAAGGTTGCCTGGTGTGGATCTCGCTCTTGAAAGCTTAAAATATTGAAGGATATTCTTAACATTATTTAGGCATAAAGCGCATCTAGATACAATTAAGAATTATAAAACATTTATGTGTTAACTTAAATAACCAGGCGATTAATGCTATATCATGAAAAGTAAGTAAATGTAACCGTTAATAAAAGTTTAAATGCGAATTCAAAAAATAGATTCCTTTAAATGGAAACTACCTATAGTTAAATCGAAATTGAACAGATTTAAACATTAATTAGGATATTCTGTATGCCTATATGGTTCAGTAAATATCGCTATCTCGGCACAAACCAACTATATATCTATATCCCTATATGATTCATTAAATATCGTTTTCCCGGCACAAACCAACTATATAACTATATCCCTATATGGTTCAGTAAATATCGTTTTCCTGATATCCAATACCACAATATTCATCACATCAGGAATGTATCAACTAAACATCTATATGTCTATATTCCTATATGGTTCAGTAAACAGTTTGCCCTGCTTTAGTAAGCTTTTGTGTTGAAAGAGCCTGAATGGTTTTGTTGGCTTAGGTTGTGATGTGAAGGGTTGT